>NZ_CP192056.1:0-4800000 GCF_050942215.1 Sphaerimonospora sp. CA-214678
ATGGATAGCGTCGACCTCAACGCTGTATGGGCTCGGGCGCTCGCGACCCTGTTCGACGAGGGAGTGTCCGGGCAGCAGCGCGCCTTCCTCCAGATGACGCAGCCCTCCGGCCTGATCAACGACACCATCCTGCTGGCCGCCCCCAACGACTTCGCCAAGGAGGTCCTGGAGGTACGGCTCCGCCCATTGATCGCGCACGCGCTCGCCCAGGAACTGGGGCAGCCGGTGCGCATCGCCGTGATGGTCGACCCCGGAGCCTCCTCCTACGGACAGAACGGCCCCGCCATGGGCCAGCCCGGTCCCGGTCCTGGCGCCGGGCAGAACGGGCTGCAGCCGCCTCGGCCGGCCGAATATCCACAACCCCGCCCACAGGCACAGCGACCCCCCTTTCCCTCGGACGACTCCGTACAGCGGGACGCCGGGCCGTACGGCGGACAGGACTACCAACGCGGGCAGGACTATCCGCGCGGCCAGGAGTATCCACAGCGGACCGGCGGATATTCCCCGGAGCCGCCGCCGAAGCCCGAGCCTCCGCAGCACCGGTGGGACGTACGGGGCGGCGGCCGAGCCTCCAGTGAGCCGGCCCGGCTGAACGCGAAGTACACCTTCGAGACCTTCGTCATCGGGGCCAGCAACCGGTTCGCGCACGCCGCCGCCGTCGCGGCCGCCGAGTCTCCGGCCAAGGCGTACAACCCGCTGTTCATCTACGGCGACTCGGGCCTGGGCAAGACCCACCTGCTGCACGCGATCGGCCACTACGCCCAGCACCTCTACGACGGCGCCCGGGTGCGTTATGTGAGCTCCGAGGAGTTCACCAACGATTTCATCAACTCCATCCGCGACCACAAGGCGGACGGGTTCCGCGCACGCTACCGTGCGGTCGACATCCTGCTCGTGGACGACATCCAGTTCCTGGAGGGCAAGGAGCAGACCCAGGAGGAGTTCTTCCACACCTTCAACACCCTCCACAACGCCAGCAAGCAGATCGTCATCTCCAGCGACCGCGCCCCCAAGCAGCTCATGACGCTGGAGGACCGGTTGCGCAACAGGTTCGAGTGGGGCCTGATCACCGACGTCCAGCCGCCGGAGCTGGAGACCCGCATCGCGATCCTGCGCAAGAAGGCGATACAGGAGGGGCTGGCCGCGCCGCCCGACGTGCTCGAGTACATCGCGAGCCGGATCGCGACGAACATCCGAGAGCTGGAGGGGGCCCTGATCCGGGTCACCGCCTTCGCCAGCCTCAATCGGCAGTCTGTGGACATACAGCTCGCCGAGGTCGTACTCAAGGACCTGATCAGTGAGGACGCCAGCCCCGAGATCACCATCTCGCTCATCATGTCGACGACGGCGGAGTACTTCGGAGTCTCGCTCGACGACCTGTGCGGCAGCTCCCGCTCCCGGGCCCTGGTGACCGCCCGGCAGATCGCCATGTACCTCGCCCGCGAGCTCACCGACCTCTCACTGCCGAAGATCGGCCAGCAGTTCGGCGGCCGGGATCACACGACCGTGATGCACGCCGAACGGAAGATCCGGTCGCTCATGGCCGAGCGCCGATCGATGTACAACCAGGTGAACGAGCTGACGACCCGCGTGAAGCAGCGGGCGCGCAACACTTAATACACAGCCTGTGGATATCTCTGTGGATCAACGGCAGAGAGTCGTCCGCGGTGCGCTCGTGACTACTTCACTCTGACATCCCCCGGAAGACCGCCGTACCGGGCTGGGGATAAACCTGGGGAAAGCCTGGGGATTTCTTGGGGAATACCGGTGGACACCTTGGGGATGCCCTGTGCGCAGAGTTTTCCCCAGGCACAAAACGGACTCCTACCCCGTGGATAACCGGTGGAAACATCGTGGATTACCGGTGGACGACGGCCCCTCTCGCTGGGGAAGCGCTGTGGGCACAGCTCGTGAACCCACAGCGAAGGCGTCTCCATCCACCCGTCACCCACAGGGCCAGTGGATGAAAAACTATCTCTGAGCTGCGAGGACCGGGGAAATCCACATATCCACGGCCCCTAAGAAGATGACTGGTTCCTCTCTCTACGAAGGGCTCAAGAACCACAGAAGGGTCCCGGAGAGCGCCCGGCCTCAGGAGCCGATCAAGACCTCGCCGAGCAGTTGGAGCGAGCTACCCCGGTTCTGGAGCACCCGGGTCCCGGGAGATGGAAGACTTGGCCAAGCACCGATACCCAGGAGGCTGATCCACCGTGATGTTCCGGATCGATCGCGACGTGCTCGCCGAGGCCGTGGCGTGGACGGCGCGCAGCCTTCCGGCCCGGCCCTCGATGCCGGTGCTGGCGGGCATGCGCCTCGAGGTCACCGACGACCAGCGGCTGAAGCTCTCCGGCTTCGACTACGAGGTCTCGGCCGAGGTGACCCTCGAGCTGCAGACCGGTGAGCCGGGTGTGGTGCTCGTCTCCGGCAAACTCCTCGCCGAGATCACCCGGGCGCTCCCCGCCCAGCCGGTCGAGCTCACCATGGACGGTTCCAAGGCCGTCGTCACCTGCGGCAGTTCGAGGTTCACCCTGTCCACCCTGCCGGTGGAGGACTATCCCTCGCTGCCCACCATGCCGCCCGCCGCCGGTCGGGTCGGCAGCGACGTGTTCGCCTCGGCCGTCGCACAGGTCGCCGTCGCGACGGGCAAGGACGACACGCTTCCGATGCTCACGGGTGTGCGGATGGAGATCGAGAGCGACAGCGTGACCCTGGCGGCGACCGACCGCTACCGCCTGGCCGTACGTGAGCTGAAGTGGCAGCCGGAGCAGCCCGATCTCCAGGCGATCGCGATGATCCCCGGCCGTACGCTCGCCGAGACCGCCAAGGCGCTCGGCGGCACGGGAGCCGAGGTGGAGATCGCGCTCAGCTCCGTCGGCGGCACCGGCGAGGGCATGATCGGGTTCTCCAGTTCCGGCAGGCGGACCACGACCCGGCTGCTCGACCCGGAGTTCCCCAAGTATCGGTCGCTGCTGCCCACCGAGTTCTCCGCCCGCGCCGATCTGTCCACAGCCTCGTTCGTCGAGGCCGTCAAGCGCGTGGCGCTGGTCGCGGAGCGCAACACCCCGGTGCGGCTGGCCTTCCACGGCGGCGAGGTGATCCTGGAGGCGGGCAGCGGCGACGAGGCCCAGGCCGTGGAGGCGCTGCCGGTCGAGTTCGACGGCGACGAGATCAACATCGCGTTCAACCACCAGTACCTGCTGGAGGGGCTGGGGGCGATCGACTCCGACGTGGCCCGGCTGCAGTTCACCACGTCAACCAAGCCGGCGATCCTCACCGGCGGCAAGCCTGTGGACGAGGGCGCGGTCGAGGACTACCGCTACCTCATCATGCCGATCCGCCTGTCGAGCTGATCAGCGGTCTGGCCTGTCGTCCGTCTGACCTGTTTGATCCGTCTGTCTGATCTGCCGGAGTGATCCCGAGACGTACTATCGAGCTCGGGCATATGCTCACCGTACCGGGGTACGCGTGCCTTCCGGGCGAGTCGGGATGGTTGCTGCGGCTAAGGGGTGACTGACGTGCGGATCGGCATGATCGGGCTCGGCAAGATGGGCGGGAAGATGGCCGAGCGGCTCCGCCGCGGCGGCCACGAGGTCATCGGCTATGACCGTGACCCCTCGGTCAGCGACGTCGGCGGCATCGAAGAACTCGTCGAGAGGCTCGACGCCCCGCGCGCCGTGTGGGTGATGGTCCCCGCGGGAGAACCGACGCGGGCCGTCATCGATCGGCTCGGCGAGCTGCTCACGTCCGGCGACGTCATCGTCGACGGCGGCAACTCGCACTACAAGGACGACCAGCGGCACGCGGCCGAGCTCGCCGCGAAGGGCATCGGCTTCGTCGATGTGGGCGTGAGCGGCGGCGTCTGGGGGCTCGAGTACGGCTACGCGCTCATGGCTGGCGGCGCCCCCGAGCACGTTCGGCGACTCATGCCGATCTTCGAAACGCTCAAGCCGGAGGGTGAGGACGGCTTCGTCCACGCCGGCGGCGTCGGCGGCGGACACTTCGCGAAGATGGTCCACAACGGCATCGAGTACGGCATGATGCAGGCCTTCGCCGAGGGCTGGGAACTGCTGGAGACCTGCGACGAGGTCACCGACATCGTCGGGACGTTCAAGAGCTGGCGTCACGGCACGGTCATCCGCTCATGGCTGCTCGACCTGATGGTCCGTGCGCTGGAGGAGGACCCGGAGCTGACCGAGCTGAAGGGGTACGCGGAGGACTCGGGCGAGGGCCGGTGGACGGTCCAGGCGGCGGTCGACAACGCCGTGCCACTCCCCGCCATCACGGCCGCCCTCTACGCGCGCTTCGCCTCCCGGCAGGCGGACTCGCCGGCGATGAAGATGATCGCCGCGCTGCGCAACCAGTTCGGCGGCCACGCGGTCGCCCCGACCATGGAGGGTATGGACGAGGCGCAGATGGGCCGGGGCGCCGACTCCCCAGGTGCCGACGTCACCCCTCCCCTGCCGTGATCTTGCAGTTACTCGCACGTATCCCCGGCAACCTGCGCTTATACCATTCGTGATCTTGCAGAAACTCGCGGTCGTAGCCGCTGACCAGGGAGAAGTTCTTCCGTGATCTTGCGGTCGTATGACGGGCCAACTGCAAGATCACGAACATGGTTTTCCCTGATCAGTGGGCGTCTGTGCGAGTTTCTGCAAGATCACGCCAAGTGTTTCCCCAGGTGAGGGGGGAGTCTGCGAGTAACTGCAAGATCACGGTGAAGGTGGGGGGTGGGGCGGGCTAGCCTTACGGGCGTGTATGTGGCGAGCCTTTCCCTCACCGACTATCGGTCGTACGCCGAGGTCGAGTTCACGCTCGAGCCGGGGCCGACGGCCTTCGTCGGGCCGAACGGGCAGGGGAAGACCAACCTGGTCGAGGCGCTGGGCTACCTGGCCACCCATTCGAGTCACCGGGTCGCCACCGACGCCCCGCTCGTACGGCACGGCGCGCAACGCGCCGTCATCCGGTCCGTCGTCGTCAAGGACGACCGCCGCGCACTGATCGAGCTGGAGATCAATCCGGGCCGCGCCAACCGCGCGAGGGTGAACCGATCTCCGGTGCCTCGTCCGCGTGAGGCGCTCGGCCTGCTGCGTACCGTGCTGTTCGCACCCGAGGATCTCGCGCTGGTCAAGGGTGATCCCTCGGAGCGGCGCCGTTTCCTGGACGAGCTGCTCGCCGCCCGCGCCCCGCGGCTCGCCGGCGTACGCGCCGACTACGAACGTGTGCTCAAGCAGCGGAACGCCCTGCTGCGTACCGTGGCCGCCTCCGGCGGCGGCCGGCGGCGCAGTGCGCGCAGACAGAACGACGAGGCGGCGTTCGCCGCCGCGGGCGCGGGAGACGTGCTCGCCACACTCGAGATCTGGGACGCCCATCTCGTACGGCACGGAGCCGAGTTGACGGCGGCCCGCCTGGACCTGGTCAACGCGCTGCGGCCGATGGCGGCCAAGGCCTACGCCACGCTCGCCCCGTCGTCCGGCCTGGCCGACCTGGAGTACCGAAGCTCGACGGACGAGGGAAAGTTATCCACAGATATGCCCCCATTGGGGATAAGTCGTGAGGATATCGCCGAACGGCTGCGCGCCGGCCTCGCCGAGGTGCGCCGGGCGGAGCTGGAGCGTGGCGTCACACTGATCGGCCCGCACCGTGACGACCTTCTGCTCCAGCTGGGCGAGCTGCCCGCCCGGGGCTACGCCAGTCACGGCGAGTCCTGGTCGTTCGCGCTGGCGCTCCGGCTGGCCGCCTACGACCTGCTCAGATCGGACGGCGGTGATCCCGTGCTGATCCTCGACGACGTGTTCGCCGAGCTCGACGTCCAGCGGCGCAGGCGGCTCACCGAGATCGTCGCCCCGGCGGAACAGGTGCTCATCACCGCGGCGGCGGCGGGCGACGTGCCGCCAGAGCTCGCCGGAGCGCGCTTCGACGTGACGGAGGGGGCCGCGACCCGTGTCCGCTGAACGCCGACAGCCCGAGCCCCCTCGCGGCGCGGCTCCGAATATGTCCCCATCCCCCGCTTTATCCACAGGCGGTGGAAAACTCCCTCCGCCGGCGGCGGAGACGACGGCGAAGGGCGCCGCACTCGCGCGGGAGAAGCTGGCGCAGGCCAAGGCGGACGCCGCCAAGCGCGGGCAGCTTCCCCGGAGAGAGCCGCGCCGCCGCTCCGGCGGTCCGCGACGGGACTCCGGCGATCCCCAGCTGTTCGGCCGGGCGATCCGCGATCTGCTCGCCGATCGGGGATGGGAGCAGTCGGCCGCGATCGGCGGGGTCTTCGGCCGCTGGCGCGAGATCGTGGGGCCCGGGCTGGCGGAGCACACCAGGCCCGAGAGCTTCGCGGACGGCGAGGTGGTCGTGACCGCCGACTCGACGGCCTGGGCCACGCAGGTGCGCCTGCTGGCGACGACGCTGGTCAGGCGGCTGAACGAGGAGCTCGGGGACGGCACGGTCAAGCATGTGAAGGTACGCGGTCCCGTCGGTGGTCCGCGGCCCGATGGCGGCCTGCGGGTACGCGGATCGCGTGGACCGCGGGACACCTACGGCTGAGCCGTACGAGAAGGACAACGACCGCCTGGCCGTACGAAACCGGGCGGTGCGCGAGCGACCCGGACGCCGGGCGCGACGGGGGCCGGAGGGCCGACCTCGAACCGGCTCAAAATCGTCCCTGAGGCGACGACCCCCATCCCACGTGGGGGGTGCTCAAAACCATGATCGTCAAGCGACAGAGCATCACAGCGCCCGTCAATGCCCCCTGCGGTCCATCGGAACGGTAGAATGAAGACGGACTCAAGGACACGTCCGGTTTGTCTCACCCCGGTCCAGTCATACCTGGAAACCGACTCCCCTGGGTGAGCGCATCGGGGCACTCACAACGGTGACGGGCACGGCCAGGGCAGCCAATCGAGGGTGCCCGCGCGCCGCGTGTCCGCGGCAGGAGGATTTCGCACTTGTCCTACGACGCAAGCTCTATCACCGTTCTCGAAGGCCTGGAAGCGGTCCGTAAGCGCCCGGGTATGTACATCGGCTCGACGGGCGAGCGCGGCCTGCACCACCTGGTATACGAGATCGTCGACAACGCGGTCGACGAGGCGCTGGCCGGCTTTAACGACCGGATCGAGGTGACGCTGCTCGCCGACGGCGGGGTGCGCGTCTTCGACCACGGCCGTGGCATCCCGGTGGGCATAGTGGCCGCCGAGGGCCGTCCGGCCGTCGAGGTCGTGTTCACCGTGCTGCACGCGGGCGGCAAGTTCGACAGCAAGTCGTACGCCGTCTCCGGCGGCCTGCACGGCGTGGGCGCCTCGGTCGTCAACGCGCTGTCCGAGCGGCTCGAGGTCGAGGTCCGCACCGACGGGTACGTCTGGCGGCAGTCGTACGCGAAGGCCAAGACGACCGGCCCGCTCCACAAGGGCGAGCCGACGGAAGACCACGGCACGACGATCTCGTTCTGGCCCGACCCGGAGATCTTCGAGACGACCGCCTGGAACTTCGAGACGCTCTCGCGCCGGTTCCAGGAGATGGCCTTCCTCAACAAGGGCCTGACGATCCAGCTGACCGACGAGCGGCCCGAATACATCAACGGCGAGCCCAAGGTCGTCACCTACTTCTACGAGGGCGGTCTCGCCGACTTCGTCAGCCATCTCAACGCCAAGAAGGACCCGATCCACGGCTCGGTCATCGACTTCGAGGAGCACGGCGACGGCATCTCGCTCGAGATCGCCATGCAGTGGAACGGCTCCTACACCGAGTCGATCTACACCTTCGCCAACACGATCAACACGGCCGAGGGCGGCACCCACGAGGAGGGCTTCCGCGCCGCGCTGACCAGCGTCGTCAACCGTTATGCCCGGGAGCAGCGGTTCCTCAAGGAGGGCAAGGACGACAACCTCACCGGCGACGACATCCGTGAGGGGCTCGCCGCGATCATCTCGGTGAAGCTGGCCGACCCCCAGTTCGAGGGGCAGACCAAGACCAAGCTGGGCAACACCGAGGCGAAGTCGTTCGTCCAGAAGGCCTGCAACGATCACCTGCGCGACTGGCTCGAGCGCAACCCCGGCGAGGCCAAGGAGATCATCAGCAAGGCGCTCCAGGCCTCCCGCGCCCGCATCGCCGCCCGGCAGGCCCGTGACCTGACCCGCCGCAAGTCGCTGCTGGAGAGCGGCAGCGGGCTGCCGGGCAAGCTGGCCGACTGCCAGTGGTCGGAGCCGGACAAGTGCGAGCTGTTCATCGTCGAGGGCGACTCGGCCGGCGGCTCGGCCAAGGGCGGCCGCGACCCCAAGTTCCAGGCGATCCTGCCGCTCCGCGGAAAGATTCTGAACGTCGAGAAGGCGCGGATCGACAAGGTCCTCAAGAACGCCGAGGTCCAGGCGCTGATCACGGCGCTCGGCACCGGGGTGCACGAAGAGTTCGACATCGCCAAGCTCCGCTATCACAAGCTGATCCTGATGGCCGACGCCGACGTCGATGGGCAGCACATCACCACGCTGCTGCTGACGCTGCTGTTCCGGTTCATGCGCCCGTTGGTCGAGGCCGGTCACGTGTACCTCTCGCAGCCGCCGCTCTACAAGATCAAGTGGGACCGCAAGGGCGAGGACGCCTCGTACGCGTACTCCGACCGTGAGCGTGACTCGATCATCGAGGACGGCATCGCGCGGGGCAAGCGCGACCCGCGGGCGCACGACGGCGTGCAGCGCTTCAAGGGTCTGGGCGAGATGAACGCCGCCCAGCTCTGGGAGACCACGATGAACCCGGAGACCCGGCTCCTCCGCCAGGTCACCCTCGATGACGCCGCTCAGGCCGACGACCTGTTCAGCGTCCTCATGGGCGAGAACGTCGAGGCCCGCAGGAACTTCATCATCGCCAATGCCCGTGACGTCCGATTCCTAGACGTCTGAGCAGAGTGTCTGAGCAAAAGGACTTTTCGTGACGGAAGTGAACACTCAGCCCGGGCCACCCGCCGATCGCATCGAGCCGGTCGACATCCAGGCCGAGATGCAGCGCAGCTACATCGACTACGCGATGTCGGTCATCGTGTCCCGCGCGCTGCCGGACGTGCGCGACGGCCTCAAGCCCGTGCACCGCCGGGTGCTGTACGCGATGTTCGACGGAGGCTACCGTCCCGATCGCGGCTACTTCAAGTGCTCGCGCATCGTCGGTGACGTCATGGGGTCCTATCACCCCCACGGCGACACCTCGATCTACGACACGGTCGTACGGCTCGCGCAGCCGTGGTCGCTGCGCTATCCGCTCGTCGACGGGCAGGGCAACTTCGGCTCGCCGGGCAACGACCCCGCTGCCGCGATGCGGTACACCGAGAGCCGCCTGGCGCCGATCGCCATGGAGATGCTCCGGGACATAGACAAGGAGACCGTCGACTTCCAGCCGAACTACGACGGCCGGTCGCAGGAGCCGGTGGTCCTGCCGTCGCGGTTCCCCAATCTGCTGGTGAACGGCTCGGCCGGCATCGCGGTCGGCATGGCGACGAACATCCCGCCGCATAACCTCCGCGAGGTCGGCGAGGCCGTCAAGTGGGCGCTGGAGAACCCCGAGGCGACCGACGACGAACTGCTGGCCGGGCTCATGGCCCGGATCAAGGGCCCCGACTTCCCGACCGCCGCGCTCATCGTGGGCCGCCGCGGCATCGAGGACGCCTACCGCACCGGCCGCGGCTCGATCACCATGCGGGCCGTCGTCGAGGTCGAGGAGGACGCCAAGGGACGGCAGTGCCTGGTCGTCACCGAGCTTCCGTACCAGGTGAACCCGGACAACCTCGCTCTCACCATCGCCGAGCTGGTCAAGGACGGCCGGATCACCGGCATCGCGGACGTGCGCGACGAGACCTCCTCGCGTACCGGCCAGCGGTTGGTGATCGTGCTGAAGCGCGACGCGGTCGCCAAGGTCGTGCTGAACAACCTGTACAAGCACACGCAGCTCCAGACGACGTTCGGCGCGAACATGATCGCGCTGGTCGACGGCGTGCCCCGGACGCTGCGGCTCGACCAGTTCGTACGGCACTACGTCACGCACCAGATCGAGGTCGTCGTCCGGCGTACCCGGTTCCTGCTGCGCAAGGCCGAGGAGCGCGCCCACATCCTGCGCGGTCTGCTCAGGGCGCTCGATCGGATGGACGAGGTCATCGCGCTGATCAGGGGATCGGCCTCGGCGGCCGAGGCCCAGGGCGGACTGATGACGCTGCTCGACATCGACCAGGTGCAGGCGCAGGCCATCCTGGACATGCAGCTGCGCAAGCTGGCCGCGCTGGAACGCCAGCAGATCCAGGACGAGTACGACGGCCTGATGGCGCAGATCGCCGACTACAACGACATCCTCGCCTCGGAGCCGCGGCAGCGGCGGCTCGTCTCCGACGAGCTCAGCGAGGTCATCGCGAAGTTCGGCGACGAGCGCAAGACGGAGATCACCGCGCACGAGGGCGACATGTCCATGGAGGACCTGATCGCCGAAGAGGACGTCGTCGTCACGATCACCCTCGGCGGCTACGCCAAGCGCACCAGCACCGATCTCTACCGGGCCCAGCGGCGTGGCGGCAAGGGAGTGCGCGGAGCCCAGCTCCGCCAGGACGACATCGTCGAGCACTTCTTCGTGACCACGACCCACCACTGGCTGCTGGCCTTCACCAACAAGGGCCGGGTCTACCGGTTCAAGGCGTACGAACTGCCGGACGCCGGGCGTGACGCGCGCGGCCAGCATCTGGCCAACCTGCTCGCGATGCAGCCCGACGAGCATGTCATGGAGATGCTCGCCCTGCGGGACTACGACGTCGCGCCGTATCTGGTGCTCGCGACCCGCAGCGGCCTGGTGAAGAAGACCCGGCTGTCGGAGTACGACTCGCCGAGGTCCGGCGGCCTCATCGCCATAAACCTGCGTGAGGACGACGAGGTGATCGCGGCCCGGCTCGTCTCGGAGAACGACGACCTCCTGCTCGTCTCCAAGAACGCGCAGTCGATCCGCTTCACCGCCTCCGACGATGCCCTGCGCCCGATGGGCCGGGCCACCAGCGGCGTCATCGGCATGCGGTTCGTCGACGGCGACGAACTCCTGTCCATGAACGTCATCACGGGCGGCGAGGACGTGTTGGTCGCCACGGAGGGCGGGTACGCGAAGCGCACCCCGGCCGAGCAGTACCCGGTGCAGGGCCGGGGAGGTAAGGGCGTGCTGACCGCGAAAATCGTCAGCTCCCGTGGCAAGCTTGTCGGAGCCGTCATGGTGCGCCCCGAGGACGAGGTCTTCGCGATCACGTCAGCGGGCGGGGTGATCCGGACCAGCGCCGGAGAGATCAAGCGCTCCGGCCGGCAGACGATGGGGGTGCGCCTGATGAACCTTGCAGAAGGGGACAGCGTCGTGGCCCTTGCCCGCAATGCCGAGTCGTTGGGGACCGAGGAAAACGGGGCAGGAGACGAGGCTGATGAATGACGGGAGGAACGGGGTTACCGGACGGGGCCACGATGGGGGTAGCGTCGCCAGGGTGGCGCGCGATGATAAAGATGTGACCCCAGGCGAGAAGGCCAAGGCCGGAGACTCCGCTGGAGACACCGTTCGTGTCCGGACCTCCGCACCGGACCAGCCGTGGAAGCAGCGTCCGCCCGCGGACGGTGCCAGATCCGCGGACGGGAAGCCCGTGGGCGCGGCGGAGCCCACCGCAGCGTACGCCAGGCCGTCGGGGCTGCCGCCGAAGGGCCAGCCCGGTGGTTCCGCGGGGAGCGGCCCGGCCAAAGGGCCGGTCGGCTCCGGTGGTTCGCCGGGTGGTCAGTCACGTGGTCCCTCGGGTGGTTCCGCGCCAGGACAGGCAGGCGGCCTCAGGGGCGGCGCCGGCCCGGCGGGCTCCGTCTCGGGGTTTCCCCGGCCGACCCCCGCAGGAGACTCCGTCCGTACCGGCCAGATGGGGGACGCCGCCGGGCTGCCCTCCGGCGGCGTCGGGCGGGGCCTGACCTTCGAGGAGCGCAAGGACGCCCAGGGCACGCTGAGCGGCAAGGCGGCCAAGGACAGGAAGTCCGGCATCCGGCCGCCGCGCAAGGCCCACCTCGTGCTGCGCCGCATCGAGCCGTGGTCGGCGATGAAGTTCAGCTTCGTCGTCTCCCTGGTCTGCTTCGTCGTGCTGTTCGTGGCCGTGGCCGTGCTGTACGGAGTGCTCTCGGCGCTCGGCGTCTTCACCTCGATCACCGGTGCCGTGGAGCAGCTGGCGGGTGACCAGAGCACGGGCGTCGCACTCAACATCAGCGGCTGGTTCGAGCCCATGCGCATCCTCGGTTACACCGCACTGCTCGGCGCGGTGAACGTCGTGCTCATCACCGCCCTGTCCACGCTGGGCGCGGTCATCTACAACATGTCCGCCGACCTGGTCGGCGGTGTGGAGATGACCTTCAGCGAGGCCGAATAGTCGAGCCGTATAGGGCTACCACGAGCCGAAGCGGTAGCCCTACACGCTCGTACGGACCGGCCCGCGCCACGGGTACGGTAAGATTTATTCCGGTCGGGAAACGGATTCGCCGCCGCGGAGGAGATGCGGTAACGTTCCTTGCACCGAGATGCGGGGCTATAGCTCAGACGGTTAGAGCGCTTCCCTGATAAGGAAGAGGTCCCTGGTTCGAGTCCAGGTAGCCCCACCACGAAACCCCAGCTCAGAGGCCGGTTCCCAAGCCCACGGATCCGGTCTCTTGATCGTTTGACCGTCATTTGACCGTGGCGCTCACCGTCACCAGCGGGCACCAACGAGTTCAAGTGAGTTTTCACGGGCACCTTGATCGCGATGTCCGTCAGGAGCTGTACGGCCATGGTGTTCAAGCTGGCGCAGGCTGCGTACGGGGTCTGCGTCTGTGGACTCCCTGTCCCGTGCGTCACGCTGGCGCGTCTCGTCACGAGCCGCTCGTCCTGGGCAGTCAGATCCTCGACGGGCGCGGGTTGGACGGGCTCGGAGCAGGGCATCTTGTCGCCCTGGCCTGGTCTGTCAGCCTGATCGCGTGGCTGATCGTCCACACTCTCGGCGTCACCGCGAAGGTCGTCGCCGAGTAGCGGCGCCTACGCCTCATGGTCGACGTGGTGGCCGATCACGTTTCTGAGCACGACGCCTATGTGCTCCCCAACCCGCGGCCGGTGGCGTACTGCGTGCCGAGCAGGCGCGCCCGCGTAGTGTTGAGCCAGGGCACCCTGCACGTCCTTGACGAGCGGCAACTCAAGGCGGTTGTGGAACACGAACGGGCGCATGCGGCCGGGCGTCACGACCTGGTGCTGCTCCCCTTTGTGGCATGCGCTCGCGCGTTCCCGTGGCTACCCTGGGCGCGCCTGGCCCACCAGGCGGTCGCAGCGCTTCTGGAGATGCTCGCTGATGATCGAGCCAGGAGGCGCTACGGCGCGACGGTGCTCGCACAGGCACTGGTGACGATGGCCGTGTCCGCTACCGGTGAGCGCGGGGTGGCCGCACCCGCTCTGGCGGACGTGGGCGTGGTCGAACGACTGGAGCGGCTCGTGCGTCCTCCCCGCCGCCGCCCCTGGGCGCCCGTCCTGGCCTGCTTGGCGTCCGCCCTTCTGCTCAGCGGGCCTGTCGCCGTGCTGGTGGCCCCCGTACTCTGCTTGGCCCTCTGGGAGATCTGAGCAGTCTCGCCGAGTTGTCTGAACAGGGCCTTATGGTGCGTGAGGTCGATGCCCTCGACACCTGTTGTGGCGCTGATGAGCTCGATACTCCCTTACCCGCTGTAACTTGAGGCGCGTTCCCCCTGCGCGGCCGTCCCGTTGACAGGAAGGTTCAGCCGCGGCCTTGAGCCGTCGCCAGCACTGCGGCCAGATCGGTGGGCATGGGCATGGGCTGGGTGAGGCTGACACCCGCACGGCCGGTGTTGCCCTCGGGGTAGCGGCCCAGCGCCGAACCCGGGGCCGCGACGATGATCCGCACGACCTGGCCGAGGGCTTCGCGCCGATCGCGCTGGACGATGGCCAGGGCGAACATGGCGACGTGGTTGCGGGTGTGCGGCCAGGGCCAGGGCTGGGACAGGATGTGTGCTCGTTCCAGATGGCGCCATCGCTGTTCGATGTCGGTAGTGGTGCGAGCTGCGTTCATCTCGGCGCGGTAGGCGGCTCGGACAGCGGGCGGCATGGGACGAAGGCTCATGGCGTTGCTCCTGGTTCCTTTCGTGAGGGGTTTCCTGCAGGCATGCGAGCGCCACCAGACTGGGCAGGGCTCCGTTGCGAGAGGGTGATCAAGCCAGGACTTCCTGGCGGGCGGGCGCGGTCGTGCCGGCAGCGGCTGGAAGCGGGCGGGCGCGGCCGGCGCGGACGCCGTTGGCGATGACGGCGACCTCGGCGACCTCGTGCACGGCCACCACCGCGGCGAGGCCGAGCACGCCGGACAGGGCCAGCGGCATCAAGACGGTTACGATCGCCAGGGACAGGCCGATGTTCTGCAGCATGATCCGCCGGGAGTGGCGGGCGTGCTCCAGTGCCTGGGGCAGGTGGCGCAGGTCCTCACCCATCAAGGCGACATCGGCCGTCTCGATGGCCACGTCGGTGCCCATCGCCCCCATCGCGATGCCCAGGTCGGCGGTGGCCAGGGCCGGGGCGTCGTTGACGCCGTCACCGACCATCGCCGTGGGCTGGCGGCCGCGCAGCCTGTCGATGACGCGGGCCTTGTCCTCGGGGCGTAGGTCGGCGTGCACCTCGTTGATGCCCGCCTGGGCCGCCAGTGCGGTGGCGGTGGCAGGGTTGTCGCCGGTCAGCATGACCACGCCATAGCCGTCCGAGCGTAGTCGGGCGACCACCGCGGCGGCCTCGGGGCGCAGCTCGTCGCGGACCGCGATCGCCCCGATCACGCGGCTGTCGGCTTCGACCAGGACGGCCGTCGCGCCTGCGCGTTGCATCCGATTGACGGCTTCGGCCAGGTTGCCGGGCTCCAGCCAGCCGGGACGGCCCAGCCGTACCAGACGACCGTCCACGTGCCCGGTCAGACCGGCACCGGTGACCGCTTGAACGTCCTCGGCTGCGGGCACGTGGCCGACGGCAGCCAGGATGGCCCGTGCCAGGGGGTGTTCGCTGCGCGCCTCCAACGCTGCCGCGAGCTCCAGTACGTGCTGATCGGACATGCCGGGAATGGTGGCGATGTCGATGACGGCGGGCCGGTTGCGCGTCAGTGTTCCGGTCTTGTCCACGGCGATCGTCTTGACCGTGCCCAGGTTCTCCAGCGCGGCGCCGCCCTTGACCAGCACACCGATCTTGCTGGCCGCGCCGATCGCGGCGACCACGGTGACCGGTACCGAGATGGCCAGCGCACACGGCGAGGCGGCCACCAGCACCACCAGGGCGCGTTCCACCCAGACGAGCGGATCACCGAACAGACTGCCGACCAGCGCGATCATCGCAGCGGCGATCATCACCCCGGGCACCAGCGGACGGGCGACCCTATCGGCGAGGCGCTGACGCGTGCCCTTGCGGGACTGCTCTGCCTCCACGATGGCCACGATCCGGGCCAGGGAGTTGTCGGCGGCGGTGGCGGTGACCTCGATCTCCAGCGCGCCGTTGCCGTTGATCGACCCGGCGAACACCTCGCTGCCCACGTCCGCCTCGACCGGGACCGACTCCCCGGTGATCGCTGAGACGTCCAGCGCGGTGCGGCCGGCACGGATGATCCCGTCGGTGGCGATCCGCTCGCCGGGCTTGACCACCATGAGATCGCCTATGCGCAGCTCGGCCGAGGGGATGACCTGCTCCGCGCCGTCGCGGCGTACGGTGGCCTCTTTGGGCACCAGCGCCAGCAGCGCCCGCAAGCCGCGCCGGGTACGCCTCAGGGAATACTCCTCCAGACCCTCGCTGATGGAGAACAGGAAGGCCAGCATGGCCGCCTCGCCGACCTCGCCCAGTGCCACGGCGCCGACGGCGGCGATCGTCATCAGCGTGCCGACGCCGATCTTGCCCTTGAGTAGACGGCGCACGGTGGAGGGCACGAACGTCCACGCCCCGGCCACCAGCGCCACCCCCTGCAGGCCCAGCTGCGCCCAGGATGGCCCGCCCGCCCAGCCGGTCGAGTACCCGGCCAGCAGCAGCATCCCCGAGACCGCCGCCCAGCGCAGCTCGCTCACCTGCCACAGCCGCTCCGGCTCCTGATCTCCAGCCCCTGCGGCCTCGCCCGCTGGGCGAGGCTCGTCATCGCCGCAGCCGCAAGCGTCACTCACCGTGCACCCCCGTCCTCAGCAGTTGGTGGAGGACGCCGACGCTCCCGGGAGCGATGTGGCGCCGTACACGGGGCACAGGGCGACCGCGTGGCCGGTGGCGGCCAGCAGTTGCTCGGCCGCGCCCAGCAGGTCCATCAGCTCCGGCCGGGTCAGGGCGTAGAACGACTGGCGGCCTTCGGCGCGGTAGTCGACCAGCCCGCAGTCCCGCAGGCAGGCCAGGTGCTTGGACACCGTCGACTGGGCCAGCCCGAGCTCGCCGGTAAGATCCACCACCCGCGCCTCACCATGGGCCAGGCGCTGCACGATCCGCAGCCGGGTCTCATCGGCCAGAGAATGAAACAGCGCCACTGCTGGGGGGATACCGGCGGCGATGTCGGTCCGCACGCACTGCCCACCTTCATTAATCGCCATATGGCGATGATAGCCCCGCTATGGGATGTGTTTCCAGTGGGCGTGTGACGGTGAGCCGTCACCTACCCATCGTGATGACCGAGGGGTAGTACATGAGACCAGCGCGCTGTTCGCCGTTCCGCCAGGGACAAGCTCCGCGGGCTGCCTCGGCGAGGCCCTGCTGGATGCTCTGTGACACCGCCTGCGTCAACCGGTCGCGCTCGCCACGACGGCGCTACCAGACGACCGGGAGGGCATCGAGGCCGTAGACGATGGAGATCTCACGGAAAGCGAGCTGTTCGAACGGCACGGCCAGACGCAGGCCGGGGAAGCGCCGCAGCAGTGCCGGCCGTGCGATGCGCAGCTCCATCTGCGCCAGGGGAGCACCGATGCATCGGTGGATGCCGTGTCCGAAGGCGACATGAGGGCTCGTCTTGCGCCCCGGAATGGCCTGGTCCATGTCCGCGCCGAGGGCGGGATCGCGATTGGCGGCGGTTAGCGAGCACAGCACCATCTGCCCCTTGGCGATGGGCTGTCCGGCCAGCACGAGATCCTCGCGGGCGAAGCGCGGGAAGGCGACCTGAACCACGGTGAGGTAACGCAGGAGCTCCTCCACGACCTGATCGATATGGTCGTCGGTGTCACGGACCAGGTCGCCCCGCTCCGGATTCTCCAACAACCAGAGCGTGCCGAGGGCGGGCATGCTGGTGCTGGTGTCGTGCCCGCCGGTCAGCATGCCGTCGGCGAGGCTGGCCAACTCGCGATCGCTCACCTCGTCACCATGATCGCGCAGCAGCGTGCCCAGCAGACCGTCGCCAGGGTTCGCGCGTTCCCTGGCGACCAGATCGGTCAGGTAGACCATCGAGTCGTTGACCGCCTGGATGGACGCCTCGGGACCGGCGGACAGGTCGAACCTGTCGGCACTCATGCGCAGGAAATCGGACCGCTCGCCGTACGGAACGCCCAGCAGTTCGCAGACGACGAGCGAGGGGATGGGAAGGGCGAGCGACGGGATCAGGTCCGCTTCATGCCCGCCCTGCGCCATCGCGTCCAGGTGATCGTTGACGATCTTCTGGATGCTTCCGTCCAGGCGCCGCAGGTGTCCGGCTACCACACGGTCGTGCCGACCGTCTGGTTCCTTGCGATGATCTCCTTGATCGGGGCGAGGTTCTGGTCCTACTGGAGCACGCTTTTGTGATTCCGCGTGGCGTCCGGCCCTCCCGTACGGCGTGCTCCCTGCCACTCCCGCATCATGGGGCAGAGTCATACGCGCTGTGTGTGCTGTGTATATAAATCCACCACCTGCTCAGCGGAGGGGTGATGCCTGCACTGCTTGGCGTGGCGGTGCTGCTGGGCGGTGCCCGCACCTTCTCTGCTGTCTGGCTGTGCGACGAGGTGCGGGCCGAGCCGTCCAGGCACCACCGAGGTCCGCAGGAGATCACCCCCGATCAGGGTGACACCGGCTGTTCACCCGACCTGCTCCTCTGCAGTGCTCAGGTCGAGAGAAAGGATGCGAAGGACTTCGATTGTAGGGACCCGGTAGGTGTCGCCTGCCTGGATGACTCGGCAGGGGAACTCACCGCGTTTGACGAGGCGGTAGGCGGTGTTGCGGCTGATGCCGAGAGCGCGAGCGGCGGTCAGCAGAGGGACGACGGCCGGGAGGGCTCGTACCTCCTCGATGGTCATGGGTGTCACTCTGCTTCTCCTCCCATCGCTGCTCCTGACGCGAGCAGCCGGGCCTTGGCCAGTGCGCAGTGGTCGATGTTGAGCTCGATGCCGATGAACTGCCGGCCGAGTTGCCGGGCGGCAAGAGCCGTTGTTGCCGCCCCAGCGAACGGGTCGAGCACGATGCCGCCCGGTCGGCAGCCAGCGGCAATGGCGCGGAGGGGGATGTCGATGGGGAACGGGGCGTAGTGAGCGCCTCGGTATGGGCGTGTTGAGATCGTCCAGACGTCACCGGGGTTACGCCCGGGTGGTTGAACGGTTCCGTGCGCCTGGTCGCCGGGGCCTGCCGCCGTGCCGTGCTGGGCGTCGCCTGATGCCGCCGCGCTGTCCTTGCCGACCGGGGGCCAGGGCGTCGAAATGGCGTTGCGCTTCCTCCCTCCGCGCCGGGAGCGTCGGGAGAGTGAGCGGTCGCCGGTGTACTGCTCGCGGATGGCGTCGAGGTCGAACCAGTAGAAGCGCTGCTTGACGAGTAGGAAGATCATCTCGTAGCGGGTGGAGAGTCGGTCGAGGACGGACTGGGGCATCGCGTTGGGCTTGTGCCAGACGATCGCGTTGCGCAGAATCCAGCCGTCCTGCTGGAGGGCGAAAGCGACTCGCCAGGGCATGCCGAGTAGGTTCTTCGGCGGTACAACCAGTCGCGAGCGGGGGCGTACTATCGGCTGTCGCTGGTTGTAGTTGACGCCGCGGGCGTAGCCGTCGGAGTTGGCGGCGTAGATGTCGCCGAGGTTCAACCAGCAGGTTCCGTCATCGGCTAGCACTCGCCGGGCCTCGGCGAAGGTGGCCCGGAGGTTCTCCACGTAGTCCTCGGGTGTGGGCTCCTGGCCGTACTGTCCTGGGCCGTAGTCCCGGAGCCCGTAGTACGGCGGGCTGGTGACCAGGCAGTCCACGGACTGGTCGGGCATCTGGGAGAGAACCTCCCTGGCGTCGCCGGCATACAGGGTGGCGTGCTCGTCACGCCAGTAGGGGGCCCTCGCCATGATTCCTCCTGCACGCAGGAAGTCCTCATGGGGGCTCCCGCTCCGGGAGTCCCGGAAATTACGGGTGCCGGGAACCGACGGGCCTGAAGTCAGGTCATGCTTGCTGTTTTCCATTTCTATTCGGGGCGGAACTCAGATACGCGGTCCGAGTTCAGCAAGAGTCCCTGGCGGGGCTCTGGCGTCGGCTGTTCTTCCTGGTGACGGGCATCCTCTGCCTCTGGCGTCGCTCTGGCGCGCCTGCACGCGGATACCGGCAGTGAAATACGCCAGAGGGGCGCCGGAGGCCGTCAGGAATTGGCGCCGGAGGGATGCCAAAGGCGGGTCATAAACCGGGTTCGTCAAAGCGGAATCCCTCTCGCGTGGAGAACCCGATGAGCACCAACGACGACGCGCTCGGCATCGACCGATCGCCCCTGGACATCGCCGAGCAGGCCTTCCAGATGCTGGCCTGTCCCCCCAGCGGTCTCACCATCGACGGCAGGAAACTGGGGCACGAGCTGCCACGCCGCCGGCTGTCGCTGATCGAGGTGAGGGATCTCCTCACCACGGCCACCTACTCGAACACGACGCGCGACGCCGTCTGGCGGACGCTGCTTAACCGGGCTCGGCAGGACGGGCCGCAGTGGCTGGTTGGCGCGGTCGGCGTCGCCGTGCCGGCGTTGCGCGGCATCGGCGGAAGGATCTGCCGCGGCTACGTCGCCGGAGACCCGGAAGACATCGACACGGAAGTGCTGACCGCCTTCATCGAGGCAGTCCGTACGGTGGACATCGACCGGCCGAACGTCTTTCCCCGGCTGTGCATGATGGCCAAGCGGGCCGGCGAGCGAGCGAGAGAGAACGCGGAGGCCGGAGCCGCCCGACACTTCCCGCTTCAGGAATCGGCGCCGCCGTCCGTGCCATGGGGGCACCCCGACCTCGTCCTCATCGATGCCGTGGCCAAAGGCGTCATCAGTGAGGTGGACGCCGAGCTGATCGGCATGACCCGCTTGGAGAAGCGCACCCTCACCGACGCCGCCAACGAACTCGGTCTGACCATGGAGGCCGCCAAGAAGCGCCGCCAGCGTTCGGAGCCGATCCTCGTCGAGGCAATTCTCAACGGGGAAGTCGAGGCGGCCGCGTCCCTAACGATCTCTTCCGCCGCTTCTAGAGAAGTGGAGGAGGAAATCCCAACGACCTCCGTGCGGAGCCGGACCTCAGATACGCAACCTGTCACAACAACGATGAAGGGAGGCTGGGGCAGCCTCACCGGCTCCGCACGGACCCCCTACGGCCTCGTCGGGTGTCCGAAAACCTTCCTCTCTCACGGCGTCGTCTCTCAGCCCGACATGTCGCGAAAGCCGCGCAGGCGGCTACGGCGGCACATCGTGCGCGCGCTGATGGTCATCGGCATCACGGCGGCCGTCATCGCCGCCATCGTCGCCTCCGCGCTGGCCGACAACGACAGCCTGCACGTCGCGACGATGTCGTGGAGCGGCAGCACGCCAGTGGCCGCTCCACCAACCAGCCCGGATCAACTCGGCAGAGTCTTCACCAACCTGCGTAACTGGATCATCGGCCTGCTCGCCACGCTCGCGACGCTGATGCTCACCCTCGGCGGTCTGCGCTACCTCGTTGCCGGCGGCGACCCGGGCGAGATCCAGAAAGCCAAGGCCGCCTTCAAGGCCGCCGCCCTCGGTTACGCCCTGGCGGTGCTGGCCCCGCTCTTCGTCAACGTCCTCAAGCGCATCGTAGGCGAGTGATCAGCGATGACGTTCATGTTGCTTATCCACACCCTGTGGAAAAATCCCGCCCCCACTCCGACGCCCACCCCCGAACTGCCACCGCTGCTGCCCCCTCCCGGTGACACCGGCATCAGCCTTGGCATCGGCGGCTGGATCACCGGCCAAATCAACGCATGGTTCGCCGAGCTCGCCACCCACGCCATCAAGCCCTTGCTCGACGTCCTGGCCACGACGCTCCTCGCCACCCCGAGCGTCGACGAGCAGAGCAGGATCTGGGACCTCTGGCACGCCACACTGATCATCGCGAACGGCTCGTTCGTCCTGTTCGCCACCATCGGCGGGATCCTGGCAATGAGCTATGAGACCGTTCAGACCCGGTACGCGGTCAAGGAGATCTTGCCTCGTCTTGTGCTGGCCTTCCTGACGGTCAATGCGAGCTTCCTGATCACCAGCAAGGCCATCGAGACCGCGAACGCCCTCGCCCGGGCTCTTCTCGGACAGGGCTTCGACGCGCGGCGGGCCGCCAACGCGATCCGCTTTCTCATCTGGCTGCCCGGCAACTCACAGATCTTCTACATCCTGCTCGCCCTGGTGGCCGTGGTGCTGCTCGTCGCCCTGCTCATCACGTTCGTGCTCCGAGTGGCCCTCACCACCCTGCTGGTGGTCGCCGCGCCACTGGCCCTCGCCTGCCACGCCCTGCCCCAGACCGAAGGCCTGGCCCGCCTGTGGTGGCGGGTCTTCACCGGCCTCCTGCTGATCCAGATCTGCCAGTCGCTCACACTCGTCACGGCCGTACGGGTCTTCTTCAACCAAGACGGCCGGGAAGCCGTCGGCCTGTACGGCACCGGTCAGCTCTACAACCTCCTCCTCGCCCTCGTCCTGCTGATCATCCTGGTCCGCATCCCCACATGGGTGTCGCGGGCGATGTTCCTTCCCTCCGGCCGCGGGCTCGGCGTGATGCGCATCGTCAAGTACGCCCTGGCCTACAAGCTCACCAGCCCGCTTCTCAGCGCCCTGCATCTCAGAAAGGGCTCCCGTTCCGGTCCGAGCAGGCGAGTGCCGACCGGCACGGTGGTCAGCAGGTCCCTCCCCGCCCTGTCCGCGGGTCCTGCCGGCACGGCTGCCACTCACGCTGCCACCGCCGCTGCAACCGGCACTGCGGCAGCGGCAGGTGCCGTACCGGCAAAGCATGCGCCTACCTCGGCGCGTCGGCCGATCCGCGCCGAAGACTGGGAGCAGGCGGTCGCCAAGCACGCTCCCACCGCACCGCCGGTCCAGGGGAAGTACCGTCCGACTCCCCGGCCCCAGCAGCCCATCCCTCGTAACACCCCGGTCTACGGCTATCCCCGGGAGACCTTCTACGCCGCCGGCCCGGCAGGCCTGAGTCAGATGTACCGGCTGCGGAACACCGGAACGACCTCGGGCCAGGCGAGCGAACCTCCGCCGACCCCCAACCGTGCCGTACGGCCGATCGTGCCACCCACCAAACCGGTCCCCGGCTCAATCGACTGGCCGGAGAACCCAGGGCGTCGTCGCACACCCCCACCGTCATCGCGCCGCCGTACGCGCGGCGGTCGGGGAGGTGACGGACGATGAGCTGGACGGAGGTCGTTCGCATCCCCGTCGACGTCGAGCAGCCCGACAAGATTGTCTGGGGGTTCACCGCTCGGCAGGCGGCCATTCTCGCCGCCACCGGAGCCATCCTCTATCTGGGCTACACCTACCTCGGCGAGCGCATTCCGCTCACGGCGTTCGCGGTGATCGCCCTGCCGGTCACGGTGCTGGGAATCCTGCTGGCCGTCGGCACCCACGACGGCGTCAGCCTGGACCGCTTCCTGCTCGCCGCGCTCCGGCACACGCGATCCCCGAAGTACCTGGTATCCGCGCTGGACGATGTGCTGCCTCCGCCTGCGTGGATGGCAGCCGATCCCGGCCCGCTCCCCGCACCCCTCAAACTCCCCACCCGCTCAGTGGCAGGGGACGGTCTGGTCGACCTCGGCCCGGACGGAGTCGTCGCAGTGGCCGAAGTCTCCACGGTCAGCTTCGCGCTGAGGACTCCCGACGAGCAGGACGCGTTGGTCGCGGCCTTCGGGCGCTGGCTCAACTCGCTGTCCGGACCGGTGCAGATCCTCGTGCGTGCCGAGCGCGTCGACCTCACCGCGACGATCGCCACCCTCAAGGAGAGCGCGCCGCAGCTTCCCCATCCCGCGCTGGCCTACGCCGCCCGTGAGCACGCGGCCTTCCTGACCGAACTGGCCATTCGTCACGAGCTCCTTCGGCGGCAAGTTCTGCTGGTCATCCGCGAGCCACGCGTCGGTGCAAGCGGATCCTCCGCGGCCAAGGCCCGTGCTTATCGACGTCTGGACGAGGCGGCCCGGCTCCTGGGCGCATGCGGGCTCACCGTACGCCTGCTGGACGGGGCGGCGGTTACCGCACTGTTGACCTCCTGCTTCGATCCGATGGCACCGCCCCTGTCTGCGGGTGAGCTCGCCCTTCCCAACGAGGTCATCAGCATGGGAGGCCGTCGATGAAGTTCCGCCTCCGCCGTACGGCTGCCGCTCCTTCGGGTATCGGCCCCGACTCGGTCGAAGTCCGCCCTCGTCATCTGCACGTCCGCGACGGGCTTTGCGCGACGCTCGTCATCGCCGGGTTCCCTCGTGAGGTCGGCCCGGGCTGGCTTGAGCCGCTGCTGGCCTACGCCGGCCGACTCGACGTCTCGGTGCACATCGAGCCCGTCCCCTCTCTGCTCGCCGCCGACCGACTCCGCAAGCAACTCGCTCGCCTGGAATCCGGGCTCAGGGCCAATCAGGAGCACGGACGGCTCCTGGACCCGGGAGCGGAGGCCGCTGCCGAGGACGCCCAGGAGTTGATGTCGAAGATCGCTCGCGGCCAGGCCAAGCTCTTCCGCGCCGCCATCTACCTGACCGTTCATGCCGGCAGCGAGCAGGAGCTCGACGACGCCTGCGCCCATGTCCGAGCGCTGGCCGCCTCGTTGCTGCTGGACGCCCGGCAGCTCACGTTCCGGCAGCTACAGGGCTGGATCAGCACGCTGCCGCTCGCCTATGACAACGTGGCGCAGCGCCGGACACTCGACACGCCCGCGCTCGCTGCCGCGTTCCCCTTCACCAGCCCAGACCTCACCACCGAGCTCGGGCCCACCGCGGTCCTCTACGGCGCCAACCCCGCCAGTTCCTCTCTGGTCGCCTGGGACCGCTTCGCTCAGGACAACCACAACTCGGTGATCCTCGCCCGGTCGGGTGCGGGTAAGTCCTACCTCGCGAAGCTGGAGGCCCTTCGCTCTCTCTACACGGGCGTCGAAGTCGCCGTCATCGATCCCGAGGACGAGTACGCCCGGCTCTGCTCGGCTGTCGGGGGCGCCTACATCCATCTCGGCGCGCCCAAGGTGCGGCTGAACCCCTTCGACCTTCCGCCGAGAAGCCGACGCGACAGCGACCCGCTCACCCGGCGCGCGCTGTTCCTGCACACCCTGATCAGTCTCATGCTCGGCGAGCCGCTCGACAAGGCGAGCAAGGCCGCGCTCGACCGCGCCATCATGGCCGCCTATCGCAAGGCCGGGATCACCCTGGAGCCTCGCACGTGGAACCGTCGCCCGCCCCTCTTGCGGGATCTGGTAACCGCGCTGACCGATGACGCCGATCCGAAGGCGAAGGAGCTGGCCGCCGGGCTCGCTCCGTACGTCACCGGAAGCCATCGCCAGCTCTTCGACGGCCACACCAGCACCCGGCCTGACTCCCACCTGATCGTCTTCTCCCTCCGTGACCTGCCCGAGGAGCTGAAGGCGGTCGGCACGCTGCTGACATTGGATGCCATCTGGCGCCGTGTCTCCGATCCCCGCGACCGCCGCCCGCGCCTGGTCGTGGTTGACGAGGCGTGGCTGCTCATGCGTGACCCCGAAGGCGCAAGATTCCTCCTGCGCATGGCCAAGGCGGCGCGCAAGCACTGGGCCGGGCTGTCCGTCGTCACGCAGGACACCGGCGACCTGCTCAGCTCGGAGACGGGCCAGGCCATCATCGCCAACTCCACCACGCAGATCCTGCTGAAGCAGGCACCCCAGGCGATCGACAAGGTCGTCGACGCATTCCAGCTCTCGGACGGTGAACGGCAGCTCCTCCTGTCCGCGGAACGCGGGACCGGCCTTCTCATGGGCGGCGCGGGCGCGCAGCGGGTGCCTCTGCAAGTGATCGCGAGTCAGCGCGAACACGACCTCGCCACTTCCTCACCTCACGAGCTGGCCCAGATCGACAACGACGAGGAGACCTACCTGTGATCGACGACCTCATCACCGACCCGTCCGCCCTACTGGACATGGCGTACGCCTGGCTCGAGACTCACATGTGGCACCTGATCGCGCTCTTCGTCGGCCTGGACGTGGCGCAGCTGGTGCTCGGACAGGCTCTGGTGCGACTGCGCCACCGGAAACTGGCCCGTGGTGCTCGCTGCGTGGAGATCCTCGCCCCACCGGTCGCGGACATGCCCGGTGCCGAGGCGCTCTGGGGCAACCTCATCGGCCTGCTCCGGCCGTCCTGGAAGCGCCTCCTCTTCGGGCAACCCCACCTGGTCTTCGAATACGTCTTCAGCTCCGACGGCGTGAAGATCCGGCTCTGGGTACCCGGTGTGATCCCCCAGCACCTGGTGGAGCACGCCATCGAAGCCGCATGGCCGTCAGCTCGCACCTCGGTCCAGGAGGCTGCGCCGCCCGTGCCGCTCACCGGCCGTTCGCATGGTGGACAGTTCAGGATCGCCCGCAGTGAGCAGCTCCCCCTCCGGCACGACCACGGGATCGACCCGATCCGGGCGCTGGTGGGAGCGGCCGTCGGGATGCCGACCTGGCAGCACGCCGCCGTGCAGATCCTCGCCCGGCCGGCGACCGGCCGACGCCTCGCACTCAAGCTCAAGAGCGGACCGCCGTGGCTGGTACGAGCCGCTCTCGACCTCCTGACCCCAGGACCGTCACACTCACGCATCCCTCCTCAGCGCCTCCAGCACGCAACGGATCGGGCTGTCTATCTGGAGGAGACCGCCGAGGCACGCGCCATCAGGGACAAGGCCCTCCAGCCGCGCTATGTCGTGGCGGTCCGGTACGCCGTACAGGCCGACGACCCCACCGGGGGTGATGCCAAGGCGATGAAGGTCGCCAATGCAGCGCGCCGTAACGCGATTCGAGGACGGGCGCACGCCATCGCGTCGGCATTCGCTCTCTTCTCCGGGCACAACCGGCTGGAGCGGCAGATTCTGGCCATGCCCGCTGCGCATCTCGCGGGGCGGCGCATGGGGAGAGGCTTCCTGCTCTCGGTGCCGGAGCTCGCGGCTCTGGCTCATCTTCCTCTTGATGTGGCGGTTCCCGGGCTACAGCGCGCCGGAGCCAACACCGTCCCGCCCTCACCGCAGATCGCGTACGGCGGAGCGCACGTCAAGACCCTCGGCTTCGCAGACTCCGGGCACGAGCGACCGGTCGCCCTCCGCGTAGCCGACTCCTTCCACCACGTGCACGTCCTCGGCCCCAATGGCACCGGCAAGTCGACCCTGCTGGCGCAGATGATCCTGTCCGACATCCAGGCGGGACGCGGAACGGTCGTGATCGAGGCCAAGGGAGACCTGATCAACGACCTGCTGGGCTTGATCCCCGAGTCCGTCGCCGACAAGGTCGTCCTGATCGACCCCGACGACCGCCACACCCGCCCGTCCCTCAATGTTCTCGGTGGTGCCGACCTCGAAAGCGGCGTGGACAACCTCGTCGGCATCTTCCACAAGATCTACGCGGACTACTGGGGACCGCGCACCGACGACATCCTTCGCGGCTGCGCGCTGACGCTCGCCGCCCATGGCGGGACTCTCGCGGACGTCCCCACCCTGCTCATCGACGCCGAATACCGGCGTCGTCTCGTGGCCGGCGTGCGGGATCCGCTGCTGCTCGGCTTCTGGCAATGGTACGAGAGCCTGTCCGACTCAGCCCGGGCACACGTCACCAGCCCGATCATGAACAAGCTGCGCGCCTTCCTGCTCCGCCCGTTCGTCCGTGACGTGCTCGGTTCCGCCCGATCGACCTTCGATCTCGGCGCCGTACTCGACGGCGGAATCCTGCTCGTCCGACTCCCCAAAGGCGTGCTCGGCGAGGACAGCGCCCGCCTGCTCGGCTCCATGGTCCTCGCGCAGGTCTGGCAGGCCGCCTCGCACCGAGCCAAGGTCGGCCGTCCCCGACCTCCGGCAGCCCTCTATGTCGATGAGGCGCACAACTTCCTCACCCTGCCGCACGCGCTCGGCGACATGCTCGCAGAGGCCCGGGCGTACCGGCTGTCCCTGGTGATCGCCCATCAGCACCTGGCCCAACTTCCCCGGGATCTTCGCCAGGCCGTCTCTTCGGACGCGCGCAACAAGATCTACTTCTCGCTGTCACCCCAAGACGCCCGAGAGGTCGAGCACCACTTCACCCCTTACCTGCGGGCTCATGATCTGGCCAATCTGAGTGCCTTCCAGGCTGCCGTCCGGCTCATGTCGCGATCCACCGAAGCGCCTCCGTTCACGATGCGCACGAGGCCGCTTCCCGAACCCTCAGGTGACGTCGCGCGGGATGTCAGGGCTGCAGCCGCCAGAGCGCATGGCCGTACCGCCGCAGCCGCGCCGGAAACCCGCCGGGACGACCCCCGGCTCCACCACTGAAGGAGAAGCAAATGCCCAACGCCCGATTCACCCCTGCGGTCCTGGCCCAGCTCGCCGCTAGGCTCACCATGCGCGACCGCCGGCTCCTGCGGCTGATCCAGGAGCAGCGCGTTCTGACCTCGACCCAGATCGCTGAGATCGCGTTCGACACGGACGACACCGCCCGGAGGCGCCTGTTCACCCTGCACCGCATGGGCGTGCTGGATCGCTTCCGGCCCAACCTGCCGCCAGGCATGGGAACGGCGCCCTACCACTACGTGGTCGGTCCCGCGGGCGCGGCCGTGCTCGCATCCGAGGATGGCGTGGACCTCAACGCGTACGGCTACCGCCGGGACCGCGTCCTGTCCATCGCCTACAGCCAGCGGCTCGCCCACACCGTCGGCACCAACGGTTTCGGCGCCGCACTCCGGGGTTTCGCCCGGCGGCAAGCGAACGCCGAGCTGGTCACCTGGTGGCCGGAGAATCGCTGCGCCTCCGTGTGGGGCGACACCGTTCGCCCGGATGCGTACGGCCGCTGGCGCCAGGACGAGCAGACAATCGACTTCTTCCTTGAGTACGACACTGGCAGCGAGCCCCTCGACCGCGTCGTACGGAAACTCGACGGCTATGCGGCCCTCACCCGGATCAGCCGAGTGGTCACCCCTGTGCTCTTCTGGGTCCAGAGCGAGCGGCGCGAGGCCAACCTCAGGCGCAAGCTCGTGCAGCACCCGGCACAAGCTTTCGTCCCCGTCGCCACCGGCAACCCGTCGGCGCTGGTCGGCCCGGTGGACGAAGGGCCCGCGGGAGAGAAGTGGCTTCCCTCTGACGCCGCAGGTCCTCGGCTCCGCCTGGCCGGCCTCGCTTCGCACTGGCCCAGCCTCGGGCCCCACGAGGGAGCCACCCCGCCTGACGCCCCGTCCCTGGAGGACGGCGAATGATCCTCGAAACCGGGCTGGGGACCAAGGCAGTGATCGCTGGAGGGGGCATCGTGTCGAGCATCGCGCTGATCGCCGGTATGACCGGTGGCGCCAAAATGGCTGAGAGCTCGGCTGACATCGCCAAGCTCGTCGCGGCGGTTTGTTCATCCCGAGATCGGCCATCGAACGGGACGACCACCGCGGCCGACCTGGACCGTGAGCAGGCTACGAACGCCCGCGCTGTGGTACATGTGGCCAAGGCCATGCGGCTTCCCCCACGCGCCGCAGTCATCGGCGTCGCCACGGCGCTGCAAGAGTCCAATCTGAAGAACGGCGTGGTGGGAGGCCGCGGAACGTCCTTCGGGATTTTCCAGCAGCGCCCGGCAAGCGGGTGGGGGACCAGGACCGAGGTGACCGACCCCCGATATGCGGCCCGAGCGTTCTTCACTCGACTGACCAAGGTGCGCGGCTGGGACACCATGCCAGTGACGAAGGCGGCGGCGATCGTGCAACGGCCGAGGGACGACCTGCGCGACGAGTACGCCAAGCATGAACTCGTGGCCAAGGAGATCGTCTCCGCGCTGTGGGGACCACAGGCTTACAGCAAGAACCGCCGCCCTCTCGACGTCTCCCCGGAATTACTGGAAGACGTGCGTACAAGCATCCAGGCTGCTGTCGCTCTCGGCATTCCTCGGGACGCGGTCATCGCGGATGTAGGCGCTCATCTTGACCTTCAGGTCAAGGGAACGGACCCCTTAGACGTCAGAAGGAAGGCCGAAGAGATCGTCGGCACTGCCGAAGAGCAGCTATGCGTCGAGTTGGAAGGCAAACAGGGCAAGCCTCCTGCCAGCGCCGCTGTGGGGTCCGGCCGAGGAGCGATAGCCGTACGGGGCGCGCTCAAGATACGCGGGGTGCCCTACTCCTTCTCCGGCGTCCCAGCCGGGGGCGCTGAGTTTATTCTCCGCGTTTGTGCAGATCAAGCGGCTGATGCTGAGCAAGGTACTTCTGCAGCAGATGCCGTCCGAGAAGCACATCGGCGTGTCGTATCGTCGCGCTGCCGAGTGGTGGCGAACGTGGTGGGGTTCGCACTGGCTCAGACGGGCAAGCCGTATCGGTGGGGGGCGACAGGCCCGAGTTCCTTCGACTGCTCGGGCCTGGTGATGAAGGCGTATGCCGCCGCGGGGGTGCGAATCCCCCGGACCACTTTCGAGCAGTGGCCGTTCGGCGTCCGCGTCCGCGCTGGCCTAGAGCAGCCCGGCGACCTGGTGTTCTTCAACAGCGGACCGGGTAGTTCGTCGAAGCGGCCGGGCCATGTCGGGATCGTCGTGGGCGACGGCAAGATGGTCGAGGCCCGGTGCACTCGATGCGGGCCGATCACGGTTGCGTCCTACCGGAGCGGGCGGCCGGTGGTTGGGTTCACCCGGCCGTCGGCAACTGCGTCGAGGAAGTAGCGGCGCATGGGCCGGTAACCCCAGCCGAGAACGGGAGCCCATCGGAGCTGTCCGTCCCGGCTGAGTCTTTCCTTCTTCTTCACCACCGACATCGGCTCACAACTTCGTTCGCTCGGACCCATCGGCACAGGCTGGAAAGCCCAATCGAATCCGGCACAGCGGACGCATCACCCCGAGGTTGAAACCCATTCAGAGGAGCCCTGGCCGCCCTCGTAGCGCCACGGTTTGCCAGTCAGACCCAGAGAGTGACCTCAATCGTGACCACGAACATGCGCGCGCACCCCTTTCCGGTCGATCTTGTCGATGGACCCAGCGGTCTGCTCTACCTTCTCCCGCGTGCGCCCCTCACACCCGATGACTGCGATGCGCTGTCTGCGGTCCTTATCGCCTGGGCCGCCACCGCTCGCGAGCAGGACCAGGAGGCCAACCATCGAGCAAGCCACGAATAGGTGGATCGCGAGATCCACCAACTGATACGCCGAGTGTTCCGGCTTCGTTGTTGTCTGACCCTGCGTGAGCGTAGGCTCTCTGATGACCGCTCTCACCGTTTTCTTGGTCGATTTCGATGAGGTAGGTCGGGGGCCGGTTCGTTCGCGAGCCGGCCCTCCTTACTTGGGGCTCTCCTCATTCGCGAGATATGCCTGAAGCAGGGTGAAACCCGGCATCGCTTCGTGTGGCAGGACTCCCACGGTGAACACTTCCGGGTCGTCAAAAACCGGCTCCCCGCTTGGGCGGCGTGCGTACGGAACCCGCCCGTAGTCCACGCCATCGTCTCGGTCGCAGCTCATCCAGGTGATGGCTTCCTGTTCGCCTTCCCTCAGGGGGTGGTTCGACACCGCTCGCATGGCCACGGTGCTCGGCGGCATGAACACCCACACCTGCGGTACGGCGAGCACCCAGCGAACCGCGTCGATCTCGTGGGCTTTGGCGGCAGCCCGCGTCTCGAAGGCGGTGGCGGTCGGCTCGTCACGGAGGTAGTCATAGTCGCTGAGCACGAGCTTGCGCGCACCGCGCAAGGCGACGATTGCGGGGCAGTCGCGCGCGATGATGCTCTTCTCCAGCCGCTCAACAACCTCGTAGAGCAAGCTTTCCGTCTCGTCGTTCATCGCGCCCTCCGAGGGTCCGCCAACGTGCCTGATCCTGCCACCTGCCCTTGTCGCAGCCAGTCGAAGCCGACGGTTCCCGACGTGGAACCGTCCTGAACACTAATGCGATACGCAGACCGCAGCCGTGCCTCGCGCTCGGCGTGCCAGGGACGAGACGGCGTAAGCGGCGACTCCTTGGGTTGCCCGGCACACCTCAGCCCGAGCCCCAGTTAGGCGAGGCGAACGGCCTACTCGGCGCTTTTGGCACGAGAGCTTTGAGTAACCGGAAGGAAAATGCCTGAGAGGACTGGACCAGGGGTAGAGAGACGTCTCAGCAGGGCAGGGGCAGCATGAGGATGCCTGCGGTCGCCAGTGCTGCCGGGACTCCGACAGCGGCGGCGATGGCGATCCAGGACAGCGGCCGGGCGTTCCGGAGTGGAACCGCCTGCGGGGAGCACAGCCGGGCGACTCTGAGGTGGGCGATTTGGACGGTGGCGGGGTTGACGGCCAGAGCGCCCGCTGAACAGGACGTGATGGCCAGCTTTCGCAGCGCGCCGACCAGCGGGGCCTTGCCGTGGCTGCGCACCGCGCTGTCGTCGGCGGCCAGCTCCAGCAGGCCGGGCAGCGTCGTATGGGCGAGTCTCAGTGTCCCCAGCCAGGGGATCGCCGCTTGCAGCGCGTCGACCAGCATCAGGACGAGGTGGTGTCGCTGTCGCAGGTGAGCACGTTCGTGGGCCAGGACCGCCTCGACTTCGGCGGGCTCCAGTCGGTCGAGGGCGCCGGTGGTCACGACGATCGGTCGCTCGCGGGCCGGCAGGCAGTAAACGAGGGGCATCGGATGTTCGAGCACGCGGACATCGGGTACTCCGCTGAGATCACCGGCGACCACATCGAGCATGTCCCGGTGTTCTCGTCGTTCCCGGACCGTACGGATGATCCTGGGGATGGCGAGCCGGAGAGCCAGGGCCCCCGCGGTGAGCACGAGCGCCGTTGTGAATGCCGCTGCTAGGGAGATGCCATGCCCGTCTTTGGGCAGGCAGTCGGCGATCCAGTCGATGAGGCGATGGCCTGGAGTGGAGGGCCAGAGGAGCCCCAGGACGGCCAGTCCGGCCAGGGCCAGGAACGTGCCCCCGGCGGCGGCAGCCCACACTGCCACGGCCGTTCCGGGAAGTCCTGCGGACCATCGTCCTCGCATGAGCAGCGGGCCGGCCAGGTGCCCGAGTATCAGCACGCATCCGGCCAGAGCCACGCCTGCGGCAATCATTGTGCGTCCTCCACCGTTTCACGACCTGAGGTGAATGCTCCCAGGAGTGGGTGGGCGATGGCATGAGCCTGTCGCCCACCCGCTGCGGTCCTACTGCAGGAGCTGCTTCATCTTGGTGATCTCCGCCGATTGGCTGGAGATGATGGAGTCGGCCAGCTGCTTAGCCGGTTCGTAGACGCCCTTGCTCTGTTCATCCTTGGCCATGACGACGGCACCCTCGTGATGTTTGATCATCATCTCCAGGAACGCCTTGTCGAAGGCGGCACCGGAGAGACCTTCGAGCTTCTTCATGTCCTGCTCGGACATCATGCCCGGCATGCCGTGGTCCATCGGCATGGCGTCCTCGCTGGGCACCTGCATTCCCCAGCTCGTGAGCCAGCCGCTCATCGTCTGGATCTCGGGGTCCTGGGCCGCTTCGATCTGGCCCGCCAGCTCCTTGACCTGAGGGCTTGAAGCCTGCTTCGCGGCCATCTTCGCCATGTCCACCGCCTGACGGTGGTGCGGAATCATCATCTGAGCGAACATGACGTCCTGGTCGTTGTGGTCTGCCGCAGTTGTGGCCGGGGCCGGGGCCGAGGACGCGGGCGGCGTCGACGACATGGACGACATGTCATGGGCGGCGCTGTCCGTGGAGCCGCAGGCGGTGATCAGCAGCCCGGCCGTTGCGAGCACGGCCGAGGGAATGGCAAGACGCTTCATAACGGGAAAACCTCCGTGTTTGTTCGGATATAACGGCTTGCTCGACGGTCGGGGTCTACCGCCGGGCGCGCCTTCTACACCCGGATCACACAGAGCTGAGCGAGAGTTGGCCCATGAGGGCAGGCGGTCGGCCCGCGAGGCAGCGCCGACAGCAGGGGGCGGATCGACAGCGGGATCGCCCGGGCGGCAGCCGTCATGACTAGGAGCAGGAGCAGCGCTCCCGCCAGTAAGAAGGCGAGGCATACCTGGCCGGCAGCATGCCCGTCATGGGGGCGGTCCGGCCCGTCGTCGTGCGTGTCGATCGACATCGGCATCCCGGACGCGTCCGTATGACCGACGACATGCAGCATCAGGACGCTGGGAGTGTCCAGTGGACCGGGCGACGGCTGCAGGCCATGCATGGCGAACAGTCCGCACAGGACGGCGCCAAGCAGTAGCAGACTGCGCCAAGGCGCGAGCCTGCAAGCCGTGATACCCGAAATCACAGCCGTCACATTACCCGCAGTTCCGTCTACTCCTGGAACGAACCAGCTGATCGATGAGGGTACGATCTACTAATTCCCATAGTAGATCAGGGAGGATAGGGTGAGCGGACGGTGGTCACGCCGGGGCGTGCTGGCAGGTGGTCTCGGCCTTGCCGCTTCCGGGATCTTGAGTGGTTGCGGAGCTTTCGGTGACAGCGCCGTGCGGCCCGATTCACCCGCCGTCCTGGATGCGGAGAAGCGGCGTCAGCAGGCCGGCGGCCGTGTGGTCCGGGTCAATCTGGCCCCTCGGGTGTCGGCCATCGACATCGGTTCCGGGGCGGTGAGCACCTGGGCCTATGACGGGGAGCTGCCGGGCAAGGAAATCCGGGTCACGGCCGGAGACCGGCTGCGGGTCGAGTTAAGCAACCAGCTGCCCGCCCCGACGACCATCCATTGGCATGGGCTCGCCCTCCGAAACGACATGGACGGTGCGGAGGTCACCCAGCGGCCGGTCGACCCGGGCTCTACCTTCACGTACGACTTCATCGTGCCTGACGGGGGCACCTACTGGTTCCATCCGCACGTGGGCATGCAGCTCGACCGCGGGCTCTACGCACCTTTGATCGTGGAGCCGCGCGACGAGCCCGGCGGCTACGACCACGACTGGGTGATCGTCCTGGACGACTGGCTGGATGGTGTCAGCACCACCCCTGATGATCAGCTCCGCAAACTCCAGTCGGGCGGCATGGACCATGACATGGGCGGCATGTCGATGGAGATGCCCTCAAGCCCTCTCCTTGGAGGGGACGCGGGCGACGTCATCTATCCCTATTACCTGCTCAACGGTCGTACGGCACGCGCGCCACGGGTTTTCACCGCGAAGCCTGGGCAGAAGGCGCGTATTCGCCTGATCAATGCCGGTGCCGACACGGCCTTCCGCGTCGCCCTGGCGGGACATCGTCTCACCGTCACCCATAGCGATGGTTTTCCCGTACGGCCCGTCCCCGCCGATGCGCTGCTGATCGGCATGGGCGAAAGGTACGACCTCGTGGTCACCCTCGGGGACGGGGTGTTCCCCCTCTATGCACAGGCGGAGGGCAAGAAGGGACAGGCGATGGCGCTGGTGCGCACCGGTGCCGGCCAGGCGCCGGACGCGACCGTCCGAGTGCCGGAGTTGAACCGCCGCGTCCTACAGGTCGGCGACCTCGACGCCGCGAGCGAGGTCTTCCTGGCGGACAAGACCCCCGACACAACGCACACCCTCGCCCTGGGCGGCGACATGAAGAGCTATCGCTGGACGATCAACGGACGGCTTTACGATCCGGAAGAGACCCTGCCGGTGCGTCAAGGCGAACGGGTGCGGCTGCGCTTCACCAACGGCACCACCATGTTCCATCCCATGCATCTTCACGGGCACACTTTCCAGGTGCGGTGGGCGAACGGGCGCGGTCCGCGGAAGGACACGATCATCGTCAAACCGAAGGAGACGATCACCGCTGATTTCGTCGCCGACAACCCGGGCCAATGGATGATCCACTGCCACAATGCCTATCACCAGGGGTCCGGCATGATGACAACTCTGTCCTACATGGGATGATCTACTATCGTAGATAGGGACCAATGGCCGAAGGCGGAGGAGACGTGCGCGAGTTCGGCAAGCTGGAGGCGGCAGTGATGGACTGCATCTGGTCCCTCGGCCGCCCCGTGTCCGTACGTGACGTCGTGACAGAACTCCAGAAGAGTCGCGACATCGCGTACACCACCGTGATGACGGTGATGGACACCCTGCACACCAAGGGCTGGCTGCGACGTCGGATGGAAGGCCGCGCGTATACCTATGAGGCCGTGGCCTCGCGCGAGGCCTACACTGCGCGGTTGATGCGCGGCGCGCTCGCCACGAGCAACAACCAGGCTGCCGCGTTCGTGCACTTCCTCACGGAGCTCACCCCCGACGAGACCGAGGCACTCCGCCAAGCACTGAAGATCGTCCCCCCAAGCTGACGGACAGGACGCGGGCCGTGGTCTGGCACAAAACAAGTCGGCACAAATGCTACTATAGGAGTTAGTAGATCTCTCCTGGTGATGTCCGGAGAAGGCCCGGCGTTGAGCGACGCCGGGCCCCTCGGTCAGCCGGCGGGGGTCAGGTCGGGGGCTGGTTGGGCTCGGAGTCGTCCGGTACGGTCCAGCCTTCGTATGGTCAGCGCCGAGGCGAGGCCTGCGATCACGAGTAGGAGCCAGGGCAGTCCGGGTATGCCGTGGGCTTTGCCGAGGTCCATCGCCCAGCCGCTGGCGAGATTGCCCAGCAAGATCCCGGCCCCGGAGAAGGCGTTGTAGAGGCCGTAGTAGGTGCCGGTCAGTTCCTGCCGCCCGAGGGTTGAGATCATGGCCATCTCGAACGGGAAGACCAGCATGCCTCCGGCAGTGAGGGCCACGGCGGTGACCAATGCGGGTGCGATCGCCGCCGGCGTGCCGTACGGCACGAGCGGGAGCTGGGTGGCGAGCAGCACGGGCAGGAAGGCCACGCCCATGACGGCCAGGCCGCGTGCGATGGCCTGTTCCGGATGCCATCTGGCTTTGGCGAAGGCGGTGAGGCGGACCTGGCCTGCCACGGCCAGCAGCGCGGTGAGGGTGTACATCACCGCGATCGGGGCCTGGCCGTGGCCGAGCCGGTGCAGCTCCAGCGGGAGAGCCAGGTAGACCTGGTAGGACAGGGCGTAGGAGACGAACATCGCGGCCGAGAAGGTCACGAACGGCCGGTTGGTCGCCACCTCCTTCCAGTCGGCGAGCACAGGGCGGCTCGTGCCTGCAGCGGTGCCGTGGCGTTCGGGCAGCCAGCGGGCCTGCAGCACGGTCAGCACGGCGAAGACGGCCGCGGCGGCAAGACAGGTGAGCCGGAAGTCGAGTGAGACCAGTAGGACGCCGGCCAGCGGCCCGGCGAGGATGCCCGCCTGGTAGAAGACGTTGAACAGGGCGAACGCCTCGACCTTCCGCTGTCCGGCCTCGACGGAGATGTAGGCGCGCACCGCCGGGTTGAACAGGGCCCCGGCGAGTCCGGTCAGCACTGAGGCGACGACGAGTGCGGGAACGGAGCCGGAGACGGCGAACAGGGCGAATCCGATCGTGCGCAGGCCGCATCCGGCCATGATCAGCCGCTTGTAGCCGTACCGGTCGCACAGCGTGCCACCGACCAGGAACATGCCCTGCTGGCTGAGGTTGCGCAGGCCGAGCAGCAGCCCGGTCACCCACACGGCCAGGCCCAGCCGCCCCGACAGATGATCGGCGAGGTACGGCACCAGCATGTAGAAGCCGAAGTTGATACCGAACTGGTTGACCATGAGGAGCCGTACGGCCGGGCTGAACGAGCCGAAGGCGGCGCTCATGCTCCCACCCCGATCGGGTCGATCACCGTGGTGCACCTCGTCCAGCGGGTGACCTCCCGCTCGCCGGGATGGCAGATCTCGTCGGGATGCTCCGCCGGAGCCCCCTCCAGCAGCCCGTTGGCCGTGCAGTACTCGTCGTCGAAGACCGTGTTCCAGTAGCGCCACGGCCCGTCGGGAAAGATCGCCACGATCGCCGTGCCCGGGGGACTCGTTCTGGCGACCCAGTCCGCGACCAGCGCGACCGCGCCGGTGCTCCAGCCCCCGGAGACGTAGTGGCCGGCCGCAAGAGCACGGCAGGTGTGCACCGCTTCGGCCGGGTTGACCCAGTGGACTTCGGAGAACGCCCGGTAGTCCACGTTGCGGGGATGGATGCTGCTGCCCAGCCCGCGCATGAGCCGGGGCCGGGCCGGCTGCCCGAAGATCGTGGAACCGATCGTGTCGACACCGATCAGTTTCAGATCGGGAAAGGTCTGCCGCAGGGCCCGGAAGACGCCGGCGCTATGGCCGCCGGTGCCCACCGAGCAGACCAGTGTGTCGATCCAGGGCACCTGCGTCACGAGCTCGGCGGCCAGCGTCGCGTACGCCGCGACGTTGTCGGGGTTGTTGTACTGATCCGGGCAGTAGGCGCCGGGCAACTCGGCCATCAGCTGCCGGACCCGCTCCCTGCGTGCCTCCTGCCAGCCGCCCACTGGATGGGGCGCCGTCACGATCTCCAGGCGTGCGCCGTAGGCGCGCAGCAGCCGCTCCATCAGCGGCTCCAGGCCGGGGTCGGCGACCAGCGTGACGGGGTGCCCGTACACGATCCCGGCCAGGGCCAGGCCGAGCCCGAGCGTGCCGCTGGTGGACTCCACGATCGCTCCACCCGGCCGGAGCTGTCCGCGGCGGCGTGCGCAGTGCACCATGTGAAGGGCCGGCCGGTCCTTGATCCCGCCGGGGTTGAACCCTTCGAGTTTCGCCCAGAAGCCGCTTTCCTGGGATTTCAGGGGAATCCACGTGACGGGCGTGCTCCCGACACGAGGGATGGTCTGAGCCGGAGTAGAAATACCCGCGAACGAGGGCAGCACGGAATGAAGTGTCGTTTTCACTGCTATCAACCCACCAAAGGTCGGACGGCACGTCAGTCGAAGTGCCGAACGGTTGCCTGCGTTGCCGTCCGCTCGGCTTGCCGCCGAGCAGGTGGTGGGTCTATATACGCAGCACACACAGCGCGTATGGTCCTGCCCGATAATTCGGGATATGGGAGGGAGCGCGCCGTACGGGCGGGCCGGAAACACGCGACTCCTCCAGCACGAGGACGTGCGCAATCGTCTCAAGCTGGAGTGGATCCTGGCCGTCGATGCCGCGCATCCACAGTCCGTTGGACTCCTCACCGCATTCCGGATGCGAGGAAGAGCGGTCACCACCGTCATCCCCTGCCGATACTGCGTCAGCAGCGATGTGGTGATGGTGCTGGAGCAGGTTGCCCCGAGCGATCGTGCAGCAGGAAATAACATGCAGGAAGAAGAGCCCGAGCACCACCGCGATCACGAGCGGCGCCCGACTCTTCCGTACCCGCGTAAAGGCACTCGACGGCCTCGCCGCCGCACCCGAAATTTCCCCGTTGCACATCGCCGGTATTGTGCCCGGAGACCCTCGGCCGCCACGCGGGTACAGGGAATTTCAGCCCGACAATTTACCCGGCCATGGCTGATGTCCTAAACGATTCACGACTGCGCTTGCCGCCAAACCCCGCATCCGCGTACACGCAGGCGTGGCATGGTGCACGACGCAGGGAACACGGAGCCGGATCAGCCGGTCAGGAGGCCCATATGCAGAATTCCTACTAATTCCGATAATAGATTTCCTCGGTTGGGACCTTCGTCCGGCAGTCGCAAGGCGAAGGTCCCTACCCCGTAGGGGTACCTGGAGGCAGTGTGTTCTTAGGCAACTCAGAAAGAAAGGGAGAGGGCGATGAAGCGCAGTCACCTGCCACTGTATGCGATCGCGCTGGCCATCCTGATCGTCGGACTGGTTGCCACCGGCGTCCCAATCAGCACCATACTGCTGGCCCTGCTCGTGCTGGCCTGCCCGCTGATGATGCTGTTCATGCACGGGAGTCACGGTGATCACGACACGCACGGTGGACACGCCGACCGCGAAGACGCCTCTCAGGGCCGCGACACCGCCCACCGGCACTGACCCGGATGCTCCCCGCCCCCAAAGGCTCCCTTCCCTCCCTTCAAGGAAGACGACATGCGGAAATCTTTGATCGTCACGGCGAGTGCGCTCAGCGCGGTACTTGTGGCCGGCGCCGGTTTCGGGGCCGGTGTCGCGGCCGGTGACAGCGGTCACGACCCTGCGCCGATGCCCAGCGGCATGGACCACCCGGAGACCGAGGCCTCCGGGCACGATGACGACCCGCAACTGACCACCGAGGACGGCCACGACCACTCCGCCCACCAGGGCAGCGAGGGAACGCCGGCGACCTACGACCCCAACGCCGAACCCGGACCCGGGTTCCGAGCCCGCGACGCCGTACTCCCCGCCGCCGGGAAAGGTCGCGAGCACCGCGTCACCCTCACCGTCACCGAGCAGAGCATCGAGGTCACCCCCGGCGTACGGCAGCGCGCCTGGACCTACAACGGAACCCTGCCCGGCCCGATCCTGCGCGGCAAGCTCGGCGACACCTTCGTCATCACCCTCGTCAACAAGGGCTCCACTGGGCATTCCATCGACTTTCACGCCTCGCAGGTTGCCCCCGACAAGAAGATGCGGACCATCCAGCCAGGTCAGCAGCTCACCTACACCTTCAAGGCGGAACGCGCCGGGGCGTTCATGTACCACTGCGGCAGCGCCCCGGCCGTGCACCATATCGGCAACGGCATGTTCGGCGCGATCATCATCGACCCGCCCGACCTGCCGAAGGTCGACAAGGAGTTCGTCGTCGTACAGTCCGAGCTGGCCCTTGGCCCGCAGGATGGGCTGGCCAAGCTCGGCAAGCTGTACCGTGCCGAGTACGATGCGGTCGCCTTCAACGGCTATGCCGGGCAGTACCGCTTCGCTCCGCTGACCGCTACAGCCGGAAAGCGTGTCCGGATCTGGGTCGTCGACGCCGGCCCTTCGGCACCTTCGGCGTTCCACGTCGTGGGCACCGTGTTCGACACCGTCTTCAAGGACGGCGGCTACACGGTGCGCCCGAAGGACACGGCGCACGGCGGCGCACAAGCCCTGGACCTGGCCCCATCACAAGGCGGGTTCGTGGAGTTCGCCTTCCCCGAGCCCGGCGAGTATCCGATGGTCAGCCACCGGTTCGCCGACGCGGCCCGTGGCGCCACCGGGCTGTTCAAGGTCGGTACGGCCTGAGCAGCCCCCCTGATTACAAGAGATCGGTGTCCATGACTTGAGGAGATGGTCTCGATGCACGGATACGGAACGATGATGTGGCCCATGGGCGGCATGATGCTGCTCTGGCTGGCGCTGATCGCTCTGGTGGTCTGGCTGGTGGTCCGCTTCACTCCGCCGCGCGCCGGCGGGCGGGACCACCCGACCGGGCCCACCGCGGAAGCCGCCACCACCACCAGCGCGCAGCGCATCCTGGCCGAACGCTACGCCCGCGGGGAACTCGACGCTGACGAGTACGCCCAGCGGCTCGCGGCACTACGCTGACCCTGACCGGTGAACGACACGCACGGGCACGGCGGCGTTCTGCCGCCGTCGCCGGGCGGTGCCGATCGATACCTGGACGATCGTCCTGACTTCAGGGCTCTCACGTCGCCTCCCACCGGGCGAGTGGTCACCCGGAGGGGGCGGCGTGTGGTTGCAGATCGATTCGACGGAGAAACTGGGCGTTGATCGCCACGATGATGGTGGACAGGCTCATCAGGACTGCGCCCACCGCCATCGGGAGCACGAAGCCCACCGACGCAAGCGCTCCTGCGGCCAGCGGGATCGCCAGGATGTTGTAGCCCGCAGCCCACCACAGGTTTTGCAGCATCTTGCGATAGCTGGCCTGGGAGAGCCGTCGGACGGCCACGACGGCGCGGGGGTCGTCGGAGGCCAGCACGATCCCGGCGGACTCGATCGCGACGTCGGTGCCGGCGCCGATCGCGATCCCGACGTCGGCGCGAGCCAGCGCCGGCGCGTCGTTGACGCCGTCGCCGACCATCGCCACGGTGTAGCCGCGCTGCTGTAGGTCGGTGACGGCGGCGTCCTTGTCCTCGGGCAGGACCTCGGCGAACACCTCGTCGATTCCCAGGTCAGCAGCGACCGCGTCGGCCACCTGCTGGGCATCGCCGGTGATCATCGCGACGCGTACGTCGAGCCGATGCAGCTCCTGGATCGCCGCCCGTGATTCCTCGCGGACCTGGTCTTCCACGGTGAGGGCCGCACTGACCTTTCTGTCAACCACCAGGTAGAGGACGGACGCGCCGCGCGACTGCCACTCCGCGATCCGATCACGCATGGCCTCGGGGATCTTCAACTTTTGTTCGCGCAGCAGCGCCGGCCCACCGACGGCCACGCTGGCTCCGCCGACTCGAGCCTTGACCCCCCGACCGGCCATGGACTGGAAGTCGGCGGCGTCCGGCACCTCTACGCCGGTTTCCCGGGCCGCGGTGACGATAGCGCGGGCCAGCGGGTGCTCACTGTCAGCCTCGACCGCGGCCGCGAGTGCCAGCCAGCGGTCGTCGTCTCCGTCGACACTGACCATGCCGGTAAGGGCGTGCTCCCCCTTGGTCAGCGTGCCCGTCTTGTCAAAGAGGACCGCATTGACGCTGCGCATACGTTCGAGAGCCAGCCGGTCCTTGACCAGAATCCCGTTGCGCGCCGACTTGGACGTCGCGATCGAGGTGACCAGCGGGATCGCCAACCCCAGCGCGTGTGGGCAGGCGATGATCAGCACGGTGACCGACCGGGTGAGCGCGGCGTCGGGCTGACCCAGCAGCGCCCACGTCACAACGGTGATCACGCCGGCAATCACCGCGAGGTAGAACAGCAGCGCCGCTGCGCGGTCCGCGAGCACCTGCGTGTGCGACCGGGACTCCTGCGCCTGGGCCACCAGGCGTTGGATACCCGCCAAGGTGGTGTCTTCACCGAGAGCGTCCACCCGGACGCGCAGGGAGCCGCCGACGACCACGCTCGCGGCGACCACGCGAGTGCCCGCTTCTCGTGTGACGGGCTTGGACTCACCGGTGATCATCGACTCGTCCACCTCGCCTGCCCCTTGCACGATGACGCCGTCCGCGGGGACTCGGCCGCCTGGGCGCACAAGGACCACGTCACCGACGGTTAGGTCCCTGATGTGGACCTGCTCGACCTCGCCGTTGTCGGTCACGCGCTCCGCCTCATCAGGCAGCAGTTCGGCGAGGGCCGCTAGTGCCCCCTGGGCCTGGCCAACCGCGCGCATCTCCATCCAGTGGCCAAGCAGCATGATGATGATCAGCAAGCACAGCTCCCACCACACCTCCACGTCGAACCAGCCGAGGCTGGCGGTGAGGCTGGCGCCGAACGCCACCGTGATCGCCATGCCGATCAGCAACATCATTCCCGGACGGCGCTTACGCGCTTCCTCCACCGCGCCGGTCAGGAACGGCCAGCCTCCATAGAAGAAGACCACCGTGCCAAGGACGGGCGATAAGAAAGACGATCCGGGGAATGCGGGTGCGCTGTAGCCGAGCCAATCCTGGAGATGGTGGCTATAGAAGACGACCGGGATGGTCAGGAGCAGGGACAGCCAGAAGCGGTCCCGGAACATGGCCGCGTGGCCTTCATGCCCACCACCATGGTGTCCCTCGTGGTGACCGCTGTGCTCGCGCTCGGCCGCGTCCCGCAGCTTCTCGCTGTGCACGGGCGGCTGCTCGCCGTGCTCGAGGTGTCGCACCCCATGCGTCTGATGAGCCTCATCGGGGTGTGAGGAGTGGTGGTCGTGCTGGTGGTTGTTCATGGTTTTGCTTTCCTGCCTTGGTCGGGTCGAGCGAGAAGCGTCGTGGTGAGTCGTCGGAGCGTGTCTTGGCCGGCTCACAAACCTGCCCCTCGATCCGCTTGAGGCAGTTCAGCAGAGCCTGCTTCTCGGTGATGTGACCGGGGGATGTCGTCTCTGCCGCTCCCGCCTCCCTTCTTACCCCCCAGGGGTATGTCTACCAGCAGTTAAGATACCAGGCCAGGGCAAGAAGCCAAGGGCCTGACGCCGTGCAAGTCACGACGGCTGGCACCCGTCCGCGGCGAGAATGTCGTCCTGCACTTCTCCGAGGGCGTCGGCTCGCCGAGCCTCGCTCTGAAACTCGGGGCGGGAAGTGAGCATCATCGCGCTGATCAGACCCGCGGGATGACCACCAGAGCAGTGCCCCCGACGAGGACTTTGACGCGTAGTCATGGACGGACAGCGCCCAGAAGGCGTCCCCACCAGTAGTCGTCGAGATTGACGACCTTGATGACATCACCGGTCTGTGGAGCGTGCACCATCTTGCCGTCGCCGGCGTAGATGCCCATGTGACCCAGGCCCTTGCTGAACAGCAGATCACCGGGCTGCAACTGGTTCAGGTCCAAGGGCACCCGCCTGTCGGCCCCCCAACTCCACTGCTCGTAGGTCGTGCGAGGGAGCTCGACCCCCGCCTGACGCCACGATGCCTGACTGAACCCGGAGCAGTCGTACGACCCCGGTCCTGTGGCACCCCACCGGTAGGGCTTGCCGATCTGCTTGTACGCGAACTGCAGCACGAGCCGCGCGTTGCCCGAGGCGGGGCCGGTATAGGGGATGCCGGGGCTGTTGGGATCGCCGACCCGGAACGCTCCCAGTCGGCGCAGCAGCCTCGTCTGCTCGGCGACCATGCGCTCTGCCTTGGTCTTCTCCTTGGCCAGCGTGTCTCGTGCCTTGTCCGCGTCGGCCAGCGCCGTTTTCGCCTTCCCATGCTTGGCCTTGAGTGCCCGGTTGGCGGCCTCGAAGGCCCGCAGGGATTCGGCGCGGTCGGCCGCCATGTAGTCGATCAATGCCATGCTGCTCAGGATCGAACCGGGATCGTCGCTGCTGACGAGTCTTTCGCCGCTCATGCCGCCTAACTGGTAACTACTGACCGCGACTTGCACAAGATCGCCCCGCAGCAGGACAACGGTTTTCTGCTGCTGCGTGTAGTCCTTGTTCAGCCTGTCGTAGTCCTTCTTGGCCTTCTTCCACCGCTCGTTGGCCAGGTTGTAGCGGTCGACGACCTTACCCGCCAGGTCGTTGAGCTTCTTTAGCCTCGCCTTGGCCTGGGAGATGGTGGGCTGTGGTTCGGCAGCCGCCCCGTTCAGCGGTAGCAGCGCGATGACGGCCAGTCCCGCCGCGGCGGCCAGCCGCCCAACCCTCACCGGCACGCCCGCCATCGCCACCCTGATGCCTTCCTTTGCTCGGATATTGGGCGAAATGCTACAGAAGCAGAGCGGCTTCTTCACTGTTTGATCCGTATCTCCACTCCTGGGCAGGGGACCGCGAAGCGTCACATCCCGCCAAGGCCAGCGATCGCCACAACCGGATTGGTGACAAAATCCCTGGTCAAAGCGCTCCTCTGACGGCTACCGGCGGAACGTGCCGAGAGCTCGGGTGCAGGTCTTCGAGAGGGGGAGACTACGGCATGTCGTAGTAGAGACAGCGACACAGGCACCGATTAGACCTATACCTAGGAGGGGTAAGGTATCTCCCGATAGGTGAGGAAGAGGAGGGATTGCGATGACCACCGCCACCTACACAGTCAAGGGCATGACCTGTGGCCACTGTGTCAGCTCTGTCAAGGAAGAAGTCGGAGAGGTCCCCGGCGTCACCGGCGTCGAGGTTGAGCTGGCCACCGGGCTCCTGACAGTGGAGAGCGAGGTTCCCATCGACACGGCACAGATCAAGGCCGCCGTCCAAGAAGCCGGGTACGAAGTCGCCGACAATTCGTGAAGAGGGGCGGCGCCACGTTGCTTCCGCTTGCGCGGACGCCGCCTACTTGGCCCACCGTTCCCTGGGCTTGCGGTAGAGCCAGACCAGCCTCGGCTCCAGCAGCCACTTGAACGCCGTACGGGTGATCGGCAGGCACAGCACGATGGCCAGCGCGAAGCCGGCGCTCGCGATGGTGGCCACCCCGAGCGGGCCGTACAGCCAGGGAACACTCAGCCAGCCCATCTCCTTGGCGATCAGGACCGGAACCCCGTGGAGGAGGTAGCAGTACAGCGTGCGGGTGCCGAGATCGGAGAACCACGTCTCCCGCCGGGGAACCAGCGACATCACCGCCGCCGACATGGCGAGCGCGGCGACCAGCAGAGCGACCCGCAGCGCGATTCCCTCCCACCAGACCAGCTTCAACTGCGTATAGCTGTTCTTGTAGTAGAACGGGCCGAGCTTCACGCTGAACTTGGTCACCAGGAAGATCGCCACGGCCGCACCACCGACGAGCACGAACACCGACAGCACCCGCACCCAGCGACGCTGGAGGTAGTCGAAGTATTCGGGCTTGAGCACGAGGCCGATGACGAAGAACGGCATGAGCCCGAAGAACCGGTCCATGCTGAAGTCGCCGCTGAGGTTGGAGAAGCCCGAGAACAGGTAAACGACCACCGCGATGGTCACGGGGTAGCGCATGCGCTTCCACACCGGGGTGGACAGCCGCCAGAACAGCAGCGCCACAAGATACCAGTTCAGCCAGGCCGGATCCATGATCGTGAGAGACCACTTCTGGCCGAGGGCGGTGCGGAGCAGGGCGTAGCCCACCTCGACGATCACGTACGGCACGAGGAACGTGTCGACCAGTTTGTTCGTCTTGGCGTTGGAGTTCCAGAAGTTCCTGGACAGGTAACCGCTGACGATGACCATCAGCGGCATGTGGAAGACATAGATATAGATGTAGACGGCCCGTGCCGAGTCGGCGGCCAGCGTCGGCACCAACGCGTGGCCTATCGGCACCAGAGCGACCCCGATGAACTTCACGTTGTCCAAGTGCGGATCACGCGGCCGCTTGCGCGGCATCCGGGGTTCCTGTTTCCGCTCCGGCTTGTCCCATTCGGAACGGGCCCGTTCCTGCTGGTGGCCGATAGCCTGCCGCGGTCTCGAAGGATCGGTTTCCCTCAGTCCTGGGGCCGCTGTCATATCCCCTGAGGCATCCGCCCTCGCAGGAGCCGAGACGGCCTGGACGAATTCCGCGGGGAGCTCCGTCGAGCGGGCCGCCCACGGCTGGGGCGATGCCGGGATCGGCTCGGACTGCTCCCAGTGCCTATCCGCCTCGGTCTGCCCGGTCGCCGCGGCCTGCTCCTGGGAAGACAACGGATGGGCCTTGTCGCGGGGAGAGAAGAAGTAGTCGAAATCCCGTGCGGTCGGGGTCCATGCGGGTGAGCCGCCGCGTCCTGATCTACCTTGACCGTGAGGTCCCTTCGCGGGCAGGGCCGGCGCCTCTCCCCGAACCTGTCCCAGGGCGTCCACGCCGTACGGCGCGGCGGCGGCTTCGGGAGCCGACGGCGAAACCGCCCAGGAGTGCGACCTACCCAGCTCCGGACCTGGCTGCCCTCCGGCGATCCGGCTGATGACCCCGGTGGGGGCATCTCCGGGATCGAGGGTGTCGTCTGGGAGTGGGACTTGGGCCGGACGATGAGGTGGGGTGTCACTCACGGGAGAAATGCTCAGCTATCTGTTTGAAGGATCGGAACGGGCGAGGCCGCTGCTCTCGGATCCGTGCGGCGCGTTCTGGTATGGGACTAGGGCGTGGTCGATGGGTCGCTCTGAAGGGGCGGACCCGCAGCCGCAGATTCCCGGGGTACGGCCGGTCGTGGCGGCATGGGACACGCCTTGAGGGCTTGGAGACGGCGGCGCAGGGCGTATCCGAGCAGCGCCACCGAGGCCACCGCAAGTAGCGGTTGGATCGGAGCGAAATACGAAGAGGCGCCGCTGACACCGAGCGCCAGCACGACCAGTTTGTTGCAGATTGGGCAACCCACTGCGAGGAGCGACATCACGCTGCCGACGGCCGTCTTCTTGCCTTCGAACGTTTGGCCGGCGGCCGTTCCCGAGGCGACATAGGTGGCGAGGATCAGGCCGGTGAACAGAGCAGTGATGATCCAGACGGGATAGTTCCACCACAGCACGGGCGTCATCCGGGAGAAGAACGGGGTGTCGATGATCGCGGTAGGGGTACCGATGGCCAGTGCTGCGACGACGCTGCCGGAGATGGCGACCAACCACTGCCGCCTGGTCCAAAGTCGCATATGTCCTCCTAGGCTGCATAGTAGCAGCCGACTTCGCGTCAGGACCTTCAAGCAACTGCCGGTGTGCTTGCCGACCCTGGTCAGGCACATTTACGTGCACGGAGGCGACTACGGACGGCACTCCCAGGACGCCGCCAGCCAGATCATGAACATCCCCTGGGTGTATCAACTTCCCTCGTAGTGTCCTCCGGATGGCGGTGAGCGTTCGGCGTACCGGTCAGCCCAGCACTTGTCTCTTGTACACCCCTGGGGGGTATGTTACGCTCCTCCCCGTCCGGTACCCCCTAGGGGTAAGCAAAGCCAATCATGCGGCGAAGGAGAAGCACATGTGCAGTGGATGTTCCTGTGGCACTCAGGACCAGGACGGCACCGGCACGACACCGGCCGTGACGCCTGAGGACTCTGAGCGCATCTACGACGTCACCGGCATGACCTGCGGACACTGCGTGTCATCAGTCTCGACCGAGATCGGCAAGGTCGGCGGGGTGAGCGGCGTCCAGGTCGATCTGACCAGCGGCGCCGTCACGGTGAGCGGCTCCGGATTCTCCGACGACGAGATCCGCGCCGCGGTGGAACAGGCCGGCTACCAACTGGCCGGCGCAGGATCCTAACGCCCCTCGATGCGTCCTCGAGGAGTCGTCACGGGACTCAGTGGTGGGCGTGCACCGGCATGCACGCCCACCTGCTTGGGAAATACCGTACGGGGGTAAGGCCCCTTCCTGGACTTCCAGCACGAAGGCAAGGTCCACACCGCGGGCTTCACCGTCACCATCGTGCAGGCGACTTCCACTGCCAAGCCCAGCCCCAGCCCCGCCGCCTCCAGCGGGCACAGTGATCACACGCACTGAGCCGCAGGATCACGAAGAGAGGAGAGGTGATGTCCCCCATCACCGACGACAGGCCGCAAGGCACCGTCGAACTGTCGATCGGCGGTATGACCTGCGCGTCCTGCGCCAACCGTATCGAGCGCAAGCTGAACAAGCTGGAGGGCGTGAGTGCGACGGTCAACTACGCTACCGAGAAGGCGACGGTCACCTTCCCCGACGGGCTCGACCCGCGGGAGCTGATCAGCGAGGTAGAGAAAGCGGGCTACACCGCCGCGCTGCCCGCACCTGTCCGGGCCGAATCAGTCGGAGAAGCCGAGCCCGAGGATGAACTGCGTCCCCTGCGTCACCGGCTGGTCACCTCCCTGGTGCTGAGCGTCCCGGTGATCGCGATGGCGATGATCCCGGCGCTGCAGTTCACGAACTGGCAGTGGCTGTCACTCACGCTCGCCGCCCCCGTCGTGGTCTGGGCGGGGTGGCCGTTCCACCGGGCGGCGTGGGTGAACCTGCGGCACGGCACGGCCACCATGGACACACTCGTCTCGCTCGGCACGATCGCCGCGCTGGGCTGGTCGCTGTGGGCGCTGTTCTTCGGCACCGCCGGCACGCCGGGCATGACCCACCCGTTCGTGCTGACGATCGAGCGCACCGACGGGTCGGGCAACATCTATCTGGAGGCCGCCGCCGGGGTCACCGCGTTCATCCTCGCCGGGCGCTACTTCGAGGCCCGCTCCAAGCGCCGCGCGGGCGCCGCCCTGCGCGCCCTGCTGGAACTCGGCGCGAAAGACGTCGCGGTGCTCCGCGACGGCACTGAGGTCCGCATCCCCACTGACCAGCTTGCCACCGGGGACCGGTTCGTCGTACGACCCGGCGAGAAGATCGCCACGGACGGGGTCGTCGAAGAGGGCTCATCCGCCGTCGACGCCTCCATGCTGACCGGCGAGTCGGTCCCGGTGGAAGTACGGCCGGGCGATCCGGTCACCGGCGCGACCGTCAACGCAGGCGGCCGTCTCGTCGTGCGCGCCACCCGAGTCGGGTCCGACACCCAGCTCGCCCAGATGGCCCGCCTGGTCGAGGAGGCCCAGACCGGCAAGGCGCAGGTGCAGCGGCTGGCCGACCGGATCTCCGGGATCTTCGTGCCCATCGTGATCGCGCTGGCCGTCGGCACGCTGGGCTTCTGGCTCGGCACCGGCCAGGGCGTGGCAGCCGCCTTCACCGCGGCGGTAGCCGTGCTGATCATCGCGTGCCCCTGCGCGCTGGGCCTGGCCACCCCGACCGCGCTGCTGGTCGGCACCGGACGCGGCGCCCAGCTCGGCATCCTGATCAAGGGACCCGAGGTGCTGGAATCCACTCGCAGGATCGACACGGTCGTGCTGGACAAGACCGGCACCGTTACTGAGGGCAAGATGACCCTGGTGGAGTCGCACGTGGCCGATGGAGAGGACGCTGACGAGGTGCTGCGCCTGGCCGGCGCGCTGGAGCACGCCTCCGAGCACCCCATCGCTAGGGCCATCGCGCGCGGCGCCGCTGACCAAGTCGGCTCTCTGCCCGTCCCTGAAGACTTCGCCAACGTCGAAGGTCTGGGCGTGCAGGGCATTGTCGACGGCCACGCCGTCCTGGTCGGCAGGCCCCGGCTGCTCGCCGAGTGGTCCCAGTACCTGCCCGCCGACCTTGAACAGGCCCTGCACACCGCTCAGGCCGCAGGCCGTACGGCTGTCGCCGTCGGCTGGGACGGCAAGGCACGCGCAGTCCTGGTCGTGGCCGACGTGGTCAAGCCCACCTCCGCCGAGGCCATCGGCCAGTTGCGCGCACTCGGGCTCACGCCGGTCCTGCTCACCGGCGACAATGAGGCCGTGGCGAAGACCGTGGCTGCCGAGGTGGGGATCGACGACGTGATCGCCGAGGTACTGCCCAAGGACAAGGTGGACGTGGTCAGGCGGCTGCAGGGCGAGGGAAGGACCGTCGCCATGGTGGGTGATGGCGTCAACGATGCCGCCGCACTCGCCCAGGCCGATCTCGGTCTGGCCATGGGCACCGGCACCGATGCCGCCATCGAGGCCTCCGACCTCACCCTGGTCCGTGGTGACCTGCGGGTGGCGGCGGACGCGATCCGGCTGTCACGGCGGACTCTGCGCACGATCAAGGGCAACCTGTTCTGGGCGTTCGCCTACAACGTGGCCGCGCTGCCGCTGGCCGCCGCCGGCCTGCTCAACCCGATGATCGCCGGAGCCGCGATGGCGTTCTCCAGCGTCTTCGTGGTCAGCAACAGCCTGCGGCTACGCCGCTTCACCTGACCCGACCCACACGGCGGGGCCGCAGGTCGTCGATGACCTGTGGCCCCGTCGGCGTCTCGGCGGCAGCCGTCGCGTGATCACGTCTCGCATCAGCGGGTGAGTGGGTAAACCGTGTCGGCATGAACTGGACGAATGCCCGATAGGAGCCAGCCCCCCAAGATCGCTATAGACCACCACGTTCCCCTACGGTTCATTCATGATTTCGGTTAATGTCTTGAGAAGATCGCTGTACTTGACCGCACCGAGTGCTCGGGCGGCGATTCGCCCATGACGATCGATGATCAGGGTTGACGGGATGGCCGCCGGCGGGACAGTGCCCTGGAACGCGAGCAGAAGCCTCCCGCTCTGGTCGTAGATGCTCGGATACCCGCTCTTGACTCCACGTTCGAAGGCCAGCGCGGAGGACTTCTGGTCCTTGAAGTTGATGCCGATGAACTCGACGCCGCGGCTTTTGGTCTCCGCGGCGATGTCCTTGAGCGCAGGCGCTTCGATGCGACACGGGGCGCACCAGGAGGCCCAGAAGTTGATCACGGTGACCCTGCTCTTGTTGAGGCGAACCGTCTCACCCTCCAGGCTGGAGCCCTCAACTGCCGGAGCCGCTCGACGGCTTGCCGGGGCGAAGAGTTCAACCTTGCCGTCCCCTGCGACGAAACGGGTGTCGCCGAGGGACGACGACTGCGAGTTCTGGTTGCCCGCACAGCCGGTCAAAGCTACAAGAGCGAGAGCGAAGATCAGGAAGATCAAGGGGCGTGATTTCACCGGTACAAGCAGTCTCTCTACTAGTAAGCCTAGTAATAGGACCGTACTTGACCCACGGCCCGCCCTCGACGCCGGGGCTCGGATGCCACTGGGCGGCTGTGCGATCCCCCCGCAGACTTGAGGGAGTGGTATGCGGGATGCTCGCCGGCAGACCTGCGGCGGTCGGCGAGACGGCGCCGTTCGTCAAAGGGCGGGCAACACCGCTGTACCGGACGCCATCGTGCGATGACAGCCTGAGAAGGAGCAGAGGTTCCCCGGGGGCCATCTACTCCCTGGGAACCGTCAGCCGCAGGTTAGCCGGGGCTCGGGGTCGTAGACCGTGTGGAACCGCTGCTTGCGGACCACCTTGCCGTCCTGTTTGAAGATGCGCCATACATCGATCGTGAAGCCCTCCGCGCCGCTCATCGGGATGCACTCGGATTCGGATTCGGATTCGGATTCGGAGTCGGTGAGGGTCGGAATGGGCTTGATGGCGTAGCGGGGCGAGCTCTGGGATTCGATGTCGTACCGCTTGGTGCTCCAGAACTGCACAGTGACCGAGGTGTCCGTGTACGAGGTTTTGATCAGTACGCCGTACGGGGAGTCGTTGCGCCAGCGGAAGTCCGGCTGCGGATAGGAGATCGTGGATTCCCGCCCCGCCGGATAGCGGGAGATGTAGTACTGGTGGGGCATGTGCTGTACGTCCTGGAAACCGCCGAAGAACACCGCGTTGAACATGGTGGTGGCGAACTGCGAGATTCCACCGCCCACGTCGTTGACGAACCGGTTGTTCAGGATCATGGGTGCCTCGACGAAGCCGCGTGCCTTGTCGCGCTTGCCCACCAGACCGTTGAGCGAGAACGTTTCACCGGGCTTGACAACGTAGCCGTCCACAATGTCAGCGATGCGGTGGATGTTGGTCACCCGTGGCGCGCAGCAGGGATAACGCGTGGTGAAGGAGCTGACCTTCTCCTTGATGCTGAGTCCCTTGGCCGTTTCCGTGGAAATCCGCGGCTGCGTCTCGGTCACCGGCACCTCGACGGTCCGGCTACCTGAGCCCACGGTGGTGGCGATCGCCGTACCGAGAGCCTTGACGTCGATGCCGCGGCCCACCTTGCCGGGGATGACGCGCGGCGTGCCGTTCACAATCTTGAAGGAGGCGTCCTTCGGGCGCTGACCCGCGTCGATCAGCGCCTTGTCCAGCTCGGGCGCGATCTGTTTCCCATCGAAGACAGGTCGCAGCCCGCCCTTGCCGTCCGCGACGAAGCGCAGGCCCGCCGCCAGTTGGTCGCGGGACAGCTCGGTCCGCTTGCCGCCGCTGGTCAGGGTCAGCGGAGCCGCCACGGCCGTCTTGGCCTGGCTCGCCGCGGCCCGCTTGATCTCTGCGGCGGGGACCGTCGGCGGCACCGGACGGACGGCCAACTTGACCGATCCGCCCTTGAGAAAGGCCGCGCGTACGGCCGTCATTGCCGCAGCACGATCAAGAGAGCGCCCAGGCTTTGGCGATATGACCTGCGGCTGGAGATCGTGATAGCGGATGCCGCCCTCGCGAGGCTTGGTGTCGACGCGTCGGGCCAGGGAGGCGATAGCGGTGGACAGGCGCTGCTCGTCCACGGTGACCTTCGGCGGGATCTCGCGGCTGCCGAACAGCGAGCGGATGATGCCGCCCGGGGTGAGCGCTCCGCCCAGCGCGGATTGCACGGTCGTCTCGGCGTCGAAGGTCAAGCCAAGTTCCGCGGGCGGCAGCCGTACCGTCTTGCCCGCCGCGCGAAGTGTGATTGGAGACTCGGCCCGCTTGCCGATCTCGCGTTCCAGCTTGGCCTGCGCGGCATCGGGCGACATGCCGCCGATGTCGACGCCGTCGACGCGAGTCCCTGGCGGGACCTCACCGGCCAGGGCGATCGCGGGCACGCCATAGGCCAGCAGCGCGACGCCGAGCACGGACGCCGATACGACCAGGACCCGGCGCCGGAGGGAGCGGGGAAGGCGCCGGGTGCCGGCGGCCGTACCGGTGGTGGGCGGAGGTGCGTCGATGCGCCTGTTCATCGCAGAGCGGGGCGGAACACGACGCTGAAGTCCTGTCCGCCGTTTCGTGACTCGTAGACCGTTCCGTCCTCCATGGCGGCGAGCAGGTGTTTCCCGTCGACAGCGGTGAAAGCGGCTGCCTGACCGGGAAGTCTGCCCCCTGTCTGCCAGGTGCGGCCCCCATCGGTGCTGCTCCGGATGACCCCTTCGGCATCCGGGCCGATCAGCAGATCCTTGGCAGGGGAGTCGACATGGCTGAGCAGGGGCGCCCCCTCGACAGGGGCGAAGTCCTGGCCGCCGTTCGTGCTCACCCGCAGGCCATCCGGGGTCGTGGCGTACAGCCGCACGGGGTCGGCACCATTGGCCGCCAGATCGATCACAGATTCTTGCGCGCCGTTCGTCCAGCTGCGCCCCTGGTCGGTGCTCGCCTTCACTCGCGCCGACTGGCTGTCATAGCCATACAGGTGATCACCGGCGGCCTGCAGCGCATGGAAGTCGGCTTTGCCGCCCTCGGAGACGGTGGTCCAGGTGTGCCCGGCGTCCGTGGTACGAATCAGTCCCAAGTGCGGGCTGGTCGCATTCGGGTCGCCCGGGTGGCCGCTGGCCAGGAAGGTCTTCGGCCCGACGATCGTGAAGCCCATGTAGTCGTTGATGCGTCCCGCCACCCGCTCGGCCGTTTCCGCTGAATTGATTTTGAACAGACCGTAGTGGCCTGCCACGTACAGCGCGTTGTCGGCGGAATCGATGCCCAGCCCGTGGATGTGCCCGATCCCGGGATCATCAGGATCGGGCTCCGACGCCGGCTGAGACCCCCCACAGGCCGAAACGCCTACGACGAGGGCGGACAGGACGGCGGCGGCACGCAACCGCAGATCGCACAACATGGCCAGATTCTAACCGTTTCTACTAGTTTCGATAGTAGCGGGTGGGAAGGGTTCGGGACTGCCGATCACTGCTGCCTCAGAAGATCGCGCTACTCACAGCACGCATTCGGCGGCACCACGACCGTTCTGGTTCCCGCTCGTGCTGCAGCGCTGAGGCACTCCCGCCTTTCCCCTGCCAGGATTTCCAAGCGGAAGCTACTTGGGCACGTCGGCGTAGGAGTGGAGGCCACCCAGAAAGATGTTCACCCCGATCAGGTTGAACAGCAGGCACGCGAACGCGACGAGCGACACGATGATGGCGGCCTTGCCACGCCATCCGGCGGTCGCGCGGGCGTGCAGGTAGGCGGCGTAGACGACCCAAGTGATGAAGGACCAGACCTCCTTGGGATCCCAGCCCCAGTAGCGGCCCCACGCGCGGTCCGCCCATAGGGCGCCCGCGATGACGGCGAACGTCCAGATCGGGAAAGCGATCACGATCGCGTTGTGGACGACCCGCTCAAGGTCCGCCCTGGAGGGCAGGACGGAGGGCCGCCCATCGTTGCGGACCAGGTAGAGGATCGCGCAGACGGCGGCCACGGTGAACAGCCCGCTGGCCACGATGGCCGCCGAGACGTGGATGGCGATCCAGTAAGTGTTCAGCGACGGCGGCACCGGCCCGGCCTGGACGTGCAGGAACAGCACGGCGAAGCCGAGCCCGAGGGCGGCGGTCACCGTGACGAACGCGCCGAGGAAGCGGATCGGCCAGCGGATCAGCAGCACGAGAAATGTGGTGACCGCGGCGAAGCACATCGCCACCACGAACTCGTACATGTTGCCCCACGGCCACCGATCGACGGCGATCCCCCGGGCGAGGATGGCGGCGAGGTTACCGCCCCATGCGATCCAGCTCAGGACGACCGCCACGCTGCCCGCTCTGACCGCCCAGCCCGCCGGCTTCGGCTCAGTACGGCCGACCGGTTCCGGCTCGGTACGGCTCCCGCCCTCACCGCTCGCACCGCCACCGTCCTCGGCACCTTCCCGGGCGCCAACGTCGCCCCTGGCGGCACCGACACCGACCAGTTCGCGCTGCTTGAGTCGCTCTGCCTGACCAGGGGCGACCGCCGTACGGGCGCGGCCGAAGGCGAGCTCCAACGCGAAACCGATCATCGCGACCAGATAGAGCAGGACGGTCACCAGGACGATCTGATCGCTCAGCGTGGCCAATCCCTCATTGATCTGCATAGGCATACTCACTACTCCTCACGAAGCATGGTGACGATCTCGGCGAACTCCGCCGAGAAGGCCGCGCCACCGCCTTCGGTGCGGGTCAGCCCTCCCACCGCGACCTTCCCGTCCGTCACCCGCACCCAGACCCGCCTGCGGCGGATGGTCAGGGCCAGCACCAGCCCGAGGACGGCCGCCGTGGCGGCCAGCAGCGCGGGCACCCGGCCCGGGTCATAGGTGGTCTGCAGGCTGATCCACTCCTTGACCCCGGTGAACTGGATCTTCCCGGCGCCGTCGGCCAGCTCCAGGGTGTCGCCGACGGCCAGCGGCTTGGGCTCGGCCGACATCTTGCCCAGCGGCTTCAGCCCGTCGGTATCGAGCTGGTAGACCGACTGCGGCCGGCCCGAATCCAAGCCGAGGTCCCCTCCGAACGGGAAGATCTGCACCGTCGGGTTGGCCGCACCCGGGAACACCGAGACCCACGCATCGCCATTGGGCACGGTGGTGGGCAGGAAACGACCCAGGAAGCCGAGCTGCAGCGGCTCAGCGTCCGGGATCTTGATCACGCACTCGGACGTGAAGGTGGCCTGGCTCTCGGGGATGCACGGCACCGCACCGTCATAGGCCACCCGTCCCTTGCCATCGGTCACCTTGAATGTCGGGGCGTAGCCGTGCCCGATCAGATAGGTCAGCGTGCCGTTGACATCCAGCGGGTCGTTGACCTTGAGGTCGAACTCGCGTGGCGCGGACGTCGGGGAGTCCTGGACCGAGAGCATGGCGCTGAAGTCGAGCGGCTGGCCCTGCTTGGCCCCGGCCGCCACGTAGGTGGCCTGGAAGTCCTTCAGGGTGAAGGAGAACGGCTCCAGCGACTCGGCCGACACCCGCTGCCCCGGGATGAACCGGTCGTAGGCCGCCACCGAATTGGCGAAGCCGTCGCCCTCCACCACGAGCACGTTGCCGCGATAGCCGTACAGCGCGCCGGCGCCCACCGCGAACAGCAGCGCGAGCAGCGCGAGATGGAAGAGCAGGTTGCCGGTCTCGCGCAGGTAGCCCTTCTCCGCCGCCACCCAGTCGGGCCCGGTCACGACGCGGAAACGCTTGCGGCGCAGCCGCGCCGCCGCCTCCCCAACGGTCAGGTCACCCTCGAAGGCCTCGCCGTACGGCAAGCGCAGCAGGTTGCGCGGCGCGGCCGGAGGCTTGCGGCGGATCTCCTTGACATGGAGCATCGCCCGGGGCAGCACGCACCCGGCCAGCGAGACGAACAGCAGCAGATAGATCGCAGCGAACCACGGCGCGCTGAACACGTCGAACAGCCAGAACCGGTCCAGCCATTTAGCCGCGGTCGGGCTGTCCTGGAAATACCGCGCGACCTGGCCGGGATCGACGCCGCGCTGCGGGTAGATCGAACCGGGGATCGACGCGAGCGCGAACAGGAACAGCAGGATCAGCGCGGTACGCATCGAAGTGAGCGTCCGCCAGCCCCAGCGCAGCCAGCCGGCCAATCCCAGCCCAGCCGGTTTCAGACCGCTCCGCCGCTCGACGGACTCTGGCGAGGTGCGCTCGACCGGCGCGGTCGCCGTCTCGATATCGTTCGCTGTCGCCTCTGCGTAGGGCAGAGCCGCCTCGGTGTCTTCGGGGGCCGTCATCAGAGCACCGTCTCAAATGCGCCGATCCAGCCCTGCAGACCGGCGATCATCTCGCCCCACAGGCCGGTCACGAGCAGCACGCCCACGGCGACCAGCATGGCACCCCCGATGCGAGTGATGAGCCGCGTGTGACGGCGCACCGCCTTGAACGCGTGCAGCGCCTTCCGGTAGGCCAGCCCGGCCAGCACGAACGGCAGGCCGAGACCGAGCGAGTACGCCAAGGCGAGCACGGCACCACGGGCGGCGCTGCCCTGGTCGACCGACAGCGTGAGGACCACGGCCAGCGTCGGCCCGATGCAGGGCGTCCAGCCGAGACCGAAGACGATCCCGAGCAGCGGCGCTCCGGCGAGGCCGGCCGCCGGAAGCCGGTGGATCCGCACGTCCCGCTGCAGACCCGGGATCAGCCCGAGGAACGCCAGCCCGAGGACGATCGTGACCGCGCCGAGCACCCGCGTGATCACTTCGGCGTTGCCGAACAGCACGCCCCCGAGCCCGCCGAAAAGCGCCCCGCCGAGCACGAACACCGCCGCGAAACCGAGCACGAACAGGGCGCTCCCGAGCACCATCCGGCCCCGCCTGGAGTCCTCGCTCATGCCCGTCACATACGACAGGTAGCCGGGCACGAGAGGCAGCACGCACGGGGAGACGAACGACACCAGCCCGGCGGCCACTGCGATCGGCAGGGCCACCAGCAGCGAACCGGTCGCGACTACAGCACCTATGTCACCCATCGGTCATGGTCTCCATTGGTCACCGGCCGCCGTCCTCGGCCACCTTGATAACGGCATCCAGCAGATCGTCGTACGTGATGGCACCGAGAGCACGGGCCCCGTGGCCCTTGCCGTCGGTGATCAGAATCGAGGGAATCGCGACCGGGAGCACGGCGCCTTGAGCGGCCAGCATCTGGTCGGCCTGGCTGCCTGCGCAGCCCGTCAACGCTGCGAGGGCCGTCACAGCCGCAAATGCGATCACGGTCAGGCTCTTGACGGGACACGGAGGGACGATCTCCTTGCACTACAAGCGGTAGAGCTAAGACCCTACCGACCACATGCGGCGGCTCGCCCGACAGGTCCTGACGGAGGATATGCACCGCTTGGTGCGGGAACGTCTATGTCGCCGTCACCGCCGATGTCTACTCCCAGGCGATCGTCCAAAGTGCAGGCTCCCGCCACCCTGGGGTGGGGGAGCCGTACAGGTTCGACGCCCCGAGGTCACGCTGCGGCGGCGGTGAGTGGGCGGTCGAGGACCTTGGACAGGGTGATCAGGGTGCCTTGGTCGAGGTCGTCGATGCCGCCGGTGACGGCGCGGAGCATGTTGCGTTCGGCTCGTTCGGCGCCGCGTACGTGCTGCTCGTGATGCGTGAACGTGTTCACTGCTTGGACGACGCCCCAGGCCGTACCGCTCCAGGGTGCCACCCGGTGATCGTGGTCCCAGAGCTTGGTCAGGGTGTCGCGCTTGTGCTCGGCCATGGTGCGGCTGCGGCCTCGCTCGTCGGGCATCGGGATGTGGGCGTCCAGGAACTTGTTCCACTCCCGCCGGGAGACCTCGACCTGGCACAGGTCGCGTACGGCCGTGGAGAACTCATCGGCCAGCGCGTACACGATGTTCAGCGCCTCGCGGGCTTCGGCGAGCCGCAGCCGTGAGTGCCGGGAGTGCTTGATCTTGACCTGCTGGCCGCGTTCGGCGAGGCCGGCGGCCATCGTGTTGTCGCAGACGATGCTGGTCACCGCCCGCTTGAACGTGGTGGCCAAGGATCCGTCGAAGGAGGTCGCGCCGAACAGGTGGGGGCGGAACTCGACGCCCTCGGGTGTGACCACGTTCTCGGGGACCTCGACCGACACCCAGGCGACCGCCCCGGCTTTCAGTAGCCCGGCCGAGCCGATCGACAGGTCGGAGTCCAGGAGCCGGGAGATGGTGTTGATCAGCCATTCGACGTAGGGATGTGGCTCGTACCCGTTGGAGAAGATGCCCATGACGTGGCCGTTGTCGCTCCGCACGATCGCCTGCCTGCCGGGCACTTGGGCGAGCCCGCCGCGCGGGTCCTCCACGTAGACCGGGCTGGACAACGCCTCCCAGCCGAACAACCGCCGCTTGACGTCCTCGACGGGGATCGGGCCAGAGTAGTGGTTGGCTTCTTCTCCCTGCATGCTGGCGCGGTAGTGCCAGGCGGTGCCCCGCTTGTCTTGTCTGCACCAAGAACGTCGGTCGGCTCCCGCTCGTGTGACGTGAGAAGCGGGTGCTTGAAATGGGTGCCTTCCGTCGGCTTCGACGAGTACGGTCCCCAGCATGCTTCGTGTGGTGTTGGACTCGAACGCTGTCGACCCGCTGATCGACATGCTTGGAGCGGCCGAGAGTGTGCGTTCGGCGATCGATCGGGGCGAGCTGAAAGTCCTCTATACCCATGTCACGATTGACGAGCTGGCGACGACGCCCGATCTTGATCGCCGCCAGCGGCTGATCCTCGTACTCGCTGAGATTGGAACGCTGGTTCCTGCTGGAGCGTTCGTCCTCGGCTATTCGCGTCTTGGTCACGGTCGGTTGATGGCCGACGAGGACGTGCCGACCTTCCAAGCGCTGACTTCGGGGAGTGTCGATCATAGCCGTGACGCCTTGATCGCCTTCACTGCTCGTGTTGAGGGCTGCGCTTTGGTGACCAATGAGAAGCGCTTGGCGGCGCGAGCGCGCGAGCAGGGAATCGAGGTGTTGACTAGTCAGCAACTGCTGCGCGCCATCGGCTTTGAGTGAGCGCGTGGATCAGCCACTGCCGGTCTGATCATGCGGGTTCACCTGTGATAGTGCGCCCGGCGATGCTGGGGAAGCTGGGCATGCCGAGGGATACGAGGGTCGTACTGCGGCGGGTGGAGATCTCGTCCATCTGGGCAAGCTTGTGCTGAGCGGCGGCAAGGCTGACCTTCAGCCCGTCGACTTCACCGGTCCAGCCGTGGCGTTCGGCCTCGGCGATGCGGTCGGTGAGGTTGACGCAGATGTCGGCGAGCCGGGGACGCTGGGCGGGGTCGGGGCGCAGGAGCGGGCAGCGGATGCAGGTATGTTCGTGGATGCAGGGTGTGTCATAGGAGCGGCCGCAGGTGCCCAGGGAGAGCTTGCGCCGCTGGAAGTGGCCGAGGAACTCCTCCCATTCCTCGTCGGTCGGCGTGCGGTACTCCTGTGACGGGCGCAGTGCTCGCCTTCGGGTGATGAAGGCACGGTGTCCGTTGATGACCTCTTCGGGGTAGACGGCCTTGTAGCCCATGGTGGTGTTGATGTCGCGGTGACCGGCCACGAGTTGGGCGATGTGCGGTGGCATCCCGTGCATCACCGCGTCGGTGACGAAGATTCTGCGGAAGTCGTGGAAGGTGAAGCGCAGCGGGCGACCGCTGGCGTCGCTGAGAGCGCAGGCGTGCAGGGCGTGGTTGAGGAAGTTCCGTAGCGAGGTGACCGACAGGGGCCGATCTTCCAGCCGGACGCGCCATTGGAACAGCAACGGCATGGGTGGGTTGTAGCGGCGTTCGTGCCGGTCGTAGGAGGTCACCAAGGGCACCGCGCCGGTGGGTTGCCGGATCCTGCACATGATCACGCTGAGGACGTCGGCGAGTTCGGGGCTGATCACCAGCAGGCGTTCGGCGTCGGTCTTGGAAGGGGCGATCTGCAGCAGCGGGATCAGTTCGCCGGTGCTGGGCAACCGGTACTGGATGAGACTGTGATGGGACAGTTCGGTCAGCTCTTCCAGGCGGATGCCGGTGTGACGCAGCACTTCGACGGTGGCCCAGGCCCAAAACGCGCGGTGCTCTTCGTGGGTCAGGTCGCGGCGCGTGCCGGTCTGCGGGTCTTCGCCCCAGACCTTGGCGGCGCTGTCGGCCTTCATGATCGGGCGGCTCCAGATCATGCCGTCGATCGTGAAGGTCTGCCCGGGTGGTGTGGCCCGGGCGAGGTTCAGCCGATCGGCGGCGGCTTTGCGTTCGCGCTCCACGTAGGCGGCCACGAGCGGTAGGACGGGCAGCCGTTCCCGGGTGCGCTGGTCCATGCGCGACTTGCGCTGGGTGCGTTCTTTCTTCTGGGACACCTCGGCTGCGCTGATCGGGCATCGCGTCACCCACGGCGCCCAGCGGGCGGGATCGTCTTCGGCCCACTCGGCCAGGTCGAGATAGAAGGCCCGGACGACGGCCAGAATGTTGCGCCCGTCCAGCCGCGCCGTCGTAGCCTGCGTGGTCTGCCCGTCGAGGGCGCGGGTCGTGACGGTCTTGGTCATGACACGCTGCTTCCACGCGGCGGCCACCTCGCGAGACAACCGGAGGGAATCGATGCCGGGAACATGCGCCTCAAGATCGCCCCAGAACAGTTTGCCCAGCATCCACGCCAGCCGATCCAAGCTCGCGAAGTCGGTGGACAGCTGCCGTTCCCGCAGGTAATCCACCAACAGGTCACGGATCGGCCGGCGCTGGAGCCGGTAGCGGTCGATGAGCTCCTCGCAGGTGCGCTGGCCGCGGCTGCGCAGCACGCGCAAGGCGGTGGGCGCATGGTCGGGGAAGACGCCGAGACCACGTATCAGTTGGTAGAAGAACGGGCTGTGCGCGTGCCCGTCGCGTGGGTCGCAGACCGTGGCCGCGATGCGGAGCACCTCAACGCAGTCGCCGACGGTGATCTCGGCGACCTGGCCGCCCTTGGCCGCCATGATGACCGCGATCCGCGCCAGTGCCGTGTTCGACCGTTGCGGCCCGGCGTTGCCCTGCCGGGACAGCTCGGCTAGCGTCGTGAACGCCGCCGTGTCGCCGCGGGTGCGGGCCATCTCCGCGGCGAGGTTGCGGCCCCGGATCCGCGGTGAGGTCGCCAGCAGCCAGGCCAGACTCGGTCGGATCGCATCAGCGCAGATCAACTGGAGCAGCCCGACACCGAGTCGGGCCAAGCTCCGGTCCCCCTCACCGGCCGCCGCGGGGAGGGCGCCTCGCCAGCGGGCGGGAAGATTTCTCCAGTCGCGTTCGGACTCGGCTCCGCTGGCCAGCCACCGCTCCTGCCAGGTCTCACCAGGCTGGTCCTGCAGCCAGTTGACGACCGCGACCAGCCCGAGCCTGCGCTGAACCTGACTTCCGGGGTGCTCCAACGCGAACGGCGGCACCAGCAGCCGGCGCAACAGATGCTCGCGATCAACGCACGTGCGCGGCCACGATACCGGGACCTCCCGGGCCGGGAAGCACTCGTGCAGCGCAATCCCCTCGGCGGCACCACCATCCGGCGCGGCGGATTCCGCGGCATGCTCACCGTCGTCGCCATGCCCACCGCTCCGTACTACCGGCCATGCGCGCCCGATTTTCGCTGTCATGACCGGTCCTCTCCGAACAGGATCTGCAGGCTTTCCGGGCGGTATCCGGCAGCGGGCTTGGGCGGCTGCTCACGGCGCTGGCGGCGCTCATGGAAAGCCAGCACGTTTTCGATCACATCGGCGGGCAGCGGAGTGAGATACCGCTGCGTGGTAGACAACAACGCGTGCCCCAGCACCCACTGCACGTCGGTCAACGGCATGCGCGGATCACGCGCCATCCGATAGGCCGCCGAATGCCGCAGATCGTGAATCGTCCAGTTCGACCCGAGCACGGCGTTGGCCCGCACGAACATCGCCCGGGCCGCGTGGTAAGACAGCCGGCGAAACGGCCGCCGCAGCGTCCACCACAGCGGATCGTCACCGCCGGCGGGCACCAGGCCATGCATCTGCGCCTGATACAGCCGCAGCCACACGAACGCGTCCGGCGACGCGGGCACCTGCTGCATACGCCGGCTGCCCTTGCGAATGACCGTGATCAGCTGTTGCCCCGGGTCGGCGTCCCGGCACGTAGCTCCCAGCAACTCCGCCGCCCGAGCACCGGTCGAGATCCACAACGCCACCAGCGCCCGGTCACGGTGCGACGCAAGCTGCGCGAACAGTTGGTCGAACTTCTCATCCGGGATGCACCGCGGAACCCGCTCGGCCGCCTTCGGCCGATACCGGCCCGTCCGCTCGTGCCGGAACGGCTCCATCGGGTTGTGGTGCGCATTCCCTCGGCCGCCCCGTCGCTCCCGTGACAGCGGGAACGGATTGACCATCGGCCCGTCTCCGGTCTCCAGGTGGAAGTCGTAGAAGGCCCGCAGAACCGTCTCGCTGTGCGCCTGGGTCGACGTCGCGTACTTCGCTCCCGGCGACGGCTTGCCCGTCACCGAATTCGGCGCACCCGCACTCGCCGTCCCGCTGCGGGACGGAGATCGGCGCGGCTTGTCGCTGATCTGGATCCAGCGGGAGAAGTCCCGAGCCTCGACCCGCGTCGCTTGATCCCACGGCACCCCGACGGCCCATAAGAAGCGGAACCAGCGCAGCAAGTCCATCCCATAGGACCGCTGGGTAGCGACCGACCGCCCGCAGGCCTGCACCTCGCCCAGGTAGGCCGAAACCGGGACGACGACCGACCCGTCGGGGTCGAGCAGCCGATACGGCTCGAACGGGTCCTCGGTCGCCTGCAACGACCCCACCCGCGGGACCGCTAACCGGGCCAAGTCCCGTGGCACGAAGTCCTCATCACTCACGGGCAGGCAACCTAGCCACCGCGGCCAGCATCCGTGCCCTGAACTGCAGAAATCACCCCCGTAGTTCAGTCAACAGGACGGTGAAGCCGATCAGCGTGTTGGCGTTCAGCCACTCCAGAGTTTCCTTGGACATGATCTTTCTCCGATTCGGTGGAAATGAGAAGGGCACCGGCCGCGGGCCGGTGCCGTCGGTGTTGTTACGTCAGTGGGTGTCGTGTGCTGGGCGGGATGTGGCCCGCTACGTTGCGGTCCCCGCAGCCCTCGCGGGAGTTCGGGTGCGCCCGTGGTGTTCGGGTGCTGGTCAGGTGGCGCGGTGCTGTACGGCGTAGGCCATGCGTTCGGTCAGTTCGCGGTCGGCGTTGCGGATCTCGATGGTGCTGGTGGTGGTGTCGCCGTGCACGGTGAACGTGCCGACGGTGTTGCCCAGCCGCCAGCGGATAACGATCTCGCGTTCCTTCTCGGTGAGCGTCGCGTCCGGCAGCAAAGCCATCAGGATTTCGGCGAACTCAACCCGGGTGCCGTTCTCGGCCGACCGCGTGGCCAGCCGCTCGCAGCAGGCGGCCAGGTCTTTCCGGTAGTCGGGCAACAGGCGGCGCTCGATCCTCTTGGCGATGAACTTTGCCCCGCGGGCGGCCGTCACGGTGATCTCGTGCCGTCGCAGGTTGAGGAGCATGCCCCGGCTTCCGTCGGGGTAGACGCCGAGCACCCTGATCCGCCCCTGCTGGTTCCAGATCGGGTGCACGACAAGCCGGACGCCGGCCGGTCCCATCAGGTAGGCGGGATGACCGGATCGGATCAGCGCCGTAAAGCCCTCAAGGTGCTCGGCGACCTCGAACACCAGCTCATCGACCTCCCATTCATTCACGGGCAGGCCTCCTTTCACATTATTGGTTGGCGGTTTGGGAGCGGGCCGATCTCGCTCGAAAGGAAAAGTGTGGCGAATTGCCGACCGGACGCCGTTGCTGCGGTTTCCGGTCATTGATTGCTCACATCTAAATACGGAAGACGGGACGGCTCGAACGTCCGCATCTAAGGGACCAGAACACGTTCTGAGCAGCATCGATATACGAGCAGCGGCATGCGCTGCGCCAAAGGCCGGTGGACGCTGTGTGACCCTGCACAGCATCCACCGACCGTTGTCGCCACCGGCTTGTTTATGGCTGGTCTTCGTTGCGGAGCCGTTCCTGGTCGGCGCGGAATCGGTAGATGTCGCGGCCGGGCGTGGCGCATTCCTGGCAGCGGCAGCCATATTTGTGGATGTCGCTGACATGGAAAACCTGGACGCGGTTCTCCCACGGTGTGGGGTAGAGCGATTCGTCCAGTTCCACGCGGGCGCGTCCGCCCTGCTCGTCGACCTCGCGGGCCGTTCCCGGGTAGTAGAACGGCGACGTGTACGGCTCTGACCACCAGGGCCGTATCGGGATGTGGAAGGAGGGCCGGACCAGGACGCGGTCACCGGCCTTCACCGTCGGCCCCCTTCCACAGCTCCAGGGCGCCCGCCGCGTCGTCGACGCCGGGCCGGTCGGCGCCGCGCAGGTCCGCCAGCGTCCAGGCCACCCGCAGCAGCCGGGGAAACCCCTCGACCGTCAACAGCCCGGTGTTCACGGCGGAGCGGAGCAGTTCGACGGCTTCCGGCTCGGCGGCGAAGCTGGTCCGCAGCTCCAGCGCGGGGACCTCGGCGTTGGTCCGCCAGGGCGTTTCGGCCAGCCGGTGGCCTGCCCGTAGCCGGGCCGCGACCACCCGCGTGGCTACCGCCGCGCTCGACTCACCAGCTCCCCCGCCGCTGTTCTCCCATGCGACGGGGGCGCGTATGGCGATGCGTGGCAGGAGCAGGGCCAGACGGTGCAGGTAGCGGCGTCTGTCCACCGGCGTGCACGCACACTCCCTGCCTTCTGGGCAGGGGCAGCGGCGGGCGTCGAGCACGAGAGTGAACCGCGCCGGATAGCGGACCGTGCGGCCGAGCCCGGTGACGCGGACCTCTCCGGTGTCCATCGGCCGGCTCAGCCCGTCCAGGGCCGGGCGGCCGAACTCGGGCGCATCGGCCAGATGCAGCACGCCGCGATGGGCGAGCGAGACCGCGCCCGGGCGGTTGGCGGCCACGCTGCCGAAGATCGCAGCAGGCGTGGACGTGTGATGCGGCGCGCACAGCGGTGGAAATGCCCCCGGTGCTCTGTCGGATCGTCCGGCCAGTGAGTAGATCTCGGCGACCTCCCGCGCGGCCTCCACCCCCAGCGGGGGCAGGATGCCCGGCAGGCGTTCGGCGAGCATCGTGGCCGGGCCGTCCCCCGTCAGGAACAGGTGGTGCCCGCCCGCCGCGCACACCTCCAGCGCGCGGCGGGCGGCCTCGTTGCCGGGAACATCGGCCAGATCCGCCCCCGGTGGTCGCGCTACGGTCGCCGAGGGTTCGGGCGGCCGGTAGCGGTAGGCGTCCAGCGTCCCGTTCCGCAGCCGGTCGATCACCTCGCCCAGCCGGGTCACGGGGACCACGACGGCGCCGGGTACCTGCGCCGCTTCCGGCGCGCAGTCGGCGGGCACCACCACCGTTCTGAGCCCGGCCGTCACGGCGGCGCGGACGGCGGGCAGGACGCCCCTGATGGGGCAGATCCCGCCGTCCAGCGCCAGTTCCCCGAGGAACACCCGTCCGGCGATCCGCTCAGGCGGGACCACGCCGCAGGCGGCCAGGGCAGCCAGGGTTAGCGCGAGATCGGCCGCCGCGTCGTAGACCGGCGGGATCTCCGGGCTGATGCTGACGGTGACCTTGGCATCCGGCCACGCCGTACCGCTGTTGAAGATCGCTGAGCGGATCCGGGCACGGGCGGGCCAGACCGACAGTTCGGGCAGGCCGACCAGATGCAGTTCCGCCGGGCCGGGTACGGCGTCGGCCTCGATGTCCACCACGCGGGGATCGAGGCCGACCAGCGCCACCGACCGGGTGGACGCGTACGCCGTCGTCAACTCCGATCACCACCCCTCCGGCAGCACCGGCCGCGTCCTGTCGGGGTACTGCGCGGCTTGGGCGCTGATCTCCTCAGCCATCCCCGCGTGGTCGATCCCGGAGGTCACCTCCGGCGGCAGCCCGTGATGGAGGGCGCACTGGACCAGCGTGGCGAGCCGGTATCCGGCATCAGCAGCTAGAGAGCGCTCGACCGCGACCCGTGCCAGCGGCCCGTCACCGGTGCGTAGGGCGACGAACGCCAGCAGCGCGGCCGGGGCGGCGGCGAACTCCGGCTCAACCCGGCAGGTCAGCTGCGTCCACAGCCTGATGTGCGTGTCGTCGTCGTATCGGCCGATGAAGGTCATCGCACCGTCCCGGATGATGATCGAGGTCAGCAGCACGCCCAGCCACGCGATCATGTCCGGCGGTAGTTCCTGCCCAGCCTTGACCTTGTCGAGCGCGGCGCCGACCTGCCTCAAGCCCTCCTGATACCAGCCCTGGCCCCCGTCACGGGCGAGCGTGGCACGGACCTGCGTGCACACGGCACGCGTGGCGGCTGTTATCTGCTCGCGATCTGGTCCGCCGACGGGGGCGAGCGTGGCGACCAGCGCCGCGCGGTCGGGCCGGGCGACGTATCCGGCGAACACCGCCGCAGCGGCGGCCGGGTTGTTCGTCGCGTCGTAGGCCGTGCCGTGCGGTGGGCAGCATTCGGGATCGCGGCAGTAGTACGACCAGTAACGCCCGTCCTCGACCCGTAGGGCATCGATCACCTCGATCTCCGCATCGGCGAGCCTGCCGCATACCGCGTCCATCGCCGGGGTGACGTGCCATCCGGGCCCGTACCCGATCAGCAGCACGCGCCCGATGTCGTGGCGGGTGAGCAGTTCAGCGAAGTGCCGGGCCATCTCCGGGCTGTCCTCGGAGTCTTCCGGCAGGTCGACCCGCACGCTGACGCGTAGCCCTCGCGCCCCAGAGTCTGGGTCGTGGCCGGGTTCGAAGGCCATGGCGACGATGCTGCGCTCTGGGTGGAATCCCAGCATGTAGGGCACGATCGCGATGAAGTCCGCCGGGCGGCTCAGCCGCACGGTGTGATCCAGGCGAGCGGTCATAGATGTCCTCCAGACATGAGAAAGCCCCCGGCGGCCAATGACCGGGGGCGAACGAACAAGAACAGAACGAAAAGCTGTAAAGAAAGCGCAGGCTCAGCAGCGTTCGATGCGGGCGCCGCCGCGCGGTCCCAGGAAGATCCGCCGATCGGGGTAGTCCAGCCCGTCGCGAGAGCCGTACAGCGTGATCTCGCAGTCCTCACCCACGCACGGGGTGAGCACCTCGGCGGCCTCACGGTCGGTGAACGCGAACCGGGAACGCTGCCAATGGCCGTAGTGGTACCGGTCGAGCAGCTTGCTCCGCGCTTCGGCCAGGGAGGAGAACTCCTCCAGATCATCAGGCTCCGGCGGGCCGTACCCGCTACCGCCATACCAGAGCCCGAACCAACGCCTCATGATCGTCTCCTATGGGGCGGTGTCAGCGGGACGGGCAGCCGGGCGAGGCGTGGTCGCCGCCGCAGTAGCCGCACCAGTCGTCCATGGCGTAGATCGACAGTTCCTCGGCGTACCGGTCCCGCCAGTCGGCCTGAGCCGCCGTGTAGGAGTCGAAATAGTCCGCGTCCGTGTCCCCCGGTTCCAGGGTGAGGAAGCGCAGGACCGTCCGGGCGGCGCCGATCAGCTCATCGGTCGTGAGGACCGCGCCGACGGCCGAGCAGACGTCAGAGGCGGCGAAGATCGTACGGCGGCGCCGAGACAGCCGATACCGCCAGCGGATCCGGCCCTCATCGGTCCGCCCTGCGGCCTCCAGCTCCAGCAGGTGATCGGCATCGATCTGCCACGCGGGCACCAGCCGGGAGCTGATGATCCACCCCGGTGGCAGGGTCAGGGCATGCGTCGGGGCATGCGTCATCGCCATGGCGACTCCAAACAGACTCGGAAAGATGGAATGGAATGGCGGCCGTCACCAGGGGCGACGGCGGGCCAGATGATGCGGTCGTACGGTCGAGCTGACCGCGTGGATCTCGCAGTCCCGGAAATCCAGGGCAGAGACGAAGCACCGTGAGCAGCGGATCAGCCGCACGCGCGCCCCGGATGTCCGGTTGGTGTGCGTGGCGTCGATCCACAGATGGGTGTCGGCCAAGCAGCCGAGACAAGTGATCACCTCGGCGTCCTCAGGCATCGGGGTGAGCGCCAGCGTCCCCACGTACTCACGCACGCCGCCGGGATCGGCGGCGCCCACCAGAGTCGCGGTATCCGGGCGGACCTCACCCAACGCGATCACCCGCATCACCCGGCCACCGCTGGAGACCGTTAGATCTCCCACGGCCCAGCCGGGCGGGCCGGCAGCATTCACCTCCACAGGATCGCCCCCTCGTTCGTACGGGTGCCCGTTCGGGCGGCATGCGTCCGTACGGATGTGTGGGAAGCAGGACAGCGGCGTTCCGCGCGTCCGGTGGAGCGTGGTTTACCCGACGCTCTCGCGGCGCGAATCGCTCTCACTTAAATACGGTGGCCGGAATGACCCGACCGTCCGCGCGCGGCAACAATTTCCGCAGCACATTGCCGCGCGCGCCGCACCGACGGTTTCGGCCGTTCCGGCCACCGGTTGCCGTTCTACGGAGGCGATAATCAACCTCGCAGAACGGCGTATGAGAGCGGGTATCGCGCCGACCGCTTCAGACGCGTACCGGCGAATTTCACTCTCACTTAAATACGGTGACCGGAACGGCCCGACCGTCCGCACGCGGCAACATTTTTCAACGTCACCGCGCGGCATCCGGACAGTCGGCCGTTCCAGCCCCTTAGCCGTCCGCGACGCGGCAACACACGCCGTAGAACAGCACGTCAGAGCGGGTATCCCGCCGAACGCGTCAAGCGCGTACCGGCGATTTTCGCTCTCACTTAAATACGGTGATCGGAACGGTCCGACCGTCCGCACGCGGCAACATTTTCTCAGCGTTTCCGCGTCGCGTCGACGGTCGACCGTTCCGGCCACCGTAACCGTTCCACAGCGCGGCAATACCGCCGCTGAACGGCACATGAGAGCGGGCATCGCGCCGACCGCGTCAGACGCGTACCGACGGATTCCGCTCTCATCTAAATACGGGGATCGTAGCGGTCCGAGCGTCCGCACCTCGCAAGATTCTTTGTCGTCCCACGTGGGACGACGGAGCGTTATCACAGGCATGAGAAAGGGCCCTAGAACGCTCTCTAGGGCCCTCTCGCAAGCTTTCGTCAGTCATCCATGTGTGGGGTTCCGACGTGAGCCATCGTGCTCCTGACGTCGTCAAGACGCTCCGACAGTTCCCGCCACTCCGCCCGTCCGGCGTCACGCACCCGGATCACGTTCCGGCGAGAGCCGTACGCCCCTCCATGTCGGGCTTGGGCAGTCTTGGCAAGAACGCCTGCGCGTCCGAGATCTTCAGCATCAGCCGCGATACGGAGAGCGTTCCGCAGGATGGGGAAGTCCCTCCCGTCGCCGAACGCCTGACGGAAGATGGTCGCGCTGTTCTGCGCGACGCAGAACGCCACAGCGGCCCCCGTGACCGTCTCCGCGCGCGGAACCGCACGCATGAATTGAGCCCCAGGCGTTGCGTCGATCTCATCAGCCGGAACATCGATCCGGTAACCGTTACGCGCGGCAGCATCCCTAACCGCCCACCGCCACAACGTGGTGCGCGTAATGATCATCTCTCCGCCATCACGGCGCACGTAGACCCATGCCTGAGCGTCGCGGGTAGGGCCACTCTCGGGAGTAGGAGCACACGAGGTGAGGACATCGCGCAGACGCTGCGCGAACAAGAGAATGGCATCCTGCGTGACGTCGTCTGACACGTCATCCGTGCCGTACGGAGCGTGCCCCTGCTTAACGATGGTCGCGCTTCCGTCCATACGCTTCCGTGACCGCGTGGCGTCGACCGTCCGGCAGTAACCGCGTGCGAGCCTCTGAATCTCCGCCCAATCATCCGATGTCACGCGCGCCATGTCCTCAGGCGTGAGCTTCTCCCCCGGAACGCTCGAAGGAACGCACTTACCCGGAACCCCGTTCTGCATAATCGCTCTCCGATTCTCTACGGCACACGATGCGTGCCGCCGTTTTCTTGGTCAATACAATTGAACCGCGAAATGAAGATCGACTCAACGGGATTGGGTCTATTCTTATCAACTTTACTAACTCGTGGACGACATTCAGAGGATGGAAGAATCAAGGCATTCCTGACACAATCCCGGGAATGTCAACGAGGAGATCGGAATAGAAGCAGATTCTCCGTCGACACTTAGTTCATAGGCTACTTACTTGCCAGGTATTACAGTGGACCCCGATAGGCCGGGCCTCAGCGCCCTCCCTTTATGTGAGTCCTGGCCTGCTATCGAGTCGGGGTCGGCTGCGGGCCCGCCTTGGCCCTCTCACCAGCGGACATGTCTTACCTGATGAGTCCAATTAATAGGGAGAGGTAGACGATGGGGCACCTGGAGAGCCACCCGGAAGGGTACTGGCACCGGCATCGCGGGCTTCAGGAAAAGCGTGTGGTGCATATTGCTCACGCTGGGTTAGACGTCGCTAATCGTGAGCATGGGATGTTACTGAAGAGGACCGAAACTATGCAGGTCATGCGATACGGTCGTGAGCACGATATAACGTTTCTCCCACGGGTCCTGGTTGCCCGTTGCCCCCGTGACTGGCCGATTTTATTGTGCAGCGGATGGAACCCAACCTGTCGACCTCTTCTGTCGAAAACGTAATGAGCTGAGGTGGCGCCAGCAGATCAGGCGCAGCCGATGCTGAGGAAGGCGCGGTGTTTGCATACCGGGTCCGCGTCTGACTGACCTGCAGCAGGCAGGGCCGAGACGGTCGACGTAGCGATTTGCTTGAGCGATGATCAGAGGCATGAGGCTGCTGGTGCTCGGTGGGACACGGTTTGTGGGCAGAGCGCTTGTCGAGCAGGCCGCCGCGCTCGGGCACCAGGTGACGACGTTCAACCGCGGCCGGACGGGTCAGGACGTGCCCGGCGTCGAGGCCGTGCGGGGAGACCGGGAGAACGCCGCTGATCTCCACGCCCTCGTCACCGGACGCGAATGGGACTGGGTGGTGGACACCAGCGGCTACGTTCCCCGGGTCGTGGGCAACGCCGCGCGGCTCCTGTCCGGCAGGGCGGGGGCGTATATCTTCCTCTCGACTGTCTCCGTCTATCCGGAGTGGCCGGCCGAGCCGGTCGACGAGGCCAGCGAGACCTACGAGTGTTCGCCGGACACGCCTGGTACCGCAGAGGGCGAGGCGAACTGGACCGCCGCGCAGTACGGCGCCTACAAGGTCGGCTGTGAGCACGCCGTGCAGGAGGCGTTCGAAGGACAGGTCGCGCTCCTTCGTCCAGGGGTGATCCTGGGGCCGCTGGAGAACGTCGGCCGTCTGACGTGGTGGCTGACGCGCATCGCCCGGGGCGGCAGGGTCCTTGCTCCTGGCGATGCCAGGAAGCCGATCCAGCCCATCGACATCCGTGACCTTACGGCCTTCACGCTGAGCTGCCTCGAAAACGGAATTACGGGGACCTTCAACATCACCGCACCGAAAGATCATGCGACCTTTGGTGGGCTGCTCAACGCGTGCCAAGCCGTGACCGGTTCCGATGCCGAGCTGACCTGGGTAAGCGACGAGTTCCTGATCGAGCAGAAAGTGCGGCAGTGGACGGAGATCCCGCTGTGGCGCACTCCCCTGGGGACGTGGACGGTGGACTCTGCGAAGGCGACGGCGGCAGGCCTGGCCTGCCGACCAATTGAAGAGACGGTCCGAGACACATGTGCCTGGCTCTCGGAGAGCGGCGGGCCGCTCGCCTACGGTCGTCAAGCCCATCACGGACTGTCGCCCGAGAGGGAACGCGAGCTTCTCGAGCTATGGGATCACCGCTAGAAGGTGGTCGGTAGAGCCCGGGTCGCCGTCTCCGTCGTGAATTCCTCGATTTTGTCCATGAGAACGCCTGCCTCCCTGGACGGGATCGAGGCCAATGACACCCGGACCTGTCCCACACGCTTCACCAGGCCTTCGACGCGTCTGTCCGGCTGGAGCGCGAACACGGAAGACAGCGCATCGGCCACGCCGTCGATCTCGCCGGAAAGGAGGCGGGCTGCGGCCAGGTCGACGGACGCGCTCGCCTCTGCGGCATACCACCGCTGGTCAGCAGGCACGGCCCGATAAAGGGTGAGTGCCCGTTCGCACTCTGTCTCCGCTTCCGGCGCCATACCCGCGCTCAGGTAGGCGGATCCGGCACAGAACACCTGGCGGGCCTCGTCGAACCCGAACTCCCCGCCCACCTCGTCGTGGAGTTCTTTTCGCGGCCCCCGGGCATCCTGTGCCGCGAGGATCGCATCACGAGTGCCGCCGATATCGCCGAGAAGGGCGGATGCCCGACTGCCGATGCTGAACAGCCGCACCCGTGTCGTACCGGGAGGAGCGATCTCCAGCCCTCGTTCGACCAGCCGAAGCGCTTGTGCGGGACGGCCTGCCCAGAACTCCACGCACGCCAGCAGGCCATCCGCCCATGCCGATAGCTCGTTGTGGCCGATGACCTCTCCGTACACGCGAGCCGCCCTCGCCTGCTCCGCTGCGGCATACGGATAGCCAAGATCAAAGCTCGCGCTGCCCAGCAGCCCGCAGATCTGTCCGGCAGCCAGGTACAGATCACGCTGCTGTCGGGGATTGCGAGTGCGGTCCAAGAGGCGGTACGTGCGGTTACGGATGCGAGTCAGCTCTCCGAAGAGGGGAAGTGGTGCGGCATGTACGTAGGCACGGGCGAGCCGGATGACGTCATCGTTGAGCTGGTCCAGGGCGTTCGGGCCGATGGAGGCGGCCTCGATTTCGGCGACGTGATCGCTGGATTCGCCGGCGGCACTCATGATCAGTTCTCGTTCCGTCGTGGGGACCGGAGTCTTCAGGCCCGGCGAATAATCGGTGGCGAAGCCGAGCTCCACCGGGCCGGTCCGAAAGAGGCGACACAGCAGGTCGAGGTAGTCCACGCCAGGCCGATGCCCGCTCTCCCAATCAAGCCATGATCTCTTGGTCAGTCCCCTGGCGCCAAGGCCCTGCTCCAGGCACATCTGGTGCAGTGCCTGAACGGCCTTCTCCGCGCTGTTCCACCCGTTTGCCAGCCGGAAGCATTTGAGCGGATGGTGTCCACAGCACTGCCCGATCTCGGCCGCGATCGCGTGGATCACGCTCACCGGCGGAGGGTCGGCTTCCTCCAGGAGTTGCCGCATGCGGATGCGCTGAGCGCACTCCACATGGTGTCCAGGCTTGGCCATTTCGGGCCTCCCAAGCAAGGTCCACTCCAACGCTACGTCACGGATTGCGAAGCCGCAGCTACTCGTAGGGAGTCCACTGGCCCGAACCACTCGGATCACGCAGGTTGCTGATCCTCCTGCTGATCTCACGCGCGATGGACGGACGGCTCGACAGGGCGGGCAGGGCCCCGGTCAGCATGGTCAACTCCCTGACCTGACGGAGAAGCGGGAACCCCACCGCGGCCCTGACGTCGAAGCCATACGTCCCCAGGAACTCCTCCACCGTGGGATGGCCGAACCGCAGTCCGTTCACCACCGTCGGGACCAAGTCCCATTCGAGGGGGCCGTGGCACATCTGATCGAGATCGCAAAGTACGACTTCTCTGCCGCGCCAGAGCAGGTTGCCCGCCCATGCGTCCCCGTGAATGAGTCCGTACGGCAGGCTGTACCGGTTCGCGGGCAGTTCCCCATCCAGGAGGTCGCACCAGTCCAGCAAGAATTCCCGATCGCTGTCCTGCAGCGTCCCGGCGGCCAACAGGAGATTGCTGCGAGCGTCCGTCACCGGATCCCATGGCGCCACAGGGAAGGGCGGTGACTCCTCGTGCAGGTGCCGCAGGAGCGACGCGAGCCGGACGACGGGTGGTGCGTGGCGCGGTTGCGGAAGGTACTCCCAGAACGTGGCGACCGCACCCTCCACCACGACAGCCTCTGGGGCAGCCGGGTGAACGCGCACCGCCGGAAAACCGATGCTTTCCAGCCAGCGAGCCATGCGGACGGCCCGGCGCGCCTTGGCCGCCATCTCCGCCGACGCGACGCGAACGGCAGCAGCGGCACGTGGGAGATAGAAGACGGTGTTGGCACACACACGAATGAGTCGCGCATCGCGGCAGTCCATCCCCGCCATGCGGCAGAGGTCGAGCAGGATGCCGTCCCCCAACGGTACGACGGTGTTCACCGCGGCAACTCCCGCACCGGGCTAAGGGCGCGGAACTCCTCGATGCGCTCGACGAGTGCCCGTGCCTGTGGGCATCTCCGGTAGCGAGGATCGGATGCCACCCAGCGGCGCACGCTGAGCAGGCGCTGAACGAGGCCGTCGATGCGCTGGCGCTCAGGAAGGCTGACGATGGTGGTCACCACGGTGGTAGCGGCTTCCAGATCCCCCTTCAGGAGATGCCCAACGGTCAGGTCCGAGTAGGCGATCGCCTCGTTCCCGTAGGCACGGAGGTGCGGCTCCCCTGATCGATAAAGGGAGATCGCCTGGTCGGCGTAAGTGATCGCATCATCAGGGCGGCATAGATGCACATGTGCGCCGGCGATCAGATAAGAATGCTTGGCCATGTCGAAGCGGAATTCGCCTCCGACACCATCGTGCAGCTCGTCGTAGTCGTTCCTGCGATCCCAGGCGCTGCCGATGGCCCGAAGGGTTTCAGGCTCCGCACCCATCGCCGCAGAGGCCAGTGCCTCGATGCTGGCGAGGCGGGCAAACGCCGTACGGCTCCGCGCGAAGCGCTGACCATCGCGGGCCAGGTCCACGGCAGCCGCGGGGGCGCCGTTCCAGTAAGCGATCATCGCCTGCAGGCCGCGGACCCAGGCCCGTAGCGCATGATGATCGATAACCGACGCATAGGTCCACGCCGCCCTCGCCTGCGTCATCGCCGCAGTCTGGTTCCCCATGTCCAGGCTCGCGTTGGCGAGCAGGCCGCAAACCTGACCGGCCAGCAGCATGAGTTGAGCAGCTTGACCAGGACGAACGCGCCCATCAAGGAGCCTGAAGATCTCGCCGCGTAACCAGAGCATCCGGTGGAAGAGCGGTAGGGGATCGGCGTAGACATATTCGCTTGCGACTCGGCGGATCTCGGCGTCGAGGTGTTCCAACGTCACCGTGCTGACATCGCTCAACTGCGCTGAAGCCGCGTGCGCGAGCGACTCGCGGGCCACCTCCATGACGAGGGCTTGGTCGTCCGTCGGGCGGCGGACGGGTTCCTCGGCCGGCCCATATGCTCGCGCGAATCCCAACTGGACCGGGCCGGTGAGAAACAGCCGACAGAGAAGGTCCTGGTAGTCGGGGCTGGGGAGATGCTCACCCTCCCACTCGATCCATGATCGTACGGTCAGACCGCGCGCCCCCAAACCTTCGCGTGCGCACATGTCGTGAAACGTCTCGACGGCCTTCTCAAGGGTCCACCCTCTGGCCAGCCGGTGTGCTTTAAGGGGCGAGTAGCCGCAGCAGGTGCGGATCTCCTGTGCAATCAAGTTCGGAGTTCTGCCCGAATTATCCGTCCGGATCCTCCTCGCGCATTCCAAGTCGTGACCATGCATATATCGACGGTAGGACAGAAAACGCGGTCAGAGCGGCGCCTCATGGGTGTGAATCTGCCGCACTTCCAGTGCGAACCCGCCGCACCCTGACGCGGCGCTCTCTCGCTACCGCTGGTAATCGATCCGCGACAACGTTGGAGACCGCCACGAAGCAGCGAGGGAGGCGGTTGTGGTGACTTTGGTCCGGCAGCGGTCAGCCAATATTGCCGCCTGGCCTCTGCGTAAGGACGCTCGGGCTGCGGCCCAGGCACGGCAGCTGACCAGCGGGGCGCTGACGGCGTTAGGGATCCACCCAGAACTCGTGAGCGACGCCGTTCTCATGGTGAGCGAACTGACCGGCAACGCGGTCCTCTACGGGGAGACGCCCTTCGAGCTCGTGCTGCGGTCCGAGCAGGACGAGCTTTACGTGGAGGTCATCGACGGCGCCACCCTAAACCCGGTCATGCGCGTGGCCGGCGTCGAAGAAGAGCACGGTCGAGGGCTGAGCATCGTCTTCGAACTGTCGCGAGGCCGCTGCGGCTACCGGCACAACGTGGCCTATTCGACCAGGCGGGACAGGTACGGGAAGGCCGTCTGGTTCGCGATCCCCCTGAATCGTCAGGCTCCTGCCCCAGAAACCTCAGGAGATTTGATATGACGGCAGACCCGGAAAAAGCGGCCTCATGGCTCCAGGAGCTGGCCGTTGAACTGAAGAACCGTCGATTCTCCGCTCTAGTACGCACCGGGGAGAATCGCACGCCCTGCCTGCAAGTGGTCAACCTTGCTGCACCGGTCCTTGCCGAGAGCGTGATCACTGCGATCGACGGGGACGGCGAGTGGTGCTTCTTCTTCTCCTGGCCCCAGCGGATCGCTCCCGTGGGCGATCTCATCGCTGCGGCCGATCGTGTCGAGCGCGTCCTCGCTGAGATCGGCCGATAGACCGGCGCGACGGCGTGGAGCACTTCCCCCGTGGCGCTCCACGCCGTCGTGCCCCATCAGTTCCCTTGCGGGTCAAGACCAGCCCTTCATCTGCAGGAGTCAGCGGTATGGCAGTGACAAAACCATTCAGAGCAGCGGTGGTCGGCCTCGGACGGGCGGGGCACATTCACACCGCTGTCCTGCGTTCGCTCGACGATGTCACCCTGGTCGCGGTGGCCGACCCCGATCCGGTACGGCGTGCCGCCTTCGACAGCGTTCACACGGCAGCCAGTGCAGAGGATCTCCTGGAACTGGAGCTGGACTACTGCGTCGTCGCCACGCCGATCACCGAACGCGAGCAGGTGGGGCTCGCTTTGGCAGCGGCAGGGATACCCGCTCTCATCGAAGGGCCTATCGCGCCGTCGCTGCCGGCTGCCATGCGGCTTGCCGAAGCCTTTGACAACGCCGGACTCCTCGGGGCCGTCATACAGATCGAGCGGTACAACCCGGCGGTGACGGAACTTGGCGTACGTCTACGCGGCGGGGACTTCGGCAGCGTCTATCAGGTGACCACCCGTCGTTATGACCGCTTCCATGATCCCTCACCGCCCATGGGAGTGGTCACCGAGACGGCTACTCACGATGTTGACCTGGCCATGTGGCTTACCGGTAGCCACGTCACCTCCGTCGCCGCCAACGTCGCCCGTGTGAGTGGATGCGGTGACGAGGACCATGCCGTGGCTCTCCTGCGTCTCAGCGGGGGCGAGATCGCCGAGATCCAGGTCAACCGGATCTCTCCGTACAAGGAGCGGGTCGTCATCGCACACACTGACCGGGTCTACGTGGTAGCCGATGCGTTGACGCATACGATCACTCACTACGCCCACGATGGGTTGGGCGACGCAGCCCGGGCCACCAATCCCACCCCGCACCTCGCAGGGAAGGTGACGAGCTACGAGGTGCCGGATGCCGACCCGTTTCGTAGGCTGCATGAAGCCTTCCGGGACGCCCTGCTCGGCCTGCCGAGCAATATCGCGACGCTGCGCCAGGGCGCGGCCGGCATCGCGGCAACCGAGGCCATCCTCGCCGCGGCTCGCACCGGCACCTGCGTAACGCCGACCGACCACATCCTTCCTACGGCCAACCTGCGTGCCGCGCAGACGCCCGCACCGGTAATCGCTCGTGATAGCCCAAGCCGTGACGACCACGCAGGCAACCACCACGCCGCGCCCATCTGACGAGGACGATGAACGTGAACAACCACGACACCACGTCACGCCCCAGGATCACCCCCATAAAACGGGCACCGGTCAGCCCGGCCGTCGCGACCGCGCAGCAGATCCAGGAGCACTTGCGCGCTGGATACGGCATCACCGCTGACATCCGCACCAACCGGGGTGTGGCCCTGCTCGTCCTCGGGCGGGTCATGAACGTCTGGGTGATGGTCGAGCGGATCCGCTGGGACAGCGGGATGACCGACACCGCGGGCACGAAGGTCTGCACGACGGTTCCGGCTGAGCAGGCCGCGCAGGCGGCGAGCCTCATCGCAGCCCGCTTTCACCAGATCCGCAGTGGTGATTGATCGTGTTCAAGCTCGCGCTGTGGGCGCGCGGCCTCCGGCTGATGCCGCACATCAACAAGGGCGCCTCCACCTGGAGGTACGTCCGCGATATGGACGGGCAGAGCCAGCACTGGACGGTCGTCATAACCGGCAGGCAAGCACACGAGACCTGGACAGCCGGGCAAGAGACCATCGGCGAGACCACGACCAGCCTGATGTTCCGGGACGAAGCCGCGTGGATCACTGCGCGGAACGTCGAGCTGCACGCTGCCGGATGGCGAATCCTCGAGATCGGTCCTGACACCCCCGTGCGACCCGCCACCATCGACCAGTTGCTCATCACGACCAAAAAGAGGGATGACCCGTGACCGACGTGACCACCGACAACGTCGAGGAAGCCGCCGCGCTGCGTGCCGCCATGGTGCGCGAACTCCGCGACCAGGGAGCGATCCAGTCCGAGCCCGTGGCGGCAGCGTTCGCCACGGTGCCGCGACACCTGTTCACACCCGGCGAGCCGCTGAAGGCCGCCTACGCCGCGAACAACGCGCCGGTCGTCAAAACTGACGACAACGGTCTGACCCTCAGCTCCGTTTCCGCCCCGCACCTCCAGGCCACCATGCTGGAAGCAGCCGAGATCGAGCCCGGCATGCGCGTGTGCGAGTACGGGAGCGGAGGCTACAACGCAGCCTTGCTGGCCGAACTCGTCGGTGACAGCGGACGCGTCACCACGGTGGATATAGACGCGGAGATCGTTGAGCGCGCCCGCACCTTCCTCGACGAAGCCGGCTACCACCAGGTCGACGTGGTGCTGGCCGACGCGGAAGAGGGCGTGCCCGAGTCGGCTCCCTTCGACAGGATCATTGTCACGGCGGGGAGCTGGGATATCCCGCCCGCGTGGATCGCGCAGCTCTCCGACGATGGCCGGATCGTCGTCCCGCTCCGGTTGAAAGGGACGACGCGCTGGATCGCGTTCGAGCGCGACAGCTTGGGCGGCCTGGTCAGCCGCAGCTACGGGTTGTGCGTCTTCGTGCCGTTCCAGGGGGCAGGATCCCGCACCGAACGGACCGTCGTGATCGACACCGGGGTGGTGCTACGCATGGACGGTGCGGACCTGAAGGTTGATGTGGAGGCGCTGCGCCGGGCGTTGCACCTGCCGGGGATCGAACGCTGGTCGGGGGCCGTGTTCGACATGCCCGACGAGCTGACGCTGTTCCTGCTCACCAACGACCCGCGCATGGCGATGCTGCACGCCGATCAGGATGCCATCGACCAGAAGCTGCTCGCGCGCCCGGCGCTCAAGGGCGTGCCCGTTTTGATCAGCGGCGACAGCTTCGCCTACCGGGCCGCACGGCCGAGCGACGACATGAGCAGCGGATACGAGAGCGGTGTCTATGCTCACGGCCCCTCGGCCGAGAACGTCGCCGCCCGGTACGTGGAGCTGCTGCGTCAGTGGGCGGACAAGTACCACCGTCGCGGTGCCTCGTCCATCCGGTACATCCCTAAGCCGGCCAGCCCGCTGACCCCCGCCAGCGGGGTCATCACCAAACGGCACGGGACCGTCGTCGTCACGTGGCCATAGACCGCCGGGCTCCCTGGGAAGGTCGGACGATCTGCCCAGGGAAGCACCGGGGAACCCATCCGCTCCAACGAAGGAGGAATCTGCATGACCGCACGCTCTAGCGGAGGTGTGGCAACGCTCGCACCACCCATGCTCGACGCTGAAGGCTGGGACGCGGACGACTGGAGCGCCGACTTGGACGTGTCCATCGTCGAGTCCGGTGTGGCCGCCGAGCAGCTGATCCGCATGACCGACGACGGCTGCAACTCGACATGCGCGACCGCGTGCGTCAGTTGCGGCACGTAGTCGCCCTTCTGAAACCCGACGCCTGACCCGAGCGTCCGGCCGGTGCGGCTCACCGACCGGCCGGACGCCCCCAGTTACGGGAGCGACTGATGTACCGATACCTCGATGCGGCGGTGTTACGCGCTCCAGCGTGGCCGCCGGACCAGCAGGTTGCGTCGTGGCCCGACCTGACCGGCCCGGACGCGGATCGCGTCTCCTGGCGGGCCTGGCTGGCTCGTACATGGCAGATACCGGGCTTCGCGGCAGCGGTGGGGCAGGCCAGCCCCGATTTGGCGCGGCGGGTGGGCGAGATCTGTGCTGGAGGGAGGGCATCCGATCCGAGTGTGCGCCGTGCGGTGCTGTCCGTGATGCGCTACCTGCTGCGCGCCTCGGGCCGCGCGACGCCGTTCGGCCTGTTCGCCGGGGTGGCTCCGGCTCGTATCACCGCTGCAACGGATCTGCCGACGGTGCACATTGGGGACGCTCACCGCCCGATAGCCCGTGTCGCGGCGGAATGGCTCGCCGCGGTCGTGCAGCGGCTGGAAGGTGAGACGGCGCTGCGGCGGCGCTTGACGGTAACGGCCAACAACCTCGTCTTCGAGCGTGACGGACGCCTGGTGCTCGAACACCGCGCCAGCACCGTGGCGGACGGCGCGCCGGGGGAGGTGAGCGTGCGTGCCACCGGACCCGTACGGACAGCGCTCCGGCTGGCTCGGGATCCGCTCCCCGTCACGGACCTGATGGACCGGCTGTCGGCCGCCTCCCCCCGAACTGCCGAGAGCACCATCGACGCGCTCGTGGCCGAGCTGGTGGCCCAGCGCTTTCTGCTCACCTGCCTGCGCCCGCCCATGGCGGCCTGCGATCCGCTCCGGTATCTCCTGCGAGAGCTGGACGCGGTGAACGCGGAAGAGATCGGCGAGGTGGCCGACATACTGAGGGGTTTGCGCGCAGTCGCCGACGAGCTCGCCGACCATGATCGTGTGCCTGCCGCGGTAGCGGTTGATCACCGGGCACGGGCGGTCGTCGAAATGGCGGCACTCCATCACACCGAGCGCCTGTCGCTCGCGGTCGATCTGCGGTTGGACGGCGAGGTGACCGTGCCGGCCACCGTAGCGGCAGAGGCGGCCACGGCAGCGGCCGCCCTCGTCCGCCTAGCCCGCCGCCCCGCGCTCAACACGGGCTGGATGGCCTGGCATGAACGGTTTTTGGACCGCTACGGCCCGCGCGCCCTCGTCCCGCTCCGGGATGTCGTCGACGCCGACACGGGGCTCGGCTATCCGGCCGGGTACGACGGCACCCGCGCGCCAGAGGAGGCGGCGGCGTTGACGGACCGCGACCGCAAGCTGCTGGCGCTGGCGCACAACGCCGCGCTTCGCCGCCAACGCGAGATCGTCCTCACCGACGACATCATCGCCGACCTCGGCGGGGTGACCTCCGACGCGCCGGTTCAGCCCAGCACGGACCTGACCGTACGGATCGACGCCCCCAGCCCCAAGGCGTTGGCCGAGGGCCGGTTCACCCTCGTCGTCGCCGGGGCATCACGCGCCGCGGGCACCATCACCGGCCGGTTCCTGGACCTGTTCGATAACGAGCACCGGCAGCGGATGAGCACCGTGTACGCGAGCCTGCCTCCGGGCGCCCCGGACGCGCTCGCGGTCCAGGTGTCGGCCCCAGCCCCGTACGTCGGCACCGAGAACGTCGCCCGTGCCCCCCAGGTGCTACCGCATCTCCTGCCGGTAGGCGACCACCCGGGCGGCGCGCAGGCGCTCGCTTTGGATGACCTCGCCGTCACCGCCGATCTGCACGGCGTCTACCTGGTGTCGCTGTCGCACCATCGCATCGTCGAACCTGTGATCCTCAACGCGGTCAACCTGATCCAGCACACGCACCCGCTGGCGCGGTTCCTCCTCGAGGCGCCGCACGCTCTACGAGCGCCGTGCGCAGGCTTCGACTGGGGTCCCGCGACCGCGCTGCCGTTCGTCCCCGCGTTGCGCTACCGGCGCACGATCATCTCGCCCGCTCGGTGGCGGCTCACCGCAGCCGACCTGCCCGTACCCTCGGCCGGCTGGGAGGAGTGGGACACCGCCCTCACCGCCTGGCGGAAGATGGTGGCGCTGCCGGAGACCGTCAGCCTTGGTGGTGGCGATCAGTACCTCCGGCTGGACCTCGCCCAGCCGGCGCACCGCGCCCTGCTGCGCGCCCAGGTGGATCGCGCGGGCACCGCCGTGCTGCGCGCCGCCCCCGACGCTGACGCCGCCGGATGGATCGGCGGCCACGCCCACGAGCTCGTGATCCCGCTCGCCACCACCGGCAGGCCCGCCAAACCTCCCCGGCTCCCGCACGAGGTGACCTCCCGCGTCCACGGCCACCTGCCCGGCCAGCACGGGAGACTCTCGCTCAAGCTGTACGGTCACCCTGACCGGCACAACGCCGTCCTCACCCACCACCTGCCGCGCCTCGTGGACGCGCTTAGCGGCGCCGAGTGGTGGTTCGTGCGCTACCACGACCCCGATCACCACCTCCGTATCCGCCTCACCGTGCCTCCTGGCGCGTTCGCCGCCACCGCTGCCCACGTCACCTCCTGGAGCGAGGAGGTGCGCCGCGCCGGACTGACGGCGCGCGTGCAATGGGACACCTACTTCCCGGAAACCGCCCGCTTCGGTGGTAGCACGGCCATCGGCGCGGCCGAGGCGTACTTCGCTGCCGACTCGGTCACAGCCCTCACGCAACTGACCGCGATCACCTCCCGGGGAGGGCCCTACCTGCACGCCCTGACCGCCGCCAGCCTGCTCGACATCGCCGCCGCCTTCCTCGGCGACGCCGACACGGCGATGTGCTGGCTGATCGACCACACCCGAGCCGATGCCTCCCCGCCCGACCGGGCCATCTACGACCAGGCCGTGCGCCTGGCCCAACCAGGCGATCACGAAGCTCTGGCCGCTCACCCGGCAGGCAAGCAGATCGTCTCCTGCTGGGCGCGGCGGCGGCAGACACTCGCCGCCTACCGGCGCGCGCTAGAGGATGCGGGCACGCTGCCGTCGGCCGTCGTGCTGCCTGATCTGCTGCACCTGCACCACGTCCGCATGGCCGGACCCTCGCTTCCCGGTGAGCGGGCGTGCCTTCACCTGGCCCGCGCCGCTGCCTTGAGCTGGACCACCCGAACCGCGAGGAGCAGGCCATGAACGAGCCGCAACCGAACGCGCTGGCCGTGGCCGAGTCCATCGCCACAGCGCTGGCCGACCCCCAGCCGTGGGCGGTCGAGCCGCTGAACGCCGGCCGGGTCTGGCCGCAATCGTTGGCCGGCGGCGCGGCCGGTATCGCCCTGCTGCACATCGAGCGCGCCCGCTCCGGCCATGGCGACCCCGGCACCGCTCACGCCTGGCTGGGGGTGGCCGCCTCCGGCGCATTGACTGCGGCAGCCAACGCCGGCTTGTTCTTCGGCGCTCCGGCTTTGGCCTTCGTCACGCACGCGGCCACCGACGAGTCGGGCAGGTACCAGGGCGCGCTGGCCCGCCTGGACGACGCCGTCACCACACTCACCCGCGCACGTCTGGCCGTAGCTCACGCACGAATCGACCGAGGCGAACGACCCGAGATGAAGGAGTTCGATCTGATCCGCGGGCTGACCGGCCTGGGCGCCTACCACTTCAGACGCCACCCGGACCACCGGATCACCTACGAGGTGCTGTCTTATCTGGTGCGCCTGACCGACCCACTGCCCGCAGACGATGAACTCCCCGCATGGTGGACAAACGTCTCACCCAACGGTGAGCCAAGCCCGGACTACCCGAACGGGCACGGCAACATCGGGCTCTCCCACGGCATCGGCTCCATCCTGGCCCTACTGTCGCTGGCCATGCTGCACAACGTGCCCGTGGCCGGCGCGCAAGAAGCAATCGAACGGATCTGCGCCTGGACCGACCTGTGGCAGCAGCATGACGGTGAAAGCCTGTGGTGGCCAGGCCTGGTCACCATCGAGCAGGTGCGCGAGCAGCGCATCGACCCCTCGCTGCGCCCCCGGCCGTCATGGTGCTACGGGATCAGCGGCACGGCCCGCGCCCAGCAACTGGCAGGCATGGCGCTCGGCGACGTCGCCCGGCAGCAGACTGCCGAAGCCGCCATGCTGGCAACGCTGCTCGATCCCGCCCAGCTCGATCGACTTCCGGAGATCGGGTTGTGCCACGGAACAGCCGGACTGCTCCAAGCGGCCTGGCGGATGGCCGCCGACGCCACCACCTCACCGCTCGGCGCCGAGCTCCCCAACGTGGCCGCCCGGCTGACCACGCAGTTATCCCGGCGCATGCACGAGCCCGAACTCCTCGACGGCGCCGCGGGTGCCGCGCTCGCCCTGCACACCATCGGCACCGGCATCGCCCCAGCCTCGGGCTGGGACACCATCCTGCTCTTGGCCTGACCACCGGAGACAACCCGAATGGACCCTCGCCCGTGGCGGCAAGTCAACGTCGCCTTCCCCGACTGGGCCAAAGCCGAGCACACCGCCGTGACCCACCTCGCGCCGCTGCTGGCCGCTGCCGAAGCCGAACGGCTTCTCACCGCCTGGTTCTTCATACGCAAAACGCCCTGCTGGCGCGTTCGCTACGTGCCCAGCAGCGACCGGACGCCGGCGCATCTCCGCGACCACCTGAACGACCTCATTCGGCAGGGCCACATCGACGCCGCGACTGAGGCCATCTACGAGCCCGAGTTGTACGCCTTCGGCGGCGCCAAGGGCATGGCGTGCGCCCATGACCTCTTCCACCTCGACAGCCGACACCTGCTTGCGTATCTCGCCCGCTCGCCGCATGCCGAGCGTCGCCGCGAACTGTCGATCCTGCTCTGTACGATCTTGCTGCGTTCGGCCGGGCTGGACTGGTATGAGCAGGGCGATGTGTGGGCGCGAGTAGCCGACCACCGTGGCCTCCCCAGCCCGATCCCGCCCGAGCGGCGGTATCCGCTGGAGGCCGGCCTGCGGCGGCTGATGAGCGTGGACGTAACCCCCCTCCTGCGTGACGGCGCGCCCCTGGCCTTCACCGCCGACTGGTCAGCGGCTTTCGCTGCTACCGGTAGCGAACTGGCCGACCTGACAGCCGCGGGAGTCCTGCACCGTGGCCTGCGCGCCGTCCTCGCCCACCACGTCATCTTCGCGTGGAACCGGCTCGGCATGCCCTACACCAGCCAGGCTGTCCTGGCCCACACCGCCAAGCACATCGTCTTCGGGAGCGATTTCACGGCCACTCCCGATGTCGAGGAGACAAGGAGCGTGACACCATGAACGCCGTGCTGCAGCAGGCCGCGCAGCGCTTCCCTCTGATAGCGCGCCCTCGCCCGGCCTGCCCGCCTCTCCGGGTACGCATCGCCGAGTTGCACGACCTCGGAGATGCCGCTTCCCAAGGCACGGACGCCGACCGCCTCACGCTGGCCGCCGAGGCGCTGAACAAGGCAGCGCTGATCGCGAGCGATTGTGGTGCCTCCACTCTGGCCCGCTCTCTGTGCTGGCGGCACTTCGCCGCCTACCTGCACGCCTGGCCGTTGGACGCGCGCCACGCACGCCACGCCCTGGAGCCACTCGTCAACCTCGCTCGGCTGGCCATCCGTGCACACGAAGGTATCCGTGGCTACCTTCTCCTCGACACCCTCTTCCACGCCGTCAGCACTGGCGGCGCAGCAGACATCGACGGTCACCGCATCTCGTTCGACGGCCTCACCCGCACCCGTGACGATCTCCACACTGTCCGCAAGTGGCTGTGGGGAGTCTTCCTCGCCGAGGGTATCCGGGCGCTCATCAGCGCGGGCCGGTGGGAGCAGGCAATCACCCATGCAGAGCAATACCGCGGTGTCGGCCAACGACTCTTGGACGGCCGGCAAGCCACCATCATCGCGTACTGCCTCGCTGGGCAGACGTACACAGCCCTGAAGCTCGTTGCTAACAGTGGGCCCGTCCAGTCCTGGGAACACCCGGTGTCCGGCTGTCTAAAGCTGCTGTGCAGCCGTGCGACCGGACGCGCGGTCGGCGACACGGCCGTCGAGGTCCAGCGCCAGTTCCTCGAGCTCGACCGGACGGCAGGGCTGTTGGTCTTCCGCACCCGGCTCGGCCTGGTCATCCTCGACTTGATCGCCGATATTGACCGGTCCCTGGCTGATCGCGTGTTCACCTCCCTGATCAGCGACATCCTTGCGACGCCGGACGGGTACGCCGCGAGGGAAGTCCTGGCCCACCCGCGGGCCGGTACGCTGCTCAGCCTTGCCGAGCACTATCAACTCACCTCAGCCGTGCAGGACGCAGGGCTCGGGTTCGGCGCCGTCCCGGCCCCGCTGATGTCCGATCTCGTCTCAGCCGTGCAGATGAGCGAGACGGTGATAGAGGCGGGCCTGGATACGCCGGACCCGCGCGGGGGAAGTTCTTCGACCTGTACGTGACGATCGACATCTTCGCGCAGAGAATAGCCTTCGGGCTGGCCGTGAAACTGCAACAGCAACTCGGCCCGCCTATCAGGTACTCAAGTTTTCTGGGCAAACAGCGTGCTGAGGATCTTCTCGGTCCTCGCGCTCAAAGGAACTCCCAATCCGCTGAGGCGCTGTCGGAGCAGCTCTACCGTGCGGTGAGCCTCATCTCTACGTTTGAGGCATAGCTGCAGGCGGGTAATGCGGAGGTACGTTTCCTCAGCGTCGGGGTCCAGTGCACGAGCTCTTTCGAGGGCCTCCAATGCCTGTTCGGGATCCTTCTTGGCGCGATGCTCAGCGAGATGGGTCAGAACGTCGGCTTGCGACCGAGTCAGTGGGTAGCGGTGTTCCTCGATCCACTCGGTTTCCAGGCCTTGCGCGAGCTCCCCTCCGCACAGCTCGGCGGCCTTCGTGAGGGCTGTCAGTTTGGCTGTGGGATCGGACACCGCTCTGACCTCATCCAGAGCGGCCTGGTAATCCCATAGATCGACGCTTACCAGCGCTGGGTCGATGCGGTAGGTTGCGCCCTCCTGGGTCGTCGATGCGTTGATGAAGGGCGCCCTCTTCCTGTCACGATTCTCGTAGCCCGAAGCGGTGACCAGGGCATTGCGAAGGTGACGCAGGGTGTTGTGCACGTCCTTGCCCGTATCGTCGGGCCACAGGGCGGTCGTGAGCCGATCGCGCGTCACGCCGTCGCGATGGAGAGCGAGGTAGACGAGCGCGTTGAGCTGTAGCCAGCCCAGTTCGAGTGGTTCGGCCCGGCCGGATACGGCGACGGTGGGTGGGCCGAGGATTGATAGGCGAACCAGCTGCGGGCCATCCCAGGAGGCGGCTGCTGACCTACTGGGCGAAGGCTCTTCAGAAGCGTGGACCTCTTCCTCTGGCAACAGCTCTTTCAGATGGGCCGCGGCCTCGTGTTCGGTGAGATGAAAGAGCTGGGCGTCGGCGATTGCTGCGGTGAGCCGACCTGTGACCTGGACGACATGGTGATCGTCATTGAGTTCGCAGGTTGTGCCGCTGGGCCACTCACCCAGGAGTAGCGCTACGACTCCCGCTGTCGCGCGAGAGATCAGGGGTGCTGACACCCGGTCGAAGACCTCGTCGTCGACCTCTGCGACCAGGACAACGGTAGGTAGAACCTCTCCAGGGTCCCGATCGCGCAGTTCCTCGATGTCCGATGCCTCGCGTTCGAGCAGCATCCGTGTGCGGGTGAAGAATGTCTGCTCGAAGTGCTTGAGAGCGCCGTCCGCCGTGTTCGTGATGACCAGCGCTGGGAATGAGGCTGCGAGCCGACAAAGTTCGTCGGCCGGAATTCCGAGCAGGCGCTCCGCCAGTTCGCCACTCACCACGACCTCGGCCCGGAAGTTGCTCGATTGGCGGAGCACTTCGAGGATGAGGTAGCGGGCGACATCGTAAGCGCCATCTCCGGTCAGACCAAGACCGGGACCGTCGAGACCGATCTCTACAGCTGATCCGTCGGCATGTCTCCCGACGGGGAGCTTCTCGGGCGCATCGATCGAATGCGCCTCCTGAAGCAGCTCGGCATCCGAAGGAGGCTGTTCTCCCCGTTCCGTGAAGCTCTGTAGATGGGCGCGTCTTAGCTCCTCAACCGCCGGGTCCGGCTTCGGCTCCGGCGTGATCTCCACAGGTTCCGATATCGACGGTGGGATATGGCGACGGCGGCGGCGTAGCCGATTGGAGAGGTAGGCCGTGCTGATTCCTGCCGCATACCCCAGCGCAACCAAGGATCCCGAGCTCAGTTCCACAACGCTGTGGTGCTCCTGCTCGGCCGGCTTCCGCATGAGCGAAGTGGCTGCAGGAGCCACGTTCCTAATTGGCTCGGGAGTGCTCCTGACGGTAGGAGTCTCTTCCTGCTCGGCCTTCCTGGTCTGCTCTGGGAGTCGAAGCTTCCAACCTGGGCGGATAACACCCGGGTTGATGAACCTGTGTCCTCCCGGCTGGGCGGATCCGGCGTTGATCTTCCAGATCTTCCGCCACCGATCGGGGCTGCCCAGCTTGCGGTCGGCGATCTTCCAGAGGCTGTCTCCCTGCCGCACACTGTAGACCTGCTCGTGGGCTGGTGCTGGCTTATCAGCTGCGACCTCGCCGAGAGCGTGCACCGGCGCCATGGCGACGACGGGAGGTGGAGCAGCGTCCACTGCGGCCATCGCGGCCGGCGCAACGGCAACGAGTGAGACAGAAGCCACGAGGTAGGCCGCCAGACGTTGCAGCATACGCAGGCCGGGTATCCGGGGCTCGACCCGCCGCCCAGCGACCCGCGCACCGATCTCGACAATCACCGAGACGGTGAAGAGCGCCCATGCTCCCCAGGCAAGGAACTCCAGAACGGCGATGAACAGTGTGCCGTCATCACGGGCGGTCAGCCTGTCGAGGACTTCTTGCAGGTTGGGAATGTGATCAGGAAGGGGTGAGCCGGTGAGCTGATAGAAGACTATGGGGAAGCCGACGACAGTACCGATGAGCACAATCGTGGCAGCGAGTGCGCGCGGCAGACGGGAAAGTGTCATCGGCTGGGCCTTTCGACGCCGGAGACAAGATCAGCGGTGGCGGTGGCAGTCATCGACACCGAGGAGATTCCAACAAGGGAGAGCAGCCACGTCGGCTTGGTGACCGTGACCCGCACTCGAATCGAGTTCGGGCCGCCGATCCCCACGGTTCCGTTCCGGCCAGCGGCCGACAGATATGCCCGAGCTGCTCGTACGGCTGCGCCACGATCGACGACGAAATCTCGACCCTCGTACGCGGCAGCTCGATCGATCTGCCCTGCACCGGCGCGGGCCGCTTCCTCGGCGATGCCCACGGCTTCCCAACCCGCCCGCAGCTTGGCTCCTCCATCCACAGCCAGGCCGACGAAGAGCATGAGGACTGTGATGAAGATGAGGGCGTACGGCGTTATGGATCCCCGCTCGGCGTCCGCAGAGAAGAAGTGGCGCATCGGTCACGCGTCCCTTCCTCGGTAAGGGTCCAGGGGGCTGGTGAAGGAGGCCCGCCTCACGACGCTTCCGGGGAGACCGGGGAATGCCACGTCATCGAGAGGCACGGAGCACGAGACGGTCGCCGTGACCGCGGACGGCCTTCCTACCAACCGTCCGAAGCCTGCTGTGTTGACCTTGACGCTCACGGAGGTGCACCTGACACCTCGGCTGCTCAGGGAATCGCGCGCGCTCGAAGTGGCTCTCGCTTCGGCTTCGGCGGCCGACCGTGCGATGGACGCCTGGCGAGCCGCGTCTCGTGCCGCGGCCTCCACTGCCGCTGTAGCGACCGTGATCCTGCCACCGGCGATCGCGAGCAGGACGACCAAGACGATGGCCGTAATGGCGAGCATCGCCTCCACAGTGGCGCTGCCGCGTTCCCTCATGAGGTCCGTCCAGGACTCGTGAAGCGTTCGACCGCTCCTGCGGCTTCCTCGGTGACCTGAATCGACGGGAGAAAAGGAACCAGGGAGAGCGACCGGCCCCGTACGGTCACCCGGACGGTGGTCGCGTCCCCTCCGCTGGAGGCACTGATGGCGTGGAGGAATCCTCCGGCCGTCCGCTCGGCGTAACTCCTGGCGACGGCCGCGCCTGCTGAACGGGGAGCGCCGTCAGCCCGCGCGGCGCGGACGCCTTCCTGAGCGGCGGCGAGCGCGACCGACTGGGCGAAGAACAGCAGGCACAGCTGCATGCAGGCGAGGATCGTGAGCATGACGACGGGCAGCGCGATCACGACTTCCGCGCTGATGATCCCCCGCTCATCGCTGACTCTGCGCACGCCGCATCGACTCACAGTTTGATCGAATTGGCCTTATCGATGATCTTCGCTGTCACGATCCCCATGACCGTGATTGCTACGAGGACGAGCGCGGCTATTATGATCATCGCCTCGGCGGACATCGCGCCCTTCTCCGAATCCTTGCGCAGCTGTTCGAGCCTGTTCCGGAGGAGTCCGTTGAGGGCGAGCCAGGAAGCAATCTCCGGCGGCAGCAGCTTGGACATGACGATCTCCTCAGCTCATGATCCGGTAGACGGCGGGGAAGCAGACGAGCACCAAGAATCCGAAGACCGAGATGCCAATGGCGACGGGCATCTCGCTGGTACGGCTGTTGGCACGGGCTCTGGCATCGGTCAGCGCTGTGGTGCGCATGGACTGGGCTTTGGCGAGCAACGTGGATAGCACCTGGACCCCCTCGGTGCCGGCGTCCTCGGCGATATCCGCGAGCTCGGAGAGCTCCGGAATTCCCACCTGCTCCCCCAGCAGGGCGAGGCCTCGCCAGGGCTGCTCGCCAGCGCGCCTGGCGTGATCCAGGACCTGAGCGATGCGGCCGAATACCCAGCCCGTACACACCTCTGCCGGTGCCTGAAGCGCTTGGGGAGGGCCCGCACCGGCAGCCCGCTCCAGCGCGACCATGTCGAGGTAGGTGGCCAGCGCCGCACGGAACTCCTGGCGGCGCTCGCGCGCCTGGCTGCGAGCGGCGTAGTCAGGAACCAGAGCGAACAGAACACCTGTGAGCAGTCCTGCTCCGGTGGGCACAGGCCAGGGCAGGGGAAGGCCGACCGCCGCGCACACCAGACTCAGCGGGAGAGGCAGGAGCAGACCGAACAGCAGAAAGGCGACGCGCTGGAGGGTGAAGCGCTCGACGCTGATCCCGAGGAGCGCGAGGTCGTCACGCGGCACGGGAAAGCGCGCCATGAGTAGGGTGAGCCGGCCCACGGGGCCAGGACGGCGGACTCCGTCGAGCCGTGCGAGAGCATCGTCCAAACGCGGAGGACCGGGGAAGAGCTCTGATGCGACAGCGATCAGGCCGAGGCCGATCAGCGCTCCTGCTGCCACCGCCGGAAGGCTCATCGTCCCCTCCCTGTGTCTGTGAGAAAGCGGTGGCCTACAGCGGCGCTGCCGAGGCGGTGCAACCACGACAGCGCCGCGCCGTAGAAGGCGACCACGACGGCCAGTACGGTCTGACCAATCGGCGTCCCGAAGGGAGCGGCATAGGACCGCTGGATAACCGCTATCGCGGTGAAGGCGACGACGATGCCGATGATCCAACGCACCGTCGTGCGGTGCTCAGCCCGAGCGGCTTCTACCTCTCGTCGATCGCTCACATCCCTGGCGACCAGCTCGGCGAGCTGGTGCAGTACGGCGCTGGCGCCCTTGCCTCGTCTACGGGCGACCAGGATGAGGGCGGCAGCAATTCGGTCCCCAACCGGATCGTCCAACTCGTCCGCGAAGAGCCGAAGTGCCTCCTCCGTGGGCATCCGAGCCACGCGGAGTCGGCGCGCGAGCGACGACACCGGGCCGGCGATCTCGGGCGGGACATTGCGGGCAGCACTCTGCTCCAGGGCCTGCTCCAGCGCGCGCCCAGCTACGAGCAGATCAGCAAGGCGGCGGGTCCACAGCTCGAGTGCCTCAAGCTTGCGGATCTGCTGTACGGCGGTGCGTCCAGTCAGCACGCGCGGCAGGGCCAGTACGGCGACTGCCGCGGTGCACGCGGCGACAGGCCATCCGGTCAGTCCAAGGACGGTGACCGCGGCAGCGACAGAGCCCAAGATGAGTCGGTGTCGTGCGATCAGGAACTTGTGCACTGCCGGCCACCGAGAAGGCGGACGTACCGGCTCATCAGTTCCCTGGCCGATGACGCCCATGACAATGCAGGCGACTCCGCCCAGTACGCCGGAGATGCTCAACCCGATGAGCAGGGCTGATGTGTTCACCGGCCCTCCCACATGGCGGTGTACGGGTCCAGGAGTGCCGGGTTGAATCCGGCGGCCTTCAGCCTGGGCAGGCACTGAGGCGTGATGTTCGGCATCGCGCGGCCCCCTGGCCCGGTGGGGCTGAAGACGTGGTTGCGGCTCGGTATCTCGCTGTCGGCCGGTGGCATGACCTCGAGGACCTCCGAGACGAACCGGCTGTTCGTTGATGGGTCCATACGCAGATGCACGACCAGGTCGATGGTCTCCCCGGTGTTCAGGTGGATGACGGCGGGTGGAGTCTGGGCTCCCACGCCGCGAGTCCAGAGCATGACGATCCGATTGAAGATCTCCTCTGTGCCGTCGGCGTGGATCGTGCACATCGAACCGGGGTGGCCCGTGTTCATCGCCTCGAACATCGGGATGATCTCGTCGGAGCGCACCTCGCCAACGAAAATCCGCTTGATGTTCTTGCGCAGGGAGTGCGGGATCAGGTCGTTGAGGGTGACCGCGCCGGCGCCTTCGGAGTTCGCCTGGCGGGCCTGGAAGGCGATCACGTTTTGGTGGCGATGCTTGAGATTGTCCAGAAACAGCTCGTAGTCGGACTCGAGGGTGGCGAGGCGCTCAGCCGGATCGATGACAGAGGCGAGGGCCCGCAGCATGGTTGTTTTTCCTGCAGCTGTGCCGCCCGTGATAACGATGTTCAGCCGAGCCAGCACGGCGGCGCGTAGGAAGGCATGCAGACTACGGTTGATTGTGCCGAGCTTGAGCAGGTCGTCGAGGGTGACGTCGACCAGGCGATGGCATCGGATGCTCGCGCACGGTCGGGGAGTGACGGCCATGGTCGCGCTGAGCCGTACGCCCACGCCGTCGTCTCCGTCCCCAGGTTTCAGGGCAGTGTTGAGCAAGGGGTTGGCAGCGGAGAATTCGCGAGGGTTGTAGCTCTTGTGGAGCGCCCACATCTGGATCATCTTGACCAGCTCGTCGTCGGTGCCGGCCACGGCCGGCCCTCGCTCGCAGGTGCCGTCGCTGTAGGTGATCCAGACCTCGTCGCAGCCGTTGATGTCGATGCTCTCGACCCTGCTGTCCCTGACGTACGTCGTGAGCACGCCGAGCTCGAACCGCTCGTCCAGGACGGCCTGCACGAGTCGGCGCTGGGTCGCGAAGCTGACGGCGTCGCCCTCGGACAGCCGATCGTGAGTCCACTGCTGCACCCGGGCCTGGACCACCTGCCGTGCGGCGTCCCGATCCTCGGTCTCCTTTAGGTCGTCGGCGATCGAAGCGGTGAGGTCGACTACCGCTTTTCGAAACACCATGTTGTCGAGCTCTTCGACGGGACTTGCCGCCGTACGGGCGAGCAGAACGGGGTCGCCTGAACCGCTGGCAGAGCGCGGGGGCCAGGCCTCGCTCGGTGGCCATCCGCTCATCGCGACACCGCCTTATCGGTAGCTCCTTGGAGCGTGCCAAGGTGGCTGCGCATAGCCAGGGCAAGGTAGGCGGCCCCGCGCATCAGCGGCGCCCGGCTGAAGGAGGGCCTGGCCTGCTTGCCATCGGAAAGAACCGCAGCGGATTTCGGGTCGTGCGGAATCGTGCCGACGACGGGCAATCCGTACAGCGCCTCGCTGATCTGCTTGGCCGTGTAGTCCCCCTCGCCGATGAGGCAGAGCGCGACCGGGACCTTGGTGCCTACATGACGGCCGAGCGCGTCGAGCCGCGGCCGGGCATCCGCGACTTGGCGGAGAGAAGGACGTAACAGCATCAGGACCAGGTCCGAGGCTGCGATCAACCGCATCGGGGTGTCAGGTCCCCCGATCTGACCCACGTCGAGCACCACGTCGACGACGCCGTTGGCAGCCGTCTTGAGAACGTTCGCGACCGATTCCCATGCGCTATCCAGTTGGAGTGCGTGACGTGGATCCCTGATGCCGGGCAGCAGGAGCCACTCCAGAACGTCCTGGTCAAGAGAGACGACGTACTTCCACAGGACTCCGGGGTCGGGATCATGGGCGATCGCCAGAGCGAAATCCAGCAGGTCGCCCGGCACACCTTCGATCTGGCCCGTGAGAAAGCCTTGTACGACGCTGCCGCCCTTCGGGTCACACTCGGCAAGGAGAGTCCGACCTCCCCAGGCGTACGTGACGGCCAGGGCGGTCGTGGTGACGCCCGGCGAACCGCCTGGGCTCATCAGCGTGTAGATCGCCATTCACGGCCTCCGCGGGTTGAGAACCATAGCGACCTGGCCGTCCGCGGCCCGAGCCGCGAGCTCGGCACCTTCTGTCGTGCTGACGATGAGATCGACGACCACCAAGCCGTCGGTGTCCGGCCCTTTCACCTGATCGACGACAGCTTCGATGCGGGGCATGGCAGATGACTTGGTCGTCGGCATGCCCTGGCCGTCTGGAGCAGTCACGACGAGGATGGAGTCTCCTGGACGGAGTCCACGGGCCGGCAGCCGGCTCGGCTTCACCGCTACGGGAACAAGCTGCTGGCCGCTCAGCGGGGTGAGCTGATCGGTGAGCAGTTTGGGCTGCACGAGCATGCCCCCCACGAGGTCGACGGCTGCTCGCATCCCGATCACGCGCTGAAGTTCGCCGGCAGGAACCGTCGCGACGAGGTCGTCGACGCCCACCATCGTGGTGGTGATGTCGCGCGCCGTCAGCTGCTGGCCCAGCGAGACATCGTGGGCCATCACGAGGACCGGCACCCGAGCATCCAGGCCGTTGACGGTGTGATAGCCGAGTGCTCCACCGCCGGTGACCACGAGCACGCCGAAGAGCAGCCAGCCTCGGCGGCGCTGTCGCGGTTGCGCCGAGAGCTTCGGCACCTGGGCTGGCGGAACAACGCCATTACCGGCTTGCTGGGGAGGGGCAGGCACAGTCTTGCGGACCATTCAGGAGCTCCTCTGGATCAACGCCTGGCCTTCGGCGATCCTCAGCGGGAAGGTTGTAGAAGTCGTCCTCGGGGCGAGCGTTCCGCCCGCTCCGCCGGACCCGCTCCAGGTGGCCGTCCACCTGATGGAGACGGTCACTCGGTAGTGCGAGCCGGGCAGCCTCGCGCTCGATCGGGTGAACAGGTATGCGCAATCGCTCTTCTGCCTGCTTGCGAGCTCCGTCCGGTCGTACGGCCTCCCCGGGCCGTTGCAGGAGAACTCGGTCTGGCCAGCACCAGGACTGATGACCAGGGCTGTCGGGGTAGCAGTGGCCTCCGCCCATACCGGTCCCGATGTGACTCGCTTACTGATCGGGTGCCAATGGCTTCGTTCCACCCAGAAGAAGTGCGGGAGACCGACCAGCCCGTCCTTGCCCCGAGGCGGGGCGGTCGCAACCTGCGGGGCAGGAGGCGTGAGCTGCCGAACCGCCTGCTGGAGGAGCACCTCGGGAGTTATGGCAGGTGCAGCCGGATCCCCAGGGGTAATGCCCTGAAAGACGTTCCGCTGGCCGTCGGGCCCGCGCTTGCACTGGAGATAGCTGATCCCGTTCTCGCCCCCGATCGTACGGCACTTGATCAGGCTTCCATCACTGCCGCTCCTGTCGGACACGGGTTGACTGGGCTGCCCTATCTCGTGGCGGCCGTATACGACCCAGCCGTTTCCCCATGGATGGGCGCCGTAATCACCGTCCGAGGGCGTGTGAACCCCGAAGACGAAGGCCGCGAGAAGCGGACTCAGCGCGAGAGTGGCGTACATGCCGCCTCCTTCATGCTCAGCCCCGTGAGACGCCACCGCCCATCCGAGGACTGCTCCAGCGAGGCTGTGATGTTCGCCGTCGCCTTCTTGGTCGTACCGGGGATTAGCTGGTGAGTACGTCGGTCGGCCATCCCCGCCATGGAGGTGTCCTGGCAGTCGGTGACCTCCGCGCGCTTTTCACCGACACGCACCTCCTTAACCCGAGGGACCACCTCGCCGTACGGCTCCTGGCCCTGTTCGGTCATCTGACGGATGCCGTCAACGAGGTGGTCGAGATAGGCACCCTGGACATACGGCCTGAGCAGCGCGCGCCCCTCTTCTGGAGAGGATTTGCCAGCCGCAGAAAGGACCTTCCAGTACTTGACATATGTCTTCAGGACGGCGTCGTGTGGCCTAACCGATGGCGACTGGACGACAGCAGGAGTTGGAGTTCCCGAAGCGGGGCGAGGCGGCAGGACGGAGCCATCCCCTGCCTGACAGGCCGCGACGAAAAGAACCACCGCCAGACAGGCAGCGCCTCCCCATAGCCGGTCGCCTGGTGAACGCATCACCATCAACTCGCGCCTTTACTCTTCGCATTTGAGTGATTGCTCACAGTAGCTTAAGGGCGTGGCAAAGGAGATATCAAGGCTCCGTGGGTGCTACCTGTTGACAGGACGGGTCAACCGAAGAATGTGGAGCGCCAGGTGGGTCACTGCCAAGACATCCGGCAGGGGGCCACAAAGACCATCCGTCAAGCTTTCGCCCGTGATCGGCAACCTCGTCCCGGCCCAGGGCCGAGGATCGCGATCGACCGTCAGGTGGGCGTCGATCGTTTCGCGTTTGTGGTGGTAGATCGGCCATGCCTTAGGGGGCAGACCGGCCCGGATGCCGGCGATGTCTGAACGCGGCGGTGGCGCGCGATCGCTTCGGCGGCGGCACCCGGGTCGCGCTGCGGTTCCTGCGCACCTACCTGGCCTCGGCTCCCGAAACCGAACCCGCGGACTTCACCGCCTGCCCGGTGCTGATGCTGCACCCGGCCGCCGACCAGTGGACGCCCGTCCAGCTGAGCATGCCCTTCTTCGACCGGCTCACGGTCGACAAGCACCTGGTCATGCTGGACCGCTGCGGCCACATGCCGATCGAAGACCCCGGCCTGATCAAGATGGCCAAACGCACTACGCCAGTTCGCCACGGGAGTCGAGACCGATGAGCTCGCGTAACCGATGAGCGTATTCGTCTGCACCAGGGAGACGGCGGTCACTGTGTGTGGTCGCATGGCGTGTAGCGAGTCCAGGTCTTGCCGACCTCGATCGCGACGCGGGTGGTGGTCGTGTGGTGGAAGCCGAGGTACTGGCCTTTGGGGGATCGGACCGGATTTTGGCGGTAGCGCCCGATGTAGACAGGCGGTTGAGAGGGTGCGGCGGCGGGAAACCCAGCTGCGCGGCTGGTGTGTAGAGGTCAGGATGGGGAGCCATGAGTTCCAAGACCGCCCGTCCCACCTATCGGGAGCGGCTGACTGCAGAGCTAGAGGCGATGCGCGGCGACTTCCGCGCGGTCGTCGACGACTCCGCTGTCGTGAACATCGATCTCAATCGGACGCACTCGGAATGGGGGGATTTCATCGGTTTTCCCATTTGGGGGTGGGCGCCCAGCGACGACGATCTGCAAAGCGCACGTATGGCGTTGCTGGGACGGTTCCGCGCCTGGAACCCGCGATTCCGTCTGCTGTTCCCTCACGCCACTCCCGAAGTCGAGCAGAGCATGTACGAGGCGCTTGAACGACTTCATAACTGGCTGGTCCGCGAACCCGGCTCCCATGGCGTTCCGGCCTCCATCGAGCAAGCCCGGCAGCAGCTTGAGGAAACCTTCGACGTCCTGACCCGCCTTCTCACGCTGCTGCCGCCCGACGACTTCAGGGTACGGTTGACCGTCGACACCAACACTCTCCTCGACGATCCCAACCTTGCCGTTCACACGGCAATCTTGGGAGGCCGCTACATGGTCCATTTGCTGCCGGTGGTCTTGCGTGAAATCGACGACCTGAAGCGTAACGGCCGCAACCAGGACGTCCGCGACAGCGCCAAACGCGCTGACCGGCGACTTAAGGGCCTGCGCGCCAACGGTGACGTCCTTACCGGCGTCCGTGTCGCCGGAGACGTCCACGCGGTCTTCGAGCACGTGGAACCCGCCGGCGACGATCTCCCGAGCTGGCTGAACCTCGACGTCCCCGACGATCGCTTCGTCGCCTCGACGTTGCTGCTCCAGTCCGCTCACCCAGGATCAGCCTTGTACGCCGCGACCGGTGATCTGAACCTGCAGACCAAACTCGCCGCAGTCGGCCTCCCTTACATCGAACTCCCCTGAGCGTGGAGAACGCTGTAAGTGAGGGGTGACACCAGCCGACCGCGAGGAGGACTGTGGTCGAATTCCCTCTACTGCGCAGTCCTGTAGTCGTTCTCCTCGGCTTCTGGGCTGGGCAGTTCCGAGGCAGCCGTCCACTCCTCGGGGTGCGAAACGGGGAGCAGGCGGAACTGCTGAGGGTGCATGCTGTCGTACGGCATGATGGCTTCGAACTTCATCCGGGAGTGGTCACGGATGAGCAGCATCTCGATCACCTGCGCGGCGGTCTGCAGGTCCTTCGCTGTCGTTCCGGCCGGGATCGCTGTGGGCGAGAGGACGGTTCCGTCGCTTTGGCGGTCAACGTAGAAGCCTCGCTGCTTGGCACGGTTGGCCTCGCTGGCTGCGGCCGCAGCCTCCTCCTGCCGTTGCCTGCCCGCCTCCTGGTCCGTCCCCAGGTCGCGCATGGCGTTGTAGTCACCCCAGAACTCGGCGAGTTCGTCACCGAAAACGACAGCCTGGAGGTACTTCCTTGTGTGGCTCAGCCCGTACTGAGCAAGTGCGTCTACTGTGCGGGGTGTCTGGTCTCCCTGGTTCCAGGCGTCCTGGAAGGCTTCGTAGACCCAGAGCGCTTTACCGAGCTCTTCCTGTGCCAGGACGGTGAGCGATCGTGCGCGCCCGTATGAGCCTGCGAAGAGCAGACATCGGGCATCGACGATCAGGGAGGAGGCGTTGTCCATCAACGCCTTCCAGAACTCACGTGCCTCATCTGGGCGCATCTCCACCATTGCTTCAGTGTGCCCTTGAAACCTGCGCCAAGTCCGGTGTTGACAGGCTGGGTCAACCGAAGAATGTTGAACCACTCCGACTTTCGTGGAGGCCCTGAGGCCAGCATCATCTGCTGGCGGAAGGGAGAACGACGACACGATGCCAGCCCCGAGGAAGTACCCCCAAGAGCTTCGCGAGCGCGCGGTGCGCATGGTGTTTGAGGTCCGCCGGCAGACCGGCGGCGCCCCCGGCGCGATCGCCCGGGTGGCCGACCAGCTCGGCGTCCATCGCGAGGCGCTGCGCGGGTGGGTACGCCAGGCCGAAGTCGATGAGGGGCAGCGGCCGGGTACCTCGCACCGAGCGCCTCGCGGGCGCCGGGGCGGTCTGCTCGGTCGGCTCCCGTGGGGACAGCTACGACAACGCCCTGGCCGAAAGCACCATAGGGCTGTACAAGACCGAACTTATCCACCGGCGCGACCCCTGGAACGGCCTGGATGACGTCGAGATCGCCACCATGGAATGGGTCGACTGGTACAACAACCGGCGCCTCCACAGCGCCTGCAACGACCTCCCGCCAGCCGAATTCGAGGCCCACTACCAAACACAAACCGACCCGGCTATCCTCACCCCAGCCAGTTAACCCGGCCTCCACGAAACTCGGCGCGGTTCATGTGGAGCTCTAGGTGGGTCGCTGCCGAGACATCCGGCACGGGGCCACAAAGACCATCCGTCAAGCTTTCGCCGTGATCGGCATCCTTGTCCCGACTCAGGGTCGAGGATCGCGATCGACGGCCACGAGGATCGCGGCGGCGATCACCTCCAGCGTTTCGACAGCATCCATCGCTGAAGAAGAGCTGATCGGGCGCTTACGGTCGTCGTCGTCTGGGTCTCGATCAGACTCATGAGTGATCTTGTTTCGCCGCCACACGATCGCGCCAAGCATCTGCTTGACTTCCTTGGCGGTGAGGCGCTTCGCCCCGTCGGGAAGTTCCTCGCTGACTGCTTTAGCAGCGTTGTCCCAGAGTGCGACGTCGCTGATGATGGCGAACCCGTCTTTGATGTCTTCGGGTCCTTGGAAGGTTCTCCGGCCTATTACCTGCCGCAGGTGCCGGCGTAACGCCTGGTCAAGGGGAACGGTGCCGTGGTGGACGTCCTCGAAGAGATCCATGGGCACGGTGAACTCGCGAAACTTCCGCGGCTTGGGGATGCCGGGCTGCTGCGCCAGCAGGATGGCTCGGTGGTAGACCTCCTGGTGGACCCAGTGGTCCAGCGCAGCGACAGCTTGGACCCACGCCGCTCGGTACAGGTCCCCCACATCGAAGGACGTGACGCCAATCGCCTCGAGATGCTGGCCGGCTTGAACGAGTTGCTTCGCGTACTCCAGATTCCGCTCGAAGTCGAGAAACGCCTGAGTCTTGGAGGGATAGTCCGGCACGTATCGTCCTCGCGGAGAGTGGCTGTCAGTGCGTAAGCAGTATGCCCAACCGGGGGTTGGGCTTCGCGGGGAATTCGTGATCAGATTGTGCCCGAAGCGGACGGCCTGAGATGACCCGTATGTCACGAAAGCCGCCCACGTCATCGTGCAGACTGATCAGTGGCGATCGAGGTAAGGGACGGAAGGGCCGAGGGTGGGAGACGATCCACGCTTCCGCGGTCTTGCAGACCATTCAGCAAACTTCGGCTTCCTGCTTCAGCATGAACCGCTCCTGGTGGTCTACGGAGCGGGCGCGGAAGCAATCGTCTTCACCGATCCCAACGGTGCTCTCGTCAAGTGCCGCCAGTTCATCGAAGTGCTCACAGCCGTCATGGTCCAGGCTACGGGGATCCCGGTGGCCGGCCACGATCTGGTGGATCGCATCAATGCTCTGAGTCGCGCTGATGTCATCACGCCGAACGTGGCGAACGCCTTCCATGAGATCCGACGGTCGGGCAACGCGGCCGTGCATGCTCACGCCGCTCACGTACCTACAGCCCTGCGGTGTCTCGAACGCTGCTTCCAGCTCGGTTTGCTGCTGCATCGAGCAATCAGCGGGCGGCGAGAGCTCGTCGCCTTCGTGCCCCCCACGCCTCCGGCGTCCATCACCAACGCTGACCTCCTGGCAGAGCTGGAACGCCTCAAGACCGAACTGGTCGAGGCCAAGCTTGTGCTGGATGGCACCCGAACTCGGGAGCAGGCGGAGGCGGTAGCCAAGCGAGCGGCCGAGGAGGAACTCGCCCGCGCCCGGGCCGAGCGGGATGCAGTCGCGGCCCAGGTCCAAGCTCTCGAAGCACAGCTCGACACCCTCAAGTCGGAGTTCGAGCGCAAGGCCGCCACGCCGGTGAGGGTTCGCCCGACGACACGAGAGGCCATCGCGCAACGGGCTCGCCAGGGTGCGCCGCTCACCGAGGCTCAGACCCGGCGCAACATCGACCAGATGCTCGCCGAGGCGGGCTGGATCGTACAGGACCAAGCGGCTCTCGACCTTGGTGCTGGACGTGGTGTGGCTGTCCGGGAGTTCCCCATCGGGCGTAAGCGTGCCGACTACGTTCTGTATGTCGATCACAAGATCGTCGGCGTCATCGAAGCCAAGCGCGAAGGAACGCCGCTGACCGGTGTCGAGTGGCAGTCCGGCGACTACGCTGCCGCTATCCCCGGCGATTTCCGCATGGCGGTCTGGCGGCGCGATGAGCCGTTGCCGTTCCGCTACGAGAGCACCGGCATCGAGACGCGCTTCACATGCACCCTCGATCCAGAGCCACGGTCGCGGGAGGTGTTCTCCTTTCACCGCCCGGAGACCATTGCGCGGTGGATGACCGAGGCCGAGGAGAAGCCCGAGGCCCCCACTTTCCGGGCCCGGCTCCGCGTCATGCCCGACCTTGACACCGATGGTCTACGTCCTGCACAGGCCGAGGCAATCAAGGGGATTGAACGTCACCTCAAGCAGAACCGCCAGCGGGCCCAGGTCCAGATGGCAACTGGTGCGGGGAAGACCTTCACCGCGGTCACGCTCGCCTACCGGCTCTTCAAGTACGGCGAAGCCAAGCGGGTCCTGTTCCTGGTGGACCGGAACAACCTGGGCGACCAAGCGGCTGCCGAGTTCGCCCGCTATGTCACCGCCAGCGGACAGACTCTCGGTGAGGACTACAACGTCCAGCGGCTATCGGGCGGCACTGTGCTGTCATCGGCCAGCGTAGTAGTGACCACGATTCAGCGGCTTTACCGCGCGCTGACCGGCCAACCGCTGCCGGCCGGGGATGCCGACGATCAGGATGTGGACGACTTCGAGCCGCCGCGCCCGATGGACGCCGTCTACAACAAGGACTTGCCGCCCGAGACCTTCGATCTGATCGTCGTCGACGAGTGCCACCGATCGATCTTCGGCCGGTGGCGGGCGGTTCTCCAGTACTTCGACGCTCCTGTCGTCGGCCTGACCGCTACCCCCACCGCGCAGTCTCTCGCCTTCTTCGGTGAACCGGTCAGCGAATACACCTACGAGCAGTCGGTCGCTGATCGCGTCAATGTCGACTTCGCGGTGTTCCGGATCAAGACGAAGATCGGAGAGAGCGGCTCGACGATCCCCGCGCTCGACGAGGACGGCAGCCGGACCGTCGTTCCCAAGCGCGACCGCCGCACCCGCATGCAGTGGTACGAGGAACTGGAGGAGGACTACACCTACACGGCCCAGGAAATCGGCCGTTCGGTGGTCGCCAAGGACCAGATCCGTACAGTGATCGAGACCTATCGGGACCGGGTCCTGGCCCAGATGTTCCCGAACTACACCGAGTCGGTCCCCAAGACGCTCATCTTCGCCCAGGACGACTCCCACGCCGACGACATCGTACAGATCGTGCGTGACGTGTTCGGTAAGGGCAACGACTTCTGCGCGAAGATCACCTACAAGTCGAAGCTGGCCGGCGACGATCCCAAGGACCTGCTGCAGCGCTTGCGGACCAGTCCGGAGCTGCGGATCGCGGTAACCGTCGACATGATCGCTACCGGGACCGACGTCAAGCCCTTGGAGTGCGTGTTCTTCATGCGCAGCGTGAAGAGCGCCGTCTACTTCGAGCAGATGAAGGGCAGAGGCTGCCGCACCATCGATGCGGACGACTTCCAGGCCGTCACCCCTGATAAGGGTGTCCGGACCAAGGATCGCTTCGTCATCGTGGATGCCGTCGGCGTTACCGACCACCCCCTGTGCCAGGCCACTCCGCTTAATCGCGACCCACAGAACCGGCTCAGCCTTCGGCAGTTGCTCTCACGAGCGGCCAAGCTCTCCCTGGACGAGGACCAGACCGCGACGCTGGCTTCTCGGCTGGACGCCCTCGACCGTCAGATCACCGATGCTGAGCGAGATGAACTCGCTCACGTGGGCCAGGGCACGAGCCTGCGGGACCTCGTACGGCGTCTCGCCGCCGCTGTGGACAGCCAGGGGCTGACCCAGACCGCAGATCAGGGTGGGGAGGAAGCGGTAGTCGAGCGACTTCGGGAGGCCGCCCGGCCACTGGCAGACAATCCGGAGCTACGCGACCGGATCATCGACATCCGCCAAAAGCACGACCAGCTGATCGACGACCTCAGCCGCGACGAGACCACGCACGCGGAAGAAGTACCTCGCGAGCAGATCGCACACCTGGCGGTGGAGTCATTCCGGACCCACCTTCACCAGCACCGCGACTCCATCGAGCTGATGCAGGCGCTACAGGGGAGCGGCACGGCGCGGATCTCCTGGGCCGAAGTGAGTGAGCTGACGCGTCGAGTAGAGCGGATCCCGCTCGTTGGAAACGTCGTCCATCTGTGGCAGTGCTACGAGGAATCCGGCGTGCGTGTCACGGCGCCGGGGCACGAGGCCAAGTCTACCGATCTTGTCTCCATCCTCCGGTACGAACTGCAACTCGACTCCGAGTTACGTCCGTTCCGGAGTATCGTCGAGGAGCGGTACGCCACCTGGCTCGCCAGGCACGAGGCCGCAGAAGGCCCCTTCTCCCCAATACAGCGCTGGTTCCTGGACCGGCTGTGCGAGATCGTCGTGAACAGCGCCGAGATCGCCGATGACGTCCTCGAATACGCGCCGTTCGACCTGCGCGGAGGCGAGGACGGCTTCTACGATGCCTTCGGCGCCCGCGCTGCCACCATCCTCGATGAGCTAACAAGGGAACTCACTGCATGATGCCTCTGCTCTCAGTTCCGGATTCTTGGGCATGGGCAACCCTTGGCGAGATAGCCGAAGTAGTCGGAGGCGTGACCAAGGACACGAAAAAACAGTCCGATCCTGCGCTTCCGCTCGTGCCTTATCTTCGAGTCGCCAACGTTCAGCGTGGTCGCCTTGACCTCGGATCGGTCGCAGAAATTCGAGTTCCCGAAGCGACGGCTGAGCGCCTTCGGCTTCAGTCGGGCGATGTACTACTCAACGAGGGTGGGGATCGCGACAAGTTAGGTAGAGGGTGGGTATGGGAAGGACAAATCCCGGAGTGCATCCACCAGAATCACGTGTTCCGCGCTCGTCTCTATGGCGATGTTCTACACCCGAAGCTCCTCGCCTGGTTTGCTAATGAGTGCGCTCAGGAGTGGTTCGAGGCAAACGGTAAGCAAACTACTAACCTGGCCTCCATCAGTCTCTCCGTGATCAAACAATTACCTGTTCCAATCCCGCCTTACACGGAGCAACAGCGGATTGTGACAGCGCTCGATGGTCACCTCTCTCGCCTTGACCTCGTCGACCGTGTGATCGATTCCAGTCTTCAGAAGCTGAAGCTACTCACGAAGCGGATTCTTGTTGAGGCAGTTCCGTTCCCCTGCCCTGCGCACTGGAAAACGTTTGTCGTTAAAGATGTCGGCGACGTCGATCTAGGGCGCCAACGGCACCCTGACTGGCACTCCGGTCCAAACATGCGCCCCTACCTTCGGGTGGCGAACGTCTTTGAGGATCGGATCGATACCGGCGACCTTATGGAGATGGACTTCCCGCCAGAAGTTTTCGAGCGATACCGCCTTTCTGAAGGAGACATTCTTTTGAATGAGGGGCAGAGCCCCGAATATCTTGGTCGTCCTGCGATGTACCGAGGTGAGCCTAAGGGAGTCGCCTTTACCAATAGCCTGTTACGGTTCCGAGCAGGGCCGGAAGTCGATCCGGAATGGGCGCTGATCGTCTTTCGGCGTCATATGCACGCGGGTCGCTTCATGCAGGAGACCCGGATCACGACCAACATCGCACACCTATCAGCTGGCCGGTTCAAGGCCGTGGAGTTCCCTGTACCGCCACTCGAAGAGCAACGACAGATCGTAAAACAAGTCAGGGGGAGGCTCGCTGACATTGATCTCCTTGCTTCGCAGCTCAATCGTGTAGAGGAACGCGCTGGGGCCCTGCGGAGCAGACTGCTCGCCGACGCGTTCAGCGGCCGGCTCGTGCATCAAGACCCGACCGAAGAGCCCGCAGCGGAGTTGTTGAAGCGAAACCAGCCTCAACGTGAAGCTCTCCGAGCCAAACGTCCACGCCGTACGGCTCGCGCAAGCCGTGCGGGATCGGGTGATCTGGCACAGAAAGATGCCGAAGGTGGCGGCTTTACAGCTACCAAGTCCCTGTCGATGCCCCCGACTACGGTGGGCGCCGGTCATACAGGGAAGCAGGAAGCTTTGTTCCAGCAGGAGGGGTTGACCGCGTGACCACGCTCACCGAAGGTCCGGCAGAGATGTCGGACGCCGAGTCGCGCGAGACGGCGGCGCTGACACGTTCGCTGGTGGACAAGCTGTGGAGCTACTGCGATGTGCTCCGGGACGCAGGCGTCCCCGCGATCGACTACGTCGAGCAGCTCACGTACCTGCTGTTCCTCAAGATGATGGACGAGCAGGAAAAGAAGCTTGCACGCAAGGGCAAGCCGAATCGCGTCCTGCCTGTTGGAATCGACTGGGACACGCTCGCAAGCAAGAAGGGCGAAGAGCTCAAGAAGTACTACGAGCATGTGCTGGAGGACCTCGGCAAGCGTCCTGGGATGTTCAGGCTCATCTTCCTCGGCGCCCAAAACAAGATCCAGGCGACCGCGCTGCTGGAGCGACTCATCAAGGATCTGATCGGAAAGATCCAGTGGTCCAAGGAAGGCGTCGATGTCAAGGGCGATGCCTACGAAGAGCTGCTGGCCCGCAGCGCGAGCGACGTAAAGTCGGGCGCGGGGCAGTACTTCACACCGCGTCCTCTGATCCGTGCCATGATCGACTGTGTGCAGCCCGCGCCGGAGGACACCATCGTCGATCCGGCCTGTGGCACCGGCGGCTTCCTGCTGCTGGCCAACGAGTATCTGCGCCGTGTGTACCCGATGGAGTCGCTCAACCCCGACCAGCGCAACCGGATCATCCATGGACAGGCGTTCCACGGAGTGGAGCTGGTGCGGGGCACGGCGCGCCTCGCTGCCATGAACATGCTCACCCACGGTGTGGTTCCGAGCGGCAACCAGGAGATCATCGAGGTCGGTGACGCGCTACTCAGCGAGCCAAAGGTCCGGGCATCACTCGTGTTGGCCAATCCGCCGTTCGGCCAAAAATCGGCGATCACAGTCCTAGGCGAGGACGGGAAGGTAGTCAAAGACGAGGCTGTCTACTCCGGCCGCGACTTCTGGGTCACTACGAAGAACAAGCAGCTAAACTTCTTGCAGCATATCGCCAAGCTGATGAAGATCGATGGCCGCGCTGCTGTCGTCCTCCCCGACAACGTGCTCTTTGAGGGAGGCGCCGGCGAAACGATCCGGCGCAGATTGCTGAAGGAGTACGACGTCCACACGCTGCTCCGTCTGCCAACCGGCATCTTTTATGCCGGCGGGGTCAAGGCTAACGTCCTCTTCTTCGACCGCAAGCGTCCCTCAGAAAAGCCGTGGACATCCAAACTGTGGGTATACGACTTCCGGACCGGTGAGAACTTCACTCTTAAGCAACGACCACTACGCCGCGAGCATCTGAAGGACTTCGTCGATTGCTATATGCCGGGACATCCACGAGAGGGGCGGGTACAGACTGAGCGTTTCAAGCCGTTCACATACCTGGAGCTACTCGAGCGAGAGAAAGTAAATCTCGACATCACGTGGTCACGGGGTGGCGATGGGGATGCCGCCATGCAGCTCTCGACACAAGAGATAGCAAGCTCGATTGTCCAAGAATTGAAATCCGCACTAACGCAGATCGAGGCCATCGCTAAAGCTTTGAATGCCGACAGTTAGGCCGCCAACCAGCGGAAAGTTAACCACAAGCAGACTATCAGCGCAAGCAGTGGCCCCAACACTCCCTACCAATAACAGAAATGTCATCTTTTTTCAATATCGTCATCGGACACTTGCAGGGCAAGATCCGAAAGAGAAATTTTCCCATCTAGTATCCATCGGGATGGGCCTCGCACAGAGCTGGGAGAGTCTTCGTAGCCAGCCAGTTCCCAGATTCGGTTCACGAGGCCAGTGGCCGAGTATCTCTCCCCGTCATATGTCCACAAAAGACACTTTACGCGATCGTTTACCCACGTAGCCCGTGCCCGCCTAGGGTCTTCCGCAAGCCAACCCTCTAGAGTCTTCTCCTCCGCGTCACTCTTGGCTCGGAAGGTCAGCGGTGTGCCGTCGGCCAGGCGCCCCGCACTGACGAGCGTGGGCACAGCATTGGGACGACGTGGCCTGCGCGGTTTCCCCGCGGGGGCTCTATAGTCCTCGGCGAGTTCGGGGACTTCTTCACCTCGCCTCACATATTCGAGCACAAGCTTCGCCAGGTGCTTGCAGCGAGTCTCGTCTGTAAATGTGCTGCTGAGGAAGGAACCTTTGCCATACTCAGCATCCAAATGGTGAACCAACCAAGACAGCACCGAAGCCGTCAATCCTGGCAAGCGATCCAGGACGAGCTGCCACTCGAAGTCTGGATCGTCAATCTCGTCCGGGTCAAGGAGCTGAAAGACGAGGTGCGTGATGAGCATTTCGCCACGTCGTGCCATGTCAGCAGCACGTCCATGCAACTGCTTACGCTGGTTTGTTAGGGCTTCGCCCACCACCCGTTGCGCCTGCACTAAGCGCCAAATGCGGTGAGCAGTGGGAACCTCGCCGAAGAGGCGGGGATAAGCTCCGCCGGTGCCGCGCTCCCAGAGTAGATCGGTGTCTTGGCCAGCGCGCACAGCAAGTTCCGGACTCCGGTGAGCACAAGCCAGAGCGATCGCAGCATGTACGACCGAGCAGCCGGCCTCCGGCGCTGGGTCCGCCTCACCCCGCTTATAGACGTAAATCTTACCCAGAGACAGCAGGAAGTCCTCGCGGATCTCCGCTTGCGCTGGCTCTAAGGCAATGAAATCTCTCCGCGACACGTCGTTCTGCGTGTTAGTCGTCTCAGTGATCCTCTTGGCATAGACCGCCCGATCTGCTCCGAGTGAGAAGGCGCGAACAGTCACATCTGCGTTCTCGGTGCTGTCCGGATTCTGCGACATCGCTTCATAGATGGCTGTAACGGTTTGCGCACCGTTCACGACGCTGACGCCACTTAAGCTTAATTGAACCGGCTCGTTCGGCAGGCGACGCCCTGGCCAATGAGGCTCAATGTGATCACACAATACCGTGATGCCATTATTAAAGTACCAAAAATTCTCCGGCTCTTCGAGAATGGTCTGCTTGATGCCAGAATTGATTCTGGTAAGACCGAGAGAGTTTCGAACGTTCTGTTCGTATAGAGCGTTGCCATGCTCGGCATACCAGTTCGCCACATCCCGGGCTGCAACAGTCCCCTGCCAGGCTTCAAACGGGGTAACACGATAGATCCAGCTCGTCATCGTAGCCGCTACGTTGACTGGATCGGGTGCTAGGTCTTTGCGCAACTGCTGGTGAAAGTCTGCGACATTCAGGATCCGATAGCTCAGCATCGGTCCAAGGTCGTGCTGAAAGTCCGACCGTGCCCTCTCCAGGACTTCAGTGACCGAATCAGAGAGGATGCCTTCGCCCATCAGTGCGATGACGAGGGTGATATTCAGCCGCCCGTCACCCATTGCAGCGTCGAGTGGAGCAATGAAGGGAGTGAGCCGTTCATTGAAGGACGTGAAGTTGCGCTGATCGATCAATCGTAATCCGTCAATGAACTTGAGAGCTTCACCCTTGTCTAGCTTGGCCCCACCCGTGTCGCTCCACTTGGCTTGTACTAGCCACACATCCGCCGAACTCTCACTCACCCCTACAGCATCGATACCCTGGTCCTGCTCACCATCTATTACTGCCAGCCCAGCTTGCTGATGGTTACAGCCACTTACCACACGGATCGCCGCCGCAGCCAAGGCGCGAGATAGGAAACGCTGCTCTCGGCCCTGCTGATCGTAACCTTTCAAATCGTCTTCATAGATCAGTCCCGCATAGTCACGTAGCAGCGCTTGGCGCACGTGCTGAACCCGGGTAGGAGGTTTGGAACTCGCTGACCGTTTTGTGCTCATCCCTACTCCCGGGGGTCGTCTTGTACGCCGAACCTGCCGTTGCCCCTATTGCGGTCACCATTGTAACTCTGGGACGTGAGCTTACGCCTCGGCTGCAATGGACGAATTGATAGCACGTAGGGACTTGTGGCTACGTGGAAGCATAGCCCGAGTTCGTGACCCTGGAGAGACCGAAGCTATGCAGCGCTCGAAACAACTCAAGCAGTCGGATGTTCTCTCCACCCGCAGCGTATGGGTGAGCTGGCCCGGTGTGTGTCTCAGGATTCCAGGCTCCCTCCGAAGTTCCAGCGCCGGAGCGAGCCAAATTCCGTATCAGGATGTTCGACGCCCGCTGCGGTTGCGGATCTTGGTGAATGCGTCGAGTGCTGTCTCGTCGGCGTCGTCAAGGGTGTGCAGGTACTTCTCGGTGGTCTTGATAGACGCATGGCCGAGACGTTCTTTCACGACCTGGAGGTCTGCCCCGCCGGATAGCAGCCATGAGGCGTGGGCGTGGCGGAGGTCGTGGATCCGCACCCTGCTCTCCAGCTCCGCCTCGGCGAGAGCCTTCTGCCAGACCTGGCGTCGGAACCAGTCGGCGGGGATGTGACCGTCGGTGTCGCGGTTCCGGGGTTGCCGCGGGTTGTCTTTGCCGAGGGCCCGTCGCTCGGCCCGGTAGATGGCGTATGCGGTACGGCAGTGCTCGCAGCGGCACCTGCCGTTGGTGTAGGCGGTACAGGTTCCATGCTTGTAGGACCGGCCGGCCGCATTCGGCTCGGTGTATCCGAGCTTGTCAGGGTCGGGGACCACGCGTACGCGCTTCCTCGGCGTCGGGTCATGATGCCACCTGAAGAACAGGTCGTTGCGGCCCAGCTTCTCGGCCTTGGCATGAGCTTGGAGCTTCATGACGATCTGGGCCGTCAGCTTGAAACGGCGGAACTCCTTGTCCTTCGGGTACGGCTTGACCAGAAACCGTTCGCCTTGCGGGTGGAACTTCGGGTTGACCTCGACGACGGCGCGGCTGATGGTCAGGATCCGAGAGGGGACGTCGAGGTCTCTGACGCGGAGTTCGGTCAGCTCGCCCCAGCGCAGGCCGGTCTCGATCGCGGTCTCTACCAGCAGCTGGCTGTCGCTGTCCGGGAGCGCCATGTACAGGGTGTTGAACTGCTCGGGCGTGATGATGGTCAGCGGCTTCGGGACGACGGGCGGCGTCTTCACCCCCTTGCAGGGGTGCAGGTAGGTCACCTGGTCGTGAAGTGCGGTCGTGAAGATGGCGCTGAGGATGACCATGTTGCTCTTGATGGTCACCGGCGAGGTGCCGTTCCTCTTCATGGTGGCCACCCACTGGCGTACGTGCTCAGGAAGGATGTCGATCATCCTGAGGTTCCCGAACTCCGGGATCAGGTGTCTGTGGATGGCGTAGGTGTACTTCTGCCGAGTGGTCGCCTCCATCTCATGGTTCGGCAGCCATACGTCGAGCACGTAGCGCTCGAACGGCTGGCGCCCTCGCTTCGGATCGCCCACCCGGCCCTCGGACACCCTGGCCTCAGCCTTCTTCCAGGCCGCGTCGGCGTCCTTCTTGTTCGAGAAGGTACCCGCGGACTTCTCCATCCCCTTCATATCGAAGTAGTAGGCGGTGTACCTCGGTTTGCCGTTGCGGCCGGCCCGCTTCCGGGAATAGCCCAAGCGGCGATCACCTCCTTGATCGTTTGACCGTCATTTGACCGTGAGACTGAGCGTCACCCTGGGTGACGCGTGGTCACCGCTGGGCATTCGATCATGCCTCTCACCTGGGAGTTTACCCACTGATTGGGCTCTGACCACGGGTGCGCATACACGTTTCCTGGTCCCTGATAAGGAAGAGGTCCCTGGTTCGAGTCCAGGTAGCCCCACCACGAAACCCCAGCTCAGAGCCAGGTTCCCGAGATTCGGGACCTGGCCTTTTGATCGTTCGACCGTCGTTCGACCGTGTCACCCTTGCCGACCGATCAGGTCGGTGCCGTCGCGACCTCGGTCGTCAGCGAGGTCCAGCGGTGGGCGAGCCGCTTGGTCAGGGAGGCCATGGTCGTGTACTCCAGATCCTCCAGCGGCAGCCGGTGCGGTTCGAACGGGCCGTGCCGCCGCAGGTAGTCCATGACCTCGGTGGCCTGGGCGCGGGCATGGTCGAAGGCCGGATCGTCGAACATGTCGCGTGGGCCGACCAGCCTGCCCTCGTGAACCTGGAAACCCAGGGCGACCACGCGCGGCGGGCCGTCGAACCTCGAGGTGTGCGAGTGCTCCAGCGGCACCGGCATTAACGGCGCGTGGTGCGACCCGCGCATGCATCCGCCGACCGTGTGCGAGAAGGCGAATGGCTCCAGCGCCTCGCCGACGGCGGGCAGGCCCGACTGGCAGCGGACGATCATCACCGGGTCGTCCTTCCCGACGTACTTGCCGGCGATCAGGGACAGCCGCTGGGTGCTGGTCGCTGCCGCCGTCGTGTCCAGGGTCTTGGAACGGACGCTGTGGATGACGTAGCGGGCCGGCGCGCCGATGTACATCAGCATGTCGTAGAGGTCGGAAGGGCAGTCGAAGACGATGCGTTTCTCCTCGTACAGGTCGTACACCTCGAAGCCGAACCCGGCGTGCATCTTCTCGTCGATCACGAGACCGGCGGTGTTGAACGGGTCGGCGAACATCTTGTACAGCGGCAGGTTCCACGCCCCCGGCTCGGTCTTGTCGGCCAGGAAGCACAGGACCGGTTCTGACGGACGCTCCTCGAACTCCAGCTCGGCGTAGCCCGGGCCCATCCCCCGCAGGTTGCCGGAGAAGGCGTCCGACAGCAGGTCCTGGCCGGCGCCGTACAGGCCGAGCTCTTTGGCGATGTGGGTGGTGGCCTGGAAGGTGTCCCAGGCGAAGGAGTGGATCAGACCCGCGTCGCAGCCATAGCTGTGGGTCATGATGAGCGAGATGTCGTCCCCGCAACTGGCCACGACCCCGTCGATGAGCAGCCCGGAGGTTCTGGCCCGTTCGATCTCGCGCCGCGCCTCGTCCATCATGTCCGGGTGGACCGCCGAATGTCCTACGAATCCTCCGGTGTCGGCCTTGATGATGCTCAACGTGATCATGGAGATCGCCCCCGTTAGCCGTCTGCCGGACGCGACGGACCTCTCCTCCGAGAGGGGACGGCAGAGCCCGGAGATCACGTGCCTCATGAGAGCCGCCCGGGACGTCGCCCGCCGCTCCGTCTGGAAATCCTGTCCGGTTTGTCCCCGTCGAAACTCCCTGGTCCGGCGACCGGGCTGCTCAGCGGTCGAGCCGCTCCGCCGCCGCGACGTTTTCCTTGACCGAGAAGAAGCTGTCCGGAGCGATCGAGATCGAGTCGATGCCCGCCTCGACGAGGAACCGGGCGAACGCCGGGTCGTCGCTGGGGCGTTGACCGCAGAGCCCGACCTTGCGGTCCTTCGTGTGCGCGGCGGAGATGAGATGCTCGATGCTGCGGGTCACCGCCGGATCGCGCTCGTCGAAGAGCCCCGCCAGGGCCGCCGAATCCCGGTCGACGCCCAGGGTGAGCTGGGTGAGGTCGTTGCTGCCGACGGAGAAACCGTCGAACCGGTCGGCGAACTCCTCGGCCAGGATGACATTGGAGGGGATCTCCGCCATGGCGTACACCTTCAGGCCATTGCGTCCCCGTTCCAGCCCCTCCTCGGCCATCACCCGCAGGACGTGGTCGGCTTCCTCGACCGTCCGGCAGAACGGGATCATGACGATCACGTTGCCGAGGCCGACCTCGTCCCTCACCCGGCGCAGGGCACGGCACTCCAGGGCGAACCCCGCGCGGTAACCCTCCGTGTAGTACCGACTGGCGCCACGCCATCCGAGCATCGGGTTCTCCTCGCTCGGCTCGAACCGGCTCCCGCCGATGAGCCGGGCGTACTCATTGGTCTTGAAATCGCTGGTACGGACGATCACGGGGTCAGGCCAGCGCGAGGCGGCGATGCGGGCGATGCCGTTGGCCAGCCGCTCCACGAAGTACTCGGTCCGGTCTGCTTCGTAGCCGCAGGTGAGCTCGGCGATCCGGCGGCGCGCGTCCTCCTCCAGGTGGTCGAAGTGGACCAGGGCCATCGGGTGTACCTTGACGTGGTTGGCGACGATGAACTCCATCCTGGCCAGGCCGACGCCGTCGGCCGGTAGCCGCCACCAGCGGAAGGCCGCCGCCGGGTTGGCGAGGTTGAGCATCACCTTGGTCCGGGTCCGCGCGATGCCCTCAAGGGTTATCTCTGCTTCCTCGTAGTCTCGTACGCCTTCGTAGATGAAGCCTTCGTCGCCCTCGGCGCAGGAGACGGTGACCGCCGTCCCGTCGTGCAGCGTGGCGGTGGCGTCTCCGGTGCCGATGACCGCGGGAACGCCGAGTTCGCGACTGACGATGGCGGCGTGGGAGGTGCGGCCGCCGTGATCGGTCACGATCGCCGCGGCCCTCTTCATGATCGGTTCCCAGTCTGGATCGGTGATCTGGGTGACCAGCACGGCGCCGTCGATGAAGCGGTCGATCTGGGCCGCGCTGTCGAGCCCGCACACCGGCCCGGTCGCGATCGCGTCGCCGATGGCCAGCCCCTTGACCAGTGTCTTCCCGCGCTCGCCGCTGAGCCGATAGGAGTGCAGCAGGGAGGCCTCCCTCCGGGCTTGGACGGTCTCCGGCCGGGCCTGAACAATGAAGGTCTCACCGGTCCTGCCGTCCTTGGCCCATTCCATGTCCATCGGCATGCCGTAGCGATCCTCGATGGCCACGGCCCATCGGGCCAGCGCAACGACCTCGCCATTGTCCAGGGTGTATCGGATCTGCTCCGCTTCGCCGGTGGAGACCTGCCGGGTCCCGCCCGTCTCGTCGTATACCACCTTGCGTTCCTTGCGCCCCCGTGTCCTGGCCACGACGGGACACAGATCCTTGTCGTGGAGCAGCGGTTTGAAGACGACGTACTCGTCGGGGTCGACCTGGCCGCCGACCACCGTTTCACCCAGCCCCCACGAGGCGTTGATCAGCACGGATCGGGGGAAGCCCGTCTCGGTGTCGATGGAGAACATCACCCCGGCGGCGCCCAAATCGGAGCGGACCATGCGCTGCACGCCGATGGACAGCGCCACGCCGAGGTGGTCGAACCCGTTGTCCTCGCGGTAGCTGATCGCCCGATCGGTGAACAGGGAGGCGTAGCAGCGCAGGCAGGCGTTGAGCAGCGGCGTCACTCCGGTGACGTTGAGGAAACTTTCCAGCTGCCCGGCGAAGCTGGCCTCCGGCAGGTCCTCGGCGGTCGCGCTGCTGCGCACCGCCACGTCGGGATCCGTACGCCCGAGGGCCTCCGCCAGCTCGTGGTAGGCGTCTTCGACGGCGGTGGTCAGGGCGGACGGGAGTCGTGCGGCCGAGATCGCCTCCCGGATCGCGGCGCCGACGGCCGAAAGGGTGGCACCCCTGTGCTGCCGGTCGGCCCGGTTTTGCCGATCCACGCGGTGCAGCCGGTCGATCTGCCCGGCGATGACGTCGCGAAGCCCGTTCTCCGCGATGAACATGCGGTACGCCTCGGCCGTGACGGCGAAGCCCTCCGGCACGCGGACCCCGGCTTCGGCCAGGTTGCGTGTCAGCTCGCCCAGGCCGGCGTTCTTACCGCCCACCAGGGCGACGTCCGTACGGCTGAGCTCCGGAAACCAAGCGACCAATCGAGACATCTCGCACCCCGCCGCATCTGACCGACTGCTGAGGCCCTGCCCATTCTCCGCCCGATGTCACCGTTCACCTGTCTGTCCTGACGGGCCGACCTGCCGGTATCGGCGGTGGTGATGGGAAGGATGACCTGCGAGAAAGCGTGAGGAGGTGGGCCATGTTGGTCCGCGAGGTGATGACGACACCGGTGATGACGGTGCCGCGTACATGGACGGCGAAACAGGCCGTCCTCCTGCTTTACGAGAAGGACATCACGGCCGCTCCGGTGGTCGACGAGCACGGCCGGATGGTCGGGATCGTCAGCGAGATGGACCTGCTGCGCGGCGAGTTCGAAGCCGACCCCCGTGCCTACCTTCGCCTCTCGGCACCGCCGGGCTCCCGGCCGACCCTGGGGGTCGAAGACGTCATGAGCCCGAACGTCAAAACCGTCCGGGAGGACACCGAGGTCCTGGACCTCGTGGAACTCATGATCACTGTGGGGATGAAGAGCGTTCCGGTCGTGCGGGGTGACGAGCTGGTGGGCATGGTGAGCCGGCGAGACCTGATGGGCATCCTCGCCCACGGTGACGACCGGATCCGTGACGACGTGCTCGCGGCCCTGCGTGAGACCTCGGCGGAGACGGCGTCCTTCGAGGTGGCCGTCACCAACGGGGTCGTCGAGCTGCACGGCGGCGCAGGGGATGACGGTTCGGCCCGGATCGCCGAGCTCATCGCCGGCACGGTGCCAGGCGTGACCCACGTCGTGTACAAACCCTGAGGCGGCGACCGCATGGCCGGCGACAAACCCTTCACCGGCGCGCGGGATGCATATCCCCGCTGCCCAGGCGTCGAATACGGGTACGGACGGACCTAGGGGACCCGACGTCGGCCGTGAGACGGCCCGGCGTCCCAGGTGGACGGCGGTCTTGAGAGGTAACCACAGATGTTTCTCGATCGTCATGATGCGGGTGTTCGTCTGGCCGAGAGGCTACGCGGGCTGGCCGGTGCCGAAGGTGCGGTCGTCGTGGGGCTGCCCCGCGGCGGTGTGCCGGTGGCGTTCGAGGTGGCCACTGCCCTTGACGCGCCCTTGGATGTGATCGTGGTCCGCAAACTCGGCGTGCCGTACCAGCCGGAGCTGGGGTTCGGCGCGATCGGCGAGGGCGGTGTGCGCGTCGTCAATCCCAGTGTCGTACGGCTCGCCGGTCTCACACCGGGCGAGATGGCGAGGGTGGAGGGGCGTGAGCAGGCCGAGGTGGAGCGCCGGGCCCGACGCTTCCGCGGGGATCGCGCTCCGGTCGATCTGGCGGGCCGTCGGGTGATCGTGGTGGATGACGGGATCGCCACCGGCGGGACCGCCCGGGCGGCGTGTCAGATCGTGCGGGCGCGCGGCGCCTCGAGGGTGGTGCTGGCCGTGCCCGTCGGCGCTCCGGAGACGGTCGCGAGCCTGCGTGACATCGCCGACGAGGTGGTCTGCCTGGAGACTCCCGCTTCCTTCTTCGCGATCGGGTTCTGGTATCGGGATTTCACCCAGACGACCGACGATCAGGTCGTCGAGCTGCTGCGGCGGGCCGCCTCGCGCGAGCATGCCCGTGCCGAGGCGACGGCGGGGGCGCATCCGCACGCCCTCGCGGAGGACGTCGAGGTGGACGCCGGGCCGGTACGGCTGCCCGGTCGGCTGGTCGTGCCAAGGGACGCCGGTGGGATCGTGGTGTTCGTGCATGGCAGCGGCAGCAGCCGGCACAGCCCGCGCAACCGGTACGTCGCCTCCGCGTTCAACCAGGCAAGGCTGGGAACGCTGCTGTTCGACCTGCTCACACGGCAGGAGGAGATCGACCGCGGCAATGTGTTCGACATCGACCTGCTGGCCGGACGGCTCATTCGGGTGACCGACTGGCTGGGCGGGCAGCCGCGGGCGGCAGGGCTCCCGATCGGCTACTTCGGCGCCAGCACGGGGGCGGCGGCCGCGCTGTGGGCGGCGGCGGAACCCGGCAGTGAGATCGCCGCCATCGTCTCCCGCGGTGGCCGGCCCGATCTGGCCAGGCCACGCCTGGCCGCCGTGCAAGCTCCGACCCTGCTGATCGTGGGAGGTCGCGACGATGTGGTGCTCGATCTCAACCGCAAGGCGCAGGAGCGGCTGCGGTGCGAGAGCTCACTTCAGATCGTCCCCGGTGCCACGCACCTGTTCGAAGAGCCCGGAGCGCTTGAGACGGTCGCCTCACTCGCGGGCGACTGGTTCGCCGAGCACTTCCGGCCCTACACCGCGTGAACGCGACCGGGCGTGGGCGCGAATGTCTCTGTCGGGCCAGGGGGAGTGATGAGCCTGCGAATCGTGGCCGGATCCGCTGACGGTGCGCTCGCGGGCGCCGTGGCGGCAGCGCTCGACACCGAGCCGGTCTCGGCGGACCTGGAACGCTTCCCCGACGGGGAACTTCGGCCCAGCGTCGACGGGGTGCGGGGCGCGGACCTCTACCTGGTGCAGCACACCGGGCCGCCCGTGAACGATCACGTCGTGGAGTTGCTGCTGCTGCTCGACGCGTGCAGGCGGGCCGGTGCCGACCGGATGACCGCGGTGGTGCCCTACTTCGGGTACGCCCGGCAGGACCGGCGCAGGCGGTCCGGGGACGCGATCGGCATCCGGGTCATGGCGGATGCGCTTACCTCGGCCGGGGCGCACCGGCTGATCGTGGTGGACCCGCACACGGTCGCGTTGGAGGCGATCTGCGGAATCCCCGTGGAGATGCTCACGGCCGTACCCGTCCTGGCACGCGCTCTGAGAGAGAAGGTGCCGAGCGGGGCCGTCGTGGTCGCACCGGACCTCGGCGCGGTCAAGATCGCACAGCACCACGGCAGACTGCTGTCCAGCCCCGTCGCGGTGGTCCGCAAGATCAGACTGACCGGGACGAGCGTCGCGGCCGAGGAGCTCATCGGGGAGGTCCACGGTCGTCCAGCGGTCATCGTGGACGACATGATCAGCACGGGTGGCACCATCGAGGCCGCCGTTCAGGTCCTGCTGGACCACGGCGCGGGACCGGAGATCACCGTGGCCGCAACGCACGGACTGTTCGTCGAGGCGGCGGAGCAGCGACTCGGCCGCCCGCCGATCGGGCGGCTCGTGGTCGCCGACACCATCCCGCAGCGTGACAGGCCGGCGTTGCGGCTCAGCGTGTGCTCGGTTGCCCCCCTGCTCGCTGACGCCATCGGACGCCTGCATCGCGACGAGCCGCTGGACGACCTACTGGTCCACGCATGACGAGGGCGTCTCAGGTCGATCGGAGACGGATATCACCCCTCGCGTCGGCTTCCCGGACGGTGCTCGATGTGCGCTTCCGGCCCGGGGAAGAAGAGAGTCTCGTGTTTCTCCTCATCGAGCCAATGCACCGTGTAGGGAGGCGACCCGTCAGGATTGTGCAAGCGACGCCTGCGCAAGGCACAGCAGGAACTCTCCCGTAAGGAGAAAGGCTCAGCGAACCGCCAGAAGGCAAGGGCCAAAGTCGCCAAGGCACATGCCGGGGTGGCCGACACGCGCCGTGACTGGGCACACAAGCTCTCCACCCAGATCATCCGCGACAACCAAGCGGTGTACGTGGAGAACCTTGCCGTGTCCGGCCTCGGCCGTACCCGCCTTGCCAAGTCCGTTCACGATGCGGGCTGGTCGCAGTTCGTGAGCATGCTGGAGTACAAGGCGGCCCGATACGGCCGCCACTTCGCCGAAGTCAACGCAGCGAAGAACATCCTGGCCGCCGGACGGGCGGACAGGCTAAACGCCTGCGGAGGGATCGTAAGACCTGCCGCTTAGCGGAGGGCAGGACCCGATGAAACAGGAAGCCACAGAGGTGCCACACGCGCGGCACGGGCTGAATCCCCAGCCTTCAGACTGGGGAGCGCGTCAATGATCGCTCGGCTGGCGTGACGCCGCACACATGCCGGCACGGTTTTCGTGGCCGACCTGGCCGGATCGGCGATCGCCTCCCGGATGCGATCCAGGTGGGAGCCGAAGGGCAGCGCGTCGCCTCAATGGCGTACGACGACGACCGGACCGCGTGCGTGATGGACGAGCGCATGTGCGATGGACCCCATCCCGAGCATGGCGCGCAGGCCGCCGTGCGCCCCGATAACGGTGAGATCATGTTCGGCGGATGCGTCGATCAGCGCCTTGGCCGGATGCTCGCATACGACCTCATGGATCACCCGGACGTCGGGGAACTTGTCCTGCCATCCCGCCGCGGCCTCGGCTAGCAGGATCTGCTCGCTCCTGCCGATGGCATCCAGGTCGCTTGTGATGGGGGGCGCGCCGCCGAGGGTGGGGACGGCCGGCGGGATCCACGCGTGCAGCAGGCGCAGTGAGGCGCCCCGCAACTCGGCTTCCCTGAAGGCGAAGTTCAGGACCGGAACCTGGTCGGATCTGCCGGTCACGCCCGCGACGATCTCTCCCGTGGAGTGGGCGCGCGGCTCCCGCACGACCACCGCCGGGCACGTCGCCCGCGTGACCACGTGCCGGCTCACCGATCCCAGCAGCAGCCCGGTGAATCCGCCGAGGCCCCGGCTGCCGACGACGATCATCTGAGCGCTCTCCGCTGCGGCCACCAGCGCGTCCCATGGGCCGCTGTCGACGACCTCGGTGGTGACCTGCACGTCTGGATGACCTACCCGGGCCCGATTGGCCGCTTTCTGCAGCAGCTCCTGAACTGCTTCGGCTTGAGCGGGTCCCCAGGGTTCCGGCTGCGGGGTGAGCGGAACGTAGTACGTCCACTCCAGCGCCGCATGGATGACGTGCACCGGCGCACCGCGCAGCGCGGCCTCCTCGCCCGCCCAGGCGGCTGCGTCGAGCGAGGACGGAGAGCCGTCGGCCCCCACGGTGATCGGTTTCTCCATCTGCCGCATGGCTCCGTCTCCTTCCCGCTACCAGCCGAAGGCCTTTACCAGCGCACCACGGACTCGGCGGTGGCGATGTCGAAGACAGGCAAAGGTTCTCCCGCGGTAGCGCTCGCGAGCGCTACCTCGCCGTCATCTTCACCTGGATCTCCTCGCGCGTGCGGCGGGTGAGCAGGGCGAGCCGTTCGCTGTGGCGAGCCTTGACCGGCTGCGGATCGCGCAGCACGCGCGCGGAGGCCGGCAGGTGAGCGAGGCCGTCGGCGCAGCGGTCGCGCATCGCCGTGATCGACTCGGGCGCGGTGATCCTGCGTCCGGCCGTCATCACCGGGACCAGGAGGGGACGGTGACCGGGCGGCACGGGCTCGTCGCGCAGACCGATGACGTCGCGAGTCTCCCCGCGGAAGACCTGCTTGGCCCCCGGGGAGTTGATCTTCCCCGCGGAGAGTTTCATCACCGGCTGCCCGCCGTAGTCGACCAGCTTGTACGCGCTGTTGAGCGAGGGCGCGTCGGCTGACACGCCCACCTTCGTGCCGACGGCGTAGAGATCGATCGGGGCGCCCTGCCGTACGAGCTCGGCGATGGCGTGCTCGTCCAGCCCGCCACTGGCGAAGATCTCCGCATCGTGCAGGCCCGCCTCGTCCAGCATCCGCCGGCTCTGCCACGCCAGGTCCGCCAGATCGCCGGAGTCGAGCCGTACGGCGATGCGTCCGGGCAGGCGCATCCGCCGCGCGACGGCGATGGCCGCCCGCACCCCGTCCAGGGTGTCGTAGGTGTCCACGAGGAAGGTGTTCACGCCGGGAAGATCGGCTGCGAACGCCGCGAAGGCGGCCTCGTCGTCGCCGAAGGCCTGGACGTACGAATGCGCCATCGTGCCCACCGGGCGCAGGCCGTACCGGCGGGCCGCCTCGACGTTGCTGGTGGCGAAGAAACCGGCGATCGCCGAGGCCCGTGCCACCGACATGGCGGCGTCGACGCCCTGGGATCGTCGGAAGGCGAAGTCCACCAGGCGCGATCGGCCGGCGGCGAGCACGCATCGGGCGGCCTTGGTCGCCACGGCCGTCTGGAAGGTCACGCGGTTGAGCAGCATGGTCTCCACGATCTGGGCCTCGGCGATCGGGGCGCTCACCTCGAGGATCGGCTCATCGGCGAACAGCACGGTTCCCTCCGGAACCGCCCACACGTCGCCGGTGAAGTGCATGCCCTCCAGGAACCGCAGCAGATCGCGGCCGTACGGTCCGAGAGTTTCGAGGTAGTCCAGCTCGGGGCCGGTGAAGTGGAAGCCCTCCAGGAAGGTCAGGCAGTCGTCCAGGCCGGCTGTGATGAGAAAGCCTCGATCCGGCGGTAGCTTCCGGACGAACAGGCTGAAGGTCGCCGTATCAGTCATGCCGCGGCGAAGGTAGCTCGCCACCATGTTGAGCTCGTACAGGTCGGTGAGCAGCCCGCTGGCCATGGCCCCCTCCTCGATCTCCGCCCGTCGCGATGCGCCGCTCCCCGCCGTACGGCCCCCGCCGGGCCGGCTCAGTCCGGTTCCATCCGTGGGCGGCGGAACCGCCGGGTGATTCCGGCGTGGCCGGCGTGAATCGCCGCGATCGCCCGCTCCAGTGCCCACTCGGGGGAGACGCCCGTGTCGATCTCCGCGGCCTCCGGCCAGGGCGTCGTTCTCGCGGTCATGGCCTCGGCGATCGCCTGGTCGGCGTCGGATATGCCGCCGGTACGGCGGGCGAGCCGTTCGGCGGTGACGGACGGCGGTGCGGTGCAGCGCAGCGCTATGAGATCGCTGGAGGTGCGCCGGGCAAGTCGTTCCGCGGCGGCGCGGTGCGTGGCATCGGTCCAGGATGCGTCGAGGATGGCCGAGTCACCGTGGCCGAGCAGCCTTTCGGCCCGGGACAGCAGCTCGGCGTAGGTCCGCTCGGTCAGATCCGCGCGGTAGATGCCTTCGCCGAAGGGGGCGGGCGCGGGCTGGTGGGGCGGGATGCCGGCGAGCTCCTTACGGACACGGTCGCTGCCCAGCAGCGTGTGACCGAGCCGGCCGGCGATGGCCGCGCTCAGGGTCGACTTGCCGGTCGCCGGCATCCCGCCGACGAGGACCAGGGTGATCGTGCCCGCCCGCAGATGGCGCAGCGTCAGCTCCGCCAGATCATGTGCCTCCCCCGCGGCGCCGGGCGCCCCCTGCCCGTGCCGGAAGCAGGCGACCTTGGTGCGGACGAAGGCACGGTAGGCGACGTAGTGATGCCAGAGCGACGGCGGGGCCGGATCGCCGGAGAACTCGGCATACCAGCGCAGGAACAGCTCGGCGAGCCGCGGCGCGCCCAGCCGTTCCAGATCCATCGCGAGGAACGCCGCGTCGTCCAGGCCGTCGAGGAAGCGGAACCGGTCGTCGAACTCCAGGCAGTCGAGAATCCGCGGTCCGTCGTCCAGGCAGAAGATGTCGTCGGCGAGCAGGTCGCCATGGCCGTCCACGATCCGGCCCGCCGCGACACGGGTGGCGAACAGGGGCTCCCGGCCCTCGATGAAGCGCAGTGTGAGCCGCTCGATCTCGCCGCGTATCCCGGCGTCGAGGACCGGGTCGGGCAGCTCCCCGACTTCGGTGAAGCTCGCGACCCAGCGGGACCGGAGCGCCGCGCCGGTCCCCTGCTCGTCGATCCACGGGCCATGCGGCGAACCGGCGTGCAGGCTCGCGACCATCCGGGCGACCTGGCGCAGCGGCGCCTCCACGGATTCGCCTGCGCGGACTAGGGCGGACAGGCGGCGCTCGTCGGGCATCCGCCGCATCACGATGAGGTGCTCGCAGACCCGCCCGTCAGGCCCGACCATGTCGGCCACCCCTTCGTAGACGTCCGGCGCCAGCCTGCGGTTGAGCCGCACCTCCTCCTGACAGACCCTGCGCCGGGTCTCCAGCGTGGTGAAGTCCAGAAAGCCCAGGTCCACCGGCTTCTTCAGCTTGTACGCGTGCCCTCCCAGAAGGATCACCACGCCGGCGTGCGTCTCTTTGACCCGTGCCCACGGCCCCATCCGTAACACCCCCGCCCCGAGACCCCTCACCGGCGTGCTGAATGGATATCCCCGCTGCTCCGGCATCGAATACGGGTACGGGGCGACCGCGCGACGCCGCGATCCGGATCCCCGGCACCGAGCGCACAGCACGAGATCGGCACCGGGGCGTGAGGGGTGTTCCTCGAGTCCGCGGTCACGTCGAGACGGCCGTCAGACGGCCGTGCGTGACCACTGCTGGTTGGCGCCGGTGTTGCACGGATACTGCTTGAGGATCACATCATCCGCGGTCGACGCGGCCGGTACGTCCACGCATTTGCCGCTGTGCCGTGCCCGGAGCTGAAAGTAGTCACCGTTGACGACCATCTGGAACTGCTGATTGGTGCCGGTGCCACAGGTGTACTGGATGAGTTCGGCGCCGTCGGCGGTCGAAGCGCTCACCACGTCGAGACACTTTCCGCTGTGGCGGCTGACGATGCGCCAGTAGCCGCTGCCGGCGTCCTGGAACTGCCACTGCTGCCATGGGTTGCCGCCGTAGGTGTACTGGATGACGCGCGCGCCGTTGTCGGTGCTCGCCCGTTGGACGTCCATGGCCTTGCCGCTGTGGCGCACGTTGATCCTGTAGAACGTCTGCGGCGGAGGGGTGGAGCCGCCGACGTCGTCGCCCCAGGCGTACCGGATCCGGTCGGCGCCGGAGGCGTTGCGTATGGTCAATGTGAGATTGGTGCCGCTGCCGCCCAGAGCGAACATCGAGTAGTGGTCGTAGCCGAGGCCCGCGGTTATCTTGCCGCCCAGGGCCGGCCAGTAGGTGCCGCCCATCTGGTTGTCACGCATGACCTGGGCCACGGCGCGGAGGTAGCGCACGAAGTTCTCGGTGCTGTTCGCGTCGCCGTAGTTGAGGCCGGTGGACATCGGCGCGCCGAACTCGGTCGCGACCGCGCGGGAGGCGCAGTTGCCCAAAAGCGTCTGAATGTGGCTTCGGAAGGCGTCGTAGGTCATCGCGCCGTAGAAGAAGGCGTAATAGTGGAAGGACAGCAGCGTCGAGTTGAAGCGGCTGTCGTTACAGATGTCCCGCAGGTCCTGGCTGAAGCCGGTGCCGCCGATGAGCACCCGGCCGGGCGCCGCCGAGGGATGGGAGCTGAGCCAGTTCGCCGCGACGTTGCGCCAGTCCGCCGACGTGTAGCCGTGCGGCTCGTTCATCGGCTCGAAGTAGACGTTGCTGTTCGAGCCGTACGTGTTGATCACGCTGGACCACATCGTGTTCCATGCGGCGAGGTTCGTGATCCTGCCGCCGGAGGCGGCACCGTCCTCCCAATAGGCCAGGATGACCTTGAATCCACGGTCGGTGGCGGCGTCGATGGCGCCGCGGTAGGCGTTCCACCAGGTCGTGTCGGCCACGGTGTGCGTGTTGATGGGCAACCGGACGGTGTTGACCCCCATGGTGGAGGCCATGTGGTCGTAGAGGGCGCCGGCCTTGGCCCGTACCGTCGCGTTGCTGTCCGATCGGCTCAGGCCATGCAGGACGAGCGTGCCGGTGCTGAAGTTGTCACCCAGCACGGCCCAGTTCATGCCGCGGAATTGGCTGGTGGCGGCATTGGCCGGCGGCGCGGGGACGATGGCCGCCACCGAGGTGAGTGCGGTCACCACAAGGGCGATCAGTAACCTGCGTAACGGCCGGATGCTCCGCGATTGTCCTGATGAGTGACCATCGGACGTCGTGCTTAGTGCCATGAAACGTCCAATCAGTAGATCTGAATCGCTGGGTCGAACTTTCACCTGTGCACATCGTGTTGCCGACATACGTCCGGGCATCGTGCTGTTCCGACAGCAGGATCGGCGCATGGGAAATCGCTACGTGGCGACGGCGGTGGTGACGTACGTCGACGGCTTCGTCGCGCGGCGGGCCGGGCAGGTGGGAAACGCCCCTGCCGTGGGCGGCCCCCTGCGCCACGGGGGGCGTTACGAGGTGCCGGAGAGATCCGCGATCGAGGTTCTCCAGCGCGCTGCTGGTCAGGCGACCTGCGATGGCGCCGGGTGCCCGGGAGCGCTCGCCGGCGACGGCCTCACCGGCGGCCTGCGGCAGTCGTCGCCGGTTCGGCTGGGGGGACTGCATCAGAGCTCCAACGAATGTCAGCGCTGATAGTTACGCGGAAGGGCCGCCTTGTTCGGTGGGGCACTGGGTGCGCATCTCCGGGGTGTTGAACGCGCATTCCGTATCCGCGGTGGAAGTTGAAGGTCGCATCGGTATTACCACAGTGTGAGCGATAACATCCGCGCGGTCAATACCCGGAGTCAGACGCACGGCATCGGCGGCTCGGCACGGAAAGCCCTGGCCCGTCGATGATGGCGAGGGCGCCTCGAAGGGGAATGCGTTGGCTCAACGATATGGCGTAAAGCAAATGCCCGGTGTTTCCTCCCCTCTCGGAGGCGGGTTCCCCACCGGCGTCGTCACCGGTCATCAGACCCTCCCCTGTCCGGTGCTCCACGCGGAAACGCTTCGTGCCGGGGCGAGATCCATCGCGGCGGCCACGGCCGCCTGGCCGAGGCAGATCCCGGCGTCGTTCGGCGGCACTCGGCGGTGGGTCAGGACGCGGAAGCCGCGTTCCTTCAGCGCCCGTACGCATCGGTCGAGCAGCAGCGCGTTCTGGAAGACCCCGCCGGACAGCGCCACCGTACCGATCCCGGCCCCGGCCGGAGCCGTCGCTCCGTCCCGTACCAGGGCGCACGCGGCGGCCACGGCGGCGGCGAGACCGTTGTGGAACCGGGCGGAGACCTCCGCCTCCCCGGTGCCGCGCAGCAGATCCTCGGCGACCGCGCGGATCAGGTCGTCCCCCCTGATCACCAGGCAGGTCACCGGGCCGGTCACCGGGCCGGCGCCGTTCACGAAAGCGGTTCCTGGCTCGATCCGCATCGGATAGGCGCGCTGTTCCGCCGGGTCGGCCCGCTGCTCCAGGGCCATCGCGGCCTGTCCTTCGAAGGTGACCCGGTCGCCCAGCCCGCACAGGGCCGCGACGGCATCGAAGAGCCGTCCGGCGCTGGAAGTGAGCGGAGAGTTCAGCCCCGACCGGGCCACCGCCGTCACCCGGTCCCACTCGGCGGCGTTCCTGAGGCGTACGGCCAGATCTGGCGGTGGAGCGCCGTCGAAGGCGGCGTCCAGGTGTGCCGCCGCCATCCGCCAGGGTTGCCGGATCGCCGCCGTGCCGCCCGGCATCGGGACCGGTGCCAGGTGACCGGCGCGGGTGAACCCGGTCAGGTCGGCCACCAGCAACTCGCCGCCCCACACGGTCCCGTCCGGGCCGTGGCCGGTGCCGTCGAACGCGACGCCGATCACCGTACCCTCCTCTCCGCCGTCGGCGAGGCAGGACGCGATGTGGGCGTGGTGGTGCTGGACGGCGACGAGGTCGACATCGGCCAGCTCCTGGGCGTACTTCGTCGACAGGTATTCCGGGTGCGCGTCGTGGACGACCAGCTCGGGCGTGACGTCGAACAGCCGCCGGAAACGTGTGATCTCCTCGGTGAAGGCGCGCAACGTCGCGTAGTCCTTCAGGTCGCCGACGTGCGGAGAGAGGAACGCGTGCCCGCCACGGACCAGGCAGAAGGTGCTCTTCAGCTCGGCGCCGCAGGCGAGGATCGCCCGCCGGGCCGGCCGGGAAAGCGGCAGCGGCAGCGGCGCGAACCCCCGAGACCTGCGGATCGGGATCCGCCGGCCATGGGCGAGGAGGATCACCGAATCCTCCGCTCGTGCCTGGATGGTGCGGTCGTGGGTCAGGAAGGCGTCGGCCAGACCGCGGCCGAGCCGGTCAGTCGCGTCCCGATCCCGGTGAACGATGGGTTCGTCGGACACATTTCCGCTGGTCAGAACGTATGGACAGGTGAGTTTTCTGGCGAGCAGGTGGTGCAGTGCCGTGTACGGCAGCATGATCCCGAGCCGGTTCACGCCGGGCGCCGTCTCGTCGGCGATCGTCTCGCCCGCACGACGCGGCAGGACGACGATCGGCCGGGCCGGGCTGTTCAACAGCCGTTCGGCGTCCGGACCGATCTCACACAGCCGCGCCGCCATGGCCAGGTCGGCGACCATGACGGCGAACGGTTTGTCCGGTCGATGCTTGCGTTCGCGCAGCATGCGTACCGCGGGGCCGTTGGTCGCGTCGACCGCCAGGTGGTAGCCGCCCAGCCCCTTGACCGCGACGATCCGTCCCGCCCGCAGGAGCGCGGCCGCGGTCTCCACGGGATCGCCGTCCATCGGCCGCCCCGGCGGGCCGAGCAGCCGCAGGGCGGGTCCGCAGGCCGGACAGCAGATCGGCTGGGCATGGAACCTGCGGTCGCTCGGATCGTGATACTCGGCGGCGCATTCGCCGCACATCGGGAAGGCCGCCATGGTCGTCGCCTCCCGGTCGTACGGCAGGCCGGTGACGACGGTGAACCTCGGGCCGCAGTTGGTGCAGTTCACGAACGGGTGCAGGTACCTGCGGCAGGCCGGGTCGAACAGCTCGGCCAGACAGTCGTCACAGGTGGCGGCGTCGGCCGGGATCAGCGTCGACCGTCCGCCGTCGCGGCTGCCCGCGATATGGAAGCCCCGCTCGCCCAGCACGGGGATCACGTCGGCTGAGATCCGGTGGATCAGTGCGAGCGGCGGCGCCTGACAGGGCAGTTCCTCGCGAAACCGGGTGACGTCGCCCTCGGGACCCTCGGCCTCGATGAACACGCCGCGCCCGTCGTTGCCGACCCAGCCCGACAGCTCCAGCCGCCGGGCCAGCGCGTGCACGTACGGCCGGAACCCCACCCCCTGGACGATCCCCTCCACCCGGATGCGCACCCGGGTCGTACGGCCTGCCGCGAAATCACGGCCGGGACGGCGATCGAGGTCGTCCGGACGTGTTCCGCGATCCGGATCGCGGTCGAAAGGTTCGAAGGCCGTGTCCGCCACATCGCCATCGTGCGCGTACGGCGCGGCGGCTGACCGGCCGCGGCGCGTCGGCAGGGGAGTGCGGAAGGCCGCGTGAGCAGATCTTTACCCCTCCCGCGTCATGCGGTCCACGTGTCACGGAAACACGGAACGTAGCGTGATGACCACGCCAGATCACGGAGCCTGCCCATGCCTGTCGCACCCATGACCAACACGATGAACGACGCCCTCCACCGGGCCTTCGCCAGGCGCGTGGCTCCCGGCGATGCGCTGATACACGAAGCGGAGCACATCACCCGCGCCTGCCGCGACATGGCGGAGCGGTTCCGGCGGGGCGGCAAACTGATCGTCTTCGGCGGCGGAGGTGACGGCGCGGACGCCGCGCACGTAGCCGTCGAGTTCATGCACCCGGTGATCGTCGGCAGGCGGGCGCTGCCCGCGCTGGCGTTGAGCAACGACGCGGCGACGGTCACCACGATCGGTGCCCGTGACGGCCTGGCCGAGGCGTTCACCCATCAGATCGCGAGCTGGGCCGGCCCGGGGGACATCGCGCTCGGCATCTCACGCGATGGCCGGTGCGCGGGAGTGCTGCGTGGGCTGGCCGCCGCCCGGCGGCTCGGCCTGCTCACCGTGGCCCTGCTCGGCGGGCAGAGCGACGGTGACGGTGGAGAGACCGATCGGAGCGGCATCGCCGCCGATCATTGCCTGCTCGCCCGCTCCCACGACCCGGATGTGGTGAAGGAACTTCATGTCACCACCTATCACCTGCTGTGGGAGCTGGTCCACGTCCTGCTGGACACCGTGTCAGAAGAGAGCCGCTGTGGCCTCGGCGAACCGCCGTCGGCGGAGATGCGCGGGCTCTACCCCTTCCTCTATTCCGACGAGGACGGCCGGTCATCGGTGTCGGCCGAGGTCGTGCGATCTACCGAGGCCAAGGCCGCCGAGATCGCGCGGCTGCGCACGGAGGCCGCTGGACTCGACCGGCGGCGGATCGCCGCCTGCGCCCAGGACATGGCGGTGCGGTTCGCCGCCGGCGGCCGGCTGTTCACCTTCGGCAACGGAGGCAGCAGCACCGACGCCCAGGAGGTGACCACCACCTTCCTCGCCCCGGCGAGCCCTTACCGTCCGCTGCCCGCGCACTGCCTCACCAGTGATGTCGCTCTCGTCACCGCGCTCTCCAACGACGTCGGCTTCGACGTGGTCTTCTCCCGGCAACTCGCCGCGCTCGGGCGGCCCGGCGACATCGCACTCGGGCTGTCCACCAGCGGCGACTCCGGCAACGTCGTCCAGGCGTTCGAGGAAGCCGCCGGGATCGGCATGCTGACCGTCGGCCTGGCCGGCGCCGGGGGCGGCAGGCTCGCCGAGTCCGGCCTGCTGGACCACCTGTTCGTGATCCCGTCGTCCTCGGTGCACCGCGTCCAGGAGGCGCAGACCACCCTCTACCACGTGCTGTGGGAACTGACCCAGGTCGCGCTCGACATCTCAGGGCGACGGTGACGGCGATGTGTCTGGGCATCCCCGGAGAGATCGTGGAGATCCTGCCCGGTAGGCATGAGCTCGCCGAGTTCGCCGACCTCGCCCTGGTCGACGTGAGCGGTGTACGGCGCAAGGTCCATATCGGCCTGCTTGACCGGGAGAGCCTCGCGCCCGGCGACTGGGTGCTCATCCACGTCGGCTTCGCCCTCTCCAAGATCGACGAGACGGAGGCGGCCGCCACGCTCGAGTTCCTCGAGAGCCTCGGCGCGGCGTACGAGGACGAGATCGCCGCCTTCCGCGAATCAGCCATCGAACAGGAGTGACCTTCGTTGCGTTTCGTCGACGAATACCGTGACGCCGACCAGGCCCATGCGCTGGCCGACCGGATGGCCGCGCTGTGCCGGCCGGGCCGTAGATACCAGTTCATGGAGGTCTGCGGTGGGCACACCCACGCGATCTACAAGCACGGCCTGGAGGACTACCTGCCCGACGCGGTAGAGATGATCCACGGGCCCGGCTGCCCCGTCTGCGTCATCCCCATGGGCCGGCTCGACGACGCGTTCCACATCGCCGAGCAGCCCGGCGTCGTCATGACCACCTTCGGCGACATGATGCGGGTGCCCGGCGGGCACGGGACGTTCCTGGACGCCAAGGCACGCGGCGCCGACATCCGCATGGTCTACTCCCCGCTGGACGCACTCAAGATCGCCCGTGCGGAACCCGGCAGGCACGTCGTCTTCATGGCCGTCGGTTTCGAGACCACCGCCCCCTCGACCGCGATGACGATCCTGCGTGCCGAGGCCGAGGGGATCGGCAACTTCTCGGTCTTCTGCAACCACGTCACGATCATTCCGTCGATCAAGGCCATCCTCGACTCACCCGACCAGCGGGTCGACGGTTTCGTCGGCCCGGGACACGTCTCCGCCGTCATCGGCTGCCGCCCGTACGAGTTCGTCCCGCGCGTCTACGGTAAGCCGCTGGTCGTCACCGGGTTCGAACCGCTCGACGTGCTGCGCGCCGTCCACCAGCTCCTGACCCAGCTCGCCGAGGGCCGCTGCGAGGTCGAGAACCAGTACGCCCGGGTCGTTCCCCGGGACGGCAATGCCAGAGCGCTGAGCGTGATCGGGCGGGTCATGGAGCTGCGTGGCTACTTCGAATGGCGCGGCCTGGGGTGGATTCCGCATTCCGCGCTGAAGATCTCCGATCGGTACGCCGCCTACGACGCCGAGCGGATCTTCCAGATCCCTGGAGTACGGGTCGCCGACCCCAAGGCCTGCCAGTGCGGCGAGGTTCTCAAGGGCGTGCTCAAACCGTGGGAGTGCAAGGTGTTCGGCACGGCGTGCACCCCGGAGACGCCGATCGGCACCTGCATGGTCTCCTCCGAGGGGGCCTGCGCCGCCTACTACAACTTCGGCCGCTTCTCCCGTGAGCGCGTCAGGGAGGCGACCCGCCGATGAACCCGCGCCGCCTGGACGATCCCGGCAGAGCAGACTCCCCACTCGAAGACACCGCGCTCGAAGACACCGGGCTCGAAGACGTCCCTCGACCGGACCCGGTGCCCGGTGCGGTCCGGGCTGAGGCCGCGGTACGCGAGACCCGCGAGCTCGGCCGGCCGGATATCGCCCACGGCCACCTGAGCGGACACTCGCGTGAGGAGGAGGTGCTCGAACGGATCGAACGCGCCAGGAAGCGCAGGGCCCGCATCCGGGAGGACCGCATCACACTCGCACACGGCGCCGGGGGCAAGGCCGCCCGTGCTCTCATCGAGGCCGTGTTCCTGGAGGCGTTCGGCAACCCGCTCCTCGAGCCACTCGGCGACGGCGCCGTGGCCGGCCCCGTCGCCGGCGGTCTGGCGTTCACGACCGATTCGTTCGTGGTCAGGCCGCTGTTCTTTCCCGGCGGCGATATCGGCGATCTCGCGGTCAACGGCACGATCAACGATCTCGCCATGTGCGGGGCGACCCCTCGCTATCTGTCGGCCGGGTTCATCCTGGAGGAGGGTTTCCCCCTCGCGGATCTGCGCCGCGTCACCGCCTCCATGGCCGAGGCCGCTCGGGTGGCCGGCGTCTGGATCGTCACCGGCGACACCAAGGTCGTCGAGAACGGCAAGGCCGACGGCTGCTACATCACCACGGCGGGGATCGGCGTCATCGAACGGCCGGTCCGGTTGAGCGCGGCGACCGTAGTGCCCGGCGACGCCGTCATCGTCTCCGGCCCGATAGGGGAACACGGCATGACCATCATGCTGGCCCGTGGCGAGCTCGACATCGAGGCCGATCTCACCTCCGACACCGCGCCGCTGCACACGCTCGCCGACCGGCTGCTGGCGGCCTGCCCGGGGCGGGTGCGCTGCCTGCGGGACGCCACGCGCGGCGGTGTGGCCACCGTGGTCAACGAGATCGCCGCCGCGGCCCAGGTCGCGATCGTGCTCGACGAGCGCGCCGTCCCGGTCCGGCCGACCGCGCGCGGCGCCTGTGAGCTGCTGGGCATCGACCCGCTGTACGTGGCCTGCGAGGGGCGGATGGTCGCGGTGGTGGCGGGAGATCACGCCGATGCCGCCCTGGACGCCCTCCGGTCGCACCCGCTGGGCGCCGAAGCCGCGGTGATCGGCCGCGCGGGCGACGACCCGGCCGGGCTCGTCCTGATGCGCACCCACTCCGGCGGCACCCGGGTCGTCGATCTGCTCGTCGGTGACCCGCTCCCGCGCATCTGCTGACGAGTGCGGTGATCACTTGGTCGTTCGTCCCTTTTTCTGACATCTGCGCTGGTAGTTACGTTGGATGGGGTACATGTCCGTCGGTGGCGGCGTTGGGGGGAACGCTCTGATGGACACTGTTGTAATCGAATCTCTGGACCCGCTCATCGCGGCTCTCCGGTCGGCCGGCTACACCGTCGTCGGCCCCACGGTGAGGGACGCGGCCGTGCGCATGGCCGAGATCTCCTCGGCCGGGGATCTGCCGGCCGGGGCCGGGGACGTCCAGAGGCCGGGCCACTATCGGGTGACCGAGCGGGGCGACGACATGCTGTTCGACTTCGCCGCCGGCCCGGACTCGGCCAAGCGCTTCACCCAGCCGCCCCGGCAGAGGCTGTTCCGGATGCGTGGGCAGACGGTCGAGGAGGTCCGGGAGAAGGCGCAGTGCGTCGCGCTGCTGGGGGTACGCGCCTGCGATCTCGCCGCGATCGCCGTACAGGACCGGGTTTTCCTGGGCAGGCACCCCGATCCCGCCTATCGGCGGCGGCGCGAGGCGCTGTTTCTGATCGCGGTGAACTGCGCGGTGCCCGGCGGCACCTGCTTCTGCGTCTCCATGGGCACCGGGCCGAAGGCCACCACCGGATTCGACCTCGCGCTCACCGAACTGGCGACGCCGCATCGGTTCACGGTGGAGAGCGGCAGCGAGCGGGGCGCGCAGATCGTCGCGGCGATCCCGCACCGGCCGGCCGGCCGGGGTGACCTCACAGCGGCCGAGGAGGTCTCGCGCATCGCCGCGACCCGGATGGGCCGCCACGTGGACACCGCGGGCATCCAGCAGTGGCTGCCCGCCGCGCACGACTCACCACGCTGGACCGACGTGGCCTCCCGCTGCCTGAGTTGCACGAACTGCACGATGGTATGCCCGACCTGCTTCTGCAGCACGGTCGAGGACATCACCGATCTGACCGGCGAGTACACCGAACGGTCCGAGCGGTGGGACTCCTGCTTCTCGCTGGACTTCACCGAGCTCAGCGGCCAGCCGCCGGTACGGAGTTCCGCTCTGGCCCGCTACCGGCAGTGGCTGACCCACAAGTTCGCCACCTGGTACGACCAGTTCGGCACGTCCGGCTGCGTGGGCTGCGGCCGGTGCATCACCTGGTGCCCCACCGGCATCGACGTGACCGAGGAGCTGTCCGCCATCCGCGACGCGCCTGGGGAGACCTCGTGCATCCGATGACGCCGGTGCCGTACCGGGTGCGCTCGCGGCGGCCCGACCGGGCCGACACCGTCACCCTGGCCCTGGAGCCGGTGAGCGGGCCATGTCCCCGTTCTCTGCCGGGCCAGTTCACGATGGTCTACGCGCGTGGCGTCGGCGAGATCCCGATCTCGCTCAGCGGCCGGGGCCGTACCGGCGCGCTGGTCCACACGATCAGGGACGTGGGCGCGGTCAGCCGGGCGCTCTGCCGGAAACGACCCGGCGACCTCGTGGGAGTGCGCGGGCCGTACGGAACCGCCTTCGACGTCGCGGGGGCGGCCGGGCTGGACGTGATCGTGGCGGCCGGCGGTCTGGGCCTCGCGCCATTGCGCACGGTCGTCCGAGACCTGATCGCCCACCGCTCGCGCTACGGCCGGATCAGTGTGATCGCCGGCACCCGGACTCCGATGACCCTGCTGTATCCGCGTGAGCTGGACCGCTGGCGGGAGACGCACGGCATCGACGTCCAGGTCATCGTGGATCACCCCGACCACGTCTGGCAGGGCCCGGTCGGGCTGGTCACCAAGCTGATCGACCGGATCGTCTTCGCGCCGCGCCGCAGCGCCGCCTTCGTCTGCGGCCCGGAGATCATGATGCGCGCCGTCGCCGACGATCTGACGGCGCGCGGCGTGCCGGCCCGGCGGATCGCGCTGTCTCTGGAGCGCAACATGAAATGCGGCGTCGGCCGGTGCGGGCACTGTCAGCTCGGTCCGCTGCTGCTCTGCCTGGACGGCCCCGTCGTCGACTACGAGCGGGTGAGCGGCCTGCTCGCCGTGAAGGAACTGTGATGGGTACGCGCCATTCGGCCCCCCGGCCGCGGCTGGCGGTGTGGAAGTTCGCCTCATGCGACGGCTGCCAGCTCACACTGCTCGACTGCGAGGACGAGCTGCTGTCGCTCGCCGCCGAGATGGAGATCGCCTACTTCCTGGAGGCCTCCAGCGCTCCCGGCCCTGGGCCGTACGACCTGTCCCTGGTGGAGGGGTCGATCACCACGCCGGAGGACGCCGAGCGCATCCGGCACGTGCGCCGGGTGTCGAAGCGCCTGGTGACGATCGGGGCCTGCGCCACCGCCGGCGGGGTCCAGGCTCTGCGCGACTTCGCCGACGTGAAGGAGTTCGCCTCCGTCGTGTACGCGCGGCCCGAATACATCGCCACCCTGGACAGGTCGACCCCGATCTCCGCCAACGTGCCGGTGGACTTCGAACTACGCGGCTGCCCCATCGACAAACGGCAACTGCTCGAGGTCATCACCGCGTTCCTGGCCGGCCGCCGTCCGGTCGTCCCCAGCCACAGCGTGTGCGTCGAGTGCAAGCTCCGCGGCAACGTCTGTGTCCTGGTCGCTCACGGCACGCCGTGCCTCGGCCCGGTCACCCAGGCCGGCTGCGGGGCGCTGTGCCCGGCGTTCGACCGGGGCTGCTACGGCTGCTTCGGACCGGCGGACACCACCAACTCCCGGGCGCTGAACACGAAGCTGCGCATCCTCGGGATGAGCGACCCCGAACTGGTGCGCGTTTACCGGACGTTCAACGCGACCGAGGAGCAGTTCATGCGGGCGTCTGAGGAGGACCGGGGGCCGGAGGAGGACCGGGAGTGACGCACAAGAACATCCGCATCGGCGGCCTGTCCCGCGTCGAGGGCGAGGGCGCGCTGCTGGTGCGGGCCCGCGACGGCCGCATCACCGACCTCCGCCTGAAGATCTACGAGCCGCCCCGGTTCTTCGAGGCGTTCCTGCGCGGCCGCGCCTACGACGAGCCCCCGGACATCACCGCCCGCATCTGCGGCATCTGTCCCGTGGCGTACCAGATGAGCGCCTGCCAGGCCGTCGAATCGGCCCTCGGCGTCACGGTGACCGGGCCGCTGCGCGACCTGCGGCTGCTGCTGTACTACGGCGAATGGATCGAGTCGCACGCGCTGCACATCTTCCTGCTGCACGCGCCGGACTTCCTCGGCTACGACAGCGGCGTGGCGATGGCCGCCGACCACCGCGAGCCCGTCGAGCGGGGCCTGGCGGTGAAGAAGGCGGGAAACGAACTGGTCGCGACGCTCGGCGGGCGCGCGATCCACCCCGTCAACGTACGGCTCGGCGGCTTCTACCGCGTTCCGCCGCGGCGGGAGCTCGCCCCGGTGGCCGAACAGCTGCGCCGGGCGCGCGACCACGCACTGGCGACCGTGGACTGGGTCGCCGGATTCGACTTCCCCGACGTGGAACACGACTACCGGTTCCTCGCACTGCGGCATCCGGAGGAGTACGCGATCCTGTCCGGAACGCCCACCGTGAGCGACGGATCCTCCTTCCCCGTCGAGGAGTGGCCGGACCACGTGGTGGAGGAGCAGGTCCCCGACTCCACTGCCCTGCACGCCCGTCTCGACGGCGTCGGCGGCTACCTGACCGGCGCCCTCGCTCGCTACGCGCTCAACTCCCGCCGGCTGTCCCCCCTGGCCCGCGAGGCGGCGCGCGACGCCGGGCTCGGCGAGGTCTGCCGCAACCCGTTCCGCAGCATCGTCGTACGCGCCGTCGAAGTCGTGCACGCCTGCGACGAAGCGCTGCGCATCATCGACGACTACGTCGAACCCGACGCGCCCGCCGTACCGGTCGAGCCGGCGGCCGGTGTCGGCCACGGCGCGTCCGAGGCCCCGCGCGGCACGCTGTACCACCGCTACCGCATCGACGAGGCCGGCCTGATCACGGAGGCGGACATCGTGCCGCCGACCTCCCAGAACCAGGCCCGGATGGAGATGGACCTGCGCGAGCTCATCGAACCCCGCCTCGGCCTGGCCCAGGCCGAACTGGCCGCGCTGTGCGAGCGGGCCGTACGCAACCACGACCCCTGCATCTCCTGCTCGGCTCATTTCCTGGACGTGCGCCTCGATGCCCGGTAACTCGCTCGTGATCGGGATCGGCGGCTACGCGCGCGGTGACGACGCCGCGGGCCTGGAGGTGGTACGGCTGCTGCGCGGCACGCTTCCGCCCTCCATCGATCTCACCGAGAGCGCCGGAGACCCCATGCAGCTGGTCACGGCTTGGAGCGGCGCGCATCTGGCGGTCGTGATCGACGCGGTCTCCTCCGGCGCTGCGCCGGGCACCCTCCACCGCGGTCTGCGGCCTCGCCCCTGGCCCATCTGGCAGCGAAGCTCGCACGCCCTCGGCCTGGGCGACGCGATCGCGCTCGGTACGGCGCTCGGCCGGCTCCCCGAGGAACTGCTCGTCTTCGGCATCGAGGGGGGCGACTTCGGCCTCAACGCCGCCATCACGCCGCCGGTGCGGGCGGCGATCCGGGAGACGGCCGAGGCCGTACGGCGGTCGGTGGGGTGAATCCGGGAGGAGGCCGATCGTGCACAAGAAAGTGCGAGATGTCATGACAACCGAGGTGGTGGCCGTCACCGCCGACGCGCCGTTCCGTGTCATCGCCGAGGTGCTCACCACTCGCGGGGTGAGCGCGGTCCCCGTCATCGACGGCGAGACCCACGTGATCGGCGTGATCTCCGAGGCCGACCTGCTCCACAAGGAGGGGCTCAGAGAGCAGTACTACCGGGAGGACTACCGCCCGCCGTCCGCCCTGTCCGATCACACGGGTGGACGGGACGCGATGGAAAAGGCCCACGGGCACACCGCCACGGAACTGATGAGCGCTCCACCCGTCACCATCGAGGACGGCAGCAGTGTCGTGAACGCCGCCCGGGTGATGCACGAGAAGGGAGTGAAACGGCTGCCCGTCGTCGACAGAGAGGGGCGGCTCCAAGGGATCGTCAGCAGGCGCGACCTGCTCAAGGTCTTCCTGCGCAGCGACCACGACATCGCGTGCGAAGTACGCGAAGAGATCATCGAAGGCCTCCTGTGGGCGGACACCTCCGGCGTCCGGGTCCGCGTGGTCGGCGGTGTCGTGACGCTGAGCGGCTGGATAGAGCACCGCGGCGACGCGCGGATCCTGCTGCGGATGACCGAACGGGTCAACGGGGTGATCGACGTCATCGATCGGCTGGAGTGGACGGAAGACGACATCCCAGGCTAGCCGGCGACGCGAAGGGATGGGAGCGCGTGTCCATCATGCCGTCGGTACGGAAGTTCCTGCACGACGTCCGGGGACGTGCGCTGCCCCGGGGGCATGGGGTTGCCGGTATCGGGTGTCCGCCGACGTCCGAGTCCGGTTCTCCGGTGGAGGCCGCCGATCGCCTGGCCGATCCGCGTGAGCCGCTGGCACTGCTCCGCAGGGAGCTGGGCACGGGGCCCGGGGGGCTGTCGGAGCGGGAGGCGGATCGGCGGCTCACCGTCTACGGCCCCAACCAGGTGCGGCGGCCGGCGGAGACGACGCTGGCGGATCAACTGGTGCGCCAGCTGGCCCACCCGCTGGCGCTGCTGCTGTGGGCGGCCGGGGCGCTGGCGTTCGTGGCGGGGATACCGGTGCTGGCGTGGGCGATCCTGGCGGTGATCCTGGTGAACGCCGCGTTCGCGTTGCTGCAGGAGCACCAGGCCGAGCGGGCGGTCGAGGCGCTCGCGGCCTACCTGCCGGAACGCGTCCATGTCATCCGCGACGGCCTGCCCCAGGTGGTGGAGGCGGCTCGGCTGGTGCCCGGCGACCTGCTGGTGCTGTGCGAGGGCGACAAGGTGCCCGCCGACGCCCGGCTGACCGAGGGCGCGCTGGAGATCGACCTGTCGATGCTGACCGGCGAGTCGGCCCCGGTGGAACGGATCGCGGGCCCGGCCGACACACAGGCCGCCCTGCTGCGCGAGCCGCATCTGGTGTTCAGCGGCACGACCTGTGTCGGCGGGCAGGCGCAGGCGATCGTGTTCGCCACCGGCACGCAGACCGAGCTCGGCCGGATCGCGGCGCTCAGCCACCGCAGACGCCGGACTTCCAGCCCGCTGGAGACCCAGGTCAAGAGGGTCGCCTGGCTGATCGCCGCGGTCGCCACCGGGATCGGAGCGGTGTTCCTGCTCGTGGGCGTCCTGGTCGGGTTGTCCCCGACCGACGCGCTGATGTTCGCGATCGGGCTGCTGGTCGCCAACGTCCCCGAGGGCCTGCTGCCGACCATCACCCTGGCGCTCGCGGCCGGGGTGCGGGTGATGGCCCGTCGGGGAGCGGTCGTGAAGCGGCTCAGCGCGGTCGAGACACTGGGATCCACGAACGTGATCTGCACCGACAAGACCGGCACGCTCACCCGCAACAGGATGCGGCTGCAGGCGATCTGGACGGCCGACGAGGGCGTCGTTCCGGTCTCCCCCGACAGGCCGATGCCGGCCGGACTGGCCCGTGCGGCTATCGCGTGCACCATGGTCGCCTACGACCACGACGGCGCGCTGCACGGAGATCCGACCGAGATCGCGCTGGTCGATGGCGCGGCCGGGCCGCGCCCGATGGCGGACGTCGCGGACATGCTGGCGGACCGGGACGCGCGGCGGCGTGCCGTGTTCCATTTCGACCCCCGGCTGCGGCTGATGTCGACCGTCACCCGCCCCCGGGACGGCGACGACCGGCTGATCATCGACGTCAAGGGAGCGCCGGAGGCGGTGCTGGACCGCGCCGTGCTCACGGGGGCGGACCGCGCCGCCGCGCACACCGCCGCCGGCGAGCTCGCCCGCCGTGGGCTGCGGGTCCTGGCGATCGCCACTCGACGGCTGCCCGCCTCCGCCGCGGTGCCCAGACGACGCGACGAGGCCGAGGCCGACCTGCTGCTGATCGGCCTGGTGGGCCTGTACGACCCGCCGCGCCCGCAGGTGGCCGGCGCGGTCCGGCGGTGCCATGAGGCCGGGCTCCGGGTACACATCGTGACCGGCGACAACGGGGCCACCGCCGCCGCGGTCGCCGGGGAGGTCGGCATCGGGGTGCCGCGGCTGCGGGTGGTCGGCGAGGCGGAACGGCTCACCGACCGCGAGCTCGACGAGCTGCTGGACGACGATGCCGAGATCGTGTTCGCACGCTCGGCCCCCGAGACCAAACTGAAGATCGCCGAGGCGCTGCGCGCCCGGGGCCGGATCGTGGCCATGACCGGTGACGGGGCCAACGACGCGCCCGCCCTGCATCAGGCCCACATCGGGGTGGCGATGGGCCGGTCGGGCACCGACGTGGCCCGCGAGGCCGCCGCCATGGTCCTCACCGACGACGACTTCGCCACGATCGTCACCGCGATCGAGTCCGGCCGCCAGGTCTACGACAATGTGCGCAAGTTCATCCTCTACATCTTCGCCCACGCCGTCCCGGAGATCGTCCCGTTCCTGGTCTTCGCGCTGAGCGGCGGACTCGTGCCGCTGCCGCTGACCGTGCTGCAGATCCTGGCGATCGATCTGGGCACCGAGACCCTGCCCGCCCTCGCACTGGGCCGCGAGCCCGCGGAACCCGGCCTCATGTCCCGCCCGCCCCGGCCCTCCTCCCAGGGCGTCATCACCCGCGACATGCTGATCCGGGCCTGGGGCTACCTCGGCCTGATCTCCGCCGCACTGGTGATGATCGCGTTCTTCTACGTCCTGTGGCGGACCGGCTGGCGCCCCGGCGTCCCGACGGGACCCGGCGCGCCGCTCCACCACGCCTACCTGACCGCGACCACGGCCACGTTCGCCGGACTGGTCACCTGTCAGGTCGGCACCGCGATGGCCGCCCGGACCGACCACGCCTCCCTGTGGCGGATCGGCCTGACGTCCAACCCGCTGCTGCTGGCCGGCATCGCCTTCGAGCTGGCCTTCACCGCCGCGCTGGTCTATCTGCCGCCGCTGCAGGATCTGTTCGGCACCGCAGCCCTGCCCGTCGACGTCATAGCCCTGATCGCCGTCTTTCCCGTCGTGGTCTGGGGCGCCGACGAACTCCGCCGCCGGGCGCGACGCCGCGGACACTCCGCCGGGCGAACCTCCCCGCGTGCGCTCGCCTGAACAGCCGGCCCGAAAAGGCGCCGATCGCACCCGGGCCCGGCGACGCCGACTGCGACGGGTCATTCTTGACGGGTGCGGCCGTCTCGGGTCTAATGGCGGACTGTGTCGCGTGCAGCCGGACAGGTGGACGTCGGGGGCATGGAGACACCCTTACCTCCAGGGAGCCGCATCGTGAGTCCACACGTCACGCGCCCCGTCTGACGCCGCCGTAGGCCGCGTGGCCGTCTCCGCCACGCTCTCGCCTTCGTCGCCGCTTTCCGCCGACGCTCATGCGTCCCCGGGTGCGTCTCCCTGAATGCAGCCGCCGCCTCTGCGGGTTTCCGTACGACCCCGTGCGCTTCGCCTTCGGCCGGGCCCGGGCCGTACGCCGTGTGCGGCGGATCGGCGCGTCCCGTCTCGAAGAGATTCGGCAGACCCGTCGAACAGGCCTCGGCATCTGCCGCCAGTGCCACGAGATCCGCCGCCAGTGCCACGAGGAGTGTCCGCTTGTCCCAGCACCAGAACCAGACTCAGGCCCAGACTCAGAACCAGGACCAGGACCGGCATCGAGACCAGACCGAGGCCCATGACCACGGCCCGTATGCGCGGCCCGAACCGTACATCAGCGAGTTCAACCGGCCGATCGTCGAGGAGTTCCGCGCCAACGGCGGGCGCGTCGGCGGCCCTTTCGAAGGAGGTGACCTGCTGCTGCTGACGACGGTGGGGGCGAAGTCGGGCAGAGAGCAGACGTCTCCACTGGGTTACGTCCGGGTCGGCGACCGGCTGCTCGTCGTCGCCTCGGCGGGTGGTTCACCCCGCCACCCCGCCTGGTATCACAACCTGCTCAGGCATCCCATGGTGCAGGTCGAGATCGGCAGCGAGACCTTCGGCGCGGTCGCGGTCCCGGCGGAGGGCGCCGAGCGCGACCGGCTGTTCGAGGAGATCGTGCGGGTGGCGCCCGGCTACGGGGACTACCAGGCCCGGGTCGAGCGACGGCTGCCGGTGGTGGCGCTCGAGCGCTCCTTCGCCGAAGCCGGTCCCGGTGAGATCACCAACCTCGCCGACAAGCTCGTCGAGATCCACCGATGGCTGCGTGACCAGCTTCGCCGGGTCAGGGCCGAGGCGGCTGCGCACTTCGCGGCGCGAGCCGCCGCCGGTACGGGCGCCGAGGCGGCCGGTCCCCCGCGTGTGGGGCTCGGCCTGCAGCTCAGACAGCACTGTCTGGCCTTCTGCGAGTCCCTTCAGTTCCACCACATGGGGGAGGACGCACAGATGCTGCCCGAGATGGAGCGGCGGCATCCGCATCTGCGCGAGACGATCGCACGGCTGCGCGCCGAGCATCGCACCGTGGACAGGATCCGGGGCGAACTCGAGCGGCTGCTGGCGGACATCGCCTCCGCCGATCCCGACCGGTTCCGTGCCGAGCTGGACCGGATGGCCGGCGAACTGGAGGCGCACCTGGACTTCGAGGAGGAGTCGCTCATCCCCGTCCTCGCGGACATTCCCTTCCCGCCGGGGCCGCCCGCGGCCTGAGCCGCGACCGGCCCGGGGGAGCCCGGGTGGTGGAGGTGGGACCGTGCGGGAGGGGACCGCGGGAAACGCCGCCTGTCCCCTCCCGACGCGCCTGCGGAGGGCCGGGGTTCAGGTCGGCTGGGTCGTGCCGCGGCGATCGATGCCGGCCGAGATCAGCGGGTGGAGGGCGGTCTGGGCGAGACGGGCGGCGAGTGAGGCCGTGATGCCGTGCAGGGTGACCACGACGAGCACGCCGATGACCGCCCCGGTGAGCAGACCGGCCACCACGTCCGCCGGATAGTGCACCCCCGCGTAGACACGACCGAACGCCACCAGCAGGGCGAGCACGGCGGCAAGCGCGCCCAGCTTGCGATCCAGGAGAAACAGCCCGGCGGCGAACGCGCCCGCGATCACGCTGTGGTCGCTGGGCATCGAGAAGTCATGTCCGCAGTGGAGCAGCACCAACGCATGGTGGATCGCGTTGCACGGGCGGATCCGGGAGAAGATCGGTGAGATCAACTCCTGGTTCACCTCGAGGGCCAGCACCGCGGCGAGACCGGTGAGCGCGGCCGTCGCGACCGCGCCCGGCGGATGGAGACACCGACGGGCCCGCCACCAGCCGACGAGCAGGAGCAGCGCGAGCGCGGACAGCCCACCCCACCAGGCGTAGGCGGATACGACACCCTGCAGCCAGGGGGTGGATCGGGCGAAGCCGTTGATTTCCAGATAGATGCTCGTGTCGATGTCCATAATGATTGGGTTTCCCAGTGCCGTTCCCGGTCCTGCCCCAGCACGGTCTTCGGGTCGGTCAGGAACTCCCCGGCGCTGAACCGTCCGCTTGAGCGTTCGCCGAGCCGGGCGCGTAAACTCGCGATCAGGTGATGGGTCCCGCCGGGGCGGTGGCATGGTCCGCACGACCGTCCGCCCGCCGCCCGAACCGCCGCTGACGGCTGATGGCTCCTGACGGCACAGGTCAGGGCCTCGGTCGCCGGAAGGGAGGCGGATATGGGGGGAGGATCGATGCACGGACGTCCGCCCGGCGACCAGCCGGCGGATCCGCCGGCCGCCCCGGACATCGATCCCGGCATCGAGCTGGAAGCGGACGTACGCACCGCGTGTCCCGGCCCGGAGCCGGACCCCTCCCGGCCGCCGGAGCCTGATGCCGGGAGAGAGCCGCTCCCGGGTCGTGGGAGGGCCGCCTCTCCCCGGAGGATCTGGAGCATTCTCGCGGTGATCGCCGCAGGGGGCGGCCTGGGCAGCGTGGCCAGACATCTGGTCGGTCAGGCGTTCACCACCCGGCCGGGGGCCTTTCCGTGGGCGACGTTCCTCGTCAACGTCAGCGGCTGCTTCGCGCTCGGCTGCCTGATGGTGTTCGTCCTGAGCGTCTGGCCGCCCCGGTGGTACGTCCGGCCCTTTTTCGCTGTCGGTCTCCTTGGTGGATATACGACGTTCTCCACCTTCACCGTGGAGATCGTGGATCTCGTGACCCGCGGCGTCTGGACGTCTGCCGCCGCATACGCCGTCGGCAGCCTCATCGTCGGCCTGGTCGCCGTCTGGGCGGGCGGCGTCGTCGCCGGTGCGGTCGCGGGCCGGGCCGTACGGAATGTTCTCCACAGACGGGCGAAGTCTGTGGAGAACCCCTAGAGCATCGGTCACGTGATGTCACCGGTGTCCGGCGGCTTCGGTCGCCGTTCTGTGCGCGTCCTCGTCGGTACGGCCCTGCCCTGCGGAATGGTCCGGCGAACAGACCTCAGCCCATGGTCTTCTGGCCGTCGATCGCCTCTCGGATGATGTCGGCGTGCCCCGCGTGCTGCGCGGTCTCGGCGATGACGTGCAGCAGCACCTGACGTACCGTCCAGCTCGCCCCCGGCTCGAACCATGGCGCCTTCGGCAGCGGATGGGCGGCGTCGAGGTCCAGGGTGCGCACCAACTCGTCGGTGTGCCCGGCGACCTTCTCATACTCGGCCAGCAGACCGGCAAGGGTGTCGCCCGGCTCCATCCGGAACCCGCCGGCCCAGTCGGCGTCGTCGGCGAACATCGCCTCGGCGCCCTCGACGGCGAATCGGGCCCACTGATCCTCGACGCGGGCCACATGCTTGATCAGCCCGCCCAGGCAGAGCTCGCTGACGGTCGGTCGCTTCGTGGCCTGCTCGTCGGTGAGCCCCTGAACGGTGTAACGCAGGAAGCCCCGGTGCTTGCCGAGACTGGCGAGCAGGTCCGCCCGCTCCCTGCTGAGAGTCGCGCCGTTCGTCATCGTGTCCCCCCGTTGTTCGGTGTCATGCCGGACGCTACTGAGGCCGACCGACATTTCCGGGGAGCACGCGCGGCGGGCCCGCCACGACGGTGATCGTCCATGGACCGATCGACCGCCCGCGCGGCGGGCCCGGTGAAACGACACCGAACGACACCGGGGGAGTTCTACTTGAACCGGCGCAGCCGGAGGCTGTTGGTGACCACGAAGACGCTGGAGAACGCCATCGCGGCTCCGGCGATCATCGGGTTGAGCAGGCCGGCGGCGGCCAGCGGCAGCGCGGCCACGTTGTAGGCGAACGCCCAGAACAGGTTGCCCTTGATCGTGCGCAGCGTGCGGCGCGACAGCCGGATCGCGTCCGCCGCCACCCGCAGGTCGCCGCGGACCAGGGTGAGGTCGGCCGCCTCGATCGCGACATCGGTTCCCGTGCCCATGGCCAGGCCGAGGTCGGCCTGCGCGAGCGCCGCCGCGTCGTTGATCCCGTCGCCCACCACGGCGACCTTCCTGCCCTCGGCCTGCAGCCGCTTGACCACGTCGACCTTGCCCGCCGGCAGCACCCCGGCGATCACCTCGTCGATGCCCACCTCGGCGGCGACCGTCCTCGCCACGGCCTCGTTGTCGCCGGTGAGCAGCACCGGGGTCAGCCCCAGGCCGCGCAGCATGCCGATCGCCTCCGTGCTGGTCGGCTTCACGGTGTCGGCGACCACGATGATCGCGCGTGCCGAGCCGTCCCAGCTGACGGCGACAGCCGTACGGCCGGCCTCCTGGGCGGTCCGCAGCGCGCGCTCCAGGTCGGCGGGCAGGTGCTGGGACCACTCGGCGAGCAGGGCCGGCCGCCCGACGAGGACGGCGTGGCCGTCGACGACGCCCTGTACGCCGAGGCCCTCGACGTTGGCGAAGTCCTCCGGCGTGGGCAGGTCCCCCACCCGCCTGGCCGCGTCGCGGGCGATGGCCCTGGCGATGGGGTGCTCTGAGGCGTGCTCCAGCGCACCGGCCAGGCGCAGCACCTCCTCCTCGGCGACGCCGTCGGCGGTGACGACCTCGACCAGCCTCATCTTGCCCTCGGTCACCGTGCCGGTCTTGTCCAGCACGACGGTGTCGATCCCGTGCGTGGACTCCAGCGCCTCGGGCCCTCTGATCAGGATGCCGAGCTGAGCGCCGCGCCCCGTGCCGACCAGCAGCGCGGTGGGGGTGGCCAGACCGAGCGCGCATGGGCAGGCGATGATCAGTACGGCCACCGCCGCCGTGAAGGCCGCCCCGGCGCCGTGACCGGTGCCGAGCCAGAAGCCGAGCGTGCCGACGGCCAGCGCGATCACAATGGGCACGAACACCCCGGAGATCCGGTCGGCCAGCCGCTGCACCTGGGCCTTTCCGGTCTGGGCCTCCTCCACCAGGCGTGCCATCCGGGCCAGCTGGGTGTCGGAGCCGACGCGGGTCGCGCGGACCACCAGCCGTCCCCCGGCGTTGATCGTGGCGCCGGTCACCTGATCTCCGGGACGTACCTCCACCGGGACCGACTCGCCGGTCAGCATGGCGGCGTCGACGGCGGACGTCCCCTCCTCGACGACTCCGTCCGTGGCGATCTTCTCGCCGGGCCGTACGACGAACCGATCGCCCACCGCGAGCCGATCGGTCGGGATACGCACCTCCCGGCCGTCGCGCAGCACGGCGACGTCCTTGGCGCCCAGCTCCATCAGGGCCCGCAGCGCGGCGCCGGCCCGGCGCTTGGACCGGGCCTCGAAGTAGCGCCCGGCGAGGATGAACGCGGTGACCCCGGCCGCGGCCTCCAGGTAGATGTTGCCGGACCCGTCGGTGCGCTCGATCGTCAGCACGAACGGGTGGGTCATGCCCGGCGTGCCGGCGGTGCCGAAGAACAGCGCCCACAGCGACCAGCCCAGCGCGGCGATCGTGCCGAGCGAGACGAGCGTGTCCATGGTGGCCGCGCCGTGCCGCAGGTTGGTCCACGCGGCCCGGTGGAACGGCAGACCGGCGTAGATCACGACGGGGGCGGCGAGCGTGAGCGACAGCCACTGCCAGTTCGTGAACTGCAGCGCCGGGATCATCGCCATCGCGATCACCGGGACGGCCAGCACCACGGCGGTGATCAGCCGGTTGCGCAGCGGTCCGAACTCGTCCTCCTGGTCGGCCCCGTGCTCGGGCGGCCAGGACGCCTCGGCCGTACGGACCTCGCCGGCGCCGGTTCCGCCCGGCCCGGCCTCCCCGGACCGCGTCGCGGGCTCTGCCCGCTCCCGCCGTGTCTCAGCAGGCCCGGGAAGCGGCGTCTCCACGGGCTGGAGCCGGCGCGGCGCCGGCAGCCTGGCCCGGTAACCGGCCTTCTCCACCTCGGCGACGAGCAGCCCGGGGTCGAGGCCCTCGGGATAGCTGACCTTCGCCTTCTCGGTGGCGTAGTTGACCGTGGCGGTCACGCCCTCCAGCCTGTTGAGCTTGCGCTCGATGCGGTTGGCGCACGAGGCGCAGGTCATGCCGCCGATCGAGATCTCGACCGTGCCGCCGGGGCCGGGGGGCCTGCCATCGGTGATGGAAGTCATCGCCCCTCCTTTCTCGCGTAGTGCCCCGCGTCAGTGCCCGTGGTCGCCGGAGTCGTGGTCGCCGGACTCGTGATCGGCGGATCCGTGGTCACCGTAGTCGTGGTCGCCTGCGCCGTGATCCGCTGACCCCCGCTCGGCGCGGACGGTGAAGGCGGCCGTGTGCACGGTCCCCCCGTGCTTGAAGTCCAGGAACAGGCGGTAGTCGCCGGGGCTCGGCGCCTTCGCGTGGAAAGCGACCCGCTCGGCGGTCGAGCCGCTTCCGGTGGCCGCCGCCGTACCTTCCGGGTGCACGTGCAGGTAGGCGAGGTCACCGGCGCGCAGCGCGACCAGGTGGCCGAAGGCGCCCAGATAGGGCTGCAGGTCGGTGACGGGCCTGCCGTCTCTGCTCACCTCGAAGACGAGCGTGTCCGCTGCGCCGGAGGCGAGGGTCCCGGTCATCGTGACCGTGTAGCCGTCCACCGTGGCCGTACGGCTCGGCTTCGGCAGCGGCCGGGGCGTCTGATCGCCCGGCGCGAACAGGTCGACGCCCAGCGTGAGGCCGGTCGCGTCCTCCGGGACGAAATCGGCGAACGCCCGGTACGCTCCGGGGCGCGGCAGCGTCAGCTCGACCGACCACACTCCGTCGCCCGCCTCGTCCGGGTGCAGGTGCAGGAACTCGCCGAGATCGCGTGAGACGACGATGAGGTGCAGCTTCTTCTCGTGCTGGACCTGGTACGCGGTGAGCGGGGAGCCGTCGGGCCCGGTGACGGTGAATCGGAAGTCCACCGGCTCGCCCGGCGTGAGCACGGTGGTCTCGGGGACCAGGGTGTAGCCGTTCTGGGACACCTGCAGACCATCCGGCAGGTCGGCCGCCGTCTCCGCGTGCGTGGTGTGGGCGCCGGCGGCGTCGTGCCCCGCCGGGGACAGAGGAGCGCCGGGGGACGGGGAGGCCGCGAGGCGCCCGACGTCGGCCGCGTGCCCCGCCGGTTCTGCGACCACGTCACCGGCCGCAGCGCCGACGCCCAGGGCCGCGGCGAAGACCACGATCAGCCCGGCGCCGTAGGCGCCCAGCTTCACGAGGTTTTCGTTCATGGATTCACCACCTCGTAGCCGGCCTCCTTGACGGCGGCGACGATCGCCGCCCCGTCGGCGGAACCGTCGCTGACGACCTCCATCAGGCCGGTCTCCAGCTCGACCTTGACGTCGGTGACGCCGGGAACGGCCTCGACCTCTTCGGTCACCGAGCTGACGCAGTGGCCGCAGGTCATGCCCTTGATCGTGTAGGTGCTGGTCGCCATCTCAATTGCTCCTCTTTGTCCGGAAAATCCGATACTTAACCGAGAATATCCATTCTAACACCCTACCCCCCTAGGGTATTTTTCCGACACGCCCTGAAAGCGGCCGGTCTGCTGAACCCACCCTGTCTCGTCCGACCCTCGGGGTCTCATCCGACCCCGGGTTCGTCCTGCCCCCGGGCTCGCGGGTTCTCGCCGAACTCTACGAGCTCTCAGACTAGGTAACGCAGCCAGAGGTACGGCACCGCCGGCGCGACGGTGACCACGGTGACCACCAGGCCGTACCTGCTGAACTGCCAGAAGCTGATCCGCTTGCCGCCGCCCATCAGCGCGCCCTGGTCCTGTGCACCTTCTCACCGGCGATCAGGGTGTAAGCGGCGACGAAGACGACCGCCGCCGACCACGCGGTCAGCGTCATGCGTCCATCAGCCGGGTCATCAGGCGGTTCAGCGTGACCGCGCCGAGCAGCCGTTCGCGGTCGATGACGGCAACGATCGGGCTGCGGGTGCGCGCCATCAGCGCGGCCACCTCCAGCACCGTGGCGTCCGGCTCGGTCACGGGGAGCTCGCGCGGCTGGTCGGGCAGGGCCTGGCGTACGGTGAGGTCGCCGAGCGCGTGGACGAACTCGTCCGCGTGGGCCTCGTCGATCACTCGGGCGAGCGTGGGGTCGTCCTGGCAGTAGCGCGGTACGGCCAGCCGGAGCACCTGGGTGCCCGGGAGGATCGTGAAAGGCCTGTTCCGCTCGTCGAGCACGATCAGGCCGGGCAGATTCCGCCCGACCATGAGGCGCGCCGCCTCGATGACCGGGGAGTCCACCATCACCGTGGGGACCTGGGTGATGAGATCACGAGCGCGCATGGTTCACCTGTCCATGGCATTGAGGTCGCGCGGGTCACGTGCCGCCTCTTCGGGAACGAGGACGAACTCTTCGCCGACCAGGCTTCCCGGCACACCCCACCCCACCTTAGCGGCCATCGGAGGGCATGACGAGATGTAAACGATCGATCATAGGCGGTCGTGGCCGCCGCCCAGAAGCCGCAGCAGGCGCTCCAGGTGTGGCGGCATGTTGCGCAGCCGTACGGCCCGGCCGTAGCCCGTGGCGGAATTCCCGTGGCCGAGGCTCGGGTCGAGCAGCACGCGCAGCCCCGACAGGTCGATGAAGCGCAGATCCGCCGCGTCGACGACGATCGCGTGGTCGGAGTCGGGCACCCGGGTCAGGGCGGAGGCGAGCTCGGCGCTGTTGGACACGTCGACCTCTCCGCTCAGCGTGACCGACGTGTCCGGGGGCGACCATGTGACACGGAGATGCCGGTCGGCGTAGAGGACGATGTGTCCCTGGCCGCTGTGTTCGAGGTTTCCGCCGGCGTCGGCGGGCGGGCTGGCAGGCGGCGCCACGGATCCCTCACGCGACCGTGTCTCGCGGGGGGAGGGAGATCCCGACGGGGCGGGGAATGTCGATCCTCGTCACGAGCCCCTACCTTCCTGATGGGCAGGATCAGTAATGATGAGGGTGGGGTGGAGACAGGATGCGTGTCAATGGTCCGAAGACATGGTGTTGCGCACGTGTCCGATCACCGCGGATCGGCTGACAGGGGAATCGGTGCTCGAGGTCGGGAGGAAGGGCGAACCGGCTAGGTCGGGAACGGGTGTGAGGTCGGCGGGACGGTCTCCATCCGGGCCCTGTCGAGCGTGAAGCCCGCCCATACGGCCTTTCCCCGGGGATGGATCGGCGTCCAGCCCCACATCTCGCTGACTCCGGCGACGACCTGCAGCCCGCGGCCCGTCTCCGCCACGTAATCCGGCTCCCGCAGGAGCGGGGGAGCGTCGCTCGGGTCGGTGACCACGCAGAGCAGCGCGCGGCGGGAGCCGAACAGCAGCAGCCGGACGGGACGGGGCGGGATCAACGGCCGGCTGAGTCCGTGCCGTACGGCATTGGCCACCAGTTCGCATACCACGAGCGCGGCGTCGTCGACGATCTCCGGCATCGACCAGCTTCGCAGTATGGCGCTCGTGAAGTGCCGTGCCGTACGGGCGGCCAGGATCTCACGCTGGAACTCCTGCTGGGCGACACGCAGCCCGCCGCGCCGCTCGTCCGCCGAGGGCTGGTCCTCCGAGGAAAGCCAGGGCCATCGGGTGCCGCTGGGAAAGACCTGCTCCAGGGTGATCTGCCAGTGTTTCCAGCCGTCGCTATCGGCATCCGCGAGGGAAGCGCTGTCTGCCCGATAACCAGTCATTGAGAGCCCTATGAGGTAGCTGTCGGCCGTGTGGCTGGATGACTCAGTTAGTCATACTGCTCTCATTGGTGCTTCTGTGCAAGTACAGATGCACGTGCAGACGCACAAACTTTTCCGCCTGACCTGGCTAACAGCAAAGCGAGACGCGATGAACAAGATCGAAAACTGGCCGTCCTCCGCTACCCTCGCGGGCTCTGCGTGGCGGAAGAGCCGCCACAGCAACCCCAACGGCAACTGTGTGGAGCTCACCGTGCTGCCCAATGAGAGGGTGGCGATGCGGAACTCCCGCCACCCGGCGGGGCCAGTGCTCATTTACGGCATATCAGACATTGCGGGCTTTATCAGGTCGGTCAAAGAGGGGGAGTTCGATGACTTCCTCCGTTGATTAGGTCCCTAACCTGGGAAAATGATTGACCGCTTGCGTGACGAGGGGTTCGGAGTATCGTGAATCGCGCATCAGTAACCGGCGTGCCCGTAAGGACCTGCACATGATCGCCGCCTCGCCGGAAAGTACCCCGCTCCTCCCAGACCCCCTGCCGACGCAGCAAAGCCAGAGCCCCACCGTCCTGCGGATCATGCTGGGGGCACAACTGAGGCGCCTGCGGGAGCGCAGCCATATCACGCTCGAGGAGGCCGGACGGGAGATCCGCGCGTCCCACTCCAAGATCAGCAGGATGGAGCTCGGCCGCGTCGGCTTCCGCACCCGCGATGTCGCCGATCTCCTCACGATGTACGGCGTGCACGACGAGGGCGAGCGGGAGGCCCTGCTCTCGCTCGTCCCCCGGGCGAAGGCCCCCGGATGGTGGCACAACTACGACGACGTACTGCCGTCCTGGTTCGAGACGTACGTCGGCCTCGAGGAGGCGACCGCCGGCATCCGGAACTACGAGGTCCAGTTCGTTCCCGGGCTGCTGCAGACCGAGGAATACGCCCGGGCCGTGGTACGGCTCGGGCACACCGACGCGGCGGCCGAGGAGGTCGAGCGGCGGGTGCGGCTGCGCATGCTGCGGCAGGCGGTGCTGACGCGGCCGGAGCCCCCGCATCTGTGGGCGGTCGTCGACGAGGCGGTGGTGCGCCGCCCGCTCGGGGGCCGGGCCGTGATGCGCGCCCAGCTGGAGCGCCTGCTGGAGCTGGTCGCGCTGCCCAATGTAACGCTCCAGGTCGTGCCGTTCCTCGCGGGCGGGCTCGCGGCGGCGGGCGGCCCGTTCAGCATCCTGCGGTTCTCGGAGGCGTACCTGCCCGACGTCGTCTACCTGGAGCAGCTCACCAGTGCCGTGTACCTGGACAAGCGGGAGGACGTCGACCGCTATCTGGTGGTCATGGACCGGTTGTGCGTCGCCGCCAACTCCGTTTCCAAGACGAAGGACATGCTGCACCGGCTCACCGCCGACCTGTGACACACACGCGTGCGTGGGCGTGCCCTCGCGGATCCCGTCGCATGCGCGCCCGGAATCGTACGCCCCCCCGAGGATGTGGCGTAAGCAGTACCGGAATGTGACGCAAGCGGTACCACGAAACGCGTGTCAGGCACGATTCGGCGGTAAGTGGACCTACTGGCTAGAAAGGCGCGCCGGGGGACCGAGGGGTGGTGAGGGCCTTGGCGGGCAGCCTCCTCAGTTTGGAGTTCGACCGGGACACGGTTACCAGAGTGCGGCATCTCGTCACCGGGTCGGCGAGGAAGGCCGGCCTCGCCGGCATCACGCTCGAGGATTTCGTCCTCGCGGTGCATGAGGCGGTGACCAACGCGGTCAGGCACGGCTTTCCGCCCCGCGGCATCGCATTATGGCGGGAGCCGGACACGCTCATCTGCGAGATCACCGACAGCGGCCCGGGCATTCCGCCGGAGGTCTTCCAGCGGCCCAAGCCGGTGGCGCGGTTCGACTACGGGGGACGCGGGCTGTGGCTGATGGATCTCCTCGCTGACCTCGACGTCAGCGCCGGAGCCGACGGCACGACGATCCGGCTGTCCGCGCCGGTCCTGTGATCTGTCCGCGCCGGTCCTGTGATCCTTTCCGCTGGGAGCGAGATCGGATTGAATGTCCTGAATCCAGGCTGAAATCGTATTTGTCCTGCTCTAGCGTGAGGGTTAGCACCGACACGACCTGGGCATTTCTGATCTCATCGACCCGAAGTGCGAGCCGTACGGCATGCCGGGCGGTCTATCCGTGACCGGCACATTCGGTTCACCCGATTACCGCGCGATCCGGGTCAGCAGCCGATCACTTGCTAGGCTGCAGGGAGCCGAAGAACCGGGCGTTGTCTCACCCGGCAGGTGAGACCGTTGAGAAGTGGGGTCACACCGTGAAGAAGCTGCTCGTTCTCGCACTTGTCGCTCTCGGGGGGTTGCTGGTCTGGCGTAAGGTGCAGGCCGACCGCGCCGAGCTCGATCTGTGGACTGAGGCCACCGGTAGCGAGAACTGACCATCTGGATGGGGCGTGATCGTGGCGGAAGGCGCGGGAATGCCACCCGTGAAGCTGGCCTGCCTCGACCTGGCGGGAACCACGATCGGTGACATCAGCATGGTGGAAAGGGCGTTCGCCGAGGCGATCGCCACTCAGGGCATCGTTCCTGGGACCAGTGCGTATGCGCGGGCGATGGTGCATGTGCACAGGTCCCGGGGATGCCCCAAAATCGAAGTCTTCCGGGGGATCTTCCCCGGCAACGAGGTCCAGGCGCAGGTGGCGAACCTGGCGTTCGAGCGATCCTACGAGGGCGCCCTCGAACGGACGGGGCTCACTCCCCTGACCGGCGCCGTCGAGGCCGTGGAGAAGCTCCGCGACGCCGGAGTGAAGATCGCGCTGATCACCGGGTTCAGCCGGTCCACCCTCGGTCGAGTGCTGAGCGCCCTCGGCTGGTCCGACAAGCTGGATCTCGCCCTGTGCCCGGAGGACACCGGGCGGGGCCGGCCGTACCCTGACATGGTCCTCACGGCCCTGCTGCGCTGCGGGATCGACGACGTACGGCAGGTGGCCGTGGCCGGCGACTCGGAGAGCGACATGCTCTGCGGCAGCCGTGCGGGCGCGTCGATCATCGCCGGAGTGCTCACCGGAGTGCACAGCCGGGAGCGCCTGCTGAGCGGCGGCGCCACCCACATCCTCGACTCCATCGCCGACTTCCCCGCCCTGGCCCTCGGCACCGAGGCCGTCGCCCCCACCACCCACTGACGCGCGCCCCATGTCCATCGTCGCCCAGGCGGTGGACACGGGGCGGCGTCGTGGTTAGTCGAGTGGCGCGAGGCCGTACGCTGTTGCTACGGTGTACAGGCCGGACGGCCTTTGCGATCTATCGATTTCCCAGGTCGCGGATCGTTCCCGGAGGGGCCTTAGCTCAGCTGGCAGAGCGCCTGCTTTGCAAGCAGGAAGTCAGGGGTTCGAATCCCCTAGGCTCCACCAGCCAAAACGCCGCTTCTCCGATCAAGGAAAGCGGCGCTCGGGCCATTAACGGGCCATTAGCTCACCGGGACCAACGCGCCCGCGTTGCCGTCGTCATCGTCGTTCTTGTCCTTCTTCCGCTTCTTGGTGTTCTTCGCCTTACGCTGTTCGGCCTGCACGCGAGCGCTCAGCGCGTCAGCGATCCTCTGGTCAGCGTCGCGCGTCGCGTGCTGGTAGATCAGCGCCGCCCGGTCGCTGTCGTGGCCCATCCGTGCCTTGAGGTCGGCGAGGCTCGCTCCTGACTGCGCGGCAAGCGTGTTCCCTGTGTGACGGAGGTCGTGGAAATGCAGGCCGGCAAGGCCCATCTCCTTGAGTGCTTCCGCCCACTTGGCCTCACGGCGGAAGTTGCCGCCGCGCAGGAACGCGCCCCGCTTGCCGAGAAAGACGAACGCGTCTTCCGCCGGGCCGACGAACTCGATGAGATGCGCGGTCAGGGCCGGGACGATCGCCGAGGGGATGCTGACCGTCCGCTTGCCGGCCCGCAACTTGGGCGGTGCGAGCACCATTTCTCCCCCGTCCAACTCGATGAGCTGTTCCCGCACGCGGACGGTTCGCGCTTCGATGTCGATGTCCGATCGCCGCAGCGCGATTGCCTCACCCCAACGCAGGCTCGCGAAGGTGGTCAGCAGGATCAGGGCACGGAACCGGCGGTCGGCCATCTTGTCGGCCAGCTCGAAGACCTGGGAGACGGTGAGGATGAACGGGTCATCGATCGTGGGCGTGTGGGAGCGTTGGAGGCCGGCGAACCGGTCGGCCCGCTCCTGCATCACGCTCACGGCCTCGTCGAGCAGGTCGGCGCATTCGGCTGGATCAGCGGCATACCGGGAGTCGAAGAGTTCCCGGCCGAAGGACAGCTCTATCCGCTTCGGATCGAGCGCCCAGACCTGGACCAGGCCCGCGCGGATCGCGGGGAGCAGGCCGCGGATGGTGCCCCCCACAGGTAGGAGCCCTTGCCCGCCCCGGTCGTGCCCGCGATCAGGACGTGGGTGCCGTGGACCTTCAGCCGCAGCGGTCGCCCGTCTTCGCAGCGACCGATCTCAACCAGCCCTACCCCCGGATCACGATCACCGGGAATGGGGACGGCGGGCAGCGGAACAGCCAGCGGGTCACGCCGAGGGAAGGTCAGCACCAGACGACCCGCCCGCGCGACCGCGACCCGGCAGGAGGGGGCGCCGAACCCGTGGGCCAGGTGCTCGGCTCGATCGGCCCAGTCCTTGACGGCCTGCCCGACAAGCATCTTCACGCTGACGCGGTCAGCCCACGCATCGCAGGTGACCCGGCGGAGGTGGGGAAGGTAGTCCCGCCCGCGCAGGTACCGGCCGAGGCCCGAAACCGTCATGACTGGCTGCCAGTGCCGCCGGTAGACGAACACCAGCCGCCACCAGGCGAGCAGCCTCCAACCCACCAGGCGCAGGAACGAGTCCCGTTCCAGCAGGAACCACGACAGGCCCATTGCCGGGACGAAGGCGGCCACGGTCAATGCCATGGTCCGGCCGTAAAGGATCCAGATCACCCCGAGACCGACCGGCACGGCGACCGCGACGGGGTGCGGACGACGAGGCGGACCAGGCCCGCGACAAGGCGGAACAGCCAGATCACAATGGTGACGATCGCGGGGGGGCGGACGACGGCCGGACGGAACACGACCGCCGTGTCCGGGGTGGTGGAGACGAGGTTACGTGCCTCGTCTCCGGGCGGTTTCTTGAACATTAGACTCGAGTCCTCTCTTGATGTGGTGTCGGGAGAGAGTTCAAGGGGCCGCCGGAAGTTGCCGCTTCCAGCGGCCCCGTCTTCGTGTCAGGCCGCCGTACCGGTCGCCTGCGCGCGCCGGTCGGACGGGCCGGAGAGGTCGGGCGTGGTGGACTGTGTGGCGTGCAGGCGCTCGCGGTCGGCCAGGTAGGACGCGGCGGCGTTGAAGAGCTGTCGGGCGATCTCCAGGTCGGTGGAGGTGACCGCGCCGGACCCGGTGGTCGAGATCGACACATCGGCGGTCTTGCTGCTGATGTCGAGGAAGGCCGCCCCGAGTCGAGAACGCTCGCTCTGACGCGCAGGCCGGGGTGTAGAACGAGACCCCGACGCGCGGCGCTTCGTCGGAGTCGATCGACACCGTGACGTAGGTGTAGGGGTCCCGGCTCACGCCGCCGCCTCCTTACCCGAGCCCGAGCCGGTGGTCTTGGCCGACTGCGGGCGCGGAGCCCGCATCACCCGAGTCGAGATCGAGTAGGCCAGGCGGCCGGTGGCCTGCTGCACGTACGGCTTGACCTCCAGCCCCTCGAACTCCACCGGCGCGATCGGCAGCCCCGGCAGCGACGGCGGGACGACCGGCTGAACCTCACCGTCTTCTGCGCGGCCTTCAGGGAGGGGTCGGCGTCCATCACCGGTACCTGCCAGACCGGCAGCCCGGTGACCTTGTCCTTGGCTTGGGTGTCCCCTTGGCGTCGAAGTCTTTGGCGGCCTGCACCTCGCCCACGACGTAGCAGCCGTGCGGGAACAGCAGCGCGAAGCTGATCGGAATGGGTCCCTGGAGTGCCATGACCATCACCTCCCGTTCACCCCTAGACAGTGATGGCTGGGCGGCTACTCGACGAACTGTCTAGGGGGGTGAACAAGAAAGTGCTTGAGTGCTACAAGAGGCCTTGCGTACGCAGGGCCTCTTTAGTTCAAGGCGGTTAAATCACCATCTACCGAGCCAGAATGACGGTGCGAGATGTTCCCAGGCATCGCGGAGGGGGTGGCTGAACCACACGACGAGGCCGATTCCTCCGCCGATATAGCCGAGCAGAAGCCCCGCGAATGCGATGCCATCGCCCCTTTCGCCGCTCCGCTTGACTTGGTTTCGGGCTACGTGTCCGAAGATCACTGCAAGGATGCTGCCGATCATGCAGAGCCACATAATCCCCAGGACCAGAGAGGCAACTGCAAACCTGTTGGTGGGTGGCAGGACCACGTAGATGGGTTGTGGTTGCTGCGTTGGCATCGGTGAGGGCGAATCGGGTTGTTGGCTGTTATCGCCGTTCTCCCCGGAGGGAACTTGCTGCTCGGCATTCTCTGTCAATCGGGACGAACCTTTCGCGGATCGCTGAGTAGGTCATCGTAGATCCCTGACCCTCGTTCCGCCATATGCCTCTTTCTCTGGCTTCACATCGTTACCTGGACTGCCGTTGCGTCATCGAACGCCTTGCCGCGTGGCCAGCGTTCGCCCTCGGGGTCGGAGTGCTCGGCCTCCCGGACGCGGCGGATCAGTTCTGCCGGGCCGTGCTGGTCGAGGATGTCGAGGGTGTCGTGCCAGGTGGCGAGGTGGAAGCGGTCGACGAGGCGGGATGCGCCGTCGCTGATGAGCGCGGCGGCGCGGATCTTGTCGGCGGGGGCGGTGCCGGTGAGGGCCTGTTGGGCTGCGAGGGGGTCGACGGAGGCGACCCAGAAGCCGCCGTCGCGGTTGCGGTGCGCGCGCAGGGCCTCGACGTACTCGCGGTGTGCGGCAACATGCTCGGGGCTGCTGGCGTCGAGGGCGTCCATGCGCGCCCGGTAGGCCGCGCCGACCTGGGCCTCTCGATCGTCGCAGATCACGATCGGGTCTGCCATGTCGCCGGTGTCGAGGATGAGGACGGAGTCAGCCAGGACGAGCCAGTCCACGGCGTCGCCGGTATGGCGGAGCATGACCACGGTGGCCGAGGGCGAGCCCGGATGGGACAGGTCGCAGGTGGCCTCGTGCAGGGTGGCGACCGTCTTGATGCCGTGGGCGAGGATCTCGGCCAGGGGAGCGGCATCGTGCTTCATCGAGGCGAGCAGGGTCGAGCCCAGGGTGCGGACGTACCAGGTGATGCCGTGGAGACATCCGCAGTCGGAGCCGGGCGGGGTTCCGACCCCGTCCAAGAGGACTGCCGCGTCTGCGGTGGCGGCGACGAAGTCTTCGTTGACGTGGCCGGGGGCCGCTTCGGTGGCCAGGCAGACGCGCACGCGTTCAGTCCTCCTCGTGCCGGTACAGCGGGCTTGCCAGTTCCGCGTTCACTGGTTCCCCCGTGTTCGGGTCGTATTCGACGCCGACCACACAGGAAAAGCGCCGGTCGGCCACCTGCCCCCACAGCGTGGTGATGTCGGTGGTGAGCAGGCGCACGACGCCAAGGGAGCCTTGGGGGTGGATGCCGGTGAACACCAGCACGTTGCCGTTCCCGTCCGGCCGGGCCAGGCGGCCGAGATAGGCGTAGTCGACCGGGCGGGGCGGGGTCGAGTCGGAGCCGGAGCGGTAGACCGTCCCGGTACAGCGGTCGCGCAAGGTCCACGGGCCGTCATCGGCCTTGACCCACTCCAGCACCGGATCGGACTCATACAGGGCGCCCATGACCGGCGACAGCTTGGGCCCGCAGATCACGATCAGGTTGGGCCGGTTGAGGTCGATCTCGCCGCCGAGGGGGACGTGTTCGAGGTCCAGCGACAGGCCGAAGCCGCGGGCGAGGTCCTCGATCCGTTTGGCCGCCGTCACGTCCTCCATCGCGACGACAGGGCGGGCGTTGCCGGCCTCCTGCTTGAGTGGGGTGGCCAACGTGATGGTGCCGGTGCCGAGGAAGACCCCTTCCGGGGCGGGGCCGGTGTGGCGGATCTGATGGATGCGCCCCCGTGACAGGCCGGCCTTCTCGGCGATCTGCGCGTACGACATGCCCTGGGCGTGCAGTTCTTGGATGACCCGGCGGCGCAGTCGGGCGAGTTCGGTGACCTCTTGTTGTGCGGCGTTGAGGCGTTCGGTTGCGGCCCTGAGCAGGAGATAGGGGTCGTCGATCGCGGCGATGCGCTCAAGGTCGCTGGGTGGCACGGTGGTTCCTCCTCGCTGGTGCTCCGCAGAGTCTAGAGCCCTAGACGAAATGTCGTCTATCCCTCTGGATAGGACGGGTTGGAGGGGTTTGCCGGTTTTTGAGTCCACGGCTCGGATCGCTGAGCGTCGGTTGGGGACCCCACGCGGGCTCACGGGTCACCGCGCCATGCCCGACAGTACCGCCGCCCACATCTCATAAGCGCGGGGGATGGGCCAGCGGTGCGTCTCGTGGACCTCGGGGGAGCCCTCCCGCTGGAGGGTGCGGCGGATGAATCCCTGACCGCCTGCCGTGCACAGCTCGTAGACGGCAAGCGGAACGTGCGGGCTCAAGCAGCGATTCAGCGGCATGACGCCACCCCCAACATAGCTGTGACCGGAGCAGTTGCCGGGGCGGCCAGTGTCGGGGTGACCTTGAGCAGCGCCCAGACGGTACGGCCCGCCATGTCGCCGCGCACGCCCCAGGAGTCGGCCAGGCAGGACACCAGCAGCAGCCCGCGCCCGCTCTCCTCGTCGTCGTGCTCGTCGAGGTGCGCGCAGTCGTGAACGACGGCCGGGACGTGAGGGCCGCCCTGGTCAACGACGCCGAGCCAGACCCGGTCGGGCTCGGCCTGGCGGCGCTACGCGCCGCCTCGCGGCCCTGCGCCCGCTCGGCGGCCGGGCATGCGGCCTGGGGGCCGGTCCCTGCCGCCAGCGGCTCAGGCCGCGGACCGTATAGAGAGCGCCCCACCCGCCGCACTCGCCTGCAACGATGATCGCATGAGCGACATGGTCCTTGAGATTGCAGACCTCCGCCGACTGTCTACCCTGCTCCTGGACGCCGTGGAGCGGCGACATGGCGCCCGAATCGACCTCTCACGGTGGAACGTCGACTACTACTGGGACATCCCTCTCCAGGCCGCCTTCGACATCTACAGTGATCCAACCCGACACGTCGGGTGCGGTCAGATCAGTGACGACCTGGCTGAGCTGCACGACGCGCTTGATCGCTCGAAGAATGACGACGTGATCCTCTGGCACGACCTAACGCATCTCTCCGGGCTACTACGAGCCCTGGCCATCGCTGATCTCGCCAACACAGCTTGATCTAAATGCCTCCGGCGGGGGCCTCCGGCTCCGGGATGCCACGGAGCTGGAGAGCGCGGGCCGCAAATGGCTGAGGTGGAGCCGCGCATCCCGCCTGCCCTCGACCCAGGCGGAGCCCAGCAGACCAACTCCTCTGGCCCAAGCCCGTCTGTGCCCCTTGGCGTCCAATGGCCGAGGAACGGCGACCGGCTGACGTACACGCGAAGACGGGCTTGCGTCTCCGTCGCTGGCCCGCTGTCGCTTCGCGATGGGTCAATGGCATACGGGATGCGCGGACGGGGGAGGAGTGTGCGGGCCGCACTTGCATGACACCATCGCCTCATGGAAGACACGCCGGAGTCGTTGCGTGACCGGATAATTGAAGAGATCATGGACGCGCTCGCGCTAGGCGATCTCGGCATACAGTCCGATGCGTACGCCATCCAAAGGAGCTCGGATGGGTCGATCGTCGCGGAATTCTTCGATCAGGATCAGATCTACGTGATCAGCGTCGTGAGTCGTGAGCGCGGAATATCCGCGGAATGATCTTTGCGGCCATGGCTGTCGCAAGGGGCTGAACGCCAGGTCAGAGGCCATGACGAGCCGGGACGCTGTAAAGCCGCCGACAGTTCGCGAGCAGACCAAGGCCGCCGGGTCCCCCTCAGGCGGGTCGACGGCACACGGGATGATCAGGAGAGTGGAGGCGTCCGCGGTCGCGTGGGAAGTTCGCCTGCAGCTGCTCGCGTAGCCCACAAGCGCAGATCACCGATCACCCTGGCCAAGCGATCATCGTCAGCCGCCCCGGCCGGCGCCCACGGCTGAGTCCTCAACTCGCACTCTCCATCGAGATCAGCCCACAGCCACTGAAACGAGTCTCTGATCTCAGGCTCACGAGGGTCCGATGCTTCAAAGAGCCCTCGAAGATCGTCAACCAACTTAGGCAGCGATATCCGGCCCGAGGCGTACAGGTCGAGGTGTTCGACCATGCGGCCGATCAGCGTTCGCTGGTAGTCCTCCACAAGGTCACATTCTTGATCGTATGCAATTAGCGTGCAATTAGTCAGGGGAACGAGGGGGCAACCACGGTTACTCCTGACCGGCCCCACGCCCAGGTCAGCACCACTACGAGCCGTGATCCATGCACTTCCCAAGCTGACAGCCTGTTCTTTCCCGCAGCCCTTACGATCGCCTTGCTGTGGCTGGTCGCCGTACATGGTTAGGGGCGATCGACGGTCCGGGGCTTCGTTCCTCAGCCCCGGACCACCGGAACACCATGTAGGTACGCGGGCGGGCTCCTCGGCGGACCCTCGTGATCGAGTATGGGCTGATGGAGTTGGCGGCGACCTGGTTTCGGGAGCCACCTTGGGAGCCACCCGCATGGACGATCACGAACTGAGCCGAACGAACCTGAACGGCGGGGCGACCGCCGACCAGCACGGCGAACGATCCTGAACGACACTGGAGATCGTTTGGGGACCTACGGATCAGAAGGCCATGCTGTACCGCGTGTAGTAGTCGCCAGGCGGAGTGAACTCCATCCCGTTCTCGTCAAGCGCGTTGTAGATCGTCACTTGGCCGTTCGGAAAGCCGAACCCCAAGGACACGATCGTCCCCTCCACGAGATCCCTGTTCCTCCACATCAGCAGCTCCACTGCCGAACAAGGCTGCCCGACCAGCGCGGTGAGTTCATCCGGGGTGCATCGTCTCGCCACGCGAGGTGAAAGTCCGGCCAGTCCGGCGAGCGCGCTGGATCGATGGTGTTCCAGGTGATGGAGAGCTCGTCCAACTTCCCGTGGTTGATCTCGACCTGTTCGCCCTCGAAGTCCAGGAGGACCGGGCCGTCGGCGAACCACTTGTCCTCGTCAAGGTCCCACACCAGCAGCGCTCGGGTCAGTCGCCGGTCGACGAGGCGGCCCAGTCTCGCCCCATGAGTGGCAGTGATCGCCGAGCGTCCGCTCAACCATTCCGGCCTGTATCGGGGGATTCCGAAGTTGAACATTCAGTGATTGTGCCGGATGCCGTCGCCGGGGCTTCTCGGGCTGTCGGCCTCCGCTCACCCGGTGAGAGCATCAGTCAGGGGGGTGAGACAGCATTGCCGACGAAGTCTTGAAATGCTTCTAACACCTCACCGAGGTTCAGAGGCCCACATGCTCCTTCGAAGTGGATCCCGTTGCTCCAGGCGTGTACCCAGTCATCCTCGGCGCGTTCCACCACTAGGCGGTCCAGCAAGACCCCGGCAAGAGGCGTATTGACGAGGTCGATCTTCAGGTGCCATCCCGGATTGTCCAAGGTGTCGATTGTCACGCCGTAACTGTGCTGCCAGCCGTCATTGCAGCAGGAGGCGTACCAAGACTGAAGGAAGACGAGTGCATCCGTGATCACGTAGTGAGTCTGCCAGCCGTGCCCGTCGCGTGCCCGATGGGGCCGGAAACGAGGGGGAACAGCGGAGAGTCACGGGGAACGCGATCAGCTCCGTGAGCTGCGTATCCGCAAATCGAGCAAGATCGACATGCGTCTTTGCAAGCAGGAAGTCAGGGGTTCGAATCCCCTAGGCTCCACCTCGAAAAAGATACCCCCGCCGGTGATCGTTCGACGGGGGTGAGTGACTAACTGAGTGACTACGCTCTGATCTCGCCAGGGAAGATCTCGTCCATGGCTTCAGCGCCCTCCAGCAGAACGGGCCGTAGCTGCTTCCGGTAGACCGTCTCTGTGACCACCGTGTTGGCGTGGCCCACCAGACGCGAGATGTCTTCGATAGGCACACCGGAGTCCAAGAGCAACGAGACGAAGCTATGCCGCATCTCCTTCGGGGTCCACCTCTCGCTGTCGAGCCCTGCCGCGTGCAGAACCTTCCGGAAGTCGCCCATGCTGGCCGACCTGCTCACGCCCACCCCGTGCCCGGACTGCGAGGGCGAGGGGCAAGCCCTGATCGCCCAGGTGATTGGCCGTGGGCTGCGCCGCCGCACCGTCCAGCAGTACGCCGCGTGCCTGACCTGCTCGGGTACCGGCCACACCCCGAACGGGGGCGAGAGCGCATGACCCTCTTCGGCGCGTTCCGCTGCTGCACCTGCGGCGGTACCGGCCTGGTCAACGACGACCACGGCCAGGCCACCACCTCCCGCGACTGCGACGGCACCGGAATCGACAACCACGACTAACCCACCTGCCCAGAGCTGATCTACAACCCGGAAGGAAGGTCATGGAATCCGACGACTGGAACCCCGTCTCCTGGTGCGTGCTGTGCGGGTGGTTCACCGACGACCCCCGTAACACCACCTGCGACTGCGACGACGGCATTCCCCGCTGCTAGAGACCCGACGTCTCAACCCCTCACCCATACGACGCCTCCACGAGAGCGGACAACGCCTGGCAGCAACCGCCCGTGACCGCGGTACAGGTGTTCAAGCGCCCAAAGGAGACACCAGTATGCGCCACCTCCACCTGCTTGTGGGCGAAGGGGACGCCGATGATCGCTTCATCGTCGCAGGAGTGGCGCTCCTTCCCGAGGTGTGGTTTGACATGCGCGCACTGCGAGCGATAAATGCGTCGCTGGTGTCGTCGAAGATCTCCGTGCCTGTTTTATGCGCTCTGGCTATCCTGATGCCGTTGGCTCCCGCGGTCATTATGCCCAAGCCCGCGAACGTCGTCGTCGGTGCGGTCGTGGCCGCGCTGCTTGTGGTGCCCGTCGTGGTGCTGCGCCGCAGGCGGTGGGCGTCGCGGCTGGGCGCTGCGCTGCTGGCTCTGCTCGCCGTGGCCGCCGTCCTGCCGCCGTTCACCGGGTTCGGTGGGCCGAGCGAGGAGGAGATCCAGCAATATCTCGCGACCCAGGTCGCTGTTGGCGGACCCATCGACTTCGGGTTCGCCGCCTATGGCGGCGCATTGCGGTTCCTGCCCTGGGACGCCAACGACCTGCTACTTCTCGCCGGGGCCTGCTTCGCCACGGCCGCGCTGCTGATGGCGCTCGGCCGCGCCGTCCATCGGAAGGGACGGCGTGAGCTTCGTCCGCTGCGCTGGCGGTGGCCATTGGTCTTGTGGGGCGTCGCCCTGGTGCTGGTGAGCATTCCTCAAGCAATGGTCTGGACTTCCCGCGCCGACGGGTCAGCCGAGTACTCGATCATGATTATGGACGGCAGCTGTTTCGGCGGCATGGAGGAGATCCTGCTCGGGCCCGCGACGGCCGTACTGATCCTGATCCCGCAGCCGATCGTGCTGGGGGTGGGCTTCGGGCTCTGGGTGCTGCTGGCACTCACCGGGCACCGGCCGCTGGGTCGGGTGGTGGGCTGGCTGACGTTGGTGCCTCTGGTGGTCCGTGACCTGATGATGAACTGGATGCCTGTGCTCGGGTGTGCACAGTCTTCGGACGAGGCGACCGATCCCGTCACGATTGCATGGGTCCTGGACACGCTCCTTCCCATCGTCATGGTTCTGCTGGCGGTACGGGTGCGCCGAGCAGCGGCTCCGAAGGAGGAACAACCCGTATGAGCGTGCGCACGCTTGTGCTGCTGAACTCAAGCCCGTAGGTCACCCACATAGGGCCAGTTGGCCGTCGGGCCATCAGCGGGCCATTAAGAACGGCCAACAGGGGTCAGTCACGGTCGCTCGCGGACGGCTGGTCGAGTGACGGGAACCACCGTGAGCAGATGATCCAGCCCTTTGAAGTCCTTTGGATTACAGGTGTAGAGCGGCATCTGATTGGCGATCGCCACGCAGGCGATCATCAAGTCTGCTGTGCGGGGACGCGGTTTGCGGCCTGAGGCGATGACAGCGGTCCAGAGTTGGCCATACTCGCGGGCAGCGGTTTCGTCGAAGGGAAGAGGGTCGAACTCGGCCTCGGCGGCCTGCAGGATCTTCATTCGCTGAGCGAGTTCCTGTGGCCCGGACGCCACGAGTACGCCGACCGACAACTCTGCCGTTGTAATGGCGCTGATCGTCATCTCGTCGGGCAACTCGTCCGGGTCGATCCCAGCGCGCAGGATGAGGATGTTGGTGTCGAGCAGCCCTTGCGTGAGGGTCATCGCTCGCCCTCGGTGAACTCGCCTCTGCCGTACGCGCGATCGTAGGGGTCGTAGAGATCGTCGTTGACGTGTCGGTCCATGTCCTCCCGGTACTTCCGGTCATCGAGACGCGGCATGCCCCGGGACATCGCGGCGAACTCAGCTCGCGAGACGGTCCGGCGCCGGCGCCGAATCGGCACGAGGTCGCCGATGTGATGGCCGTTGCGGGTGACGGCGTACCGCTCCCCGCGTTCAAGCCCATCCATGATCTCTGCAGACCGGTTGCGGAGATCGCGCTGCGAGATCTGATGGGAACGTTCAGGCTCAGAGACGCTCACCGTATTAGTGTAACGAGAGTGTGCCATCTGGTGCTACCGCATAGCACCGTGTGGGCCCGTCGTCGGTACGACCGTTCGGGGGCCGGTGTGGTCGGGCCATCAGCGGGCCTTCAAGGACGGCCAACAGGGGTCGGTCACGGTCGCTCGCGGACGGCTTCTGGCCCAGGTCACGGCCGTTGGCTCTGGTGATCAGGCCGGGGGGTAGGGGGTTCCGGTCTGCAGCGCGTCGGCCATCGAAACGGCGGTTGCGTCCTGGGTGTCGGCGGCTACGAGGGGGACGGGGTGGACCAGAGGGCGCCCTGCCCGCTGGCGGGTCGCGCGCCTGACCGCGGGGCCATTGGCAGGCCACTAAGGGTGGTCGACAGGAGGCGCTCACGGTCACTGGCGGACGGCTCCTTGCTCAGGCCGCGGCGGTTGCCCCTGGTGATCAGGCCGTTTGCAAGCAGGAAGTCAGGGGTTCGAATCCCCTAGGCTCCACTCCACGTCAAAGGCCACCTCCCATGATCAGGAAGTGGCCTCTGTGATCTCGTACAGCGGCGAAATACAGCAACCGCTACGAATCCAATTGCTCACCGAGCCGCTCGAGAGGTCGGAAGCATGTGGAATTCAAATTCGGGACAAAGCGGACTTCTGGGCCGCTTGAGAGGGTAGGGCCAGCCACCGCCGAGCGAGGCGGTCGGCCCGTTCCGAGTCAGGCCGGAATCTGCTTCTCGTACCAGGTGTAGTAGAGGTAGGTGCTGCCGGGTCCGGTCATCGTGCCGTAGACCTGCCAGAAGCTGTTGGGGCCGATCGAGTAGCGGAAGACCTTGTCCCCGGGCCGGTCGTCCACGAACACGCTCTGTGACCCGTTGGACCAGATCCGTACCTCGATGGTGAATGTCGAGGTATCCGGGATGTCGAGGCAGACCTCGTACGTGTACGCCAACGGACCGCCGATGTTGTAGCTGTGACCATCCACCGCCGGCCGCTCGATGTTGGTGGGGACGTAGCTGTTCAGAACCCGTGTGTACCCGCCTGCGGAGCAATCGACTTCGGCGGTGGCTGCGGACGCGGGACTGACGCCGGTGAGCGTGGCGCCGAGGACGCCGGTGGCGGCGAGAACGGAGATGGTGCGCTTCATGCCTCTCCTCATCCGTGCGGTGACCCTCCAACCAAGTGGTTGAAGTCTGAACTGATTCTTACTGAGTTGCCATACCTGGACAAGACTGGGCAAGAATTCGCGCACTTCCGAGTCAAACGGGCCTTGTAAGCCCTTCATCGATGAAGTCGGCCTACGAATCCCCTGGGCTCCATCAGCCAGAGCCCAGCCAGGGGCTGTTCTCCCTACCGGGGCTTTGTCCTGAGCCTGCAGCAGATTGGGGGTAGGTGTCGTCACGTGCCGTCCCACCGTGGTCGAGTGACCGGAACCACTGTGAGCAGGTGATCCAGCCCTTTGAAGTCCTTTGGGTTGCAGATGTAGAGCGGTGGTTGGCCGGCGATCGCCACGCATGCGACCACCGGATCGGCCGTGCGGGGACGTGGGGCCCACGTGAGGGGCCGGCCTCCCGGCGACCTGCGCAATGCGGCATGCGGCTCTTGGACGACCCGGCGGCATGTGTCCCGAAACATAAAACATGTTTGCCGATTGTTTCGGACGCATCATGGTCAGAATCTTGACGCTCAGGGAGGCTTAGCCCTAATGTCCTGGAGCAACGATCGACATGACGTTCCGAAAGTTTCATCTTCAAGAGTGATGTCAGAAGCCTCCGCAGGTGACGCACCAGATCGGCATGGCGGCGCTGCACCTGTCCGGCGTGCTCGCGATCCGGAGTCTGGAGTAGCACGGCACCGTCGCCGTCCTACGTTTCGGGCAAGCGCCGGAAACGTACGTGGTGCCCGGCGAGTGCGGCACATCCTCTTGATGCCGGGCCGCGCGTCACATCCCTGACCCCAGCAAGCGAAAAGAGGTCGCCGTGAAGTTCCGCAAGGTCTCAGCGGTCGTGTTCGCCGCTACCGCGGCCTTCAGCATGGCAGCGTGCTCAGGCTCGTCGTCCGGGGGGACTTCCTCCGGCGGGTCGGACGGCTCGTCGTTCGAGTTCTGGTCGTTCACCGGGATCGACGCGAAGGGGTCCGCCGCCGAGTACAAGGCGAAGAGGCCGGACATCCAGATCAAGCTGACCGAGGTGGGGAACGCGCAGGAGACGGCGCAGGCGCTCACGACGGCGCTGGCCGGCGGCAAGGTGCCCGACCTGGTGCTGATCCAGGGCGACGACCTGCCCAAGTTCGTCCAGCAACCGCAGAACTTCGTCGACCTGCGCACGATGGGCGCCGACAAGATCAAGGGTGACTACCTCGACTGGGTGATCAGCCAGCCCACGGCCAAGGACGGCTCGATCATCGGCATTCCGACCGACGTCGGCGGCATGGCCATCGCCTACCGCGCCGACCTGTTCAAGGAGGCCGGGCTGCCGACGGACCGTGAGGAGGTCAGCAAGCTCTGGCCCACCTGGGACGCCTTCATCGAGACCGGCAAGAAGTACACGGCGGCCACCGGCAAGGCGTTCGTCGACAACGCCGGCGGGAGCGTGTACTCGCAGGTGGTCAACCAGGGGCAGGAGAAGTACTACGACCCCGCGGGCAATCTGGTGTACGAACGGAGCCCCCAGGTCAAGGCCGCCTTCGACCTGGCGCTCAAGGCCGTGGCCGCCGGGATCACCGCCAAGCAGAGCACCTTCACCGAGGGCTGGAGTGCCGGGATGAAGAAGGGGGACTTCGCCGTCATCGCCGCACCGGTCTGGATGCTCGGCTCCATCCGCGACAACGCCCCCGACACCAAGGGCGATTGGGACATCGCCACGATCCCCGGCGGCTCGGGCAACTGGGGCGGCAGCTTCCTCGCCATCCCCAAGGGCGCCAAGAACCCGAAGGCCGCCTGGGACTACATCGCCGCCACGCAGTCGCCGCAGGGCCAGCTCGACCACTTCGCCCAGGCCAGGTCGCTGCCCGCGACCCCGTCGGTCTACAAGGACCCGAAGCTCACCTCGGCGAAGGACGAGTTCTTCTCCGGCGCGCCGATCGGCAAGATCTACACCGACTCTCTGCTCGGCCTCAAGCCGTTCCTCATCGGGCCGGACAGCACCACGATCGGCACGGAGTTCACGAACGCCATCACCAACGTCGAGCAGGGCAAGGGTGATCCCGCGACGGCGTGGGACGCGGCGGTGGCCAACATCAAGACCGCGATCGGCGGCTAGGACCCTTCACGAACGACGTCGGCGCGGGTCGTCTCCACGGCCCGCGCCGACGGCGGGGAAGTGAGCAGACCGTGACGACGAGCATCAGCCCCACCAAGGTGGGCCTGCCCCCCGTCCCGCCGGTGGAGGGGGCGCGGCGCAGTTTCACCGAGATCGCTGCCCCCTACGCCTACATCACCCCGTTCTTCGTGCTCTTCGCGGTGTTCGGCCTCATCCCGCTGCTGTTCACCTTCTACGTGGCGTTGTTCGACTGGAACCCGATCGGCGAGCACGTGTTCATCGGTCTGGACAACTTCAGCCGACTGATGGGGGATGGACGGTTCTGGAACGCGGCGCGCAACACCGTGAGCATCTGGCTGCTGTCCACGGTGCCGCAGTTGCTGATCGCGCTGCTGCTCGCGCACATGCTCAATCACGCACGGCTGCGCCTCGCTGTGTTCTTCCGCATGACGATGCTCGTGCCGTACGTCACCTCGGTGGCCGCCACCGCCATCGTGTTCGCCCAGATGTTCGACCGCGACTACGGGTTGCTGAACTGGTTGCTCAGCCTGGTGGGCGTCGAGCACATCGACTTCAACCAGTCGGTGACGGGCAGCCATGTGATGATCGCCGTCATGGTGACCTGGCGGTGGTTCGGCTATACGGCGCTGCTCTACCTGGCTGCCTTGCAGGCCGTTCCCCGAGAGATCTATGAGGCGGCCGCCGTCGACGGAGCCGGAGGGGTGCGGCAGTTCCTGCACATCTCCCTCCCCGCGTTGCGGCCGATCATCGTGTTCACGATCGTGACCTCGACGATCGGCGGGCTGCAGATCTTCACCGAGCCCCTGCTCGTGAACCGCGGCTCGCCCAATACCTGCGGGCCGATCCGTCAGTGCCAGACGCTCACTCTGTTCCTGTTCGAGCAGGGGTTCACCCAGTTCAAGTTCGGTTACGCCGCGGCGATCGGCGTGGCGCTGTTCGTGATGGTCGTCGGGTTCGCCGGCCTCAACTACTACCTGTCCACCCGGATCCGCCCGGTCAAGGGCTGAGGAGACGATCATGAGTGCGAGGAGACCACGCTCCGGCGATCGTGTCCGATGGTGGGCGTACGCGGTGCTCGCGCTCGCCGTCTTCGGCTGTCTGTTCCCCCTGTACTGGATGTTCGTCGTCGCCACCACTGACACGGCGACGGCGATACAGTTGCCGCCCGAGATCGTGCCGGGGGGCAACTTCTTCCACCTCGCCGGCCTGGTGTTCTCGACCGTGCCGTTCGTCCGGTCGATCATCAACAGCCTGGTCGTGGCCGGGGTGATCGGCGTGGGTCAGGCGGTGCTGTGCGCGCTGGCAGGCTTCGCGTTCGCCAAGATGCGCTTCCGTGGCCGCGACGCGCTGTTCCTGTTCGTCATCCTGACGATGACCGTGCCGACCCAGCTCGCCATCGTCCCCCAATATATGATCATCTCGTCGCTGGGCTGGGTGGACACGCTTCAGGCGCTGATCGTCCCAGGCCTGGCCAACGCCTTCGGCATCTTCTGGATGCGCCAGCACATTTCCTTCACCATCAGCGACGAGATTCTCCAGGCGGCCCGCATCGATGGGGCGTCGACCTGGCAGATCTTCTGGCGCATCGCGTTCCCGCTGGTACGTCCCGCCGCTTTCGTGCTGGGTCTGCTGGGTTTCGTCACCGCGTGGAACGACTTCCTGTGGCCGTTCGTGGTGCTGAAGTCGCCGGAGATGTACACCGTCCAGATCGCGATCAAGGCGCTGCAGAACAGCTTCAACATCGATCTCGGGCTCGCCATGTCCGGCTCCTTCCTCGCCACCCTCCCGTTGCTCGTGCTTTTCGTCTTCGTCGGGCGGCGCATGGTGGCCGGGATCATGAACGGTGCCTTCAAGGGCTGAGGCCGCCGCGCACCGGGCCGCGGCGGCCACCGCGGAGATTCAGGAGGCGGCCCCGCGCGGCGTTACGCCGCCCGAAAGCCCACCGCCGGCCCCACCGCCGGCCCGGCGCCGCGTAGGACTGCGCGGCGTCGCGCTGCGGTTCGGTCACGAGCGTGCGATCAATCCGTGCAGGTGTGCCGGTGCCGTTGAGGCGGGTGGCGGTGGACCCGGGTTCCCCTGCTGCCGCGGAGCGACACCGCCTGGTCGCGTTCCAGAACTGTGACCCACGCCGATCCCGGACGCGTCGAGGATTGTGCGACCCCGCTATCTCATCCTTGCTGCTGCAGGATGATGCGGCCCCTCCATTGTCGGAGGGGCCGCACAGTGTCCCTTCGCCGGTCAGACCACCGTGCAGGGGACTCCGTTGAGGGTGAAGGAGGTCGGCTTGGCGGTGTTGCCGGTGTGCGTCGCCTGGAAGCCGATTTCGAGGGTGGCCCCGGGGGCGAGCGTGGCGTTGTAGCTGACGTTGCGTGCGCTCACCTGGCCGCTGGAGGGCGAGTAGGTGGCGTTCCAGCCCCCGGTGATGGTCTGGCCGGAGGGCAGGGTGAAGACCAGGGTCCAGCCGTCGATCGCCGAACTTCCGGTGTTGGTGATGCTGATGCTGGTGGTGAACCCGTTGTTCCAGGAGTTCATCGTGTAGCTGACCCGGCACGGCCCCGTCCCGGGGTCGCCGGTCGGCGTCGGGCTGGGCGTCGGGCTTGGCGTCGGGATGGGCGTCGGGCTCGGCGACGGGTCGGGGCCGACGCCGGTCACGAAGGTCATCATGCTTCGAGCGGGAAGCGTGAAAGTGAGGGAGCCGTTCGATATGGCGGTCGTTCCCTGAGGCGCGACGTTTCTGCTCGCGTCGGTAAGCCAGGACGAGGCGCTGGTCGCGGTGCTGTTCCCCAGATTGAACTGCTGGCTCACCGCGGAGGTTCCCTTGTTCAGGGCGACGATGACGATCCTGGAGTCACTGCCCTGGTACGCCGAGACGTACACGTTCGACGCGGGGTTCGCCGTGGCGTCGATCCGTACGTATCCGGGACGGACGAACCTGGCGAAGTGCGCCATCATGGCGCCGCGTTTGCTGATCTGGCCGTCCTCCCGCATGGGGCCGTAGCTGCGCCGGATGTACCACCAGACGTATGTCTGGAACTCGGCGTCCACCATGGCGTGGTGGATGTGCTCGCCCACGTCGAGCGCCTGAGGCCAGAGGTCGGCCGAGTCGCTGCTGTTGGGGTAGTAGACCTCGGTCATCCAGAGTTCTTTGCCCGCGCCCTTCTGCTTGAAGAGGGGGTAGGGGAAGTTCGAGTACGACGTGCCGTAGAGGTGGGCCCCGATGATGTCCACGTTGGCGAGCGCCGTGGAATCGTTGAGTATCGGGTCGGACATGTTCTTCAGGTACTGGAAGGACTCGGGCGCGATGACCTTGGTGTTGATGGAGCCGGCGTTCTCCCGCAGGAACCGGACCATTTCCGTGGGAGTCCACCATGTCCAGTCGTGTGCGTAATCGGGCTCGTTCTGCACCGATATGCCGTACAGGTTCACCCCGTTGTTCTGCATGTACGTGGTGAAGGCGTTCAGGTGCTGCGCATAGGCGCCGTACATGTCGTACCTGAGGCGTTTCGCGTTGGTCTGACTGCCGCGAACGAAGGTTTCGATCATGTTGGAGGGAGGGTTCCACGGCGATGCGAAGACGAGCACCCCGAGCTCGGCCGCACGTTTCGCCGTCGCCAGGTCGCGGCCGAAGTCCGACTGGTTCTCGGGGACGGGGATCCGCAGTACGGAGAACCCCAGCTGACCCTCGCCGGTGCCGAACGCGGTGTTCCGCTGGGCGGCCGTCAGGTCGCCGATCCAGGCCGCGTGGGCCATGCCGCCGAAGCCTCGGATCGTCTGCCGTCGCGCCGACGGGTTGATGTAGGCGGTGGCAGCCGCGGCCTCGGAGGCGCCCATGATCGACGTCGCCGCCGTGATGACCGGCAGGGCCCCCATCGTCGTCAGGACGCTTCTCCGGCTCAGCAATCGCCGCTCGCGGCTCACGGGCTCGTTCTGGTCTTGCGTCATGTCTCTTCCTCTCGGCTGGTGGTACCGGCACGCGCCTTTTCGATCCCCGCTGGGCGGGTCGGTGCGGCCTCCGGTGTCGCCACTGGGATGGACCTCGATAGTGTTAGCGTTAACACTCTGGTTCTGATCGGCTCCCGAAATCATTGGCGTTGATATCGCCTCGAATGGACCAGCACGCGAGCGCGACGGAATGCGGATCGCTGAGTTGGCCACGCGGAGGGGTGACACTTCACCGGAGTCTGGTTCCGCCCTCGGCGGGGGGTCAAGAATGAGCGGACCGGCAGGCAGGCGAAGTGTATTGATGCCTGGTCGTACCTGAAAATTTCAGCTCGGGAATCCGCCGTCCGGCCTCGGTTCAGCCTGGTCACCGCCGTTCGTCACCGTGGCCGACCGGTGGGCTGGACGCACGTTGATCAAAGGGGAGTGCGCCGGTGCGAGGCCCGGCTCTCAGATGAAGTTCGAGGCCTGGGCGCGAGCCTCGGCCACGGCCTGGGCAAGGGAGTCGAGGAGGTCTCTCAGCGCGGCGATGGTCGGTTCGTCGGTGAGCCGTCCATCGGTGATCTTCCGCGTCGCGAGCGGGATCTCGAGCCCGTCCGGCAGGACGTTCGCACCCATCACCGTGAGCGTCTCCCTGAGCCACGCCTGGGCCCGGTTGCCGCCGGTCGACGCCGTGGACGCGCTCACCAGTGCGACCGGCTTGTTCGCGATCTCTCCGCCGCCGACCATCCACTCCAGCGCGTTCTTCAGCACTCCCGACGTCCCGTGGGCGTACTCGGGCGTCACGATGAGCACGCCGTCCGACTCGCCGAGCCGGGCCCGCAGCTCCGCCACGACGTCGGGCAGGGCGTACTGCTCCTCGTCCGCGTTGAAGAACGGCAGCCGTCCCAGGCTCGGCTCGATGGTCAGTTCCCATGGGGGCGTGAAGAGGCCGGCCGTGGTCCGTAACACGGCGGCGTTGAGCGACCTGGCGCGCAGGCTGCCGCACATTCCAAGGATTCTCATCCTGTGAACCCGCTCTCGTGAGGCTGTGCCGTGAAGGTCACCGGCAGGGCGGACAGAGCACGTGACACGGTGGACGGGCGGTACGCGGGTTCACCGTCCAGCGCCAGCCCGGTCAGCTTAGCGAAGACCAGTGGCACCGCGATGCGTGCTTCCAGGCGCGCCAGCGGCGCGCCGAGGCAGTGGTGGATGCCGTGGCCGAAGGCGAGGTGGGAGCGTTCGCCACGGGTGATGTCGAAGTCTTCGCCGTTCGGGAAGCGTTCAGCGTCGCGGTCGGCGGCGGCGACGCTCAGCGCGACGGCCTCACCCGCCGGAATGGTCACGTCGCCGATCGTGACGGGCACCCGGGTGAAACGCCAGATGGCGTTCTGGATCGGGCCGTCCCAGCGCAGCACCTCCTCGATGGCGTCCGGCCAGCGCTCCGGCTCGCGGTGCAGCAGGGCCAGCTGGTCGGGATGGCGCAGCAGCGCCAGGACGCTGCTGCCCAGCAGGTTCACCGTCGTCTCGTGGCCCGCCGACAGGAGCACGGCGAGCATGGCGACCAGCTCGTCCTCGCTGAGCCGGTCGGACTGGTCGCGGGCGTCGATGAGCGCGGACGTCAGGTCGTCTCCGCCTTCGGCGCGCTTGCGTTCGACCAGGGCGGCGAGGTAGGCGTGCACCTCCTGGAAGGCGGACATGGCCGCCTCCCGGCTGTCCTCGTCGTTGCTCATCACGGCCTCGACGGACCGCCTCAGCCGTTCGCCGTCCTCGGCGGGGACGTCCAGCAGGTGACGGATGACCTCCATGGGCAGCAGCGCGGCGAACTCCGTGGTCAGGTCGGCGTGTCCGGCACGCTCGCCGCCGCGCCGCAGCAGACCGTCCAGCAGCCGGTTCGCCGTCTCCTCGATGCGCGGGGCCAGGGCCTCGATGCGGCGCGGCGTGAATCCCTTGGCCACCAGTGCCCGCAGTCTGGTGTGCCGCGGCGGGTCGGAGACCAGCATCGAGTCACCCATGCCGATCACCACGTCGCCGGTGATCGGCACCCGCCCCTCGCGGAAGGCCGTCCAGGTGGCGGCCATGTCCTTCGAGTACGAATCGGTGTCGAGGAAGGCGCGGCGGCAGTCCTCGTACCGATTGATCATGAATGCCTCGACCCCGCCGGGAAGCGTGATCCGGTGGGCCCTGGCGTCTTTTCGCAGCGCCGCGTAGGCCGGGTATGGGTCGGCGACGAACTCGGGAGTGAACAGCGCGGCGGCGTGCGCCGGGCAGGTGGTCATGGTGGAAACCCTTCGGAGACTGTGAGAACCCTTCGGGAGGTGAGCATCTCGACGGCGACGGCGACGGCGACTCGGGTGCGGGTCGACGTCAACGGATCGACGGTCAACGACTCGACGGTCAACGACTCGGCGGGTCGACGCCGACGACTCGATGAAACGAATCAACGGATCGACGGATCCCGGATCACCAGACGACGGGAAGCCTCCGCACTCCGTACAGGACCATGTCGTGCCGGAACGGGAGCTCGGCGAGCGGTCCGGCCGGACGCAGGTCCGGCAGCCGCTCGAACAGGCCGCGGAACACCTCGCTGAGCTCGACCCGGGCCAGGGTGGCGCCGATGCATTTGTGGAAGCCGTGGCCGAAGGCGAGGTGGTCGGTGGTGTTCTCGCGGTGGATGTCGAAGACGTCGGCGTCCTCGAAGACGCTCTGGTCGCGGTTGGCGGCGTTCAACATCACCAGGACGCCGTCGCCGGCCTGGATCCGCTGTCCGCCGATGACGACGTCCTCGACGGCGGCGCGCGGCAGCCCCGCGTGGTTGATCGACAGGTAACGCAGCAGCTCCTCGACGGCGGCAGGCATGAGCCGCGGGTCACGCCGCAACTCGGCCAGCTGGCCGGGGTGTTCGAACAGGGTCACGGCGCCGATGCCGATCATCTGGGCCATGGTGTCGTACCCGGCGAGCAGCAGCAGCGCCGCCATGCCCACGAGCTCCGTGTGGGTGAGAGCACCGTCGGCGGCACGCGAGACCATGCGGCCGAACAGGTCGTCGGAGGGGTGCAGCTCCTTCGCTGTGACCAGGCGGTCGAAGTATCCCATCAGCTCGATCGCGGCCCGTTCCGCCTGCTCCGGCGTGCTGCTGCGGTCGAGGACGGTGTCGGTGAGGGTGACGAACAGCACGTGGTCCTCGAAGGGCACCCCGAGGATCTCGCAGATGGTCATGGCGGCCATGGGCAGTGCGAACTGGCCGACCAGGTCGGCCGATCTCCTGCCGTCGGCGGTCATGTCGTCGACGAGCCGGTCGAGGATGCGGCGCATCGCCGGCCGCAGCGCCTCCATCTGGTTGATCAGGAACTCGCGGGTCACGAAGCGGCGCAGCCGCCCGTGGTCCGGCGGGTCGGACTGCATGAAGAAGCCCGGGGGCGGCGGCACGTCGCCGGTGACGTACGTGGGGAAGCCCGGTGTGCGCGGGTCGGAGCTGAAGGCGCGGCTGGTGAGGACGGCACGCACATCCTCGTGCCGGGTGACGACCCAGGCGGTGTCCCCCCGTGGTGTGCGGACCTGGAACACCGGGCGTTCACTGCTGAGCGTCCGATATTGCGGCGGCGGGTCGAGCGGGTGATTTCGGGGCATCGGGAAGTCGGGCAGTGTCGTGGTCATCGCATCGGCTCCAGGGGGCGGTAACGGCGTTTCGGCGGACGTGCGGAAGCAGGGCCGTTCCCACGCACGGTCACGGTTCGGCCACGCATGGTCACGGTTCGGGCACGGGTCCGGGGCACGGCTCAGGTACGGCCTGCCGCGATCAGCGGCGCCAGCGCCTCGGAGAGCGACCCGAGCACGGGGTGATCCCACAGCAAGGTCGGCTCGACCTCGATGCCGTAGTGGTCCTCGATGTCGGCGCACAGGCTCAGCGCGTGCACCGAGTCCAGGCCGTACTCCGACAGCGGCAGGTCGGAGCGGATCTCCGCGACGGGGCATCGCGCATAGTCGGCGACGCGGGCGCACAGCCACTGCCTTATCTCCTCGGCCGGGATCGCCGGATCCGCCGGGGCGGGCTCGTCGCGCCGCTGCTTCGCGGATGTCGTGGCTTCTGGCATGTGTCCTTCCGGGTGTTGGTCAGGCCCCGGTGGGGCGGCGGCTCAGATCGAACGTCAGGCCCGCGGTGAACCGCCCCGTCAGTTCCGCGTACAACGGCTCGGTCAGGGATGCGGGGAGCGGGTCGTGGTGACGGCCCAGGTGTGCCCGGAGACGGTGCAGGGCGGCGAGCGTCCAGGCCGGGTCGGCGGCGAAACCGGCCGTGCCGGAGGGGCGGTGCCACCAGAGGCCGAGACAGGCGGACGCCGCGAGCACGCCGGTCCACTGCCGGGCCAGGGCGAACGCGTGCGGCGGCGCGGCGGGCCCGAGCAGGCCGGGCGGCAACTCGGCCGCGCCGCGGGCCAGCGCCGCCAGGTCGGCGAGGTGGGCGTAGGCGGCCGCCGCTATTTCCCGGTCGTCCCGCGCGGCGGCGGCGCCCTCGATCAGGGAGCGGCTCAGCGGGTCCCGGCCCCGGGAGGTGATCGCGAGCTCGGCGAGGCGGAGCCCGGGGAGCGGCTGCCCGGGGTGGAAGGTCTCAGCCGGCAGCGGCGGCGTGTCCGCGCCGTGCCATCCGCGGCGGGCGGTGATCGGCAGTTGCGGCAGCAGTGACAGCTCACAGGACACGCGCGAGGCGTGCCCGAAGGCGGAGGGCTGCACGTCGCGCAGCAGCTTCTGAAACAGCGACCGTTCCCCCGAGCGCAGGTAGAACTGCGAGCCGAGCAGCTCGGACAGCCGGTAGACAGCCGCCATCAGGATCTTCGGTACGAGCGATTTCACGGCGGCCGCGTAGACGGCGGTCGCTCCCGGCGCGAGGTGTGCGGCACGGGCCGCGACGGTGGTGAAGGCGTCGGCGAGCAGCAGGTCCGCGAACGTCTCGGCGAGGATCGAGCGGGACAGCGGCAGATCGGCGACGGCACCCCCGTACAGGCGGCGGGCGTGCACCCCGCGCAGGGCGGTGCGCAGCGCGGTGTCGAGCAGGCCCACGGTCATGCCGGGAAGGGCGATGCGGGTGAGCTGGAAGGAGCGCATGGCCGTCTCGACGCCGAGGCCGGGGAGGCCGAGCACGCTGCCGGCCGGCACGGGGCAGTCGACGAACTCGACGCCGGCGAGCCGCACGCCGCGCATGCCGACCGTGCGAAAGCGTCCCAGGCGGCGTACGGCTCGGGCGGGCAGCGTGTCGGCGTCGAGAACGAGCTGGGAGTGACTCCGGCCGCCGTGGGCCGGGTCGGTGCGGGCGAACAGCACCATGACGCCCGCCCGGTCGAGGTTGGCCACGACCTCCTTGCGGCCGTTGAGGCGCAGCAGGCCGTCGGGTCCGGGCAGCGCGGTGAGCCCGGCGCGGGACAGGTCGTTGCCGTGCGCGAGTTCGTGATAAGCGCACGCGGCGCGGTCGCCGGTCAGCAGCCGCTCGGCGAAGCGGGTCTGCTGATCATGGCTGCCGGACGTCCACACGTTGACGGCCGCCATGAACGAGCCCGCTCCGTAGCCGAGTCCGAGGCAGGGATCGCGCCGGTACACGGCGCGCATCACGTCGATCAGCCCTTCCAGGTCGTGGAAACGGCCGCCGAGCCTTTCGGGCACGAAGTGGGTGTTCAGCTCGAAGCCGTCCAGCAGCCTCTCGCCCTCGGCGAGCATCTCGCCGCGTTCGTCGGCGGCGAGGACCGCGCCGCCGCCGACCGGGTTTCCGGGGTCTCCGGCGTCGCCGAACAGCTTCTCCAGGGCGTCGACCCGGGTGTCCGCCCGGGTGGGGCCCGCGGACGAGGGGAGGGTCATCGGACGGGCTCCTTCGACGTCAGCAGGGGTTCGTACGCGTCGTTGGGAGCCTGGTGGCCGGGCCTGAGCAGTTCGAGTGCCCGCTCCAGGGCCGCGGTGAGCATCGCGTTCCGGTCCGGCTCGCCGGGAGCGGCGAGGATCAGGTGGGCGGCACTGGCCCCCGCGAAGCACAGCTCGTAGCGGCGGGCCACCGCGAACGCCTGCGGGGGCGTGTCCCGGCCGCCGGGCGGCAGCGCCGCCATGGCCTCGACGACGGAGGCGGTCTCCGCCGCGAGCTCGGCGGTCAGATGGTGGGCACGCGGGGGTACGGCGCCGGCCGCGGCCAGCGGGGCGAGCCGCCGTACGGCGGCGGGGAGTGCCTGCACCACCGTGCAGCCGGTACGGCTGAGCAGCCGCAGGGCGGTGAAGTCCAGCGGCGGCGTGCGCGTCAGGTCCTCGACGGCGGCGAGGCCGGCCTCGTCGTGGCCGCCGCCGAGCCACCGCCGCCGCAGAAGGGCGAACTGCGCGGCCAGCGACGCGCGGTTCACCGCGGTGGTGCCGTCGAAGATGGAGACGATGCGGTGGTCGCGTTCCAGCTTCTGGAACATGCCGTCGGCGTGCTGCCGGGTCAGGAATCCGCGGACGCCGAGGATCTCGGCGAGGTCGTCGATGGCCTGCTGCACGATGTCCGGCACACCGGCCTTGACGAGCGCGGACACCACGCTCATCTCACCCGTCAGGCAGTGGGCCGAACGCGCCGCGATCAGCGAGGCGGCGTCGGCGAGAGCCAGGGAGGCGGCGGCCCGGCCCAGCACCCGCCGGGCCAGCGGAAGTTCGATGAGCGTGGTGCCGTACATGTCGCGGCTCGCCGCGAAGTCGCGGGCCAGCCGCAGCGCGTGCTCGCCGGCGCCCAGGGAGAGCGAGACGCACACGGTCCGGGTCAGCTGGAGTGCCCGCAGCACGGTCTCCAGGCCATCGCCCACCTTGCCGATCAGCGTGTCGGCGGGGACGACCGCGCCCTCGAACCCGATTCCGCTGATGTCGGCGCCCCTGATGCCGTGCGTCGGCTCCTTCGGCAGGTTTCGCCAGGCGTTTTCGGGCAGGTCGGCCTTGTCGACCAGGAACAGGCTGAATCCACGCTCGCCGCCCTCGGGTGAGGTGCGCGCAAGCACGCAGACGAAGCGCCCGCGGGTGGCGTTGTTCACCGGCCACTTCACGCCGTCGAGTCGCCAGCCGCCGCCCGGTGCGGAGCCGCCGCCGGGTACCGAGCCGTTGCCGGGGGCCGAGCGCCCGTCCGACGCCGGGCCATTCTCCGACGCCGAATGGGCGTCCGGCGCCGAGCCGTAGTCCGGTGCCGAGCCGTCGTCCGATGCCAGGTGGGCGTCCGATGCGGGAACCGCGCTGAATCGCCCGGCGAGCAGGTCGCTGCCGAGCCCCGGCTCGGTCAGCCCCCACGCGACCACGGCGCCTCGGAGCACCTCCCGGGCCAGCGCCTGCCGCTGCTCCCGGTCGCCCGCGACCCAGGTGCACACCGCGCCGAGGAACGTCTTGCCGTGCGCCACCGCGACCGTCAGGTCGCGCCGCGCCACCGTGCGCAGGGCGGCGAGCAGTTCCGGCAGGCCGCCGGGTACGCCGCCCAGCTCGGCGGGGACGTAGGCGCGGGTGATCCCGAGTTCGTCCAGCAGTGCGCATTCGCCCGCGGGGAACTCCTCCAGCTCGTCGAGCGCCGCGCTGCGCGACGTGCGGAACAGCCGCCCCCCGTCCGCCTCGGCACGGCGGTCCGTCACCTCGTCCGCCGTCTCGCCCACGGCTTCGTGCCTCGCCGCGTCGATCGCCTCGTCGAGCAGGCGGGGTAGCGCGTCCGGCCACCCGAGAGCGGCGGCGCTCACAATGCCCGACTCTCCGGTGCTCCCAGTGCTCCCAATGTTCCCAGTGTTCCCGGTGCTCCCGGTGCTCCACATGTTTCCGGCGCTCCCGGCGCTCCTTGCGCTCACGGTGTGCCCTCGGTCATCACCGACCGCACCGCCGGGTCGACGTCCTGGTAGAGCGGTGTCAGCGCGCCGCTGAGGAACAGCTCCCGCATCTCGGAGCGCTGCACCTTGCCGCTGGTGGTCTTGCGGATCGCGCCGCGCCGCAGCAGCGCCAAACCGGCGGCGCGCACGCCGAACTCGCGCTGGATCGTCGCCCGCATCTCGGCGGCGAGCTCGGCCAGTTGCCCGTCCTGGAACCGCCCGCGCACCTCGTGCAACACCACGACCTGCTCGTCGGGCGCCGGCACGGTGAACACAGTGCCCGCGAGCGTGGTCAGCGGCGGGTGCTGGAGCCGCAGTTCGTGTTCGATGTCATGGGGATAGAGGTTGCGGCCGCGCACGATCAGCAGGTCCTTCCTGCGGCCGGTGATGAACAGCTCGCCGTCGCGCAGCGCGCCGAGATCACCGGTGCGCAGGTACGGCCCGTCGCCGTCGGCGGTGTGGGCACGGAACGTCGCCTCGGTGGCGTCGGCGCGGCCCCAGTAGCCGGCGGCGACGCTCGGGCCGCGCAGCCAGATCTCGCCGGTCGTGCCGTCGGGCAGCACCCGGTGATCGTCCGGATCGACGATCAGTACGTCGAAGTCGGGGGCGTCGCCGCAGCCGACCAGCTCTCGCGCCGGGCCGCCCGGCCGGGGCGGCTCCAGGGTGTGCTTCTCCAACGCGGCAGGGTCCACCGGTTCTACGCGCGGTGGGCGGCTTCCCCTGCCGGAGACGTAGACCGTGGCCTCGGCCATCCCGTAGCAGGGGGCGAAGGCATCGGCACGGAAGCCGACGGCGGCGAAGCGTGCGGCGAAGTCACGCAGGGTGGACGCCTGGATCGGCTCGGAGCCGTTGGCGGCGAACCGCCACCCGGACAGGTCGACCTCGGCGAGCTGGGCGTCGGTGACCCGTCGCACGCACAGTTCGTACCCGAAGTCGGGCGCGGCCGAGTAGCCGATGCCGTGGCGGCCGAGCATCGTGAGCCAGTGGTGCGGGCGTTTGACGAAGGCGGTGGCGGACATCAGCGTGCAGCTGCTCCCGAGGAACAGGCTCGGCAGCAGCTGCCCCATCAGCCCCATGTCGTGGTAGAGGGGGATCCAGCCGCCGAAGCCGGTCTCCTCGGTCAGGCCCAGGGCCCGGCGGAGGCTGTCGGCGTTGTGCAGCAGGTTGCCGTGGTCGACCATCACGCCCTTGGGGTCGCCGGTCGAGCCCGAGGTGTACTGCAGGAGGACGAGGTCGCGGGCGCCGACCCCGGGATCGCGCCAGCGCTCGGCTTCGCCGAAATCCCCGGTGTCGCTGGCCGCCACCGGGATGCCGAGACCCTGGCCGTCGACCCACTGCCCGACCTCGTCCAACTGCGCGGAGTCGGTGAGCGCCAGGCTCACCCCGGCGTCGGTGGCGATCCGGGTGACCCTGCGCTGCTGGTAGCTGAACTGCCCCGGCATGGGTGCCGGCACGGCGACGACGCCCGCGTAAAGACAGCCGAGGAAGGCCGTGACGAAGGGCAGGCCGGGCGGGTAGAGCAGCATCACCCGGTCGCCGGGGGCGTGGTGGTCCCGCAGCCGGGCGGCGACGCGGCGCGCCTCGGAGTCCAGGGCCGCGAAGCTGAGGCTGCTCACGCCGTCGGCCCGATCGTGGTCGTGCACGAACGTGACGGCCGTCCGGTCGGGGCGCTCCCGGGCGTGGCGGCGCAGCAGGTGCAGAGCCGTGGGCTCGCTGAACGGGGAGTCGGTCACCGGGCAGTCCTCTCGGGGCGCGTGGGCAGGTAACGGATCGCCTCGAAGTAGTCCAGGTAGCGGCCGATGAGCTCGGCGTCCGGGGCCATGCAGTGGATGCCGGAGTCGGCCAGCGCCGACCGGAGGTTGGCGGTGTCGAAGACGGGCCTGCTGCCGCGATAGCCGAGGTCGGGCGCGGGCTGGTCGGGGCCGAACAGCGGGAGGAAGCGCTCCAGCTCGTTCTCGTCGCCGCGCCGCACGGCCTCGGTCAGCTCGGCGTACCAGTCGCCGTACGCCAGCCGGCGCAGCGGGTACCCGTGTTCTGCGAGCAGGTCGACGAGCCGGTCCCAGGGCAGCGGGCGCCCTCCGGGCAGGTTGAACGCTGCGCCGTGCCACTCGCCGCTCAGCGCGATGTGCGACACGGCGGCCGCGCAGAAGTCGACCGGCGTCATCTCCAGGACGACGTCGAACTCGAGGGCGGCGCCGAGCTGGACACAGCCCTTGAGCGTCGCGTTGAGGAACGTGTCCGTGGCGCAGGCGCCGGTGGTCTGCGCGCCGGTGATCTGGCCGGGGCGGTGGACGCAGGTCGGCAGGCCGCGCTCATGGGCCTGGGCCATCAGGCGATCACCGACCCATTTCGTCTGCCGGTAGCCGCCGACGACGCCCTCGGGATCGGTGGCCGCGTCCTCGGCCCACACGTGATCTCCTGGATGGCCGGGGTAGACCGCGAGCGAGGAGATGTAGTGCACGGGTTTGACCCGATGCCGGACCGCGAGCCGCAGCACCTCCAGGGTCCCGAGCACGTTCACCGGCTTCAGACCGCGGTACGGCAGCGCGTAGCTGGACCAGGCGCCGTTGTGCACGATCATCTCGACCTCATGGGCGAGCCGGAGGTACGCCGCCCGGTCCAGGCCCAGGTACGGCCTGGCCAGGTCGCCGGGCACGCCGGTGAACCGCTGCGCGTCGCCGTCCCGCCACAGCCCGTACCGCTCCATCGTGGCCCTGACCCGTCCGGCGGCCTGTCCGGGTGTGTCGGCGCGGACCAGGACGTACAGGTGCGCCGTGGAGCGGTCGAGCAGCTCCCGCATCAGGAAGGCGCCGGTGTAGCCGGTGCCCCCGGTGAGCAGAACGGTGCGGTACGGCGCGGTCGCGGGTGGTGCGCAGCCGTCAGCCGGGGCGATGTCGGCCGGCAGCGCGGCCTCGGCGGCCAGGTCGGCGGCGGTCAGCGAACGCGGGTGGCGTGACGGTCCCGGGGCCGGTCCGCCGGCGGACTCCGCGCTTCCGGCGGCCTCCCGGCTTCCGGCGGCGGGGCCGTCGGCGTCGTCCAGGCCGCCCATGCGGCGTACGAGGCGCTCCACCGTCGGGTCGTCGAACAGCATCCGCGCGCTGATCTGGACGCCGGTCTCGGCCCGTAGCCTGGCCGCGGCCTGGGCTGCGGCCAGTGAGTCGCCGCCGAGCTCGAAGAAGTCGTCCTTGAGCCCGACCCGGCCCACCCCGAGAACCTCGGCCAGGATCGCGGCGACCCGGGTCTCCCGGGGAGTCCTGGGCGGCAGGTAGGCCGCTGAGGCGGTGTCGACGGCGGCGACGGCGGGCAGCCGGCCGCGGTCGATCTTGCCGTTGGGCAGCTTGGGCAGCTCGGGCAGGACGACGAAGCGGGACGGCACCATCGCCTCCGACAGGTGCGCGGCGGCGAACTCCCGCAGCTCGGCGCGGAGGCCGGCCCAGGTCGCCTGGGCCAGGGGGTCGTTGGCCGCCGGAGTGGCCGTCTCGGACATGCTGATCACCGTTCCCTCGGTTCTTCGCCCGCCGCCGGTTCGAACAGGACGGTGAACTCGCCGACCCGGTGCGGCGAGGCGGGCACGAGGCGGACGGGCCGGCCGTGCGGTTCGCCCGCCGCCACCAGGTCCTCCGGGTCGAGCGCGTCCGGCTCCGCCGTGTCCCACAGGGTCCGTTCCAGGTCCCAGGCGGTCCGGTCGGCCGGGTGCCGCTCGCCGAGCAGGGCGAGTGCGGCCAGCGGCTGGACCAGCCGCCGGTCGGGCAGCCCGGTCACGGTCAGCGCCCGTTCCGGCTCTGTGCCGTCCAGCAGGCGGTGCAGGGCTTCGAGGTCGCCGACCTCATCCCAGGTGAGCTGTTTGCCGCCGGTCCAGATGGCCCCGTTGCTCTCGATCGCCCCGATGGCCCCGCCGGTCTCGATTTCCAGTGCGCGCTCGGGGCCGTACAACGTCACGTCCCAGCGGAACCGGGTGAGCTCGTTGGCGACGCGACCGCGTTTGAGCTCGATCCGCACCCCCGCGCCCACCGACTCGGCGAATTCGGTGAAGAAATCGGTGTTCAGGCACAGCTCACGCTCGTCGGCCAGGGCGCGGTCGGCGGCAGCCGCGACCTCGGCCGCCGGGGTGAGCGCGGGCGCCCGGTGGAGCTGGGTGTCGGCGTGGAAGCACGGCAGCAGGGACAGGTCGCGCACGTCGCCGACGAAGACCGCGCCGGCGGGCCCGGCCACGCGGAGGGCCTCGGTCAACGCCCGCAGCAGATATTCGGGACCGGGGAAGTACTGGACGACCGAGTTGAACAGCACGAGATCAGCCGCGCCGCCGGGCAGCTCGGCCAGCGTCAGCGCGTCGCCCTGACGCAGCATGATGTGACCGGGGAGGCGACCGCCGACGGCGACGGAGCCGGCGGCGGTGGCCAGCGCGGCCGACGACAGGTCGATGCCCAGGTACGACTCGGCATGTGGAGCGAGTTCCCGCAGGTAGAGGCCGACGCCCACGCCCACGTCGACGATCTTCCTGGCACCGAGGTCAGCGACGCGCCGCACAGTGTGGCCGAGCCATTCCCGCATCTCGTGGACCGGGATGGGTTTCTTCGTGTAGCTGCTCATCCAGCCCGCGAAGTCGTCGCGGTCGTCCGCGGCGGGATCGGTCGTGTAGGCGCCCTCCCAGACGTCACGCCAGCGTTCGAGGTGTGCCCGCTCGCCGCCGCCGTCCCGGCCGGCCACGGGGGCGACGTAGGCGACGAGCTCGGCGGTCCCGTTGGCGCGCCGGGCCGCGACGACCGCGACGGAGGCGACCTCGGGGTGGCGGGAGAGCACGCTCTCCACCTCGTCGGGCTCGATTCGGTGGCCGAGGATCTTGACCTGGCGGTCGGCCCGGCCGAGGAACTCCAGCACGCCGTCCGTACGCCACCGGACCCGGTCGCCGGTCCGGTACCAGCGCCTGCCCGCCCGCTTCACGAAACGCTCGGCGGTCAGCTCGGGGCGGTCCAGGTAGCCGGCCGCGACCCCGTCCCCGCCGATCCACAGCTCGCCGGCCACCCCGATCGGCGTCTCCCGGCCGTCCTCGGCGACGACCAGCACCGGCGTGTTGGCGATAGGGGTCCCGATCGGCGGCGCGGAGGAGCTGACGTCGTGCTCCCGGTCGAGTTCGTGGACGGTCGACCAGATGGTCGTCTCCGTCGGGCCGTACATGTTGTAGACGCGCATCGAGGGCAGCGCGGTCAGCAGCCGCCGGGCCAGCCCCGACGGGAACGCCTCGCCGCCCACCAGCAGGGCGCGCAGCGGACGCAGCGCGTCGAGCGCCTCGGCCTGCGCGGCCACAGCGGAGAGGAACGACGGGGTCGCCTGCAGCAGCGTCACCCCGTGCCGGGTGACGAGCTCGCAGAGGCTTCCCTCGCCGTCGGCCGGGGTCAGCCGCTCGATCATCCGTTCGCCGGCCATGGCGACCGCCGCGCCACGGGTCAGCGGCCACAGCAGCTCCAGGACCGAGATGTCGAAGGAGACGCTGGTCAAAGCGAGCACGACGTCGCCGGAGCCGGCGCCGATCCGCAGGTCCATGCCGGTGAAGAAGTTGACGACGTTGCGGTGCAGCAGCACCGTTCCCTTGGGCCGTCCGGTGGAGCCCGAGGTGTAGATGACGTACACCGGGTCGTCCGGCCCGCTCAGCCGCCGCGGCGGGTCCGCCGGGTGGGATGCGATCTCGGCCGCCTCTGTCTCCAGCCGTACGACGGCGCGCGCGGGCAGGTCGGCGACTCCGCCGTCGCCGGTGATCAGACAGTCCAGCGAGGCGTCGGCGGCGATGTAGCGCAGCCGCTCGGCCGGGAATCCCGGGTCGAGCGGGACGTACGCGGCGCCGCTGCGGAGGGTGGCGAGGAGGGCGACCACGAGGTCGGCGGACCGGGCCACGCTCACCCCGACGCGGCCGCCGCGCCCCGCGCCCCTGGCGCACAGGTGGTGGGCGAGCCTGTTGGCCCGGGCCGACAGCTCCGCGTAGGTCAGCCGGTCGGGGCCGTCCAGCAGCGCGACGGCGTCCGGCGCCGCCGCGACCTGCCGGTCGATCAGGTCGGCCACGGTGGCCTCGGTGTCGTACGGCACGGCCGGGCCGTTCCACCGGGCCAGGCGTGCCGACTCGTCCCGGCCGCGAAGGTCGGCGGGCGGCGCCCCCGCCGGGTCGGCGGCCAGGGTCGCCAGCGCGCGGCCGTAGTAACCGGCCAGGCGCCGGCAGAACTCGGGGTCGAGCCGTGAGACGTCGCAGTCGAGCCACAGGCCGAGGCGGCCGTCGACCGGGTCGACGAGGAAGTTCGCCGCGAGCGGGAAGTCGGTCTCCGCGACCCCGAAGCCGTCCTCGATGGCGGTGTCGGAGCCCCATCGGCGGTGGAAGTCCATGAAGTTGACGTACGAGTCCAGCGTGAGATCGCCGTGGTCGCGCAGGATGCGGTGGTAGGGGTAGCGGCGGTGTGGCGCGGTGCGCTGCTCGTGCGCGTGGATCCGCTCGGCGAGTTCCCGCCACGACGCGCCGGAGACGGCGAGCCGCAGCGGCAGTGTGTTGAGGAACACGCCGATCACCTGGTCGGCCCCGGCGGTCTCCAGTCTGCCGTGCCCGACGACGCCGGTCAGCACCTCGTCGCCGGGCGTCACACTGTGCAGGACGGCCGCGTGCACGGCCGCGAGGAACGACTTGACGGGCAGCCCGGCGGCCCGCGCGGCCTCGGTCACCCGCACCCCGGTCTCGTCGTCCACCGGCACGTCGAACCGCCGGTGCCGGACGCCGTCGCCCGCGCCCGTGGACGCGCCTGTGGACGCGGATGTGGTCCGCGACGGCAGCGGCGTGTGCGCGGCTCCCGCCAGTTCGCGCGTCCAGAACTCCCGGTGTTCCGCACGCCGTGTCGCCTGCCGCTCGGCGGCGACGAAGTCCCGGTAGGCGGACGGCACCTCGGGCAGCCACAGGTCCTCACCGGCCAGGGCGGCCCGATATCGCTCGACGATCTCGTCGATCATCGCCGCGTCGCTCCAGCCGTCGAGCACCACGTGGTGCTCGACCACGCTGAGCTGGAAGGAGTCCTTGCTCAGCGGGTGTGCGGTGAACGCCAGCAGCGGGGCGGCGGTCAGGTCGAAGTCGTGGTGTTTGGCGGACTCCGCCCACTCGGCCAGGAACCGGTCACGCCGCCGGTCGTCCACGCCGTAGAGGCGTTCGTCCACGGTCAGCGGCACCCGTACGTCCCGGTGCACGAGTTGGAGCGGCTCGCTGAAACCGGTCAGGTGCACGGAGCAGCGCAGCGCGGGATGCCGTCGGAACGTCCCGTCGAGGGCGGTCAGCAGCAGCCGTTCGTCGAAGGGGAGACGGATGCGGACGCCGGTGACCACCCGATAGACGGACGTACCCCGCTCGTACTCCGCGTGGAACGTCATCCCCGCCTGCATCGCGCTCAGCGGATAGGCGTCTTCCAGACCTTCCGGCAGCAGCTCGCGATCGGCCGGGCCGACCAGCGAGAACGGCTCGGCGGGCGAGCCGCCGGGGGCGTACGGCCGCAGGCGGCGGGCCAGGCCGCGCACGGTCGGGTCGTCGTACAGGTCGTCCAGGGCGAAGGTGCGGCCGGTTCGCTCCAGTGCGGCGCGCAACCTGAGGCTGAGGATGGAGTCTCCGCCGAGCGCGAAGAACGAGGCGGTGACGTCGACCCGCCCGGCCCGCAGCACCTCGGCGAACGCGTCGTGCACGAGGCACTCCGACTCGTCGGCGGGCCCCTCGGCATGCCCTTCCACCGGGCTTTCCGCGGAGTCTTCCGCGGGTACGGCGTCGGCGGTCGCGGCCAGCGCGCGGCGGTCGACCTTGCCGTTGGGCAGCATCGGCAGGGCGTCGAGCGGCACGATACGCGACGGCACCATGTAGCCGGGCAGCACCCGGCGCAGCGCCTCGGTCAGGGATTCGACGGCGACGCCGGGGGCCACCACGTGGGCGAGCAGCCGTCGTGACCCGTCGGCCTGCGGCGGCGCGGTCACGACGGCCTCGCGCACGCCGTCGAGAGCGAGCAGCGCCGACTCGATCTCACCGGGCTCGATGCGGAAGCCGCGCACCTTGACCTGCTGGTCGACGCGCCCGTGGTACTCGATCACACCGTCCTCTCGCATCGAAGCGAGATCGCCGGTGCGGTACAGCCTCCCGCCGTCGCCCGCGAGGGGATGCGAGACGAAACGCTCGGCTGTCTGCTCCGGCCGGTTGAGATAGCCGGTCGCCAGCTGGACTCCGCCGATGTGCAGCTCGCCGACGACGCCGAAGGGCAGCGGCTCGCCGCCGGGGTCCGGTTCGCCGGGGGCGAGGATGTACAGGCTCGTGTTGGCGACGGCCCGGCCGATCGGCACCGGCCCCTTGGCGTCCCGTGCGCCGCACCGCCAGTGGGTGACGTCGATGGACGCCTCGGTCGGTCCGTACAGGTTGAACAGCCCGGGGGCGTCCGGCCCCGCACCGTAAAGCGCGAAAAATCCGGCGACGGTCTCGGGCCGCAGGGCCTCCCCGCTGCACACCACCCGGCGCAGCGCGGGCAGATCGGCGGCGGACGGCTCGGCGAGGAACGCGTCGAGCATCGGCGGCACGAAGTGGACGGTGGTGATGCCGTGGTCGCGCAGCGCGGCGGCGACCGCCCGGGGGTCGCGGTGTGCGCCGGGCTCGGCCAGGTGCAGCCGGGCCCCGGTCAGCAGCGGCCAGAAGAACTCCCACACCGACACGTCGAACGTGAACGGCGTCTTCTGCAGCACGCGGTCGCCGGGGCCGAGCCGATACTCCTCCTGCATCCACAGGAGCCGGTTGACCACTCCCCGGTGTGGTACGGCCACGCCCTTGGGCGTGCCGGTCGACCCGGAAGTGTAGATCACGTAGGCCGTGTCGGTGGGGGCGCCGGACGGCGGCGGGCCCGCCATGTCCGCCGGGCCCGGTGGCACCTCGTCGACGGCCACCACCCGCACGTCCGGCATGCCCTGCCGGTCCGGTACGGCGCTGCCGGCCGTCGCCCCGCTCAGGCCTTCTCCCGGCGTTCGGCCGGGCATGTCGCCGAGCGTCTCGTTGAGTGTCCCGGCCAGGCGCGCGGTGGTGAGCACGGTGCCGACGGCCGCGTCGCGCAACTGGAACTCCAGGCGTGCGGCCGGCAGCTCGGGGTCGAGCGGCAGATAGGCCGCGCCCGCCATGAGCACGGCGAGCAGGGACACGACCAGGTCGAGCGAGCGTTCCTGATATATGCCGACGACGGCCCCGGGCTCGACGCCGCGCGTCCCGAGGTGCGCGGCGAGACGACGGGCGGCGCCGACGAGTTCCCGGTAGGTCAGCGAGGCGTCCGACACCTGCGCCGCGATCGCGTCGGGCGTGCGCGCGGCCTGCTTCTCGATCAGTTCGTGCAGCCGTACGTCCAGGTCGTAGTCGCGGACGTCGGGAGCGGAGGCGGCGAGCACGGCGCGTCGTTCGGCCTCGTCCATCGACGGCAGCCCGCCGACGGGCAGATCGGGATCGGCGAGTGCGCCGCGCAGCAGCGCGAGCAGCCTGCGGCTGTGGGCGGCGAGCGCGCCCGCCGTATGCAGCTCGGGGTTGGCGTCGATGTTGAGGCGCACCCGGGTGCCCCGGGCGTCGGCGAAGAAGTCGAACTGGAGGTCGTCCACCGGTCCCGACGACAGATGGTGGGCGGTGCCCGGCAGGTCGCTGAACGACACGTCGGCGTCGAACGTGACGACGTTCACCGTGGTGCCCGCCAGGCGGCGGCGGTCGCCGGGGAGCAGCTCCCGATGCAGCTCCTCCCCGCGGTATCGCTGGTGCCGCAGGGCCTGGCCGAGCTCGGCCGAGACGTGCGCGACCAACTCGGCGAACGTGGCCGTACGCGGCGCGGTGAAGCGTACGGGAAGCTCGTTGGCGAACATCGCCGGGGTGGCCAGCGCGGCGGCGGAAGGGCGGGCGGGCAGCGGAATGCCAAGCAGGGTCTCCTCGGTGCCGGTGATCCGGCACTGGTAGGCGGCCACGGCCGCGATCAGCAGTGCGGACGGGCGGACGCCCAGCCGCCGGGCGGCGGCACGCAGGAGAGCGGTGTCGGCCGGCGGCAGGTCGGTGCCGCGGCGCAGCAGGCCGTACGCCGTTCCGGCGCCGGGGCGTCCCAGGCTCACCGGGTCGGGACGGTCGGCGAAGCGGTCCAGCCAGTAGGCGCGGTCGCGTTCCCCGGCCGCCGAGGCGGCGTAGGCCATGTCCTCGGCCACCAGGGTCTCCAGCGGCAGCGCACGGGTGGGCGGGGGCGCGGCGCCGTCGGCGAGTGCCGTGTAGATTTCGGCGATCCGCCTGATGTAGACCGTCTGCCCGAATCCGTCCATCACGAGGTGGTGGTAGCGGATGTACAGCAGATGGCCGTCGGGCGCTTCCCTGATGAGCACGCATCGCACGAGAGGGTCGGCGAGCGGCCTGACGGGGCGGGAGAGGTCGGCGCGCATCCACTCCTCGGCCGCGGCCCTCGGTCGGCCGGTGAGATCGAGGAGCTCCAGCTCGGTCCCGGTTCCGGTTCCGGATGCGACGGTCTGCGCCGGGTCTCCGGACGGCCCGGCCGTGTCGAACCGTACGCGCAGGGCCTCGGCCTCGGTCAGCGCGGTGCCGACGGCCCGGCGCAGCACGGCCTCGTCGAGGGGACCGCGGATCTCCACGTAGCTCCCGCAGTTGTAGCGGGGGCTCATCGGGTCGAGGTGCTGAGCCGCCCACACACCCAGCTGGGCGCGGGTCAAAGCGAGGCGAGCAGCTGAGCGGCGTGGAGGCATGTGGGTTCGCTCTTCCCTTCTCGTGGGGATCCGTCGATGTCCACCCGGCTCTGCGCAGACGCGTCAAGGCTGTCGGATCGACCGCATATAAACCACTACTCGTTCAAGTAGTTGACATGGGACGAATGCGGAGGTAATTGGACGAATTGGCTGACCGTTGGAACCTTCCGAATCTCACCATCCGATAGGACTGTTCGGTGACGTACCACAGCAATCCGTTCGATCGGCTCGTGTTAGCTTTTGCGGAGAAAGTCCGGACATCTCATGGGGGACCCGTGAGGGGGGGACATGGAGCTGTACGGTCTGGATCGAGAGCAGCGGATAATCGCACGTCGACTGGATGACGTGCGAGGCGGCTGCAATGAACTGGTTCTGGTCGACGGTCTGCGGGGAACCGGTAAGACGGCGTTGCTAAACCGAATTTCGGGCATCGCTCTCCGAAAAGGATTCGACGTTATAGAAGGCCCTGCGACCAGGCATCGAAAGCTCTTACTCGCGGCCTCAATACGTGCGGACGGAGGGATGTTTCGGTCATTTCCGGAGATGGTCGGCGTGTCCCACGCCGAGGCCGGCCCCGATCCCCTGGTCGAGGCGATCGAAGCGGAATTCGCCGCATCGGGCGGGGCACGCGGCACGTCCCGGCCGGTGCTCGTCGCCCTGGACGACGTGTCATGGCATCACCCGGACGTGTGGGCCGCGCTCGCCGGGCTGCCCTCGGCGGCCGTGCCGCAGCCGGTCCTGTGGGTGTTCGCCGGCACCACGGTGTCGGGCCTGCCCCTGCACGGCGGCGCGTACGGCGCCGGCATCGTCCGGCTCACGCTCGGGCCGATGGACCGGCGGAGCGCGCTGCGTATGGCCGCCGATCGGCTCGGCGGGCCGCCGGACGCCGAGCTGACCCGGCTCATCGACGCGTGCGGCCACCACCCCGGCCTGATCGCCGCCACCCTGGACACACTGATTTCCTGCCGCGCCTGCGCCGTGCGCGACGGCGTCGCCCGCCTGACCGCCGAGTCGCCGCCGCGGCAGGTGCTCACCGGGCTGCTGCGGGACGATCCCCGGCTGTCCGAGCACACCAGGGCGCTGCTCGCCGCGATCTCCGTACGCCGGCACGAGCCGCGGATGAGCGAACTGCTGAACCTGCCGAACGAGATCGCGGTGCCGCTGCTGGGCGCGGTGCGCGAAGCGACGGAGGCGGGGGTCCTCGTGGTCGACGGCGACCGGCTCAGGTTCCGGTATGCGCTGGTGCGTGAGGCCGCGTCCCTACTGGGGGTCTGTCAGGGGGGAGACGGGGAGCGGTCCCAGGGGCGGCGGCAGGACGACGACGCCGTGCTCGGCGCGGCGGGCGCGCGTATGGAGCCGTCCGCGCGGGCCCACCCACTCAGCGCCGCGGAGCACGGCATCGCCCGGCTGGTCGTCGACGGGCTGACGAACCGCCAGATCGCCTCGCGGGTCAACCTCTCCCCGCACACCGTGAACTTCCACCTCCGCAAGATCTTCCGAAAGCTGGGCGTCTCCTCTCGGGTCGAGCTGGTGGGGGCCTACCTCCACCGGCCCGACGCCGCCGACGAGCTCCAGGCCGTATTCCCCACTTAGGAGAGCAGGACCCACATGCAGCATGAACCGCCCCAGGCCACAGGCGAACGCGGTGCGGAGGGCACGGCGTCGCCGGTCGGCGGCACCGGCGCCGAGGAGCCGATCCCGGCGCGGGTGCGAGCCGCGCTCCTGGTGGCGATGGCCGCGACGTTCGTCGCCATGATGGACTCCTACATCGTCAACGTCGCCGTCCCGTCGATCCGGGCCGATCTGAACGCCTCGGCGGCGGCGGTCGAGATGACGGCGGGCGGCTACATCCTCGTTTACGGGCTCTTCCTGGTCACCGGGGGCAGGCTGGGCGACATCGTGGGCTACAAGCGGATGTTCGTGATCGGGCTCGGCCTGTTCACGATCGCGTCACTGGCCTGCGGTACGGCGCCCAACGCCGAGCTGCTGATCGTATTCCGCTGCGTGCAGGGGTTCTCTGCCGCGCTGTTCTTCCCGCAGATCCTGTCCATCATCCAGACCTCGTTCGAGGGGCGCCGGCGGGACCGGGCGCTCGCGCTGTTCAGCGTCACCATCGGATTGGCCGCGATCACCGGTCAGATGATCGGCGGGGTCCTGGTCCAGGCCGACCTGTTCGGATGGAGCTGGCGGCCGATCTTCCTGGTGAACCTGCCGCTGGGTCTCGCCACCGTGATCGGGGCCGTGCTCACGCTGCCGGGGATGAAGGGAGCCCAGCGGCCCCGGCTCGACCTGCCGGGTGTGGGGCTGCTCACCGCGGCGCTGTTCATGCTGCTGTTTCCGCTCGCCGAGGGCACCACGGCCGGCTGGCCCGTGTGGTGCTTCGTGATGATGGTGCTGGCGGTGCCGTTCTTCGCGGTTTTCTGGCGGTGGGAGCACCGGCTCTCCGCCGGCGGCGGCCAGCCGCTGATCAGCCCCGAGCTGCTGAGGCTGCGCGGCTACCGGTCGGGCAACGCCGTGTTCCTCGCGTTCTTCGCCTGCAACGCCGGCATGTTCTTCATCCTCGCCGTGCAGCTGCAGAGCGGTCTCGGCTACACCGCGCTCCAGTCAGGTCTGCTGTTCGCCCCGCTCGGCGTCGCGTTCACGGTGGTCGCCCTGTTCGTGCCCAAGATCATGGCCGTTCTCGGGCTGCGCGTCCTGAGCCTCGGGTACGGCCTCAACGCCGTCGGCTACCTGATGCTGCTGGTGACGGCCTTCGCCGCGGGCGACGGCATCAGCGGAGCGCTGCTGATCCCGGCCCTCGTCGTCATCGGCGTCGGACAGGGCCTGGGGGTGAGCCCGCTGCTCGGCACCGCGCTCGCGGAGGTTCCGCCGCAGCAGGTCGGCAGCTCGGCCGGAGTCCTGGAGACGGCGGGCCAGCTGGGCATGTCGGCGGGCATCACGCTGACCGGCCTGCTCTACTTCGGCGCCCTCGGCGGCTCCGTCGGCCGGCACGATCACGTGCACGCCTTCACCGTGACCCTCGTGCTCAGCCTGGCCCTCTCCCTCGTCGCCCTGGCGTTCGTACGGCCGCTGCGCAAGGCCGCCGCGGCCCAGATGGCGGTGGCCCAGACGACGGCGGCGGCCTGACCGGCCGGGTACGTACGCGGGTGGGTCTCGGCCGGCGCATCCGGTCGGGTGTCGTCCGTCACCTACCGCCGCGGCTTCGGTCCCCGCGCGAATGGCGGTCGGCAGGCCGACTCTCTAGTGTCGTGGCCATGCGGCTTCATGTGGGATGTGCGATGTGGACCCACGCACGATGGCAGGGGCGCTTCCTGCCGCAGCGGCTCGCCCAGGGGGAGCGGCTGCGCGCGTACGCGACCTGGTGCGACGCGGTGGAGGGCAACACGACGTTCTACGCGACGCCGACGAAGGAGACGGTGGAGTCGTGGGCGCGGCAGACAGCGCCCGACTTCCGCTTCGTGGTCAAGCTGCCCAAGCCGATCACGCATGAGCGCCGCCTCCACGGCGTGGACGAGGAGCTCCGATCGTTCCTCGACACGATGGAGCCGCTCGGGCCGCGGATCCACGCCCTCTGGATCCAGCTTCCGGGGTCGTTCGGCCCCGCCGATGTCGGCGCCCTGGCCCGCTTCCTCGGCCGGCTCCCCAAGGCGTACGGCTATGCCGTCGAGGTCCGCCACCCGGCGTTCTTCGACGATCCCCGATCCGTACGGCTTCTCGAACGGGTCCTGAGCGAGGCGGCGGCCGAGTGGGTCCCGTTCGACACCGTCGCCTTCTTCCGGACTCCGCCGGCCAGCGATGCCGAACGGGACGCGTGGACGAAGAAACCCCGGGTGCCCCGCCGGTCCTCGGCGCTCACCGGCCATCCGATCGTCCGCTACCTCGGCCGGGACGACCCGGATCGTACGATCGAGGGCTGGCGGCCCTGGATCGACACGGTCACGGACTGGCTGCGCGAAGGCCGCTCGCCGACGGTCTTCATCCACACCCCCGACAACGCCGACGCGCTGATGCTCGCCCGCCGCTTTCACGATGACGTACGGGCCGTCCTGCCCGAGCTCGAACCGCTGCCCGACCCGATGCCGGCCGAGCCGCCGACCCTCTTCTGATCACCGGCGGACGCCCTGAGCGTCCTGTATGTCATTCTGACCCGCATCATGTCGTTCTCTGCCGTATTACGGCGATTTCGTCCGTGATTGCCCGGGTAGCTTTGGGCGAGGTGCTTTCCCGGCAGGGCCGGGTAGGGGTTCGGCCGTCGCGAGTGGAGGTGGTCGCGGTGAGTGACTCCGTGAGTCGATCTCGTTACGTCTCCATGGATCGCTGACGCGCCGCGCTTTCCCTGGAATAGGCGACCGAGGCGCGACATTTCCGCCCCCCGTGCCCCAGGCATGTGCGGAACGGGGGTCCGCTTGTCGTGATGGGAACCGGCATGACGATCACAGAAGAACCCCGCCAGATCCGTGCGCGGATGAGCGCCGGCGATCTCGCCGGCATCGCGCAGACGCTCAGGGAACTGCCGACCGTCGAGATCGTCGATCTGCTCGAGGACCTCCCGCCGCGGGAGGCCGCCGTGGCGTTCCGGGTGCTGCCCAAGCAGATCGCCGTCGCGGCGTTCGACCAGCTACGGACCGCGACGCAGGCCGACCTCGTCGCCGAGCTCGGTCACGGTCAGGTCGCCGACATTTTCACCGAGCTCGACCCCGACGACCAGGTCGGGCTGCTCGATGAACTGCCGGCCAGGGTCGCCAAGGAGCTGCTGCGCTCCCTGCACGGCGAGGACCTGCAGGCGGCCATGGTCGTGCTCGGCTATCCGCAGGGCTCGGTGGGGCGGCGCATGTCCCCCGAGTACGTGCACGCGCGGCCCGCCGAGACGGCAGCGACCGTGATCGACAGAGCCACCGTCCTGGCCGCGGTCTCCGAAACGATCTACACCATCCCGGTGATCAGCCATGACCGGGCGCTGCTCGGGGTGGTCAGCCTCAGGGAACTGCTCGCCGCCGAAGGCGACCGGGAAGTCGCGGAGCTGATGTCTCCGGCGATCGGCGCCCGCGCCACCGAGGACGCCGAGGAGGTGGCGCGCAGGTGTCTCGGCCACGGCATCCTGGCCATGCCGATCACCGATGACGAGAACCGGCTCGTCGGGCTGCTGACCATTGATGACGCGGCGAGGATCAGCCAGGCGGCGGCGGTGGAGGACCAGGCACGCGCCGGAGCCTCGGAACCGCTGCGCCGGCCCTATCTGCGTACCTCGGTGCGCAGCGTCACCAGGTCTCGGATCGTCTGGCTGCTCGTGCTCGCCGTCTCGGCGATCCTCACGGTCAACGTGCTGGAGCTGTTCGAGGCGACGCTCGAGCAGCGGGTCGCCCTCGCGCTGTTCATCCCTCTGCTCACCGGTATCGGCGGAAACACCGGCTCGCAGGCGGCCACCACCGTGACACGTGCGCTCGCCATGGGCGACATCCGGGCGAGGGACGTCTTCAGGGTGGCCTCCAAGGAGGCCAGGACCGGGCTGCTCCTCGGCGGTAATCTCGGCCTGCTCGGGCTGCTGCTCGCCTCACCGTTCTACGGCACGGAGTTCGGCGCCGTCATCGCCGTCACGCTGCTGACGGTCTGCCCGCTCGCCGCGACCGTCGGCGGGGTCATGCCACTGGTCGCCAAGGCCTGCCGGGTGGATCCGGCCGTCTTCTCCACCCCCTTCATCTCCACGTTCTGCGATGCCACCGGTCTGCTCGTGTATTTCACCGTCGCCACCCTCATGCTCGGCCTGTGACCCACCCCGGGAGGTACGCCGTACCGATGCCGTGTGGATGCCTCCGACACTCTTGGTAATGAGATGTAGTTGCAAAGGATTTGCAATAAGGTGCCAATGCGTTCTACCTTCGGCCCATGTCGTCCGTCTTGGTCCGTTTTGCCGTGCTTGTTGCCGTGACTACGCTTCTCGGCCTGTCCGCCGCGTGTTCGGCACCGTCGGCCTCCGACGAGTCCGGAGGAAACGCCCGGCGGGCCGCGGCCGGCGACGGCTTCGTGCTCGGTCTCGGTTCCGAGCCCGACAACCTCAACCCGGTGCTCGGCTACGCCCCGGACGGGGGATCGCTCATCTTCGACGGTCTGGTGTCCCGCACCGCTGACCTGGAGCTCAAGCCCGCTCTCGCGGCGGAGCCGCCGAAGACGGACGACGCGGGCATGACCGTCACCTTCAAGCTGCGCACCGATGTCCGCTTCCACGACGGCACCCCGCTGACCGGCGCCGACGTCGCGTACACGTATCAGGCGGTGCTCGACGAGAAGAACAACTCCAGCCTGCGCAGCGACTACGCGGCGATCGAGTCCGTCGAGGCGCCGGACCCGGAGACCGTGGTGTTCCACCTCAGGTACCCCTACGCGGCCTTCCTGCAGCGCGCCACGCTGGGGATCGTGCCCGATGGGAGCCTGGACCGGCCCGGCTTCAACACCAGGCCGGTCGGCACCGGCCCGTACCGCTTCGTGTCCTGGACCCCGGGCGACAAGATCGTGCTGGAGGCCGATCCGTCCCATTGGAACGGTGCTCCCGCCATCGAGAAGCTGGTCCTGGCCTACGCGGCCGACGACAACGTCCGGGCGACCAGGATGGCGGCGGGCGAGTTCGACGCCACGGTGCTGGCGCCCAAGGCCGCCGCGCGCTTCGACGGGACGGCCGGCATGACCGTCTACCGGGTGCCGAGCGCCGACTACCGCGGCGTGATGTTCCCGATGGAGGCCCCCGTCACCGGGGACAAGGCGATCAGGAAGGCGATCAGCCTGGCGCTGGACCGGTCGGCGATGGTGAAGACGATCCTCGCCGGGGCCGGCGGCGCCGCTTTCGGCCCGGTCGCCCCCGGCACCTCCTGGCACAACGCCGCCGTGCAGGGCTCCGAGACCGCCGACCAGGCGCGGGCCGTACAGGTCCTGGAGCAGGCGGGCTGGCGGGCCGGGCCGGACGGCATCCGGGTCAAGGACGGCACCCCGGCGCGGTTCACCCTCATGTATCCGGCGGGCGACTCGCTGCGCAAGGAGCTCGCCCTCGCGGTCGCCTCCGACGCCAAGCGCGTCGGCATCGAGATCGAACTGGCCGGGCTTGACTGGGACGCCATCTATCCGCGCATGGCCGAGGACGCCCTGCTCATGGGGTACGGGACGCCGTTCGACCCCGATCACACCAACTATGAGCTGTTCCACTCCGACTTCGTCGGCCAGGAGCCGTTCAACCCCGCCCGTTACCGGGACTCCGAGGTCGACGCGCTGCTGGAGCGTGGGCGGCGTACGGCCGACCCCGCGGTGCGCAAGCAGGCGTACGACGCGTTCCAGCAGCGGATCAGGGACGAGGAGCCCTGGGTCTACCTCGTCTATCTCCAGCACGTCTACGTCGTACGCGGTGAGTGGACGGGGATCACCCCATCCGTGGAGCCGCACGAGCACGCCACCGGCGGGCTGTTCCGCGACATCGCCGAGTGGAAGCCCGCGACGTGATCTCCGGAACCCGCTGCAGCACGCCGTTCCGTACGGCGGAGCCGACCGCCCCCCGGTCCGATCCCCCCGCTGAGCTCGCCGCATGAGCAGGGCGCTGGCACGGATGGCGGTCTGGCGGGTGGCGTTCGCCGTGCCACTGCTCCTCGCGGTCACGGCGGGCATGTTCGCCCTGGCCAAGGCGTCGCCGTTCGACCCGATCCGGCAGTACCTCGGGGACCGGGCGCAGACGACGAGCCCCGAGGTCACCGCGCGGATCAGGGAGAACTGGGGCCTGGACCGGCCGCTCATCGAGCAGTACCTCGACTGGCTCGGGAGCCTGCTGCGGGGCGACCTCGGCGAGTCGCGGAGCCTGCACCGGCCGGTCGTCGACGTGATCGGCGAACGGCTGGGCTGGTCGCTGCTCGTCGTCGGCGGCGCCATCGTGGTCATGCTGATCGTCAGCCTGGCCGTCGGGGTGCTGGCCGCCTGGCGGCGGGACTCCTGGCTCGACCGCTTCATCACCGGGACGGCCTACGCCAACGAGGCCGCCCCGGTCTTCTGGACCGGCCTCATCGCGATCTGGATCTTCGCGGTGCAGCTGCGCTGGCTGCCCTCGGGCGGGCTCACCGACGCCGCCGCGACCACGGTGCGACCGGGCGACGTGCTGCGCCACATGATCCTTCCCGTGGCGGTGCTGGCCTTCTCCCAGTCCTCCTGGCTGCTGCTGTTCGTCCGCGAATCGCTGATCAACACGTTGCGTGAGGATTTCGTGACCGGTGCGCGCGCCCGCGGCCTGCGCGAGCGGACGATCCTGGTCAGGCACGCGCTCAGATCGGCGCTGCTGCCGTTCATCACCCTGCTCGGCGCGCGCATCCCGGAGCTGGTCACCGGCGCGATCCTGGTCGAGACGATCTTCTCCTGGCCGGGCGTGGCCGGCACGTCCGTACAGGCCGCGCTCGCCGCCGACTTCCCGCTGCTCGCGGCGCTCACCCTGCTCGCAACGCTCGCGGTGGTCGTCGGAAACCTGCTCGCCGACGCGGCGTACGTGATCGCCGATCCGCGGGTCCGCGTCCTGGGGGTGAGCTGATGACCCAGACCTTCGATTCCGATACCCGGACGGGCGGACCGGGAAGACCGGGAAGACCGGGGAGATCGAGCGGACTTTTCCGCGGAGGCCCGGCACCCCGGCGAGCCACGGGGAGACGCCGCAGGTCGCCGCGGCTCGCGGCGGGCACGCTGATCGTGCTCGGCCTGGCCGTGCTCGTGGTGCCGCTCGTCGCCCGGCTCGACCAGCAGCTGGTCGATCTGGGCGCCGCCTCCCTGTCCCCACGGCTCGCGCATCCGTTCGGCACCGACGAGATGGGGCGGGACGTACTGCTGCGCGCCGTGTACGGCCTGCGGGTCTCCCTGCTCGTCGGGCTCGTGGCGGCGCTGGTGTCGGTGACCATCGGCACCCTGGTGGGTCTCGTCTCCGGAGCGCTCGGCGGGATCGCCGACCGGATCATCATGCGGGTCGTCGACGGCGTCAACTCCATTCCCCATCTGCTGCTCGGCATCTTCATCGTCGCGATGATCAGGCCGAGCGTGGGCGCCGTCATCGTCTCGGTGGCGCTCACCCACTGGACCACCACCGCCCGGATCATCCGTTCTGAGGTGCTCACCCTGCGCTCCCGGTCGTTCGTCGACGCGGCGATCTCCGGCGGCTCGGGCAGGCTGCGCATCGTACGCCGCCACTTCCTGCCGCATCTGGCGCCTCACGTCGCGCTCGCGGCGGTGCTCATGATGCCGCACGCGATCTGGCACGAGACCGCGCTCAGCTTCCTCGGCCTCGGCCTGCCGCCCCACCTCGCGTCGCTCGGCAACATGATCAACGATGGGGCCGGGTCGCTTCTCGCGGGCAACTGGTGGGCCTCGCTCTTCCCCGGACTGTTCATCCTGCTGCCCACCCTGGCCATCTCGGCCCTGACTCAGCACTGGCGGGACCGGACCGGCCCGCGCCGGCGATCGGAGCTTCAGCTGTGAGCCACACCTCCACGAGAAGCCGCACCTCCCCGAGTTCTGGAACCGCCGGCATCGGTTCCCGGCTGCGCGTCAATGGTCTGTCGGTCCGCTTCCGTATCTCCGGGGTCGATCGGGACCGGTCGACGGTCCACGCGGTGACCGACGCCCGATTCGAGGTGCGGCAGGGCGAATGCCTGGCCCTCGTCGGGGAGTCGGGCTGCGGCAAGTCGGTGATGGCGCACGCCCTTCTCGGGCTGCTGCCCGCCAACGCGGAGGTCACCGGGGCGGCCCGGCTGGAGACCGGCGGAGCCGAGCCCGTCGACCTGGTCGGGGCGCCGGAGGCCGTACTGGCCCGCCGCGTGCGCGGCCGCATGATCGGTCTCGTCCCGCAGAGCCCGGCCGCGCATCTCACCCCGGTTCGTACGGCCCGAGCCCAGCTCGCCGAGGCGCTCAGAGAGCTCGGCAGGCCGTCAGGCCCGGACGATCTGGCCGCCCTCGCCAGACGGGTCGGGCTCCGGCCGGCCGATCTCGGCCTCTATCCCCACCAGCTCTCCGGCGGGATGGCGCAGCGGGTGGTGAACGCCCTGGCGCTGGCCGGAGATCCCTGGCTGATCGTCGCCGACGAGCCCACCACCGGCCTCGACCGGCCCCTCGTCCAGACCATCGTGTCCGAGCTGCGGCGGCTCACCGACGAGGGACGGGCCGTCCTGCTCATCACCCATGACCTGCGCGCCGCCGAGCAGGTCGCCGACCGGGTCGCCGTGATGTACGCCGGTCGCATCGTCTCGCTCACCTCAGCGGCCGAGTTCTTCGCCCGGCCCCGCCATCCGTACGCCGCCGGACTGCTGGACGCGCTGCCCTCGCGCCGCTTCACCCCCATCCCCGGCCATCCGCCCGAGCTCACCATGCTCCCGGCCGGGTGCGCGTTCCGGCCACGCTGCCACCGGGCCACCGCGGCCTGCGAACGGCTGCCGGAACTGGACGAGGTCGCCTGCCATCACCCCCTGGAGCACCATGTCGCCTGCTGAAGGACTTTCTGCTGAAGGGCTTTCTGCCGAAGGGTCGCCTGCTGAAGGGCTGCGCGCCGAAGGCGTCACGGTCGTCTACGACCGCCGCCGGGTCCTGGACGGAACGTCGTTGACCGTGCGCCCGGGGATCGTGACCGGGCTCGCCGGTCCCAGCGGGTGCGGCAAGTCCACGCTCGCCAGAGTCCTCGCGATGCTCCTGCGCCCGGCGGCCGGCCGTCTCACCGTCGACGGGACGGAGGTCCGCCGCTGGCGCCACCGCGCCGGCCTGCGCACCCGGGTCGCGCTGATCTTCCAGCAGCCCAGGCTCGCCGTCGATCCCCGCTTCACCGTGCTCGACGTCATCGTCGAACCGCTGCGCGCGGCGGGCCGCCCGGCCGCCGAAGCGATCGCCCACGCCGAGCGGCTCGCCGACGAGATGGGCCTGACCGCCGACCTGCTCACCCGCCGCCCGCATGAGGTCTCCGACGGGCAACTGCAGCGTGCCTGCGTGGCGCGGGCGCTGGCGCTGCGGCCGCGGTACGTGATCTGCGACGAGATGACCACCATGCTCGACGCGTCCACGCAGGCCCACCTCGTCGCCCGCCTGGAGAGCTACCGGCAGGAGACGGGCGCCGGCGTGCTGGCCGTGTCCCACGACACCGACCTTCTCGCCCGCTGGTGCGAGGCGGGCGCCGTCCACCGTCTCCCGGCCCCCGACGGCACGGAACGGGGCTCGCCGGCTTCCCTGCCGGACACGGGCTCATCGGCCTCCCGGCCGGACACGGGCTCATCGGCCTCCCGGCCGGACACGGGCTCGTCGGCTTCCCGACCGGACACGGGCTCGGAGGACGGCGGCCGGTAGACGGTGGTCCCCGTACACGACGCGGTTTCGATCGGGGCGTACGGCCACCCGCGTCCGGCGTCGGGCGGCTCCGGCGCGGGGCGGCGGGACAGGGCGAGCGCTCGCCTCACGGTGCGCCGCTCCGTCGCGCCGTCTTCTGCTCGGGGTTCCGCTTCGTGGCGATGAGGTGGGCGTACACGATGATGTTGTCGACGTAGTGGCCGTCGCCGGCGTCGAAGCGTCCGCCACAGGTGATCAACCGCAGGCCGGGGAACTTGATCCTCCCGTAGACCTTCTGTGTGGGAAAACGGTCTTTCGGCACCCTTTCCAGAGCGTCGACCTGGAAGGTCAACCGGACGCCGTCCTTCCTGACGACCTTGACCGTGTCGCCCGGCCTCAGCTCGCCGAGCCGATAGAAGACCCCCGGCCCGTCCTTCGAGTCCACATGACCGGCGATGACAGCGGGTCCGGTCGAGCCGGGAGAGGGGCCGAGCCGGTACCAGCCGGCCTCGTCCACTCGGGAGAGCGGCGGCACCTCAAGTGTTCCGTCCGGGTTCTTCCCCAGCGTCATGAGGTCGGTGCGCACTCCGATCTTCGGAATCTCCAGCGTGACCGGTGGAGCCGACTTCAGCGCACGGGCCGTCGGGCCGGGGCGTGCCAGTGGACTCGACGCGCTGAGCGGCGGTGCGGGCGGTGCGGCCCCCCGATCGTTTGATCGGCTGAGAAGGAAGACGGCTGCACCCGCCGCAAGCAGGAGCACGAGTGCGATGCCTGCGATTCGGGGCATTGGTCCTCTTTCAAGCGAGATGCAAGTGACAGGCGATACCCCTATTATGTGTTTTTTCTAGGTAAAATGTCCCTATACGTCACTGACGCCCTGCCTGTGTACGGTCTAGGGCTATCAAGCACCTTGTCATGAACTGGGCGGTTCCAAGTGGTTCAGTCACGCACTCTGCGCGGACCGCACGTGATTCGACGTGTCACGACGGATGGTGCCGGACCACGCGGCCGCGTCGGCCGCCACAGGGGACGGAAGGGCGCCGACGGGAAGCGCGACCTGCCGGCCGTCCCGGAATCGTCCATGCGGGTCACCGTGCTGGTTCCGGCGCACAACGAAGAGGACCAGATCGCCGAGACGCTGATCTCGCTCCGGCGACAGCAGCGCAGACCCGATCGCGTCATCGTGATCGCCGACAACTGCGGCGACGGGACGGCGGAGATCGCGAGGGCGCACGGAGCCCAGGTGATCGAGACCGTGGGGAACCGCCACAAGAAGGCGGGTGCGCTCAACCAGGTTCTGGAAGTCCTGCTCCCGTCCATGGGAACCCGGCATGCGGTGCTGGTCATGGACGCCGACTCGGCGCTCGACCCGGGTTTCCTCCACCATGCCGTCGCCAGGCTGGCCACAGGGAAGTTGGCCGCGGTGGGCGGCACGTTCACCGGGAAGCCCGGCGGCGGCCTGGTCGGCATGTTCCAGCGGAACGAGTACGCCCGCTACGCCCGGGACGTACGCAGATTGCACGGAAAGGCGCTGGTGCTCACCGGCACGGCGACGCTCTTCCGGGCCCTCGCGCTCAAAGAGGTCGTCCGCGCCCGTCGCAGCGGCCGGCTTCCCGGCCGGGATCAGGTGTACGACGTGCGCGTCCTCACCGAGGACAACGAGCTCACCCTGGCGCTGTTGCATCTGAAATTCCGCATCCTCTGCCCCGCGGAGTGCACGCTGACCACCGAGGTGATGGAGACCTGGGGGGATCTGTTCAAGCAGCGCCTGCGATGGAAGCGAGGAGCGCTGGAGAACCTCGCGGACTACGGCTGCAACCGGGTCACACTGCCCTACTGGGGGCGGCAGTTCCTCTCCCTGCTCGGCATCATCGTGATCTTCGCCTACCTGGGTGCCACGGCCTGGTCGATCATGGTCACCGGCGGGCTCCAGCTGCATCCACTGTGGATGGCGGTGACCGGCGTCTTCATCGTCGAGCGGATCGTGACCGTCCGGAGCCGGGGTGGCGGGCAGATGGCCGTCGCCGGGCTGCTCTTCGTAGAAATGATCTTCGATGTCTTCCTTCAGATAGCCCAGGCGAAGGCCTTCTGGGACGCCGCATGGCGTAGAGAAAGGAAATGGTAGATATGTACAACAATCCCCCGATTGGCGGGGTCGCTGCCGGCTTCGGTGGCGGCGCGCTGGCGGCTCCCTTTGTCGGCTGGAACGCGTTCTGGGTGGCACTCGGCGTGTTCACGCTGTTCTCCGCGGCCGTCGCGGTGAAGCGGATCATCCCGAAGCGGGAGTCGTGATCGGTACCTGACGCGGGCGGGAGGCTCCCGTCCCGGGCGACCGCACCCCCCGGTCGCCCGTTTCGTGCCGCGAACCGTCCGCCTGGCGGGGGTGGCCCGGCGGCGAGGGGGTGCGGGCCGCAAGGGTCAGAACGGGTATCGGGCGGGCTCGCCGCGCATGGTGATCCAGCGGGTCTCGGTGAAGGCCTCGATGTTGGCGGTCGCACCGCCGAAGCGGGCCCCGGTGCCGGAGGCCCGTACGCCGCCGAAGGGCGCGTTGGCCTCGTCGTTCACGGTCTGGTCGTTGATGTGCACGATCCCGGTGGGAATCTGCTCGGCGACGGCGAGCCCGTGCATGACGTCACGGGTCACGATGCCGAGCGACAGTCCGTACTCACCGGCCCCGGCCAGCTCCACGGCCTCCGCCACCGACGACACGCGGGTGACCGGCGCGACGGGGCCGAACACCTCCTCGGCGAAGGCGGGCGCGGTGAGGGGGATCTCCGCCAGCACGGTGGGCCGATAGAAGAGGCTCTCGTAGGATCCGCCGGCGGCGATCTGCGCGCCCTGGTCGGCGCTGGTCATGACCATGTTGTGGATCTTGTCGCGCTGTCCCGCGTCGATGACCGGTCCCAGCGCGACCTCGCCGGTCGCCGGGTCGCCGACCGAGAGCGCGTCCGCCTTCTCGGCGAGCCGGGACACGAAATCGTCGTACAGACGGTCGGCGACCAGGTGACGGCCCGTCGTCATGCAGATCTGGCCCTGGTGGAAGAACGACCCCCACGCGGCCAGGTTGACCGCGGCGTCGACGTCGGCGTCGTCGAGCACGAGCAGCGCCGAGTTGCCGCCGAGCTCGAGGTGCGCGCGCTTGAGGTGCCTGCCCGCGAGCTCGCCGATCCGGCGGCCCACCGCGGTCGAGCCGGTGAACGAGATGACCCGGACGTTCGGATCGGTGACCATGGCCTCGCCGACCTCGGCTCCGCCGGGCAGCATCTGCAGCACACCCGGGGGCAGACCGGCCTCCTCGAACACACGGGCCATCAGCGAGCCGCCGGTGACCGCGGTGCGGGGATCGGGCTTGAGTATGACCGCGTTGCCGAGCGCGAGCGCCGGGGCGACCGACCGGATGCCCAGGATGATCGGCACGTTGAAGGGCGCGATCACGCCGACCACGCCGGCGGGCATCCGCTGCGCCAGGGACAGCCGGGGCTCTCCCGACGGGAGGATCTCGCCGATGGCCTGGCCGGGCAGCGCGGCCGCCTGATAGCACTCCTCGGCGGCGACGTGCAGTGCGAAGCCGGCCATCCCGGGGACCGCGCCGACCTCGCGCACGTTCCACCCGCTGATCTCCTCAGCGTGCCGCAGCCACAGGTCGCCGGCCCGGCGGAGCACGGCCGCGCGCTCGGTGTGCGGCAGCGCCGCCCACTCCCTCTGGACCTTCGCCGCGGTCGAAGCGGCCTCGGCGACGTCCTCTCGCGTCGCCTGCCCCATCCGGCCGAGCTCGTTTCCGGTGGCCGGTTCGACGACCGGGTAGTCGCCTCCGCTTCCGGCGGTCCACTCACCGTTCTTGAAGATGTTCCCCTGCCAGTCGGCACCGTCGAGAAGTAGTCCCACAGCGGGCGTCCTTTCCTGTTGTCCTCAGTGGTTCGTTGCGCGGCACGGGTTCGAGGACGTCGCCGTCGCGGATGGCGGCTCCGGGGAGCTGCAACCCGAAACACCGGGGGGTTGCTCTATGAGGGATCAGGCGAATCGTCCGAGATCGCTCGACCGGCCGGTGGCCGGGAATGACCTGGACCTTCGGATATCGAGGAAGTTGCCCTGACCGTACGAGCACCCCAGGGCAGTGGCAACAGCGTGTTCCAAAGGTTCGAACGCGAATTTCCTCTTCAAAACCCCTTTGGGGGTGATCTTGTAGTTGCTCGCAGGTTTCCCTCGCCACCTGCGGAAATCCACTTCGTGATCTTGCAGTTTCTCGCAGCGATGGGCATCTGCCTGCGAGAACGGTCTCCGTGATCTTGCAGTCCATCTCCGATCGCCACTGCAAGATCACCAAATGCATCGTGCCTGGTCGGCAACCTTGACTGCGAGAAACTGCAAGATCACGACGGGAGAAGGTCCAGGTGGAGGAGGCCATGCGCGAGAAACTGCAAGATCACGGCGGGGGTGGGGGGTGGGGGGTGGGTCAGGGGGGCGGGCGGTGGCCGAGTCGCCGGGAGATCTCGGCGGCGGTACGCCGCAGGGCCGGCTCGACGCGCCCGGCCAGCGAGTCGACGGAGCTCGGCGCCATGGTCAGGTGGACGGCGATGTTCACCGCCGCGACGACCTCGCCGGTACGGTCCCTGACCGGCGCGGCGAACGACCGCAGTCCCGGGGCGAGCTCCTCGTCGTTGACCGCGACGCCGTTCTGGCGCACCTTGGCCAGGTCCGCCATCAGCTGCTCGCGGTTGGTGATCGTCTTGGGTCCTCTGCGCGCCATGTCGACGCGGTCAAGGATCTGCCGCAGCGTCGTCTGGTCCTTGTACGCCAGCAGGACCTTGCCCATCGACGTGCAGTAGGCGGGCAGCCGGGAGCCCGTGTGCAGGTTGAGGTCCATGGCCAGGGACGTACGGCGGTTGCTGCGCCGCCGATCGACGTAGACGACGTCGGGCCCGTCGCACAGGCCCATGCTGACGGTGTATCCGGTCTCGTCGGCGAGCGCCTGCAACAGCGGCGCTGCGATCCGGGTGAGCTCCATCGAGTCGATCGCCGCGAACCCGAGGTCCACCACCTTGGGGCCGAGGTGGTACTTCTTGGTCTCCGGGTCCTGCTGGACGTACTCGAGCTTGGTCAGCGTGGCGACGTACCGGTGCGTGGTGCTCTTGTTGAGGCCGACGGCCCGTGAGATGTCGGCGATCCCGAGGGTGGAGCGGTCGCCGGTGAACGCGGACAGGATGCGCAGGCCGCGCTCCAGCGACACGGAGAAGGAGGCGGAGGGCTCCGTACGGCCGCGGGGGTGTGAGGATTTCTCGGCGGTCACAAGCGCCAGAATACGGACAGAGCGTTTCACTCACTCGAACGATGTCTTGACCGACGGGCCGATCACGTGAACGCTTCTCGGTCAGCCGGCAGGGGCTGATGTGAACTGGTGCGAGTGGACGCGAGCGAGCGAGGCGAGGCGAGACGGATGGCGTCGGGGGAACGCATCGGGAACTCCATCGGCGACCTCATCGGGCGCCCGGGTGGAGACCTCACCGGGCACCCAGGTGGCTTCACCGGGCACCCAGGAGACTTCATCGGGCGCCCGGGTGGAAACCTCATCGGGCACTCCGGTGGAGGCTTCATCGGGCACTTCATCGGGGGTGAGTGGGTGCCCGCCGAGTCCGCCAGGTCGTACCGGAAGCGCTCCCCCTGGTCAGGCGAGGTCGTCGCCGACGTGGCGGCCGGCGACGGAGAAGACGCGCGGCGGGCCGTCGCCGCCGCCCACGAGGCATTCGAGAGCTGGGCCGGGGCGCAGCCCTGGCGGCGGCAGCAGATCTTCCTGCGCGCGGCCGACGTGCTCGAACGCCGCCGCGACGAGGTGCTCTGCTCCCTCGCCGTCGAGACCGGGTGCGGCCGCGTCTTCGGCGATGTCCAGGTCGACTTCACGCTCAAGCTCCTCCGGCAGGCCGCCCAGCTGGGCTACCGGCCGGTCGGGGAGCTGCTGCCCTCGGACGTGGCGGGCGGCAGGGCGGCGGCGATCCGGCGGCCGGTGGGCGTGGTCGCGGCGATAGCGCCGTGGAACGCCTCGCTCACGCTGGCCGGCCGGGCGGTCATCGGGCCGCTCGCCCTCGGCAACACGGTCGTGCTGAAGCCCTCGGAGGAGTCTCCGTACACGGGGGGCGCGCTCTGGGCGGAGATCCTCCAGGAGGCCGGCCTGCCGTCCGGTGTGTTCAACGTCGTCACCCATGCCCCGGGTGAGGCCGGGGCGGTGGGCGACGCGCTGCTCGCGAGCCGCCTCGTCAAGCGGGTCAACTTCACGGGGTCGACGCCGACGGGCAGGCGGCTGGCCGAGAAGGCCGGGACGTACCTGAAGCGTGTCGTGCTCCAGCTCAGCGGCCAGAACCCGCTGATCGTCACGGACGACGCCGATGTCGGGTACGCCGTGGAAGCCGCGGCCTACGGCGCCTTCGTCCACCAGGGGCAGGTGTGCATGTGCGCGCGGCGCGTCTACGTCGAACGGCCGGTGGCCGAGGAGTTCACCACCCGATTCGCGGCGAAGGCGGCGACGCTGCCGACCGGCGATCCCTCGGATCCGGCCACCGTGGTGGGCCCGGTGATCAACGAATGGGCCCTGGCACTCCTGGACCGCCGGGTCAACGAGGCGGTGGAGCTCGGCGCCCGCGTCCTGGCCGGTGGCGTCCCGGCGCCGCCGTGCTATCCGGCCACCGTTCTCGCCGACGTCCCGGACGAGGCCGAGATCGCGCAGGGGGAGACCTTCGGGCCGGTGGTGATCGTGGAGGTCGTCGACTCCGCGGAGGAGGCGGTGGCCCGGGCCAACGAGTCGGATCTCGGTCTGGCCGCGTCGATCATCACCGGCGACGTCCGCCGTGGTCTGCGGCTCGCGTCGAGGCTGGAGGCCGGCATCGTCCACGTGAACGACCAGCCCGTCAACGATGAGCCGCAGATGCCGTTCGGCGGGGTCAAGGACAGCGGCTGGGGCCGCTTCGGCCTCGGTTTCGCCGCCGAGGAGTTCTGCGAGCTCCAGTGGGTCACCGTACGGGACCAGGATCGCGAGTTCCCCTTCTGACGAGGGCGTTGGGCCCCTTCTCGCGGCGGAGAACGGCGCCGTCTCGGGTGCCGAGGGTTCTCGCCGTGTCCGCCCGCACGGGCGTGTACGACATGTCCGTTCACGACTTTCGAGCGGTTTCCGCCGCTCCGGCTCGGCTCGGTGGCCGACGCCTCGTTCACCTGTATGCTGCGCCATGCCGGGAAGGAGGCTGCTTGGCCGCATATGAAGCTCCTTGCCGGTTATGAGGAGGGGCTTCATGGCACGTTCGATGACCGTCGGCTGGACAGGCGCGATTCTCGGTGTTCTCCTGCTGGCCGGTTGCTCCTCCGACCAGTTGGGCGACCGCGGCGGCAGGGACGGCGCGCCGCCGGACAAGGTCGGCGACGTCGACCACATCGAGGTCTTCCGAAACGCGGACAATTTCCCCAACATCGCCCGCGTCTGCATCGAGGGTCTGGCCTTCGTCAGCACGTCCAGCGGGAAGCGCGGAGAGAGCGGCGTCGCCAATCCGGCGCTGCTGCGCGTCCCCGAATGGGACGCCAAGTGCCGGGGCCACGCGAAGCCCGGCACGGTCCCCGAGACGACCTCCCCGCCGACGCCGCTCGGCTGACGCCGTCGCCCGGCGTACCCCGAGGAGCGGAGCGGGAGGGAGCGAGGACCGCACGCCAAGCCCCGCTCGGCGGGGCCTGGCAGCGGACCGGAGCTTCCTCCCGGCGCAGCGACCGCGCCGATCAGGGAGTGTCCGTTACTCGACCGATGCTCTAAGCGTTCTCCGGATGGGTCAGCCGACCTTCTCGGCGTTCTGGATGGCCTTGGCGAGGTTCTCCAGCATGGGGGCGGCGCCGGTGTACGAGAGGCGGGGCACCCCGCCGTCCCACGACTCCACCTGGCCCGCCTTGACGGCGGCGAGCCGCGTCCAGGCGGGCTTGGCCGCGAGGGCGTCGGGCTGGAGGGCGCTGCTGCGGTTGTCGAGCATGATCACGTCGGCCTGGTACTTGTCGGAGTTCTCCCAGCTCAGGCTCTCGTAGTAGCCGCCGGTGTCGAGCTTGTCCGGCTGCACGAAGTCGACCCCGAGCTCGGCTAGGTAGATCAGGTCGGTGAGGGTCTTCGGGTTCGACACGTACAGCAGGTCGGGGCTGCCGGAGGCGGCCATGACCTTGATGCCGGGCTTGGCGGCCACCGCCTGGCGCACCATCTCGGACGCCGCCTCGAACCGGGCCTTGGCCTCGGCCACCTTGGGCGCGTTGAGGTCGGCGCCGAGGGAGGCGGCCAGCTCGGCGTACCGCTCGATCGGCTGGGTGATCGGCACCCGGGCGACGTTGATCGCGATGCTGGGGGCCAGCTTCAGGATCTTGTCCTTGCTCTCGTCCGGGACGTACCACAGCGCGCCGGGGTCGTACATGTGGGTGACGAGGAGGTCGGGTCGCAGGGTCGCGTACTTCTCGATGTTGAACTCGCCCCACACGTTGCCGACGATCGTCACCTTGTCGACGTCCAGGTCGCCCGCCATGGGGTCGGTGGTGCCGTCGTCCCGCACGGTCTCGCCGAAGACCCCGACGACCTTCTCGTCGAGGCCGAAGTCGACGAGGGCCGCGGCCGTGCCGGTGAAGGCGACGATGCGTGCGGGGGCCGTGTCGGCGGTGACGGTCTCCCCTCGGTCGTCCTTGAACGACCACGGCCCGGCGGCGCTCTCCTGTGCCGCCGGGGCGGACGACTGGGACGCCGTCCCCGAGCCGCTCGCCCCGCATCCGGCGAGCAGGACGCCGGCCGCGGCGGCGGCGCCCAGGGCCAGCAGGCGACGGCGGGATGGCCTGGGGGAGGTCGCCGAATGTGACGGAAGTTGCGACATGGGGTGGATCGTCCTTCTTTCCTGGCATAACCTTTGGTTAGCCTTACCTAATCGTGACCATAGTTTTAGGGTAACCTCACCTAAGTTGTCCAGCCAGTACGGCACGCCGCCTCTCCCGGAGACTCCCATGGTCGTCACACAGTCCCCCGAGGTGTCGCGAGCCTTCGTGCCGGCGCGGACGTCCACGGAGGAGTCCGTACCTGCCGATGGGGCGCCGGGGACACGGCACGCGCTGCGTGCGGCCGGTCTGCTGGGCGCGGTGCTCGTGCTCCTCGTCGTTGTCGTGCTCAGCATCGGCTTCGGAGCCAGGCAGCTTTCCGTCGGGGAGGTCTGGCACGGGCTCTTCGACGGGGGCTCGGCCGCCTCGACCGTGGTGCGGGACATGCGGCTGCCGCGTACGCTGCTCGGGCTGCTCGCCGGGATGGCGCTGGGCGTGGCGGGCTGCGTGATGCAGGCCCTGACCCGCAACCCGCTCGCCGATCCGGGCCTGCTCGGCATCAACGCGGGCGCCTCGGCCGCCGTGGCCACGGCCACCGCGGTCCTGGGGATGGCGGCGTTCGAAAGCTACGTGTGGTTCGCCATGGGCGGCGCCGCCGCCGTCTCGGTGCTGGTCTACGTCGTGGGCGGCGGGCGTGGCGCGACCCCGGCCCGGCTGACCCTGGCCGGCGCCGCGCTCAACGCCGCGCTCTTCTCCTACGTCAGCGCGATGATGCTGCTCGACGGCGACTCGCTGGAGAAGATGCGCTTTTGGACCGTGGGCTCGCTGGCGAGCGCGCAGACCGCGACGTGGGTCGGGATGCTGCCGTTCGTGGCGGCGGGTCTGCTGGTCGCGCTGGCGCTGGCCCGGCCGCTCAACGCCCTCGCGCTCGGCGACGACTCCGCCCGCGCGCTCGGCGCCCGCCCCGCCCAGGTGCGGGCCTTCGCGCTCCTCGCGGTGACGCTGCTGTGCGGGGCCGCCACAGCGGCCTGCGGCCCGATCGTCTTCGTGGGGCTGATGGTGCCCCATCTCGTCCGCTCGCTGACCGGCCCCGACCTGCGCTGGATGCTTCCCTACTGCGCGGTGCTCGCGCCCGTGCTCCTGCTCGGCGCCGACGTGCTCGGCCGGCTGCTCGGCAGTCCCGGCGAGTTGCAGGTGGGGATCGTGACGGCGGTGCTGGGCGGCCCGTTCTTCCTGTACTTCGTGCGCCGGGTCCGGATGGTGCGCGTATGAGTGTCATACGCCTTCCGGGGGACCGTTCCGTACGGGTGAACCCGCGGACGCTGGCCGTCGCGACGGGCTGCGCGCTGCTGGCGCTCGCCGCCGGCGTCCTGACGGTCGGCGACGGGGACTACCCGATGAGCCCGGCCGAGGTCCTGCGCACCATCGCCGGCGCGGGCACCCCGGCCCAGGACTTCATCGTCAACGAGCTCAGGCTGCCCCGGGTGGTCACCGCGCTGCTCGTCGGCTCGGCCCTGGCCCTGGCGGGCGCGCTGTTCCAGTCGCTCGTACGCAACCCGCTGGGCAGCCCCGACATCCTGGGCTTCACCCAGGGCGCTGCGACCGGCGCGCTCGTCGTGGTCGTCGCAGGCGGCGGCAGCCTGGCGCTGTCCGGCGGCGCGGTGCTCGGCGGCGTCCTCACCGGCGTCGTGATCTACGCCCTGGCCTGGCGGGGCGGACTCCACGGCCAGCGGCTCGTGCTGATCGGCATCGGCGCGGCGGCCATCCTCACCGGCGTGAACGGCTACCTGCTGACCAGGGCCCAGCACATGGAGGCGGCGCGTGCCGTGCTGTGGCTCACCGGCAGTCTGGACGGCCGGGGCTGGGACGACGCGCTGCCGCTGCTGGCCGCGATGGCCGTGCTCGTCCCGGCGGTGCTCCTCTGCTGCGGCCGGGCCCTGCATGTGATCGAGATGGGCGACGACCTGGCGAGGGGCCTCGGCATCCGGGTCGAACGCGTCCGCCTGATCATGCTGGCGGCGGCCGTGCTGCTCGCCTCGCTCGCGGCGGCGGCCGCCGGGCCGGTGGCTTTCGTGGCGCTGGTCGCGCCCCAGGTCGCCAAGCGGATGACCGGGGCGTCCGGGCCGAACCTGGTCGCCTCGATGTGCACGGGCGCCGGCCTGCTGGTGGCGGCCGACTGGGCCGCGCAGCGGCTGTTCGGTGAGCGCCTGCTCCCGGTCGGCGTGCTGACCGGCGTGCTCGGCGGCGGTTATCTCGTCTGGTTGCTCGCCGTAGAGCGCAGGGCAGGACGGATATGACGGAATCGGGTAGCCGGAAGGTTGAGGGAATGGGACACGAAGGCGCACCGTCACGGCTGGGCGGCAGCGGGCTGACCCTCGCCTACGACAGGCGGGTCATCGCGGAAGACCTGACCGTGGCCATCCCGGACCGGTCCTTCACCGTGATCGTCGGACCCAACGCCTGCGGCAAGTCCACGCTGCTGCGTGCCCTGTCGCGGACGCTCAAGCCGGCGGCCGGATCCGTGCTGCTCGACGGGCGGGACATCGCGGCGCTGCCCGCCAAGAAGATCGCCCGCGTTCTGGGCCTGCTGCCCCAGACGTCCATCGCACCCGACGGCATCACGGTCGCCGACCTGGTCGGCCGCGGACGCTATCCGCACCAGTCGCTGCTGCGTCAGTGGTCGAGGGAGGACGAACGCGTCGTGCGGGAGTCGATGGCGGCGACCGGGGTGGCCGATCTCGCCGCCCGCCCGGTCGACGAGCTGTCCGGCGGCCAGCGCCAGCGCGTGTGGATCGCGATGGCCCTCGCGCAGGAGACGCCGCTGCTTCTGCTCGACGAGCCGACGACCTATCTCGACATCGCGCACCAGATCGAGATCCTCGACCTGTGCGCGCGGCTGCACGAGGAGGAGGGACGGACGCTGGTGGCCGTGCTCCACGACCTGAACCACGCCGCCCGCTACGCGACCCACCTGATCGCGATGCGCGACGGCCGGGTGGTGGCCTCCGGGACGCCGAAGGACATCGTGACCGCCGACCTGATGCATGAGGTCTTCCGGCTGCCCTGCCGAGTGATCGACGACCCGGAGACCGGCACCCCGCTCGTCGTCCCCGCCGCCCGGCGGAGTGCCGCACGGGTGGCGGAAGGAGCCGTGGCGGAAGGCGCTGTGGCGGAAGGCGCGATGGCGTGAGCGTCGCCGTACGCCGAGTGCCTCCGGGAGATCCAGCACCGTCCCGACAGGAGAGATCAGTGCCGCTGCTCGACACCCTTTCGAAACACCTGGAGAGCCTCGCCGCCGCGCAGGGCGGCGTGCTGGGCGTGCCGCCGGGGCTGGTCGCGGACGACTCCCCGGGCTGGGTCAGCGCCACCGACCTGCTGCGGAAGCCGTACGACGGGCTGCGCGCACTTGTCGACGAGACGGCGGATCGGTGGGGCGCCGCGCCCCACGTGGGGGCGGCGCTGCTGTGGAAGACGTACGGCTACTGGCACACCCTCCCGATGGTGCTCGGCTGGGCGCTCGAGCGCCGGGTGCCGCTCATGCGCCTCGGCGACACGCTGGTCAGATCGTCACCGGCGGGGGTGACCGTCGCCGCCGCCGAGGTGACCGTCGCGGTCCTTCCCGACGATCCGCTGGCCGGCGCCCCCGGCACGATCGTCGTTACCGACCTGGCGGCGGCCATCCGCGGGTCGCTCATGGACGGCCAGCTCCCGTTGATCAAGGCGCTGAACGACCTGACCAAGGTGGGCGAGCGCTCGCTGTGGGGCTCGACGGCCGAGGCGATCGTCCACCCGATCACGCGCCTCGGCTCGGACGGCGCGGACGGCGGCGGGGCCGGGGCCTGCGGCGCTGCGGCGCGGCTGCTGGACGCGATCGGGGCGCCCGTGGCGGGGCTGGTCGTGCCCGAGGGCGACACCTTCCGCCGGCGCACCTGCTGCCTGTGGATCACCGTCGAGTCCGCGGACCCCTGCTCCACCTGCTGCGTTCGCCGGCCGTGACATCCGGCCGGACGACACGGCGCCGTCCTCGTCAGGCTTCCCTCGTCACGGTGAGCCGCACGCCGCCCTGGTTGTTCCCGTAGAAACCCCACGCGTCGTTGGCGAAGGCGTACAGGTATCCGCTCCTGGTCACCCGGTGGCGCGTGCCGGTCCCTATGGCGATGCGCTCGTGATCCCTGGTCGTGCCGTCGACGGTCATCGCGTCGTTGGCGACGACGCCGACGAGCGACATCCACGGCATGTCCTCCTCCCGGCGCGCGCCGACGAAGTCCGCCGTCCTGTTCCCTGTCACAAGCCGGAACAGCCTTTCGCCTCGGCCCAGCAACGTGCCCACGAGCCGGCCCGCCTCGGCCAGGGGATTGAAACGGCGAAGACCCGCGACGCCGGCGGGTCCGGACGGGATGCCGGCGTCCCGCCAGTGGCCCTCGGCGGTGAAGCGGTAGTCGCCGGCTTCGAGGTAGAGCCCCGTCTCGTTCCACGGCAGGTGGGCGAGAACCTCGACCGTCCTGTGCTGCCCTGCGGCGAGCACCTGGGTGGGCCGGTACGGCCCGCTGGTGATGGGCGGGTTCTGATATCGGTCGTACACCGACCGGTGGATCAGCGGACTCACCGCGTTCGGGTCGATCTCGGGTACGGCACGTGGCCGCGGCTGCAGGAAGATCTCGAGCACCGGCTTGATCGACGGGTAGAGCAGCGGCTCGAAGGCACCGAGTGCGCCGCGGTCGTCGTCGTGCAGGACGTCGAGCGGATCAGGCTTGATCTGGTCTTCCACGACCTTCTTGTGGAAGCCGAGATCGACCGCCTCGCGGGCTTCGTCGATCATCCACCGCAGTGCGCAGTCGCTCAGCCCCCGCTGGAGATGACCGCCGCCCACGTCCTGGTGACCACCGGGGAACCACACCTGCCTGACGACCTGCTCCGCGCCGTACGGTTCCGACCACAGCGTGGGCGTGTAGGGACGGCGGCGCTCGTCCATGGCCACCGCGTGGCGGCCGTGCTTGATGTGCGGGTTGAGCCGCAGGTCGTGGAAATCGTGCCGGTGCAGTGGATCCAGGAGATTGAGCCAGCCCAGGTAGTCCGGAATGCCGAGTGCGCCGACGGTTTCCCATACTCCGATGAAATGCACCGGAATTGCGGCGGAATCGTCCGGATCCCAGCGGAAAGTGAGACCGTCACGCCATTCACGGCTTCGGGATTCTTGCTCTCCTCGCCGGTACCCGTGGTCGTACAGATCCTTGACCTGAAGCCAGAGTGTCTCCTCATCCTTCTGCCCGGGATCGATCAACCCGCACGCCGATATCATTCCGGCGAGGCTGCGCACGGTGTAGGCGCCGCGACTGAAGCCGAAGAGCGATATGTCATCTCCGGGCTCGTATCGCGTGGTCAGCCAGAGATAGGCGTCCATCACGTTGTCGGACAGCCCGAGCCCGACGGCTCCTCCCAGCAGCCTGTTGCGCATCGTGCCCACGCCGGGCTGGTAGTACGCCGATTGGCGGACACCGTCCCCACTCGTTTCGGCCAGCGCGTTGTACAGCCGGCACACATTGGTGACCGACTGGATTTCCGGACTGTTCCAGGTACCGTCGCAGCACACGACGAGATGGGTCATGATTCCCCCGTGGTTTCCCGTGACACACCGGCCTCGTGGAGGCGTGGTCACACGATTCCCGAGGGGCGTCCGGCGGAAACTCGCCCTCGTATGTTGTGTTTCCCTTGTGCGGCGGTTCGTGCCTTATGGGGTGAGGGTGAGCGTGTCGGCCGCGTCTGAGCGGGCCGCCTTTTCAGAGGAGCGCATCGGGGTGGTCTTCCCGTCGGCCCACAGCTCGGCCTGGTCGTCGTAGTTGGCGTGGAAGGCGTGGCCCGATGCGCCGGTGAGGTTGATCCAGCGCGAACGGTCGAAGTCGGCCAGGTCGACGACCATGCGCATCGACGGCACCCAGTTCACCTCGTAGCCGTCCGGGGCGTCCCAGCCGGTCGCGTCCACGGTGTCCTTGCCGCCCTGGGTACGCAGCGGGCCGCGGTTGAACAGCCACTCGATCGGGCCGATGCCCGAGGTGCCGAACGTCTCGTGGGTGAGCTCCAGCGTGTGCAGATCACCCCACCGCCAGCCGGACCTGTCGTCGCCGAGCAGCCTGGCGAGCTCGGCCTTCGCGTCGGCCAGGGCTGCGGTGAGCATGTCGTCCCTGGTCTCGGTCCGGTCCGTGGTGCGTACGTCGTCCCACCACGGGTCGTCCGGCCGCTCCAGCAGGGCGCGGATCACCTCATACCAGCGGTCGCCGCCGCCGGGCCGGGCCGGGCCGGTCAGCTCGTCCTCGAACGTCCGCCGCAGCAGGTGCCGCCACACCGCGTTGAAGTAGGCGGCGCCGGCCGACTCCCGGTCCTGGCCGAAGTCCCAGCCGCGCAGCGGGTCGTCGGCGCCGACGCGCAGTAGATGCGGCACGAGCAGGGGGGCGAGACCGTTGTGGGTGTCGCGCTGGATGTCCCGCATGCTCTCGACCGAGACCTCGCCCCCGGCGAGTGCCTGCTCCAGCCTCTCGACGATGCGCTGGGAGCGATAGCCGTACGACCAGTCGTCGGTCAGGAACGGGCCGCCGTCCTCCTGGCGGATCACCGCGTTGTTGGCGGTGACGATGTAGCCCTCCCGCGGGTTGTAGACACTCGGCAGCTTCTCGAACGGGATGAATCCGCGCCACTCGTGCTCACCGGTCCAGCCCGGCGCGGGCCAGCGGCCGTCGCCCTTGGCGCGGATCGGGATCCGGCCCGGGGCCTGATATCCGATGTTGCCGTCCACGTCCGCGTAGATGAGGTTCTGCGCCGGGACCTCGAAGGTCGCGGCGGCCGCGCGGAACTGCTCGAAGTTCTCGGCCTTGTTCAGCAGGAGGATCGCGTCGGCGGTGCGGCCCGGGTCCAGCGCGGTCCAGCGCAGCGCGACCTCCAACTCCTGCGACGCGTCCTGCGACGCGTCCTGAGATGTGCCCGGCGTCGGCTCGTCCAGCTTGGCCGCGGCGCCCGGTACGGACGCTTCCGCGTCGCCGAGCACCCCGGAGATGATCGGCCCGTGCCCGGTGGTGCGCACGGTCAGGTCCACCGTCTCCCCGCCGGCGACCTCGATCTGCTCGACGCGGGTCTCCATGGGCTGCCATTCGCCCTTGAACCGGTAGGTGTCGCCCTTGGTCCGCTCCAGGTAGAGGTCGGTGACGTCCGGGCCGAGGTTGGTGAAGCCCCAGGCGATGCGGTGGTTGTGGCCGATCACCACGCCGGGCAGGCCGGCGAAGGTGTAGCCGGTCAGGTCGAAGGGACAGGCGGGGCCGCGCTGCCGGCAGTGCAGCCCCGCCTGGTACCAGATCGACGGCATGCGCGGGCCGAGATGCGGGTCGTTGGCGAGCAGCGGCTTGCCGGTCGTGGTGTGCGCCCCGCTCACCACCCACGAGTTGGACCCGACGCCGGCGAGGTCGCCACCGCTGCCCAGCAGGGCGGGTACGGCGCGCAGCGCCTCGGCCGTCCGCGCCAGAGCCCGCGTCTCCGGTCGCCCGGGTCCGGCCTGCCGCGTGACCCGCGTCATGCCGTCGGCGGCCGCCTCCGTGTCGCCGTCACCCGTGACGATCGGCCGGTGCCGGTCGAAGGGGTAGCCGGGGAAGAGTTGCTCGGCCCGGTCGACCGGGACGGAGGCTGCGGTCAGCGCCCGGTCCAGCTCGTCGTCCATGTTGGAGCGCAGATCCCAGGCCATCGCCTTGAGCCAGGCCAGCGAGTCGGCCGGGCTCCACGGCTCCGGGGTGTAGTCGCCGTTGGTCAGCTTGAGCACGGCGTACTCGAGGCTCCTTTCCACCGCGCCCGTGTGCTGGTCGAGCCAGGCGTTGACGCCCGCCGCGTAGTCCTCCAGGGCCTGACGGGTCTCGGGCATGAGCAGCCCGATCTCCTGCTCGGCGACCCGCCGCCAGCCGAGCGTGCGCACGACCTTGTCGATTTCGAGGGTGCTCGTGCCGAAGACCTCGGACAGTCGGCCGGCGGTGGTCTTGCGGCGGAAGTCCATCTCCCAGAAGCGGTCCTGAGCGTGGACGTACCCCTGCGCCTTGAACAGGTCGGACGGACTGTCCGCGTAGATCTGCGGGATGCCGTACGCGTCCCGATGGACGGTCACAGGCGAGGCCAGGCCCGGCAGCCTGATCTCACCGTCGAGCTGCGGGAACGACTGCCGCACGGTCCAGATCACCACGCCGGTTCCGGCGAGCGCCGCCACGAGGACCAGGACCAGGATCGTGGTCAGGAAGCGGGCGAACCAGCGAAGCGGACGCGGCAGACGAGCGAAGGGAGCGAACCTGACCACGGGCGACCTTTCGTGACATTTAGCCACAGCACGTGCGGCCATGGCACAGCCTGACCGGCAGCCGTGTAAAGCGGGTTACTTCCCGGTAGCGTTTCGGCTTCGCCCGCCGCGGTGACCGACGCCCGGGGACACCGGGACGATCGAGGCGGCGGTGCCTGGTCGATGGTCTCCTCCCTGCGGCGTGTGCGCCGTTCCCCGGCATCTCGGATTCCTTCGGGATTCGACGGGGACGGTGGAGATTCGTCCAAGAACGCGTGTCCTGCTTCTCCTAAAATGCGGCGGTACTCTGTCGTGCTCCCGAGCCTCAGAATGAGCAGAACGTGCGTCACATCCCCCTCGTCGTCGGCACATTCGCCGCGGCCATGGCCGTCCCCCTCGCCGCCGGTCCCGCACAGGCCGCCAGACCCACGGTCCAGATCACGAAGATCCACTACGACAGCCCCGGCAGCGATCGGGGCGGCAATCGCAGCCTCAACGCCGAATACATCACCATCCGCAACAACACCAAGAAGAAGGTCAGCCTGAAGGGCTGGACGATTCGTGACAAGGCCAACTTCCGTTACACGTTCGGAAATGTCAGCCTGAAACCCGGCAAGAAGCTGACCCTGCGCACCGGGCAGGGCCGGAACGGCACCGCGACCGTTTATTGGAACCGCCGCTGGTACGTCTGGAACAACGACCGGGACAAGGCATATCTGCGCGACGCCAAGGGAAAGCTCGTCGACTCCTGCTCGTACACGGGCACTCGGCGCGGCTACACCACCTGCTGACCGGGACGGTGCTCAGGGCCTCGCCGTACGCCCAGGGCGAGGCCCTCGGCGAGCCGGTACGGCTACCGCAGAGATCGGAGGCCGTCGCGTATCCGGCGGATGTCCCTCAGCCTGGCCTCGTAGGTCGCCCCGATCAGCAGCAGCGCCAGGCCGCCGACGGCCACCGGAACCCAGCGTGGCACGACCGTCATGAGCTGTGCGATCCAGGGCGCGAGCTCGTGCACGGCGACGGCTGCCAGGGTGAATCCGCCCAGTACGGCGGGTGCCTGCAGCCGGAATCTCGCCCCGGCCAGCAGGACCGCCATCGAGGCCAGGCCGAGCGCCGCCGGCCGGATCCAGCCCTCCGGCTGGGCGTAGAGCGCCAGCAGACTCGGGAGCAGGGAGAAGGACAGGCCCGAGCCGTACGCCAGCCATGACGACGACCGTCGTGCCCGCCACCAGCCGATCGCCAGCAGCACCAGGGAGAACGGCACGGTATAGGCCTCCACCGCCTCCACCCCGTCCGCGAGGAGCCGGGTCCAGTGGGCCGGCAGCAGGAAGGCGGTCCCGGCGTAGCCCGCCATCCGCCGGTCGGGGCGTAGCGCCGTGCCGAACCCGAGGACACCGGCGACGGCGCACGCGAGGCTGAACATCCGCAGATCGGCGGCGAGGAGCAGCCCGATCGTCCCCAGCGCGTATCCGGCGGTTTCCACCGCCGTTCCCGGGCCGGCGGCCCTGAGCGGTGTCGCGACGATCCCGGCCGCGCAGGCCACGGCGAGGAGGACGAACGTGACGAACCGCGGTTGGAGGCCGGCGGCGATCCACAGCGCGACCGCCTCGCCGCCGACCAGCAGCGTCGCGGCCGCCGCGGCTCCGACGCGTACGGCACGCGCGCCGGCCGCGACGGCAGGCACGGCGGCCGCGACGGCGAGAACGGGCAGCGTGATCAGCGTTGCCGGCTCGGAGGCGAGCGCCCACGCGCACCCCCCCAGCGCGGCGGCGAGCGCGGGCAGACCGGCCAGGGGGATCCGCGCCGAGAGCAGCGCGAGCACGATCGCCGGCGCGAGCTGTACGGTCATCGCCGCCGGATAGGGCAGATCGAGCGCGACCGGGAAGACGGCCACGGTCACCGCGCAGAACACCATGGCGATCACGGCGAGCACCTGGTGCGGACCGTACGACGTGCCCTCCGCCGACCCGGCCGGGTCCGATCCGAGAGACCGCCGGAGCAGCGGTGCCGCCGCCACGGAGGCGAGCGCGAGCGCGGCGAGCACGACCAGGTCGGGCGGCCCGGCGGCGGACCACGGAGCATCCGATGCCGCACCGACACCACCCCAGACCCCGACGTGGCGCAGCGGCCCGGCGAGGGCGTCGGCCACCGGCGGCAGCACCGGCGTGGCCAGCAGGACCGACATGATCGCCGCGGTGATCGCGGCGGCCGTCGCGGACGCCTTGGCCGCGGCGGAGGCCGTACGCAGGGCGAGAACCGCGAGCGCGGCGACGAGCAGCGCGGCGACCGGGCCGGGGACGACCGCCCAGCGCCCCTCCAGGACCAGGCGGCCGGGAAGCGCGAGCGCCATGATCAAGGTGATCGCCGACGACGCCGAGAGCAGGACCGGCCACGGTCTCCTCGTGGGCGTGTTCGCCCGCATGGCGAGGACCGGTCCCGCCACCACGGCGACGAGCAGCGCGGCGGACAGCCGCCAGGCGACGTGTGGTTCGTGCGTTCCCAGAGATGCCACGATCCCGATCGCCACCCCGAGTGACCAGGTGACGCCGAAGCAGACGGCGACCGACACCCGCTGCTTCACCAGCCACAGCACGGCATCGGCGCAGGCGGTCGCGATCAGCGCCGTGACGAGCCAGACCATGCCCTGGTCGAGCGCCGCCACGACGAGCGGGAACTGCGCGAGCACGACCGCCACGGGAACCGGACACCTGAGCCGGGTGAGCCGCCCATAGGCCGCGGACACCCCGGCGACGACCGCGACCAGCCCGGCCGTGTAGTGCTGGGGGCGGACCCGGTCGAGGTCGGCCAGCCCCAGATGCCAGGCGGCGTACCCGTCGAGGAGCAGCAGTGCCAGGCCGAGCATCGCGAGGGTCTCCGCGGTGGCGTGCAGACCCCGCTTCCGCAATCCGAGCGGGGCGGCGAGGACCAGGCCGGTGAGACCGAGCAGAATCGCCGCGCGCCCGCCGATGCCGAGGTGTCCCCAGTTCACCGCCGTGAACACGACCGCCGCCACGGCCAGCAGGATCCCGCCGAGTGCCAGCAGCAGGTTCTGTACGGCTCTCGCGGACATGTCCCGTGGCCGTTCGGCGGCGTCGGGCGCCGGCGGCGGGAGAGCGCCCGGCGCGCCCGCGGCCTGTTCGGTCCCGGCTCCGGCGGTCGCCCCGGCTCCGGCCCCGGCGCGGACCGCTCGCAACATGGTGAGAAGCTCGCCACGCCTCGTGGTCAGCTGTGCCTCACGTCGGCTGAGCGCTGCGCGTTCCGTGTCGACCCGCCACAGTTCGGCGGCGACGGGACCGGTAAGCGGCAGCGCGCAGGCCGGGCAGGCGGTGGGCCGGCCGGTGAGCGGTGCGCCGCAGTCGGGACACCCGGGGTGTCCATGGGGGGACATGACAGTACCTTGCCGCAAACCGGTCGTCGGCGCATGTGCCCGGCCATGTACGGCGGCCCGCACCGGACGCGGACATGACCCTTCTCGCCCAATCCGGATGATGGTAACATCTGGATTCTCACAACATCCGCATACGGGAGTGGCGATGGCGACGCGGCATCTGTACGCGGTGAGGCACGGTGCCGCGGACCCGTTCGGTGAGCTGACGGACATCGGGCGGCGGCAGTCGGAGCTCCTGGCGGATCGGCTCGCGAGTCTGCCGGTCGACGCGGTGTGGCACTCGCCCCTGCCTCGCGCGGTGCGCTCAGCCGAGATCATCGGTGCGCGCCTGCCCGGTGTTCCCGTACGGGAGGCACCCGAGGCGATGGACCACGTGCCGCATGTCCCCGCTGATCCGCCACCGGCCTGGAGGGGGTTCTTCGACGGGTACGACCCCGCGGAGGCGGCGGCTGGTGCCCGCCTCGCCGACACGCTGATCGAGCGGTTCGCGCGGCCCGCCGAGACCGAGACCCATGAGGTTCTGGTCACGCACGCCTACCAGGTGGCCTGGCTGGTGCGACATGCGCTCGACGCGCCGGCGGCGCGATGGCTGGGGTTGAGCTGCGGGAACGCGGCACTCACCGTGATCGAGTATTACGACGGTGCGAAACCGGCGCTGCTGTTGTACAACGACATGGGTCATCTACCGGCCGATCTGCGCTGGACCGGCTTCGGGCCGGGTGTCCGGCCCTGATGGGCGTTCGGCCCGCGTTCAATGTTCGCGTCCGGCCCGGACGGGCGGCCGACGCCGCTCGATCAGGACGATCGGGCCCGACGGAGCGCGGCATGGGCGGCGGCCAGGCGCTCGGCCTCCTCGCGGTCCGAGCGATCGCCTGACACGTCGTCCGCCCAGGCGAGTAGCCTGCGCACGTGCGCGTCCGCGGTGTCCGTGACGATCCGCCGGCTGCCGAGCGCGACCTCTCCGCTGGTCCCGTCGATGGTCACAAGCGTTCCCGCATCGATGACGCGCCCGGCGGTGCGTATCCCGGTCGACTCGACGGTGAGGTCGCCGATCCCGACGACGGCGGGCTTCGCCATCGCCCGTGCCACGACGGCGGCGTGGCTGGCCGCCCCGCCGCGAGCGGTGACGATCCCGGCGGCCGCGGCCAGGCCGGCCATGTCGTGCGGGGACGTCTCCGGACGTACGAGAATGACCGGGCCGTCGACGGACATCCTGATCGCCGCGTCGGTCGTGGTCGCGATCTTGCCGACGGCCGCGCCGGGGCAGGCCCCGATGCCGCGGGCGAGAATGTCGGCCCGCGCCGATGGCGCCATGCGCGGCGTGCGGGCGTGCCGTAGATGCCGCGGCGAGACCCGGAGCAGCGCCTCCTGTCGTGTGATCAGGCCCTCGTCGGCGAGATCGGTCGCGACACGCACCGCCGCGGCCCCGACGAAGCGGCCGGGCCGCGCCTGCAGCAGCCACAGCTCGCCCGACTGGAAGGTGAACTCGACGTAGCAGGCATCGCGGTCGTGCCGCTCGATCCGAGCCAGGGCGTCGACCAGAGCCGCCCACACGGCCGGTTCTCGCGAGCCGAGTTCACGCAGGGGCCGGGTCGGCGAACGGCCCGAGACGACGTCGTCGCCCTGGCATCCGAACAGGACATCGCCGAACGGGACGTTCTCCCCGGTGTTGGGGTCGCGGCTGAAGGCCACTCCGGTGCCGCTGTGCTCGTCGCGGTTTCCGTACACCATCGCCTGCACGATCACGGCCGTGCCCAGATCGTGTGGGATGCCGTGAAGCTCGCGGTAGGTCCGCGCGCGCGGTGTGTCCCACGAGGAGAAGACGGTCTCGACGGCGAGCGTCAACTGCGCGAGCGCGTCGTCCGGGACCGCGCGTCCGCTACGCCGCTCGATGACCGCTTCGATCGCGGTGATCTCGCTCGTCGGCGGCGCCTGTCCATCGGCGGTGTCCCGCCCGGCGGTGCCGCCTGCGAGTGCGGTGCCGCCTGCGAGTGCGGTGCCGCCTGCGAGTGCGGTGCCGTCCGTGAGCGCGGCGGCGAGGGTCGAGAGGAATCGCGAACGCGACTCCAGGGCGAACCACGCGTCGCCGGTCTCGGCGGCGAGTGCCGTCGTGGCTTCGGTCGTGAGGCCCAGGTCGAGGATGGTGTCCATCATGCCGGGCATCGACACGCTCGCCCCGGACCGGACCGAAACGGCCAGCGGAGTGCGTGTGCCGCCGAACCGGCGTCCCGTCGCGTCCTCCAGACCGCGCATGGCGGTGGCCAGCTCCGCGTGAAGCCCGTCCGGGAGGCGGCCCCGGCGCAGGAACGTCCGGCACGCCTCGGTGGTGACGACGAACCCGGGCGGCACCGGCAGCCCGAGCCGGTGGAGCGTCACCAGGCCGTGTGCTTTGGCGCCCAGCGTCTCGGCGGTCTCGTCCAGCCGTGAGGTCAGCGGGCGAACCCATCTCACCATCGTGGGATCCCGAGGGTGGCGAGCAGGTCTTCGTGCAGTTCGGCCCACACGGCGTGGTACGAGGCGATGCTGTCGGCGACGTACTCCAGCTCGCCCTCGCGTGCGCGATCGAGGGCACTGGCGAGCCGGATCGGGTAGCGGGCGAACCGGGGCAGTGCCGCGGCCAGTTCGGCACAGATGGGTACGACCCGGTCGTGCAGCTCGATGAACCGGCCGAGGACCCGTGCGTCGTAGGCGGGGTCGCTGTGATCGTTGATGGTCGTCACACCGTCGGCGGGCCGCAACTGCCAGGCCGTACAGAGGTCGAGCAGCTCCGGGTTGAGCACCATGAAGCGCTCGTAGGCCGAGGCCACGACCGGGCGGGCGCCGGCCGAGTCCATTTCGTGGCCGATGCGCTCGGCATCGGCGGCCCGGCCGGCCTCCGTGAGGCCCCATCCGCCGAACTCGCCGCCAAGACGTGTGACGTGGCCGTCGACCGCGAGGTCGATCAGCTCGGACTCGACCTCGGACTCGTCCAGTCCCGTGGCGGCCGCGACGCGGGCGAGGCCGGAGTAGCCGCCGCAGCGCAGGGCATGGAGCACCAGCAGCCGGTCGTCGTTCTGTGGGAGTTCGCTGGGGGGCATGTCCTGGCCTTCGGTCAGCGTGTGTCGCGTACGGCGTCGATGGTCGAGGCGGCGTGGGCGGCGCCACGGCCGTGGGCTCGGGCGATGATCGCGCCATCTCGGACGCGTACGGCGGCTTCGGTCTCGTCGTCGACGTCGGGCAGGCCGGCGGCCGAGGCCACAGCGGTCGCGTCATCGATGACCAGCCGCAGGCGCCGCCAGGTCCTGGAGGGGAACACCCGCCGCAGGCACGCGACGAGATCGCCGATCCTGAAGCGGACGAGGTTGCCGGTCTCGGCCGGGTCGTCCGTGACGATCACCACCGTGACCTGCTCGCCTGGACGTGCCGACCGGACCGCCTCCTCGGCGGCGCCCACCCGCCGGGCGCCCAGCACCGTGACCAGACCGTCGACGCCGACGTCGACCGGAGCCCCGGTGATCTGGTCGGACAGGCCATGGGGCGGTGTCCAGGGATCGTGGCAGGACGCGGCGGGCCGGACGTAGGGCAGATAAGGCGGCGCCCAGGTGTCGGCGAGGGGCAGGCCGGCCAGGTGCTCGCAGGCGCGGGCCTGGTCGAACGGGTCGCCGAAACCCGGCGCGAGTTCGGCGAGCACGCCAGAACCGCCCAGCAGCGTGAGAACGATCTCGGCCAGCCGCACCCGGCGCGGCGTCGTTTCATCCGGCGCAGTGGTTATTCCGTCCGGTTCGGCGCCATCCCGCTCGCACGCCTCCAACGCGACCGCGAGCAGCAGTGACTCCAGCCGCGCGACCTGGGCGAGCACGGCCCGGCCGTGCTCGTCGTCGATGACGTTCACCAGGGAGCGCAGGTGCAGGCGGCCCTCCGTCACGGTGTCCCCGGCCAGCGGCAGCCGCTCCAGCCAGGCACGGGCGAACGCGCCGAGTGCGTCGCGCGGGGAGTCCGGCGGCCGAGGGGGTTCGGCGGCGTCGGCGTTCTCGACCAGGTCGATGAGCACCGCCAGATACAGCGCCCGCTTGCTGGGGAAGTTCGAGTACACCGCACCCCGGGTCAGCTCGGCCCGCTCGGCGATCCGGTCGACCTTCGCCGGGCTGTAGCCGTACTCGACGAACTCCCGCCTGGCCGCGGCCAGCACCGATGCGCGGGTGCGCGCCTGCTGCTGGGCCCGCGTGAGCCGAGCCATCACACCGCTCCCTCCGTCGACGTACGGCAATCAGAATACTCTGGACATCTAGATGTTGTCATCATCCGAATTGTTCGATCCGCTGAAGAGCGGTGAAGATGTGAAGAGAAGGACGTGGGGCGCCCGCGATGACCGCGGGCACCCCGAGACTCGGTGGCCTGGGGATGCTCCTATGGATGTCAGCCGGCGATCCGGGCCGCGCCGATCCGTTCGTGGAAGGTCCGCCGGTAGGCGGTGGGAGACATCCCGACGATCCGGGCGAAGTGTGCCCGCAGACCGGCCGGCCCGCCGAACCCGCAGGCGTCGGCGATCCATCCGATCGGCCTATCGCTGGTCTCCAGGAGTTGCTGGGCTCGGCGCACCCGCTGCCGCAGCAGCCAGCGCAGCGGCGACAGCCCGAGCGCCTCGGCGAACCGGCGCTCGAGGGTGCGCACGCTGACATTGGCCCGGGCGGCCAGGTCGGCCGTCGACAGCGGCAGGTGCAGATGCCCCTCGGCCCAGTCCAGCAGGGCGGCCAGCCAGTCGTCCCGGATCGCGGGCGAGGCCGGGCGGCGGTACTGCGCCTGCAGGCCGTCCCGGTGTGGCGGGGTGACCAGGCCGCGGGCCAGCTCGGCCGCGACCGCGGCGCCGTGGTCGATCCGTACCAGATGCAGGCAGGCGTCGATGCCGGCCACCGTCCCCGCGGAGGTGATCACGTTTGCGTCCTCCAGGTAGAGGATGGACGGGTCGACCCGGATGCCGGGGTAGCGGCGTTCCAGCTCCTCCGCGTGCGCCCAGTGGGTGGTGGCCCGGCGTCCGTCGAGCACGCCGGCGGCGGCCAGCACGAAGGCGCCGGAACAGATGGACAAGATCCGCAGCCCCCGCTGGTACGCCTCCCGGACGATCTCCACCAACTCCGCCGGCGGGTCCTCGTGTACGTTCGTGCAGGCGGGGACGACGAGGGTGTCCGTCGACTCCGGGTCCCACCCGTGGCCCACCGGGGTGAGGGCGAACCCCGGGCTCAGCCGCACCGGTCCGGTCCCGACCGGGATCACCGAGAACTCGTACCACGGATCGGCGAGGTGGGGTCGGTCGACGCCGAAGATCTGGCATGGGACGGCCGCCTCGAAGATCGGCATGCCGTCGGTGACGGCCATGACGACGCGATGGGCGGGCATGACGCGAATCTAGCGCAGGTTGACGTCACCGACAGTGGCTCCCGGAGGCACGGCTCAGCACGATCGAAGGGAGTCCCCGCAGCCGGAGCAGATGGAGGAGAACGATGACGGAGATCGACGGCCGGCCCGGCCACGGGCGTGCGAAGCCGGTGGTCGCGGTGTTCGGCGCGTACGGGCACACGGCCGGGTTCGTGACGGCGGAGCTGCTGGAGCGGGGATGGACGCCGGTGCTGTCCGGGCGGGACGCGACGAAGCTGGCGGCGGCGGCCGCGGCCCACCCCGGCGTGGAGCGGCGGATCGCCTCGGTCGACGACCCGGCCGCGCTCGACCGCGCGATCGCCGGCGCGGACGCGGTGATCAACTGTGCCGGGCCGTTCGGCGACACCGCCCCGCCGCTGATCGAGGCCGCGCTGCGCTCCGGGATCCATTACCTGGACATCACCGGGGAGTCCCTGGTCGCGATCGACACTTTCGACACCTACCGGGACGACCGGCGGGTGAAGGAGGCGGGCATCGTGGTGGCGCCGGTGATGGCGTTCTACGGCGCGCTCGGCGATCTGCTCGCCACCGTCGCCGTCGGTGACCGGGCGGCGGCCGACGAGATCTCGATCGCGGTCGCCCTGGACGGCTGGCGCCCGACCCGGGGCACACTGCTGGCCGGGCAGCGCCGGGCCGGGCGACGGGTGGTGTTCACAGAGCACCGCCTGCGAATCCTCGCCGGCGACGAGCCGCCGCCGGAGGGGACCTGGACGTTCTCCGAACCGTTCGGGACACAGGACGTCGTAGGGGAGTTCTCCAGTGCCGACGTGGTCACCATCTCCCGCCACCTCGACGTCGCGCGGATCGACGCCTTCCTGAACGTCGCCCCGCTCAGGGACCTCGGCGACCCGGAGACCGGCGGCCCACGGGCGGCCGACGCGAGCGGACGCTCGGCCCAGGTCTTCCTGGTCGAGGTCGTCGTACGCCGCGGGGAGGAGCAGCGGCGGGCGGCGGCGCGCGGCCGCGACATCTACGCCATCACCGCGCCGATCGTGGTGGAGGCCGCCGAGCGGATCCTGACAGGCCGTGGCCGGGCCCCCGGCGTCGTCCCCGGCGTCGTCACCGCCGGGGAGATCTTCAACGCGGAGGACTTCCTGCGATCCCTGCCGCTGGACGAACTACGCCTTCCCGGCGCGGGGTGAGACGTTCGTCGTGTGGTCATGCGTCATGCCGACTGCCGCAACGACATCACCGCCCACGGCGCGAGTTCGACATCGAGGTCCAGCACCCCGGTCTCGGGCACGGTGAGCGTGAACCTGCGGAGCGCGTCGGCGACCCTGCTCAGATGCTCGGTCTCCGCCCGGGACGGGTTGAGCGGTGACCCGAGCCGGTACCAGGCCTCGGCGGCGTTCCCGTGCTCCCAGTCCACGATCTCGACGAGGAACGCGGCGCCCGGCTCCAGTCCGCCGATCGCATGGTGGATCCTCCGGCTCGGCCCCATCTCGGCCAGCGCGCGTGCCTCGGCGTACGAGTTCGCCAGGCCGACGCCTCTCAGGGCCATCTCCTCGGGGTAGTTGAAGAACACCGCCGACACGGCCGACGTCCGGCTGTCCCGGGTCACGACCCCGTCGGACGTCGCCAGGAGCAGCCGGTCGCCGAGCCGTTCCAGCATCGTGAACGCGTGGAAAGCGGGCTTGTGGACGCCGCTCTCGTTCACCAGGCCGAACCCGCCGTGGAACGGCCCGATCCCGGCGCCTCCCTCCTCGAACACGTCCGTGAACGTCCAGTAGGAGATCGAGTCGGCGAGGGTGGCGCACTTCAGGTACGCCCGCGTGATGAAGGTCGCCGCGAACGGCGTGTCGTGGATGAAGTCGCGGGACGACGGCGACGACGACCACTCGGTGATGTGGATCTCCGCATCGGGATACGCGCTGTTCTTCACGAGCTCGCGCAGGAGGGTCAGGTCGTCGAACGTGGCGTCGGCGTACCGGGTGATCTGCACGATCTCGTCGTTGGCGTCGAACGCGAAGTCGGTGGGGTAGAGGTGGGTCGAGATGAAGTCGATCGGCAGTTCGCGCTCCGCGCACCAGGCGATGAAGTCGTCGATCCACACCGGACGCCAGTCGAGCGCGTCCACGTCGACGGCGGCGGCCGTCTCGTGCGTCGCCGACCGGTCCTCGACCTCGCCCTTGTAACGGTCGTCGGGCACGAAGACGCTCGTCGCCGGCCCGCCGACCTTCAACGCGGGATCGATCTTCTTGATCGCCCGCACGGTCTGCTCGTAAAGCTCGAAGTATTCGGTTTTCGTCCCGGTCCAGAAGTGGGGAACCAGATTCGGCTCGTTCCACACCTCGAATCGCCACTCCCGCACCTCGGCGAGGCCGTACCGGTCGATCCAGTGCTCGACCGACCTCGTGACCAGCTCGACCCAGCGCGCCATGTCCTTGGGCGGGCTGCAGTGGGCGCCCCACCAGAACAGCGTCTCGGTCACCGTCGCCAGCTCGCGCGGCATGAAGCCCAGCTCGACGAATGGACGGACGCCGCGGTCGATGATGAAATCGAATACCTTGTCCACATAGCTGAACGTGTAGACGGGCGAGGCGAGCGGCGTGTTCTGGCCGAAACCGCCGCCGTAGCTCTCCCGATACACGAACATGTCGTCGTGAAAGAGTCCGTGAAAGCGGACGTACTGGATTCCGAACGCGGCGACGACCTCGGCGAACTGCTGCTGCCAGTCCGCGCGCAGGGCTTCGTTCGCCCGTCCGGCGCCGACACACCTGCTCCAGACATGTGGGAACGCATTGTCGCGGCACGGCTCACCGTCGATACTGATTGCGCAATCGAATGCGTATTCGCTCATCGGGATCTCACTTCATTTCTCGGAGTTTTCGGGTTCGCGGCCTCGAAGTCCGGGACGACCTGTGCGACGGTGCTGTCCCAGCTCCAGATCGTGATCTTCACCGGTTCGTCACCGCCGCCGTCGCCCGCGCCGTCCCTGCCGCCGGAGCACGCGGCCGGCGCCGGCATCGGCACGAGTACGGCGGAAAGGGGCCTTACCTTCCAGGAGAGCCCCATGAGCCTCTCCTCTCGTCCTCGACCTCGAAACTATTTCGCAACTTATTCGTTGTTGTTCGGACAGTAAATCGGCTTCTGTCCTGTGTCAACGGGTCGGAAGGAGAGAAATCACCGACAAAATCGGGGTAACGGCAAAGGGTGAGGTCCCGTGGTAGGTTCGAAATTATTTCGTAGACCGATGGGAGCCCCGATGCGACGGCGAGGTCGTTCCGAGCGAGCCACCCTGACGGATGTCGCCCGACTGGCCGGTGTCTCGCCGACGACCGCCTCGAAGGTCCTCAACGGGCGTAGCGACGTGGGGACGAAAACGCGCGAGCGTGTCCTCGAAGTCATGGCCGAGATCGGCTACAAGCCGACGACGGCGCGTCACGAGCAGACCTGGAATCGGTCCCTCGTCACCGTGCTTGACTTCGTGGAGTCACGTTACGCCGGAACCGTGCTCCAGGGAATACTCGTGGCCACGACCTCCGCGCGGGCCGAGCTCCTTCTCCGCCTGCCGCCCGACGAGCCGATCAGCACGAGCCGTACGGCGGCCCGCGCCTGGATGGCCGAGCAGAAGGCGTCCGGCGTCGTCGGCATCATCGCGCTCGCCGTCGCCGTACCCGACCCGGTGCTTCTCGCCGCGGAGGATCTCGAGGTGGCGGTCGTGTCGATCGACCCGATCGACACGACGGAATCACGCGTCGTCAGCATCGGATCCACGAACTGGGCGGGCGGTCGCTCGGCGACCGAACACGTCATCGGCCTCGGCCACCGGAGGATCGCCTGGATCGGCGGACCGCCGGGCTCCGCCCCCTCGGCGGAACGCTTCCACGGGTACCAGGCCGCCCTCGACTCGGCCGGCATCACGCCGGACCGCGCGCTGATCCGCCACGAGGCGTTCTCCGTCGAGGCGGGGCTCCGGCACGGCCATGACGTCCTGACGCTCGATGAGCGGCCGACCGCGATCGTCGCGGGCAACGACGAGATCGCGGTCGGGGTCCTCGCCGCGGCCAAGGAGCTTCACATCGCCGTCCCGGATGAGCTGTCGGTCACCGGGTTCGACGACACGCCGCAGACCCAGTGGACCGCGCCCAGGCTCACGTCCGTACGGCAGCCCCTCGTCGGCATGGGCCGGATGGCCGTCGAGACCGTACTCGGCATGGCGGACGGGGTCCAGCCCGTCTCCCGGCACCTGCAGCTCGCGACGACACTCAGCGTCCGCGACTCGACCGGCCCCGCCCCATCGTCCTGAACCGTCCAGGCCTGTCCTCCTGAACCGCCCCGCCCTGTCCTCCTGAACCATCCAGGCCCGGATCTCGGGTCTCGGACCACGCTCGCGGCCGGCCCGGTCGATCTCGCTCGCCCGCGCGATCGCGCCGCAGTCATACCGCGCCCGGCCGCACGACGACCTCGCCGCCGTCCCGGTGCGGGAAGCGACGCTGGTCACGCCGCGGGTCACGACGGTGATCGCGTGGCCACCGCACGGCCGGTCCGGAGCCGTCGCCGATCTCGTCCGGACAGCGGCACGTCTCCAGCGGAGCTGGGGTGTCCCAGGCGGACGCTCGCTGATTTTCCCATTACTTCACATAACATCCTTCTCTCGGGCAAATACACAGAGTGCCTATGCAAGTACGAAGAGTTGTGATGACATGGTGCCGACCCGCCCAGTCCTCCGCGAGGCGCCATTCGGGCCACGCGGAGCAGGACATGACTTCGCAACACGAGCTGGGCGGACCCTGGCCGGGACAGTAAGCCGACCGGTGAGACACCGAGTCGTGGTGGACCTGAACAGGAAGGGTGAGATGAGCGCGGACGACGCGTCAGCGGAGCGGGCCTCGACGGCGGAGCGGACATGGCCGGAGCACGCGGTGGCGGTGGTGGGCGTGGGATGCCGCCTGCCCGGCGGGATCGTGAACCTGGACGGGCTGTGGCAGGCGTTGCGGCAGGGCGCCGATCTCGTCGGTGAGATCCCGCCGAGCAGGTTCGAGGCCGATCGGTTCGTCGACGACACCGTGCCGAGGCCGAACAGGAGTTACACCCGGGCCGGAGGCTTCCTCGACGAGGACGTCACCGCCTTCGACGCCGCCTACTTCGGCATCTCCCCCAAAGAGGCCGCCGCGATGGACCCGCAGCAGCGATTGTTGCTGGAGATGGCGGTCGAGGCCCTGGACGACGCGGGCATCGATCCGGCGGTGCTGGCGGGCACGGATACCGGAGTGTTCATCGGCATCTCGGATCCCGCCTACGGCACGATGCAGGCGTTGGAGCCGAGTGGCTCGGGCCCCTACTCGATGTCCGGGGGAGCCCTGTCGATCGCGGCCAACCGGCTGTCGCACTTCTTCGACCTGCGCGGGCCGAGCATGAGCATCGACACGGCGTGCTCGTCGTCGTTGACGGCCGTGGAGCGTGCCTGGCGGTCTCTCGCGGAGGGATCCAGCCGGATGGCACTGGCCGGCGGGGTCAACCTGCTGCTCAGCCCGCATCCCTTCATCGGTTTCAGCCAGGCGTCGATGCTGTCGCCGACCGGCCGGTGCCGGGCGTTCTCCGCGGACGCGGACGGGTTCGTACGCGCGGAGGGCGGCGGCGTGGTGGTGCTCAAGCGCCTGGCCGACGCGATCGCCGCCGGGGACCGCGTCCACGGTGTCATCGTCGGCGCGGCCGCCAACAACGACGGCCGCACCATGGGGCTGGCGTTGCCGAACGCCGAAGCGCAGGAAGCCCTGTTACGGCAGGTGTACGCCACGGCGGGCATCACCCCCGACGAGATCGTGTACGTGGAGGCGCACGGCACCGGCACCCAGGCGGGTGATCCGGCCGAATGCCAGGCGCTGGGGCGGGCACTCGGCGGTCGGCGCACGCGCGGAGTCCTGCCCATCGGCTCGGTGAAGTCCAACCTGGGGCACCTGGAGCCCGCCTCCGGCATGCCGGGGCTGTTCAAGGCCCTGCTGGTGCTCCGGCACCGGGTGATCCCGCCCTCGTTGCACGCCGCCACGCTCAATCCCCGCATCGACTTCGACGCCCTGGGGCTGGCCGTCACCGTCGAGGCGCGACCGGTGGACGCGGCCGGCGAGCGGCCCGTGGTGGGAGTCAACTCGTTCGGGTTCGGGGGCGCCAACGCCCATGTGGTGCTGACCGCACCACCCGCCCCCACGAGGGCAGGGGACGAGCCGACGGACAGGGACGAATCGACCGCCGGGGACGAGCAGACGGCGCCCCTCGCGGGGGCGCTGCCCGTCGTCGTGTCCGCGCGCAGCCGGGCCGCGCTGCGGGAAGCCGTGGAACGGACCGCCGCGCACCTGGCGTCACTCGATGAACGGGACTTCTACCACGTGGCCTACACCGCGACTCGGCGGCGCGGCGGGCACCGGTTCCGCGCCGTGGTGCTGGCCGATACCGCCGCGGCGGCAGCGCGGGCGCTGACGGGCCCGGCGGACGCCCCCGAGCCGACCGGTCATGAGTCCGGCGCGGGCGGGCCGGGAGCCGGGGAAGCGGCGGTGGCGGAGTCGGAGACGGTCGAGCACGGGCGGGTGGCGTTCGTGTTCTCCGGCAACGGTTCGCAGTGGGCCGGGATGGGCGCCGATCTGCTGTCCGACGAGACCTTCCGCTCGGCCGTGGAAGCGGTCGACGCCGAACTGACCGATCGGCTCGGCTGGTCGGTGCTCGAGGAACTGTCCCTGCCCGCCGACCGGGTGCGGCTGTCGGCCACCGAGGTGGCGCAGCCGTTGCTGTTCGCCGTCCAGGTCGGCCTGGTGGAGATGCTCAGGGCGGCGGGCGTACGGCCGGGAGCGGTGCTCGGCCACAGCGTGGGCGAGGTCGCCGCCGCCTACGCCGCCGGAGCACTGTCACTGGCCCAGGCGGCGCGGGTGATCGCCGAGCGCGGCATGGCGCAGTCGCTCACCCGGGGGCAGGGCCGGATGGCCGTACTCGGGCTGTCCGAGGTCGCGGCCAGGCAGGTCCTGGCCGGCCACCCGCGGCTGGAGATCGCGGCGGTCAACTCCGACCGTGACGTCACGGTAGCCGGGCCGGACGGATCGCTGAAGTCGCTGGGTGCCGACCTCTCCTCGCGCGACATCTTCTTCCGGGAGCTGGATCTCGACTACGCCTTCCACAGCGCCGCCATGGATCCGGTGCGGCAGCGCCTGGCCGAGGGTCTCGCCGGGCTGCGGCCCCGCGCGGCGGTCGTCCCCATGGCGTCCACGGTGACAGGCGACCTGGTTCGGGGGCCGGAGCTGGACGCCGCGCACTGGTGGCGGAACCTCAGAGAGCCGGTGCGGTTCGCCGCCGCGGTCGAGCGGGTGCTCGGCGACGGCTTCGACGTGCTGCTGGAGATCGGCCCGCATCCGGTGCTGCGCTCGTACCTGCGCCGCGTCAGCGGCACCGCGCGGGTACGCGCGGCCGTCGTGGCGACGTCGCGCCGGGACGAGCCGGGCCCGGCGCGCGTCCGCTCGGCGGTCGCAGAACTCGTAGCGGCCGGGGCGCGGCTGGACTGGGATCGGTACTTCCCCCGCCCCGGCGCTGTGCGATCGCTGCCGGCCTACCCCTGGCAGCGTGAACGGCACTGGATCGGTGGCCCGCACACCTGGGTGCGGACCCACGTCGACACGACGATCCGGCATCCGCTGCTGGGACGGCGGCTGCCGGTGCTGGACCCCACCTGGCAGGGGGAGATCGACCGGGTACGGGTGCCGTGGGTGGCCGACCACCGGGCCGCCGGCGCCGCGGTCATGCCTGCCACGGGGTATGTGGAGATGGCCATCGCCGCGGCCCGGCTCACCATGCCGGACGCCGCCGAGGCGGTGGAGGTGGACAGGGCCGACATCAGCCGGGCCATGGTGGTGCCGTCGCAGGCCGCCGCCGATCCGGTGTACGTGCAGACGTCGCTGCACGCGGAGACCGGGGTGGTCACCGTGGCCAGTGCCGAGCGGCAGGCCGAGCAGCCCCGCGAGCACTTCAGGGCCCGGGTACGGCCGCTGCTGCGCCGGATCCCGCCGCCGCTGGACGTGGCCGCGTTACGCGCTCGCATCGGCACCCGTGTGGACGTGCCCGGCTTCTACGCGCGGGCCGCGGAGGGACAGATGGTGTGGGGGCCGCGGTTCCAGGTCCTGACCGAGCTGTGGGCGGGAGATCGGGAGGTGCTCGGCGCCTACTCGTGCCCGGAGCAGGGGCGGGGGCGCTACCAGATGCATCCGGTGGTGCTGGACAGCGCACTGCAGGCCGGCGTGCTGTGGCTGGTGGAGTCGCTGCACGCGGGCCGCGGCTACATGCCGGCGGCGATCGGCTCCGTCCGCCTGTGGGGAACGCCGGCGGCGGAAGGGCTTGTACACGTACGGGAACGTTCCAGCAGCGCCGAGGAGGTCTGCTGGGACGTCGTGGTCGCCGACGCCGACGGCCGGATCGCCGCCGAGGTGGAGGGCTGCCGGCTACGCCGGATGCCCGGAGTCCTTGTCACCCCGGTCACCCGCTATGAGACGGCGTTACGTGCCGCTCCCCGAGCCGGCTCGCCCGGCACGTACGGCACGCCCGCCGAGCCGTGGCCGGCCCCCGGTCCCGGGCTGATCCTGTCCGGCGCCGCCGAGCAGATCGACCGGCTGCGCTCGGCGTGGCACGAGCTGGACTACCCGCGGTACGCGGCACGGCTCGAAGAGGTCTTCGCCCGTACGCTGGCCGGCGCGCTCGGCGCGCCGGCCGCGGGACGGTCGATCGGCATCGAGGAACTGATCGAGGCGTGCCCGGTGGCGCACTACCGGCGCATGCTCCACGCCGCCCTGCCGCTGCTGGAGCGGTACGGACTGCTGGAGCGGCCGGTCGAGGGCGGCCTTCGCCTGAGGCCGGCGGATGCGGACCCGGGTGAGCCGTCTGACCTGACCAATGACCTCCACCGTGACCTGCTCACCAGGGGAGCGGCCTTCGCCGCCCAGAGCGCCCTGTCCGTACTGGTCGGCCGGTGTCTGCCCGAACTGCTCGCCGGCCGGCGTACCGGCGCGGACGTCCTGGGCAGCGGCGGCGGGCATGAGCTGATGGAGCAGTTTCACGACGTCGGGCCGGTCAGCCTGTTCACCAACCGGATCGCCCGCGCGCTCGTCGAGCAGATCGTCCGGCGGTGGCCGGTCGACCGGCCGCTGCGCGTCCTGGAAGTGGGCGCGGGGACCGGAGGCACCACCGCCGTGCTGCTGCCCGTCCTGCCCGCCGACCGCACCCGCTATCTGGTCACCGACCTCGCCGAGGCGGCGCTGTTCCGGCTGCGGCAGCGCTTCGCGGATGTCGACTTCGTCGACCACGCCGTCCTCGACCTGGACGCCGACCCGGTCGAGCAGGGGCTGACCGCCGGGGAATTCGATCTCGTGGTCGCGGCCGACAGCCTGCACCTGGCCCGTGACCTGCCCGCCGCGCTGCGCCACCTGTCCATCCTCCTGGCTCCCGACGGCCGGTTGCTCATCACGGAACAGCACCGGGTGGGCACCCTGCTGCCGTTCCTCGGCGTCCAGGAGGAGTTCTGGGACTTCGCCGACGGGCACCTGCGCCCGGGCTCGCCGCTGCTGTCCCGGGAAGGATGGCGGAAGGTGCTGGCGGAGGCGGGCTACACCGAGGTCGTCCAGACCGGAGACGACGACGAACGCGCGGCCGAGGACTTCTCGGTGATGCTGGCATCCTTCGGGGGAGTCTCGGCCACTGCTGAGAGGGCTTCGGCTGAGGAGGCCCCGGCCGCCGCCGGACCTGTGCCGGACGCCGTCGGCATGTGGATCCTCGCCGGTGAGGACGGCACCGGCGAGCTGACCGCCGAGTTGCGCACGCTGCTGCGTACCCGTGGCGGCGAGGTGCTCGACACCCGGCTCAGCGACGATCCCGACCACTGGATCATGCACGTGCCGCCCACCGCCCAGACGGTCACCATCGCGGTCATCCTGGGCGGACCGGACGACCCGGATTCGAAGGCGGCCGTCGAGCGGATCACCCGGCGGGCCGCTGCGCTGCGGGCCGTCGCGCTGGCCTGCGAGCAACTGCCCGAGCACGTCGTGACCACGATGTGGCTGGTGGCCCGGCCCTGCGGTGCGCTCCCGGAACCCCACCTCACCGACGTACGGCTCCACCCCGAGGACGCCGCGACCTGGGGGACGACGCGCTCGCTGAGCAACGAGCAGCCGCGGCCGGCGATACGCCGGGTCTGCCTGCACCCGACCGGCGACGCCGTACGGGACGCCGCCCGCCTGGCCGCGGAGCTGCTCGACCCGGGGGAGGAGGACGAGATCCTGCTCACCCGCCGGGGACGTTTCGTGCCGCGGCTGCTGGAGTCGGACGAGCACACCCGCAGCATGCCCGCCGGCTCCGGCGGCGCCTATCGGCTGAAGGTGTGCGATCCCGGGCTGTCGTACACGCTGGCCTGGGAGGAGATCCCGATGCCGCGGCCCGATCCCGACGAGGTCGTGGTCGAGGTACGCGCGATCGGGCTGAACTACCGCGATGTGATGCGCGCGGTCGACCTGCTGCCCAGCGAGGCCGTCGAAGCGGTCTTCGGCGGGCACGAGCTGGGCCTGGAATGCGCCGGCATCGTCACCGCCGTCGGTGCCGCCATCACCGGAACGCGGCCCGGCGACCGGGTGATGGCCGCGGGACCGGTTGGATTCGCCAGCCACGCGAGGCTCAAGGCGTGGAGGATCATCCCCGTCTCCGAGGGGATGACCTTCTCCGAAGCCGCCACTCTGCCGATGGCCTTCTGCACGGCGCACCATTCGCTGGGGCACTGCGCGCGTGTCAGGCCGGGCGAGACGATCCTGGTCCACGGTGGCGCCGGTGGGGTGGGCCTGGCCGCGCTGCAGTACGCCCGGCACCACGGAGCCCGCGTGATCGCGACCGCCGGTACGGCCGCCAAACGCGACCTGCTGCTCGCGATGGGAGCCGACCACGTCCTCGACTCGCGCAGCCTGCTCTTCGCCGAGCAGGTCAGGGAACTGACCGGGGGTCAGGGCGTGGACGTCGTGCTCAACTCGCTGGCCGGCGAGGCCGTCGGCCGGGGCGTGGAATGCCTGCGGCACGGCGGCCGGTTCATCGAGCTCGGCAAACGGGACATCTACCAGAACAGATCCCTGCTGCTGCGGCCGTTCTCCGACAACATCGCGTTCTACGGCGTGGACGTGGGGACTCTCATGTGGAAGGCGCCCGAGCTGTTGGCCGACACCATCTCGCAGATCGCGTCCCTCTATCGCTCCCGGCTGTTCCGGCCGCTGCCCCACACGGTGTATCCGGCCGCCCGAGTCGCCGACGCCTTCGCCATGATGCGGCATTCACGGCATATCGGAAAGATCGTGGTTTCCTTCGATCCGCGCGACGAACCGGTCACCGTCCGGCCCCGGCGGATGGCGCCGCGGCTGGACCCGGAGGCGACCTACCTGGTCACCGGCGGCCTGGGCGGGTTCGGCGCGGCGACGGCCCGCCGCCTCGCCCGGCTGGGCGCCCGCCACCTGGCCCTGGTCGGCCGCCGGGGCGCCGAGACGCCCGAGGCTCCCGCCCTGCTGGAGGAACTGGACGGATCCGGGGTGGAGGTCCGCGCGTACGCGGCCGACGCGGCCGACCGCGACGCCATGCTGCGGATCCTGGACGACCTGGACGCCGGCGGCCACCCGTTACGCGGCGTCGTACACGCTGCCATGCACCTCGACGACGGTCCGCTCGCCGACCTCGACGACGACCGAATCCGAGCCGTACTGCACCCCAAGGTCGCCGGTGCGATGGTGCTGGACGAGCTGACCCGGGATCGCCCCCTCGACCTGTTCGTCATGTACTCCTCGCTCACCCCCATAGGCAACATCGGACAGACGTCGTACGTCGCCGCGAACCTGTTCCTGGAGGCGCTGGCCAGGCAGCGGAGCCGGCGGGGCCTGCCCGGGCTGACGGCCTGCCTGGGCGCGCTCGCGGAAACCGGGGTGCTGACCCGGGGCAGACAGGGAGAGGTGCTCGCCAAGGCGGGGATCCCGTCGATGACTCCCGCGCAGGCGCTGGACGCCGTGGAAACCATGCTCGGCGAGCACGCCGACGTCGCCATGGTGGGCCGCTGCGACTGGGGCCGGCTGCGGCAGGTCCTGCCCAGCCTGCAGCGTCCGTGGCTGTCCCCGGTGCTGCCGCCCGGCATCGAGCAGGAGTCCGATCCGCTGTCGCCGCTGACCGAGATGAGCCATGAGCAGGCGTACGCGTACCTCACCGGGCAGATCACCCGGTTGCTGGCCGCCGTCCTGCTCGTCCCGGCCGACCAGATCGCCGGCGACCGGCGGCTGGACGAGTACGGACTGGACTCCCTGATGGCCGCCGAGCTGCTGACCTCCATCCGCGGCCGGTTCGGCGTCGACATCCCGCCCATGGAGCTGATGCGCGGTGGCGGCACGGTCGCCGACATCGCCCACAGCCTGATCATCCGCCTGGGCCTGCGCGGCGAACGGCAGCCCGCCGAGGTGAGCCCCCGTACCGGAGAGCCGGCCTGACCGGGCCCGGCGCGGAAGCCCGCGCAGAAATCCGGAGCAGAAATCCGGAGCGGAAGACCGGAGCAGAAGACCGGCACAGAAGAGAGGTCTGCGTTGACCCAGCAGCACACCCGGATCACCGGCGTGGCCGCCCACCTGCCGAAGACCACGTTGAGCACGACCGAGCTGGAAGACCGGCTCGCCGACCGCAACCCCACCCTGGACCTGCCCCGAGGACTGATCCACGACTACAGCGGGGTCCGGCGCCGGCACATCGCCCTCCCGCACGAGAAACCGTCCGACCTGGCGGCGCACGCCGCCCGCCGGGTCCTGGAGGACAACGACCTGCGTGCCGCCGAGCTCGATCTGCTCATCTACGCGGGAGTGTCGTCCGACGCCGTGGAGCCGGCCACCGGGCACATGGTCGCCGCCAAGATCGGGGCCTGCTGCCCGGTGTTCGACGTACGCAACGCCTGCAACAGCGTGCTGAACGCCATCCAGGTGGCGGACGCGCTGATCTCCGGCGGCCGTCATCGGCGGGTCCTCGTCTGCTGCGGAGAGCTGCCCACCGCCGCCACGCCGTGGACCGTGGCCGACGCCGAGGAGTACGTCACCGTCGCCGCTTCCTACACCGTCTCCGATGCCGGCGCCGCGTTGCTGCTGGAGGCCGGAGCGGAACCGGGGGTGCTCGCCCACGGGTTCTCCGCGTACTCCGCCGGATGGCGGGCGGCGGTCTCCGCGGTGGACAACCTCACCAGCGACCCGTGGGCGGATCGGCCCACCGTCGGGCCGCTCATCGTCGACTCCGCCGGGTTGGTGCGCGGCATCGAGAACATCGACAACGCCGTCTTCCACAAACCCCTCGCCGATCTCGGGCTGACCTGGGACGACTTCGCCGCCATCTGCGTGCACCAGGCATCGCTGACGGCGCTGTGGTGGTTCTGCGACCACGTGCGCATACCGCAGGGCAAGGTCGTCGTCACCATCGCCCAGCACGGCAACCTCGTCGCGGCGACGCTGCCCGTGCAACTGGCGCGGGCGGTCGGATCGGGACGGGTACGGCCCGGCGACCTGGTCGCCCTGGTCGGCCTGGCCAGCGGGGCCAGTGCCGGAATCGTCGTCGTGCGGTGGTGATCCGGTGACCACGCAGGCGACCCCGCCGAGCGACTCCGGCCCGGCCGAGCCGGTGAGCGAGCCGATCGTCCGTGCCGAGCCGGTGAGCGAATTGATCGTCCGTGCCGAGCGCTGGTTTCACGAGCAGCCCGACGTGATCGCCTGCCAGATCGGTGGCGGCACCCCGGCGGCCACCACCTACGGGGAGCTGTCGCGATCGGTGGACCGTACCGTCGCTGTTCTCGCCGAGGCCGGGATCCGCCCGGGCATGCGTACCGGCCTGCTGGTGCCGCCGGGTCCGGAGCTGGGCGCGCTGGTCGTCGCCCTGGCACGGCTCCGTGCGGTGCCGGTGCTGGTCGATCCCGGGCTGCCGCTCAACGCGATCAAGCGCTGTCTGCGCCAGGCGGCGCCCGAGGCGTTCATCGGGATTCCCGCGGCGCAACTGGCCAGGAGGCTGCTGGGCTGGACCCCTGACGTCCGCGTGTCCGTCACGGTCTCCTCGCGGCGACCCCGCGGCTCGGCCTGGCCGCCGGGCACCGCGCCGCCAGACGGTGGATCGTCGGGGAGGGGATCGTCGGGCAGGGGGCCGTCGGGCGGGTTCGCGCGACTCCGTCGGCCCGGCGAACCGGGACGACGGACCTCCGCCGCCGGCCCCGACGATCTGGCGCTGATCGCCTACACCTCCGGGTCGACCGGCCCGCCCAAGGGCGTACCACTGCGCCATCGGCACCTGGCCGCGCAGCTCGGCCTGCTGGGCCCGCTCGGCACGGTGGAACCGGGAACGCCCGTGCTGTCGACGTTCGCGCCGTTCGCCCTGGGTGCGGCGGCTTTCGGGGCGACCGTGGTGATCCCGGACATGGATCCGCGGCGTCCGGTGCGTGCCGACCCGGCCGCCCTGGTGGAGGACATCCGGCGATATCGCGTGGCCGGGATGTTCGCCCCGCCCGCGCTGCTGGACCTGCTCGCGCGGCACTGCGCCGCCCATGGCCTGGTGCTGGACACGCTCGGCGACGTGGTGTCCGCCGGGGCGCCGCTGCCGATGCCGGTGATGTACCGCCTGCGCGGCTGCCTGAGTGACGACGCGCGGGTGCTGTCGGTGTACGGCGCCACGGAATGCATGCCGGTGGCCGCGATCGAGAGCCGCTCGCTCGCCGAGCACGCGGCTGCCACCGCCGCAGGGGCGGGCACCTGCCTCGGACCGCCACTTCCGGGCACCGAGGTGCGCGTCATCTCGATCCGTGATGACCCCATCGAACGGTGGAGTGACGACCTGGTCGTGCCACCCGGAACCATCGGGGAGATCGTCGTGGCGGCCCCCACCGTCGGCGATCCCTACCTGGACGATCCGCAGGCCACCGCGCTGGCCCGGATCGGCGATGGAGATCGCGTCTGGCACCGGATGGGTGACGTCGGCAGGTTCGACGAGCGGGGGCGGCTCTGGTTCGCCGGACGTAAATCGGAACGGGTACGCACCAGCGGCGGCGACCTCTACACCGACCAGGTCGAACCCGTCTTCGCGGCCGTGCCGGGGGTCCGCCGCACCGCACTGGTCGGCGTCGGTCCCGTCGGTGCCCAGCGTGCGATCCTGGTCGTGGAGTGCGAATCGGGATCTCGGGACGACGACGCTCGCGTGACGGCCCGAATAAGGGAGCGCGTGAGGTCCCGGGTGAAGGCCCGGGTGAGGGCCGAGATTCTGGACATGGCGGCCTGTCATCCACATACCGCCGCGCTTCGGGATGTGCTGTTCCACCCCGGGTTCCCGGTCGACGCCCGGCACAACAGCAAGATCCGTCGGCACGAGCTCGCCCGGTGGGCCGCGCGACGCGTCCGGGGAGGCCGACGATGAGGGTCCTGGTGACCGGGGGAGGCGGCTTCCTGGGAGAGGCCGTCTGCCGCCGACTGGCCGCCCGTGGTGACACCGTACGCGCACTTCAGCGTCGCCATAGCCCCGCACTCGCGGCACTCGGGGTCGTCCAGCACCTGGCCGACGTCCGCGACCGCGCGGCGGTGCTCGCCGCCGTAGCCGGATGCGAGGCGGTCGTGCACTGCGCCGCGAAGGCCGGCGTACACGGGCGGGACCGGGACTACGAGGAGACCAACGTGTCGGGAACGCGGAACGTGCTGGACGCGTGCGAGCGCCACGGGGCACGCCTGGTCCACACGTCCTCGCCGAGCGTCGTCCACGACGGGCGGGACCTGGAGGGAGTGGACGAATCCGTGCCCTACCCCCGGCGCTTCCCCGCCGCCTATCCGCGTACCAAGGCCGAGGCGGAACGGCTCGTCCTCACCGCCGCAGCGGCCGGGCGGGTGACGGCGGTCGCGCTGCGTCCGCATCTCATCTGGGGGCCCGGCGATCCGCACTTCCTGCCCAGGCTCGTGGCGCATCGCCGCATGCTGTGGCTGCTGGGTGAGACCGACAAGACCATCGACACCGTCTACATCGACAACGCCGCCGACGCCCACGTGCTCGCTGTCGACCGGCTGCGTCCCGGCTCGCCGCAGGCCGGCCGGGCCTACTTCATCACCCAGGGCGAGCCCTGCGGCTTCGGCGAGTGGCTCAACCTGCTGCTGCGTGCCGCCGGGCTGCCTGCGGTGACCCGCCGGGCACCGGCCGGACCGGTCCTGTCGGCGGCCCGCCTGCTGGAGCGGATGCGACGGCTGCCGTTGACACGGCACCTGCCGCCGCTGATGTTCCTGGTGGAGCAGGCCTCGACGGCGCACTGGTTCGACATCTCCGCGGCCCGACGCGATCTCGGCTACCGGCCCCGGGTGAGCATGGCGGAAGGACTGGCCCGGCTCACCGCCCACCTGGCCGCGGAGAACACCCGGTGAGCGGGTTCCCGGACTACCCGTTCACCTCCCGCTGGTTCGTGTGCCGGGAGGGACTGCACCAGCACTACCTGGACGAAGGGACGGGACGGCCGGTGCTGTTCCTGCACGGGAACCCCTCCTGGAGTTACCTGTGGCGCCGGCCGATTCTCGCGCTGCGCGAGGAGTTCCGCTGCATCGCCCCCGACCACATCGGCATGGGCCTGTCAGACAAGCCGGGAGCCGACCGCTACCCCTACGACCTGGCCGCCCGCGTGGATGACCTGGACGCCCTGATCGAACATCTCATCACCGGCGGCGGCGCCCCCGAACGTGGCTGGACGCTCGTACTGCACGACTGGGGCGGGCCGATCGGCATGGCCTGGGCCTGCCGCCACCCCCGCCGGGTCGCCCGCCTGGTCCTGCTGAACACCGCGGCCTTTCCCAATCCGCACGGCGAACGCGTACGCCCCCTGCTGCGGCTGCCGTTCCGGGTGCTGCGCGACACCCGGCTGGGGACCCGCCTGTTCCTGCGCCACAACCTCTTCGCCCGCTGCGCCACCCGGCGTCCGCTGGGAGTCCGGCGCCGGATGCCCGCCCAGGTGCGCTCGGCGTTCCTGGCCCCCTACGACCGGCCCGAGCACCGCGTGGCCGTCCAGCGCTTCGTGCAGGACATTCCGCTGCGCCCCGGCGACCCCTCCTGGCCTCTGCTGCAGGGCATCAGCATGTCGCTGGCGCAGTTCGCCGACCGGCCCATGCTGATCGCCTGGGGACTGGGCGACCTGGTCTTCGACCGCGCCATGCTGGACGAATGGCGACGGCGTTTTCCCGCCGCCCGGACTCGCGTCTATCCCCGCGCCGGTCACTACCTGCTTGAGGACGCCCACGCCGACCTCGTCCCCGCCATCCGCTCGTTCCTGCGTACCCCGCTCGACTGACATGGGCTCGTCGACGGACATCGCACGAATCTCCTCACCGTGCGCACAACCGGTCCAGTGCCGACTGGCTCTCATCGTCCGCGGCGCGGAAGATCACCACTCGCTGATCTGGATCCTGAAGCGGCATGAGCACTTCGAACTGCACTGTGAGCACACCGGCGACAGGATGACGCATCACCTTGTGGCCGCGGCCGTTGACCTTGATGTCCTGCTCGTCCCACAATCGCGCGAAGTCCTCGTCACGAGTGATGAATTCGGCGATGAGGCCGGTCAGCACCCGATCCTCCGGATGCGCGGCCCACGCGGCGCGCAGGTGGGTGATCCCTTCCCGTATGAGCCGTTCCCGGTCGACGTGGAACTCGCGTATCTGCGGATGCATAAGGCACAGCCACATCGAATTGCGCTGTTCCGGCGGCAGGGTGTCGAAATCCAGCAGCAGCCTCGTCATTTCATGGTTCCAGGCCAGGATGTCGTAGCGGTGGTTTATCAGCATGGCCGGCAGCGGCGACAGGTCGGCGACCAGCCGGGCCAGCGGCGGCGCTGCGGCGGTCGCGGCCCTGTCTGCTTTGCGGGGGCGCTGCCGGGCCAGGTCGAAGAGGTAGGCGCGTTCGACGGGGGCCAGGCGCAGCGCCCGGGCCAGCGCCTCCACCACGTCCGCTGAGGGCCGCAGCCCGCGAGCCTGTTCCAGCCGTACGATGTAGTCCACGCTGACCCCGGCCAGCTCGGCGACCTCTTCGCGGCGCAGTCCCGGGGTCCGCCGGGCCTGCCGACGCGACGGCAGACCGAGCTCGCGCGGGTCCAGCCGTTCGCGCCGGGTCCGTAGGAAAGTCGCCATCTCCTGTGTCGTGTCCACGGTGTGGGTCGTCATGTTCGGTCCCAACAGCCGGGGTAGGACCGGCGTTCCCAGGAAACTCCTTCGCTTTCCCCCGTCTCGCGGCGGTTACAGCCTTGTTCTCGACGACGGATCACGAACGTGGGAGGACACGATGTCGCTCACCCTCGACACCTACCGGCTGCTGGGCCGCTCCGGGCTGCGGGTCTCACCGCTGGCGCTGGGCGCGGCGACCTTCGGCACCGATTGGGGCTGGGGAGCCGAGCATGCCGAGGCACGCAAGCTGTTCGATACCTATGTCGAGCGAGGCGGCAACTTCATCGACACCGCCAACACCTACACCAATGGCAGCTCCGAGCGGCTGCTGGGCGAATTCACCCGCGGCAGGCGCGAGAGCCTGGTGCTGGCGACGAAGTACACGACGCTGCGCCGACCCGGCGACCCCAATTCCGGGGGCGGCAACCGCAAGAGCCTGTTCACTTCGGTGGAAGCGAGTCTGCGCCGGCTCGATACGGACTACATCGATCTGCTCTACCTGCACGTGTGGGATTTCACGACACCGGTCGAGGAGATCCTCCGCGGCATGGACGACCTGGTCCGGCAGGGCAAGATCTTGTACGTTGCGATGTCCAACGCCCCGGCCTGGCAGGTGTCGCGCATGCAGGCGATCGCCGATCTGCGTGGCTGGGCCCCGCTGGTCGCGCTGCAGATCGAATACAACCTGATCGAGCGTACCGGGGAACGTGACCTGATCCCCATGGCACGGGAAATGGGGCTGGATGTGATCCCCTATTCACCCCTGGCCGGCGGGGTGCTCACCGGCAAGTACAGCCGCGACGACCTGACCGCGGCGAACATCGCAGCCGACGACGGCACCCGCAAGAGCTTCAACTCCAACCTGGGCCTTCTCACCGAGCGCAACCTCGCCATCGCCGATGCCGTGCAGGAGGTCGCCGCGGAGACGGGTCGCACACCCGCCCAGGTCGGGCTGGCCTGGACCCTGCGGAATCCGGGCGTGACGGCACCGATCATCGGCGCCCGCACCCACGCGCAGCTGGAGGACAATCTGGGCGCCCTGGAGGTCGACTTCACCACCTCCCAACTGGCCCGGCTCGACGAGGCCAGCGCGTTCGAACTCGGCTATCCGCACGCCATGCTCGCCAGTGATCACGTCCGCAGTGTGACCTCGGGCGACCTGAGGATCGAAACCCGCCGATGATGCCCGATGCAGCCCCGAGGACGACGCAACCGCCGCGCTCGGGGCGATCACCGGCAGGTCCCCACCGCCTCAAGCGCCACCGGGCCGCGGCCGCGGGATACGACGGGCTCGCCGTACGCTACGTACGAGGCGACCGTGCCGGTCGCGGTCCTGTGACCGGCACTTTCGCGGCAGACCCTAGTGCCCCGGGGAGGCCGGTGACTGTTCGTGCGGCAGCAGATATCGCCAGGAGAGCACGAAGACCGTTCCCGAGCCGGTCCTGAAGAGCGGCCGGTCGTGTTCCTGCCCGGCGGGAACCGCCTTGATGATCGCCTTGGCCGCCGCCCCCTCGACGTCCTTCTGCCAGACCGGGTCCACCACGCCGGAAGGCTCCGGAACGCCCTCGGGCCACGGCGATGGCCTGCCCTCCGCCGACGCGACCCCTTCGGCGACCACCCTGACGCGGGCGGCGGCATAGTCGGTGCCCTCAGCGGCGGCCCGGGCCCCGAGTCCGTCCATCAGCTTCTCCGCGTCCACCAACTGCTTCGGATAGAAGTCCGCGAGCTGTTCCAAGGCCGGGACCCGGACCTCCAGCATCTTTCCGTCCTTCCCACGTACGGCGAGGACGGTGTCCGGCACGTCCGTCACCAAAGGTGCGCCCGGCTTCGGCTCCACTGTCGGGGGTTGCCCGCTCAGGTACTTCTCCATCAGCGCGACCACCTCGTCCGCCTCGTCATCGGTGAGCGTCATCCGCCTGCTCGCGTCGACGATCACCAGGCCGTCGCCGTACAGCACCACCTTCGGCGGACGCAGCGCGTTCGTGGTCGCGGTCACGAACCCGCCTTCCGCGCCCCACAAGGCGGCCGGCTTCGCCGGCCCGTCGTCGGCCACGGCCGTCGACGTGCCCCGTTCCACTCCTCCACAGGCTGCGGCGGTCAGTGCCGTCACCGCCACGAGCAGGAACATTCGCAGTCTCATGCCTCCACCACGTAAGCACCCTCGCCCCGGTTCATCCTCGCGCGGCTCAGGTCACCAGACCCCTGCGGTAGGCGTAGACCACGGCCTGTACGCGGTCACGCAGGTCGAGCTTGGTGAGAATGCGTGAGACGTACGTCTTCACGGTTTCCTGGCTGATCACCAATGCCGCGGCGATCTCGCTGTTGGACAGGCCGTCGGCGATGAGGCGCAGCACCTCCAGTTCGCGCGGCGTCAGCGGGACGTCGTCCGGCGTGCCCTCGGCGGGACGGATCCGCGCCGCGTACCTGCCGACGAGCTGCCGTGTCACCTCCGGTGCCAGCAGGGCGGCACCCGTCGCGACGGTGCGGATGCCGTGCAGGAGTTGCGCCGGTGGGGCGTCCTTGAGCAGGAATCCACTCGCCCCCGCACGCAGCGCCTCGTACACGTACTCGTCCAGGTTGAACGTCGTCACCACGAGCACCTTGACCGGATGCGTCACCCCGGCGCCGGCGAGCAGGCGAGTCGCCTCGATGCCGTCGAGCACCGGCATCCGTACGTCCATCACCACCACGTCCGGGTTCAGCCGGCGGGCGAGGTCGACCGCGCTGCGGCCGTCCCCGCACTCGCCCACCACCTCCAGGTCGGGCTGCGCGCCGACGATCGTCGCGAACCCGGTGCGGATCAGCGCCTGGTCGTCGCAGATCACGACCCGGATCGGTCCGTTCACGAGGGCCTCCCGGCGGGGATGCGCGCCCGCACGGCGAATCCGCCGTCCGCCCGCCGGCCCGCGCTGAACTCGCCGCCCAGGGCGTCGACCCGCTCACGGAGCCCGGCCAGGCCCCGCCCGCTTCCGCCGGGAGAGCCGGTCCGCGAGGTGGAAGCATCGGTGCCGACCTCCACGACGATCTCCCTCTCGCCATAGCGCACGCGCACCACGGTACGGCTGCCATGGGCGTGTTTGAGGGCGTTTGTCAGAGACTCTTGCACGACCCGATGGACCACGTACTCGGCGCTGCCGGCGGGCTCCGTCGGCTCGCCCTCCTCGGTGAACTCCACCGGCTGCCCGGCCCGGCGCGTCTGCTCCACCAGTGTCCGAAGTTCACGGACGGACGGTGTCCTGACGTCGGGGTGATGGTCGGGGTTGAGCAGGTCGAGCAGGTGCCGAAGGTCGGTGATGGCCCGCCGCCCGGTGTCGGTGACGGCGCTCAGCGCCGCATCGAGTCGATCGGGTGCGGCGGTCAGGTAGCGTGCCGCCTCGGCCTGCACGACCATCGCCGTCACGTGGTGGGTCACGACGTCGTGGAGTTCGCGGGCGATGCGGGTGCGTTCGGCGGTGCGGGTGGCCTCGGCGATGTGGCGGCGGCGTTCGGCCTCGGTGGCCCGGGTGTAGCGCAGCCAGGCCCCGATGCCCCACGCGAGTACCAGCACCAGGTAGAACGTCACGTATCCTTCCACTCCCTCGACCGAGCCGGCCCGGTCGAGCGCGACCGCCAGTGGCAGGTACGCAGCGGAGAGCAGGGCCACGGTGACGCGCCGGTGACGCTCCAGATAGGCGCCCGCGCTCACGAGCGCGATGAGCAGTGCGGTGCCCGCCACCGTGTGGTAGGCGCGGAGCTGGTCGAGCGCGAAGCCGAGCGACACCAGGACGAGACAGACGGCAGGCCAGCGCCTGCGGACGGCGAGCGGGAGGCACTCGAGGGCGATCACCAGGACGGCCGGCGTGTCGAAGGGGCGGGTCGGCAGGTCGCCGAGCTGCGTTCCGTAGCCGCGCAACACCGGCAGGAAGGACGCGACGGCCAGCAGCAGCGCGAACGGGAAATCCCGGACCACCACATCACACCGCCGCCACCGGTCCGGGACCCACCGGAAGTCGATCACCGAGCGAGCGTAGCGGCCGCGTCGGACCGGGCGCCGCGCCGCCGGGGGACCAGGTTGCCGCGCCGGCGGGCCAGCCAAAGGAACACGATCGTCAGCAGCAGGCCGAACACGACCGCGTACGGGCTCGCCTCCGGCCCGAAGTCACCGCCGGTGAGCAGGGCCGGGCCTGAGGTCACGCCGTTCAACAGCCCCTGCGTCGCGCCGTTGCCGGAGACCTCGGTGCTGAAAATGCCTGCCGCGGCGAAGTTCCAGCCGAGGTGCAGGCCGATCGGCACCCACAGGGTGCGGGTGGCGGCATAGGCGGCGGCGAGCATGCCGCCGGCCTCGATCGCGATGGCGACCGCGCCCCACAGAGTGGCGTGCTGGTTGCCCAGATGCATCAGGCCGAACACCAGGCCGGTCAGCGTCAGCGCGATCCATGTGCCGGCCCATTCCTCGACGATCCGGAACAGGATGCCGCGGAAGATCAGCTCCTCGGTCACGGCGACGGCGGCCATGAGGCCGAACAGCCCGATCGCACCCGTCACCGAGCCGAGGCCGTCGACCCGGTAGCCACCCAGGAAGGCGATGTTCACGATGACGGCCGCGAACATTCCGACACCGATCAGCAATCCCCGGCCGACGGCGGCGACGGCGCCCTTTTTGGCCACCTCCACCGGCGCTCGGTGCTCGGACCACCGCACCACCCAGCCGTACACGAACACCAGAAGCACGGCTGTCGCGACCCCGAGGACCAGGGTGAGAAACGTGTTCCCCTGCACCGCGCCCACGCCCATGCTGCCGACGAAGGCGACCACCCCGACGACCACGAGCTGCTTCAACAGTCGCATGACGACTCCTTTGCGAGATTCCGCGACCAGAGCGGCGCGGCTACGTCGAGAACGCTAGGGATTCGACGGCCTGGAATCGTCACCGCGCAGTGGACACTTACGGGTAGCTCGCACGGGGGACAAATAGGCCGCGACTTATCTCGCGCGACGGCTGGCGGTCGCGTCAACGACGCAGCGCCCTGCATTCAGCTTTGATCTTGAAACAGCCTAGAGACCAAGCTGCCAGCGAATGCTGAGGCGAGTCCGCTCGTGGAAGGGGTCATCGGGCTCTGCTCTGGAGGCTTCATATTCTCCGGCCGGATGTTCACGTAGGAGAGGGTCTCGACCCGGTGTCTCGTCCATCAGCCCGGCGTGTCAGATGATCTCTCCCATCCATATGCGCCGTCCGAGTTCGTCGAGTTCCATCAGGCGCTCCTTGTATTCCGGTAGTGCTTGCCCCACCAGTCGCCAAAACCGGGCGCCGTGCCCGGGAACCCGGGCATGCGCGAGCTCGTGGGCGATGACGTAGTCAATCAGGTGCATAGGGAGCTGGAAGAGGGGCCAACCGATGCTCACCCGGTCCGGACCCCGCCCCTCTTCCGCCGCGCTGTACGTTCCCCAGCGGTTGCCCAGGTCGCGTACCTCCACTTCCGGCTCCGGTACGGACATCCGGGCCGCCCAGGGTTGGAGTCGTCCCGTCACCCAGGCCTGACCGGCCCGGCAGTACCAGTCGATCAGTGCCGCCCGGCCGCGTGCCGTGTCTTCGACCAGTTCACGACCCATGAGCAGACGTCCGGCCACTAACCGCACCCTGTCGTTCTCCGACTCGTTCGCCCTGATGGAAAGCCGGTACGTTCGGCCGAGATAACGGAAGACCTCCCCCTCTATAAGGTGTTTCGCTGGATTCAGCGGCCGGGCCCGCTCTCGCAGGGCCCGCCTGCTCATCAGCCAGGTGTGGTGCGAACGTACGAAATCCGCAGCGTCGGATGCAGAGCGTCCCTCCGGGACGTGCAGCGTGAGAGCGGCGTCCGGCTCTACCGTCAGCGCGAAGCGCCTGCGCCGGACGCTGACGCGCACTCGCAGCGCCAACCCGTCGACGGTGAGGAGACTGTCGTCCCTCAGCGCCTGCGGGGTGCGATCTTCGGCCGGTACGGTCACCCGCCCTATTCTCCCCGTGCCCTCCGCAGAAACTGCGCACGGTTGTCGTTGGCGTATGCTGCGAGGCCCTCCGCGATGATCTTCAAGGGTGTCCAGTCCACGCCCGCGGGGCGGAGGCCGCTGCGGAGTAACTGCCTGTGAATGGCGTTCGCCAGGTCACTGACGTCCTGGCTCTGGCCTTGATACGCGACACTGCCCATCACGTGCGCGGCCGTGTCGCACACCATGTTGACCAGTTCTCGCAGGTCCATTTCCCCGCGAACGACTCCCGGATTCCCCGCCACGTTCTCCTCGATGAGCCGGTACAACCGTTGTTCCAGCACGCTGAGCCCCGCCAGGGCGGGGTTCTCCTCGTCCTCCCTACGGGCCTGCTCGATGAGCGGACCCAACTCCTCGACCTGCTCTTCGAAGCGTCCGAGGAGGCTTTTCAAGATCTCCTCCAGCCGCTGCGAAAGCCGGAGGTACTTCTCCGGATCCTCTCGTCTGACCCGTTCCTCCAAGTGGAAGCGGAGTGCGTGCCCCATCTCGGCCGCGGCCTCACGCGCCGGAATGTCCCTCACCATGTCATCGAAGGCGTCCGAGGTGAGCGAGACCGGCGGGATGACCCGTTCGATTTGCGGGCCTTCCAGGTGAGCGGCGATCATCGCCCGGACCCGCCCGTAGCGGCGCAGCGTGAAGGTGCTGCCCTCCGCGTCTCGGTAGAGCCGTCGGATGCGTTTCTGCGGCATCCCCCAGCGCCGGGCGTCAGACACGTACTCCAAGGGCGTGTTCATGAGGTAGCACGCGTTCGAGCGTGTTGAGGAACTCGTGCAGCACCTCGTCGAAGGCGAAGCGATCCCGCTCGTCCTCGAAGGCCAGGGCCGCTCTGTGGGCGAAGCCGGTGAGATCGGCGTCGGTCACCCCGTGACGACGCAGGAGGCCGCGGACCGCTTCAGCCGCCGGGTGGAGATTCTCGATCTCCTCGGACAGGCTGCGCATGGTGTCTTCGACATCGGTCTGCTGGTAGGCGCCGAGTGCATCGGTGAGGTGCTCAAGGACGCCGTAGTAGTCGACGACGTAGCCCACCTGTTTGCCCGGCATCGGCCGGTTGACCCGCGCCACGGCCTGGAGCAACTCCACGTCACGAATTGGCCGGTCCACCCTACATCTGCCCAGACAGGCGGCTATAGGTGCACGGATACGTGCCGATCTTCGGCGCATCCCGATGTGCGACTGGCGTATTAGCCGCTTGATTTCGGCCAGGCCCTCGCTCAAATATCACCGCACGATTAGCCGGGGCGCCCAAGTAATGGAATTTCCTTTCGGAGCTCTCTAGCAGTCCCGCTTGCGTTCTACCTGGTTCGTGTCTGAAACTGCGATCTTGTGGGTGTCGAAGACGTAGAAAGTCGCAGGAAGATCACGCAAGTCCTTCCAGTAATTTTCTGCCGACATGCCTGGTTCGAGCTTAAGGTGGTAGGCAGATCCGATCAGGTCGGGCCGCAGTCGTGGACATCGTTCCATACGGGAAAGAACCTTCCGCCGATGCTGAGGCGACTCGAAATAGATCTTCTTGATCCCGGGCATGCTGCGCAACTTCGCCTCGATGAGACCGCGCTCAGCGGCGGTCACCTGTCCTCGACCTATACAATGGAGGGTTTTGTTGTCCTTGGCAGGGCAGACCAGGATTGTGATCTCGGCCTTGTCGTGCCAAAAAGACGTTCGCTCCACCCAAGGGTTAGTGAGACCGGGGATCGTAGCCAAGCGGTGGCGCAGCGACACAACGTCCGTACCCCGGCCAAACTCCATAACATATTGATCGGCCCACGCCGTATTCGGCGACATGTCGGGGTCGGTCCTACGAGCGTCCGCAACCCTCTCAGCTCCGGTCTTTAAGCGCACGTTCACTACCCGGGGGAGGTTCCGTAATGCCTGCTCGATATGCCGTCTCCTGTCTGACTCGTTGGCACAGAAGACATCCGCGAAAGACTCGTCGCATACCTGAACTGTGGATCTGACTGTCTGCGGCCAGGGACCATCAGGCGGCGGGTTGATGCTCAACGGACTCTGGTCACGATGCCAACCCCAAGCACCAGAACAGGCTCCAAGAACCATGATAGCCAGACACCCAACAGATACATGTCGCCGAATGCGAGTACGAGACCTAACCATAGGCAGATACTGTGTCGGTCAGGAAGTTTCCTCGTCAAGGATGCAGCTTCGGTCTGAGGCCCATTCCGCATGGTACCGCTACCCGTGCTCGTGGAGGATCTCCATAGCCTCCAGTACGTTGCGGACTACGGCGGCGTTGCGCTCGCACCTCGGGCCAGGTTCCGCGGTCCCGCATTGTTCGGAGACCGGCGGCGCGTCAGCCGGCTATGTCAGTGGCCAGGTTGTCACCGATTGCCTATCCGCCCTGCGTCGTATTCCTTGGACGTGTTCTAGAACAGACCGGCCTCGGCCTTGCGGATGCCCTCGGCTCCCGACAGGGCGTAGGCGTCGACGGTCTCGGCCAACCCGGTTTGCGGATCTTCCCGAGCTGGTTGTCCGCCGTGGGTGACGATCGCTACCCACCACCTGGACGCCCGTAGCCAGGCCAGGCCGTCGAGCACCTCAGGCCGACAGCGCACGGGGTACGGCATCCGTCTCCGATAGCGGCCCCATAGCTCTTCGATGACCAGGCAGGGGGGAGCGCTCGCGGATCTTGGTGAAGAACACCTCTCGGTGTGTGCGGTCAAGCGCGGCCAGTTAGTCAACCACCCGGGGATCCAGATCTATGAGGGCGTTATTCGAATCGAAGAGGATAGGCCATGCACGCCGCCATCCTGGTTGGTGTATGATTACCCGGCTGCGGGCCGCTCCGGGAACGGTCTGATCTGTAATACGGTGGCAAGAGGAGCAGGACCGCAAGTCGCCGGACCGAGAGCCGGAAGCGGCAGCCAACAGAGCACCCGCTTTATGGGAAACATCCCAACGAACAGTTGTGTCCCTGGCGAGGTGCGTCGCCAGAGATCAACTAGGGTACGACCTGGACAGACACCCTCAAGATCATCCCGTGAATATAACGTGGACAGCGGCCGAGGGCTGCTCTTGGTGGCGTATGGCTGCGCATGGCTGAAACGATCAACGGCGTCTGAACCGGGCGAAGCCGCTGGTCAGACGCCGTTTTGGCTTGATCAGCGGAGAGCGTGGGATTCGAACCCACGAGGACCGTCACCGGCCCTAGCGGTTTTCAAGACCGCCGCCATCGTCCACTAGGCGAGCTCTCCTCGGCCGACACCCGAAGGTGTCATACCGCACCTTAGTCTCTCATCACCCGCCCCGGGGTCGCGACGGAAAAGGGATCACTCGCTCCGGCAGTCCGTACCCGCGTCTCTGGGCTAGGCGCCCTGGGCTCGTCGTGCCGGGCAGCCGGAATCGGCCGTGAGCAGCGCCGTTGGACGGCCCTCCGACCTGCTTTCAGCCGAAGAACTTCGCCAGGGTCGCCGCCAGCGCCGCAGGCCGCTGCAGCACCGCGTGGTCCTCTCCGGTCATCACCAGCAGTTCGGCACCCGGCACGGTCGCCGCGACCGTTTTCGTCGCCGCCGCGAGGCCGGGCGAGGTCTGGTCGCCGTAGACCGCCAGCACCGGCACGCCGATGCCGGCGATCCGTTCGAGTGGCATCAGCTGCCACGGTGTGCTGAGCAGCACGTCGTACGGCAGGCTCGGGGCCTTGTCGACCATAAACGGCCACGTCTCTCCGGCCTTCATCCCGGCGATCACCTCGGCTGGGACTCCGACCACCTCGCCGAGAAAAAGCTCCGTGGCGCCATCGCGGTCCCCGGCGGCGAGCAGGGCCTTGAGCCGGTCGTGGACGTCGGCCGGTGGCTTCGGCTGATTCTCCTCGGCGCGGTACGAGGGCTCGTAGACGGCGACCCGGTCGATCGTCAGCCCGCGCATAACCCCTTCCAACGCGAGGACGGCGCCCGAAGAGTGGCCGAACACCGAGGCCTCGCCGCCGACATGCTCGATGACCGTTGCCAGGTCGTCGACCTCGTTGGCGACCAGGTAGTCCTCGCTTCTGTCGTCGCTGGCTCCCCGGCCGCGTCGGTCGTAGGTCACCACCGTGAAGCCCGATGCCAGCTCGGCGCCCAGCTCGGCCACGGTCGAACGGTCGTTGAACGCGCCACCGATGAGGATCACCGGTATGCCCTGACCGATCGTGTCGACGGCGAGGGTCGTGCCGTCTCTGGCGGTGATGTTCGTGGTCATGTCCGTTGTCTCTCCTGGCGTGCTGAAGGGAAGCATCGGGGCGCCGAGCGTCCGAGTAAAGCGGACTACGGTCGTGTGAAGGTCATGTGAGTGACGCCACCGGGAGTGGTCACTGACTCGATCTGGAAGCGCTCCTCGAGTCCTTCGAGCCCGTCCCACAGTCGCTCGCCGCGGCCCAGGATGATCGGGACGATGACGACGTGCAGGTGGTCGATCAGGTCGGCGGCCAGGAACCGGCGGACGGTGCTCGGTCCGCCGCCGATCCGCACATCCAGGTGACCCGCGGCCTCGCGCGCCTGACGCAGCGCCTCCTCGGGGGTGGCGTCGATGAAGTGGAATGTGGTGCCGCCTTCCATCTCCAGGGATGGTCGGGGGTGGTGGGTCAGGACGAACACCGGTGTGTGGAACGGCGGGTTCGGCCCCCACCAGCCGGTCCACTCGTGGTTCTCCCACGGCCCGCGCTGAGGTCCGAATTTGTAGCGGCCCATGATCTCCGCGCCGATGCCGGCACTCCACGTGCGGGCCACGGCATCGTCGACCCCGGTGCTGCCGCAGCCGGTCTTCCCCTGCATGGTACGGAAAGCGCGTGTCTCGAAGAACCACTGGTGGAGCCGGTGACCGGCGTGACCGAACGGTGCGTCGAGGCTCTGCCCCTCGCCGGTGGCGAAGCCGTCCAGGGAGATGGCGAAGTTGTGGACCCTGACTCGCGACACGGAAGATCTCCTCTTCTCCTCTAGTAGTTGCAGTATGCAATCACTGAGGGAGAAGAGTAATCTAGGTGGTTGCGAACTGCAATCACTGAGGAGCCGTCGGGGAGGTTGGTTGTTCATGCGGGACGAACCGCGATCAGGATGTGCGATCAACGCCGCAGTGGAGGCACTTGGGGACAGATGGAGCCTCATCGTGCTGCGCGACGTGATCTTCGGCGGCCGTCGGCACTTTCGCGATCTTCTCGTCAACTCGGAGGAGGGGATCGCCTCGAACATCCTGAGCAGCCGCCTCAAGGCCCTCGTCGCCGGAGGTCTCCTGACACACGAGGAGGCGGAGCGAGGACGGCGAGGAACCTACAGTCTCACCGAGGCGGGCATCCAGACCGTACCGATCATGGTCGCGCTCGGCTCGTGGGGCTTTCGGCACCGTCCGACGACACCGGAGTTGAGCGTGCGGGCACGCCTGCTGGAGGAGGCCGGCCCGTCCCTCTGGAACGATCTGATGGACGAACTACGCGAGGTGCACCTGGGCATCCCGCGCCCGGACCCCGACCGTCCGTCGGCGTCGCGACTCCTGCAGGAGGCTTACGAACGCGTCATGGCGGAGTCGGCCTGACCAGGAGCCGACCGTCCCCGGAAGGCGATCAGCCCCGGAAAGCGGCTAACTCAGGAAGGCGACCAACCCAGGAAGTCGACCGTTCCAGGAAGCCGATCGTCTCAAGAGGCCGATCGTCTCAAGAGGCCGATCGACCCCCGGGGAAGTCGGCCACCCGCCTGTACGGTCCCGCACTCGTACCCACTCCTCGGGAACCGCTCAGGTGTCCGACCGGCTACAGGTGGTCCGGAATTTCGGAGAACCGGCGCTGCGTCAACGCCTGCGCACCGACGAACCCGTCGCCCACGCTGGCGGCCAGCCGCAGGTACGCGTCTCGCGTGGTCTCCTGCAGCCGTTCGAGATCGATCTCCGCACCCTCCTCCAGGTGTGGGTCGTACGGCACACGGACCACGGCCCGGCAGCGGGCGGCGAAGTGGGACTCGAGCTTGTCCAGATCGACTGTCGACTTCGACCGGGGCCGTACGCTGCACAGCACGACGCTGGCGGCCCGCACCAGGTCGTCGTAGTGGTGCGCCTCCAGCCAGTCGAGCGTCGCCGACGCGGCGCGCGCACCGTCCACGGACGGTGAGCTGACCAGCACGATCTGGTCGGCCATGCCCAGGACGCCCGACATCGCGGAGTGCAGCAGGCCGGTGCCGCAGTCGGTGATGCAGATCGAGTAGAAGTTCTCCAACACCTGCGCCACCGTGTGGTAGTCCGTCGCGCTGAACGCCTCGGACACCGACGGGTCACGGTCGGACGCGAGGATCTCCAGCCGCGAGGGCGTCTGCGAGGTGAACGCCCTGATATCCACATATCGGGTGATCTGTGCGCGCTCGTTCAGCAGATCGCGTACGGTCGCCGACGTCTCCAGCTCGACCTTGTCCGAGAGCGTTCCACGATCGGGGTTGGCGTCGACCGCGATCACGCGATCGCCCCGCACCTGCGCGAGGGTCGCCCCGAGACCGACGGTCGTGGTGGTCTTGCCCACCCCGCCCTTCAGGCTCAGCACGGCGACCCGATGATGCCCGCCCGCCACCGGCGTCCTGGCACGGTTCATCAGCTCGCGGCGGCGCCGCACCTCCGCGGGCTCGCCCGGCTTGATCAACCCGGCCGACGCCCGATAGATGAGCCGCCGCCACCCGGAAGCGGGAGCGTTCCGCCGACCCCGCAGCAGGCTGACCGGGTCGAGGCTGTCCGCGGTCGGCTTCCCCGTGCCCGTGCCGGTCCCGCGTGCCGATTTGCCGCCGAACGGCGGGTTCGCCGGTGCCTGCCGGCGCCTCGGTTGGTACGGCTCACGCTCGCCTGAGGCCGCCCGGTCGCGCCGGTGCTGTTCGTGCTCGCGCTCGGCGCCCGGACCGTGATCTCGATCGTTCGCCCCGGGATCGCCGTCCCGGTCGCCGGCCGAGTCGCGGTCCCGCTCGTAGGCCTCACGCGCCTCCGCGGCCGGAAAACCCCTGATAGGACCGGTGGAGCGATCGTCCGGATATCCGCCGGACTCGGTGTGGCCGGCCGCCGGCTCATTGGACGATCCGGTGGCGAAGTGCGGCTTGGCGATCTCGCCGGTGTCGAACTCCCCTGTGTCGGACTGCCCTGCTTCCGACTTCCCGGTGCTGTGCCCGCCGGTGTCGAACTCACCCGTGGTGAAGAGCGGCTTGCCGTCGAGGGGAGTGGGCCCCTTGCTGCCGGAGGAGGCGAAATCGGCGGAGGCGAAACGCGACGTGCTCTCCGAGTCTTGGGAGACCGGCGAGGAGGGGAAGGCGGGGAACGAGGGGAAGGTCGCCGACAGCGTGGCCGGGGAAGCCGGAGACGAGGGATTCTGTCCGAACTCCGGCTCCTCCTGCGCCGGCGGGTCGGCCGACGCCGCCTTGATCGACGGATCCACCGGCACCGCGGGCTCCAACCAGCCGCGTAGCGGCTGATCCCTCCCGGAGCCGGAAAACTCCGACGAGCCAGGCGACTCCGCCGAAGCCGTACCCGAACCTGAAGCCGAACCCGAACCCGAAGCCGAGGCCGTCGAAGAAACCGGCGAAGAACCTGAAGAGGAAGAGGACGAGGAGTCGTCCCCCTGGCCCGACCAGGGCTTGTACGGCCCGTCGGCGCCCCCGGCCCCGCTGCCCCCGGCCCCGCTGCCCCCGGTCGCGCTGTCGCCGAAGGCCCCCAGCCCGCCCAGACTGTACGCGTCGGTGTCCGCGGGGGAGGACGCGAAGGCGCCGCGGCCGAGGGCGGCGCCTTCTTCACCGGTGTCCGGCCCCGCGGTCTTGGTCTCGGCCGTGTCCGCCGCCGTCGGCGCGCCGTGCACCCCGTCGGTCGTCGTACCGCTGAAGAGCGGACCTGACGCCGGACCCGAGAGCGGGCCGGGAACAGGGTCGGCCGCCAGGGGGCGGGGGAGGGAGTCGGGCGACACCAGACGCCAGGGGTCCGATGGGTACGGAGAGGCGCTCTCAGGCTCGGCCGCCGGCTGCTCGGCGTGCCGAACGCCGAAAGTGGCGGTGTCCTGAACCCCGAACGGTCCGGTGCCCTGACCGCCGAAAGACACGGTGTCGTGTCCACCGCTCCGTTCCGCGTCCTCGTCCTGCTCCGGTGTGGGCGGCTGCTGTGGACGCGCGAGGGTGGCCGAGGTCACGGCGCTCACCGCGATCTCCACCTCGTCGGGCATCTCCTTGATGGCGTCCAGCCATGCGAGCTGGTCCTCGAGGTGGGGATCCTCTCGATCATGTTTCGCCACCGGGTACCCCCTCGGGATGGGCTAATGGGGTAGCAAACACATTGCAGAGTAGCGCCATGTAATACGGTCAATGTGGGCAACTGTACTCTTCCCCGCCACGCTACTTTAGGTCACATGCGTGCCATCGTGATTTCGGAGCCCGGTGACTCGGGGGTTTTGGTCTGGCAGGAACTCCCCGATCCGCGTCCGGCACGGGGTGAGGTGGTCATCGACGTGGTCGCCTCGGCGGTCAACCGCGCCGACGTCCTCCAGCGCAGGGGCAACTATCCGCCGCCTCCGGGCGCGTCGGAGGTCCCCGGCCTGGAGTGCTCGGGTGTGATCGTGGAGGTCGGCGAGGACGTCGAGGGGTTTCGGACCGGTGACCAGGTCTGCGCGCTGCTCGCCGGCGGCGGATACGCCGAGCGGGTGGCCGTCCCCTGGCAGCAGGTCATGCCGATCCCGGCGGGCGTCTCGCTGACCGAGGCCGCCACCCTTCCCGAGGTTGCCTGCACGGTCTGGTCGAACGTCTTCATGGCCGCGCGGCTGCGCAAGGGCGAGACGCTGCTCGTGCACGGCGGTGCCAGCGGCATCGGCACGCTGGCCGTACAGCTCGCCAAGGCGTACGGCTCGCGCGTGCTGGTGACGGCGGGATCGGCGGAGAAGATCCGGCGCTGCCTCGACCTGGGCGCGGACGAGGCCGTCAACTACCGCGAGGAGGACTTCGCCGAGCGGTTCGCCGGCCGGGCCGACGTGATCCTCGACATCATCGGGGCCAGATATCTGCCGGGGAACCTCAGGGCCCTCGCCGTCGGCGGGCGGCTCGTCGTCATCGGCCTGCAGGGCGGCGCGAGGGGCGAGCTCGATCTCGGCACGCTGCTCGCCAAGCGCGGCACCGTCTTCGCGGCCGGTCTGCGGGCCCGTCCGGTGGACGAGAAGGGGGTGATCTGCCGCGGTGTGGTGGACAACGTCTGGCCGCTGATCGGCGCGGGCGTGATCCGGCCTGTGGTGCACGCCACGGTGCCGCTCGCCGACGCCGCGGCAGGCCACCGCATGATGGAAGCGGGCGAGCATGTTGGGAAAATCCTGCTGGTCCGGTGAGTTAGGTTGGACCGCGAGTCCAATCGCGAGCCCAGCCGAAGCGAATCAGGAGTGGTACCGACCGATGAACGCAGACGAGAGCACCCCACAGGTCGTGGTCGTGGGGCCCAACGGCCTCTCGATCTCCGGCGGCGACGGCGGCAAGGCGGACGGGCAGGAGGAGCGCTCCGTCGCCGACCTCGTCGAGCAGCCCGCGAAGGTGATGCGGATAGGCAGCATGATCCGCCAGCTTCTCGAAGAGGTGCGGGCGGCTCCCCTGGACGAGGCGAGCCGCAAGCGGCTCAAGGAGATCCATCAGAGTTCCATCAAGGAACTCGAGGAGGGTCTCGCGCCGGAGTTGGTGGCCGAGCTGGAACGGCTGTCGCTGCCGTTCAGCGACGAGAACGGCAGCGCGCCCAGCGACGCCGAGTTGCGTGTCGCGCACGCCCAGCTCGTGGGCTGGCTGGAGGGCCTGTTCCACGGCATCCAGACCACCTTGTTCGCGCAGCAGATGGCGGCGCGGGCCCAGCTCGAGCAGATGCGTCGCGCCCTCCCCGGCGGCATGACGCAGCAGGGCCACGACGACGGCAACCGCGCCGGCGGCCCCTACCTTTAGACCACCTCTTCCGACCCTCTCCGATCTCCGGAGCATCCCCGGACGGACCTCGGGGGCAGGTAGGTCTCTAGAGGCCGAAAAGGTCTTCCAGCACGAGGGCCACCCCGTCGTCGTTGTTGGCCGCCGTCACATGGTCGACGGCGGCCAGGACGTCGGGGTGGGCGTTCGCCACCGCGTACGCCGTTCCGGCCCAGGTGAGCATCGGGAGATCGTTGGGCATGTCGCCGAAGGCCACCACCTCCTGCGGCCTGATCCCCCGCTCGCTCGCCAGCGCGGCGAGCGCCGTCGCCTTGGTCACACCGCGGGCGCTCATCTCGATCAGCGCGTGCCCGCTCGAATGGGTCGGCGTCACCAGGTCTCCGACGAGATCGAGGACCTGGCGATGCAGTTCGTCCGGATTCATCGAAGGATGCTGCGCCAGCAGCTTCGCGCACGGCCGCGAGGCCAGTGCCGTGAGCGCCGCCACCCGCACGCCGTGCGTCCTGCGGGAGTCCCAGCCGTCGAGCACGTAGCCGGCCTCATGGGCGAAACCGCCTTCGTACTCCACTGAGAACGCCAGACCGGGCAGGCGTGTGCTGAGCCGCTGGATGGACTCCTCCAGGACGATCGGCTCGATCAGATGCGATTCGACGATCTCTTCGGTGTGCAGGTCGTAGACGAGCGCACCGTTGGCGCAGATCGCCAGCCCGTGATGCCGTACGGCTTCCGCGACGTCGTGCATCCATCTGGGCGGCCGTGCGGTGACGAAGACCAGCGTGCCGCCCGCGTCCTCCACTCTCGCGAAGGCGGCGGCCGTACGGGGGGAGATCGTGCCGTCGGAGCGCAGTGCCGTGCCGTCGAGGTCCGTGGCGACAAGGCGGGGGAGGTTCATGGCAGGTTCCCGTTCACACCGTGGCGTGCCGACGTGCGGCCGCCCTTCCGGGCATGAGGTTACCCGCCGGGGATGACGGCACAGAGGCCGCCGTCTCGACAACGGCATCCGGTAGGGTGTTCGACGTGCGGGATGAAGGGCCGGGTCCGGAGTTCCGCGCCGGCACGACTGACACGATTCATATGGCCACCGTCCGCCACCGTCCACACGGCGCAACGTCGCCATCGGGATGGTGGAGACCGCGATCGTCCGGCTGCGGGCGTACGGCTCTGAGTAGGGAAGCCCTCGCGTCGACCACTTGGGTCCGCGCGGCGCGGACGGAAATCCTGCCCTTCGGGACTTGGGAGTGCGCCGAATAGTGTTAGATGTGTAGGCGTTGTATTAGCTGTTCCCGTAGCGAAAACCAGTTTGACTGTATGAGCCACCCGGGGAGCTGTGCGACACACCGGGGCCACGAGGTGTGGTCCCGAAAGATTCACTTCCTTAGGGAGAACGTTAAATGGCTCAGGGAACCGTCAAGTGGTTCAACGCTGAGAAGGGCTTCGGCTTCATCGCTCCGGACGGCGGGGAGCCCGACGTCTTCGTGCACTTCTCCGCGATCTCCGGTAGCGGCTACCGCAACCTGGAGGACGGTCAGCGGGTGGAGTTCGAGGTCATCGCCGGCCCCAAGGGGCCCCAGGCCTCCAACGTCCGCGGCATCTGACGCGAAGACGAACCCAACTGAACGTGTCTGACTGACCGAAGACACCGCATAGGAGGCGGGTCCCGCTCACGCGGGTCCCGCCTTCATCATTTCGCGGGATGTCATGAAACATTCATGACAGGTCTTCCCGCAGATCACGATCCGATTCCTGACCCGATCTGTGGGGCGCATCGCCCCGCCGAGTCAGAAAGGCGCAGGTCGGAGAGGTCTGCCGGGAATGCACCCGGCCAAGCACTTGCTCGATTCGGGGTTCCATGGTCCTCAGGCCGAACCTGAGGACCGGTGACCGAGAACCGGTCGAGCGATAGCCGGCCGGGGCGGGCAGGGAGCGGGTCGGGGACCGCATGCCGAGCCCCGCCTGGGCGGGGCCTGGCAGCGGACCGGAGCCTCCTCCCGGCTCGTCCCCGGGCCCCGCGGAAATTTTCCGAGCCCGCGACGAACCCTGGCGGGTGGAGCGACGGGAGCCGCCGATCAGGGACTTTCTCGACGGTGCCCGTTCACTCGGCCGACGCTCTAGAGGGAGTCCGGCTGCAGGACGTCGAGGCCCACGTACGGTCGCAGTGCCTTGGGCACGACCACGGAGCCGTCGGCCTGCTGGTGGTTCTCCAGGATGGCCACGATCCACCGGGTGGTGGCGAGCGTGCCGTTCAGGGTGGCGACGTTGCGCGCTTTGCCGTCCTCGCCCCGATAGCGCACCCGCAGCCGCCGGGCCTGGAAGTCCGTGCAGTTCGACGTCGAGGTGACCTCGCGGTAGCGGCCCTGGCTCGGCAGCCAGGCCTCGCAGTCGAACTTCCTGGCCGCCGATGTGCCCAGGTCGCCGCCCGCGATGTCGATCACGCGGTAGGGCAGCTCGACCTTGGCCAGCATCTCCTTCTCCCAGTCGAGCAGGCGCAGGTGCTCCTCGTGGGCATCGTCCGGGTGGCAGTAGGAGAACATCTCCACCTTGTCGAACTGGTGGACGCGAATGATGCCGCGGGTGTCCTTGCCGTACGACCCGGCCTCGCGCCGGAAGCAGGACGACCACCCGGCGTACCGCAGCGGCAGCGAACGGGTGTCGAGGATCTCGTCGGAGTGGTACGCCGCCAGCGGCACCTCCGAGGTGCCCACCAGGTAGAGGTCGTCCTCGGGCAGGCGGTAGATCTCCTTGTCGTGGGCGACGTGGAAGCCGGTGCCCTGCATCGCCTCGGGCTTCACCAGCACCGGGGTGATCATCGGGATGAACCCGGCCTCGATCGCCTGCTGCATGGCCATGTTGAGCAGGCCGAGCTGGAGGCGGGCGCCGACGCCCTTCAGGAAGAAGAACCGCGCCCCGGAGACCTTGGCGCCGCGCTCGACGTCGATGGCGCCGAGCCGCTCGCCAAGCTCGAGGTGATCACGGGGTTCGAAGTCGAAGGAGGGCCTCTCGCCGATCTCCTCCAGGACGACGTAGTCGTCCTCGCCACCCGCCGGTGCGCCCTGTTCCACGATGTTGGGCACGTTCTGCAGCACCGTGTCGAGCTCGGCCGCGAGCTTTTCGGCCTCGGCCTCGGCGGCCTTCACCTGCGCGGCCAGCTCCTTGGCACGGTCGAGCAGCGCCTGCCGTTCGTCCCCGGAGGCCCGTGACACCGACTTGCCGATGCTCTTCTGCTCGGCGCGCAGCGACTCGAAGCCGGTCAGTGCGGCCCGGTGCCGCTCATCGAGCGACAGCAGGGTGTCGACGACCGAGTCGTCTTCGCCGCGGGCGCGCTGCGACGCCCGGAGCCGGTCAGGGTTCTCACGAAGGGTACGCAGGTCAATCACGGATCAAAGGCTACCGGAGCGGGTCGCCCTCGTCGTCACACCCGACCTGCGCGTACGCGGCCGAGCCAGTCGGCTGCCTCGGCGAAATCCGCATCGGTCGTACCCCGCTTGACCTGCGGCGCGACCGCGTCGGCGCGCGGGAAACTGCCGAGGAAACGGATGTCGGAGGAGAGCCTGCGCAGGCCCGATATGGCCTCGCCGACCCGGGCCTCCGAGACGTGGCCCTCACAGTCGAAGTGGAAGAAATAGTGGCCTATGCCGTCGCCGGTCGGGCGCGACTCGATGCGGGTGAGGTTGACGCCCCGCACCGCGAACTCGTTCAGCATCTCCAGCAGCGCACCGGGGTGATCGTTCTGCAGGTAGGCGACCAGCGACGTGCGGTCGGCGCCGGTGGGCTCGGGCAGCGGGCCGGGCGGACTCACCCGGATGAACCGGGTGACCGTGTCGGAGCGGTCGCCGATGTTCGAGGCGATCTCGACGAGGCCGTAGTACTCGCCCGCGATCGCAGGGCTGATCGCCGCGTCGTACGGCGAGGCGGGCGCGGCCACCTCCTGCGCGGCGGCGGCCGTGGACGCCGCCGCGATCACGACGGCGCCGGGCAGCTCACGCTCGACGAACCCGCGGCACTGGGTGTGCGCGGCGGGGTGGGTGGTCACCCGCTTGATCTGGGCGAGCTCGGTGCCCGGCCGGACCAGCAGGGAGAACTCCACGGGCAGCAGCAGCTCGCCGGTGATGAGGAGCGGCGTTCCCCAGGCCAGTTCGTCGAGGGTCTGCGTGATCGCTCCCTCGACCGAGTTCTCCATGGGGACGACGGCGCCCTGGGTCAGGCCGTGGCGGGCGGCTTCCAACGCGGCCGACACGTTCGCACACGGCACGCCCTCGACTTCGGGTGCCAGGAGCCGTAGTGCCGCCTCGCAGAAGGTGCCCCGGGGGCCCAGGTAGGCGAGCTTTGACATGCCATCAAGGTTATCCCCGCCTGACCACTCGGTGAGTGCATTCACACACCCGCCAGGTCGGAAGCGCCTCAACCCACCCACCGCGGTGACCTCGCGCTGCCCCGACGGCGACCGCCTGCGCATCGGCCGGAATACGTGTCAACGGGCCGTGGACGGCGCACAGCCGGAGTTCGAAAGATCACGACGGGAGGTGCGGCGGGGGAGCCAGGAGCCGAGCAGCCAGACGAGGGCGACGGCGCCCAGGCCGAAGGCGTTCTGCACGATCTTCCCGACGACCGGGCTGAAGACCGGGATCTCCAGTGCCTTGATCGTCACGCCCCACCAGGGGATGGGCAGCACGTAGTAGAGCCAGACACCCCCGGCGACCAGCAGCCGGGTCCGGTCGCGGCCCGACCCGGCCAGCGCGGCGAGCACCACCGTCACCCAGGCCAGGTGGTGGATCCACGCGACCGGCGACAGCAGTACGGCCATCAGCCCGGTCAGCGCCACCCCGGTCAGCGTGTCGCCGTCGCGGAAGGCGCGGCGGGCGTGGCGGAAGCCGTACCAACCGATCACGGCGACGGCGGCGAGCCAGATCGCCTGGGTCGGCGGACCGGGCAGGTAGAGCCTGAGCAGCATGCCGCGCAGCGACTGGTTGGTCGTCGCGGCGTTGGCGCCCAGCCGCTCGGAGTCGAGCAGCGCGCCGAACCAGAAGTCCCACGCGTCCTGCGTGATCACCAGGAACGGCAGCAGCGTGAGCAGGGCCGCCGTGAACGTCGCCATGAAGAACGCCCGGCGCTGCCCGGGATCGCCGTCCCCGCGTGGGAACCCGGTGACCGCGAGGTAGATCAGGAAGACTCCCGGGGTGAGCTTCACCGCCGTCGCCAGGCCGATCAACATCCCGCGTGGCCAGCGCGGCCGGCGGGCCACGCAGTCGAGCAGGCACAAGGCCACGAGGAACAGATCCACCTGGCCGAACCGCACCTGGTCCCTGATCGGCATCAGATAGGTGCACGCGACGGTCAGCAGGGCGAGAAGCAGCGGTACGGCCACCGCGCCCCCGCCCGCGAGGCCGGTTCCCGCCCGTACGGCCGAGGCCGCCGTACGGACGCCGTCGAAGAGCGGGCGGAAGGCGAGCCTCACAGTGAGGGCGAGCGCGACGAAGATCGCTGTTGTCCACACCCACTGGGCCGCCGGCCAGGAGATCACGGCGAGCGGCACCGCCAGCATGGCCCCGACGGGCGGGTAGGTGAACGGCAGCAGCTGCGGCGCCGGAGTGATCACGTCGTAGAGGGGAAGCCCGCGCAGGATCGCCGATCCGCCCGTACGGTAGACGTCCAGGTCCACCAGCCGCTGGTCTTCCGGGTTGGTCAGCCAGTGGGCGACCAGGGGGGTCGCGGCCAGGGCGATTACCGCGAGGGCGAGTGCCCACGCCCACACGGATCTCCCGATCGTCCGGCCGGTCGTCATGGAAAGGGAGGCTACCGTGGGGTTCCCCGTCCCTGTCGTTTCGCATCAGAGCCGAGGAGCCCGAACAGTGCCGAGTGCGGAGACCACGAGCCTCGGCCTGTGCGGACGAGGCGGCGGCACGTGGCGGCGGGTGCTGACGCTGCTGGTCGCGCTGCTGGGCTGCCTCGTCGCCGTGGGTCTCCCGGCCCCGGCCGGCGCGCAGGTGAAGGGCCAGGTCGTGGTGATCGGGGTGCCCGGTCTCCGGTGGGACGACCTGGACCCGGTGCGTACCCCCAACCTATGGGGCCTGGCGGCCGAGGGGGGCACGGCCTCGCTGTCGACCAGGACCATCCCGCCGGAGGGCCGCTCGATCAATTGCCCGGTCGCCGGATGGCTGACCGTCTCGGCGGGGCAGCGCGCCGGGGCTCCGCCCCCCTCGGCGCAGCACCGGGCTTCCGGTCTGGCCTGCGCAGCGGCCCCGGCACCTGTCGTGGCCACGGACGGGTCGGGCGCCGCCGTCATCCCGGGCTGGGCCGGTCTCGTCGCCCACCAGAAATCGAGCCCCTACAAGGCGCGCATCGGGCTTCTCGGGCAGACGATCACGGCCGCCGGGGGGACGATGGCGGCGATCGGTCCGGGAGCCGCGCTCGGTGCCGCCGACGAAAGTGGAAAAGTCCAGAAATATGCGGCGACCGCGGCCGAGTCGGCCGACCTCAGTCCGTACACCGCGGTCTTCGCCGAGGCGGCCCAGATCGCCGAGGCATGGCTGGCCGACGGGGGAGCCGATCTCCCGCCCGACGTACGGCGGAACGCCGCCGCCGCGGCCGACCGGACGATCGGTGAGGTGCTCTCCCGCGTCGCCCCCGACGCGACCGTGCTCGTCGCCGGCCTGTCGGACACCGCAGCCACCGCCCACCTTCACGTCGCCATCGCCGTCGGCGGCGGCCCGGAGCCGTACGGACCGGGGTCGCTCACCACGGCCTCCACCCGCCAGGACGCGCTGGTCACGATCACCGACCTGACCGCGACCGTCCTGCGCGTGCTCGGCCTCCAAACGCCGAAGGAGGTGGTCGGCAAGCCGTGGCGCGGCGACGGCGACGCCCCGGCCGACGCGGGCGAGACGGTGGCCGGTCTCGCCGACGCCGACCTCGCCGGTCAGGTGCTCAGGCAGGTGCGCGAGCCGTTCTTCATCGCGCTCGTCGCCGTACAACTGCTCTTCTACGGCCTGGCCGCCGTGGTGGTCCGCAGGCGCCGTCGGATGCCCGCCTCCGTCCGGGTGGTGGCGGTGGTCAGCGGCGCGCTGCCGATCTCGGCGTTCCTCGCCCAGCTCGTGCCGTGGTGGAATTTCCCCCACCCGATGCCCGCGCTGATCGGGACGATCCTGGCCCTGGCCGGCCTGATCGCCGGGCTCGCGTTCGCCGGACCATGGCGGGGGCACGTCCTCGGGCCGCTCACCGTGGTCGCCGGGGTGAGCTCGCTGGCCCTGCTCATCGACGTCACGACCGGCTCGCATCTGCAGGTGAACGCGGTGAGCGGCTATGAGCCCGTGACCGGCGGCAGGTTCTACGGCTTCGGCAACATGGCGTACGCCGTCTTCTCGACCGGCACGATCCTCATGCTCGCCGGGGTCGCGCATCTGCTCCGGCGCCGCAGGTGGATCGCAGTCACAGTGTGCCTGGCGTACGGCCTGCTGGCGATCTTCGCGGACGGCTGGCCCGGCTGGGGCGCCGACTTCGGCGGGGTGCCGTCGTTCGTCGTCGGGCTGGCGGTGTTCCTGCTGCTGCTCACCGGACGGCGGGTGTCGGTCGCCAGGCTCGCCGTCGTCGGGCTGGCCGGTGCCGCGCTGATCGGGCTGATCGCGGTCGCGGACTGGTGGCGGCCCGCCGATCGCCGGACCCACCTGGGCGCGTTCGTGCAGCAGGTGATCGACGGCGAGGGTGGCTCTGTCGTCGGGCGCAAGCTGGGTGCGATGCTGAACACGCTGGGCAATCTGCCGCTGACGCTGCTCTCGCTGGTCGCGCTCGCTTTCCTGTTCCTCGTGCTGTCACGGCCGTCCCGGTGGGGCGCCTCCGCGCTCAGTCATGCGTACGGCCAGGCGCCGGAGCTGCGGGCCGGGCTGCTCGGCGCGCTGACCGCTGCCCTGGTGGGCTTCCTGATCAACGACTCGGGGATCGCGATCCCGGCGATGGCCCTCACCGTGGCCGTGCCGCTCACGCTGGCCGCGTCCGTCCGGGCGCTTCGGCTCGCCACCGCCGCCGAGCCGTCACCGCCGCCAGGGCCAGCAGACCGATCGTCAGCACGGCCAGGACCGACGGCACCACCTGCGCCCTGACCACGTCGACCAGCCAGCCGAGGTCGGGAGGCTGGTCCCGCTGGCGTGCCGGGAGGTACCCGAGCGAGAGCACGGTCAGCCGCGCCACCACGAAAGCGTCCAGCCACGAGGCGGAGACCAGCGCGAGCAGCGCGAAGGCCAGCCCGTCGTACCAGGGCAGTGCGTACGGCGTGGCGAACAGCCAGGCCACCACGGCGATCAGGGAGACCACCGGGCCTGCCGCGGGGTCTGCGGCCGGACGGCCGAACCGCCGGAGCAGGAGGACGGCGAGCGCGGCCAGCAGGAGCAGTGAGCCGGCCTGGATCCACAGGTGGTAGGCCCCCGGACCGAAGACGGCCTGCAGCGCCTGCTTGACGAGCTTCCACGGGGTGGCGAGCGACACCGTCTTGCTCGCGTTGCGCACCTGGTCGAGCGCGTGCGGTCCGGCCGCCCAGTAGCAGGCCAGCACGGTAGCCAGCGCCGACCCGGCGGCGAGGGCCAGCCTCGCCGGGCGTCGCCGCAGCTCCCAGGCCGGGCCGAGGGCGACGAGTCCGGTCGTGACCTTCACGGCGATGCCCGTGCCGAGCGCCACCCCCAGCGGTACGGCGAGCGCCGGGCGGTTTCTCATCGCCGCCAGTGCGAGCATGCCCGCCACGGCGGGCGCGATCGCCAGCGTGTCGAGGTGCATGCCGGCCACCAGGTGATAGACGAGCAGCGGATTGGCCGTCCAGAGGAGGGCGGCCCGGCGCTGCCGTACCGGATCGCCCCTGGTGAGGCGGTGGAGCACAAGCCCGGTGGCGACGAAGGCGGCCGAGTTGACGACGGCCAGGACGAACACCGTCAGCCGGACCGAGTCGCCGCCGGCGTGGCTCGCCAGGGTCTGTACGGCCGTCGCCACCGGGCCGTAGACGCTGGGCGTCTTCCGCCACTCCTCGACCCCGCCGGTCACCGGGTCACCCGGCAGGTCGGCGGGCACGGTCACGTACGGGTCGTGCCCGAGCGCGGCGATCCTGCCGTACGCCGCGTAGTTCAGGTGATCGGAGGAGCCCGAGGGCGGCAGGAAGGCCAGCACGCCGGCGGCCAGACACCCGGCGATCAGGAGACGACGGGCCGAGGGCATCAGCCGTACGGCGAACAGACCGGCGGCGAGGCCGATCGCGCCGAGCACGATCGCGGCCGTGGCGATCCCGATGATGAGATGACCGTCTGGGGACAGGTCGAGCGAGTACGGCGGCTGCCGGCCCGCCGCCCCCACACCGAGGCTTCCAGCGCCGTCCATGAGATCCGGCACGGGGTTTCCGGGGCCGTCCGCGAGATCCGGCACCATGGCCGACGGGCCGAGGAGGCCGATGGTGATCGTGGCGAGGATCGACAGCCCGATGGCCACGACACCCACGACGCCCAGCCCCCTTTGCCGTGATCTTGCGAATTCTCGCATGGTACGGCCCTGACCTGGTCGTTCACCCTCCGTGACCTTGCAGAAATAACCCACCTGGCCCTCTGATCTGGGGGTTTGCTGTTCGTGATCTTGCAGTTGGGGGGGTATCGCAAGATCAACAATGATATCGGTGCAGGTCGTTCGGTGTCTGTGCGAGTTTCTGCAAGATCACGAACGAGAGATTGGCTGGTGAGAGGGCATGGGTGCGAGAAACTGCAAGATCACGGCGAGAGGGTGGGGTGGGGCTATGGGAGGAATGAGGGGAGCTCGCGAGCGGCGAGAGCCCGGCCGACGTCGCGGAGCTGCCTGGCCCGGTGGAGCTGCCCTCGCAGGTCGTTGCCGGTCGCCCGGTGGGCCATCTCGACCTCGACCTCGATCACGCGGAAGCCCTTGCGCAGCAGATCTATCGTCATGCCGGTCTCGACGCCGAAACCGTGGGCGAGCGGACGCGCCGCCTCGAACGCCGTCCGGGTCAGACAGCGCTGCCCGTTGAGCGGCTGGGACGGAGCCCAGCCGGTCAGCCGTTTGATCCCTTCGCGGGCGAGCCGTACGACGATGCCGTGACCGCCCAGCTTGACGCGGGTCGCGAACGCCGCGATGGTCATGTCCGCCTCGCCGGCTCGCACCGGCGAGATCAGCGCCGCCGCGGCCTGTGCGGTCTCGCCCAGATCAGCGTCGAGGAACAGCAGATGCCGCGGGACCTCTCCACCCTCGTCGAGGAGCCGTACGGCTTCCGCGCCCGTCTCCATCGCGGCGGCCTTGCCGCGGTTACGGCTGTGCCGTACGACCCGGGCGCCCGCCGCCCTGGCCACCCGGCCGGTCTCGTCGGACGAGCCGTCGTCGACGACCACCACGAGATCCACGCCGGGCAGCTTCAGGGCGGCGGTCACCGTGCCGCCGATCCGGTCGGCCTCGTCCTTGGCCGGGATCACGACGGCGGTGTTCTGCTCAGGTACCACTACATCACCCATGCGGTCAGCCCTGCTGATCGGCCGTGAGCATGTCGGCCGGCACGGCCTCATGCACGGTGAACACCGAGTCCAGGCCGGTGACCTGCAGGATCTTCCGTACGGCAGGCCGGGGCGCGGCGACCTCCAGCGTACCGCCACGCTCGCGCAGGCGCTTGAGCGCGGACAGGAGGACGTTCATGCCGGTGGAGTCGCAGAACTCCACCCCGGACATGTCGATGACCACTCGGTCCGGCCCGGCCTCGAGCACGCGGGTGAACTCGGCCTGCAGCCGAGGAGCGGTGTATAGGTCGATTTCGCCGTAGATGGCCATGACGGCCTGGCCTGCCTGAGATCGGGTCGCGACTTTGAGCTCCACGAGGCGCACACTAGCGTCGTACCGGCCTCGGGTCACGCTCCGCCGGAAACCCCGAAGAGTCGTTCGCCCTTTGTCCCCGATTCCGGGGGCGAGCAAACGCGGAGTGCGCGAAGCTTGACTGTGTGCGACGCCGGTAGGGCCGGATGGAAAGCCCGGAACCTCCTGGTCTTGGTCATCGCTTCGCGAAGGAGGGCGGGCGCCGAGGACAGTGGGCCCGGAGAACATGAACGCTGAACAACCAGAAGACCCTCAGCGGCGATCGCTGCGTGAGCGGCTGGAGAACGTCCAGATCCGCAGTGCCAAGGCGTCGTCGTGGCGCGAAACCGCCGATCCGCTGCGCTCACTGATCAACCGGGAGGGGTACGTCCCGATCAGCGCGAAGCTGACCGGCGGAGACCTCGACTTCCTCGCCACGGCCCGCGAGGACCTGCTGTGCCTGGCCGAGCTCGGCATCCGGCTGCTCGATCTCCATCAGCCGAGGGACGCGGGCGGGATCACGAGCGACACCGCCAACCCGATCCTGCGCTGCCGCAGCTGCATGTGGCGCTGGCCGTGTCCGACGTTTCGCGCCATGTCCGACGCCTTCTCACCGGGGGTGGCCGGAGCCCCCGCTGTCCCTGACCTGCCCGGGGTGCCCGGCGCACCGGGAACCCCCGGTACGGCGGGCCCGCCCGGCGTGATCGCCGTACCCGATGGCCTGTCATCCGGCATGTCCGACTGACCGCTGAATCACCGCGGGTACGCCTGTTGTCCGCGACCGTTTCCAGCCGGATGTCACGGTAACGGCTCATAGCGGTAGCCGACGCCCCAGACCGTGACGATCCGCTTGGGATCGGTCGGATTCGGTTCGATCTTCTCGCGGAGCCTGCGCACGTGGACGGTCACGGTCGAGGAGTCGCCGAAGGACCATCCCCACACCCGGTTGAGCAGCTCGGCCCGGCTGAACGCCTGACGCGGGTTGCGCAGCAGGTAGACGAGCAGATCGAACTCCCGCGCCGTCAGCGTGATCTCCCTGTCGGCCAGCCACGCCTGGCGGGTCCCCGGCTCCACGATCAGCTCGCCGTCGCGCAGCGCGGTCGTCCCGGCGGGGGTGGGGGCATGGGACGCGGACGCCAGAGCGCCGCGGGCACCCTGGCCTGATCGGGTGGTCCGGGCGGGCCGGCGGTCATCGGCGGCTGCGGAGCCGCCGCGGGCCCGGCGGAGCACGGACTGGACACGGAGCGCGAGCTCGCGGGGGCTGAACGGCTTGGTGATGTAGTCGTCGGCACCCGTCTCGAGATCGGCGACGCGGTCGATCTCCTGCCCGAGCGTGGTGATCATGATGACGGGAACCGGCAGCTGCTCGCGGACCCTCCGGCAGACCTGGAGGCCGTCCAGTCCGGATAGCACCAGATCGAGGATGATCAGGTCGGGAGGGTCGGCGCTGGCCCGGTCGAGCGCCTCGACGCCGTCGTCCACGCATTCCACCTCATGACCCTCGCGTTCGAGGTAGCGGGCCACGACCTCGGCGACGGCGGGGTCGCTCTCGGCGACCAGGACGCGGGAGGCGCGTTTCTGCATCAGTCGTTTCCCATCAGCCGGTTCCCGCGGGCGATTCTCCGCAACGCACATCCCTACGTTAAGTCTGGTCGAGCTGTTTCCGTCGGCTATCGGGGGCTCCAGGTATGACTGACCTGATATCCACGTCTGTCATACCGAGAAGGCATGATTCACGTGAAACCTAGACATGATGTCTTGACTTGGGGTTACCGTCTGGAGCCCGGTACGGCGACCGGCCGACGCGCGCGATCAACCTCGCACTTGTCGGTGTCACCACGTACCTTGTGGCTATGGCCCGTATCGCGCTGACCGTCCTGGGAATCATCCTCGCCCTCTGGCTGGTGTTCGGATTCATCATCCCCGCGTTGTTCGCGACGCTGAAGTTCCTGCTCATCCTCGCGATCGTCGCGTTCTTCGTCGTGGCGGCGATCACCGTGGTCGGGAAGCTCTCCCGATAAACCGACGAAGGTGATCCCCGCCCGGGCCCTCCCCGGCCCGTTCGTCTGGCTCCTGGCCGGGCTGGTCGTACTGCCCGGCCGGTTCGACGTGTCCGCCGGCCTGGGCCTCGGCCTCGGGTTCGGTCCGGCCGGATCCGGCGCCCATGAGCTCGGCGTGCTCGCCGCCTTCGGTCTGGCCGGTGTGATCGTCATGGCGGTGGCGCGGATGCTCGCCCTGCCGGTGGGCCTGCCCGGCCTCCATGACGCGCCCTCCGGCGGCCGCTCGCGGCCCGCCTGGAGGCCGTTCGTCAGGTTCCGCGACCCGGACACCCCGGGCCGCCCCCGTCCCCGTGCTCCATCGGAAAGCCTCGCGCTCGTCTGATCACCGGACCGGGCTCCCGTAGCGGTCCCGGCCGATCACGAGCGCCTTCGTCATTTCTCTGCCCAGGTCCCGGTCATGACCTGGTCATGCTCCGATCACGTCTCGATCGCCTCCGACGAAAGGCTTTCCGATGTTCGATTTCGTGCTCTCTCCCGCCTACGGGCTGCTCCACGCGCTCAGCGACCTCACCGGGCCGGTGTCCGCGATAGTCCTGTTCACGCTGGCCGTACGACTGATGCTGCTCCCGTCGAGCATCCGGGCCGCCCGGGCGCAGCGGATCCGTCTACGGCTCGCGCCGCAGGTAGAACGGTTGCGCGAGCGGTGGCAGCGTGACCCGCTGCGGCTGCACGCGGAGGTCGGCGCTCTCTACGCCGCGGAGGGGACCTCGCTGTTCGCGGGCTTCCTGCCGATGCTGGCGCAGGCGCCGTTCTTCGCCGTGACCTATCGGCTGTTCACCTCGGCCGTCATCGCCGGCCATCCCAACCTGCTGCTGGCGCAGGGTCTGCTCGGCGTGCCGCTGGGGGAGCACCTGAGCGCGGTGCTGGCGGCCTCCGGGCCGTTCAGTGTTGCGGCGGCGGTCTTCCTCGGGCTGTTCGTACTGCTCGCGGTCGTGGCGTGGGCGGCCTCGCGTGCCGCCGCTCAGCGGGTCGGACCTACGGCGCCGATGCGGCGGCTCCAGATCCTGCTACCGTTCTGCACGGTGCTCGTGGCGATGCTGCTCCCGCTGGCCGCCGGCGTCTATCTGCTGGTGAGCAGCGCCTGGACCACGGCCGAGCGCATCCTGCTCCATCCCCGGACCACCTCGGTGGCGGTTTAGCCCACCTCGCGGAGGGCGGGAGTGCCGGTTGCCCGGTTGTTGCCGTTTCGGCTGGCCCAGGAGGCGGTCAGGACGGCCCAGACCGTGGTCGTTTCCGCATCGTGGCGGACCCCCCAGCGTTCCGCGAGGTATTCGACGATGCCGAGCCCCCGGCCGCCCAGCGACGACAGCGTGGGGCGACCGGCCCGCGGCTCCGTGGCGGCGCCGCCGTCGCTGACCGCCACCTCTATCTGGCTCTCCGAGCAGTGCCAGGCGGCCCTGAGCTGACCGGACGGCAGGGGATGCGCGTGTCGCAGGGCGTTGCTCAGCAGTTCACTCATCACCAGGACCACGTCATCGACCACTCCGGCGCATACCCCCGTGGCCAGCAGCTCGGTACTGAGGCGCTGACGTGCGACGGCGACGCTCGACGGTGCGTACGGCAGTAGCACGACGCTCGTCGCACTCACCTCCCCGATTCAGTCCCGCAGAAGACCGTCCCTTGGGGAGAGAGACCGTCTCCTGAGGAGAACAACAGCCCCAGTACGACCGAAATGCCCCGTTGGATCGACGGGGAAACCGTGCTCCGATCACAGCTTGTGCATATTGGACAATAGATCAGCTCATGCCAGGTAAGCCTGTTACCCCTGCGGGGTGTCGGATGAGGTATCGGTTTCGGCCTCCTCCCCACGCCTGAATGGGGGGAGTCCAACCGCACGAGTCGGGGCTCCTGCTTCACGGGCGACAGCACCCGGGGGACCCGGGACGTCCGACGTCGCGGCGAGACCAGCCGCCAGGATGGTGGCCTTTCGGACCGTTTTCCTCCCCCCCGGGGCTAAAGTCCGGGGTCTCCAGCCTTGAGGAGCTCAGGTGAGCGGTCGGGGCGGGCCCGGTTGAGAACGACCCGCATGCGGGTGCCTCCTCCGGGCCTGGGCAGGGCGGTGACGTCGCCACCCTGGGCCCTGGCGAGGCTGCGCACGATGTGAAGGCCGAGGCCGACACCGCCGAACCTGCGCCGGTTGCCGCTGTCGGCCTGGACGAACCGGTCGAAGATCCGCTCCCGGTCTCCGGGTGCGATGCCGATCCCCTCGTCGTCGACGACGAGGACGACCAAGTCGTCCTCCGGCCATGCCCCCACCCGGATCAGCCCGCCGCCGGGGGAGTACTTGAACGCGTTCTCCAACAGCTGGCCGAGCAGGATGTCGGTCGCCAGCGGGTCGCCGTACACGGACGGCAGGCCGGGCGGGATGTCCACCTCGACCCGGTGCCGGTCGGACAGCACCGGCAGTCCAAGGGTCGCCGCGCGGACCCGATCGGCCAGGTCGAAGATCTCCGCCTTGACCTTGAGCTCGTCGGCGCCGGCCCGCGCCCCGAGCAGCAGGTGATCGATGAGCTGCCCGAGTGCCCGCGACCGCTCCGCGATGGTCCGTACGGCGGAACGCCGCTCGTCGTCGGACAGATGATCCCAGCGGGCGTCGAGCGTACTGGCGAACCCGCGCACGATCGTGATGGGAGTGCGCAGTTCGTGGCTGGTGGTGGCGAGGAACAGGTCCTTGGCCTCCTCCAGCTCCTTCGCCCGGGTCACGTCACGGAAGTCCACGACGATCTCCCCGGTCTCGGGGATCTCCGCGCACAGCACGTCGAGCCACCGGCTGGAGGGAAGCTGGAAGGTGAGCTTGGCTCCCGGCTCGGGCAGCGCGAAGGGCGGTGGGCCGCCGATCGCCTCCTCGGCGGCGACGTCGGTCAGCTCGGTCGCCGCCGGGTTCCACCTGACGACCCGTCCCTTCCCGTCCAGTACGGCTATGCCGTCGGCGCTGGCGTCGAACACCGCGCGTTCGTGGGCGCGCTGCCGTACCGCCTCCTGGTAGGCCATGGCGTTGCCGACCGCGATGCCGGCGTGGCCCGCGAGCAGTTCGAGGAGCTCCAGCTCCAGGTGGCCCGCCTTGCGCTTGGAGAACAGGGCGTAGAGCGCTCCGTAGGGACGTCCGCCGACGACCGCCAGCCCCACGGCGATCGTGTGCAGGCCGGGAAGCCGAGCCCAGATCAGGTCGCCGAATCCCTCCGGGCCGGTCTCCAGCAGCACGGTCTTGCCGGTGCGCAGCAGTTTGTCCACAAGACTGGTGTGCAGGTCGGCGGTGACTCCGCGCAGCGCCTCGGGCAGTCGGTGGACGCCGACCAGGCGCAGGCGATCACCCTCGATCGACACGAAACCGCCTGCGTCGGCACCGGTGAGGTCGGTGAGGCTGGCGGCGATGCGGTCGAGCACGACGGGAAGGTCGAGTGCGGCGTTGATGTCCCCGACCACGTCGGTCAGCCGTCGTACCAGCAACGCGCGCCTGACGGCCCTGCCCTGGGCCGCGTCGTCGTCCTCGGCCGAGTGGTAGACGCTGACGTAGCCGAGCAGCGCCCCGCCCTCAGAGCGCAGCGCGCTCGTGTCCACCCGCAGGTCGAGGAGCGCGCCGTCCCGGTGGAAGCGCTTGGTGCGCAAGGACACCCGGCCCCGGGCGTCCGAGGCCGTTCGCACCCGTTCGAGCACGGCGTTGTGCTCGGCCATCAGCTCGTCCGGCACGATCGGCGGGCGGCGGCCGACGATCTCCTCGGCCGGCCAGCCGAAGAGCCGCTCGGCCGCGGCGTTCCAGCTCAGCACGGACAGGTCCCGGTCGAGGGCGACGATCGCGTCGGGGGAGCCGGCGACGACGGCGCGCGCGATGCCGTCCTCGTCCCACGCATCCTTGGCCTTGAAGTCACCCACGTCACCATCGTGCCCCCTTTCACCTTTTGATCTTGGGCTTTTCCGGCAGCTTGAGATGGCTCCGATACCCTGCTGCCCACGGAGTGAGAGAAAGCGGGGCGCCAATGTCCACAGAGGACCTCGAGGCCCTGTTGCGCGTGACCGCGCCGGGATACGTCGGCGAGTCGCCCCCCGAGGTGGCCTTCGGGCATGTGGACGCCCCGATCGGACGGCTGACCCTGGCGGTGACCGGCCGCGGCGTGGCGACCTGCAGCTATGACGACGAGCACGCGGTCTTCGAGCGAATCTCCCGCGCGATCGGCTCGTTCATCGGGCCGGATCCACGTCGGCTCGACCCCGTGCGCCGGGAGCTGGACGCCTATTTCGCCGGTCGGCTGCGTACGTTCTCCACGCCGGTCGATCTCCAGCTCGTCACCGGTTTCTCGCGGACGGTGGTGCGGATGATGCTCGCCGTGCCGTACGGACAAGTCACGACATATCAGGAGATCGCGCAGCGGATCGGGCGACCGCAGGCGCTGCGCGCGGTGGCCAACGCGCTGAACGGCAACCCGGTGTGCGTCATCGTCCCCTGCCATCGCGCCGTCGAGTCGCCGAGTTCCCCGGGCTCGCCGGGATCCGGCTATGCCGGCGGCCCGGCGGCCAAGGAACACCTGCTCCGCCTCGAGGGTGCCCTTTCTAGCCTGTAGGGGCTATCAGAGATGACCCGGAGACCCCTCCCCTGTCAACCTTCGGTTGTCGGATCGACGATCGCTTGTCGAATGTCCTGTTCTGACATAGAGGGTGAGGGTGAGGCTGCGCACTCGCCATCGCCCGTCTTGGCGGAAGCTTTTCTCTAGTGCGTCTATCTTGGCGTGATTGAGCGCGTCCAGGGTGGGGCCCCGCCAGAGCTGTTCGCCTTCCAGTAGCCATACTCGGGTCAGGGTGGCGTCAGTTAGCCGGCGGCGGATCTCCTGTGGGGTAGCCTCGATGCCGCCTAAGTTTCCCGCGCTCGCCGGTGACACGTTCAGGGTCACATCCCGGAGTTGTTGAAAAGCGTCCGGGTATGCCTCGGCGACAGCCCGCCGGTTGGTGGGTAGGTAGACGATTGCATCGCCGGGCGACGCATGGCTGCTGATGATTCGGGCCGCTTCGCGCAACTGGTCGGGCTCGGTCGACTGTCGACGCTGAGCCATGTGTGAGGGGGCAGCCAACGCGCCATACAGGACGAGCGGGATCAGCCATGTGGTGCCTGGCACGCGGGTGACTCCAACTGAGGCGAGCAGGGCGAGCGCCGGCAGGCTCATACTCACGTAGCGGGCGGAATAGAGCGGGTAGAGCTGTGAAATCAACAGCAGGGTCGTGGGCGGCACGAGAAGCCAGGGTGCCGCCAGCGACCAGACCATGGGCGTGCGCTGCATGTACTTTCCGGCGTTCTTGCTGGTGAGGATAGCGCCCGCGGATATAGCCGCGGCCATGAAGAAGATCAGCGCTCGCGAGCCCGCGAAAACTGTGAGCAGCGCAGACACATCGTTCCATCTTGGAGGTCTGAGCCAGCTCACCTGATTTCGCTGTGTCATGGCGACGCCGATCAGCGGGAGCAGGACGGTGGCCACTGCAGTCACGGTGATGAACCAGGGCCGTAGGCGCGTGCGCCCGCCTCTGAGGAGGGTGAGCGTGACCAGATGGGCGATGACCACCAGCAGGGCGAACAGGTGGATCATGCCCAGCAGTACGAGAGAGCCGCCGTAGATGAGGTGGGACCGTCGGCTCGGCCGCTCAATGGTTCCGAGGAAGAAGATCGTGGCCAGCACTGTCAACATCGTCGCGATCGCGTACGGCCGGGCCTCGTGGGCGAACCGGCTGGCGAACGGCGCGCCAGCGTACAGCAGTCCGGCCGCTAGCCCCGCCTTCGGCATCATCAGGCGATTGGCGAGATGGGCGGTGGCCGCCGCTGTAGCCGCAGTCGCCAGAATAGATGGAAACCGTAACGTGAGTTCTCCGGTGCCCAACGTGTCGGCGATGGGATGAAGCAGCAGGTAGTAGGTTCCATACACTGCGTCCAGGTTTGCCAGAAATCGGAAGATATCCGGGATCGTCCGACGTATCACCCCGACTGTCACAGCCTCGTCTCGCCAGAATGACAGGCCAGGCTGCCACAGGCCGAGCAGGAGGGCCAGAAAAGCGGGCGGCAGGACCACCAGTGCACACGTTCTGGTGGTGGGCGCATCGCCCATTTTGGGTGCCCGGCTCTTAGACACCGACTGTGTCAGGATCACCGTGAGGCCGCCCGTTGAGTGATCTCCCGGCCTTTTTGCTGCATTGGCTTCTCAACGTACCGGTAGGTCACCCAGCAGATCGGCAGTAGGACCAGGAGGAATACGATGAGCGGAATCGGATTGTCGTATTCCCGCCAGCGGCCGACCGTCGCATCGGACACTTTCAGCACCAGAGGGTGGAGCAGGTAGACCGAGAAACTCGTGAGCCCCAGCAGCGAAAGCCATTTCGGCGTCCTGCGACGCAGTACCACCATGCCGAAGCCGAATGCGACTGCGGCGGACAGCATCGAGATCGTCCACGAGATGGGTCCACCCTCGGTTTCGTCTGGATGCAGCCATCCCTGAGTGACCACGATTAGGAGCACACTTCCGGCCGTCAGCGCGGCCGTTTGCCAGTGCACCTGTCCATGTTCAGCTCTGTACAGGACGGTGCCGGTGAACATGACGGCCAAGATGGACAGCCCGAACCACGGAGACAGCCTGCCGTTCAGGGTTACCAGCATCAGGGCGAGTACGGCTCCCGCGAGTAGTGCGGTCCTTCGCAGCTTCGGGCCGGTGAAATATGCGGATCCGATCGCGAAGGCCATGATCAGCGTTGTCACGGCAACGACGGCGGGAGCGCCGATCGTCCCGGTGAAGAACGTGACCGGGCTCAGGAAACTGAGCAGCAGTCCAGCGGTGATGAGGGAGGCCGCGGTGCCTACAGAACGGCGATGCCAACGGATTGTGAACAGTCCTGCGACCAGGAGATAGAACGCCATTTCATACGAAAGTGTCCACAGCACATTGATTGCGTTGGGAACGGTCAACAGATCCTGCATCATGGTCACATGGGACAGAGTTGCCGTAACCGGATCAAACCGATGTAATTCACCCCGTAATTGACTGATGCCGGTCACGGCCAGCACAACCAATACGGCAACCCCAACGGTCCAGAGCGGGTAGATCCGGAATATCCTGCTGGTCCAAAACCGTGATACGTCGCCGTGCCGTTCTAAGGATGCGGGGATGATGTATCCGCTGATCAGGAAGAACACCATGACGCCCCAGAATCCTGGGTTGAACCACTGTAACAGCGCTTCTCGCGCGTGCGGTGTGTAGACGAAGGTGGCATGGTGGACGGCCACCGCGACCGCCGCCACCCCACGTAAGCCGTCCAGCCAGCCAAGACGAGATGATTTTTCGTGAACGCCATGGTGGTCGGATAGCGGAACAGGAAGATTCATTAGTTAAGTGCCAATAGTTGATGGGTGTGTCAATCGTTGATTGACTATATATGACTCCTGGGCATCTCCATGGTACAGCTAGTTGGATTGTTCCACGCCGCTTATATTGGGATCCGTGGATCACTGGAAGTAGGTGGCGGCCGCACTTCGTCATGCGAATGGATGCTTGGTCACGTGAATTCTGACCGGCTTCAAGCGGCCGAGTCTACTCCGCTGACTCAAGCTGCCGTGCCAAAATGCGGCCGCCCTGTACTAGTTAACTAGAACTAGTAGCTCTACCTGGTTTCACCGCTCATCGCGATGGCGCCGATGCCGACCGGGCATTCAGCCTTGTTGTACTGGTAGCGCCAGTAGGGGCTGCTGTTGTAGGTCTTACCGTTGTTGCGCTTGACGGTTACGCGCACATCGACATTCTGTGAGCCGCAGTTGATGTGCGCCCGGCCCCGGTCGGTGTAGTCCATCCAGGCGGCGCAGCCAGGCGGGATGGCCATGATGCCGGCGTCAGCGCTGGATGCGACGGCAGCGTCGGACGGCGGTAGGGGATCGGGGGTGGCTGTGGATACGGACCGCGCGGCGGCGGGTGAGCGGGTGGAGGAGCAGCGTCACCAGGGCGGCGGCGAGGAAAGCGGCGAGCGTGGCGCTCATCCACGGCTGGTGGACGAACCCGATGGCCTCGCGCACCCCCACCCAGGCGCGGTCCCACCAGCTCATCTCCTCGGGGGGCGCGGTGACGATCCAGAAGGCGAAGAACCCGAGGATCCACGGAACGATCATCGACCAGCGGGCGGGCGCGTCTCCGGCGGTGTTCCAGCGCGAGGCGCCCCTGAGGAGGAAGTAGTCGATCACGAGGACCGCGAACATCGGGACGAAGACCGCGCCGATCACGCTGAGGAACGCGCCGTAGGAGTTCACGTCGGCGAGCAGCGCGATCCCGGTCGTGAACACCCCGATCACGACCGAGACCACCCGCCGGTCCCAGCGTGGCGCGAGGTTCTGGATGGACATCGTGGTGGAGTAGACGTTCGCGAACGACTGATCCACCTCGCGCAGCACGAGGATGCCGAAGAACAGCCCGCCGAGCGGCGCGGCCACGAACGGGTCCCAGACCCTGTCCACGTCGTTTCCGACCAGCGCGAGTGCGGCGATGCCCAGGGCGAGGCAGGCGACCTGCGCGATGGTATAGCCGCCGACCACCCCGGTGAACGCCGCGCCGCTCGACCTGGAGTGCCGGGCGATGTCTGCGGCCATCGGCACCCAGGAGACCGACAGCGCGATCACGTAGTCGACGGCCGGTGCGAACGCCTCCCAGGAGCCGCCGTCCGCGAGCGTCGGCCCCTTGGCCACCAGCGCGACCGCCAGCCAGATCATGGAGATCACGACGCCGACCGTGACGTAGCGGCGCAGCAGCCGCAGCGCGCCCAGCGGGCGGATCGTGAGCGCGATCGTGACCACCCCCGCCACGATCACCCACACGCTGTACGGCACGGCCGTACCGAAGATGGCTTGTGCGCCGATGGCGATGACCCACAGCTCGAAGGCGCCCCAGCCGAGCATCTGCACGATGTTGAGCACGGTCGGGATGTACGACAGCCGTGCGCCGAAGAGCCCACGGAGCAGCACCATCGCCGGCTTGCCCGTCCGGGTGCCGGGGATCGCGGCCAGCCCGACCATGACCGTCCCGATCAGGCTGCCGACGACGGCGGCGAGCAGCGCCGCCGTGAGCGTCACCGGCTTGCCGCCGAGCGGGTCGAGCAGGAACAGCGCCCCGGAGAAGCCGAGAAGGCTCACACCGAGGTTCGCCCAGAACGCCCCCTGGTCGAGCAGCCCCAGCGTCTTGGGGGCCTCTTCGTCGAGGGTCAGGGGGACCTCGGACCGCTCGGGGCCGACGACACCATCGGGTTCGACACGGGCGGACGTCATCGCACGCTCCCTACGCCGGCATTATCCGGACAGGTTCAGGCGGTCGGCGGCACGCCTCGTCATGAGGAGCCGCCCTCTCAGCCCGGTCACGCCCGAGCTCCCGCGGTCATTCAGCTATCAACCCGGCATTATGGCATCCCTTCACCCCAACTTGAACATCCTCCCCCCACCCTGGCCGTGATCTTGCGAATACTCGCAGGCTCGCACGCCTGCCTGCCCTTTCCCCTTTCGTGATCTTGCAGAAACTCGCATCCATGACGGCCCACCTGCGCAAACACAGTTGGTGATCTTGCAGTGCAGACGGCGGTGCAAGATCACCAAGCGTGTAATCGCAGGTGGGCCGTACCCGCTGCGAGAAAGTGCAAGATCACGGAGGGGGTTTTGGCAGGTCGGAGGGTACGGTTGCGAGCATTCGCAAGATCACGGCCCGGGGGAGGGGGGTCAGGCGACGTAGGGGGGTGTGCCGGTCTCGCTGACCATGGGGCGGCCGGCCGTCGCCCAGGACTGCATGCCGCCGTCCACGTTGATCGCCTTCCTGCCGATGTGGTTGAGCCACATGGCGGCCTGGGCGGACCGGCCGCCCACGCGGCAGATCACATAGACCGTGCCGTCCTGGGGAACCTCGTCGGCCCGGGCCTGAAGATGGCCCAGGGGGATGTGGACGGCATGCGGCGCGTGCCCCGCCTGCCACTCGTCGATCTCGCGAACGTCCAGCAGATATGCGTTCTCGGGTACGGCATCAGCCGCGATTTCCGGCACCATCATGCGCTCATTCTCGCCGGTCTCAGGAGACGTCCGGACGATGCGGCGCCGGCTTGTTCCCACTGTTCTCGCCCCGAGCGGGTCGTCCACAGCCTGTGGACGGGTGGCCGCCGCCTACTTGAGCAGCCGCGACAGGCGGCGGTCCGCGAGGGGCTTGCCTCCGGTCTGGCAGGTCGGGCAGTACTGCAACGACGAGTCGGCGAACGACACCTCACGGATCGTGTCGCCGCAGACCGGGCACGCCTGGCCCGTACGGCCGTGCACACGCAGGCCCGACTTCTTCTCGGACTTGAGATCCTTGGCCGCCAGGCCCCTGGCCCGGCCGACCGCGTCGCGGAGGGTCGTCACGATGGCCGTGTGCAGGTCCGCCACCTGGTCGTCGGTGAGCGTCGCCGCGATCTTGAACGGCGACATCCGCGCCACGTGCAGCACCTCGTCCGAGTACGCGTTGCCGATGCCGGCGATCACCTTCTGGTCGCGCAGCAGCCCTTTGATCTGGGTACGGCTCCCGCCGACGATCGAGGCGAGCGTCTCGACGGTGAAGTCGTCGGCCAGCGGATCGGGGCCGAGGCTCGCTATCCCCGGCACCTCATCCGGATTTCGCACCACATGGACGGCCAGCCGTTTCTGGGTGCCCGCCTCGGTGAGCTCGAATCCCGGGGCCCGGCCGTCCTCGCCGGGCGTGAGCCGTATCCGCACCGCGAGCGCCTTCGGGCGCGCCGGTCTCGCGCCCGTGAGGTCGTCGCGCCAGCGCAGCCAGCCTCCCCGGGCGAGATGTGTGACGAGGTGCAGTCCGTCGCAGTCGAGGTCGAGGAACTTGCCGTGGCGGCCCGCCCCGGTGACGGTCAGGCCGCCCAGCGCCGTGACGGGCGGGTCGACGGTCTTCAGCGCCTGGAACGCCACCACGTCCACACCCGCGACGGCGTGTCCGACGGCATGCTCGCGCAGGAACTCGGCAAGGGCCTCGACCTCGGGCAGCTCCGGCATGTGTCCACGGTAACCCGAGGGGGTCCGCCTACACGGGAACGTCCCAGAAGGCGAGTTCGTGGTTCATGGCCTCGATGAACAGCTCCTTGGTCCGCTCCGGCTCGGGTTCGATCTCGTCGATCATCTCCGCGATGCGTACGGCCAGTGCCGCGAAGCCGGGGTCGGCGTAGGTGTCCACCCACCGCTTGTAGCGCGGCTCGGCGGGCGGGTTCTCGGCGAGGATCCGGCCGAGGGTGGAATATCCCCAGGCGCAGGGATAGAGCGCGGCCAGGCCCTCGGCGTAGTTCGCCGCCGACTCCAGCAGGAACGACGTGTAGGCGGCGCAGGCCGGCCCCTTCTTCGCGCCTTCGAGGTCCGCGCCGAACTCGGCGGACAGCGAGCGGTGCAGGTCGAGCTCGTCGTGCCAGGTCGAGTACGCGAGGTCGACCAGGTCGCCGAGGTGGCCGTCCGGAGCCTGCCAGGCCAGCCGGGAGAACACCCGCACGTAGTCGAGCAGGTACAGATAGTCCTGTTCCAGCCAGGACCGGAACACCGGCTCCGGCAGATCACCGGACGCGATGCCTCGTACGGTCGGATGGGCGAGCTGGGCGTCGAGCATCGGCCGCCCAATGGCATGAAGTTCCGCAGAGATCCCCATGGGCCTCATTGTGACCCATAGCGTTGAGATCCCGACATTCCGCTACGGCGGACGTCACTTGGTGATGACGTCCTCGGGGATGGGCTTGTCCTCGGCGAGCGCGTCGAACAGGCGAAGCGCCTTCTCTCTGTCCCACCTCACCACCGCGGCGCCGTTGATCGTCGGCAGCGACCCGATGGGGACCGCCGTGGTGACCGGGCCCTCCCGCATGGCCAGGCCGACAGACAGCAGGTCGAACAGGCCGGTGCCGGAGTCGACCTCGACCGAGTCGGCCGCGCTCAGCCCGAGCGGCACCGAGGTGAACGGATTCAGCAGCGTGCCGGGGGACGCGGCCTTCTGCACCACGGCGGAGAAGAACTGGCGCTGCCGCTGGGTGCGGTCGAAGTCGGGGATGGCGCCCGTCGCCCGCGTCCGGACGTAGCCGAGCGCGGTGCCGCCGTCCATGTCCTGGCAGCCCTTCTTCAGGTTGATGCCGGCCTTCGGGTCCTTGATGTTCTGCTTCACGCAGATGTTGACCCCGCCGATGGCGTCGACGATGCCGACGAAGCCACCGAAGCCGATCTCCATGTAGTGGTCGATCCGGATGCCGGTGACCCGTTCGACGGTCCTCGTCAGCAGCTTCGGCCCGCCGAAGGCGTACGCCGCGTTGAGCTTGTCGCTGCCGTGACCCTCGATGGGGACGTACGAGTCGCGGGGCAGGCTGACCAGGGTCGGCCGGCCGCTCTCCGGGATGTGGAGCAGCATCATCGTGTCGGTCCGCTTGCCGACCGCTTTGCCGGTGGCGAGCTTCCTGCGCTGCGCCTTCGTCAGACCCGCCCGGCTGTCGGAGCCGACCAGCAGCCAGTCCTGCCCGGGGGTCTCGGCGGGCCGCCCGTCGTAGTCGGTGAGCGCCTCGGTGTGATTGAGCCTGCCGCCGATCCAGAAGTACAGGCCGACGGCGGCGATGATCAGAAGGACGAGCAGGGCGGCCACGATCCTGAAGACGATCTTCCCGGTCGGCCGGCGCCGTCCGCCGCCACGCGCACGCTGGTCGTCACGGCCGCCATCGTCACCCCGGCCGCCACCGCCGCCGAGTGGCCGTACCCGCGCCTGGCCGGACCGCGGCTTGCCGTACACCTTGGAACTGATTCTCGGGACCGTGTCGTCCCGGCGCTCCTGGCGGTCGTGACGGGAATCACCCGGTGGTTGCGGCGGGGGAAAGGCCGAACGCGCGGGGGGCGGCTGCCAGGCGGGCGGCCGACCGGCCGCTGCGGGCGGAGGCGGCCCCGGCTGCCGCCGGATCGCCCGCGTCGCCTCGTCGTCCTCGGCCAATGTGACTCCCACGCTCGCGCCCGAACGGCGTCGTGCCGCCCGCCCCCGGCTTTGTCCTGCCTTTACGGTAACGCCATCGTCCGCGAAGTACGTGCGTCGTCGTCAGCGGCCGGTAAAACCGCAGCGGTCTTGACGTTCGGCCACGGGCACGAATGAATATGGACAGATTGGACAGTCCGCTCTCCTCGAACAGGCTCTGCGATTCGCCCCCGGGCACGGGCCGCGGCAGCGCCGATCGGTCCGTGCGCATCGCCGAGGCCGATCCCGATCCCGATCCCGGTCGGGATCTCGGTTGTGACTCGCCCCCTCCCTGCTTCGACGCCGGCTTCCCGGCGGTGCCGGGCCGCGAACGGCGGGACGACCGGTTTCCCGAGCTGAGGGGTGGTCGTTGATCGGAAAGTCGTGACCGGCGGCGGGAAACCAACCGGGGGCGCCGAGCCGTTACCTTTATGTACCACCACACGAAAGGAATGACGTGTCCGCTCCGGACTCCTGGAGTACCGGCCCGTGCCTCGGCACGGGATCACGACTCCACTCGGCGGGTGCTCGATGAGTGCCGCCGCCGGCCTGTTGGCCGTACTTCTTCTGACCGTCGCCACCGGATTCTTCGTCGCGCAGGAGTTCGCCTTCGTCGCGGCGGACCGTGCGGCACTGCGCGAGCAGACCGCGGCCGGTGACGCAGCGGCCCGGCGCGCTCTCGACGTCACCGGCCGTCTGTCGTTCATGCTCTCCGGCGCCCAGCTCGGCATCACCGTCACCACGCTGCTGGTGGGCTTCATCGCCGAGCCGGCCATCGCCGACCTGCTGCGCGACCCGCTGGAGCGCATGGATGTGCCCGCTGCCGCCGTGCCCGGCATCGCCGTGGCCCTGGGCGTCGTGATCGCCACGGTGGTCCAGATGATCCTCGGCGAGCTGGCCCCGAAGAACCTGGGCATCGCCCGCCCGGAATCCGTCGCCCGCTTCCTGTCCGGTCCGACGCTCGTCTACCTCAAGGTCGCCGGGCCGTTGATCCGCCTGTTCGACTCCGCGGCGATCCGGCTGGTCCGGCTGGCGGGCATCGAACCCGTCGAGGAGCTCGAACACGGCGCCACCCCGGAGGAGCTGTCCCGCATCGTGGCGGAGTCCGCCGCGGCGGGCGAGCTGCCGCCCAGGCTCGCCGACCTGCTGGAGCGCGCGCTGGAGTTCGGCGACCGCACCGCGGAGGACGTGATGGTCCCGCGTCCGCGCGTGGTGTCGCTGCGCGCCGGGCAGCCGGTCGGGGCGTTCCTCGACGCCCTGCGCACTCACGGTCACTCCCGTTACCCCGTGCTCGGGGTGGACACCGGCGAGGTCGTCGGCATCACCGGCATTCCCGAGTATCTGCACGCCGGCTCGCCTCGCGAGGGGCTGATCGGCGGCATCACCCGTGCTCCCGTGCTCGTCCCGGCCATGCTGCCGCTGCCCGAGTTGCTGAAGCGGATGGCCGAGTCGGGTGAGACGTTCGCCTGCGTCATCGACGAGTACGGCGGACTGGCGGGCGTGGTCACGATCGAGGACCTCGCCGAGGAACTGGTCGGCGAGCTGGTGGACGAGAACGACCCCGAGCCACTCGGCGTCGTCGCACGCGACGACGGGAGCTGGGAGGTGCCGGGCACCCTCCGCCTCGACGAGGTCGAGCGGGCCACCGGCGTACGCCTGCCGGAGAGCGACGACTACGAGACGGTCGCCGGGCTGGTGCTCGCCGTGCTCGGACGCATGGCCGAGCCCGGCGACGAGGTGGGCGCCGAGGTGCTGCCGGAGGCCGACCCGTTCGCCGAAGACGAGACCGGTGCGCGACGGGCCGTGCTCACGGTCCTGGGCGTGCGCCGCCGGGTCCCCGAGTGGGTACGGCTGACGCTGCGCGACGGCGGCCGCGGCGAGTCCGGCGAGCCCGGAGAGGCCGGGGAGGCGGAGGAGTTCCGTACGGGCGACGAGTCCGGGAGGCGGGATTTCTCCCGGAAACGGTATGCCTCCCGTAGGACCGCGCTGCGGGAGAGTACGGCATGAGCGGCAATCTGGGCGCCATCCTGCTCGGGGTGTTCCTGTTGATCGCCAACGGGCTCTTCGTCGCGGCGGAGTTCGCCCTCGTCTCGACCAAGCGGCACCGGCTGGAGGAGCTCGCCCTCTCCGGGGGGCGGCTGGCCCGCGCCGCCGCACGCGCGGCGGCGCGCGGCAGCCGTGAGCTGTCGCTGATGCTCGCGGGCGCCCAGCTCGGCATCACGCTGTGCTCGCTGGGGCTCGGCATGGTCGCGGAGCCCGCCCTCGAGCATCTGCTCGAGCCGGTGCTCGTACTGCTGCCCGAGTCGCTGCGCACCCCCACGGCGTTCGTCGCCGCGCTCGCACTCGTGACGTTCCTGCACATGGTCGTCGGCGAGATGGCGCCGAAGTCGCTCGCGCTGACCCATCCCGAGCGGGCTGCGATGGGGCTGGCCCTGCCGTTCCGCGGGTTCACGTGGGTCGTCCGGCCCCTCCTCGCCGTGCTGAACGGCCTGACCAACGAGACGCTGCGGCTGTTCGGCGTGCGGCCACGCGACGAGCTCGCCACCACACGCACCCCGCACCAGCTCGCCCTCCTGGTGGCCGAATCCGGCCGGATGGGCATGCTGGACCGGGACGAGCACGACCTGCTCACCCGTGCGCTGCGGGTCCAGTCGCAGCCGGTCGAACGGCTCATGCTGCCGCTCGACCAGGTCCCCTCGGTGCCCGCGGGGGCCGACGACCGGACGGTCCGGGAGATCGCGATCCGCGGCGGCACGCGCCGCATGCTGGTGGTCTCCGGCGAGGACGTGCTCGGCGTGCTGCACGTACGGGACGTGCTGATCCGGCCGGACCGCCGCCCGGAGGAGATGGCGACCTCGGTGCCCCGCGTGGTGGAGGGCACCACGGTCCCCGACGCGGTGACCGTGCTCCAGGAGGCGCACGCGCAGCTGGGTCTGGTCACCGACGCGTCGGGCCGGGTCGTCGGGGCGATCGATCTCACGACCCTGCTCGGGGAGCTCCTGGCCGTGTGAGCGTCTCTCCGGCGTCGACGGCGGACCCGCGGTCGGCCGGAGTGGCGGCTGATGCGGCGAGGGCGATCACGCCGGCCAGGGCGAAAGCCGTACCGAACCCGGCGTGGGTGATGAGCGCGCCGAGCGCGGGCGGCGTGCCGGCCGCGACGAGGTTCTGGACGGTGTTCTGCACGCCCATCGCCCGCCCGGCCCACGACGAGCCGGCGAGCTCGGAGACGGCCGTGAAGGCCAGCCCGTTGCCGCTCATCGAGATCACCAGCGCGGCGATCAACAGTGCCGGGGCCACCACGCCGCCCAACCGTGTGGCCTGGGCGTGTACGGCCGCGGCCAGGCAGGTCATGGCCGCGGCGTTGATCAGCGCGAGCTGTCGCATGGGCCGGACCCGGCTGCCCACCCGGTCGGACCATCGACCGCACAGCAGCCGTCCGCCGGCCCCGGCGAACTGGGCGGCCGTGATCAGGCCGCTCGCGGTGGCGACCGGCCAGTTCCGCTCGGAGACCAGGTAGGTCAGCGCGAAGGCCGCCGTGGCGAACTGCGGGACGACGAGCAGCATGCTCGCGGCGTGCACCCGCCACAGCGCCGGATTTCCGTACGGCGACGCCTTTCCCGGTCTCCCGCCGGGCGTGCCGGCGGACCGGGGGACCGCGGCGGGGCGGGGCGGATCGACGATCAGGAAGCCCGCGCAGAGGGTCATGACGAGACAGATCGCGGCCATCGCGAGCAGCGCGCTCCGCACGCCTCCGATGTGGACGGCGAGCGGGCTGACCACCCCGGCGACGGCGACGCCGAGCGGCTGGGAGCACTGCCGCCATCCCATCGCGACCCCGCGCCGCTCCTTCGGGAACCAGCCGAGTACGACCCGGCCGCTCGCCACGTTCGTCGCGGCGCCCGCAGCGCCGGCCACGCCGAGCAGCGCCGCCAGCGCGCCGGGGCCGGTCGAGAACGCCGCGGGCACGAGCAGCACCGTGGCCAGGCCGAGGCCCACGGTCATCACGAGGCGTTCGCCGTACCTGTCGGCGATCCACCCCCACGCGATGAGCGTGAACAGCATGCCGGCGGAGGGCGCTCCGACGACGACGCCGGCCTGGGCGAGGGACAGGCCCTGCTCCGACTGGAAGGTGGGCAGCAGGAACGGCAGGCCGTACATGAAGACGCAGGCGGAGCCCTGGCCGGCCACACCGAGGGCGAGCATCAGCCATGGATTCGGTCGTGTATCGAAAATCACGCCCCGCCGTGTGCGGCCGGACTTCGTGGCGGACTCCCCGACTCGATCCATACCCGCACCATATGCCTATCTCTCATATCAAGACAGATCATCCCGTATATCGAGACAGCACCACCACCACCAGGTGGTGATCTTGCGAATACTCGCAGGGGGTGGCGTTAACCAGGGGGAGCACCCCCCGTGATCTTGCAGAAACTCGCACCCATGGGCACTGACCTGGTCAGATCCACTCGGTGATCTTGCAGTGGAGTTTCAATTGCAAGATCACAATCGGTATTTCCGCAGCTCGGCTACCTGAACCGCGCATTTCTGCAAGATCACGGAAGGTGAGAGGGCAGGTGGGAGGCCATCTCTGCGAGAAACTGCAAGATCACGCGCAGTCAAGGGGGCAGCCGGGTTCTGGGGAGAAAAAGAGAAAGCCCCGCGGGGGGAAGTCCTGCTTCCGATCCCGTACGAGGCTACCTTCTGGTGGGCAAGGGGGGAGTTGAACCCCCACGTCCTCTCGGACACACGGACCTGAACCGTGCGCGTCTGCCATTCCGCCACTTGCCCGTCGCGGTCGCTCCCCAGTCGCTGGGTTGCGTGGAAAGGTTAGCACGTAACCGCCCGTGCTACCGAACCCGGATACGATCCTTCCTAAGGGACGTCGGCGACGGGCAGCATTTGTCAGAACATGACTTAGGCGGCACCGGAGCGGTCGCGACCAACAGTGAGTGGAGGGAGGTATCCGGTGGGAGTCCTTCAGCGCTTCGAGCGAAGGCTCGAAGGGTTGGTTGAAGGGGCCTTTGCGCGCGCGTTCAAGTCTGATCTCCAGCCGGTCGAGGTGGCCAGCGCCGTACAGAGGGAGATGGACGAGCGGGCCGCGATCGTCGCTCAGGGTCGCACGCTCGTGCCTAACGACTTCGTGGTGGAGCTCTCGATCACCGACAGTGAGCGGCTGGAGGTGTACGCCGACAGCCTGAGTCACGAGTTGGCGAACCTTGCCCGGGAGTACGCGAAGGAGCAGGGATACTCGTTCGTGGGACCGGTCCGAGTGCGGTTCGAGACCGCCGACGATCTCGCGGTCGGACTGTTCCGGATCCGGTCGGGCGTCATCCGGGGGGCGACGGTCGAGCAGGACGAGATCCGCCAGCCGGTGAGCGACCTGCCCGCGAGCCGGCCGAGCGCGTTCGTGGGGCGCCCTCGCCTGCTGGTCTCCACCCAGGATGATCCGCAGGGGCAGCGGTCCTATGAGCTGACCACGCCGGTGACTCTGCTCGGGCGCGGTACCGATTGCGATCTTCGGCTCGTGGATCCGGGCGTGTCACGGCATCATGCGGAGTTAAGGGTGGAGGGGCAGCAGGTTGTGCTCGTCGACCTGGGGTCCACGAACGGTACCTTCGTCAACGGCCAGCCGATCCGCAGGATCGAAATGCAGGACGGGACGAGGGTGACACTGGGTCGAACGACTCTGGTGTTCCGGCGAGATTAGAGGTAGACAAGCGGTCCATGTCCGAGCTAACGCTGCTGCTGATCCGGCTCGCCTTCCTGGCGTTGCTGTGGTTCTTCGTGATTGCCGCGGTCGGCGTCATCCGGACAGACCTGTTCGGCCCGCGTACGGCTCCCGCGTCCGCACGGAAGCCGGCCAAGCAGGCCAGAGCCATACCGAAGCCCAAACAGAAGAAGGGCGAACCCCGTCAACTGATCGTCACCGGTGGTCCCCTGCAAGGGACCATCATCAACCTTACGGAGATGCCCATCACCATAGGCCGGGCGAACGACGCCACGCTGGTCCTCAGCGACGACTACGCCTCCAGCCGGCACGCCCGGTTGTTTCCCCAAGACGGCCAGTGGATCCTTGAAGATCTCGGATCGACCAACGGCACGTACCTTGAACGCTCTAAAGTGACCCGCCCGACCCCGGTGCCCCTCGGAGTTCCGATCCGCATCGGCAAAACCGTCATCGAATTGCGCAAATGACAATCGCACTCCGCTACGCCGCTCGCTCGGACGTCGGTCTCCTCCGTGAGGGGAACGAGGACTCGGCGTATGCCAGCGGCCGCCTGCTCGCCGTCGCCGACGGCATGGGCGGGCATGCCCACGGCGAGGTGGCCAGCTCGGTCGCCATCGCCGCAATATCGTCCCTGGACCGCGGCGCGGATCACGGGGACGCCTTCGGCGGTGACCTGCTCGGCGACATCGAGGCGGCGGTCCGGGACGCCAACCATCAGCTACATGCGATGGTGGCCCGGGACCCGACCCTCAAGGGCATGGGCACCACCCTCACCGCGATGCTCTGGCAGGGTTCCCGTTTCGCGCTCGTCCACGTGGGGGACTCCCGCGCGTACATGCTGCGTGGCGACGAACTCTTCCAGATCACGCACGACCACACACTCGTCCAGTCCCTGGTGGACGACGGCCGCATCACCCAGGAGGAGGCGGCCAACCACCCGCAACGCTCGATTCTGCTCCGGGCGCTCGACGGGAGCGGCGAGGTCGACCCCGACCTGCAGGACCGGGAGGCCCAGGTGGGCGACCGGTACCTGCTCTGCTCCGATGGCCTGTCCACGGTCGTGAGCGCCGAGACCCTGCACCACACCCTCACGACGGTCGAAGACCCCGAAGACGTCGTGCGGCAGCTCATCGACCTCGCCAACCGGGGCGGCGGACCGGACAACATCACCTGCGTGGTCGCGGATGTGATCGACGTGGGCGACGCGCCGCCGCCTGCCGCCGCCGCCGCGATCGTGGGCGCGGCGGGTTCCGGCCGGGGGTTCGGGCCGGCCTCGATGGAAAGCGAACCCACCCCGGGGGCGCTGTCCGCCACCGCGCCGCAGCCCGTGATCACGGACGAGGACATCGACGAAGAACCCGTGCGGGGGAGCAGATCCTCCGCACGGCGGTCCAGGGGAAGCGGCTCGGGGAAGCGCCGGTCCTGGCTGCGGCCGGCCACGGCGGTCGTGGTCGCCGCCGCCGTGGTGGGCGGCGGCGGCTACTTCGGTTACCAGTGGACCCAGAATCAGTACTACGTCGGCGCCAGCGGAGACGAGCTGGTGGTCTTCCAGGGCGTCGACGTGGAACTCGGATCGGTCTCGTTCAAGAAGGTCGCCTACACCGAGCGGCACGCCCGCGTCTCCGCCCTCGCCCCCGTGCTCCAGGACCAGGTGCGCAGCGGCATCCCCGTGGACGACCTCAAGGCGGGCATCGCCCGGATAAAGAGCTTCGGCTCCTCTGACGGCGCCAAGCAGAACGCCGGGGAGCAGGACACCCTCGGACAGGACGACACCCCCGGACGTAACACCGCCGACCAGGACGTCGCGACGACCCCGACCTCCGCGAGGTCCGGTCCGTGAGTGCTGTCGAAGCCACGCCCGTACCGATGACCGCGAAACGGCGCGGCGCCCAGCTCGGGATGCTCGCCTTCGCCGTGCTCATCGTGATGGGCGCCTACGCGAGCGTCGGCCTCGGAATCGACGGCGAGATCCCGTCGGGCATGCTCACGTACGGCCTCGGCCTCGGCGGGCTGATGCTCGCCGCCTACCTGGTGCTCGCGAAGTTCGCTCCGTGGGCCGACCCCCTTCTGCTTCCCCTCGTGACGCTGGTCAACGGCCTCGGACTGGTCATGATCTACCGGATCGAGCAGACCGGCCAGGACGGCGCGAACGCCACCAACCAGCTCATGTGGACGGCGCTCGGCGTCGTGATGTTCGCCGCGACCGTGATCGTGCTGAAGGACCACCGTGTCCTGCAGCGCTTCACGTACACCGCGGGCTTCGTCGGCCTCGTGCTGCTCGTGCTGCCGGTGCTGCCGCTCCTCGGCACCGAGATCAACGGCTCCCGCATCTGGATCCACATCGGCGGCTTCTCCATCCAGCCGGGTGAGTTCGCCAAGCTCGCCCTCGTGGTCTTCTTCGCCGGCTACCTCGTCGCCAAGCGAGACGTGCTGGCCCTGGCCGGGCGCCGGCTGCTGTTCATCGATCTCCCGCGCGCCCGCGACCTCGGCCCCGTGCTCATCACCTGGGCGGTGAGCATCGTCGTCCTCATCCTGGAGAAGGACCTCGGGACGTCGCTGCTGCTGTTCGGCACGTTCATCGCGATGCTCTACATCGCGACCCAGCGCACCTCGTGGGTGTTCATCGGGGTCCTGCTCTTCGTCGGCGGCGCGATCCTGGCCGGGCAGGTCTTCAGCCACGTCCAGGTCCGCTTCCGCGGCTGGCTGGACGCCGAGTCGAACGACCTGTACTTCGACGGGGTCAGCTACCAGCTCATGGAGGGCCTGTTCGCCATGGGCTCCGGTGGCGTCCTCGGCACCGGGCTCGGCATGGGGCACCCGCGCCGGATCCCGTTCTCCTTCTCGGACTTCATCTTCGCGGCCACGGGGGAGGAGCTGGGCCTCACCGGCCTGATGGCCCTGCTCATGGTGTACGCGCTGATCGTCGAGCGAGGGCTGCGTACGGCCCTGGCCTCCCGTGACCCGTTCTCCAAGCTGCTGGCGGGCGGGCTGTCGTTCATCCTGGCCTGGCAGCTGTTCATCATCGTCGGCGGCGTGACGCGGCTGATCCCGCTGACCGGTCTGGTGACGCCGTTCATGTCGGCCGGCGGGTCGGCGCTGCTGGCCAACTGGATACTGATCGCGTTGCTGGTACGGATGTCCGACGCGGCCAGACGCCCCCCGCCACAGGCGATCCAGGACGAGGGACTCACCCAGGTGATGCAGCGATGAACGGCCCGCTCAAGCGGATCGCGGCGGCCTGCCTGCTCATGTTCGGCCTGCTCATGGCCAACGTGACCTATCTGGGTGCGGTGAAGGCCGAGGGGCTGCGCAAGGATCCGCGCAACGTGCGGGCCTTCTACGCCCGCTACAGCGTCGACCGCGGATGGATCACCGCGAACGACGGGAAGGTCACGCTGGCCAAGACCGTCGACACCGGGGACAGCACGTTCCGCTTCGCCCGTGAATATCCGGAGGGCAAGCCGTTCGCGCACGTCGTCGGGTTCTTCGCGCCGGAGAGCTCGTCCGGCATCGAGGGCGCCGAGGGCCGCTACCTCGACGGCAGCCACCCGGACATGGTCGTACGCCGCGCCGTCGACCTGATCAGCGGAAAACCGGCCAAGGGCGCCAGTGTCGACCTGACCCTCAACGCCGAGGCGCAGAAGATCGCCTACAAGGACCTGGCGAACACCGGCAAGCGGGGTGCCGTCGTGGCGCTGAACCCGAAGACCGGGGCGATCCTCACCATGGTCTCCGTGCCGTCGTACGACCCGAACCCACTCGCCCTGGCGGACAAGTCGAAGGTCAACGAGGCCTACCGGAAGCTGGACAAGGACAAGGACAAGCCGCTGCTCAACCGGGCCATCGATCTGACCTACGCGCCCGGCTCCACCTTCAAGGCCGTCACGGCCGCCGCCTACCTGGAGGACGACGGCTCGCGGGATGAGAACACGATGCTCGACGCGCCGGACGCGCTGCCGCTGCCGGGGACCAATCTCCAGCTGCGCAACTACCACGGTGAGTCCTGTGGTGGCCGTGCGACGCTGCTCGCGGCGCTGACGATCTCGTGCAACACGCCCTTCGCCCAGATGGGCATGGATCTCGGCTACGACAAGATGAAGGAGCAGGCCGAGCGGTTCGGCATCGGCAAGCCCCTGGAGATCCCGCTGGTGGTGCAGCCGAGCGACATCGGCCCCGAGGAGGACAAGGCCGCGCTGGCCATGACCTCGATCGGCCAGCGCAGCAACCAGATGACGCCGCTGCAGATGGCCATGGTGGCCGCGGGCATCGCCAACGGGGGCACGGTCATGAAGCCGTACCTGGTGAACAAGATCCTCGGGCCGGACGGCAGCGAGATCGACGTCACCCGGCCCAAGGAGCTGAGCGAGGCGGTCAGCCCCGAGGTCGCCGCCGAGCTGACCAAGATGATGATCAACGTGGTCCAGAGCGGCACAGGAAACAGGGCCCAGGTTCCCGGCGTCACCATCGCGGGCAAGACGGGCACGGCGGAGACGGAGAAGAACAAGCCCTCGCACGCCTGGTTCATCGCGTTCGACGCGGACGACGACCCGCAGGTCGCCGTGGCGGTCTTCATCGAGGCCGGCAGCGCGGGGAACGACGCCACCGGCGGTGTGATCGCCGCACCCATCGCGCGTGACGTCATGCAGGCGGTGCTCGGCCGGTGACCTCAGCGGACTCGATGCTCAACGGACGTTACCGCCTTACCTCTCCGATCGCCGCCGGTGGGATGGGAGAGGTCTGGCGGGCGGTCGACGAGCTGCTGGGCCGTGAGGTCGCGGTGAAGCTGCTGCGCAGCCATGTCGCGGCCGATCCGTCGTTCCGTGAGAGGTTCCGCGCCGAGGCGCGGATCACGGCGGGGCTGGCCGACCCCGGCATCGCCCAGGTCTTCGACTACGGGGAGTCGAACGGCGACGCCTACCTCGTCATGGAACTGGTGATAGGTGAGCCGCTGTCGGCGATCCTGACCCGGCACGGGGCGCTCGACCCGCAGGTCGCGCTCGACGTGGTCGAGCAGACCGCCAGGGGGCTTTACGCCGCGCACCGGGCCGGGGTCATCCACCGCGACATCAAGCCGGGCAACCTGCTCGTCACCGAGGCCGGGCAGGTGAAGATCACCGACTTCGGCATCGCCCGCGCCCTGGAGGCGGCGCCGCTGACCCGGACCGGGATCGTGCTCGGCACGGCGCAGTACATCAGCCCCGAGCAGGCGTCGGGCGGCTCGCTCACGCCGGCCTCCGACATCTACTCGCTGGGCGTCGTCGCCTATGAGTGCCTGGCGGGCCGCCCCCCGTTCGCGGCCGAGACCCAGGTCGCGCTCGCGATCAAGCACATCAACGAGCCGCCGCCGCCGCTTCCCGCGGCCGTGCCGCATCCGGTGCGCGCGCTCGTCCTCGACATGCTGGCCAAGCAGCCCGGCCTGCGGCCCGCCAGCGGTCCGGACCTGATGAACCGCGTCGCGGCCCTGCGTGAGGTGCCGGCGGGTACGGCCACCGCCCTGCACACGCTGACCGACCCGGACGGCTTCCCGAGGCGGGACGCCCGTACGGCTGCGGCTCAGACACCGGTCATACCGGGCAGACCGGCCGAGATGAGGCCCACGGCCCCGCATACGGCGTCCATGGCCGATCGTCCGCGTCCGGCGGCGGGGCGAGCGGTGCGGGACGGGGCCGGACGCCGGCGCCGGGTGATGGTGATCGGGGCCGCGGCGGGCTGTGTGGCGGCGGTGGCCGTCGGCGGAGTGCTGGCGCTCAGCACCTCCCGGCCCGAGACGCCGACGGTCCCGGTGGCGACGCCGAGCCGGTCCCCGGTCGAGCCGTCGCCCTCGTTCTCGCCCTCGGCACGGGCGACCATTCCGGCCACCCGGCCGACGACACCGAAGACGACCCATCCGGTTACTCCGGTGGCGTCGGCCGAGCCGAGCGCCGTTCCGTCAGCTACCGTAAGCACGTCGGCACCACCCACCCAGCAGCCCTCGCCGGCTCCGTCTTCGTCCCCTACCCCTTCTCCGACGCCCACCCCGACCCCCGCGCCCAGTGAAACTCCGGCCCCCTCGGTCAGCCCGACCGAAACGGGACCCCCGGATGAGGTGGGCTCGTGAGAATAAGGGCCGATGATGGACACCGGCGGCACCCCAAGATGAACGGCAAGGGACAGTGCAGGAAATGACTCAGCCACGACTGCTCGGCGGACGCTACGAACTCGACGGCGTCGTCGGACGTGGCGGTATGGCCGAGGTGTATCGAGCCCGGGACATCCGGCTGGACCGAATTGTCGCGATTAAGACGCTTCGCTCGGACCTCGCCCGAGATCACACCTTTCAGGCACGTTTCCGCCGAGAGGCCCAGTCGGCGGCCTCACTGAACCATCCCTCGATCATCGCGGTCTACGACACCGGCGAGGACATGATGGACGGTACGCCGGTGCCGTACATCGTGATGGAGTTCGTGGACGGGCGGACCCTGCGCGACCTGCTGCGGTCGGACCGGCGGCTGCTGCCGGAGCGGGCGACGGAGTTGACCGACGGCATCCTGCGTGCACTCGACTACAGCCATCGCGGCGGCATCGTCCACCGGGACATCAAGCCCGCCAACATCATGCTCACCGTGAACGGCGAGGTCAAAGTCATGGACTTCGGCATCGCCCGGGCCATGGCCGACTCCGCTGCGACGATGACGCAGACCGCCCAGGTGATCGGTACGGCGCAGTACCTGTCGCCCGAGCAGGCGCGTGGCGAGCGCGTCGACGCGCGCAGCGACATCTACTCGACCGGCTGTGTGCTGTACGAGCTGCTGACCGGCCAGCCGCCGTTCACCGGCGACTCTCCCGTGGCGATCGCCTACCAGCACGTCCGGGAGGATCCGATCCCGCCGTCGCGGATCGACCCCGAGATTCCCATGTGGGCCGACGCGATCGTGCTGAAGGCCATGGCCAAGGACCCGCTCCAGCGCTACCAGAGCGCGGCCGAGATGCGGGCGGACATCCAGCGGGCGATGTCCGGCATGCCGGTGGATCCGCAGACGATGGCCATGGCCAACAACTTCAACTCCTACGGCGGAGCGCCCGACCGCACGCAGATGATGACCTCGGCCGGCGGCCCGCCGGCCCAGGGCACCCGGGCCATCCCCGCCTACGAGTACGGCGAGGAGGAGCGGGGCGGCGGCCGCTACGACGGGCGGCGGCGCGGCGGGAGGAAGAGCAACACGGCGCTGAAGACCGCCGCGTGGATCCTGATCCCGCTGCTCGTCATCGGCGGATTCATCGGCGCGGGCTACGCCCTGCTCAGCTCGGGTGGTTCCTCCGCCGCCAACAAGGTCAAGGTGCCGGAGGTCACCAACCTGACGAAGGAGGCGGCGGAGAAGGCGATCAAGGCCGCGGACCTCCAGGTCGCGTACGGCGAGCCCGAGTTCAGCGGCGACGTGCCCAAGAACTCGGTGGTCAGCACCGATCCGCCCGCCGGCGACGAGGTCGAGCCGAAGAGCACGGTCACCGTCGTCCTGTCCAAGGGTGAGGAGACCGTCACCATCCCGGACGGACTCGTCGGTCTGTCACCCGACGAGGCCAGGGCGCAACTGGAGAACATGGGCCTCAAGGTCAGCATCGTGTCGAAGGTCGCCCCGGGCAAGCCGGAGGACAAGGTCTACGACATCAACCCCAAGGCGGGCAAGGAGGTCCCCAAGGGCTCCGCCGTCCGCCTCTACGTGCCCAAGGCGATGCAGGAGGTCCCGAGCGTGCTCGGCCTGACCGCCGAGGACGCGAAGAGTCAGCTCGAAGGGGCCGGGTTCAAGGTCAAGACCGTGGAGCGGGCGAGCAACGAGGTGGCGAAGGGCAACGTGGTCGACCAGAGCCCGACGCCGGGGAGCAAGGTCCAGCCGGGAACCACGATCACCCTGACCGTCTCGACCGGACCCGAGCAGCAGCAGATGCCGGACGAGCAGCCGAGCGACTGGTTCCCGACGGACGACCCGGGCACCGGCGGCGATCCGGGCGGCGACATGGGCGACCCCGGCGACGACGGCGGCATCGAGCTCCCGGACGGCGACAACCCGTTCGGCAACTGACCGGGCCCGCAGTGGCGATAAGAGCAGTGCGATAAGACGACTGTCACGGGAGCCGTGACCGGAAGCGACATGACGCCGCCGGTCACGGCTCTCGCCGTACGACGGCTCCTTCTCCGACATGCGGATCACGGCCGCGGCGACGCCGGGACGGGGCGGCGGCCCCTTCCGCGCGCGAAGAGGGCCTCCGCCACTCGGGGGCAATGGCGGAGGCCCTCATTCGGTTGTCGTCCTGGGGGCGCCGGACGTTACACGATCTGGGCGAGCCAGTTGCCGAGAAGACGGTGGCCGTGTTCGGACACGACGGATTCGGGGTGGAACTGGATCCCCTCGATGGGCGCCGTACGGTGCCGCAGGCCCATGATCACGCCGTCCGGCGTGGTGGCGCTGACCTCGAGGACGTCCGGTACGGTGCCGGGGACGACGGCGAGCGAGTGATACCGGGTCATGGTGACCGGTGACGGGATGGACCGGAAGACGCCCCGGCCGTCATGGGTGATCGGGCTGGTCCGGCCGTGCATGAGCTCGGGGGCCCGGGCGACCGTGGCGCCGTAGGCGACCGCGATCGCCTGGTGGCCCAGGCAGACGCCGAGCAGCGGCAGCCCGCGTCCGGCGCAGTGCCGTACGAGCGAGAGGCTCACCCCAGACGCCTCGGGAGTGCCGGGACCTGGGGAGACGAGGACGCCGCCGAATCCGGTCGCGTCGTCGACCGTGACGTGATCGCGGGACCGGACGTCGCAGTCGGCGCCCAGCTCCCGCAGATACTGCACGATCGTGTGGACGAAACTGTCGTGGTTGTCCACAACGAGCACACGAACCGCTGCCATATCCCACCGCGACAGAAGATGGATTATGGCCTACAGGCTACGCGAATCGGAAACAAGGGATCGCCGCCGCACGGCTGTGCCGACTATCCTTGCTCGGGACTTCATCGCAAGAGCGACTACGCTGTTACCCAGAGCCCGCACGTCCGCGCGGGTGCCGACCAGGAGATAGTCCCGTGCCCAAGTCGAAGACTCGGAAGAAAGCCGTCTACACTCCGCCGCAGAAGGCGCAGACGGTCCAGGTGAGCCCCCGCTGGCTCGCCCCCCTCATGGTCACCTGCTGGATCGTGGGCGTCATGTGGATCGCGGTCTACTACATCGCACCCGATCTGCCGGGCATCGTGACGCTGCAGAACTGGAACCTGCTGGTCGGGTTCGGCCTCATCATCGTCGGCGTGGTGCTGTCCACCAAGTGGCGCTGATCTCGCCCGGCACCGGATGAAAACTTTCCACAGGCTTTATCCACAGCCTGTGGGCAGGGCTGATTTCAGCCGGTGACGGACAGGACCGCGTACGGTGGCAGCGAGGCGACGATAAAGATCAGGACGAACAGTACGGCGGCCGCCGATCCGAACTGGACGGCGGTCCGGTTCCGTGCCGGCGCGTAGGCGAAAGCCGCGGCGAGCAACGTGCCGATGACCAGGCCGCCGAGGTGGCCCTGCCAGCTGATGCCGGGCACGACGAAGGTGATCACGACGTTGATGCCGATCAGCCACAGGACGCCGCGCGCGTCGTAACCGAGCCTGCGTGCCACGACGAACAGCGCGCCGAACAGGCCGTAGATCGCGCCGGAGGCCCCGACCGCCGCTATGCCGAACAGGTAGACGGCGACCGAGCCGCCCAGGGCGGACAGCAGGTAGAGCATGCCGAAGCGCACCGAGCCCAGCCGCCGCTCCAGCTCCGGGCCGATCACGAAGAGTGCCCACATGTTGAACAGGATGTGCCAGAACGACGGCGGCGGCGCGTGCAGGAACGCGCTCGTGATCAAGCGCCACCACTGACCGTAGTAGACGCCGGGCGACCACATCTGGAAGCGCGCGAGAACCTCGTCCCGGGCGAGGATCTCGGCGCCGTAGGCCAGCACGTTGACGGTGAGCAGCGCCCAGGTCACCCGGGGCGTGACGACGGCGGCGCCGCCGAAGACCGCCCGCGTGCGCCGTACATCGCGATTGCCCTCACGGACGCACTCGACGCACTGATGGCCGACCGCCGCCTCGCGCATGCAGTCGGGACAGATCGGCCGCTCGCAGCGCTGGCAGCGGACGTAGGTCTCGCGGTCGGGGTGCCGATAGCAGGTCGGTACGGCCTCGGCCCCGGGGGACGGAACGTTCGGCGGTGGGGGCGGCGGGCTCGGCGGCGGGGCGCTCATCTGGTCCTTCCGGGAGTAGACGCGGGTCCACTGCCCGCCAGCCTATAGCGACGCCCCGGCCGCCCGGCTCGTTCTCGGGCGCGGGACGAGGTCCGTACGCCGCGCCGCCGGAACGGGACACGGGCGGGCCGGGCGAGGCGTGCGCTCAGGAGCGCTCGATGGTGACCTCTTCGAGGACGACGTCGTTGACCGGGCGGTCGTTCCTGCCGGTCGGGGTCTTGGCGATCGCGTCGACGACCTCGGTGCCCTCGATCACCTCACCGAAGATCGTGTGACCCTGGTTGAGGTGCGGCGTCCGGGACACGGTGATGAAGAACTGCGAGCCGTTGGTGCCCTTGCCGAGCCGCTTGCCCGCGTTGGCCATGGCGAGCAGGTAGGGGCGGTCGAACTGGTTCTCGGGGTGGATCTCGTCGTCGAAGCTGTAGCCCGGGCCTCCGATGCCCTGCCCGAGCGGGTCGCCGCCCTGGATCATGAAGCCGTTGATGACCCGGTGGAAGATCGTCCCGTTGTACAGCTTGTCCTTGGACTTGACCCCGGTCTCCGGATGCGTCCACTCCCGGGTGCCCTCGGCGAGTTCGACGAAGTTGCGCACGGTCTTCGGCGCCTTGTTCGGGAACAGCTGGATCCGGATTGTGCCGTGGTTGGTACGGAGATTGGCGATGAGGTTGTCAGCCACGAGGGCCGCCCCCTTATGTCTTGGCGTTAGTTGTCCGGTCAACAGGGTATCCAGCATGCCTTCGAGGGCCGGTCCTGATTGAGGCACGACCCTGCGGGAAGGGGGTCGTCACGGGGCCCATCTATAGGGGAGGTGGATCGTGTCCCTGACAATGAGGAAAGGGCGGCGCGCCGAGATGATGGTTCCGCGGTCGTGGCCGGGCCGGATAAGGAGCCGGGCCAGGAAGGCCGGTGTCCGGATGACCCCGATGGCGGGCAGCGCGCGTGACCTGGCGGTGAACCGCATCGAGGACGCCCGGCTGTGGGCGGCGCCGAAGCTCGACCAGGCGGCACAGTCGGTGGAGGAGCAGATCGCCCCCATCGTGAGCGCATTCCTCGCCGAACTGGCCAGACGGATCGATGTGTCGGCGGCCAGGAAGACCCGGCGTCGCTGGCCCATCGCGGCGCTGTGCACGGGTGCGGCGATCGGCGCCGTCGGCGTGGTGATGTACCGCAACAACGCCCAGCGCTGGAGTGACACCATGCGCGAGGACGTGCGGGACACCCGGGAGAGCATGCGCGATACCCGGGAGAGCATGCGGGACACCGCGGCCGACGCCGGCAAGTGGGTCGGGGACAAGGCGCACGAGACCCGCGAGAAGGCCGACAGGACCATCGACGAGATCAAGGGCAAGATGTCCTAGATATCTGGGTCCTGTCTCCCTGGGGGCGGGCTTCCCGGAGCTGGACGGGTAACCGATTTCTCCCATTGCGGGTGAACCGCTCCCCGGCACCGGACGTCTTGGAAACAGGGAGGCCCGGATGGACGTCCTGGACGGCCTCGTGGATGAGGAATTCCGGCTGGAGCTCCTCCTGGTCGAGGCACTGCATGAAGAGGCGGAACGGCTGGCCGCCCCAGCCGTCCGTTCCATCGGTTGACCGGCCACCCCGCCCACTGAGCGGGGTGGCCGGATGCACGACCGGGGCCGGTTCACCGCGGGGCGCCTCAGCCACTCGGCGCACCCACCCGCAGCGCACTCAGGGGCGGAACACCACCCGGACGCACCCGTCCTTCTTGTGCTTGAACATGTCGTAGCCCCTGGGCCCGTCGTCCAGCGTCATCGTGTGCGTCGCCAGCTCCGCGGGCCGGAGCTCGCCCCTGGAGATCCGGTCGAGCAGCATGGGGATGTACCGTTGCCCGTGCTGCTGCGCCCCGCGCAACGTCAGCCCCTTGTTCATCAACGCACCGAGCGGGAACTTGTCGACGTAGCCGGTGAAGACCCCCAGCACGAAGACGGTCCCGCCGTTGCGGCAGGCGTGGACGGCCTCCCGCACCGCGATGGGACGGTCCTGCTCCAGGTGGAGCTGCTGCTTGACCTCGTCGTACACCCGCGTGGGCCCGGCGCTGTCCGCCTCCAGGCCGACGGCCTCGATGCAGACGTCCGGTCCCCGGCCGCCGGTGCGTTCCCGCAGTTCGGCGTCGACGTCGGTCGCGGTGTAGTCGATCGCCTCGCAGCCGGCCTGCCGTTCGACCATGCGCAGACGTTCCGGGTAGCGGTCGATCGCGATGACCCGCTCGGCGCCGAGCAGTACGGCGGCACGCGCGGCCATCTGGCCGACCCCGCCGCAGCCCCAGACCGCCACCACGTCGCCGGGCCGCACCCCGCCGAGATCGGCGCCCATCCAGCCGGTGGGCACGGCGTCGGACGCGAACAGCGCGTCCATGTCGTCGACGTCGTCGGGCACCGGAAACGCGTTGTGGTCGGCGAAGGGAACCCGGATGTACTCGGCGTGGCTGCCACGGAAGCCGCCCATGGCGTGGGAGTAGCCGTATATCCCGGCGGTCGTGCCGCCCCAGAGGAGATCGGTGATGCCCGCCGCGGGGTTGCTGTTCTCGCACAGTGACCACATGTCGTGCCGGCACGGCCAGCACCGCCCGCAGCCGATGATCGAGCAGACCACGACACGCTCTCCCGGCATGCGCCGGCGCACGTCGGAGCCGACCTCGACCACCTCGCCGAGGAACTCGTGGCCGATGACGTCTCCCGACTTCATCATCGGGATGTAGCCGCCGAGCAGGTGCAGGTCCGAGCCGCACGTGGTGCTCGCGATGACCTTGACGATCGCGTCCTGGGCGTTCAGGATCCGGGGGTCGGGCACCTGCTCGACCGTGAGTTCGTCGACGCCCTGCCAGCACAGTGCCTTCACAGTCGTCCCTCCCCGGGTGCTCGTCTGGCCGCCAGCGTGAGAACCCGGTCGCGCAGGCCGGGCTGGCGACGCTCGCCGGCCTGATCGGCCCGTGCGGGCCGACCGACGCTCTCCGTGCGGGTCTTCGGCGCGGCCGGCGTGGTCTTCGCCTTGCGGATGGCCGAGGCCCTGCCGTGTACGCGTACGGACTCCGGCTCGGACCGGAGCACCTCCCCGGTCTCCAGGATGGACTTCGCGTCGCGGAGCGCCTCGCGCACCTCCTGCCGCGGATCCGTGCCGCGCAGTCGCGCCAGAACGGCCATGGGACCGGTCGGTACGGCGCGGCGCGGCCGCGCGTAGAGCTCGGTGCCCCGATCTCCGGGGGCCCGCTCCGCCCGCACTTCGGCGTCGAGGCGGGCCAGCGGCCGCGGTGGCGTACCGTCCGGCATGACCTCGTCACGCGGGAGGTTGATCGTGACCCCCAGCCAGCGCAGTGACTCCCTCGGGTCCCTGACCGCGGCCGGTGCGCGGCCTCGTGAGGCGAGCCATCGTGCCACCACCGCTCCGGTGGCCAGCAGGGTCGCCGCGCCGAAAACGACACGTTTCATGACATTCCCCCCCAGACGGCTTTCTGGGAGGATTACCCGTGAGGGCCCGCGACTACCTCGGCGGCCCCATCGGCGATGGCTGTGCCGTACGCGGGCCGTCCCTCAGCGGTCGGTGCCCCGGGCGCCCGCGAGCGCCTCCTCCATCGTGGCGAAGACCGGGATGTGCGCCGTCAGTCCGGCTATCCACAGCACCCGGGTGGCCCCTCGCTCGATCGCGACCAGTGACAGCCGGCCGCCCTCGTCCGTCGCCCGTTTCCAGCAGGCGATGAGCAGTCCGGTCGCCCGGGAATCGAGGAAGTCGACGTCCAGCAGATCGACGACGAGGTTCGGGCCGTACTCGGCGAACGCCTCGTCGAAGAACTCGGCGACGAGTTCGTGCGTGGTGTAGTCGAGTGTGCCGTCGAGCGTCAGCACTCCGATGTCGCCGTCACGCTCTGCGGCGAACTTCGTCTTGGCGGTCGAGATGTGCGGATCAGGCATCAAGACACTTCCAGGGTGTTCGGCGTAACGCGGGCGACCAGAATGCAGGTGTCGTCGCTGGTGTTGCTGGGCACCAGGCCGTCCATGATCGCGGACAACCGGTCGCGCGGTGCCGCCCGTACTACCTCGGTGATGGTGGCGCTCAGGGCGTCCAACCCCTCGAAGAGGTCGCGACCGGGACGCTCGATGAGGCCGTCGGTGAACATCAACAGCAGATCGTCTGGATCGAGCCGGATGCTCGCACAGCTGTACTCGACGTCGTCGAAGACGCCGAGCAGTACGCCGGGGTGGTGGAGCCGCTCCACCGCGTCCCCCCGGACCAGCAGCATCGGGGGATGCCCGGCATGACACCAGGTCAGCACCCGGTCGGTGCTCCGGTAGTGGGCGACGACGGCAGTGGCGAGCACGTCCGGGCGCATCCTGCGCAGCAACCGGTTCAGCGCCACGAGGATCTGGTCCGGCTCGTGGTGCGCGAAGGCCAGCCCGGTTATCGCGTGCCGGAGCTTGGCCATGGCGGAGGCGGCGGCGAGGCCGTGCCCGGCGATGTCGCCGACGGCGAGCAGCGCCTCGTCGTCGTCCATGCGGATCGCCTGGAACCAGTCGCCCCCCAGCGGAGCCGTCTCGGCCGGGTCGTACCGCGCCGCGACCCGCAGGCCGGGCACGGTGAACGGCTCGTCGTGCACGGGCAGGATGATGTTCTGCAGCCGTGCGGTGAGCTGCGACTCCTCCTCCAGCCGCTGGCTGACGGCGGCGAGTTGGTCGGCGGTGCGCCGCCAGTCCGTGATGTCCTGAAGCACCGCGTGCACCTCGACCAACCGGCCGGTGGAGTCACGGCTCGCCTCCGCCCTGGCCACTATCAGACGCGGATTGCCGCCGACACGGACCCGGAACTCGAACTCGTGCGGCCCGTCCTCCTCCTCCAGCACCCTCAGGGCGCCGTCGAAGACAGGCACGTCGTCGGGATGGACGATCGCGCGGTATCGCTCCAGGTCGAGCGGTCCGTCGGCCGGGTTCAACCGGTGGATGGCATAGAGCTGGTCGGACCATTCGACCTCGCCGTCGCCGATGCCCCAGCGGGTCCAGCCGAGATTCCCCAGACGTTCTGTGTGCGCCAGCCTGGTGTCGAGGCGCTCCTCGTCGTCCTGGCGGACCCAGGAGCTCAGCAGGCCGCCCCCGACCCGCGCCAGCCGTACCCTGAAGATCATGAGGTGTGGGACGCCCTCGAGGTTCTCCTCGTGCTCGTACCGATCGAGCTCCACCGGGTCACCGGTCTCCATCACGCGCAGCGCGCCGTCCCAGAGGGGGCTTTCGCGGACGGACGGGTAGGCGTCGAGCATTCTCACGCCGATCAGCTCCTTGCCGACCCGGCCGTGCAGGTCCCGAGCCCCCGGTCCTGCGGCCCTGGTCACGAAGTCGACGATCTCGCCGACCGCGTTCCTGATCGGGGTGGACCAGACGACCTCGCCGGGGACGGCGTCGAGGAGGGTTCGGATCGTCACGGCGAGGTCACCGTCGTGGGACGGGCCCGCCGCGTCGCCGGACGGCATGGCGATGGGAGCCGAGCGCGAAATATCGTCACCTCCACCCATTCGAACCGCCTGCCACCCTCCACGGAACACATCCCCAAAGCGCGGTGCCGGCGTGCAGCCGGCGCGAAGCCGGTCCAGAACAGGTCCGGGACGGGGAGAGCGCATTCTCACCTGCCCGGGGTGTCACTCACATCGGTGAAAGCCAGGCACTCCCGTTCTGGCAAAGCATAAGCGCCCATGCAACCACCTGATACCCGACCCCGGCACACTGACGATCGAAGACCTCTGCTTCCCGGTGGAGACCGGTTCGAAACCAGGGCGCCGGCCGCCGGGTCAGGAGCGCGGGCCCGCCACGGTGACCGGCCCCCGCGCCGGCTCCGAGAGGGCTTTCCCGACATCGCCGAGCTGCGGCAGCCTGTTCGGACAGCGACGCCAGACGCGGGTGTCCTCCCGCCAGGCCTCGAGATAGGCCACGCAGAGTCCGGGCTCGATGAGCGCCGGCCGGCCCTTGGCCGCCCGCAGCGCCTCCGCCATGCGCCGCTTCTCGCCGGGCTTCTCGTCGAGCCCGGGGATCAGCCCGAGCACGTGGTCGATGAAGCGGCGGCACCCAGGTGATCAAAGCCATGGGACTCGGCATCTGAGTCTTGACCGGGTGGGGCGCTGCCGGCCGGTGGCGCGACGTCCGCCATGGCGGGCCTGCTGATCACGATGCCGCGCCTCACCCCTCGCCGGTCGAGCGGTTCACGGATTGTGGACACCTCCGGCGAAGTCCCCCGTATGCGGCAGGTAATGTTGCCGCCCGAAAACGGGGAGGTTGCATGGCCGGGGTCAGAACAGGCCTGAAACGGCTCGCTCTCGACACCCGGCCGCTCGGCGTTCCGACGTACCGGCGGCTGCTGCTGGGGCAGGGCGTGTCGTTCGTCGGCTTCCAGCTGACCGCTGTCGCGGTCAGCGGCCAGATGTTCGAGATCACCGGGTCGTCGCTGTGGGTGGGTCTGATCGGTCCGGTCAGCCTCGTCCCCCTGGTCGTCTTCGGGCTGTGGGGCGGGGCCGTCGCCGACGCGGTGGATCGCCGCCGGCTGCTGCTCGTCGGGTCGGTCGTGGCCTGGCTCGCCACCTTCGCCCTGCTGTTCCACGCCTGGTCCGGGAGGGAGAGCGGTTACGTCATCCTCGCGGTCGTGGCCGTGCAGGCCATCGGGTTCTCGATCTCCTCGGCGACCCGCGGTGCGATCATCCCGCGTCTCGTCCCGCCCGAGTTGGTCGCCTCGGCCAACACGCTGAACTTCCTGGTGAGCAGCATCGGCTCGGTGCTCGGGCCGCTGCTGGCGGGAGTCGTGCTCGCACAGGGCGGGTACGCCACCGCGTACCTGATCGACGCGATCCTGTTCAGCGCCGGCTTCTACGCGGCCGTACGGCTGCCGCGGCTGGACCCGCTCGGTGAGATCTCCCGGCCCGGTCTGCGGTCGGTCTTCGAGGGACTCAGCTACATCGCCACCAAGCCGATCGTGCTGATGTCGTTCGCCGTTGACGTCATCGCCATGGCGTTCGCGATGCCGCGGGCGCTGTTCCCCGAGATGACGGCGGAGAGGTTCGCCGGATCGGCGGTCGCCTTCGGCTGGCTCTCCGCCGCAATCCCGATCGGGGCGGTCGTGGCGGGCCTGTTCTCCGGCTGGGTCGGCCGGGTCCGCAGGCAGGGTGTGGCGCTGACGCTCGTGATCGCGCTCTGGGGGGGCACGGTGGCCGCCGCGGCGTTCGCCGAGCCGCTGTGGCTGATCGTGGCGCTGCTGGCCGTCGGCGGTGCGGCCGACCTGGTCTCGGCCGTGTGGCGGCAGACGATCCTGCAGACCTACGCCCCGGACGAGCTGCGCGGACGCATGCAGGGGGCGTTCATGGTCGTGGTGGCGGGAGGACCCCGTCTCGGCGACCTGCGGGCCGGCGCGAGCGCGACCGCGTTCGGTCTCGTCCCGGCCTGGGCGGGCGGTGGACTGGTCTGCGCGGTCCTCGTCCTGGTCACGGGCTTCGCCGTCACCGCGTTCAGACGGTACGACGCGATGACGGACCGGGCCGTGCCCCGCTGAGCCCGGTGTCCGGCCGGGATTCCGTGACCGAGGGGTTCCAACTTAATCGACTTGTGACCCAACAACTCGCAAGACTTCGGCGTAGGGTTGGCCTGCCACGGGAAACACCTAGAGTGATCGAAAGAGAACCGTGAGTGAGACTGGTTCCTGCCGCAGGTCGAGGGTTATCTTGACGGTCAGACACGGATTCGGGTGGCTTGTCGAGCATCGGGAGGGAAATCCTCATGGCACTACTCCAGCGGGTGGCACACGAGCAGCCCGATGTGGAGGTCATCGAGGTGACGGCCGAGGAGTACGAAGCCGCGAAGCGGCGGATGCTGGACGACCTCGGGGTCACCTATGACGAGCTGGCTCGACAGGCTGAAGAGCGCCGGTTCGACTCCCTCCGACACCGCAAGGTCTGGCTCCTCGTCCGCGAATACTGATGCGCGGAAGATCTATCGGGAAGCCCACGAATTCGGCCGGCACGTTCAGCACACCCTCAACACCAGCGTCTGCGACAACGTCAAGATCTCCGCTGTCGCCGCACCCGGAATCCGCAACGTCGTCATCGTCGGGCGAGGCCTGAGCAAGGTCGACTTCGCCGGCGAGCCCTTCCCCCTCCTCTTCCGGCAGGGGAGTCCCGTCCGTGTCTGGATGGACCTGTCATTCCGGTTCTGCTACGACCCGGAAGGCGAGTACTTCACCGTCCTGTCCTCCTTTGTGGCCATCTACGGGGATTCCGATGGCAAGTACTGCCTGTGCCATTTCGACTACGAGCGTGACAAGGCCGACGGCTATCCCGAGGCGCACATCCAGGTGTACGGCGAATCGCCGGTGCTCAGAATGTGGGGCGGCGAGCTCCTCGGCCGCGGCCTCCACCGGCTTCACTTCCCTTCAGGGCACCGCCGGTTTCGCTGGTGCCTGGAAGACGTCATCGAGTTTCTCGTCATCGAGGGCATCGTGCCCGGCAAGCCGGGCTGGCAGCGGGCAATCGAGCCGGGCCGCCGGAGATTCCACGAGACACAGCTGAGGGCCGCGATCCGCCGGGACATGACGACCGCCATCGGCTACCTCGAAGAGGTGGGCTACCAGGTCGTCCGCCGGGACGACCGTGTGCGGCTCCCACGCCAGCGGCGTCCCTGAGCGCTCGGCGTTCCCACCGCCCAGCGCCGCAGTGTCGTACCGGGTCCGCGCGGACCCGGGCGGCTCCGAGTGCCGACCGGAGACCGGCCCACGGGGCGGGCCGCGTCGCGCGCACCGCTTCGGCGCCCTTCACAATCGCGTGCGGCTCCGGGAGCCGGGTCGCTCATTGTGCTCCCAGAGGAGACGCGACCGATGGAGCCCCTCCTCCGGGGCGCATCGTCGGCGATCATGCGAGATCCGGGACGGATGATCCGGGACGGGAGATTCGGGACGCGGATGGTGCTGAACGGCGGGAAGCGGGTACTGCTGGTGCAACCGGTGATGCGCGGGGGAGGCGGGAGGGAGGCGGTTGAGCTCGGCCCGCGATAGCTTTGAAGAGGAGGCATGAGGGGGTGATCGCATGCCTGACACTCGAGATCTCGTGGACCTCATGCTGGGTGCCCTCAACGATCACGATGTGGAACGGGCGTTGCGATATTTCAGTCCGGACGCCGTCCTGGTCAGCCCGATCGGCGTAGCGGAGGGGCATGGGGAGATTGCCTGGTACTTCGAGCACCTGATCAAGGGGTTTCCGGACCTCGGTATCACGGTGTGGCACAAGGTCATATGCGGCGATCCCGTGTTCACGGAATGGACGATGACCGGCACTCACACCGGTCCGTTCCTGCTGCCGAAGGGTGAGGTGCTCGACGGGAGCGGGCGCAGGATCGCCGTCCGCGGCTGCGGAGCCTGCGCGATAGAGGGCGACCTGGTCATCACGTATCGCGACTACTTCGATCAGCTTGAGCTCTATGCCCAGCTCGGTCTCTCGCTCACGATCGCCGGCGATCTCGAATGATTTCTGTGGACCTTCTTAAGGTGGTTCGCCCCGTCATGGGTGACTCTGTCGGAAGATGGAGGGACGTGATGCCCGTCTGAGTGACTCGACTTTCCTGCCGGCCAATTGCGGCCGATGCGTACCGCAGCCCCTTGGGTTGCGCCTGGTCTCGCCGCCGATGAGGCTTTCTGTGAGATCGATCTCTATCGCTCTCGTCCGTCCGCGATCGTCTTCTCGGAGCCGCCTGCGCAGGTTCTCGGAGGGACTCTCGTATGGCGGCCTTCTCAGAGCTGACCGAGCAGCCAGCGGGGGCCCGCGACAAGCGCGCCGAGCGCGATGACCCGCTGCCGCAGCCCGCGGTCGGCGGTGACCACGAGGACCTTCTCCCATGGCCGTCTGCCGCGGACGGCCGCCACTATCGCGTCGTCGCCGCTGCCCGATGCCCGCACCACGATCGTACGGTCGTCCCCGGCCTCGGGATCGGTCTCGCGGGCCGCCCCCTCAAGCACGACGACGATGCGGGGGAACCAGCGGGCCAGGCCGGGCAGCCCTTCGGGCGTACGGCGCAGCCCGCCCGAGGTGAGCGGGACCAGTTCGTCGAGCAGGCGGCCGGTGGCCCCGGCCCGGTCGCGCCACCAGCCGTGCTCGGCTCGGGCTCCGATGATGTTGGCCATGTCGAGGACGACGACGAGCGGATTGAGCGCGGTCCTGATGCTCGGCCAGGTGTCGGCGAAGCCGGGGTGGAGTTCCTGGGCGGTGACCTCCTCGGCCGACATCCAGCGCATGTCGGTGCTCTCGCCGTTGGCGGGTTCCGCGTCGAGCAGGCCGTCCGCCTGGGCGATCACGGTCTGGTACGACCAGCCGCCGTGGTCGTCGACGTAAAGACCCTGCACGCGGACGAGGTCGGCCGTGAGCGCGGCCTCCTCGTGCGCCTCGCGCAGCGCGCCGGTGATCGCGTCCTCATGGCTGTCGCACGCGCCGCCCGGCAGCCCCCAGGTTCCGCCGTGATGGCTCCACCACGCGCGTTTCTGCAGCAGGACGTACGGCATGCCGTCGAGCGTGTGGTGGACGGCGAGCAGACCGGCCGCCCCGTGCAGACCCCAGTGCCGGTGCCCGCGAGAACACAGGACCCAGCCGTCTCCGTCCTTTGCCGCCATGACCCTATCTTGCCCTGCCGTGCGGGACCCGGCCGGCGACGGCGCCACCCCGTCTGGGTCCGCGCCCGGGTCGGGCGTGATGAGCCCGATGACCGATCGTTATGAACAGGTAAGCAGTTTCCATGATTAGACGGGCCCCGGACCGTTAGGTTGTGACAACCTCACTCTTGATTCTCCCCGTTTTCGGTGAATCAGGAGATGTCATATTCGGCGGACACGCGCCCGCCTCCTTCCGGCCGGAGGAGCGGGCGCTGTTCTTTTCTTCCGCCTCGCCCTTGGCGTACGGCCATCGCGCCGGCAGGCCATGGCGTGGACCCCCGGCGGAGACCGCTATTGCGATCTTCGCCGGGTGCCAGGCCATTCGTGTGCCCCGGGTTCGGGATGGTTCTGTACGGATTACCGCCCTATGATCGATTGCTCCTTCGGCCGTTCCCCGAGACGATTCTCCAGTCGGGAGCCCCCCACTGTTCGACTCGCCGCCCCGTCCTTGCGGCGAAACCGGGCCGGTCGGATTTCGCCGCCCGTCGTCTGCACCACATCGGTCCTGATCCGGGGCAGCGGCCTGCTGGGTAGCCGAGGGATCACCTCGGTGATGCGGGCCACCGCCACGCCGACGGGCCGGCTCCCGCCACCCGTCGAAACGGTGGCGATGACGGTGTCGGCGGCCGTGTTGATCACGGACACGTCGTTCGAGGCGAAGTTGGTGACGTAGGCGTGGCCGCCGTCCGGAGTGATCGCCACGTCCAGCGGAGTGGTCCCGACGGGGATGGTGGCGACGACGGCGTCGGCGGCCGTGTCGATCACGGACACGTCGTTCGAAACGTTGTCGGCCACATAGACGCGGGTGCCGTCCGGTTTGATCGCCAGCCCGACGGGATTGGTCCCGACGGGGATGACGGCGATGATGACGCCGGTGGCCGTGTCGATCGCCGAGACGGTGTCCGTGCCGATGCCGGCGACGTAGGCCCGGGTGCCGTCGGGAGTGATCGCCACATCGACTGGAACGGCCCCGGCTCCGATCTGGATCGTGGCGGAGACGGTGTTGGTGGCCGTGTCGATCACGGAGACGGTGTTCGTGCCGGTGTCGGCGACGTAGGCCCGGGTGCCGTCGGGGGTGATCGCCACGCCTTCGGGATTGGCCCCGGCGCCGAGCGAGATGGTGGCGGCCACGGTGTTGGTGGCCGTGTCGATGGCCGTCACGTTGTCGGAGGCGAAGTTGGTGACGTAGGCGCGGGTGCCGTCGGGCGTGACGGCGACCGCGAACGGACGGTTCCCGACGGGGACGGTCGCGGTGACGGTGTCGGTCCGCGTGCTGATCACCGAGACGTCGTCCGAGCCGTTGTTGGTGACGTAGACGCGGGTGCCGTCGGGGGTGACCGCCACCCCGTTGGGGCTGCTCCCGACCGGGATGGTCATGGTCACGGTGTCGGTGGTGACGTCGACGACCGCCACTTTGCTCGTGCCCGAGTCGACCACGTAGGCCTTCTGCCGGGTCCGCTGCGCCGCGGTCTCCGCCCCGGCGGACGGAGGCGCCAGCGGCGTCAGGCCGATCGCGACGACCGCCGCGGCCGCCGATGCCCGGACCAGGTGCCGCCACCCCCGCCCGCACGACAGGTCCGTCATTTCGGTCGCCTCGGCCGATTCAGCGCGCGCGATATTCGCGGATCTTCTCGTCCAGCGTGTAAACAATGGGACCTCCCGTAGAGATGGCAGGTCCTGTTCTATGTCCGGAAGGCGTCACTCGCCGGAAGCGGCGCAGCGATTTGACACTATCGGCTGATCGCTTGGTCGATTCGTGGTCACCATTCCGGGCATCGGTCCAGAATGGGATCTGCCGTATATGTCGCTCGAATCGCTTTCTGTACGGCACTGCCGTGACTGCCGTACAGGAAGGACGCGGGGTATGGCCGGAAACGCCGGAGGCCCCGGCGGAATTCGGTCGTGCGAATTCCGCCGGGGCCCGCATGTTCACTTCGGCCCGGTACGGTCCACCGGACAGTGACCGAGCTCGCCCGCCCGTGCCGGTGACCGGCGTCGCGGACAGGTGACAGACGCGGCCTCACCGGCTCTGATCCACCTCGGCCTCCACGCCGGCGGCCTCCTGCGAGCGGCTCCGTACGGCCCTGGCGGGCACCTCGGCCCACCGCTGCCCTGCGGCGTACGGACGGCGTCTCAGATGATGTTGTCCATCCTGGCCTTCACCTTGGCCGGCCTGCGGGTGATGGGCGGCTGGGGCGATGGGGTGCGGATGGGCGCCACGGTCACGCCGGCGGGGGCGTTCCCGACCGGGATGGTGCGGACGACGGTGTTGGTCGCTGTGTCGATGACGGAGACGTTGCCGCTGTCGAGGTTGGTGACGTAGACGCGGGTTCCGTCCGGGTCGACCGCCGGCTCCGCCGGGGTGACTCCGACGGTGACGGTGTCGATGACCGTGTTCGTGGCGGTGTCGATGACCGACACGGTGTTCGCACTGTTGTCGGTGACGTAGGCGCGGGTGCCGTCCGGGTTGACCGCCACCCCCCGTGGGCCGTTCCCGACGGAAATGGTGTCGATCACGGTGTTGGTCGCGGTGTCGATGACCGAGACGTCGTTCGTGCCGAAGTCGGCGACGTAGACGCGGGTTCCGTCCGGGTTGACCGCCACCCCCTGGGGGAAGCTCCCGACCGGAATGGTGTCGATGACCGTGTTCGTGGTGGTGTCGATGACCGAGACCGTGTTCGCACCGTTGTTGGCGACGTAGACACGGGTGCCGCTGGGCGTGACCGCGACGCCGAGAGGTGCGTTCCCCACGAGGATGGTGTCGACGACGGTGTCGGTCACGGTGTCGATGACCGAGACGGTGTCGTCATCGCCGTTGGTGACGTAGGCGCGGGTGCCGTCCGGGCCGACCGCCACCTGCACGGGGCGGTCCCCGACGGGAATGGCGTCGATCACAGTGTTGGTCGCGGTGTCGATGACCGAGACGGTGTCGTCATCGCCGTTGGTGACGTAGGCGCGGGTGCCGTCCGGGTTGACCGCCACGTCCTGGGGAGCGTCGCCGACCGGGATGCGGGTGATGACGGTGTCGGTGCGGGCGTTGATCACCGAGACGTCGTCTGAAGAGGAGTTGGCGACATAGGCGATCTCACGTGCCTGCGCCGCGTCCGCGTCGGCCGTGGCGGGTGATGCCGCCGGTGGGGCCAGTCCGGCGGCCATGGCGATCGCGGCCGCGACCGTCAGGACGCGGGTTCTCCAGCGGTGTGTGCGCGACATGGCCATCGACTTCCGGCCGTGGTCGTCGGCGGACTTTCTGGGCCGGCGCGTAATCATTGGGACCTCCCGTAATGACGACAGGGTCCCGTTCTATTCGAGTACGGCGGAACGCCCCGGAATCGACGCGCTGACTTGGCGCTACCGGTTGATCGTTTGATTCATTCCTGGCCATCTATCCGGCAGACCGGTTCGGAATGGAAAAATGGTCGATTCCGCGATGGAATCGGTCGTTATCCCTTCTGCCGATGGCGCACCGTTGCCCAGGTCCTATCGGCCGCTGGCGGAGAAGTGCTGGTAGTCCTTGTAGCCGGACCAGTAGCCGCCCCAGCCCCAGCCGATCTTCTCGAACGCCCGCACCACCTTGTCGCCGGCGTGGATCACGCCGGGCTTCTTCGGTCTGCCGACGTACGGTCTCGCGTTCTTGTGCGCGTACGACCCGTCGGCGTACACGAAGGGGTTCTCCCGCGGGTTGATATCGATCGCCCGGCCGTAGGCGTGCTCGGACCAGTTGCGCGAGCCGGTCGCCCTCCGGCAGTTGAATGCCGAGGTGTTGTCCGCCTCGATGGAGTCGTAGTCGCTGCCCTTGTAGACGTCGATCGACTCCATCCGCCGGATCGGATAGCGCTGGTCGTACAGCGTGCCGAAGACCGAGACGACGTCGTCGGCGACGTCCCGGTTCACCACCATCTCGCCGGTGTGCGCCCGGTCGTCGAAGCCCCAGTAGGTCATCGTGATCTTCCGGAGCCGGCTCAGCGGCACCGGGCAGTTCGGCTGCCATGAGTACGGAACCTCGTCCCGCGACACCTTCGCGATCTGTGCCGAGAACTCGGGCGGCTCGGCCGAGGCCGACGGCGTGGGCGCCGACGACGGGCTGGGCGATGGGTTCGACGACGGGCTCGCGGACGGGCTCGACCGCGGGTTCGGAGACGTGGTCAAGGTAGCGGCGGACGATGCGGTGGTGGACGATGCGGTCATGGCGGGCACGCCGGACACGGCGTCCCCGGCCGGCCCTCCCGTGTTTCCCCCCGGGTTTCCCGCTGTGCAGGCGGTGACACCCACGATGGTCATCGCCAACATCGCTGACCTGGGATTTCGTAAGCGTGCCATAAGCGCAGGCTACCTCCGCCCCGCCCCCGTACGACGACGCCCCACACCCCGCCCCCCACCCCCCGCCCCCCATGGGCGTGATCTTGCAGTTTCTCGCAGTCGTCCGCCATGACCAGGCGGTTTCCGTTCGTGATCTTGCAGAAATCACCGGCTCTGCCGCTGACCAGGTGTTTCACTAAGCGTGATCTTGCAGGCGTCGGCTGACCTTCGCATCACGGTGACCGGTGGAGTGTGTCGCCGGAAACCATGTGTCGGCACCCGCTCGGATAGGGAGCGGTACGCGCCCTTCCGCACGGTTCGGGTCTGGCCGGCGCTCGCGCGGCGGCGGCTGTCCGCGGTCGCCTCGGCCGACCTCGGCGTACGGCTCCCGCTCGTGGAGATCGCCTGAGCACAGAGGCTCTCACCCCTGGGAGATCGCCTGAGCACAGAGGCTCTCACCCCTGGGAGATCGCCTGTGCGTAGAGGTGCTCACCCCCTGGGAGATCGCCTGGCGCGCCGGGGGTCCGCCCGCGAGAGGTCGCCTGAAGCGCCGAGGGCTTCCGCCCCTGAGAGATCACCTGACCTGGGACTTCGCCTCCTGGATCGGTTGGAGATTTTCCGGGAAAACGTCGCGCATGTGTTCGAGGAGGCGCTACAGTCGTGGGCAGCGGATCGAACACGGGTTCGGTCCATGTTCTGACTGCTGAGGGGTGTCCCATGGCTGTGCCGACGGCTTGCGCACCCGCTTCCGCCGTCCCCTCTCCCCGGGTTCCCGTCGATTCCGCTCGCTTACGGCGAGCTCCGGTCGGGTCGCCCGCGACACGCCGTAGCGCTTTCTATGGAAATCTAGGGCGGCAGCTATACGCCGTCATAAAGTCCGAGAGCGTGGACCCTGTGCGTAATCCCTACGCCCCCGGCGCGGGTCAGCGGCCTCCGGAGCTCGCGGGGCGCGACCGTGAGCTGCAGCAGTTCGAGATCGTGCTCGAACGGGTGGCCCGTGGCCGCCCGGAACGGAGCATGGTGCTGACCGGCCTGCGCGGCGTCGGCAAGACCGTCCTGCTCAACACGTTCAAGTCCATGGCCATACAGCGGCTGTGGGGCACCGGGAAGATAGAGGCCAGGCCGGATCAGTCGATCCGCCGCTCGGTCGCCGCCGCGCTGCACATGGCCACGAGGGAGCTCGCCCCCCGGCACCGGGCGCCCGAGCGCATCGAGGAGTTCCTCGGCGTGCTCAAGGCGTTCGCCATGCGGGATCCGGCCGCTGCCAAGGGCACCTCCCATTGGTCGCCCGCCATCGACGTGCCCGCCTCGCGGGGCCGAGCCGACTCTGGCGATCTGGAGATCGACCTCACCGAGCTGTTCGTCGACGCCGCCGGCGTCGCGACCGATCTCGGTGTCGGCATCGCACTGTTCATCGACGAGATGCAGGACGTGCGTGCGCCGGACATCTCGGCCCTCTGTGCGGCGTGCCATGAGCTCTCCCAGAGCGGCGGGCCGTTGATCGTGGTCGGTGCCGGTCTGCCGCACCTGCCCAGCGTGCTGTCGGCCAGCAAGAGTTACTCGGAACGGCTGTTCCGATATGCCCGGATCGATCGGCTGGATCGGGACGCCGCCGACATGGCGCTGATCGTGCCGGCCGCGCGGGAGGACGTCGAGTTCACCCCCGACGCGCTCGACGCGCTCTACGAGGCGGCCGACGGCTACCCCTACTTCGTTCAGGCGTACGGAAAGGTCGCCTGGGATCTCGCGCCGCGGAGCCCGATCACCGCCGACGACATCAGGGTCTCGGCCCCCGAGGCGGAGGAGGAGCTCGCCGTCGGCTTCTTCGGCAGCCGATATGAGCGGGCGACCCCGGCCGAGCGCGACTACATGCACGCGATGGCCCAGCTCGGCGATGAGCCCGTGCCGACGGCCGACGTCGCGGTGTCGCTTGGCCGCAAGCCGTCCAGCCTGTCCCCGGCGCGGGACAGCCTCATCAAGAAAGGGCTGATCTACAGCGCGGAGCGCGGGCTGATCGGGTTCACCGTTCCCCATTTCGGGAGGTTCCTACGTGCTCAGCCGATTTAGGATGGATTGTCCCATTTCTTGATCCCGGGGATCCCATAGACCTCTCTACGGCTTTCTAGAGGGGAAGCTAGAGAGCCGTAGAGAGCTGAATTGCAGCCGGCCCTGTCGCAGGCGGTGGGGTCGGCGCCTCGATACGGGAATCTATGCCTGTATAGCCTCAGGCCGATACAGGCATAGATTCCCGCAGAGAGGGGAGCGGGGGCTCGCCACCGCCGACGACGGCGGATCGGACGACCGGACGGCGACCGCTCAGCCGGACGGCGAACACGACCTCGGTGTCGTCGCCGGCGGGAAAGACGAAGAACCGCCAGCACAGCTCGCGCCAGGTGTCGGTGGGGTCATCCGCTTCGAGCATGCCGACATGCGACCGCCATGCCGTACTGGACTTCAGGCGGGCCAGGGCCCGGGCAGCGGGCTGCGGGCGCTGCTCGCACGGCGTGCGGTGGCGCAGCCGGGCCACGGCCGCGTCGATCTCGGGAGAAAGGGCGAGCAGCAGGACCGCGAGGCCGGCGAGCCAGAACGTCGCGGACAGCGGTGCCGCCGGTGAGAGGGCATGCATCGCCCCGGCCCAGGTGACGTTCTCCATGGCGACGGCGACCGCCATGGCCGTGAAGATCACGATCCGTCCGATCGACCGCAGCCCGACCGGCGCCGAGCTGACCTCGCCGAAGCAGCCGCAGCCCACGTCGGGCCGGCGACGACGCAGGTCCAGCAGGACGTACGTCGCGACCGCGAAGAACGCCACGGACGGCCAGCGCGCGACGGGATGATCGACGAGCACCAGCCCCGCCGCGAACCCGAACTCGGCCATCGCGCAGAGGACCGTCATCGCGGTCGCGAACCGCTCCGGCACGAGCGCCGCCGGACCGAGACGGCTCAGCGATCCCGGTGAGACCCCGGCCGCGTCCTGCCGACGACCGCGGAGCATGGCCAGTTTGGCGACGCCGCCCAGGGTCAGCACCACCACCAGGATCGGCAGGGCGGCCGCCGCGATCATCTCAAGACCGGCATGCCTCGACGACACTGCGAGCATCGTTCACCCCAATCCGACACGGGCGTTGAAGCAGCCCTTGGTCAAGTCTCCACCGAGTTCGACGTACGCCCCGGGGGACAGCTCCACGAGTCTCCCGCGAGGCGAGGTGCCGCATTCCAGGCATCGGTCGCAGAACCGACCGGCCACGCAGCCGCAGGCCACGATCGGCAGCGTGCTCGACCGGCCGTCGCACACGTTGCGGACGTCGAGCATGGAGCCGAGCGCCAGGTACGGCAGGCCGGCGCAGGCGACCCCCGCGTCCTCGCAGCCCACGTCGGCCGCCTCCAGCATCGGATAGGCCACGCCGTGCTCGTCGAGGTCGGCCCAGACGGCGGTTCCGGAGATCGCCGACCGAGTTCCTCCGTACGCCGGGGGCGGCGGCACGGACCTTCCGCGATAGGGCGGCTGTGAGGTGGCCGGCAGGTGCGCCAGCGCGGTGCCGTCGTCGAGCACGCCGATCGCGTCGAAGAGATAGCCGGGGGTGAGCTGCGGGTGCCGCACCCGGATCCTGCCGGAGAAGCGGTAGGGGACCACGACAGAGAGCGGCCTCCGGTGCGCGCCCCCGTCGAGCTCGATCGTGAGGTCCCGGCTGCCGCGTACGTCGCGGATGATCCCGGTCATTCGGGTGATGTCAGCCCAGATCCGCTCGGCGACCGTGCCGGAACGCAGTGCTCGGATGACGACCCGGGCCCCGACGGGGAGGTCGGTGGCCGGCAGCGGGGCGCCTCGCCATGCGATCGCCCATGGGGCGATGACCAGCCGCCGCTCTTCCCCCGTGTCGTCCTCGATGATGATCAGATGGGGGCTGATGTCGAGGATCTGCCCGCTCACCGCGCTGAGCCGGACATGGTCGTTTCCCGGCCCGGGACTCCCGGCGCTCCCGTCCTCCACGCTCTCGTCTCCGGCGCCCTCGTCCCGTCCGTAAAGGCCGGGGGCGGGAGGCCGGAGGTCGCGGCCCAGCACGGCCGCCGCCAGCATTCGCCTACGTTCCACGTCCTGGTACGGCATCGACCCTCCTGCTTCTACCTTCACATGCCGCACGATCCGGCACGGATGGATCCATCGGTGAGAAACAGTCGGGGGAGAAACATTCCTCCTCCCGGTGCAACGTGTTATCTCCCACTTCGGGGCAAACCCCGCCCGTGGCCTGGCCGCTTCGCTATAGATCCCGCCATCGGGCTTGCGTGATCTTTGCCGATGGCAGTGCGAAACCAGGATGTCGGATCGGTCGGATTCCGGAGTGCGGCTGCGATTCTGGCACGAGACGCCCTCCAGGCCAGGCTGGTGATCGCATGATCGTGGAGCACGAGGAGTTCCGTACGTACGTCCTGTCCCGTGGGACGGCCCTGCTGCGTGTCGCCAATCAGCTCACGGGGAACCCCAGCGACGCCGAGGACCTGCTCCAGTCCGCCCTCGCGAAGACGTACCTGGCCTGGGATCGGATCAAGGACCGGTCGTCCCTCGACGGCTATGTGCGCCGGGCCATGGTGAACATCAACATCTCCTGGTGGCGGCGGCGCAAGTTCGAGGAGTACCCCTCGGAGGAGCTTCCCGAGGTGCCGGTCCAGCACGATCCGCGGCATCGCTATGACGAACTGGAGCAGGCGATCGAGCGGCTCCCGGTCCGGCAGCGTGCCGCCATCGTGCTGCGCTACTACGAGGACATGACCGAGCCCGAGATCGCCAGGACGCTCGGAATCAGTGTGGGCACGGTCAAGAGCACGGTCTCCCGGGCGATGGCCAAGCTCCGCGGCGACCTGCTGGTGTGACCGTCCCACCGGGAACCGGCTCGCCCGGTGCCCGGTGGGCGTCGGTGCCGGGCGGTGTCAGAACTCGCAGACCACGCCGTCGTTGTCCCTGTCGTGGTACCAGACGTACTCGGCGTCGCGACCGCGGATGTAGTTGCCGTAGCCGTTCTTGTTGGCCTCGGCGCAGGTGGCGAAGTGGGGGTCGAGGCCGAGTCCGTCCGGCCACTGACCCGGCGTCACCACCGGGGCGGGGGTCGGCGTGGGAGTCGGGGTCGGGGTCGGTGTCGGAGTGGGTGCCGGGGTGGGAGTGGGCGCCGGAGTGGTGCCCTGCGGGTTGCCCGTGCCCTGCTGGGGGATCGGCTCAGGCGACGCGTGCGTACCGGGCGGCACGGGTGAGGGGTCGGCCGGCTGAACGGGGACCGTGGACGTGTCGAGGCCGGCGCCCGGGGGGACCTCGATCGTGTCGCGCCGGTCGTAGGTGTCGGATGCCCAGCACGGGCCCGACCACATGCCCCGCTTCTCGGTCTGGGCGCGCAACTGCTCGTTGAACTGCCAGTCCGTGTACCGGTGCTCGGGGTAGCTCACCACGGGCTGGGCGTAGCCGTTCCGCACCATGTCTCCGTTGACGTACGCGCCCTGCGGGCCCCAGACGTAGAAGAAGTAGCGCCCGTCCTGGGCCTTGATCTCCCCGTCAGGCTGCAGGTAGGCCGGCTTGCCCGCGGGAAGCAGGGCGGACAGGCGGGCGAACGCCTCCTCGTACCAGCACAGACCCTGCTCGGGAGCGTCCGCCTCCAGGAGCCCGACGAGTGCGGTCGCTCCGTTCGATGTGGTGACCTCGACGGTGTCCCCGTCGACGATCTTCTTCACGGTCACCTCGATCGCGTCCTTGGGCACGTTCTTCGGCCGGGTGGCGGCGGCCGCCGGGGAGACGGTGACCATGGGAATCACGATGGCGACGGAGGCGAGTACGGCGGATGCGGCGCGCGGGAGGAAACGCACGGGGTTCTCTCCAGAGGCTCGTTGGGGGCGGCGGGGTCGCCGGTGGTGCGCGACTCTGTGCTTGACTGCGGTGGACTCCTGAGGATTACGCAGTTCACCAGAATTTCATGATTCGCGCCAGAGTGACGCACCATTTCGCATTCTTCTTCCGGAAATTTCGCTCCCCGCCCGCGTATGACCCGACCCCACCGTGGGCGCCGCCGTTCTGTGCCGATGTGGCGGTACGGCACGGGCCGGCGGCGCAATCTGCGCGTTCTGCCGATCAGCTCACGGGCGTCTTGCCGGGTACGCCGGCGGTGGCGCACGGCCGTACGACATCGCGGATCACACGCAGTGCGGCCAGGAATCGGTCGAGCTGCTCCGGAGAGAACAGGCCGGTGAACCAGGTCTCGATGTCCTCGAGATGCTGGGGGAGCAGCCGCTGCAGACGAGCCGCACCGGCCTCGGTCAGGGCGGCGTAAGAGGCCCGGCGGTCGGTGGCGCACGCGTGGCGGGCGACCAGGCCCTCGCGTTCGAGGCGGTCGACCACGCGGGTGATGCCGCTGGTGGACAGGGATGTCTGCGCGGCGAGGTCGCTCATCCGCAGCCGCTGCTCGGGCGAGCGGGCCAGCCGGATGAGAGTCTCGAAGTCGACCTCGGAGATTCCGGCTTCGGCGAAGGTGCGGCTGGTCTTGCTGCTCAGCCCGGTGAACACCTCCGCCAGCAGGCCCATCGCGGTGAGGCGGGGGTCATCGAAAGGGTCCATGGATATAGTCTAGATCAGATAGTTGACGCGAGGAATAGTTGTGCTATAGATGTTTGTGGCAGAAGAAATCCGCACGGCAACTACCCTGGAGGGCAGCCATGAGCGTTCGTGAGTGGGAAGGCATCAAGATCCCCGTTCCCGGTGAGTTCGAGCTGGACCTTGCCCACACGCGAGTCGGCTTCGTCGTCAAGCACATGATGGTCAGCAAGGTCCGCGGCCACTTCGGCGGGTTCGAGGGCAAGATCGTGATCGCGGAGAACCCGCTGGAGTCGACCGTCGAAGCCGTGCTCAAGACCGCCACCATCGACACCGGCGTTGCCGACCGCGACACGCACCTGCGGAGCGACGACTTCCTGTCGGCCGACAAGTACCCCGAGATCACCTTCCGCGGCAAGCGGATCAAGGACCACTCCGATGACGAGTTCACCATCGTCGGCGACCTGACCATTCGCGAGGTGACCAAGGAGGTCGAGCTCGAGGTCGAGTTCAACGGCGCCGCGACCAACCCCTGGGGTCAGGAGATCTTCGGTTTCTCCGCCGAGGCCGACATCGACCGCGAGGAGTTCGGCCTGACCTGGAACCAGGCACTGGAAGCCGGTGGTGTCCTTGTCGGCAAGAAGGTCAAAATCGAGATCGAGGGCGAGGCCGTCCGCAAGGCCTGAGCCGTACGGCACGCATGAGCTCGGGTCGGCGTTCACGTGTTGCACACAGGCCTTATCCACACCTTGTGGATAAGGCCTGTGTATGAAGCTGGGGACAACCTGTGTGTCGGTGGACGGGACAGGCTCTGCCTGCGCATATCGTCTAGGTGAGGGGTTCACGACACGTGCCGGTCGTACCGGCGAACCCGGTCGCGATTCCGCTTTGCCGCGTTGCGCGATCGCCGGTACGCTGTCCTGAGCAACTCCACCAGGGAGGCTTCGCCTAGTCAGGTCTATGGCGCCGCACTGCTAATGCGGTTTGGGTTTACCGCCCATCCGGGGTTCAAATCCCCGAGCCTCCGCAGATCAGAGCCCCTCTCGCCGATCACGGCGGGAGGGTTTTCTGATCTCCAGACCCGTGAGGGTTGCAGTTTGGGTTGCAATTAGGGTCTGTTTCATAAGTTGATCTATGCGTGATCTCTGGTCGGCATGATCGCCGTGTGGGTCGTGGGGATTTGACGGATGAGCAGTGGGCGGTGCTGGAGCCGTTGCTGCCTGATACGGCCGGGCGGGGACGCCCCGCCGTATGGTCGAAGCGGCAGCTCATCAACGGGGTGCGCTGGCGGGTACGTACCGGTGCGCCCTGGCGCGACATGCCCGCCGAGTACGGGCCATGGCAGACGGTCTATGGGCTGTTCCGGCGCTGGCAGCGCGGGGGCGTCTGGGCGGCGATCCTCACCGCGTTGCAGGCCAGGGCGGACGCGGCCGGACTGATCTGCTGGCAGGTCAATGTGGATTCCACCGTGTGCCGTGCCCATCAGCACGCGGCCGGGGCGCGCCGGGACGGCAACGCCCAAAAAGAGCCGCCCGGCGGTGATCGGCCCGAGCCTGCCGACCACGGGCTCGGCCGTTCCAGAGGCGGGTTGAGCACGAAGATCCACCTGGCCTGCGAGCAGGGCCAAAAGCCGCTGTCGATCCTGATCACGGCCGGCCAGCGGGGCGACAGCCCGCAGTTCGTCGCGGTCTTGCAGGGCATCAGGGTGCCCCGCCTGGGGCTGGGGCGGCCGCGTACCCGGCCCGAGCGGGTACGCGGCGACAAGGCCTACTCCTCGGCCGCCAACCGGGCCTACCTGCGCAGACGTGGAATCGCCGGCACCATCCCCGAGCGGGCTGATCAGATCCGCAACCGTAAGAAGCGCGGCTCGGCCGGAGGACGGCCGCCGGCCTTCGACCCGGAGGATTACCGGGCCCGGCACGCCGTGGAATGCGGCATCAACCGGCTCAAGCGGCACCGTGCGGTGGCCACCCGCTATGACAAGCTCGCCGTCCGGTACGAGGCCGCCGTGCACATCGCCGCGATGAACGAATGGCTGACACCGCCGGCTGTATCACCCGAGCGCCGCCTGCCGGGGTGATGCCATGCTGGAAGCGCTGATCATTTTGGACTTGGACCCCGGCCTGAGGAATGCGATGTCCGCCCTGCGCTACTGCGTCGACGCTGAAAACGGTCACCACGTGGACAATCCCTCACCACAGGAGTTGGCCGAGCTCATCAGCGGCCTGAACCGGACGGACAACACCTTCGTGACCGTCCTGCCCGACGAGGACGACCCCGGGTGGTACGCCTCGGTGTCCCGGCTAGACGCGGGCACCTACGAGGTCGAATACCGCGATCTCGGCTGTGAGGAGCATCGGCGATCCACGCTGACCGATCGTGAGGAGATCGTACATGACCTCACTGTCTGGCTGGCCGCCCGAGGTAACCGCAGCTGACCAGCCAGAAGACAAATCTGAATATTGAAACAGGCCCTAGTCGTCGTCTCCTCACAGGGCGGCCCCCATGCGCTCGCTGGCGTCCTGTACCTGGGGACTGGCGACGTGGGTGTAACGCTCCGTCGTCGTGACGCGGGCGTGCCCGAGGATCTCCTGTACGACACGGATGTGTACGCCATGTTCGACGAGGAGCGTCCCGGCCGTGTGGCGGGCGTCGTGGAGACGAGCTTCCCTGACCCCGGCCTGCTTGAGAAGCGCCTGGTTCGCCGGCTTCCGCACGTTCGGCATCCTGGTGTTTCAAAATTGTCGTCGCCCACCTGGAGTGCACAGAAGTCACCTACGTCCACGAGGTGTGGTGTGACGTCCCTGTATCTCTCGCGCGTCAGCGATACGAGAGACGGTCAGCCGACCGACACCCCATCCATTCGGCTTCTCATGCAGGGGATCAACAGTGGGACGAGTGGGCACGCCGCGCAGAGCCACTCGCTCTCGGCCCCGTCCATCGTGTGGACACCACCCGGGCCGTGGACATCACCGAGTTGGCAGTACACATCTGCGATGGCGATTGAACCCCTCCGGCAGAGGTGCTCCGGTTCTGAGGCGGCGGTGTGCTCCCGCCACCCGGTGGAAGATGAGGCGGGCGGGGACTTCCGTGCCGGGAGTGAGAAGTGAGCTCGTGGTCGGCCCCTTCTGAATTCATCGACCGCCGGCTCGCGGTGTCCGTCTTCGTCTTCGAAGCGGGGGCGGAATTCACCCGCCTTGCCGCTGATGCTACTTCATTCGAATATAGCCACCTGGGGTCAACCCCATCCGGGCTTCGAATTCACCTCGCTTCTGAGCCCCTTTCGCCGGGTATGGCGAGAGGGGCTCAGTTCGCTGCGGGATCGTCATCGATGGAGACCGTACGGCCGCTAGGAAATTCCGAGATTCCGGTTGCGGCTGCCTGGCGGTCAGTTGTAGGGGTTGTCGTACGTGCCGCTGCTCTTGGTACGCATCTGGTAATTGTTGCCGGGGTAGAACCATCCTCCGGTCACGTCGAACCGGATGTTGCGGACGGTGCTACCGAAGTTCGCCTCTGTGTTGTACACGAATGTCTGCGAGCATCCCGCAACGGATGTCGTGCCTGTCTGGACCGGCCAAACCGTGCTCGTGCCGTTGACGACGATCGTGAAGGAAGGTGCGGGGTAGGCGTGCTGCCAGCACAGGCGCAGCGAGTACCGGTACTTCGTGTTTCCACTGTCGAACGCCAGCGTGCCGTCCAGTCGAGCCAACTGTGTCGCGTTGCCGTCGTTGGAGACCAGCTGCACATACACCGGGTTGTCCGGGCCGTATGCGGCGTGCGCGGGGGTGAGCGGCAGGATCGCGGTGGCCAACGCGCAGACGGCGATGGCGGTCGACGTCGTCAGGCGACGTACTTTCGAGCGTACGGCCAAGTCACACCTCATCCATTTCGGGACTTTGTGCATGAGGTTATTTTTGGCACAACGCACCTGTCCAGCACTAAAAATTAATGGACCCAATACGGTCAGACATAAAATAAGAGCAGGGAACGTCCTTTGGATATGCCGCCTGCGGCTACCAGGGCAGAGAAGACGAGCCGTAGATCCAACTCCGGGCATGGTCGGCTGAAAATTTCAGGAAGTGCGAGACCCGTCGCGTCAACCCCGAGCCGCATCGCGCAGAAGACGCAGCGATCCGATCTCCGAGGCGTTCTTCATAAGCTCGACGTTCGCCCAGGCGAGCACATGTCCCAGGGTGAGTGATCCATCGGCGAACCAGCGGCTTCGTGTGGTGGAATCCAGCTCCGCCTGGCTCAGCGACTTCAGCGCACCGGCCCACTGATCGCGGCATTCATTCAGCCATACCGTGGCCGATTGTGAGCGGCCACGAGAAACTCCTGTTCAGCGGACGGATAAGTCCATGCTGATGGACAGAGAGTCCCGGCTGGCGGTCATTGGAAATCCTGGTTGATGGCCAGGTAGATCTCCTGATCTTGTCCGTGTGTCACCACGTGGGCGCCCCTCCACGGGGGCTTGGGTTGCGGGTTGTCGAGACCTGAACCCCAGCCCGCGGAGGGGGCCCATGACGAAGTCTGGCATGGAGCTCATGGAGATTTACGAGGCTTACGACCTGACCCGCTGCGCGTGGTCGGCGGCCCGGCTGGCCGGGTGCGATCCCAAGACCGTGCAACGCTATGTCGCGATCCGCGCGGCCGGGGGCAACCCCTACCAGGCGGCACCACGGGCGAAGCTGATCGACCCATTCCTGGCGAAGATCGAAGAGAAGGTCGATCTGTCCAAGGCGACCGTCCGCGCCGATATCGTGCACTCCGACCTGGTGGCGATGGGGTTCACCGGGTCGGAACGGACGACCCGGCGGGCGGTCGCGCAGATCAAAGCGGCCTGGCGGGCCGGACGGCGGCGCGTGTACCGGCCCTGGATCCCCGAGCCGGGGATGTGGCTGCAGTGGGACTGGGGCGAGGGACCCCGGATCGGCGACCGGCGCACGCAGTTGTTTTGCTGCTGGCTGGCCTGGTCACGGTTTCGGGTGGTGCTGCCCGCATGGGACCAGACGCTGGGAACGCTGACCGCGTGCCTGGACGCGGCGCTGCGCCGACTCGGCGGCGCGCCGACCTATCTGCTGACCGACAACCCCAAGACGGTGACGGTCGAGCACATCGCCAAGGTGGCCGTCCGGCATCCGCAGATGGGGGAGCTGGGCCGGCATTACGGGTGCGTGGTGCACACCTGCGAGCCGTTCGATCCCGAGTCCAAGGGCGGGGTGGAGAACACCGTGAAGATCGCCAAAGCGGATCTGGTGCCCACCGCCACCAACCTGCGCGCGGCGTATGGCAGTTTCACCGAGTTGGAGGAGGCCTGCGCCACCTGGTGTGAGCGGGTCAACACCCGCCGGCACCGCGCCACGCACCGCGTCCCGGCCGAGATGCTCGCCGAGGAACGCGCGCGCCTGCACCTGGTCCCCGACCAGCCGTATGTGCTGGCGTTGGGCGACGAACGCCTGGTCGGCGACGACCGCACGATCCGCTGGGGTGATGTGCGCTACTCGGTCCCGCCCGGGCATGAGGGCGCCAAGGTGTGGTGCCGGGTGCACGGCGACCACCTGGTCATCGTCGGCCGTGACCTGCGCTCGGACCATGCGGGCGCACTGACCGAGTTGTGGCGGCACGAGCTGTCGGTCCCAGGCCGGCCCCAAATTGTCGAGGAGCACTACCCCGACCACCCGGGCGGCAATGGGCCCCGCCGGCCCCGCCCGCGGCCGCAGAGCAAGGCCGAGCAGGCCTTCCTGGCCATCGGTCCCGGCGCGCAGGCGTGGCTGATCGAGGCGGCCGCGACCGGGGTAGCCCGTATCCGCGCCAAGATGGCCTCCGCCGTTGAACTGGCCGCCATCGTCGGTGCGACCCGGGTGGATCAGGCGCTCGGGCTGGCCGCGATCCACGGCCGCTTCGGGGATGAGGACCTGGCCTCGATCTGCGACTACCTGGCCGCGCATGAGGAACAGTCGCAGGCGGCGGTGGCCGATGAGGCTCACTCGGTCCAGCCCGGCACCGCTTCCTGGGCCGCGCTGTCCGCCCGCCCGCTCCCGTCACCCGGCCCCCCGCCGCCCATCCCTTCGTCACCGAACCGCACATCTACTGAGGAAGAGACACGCCGATGAGCGTCACGTTGCCCACCGCCCCGCCGATCCCGCCCGAACTGGAGGCGCTGCTGCGCCGGATGCGTTTTCCCTATGCCCGCAAGGCCGCGCCCGAGGTCCTGGCCACCGCCCGCGCGCAACGCTGGGATCCCGCCGAGGTCGTCCGGGTCCTGCTGGCTGAGGAAGTCGTCGGCCGCGACGGCGCCACCCGGGCAGGCCGCCGCAAAAGCGCCGGGTTCCCCTCGGGTAAGACCTTCTCCTCCTGGCGTGCTACCGATTCGTCGATCAGCCAGGCCACCCAGGACGCGCTGATGACCCTGGAATGGGTCACCCGCGCGGAGAACTGTGTGATCTCCGGCCCGTCGGGGACGGGAAAGTCCCACTTCGTCGAAGCCCTGTGCCATCTGGCGATCGACAAAGACCTGCGGGTGTCGTGGTTCACGCTGGAGACCCTCGCCGCCGCCGTCGGCCGCGCCAAGGTCGACGGGACGATCTCCCGGGCCATCGGGCGGATCTGCCGCAGCGACATCATCGTGATCGACGACATCGGGCTGCTGCCGGTCAGCCACGACACCGCCGAGGCGTTCTACCGTGTCGTCGATGCCGTCTATGAACGCCGCAGTATCGCCGTGACCAGCAACATCCATCCGTCCGGCTTCGACACGATCATGCCGAAAACCCTCGCTACCGCGACCGTCGACCGGCTGATGCACCACGCGCACTTCGTCGAGACCAGCGGAGAGTCTCACCGTCTCGCCGAGGCCCTGTCCGGCCGTGGTGTCCGCCCTCTGAACTGACCGCCTACCCGGATCGGCCTGGCCACCCGCCTGGAGTTCTGGTGACCGCGCCGGGAATTTCGATGGCCATCAGACTGGAGAAATCTGACCGCTCATCTGGAGATCGGCGTGTCCGTTGACAGCCGATTCCACATCTCCAGGCCAGGGTGTCGTCGATGCGGCCTCCGACCAGTCGAATTCGGCGGTCGCCGCATCGGGATGCTCGAAGCATTGCTCATATGCATTGCCCCACCAGAAGCCGATATGCCACATCACCCACCCGATGGTCGGCACCGGGATCGGTTCCGGCTCGGGGACGGCCCAGTCGGCCGCCCACGTCCCGTCCGTCTTCCGACGGACGTTCCAGCAGTTCGACACCGGCTCCCACAGGGCTTCCTCATCGGTCACCCGCTCCAGATGCAGAGACAGCAGTGACCAGGACACATTCAGCTGCCAGTGGAGCCGCTCGGGTTCTGACATACCGAAACCCTAGCTCCGGGCGACCATAACGGCGATCGGTTATCATCGCGGGCGCGACCGCGGGCCTTCATGCCGTACGAGCTGCCGCGGCATCAACGGCCCGGGTCTCGTCGCCTGGGTCGTTTCCGGTGCTGAGCAGCGGATCGCGGCCTCGGAAATCCTGGCTTCAGGAGCTCGTGGCTTCAGGAAGGGGCGCGACCGCGCGACGGAAAGGGGCGCAACCCGCACGACGGAAAGGGCGCGGGCTGTCGGCCGGACGACGGAAAAGGAGAGGGCTGTCAACCGGAGGCCTTCACGCCCCGTCTTCACTGTGGTCATTCCTCACCACAGGAGTCGATTTGGGAATCCGCTCGATTCTCTCTGCGGCCGTCCTCTGCGGCGGTCTGGTTGTGCTCTGCCAGCCGGCGCAGGCCGCCGTCTCGGAGTGGCGGCAGGGTGCGGTCGTCGCCACCGACGTCGTGGACTATCGGTGCAGGCACACCGGCACGGCCGAGGAACAGGACATCAAGGTCAAGGTCGCGCTGACGATGCCGCTCGACGTCACGACGGGCAAGCAGATGACCATCGGCTGGCACGGGACCTATGTCGACGACTCGCTGGCGCTGCGGGTGCCCACGACGGGGCTGGCAGGCGGCACGAAGCTCTATGCGTACGCATCCATCAGCGGAGTGGCCCAGTTGACCTCCGCCACCGGAGTGGGTGAACTCGCTCAGCTCACCCCGGGCGAGACCATCACTCTGCCGACGGCCGATGTCCCCATGAAGACCACCTCGGCCAACGCGGGCACCGCGACGGTGCGGCCCGCCGCCATCAACTTCGGGACCGTACCCACAGAGCCGTTGATCGAGTGTGAGGTGCAGAACGCGGGCGCCCTGATGACCTACGACCTCGTCATCGCCGCGGCGGACGGGCGGCCCGCCGTTACCGGCGACGGTACCGACACCGGTTCTGATACCGATACCGATACGTCCTCGGTTCCCATGATTCAGGAGTCCACCGCCGACACGGTGAACGACACCACGAATGGGACGACGGGAAACGGCAAGGTGCGCGAGACCCCGGCGGGCGGGGTCGCGACCGGCGGCGGCGGTGAAGCGGGCCCCGATGGGCGGGTGCTCGTATGGACCGGTCTCCTGCTCACCCTCACGGCATCGTCCGGACTCATGCTGCGACGTCGCCGTCACTTCGGCCGGGGACGACCCTAGGGCCGGGCACCGTACGGACGAGTCCGGTCTCATAAGCGATGTCCCGGCCCCGCTCGGCGGCCAGAACGACCGCTGTCGACGCTCTGCACACCGAATGAACGATCTCGTACGCGGCTGATCGGCGGGGGCCGGGGGTGATGGGCGGCCGGACCGGGCGAGAGTGACATTTGGTGGGGTATGGGGCTTATGTCAGAGAAAAGCCGGATCGGCTGGGGAGCGGGCTTGCCGGTGCTCCGGCCGTCCGGGAGAGATTCCGGGGGGTCTCATGGTGAGACGACTCGCCATTCTGCCGACCATCGCCGCTGCGACGTTCGCGACCGCGGCAGCGGGCTTCGCCGCTGCGCCGCCGGACCTCAACGAGCAGGACCGAGAATTCGTGACCGCGCTCCACCAGGGAAACCTGGCGGAGATCCAGGCGGGGAAGGTCGCCGAACGGCAGGCCCACAGCGAGGAGGTCCGAGAAATGGGGGAGACGCTGATCCGCGACCACAGAAAGCTGGACGGGAAGGTCAAGCAGGTCGCCGGTGCCGTAGGCGTGAGCCTGCCGGGCGGCCCCGGCGCGAAGCAGCAGGCGGAGCTTGAGCGGATCTCCGCCAAGAGCGGGGCCGAGTTCGACCGGGCGTGGGTCGAGGCAGAGATCGCCGAGCATCGACAGGACCTGGCCGCGGGGGCGAAGCAACTGTCGGAGGGCTCCTCGGAACAGGTAAAGCAGTTAGCCCGGGACGCCGAACCGATCGTTCGGGAACACCTGGAGGACCTCGAGGAGATCCGGAGCGACGAGGAGGACCAGAGCGACTGACCGGTGCCGCCGGGCGGAGGACCGCCCTCTGCCCGGCGGCGCTGTCCGGTCACCCGGCCGGCGGGTCCGGCCTCCGCGCTGTTATGTGAACAGCCGCACCAGCAGCCAGACCAACCAGATGATGAGCGCCCAGGAGGCGAGCCCGGCGACCGTCATCGCGATGAGGCCGCGGAGCCGATAACGCTTACCACGCGGTTCTGGTTGCTGCTTCACGTGTCCTCCGGCGGTAGCGCGCGCGGCCGCCATCGCCCGCGTCCGGAGCGTCATCGTAGCCGCCGGTCCGCCGCCGCTCCGGGTTCTCAACGATCCCTTATACCTTCCGTTTACCAACGTCATCCGACCGCCGGGGTCACCGGTGAAGATCGCCGGAGCCGACATCGGGCGGGAACTCCCGAGCCTGATCGCCGCCTGCACCCGGCTGCGTAGGCCGAGTTTGGCGAGCAGACGGCTGACCTGCGTCTTCGCCGTATCCTCCGCCATTCCCAGCGCACGGGCGATCTCCGCGTTGAGCAGTCCCCGGCCGATGCGGACGAGCACCTCGCGCTCACGCGCGGTCAGGTTCCCGTACGGCTCCGGCCGGGCCGTGGGCGTCCCGGCCGACGCGGGCGGCATCGCCGGAGCGTGCAGGGCGGCGAACCCCTCGATCATCCTCCGGCTGACCGAGGGGGAGATCAGGCCGTCGCCGCGTGCGACCACCCGCACGGCCTCGATGACCACGTCGGCCACGCCGCGCAGCTTTCGGGTGGCGGCGATTCCGTCGAGCCGCGGCATCTGGATGTCCATCAGCACTATGTCGGGGTGAAGCCGCCTGGCCGGCTCGACGGCCTCCACCCCGTCCGAGGCCTCCGCATGATCGGCGTCGCGAAAGTGCCGTTGATCGCGCTGATCTGGCCGGTCAGATACACGATCTGGCCCAAGAAGGAGGTGAAGGGATCATGAGCCCTCGGCGTGAGCCTTCGGGGAGGGAGACGGGCGAACTATTGGCGTGAGCAGGGGTATGAGGTCTGGTAGAGTTACCTCCGTTGCCGAGCCGCAGGTGAGCGGTGGTGACGAGCAAGCGGCCGTAGCTCAATGGATAGAGCATCTGACTACGGATCAGAAGGTTGGGGGTTCGAGTCCTCCCGGCCGCGCTCCAGGTCAAAGGCCTTCTGGGATGATCCCGGAGGGCCTTTTTGGTCCCATACAGCAGTGTTATACAGCGACGCCCCAGCAGAGCTCTCGGATCATCAGTTGTTGGTGGGCCTAGCCGGCGCGATCAAGGAAGTCTCGTGCTTCACCCACAGTGGTCTTCCCCCTGTCGTCGCAAGTGAGGCATGGCCCGACGTCGAACATAGAGCGGTGGGATCACACCCGCTGTGATGGGTGATCATCGCCATGATTACCGGGCACTAGCAGCACGAGTACATCCAACCGGGATCACGCCAGTCCCCTGACCTGTGGGTTCACGTTGAATCGAGCCCAATGTGACGATTATGCGCCCCGCCTCGGTCGCCGGCTTGGACGAGGCCTGATTCGTACGCGAGGACTGCGAGTTGTACGCGGTCGCGGAGGTTCAGCTTGGTCAGCAGACGGGAGACATAGGTCTTGACCGTGGCCTCGGTGAGGAACAGCGCGCTGGCGATCTCGGTGTTCGATCGACCTCGTGCGACCTGCCGCAGCACGGCCGCTTCTCGTTCGGTCACGTTGGGCAGCGGAGCTGGACTGGTGGAAGGCGCGTTGGCGAACCGGTCGAGTAACCGGCGGGTGAGTTTGGGAGCGAGCATCGCGTCGCCCCGGGCCACGACGCGCACCGCGTGTACCAGGTCATCGGGAGGGACGTCTTTGAGGAGGAATCCGCTGGCGCCCGCCCGCAGGGCGCCGTACACGTACTCATCGAGATCGAAGGTGGTCAGCGCCATCACGCGGACGCCGGGCTGCTGCGCCACGATCCGCCGGGTGGCTTCGATGCCGTCCATCCGGGGCATCCGTACGTCCATGAGGACGACGTCGGGGCGGTGTTCGGCGCAGGCGGTGATGGCTTCGATTCCGTCTCTGGCCTCGGCGACGACCTCCAGGCCGCCCCTTTCGAGGATGAGTCGGAAGCCTTCCCGTAGAAGCGCCTGGTCGTCGACGATCAGGATGCGGGTCATGCCGGTTCCAGGGGAAGGACGGCGGCGACGGCGAACCCGCGGTCGGGCAGTGGGGCGGCTTGCAGCGTTCCGCCGTACAGCGTCGCGCGTTCCCGCATTCCGATCAGGCCGTGTCCGGTTCCAGCGGTGCCCGGGCGCCCGCGGCCGTCGTCTCGAACGTCGATGCGCAGCTTGTCGGTGCTGAATGTCACCGCCACGGTGACCTCGGTGGCGGCCTTGGCGTGGCGGCGCGCGTTGGTCAGCGCCTCCTGCACGATCCGGAATGCTGCGAGGTCGAGGCCGGCGGGCAGTGCCCGCGGCTCGCCGGCCACGACGAACTCCACGGGAAGCCCGGATTCCCGAGCGTCGTCGACCAGTGTCCGCAGGCCCGACAGTCCGGGCTGGGGTGAGAGCATGCCGACTTCGTCGGTGTCGCGCAGCATGGTGACTACCCGTCGCATTTCAGCGAGGGCACCGCTGCCGGTGCGTCGGATGGTGGCGAGAGCACCGCGTACCCGGTCGGGGTCGTCGGTGACCATCTGTTCGGCCGCGCCCGCCTGCACCACCATCACGCTCATCGCGTGTGCGACGATATCATGCAGTTCGCGGGCGATGCGGGTGCGTTCCTCGATGACGGCCTGTGCCGCCTGTTCGGCTGCGGCGACCTCGGCCGCCACCGCCCGCCGCTGGGAGGACTGGGCGTGGCGGGCCATGATGGACTGCCAGCGCCCGAAGGCGAAGCAGACGCTCACAACGCCCCAGTGGTACAGCATTTCGTTGAACCCGCCGAGCAGCTCGATGAACAGGTCGGCGTAGATGAGGCCCGCGCCGGCCATAGCCGCACCGATCCACGGTTCGCGTCCCTTGCCATGCCGCGCCACCGAGAACACGGCGATCAGGAACGGCACGAACTGCCCAAAGAACAGCAGGAACCCAAGCTGGCCCGAGGCGCATAGCCCGGCGATCGTCACGGCGGTCGTCGGGATCGGGTGGGTGCGCCGCCACCACAGCGAAGCCGCGACGACCAGCACCTGCACGCTCGTCGCGAGCGGATCCCCGTCGCCCTGCCGCGATTCGAGCGGAAGCCACACCTCGGTGAGGCCCGTGACCAGTACGGCCAGACACATGCCGACGTCGACGGTACGGCGCCACCACACGTCCATGGCGGTCAACTGTAGGGGACGGGGAGGTCGAAGACATCAGTCCGGAGTTGACATGGGCCGACCACTTTCGGCCGACTACAGCGACGGGCCGCTCAGACTTGACTGTCGCACATGACACGACACCTTCGACTTCTCATAGCGGTCTGCCTCCTCGCGTTCGCCCTGCTCAGCGTTGGCTTCATGGCCTTGCAGCCCGAGCTGCCCGATGACCGGGCGCAGTGGCTCGCCACGATCGCCGACGCACGTGCGGGCGCGGCGGCAGCCGCCCAGATGTTCCTCTGGTCCCAACTGCCGTTCGCGGTCTCGGTCGTGGGGCTGGTCGCCTGGCTGCGGCCGAGGTTCCCGCGGCTCACGATCATCGGTGGCGTGTTCGGGGTGCTCGGCGCGTTCGGCCACACCGTAGCCGGCGGTTGGACGCTCACCCAGGTCGTGATGGCCGACGAGCCCGCCCACCGTGACGCCTACTCCCAATTGATCGCCGCGCAGGAGCAGTCGGCTCTGATCGTCTCGTTCCTCATGATCGGTGTGGTCGGCACCGTGGTGGGCATGCTGCTGCTGTCGATCGCCCACTTCCGTTCGCATGCGCATCCGCGATGGGTCGGCCCGGTGCTGTGGGTGTGGCTCGCGGTGGAGTTCGTCGGCAGCGGCATCAGCCCGTGGGCGACGTACCTGTCCGGGCTGCTGCTCCTTGCCGGTTGCGGTGGGCTCGCGGCCGGCCTGCTCGCCGCACGCCAGGACGGTTGTAGATCTCATGCGGCGACCGGCTGAGCCGGGCGCTCGCGCGGCGGTGTGTCGATCTACGAGCCCGACGACGAGCCGGTGCCGTGGAACGCCACGCACCGCGACGAGAAGGCGCCCGGGTCCGAGGGATTGACATGTGTGGTGCGGCCGTACCTACCGGCCGCCCGCGGAGTCGGCTCGCCTACGCTCGTCATCGCCGACGACACCGCGGCCGACGGGCTGTTTCCCGTCTTCGATCAGGTCTTCACCTCTATATGGGAGCGGAGCACACCCGTATGACCATTGACGCCCGCGCACTACTGCCCATGGCTGAGCAGGCCGTCACCATCGCGAGCCACATCGTCAAGACCAGGCTCCCCGGAGTCGTCACAGCCAAGGGCGACCGCGACATGGTCACCGAAGTGGACTACGCCGTCGAGCATGCCGTACGCGATTTCCTGTCAGAAGAAACCCCGGAGATCGGATTCCTGGGAGAGGAGGAAGGGATCACCAGTGCCGGCGACGGCCTTATATGGGCGCTCGACCCGCTCGACGGCACGGCGAACTTCACCCACGGCATCCCCCTGTGCGGGACCTCGCTCGGCCTGATCGACCATGACCGCTCCGTTCTCGGCGTGATCGACCTGCCATTCCTCGCCACCCGGTACGCCGCAGCGGAGACGGCCGGAGCCACCGCCAACGGCCACCCGATCAGTGCCGGCACCACCACCACGCTGGAGGCCGCCATCGTCTCCGTCGGCGACTACGCCGTGGGGGAGGGAGCCGAGGCCGAGAACCGGATCCGCCTACCGCTGAACCACCGACTTGCGACACGGGTGCAGCGCGTCCGCATGTTCGGATCGGCCGCCATCGATCTCGCCTGGGTCGCCGAGGGCAGGACCGACGCCTGCGTCATGCTGTCCAACAAGCCTTGGGACACCGCCGCAGGCGTCATCATCGCCCGTGAGGCCGGCGCCATCGTCGCCGACATCGACGGCACCCCGCACACCGCCAACGCCCGAGCCACCATTGCCGCTGCCCCGGACATCCTCGCCGATCTCGTCGAATTGGTTGCCGGAGCCGCGAAGAATGCCGACTGTGGGACACGGCCTGGTCTGCCCGAGAAGCTCGCTTGACGATGAGAGAAATCACGGCCGCGATCCCGGCGGCCATGGTCGCGATGCCTCTAGGCGTGGCGATGCGGGCACGGGGTCGAGTCGCAGCACTCGATCGACCCGTGCCCATCTGGATCGCGATCTCCTCGTAGCGGCCGGGCTACGTACGATCTGGATCGGTCAGTCGCGCGCGAGCAGTTCGAGCGTGTCGACGACGCGGTTCGAGAAGCCCCACTCGTTGTCGTACCACGCCACCACCTTGACGTGTCCGCCGTCGACTCGGGTGAGAGCGGCGTCGAAGATCGAGGACGCGGGGTGGCCGGTGATGTCGCTGGAGACCAGCGGCTCGTCGGCGTACTCGAGGATGCCCTTGAGCCTGCCGTCGGCGGCGGCGCGGTAGGCCTTGAGCACCTCGTCGCGGGTGACCGCGCGAGAGACCGTGGTGTTCAGCTCCACGATCGAACCCACCGGGACCGGTACGCGGATCGAGTCGCCCGACAGCTTGCCGTCGAGGTTCGGCAGCACCAGGCCGATGGCCTTGGCCGCGCCGGTGGTGGTGGGCACGATGTTCACGCCTGCGGCGCGGGCGCGGCGCAGGTCGCGGTGAGGGCCGTCCTGCAGGTTCTGTTCCTGTGTGTAGGCGTGCACCGTGGTCATGAAGCCGTGCTCGATGCCGGCCAGGTCGTCGAGTACGGACGCCAGCGGAGCCAGCGCGTTCGTGGTGCACGAGGCGTTCGAGATGATCACATGCTCGGCCGGGTCGTAGGCTTCGGTGTTCACGCCATAGGCGAGCGTGACGTCGGCGCCGTCCGAGGGGGCGCTCACCAACACGCGTCTGGCACCGGCCTTGATGTGTGCGCGGGCGGCGTCCGCCGCTGTGAAACGGCCGGTGGACTCGAGCACGATGTCGACGCCCAGCTCGGCCCACGGCAGGTTGGCCGGTTCGCGTTCGGCGAGCACCTTGATGTGGCGTCCGTCGACCACGAGTTCGGCTCCGTCCACCTCGACGGGGCGGCCGAGGCGGCCGAATGAGCTGTCGTACCTGAGCAGGTGCGCGAGGGTCTCGGGGGCGGTGAGGTCGTTGACGGCGACCACTTCGAGGTCGCTGTCGCGCTCGAGCAGGGCGCGCAGAGTGTTGCGTCCGATACGGCCGAATCCATTGACGGCGATGCGGGTCATGGAGATTCCTTTCGCTACGGTCTCCATGGTCGGCGTCCGGGTGTCAGTCCGACAGCGGCTCGAATGACATGGTGCGCAAGGATCACGCCAGAACTTTCGCCACTGCCCGCAAGGATCGCGCCACATCTCCCTGGGCGTTCAGGCGGAAAAGGTGTGTCGGTACTCGGTCGGGGAGGTGCCGAGAATGCGCTGGAAGTGCAGACGCAGGTTCGCGCCGGTGCCGAGTCCGACTCGGTCGGCGATCTGCTCCACCCCCAGATCGGTGCGTTCGAGCAGTTCGCGTGCCAGGTCCACCCGGGCGCGGAGCACCCACTGCATCGGCGTGTAGCCGGTGTCCTGTTTGAACCGCCGCGAGAAGGTGCGCGTCGACACCCGCGCGTTGCGGGCGAGCACCTCGAGGGTCAACGATTCGGCGAGATGCGCCAGGGCCCACTCACGCGTGCTCGCGAACAGGTCGCCGAGCGGCTCGGGCACGCTCCGGGGAACGTACTGCGCCTGGCCCCCGCTGCGATAGGGCGCCGCCACCAGCCGTCTCGCCACGTGATTGGAGAGCCCGACACCGTGATCGCGCCGTACCAGGTGCAGGCACAGGTCGATGCCGGATGCCGCGCCCGCCGATGTGAGCACGTCGCCCTCGTCCACGAACAGCACGTTCTCGTCCACCCGTATAAGCGGATGCTTCCTGGCGAGAGCCTTCGTGTAGTGCCAGTGGGTCGTCGCCCGCTTGCCGTCGAGCAGGCCCGTCGCCGCCAGCGCGAACGCCCCTGTGGAGATCGCCGCGAGCCGGGTCCCGCGCTCGTGGGCGGCCATGAGAGCGCCGACGACCGTCGCCGGCGGTTCTGTGGTCGCCGGCTCCCGATAGCCGGGGATGAAGATGGTGTCGGCGTGCTCCAGGGCGTCGAGCCCCTCGGCCACGTGATAGGAGAGGCCGTCGCCGCCGGTCACCAGTCCGGGTGCGGCGCCGCACACCCGCACCTCGTACGGCATGCTCGGCCGGTTGGAGAACACCTGCGCGGGGATGCCGACATCGAGCGGCTTCGCACCCTCGAGCACGAGCACGGCGACCTGTGCGTTCTTCCGGCTCATCAGGCCTCCCTCGGCTCTCCCGCGATCGGAACGGGCATTCGTGCGCACCCGTGACCGCGATGACAGCTGCCGCAGGCATCCTGCCACCGTCCGGCGGATGACTCAGCACGCCGGCGCACGCCGGTCGGTACGGCCACCGCGATGGCGAAGGCCACTGGACGCGGGCCTTCGTTTCGCTGAACGGCGACGGCCGCGCAGCGGGAGCGGGAGCGGCGGATCTCGGCGGTCGGTCTCCGTCCCGGAGAGTTCATACCGGGGCGTTCCAGCGGAGCACGACCGGCTCGCCGTGCTCGTGTCCGAGCAGCGAACAGGTGCCGGTGTCGAGCCGGAGATGGCGCCCGTGGGCTGCGGGCAGCCCCAGCCATCGGGCCGCGAGCACGCGGAGCAGGTGGCCATGCGCGACGACGAGCGCGTCGCCCTCGGTCTGCCGGATCCGCGTGATGACCTTGTCGGCACGCTCGCCGACGTGCTCGACGGTCTCGCCCGGATGGGCCTGGTCCCCCGGGACGATACCGTCACGCCACACGTACCAGCCGGGGCGGGACCGGCGGATCTCGGCGGTCGTGATGCCTTCGTATCCGCCGTAATCCCACTCCCACAGGTCCGGATCCACCTCGTAGGAACTGATTCCGGCGAGCTCGGCCGTACGGCGGGCCCGCCGGGCGGGGCTCACCAGGATCAGCGAGAACGAGCGGGCGGCGACCATCGGCGCCAGGGCCCGGGCCTCCTGCTCGCCGCGCGCCGTCAGCGGAACATCGGTGCGGCCCGTGTGCCGGCCCGCTCTGCTCCACTCGGTCTCCCCATGCCGGAGCAACACGATCTCCATGTCCTCAGTCTCCCCGATGCCAGGGGCCGTCTTCTGCTACGAATCGGGGACCTCGCGTGGAAGACGACGTAAGGATGTTCCGGAGGCATTTGCCTGACCTCGGGAGGGTCTGATGCGGTTATCCGGGATCCGTACGCCCTTACTGCTGATCCTCTGCCTGCTGCCGGCCGGAGCCACGCTGCGGGCCTCGGACAGCGGGCCGCCGACATGGCCGTACGCATCGAGACCGTGCGAGGAGACGCCCACGACGCCGGTCCCCGCCTCGTTCGAACCTCCGGTGATCCTGGGCGGTGACGTGCACACGAACATGACCGCCGTGGCCATCGGACGGCTGGGATCGCGTCCCGTCGCCATCAGCGCGGGGGAGGAGCGCACCCTGCGCGTGTGGGATCTCCCCGGTCTCGTCCCCATCGGTCGGCCGGTCGAGCTGGATCGGACGATCACAGTGATCGGTGAGTCGCTGTTCGCGGGGCGGCCTCTCCAGGTCACGAGTGATGCCGGCACGGGTCCCGCCGTCGGCCGCATGAACGGCCGCACCGTACGGGTCGCCGCCGACGACGGGCTCCACGTGATCGATGTCGCCTCCGGACGGGAGGTCGGGCCGAAGATCGAGCTGGGGGAGGACAACGAGGTCAAGGCGCTCCAGCTCATCACCCTGAACGGGAGACTCACCGCTGTGATCAATGACACCGGCGGTGACGAGGACGAGGAGCCTGACTCGCTCCGTTTCTGGGACCTCGCGACCGGCGGACGGCTCACGGGCATCGACGGCGATTTCACCACCGTACGGAAGACACGGGTCAATGGGAGAACCGTCCTTCTGGCCGTCGACGGACCCACGGGAAACGTCTCCATCTGGGACGCCGCCTCGCGGAGACGGCTCGGACTCCTGCCCGCCGGCCGGCCACCCGGCGCCCTCGTCCACCTGGCCGTGGGCGAGCTGGACGGCAGGCCGATCGCGCTGACCGGCGGCGGCGACAACGCCCTTCGGCTCTGGGACCTCACCACCGCGGGGCAACTCGCCGCCACCGTTCCGACCGGTCATACCGAGACGATCAGGGCGATCACCGTCACCCACGCGAACGGCAGAACCGTGGCGATCACCAAGGGGGACGACCGTACGATTCAGTGGGATCTGACCACAAGGCGGAGAATCGATGATCCGCTCCCCAAGACGTACGACTCCATCGAGGACATCTGGCCTGACCGGCTACGGGGCCGCGATGTCCTCCTGGAGGAGGGGCCGGGTGGTGTACGGTTCCGTGATCTTATCGCCTCGAACCGGAGCGAGACGGACCGCGCCTTCAGGGGCGGCAGGGAGGTGTACGTCACCCGGGTCGGCGGCCGGACCGTGCTGTTCGGCGGGGACGACACCCGGGTCAAGGGGCGCTGGGCCGGGGACGCCCGAGTGTGGATCAAGGATGCGGTCACGGGCGCCCGGATCGGGACCCCGGTGGACATCGGCACCAGAACGCCGCTGTCGCTGACCACCCTGGCCGACATCGACGGCAGGCCGGTGCTCCTCGTCAGCCTGAAAAGGCGGGTCCGCATCCTGGACTTCAGAACGGGACGTCTCCTCGCCGCGGTGAAGGGGGTCGGCTCCAGCGAGTCTCCGATCGCCGTCGGCCATGTGCGGTGCACGACCGGAGTGCTCACCGAGCGCGGCGACACCGTTCACTTCTGGGATCTGCGGACCGGGCGGAGGCTCACGCCGCCCCTTCGCGGGCACACCGCACGCGTCCACCGGATCCTGTTCGGACGGCTCGGCGACATCCCGATCGCCGTGACCGCCACTCGGCAGGGTGAGATCCGCGTGTGGAACCTGGTCGACGGACGGCGGATCGGAGATCCGCTCGAGGTGCGCGAGGGTCTGGACGACATGGCTCTCGGCCATGTGAACGGGCACACCGTCCTGCTCGCCGGAGGACAGGCGGAACAGGTTCTGATGTGGGATCTGAGCGCGTAGGCCGTCGCGCACTCGTACGGACCGAGCGTCACCGAAATCGTCGGAGGCGATCTGTAGCATCGGCGCAGGCAAGCCGGATTCGATCGCTCAGGGAGTGTCGTGAACGTTCTGGAGGCCGCGCTGAGCTGGACGAACGCCTGGACGGTCGGATGGGCGCGGCAGGATGTCGAGCTCATCGTCGAGCGTCAGGCCGAGGACGGCGTCCATTGGTCGCAGCCCTTCCGCCCCCCGCATCGCGGCCGTCCCGGGCTCAGAGAGTACCTGGAGGATGTGTTCGCCTCGGAGGTCGAGCCGACGCGGGCCCGGTTCGCCCCACCCCTGGTGAACGGTGACCAGGCCGCGGCGGAGTACTGGGCGCTGTGCCACTACGAGGACGGACCGTTGATCATCTCGGGATGCACGCTGCTGAGGTTCGACGAGGAAGGCCTGGTCGCCGAGTCCCGGGATTACTCGTTCGTGGTTCCCGGGGAACACCCCTTCCCGTTCGATTGGTGATCTCCTCGCGCCGGAACCGCGTAGCCGGGGATGGACGGCCAGCGTACGGTGAGCACCACCGACTCCTCCTCGGCGTACCAGGAGTGATCGACGCCCTGCCCCCACACCACGTAGTCGCCCTGCTCGGTCAGCAGCACGCTGCGTCCCGGCAACTCCACCCGGAAACGGCCGCTGATCAGCACGAGCAGCGCCGTACGTTTCTCCCCGGTGACCCACTCGGCGCGCTCGTCGCCCCGTGGATGCACGCCCCACTTGATCTCGACGTCTTCGCTGTGCCGGAGGTCGCCGATCGGCTTGAAGTGCCCCAGGAGCCAGCCACGGTCGCCCGCCGCGTCGACGCCCGCTTTGCCGACATACACGTGCTCCGCCGGGCTCTCCGTCGAGCTTTCCACCGAGTTCTCCGCCACGAGCCGTGACGCTAACACGCGCTGTCGTGGTGCTGACACGGCCGGCGTGATCGGTCAGGCGTCGATCATGTGCGTGTGCCGCTTCGTCCGGATGTCGGCGAGCGCACGGGTGAAGTCGCGTGACGACAGCCAGAGCTTGTACATGATGGCGGCCTCGAAGGCGAGCAGCGGCACCGCAGCGCCGATCGTGATCACGCCGATCATGGCGGGGGAGACGAGACCGAGCAACGGGCCGACGATGAACACCGCCATCTGGAACTCGATGCCGCTCACCAGGTGCGTACGGACGCGACGCGCGCGAAGCCAGGTCCGGAAGGGGACGTACCACCCGTAGCGCGAGTGGAACTCCTCCTGCAGATCGACGGCCTCAGCCGTACCCGTCCGGCTCGGTTCCATGTCGAGGTCCGGCTCGGGATCGTCGCGCGGCGGGGACTTCGCCGGAGACCGCGGATCGGCCGGCGCGACCTCGTCGTACGCCGTCCGGAGTGCGCGGCGCATCTGCCGCCGCACCTTCGTCACCTGGAGCGCGTCGACGTAACGCAGCATGTCGAGGAAGACGACCCCGATGCCCAGGAGCAGGTAGAGGTCCTGTCCGGTCGCCCGATACTGCCCCCACATCAGGGCGAGCGCGCAGGCGAACACGCGGATCCGGTCGAAGACGTAGTCGAGCCAGCCGCCCAGGACGGTCCCGGTGCCCTTGAGCCGGGCGATCTTGCCGTCCACGCAGTCGAGGACGAAGCTCAGGTGATAGAGGACGGCGCCGGCGATCAGCCACATCGGGTCCGCCGTCAGGAAACAGCCGGCCGATCCCAGGCCGAGGAGGAACGCTCCCCAGGTGATCTGGTTGGGGGTGATCGAGGTCCGGTTGGCGACGGCGACCACCAGTCGGCTGGCCAGTGGGTCCACGAGGAAGACCGTCCACCAGGCGTCCCGCGCCTTGTAGGTCCGCGACCGAACATCTTCCAAGGTGAACTTCATGCAGACAACCTTCTAAATCAATTCGTGTTTCCAGGCCTACGCGGTGAATGTCCGCATTATGGTGCCTGTCCCATTTATGCGCTGATTCCGACGTGTCATGTTCCGTCGTCGACGTCGTCCACGCCCTCCCATCCGTTCTCCAGTTCGTCGTCCCGGTTCAGTGCGTGCGAATCGTCTCCCATGTGTGGGTCGTCGTCGACCCCGAAAAGCGTCGCCAAGTGCTCTAAAAGCGACTTAACCATTGGATTTACCTCGTGGCTGACCGGAGCTCGTGGCAATGCTCGGTAACCCATGCTTATTGCCCATGCTTATTAACCCATGGAATTCCGTCGTCCGCACCCGATTCTCCGCCCCCGGGGGATCACGGGTGATGGTGTGGCGATCTTCGCGATCGTGACACCATTCGCTCTTCTGGAATAAGAGATGAAGAGCTTTGACCCGACATTCAGCGTGTACGCCGTGATCAGCGAGGATGTGCCGCTTATCGTCTTCTCGTCACCCTTTTTCTTCAGCGTCCACGACCTCGGGGAAGTCTGATGCTCGTCTGTACGGCCGCGGCCAGTCTCATCGCCGTCCTCCTCGCCGGGCCGCCGCCCGCGCCATCCGCGCAGGCCGGTCCGAATCCGGCTCGGGCCGGTGGCCCACAATCGGCCGGCTCCGTGCTTCCTGTCGGCAACGGATTCGCGTTCGGCAACAGACCACCGATGGCCAACGGCGTTCCCGCCGGCGGCCCGGGGCGCAGCGAACCCAAGGCACGCCACATCGTGACGATGGGCAAGGACGGGGTGCGGAAGGAGATCGTCGTCGTCCCGCTGCCGATCGACGCCACCGGGATGCCCGCCGGGCCGGTGCAGATCCCCGACCTCGGCTTCCAGAACTTCCAGACGGCCTCGACGGTGCCGCGGCACAAGGGCGGGCACGAGACCGCCCCCCAGTGGCGGGACCGGAACTGGGACAGGGCGTGGGAGCAGCGGCGCGAGCAGAACGGCGGGCACAGGCCGCAGGCCAAGCGCGACCGTCGCCATCAGGCGGAGAAGAAGCATCACTCGAAGACGAAGCGTCAGGCGAAGGCGGGGCATCGCGCCAAGGCGGGGCATCGCTCCAAGGCGCGGCAGCACTCGAAGGCGCGTCGCCGTCACAGGTGACGCCTTGAAGCCGCCACAGGCGAGCACGGCGGCGTACGTCAGGCGGAGGCGAGCGGCGCCCCTTCCGCCACCGGGAAGGCCATCACCGGGGCGGCCGGGACGGTAGTGGTCGTGGTCGTACGCGCCGGGGCGGCGGTGGCCGCCGCCGCCCGGCTGCGCCCCTGTACGGCCGCGCCGATGGCCGTCGCCGCGATGGCGCTGCCGAGGCCGATGGTCCAGCCCACCGGTCCAAGGGGCCGGCAGCCGAAGAAGGAGCTGACCACGGGCATGGAGACGATCACGCCCAGGACGGCCAGGGACGACAGCGCGGCCACCGTGACGAGCCTGTCCCGGCCGCCGCCCACGAGCGTCTGCAGGAGTTGCGCCGCCACGAGCGCGACCAGGCCGATCGTGTCGGCCCGCCCCCGCGTGCCGGTCACCCGGCCCGCCAGCCACGCCGTCGTGGCCGCGCTCGCCGTGACGACGGCGCGCAGATAGATGTCGCGGGTCAGCGACGCCCCCAGGGACGCCTCGGGGCCCTCGGCCAGCAGCCGCTCCGGATCGGTCGCGGCCGGCGGCCGTACGGCGACCGCCATGGCGGGCGCCATGTCGGTGAGCAGGTTGACCAGCAGGAGCTGGCGGGCGTTCAGCGCGCTGCGCCCGGCGAGCAGGCTGGACCCGACGGTGAAGAGGATCTCCCCGATGTTGCCGCCGAGGAGGATGCTCAGCGAGTCGCGTACCGAGCCCCACATGGCCCGGCCCTCGACGATCGCGTCCACGATGGTCTCGATCCGGTCGTCGGTGACCACGAGGTCGGCCGCGCCCCGGGCGGCGGGGGTGGCCTGGGAACCGAGGGCGATGCCCACCTCGGCCATCCGGATCGCCGGGGCGTCGTTGGCGCCGTCACCGGTCACGGCGACGACCTCCCCGGCCTCACGCAGGCAGTTGACGATCCGCGCCTTGTGGGCCGGGGTGGCCCGGGCGAAGACCGCGACGTCGGGCAGCACCTTGGTCAGCGTCTCGTCGTCGATCGCGTCCAGCTCCGGCCCCGTCATGATCCGCCTGCCGTTGAGCGTGTCGAGCTCTACGGCGATGGCCTCGGCGGTGCTCGGGTGGTCGCCGGTGACCATGATGATCCGGACTCCGGCCCGGACCAGCCGTCCGACGCTCTGCGCCGCTGTCACACGCACCGGGTCGGCCAGACCGAGGAAACCCAGGAAGCACAGGTCGTCGATGCGGGACTCGTCCAGGTCGCGCCGGTCGGAAGCGGCGCGCTGCGCGACGGCCAGCACCCGGTAGCCCTGCCGGGCCAGCCGGTCCACCTCCCGCTCCAGCTCCTGCCGGATGTTCTCGTCGCAGGGGACCTCCACCGAGTCCCGCAGCACCTTCGTGCAGTGGGTGAGCACGATCTCGGGGGCGCCCTTCACGCTCAGCAGGTGCCCCTGCTCGGTACGGCCCAGCACGGCGTGGTAGCTCCGGCCGGGCTCGAACGGCATCTCCGCGACCCGCTCCCAGGTCGTCAGCCCCTCGGCCGGGGTGACGCCCAGCCGCCGCGCCCCGCGGAGTACGGCACGGTCGGTCGGGTGGGCGATCACCCGGTCGGTGTCCGGCCCGGACTCCCGGCCCCGTGATTCGGACCGGGGGCTCGCCCGGACGGCGGCGGCGAGGACGCGCCGCAGCCGCTCGTCCGGCGTGTCGACCGGCTGGCCGATCCATCCGTCCGACAGGTACTGCAGGCTGATGCGCCCCTCGGTGAGCGTCCCGGTCTTGTCGAAGCACAGCACGTTGACCCGGCCGAGCGCCTCGATCGTGGACGGGTTGCGCACGAGCGCCGCCCGCTTCGAGAGCCGCCGTGCCGCCGCCAGCTCCGCGACCGTGGCGATGAACGGAAGCCCCTCTGGCACGGCGGCGACCATGAGGCTGACGGCGGGCGTCAGCGCGGCGGCCGGGGGTCTGCCGCGGAGCAGATCGACGGCCAGGAGCAGGGCCCCCGCCCCGATCGACAGCGGCAGGATCCGCCGGCTCAGCGCACGCAGCCGCAGCTCCACTCCGGTGGGCGGACTCGGCTCCCGGGCGAGCCGCGCGCTGCGCCCGGCCTCGGTCATGTCACCGGTCGCGACGATCACCGCTCGTCCGCTGCCGGCCGCGACCGTCGTGCCCTGATAGACCATGGAGTGGCGGTCGGCGACGGCGGCCGCGACGGTCGGCGCCGCCGTCTTCGTGACGAGCTGCGACTCCCCGGTCAGCGTCGACTCGTCGACCTCCAGGCCCACCGCCCTGATGACGCGTGCGTCGGCGGGTACGGCGTCGCCGGCGCGCAGCTCGATCACGTCGCCGGGGGCGAGGTCCTCGGTGCCGGCCTCGACCGTGCCCTCCGGCCGGCGTAGCCGTACGTGAATCGCGCTGGCCTCGGTGAGGTTGTGCAGCGCACGGTCGGCCTTGAACCGCTGCACGCCGCCGAAGAACGCGTCGATCACCATCACGCTGCTGATCATCACCGCGTCCAGGGCCGAGCCGACGAGCGCGGAGATGCCGGCCCCGGCGGCCAGGGCGGGGGTGAGCGGGTTGGCCAGCTCCTCGATCGTGGCCCTGGCCAGCGAGTGCGGCCTCTCGGCCTCCTCGTCCGGCCGCGCCTCGGCCCGGCGATGTACGGCTTCCGCCTCGTCGAGCCCGTCCGGCGAGGACCCGAGCCGGGACAGGACCTCCTTCGTGGACATCGCGTGCCAGGGCGTGGCGTCCACGGGCACCGGCGCGGGCAGCCGTCCCGCCGCCCGTCCCGACCACTCGCCCAGCACGATGGCGGCCGCGGAGATGACGCCGTTGATCAGGGTCGCCCGGCTCAGCGACTTCGCCTCCGGGCCGACGAACGCGAACAGGCCGCCGACGATCGCGCCGGCGATGCCGAGCCGTACGCCGCGCCTGCTGGTGCTCACCGCGCGGGGCAGACAGCTCAGGAACAGGTGCACTCCGTGTGATTCCCCGGCGACGTCCGCGTCCCACGGCACGAGGCCCTTGGCGTCGGTGACACCGACGCCGATGTCGGCCTGGGCGAGCGCGTGAGAGGCCCTTCTGGACACCACGGCGACGCAGTGGCCGGCCGCCTGCAGGTCGTACACATGCCGGGCCAGGTCGTCGCCGCCGGGCAGCGTCCGCCCGATCGCCAGCCGCTGCGCGAGCCCCGCGTCGCCGCCGGCGAGCAGCACGGTGCCCGCGGTCTTGGCTGCCGCGACGATGGCCACGGCGAGTGGGTCGATCTCCCTGGCCAGGCCCACGACGGCGATCGGCGTGTCGTTCCTGCGCACCTCGACGACGCGCAGCTCGCGTTCGCGCCACGTCGGCGCGGCGCCGGCGAGCCGGTCGGCCGTCTCACCGGAGTCGGAGTCATGCGCATCGGTGACGAGCTCGCCGAGATCGGCCAGCGGCCGTACCGACCAGCCCTCGCCGCTCGTCCAGGAGGCGGACGGATCGGAGAAATCGATCAGCGTGTAGAGGTGGGCGTACAGCTCGTCGGTGTCCACCCCGTCGACTAGGGGCTCGACCCGGTCGATCGTCCATGCGCCCGTGGTCAGCGCGTCCGCGTCGAGGATCACCGTGTCGACGCGGTCCATCTTGCGCAGTGCCTCGGCGTCGAGGACGACCGTGTCGCGTCCGCCGAGCGCACGGCCGATGGCCCCGGAGAACGCGTCCCTGCTCAGATCGGCCACCTTGGGGGTGGTGGAGATCAGTACGGCCAGGGCGCGCCGACCGCCCCGGGTGGCGATCCGGGTGACGCCGTAGGCCGCGACCGCCGCGGGGCTGAGCACGTCCGCGTACCGCTCGATCGGCCCGTGCGGCAGGGGGCGGGGCCTCGGCCGGGTGACCGGCCTGATGTGCCGGTACGCCCCTGGCGTACGGGCCAGCCGCTCCTCGAGCAGCTCCCAGGCGCACCGTCCGGCTTTGGCCTCCACATAACGGGCGAGCGAGGCCAGGGACTGCACGACCAGGCCGACGGGCCGCAGCGTGAGCGTCTGGGTGATCAGGCCGACGGTGGTGAACAGGGCGTCCGTGGGGCCCCGCCCCAGACGGCGATCGAGATCCTCGCGGATCGCCGGGGTGACGTTCACCAGTTGGACCAGGGCGGGCACGGCGGCGGGGAGCCGCGGCAGCCGTACGGCACGGGCCGCGAAGATCAGCCCGAGCGCGGTCACACCGGAGGCGAACCGGATCGTCGCGCGGGCGTGCTCCTCGACCAGGCGGACCCGTGACTCGTGCGCGTGCTCCTCCTGCGCGTCGAGCTCCGCGGTGATCTCCAGCAGCCGGTCCCGGTCGACGGCGTCGGGGTCGCACGCCACGAAGACGCAGCCGAGGCGGCCGTTGACCTCGGCGTGTTCGACGCCCGGCAGTCCGCCGAGGCGGTCCTCGAGCCGCTCGGCGGCGCCTTCCGTGCCGGGCCCGCCGATCCCGTTCAGGTCGATGCGCAGACCACCCGGGCAGACGACCAGGTCTCGGGGGCAGGGGAAGACGTCTCTGAGGGGCGCGGGCAGGACGCCGCGCAGCAGCGTGGCCGACGTCGTGAGCACCTGGGTCAGGATCATCGTTTCGCTCTCCAGTAGAGGTAGCCCGGACAGAAGGACCAGTGGGAACGCCGACAGGGGAAAGCGCCGCCGCTACGCGGTGATCGACGTTTCCGCGGCGGTGTCATCCCGGGTTCCGTCCGGTTGGAGAGCACGGACGACCTTCGCGGCCGGTCGTCCGATCACTCGGATGCATGCCATGTCCCCTCCTCGTGCGAGTCGGGGGGGTTGCCTGAGCTATGTCGTGTCCGGCGGATCACGCCCTGCTCGGCACGGGCGGCATTCGCCGGACACTCCCTGGTGATCGACTCTCTGGTCACGCCGGAGATGACCCAACTCCGGCGTGTCGTTCATGTGGTGTTATAGCCGTTCCTGGCGCTATGGCCGTTCCTGATACTTTCCGGCATCCACCAGGCGGAAACCCCCACCCCCACCCTCCCCCTCGTGATCTTGTAGTTGCTCGCAGAGAGGCCGCCTGACCTGGGGGTTTGATTGCCGTGATCTTGCAGATAATCGCATCGATGTCCCCTGAGCAGGGCAAATACTCTTCGTGATCTTGCATTGCAAGATCACGAACGGTTGGGTCGCAGGTCATACCCAAGGTGAGCGAGTTTCTGCAAGATCACGGTAGGTGTTCTTCCCCGTCATGGCGCGCGTGTGCAAGCAACTACAAGATCACGGGGGAGGTTAAGGGGGAGAGGGTCAGGGGTTGCGGGCGACGCCGCCGACGAAGGTGTGGTACGTGATGCCTCGCTCGACGGGTTCGTCCGGCTCGGGCCGCCACTCGGCCAGCGGCACCAGGCCGGGGTCGAGCAGCTTCCAGTCCCCGAAATAGGCCATGATCTCGTCATGGCTGCGCCACCGGCCGGTGCCGAGGTTCTGATTGAACAGCTTCTCCGCCTGGTGGGCCTGTGCCGACACCTCGGGACGGGTGGGACCGGGGTTGTGGAAGTGCGAGATCACCAGGTGGCTCCCGCTGGGTAGCAGGGCACGCAGCCGCGCGGCGATCCCGCCCGGGTCCTCCTCGTCGTTCAGGTGGTGCAGAATGCCCAGGAGCAGCAGCCCGACAGGCTGGTCGAAGTCGATGAGCCGCCGGGTCTCGGGGCGGCTCAGGAGATCTTCCGGCTGGCGGATGTCGCCCTGGATGACCGTCGTGGAGTCGTCCTTGGCGAGCAGCGCCCTGCCGTGGACGAGCACGATGGGGTCGATGTCCGCGTAGACGACCTTCGAGCCGGGGGCGACGGCCTGGGCGACCTCGTGCACGTTGCCCTGGGTGGGCAGCCCGGAGCCGATGTCGAGGAACTGCCGGATGCCGACCTCGCCGGCCAGGTGCCGTACGGCCCGCCTGAGGAACCCGCGGTTGGCCCGGGCCGCGGCCGGAGCGTCGGGTGCGATCTTGAGGGCCATCTCCGCCACGTGGCGGTCGACCGCGAAGTTGTCCTTGCCCCCGAGCATGAAGTCGTAGACGCGGGAGATGCTCGGTGTGGTGCTGTCGACGCCGGGAACGGGGCGGTCCTGTCCGCCCTCGGAGCCGGTCCGGTCTGTCGCGCTTTCATCGTCGGCCATGGTCGTCCCTCATCTCGCCTCGCCGGGTCGCCGGAGATCATGATAAGTCGGTAACTGTCGGTCTAACGGGCGAATTCGACGAACATCATGACTGGCGCGGTAAACGGAATTCAGAACCCGCCGACCGTCCGTTCAGGCGTCCGGCCATCCTTTCCGGCGTTCGAATGGCGTTCGGGTGGCGTTCGGAAGGCGTTCCGTCAGGGGTGCGGTCAGGGACACGAGGACATGTCCTGCCAGGGGTACGACGAGGTGTTTCGTCAGGGGTGCAGCGCGGCGGCGGGGTCGGCTATCACCTGCCGGATCACCTGACCGGCGGCGCCCAGGGCGGCGGCCTCCGTGCCGAGCCGGGACACGACGACGGGTGGTACGGCCCCGCGCATCTGACCGAGGTGGGCGGCGAGTGTCCCGGTGACCGTGTCGGCGAGCCACGGAAAGAGCCGCGCGAAGATCCCGCCGAGGACGATCGTGTCCGGGTCGACGAGGTTGACCGCCGAGGACAGGGCGACGCCGAGCGCCCAGCCCGCACGCTCGCAGGCCGTCATGGCGCGGGAGTCCGTGGCCTCCAGCAGGGAGATCAGTTCCGCGAGGTCCGCGACGGCCGCGGCCGTGAGCAGGGCGTCCTGTCCGGCGTACCGTTCGAGGCACCCTCTCGCGCCGCAGCGGCAGAGCGGGCCGTCGGGGGAGACGGCGACGTGGCCGAGCTCACCGGCGAAGCCGCGTGCGCCCCGGAACAGCCGGCCCTGCACCACCAGGCCGGCCCCGATGCCGATCTCGCCTGAGACGTACAGGAAGTCCGGCGGGCCGGCCCCGAACCACAGCTCGCCGAGCGCGGCCAGGTTGGCCTCGTTCTCCACCCGGACCGGAATCGGCAGCCGCAGCAGCTCCGCCACCGGCACCTCGCGCCAGCCGAGGTTCGGCGCGTTGTGGACGAAACCGGTGGACAGATCCACAGGTCCGGGCACCGCCAGGACGCCGCCGACCACGTGGAGTCCTGTATCCACAGCCTCATCCACAGCCTTGGCCGCCAAATCGCCTAGTCTCGCGATCACGTCCACAGGCTGGGCGGCGCGGTTGTCCACAGCCTGTGTACGGCGCAGCCGTACCGAACGGGCGAGATCGACGACGCGCACCGAGAGATAGTCGACGTTGATCTCGAGACCGATGGCGGCGACCCGGTCGCCGCTGATCCGCACCTCCATGCCCGGCCTGCCGCGTTCGCCGTCCCGAACGGTCCCCGCCTCGACCACGAGCCCGGCCTCGATCAGGTCGGCCACGAGCTTGGACACCGTCGTCTTGGTCAGCCCGGTGATATCGGCGAGCGCCGCGCGCGTGAGCGAGCCTCTCGCCTCGACCTCGCCGAGGACGAGCGCGAGATTGCGCGCACGCATCGCGTCATGCCGTACGGCCCGCCCTGTGGCCTGCGTCATCAGGTTGCCCCCTTGACCTATCCGGCTGCGCGTCCGATATTAGTCCACAACGTAGACTAAATCGGAGGCGCTCCATGTACACCCCCACTCCCGAGGACCGGTTCACGTTCGGGTTGTGGACCGTCGGATGGCAGGCGCGCGACCCCTTCGGCGACGCCACCCGGGCTCCGCTCGACCCGGTCGAGTCCGTGCACCGCCTCGCCGAACTCGGTGCGTACGGTGTGACATTCCACGATGACGACCTCCTCGCCGTCGAGTCCGACCGGGCCAAGGCGATCGAGAACTTCAAGAAGGCCCTGAGCGAGACCGGCCTCAAGGTGCCGATGGCGACCACCAACCTGTTCACCCACCCCGTGTTCAAGGACGGCGGCTTCACCAGCAACGACCGCGACGTCCGCCGCTACGCGCTGCGGAAGGTCATGCGCAATCTCGACCTCGCCGCCGAACTGGGCGCGACGACCTACGTGTGCTGGGGTGGCAGGGAGGGCGCCGAGTCCGATGCCGCCAAGGACGTCAGGGCCGCCCTCGACCGCTACAAGGAGGCCCTCGACGTCCTCTGCCGGTACGTCATCGACAAGGGCTACGACATCCGCTTCGCCCTGGAGCCGAAGCCGAACGAGCCGCGCGGCGACATCCTGCTGCCGACCATCGGCCACGCCCTCGCCTTCATCAACGGGCTCGAACACCCCGAGCGGGTGGGCCTCAACCCCGAGGTCGGCCACGAGCAGATGGCCGGGCTCAACTTCGTGCACGGCATCGCCCAGGCGCTGTGGCACGGCAAGCTCTTCCACATCGACCTGAACGGTCAGAACGGCATCAAGTACGACCAGGACCTGATCTTCGGCCACGGCGACCTGAAGAGCGCGTTCTTCCTGGTCGACCTCCTGGAGAACGGCGGCTACGAGGGCCCACGCCACTTCGACTACAAGCCGCTCAGGACCGACGACAGCGAGGACGTGTGGGCGTCGGCCGCCGCCAACATGCGGACCTACCTGATCCTCAAGGAGAAGTCCAAGGCGTTCCGCGCCGACCCGGAGGTCCAGGAGGCGCTCACCGCCAGCCGGGTCACCGAGCTCGCCCAGCCGACCCTGGGCGAGGGTGAGAGCATCGACGACCTGCTCGCCGAGTCCATCGACGTGGAGGCGGCGGCCCAGCGCGGCTTCCACTTCACCAGGCTGAACCAGCTCGCCCTGGAGCACCTGCTCGGCGTGCGCGGCTGAGGAGGGGCGTCGTGACGTTGGTCGCCGGGGTCGACTCCTCGACCCAGAGCTGCAAGGTCGTGATCCGCGACGCGGAGAGCGGGGCCCTCGTACGAGAGGGCCGGGCACGTCATCCCGACGGTGTCGAGGTCCACCCCGACCACTGGTGGACGGCCCTTCAGACGGCGATCGAGGAGGCGGGCGGCATCGACGACGTCGCGGCCCTCGGCGTCGCCGCCCAGCAGCACGGCATGGTCTGCCTCGACGAGGACGGCGAGGTCGTGCGGCCCGCCCTGCTGTGGAACGACACCAGGTCGGCGAAGGCCGCGGCCGATCTGGTGACCGAGCTCGGCGGCCCGGACAGGTGGGCCGAGGCCGTCGGCAGCGTCCCGGTGGCCTCGTTCACGGTCACCAAGCTGCGCTGGCTGGCCGAGCACGAGCCCGACAACGCGCGGCGCACGCGCACGGTGTGCCTGCCGCACGACTGGCTCACCTGGCGCCTGGCCGGCCGGCCCGCCGTGATCACGACCGATCGCGGCGACGCCTCCGGCACCGGCTACTGGTCGCCCATCACCGGGACCTACCGGCCCGACCTGCTCGAACTCGCCCTGGGCGGCACCACCACCCCCGAGGTGCCCCGCGTGCTCGGCCCGACGGAACAGGCGGGCACGGCACGGGTGGGGACGGCGGGCGATCTGCTGCTGGCCCCGGGCACCGGGGACAACATGGGGGCGTCGCTGGGCGTCGGGATGCGGCCGGGCGACGTCGTCGTCTCCATCGGCACGTCCGGTACGGCCTTCGCCGTCGTGGACACGCCGTACCGCGACGCCTCCGGCCTGGTCGCCGGGTTCGCCGACGCGACGGGACGTTATCTCCCGCTCGTCGCCACGATGAACGCGGCCAGGGTGCTCGAGGCGACGGCCCGCATGCTCGGCGTCACATATGACAGGCTCAGCGAGCTCGCCCTGCAGGCTCCGCCCGGTGCCGACGGGCTGGTGCTCGTGCCGTACCTGGAGGGCGAGCGCACGCCGAACCTGCCCGAGGCGACCGGTTCACTGCACGGGCTCACCCCGTCGACGACCACCCCGGCGCACCTGGCCAGGGCGGCGGTCGAGGGCATGCTGTGCGGCCTGGCCGACGCCCTCGACGCGCTCGGGCTGGAGCCCGCCCGGGTGCTGCTCATCGGCGGCGGCGCCCGCTCGGAGGCCGTGCGCCGCATCGCGCCCGCCGTCTTCGGCCGGCCGGTGCTCGTGCCGGAGCCCGGGGAGTACGTCGCCGACGGGGCGGCGCGACAGGCGGCGTGGCTGCTCGCCGGCGGGTCGGAGCCCCCGGCGTGGAAGACGGGAGAGACCGCGAGCTACGAGGCGGAGCCCGCGATCGGTCTACGCGACCGTTATCGGGAGACCGCCGCTCGCGCCTGAGCCGGGACGGCCGCTTCATCGCATTTCAGGGGGTGCGGTGAGGCGGCCGTCTCTCCATCGGCGTACGGCGACCCTGAGATGACCCTGACGTGGCATCGGGGATGATTACGCGTTGTCCCGGATACCGTCGCCGTGCCGTACGGATGACCATTGGAACATGGTCAAGAGGCTTTATCCCGTGGTCGCCGGCGGCGGCATCCTGGTCGCGTCGATCTCAGTCGTCGCGGCTCAGCTGAACGGGACGGCCGCGCTGGATCCGGTCGCGGCGTCGCTCACCGAGCACGCGGCGGCCGACGGCGGCGTGATCAGGTGGGCGCTGGGGACGCTCGGCCTGGCCTCGCTGGCGCTGCTCGCCGGAATGCGTGCCGTACGGGCGCCCATCGACGGCTGGCCCGCGCGGCTGATGGGCGTCTGGGCCTGGGTGTTGATCGCCGCGGCGGTCGTGCCCGCGGTACGGCTCGGCCTGACCTGGACCGCCGGGGCCGGCCGTTTCCTGTCGTCGGCCGCTCTGGTCTGCGTACCGATGGCGGCGGCGCAGATGGTGGGCCGGTTCGAAGGGGACGAGCGGTGGCGGGGGATCGCTCGTCCCCTCGAATGGCTCGCGCTCGCGGCGGGGCTCGGCCTGGCCGCCCTCACTTACGTGGCCCTTCCCGGCCACGGCGTCATGATCGGGCTGGTGGAGCGACTGCTGCTCACGGTCGAGGTGATGATCCTCGCGCTGCTCGCCTGGCAGCTGCTGCGCCTGACCTACGGCCCTGCCGTACGGACCCTGTCCGGCAGCCTGTCGGCCGGCCGGCTCTCGTACGTGCGCTTCCTGACCTACCAGGGCTCGCCGTGGTCGAGGAGGCGCGCGAGCCGTACCGAATGGGTGCCGGAATCGAGCCCCCTGCTCTCCGCCCAGGCGTCGTCGTGCCAGGTCCGGAGGTGACGCGGATGGGCGTCGCCGATCACGCTCACCACGTCGCCTCCGATGCCCTGCGTCCGCATCCGGGTGATCAGCTCCAGCGCTCCCGATAGGTCCGGCACGGCCGGCGAAACTGTCCGATCGGTCAGAACTGGCCGATCGGACAGTTATCGTTGGGTTCATGGCACGTTCCGCTACCGCGATGCGCGAGGAGATCCTGGAGTCGGCGGCCCGGCTGTTCGCCACCCGAGGGTTCCAGGGCACGTCTCTGCAGGACATCGCCTCGGATGTGGGCTGCGCCAAGGCGTCGTTGCTGTACCACTTCAGGAACAAAGACGCGATCTTGGCTGAGCTGCTCGCGCCCGCGGGGCGGGAGCTGGCCGAGCTCGCGGAGCGCCTCGCGCCGCTGGACGGCGACGAGGCCGCCCGAGCGGCGGTCGCCGGACTCGTCGAACTGTCGCTGGGCTTCCGGCGGCAGGTCAAGATCCTCCTGCAGGACGTCGACACCATGATCAATCGCCCCGAGCTGCCGGGCCTGAACGAGAGCATCGAGCGGCTGGTCGATTCGCTGGCCGGCCGTTCCGATACCCCGGAAGCCCGGGTGCGGGGCTGGATGGCGCTGGTGGCCATCCCTCTGACGACCGCCACCGGCCTCCCCGTGCCCGATGAGACGCTGCGCGCCGAGCTGACCCGTGGCGCGCTGCGTACGCTCGACCGCCCCCTCGACTGACCTCTTGAGAAAGAGACCCCGTACCCATGGCAACCTTGCTGTACCGGCTGGGCCGGTTCTCCTTCCACAGGCGGGGGCGTGTCGCCGCCGTGTGGCTGCTGTTGCTGGCGCTGCTGGGCGGGGCGGTCGCCGCCTTCAGCGGCTCGACCACCGACAAGTTCGTCATGCCCGGCACCGAGTCGCAGCGGGCTCTGGACGCGCTCGCCAAGGAGTTCCCGCAGGCCAGCGGTGCCACCGGCACCATCGTCATCGCCGCACCCGAGGGCCGCAAGCTGGACCCGGCCGCCGTCGCGCCCGTGATGAAGGAGGCCGCGGAGATCCCCGGCGTCCTCGCGGCCATGGACCCGTTCCAGACCGGCGCCGTCTCAGCCGACGGCCGCTACGCCCTGGTCCAGGTGCAGTTCGAAGGCAGGCTGGCGGACATCACCGACGCCCAGCGCGACGCGTACCTGAAGGCCGGCTCCGGCGTGAGCGAGCTGCGGGTGGAGCACGGCGGCGAGGTGATGACCACCGCGCCCGAAGTGGGCGGGTCTGAAGGCATCGGCGTCCTGATCGCCGCCGTGGTGCTGATCGTCACCTTCGGCTCGCTGGTGGCCGCCGGCATGACGCTGTTGAACGCGCTGATCGGGGTCGGCGTCGGCATGGCCGGCCTGTACGCGCTCAGCGGCGTCGTCGAGCTGACCTCCGTCACGCCGGTGCTGGCGCTGATGCTCGGCCTGGCCGTCGGCATCGACTATTCGCTGTTCATCACCTCCCGCTACCGCCAGTTCGTGGCCGAGGGCATGGATCCCGGTGAGGCCGCCGGGCGGGCGACCGGCACCGCCGGATCGGCCGTGGTCTTCGCCGGAGCCACCGTGGTGATCGCGCTCGCCGGGCTGTCGATCGTCGGCATCCCGTTCCTGAGCACCATGGGTCTGGCCGCCGCAGGCACCGTGGCCGTCGCCGTGCTGGTCGCCATCACCCTGCTGCCCGCCTTCCTGTCGTACGGCGGCGCCCGCGTGCTGCCGCGCAAGCAGCGCAACGGCGGAGGTACGGACGCGGACCGCGAGGGCTTCGGCTACACCTGGGCGCGGATCGTCACCCGGCTGCGCGTGCCGATCCTGCTGGCCGGGGTCGTCGCCCTGGGCGCGCTGACGCTGCCGGCCCAGGATCTGCGCCTGGCCCTTCCCGACACCGGATCCGCCGCTCCGGGCTCCGCCGAGCGCAGGGCGTACGACCTGACCAGCGAAGGGTTCGGCGAAGGCTTCAACGCCCGCCTGATCGCCGTGGTCTCCGCCGCCGACGCGCAGACCACCACGGCGGCAGCGGGTCAGGCCGCCCAGCTGATCCAGCGGACCGAGGGCGTGCTGGCCGTCACTCCGCCACAGCCCAACGCCACGGGTACGACAGTGCTGCTGACCATCATCCCGAAGGCCGGCCCCACCGACGCGGCCACCGAGAACGCCGTACACGACATCCGCGCCGAGGTCGCCGCCATCGAAGGCGCGGAGATCGCGGTGACGGGCGCGACCGCCGTCGGCATCGACGTCTCCGACAAACTCGCCGACGCCATGCCGGTATACCTGCTGCTGGTGGTCGGCCTGTCGGTGCTGCTGCTGATGCTGGTCTTCCGCTCGATCCTGGTGCCGATCAAGGCGGCGCTGGGCTTTCTGCTCACGGTCGGCTCGACCTTCGGCATCACGGTGGCGATCTTCCAGCAGGGCCACCTCGCCGATCTGGTCGGCCTGGACGTGCCGGGCCCGCTGGTCAGCTTCCTGCCGATCCTGCTGATCGGCATCCTGTTCGGGCTGGCCATGGACTACGAGGTGTTCCTGGTCTCGCGGATGCGCGAGGACTTCGTCCATGGCGACACCGCTCAGCAGGCCACGATCAGCGGCATGGGGCACAACGCCAGGGTCGTCACCGCCGCTGCACTGATCATGGCCGCCGTGTTCGGCGGGTTCGTGTTCATGGATGACCCGATCATCAAGTCCATGGGCTTCGCACTGGCCATCGGCGTGCTCATCGACGCCTTCGTGGTCCGCATGACCCTGGTTCCGGCGGTGATGTCCATGCTCGGGCGCGTGGCCTGGTGGCTGCCGCGTCCCCTGGACCGGGCGCTGCCCAACCTCGACGTCGAGGGTGAACGCCTGCGCCGGCACCTCGCGGACGAGCAGGCACTCGAAGCGGTGTGAAGGGCGACGGAGTGAGGAGCTGATCCCGAGCCGCGGTGGCCGTCTCGCCGGACCTCAGACCAACGGAGAGGGGTTGCCCGGGGCCTGCGCCGGCGGCGGATCGATCGCCGAGACATCCGCCTGGACTCCGCCGCGGCTTTCGCGCCGGCGATGTCGGCCGGTGCCGCACGACCGGCCCCGACCGCCGGGCCTTCACCTACATCGGCCCCTCACGCCCCGGGACACGTGGCGTACGGCCGTTCGGGTTCGAGAGGACCGCCGTCAGGGCCCCCTCCCCGCAAGGGGGAAGGGGTGAGTGCATCCTGAGGGGCCGCACCCGCTGAACGGTCGACGGCCCCCTTTAGAGGAAGGGTCTCCCGCGGGGCGAGGACTTCGCGGCGAAACACAGGCGGAGGCTACCGCTGCGCGGCGGTCAGCATCTTGAGCGCGTGCTCGACGAGCGTGACGAGCACGACCTTGGCGGAGGCGCGTCGCCGTACGTCACAGAGCAGCACGGGTACGTCGGGATCGAGGTCGAGAGCGATCCGTACGTCGTCGGGCTCATGGGTCTCGGCGCCGTCGAAGCAGTTCACGGCGACGATGAAGGGGGTGCCGCGCTGCTCGAAATAGTCGATCGACGGAAAACAGTCCGTGAGGCGACGGGTGTCGGCCAGCACGACCGCCCCCAGGGCCCCGTAGGACAGCTCGTCCCACATGAACCAGAAACGTTCCTGGCCGGGCGTGCCGAACAGGTAGACCACCAGGCCTTCCCTGATGGTGATCCGGCCGAAGTCCATCGCCACGGTCGTGGTGGTCTTGCCCTCCACGCCGTCGGTGTCGTCCACGCCGACGCCGCGATCGGACAGCACCTCCTCGGTGCGCAGCGGGCGGATCTCGCTGATCGCCCCGACCAGCGTGGTCTTTCCGACACCGAATCCGCCGGCCACGAGGATCTTGAGGGCGACCGGCTCCTCAGAGGGCGCGAAGGCCATTGATCACTTCCTTGAGAATGCGCTCGCTGGGCAGCGGCGCCACCTTGACCGGTGACCGTACGTTGATCAGTCCCAGGTCGTGGAGATCCCCGAGTAGTACGCGGACCACGCCGAGCGGCAGGTCCACCTCGGACGCGATGTCCGCCACCGAGGCACCGTGGTCGGCGATCTCCAGGATTCGCCGCTGTTCGGGCCCGATGCTCGAGTCGTCCCTCGTCGGGTCGTGGGTGGCGGTAACCATGGCGATGAGGTCGAAGTTGTCGCCGGAGGACCGGGTGCGGCCTCCCGTCAGCGCGTACAGCCGGACGAACTGGCCGGCCTCTTCGTCAATCCACGTGGGTTCCGTCATGTGGCCTGCCGTCTCACGGAGAGATCCGCCGGGGGTTCGTCGAGATGTGCTGGCCGACACGCTTGACGAGCATGGCCATCTCGTACGCGATGTGGCCGACGTCCGCGTCGGAGTCCGCGAGCACGGCCAGGCAGGTGCCCTGACCGGCCGCCGTCACGAACAGGAACGCGGACTCCATCTCGACGATCGTCTGCCGGACCTCGCCGCCTCCGAAGTGGCGTCCCGCACCGCGCGCCAGGCTCTGGAAGCCGGCGGCGACCGCGGACAGGTGCTCCGCGTCCTCTCGGCTCAGCCCCTGGGAGGCTCCAACGACGAGGCCGTCGGTGGAGAGGATCACTGCCTGTCGTACGGCGGCGACCCTGCTGATGAGATCGTCGAGCAGCCAGTTGAGTTCGCCGGTCGACGTCGCTTTGCCGGTCATTCTTCACCTTTCTCGCCGTGCGTGTTCCGTGGCCGGTCGCCGGGTGTGCCGTCGTCCGGCTGCTCCGACTCCTCGCGGCCGCGCTGTGCGCCCCGCTGGATCGCGGAGAGCATCGCCCTGGCCTCCTCCGGGGAGCGGCTGTCGGGGGCCGTGTCCGGGGTCGGCGCCGCCAGCGGTGGCTGGCCTCGGAGTTGCGGCGCGATGCTGGCCTGGCGCACCCGGCGTGGTAATCCGGCATGCGTGCCGTTCGCGATGGACCCTCTCACCGGCTGGGAGCTGTTCCCGGCCGATCCATTCTGACGGATATCGTCCGGCTTCAAACCCTTCTGTTCCGGCTCATTGTGCCTGACGGAGGCATGCTCCGGAACGCCCAAGCCGGAACCCGCCGCCCCGAAATCCGCCGCCCCGAAATCTTGCGACTCGGAATCTCGCGACTCGGAATCCGGCGACCGGGAATCCGTTCGAGGTCCGGGGTAACGGGAGGTGGGGTCGTGGGAACTCTGTTCGTCCAGGTCGTCTCTGATGGCAGAGGGCACGGCCTCGGTCCGCAGCGAGGCGGGAGTGAAGAACGGTGAGGACTCGGCGTCGGTCCGCTCCCCGTCGGGGTACTCGTCCCGTCGTTCGCCGTGGTTGAGCGTGGCCCTCGTGCGAGCGCCGCGCACTCGGCGGGAGCTCGGTGCCTCCACGACGTGAGCGGTGGGCGGAAGGGAGGCGGTCGACGTGGAAGCGACCGGGACATGCTCGGCCGATCCGCTGATCGTCGGCGGGGTCCTGTCGTCGGCCAGCAGGGTACGCGGGACGAGCACGATCGCGGTCGTTCCGCCGTACGGCGAACTGCGCAGGATCACGTTGATTCCGTACCGACCGGCGAGCTGACTGACGACGAACAGGCCGAGCCTGTCGCTGTCCGCCGGGTCGAACTCGGGAGGGTCGGCCAGCCGTCTGTTGATCTCGTCGTACTTCTCCGGCTCCAGCCCCAGACCGCGGTCCTCGATCTCGAGCACCAGCCCGTTGGCGACGACCTCGCCGCGCACCTGCACCTTCGTCTGCGGTGGCGAGAAGACCGCCGCGTTCTCCATCAGCTCCGCGATCAGGTGCACGATGTCGGCCACCGTGGCGCCGGTGATGGAAGCGTCCGGCATCGGCATCAACGAGATGCGGGTGTAGTCCTCGACCTCGGCGATCGCGGCGCGTACGACGTCGATGACCGGCACGGGCTTGCGCCAGGCCCGGCCGGGAGCGGAGCCGGACAGGATGATGAGGCTCTCCGCGTGGCGGCGCATCCGGGTCGTCAGATGGTCCAGCCGGAACAGTTCTCGCAGGGCATCCGGATCGTCGGTACGGCGCTGCATCGTGTCGAGCAGGGTGAGCTGGCGGTGCAGCAGGCCCTGGTTTCGCCGGGCCAGGTTGAGGAAGACCTGGCTGACGCCCTTGCGTAGGTTGGCCTGGCCGACCGCGGCCTCGACGGCGGTCCGCTGCACCGAGGCGAAGGCGTGGGCGACGTCCTCGACCTCGAGTGATCCGCCCGCGCGGATGGGCGGCGCCTCGGCCGCGACGTCGACGTCCTCGCCCTGCTTGAGCTTCGCGACGACTCGTGGCAGTCGTACGTCGGCGAGGTCGAGCGCGGCGTCCCGCAGATCAGCGAGATCGCGGGCGAGGCGGCGGCCGAACCGTACCGAGAAGACGATGGTGATGGAGATCGCGATGAGGCCGAGGCCGCCGGCGATCAGGATGCGGGTCATGATCCCGCCCGCTGTGGAGGTGGACTCCACGTTGAGCGCCTCGGTCGCCGAGGCGCGGGCGGAGTCGAGCTCCGAGGTGATGTGCTGGACCGTGGCCTGCCACTTGTCCGTTTCCGCCGGCAGGGGACCACCCGAGCGCACCTGGTTGACGATCAGGTTTTCGAGGTCGGAGAAACGGGCGAACATCGGGGAGCCGAGCACTCTCTCGTACGGCGCCCGCATCTCGCCGCTCAGGACCGACCGGTTCTTCCGATAGAGGAAGCGGCGGGTGGCGACCCACTCGCTGAAGGCGTTCTGCTCCTCCTGCGTCAGCCGTTCGCTGACGAGGGCCCCCCGGATCAGGGCGTCCTCGCGAGCGATCATCTCGTACGCGTTGCCCATGCCCTGCATCGCGCCGGCCTGTTGGAAGATGGCCAGGTCCGGGACGGAGACGAGCCTCTCGTACAGGACGAACAGCTGGTCCATCAGTCCGTTGTAGCCGTCGATGGCCTGCAGCCGATTGAACCGGCCCGTCGCGATCGCCTCACGGATGAAGGACAGGCGTTCGAACGAGTCGAGCACCGAGTCGAGGGTGGTGTCGAGCTCCTCGCCGACCGATCCGCGGACGTCCTCGTCGTCGGCGGTTCCGACGAACTTGTCGAGCGACTCGGTGGTCTTCTTCTGCTGCGTGCTGAGCTCGGCCGAGATGTTCTGGCCGGAGCTGAGTAACTTGGCGGTGATGGCACGCTCGGCCTGCAGTTGCAGCCCGAGATCGGTGGAGGTCACGCCGAGGGTGTCGTACAGGATCTTCGCCCTATAAAGGGCTAAGCCATCACCAACCGTCAGTCTTAGGACAAACCCCCACATAGCGCTCAGCATCAGTAGGGGGAGGAGCAGCAGCAGAAAGATCTTGAACCGAATCGACCGGTTTCTCGAACCCATGGCCACTCCTGCATTGCTGGAGGCTCGCGCGCATTTGGGGAAATGCACCTCCGGAAGATCGCACAGAAGGCTAGCACCGATACAGTTCTGGCGCATTGGGAGGATCTGATGAATACTGTGATCACTGGGGCGAGTGCCGGAATCGGTGCAGTTGCCGCCCTTGATCTCGCGAAGCAGGGACACCGACTTGTGCTCGTCGGCCGGGACCGGACCAGGCTGGCCGGGGTGGCCGAGCGTGTCGGCTCGATCACCGGGACCCCGGCGGACACCCTGGTGGCCGACTTCGCCTCCCTCGATCAGGTGCGACGACTGGCGCGGGAGCTGCTCGACCGCTGCCCGCGGATCGACGTCCTGATCAACAACGCGGGCCTCATGGCGGGTAAGCGCCAGATCACCGAGGACGGCAACGAGTTGATCATGCAGGTCAACCACTTCGCACCGTTCCTGCTGACCAACCTGCTGATCGACCGGTTGCGGGCGTGCTCGGCCCGGGTCGTCACCACCTCGTCCCGGGCGGCGAGGGCCGGTCGCCTCGATCCCGCGGACCTGTCGCGGGAGCGGCGCCGCTGGAACGGGTGGCTGCAGTACGCGGATTCCAAGCAGGCCAACGCGTTGTTCACGGTGTCACTGGCCGGGCACGGCCTGGCCGCGACCTGCCTGCACCCGGGCGTGCTGCGGACCGGGTTCGCGGCGGACACCTTCTATATGCGACTGGTCACCCGGCTGCCCGGCATGTCGGAACCGGTGGAGGCCGGGGCCGCCAGGATCGTGCACCTGGCCACCGATCAGGACGGCGTCGCGCACCCGGGGCGCTACTTCGTCCGCGGCCTTCCCGTCGATGTGCCGCGCCGGATGTCCGACCCGGCGCTCGCCGAGGCCCTCTGGGAGGCCAGTCTCAACGCCACCGGCCTCGGCCGTGCCTGACGACGAAAACTCGGTAGATCGTTTAAGAACTGATATGGAACCATTATGAGAAGTCGCCCGTTATCTGAACTAGGGCGAATCGCGTACAGCGGGTGCGTCGCGGCGGACGCCGGAGGGCTTTCCTTCCGGTGCTGTCATAACGCGGTAATCCGGGGTAACGTGCGCATTTGCGGTGGACTACACGATGGGCCACATGACGGGCTGCATGACGGACCACGCCGCGGACCCCGTCGCAGGCCGCTGGGTGGGCCGCACAGGGGAACGCGCGGTGGATCGTACAATGTGCTTCACGCCGTACCGTCGGCGACGGAGCGTGATGACGGGGTGACGGTTTGATCGGCAAGCAGGGCAGGGTCACGGGCAAGATCGGCCCAGGACTTGTCGGCGAGGTGATGGTGCCGGTACGCGGTGGAGTGGAGGCGTTCTACGCCCATCCCAGCGTGCCGGACGAGGAGTTCCCCGTCGGATCGATGGTCGTCATCGTGGAGTATTCACCGCCGCGTACGGTCTACGTCGCTCGAGCGTTCGTCTGACCAGGGAGAGTCCCTATCCCCCGATCACGGAGGCGTGAATGCCGACGGAATTCCTGTTTCTGGGCGTCGCGATCGTCGTCGTCCTCTTCATCGTCATCCTGCTCTTCAAGTTGGTCTGGCGGGTCGCCGAACCCAACGAGGCGTTGATCATCTCAGGTCTCGCCGCCAGGACCAAGAACGAATTCGCCGACAGCCTCGGCTTCAAGATCGTGACCGGCAAGGGCACCGCCGTGCTGCCCGGCTTCCAGACGGCACGGCGGCTCAGGCTCGACAGCCGGGCGGCCAATCTGCAGGTGTCCTGCGTCACCCAGCAGGGCATCCCGGTCCAGGTGCGCGGAGTGGTGATCTACAAGGTCGGCGACGACTTCGTGAGCATCGCCAATGCGGCCCGGCGGTTCCTGGATCAGCAGGACTCCATGAACGATGCCATCCACGAGCTGTTCACCGGTCACCTCCGCTCGATCATCGGCAATCTGACCGTCGAGGACCTCATCCTGAACCGCGAGCGGCTCACCAGTGAGACGCGCAGTTCCGCCGCCGACGAGATGAGCAAGCTCGGCCTGGTCGTGGACTCGATGCAGATCCAGGAGATCGACGACGAGACCGGTTACATCCTCAACCTCGGCAAGCCGCATGCCGCGAAGGTCGCGGCGGCGGCCCGCATCGCCGAGGCACAGCGCGATCAGGAGGCCACCGAGGCCGAGCAGGTCGCCGCAGCCAAGAAGGCCGCGGCGATCCGTGAGTCGCAGATCCAGCAGTCCGGATATCAGGCAGAGGTCGACCAGGCCGCGGCCAAGGCCAGGCAGGCAGGTCCGCTTTCGGACGCCACCGCACGACAGGAGGTCGTGGTCCAGGAGACCAAGGCGGCCGAGCTGGAGGCACAGCTCGCCGAGCAGCGGCTGCAGTCGCAGGTGCGCAAGCCGGCCGACGCCAAGGCGTACGAGACCGTGACGCTGTCGCAGGCCGAGCGCGACGCGCGCATCGCCCAGGCCGAGGCGGAGGCCCGGGAGACCGAGCTGCGCGCTGCGGCACAGGCGTCGCAGGTGAAGCAGGCGGCGGCGGCCGAGGCGGAGTCGGTCCGGCTGCGTGGTGAGGCCGAGGCCGCGGCGACGAGGGCCACGGGTCTGAGCGAGGCCGAGGCCTCGAAGGCACGCGGGCTGGCGGAGGCCGAGGCGGCCAAGGCCAAGGGCCTGGCCGAGGCCGAGGCAATTCGCGCACGCTCGGAGGCGCTGGCCGAGAACCAGGAGGCCGTCATCGCCCAGCAGCTCGCCGAGAACTGGCCGCAGATCGTGGAGGCCGGCTCGAAGGCGTTCGGCAACGTCGACCACATGGTGGTGCTGAACGGCGCCCAGGGCATCGAGGAGATGCTCGCCAAGGCACTCACCCTCGGCGGCACCGGCCTCGGCCTGGCCAGGTCGCTGCTCGCCGGCGGCAACGGGCTGGGGATCGGCGCGAACGGCACCGAGCCCGTCACCGGGAACGGCGCCGAGCCGGTCACCAAGAACGTCATCGACGCCGCCTCGTAACGGAGTGCTCCACAGAGTGCTCTACGGCGTGCTCTGACGGCGTCGACGCGACTCGCGGCTCCGGGACCGGCCGGTCAACCGGTCCCGGAGCCGGTTTCCGCTTCGTCGTGGGGACGGCCGCTGGGCAGGAGAAGCAGCGCGCCCACGATGAGCACGGCCACGACGAGGAGCGCGAGGAAGACGTTGTGGACGGCGTCGGTCAGCGCGCCGCGGATGAAGGACAGTACGGCCGAGCCGGTCTCCGCGCCGCCCTGCCCGGTCAGCACCGAGCTCGTGGCGTCCACGCTCTTGGGCAGTTGGTCGCCGGCCACAGAGGTGGGCGGGTGGGCGAAGCGGTTGGACAGCGTCGCGTTGGAGACCGCGCCGAGTACGGCAGCGCCGACCGCGCTGCCGATCGAGCGGGAGAACATGTTGGTCGCGGTGACCACGCCGCGGCGCTCCCACCCGACGGAGGACTGAAGGGCGACCATCGTGGGACTCGACGTGAGTCCCAGACCGATGCCGACGATCAGGCACGCCACCGCGACCTGCCAGATCTGGGACTGCCGGCCGAGCAGGACGCACAGTACGGCCCCGGCCACGGTGAAGACGCTGCCGATCAGCGCCGTGTCGCGGAATCCGATGCGCATGTAGACGCGGCCCGAGAGCGTCGCGGCGAGCGGCCACCCGATGCTCATCGTGGCCAGGGTGAAGCCCGCCACCAGCGCACCGGTGCCGAGCACGCCCTCGGCGTACGTGGGCACGTAGGAACTGAGGCCGATGGTGAGCACGCCGATGCCCAGCGCGGCGAGGTTGCCGCCGGTCAGCAGGCGGTGGCGGAACACCCACAGCGGCAGAATCGGCTCGGCCGCCCGGCGTTCCACCAGGACGAAGGCGACCACTCCGCCCACGCCCGCGGCGAAGATGGCCAGGCTGACCGGAGATCCCCAGCTCCAGGCCACCCCGCCTTCCAGCAGGCCGAGGATGAGCAGGGAGGAACCGGCGGTGAGCAGCACCGCGCCCAGGTAGTCGATCCGGTGTGAGCCGCGGGTCACCCGCTCCTTGAATCGCCGGGCGAGGGTCCAGGCCGCGATGGCGCCGAGTGGAAGGTTGATGAAGAAGATCCAGCGCCAGGACACGTACTCGGAGAACACGCCGCCCAGCGTGGGGCCGACGACCGCCGAGACCCCCCACACGCTGGCCAGATATCCCTGCACCCGGGCGCGCTCCGCCACCGAGTACATGTCGCCCACCATCGTCACGCTTATGGGCTGGACCGCCCCGGCGCCGATGCCCTGGATCGCGCGGAACAGGATGAGCGTCGGCATGCTCCACGCGATGCCGCACAGCATGGACCCGAGGAGGAAGACGGCGATGCCGAAGAACATCACGGGCTTGCGTCCGAATACATCGGCGAGCTTGCCGTAGATGGGGACGGTCACCGCCTGGGTGAGCAGGTAGATCGAGAACAGCCAGGGGAACTGAGAGAACCCGCCCAGGTCGGCGACGACGGACGGCACCGCGGTGGCGATGATCGTGCTGTCCAGTGCCACCAGGGCCGTGCACAGCATGACGGCGGCCAGCACCGGCCCGCGTTCTGACCGCAGGCCGATGCCTTTCGATGTCGTCGTGGTCACGTGGAAGGCTCCCCTGAACGTTCGCGTACGTACGCGGGACCCTCCCACCTGGGTGGGAAGGTCCCGGAACAGGGCAACTATCGCAAAGCGCCCGGCATTCCTTCCCGCCGCCGGAGCGGGTGCGTGTGAGCGGTTGTGCGACGACCTCGGGATCGATGGCCGTGCCTCCGGCGGCCACGTCTCGCTCGTGTGGTGCCCAACGGCGGACGCTCCTCCTCCCGTAGGGGCACGGGTCAGATGAGAACGTGCGCCTCGGGGTTGCCGGCGAAGCAGAACTGGGCGTTGCGGGTCAGCTTGTAGTCGGCGGCCTGCCAGGTGTGGGCCGTCGCGTCCGATCCCCTCATGTAGATGAAGTTGAACCGGTCGGCCGAGTAGATCCGGATGCCCTCCGCCTTGCATCGCCGTACGAGCCGGGTGTCCTCGCCGGCGTTCACCGGCTCGAACGGGAACGCCCGCAGCAGGTCGGCCCTGGCCAGAATCGTCGCGCCCTGGATGAGGTGGGCGTACCGGTGCTCCAGTCCGGGCAGGCGCAGGACCGTGATGTCCTGGGCGGGGAAGTACGTGTAGTGGGCGCCCTTGCCGACCATCTCGGCGTCGGCGTAGTCGAACGACCGGACCAGGTCGGACAGGTAGTGCTCGCCGTAGATGTTGTCGTCGTCCATCTTGGCGATCAGCTCGCCCTCGGTGTGCGCGATGCCGTGGTTGAGCACCTCGCCCAGCGTCCAGGCGGGATCGGCGGTGAGCACCTTGACCGCGGGCACACCGGCGGCCAGCGCCTTGTCCCGCACGACCGCGGGGTCCTCGGACAGGCCGTGCAGGACCAGCACGAGCTCCAGGTTGCGGTGACGCTGCCGGGCCACCTGGTGGATCGCGTGGCCGAGCTGGCCGGCCCGGTTGGTCGGCAGCACGACGGAGATCGACGGCGACCGCGGGGCGACCGGGCGGCCGAGATCGGTGAGGATCTGGTCGACCCGGTGGGAGAACAGGTGCTTGTCGAACACCTCACGCATGGCGAGATGGCCCTGCCGGGCCCGCAGCTCCGGGCTGTTGATGAGGTAGATCGCCCGGTTGTAGGCCTCCTCCTGGGAGTGGGCGACCGGGATGAGCTCGCCGAACGTCTCCTCGATCGCCCGCGACCACCCCGACAGCACGCTCGTCGAGCACGCGGACAGCTCGAAGACCCGGCGGGCGCACATGGTCGGCGAGTCGATCACCGAGTTGACGTTCAGGAAGACCTTGTACATCTTGTAGGCGGCCAGCATCCGTTCGTACGGCAGCTCGCCCACGATGTGCGGGCGATACTCCTCGGGCCAGGCGTACTTGTCGGCCACGGAGTCGTTGCGCGCGAAGATGTGCAGGCCGAGGTCGCGCGCCGGGGCGATGACGGTCTCCATCTGCTCGCGCCGCTCGGGATGCTTGTCCCGGAAGTACATGCCCGCGAAGACGATGTCGTACGGCCGGCCGTACCTGGTCTGGATCGGGTTGTGGATCCGCGGCTGGGCGGCGAACTGCAGCACACCGACCCGGTCATGCCCCAACTTCTCCCGATATTTCGGGATCATGTCGCCGTCGCACGTGTACACGTAGTCGAACAGCTTGGCCGTCTCGATGAAAAAGTCGAAGTTGGGCGGGTCCTCCTTGTTCCAGAAGACCGTGGGGATGCCCTCGTCCCGGCACCAGGCGATCAGGTCGCGCAACTCCTGCTTGGGGGCGTTGGTCCCGGTCATCTGGTAGCGCCACCGGCCCTGGTTGCCGTGCCAGGCCGACTCGCAGAACAACAGCTCGGGCCGTTTCTCGGCGAAGATCTCCCGCCAGTCCTGCAGGCCGAACTCGATCTGGTCCCACTCGTAGCGGAACGCCATGCGGGAGAAGTCGTCGAGGATCACCGCGACCGGCATGTCCGGCCGCACGATCGGGCCGTCGGGCCACTTCAGGTTGGGGATGGTGACCTCGGGGCCCCTGGCCTCGGCCTGCGCGGCGACCTCGATCGCCGGCTTCGGCGCCTGCGGCGCGCGCTTGCGGTCCTTCATCGCCTTGCGGATGTCGCGCGGGAGCCGGATGAACTTGGCGGGCTTCGACCCGGCGCTCGTCAGGACCTCCGCCACCCGATAGGGACGCTGGACCTGGGTTGCCTTGATCCGCCAGACGGCGTAGTCGGCGCGGGCCTCCTGGTAGGCGAGGCGGTTCTCCAGGTCGCGGATCCGCTGCTCGTAGTGCTCGACGTGCTTGCGCTCCTCGGGCAGCCAGTTCGCCGCCCCCAGCCGCTTGAACCGGGGTTCCTCGGGCGTCTGGGGCTCCTCCGGAGTCTGGCCCGAGTTCTGGGCGCCGGTCTCACGAGTCTCGTCCGTCTCAGCCATGCTTCTCCCCTTTGTGGAAAAGACATCGTACGGTGACTACCGCCCGCTTCGTGCCGATATGCCCGAGCTGGCCGTGATCTTGCGAATACTCGCACATCGGGCCGTGAGCGGGGGTTTCACGTTCGTGATCTTGCAGTTCCTCGCAGAGGTATGCCCTGAGCAGCGAGAACACGCTCCGTGATCTTGCACTCCCAACTGCAAGATCACGAAGCGTGGAGACGCAGGTCAGGTGGCTCGTCTGCGAGAAACTGCAAGATCACGGAGTCGATTCACGCAGGTCGGGACCATGGCTTGCGAGCAACTGCAAGATCACGGGAAGAGGGGGTGGTCGACGCGGCCGCGGGAGGCGGGGGAGAGGTTCTCGCCCGCCAGCCAGGCCGAGATCACCCGGGCGATCCTGAGTCCGGCCGCGCCGTCCCACAGGGGCGGCAGCTCCCCGCTCGGCGTGGCCGCGCCATCGGCGAGCGCCTTCTCGGCGGCGGCGGCCAGCCCGGCGGGGGTGACGAGGCGGTTGGTCCCGTGGGTGACGGTGATCGGGCGCTCGGTGTTGGGCCGGACGGTGAGGCACGGGACGCCCAGCATGGTCGTCTCCTCCTGTACGCCTCCGGAGTCGGTCACCACCAGCGCTGCGCCCCGTACGAGCGACAGGAAGTCGATGTAGCCGAGCGGGTCGACGATCTTGAGGTTCCGCCGGTCCACGAGGCCGGCTTCGGCGAGCCGCTGCCGCCCGCGCGGGTGCAGCGGCACGATGACCGGAATCTGCTCGGCGACGTCGAGCACCGCCTCGACGAGTTCGCGGGCCGCCTCGGGGGCGTCCACGTTGGCCGGCCGGTGCAGCGTCGCGACCGCGTACCTGCCCGACACGCCCAGACGCTCCTGCACCGGGGCCGGGTCGAGCCCGGGCAGTGCGGCGAACAGGCTGTCGATCATGGGGTTGCCGACGAGGTGCACCCGCGCGGGATCGACGCCCTCGTCGGCCAGATGCGACAGCGCCTCCGGCGAGGTGGCGAACAGCAGGTCCGACAGCGCGTCGGTGACGACCCGGTTGACCTCCTCGGGCATCCCCCGGTCGAACGAGCGCAGCCCGGCCTCCACGTGCGCGGTCGGCACGTGCAGCTTGGCGCACACGAGGATGGCGGCGAGCGTCGAGTTCACGTCGCCGTAGACGACCACCAGCGAGGGGGAGTGCTCCAGCACCACCTCTTCGAGGCCGGTGAGCAGCGCGGCCGTCTGCCGCGCATGAGATCCGGAGCCCACGCCGAGGTTGGCGATCGGCTCGGGCAGGCCCAGGTCGGCGAAGAACACGTCCGACATGAGCGCGTCGTAGTGCTGACCCGTGTGGACGATGCCCTGCCGCACTCCGAGCTCGGCCAGGCCCTTCACGACCGGGGCCGCCTTGACGAAGTTGGGCCGGGCGCCCAGCACGTGCAGGACGAGGGGATTGTCCCTCATTGACCACGCCTTTCATCCGGTCGTCGGTGGTTTGACCTCTCTGGGACAAACGTTGCCTATGGTACGTTCACGCCGTGCAACCCGAGGCCAATACTCCTACTACGCCTCCCACGCCCCCGGCAGCTCCGACGCAGGCTTCCCGGATAGCCGCCACGTCTGCCAAGGTCGGCCTGGGCGGTTTCCTCCGCGGCTTCGCGAGGAACCCGGTCGTCGTCTCACGGATCTTCGTGAGCAAGGTCAAGTCGGATCCCGTACGGGTCGCCCAGGCCGCGGCGGACGCCATGCCGTCAGGGCTGCGTCCGGTGATCGGACGCGTCGCCTGGCCGGCGGCCCGCTACACGCGGGTGGGCACCCGGCGCGTGCGGAGGGTCGCCCGGAAGATCCTCCGCCGGATGGCCGACGGGCCGATGGAGAAGGCGAAGGGGCACTTCGACACGGGGAACATGACGCAGGCGGTCAAGACGCTGCAGCCCCACCAGCGGTGGCCGTTCATCCGCCGCAGGATCGCCTACTACGAGGGCGAGATGGCCGCGCTCGGGCCCGACCCGATCCCGCCCAAACCCAAGGTCATCATGGGTGAGCGGGTGCCCGGCCGGGTGCTCCACATGGTCACCAACGCGCTGCCGTACACGCAGGCCGGCTACACGGTGCGCACGCATCGGATCGTCACCGCGCAGCGTGCCGCCGGGCTCGACCCCCACGTGGTGACGAGCTGGGGCTGGCCGATGCTGCAGGGGCACACCGAGGCGGAGCCGTACGAAGAGATCGACCAGATCCCGTACTACCGGCTGCTGCCGAAGGGTGAGGTGCCGTTCGAGACCCGCGGCCGGATCATCCGCGGCGCCGCCGACGTGACCGAGCTCGTCCGCACCCTGCGGCCGCAGGTGCTGCACGCCGCCACCGATCACCGCAACGGCTCGGTCGCGATGGCCGTACGCGAGCGGACGAACACCCCGTTCGTCTACGAGGTGCGCGGATTCCTCGAGGAGACCTGGGCCTCCCGCGACCCCAGGCGGGTCGGCACCGAGCGCCACCGCATGCAGCGCGAGCGCGAGGCGACGCTCATGCGCGCCGCCGACGCCGTCGTGACGCTCGCGGAGACGATGGCCGCCGAGATCGTCGAGCGGGGCGTCCCCCGTGAGCGGATCCACCTTGCGCCCAACGCGGTGGACGACGCGCTGCTCACCGCGGAATACGACGGCGCGGCCTTCCGGCAGCAGTACGGCATCGCGGAGAACGAGATCGTCGTCGGCTCGGTGTCGAGCATCGTCGGCTACGAGGGCTTCGCGACGCTGCTGAGCGCTGCCGCGCTGCTGCGCGACGCGAAGACGCCGGTGCGGGTCCTCCTCGTCGGCGACGGCGCCGAGCGGCCGGCTCTGCTGGAGCAGGTCGAACGGCTCGGCCTGCGGGACGCGATCCTGCCCGGCCGGGTGGGACCGGACGAGGCGCTCCAGGCGCAGGCGGCGATCGACATCTTCGTCTGCCCGCGCGAGGACCTGAGGGTCTGCCGCCTGGTCACCCCGCTCAAGCCGGTCGAGGCCATGGCGCTCGGGAAGCCGGTGGTGCTCAGCGACCTGCCGGCGCTCGCCGAGCTCCTCGGCGCCGGAGGCGCCGCGGACATGACCTCGGGAGGGTCGGGGACGGGCGGGGCCGGTCTTCTCGTACGGCCCGGCGACCCGGCGGCGCTCGCGAACGCCCTCGCCGCGCTGCGAGACGATCCGGAGCGCCGCCGCGCGATGGGCGAGGCCGGGAAGGCCGAGGTGGCGGCGCATCGGACGTGGAGCAGTCTGGCTCGCACCTACCAGCACATCTACCAAACAGTTACCGAGAGAAGCCAATCACCTGAACATCCGGTGCATTAGACGTCCTTGGTGCCAAGTTGAGATAACCTTTGCCACCATGAAGTGTTGTTTCCGCCCCCAGGTCACCACCCGGGTCGTCCCGTGACCCCCGTCGATCTCACGGTCATCGGGCTGGGTTACGTGGGCATGCCGCTGGTCAAGGAGGCCGCGGCGGGCGGCCTGCGGGTGGCCGGCCTGGACGTCGATCCCCGTAAGGTCGAGGCCATCAGCGCCGGTCGGTCGTACATCGACGACATCACCGACGCCGATCTCGACGCCATGCTCTCCAGCGGCTTCACCGCGACGCTGGATCCCTCGGTGCTCGCGCGCTCGCAGACCATCGTCATCTGCGTGCCGACGCCGCTCGACGAGGATCGCCGGCCGGACCTGTCCGCTGTCGAGGGCGCGATCGACGCGGTCGCCGAGCGCCTCCAGCGGGGGACGCTGGTCGTGCTGGAGTCCACCACCTGGCCCGGCACGACCGACCAGCTCGTGCGGCCGCTGCTGGAGCGGCGCTCGGGGCTGGTGGCCGGCCGGGACTTCCACCTGGCGTACTCGCCCGAGCGCATCGACCCGGGCAACCTCAAGTACGGCCTGCGCAACACTCCGAAGGTCGTCGGCGGCCACACGATCGCCTGCCGGGACCGGGCGGTGGCCTTCTACAGCCGGTTCGTCGAGCGGGTGGTGCCGGTCAGCGGCACCCGCGAGGCCGAGATGGCCAAGCTGCTCGAGAACACCTACCGCCACGTCAACATCGCCCTCGTGAACGAGATGGCGATCTTCTGTGACGAGCTCGACGTGAACCTGTGGGAGGCCATCGAGGCGGCCTCCACCAAGCCGTTCGGGTTCCAGAAGTTCCTGCCGGGCCCGGGGGTGGGCGGCCACTGCATCCCGGTCGACCCGTCCTACCTGTCGTACACCGTGCGCAAGCTCGGTTATCCCTTCCGCTTCGTCGAGCTCGCCCAGGAGATCAACGAGCGGATGCCGGCCTACGTGGTGGCCCGGGTGCAGCGGCTGCTGAACCGGGAGCGCAAGGCCGTGAACGGCTCCCGCGTGCTGCTCCTCGGCGTCACCTACAAACCCGACATCGCCGACCAGCGCGAGACCCCGGCGGTCCCGGTGGCCGAGGCGCTGCTGGAGTTGGGCGCCGAGCTGTCGTACTGCGATCCGCACGTCCCGGCGTGGGAGATAGAGGGCAGAACGATCCCTCGTGCCGAGGACCTGGCCGAGGCCGTCGAGGCGGCCGACGTCACCGTGCTGCTCCAGCAGCACTCCATATTCGATCTGGACGTGGTGGAGAATCGGGCCCGGCTCGTGCTCGACACTCGCGGCGTGCTCGCGACCGGCGAACGCGTCGAGCGGTTGTAGGAGGGGTCCGCTCGTGCACGTGCTCGTCATGACCGTGGTGCATCACCCCGAGGACGCCCGGATCCTGCACCGGCAGATCCGCGCGCTCGTCGACGCAGGTCATGAGGTCACGTACGCGGCGCCGTACACCGCGCGCGGGGTGATGCCCCGCTCGTGGGTCAACGGGGTGGATCTGCCCAGGGCGGCGGAACGGCGACGCCTGTCGGCCGTGTGGGCCGCGCGCAAGCTGTTCAAGAGCATGCGCGGCAGCGTGGATCTCGCGCTCATCCACGACCCGGAGCTGCTGCTCGCGGTGACCGGGGTGCGCAACCGGCCGCCGGTCGTCTGGGACGTCCACGAGGACACGCCCGCGACGCTCTCGCTGAAGCCGTGGCTGCCCGCGTTCCTGCGACCGCCGATGCGGTTTCTCGCCCGGCTTCTGGAGGGTACGGCGGAACGCCGCCTGCACCTGCTGCTCGCGGAGACGGCCTACGCCGGACGGTTCAAGCAGGTGCATCTCGTCGTGCCGAACGAGACGTGGGTGCCCGACACCGTCAGCCCGCCCGGCGACGACCGGGTGGTCTATCTGGGCTGGCTGTCGGAGGCCCGCGGCGTGCGTGAGGCGGTCGAGGTGGCCAGGCTGCTCCAGCCGCATCGTGTGGCGGTCGAGCTGATCGGCTACGCCGACCCGCAGAGCAGGCCGGTGCTCAACGACGCCGTCGCCCGCGGTCTGCTGGAGTGGCGTGACTTCATGCCGAACGACGAGGCGCTGAAGCGGCTCGACGGGGCGCTCGCCGGGCTGTCCCTGCTGCACGACGAGCCGAACTATCGGCACTCGATGCCCACTAAGATCATTGAGTACATGGCGCACGGGATCCCGGTGATCACCACGCCGTCGCCGCGTGCGGTGGAGCTCGTCGAGCGCTACCAGTGCGGCGTCGTGGTCTCCTGGCAGGATCCGGACGCGGTGGCCCAGGCCGTGCTCCGGCTCAGGAACGACGCGGCCGAGCGGCGCGCGACCGGCGCCCGCGGCTACGCCGCCGCCCGTGCCAACCATCACTGGCCGAGCTCGGCGCGCCGGTTCGTCGCCCAGCTCGAAGCCTGGGGCGGCGTCAAGAACCGCTGATCATCTGATTTGAATGACGGGCGGTAGTGTCCTGAACGTGCGTTGGTTCACCCTAATCCTGGGCATGGCGATCCTCGCGGGGGTCGCATCCGTCGTGATCGTCCTGAGAGAAGCGGGTTCCGCGCCGCAGACGGCCAGCGCCACATCGCCGGCGGTTTCGCCCTCGCCCCAGCAGGGGGGCCCGCCCTCGCCCACGACCAGTGCGTTCACCGACCCGTGCGGCACCTTCGACACCACGGCTGCCACGCCGTACGCCGTCACGGGCTACTGGCTGATCCCCACCTCCGACCCGTGCACCTGGCGCCGTCAGCTCCAGGCCATCCACCGCCTGGGCGGGGACACGGTCGTACGGCTCGGCTTCGGCCTGTCGCCGCGCCCGGTCGACCACGAGGGCCGGATCCTGAACAGGCTGGACGACGGCGCCGGCCCCAAGACCGCGACCCCGAAGACCGCGATCCCCAAGACCGCGACCCCCAAGACCGCGACCCCGAAGACCGTGACCCCGGGGAACGGGGCCCAGAGCGACCCCAAGCCCGACGGACGCTACGCCAAGTGCGAGGAGAACGGCCTCACCTGCGTGCAGTCGGCCGAGAAGGACCTCAAGGCCGCCAACCCGGGCAACATGCTCACCTGGACCTACGTCTACCGCACCGACGAGCGTTTCGGCCCGGGCATCTTCCGCTGCCCGTCCATGGAGCACGAGATCGAGGTGAACGGCGCCGTCTTCTACCGGCTGATCGCCCCCGAGGACGGCTCGGACGACCCCACGTGCGACTTCACCTCCAAGGGGCGGCGCTATCACCTGATCCTGGTCTCGGCCGGGGTGAAGGACAGCCTGTCCGAGCTGCTCGACCTGGGGGACCAGTTCGGCATCCAGGTCTTCCCCGCCCTGCCGCTCGCGCCGCGCGACCTGGTCAAGACGGCGACCGCCGATCCCCGGCACATCGGCACGCTCACCACGCTGACCCGGCGCGTCCTGCAGGACTACGGCGGCCGCTTCGCCGGCCGGGCCTCGCTCGGCGGCGTCTACCAGCCCTTCGAACTGCAGATCCGCGACTGGACCGACCCCGGCAAGTTCCAGACCCTCCAGGTCTACGAGGAGCAGCATCGGATCGTCGAGCAGGTGCTGCCGGGCAAACCCATCCTCGTCAGCCCCTACCTCGACGGCCGCAGGCAGAAGAAGTTCACCGCCACTCCGGCGCAGGTCGCCGCCGGGTTCAAGGCCCTCGCCCGGACCGGAGTGGGCATCATCGCCCCGCAGGACGGCCGGGGCACCGGCAAGCTCGGCCTCTACTGGCCCAACCTGAAGAACAAACCGGTGGACGAGCGGCTGAAGCCCGTGGTCGGCGACAGCACCTACGCCCACGCCTACCTCGGCTCGACTCGCGACTACTACCGTGCGATGGCGCAGGCCAGGGAGGAGCTCGCCCAGGAGGGCGTCGACGTGCGGCTCTGGGCCAACGTGGAGGCGTTCGAGCCGACGCCCGGCGGCGGTGCCGTCTGCGGCCGCCAGTCGGCCCGGGGACGTACGGACAAGGCCCGGCTGGACACCCAGGTCGCGCTGGCCGCGCCGTACGTCTCCAAGATCATCTCGTACATGTGGAGCGATTTCTTCACCTGCGACTCGCCCTCGCTGTCCGAGGAGATCTCCGCCGACTGGGACCGGCCCATCGCGATCGAGGCACGGCGTGACGAGCGGGACGGCCAGGGCGGTATGGAGATCCGGGGCTTCCACCTCGGCACCGTCAAGGTCACGCTGAGCTGGACCGGCGTGGAGACCCCGCGGGTGGTCGACTCGGTGCTGGCCGGCGTACACGACACGGCGCCCATCGAGGGGCTGCCGGTCGGCGCCGAGAAGATCTGGATCCCGGTCGACTGGGCGAGCGTGCCGGAGAAGGTGTGGGTGCGCGTCGACGTGACCGCCCCCGACGGCAGGAAGGCGGCGGAGCCGGTCTACTACCGCAATAACGTGTAGGTTGCCTGTCGTGATCCCGCGAATCCCGGTCAGCGTGGATCTGGTCGTCTTCACCGTCAGGTCCCAGGAGCTCAGCGCACTCGTCTGGCGGCGCGACCGGCCCCCGTACGAGGGCCGGTGGGCGCTGTCAGGCGGGTTCATCAAGCTGGAGGAGGACCTGCCGGCCGCCGCCGCCCGCGTGCTGGTCGAGCGGGCCGGGCTGCCGGGCGCCCAGGTTCACCTCGAACAGCTGCAGACGTACGGATATCCCGACCGCGATCCCCGTCAGCGGGTGGTCAGCGTCGCCTACCTGGGCCTCGCCCCCGACCTGCCCGCCTCGACCGAGGCGCACATGAGCTGGCAGCCGGTGGCCGAGCTGACGGAGATGGCCTTCGACCACCGCCGCATCATGCTCGACGGGGTCGAGCGGGCCCGGGGCAAGCTGGAGTACACCTCGCTGGGCGCGGCGTTCTGCCCGCCGGAGTTCACCGTGGCCGAGCTGCGCCGTGTTTACGAGATCGTCTGGGGGCGGCAGCTCGACCCGCGCAACTTCCACCGCAAGGTCACCAAGACCGAGGGGTTCCTCATGCCGACGGGCCGTACGACCACCAGGGACGGCGGCAGGCCCGCCATGCTCTATCGCCGGGGACCGGCCGTGCTCCTGCACCCGCCGATGCTACGCGTCTGATCGTCGCTCAGGGATCTTTCAGGATATATTCCGGCCTATGCTCTTCACGGCCCCCCGCATTTCGGATGCGCCGGCCAGACTTACCGATCCCCCGCGACTGCGCGTCCTCGACCTGCTGAGATTCTGCGCGGCGCTCGGGGTGGTGCTGTTCCATTTCGGCGAGACCCGTGCCTGGGGCACGTCGAACGCCTTTCCCGCGCTGAGCGCGGTCACCATGTTCGGCGTCTACGGCGTGCGGCTGTTCTTCGTCATCAGTGGATTCGTGATCCTGATGAGCGCCTGGGGCCGTACGTCCGGCCAGTTCGCCGTCTCACGGATCGCCCGGCTCTACCCCGCCTACTGGGCGAGCGTGCTCATCCTCGGCGGGCTGGCCGTCGGCGGGCTGATCACCGATCACCGGCCGTCCCTGAGCGAACTGCTGGCCAACATGACCATGCTCCAGCACGGCCTGCGGATCCGGGACCTGGAGATCGTGTACTGGACGCTCTGGCAGGAGCTGGTCTTCTACGCGCTCATCGCGTGCTTCGCCGCGATCGGCATCACCTACCGCCGCTGCCTGGCCTTCCTCGGCGGCTGGGTGTTCCTCCTCGTCATCGCGGAACGGGTGGACGCCGATCTCCTCCAGGCCGTGCTCGTGCCGTTCGCCGCGCCGTACTTCATCGCCGGGATGGCGCTCTATCTCATCCACCGCTTCGGCGGATCGGTCTTCCCCTGGCTGTTCGTCGGGATCGGCTGGGTGCTCGCGCTCGTCAACGTGCTCGGCGAGAAGCCCGCCGCTTTCACCAGGTTCGGCCCCTCCCTCGGATCGGCGCTCGTGGTCGGCGTGATCTCGCTGATCTTCCTGGTGATGATCCTGGTGGCGCGGGGGTCGCTCGACCGGCTCGACTGGCGCTGGCTCACCACGCTGGGCGCGCTGACCTATCCGCTCTACCTTTTCCACCACCACGTGGGATTCCTGCTCATCCAGGCGCTGCATCCCGTGCTGGGGAACCGGCTCACGCTGCCGCTGGTGGTCGCCGCCGTCCTGGCCGTCGCGTACGCCGTCTACCGGCTGGTGGAGCGGCCGCTGCAGCCCCGCCTGAAAGCGGCGCTCACCCGCTCCCTCGAGACGACCGCCGTCGTGGCCACCGCGGCCGCCACTGCGGCCGCCACGGCCGCCGCCGGCGCGGCGGCCACCGCCGTGGCCGGGGCGGCGACCGCGGTCACCGAGACCTCCGAAGGAGGCCCCGGTGTGAACACGGAGGAGCGCCTGCTGGCCCAGTCCGCACCCGCCCAACGCACCCTGTAGCCGGAAGCCCCGCCGAGACGGCTCAGCGGCGGGGGGATTCCGGTGCAGGCCCCGGCGACCCGGGCTCTCCACGGCGCGGGTTCCGCACCCGGCGCGGTGGGCGAGCGGCGGAGTCGTCCCGGCTACTTCTTGCTCGTCGAGCTCTTCGCCGAGCTCTTTGCCGGGGTCTTCGCCGGGGTCTTCTTGGGGCGGGGCGGATAGATCTCGCCGCCCTTGAGCTCACGGCCCTGCAGCAGGGTCGTGATGGTGACGAAGCGGTAGCCCTGCTTCTCCAGCTTCGTCAGCACCCCCGGCATGGCCTTCACCGTCTCCGGGACGATGTCGTGCAGCAGGATGACCGCGTTCCGCTTGGCCCCGGCGAGCGTCCGCTCGGCGATCACCTTGGTGTTCCTGGCCTGCCAGTCGAGGGTGGAGTGACTCCACAGGATCTGCGACAGGCCCACCTCGGCCATGAGCTGGGCAAGGTGGGCGTTGGTCGCGCCGTTCGGCGGCCGCATCATCGTGGGGGCCTTGCCGATCGTCTCGTAGATGATGTCCGAGGTGCTGGTGATCTCGCTGAACACCTCGTTGTCGGACAGCTTGGTCAGATCCGGATGGTTCCAGGTGTGGTTGCCGATCTCGTGACCCTCGGCGGCGATGCGCTGGGTCATCTCGGGCCGGTTGGCCACCTTCCGGCCGAGCAGGAAGAACGTCGCCTTCGCGTTGTGCTTCTTCAGCGTGTCGAGCAGTTCGGGGGTGTACGGCCACGGGCCGTCGTCGAACGTGAGGGCGATGCACTTGTACTTCGCGCAGTACGGCTGTGCCTTCGCCTTGCCGCCTGTCTTGCTGCTCGCCTTGCTGCTCGTATCGGTCGCGGCCTTCGTCTGCTGCTGCGTGGTGGCCGGCGTGGCGGTCGCCGACGCCGCCGCGGGGGTCACGCACACGCCGGTAGCGCAGAGACCGGCCATCAAGATCCTGATTTTCCGCCACATGCCGCAGGATCTTAGTGAGAAACCCTGAAAATAGCCTTGGAACGGCGGGACCGCGTCCTCGGCGCGCTGAAGGGCGAGATCCGGCCGCCAGACGCCACCGTGAGGGGTGACGGTGCCGTGGAGCGGATCCTCCGGACCGGCCGTGCCGATCCTGACGCGGCGTGCTCGGTGCTGCCGGACGTGGGATCCGTGGCCGCGACCCCACTTTTCAGCGCGTCTCAAGGCGGCTGAAAGCGCCTGAACGCACACTGCCGTCGACAGCAGATCGAAAGGATCCCCGCCATGACCACGCGCCCCCTAGCCGGCATCGCCTTCGCGGCGGCCGGCATCCTCGCCCTCGCCCCGATGACCGCCGCGTCCGCCGGTGCCTCGACCACCGCCACGAGCGCCGCCACAGCCACCGCCACGACGACCGGCACGACCGCCAACGGCAAGTGGGGCCCCTATTACGCCAGGGGGACGAAGGCCAAGGCGAACGGGAAGCTGACCGCCGCGCCGAAGGCCGACCCCAGCCTGCCCAACCCCCTCGTCAAGGTCACCGGCAGCGTCGTCAGCCTGAGCCGTACGCCGTCGACCTGCGGATGGGCCGTCTTCCGCATCAGCTACTTCGACTCCGCGGGCCGGCCGCGTTTGGCCTACCGCAATTACCGCACCTGCTCGTACGGCAAGACGAAGAAATTCGCGTTCTCGGCCAAGAAAGTGGGGGAGGTCGAGGTCAAGGTCTGCTCCGAGCGGAAGGCCGCCAAGCCGTCGCCGGACTGTCGGTACGCGGGCACCTGGAAGTCGCTCTACGTCTACTACCGGTAGAGCTGCCCGGAGTCATCTTCTAAGGTTGCGGTATGCCGCGATTCCGCTCGTTTCTCGAGACCATGGCCCCCTACAAGCCGGGCAGATCGGTGGTCTCTCCAGATGGCCGCTCGTACAAGCTGTCCTCCAACGAGAACCCGCATGGGCCGCTGCCCTCGGTGATCGAGGCGATCGCCAGGGCGGCGACGGAGATCAATCGCTATCCCGATCCCGGCTCGGTCAAGCTCACCGCGGCGCTCGCCGAGCGGTTCGACGTGCCGGCCGAGCACGTCGCGCTGGGGGCGGGGTCCGTCGCGGTCGCTCAGCAGATCTTGGAGGCGGTCGGCGAACCCGGCGCCGAGGTGGTCTACGCGTGGCGCTCCTTCGAGGCATATCCGCTGCTCGTCGGCCTCGCCGGGGCGACGTCCGTCCAGGTGCCGCTGCAGGACGAGACCCACGATCTCGACGCGATGGCCGAGGCGATCACGCCGCGGACCCGCCTGGTCTTCGTCTGCAACCCCAACAACCCGACCGGTACGGTCAACCGGACGGCCGAGCTGCGCCGCTTCCTCGACCGGGTGCCCGACGATGTGCTCGTGGTGCTCGACGAGGCCTACCGGGAGTACGTCAGGGACGAGGACGTGCCCGACGGTCTGGACTTCTACCGTGAGCGCGGCAACGTCGCCGTGCTGCGCACCTTCTCGAAGGCGTACGGCCTGGCCGGGCTGCGGGTGGGCTACCTGATCGGGCAGGCACCGGTGGCGGAGGCCGTACGCAAGACGCTGCTGCCGTTCGCGGTCAACCACATCGCGCAGGCCGCCGCCATCGCGTCGCTGGCCGCCGAGGACGAGCTGAACGTACGGGTCGAGGAGGCCGTCAAGGAGCGGGCCAGGGTGCGTGAGGCGCTGGTGGCCCAGGGGTGGACGGTCCCGCCCACGGAGGCCAACTTCGTCTGGCTCCGGGTCGGCGACCGCACGATGGAGTTCGCCGAGCACTGCGCCGCGGCCGGGGTGGCCGTACGGCCCTTCGCCGGCGAGGGCGCCCGCATCTCCATCGGCGACGCCGAGGCCAACGACACCTTCCTCACCGCCGCCGCTGCCTTCCTGACCTGACGCCCTCAAGCGGAAGGGCGCCGGTCTGAAGTTGATACACCTTGAGCTCAGCTAATTGAACTTATCAACTTCGTGTCCGAAGGGAGCTGTTTCCCGATGTCATGGGGCTTCCTGCCCTTGGGCCGGTCGCAGATGCCTGGCCGCGCGGTATGCCTCGACTGATTTCCGGGTCGATCTCCAGACGCCATCCGGACCGTGTACCGCGTTCAGGCGGCCACGCTGGGCGGCCTGCCGGAGCGCGGCAAGGCTGAACTCCTTGTCAACGAGCGCGGCCAGCGGGACCAGCCGTGCCGGGCCCGCCAGGTTCGGGAGGATGAACCGATTGAGGTTCTCCTCCATCGCGCGGGCTATCAACTCGCCGAGGGCGCCATAGTCCCCCACATCGGCGCGCCGCAAGGCAGAGAGGTAGGCGGTGCGCTGCCGTTTCATGATGATGATCGGAGGGTAGCCGAGCCGGACCAGGATCAGGTTCAGGGCCAGGCGTCCGCTTCGACCGTTGCCATCGATGAATGGGTGAATACGTTCGAACTCGGCGTGGATTCTCGCCAACCCCTCAGGAAGCGGACGGCCCAGGTCGGCTGTGGATTCGATCTGCTTTCCCAGCGTGCAGGCATCGGCCACCCACTGCTCCATCTGGGCGGGTACCAGCGGCCAACTTGGAGGAGTCATGCCCTCGGCGAACGGCTGAATGTCGTGCTCGCGGAAGCTTCCCGGTCCTTCACGTTCGGTCGCGTCCGGGTGCGGGGCCACGTCCCAAACTGGGGTCATGGCGGCGTGATGGATCCGCCGTACCTCATTGAGGGTGATCAGGTCTCCGTTGTGCCATATGTCGGGCTCAAGCGCCTGCCCGTACACCCACTGGGCGGCGTCCGCGTACCCCCGGACCTCGTTGTATTCGCGGAGCGGCTTCGCTCCGACCGCTCGGCCCTGGTCGAGAAGCGTCCGGACTTCGCGGAGAACGAGCGTGTTGCCCTCCAGAGCTGTGGAGTGATGGGCCTCCTGGTGCCAGATGTCGTCCCAGATCTCCCCGGCCTCGTGTGGGCTGGGCAGGCCGCCGAGACGCTGGTTGAGCTCGGCGAGTGCTTGATCGAGGCGGCGATAGACAGTGGCACGACTCGGTCGGCCTCTCCCCGGCATTGAGCCCTCCTCCGCCTAAGTTGATACACCTGAGGACTAGCTAATTGAACTTATCAACTTCGTGTCCGAAGGGAGCTGTTTTCCAACGTCAGAGGCGTTGGCGCGCCAGGGAAACCGCTGCCTGAGCCTCGTGGTGCCCGACGATGTCTACCGGGAGTACGTCAGAGACGATGACGTGCCCGACGGCCTGGACTTCTACCGTGAGCGCGGCAACGTCGCCGTGCTGCGCACCTTCTCGAAGGTGTACGGCCTGGCCGGGTTGCGGGTGGGCTACCTGGTCGGGCAGGCAGCGGTGGCGGAGGCCGTACGCAAGACGCTGCTGCCGTTCGCGGTCAACCACGTCGCGCAGGCCGCCGCCATCGCGTCGCCGGCCGCCGAGGACGAGCTGAACGTGCGGAGTTCGCCGAGCACTGCGCCGCGGCCGGCGTGGCCGTACGGCCCTTCGCCGGCGAGGGCGCTCGCATCTCCATCGGCGACGCCGAGGCCAACGACACCTTCCTCACCGCCGCCGCTGCCTTCCTGACCTGACGCCCTCAAGCGGAAGGGCGCCCGCCTGAAGCGGCATTTTCCGAAGTTCGGATAAGTCGGTGACACGGTCAAAATGCGGCTTCGGGGATAACGGGCAATATCTCGCCAAGAAATGATCAGTGTCACGGCTGCGGGCCGTTCGGGTGGCTCCGCACGTGGTTTTCTTTCCTTCGCATCCGGTGGGCGTACACCGAATGGCCTGCCGTCCGGCGTCGGCGACGGCCGGTTTCGGGGGCGCTCCCGGATCAGCGTATTTCGCATCATCTACGAGGAGAGAACGCCCATGTTCGTGAAACCATCGCGTTTCCTGTCCACCGGCCTCGCGGCGGGTACCCTGCTGGCCGCGATGGCTGTGTCCGTCGCGGCCCCGGCATCGGCGGCCCAGAGCAACGCGGATGACACGGTCGTGACCGCGCTCGACTACAACAGCACGGGCTGGCGATACCTCCAGGTGCCGCCCTCGACCGAAGCGCCCACGTTCTACGAGCGGGGTTTCGACGACAGTGCCTGGAAGGCAGGGCAGTCGGGCTTCGGCACCGCGACCGGCTGCTCGTTCAACACCCCCGCCAACGTCAAGACGCCGTGGGCCGTCAATACCGACATTCTCGTACGCCACTGGCTCCATATCCCGAGGGACGCGGAGCAGGTCCGAATTCAGGGAACGGTGGACAACGACGCGAAGGTCTATCTGAACGGTCATCTCGTGCAGACGGCCGAGAGCGGCCACTGCAAAACGGGCGCGATCGACGTCGTCGTCCCGGCGAATTACCTCGACTGTTGCAATTTGCTCGCCATTCGCGGGCATGACTACGGCGGATCGACCTATCTGAACGTCCGGGTCACCTACATCAAGCCCACCCGGGCGTAGATGTGCGGGGCCGGCCCCTTCGGTTTCGAGGACCGGCCCTGCTCGCTCGCCTGGCCAGGCTTAACGGTCGGTTAAAGTCAAACGCTGGTTACTTCGGCGGGAAGTTCGGAGCCCGTGGCTTCGAGGAGGGCCGGCCCGTCGCTCAACGGCGGGGGCGTGGCCTCGATGACGATCACGATGCCGAGATGCGTCGAGTCCCACACCGCGTACACGGCTCCGAGTGCCGACCACACCCCTATGTCATGACCGTTTCACCTATAGGTCATGAGAACAGGCCCGGTGGGCGGACTCAGCGGTTCAGCTTCTCCACGATGAGCCGGTAGAGCTGGCGCGGACGTCCGGGCTGGGGTGTGCGGTTCGGCGGAAGCGGCCACGCTAATCCCTCGTCAACCAGCGTGCGCAGCAACCGCCGGGCCGTACGCGGCGTGACGCTGAGCATCCGCCCCGCACTCTCGGCGTCCACGACGGTGTCGCCGCCCTCCAGCTTGGCGGCGAGGCGGGTGAGCACCTCGATCCCCTTGGGTTTGAGCGGCACGGCCGGATGGGGAGGTGTACGGGGCGGCGGCACCAGTGCCCGGCCCTCGCGGTCGACGGCGAACCCCTGTGCCTGCTTGCCACCCTGGGTGCGGGCCAGCGCGCCCCGGGCGTGTGTCTCCGCCTCGTGCGCGGTGCGCCCCATCCCGATGCCCACCTCGACGGCCAGCCCGAGTTCGTCGCGGATCCTGGCCGCGAACGGAAGCATGCGAAAACCATCCGTGGCCGCCGAGATCGAGCCCTTGGTGCCGACCACGAGATAGCCGTGGTCGTCGATCGGCCACACACTGGCGTTGATCCGGTTGGCCTCCTGTACGAGCAGGCGGTGCAGCGACAGCCGCAGCTCGTCCCGCCAGAAGCGTGGCGAGGTCCGTCTGATCGGCTCACGCAGTGTCGGCACCTCCACCAGCACGACGGTGAGCTGAGACTCCTCCAGCCGATGCCGGGTGCCGAGCAGCGCCGCCGTGTGCAGTGCCGTACGGACCGCGGCGGCGGTCGGGCGGATCGATACGGCGGGCACCCCGGCGGCGGACAGCCGGTCGGCCACCCCCTGTACGCAGGTCAGCGCCCCGGTCGTCGACCCCTGGCGCACCAGCCGTTCGTGAAAGGACGCGATCGTGTTGACCGAGCCGGTGTCCTCCCTGCTGTGCACCTCGCTCGACGGGAGATTCAGATCGACGTAGGCCTCGTCGATCTCCGATCGGCCCACCACGTCGATGCTCACCCGGCGGGGATCGATCCGGTCGTCGAGCGCCGCCCGCGCGATCGCCGCGACCAGCGCCGCCCCGCCGAGTTGCACGTGGGTGGCGGGCATGGTCAGCACGCCGGCCCGCCGGGCGAGCTCGAAGGGCACCGGGCTCGCGAAAAGGCAGGCGTCCACCCCGGGGCCCAGTCGCGTGACCTTGTCCGCCGCCTCCTGCTCGTCCCGATAGGCGGCGGCGACCAGGCGACAGGGCACCGGGGCGGCTGAGTGCCCCATGAGCATCACCCTCTCGACCAGGTCATGCGACCCGACCACACCGATGGTGAGGTCCGGTGCCACCGTGCTCAGACGCGATCCGCGCGGATTCTCTTCCGTGCGCTCGACCAATGTTCGTCCCATCCCACGTGCCTTCGTCGTCATGGCTTCCATTGGAACGATCGCTGGTTAGGGCCGAAATGTCACGCCCGGATTTACCGGAATACCATTCGGGTGTCACAGGCGGGGTCTCTACAATGCAATGTTTGCGCTGGTCAAGACGGAAAAATGGGATTGCGGGCTCATGCCTCGCTCAAAGTGGAAATTTCATGTTCCACATCTGCACCGAGCGCCTGCATGCGCTGCGCGAGCGCCGCGTGGCCCCGATCGATGAGATATCCGGATCCGATCGTGGTCTCGCCCTCCGCGGCCAGGCCCGCGAGCACGAGCGCGATGCCGGATCGCAGGTCGTGCGCCGTCACCTCGGTGCCGTGCAGCGGGGTGGGACCGTGTACGACCGCGCGGCTGCCGTCGACCTCGATGTTCGCGCCCATCTTGTTCAGCTCGCCGGCGAGGGCGAAGCGGCCGTCGAAGATGCGCTCGTGGATATAGCTGGATCCCTCGGCCAGGCAGGCGACCGTCATCAGCGGTGACTGCAGGTCGGTGGCGAAGCCGGGATAGGTGTCGGTGATGACGTTGATCGGGCGCAGCGCCCGCTCCCGCCGGACGTGCAGTACGGCGCCGTGGGTCTCGAACTCGACGCCCATCTGCTCGAGCTTCCAGCGGACCACGCCCAGGTGCTCGAGGGAGGCGCCGACCAGGTTCACCTCGCCGCCGGTGATCGCCGCCGCCATCGCGAACACGCCGGCGTCGAGCCGGTCGGGCATGACCGTGTGCTCGACCGCGGTCAGCTCGTTCACTCCTTCGACCGTGATGAAGCCGGTGCCGCCACCGCGTATCCGTGCGCCCATCCGGCTCAGCATGGCGATGACGTCGAGGACCTCGGGTTCGAGCGCCGCGTTCTCGATCACGGTGGTGCCCCTGGCGAGCGAGGCCGCCATGATCAGGTTCTCGGTGCCCGTGTGGGAGGGCGTGTCGAGGTAGAGCGGATGGCCCACGAGCCCGGAGGCCTTGATGTGGATGACGCTCTCGCCCTCGTCCACGACGGCGCCGAGGCGCTTGTAGCCGAGGTAGTGGAAGTCCAGGTTGCGGCTGCCCAGGTTGCAGCCGCCGACGCCCTCGATGACCGCCTCGCCGAGCCGGTGGAGGAGGGCCGGCACGAACAGCACGGACCCGCGGAACCGTCGCGCGATCGCGGCGGGCAGGACGGGACTGGTGAGCCGGGAGGCATCGATGACGAGCGTCCGCTCGGTCTCGTGGAACTCCACCTTGGCGCCCACGGCCTGTGCGAGCTCGACCGCGCGGCGCACATCTTCGATCACCGGCACGTTGCGCAGGACGGTACGGCCCTCGGCCGCCATCAGCGCCGCCCCGATCATCGGTAGCACGGCGTTCTTCGCACCCTGGATGAAAGCGGTACCACGCAGCACGTTGCCACCACGGACGCGGTAACGAACCATGGACGAAACTCCTATGTTGGGGGAGGGACGGGGGATCCGCATGAGGCGGCGGCTTCGCCTCAGCGTATCCCCTGATCCGGATGGTTCAGCCGAAGTCGCACGGGCTCGTGTTACGGGGGGGATCGTACGGTCCTGGCCGGTTTGCGCACTGCCCCTGACCGGGGCGCTGAAACAGCCCACTTCACAGGCGCCGTTCAGGCCCCGCTCAAATGCCGCTCAGACCGGGCTCAGGTCCGGCTTCGGACCGGACTCGACTCGGGCCCCGCCTCAGATCTCAGGCTCAGGCGCCGGACGCGTGCAGGGCGATGTCGGAGCGGTGGTGGGAGCCCCGCATCGTGATCTCGCCGAGCGCGTCGTAGGCGCGCGTCCTGGCCTCGGCCACGTCCGCCCCGGTGCCGATCACGTTGAGCACCCGGCCGCCGTTCGACACCAGCCGTCCGCTCCCGTCCAGGGCGGTCCCCGCGTGCAGGATGTACGCCCCCTCGACACCGACCGGGAGGCCGTCGATCGGGTCTCCCCTGACGGGATCGGCGGGATAGTTCTCCGCCGCCAGCACGACCGTCACGGCCGCGCCGTCCCGCCAGCGCAGCGGCTCGTGCGCGGCGAGGGCACTGGTCGCGCAGGCGAGCAGCAGGCCGCCGAGCGGCGTCTCCAGCCGATCGAGCACGACCTGCGTCTCCGGGTCGCCGAAGCGGGCGTTGAACTCGATGACGCGCGGGCCCGTCTTGGTCAGCGCCAGGCCCGTGTACAGCACGCCCGTGTACGGCATGCCGCGGCGGGCCAGCTCCGCGACGGTCGGCAGCACGATCTCGGACATGACCTGCTCGGTGAGGTCGGCGGGAGCCCACGGCAGCGGCGTGTAGGCGCCCATTCCTCCCGTGTTCGGCCCCTTGTCCCCGTCGTAGGCGCGTTTGAAGTCCTGCGCCGGCTGCAGTGGTACGGCGGTCACGCCGTCGCACAGCGCGAACAGCGACACCTCGGGACCGTCGAGATACTCCTCGACCACGACCCGTTGGCACGTCCCGGCGTGTGTCAGGGCCTCGTCCCGGCCGTCGGTCACGACCACGCCCTTGCCGGCCGCCAGACCGTCGTCCTTGACCACGTACGGCGGGCCGAACTCGTCGAGCGCGGCCGCGGCCTCAGCGTCGGTCACGCAGGTGTGGGCCCGGGCGGTCGGCACGCCGGCGGCCAGCATGACGTCCTTGGCGAACGCCTTGGACCCCTCGATCGCCGCCGCCTCCCGCGACGGGCCGAAGCACGGGATGCCGGCGGCCCTGACCGCGTCGGCGACCCCGGCGACGAGCGGCGCCTCGGGCCCGATGACCACGAGGCCGGCCTCCAGCCGTCCGGCCAGTTCCGCCACGGCCGCGCCGTCCGTCGCGGTCACCTGATGCAGTTCGGCGATCTCGGCCATGCCCGGATTCCCGGGCGCGCAGTGGACTTCGGTGACGGTGGGGTCGAGCCGCAGGGCACGGCAGAGGGCGTGCTCGCGCCCCCCGCTTCCAATGACTAGTACGCGCACCGGCATATTGTCTCGCACCGTCCCGGCCCGTTCTCTCCCCGCACACGCCCTTCCCGCCGAAGCCCTGCCCACCGGAGCCCTCCCCCGCCGAATCCCGTACGGCCCGACCGGTTGTCACAGGTATGGCCAGAATGTGCGGGTCGCTTTCGGCAGGAAGCGCATGATCGGCCATGCTTCCTGCGGGTACCCTGGTAAAGGTGCTGCCCTGTGGTAAGTTGGGCAGGCTGTCAGTGCTGTCTTGTGGCGATTGGAGGTGGTCCGGGATGAACCCTGGTGATCCTGTCAGTACGTGCCGGCGCACGTACGACGTGCGCATTCCCGACCACCTTGAAACAAAGCCCGAGGGGCAGCTCACGCCTGTTATTGAGGGGTGACATCACGTCGCGCGGAGAGCGTGCCGGCTCGGGCGGGAAAGGCTCGCCATGCGCTCCTCGATTCTTTTCACCCGCATCAACAGGCACGGCAGGATGATTCCCCCTCGTCTCAACGGGGCCGTGTCGGCCGCCGTCAGGGGGTCGAGCGGCGGCCCGCCGGACGACTCCGTGGTGGAGTTCGGCGCGTACGTCCGCGGTGAGAGGGTCGCGGCCCAGGGCATCCCCGAGGCGGTCAGGCTGGTCCGCGAGCACAACCACGACAGCCCGGTCCCCGACGCCTACGTGTGGGTCGGCCTGCACGAGCCCGCCGCTCCCGAGGTCGAGTGGCTCGCCGAGCTGTTCGGTCTGCACCCGCTGGCAGTCGAGGACGCGATCAAGGCGCACCAGCGGCCCAAGGTCGAGCGGTACGGCGACTCGCTGTTCGTCGTACTCAAGACCGTCGCCTTCGTCGACCACAACGAGACGGCCGGCTCCGGAGAGGTCATCGGCACGGGCGAGATCATGCTGTTCGTCGGGCCCGACTTCGTGGTGACCGTACGGCACGGCGGGCACTGTCCGCTCGGCGACGTGCGCGAGCGGATGGAGACGGAGCCGAAGATGCTGACGCGGGGGCCCATCGGCGTGCTGCACGCGATCGCCGACCACGTGGTCGACAGATATCTGCACGTCGCCGACCAGATGCAGGCCGAGCTCGAAGAGGTCGAGGCCGCCGTCTTCGCCGAGGTGAGCTCCCGCGACATCAATCGGATCTACCAGCTCAAGCGCCAGATGCTGGAGCTCAAGCGGGCCGTCGGCCCGCTGCAGACGCCGTTCAGCGCGCTGCCGCAGCGCCGCATGATCCCCTCGGAGATGCGGGAGTACTTCCGTGATGTGGGAGACCACCTCTCCCGGGTGTGCGAGCAGGTCCAGGCCTCCAACGAACTGTCCGACTCGATCCTGCAGGCCGCGCTGGCGCGCTCCAACGCGCTGGCGAACGAGGACATGCGGAAGATCTCATCCTGGGTCGCGATCATCTCGGTCCCCACGATGATCGCCGGAATCTACGGCATGAACTTCGAACACATGCCGGAGGTCAAGACGGCCTGGGGTTACCCCCTCGTGATCGGTCTGATGGTCGTGGCCTGTACGCTCCTCCACCGCGCTTTCCGCCGCAACGGCTGGCTCTGACCGTTCTCGGCTCGGCCTACGCCCGGTTTTCCCCGGTACTGAACCTCGATTCTCGACACAGCGGGCGGATGTGAGCGGCGACGCGGCGGCCGGCGGTGCGGGGCCGCCTGACAGGAGAAGCCCGCTCACTCCGCGTGACGGTCGGCATCGCGTTCCGCATCGTCTTCGGCGTCGTCCTGAGCCCGGGGGCGAGGACTCCCCCGGGCCACCCCGGCCCTCATCCGGCGCCCGTCGAGCGTGTCGCGCATCTTGCCGGTGAAAGCACCCCTTGAAAATGCTACTTAAGAATGCCGCGCGCTCCGCAGCGGCACGGTAAGGGTGCCGAGAAGGCGCTCGCCATAATGAAGTGGCAGCCTCAGACCGTCGTTATGACCGGGTCGGCGTCTCAACCTGGAAATCGTCGAGGATCTCGACTATGGTCCTCTCGGACCCCACATTTCCTGGAATCACGACATAATCGAGTGGGCGGGCGAGGCGATCGCGCAACCGCCATACAGAAACCCCTGGCACGATCTGCCCTTGAACGGTCGCGGATGTCGCGCCGATGCCGGTGCGGGCGACCTCGGCCGAGGTGATTCCCCCCTTCGAGACGACGAGGTCGAAGTGCTCGACCAGTTCGGATACACAGGTCGTCAAGGCTTCCATCACACGCTGACCATGTCGCAGGGTCCCGTGCGCCTCATCGCGGTTCCGCTCAGACGAGATCACGACCAGCGGCGACGTGCCGAGGCGTTCCCTGGCGGTCGCCGCGAGCCTCTTCCCCGCACTGATCGGGTCGGCGAGCGCTTCTGCGGTCTCAAGGACGACGGACGGCCCCCAGCGCTCCTCGACGGCGCGCAACTGCTCACTGGCGGCCGCCGTGTGCGATCCGCATACGAGCAGCGTCGCCCGTGGCGGTCGGGAGGCTGGACGAAATGGGGCGGTGCTGCTCACGCCCGCCAGCTCGGCGGCGAGGGGGGCGCCGCACCGCACGACGATTCTCCGGCCGTGGGCGCTCGCATTCGTGATGGCGTCGGCGATGGCGGCGATGTCCTGGTCGTTTTCGACGTCGGGCAGTACGACGCTTCCGCCGGGCGCCTCGCGAAGCGCCTGCAGGAGGCCGTCGGAGCGAACGGAGGCAAGGCTGATGCGCACCGGGCGGAAGGACGACTTCTCGTGTACATAGTCCGTGAGCGTCGAACTGTGGAAGGAGAAGACCGGGTCGTCGGCGAACTCCGTTCGATGGGCCGGTACATCCACTCCATCGATGGAGACGTAATGAACGTTGTCGAGGGTCCTGCGGCCGCCCGCGGGGAAGGCCGGCACGAATACAAGCACGGAGTCGGGGTCCATGAACTGCGCGGATTCGGCGAAGACATGGCCGCGCAGCGTGGAGTCTCCTCGAAGCACGAAGCGCACTTCGACGCCGAGGGCTTCGGCCGCCGCGGCGGCGTTGCGGCGCACCTCGTTGACCAGCTCGACGGCGGCCGCCTCGTCGATCGATCGGGTGTTGGTCAGAATGTAGACACTCGGGTTCTCCGCGAGCGCCTCCTGCAGGGTTTCGCTGTCCCACGAGAAGAGAACGCGGACTCCCGTAGCGCTCTGGGTACCCGTGGGGTCGTCGTCCAGCACCACTGTGCGGACATCTGTTCTTGTCGCCGTCATCTCGTCAGAGCGTGTCTTTCTCATTGATGCCGGGCCGAGCTCTCGAATGGTCGTCGACGTTCGCCCGGTCCCGCAACGCACGCGATTTCACTCCTTCGATGTGGTCACTCATCGCGGTGCTCGCCCGCTCCGGGTCGCCACTCGCGATGGCGTCCACGATGATGTTGTGTTCGTCGACCGCATGATCGACATCCGAGCGGCCGACCGCCCCGAACAGCCGAAAACGCTGTACATGCGCTTCAAGTGATTTATAGGCGCGAAAGAGGAATGGATTGTTCGCCTGCTTTGCGATGAGGTCGTGGAACTCCTCGTCGGTCTTGCGATACCGTCCGTAACTCCTCTCCTGTCCGGCAAGCGATTTCATCTCTGACACGTTCGTCCGGAGGGCCTGGATGAAGGCGTCGTCCGCGTTGAGGCACGCGAGACGTGCGTTCGGAGCCTCGATGATCGAGCGCGCGTCCGTTAGCTGCAGGAGCTGCTCTGTCGTGATCAACTGACCGGCACGATAGCCGCGCAGAGCCTCTCGCTCGACGAGTCCGGTCGCCTCGAGTCGCGCCAGGGCCTCCCTGATCGGTGTAGCGGAAACGGACAGCTCTCGCGAGAGCGAATCGATGTTCACCGCCGCGCCTGCCTGAATCGTTCCGTCGATCAGTTGATCGAGGAGGATCTCGTAGATGCTGTCGGCGAGGGATCGACGGGAAGGTCGCGATGCTGAGTGTCCGTATTGAGGGGACATGCTGCAGTTCTTCGCTTTCTGTCGTCATAGATCTGGTTCTGCGGCCGACGCACTGTGGCGTCGGCCGCAGAACGCGGGAGAGCCGCCTCAGCTCTCGTCTTCGATCTTGCCTGTGTTCAGGTTGCGGTCCACCACGTCGGCGATTCTCGCGAGGAAGTCATCCTTGCCGGAGACGACGTTGACATAGAAGTCGTCGACATTGTCCTTCGTCACCGGTGCCATCGTGTACGTGTAGTGCGACTCCGTGCTCTCTCCCTTCACGACCTTGTAGAGCGCGGCGAGGCCGGCCGCGAACTCGGTCCGGGCGTGCTGCATCTGCGAGCCGATGAAGCGGCCGTCCTTGATCGCGTTCAGGCCGTCCTCGGTGGCGTCGACTCCGACGACCGCGACGGTCTTTCCGGCTTCGGTCGCCGCCTGGACGGCACCCAACCCGATTTCATCGCCGCACGCGATCACACCGTCGATATGCGGGACAGCGGTCATCCAGTTCTTTACCTTGTCGATGGCCTCCGCGATGTTCTGCGCTCCGTCCTTGGCGACCTTCTCGACATCGGGGTATTTCGCGAGCACTTCCTCCATGCCCTTGGTGCGCTGAATCTCGTACGACGCGCCCAGCAGGCACTGCAGGATCGCCACCTTGCCCTTGCCGTCGAGGTGGTCCATCATCATCTGCGCGGCTTGACGTCCGGCCGCGACGTTGTCGGGAAGGACGGCGACATCGACCGAACTGTCGTCCTGCACCGTGGCGTTGACGAAGCCGATCTTGATTCCCGCGTCTTTCGCCGCCTTCAACTGCGGCGCGAGGGAGTCGAACTGAACGGGAGCGACGAGGATCCCGTCGACGCGTGCCTGGATGTACTGGTCGATCTGGTTGGCCTGGGTGGCGACGTCGCCGTTGGCGGAGTTCCAGAGGAGTTCGATGTCGCGGGCCTTGGCGTAAGCGTCGATGCCTTCCTTGCCCTGGGCGGCGAAGTTGTCCTGGCCGTACACGGTCACGCCGATCCGCACGCGGTCACCGTCGCCTCCTGCGCTGCCCGGACTGTCCGATGTGCTGCATCCGCTCATGCCGAGGGCCAGCGCCGCTGCGGCGGCGACGGCGAGCACCCGAGTCTTGAGAATCCTCATTTTACTTTTCTTTTCCTTTCGTGTGATCGCATCGGCGCGACCACGGTCGTCAGATGGGGGTGCGTCAACGGTTGAGTCTGCGGATCGCGAACACGTCCACACCGACGGCGGTCGCGATCAGTAGTCCCTTGATGACGTCCTGCCAATAGGAGGGGATGAGCATGATGTCGAGGCCGTTGTTGAGCGTCTGGATCAGCAGGAGTCCGATCGCCGTGCCCCAGACGGTGCCGCGGCCGCCGAACAGGCTCGCCCCGCCGATCACGACCGCCGCGATCGCGTCGAGCTCATATCCGGCGCCGAGGCTCGGCGCGGCGTTGACGACTCTCGACGAGAGCAGGACTCCCGAGATCCCCGCGAGGAGACCGGAGATGGCGTACACCTGGAACCGCACCCGGCCCACCTTGATCCCGGCGATCTCGGCCGCGACGGGGTTCCCGCCGACCGCGTAGATGCGGGTGCCGAACGCGAACTTGTGCAGGAGCACGCCGATCACGAGAAGACCGATGAACATCAGCCAGACCGGGACGGGCAGACCGCCGAGGCGAGTGTTGGCGAGTTCCCCGTACGCGGCCGGGATGCCCAGGATCGGCGCACCCTTGCCGACCGCGTAGGCGAGCCCGCTCGCGGCGGTCAGCGTTGACAGGGTGGCCACGAAGGGAGCGATGGCGAATACGGATACCAAGAGCCCGTTCACGATTCCGACCGCAAGGCCGACGAGCACTCCGATCGCGAAGCCCAGCCAGATTTTCGAGGGGTCGTTGACCGCGAACCAGGCCGAGGTCATGGCACTCAGTGCGATGACCGAGCCGACGGAGAGATCGATGCCTCCCGTCAGGATGACCAACGTCTGGCCCAGTGCGATGAGCGCGAAGGGTGCGGCGGCGATCAGGATGGACTGAAGGTTCTGGGGGGAGGCGAATCGTGGGGTCGAAAGAGTGAACACCAGCACCGCGATGAGCATGACGCCCACCATGGAGTTTCGGATGAGGAACACGCCGCCGCGGGACCGCCAAAATGTCTTGGACACCTCCGTCGTGATGGAGGCTGGAATCGCAGTGGTGTCAGTTCGCATGACGGCTCTCCAAGTGAGGTTCGGCTATGCCGGCGGCATGTCTGAAGACGAGTTCTTGAAGAACTTCGGCATCGGGGTGATCGGCTCGATCGAATTCGGCAACGATTTCTCCCTGGCGCATGACCACGATCCGATGGGCGAGCCCGATGACTTCCGTCATGTCGGATGACGCCATGAGGATGGCGACGTCGTGCTCCCTCGCGAGATCGGTGATCAGTTGGTAGATCTCGCTGCGCGCCCCCACGTCCACTCCCCGGGTGGGCTCATCGAGCAGGAGGACTTTGAGATCACCGGTCAGCCAGCGGCCGATCACGACCTTCTGCTGGTTTCCGCCCGACAGATGGCCGACTTCCTGTTTCAGACTCGTGCGCTTCAGCCGTACGGCATCCATGGTGTTGACGACCTGCTTGACGATTTCCTTCTTATTGAGCCAGCCGAAACGGGTGAAGCGTGGTAGTCGGGGAAGGACGCCGTTCAGGAGAATGTTCATCGACAGAACGGCTCCGCCGACCTTTCGGTCCTCCGGCACGAGCGCCATGCCGGCTCGTATCGCCGCGGAAGGGTCGTGGCCGCGGATGGCGCGTCCATCGATCGCGCACCGCCCTCCGTATGTGCGCCGGGCGCCGTAGGCAGCTTCGATCAACTCTGTGCGCCCGGCGCCGAGGAGCCCGGCGAGTGCGACGATCTCTCCCTTGCGAACGGTCAGCGAGACGGCGGGTCCACCGGGAGTCACGACGAGATCCGAGATCGACAAAACGGGCTCGTCGCCTCCGGGCGGTTGGATGGCCGGGTACAGGTCGTCCAGTTCGCGACCGATCATGGATGTGACTATCTGCTCGTCACTGATCTTCGATATCGCCTCGTCGGAAATGAGCACCCCGTCGCGGAGCACGACCACCCTGGTGGCGACCGCCCTGATCTCGGCCATTTTGTGAGTCGTGTAGACGATCGCGACGCCCTGATCGCGCAGATCGCGGATGATCCGATACAGCCGGTCGACCTCGTTCTGGGAGATCGCAGATGTCGGCTCGTCGAGCAGGATGACCGCCGCACCGATAGAGGTGCATTTCACGATCTCGATCAGTTGCTGCATCGCCGTGCTGAGCATGCGCATCGGAGTGCGGGGATCGACGTGGAGGTCGAAGGACCGGAGCAATTCCTTGGAATCGCGGATCATGGCTTTCCGGTCGAGTGTGCCGAGAGCGGTACGGGGCTCGCGACCGAGAAAGATGTTGGCGTACACGGGCAGGTCCAGAACCGGTGCGAGTTCCTGGGGAACGATCGCGATGCCGCGCCGCCGTGATTCGCGCACCGATCCGAGATTGAGAGGCTCGCCCGATACGAGAACCTCTCCGGCGTCGGGGATGACGAGGCTCGCGAGAATCTTCATGAGGGTGGATTTCCCGGCGCCGTTCTCCCCGGCGAGAGCGATGACCTCGCCGGGCTCGATGTCCAGGTCGATACCTCGGAGCACGGGGTTGTCGCCGTAGCTCTTGACGACGTTCCGCACCGCGATCAGGGGTGAGGTGGTCGCGGCGACGGTTACGGCCTCTTCGCCGTGCGTGTGCTCCATCGGACTCTCCTCGTCATCGCGGCGAGCATTTCGCCGATCCTATAGGATCGACGATTAGCGCGGCAAGGGGTCGCGGACGGGGTACGGCCTGCGCCCGTCCGCCTGCGACGGAGATGGGCCGGGCGGCTCTCCGGCGGCGGCCGGCTCATCTGGCCGATTCCGTGATCGCCCTGGTGAGGCGGCCGGGAGGAGCGTGAAGAGGGTCGGTGTACGGGTGCCGTCCGCGGTCGCGGGCCGTCGCCGTCATGCCGGTCGCTCCACCGGTTGGCGACCTCTTTCAGCGGACCGCTGTGTCGTGCCGGGACGCCGGACGGCCCCGGTCTCCGTCATCGATCGCATCCGGCGTACACCCGGCCGAACGGACACCGGGTGTGCTCCACAGGTCCCTCCTCGTCATTGCAGCAATCTTCCCATATCCTATAGGATCGACGATCACGTGCAAGCCCCGCAGGCGCGGTAGAGCATCAGAGTCGATCCCGGGTCCCGGTGCAGAGGAGAGGACGCGCTGTGCATTTCCTAGAGCTCCACGAGATTGCGACGCTGATCAGACGAGGGGAAGTGACCTCGTCCGAGGTCACGGAAGCGATGCTGGATCGCATCCACCGGTACGACGCGCGCCTGTCGAGCTTCGGCGATGTCCTTGCCGACTCGGCACGCAAGGAGGCGGAGGAGCGCGACTCGCGACACGGCGCCGGTCTGGAGCTGGGCGTGCTTCACGGGGTTCCCATCGCCGTGAAAGATCTTTTCGCGGTCACGGGTACGCCCGCCAGCGCAGGTACCCGAGCATTCGACGACAGGATCGCGGAGTTCGATGCGACCGTCGTGCACCGTTTACGGTCCGCGGGCGCGGTGATCGTCGGCAAGCTGAACATGTCCGAGGGCGCGTTCGCCGCCCATCACCCGGAGCTGGGCACGCCGCAGAACCCCTGGGGCGATCACCTCTGGGTGGGCGCGTCGTCGAGTGGCAATGCCGCGGCGACCTCGGCTGGGCTCTGCTACGCGAGCATGGGTTCCGATACCGGAGGATCCATCCGTTTTCCGTCGGCCGCGACAGGACTGAGCGGGCTGAAGCCCACCTGGGGCCGAGTGTCGCGAGCGGGAATGGTGGGGTTCGCGCGAGACCTCGATTGCCCCGGGCCGATGGCGCGGAGCGTACGTGACTGTGCGATCGTTCACGACGCCATATCGGGCCCCGACCCCGATGATCCGGTGACGTTGCGACGTCCCGGCGACTCGTTGACCGAAGCGTGCGATCGCGCGGAGGACATCGTCGACGGCACCCGCATCGGTATCGATCCGTCCTTCCTGGCTCTCTGCGATGCCGAGACACGCGACATGATCCTCGCCGCCGCGGCGGTACTCGAGTCGCTCGGAGCAGAACTCGTCGAGGTGGCGCTTCCCTCCGTGGAGCAGATCGTCGACGACTGGACGCCCGCCTGTGCGGTCGAGGCGGCACTCGTGCATGAGGACGTCTTCCGCCGTTCACCCGAGGTCTACGGGCCCCAGCTGAGCGCGCTGATCGCTCAGGGGCTCGCGATTTCGGGAGTCGACTACCAGCGGATTCTCAACAGACGGCAGGATTTCTCCGGACGCGTCCGCGAGACGTTCGCGGACATCGACGCTCTGCTGCTGCAGGTGACCGGCATCGCCGCGCCTACCGCGGCGTATCTGGACGACATCGGAGTCGGCCCTGAGTGGCGTACGCGCATCATGATGGCGACGTGCCCCATCAACTCCGCGGGTCTGCCGGCCATGACCATTCCCGGTGGGGCCACCGAGTCCGGGGCCCCGATCGGATTCCAGATCGTCGGAGCGTCCGATCGTGAGGCGACGATCGTCGCCCTCGCGGAGGCGTTCCAGCGTCACACCGACCACCATCGTCGGCGTCCGCCCGCCTATGTGTAGCCCGCGGTGCCGGCTCGCCGGGTCAGCCCACAGAACAGAAGAAGGAATCTCGTGTTGAACAATCTCCCCACCGCTCGCACCGCGATCGTCACCGGAGCTGCCTCGGCGCGTGGCATCGGCAGAAGCGTCGCGGAGCGACTCGCGGAAGACGGGTGGAGTATCGGGATCATCGACCTCGACGCGAGCGCTTCGGCGGAGGCCGCGTCCGAGCTCGCCGAGCGCTTCGATGTCCTCGCCGCGGGGTGGGGGGCCGACATCTCCGATCCCCACGCGGTCTCGCGAGCACTCGACGAGGCCGAAGCCTCCTTGCCGCCGCTGGTGGGGCTCGCGAACATCGCGGGCATCTCATCGCCGACGCCGTACCTCGAGCTGACGCTCGACGAGTGGCGTCGTCAGATGGACGTCAACCTCACCGGCGTCCATATCGTCACACAACGCGCGGCTCGCTCCATGGTGAGGCATGGCATCGGCCGGATCGTCAGCATCTCGTCGATCTCAGCCCAGCGCGGCGGCGGCACGTACAGCAAGACGCCGTATTCGACGGCCAAGGCCGGTCTGATCGGCTTCACCCGATCGGTGGCTCGAGAACTCGGTGAATTCGGAGTCACCGCCAACACCGTCTCACCTGGCCCGATCGACACGGACATCATGGGCGGGCGCCTGACGGAGGAGCGCAAGCAGGGGTTCATCGACGAGCAGATCGTGAAGCGCATCGGAGCGCCCGCCGACGTGGCGCACGCCGTGGCCTTCCTGATGTCGGACGGCGCAGGGTTCATCACCGGTCAGAACGTCAATGTGAACGGCGGACAGTACATGAGCTGACGCGGGGCCACCCTCCGGGCGTTCGGTCCTCGTCGTTCAGGAGGGCGCGCACCCCGGTCCCGGTATTACCCTGTTCTGACCCATTCGCGGGCTTGGGGATTCTTCGCCTCGTCGATCCGGGGGTTCGTGCCGGGTGGAGCCGGACGGACCCCGGGTGATCACCGGCTCGCCCGGCTCCACGTGCTGGATCGGCTGTCCGCACCGCTTTCCATCGTTACGGCTGGATCTGACCGCGATCCTTCCCGAAATTTCATGACATACGCAATGAATTTTTATTCATTGCGATTTCCCCGTTCGTATTGTTATCTAGAGGGGCAGGACCTCGACGGACGACCGTTTCTACCTTTACGGGAGCGTGTCATGACAGAGGCCACACCTCGCCTGGTGACCTTTCCCACCGCGCGTGAGCGTCCCCTCGACCCACCGGACGAGCTGGGACGCTGGCAGGAGGAGACGCCCGTCCGCAGGATGACCTACCCGGACGGACATGAGGGCTGGGTGGTCACCGGGTACGCCGAAGCTCGCGCCATCCTCGCCGACCCGCGCTTCTCCACTCGCCCCGAGCTCCTCCACTCCCCGTTCCCGCAGCGTCCGATCCGGCAGGAAGACCTGGACCGGTTGCCGCCGGGCTTCTTCATCCGGATGGACCCTCCCGATCACACCCGATTCCGCAAGCTGCTCACCGGCCAGTTCACCGTGCGCCGGATGAAGCTCCTGGAGCCCAGGATCGCGGAGATCGTCACAGACCACCTCGACGCGATGGAGCGCCTGGGACCTCCGGTTGACCTCGTGTCGTCCTTCGCGCTGCCCATCCCCTCCCTGGTCATCTGCGAGCTGCTCGGCGTGCCGTACGGCGACCGCGAGCGCTTCCAGCGGGACTCCGCCACGCTGCTGAACCTGGAGACGCCGGTCGAGGAGTCGCGGGCCGCCCTGGACGACCTGTTCGACTATCTGTACGACCTCGTGCTGCGCAAGAAGCGGGAGCCGCAGGACGATCTACTCGGCGGGCTGGTCTCCGCGGGCGAGCTGACCGACCGGGAGATCGCGGGCATGGGCCTGCTGCTGCTCGTCGCCGGCCACGAGACGACCGCCAACATGCTGGGGCTCGGCACGTTCGCGCTGCTGACCACCCCGGCGCAGCTCGCGGTCATGCGCGACGACCCCGATAGCGTCGAGAACGCGGTCGAGGAGCTGATGCGCTATCTCAGCGTCGTCCACTTCGGTCTCATCCGGGCGGCCCTGGAAGACGTGGAGATCGGCGACCGACTGATCCACGCGGGGGAGTCCGTGCTGCTGTCGGTGCCCATCGCCAACCGCGATCCCGAACGGTTCGCCGACCCCGAGATGCTCGACGTCACCCGGTCGGCGCACGGTCATCTCGCGTTCGGTCACGGTGTCCACCAGTGCCTGGGGCAGCAGCTCGCCCGGGTGGAGATGCGCATCGCGTATCCCGCCCTGCTGCGCCGCTTCCCGGGCCTGCGCCTGGCCGTACCACCCGAGGAGGTCCCGATGCGGGACGCCATGGCCATCTACGGCGTGCACCGCCTGCCGGTGGCCTGGTAGGAGGGGGAAATGAAGATCAACGCGGATACCGGGCGGTGCGTCGGCGCAGGGATGTGCGCGCTCACCGCGCCCGGGGTCTTCGACCAGAGCGATGACGACGGCACCGTGGTGCTGCTCGATCCGGAGCCGGCCGAGTCGCTGCGCGAGGCGGTCGAGCAGGCCGTACGGCTCTGCCCGTCGGGAGCCCTGTCCATCACAGACCCTGTCCCGTGATCTTGTAGTTTCTCGCAAGTCACCCTTCTGAGCTGCGCAAATAAACTCCGTGATCTTGCAGTTTCTTGCAGAAGGGCCGTCTGGCCTGGGCTTATGTGGTTCGTGATCTTGCACTGTCGAATGCAAGATCACGGACAGTGTTTTCGCTGGTCAGGTCACATGGCTGCGAGAAACTGCAAGATCACGAACGCGAAAGCCCTGCTCTTGGCCCGACGTGCGAGTATTCGCAAGATCACGGGAGGGGGGTGCGTAGCGCAGCGTGGGTTATGCGCTCACCGGGCGGAGGGGACTGATCGGTTCGGCGAGCGGCAGCCGCCGGGCCTGCCAGAGGCGTCGCATGAGGTCGGGATAGTCGGTGACGATGCCGGAAGCGCCCATGTCGATGAGCAGGCCGGCCTCCACGGGGTCGTTGACCGTCCACACGACGACGGGGAGGCCCCGTGCGGCCGCGTCCGCCATCAGGGCCGGGGCTACGATCCTGCGGTCGGGCGACAGCGTCGTGGCGCCCACAGCGGCCGCCGCCCCGGCGAGCCCGGAGACCTCGCCGCCGAGATCGCCGAGATCGCCGAGGCCGTCGAGGCCGTTGAGAGCGTGACCGTTGAGACCATTGAGGGCCTTGAGGCCATTGAGGCCGTTGAGGCCGCCATTGAGGGCGGCGGGTCCGGCGGGCTCGCCGGGGGAGCAGGCCGGGGAGCCTGTGGCGAAGTCGGCGAGGTGCAGCCCGTTCATCCAGACCGGGTGCATCGTGCGCCGTTCGACCAGGGCATATCGCCGTTCGACCGCCGGCCGGACGGCCTCGAGGATCCGCCAGTCGAAGCTGAGGATGGCGGCCCGGGACAGCCGGTCGTGCCGCTCCAGCTCCGTGACCACGAGCTCGGCGAACTTGCCGGGGTCGGCCGACAGATCGGGGCGGGTGGGATTGGACTTCAGCTCGACGTGGAGCCGTACGTCGTCCGCGCCCAGCGCTCCGATCAGGCCGAGGACGGCGCCGAGCGTCGGCATCCGGGTGTCGGGCAGCGGCACCTGGGTCATCGCGAACCGGTCGTCCGGCCGCTGCGGCAGCCGTACGCCGACGTCGAGCGTGCGCAGCTGGGGCAGCGTGAGCGAGATGATCGGCTTGCCGACGTAGGGGAACATCTCGTCCTCCGGCACGGCCATGCCGGTGTCCGCACTGGTCACGGACGAGACGATGAGGTCATGGGTGAGGACGATCTCGCCGTCGGCCGACATGGCGACATCGAACTCCAGCGCGTCCACCCCGAGTTCGAGCGCGTGTGCCAGGCCGGGAAGCGTGTTCTCCGGCCGGAGCCCACGCGCCCCTCTGTGACCATGCAACTCAACTTTTCCAAGCACAAGGGCGTACCCTACTGGGTCGCCGACTCGGTGCCGCACATTGCCGTCCCCTATGGCGTGGCCACCTGGGACTTTACCGGACGTAACCCCACGCAGGGGACTCACGCGTGCGGGATCCAACCGTACGTGACCGCCGCATGGCCCGGCCCATGACCGCGGATCGGAGGCCAGGCCGGCAGGCTCAGATCAGGGGGCGCAGCTGCAGCGTCTGGGTGCGGCCGGGACCGACGCCGATGGCGGAGATCGGTGCGCCGCTCATCTCCTCCAGCGCCCTGACGTACGACTGGGCGTTGGGCGGCAGATCCTCGAAGGTCTTGGCCTCGGTGATGTCCTCCTGCCAGCCGGGCAGCTCCTCGTAGATCGGCTTGGCGTGGTGGAACTCCGTCTGCGTCATCGGGATCTCGTCGTGCCGCACGCCGCCGACGTCGTAGGCCACGCAGACCGGGATCCGCTCCAGGCCGGACAGCACGTCGAGCTTCGTGAGGAAGAAGTCGGTGACGCCGTTGATCCGCGTGGCGTAGCGCGCGATGACCGCGTCGAACCAGCCGCAGCGGCGGTTGCGCCCGGTGGTGGTGCCGAACTCGCCGCCGGTCTGGCGCAGCCACTCGCCCTGCTCGTCCAGCAGCTCGGTGGGGAACGGCCCGGAGCCGACGCGCGTGGTGTACGCCTTCAGAATGCCGATTATCCTGGTCAGCCGGGTCGGGGGGATGCCGGAGCCGGTGCAGGCGCCACCCGAGGTGGGGGAACTCGACGTGACGAAGGGGTAGGTGCCGTGGTCGATGTCGAGCAGCGTGCCCTGGCCGCCTTCGAGCAGTACGACCTTGTTCTCGTCGAGCGCCCGGCTCAGCACGAGCGAGGTGTCGGTGATGTGCGGGCGCAGCCGCTCGGCGTAGCCGAGGTACTCTTCGAGGATCTTGGCTGGCTCCAGGCCACGGCGATTGTAGATCTTGGTGAGGATCTGGTTCTTCTCGGTGAGCGCGGCCTCGATCTTCTGGCCGAGGATGCCCGGGTCGAGCAGGTCCTGGACGCGGATGCCCATGCGGTAGATCTTGTCGCCGTACGTCGGGCCGATGCCCCGCCCGGTCGTACCGATCTTGGACTTGCCGAGGTAGCGCTCGGTCACCTTGTCGATGGCCTTGTGGTGGGGCATGATCAGGTGGGCGTTGGCCGAGATCAGCAGACGGTCACAGGTGATCCCGCGTTCCGCGAGGCCGTCGATCTCGCCGAGCAGCACGCCGGGGTCGATGACGACGCCGTTGCCGATGACCGGCACGACGTCGGGCGACAGCACCCCGGTCGGCAGGAGGTGCAGCGCGTACTTCTGATCCCCGATGACCACGGTGTGGCCCGCGTTGTTCCCTCCCTGATAGCGCACGACGTAGTCGACGTCGCCGCCCAGCAGGTCGGTGGCCTTCCCCTTGCCCTCGTCGCCCCACTGGGCGCCCACGAGAACGACAGCCGGCATGGTTCCACTCCCGAGCACAAATGGAAAACCCCTGACGCAAGCGCGGCAGGGGCTCTTGCAACCAGAGACTATCCCAGGCCCCGAGCCCGGCGAGACCTGGGAGATCGGTTGTTATCGCCTTAAATCGGTCAGGGGGCGTGAATCAGGACGTCGGCGGCGGTTGTGCTGCTGTCCCGGAGGAACTGGGCGCAACGCTCGGCCTCGTCCTTCTCCCCGATCGCCTGGGCCGCACGCGAGAGCGCGTACAGGCATCGCAGGAACCCCCGGTTCGGCTCGTGCTCCCATGGAATCGGGCCGTGGCCCTTCCACCCGGCGCGCCGGAGCTGGTCGAGCCCCCGGTGATAACCGGTGCGCGCGAAGGCGTACGACGTCACGGCATGCCCCGCCGCGAAGTAGTCGTCCGCGAGAGTGGCCCAGGCCGCCGCGTAGGCGGGGAAACGCGCGGCCACGTCGGCCGCCTTCGTACCCGCCTCCAGCATCTCGCGGGCCTCGGAGTGGTCCGGCAGCAGGGTGGGCGGCGGACCGGCAAGGAGGTTCTCGTGCGATTCCATAGTGCACAGTCTCACCTGTGAAACGCCCGGAGGTAATGGCGGGTCCCGGTTGTAATCGCTGCCTTCACGCGGAAACGGAAGATCGTCGAAAAATCTTCCGTTCCCGCGCTGCCGGCCGACCCGTCCGACCGGCGCCGGCGGACTACTTGAGCCTGGTGCCGGTGGACTTCAGGTGCTGGCAGGCCTCGACGATCCGGGCGGCCATCCCGGCCTCGGCGGACTTGCCGTACGAGCGGGGGTCGTAGGTCTTCTTGTTGCCGACCTCGCCGTCGATCTTCAGAACGCCGTCGTAGTTCTTGAAGATGTGGTCCACGATCGGCCGGGTGAAGGCGTACTGCGTGTCGGTGTCGATGTTCATCTTGACCACGCCGTAGGAGATCGCCTCGTGGATCTCCTCGAGCCGCGAGCCGGAACCGCCGTGGAAGACCAGGTCGAACGGCTTGTCCTTGCCGTACTTGGCGCCGACGGCGTCCTGGATCTCCTTGAGCACCGACGGGCGCAGCTTGACGTGACCCGGCTTGTAGACGCCGTGCACGTTGCCGAAGGTCGCGGCCAGCATGTAGCGGCCGCGCTCGCCCAGGCCGACGGCCTCGGCCGTGGCGATGGCGTCCTCGGGCGTGGTGTACAGCTTCTCGTTGATCTCGCCGACGATGCCGTCCTCCTCACCGCCGACGACGCCGATCTCCATCTCCATGATGACGCGAGCCGCGGCGCACTTCTCGACGAGCTCGGCGGCGATGGAGAGGTTCTCCTCCAGCGGCACGGCGGAGCCGTCCCACATGTGGGACTGGAACAGCGGCTCCTGGCCCCGGGAGACCCGCTCGCGCGAGATCTCGATGAGCGGGCGCATGAAGCCGTCCAGCTTCCCCTTCGGGCAGTGGTCGGTGTGCAGGGCCACGGTCACCGGGTACTTCTCGGCGACGACCCGGGCGTACTCGGCCAGTGCCACCGACCCGGTCACCATGTCCTTCACGGTCGTGCCGGAGAGGAACTCGGCGCCGCCGGTCGAGACCTGGATGATTCCGTCGCTCTCCGCCTCGGCGAAGCCGCGGAGTGCGGCGTTCAACGTCTGTGACGAGGTCACGTTGATCGCCGGGTAGGCGAAGCCACCCGCCTTGGCTCGATCGAGCATCTCGGCGTAGACCTCTGGGGTCGCGATAGGCATCGGTAGTCATCTCCTTATGGACGTTAACCCGGCGATGCCCAGTATCCCGAAGGTCACGCCGGAGAGGAAAGCGGCACCGCCGTCGGCCGCCGCATGTGGCCGGAGCGTCCGTTTCGGTTAACTCTCGGCTGATGCGCGACGGGTAGGCTCGCCTCGTGGACGTCCTCTTGGATCTTCTTGACCCGAAGTGGTGGCTCGGCATGCTCGGTGCCTTCGCCACGATCGGCGTCATCGCCATCGTCTTCGCGGAGACCGGACTGCTCGTCGGGTTCTTCCTCCCGGGTGACTCACTGCTGGTCGCCGCAGGGATCTTCAGTGGCGCCGCGGCCGCGCAGAGCCTGCAGATCGAACCGCTCTCGCTGCCCACGCTGCTCGTCTTCACGCCGCTCGCCGCCATCGCGGGAGCGCAACTCGGCCACTATCTCGGTTCGAGATTCGGCCGCAAGTTGTTCGACAAACCGGACTCCCGGCTGTTCAAGAAGGAGCACGTCGAGAAGGCGGAGTTCTACTTCGAGAAATTCGGCCCGGCCAAGGCCGTCGTCGTCGCCCGGTTCATGCCGATCGTCCGCACGTTCATGAACCCCGTCGCCGGTGTGCTGGAGATGGACGCCCGCCGCTTCTTCGTCTGGAACGTCCTCGGCGGAGTCGTGTGGGTCGAGTCCCTGCTGATGCTCGGCCACTTCCTCGGTGAGAGTGTCGAGAACATCGACAAGTACATCCTGCCCGGCGTCTTCGTGGTCGTCCTCCTGTCGATCCTCCCGATCGTCCGCGAGGTGCTCAAGAACCGCAAGGCAGCCCGGGTCGAGCCGAGAGGCCGACACCACGCCCGCAAGTGACTCGCCGTTAGCGGAGCCGTCGCCTACCCTTCCACAATGTGGGACGGCACAGGTCTGACCCCGTGGGCTTCGCCAGGCTGGCACTCGTCGGCCTGGCGGCACTGCTGCTGCTCGCGCTGGTCGTGATCGGCGCGCGGGCGCTGCTGTCCGCGCTCGGCTCCGAGGACGTGCCCGAGGCAGCGTCCTCCCCGACGGCGTCCGCCTCGGCCACCGCCACGGCCTCTCCCGCTGAGACCGCGCGGCGGCCGGGCGATCGGGTGCCCACCGTACGCATCGTGTGCCAGGCCGACAGCTGCCCGGTCTTCGTACGGGTGCCCGGCGGCGACGTGCTCATCGACCGGGATCTGAGCCAGGGCGAGCAGGCGTCCTATTTCGAACCGGAACTCGACGTGGTCCTGGCCGACGGGAGCGTGGTCCAGGTGTTCGAGAACGGCGAACTCCGCGCCGCCGGCGCACCCGGCGAACGTGAATCTTTCAGCGTCACGCGAGCCCGAGATCGGTGAGGCCGAAGGCCGAGCGGTACGGCAGGCCGGTCGCGGCCAGGTTCTCGTCGCCGCCGCGGTGCACGATCGTCGCGATGCCCACGACCTCGGCGCCCGCCTCCCGCAGCGCCTCGACCGCGGTCAGCACGGAGCCGCCCGTGGTCGTGGTGTCCTCGACGGCCAGCACCCGCCGCCCGGCGACGTCCGGCCCCTCGATCCTGCGCTGCAGCCCGTGCGCCTTGCCCGCCTTTCGCACGACGAACGCGTTCAGCGCGCGGCCACGGGCCGCCGCCGCGTGCAGCATCGCGGTCGCCACCGGGTCCGCGCCCAGCGTCAGCCCTCCGACGGCCTCGTAGCCGAGGTCCTCGGTGAGGTCGAGCATCACCCGGCCCACCAGCGGGGCCGCCACCGCGTCCAGCGTGATGCGCCGCAGGTCCACGTACCAGTCGGCCTCCTTGCCCGACGAGAGCACGACCCGGCCGTGCACGATTCCCTTGTTCTTGATCTCGTCCAGGAGGCTGTCGCGGTCACTCATGGTGCTCAGCGTACGGCTTCCCGATGACCCGTCGGGCACCTGCCGTTCCGGGTAAAGCGGTCACCCCGGTTTAGCCATGCGGGAGGGTGCGGAATTAATGGCCTTGCAACACTGGGTAATCGCGAGGTCACCATGAGTAGAAAAGCCCGGCAAACCGACATCGAGTTGCTGGAAGCCGTGCGAGGTGGGAGCACCGCGGCGTATGGCGTGCTCTACCAGCGGCACGTGGGAGCGGCCAGGTCACTCGCCCGGCAGCTCGTGCAGGGCACCGATGAGGTCGAGGAGGTCCTGGTCGCGGCCTTCGCCCAGGTCCTGGACCTGATCCGGAACGGGGCCGGCCCGGTCTGCGCCTTCCGGCCCTACCTGCTGACGGCGGTCCGGCGTTATGTGACCATCGGAGAGGTCGACCTGGCCGACCCCGACCACGTCCACGTGGACCCGGAGCTGGCCGGTCTGGAGCGTTCGGCGATCGCGCGGGCCTACCTCGCGCTGCCCGAGCAGTGGCGGATGGTGCTGTGGCACGCCGAGGTCGAGGGCGCCGGTCACTCGGAGCTCGCCTCGTTCCTCGCGCTCTCCCGGAAAGGCGCGGCGACTCTCGTCGCGCAGGCTCGTGAAGGCCTCCGGCAGGCGTACCTCAGGCTTCACGAGGAGACGGGGCCGGACGAGGAGTGCCGCCCGATCCTGCCCAAGATCGTGGAGTACGTCGAAGGCGATCTGCCCAGGCGTGCGACCGGCGACGTGGACGAGCACATCGCCGGGTGCATCGACTGCCGGTCGGTGTTCCTGGAGCTCGCGGATCTGACGCAGGGGCTGCGTGTGATCGTCGGCCCGCTCGTGGCGGGCCCGGCCGTCGACGACTACCTCGCGGATCTCGCCGGGACGGGTGACGTGATGAAGGCCGAGCCGCGAAGCGTGCCCGTGCTCTCCCGGGTGCCCACGCCGTGCCGCGCCGCCCTCGCGGGTGCGGCCGCCGCCGCACTGGCCATGAGCCTGTTCCTGCTGGTCTCCGGGCCGGTCGTGAAGAGACCCCTGGCCGGGGAGGAGGCGGCGCTGTTCCCGCGCAGCGCCTCCGGCCCGCCCACCCACACCCGGGCCCCCGTGGGCGCCGCATCCGACGCATCCTCGCCCGCTCCGGGTCGGGACCGCTCCCGGAAGGCTCCGCCCGAGCAGAAGACGGCCTCCGAGTCAGCGCAGAGGGCGGTCTCTGAGCGGAAGACGGCCTCCGAGTCAGCGCGGAAGGCGGCCTCCGCGCTCTCCACTCCCCGTACGAGGCCGACGCGAAGCGCTCCGTCGCTGCGGGCGCTCGGCGGGCGCAGTGCGCTGGCCGCCCCGCAGGTCACCCGTGAGCGGGTCAGACGGCAGGCGCGGCCCCCGGCCGGGGCTGGTCGGGAGGGCCTCGGCCGGACGGATCCGGGTCAGACGGATCCGGGCCATACGGATCTGGGCCGGTCGGAGCAGGGCCGGTCGGGCGTCAGGCGGCCCGCGCTGGTCGCGGCCATCGACCCGCTCGGCGCGCTCGTCCGCGCCAGGCCCGGGATCGTCGCCCTGCGGCTGCGCAACTCCGGGACGGCGGCGGGGCAGGACGTCACGGCCACGGTACGTCTGCCGCGTGGTGTCATGCTCATGGCCGCAGGAACGGAGGACGGCTGGTCCTGCCATACGGCCGGGCAGCGTGTGCGGTGCGCTCGCCCGGGACTGGCCGCCGGTGAGAGCAGCACGCTCTTCCTGCGAGTGAACGTGGCCGCCGACGCGCCGACCACCGGGGGACTCGGGGCGTCGGTGCGGTCGGGTCCGCTGAAGACCGTCGCCGAGTCCGATTCCGACGTACGGGAGGCCGGCGCCGCGGCCCGATTCGCCGTGGCCGGCAGGGTGATGACACGGACCGCCGGCAACGCGCTGCTGGGCCCCGCCGGCGGCCGCCGGGGCTGCGCGTCCGGCGAGTCCCGCGAGCCGGTCGAGGGGACCGGCGACCCGGGGGCGGCGGTTCCGATCGACCTCGATCACGACTCCACCACGCGCACCTCCAGCTGCGCACACCTCGACCTGCCCACCGGAAGCCGGGTGCTCTGGGCCGGCCTCTACTGGTCGGCCGTCGGTCGGGAATCGGCTCGTTCCTTCTCCGGACGGGAGGTGAAGGTCCGGCCGCCGGGCGCCGAGAGTTATCAGACGGTCAGGGCGGCCGAGGTGACGCATCGCGAACGGCGGCCGGGCTATCAGGCGTTCGCTGACGTCACCGCCATGGTCCGCGGTTCCGGCCGAGGCCGCTGGTGGGTCGCCGACGCCCCGACGGGGCCGGGGGTCGCCAGGCAGGCCGGTTGGAGCCTGGTCGTGGTGGCCGAGGACAGGCACCGGCCGTACGGCACGGCGACGGTTCTGGACGTGACCGACGGCAGCGGCGAGACGATGACGATCCCGCTCGACGGCCTCACCCCCGGCGGCGCTCCGGCCAGGGTCGATCTCGTGCTGTGGAACGCCGGGGGCGGCGTCGTGACGATGAACGACCGGTCACCGCGTGATGCCGGCCGTCGCGGCAGAAGAGCCGGAGCCTCGGCGGCGGACGCCGTCCAGATGCTTCTCGGCCGCCGCCCGGTGCTGCGGGTGACAGCCGGACGCGACGGGCTCCTCTTCGGAGTCGTCGCGGTCACCACTCGTACATGGTCCTAACTGTCGGAGGGAGGGCAGGACCGGGGCAAACTGGTACGGTCTGCGTAAGAACTGTGACGTCAGGGGCGCCGGCCGAATCGCCGGGAATCACCCCGCGCGATCTACCCGCATGACTACCCTGAAAGAGCCACGCAGGAAGGGCGGTGTCACGTGGATCGGTGCGCGCTGTTCGTTGACGCCGGCTATTTGCTGGCCGACGGCGCGATGGCCGTGCATGGGACCCGCCATCGTGAGGCCGTCGCGTGGGACTACCCCGGTCTGCTGAAGCTCCTGACCGGTCTGTCGCGCGAGCGTACGGGCCTGCCGTTGCTGAGATGCTACTGGTACGAGGCGACCGTCGAGGGGCGCCGGACGCCGGAGCACGACGTGCTGGCCGACATCCCGGGCCTCAAGCTGCGGCTCGCCAGGATCAGGCCCGGCCGCCGGGAGGGCGTGGACGCCCAGGCGCATCGCGACCTGATGACCCTCGCCCGCAACAACGCGATCTGCGACGCGGTGGTCGTCAGCGGCGACGAAGATCTGGCGCAGGTGGTCAGCGATGCCCAGGACCTCGGCATCCGGGTGACCGTCATGCAGATCGCCGCCGACAGCGCGTGGGCGGCCTCTCGCACACTGCGGCAGGAGTGCGACGATCTCATCGAGATCGGCGGCGGCCAGCTCAGGCCGTACGTCACGATGATCACTAGCGTGGATCCCGGCGGGCTGCCGAGCGGCAACGGCCAGCACCGCCATCAGCAGCCGGCGAGCAACGGCCAGGCGCACGGCAACAGCGCGGTGCCGCACGTGAACGGGGCGTCGGAGGGCGACCGGTCCGCCGGTTCGGCGCGTACGCGTTCCTCCCAGCCGGCGCTTCCCGCACAGCCGTCGGCACCCCCGCAGCTCCCGCCGGCGCCGCCGCCCGGTCCCTCCCAGCCCGCCGCCCCCGCGCGGTCGAGCGGTTCCGGCCAACCGTCTGGAGCCGCCCCATCCGAGTCGGCCCCCTTCGGGTCGGCGCAGTCGGGTGGCTACGCACTCCCGCCCGGCTCCGGGCCGCCATCCGGCTCTGTTCCGCCGTCCGGACCGGCGCAGTCCTCCTCGGCGCAGTCCTCTCCGGCACAGTCGTCGTCGGCCCAATATCCGGCGGCGCAATATCCGTCGGCCCAACCTCCAGCGACACAGTCGCCCCCGACGCGGTCCTCGACCTCCGGGCCGACGCCCGCGCAGAGCTCATCGTCCGACCATCCGGGGCTCGCCGAGCCGCTGTCGCTGCCGCCGCCGTCCCAGCCGCAACCCCAGCGGGCGCGGCGTCAGCCGCAGTCGACGCCGCAGCCGCAGGTTCCGCCGTCCCACACCGCGTCATCCCAATCCGCGTCATCCCAATCCGCGCCGTCTCACAATGCGCCATCTCATGGTGCGCCGCCTCACGGTGTGACGTCCCAGGGCGCCTCGTCCCAGGGGGTGCAGCCCCAGACCCCGGCGTCCGCACCGTCGCATCAGTACGGGAGCGGTTCCGGAGGCTACTCGCCCGTGCTGGGGCCGTACACGGGCCCCCATCCCGCCCCCATACCGTCCACGCCGCCTCAGCCGGGGACCACCACGACCCTCGCCGAGGCGGTGCAGGCCGCGCACAAGGAGGGGCATGACTTCGGCGAATCGGTGGCGCGTGACGCACCCGCCCTGTGGCTGGAGGCGGTGCTGGCCCGTAAGCCCCGCATGCCGTCCGATCTCGAGGCGCGCCTGCTGCAGGGCTCGTCGCTGCCGATCGATTTCCTGCTCCACGACGAGGTCCGCCACGCCCTCCGCCGCGGCTTCTGGGATGCCCTGGAGCGGGCACGCTACTGATCGATGCCCTTGATCGGGTGCGGCTGATCGATGCCGTTGAGAGTCGGCGTGGGTGTGTGGCCGGTGCGAGAGGTCGAGGTCAGGAGGCTTCGTCCCTGGCCCGGCCGCTGAGCCAGGCCGCGATCTGCGTCCTGGAGTTGAAGCCGAGCTTGTCGAGGATGTGCTCGATGTGCCCTTCCGCGGTGCGCTGCGAGATCACGAGTGTGGCCGCGATGTCCTTGTTGCTGAGCCCCTGCGCGACGAGCTCGGCGATCTCGGACTCCCTGCGGGTCAGCGGCCACAGTCGTCCTGGGACGCTCTCCGCCTGAGACCGCTGTGGCGATCCCTCCTGCAGGGCGTAGCGGATCGCCTCGCCGTACGACATCTTGCCGCCGCGCTTGAACGCGGTCTTGACGGCCCTTGCGGAGGTTGCCCCTCCGAGCACGGCGAGCAGGGATAACGCGAGTAGCGGGCCGAGCCGGTAGCGGCGTCCCCGGCGGCTGCGCGAATCGGGGACCGCGTCCCGGCGCTCTCGGAAATGAAAGTTTCACAAGAACCAGAAACTCCTTGTCAAGAGTCATTGAATCATCAATGATTGCTGGGTCAGAGGTTTCTGTGAGAACTAGGGGAGGCAGCAGTGAAAATGAGTCACCGCGCCACCAGAGCGGCACTCGGTGTGACGGCAGGACTGTCCATCGCATTAGCCGGCAGCACACCTACCTCCGCATCGACTTGGGACCTCATGGGGGAAAATCAAATCTGCATCAAACAGGGCCACTCTGAGTGGACCTACTTCGTGGCCGCTGTCGTCGGCAGCTGGTCGTCAACCGTCCACGTCACGGTGGAGAACCTGCCCCCCGGGGCGGTCGTCACCCAGTCCGACCAGATCCCCCCCGGCTCGAATCACACCAATCCCAACGGTTCGACGACGATAAACGGCTGGGTCTTCGTAGAGTTCGACCCGCTCCCGATCGGCGTCTACACGGCGCAGATGACGGCTTCGGACGGGACACAGACCCTGTCCAACCCCATCACCATCACCGTTAAGGAGCGCTGCTACTAAAGCGCGTATCCGAAAAGCCCGCTCGGAACAGGGCAAGGAATCTACTCTATCCGGTCGATCTGTACCAGGGAATGTGCGGCATCGTAGACCGAGCGCGTAGCCCACGTATCTGTACGAAAATTCCCTTACGAAGCAGATCCACTGTCCGTGGTTCCCCTATTGGCCGTGGACAGTGGATCGCTTCGCCACAACCTCATGCGTGCTCGACGGGAGCACCGTTCTCCTTTTCGATTTCGCCACCTGAGGAAGGCTTCGACCCCGGGTACGGAAGCGAGGTCGGGACCACCAAGGGATATCGGGTGTCCGGCCTTCGCGTTGTCGCCCCAGCGATCGGCTCGAACCTGGTCACCTCGACGCTGCCGGGCACCCTTCGCACCGATGCCCGATCCCGTCAGGGGTTCTTCGCCCTCACCGGCGCCCATGCCTAGACCATGCCTACCACGCGAACTCGGCCTGGATCTTGAGCCGAACGACGAGCGCGCGGGGTCGGCCGCGGCGGGCAGAGCATCGGATGTCATCGCCATGCCGTACGCCTTCCAGGTGCGAGAGGTCGAGGTCAGGAGGCCTCGTCCCTGGCCCGGCCGCTGAGCCAGGCCGCGATCTGTGTCCTGGAGTTGAAGCCGAGCTTGTCGAGGATGTGCTCGATGTGCCCTTCCGCGGTGCGCTGCGAGATCACGAGTGTGGCCGCGATGTCCTTGTTGCTGAGCCCCTGCGCGACGAGCTCGGCGATCTCGGACTCCCTGCGGGTCAGCGGCCACAGTCGTCCTGGGACGCTCTCCGCCTGAGACCGCTGTGGCGATCCCTCCTGCAGGGCGTAGCGGATCGCCTCGCCGTACGACATCTTGCCGCCGCGCTTGAACGCGGTCTGGAAGGCCGTCTCGCCCATGGCCTCCATCGTCAGCGCCGCGCACTCGTCGTGGTAGCGCCGCAGGTAGCCGAACTCGGACAGCGGCGCGTCGACCGCCTGCCACACCCTGTCGAGCACCCCGAAGAGCCGTGCCGCCCGCTCGAACTGCTTGTCGCTCGCCGCGACCCAGGCGAGCACCTCCAGGTTGACCCCCGCACCGGGTAGGTCGTGGAGCTGGTCCAGGCAACGGAGCGCCTTCTGCTCCAGCGTGGTGGCCTGCCGGAGATCGCTCTCGCGCCAGGCCTGGACGCCGAGCGCCGTCATCGCGTACGCCCGATGCCAGTGTTCCCGGTGCTTCTCGCAGAGCTTCACGCTCTCCTGCCCGACGGCCTTCGCGAGGTCGCCCTCATCTCGCAGGCAGTGCACCAGGCAGAGCCGGTTGAGCACGACCGCCAGGCCCACCGGATCGCGCGCGGCGCGGTGGTCGTCGGCCGCCTCCCGGTAGAGCCGGAGGGCCAAATCGATCTCTCCTCGGCCCATCGCCACCATCGCCGAGTAGGTGACCACGTAGGCGAGCACGTTCTTCAGCCCGAGACGCTCGGCGATCGCGCGGCTCTCCGCGAGCAGGTCCGCGGCCGTCTCGTGGTCGGCCTGGGTGACGGCCAGCCAGGCGGCGACGGTCAGCGCGCGGGCCCTGACCTCGCTCGGCTCTGCGTCGAGGGCGAGACCGCGGTCGAGCCAGCGGCGGCCCTCGCCCACCTGGTAGCCGACCCGCCAGTGATAGAGGAGATCGGCGGCCATTCCGAGACCGGCCCGTGCCTCGCCCGGCTCGGTGAATGACCATTCGAGGGCCGCCCGGATGTTCGGCTGCTCCTTCAGCAGGCACAGGGACGTGACGGTGTGATCCGGGCCGAACAGCTCGGTCCGCGCGAGGGCCGCGCGCCGCCGGAAATGGTCACGGTGCCGCCGCTGCAGGGCGGCCTCCTGGCCGGACTCGACGAGGCGCTCCCTGGCGTACTCGCGGATCGTGTCCAGCAGCCGATATCGCACCCCGGTCCGCTGCCGTTCCTCTCTGATCAGCACCGATTTCTCGATCAATCCGCTGATCAGGTCGAGGACGTCCTCCCTGGCGATGCCGTCGCCAGAGCAGACCTCTTCGGCGGCCTCCAGATCGAGCCCGCCGCGGAACACGGAGACGCGCTGCCACAGCAGCCGCTCCTCCTCGGCGCACAGGTCGTAACTCCAGTCGATCGACGCCCGGAGCGTCCGCTGACGTGCCTGCGCGGTCCGGGATCCCGACGTCAGGAGCCGGAAACAGTCGTCCAGACGCTCCAGCACCTGCTCCACCGACAGCGCACGCAGCCGTACGGCCGCCAGCTCGATCGCCAGGGGAAGACCGTCGAGCCTGGCGCAGATCGCGGCGACGGCGCCCCGATTGGCCTCCGTGAGCTGGAATCCGGGCAGGACCGCGGCGGCCCGCTCGGCGAACAGCCGCACCGCGTCGGACTCGTCCACGGGCTCGGCGAACAGCGGCGAGCCGGCCGCACCGGCCGACGGCGGCAGGGGCAGCGGCGGGAGGTCCACCGTCTGCTCGCTGCCGATCCCGAGCGCCTGCCGGCTCGTGGCGAGCACCCGCAGGTCCGGCAGCGCACGCACCAGCGTGTCCACGAGGACGGCGCACTCGGCGAGCAGATGCTCGCAGTTGTCCAGCACGAGCAGCACGTTGCGGCCCGCCAGGTGCTCGATCAGCACCTCCACCGTCGGACTCGACGACACGTGCGAGGAGACGCCGACGGCCTCCGCCACGGCCTGGACGACGAGGTCGGGCCGGTCCAGCGTGGCGAGTTCGATCAGCCATACGCCGCCGGGGAAGGCCCGGCGGACATCCTGCGCGACGCGGGTGGCCAGCCGCGTCTTGCCGACCCCGCCCACACCGGTGACGGTCACCACGCGTGACGCGGCCAGCAGGCGTTTGACCTCGGCGACCTCGTGCCGACGCCCGACGAAGCCGGTGACCTCGGCGGGCAGCCCGTCATGTCCTCGTTTAACCGCCCTCGTTGACTCCGCGGCCATAGTGCTTCACGCAGCCCCCCGCGTCTTCCGCGTGCACGTCCCGATCCGCCGCCGGGCTCCCGACGCCCCCGGCCCGCCCACCCCGGGGGACCATCCCGTCGCGGTCCCCCGCCGGACCCGGCGGCTCATGGCTCAGGCCCGGCACCTCAAGGTTACAGTTCCCGTTTCCGCCGGACTCAGGCCGAGCCGAGGCGCCGCAGGATCTGCTCCCGCCGGTTGCGCAGGTTTCCGATCAGGGCCTCCTGCTGTTCGACGTTGGTCAGCAGGACCGCGCGTTCCGCGGAGTCCGTCGGTGCGTCCCAACTCTGCCCGATCTCCTCCCGCATCTGCGCCGCGTCCCGGCTCAGCCTCTCGATCCGGGCTTCCACCTCGTCGAGCTCGGCCTTCAGCTCGGATTCGTCCCTCGTCACGGGCTCCCCCCTCCGTTTCCGCCGTTCATCCGTACGGTCCTCACATTCCACGAGCACGGGAAATCAATCGAGGTCCCCCCGTCTTACGTCCCGGATGCGAGGCGCTCCCCCTTATATGAGCGGGAGAATTCCTGAGGAGGGCATCGGGGATGTCCCCTAGCCCGCGAGAAGGAGGAATGTACGCCGCCGGCAGGACCCCGATCTGGTCTTCACGTCCGATGTTCCGGCCGTGATCGCTTTCTACGGTTGAACCGCAGATAAAGGGAGTGATTATGGAACGCCGGAAGAAGAACTTCGCCGCCTCGATAGGCGGCTGGAGCGCCCGCAACCGCTGGTGGGCACTGCTCATCTGGGTCGCCTTCGTGGCCGTCGCGACGTTCGCCGGGAACGCCGTGGGCACCGAGGAGATGAAGAACTACGAAGTATTGAACGGCGACTCCCGCCAGGCCGGGCTGATCCTGGACGCGGCGAACTTCCCCGACGTGGCGAGCGAGGTCGTGCTGGTGCAGACGCGCACCGGGTCGCTCACCGTGTCCGACCCCGCCTTCCGCCGGGCCGTGCTGGACGTCAAGAGTGCGGTCGAGGCGACCGGCCAGGTCGAGAACGTGCGTACGCCATATGACGCGCAGCCGTCTCCGGTGACCGCTGACCGGCGCACGACGCTGGTCCAGTTCGACATGAAGGGCGAGGGCGCCACGGCCGACCAGCGGATCACGCCGGTGCTCGACGCGGTGGCCGGGGTCCAGCGGGCGCATCCGGACCTGCGGATCGAGGAGGCCGGCGGCGCGAGCGCCAACAAGATGATCGGCGAGGCGATCGACAGGGACTTCGTCCGCGCAGAGCAGCTCTCACTCCCGATCACCCTGGGCATCCTGCTCGCCGCCTTCGGAGCGCTGCTGGCCGCTGTGGTCCCGGTCGCGCTGGCGATGACGGCCATCGTCGCGGCCACCGGCCTGCTCGCTTTCACCAGCCAGATCCTGCACGTTGACTCCGCGACCAGCAACGTCATGCTGCTCATCGGTCTGGCGGTCGGCGTCGACTACTCGCTCTTCTACATCATGCGTGCCCGGGAGGAGCGGGCGAAGGGCCTCGACAAGGGGCGGGCGCTGCACATCGCGGCGGCCACCTCGGGCCGCGCCGTACTGATCTCCGGAATCACGGTCATCGTCGCCATGGCCGGCATGTTCCTGACCGGCAACGGTATCTTCATGGGGTTCGCCGAGGGGACGATCCTCGTGGTGCTGACCGCCGTCGTCGGCTCGCTGACCGCGCTGCCCGCACTGCTCTCGCTGATCGGCGACAAGATCGACGCCCGGCTGATCCACGGCACGGTCCGCGTCGCCACCCGTGGCCGCGTGACCTGGCGGCGGGTGCTCGGCGTCCGGGGCGGGCAGAGCCGGATGTGGAGCGCCATCCTCCGTCCCGTGCTGCGTCACCCGCTCGTCTCCACGGTCGTCGCCGGCGGCCTGCTGGTCGCGCTGGCCGTGCCCGCGCTGAGCCTGAAGACGGGCCCAGAGACCATCGACGACCTGCAGGGCGACTACGCGATCGCGGAGACCTTCAAGCGGATCGACAAGGCGTTCCCGGGTGGAACCGAGCCGGCCGTGGTCGTGGTCAAGGCAGACGACGTCACGACTCCCCGGTTCACCGCCAAGATCGAGGAGTTCAAGCGGCAGGCCCTGGCCACGGGTGAGGCCAACGAGCCCTTCCATGTCGCTGTAAATCCCGACAAGACGGTTGCGAAGATCAGTATCGGGATCAAGGGGTCCGGCACCGACGCGGTCTCCGAGCACGCCATCCACACGCTGCGCGACGAGGTCATCCCCGCCACGCTCCCCGGCGCCCACGTCACCGGCGGGACGGCCGCCTCGATGGACTTCGACGACCAGCTCGGCCGGACCCTGCCGCTGGTGTTCGCCTTCGTCCTGCTGCTCGCGTTCGTCCTGCTGCTGATCTCGTTCCGCTCGCTGGTGATCGCGATCAAGGCGATCCTGCTCAACCTGCTCTCGGTAGCGGCGGCCTACGGCGTGCTCGTGCTGGTCTTCCAGGACGGGTACGGCGAGAGCCTGCTGGGCTTCCGCTCGATCGGGACGATCACCGACTGGGTTCCGCTGTTCCTGTTCGTCATCCTGTTCGGCCTGTCGATGGACTACCACGTCTTCATCCTCAGCCGCATCCGGGAGGCGTACGACAAGGGCATGCGCACCGAGCAGGCGGTCACGGTCGGGATCACGAGCACGGCGGTCGTCGTGACCAGCGCGGCGCTCATCATGGTCGCGGTTTTCGCCACCTTCGCCACGCTGTCCCTGCTGACCTTCAAGGAGCTCGGCGTCGGGCTCGCCGCGGCCATCCTGATCGACGCCACGATCGTCCGGGCGGTGCTGCTGCCGGCCTCGATGAAGTTGCTCGGCCGCTGGAACTGGTACCTGCCGCGCTGGCTCGGTTGGCTCCCCCAGCTCTCCCACGGCGATGAGGAGAGCGAGGAGGCCCCGGCGCCCGCGGACCGGGCGCCCGTCCTCGTCAGCTGATCCCGATACGGCCCGGGGCCGGGGGGTGACCGCCCCCGCCCCGGGCCGTTTCCCGTGGACGGCGGGGCGGCCCGGGCCGCGACGGCATCGGCTTCGGCGCGGGACGACCAGGTTGGCGTGACGCCCGATTCAGGAGGAGAGCGGGGTGAACGGCTCGGCGAAGTGGGCGGTGGCGAGCACGCGGGCGCGGGCGAGAATCATCTTCCGGCTGCGGACGGCCTCCGCCGGGTCCTCGTCGTACACATAGGTGATGGTCGGATCGCCGAGCTGGACGGGGTGGTGCAGCACGTCGCCGCTGAGCACCAGATCCCCCACTGCCACACACTGGTGGCCGGGGGTGTGACCGGGGGTGTGCAGCAGGCGGACCCCGGGAAACGGCTCGGCGTCGCCGGACACCGCCTCGACCCGGCCCCCGAGCGGGGCCACCACCTGCTCGCGCATCGGCTCGGAGACCCAGTCGAGCTCGGCCCGTTGAATCAGGTGGCGGGCGTTGGGGAAGATGGGGGCGCCGTCCTCGACGCAGCCGCCCGCGTGGTCGCTGTGCAGATGGGTGATCACGACGGCGTCGACGTCGGTCGGCCGCACCCCTGCGGCGGCCAGCTCCGCCACCAGCCGTCCGGGGACCGGCGCCCAGCTCGCCGCCGGAGAGCCGGCGCCGCCGACCCCCGTGTCGACCAGGATCGTACGGCCCGCCGCCAGCAGCAGGTAGCAGTGGAAATGGAGCACCCACTCGGCGTCCGCGGGGAAGGACGCACCGCAGAACATCTCGGGCAGCGGCTTGCGGATCGCGGCCCCCATCGGGCCTACGGCATCACACAGCGGGATGATCTCGATCCCCGCCTCCATCCTCGATTCATGCGGCATGCGATCACCGTAGCCCGACGGCTCTGGCCGACGCATCCGTCGCCGCACACCGAGCCACACCGCACCGAGCCACACCGCGCCGAGCCACACCGCACCGAGCCACACCGCACCGAGCCGATACCGCGTCGAGCCGACACCGCGTCGAGTCACATGCGCCGAGCCGCATGGGCTGAGCCGCGCGCCAAGATGGACAGGTGCTCACGGATGTCATCGACTACCTGATCTGCCCGGTGTGCGGGGCCGTCCCATTCCTGGCCGGGGGCTCGGTCCGCTGCGAGCGCGGCCACAGCTTCGACGTGGCGCGGCAGGGATACGTCAACATGCTGGCCGGAGCAGCAGCGCCGGGCACGGCGGACACCCCCGCCATGGTCGCCGCCCGGGCCGAGTTCCTGGCCGCGGGCCACTACGCTCCACTCGCCCGCCGCCTCGCCGAGCCGGCCGCGGGCGCGGCGGTGGTGGCGGACGCGGGCGCCGGGACCGGCCACTACCTGGCCGGGGTCCTGGGCGCGGAAACGACGGGCGCCGGGACCGTGGGCATCGCACTCGACGTGTCCAAGCATGCGCTGAAGCGGGCGGCGCGCGCCCATCCCCGGATCGGCGCGGTGGCCGCTGACGTGTGGCGGGGCCTGCCCGTCCGGGATCGCTGCGTGGACGTGCTGCTCAACGTCTTCGCGCCGCGCAACGCCGCGGAGTTCGCCCGGATCCTCCGGCCGGGCGGCACACTGCTCGTCGTCACGCCCACCGCCGCCCATCTCCATCCTCTCGTGGCGCGGCTGGGACTCCTCTCCGTCGACGAGGACAAGGACCGCCGGGTCGAGGAGACACTGGGCGGCCGGTTCGCGAAAGCCGTACAGGAGGTGACGGAGATCAGGCTGACGCTCGGCCACGCGGCGGTCGCCGCTGTGGTGGGAATGGGTCCGAGCGCCTGGCACACCCTGGCGGACGAACTGGCGGAACGCATCGCCGGCCTCCCCGACCCAGTGGAGGTGACCGCGTCCTTCAAGATCACCCAGTGGGCCGTACGCTCCTAGAGAGCGTCGATCATGGTGTGCGCAGCACGAGGATGGCCAGGTCGTCGGCCATCGGCTCGGGCGAGAAGTCCTGTACGGCACGGCGGATCCGCTCGGCGACCGCCCGGGCCGACAGGTCGACGCACTCCGCGAGCAGCCGCGCCAGCCCGCCGTCGTCGTCGAGGAGGCGGGTGCCCGACCGCCGCTCCGTCACCCCGTCGGTCACTCCCAGCAGCACGTCGCCGGGGCCCAGGTGGGCGCTCTCCGCGCGGAACTCAGCCTCAGGGAAGACCCCGAGGAGCGACTGGGGCGAACCGACCACGTCCACGGCGCCGTTCGGGCGCAGCCGCAGCGCCTCGGGGTGGCCGGCGGAGACCAGGGTGACGGCGAGCCCGTCGTCGACTCTGGTGATCTCCCCGTGCAGCAGGGTCAGGAAGCGGGCCCGCTCACCCTCCTCGAGGATGGCGTGGTTGAGCCGGCCGACGACGGCGGCGACGCCGTACCCCTCGCGGGCGAGCAGCCGCAGCGTGTGCCGGGCGAGGCCGGTGACGGCCGCCGCCTCGGGGCCGGTGCCGCAGACGTCGCCGATGGCGAACCGCCAGGCCCCCTCACCCGCCGGGAACAGGTCGTAGAAGTCTCCGCCGACCTCGTTGGTCTCGCCGGCGGGTTCGTAGATGACGTGGAAGTCGAGCCCGGGCGTCGTCGGTTCGTCGGGCGGCAGCAGGCTTCGCTGCAGCGCCCGGTTGGCCGCCGCCTGCTGGGCGTACAGGCGCGCGTTGTCCATGGCCAGCGCCGCGCGGCGGCTGAGATCCTCGGCGAGCTGCATGGACTCCTCGGGGAACCGGTCGTGCCGGCCCAGGCACATCACCCCGAGGCGCCGTCCCCTGGCGGTCAGCGGGAAGGCCAGGGACTGCCAGCCGTCGATGTGGAGCACCACGGGGCCGTCCTCCGACGGCATCTGGGCGTCGGCGAGCCGCTCTCGCAGCCCGTCGAGCTGCGTCTCGTCCGCGTGCCACAGATAGGCGAGCCGCAGCGGCCCGGCCGCGTGCTCGGCGGTGTAGACGGCGCACCAGCTGGCCAGGCGGGGCACCACGACCTGCGCGATGATCGCCGGGACCATGTCGGGGTTCAGCGTGCCGGCCAGCAGCTCGCTCGCGTCGGCGAGAAAGCCCAGCCAGCCCGGCCCGCGCGAGGCCTCGGCGACCCACTCGTCCGGCGGCTGGATCTCGCCGTCCGGCAGGTCGAGCCGGGCCCACCGGGTCCGGAGCGAGGGGGTGAACGTGACGCCCCAGGAGGCGACGTCGACGGGCGGGCCGAACTCCGCCTCCTCTTCCTCGGGCTTCTCCCGCACCTCTATCCGCACGCTGTCGCCCTGATGGGTCCAGACGACCTCGAACGGCGCCTGCGGGGCCTCCGCCACCAGCTCGGCCGCCAGCCGCTCGGCATCGGCGTGCACGGAGACGGCAGCCCACGCGGTCATCACCTCCCGGGTGAACCGCTTCGCATCGGGTATGGCCGTATCCCCTGGCGCGAAGGAGGCGGCCAGGACGGCACGAGGAGAGCTTGTCACTGACATCGTGCATACCACATTCACGCTCTTGGGAGTAAACAAGAGGACGTCGCATTCGACGGAACGTGACAGACTGACATGGAGTTCGCGGCTGGATGGCTGGACGTCTTGGTCGCCGTACATCGTGGTCTTGGTCGCGGAACCCCCGCGGGGGAAGGAGGCTAGATGTCGTCCGCCAACGTCGAGGTGGCCGGGCCGGAGCGGAGTTACACCGAATCCGATCTCAGGCCGTTCCTGGAAACGCTCATCATGTGGCGGGACGGCAATTTCCGTCGACGTGTGCCGCACGCCCCGCCCGGGATGCTGAGCGAGATCCGGATGTTGCTCAACGAGGTGGCCGACCGGCGTGAGCACCTGGCCAACGAGCTGACCCGGGTCCGCCGGGAGGTGGTCAAGGAGGGCCGGTTCAACGAGCGGCTCAGCCCCGGGCCCGGCGTGGGAGTGTGGTCCGAGAGCGTGGAGTCCGTCAACGACCTGATCGACGCGCTCGTCACCCCCGTCAGCGGCGCGGCCGACGTCATCGACGCGGTGGCCAAGGGAGACCTGTCCCGCAAGATCGACCTGAACCGCAGCTCGCGCGGGGAGGTGCGGCGGCTCGGCAAGGCCATCAACGGCATGGTGGACCAGCTCTCGCTGTTCACCTCCGAGGTGACCCGCGTGGCCAAGGACCTGGGCACGGAGGGCAAGCTCGGCGGCCGCGCCAATCTGAAGGGCATGTCCGGCAGCTGGCGGGACCTCACCGAGTCGGTGAACACGATGTCCACCCGCGTCTCCGCCCAGGTGCGCGACATCGCCGAGGTGACCACGGCCGTCGCCAACGGCGATCTCAGTCGCAAGGTGACGGTCGACGCGGTCGGCGAGATGCTGGAGCTGAAGAACACCGTGAACACCATGGTGGATCAGCTCTCGGCGTTCGCCGAGGAGGTCACCAGGGTGGCCCGCGAGGTCGGCACCGAGGGTCAGCTCGGCGGCCAGGCCCAGGTGCGCGGCGTCTCCGGTGTCTGGAAGGACCTCACCGACAACGTCAACTCGATGGCGAACAACCTGACCTCTCAGGTGCGCCAGATCGCGGCCGTCTCCACCGCCGTCGCCCAGGGCAACCTCACCAAGAAGATCACGGTCGACGCCCAGGGTGAGATCCTGGAGCTCAAGGAGACCCTGAACACGATGGTGGACCAGCTGTCCGCCTTCGCCGACGAGGTGACCAGGGTGGCCCGGGAGGTCGGTACGGAGGGCCGTCTCGGCGGGCGCGCCGAGGTGCGCGGCGTCTCCGGTGTCTGGAAGGACCTCACCGACAACGTCAACTCGATGGCGAACAACCTCACCTACCAGGTGCGTAACATCGCCCAGGTCACCACGGCCGTCGCGAACGGCGACCTGACCCGGAAGATCGACGTCGACGCCCAGGGCGAGATCCTGGAGCTGAAGAGCACCATGAACACGATGGTGGACCAGCTCTCCTCGTTCGCCGACGAGGTGACCAGGGTGGCCCGCGAGGTCGGTACGGAGGGCCGTCTCGGCGGCCAGGCCCAGGTGCGCGGCGTCTCCGGTGTCTGGAAGGACCTCACCGACAACGTCAACTTCATGGCGAACAACCTGACCTCGCAGGTGCGCCAGATCGCGGCCGTCTCCACCGCCGTCGCCCAGGGCAACCTCACCAAGAAGATCACGGTCGACGCCCAGGGCGAGATCCTCCAGCTCAAAGACACGATGAACACGATGGTGGACCAGCTGTCCGCCTTCGCCGACGAGGTGACCAGGGTCGCCCGCGAGGTCGGTACGGAGGGCCGTCTCGGCGGCCAGGCCCGCGTCCGCGGCGTCTCCGGTGTCTGGAAGGACCTCACCGACAACGTCAACTCGATGGCGAACAACCTCACCTACCAGGTGCGCGACATCGCCGAGGTGACCACGGCCGTCGCGAAGGGCGACCTCACCCTCAAGATCGACGTCGACGCCCAGGGCGAGATCCTCGCGCTGAAGACCACGATCAACCGGATGGTCGACCAGCTCTCCTCGTTCGCCGACGAGGTCACCAGGGTCGCCCAGGAGGTCGGCTCCGAGGGCCGTCTCGGCGGCCAGGCCCAGGTCGAGGGCGTCGAGGGCATCTGGAAGGGCCTCACAGAGAGCGTGAACGAGCTGGCCGCCCGCCTCACCACACAGGTGCGTGCCATCGCCGCCGTGACCAGCGCCGTCGCCCGCGGCGACCTCACCCAATCGATCACCGCGGAGGCCGAGGGCGAGCTCGCCGACCTCAAGGACAACATCAACACGATGGTGGCCAACCTGCGGGCCACCACCAAGGCCAACGAAGAGCAGGACTGGCTCAAGTCCAACCTGGCCAGGATCTCCCGGCTCATGCAGGGCCACCGCGACCTGTTCGAGGTCGCGAGGCTGATCATGACCGAGCTCACCCCGCTCGTCTCCGCCAGCCACGGCGCGGCGTACCTGGTGACCGACGGGCAGCTCAACCTGATCGCCGGGTACGGCATACAGCCCGGATCGAGCCCCCGGCAGCGCTTCGCGCTCGGCGAGGGCATCGTCGGTCAGGCCGCGACGGGAGGCCACCCGATCATCCTGGAGAACATCCCCAGCGAGAACATCACCATCGAGACCGGTCTCAGCAGGTCGCAGCCGGCGCAGATCGTGGTCCTGCCGATCCTGTTCGAGAACCAGGTCCTCGGCGTGCTGGAGATGGCCTCCTTCACCCACTTCAGCGAGGTTCACCTCGATTTCCTCGCCCAACTCGTGGAGACCATCGGCGTCACGATCAACACGATCATGGCCAACTCCCGCACCGAGGACCTGCTCAAGGAGTCGCAGCGGCTCGCCCACGAACTGCAGGAGCGCTCCGACGAGCTGCAGCGCCAGCAGGAGGAGCTGCGCAGGTCCAACGCCGAGCTGGAGGACAAGGCGGCGCTGCTGGCCAAGCAGAACCGGGCCATCGAGATCCAGAACTTCCAGATCGAGCAGGCCAGGCGGACACTCGAGGAACGGGCCGAGCAGCTCGCGGTCTCCTCCCGGTACAAGACCGAGTTCCTCGCCAACATGTCCCACGAGCTGCGCACCCCGCTGAACAGCCTGCTCGTGCTCGCCAAGCTGCTGGCCGAGAACACCGAGGGCAACCTGACCGCGCAGCAGGTCGAGTTCGCCCGGACCATCCACGACGCGGGCTCCGCACTGCTCCAGCTCATCAACGACATCCTCGACCTGTCGAAGGTGGAGGCGGGGCGGATGGACATCGACCCGCAGCAGCTCTCGCTGGCCAAGCTGGTCGACTACGTGGAGGCCACCTTCGCGCCCCTCGCCCAGGACAAGGGACTGTCGTTCGCCATCATGGTGGACCCCGCCGTACCGAACGATCTGCACACCGACGAGCAGCGCCTGCAGCAGGTGCTGCGCAACCTGCTTTCCAACGCCGTCAAGTTCACCCCCAAGGGAGAGGTGCGGCTGGAGGTCATCCCGGCGCCGCGGAACGTTTCGTACAGCGACGAGACGCTCCGGGGGCTGGACGGCGTCGTCGCGTTCAAGGTCGTGGACACCGGCATCGGCATCGCCCCGGACAAGCTGGAGGTCATCTTCGAGGCGTTCCGGCAGGCCGACGGCACCACGAGCCGCAAGTACGGTGGAACCGGCCTCGGCCTGTCGATCTGCCGTGAGATCGCCCGCCTGCTCGGCGGGGAGATCCACGTGAACAGCACACCGGGGATGGGCAGCACGTTCACCCTCTACCTGCCGATGCTCTACTCGGGGCCGCTGGCGTCACCCGACGGCGGGGCCATCACCGGAGGGAAGGCCGCCGACCCGCGCATCTCGATGCCCGTCCTCGAGGCGGAGGAGGTCCGCCCGGAGCTCCCGATGCCCACGGACACGTCGGCGTCCCAGATCGTCCCCGTGATGGACGGGCAGGACTGGCAGGGGGACGACCCGCTCACCGGTAGCAAGATCCTCATCGTGGACGACGACATCCGCAACGTTTTCGCGCTCACCAGCGTGCTCGAACGGCACGGCGCGACCGTGGTCTATGCCGAGAACGGCCGCGAGGGCATCGAGCAGCTGGAGCGCAACGAGGACGTCGCGCTCGTTCTGATGGACATCATGATGCCGGAGATGGACGGCTGGGCCACCACCTCGGCGATCCGGCGGATGCCCCAGTTCGCCGACCTCCCGATCATCGCGCTGACCGCGAAGGTGATGCACGGAGACCGGGAGAAGAGCATCGCCTCCGGAGCGTCCGACTACGTGCCCAAGCCGGTCGACGTCGACCGGCTCCTGGAACGACTCCGTGGTTGGTTGACGCGCGGACGCGCCGAAGCGGCGGAACGGATACGGTCGTCATCGAACACAGAGCCTCGTGACACCAACGAAGGGGCGTGATCGATGGCTGAACGCGTAAGGGTCCTCCTCGTCGACGACCGCGAAGAGAATCTGATCGCGCTTGAGGCGATCCTCAGCTCACTGGACGTGGTCCCCGTACGGGCCCGGTCTGGCGAAGAGGCACTCAAGGCCCTGCTATCGTCCGATTTCGCACTCATCCTCCTCGACGTGCGGATGCCCGGGATGGACGGTTTCGAGACCGCCGCGCACATCAAGCGGCGGGAGCGGACCCGCAACATCCCGATCATCTTCCTGACCGTGGTGGACAGCGCTCCCGACTACGCCTTCCGGGGGTACGCCGCCGGCGCCGTCGACTACCTCACCAAGCCGTTCGATCCGTGGGTGCTGCGCGCCAAGGTCGCCGTGTTCGTGCAGCTCTACACGATGAACCAGCGGCTCGCCGAGCAGTCGGCGCTGCTACGCGAGCGGCTCGCGGGCGAGGTGTCGGACGGCGTCCCGTCGAAAGGAGGCGCCGGGCAGGTGTCCCTGCTGGCCGAGCTGTCCAACCGGATCGCCGCCATCGAAGACGAGTTCAAGCGGGTCCGCGAGCTCGCGGACAAGTCGGCGGACAGCATGCTGAACGGAGCGGTCAACGAGCTCGGCGTACGGATCTCTCACCTACGGTCGGGCCTCGACGCCCTCCAGTAGTGCCGTCACCCAGCGGCAGGCGAAGCTCAGGGCCGGTGTGCCGGCGCCTCGTCGGCCTGCCCGCACCGCGTCCTCGGCCTCGCTCCGCTCGTTCCGACTTCTCCTCGCTCCGCTCGTTCCGCCTCTCCTCGTTCCGCTTGGTGCGCCTGGAGGGCGTACGGCATGGGCGATGACGTCAACGACACCCGCGATGCTCTGCTCGCCGCGGCCGACCACGCACGCTCATCGTTCGGCTCAAGATCCAGGCCGAGCTCGCACACGTCCTCGTTGAGCGGTGGCCGCCCCTGCGTTCCACCGGCCACCGCGGACGCGATGCCGTACGCACCTCACGGGTTACGGGGCGGCGAGTAGGCTCAGCGGCTGGCCGGGATCGGCCAGTGCCCGCGGATCGACCGATCTTCCTGTCCTGATCAACTCTTTGATCGGCCCGTTGACGTCCCAGATGTTGACGTTCATGCCGGCCAGCACGCGATCGCCCTTGAGCCAGAAGGCGATGAACTCGCGTGCGGCGACGTCGCCCCGGAAGACGACCTGATCGTAGCCGTTGGGCTTGACGAAGCCGACGTACTCCATGCCGAGGTCATACTGATCCGTATAGAAGTAGGGCAGTTCCTCGTAGGCGGCGTGCCTGCCCAGCATGGTGGTGGCGGCGACAGTGGGCTGTTTACGTGCGTTGGCCCAGTGCTCGACCCGTATGCGCTCGTTCAGCAGGGGGTGGAAGGCGTTGGCGACATCCCCGACGGCGACGATGTCGGGATCGCTGGTGCGCAGGCTAGCGTCCACCACGATCCCGTTGTCCACGTGCAGCCCGGCCTGCTGCGCGAGCCGTACGTCGGGGACGGCGCCGATGCCGACGAGGACGGCGTCGGCGGCGATTTCGTCGCCGTCGCCCAGCCGTACCCCGGCGGAGGTGATCTCGCGGACGGTGACGCCGAACCGGAGGTCGACCCCGTGGTCGTGGTGCAGGGTGGAGAAGATCGCGGCGACCTCGGGTCCCAGCACGCGCAGTAGCGGCAGCCGTGCCGCCTCCAGGACCGTGACGGCGACCCCGGCCTGCCGGGCGGCGGCTGTCACCTCCAGCCCGATCCAACCGGCCCCGATCACGGCCAGTCGGGACGCGCCGCTCAGCACGTCTTTGAGCGATTCCGAGTCCTCGATCCGGCGCAGGTAGCGCACGACGGGGGCGTCGGCACCGGGAATCCGCAGTGTCCGGGGGGCGGCTCCGGTCGCCAGCAGCAACTTGTCGTAGTCAAGCGCACTGCCGTCGGCCAACTCGACGCGGTGACTCCTGCGGTCGAGGCCGGTTGCGGCGACGCCGAGTAGCAGCTCGACGTCGTGGTCGGCGTACCAGCCTTCCGGGTGGACGAATAGGCTGTCCCGGTCGGCTTTGCCGGTCAGGTAATCCTTGGAGAGCGCGGGCCGCTCGTAGGGGCGGTGCGGTTCGCCGCCGATCAGTGTGATCCGCCCGTCGAACCCCTGCTCGCGCAGGGCTTCCGCGGCCTTGGCACCGGCCAGGCCGCCCCCTATGATCACGAATTTCCGCTGTGCAACGGCCATGATCTCCTGTCTTCCAGTAGGCGTGATCGAGTGGTCTAGGCGTGGGCGCCGGTGAGAGCGAAGAACTCCTGACGAGATCGGGCATCGGTGCGCAGGGTGCCCAGCAGCGTCGAGGTGACCGTGTTCGAGCCGATCGCCTGAACCCCGCGCAGGGTCATGCAGGTGTGCTCGGCCTCGATCACGACACCGACCCCCTTGGGGTGTAAGCGATCGGCGAGCCAGTCGGCCACCTGTTTGGTCAGCCGCTCCTGCACCTGCGGCCGGCGGGCGAAATGCTCGACGATGCGCGCGAGTTTGGACAGCCCGATGATGCGGTCGCCGGGCAGGTAGCCGACGTGTGCCACCCCGGCGAAGGGCAGCAGGTGATGCTCGCAGACCGAGCGGACCGGGATCTCACGGGCCAGCACGAGCTCGTCATAGCCCTCGTCGTTGGGGAAGGTGGTCAGGTCGAACGGGCTTGCGGTGAACAACTCGGCGTACGCCTGAGCCATCCGCGCCGGAGTCCTCCGCAGGCTCTCGGAGTCGGTGGAGATCCCGAGGGCATGTAGGAACTCGCGTGCGGCCCGCTCGGCGGCGATCAGGTCCACGTCGCGGTCGGAATCGTCGATGACGCGCAGGGCGGTGCTGGAGTGCATGGTCAGCCGGCCTCTACGCCGTGCGTGACCGGTACCGCGATACCCATGATCAGCTCTCCTTCAGGGGTGGGGGAGAAGGCCGGTACCGGGTGTTTCGCCGGGCATTGTTCGCCGATCACCGCCGACCTCCACATCCGTTCAATAACACCAACAAATTTTGGTCTTATTCCCTCTGTGGGTCAAGACCTCGCCCGTGCCGGATGCGAGCACGGTGAAGGAGACGGCGGCGACGAACCCTCGCACGCCGGGGTGTAGCGCCGGGTGGTGTGTAGAGCGTGCGATCAACGGCCGAGGACGGCGCCGACGACGGCCGGGGTGTCGCCGAGGTCGGTGAGGACGATCTCGGCCCCCGCCTCGCGGAGGGCGGCCGCGTCGTAGGTCCCGGTGGCGACGGCGATCACCCGGGCGCCGCCCAGATGCCCGGCCAGGACGTCGTTGGGGGTGTCGCCGATGAGCACGGTGTTGCCGGCGGTGAAGGCCTGGCCATACTTGCGGGCGGCCCGCTCCTGGGCCGGGCGGACCAGTTCTGGGCGTTCCTCGTGGTCCATGCCGTACGCGCCGACCTCGAAGTCCACGAAGTGATCGAGTCCGAAGGCCTTGAGCTTGCCGATCGCGATCGACTCCATGTTGCCGGTGAGCACGGATTGGACGACGTCCGTACGGTCTGCGAGGGCGGCCAGCACCTCGCGCGCGCCGTCCAGCGCCCTGCCGTGCTCCTTGAGCGCCGTCTCGTACGTCAGGAACGCCTCGGCCAGCGCGAGGCCGAGCGTGGTGAGCAGTTGGTCGGAGACCTCGATGTGGTGCAGGCGGAGGGTGTCGGTCGCGATCGCCCGCTCCGTACGGCCCGCCATGTTCGCGACCTGCCGCAGTGTCTGGCCGGTCACGGCCCGGAAGGCGTCGGCGTAGATGTCCCGGCTCAGGCCGCCCGTGGTGATCAAAGTGTGGTCGATGTCCCAGAGGACCAGTGTCTTGCCAGCGCTCACCGTTCGAGCCTAACGATTGTGGCATGCCCTGGCCGGGCGGCCATCGGCCGGCACGATCCCTGGTAGGCCGCCGGGGGAGTGCTCGCTCATCCCGGCCTGCTGACGCCCCTGGCCAGGGGTGCGCGCCAGCCGTACCGCATGGCGAGAATGCGGAAGGCGAAGGCGAGCACGGCCGCCGACAGGGTGGCGGCGAACCCCCGCACGTCCAGCGCGTACAGCACGGCCATCGCCGTCGAGCCGAGCATCGCCGGCACGGCGTAGAGCTGCCGGTCATAGAGCAGGGTCGGCCGCTCGCCGGACAGGACGTCTCGGATGACGCCGCCGCCGACCGCCGTACAGACCCCGAGGAACACGGCGTGCAGCGGGGCGAGGCCGTAGTGCAGCGCCTTGCCGGTGCCGATAGCGCAGAACAGGCCGAGACCCGCCGCGTCGAAGACGAGCACGCCGGGCATGGCCCGCTCGACCTGCGGATGCCAGAAGAAGGCGATGACGGTGGCCGCGATCGGCACGAGGAGATATCCCGCATCCCGGAACGCGGCGGGCTGCACACCGATGAACAGGTCGCGCATGATGCCGCCGCCGACGGCGGTGAAGAACGCGAGCACCGCCATGCCGATCACGTCGAGCCGTTTGCGTACGCCCTGCAGCGCGCCGGACAGGGCGAAGACGAAGATTCCGGCGAGGTCGAGCAGGGGGAACATGGCTGCCCAGTCTCCCAAAAACCCTCATAAGCCGCGAGAGTGGTCGGTGGTCGATAAGAACGGGTGAGGATCCCCCGATGGGCATACGTTGGGGAGGGTGAAGGATCACTGTGCGGTGAACGGGCGGCCCGGACGGAGGCTTCGGCCCGATGGGCGGGAGGGACGCCGGCCCCCGTGGAGCCGTAGGCTGCTCGCCGGTGTGCTCGCCGGCCTGTTCGTGCCGATCTCCGGCTGTGCCGTGGGACAGGGGGATGCCGCGTCGGTCACTGGGAGCGCGACGCGGCAGACGGCGTCCGTACGGCCGACGTCCGAACCTCCGTCGCAGTCGCAGTCGCAGTCGCAGTCGCAGTCGCAGTCGCCCTCGGCCGTCGATCTGCCCGCGCCGGACGCGGCGATCCCCAAGGACCCGGCGCGGCTGGCCGACGCCCTGAGCCGTACGGTCGCGTTGTTGCGCGACGGCATCGACGACTGGGTCCGTACGGGCGGCCCCGCCAAGGGGAAGGCCCCCGAGTCGGTGATCCTGCCCGCCCTGTACGAGCAGCGCGTCTACCGGTATCTGGCCGGCAACCCGAAGATCGCGTCCCGGACGTACGGCGAACTGTCCAAGGACCTGGCCGGGCGGGCCCGGGACAACGTGACGGCCGTACGGAACCTGCTCTCCCTGGCCCACCCCGTCAGCGGGACGGCGAAGTTCCGCGTCGAGCCCCCGGAACCGGCCGATGCGCTGCTCAAGCATTTCCGGCGGGCCGAGCGCCGGTTCGGCGTGGAGTGGGAGGTCCTGGCGGCGGTGATGCTCGTCGAGACCAAGTTCGGCCGGGTGCGGTCGCCGAGTTACACGGGTGCCGAGGGGCCGATGCAGTTCATGCCGGGCACCTGGAAGGCGTACGGAATGGGCGGCGACGTCCACGACACCCGGGACGCGCTGCTCGCCGCGGCCAACTACCTGCACGCCTCGGGGGCGCCGGGTGACTACCGGCGCGCGTTGTACGCCTACAACCACTCCAATGCGTATGTTGACGCGGTCCTGCTGCACGCCCGTCAGATGAAGCGGGACGTACGGAACTACTACGCCTACTACAACTGGCAGGTCTACGTGATCACCACCCGCGGCGAGCGCCGCCTGACCGGCCCCTGACGCTCTGAATGCCGACGGCGGTAGCGGTCATCCTCGCCGCACCGGCCTGAGCGAATCAAAGACCTGGCCGTCTCGCCGCAGGGCCGCATCGCCTACTCGCGTGCCGTGGGGAAGCGGGACGATTCTCTTGAGATCGATAGGACGTTCGTCGGGCTGGTCGACGATCACCGGGAATGGTCGGCTGCGGACGGCCAGGGCTTCGGCGCGTTTCCGGACGGGGAACTCGGTCTGCACTGGCGGGACCTGAACACACTGGTGTTCCGGGGCCCTCGCCAAGGCCGGCTCACCCCGGCTCGCCGCTTTGGACGTTCGCCGCCCGGTAGTGACCTGTCGGCCGCCGGGACGCTCCTGACCATGGGTGTCCCCGAGGACGGGACCGCGCTTACCGTGCCGGGGGAGACCAGGATGGTCGTGTCCCATGTCAGTGTGGAACAGATGTGGGATCAGCAGATCGTGGTCGTCGATCCGCCGAGGAAGCAGCCGATCGGCTCGGCCTTTCGCCGCAGGCTGCGGAAACATCACAGTGTTCACTCTCGACCGGTCCGGCCGCTGTCTGCTGGTCTCGGTGGACAACAGGGCCGGCCAATTCGTGGGTGACCGCCGGAACCCGTATGTGGGAACGCCGAGCCGCACCAGGTGTTCCGCGTCGGCCTGCGTCCTCCGGTCGGCACCCCGAGGCTGACGCCGCAAGCCGCCTGGTACCCCGGTGAAGCCACCCCGCTCAACCTGCCGCAGCCCCCGTATGGAGCGGAAAAGGTGGTGCCCGGCCCTCCGTACATCGTCAGGTCCGGTGCGTCACGAAGGCAGGATGTAGTGGACGCCTTTGCGTTCGCCCCGGCGGAGCAGGGTGCCCGATTGGACCATTCTGTTCAACAGGGAGGTGACCTGAGCGCGGTCTAGCCCGGTGTGTTCGCGGACCTGACGATTGGTCACCGGGCCCTCAGCGGCGAGCTGAAGAACTAGCTGGGGGAATTCCGCAGGCTCGACATGACGTCCGAGCATCATGGCCGGCTGCGGTGCGAGGGCGTACTGTGCACCTCCCCGTTCACCGCTCTGCACGAGCAGTCCCGCGTCTCTGAGCCTCTGCAGGCAGTTTCGCGCATCCACGCTGTCGACCTGTAGAAGGTCGCGGACGCTCCGGTTGGTGAGCACGGCACCGCGCATCGCGTGGACCAGCACAATGCGGTCTGAACCGCGGATGTCCCCTCTGCTCTCGATCTCCTGCACCCAGGCTCGTTCCTCTGGGGTAACAGTGCTGGTACGCGGCAGTACCACGATGACGGAGGTGCCGTCGTCGATGAAGTGCGGCGGATCCAGCAGATGCGCCTCCATGGAGTCTTGCATGACGTCGATCCCCCGCCCGGCATCTTCGGCAAGCCGGTAGCGGCGCAGGGTGGAGATAACGGTCATATTGCGAGGCGCGTTCTGTTCCCGTAGGTTCTGCACGGTCACGGGTTCTGGTAGGGGTCCCGGCGATATGACCTTGATCGCGTCCGGCCGGATTTCCAGCCGGACGGGGCTGCGGTGGTTCTCATAGGTGCGGTGTACGACGGCGTTGGCTATCGCCTCACGCAACACTTCTACCGGAATCCGGGGCAGCTCCACTCGTTTCAGGCCGACGATGACCAGGTCCGAACCGAGTTCGTCCACTACAAGTCGGGTTGTCTCCTCCACCTGGTGTGGCAGCGGGCCGGTGACCTCCGAGCGCTTGTCGTAGGCGTTGCCGGAGTCCCCGTACCGGAAGATCTCTACGTAGGACTTGCCGAGCACCCGCTGTGGTTCGGCAAGGAGATACAGTGCACCAGCCACGGTGACGGCCGGCTCCGAACGCCGCTTGCGGATGAGACCCTTCTCGCTGAGCCGATCGATAAGGTTCTCGTCATCCGGCCAGTTCCACATCTCGGCGACGGATCTGCGGCAGGTGTCATCGACGTCTTGCCACACCGCACCAGACTCGGTGATCTCGAACCGCACCAGGGCCCGCCTGGTGATGAAGTCGCTGAGATCGAAGCCCATCAAGGGCTCGTTCATCGCTGCTTTGCGCACCAGGACCCGGCCGTTGGCGGTCTGGCTGAAGCCCTCCCGCCTCCTGGCCACGGCGACGACGGTGAGTGGGGTCTCTTCCACCAGAAGCTCAAAGATCTCATAACGCCCAGGGTCACGCGCCCTGGTCAGAGCGCGATGCAGACGGGCGGTGGCCTCACCATCGAGACGGCGGCCGTGTAGGTTCCCATCTGGGCCCACCCCGATGAGGAGCACACCGCCGTCACTGTTGGAGAAGGCCACAACCGCTTCCTGGATCTTCTCCTCGGGAAGGCCCTGCTTGAACTCGACATGTTGCCCTTCGCCGGGGAAGGCGGCGCGGAACTCCGTCAGGCTCATCTGCTTGGGCACATCCCCCCGACGCTCGGGATGGAAGCACGGATATGACAAACTTGTTCCTCCTGCTCTCCAGCGAAAAGAATTATGGCATATCTCACGCCTTGTATGCGGACGATCACCCAACTACGCTTCCCTCATCTTCGGGGCCCTTGCCGCTTACCGCTGGGTGGACAAGTTCTCGGGTGACCGGACCATCGCTCTCGCCGGGGACTTCGGCTCGTGGTGCACCGCATCTCCCGTCGTACGGTGGGAAAACGGCGTGAAAGGTCCTCGCTGGGCCTACGTTGGGGACGATGAGGGATCACTGCGCCGGGAGCGAGCTGCCGGAACGTCGCAGCCGACCCGATGAGCGGGCGCTGCCCGCGGAGGGGGTCGTGCCGGGCGGGGGCCCGGGATGTCCGGAGGCCGGTGTCATTCGACCACGGAAAACATCAAGGTCTACCGAGCCGTCGGCGATCTCCACCCCGACCGCCTCCGCTGTCGAGGAGCTCTCCCGCTTTTACAGGTGCGGGCGGATGAGTTCCTCGAGTGCCTCGGGTGAGAGGCGGAGGAGGGGCGACGCGTAGCCGAGGACCTGGGTGAAGACCGATCTTCGGTCCGCGTTGGCCGTGAGCTTCGCCTCGATGACCACGGGCTGGCCGGTGTCGGCATCCATCGCGACCAGATCGGCGTACCCGGTGCCAAGGAGAACCTCGCGGCCCAGGATCACCAGCCTCGGCTATCCGCGTAGCGGCAGCATGGTGGGCCCCCTCGATGCTGTAGTGAAGGTCCGTCTCTCGGAGGAATGGCTGCGTGGGCAGTGGGACCAGCCCATCCGGAGTGTCCTGCCAGATTCCCGTCATCGACCCCGCCTCGCGATCTCCCGATGACGCCAGTTTCACTCGGTCCGAACGCCGTCCACCTACGCTCCCCGATCGTTGCAGACGGGCCCTGCGATAAATGGGGCCTGGCCCTAACAGTCGAACTCGCCAGGCGGAGGGGACAGACACGATATTGATTAAGTCGGGGCTGAAATGCTTCTACCAGGTATTTCAATCTGGTTCATCCGATGTGGCTCTGCCGGCTTTTCAGGCCGAATCAGCCGACGCGGTTGGCTGCGGTACGCCCCTTGTTCCAGCTTTCAACGACCATCTGGTAGCACTGGCTCTCTCGAGACCCGGTGCCACTGTTGTTGTAGCCGCCATTCGAGGCTCGGGTTAAAGCTTCAGCGCGCCAGCGCGCCGCCATGCCACGCTTAAGCATCTTTTTCGCGAGTTCGAGGTCATCGACGCTGGCGCCATGGCGACTGAGGAACATCGCGACCCCGCCAAGGATCACGCCATCCCAGGTCTCCTTGTCTCTGCCCCAGGCCGCCTCGACCACTGTCAGAGTGCGGTCAAGGATCTCTGGCCCGTACTGCTTGGTTATGCGCAAGACGGCCGATACCGCGCCCACGCTGTTCGTTGAGCTCGAACCCAGGCCAAGGTTATGGTCTGTGAGTACGCGGTCGACGCTCACGCAGAGAGCGTCACCGGCGGTCAGACCCACCCTGTACTCGTCCAGCGTGCTGACCTTAGCTGACTCCCGGTTCTTGATGAGAAAGAGAGTCGCCTCCTGCTGCTGGGTGAGGCCATAGTGAATTTCTGCCTTGATGGTTCGAAGGCCCCTGATCCTGCAGGCCTCGGTTCGGTGCATGCCATCGACAACATATCGATTGCCATCGGGACGCTCGGAAACCACGATCGAGCCGAGAGCGTCCACGATAAGGCCGTCAGCGATGCTCTTCGCTCGCTTCAGGTTGAGCCCGCGCTGAGCCTCTTCGTCAACCTTCAACGAGTCGATTTCGACTTCGACGCCATACTCAACGCGGTGATCTGGGAGTACGTACTGGAAACGAGACTTGGCCATCGGGGCGAGACCTCCATATCTAAGGGTTGGCTAGGGCTGTGGCCGGGAGGATCCGGGGGGCGAGGCCAGCGGCGGGGGAGCATGCCTAAGAAACTCGGTCGCGACCACTTCGCTCGTCGTTGACACCATCCTTCGGGCACCTCCGTTCCGTTCTTCCCAGTGCAAGACCGGCGGAACCTGCTGCTTTTGGTGGCCGGTTGTCCGGTGCTTCCCAGCCTGACCAGCCATATCAGTGAGCCAAGCCGCCACCATGGCCAGGACAAACACTGCACCCCATGCCCACAGGTCATGCTTCCACTCGGTAGCGAGGTTCACCGCAGTACTCACCCCAGCTGTAGCGAGCGCAGCGAGAGCGCTCCACAGAAGCCTGGACTTGAGGTTCATTATCTGATGACCTCTCAGGACGGATTCTCAGTCGTAAGGCCGTCCTGTGTTCGTTCTCAACACCTCTCAGGCCTGGCGCCTTGGCACTATAACAGAGCCAAAGCTCCTCATGACTCCAAGTCGTCAGAAATCGCAGCTAGTCGGCTTATTTTCGCATGTCGCAGGTATTGAGCCCCTTCCGGGTGACCGAAAACCATATTTAGGATCTCTGGTCAAGGGTGACGGTCCGTATTCGAGACGGAGCAACACGTGGACAGCCTTGGTGGTCGGCACAGATGCGCTAGCAGCGAGAGCGGCCTGCTGCGAGGACCTTGGAGATCGTATTTAATAACGAGTTCGAGTGTTCGGCGACGGCACGGAAGTCGCAGGTGACCTGGTTAAAGGTGGATCGGTTGTCGGCGATGTCCCGCCTTTGGGTGGCGAGTTGTCAGATCCGGGTGATGTCGACGAACCAGCGCAGCACCAGCGCCCGATTTCCTTCCGGGGCCCGGACAGAAAGGCCCGTCGATCCACTTTAGTTCAGAGATGGTAACAAAGGTATAACGGGAAATCTGTGGGCACCGGACTGTCCGACTGTGGTGAGGACGCTGTCGCATGTGACAGCCGGGTCTGGTTCTGCTACTCGGGGTCGGCCTGGCGAGGAATCTGCTCGGGTGGGCCATTCGTACTGGGGGCGGCGGGCGAAGGTCGATTTGCGGATGGCGTAGACACTTCGTCCGCCGCCTCTCCCGCTTGGGGAACAAGACGTTAATTGCTGAGTTTGCGTGGATGCGCTCTGGAGGCCGAACACCTGTGGCTGAACTGATTGGGCAGGCGCGATGACCACCCGAGGTCGCGATCGACGTAGCCCATGAGGATCAGGAAAGCTGCTCGCGCTCCGGGGATCTCCAATTCGACAGATCTTCCCGGGAGCCGCTGAAAGAAGTTACGCTGGCCGGCGATCAAGGAGGTTGCCTCCTGGGATGACATGGACGGGAGACACCTCTCCGTGGACGACGCACCGGTTCAGGGCCTGTACGACTCGCTACTCACCCGACAGCTCGCCAAGCTGAGCGACTCCTGGCGCGAATCGGGCCATCTCGTCGAGGTCGACCATGTCGACAAAGCGGAGGTTGCCCACCTACTAGGTCGTTTCGTCGGCGAAACGGCCGCCCGTGCGTTCGCCTCACTCAAGAGCCCCGAGGAGCAGGTTCAGCTGGCCAACCAGTTGCTGCGGCAGTTGGCTGACCCCGAGATCGTTGAGGACGGTCCGAGCCGCCTGTTGTCGGTCGTCAAAGACGTGTCCGGCGCGACCTCCCCCGCGCGGCCGCTGACCTCGCTCTCGGAGGCGGCGTTGCTCACCAACGCCCCGGAGGATCCGAACCTGGCCCACGAGTTGGCGACCGAACTGGCCAGTGCTGACCGGGTGGATCTGCTGTGCGCGTTCGTCAAGTGGTCGGGGTTACGCATCCTGGAACAGGCACTCGCCGAACTGCCGCGCCGGGGCGTCCCACTGCGGGTCATCACCACGACCTACATGGGCGCCACTGAGCGGCGTGCGCTGGACCGGCTGGTGGGTGATTTCGGGGCCGAGGTTCGGATCAACTACGAGCAGAACTCGACCCGGCTGCATGCGAAGGCCTGGCTGCTGCGCCGTCGTACCGGCTTCGACACCGCCTATGTCGGTAGCTCCAATCTTTCGCGGGCCGCGCTGCTGGACGGACTCGAGTGGAACGTCCGCCTGTCCTCGGTGACAACGCCACGGCTGCTGGACAAGTTCGAGGGCACCTTCGACTCCTACTGGGCCCGGCCAGAGTTCGAGCCGTACAACCCGGCGACTGACGGCGACCGGCTCGAGGAGGTGCTGTCTCACGCTCAAGCGGGCAAGCGAATCTTCGACATCCCCGCTCTGCTCCCGCACCCCTTCCCCCACCAGCGGGAAATGCTGGAAGACCTCGATGTCGAACGCACCGTGCACGACCGGCACCGCAACCTGCTGGTGGCCGCAACCGGAACCGGGAAAACGGTCGTGGCCGCCTTCGACTACCGCAACTTGCAGCGGCGGCTGGGGCATCGGCCCTCCCTCCTGTTCGTGGCGCACCGCAGAGAGATCCTTATCCAAGCGCTGCGCACCTACCGGCAGGTACTCGCCGCACCCGACTTCGGCGAACTGCACGTCGGCGAGGAGCGGTCCAGGCACTGGCGTCACGTGTTCGCCTCGGTCCAGTCGCTCACGTCCTGCGGCATCGACGCCTTCGATCCCGACCACTTCGACGTCGTGGTCATCGACGAGTTCCATCACGCTGCGGCGCGCACTTACCGGCGGATCATCGATCATCTCAGGCCCAAGGAACTGCTCGGGCTCACCGCTACCCCTGAGCGGGCCGACGGGACCTGGGTGCAGGACGAGTTCTTCGACGGGCGCATCGCCTCGGAGCTGAGGCTGTGGGATGCGTTGGACGCGGACTTGCTCTGCCCGTTCCACTATTTCGGGATCAATGATGAGACCGACCTCAGCCAGGTGAAGTGGTCTCGGGGCTCCTACGACACCAGCGCGCTCGACAACGTGCTAACCGGCGACACGGCCCGCGCCCGGCTGGTGTTCAACGCGCTGCGAGACAAGGTCAGTGATTTGCGTGCGGTCCGCGGGCTGGGCTTCTGCGTTTCGGTACGGCACGCGCGCTTCATGGCCGAGTTCTTCACCAAGGCCGGGCTGCCGTCACTGGCCGTCGATGGGACCACCGACGACGGCGACCGCAGGGCCGCGCTGCGAGCTCTGCGCGACGGCGAGGTCAAAGTTATCTTCGCGGTGGACCTGTTCAACGAAGGCTTGGACGTCCCTGACGTCAACACGCTGCTTCTGCTGCGACCCACCGAGAGCGCGACTGTGTTCCTCCAGCAGCTTGGTCGCGGGCTCCGCCGTACCCCCGACAAGGACGTGCTGACGGTCCTGGACTTCGTGGGCCAGCACCGCAAGGAGTACCGGTTCGGCAACCGGTTCCAGGCGCTGACTGGGCTCACCCGGGGACGCCTGGAGGGCCAGGTGAAGAACAACTTCCCACGGCTGCCGTCGGGATGCCAGATCGTCTTGGACCGGGTCACCAAGGACCGCCTCCTCGCCGAGCTAAAGATCCATCTCAGTGCCACGGTCGCCACACTCAGCCAGGAGATCCGCTCCTGCGCGGAGACGTCCCTCTCCAACTACCTCGAAGCAGCCGGGCGCGACATCGGCGACCTCTACCGCAACCGGCGTTACTGGACCTTGCTGCTGCGCCGTTCGGGGCTTGTCAGCGAAGGCGCCTCCCTGATGGAGGAAGCGCTTGGCCGTCGCGTGCGCGCCTTGCTCCACGTGGACGACCGGCGACGGGCCGAGGCGTACGCCCGACTACTGAAGCCTGATGCACCCCGCTACGACGACTGCTCTCCCGTAGAGCAGGCCTTCGCCCGGATGCTGTTCTTCTCGTTCTGGCGTGATGGCGGCGGGTTCCGCTCCTATGACGAAGGGCTCGCTCTGCTGCGTGCCGAGTCCATGCTGGCCGAAGAGATTCGTCAGGTGCTTGCCTACGGCGTCGATCGCCCTCGTTATGTGGCCAAGCCCCTGCCCGATCCGCTGCGGCAGGTGCCGCTTGCGGTCAACGCCCGCTACTCGTCCGACGAGATTCTCGCCGCCTTGGGCTGGGCGACCCTGGGCGGATCGGTGCCGTCGACCATGCGTGAAGGTGTCGCATGGAGCCCGGCGACACTATGCGATGCGCTTTTTGTCACCCTGCACAAGAACGAGAAGGAGTTCTCACCGCAAACCATGTACCGGGACTTCGCCCTTACTCCGAACCGGTTCCACTGGGAGTCTCAGCATCGCACTGGCGCCCGATCGACGACCGGGCTGCGCTATCAGAACCATGAACGGGAGGGCAGCAGTGTCCTACTGTTCACCCGGGAACGCAAGGAGGACGAGAACCGCCATCCCGAGCCGTTCGTCTTCCACGGCACCGTCCGCTACGTGGAACATAAGGGCGAACGTCCCATGGCCATCACCTGGCAGCTTGACGAGGAGATGCCCGCCGACCTGTTCCGCCGCGCTGCCATCGCGGTATAGCCGCCGGATGGACTCGGCTTTCCCACGGGAGGGGGCATTGCGTGGTAGCGAGCCAGACGAGGTTACTTGGCCGTGCTCACACGGCCCGACCGGTAATGATGTTGTGCCAGAGCTCTCGCATCTGGGCGAAAGGCGACCACTCGGTTTCCATTACCCGCTGCCCCTTCGGGGTCCGGTCGGTCCGCCGGACGAAGAAGAGCGCGCCGGCCTGGCACAGCTCGTAGATGCGCGCCCTGCACTCGCAGGTGTGCTCTTTCACCCTGGTTCGAGGGCAGCGGTGCTGCGGCTTCAGCCACCGGACCGTTACAGCGTCGGGCTGCGCGACGGCGGCGTGAATGCCGTGGTAAGGCTCCGGGATCTCCAACTCAGGGATCTTGGGCACCTATGCCACCTCACGCTCATCCGTCGGGAGTAGCAGACGGAGTCGCCCGTAGAACGCCAGCAGCGCGATTGATGGTCCATCGACACACCACGCCCTGCACCGGCTATGAACGCGTTCGACGAGATGGGCCTTGCCTGATAGCGGGTCCGGGACCACCGCGAGTTCCACCCCAGGCCAGGCGGCGTACGGGTCCAGGTAGGTCCGGGCGGCCAGGATCGTCGTGACCACCGTTTCCCACAGCGCCTCCTCCGCCTTGGCGAGGCTGGGATAGGGCGTGCCCTTGCTCACGGTGTCGCTGATCAACACGACCAGCGGTTCAGGGTCCGAGACGAGGTGATATTGCTCATCACGCCAGCCGTAGGTGTGATGCACCCGATTGCCGGGATCGTGCGGTAACACTTATTTTGACCTTTCCTCATGCGATAAGCCATTGTCATATATGACAATGGCTAAAGAGTATGGTGCATGTCAATCAACTCAGCCAAGAACGGAGAGGGGTCGCCCGGTGCCGGGGCACGCCTACCAGCACATCGCCGACGAACTCGCGACGGCGATCTTGACTGGCCGCTACCGGCCGGGAGACAGGCTGCCCAGACAGAAGGACTTGGCCGAGCAGTACGAGGTCTCCGCGATCGTCATCCAACAGGCCATCGCCCTGCTCAAGAACGCTGGCCTTGTCGACAGCGCAGGTCGCGGCGGAACCATCGTCCGAGACCGGCCGCAGATTCGCCGGATCAGTTCAAGGCGCTACCAGGCTGACCGCGGCCCGCAGGATGAGCTGCGGACCAGTTTCACCCAGGATGCGGGGATCACATGGTCGCAGTACCGGCTCGACAAGGCCTACCAGTGGATTGAGGCGGACGAGCGTCTGGCCGGGCTGTTCGGCGTAGAAGCAGGAGCAAGGGTGCTTGAGCGGCGGTTCGTGTTCTACGCGAACGGCATCCCATCGCAGATGTCCCGCCCGTGCCTGCTGGCCGCTGACGTGGAAGGTACGCCGGTCGCGGACCCGCACAACGAGCCCTGGCCAGGTGGGACGATCGCGCAGATGAGCACACTCGGGTTAGAGGTAGACGAGATCACCGAGTCGGTCGCGACGCGCATGCCGACACGGGAGGAAGCGCAGACGCTTAATATCGGTCCGGGCGTACCGGTGTTCGCGATCACTCGGCGTATGCTCGCTGGCGGACGCGTGGTCGAGGTCGCAGACCCGATCGTGATCCCGGGCGATCGCGCGGTGCTGGACTACGACATCCCCCTCTAGCTTGACTCGGTTTTCATCACCTGCCGCCCGCTCGGTCCGCCAGATGAAAAAAGGTCTGCTGGCCTGGTACGACTTGTAGGTCCGCAACCCGCACTCGCGGGTTTGCCCCTGTGCGGCCAGAATGTCGTCATGGCGAAGATCAAAGAGTTCTTTAAGGACACCAAGGCTTCTGGTCCGCACCCCACAGAAGTAGAGTGCGGGTATCAGGTGATTCGTGGGAGCAAGGGCGTCTTACTGCAGCTCAGCACCTATGGATCGGACAGTCGGCAGTCTGAGTCTGGATCCACGACGTGAATTCTGTTGATCGTTTTCCGGTCTTATTCCTCGACGAGGACCGTTCCGCCAGGTAAGGGCCCCGTTTTGCGGCGTGGCGGGGCCGCCGCGCTCGAGTCGCGGCCTGTCCGGGTGCCCTTCGGGTCGGGGTGGGGGTGCGCGGGGGTGCGGGTGACCGTCGCGGTCGTCGAAAGGTGCGGTGACCGGGGTTCGGGCGGTCAGGCCACCTGTTGCGGGGGTGGCCGGTGGGTGGCCTCGAAGAGGTTCATCCAGGCGCCCTGCCATCGCCAGTGCTCGGGCAGGTGCACGGTGATGTGGCCGCGGCCGTGCCGAGCGATCCGAGCCGGCACGTCGATCAGGTGACGGCGCAGTGTGGCCCCGCGTGCCTTGGCGTGGAACGCCGAGGCCAGGCAGCCGGTGGCGCGCAGCAGGTTGTAGGCAATCACCGCCAAGGTCAGCCACGCGGCATTCGCTGTGAAGATCCCCGAGGGAAGATGCGCCAGCGGCCCATCGATCAGATCAGCATTGACCTGTTCCATGGCCGCGTGATCGCGGTGCTGGGATTCGGCCTGAACCAGATCGAAGGGGCTGTCGGTGAAGATCGGGTGATAGCGCCAGGTCGCGAACAGCTCGTCTTGACCCCGATCGGCCTGGAGGTTGAGGCGTTTGACTCGGCGCACGATCAGCCGTGCGGTCACCGCCCGGCCCTTCTTAGAGGTGAACGCCGTATACGGGATCTCGGCGACCTGGGCATCGGAGACCCAGCCGCCGGCCTGCTCATCGAAGACCGCCCTGGGATAGGCGATCGGGATCCAAGCGGACTCGGGGATGGACGCGATCGCCGCTTTGATCTTCGGGTCCATCTTCGCGGTCACCGAGAAATGCGCGTGGTGGTCGCGGCAGGAGGCGATCGCGCCCGCGTTGTAGAACGCCGAATCGGCGCGCACCACCAGGATGTCGCCGGCTCCGACGGTGCGCGCGGCGCCGATCGACTCGCGCAGGTACGGCTCGGCGCCACGAGCGGAGTTCGCGCTGCCGCCCCGCAGCCGACAGGAGACGATCACCGGGGCGGCCTGCGGCGTCGACAGAGTTGCCAGCAGCACGTTCAGCCCGCGGACCAGCACACTCTTCCCCTGGATCTTGGTGTGGCCGAATCCCGATCCCTGCTTGGCGTACCCGTAGGTCCGCCGCTGCATCGAGTCCACGTCCAAGAACGCGACCACCCCAGCATCGGGCAGCAACGGCATATGAGCGGCCAGCCGTTGCAGCAGAGCGCGGCCGGCTTTCTCCAGTTGGCGGACGTTTCCCCAGGTGAACGACCGCAGGAACGCCCCGAGCGTTGACGGGGCACGCACATCGGTGAAAAGTTTGTCCATCCCGCCGTGGCGCAGCACGTCCAGATCGTCGATGCTGTCGGCCCCGGCCAGCATCCCCGCTACGACCGCGCTCACCTTGATCGGGGCGTTCACCCCGTCCTGGTCGCCGATCGCCACGCACTCGTCGACCAGTTCGACCAGGCCGCATCGCTCGGCCAGCCGCATCGCCGGCAGTAGCCCGGCCAAGCCGATCACGTGCTCGTCGTCGAAGGTTGCATGCGTCTTGCCGGGGGCGTGAAATAATCGCACGTGAGAGGTGTCCGCTCGATCTGGTTGTTGGAAGCCTGAAGAACTCCCATCATCCCAGCTCGGAGGGCACCTCTTCCCATATTCAGGGCACTTCAGTCAGATTTCGGCCCGTGGATCCAGGCTGAGAAGAAGACAAGCCAGACTCTCCAGCTTGATCGTGAGAACGCGGCCGAACTGCTCCGTATCATCGTCCATGCCTTCCCGGATCTGAAGAATGAGTTGGGGGAGCTCTCCGTTAAGTGAGACATGGCTGACGAAGCGGAGGCATTGTCCGATGCCTGCATGCAGGTCGGGCTCGCCCCTGACGGAGCTCGGCTGCTTCGCGTCCACGCCAACGCGATCTACCACCTGCCGCGAGAGAACGCGGTCGCCCGCGTCCGCAACGCCTCAGCGCTGGATCGCATGCGCTTTGCCGTACAGACCGCCGCCTGGCTCGTGGATCAGGGTTTTCCAGCGCTGCGGCCGCTTGAAGTGGCCCAGCCCGTTGTCGTCGGCGCCTGCCTCGTAACCTTCTGGGAGTATTTGCCATCTCTCGATGGCCGCCGGGCTGACGTCACGCATCTCGCCGGCCTGCTACGCGCGCTGCACCAGCACCCGCTGCCGCCGTTCCCGTTGCCCCCAATCCGCCCAGTCGGGAACACGGCGGCCGACGCGAGCGCCTCCACCGTTCTGTCCGAAGGCGAGCGGAACTGGCTGATCGCGCGCTGTGCGGAACTGGAGGAGGGCTTCGCACAGCGCGCCACCACGCTGCCGCAAGGATTCGTGCACGGTGACGCGCACACCAACAATCTGCTGCCACACCCTGATCACGGGTGGGTGCTCATCGACTGGGACTCCGTCGGCATCGGCCCGCCCGAGTACGACTTCATGCCCATCTACCTGCGTCCCCGCCGCTTCGGTTATCCGGACTCCTTATGGCGGGAGTTTTGTAAAGCCTATGGAATCGACCCGGACGGCAGTTCCAACCTCAACCTGCTGGCCGAGATCCGTGAGGTCCGCAGCCTGGGTGCCTTCATCCGTGCTGCCGAGTACAACACCGCCGCCCGCGCTGAACTGGCCAATCGACTGTCTTCCCTCATGACGGGTGACCGCGCCCGCAGGTGGCACGCCCTTTGATCTCGTTCCCGTTGAGCTGGACGACCTGATCTATGACAGCTACGGCACTCACAGGAGGGCGGCGATCAGGGTGTGGCTGAAGAGCCATCCGCGCGTTCGCCGGATTTCCGTACGTGATCGGCGATGACCTTCGCGCAGTCCAGGGACTCGGTCCGCGTGGTGTCTACTCGCAGGTCATAAACCACACCTTCGTGAACCACCTTCGCCTGTGCCACGGCCATACCCTCGATCCGGTCTCCCCGAGATCTCTCCCGCTCGGCGGCGATCGCGCTGTCACACATGACGCCGACCCATAGGACGTCCAGCCCGTCGAGAACACGCTGCCACCGTTGCTGGGTCGCCGCGCCACCGAGGAAGACATCATCGATGATGACCCGAGCTCCAGCACGGGCCATCGCGGCGACCCCTTCCATCCACGCTGATTGCAGCGCCATGAACTCCGGCCCGACAGACACGCCACCATCAGGGGCGAACTCGATTCCTGAGTCCGATTCCCGCATGGAGTGGGGCATCGCCTCAAGGAGGGAGTCGACCCCGAAGGCAAGCCAGGGTTGCGGCAGCACGGCCTGCAGTTGCCGGACGATCTCGGACTTGCCCGCGCTGGATCCGCCGTTGAGCACGATTACCTGAATCATCACGGCGTACACGGTAGAGGTTCGACTCCAGGACGCGAAGCCATCCTCAACCTGCGCTGCCCGGCTCCAGTGAACGTTTCAGGCCGCGGTATGTCCAGGTCGTCGGAGCGAAGCAGCTTCTGATCGTGTCGAGGGTGTCCTCCGCCGGCGGCAGGTTGGAGGCGGCGACGAACTTTCGGCGCCGGTCCATCACCTTCTGGATGTAGGCCACGGTGTCGAACCAGTAGTCCAGCGGGATCGGGCACCCCTGAAGATCGAGGACCACCCCTCCGGCCCCGGTGAGGATGTAGTGGCCCTTGGCCACTCTTGGCCACTCCCTCACATCCGGTAATCGCGTCGCTTCCGCTGTGCGTCTCATGAACGGATCAAGCAGGTTCAGCAGGCTCACACAGAGGAGACCGCTCATGACCGGCAGTAGATCACGCACACGCACACGCTCCCTGGCCCTGGCCGCCGTCGCCGTGCTCGGCGCGAGTGTGCTGTCGACGGGCACCGCCCATGCGGAGCCGCTCACGCTGCTGCAGTGCCAGGGCACCGAGACCGTCACCTACGACCCGGGGGTGACCTTTCAGCAGCGGGACATCGAAATGACCATCACTGCCCAGTTCAGCTCGTGCATCGACGGCGCGGGCGAGGTGACGAGCGGCTCCTACGGCAATCAGGTCACCGTCTTCGTCGGCTGCAACGAGCTCCTCGGCGGGTTCGAGGGCAAGCGCACCGTCACCTGGAGTACGGGCGACACCAGCGTGATCGAGGAGTCCGGCAGCAGCACGGCCGTGGCCGGCCAGGTCGTCACGACGACCATCGGCAAGGTCGTCCAGGGCCGGTTCCAGGGCCGGAGCACGCTGCACGTCAGCACGCTTCCGCAACCCGGGCTGCTGCAGTGTCTCACCACTGGTTTCACGAGCGCGACCGGGGTGACGACGCTCACCATCACCTGACGCCGGGGCACCGCCTCCACGTCGTACGCACCGCCCACTCCATGAGGATCTCTCCCGGGCCGGCCTGGCGGTGATCGGCTTCGGGCTCGGGTAGGGTCCGCCCGGCTCCTGGGCGGAGCGGATGAGCGGGAAGACCGGCTATCGAGCGCGACGTGTCATGCCGGGATTCCGCCCTTCGACGAGGACCGCTGGGCCAGCCATTCTTCGAGGACTTCGAGGTCGCGCAGGATCCACGTCGACACCGAGACCACGGCGAGGTTCGCGACCATGTCGGTCACGGTCACGATCGGCACATCACTGAGGTAGGCGGCGTACATTTCCATCGCCGTTCCCATACTCGGCGTGTGACCGGGAAGGTAGGCGATGCACAGGTCGCACTTCGCCACCTCACGGGTCATGTCATGGAAGATCGTCCTGAGTTCGGTGAGCTGAGCGGGGAGTGAGGCCGTCTCAAGGGTGGGTGGAGTGTCGCTGAGCAGAGATCGGACCAGTGCCGCGACCGTCGGGTCCGCCAGCTTGTCGGCCACGTCGGCACTCGGGTCGAAGCACTCCGCTCCGGGAAAGAACCGGGCCACCATCGCGGGAATCGCGATGCGGTAACTCTGGTCCTCGATGTCCGTCCCGCGATTCGAGCCCTGAATCGTTCCCGCGATGAAGATCCGGTCAAGCCGCACTGCTAATTCTCCAAAGGGTATGGTTCGAGTTCTTGCTCTGGATCTGCGATGCGCTGATATATCACCGCGGCGGAGACCAGGTGGTCCGCGATGTCCGCCCGGGGCACACCGAGCGAGTCTTCGAGGTCGGCCCAGACGGCCGGTGATCCGGGGTCCGAGTTGCGCGACACGACCCCCTCGCCGGTACGCAGCCAGATGTCATCGGGGGTGAAGGTCCGCTGCGAGAAGCCACGCAGGGGAATGATCGCTTCGGCGGTGCGCGTCATCCCCGGCAGCACGGCCCGGATCGACACGCTCGTCTGCTCCGGATGAGTCATCAGCGCACGCAGGTCCTCGGTGAATTCCCGCAGATTGAAGACCTCGCCCGAGCGGAGCGAGAAGTGCCTGCTCACGACGTACTGGTCTTTCGCCGGACTGTACTTGGAGTAGTCGAGCCGGATCACATAGCCGTTGTGGTTCTTCTTGTATCTGGCGTGCAGCCGCCCGTCCCGCGGTGCTCCGGTGCGATCGCGGCGAAGGGGCGCGGCCGGCACGTTTATGGTGGCTTCCCCGGACTCGACTTCTTCTCTTGTGAATCGGATGGGTTCGCGGTGCAGGAGGTACGGATCCAGGACCACGATCTCCCCGTCATGGTGGAAGACCGCTCCCACATGTCGCATATCCTGGATGAACACCGGATCCGGAGCGCCGAGGGCCACGGCTCGCTCCGCCACGTCGGTCGTCTGAATGATGCATGCGGCGCCGAATCTGGGATCGGCCGGGCCATCGCCGAAATACCGATGATATTGGGTCGCGCTGTTGTAAGGGACGCGGAGCAGAGTCTGCTCCAGAGCGCGTGCATAAATATCCATTGTTGAACGCCTCAGTCGTGCCAGATGTCCGTGACCGTGGTCACGCCGATCTCTCCTCAAGTACCGTCCGGTCGGCCGTCTCGGCGAACACCTTCTCGCGGAGTTCCTTGCGGCGGACCTTCCAGGTCGACGTCAGCGGTAGCTCCTCCCAGGGGACGAGAACGGGCTTGCCCAGTTGAGGTAGCCCACGTGTGGCGCGTGACCAGTCCTCGGCGGCGAGCCTGTTGTCTTCCGTGCTGATGACAGGCAGCGGGGGGAGCTCTCCTCGCGTGAGAACGATGACCTCGAGCGCGTTGTCTATGCGCTGCAGAAGGACGCTCTCGATCTCGGTGGCGCTTCCTCCCGGCACCGCGTCGACCGCCCGGTCCAGAAAGTGGATCCTGCCCAGCGCGTCCTTGAAGCCGATGTCCCCGGTGTTCCACCACTCGCCCGACCGTTCGGCCCGATAGCGATCCGTCTCGCCGAGGTAGTCGACGCACAGGGACTTGGTCTTGACCAGCACGACACCGACCTCACCGGCGCGCAGGTGGCGGCCGGTGTCGGGATCGACCACCTTGGCCTGCATCAGCCCTGGCCACACCCAGCCCATGAGGTTCATGTTGTCGCGGGTGGAGCCGGCGAGCCGGTTGAGTTTCCTGCGGGAGTACGGGACCCCGGCGATCGGGCCGACCTCGCTCTGTCCCCAGCTGTGCGCCCAGAGCACGTTACGCCGCTTCGATGCCTGCATGAACGGACGCGCGATCGAAGGGTGCATGATGTCGAACGTGTTCATGTAGTACCGCACCTGCGCGAACAGGTGCGGCCGGCGCCGGATGAGGGGGAGCCAATGCTGGAACACGTTCGGCATCGCCTCGACCGTCGTCGGCCGCTGTGACTCGAAGACGCGCTCGACATCGGCGACCGCGTGACTGCTGGCGATCACGAGGCGGCGTGGCGCCCACCGAAACTGCGCGGCGGCCCAGGTGTAAGCGCGCGAATGAGCGAACGCTATCGAGCTGAGGCACACGTCGTCGCGGCGGCTGACCGCGAACGGCAGGGGAAGAAGCTCCAGCCTGGTCCCCGCTCGATTGGAGTCGGCCGTATGCACGACGAGCTTCGGCGTACGCGTCGTCCCGGATGTGTGGGTGATCATCATCGGCTCGCCGTCCGGCCGGATATCGGGTGCCGGTGTGGGTGCTCCGCGTAGCTCGTCCAGAGTCAGCCGTCCGGCGCGAGCTCCGTGATCATCGTCGAGGAGGATGGTTCGCCCGAACGCCCCGAGATCGATACCTTGACGCCGGGCTTCCCGCATCGCCTTCGATGAGATCATGGTCGCCATCGGGCGCAGCCTCTGCAGCATCTCGAAGAGGTGCGCAGGAGGGTTGGCCTCGGCGATCGTCGCCGCTACCGCACCTATCCGCGCCGCCGCGGCGGACAGGACGATCACGTCGAAGTGGTTCCGCTTGATGACCGCGACGCGATCTCCGCGGCGGACACCGGCCGCGTACCAGCAGGCCGACATCTCCCCGACCAGATGTGCGAGAGCGGCCGCATCGTAGATCAGACCGCCGTCCGGGTCGATGTCGAACGGCCGGTCGAGGTGAAGCTCGGTCGTCCGCGACTTGGCCGCATGCCAGTCAAAGAGCAGACCGATATTCCTGGGAGGAAGCACGGACACTGCCCTCCACCCTCCTGTCTGTGCCTGAACAGCGACTCGTCACACGAAGAATGCGAAGACCAGAACCAGGACCGACACGGCCAGGAAGCCGAGGCAGTTGACCCAGAACTCTTGCCGGAGAAAGCGTGCCCGGATATGCGCCACGGACGCACAGAGGAAGTACGCGATGACCCCGACGTTGGCGGCGAACGCGACCCCGGGTACCCATATCCCGACGATCAGACCGGCGGTCGCCAGCAGCTTGATCACAATAAGGATCCACCACCACTCGCGTGGGAAGTGGACGCCGTTGAGGCAGTCTCGAATGAACTTCGGCGGACGCACCGACATCGCCGCGTCCATGAACAGCAAGCCCGCCAGTATTAAAACCAACCAGGACGGGTCAGGGGTCTCGGTCAACTTACGCCTCCTTAGGTGCGGTTACGAAAGAGATGATCACGCGTAGTTTCCGGAGCGGTTCGGAAATGTCGGATCCGCTTTTTCCGGCCCACGCGAAAAGGGTTCCGAGATAGGATAGATAGATGGTCTGTGTGGCCAGGGAAGCGCTGGTCGAGTCCATGCCGTCCTCGGTCAGCACAGTCTCGATCTCCGTTCTGAGGGTGGTCCCCAGGTCTTTGAACACCACCGACGTGTGATTTCCGCTGACAAGTGCGGACGCGTACTCACGGGCCAGCTCCGATTGAGTCGCGAAGATCTCCAGAAAGGGCTTCAGAAGCTCGGTCAGCCGGTCGACGGTGCTCGTAGCCGTACCTTCGGGTGGTTCCTGTGATGGGGCTTGGGGCATCCGGTGTCGATGGATTTCCGCGATAGATCTGTCGAACATCGCGATCAACAGGGTGCGCTTGTCTCCCAGCATCATCACCGACCCGGTGCTCACGCCCGCGGCGGCGGCGATGTCACGGATGGTGGTGCCTTTGTAGCCTCGTTCACGGAAGAGTCGCTCGGCGGCGAGCGAAATCTTCGCCTGCGTGGCTCGGCGGAGTTCGTCACGTGACGGCATTAAGGCCACCCCGAAGCATGGTGAACGTGTTCATTGAACATGTTCATCACGCTAGTGGGGTGCTGGATCCGAGTCAAGCCGCGGTGGTCGCCTGCTTTTCTGCCCGCATATGGACGCCGTCGGCCGACTTTTCGGACGACCCGGTGCTTCCGATAATCCACCGGGGAGCGTTCTAATCGAGGGCGGAGGCCGGTAAGGATGCCCGGACAGATCGAATCCGTAAAACTCATGGGCGTATGGGAAACACGCGAGTCACCGCGCGACACCAACACGATCACTCCTTCAGGATGATCGCGTACAACGCGGCGGCAAGCCGGCGAATGGTCGGGTTGTCCCAGACGACGGTGGGGTCGACGTCGATGTCGAACGTGTCCTCGATATCGCCGCATATGGTCAGGGCGTAAACCGAGTTGAATCCCAGTTCGGTCAGGGGCGTGTCCACGGTGAAGGCGTCGGGGGCGACCTCTCCATATGCCGCGACCCGGTCCCTGAGCCACCTTTCCAGGGTGACGACTGTCAGCGCTTCTATGGTCATGGGTGCCTCTCGTTCGAACTGTGGGAGGGACGGGTCGTCACGAGCTCTTCGACGCCGAGGCTGAGACCTGCGTCGGTCGCGGAAGCTATGTGGGCCGCTGCGGCGTCGGCCAGGTGTTGAGGCCAGCGCACCCGTGACGGAGCCGATCGGGGAACGGGCACGCCGGAGTCGGACATGGCCGGCCTGAGCGACTCGGAGATTCTGAGCAGCGCCGTCTCGACGGCCGAGGGAGATCGGCTGAACGGGCTGGTCTCCCGCACCCGGCCCTCGTGCCAACTGCCGAGGAGCGCGCCGACGGCCATGACGCCGGTCAGACGTCGTGCCAGGTCGAACGCCTCCGTTGAGGCATCCGACCGGAGCGAAGCGGGGCTGAGTGCGGCCGCGGCGTCCTGCAGTGCCGTGAGCTCGTCGACCCACCGGTCGACCAGATGGGCGACGGAGGGATGCGCCGAACGCAGGGCCGACGTGATCGCCTCGTCGCGGAGCGGCGCGGTGACCGAATCGAAGCGGCCTGCCCCGAGGCCCAGTTCGGCGAACGGAAGCTCACCCAGATCGGCCGAAGCGTCGAACAGCGCGGCCTCATAGGGCGCCGATTTCCTGGAACGGCGTGCCCAGGTCGGCAGATACGGAATCAGGCTGAGCAGGCATGACGTCGAACCGGCGTGGCCGATCGGCAGGATCTCGAGATCCCGAAACCATTTTTCGAAGATGCCGTACGGGGACGTCACCGTGTAGAAGCTGGAGCCGAAGAGAACACTGAGGTCGTACATCGCGTCGTTCAACAGCTTCGGTACGAGGTACTTCGCGGCGGCGCTCAGCAGATAGGACTCGTCCGGACGGACATGTAAGGCCCGCACCGCCGTTCTCGCGAACGCGTCCGCGACGAGCAGCGCCGCCCAGGCCCGGGTCAGGAGCAGCCGAGCGTGCGGGAGGTCCCATACCGTGTCTCCGTACAGAGCGCGGTCGCGCATGTACGGCACCGCCAACCTCGTCGCGGCGTCGAGGGTTCCCACGGCGAGCGCGGAGACGACCGGCCGCGTGATCTGAAAAGCGCGCAGAGCCGTGGCGGCGCCGTCGCCGACGTCGCCGATCAGCGCGTCCTCCGGAACGACGAGCCGGTCGAACTCGATCACTCCGAGCCGGCAGCCTCGTACGCCTGCCGTCAGAACGCGGCGGCCGGTGTCCGCGCCGCCGGCCAGAGAGGCGTCCTTGTTCCACAGCAGCAGACTGAAGGATCGGGGACCCGGCTCATCCGACGTGCGCGCGAATATCAGCGCCGACTCGGCGCGTTCGACGTTGTTGATGACCTCCTTGGCGCCGTCGACCCGCCAGCCGCGGACCGGCCCGTCTTCCACGAATGTCGCGGTGCAATCGTTTTGCAGCAGGTCGTTGCCGTGCGCCAGTTCGTGGAAGCACACCGCGACCCGCTCACCCCTCAGCAGCCGGGCCGCGAGGTCGCGCCGGGCCCGCTCATCGCCGCGAAGCCACACGTTGACCGCGGCCATGAACGTGGTGATGCCGTGTCCCAGACCAAGGGCGAGGTCGCGCCGGAATATCGGCAGCAGGCGTCGCACGAGGTCCTCGGTGGATCTCCACCGCCCACCGAGATGCACGGGCACGAGCTCGGCCCCGAAGCCCCACTGGTTCAGGAGCGTCTCGGCGGGCTCCACCAGTCGCCGCTGCGCGTCCGCTGCCAAGATGGACTCGTACGTGAACTCGCCGTCCGGCGAGAGGGGATCTCCGAACAGTTCCTCCAGCCCCGCGGGCGGTTCGGCCGTTGTCCGGCTCATGCGGCGTACCAACCTTCGAATAGTGTGGTGGGCTCGCCACGCCGGTTGCTCTCGAGTGCCTGCCCGGCCAGGGCCCGGCATGCGGAGGTCGTGTCCGGGAGGGGACGCCCGAGTCGCTCGCATACCCTTCCCAGCGCGGCGACGGCCCAGGTGTCGTCCCGCGCGAGGGACGAGGAGGCGGTGTTTCCGGTACGGACGAGCAGGCAGCACGCGCCCGCGAACGTCTCGGCCACGAGTTGGGCCAGCTCGAAGTGCGCGGCCCCGGGCTTCGCCGTGGCACCGGCTCCGGATACCTCTCCCGACACCTCGGCGGCGACGTCCCGGAACACCTCGATCGCGCGGGCCAGTTCCGGCGATGCGCTCCGCAGCGCGGCCGATGCGAGCGACGGGATCGCACGGAGCAGCGTCGATCCCGCCTTCGTGTGCAACCGGAGGCGCCCGAAGTCCAGCCCGGGAGGCTCGACGCCGGGATCGAGCGCCTCGAGCGGTGAAAGATCGCCGATCTCTCGCCGCGCCCCCCTCGCGATCGCGCCGAACTCATTGATGATCGCGTTCAGATTGACGACGGAGTTCCCGTCGAAGATGCCCACCACGCGGTTGTCGCGCGCCGCCTTCTGGAAAACCCCGGCGTTCGCCGGCCCGATGAGCTGTGATCGGGCGCCGAGAAACCGGGTCGCGTCGCGGAAGACCGTGTCGACCGTCGCGGGCACGACGTACTTGACGAGGGCGCTGACGAGCCCCATCTCCTCGGGGTACGCGGTCACATGCCGTGCGCCCACCATGGCGGTGGCCTCGGCGATGAGCGCGTCGGCGACGACCGCACCGGCGTCCGCTGTCGCTCCGGGCAGATCCACGAGCCCGCGTCCGTACAGTCGCCGGTCGGACAGGAACGTGAGCACGGTCGCGACCGCGGTGTCGGCGCCGCCCATCGACAGCGCCGTGCAGACCGGTCTGGTGATCTGAAGGGCTTTCAACACCAGTTCGAGGCCCTGCCCCGGCTCGCCGATGAACCTGCCGGCCGGGAGCGGCACCCCGTCCCAGTCGATTCCACTGATGTCGGCGCCCTTGATGCCGTGCGTGCGAACCTTCGGCCGGTAGCTCACCCGCCGGAGATCGATCTCCTCCTTGTCCGCGAGAACGAGGGAGAGCGAACGCGGGCTCAGCTCTGTCCGGGTACGGACGAGGACGCACATGGCGCGCCCGCGTGTGGCGTTGTTCACGGGCCATTTCCCGCCGTGCAACCGCGTCGGGCCGTCCGTCGTGCAGTGCGTCCGCGTACGGAGCAGATCGGATCCGCGCCCGGATTCCGTCAGCCCCCACGACACGGCGGCCCCGGAGTCGACGATGGACGCCATGCGGAGGGCGATGTCCCCTCCCGCCAACCAGGCGCAGAGCGCACCGAGGAAGGTCTTGCCGTGTGCCACGGCGGCGGTGAGGTCGCGCCTCGCCACATGCCTGGTCAGCAGCATCGGCGTAAGCAGATCGTGCATCTCGCCGCCGAACAGGGCCGGGACATAGGCGCGTTGCATGCCCCATTCGTTGAGCGTGTCGACGGTCTCCGCTGGAAAGACCGCCGATTCGTCGGCCGACACCACGTCCTTGCTGCGGATACGTGCCCGCGGATCTTCGGGGTTCCCGAGATGTTCGTCGATGGCGGCCGCGCGGAGGAACGTTTTGCTCACGACTCGCCGGCTTCCAGGCGCAGGCCGGTGGAGAAGACGACAGGAAGCTCACCGGCCGTGAGCAGGTCGCGCGTCGCCTTGCGTCTCACCTTGCCGCTGGACGTGCGCGGAATACTCCCTCGTCGCACGACGACCAGACCGAGCGGTTCGAGGGAGAACTTCTCGGCGAGCCTGCGGCGAACGTCTTCTGCGACCGCCACCGCTTCCGCCGTTCGCGGCCCGGCCTCGACGACGACCACCACCACGTCATCGGCCCATTCGAAGGCGGCGCTCACGGGGTCGATGTGGGAAGCGATCTCGTTGGATACGGCATTTTCCAGGTCGCTCGGGTAGACGTTGCGTCCGCGGACATTGATGACGTCGCTCATCCGGCCGGTGATGACCACCTCTCCAGCCGACAAGAAGCCGAGGTCGCCTGTTCGCAGGTATTCACGCCGGTCCTCGGCGAGTTCGGCCCTGAACTTCTTGGCGGTCTCCTCGGGCTGCTCCCAGTACCCCCGCGCCACGCTCGGACCCCGCACCCAGATCTCGCCCACGCGGTCACCCGGCGAGGGCGTGCCGGTATTCGGATCGATGATCACGACATCGTGTCCCGGGGCAGGCGGCCCGCACGGCACGACGTCGAGCGATCTGCCCTCGCCCGCGGGTCGCACCATCCCCTGTTCGAGCGCATCGGCGTCCACCGCCAACGGGGCGACCGGAAGCCGCGACCGCTTGGCGCTGATGAACACCGTCGCCTCCGCCATTCCGTAGGCGGGCACGAAGGCGCCCGGGTCGAAGCCCGCCGAGGCGAAGCGGGCGGCGAAATCGTTCAGGGTCCGTGCTCGTACCGGTTCGGCGCCCGTGATGACCGTTCTCAGGGAAGACAGGTCGAGCGTCGCCAGTTGCGCGTCCGTCACCAGCCGGGCGCACAGGTTGTAGGCGAAATCAGGAGCGACGGTCGACGTGGCCCTGTAGCGCGTTATCAGTTGCAGCCACAGAACCGGCCGCCGGAGGAACTGGGCCGGAGTCGTGGCGACCAGGTCGAAGCCGCCGAAGATCGGCTGCATATAGAGGCTGAAGCCCATGTCGTGGTAATGGGGCAGCCAGCCGAGCAGCATCGAATCGGAGTGGTAGTCCATCACGGTGTAAATGCATTGATGGTTGACCACCAGATTCTCGTGGGTGATCGCCACGCCCTTCGGCGCCCGGGTCGAACCGGAGGTGTATTGGATCAGCGCGATGTCGTCGGCGCGGGTCCCCGGATGCCGCCAATCGTCCGCCAGTGAACTCCCGCCCGAGTCGGAGAGGATCACCGTGGAGATGTCCGGCCCGAGATCGCCCAGGCCGTCCGCCAGGTCGCCGGTACTGAGAACATGTCTGGCGCCGGAATCGGCGGCGATCGAAAGAATGCGTTGGCGTACGGTGTCGATGCTGTGCGACACCGTAATGGGGGCGGGTATCAGAACGACTCCGGCGTACATCGCCGCGTACACCGCGCGAAGGAAGTCCAGGCCGGGGCGGAAGGCCAATACGATCCGATCCCCGGGCTCGAGCCCCGCCAGCCGTAGCAGCACCGCTTCATGCCGCCCCTGCCGGTCGAGGTCGGCGTACGAGAGGAATGTGGAGTCCTTAGGCGACTGGTGAAAGCGCGCGCCGGCCCCGCCCGCCTGTCGCGCACTGCGATTCATCACGTCGAGCATCGTTGACGACGCCATCGCGCTCACACCGTGTTGATCGCACCGGAAACGCCCGTGGTCCACCACTGTCCGCACGTGAGCGCCTTACCGGCCGGAATGGAAAGAGGGTGTCGTCCCCGCATGACGGCGCTTGCCGCCCGCCTATCGCGCCGACGTCGTGGCAGCGCCTGCGCTTCCTCCACCGGCAATCGGTGAACGCGTTCAGTGAACATATTCAGCACAGTAGTGTTGCCGATCAATACCCGTCAATACCGGATTAATCATGCTATTTAGGACATCCCTGATCGCCTTTAGTCGGAGTCCGAATTACGTGTGTGGTGGGTGACGACTCCGGCTGTGCGTGTCGGCGGACCCGAAGTGATTTTTTTCGGGGAGTGATTTTCATTTCGACCGGATCTTCGGCCGCCAGGCCGGAGTCGGAATTCCTCGCAAGATGAGGCCGACGGTGTGTTCATCCGGTTTTCGGCCGGGCGCCGCTGTGGGTCTTCCTGGTCCGGGACGACTGCCGGCGGGCCGATGGCGCATCCGTGCCTTGTCGGTGGTGGCCGCCTCACGCGGCCGGTGTGGGTGCCGTACGGCTCGGATGCCTCGCCGCGACGTCCGCGGCCCAGAGCGCTATGCCGATGTAGAGGATCTGCTCGGGGATGCGCTGCCATAGCGGGGTCGCCGCCTTGCCCGCCAGGGTCACGTCGGCGAGCGCGGCGTGGATGTTCGCCGGAAACATCAGTACGAACAGCAGTGCCAGGCAGATCCCGGCCGCCTTCCGGGTGGCCGGGAGGGCGAGGCCCACCGCCCCGGCCAGTTCCAGGACGCCGGTCAGGTGGACCATGAAGGAGGGGAACGGGACGAACGGCGGAACCATGGCGACCATATCGGCGTGGTTCGGCATGAAAGTCACGTTCGACGGGACGAAGTGGGCGCTGGCCGTCATCACGAGCATGACGGCCAGGCCGTGCGCGGCGCTGACCCGCCAGGTGGCGAAACGGGCCGGGCCGAACAGTGCGCCCAGCAGGCGGAAGCACAGTGTGGACGCGGTGAGAACGATCACAGTCATGAGGCATCCCTTTCTTTGGATAGACAGACTATCCAAATCTGGATAGTAATGCTATCCAATCGGGGTTCCAGTCTTTGATCCGTTGGTCACACGCCGGTGATCGCGGCCACCGGCCCCCGTGCCCCTCTCTGCGGCCGGCGGCGCTCGTGCGGGCCGGAACCGTTCCGGGCGAGACGGCGACGCATGCACGACCGGCTCCGGGTCGGCCCTGGCAAGGGATCGAGAGGGGTGTGCCCCCACAGGCGCGGACCCGGTTTTGTCGGCGTGATCGGCTACGTTCCGAGGCCATGAACGACCGTTCCCCCAACGGCGAAACCGTGTGGGCGCAGCACAGCAGGCTGCGTGTGGTGCCCCCGGTCAAGCCTCGCAAGCTGGCGAAGGTCCCCTTCGCCGAACTGGCGGATGGCCGGCTGCAGGGCGTGGTGTCGAGCGGCTCGGACATCGGCCGGGTCTACGTCTCCTCCATCGCCGCCGGCACCCACGACTACAACTGCAGTACCAACAACAACCGCCCCTGCGGTGGGCTGTACGGCTCGCCGTGCAAGCACCTGCGGGCACTCACCGCCGAGGCCGTCCTGCAGTACGGCCTCGACCGCGTGGCCCGTTACCTGCGGGTGGACGTCCCGGACGGCACCGAGCTGGTCGACTGCCTGACCGGTGCGCACAGGCCCGCCCCCGCCGCCATGGTGTTCAGCCGTTTCCTGCGCCACCTGGCCTACCTGGAGGTGCCGGACACCACGATGCCGATCCCCGAGATGCACTGGTTCCCCGCGGAAGGGGCGGTGCGCTGATGCTCGCCGTACAGCTTGCCGAACTGCTCGACGGCGCTCCGGAGGGCGCGAGGGAGGCGCTCGCCCTGGTCGGCGGGTTCGACGACGCCCTCGTGCACGGCCTCGCCCGGCTCGCCGACGAGCGGGCCGCAGCGCTGGCGGCACTGGCCGGGGCGTTCACGGCGACCCCGATCGGCGAGCGGCTCGCGGAGGCGGCGGACGAGGTCGCCTCCGGCCGGATCGCGGAGGAGCACCTGACCGCGCTGGCGGGTGGCCGGGCCGCGCTGTTCGGCGCGGTGCACGACGCCCTGCTCGCCGATCTGGACGAGGCGCTGGGACGCGAGCGCGGCCCCTGGAGCCCCGGGCCGGAGTCCGAGCCGTACGGAACCGCCAACGTGCTCGGCGGGGTCCGCTCCTGGCTGCGCGAACTGGCCATCACCGGCTGGCGCGGAGTCGACCACGACCTCGTCTCCGCCGTCGACCAGATCATCGAGGCGCTCATGGCGGTGCCGGGACAGCGCAGGCTCGCCGTGCTGCTGGACGGTTTCGCGGCCGAGCTGCGAGCCTCCTGCCCGATCGCCGCGATGGAGCACCTGCCGGTACGGCGCTGGGCCGACCTGTGGACCCGTGCCGTGCTGCTGGCGCAGGACGGCGTGCTGCCCGGAGAGCAGCGGCCGGTCGGTACGGTGCCGGTCGGTACGGTGTCGGGGCGGCTGCTGGTCCTCGGTGTGGACGTGCACGAGCACGGCACCGCGGTCCAGTTCCAGGTCCACGCCGTCCTGGAGCCCGCCGACGGCGGCCCGGCCCGGCTGGTGCGGACCGGAGTCACCGCGGCCAAGGTCGACACCATCGTCGGGCCCGCGCTGTGGAAGCCGGCGCATGAACACAAGGTGCTACTCGCCGCGCTGGCCGACCGGCGGTCCCTGGAGGTCACCGATCTGCCTTTGCTCGACAGCGGCGACCTGGTCTGGCACGACGACAGGGCGTTCCTGGGCAAGCCGGCCGACTCGTTCACCACGGCCCGGTTGCATCTCGCCGGCGTGCTCGCCCCGGCGGTGCCGCCTCTGGAGCGGGTCCCGGTGCGGATCGCGGAACCCGTGCTGGTGGAGGGCTACAAGGTGACCGAGGACGGCTCGTTCGATCTCGGCGGAGCGGAGATCGCCGTGGACGTCGGGCGGCTGCCCTCCTGCGGCCCGCTCACTCCGAAGCTGGTCGCCGGCTCCTCGGCCTGCGTCGGGCTGGTCCGCTGGGACGGCGGGCGCTGGCTGCTGCAGCCTCTCGCCGTACAGGCGAAGGTCAAGCGGGAGACGGTCGAGATCGGCACCGGCGACTGGGCCCAGGGCCCCACCGATCCCAAGGTGGTGAAGGCCGAGGCCAGGGCGGGAGACGCGGTCGCCGTGCTGCGTGAGCGAGCCGGACGGTTGCTGCGGAAATGAGCGATCACATCTCGATCGGCGACCGTGCGGGCGCGGAGCGTAATCGGCGTCAGGTGCTGTACTGGCGGTTGCTCGCCCGGCTCTTCGACCACGAGGAGCAGCCCGCGCTGGAGACAGCGAGCATGGCGGTCGTCGGTGATCTCGGCCTGCCCGCCGCCGTGCTCGACCCCTCTGTCTCGGTCGATTCACTGGTGCAGCGATTCCCCGAGCTGGCCGCCGAGTTCCAGAACCTGCTCGCGCCGGGGGAGGACGCGCCCGGAGACGAGGTGCGCAGGGCCGCGCTTGTCTCGAAGCTGCTGCTCAACGTCTTCGCCACCGGTACGGGCGACGTCACCGCCACGCGGCTCGCGACCTGGCAGCAGGACGCCGCCTGGTTCAAACAGGCCATGTGCGGCGGGTCGGGCACGGGTGCGGGAAGCGGCCAGGGTGCGGGAGCCGGTGCGGGTTTCGGCGCGGGACCCGGCCTGGGTCCCGGCGTGGGACCTGGCGGAGGACCCGGCACGGGTTCCGGTGCGGGTTCCGGTGCGGGTTCCGGTGCGGGTTCCGGTGCGGGTTCGGGGGCCGGCGACGGCATCGACCCGGAACTGGCCCGTGCGCTGGCCGACCTGGAGGGCGACCTGGTCCACCGGATGCGGCTGCGCGAGGTCCTGGCGGACCCGGACCTGGCCAAGCGGCTCACGCCGAGCATGTCGCTCGTGGAGCAGCTGCTGCGCGACAAGTCCAACCTGTCCGGGGTGGCCCTGGCCAACGCCAAGGCGCTGATCCGCAGGTTCGTCGACGAGGTCGCCGAGGTGCTCCGTACCCAGGTCGAGAAGGCCGGCGTGGGGGAGATCGACCGGTCCGTGCCGCCCAAGCGGGTGTTCCGCAACCTCGACCTGGAACGGACGATCTGGAAGAACCTCACCAACTACAGCCCCGAGGACCAGCGGCTCTACGTCGACAGGCTGTATTACCGGCGTACGGCGCGGCGTACCACCCCGGCGCGCATGATCGTGGTCGTCGACCAGTCCGGCTCCATGGTCGACGCGATGGTGAACTGCACCATCCTGGCGTCGATCTTCGCCGGGCTGCCCAAGGTCGATGTGCACCTCGTCGCGTACGACACCCGGGCGCTCGACCTCACCCCGTGGGTGCACGACCCGTTCGAGGTGCTGCTGCGCACTCAGCTCGGTGGCGGCACCGACGGCACGGCCGCCCTGGCTCTCACGCGGCCGAAGGTCGCCGACCCGCGCGACACCGTGGTCGTGTGGATCTCGGACTTCTACGAGTGGGACTGCGACGGCGTCTACGCCGGTATGGAGGCGCTGCACCGCTCCGGCGTACGGCTCATCCCGGTGGGCTCGGTGAGCAGCGGCGGCCGGCAGAGCGTGAACCCGTGGTTCCGGCAGAAGCTCAAGGACCTGGGCACGCCCGTCATCTCCGGCCACATCCGGAAACTCGTGTTCGAACTGAAGAACTTCCTCGCTTAGGAGACCTCGATGACCAATGAGATGCTGCGTGCGCCCGCCGAGGTGAAGTACGCGGAGGAGCTCGACTGGCTGGAGTCGATCGACGACGGCCCCAAGCCGTTCTCCTGGCGGCTCAGCCCGCGCATGGTGCGGCTGTTCGTGCTCGGCTCCGAGCGCTCCGACGGCCTGGACCGGGAGATTTCGCAGAAGTGGTTCGGTGACCGCGGTTTCGTCGAGCGCAGTATCGTGACGCTCGCGTCCGACCGCGGCCTGCTGCTGATCGGCGATCCCGGAACCGGGAAGAGCTGGCTGGCCGAGTTGCTCGCCGCGGCGATCTGCCGCAACTCCACCCTGGTCGTGCAGGGTACGGCCGGCACCACCGAGGACCACATCAAGTATTCGTGGAACGTCTCGATGGTGATCGCCAAGGGCCAGTCGCGCGAGTCGATGATCCCCTCACCCATCATGACCGCGATGGAGCAGGGCGTGATCGGCCGGTTCGAGGAGCTGACCCGGTCGACCAGCGACGTGCAGGACGCGCTGATCTCGATCCTGTCCGAGAAGTACGTGTCCATCCCGGAGCTGGACACCGACAACACCGTGTTCGCCAAGCCCGGGTTCTCGATCATCGCCACCGCCAACAGCCGTGACCGGGGCGTGAACGACCTGTCCTCGGCGCTGAAGCGGCGGTTCAACTTCGTCCGCATCCCGGTGGTGACCAGCAAGACCAGCGAGGCGGAGATCGTCCGCTTCCGCACCACAGAGCTGCTGCGCCGGCACCGGATCGAGCTGGACGTGCCGCCCACGCTGCTGGACATCCTGCTGCAGAGCTTCGCCGACCTGCGCGCCGCGGCCGCCTCGGCCACCAGCGAGGACGAGAAGCTGGAGTCGGCACTGTCCACCGCCGAGCAGATCGGCGTGCTGGAGGACGCCATCCTGCACAGCCACTTCTTCGGCGACCGGACGCTGCGCGCCGAGACCCTCGGCGGCTCGCTGGTGGGTTCGCTGGCCAGGCGTGCTCCGGAGGATCTGGCGATACTCAACAAGTACTGGCACGGGGTCGTCGAACCCCGCAGCAAGAAGGACGGCGGCGAGTGGACGGACTTCCTCCAGGGCGGCCGGCAGACGATCTCGATGCTGTCATGAGCACGTTCGACGCCCTGCGCGGGCAACTCCTCGACGCCGCCGAGGCGTTCTCCGGCGGCGGGGACGCCCTGTCCGGCATCCTGGCGGGCATGGTCGACGACGTCGACCGGATGCTCCGTGAGCAACTCGAGATATTCCCGGTGTGTCACCACTCGCCGGCCTCGGCCCTGGCCATGACCCGGCGGCTGCGCACCAAGCGGCCCAAGGTCGTCTACCTGGAGCTGTGCGAGGACCTGCGCCCGCTCCTGGACGAGCTGCGCAACTGCCGGTTGCCGGTGGCGCTGCAGGCGTTCGCCACCCGGCTCGACGGCTTTCCTGCCGACTCCGGTCCGCTCAGCGTGGTGGCGCCGGTCACCGAGGCCTCGGCCGAATACCAGGCGATCGCGTACGCGCTCGACACCCCCGGCGTCGAGCTGGTCCTGGTCGACCGCTCGGTGGACCACGTCTTCCAGTGGCTGCCCGGGGAGCCGGACGGCCCGGCGCCCTCCGGCGAGGCCGCGCCCGCAGGTGAGACCGCGTCCTCAGGTGAGGAGGGGGAGAATGGTGAGGAGGCGATCCTGCACGGGGACGCCGTCGGCGTCGAGATCGGCGACCTGCGGCCCCGCTTCGCCGATCTGGAGGCGCACCTGCTGCACCACGGCAAGGTCCGGCACTGGTCGGAGTGGTGGGACCAGTATGTCGAGCAGCCGCTGACCGGCGCGGACTACGACACCTACCGGCAGGCCATGGCGCTGATCGGCAGCCTGTTCCGGCGGCTGCGTCCCACCGAGGACGACCGGCTCGCGATCGACGAGGAACGCGAACGCCACATGTGGACGCGGATCCGCGAGCACCTCGCCGCCTCCGGCGCCGCCCCGGCAGACTGCCTGTACGTGTGCGGGGCCTTCCACGCCGTCAGCCGGGTGGCGGAGTTCGGCCTGGCGGCCGAAGCGCCCGCGTACACGATCAAACCGCGTACCGGAACCAGCTGGCTGTACGGGCTCATCCCATCCAGCCACTCGGCCATCGAGGCGCAGTTCGGCCTCGCCCGGGGATCGGTGTCGATCGCGGCGGCGACCTGGGCGAAAGCGGCCGGACGCGGGGGCGTGACGCCGTACCGACTGGAGGGGCGGCAGGACGGCCGCACCCGCGCCAAAGCCGCAAAAGCCACCAAAGCCGCAAAGGTCGGCAAGGCCGCCAAGGTCGGCGAATCCGGGCCGCCCGCGGGCGGCGGACCGGCCGGCGACCGCCTGTCGGGCTTCCTGGCCGCCCCGCCCGTGCTGGACGGCCTGGACGAAGACGAGCTGCGCGGCTGGTGCGTCGACATCGTGCGGCTGGCACGCCGCAACGGCTACCTCGCCAGCACGGCCGACGCCATCGCCGTGTTCGAGACGTCGATCCTGCTCGCCGGTCTGCGCGGCCGGGCCAGGCCCACGCCGTACGACTTCGCGGACGCGGCGGTGACCTGCATCGAGAAGGACGTCGTGCCGGGCCGCCGGGACGTCCGCCGTCTGTGCGAGATCCTGCTGGGCGGCGATCGGATCGGCGTGGTCGGCTACGACGCGCTCCCGCCGCTCGCCCGCGACGTGTACGACCGGTTGGCGCCGCTGGGCCTGGACCTGAGCCGGCGCACCCAGCAGCGGGTGCTGCTCGACCTGAAGGCGAACCCGGAGCTGGAGCCATGCTCTGACATGCTGTGGAAGCTGCGCTACCTGCTACCCGACGGCGCGGTCCGTCCGATCATGGGGGCGCGCCGCCTCGGCGAACGGCCGATTCAGGAGAGCTGGGACCTGGCGATCGGCCGGCACCAGCGGTCGATCATCGAGCTGGGCTACGAGGGCGTCACCGTCGAGCAGGTGCTGGAGCAGCGGCTGCGCCGCAAGGTGTGGGAGCAGCAGGCCACCGCCGGGGTCGCGCTCGCGGCAGTCGCGGACGCGATCCTCTACCTGGGCGGCCGCCGGTTCGCCGACGAGCTCGGCAACCGGGCGGTCGAGCTGCTGGCCGCCGAGCGTACGGTCGACGACGCCCCCGAGGTGCTGCGCCGGATCAGGCGGCTGCTGGCCCACTACCGGGCCACGGAGCCGGAGCTGCCGGCCTGGTGCGAGGCGTTCGTCACGGCCGGATACGCGCACTACTGCACTTTGCTGCCGACCGCGTTCGCCGACGACGACACGGGGGTACGTCAGGTCGGCGCCATGCTCGGCTTCCTTTTCACGCTGGAGAGCCTCGCGCTGTCGCTCGGCTGCGACCGGGCCCAGCTCGAACTCGCCGTACGGCAGTCGCACCCGGAGGCCCCCGCCAAGGTCGCGCTGCTGTGGGTGGCCAAGACGCAGCTCGGCCTGCTGTCGCGGGACGAGCTGCGGGCCCGGTGCGACGAACTGCTGGCCAACCCGCTCGTCGTCCCCGCCTTCCCGCTCTACCTGAGCGGGTTCGTCCAGGCGCTCGAACCCGTCTCGGCCCTCGCGCCGTTCGTGGTCGAGGCGCTGTCGAAGGCGTTCGCGCGGCTGCCCGACTCCGTTCTGCTGCCGTGGCTGCCGACGTTGATCACGACGCTGCGCAGGTATGTGCCGGAGCTGGTGCCGGTGCTCGTCCGGGAGGCGGGCCGGACCTTCCCGGGCGGGCTCGCCGAGCTGGACGCGTGGACCCCGCCGTGGGAACGGCCTGCCGTACCGGCTGGGCGGACCCGGGCGGCGCCCGTGCGGAGCGGGCCGGTGACCGCCCTGCTCACCCGGCACCCGCGAGCGTGCGAAGCGGTGGCGGCTTTGCTCGGCTGCCCGGCGGAATGGCCCGCGCCCGAGGGGCCGGCGTCGGACGAGATCGAGGTCCGGGAGCTGCTCGCCCGTCATCCGGCCGCGACCGGCGCGATCGCCGCCCTGCTAGCCCTGTGCGTCAAAGAATGATCAGCCGACTGCTTGATGATCGCCGCCGGGAGGAGGGCTCACTGCTGGGGGCGTAGGGCCATCCAGATCGCCACCGCGTCATCCTCACCGGTGTTGTGCCAGAAGTGCGGCTGATGTGTGCGGAAGTGGAGGGCGTCACCAGGATTCAGCACGTGCAGCACCCCGCTGACCCCGAACTCCAGTTGGCCCGACACCAGGTAGACGAGTTCCTCGCCGGGGTGCTGCATCGGTTTGGCGCCGCTGCTCGCCCCGGGGATCACCGTGGCCACGGCCGCGGCGACCAGGAACTCGCCGTAGGGGCCGCTGATCCCGCTGAGGTCGATCCCCGCGTGTGAGGTGTAGATCGGACGGCCTCTGCCGGCGGGTGTGAAAACTGTCGGGTACTCGTCGTCGTCGTCCTCTTCCACGAAGTACGAAACGGGCCGGTCGAGCGCTGCCGAGATCTTGAGGAGAGTCGTGATCGTCGGCACCATGTCGGCCTGCTCGATCTTGTGGATCGCTGCGGCGGACACATCCGCGCGCTCCGCGAGCGACTGGAGCGAGTAGCCCTTCTGCTTGCGAAGTGCCTTGATTTTCGGGCCTATGCCGGAGACGACTTCGGCTACCCGTACCTTCACTTCGCGCCTCCGCTACATGTGCCGAGGTTCGCACTCCGTAACAAGCACCCATGGATACCTTGACGCCGCCGAGCAGGTACGTCAAGTATGGTAAACGGAAATTTACGCATGCTCAATGCGATCGAGGCCTCCCCGAGGAGAATCGAACTCAGATGCCCAGGCGAATCGTAGTCGTAGGTGGCGGAGCAGCAGGTATGGGCGCGGCCGGGGCCGCGAAAGGTACCGACCCAAACGCCGAGGTCATCGTCTTCACCGAGTACGAGGACACCTCGTACAGCCCCTGTGGGATCCCCTACGTCCACGGCCAGGAGATCGCCAGCTTCGACTCCCTCTTCATGGCGACCAAGCAGCACTATGTCGACCAGGGCATCGACATCCGCTACGAGACGGCCGTCACCTCCATCGACGTGAAGGCCAAGACGGTGACCGCGTCCGACGGGACCGTCGAACGCTACGACTCGCTGGTGCTCGCGACCGGGTTCGACTACGCCGACCCGGGGGTGCCGGGGGGCGACCTCGGCGGCATCTACTACGTGAAGAACATCCGCCGGGCCATGGAGTGGGACAAGGTCCTGGACACGGTCAAGACCGCGGTCGTCGACGAGGCGACGCCGCTGGGCACCGAGATGGTCACCGCGCTCGCGCATCGCGGCATCGAGACCCATCTGGTCGACCCCGCGCCGTGGGCCATGTCCATGGCCACCGATCCCGACATCATGCAGCCGGTCGAGGACTCCTGGGTCGAGATGGGCGTCAAGCTGCACTTCAAGACCAAGGTCACCGGATTCGTCGGGAAGGACGGCAAGCTCACCAAGGTCACCACCTCGGACGGGGACATCCCGGCGGACCTCGCCGTGGTGGCGACGAAGAAGGAGCCCAACACCGCGGTCGCCGTCGCGGCCGGCATCAAGACGGGCATGAGCGGCGGCGTCATCGTCGACGGGAAGATGCACACCTCCGCCCCCGGCGTGTACGCGGCGGGCGACTGCACCGAGATCCCGCACGGCGTCTCCAACGTCCCGATCCAGGGCCTGTCCGGCAGCCACGCCTACGCCCAGGGCAAGGTCGCCGGCACCAACGCGGCCGGCGGTTCCCGGGAGTACCAGGCCGTGTACGTCCCCTGGGGCATGGTCGCCGGCAAATGGATGATCGGCGGGGTGTCCTTCAGCGAGACGCTGGCCACCGCGCTCGGCATCCCGTTCATCACGGGCATCGCGCAGGGCATCTCCCGGGCGCGCTACTACCCCGATGTGAAGCCGGTCAAGGTCAAGCTTCTCGCCGAGCCCGAGCATCTCCGGCTCATCGGAGCCCAGCTCGTGGGCGGCGAAGGCATCAAGGAACGCGCCGACTTCCTGGCCATGGCCGTACGCACCGGAATCACGATCAACGACCTGGCGACCATGGAGAACGTCTACAGCCCGCCGATCGGCGCGCTCAACGAGCCGATCGCGCTCGCGGCCCAGAACGCGCTCACGAAAGTGAGGAGCTGACATGGGCCTGACGCGCTGGGTTCGTTCCCGCTCGGAGTATCACCTCATGATCGACGCGCAGGACAGGGTGGGCGCCCGGCACGGCGCCCGGCGTCCCGATCCACCGCGCGGAGCCGAGATCTTCTGGCGCCGGGTCTACGTCCCGATCTTCCACCGGCTGCCCCTGAAGCTGCGTAACGCGATCATCGCGCGTATGCCGGGCAGCCATCGGCAGGCCTGGACTCCCCAGCCACCCTCCAAGGGTCCCGCGGTCTGACGCGGGATCCGTCCCCTCTCCCCGGCAACAAAATCACAAAGGAGTGACATGTCCACTAAAACCGTGACCGTCGCCACCCCCCAGGATGGGGATGTCCTGTGGGACACGAGCGAGAAGGTATTCGAGGACATCAGGGCCAACGAGGGTGAGAAGGCGACGGTCTTCATTCACTCGGTGCCGTTCGAGGGATCGGTCTCCCTCGTCAACCTGATGACGTCCACGCGCCTCCAGCGCAAGGGGTTCAAGCTGACGATCGTCCTCTACGGGCCCGCGGTGCTGCTGGCCGCGGCCGGTCGAGGCTACCCCGCCGTCGGCACCGAGGGCTTCCCGGGCAACCTCTCGGTGAACAAGCAGATCAAGATCCTCCTGGAGGAGGGCGCCACCATCTATGCCTGCCGCTTCGCCATGGGCGCGCTGTACGGCATGCGTGAGGACGACCTGATCCCGGGTGTCAAGGCGTTCAACCCGCTGGACGTGCTCGACTCCGCGCTGACGGCGTGGCGGGAGCGTCACTTCCAGCTCAACACCTGGACGATGTAGATGGCCAAGGCACCATCGCGTCACATCGATGCGCATCGTCACATCGGCGTGCTGCCGGCGTTCCCCTTCTACGGCGGGCCGCCGGTCAACCCCGATGTGAACGCGCGCGCCACCGTCGACGAGCTGATCGCCGACATGGACCGGGAGGGCACCGAGCGCGCCCTGGTGATCCCGAACTACGGGGTCCCCGACCCGAGCCACTCGTTCGCGCTCAACGAGCTCGTCCTCGAAGCGGTCGGCAGGAGTGATCGCCTCAGCGCCGCGCTGTGGGCCTCGCCCCGGCCGCAGGACGACGAGCTCACCGACAAGGCGCTCGCGCTCGCCTCGGAGAGCGGGGTGAAGGCACTCAAGATCAGCTTCCTGCTCGGCGGCTCGGCCGAGGATCCGGAGTGTCTGACCCGGCTCGACAAGGTGTTCGCCGTCGCCAAGGCCAACAACCTCGTCGTACACGTGCACACCTCGCCGGGTGCTGCATCGGACATCGACAAGGTCGGCCTGCTGGTGGAGCGCTACGCGGACGAGACGCCGATCCACCTCGTCCACTTCGGCGGCGGGGTGAGCGGCCACATCAAGCTCATCGGCAAGCGGTTCTTCGACTGGATCGAGGCAGGCAAGAAGGTGTACACCGACCTGACCTGGTCGGTGGGCTTCGCGCCGCAGTGGCTCGCCCGCGAGATCGACCGTCGCGGCATCGGCGGCGATCGCGTGCTGTTCGCCTCCGACCAGCCGTGGGGCGAGTTCGCCGGTGAGTACGCCCGCATGGTCGACGCCACGGGCGGCGGTGAGCTGACCGAGTCGGTCTTCCACGGCAACTTCGAGCGGCTCTACGGCTGACACGCCGTGCCATGAGTCCCAGGCGGAGCTCCGCCTGGGACTCGTGGTGTCTTCGCTGACGAGCCAGAACACGGAAGGGGTGGGATTGTGGCGAGGTCGGGAGAATCGAACGAGGTCGTCGCGCACTGGCAGGGCGGCTGGCGGGCGACCGTCACCGCGGGGCCGTTCTCGTTCGACGTCGACGAGCCGGAGAGCGTCGGCGGAACGTTCACCGGTCCCATGCCGACCGAATACCTCCTGGGATCCCTCGCGTCCTGCTACGCGCTGGCGCTGGCCTGGTGCGCGCGCAAGCGCGGCGTGGAGATAACGGATCTGTCGGTCTCGGCCATCGGGGAGTACGACGGCCCGAGCTTCAGCGAAATCCGGCTGCGGGTGAGCTCCAGCCTCCCGGCGGAGCGGCTGCGCCCCCTGCTCGCACCGGCCTCCCGGGTCTGCTACGTCTCCAACACGCTGGCCAGCTCACCGCGGATCGAGGTCGAAACGACCGGCGCCGACGGCTGACGACCGGACGGAACGGACGGCACCGGACCGCGTGGACGCGCGGGGCCGGCGGACCCATCCGGTCCACCGGCCCCCACGTCATCGCGTCACGGCCCAGGCTTCACCGCTCAGGCCGCACGGCCGGCCTCGCCCGAGAGCTTCGCGTCCAGCGCCAGCAGCGCTTGGACGAACACCTCGATCGGCGCCTCGGCCACCCCCGCGCCCACCTGGCCGCTGCCGTCGGAGTTGTGCAGGATGCCGGTCGTCACCTTCGGGGTGATGCCCAGCTCGACGACCTTGCGTACGTCCACGCCCACCGGCGACCCCTTCATTCCCCAGTACGGGATCGTGAAGCGGCTGGAGTTGCCGACGCACACGTCGTCCAGTTCCTCGGTCAACTCGGCGGCGTTCGCCATGGTGCCGCCGACGAACTGCGCGACGGCCGGCGACCCGGCGGCGACCGCCCCCCCGAGCCCGACCAGCTCAAGCACCGCGCTGTCTCCCACATCAGGGGAGGCGTCGGCCTCGCCGCGTCCGGGGTGGTAGAGCGCCCGCCCCACCATCGGCGCGGGGGCGTAGAACCATTCGGCGGAGGGACCGGCGAGCCAGGCGGCGAAGTCGGTGCCGTTTCGCGCCATCCCGATCACGATCGAGCTGTTCTCCACCTGGGCGGCCCATGTGGTCAGCGCCCGGGCGGCGGCCATTCCCAGGCTCAGGAACAGCAGATAGTTGGCGGACAGGAAGGTCGCCACCTCGATCCGGCGCGGGTGGTCGCCCGCCACCAGCGCGGGCAGCAGGCTGCGCAGCAGCAGGTTGGTCGCGGCCTGGGTCCGTACGTGAACGTCGTCTCCCATCGCGACCGCCTGAGCGGCCAGGGACAGCACGTCGACCGGCCCATGCTCCCGAACGGCGGCGGCCAGCACCGGACCGGCTGCCTCCTGCAGGAGCACCAGCCGTTCGATCGCACCCGGCGTGTCCCGGCCGAACCACGCCACATCCCCCGAGCCCTGCCCGATCGGAGCGTAGGCCCGGGTGCCCGCCTCGGCGAGCTCGACCTCCCAGACGGGTGTGCTCGGCCCCATCGACGTCGCCATCGGCACGACCAGGCCGTGCGCGTTGGCCGGCTCCAGCCGGACCGCGCCGTCCCGGAGCAGGACGTCCGCCTCCTCCGGCGTTCGCGCCCATCCCTCGGCGCAGACGACGGCGCGCATCGAGCGGCGCAGCGGATCTGTGACCCGGTCGATCGAGATCCGCGGTCCGCAGTGCAGCAGCACCCTGCCGTCGGCGAGCACCGGGATCACGTCGGCTGCGGTCCGTACGGCGACGAGCTGGGGCGCGCCGCGGTCCAGCCGCCGGAAGACCTCCTCGTTGGCGGCGTCGATCGTGCGCGTGTGCGGACCGTACAGGCGCCGGAGCGCGGCGACCACGGTGGGGTCACCGCTGCCGGGGATGCGCCAGTCGAGCTGTACGACCGGACGTCCCTGCTGCCTGATCGCATCGGCGAACAGCGGCAGGCCGACGTTGACGACGTTGACCTCCCCGGGAAGGCGGATCGGAGTGGCGATCTCAGCTGCCGGCATCATTCTCCCTTTCGACGGCTTCAGCGACTTCAGCGGTTTCCCTGACTTCAGCGGCTTCGGCGGCTTCTATGACGAACTTCTCCGCTTCGGCCACGAGCGCGGCTTCGGCCCGTTCGAACGCCTCGCGCCGCGCCTTGGCGCGGTCCCGGAGCGATTCCGCCTTCTCGGCGCAGTCCGCCGCCATCTCCTCGACCACGGGCGGCGCGGCGCCACCGCTCAGCGTCCGCGTCTCGACGATGCGCCGGGGATCGAGGATCTCGCTGAGGTCGCGGCCCTCCAGCCCGAGCGAGATCCCCGCGTACTGTCTGGCCGCCGCTTCCAGCCGCGTTCCGTCGAGGTCGATGCCGCGCAGACCCTCCCGGCTCGCTTCGCGTACGGCGATGCCGATCACCTGGTACGCGGTCCGGTAGTCCACCTGGCAGGTCTGCATGACGAACTCCGCCAGGTCCGTCGCCTGGCTGAACCCGGACTCGAGGGCGGCCCACATCTTGTCGGCGTTGACCGTCAGGCTGCGGATGACCCCGCCGGTGAGCCGGGTCGTCCGGCCGGCCAGGTCCAGCGCGCGCGGGATCTCCCCGTACGCGTAGATCAGGTTGTCGCTCCGGGCGGACGGGCTCTTGCTGACCGCGAGGAACCCGGTGAGCCGGCCGATCATGGTGCCTGCGGCACCGCGGATGATCGACAGCGCGTACGGGTTGCGCTTCTGCGGCATGAGCACGCTGGAGCGGCTGTACCCGTCGGCGATGGTGACGTAGTCGAACTCGTTGCTGGCCCAGATCTCCAGGTCCTCGGCCAGTTTGCTCTGGGTGGTGAGCAGGCTGGAGGCGTGGGAGAGCGTCGCGATGAGACCGTCGATCTGCCACATGGCGTCGCGGGTGTGCTCGATGAAACCGTCGAATCCCATCAGGTCGGCGACCCGGTTCCGGTCGGCGAGCAGCCGGCTCCCGTTGACGCAGCCCGCGCCGCCCGGGCTCGTGTTGACCCACGTGAGCGCGTCCATGAGCCGTTCTGCGTCCCGCAGGATCGGATAGGCGAAGCTCACGAGGTAGTGGCCGAACGTGGAGGGCTGCGCGTGCTGGAGGTAGGTCTGGTCGGGCAGCCAGGTCCTGCTGTGCCGTCCGGCCAGTACGGCGATGGCGTGGGCGAGCCCCGCCGCGTCCTCGACCAGGTCCTCGAGGACGGCGCGGACGTGGAGGCGGAGCGCGATGCGCACGGCCTCCCGCCGGGGCCGACCGGCGTGCAGCCACCCCGCGTCGTCCCCGATCTGCTCGGTGAAGTGGCGCTCCCGCGAGTTGTACGGCTCGCCGTAAGCCGGGTCGTACGGAAAGTCCTCGGGGGAGGTGTGTACCGCCTTGAGCAGCACCTCCATGAGCCGGCCCGCCGCCGGCCTGGGGATCACCCGGCGCTCGTGCAGGTCGATGACGTGCGCGATGTCGGCGAGGTTGAGGCCGGAGTGCAGCAGTGGCGCATCGGCGTTCTCGAGCGCGAACCCGCTGTCGATCAGTTCCTGGGCCGGGCCGCCCATGGGCGGCCCCAGCCGGTCGGGTCCGCTCCGCTGGTGTGCGGAGGGAGCGGACGGCAGTCCGTCATCGGTCATCGTGACTCCATCCCGCGACGGCGTCGAGCAGGCCGCCGGTATGCCAGAAGACTGTCGTGTGGCCGGGGTCGGCGCGCCGATCCCCGATGATCCGCGCGAGCGCGCCCAGCGCCTTCGCCGAGTACACCGGATCGAGGACGATCCCCGAGGTGCGCAGGGCGACCCGGGCGGCGCGCTCGCCCTCCTCGGACGGGTGCCCGTGGCCGGGGCCGCGGGCGTCGTACACGACGACGTCCGCCTCCCGGGGCGGCTCGGTGCCCATCAGCCGGGCGCACTCCCGGCCGAGGTGGAGGACGCGCCGCGCGGTCTCCTCCGGCGGCCGGCTGACCGCCGCCCCGCGCATCCGCAGCCGCCGCCCGAGCGCCACCGCCCCGGAGACGAGACCCGCCAGCGTCCCTCCGGAACCGGCGCCCACCACGACCGTGGCCGACCCGTCGGAACCGCCGCCGGACCGGTCGCGGAGCTGGGCGTCGAGTTCGAGCGCGGCCAGGTGGAATCCGGCGGACCCGACGGGTGTGGCGCCGCCGCGCGGCACCGCGTAGGGCCGCAGCCCCTTCCGGGTCAGCTCGGCGGCCGTCGTCTCGATCGCGGTGTCCACCGAGCCGCGGTCGGCGTCGTACGTCCACCGCACGTCGGCCCCCCAGCGGACGGCGGCGGCGTGGTTGGGGTGCCTGACCGGCGGGGGAGACCCGGCGTAGACGAGCACGCACCGCATGCCCGCCCAGGCGGCTGCCGCGACCGCGGCCTGGCAGAAGTTCGAACCGGGCGTTCCCCCGGTCACCAGGACGCCGGCGCCGGAGGCGGACGCGTCGGCGACGAGCATCTCCAGCTGGCGTGCCTTGTTGCCCGCGACGGCGAAGCCGGTCAGGTCGTCGCGCTTCAGCAGCAGGGAACCGCCGATGCCGAGCGCCTCAGCCAGCCGCGGCGCCTCCTGGAGGGGGGTGGGCAGTACGGCGAGGCCGGCGCGGGCGGGGGCGATCCTCTGATGATCCGGCGTCACGGCCATGAAGGCGGCTCCTCGGCGGCGGCGCGCCGGGCGCGGGCCACGACCAGGTCCACCATCGCGGCGGCGGAACCGGGGTCCGACGGGTTCTGCGTGTCGCCGAGGTAGGTGCGCACGTTGGCGGCCATCCGGCCGGCGTTCACCTCCAGCCCCTCGGCCAGCTCGACGCCGAGCGCGAGGGCCTTGCCCGTCAGCAGGCAGATCTCCGGCAGGGCGATCCACTCCGCCTTCCAGGCCCGCCCGTCGCGCTCGTGCTGGCTGACGACGGACTCCAGGAGAACGCCGGCGTTCGCGCGGACCAGGCGGGCGAGCGTGCTCAGGTGCTCGCTGCCCTCGGGGTTGCGCTTGTGGTGCATGGTGATGCTGCCGACCACCCCGGCCGGTCGCGGCTCGCCGAGCTCCCCGATCTCCGGGCGCTGGAGCTCGTACACCTCCTCGCCGATCCGGGCGAGGGTGCCGGTGATCAGGGCGAGCACGCCCCCGAACTCCGCGATCCTGTCGCGTGCGCTCAACCACGAGATGACGGGGTCGGCCAGCCCCAGCTCGGCGGCGAACCTGGCGCGTACGGCGAGTCCGCGGTCGCCGTACGCGACCAGGGTGCCGATGCCGTCGCCGAGTTGGGCCACGAGCCAGCGCGGCGCCCCCTCGCGTAGCCGGTCGAGATGCCGCCTGATCTCGTCGGCCCAGGACGCCGCCTTCCATCCGAACGTCGCGGGCGCCCCGGGCTGGCCATGGCTCCGGCCCGCGATCGGCGTCTCGCGATGCTCGGCCGCCAGATCGACGAGCGCCTTCTCGATCCGGCGCAGATCACGCCAGGCGATGGCGCCGACGGCGCGGATCGCCAGCGAGGTCCAGGTGTCGGTGAGGTCCTGTACGGTCGCCCTGACGTACACGTGCTCCCGGGCCGCCTCCGGCAGCACGCGGCGCAGCTCATGGATCAGTCCCAGGGTCGAGTGCCCGGTCTGCCTGGTGCCCAGCGCGATCCGGTCCAGGTCGAGCCGGTCGACCCGCAGCTCGTCGGTGATGATCGCGGCGGCCTCGGCCGGGATGATCCCCTCCGCCGCCTGCGCCCTGGCCAGCGCGGCGAGGACGTCGAGCCACGCCTGCAGCCTGGCCCGCTCCTCGAAGATCTGCCGCAGCTCGTCCGTGCCCCACAGATGTGCGTAGCCCGTTGAGTCCGCGATTCGTGCGGTCACGCCATCTCCCCGTTCCGCTCCCCGTCCGATCCGTCTGGTCCGTCCGATCCGCCCAGCCTGCTGCCCGGCTTTCCGCCCAGCCTTCCGGCCAGCTCGGACGCGGCGGCGAGCCCCTCAGCGACCAGTGAGAACGACGCCCCCCAGGGCACCACGACGGTGTCGCCGCGCGTCTCCACGTTCTCCTCGAGCAGACAGCACTTGGTGAGCCTGGCCTCACCGGGGGGAAGCGGCAGCCCGGCCGCCAGAGTGATCGGGCAGATGTCGATCTGGCGTACGTTCCCCGCCTTGTCCGGATAGAAGTGGTCGTGGATCGCGCGTGAGCGTGCGCAGCCGATCAGGACCCAGTCCGCCCGCTGCGGCACCTCGTCCAGATAGGAGATCTCCGCACCGGGGACCGACATGCCACCTCCGCGGCAGGGCAGCAGGTAATGCTCGGCCGGTTCCGCTGCCGCGATCTCCTCCAGGTCGACGACCTGCGGCACGCACTCGGTGGCCGGAAGCTCCTCCGCGGTGTCGGCGACGCGCTGGACCTGGTCGTACAGCTTGGCGGGCCACGGGGGTGCGACGTCGAGCACGTGCACCCGGCGCGGCGTGGGATCCAGGATGAAGTTGACGTGCTCGTAGCGCCCGCGCACGATCACGCAGCGGGGCGCGTCCGGGACGTCGCGGGCCGCACGGAGCAACTGGCCGGGGACGGCGGTGTCGATGTCGGGCCGGTCGACGAACGCCGTCTCGTCCGGACCTGCCAGCACGCGTACGTCGCCGACGTCGATGAACAGCCCGGTGGCGGCGCCGCCGTCCCCCGGGGTAGGGGTCAGCTCGACCACGGCGTACGCGTCCCGGTTCCTGGCCACGACGAAGCGCGTCCTGCGGTAGATCTGCCGGCTGAGGAAGAACGTACGCAGGGAGTCGCCGTCGAGATCGACAGCGACGTCGGTGAAAGCCACGGTCCGGTACTGGTAGGGGATCATGACGTCTCGGCTCCCGCGTGCGACCGCGCGTTCGCGGGCACCGCGCCGAGGGTGTCAGAACGCAGCCCAAGCCGGAGCGTCTCGACGGCCATGACCTCGGCCGGTTGGATGTTGCCGAGGTTGACGTCGGCGCCGTAACGCCGGATCAGCCATGCCTGCTGGGCTCTGCGCGGGGCCTCGAACAGCGTGGCCTCCAGGCCGATGGCCGCCACGACGGCGTCCACGATGTCGGCGCGCACCTCGCCCTCGGCGTCGAACAGGCCGACCGTGCCGCTCTCCCGTCCCTCGGTCAGCACCCAGGTCGCGCCCGCGTCGACGTCGGCACGCGCGTCCGCCGCCCACTGCGCGGCAGACGGGGTCGCCCGGGGATCCTTGAGCCCGACCTCGGACAGGACGAGGAACCGGGCGGCCGCGGTACTGATGATCTTGTCCTTGTCGGCGCGGGGGATCTCCACCGTGCCGCAGGACACCTCGATGCACGGGAAGCCCACGGCCTCGGCCCAGTCCATGAACCTGTCCAGGACGCCCTGCCGCAAGGAGACCTCCAGCAGCGTTCCCCCGGTGCAGGCCAGGACCTGGTGCGCGGCCAGCAGTTCGAGCTTCTCCCGGAGCGACGGGTCGATGTAGGCCGTTCCCCAGCCTAATTTCCACACGTCGATGTCCGCGGCGGCGTTCTGCAGCCGCCGCTCGACCTCGGCCACCGGCATGCCGTTGTCCAGCACGTGGGAGATGCCGTACCGGCGAGGCTTCCTCGTGCGCTGCGGGAGCTCGAGGAAGTCGGGCTCCGCCGGATTCAGGACCTGGACGGAGTTGTGGTTTGGGGTGGATTGTCCTGTCACGGGAGCGGCTTCCTCACTGGCTAGGATGACGCCGTCGGCGGCTTTCGCCGATACGCATCGCACGGAAGAGAACTCATCTTGCCCCTCGGCGACATCCACGATCTTGAAGAACTGGCACACCGGCTGCGGTCCCTTCCGGGAGTCGTGGCCAAGAGCTCCATCGGCGTGGTCGCCGAGGTGTTCGGCGGCGGGGACTGGTGGGCCGGTCCCGGTGACGACGGCGCCGTCGTACACGATCGGGGGCGCGACCTGATCGTCGGAGGCGAGGCGATGCTGCCCGCCTTCGTGGAGCGGGATCCGTACGGCGCGGGCGTCGCCGCCGTCCTCGCGAACATCAACGACCTCGCCGCCATGGGCGCCAGGCCGCTCGCGATCGTCGACACCGTGACCGGACCGCGCGACGTCGTCAAGGGCATCCTGGAGGGCCTGAAGTGGGCCGGTGAGGTGTACGGCGTGCCCATCGTCGGTGGGCACACCACCGAGACCGACGGCCCGCCCACCCTGTCGGCGTTCGGCCTCGGCGTCGCGGAGTCCGTGCTGTCGGCGACCCACGCCGCGCCCGGTCAGTCGCTGATCCTCGCCTGCTGCCTCGACGGCAGGATGCGGTCGGACTTCCTCTTCTTCCCGTCGTTCGACGAGCGGGGCGAGCGCCTCGCCGGCGACGTGCGCACCCTCGCCGCGGTGGCGGAGCAGGGCGCCGCCGTGGCCGCCAAGGACGTCAGCATGGCCGGGATGATCGGCTCGCTGGCCATGCTCCTGGAGGCGCACAGGCTCGGCGTCGAGGTGGACCTCGACGTGCTGCCGGTGCCCGCCGGAGTGCCGGTCGGCGACTGGCTGTCCTGCTTCCCCTGCTTCGCCTTCCTGCTCGCGACGCCGCCGGAGAAGGAGGCGGAGTGCGTCGAGGCGTTCACCTCGCGGGGCCTCACGGCGCGGCGGATCGGCACGCTGGACGACACCGGTGAGGTGCGCGTCGCCGACGCCTCCGGTTCCGTCGTCGTCTTCGACCTGAAACGGGAGTCGGTGACCCGGCTCGACCGCTGAGGCGGTGAAGGCCTGCCTGCCGTGAAAGATCATCGCGTGAGGTCGATGCTCATCCGCTGGTGCGGCACGCCCACATAGGGAAACGGCTCGCCCACCGCCGTCCAGCCGAGCCGGCGGAAGAAGGTCACGTTGGTGAGCTGAACGAAGGCGATCATGCGGCTGCCGCCCGCCGCGGCGGCGGTCGCCACCGCGTGCCGGACCAGAGGCCCGCCCAGCATCAGGTGCCGGTACCGCGGCAGGACCGCCAGCCGATCCCCCTTCCACAGCGCCTCGCTCTCGTCGGACGGAGGCAGCGGGTAGAGCCGTACCGTGCCGACCGGACGGCCGTCCAGGTATCCGACCACATGATAGGTCGCCGGATCGCGGTCGAACTCGTCCTGGTCGGTCAGCTCGAACAGGCCCTGCTCCTCGACGAAGACCGCGTGCCGGATCTTCGCGTGCTCCGCCGACTCGTCCGGCGTGGCCGCCGCACGACAGACGAGGGTCGAATCGCTCAGCTCAGACGACGAGCGGGAGAACCGGACGGCCATCGACCAGACCCTTCGTCGAACCCGAACCGACGCGTTCGAGCGCCGCCATGCCGGAGCATGCCTGGCACCGTGCGCAGCCCGCCTTGGTTCCGGCGGCGGTGAGCCCCCGTCGCAACATGTGCGGGACGACCCGCCGGTAGATCTTCTCGACGTATTCGGGGGACGGCGGTCGTGCGTCCTCCATCAGGCTGCCGGGGACCGGACGCAGCGGGACGATGAACGGGTAGACGCCGAGGTCGACCGCGCGTTTGCACATCTCGACCGTGATCTCGGGGTCCTCGCCCATGCCGAGGATGACGTACGTGGACACCTGTCCGGCGCCGAAGACCTGCACGGCACGTTCCCACGCGGTGAAGTATCGTTCGATGCCCCATCGCGCCTTACCCGGCGCGATCCGCGCGAGCACCCTGGCGTCGAAGCTCTCCACGTGAATGCCGACGGAGTCCACGCCCATGTCCCGGACGCGGTTGATCACATCGAGGTCGGCGGGCGGCTCGAACTGAACCTGCACCGGCAGGCCCGAGGCGTTCTTCACGGCCTCGGCGCACCTGCCCACGTAGAGCGCGCCCCGGTCCGGGGTGGCCGTGCTGCCGGTCGTCAGCGTCACGTCGACGGCGCCGTCGAGATCCCGCGCCGCCACCGACACCTCCGCCAGCATCTCGGGCGTCTTCTTGGCGATGGTCCGGTCGCCCGCGAGGGAGACTCCGATGCCGCAGAACGTGCACTGGTCGGAGTTCCCCCAGTAGGCGCAGGTCTGCAGGACCGTGCTGGCGAGGGAGTCGAGGTGCATGAGGGCGATCTTCCAGTAGGGAACGCCGTCCGCCGTCTCCATGTCGTAGTACTTCGGGCGCGGCGCCGGCGACGCGTCCGCCAGGCGGACCGAGCCCTCGTAGATGCCGAACCCGTCGTCCTCCTGCCGCAGGGTGTACGGCGACTCCTTCACGTAGTCGGCCGTGGTCGGGACCGTGGCGGGTGCTCCGTTGATCCACAGCATTCCCGCGTCGGCGGGGCCGGCGCCTCCGTTGCGCGCGCCGATCGAGACGTCCGTCCGCAGCCCTACGCTCTGCAGCTTGACGATCAGCTCGGCCAGCTCTGTCGCATCCAGTACTCGGTGGTTCGCCTCGGTCATGAGATGGCTCCTTGCCGGGCCCGATCAGGGCGGGGACAGCCCTGCGCGACCCTGGGACCTTCCGTCCACTATAGGAAACTTATCTTCAACTTCTATAGGAAGATTTGGGGGAGTGGCAATAGTTTCCGCTGACCATCAGCTATTGGCATCAGCTGTCGCCTCGACCGTAGACGAGCGCTTGAGCCGCTCGGCGAGCGCCTCCCGCTCCTCGGCGGTGCCGACCTCGTGGGCGGCGTTCCCGGGCTCGCCGGCGGTGTCAGCGGCCAGCCGTCCGGTCTCCAGGTCGACGATCCCCGACTCGACCACGTGTACGCAGGTCGTGAACGTGTCGTCCGGACGTGTCGTGATCAGCAGCGCCCGCCCGGTCCGGGGGTCGACCTCGAGCCGGCGATAGGGGACGAAGGGATCCCCCGGGGCGTGGCCGGACTCCTCAAGCACCAGCCAGCCGCCGTCCCGCGGCCCCGCGGCGAGCGCGGCCAGCCGGTCGTCGAGTGTGATCTCTTCGAGGACCTCCCGATAGCGCATCGCGAACGCGGTGCCGGCGATCGTCTCCACGTTCAGGCCGTCGACGGTCAGGGCTCCGTCGGAGGCGGCGACGCCGCGAACCAGCTCGTGGCGTCCGTGCCACGCCTCCAGCAGGGGGGTGAGGCCCCGTCCGCGCCGGCGGAGCTCCCGCACGATCGCGCTCACCAGCCGGGTCGTCCGTACGTAGACGTCCGGCTGGTGGAGGGCGGCGGCGAATGCCCGCTCCGAGGTCGTGACCCACAGGCGAGAGAGCTGCTCGGCGACCGCCCGGAGATCCCCACCGGGTCTCGGATCAGGCTCGGTCATTGCCAATTCCTTCCATTGGGTTCACTATCGTAAACGCATCATCTAGTATCGGATACTGAGGTGAGGACGGCTCGTGAGCAATGTCGCCGTGGTGGCGGTCGGCGGGAACGCCCTGACCCGAGCGGACCAGGAAGGCACTTCCGAGCAGATCGAGGACAACGCCGCCCAGGTGGCGGCCGGGATCGCGGACTTGTGTCGGGCGGGATGGAGGGTGGTAGTCGTTCATGGTAACGGCCCGCAGGTCGGAAACCTCTCCATCCAGCAGGAGGGAGGGGTCGATCTCGTCCCGCCCCAGCCGTTGCACATCCTCAACGCCATGACCGAAGGTCAGCTGGGCAGCGTCCTGGTACGCGCGATCGACTCGGTTCTGGGCGCCGGCTCGGCCGTCGCCGTCGTCTCGCACATGACCGTGGACCGTACGGATCCGGCGTTCGAGACGCCGGCCAAGCCGATCGGCCCGTTCTTCACCGAGCAGCAGGCGCTCGACCTGACAGCGGAACGCGGCTGGACCATGCGGGAGGACGCGGGAAGAGGCCATCGGCGGGTGGTCGCCTCGCCCCTTCCCGTCGAGATGCTGGAGTCGTCCGCCGTCGCGGCGCTGCTGTCCGCAGACAAGATCGTCCTGGCGGCCGGAGGCGGCGGCGTCGCCGTCTCTCATGAGAAAGGCCGCTACGTGGGCGTCGACGCCGTGATCGACAAGGACTGGGCGGCCGCACGCCTCGCCAGGGACGTCGGGGCGAAGGCGATGATCCTGGTGACGGGGGTCGACGCGGTCTCCGTCGACTACGGGACGCCGCGGGCCCGTGTCGTACACGAGATGTCCCTCGCCCTCGCGGAGAAGTACCTGGCGGAGGGCCAGTTCCCGGCCGGGAGCATGGGGCCGAAGATACGCGCCGCGTCCGAGTTCGTACGGCACAGCGGCGGAACGGCGGTCATCACCTCAGCGGAGCGGATGCTCCACGCGCTCGACCCGACGACCCGCGTCGGTACCCGTATCATCCCCGAACCAGTCGAGAGCATCGCATGAGCACACCCAAGCACGTCGCCCTGTCCCGTGTCGTCCGCGACACCTACTGCGACTCGCTGCGCCTGCTCGTGGCCACCTCGGTGATGTCCGAGCAAACGGGCGTCTCTTGGGCCGGCGCGGTCATGGCGACCCCCTCCGGACGCGAGAGTCTCGCCGACGAGGGGTTCGGCGAGGAGGTCATCGGGACCGCGGGATCGAACGATCTCGTGCTCGCCGTACGCGCGAGCGACGAGACCGCGGCACAGGCCGCTCTCGACTCCGGCGCGGACGCCGTCTACGCACAGGCGCCAGAAGAGCAGGGAGACAGAGCGGCGGCCCCGCCACGCTCCGTGGAGCAGGCCGTCGAGCAGATGCCCGACGCCACCGTCGCGGTCATCTCCGTGCCGGGAGACTACGCGGCGGTGGAGGCGCACCACGCGCTCTCGGCGGGGCTGCACGTCCTGCTCTTCAGCGACAACGTCTCGATCGAGGAGGAGGCGGAGCTCAAGCGGCGTGCGGACGAGCTCGGCCTGCTGGTCATGGGGCCCGGCGCCGGAACCGCCGTGATCTCGGGTGTCGGCCTGGGGTTCGCCAACGCCGTACGCCGCGGGCCGGTCGGCGTCGTGGCCGCGGCGGGCACCGGAGCCCAGGAGGTCTCGGCACTGCTCGACCGCTGGGGCGTCGGGGTCTCGCACGTGATCGGCGTCGGCGGCCGCGACCTGTCCGAGGACATCGGCGGGCGGATGGCGAAGGCGGCGGTGCGCGCCCTCGACCAGGACCCGGACACCGAGGCGATCCTCCTGGTCTCCAAGCCGCCCAGCGAGGCGGTCGCCCGCGAGGTGCTGGGCCAGTGCACGTCGAAGCCGGCCGTGGCGACCTTCCTCGGCCTGGACCGGATGGAGACGCCTGCGGGCGTCCGGCTGGCGCGGACGCTGGAGACCGGTGCGCTCGCCGCGGCGGAGCTGGTGGGCGTCGCCCCGCCGGCGACGTCGACGGGCGTACGCGAACAGGTGGCGGACGCGATCGCCGCGCTGGACGACCGGCGGCGCGTCATCCGCGGGTACTACTCCGGCGGAACGCTGTGCTACGAGGCGCAGCTGATCATCGGGGAGCTGCTCGGAAACGTGTACTCCAACGAGCCGCTCCGGCACGAGCAGGCGCTCCCGGCCCCTCCGGGCGCGCACGTGCTGCTCGATCTCGGCGCTGAGGAGTACACCGTCGGCCGGCCGCACCCGATGATCGACCCCGGCGTACGCCTGGAGCTCATGCTCGGCGAAGCCCGCGATCCCGAGGTCGCTGTGGTGCTGCTGGACGTCGTGCTCGGCTACGGCTCGCACGAGGATCCGGCCGGACGGCTCGCTCCGGTCCTCAAGGAGATCATGTCGGAAGGGGGACCTCGGGTGGTCGCCTACGTTCTGGGCGCGGACACCGATCCACAGGGCTACACAGAGCAGCGGGCCGCGCTCGAACGGGTCGGCTGCCTGGTGACCGAGACCGCTGCCCGGGCCGCCTACGCGGCGGCGGCGATAGCGAGCCGCCGCCCAGAGATCACGGAGACGAACCGATGATCGGAAATTCCGGACTGCCGCCCGTCGCCCTGGTCACCTACAGTACGAAGCCCCGCGGCGGAGTCGCGCACACCCTCGCGCTGGGCGAGGCGCTGCACGCCCTGGGGCAACCGGTCGTGATCGTCGGCCTGGGAGACCCCGAGAAGGGCTTCTTCCGGCCGGTCGCCGCGCCCACCCATGTCGTCCCGGCCCCCACCGTCGGCGGGGGACTCGAGGAGAAGGTGGCGGCGAACATCGACGCGCTGGAGATCGCCCTGGCCGACGTCGCGCCCGCGCATCCCATCCTGCACACCCAGGACTGCATCTCGGCGCGCGCCGCGGCGCGGGTGCGAGACGCCGGGGCCGCCTGCCGGGTCGTACGTACCGTCCACCACGTCGACGACTTCGACAGCGCGTCGCTGATGGACTGCCAGACCCGCGCCATCCTCGAACCGGATCGGATCCTGGTGGTGACCACGACCTGGCAGCGCATCCTGCGCGAGGACTACGGCGTGCACGCTGCCGTCGTCCCCAACGGGGTGGACCCGCTCCGATACCGCCAGGCCCCGCCCGACCTGGTGGCACGGCTGCGCGCCAGGGTCGGCGCGAGCGACCGCCCGATGCTGCTGGCCGTCGGCGGGATCGAGCCGCGCAAGGGGTCGGACACCCTGGTGGCCGCCCTGTCCAGACTGGTCGGGAGACGGACTCCGCCGCCGGTGCTGGCGGTGCTCGGCGGCCACTCCTTCCAGGACCATCGGGCCTACAGGGAAAGGGTCCTGGCGAGCCTCGGCCCCCTCGGCCTGAAGCTGGGCAGGGATGTCGTCGAGCTCGGCACCGTGCCCGAGGAGGAGATGGCCGCATGGTACGCCGCGGCCGACGTGCTGGCGTTCCCGTCGGTGAAGGAGGGGTTCGGCCTGGCCGCGCTGGAGGCGATGGCGGCCGGCGTTCCCGTGGTCACCAGCGATCTCCCGGTGTTCCGCGAGTGGCTTGTGCCCGGCCGCGACGCCCTGCTGGTCCCCATCGGCGATCCCGACGCGCTGGCGGACGCCCTGTCACGGGCACTGGACGACCACGACCTGCGTGACCGGCTGCGGACCGCGGGCCTGGCGCTGGTGGACGGATACACCTGGACGGCGAGTGCCAGGCGGCATCTCGAACTGTACGCGGAGGTTCCCGTACCGACGCCCTGATCCGCCGACCGCGCCCTCGGGAACTCCGCCGGTCACGATCGCCGGATCGTGGTCGGCCGGGAGGTCTGTCTCACTCGCGCACGTGCCCAGGTCGTGTTCGTCGTGTCGTCGTCCTGCGGCCGGCCTGGCGACGGCTCGTCTCTCGCCGGGGCGTCCTTGTGCGCTCGTCCGGCTCGTCGGCGGAACGCGGCTGTGGAGTGGCCGGACCTGATGCGATGGAGTCGCCGGGGGGACGAGGTCTTCTGGTCGACTGTTACCGCTATGAGGTGTTCCGCCGAGCGTGTGCGTGCCGCGTAACGTCGGTGTGGTGTTTCACGTTAACGCCGAAAACGCCGATATTTCAGCTCTCGTGGGTGAACATCCTGAATTAACGTTCCGGTCGGAATGGCGGAGTCCGGGGTGCCGGCGCGGGGCCGTTCGTCGTTTCCGGATCCGCCGTGAAGGACCGTGGTCAGGCGACCCGGCCCTCCCTGCCGAATGCGAGAACCTCCTGACCAGGGGAATCGGACCGCTCCGGGACGTGGTGCCCGTCCGGGTCGCGGTGCCCGCGCGAGTCGTACGAGGTCTGGGCGACGACACATGCGGAACCATGGTTGTTAGCGCTCACATTCTGTCGATCGGCCGAATCCCTTCTCTCTTGGACCGGGGGAGGTGGTGTGGGGTGGAGCACACAGGAGGGAGGGAGTCGATGTCAAGGACCCGATGCGTCGCGCGCCGGCGGTGCCGGGCCCTCATCCCGGTCCACCTGGGGTCTTCGCGGCGGCGCGCCCAGTCGGTGCGGATCTGATGGTGAAACTTTCACCACCGCTTCCAGTGCGAGTGAGCGGGAAGCGCAAATTTCACGACAACCGATATCCCTTAGGCGGGCGAATTCCGACTATCGCGCAAAAGGTCACATCGAAAGTTTCTTTGCCGGTCTTGACAAATTTCGGGTGCGGTTTCCACACTTGGTCTCCAAAGCGGTCCCCGCTACCGGCTGGTGCACGGGCAGGGAGGCCGCGCATCTGCGACGCCCCGGTGGTGTGCGTCCACCCGAATCGGGCGGGGCGCGGCGTCGAGCCCGCGGGGATGTCCCCGCGCTTCCCCTCTATTCGTGATGCAGTTACGGAGGCTCAGAAATGGGCACGAACGCCCTACCCTCGCCTGGAGCCCGGTTACGCCGGGCCCTGGCCGTCGGTGCCCTCGGCATCCTCGGCGCCACGGCTCTGGTGGCGGTGTCAGCTCCCGCCGACGCCGCGGCGAGCACGCTGGCAGCGGCGGCCGCGCAGAGCGGGCGGTACTTCGGCACGGCCATCGCGGCCGGCAGGCTCGGTGACTCGACGTACACCACGATCGCGAACCGTGAGTTCAACATGATCACGGCCGAGAACGAGATGAAGATCGACGCCACCGAGCCCAACCGGGGGCAGTTCAACTTCACCCAGGCCGACCGGATCTACAACTGGGCCGTGCAGAACGGCAAGCAGGTCCGCGGCCACACCCTGGCCTGGCACTCCCAGCAGCCGGGCTGGATGCAGTCGCTGTCGGGCGGCTCGCTGCGCCAGGCCATGATCGACCACATCAACGGCGTCATGGCCCACTACAAGGGCAAGATCGCCTACTGGGACGTCGTGAACGAGGCCTTCGCTGACGGCAGCTCCGGTGGCCGCCGCGACTCCAACCTCCAGCGGACCGGCAACGACTGGATCGAGGTCGCCTTCCGCACCGCGCGGGCCGCCGACCCGGCCGCCAAGCTGTGCTACAACGACTACAACATCGACAACTGGACCTGGGCCAAGACGCAGGGCGTCTACAACATGGTCCGCGACTTCAAGCAGCGCGGCGTGCCGATCGACTGCGTGGGACTGCAGGGCCACTTCAACAGCGGTAGCGCCTACAACCCCAACTTCCGCACCACGCTGCAGAGCTTCGCCGCCCTGGGCGTGGACGTGGCGATCACCGAGCTGGACGTCGAGGGCGCCTCGGCGACCACCTACGCCAACATCGTCAACGACTGCCTGGCCGTGCCGCGCTGCGTCGGCATCACCGTGTGGGGCGTCCGCGACAGCGACTCCTGGCGCTCCTACCAGAACCCGCTGCTGTTCGACGGCAGCGGCAACAAGAAGCCCGCCTACACCTCGGTGCTGAACGCGCTCAACGCCGCCACCCCCAACCCCACACCGACACCCACGCCCACACCCACCCCGACACCGACACCCACGCCCACACCCACACCGACGCCCACCCCGACTCCGACACCGGGCGGCGGGGCATGTTCGGCGACGCTCCAGACGGTCAACAGCTGGCCGGGCGGCTTCCAGACGGAGGTGACGGTCCGCGCGGGCAGCTCCGCGGTCAACGGGTGGACCGTGACGTGGACCTGGCCAGGCGGGCAGAGCATCACCAACCTGTGGAACGGCACACAGAGCGTGTCCGGCTCCAACGTGACCGTGCGTAACGTCGACTACAACGGCTCCATCGCCTCCGGCGCCTCCACGACCTTCGGCTTCACCGGCAACGGCAGCGCGGCCACCCCGACCGCTACCTGCACCAGTTCCTGACGGCGGTCGGACATGATGATGATGAGGAGAACACAGATGCGTCTGTCCTGGCGAGCGCGGTCACCGCGCGTCTCCACCGTCGCGACCGCGGCACCGCCCCGGCGGGCCGCGCGCCGCAGCCTCGTAATCGGTGCCGCCTCGGTCCTGCTGGCCGGAGTCGGCATACTGGCCACACAGCCCGCACAGGCCGCCATCGCCTGCCGGGTCGACTACACCATCGCGTCGAGCTGGCCGGGCGGCTTCAACGTCAACATCACGATCAACAACCTCGGTGACGCGGTCAACGGCTGGCAGCTGAGCTGGTCCTTCGGCGCCGGTCAGCAGATCACCCAGATCTGGAACGCCGACCACACCCAGTCCGGCTCGTCGGTGACCGCCACCAACGTCTCCTACAACGCCTCCATCCCCTCCGGCGGCAGCACCGACTTCGGGTTCAACGGCTCGTGGAACGGCAGCAACCCCGTGCCCACGTCCTTCGCCCTGAACGGTGTGACGTGCGGCGGCTCCGGCACTCCCACGCCGACCCCCACCCCGACTCCCACACCGACCCCTACCCCGACCCCGACGCCGACGCCCACCCCGACGCCGACTCCGACACCCGGCACGTGTGATCTTCCGACGACCTACCGCTGGACGTCGACCGGTGCGCTGGCGAACCCGAAGTCGGGATGGGTCTCGCTGAAGGACTTCACCAACGTCGTCTACAACGGCAAGCACCTCGTCTACGCGACGACGCACGACACGGGAACGAGGTGGGGTTCGATGAACTTCGGCCTCTTCTCGAACTGGTCCGACATGGCCTCGGCCAGCCAGAACACGATGAACTTCTCCACCGTCGCGCCCACGCTGTTCTACTTCGCTCCGAAGAACATCTGGGTGCTGGCCTACCAGTGGGGCGGGACCGCCTTCTCCTACCGGACGTCGACCGACCCGTCCAACCCGAACGGCTGGTCCTCGCAGCAGACCCTGTCCACCGCGAGTATCTCCGGCTCCGGGACGGGCCCCATCGACCAGACGCTCATCGGCGACGACAACAACATGTACCTGTTCTTCGCCGGGGACAACGGCAAGATCTACCGGTCCAGCATGCCCATCGGCAACTTCCCGGGCAACTTCGGCTCGAACTACACCACGATCATGAGCGACTCGACGAACAACCTGTTCGAAGGGGTCGAGGTCTACAAGCTCCAGGGCCAGAACAAGTACCTCATGATCGTTGAGGCGATCGGTTCGCAGGGCCGCTACTTCCGTTCGTTCACGGCCACCAGCCTGAACGGTACGTGGACCCCGAACGCCACGAGCGAGAGCAACCCCTTCGCCGGCAAGGCCAACAGCGGCGCCACCTGGACCAACGACATCAGCCACGGTGACCTGGTCCGCGCCAACCCCGACCAGACCAAGACGGTCGACCCCTGCAACCTGCAGCTGCTCTACCAGGGCCGCAGCCCCAACTCCGGCGGCGACTACGGTCTCCTGCCCTACCGGCCGGGTCTGCTGACCCTGCAGCGCTGACCCCCGCTGTCCGGCGTACGGGCCGGGCACGACCGGTGAACTGACGAAGGTGCACCTGATTCGTGCGAGGACGCGATCACCCTGATCGCATCCGAACGGAATCAGGTGCACCTTTCCGGTGCATCGGAGCCTCTATGTTTCATGCGTCGCCGAGAGCGGCTTGAGATCTCGACGATCCCTAGCGCGTGCGTCGGGGCCGATCGGACATGTGGTCAGGTCCACTGGGGTCCTCGCCGACTGAGATCCGCCGGAGGAGGGCGAGCCCGCGCGGGGCGAATCCAGGCCCGTGCCGCTGGTGTCCTTCCGCTTGTGCGGTAGTCCCGAATTCCCGGACGTGCGACGTCGGTAGTGACGTATACCGTAACGCCATGACCGACAGCGACGCCCCGTGGGAGCCACCTCTCGCCGGCACCGAGGCCGAGCACCTGGTCGGTGCGCTGGACCGTCTGCGGACGACCTTCCGTTGGAAGGCCGACGGCCTCGATGCGGCAGGGCTGCGGACCCGCATCGGTGCTTCCTCGCTGACCCTCGGCGGCCTGCTCAAGCACCTCGCGCGCGTCGAGGAGCAGTGCTTCGGCACCAAGCTCAGCGGTACGCCGCTCGGCGCACCGTGGGATGCCGAAGACTGGGACGCCGACCCCGACTGGGACTTCAACTCGGCCGCCGACGACACCCCCGAACGGCTCTACGCGCTCTGGGATGACGCCGTCGAACGGTCCAGGGCGAGGCTCGACGCCGCCTTGGCCGACAGCGGGCTCGACCAGTTCGTCCACCTCTCCTGGCCTGATGGTCGCCATGCCAGCCTGCGGCGCATTGTGTGCGACCTGATCGAGGAGTACGGCCGGCACACCGGCCACGCCGACCTCCTCCGCGAGGCCGTGGACGGGCTTGCCGGTGAGGACCCTCCGGCCGGATGGCGCCTACGAACGACTGCTGACCAGAACCGAGCACGGCGTCCGGCAGCCGCGCCCACCGTCCGCGATGAGGGAAGGTGATGTGCCCCGGTATTGCCCCGGCCTTGGGAAAACCGGCGTGGCGGGCGCTCATTCACTGCCCTGCTCGCCTGCTCGGGACCGACCACGGTTCTCATTGGTGCGCCCGAATGGGTGTCGGCCAGGTCGACACCAGGTCGTGGTGGTCAGCTATCGGGGCACCAAGCGCTATCCCAACGAAGTCCTGCGCCTGGCGGCCTCGGCGGGGGATCGGCGTGCCCGTCTTCCTCTGCGCGGCCGACAAGGCGGCCGATCTTCCGTTCGTTCCGGTTCCCGACCTGATCCGGCCGCTGGTGGCGATCGTCCCGTTCCAGCGTCTGGTCTCGCTTGTCGCCGCGCGTACGGGGGCCAGTCCCGACCTCACCCATCTGGAGGCCGAACCGTGGACCTCGGCCATCAGGTCGGTGAAGCTGTGACCGCCGCATCCTCCGTCACCGAGGCGTATCCGCGGGATCCGGGGTTCGTGAACGTCGTCGCGGAGACGTCCTTCCCAGCCGAGTTTTCCGCCGCCTGCTCGTTCACTGGGAGATCCGCGACGACATGCACGAGGCGCTCACGACCTTGGCCGCCGCGTCTCCATCAGGGGTCTGGCCTAGGCGGCCAGGCGACGGCGTTCCAGGGCCGCGGCCACGATGTAGCCGGCACCGCCCGCGATGGCCAGTACCGAGTAGACGCCGGGGGTGTCGAGGAAGAGGGAGGCGGAGGAGATCAGCGCGAGCCAGGTGCCCAGGCCGTAGTGCAGGGTGTTGCGGCGGACGGCGCCTTCGGCGAGGTTGATCAGGCCGACCACGAGAACGGAGCCGGCGGGCCAGAGCACATCCTGCAGTTCGGGCAGGTCGAAGGCGGTGGCCACGCCGGTGATGGCCAGTGCCAGGGCGACGAAGCCGGTCACCCAGGAGGTCCCGACCAGCTTCTCGGCGAGCAGTTCGGACTGGTCGGCGCCACGCTTGGCGCGGGCGCCCGCCCTCATGGTCAGGACCAGGCCGGCCACGACGCCGACACCGAGCAGGGTGAGGGGCACCCAGGCGGGCAGGGGGAGCACCGGGTCGGCGCCCTTGGAGAGCGCGGCCGTGCCGTGCCCGAGGATGAAGGCCGCGGCGAAGCTGATGTAGGAGGAGCGGTTGTCGGCCTTGTTCACGGCCGGGACCGTGGTCGCGGGGATCGGCATGGCGGGGACCGGCGTGGTGGAGGCGATGGCGTTCATGGTGTGGACCTCTCGGGTGGATGGTTCGGGGTGAGATGCGCCGGCGCGGCCACGAGGTGTGGCATGAGCCCGGCCGGTCAGGGGAAGGCGCGGATCACGGTCTGCCGGTGGACCAGGTCGTGCGGGCCCGGTCACAGCGCGATCGTGTCGGCGCGGGGGCGGTGCTGGTCGAGTGCCCGGCGGTGCTGTCGGTGGGGGCATGGGTGAAGAGCCGGGCCGGTCGCCGCCGTCAGGATGCCCGGCCCGCAGTCGGGTTCCCTCACTCCGGCGGTTGTGTACGCGGCCTTTCCTGTGGGCCGCTCGCGACGGCATGACCTCACGTCTCAGGGACGATGACGACCTTGCCGAGGACCGTCCTGGACTCGGCGAGTGTCAGCGCGGCGGACGTGTCGGTGAGCGGGATCCGTGCGGCGATCTGCGGGACGACGGCGCCGACTGCCACCAGTCGCAGCACCTGGGTGAGGTCCGCGCTGAGCCGGTCGCGGAAGGCGGCCAGGCGGCGCCGGCCCGCCCAGAAGTTGTAGAAGTGCGCGCTCTTGCCGTTGGGCAGGTGGTTCCAGGCCAGTAACCGGGCGAACAGCTTGAGCATCGGTAGGAGGGCGTTGCCCTTGTCGTTCTTGCCCGATGCCGCGCCGTAGTTGACCAGTGTGCCGCCCCGTCGCAGCAGTCGCCACGACTGCACCAGCCCGGGGCCGCCGACGTGGTCGAAGACGGCGTCCACGCCTCCGGGCGCGAGCTTGCGGATCTGCTGGTACATGTCCGGATCGTGGTAGTCGACAGGGGTCACGCCCAGCTTGCGCAGGGTCTCGTGGTGGCGCGCCGAGGCCGTGCCGATCACCGCGATCCCGGCGTGCCGGGCCAGTTGCACGAGGATGGAGCCGACACCGCCGTTGGCTCCCAGCACCACCACGGTCGCGCCGGCGCTGACCTTGGCCGTGCGGTGCAGCATCTGCCAGGCGGTGACGCCGTTGACGGCCACGGCCTCCGCGGCCGCCGCGTCCACCTCATCAGGCACCGGTACGAGGTCGCCGGCCTCGACGAGCAGGTGGCTGGCCCACCCGCCGACCTTGATGACCGCGGCGAAGCGGTGGCCTACCAGCGCGGGGTCCACGCCGGGTCCGGTGGCGGTGACCGTGCCCACCACGTCGTAGCCGGGCACGAACGGGAACGGTGGCTGGTCGTAGTACTTGCCCAGGCGCATCTGCTGCTCGGCGAAGGACACGCCGGTGGCGTCCATGCGCAGGAGGATCTGCCCCTCGGCCGGGGGCGGGATATCGCGGACCTGGACGAGCAGGCCGCTCGGCTCGACCGGGCCAGGTAAAACGATCTCTGTGGTGTGGGTGGCGACGGTGCTGTTCATGACCTGTCCCTTGAGATTCCGATGTTTGGTTACAGTCGTAAGGTAACGCACGTAAGTCTACGGATGCAAGAGAGGCGCCCAGTAAACTTCGCGGTGTATGGTTACAGGGTGAAGCAAAACGAATCGGCGGAGCCCGCCGCACCGGGACCGACCCGGAGGCGTAATCGCCGTGGCGAGGGGCGCAAGCTGCGCGACGAGATCATCACCGCCGCGGTGGAACTGCTCGACGAACACGGCGACGAACACGCCATCACCCTGCGCTCGATCGCTCGCCGGATCGGGATCGCCGCGCCCTCGATCTACCCGCACTTCCCGGATCCGCAGGCCATCATGCTGGCCGTCGTACGCCAGGAGTTCGGCCGGCTCACCACGGCCATGCGCACGGCAGCGGCGGGCAGCGGCAAGGATCCCCGGCAACGGCTGCTCGCCGCCTGCCACGCCTATCTCGACCTGGCCCAGGCCCACCCCGGGCGCTACCGCATCATGTTCGGCGGCCTGTGGACGCCGAACATGAGCGAAGGCTCGATCTCCGAAGACGACATGGACGGGCTGGGCATGGATGCCCTGCAGGTCTTCGTCGACGCCCTCGGTGACTGCGTCGCCGAGGGTCAATCCACCAGCACGGACCTCTTCAGTGACGCGGTCGCGCTGTGGCTGGGCCTGCACGGCCTGGCCCACCAGCGCGCGGTGATCCGCAAATTTCCATGGCCGGATGACCTAGCCGAACGGATGATCGGTGCTCTGGCGCGTCTCAGGGTCACCTGAACCCACATCGCGACGCACCTCACGCACGGCCGGTTAGTCCAGCACCCGTCCGAGGAAGCCGCGCAGGTAACCCGCGACGACGTCCAGGTGGCTCTCCAGCAGGAAGTGACCGCCGTTGATCAGATGCACCTCCGCGTCCTTGGCGTCGCGGGCGAAGGCCTGCGCGCCCGCCGGGCCGAAGATTTCGTCGTTGCGGCCCCACACGGCGAGCACCGGGACCTCATTGTCACGTAGGAATTCGTGCAGCAGCGGGTAGAGCGGGCGGTTGCTCTGGTAGTCGCGGAACAGCGTCAGCTGGATCTCGTCGTTGCCCTCGCGGGAGATGAGGGCGAAGTCGTGCTCCCAGGTGTCCGGGCTGATCAGGCTCGGGTCGGGCACGCCGTGCACGTACTGCCAGCGGATGGCGTCGGCGCTCAGCGCGGCGCGGACGGCGGGTTCTGTGTCGGGGCCGGGGTTCGCCCCGTAGGCCCAGACATCGGTCCAGAACGACTCGACGAAACCGTCCTCGTAGCCGTTGCCGTTCTGGGTGACGAGGGCGGAGATCCGTTCGGGGTGCTTGAGCGCGAGGCGCCATCCGATGGGGGCGCCGTAGTCATGGACGTAGAGGGCGTAGCGGTCCAGCCCCAGCTGGTCGAGCAGTCCGGAGGTGATTTCGGCGAGGGCGTCGAAGGTGTAGGTGAACTCCCCTGCGAGGGGGGCGGCGGAGTGGCCGAAGCCGAGGTGGTCCGGCGCGATGACGTGGTAGTCGTCGGCCAACAGCGGGATGAGTTCGCGGAACATGAACGAGCTGGTCGGGTAGCCGTGCAGCAGGACGATCGCGGGAGCGTCGGCGGGGCCGGCTTCGCGGTAGAAGATTTCATGGCCGTCGACTGTGGTGGTCCGGTGGTGCACCGAGCTCATGTCTAACCCCTTCGAATCTTTGATACGGTTAGTTATCTAGCATGGAACCATGAACGGTCCTAACCTGTCAAGTGACTCGATCTGGTTAGAGGAAGGATGGCACTCGATGGACGCGCTGCTCGACCTGCTCAACAGCAGGCCACTGGTCAACGGTGAAGAACAGGACGCGCTCGGCGACCCGGCCGAAGGCAGGCACTGGGCGCAGGAGCACGGCGGCGAAGGCAGCCTCGCGGAACTGGCACTGCTGCGCGAGGTGCGGGACATCCTGCGGGACGTGGTGCGCGGAGAAAGCTCGCCCGTCGCGTTGAGCCCCCTGCTCGAGGGGGTCCACCAGATCCCCGAGATCACATCGAATGGTCTTCAGTGGACGGTCGAGACTCCTCCGCACGCCCGGCTGGCCGTCGAAATGGTTCTCGCCTGGGCCGCCACCGAGAAGCAACTACCCGGCCGGCTACGCCCCTGCGCCAACGAGGAGTGCCAGCTTTTCCTGCTCGACCGCAGCCGCGCCAACCGCGCCCGCTGGTGCTCGATGGCTGTCTGCGGCAACCGAGAGAAGGCACGCCGTCACTACAGACGCACCCGCTGACCCGTCCCACCCGCCGACACGTCCTCCACCCGTCGGCAGGGTCTGTCGGCTCTGGTCCCTGATCGGCGGTGACGCTGGTTGATCACCTGTCAGGCCGGTAACGATCTTATGAGTGTGGTGTTTCGGGCCTGTCCGCCCCGGTGGTCGGGGGCGTGAAGGGCGGTAACGACCTCGTCCTGGCATCGGCCGGAAGCGGCTACGGGCGCCGATCGAGGACGTGGGCCGGGTACCTCCGCTACGTGCGGCACGTCACTCCTCGCCGAACGTCGTGAGCAGGGCCTCCCGGTTGGCGTCGATATAGCGGATGTCGGTCTGGTAGAGGTCGAGGTGGCCGTCCTCGATGTGGGACCGGAACGCCTCGCTGCCCTGCCTCGCCTTTTCGCGTATGAAGTCGATGAGGGCGCGCAACCGGTCGGTCACCGTGTCGAGGAGCACCGGATCGGCGGATACGCCGTAGGCGCGGCAGAACCGGGCGGCGCGGTGTCCCTGCTCCCGCAGGGTGCCGAAGTTGTCGGGATTGCTCGGTGCCTGCAGCGGTGCGAACCGGTAGACCGCGTAGGCCACGTCCCATATGCGCGGGCCGGGGTGGGCGGCATCGAAGTCGATGAAGCCTGTCACCCTGCCGTCGCGCACGACGCAGTTGTACGGCGCGGCGTCGCCATGGCAGATGACCTCGGCGGGCGAGCGCGCGGGCAGCCACCATCGGTCGCCGGGGGTGGTCTCGAACGTGGCGCTCGCGTCGTGATAACGCCGCAGCAGAACGGCGGCCGAGTCAAGGAGATCGGGCGTGCGCAGTTCCGGAGGAAGCGCCTCGTGCACCTGGCCGTGCAGGAAGGTCAACACCTCGTTACCGTCGGCGTCGAAGCCCAGCGGCTCGGGAGCGCCGTCGAAGCCTTGCGTACGCACGTGCCGCAATAGCCGGTGGATCGCCGGCGTCGCCACGGAGGACGGCCGGTGGACGACGTCGCCATGCCGACGGACCACGTTCACGCCGCCGCGGAGCTCACTGCCTTCAGTCATCTCACACCTCGTTGTGGCGTCACAATGCGGAGAACTCACCCGCGAGCTGATCACCGACCCTGACCGCGACTACCAACCCAGTACACAAACAAACTCCCGAACCCATAGGTTCGGGAGTTTCTGATGTCTTGAGACACCACACGGGTCGGGGTGGCGGGATTGGAAGCCACGACCTCTTCGTCCCGAAGCGATCGAGATCAGAGCGGTATATGGACCCGCGATCTCGGTGACCTGCTGCTTCGATCGATGGTGATCCACCGGCGTCCGAGGTCGTCCGCGGCCGTCGTCGCTCAGTTCGGCGGTTACCGAAGGGGACGGCGCGTTGGCCGACATTTCCCGTGACCCTGCGCACGCCGCAGCGTGGTCTCGGCTTTCGATTGGTCGCGGTCTCTCGTGAACGGCCGACTCTGGCCTGACGCGTCAGGAGACCTGACGGGTGCGAGGGCGTCCGGTCAGGTGGGCTCCGCCGTCATCCCGCACTGCCGGGTAGTGGAACGCTCACTGGCACGGCTGATGGCCCATCGCCGCCGTACCGTGATTAAGAGCGGCATTCGATTATGGCCGAGGCCATAATTCGCCGGGCCGCGATCAGCGGCATGGCCCGCCGGATCACCCGTGGCGCCACTGCCACCCGCCGGTGGGCGCTCGCCCCGCTCTCGAATTGATCTTTTTAAACACTCACTAACAGTCTGCCTCCCTATTCCGGACTTCAATCTCTGGCTCTTTCACCAGCCCGTAAATCGCTTACTCAAATTGCATGTCATCTCCTGTGGATATCCGCCGAAGCCGTGACTACCATCAAGAACATCGACACCGAAGGAGGTACCCAATGGGCCGTATCAAGAAGTTCAGCATTTCAGCGGCGGCGGTGGCCGCGGCCGCCGCCGCGACAACTCTAATGTCACCGACTGCTCCCGCCCAGGCGGCGACCTGCAGCACTAGCGCGCAGATCGGCATTAGCGGTGGCACTGGCTGGGCGATGTGCAGCGGTACCGGAGTGACTCAGACGCGGGTCCTGCTCTTCTGCCAGAATAGTAGCGGTAGCGTCACGACGGTTTACGGCCCTTGGGTCGCTAATTCCGTCAAATCCTATGCCCAATGCGGCAGCAGCTCATGGCCGATATCGGTCGGACATCAAAGAATCTGAGCCGACCACAAGCTCATCCGGTCAGGGGGTACCGTCTTTCGTCAGGACTCTGGGTCCAGATCGAGGGGACGCTCACCTGCCGGTGGCCACCGGTGCCGAGTCTGCCGAACGGCGATCCGCCGGCTCTCATTGGAGCGAGGCTGACCAGCACTTCAGATTTCGGACGTCCACATATAGGTGGCGTCCGGTTCCCTCTCCTCGTTACGGCTGCCATCGTTCGTGTCGACCAGCCGGAAGCCATGGTGCGTGTAGAAGGCCACAGCGTCAGTATTGCGCTGGAACACGTGCAGGCGCACTCCGTCCGGGCTGGCTCTTTGTACGGCGTTCAGGAGCATCGATCCGATGCCTCGTCGGAGCGCGCTCGGGTGGAGGTAAAGGTGCTCGAGCACGTCTCCATCCAGGGCCGCAAAGCCGACGATGCGGGAGGCGGCGTCGGCTGCGACCCATACACGGTTTTTTGCCAGCACGACATGCCGCATCCACCAGCGCGTTTCCTCGTAGGTATGCAGTTGCGGAAGGTACGGCATCGTGGCGGCTCTGGAAGCCACGAAAAGCTCGGTGATGACGTCCGCGTCATCCGGTGATGCCGACCTCAACGTCACCGGTTCCGCAGCAGGCCGTCCATCGGGCTGGGTGCTGTTCGAGTTCTGCATAGCGATCCATCCGTCAGTGATTCATAGAAGGTACGTACGGCTGGCATACGCGAGGCCAGACGATTCAGTTGTCCACGTGCGATCCGTGGGCAATGGGTGCAGTACGTGCGCGGGTATCGCTAGATCCTGCGCAAGAGCCGGGAGGTGCACCGGCGCGCCTGCGCGCACGTTCAGGATCGCCTCGAACCCGTCTGTCGTCGGACGGTGCGGTGAACAGCACACCCTACTTCCAACGCGACAGGCCGTTGGCCATATTCTCCCCACCGCGCAGCGTAAGGCGATCGTCCGGCACCGCAGAGACTGTAGCGCCGGTGACGACGGCCGAGGATGTATCGACCTACAGCGCCATCAACACTGGCCGACCGAATTCAGGGGCGATCCGCAGGCGCGACCGCCGATTTGTTCCCTCCTGCTCATCACGAAGCAGCCTTGCGCTCGGCCGCGCCAAACCCCGACTGGTGCGTCGGCGACCCGAAATCCGGACGGCGGCTCCCACAGGTTGGGAAAACGATCCGCGAGCATGGTGCGATCGTCACCAATGCTTCCGGAGCGAGACCGCTGAAGTCGGATCGAAACCATAGGGCGTTGCCTGTGAGCGCTGAAACGGTGTTACTTCATGCGAACTGGATGTATTCACGGGTGAGGCTACCTGGTTGTTTTCGCCAGAGCGGCTTGCTCTACCTGGTCAGGCGGGCATGGGGCAACGTGATGGTCGTGCGGGACCTGCTCCCTCTTGCTCGCCTCATCAGCGGAGCAACCACGTCCCGCTTCAAGCTCCTCCGAACCGGCAGATATCCTGCTCAAGGATTTTAGGCTTGAAATCCCTGCGAGCATGTGCTTTAAGAGTCTCTAGCAGGAGGAGGACGGCCGCCTCCGGATGAACTTGACGTTTTTGCTCAAATAGCGCCAACTCCGTAAGGTGTTCCGTATAATTTTCCGGTGCTCATATGGAAGAGGGTGCGAACGGGATGTCGCTCGTGGGTGTGGCTCGTGGTGGCGGTGAGTGCTGCGCTGGTGCCGTGGGTCTTGCTCGCAACCACGAGTGGAGGGTCTTGGCCTCTGTTGCCTTTGATGCTGATAGCCATCGCACTTGTCGGGGCTTCGGCACGGGATTTCCTAGCCCTGGATGTCTTCGTCATCGGCCTCCTGCCGTTTCAGATCGGCCTCGCTGCCGTGACAAGGTCTCGCGCACTGGTCGGCGTCACTTGCGGAATCTGCGGTGTTTTGGCCCTGTTCCATCTAGTGCTCTTCCTGGGGAAGCTTCCGATTACCCCCGTACCGGCGGGTACTCCCGCGGATATGCTTGCCGGCAGCCAGCCGGACTTCTACCTCGGTACGCGCCCTGACGGAGGGGCCTGGGCGCTGGCTCCCCTCGCCTACGCGGTCAGCGCCATCGCACTCCTCATCTCTGTCCGTTGTGAAGGGCGTGGCGTGACACAGGACAACTGAAGGAGCTTGTGCGGTCGGCCCGGGGCGCGGTGCCGGTGTTGCCACCGGTCCGTTTCCCCGAGCCGCCGTCCCGAACCGGACATGCGATTCTCACCGCATCCGGCTCTCCACGTGTCTTGCCCGATGGTCAGCCTGGGGTGGCTGCCGGTTCGATGGTCCACGGAGTGGGGATGGCCGCTCCGCGGTATCGGTATCGGACGATCGCGACGCTGGATGCGCCGCGGAAGGCCACCGATCCTTCGGCGAATCTCCAGCCTTGGTCGCAAAATCTCCGCAGTTGACTGCGGGGAATCCGGTGTTTGCGAAGGAGCCATCGGGCGATCCGCTGCCACGCGTGGTGGTCGATCGCGGCGAAGGTCTTCTTGGACACGCCGTGCCGGAAGTAGTTCGCCCACCCAGCCAGGGTCCGGTTCACGCTCGCCAAGAGCGTGCCCAGACTCTGGTTGAAAGTGTGTCCGTGAGTCCGTTCCGAGACCCGGTCCTTGATCGCCTTGATGGCTTTCTTGGAGGGCTTGGTGTAGACGACGAGCTTGTCGGTGCCGCGTTTCCGCTGGCGGCGGATGTTCTGGCCGAGAAAGTCAAAGCCGTCGTCGATGTGGACTACACGGGTCTTCTCCGCTGACAAGCGCAGGCCGAGGCGGGCCAGGACCTGTGCGATCTGTTCGCGTAGATCCTCGGCGTGGTGGGCAGGTCCGGACACCATGACGACGAAGTCGTCGGCGTAGCGGATCAGCCGCCAGTTGCCCTGCCCGGTTCGTCTGCGCTTGGTGCGCTGGTAGTCGGTGCCCATCAGAGTGTGCCACTGGGTGTGAAAGTGCTCATCCAGTGCCGTCAGGGCGATGTTGGCCAGCAGCGGGGAGAGAATCCCGCCCTGGGGAGCGCCGGTGAGGCTGTCCTTGAACAGGCCGTGGTTCATCACCCCGGCCTTGAGGAAGGCCTTCACCAATGCCAGGACGCGCTTGTCGGAGATTCGGGATCGGATCCGATCCATCAAGGCCGCGTGATCGATCTGGTCGAAACATGCCTCGATGTCGGCCTCCAGCACGACATGGTAACCACGCCGGGCCAGATAGACGATCTCCTCGATCGCGTCCTGGGCTCGGCGGTTGGGCCGGAATCCGTAGGAGACCGGCAGGAAGTCGGCCTCGAAGATGGGTTCCAGCACCGCCTTGAGCGCGGCCTGCACGATACGATCCTTCACCGTCGGGATGCCGAGATCGCGTAGCTTCCCGTTCGATTTGGGGATCTGCGTCCGCCGTACCGGCGACGGACGGTAGGTGCGGGCCTTCAACTCGTCCCTGATCTCCATCAAGAACGGCTGTACTCCCAGCCGGTGTTCGATCGCGGCCACGGTCAGCCCGTCGATTCCGGCTGTGCGCGCCCCGGAGTTCGTCGAGACGCGCTGCCACGCCTCGATCAGGAACGCCGGGTCGCAGACCAGGTTGTACAGATCATCGAATCGGCGCGAGCGATCAGCCCGCGCCCACTGGTGCAATTTGACCTGCATCCTTCGTACCGGGACGCCCGGCCTCCACGAGGAAGACCCAGCGGTCCCGGCCCCGGTATTCACCGGGGCGTCTTCGACCATTGCAGTCTGCTCCTTGTCTGACACGCTGCCGCCCTTCCCCATGTGGCCGGCTTTCCCGGCCTCGGAGTACTACGACGGCTCCGTCCCGTCCGGTGTCCTTCGGTGGGCAACGCGCCTATCCCTGCCGGACCCCTGGATGGCGACCCGGGTCGGGAACGGCTCACGGACGGTTCCCACGTTCACTGCCGACCGATCGAGAGGTGAGGTGCCCGGCTATACCCCTGCGGCCTCGCCACGGTTACGCCGTAGTTCTTCGCCGTGGCCTCCCAGGCCCAGCAGGGGAGACCTGCCTGGGAGTTCACCGAAGCTCCCACCGTCATGGCGTGACGGCAGAGCACCGGCTACGCGCCGCTGACCAGCCCAGATTTACCGGGTTCGAGCTGGCACACTTTCAAGAGGCGTAACAGCACCGGTTCCTCGCGTGCACCTTCCTCTCTCGCTCACCGGGCCCGACCCATCCGGTAGTCCTGAGCCGACCCGACTTCGTCGCGGCTGCTCTCGCCTTTCCTGGCGTTCCTCCAGGTCAGGCTGCCGCCAGCTTCACCTGCCTGCTACGACAGACAGGAGGCGGAGTCCTTTCACCTCCGCTCGGTCCAACAGCGCCTCGTGGCGCACCCCCTCCTAGCGTGGAGACCGAACCGGGAGAGGTTTGGTCGTGGCAGGAGTCACGAGACGTCGTTTCTGCTCGGCATGCTGCGGCCGATCGTGTTCATCTGGCCGGCTCGTAGGCGCGGGCACTCGAATCTGTGACGGTGCCGTGCCCTGGCCTGCTAGACCACCAGAGCAGGGCGGCCGAGACCAGGCAGGCGGTGGTGAACCACAAGGGGGAGACGGTCGACCTCGAGAACCTCTGGATCATCCCGTATAGATGGGAGGCATCCGGCCGGGTGAGAACCCAACCGCCGGGGAGGTCGAGGCCCTGAGCGTCGACCAGGGTCACGGCGGCGAGCCCGCCGAGCGCGGTGAGGAGCAGGCCGCTCATGGCCACCCAGAACACGGCCCGCCGGTGCAGGGCGACGAGCACGAGTATGGCCAGGCCGCCGATGCCCACGAACAGCTCGAAAGCCTGCCAGAGCGTCGCGAATGCGTCACCCACCGCGCCATCCAGGACACGGGGCAGCCGCTCGATCGACACGTGCGGGCTGATCCACGCCGGATGGCGGTTGGTCAGCGGAGGGAGAAGCAGGACCAGGCATGCGGTGAGGCGGGCCGCGACCGTGAGCGCGGCGCTCCGGTCGGCCGGTGGGACGTACGGCGTGGGCCCGCCGGGTGTGCCGACGAGTTCGTGAGCGGATCGGGCCAGCCAGATCACGAACAGAGCGTCGGCGGCCGTGGTGGCCTCGCCGTAGAGGTCACCCTCCCCGCTTAGTGGAATAGACCAGTGATGCCCGGCCACGACAGGGGATCGATATCGGCGTTCGTCGTGGTGCTCATGCTGGCCGCCCTGATCTGCCTCGGCCTGGTCGTAGACGGCGGGCAGAAGATCCGCGCCGATCTACAGGACCTGCCGCCCACGATCGACCTGATGACCGCTGCCCGTGCCCTCGGCATCGGCCGGTCGAAGGCCTACCAACTTGCACGTGACGGAGAGTTCCCCGTTCGCATCATCCGCATCGGCGACCTCTACCGGGTCTGCACAGCCGACCTCATGAAGGTTCTCGGCGTGGAGGTGAGCGAGAGCGCGAGTTGAACTCAGGGTCGCGTCCCTGCCCGTTGGCATGGACGCGACCAGGGCGGATTCAACTGATCGTCGCAACACCTCGATCCTCCAGGAGGATGTGGTGGCGCAAGGAAAGGCGCGCGCGGCGATTCTCGCTGGTCGTCCGCCGCTTCGATCACCGGGGCGACCCCCGGTCAATCGGCGCGAAGAGCGGCAGCGTTTCTGGCGGTTGATCGCCCAGGGGCTGTCGAGCGAAGAGGCCGCCGTCGCCTGCGGCGCGTCGATGCCGCTGGGAACGCGCTGGTTCCGTGAAGGTGGCGGGATGCCGCCGATCAGCCTGGATCCGCCGTCGGGTCGCTACCTGTCGTTCACCGAGCGCGAGGAGATCGCTGTGCTGCGCGCCCAGGGGTGCGGAGTGCGGGATATCGCCCGCCGTCTGGGACGGGCCCCATCGACGATCTCGCGGGAGCTGCGGCGCAACGCAGCCACCCGCGGCGGCCAACTGGACTACCGGGCCTCGGTCGCGCAGTGGCACGCCGACCGCCAAGCCCGCCGGCCCAAGCAATGCAAGCTCGCCACCAACGAGACGCTCCGGAAGTATGTGCAAGACCGGCTCGCCGGACAGGTCCGCGCCCCGGACGGCCGCACGGTCGAAGGGCCCGACGTCCGCTGGATCGGCCGGCGCCACGGGCGTCGCCAGGACCGGCGCTGGGCGACCTCGTGGAGTCCAGAACAGATCGCCAACCGGCTCCCGATCGACTTCCCCGAGGACGAGACGATGCGGATCTCACACGAGGCCATCTACCAGGCCCTGTACATCCAAGGGCGCGGCGCGCTGCGCCGGGAGTTGACGGCCTGTCTGCGGACTGGCCGGGCGCTGCGGGTGCCCCGGGCCAGGACACGCCGGCGCGGCAAGACGTTCGTCACCAAGGAGGTGATGATCAGCCAGCGGCCCGCCGAGGCAGCCGACCGGGCCGTGCCCGGGCACTGGGAAGGCGACCTCATCATCGGCCTGGGCAGTTCCGCGATCGGCACGCTGGTCGAGCGGACCACCCGGTACACGCTGCTGCTGCACCTGCCTGCGATGGACGGTCACGGCGGCCCTCGGCCCAAGAACGGCCCGGCGCTGGCCGGGCACGGCGCCGAGGCCGTCCGCGACGCCATCGCCGCCACCATCACCACACTTCCCGACCAACTCCGCAGATCGCTGACTTGGGATCAGGGCGCGGAGATGGCCCAGCACGCCCGGCTGCGCATCGACACCGGCCTACAGGTGTTCTTCTGCGATCCCCATAGCCCATGGCAACGCGGCAGCAACGAAAACACCAACGGTCTGCTGCGCCAGTACTTCCCCAAAGGCACCGACCTGAGCCGGCACAGCCGAGATGACCTCGACGCGGTCGCCGCGGCCCTCAACAGCCGGCCGCGCAAGACCCTCGGCTGGAAGACTCCCGCCGAGGCGCTGAACGAGCAGCTAATCTTGATCCAACAAGGCAGTGTTGCGACGACCCCTTGAACCCAAGCAGCAATCGTCAATACCTGTGGATCAAGATCTTTTAGGCAGCTATCGACGGGTCATCGATGGCCGGTGATTCCTCGGGCCGCTCTAAAAGGGTCGCCCGCGAGCAGTGTCGGCGATCACGAAATTCCGCAGTTCTAGCGGGTCGGTGATCACGTAATTCAACGAGCCCTGGCGGTTGTTCCTGCCCGACAGCTGGGACGATGCCCTGGCCGAGGATGAAGGACAGGCGGAGCGGATCGCCCAGCGGCGGCGGCGCTGTGCGATCCCCGAACAGGTGCGCCACCGCCCCAAGTGGCAGCTCGCGCTGGGCGAGATCACCGCGCTGCGGCTGGAGCTGACCAGGCGCCAGATCCCCTATATCGTCAATGTCAAGGGCACTACCACCGCCTACCCCCACGACGCGGTTCCCGATACGACACCGTATGCGGGGACCGGGCGCCCGCCGGTGGCTGAGTACCGCACCCCTCGGTCCACGCTGCGGGAGCTCGCTCTGGCAGCCGGACGGCGCGCGTTGCGCCGGGTAACCTGGCGGCGGGGTAGCAAGCACACCGCGGGCTACCCGAGTGCGAAGATGACCTCCCGGTTCTTGGCGTTGCGGGTGCGCCCGGCCAACCGCGGCATCGCCCGGCAGGAGGACGGCCACCTGCCCGAGTGCTGGCTGCTGGCCGAATGGCCGCCCGGCGCCGGCGAGCCCACCGATTACTGGCTGTCGACCCTGCCCGCCGACACGCGGCTGCGGGACCTGGTGCGCCTGGCGGATCGAGCACGACTACCGCGAACTGAAGACCGGGCTCGGCCTGACCCACTTCGAAGGCCGTTTCCTTGCACTACCGCAGCAACGACGGGGCTTCTACACCTATACCCCGCCGGCAGGCCGGCTCGAACATCAACTCCGCCACACTGCGGATCGGCCGGGCCGCTCCCGCCAGCGCGTCGACAATCTCAAAAAACGCATCCGCCCAGTTCCCGAATACCGAGTACACCTCGGCGCGGAACGCCGCCAGCTGCTCCAGAGCGGAGACTTCCACGGATGACGCGTCACAGAGCGCAATAGACTCTACGGCCGTCTGGTTGATCTTTCTTCGCAGAACCGATCATGCCCAGGCGGCCGTTCCCATGCCAACCCTCATAGCCGAACCGCGATCAAACCCAGACCCGTGGGCTTAAATCGTCAGTACCATCTGATCACGGTCATATCCGCGTCTCAAAACGGAGTGCGCCGCGCAGCAGAAGGCGTGCCGACAGGGCGACGAGCACCGCAGCGAGGACTCCGATGCCCGCCATGGCCACGGCCCTGGCAACGGCCCAGCTGAGCCACTGAACCTGGTAGACGTCCGCAATGGTCAAGACCACCACCGCAACTCCTGAAACGGCTGCCACCACGCAGACGGGCAACGCGGCGATGACCGCCTGCCGCACGAGCACCCCTCCCAGCGCCCGCTCCGGCACCCCGGAAGCGGCCAGCGCGGAGAACGAGCGGCGAAGGTCGATCAGTTCCTCCGCCTGGTGCACCAGCAGAGCGACCGCCGAGGTCACCAGGGCCACCAAGAGCGCGACGTCCACCAGGGCGTGGGCCTGGGAGTAGCCGACGCCGGCCTGCTGGGCCCCGGCCCCCGCGCCGAAGAACACCGTCAGGCTCACCACGGACAGGGCCCTGGCCCACGCCCGCGGATCCGCCTCGACCAGCCGCGCGGCCAGCAGCGCCTCCGCCGACTGGGCCCGCCGACCGGCCCGGCGGGCGTACGCTCTGATCACCCAGGTCGCGGCCAAGGTCACGCCGAACAGCAGCAGTACCAGCCCGGCCGCCATGGCCACCACGGACCCGTACGCGCCGACGAGCGGAAAACGGCCCTTCACCACGGCTCCGAGGACGAAGAAGCCGATGCCCGCCCCGAACAGAAGCAAGTCCCGCACCCGCGGCCCCCGCACGCGCGCACGGCGGGCCACTCCCAGCGGGGAGGCGACAACGTGTCGGCTGGCGCGTGCCCCCGACAGAACCCCGCCGAGCGTCACCACAGCCACAACCACCGGCACCTGCGGCAGCGGCCCGGAGAGATGCGTGACCACGTAGAGCGCGCCGCCGCCCAGCGACCCGCACAGTGCCAGCACGCCTCCTTCCAGGGCGCCCAGCCGCCGCACGTCACCCGGCGTCGCCCCCGCCAGCCGCAGAGCGGCCAGCCGCCGCTCCCTGGTGGCCGAGGCCAGCCGATTGGCCTGGTGGACCAGGCCAGCGACCGGCACGGCCAGCAGGGCCAGGCCGAGCCCCGTCAGCGAACTACCCTCAGCCTGGTAGTCCGCCAGGCTGACAGCCAGGCAGACCAGGAACGTCGCCACCGCTGCGCCCGCAGCGACCAGCCGGGCGCGCACCCGCTCGGCCCGCGAGCGTCCCCTGTTCAACATCCGCAGCACGGTGATCACCGCTGCACCCCTGCCAGCACTGCTCCGTCGCGCAGGGCGATCTCCCGGTCGGCGTAGGCGGCCACCCGGTTGTCGTGCGTGACCAGGACGACGGCGGTGCGGCTGGCTCGGGCCGTACCGATCAGCGCGTTCATCACCTGCTCGCCGCCGAACGTGTCCAGTGCCCCGGTGGGCTCGTCGGCGAAGACCACGCGCGGACCGGTCACCAGCGCCCGCGCGACGGCTACCCGCTGCCGCTGCCCCCCGGACAACTCACCGGTGCGCTGGTCGGCGCAATCGGACACCTCCAGCCGGGCCAGCCACTGCGCCGCGACGGTCATCGCCTCCTGCTTGCCATGCCGGTTGAACAGCATCGGCAGCGCGATGTTCTCCGCCGCGGTCAGCTCGGGCACCAGCTCGCCGAACTGGAAGATGACACCGAAGCTCTCGCGCCGCAGTTTGGTCAACTCCGCCTCGGGCAGCGTGTCGATCCGCCTGCCGTCCAGGACGACCTCGCCGGATTCCGGCCGGATGACCCCGGCCAGGCAGTGCAACAACGTTGACTTGCCCGCGCCGCTCGGCCCCGTGATGGCGACGATCTCGCCCTCCGTGATCGTCAGGGAGACGTTGGTCAGCGCCCTGGTCCGGCCGAACGACTTGCCCAGGCCTCTGGCTTCAAGCATTGCTGTGCTCCTTCATCCGCGCGAGCGCGGTCTCGATCCAGCGCAGATCGGCGTCAAGGTGCTGAAGCGCGTAGTCGGCCGCCAGCACCTGGGCGGGCGCGCCGGACGCCTTCTCGGCGATCAGCTCCCGCATGCGGGCCAGGTGCGCCTCGCGTTGCCGCACGAGGTAGCCGTCGGCGGCCTTCCCCGCGACGGCGACCCGGGCGAACAAAGGGCTGGCGACATACGGCGCCGACGGTTCGACGGTGTTCAGCCACCGCTCCAGCTCTGCCTTGCCGTTCTCAGTGATCGCATACAGGGTGCGTTGGGGGCCGCCCTCCTGCTGCGTCTCGGCCACCTCCGCCAGACCGTCGCGCTCCAGGCGTTGCAGCGTGGCGTAGACCTGTCCGTACGCCAGCGGCTTGGCGCCGGCGAGACGATGATCGTGCTCCTTCTTGAGCTCGTAGCCATGCTTCGGGCGCTCGACGAGGAAACCAAGTAGCACATGACCAGTTGTCATATTCACGACTATACATCAAGTGAATAGTCGCTAGAAGAGAGACCCTAGCTATTGCTGCTCCGGCATGCTCTCGTGCTGCGCCGGCACCACCAGATGCACGGTCACGTGTAGGGGGCTCCGGCAAGTTGAACCGATACTCGCCCTGAGGTTGATCATCTTTCGGATTGTCGCCGGCCAAGCAGACAACCCGAAAGATGACAATCTTCGTGATCCTGGATCAGGAGTCCTGGATCTGGGGGGGGGTCGGGCAGCGCTGCTGCGAATGGGCAACGGGGTAGCAAGCGGAACGGGCGGCCATGGATGGGAGTCCCGGGGGCCGAGGTTCAATCGGGTGCTGGAGCGGGTGATCTTTAGGGTTGCCTAGGGTTGCTAACGGTTACGTAATCGGGTTCAAACCACTAACGCCACGCTAACGAACGATCAAGGGCCTGATCGCTGTCTCCAGTGATCAGGCCCTTGACCTGTAGCTTTCGAGTCGGGGTGGCGGGATTTGAACCCACGACCTCTTCGTCCCGAACGAAGCGCGCTGCCAAGCTGCGCTACACCCCGGTGGCCCAGAACGTCCGCTCTGTGCCTCGGCAAGTCTAGCGGACTTTGCGGATGGATGTGCCACCAGACGCGACCGGGCGGCGTGGCACCAGGGTGAGCAGGGTCGCCTCCGGCGGGCACGAGAAGCGTATCGGGGCGTACGGAGAGGTCCCGAGGCCGGCGGACACGTGCAGCCACGCGCCGTCGTGCCGGCTCAGCCCCTTCACCCGGTCCCGGTCGATGCCGCAGTTCGTGACCAGGGCGCCGTAGAACGGGATGCAGAGCTGGCCACCGTGCGTGTGGCCGGCGAGCAGCAGCTGATATCCGTCCTCGGCGAAGCGCGACATGTTGCGCGGCTCGGGGGAGTGCATGACGCCCAGCCGCAGGTCGGCGTCGACGGGTGCCGGGCCCGCGATGCTGTCGTAGCGGTCGCGGTCGATGTGGGAGTCGTGGATGCCGCCGACGTGGATGTCGAGGTCGGCGACCTTCAGTCGGGCGGTCGCGTTGTTCATGTCCAGCCAGCCCGCCGTCGTCATGGCGGCCCCGAGCTCCTCCCACGGCAGGTTCGGCACGCGCTGGCGCACTTCCCCCTTCGAGGTACGCCACAGATAACGCGTGGGGTTCTTCGGCCGCGGGGCGTAGAGGTCGTTCGACCCGTAGACGAACAGGCCGGGCCGGTCCATCAGGGGCGCCACGGCGTACAGATAGGGCTCGATCGCGTCGGGGTGGGCCAGCGTGTCTCCGGTGTTGACCACGAGGTCGGGGTTCAGCGCGGCCAGCGACCGCACCCACTTGATCAGGCGGGTGCGTCTAGGCGTCAGATGGAGGTCGGAGATGTGCAGGATCCGGATCGGTCGCTGTCCGCGGGCGAGCACGGGCACGTCGAACCGGCGCAGCCGAAACCAGTTCCGTTCCACGACGGAGGCGTATCCGAGTCCGGCGACGCCGAGACCGAGGAGGGACAGCGGAACAGCGGCGGCTTTTCTCACACAGTCATCATGCCCGACGCCTGCTCCTCCTCCGGTTAACCTGGCGAGAATAACCCCGGCGGCACGGCAAGATGGAACGCATGAGTGCGTTGAAGGACAAGCTGAAGGATGACCTGACGGCCTCGATGAAGGCACGAGACGAGGTGCGTGTCCGCACGATCCGGATGGCTCTCGCCGCCGTCAACGTCGAGGAGGTCTCGGGCAAGCACGCCCGCGAGCTCTCCGATGACGAGATCATCAAGGTGCTGACCAGGGAGGCGAAGAAGCGCCGGGAGGCCGCCGACGCCTTCGCCGGTGCAGGACGGGCGGAGAAGGCCCAGGGGGAGCTGGACGAGCAGGCCGTCCTGGAGGAGTACCTCCCCGCCCAGCTTTCCGACGAGGAGCTGGGCCGGCTCGTGGACGAGGCGATCGCGGAGAGCGGTGCCGCCGGTCCCAAGGCGATGGGGCAGGTCATGAAGGTTCTCACCCCGAAGGTCGCCGGGCGAGCCGAGGGTGGTCGAGTCGCTCAGGCGGTTCGCGCCCGCCTTACCGCCTGAGGTACGGAGAAGTCCAGGTCGCCCAGGTGGTCCGTGCCCGTCTCACCACCTGAGTGGTGGGTCGCCCAGGTGGTCTGCGCTCGCCTCACCGCCTGAGGTGTCCGAGTCGCTCAGGCGGTCCGCGCCCGCGTCACTCCGTCTGACGCATGGACGGGCCCTGCCCCCGGATCTTCGAGGACGGGCCCGTCGCGTCGTCGGTTTTCAGTTGTCAGTGGTCACCGAAGGGTGAGCCGTCCGGCCTGAAGATGTCGATGGGGCCGTTGCCGGGGCCGCGACCACGGCCACGACCGTCTTCGTCGCCGGACGACTCCTTCTTCTTCGGCTTGGGCGCACATGCCTGGCTGCAGCCGCCGAACCTCGACATGTCCGGCGAGACGAACTTCGAGGCCGGGACGCCCTTGAGCGCGTTCAGGAAGGTGTCCTTCCAGATCGGGCCGGGGATCGACGCGCCGAAGACCGAGCCGTAATGCCGGCCGCCGATGACCCGGTTGCTCAGCGGATAGCGGACCGGGCCACGGGGGTCGCCGAGGCTGACCGCGCCGGCCAGGTCCGGGGTGTAGCCGGCGAACCACACCGTCCGCGACACGTCACCGGTTCCGGTCTTGCCCGCGGCGTCCCGTCCGATGCCGCCGACTCCGCTCATCGTGCCCTTGGTGAACACGCCCTCGAGGATGTTGCTGGTCGCGTCCGCGATCTCCGGTTCGAGCACCTGCTTGCACTTGGGCTTGAACGAGGTGACCTTGCCGAACCGGTCGGTGATCTCGGTGATCGCCATCGGTGCGCAGTATTTACCGCGCGCGCCGAGTGCGGCGTACGCGGTGGCGAGGGTCACCGGGTCGAGTTCGTTGGCGCCGAGGGTGAAGGTCTGCACCTCGTGCAGCGGCTGGCCGTCGGCGCGCCTGATGCCGAGATCCTTCGCCGTCTTGATCACGTCGCAGAGGCCGACCTTGCGCTCCAGCGCGAGGAAGAACGTGTTCACCGAGCCCCAGGTGCCGGTCTGCAGGGTCCTGAATCCGCCGCTGCCCCCTTCGGCGTTGCTCAGCGGCGTCACCGGGTCGCCGACGTTCTGGCCCTTGCAGTTCTTGAAGTCGGAGTAGGCGTTGGCCGTGAACGTCCCGCCCGTGCTGATGCCGTCGCCGAACTTCATGCCCTTCTTGAGAGCGGTGATCAGGGTGAACACCTTCATGGTCGATCCAGGCTGGAAGCCCGTGCCGCCGCCGTGCAGGGTGTCGGCGATGACGTTGATCGACATCTCGTTCTTCTTCCGGTTCCGCCCGAAGTTCCGGCTGGCCGCCATCGCCTTGATCGCGCCGGTGCCGGGTTGGACCAGCGCCTCGGAGGCGACCGGCTTGTCGGACGGGTAGACGTACTTCCTGATCGCCTTCTCGGCGGCCTGCTGCATCTTCCGGTCGAGCGTGGTCCTGATCGTGAGACCGCCCCTGGCGAGGAACTGCTTCCTCGCCTTCTCCGTCTTGCCGAACTGCGAGTCGTGCTCGATCTCGTTGCGCACGTACAGGCAGAAGTAGGGGAACTCGCTCTCCTCGCAGCCACCGGGGATCGGCTTGTCCTTGTAGCCCAGCTTCTTCTTCTTGGCCTGCGCGGCCTCTTCCGCCGTGATGATCTCCAGTTCGGCCATCCGGTCGAGGACGACGTTCCGCCGGGAGAGGAGGCGGTCGCGGAACGACTTGCCCCGGTTGGGGTCGGTGGCGTTGGGATCCTGTACGGCTCCGGCCAGCGTCGCCGCCTCGGCCAGGTTCAGCTGGGAGGCGTGCTTGCCGAAGAAGCGCTTGGAGGCGGCCTCGACGCCGTAGGCGCTGGCGCCGAAGTAGGCGATGTTGAGATAACGGTTGAGGATCTCGTCCTTGGAGTACTTCTGCTCGAGCGCGATCGCGTACCGGATCTCGTTGAGCTTGCGCCCGACCGTCGGTGCGACGGCGGCGGCCTTCTCCTCGTCGGTCTCCGCCTTGTTGTACAGGACCTGCTTGACGTACTGCTGCGTGATGGAAGAACCGCCCTGGGTGACCCCGCCGGTGGTGATGTTCTTGACCAGCGCACGGGTCGTGCCCTCGATGTCGAGCGGACCGTGCTGGTAGAAGCGGAAGTCCTCGATGGCCACGATGGCCTGCCGCATGATCGGCGCGATCTTGTCCAGGGAGACGGACTCCCGGTTCTCGTAGTAGAACTGGGCGATCGGCTTGCCTGCCGCGTCGAGCAGGGTGGTCTTCTCGGGCAGCGGGGGCTCGTCGAGCTCCTCCGGCCCGATGTGCAGAGCGTCGATGCCGGACTTAGCCGTCATGCCCGCTCCGCCGACCGCGGGCAGCGCGATCGCGGCCGTCAGCACTCCCGCCACCACAGCGGCGGCGGCGAGCTTGAGGACGTTGCCGGCGGCCGAACCTTTGGCTTTGCCTTGAGCTTGCACGGTACAAGCCTACGTGGAAGTCAAGGCTCTCCAGCCACCGGCTCAACGGACTTCCATCAGGTCACAGGGGAGAGGACTAGTCATTCCCGGCCACATGGCCTGACTTGACCATGTGAGAATTTGGTCCCCCCGGGGACTGTCGTCTCGATCGTCTGGTTGCGTACGTTCTCCTCTGCGGCAACTGCAAACAAGGAGGCTCGACGCCCGCGCCCGTCGGCCGAAATGACGACTGACCACCTAAGGGGAGTGGGGTCGAACATGTGGATCACGGATTGGACCTCCCGTGCCGCCTGCCGAGGAACGGATCCTGACGCTCTCTTCGTGCAAGGCGCCGCACAGAACCGTGCAAAGATGATTTGTCGGGGATGCCCTGTCCGTACGGAGTGCCTCGCCGATGCGTTGGACCACCGCATCGAGTTCGGCGTCTGGGGCGGGATGACGGAACGGGAACGCCGTGCGCTGCTGAGGCGCCGGCCCGAGGTGACCTCCTGGCGTGAGCTGCTCGAGGCGGCCAAGGAGGAGTACGAGCGAGCCAACGAGCTGATCGCCGGCTGATGGCCGCGGCCGGGTAGGCCGGTCGCCGCCGGACCGGGCGGCGATCAGGCCGACCGGCTGACGGAGCTCGCTCCGTTCGACGACAGGAGCTGCCCGATCTGGCGGAGTCCCGCCAGATCGTGCACATCCTCCGGCATCGCGGGGACCCGGGTCACCGGGACCATCGGATGGACCGAGGTGAAGTGCTCCTGCTCCCGCTCCTCGCGGGCGGCGAGCTGCATCCGTCGCGCGTGCAGCCGCAGCACGGCGGCGGTCAGCGCGTGCTCGCCGTTGGACTCCAGGTCCTCTGCCGCCGCACAGCTCCGCGCCGCGGACAGCGAAGCGGCAGGCGTACGGTGCACCCGGTTGACGACCAGCCCGGCGAGCGGCATGCCCTCCTCGGCCAGCCGTTCCACGAAGTAGGATGCCTCGCGCATCGCGTCGCGCTCCGGCGTGGCGACGACGAGGAAAGCCGTGCCGGGGGCCTGAAGGAGCCGGTACGTCTGCTCGGCCCGCTGGCGGAAGCCGCCGAAGACGGCGTCGAGCGCGGACACGAACATCTGGATGTCCTTCAGCACCTGGGCCCCCAGGACCTTGGTCAGTATGCCGGCGACCATGCCGAAGCCCGCGTTGAGCAGCTTGAACGCGCTGCGACCGCCGACCTTGGCCGGGGCCATGAGGATGCGGATGAGCCGTCCGTCCAGGAACCGGCCGAGCCGCTCGGGGGCGTCGAGGAAGTCCAGCGCCGATCGCGAGGGCGGCGTGTCCACGACGATCAGGTCCCAGTCGCCGGAGCGGCGGAGCTGGCCGAGCTTCTCCATCGCCATGTATTCCTGAGTGCCGGAGAAGCTGGACGATAGGGATTGATAAAAGGGATTTGTCAAGATTTGGCGGGCTCGTTCGGGGTCGGCGTGCGCTTCGATGATCTCGTCGAAGGTCCGCTTCATGTCGAGCATCATCGCGTGCAGCTCACCCCCTTCCCGGCAGGCGCCGTCCAGGTCGCAGCCGTCGACCCGGCGCGGGGTGTTGTCGAGCTCGGTGAGACCCATGGCCTGGGCCAGCCGCTTGGCCGGGTCCACCGTCAGCACGACCACGGACCGGCCGCGCTCGGCAGCGCGCAACCCGAGGGCGGCGGCCGTCGTGGTCTTGCCGACGCCGCCGGACCCGCAGCACACGATGATCCGGGTGCCGGGATCATCCAGCATCGCGTCGATGTCCAGCGACGGAGGCGTCCTGGTCACAGCCCAACCTCTCTCGAAGGCGCTCATGCCGCGCCCTGTGCGCGCAGGGCCTCGGCGAGTTCGTACAGCCCGGCCAGATCGGCGCCGTCGGGCAGCAGCGGCAGGTCGTAGCGCGGCGTGCCGACGGAGGCCAGCGTCTCGCGCTCCTGGTTTTCGAGCTCGACCCGCCGGGCGTGCTCGGCGATCTCCTTGGCCAGGGCCTCGGCCAGCGGCCCGGCGTCCCCCGTCCGTTCGGCCAGCCCGGACGCCTTCAGCCCGGCGGCGAGCTCCGCCGTGTCGAACCGGCCCTGGAAGGCGGCCTCCAGCGCCGTGTCGGGCAGGCCGGCGGGCCGGACCATGTTGATGAAGATCCCGCCGACCGGCAGCTTCGTCTCGCGCAGCTCGGCGATGCCGTCGAGCGTCTCCTGGACCGGCATCTCCTCCAGTAAAGTCACGAAGTGCACCGCGGTCTCCGGCGAGGTGAGGACGCCCCGCACCAGATCGGCGTGGTGCCGGATGGGGCCGACCCGGGCCAGACCGGCGATCTCCTGGGTGACGTTGAGGAAACGCACGATCCGTCCGGTCGGCGGCGCGTCCATCACGACCGCGTCGTACACCCGGGCGCCGGTCCGGGGATCGCGTCGCCGCACCGCCTCGCTGGTCTTGCCGGTGACCAGAACGTCGCGCAGACCGGGGGCGATGGTCGTGGCGAAGTCGACCACGCCGATGCGGGTCAGTGCCTTGCCCATGCGCTTCATCCCATAGAACATCTCGAGGTAGTCGAGCATCGCCGCCTCGGGATCGATCGCCAGCGCGTACACGTCCCCGCCGTCCGGGGCCACCGCGATCTTCCGCTCCTCGTACGGCAGCGGGGGCAGATCGAAGATCTGGGCGATGCCCTGACGGCCCTCCACCTCCACCAGCAGGACCTTGCGGCCCCCGGCGGCCAGGGCGAGCGCGAGCGCCGCCGCGACGGTGGTCTTGCCCGTCCCGCCCTTACCGCTCACGACGTGCAGCCGCACGCCTTCCCAGTCGGTGTCCTGAGCGTCCCGAGTGCCCATGTCTCGAAGGCTACCCAAGGGCCGTGTGGGGATTCGCGGCGGTCTCCGCCGTGTCTGTTGCGGTACGGCCGTGTCTGCTGCGGTGCGGCTGTGTCTGTTGCGGTACGGTCCGGCTCCCGGTTGGGTATGGAATGCCTGTCACCACGGCCCTGTTCGGCGATCGGCATTCGGTGTTCGGTGTTCGGTGTTCGGTGTTCGGCAATCGCGATCGGCAAGCGGCATAGGAGGTCCACCCATGGAGTCGGTGCTGTCAGCGTTAATCGTCGTCCTGGGCGTTCTCCTGCTCGTCGCCGTGGCACGTGGCGTACGCGTCGTGCAGCAGTTCGAGACGGGCATCGTCTTCCGGCTGGGCCGGATCCAGCCGAACGTACGGGGCCCCGGCCTGCATCTGATCGTGCCGATCGTCGACCGGATGCAGAAGGTGAACATGCAGATCGTCGCGATGGGGGTGCCGGCGCAGGACGGCATCACCCGCGACAACGTCTCGGTCCGGGTCGACGCGGTGGTCTACTTCCGGGTGATCGACCCGATCAAGGCGGTCGTCAACGTGCAGAACTACCTGTTCGCCGTGTCGCAGGTGGCCCAGACCTCGCTGCGGTCGGTGATCGGTCAGTCGGAGCTCGACCATCTCCTGTCCGATCGCGACACGCTCAACGCCAGGCTCAGGTCGGTGATCGACGAGCCGACCGAGGGCCCGTGGGGCATCCGCATCGAGCGGGTCGAGATCAAGGATGTGGCGCTGCCGGACGGCATGAAGCGCTCGATGTCGCGTCAGGCCGAGGCCGAGCGGGAGCGCCGCGCGCGCATCATCACCGCCGACGGCGAGTTCCAGGCGTCCAAGCGGCTCGCCGCCGCGGCACGTCAGATGTCGTCGGACCCGGCCGCGCTGCAGCTTCGCATGCTGCAGACGGTGGTGGAGGTGGCCGCCGAGAAGAACAGCACGCTCGTCATGCCGCTGCCCGTCGAGATGCTGCGCTTCTTCGACCGGATGGCCCCGGCCTCATCGACCGCGGCCACGCCGGCGGCTGCCTCATCGGCGGACGAGTCCGGCTCCGCCGTACCCGAGGGCTCGCCCGAGCAGGAGCCCGAGCCACTGGAGGAGGCGATCCGGGAGCTTCCCTCGGTCGAGTCGCCGGACATTCCGCTCACCGGGCAGCGGATCGAGCCGCCCGCATGGCAGCACCACCGTACGGCCGGCGGCGGAGGCGTGTGATCCCACCCACGGACCGGGGAAATCGCTCGCTACTCTTGGCCCCATGACCAAATGGGAGTACGTCACAGTGCCGCTGCTCGTGCACGCCACGAAGCAGATTCTGGATAACTGGGGTGAGGACGGCTGGGAGCTGGTCTCGGTCATCCCCGGCCCCAACCCCGAGCAGCTGGTCGCATACATGAAGCGAGCCAAGTCATGAGTGCGGGAAGCCCGGAGGAGCGCCTCGCCGAGCTCGGCCTGACCCTGCCCGACGTCGTCCCCCCGGTCGCCGCCTATCTGCCGGCGGTCAGGACGGGCGACCACGTCTACACGTCCGGCCAGATTCCGGTGGTGGACGGCAAGCTCGGCGTCACCGGCAAGGTCGGGGCCGAGGTCTCGGCCGAGGAAGCGAAGGAACTGGCCAGCATCTGCGCGCTCAACGCGATGGCGGCCCTCAAGTCCGTGGTCGGCGACCTGTCCAAGGTCGTGCGGATCGTGAAAGTCGTCGGATTCGTGGCGAGCGCGCCCGACTTCACCGGGCAGCCCGCGGTCGTGAACGGCGCGAGCGAACTGCTCGGGGAGGTGTTCGGCGACGCCGGCCGGCACGCCAGGAGCGCGGTGGGCGTGGCCGCGCTGCCCCTCGACGCCCCGGTCGAGGTGGAGCTCATCGCCGAGGTCCGCTGACCGTCGAGCCGACGGACAGGACTTACCAGGGATGCGGGCGGGACCGACATTGCGCCGGTGCGGACCCATGGGGAAGTATCGGAACGGTTAACCGAATTTCGTTCTGTTTCGGAGAAGACCCCGCATGAGGATTCCGCTGCCGCAGGAGTTCGGGGAGCGGGCTCGCGAGATCCTCGCCGGCCGTGCCGCCCCCGCCCGCGCCCATGACGCCGCCACCGTGGTGCTGCTCCGGGACGCCCCCCTTGAGGCGTACCTGCTGCGCCGCAAGGCCACGATGGCCTTCGCCGCGGGGGCGTACGTGTTCCCCGGGGGCTCGGTCGACCCCCGTGACTCCGATCGCGTCGTGGCGTGGGCGGGGCCCTCGCCGGCCGAGTGGGCGGCCGTGTTCGGCGCCGATGAGGCCACGGCCCGCGGCCTGGTGTGCGCCGCCGTACGGGAGACCTTCGAGGAGTCCGGCGTCCTGCTCGCCGGGCCCGACCCGGCGACCGTCGTGGCCGACACGACCGGGGACGACTGGGAGGCCGACCGCCTGGCGCTGATCGGGCGGACGCTCTCGTTCGCCGAGTTCCTCGAGCGCCGCGGTCTCGTGCTGAGGGCCGACCTGCTCAAGGCGTGGGCGCACTGGATCACCCCGGAGATCGAACCCAGACGGTACGACACCAGGTTCTTCGTGGCGGCGCTCCCGCCGGGGCAGCGCACCCGCGACGTGGGCGGTGAGGCGGACCGGGTCGTCTGGCTGAGCCCGCGATCCGCTCTCGACGCGGCCGTGACGGGGGAGGTGTTCCTCATGCCGCCGACCAGTCGCACCTTGCTGGAAATGTCGGAATTCGACGCGGTCGCCGAGGTGTTCGCGGCCGAGCGGAGGATCAGCACCATCCAGCCCGCCGCCGCAGAGGTGGACGGACGGCTCGTCCTGGTCTTCCCCGAGGGCGCCGGCCCAGGCATCCCGTCCGGCCCTGGCATCCCGACCGGCCCAGGCGGGGAGAAGGAGAGGTCATGAGCGGCCTGCGCATCCCCGTGGACGGGCCGGACGGCTCGGGTACGGCACACGCGACCAACATCCTGGCCCCCAACGCGTCGCCGATGACGCTGGACGGCACGAACACCTGGATCCTGGGCCGGGGTGAGAGCGTGCTCGTCGTGGACCCGGGACCGGACGACGAGGCCCATCTCAGGCGGGTGGCCGGCCATCTCGGCGAGCGACGGGTGGCCGCGATCCTGCTCACGCACGGCCACCGCGATCACAGTGGCGGCGCCGCGAGGTTCGGCGAGTTGGTCGGCGCCCCGGTGCGGGCCCTCGATCCCCGGCACCGGCTGGGCGACGAGGGGCTCGGCGACGGCGACGTCCTCACCGTCGACGGCCTGGAGGTCCGGGTGGTCGGCACCCCCGGCCACTCGTTCGACTCGCTCTGCTTCTGGCTGTCCCAGGACCGGGCGATGCTCACGGGGGACACCATCCTCGGCCGGGGCACGACGGTGATCGCCTCCGACGGGAACCTGGCGGACTATCTGCGCAGTCTCGACAAGCTGAGGTCGAGCGCCGAGACGCTGGAGGCCGCGGCGCTGCTGCCGGGGCACGGGCCGGTGCTGCCCGACCCGATCGGGGCGATCGACGGTTACATCGCCCACCGGAGGCGGCGGTTGGACCAGATCCGCCAGGCCGTACGGGATGGGGCGAGGGACGCCGGTGAGATCGTCGAGATGATCTACGCGGACGTCGACAGGTCGCTGTGGCCGGCCGCTCGGGCGTCCGTCGCGGCCCAGCTCGACTATCTCAAGAACCTGTGAGTCCCGGCCGGGGCCGGCCTACCTCGAGCGGTTGAAGAGCCGCTCCCGGTCCATGATGACGACGGCCTTGGCCTCGATGCGCAGCCAGCCGCGCTGGGCGAAGTCGGCCAGCGCCTTGTTGACGGTCTCCCGGGAAGCCCCGACGAGCTGCGCGAGCTCCTCCTGGGTGAGATCGTGGTGGACGCGGATGCCGTCCTCGGTCTTCTGCCCGAAGCGATCGGCCAGGTCGAGCAGCTGCTTGGCGACCCGTCCCGGCACGTCGGTGAAGACCAGGTCGGCCAGCACGTCGTTGGTACGGCGCAGCCGCTGCGCCAGGGCACGCAGCAGGTGGAGCGCCACCTCGGGCCGGCCGGTCAACCACGGTCTGAGGTCGTCGTGGCCGAGGCCCGCCAGGCGGACGTCGGTCAGCGCGATGGCCGAGGCCGTACGCGGGCGTGGATCGAACAGCGACAACTCGCCGAACATCTCGCCGGGACCGAGCACGCTCAGCAGGTTCTCACGGCCGTCGGGCGCGGCGCGCGACAGCTTGATCTTACCCTCGAGCACCACATAGAGCCGGTCACCCGTCTCGTTCTCGTTGAAGAGCGTACGTCCCTTGGACAGTTCGACGACGGTGATGCTCGTTCGCAGCGCCGCGGCGCTCTCGCGGTCGAGTGCGGAGAACAGGGGCGCCTTGCTCAAGATTTCTTCGGTGCTCACGGTGCCTCCCTTGCTTGCCATTGTGAACCCCTGCCCACCGCGTAGGCTTACGGGGTGCCCCGTAAAGTCCCATCGGCGGGCGAGTCCCGGCTCGCGCTCGTACGCCGCGCTCGGCGGATCAACAGAATTCTGGCCGAAACTTATCCTGACGCCCATTGCGAACTCGACTTCGGATCCCCTCTTGAGCTGCTGGTCGCCACGATCCTCTCGGCGCAGTGTACGGACAAACGGGTCAACATGGTTACTCCGGTACTTTTCGCTAAGTATCGGACGGCGAACGACTACGCCGCCGCCGATCGCGAGGAGCTGGAGGAGCTCATCAGGTCGACCGGGTTCTACCGGGCGAAGGCGAACAGCATCATCGGCATGGCCCAGGCGCTGTGCGAGCGGCACGGCGGCGAGGTCCCCGGCAGGCTCGCCGACATGGTCAAGCTGCCCGGTGTCGGCCGTAAGACGGCCAACGTGGTGCTCGGCAACGCGTTCGGCGTCCCCGGCATCACCGTGGACACCCACTTCCAGCGGCTGGTGCGAAGGTTCGGCTGGACCACCGAGACCGACCCCGTGAAGATCGAGCACGAGATCGGCGACCTCTTTCCGAAGGCCGAGTGGACGATGCTCTCCCATCGGCTCATCTGGCACGGCCGGCGGATCTGTCATGCCCGCAGGCCCGCCTGCGGCGCCTGCCCGGTCGCGTCCCTGTGCCCCTCGTACGGCACGGGCCCCACCGATCCGGTCGAGGCGGCCAGGCTCGTCAAACCGGGGCCGTTCTCCTGAGACGGCCGCTCCCCGGCCCATAGGGCATGCTTACGTGTCAAGGGGCGTAACCTGCGTTGGGGCAGTTACATCGGAGGTGGTCGTGGCTCCCGGGTGGTTGACAGACCTCGCGGCGAAAGCCGGGCACGTGCCGCTGCCGAAGACGATGCGGCCGCCCGCGAACGGCGAGGGCAGACGCGCCGCGGTGCTCCTGCTGTTCGGGGAGGGGCCGCTGGGGCCCGACGTCCTGCTCATCCAGCGCAGCTCCCGGGGACGTGTGCACGCGGGCCAGCCGGCGTTCCCCGGCGGGGGCGTGGACCCGGAAGACGGCGGGCCCGTCGCGGCGGCCCTCCGGGAGGCTCGGGAGGAGACCGGTCTCGATCCGGGCGGCGTCGAGGTCCTCGGCACGATGCCGGAGCTCTACCTGTGGCGCAGCGACAACCGGGTGACACCGGTGCTCGGCTGGTGGCGTGCGCCCAGTGCCGTGCACGCCGCCTCGCCGGACGAGGTCGAGTCCGTGGAGCGCGTCCCCATCGCCGAGCTGGTCGATCCGGCCAACCGGCTACGGCTTCGCCACCCGGCCGGGGTCATGCCCTCGGTCGCCTTCCGCGTACGCGGCCTGCTCGTGTGGGGTTTCACCGCCGGAGTGCTCGACGGTGTGCTGGCCGCCGCCGGCTTCGAACAGCCCTGGGACCGGTCACGGGTCGAGGATCTGCCCCCCGACGTCATCGCCCTCGCCTCCCGTGACCGCATCCGCGGCTGAGCGGCCACCGCCCAGGGTCAGGCCGAGTGACGCCCAGTCGGCCACGTCGTCGTCGGAGTCTCCGGCGAGCCGGTGCAGCGCGGCCACACCCGCCGGATCGGGCGGATCCCCCATCACGTGGGGCAGAGCGTAGGCCGCGCCGTACCGGACCGTGGGGTGGGTGTGCTCGGCCAGCTCGATCACCGACGGCAGCGCGCGCCGGTCGCGCAGGTGGCCGAAGGCGAGCAGCACCGCGTAGAGCACGCGGGGGTCGGTCTCGCTCGCCGCGAGACAGCGGAGCACGGGTAGTGTGCGGTCCATGAAGGGCCGGCCTCGGCCCAGCTCGCCGAGGATATCGGCACCGAGCACCCGCTCGGGGGTCGCCTCGCTCGCGCACAGCCGTCTGGCCAGGGCGAACGCCTCGACGTCACCGCGTTCCCGCAGGACTGTTATCACCTGCCACCTGACTGGTCCATCCGGATCTGTGTCAGACAGGGCGATTTTGATCAGTTGGTCGAGCCGCTCGTCGGCGGGCTCGTTATGCCGTCCTTCGACTCCGTGGCGTGGCCCCTCCGATTCCCCCATGACGTCACGATATCGATGAGACCTTGCCGACGCCCGCACGATGCGCAGCGTGGCTGGCTACCGTGGGAATGTGCGCGGCGATCTCCTGGATCTCATTCTGATCGGCCTGGTGGTGGCCTTCGCTGTTTCCGGATACCGGCAGGGCTTCATCATCGGGGCCTTCAGCTTCGTGGGCTTCCTCGGCGGCGCGGTTCTGGGGATGTTCGTCGCACCGTCCGTGGTCGGGGCGATCGTCACCGGTGTGGTCGAGCGGGCGCTGCTGGCCATCGTGATCGTTTTCCTGGCGGCGACGATCGGATATTTCGCGTTCTCCACGATCGGCGTGGTGGTGCGCAGCCACGTGACGTGGGAGCCGGCCAGGGTGGTCGACGCGTTCGGCGGCTCGGTGGCCGGCGGGCTGTCGGTCCTGGCCGTCGCCTGGCTGCTCGGGTCGCTGCTGGTGTCGATGAGCGTCGAAGTGGTGAAGGACCAGGTTAGCCGCTCGGTCGTGTGGCAGACCGTGGACGATGCCGTTCCCGATGGCGTACGGTCCTGGCAGAAGCCGTTCCGGGACTTCGTCGACGCGTCGGAGTGGCCCCAGGTCATCACGGCGATCAGCGGGCGCAACGTGGCCCCGCCGGATCAGGGCGTGCTCCGCGGCAGCGCGGGGCTGGTCAGGGCCAGGAGCGCGATCGTCAAGATCCAGGGCACCGCGCCGAGCTGCGGCAAGCGCATAGAGGGCACCGGCTTCGTCTACGCCCGGCACCGGATCATGACCAACGCCCACGTCGTCGCCGGCGTCACCGACGGGCTCAGGGTCACCGACTCCCAGGGCGCGCAGCACGAGGCCAAGGTCGTGCTCTACAACCCGGACCGGGACATCGCCGTTCTCCTCGTCCCCGATCTGCGGGCCGCGCCGCTGCGGTTCGATTACTCGGCGGAAAGAGGAGACGACTCGATCATCGCGGGCTATCCGAAGGGGCATGGCTTCACTCCGACCGCCGCGCGGATCAGGGTCAAGCAGCGGGCGGAGTCGTTCAACATCTACAACGATCGCAAGGTCAACCGTGAGGTCTACGCGATCCGCGGCAGCGTCCAGCCGGGCAACTCCGGCGGCCCGCTGCTCAGCCCGGAGGGCAAGGTCTTCGGGGTGATCTTCGCCGCCGCGATCGACAAGAAGGAGACGGGCTTCGCCCTCACCGCCGAGGAGGTCCTGCCCGACGCCGAGGACGGCATCGTCGCCGTCTCCAGGGTCAGCACCGGGGAGTGCGACTGACGTGCGGCGGCCGGAGGTTCGGGCCGGGCGGAGATCAGTCCGGCGGGCCGGAGCGGACGCCTTCGGCGTCCTGTAGGTGATCGAGGATCACCGCGATCGCCGTCGAGGCGTCGATGCCCCCCGAGTCGATCTCCGTGATGACGCCGTCGGTGGCCAGCGCCAGCGCTCGCAGGTCCAGTCCGTACGGCCTGCGGGAGCGGTACCCGCCGAGCCGGGCTGATCCGCGCAGGAGGAGCGCCGCGGCCCCGGAGAGGTTGCCGCGCTGCACGTGGGTGAGCCCGACGCAGATCTGGGCCAGGCCCTGCCAGAGCTCACGCTCCTCGGCCGGGCCGGACTTCCAGCGCGCCTCCAGTACCTCGTGCGCGTGGAACGGCCGCTCCACGGCCAGCAGCCGCCGGGCCTCCTCGATCGCCTGTCGTGCTCCGGGTGAGTAGTCGTCGGGGACCCGGGGCACTCCTGCCGCGCCCCGGGGAAGCGGCCTGCCGTACTCGTCCCGGGGACGGGAGTTCCGGGGCCGGCCCGCTTCGTCACGGTCACGCATATGATCTCTCCGCACTACAGGGTCACGCCGCGATCACGTTGTGATCACTCCACGGGATCGCGGCACTTCAGGGCACTTTTCTACAAGATTCCACAAGATCACGTTTGGAGTTCGTTCCGGCGGGCCGTCTGGAAGACCCCTGCCCGACTGCTTACGCGATGCGGATGAAATCGAAGACGGGTCACGCCGAGGTCTGGTTCCGAGGTGTCGAGAACGGGTCACGCCGAGGTCTGGTTCTGAGGCCTGGTTCCGAGGTCTGGGTCATGCCGCGAACAGCTGCGCCGAGGTCGGGTCAGGCCGAGGTCTGGGCCACGTCGAGTCGGGTTATGTCGAGGTGTCGGTTATGTCAGGTTACGCCGAGGCGGCCCGAGGGTCAGCGGTCGGGCTCGGGATCGGCGAGCCAGGCGATCAGCTCGTCGTCGAACTGCGCGGGACGCTCCTCGTGCGGGAAGTGGCCGGCTCCCTCGATGAGCCGCCACCGGTACGGCGCCGTCACGTAACGGCTGGAGCCCTGGGCGGTGCGCGGCAGGAGACAGCGGTCGAGCGCGCCGTGCAGCTGCAGCGTGGGGGCCTCGATCTCGGTGCGCATGTGCCGGGCGTAGCGGAAGCCGTCCGGCCGGAACTGCGATCGCCCGAGCCAGCGGTAGTACTCCAGGGCGCAGTGCGCGACCGCCGGGATCCGCAGCGCCTCCTGATAGGTGTGGATCGCGTCGTCGGACGGCCATTCTGGGCCGGCCCACCGGCGGATGAGGCGGCCGACACGCGCGCCCCCCCTGGCCGTGAGTCGCCGCTCCGGCAGCAGCGGCAGCTGGAATCCCAGGGCGTACCGGCTGGCCCTGAGCTGCCCGAACGGTTCGCCGAACAGGGCGGCGCGCAGGCGCAGCGGATGCGGCGCCGACACCGGGACGAGCCGGCGCACCACCTTGGGATCGTGCACGGCCATCGTCCAGGCGATCAGCCCGCCCCAGTCGTGGCCGACCACGACGGCGCCCGTCTCGCCGAGAGCGCGTACGAGGCCGGCCGCGTCCACGGCGAGGGTCGGCAGGTCGTATCCGCGTGGCGGCTTGTCGCTCGCGCCGTACCCGCGCAGGTCCACGGCGACGGCCCGGTAGCCGGCGGCGGGCAGCGAGACCAACTGGTGGCGCCAGGTCCACCAGAACTGGGGAAATCCGTGCAGCAGCAGCACCAGCGGGCCCTCGCCCGCCTCGACCACGTGGAAGCGGGTGCCCCCGGCGTGCACCTCCCGGTGGGTCCAGGGCCCGTCGACCCGGACCATGGACTCGTCAGGAGGCATCAACCGACGACTCCCTGCCGGGCCCGCCCACGCTCTGCCGCTGCGCGCCCACGGGCTCCCTGTGGGCGCCCACCTGTCCCGCGGTGGGGCCGGTGTACGGCTCCGCAGCGGGCGCGACCTCTTCGGGCCCTGTCTCTACCACGGCGCTCTCGGCTCCGGCGCCGCCCGCCAGGGTGCGCAGGCTGCGGGTCGTCCGGCGCATGCCGGCAAGACCCTTGAGCCGTCGGTAGCCGACGAAGACCAGCAGCGCCGCCACGAGGAGGTAGAACACGGTGACGATCGCGAACGCCAGCCACTGCGCCAGTCCGAGCGCGATGAGGCCGTACGCGATCGCGAACGAGGCCAGGATCAGGCACAGGTGCGCGATGAACGCGGCGGCGCCGAACAGCCCGGCCGCTGTGCCCACCCGCTTCGCGTCGAACTTGAGCTCGGCCTTGGCCAGCTCGATCTCGGAGCGTACGAGGGTCGAGATTTGATGGCTCGCCTGGGCGACCAGCGCGCCGAGCGATTCGTCCTCGGGCATCGGTGACCTCCTATCAGCGCCTATCAAACATCATGTCTTGCCCGTCCGGAGAACGCGCACGAACTCGACACGCAGCGGCGGGGCCCTTCGGCCTCCGCCGAAGGGCCCCGCCGCCGTTGATCTCAGTCCTCGCTCTTGTTGCGCGGCAGCTTCTCGGCGATCAGCTTCATCACCGAGGTGTCGGTCAGCGTGGTGACGTCGCCCAGCGAGCGGTTCTCCGCCACGTCACGCAGCAGGCGGCGCATGATCTTGCCGGAGCGGGTCTTGGGCAGCTCGGGCACGACCAGGATCTGGCGTGGCTTGGCGATCGGGCCAAGGGTCTTGGCGACGTGGTTGCGCAGCTCGGCGGCGATGTCGTCGCTCTCCTCCGCTGTGCCGCGCAGGATCACGAACGCCACGATGGCCTGGCCGGTCACCGGGTCGGTCGCGCCCACGACGGCGGCCTCGGCCACCTTGGGGTGGCTGACCAGTGCGCTTTCGACCTCGGTGGTCGAGATGTTGTGGCCGGAGACGAGCATCACGTCGTCGACCCGGCCGAGCAGCCACAGGTCGCCGTCCTCGTCGCGCTTGGCGCCGTCGCCCGGGAAGTACATCCCGTCGAACCGGGACCAGTAGGTGTCGATGTAGCGCTGGTCGTTGCCCCAGATCGTGCGGAGCATGGCCGGCCACGGCTCGCGGATCACGAGGAAGCCTCCGCCGCCGTTCGGCACCGAGTTGCCCTGGTCGTCGACGACGTCGGCGGCGATGCCGGGCAGTGGCCGCATCGCCGCGCCCGGCTTGGCCGCGGTGATACCGGGCAGTGGGGTGATCATGATGGCGCCCGTCTCGGTCTGCCACCAGGTGTCGACCACCGGGCAGCGGCTGCCGCCGATGTTCTCGCGATACCAGACGTACGCCTCGGGGTTGATGGGCTCACCGACCGAGCCGAGCACCCGGAGTGACGACATGTCGAACTTCGCGGGGATGTCGTCGCCCCACTTCATGAACGTCCGGATCGCCGTGGGGGCCGTGTAGAGGATCGTGATCTTGTACTTCTGCACGATCTCCCAGAAGCGGCCCCGGTGCGGGGTGTCGGGGGTGCCCTCGTAGATCACGCTGGTCGCGCCGTTGGCGAGCGGGCCGTACACGATGTAGGAGTGCCCGGTCACCCAGCCGATGTCCGCCGTACACCAGTAGATGTCGGTCTCCGGCTTGAGGTCGAAGGTCGCGTAGTGGGTCCAGGCCGTCTGGGCGAGGTAACCGCCGGTGGTGTGGAGGATGCCCTTGGGCGTACCCGTGGTGCCGCTGGTGTAGAGGATGTACAGCGGGTCCTCGGCGCCGTGCGGAACCGCCTCGTGCTCGGGGGACTGGCGGTCGATGAGGTCGTGCCACCAGATGTCGCGGTCGTTCACCGCGATGTCCTGCCCGGTCCGGCGGACGACGACGACGCGCTCGACACCCGGGCACTCCTCCAGCGCCTCGTCCACGGTCGGCTTGAGCGCGCTGGGCTTGCCGCGCCGGTAGCCGCCGTCCGCCGTGATGACGATCTTGGCGTCGGCGTCGTGGATGCGGCTCTTGAGCGCGGCGGAGGAGAATCCGCCGAACACCACCGAGTGGATCGCCCCGATGCGGGCGCAGGCGAGCAGCGTGATCGGCAGCTCGGGGATCATCGGGAGGTAGACGGCGATCCGGTCGCCCTTGCGCACGCCGAGCTCCTCGAGCGCGTTCGCCGCCTTGGAGACCTCTCTCTGGAGGTCCGCATAGGTGATCGTACGGCTGTCGCCCTCCGGCTCGCCCTCCCAGTAGTAGGCGACCCGGTCGCCCAGTCCGGCCTCGACGTGGCGGTCGACGCAGTTGTAGGCGACGTTCAGCTCGCCGCCCACGAACCACTTGGCGAAGGGGGGGTTCCACTCGAGCGTGGTATCCCAGCGTCGGGTCCAGGTCAGTCGTTCCGCCGTACTGTCCCAGAAGGCGAGCGCGTCCCGGTCGGCCTCCTCGAAGGTCTCCGCCGTGACGTTCGCGGACGCCGCCAGGTCGGCCGGCGGGGCGAACCGCCGCGTCTCGCTCATGAGGTTCGACAACGTCTGCTGGGTTTCCTGACCGGGGGTTTCGGTAGCCACTCCGTGCTCCTTACCGCATCTATCTCATGCATCGTCTCGTGTTCGGCCGCCTCGGCCAAGCTGGGGTATGCCCTGTTCCACTTCACCAGGCTCGGGGCGTCAAGTACAAGTAAGCGAGGCGCCTCCCCATCGCGATCAGCGCAACCGGTGCTATGCCGCAGAATGTAGTGACACCTGGTGATAAGGACCAGGCGAGGTGCTCTTTCCTGCGCTCAACGGCGCGACCTCTTCGCCGAACGACTTTCTACCGCTGGGTATGGTCGGTGCCTGTGAGTGACCCGCTGGCTGTCATAGCCGACCTCCCCGGAGTGCCCGAAGCCGTGCAGCAGGCTCGTGAGGCCACCGACCGTCTCTACCGGCATCGGGTGCTGCGGCGGCGAAGCCCCGAGGTGTCGGCGGAATCGGCGCTGCGCGGGGCCAGGGCCTCGGCGGCGCTCGAAGGCGTGGACGTGCCGCTGCAGGCGCTGCGGCTCGGTGAGGCCGCCGACGCGGTGCCGCAGGGCGCCCTGCGGGTCTCGGCCGAGCTGGGCCGGCTCGGCCCGACATGGCGCTCGGCGCCCCGCCAGGTCCTGGCCCGGCTGCACGCCCTCGCGGCCGCCGGCCTGATGGCCGATCCCGGCCGGCCGAGGACCGTGCCGACGACGGCCGACCCGCTCGGGCTCGGCCCCGCCCCCGGTCCCGAGGAGACAGCGGTACGGATGTCCGCGCTGGCCGGGCTGCTGTCGGCCGCGACGAAGGCGCCTGCCCTCGTCCTGGCCGCGATCGTCCACGCCGAGCTCGCCGTGCTGCGGCCGTTCGGTGTGGCGGACGGACTCGTCGCGCGGGCGGCCGGTCGCCTGACGCTGGTGGAGCACGGGCTCGATCCCAAGTCGCTGATAGCGGTCGAGGTGGGCCATCTCGAGCTCGGCGACGCGTACACCGCGGGGTTGCGGGCCTATCTGGCGGGAACGGCCGATGGCGTGGGGGAGTGGATCAGGCACTGTGCCGAGGCCGTCGTCGTCGGAGCCCGCGAGACGACCGCCATCTGCGAGGCCATGTCCAGATAAGAGGTCCTGTCCGGACGAGAGGCGTCAGACGAGAGGAGCCGGACGAGAGGAGCCGGACAAGAGGCCCTGTCCGGGGAGGGGGCCGGAACTCCGCGGGTGCCGTCGGACGGTCCCGGAGACGGTCCCGGAAAAGCCGACGGCGCTCCTGGAAGGGAACGCCGTCGCAAGTACGTCCCTACCGGGTTACCAAGCGTGCACCTCTTATTTGCCGGATCGGGTCAAGCCCGTCTCGGCACGCCTCCCGCGGCTGGTCGCGCGTGGGTACTCCGGTGGTCGTACGCCGGACTCGTGAGTCCGTAACCACCTTTCTACGTCCGATTCCCCGGTTTGGAAACCCCCTGGACCAAGTCCGTTGCGGGGCCCGCCAACCTTCCCGATTTGTCGGTTTTATCCCTATCAATGGCTGGTTGTGGGGAGGTCATATACGCAGATGTCTATTGGTCGATATCAGGTCTCTCCGTCACCTGTGGTCCCATTTCTCCCCTGGCTCACTACCGACAGAGGGCCTTACCCGGCGCAAAAAAGTTGCTCAGATTTTGCTGGACCCTCGACTAACTCCACGCTTGTCAGGCAACATACGGTGTGTCCCTGCTTCCGGAAGATTGTGCATGGGTCGGGGATGACCAGACCCTTGCAACGCCTTGACCTGTTCTTCGAAGCTTCTTCCGGTAAGGGCCGGCTCTACCCCCCAGAGCCGGGCCAGTCGGCGACCCCCGCTCTCCCCCCCGGCGGGGGTCGCCCCCTTTCACCCGCCCCCGCCCCCGCCCCCCTTGGGGTTACCCGCCCCCCGCCCCCCCCTTGGGCGTGATCTTGCGAATTCTCGCGGCCGCCTCGTCTGGCCAGCCGAAATCCCTTCGCTGATCTTGCAGAAACTCGCAGACCTTAAGCCTGAGCTGCGCGAACCGCATCGGTGATCTTGCAGTACGGGCATGGCGGCGGGCTTATCCACAGAACGCGATTCGGCCCGTCGGTCGGCGGCTCCGGTCCCGGAAAGTTGGTCTCCCACGACAGACAGGGAGGCATGATGCAGCCACGGCCCTTGGCCATCACCGGTGACCGGGAACTACTCGACGACCTGCTGCGCATCGCGGCGGCAGCGGGCGTGGAGTTCGATGTGGTCCACACGCCGACCCGGGCCAGGCCGTACTGGAACCGGGCCCCGCTCGTGGTGGTGGGCGGCGATGCCGCCGAGGATCTCGCGGCCACCGGCCCCCCTCCCCGGCAGAACATCGTCCTCGTCACGCGAAGCGCCGCAGACCCAGACATGTGGCGCCGCTGTGTCGCGGTGGGCGCGCAGACCGTGCTGGAACTGCCCCAGGCGGAACGGCTGCTGGTCGAGGAACTGGGCGAGGTGGCCGAGCCGGCCATGAAGGCGGGCCTGGTGGTCTGCGTCGTCGGCGGCAGGGGCGGTGTGGGCGCCACGTTGCTGGCGGCGTCCCTCGCGCTGACCGCCTCGCGTGGCGGGTTGCGCACGCTGCTGGTCGATGCCGACCCGCTGGGCGGCGGCATCGACGTCGTCCTCGGTCAGGAGGAGGCCACGGGCGCCAGATGGCCGGACATCGCCGGCCGGGAAGGGAGGGTGAGCTTCGCCGCCCTCCAGGACGCGCTGCCCACGTTCGGCGAGCTCACCGTGCTGTCCTGGCATCGCGGGGAGCCGGAGCGGGTGCCGCGAGAGGCGATGCGGGCCGTGCTCGACGCGGCGCGGCGCGGCTGCGACCTGGTCATCGTCGACCTGCCTCGCCACGTGGCGGAGGACGACGGTGTCGCGGAGGCCCTGGCCCGAGCCGCTATGACACTGGTCGTGGTGCAGGCCGACCTGAGGGGAGCGCTCGCGGCCGCGCAGACCCTCGCCCTGCTGCGCCGCCACACCGGGGAACTGCGCGCGGTCGTACGCCCGGGCGGCATCGACCCCGAGGTGATCCGCGCCTCCCTCGACATCCCCTGCATGGGGGTGCTTCCTGAGCTTCGCGGCCTGGTCGCGACCCTCGACCGTGGTGATCCGCCGCCGCTCGGCCGCGCACCCCTCGGCCGGTTCTGCTCCGATCTGCTGACCGGGTTGAGGGAGGCCGCGTGAGTAGACCAGCCGACGGCCCGGCGAGCCCGCCGGCACCGCCCGGCCGACCCGCCCTCCAGCCGATGCCCGCCGAACTGGTCGAGGCCGTGCGGGTACGGCTCTCGCTGGCCGGGGCCCCGCCCACGGCGGCGCAGGTGGCCGCGGCCCTGCGGGCAGAACGGGCGGTCCTGGGCGATGCCGAGGTGCTGGCCATCGCGCGGACCCTGCGTGCCGACCTCATCGGCGTCGGCCCGCTCGAGGGGCTTCTGACCCAGCCCGGGGTGACCGACGTGCTGGTGAACGGACCGGCCGAGGTGTGGATCGACGACGGTCACGGTCTGCGCAGGACGTCGGTGACCTTTTCCGCCGACGATGAGGTGCGACGGCTCGCCCAACGCCTGGCGGCCGCGGCCGGGCGGCGTCTGGACGACGCGTGCCCCTACGTGGACGCGCGACTTGCGGGCGGGGTGCGGCTGCACGCCGTACTGCCGCCGATCGCGCCGGGGGGCACCTGCCTGTCGCTCCGCCTGCCGCCTCGGCGTACTTTCGAGATCGAGGAGCTCGTGCCGGGTGTCGGAGCGGCCGTGCTCACCGCCATCATGACCGCCCGGCTGGCCTTCCTCGTGACAGGCGGAACAGGCACGGGGAAGACGACGCTCCTTTCCGCGATGCTCTCGCGGGCCGGCCAGGGCGAGCGGCTGCTGCTGGTCGAGGACTCCGCCGAGCTCAACCCCAGGCATCCGCACGTCGTGCGCCTGGAAGCCCGGCCGCCCAACCTGGAGGGCGCGGGCGGTGTCGGTCTTCGTGATCTCGTACGGCAGGCCCTGCGTATGCGTCCAGACCGTCTCGTCGTGGGAGAAGTACGCGGCCGCGAAGTGATCGATCTGATGAGTGCCCTGAACACGGGGCATGAGGGAGGCTGCGGGACGCTGCACGCCAACAACGCTGCCGACGTGCCCGCCCGGCTCGAGGCCCTCGCTTGCGCGGCAGGTCTGTCCCGCGAGGCGGTGCACAGCCAGATCGCCGCCGCTCTCGACGTCGTCGTGCATCTCGTCCGGCTCCCCGGCGGGCCGCGCCGCGTGGCGGAGATCTGCCTCCTGGAGCGTGAACCGTCCGGTCTGGTGGCGGCGGTGCCCGCGCTCGTCTTCTCCCCCGGCGGAGATGTCATGCCCGGGCCCGCCCTGGCCGCCCTCACGTCCCGGTGCCCGCAGTTGGAGGAGACATGGACGCACTAGCCGTGCTGGCGGCGGGAGTCGCCGCCTGGGTGTGGACCGGCCCGGACGGAGCCTATGCCAGGGCGGCCTGTCTGCTGGTGCCGTGGGGCCACGGGTCGCTCCGGCGGAGACGGACGGCGTGGCCGCGGTGGAGACGGCACCGGGCCGGAGCGGCGCGCGCGGCGGCGTGGCGGGCGGCGTCCATCGAGCTGTGCCAGGGTGTCGTGGCCGAGCTCTCGGCCGGCCGCACCGCCGGGGATGCGCTCGCACGGGCCGTCGCAGCGGTCAGCCCGCCGGACCCGGCGGCTCTCGCACCGGTCGCCGTGGTCGCTCGTGACGGCGGCGATGTGGCCGCGGCCCTGATGCGTGCCGCACCCGCCGGCGGCGGGGAGGGGCTGATGCGGCTGGCCGCCTGCTGGCGGGTGAGCGTGGTGGTGGGCGGCGGTCTGGCAGGGCTCATCGAACGGGTGACCGTGTCGCTCCGCGATGCCGAGGCGCACCGGCTCGACCTGGCGGCCCAGCTCGCCGGGCCTCGCGCGACCGCCCGGATGCTGGCGGTGCTGCCGGTCCTCGGTCTGCTCATGGGCGCAGCCCTCGGCATGGACCCGCTGTCCTTCCTGCTGGGCGGCCCGGCTGGATTCGCCTGCCTGCTCGTCGGACTGGTGCTCGACGTGGCGGGCGTCTGGTGGACGCACCGCCTGGTCGCGCGGGCGGAGAGCACGGAATCCGCCCGGAGCGCGCCGGATTCCCGCGCGAGGAGCCGGGGGTCCGGCGGGGACAGGGTCCCCGGAGGGCAGGGGGCGAGCGGGGGTATGACGCCGATGGAGCGAAGACGGAGAGTGGATCGAGCATGGCCGTGACGGCGGTGACGGCGGTCGTCCTCATCGGACTCGCCGCCTGGACCTGGGCGTCGGCGCGGTCACCCGCGGATCGGTTCCTCTCGGTGACCAGGGAGGCGGAAACCGCCGATGAGATGTCAGGGACGCCCGCGCGGGCCCGCGGGGCGGGGCCGATGCTCGCCGTTTCCGCGGGGCTCGCCGGTTTTCTCATCGTGGGCGGGTACGCCGGGCTGGTCGTGGGCGGGCTGTCCGCCTGCTGTGCGCTCGTGGTGGCGGCGAGACGGGAGCCGGCCGAACTGCGCCGCCGCCGTGAGCGGATGGCGGAAGATCTTCCCTTCGCCGCCGACCTGATGGTCGCCTGCCTGCGGGCCGGCCGGCCGCTGACCGGTGCCGTCGAGACCGCGGCCGAGGCCGTCGGCGGCCCCCTTGGAGAACGTCTGGCGTGGGTGGGCGCGCAGATGCGGCTCGGGGCTTATCCGGAAACGGCCTGGGCCGCTCTCGCGGCCGAGCCGCCGCTCGCCGCGCTCGCACGGACGATGAGCAGGGCGGCACAGAGCGGAGCGCCGGTCGCCGACGTGCTGCTTCGGCTCGCGGACGACGCCCGCCGGGCGGCGCGTGCGGCCTCCTCCGCCGCGGCCAGAAGGGCGGGCGTCCAGGTCGTGGCGCCTCTCGGGCTGTGCTTCCTGCCCGCTTTCGTGTTCCTGGGAATCGTTCCCGTGGTCGCGGGTCTGGCCGCCCAGATCTTGCTACCGTGATCGCTGTTTCCTGTGGACAAAGTTATCCACAATTGTGGAAATCTTGGCGTCACCTGTGCGCAGAAGCGGCTCTCCCGCTGAAGTTATCCACAATTTGCTGGTTATCCACAGAGTGCCGTTCGCCTGCCCCGCGGGTAGCCGCAATCCCGCACCCTGGGCTCGGCGGGGCGGAAGGGCCGCCCCAGAGCCTTCGGGAGGATCGATGGTGGAGTGGACGGCCGATCCGGCCGCGACTGTTTCTCGAATCGGCGTCACGGCGTCCGGAGGTGGCGGCAGAGCGTCCGGGGGCGATGTCCCGCCGGCCGCGGGCGGTGGCACACCCCTGGCAGACCTGGAAGCGCCGGAGACGGCCGCGGTGCCGCGCTCGCAGTCATGGCTTCGGCGGCGTAGCCGCTCGGTGCGCGGACGCGTCCGGTCGGCGATGCTACGGATGGCCCTGTTCGCCCGGACGAGGGCCGAGGCGGGCATGTCGACGGCGGAGTACGCCGTGGGGACGATCGCCGCCTGCGGGTTCGCTGCCCTGCTCTGGAAGATCCTCACCAGCGGGGAGGTCAAATCCATGCTGTCCGCGCTCGTTCAGAAGGCGCTCAAGCTGGCCGGATGATGGCGCGGACGATGCAGGGCGGGCGGCGGGCCGGGCCACGGGAACATGGATCGGCCACGGCCGAGACGGCGGTCGTGCTTCCGGTCCTCGTGATGGTGCTCGCCGCCGCGCTCTGGGCGATCACGGTGGTCGGCGCTCAGCTGCGATGCGTGGACGCGGCCCGGACGGGTGCTCGGGCCGCGGCCCGCGGCGAGGCCCTGGACGCCGTACGACTGGAGGTGCTTCGGGCGGCTCCGGCGGGATCCCGTGTCGTGGTCGACCCGGGACCGGAGGTCACCCGGGTGGACGTCTCGGTTCGGGTCCGGCCGCCATGGAAGTCGGGGTTCGGTTCCGTGGAGGTCACGGCTTCGGCCGCTTCGGCCACAGAGAGCGGGGTGTTCCAATGACGGAGATCGGGACGGCGCCTCGCGCGGAGCGTGGGTCGGCGACGGTCTGGGCCGTCGCCATGATGGCGCTCATCTGCGTGGCGGCCCTGGTCGTCGTCCAGATCGGAGCCGCCGCCGTGGCCCGGCATCGGGCGCGGAGCGCGGCCGACCTCAGCGCGCTCGCCGCCGCCTCCTGGATGTTCGCCGAGCCGGGCCGGGCCTGTGAACGGGCGCGGACGGTCGCGATGGTCAACGGCGCCCGGCTGAGGTCGTGTTCGTTGTCCGACGGGGTCGCCGCCGTCTCGGTCGTGGTGGCGATCACCCTCCCGCTCGCCGGGAATCGTACGGCGACGGGGACCGCCCGGGCGGGGCCGGTCAGCGTCGTGGCGCGGTCTGTCGCGATAAGATCACGACCTCTTGGACAATGCGTCCAAGATTGGACTGCTGGACTAGGCTCCGCCCCGGCCGCGCGCACTCCCCCGGGCGGAGGGCGGGCGGCTCCGCAGGAAGGGGTGCGCCGTGACCACGGTTAGCAGGCTGGCCGCCGCGGCGGTGTTCGCGTCGCTCGTGGTGACGTCCGCTCTCGTCGTCGGCGCCGCACCCGCGAGAGCCGGGGACGGCGAGATCCTTTCTCCGGCCGACGGGGAGGTCATCAGCTCGGTCGGGCCGGTGACCGTTTCGGCCAAGACCGACTGGTACCAGATCAAAATGGCCCTGTACGTCGAGGGGCCGTCGGTACCTCGTCAGAAGATTGGCTCAGCGGGCGGCAACCAGACGATCACCGGCTCCTTCGACCCGGGGAACGCTCCGAACGGGGCTTTCATGGTGACGCTGGCCGGAGAGATCACGAAGAAGACCTACACGACATCGACGTTCATGCTCAGCCGCCCGCCTGAGGCTCCGTCCGGAGTGGCCGTCCGGCTCAAGGACGTATCCACGGTCGTCGTGAGGTGGGCCAGGGGGAACGAGCCCGACCTGGTGTCCTACGAGGTGACCTCGCGGGAGGCGGGTGAAACGGCCTCGGTCGATGTGGCGGCCGCGTGCGCGAGTTCACTCTGCCAGGCGAGCCTGCCGCTGTCCGGCAGGGCGGCCGGCCGGAAGGTCGACGTCTCCGTACGGGCGTTCCGTTCCGACGGCGGGGGCGGCACCATCAGGTCGTCCCTCTCGGGGACGGCCTTCGTGGGCGTGCCGGCGGCCAGGTCGACTCCGTCTCCGTCTCCGAAGCCCGATGAGAGGGCGCCCGGACGGGAGCGGGCGCCGGCGCCGCGGGAATACGCGACCGCCAGGCCTCCGTCGACCGCGAGCCCTCCCGCGACCGTGCCTGAGAACGCGGTGCCCACGCTGCCCAACGGCCCCGAGAAGGAGCGCAGACCGCCGGACGCGCGCAGAAGCGGTGACGGTCAGAGCGAGCCGGAAATGGCACTGAGAGAGGAGCCGGTCCCGCAGGCGACGGACCTGTTCGCGGCGGACGCCCGGTCGTCCGGCTCGCCATCCGGTGGGTTGAACTACGGGATCTACATCGCGGCGGCGGTCGCCCTGCTCCTCATCGGGGCGTACATGGGCGCGTGGTTCCACCGCAGGCGTGCCGCCGCCTCCGGGGAGCCGGTGACCGCGGCAGGGCCGGGAACCGCGCGGGCGCCGAGTGAGGGCGCGGCGAGGGGCTTCCATCCCGGCCAGGTCGGCCCCGAAACGATCCCTCCGGGCCCGGCCGCCCCCGAAACGATTCCTCCCGGCCCGGCCGCCCCCGAATCGACCGTTCACGATCCCGTCCGCCCCGCCCCGGGTGGATTCGATCCGGTCGGGCCCGGCTCGGCCAGACCCGATCCGGCCAGATCTCATCCGGCGGCCCCTGGCTCGGCCGTGCTCGGTCGCGACGCCTTCGAAACGGCCGCCCTCCGGTCGGGGGGTGTCGATCCCCGGCCCGGCTCTGTCACCGGTCCTCCGGGCGGGCTGGTGCTGTCCAACAGCGGCGGCCCTCCGCCCGATCGGCTGCCGCCCCGGCCCTATGCCCTGGGCGGCGACGCTCTGGGGGAGAGGCCACGGCAGCCGGAGCCCGATTACTGGGTGACGGACGAGGAGGACGGCGGAGACCCCGCGTACGAGAGCCGTCGCGACGGCGACCCCTGATGTCGGCTCAGACGCTCCCCAGCAGCACGTCGAGAAGGCGGAGGGCGCCGGCCTTGTCGAGCGGTTCGTTGCCGTTGCCGCACTTCGGGGATTGGATGCAGGACGGGCAGCCGTGGTCGCACTCGCAGGAGGCGATGGCGTCCCTGGTGGCGGCGAGCCACTCCGAGGCCCTGGCGTAACCACGCTCGGCGAAGCCGGCTCCGCCGTCGTGGCCGTCGTAGACGAACACCGTGAGCAGGCCCGTGTCGGGGTGGAGCTCGGTGGAGACCCCGCCGATGTCCCACCGGTCGCAGGTCGCGAAGAGCGGCAGCAGACCGATGGCGGCGTGCTCGGCCGCGTGGGCGCAGCCGCCGAGGTCGACGGGCCCGCCTGCCGGAGAGCTGACCACCGAGGTCAGCGCTGAGCCGGGCAGCGTCCACCAGACGGCCCGCGTGCGCAGGGTGCGCGGCGGCAGGTCGAGGGGCTCCTCACCCAGGACCTCCCCGGTCTGGGTGCGGCGCTTCAGGTACGAGACCACCTGCCGGGTGACCTCGACCGAGCCGAAGTGCAGCTCGCCCGGTCCGAAAGGCCGGGATCTCAGCGACTCGATGACCCGGATGTCGGTCACGTCACGTGCGAATGTGGAGTAGTCGGGTTCGGCCGCTGAAACCAGCGCGACCCCGGCGTCGAGATCGAGCAGATCGACCACGAAGGTTTCGCTCTGGTGCAGGTAGACCGCGCCCGCGTGCACCATAGAGTGGGCCGAAGGCTCGTCCACGCTGCCCAGCAGCCGCCCGGTGGCGGCCTCCACGACCTGGACCGGGACGCCGCCCGAGCCCCTGATGTCGGCGAGGTCGGTGGCGCGCTCCCGGCTGGTCCAGAACCAGCCGGCGGCCCGCCTGCGCAGCAGTCCTCGGCCGACCAGCTCGTCGAGCACCTCCGCCGCCGCCGGTCCGAAGATCTCCAGGTCGGCGGGCGTCAACGGGATCTCGGCGGCGGCGGCGCACAGGTGCGGCGCCAGCACGTACGGATTGTCCGGGTCGAGGACGACCGCCTCCACGGGCCGCCCGAACAACGCCTGGGGATGATGGACGAGATAGGTGTCCAGTGGGTCGTCGCGGGCGATCAGTACGGCCAGCGCGTCCTGCCCGGCCCGTCCGGCGCGGCCGGCCTGCTGCCAGAGCGAGGCCCGCGTGCCGGGCCATCCGGCGATGAGCACGGCATCGAGCCCGGACACGTCCACGCCGAGTTCCAGCGCGTTCGTGGTCGCCAGCCCGGTCAGCGCTCCGGATCGCAGCGCCTTTTCGAGCGCGCGGCGGTCGTCGGCCAGATAGCCCGCCCGGTAGGCCGCCACCCGGTCGGCGGCCGGATCGGGTCGCCAGGGCTCGGGGTCGGCCTCCTCCAGGTTCCTCCTGGCGGTGAGGGCGACGGTCTCGGCGGCGCGCCGCGACCGGACGAAGACGAGCGTGCGGACGTTCTCGATGACCAGGTCGGTCAGGAGGTCGGCCGCCTCGGCGGTGGCCGTGCGGCGTACGGGAGCGCCTCCCTCACCGCGCATATCGGTCAGGGGCGGCTCCCACAGCGCGAACGTGGTCGAACCCCGGGGGGAGGCGTCCGCGGTCACCTCGGCCATTTCCAGGCCCGTGAGGCGTGCTCCTGCCACCGCAGGGTCGCTCGCGGTCGCCGACGCGAGCAGAAACACCGGGTTCGTCCCGTACCTGGCGCAGATCCGGCGGAGCCGGCGCAGGATCTGTGCGACGTGTGACCCGAAAACGCCCCGGTAGCCGTGGCACTCGTCCACGACCACGAGCCGGAGCCGCCGCCAGAACGAGGACCAGGACTGGTGCCGGGGCAGCATCGATCGGTGCAGCATGTCCGGATTTGTCAGGACGTAGTTGGCGTTCTGGCGGACCCATCGGCGTTCTTCCATCGGGGTGTCCCCGTCGAAGGTCGCGGCCCTCACCTCGGTCAGGCGCAGTTTCTGGACGGCCCTGACCTGGTCGGCGGCGAGCGCCTTGGTGGGGGTCAGATAGAGCACGGTGCCGCCGGAGAAGATCTCCGCGACCGCCGGGACCAGGTAGGCCAGCGTCTTCCCGGAGGCCGTACCCGTCGCGAGGATCACGTTTTGGCCACGGTGAACGTGCTCTGCGGCGGCGAACTGATGCTCCCACAGGCCGGAGACGCCCTGGTCCTCCAGCTGTGCGACCAGGGGTTTCGGCGCCCAGTCCGGCCACCGGACCTGACCTGCCTGACGTGCGGGGACGTGCTCCACGTGGGTCACGCGTTGTCGGCGCGCGGAAACTGCGAGCAAGCTGGTGAGAAGGGTGCCTGTTCGCTGGGTATAGGAAGAAGTCGGAGTCACTGGTTTCCAGTTTGGCATCTCTGGGGAGAGTCGCCCAGGAGTCGTGATTTCGTATAGACACGGAGTCGGGGCGTGGTTGAATGCCGCGCGTCGGGGTCGTGGGTCCTGGAACCGCCGGGACCGGTCGGCCCCCATCGAGACGAACGCACGTAAGGCGCTGGAGGATCTGTGGATCTGAAGTTGGACCACCATTCCGAGGACAATCTCACCATCGTCGATGTCGAGGGTGAGATCGACGTCTACACCGCGCCCAGACTGCGTGAGCTGCTGATCGATCTGGTCAACAAGGGCAACTTCCACCTGCTCGTGAACATGGAGAAGGTGGACTTCCTCGACTCGACCGGCCTCGGAGTGCTGGTCGGTGGGCTCAAGCGGGTGCGGGCGCATGATGGATCGCTGGAGCTCGTCTGCACCCAGGAGCGCATTCTGAAGATCTTCCGTATCACCGGTCTGACCAAGGTCTTCGGAATCTACTCCTCTGTAGACGAGGCCAAGGAAACGCACGGCCGGGACAAGTGACGGCGCAGGAGCCTGCGACATGGCCACCGTCGAGCTGACGTTCAGTGCTCTGCCCGCCCATGTGCGTACGGCACGGCTGGTCGCCACGGCGATCGCCAGACGCACCGGGGTGGACGAGGCGATCTTGGACGAGGTGCGGCTCGCCGTCGGAGAGGCGTGCTCGCGGGCAGTGGAGGCGCATCGCCTGCATTGTCCGGACGAGCCTGTGCGCATCGAGTTGCGCGATGACGAGGGACGCTTCGAGGTGACCGTCACCGACGCCGCCCCGAGCGACGACGTGGCGCCGCGTGTTCTCGCGGCGAACGGCAACCCCATGCCCGAGATGGCCGGTCTCGGGCTCGCGGTCATCGCGGGACTGGCAGACGACGTCGAGGTGCTCCCCGGGCCCAAGGGCATGTGCATTCGGATGAGTTGGCCGGCGTCCTCCGACGGGGTCACCGCCACCGCCTGACCGGGAATCCGGGCGCCGTCTTGTGGGATGGCGCCCGGTTTTGGCGTGTCCGGGTACATTTGGGGCATCTGCAAACGCCATTCCGGCAGGCCGTACGGTCAGGGGATCCGCGTCCTGACCAGTCAGGTCAAGAGACCGACAAAACCCGGCAAATGTTGTTTCATTACTGGACGAGGTCTCGGCTACCGTGTAGGGGGGCCTTCATATCCGCGGCCTCGCTGCGTAGACTCCCGGCACCGGCCAAGGTATTGCGGATGCAACCGGAAGCGGCATTGCCAACCACCCGGATGTGCGCCGTAAAGGCCAGACAACATCGCAGCGCCTCCGGGCAGGAACCGAACCCCGTCTGGCCGAGGAGGACGGATGTCTGCCTACCAAGCCGCTGGCGAAGGCGCAGCGGTGGCTCTTAATGGATCTCATCTCACACTGGTCGTCGTGGTCGCCGCGGTGGCCCTCCTGGCCCTGGCCGTCGCCGGAGGCCTTGTACGGGAGGTGCTCGCCGCTGGACAGGGCACCGAACGAATGCAGAACATCGCGCGAGCCGTGCAGCAGGGAGCGGCCGCCTACCTGGCGCGCCAGTTCCGCACGCTCGCCGCGTTCGTCGTCATCATTCCCCTGCTGCTTCTGCTGCTGCCCGCCGAGTCGACGGGCGAGCGGATCGGCCGCTCGGTCTTCTTCGTGGTCGGCGCGGTGTTCTCCGCGCTGACCGGCTTCATCGGCATGTGGCTGGCGGTACGCGGTAACGTACGGGTCGCCTCGGCCGCCCGTGAGGCCGGCGAGAAGGTCGCCATGCGGATCGCGTTCCGCACCGGCGGCGTCGCGGGCATGTTCACGGTCGGCCTGGGCCTGCTGGGCGCGGCCATCGTCGTGCTCGTCTACAAGGGCGACGCGCCGAGAGTCCTCGAAGGATTCGGCTTCGGCGCCGCGCTGCTCGCGATGTTCATGCGGGTCGGCGGCGGCATCTTCACCAAGGCGGCGGACGTGGGCGCCGACCTGGTCGGCAAGGTCGAGCAGGGCATCCCCGAGGACGACCCGCGCAACGCGGCCACCATCGCCGACAACGTGGGCGACAACGTCGGAGACTGCGCCGGCATGGCGGCCGACCTGTTCGAGTCGTACGCCGTCATGCTCGTCGCGAGCCTGATCCTCGGCAAGGCGGCCTTCGGCACCGAGGGACTGGTCTTCCCGCTGATCGTCCCGATGATCGGTGTCATCACCGCGATCATCGGCATCTTCACCACCGCGCCGCGCAGCCGCGACCGCTCCGGCATGTCCGCCATCAACCGCGGCTTCTTCATCTCGGCGGCCATCTCGGCGATCCTGGTGGCGGCCGCCGCCTTCGCCTACCTGCCGGCGACCTTCGCCGAGCTGTCCGGTGTGAGCCAGGAGATCGCCGCGGTCACCTCCGACCCGCGCCTGATCGCCATCGGCGCCGTGCTCATCGGCCTGGTCCTGGCCAGCGCGATCCAGATCCTCACCGGCTACTTCACCGAGACGAACCGCCGCCCGGTGAAGGAGATCGGCGAGAGCTCCCTGACCGGTGCGGCGACCGTCATCCTGTCCGGCATCTCGGTCGGCCTGGAGTCCGCCGTCTACTCGGCGCTGCTGATCGGTGGCGCGGTCTACGGGGCGTTCCTGCTCGGCTTCGGCAACGTCACCATCGCCCTGTTCGCGGTCGCGCTCGCCGGCACCGGCCTGCTGACCACGGTCGGCGTCATCGTGTCCATGGACACCTTCGGCCCGGTCGCCGACAACGCCCAGGGCATCGCGGAGATGTCCGGCGACGTCGAGGGCGAGGGCGCCCGTGTGCTCAACTCGCTGGACGCGGTGGGCAACACCACCAAGGCCATCACCAAGGGCATCGCGATCGCCACGGCCGTGCTGGCGGCCACCGCCCTGTTCGGCGCGTTCCGTACCGCGGTGGAGGGCGAACTCGATCGGGCGACGCAGGGCGTCAAGGACGTGCTCGGCTCGTTCGCCGACTTCAGCCTGTCGGTGGACGCGCCGAATGTGCTGGTCGGCCTGGTCGTCGGCGCGGCCGTGGTGTTCCTCTTCTCGGCCCTGGCGATCAGCGCGGTCGGCCGCGCCGCCGGCCGGGTGGTCTACGAGGTGCGCGAGCAGTTCCGCACCAAGCCCGGGATCATGGACGGCAGCGAGCTGCCCGACTACGGCCGGGTGGTCGACATCTGCACGCGTGACTCCCTGCGCGAGCTGGCCACGCCCGGCCTCCTCGCGGTGCTGACGCCGATCGCGGTCGGCTTCGCACTCGGGTACGCCCCGCTGGGCGCCTTCCTCGCCGGCGCCATCGCCGCCGGTACGCTGATGGCGGTCTTCCTGGCCAACTCCGGTGGCGCCTGGGACAACGCCAAGAAGCTCGTCGAGGACGGCCACCACGGCGGCAAGGGCTCCGAGGCCCACGCCGCCACGGTGATCGGCGACACCGTCGGCGACCCGTTCAAGGACACCGCCGGTCCGGCGATCAACCCCCTGATCAAGGTCATGAACCTGGTCGCGCTGCTCATCGCCCCGGCCGTCGTCACCTACGCCGACAACGTCGCGGTCCGCGTGAGCGCGACCGTCGTCGCGGTCGTGATCGTGGTGGCCGCTGTCGTCATCTCCAAGCGGCGCTCCAGCGGCATCGCCCCCTCTGATGAGGGCGACCGCGAGAGCCGCGCATCGGAGGCCGTCGCGGGCTGATCGTCCCGCCCGAACGGCAGACCGACGTAAAGGTCCCCCGCTCCCGGAGCGGGGGACCTTTCTTCCCGGGGAGTGTCCGGCAGGTCATGCCCTGCTCACGTTGCGGTCCGTACGGCGTCTCGCCGTGCCGGACTCGCCTCGCCCGGGGCCCGGAACTTCCGCGAGGCCCGGGGCTCCGGGCCCCGCTACGACCTCCTCCGCGGTTCGCCGTGCCCACGCCCGCTACGGGCGGCGTCTGTCAGCACTCCTAGACTGGACCGCTATGGACAAGCCGAACGGCGCGCGGACTCTGGGGCTGATCCTGCTCACCATGGCGGTGATGTTCGCGGTGATAATCGGCCTCGCCGTCTGGGCGGCCGGATGAGCGGGACCGGCAGCGGCGGCGCGGTGAAGACGCTCGTCGTGGTGCGACACGCCGAGGCCGGCCACGTTCCCGGCCTGCCGGACCGGGAACGCCCGCTCACCGACGAGGGTGAGCACGACGCCCGCGCGGCAGGGGAGATCATCGGACGGCTGAGGCCGGACCTGGTGGTCTGCTCGCCCGCGGTGCGCACTCTGCGGACCGCCGAGCTGCTGGGTCTCGACGCGCCGGTAGAGACCGAGCGGGAGATCTGGGAGGCGTACCCGGAGGAACTGCTCGACCTGCTGCGCCGTACGGATCCGGACGTGCGCACGCTCGTCCTGGTCGGGCACAACCCGGGTGTGCACCGGCTCCTGCTGGGCCTCATCGGCACGGCGGACGGCGATTTCCCACCCGGGTTCCCGCCGGGGACCGCGGCCGTGATCCGGCTCCCCGGTCCCTGGGCCGAGGCCGACTTCGGCACGGGCCGGCTGATCGACCTGTGCCTACCTCGGCGGTCGCAGGGGGAGACGATCTGAGGGGATTCAGACCGGCATGCCGTCTTCGGCGTCGGCGGCCTCGACCTCCTCGCGCGAGATGCCGAGCAGGTAGAGGATCGAGTCGAGGTAGGGGACGTTGAGCGCGGTGTCCGCCGCCTCCCGTACGACCGGCTTGGCGTTGAAGGCGATGCCGAGACCGGCCGCGGCCAGCATGTCGAGGTCGTTGGCTCCGTCGCCGACCGCCACGGTCTGGCTGAGCGGGATGTTCGACTCGGCGGCGAAGCGCTCCAGCGCGCGGGCCTTGCCCGGCCGATCGACGATCTCGCCGACGACCCGGCCGGTGAGCCTGCCGTCGACGACCTCCAGCGTGTTGGCGGCGGAGTAGTCGAGGCCCAGGTCCTGCACGAGCATGTCGGTGATCTGGGTGAAGCCGCCGCTGACGACCGCGAAGCGGTAGTCGAGACGCTTGAGGGTCCGTACGAGCGTGCGCGCTCCCGGCGTCAGCACCAGCTCCTTGGCGACCTTCTCGAAGATCTCGTCGGACAGTCCTTCCAGCAGGGAGACCCGCCTGACCAGCGACTGGGCGAAGTCGAGCTCGCCCCGCATGGCCTCCTCGGTCACCCGGGACACCTCGTCGAGACAGCCGGCGTGCTTGGCCAGCAGTTCGATGACCTCGTTCTGGATGAGGGTCGAGTCGACGTCCATGACGATGAGCCGTTTGGCGCGGCGGTGCAGGCCGCTGCGCTGGACGGCCACGTCCACCTGCTGTACGGCTGCCTCGGCCGCCAGCGCCACCCGCATGGCCTGCGAGTCCGCGCCGGAGACCGCCATCTCGATGCAGGTCACCGGGTAGCTCGACAGCCGCTCGATCCGGTCGATGTTGGCGCCGCACGCGGCTATCCGCCCGGTGATCCCGGCCATCGCCGCGGGCAGTAGGGGTGCGCCCAGCACGGTGACGTGGAGACGGCCGCGGCGGCGGCGTTTCTCCTTGGATGTCGTGCCCGACGCGATCTCCACGTCCATGTCGAGGTCGGCGGCCACCTGCTCGACGGCCGTCCACAGGCCGCCGATGGTGCCGCCGGTGCCGGTGGGCGGGCCCCCGGCGTACGCGACCAGCACGCCGAGGGTGAGGCGGCCGCGGATGACGACCTGCTCCACGTCGGCTACGGTCACGGGAAATGCGGTCAGTACGGCGAAGAGCCGTGAGGTGACGCCGGGGCGATCCGGACCCGTCAGTGTGATCAGGAGCGTGCGCTGGTTCACGTTGTTTGAGGTTACTGTGCGGGCATTCATGACCGTACAGCAGGTGCCCGAACCGCCCGGCGTCAGGACGTCGTCCACGCCGTTCGGCTACTTCACGACCTTGGTCGTGACCTTCTTGCCGTAGAACCAGCTCTTGTAGCCGAGTTCCTTCAGCGCCCGGGGGTCGAGGTTCTCCGCACCGGTCGGCACGTCGAAGACGATCGCCCCGAGGGTGGCCACCGCCTTGCCGCGGTAGCCCTTCTTCATCTGGATCGTGAGGTTGAGCCAGTCGTATTCGCCGACGTCGAGGACGTACGGGCTCCAGCAGACGACCGCACGACCTTCGATCGCACAGGTCGAGTCCTTGGGACCGGAGTACCAGATCTTCTTGACCCCCTTGGGCAGGATTCCGGTCATCCAGTAGTAGTCGGCGTGGTACGGCCCGGTGTTGACCGCGCGGATCTTATATGTGATCTTTCTGTTGACCTTGACGGTCTTGGGGTGGCTCACCTTGACCTTGAAAACGGAGTAGGGGTCGTCGAGCTTCGCGGTCACGGCTCGCGTCGCGGCAGGCGCGGCGGGAGCGGCCGAGGCGGCGGGTGCGGCGGTGAGGAACACGGCGCCCGCGAGCGGGGCGGCCAAGGCGATCTTGGCTATTTTGCCGATCGGGTTGAGCATGTGCGGCTTGTCTCCCTGAAACAAGGGGGAGCTGATGAACCCCCGTAAAAGGGGATTTTTACCATCTTTTTGCTCGGACCGGAAACGTATTTCCGATGCAGTTCTCGGGTAGCCGGATATCGGACGATCGTGCTTTCTTGGGACATAGGTCCGTACCTTCCAGGCGTTCTCGGGGACTTGACCGCGAAGAGGATTTCGTCCGTCCTGGTCTTGAGGTCGCTGACCGGCTTGACCTTGCAGGACGGCACCGTGGGCCCCGGCGGGTGGCAGTGGTGATCACGATCCATGGCGGACCACCGGCCGAGGCGCCCGGCCGCCGCCTCAGGCCAGCAGTTTCACGATCGCGGCGACCCCGACGACGACGATGAAGCCGCGCAGGACCATCGGGGGGAGCCGGCGGCCCAGCCGCGCGCCGAGGAAGCCGCCGACGGCCGTGCCGAGCGCCACCATCAGCACGGCCGTCCAGTCCACCGGTGCGATCAGCACGAACAGCACTGCGGCGGTGCTGTTGACGAGCAGCGAGAGCATGTTCTTCGCCGCGTTGATCCGCTGGAGGTCCTCGTCGAGGAAGAGGCCGAGCAGCCCGATGAGCACGACTCCCTGGGCCGCGCCGAAATAGCCGCCGTACACGCCCGCCAAGAGCACGCTGAGCCACAGCCACGGCCCGCCGTGGGGGTGAACCCGAAGCCGGACCAGCCATCGGCTGAGCCTCGGCTGCGCCACGACCAGGACGCAGGCGAGGCCGATGAGCACGGGCACGATCACCTGGAAAGCCTTCTCCGGAAGGCACAGCAGCAGCACGCCGCCGACGACCGAGCCGATCACCGACGCCGTTCCCAGCCGGATCAGCCGGTCGCGCTGGCCCTTGAGCTCCGGCCGATAACCCATCACGCCGGTGACGCCGCCCGGCACCATGCCCACGTTGTTGGAGACATTGGCCACGATCGGCGGGAACCCCAGGGCCAGCAGCGTGGGAAACGTGATCAGTGACCCCGATCCCACTACGGCGTTGATGCCCCCGGCCCCTATTCCGGCCGCGAACACCGCGACCGCCTCCAACGGCGTCACTGGATTACTCCCTCATACGTCTTTTCCCGACTCTAGGGAAGCATCCGTACGAGAGGTCACTGTGGGCGGGCGTACCAGCGGCCCTCCCGGCCCCGGTCGACGATGAGGGGCACGCCGAAGGTCTGGGACAGGTTGTCGGGGGTCAGCACCGACTCGAGCGGTCCCTGGTCGACCACCGAGCCGTGCCGGAGCAGCAGCGCGTGGGTGAACCCCGCGGGGATCTCCTCGACGTGGTGGGTGACCAGCACCATCGTGGGGGACTTGGGGTCCTGGGCCAGTGCGCCCAGGCGGCGTACCAGATCCTCCCTGCCGCCCACGTCGAGTCCGGCGGCAGGCTCGTCGAGCAGCAGCAGTTCGGGGTCGGGCATCATGGCCCGGGCGATCTGCACGCGCTTGCGCTCGCCCTCGGACAGCGTGGCGAACCTGCGGCGGATCAGATGCGCGCAGCCGAACTGGTCGATGAGCTCGACGGCCCGGGTCACGTCGTGCGAGTCGTACTCCTCGGTCCACCGGCCGAGGATCGCGTACGACGCGGTCAGCACGAGATCGATGACCTTCTCGTCCGGCGGGATCCGTTCGGCGAGCGCGGTACTGGCCAGGCCGATCCTGGGCCGCAGCTCGAACACGTCGGTCTGGCCCAGCCGTTCTCCGAGGATCTCGACCGCGCCCTCGGACGGGTAGAGCAACGCCCCGGCCACCTGCAGCAGGGTCGTCTTCCCCGCACCGTTGGCACCGATGACGACCCAGCGCTCATCCTCCCGGACGCTCCAGTCGATGCCCCGCAGAAGGACGGCTCCGTCCCTGCGGACGGCCACGTCTTGAAACCGAAGCACCTGACCGCCCATGTGGTCCCCTTCCCAAGGTTCTTTGCCTAAAACTATGGCAGGTGAGCGCATATCGTGGATCGGGTGCGCATCGATTCACCGGTCTCCGCCACGCTGGTCTCCTGGGGCAACTCCTGGCTGGCCGGACATACCGGGCTGGACGACGCGGTGGACCGGCTGGAAGCCGCCGCCGGCCCCCAGGTGGCGGCCGCCGACACGGCGGCGGACGGGGGCGAGTGCACGCTCCGCGCGTTCCTCGCTGACCGGCGGATCGAGGGACTGTGCGCGCTGCGGCTGGCCCTGCCGGCGCCCGGTGATCCTCTGGGGCTCACCGGGCCCCCCGCGTTCAACGGCATCGCCATCGACGCGGGTCAGGCCGTGATAGCCGTACTGCCCGGCCGGTGCCTGGGCCTGGTTCCGGCCGCCGACCGGCGCGGCTCGTCCTACTCGGGGGTTCGCTGGACCGTCCACGAGGCATCCGCCGCGCCGCCCGACCTGCCGTCTCTGGCGGAGGCGGAACGGGCGCTCACCATCGCCATGCGGGCGGCCACCGACGCGCTGCTGGCCGTCGCGGGGCCGGCCCAGGGGCTGCCGCCGGCCGCCCGGGGCGAGGGCGACGCCGAGGCCATGCTGGCGCCCGGCTATCCCGGGCGGGCACACCGGGTCGGCGTCCTCGCCGCCCGGCTCGCCCTCGCGCTGCGGCTCGCCGACGAACGCGGGCTGACGGCCGGGCAGATGGCCGTACGCGGGAAGGCGCTGCGCGATCTCGACCGGGCCGTGCGGCGTGCCCGTGTCGCGGCCCACCACGCGATCATCCAGGTCTGAGCGAGGCGTGCCGTACCACCCAGACGTGGAACATCGGTCCCGGCGGCGGCCGTACGGATCGAAGGTCAGTCCGCGGGACGGACCTGGACGATGCCGTCCTGACGCAGGCGCGTCTCGAATGACGGCTGGCGCGCGGTGGCCGGACCGTGCACCACGGAGCCGTCGGAGATGCGGAAGACGCTGCCGTGCCACGGGCAGACCACGCACGGGTCGCCCCCGTTGACCGTGACGTGGCCCTGGTGCAGAGGGCCGGAGAGATGGGCGCAGTCGTCGGCCAGCACGCTCACCCCGTCGCCGAGGCGCAGGACGAACAGGTCGATGTAGCCCAGACGCCGCCGGACCGGCCGGCCGTTGGGCAGGTCCTTGAGCGCACAGAGATCGTGCCAGCCGAGCGGCATGAGGTGGCTGACCGGCTGGGCGTGGTTGCTTCCGGCCCCCTGCCGATAGGCGAGATGACCGCCGAGATAGCCGCCCGCGCTCGCCGCACTGAGCCCGGCGTACCCCAGAACGCGTCCGGCCCGCTCCCGCCCGGCCATCCGCAGGAGCAGCGAGCCCGTGTAGAACGTGGCGGCCGTGATGTTGGTGAGTGCGTGTACCAGGCCGACACGCTGCTGCTCCCGGTGGAGGGCCGACCAGTCCGTGAGACCGGCCGCCGCGGTGGGCAGTGCCGAGCCGAGTCCGGTGGCGATCAGCATCCGTGCGGCCCGCGGGTCCGCTCTGGAGAAGTCCAGCAAGGCGGAGGCCATCCAGCAGCCGAAGGTGACCATCGCGCCGGCCGGATGCAGGGGGTGACCGATCGGAACCCCGTGCAGGACGTCCCTTAACCTGCCGGTGCCGAGCCTCTGGCACACCGCTTTGGAGATCTTGTATATGGGCCGGTCGAGGACTGTGGTCCGTTCGAGCCCGTCGAGGAGATCCGCGGACCGGATCATCCGGGGCCGGCCCGCGCGCCGCGACCTGGTCGTCTCTTCCATCTTCAGCCCCCCTAACACCGGAGCACTTACCCCCGATAGAGGAGCCTTCACGGTTGGATCACGCGGAGAAGCCGCGGCCGACCTCCTCGACCTCACGGACCAGGTCGAAGCGCGGGTCACGGTAGAGGCGCGCACCGAAGCCGGTACGGTTGACGGTCCACTGCAGCTCTCGCGCCCATCTGTCCTGATCTGCGCATAGTGCCCGGTCTGCCAGATTCATGTGGGTCTTGATTAGTAATAGCCAGTTGCTACCGTGGGGATGCATAGGAGACTCCTTTTCGGGTGGCATCGAGGTGGAGTGCTCATGTGCTTTCTCCGGGCCGGAGGTGGCGGCCTTCGGCCCGGCCGTGGCGGTTTCCGGTGGGACTGTGTCGATTTCCCGCGGAACGTTCTCGGACCGTATCCCCGCGTCGGATCGTGCCCCCGTCGGTCGTGTCCCGTTGAGACGCGAGACACCTTCCCTGTACCGATCGTGACGCAGGACGGATATCGCTGCAATACTTGACGAAAGGAAACTTGCAAGGATCTTTTCGGCGTACGCCGTACCATGCGGTGCAAGTTGCATCAGCGGGGGAACGGGTAGCCTTCGGAGGTAGTTGCAGCGCGGCGAAGGAGGTCGGTCGGGATGCCGGGTCATGGCAGTCCCACCGTCCGCAGACGGCGGCTCGGTCAGGAACTCCGCCGGCTGAGGGAGCGCGCCGAGTTGACCGGAGACCAGGTGGCCGCCCGGCTGGGCTGGTCGGCGGCGAAGGTCAGCCGGATCGAGACGGCCAGGACCTCGCCACGCGAGAGCGACATAGAGGCGCTCCTGGTGATCTACATGGTAGATTCTGACCATCGCCGAGAGCTGCTGGCCCTGCATCGGGACGCCAACAGAAGAGGCTGGTGGGAAGAGTATCGGGACTCCCTGCCCAAGGAATACACGACTTTCCTGGGGCTGGAGGCCGAGGCCGTGATGGCACGCAACTGGGAACCCCAGGTGGTGCCGGGTCTGTTCCAGACCGAGTCGTACGTCCGGGCCATGATGGAGAGCGGACAGCGGAGCACCTTGGATCCGCCCGGTGGTCTCCGGAGCCGGATCAAGGTCCGGATGGCCCGTCAGGAAGCCGTCCTCCACGGGGAGAACCCGCCCGAGATCTCAGTCGTCCTGGAGGAGTCGGTCCTGCTGCGGCCGTTCGGCGGAGACGAGGTCATGCGGGAACAGCTCCGGCGTCTGGTCGAAGTCTCCGAACTCCCGCGCGTCGCGCTGCGGGTGCTCCCGTTGGACACGGAGCATCCGATAAACACCGGGGCGTTCTCCCACCTCAAGCTGCCGGAGTTTCACGATGTCGTGTACCTGGAGGCGCTGCTGGGCGGGCGTCTGATCGAGGACGAGGCGATCGTCTATCGCTATGAGGTCGCCTTCGACTATCTCGAGACGAAGGCTCTCGATGTAAGCGCTTCCCGGAAGCGTATAGAGAAGACCATCAGCCGCTGGTGACGAGCCCGCGGCGGGGAGAACGATATTTCATGAAATCAACTGAGCTGTCCGGCTGGCGTAAGAGCAGCCGGAGCGCGAATAACTGCGCCTGCGTCGAGGTCGCACCCCTGCCCGGCGGGCAGGTGGGGGTACGCGACAGCAAGGACCGGAGCGGCCCCGTGCTCGTTTTCACCCCGGCCGAATGGGACGCGTTCATCGGCGGCGTCAAGGACGGCGAATTCGACCTCTGACCGGACGGCGACCCCTGCCAGGGCGGCGCGGCGTCCGGGCAGGGGCGGTACGGCGTGATGCGGCGTCGCGGCCGGCCGGTGGGGCAGACCCCCGGGAGGCGCTCATCCACGACATCACCGTCAGCCGGCCAGCAGATGAGCGCGGCCGAACATGGCGGCGGCGGCACGCGCGCTCGGTGTGCCGGCGTCGAGATCGGCGCCCGCGTCGCGAAGCACGGCCACGACCTCGTCGGCGCCCTTGAACAGGGCGCCGGCGATCGGCGCCTGATCGCGCGCGTTGCGCAGGTCCGGATCGGCGCCGCGAGCGAGCAGCGCGCGTACGGTCCCCGCGTGCCCGTGGTAGGCCGCGAGCATGAGCAGGGTGTTGGCATCGGGATCAGCGGTGTCCACGGGCAGCCCATGGTCGATGAACTCCATCAGCTGCTCGGTGTCCCCGTCCCGTGCCAGGTCCATGGCGATCGCCACGACCCGCTCGACCTGCTCCGGAGCCAGTCCGCCCGGCCCACCGCCGCTCATGGGCGCCTCTCCTGATCACGCCTGGGAAATCGAGTCCGGCCCCGGCGTGGTGCGCGCACCACGCCGGGATGGTGTTCACCGGAATGAGGAGGAACCGCCGATGGCGGAGCCTCAGATCTGGCCGGCGGCCAGCGCGTCGATCGCCTTGCGCACGCCCTCGCCGTAGGCGGGGTCGGCCTGGGTGCAGTTGGCGATGTGCCGTTCGATCGTCGCCTGCGAGGCGCCGTTGATCGCCCGCGCGGTGTTCTCGAAGAGCACCTGCTGCTGCTCGGGAGACATGTTCCGGAACAGGATGCCGGGCTGCTCGTAGTAGTTGTCGTCGTCCTCGCGGTAGTTGAACCGGTCGGCGACGGCGCCGACGGCCTGGCTCGGCTCGCGGTAGGCGGGCTGCTCCTGCCAGCGGCCGTACGAGTTCGGCTCGATGCCCGGAGTGGAGCCCTGGTTGCCGTCGACGCGCATGGCGCCGTCACGGTGGAACGAGTTGACCGGGCACCTCGGCGCGTTGACCGGGATCTGGTGGTGGTTCACACCCAGGCGGTACCGCTGGGCGTCACCGTAGGAGAACAGCCGGCCCTGCAGCATCTTGTCGGGCGAGAACCCGATGCCCGGCACCACGTTGGCCGGGGAGAACGCGGCCTGCTCCACGTCGGCGAAGTAGTTGTCGGGGTTGCGGTTCAGCTCCCACTCGCCGACCTCGATCAGCGGGTAGTCCTTCTTCGACCACACCTTGGTGAGGTCGAAGGGGTGATACCGGTAGGTCTCGGCGTCGGCCTCCGGCATGATCTGGACGTAGAGCTTCCACTTCGGGAAGTCGCCCCTCTCGATCGCCTCGTAGAGGTCGCGCTGGTGCGACTCGCGGTCCTTGCCGATCAGCGCCTCGGCCTCGGCGTCGGTGAGGTTCTTGATGCCCTGCTGGGTGCGGTGGTGGAACTTCACCCAGAACCGCTCGCCCTGGGCGTTGTGGAAGCTGTAGGTGTGCGAGCCGAACCCGTGCATGTGACGGTAGGACGCGGGAATGCCGCGATCCGACATCACGATCGTGACCTGGTGCAGAGCCTCGGGCAGGTTGGTCCAGAAGTCCCAGTTGTTCTCGGCGTCACGCAGGTTGGTGCGCGGGTCGCGCTTCACCGCGTGGTTGAGGTCGGGGAACTTCAGCGGGTCGCGGAAGAAGAACACGGGGGTGTTGTTGCCGACGAGGTCCCAGTTGCCCTCTTCGGTGTAGAACTTCACCGCGAAGCCGCGGATGTCCCGCTCGGCGTCGGCCGCGCCGCGCTCGCCGGCGACGGTCGAGAAGCGGGCGAACATCTCGGTCTGCTTGCCGACCTCTGAGAAGATCTTGGCGCTGGTGTACTGGGTGATGTCGTTGGTCACCGTGAAGGTGCCGAACGCGCCCGATCCCTTCGCGTGCATCCGGCGCTCCGGAATGACCTCGCGGTCGAAATGGGCGAGCTTCTCCAGGAACCACACGTCCTGGAGAAGCATCGGGCCGCGGGGCCCGGCGGTCAGGGAGTTCTGGTTGTCGGGCACCGGCGCGCCGGCGACGGTGGTCAGCGGCTTCTGGTTGTTCGCAGGCAAGGTCGCTCCTCTTGGTGGTGTTCGGGGTGCTCGTTCATCGCGGGATGCGACGATCACGCAGGACGGGCCCGATGGATCACGTAGTGATCGCCATGTCGGTCATAGGGCCGTCCTCCGGGGCTTCTGTTGGGGTGAAGCGGATTCAACAGATGTCGAGTCGACTGGAGCGCGGCCGGTGAGCCGGCAATCGGGGCAAAAGCCCCAGTAAATGACGTCCGCTTCGTCGATCAGGTACCCGGCGTCGTACGCCGGTTCGAGGCACGGTGCGTGTCCCACCGCGCAGTCGACGTCCGTGACTCTCGCGCACTGCCGGCAGACCAGGTGGTGATGGTTGTCTCCCACCCGCGTCTCGTACCGCGTCGGGCTTCCCGCGGGCTCGATCCGGCGAAGCAGCCCGCCGCGTTGCAGCGCGTTCAGCGAGTCGTAGACGGCCTGAAGGGACACCTGTCCGACCCGTCGGCAGACGCCGCGGTGGATGGCCTCCACGTCGAGGTGGTCGCCTTCACGCACGGTCTGCAAAATCGCCAGGCGGGCGGCCGTCACCCGGAGCCCGGCCTGTCTGAGTCGGTCGGTGTCCTGCACACGTCCACGTTAGCAGCAAACCTGAACAGTTCAAGTAAAGGAAATAACCAAGTTTTCGACGCTCGGAACGTCGGTGTGAGCAGGTCGTGACCCGGAGCTGGCATGCTCGGGTGCCGTGAGACGTGAGCCCCTTGCCGTGACCCTCCTCGCCCTCCTCCTCCCCACAGCCTGCACCGCTGCGGAAGGGGAGCCCACGCCCACGCCGGTGGAGCAGCGGGCGACCAGTGCCGCACCGTCTCCCAAGCCGCGGCCCCGGCCGTACACGATCTCCTTCGCGGGGGACGTGCACTTCGAGGGCATCCTGCGCGCCCGGCTCGACCGCGATCCGCGAACGGCTCTCGGACCCATCGCCGCGGTCCTGCGCAAGTCGGATCTCACGGCGCTCAACCTCGAGACGGCCATCACCACCGGAGGCAGGCCCGCCCCGGGCAAGCAGTACACGTTCCGGGCGCCGGCCTCGGCGTTCACCGCGTTGAAGGCGGCCGGGGTCGACGTCGTGACCATGGCCAACAACCACGGCATGGACTACATGGAGAGCGGCCTGGCCGACACACTCACCGCGATCAAGAAGTCCAGGTTCCCGGTGATCGGCATCGGCAAGAACGACACCGAGGCCTTCCGCCCGTTCCGGGCGACGGTGAAGGGCAACCGCGTGTCGATCATCGGCGCCACCCAGGTGCTCGACACCGAGTTCATCCAGTCCTGGACGGCGGGGCCGGACAAGGCGGGCCTGGCCTCGGCGAAGGACGAGCCGCGTCTCATCCGTGCGGTACGGCAGGCGCGCAAGAACTCCGACACGGTCATCGTCTTCCTGCACTGGGGGGCCGAACTGGTCAAGTGCCCCACCCCCGTGCAGCGCGGCCTGGCCGACAAGCTCATCAAGGCGGGCGCCGACGTGATCGTGGGCAGCCACGCGCACATCCTGCTCGGCGGCGGATATTCCGGCCGGGCCTATGTCCAGTACGGCCTGGGCAACTTCGTCTTCTACAACTGGGGGCCGGAGACCGGTGCGACCGGCGTGCTGACCCTGCGGATCAATGGCAGAAAGGTGCTCGGCGACCAGTGGACGCCGGCCCGCATCGACGGAGGCGTCCCGATCCCCCTGAGCGGCGACGCCAAACGGCAGGCGCTCGCCAACTACCGGGCGCTGCGGGGCTGCACCGGATTGTCGGCAACGCAATCGGTGGCAAATCCGGCGGCTGACGGCTAAGCACTGACCGAGGCGGCGGGAAAAGGGCAAGATGGATGAGTGTCCAGCCAGCCTGTCGGGGAAAGTCAGCGGTCGGTGGATCCTCTGCGCCGCAGGCCCTCCCAGCGCCGGAGCGCGCGGAGGGTGGAGCGGATGCTCGACGCGTGCGCGGAGCTGCTCGACGAAGTCGGTTACGAGGCCCTGTCCACCACCCGGGTCGCCGAGCGGGCCGGTGTCGCCGTCGGCTCGGTCTACCAGTTCTTTCCTGACAAGCGGGCACTCAACGACGCCGTGACGAGGCGGAACGTCGAGGTGTTCGTGGCCAGGGTGGGCCGCCGCTTCATCAGCGAGGACTACGCCGGATGGTGGGACGCGGTGGACGCGATCATCGACGAGTACGTCGACATGCACCGGAACGTCCCCGGTTTTCGCTCGCTCCACTTCGGCGATGTCTTCGATCTCAACCTCCTCGACTCGGTGGCCGACAACAACACCGTGATCGCCGGACGCCTCCGGGCGCTGCTGCTCGCCGAGCTCGGGCTCGTGGACAGTGAGGACCTGGATCGTGCCATTCTCGTCGCCGTCGAGGCCGGCGACGCCGTACTGAAGCTCGCCTTCCGGCACGACCCGGACGGCGCGCCCGAGATCGTCGCGGAGGCGAAGCAGTTGGTACGGGGTTACCTCTCCCGGCAGTTGCTGTCTGAGGAGGCGCCGAATCCGAGCTGAGTGAGGTACGCCCCGGCGACCGGGCAGCCGGGTCCGCCGCGTAGACGGGACGTCGCCCGCTGCGGTGCGGGCCGCGCCACGAGGCTGGGACCGACGAGCGAGGTCCATCTGCTCGGCGCCTCGACGGGCCGCTGTTCGTACGCCGCGTCCTGCCAGGGCCTGCTGTCCGTTCGCGGGGGCGTCGGGACCTGCATGCCGTTCTCTTCCTGACGACGGCCGGCGGACGGGCCGTTGCGGCACTCGGCCGCCGCAGGCTCCACGGTCAGCTCCATCATGCGCAACTGGGCCCTGAGCCGGGAGAGCTCCTCGTGCGCCCGGTCGAGGGCCTGAAACTGGGCCGTCACGTAACCGGCCATGCCGGGGAGCACGGCGGACAGCACCGCCGCTGAAGCGAGGGTCAGGATCACTCGCTTGGACATCGCATATCGCTCCTCGACGGGTTCGTACGGTGGGACAGGCGTGGGCAATATGCCCGGTTAGCTGCGAAGGAACACGATGCGCTGTCGAACGTGTACCAACCGTTGCTTCGTAAATGCCTGCCGTTGTCCTGCGAAGGCGGATTCGCCTGGGTAGCCTCGGCTGTGTGGCCCACGTGACGCGGGAGCAGCTGGACCGTCTGCTCGATCAAGCCCTGCTCCTCGATGACCATGACGCCCTGGCCTGCCGGCTCGACGCCCTGGCCCGGGGATACGAGTCCGGAGAGATGTCGAGGGCGGCGATCCTCGTGCTCGCGGCCGAGGAGTGGCGCCAGGCGGGCAGGCCGGCGACCGCCCTCGACCGGTTCCGCGACGCGCTCGAAGACGGCGGCGAGGTTTCGGTCGATCCTCGGGCCGGCATCGCGGACACCCTGTTCGAGCTGGGCCGCGCCGACGAGGCCCGGCAGGTGATAGCCGAGGTCAGGGCCCGTGGCTGGAATCCGGCCACCGCGCTCACCGTCGCCGAGACGCTCGCGGCCTACGGCGATCTGGACGGCGCCCTGGAGTGGGCGACCGAGGGCGTGCTGGCCTGCCCGGCCGGGATCACGATCAGGGATGCCCTGCTGCGCACCCGTTACCGCATCCGGATAGATCTGGGCCTGCCCGAGGACGACCTCGACGCCCTGCTCTGCTGACCGCCTCCCCCTTCCCTCGCCCTCCCCCCACCACCCACCCCCACCCCCACCCCGGGCGTGATCTTGCAATTGCTCGCGGAGACCACCGCTCACCTGCGCCGACGATGTTCGTGATCTTGCAGAAACTCGGCTGTCGCCGCTCCCACCAGGCGCTTCACGCTCGGTGATCTTGCAGTCGGGGATCGCGGCGCCGTACTCCCTGATCTCGCCGCTTGCGAGGGCCTCCGAGGGTCACCGTCGGCCGGTTTCGGATGGGAATGAGTCTGCGCGCTTCGAGGTTGAGTCCAGTAGGCTCAAGTCGTTTGACAAAGGCTCGTCGGCGACAGAAAATTGAGCCTGACCGACTCAACTTTGATTACAAGGACGTACTCATGGCACGTGCGGTAGGTATCGACCTGGGGACGACCAACTCCGTCGTCTCGATCCTCGAGGGTGGCGAGCCCACGGTCATCGCGAACGCCCAGGGCTCGCGGACCACGCCGTCCGTGGTCGCCTTCGCGAAGAACGGAGAGGTCCTGGTCGGCGAGGTCGCCAAGCGGCAGGCGGTGACCAACGTGGATCGGACGATCCGCTCGGTCAAGCGCGAGATGGGCACCAACTGGTCCGTCGAGATCGACGGCAAGAAGTTCACGCCCCAGCAGATCAGCGCGTTCGTCCTGCAGAAGCTCAAGCAGGACGCGGAGGCCTACCTTGGCGAGAAGATCACCGACGCGGTGATCACCGTTCCGGCGTACTTCAACGACGCCCAGCGTCAGGCGACCAAGGAGGCCGGTCAGATCGCGGGCCTGAACGTGCTCCGCATCATCAACGAGCCCACCTCCGCCGCTCTGGCGTACGGCCTCGACAAGGAGAAGGACCAGACGATCCTCGTCTTCGACCTCGGCGGCGGCACCTTCGACGTGTCCCTGCTCGACGTCGGCCAGGAGGACGGCCACGGCTTCGTCGAGGTGAAGGCCACCAGCGGCGACAACCACCTGGGCGGTGACGACTGGGACCAGCGCGTCGTCGACGAGCTGGTGACCCGTTTCAAGAACGCGCACGGGGTGGACCTGTCGAAGGACAAGATGGCCCTCCAGCGCCTGCGTGAGGCGGCGGAGAAGGCCAAGATCGAGCTGTCCGCCCAGACCGAGACGACGATCAACCTGCCCTACATCACCGCCTCCTCCGAGGGCCCGCTGCACCTTGAGGAGAAGCTGACCCGGGCCGAGTTCCAGCGGATCACCGCAGACCTGATCGAGCGCTGCAAGGGCCCGTTCCACCAGGTGATCAAGGACGCCGGGGTCAAGATCTCCGACATCGCCCACGTGGTGCTCGTCGGCGGCTCGACCCGCATGCCGGCCGTGACCGATCTGGTCAAGGAGCTGACCGGCGGCAAGGAGCCCAACAAGGGCGTCAACCCGGACGAGGTCGTGGCCATCGGTGCCGCGCTCCAGGCCGGTGTGCTCAAGGGCGAGGTCAAGGACGTCCTGCTGCTGGACGTCACCCCGCTCAGCCTCGGCATCGAGACCAAGGGCGGCATCTTCACCAAGATCATCGAGCGCAACACCACGATCCCGACCAAGCGGTCGGAGGTGTTCACCACGGCGGAGGACAACCAGCCGTCGGTGCAGATCCAGGTGTTCCAGGGTGAGCGTGAGATCGCCGCGTACAACAAGAAGCTGGCCACGTTCGAACTGACCGGCATCGCGCCGGCGCCCCGCGGCATCCCGCAGATCGAGGTCACCTTCGACATCGACGCGAACGGCATCGTGAACGTCTCCGCGAAGGACCTCGGTACGGGCAAGGAGCAGTCGATGACGATCACCGGCGGCTCGGCGCTGCCGAAGGACGACATCGACCGGATGATGCGCGAGGCGGAGTCGTACGCCGAGGAGGACAAGAAGCGCCGTGAGGAGGCCGAGGTCCGCAACAACGCGGACGCGCTGGCCTACCAGACAGAGAAGTTCCTCCGGGAGAACGAAGACAAGATCCCGGCCGACGTCAAGACCGAGGTCAACGACTCGCTCGCCGAGCTCAAGAAGGCGCTGGAGGGCACCGACACGGCCGCCATCCGCACCGCTGCCGAGACGCTCGCGACCGTCAGCCAGAAGATGGGCTCGGCCATCTACGCCCAGTCCCAGGGCGCGAGCGGAGGGGACGGCGCGTCGGCCTCCGATGCCCAGCAGGGCAAGGCCGATGAGGACGTGGTCGAGGCGGAGATCGTTGATGACGAGCCTAAGCAGGAGGGCGGCAGCAAGTGACCCCGCGTGAGAACGGTTCCGAGGAGGGGCCGGTGATCCGCGACAATCGCAAGATCGACCCGGAGACGGGCAAGGTCCGCGAGTCCGTCGACAGGCCCGAGCAGAACACGCCGACCGTGGACACGTCGGCCGCGGAGCGGCCCGGTGTGGAGGAGCAGGCAGCGGCCCAGACCGACACGCAGGTGTCGGGTCTCCTCGCCGAGCGGACGGCCGATCTGCAGCGCCTGCAGGCGGAGTACAGCAACTACCGCAAGCGTGTCGAGCGGGATCGGGTCGTGGTCAGGGAGCAGGCCGCCGCGAACGTGCTCGCCGAGCTCCTGCCCGTGCTCGACGACATCGGCCGGGCTCGTGACCACGGCGAGCTCACCGGAGGCTTCGCCAAGGTGAGCGAGTCGCTGGAGGCGACACTCGGCAAGCTGGGCCTCAGCCCGTACGGCGCGAAGGGCGACCCGTTCGACCCGGAGGTGCACGAGGCGCTGATGCACAGCTACTCGCCGGAGGTGACGGAGCCGACATGCGTCGAGGTCTTCCAACTCGGATATCGGATCGGTGACCGCATCCTGCGCCCGGCCCGCGTGGCCGTCGCCGAACCTCCGGAGGGCGAAACCCCGGTCGGCGCTGCGGAGGCGGCCGAGCCTGCCGGATCAGCGGAAACCGGCGTGTCCGGTGACCCGGACGACAACTGAATTCGAGGACGTCTCCCCCGGTCAGCGATGATCGGGGGAGACAGTCGAGAACCTTGCGAAGGAAGCGATAGATGAGCACCAAGGACTATTTGGAGAAGGACTACTACGCCGTCCTTGGTGTGCCCAAGAACGCGACATCCGAGGACATCAAGAAGGCCTATCGGAAGCTCGCCAGGCAGTACCATCCCGACGCCAACCCGGGGAACAAGAAGGCCGAGGACAGGTTCAAGGGGGTCTCCGAGGCCTACGATGTGCTCTCCGACGTCAAGCGCCGCAAGGAGTACGACGAGGCCCGCACGCTGTTCGGTTCCGGCGCCGGCGGCTTCGCCGGAGCGGGAGGCCACCGAGGGGGAGGCTTCAACTTCGACCTCGGGGACCTGTTCTCCGGCGGGACGGGGGGCACCGGGGACCGGATAGGCGACCTGTTCGGCGGTCTCTTCAACCGGGGTGGCGGTGCCCGTACGACCACAGCGGGCAGGCCCCGGCGGGGCCAGGACATCGAGTCGGAGGTCACGCTCGGGTTCGGCGAGGCGGTCGACGGAACGACGGTGTCCCTCCGGTTGACCAGTTCGGCGGCATGCGGTGCGTGCTCCGGCACGGGGGCCAAGGCCGGCACCACGCCAAGGGTCTGCCCGACGTGTGAGGGCACCGGGGCGGCCAGCCGGAACCTCGGCAACTTCGCGTTCTCCGAGCCGTGCCGCGACTGCCGCGGCCGGGGTCTCCTGGTCGACGACCCCTGCCCCGTGTGCGACGGCAGCGGCCGGGGCAAGAGCACCCGGACCATCCAGGCCCGGATTCCGGCGGGCGTGGGCGACGGCCAGCGCATCCGGATCAAGGGCAAGGGCGCTCCGGGGGAGAACGGCGGCCCTGCCGGCGACCTTTACGTGCTGGTCCACGTGAAACCGCATTCGGTGTTCGGCCGCAGCGGGGAGAACCTGACGGTGACCGTCCCGGTGACCTTCCCGGAGGCCGCGCTCGGCGCCGAGATCAAGGTGCCGACGCTCAAGGGCATGCCGGTCACCCTGCGCATCCCCGAGGGCACCCCCAACGGGCGCACCTTCCGGGTGCGCGGCAGAGGCGCCGCACGCAAGGACGGGACCAAGGGCGACCTGCTGGTCACCGTCCAGGTCACGGTGCCGCAGAACCTCGACGACAAGGCCCGCGCGGCGTTGGAGGAGTTCCGCGACGCGACCGAGGGCCCCGACCTCCGCGAAGAGCTGATCAAGCAGGCCAGAAGCGAGTGAGCCGATGGATGCGAACTATTTCGACCTGTCCGACGACACACCCGTCTATGTCATCTCGGTAGCCGCGCAGCTTTCCGGTCTGCACCCGCAGACCCTCCGCCAGTACGACCGGCTCGGCCTCGTCAGCCCCGGCCGTACGGCGGGTCGCGGACGGCTGTACTCGACCCGGGACATCCTGCTGCTCCGCGAGGTCCAGCGGCTGTCCCAGGAACACGGCATCAATCTCGCCGGCATCAAGCGCATCCTCGAACTGGAAACCGAGAACGTCCGCCTGCGTGAGGAGGTCACCCGTCTCAGAGGCGAGGTCACCATGATGCGCGCGCTTGTGCGCTACGAGCTACCACCCGCCTGACGTTCGCGAATCGAGGGGATCGCAACATGGATTACAAGCTCACGCAGAAGAGCCAGGAGGCCCTGTCGGGGGCCGTCCGGCGCGCGGCGGCGGAGGGCAACCCCGAGGTGGCGCCGGCCCATCTGCTCGCGACCCTGCTGACCCAGAACGGCGGCGTCGCCGTACCGCTGCTGGACGCGGTCGGAGCCGACTCCAAGCGGCTGCGGACCCGGACCGAGGAGCTGCTCGACAGGCTGCCCAAGGCACAGGGTGCGACGGTGAGCGCCCCGTCGAGCTCGCGCCAGCTCCTGACGGCGCTCAACACCGCCGCTCAGCGCGCCAAGCAGATCGAGGACGAGTACGTCTCGACCGAGCACCTGCTGGTCGGGCTGGCGACGGACGGCGGGCAGGTGGCCGAGCTGCTCAGGGCCGAGGGCGCCGGCCCGGACGCGCTGCTCGAGGCCTTCGAGAAGGTTCGCGGGCACGCGAGGGTGACCAGTGAGACCCCCGAGGACACCTACCAGGCGCTGGAGAAGTACGGGGTCGATCTCACAGAACGGGCGAGATCCGGCAAGCTGGACCCGGTGATCGGCCGGGACGGCGAGATCCGCCGGGTCGTCCAGGTGCTGTCCCGCCGTACCAAGAACAACCCGGTGCTGATCGGCGAGCCGGGTGTCGGCAAGACCGCCGTGGTCGAGGGCCTGGCCCAGCGGATCGTGGCCGGTGACGTGCCGGAGAGCCTGCGGAACAAGCGGCTGGTCGCGCTCGACCTCGGCGCGATGGTCGCCGGCGCGAAGTACCGCGGTGAGTTCGAGGAGCGCCTCAAGGCGGTGCTCAACGAGATCAAGAAGAGCGACGGCCAGATCGTCACGTTCATCGACGAGCTGCACACGGTGGTGGGCGCCGGCGCGGCCGAGGGGGCGATGGACGCGGGCAACATGCTCAAGCCCATGCTGGCGCGCGGCGAACTGCGGATGATCGGCGCGACCACGCTCGACGAGTATCGCGAGCGCATCGAGAAGGACCCCGCGCTGGAACGGCGGTTCCAGCAGGTCTATGTCGGCGAGCCGACCGTCGAGGACACGATCGCGATCCTGCGCGGCCTCAAGGGACGCTACGAGGCGCACCACCAGGTGCAGATCTCCGACAGCGCGCTGGTCGCGGCGGCCACGCTGTCGGACCGCTACATCACCGCGCGGTTCCTCCCGGACAAGGCGATCGACCTGATCGATGAGTCGATGTCGCGGCTGCGCATGGAGATCGACTCGCGTCCCGTGGAGATCGACCAGCTCCAGCGCAGCGTCGACCGCCTCAAGATGGAGGAGCTCGCGCTCGCCAAGGAGACCGACGAGGCGAGCCGTCAGCGGCTGGAGAAGCTCCGCGAGGAGCTGGCCAACCAGCAGGAGGAGCTGAACGGCCTGATCGGCCGCTGGGAGCGGGAGAAGGCCGGGCTCAACAAGGTCGGCGAGTTGAAGAAGCAGCTCGACGAGGCGCGCGGCGCGGCCGAGCGGGCTCAGCGCGACGGTGACTTCGAGGCCGCTTCCCGCCTGATGTACGGCGAGGTGCCCCGGCTGGAGAAGGAGCTCGCCGAGGCCACAGAACTCGCGGAGAGCAGGGGCGGCGAGGAGGCCGAGGAGGAGCCGATGGTCAAGGAGGAGGTCGGCCCCGACGACATCGCCGAGGTGATCTCGTCGTGGACCGGCATCCCGGCCGGGCGGCTGCTTGAGGGGGAGACCGCCAAGCTGCTCAGGATGGAAGACGAGCTCGGCAGGCGTCTGATCGGCCAGCAGCAGGCCGTACAGGTCGTCTCCGACGCGGTGCGGCGGGCTCGGGCGGGGATCGCCGACCCCGACCGCCCGACCGGCTCGTTCCTCTTCCTCGGGCCGACCGGTGTCGGCAAGACGGAGCTGGCCAAGGCGCTGGCGGAGTTCCTGTTCGACGACGAGCGGGCGATGACCCGGATCGACATGAGCGAGTACGGCGAGAAGCACAGCGTCGCGCGGCTGGTCGGGGCCCCACCCGGATATGTCGGATATGAGGAGGGCGGCCAGCTCACCGAGTCCGTCCGCCGCAGGCCGTACACGGTGGTGCTCCTCGACGAGATCGAGAAGGCGCATCCGGAGGTCTTCGACATTCTCCTGCAGGTGCTCGACGACGGTCGGCTCACCGACGGCCAGGGCCGTACGGTCGACTTCCGCAACACGATCCTGATCCTCACCTCCAACATCGGTTCGCAGTTCCTCGTCGATCCGAATCTGGAGGCCGGCGCCAAGCGCGAGACCGTGATGGCCGCGGTGCGGGGGGCGTTCAAGCCGGAGTTCCTCAACCGGCTCGACGACGTCATCCTGTTCGACGCGCTCGGCACCGAGGAGTTGGCCCAGATCGTGGACCTGCAGGTCTCGCGGCTCGCCGCACGGCTGTCCGACCGGCGGCTGAGGCTGACCGTCACGCCGGCCGCCCGCGAATGGCTGGCGCTGACCGGCTACGACCCGCTGTACGGCGCCCGCCCGCTGCGGCGGCTGATCCAGTCGGCGATCGGCGACAAGCTCGCCAAGGAGCTGCTGTCGGGGGCGATCCGCGACGGCGACGAGGTAATCGTCGACTCAGATCCGGCCGGTGACACGCTGAACATCCGCGCCGTTAGGTAAGGTCTTCGCCACCATTCAGGCAAGCCGACACCGTGGGACCCCACCGCTGGCTACGTTCGGCGTTCGTCGGACTACCGCAAGCAATCAGGGGGACGTGGATGTCCAGGACAACGCGAAGTAGACGAGGGCGGTGTGTCGCGCTGGCGGCGGTGACCGCGGGGGTGAGCTGGTTCACGACCGGCCCGGCGATGGCCGGATCGGCCGTGACGGGCGACGGCGTGGCCGCGACCCTCGTCTGCGAGCCGACGGCGGGGGGCGCCCAGACGGGGGCCATTCCCAGCAGCCTCGCCCGGACCGGGCGCACCACTCTCGCGCCGGCCACGGGGGTGCTCAGCGTCGCCGATGCCGCGGGAGCGGCAGCGGGCCGGGGCATGCCCTCGCTCCCCGGCCGCTCGGTCAGGGCGCTTCCGGCCGGCGGCGCGCCGGCGATTCCGGCCCTCCCGGGTCTGTCTTCCACCGGCGGCAACGCCGCTCTCCCGGCGACGAAGTCGCCGCTCATGTCGGTCCTCTCCGTCGCGCCGGCCCGTCCGAGCGTGCCCGACGCGGTCTGCCTGCCCTCCGCCCCGATGTCCGCGGTCCGGCATCATCCGCGCCCGCAGGACCGGGTGCACCCCATCACGAACCCGCAGCCGGGGCAGCCGCAGGTGCGAGGGGAGTCGGGGGCCCGGGCCGGTGCGAACGCCGCCGGCGCAGCGGACGCGACCGGTGTCCCCGCGGGGGCCGCGAACCGGCCGCACCGGCGCGGGGAGGGCCGGCACAGGGCGGACGCGGGTGCGGCGGGAGCGCTGCCGGGGCAGGCGCAGGACCGTCCGCACCGCGGGAACCGTGGTGCGCACGCGCGGCCGGAGGCGACGCAGCCGCACCAGCAGGCGAACCAGGCGCAGCCCGCCGCCGGGCAGCGGAACGCCGCCCGGCCGGCACCGCGGCACGCGCGCCCCACCCAATCGAACACGGCCCAATCGAACACGGCCCAGTCCAACGCCGCCCGGTCCAACGCGGCCCAGCCCGGCACGACCCGATCGAGTACGGCTCAGACGGGCGCGGCACAGACGGCCACGACTCGGGACAAGCGGCAGCGCCGCCAGCGGCCCGCCAAGCAGACCGGACTGGCGGGACAAGCGGGACAGAAGGGGCAGGCGACTGCCGCCTCCACCACCTCCGAATCGGCGGCCTCCCCACGCCGCGCCAAGCGTGAGGGCCGGGTGTACCCGAAGGCGCCGACCGAGCAACTGGAGGTCGCCACGCCGAGCGCCGGCGACATCACCGCCCCCGCCCTGGCCCGGGCCGCAGCGACAGGCCCATTGGCCGATTTCGCCGCGGCGACGGGCCGGCGGCTTCTCCCCTGACCAGCGATCCCTGCGGAATGAAGGGGGCCGTTCACGCGGCCCCCTTTCGCATGCCCGCACCAGAAGACGCCTTCCGTGCGCACCGCCTGAAGACGCCTTCCGTGCGCACCGCCTGAAGACGCCTTCCGTGCGCACCGCCGGAGGCCGCCCTTCGTGCGCACTGCCGGGAGTCGCCTTCCGTGCGCACCGCCGAAAGATGCCTGTCACGCGCAAGACGTCTTTCGTGCGCACCACGGGAAGACCCGGGGTGGTCAGTTCCTCCGGGCCTTCTTGGCCTTCGGCTCGGCGCCGTCGACGAGCTTCCGCTTGCCGAGCGGTGTGCGCAGCTTCACGGTGGTGGACTTCTTGATGGCGATCGCGGCGCACATCGTGTTCTCGGCGGCCGGATCCGCGCCCTCGTAGACCGTGACGACCACCTTCTTGGCCGTCTCCTTCGCCTTGACACGGTCGAGCACCGTGCATGGGGCGGCGCCCGACCACCAGGTGATCCGCAGATGCTTGCCGTGGGCGACGGGCTTGGCGCTGATCCACCGCACCTTGTGCGTGCCGAGTGTGCGCCCGTGCGGTTTCGCCGGGACGGTTTCCGCGGGGGACGAGGGGCCCACGGCGGGGGCGACCGGCCTGGGTGGGGACAGGGGGGAGAGGTGTCTCGCCGCGCCCTGCGCCCCGGGCGCGGCCGTGACGGTGACGACCGTGGTGACGATCGCCGCGATAGCCACACCGGCGACCGTGGTGGTGATGCCGTGGATGGTAGGCATGCCTCTTGGTACGGACCCGGCGGCGTCCCGGTTCAACATGATCGGCGGTCCGTACGGGCCTGCCGACCGACGACCGGAGCGTACTCACCTGGCGCCGTCGACCACCTGTCTGCCGTCGAGCGGCGAGCGCAGCTCCACCCTGGTCGTCTTCTGGATCGCGATCTCGATGCAGACCGCGTCGGGTGAGCGCCGGTCCCGCCCCTCGTAGAGCGTGACGATCACCTTGTCCGTCCGCTCGTCGACCTCGACCCGGTCGAGCACGTTGCAGGGCTCGACACCCGACCACCAGACCAGGTCCAGCGATCGCCCGCCTTCCGCGGGGGTGGCGCTGCTCCACTGCACCTTGCGGGGGTCGAGCGTGTCCCCGACGGGCACGGCCGGAGACGGCCCGGCCTGGGTTTCGACCGGCCGGTCGGGCCCGTCCGGCGAAGCGGAGGCGGAGGTGGACGGGGTCTGTCCGCAGGCCGCCGCCATGAACAGGAGTGTCACCAGCCAGAGCGTTCGCATACCTGTGCAACGGATACGGCGCCCCGCGGGTTCAGGCGCCCGTTGACGCGTGTACGGCACACCCTCTAAATTCAACGCATGATGAATTTGTCCGGGCCCGCCGTAGCCGTACGAGATCTGCGGGTCCGCAGGGGTGGGGCCGAAGTGCTGCACGGCCTCACGTTCACCGTGCCGAGAGGCCAGGTCACCGGCCTGCTCGGCCCGAGCGGATGCGGCAAGACGACGCTGATGCGCGCGATCGTCGGGGTGCAGGTCGTCGCCGGGGGAGAGGTGACCGTACTCGGCGAGGCGGCAGGAAGCGCCGGACTGCGCCGCAGCATCGGCTACTCGACGCAGAGCCCCGCCATCTATCGCGACCTCACGGTCAGGGAGAACCTCCGCTACTTCGCGGCCGTTCTCGGCGCACCCAGGGAGGACGTCGAGCGTGTGCTGGCGGAGGTCGGGCTCGCCGACGCCGGTCACCAACTCGGCGGCACGCTCTCCGGCGGCCAGCTCGGCCGGGCCGGTCTCGCCGTCGCGCTGCTGGGCAGTCCCGAGCTGCTGATCCTCGACGAGCCGACCGTCGGGCTCGACCCCGTGCTGCGTCAGGAGCTGTGGGCGCTCTTCCACCGCCTCGCCGAGGGCGGGGTGACGCTCCTGGTCTCCAGCCATGTCATGGACGAGGCGGCGCGCTGTCAGCGGCTCATCGTGCTGCGTCAGGGGGAGATCCTCGCCGACGGCACGCCGGACGGCCTGCGTGAGCGGACCAGGACGGCGGATCTGGAGGAGGCGTTCCTGCGCCTGATCGAGGAGAGGACGGCCGCGGCGTGAATCCGGGGATAACGATCGCCACGGCCCGGCGGATCATGAACCAGCTGCGGCACGACCACCGCACGGTCGCGCTGATGGTCTTGGTGCCGACGCTGGTGATGATCCTGCTCTACTACGTCATCGGCGACGAGCGGTCCTTCGCCCACTGGACGCCGATCCTGCTGTGCGTCTTTCCCTTCCTGACGATGTTCCTCGTCACCTCGATCGCCACGCTGCGCGAGCGCTCGTCGGGCACGCTGGAGCGGCTGATGGCGATGCCGCTGGGGAAGCTCGATCTCCTCCTCGGGTACGGCGTCGCGTTCAGCCTGCTGGCCTGCGTCCAGGTGGCGCTGGCCCTCGTGGTCTCGCTCACGTGGCTGGGCTACGATCCGGCGGGGAAGGTGTGGCCGCTGGTGCTCGTGGCGCTGCTCAACGCCGTGCTCGGCACCGCACTTGGGCTGCTGTGCAGCGCGTTCGCCCGCACCGAGTTCCAGGCCGTGCAGTTCATGCCGGTGGTGATGCTCCCCCAGGCGTTCCTCGGTGGGATCCTGGTGCCGCGAGATCAGATGGCCACCGTGCTGCAATGGTTGTCCGACGTGCTGCCGATGTCGTACGCGATCGACGCGATGCGGAGCGCGGCGGCCGGCGCCGAGCTGAACGGGGAGTTCTGGCGCGACGTGCTCATCGTCGCTGGGTCCGCCCTCCTGGCCCTCGTCCTCGGGGCCGCCACGCTGCCTCGCCGGACCCGATGAACCGGTCCCCGGCCCGTGACGCGGCGGGCCGGGGACTCCCGGTGGTTCCGGCGGGTTGCCGTCAGCGCTCGCCGGGCACCCAGTCGTCGCTCGGCTGCGGCGCCGCCGACTTGAACGTCGCGGACACGGACGGCGGCACCGGGTCGGGGAACGGCGCGCAGCGCACGTCCGGGCCGGGCCGGTCGGCGGGCAGCGTGCCGTCGGTCAGGTACGCCTTCCAGATGTCGTCGACGCACGCGTCGCCGCGGCCGGTCAGACCGTGGTTGCCGCCGCCGTCCATGACCACCAGACGTGAGGCCGGGAACAGCCGGTGCATCTCGACGCCGCCCTGATAGGGCGTGGCCGCGTCCTTGGTGTCCTGGAAGAACAGCGCGCTCCGGATCCGCCGGCCGTCGATGCGCTGCTGGTGCCTCGCCCGGACCGGCCAGTACGCGCACTGGGCGTTGAACCAGGCGTTGCCCCAGCTCAGGAAGGGCGCCGTACGGTAGGAGCGCCACCAGTCGATGTGCCAGGCGGCCCAGGGGCGCGGCCAGCGCGCGTCGGTGCACTCGACGGCGGAGTAGACCGCCAGCGTGTTGTCGTCACCGCTGCTGTCGCCGTAGACGCCGAACGCGCTCACCAGCGGGCCGGCGTCGCCGGCCGTGACGTACCGCGACAGCGCGTCGGCCAGGCGCGGCCAGCGGGTCTTGAGATAGCCGCCCGCGAGGAACGTGTCGTCGAGCTCGTCCGGCCCGACCCTGTCCTCGGCGGGGGTCGCCTTCAGCTTGGCGCGGGCCGTGTAGTACGCCTTCTCCACGTCGGCGGCGGTGGTGCCGAGGTGGTAGGTGGAGTCGTACTTCGCGATCCAGGCGAAGAAGTCATCGGCCCTGGCCTCGAAGGCCTGGTTCTGGTCGAGGTTGTGGCCGTACCAGACCCGCTGGGGGTCGACGATGCTGTCCAGGACCAGGCGGCGCACCCTGTCCGGGAACAGCGTCGCGTAGGTCGCGCCGAGATAGGTGCCGTAGGAGTAGCCGACGTAGCTGATCTGCCGCCGGCCGAGCGCCTTGCGGATCAGGTCCATGTCTTCGGCCGCGTCGACCGTGGTCATGTGCTCGAGCAGCGCGCCGTACTTCTCGCCGCACGCCGTCGCGTAGCCGCGCGCCCGCCTGGCCCAGGCGAGCTCCTCGGTCAGATCGGCCGGCACGTAGTCGGGCCGCACCGGATCGGAGTAGTGCGGGTCGCAGCTGAGCGAGGGCTCGCTGGCGCCGACGCCGCGCGGGTCGAAGCCGATCAGGTCGTACCGCGCGGCGAGCTCGTCGCCGAGCCGGGCTCCCATGACGGACGGGTAGGCCAGGCCGCTCCCGCCGGGTCCGCCCGGGTTGAACAGCAGCGCGCCCTGGTAGTGGGCCGTGTCCGTGGCCTTCTTGCGGGAAACCGCGATCTTGATTTTCTGGCCCTTCGGCCGGCGGTGGTCCATCGGGACCTCGACCATCGCACACTCGATGCCCGCCGGGAGGTCCTCGCACTGGGCCCACCGGGGAGCCGGTGGGGTGTACTCGGAGGCCCGGCGGGCATCGGCGGTCGCGGATCCCCCGACCAGTGCTCCGCTCAGACCCAGGCCGGCCGCGGCCAGCGCGATGAGGATCTTTTTCACCTGGTTACCCCTCCGGCGTCGGCGGCTCCTCCGCTGGAACCGGCTTATGACGCCATCGAGCGATCATCCTGACAACGGGAGTGAGAATCGGCCGCGACATGCGGTTGATTGCGCAATCGCAATGCGAGTACGGCCGCTCTGTCATGCGGGCGGTAAGCTCGACGCGCTCGGCAAGCCGCGAGGAAGATCCCTGTAGTGAGGTAAAGGCATGATCGCGATTCTCGGGACCGGCAAGATGGGAGAGGCACTGCTCTCGGGGCTGCTGCGCGCCGGGTTCGGGCCCGGGCAGATCATCGCGACGGCACGGCGGCCGGACCGGGCCGACGCGCTGCGCGAGCGGTACGGCGTGGTCGTGGCGGGCAACGCCGAGGCCGCCAAGAGCGCCGAGACGCTGATCCTGGCGGTCAAACCGCAGGACATGGCGGCACTGCTGGCCGAGATCGCGTCCTTCGTGCCGGCCGACCGGCTGGTGATCTCCGTGGCCGCCGGCATCACGACCCAGTTCGTCGAGTCCCGCCTGGGGGTACAGGTCCCGGTCGTACGGGTCATGTCCAACACCCCGGTCCTGGTCGACGAGGCCATGAGCGTCATCTCGGCCGGGACGTACGCGGAAGAGGAGCACCTGGCGCGGACCGAGGCGCTGCTCAGCCCGGTGGGCAAGGTGCTGCGCATCCCCGAATCGCAGCAGGACGCGGCGACCGCGCTGTCCGGCAGCGGCCCGGCGTACTTCTTCTACCTGGTCGAGGCCATGGTCGACGCCGGAATCCTGCTGGGCATGCCCAGGGCCGCCGCGCTGGACATGGTCACCCAGTCGATCGTCGGCGCGGCGATCATGCTGCGCGACTCGGGCCAGCACCCGGTGATCCTGCGGGAGGCCGTGACCTCGCCCGGCGGCACCACGATCTCGGCCATAGCCGAGCTCGAACGGCATCGGGTGCGTGCGGCGTTCCTGGACGCCATCGAGGCCGCCCGCGACCGCAGCCGCCGGCTCGCCTCAGGCTGATCCGTCCCTCACCGGTACACAAGGCCTGACAGGCGCCACGCGAGCTCCCGGCGCAGGACCGGGCTCGCCGCCCGCAGCGCCAGGTTACGGAGTGGGCGAATGCCCTTCCGTACGGTCGCCAGCCGGGTGAGCCGGTCGGCCAGAGAGACGACCTTCACCGCCGCGGGGCGGCGAGACTTCTCGTACGAGTCCAGCGCGGTCTCGTCCCCGTCCAGAGCGGCCGCCAGCGCCCCGCCGAGCGCTACGGCGTCCAGGATGCCGGTGTTCATGCCCTGACCGCCGGCGGGACTGTGGACGTGCGCCGCGTCTCCCGCGAGCAGCACCCGCCCCATGCGGTACGTGTCGGCGACGCGGTGGTGCACCCGAAACCTCGACCCCCACAGGACCTCACGCACGGCTGGTCCGCCCCTTGACGGTCCTCGTGAGTCCAGCAGGGCCTGGACGAAGGCGATGTCCGGCTCCGCCGGGGCCTCGTCCAGTGCGGCGACGATCCGGAAGATCCCGTCCGGCAGCGGCGCCACCACCATGGTCCCCTCCGGTGCGAAGTACAGCCGCACCTCGTCGGCCGGCATGCCGTCGCTGAGCCGTACGTCGGTCAGGCTGAACGACTCGGCGTGCTGTCCACCGTCGAAGTCGATGCCCACCTGCCCGCGGACAGTGCTGTGCATGCCGTCCGCGCCGACGAGGTACTTCGCGCTGATCTCGCTCCCGTCATCGAACATCGCGGTCACACCGTCGCCGTCCTGGTCGAGTTTCACCAGCGTGCTGGGCCTGGCGACGTGGCCTCCCAGCTCGACGAGGCGCCGCAGGAGTTCCCGCTCGGTAGCCGCCTGGGAGATCATCAACGAGTACGGGTACGGCGTCGGCAGGGTGTCGAACCGTACCGAGACGAGGATCCCGTTCCGATCCCTGATCGTGAACCGTGGAGCGTGCAGTCCCTGGGCGACCAGCCGCTCGGAGACGCCGAGGGGTTCCAGGACCTCCAGCGTGCGGGCGTGGACGACGGCCGCTCTCGATGTGTTGGCTCCTTCGGCCTGGTCGTCCGCGACGATGACATCGAGGCCGCGGCCGGCCAGGGAGATGGCGGTCGTGAGACCGGTGGGACCCGCGCCGACGACCAGCACATCCGTTGTGGCGGGAAGCATCGGTACCTCCTCCGTTCAGTCAACGCTTGTTGGCATCATCACTATGCGACCGTCGGCCGATTAAGTCAACGCTTGTTGGCCTACAATTGTCGATATGAGGAGATCATCGGAGGAGACCAAAGCGAAGATCCTGGCCGTGGCCCGGGAAAGGTTCGCGGCCGACGGATATGAGCGGACCACGATCCGGGCCGTCGCCACGGATGCGGGCATCGATCCCGCCATGGTCATGCGCTACTTCGGTTCCAAGGACAGGCTGTTTGCCGTCGCCGCCGAATTCGATCTCCGTATGCCCGACCTGGGGAATGTCCCCGCGGACCGGCTCGGCGCCGTGCTGACGGCACACTTCCTCGACCTCTGGGAGGGTAACGAGGCGTTGATGATCCTGCTGCGTACCGGGGTGACCAACGAGGTCGCGGCCGAGCGCATGCGCGATATCTTCGCGACCCAGCTCGGCCCGATCGTCATGTCGGTCAGCCGCACCCCGGAAGACGCCTTCCTGCGGGCAGGACTCGCCGCCGGCCAGATCCTCGGCCTGGCCCTGTGCCGCTACATCCTGCGTCTGCCTCCAGTCGTGGCGATGTCACGCGAGGAGATCATCGCGTGGGTCGCCCCGACGCTCCAGCGTTATCTGACCGCCTGAAGATCCAGAGGACCGACCCGCAGGGTGAGTGACGCGCCGCTTGACCATCCCTTTACGATTGGCCGAGTGGCTCTCCGTCGCAGACTTCTCCCGTTGCTCGCCGTTCCGCCTCTCCTGGTCGCGGGGTGCACCTCAGCGGAACCGGCGACGGCGGTGCTCGGCACGGTCACCCGCGCATCGGTCAGCGAGGTCGTCGAGGCCCCCGCGACCGTCGCGGCGCGGGCGGCCGCCACGCTGACGGCCCCCGCCTCCGGCACCGTGACCGCGCTGTACGTCCAGGACGGCGACACCGTGAAGAAGGGCCAGATCCTGGCGCGGATCAGCTCCCCCCAGGCGAAGGAGCAGCTCGCCGAGGCGCGGAAGGCCGACAGGAAGGCGGCCAGGCCGATCTCCGTGGGGGGCGTGGGCGCCCAGACCGCGGCCGTACGACTGCCGCGCCTCAGCCTGTCCTCCGCCTCGTTGGATTCACAGGTGGTGCGGTCCTTCGCCAAGGCCAGGAAGGCGGTGAAGGAGGTCGACGACCGTGTGATGAGGGACCGGCTGCTGACCGCGATCGATGAGGCCCAGGCACGGCACCGGGCCCAGCGGCGGGCTCTCGACCAGGTGGTCGCGGGCCTCAACCGTTCGCTCGAACAGGCACTCTCGCAGGTGACAGGACAGCTGACCGGGCAGCTGCGATCGGGGCTCGACGGGCTGACCGCCTCCATGTCGTCGCTCCAGGCGGCGTCGCGGTCGCAGACCAAGGCCGCCGTACGGGCCGCCCGGCGGACGGTGGACGCTCTGGTGATCAAGGCGCCGTTCGGTGGGGTGGTCACGCTCGCAGGTCCCTCAGCCGGTGGTGCGGCGAGCCTTGGCGGGCTCAGCGGCCTGGGCGGTCTCAGCGGGGTGACGGCGGGTGACCTCGCCGGCCTGGCCGGTCGACTGCCCGCCCCCGGCGGCGGCCGTTCGGGCGGCGTCATCGCGACCGGGGTGCCGGTCTCCGCGGGGGACGCCGTCGTCACGGTCACCGACGTCTCCGCGCTCACGCTCTCCGCCGACGTCGACGAGACCGACGTGCTGCTGGTCGAGAAGGGGACCACGGCCCAGGTCGAGCTCGACGCGGTGACCGGCGCGAGCTACCCCGCCACCGTGGTGGGCGTCGGCGTCTCGCCCAAGGAGGGCGCTACCGGCGGGGTCAGCTATCCCGTACGGCTCGAACTCGGCGAGGGGGCCTACGACGGCGGCGCCGCCGCACCCGATCCGAAGCCCGGCATGAGCGCGGTGGTCCGGCTCACCGTGCGGCGGTCTCCCGACGCGGTGGCCGTACCCGCCTCTGCGATCGCGACCAGCGAAAGGGACACGATCGTCTGGGCCGTGCGCGACGGCAGGGCCGAGCGCAGGGTGGTCCGCCTGGGCGCGCAGGGAGATGCGGTCGTCGAGATCCTCGACGGGGTCTCGCCGGGCGAGCGCATCGTGGTCAAGGGCGCCGACACCGTCACCCCCGGTCAGCCACTCCCATGACCCCCCACCACCACCCCCATTGTGGTGATCTTGCAGTTTCTCGCAGGAAAGGCCGGTGACCTGGGGCGGCATGTACGGTGATCTTGCAGATTCTCGCGGGGACACGGCGCGACCCGCGTCGGAGCCATCCGTGATCTCGCAGTCCGCACCGGCGTTCGAGGCCGTCGACCTCGTCCGCTCCTATCTGCTCGACGGCGGAGTCCGCGTCGACGCGCTGCGCGGCGTGACCCTGCGCATCGGCCAGGGGGAGTTCGTGGCGATCGTGGGACCGTCGGGGTCGGGCAAGTCGACGCTGATGCACCTCCTCGGCTGCCTCGACCGGCCGACGTCGGGGCTGCTCCGGGTCGGCGGGGTGGACGTGTCCACGCTCGACGACACCCGGCTGGCCGAGCTGCGCAACCGGGCCATCGGCTTCGTCTTCCAGTCGTTCCACCTGCTGGCCCGCACCACGGCGCTGGACAACGTCGCGCTGCCGCTGGTCTACCGGGGCGTACCGAAACCGGAGCGGCGGGAGCGGGCGCGGGCCGCACTCGAGGCGGTCGGGCTGGGGCACCGGCTCGGGCACCGGCCGTCCCAGATGTCCGGGGGCGAGCAGCAGCGGGTCGCCATCGCACGCGCCCTGGTGGGCGATCCGCAGGTGCTGCTCGCCGACGAGCCGACCGGAAACCTCGACTCGCGCAACGGCGAGGAGGTGATGGCCCTCCTGGAACGGCTCAACACCGAGGGCGGCGTCGCGGTCGTGCTGGTCACCCACGATCAGGAGGTCGCGGGCCGGGCCCGCCGCCAGATCCGCGTCCGCGACGGGCTCGTGGAGCTCGACACGGGCGCCCGTACGGCCCGGCGGGACGGTGGCGCGCGATGAGGACGGCCGAGGCGCTCCGGATGGCCGTCGAGGCCCTCCGCGTCAACCGGCTGCGCACCGGGCTGACCATGCTCGGCGTGATCATCGGCGTGCTGGCGGTGGTGATCCTGGTCGCCATCGGGACCGGCGCCAAGAACGCGGTGGAGAAGGAGATCGCCGGGCTGGGCAGCAACATCATCCTGGTCGTGCCGGGTGAGGTGGGCCTCGGAGCCGTCCCGACGCAGAGCCGCCTCGACCTGGCGGACGTGGCCTATCTGAGGCGGGTGGTCGGCGACCCGGCGAAGGTGACCGTGGCCGTCAACTCCGGTGAGCCGGTCCGGGTCGGACGCACCGAGGTGTTCGCCACGATCACCGGCACCGACGAGTACATGCCGGGCATATTCGAGCGGCCGCTGCATCATGGCCGCTACCTCGGCGGCACCGATGTCGACACCCGGCGCCGGGTGGCCGTACTGGGCGCTGAGGCCGCGCGGAAGCTGTTCGGCGACGTCGATCCGGTGGGACGCCAGGTGACGATCGCCGGGGTGCGGTTCCGCGTCGTCGGGGTCTACGAGCTGGTCGGCTCCACCTTCGGCGTGGCTCGCGACCAGGAGGTGCACATCCCGGTCACCACGGCGCAGCGGCTCATCGGGCTCGACCGGATCAACGGCATCGCGGTGGGCGCGTCGGGCCCGGACGAGATCGACCGGCTGCGCGGCCGGGTGGTGACCGCGCTGGAGCAGCGCTATCCCGACGAGAAGTTCTCGGCCGTCACCCAGACGCAGCTCCTCGGCACGATCGGCACGGTGCTCGGCATGCTCACGGGGGTGCTGGCCGCCATCGCCGGCATCTCGCTGCTGGTCGGCGGTGTCGGGGTGTCCAACATCATGCTCGTCGGGGTGCGGGAGCGGACCAGGGAGATCGGTCTGCGCAAGGCACTAGGCGCCCGCCAGCGGGACATCCTCGGGCAGTTCCTCATCGAGGCGGTGCTGCTCACGACCATCGGCGGCACGATCGGCATCGCCCTCGGCGTGGGCGGGGCACTGCTGATCGGGGCGCTCACCCCGGTGCCGGCCGCGATCACCTGGTGGTCGATCGCGCTCGCGTTCGGGGTCTCGGCCGGGGTCGGCGTCTTCTTCGGGGTCACGCCGGCTCGGCGGGCCGGCCGCCTCGACCCGGTCGTCGCACTCCGCACGGAGTGAGCCGGACTCCGTACGGCGTGAGCCGGGGCTCAGCACGGAGTGAGCCGGACTCCGCAGCCGGATTCGTAGCCGGACTCCGCAGCCGGACTCCGTACGGCGTGACTCGCACTCCGCGCCGAGTGGGCCGCGCCCGGCACGGTACGGTCGTGACATGAGTCAGGCGGTGCGGGTCATCTGGGATGACGCCCTGGTTTCCTATGATTTCGGTCCTGGACATCCGTTGGCGCCGGTACGCGTCGAGCTCACCATGGCCCTCGCCCGCGATCTCGGCGTGCTCGGCGGGGTGGAGCTGGTCGGCTGCGTCCCGGCCACGGACGACGAGCTGGCACTGGTCCACAAGCGGGACTACGTCGAGGCGGTCAAAACGGCCTCCAGGATCGGCCGTCCCGACCTGCGGCATGGGCTCGGTACGGAAGACAATCCGGTCTTCACCGGCATGCACGCGGCGGCCGCACTGGTCACGGGGGCGACGCTGGAGGCGGCGCGGGCGGTCTGGCGCGGTGAGGCCGAGCACGCGGTCAACGTGGCGGGCGGGCTGCACCACGCGATGACGGCGGCGGCGAGCGGCTTCTGCGTCTACAACGACCCGGCCGTGGCGATCGCCTGGCTGCTCTCGCAGGGCGCCTCCAGGGTCGCCTACGTGGACATCGACGTCCATCACGGCGACGGCGTACAGGCGATGTTCTACGACGACCCGCGGGTTCTCACGATCAGCCTGCACGAGAGCCCGCGCACGCTCTTTCCGGGGACCGGCCTCCCGCAGGAGACGGGCGCCGAGGGCAGTGCGGTCAACGTGGCGCTGCCCGCTGGCTGCGGCGACGCGGGCTGGCTGCGGGCCTTCCACGCCGTCGTGCCGCCGCTGCTGCGCGAGTTCGCGCCGGAGGTGCTCGTCACCCAGCAGGGCTGCGACAGCCACGCGCTCGACCCGCTCGCCAACCTCATGCTCAGCGTGGACGGCCAGCGTACGGCCTATGCGGCGCTGCACCGGCTGGCTCACGAGACCGCGGGCGGCCGCTGGATCGCCGTCGGCGGTGGAGGTTATGAAATCGTGCGGGTCGTGCCGCGCGCGTGGACGCATCTGATCGCGGAGGTGGCCGGCGCCCCCGTCGATCCGCGTACCGGGACCCCGCGGAGCTGGCGCAGGCTGGCCGCCGAGCGGACGGGGGAGACGGCGCCGCTGACCATGACCGACGGGCGAGACCCGTCCTGGCGTGAGATCTCCGAGGGATACGACCCGGCGGACGCCATCGATCGGGCGATCATGGCGACCAGGAACGCCGTGTTCCCCTTCCACGGTCTGGATCCGCTGCCCTGACCCCCTTGCGGGCATCCCGAATGCGGGTATTTCGCCGCCACTTTTCCACCCCTGGCCCCGCCGTTTGCCAACTTTTCGGTGATCCTGGGCGAGGCTGAAGGGTAAGGCGTTGGTCCGTTCCAACATTGTGATGTGAGGGGCGGTACGGCTGCTGCCAGCGACTTTCCCGACTTGGCCGCCTGAGGGCGGAAAATTGGGGGGTTTGCCTACTCGGAGTCCCGACTTACGCTGACAGCAGTACACGTGCGTGAGCGATGGCACCAGTGGGGATAACCCGGAAACACGTGCGGAAGAGGCGTCCGATGGGTGCAGGCGAAAGACCTCTCAGCGAGGTGAAGTTCCTGACGGTGGCGGAGGTGGCCACTGTCATGCGGGTATCCAAGATGACGGTGTACCGGCTCGTACACTCAGGCGAGTTGCCGGCCATCAGGGTCGGCCGGTCCTTCAGAGTGCCGGAGCAGGCGGTGCACGACTACTTGAGGGACGCGTTCATCGAAGCCGGATGAAGCGACTCGCTGGTCAGAGGCCACGCGGGGTCCCCGAGGGAGCGATCTACCGTGGATCGCCGGTAGGCTGTTGAGCCGGTGTGCGCTCGCGCGCCGGTTCGACATCCGCCACCTTCACCTGGGGGTCCCGTGGGCTCTGTGATCAAGAAGCGCCGCAAGCGTATGGCCAAGAAGAAGCACCGCAAGCTGCTCAAGAAGACGCGCATACAGCGGCGTAACAAGAAGTAGCCGGACGGAGCGCGCATCTGTTCCACACTCGTGCGAGGCGCCGATGACCCACAATGTGCTCGTCACCGGGGTCTCCCGCCATATCGGCCGGCGGGTGGCGAGCGCTCTCGCGGCGGACCCGGGCGTCGACCGCGTCATCGGCGTCGACACGGTGCCGCCCTCTTCCCCGTCGCGGGAAGACGACGCGCCGCCGCTCGGCCGTACCGAATTCGTCCGCGTCGACCTGCGCAGCCCTGACGTGGCGCGGGTCATCTCGGCGGCGGACGTCGATACCGTCGTGCACCTGAGCCTGGTGAGCGGTCCGGCGAAGAGCCGCTCAGCCGTCAAGGAGCACAACGTCATCGGCACCATGCAGTTATTGGCGGCGTGCCAGCGATCGGAGACGGTGCGCAGGGTCGTGGTGCGCTCCACCACGGCCGTGTACGGCTCGTCGCCGAACGCCCCGGCCGTGTTCAGCGAGGACACCGAGCCGACCGAGGCGTCGCACCACGGCTACGAGAAGGACGCGGTCGAGGTCGAGGCGAGCGTCCGCGGGTTCGCCCGGCGGCGGCCCGACGTGGTGACCACCACGTTGCGGTTCGCCGCCCTGCTGGGCCCCGGCGTCGACTCGCCGCTGACCCGGTACTTCGCCCGGCCCGTGCTGCCCACCGTGTTCGGGTTCGACCCGCGGCTGCAGTTCGTCCACGAGGACGACGCGGTCGAGGTGCTGGGCCGCGTGGCGCGGGAGGACCATCCCGGCGTGTTCAACGTGGCCGCGGACGGTGTGCTGCTCCTGTCCCAGTGCGCGCGGCGGGCGGGCCGGCCGGTGCTGCCGGTGCCGTCCCCGGCGCTGCGTTTACTCGGCTTCTCCTCGGAGCAGTTGGCGATTTTGACCTATGGACGGGTGGTGGACGCCACCCGGCTCGCCGCCGAACTCGGCCACCGGCCGAAGTACGACACGGCCGCGGCCTTCGACGACTTCCTGGCGGCGCGGCGATGAGGGAGCAGGGGGACCGGGAGACCGGCCGGGACACGAGTGAGGCGCTCGCCGAACTGCTCGCCTTCCTGCGGCGCAGGATCACCGGAGACTATGAGATCGACGAGTTCGGCTTCGATCCGGAGTTCCACGACAGGGTCCTGATCGAGCTGCTGCGGCCGCTCTACCGGCACTGGTTCCGGGTCGAGACCATCGGCATGACGAACGTGCCCGCGGACTCGGGCGCCCTCGTGGTGGCCAATCACTCCGGCACGCTGCCACTCGACGCGCTGATGATGCAGGTCGCGCTGCACGACGAGGCGGGCAGACCGGTCCGGCTGCTCGGCGCGCACCTGGTCTACCAGCTACCCGTCCTGGGCCACCTGGCCCGCAAGGGCGGCCACACCCTCGCCTGTCCGGAGGACGCCGACCGGCTGCTGCGAAAGGGAGAGCTGGTCGGGGTGTTCCCCGAGGGCTACAAGGGCATCGGCAAGCCGTTCTCCGAGCGCTACCGGCTCCAGCGGTTCGGCCGGGGCGGCTTCGTCACCTCGGCGATTCGCGCCGGCGTGCCGATCATCCCCTGCTCGATCGTGGGGGCAGAGGAGATCTACCCCAAGATCGGCGACATGCCGGTGCTGGCCAGGATGCTCGGCCTGCCGTACCTGCCGATCACCCCGTTCTTCCCCTGGCTCGGCCTGTTCGGGCTGGTGCCGCTGCCGTCGAAATGGCTGATCGAGTTCGGTGAGCCGATCCACACCGACGAGTACGACCCGGGGGATGCCGACGACCCGGCCATGGTCTTCGAGCTGACCGATCACATTCGGGAGACCATGCAGCGGCGGCTGAACGAACTGCGGCGGCGCCGCGGCCCCGCCTTCCCCGGGATCCTCTGAATCCCTCTCCGGGGTCAGAACGTGGAACGGTAGTGCCGGCGCAGGGCGATGCCGGCGGCGATGCCGCCCGCGACGGCCCCGGCGGTCGCGGCGATCGGCAGCCCGATCATCGTGGCCTTGCGGCCCGTCCGGAAGTCGCGGATGTCCCAGCCGTTCTCCCTGGCGTGCTCACGCAGCTCGCTGTCCGGATTGATCGCGTGGGGATGCCCGACCAGAGAGAGCATGGGCAGGTCGTTGGCCGAGTCGCTGTAGGCCGAGCAGCGGGACAGATCGAGCCCCTCACGGCGGGCCAGGGCTCGTACGGCCTCCGCCTTGGCCGGACCGTGCAGCAGGTCGCCGACGAGCCTGCCGGTGTAGGCGCCGCCGGAGGTCTCCGCCACCGTGCCGAGCGCCCCGGTCAGGCCGAGACGTTGCGCGATCACCCGGGCCAGTTCGACCGGGGTGGCGGTGACCAGCCACACCCGTTGCCCGGCGTCCAGGTGGCTCTGGGCGAGGGCGCGGGTGCCGGCCCAGACCCGGTCGGCCATCACCTCGTCGTAGATCTCCTCGCCCAGCCGTACGACGTCGTCGACCTTCAGGCCGGCGACGAACGCGAGCGCCATCTCCTTGGCCTTGGCGATGTGCTCCGGGTTCTCGTTGCCGCGGATCCGGAACCACGCCTGGCCGAGGGCGAACTTCGTGAGGTCCCTGGTGGTGAACAGGCCCCGCGCGGCCAGGCCGCGGGCGAAGTGGTAGATCGAGGCCCCGCGCATCATCGTGTTGTCGACGTCGAAGAAGGCGGCCGCCGTGAGGTCGGGCTCGACCGCCGGGGCCGCGACCGCCGCTGCGGCGGCCACCTCACCGGCCGTCTCCGCCGCCTCCCGCCGTCGCAATAGCCGCCTCATGGCTCATCAGCTTAACCGCCGAGAGCTCGTGAGACGGGCGTGAGCGGGAGCGGCGACACCGTGTCATGGTCCGGAAACCGCGAATGAGTCGATATAGATCAAGTACTTCTGCACCTTGTCGCGATTTTTCCGGTCGAGCTTCGGCAGCAGCGGCTCCACCATCGTGCGCTGCTGCCGCGCGAAGCGGCGGGCCTCCCCGGGATCGTCGTGTACGACATGGCTCAGCGCGGTCTTGGTCGTGGTGTCCATGTCGTCGAGAGCCTGTGAGATGAGCCGGTGCAGTTCCGGCGCAGACTTCCGCGGCGTGGTCTCGTAGATCAGGCAGGCCGTCTCCGCCGCGCGCAGGTGCGCCGCCGCCATCTCCCGCCGCGCGAGGTCCTCGTCGTCGTACGCCAGGGACAGCAGCGTCGACTCCGCGCCTCGCTTGAGCGGATAGAGCAGGTCGCCCGGCTTCGCGTAATGAGTATGGAACCCGGTGGCGAACATGCCGGTCAGCAGCAGCGCGAAGACGAGGACGGCGCGTGGCCCGGACCACCGGCGGGACCTGAGCCGGGCTCCTCCGGGAGCGGCCGCGGTGTTCCGGGCCTGTTCGGCGGCGTGCTCGCGGAGCAGCTCGGCGCGCAGCCGGGCGCGGAAGTCCGGGCTCGGGCCGGGAATCGCGCCGAGATCGGCGACGCGTGCCGCGACCCGGCGTGAGTTCTCCCACCAGCCCATGCCGCTCTCCGCCATCCCCCGTTTGATCGGCCACCCGTACACATGCCCAACGAGGTGAACGCCGCTGGAGTTACGGCAGGTCGCCAGGTCTAATCGAGATCCTTCGGCAGGACCCGGGCCAGCGACTTGATCGCGCGGAACTGGAGCGCCTTGATCGCCCCGCTTTTCTTGCCCATGATCAACGCGGTCTCCGCGAGCGACATCCCGTGCAGGAACCGCAGGATCACGCACTCCTGCTGCTCCGCTCCGAGCTGCTTGATCGCCTGCATCACGCGCTCGTTGACCATGTTCGTGACGACGGCGTTCTCCGGGATGTGCCGGCCGTCGAGAGGGGTGTCGAACACCTCCGCCGTGGTCACCTCGAGGCGGTTGCGGCCCGACTTGTAATGGTCGGTGACGAGGTTGCGGGCGATCGTCATCAGCCAGGCGCCGAAGTCGCGGCCCTGCCAGGTGAAGTCGGCCATGCCGCGAAGCGCGCGCAGGAAGGTCTCGCTGGTGAGATCCTCGGCGAGGGCGTGGCTCCCCACCCGGAAGTAGACGTACCGGTAGACCAGCTCCAGATATCGGTCGTAGAGCATGCCGAACGCCTCGCTGTCGCCCATCTTGGCGCGCAGCACCAGCGTCCGCATCTCGTCACGGTCGTTCTCACGCTCGCGGGTGATGCGGCGGGCGGCGGCGGCTGGTGGGGACAGCCCGGCCAACGGCCACGTGTTCGGCATCCGGTATCCCTTGGGGGAAGGGGAGTCGGCGTGCTCGAACACTCTACCCGTACGGGACCGGGCACCGGCTACCGATGGAAAGGGATTCTCCGGCAGCATGGGTTCCACCATGGAACTCGTTGTCGCTCTCCTCGCGTTCGCCGGCGCCCTGCTCGCCGGGATAACGACCGGTGTGCTCGTCAACCGCCTGCGCGGTGAGCCCGTAGGCTGGCTGATCGCCTGGAGTATCACCACGGGCGCGCTGACCCTGTCACTCGGTGCGATCGCCATCGGTCACCTCGCGGGCTTCGGCGGGCCGACCTTCCGGGCGCTCCAGATCACCGGATCGCTGCTGGCGCCGCTGTGGCTGGCGGTCGGCGTGATGCAACTGCTGGCCGAGAAGGCCTCGGCCCGGTTCGCGGGGTGGCTGATCGGCATCTCCGTGACGGTGGTCGGAGCGGTGATCATGCTACTCGACCCCCTTGCCGGGGGGTTCACCAAGCAGTTTCCCGACGGCCCCAGGCACTGGGACATCTGGCCGGAGTGGCTGCTGCGCGGCGTCCACGGGCTCGTCATCCTGATGCTGCTGATCGCGCTGGCGATCGCCCTGCTGAGCTGGCGCGACGGCGACGACTACGACGCCGACAACATGAACGCGTCCGTCGTGCTCGCCCCGGCCGGCATGGCGCTGTCGGCCGCGCTGGAGCTCACGCTCCCCGGGATCCTGATCGTGGCGCTCATGGCCGCGACGGCCGGCGGGATCTGGTACGCCGTGGCCCGGCCGCTCGCGCCGTACGACGACGAGGACGAGGACGACGACGGCTACGACGTCCCCGAGGGGCGGACCCGGGCCTCCCGGTCCGCCGCCTCGTCGGCGGGCCATGCGATGAGCAGCCCGCCTGGCGCTTCCGCCGGCTCCCCCGGGGGCCCCAAGGGTGCCGTCCCGCGCCGGTCCGGCCTGGGCGACCTCGTGGCGGAGTATCGCGCCGGCGAGCAGAGCGAGATCGACTACGCCGCCCGGATGCGCCACCCCCAGGAGGAAGACTTCTCCCCGAGGCAGCCCCAGGGCGACTTCCCTCCCCCACCCGGCCGACCGGACTACGCCCCCCACCAGCCTCAGCCGGACTATGCTCCCCACCAGCCGCAGCCGGACTATGCTCCCCACCGGCTCCAGCAGGACGACTTCGGCGGCCCAGCCACCGGCCAGATCATGGTCTCGCCCGATTACGGCATGCCGGCCGGGACTCCGTCCGTACCGGATGCTCCGTCAGGCCCCGAGGTGCCGCCGATCCCCGAGGATCTCGCGGCGAATTTCGGGATCGGTTTCGGCGGGGCCTTGGCCAGGCAGCGTCCGACCGGGACACACGCGACGGGAGCGCATTCGACGGGGGCGCATTCGACGGCGCAGGCGGCCAAGCACAGCGACCGCACGGTGCGACCGGCGCCCGGGATCTATGGCCTGTTGACCGTGTTCACGCTACTGGACGGTTCGGGCGAGGCGTTCGACAAGCTGGCGGAGGAGACGATCGACGCCGTGCGGCGCAACGAGCCCGACACACTGGTCTTCATCTGCCACTCGGTCAAGTCGGCGCCGCTCCAGCGGATCGTCTACGAGCTCTACCGGGACGAGGTGGGCTACACCGAGCACCTGCGTCAGCCGCACATGGAGCGCTTCGTCAACGAACGGCAGGCGCTGGTGCTGGCGGCGAACGTCATCGAGCTCACCGTCAACGCGGCCAAGGTCATCCCCCTCCCGACCGCGCTCTTCTAGGGTCTGTTTCATAAGTTGATCTATGCGTGATCTCTGGTCGGCATGATCGCCGTGTGGGTCGTGGGGATTTGACGGATGAGCAGTGGGCGGTGCTGGAGCCGTTGCTGCCTGATACGGCCGGGCGGGGACGCCCCGCCGTATGGTCGAAGCGGCAGCTCATCAACGGGGTGCGCTGGCGGGTACGTACCGGTGCGCCCTGGCGCGACATGCCCGCCGAGTACGGGCCATGGCAGACGGTCTATGGGCTGTTCCGGCGCTGGCAGCGCGGGGGCGTCTGGGCGGCGATCCTCACCGCGTTGCAGGCCAGGGCGGACGCGGCCGGACTGATCTGCTGGCAGGTCAATGTGGATTCCACCGTGTGCCGTGCCCATCAGCACGCGGCCGGGGCGCGCCGGGACGGCAACGCCCAAAAAGAGCCGCCCGGCGGTGATCGGCCCGAGCCTGCCGACCACGGGCTCGGCCGTTCCAGAGGCGGGTTGAGCACGAAGATCCACCTGGCCTGCGAGCAGGGCCAAAAGCCGCTGTCGATCCTGATCACGGCCGGCCAGCGGGGCGACAGCCCGCAGTTCGTCGCGGTCTTGCAGGGCATCAGGGTGCCCCGCCTGGGGCTGGGGCGGCCGCGTACCCGGCCCGAGCGGGTACGCGGCGACAAGGCCTACTCCTCGGCCGCCAACCGGGCCTACCTGCGCAGACGTGGAATCGCCGGCACCATCCCCGAGCGGGCTGATCAGATCCGCAACCGTAAGAAGCGCGGCTCGGCCGGAGGACGGCCGCCGGCCTTCGACCCGGAGGATTACCGGGCCCGGCACGCCGTGGAATGCGGCATCAACCGGCTCAAGCGGCACCGTGCGGTGGCCACCCGCTATGACAAGCTCGCCGTCCGGTACGAGGCCGCCGTGCACATCGCCGCGATGAACGAATGGCTGACACCGCCGGCTGTATCACCCGAGCGCCGCCTGCCGGGGTGATGCCATGCTGGAAGCGCTGATCATTTTGGACTTGGACCCCGGCCTGAGGAATGCGATGTCCGCCCTGCGCTACTGCGTCGACGCTGAAAACGGTCACCACGTGGACAATCCCTCACCACAGGAGTTGGCCGAGCTCATCAGCGGCCTGAACCGGACGGACAACACCTTCGTGACCGTCCTGCCCGACGAGGACGACCCCGGGTGGTACGCCTCGGTGTCCCGGCTAGACGCGGGCACCTACGAGGTCGAATACCGCGATCTCGGCTGTGAGGAGCATCGGCGATCCACGCTGACCGATCGTGAGGAGATCGTACATGACCTCACTGTCTGGCTGGCCGCCCGAGGTAACCGCAGCTGACCAGCCAGAAGACAAATCTGAATATTGAAACAGGCCCTAGTCCGCCGGGGAGTGTCCGGCGGATTCGCTCCCTAGGCCAGGGCGGCGCGGAGGCGTGCCTCGTCGATGCGCCAGTAGCCCTGCTGCACACCGTCGACGAGGACGACGGGGATCATCTCCCAGTACCTGGCGAGGTCGTCGGGAGATCGGGTGATGTCGCGCTCCTCCCAGCCCACCCCGAGATCCCCGGCCACACGTTCGACCACGGCGCGGGCGTCATCGCAGAGATGGCACCCGGGCTTCCCGAGCAACGTGATCCTCGTCATGTTCCCAGCTTATGGGGCTCAGAGCACGGGGCGAGTTCGCGATCGAGCTGCCCTCCTGGGACAGTGGAGACACAGGCCGACTTTGTGCATGCCTTCACAAAGGCACTAATCTGATGTCCAATCGTCCTCACCCCTGGAGCTCCGGCACGTGACCCGCCGTATCCCGCAAGCACGCGACCGCGGTATCCCCGACGCCACCGTGGCGCGGCTGCCGTTGTACCTGCGCGCGCTCAACGGGCTGGCCGAGCGGGGCACGCCGACGGTCAGCTCGGAGGACCTCGCGACGGCCGCCGGGGTCAACTCTGCCAAGCTGCGCAAGGACCTGTCCCACCTCGGTTCGTACGGCACCCGCGGCGTGGGGTACGACGTCCAATATCTGATCTATCAGATCTCACGTGAGCTTGGTCTCACCCAGGACTGGGCCGTGGCCATCGTCGGGGTGGGAAACCTCGGGCGAGCCCTCGCCAACTACGGCGGGTTCGTGTCCAGGGGTTTCAGGATCGCGGGCCTGTTCGACGCCGACCCGCAGATGGTGGGGGACCGGATAGCGGGCCTGGTCGTCGAGCACATCGACGAGCTGGAATCGGTCATCAAGAAACGTGGGGTGTCGATCGTGGTGATCGCGACGCCGGCGGGCGCGGCCCAGCAGGTGTGCGATCGGGTCATCGCGGCGGGTATCACCAGCATTCTGAACTTCGCCCCCGTCGTCCTCTCCGTGCCCGAAGGAGTGGATGTACGTAAGGTCGATTTATCGATCGAATTGCAGATCCTGGCGTTTCACGAACAGCGCAAGGCGGACGGGGTGGTCATGTGAGTGAGCGATCGAACGGAGCGAACTCGTGAGTCTCCTGGCCGTCGGACTCAGCCACCGCACCGCCCCCGTGGGGGTGCTTGAGCGCGTCACCGTCAGCGGTGACGCACTCGTCAAGCTGCTGCACGACGTGCGGCAGCACGAGAACGTGTCCGAGGCGCTCGTCGTCTCCACGTGCAACCGGGTGGAGGTCTACGCGGCCGTCGACCGCTTCCACGGCGGTGTGACGGCGGTGACGAACCTGCTCGCCGTGCACTCCGGACTGTCGACAGCGCGGCTCGCCGATCACCTCTACGTCCACTACCAGGAGCGTGCGGTCCAGCACCTGCTCACGGTCGCCTGCGGCCTGGACTCCATGGTGATCGGCGAGGGGCAGATCCTCGGCCAGATCCGCACGGCGCTGCGGCTGGCCCAGGAGGAGGGCACCGCGGGGACCATGCTCAACGAGCTCGCCCAGCACGCGCTGCGCGTCGGCAAGCGGGCGCACGCGGAGACGAGCATCGACCGGGCCGGGGCCTCGCTGGTCGGAGTGGGCCTGAGCCTCGCCGAGCGGGTGATCGGCCCGGTCTCCGGCAGACGCGCTCTGGTCATCGGCGCGGGCTCGATGAGCTCGCTGGCCGCCGCGACCCTGTCCCGGGCCGGCGTCACCGACATCGTGATCGCCAACCGCACCTTCGAACGCGCCGTCCGGCTCGCCGAGACCGTGGGCGGGCGGGCCGTGAAGCCGGCGGCGGTCCCGGCCGAGCTGGCCGAGGCCGACCTGGTCGTCTCGTGCGTGGGGGCGGGCCACCGGTCCATCACGGTGGACATGGTCGAGGCCGCGATGCGGGGGCGGAACGACGCGTTGTTCCTGCTCGACCTGGCGCTGCCGCACGACGTGGATCCCGGTGTGCGCGCGCTGCCGGGCGTGACGCTGGTCGATCTGGAGTCGATGCAGCAGGTCGGACTCGGCTCCGCCGGATCGGCCGACGGGAGGCTGGTCCTGCCTGACGGTGCGGTCTCCGACGGGGGACGGGCCCAGGCGATCTGTGATGTCCGGCGCATCATCGCCGAGGAGGTCGAGGCCTACCTGGAGGCCGAGCGGGCGTCCGTGGTGACCCCGACGGTGATAGCGCTGCGTAACATGGCCGCAAGCGTAGTAGAGGCCGAAATGGGCCGATTGACGTCACGGTTGCCGGAGCTGGACGGGCGGGCACGCGACGAGGTCACCCAGACCGTACGCAGGGTGGTCGACAAGCTGCTGCACGAGCCGACCGTCCGGGTCAAGAAGCTGGCGGCTTCGCCCGGCGGCGGCCACTATGCCGAGGCGCTTCGCGAGTTGTTCGACCTCGATCCCACGACTCCGGAAGCCGTTTCCAGGATGGAGACAGACGAATGAGCGGTGTGGCGGAAACCGCCCTGCGGATGGGCACCCGCAAGAGTGTGATGGCGACCACCCAGTCGGGCCGGGTCGGCGACCGGCTGACCGCCCGCACCGGCAGGGCCGTACAGCTCGTGGGGGTCACCACGTTCGGCGACGTCTCCCGGGCCCATCTGACCCAGCTCGGCGGGACCGGGGTCTTCGTGAGCGAGCTGCGCAACAAGCTGATCGAGGGGGAGATCGACTTCGCCGTCCACTCGTTGAAGGATCTGCCCACGACCCCCGACGAGCGGATCGCCCTCGCCGCGATCACGCTGCGGGACGACCCCAGGGACGCGCTCGTCAGCAACGTCAAGTTCGCCGACCTGCCCGCCGGGGCGCGGATCGGCACCGGCTCGCCGCGCCGGGTCTCCCAGCTGCGCATGCTCAGGCCCGACCTCGAGTACGTTCCCATCAGGGGGAACGGGGACACCCGCATCGGCAAGGTCACCTCCGGCGAGCTGGACGGCGTGGTCATGGCCGCTGCCGGACTGGGCCGTCTCGGCCGGGACGCCGACATCTCCCAGGTGTTCGAGGTGGACGAGGTGCTGCCCGCCCCCGGGCAGGGCGCCCTCGCCGTCGAGTGCCTGGAAAGCCGTACTGATCTCATCGAGCTGCTGAAAGTCCTCGACGACCCGCGCACGCGGGCGGCGGTGACGGCCGAACGCTCGGTGCTCGCCGCCCTCGAGGCCGGATGCTCGGCACCGGTAGGTGCCTTCGCCTCCGGCGACGGGCACATTCTCAATCTGACCGCGGCCGTCGTCGCCGTCGACGGTCTCCGGTCGGTGCGCAAGTCCGCCTCCGGACCTTCTTCTGCGGCCATGGAACTGGGACGCGACCTCGCGACCGCCATGATCGCCGAAGGGGCCGGCACGTTGATGGGGGAGCAGGCCCATTGAGCCCCGCTATTGACCACAGTCCACAGTCCCGGTCCGGATTCGTCGCGTTCGTCGGCGCCGGTCCGGGCGACGAGAACTTGCTCACGCTGCGTGGCGCCGACCTGCTGAGCAAGACGGACGTCGTCGTCCTGGACCGCGAGTCGTACGGTTCGCTGCTGCGCCACTGCCGGAAGGGCGTCGACATCGTCGATGCGGAAACGGCGGAGAACTCGGTGTCGCTGCGGATCCTCCAGGAGGCCAAGGCCGGGCGGATCGTCGTGCGGCTCTGCCCGGGCGACCCGTCGTTCTTCTCCTCGGTGGCGGAGGAGGTCGCGGCCTGCGCCAAGGCCGACATCGAGTTCGAGGTCGTCCCCGGCGTTCCGCCGGCGACGGCTGTGCCGACCTACGCCGGCATCCCGCCGGCCACCGCCGTGCCGGAGTTCCGGGTCGTCGACGCCGCCCAGGTGGACGACTGGGCCGCGCACGCGTCCTGCACCGGCACGATGGTGATCTACAACGGTGTGGCGGATGCCGTACCGATCGGCAAGGCGCTGATCGCCGCGGGGATGCCGGACACCACGCCGGTGGCGGTGACCAGCGACGGCACGACGATCGAGCAGTACACCGTGGTGTCCACCCTCGGCCGCCTCGGCCCCGATCTCAAGCACGCGGGCATGACCGAGCCCGCGATGATCATTGTAGGGGAGAACGTCGGCCAGCGGGACCGCATGTCGTGGTTCGAGACCAAGCCGCTGTTCGGCTGGCGGGTGCTGGTGCCGCGCACCAGGGAGCAGGCGAAGGGGCTGTCGGAGCAGCTGCGTTCGTACGGCGCGGTGCCCGAGGAGGTGCCGACGATCTCCGTCGAGCCGCCGCGCACGCCGCAGCAGATGGACCGGGCGATCAAGGGCCTGGTCAACGGCCGCTACGAGTGGGTCGCCTTCACCAGTGCCAACGCGGTGAAGGCGGTGCGGGAGAAGTTCGAGGAGTACAGCCTGGACGCTCGGGCGTTCTCCGGGCTCAAGGTCGCGGCCGTGGGCGAGACCACGGCACGGGCGCTCATCGAGTTCGGCGTGCGGCCCGACCTGATGCCGACGGGCGAGCAGTCGTCGGAAGGACTGCTGGCCGAGTGGCCGCCGTACGACTCGATGCTGGACCCGATCAACCGCGTCCTGCTGCCCCGCGCCGACATCGCGACCGAGACGCTCGTCGCCGGGCTCACCCGCCTCGGCTGGGAGTGCGACGACGTGACGGCCTATCGGACCGTGCGCGCCGCGCCCCCGCCCGCACCCATCCGGGAGGCGATCAAGGGCGGTGGGTTCGACGCCGTGCTGTTCACCTCGTCCTCGACCGTACGGAACCTCGTCGGCATCGCGGGCAAGCCGCACAACGTCACGGTCATCGCGGCGATCGGCCCGCAGACGGCCAAGACGGCCGAGGAGTTCGGCCTGCGGGTCGACGTGATGTCGGATAAGCCCTCGGCCTCCACCCTCGCCGCCGCGCTGGCGGATTACGGAGCCAAGATGCGGCACGCGGCCATCTCGGCGGGCGAGGTGCCGCGCAAGCCGTCCCAGATGCGCCGAGGCGCCCGCCGCAGGGTGAGGTGAGACAAAGTGAACGCTCGATTTCCGCAGGCCAGGCCGCGGCGGCTGCGCCGTACCGGGCCGATGCGCCGCATGGTCGCCGGGACCCGGCCGCACCCGGCCGACCTGATCCTGCCGGTGTTCGTCAAGGAGGGCATCGCCGAGCCGCAGCCGGTGGCGTCCATGCCGGGCGTCGTGCAGCACACCCGGGAGTCCCTGCGCAAGGCGGCCCATGAGGCGGCCGAGGCCGGCGTCGGCGGCATCATGCTGTTCGGCATCCCGGCGCACAAGGACGCCCGCGGCTCGGCCGCCGACGACCCCGACGGGATCGTGCAGGTCGCGCTGCGCGACATCGCCGGCGAGGTGGGCGAGGCGCTGGTCGTGATGACCGACACCTGCCTGGACGAGTACACCGACCACGGCCACTGCGGACTGCTGACCGACACCGGTGAGGTGGACAACGACGCCACCCTGGAGCGCTACGCCGCTGCGGCGGTCGCCCAGGCGGCGGCCGGCGCCCAGATGGTCGCGCCGAGCGGGATGATGGACGGCCAGGTGGCGGCCATCCGGGCCGCGCTCGACGCGAACGGCTTCGCCGAAATCCCGATCATGGCCTACTCCGCGAAGTACGCCTCCGGGTTCTACGGGCCGTTCCGCGACGCGGCGGAGTGCGCGCCCCGGTTCGGCGACCGCGCCGCCTATCAGCAGGACCCGGCGGGGCCGGTCGGCGAGGCGCTGCGCGAGGTGCGGCTCGACCTGGCCGAGGGCGCGGACGCGGTGATGGTCAAGCCCGCGCTGGCGTACCTCGACATCCTGCACCAGGTCCGCGACCTGGTCGACGTGCCGGTCGCCGCCTATCAGGTCAGCGGTGAGTACGCGATGGTCGAGGCGGCCGCGGCGAACGGCTGGATCGACCGGGAGCGGATCATCATGGAGTCGCTGATCGCGATCCGCCGCGCCGGTGCGGACCTGATTTTGACCTACTGGGCGACCGAGATGGCGCGCCGACTATCCTGACTGGTCATCAGTGCATTGTGGGGAGGAGCAGCATGGTGGGGGTGCCGCTGGCCCGGCGCGCGAAACGGCGTCCGCACCGGACATCAGGCAAGATCACGTCGGTGCTGGACTATGCCCGGCTCGGCTGGGCGAGCTGTCCCGGGGCCCATCCGCTGAGCGAGGGCGGCAGGGCCTGTTCATGTGACCGCGTCGGCTGTCCGGATCCGGGCAGACATCCGCTGTCACCCGCCTGGCAGTTGCAGGCCACGACGGACTCCGCGCTGCTCACGCGATGGTGGCGGCAGGATCCCGAGGCCAACGTGATCCTGCCGACCGGCCGCGTGTTCGACGTGTTCGATGTGCCTGTCACGGTCGGGATGGCCGCACTGGCCGCGATGGACGCCGCCGGCTTCGACTCGGGCCCGGTCGCCGAAAACGGCGACCGGGTCCTTTTTTACGTCGCGACCCGGGGAGCCCCGGAGGACGAGGACGAGTGGTGGTCGTGCCACCTGGACGCCGGGCCGGCGACCATCGACGCCACCCCCGGCCTGCGCTGGCACTGCCGGGACAGCTACGTCCTGGCGCCGCCCTCGACGCTGCCCGACGAGCTGACCGTGCGGTGGATCCGGCCGCCCGACGGCCGTCCCCTCCCCGACCCGCTGCGCGTCCTCGACCTGCTCGCCGACTTCTGCGACTGACCACGGGAGCGACCCATGGGCCGGGCCGGTGATCCGGGACCGTAATGTGGGAGCCGTGACTCGAACGCAGACCTCGGAAGCCCTGTTCGCACGCGCCGGTGAGATCGTCCCCGGCGGGGTGAACTCGCCGGTGCGCGCCTTCGGCGCCGTGGGCGGCACGCCCCGCTTCATGGCCTCGGGCCAGGGACCGTACGTCACGGACGTGGACGGCAACCGCTACGTCGACCTGGTGTGCTCCTGGGGCCCGATGATCCTCGGTCACCGGCACCCCGACGTCGTGGCGGCCGTGGAGGAGGCCGTGGCCCGCGGTTTCTCGTTCGGCACCGCGACCGAGGGCGAGGTCCTGCTCGCCGAGGAGATCGTCTCCCGCGTGGGCCCGGTCGAGAAGGTCCGCCTGGTCAGCTCGGGCACCGAGGCCACGATGTCGGCCGTACGCCTGGCCCGCGGCTTCACCGGCCGCTCGAAGATCATCAAGTTCGCCGGCTGCTACCACGGGCACGTGGACGCGCTGCTGGCCTCCGCCGGCTCCGGCGTGGTCACCTTCGGCCTGCCCGACACGCCGGGGGTCACCGGGGCCTCGGCGGCCGACACGATCGTCCTGCCGTACAACTCGGTGACGGCGGTCGAGGAGGCGTTCCGCGCGTTCGAGATCGCCTGCGTCATCACCGAGGCGTGCCCAGCGAACATGGGGGTGGTGCCGCCGGCCGCGGGGTTCAACCGGCGCCTTCGTGAGCTGTGCGCCGAGCACGGCGCGCTGCTGATCGTCGACGAGGTGCTGACCGGCTTCCGGGTCTCCGCCTCCGGATGGTACGGAATCGATCCGGTCGAGGCCGACCTGATGACGTTCGGCAAGGTGATGGGCGGCGGACTGCCGGCGGCCGCGTTCGGCGGCCGGGCCGACGTGATGGCCCACCTCGCCCCCGAGGGGCCCGTCTACCAGGCGGGCACGCTGTCCGGCAACCCCCTGGCCTGCGCGGCCGGGCTGGCCACGCTCCGGGCCTGTGACCAGGCCGTCTACGACCGGGTTGACGCGGCGGCCGAGGCGGTCGGGCAGGCCGCCTCCGAGGCGCTGAGCGCGGCGGGCGTGCCCCACCGGCTCCAGCGGGCCGGCAACCTCTTCTCGATCTTCTTCACGGACGGGCCGGTGGTCGACTTCGACTCGGCGAAGGCCCAGGACTCCGGGGCGTACCGGGCGTTCTTCCACAGCATGCTCGACCAGGGGGTCTATCTGCCGCCGTCGGCGTTCGAGGCGTGGTTCCTGTCGGCCGCCCACGACGAGGAGGCGCTCGGCCGCGTCGTCGACGCGCTCTCCGACGCCGCCAAGGCCGCCGCACAGGCCGCGGGCGCCTGAGGGCTCACTTCACCAGCCGATCGAGATCGATTTCGATCCGGAAGGGTACGGACACGGTCAGCCGGCCGTGGTGGATGCCGGTGAGGCCGTACGAGCCGGTGGCGGGGTCACGCTCGTAGACGTAGACGACGGGCCTGCCCTCGTTCTCCTCCACCCGCCAGAAGTGGGGGATGCCCGCCTCCGCGTACCGCTGCGGCTTGAGCTTGCGGTCGCGCTCCACGGACTCCGGGGAGACGATCTCGATCACGAGATGGACCTCCGGCACCTCATAACAGGTGCGGGCCATGTCCGCCGCGGCCTCGACGTCGATGATCGTCACGTCCGGGCATGGGCGGGTCCGGGGGCCAAGCTTGACGTCCATCTGCTGCACTGCCGCCAGGTGGCCGGGAGCCTGGGAGTCGAGCCCTTCGGTCAGGCCTCGGATGAGGCACTCGTGGAATCGCCGCTGGGGGGACATGAAGACTAGAGCTCCATCGATCAGTTCGACGTGTTTGAAGAAGTCGGGCTCGCCGTTCGGGCCGTCCGAAGGCAGATGATCGAGGTCGTCCGCGGTCCACCCCCACGGGGGCGGGGCCGGCCAGTACTCAAGCGCGCTGCTCACGTCGTGCACGTTAACAGCATCGTCGTCGCTCTGCGTGGTCATCTCGTTCATCTCCGTGTCCACACCCCATTGTCTCCCGGTCGGCCTGTCACGGCGAGTCCATCATGCGACGGTTGAGTGCCGGGGAGATTTTTTCGGGATTTGGATTTAGGGTGACTTATGTGTTGGATTTGAATCGGCTGAAGGCGCTGCACGCGGTCTCGGTGTACGGATCGGTGGGCGCGGCGGCCGAGGCGCTGATGGTCACCCCGTCGGCCATCTCCCAGCAGATCGCCAAGCTCGAACGCGAGACCGGAAGCGTGCTCGTCGAGCGCAACGGGCGCGGGGTCCGGCTGACCGACGCGGCCGGCCTGCTGGCCGACCACGCGCAGCGCATCCTCGCCCTGGTGGAGATAGCCGAGGCCGATTTCGAGGCGCTGCGTGGCACGGTCGTCGGCAGGCTCACGGTGGCCGCCTTTCCGACGGGAGCCCGGGGCATCCTCCCGCGTGCGCTGTCCACGCTGAAGGAGCGTCATCCCGACCTCGACCTGCTCGTCTACGAGCGTGAGCCGGAGCGGCAGGTCCGCGAGGTCTCCCGGGGCGAGATCGACCTCGCGGTGGTGCCCGACTGGCTCAACCGTCCGATGGCGCTGCCCGACGGGCTGTCGCGTGCGACGCTGCTCCACGACATCGCCGACGTCGCGGTGCCGGCCGGCCACCCGCTGGCGGGCGCGGGGAGGGTGTCGATCACGGAACTCGCCGGGGACGACTGGATCAGCTCGACGCCGGGCATGATCTGCCACGATTTCCTGGTGTTCCTGCTCCGCTCCGCCGAGCTGGAACCCCGGATCGTCTGTGTCGCCGACGAGTATCCGACCCAGCTCGCGTTCGTCGCAGCCGGGCACGGGTGCGCGCTCATCCCCCGGCTGGGGCGCGGCCCGCTGCCGGGAGGCGTCGCCGTACTGGAGATCGATCCGCCGCCCAAACGGCAGATCTACGCGGTCTGGCGTACCGACGCGGCACGTCGACCCGCCATCCGCGCGGCCGTCGAGGCGCTCCGCCACGCGTGCGCTGTAGGCTGTCGTGACGATGACTGAGACGACCGTCGTCCACCTCCTGCGCCATGGGGAGGTCGACAACCCCACCGGTGTGCTGTACGGCAGGTTGCCCGGCTATCACCTGTCCGAGCTCGGACGGCGGATGGCGGAGACGGTCGCCAAGGCGGTCACCGGCCGGGACATCGCCCTGGTCTGGAGCTCTCCGATGGAGCGCGCCGAGGAGACGGCTGAGCCGTCCGCCCGCGCCCTCGGACTGGAGATCGGGCTCGACGAGCGGCTGATCGAGGCGGCCAACGTCTTCCAGGGCGTGCGCGTCGGCGGGGGCGGCCCGCTCTTTCGCGATCTCCGTCGCTATCGCCACTTCACCAATCCCTTCCGGCCGTCGTGGGGCGAGCCGTACATCGAGGTCGTGGCGCGGATGAAGTCGGTCATCGACGACGCGCGCGCGCAGGCGCGCGGCCACGAGGCGCTGCTCGTCAGCCATCAGCTGCCCATCTGGGTCACCCGGCTGGCTGCGGAGGGCCGGCGGCTCTGGCACGACCCGAGGCGCAGGCAGTGCGCGCTGGCGAGCCTCACCAGCTTCACCTTCGAGGGGGACCGCCTGGTGAGCGTCGGTTACAGCGAGCCCGCCGGGGCACTGCTCAGGGGCACCCCGCCGCAGGGCGAGGCCGCGTTGTTCGAGGAGAGCGGCTGAGCCGGGCGGGCCGTACGCGTGGAAGGTCGCTGACCTGGCCCGCTCACGGGTCCGCCGCGCGGGGCTCGCGGATGGGGCATGGCAGCCGATCGGTAGGCTGATAGCTCTACCGGTCGTAGTGTAGGGAGATCCTCCTCCAGTGTCCGCCAAGAGGTCCGCCACCAGGTCCGCCCAGAGCCGGACCGTGATCGCAGCGCTGGCGGTGACGGCCGCCGTGGCCCTGACGGGCTGCGCGGGCGGCCAGGCCGGCCAGCCCAAATCCGGCGACACGCGGTTCGTCGCCGGTGACGGCCGGGTCGAGCTCTTCGACGCGGCCGAGCGCCATGCGGCACCGGCGGTCGAGGGGCCCACGCTGGACGGGGGCACGGCCAAGCTGGAGCCGGGCAAGACCTACGTGCTGAACTTCTGGGCGTCCTGGTGTGCTCCCTGTCGGGCCGAGGCGCCGGTGCTCAAGGACATCGCGGCCGCGATGAAATCGAAGGGCGTGGAGTTCGTCGGGGTCAACTTCAAGGACCTCGAGGCCTCCGCCCAGGCGTTCGAGCGGAGCGTCCAGCCCGGTTATCCGAGCATCTTCGACAAGACGGGCAAGGTGCTGCTGGCCTTCCAGGGCACCGTTCCCCCGGCGGCGATCCCGTCGACCCTGATCATCGACGGCGAGGGCCGCATCGCCGCCCGTGCGCTCGGCGCCGTCAAGTACAACGACCTGCTGGGCGCCGTCACCAAGGTGGCCGACGAGGGCGGCCGGTGACCGATGGGTGACATAGGCACGACGGTCGCGACCGGCTCGCTGCTGGTGGCCGTGCCGATCGCGGTGATCGCCGGCCTGGTGTCGTTCGTCTCGCCGTGCGTGCTGCCGCTGGTCCCCGGCTACCTGTCGTACGTCACGGGCATGAGCGGGGACCCCAAGCGGGGGCGGATGGTGCTCGGCAGCGCCCTGTTCGTGCTCGGCTTCGCGGCCGTGTTCGTGCTCGGCGGCGCGCTCTTCGGCGGCCTCGGGAGCCTGCTGCTGGGCAACGTCGAGGTCATAACGCGAGTGCTCGGGGCGATCACGATCGTCCTCGGCCTCGCGTTCCTCGGGCTGATTCCGGGGCTGCAGCGAGACCTGCGGATCCACCGGCTCCCGGCCGCGGGCCTCGCCGGAGCTCCGCTGCTCGGGATCGTCTTCGGCCTCGGCTGGACGCCCTGCATCGGGCCGACGCTGGCCGTGGTCCTCACGCTGTCGGTCGACCAGGGCAGTGCCGTGCGCGGCGCCGTGCTCGCCTTCGCGTACGCTCTGGGTCTCGGCCTGCCGTTCGTGCTGGCCGGGCTCGTCTACCGGAAGGCGCTGCACGCCTTCAAGGCGGTGCGCCGGCACACGCCGCTCATCACTCGCATCGGGGGTGCCATGCTCGTCACTGTGGGCGTGCTGCTCGTGACCGGCCTGTGGGGCGGCATGATCGCCGGCCTGCAGGGCTGGGTCGGCGGATTCGAACCGGTGATCTGATGGCGACCCCCCGCGACGTCGCGACGACGAGACCGGACGGGCAGGCGCCGGCGGAACCCGAGCCCACCACACCGGGTCCGCCCTCCGGCCGGAGCACGGACGGTCGGGGCGCGACCAGGCTGGGATCGGTCGGCTGGCTCCGCTGGGGCTGGCGGACGCTCACCTCGATGCGTACCGCGCTGATCCTGCTGTTCCTGTTCGCGCTCGCGTCGATCCCCGGATCGATCTACCCGCAGCGCGGTGTCGACCCCGGTCAGGTCGCCCGATATTTCCAGGACAATCCGACAGCGGCGAAATGGCTGGACAGGTTCTGGCTGTTCGACGTGTTCGGCTCGCCCTGGTTCGCCGCGATCTACCTGCTGCTGTTCATCTCGCTGGCCGGGTGCGTGCTGCCCCGGGCCATGCTCCACGTCAAGGAGATCCGCCGCAAGCCTCCGGCCGCCCCGAGCAACCTGCTGCGCCTGCCGTACGGCGAGGCCTTCGACGGCGATCTGGCCGTGGAGGAGGCGGCGAAGCGGCTGCGCCGCAAGCGGTTCCGCGTCGTCACCGGACCCGACTGGGTGGCGGCGGAGAAGGGCTACCTGCGCGAGACCGGCAACCTGCTCTTCCACTTCGCGCTGCTCGCGTTGCTGTTCGCGGTCGGCGCCGGCGCGTTGTACGGCTACCGCGGCAACGTGCTCGTGGTGGAGGGCGACGGCTTCGCCAACGCGGTGGCGGCCTACGACCGGTTCATGCCGGGGCAGCGGGTGTCGGCCGAGTCGCTGGAGCCGTACTCGTTCACCCTGAAGGACTTCCAGGCCAGCTATGTGGCCGCCGGGCCCAAGCAGGGCCAGCCGATCGACTACAGCGCGAAGATCTCGGTCCAGGACTCCCCGACGTCCGCGCCGCGCGACTTCGAGCTCAAGGTGAACGAGCCGCTGGACGTCAACGGCACACTCACCTATCTCATCGGCCACGGCTACGCCCCCACGTTCAAGGTGACCGACGGCAAGGGCCAGGTGGCCTACGAGGGGCCGGTGCCGTGCCTCGCGGAGAATCAGGCCACCTACGCGTCCGAGTGCGTCATCAAGGCCCCCGACGCCGAACCGCTGCAGCTCGGCTTCCTGGGCCGGTTCCTGCCCACCACCGTGCCGAGCGGCGAGGCGTGGGTCTCGGTCTTCCCCGGCGCGGTCAACCCGACGGTGCAGATCTTCCCGTTCGGGGGAGACCTCGGCATGAAGTCGGGCGTGCCGCAGTCGGTCTACCAGCTCGACACCGATGGCCTGAAGCCGCTGGGCAAGATGTCGGCCGAGCCCAAGCCGCTGGCCGTCGGCGAAACCCTCGAACTGGCCGACGGCGCCGGGAAGATCCAGTTCACCGGGGTCAGGGAGTGGATCAGTCTCCAGGTCACCTATGACCCGGGCCGGATACCCGCGCTGCTGGCCGCGAGTGCCGCGGTCCTCGGACTGGTGCTGTCGCTGACCATCCGGCGCCGCCGTGTCTGGGTGCGGATGAGGGACGGGAAGGTCACGGTGGGAGGATTGACCCGCACCGAAGGCAGTGGCGCGGCCTTCTCGACGGAGTTCGCCGAGATCGTCACCATGCTTCGCGAGGAGTAGCGAATATGCCCACCAACGAGGGACTGGCCACGATGAGCGATCAGCTCATCCTGGTCACCGTCCTGCTCTATCTGGTCGCCATGATCGGTTTCGCGTTGGAGCTCGCCTTCGGCCGGGCCCGTACGGTGACCGCCGTCGCGGAGAAACGCGAGCTGGTCGGGGCCGGCGTCCGGACCGGCGGTGGCGGCGTCGCCGACGGCGGGCCGGACGACACGGCTTCCATGGATACGGCCGAGGACCGTGGCGAGCCGGCGCCCGCCGCCTGGGCGGTGCGGGCCGGCGGCGTGGCCGTCGTCATCGCCTGGATCGCGTGGGCGGGCCACCTCGCGGGCATCCTCACCCGTGGTATGGCGGCCGACCGATGGCCGTGGGGCAACATGTACGAGTTCGTGGTGGCACTGTGCTTCGCCGCGGTCACCGCGTTCCTCGTGGTGCTGGTGCGGCGGCCGATCCGCTTCCTCGGCGCGTTCGTCACGGTGACCGCCGCCCTCGGGCTCGGCTTCGCCGTACTCTTCCTGCACGTTCAGGCCGGGCCGGTGATGCCCGCGCTGCACTCGTACTGGATCGCCATCCACGTCAGCGCCGCCATCGCGGCGAGCGGGCTGTTCACTCTGTCGGGCGTCTGCGCGATCCTCTACCTGATCCGCCGGGACGGGCGGCCCTCCGTCCTGCCCGTCAGGGCCGACCTCGAACGCATCGCGCACAGCGCGATCGTGATCGCCTTCCCCATCTGGACGTTCGCCGTCATCGCCGGCGCCCTGTGGGCCGACCGCGCGTGGGGCCGCTACTGGGGCTGGGATCCCAAGGAGGTGTGGTCCTTCATCACCTGGATCGTGTACGCCGCCTACCTGCACGCCAGGGCGACCGCCGGATGGCGTGGCAGGGCCGCCCTCATCGTTTCGCTCGTCGCGTTCGCGTGCCTGCTGTTCAACCTGATCGGCGTGAACATCTTCCTGCCCGGCCTCCACTCGTACGCCGACGTGCCCCAGTAGCTTCCACCGGGGAATCCTGGGTAGGAGGGATGTGGACAGGAGCGAGTCGGGGGACTTCCTGTGGCCGATCATCCGGTTTCCGATCACCAGGCTGCGTTGGTACTGGCCGACCTGGTGCGTGCCTACCCGCTGATCCCCCTGGAACGTGTGCCGGCCGTGACCGCCGAGCACGCCGCGCGCCTCGGCTTCTCCGAGGTGATGATCTACGTTGCGGATCTGCGGCGGCTCGTGCTGCTGCCGCTGCCCGGCCAGCGCGACGCGGACGGGAAGCCGCTTGAGCCGATTCCCGTCGACGCGACGCTGGCAGGACGGGCCTTCCGCGTCCTGAAGATCACCCAGGCCTGTCCCGCCCGGGCGACGGGGGAGCCGCCGGCGGCCGGGGCCGAGGGTTCCGTACGACTGTGGGCGCCGCTGGTGGACGGCCTGGAACGGCTCGGCCTGATCGGGGTGACCACGCCGGAGGCCGACGAGGTCGCAGAACGGCGGATCAGAGATCTGGCCACACTGCTCACGCTGGTCCTGATGACCAAATATCGCGTCAGCGACTCCTACGCCCGGCTCGTACGCGGCCGGTCCATGCGCGTGGGCGCCGAGATGCTGTGGACCCTGATGCCGCCGAGGACGTTCGCCACCGACACGGTGGGCGTCAGCGCCGCCCTGGAGCCCGCCTACATCGTGGGCGGGGACGCCTTCGACTACGGGTTGGACGGCGACGTCCTGCACATGGCGATCTTCGACGCCATCGGGCATGACATCTCCGCCGGACTGACCACGGCCATCGCCCTGGGGTCGTACCGCGACAGCCGCCGTCACGAGGCCGGGCCGGTCGCGGCCGGCGAGGCGATCGACGAGGCGATCGCCGACCAGTTCTCCACGTCCCGGTACGCCACCGGCATCATGGCCGAACTGAACATCCGTACCGGCGAGCTTACCTGGGTGAACCGTGGGCATCCCCCGCCCCTGCTGCTGCGCGACGGGCGGGTCGCCGCCGTGCTGGAGAGCACGCCGGACCCGCCGATGGGATTCAGCCTGGGCCCGGCGACCGGTCTCGCCCGCCGCCGGATCAAGCCCGGCGACCGGCTGCTGCTGTACACCGACGGCGTGACCGAGGCGAGGTCGCCCACCGGCGCGCGGTTCGGCCTGGAGCGCTTCGCCGATTTCGTCCTGTGCGGCGAGGCGGACGCGCTGCCGAGGCCGGAGATCGTGCGTCGGCTGATCCACGCGATCGTGGCCCATCAGCGGGGTGGCCCGCAGGACGACGCCGCCGTGCTGCTGGCCGACTGGCATCCGTCGGGGGGCTGAGGCAGGTGGGTGGAGAAGGCACGCCGGTGCACGGATCCGACAGCGAGCGGATCCTGGGTGATCTGTTGCGCGCGCACCACCTGACCCCGCTCAAGGACCTGGCCCGTGTCGTCGCCGACCGTCTCCGGTCGGCCGGCTTGACCGAGGTCATGATCTACGTCGCCGACCTGCAGGGAGTCCTGCTCATACCGCTCCCCGGCCAGCGCGACACGTCGGGGGAGCCGCTCAAGCGCGTCCCCATCGACACGACTCTGGCGGGGCGCGCCTATCGCAACGTCGAGATCGTCCAGGTCCGTCCCGCCGCCCCCAATGGCGGGCCCGATGTGGACTCCGATGCGGGCGAGGTCGCCGAGCCGGTCGGGAGCGGCGGCGCCCGCCGCCTGTGGGCACCGCTGCTCGACGGTACCGAACGGGTCGGCGTGTTAGGGGTCACGGTGCCCAGGGTCGACGAGACCACCAAACGACGGATGGCCGAGTTGAGCGCCCTGATCGCCCTGATGGTGCTGAGCAAGCGCGACCCGAGCGACGCCTACGCGCGGCTGGCGCGCACGGAGGACATGCATCTGTCCGCCGAGGTGCTGTGGACGCTGATGCCGATCAGAACCTTCGCCACGGGCACGTTGACGGTCAGCGCGGCGCTGGAGCCCGCCTACTCCGTGGGCGGGGACGCCTTCGACTACGGCCTCGACTACGACACCCTGCATCTGGCGGTCTTCGACGCGATGGGGCACGACACCTCCGCGGGGTTGACCGCCACCATCGCCCTGGGGTCGTACCGCAACAACCGCCGCAAGGACATCGGGCTGCTCGCGGTCAGCGACACGATCGACGCGGCGATCTCCGAGCAGTTCGCCGGGTCCCGGTTCGCCACCGGCATCCTGGCCGACCTGAACCTGCCCACCGGCTGGCTGACCTGGGTGAACCGGGGGCATCCTCCTCCGCTGGTCCTGCGGCACGGGCGGGTCGCCGCGGTGCTGGACAGCCCGCCCGACCCGCCGATGGGATTCGCACTCGGCCCGGCGAGGAGGCTCCCCCGTTATCAACTCGAGCCCGGCGACCGGCTGCTGTTCTACACGGACGGCATCATCGAGGCCGAGACTCCGGAGGGGGAGAGGTTCGGGCTGGAGCGGTTCACCAACTTCGTCATCAAGCGGGAGGCCGACGGCATCTCCGCCCCGGAGACCGTCCGGCGCCTGATCCACGCCATCCTGGGGCATCAGCGCGGCAGGCTGCAGGACGACGCCACCGTGCTGCTGGTCGAATGGCGCAGCCACCGGCGGTTCAATCTATCCGTGTGACCACGCCCTATCGGGTTCCCCGGCAGGGGTCAGTCTTCGTCGCGGAGGCGGCGTTCCAGGTGGCGGAGGAACTCCGGGTCGTCCTCCGGGCCACGCGGGGCCTGGCTGCGCTGACCTCCCCGGTTCGCCAATGGACCGAAGGTGTCCTTCGGCTCGCGTACGGCGCCGGCCGCGGCGAGCGGACGGCCGAGGAGCAGCCAGAACAGGCCGCCCAGGTCAACGAGGAGCACCACGATGAGGACCCACAGAACCTTGGGCAGGTTGCGTACGGCCTGATCGGGGGTCGTGATCACGTCGAACAGGCAGTAGAGCCAGAAGGCCAGCAGCGCCAGACCGATAACCACGCTAGGCATGCCCATCACGGTAAGCCATACCACCGTGTGTTCGGCACGCCCGGGCCGAACAGCCGTTCCCGGTGACGTGGCCGGGTCGGCATCGTACGGTGGACCGGTACAGAGCGTGCGGAGACGATCGTCGATCATAAGTGGGGTCTGATGGCGGAGCCGGCCGACAGAGGCCGCCACCGGCGAGGGGTTCGGTGGTGGCAGCGCGGGCTGTACATGTCGTCGCACCGCAGGGTCGATGTGCCGGAGCGGTCACGCGAGCGCGAACGGACCGCGGAACGCGCATCGGAAGGCGCCTCTGACCGTGCCTCGGAACGGGCCTCGGAACGGGCCTCGGAACGGGCCTCTGGACGGCCCGCCGGGCGGTCGGCGGACTGGGCGGCCGATTGGCCGGGCGATTGGCCGGCCGAGTGGCCGGGCGAGCGATCGCCGGACCGGGCAGCCGAGCGGATGCGCACGGTGACCGCACCCGTGGTGGACGACCGGCCACAGTACACGTGGGACGACTTCGAACTGGACGACCAGCCCCTGCGGGCACGGCCGCATCCGCCGGACGCCCCCGACGTGGGGGACGGCCGCCGGCACTGCGGACCGCTGGAGAGCATCCTCTACCGGCAGTGGGACGCGGTGGAGGGCCCTCCCTCGGCCGACGCCGTCCGGGCGGTCGACAGCCTGGCGCGGCTGCCCGAGCAGCTCAAGGCCAAGCTGGCGATCGGGCTGGACGGCATCTATGTGGGCCGCGGCGGCGTTCCCGACCTGGACGACATGGGTTACCTGCGCGGTGCGCCGCTGCCGTCAGGACGGGCGACCTGGGACGTCTGCGCCGGTGCGTATGGCGATCGCAAGATCGTGGTGGGAGACCGGCCGTCGCCGACGCCCGACGTGATGATGCACGAGGTGGGGCACGCACTGGACGACGTGGACGCGGGCTCCGGGGAGTGGGTGTCGGACTCGCCTGAGTTCGCCGCCCTCTATGAGGAGTGCCTGCCGCTGCTCGCGTCGTCGTTCCACCGGCAGCCCGCCGGTCTCGGGCGCAAGGAGTTCTTCGCCGACGCGTTCGCGGCGATCGCGTCCCGGCAGCGCCCCGCCCTGGTGGACATGCTCGGCGGCGACACACGGACGGCACTGGGCGTCATGCTGTTCTTCAACCGGCGATACGGGATCTAGGGGGCGTCCTATGGATCTTCTCGGCCCACCGCGGTCGCTCAGCGGGCGCCTCGCGGCGTTCCGCCCGTCACCCGTGGCCGGGCCATGGGCTTCTCCTCGGCCTCGCGAGGCGTCCATCTGGCCGATCCTCGCCACGGCAAAGATCCACAGGACACTCCCAAGGTGGTTCGGATGTATGTGATCCGGCTCGGTGACGGCACGCTGCGGGTGCCTCAATCGCTGACGAGCGATGACGGCCGCCTGATCGGCAACGCGTACGTGGAGGTCGCCCCGGGGGAGCCTGAGTATGAGCGCTGGGCGGCCGAGTCGATCACCGAGGAGGAGGCCGCGCGACGGCGCAGCCGCTGGCTGGCGGAGAACGACGAACTCGAACGGGAGTTCCTGGCGTTCAAGGCGGATCAGGAGTGATCGGGGCCGAAGCGACCGGCAGGAGAGCAGGACGATGCCGGTCGGGCAGACTGACCTGGTGACCCTGCGCCTTCCGGGTGCCGCGCAGGATCACCTGATGCTGCCACTTACCTGTGTCAGACTCGCGGTGAGTCGCCGTTCGGCCGGTCAGCCGTCAGAACGTCCTCACCGCGAAGGAGGGCGTGCACTTCCGACTCGCGGAAGCGCCGGTGCCCACCGGGGGTACGGATACTGCTGATGCGCCCAGCCGCGGCCCAACGTGTCACGGTCTTCGGGTCAACCCTGAAGAGGGCGGCAACCTCTCCAGGAGTCAGCAGTCGCTCGCTGCTACTCTCCACAATCTCTCCCCCTCGCGTCCCGCGTCCTGCAGCGGGCGGACAGGTTAACCAGTGTGCCGAGCGAAGCCTGATTTATCCGTGGTTTTCGGAGAAGATCACGGGTTGTTACCGGCTCAGTGCCCGATTGTTATATGATAGAGCATCTTTGGGGCGCTCATGGGTGTTTCTTTACAAAAGCACCTTGATGTGAACCCTAGCAGTGCTCGCACCAGATGCGAAGAGAGACAGCCGTGTCGACAGGGTGACGTAACCTCGACGCTGTGCATCCGGTTGTCGTTTACACCCTTTCGCGGCTTGGCCTGTTCGCCGTCGCCCTTGGAGTCCTCTATCTCGTCGGCATGCGCAGCCTCCTGCTGCTCGCAGTGGCCCTCCTGGTGAGTGGGCTGGCCAGCTACGTGCTGCTGTCCAAGCAGCGCGACGCGGTCAGCCGGCGGATCGCCGGGAATCGCCGGAGAGCGAGAGAGGACTAGGCGGCCAGGAACAGGCCGACTCGGGCATGGTACTCATGCTCGAGTCTCCTTGTGCGGCTTCCCACCAAAAGCTCCTTCTATACGGTCAGGAACGCCTTTACCCAGATTCCCCTTTCTCGCATCCGCATCCGAGTCGGGGCCCGGCCGGTGATGGGATCGGTGATCCCGAGACCGGGGCCGGGCGACCCGCCTCCGACCTGGGCGGGCCGGCCGCCTTCCAGGCGCGGCGGGGGCGCCGGATGGGATCGCGGGAGAGGGGACCGGGACGACCGCCCGTGCCGTCAGGGGTGCCGTCGCCGGTGCTGCGACCAGTACGTTTCTCGCGCGCATTCCCCAAGTTCTAGCAGACTGAGCGTAACCGGCGAACTACGTTCCGTCCATCGGGCGCCGGTGGCCGGATGGCGGCATCCGTGCGGCGGGGGCCGTGCACCTAGGCTTGCGTCCATGACGCGCGCATCGCTGGAGAAGCAGCCGCACGAGGTCGCCGCGATGTTCGATCGCACGGCCCAGCGGTACGACCTGGTCAACGACGTCCTCTCGCTCGGGATGGACCGGGCGTGGCGTAAGGCCACGGCCGGGGCGGTCGACGCGGGCCCCGGCGAGCTCGTGCTCGACCTCGCGGCCGGCACCGGCACCTCGACCGAGGCTTTCACCGCGCTCGGCGCGCGGGCCATCGCGTGCGACTTCTCCCTCGGCATGCTGCGCACCGGCGTGGCGCGGCGCGGCGGCTCCGGACTGTACGGCGGCGGCGTCCGCGGCGTGACCTTCGTCGCGGGCGACGCGTTGCGGCTGCCGTTCGACGACGGGGCGTTCGACGCGGTGACGATCTCGTTCGGGCTGCGGAACGTGGCGGACACGGGACAGGCTCTGAGAGAGCTGATGCGGGTGACCAAGCCGGGTGGCCGACTGGTGGTATGTGAGTTCTCCACGCCGGTCGTAAGGCCCTTTGACCTGGTCTATCATCAGTATTTGATGAAGTTGCTGCCGCCGGTGGCCCGGTTGGTCAGCTCGAATCCCGACTCCTACCGATACCTGGCGGAGTCGATCCGGGCATGGCCCGACCAGCCCACGCTGGCGAAGATCATCCAGGAAGCGGGGTGGGAGAGGGTCGCCTGGCGCAATCTGACCCTCGGCATCGTGGCGCTCCACAGAGCGGTGCGACCACCCGTCTGACACCGACTAGTTGAAAGGGGCTAGACTGCAGCGCGACAGTTTGTGAAGTTGTTCACAAAGGCACGAAGGGCCCCCGAGGCCTTCCTTCCTGACAGGACAGGTCCCCGTGAGCGAGCGAAGCGAGCGAGCAAGAAGTAGCCGCGGCGAGCGAAGCGAGCGAACAAGTAAGCGTGGCGTGCAGGCCCGCGTACAGCGGGGGGACGTCGACGCCGACGTCATCGTCGTCGGGGCGGGTCCGGCCGGTTCCACTGTCGCCTTCCACCTGGCCAGGTCCGGCCTGCGCGTCCTGCTGCTGGAGAAGACGCGGTTCCCTCGCGAGAAGGTCTGCGGCGACGGGCTCACGCCCCGTGCGGTCAGGGAACTCGTCGCGATGGGCGTCGACATCGACGGCCCCGGCTGGATCAGGAACCGCGGCCTGCGAGTCGTCGGCGGAGGACTGCGTCTGCAGCTCGACTGGCCGGAGCTGCACAGCTTTCCCGACTTCGGCATGGTGCGCACCCGCGCGGACTTCGACGAGATCCTGGTCAGACATGCCGAACGCGCGGGCGTCCGGCTGATCGAGGGCGCCAACGTCACCGGTCCGATCCTGGACGAGCGCAGCGGCCACGTCACCGGGGTCAGGGCCCGGCGCGACGGTGAGGATGAAAGTTACACGGCCAGACTCGTGGTCGCGGCGGACGGAAACTCCACCCGTCTGTCGATCGCGATGGGTCTGCACAAGCGGACCGACCGGCCGATGGGCGTGGCCGTACGGACCTATTTCCACAGCCCACGCCACGACGACGACTACCTGGAGACCTGGCTGGAGCTGTGGGACGGCGACCGGCTGCTGCCCGGCTACGGGTGGATCTTCGGCGTGGGCGACGGCACCTCCAACGTCGGTCTCGGCCTGCTCAACACCAATGAGGCGTTCAAGAGCATCGACTACCGCGACCTGCTCAGACGCTGGGTGAGGAACATGCCGGCGGAGTGGGGTTACACGGAAGAGAACATGACCACCCCGATCAGGGGCGCGGCGCTGCCGATGGCCTTCAACCGGCAGCCGCACTACACTCGCGGGCTGGTGCTCGTCGGCGACGCCGGCGGGACGATCAATCCATTCAACGGCGAGGGCATCGCGTACGCCATGGAGACCGGCAGGATCGCCGCCGACGTCATCGTGCAGGCGCTGGCCCGCAATTCCGCAGCTCAGCGAGAGCGGGCACTGCTCGCCTATCCGCGTATCCTCAAAGACGCATACGGCGGATATTTCACCCTCGGCCGCATGTTCGTCGAGGCGATCGGCAGACCTGGGGTGATGAAGTTCGCCACGCGGCACGGACTGCCCCATCCCACCCTGATGAGGTTCGCCTTCAAACTTCTGGCTAATCTCACAGACCGGCGGGGCGACGCCTCCGACCGCATCATCAACGCCCTGTCCAAGGTGGCTCCATCCGCATGAACGACATTCTCTGCACCCAGACCGCCCTGATCCATCGAGCAAGCGAGGACATGTAGCCATGCAGCTGTATGTGCCGATCCTGGTGCTCGCGGTCCTCGCGGCGGGGTTCGCCGTGTTCTCCGTAAGCATCGCGCCCTTCACCGGGCCGAAGCGCTGGAACCGCGCCAAGCTGGACGCCTACGAGTGCGGCATCGACCCGACTCCGCAGCCCGTCGGCGGTGGCCGCTTCCCGCTGAAGTACATGATCACGGCGATGTTGTTCATCGTGTTCGACATCGAGATCATCTTCCTCTACCCGTGGGCCGTCGCCTTCGACAAGCTCGGCTTGTTCGGGCTCGTCGAGATGGTGTTGTTCATCGTCGCCGTGCTTGTGGCGTACGCCTACGTGTGGCGCCGTCGCGGACTGGATTGGGATTAGCCATGGGTCTTGAAGAGAAACTCCCGAGCGGATTCCTGCTCACCACCGTCGAGCAGGTGGCGGGCTGGGCCAGGAAGAACTCCGTCTGGCCGGCCACCTTCGGCCTCGCGTGCTGCGCGATGGAGCTGATGAACACCGGTGGCCCCAAGCACGACCTCGCCCGCTTCGGCATGGAGCGCGCCTCGGCCTCTCCCCGCCAGGCCGATCTGATGATCGTGGCGGGCCGGGTGTCGCAGAAGATGGCACCGGTCCTCCGTCAGATCTACGACCAGATGGTCGAGCCCAAGTGGGTCATCTCGATGGGCGTCTGCGCGTCCAGCGGCGGGATGTTCAACAACTACGCGATCGTGCAGGGCGTGGACCACGTGGTGCCGGTCGACATCTACCTGCCCGGCTGCCCGCCCCGCCCGGAGATGCTGATCGACGCCATCGTCAAGCTCCACGACAAGATCCAGAACGCGAAGTTCGGCGCGCACCGGGCCAGGCAGATCGACGAACTCGAACGCCAGGCGCTGCGCACGCTGCCGCTGATCGATCAGGGGGCCGGTAAGTGAGCGACGAGAACGTACGTCCCGGGGACACGAGCCCGGCGAATCTGCCCGTGGTGCCGGGCGAGCGGCCGATCGTCCGTAAGGGGATGTTCGGCGTCAAGGGCTCCGGCGACACCTCCGGCTACGGCCGCCTGGTCGTACGGCGCCCGCCCAAGCCGTCCAGTGCCCGGCCGTACGGATCGTATTTCGACGACGTGGCCGACGCTCTGGAGCCGGCCGTCGGCGACGCGATCGAGCGGGTGGTCGTCGACCGCGGCGAGATCACCTTCCACGTGGCGCGGGAGCGTCTGCCCGAGGTCATGCGGCAACTGCGCGACGACCCGGCGCTGCGCTTCGAGCTGTCCCTGGGCGTTTCCGGGGTGCACTACCCTGAGGAAACGGGTGGGGAGCTGCGTGCGGTCTACCATCTGTGCTCGATCACCCACAACCGGCGCATCCGGGTCGAAGTCGCCTGTCCGGACGCCGATCCGCACATTCCCTCCACGGTTTCGGTCTACCCCACGCACGACTGGCATGAGCGGGAGACCTACGACTTTTTCGGGATCATCTTCGACGGACATCCGGCACTGACCCGGATCCAGATGCCCGACGACTGGGAGGGCCACCCGCAGCGTAAGGACTATCCCCTCGGCGGAATCCCGGTCGAGTACCGCGGCGCCGAGGTCCCCGCGCCCGACCAGAGGAGGTCTTACTCGTGACTGCCACCGAAGCCGAGGGCCGGATCTACGACGTCGCGGGCCAGGACTGGGACGAGCTGGTGCAGACCGTCACCGAATCGTCCGAGGAGCGCCTGATCGTCAACATGGGCCCGCAGCACCCGTCGACACACGGCGTGCTCCGGCTCGTGCTGACGCTCGACGGCGAGACCGTCACCGAGGTCCGCCCGGTGATCGGTTACCTGCACACCGGCATCGAGAAGAACCTCGAGTTCCGTACGTGGACCCAGGGGGTCACGTTCGTGACCCGCATGGACTACCTCTCGCCGATCTTCAACGAGACGGCGTACTGCATGGCGGTGGAGCGACTGCTCGGCATCACCGATCGGGTGCCGGAGCGCGCGCAGGCCATCCGGGTCCTGATGATGGAGCTCACGCGCATCTCCTCCCACGTGATGGCGGTCGCCACCTACGGCATGGAGCTGGGCGCGACCACTCCGTTCCTCTTCGGGCTGCGCGAGCGCGAGATGGTGCTCGACATCATGGAGTACATCACCGGCCTGCGGATGAACATGGCCTACATCCGGCCCGGCGGCGTGAGCGTCGACCTGCCGGCCGGCGCGGTCGACAAGGTCGGCGAGTTCCTCAAGATCATGCCGGGCCGCATCCAGGACATGCGCAAGCTGCTCGACGAAAACCCGGTCTACACCCGGCGCACCAAGGACGTCGCCTACCTCGACCTCACCGGATGCATGGCTCTCGGCATCACCGGGCCGGTGCTCCGGGCGACCGGCCTGCCCTGGGACCTGCGCAAGTCGCAGCCCTACTCGGGCTACGAGACCTACGAGTTCGACGTCGCGACGCAGAACACCTGCGACGTGTACGGCCGCTATCTCATCCGGATGGACGAGATGGAGGAGTCCCTGAAGATCATCGAGCAGGCGCTCGACCGGCTGTCGGGCCCGCTCAAGGGCGGCCGGGTGATGATCGACGACAAGAAGATCGGCTGGCCGTCGCAGCTCGCGCTCGGCCCCGACGGTCTCGGCAACTCGCCCGACCACATCGCCCACATCATGGGCACCTCGATGGAGGCCCTGATCCACCACTTCAAGCTGGTGACCGAGGGCTTCCGGGTGCCGGCCGGGCAGGCGTACGCCGCGGTGGAGTCACCGCGCGGGGAGCTCGGCGCGCACGTGGTGAGCGACGGCGGCACCCGCCCCTACCGCGTGCACTTCCGTGACCCGTCCTTCACGAACCTGCAGGCGATCCCTGCGACCTGCGAGGGCGGCATGGTCGCCGATGTGATCTCGGCGGTCGCCTCGATAGACCCCGTCATGGGAGGTGTGGATCGGTGACGTACTCACCCGAAGTCCGCGAGCGTCTGGAGATGGACGCCAAGGAGATCATCGATCGCTACCCCCGGCCGCGGTCGGCGCTGCTGCCGCTGCTGCACCTCGTGCAGTCGGTGGACGGCTACGTCTCCGAGGACGGACAGGAGTTCTGCGCGGAGATCCTCGGTCTGTCCAAGGCCGAGGTGGTCGGTGTGTCGACCTTCTACACGATGTACAAGCGGGAGCCGGCCGGCGAGTACAACGTCGGGGTCTGCACCAACACGCTGTGCGCGATCATGGGCGGCGACCAGATCTGGGACGAGCTCAGCGAGCACGTCGGCGTCGGCCACGACGAGACGACCTCCGACGGGAAGATCACCCTGGAGCGGCTGGAGTGCAACGCCGCCTGTGACTTCGCCCCGGTGATGGTGGTCAACTGGGAGTTCTTCGACAACCAGACTCCCGAGTCGGCCAGGCAGCTCGTCGACGACCTGCAGGCGGGCAAGGAGGTCTCGCCCACCCGCGGGCCGAGGCGGCTGTGCACGTTCAAGGAGGCCTCGCGGATCCTCGCCGGATTCCCGGACGGCCAGGCCGGTGAGGGTCCGTCGGCCGGCGGGCCCTCGCTGGAAGGCCTGAAGATCGCCAAGGCCAACGGCTGGGAGGCCCCCAAGCCGGGCGAGCAGACTGAGGGGAGCGACGCCTCATGACGCGGAGCGAACCCAACGCAGTGAGCGCAGCGGTACGCGAGGGACGAGCGGCCCGTGTAGCGAACGAGGAGCGGTGAGCGACCGATGACACAGCTGACTCCGGTGCTGACCAGGAACTGGGACCGGCCGGACTCGTTCACGATCGACGGATACGGCGGGTACGCCGCGGCCAAGAAGGCCCTCGGCATGGACCCCGACGCCGTCATCCAGATGGTCAAGGACTCGGGGCTGCGGGGCCGCGGCGGCGCGGGCTTCCCCACCGGCATGAAGTGGGGCTTCATCCCGCAGAACGACGGCAAGGCCCACTACCTCGTGGTGAACGCCGACGAGTCGGAGCCGGGGACCTGCAAGGACATCCCGCTCATGATGGCCAACCCGCATTCGCTGGTCGAGGGCGCCCTCATCACGGCCTACGCCATCCGCGCCAACCACGCGTTCATCTACGTACGCGGCGAGGTGCTCCACGTCGTCCGCCGGCTGCAGGCGGCGGTCCGGGAGGCGTACGAGAAGGGGTATCTCGGCGCCGACATCCTCGGCACCGGCTACGACCTCGAACTCGTCGTGCACACGGGCGCCGGGGCGTACATCTGCGGTGAGGAGACCGCACTGCTCGACTCGCTGGAGGGCTACCGCGGCCAGCCCAGGCTCAAGCCGCCGTTCCCTGCGGTCGCCGGCCTGTACGCCTGCCCGACGGTCATCAACAACGCCGAGTCGATCGCCTCGATCCCGAGCATCGTGGCCAACGGAGCCGACTGGTTCGCGGGCATGGGCACCGAGAAGTCCAAGGGCTTCGGGATCTTCTCCCTGTCCGGGCACGTGACCCGGCCGGGGCAGTACGAGGCGCCGCTCGGCATCACGCTGCGCGAGCTGCTCGACATGGCGGGCGGCGTCCGGGCCGGGCATGAGCTGAAGTTCTGGACCCCGGGCGGGTCCTCGACGCCGATCTTCACAGCCGAGCACATGGACGTTCCGCTCGACTTCGAGTCGGTCGGGGCCAAGGGTTCGATGCTGGGCACCCGGGCGCTGCAGATCTTCGACGAGACGACCTGCGTGGTGCGCGCCGTGATGCGCTGGAGCGAGTTCTACGCGCACGAGTCGTGCGGGAAGTGCACGCCGTGCCGCGAGGGCACCTACTGGTTCAAGCTGATGCTCCGGCGGCTGGAGAAGGGCCAGGGCACCGAGGAGGACCTGGAGAAGATCGTCGACATCGCGGACAACATCCTCGGCCGCGCGTTCTGCGCGCTGGGCGACGGCGCCACCAGCCCGGTCTACTCGTCGGTGAAGTACTTCCGCGACGAATACCTCAAGCACTTCGAGATCGGCGGCTGCCCGTTCGATCCCGCTGCTTCCACCGTGTGGGGGACCAAGTGAGCATCCAGACGACCTCGTCCGGGCCGGGCGAGCGGCCGGTGGACATGGTGACGCTCACCATCGACGGCTTCCAGGTGTCCGTCCCGAAGGGGACGGTGATCATCCGGGCGGCCGAGCTGCTGGGCATCCAGATCCCGAGGTTCTGCGATCACCCGCTGCTCGACCCGGCCGCGAGCTGCCGCCAGTGCCTGGTGGAGATCCCCGACGCGGGCAACGGCCGCGGTTTTCCCAAGCCGCAGCCCTCGTGCGCCATCGAGGTCGCCGAGGGCATGGTGGTGCAGACGCAGTTCACCTCCGCCGTCGCGGAGAAGGCGCAGCGCGGGGTCATGGAGTTCCTCCTGATCAACCACCCGCTCGACTGCCCGATGTGCGACAAGGGCGGCGAGTGCCCGCTGCAGAACCAGGCGATGTCCAACGGCCAGGGCGAGACCCGGTTCGAGGAGCAGAAGCGGACCTTCTCCAAGCCGATCTCGCTGTCCACCGAGGTGCTGCTCGACCGTGAGCGCTGCATCCAGTGCGCGCGGTGCATCCGGTTCTCCGACCAGATCGCCGGCGACCCGTTCATCGAGTTCTTCGAGCGCGGATGGCAGGAGCAGGTGCGGACGGCCGACGGCGAGCCGTTCCACTCCTACTTCTCCGGCAACACCGTGCAGATCTGCCCGGTGGGCGCGCTCACCGGGGCGGCCTACCGGTTCCGCGCCCGGCCGTTCGACCTGGTGTCGACGCCGAGCGCGTGCGAGCACTGCGCCTCCGGCTGCGCGCTGCGCACCGACCACCGGCGCGGCAAGGTCACCCGCCGCCTGGCCGGGGACGACCCGCAGGTCAACGAGGAGTGGAACTGCGACAAGGGCCGCTGGGCCTTCACCTACGCGACCCAGCCCGACCGGCTGAAGTCGCCGCTCATCCGCGACGAGGAGGGCAGGCTGGTCCCGACCTCCTGGCCGGAGGCGCTGCGAATCGCGGCCGAAGGCCTCAGCCGGGCACGCGGCCGGGCCGGCGTGCTGGTCGGCGGGCGGCTCACCGTCGAGGACGCCTACGCCTACAGCAAGTTCGCCAGGATCGCCCTGGGCGGCAACGACATCGACTTCCGGGCCCGCCCGCACTCGGCAGAGGAGGCGGCCTTCCTCGCCCACGCCATCGCGGGGCGGGGCATCGAGGTCTCCTACACCGACCTGGAGAACGCCCCGGCGGTGCTCCTGGCCGGCTTCGAGCCCGAGGAGGAGTCGCCCATCGTCTTCCTGCGGCTGCGCAAGGCCGCGCGGAAGAAGGGGCTCAAGGTCTACGCGCTGGCGCCGTACACGACGCCCGGTCTGACCAAGATGAACGGCACGCTGATCAGGACCGTCCCCGGCGCGGAGGCGGCGGCGATCGGCGGTCTCATCTCCGGCGAGCTGCCGCCCGCCGGAACCCTCCCCGCCGGGACCATCGTGCTCGCAGGCGAGCGCCTGGCCACCGCGCCCGGCGCGCTGTCGGCGCTGGTACGGCTCTCGCAGGCCACCGGGGCGCGGATCGCCTGGGTGCCGCGGCGGGCCGGCGAGCGGGGCGCGCTGGAGGCGGGCGCGCTGCCCGGCCTGCTGCCGATCGGCCGCCCGGTCGACGACGAGACCGCGCGCGGCGAGGTCGCCCGTGTCTGGAATGTGGCCGCCCTGCCCGAAACCCCGGGCCGGGACACCGCGGGCATCATCGAGGCGGCGTTGAGCGAGGAGCTCGACGCGCTGGTCGTCGCCGGCGTCGACCCCTACGACCTGCCCGATCCGGACAGGGCCCTGGCGGCGCTGGAGAACATGCCGTTCATCGTCAGCCTGGAGATCCGGGCGAGCGCGGTCACCGACCGCGCCGACGTGGTGCTGCCGGTCGCCGCCGTGGCCGAGAAGTCGGGTACGTTCGTCGACTGGGAGGGCAGGGGCCGCCAGTTCGAGGTGGCCACCGCGGTCCCCGGCCTGATGAGCGATCTGCGGGTCGTCACGTCGATCGCCGACTACATGGACGTGCACCTCGGCCTGCCGGACGCCGCGGCCGCCCGCCGCGAGATGGCCGAGCTGCGAGCCTGGCGGGGCAGCCGGCCCGCCGCCCCGGCGGTGACCGGACACCCGGCCCGTGAGCCGCGCGCGGGCGAGGCCGTACTGGCCACCTGGCACCTGCTGCTGGACGACGGCCGACTCCAGGACGGCGAGCCGTACCTGGCCGGCACGGCCCGCCCGGCGGCGGCGCTGCTGTCGGAGGCGACCGCGGCCGAGATCGGCGCGGTGGACGGCGGAAAGATCACCATCGGCGACGGTGTGATCCTGCCGGTGCGCATCGCCGACCTGCCGGACCGCGTGGTCTGGGTGCCGTCGAACTCCGCCGGCCTGTCCGTCACCCGCGACCTGAGTGCCGTGGGCGGAGACGTCGTAACGATCGGGAGCGTGTCGTGAACAACGTACCCACGCTGAACGACTTCGGCCATGATCCCCTGTGGATCACCATCATCAAGGCCGTCGCGATCTTCGTGTTCCTGATGCTGGGCGTGCTGTTCGGCGTGTGGACCGAGCGCAAGCTCATCGGGCGCATGCAGCACCGCTACGGCCCCAACAGAGCGGGCAAGTTCGGCCTGCTCCAGTCGGTGGCCGACGGTCTGAAGATGGGGCTGAAGGAAGACATCATGCCCCGCACGGTGGACAAGGTCATCTACTTCCTGGCCCCGGTGATCATCGCCGTGCCGGCGTTCCTGGCCTTCTCCGTCGTGCCGTTCGGGCCGATGGTCTGGATGTTCGGCCACAAGACGCCGCTGCAGCTCACCGACCTTCCGGTCGCGGTGCTGCTGGTGCTGGCCACCGCCTCGATCGGCGTCTACGGCATCGTGCTCGCGGGCTGGGGCTCGCGTTCGCCGTACGCCGTGCTGGGCGGTCTGCGGTCGGCCGCCCAGGTCGTGTCGTACGAGGTCGCGATGGGCCTGTCGTTCGTGGCGGTCTTCCTCCACGCGGGCTCGCTGTCCACCTCGGAGATCGTGGCGTCGCAGGCACACGGCGGCACATTGGACATCTTCGGGCTGAGCATCCCGACGCCCTCGTGGTACGTCTTCTCGCTGGCCCCGTCGTTCGCGATCTACGCGATCACGATGCTGGGCGAGACGAACCGCGTGCCGTTCGACCTGCCGGAGGGCGAGGGCGAGCTGGTCGGCGGGTTCCACACCGAGTACGCCTCGTCGCTGAAGTTCGCGATGTTCATGCTCGCCGAGTACGTGAACATCTTCACCGTGTCCGCGATGGCGATCACGCTGTTCTTCGGCGGCTGGCGAGCGCCCTGGCCGATCTCGATATGGGACGGGGCGAACACCGGCTGGTGGCCCATGCTGTGGTTCTTCATCAAGCTGGTCCTCGTGTTCGCGTGCTTCGTCTGGGTGCGCGCCACGCTGCCTCGCGTAAGGTACGACCAGCTCATGGCCTTCGGGTGGAAGGTGCTGATCCCGTTCAACCTGGGCTGGATCATGATCGCCGCCACCTTCAAGGCCCTGCGGATGCCGGACACCACCCGCGGCGCCGTCCTGGCCATCGGAGCGGTGATCCTGGTCGGCGCCTTCGCGATCTGGCTGCGCTTCGATACGGTCAACCAGCGGCGCAGGGAGGCCAAGGCGGCCGAGACCGAGGCGGAGTTCGAGCAGTTGCGTGAGGAGCCGACGGCGGGCGGGTTCCCGGTGCCGCCGCTCGACCTCCCGCACTATCACGGAGTCGTGCCGCGACAAGCGCGTCTTCACGCTGACGCCAAGGAGGTGACCAGTGGGAGCAACTGATTGGCTGAACCCGATCAAGGGATTCGGCGTCACCTTCCACCACATGTTCAAGAAGCCGGTGACCGTTCAGTACCCGGAGGAGAAGCGGCCCACAGCGCCGCGCTTCCATGGGCGGCACCAGCTGAACCGGTGGCCGGACGGGCTGGAGAAGTGCATCGGCTGTGAGCTGTGCGCATGGGCCTGCCCCGCCGACGCGATCTACGTCGAGGGCGGGGACAACACCGAGACCGAGCGGTACTCGCCCGGTGAGCGGTACGGGCGCGTCTACCAGATCAACTATCTGCGGTGCATCCTGTGCGGCCTGTGCATCGAGGCGTGTCCCACCCGGGCGCTCACGATGACCAACGAGTTCGATCTGGCGGACTCCAGCCGCGAATCGCTGATCTTCACCAAGGAGATGCTCCTCGCGCCGCTGGGACCAGGCATGGAGCAGCCGCCCCACCCGATGCGTCTCGGCGAGACCGAAGAGGACTACTACCGGTTGGGTCGTAGCAATGGGTGAGTCCATCACGTTCTGGGTGCTCGCGGTCGTCTCGGTGACCGCCGCACTCGGACTCGTATTCAGCCGGAGGGCCGTATATTCGGCCCTCATGCTCGGCGTCGTCATGATCTCGCTGGCGGTGCTGTACGCCGTCCAGGACGCTCCGTTCCTGGCGGTCGTGCAGATCATCGTCTACACCGGCGCGGTCATGATGCTGTTCCTGTTCGTGCTGATGCTCGTGGGCGTCGACTCCTCGGACTCTCTGGTGGAGACGATCAAGGGCCAGCGGTTCTGGGCGATCATCGCCGGGATCGGCTTCGCCGCACTGCTGGGGCTCGGCATCGGCAACGTGCTGATGACGGCGCCCAAGGGGCTGGCCGCGGTCACCGCGGCCGGCAACGTGCCGTCCCTGGCCGAGCAGATCTTCACGCGGCACGTGTTCGCGTTCGAGGTGACCTCGGCGCTGCTGATCACCGCCGCGCTCGGCGCGATGGTGCTGGCCCACCGGGAGCGCACCGAGGGCAAGCCGACGCAGAAGCAGCTGTCGCGGGCCAGGTTCCTCGCCTTCGGCAAGACGGGCAAGAACCCGGCTCCGCTGCCCGGCCCCGGCACCTACGCCCGGCACAACTCGATCGACATGCCGGCGCTGCTGCCCGACGGGGCCGTCTCGCTGCTGTCGGTCAACCGGATCATCGCCCGGCACGAGGCCATCGAGGGCACCATCGACCCCGAGATCGCGCGGATCCTCCAGGAGGAGGCGCTCGCCGAGCAGCAGGCGGCCGACACGAGGCCGACCAAGCCGCTCGATGACGAGATCGGGGACACCGAGCCGCTGGCCGACACCGAACCGCTGGTGGAGGAGGACGCCAAGTGACGACGCACTATCTCGTGCTCTCCGCGCTGCTGTTCACCATCGGCGGTGTCGGCGTGCTCGTACGGCGCAACGCCATCGTGGTGTTCATGTGCGTGGAGCTCATGCTCAACGCCTGCAACCTGGCGTTCGTCACCTTCGCCCGGCAGAACGGCAGTCTCGACGGGCAGGTCATCGCGTTCTTCGTGATGATCGTGGCCGCGGCCGAGGTCGTCATCGGCCTGGCCATCATCGTGACGATCTTCCGAACCCGCAGGTCCGCGTCGGTCGATGACGCGAGCCTGCTGAAGCACTAAGAGGTAGCCGTGGAACCCGCTGAGATCGCATCGATCGCCCAGCACTCCGGGGGGGCGATCGGCGTCGCCTGGCTGATGATCGCCCTGCCCCTGGTGGGAGCGGCCGTCCTCCTGCTGGGCGGACGCAGGACCGACAAGTTCGGCCACCTGCTGGGCGTCCTCATGGCCGTCGCGTCCTTCGTGGTCGCCGCACTGGTCTTCGTCCAGCTGCTGGGCTTCGCACCGGGTGAGCGCCGCCGCGGGGTCACGCTGTTCGAGTTCATCCCCGGCCTCGTCGACAACGTGGGCCTGCTGGTCGACCCGTTGTCGATCTCGTTCTGCCTGCTGATCACCGGTGTCGGCTCGCTGATCCACATCTACTCGATCGGCTACATGGCGCACGACCCGGCCAGGCGGCGTTTCTTCGCCTACCTGAACCTGTTCGTGGCGGCGATGCTGCTGCTGGTGCTGGCCGACAACTACCTGGTCCTGTTCGTCGGCTGGGAGGGCGTGGGCCTGGCGTCGTACCTGCTGATCGGGTTCTGGCAGCACAAGCCCTCGGCGGCCACCGCGGCCAAGAAGGCCTTCGTCGTCAACCGGGTCGGCGACGTCGGTCTGCTGATCGCGATGTTCGCGATCTTCGCGACGTTCCACTCACTGACCTTCAGCGGGGTGCTCGACCGGGTGGGCGACGCCTCGCAGGGCACGCTGACCGCGATCGGCCTGCTGCTGCTGGTCGGCGCGTGCGGCAAGTCGGCGCAGCTTCCGCTGCAGGCGTGGCTTCTGGACGCGATGGAGGGCCCGACCCCGGTCTCGGCCCTCATCCACGCCGCGACCATGGTCACCGCCGGCGTCTACCTGATCGTCAGGTCCGGCCCGATCTTCGAGGGCACCGGGACCGCCCAGCTCGTCGTGACGATCGTCGGTGTGGCCACCCTGCTCGCCGGTGCGATCATCGGTACCGCCAAGGACGACATCAAGAAGGCCCTCGCCGGGTCGACGATGTCGCAGATCGGCTACATGGTGCTCGCGGCGGGTATCGGCCCGGCCGGGTACGCCTTCGCCATCGCGCACCTGATCACGCACGGCTTCTTCAAGGCCAACCTGTTCCTCGGCGCCGGATCGATCATGCACGCCATGAACGACGAGGTCGACATGCGGAAGTACGGCGGCCTGCGTACGGTCATGCCGATCACGTTCGCGACCTTCCTCATCGGCTACCTGGCGATCATCGGGTTCCCGCTGCTGTCCGGCTACTTCACCAAGGACGGCATCATCGAGACCGCGATGGAGTACAGCGCGGTCCTCGGCTGGCTGGCCGTGCTCGGCGCAGGCATCACCGGCTTCTACATGTCCCGTCTGGTGTTCATGACCTTCTTCGGGAAGAAGAGGTGGGACGCCAAGGCTCACCCGCACGAGTCGCCGGCCGTGATGACCTGGCCGCTGATCCTGCTGTCGATCGGCTCGATCGCCCTGGGCGCGTTCCTTATCCTGGGCAACCGGTTCATGATCTTCCTGTCGCCCGCTGTCGGGGCGCCGGAGCACCTGCCCGCCTTCGATCCGTTCAGCGTGCCCGGGCTCACGACGATCGCGCTGGTCGCGGTCGGCGCGGTGTTCGCCTGGATGCGGTACGGCGCCGCCGAGGTGCCGGCGACCGCCCCGCGCGGCTCGTTCCTCACCACGTTCGCCCGCCGTGACCTGTACGGCGACGCGCTGAACGAGGCGCTGTTCATGCGGCCCGGCCAGTGGCTGACGCGGCTGGCGGTGTTCTTCGACAATCGCGGGGTGGACGGCGTGGTCAACGGGCTCGCCGCGTTCATCGGCGGCACGTCGGGCCGGGTGCGCAGGATCCAGACCGGATTCGTCCGCTCGTACGCGCTGTCGATATTCGTCGGCGCCGCCGTCCTGGTCGGTGCCTGGTTCGTCGTAGGGAACCTGTGATGCCCTGGCTTTCAACCCTGATGGGCGTGTCCGTACTGGGCGCGCTGGGTGTGACCCTGATCCGGAACGACAAGCTCGCCAAGCAGTTCACCCTGCTGGTCTCGCTCATCGTTCTGGCGCTGACCGTCACCATGGCGGTGCAGTTCAGCCCGAACGGCGACCAATGGCAGTTCCAGGAGAACCACAGCTGGATCCCGGCGTTCGGGATCAACTACAGCCTGGCCGTCGACGGCATCGCACTCGTGCTGATCCTGCTGTCGGTGATCCTGGTGCCGATCGTGGTGCTGGCCTCATGGCATGACGCCGAGAAGGGCAAGCGCTCGGTCCGGACGTACTTCTCGCTGATCCTCGTGCTCGAAGCCATGATGATCGGCGTCTTCGCCGCGACCGACGTCTTCCTCTTCTACGTCCTCTTCGAGGCCATGCTGATCCCGATGTACTTCATGATCGGGTCGTACGGCGGGGCGCAGCGATCGTACGCCGCGGTCAAGTTCCTGCTGTACTCGCTGTTCGGCGGGCTGCTGATGCTGGTCGCGGTGATCGCGCTCTACTCGATCGCCGGCAAGAACACGTTCATGCTCTCCGACCTGATCGGCACCGTCCAGGACGTGAACACGCAGAAGTGGCTGTTCCTCGGCTTCTTCATCGCGTTCGCGATCAAGGCTCCGCTGTGGCCGTTCCACACCTGGCTGCCCGACGCGGCCGCCCAGGCTCCCGCGGGCGCCGCCGTACTGCTGGTCGGCGTGCTCGACAAGGTCGGCACCTTCGGCATGCTGCGCTTCTGCCTGCAGCTGTTCCCCGACGCATCGGCGTACTTCACGCCGCTGGTGATCGTGCTGGCGGTGATCGGAGTGATCTACGGCGCGATCGTGGCCATCGGGCAGACCGACATGATGCGGCTCATCGCCTATACCTCGGTCTCGCACTTCGGGGTGATCACCCTGGGCGTGTTCGCGATGACCAAGGGCAACCCCGGGGCGCAGGACGCCGGCGCCGGCGCCACGCTCTACATGGTCAACCACGGCTTCTCGACGGGCGCGCTGTTCCTGATCGTCGGCTTCCTCATCTACCGTCGCGGCTCGCAGTTCATCGCGGACTACGGCGGCGTGCAGAAGGTCGCCCCGATCCTCGCGGGGACGTTCCTCGTGGCGGGTCTGTCCAGCCTCTCGCTGCCGGGGCTCAGCACGTTCGTGAGCGAGTTCATGGTGCTGTCCGGCGCGTTCCGGCTGCACGTCCCGGCCGCCGCGATCGCCACGATCGGCGTCATCCTGGCCGCCATCTACATCCTGTGGATGTACCAGCGGACGATGAACGGGCCGACGGCGGAGTCCGTCAAGACCCTGCCCGACCTCAACGCGCGGGAGAAGTGGGTCGTGGCGCCGCTGGTCGCGCTGCTGCTCGTCTTCGGCTTCTACCCCAAGCCGCTGCTCGACGTCATCAATCCGGCGGTGAAGGACACGCTGTCCAGCGTCTCGGTCACCGCTGATCAGGCCGCTGCCGCACACGGTGTCAAGGAGGCCAAGTGAACGGCACCATTCCAGCGCCGACAATCGAGTACGGCATGCTGGCGCCGCTGCTCGTCGTCTTCGGCGCGGCGATCGCGGGCGTGCTGGTCGAGGCGTTCGCCCCGCGCTACCTGCGTTCGGCGATCCATCTGCCGATCACGCTGCTGTCGCTGCTGATCTCTTTCGGGCTGATCGTCTGGCAGTGGATCCAGGGCGTGCCGACCAAGGCCGCCGCTATGGGCGCCATCGCGGTCGACGGTCCGGCGATGTTCATCTGGGGCACCATCCTGGTGCTGGGGTTCGTCAGCGTGCTGCTCATCAATGACGAGGGGCAATTCGTCGGCGCGGCCGCCGCCGTACCCGGCTCGGCCGAGGAGGAGCAGGCGCTGTACGAGGGGGCGGCCCACACCGAGGTCTACCCGCTCGTGCTGTTCGCCGTCGGCGGCATGATGCTGTTCCCGGCAGCCAACGACCTGCTCATCGCGTTCGTGGCCCTCGAAGTCATGTCGCTGCCGCTGTACCTGCTGTGCGGTCTGGCGCGCCGTCGCCGCCTGCTCTCGCAGGAGGCCGCGATGAAGTACTTCCTGCTGGGCGCATTCTCCTCCGCCTTCTTCCTGTACGGCACGGCCATGATCTACGGCTACGCCAACTCGCTCGACCTGGCGAAGATCGGCGCCACCCTGGGCACGGTCGGCGGCCAGGACATGCTGCTCTACCTCGGCGGCGCGATGATCAGCGTCGGCCTGCTGTTCAAGATCGGTGGGGCGCCGTTCCAGGCCTGGAAGCCCGACGTCTACCAGGGTGCGCCCACCCCGATCACCGCGCTCATGGCGTCGGGCACGCTGATCGCCGCCTTCGGCGCGCTGGTGCGGGTCTTCTGGGTCGCCCTCGGCGGCCTGGACTGGGACTGGCGGCCGGTCTTCTACGGTGTGGCGGCTCTCACGATGCTGGTCGGCGCGATCCTCGCGATCACCCAGACCGACATCAAGCGGATGCTGGCCTACTCGTCGATCTCGCACAGCGGTTTCCTGCTCATCGGTGTGATCGCCACCGGCAGCGCCCAGGCCCAGAACACCTCGGCCCTGTCGGGGATCCTGTTCTACCTGGTGGCGTACGGCTTCACCATTGTCGGCGCCTTCGCGGTGGTCACCATGGTGCGCGACCCCGGCGGCGAGGCCTGGCACCTGTCCCGCTGGGCCGGGCTGGGCAAGCGCTCGCCGCTGCTCGCCGGGGTGTTCACCTTCTTCCTGCTCGCCTTCGCCGGAATTCCGTTGACCAGCGGTTTCTTCGGCAAGTACGTGATCTTCCAGGCGGCGATCACCGGAGGCGCGCTGTCGCTGGTCATCATCGGCGCGGTGGCCTCGGCCGTGGCCGCGTTCTTCTACGTCCGTGTGATCGTGCTCATGTTCTTCAGCGATCCGGCGGCTGACGGCCCCTCCGTGGTGCTGCCTTCGCGCGGCACGGCGGCTGTGGTCGGTCTCGCGGCATTGGCTACCGTAGTGCTCGGGGTCTTCCCGCAGCCGGTGCTGGACCTGGCGCACTCCGCTGCTCAGTCGTTGTTCGTACGTTAGGAGCTTTCGGTATGGCTGCGCCGCCCGTTGTGGACATCCCCGTTGTAGATGAGCGGCTGGCCGAGGACCTGGCGAACGGTCTGGAGTCGGTTGAGAAACTACTCCGGTCGTCCGTCGAGAGCGAGGACGCCTTCATCACGGAGGCGTCCAGGCATTTGATCGAGGCGGGCGGCAAGCGGTTCCGGGCGATGCTCGTCCTGCTCGCCGCCCAGTTCGGCAACCCTGGGGCCCCGGGCATCGTGCCCGGGGCCGTCGTCATCGAGTTGACCCATCTGGCGACGCTCTATCACGACGACGTGATGGACGAGGCCCGCGTGCGACGCGGTTCGCCGTCCGCCAACGCCCGGTGGGACAACACCGTGGCGATCCTCACCGGTGACTATCTCTTCGCCCAGGCGTCCGAGATCCTCGCCGACCTCGGCAGCGAGATGATCCGGGTCCAGGCCCGTACGTTCTCCCGCCTCGTCAGGGGCCAGATCAGGGAGACGGTCGGACCGGCCGAGGGCATCGACGACATCACCCACTACATCCGCGTGCTCGCCGACAAGACCGGCTCGCTCATCGCCACCTCCGGCCGTTTCGGCGCAATGCTCTCGGGTGCGCCGGTCGAGGTGGCCGATCGTGTCACCGAGGCGTGCGAGGCCATCGGCGTCGCCTGGCAGCTCGGCGACGACCTGATCGACGTGGCCTCGTCGGATTCGGGCAAGACGCCGGGCACCGATCTGCGCGAGGGCGTACGCACGCTTCCGGTGCTCCACGCGCTCGCGTCGGCCGACCCGGCGGACGCACGGCTGCGCGAGCTGCTGTCCGGTCCCGTGGCCGAGGAGGACCTGGCGGAGGCGCTGAGCCTGCTGCGCGCCCATGTGGCGATGACCCGGGCACGCGAGGAGCTGCTCCGCTGGTCGGACCGGGCGAAGACCGCGTTGTCCACCCTGCCGGACATTCCGGCCAGGACGGCGCTGATCGCCCTGTGCGACTACGTGGTCGAGCGCACCGGCTGATCGCCGCCCTCGCTCAGACGGTTTCCAGCGCGGGAGCCGTACGGTCGGCCCGCCTGGAGATCCGTACGGCACGGAGGCTGTCCCAGGTGAAGACGCACAGCGCGAGCCACACGATGACGAAGCCGACCCATCTGCTCGGCGGCATGACCTCGCGGGCCACCAGCACGCCGCACAGGAACTGCATGGTCGGGGTGATGTACTGCAGGAGCCCGATCGTCGAGAGCGGGACGCGGATGGCCGCGCCGTTGAAGCACATCAGCGGTATCGCGGTGACGATGCCGGTGGTGGCCAGCAGCAGCGTGTGTCCCGCGCCCTGGTGGCCGAACGCGCCGGTGCCGTTCCCCTCGATGACGATCAGATAGGTGAGCGCCGGCACCAGGAGCACCAGCGTCTCGATCGTGAGGCTCTCCGCGCTGCCGACCTGGGCCGCCTTCTTGAACAGGCCGTACGCGCCGAAGCTGGTCGCGAGGATCAGCGCGATCCACGGGGGGCGGCCGTAGTCCAGGGTGAGGACGATGACGGCCAGTCCGCCGAGCCCGACGGCGGCCCACTGCAGTGTGCGCAGCCGCTCACGGAAGATGACGACGCCGAAGAGCACGGTGACCAGGGGATTGATGAAGTAGCCCAGTGCGCTTTCGATGACGTGGCCGGAGTTGACCGCGTAGATGTAGACGCCCCAGTTGAGCGCGATCGTGACGGCCGCGACGGTGAGGAGGAGGAACTGGCGGCGGGTCAGCGAACGGAACCAGGACCAGTGGCGCCGGGCGGCCAGAATCGCGACGACGACGGCGAGGGACCACACCATCCGGTGGGCGAGGATCTCTACGGCACCCGCCGGCTTGAGCAGCGGCCAGTAAAGGGGGAAGAGGCCCCATATGGAGTAGGCGGCGATGCCGTAGAGGACACCCCGGCGGCTTTCAGGCATGAACCCTATCTTCGCTCCTTACCGGGATTAGTGACAAATAAGTATCCCTTGGGTCCGGGTTTAGGGTTGCTAAGGGGAGGAACAAGGTCGTGCCGGGTGTGGTTGGGAGCGGTGGGAGGTTTTGACGATGGGCTGGCTCTTCGGCAGGGACAAGACGACGATGGTAGACCCCGCGGACGCGCTGCCGGGCCGCGGTGAGGTCATGCCGGTGGCGGTCCGGCACCAGATCCTGGACGCGCCGCTCGCTCCGCCGTACCCGGACGGGACGGAGATCGCGGAGTTCGGTCTGGGGTGCTTCTGGGGCGCGGAGCGCAAGTTCTGGCAGACGCCGGGCGTCGTCTCGACGGCCGTCGGGTACGCGGGCGGATACACCACTAACCCGACGTACGAGGAGGTGTGCACCGGGATGACCGGACACGCCGAGGTCGTCCGCGTGGTCTTCGACCCGGCGACGGTGTCGTACGAGGAACTCCTCAAGGTGTTCTGGGAGGCCCACGACCCCACGCAGGGCATGCGGCAGGGCAACGACGTCGGGACGCAGTACCGATCGGCCGTCTACACGCACGGGCCGCGACAGGAGAAGTCCGCACTCGCCTCGAAGGAGGCATACCAGGAGGTGCTGACCAAGGCCGGGTACGGACCGATCACCACCGAGATCGCCCCCGCCCGTGAGTTCTACTTTGCGGAGGATTATCACCAGCAATACCTGTTCAAGGTGCCGAACGGCTACTGCGGCCTCAGCAGCACCGGCGTCGCCTGCCCCGTCGGCCTGACCACCGGCGAAGCTTGATCTCCGGGCTGATTTAGAGGTGACAGGTCAGCTCGTTCGTTGGAGTAGCAGCGTGACGAAACCCCGGTAACCGTGCAGCCACACGTCGCGGTGCTCCAGAGCTGCCGTGCGAGCAGTGTCGGCGTCCGGGCCGGGATGCTCGTTAGCCCAGCCCAGCGTCGTCCCTGTCCAGGACCACTCGTATTCGTCCCATTCGGCCAGGTCGCTGGCGGAGGCGTAGACCAGGTCGAAGCCGGCCGACTCGGCGGCGGTGACGGTGCCGAGCAGGTCCGAGGTAACCGCTCGCCCTCGAAGCGTGTCTGGACGATCACGTAGCGCTGTTGCGTTTATTGCGATTACGGCCGATACTGCAGGAAGGAGGTGCCTGGTATGTCAGTTGCTTCAATCCAGCCCAGCTCAAGAGATGCGGTGGCGGCTCGCGGCGCTCTTCCTCAGGTTCGCGGCTACCTGCGTCGCCATGGTGAGAGTCCAGCGCAGATCAACGTAGAAGTGGAGGAGACGCGGGAGGAGTTGGTACTGCCGCGCGCGGCAGTCGAGCTGCTGGCGACGATTCTGGCTCACATGGCCGCCGGTCGTGGAGTGTCGGTGGTGCCGGCTCATGCGGAACTGACGACTCAGGAAGCGGCTGATCTGCTCAACGTGTCACGGCCCTACCTCATAGGGCTTCTTGATGCCGGAGAGATCGAGTACCGCTTGGTGGGAACTCACAGGCGGATCAGAGCGGAATCGCTCATGGACTACAAGCGCAAAGATGACCAGCGGCGTCGTGAGGCCGCAGACGAGCTTTCGGCTATGACTCAAGAGTTGGGTTTCGACTGAGGTGGCCTTCGTCGTGGTTTACGATGCTTGCGTCCTTTATCCGAGTACGCTGCGTGATCTCCTGATAAGGATCGCGCAAGCGGGCTTGGTGCAAGCGAAGTGGACGAACCGAATCTTGGATGAGGTGTTCGACGCGATCAGCGGGAGACGTCCCGACATCCAAGTGGAAACTCTTCAGCGCACACGGTCTTTGATGGTGAAGGCAGTGCGTGACTGTCTGGTCACTGGCTATGAGCCCCTGATCGACAGCCTCAAGTTGCCTGACAGTAATGATCGCCACGTACTTGCTGCTGCGATTCGTGCCCGGGCACAAGTGATCGTTACAAACAATTTGAGGGACTTTCCCGCAGACTCTCTCTCCTGCTGGGATGTGGAGGCCAAAAGCGCGGACGACTTCGTCCTGGACCAGGTCCACCTCAACCAGAAGGTTGTCTGGGCATGCGTTCAGCAGATCGCTGATTCGTGGAAGAACCCGCCGGGTGTGGCTGAAGATGTCCTGGTCAGCCTGGAGAGAAGCGGTCTGGTCCAGTCGGTGGCTGAACTGAGAGTCGCCTGAGGGAAACTATTGCCTGAAGTGAAGGTCTACCACCGGCAATACCTGTTCAAGGTGCCGAATGGGTATTTCGCGATGCCTGAGGTCTTCCCCTGGGTCCGCCACCTCACCACGGACGAACTGCGGAGTTTCACGTTCGAGCTGGTCGAGGCTCTGTCCGACGCTGCAGAGTTGGACTTGGACAGCAGGTCCGAAGAAGTGATCGTGGGCTGGCGGGCGACGGCTCGGATCAAGGCGGACCCGGCGGAGTACGCGGACGCGCGTAAGCCTACGAGCGGAGACTTCGGACCGGTTGAGGCCTCTGTATGAGTCCCAAGCGTGGGGACCGTGTCACCGTTCCCCCTCCTGACGGTGAGTGGGACGTTCGCTTCGCTACCAGCGATGCGGCGAGGGGGTGGGAGGAATTGTGCAGGCACGCTCTGGCCAGCGCGCGGCGCTGCCTTGAAGCTTTACGCACAGATCCACGCTCGCGAGCAGATCACGATCGCCAGCATCGTCTCCGCGGCGACACGCATCCGGCCGTGACGCATAGCAGACCCTTAATGTATCCACGACGTGAGTCGGAGTGCTTCGAAGCGGTGATGTGAAAAGGGGACATGCCGATGCCGACCGTGGGGCAGAGGAGCTTCCCTGGATGCCTGCGCTGTAAGGCCGAGCACTGCCCGTTCTGTATAGGTTGCTGTACAGTAGTCGTATGACTGTGCTGCATGAAGCTGCCGAGTTGAGCGTCACAGAAGCGGCCCAGCGTGGGGTGGCCCGTCTGGTCGCCGATGCTGAACGTGGGACCGATCTGGTGGTGACCCGTAGGCATCAGCCGGTGGCGGCGGTCGTCAGCATCCGTCGCCTGGAAGAGTTGGAGGAGGCCGCCGCCGATCTCCGGGACTTGGCGCTCGTGCTCGCACGCTCGGTCACCGACACCGGAGAGCGTGTCCCGCTGGATGACGTGCTCTCCGCTTTCGGGCATACGCGGGAGTCGCTGGCCGCTCTGTCGGACGACGAGTAGCCCGTGTCTGACGTCGTCTTCACGGCCCCGGCAATCGATGACCTGCGGCGGATCGGCCCTGATGCTGTGCCGAAGGTGCTCAAGAAGATTCTGCTGCTGATAGAAAATCCGGAGGCCGGCTATCCACTGGGCGGGGAGCTGACCGGCTTTCGCAAGCTCGTGGTCGGGCGCAACACCTGGCGAATCGTCTACCGCATCACAGACGACAAGTCGATCGAGATCTGCGAAGTATCGGCTGTGGGCGAAAGAGCCGATGGTGAGGTCTACGCCGAGGCCACAGCAAGGGTTCGCGCCGCTGGCACGGGGCGTCCGGAGATAGTGCAGCTTGGCCAGATCATCGAACGCCTGGGTGCGCTGGCCGATCACATTCGCGTCGAGCAACCGCCTCCCAGGGAGGCGGTGCCGGATTGGCTCGCGGATCGCTTGATCTACACCGTCGGTATGTCACGCGAGGACGTCGCCGCCCTTGACTTGCAACAGGCAGTCGATCTCTGGGCTGACTTCCGCTCCAGGCCACGCTAGGCGCGAATTATTGCCCGAAGAGAACCGCTACCACCGGCGGTACCTGTTCAAGGTGCCGAATGGGGTATCGCGGCCACAGCGGCACCGGCGTCACCTGCCTGGTCGGTCTGACATCCGGCGAGGCCCGACCTGCGCCAACTGACTGATCCTGGCCCTCGGCCGCCCGGCTGTCCTCCTCGGCTGCGACGGAATCGCTTTCACGCCGCGGTCCTGTCGAGAAAGTCGACGACGCGGGTGTTGAGATCGGCGGCCTCGTGCCATGGCATCGCATGGTGAGAGAGGTTCGGTAGCACGGCGGTTTCCGCGTGCGGCAGGGTGCGGGCGATGGCGGATGCGACGTGATGAGGGGCGTGAGCCCTGCCGCGCCCGGCGAGGAGCACCAGCGTCGGCGTCGTGAGTGTGCGCAGCAGTTCGGGCCTGGGCCGCTTTCCGATCACGACTTTCGTATCCGGAAACTCCGCGGCCAGCCCGTACAGCCGTAGCCAGGCGGGGTCGGTTTCCGCACCACCGGTCTCCCACGTCAGGAAGGCCCGTGCGCGCGAGGCCGAAGGACGTATGAGGGACGGCAGCGCACGCGCCAGATATCCGACCCGGAATCCTTTGAAACATTGCGTCGGATCGAGGAGAACGAGCCGCCGAACCCGCCGGGGCGCGTGGAGACCGTGGGTCAGGGCGATCCATCCGCCGTAGGAGTGCCCGCATATGGTGGTGTCTTCGATCCCGAGCCCGTCGAGCACCCCGTCCAGCCAGTCGAGTAGGTCGGGGACATCGCGCGGGGGCCGTTCGCCCCGGATGCTCCGTCCCGGCTCGCCGATGCGGTCCACGGCGTACACCCGATGCCGGCGCGCGAGATCGGCGACGTTGGCGAACCACGTCGCTGCGGTGGTGCCACCGCCGTGCAGAAGGATCAGGGGCGGACCGTCCGCGGGCCCGCACGCGTTCACCCGCGTCGTGCCGTACGCCGACGGCAGGTCGATCGGCTCGACCGGGACCGGCCAAAGATCCAGGACCGCGTCATAGGCCGCGAGGAAGGCGGCGTTCGCACCGTGACCGTCATTGGACATGCCCCACCTCCACCACCAGTAACTTGCCAGCCATATCTCGCTCAACGAGATATTTACATGATGTGACAGTGGCCGACACGGAGGGAAGGCGGTAGACGACGTGCACGAACAGGATGCCGGGATGCGAGTGGTGCATCTGCTGCGCGCCGTCACCGTGGAGCTCGATCGGATCGGGGAGAAGTTCGCCGCCCGGCACGCTCTCCATCCGACCGATGTGCGCGCGCTCATCTGCCTCCTGGACGCCGCCCGCGCGGGCGCGCCCGCCACCCCGGGAATGCTGGGGGCGCACCTCGGCCTCAACTCCGCGGGCACCACCGCTGTGATCGACCGCCTGGAAAGGCTCGGTCATGTACGCCGGCAACGCGACACCCGTGACCGTCGGCGTGTGCTGCTGAAAGTGGATGAGAGCGCCGTAGCGCTCGGATGGAGCTTCTTCGGCCCGCTCATCCACGAGATCGTCGCCGTCATGGGACGCTTCGACACCGCGGATCAGGCGACTGTGGAGCGCTTCCTCGGGGACGTGCACGAGGCCGTCACCCGGCAGCGAACCGGCCAGGAGTAGCACTTGCGGCGTTCGATCACACCGGCGTCGGTCGCGAGGGCCAAACCCGTTTCCGGTGAGACGGTTCCTGCTTCCGTCAAGGGTGATCGTGGCGAACGCCAGGCCCTTTCTGAGGTCGCCGATTTCCCGCGTTCTCCCTCAGCGGGGCGCCAATCCCACCACGGCGGCGTTGCCGTTGGAGTCGATCTTGACGATGGCCGCCGCACGGTCGCCCACCAGCTCGTCCTGCACTCGCGCGGCCTTGTCCTGTGGGAGGAACAGGCTGTCGATGCCGCACGACAGCCACCCGTTGCCCGCGGACTCACAGGCGATGTAAGGGCCGCTCGCGGGTCGCTGCCACACGATGCCCGATCCCTTCCACAGGTGACCGTCCCGCACCAGTGGGACGTACACCCGGCCCGGCCGCTGACCATGGGGTGTGGGCAGGCCGGGGTAGGTCAGCTGGGCGTACGCGCCGCGCAGTGGGTCGATCGGGTCGACCGGGCCGACGGCCAGCCGATACTCCGTGCCGGTCATCCTCGCCGACAGCCGCGGGGCCACCGTCACCGCCAGCAGCACGGCCTGGAGGACGAGGGCCGCGGCGACCAGTACCGGGCGCGACAAGAAGACGGTTCGGCTGTTCATCGGATCCTCTTCCCAGACGCCGTGGGGTCGGCACCGTTCATCGGGGCCTCCCGGTCATCCCGGGGCCGAAACCGCCCATCCGGCACTCGGCGGCCGGGCCGGTCATCGGGTGGCCTTCATCAGGCGGTTGCGGCCGTAGTTCACCAGGAAGCCCGTGCCGATGAACACCACGCCGAGAACCAAGAACAGCGCCGCCCCGGTGAGCAGGGGTTGGAAGACGGCGAAGCTCTGCACGGTGACGAAGAGCACCAGCGCGGCCATCACCAGGTAGACGAGGTAGGACAGATCACGCCGGGCTGCGACGATGACGAACCAGGCGGCGGCAAGCACGTAGACCAGCGTGCCGACAACGGCCCGCGCCGTCTGCTCGGCGCTGAACCCGCCGGTGTACCCGTAGTCGCCCCGCGGGGTCCATATCACCAGCAGCACTGCCACCCCGATCATGCCCGCGATTGCGAGCGCCTCCCACCGTCCCTCTCTGCGGGCCAGGAAGACGGTGGCGATGGCGGTTCCCGCGGTGGCCAGTCCCGCCCACAGTGCCGGCGACCCGAACGGGCCGTCCGCGCCCACGCCGGGAAAGGCGGCGACGAACAGCCCGGACAGCGCCAGAACCACCCCGGCCAGCCGCCACGGCCCGGCGAACCGGGTCAGGCGCTCACCGTCCTGCCTGCGCCCGCTCGCCCGCAGGCGGTCGCCGTCGTGGAGGAGCGCGACCGCGGACGCCATCGCACCGGCGGCGAGCAGGCCGACGGCGACCGCACCGGCGCCGTCGCTCTGCTCGCCGATGAGCCAGCCGTACCACGCCGATGTGATCACTATGGCGACGACGAGCGGGCCCGCGGCCGCCGCGGCGTACGCGTATGCCAGCGCACCGCCCGCCCATACGCCGAGCAGGCCGGAGGTGTAGGCGGGGACCTGCAGACTCTGTGCCGCCTGAAAGATCACCCCTCCCCCGGCGAGCACGTTGACCAGCCTGGCCGCCTGGCGGCCGCCCTCGTGCGGGAGGGTTTCGCCGGCGACGGCCGCGCCGATCCACATCACCGTGATGCCCGCGAACCGGACAAGTGGTGATAATTGGTCGAGGTTGGCCGAGACCAGCCAGATCAGCCCGACGCCGAGGAAGCCGCCGCCGAGCAGCAGTACCAGCCTCTCCAGGCTGAGCCTCCGGCCGGGGGCATACCCGGCCGCGATGCGCCGTGCCGTGCCCTCGTCGATGACGCCCTCGGTCTGCCATCGGGCCAGCTCACCCTGTAGCCAGGCCAGGCGCCGAGCGGGAACCCGTCGCGTAGACTCCATCCCGCTCTTCCTCCCTCACTCCGTACGCCGAAAACGGTTTTTTCGGGGATACGGACGACTCGGCGGGCGAAAGGCTAATTTTGCCACCCTTGCCGGGCTCTCGGCCACCTCGCGACCCGGCCGCGGTTCTCCCACCGCTCGAACGGTCGCCGCTCGCCCGTTGTCCGCCAGGTGCGGGACCGGGTGAAGCCGGGCGGCGGCCTCTGCCGTGGTGAGGTCACGGCCGCAGGTCCGTACGGGCGATGCCGCTTTCCGGGTCGTACGGGTAGGAGACGTGCTGGTGGACCATCTGCCACGAGCCGCCGATCCGCTGGAACACGCGTGTGCCGCGGGACCAGTGCTCGACGGTGCTGCCGTCCGGCTGCTCGACGCGGACTCGGTCGAGGCCCCATCCGACGGCGAGGTCTCCCCGGGCGACGATCCTCAGGTCCGGTACGTCCCAGGTCACCGCTCCGCCCGAGGTCTCCAGGCCGCGCCGGCACACCTGCCGTACGGCGTCGGCGCCGACGTGCCGCAGCGGCTGCTCGTGTTCGTAGGAGACGACGTCATCGGCGATGGGCGCCATGAGGGCGTCGAGATCCCTGGCAGTGGTGTCGAGGAACCAGCGCTCGTGCAGTGCCCGCACCTCCGCTGACCCCGAGTCGGAGTCCCCGTCGGCCAGGGGGAAGGAGTGGTGCTCGTGGGCGATGACCCAACGCCCGTCCTGACGGCGCAGCCCGAAGGTGAGCCGGAGGCGGTTTCGCGGGTCGCGCGCCAGATCATCGGGCGAGCCGCAGCGCAGCAGGGCATGGGCGAAGGCGACGTCCTCCCCGGCGGTCACCTCCAGTGAAGTGAGCTCGAACCGGGCGCCCTGCGTTTGCCACCGCAGAAACTCTGGCCAGGCGGCCCGGTACGCGTCGAGGCCGCGCACGCCCTCGGCCGGCGGCGGCACGTCGAACATCACGACGTCATCGGCGTGGTCGGCGACGGTCCCGGCCGGGTCACCGGCGTCGACGGCGCGCACCCAGCGCTCGATCAGTTCCCTGATCGCGGTGTCGTCGCCGGCCGCTGCCGAAGTCCGGTCACCGGCAGCGGGGACGGTCTTCTCGTGGTCTGCGAGGGCGTGGTCGGGGGACATCGGATGCCTCCTGATCGTTGGCGGTCACACTTATAACCCGGCGCGGAACGCCGACTCATCGCACGGACCGCATCGTTCTCAGGAAACCCGCGCCGGCAGGCCGAAGGCGGGCAGGTCCGCCGTGAGGAACGACACCACCTCGGCGATCCGCGGTCCGCACAGGCGCAGAACGTCGAGGCCCGCGGGGAGGTGCACTCCCTGCTCGTCGTCCCACAGGTAGGTGCCGAACGCCGGCTGCCCGTTCGCCGTCGCCGGTACGAAGCGCCACCGCCGTTCTCGCAGCGGTCCGTCGAGGAGGAACGCGCGGACCGCGGCCTGTCCCTGGTACCAGGCGGTCAGCGGCGGCATGGAGTATCGGACGTCATCGGTCAGCATCGCCACGATCGCCTCCACATCCCCGCTCTCCCAGGCGTCGGCGTAGCGCCGAGCGAGATCGCGTACGGCCCGGTCGCCCAGGGCACGCAGCGTGGCCTGCTGGGTGGCCTCGGGCAGCAGCCTGTCGAGCAGTGCGCGCGCCCGCTGCAGCGCGCTGTTGACGGCGGCGACGGAGGTGTTCAGGAACCCGGCCGTCTCCTGAGCGGTGAACCCGAGCGCCTGCCGCAGCAGCAGTACGGCACGCTGCCGGGCGGGCAGGTGCTGCAATGCCGCGACGAAGGCCAGCTCCACGCCCTCCCTGGCCAGGATCTGAGTCTCGGGATCCAGTTCACGCACCCAGCCCAGCCGGTTCTGCGGGTACGGCTCGACCCAGGCGGCCTCTGTGACCGGCGTCGAACCCGGGCTCAGGTCGGTCGGCAGTTCCCGGCGGCGCCGCCGCTCCAGCATGGTCAGGCACCGGTTGGTGGCGATCATGTACAGCCATGCGCGCAGCGACCCGCCCCGGTCTTCGAACCGCTCCAGCCCCTGCCAGGCCCGCACCAACGTTTCCTGCAGGGCGTCCTCGGCGTCGTGCACCGAGCCCAGCATGCGATAGCAGTGGGCGTGCAACTCGCCGCGCAGCGGCTCGACCAGGAGTGCGAATGCTTCGGCGTCACCGCCACGGGCCGCGTCGACTCGCTCCGACGGCATGGATTCCTCCTTCACTCCGCGTGCTGACGCCGAGCCGTGATCGTCTCGTCTGCCGGAGCCGTCGGTGCCGCCAACGGTGGAGAACCCGGAAAAGGAGGGGACTCGACGGTCCGTGAACCGCCACCACGATGAGAATGGCGACACCGAACCTACCGAACGCGTGATCTGGATTCGCCGCGCGTGTTGTCGTGGTGGATCAGCCGGAGGCGGTACGGAGGTCGGTATTCCGTTTCGGCGGGTACGTTCCCAGGAGGGGGAATGCCATGAAGAAGATCTTCGCAGTCGCCGTGTTCGCCACGCTGGCCATGCTGGGCACGACCGCCGCCGCCACGGGCCACGTTCACACGCACGCCGGATCGCGGGCCGGGGGGCCGCCTGAGCCGAGGCCGGGCGCGCAGGTCGGTACGGAGGCGCAGCGGCCGGCGAAGGCGCGGCGACAGGTGAGCGAGGCTCAGTACAAGACCCTCCGCGACCAGTGCCGCTACGCGGATACGAAGGAGGCGCGCGAGCAGTGCCGGGCGGACGTCGCGGACAGATACTGCGTGGGCAGACCCGATCCCACACTCGACTGCCGCACCTACTCCGGTGTCACCGTCTGCGGGGAGCTGAAGCTGAGCGAGCGTGAGCAGGCCTGCGTCCGCACGTCCGTACAGGGCGGGATGACCCATCGCCGCGCGGAGGTGGAGTGCTACGCCTTCGACTGAGCGCCGCCGCTGACTCGGGTGGCGAGAAATCAGGCTGAACAACCAAATTTCGGGTGATCGTGAACTTCGGATGATCTAACCTGCCGGAGTGGACGCCAACAGCAGGGGTGCCGCCGATCTCCTGAGGGCGCTGATGCGTACGGCGGCGCGGTTCAGTGAGACCGGCCGGTCGCTTTCCGACGCCAACTTTCCCCACGTCCGCTGGGTGCCGATCTCGGATCTGGCGGGCCGGGCCGTACGGCTGGGCCTGGAGCTCGCGCTCCCTGGGCACGAGATCGTCTTCGAGTTGTCGGTCGCGGTGCGGACCGATGGGGGATTCGCGGTGCGGGGTGAGATCGTGCTGGACGGCGAGGACGTGTTCCTCGATCTGCCCCCGGCCGAGATCGCCGACGTGGCGGCGTGCACGGCCACGCTGGATCGATACGCGGACGAGCTCATCGCGCCGGCTCGCGGGCAGGTCGGACGGCTGCTCGAACAGTGCCCGTCGTGATCGCGCCGCTTCCGACTCCGCCGGGTCCGGTGGCGCGGCCGGTTCAGGCCGCCGTCACAGTGCCTGCAGACCCTGGATCACCTCGCGGAGGATGTGCTCCTGCGGCAGTTGCGCGACGGTCGCCTGCGGGCGGGCCGTGATCAGGCCCTGGTCGCGCAGGTCGCCCAGGAGGATCCGGACGACGTTCAGCGACAGGTTCAGCTCCCCGGCGATGTCCGCGACCGAGGACGGTGACCGGCACAGGTTGAGGATCCGCAGATGTTCGGGGGCGAGCCCGGTGGTACGGGCATGGGCCGAGGGGGTGGTCCGAATGATCATCATCATGTCGAAATCGGGCCCCGTCGGGCGGGTCCTGCCCCGGGTGAGGGTGTAGGGCCGCAGCAGCGGCCCGAAATCCTGTTCCGTCACGACTCCTCCTGAGCGCGCTGCCAGCCCGCCTGGAATGAGGAGAACACGTCCGCCCGCTCATCGCGCAGTTGTGGTGCGAGGTTGGCCTGCCGTACCCGCCTTGGCAACTCGTTCCTGTCGCCCGATCTGCTGCCCGGTTCGCCGTCCTTGCCCCGCTCTGCCCGATCGGTGGCGGCGGTGTCAGCGGCCGGTGGTGTGAGCGCGAGCGCGGGGGCGGGATGCGACACCGCGATCGTCTCGATCGACAGATCAGGGACCTCGGCCGCCACGATCAGTTCCTTCGGGACGAGCACGACCGCGCTCGTCCCACCATACGGCGAGGGCCGCAGCGAGACACGTACGCCGTGGCGCTGGGCGAGGCGCGCGACGACGAACAGGCCGAGCCGGTCGCTGTCGGCGAGGTCGAACTCGGGCGCGTCGGCGAGCAGTTCGTTGAGCCGGGCCATCTCCTCGGGCGCGATCCCGAGGCCGCGGTCCTCGATCTCCAGCGCGAAGCCCCTGGCGACCATGTCGCCGCGTACCTGGACCCGGGTGTGCGGCGGCGAGAAGATCGCGGCGTTCTCGATCAGCTCGGCCAGGAGGTGGATGACGTCGGTGACCGCGTTGCCGACCAGGGCGGGGCCGTGCGGCACGATCACGTCGACCCGCAGGTAGTCCTCGACCTCCTCCACGGCGGCGCGGGTCACGTCGAAGAGATTGACCGAGTCGCGCCAGCCGCGTCCGGGGGCCGCGCCCGAGAGGATGATGAGACCCTCGGCGTGCCGCCGCATGCGGGTGGTCAGGTGGTCGATCCCGAACAGCTTCTCCAGGACTTCGGGGTCGGTGACCTCCCGCTCCAGGCTGTCGAGCATGCGGAGCTGGCGCTGCAGCAGCGACTGGCTACGGCGGGCCAGGTTGAGGAAGACCTTGTTGACGCCCTGGCGCAGCGCGGCCTCCTGGACCGCGGATTCGATCGCGGTGCGCTGCACCGAGGCGAACGCCTGGCCGACGTTCTCGACCTCCACGGTCTCGGTGGTCTCGATCATGGGCGGGGTCTCGGCCGCCACATCGACGTCCTCACCGCGCCTGAGGCGGTTGACGATGCGGGGGAGCCGCAGGTCGGCGAGCTCGATGGCGGCTCGCTGGAGCTCGGTGAGCTCGCTGGTGATCCTCCTGGCGAACCGGAAGGAGACGAACGCGGTGCCGAGGATCACGATGAGTCCCACGACGCCGATGAGGGCGATGCTGAGGAGGATGCCCTGAGCACGTGGGGCCGCCCGGGCGGAGAGGGTCGTGCCGGCCGAGAGGGTGAGATCCTCGAACTTCTTGGACACCCCCTCGCTGATCGTCGGCCAGGAGAGCGCGCTCGACGGCAGCGGCTTGCCGGGCTTGATCCGGCTCAGGATCTGATCCTCCATGGACACGAACGAGGTGTAGAGGGAGGAGTTGTTCAGCTCGTTGAAGGGCCGGAGCAGCTCGGCGTCGAGCTGGCCGGTGCCGAGGTTGTAGAGCATCCGCCGCTTGCTGACCATCGCGGCGAAGGCGTCGCGGTCGTCCTGCGTCATGCGGCCGGCCACCTGGATGCCGGTGAGCAGCGCCGACTGCTGGCTCACCAGCTCATGGCTGCGCACGACCAGGACGACGGCCCTGGTCTGCTCGATCATGTCGATGTCGGCGGAGACCATGAGGTAGTCGTAGGCCGAGAACCCGACCTCGGCGACCGCGCTGTACTCCTCGATGGCGTTGAGACTGTGGATCGCGTGCCGGTCGACCCGGTCGCGTAGCTCGTCGAGCTTGCGTGTCCTGTTGATGAGGTCCTGGACCCGGCTCCACACCGCGGGAGGCGTTTCGTCCTTGACGCTCGCCGACGAGCGGGCCAGCTCGGCCACCGCCTCGTCGGTCGCCTTGCGCTCCCTGTCGAGCTCGCTCTTGAGCGCGACCGGAGAGTTGAGACAGGCGGCGGTCAGCAGGCGCTCGCGCTGCAGCTGCTGCAGCACGCCGCCTATGGGCTGTACGACGTTCGTGAAGACGGTCTGGATCCGGAGCAGCTCGACGCCCATCCGGATCGTGTAGGAGGCGCCGACCCCCCACATCATCACCAGAGCGATGGCCGGTACGAGCAGGATTGCCGTGATCTTGAAGCGAATGGAACGTTTCCGGCCAGCCATAACCCTGTCCGTCCGTGACCCCTCAGTTAATAGTGGCGAAACACTAGCAATCTGGGAGTCGTACTATCCAGGGAAGCTTCTTAACATTTGGGGGACAGTTCGCGTAATGTCCCGGTTTGCTGTCGGGTATGCCTTGCCGTCCACTTACTCGGGCCGGGGTCATGGCCGTCGCGCGTCGGCGGGCGATCGCCGTACGACGGCTCCGGGGCAGGTCCGGGCCGGTTCGATGGCATCTCCGGCCTTCCTCGGGACACGGCCTTGCGCCGGTTGGCTTGCGCGGTGCGGCTTCGAGTGGCCACAATCGCGCCCATGCACGGCAACGCAGTGCCGGATTCCTATGTGTACGTCACCGAAGAAGGTGTGACCCGCCACTACGCTGACGGCAGCGTCGAGGCTCTCGCCTGGGAAGACGTCGTCGAGGTCAGGGTCGGCGGGCACGTGCCCGCCGACGGCGACGTTTTCATAGTCCTCCTGGACGGTGAGGGGGAGGGCTGTGTCGTCCCCAAGTCGGCGACCGATGCGAGCTTCCTGACCCGGTTGAGGTATCTGCCGGACTTCGACCTTGATCGGCTGAGCACTGCCGTCGAGAGCGCACATGACGAATATGTCGTGGTATGGCGTAGTCCAGAGCCTCCCGCCCCGCTTCCCGATCTCGAATACGACTGATCGTCCCTGACTGGGGTGCCATTTCCGATTTGGTGGTGGGAATTCGGGCACTGTCAGGGGTGCGGTCAAGACATGAATAAGGCTCGCTTTCGTCGTGATTCGGTGCGGTAGCCTCACGGTATCCGCCTGTCCGAAAGTCGGCCGTGTAATAAAAGCGACGAAGCCGACATAGCGGTTTATGTCGTCTTTATGATTCGCTTCGGTGTGCAGCGTGGTCCGCGTGGCCGGGACGCCGGAGGTGACCGTGGTTCGGCACGCTCCGTCGGCCTCCGCCGTCCACCGGCCTTCGAGGAGCATGCCCGTCATCTGGCCCGATGTCCGTCGTGGGGGAAACGGAGACCGAGACGGACGGTGTCCGGAAGCCGCATCGGTTCTTCTCGCTCCGGCCCCGACCCGTTGGCGCGCTCGGATTTTCGTCGTCCGGGAATTCTTGAATCGGACCTCTTTCTCGGGTTTCGGACGATCGGCTCGCGGTCGATTTTGGATGCATGGCCACATTCCATACTCATGGGTTGTTCTTTAGTATCAGCTTGAAGCGCCGGCTCCAATGTGAACGAGACTTGGGTCAACCTGAGGGGCGATAGGGGCGTCAATCTCGCGGAAGGTCCGGCGGCGAGGGGCGTGGTAAATGGAAATGCGACTGGGATCGCCCGATCCTGCTGTCGTCACCGACATCATCCGCGCGCGCCGGTCACAGCGCGCGCCCGCTGCACGTCACACCCGGCTGCTGGTGATCGGCGACCTGGTCTGTGCCTTCGTCGCGCTGGCGACCGTCGTGCTGACCCGGGTCGGCCTCGGGCAGTTCATCCCGATCGAGGACTTCCTGCTCGGGCTGGCCCTCACCATCATGTGGCCGGGGGTCATGGCACTCGTGGGGGCCTACGGCGGTAAGACCCAGGGCGAGGGAGCGGAGGAGTTCCGCGTCGTCACGCAGGGAGGAATGGGTCTCATCGCCGCGACCGCGATCGGGGCCTACGCGACCCAGGCCACCGTGGCGAGAAGCTACGTGATGGCCATGATGCCGCTCGCGACCTTGATCACCCTGGTGTTCCGCCACCGGATGCGCAGGCGACTGCACCGGCTGCGGGCCCGAGGCGAGCGCCTGCGCCGGGTGGTGGCGGTGGGACACCCCGCATCCGTTCTCGATCTGGTCGCGCAGTTCCGGCGGCAGCCGTACCACGGCATGCGGGTCGTCGCCGCGTGCCTGCCGTCCGGCGACCCCCGACTGTGTCGTGAGGTGGGCGGGGTGCCCGTGCTGGGGGACTTCGACGATGTCCCCGCCGTCGTCGACAAGGCCGAGGCCGACGCCGTCGCCGTGCTCGCCTGCCCGGAACTGGACGGTGCGGCCCTGCGGCGGCTCGCCTGGGGAATCGAGCCCAGGGGCACCGATCTGTTCGTGGCCTCTGCGCTCATGGACGTCGCCGGGCCGCGGATCGGGATCCGGCTGGTGGCCGGCATGCCGCTGCTGCATGTCGAGCATCCCGACATCGACGGCATCCGCCAGGTCGTCAAGAGCGCGTTCGACAAGGTCATGGCGGCGTTGGTGCTGGCGGTCGTGGCCGTGCCGATGCTCACCATCGCCGTCGTCATCCGGACCACCAGCCCGGGCCCGGCCCTGTTCCGTCAGAGACGGGTCGGCCGTCACGGCAGGGAGTTCCACATGCTGAAGTTCCGCACCATGGTCGCGGACGCCGAGCGGCTCAAACAGACGCTCTTCGACAGAAACGAGTCCGACGGTGTGCTGTTCAAGATTCGGAACGATCCAAGGATCACCCGGGTCGGCGCCCTGCTCCGCCGCTACTCCCTGGACGAGCTGCCGCAGCTGCTCAACGTGCTGCGCGGCGAGATGTCACTGGTCGGCCCGCGTCCGCCGCTGCCCGTCGAGGTCGAGCGGTACGGCGCGGACGTGCGCCGTCGCCTCGTGGTCAAACCGGGGATGACCGGGCTGTGGCAGGTGAGCGGGAGATCGGACCTGACGTGGGAGGAGTCGGTCCGGCTCGACCTGCGCTATGTGGAGAACTGGTCGCTCATGCTGGACCTGCAGCTGCTGTGGAAGACCTGGTCGGCGGTCACCCGCGGGGAAGGCGCCTACTGAGATGACGGCCGCCCCCTTGAATGCCCCACAGCGAAAAGCGGCGCAGCGAAAAGCCGCGCAGCGGGAAGAAGCGCAGCGGAAAACACCGCGGATGAAGGCGCTCGTGCTCGCCGGCGGCTCCGGCACCCGTCTGCGGCCCATCACCCACACCCGGGCCAAGCAGCTCGTCCCGGTGGCCAACAAGCCCGTCCTGTTCTACGGGCTGGAGTCGATCGCGTCCGCGGGTGTCCGGGACGTCGGCATCGTCGTGGGGGACACCCACGCCGAGATCGAGGCCGCCGTCGGCGACGGCTCCGCTTTCGGGCTCCGGGTCACCTACCTCCGCCAGGAGGCGCCCCTCGGGCTGGCGCACGCCGTGCTGATCGCCCGCGACTATCTGGGCGACGACGACTTCGTGATGTATCTCGGCGACAACTTCATCGTCGGCGGGATCGACGGGCTGGTCGAACGCTTCCGGTCGCGGCGGCCGAGCGCGCAGATCCTGCTGACCCGGGTCTCCGATCCGAGCCAGTTCGGGGTCGCCGAGCTGGACGGCCAGGGGCGGGTCGTCGGCCTGGAGGAGAAGCCCCGCACGCCCAAGAGCGATCTGGCGCTGGCCGGCGTCTACCTCTTCGGCCCCGAGATCCACGAGGCGGTGGCCGAGCTGAAACCGTCGTGGCGCGGCGAATTGGAGATCACCGATGCCATCCAGTGGCTCATCGAGTCGGGCCGGGCCGTCGAGCCCACGCTGATCTCCGGCTACTGGAAGGACACCGGCAACGTCGCCGACATGCTGGAGGTCAACCGGCTCGTGCTCGAGTCCCTGGAGACGCGGTCGGACGGCGACGTGCACGACTCCGAGCTGATCGGCCGGGTCGCGGTCGAGCCCGGCGCGACGGTGCGCCGCTCCCGCGTCGTCGGTCCCGCCGTCATCGGCGCGGGGACCCTGATCAGTGACTCCTACATCGGCCCGTTCACCTCGATCGCCGGAGACTGCCGGATAACCGGCAGCGAGATCGAGTATTCGATCGTCCTCGCCCGTGCCTCCATCGACGGCGTCCGCAGGATCGAGGCCTCGTTGATCGGTCACGACGTCGAGGTCACCCCCGCCCCCAACACCCCGCGAGCTCACCGGCTGGTGCTCGGCGATCACAGTAAGGTCCAGATCTCCTCATGAGAGTGCTCGTCACCGGTGGCGCCGGTTTCATCGGCTCCCACTATGTGCGTACGGCCGTCGCCGAGACCGATGACAAGATCACGGTGCTGGACGCGCTGACGTACGCCGGCAATCTCGCCAACCTCGAACCGGTCTCCGGAGCGTACGACTTCGTCCACGGCGACATCTGCGACGCCGCGCTGATGGCGAACGTTGTCGCCGGTCACGACCTGGTCGTCAACTTCGCCGCCGAGTCCCACGTCGACAGGTCGATCGAGGGGCCCGCCGCGTTCGTCCGCACCAATGTGCTCGGCACCCAGACGCTCATGCAGGCCTGCCTCGAAGCGGGCGTGCCCAGGGTCGTCCACGTCTCCACCGACGAGGTCTACGGGTCGATCGACATCGGGTCCTGGGACGAGTCCGCCTCGCTCCGGCCGCGCTCGCCGTACGCGGCCGCGAAGGCGGGCGGGGACATGATCGCCCTCGCCTACGCGGTCACGTACGGGCTGCCCGTGTCGATCACCCGCTGCGGCAACAACTACGGGCCCTACCAGCATCCGGAGAAGGTGATCCCGCTGTTCGTCACCAACCTGCTGGAGGGCCGGAAGGTCCCGTTGTACGGGGACGGCGGCAACGTCAGGGACTGGATCCACGTCGACGATCATTGCCGGGCGATCCGGCTCGTCGCCGAGGCGGGCGATCCCGGCGAGATCTACCACATCGCCGGCACGGCGGAGCTGACCAATCTGGAGCTGACCCGGCGGCTGCTCGACGCGCTCGGCGCGGACTGGGACATGGTCGAGCACGTGGCCGACCGCCCCGGCCACGACCGCCGCTACTCACTCGACGACACGAGGCTGCGACGGCTCGGCCACCGCCCGGCGGTCGCGTTCGACGACGGCCTCGCCGGCACCGTCGACTGGTACACCGGCAACGCCGACTGGTGGCGACCGCTCAGGGCGGGCGCGTGATGACGAGATGGCTCGTGACCGGGGCCGGCGGCATGCTCGGCACCGACCTCGTGGCCGTGCTGCGGGAGCGCGGGCGCGACGTCGTCCCGCTCGACCGGGCCGGGCTCGACCTGCGCGACCCGGCGGCGGTCCGCGCGGCGGTGCGCGACATCCGGCCCGGCGTGGTGGTCAACTGCGCCGCCTGGACGGCGGTCGACGACGCGGAGACCCACGAGGAGGAGGCGCTCGCCGTCAACGGCGACGCCGTGGGCGTACTCGCGCGGGAGTGCGCGGCGGTGGGGGCGCGGCTGGTCCAGCCGTCCACCGATTACGTGTTCGACGGCCGGGGCCGGGAGCCGTACGCGGAGGACGCCGAGCCCACGGAACCGGTCAACGCCTACGGCCGCACGAAGCTCGCCGGGGAACGCATGGTCACCGAGGTCCTTCCGGCGGACGGCTACGTGGTGCGCGCCGCCTGGTTGTACGGCACGGCCGGGCGGAACTTCGTCCGTACGATCATCCGGCTGGCCGCTGAGCGGGAGACCGTCGACGTGGTCGACGACCAGCGCGGCCAGCCCACCTGGGCGGCCGACCTGGCCCTGTGGATCGTCGTGCTGGCCGAGTCGGGCGCACCCGCGGGGATCTATCACGGCACGAACTCCGGGAGCACCACCTGGTACGGCCTGGCCCGGGAGATCTTCACCCTGCTCGGCGCCGATCCCGGCCGGGTGCGGCCGGTCGCCTCGGCGGCGTTCCCCCGGCCCGCCGCCCGCCCGGCCTACAGCGTGCTCGCACACGGCGGATGGGCGCGGGCGGGGTTGGCCCCCATGCGGCACTGGCGGGACGCGCTGCACGCCGCCTGGCCCGCGCTCACGGCGGAGAGGGCGGGGGTTCAGTGAGCGGCGGCGTACCAGTCGAGGCAGTCTCGGTGCCCGGGCAGCAGACCGGCCGCCAGCGCCTCCTTCACCGTCGGGGCGGCGGCGTCCCGGTCCGACAGGGTCAGCTCCCCGGCGGGCGACGGCCAGTCGATGCCGACGTCCGGGTCGAGCGGGTGGATCCCGTGCTCCCGGCCGGGTGCGTACGGCTGCGAGCACAGGTAGACGACGGTCGCCTGCTCGCTGAGTGCGAGGAAGGCGTGGCCGAGCCCCTCGGCGATGAACAGGCCCCGCCTGGACTCGTCGTCCAGGGTGACCGCCTCCCACCGGCCGAACGTCGGCGAGCCGACCCGGATGTCCACCACGACGTCGAGGATCGACCCCGCGACGCAGGTGACGTACTTGGCCTGTCCGGGAGGCACGTCGGCGAAGTGGACGCCGCGCAGGGTGCCCCGCCTGGAGACCGAGCAGTTGACCTGGGCGACCTCCAGCCCGCGGCCGGAGGCGGCACGCAGGTCGGCCATGCGGTACGCCTCGAGGAACGCGCCGCGCGAGTCGCCGTGGACGCGGGGGGTGTGGCACCAGGCTCCGTCGATGCTCAGGCGATCCATGACCGAAGCATGACACAGCGGAGACGGCTGTTCCCGATCTTGCGAGTTTCTTCCGGTCCTGACGATTCTGCCGCCGCCGGCGGCGAAGGAGCGAAATGATGGCAACCTGCCGGCTGTGCGGCTCCGCCGACCTGATGGGGGTCGTCGACCTCGGCGCGACGCCCCCGTGCGAGCGCTTCCTGACGGCCGATCAGCTCGATGAGCCGGAGCCCACCTATCCGCTGCACCTGCGCGTGTGCACCGACTGCCGGCTGGCGCAGATCCCGCCGTTGATCACCCCCGAGGAGACCTTCACCGAGTACGCGTACTTCTCCTCCTACTCGACGTCCTGGGTGGAGCACGCGCGGAGGTTCGTCGCCGACCGGGATCTGCGACCGGATTCGTTCGTGGTGGAGGTGGCCAGCAACGACGGTTACCTGCTGCGGCACGTCGTCGACCGCGGGGTGCGCTGCCTCGGCATCGAGCCGTCGGCGAACGTCGGGCAGGCCGCCAGGGACCGGGGCGTGCCCACGCTCACCGAGTTCCTCACCCCGGAGGTGGGCGCTGCCGTACGCGCCGAGCACGGGCCGGCCGATCTCGTCGTGGCCAACAACGTCTACGCCCACATCCCCGACGTGATCGGGTTCACCGAGGGCCTGCGCGCACTGGTCGCCGACGACGGCCTGGTCTCCATCGAGGTGCAGCACCTGCTCTCGCTCATCGAGCTCAACCAGTACGACACGATCTACCACGAGCACTTCCAGTACTACACGGTCGCCTCGGCGCGGCGGGCGCTGGCGAGCGGCGGCCTCACGCTGGTGGACGTGGAGCTGCTGCCCACACACGGCGGCTCGATCCGGCTGTGGGCGAGTCCCGGCGGCGAGCCGGGTGAGCGGGTCTCGGAGGTGCTGGCCCGGGAGAAGGCGGCGGGGCTGCACGAGGCGTCCGGTTACGAGGACTTCGCCCTGCGCGTCGCCCGGGTCCGGCGCGACCTGCTGCGGTTCCTCATCGACGCGGCGGAGGAGGGCCGGACCGTCGCCGGGTACGGCGCGCCGGGCAAGGGGAACACGCTGCTCAACCACTGCGGAGTCCGGCCCGACCTGCTGCCGTACACGGTGGACCGCAACCCCTACAAGCACGGCAGGTTCACCCCCGGAACCCGGATTCCGATCCTGCCGCCTGAGCGTCTGGCCGCCGACCGGCCCGACTACGTCCTGGTCCTCCCCTGGAACCTGCGCGAGGAGCTGACCGAGCAGCTCTCCTACGTCCGCGAGTGGGGCGGCCGGTTGGTCTTCCCCATCCCCCACCTGGAGGTCGTGTGAAGGTCGTGCTGTTCTGCGGCGGGCGCGGTACGCGGATGCGCAGCGAGCTGCCCGGCGGCGACCTGCCGAAGCCGATGCAGCTCGTCGGGCCCCGGCCGCTGCTCTGGCACGTCATGCGCTACTACGCGCACTTCGGGCACAGGGACTTCCTGCTGTGCCTGGGGTACGGAGCCAACTCGATCAAGGAGTTCTTCCTCAACTATCAGGAGACCGACTCCAACGACTTCGTGCTGAACGGCGGCCGGGTCGAGCCGCTGTCCACCGACATCTCCGACTGGTCGATCACGTTCGCGGACACCGGGCTCGACACCCCCATAGGCGAACGGCTGCGCCGGGTGCGGCCGCACCTCGAAGGCGAGGAGATGTTCCTGGCCCACTACGCCGACGTGCTGTGCGACGTGCCGCTGTCCGACGTCATCGACCGGTTCTCCGCCGCCGACGCGGGTGCTTCGATGCTGGTGGTGCCGCCGGGCAACACCTTCCACTGCGTGGACCTGGCGGAAGGCGGGCTGGTCGGCGGGATCACCCCGATCAGCCAGATGCCGCTGTGGGTCAACGGCGGCTTCTTCGTGCTCCGCCAAGAGATCTTCGAGCACATTCCGGAGGGCGGCGACCTGGTCGCCCACGGCTGCACGGAACTGGCCAAGCGCGGCAGGCTGCTGGCCTACCCCTACCGGGGCTACTGGCGGCCCACCGACACGGTCAACCAGCGGCTGGAACTGGATCGGGCCTGGGCCAGGGGCGAGCGGCCGTGGGCGCTGTGGGAGGCGGCGCCGTGCTGACGCTGGTGCCGGAGCACTGCCGGGAGATCCTGCTCCTCGCCGCCCACTGCGACGATCTGCCGATCGGGGCGGGCGGGACGCTGCTCGAGCTCTGCCGGGCCCGCCCCGGGCTGCGGGTCACCGCGCTCGTGCTGTCCGGCGGCGGCACCGGGCGGGAGGCCGAGGAGAGAGCGGCGCTGCCCGCCTTCTGCCCCAAGGCGGAGCTCGATCTGACCGTGCTCGACCTGCCGGACGGCCGGCTGCCCACCCACTGGGAGCGGGCCAAGCTGGCCCTGGAGGACCTGCGGCGGCGGTGCGACCCCGACCTGGTGTTCGCCCCTGCGCCGCACGACGCGCATCAGGACCACCGCGGCCTGGCCCGCCTGGCGCCCACGGTCTTCCGCGATCACCTGACGCTGGGCTACGAGATCCTCAAGTGGGAGTCCGACCTGGCGCAGCCCGCCGTCTTCGTGCCGCTCAAAGAGGAGACGGTGCGGGAGAAGACCGATCTGCTGCACGCGCACTACCCCTCGCAGCACGCGCGTGGCTGGTTCGACGAGGAGACGTTCCGCGGATTGGCGAGGGTGCGCGGAGTGCAGTGTCAGAGCCGCTACGCGGAGGCGTTCCACGCGGCCAAGCTCGCCATCGGCGTCGGCGCCGGTGTCCACAGTCTGTTCTAGGGGGAGATTTCGTTGCGCGTTCTGCTGACCGGGCACCAGGGCTATCTGGGTACGGTGCTGGCCTCGGTGCTGGCGGAGGCCGGCCATGACGTCGTCGGGCTCGATTCCGGGCTCTTCGCCGACTGCGTGCTCGGTCCCGCTCCGGCCGATCCCAAGGCGTACGAGCTGGACCTGCGGGACGTGCGTCCCGAGCACCTGATCGGGTTCGACGCGGTGATCCACCTCGCCGCGCTGTCCAACGACCCACTGGGTTCGCTGGCCCCCGAGCTGACGTACGACATCAACCACCAGGCCTCGGTACGGCTGGCCAGGCTGGCGCGAGACGCCGGGGTGGGGAGGTTCCTCTACGCGTCGACCTGCTCGGTGTACGGCGCCACCGGGGGCGAGGAGTTGGTGACGGAGGACGCCCCGCTGCGGCCGGTGACGCCGTACGCCGTCTCGAAGGTCCGGGTCGAGGAGGACCTGGTCGAGCTGGCCGACGACGACTTCAGCCCGGTGTTCCTGCGCAACGCCACCGCTTTCGGATTCTCCCCGCGGCTGCGTGCGGACATCGTGCTGAACAACCTGGTCGGCCACGCGGTGCTCAGCGGCGTGGTGAAGGTCCTGTCCGACGGCACGCCCTGGCGGCCTCTCGTGCACGCCAGGGACATCGCGGCCGCGTTCCGGCTGGCGCTGATCGCCCCGCGCGGGGCGGTGCACCTCAGGGCGTTCAACGTGGGGACCGAGCGCAACAACGTGACCGTCGCGCAGATCGCAGCCGAGGTGGTCAGGGCGGTTCCGGGCGCCGAACTGCTGATCACCGGGGAGACCGGGGCGGACCCGAGGTCGTACCGGGTGGACTTCTCCCGGATTCGGGCGGCGCTGCCCGGTTACGGCTGCGCCTGGTCCGTGGCGGACGGCGCGAGCGAGCTGGTGGCCGCCTACCGCCGGTACGGGCTCACCCGCGAGGACTTCGACCGGAAGTTCACCCGCCTGGCCCGGCTGTCCGGCAGATGCGCGGCGGGGACTCTCGACGAGAGCCTGCGGCCGTGACCGGGGAGGAGATGCACGCCCTGGTGGAGCGGCTCTACCCGCTGTGCCGGAGCATCACCGGTGACGGGGTGCGCCGCACCCTGGAGATCCTCGGCGAGCTGATCCCGCTGGAGATCCGCGAGGTGCCGACGGGGACCCGGGTCCTCGACTGGGTCGTGCCGAAGGAGTGGAACATCCGCGACGCCTACATCAAGGACGCCGCGGGCAGGCGGGTGGTCGACTTCGCCGAGTCCAACCTGCACGTGGTCGGGTACAGCGTGCCGGTGTCCGCCACGATGACCCTCGAAGAGCTCCGCCCGCACCTGCACACGCTGCCGGAGCAGCCCGGCCTGATCCCGTACCGGACCGGCTACTACGCGGAGACCTGGGGGTTCTGCCTGCGGCACGAGACGCTGGAGTCGCTCGGGCCGGGGCCGTACGAGGTGCGCATCGATTCGACGCTCGAGGACGGTCACCTGACGTACGGCGAGTGCGTCCTGCCGGGAAGCGAGCCCCACGAGGTGCTCGTCTCCTGCCACGTGTGCCATCCCTCGCTGGCCAACGACAACCTGGCCGGCATAGCGGTCGCGATCGGGCTCGTCCGGAGGCTGGCGCGGGCGAATCCGCGGTACACCTACCGTTTTCTGTTCGCGCCGGGCACCATCGGGGCGATCACCTGGCTGGCCCGCAACCGCGACCGGGTCGATCGGATAAGCCACGGGTTCACCCTCGCCTGCGCCGGGGACGCGGGCGCGCTCACGTACAAGAAGAGCCGGCGCGGCGACGCGAAGATCGACCAGGCCATGCGGTACGTGCTGAGTTCGTCAGGGCGTCCGCATCGGGTGCTGGAGTTCTCTCCGTACGGCTACGACGAGCGTCAGTTCTGCTCACCGGGATTCGACCTCGGCGTCGGCTCGCTCACCCGGACCCCGTACGGCGCCTACCCCGAATATCACACCTCGGCCGACGATCCCGGCTTCGTGTCCCCCGAGGCGATGGCCGACACGCTGGAGACGTGCTGGGCGGCGCTGAACGTGCTGGAACGCGACCGCCGGTACCTGAACCTCAGCCCCTACGGCGAGCCGCAGCTTGGCAGGCGCGGACTGTACGGCTCGCTGGGTGGCCGCAGCGACACCAGGGACGACCAGATGGCGATGCTCTGGGTGCTGAACCTCTCCGACGGAGAGCACGACTTGCTGGAGATAGCGAGACGATCCGGGCTTCCGTTCGACCTCGTGGCGGACGCGGCGGATGCCCTCGTGGACGCGGAACTGCTCAAGGAGCTATAGATGACGCAACTAGCCGCCCCAGCGCTCAACCTGCGTGTCGGTGAGCTCGTGGAGGTCCGCAGCGAGGAGGAGATCCTCGCGACCCTGGACGACAAGGGCGAGTTGGACAACCTGCCCTTCATGCCGGAGATGCTGCGCATGTGCGGGCAGCGGTTCAGGGTGCACAAGGTCGCGCACAAGCTGTGCGACACGATCACGGGCAGCGGCATGCGGCGCATGGACCGCGCCGTCCATCTGGCCGGGGCGCGGTGCGACGGATCGGCCCACGGCGGATGCCAGACCGCCTGCTCGCTGTACTGGAAGGAGGCCTGGCTCAGACGGGTGGAGCCGGGAACCCCGGCCGCCGAGGTCGGCGGGGTCCGGCCGTCCCGGCCGCTCCTGCCCCTGCTGGAGGTCAACAGCAGGAGGGAACCCGGCCCGGACGGCGAGGAGCGCTTCTCCTGCCAGGCCACGGAGCTCCTGCGCGCCGCGCCGGTCTGCCTGCCGCTGAAGGATCTGGGGCAGTACGTCACGGACGTGCGCAGCGGCAACGCCGGGGTCTTCGCGGTGCTGCGCGCCTTCCTGGTCGGGGTGTTCAACCGCTACCAGAGCGCCAGCAAGCGGATCCTCCCGCGCTGGTTGTGGATCCGCGGCGGAGCGCGCTGGGGGTGGCTCAAGGGCCGCGCCGGCGCCACGACCCCGGTCGAGGATCTCGGACTGCGGCCGGGCGAACTCGTCCGGATCAAGTCCAAGGAGGAGATACTCAAGACCCTCAACGACGACCTGCTCAACCGCGGGATGGGGTTCGAGGAGGAGATGAGCCGCTACTGCGGCAGGACGGCACGGGTGCGGGCCAGGGTCGACCGGTGCATCGACGAGAAGACCGGGCGGATGCTGCGGATGAAGACCGCGTGCATCATCCTCGACGACATCGTCTGCGCGGGCGCCTACAACGTGAGCTGCCCCCGGGAGTTCGTGCCGTTCTGGCGGGAGATCTGGCTTGAGCGCGTCGAAGAGACGCGGCCCGTATGAGCCGTTCCCCCGAACAGGAGCGGCCGCACTCGGGGCAGGACGCGGAACGGCAGGACGCGGAGCGGGAGGACGGGGAGCGGCAGGCGGAGGTGGTGGACTCCATCGGCCGTAAGGCCGGACGGGGTCTCGGGTGGAGCCTGCTGGGCACGCTGGCCACCAAGATCGGGTCGTTCGCCATGGGCCTGGTGCTCGCCCGCCTGCTCGCGCCCGAGGACTTCGGCCTGTATGCCATCGCGCTGGCCGCGACCCAGTTCGTCATGCACATCAACGACGCCGGCATCATCGCGGCGACCGTGCAGTGGCGGGGGAAGCTGGAGGACATGGCGCCGACCGCGGCGGTGCTGGCCGTCTCGTTCAGCGCCGCCGTCTACGGCGTCTTCTGGGTGATCGCGCCGTCCTTCGCCCGCCTGGCCGGCAACGAGGAGGCGACCCCGGTGGTGCGCCTGCTCACCGCGATCATCCTGGTCGACGGGGTGACGGCGGTCCGCAGCGCGGCCCTGCTGCGCAGGTTCGAGCAGGACAAGCTGACGAAGGCCATCGTGGTGGGCTTCGTGGCGAACGCCGCCCTGGCCATTCCGCTGGCCGCCGACGGCGCCGGAGCGTACAGCTTCGCCGTCGGGCAGGTCGCGGCGTCGGTGGTCACCGGGGTCCTGGTGTTCCTGTCGGCCAGGTTGCCGGTCCGTTTCGCGATGGACCGCGAGATCGCGGGCAGGCTCCTGCGGTTCGGCCTGCCCCTGGCGGGGAGCCTCGGCATCGAGTCCGTGCTGGTGAACGCGGACTACGTCATCGTCGGGGACGCACTCGGCCCGGTCGCACTCGGCTACTACCTGATCGCGTTCAACGTGTCGAGCTGGGTGCCGGGTCTCGTCGGCACCGCCGTACGCTATGTCTCGGTCGCGGGCTTCTCCCGGCTGGCCGAGAACGATCCGGAGTCGCTGGAGCTGGGCGTGCGCCGCTCCGTCCCGCTGCTGCTCGCCGCGGTGCTGCCGGCGGCCGTGCTCATGTGCACGCTCGCGCATGAGATCGTGGTCTTCCTGTACGGCCAGAAGTGGGCCCCGGCGGCCGAGGTGCTGCGCTTCCTCGCGGTGCTGATGGTGGTCCGGATGTTCACGTCCTTCGCTTTCGACATCCTCACCTCCGTCGGCGCCACCAAGTGGACGGTCTGGGTGAATCTGGGCTGGGTCGCGCTGCTGGTGCCCGCTCTGCTCGTGGGGACCCGCATGGCGGGGATCCGCGGCACCGCGATCGGGCACTCCGTGGTCGCGCTGCTCGTCGCGCTCCCGCTCGCCGCGTTGGCGCTGCACAGATCCGGTGTCCGGCTGCGCCCGATGCTGCCCGGGCTGGTACGGCCACTGGGCGGTGCCGTACTCGCGACCCTGGTCGTCATCGTGATCTCCGCCGCGACGGCGCCGCTGACCGGCGGTCTCCCGGTGGCCGAGTTGTCGGTGGCCGGCGGGGCCGGCCTGCTCGTCTACGCACTCGTCGTCGTGCCAGGAAGCCTGCTCAGGAAGCTGGGCTCCCGGGTGGTCCAGTCGATCTGAAAGGAACGAACATGCCGGGTGGTGACGTCCTCGTGTCCATCGGGCTCCCGGTGCGAAACGGCGCGGGGCGGCTGGAGCATGCGATCCATTCGGTGCTCGCCCAGGACCACGAGCGCATCCAGCTCGTCGTCTCCGACAACGCCTCCACCGATGGCACCGAGGAGCTGTGCCGGGAACTGGCGAGGTCGGACGGCCGGATCCGCTATCACCGGCATCCGGAGAACGTCGGGCTGCTCGCCAACTTCGTCACCACCATGCGCCTCGCCGACGGGGAGCTGTTCCGCTGGGTCGGAGACGACGACCGGCTCGCCCCGCACTGCGTGTCCCGGGCGGTCCAGGCGTTCGCGGAGGACGAGCGGCTGCTGCTGGTGACCTCCCAGATCGCCTACACCGGGCCGGACGGGGTGACCGAGACCGCGGAATACGACGGCACCGGCCTGACCTCCGACGACCCGGTGGAACGGTTCGCCGAGATGCTGCGGCTGCTCAACGAGAGTCACCTGCTCATCGATCCGCTGTACGGCATGGTCCGGCGCGACCGGGTGACCGCCATCGCCCGGCGGAACATGCTCAGGGAGGACGAGGTGTTCGCGGCGAAACTGGCGCTGGCCGGCCCGTGGGCGCACGTGCCAGAGGTGCTCGGTCACCGCAACTGGAAGCACGACAGGCTGCCGGTGATCGCCCGGCGCCTCGGCGTCCCGTCATGGCAGGCGCATTTCGCCACCACGCTGCAGTGCGCCGAAATGCTCCGCTGGCTGGCCGCCGCGGGGCTCAGCGCGGCGCAGCTTCGCCGGGCCCGGGGTGCGGTGTACCGGTGGTACGCCCGTCGTCAGCGGCACACCGTCGCACGTCGCGGCCGTAAGCTCGCCCAGATCACGGCCGGTGCGCTTCATCCCCGGCCGGCGGCCGGACGCTGACCGGTGGCCGGGCGTCGGCCGGAGCCTCCACGTCCGATCGGCCGGTCCACCGGGACAGCCGGCCTTTCGCCGCCGTGCGGAGGGCGGACCAGCTCCGGTGCCGCTGGAACGGCAGCTCCAGCACCGCGGCGAAGAGCCAGGCGAACAGCAGGCTCGCGGGTACGGCCACGGCCGCCGTGACGAGGAACCCGGGCAGGCCGGGACCGATACGCGGGGCCACCACCAGCGTGCTCAGCACCACCACGATCGGAGCGTGGGTCAGATAGAGACTGTAGGAGAACCTCCCCAGGGCGCGAATCGGGGCCGCGTCGAGCATCCGGACGAGGCCCGCCGGCCGGCGTGTGGCCACCGCGACCAGGGTCAGGCCCGCGGCGGGCCCGACCGCCAGATCGATCCAGAAGAAGTGCTCGATCGTCCAGACAGATCCGTTCACGACGACGAGCACGACCACCGGGACGGCCGCCGCCACCGCGAGCACGGCCGGCCACGGCCGGGCGGACCGCTCCGGCCGGGTCACCACACCGGCGGCGACGGCACCGAGGGCGAACAGCACCGCGAACTGCGGCGTCAGCCGCATCAGCGCGGCCACGGCGGGCACCGCCGGCGACAGCAGCCCGATCATCGCGACCAGCGCGGTCACGATGCCGAGCAGCGCCATCGCGCCCAGCCGCCGCAACATTAAGATCATGATTGGGAAGACCAGGTAGAGCTGGGCCTCCACCGCGATGGACCAGAAGGCCCCGTTCGGGCTGGGAGACCCGGCGATGTCCTGCAGCAGCAGGCCGTACAGAACCACCGACCTGAGAGTCGGCGCCCCCTCGCCCGGCTGCGGGACCAGCGTCCACGCGACGGCCAGGCTGAACGCCAGTGCTCCCCAGTAGGGCGGCAGGATGCGCCACGCCCTGCGGGCCGCGAACCGGCGCAGCCCGCCGACCCGCCAGCCGGAGCGTGCGGGGGAGACCGCCAGGGAGAAGCCCGACAGCACGATGAAGAGGACGACCGCGAAATGCCCGTAGAGCAGCCAGCTCAGCCAGCCCGGCCCGGTGTCGTACGGAAAACCGGGAAACGAGGTCAGCCGGCAGTGGTGCAGCACGACGAACAAGGCCGCGAGCCCGCGGATGCCGTCCAATCCCGCCAGTCGTTCTCGGGCGGTGGAGCGCTCTGTTCGATTCACTCTGAATTATCGTCATGAGAGCACGAGTCGTTATTGGAGCGGAGGAAAATCAGGACGTCGCCCCTGAACGGCTGAAGCCCGCTTTCGCTCGGACCGCCGTTCGCCGGCGATCGGCCCACGATTCGGATAGGCCGCAATCATCCAATCGGACGTGGTGATTATGGGACCGTCGTCCGGCGGCGTCCCGGCCGAACTCCGACACGGATGACTCGACACGGTCGTCGCCCGCCGGGCTTAGTCTTCAGACTTATCATGATTGACGTTCATGTTAGAATTATTATTCTAATGTCCGCCTTGCCCGATTGCGGGGCCTATGTTGGCTGGGCTCCGGATGGAACTCCTGGTGCAGGCGTAACATCGTCGTTCGAGTCCTCGATGAACGAGCGCCGCTCCTCGCCGGGTCCGGTGCGGTGTTCGGGGTTTGGGTAAGGGTGAGCATGAATTTCTGGAGAACCGTTTTCCGACTCCTGCGGTGCCGGTTCGTCGGTCCTCCTGTCGTGCTGCTGTCCCTCACCCTGGCCCTGGCGGCCTTTCTTCTCGTGCCGGTGCGGTACACATCCGCCACCTCGCTGGTGCTGACCGTCTCGCCGGCGGGCGGCATGCTTCCGGTGGATCGTGCCAAACCCGCCCAGCTCTCCAATCCTCTGCTGCAGCCCAATGAGGGGCTGCGCATCGTCGCCGGCATTCTCATCCTGAGGATGAACAACGAGGACGAGCGGAAGCGACTGGGGGTCGGGCGGGACAGCCCCACGGAACTGATCGTGGACGACGGCCGTTCCAACCCCGATCTGCTCGGCATCACCTCCACCGGTCCGTTCGTCTGCATAGGGATCGACAGCCCGTCCGCGGCCGAGGCGCGAAAACTCCAGGTGGCGGTGGAGAAACGCATTCGCGAGCAGTTGACCGACTACCAGAAGGCTCTCGGTGCTCCGCCGAGCACGTTCGTCGCGATCAGCCGGGTGTCCTCCATCGGGCCGGACGCCGAAAGCGGAGCACGGTGGAAGGCCGCGGCCGCGGTGCTGGCGGCGGGGATCGGCCTGGGTCTGGCCGGCGCCTATGGGCTGTCCGTACGCCGGGCGGCCCGTCGGGCGGCCGGCGCCGGCGACGCGGACGACGGCCCCCGGACGGCGGCGGTGCCGGAAGGCCCGGACGACGAGGACGATGATCGAAGAGAGGGCGCCGAAGAACCGGACGTTCCCTCGGCGGAACCGGCCCGCTGACGGCCATTGGCGAAGCCCGGACGTCGACGCCGTCGGGAACCCCGGGAAGCGGCGACCCCTAGCGGCAGGGTCTCTGCCGGGCCACCTCGAGGCAACGTGATATCGCGGCCCGTCGCACATCGAGCGTGGTGCCGGACTTGGCGGAGATCATCATTCCGACGGCCCGCGAGTCGAGCCGGTCAGCGAAGGCGAGGGCCTCGGCCATGCTCAGCGGCGTGGCATCCCAGTAGTTGTGGCAGATGCCGGTGTCCGAGGCCGCCGGAGCGCCGAGCAGCTCGTCCACGAACACCCCGTACAGGATGAACTCCGAGATGTGCAGTCGCGCGGAGAAGGCGTCCTGCCAGCGCCGTCCCGTGACCTTCTCGATGCGGTCCTGAAGCGCCCGCACCGCGGCCGGATCCCACAGGGTCAGCGAGTTGACGTAGTCGTGCAGCGGGGGATCGGGCACGTCCTGGCGTCCGAGCAGTCGCCGGGCGGCCTCGTGCCACAGCAGGTGGCGTCGCATGCCGGGGTGGACTCCATGGTCGATCCGATGCAGCCGGAGCCGCCCCCCGACCATGAAATCCCGCAGGCGCACCGGGCGGACGAGCACGATGTCGGAATCGGCGACGAGGACCGCGTCGGCCTCCATCCGCGCGGCGGCGGCGAGCTTGAGGGACTGCTGGAGGATCCAGCCCCTGATCGGAGGCCACGGTCTGGCGACGTTCAACCACAATCGGGACAGCGGTATCGGAAAATATGTGCGGGGCAATAACTCGGGCTCTATCCACAGCCGGCATCGCGGACCCTCGAATCGGGCGAACAGGCCGCGATCCCGAGACGGGACGATCACATGGTGAACGGTGTCGTCAGGGGTGTGCGTCAGCACCGAACGGTGCAGGTCGGCGAAGAGTTCCAGATCCGGTGCATAAGTCGGCGTGATGACCGCCAGCTCACTCATGCCGACATACTCTGATTCCTCCGCAGATGACGCGCTATGATTCCGGGAAACGAATCGATATCGGTACTTCGCGCTGTATGATACAGCCCCTGAGTAACACCGTATGGTCGTCCGCCGATTCCTTTCGAGAAACCAAAGGCCGCCGGGCCGCGAAGGGGGTGCCGTGGACTTCTGGGCGGCGGTCGCCGTTCTGCTCCGGCGCTGGTATGTGACCTTCCCGGCCTTTCTGCTCACCATCGCCGGGGCGTATCTCGTCTACATCGGGATTCCGCCGCAGTACGAGTCGTCCGCCGTGCTGATGCTCACCGTGCCGACGACGGGTTCCACCCAGTCGACCAGGCCGGGGAAGCCCGAGATGCTGATCAACCCGCTGCTGAACTTCGACGGCGGATTGAACATGACCGCGTCCCTCCTGGTGCGGGTGCTCGCCACGGCCAGAACCGCCGAGGAACTGGGGGTGCGGCCCGACGGCGACACCGGATACCTGGTCAACAACGGTCACCCCAACCCGGAGTTGCTCGTCAACACGCCCTTCCTGATGATCGAGGGGGTGAGTACTGACCCGGCGAGCGCTCAGGAGATCGTCCGGAAAGTGGTCGGGCGGGCGAAGGTCGAACTGGTCACGCGGCAGCGGCTGCTGAACGCTCCGCCCGCGACGTACATCACCATCTCCGAGGTGATTTCTCCGACGCCCGCGGTCATACAGAATCGCGGCAGGTTGCGCCCCGCGGCCACGGCCTCGCTGCTCGGGCTGTGCGCGGGTCTCATGGCCGGGTTCGCGGCGGAGAGCGTCTCGGCCGGTCTGCGACGCCGCAGGGCGCCGCGTACCGAGGATCGGCCGCCCGAGCGGCAGCCGGATCTCCCGGTGTGCGAGCGGACGTCGCCACGGCGGCGAGAGTGAGCGGGCCCCGCCCCGCGGCCTCGCCCACCCGCCGGCGCCCGCCGATCGTGGACATGTCCGGACGGCACGGATTCGACGGCGCCACGCTGGGGGTGGCGTTCGCCGTTGTCGTGCTGCTCGTCCCGGCGAGGCTGGTCCTCCGCGGGCTGCCGTTCGCGCTCACCCCGGCGGAGGGCATCGGGCTCTTCGCCGGCATGTGGTGGCTCTGCGCGCATCTCACCGACACGCTCGGCGCGGCCAAGGGCCACAACGGCGTGCGCACCGCGATCTTTGTCTACGCCGTCTCGCAGTTGGCGACCTACGCCTATTCCTCCGCGTCCTATCTGCCGGCGCGGGAGCTGTCACTGAGCGACCACTCGGCCGTCATCTCGGCCGCGATGCTCGGTACGGCACTGCTCGCATGCGACGGCGTGCGCGGACGGGACCGGCTCGACCTGGTGCTGAAGACGATCGTCGTCGCCGGGGCGGTCGTCGGGCTCATCGGGGCCGTGCAGTACCTGCTGACTTTCGACCCGACGCTGTACATGGACATCCCGGGGACCCAGTCCCGGGTCCTGGCCGAGGGGATCTACGAACGGGCTGGCGTCAACAGGGCGGCCGCCACGGCCAGCCACCCCATCGAGTTCGGCGTCCTCTGCGCCATGATCCTTCCGCTCGCGCTGCATTACGCTTTCGAGGCCACCGAGTCCGGGGGCCGGATGCCGCGCTGGTGGCTGTGCTGTGCGCTGGTCGCTTCGGGGATGGTGTTCTCCGCGTCCAGGTCGCCGATGCTGGGATTGGCCGTGTCGGGCCTGGTGCTGTTCTTCGGCTGGTCGGCGGCCCGGCGAGTCCGGGCGCTGCTCGCACTCGCCGGTTTCGTCCTGGCGGTGAAGGTGACCGCCCCGGGACTGCTCGGGGCGATCACCGCCCTGTTCACGCACCTCGACAACGACACGAGCCTGATGTATCGGACGAACGACTACGCCACGGCCCTGGCCGAGATATCGCGGCACCCTCTGCTCGGGCGCGGCATCGGCACCTGGTACGCGCCCGAGTTCATCGTCTTCGACAACCAGTATCTGCTCACCACCGTCGAGGCGGGGATCATCGGCCTGCTGGCCCTCGTGCTGATGTTCTCCACCGGCATCTGGGCGTCGCTGCGGGCGAGATGGCGTGTCGCCGATCGGTCGTCACGCGACCTGGGGCTGAGCCTCGCGGCGTGCCTGGTCGTGCCCTTGGTGGGCGCGGCCACCTTCGACCTGCAGGCCTTCCAGATGGCGAACGCCATGTCGTTCCTGCTCGTCGGCCTGTCGGGGGCACTGTCGCGGACCGTGAAGCGGGAGATCACGCTTCAGGGGGAGCCGGAGTCGCGGCCTCAAGGACCGACCGCACCCGCCGCCAGGATCCGGCCGCGAGATCGCGCCGGCTGATCGCGGTCACCGGGAGCGGCCAGTCGATCGCGAGGTCGGGGTCGTCGTAGCGGACGGAGATGTCCTCGGCGGGATCGTGCTCCCGGTCGATGCGGTAGCAGACGTCGGCCTCGGTGAGCGCCTGGTAGCCGTGCAGCAGGCCGGGAGGGACGTACAGGTGGGCGAAGCTCTCGTCGTCGAGCGTCACCGACATCCGCGCACCGTAGGTGGGGGAGTCCGGCCTGGCGTCGACGAGCACGTCGTAGATCGCGCCGCGGGCGCAACGGACGAGTTTGGCCTCACCCTGTCCGGCACGTCCGTGCAGGGCGCGGATTCCGCCCCGGATTGTACGGGATTGGCTGTCCTGGACGAATGACACGGGGTCGAGCCCGTGGGCGGCGGCGATTGAGGCGTCGAAGGTTCGTGTGAATAGCCCGCGTTCGTCCCTATATGGGGTTGGTATGAAGATAAGGACGCCGTCGAGTGTTCCGGTTTCGACTTTCATATGTTTATCATCCCAGATGTCCGGAAAGTAAATCACGAGAATCCCTGTAACGAGAGTAAGTCGGCCTTCGATCAAATGAGTGTGCGGCCGGACTGATAGAGATAAGAGACGGTCGATATCCGAGTTTAGGGACGGGGATATTCCGGTGGACCGCTGTCCGAACGGTTCCGGCTCGACGCCGGTGCCCGCGATTCCGCGGGTACGGCTCGGCGCGGTCGAGATCATGGCGATCAGCGAGTCCGAAGTCGCCGACCATGTTTCGGAGGCGTGGAAACGGAATTCGGGCGGCTCGATACTCACCGCGAACGTCGACATCGTCCGTGCCGCCACCCGCGATCCCGATCTCGCGGCACTGGTCGCCGATGCCGACCTCGTGGTCGCGGACGGCATGCCGGTGGTCTGGGCGGCGAGGCTGGCCGGCCGCCCGGTCCGCGGCAGGGTGACGGGGGCGTCGCTGGTTTTCACGCTCAGTGAGCGCGCCGCCCGCGACGGCCGTTCGATCTTCCTGCTCGGCGGTGATCCCGGCGTTCCGGAGACCGCGGGAAGGATGCTCGCCGAGCGATACCCGTCGTTGCGGGTGGCCGGCGCCCACGCCCCGCCGTACGGCTTCGACACCACCACCGAAGGCATGCGGGAAGCCGTGGACCGGGTGGCGGCCGCGGCACCCGACCTCGTCTTCGTCGGACTCGGTTTCCCCAAGCAGGAACGTGCCATCGCCGAACTTCGGAGCCGGTTGCCGCGCGCCTGGCATCTCGGCTGCGGCGCCGGCATTCCGATGGCGGCCCAGCAGTTCCACCGCGCTCCCGAGTGGGTGCAGCGGATCGGCGGCGAATGGCTGTATCGGCTCTGGCTGGAACCACGCCGGCTGGCGGGCCGCTATCTGAGAAGGGACCTGCCATTCGCGATCAAACTGCTCTCCGGCGCCGCCTGGCGGCGACTGCCGCTCAGCCGGCACCTCTGAACACGAAAGACGGTCGTCGAATGTCCCCTTCGGTCCGGGCCCCGCTCGCCGTGGTGATCGTCACGTACGCCGCGGGTCAGGTCATCGAGGACTGCCTGCGTTCGCTCGGTCCCGCGCTGGCGGACGCCGGGCCGGCGCGGATCATCGTGGTGGACAACGCTTCAGCCGACGACACCGTCGACCGCGTACGGAAATGGGGGGCGGGAGTCGAGCTGGTCGAGACGGGGCGCAACGGAGGTTTCGCCGCGGGGGTGAACGCCGGGGTGGCAGCGGCCACCGGCTGTGACGTGCTGGTGTTGAACGCCGACATACGGATGAGCCCCGGTTCCGTGGTCGCGCTGCGCCGTGCGCTGGACGTGGCGGGCACCGGCATCGCCGTTCCCCGTCTCGTCGATGCCGAGGGGCGGCTTCATTTCTCGCTGCGCCGACGGCCGAGCGTGCTCAGGACGTTGGGCGAGGCGGTGCTCGGCGGGGGCCGGGCCGGTCGGTACGCCGCACTGGGCGAGCTCGTGACGAGGGCGGACGCCTACCGGCGCCCGTGCACCACCGCCTGGGCGACCGGCGCCGCCTGGTTGATCTCCAGGGACTGCCTGGACGAGCTCGGCCCGCTGGACGAAAGGTACTTCCTCTACTCGGAGGAGACCGAGTACATGCTGCGCGCGGGTGAGCGGGGATTCGCCATCCGCTACGAGCCGTCCGCGATCGCCGTACATCTCGGCGGCGAGCAGGCCTCCTCGATCCCCCTCGCCTCGCTGGCCACGACCAATCGCGTCCGGCTGCACCGTGAACGGTTCGGCCGTCTCAGGGGCCGCATGATGTGGCTGGCCGCCATGCTCAACGAGGTGATACGCGGTGCCGTGCGCCGGGGTGCCGCGGGACGGTTGCACCGGGCGGGGGCACGCGCGCTGCTGACGATGACGCACTGGCCGGCCACGCCGGACCGTCCGCCACCCCCCTCCGGTTATGTCTGCTTCTCCGCCCAGGACTGGTGGTACCACAACAGGGCGCACTCCGACTTCCAGCTCATGCGCCGGGTGGCCGCACGGCGGCGTGTGCTGATCGTCAACAGCATCGGCATGCGGATGCCGCTGCCGGGCAGGTCGACCCATCCGCTCCGGCGGGTGGTGCGCAAGCTCCGCAGCGTGGCGAAGTTCGTCCGGCGACCGCTGCCGGGCTTCTACGTGATGTCGCCGCTGCCGCTGCCGTTGTACGGCTCGCGATTCGGCAGGTGGGCGAGTGCCGTGCTGGTACGGACACAGGTGCGGGTGGTGTGCCGGGCGCTCGGCCTGCGTACGCCGGTGATCATGGTGACCATACCCACGGCGTGGGACGTCGTGCGGCCGTTACGCAGGCGCGCGCTGGTGTACAACCGCTCCGATCGGCACTCCGCCTTTCCCGAGTCTGACCGGGCCGTGATGGAGACGATGGAGCGAGGACTGCTGGAGAACGCCGATCATGTGGTCTACGTGAGCAGAGCGCTGATGGCCGGGGAACGCGAGTTCACCGCCGGCCGGGCCCGCTTCCTCGATCACGGGGTGGATCTGGACCACTTCCGGCGCGTGCCCGCGGAGAGGCGGCCCGCCGACCTGCGTGCGATTCCCGGACCCCGGGTGGGTTTCTTCGGTGCGCTGGACGACTTCGTGGTCGACTTCGATCTGCTGGAGCGTGTCGCCCGGGACCTTCCCGAGGTCTCCCTTGTGCTGATCGGCGACGCCACGGGGCCGATGGACCGGCTCACCCGCTATCCGAACGTGCACTGGCTCGGGTTCCGCCCCTATGAACTGATCCCGGCGTACGGATCGGGGTTCGATGTCGCGATCATGCCGTGGCTGGACAACTCGTGGATCAGGCACGCCAATCCGATCAAGCTCAAGGAATATCTCGCCCTGGGCCTCCCCGTCGTGAGTACGGACTTCGCCGAGCTTGCAGATTACGCCGATCGGGTGCGGGTGGCGGAGAACGGTGAGAGTTTCGTCGAGGCGATCCGTACCACCCTTTCCGACGGCGGTCCGATGGATTCGGAGAAACTGCGCGCTTCGGTGTCCGACGCGAACTGGGCGGCACGCGCCGCCGAGCTGATGACGCTGGTCGAGACGCGCGGAGACTGACACGGTCATCGGACTCATCCGGGACGAACTTCGGCTGCGGGGAGCGGAATGGTTTCGAGGCGAGGGAAAGTACGCCTGTCGGTTGTCGCCGCCATACTCGTGGCGGCCTCGTCCGGGTGGTACGCCGTGAACGCGATGCGTGACCTGGACGAGCTGCGTCTTCCCCGAATCGACTGGGAGGGGGGCCCCGCGTACTACGAGAAGTTCAGGGCGGCCGAGGAGGCGGGATGGGGCAACCCGTCGTTCTTCCCGATCGGTGTCTGGTTCGAGTCCGTGAGCAAGGACGAGGACGTGACCATGGACAAGGCCGCCGGCATCAATACCTATGTCGAGCTGACCGACAGCAGCGACGTCGGCCTGGTCCGGGCGCATGGCCTGTACGCGCTGCCCAGCAAGCCGCTGAAGGGCATGGGCGCCGAGACCGTCGGATGGCTCATCACCGACGAGGCCGACATGTGGGGCGGGCCCGGCGACGGCGTGTGGACGGGCCGGTTTCCCGGCGAAGGGCAGATCTGCGAGCGGCAGGACGTTCCCTGCGGCTACACCGTGATGCGTACCCTCAAGGACAGGCTGCCCAAGGACGACGGCCGGTTCTTCTACGCCAATTACGGCAAGGGCGTACAGATGTGGGAGTCGACGCAGGAGGCGTCCACGTTCGTCAACTCCTACACCGACGTCACCTCGGCGGACATGTACTGGTACACGGACGCCGCCATCTGCTCCGAGTCGCGGAATCACCTCAAGTGGTCCCCCGGGGAATGCCCGCTCGCCGCGGATTACGGTCAGGTCGTCGACCGGATGCGCCGGCTGGACGCGCTGGACAGGCGGCGGCAGCCGATATACGCCTACGTCGAGCTCGGCTGGCCGGGGACGAGCGGGAAGCGACTGATCCAGCCCGGGGAGGCGGCCGGGGCGGTGATGAACTCGCTGATCCACGAGGCGCGGGGAATCGTCTACTTCAACCACAGCTTCGGCGGGCCCTGTCCGACCCAGCACGTGCTGAGGGAGGACTGCTACGCCGGAATGCGCAGCACGATCACCGAGGTCAACCGGCGGATCACGGAGCTGGCCCCGGTGCTGAACACCCAGTCGTACCGCCACACCTTCGCCCCCGGACTGGACACCATGCTGAAGCTCTACGACGGCTCCTGCTACGTGTTCTCCATGATCAAGCGCGGGGCGGCCACGGGTAGGCACACCCTGGCCCTTCCCCCGGAACTCGCCTCGGCGAAGGAGGTCGAGGTGCTTTTCGAGAACCGCGAGATTCCCATAGAGAACGGGCGGTTCACCGATGCCTTCGACGAGGAGTACACCTACCACGTCTACAAGGTCACACCCTGAGCCCGCCCGGCCGGGCGGTCACCGCGGCGGGACCACACCGGCACCGTCATGGGCGTACCAGCGGAAAGTACGCCGGAGGCCCTCATCGAGGCCGACGGCGGGATGCCAGCCCAGGGTGTCGGCCGCGGGTGCGATGTCGGCGATCCGGGCCGCGTCCAGCGGACGGTCCGCGAGTGCTCCGTACCGTGGCTCCACGGGGACGCCGGAGATCTCGACGAGCCGCTCGACCACCTGTCCGATGGACGTCCCCGTTCCCGTACCGACGTCGAAGACGCCGCCAGCGGACTCGGCCTCGGCGGCGGCGATGAAGGCATCGACCACGTCGTCGACGTAGACCCAGTCGACGAGCCGGGTGCCGCTGGAGATCTCCGGCGGGCGGCCTTCCAGCAGCGACCGGGTCACGTACGGCACCAGCCGACGGGTGTTCGGATCGCCGGGGCCGTAGACCATGGCCACCCGCAGGACCGTGACCGGAACGCGCCACAGTTGGTGGAACAGGCGGGCATAGCCCGTCGCGGCCCATTTCGCCACGGCATAGGGCGAGGAGGACGTGGTCTCGCCCTTCTCCGGCCGGGGTTCCTCGATGGACCCGGCGAGCACGACCCTGGCCGTGGCGCCGCCGGCGGCGTCCATGGCCGCGGTCAGCAGGTTGATCACGCTGGAGAGGTTGGCTTCGAGCGTGGGGCGGACGGCGTGGACGTCCCTGGTGCCGGTGACCTCGCTCGCCAGGTGGAACACCACGTCAGGGCGGGTGGCGCGGATCAGGCGCCCGGTCGCCTCACCGTCGCGCAGATCCACCGCGTGCCAGATCGTCGCGTCATCCGAGGCGCGCCGCGTGCGGCTCACGGCATGGACCTCGGCGCCGAGCGACCCGAGCCGCCGGACGAGGTGGGCGCCGATGAAACCGGTCGCGCCCGTGACGACCGTACGCCTGCCCGCCCAGCCTTTCCCGTTGCCGGCGGTCACGACCGCGCGACCGTTTCCCGGTCGTGAGCTGCCGGGATCGTGGTGAGATCACCGGGGGGATATGCGCGGATCATCTGGGCTCCCGAGGTTGTCCGCAGGGCAGGGAATCGAATTGTCGCAGTTTCCCAGCCCGGCGGGACGGGCTTCCGCCAGATCACAGGTCAGATCACGGGTCAGATCACACGTGAGATCGCGTCGTCGCCGGATGCGGCGCGCCGACACGCGCGAGGGGGCTCCCATCGTGGGAGTCCCCTCGTCGCATCGGTCCGATCAGTTGATCTGCCAGGTGTCGCCGGAGTTGAGCAGTCCGGCGAGGCTGCCGGGGCCCTTGGCGGCGACGGCGGTGTCGAGCTGCTCGTTCAGCAACTGGTCGTACGACGGCCGGTCGACCGAACGGAAGATCCCGATCGGCACGTGCTCGAACGCCGGGTCGTCCAGCCGGGACAGCGCGAACGCCAGGGACGGGTCGGGGTTGTGCATGTCGTGGACGAGGATCTCGCCGTCGGCGACCTGGGCACGCGGCACGACCTCGACCCCGCCGGTGGGCGACAGCCGTACGGCCTTCTCGCCCTCGCCGGTGCCGAAGACGATCGGCTTTCCGTGCTCGAGCTTGACCGTGATCTCGTCCCGGGTGGCGGGGTCCTTCAACGCCTCGAAGGCGTTGTCGTTGAAGATGTTGCAGTTCTGGTAGATCTCCACCAGCGAGGCGCCGCGGTGGGCGGCCGCCTCGCGCAGCACCCCCTGCAGGTGCTTGCGGTCGCTGTCGATGGTCCGGGCCACGAACCCGGCCTCGGCGCCCAGCGCGAGGGAGATCGGGTTGAACGGCTTGTCCAGCGACCCCATCGGCGTCGACTTGGTGATCTTCCCGATCTCGCTGGTGGGGGAGTACTGCCCCTTGGTCAGCCCGTAGATCCGGTTGTTGAACAGCAGGATGTTGAGGTTGACGTTGCGGCGCAGCGCGTGGATCAGGTGGTTGCCGCCGATCGACAGCGCGTCACCGTCACCGGTGATCACCCACACGCTCAGGTCGGGCCTGGAGGCGGCCAGTCCGGTGGCGATGGCCGGGGCCCGGCCGTGGATGGAGTGGATGCCGTAGGTGTTCAGGTAGTACGGGAAACGCGAGGAGCAGCCGATCCCGGAGACGAACACGATGTTCTCGCGTCTGAGGCCGAGCTCGGGCAGGAAGCTCTGTACGGCGGCCAGGATGGCGTAGTCGCCGCAGCCGGGGCACCAGCGGACCTCCTGGTCGGACTTGAAGTCCTTCAGCGTCTGCTTGGCGTCGGTGCGGGGGACCAGCGCCAGGCCCCTGCCGTTCAGGCTCCCGTTGCCGTTGCCGGCACCGTGGCCGTTGTGGAGCTCAGTCACTTTCGATCACTTCCTGAATCACCGTGGCGAGTTCGGCGGCCTTGAACGGAAGCCCGCGCACCCGGTTGTAGCCGATCACGTCGACCAGGAACCGGGCCCGCAGCAGCATGGCCAGCTGGCCGAGGTTGATCTCCGGCAGCAGCACCTTGTCATAGGCACGCAGCACCTGGCCGGTGTTGGCCGGCAGCGGGTTCAGATGCCGCAGATGGGCCTGGGCGACCTTGTGCCCCTCCGTCCGCGCCCGCCGTACCCCTGCCGCGATCGGCCCGTAGGTCGACCCCCAGCCCAGCACCAGCACCTTCGCGTCCCCGGTCGGGTCGTCCACGGCGAGGTCGGGCACATCGATGTTGTCAATCTTGGCCTGGCGTAGGTGGACCATCCGGTCGTGGTTGTCCGGATCGTAGGAGATGTTCCCGCTGCCGTCGGCCTTCTCGATGCCGCCGATCCGGTGCTCCAGACCGGGCGTGCCCGGCACCGCCCACGGCCGGGCGAGCGTGTCCTCATCCCGCTTGAACGGCAGGAACGTCGTGCCGTCCGCGTCGTTGGGCGTGGTAGCGAACTCGACGGAGATGTCGGGCAGTTCGGCGACGTCGGGGATGCGCCACGGCTCGGACCCGTTGGCCAGGTAGCCGTCCGACAGCAGCATCACCGGCGTGCGATATTTCAGCGCGATCCGGGCGGCCTCGATCGCCATGTCGAAGCAGTCGGCCGGGGTGGCCGGGGCCAGCACCGGCACCGGCGACTCGCCGTTGCGGCCGAACATCGCCATCAACAGGTCGGTCTGCTCGGTCTTGGTCGGCATTCCCGTGGATGGACCGGCCCGCTGCACGTCCACGATGACCAGCGGCAGCTCGGTCGCCACCGCGAGGCCGATCGTCTCGGCCTTCAACGCAACACCCGGGCCGGAGGTGGTGGTCACCCCGAGGGATCCGCCGAACGACGCGCCGAGGGCGGCGCCGACACCGGCGATCTCGTCCTCGGCCTGGAAGGTCCGCACCCCGAACGCCTTGTGCCTGGACAGCTCGTGCAGGATGTCGGAGGCCGGAGTGATCGGGTACGACCCGAGGAACAGCGGCAGCTTCGACTGCACCGACGCCGCGACCAGCCCGTAGGCCAGCGCGAGGTTCCCGGAGATGTTGCGGTAGACGCCCGGGGGCAGGGCGGCCGGTTTGACCTCGTACGACACCGAGAACGACTCGGTGGTCTCGCCGTAGTTCCACCCGGCATGGAACGCCGCGATGTTCGCCTTGGCGATCTCGGGCTTGGCGGCGAACTTCGCCTCCAGGAACGCGGTCGTTCCCTCGGTCGGCCGGTTGTACAGCCACGACAGCAGCCCGAGCGCGAACATGTTCTTGGCCCGCTCGGCGTCCTTCTTGGACACGTCGAAGCCCTCGAGCGCCTTGACCGTCAACGAGGTCAGCGGGACCGCGTGCAGGCGCCACTCCTTGAGGGAGTCGTCCTCCAGCGGATTGCCCGCGTAGCCGACCTTGGACAGGTTGCGCTTGGTGAACTCGTCGGTGTTGGCGATGATGTCCGCCCCGCGCGGCAGATCGGCCAGGTTGGCCTTCAACGCCGCTGGGTTCATCGCGACCAGGACGTTCGGCGCGTCCCCGGGGGTCAGAATGTCGTGGTCGGCGAAGTGCAACTGGAAACTCGACACCCCGGGCAGCGTGCCCGCAGGCGCCCGGATCTCCGCCGGGAAGTTGGGAAGCGTCGACAGGTCGTTGCCGAACTGGGCCGTCTCCGCCGTGAACCGATCACCTGTGAGCTGCATGCCGTCGCCGGAGTCACCCGCGAACCGGATGATCACGCGGTCGAGTTGCTGAACCTGCTTGGTCACAGCTCCTCAATCCTCCTCAACACGCCCGGGCCACCCTGCCCGAGACGCGTTCTATATCCATGCTAGGTCGTCTCCCGTAGATCATCCTGCCTACCTGTGGTCGGCGGAGATCCGCGGGATGATTCCTAGATCCATCGGGGCCACGCCTTGTTTTCCGTCGTGCGAACATTGACGTGCGTACTATCGGGGGCTTGCCGTTAGGGGGAGGCGGGGACCGGTGCCCCGCGTCTACTGGCCCTGGCCGGTAGCTGGACCGAGGTCGGCAGGACAAATCACGCTCACGGACCATCCGGGCAACACAGTCCCGCCGCGAGCCGACACAGGTCGACGTGCAGGCGAGCGAAGAGCATCTTCCGGGTCACGGTCCTCAACTATATGCGGGAGGTGGGCCTCCGTCCGTCATTGCCCACCCTTTGAGATCGACGCCTGCGCTGGGTGTCGGCGCAGCTCCGGTACGTGATCGGATCGCCGGGCGGTATCGGGCGTCGGCGTATGCTCGGCATGAGGTCCGGGGGTCGTACGTCGTACGGGCCGGGAGGCGACATGAACGGATATTTCGGGTCATATGTCGTGGTCGCGGTCCTGCTCCTCATCGGCGTGGCGATCTTCGCCGGCGGCCTGCTGGTCAACCGCGCGCTCCGGCCGAACCGGCCGACACCGGAGAAGCTGCTCACCTACGAGTGCGGGATCGATCCCGTCGGCGAGGGATGGGCGCAGTCGCAGATCCGCTACTACGTGTTCACGTATCTCTACGTGGTCTTCGCGGTGGACGCGGTCTTCCTCTTCCCCTGGGCCGTGGTCTTCGCCACGCCCGGCTACGGCCTGACCACCCTCGTGGAGATGTTCGTCTTCCTGGGGCTCATCGCACTGGGCATCCTGTACGCCTGGCGGAAGGGGGTGCTCACCTGGACGTGACGGTCCGTACCGGCCCCCGGCCGTTCGCCCGGAGGCTCACTGAAGAGGAGAATGACGTCATGGCGGTGAGCGACCTCCCGATGCCGACCGTCGGGCCCGGGGCCCGGCTGGCGCCCAAACCGATGAAGTTCGTGCTGAACTGGGGACGGCGCTATTCGCTGTGGGTCTTCAACTTCGGGCTGGCCTGCTGCGCCATCGAGTTCATCGCGACGTCGATGAGCAGACACGACTTCATCCGGTTCGGGGTCATTCCGTTCGCGAACGGCCCCAGACAGGCCGACCTTATGATCGTTTCGGGGACGGTGACCGACAAGATGGCCCCGGCCGTCAAGCGGCTCTACGAGCAGATGCCCGATCCCAAGTACGTCATCTCGTTCGGGGCCTGCTCGAACACCGGCGGACCGTACTGGGACTCCTACTGCGTGACCAAGGGCGTCGACCAGATCATCCCGGTCGACGTGTACGTCCCCGGCTGTCCGCCCAGGCCCGAGGCGCTGCTCCAGGGCATCATGAAACTCCAGGAGAAGATCGCCGGCGAGACGCTGAGCGACCGCTACCCGCCGTCGCCGGGTGGGCGATCGTGAGCGCCGTTCCGGCCGCGGTCGCGGCCTTCGCCGACGCGCTCAGGGAGCGGTACGACTCGGGCCGGCGCGTCCAGATCTCCGACTCGTTCGGCGAACCGGTGGTGGACGTGCCACCGGACGCCTGGGTCGAGACGCTGTCGTTCGCCAGGTCCAGGGGCTTCGAGTTCTTCGACTGGCTGACCGGTGTGGACGACCCGCCGGACGACTTCCAGGTCGTCGCCCACGTCTTCGATCCGGTCGCGATGGCGCACCTGCTGGTCAGGACCCGGGTGCCGCGTGCGGATCCCCGCCTGCCGACCGTGACCGCCGTCTTCCGCGGGGCCGACTGGCACGAGCGGGAGACGTTCGAGATGTTCGGCGTCGTCTTCGACGGCCACCCCGACCTGCGGCCGCTGCTGCTGCCCGACGGATTCGAAGGCCATCCGCTGCGCAAGGACTTCGTGCTCGCGGCCCGGGTCGCCAAGGCCTGGCCGGGAGCCAAGGAGCCGGGCGAATCCGGCCACGGCTCACCCGGCCGCCGCAGGATGCTGCCCCCGGGCGTTCCCGCCGACTGGGGCGAAGGCGCCGCGCGAGCCGTACCGGAGCCCCCGCACAGGGACGGGTAGGCGGGAGATGGCCGGTCTGCTCGACATCGCGGTACGGCTGGCCGTCATCGTGGCGGCATTCCTGCTGCTACCGCTGATCGTCGGGCAGATGGAGCACAAGGCCATGGCCCACATGCAGTCTCGGCTCGGGCCGATGTACGCCGGAGGCTTCCACGGATGGGCGCAGCTCATCGCCGACGGGGTCAAGTTCGTCCAGAAGGAGGACGTGATCCCGGCCGCGGCCGACCGGCGGGTGTTCGCCATCGCGCCGGCCGTGGCGCTCGTGCCGTACCTCGTGGTGATGGTCGTGATCCCGGTCGGTCCCGGGCTGGCCGGGGTGGACCTCGACGCCGGGCTGTTCTTCGTGCTGGCCGTGATGGGCGTCGGCGTGCTCGGCGTGATCATGGCGGGGTGGGCGTCGGCCAACAAGTACAGCGCGCTGGGCGGCATCCGGGCCGCGGCCCAGCTCATGTCGTACGAGCTGCCGCTCGTGCTCGCGGCCTCCAGCGTGGCGATGGCGGCGGGCACGCTGTCGCTGCAGGGGATCGTCGAGCAGTGGCGGTGGTGGTGGCTGCCCTGGCAGGCGATCGGCGCGGTGGTCTTCTTCGTCGCCGGGCTGGCGGAGCTGCGCCGGCCTCCGTTCGACATGCCGATCGCCGAGTCGGAGCTCATCATGGGCCCGATGACCGAGTACACCGGTCTGCGGTTCGCCCTGTTCATGCTCGCGGAGTACGCCGGGATCGTGGTGCTGTCGGCGCTGACCACCGTCCTCTTCCTCGGTGGCTGGCATGGTCCGCTGCTTCCTGGACCGGTCTGGACGCTCATCAAGGTCTTCGCCCTGGCGTTCGTGGTGATCTGGGTCAGGGTCAGCTATCCCCGCCTCCGCGAGGACCAGTTGCAGCGGCTCGCCTGGATCGGCCTCGTCCCCCTGGCCCTCCTCCAGCTCGCCCTCACCGGCGTCATCAGGGTCCTCGTCACCTGACCGCACCCTGGCCGCGCGGTGCCTCTTGACCTACCAACTGGCCCAGAGGTGCGAGCCGATTCCGCCAGATGAGGCCGTTGCGGACGCTTGCCGACTGCGAGAACGACGGCAGCTTCCGATGCGCCTATTCAGTCCCTGCCATGGACCCCGCCGGATCCGGATCATCCCCAGCAGCCCCATCGCCCTCCCGAGGGCTGACGAAGCTGCCGAGCCCGCGAACTGTGTAGATGATGCCCTCTGCGCGCAGTGCCTTCATGACCTTGTGGGCTGTCATCCGGGCGATGCCGAACTCCTGCATCAAAATGGACATTTCCATCCGACTCCCATCCTTTCGGCCTCGTTAGTCCAGTTCACCAAGGTCTTTCCTGCGAATACTGCTTGCTCGTGCGTGCTGTACCAGTCGTTGAAGTCCACATTGGGAGAAACTCTGCCATCTTTGAACCAGGTGGCGTCGGAGAGTTCCTGTCGATCGATCTCATCATTGTTTGCCAGGCATTCAATCACCTTATGAATGATGGACGTGCGGTCCTGGGAAATACCTGGCTGGGGCGGGGCAGAAGTCTTGCTTACGCAGCCGGTCAGGGTCGCTGCTGTCGTTATTATGACCGCAGCAGATCGGGCTCCTCGCACAAAGAATCTGGTCATCGAGGCCCCTGTATGTTCATGGCGTGCTCTGCTGCCTGTACCCACTGTACGAGGGTCTGGCCATGGAGCTCCTGGTTCTCGTGGAGGCTGTACCAGTCGTTGAAGTTCGTGTCGGGAGCTATGGTGCCGTTCCTGAACCAGGATGCTTCTGTGGGAACCCTGACAGCGCCCGCATTGATTAGGCCTTGGGTGACTGAAACTTTAACATCGAGGAGTTGCTCTCTGAACTCTTCTCGGCTCGCCCTCACGGCGTTTGCTGCATTATCGGTTCTCAACTTTTCGCTGAGCACCGGTTGTGCGGCCGCCAGGAACACCTGGGCGCTCGTGTCGAGCCGGTCTGAATTGGAGAAGTTGAAAGCACCGAAGCCTTCGAAGATCAGTGAGAGGGCGGTCTGTATGCGCTGTGCCTTGATATCTTTCTCTGCGCCGTCCTCGAACTTGAGGTCTGCGTGAACAGAGGAAAGCAGGCCGTACAGGGACGCCATCTCCACAAGATAGTTCTGCTTCTTGTCCTTGATTGTCGACGTGACGCTGGCGCTGATGCGAGCATCCATGGTCCCTTGGAATCTGCCGAAGTCCTTGGGCTCGTGGAGTGCCTGCCTGAGGAAGCTCTTCAAGTCGGGGCGAGCGACCCAAGCAAGATATGGGCCGGTGGGCTCGCCGCTCCGAAGCTTTACGCCGTTACTGACGCTGTGATCAGCGGACGCGGCGAAGTCGGGGAAGTAGCGATCGGCGGTGTAGATGAGAGATTGGCGGATCTCGTGCGGGAGGACTTTGTCCGGGTGGAGCTTGGCGAACTCCGAGGTGGCCTGGACGATGTGGACGACGGACCAGGCCGATTCCTTGGCGTCGTCGGAGGCGCCTCGGGGAGCGGACACCGCCGCGTTGAGGAATTCGGCGGCATGGGAGGTCAGATCGATCCGGTCCACCGTGAGCGACGGGTCGGCGCCGCTCGCCTTGCCGTACGGGCCGACCTTGACACCGGGCGTGTGCCAGTCGTCGCTGACGAGCATCTTCGCGTACTTCAGGCCGCTATCCGGGTCGCCGAGGACATGCCGGGCGGCCTGGCCGTTCTGCGTCGCCCGATCCATTACCGCGAGGACCGGGTCGAAGTCGGCGAGGCGTTTCTGGTAAAGGACGCGATCCTGGTCGAGAATGCCGCCGTGATCCGACGGGGTCGGGACCTGGATTTTGCCGGCGGCGCGGGCGTCGAGCATGGATCGGGTGACTTCGGCGAGGAAGTGCGAGTCCCAGGATCTGCCGTCGGGGCCGTACTTGAAGAGCATGCCGACCGACCAGGGGTCGGAGCTCTTGGTGATCGCGGCCCTGGTTTCCGGGGCCAGCAGCGGACGGCCGTCCTTGCCCGTGCCGACGCGCATCTGGCTGGCAGCCGCCAGCGACGAGCCGAGTGCCCGCAGGATGCTCGCGCTCTCCGTGCTGAACAGGGCGGCTCCCGTTCGGTTGCAGAGCGCCCGGGCGGCCTGGAGCGCCAGCGGCCCGGCCTGCGCCCAGAACGCGGCGAGGTACGGCCTGTCGTCGAGATGTTGCGTGAGGTGCTCCCGTACCCCCGCCAGGCCGACCCGGACCGCCTCAGGATCCTTGCCGGCGAGGGCGTCCTTCAGCGCCTGGACGTCCTGCTCGGCCTGATATCCGCTCTGACCTGTGGTGTCCCAGTCGAGCTGGACGTACGGCGAACGCGGGCCGATGAGGCCGGGCCCGTCCGCCGGGAGCGGTCTGCGGACTGGGAACGGCAGGCCCGGAAGCATGGCGGGATTCCAACCGTTCTCCCTCGCCAGGCCGTACGCCTTGGCAGTGCGGGCGTTCATGTCGCGGGTGTCGTTCAGCGCCGAGCCGGTCAGGCGCGGCAACTGGGCGAAGCTCACCTCGCTGTCCCACTGCCGCATCTTCTGCTGAATTATCGGCCCATTTCTGGCCAGCACCTCATGCAGCCGTTGCAGGCGTTTGGCCAATTCCGCGAGGTTGACCGGATTGACCCCGACGAATTCCCCCATTACGTCCCCTTTTCGGTGCGACGTACCTATAAGACGGCCCTTCTGCGCGTCCCCTCCTCCACTCGGGCGACCAGGCGCGGTTGTTCGCTCAACACGGCATGAAGCAGCGCGATGAGCTGGGATTTTCGAGCGTTCCAGTCGGCGGCCCAGTGATCGGCGGCCGGTCCCCTCCAGGTGGCGTCGCCGAACATTCCGGGTATGGCGCCGAGCGCGTCGAGGACCTCGCGTACGGCGGCGGCGGTTGCGGTCATGTCCGCTTGGCATTCGGCTATCTCGGGTGACGGCACGGATTCCTCCAGCGAGACGGCTGACGCTTTGTCAAGCGTAGGCAAGCGCCGAAGGATGAGCCAGGGATATGCGGTCCGGCAATCAGGATTACCGGATTACTAGGGTAGATAAATGGTGTATTCGGCCAGTTCCGAGGTCAGATTGGGCGGCAGAGACGCCGCGGCGGAGAGATCTTCGGCCGATACGAATGCGCCGACCGTCTCCCGGGCCTTCACCACCTGCTCGGCCAGGGCGGGGGTCATCCCGGGCAGCGCGGCGATCACACGAGCCGGGGCGTGGTTGACGTCGACCAGACCGCCGTCGTCGTACTGCCGGGGCAGGTCAGGCCGTCCGATCCGCAGTTCGCGTGCCATCGAGGGATCGCGTTCCGCGAGTTCTCTCGCCTGCTCCCGCAGCGCGCGCCGGTGCTGGGCGAGGGCGATCGCCCGGTCGTTCGCGGTCATCCCGGGCGTCTCGAAGACCCGCTGCCTGATGATGAAGGAGTGCACGGTGCCGCCGAGCCAGCTGCCGAACATGCCGCCGAACATGAGGATGCCGGGGCCCGGCGGCAGATCGCCGGGGTAGTGGTCGTCGAAGATGACGATCCACAGGAAGACGGCCAGGGCGTAGGCGGCGGAGGCGAGCCCGAGCCAGGCGCTCCGTCGCTTCACCGCTGCGAACAGCATCGTGAAGGGCGTGCCGAAACCGCAGGTGAGCAGCGGCGTCAGGGCCCAGAAGACGCTCCCCACGCCGGGGCCGCCGTGCGGCTGGGGCTGCGGCGGCGGGGGAGGGACGAATGGTGGCCGTGGGGGCTGCACCGGCTGCACCGGCTGCACCGGTGGCACCGGTGGCACCGGCGGTGGCACCGGCGGCGTCGCTCGAGGCGGTGGGGGCACCGGGTAGGCCTGGTAGGGATTCGGTGATGAGCCCTGCTGCCCGGATGGGTACGGTCCCTGCCGCTTATAGGACTCGTACGGTCCTTGTCCTCCAAAGCCGCTCATGTGCCGACCCTACGTATTTGCCGCACACTTTGCTCAATCCTTCCGGCAACATTATGAGCATCCTGTGGACGACCGCGCGGAGGGGCTGTGGACAGTGTGGACGACCACCGTCCCGGATCGTGGTCGCGTCGGAGCGTTCGCCCTTCGGCCTGTCCCCGGAGTGGCTGACGGCCACGTTCTCCGGAACCTTGCGGATCTTTGACCAGGAGACCGGGAGCAAGGAGCTGGCGTGGCTGTCGCGCTGACCATGGCCCGGATGAAGGTGGCGGTGCTGCGCCACGCCTTCCACGGCCGGCGGGCGCGGACGGCGGGCACCGGCGCCGCACTGGGTGCGCTGTTCGCCGCGGGGACGATCTACCTGGCCTTCGTCGATCCGGACCTGCTGGCGGTCGGTTACGACAGTGCGAACGTCTGCTTCGCGGCCAGCCCGCTGATCCTCGGCTGGGACGGCATGCTGCCCTACGCCGGCCCGATCTTCGTCGTGATGGCCGCTGCCATGGCCTCCAACGTGTACGGGACCGACGGCACCGCGCTGTGGCTGACGCTGATGACGCCGGGTGTGAGCGACGTGCGCGGCAGGCAGCTTGCGTGGCTGTCGGCGCAGGCGCCGGTGGCGATCGTGCTGACCGTCGCGTTCACCGCGATCACCGGGGGCCCGTGGCCGCTGATGCTGGCGCTGCTGTCCGCCCTGCTGGGCGGCGCGGCCGGACTGGTGCCGCTGATCTCGGTGTACGCGCTGGTGCCCGGCACCGACCCGCACCGCCGCGCGGGCAACCCGCTGCGCACCAGCGAGGACGACGGCGGCCTGACCGGCCTTGCCTATCTGATGATCGTGCTGGTGATCGCCACCGGCGCGCCCGCCGCGCTCGTGGCGGTGCGGTACGGCTGGGCCGGCGTGGCTGTGGGCGTCGTGACCGGAGCGCTCTGTTACTGGGGCTTCGGCCTGCTGGCTGAGCGGCGGCTGCGTTCGCACGGCCCGGAGTTGCTCGATGCGAAGCGGACCGGCCGCAAGCCGGAGACGACGATGAAGTTCCGCCTCGACCGGCTGTCGAAGACGCAGAAGTCGATCGCCTGGTGGTGTTTCGGGTTCGGCGCCATCCCGCTGGTCCCGCAGGGCATCATCGCCGCCGTCTTCGTGGCCAACGACATGTCGCGCCACACCTGGTTCCTGGCCACCTACATGCCGCCCGGACTGCGCTATCCGGTGGCCGCCGCCTTCGTCCTGCTCGGCCTCGCGATGTACGGCACGGGCCTGTGGCTCGTCAGGCCCCGGACGTCTGAGGAGGGAGCGGCCGCCTAGCCTGGGGCAGGTCCCCCGCCCTGATCGGAAAGGTCCCCCCGCCCTGATCGGAAGGGGACCATCGACCGGCAATGGGTGAATCAGCGAAGTTAACTGACACCCCCGTGAACGGTCGCGCATTCACCTGGGGCGGATAGTGCGCCATGATGTTGCATGTGGCGCGCATACCAGGAGAAGGGCTGGCCAAGGGCCTGGCCGTGACCTTCCGGCACATGCTGCGCGAATCGGTGACGCAGCAGTATCCGGAGGAGCATCCCGAACTTCCTCCCCGCAGCCGGGGCGTGATCGCCCTGGTCGAGGAGAACTGCACCGTGTGCATGCTCTGTGCCCGCGAGTGTCCCGACTGGTGCATCTACATCGACTCCCACAAGGAGACCCTCCCGGCGCCGGAGGGCGGGCGTCCACGGGCGCGCAACGTGCTCGACCGGTTCGCGATCGACTTCTCGCTGTGCATGTACTGCGGAATCTGCGTCGAGGTCTGCCCCTTCGACGCGCTGTTCTGGTCGCCGGAGTTCGAGTACGCGGAGTACGACATCCGCGATCTGATCCATGAGAAGGATCGGCTGGGCGAATGGGCCCAGACCGTTCCTCCCCCGCCGCCGCACGAGGTGGGCGCCGAGCCGGCCAAGGAGATCGCCGCGGCCGCCCGCCCCGCAGCCCGCCCGCCGTCCCGGCCCGGCCGTACTGCATCGCCCGGCCGTACGGCCGAGGCGGAGAAGGAGCCGGAGACGACCGCGGCGTCGGCGGAGAGCGCCACGGCTCCGAGTGCGCCGCCGCGTCGGGAGCCGCCGAGGGCGATGCGGGACATCCGCTCGATCCGGCCGCCGGGAGCGCTGCCGAAGCCGTCCCGGCCCGCCCGGCCTGAGCCGCAGGACGCACGGGAGTCGCCGGGCTCGCCCGGCTCACAGGGACCGCCGGGCTCACCTGACTCGCTGGACTCACCGGACCCGCAGGGACCGCCGACGCCGGAGAAGGACGGGTCAGAGGAGGAGTCGTGACATCCCAGGCGCAGCCGGGACTCTGGCCGCCGTCGGGGCCGGAAATCGTGTTCCTGCTGCTCGGGGTGGTCGCGCTCGGTTCCGCCCTGCTGGTCGTCACGACGCGGCGACTCGTCCATGCCGCGCTGTGGCTGGTGGTCTGCTTCGGCGCGCTGGCCGGCTGCTATCTCGTGCTCACCGCCGAGTTCGTCGCCTGGGTGCAGGTATTGATCTATGTGGGCGCGATCGTGGTGCTGCTGCTGTTCGGCATCATGCTGACCCGTGCGCCCATCGGACGGTCGGCGGACCTCGACTCCGGCAACCGCTTGGCCGCCGCGGTGGTGGGCGCCGCGACCGCCGGGGTGCTCGTGAGCGTCGTGGTGTCCGGATTCCACCCGGCCTACACCCCTCTCGAACCGGGTCAGGGGACGGCGGGGACGCTCGGTTCCAGCGTGTTCCGCACCTGGGTGCTGCCGTTCGAGGTCCTGTCCGTGCTGCTGCTCGCCGCCTTGATCGGCGCGATCGCCCTGTCCCGCACCGATATCGGGGGGCGCGAATGAGGCCGCCCCGCCGGGCGGTCGCCATCGGCCCGCGCCGAGGGGCGGTGTCCACGGGTCCGCCGAGCGGCCGGGGGTGGTGAGCCGGGGTGCACATCGTCTATCCGGTCGTCGTGTCCGCGCTGCTGTTCTCGATCGGTGTGTACGGTGTGCTGGCCCGGCGCAACGCCATCCTCGTGCTGATGTCGGTCGAGCTCATGCTCAACGCGGTCAACCTCAACCTGGTCGCGTTCGACGTATGGCTGCGTGACCGGCTGCACTCAGGGCAGGTGCTCACGCTGTTCGTCATCGTGATCGCCGCCGCCGAGGTGGGCCTGGGGCTGGCGATCGTGCTGGCCGTGTTCCGCACCAGACGGACGATCGACGTGGACCGCCTGCGCGCCCTGTCGGAGAACGCCGCCGGTCCCGACGACGAGAGCGACGACGAGAGCGACGACGGGGACAGGGGCGGGGACGGGGACGGAGGCGGGAGCAGGGGCACGGCGGTGAGCGGCGGCGGGGAGGCGGCGATGTGATCACGATCGTGGCCCTGATCATCCTGCTGCCGTTCGCCGCGGCCGTCGCCGGCCTGCTGGGCACCAGGGCCGGGACCGGACGGCGCGGCGGCGGGAGCCGTACGGAACCTCCCGACGCGGCAGCGGGCCGCAGGGCGGCGTGGTTCGCGATCACGGCGTCGGCGGCCTCGGCCGTGCTCACTTCGTGGCTCGCGCTCCGGCTGGCCCTCGACCTGCCCGGAGGCGTGGCCTCCTGGCCGGGAGGAGGCGGGTTCTGGGATTCCTTCCTGCCGGGCCGGGTGGAGGGCGCGCTGACGCTCATCGAGACGGGATCGCTCCCGATCTCCGTGTCACTGCGCGGTGACGGATTGTCAGTGCTGACCGGCATCCTTGTGGTCATGGTGGCGTCGGCCGTGCAGGTCTACTCGGTGGGGTACATGCGGGGTGAACCCCGCTACCCGTCGTACAGCGCGTTCATCGGCCTTTTCACCAGTGCCATGCTGCTCGTGGTCTACGCGGGCGACCTGATCGTCCTCTACGTCGGCTGGGAGATCATGGGCATCTGCTCCTACCTGCTCATCGGGCACTGGTGGGAGGACCGGGCCAACTCGCGGGCCGCCGTCAAGGCGTTCCTGGTCACCAGGCTCGGCGATGTCGGATTCCTGTTCGGGATCTTCACGCTGGGCATGGCGGCGGGAAGCTTCCGGATCGATGACGTGCTGCGGGCCGACATCCCCACCGGCACACTGATCGTCGCGACGCTGCTGCTGCTCATGGGGGTCGCGGGCAAGAGCGCCCAGGTGCCGCTGCAGACCTGGCTGCCGGACGCGATGGCCGGCCCGGCTCCGATCAGCGCGCTGATCCACGCCGCCACCATGGTCGCGGCGGGCGTCTTCGTCGTGGCCCGGCTCTATCCGCTGTTCCTGGGGGCACGGCCCACGCTCGACGCACTGGCCGTGATCGCCGCGATCGGCATGCTCGGGGCGGCCCTCGCCGCGCTGGCACAGGACGACCTCAAACGGGTGCTCGCCCACTCCACGATCAGCCAGCTCGCCTACATGGCCGGGGCGCTCGCGGCCGGTGTGCGCGGCACCATCGGTCTGACCGGCTCGGGCGGCCCGAACGGCCCTGACGTTCCGTACGGCCCGGGCCTTGCGAAGGGCGACGTCGTCCCCGGCGGCATCGGCCCCGCGGGCGTCCGCGGCTTGGGCGAGGTCGGCGGCGACCAGGCGGCGATCTTCCATCTGCTGTCGCACGGCGCGTTCAAGGCGCTGCTGTTCCTGTGCGCCGGCGTGGTGATCCATCACGCGGGGTCGAACCTGATGAGCCGCATGGGCGGCCTGCGCGCGGCGCTTCCCGTCACGTTCTGGACGATGACGATCGGGTTCGCCGCGCTGGCGGGGCTTCCTCCGTCCAGTGGCTTCTTCGGCAAGAACGCGGTGATCTCGGTCATCGAGGGCTCGGACGGCGTCATTCAGCCGTTCCTGTACGGCTCGGCGCTGCTGACCGTCGGTGTCACCGGCGCCTATGCCGCCCGCGCCTGGCTGCGCACCTTCTTCGGGCCGGCCCGGTCGCGGGGAGAGCCGCCTCCGGGCACCGCCGTCCACGTGTTCGGCGGCCGGGAGGCGCCGAGGTCGATGCTCTGGCCGATCGGAGTGCTGACCGTGCCCACCCTGCTGCTCGGCGTCGCCTGGCCGTGGTTCGCGGGGCGGGGCGTCATCGACTCGGGAGCCGGCGGGGCATCGGCGGCGGTCGACCTCGTCGTGGCGCTGCTGGGCGCCGGGATCGTCTACGCGCTGTGGCGCGGCGACCCCGTCAGGGATCCGGCGAGGCTGCTCGGGCCGTTCCGAGCGCCGTGCGAGCGGGCGTTCTACGCCGACGCGGTGTACGCGGCGATGGTCGCTCGCCCGGTCCTGCGGCTGGCCAGGGGGGTCGTGCGCACCGACGAGCGGGTGATCGACGGTGCGGTCCGCTGGTCGGGCCGGGCCGCGATCGGCCTGTCCGGCGTGGTCCGGCTGGTCCAGAACGGCAATGCGCAGCTCTACGTCACCGGTCTGGTGGCCGGGCTGCTGCTGATCGCGGTGACGGCGGCGGTGGTGCTGGCATGACCCGAACGTCGGATCTCCGTGCCGTCGCGTTCCCCGCCGGAGCCCGTGCGGTCCGGGCCGATCCGGGTCGGGCCGGCGCGGCGTGCGGCGACATTCCGGGAACGGGCGATGGCCGGGGTCTTCCGGGAGGCGTGATCAGGGGGACGGGGGAGGTCGCATGGGCCGGCTGCTGATCGTCCTCGTGGCCGTGCCCCTGCTGGGGGCCGCCGCCCTGACCATGCCCGCTTTCCGGACTCGTGGCAGGGCCGTCGCGTTCGGGACCGCCGTCTCCGGGCTGGTCCTCGCCCTCGCCCTGGCGGTCGCGGCGGCGTTCGCCCTGCCGTACGGACACGTCGGTTCCACGGGGGGCGGCCCTGGCGCAGGGATGCGGCTCCAGACCGACCTGTCCTGGATTCCCGGTCTCGGCCTGCGGTTCCATCTCGGCGTGGACGGGATCTCGCTGCCGCTCGTCGTGCTGACCGCGTTGCTCACGTTCCTGTGCTTCGTCCACCTGACCCGCCATCCCCCGGAGGGCGGACGGCCGAGGGCGCTGGTCTGCACGCTGCTCGTGCTCGAAGTCGGCATGATCGGCACGTTCCTCGCCCTCGATCTGCTGCTGTTCTTCGTGTTCTTCGAGGTCGTGCTGGTCCCCATGTACTTCGTGATCGCCGTCTGGGGCGGCACGGGACGGCGGGCGGCGGCGGTGAAGTTCATCCTCTACACGCTGCTCGGCTCGGTCGTGCTGCTGATCGGCCTGCTCGTGATCTGGGCACAGGCGGGCACACTCGACATGGTGGCCCTGGCCGGACGCCACGGTGCCGGAATGCCCCGTTCGGCGCAGATCCTGGCGTTCCTCGCCATCGGGGCGGGGCTCGCGGTCAAGACGCCCATGTGGCCGCTGCACGCATGGCTGCCCGACGCGCACACCGAGGCCCCCACCGTCGGCTCGGTGCTGCTGGCCGGTGTGCTGCTGAAGATGGGATCGTACGGCTTCGCCCGCGTCGCCGTCCCGATGCTTCCTGAGGGTGCGGCGGCACTCGCCCCCTGGCTGGGCGCGCTGGCGGTGGTCGGCATCGTCTACGGCTCGCTGGCCTGCCTCGCCCAGCGGGACATCAAGCGTATGATCGCGTACTCGTCCGTCGGCCACATGGGCTTCGTGCTGCTCGGGTTCGCGACGCTGACCCCGGTCGGCATGAACGCGGCCCTGTTCGGCAACGTCGCGCACGGGCTGATCACGGGTCTGCTGTTCTTCCTCGTCGGCGCGGTCAAGGAGCGGTACGGCACGGCCGACATGGCCCGGCTCGGCGGCGGGATGCTCGGCCGGATGCCGCACTTGGGGTCGCTGCTGACGTTCGGGTGCATCGCCTCACTCGGACTGCCCGGCCTCGCCGGGTTCTGGGGTGAGATGCTCGCGCTCCTGGGGGCGTTCCGGCCGGCCGCCGGGCTGCCCAGGCCGCTGTTCCTGGTGTTCATGGCCGTCGGGGGAGCCGGAGCGGTGCTGACGGCCGCCTATTTCCTCCGCCTGCTGTCCCGGGTCACCCACGGGGTCCATCGGGCGGTTCCGGGTGAACCGGAAGCGGCCGCGGGGCGCGGCGTGGCGGCATATCGTGCCGTGCCGCAGGGCATCCCGGCGAGAACCGCCGGGCGAGCCGGGGAAATCGGGAGCTTTGGAGGAACCGGGCAGGTCGGCGGAACCGGGGGAGCGGTGGACGTCACGGCGCGCGAGTGGGCGGCCTGGATGCCGCTGGTCGTGCTGATCGTGCTGCTCGGGCTGTGGCCCAAGACGCTCCTCGCCGTCACCACACCCGCCGTTCAGGCGGTCTTCGGCCCGGTGATGGTGGTGCCATGAGCAGCGTCCTCGACGGCGGAGCGCCTCCGGTGATCCAGTCGATCGACTACGCCGCCATCGCGGCGCCGCTGATCCTCGTGATCGCGGCCGGTCTGGTGCTGCTTCTCGACGCCTTCCTGCCACACCGGCCGGGCACGGGGCGGGCGCTCGGGCTGGTCGCGCTCGGCGGCGTCCTGGCCGCCCTCGCCGTCGTGGTGGTCCAGACGATCGCACGTACGCATTCGCCGGACGGGGCGCGGCGCACGTTCTGTGTGCCGTCGTCGCTGAGTGCGGCGGGAGACGCAGGCTCGTGCTCGTTCGCGGCCGACCGGTTCGCACTGGTCTTCGCCGGGCTGGTGCTCGCCGCCGGGGTGGTGATCGTGCTGCTGTCGATGACCGAGTTGGCCGGCGGACGGATTCCGGTCGGGGAGTGGCATCTCCTGCTTCTCGCCGCGCTCACCGGCGCGGTCCTGCTGCCCGCCTCCCGTGATCTGATCATGCTGGTGGTCTCGCTCGAGTTGGTGTCGCTGCCGGTCTTCGCGCTGATCGGGCTGCGGCGCTACGACGGTCGTGCCGCGGAGGCCGCCCTGAAGCTGTTCCTGGTGTCCGTGGTCTCCACCGCGATCATGCTGTTCGGTGTGTCGTTGCTGTACGGAATGACAGGCTCGGTGCATCTCGATCGCCTGGCGCGGGCATATGAAGCCGGGCCCGCCATCGGGGCCGGTGCCGTGGCCGCCGGGCCCGAGTCGGCCGTCACCGCGGTGGCGATCGTGCTGGTGGTGGCCGGCTTCGCCTTCAAGATCGCGGCGGTGCCGTTCCACACCTGGGCAGGGGACGTGTACCAGGGGTCGCCGGTTCCGGTGGCGGCACTGCTGTCGGTCGTCTCGAAGGCGGCGGGGTTCGCCGGGCTCATTCTCGTCCTCACGACCGCGCTGCCAAGCCGGGCCGGGGTGTGGACCCCGATCGTCGCGGTCGTCGCCGCCCTGACCATGACCGCCGGGAACGTCCTCGCCATCCGGCAGCGCCATGCCGTACGGCTGCTCGCCTGGTCGTCCGTCGCCCAGTCCGGATACATCCTCGCGCCGCTGGCCGCGGCCGCCTCCATGAGAGCCGGGACATCCGGTGCCGGATCGTCCGGAGCCGCACCACCCGGGACCGTGCCGCCCCGAGCCGCTCTGCCTGGAACCGTGCTGCCTGGAACCGTGCTGCCTGGGAACGGAACGTCGGGCGGGGATGTGATCGGCGGGGCGGTGGCCGCGTCCATCGCCTATCTGGTGTTCTACGCGGCGATGAACCTGACCGCCTTCGCGATAGTCATGATCGTTTCGCGGCGTCGTGTGCGCAACGAGATCGACGACTATCGGGGGCTGGTCCACCGGAACCCGGCGGCGGGTCTGGCGCTCGCGTTCTCGCTCGTCTGCCTGGCCGGGCTGCCGCCCGGGCTCGCCGGTCTCTTCGCGAAGATCGTGGTGTTCCGGGAGGTCGTCGGTGCCGGCCTCGGCTGGCTCGCCCTCGTGATGGCGGTCAACACGGTGATCGGCCTCTACTACTACATCGCCTGGACGGCCCGGCTCTTCACCCCGGAAACCATGGGCGAGAGCCGTACCGTCTCCGCCGTCCCGGCCGGTGCCGGCGCCCCGGCGGTCACCGGAGCTCCCGGAGTTCCCGGATGCCGTGAGCCCGGTTCCGGCGTCCCGGTCATCCCCGCGGTCGTCGCGGCCGGGGCCGCGATGCTCGTCACCGTCGTCTTCTCGCTCGCCCCACAGGTGGTGCTGTCCGCGGTGGGTTGAGCGCGCCTCCGCGCACCGTGGGAACGTTCGCCCAGGCCATGCTCGTTGACAGGGCGGAACGCATCACGTCGGAAGGAGGAGGCGTGCAGCGTCTGCGCACCGCGGTCCTTCTGGGGATTTTGTCGGCATTGATGCTGGTGGTGGGGGCCTGGCTTGGAGGTGGCACAGGAATACAAATCGCCCTGGTGGTCGCACTCGCGACCAACGGCGTCGCCTATTTCTTCTCCGACCGGATCGCGCTTTCCGCCATGCGGGCGCGACCCGTCTCCGAGGTGGAGCAGCCGGTGCTCTATCGGATCGTCCGGGAACTGTCCTATGACGCCCGCCAGCCGATGCCGAGGCTCTACCTGTCGCCCACGATGCAGCCCAACGCGTTCGCGACCGGACGCAACCCACGCAACGCGGCGGTGTGCGTCACGCACGGCATGCTCGGCATCCTGAACGAGCGCGAGCTCAGGGGGGTCATCGGACACGAGCTGTCGCACGTCTACAACCGGGACATCCTGATCTCGTCGATCGCCGGCGCGCTGGCCACAATGATCACCTCCTTCGGCTACCTTGGGATCTTCTTCGGCTCCGACGACGACGAGGGGCCGGGTTTCCTGGGCACGCTGCTCGTGATGATCCTCGGTCCCGTGGCAGCGGCCCTGATCCAAATGGCCATCTCCCGGTCCCGTGAGTTCGCCGCGGACGAGTCAGGCGCCCGGCTGACCGGCGACCCGCTCGCGCTCGCCTCCGCGCTGCGCAAGATCGAGCTGAGCGTCCGTCGGCTGCCGCTGCCGGAGAACCCGCGACTCGCCTCGGCCGGCCACATGATGATCGCCAATCCGTTCCGGGGCGCCGGGCTCGGGCGGATGTTCTCGACCCACCCTTCGACGGCCGAGCGGGTCGCCCGCCTCGAACGAATGGCAGGCTACCGCCGCTGAGCGGTCTCCCCGGTCGGCGGACGCGGCCGAGGGGGCACGTCAGGAGTGGGCCGCTGACGCGCCCCGCACATCATCGCACCCGTACGGCTTGCCTGATCGATGCGACCTGGTCCGCCGGGAGTCGTCCGGATCGTAGGCATCGTTCCATGCATGAGCCGGCATCACGTCGCCGGCGACTCAGTCTCCCGGGTGGAGGACGCGACGCAGGAACTCGCGGGTCCGCTCGTGCTGAGGGTCGCCGATGACCTGCGCGGGCGGGCCGTCCTCGACGATCACGCCCTGGTCCATGAACACCACGCGGTCGGCGACCTCACGGGCGAACGCCATTTCGTGGGTGACGACCAGCATGGTCATGCCGTCCTCGGCGAGCTTGCGCATGACCCCGAGCACGTCGCCGACGAGCTCGGGGTCGAGCGCCGAGGTCGGCTCGTCGAAGAGCATCAGGGACGGGTTCATGGCCAGGGCCCGGGCGATCGCCACCCGCTGCTGCTGACCGCCGGACAACTGGGCCGGATAGGCGTCGGCCTTCTCCAGCAGGCCCACCTTCTCCAGGTTCTCCCTGGCGACCCGCTCGGCCTCGGCGCGCCTGCGCTTCAGCACCCGCTCCTGCGCGATCGTGATGTTGCGCAGCACGGTGAGGTGCGGGAACAGGTTGAACTGCTGGAACACCATGCCGAGCCGCCGCCGTGCGGCGTCGATGTTCACGTCGGGGTCGGTCAGCTCGATCCCCTCGACGACCACTTTGCCGGAGGTCGGCTGTTCGAGGAGGTTGACGCAGCGCAGGAGCGTCGACTTGCCCGACCCGGACGGTCCGATGACGCAGACCACCTGACCGCTCTCGACGGTGAAGTCGATGCCCTTGAGCACCTCCAGATCGCCGAACGACTTGTGCAGGTCCTTGATCTCGACCGTGCTCATCTATCTGCCCGCCCCCTGACGCGCCTCCAGCCGCCTGGCGACGTAGCCCAGCGGGATAGTGATCAGCAGGTAGGTCACGCCGGCCACGAAGATCGGGGTGGGGCTGGCGTATGTGGAGGCCTGGTCGTTGCCGAACTTGGCGAGCTCCACCTGGCTCGCCGTGACTCCGAGGAACAGCACCAGCGAGCTGTCCTTGAACAGCAGCACCAGTTCGTTGGTGAGCGGCGGGATCACGATCCGGACGGCCTGCGGAATGATGATCGAGATCATCGCCCGCATGTACGGCATGCCGAGCGAGCGTGCCGCCTCCATCTGCCCCTTCGGGACGGCCTGCAGACCCGCCCGGAACGTCTCGGCCATGTAGGCGGCCGAGACGAGACCGAGGCCGAGCGCCGCCTGGCCGTACACGTCTCCGGGGACCTCGAACCCCGGGAAGGCGATCGGCAGGTTGATGATCATAAGGAAGATGACCAGGGCCGGCAGACCGCGGAAGATCTCAACGTAACCGGCCGCGATCCACCGGTACGGCGCGACCGACGACAGCCGCATCAGTGCCAGCAGCAACCCGAGCACGAAGCCGAGGATGTATCCGCAGATCGTGTAGATCACGGTGTTCTTCAACGCCACCGTGAACAGGTCGGGCAGACCCTTGCCCGCGACGTCGCCGTTGAGGAAGTTCTGGCGGATCGACCCCCAGTCGGCCACCAGAACGAGGGCGATCACCATGATGATCAGTACGGCGTACTGCGCGCCCCGCCCGATCTGCTGCCTTTTGCGCGGGCTGAGCCCTCCCCTGGCGGGGAGGGGCGCCTGCTGCTCACTCACGGAATTCACGACGAGGTGGGGGGCTCGGTGCCGAACCACTTCTTGTAGATCTCGTTGTACGTTCCGTCGGCCTTGGCGGCCTCGATGACCTCGTCGACGACCTTGACGAGCTCGGTGTTGCCCTTCTTCATGCCGATGCCGTACTGCTCACCGGTGTCGAGGCTGGCGACCATCTCGAACTTCTCCCCGATGTCCGACTTCTTCAGCCAGGTCAGCACGACGGGGAGGTCCTGAATGATCACATCGACGCGTCCGGCCTGCAGGCCGTTCAACTCCTTGGGCGAGTCGGCGAACTCGACCGGGTCGAAGCCGTTGTCCTTGGCGTACATGAGGCCGGTCGTGGACGCCTGGGCGCCCAGCTTGAGGCCCTTGGCCTTGACGTCGTCGAGCGAGGTGACCCCGCTGCCCTTCTTCGCCATCAACGCCTGGGTGGAGTCGAAGTAGGGCACGGAGAAGTCGATGTTCTGCTTGCGCTCGTCGGTGATGGTCATGCCGGCAGCGGCGACGTCGCACTTGCCGGCGTTCATCGCCGCACCGCTCTTGATCGCGGCGAAGTCGATGTCGACGATGGCCTGCTCAACGCCCAGCTTCTTGGCGACGAGGTCCACGATGTCCACGTCGAACCCGACGACCTTGCCGTTCTCGTCGTTGAACTGGAACGGCTCATAGGGGACGTTCGTGCAGGTCGTGAGCTTGCCGGAGCTGACCAGTTGGACACCCGCCGCCGCCGAAGGAGCGGCCGATCCCGTCGCGTCGGTGGTCGAGGTGGACTCTCCGCCACAGGAGGAGATCAGGAGGGCCGTCGCCAGCGCGAACGCGCCGATTCCCGCCGTTTTCCGATGAGTGGACCAGGGAGCCACGCGGCCTCCTCAGTTTTTGGTGCGAGCCGTACTGCGTAGTAGGCGCAGTGTAGAGGACCTGAGATGACAGCTTGGCTCCTGGTTGGGGAGGAAGTGGTAACACACGCCTAACGGGGCTTGCCTGTTGTCTTTTTACCGGCCTGTTCTTTACGTGGCCGTCAGACCCGCCGGGTCGCCGTCGTCATCGTTTCCGTGAGGGCGTTGAACCGCCGAAGCATCCTGGCGAGCAGCCGTACGTCCTCCTCCGGCCAGGCGGCGAGCAGCATGTGAAGCCGCTGCCGGCGGGCGCCCCGGGCACGTCCGAGCCGCTGCCGGCCCTCCTCGGTGAGGACCAGCAGATGGGCACGCCGGTCGAGCGGGTCGGGTTTCCGGTCGACCAGACCCAGCTCATCGAGCATCTTCACCTGGCGGCTGATCGTCGCCTTGCCGACGCCGAGGTAGGCCGCGAGATCGCTGGGCCGTACGGGTGCCGCCCGGTCGATGCGGACGAGCAGTCCGTACGCCCCGGGCTCCAACTCGGGGTGCGTCCTGTGCCCCATGTGAGCGGAGAGCGCGTGCGCGCGCCGGAAGAGGACGCCCAACTCGTGCTCGACCTCGAAGAACGCCGCGTGCTCCTCGGCCCCCGCCGCGTCCGGTGGCTCCGGCATCCCGTCGCCTCCTCCCGTCGTCTCCGATCGACACCCCCAACGTAGCCGGAGTGATCGAATCCGGGGTAGAGAAAAGGCCCTGACCCAGAGGTCAGGGCCTCGGCGACCGGAGCGTCAGCGGTAGTTGGTGAACTGGAGGGCGATGTCGAGGTCCTTGCCCTTGAGCAGGGCGATCACCTCCTGGAGATCGTCCTTCTTCTTGGAGCTGACCCTGAGCTCCTCGCCCTGGATCTGAGCCTTCACGCCCCGGGGCCCCTCGTCCCGGATGATCTTTGAGATCTTCTTGGCGTTGTCCTGGTCGATGCCCTCCTTGAGGGCGACCATCAGGCGGTACTCCTTGCCGGAGAGCTTCGGCTCACCCGCGTCAAGGGTCTTGAGCGACAGCCCGCGCCTGATGATCTTCTCCTTGAAGACGTCGAGTACGGCGTTCGCCCGCTCCTCGCTGTTCGCCTTGATCTCAATATCCTTCTGCCCGGACCAGGAGATGCTCGCGCCGGTGCCCCTGAAGTCGAAGCGGTGCCCAACCTCCTTGACCGTCTGATTCAGAGCGTTGTCGACCTCCTGCCGGTCGATCTTGCTGACCACGTCGAAACTGCTGTCGGCCATCGGTGTCAGTGTCCTCTCTCCGTTGCCTCTGACATTAGTGGTCTTCGTATGGTGAGAGGTCTTTGCGCATCACAACACGGGGCGCCTGCCCGATCCCGATCGCCCGCTCGTGCTCGACCAGCGCCGCCGGCTCGGGCCCCCACCGCTCCGGAGGCGGTACGGCGAAGCCGCGGCCGGCGTACCAGGGCGCGTTCCACGGCACATCCCGGAAGGTCGTCAGTGTCACGGCCGGCGCGAGAACGGCCGCGGCATCGCACACGGCGTCGAGCAGCAGGGTTCCGATGCCCTGACGGCCATGATCCGGATGTACGGCGAGCTGGTCGAGGTGCACGCAGTCGTCGACCCGACCGAGCATGGCGAACCCCACCGGAGGCCGTCCGGCGACGATGACCCGCCCGGCATCGTCGCATTCCTCGATCATCGTCGTCCCGGGCGGAAAGACGATGCCGATGTCGGCGAACATCGTGTCCGCAGCGCGCTCAAGATCCGCCAGTCCTGCGAGGTCCTCGTCCCGCGCCCATCTGATCACCATGCCACTATGACCTGCGGTACGCGGTCACGTGGGCCGATGTGGGCTCACCGGTCGCCCGAGTCGCATCCAGGGACAATGCGTGTCACGTGCACCCTGGAAGTCCGCTATTCTTCTACCTGTCGCCGCGCGAGCGGATGACGAGGCAGGTTGCCCGAGCGGCCAAAGGGAGCGGTCTGTAAAACCGTCGGCTCAGCCTACCCAGGTTCGAACCCTGGACCTGCCACCAGCGAAGCAGCAGCTCAGAGGCCCTCCGGGGCCTCTTCTGCTTTCCGGGCTTATGCAGCCGTAGGCCACCCTGAGTCGCTGTCTGTCGCCGGTCCACCGATATGCGTGGAATCAGGTCACAAGAGCCATCGTGCGAGCGGTACCAGACGCACTCGCTGCCAGTCGGCACGACGTGAGGTAGGTGATCCGTGCGTATACGCGAACTGGAATTGCCTGATCATGATCGATAGATCTCGAATAGGCGGGTTCCCACCGCTCCCCTTGGGCCACGGTTTCCCGGGTGAGCGGGTGAGATCATGGACTTATGACGCGCGGGATGGTCGTCTCCTGGTACGACGAGGAGGGCTGGGGAGTCCTGAGGTCGCCTGACCTTCCATCCGACGTCTTCGCCCATTTCTCCACGATCGCCCAGCTCGGGCAGGGCTATCGGTCGCTGTCTCCCGGCCGGCGTGTGCGCTTCACCTGGGAGGCCCGGCCACAGGACGGATACGAGTTCAGCGCGGTCGAGGTCTTCATCGAGGGCGAGGCTCCGTCCTGGGGCCGGGAGTCCGAGAACTCCGGCCGGAGCTATTCGAGCAGTCTGCACATCGAATTCGATGACGATTGATTCCGGCGGGAGCAGCGCGCGGCCTTGCCCGAATCCGCCCCGAGGATGGCACGCAGCAGCGTCACCACGCACAGATCGACGCGGTTGGCCCCGGTGTTGGTGCCGCTGTAGTCGTTGGAGCTGAATGCGCTTGATCTACCGCCGGCAATCGCGTCGGTCCTGGTCGGCCACGGTATCCACCATCGAGAGCGTGGCGAGATCGTGGGTGACCGTCACGACGGCCAGCCCGTTCCGCCTGGGCAGGTCGGCCGGCGGGTCCTCCGGTGAGGAGAAGCGTAAGGACCGGCCTCGGTGGTGATCGAGGCCGGCCCTTCGGGATTACGACGTCTTCGGGGCCGTCGGACGGTGCTCGACGGCGCTCGTCAGACGAGGTTCATCGGGCGGTGCTCATCGGGCGGTGCTCGTCAGGCCGGGGTCATCAGGCGGTGGAGCAGGGCGTGCCGTTGAGCGTGAAGCCGGTCGGGTTGCCGTTCGATCCGCTCCAGCTGCCCTGGAAGCCGAACGACGTGTTGCCGCCCGGCGGGATCGAACCGTTGTACGACAGGTTCCGTGCGGTCACGGAGGACCCGCTCTGCGTGACGTCGGCGTTCCAGGCGGAGGTCACCTTCTGACCGTTGGGGAAGTTGAAGCCGAGGGTCCAGCCGTTGATGGTGCCCGATCCGGTGTTGTTGACCGTGATGTTGGCCGTGAAGCCGTCCTGCCACTCGTTCTTGCTGTAGGCGACCTGGCAGGCGCCGGTGCCGCCGGTCGCTGTGGGCGTCGGGGTCGGGGTCGGGTCCGGCGGCGGCACGGTTCCGCCCACGCTGTAGGAGAAGTTGTTCACGGCCAGCCCGGTGCCGCCGACCCAGGGCTCGAACCCGGCCTGCACGCTGGTCAGGTACCACGACCGCTGGGCGTAACCCCGGTTCACCATGTCGTCGAAGAAGGTCCGTACGGCGAAGTTGATGGAGTTGACCGGGGAGGTCCGGACGTAGGAGATGACGTTCCAGCCGGAGTTGCCGTACCAGACGTCCCACGTGCCGCCGGCGAGGTTGACCGTGCCGACCTTCGAGCCGACGGGCTGGATCGAGCCGGTGTGGTTCAGCCAGACCATGAGCTCGGCGCCGGTGTTCTGGCCGTCTCTGCGCGCGGTCGGGTCGAACCAGATGTCGTAGGCCGCGTCATAGACGCCCGAGCCCGAGTACGTCATGCTGACGCTCGTCTGCACGCTGTTGAACCGGCTGTCGGTCACCGCCATCGGCAGGCCGCTGCCGCTGGAGCAGTTGGCGTAGTGGCAACCGGCGTAAACCGCGGGGTAGGAGCCGGGGGCGCCGTTCTGCGCCTTGTTGTGCGACGCCTGCGTCACCTGGAATCCGGTGCTCGTGACGTTGATGCACTGCTGGGTGTCATCACCCCAGTTGTTGTTCATGACGACGTACTTGCCGCCCTGGATTGTGGTCGAGCCGTACTTTTCGCAGATCGTCGTGTCGGCCCGTGCCGCCTGGCCGATCACGAGCGACGCCGCGACCGAGCCGAGCATTGCCAGGCTCGCCGTGATCACTCGCATCTTCATGCTCGGGACGATAAGCAGGGCATGACTTCCGGCGACACAGGACGAGTTAGTAAAGGGTCAAAACTAATCGGCAGCCAGCGACAACGCTGTGACAGGGAGTGAAAATTACATGTCTTCCGATTTATCCGATTTGCTGATTGATGGGTGGGCGTCAGTGGGCAGAGGCATCGGCCAGCACGTCGGCGACCGAGTCGAACACGGGGAACAGCCGGGTGAGGTTGGTCCAGCGCAGGATGCGCAGAACCTGTCCGCGCGGCCCGATGAGCGCGAGGTCGCCCTGCTTCTCACGCAGGTTGTGCATGAGCCGCACGAGCAGCCCCACGCCGGTGGTGTCGATGAAATAGAGCTCGCTCACGTCGAGGGCGAGCCAGGGACCGCGGGCCGTGACCAGTTCGAGCAGCGGCTCGCGGAGCTCGCCCGCCGCATGCAGATCCAGCTCCCCGCGCAGCCCCATCACCGCCCAGCGGGTGTGATCAGGTGTGTTTACCGTCCACGTCTCCACGGTGGTTCCTTTCGTTCTCCTTGCCGTGGACGCGTCGAACGCGCTGTCATCGTCGAACAGGGCACCGACGACGTAGGTGGTGCCCGGTAAAGCATGCCCTGCGGTACGCGGAGATTTCCACTCGGGACCGCGGTCACGACGGGCAGCATTTGTCAAGCACTCTCGGCCGCGCGCCATCGTCGCTGCGACAAGCGCGGGACAAGCTCTGTCTTACTGAGAGTAACGCCTTTCCCTCGCAGCGTCGATTCTGGAAGGTAAAGGCCCTCGCCGAACTCACCCGTGAACTACTCAAAAAGGCTAATGTCGGGATTTGCGGGATTTATCTTGTCTGTCCAAAGATGGGGCGTCATGGTGATGATTGTGCTCGGGCCGGCCCGTGGCTTCCACGCCCCTCGATCACGAACTGACCGGGCGGCCGGCATCGGGTACGAGAACCGTGACCGCTTCCCGTACTCCTGGGGTGGGGGGCACGCGCTGACGGACCCGCCCGTCTGCCACCGCTACGGGGGACTGACGAGCGTTCGGCGGAGACACCGCTAAGACCTGTGTCATTGCCGGATAAGGGTGGGAAAACACGATAGCTTGTTCTGCCGTGAGCAGCCGATGGGTGGGACCCGACGGGTATGAGATCGTGCCGGCGCGTGTAGGCGGCCGGCAGGTCCTGCGCGTCCGCCGCCACGGCAGGCTCGTCGCCGACTGCCTGTCCGTCGAGGAGGTCGCACGCCACGTCGACCTCGCCGACCTGTGCGAGCTGTTCTCGTTTCCGGGACGGGACGCAGACGTGCGGACCGCCGCCCGATAGCCGGAGCATCCCTTCCAGCGTCTGGGCACCAGACTCGCGAGGGGGACTCCATGCATCCGATCGACGCGCCCTTGGCGCACCCGCCCGTGCGGGATCCGCATCGTGTCCTTCCCGCGGACATCCGTCTCGGCGTGGTCCTCGTGAGCGCGGCCCTTCTCGGTGCCGCCGCCTGCGGTTCGACCGGTTCTGAAGGCCCGGACGCCGTCCCCGAAACCCCGGTCTACGTGCTGAATCTCCATGACGCCGAGCAGGGCAGGGCCGATCGGCGGCCGACGGACCTGGTGGTCTCCGAGTTCACCGCGTTGAACGGGGTGACCTGGCACAGCTGGGGTCCCACAAGGGCCGCCGGGAAGGGCAGGCTCAGCGGGTCGTGGTGCCTGCCCGGGTGCGCCGACACGCCGTACGACGCGACGGTGACGCTCAGCGGCGTGGTGCCGGTGCGCGGCAAGGGCTATTTCACCCGATATGAAATCACCGCAGACGTGCCAGCTGACCTGCGGAAACAGGCGGACCTCACGGGTGTCATCCCCACGCCGGAAAGCCCGGTCGGCTGATGCCGGCGGCGGCCGTACGACGAGCCTGAGATCGAATTCGCGTCGTCGGTCGTCGGCGTGTACAGTTACACCTGTCCGCCAGCCGAGAGCGCAGGCGGCCTGCCCCTATAGCTCAGTCGGCAGAGCGTCTCCATGGTAAGGAGAAGGTCAACGGTTCGATTCCGTTTGGGGGCTCTGGCTGAAGAGTCCTGTCCGGGCGTTCTCGGATGGGGCTTTCGGCTTGGCGGGGTCCGGTCCATGTACGCGAATGAACGTGCTGGTCAGGTATCCTTGCGTGGCCGGTTCAGTTCGCCGGTCCAGGCGGAGTAGCTCAGTCAGGCAGAGCAAGCGGCTCATAATCGCTGTGTCGCCGGTTCAAGTCCGGCCTCCGCTACTACCCTCGCCGGTTTCGCGCACGATGCGGCTCCGGCTCGGGTTGTCCAGTAGTCCCAGACGCAGAAAGGCACTCCCACGTGGCTGCCACAGACGTTAGGCCGAAGATCACGCTGGCCTGCCAGGAGTGCAAGCACCGCAACTACATCACGCGGAAGAACCGGCGCAACGACCCGGATCGGCTTGAGCTGAAGAAGTACTGCCCGAACTGCAAGACGCACCGGGCGCACCGCGAGACGCGATAGCGTCGACGGCTCCGGCCCAGTCAGACCGACGTGACCGGCGTTCCCGTACGGGACGCCGGTTTTCGTGTCCGCATCCGACCGGCTCGGCATCCCTCGGACGCGCATCCGTCCGGCTCGGCACCCCTTCGGACGCGCGCCCGTCCGGCTCGGCGGCCGTCCGGCTTCCGTGTGCCGTTTCGGCGAGCGGCGAGCCCCGGCTGTCCCGCCGGGGTCGCACGGCAGGTGCCGGCTTGCCCGCACGCCTCATGGTCCAGGCGGGTTCCGCCCGATCCGGCGGGCGTCGGCCGGTGAGTCCTTGCGCGGGATGGATGCGGATCGGCTGCTACCGTCGCCTCGACAGCTCTTCGGGGTGAAGCGTGAAGGAGCACGGGCCTGATGGCGTTGAACCGTGAGTTCGTCGGGCGGGCGTACAAGGCGTCCTCCCCCTACGAGGTATCCCGGGTGAAGATCGCGGAGTTCGCCGCCGCGATCGGTGACCAGAATCCGATTTATCACCATAAGGACGCCGCCGTCGCGGCCGGTCACCCTGATGTGGTCGCACCGCCGACCTTCCCCATCGTGTTCACCATGTCGGAGGCGGGTGAGGCGTTCGGCGATCCGGAGCTCGGGCTCGACTTCACCATGGTCGTACATGGTGAGCAGCGGTTCGAGTACGAACGCCCCGTCTACGCGGGGGACGAGCTGCACTGCACCACCACGATCACCGAGATCCGCAGCGTGGGCCGCAACGAGTTCCTGACCCTGTGCAGCGAGGTCACCACGGGCGGGGGCGATCTGGTCTGCCGGGCCTACAACATCATCGTCGAGCGAGGGGGAGCGGCATGACCGCGACGGCAAGGCCCGGGACGGCGAAGGTCAGGTACGACGAGGTTGAGGTCGGCCAGGAGATCCCGGCCGCCGACTACCCGGTGCGCCGGGTGGACCTCGTGCGGTACGCGGGTGCCTCCGGCGACTTCAACCCCATCCACTGGAACGAGCGCCAGGCCAAGGCGGTCGGGCTGCCCGACGTCATCGCCCACGGCATGTACACCATGGCCCAGGGCGGGCGTTTCATCACCGACTGGGCGGGCGATCCGGGCGCTGTGGTGGACTACGGAGTCCGTTTCTCGTCGATGGTCGTGGTCCCGGACGACGACGAGGGCGCCACCATCACGGTCAGCGGCCGGATCGAGGAGAAGCTTGACGACAACCGGGTGATCGTGGTCCTCACCGCGAGATCGGGCGGCTCCCGGGTCATGTCCAAGGCCCGCGCCGTCGTACAACTCGCCTGACTCATCCCATATGCCCCCGATTGGGTGGGGTGATGGTGGGTAGCGGTCGGGACGTGAGCGAGCGAAACAGCACCCCTGACCGGCCAGAACGCGATCGATCTGAACCTGGTCGGCCTGAACACGGCCGGCCCGGACGGGAGGACGCGGGGACGCGCATCGACGACCCGGTCGTCTCGCAGCGGGAGAGCGCGGACGTCGCCGGTGTCGCCGAGCAGGAGCAGGTGCCCGGCCGGGCCGGTGACGCTGCCGGCGGAGCGATGCCGCGGCCCCGGGCCGAGGCCGCCCGCGCGGCCGCGGACGAGGTCGGCCCGGGGGAGATCACGGAGAGCAAGCGTGACATCGCCCCCGGCGGCACGATCGAGACCGCGCTGACGCCGTCAGGGACGGAGTCGATGGTCGCCTCGCAACTCCTCTGGGATGGCAGTTCGGCCACGTCGAGGATCGACAGATCGATAGCGGAGGCGGTAGCGGACTCGGACGTGGACCCCGCAACGGATCCGGACGAGAGCACGGGCGGGGGCACGGGCGGGGGTACGGCCTCCGACGCGGGATCCGGCTCGGGCTGAGGTTCCGTACGGCTCCCGGGAAGGATGCCAATATCCTGGTCACGCGGGTCCGGCCGGTGCGGCCGGTGCCAGAGAACCCGATGTGGAGCCGCTGAGAGGACGCATGGCCGACCGGTTGGCAGAGGTACGGCTCGCGCCGTACACGACGTTGCGATTGGGCGGTCCCGCCCGAGCCTTCGTGGAGGCCCGTTCCCCGGAAGAGATCGTCGGCGTCGTGGCCGGGGCCGACCGCGACGGCGAGGCCGTGCTGGTTCTCGGCGGCGGCAGCAATCTCGTCGTCTCCGATGACGGATTCGACGGCCTCGCCGTACACGTGTCCAGCGAGGGGATCGACGTCGCCGGGGACGGAGCGGACGGCGAGCGGGTCGTGATCACCGCGCAGGCGGGGGAGGACTGGGACGCCCTGGTCGCCCGATGCGTCGACGAGGGCTGGTCGGGGATCGAGTGCCTCTCGGGGATCCCGGGCCGGGTGGGCTCCACGCCGATACAGAATGTCGGCGCGTACGGCCAGGAGGTCGCTCAGACGATCATCGGAGTCCGCGTCTACGACCGGACGACCGGGCGGACACGTGACCTGACGCCCGCCGAGTGCGGCTTCGCCTACCGGCACAGCGCGTTCAAGGACGACCCGGGACGGCACGTCGTACTGGCGGTCACCTATGCCCTGAACAGGTCAGAGCTGTCGGGGCCGATCGCGTACAAGGAACTGGCGGAACGGCTCGGCGTGCGGCCGGGCGACCGGGTGCCGCTGGCGCAGGCCCGCGCCGCCGTGCTCGACCTGCGCCGGGGCAAGGGCATGGTGCTCGATCCCGCCGATCCGGACACCCGCAGCGCCGGATCGTTCTTCACCAACCCCGTCCTCACCGCGGAGCGGGCCGCCGACCTCGCTTCGCGCGCCCCCGGCCATCCCCGATGGGAGATGCCGGACGGCTCGGGCTCGGTCAAGGTGCCGGCCGCCTGGCTGATCGAGAACGCGGGGTACCCCAAGGGGTACGAAAAGGGCGCGGTGCGCATCTCGACCAAGCACACGCTGGCCCTCACCAACCCCACGGCCACGGCGTCCACCCGCGACCTGCTGGCTCTGGCCAGGGAGGTCCGTGACGGCGTGCACGAGAAGTTCGGCGTGGTGCTCGTGAACGAACCCGTGCTGGTGGGGGTCTCCCTCTGAGGGACCGAGCACCTGACCAGGCCCTGACCAGGCCGGAATCAGGCCAGGGTAAGACCCGATAAGCAATCATGAGGGTGTCTTAGGAGTCCTGTGGCACAGGACGGGCCGATGCACGGCGATAGATAGGGCATCCGCCCGATGTGGCCGGAGGGGCCTTAGACCGAGCCTTGAGTGTGTAAACGAATGACACACGCGAGGAGAGACCACATGGGTCCCGAACTGCACTACGAGCTGATGAAGAGCCTCTCCGCCGAGCGGAGGGAGGAGGCGGCCCGGCAGCGTCTCATCCGCCGGGTGCGGGCCGCGAAGAAGGAGGACAAGCGGTCGGACGGCGCGCGGCGCCGTACGCGTGCCGACTCCGGCGAGCTCTCCCCGTCATGATCCGCGTACGAAGGCCCGGCCGGGCCCTCCCTCCCGGCCGGGCTTGGCGGCCCCCCTGAATAAGCTCTGACGTGCCGTTGAGCGTGGAGCGAACCCCCAGAAAATCGGGCGAAATGCCGTGGGCGGCGTGACATGCTGGACGTCATGACGTCCCGCGCAGTGAGCCCTGTCTTCGTCGGGCGGGAAGTGGAACTGGAGGCCTTGGGGGAGGCCTTCGACCAGGCCCGCAAGCAGGCCATGGCGGCGGTGCTCCTCGGGGGCGAGGCCGGTGTCGGGAAGACCCGGCTGATCAACCGCTTCGTCGAGCAGACCGGCGAGGTGGACGTCCACGTGCTGATCGGGGGCTGCGTGGAACTGTCCGCCGAGGGCCTCGCCTACGCCCCGTTCACCGCGGCGCTGCGCCAGCTCGTCAGGGAGACGAGCGCGGCCGAGGTGGCCGCGCTCCTCCCGGAGGGGGCCGGCCGTGACCTGGCCCGCCTCCTGCCGGAGTTCGGCGAGCCCAGCGGGGACAGCGAGACGGAGACGGCCCGTGCCCGGCTCTTCGAGCTGATCCTCATGCTGCTGGAACGGCTAGCGGAGCGGCGGCCGGTGGTCCTCGTCATCGAGGACATCCACTGGGCCGACCGGTCGAGCCGCGATCTGATCGCGTTCCTCAGCCGTAACCTCAGGACCTCGCCGGTCCTCATGGTCATGACCTACCGGTCCGACGAGCTGCACCGCACCCATCCCCTCCGGCCGGTGCTCGCCGAGCTGGGCCGGGTCGACGGCGTCGTCCGCGTCGAGCTGCCGCGTTTCACCCAGGACGAGGTCGCCGCGCAGATGGCCGGAATCCTCGGCGTCACCCCGGAACTCGCCCGGGTGGACACGGTCTTCGAGCGCAGCGGCGGCATCCCGCTGTTCGTGGAGGCCATCCTCGACTCCGGCGACGACTGCTCGGTCCCCGACTCGCTCCACGACCTGATCCTCGGCTCCATCGAGCGCCTGCCCGAGGAGACCCAGCGGGTGCTCCGTACGGCCGCCGCCGGGGGCGTCCGGGTGGGGCACGCGCTGCTCGCAGCGGTCAGCGTGCTGTCCGGTACCGAGCTCGAGGACGCGCTGCGGCCCGCGATCGCGGCCAACGTCCTGCAGGTCGCCGACGGGGGAGCGTACGCGTTCCGGCACGCGCTCATCCGTGAGGCCGTCCACGACGAGCTGCTGCCGGGCGAGCACGCCCGGATGCACGCGCGGTACGCCGAAGAGATCGAGCGGGACCGCTCGCTCGTGCCGCCGGGCCGGGCGGTCATCGAGATCGCCCATCACTGGTACTCGGCGCGCGACGACCTGTGGGCGTTGATCTCGGCCTGGGAGGCGGCGGGAGAGGCCGCCATGTCGTTCGCGTACACCGAGCAGATCCAGCTGCTCGAACGCGTGCTGACCCTGTGGGACAAGGTGCCGGACGCCGCGGAGCGCCTCGGCGTCGACTATGTGACGATCCTGGAACGTGCCTCCGAGGCGGCACACGTCAGCGGCGACATGGACCGCTCTTTGAAGTTCGTCCGGGCGGCGCTGCGCGAGCTCGACGAGAACACCGCGCCCGAGCGGGTGGCCGAACTGCTGGTGCGCCGGGCGAACATCAAGACTCAGAAGGGCAAGCCGGGCGCGCTCGACGACCTCCGCCATGCCGAGCGCCTGGTCCCGCTGCCGACCGAGGCCCGGGCCATCGTGCTCACCCGGTTGGGCACGGTGCTCATGGCGGCCGACGAGCGGGTCGAGGGCGCGACCGTCACCCATGAGGCGCTGCGCATCGCCCGGCAGATGGGCGACGAATGCCAGGAGGCCGACCTGCTGGTCAACCTGGCGCTCGGTCACTCCATGGCCGGAGACATGGAGACGACGTTCATGATCAACGAACGTGCTCTGGCCATCGGGAAACGGCTGGACTCCCCCCGCATCGTGCTGCGCGCGCTGGCCAACAACGTGGACGCGCTCGACAACCTCGGCCGGTCGGAGGAGGCGGTCGCGCTCGCCGTCGAAGGGGAGAGGCTCGCCCGGCGGTACGGCCGCTACCGCCATCAGGGGGTGTTCATCGCCAACAACCGGGCGGAGGCGCTGGCCTCGCTCGGCCGCTGGGACGAGGCCATCCAGGTCGTCGAAGGCGCGATCAGGATGGGCTCGGCGCCGCGCAATCGCTGGCATCTGCTGCGGGTGCACGCGGAGATCGCCATCGCCCGAGGGGAGGAGGATCTCGCGCGGGAGTTCCTCACCGAGGTCGGCGCCTTCACCCCGCAGAGGGACGAATGGGCCCAGGAGCGGACGAACAACGCCCGTTTGCTGCTCGCCTGGCACCTGATGCGCGGTGAACCGCTGGACGCGCTGGAAGCCGCGATGGGGACGCTGGTCGATCCGCCGCCGTCGAGCAAGGCCATGCTGGGCTGGCGGCTGTTCGCCTCGATCCGGCTCGTCTGCGACGCGGCCGAGCCCGTCGACGCCCGCCGGGCCGGTGCGCTGCGTGCCAGGGCCGACGAGCTGGCGGCCGTCATGGGAGGCAACGGTCCGGTGAGCGAGGCCTTCCGTCTTGTCTACCGCGGTGATTTCGACGCGGCAGCCCGGGCGTGGCAGCGGATGGGGCGGCCGTACGTCCGGGCCGAGGCGCTGCTGCAGGCGGCGGCCGGAGCCGCCGCATCAGGTGATCGCGAGGGGGCGTCGGCCCGGCTGCGCGAGGCGCATCCGCTCGCCACGGCCCTGCGGGCCGCCCCGCTCGTGACCCGGATCGAGACCCTCGCCCGCCGTGTCGGCGCCCAACTGAACGATGCCCCCGTACGGCGGGCCGCCCCGGCCGCGCGGACCGCCACCCCGGCGGCGCTGACGCGGCGTGAGCTCGAGGTGCTCCGGCTGGTCGCGGCCGGCCGGAGCAACCGCGATATCGCGGCCGAGCTGTTCATCTCGGCCAAGACCGTGAGCGTCCACGTGTCGAACATCCTGCCGAAGCTGGGCGTCTCCACCCGGGCCGAGGCGGCGGCCGCCGCCCACCGTCTGTCGCTCCTGACCTGAGCCGGCCCGTCGAGCCGGCCCGTCGAGCCGGCCTGCCGCGCTGGACTGCCGCGCTGGACTGTCAAGCCGGACTGGGGATTCGGCCTGTTGACCCGGTCTGCCGGACCGACCTATGTCAGCAGGGGTTCCGCCAGCAGAAGCAGGCCGAAGGCGGCGAAGGCCGCTGCCGCGCCGTACCTGATCCACTTCTCGGGGAGATGGGCGCCGAGCCAGCGGCCGACGAGGATGGCCAGCGCGTCGGCGGCGACCATGCCGATCGTGGAGCCGACCCACGTGCCGAGCCAGCCGTGCTGGGTGGCCAGGGTGATCGTCGCGAGCATGGTCTTGTCACCGAGCTCGCTGAGGAAGAACGCGACGGTGACGGCGAAGAACGCGTTCCGCCTGGTTCTCGCCGCCTTGGCCGACTCCTCCTCGGTGAGCTCGTCGCCGCGGAGCGTCCAGGCGGCGAAGCCGAGGAACGCCAGCCCGGCGACGACGGAGATGGTCGTGGTGGGCAGCGCGTCGCCGACCACCCGGCCGAGGGCCACACTGGCGAGATGCACCGCCGCCGTCGCGAGCGTGATGCCCGCCAGCACCGGCAGCGGTTTGAACCTGGTCGCGAAGGTCAGTGCCATGAGCTGGCTCTTGTCGCCGAGCTCGGCCACGAAGATGACCACGAGGGAGATCCAGAAGGCTTGCACCGGCCGCCTTTCCGTAGGTGCGGCCGGGCCGTGGTTCCGTACCCGTGGGAGTCGGGGACAGGCTCCGGCCCGGCAGCATGGTGGACATGACTGTCGGGCCGAAGGTCTCGTCCGCCGCATGGGCTCCACGACCGGGCATTACGGGCGCGAACGCCCGGGCCAGTATGTCGATCAGTGGATTTGGGACTACTCCCCTTCGGGTATCCCGAGTTTAGCCGCTCACGACGGTGCCATGGCAAGGGGCCGACGATGCGGCACCGCGGCGAGCCCGCGCCCGCGACCGGTCTGCCGGAAGCGTCGCCGATGTCGGGACGCCCACACTGAGCGGACCGCCCGGCGCGGGAAGAACGACATTCGCAAAGTCGAGCTTTCCCGGCCAGTGTATTGTATCGACGGATGAGTTACACCCGCGAACGGCCGGAGCACGGAATGACCTCTCCATAGACGATCTCTCTCGAAATCCTGCTGAAGATCGTGGAATGCGGAGTGGAGCGGCGGCCTCTCGCCGTCCTGGATGCGACGTTCCTTGATGTGTACGCCCGGGGCTCGCGCCGGCGCGAGAAGTTCCAGCCATCGCCGTCGTTCCGTGGCGTTGTCGTCCCGGGTTCATGCTGGAGGGTCTGAAAGGGCTCGACAGGGTGAGGGCGATCGAGCATGTTCACGCGATCCTCATATCTTTCGCCATCATGATGCTCGCCTGGTTCGTTTCGAGTCGGTCCTTGATCGATGCCATAATCGATGTCACGGTGGAAACCGCCGAACAAGCCTGGGTGGCGAATTTCGTCCCCCGGCCTGCCGGCCGCCGTCATCGGCAACGAGTACGTGCGACGACCTGAGGACAAGGCGCGGAAGATGTCGAAATAAGCGGATCGGCGCCTCCGAAGGGTGGGAGCTGTACACATTGAAAAGCGGACAATATCTGACGTCCGGCAGATCGCGGATGTCTGCCGCCAAGCGTGATGGCCTGGAGCGGCTCTGGCCGTTATACGGGCTGGAAGCGGAGAGCGTGGCGGAATTCTCCCCACAGATCATCGACGTCGGCTTCGGAAACGGCGAGTCCACCCTCGATCTGATATCGCGGACCTGCACAGAGCGTATCCTGGCGGTTGACATTTATCGCCCAGGAGTGGCCTCGCTGCTGCTGAGCCTTCCGGCTGATCAGGCGCAGCGAGTCCGTATTGTTCGTGGCGACATAATGGAAGTCCTCCCTTTCGTCGCTCCCGAGACACTGCAGCTGATTCAAGTCCTGTTCCCCGACCCCTGGCCGAAACGGAGACACAGCCGGCGCCGCCTTCTGCGGCCGGACACACTCCCGCTGTTCACGTCACGCCTGGCCCGCGACGGTGTTCTGTTCGTCGCGAGCGACGATCACGGCTACGCCGGCGAGATTCACCAGGCCTGCCGGCGGCTGAGCGACCTGGCCGTCACGAGACCGCCATCGCGAGCGAGCACCAAGTATGGGAGGAGGAGTGATTCGGTCTACGAGCTGGCCTGGCGTCGAGTAGCCACATGAGCCCGGTGTGCGGCCATATCGCGGGCGGAGACGTACCGCGTGCCGGCGGAGTGGGCGGTCCGAGATCGCGGGCGTCGCCGGCCGACGGTACGCCCGCGTACGTCCCGTGATCGGCCGCTGCCGGTCACCGGCCGGGAATCGGGATCTCCGGTTCGACCCGGTGAGCCGCTGACGGCCAGACCTGCCAAAAACGGCGGACGGATCTCGGCTCGGGTGAGTTTGGACTCCGTCGGACCCGTCGGGGATGCTGGGAGCGTGCCGACTATGACTACTCCGCTCGCGGAGGTCGCGACCTCCAACGCGTCGTTGCGTGCGTTCCTGCACGGATTGCCCGGGGTCGACCGGGTGGGCGCGGACGCCCGGGCCGCGATGCTGGGCACGCGATCGATCAAGACCACGGCCAAGCGGCAGGCCATCGACCTGGCCGTCCGCATGGTCGACCTGACCACGCTCGAAGGCGCGGACACCCCCGGCAAGGTCAGGGCGATGTGCGCCAAGGCCGTACGGCCCGACCCGGCCGACGCGTCCGTCCCGCCGGTCGCCGCCGTCTGCGTCTACCCCGATCTCGTCGCGACCGCCGTACAGGCGCTCCGGGGCACCGACGTGAAGGTGGCGTCGGTCGCGACGGCCTTCCCCAGCGGGCGCTCGTCGCTGGAGGTGAAGGTGGCGGAGACCCGGTTCGCGGTCGCCGCCGGAGCGGCCGAGGTCGACATGGTGATCGACCGTGGCGCCTTCCTCGCCGGCGACTACCTCAAGGTCTTCGAGGAGATCGCCGCCGTCAGGGCCGCGTGCGGTCGTGTCGGCGGCGTGCGGGACGACAATGGCGCCGGAGGCGTGCGGGACGAAAACGGTGGCGGAGGCGCGCGGGAAGAGCACGGCGCCCATCTGAAGGTGATCCTGGAGACCGGCGAGCTCGCGACGTACGACAACGTGCGGCGCGCGTCCTGGCTCGCGATGCTCGCCGGAGCCGACTTCATCAAGACCTCGACCGGCAAGGTGTCCCCGGCCGCGACCCTGCCCGTGACACTGATCATGCTGGAGGCCGTACGGGACTTCGCCCGGCGGACCGGGCGGAAGATCGGCGTCAAGCCCGCCGGCGGCATCCGTACCACAAAGGACGCGATCAAATATCTGGTGCTGGTCAACGAGACAGCCGGCCCCGATCGGCTCACCCCCGACCTGTTCAGGCTCGGCGCTTCTTCGCTGCTCAACGACCTGCTGATGCAGCGGCAGAAGATGGCCACCGGCCGATACGCCGGCCCCGACTACTTCACACTCGACTAGAGGCTGACGTGATGTTCGAGTACGCACCCGCACCGGAGTCGCGGGACATCGTCGACATCAGGCCGTCGTACGGCCTGTTCATCAACGGCGAATGGGTCGAGTCGCAGGGGGATGAGCGCCACAAGACGATCAATCCGGCGACCGAGGAGGCCCTCGCGGAGATCAGCTGGGCGAACGAGGCCGACGTCGACCGGGCCGTCCGCGCCGCGCGTGAGGCGTTCACCACCTGGTCGGCGCTGCCGGGCGCCGAGCGGGCCAAGTACATCTTCCGGATCGCCAGAATCATCCAGGAACGGGCGCGGGAACTGGCCGTGCTGGAGTCGCTGGACAACGGCAAGCCGATCAGGGAGTCGCGTGACGTGGACCTGCCGCTGGTCGCGGCTCACTTCTTCTACTACGCCGGATGGGCCGACAAGCTCGCGTACGCGGGGTTCGGCCGGAGGCCGACGCATGGGCACGGTGGGGCGGACCCGAGGCCGCTCGGCGTGGCCGGACAGGTCATCCCGTGGAACTTCCCGCTGCTCATGCTGGCCTGGAAGATCGCACCCGCCCTGGCCTGCGGGAACACGGTGGTGCTCAAGCCCGCCGAGACCACCCCGCTGACCGCGCTCGCATTCGCCGAGATCTGCCGGCAGGCGGATCTGCCGCCCGGCGTGGTCAACATCGTGACCGGCGCCGGGGCCACGGGAGCCGCGCTGGTCGAACACCCCGGCGTCGACAAGGTGGCCTTCACCGGGTCGACCGAGGTCGGCCGGCGGATCGCCAGGACCCTGGCCGGGACGCGCAAGAAGCTGACCCTGGAGCTGGGCGGCAAGGCCGCCAACATCGTTTTCGAGGACGCGGCGCTGGACCAGGCGGTCGAGGGCGTCGTCAACGGCATCTTCTTCAACCAGGGCCACGTCTGCTGCGCCGGGTCGCGGCTGCTCGTGCAGGAGTCGATCGCGGGCGAGCTGCTGGACGCGCTGAAGCGGCGGCTGGCCACGCTCAGGCTCGGCGACCCGCTCGACAAGAACACGGACATCGGTGCGATCAACTCGGCTGCCCAGCTCGCCAAGATCCGGGAGCTTTCCGCGGCCGGGGAGTCCGAGGGCGCCGAGCGGTGGTCGCCGCCGTGCCCGCTCCCGGACCGTGGGTTCTGGTTCCCGCCGACCGTCTTCACCGGCGTGGCCCAGTCGCACCGCATCGCCAGGGAGGAGATCTTCGGCCCGGTGCTGTCGGTGCTGACGTTCCGTACCCCGGCAGAGGCCGTCGAGAAGGCCAACAACACGCCGTACGGACTGTCCGCCGGCGTCTGGACGGAGAAGGGGTCGCTCATGCTGTGGACGGCGTCCCGGCTCCGGGCCGGTGTCGTGTGGTCCAACACGTTCAACCGATTCGACCCCGCCTCGCCGTTCGGCGGTTACAAGGAGTCCGGTTACGGCCGCGAGGGAGGCCGTCACGGGCTGGCGGCCTATCTGGATTGGGAGCTGGCATGAGTGAGCGGCTGGCCGTGCGTAAGACGTACAAGCTGTTCGTCGGCGGCGCGTTCCCGCGTTCTGAGAGCGGAAGGTCGTATGTCGTGACCTCGGCCAAGGGCGACTTCCTGGCGAACGCGGCCCGCGCCTCGCGCAAGGACGCCAGGGACGCGGTGGCCGCGGCGCGCAGGGCGTTCCCCGGATGGTCGGGCGCCACCGCCTACAACCGGGGGCAGATCCTCTACCGCGTCGCCGAGATGCTGGAGGGGCGCCGCGCCCAGTTCGCCGCCGAGGTGGTGCGTGCGGACGGGGTCGCGGTCAAGAAGGCCGGCGAGCTGGTGGACGCCGCTGTCGACCGGCTGGTGTGGTACGCGGGCTGGTCCGACAAGATCGGTGCGGTCCTCGGCTCGGCCAACCCGGTCGCCGGGCCGTACTTCAACCTGTCGAGCCCGGAGCCGACCGGGGTGGTCGCGATCCTGGCGCCGCCGGCGGCACCCCTGCTCGGTCTGGTGAGCGTGATCGCTCCGGTGATCGTTACGGGCAACACGTGCGTGGTGGTCGCCTCCGAGCGTGCCCCGCTGCCCGCGATCACGCTGGCCGAGGTGCTGGCCACCTCCGACCTGCCGGGCGGCGTGGTCAACGTGCTGACCGGGTTCCAGGCGGAGATCGCCCCGTGGCTGGCAGGTCACATGGACGTGAACGCGATCGATCTCACCGGCGCGGCCCCGGATCTCGCGGTGACCTGCGAGGAGCTGGCGGCCGAGAACCTCAAGCGGGTGCTGCGTCCGCCGGTCGGCCCGATCGACTGGACGGCGGAGCAGGGCATCGATCGGATGGCCGCCTTCCTGGAGACCAAGACCGTCTGGCATCCGATCGGCACCTGACGGCTCCCGTCAGCGGGCCTGCAGCGCGTCCAGGGCCACGGCCATGGCGATGACCAGCCGGCGGTCGAGCCGGGGATCGTGGATCTCGATCATGTAGCGGTCGCGCAGGCCCCACCGGCGGTCGACGGAGAACGCGATCGAGGCTCCGACGCTGAAGTCGAAGTGGTACGGCAGCCACGACAGCGAGTCGGTGAACCGGCGCAGCAGCGCGACCGGCAGATTGCGCTCGTGCCCCAGGTAGGTGGGCAGGCCGGGCTGCTGGAGATGCCAGGTGGAGCGCAGCAGAGACCGGCCGAAATCCTTGCGGAACATGCCGATGGGCGCGCCGGTCTCGTCGACCACGTCGTACCCGCTGGCCAGATCGATCACCTTGCGTGCCTTGAAGCCGGCGAGAACCCGTTCGCGGGACTCGTCGGTGTAGAGCGTCACCTGCTCTTTGAGCGCGATCCGTTTCTGTTCAGCGAAGGCCACGACCGGCCCTTCCGAGCCGCCCGGCCCGGCCACATGGACGACGTACCGGTTCACCATCATGGTGATCTTCTGTCGGAGCAGCAGCCTGGTCTGCCCCTGCAGTGCCGAGATATCCACGTGAATCTCCATCGACGGATCGGTCTCCCCCTATATGCCCTAATCGACTGGGAGATCACCGGTGGATTTCGCCGCGCGGACTCAGGGTTTTCTCGGGGTTTCCTCAGGGTCGCCGGTGGAACCGGGTAGTCATGACGGTTCGTTGACCGGGTGACGGTGGGCGGGTGACGAAGGGAGTTCGGTGATGTACCGATCGAGACGGTACAAGATGATCGCCGGTGTGTGCGGCGGCATCGCGGAGCGGTTCGGCATGCGGCCGACGACGGTTCGGCTGCTCTTCCTGCTCTCGTGCATCCTGCCGGGACCACAGTTCGTGATCTACCTCATCATGTGGGTCCTGGTGCCGAAGGAGCCGGCGCGGCCGGGCTACTACTGACGACCACCGGCGAACGCCTCCCGGCGGGCGGCATATGCTCGCATCGGAGAGGTGACGTGATTATGCGGGAACGGCCCCTGGCGCTGATCCAGGACGACCTGGTCGACTACGAGAAGGCCATGGAACGCATGGCCGCGCTGGTCCGGGAACGACAGGATGACGAGCGGCCCGACACGCTGTGGCTGCTCAGCCATCCGGCGGTCTTCACGATCGGCAAGCGCACGCCTGCGGAGCATCTGCCCGACCCGACGCACGGCATCCCCGTCGTGTCCACGGGCAGGGGCGGGCAGCTCACCTATCACGGTCCCGGTCAGCTGGTCGGCTACCTGATCGTGAAGCTGCGGGCCGACGAGGGCGTCGTGGACTACATCCGCGAGGTGGAGACGCGCCTGGTCGAGGCGCTGGGCAAGCTCGGCGTGCCGGCCGAGCGCCGCGACACGCCGCCCGGATCGGAGCTGCTCACCGGGGTCTGGACCCAGGGCACCGGACGGAAGATCGTCTCCATCGGCATGCGCTCCAGCCGATCGGTCACCAGCCACGGTTTCGCCCTCAACGTCGACGGCGACCTGACCCCGTGGGACCTCGCGATCCCGTGCGGAATGCCGGATGTCGAGATGACCTCGATCGCCCGGGAGGCCGGCCGGACGTCGATGGACGAGACCAGGACCGCGGTCGCCGAAGCGTTCGAGGCCTCCTGACCCCGCGATCGACCTGACCCGCGGCCGGCGAGGCGACTTTCCGCGGCTGCGCGCCGGGTAGGGAACCGGTATGCCGCTGTTCGTCGGGACCTCCGGATGGCAGTACGCCGACTGGCGTGACGTGCTCTATCCCGGGGTGCCGCAGCGGCTCTGGCTGGAGCGGTACGGCGAGGTGTTCGCGACCGTCGAGAACAACAACGCGTTCTACCGGTTGCCGAAGCCGGAGACGTTCGAGGCCTGGCGCGATCGCACCCCCGACGACTTCGTGATGGCGGTCAAGGCCAGCCGGTTCCTCACCCACATCAAGCGGCTGAAGGACCCGGAGGAGCCGGTCGAACGCCTGATGGGGGTCGCCTCCGGGCTCGGCGGCAAGCTCGGCCCGATCCTGCTGCAGTTGCCGCCGACGATGCACGCCGACGCGGAACGCCTCGGGCGCTGCCTGGGCCGCTTTCCCGCCGGGGTGCGGATCGCGGTGGAGCCGCGGCACGACTCGTGGTGGACCGAGGAGGTACGCGGTGTGCTCGCCGCGTCCGGAGCCGCGCTGTGCTGGGCCGATCACCTCGGGCGGCCGGACGGCCCCCTGTGGCGCACCGCCGACTGGGCGTACCTGCGGTTCCACGAGGGGGGCGCCCGGCCGTGGCCGAGCTACGGGGCACGCGCGCTGCGGAGCTGGCTCGACCGGCTGGGCGATGTCCCGGACGCCTACGTGTACTTCAACAACGATCCCGGCGGCGCGGCCGTACGGAACGCGGTCGCGTTCGCCGGCCTGGCCCGCGCCGCCGGACGGCCGGTGGCCCGGGCGGGCCCGCTGCCGTGACGCCGCTGTGATCAGGGAGTTGTCGCTTCGTCGACGGCTTCGAGGGGCATGGGGCGGTGGGCCCCGGCCGGGGACTTCAGCCGGCCGCGTACGGCAGAGCCGAGGAAGGCCAGCCCGAACACGACGCCGACGAACAGGGCGATCGAGGCCCCGGCCGCGACGTCCCACCGGGTGGAGAGCCAGACCCCGGCCAGTCCGCAGCCGACGCCGATCACGGCCGAGATCGGGAAGAGCAGCGCCAGCCGGTCGGTGAGCAGCCGCGCTGTGGCGGCCGGCCCGACGAGCAGGGCCACGGCCAGGATCGCGCCGAGAGCCGGCACGGTCACCACGACCGTCACCTCGATGACGGCCAGCAGGACGAAGTCGAGCGCCAGCGTGGGCAGCCCGACGGCCGATGCCCCGACGGGGTCGAACGCGGAGAACAGCAGCTCCTTCCCGAGCGCGGCCAGCACGAGCACGACCGCCACGGCGACGATCAGCGTCGAGGTGAGGTCGGCCGTGCTCACCGCCAGGATGTCGCCGACCGTGTAGTGCGTCAGGTTCTTGGAGAACCCGTCCTGGGCGGACACGAGCACGACGCCGAGGGCGAATCCGCCGGACAGCGCGATGCCGGTCGCCGCGGTCAGGTCCTGCCCGCGTGCCCGGGAGAACGCGAGGATCGCGAGGACGATCAGCAGGCCGAACAGGCCGCCGCCGAGGTAGAGGTCGATTCCCAGCAGGGCGGCGACGACGATCCCGGGGAAGGTCGCGTGGGTCAGCGCCATGGTGAAGAACGGCAGCCGCCGTACGATCACGAGGACCCCGACCAGGCCGCCCAGCGCGCCGACCAGCGCCGCCTCGGCCAGGGCCCGGTGCACCGTCGAGTCGAACCAGCTCGCATCAGTCCAGATCACGCGGGCTCGACCTCCCCGGAGACGGCTTTCGACACCCGCGCCCGGGTCCTCTTGCGCCGCAGGATCCCGGCGGCGAACGCCAGGCCGTACATCGCGACGAGGACCAGCACGACCGTGCCGCCGGAGGCGAGCCGCAGTCCGTGGCCGACGGCGGCCTCGTAGCTCACGGCGAGCCCGAACCAGCCGCCCGCGGCGCCGATGAGACAGGCGAGCGGCACGATGACCACCAGCCGGTCGGACAGGGCGCGGGCGGCGGCGGCCGGCACGATCAGCAGTGCGATCACCAGGACAGTGCCGACCGCGCGTACGGCGGCCACGACCACGAGCGCGATGGCGGCGTTCAGGACCAGGTCGAGCAGGCCGACGCGGACGCCCGCCGCCCGGGCGCCCTCGGGGTCGAACGCGCGCAGCATCAGCGGCCGGCGCAGTACGGCCAGCAGGGCCACGACGAGCACGGTCACCACGCCGGTCTGCACGAGCTGCTCCTCGGTGACGGTGAGCACCCGGCCGAACAGGAACGCGGTGAGATCGGAGGTGTAGCCGCTGCGCCGCGAGACCAGCACCACACCGACCGCGAACAGCGTGGTGAGCAGCATGGCGAGCGCGGCGTCCTCGCTCACCCGGCGGGCGAACAACGTGAGCAGGGCGGCTGTGGCGATCCCCGCGACCAGCGCGCCCCAGAAGACGCCGCCGTCCCCGGCCAGGATGTAGCCGATCACCACGCCGGGGAACACGGTGTGGGTGAGTGTGTCGGTGACGAACGCGAGGCGGCGGAGCAGGACCAGCACCCCGACCGTTCCGGCGAGCGCGCCGAGAATGACCAGCTGGGCCAGCGCCCGGGCCATGAACGGCAGCTGGAACGGCTCGAACAGGAGGTTCATGTACGCGTCACGATCACTCGGTCGCCCCGCAGCTCCAGCGCCTGGCCGCCGTACGCCGCGCGCAGCCGTTCGGGGGTGAGCACGGACTCGGTCGGGCCGAAGCCGTACTGGTGCCGGTTGAGCAGGCACACCTCCTCGCAGGCGAGGTGCGCGATCGCCAGGTCGTGCGTGCTGACGACGATGGCGGTGCCCTGCTCTTTGAGCGCCGCCATCGCCTCCAGCAGGGCGTGCCGGCTGACCGCGTCGACGCCGTTGAACGGCTCGTCGAGCAGCAGCAGCCGGGAGCGGGCGGCGATCGCCCGGGCGAGCAGCACGCGCTGGCGCTGGCCGCCGGACAACGTGCCGAACCTGTCGCGGGCGCGGCCGGCCAGCCCGACCCGTTCCAGGGCGGCGGCGACCTCGTCCCGGTCACCGGCGGAGGGACGGCGCAGCCAGCCGATCTTCCGGTACCGGCCCATCATCACGACCTGCTCGACCGACACCGGGAAGTCCGGGTCGAGCGTGTCCGCCTGCGGCACGTAGGCCACCTCGCGCCGCGCCCGCGCGGGGGTCGTGCCGAGCACCTCGATCCTGCCGCGCACGACGGGCACCAGGCCCAGGATCGCCTTGATCAGTGTGGACTTGCCCGCGCCGTTCGGCCCGATCAGCGCGACCGCCTCGCCCGGGTGGACGACGCCGTCCAGCTCCTCCAGCGCCGGGACGTCCCCGTAGGCCACGCAGGCCCGGTCGAGCACGAGCGCCGCCGTACGGCCCGGCTGTTCTAACGTGACCTGCCCGGTAGTGGTCTCCTCGGTCATTTCACCGGTTCCTTCAGGGCGTTGACGATGGTGTCGGTGTTGTGCTTCTCCATCTGCAGGTAGGTGGCCCCGGCGGATCCCTCGGGGCCGAGCGTGTCGACGTAGAGCGAGTCCTCCCCGGCCACGACCTTCACCCCGGTCTCCCGTCCGATGGCGTCGGCCGTCTTCGGCGGCAGCGACGCCTCGGAGAAGACGGCGGTCACGCCGGCGGCCTTGATCTTCGCCGACAGGTCGGCGATCTGTCTGGCGGACAGCTCGGCGGAGGTGTCGAAGCTGGGGATGATCGACCCGACGAAGGTCAGCTTGTACCTCTCGATGTAGTAGCCGAAGGCGTCGTGGTTGGTCACCAGTTTGCGTCGGTCGGCGGGGATCGACTCGATCTTCTCGGCGATCTCCGCGTCCAGCTCTCTGAGCTCGGCCGCGTAGGCGGACAGATTGCTCTGATAGATCGGCCTGTCGGTGGGATCGGCCTCGGCGAAGCCCGTCATGATGTTGGTCGCCATGATCTCGGCGTTGCGCGGGTCGTGCCAGATGTGGGGGTCGCCGGCCGGGTCATCGGAGTCGGCTCCTGCGCGGATGCGTACGGATCGGCTGGCGTCCACCACGGTGCCCTCGAACCCCGCCGCTTGGATGACCGGGTCCAGCCACTTCTCCAGGCCCACGCCGTTCTTCACGATGACGTCGGCCTCGGCGATGGCCTGGATGTCCAGCGGGGACGGCTCGTAGTCGTGCGGGTCGACGTTCGGCTTGAGGATCTGGTGGAGCTCCACGCTGTCACCGCCGACGTTGCGGGCGAAGTCGGCCACCTCGGTGGTCGTCGCCACGACCTTCAGTTTCCCCGTGGCGGCGGACCCCGGGGAGTGCCCGGCCCCGCCGCAGGCGGTTAAAAGGAGCATTGTGAGCATGGCGAGCACCGCGGGCGACGATCGGGACAGTAGCGATGGCACCTCGGGCTCCTCACGAAGTTTGTGTAGTTGAGGGAGCTACCGCCGAATCGTGACGCAAATGAAAATGATTGTCAAATGCACTCCGATGTCCCTGATCTTGTGGCGCGGCCGGCCGTACGGACCTTATGCAAGATCACGAAAGGTGTTCTCGCAGGTCACGGGAGGACGTGCGAGAAAGTGCAAGATCACGGAGGGGTTCGCCCAGGTGGTGGGGTGGGAGTGCGAGAAAGTGCAAGATCACGGGGGAGGGGGGTGGGTGGGGAGGTTAGGGTCTTCTTCCCCCGGACATGATCGGCACTGTCGTGGGCAGGTGGACCGGGTCAAAGAACCGCAATCACAGCGTGGAGGAGGGGTGAAATGGTCATCCTGGGCGTTCTTCTCATCCTGGCCGCCGTCGCGGCCATGGCCGGAGTGTGGATGGACGGCACCGGGGGCGCCACCCCGATCACCGTCCTGGATCGGACGTTCGACCTGTCCCCGTTGGAGCTGTTCGCCGCCGGCGCGGCGGCGGGCATCGTCTTCATGATCGGTCTCGGCCTCGTCGGCGCAGGCATGCGCCGTACCACCGCCCGCCATCGCCGTCAGCGTGAGGAACGGCGATCGGAACGCGAACGGCTGAACCGGCTGGAGTCCGAGAAACGCGATCTGGAACGCCGGCTGCGGAACATCAGGACGGCCCCTGAGGACGCGCCGCGTCCCGCTGCAGAGAGCCCCGCGACCGACGACCGCCTGGTGGCCGACGGCTCCCGGGCGGCCGGCGCTAGAGCCGGTGCGCGGCGTTGACGGGCCGGCGCCGGCTCACATCGAGCGGCCGATTCCGCACAGGAGCCAGGTCGGCGTGGCCCGTCCGGCGGGCCCGGCCAGGGTTTCCTGGTCGGGACGCCACTCGTCCTCCCGTACGAGACCCGGTTCGACGAGCTCGAACCCGTCGAACATCCCCAGGATCCGCTCCCGGCTTCTGAGCGACACGTTCATGTTGGCGTCGCGATAGACCTCGGCGGCCTGATGCGCGATGTCGGACCGCTCTTCCGCGGTCGCGTGCGACAGCACGAGATAGCTTCCGCGTGGTACGGCATCGCGCAGCCTGCCGATGAGCTCGTCGGGTTTGTCGCTGTCGGAGATGAAGTGCAGCACGGCGACCAGCAGGATCGCGACGGGCTCGGTGAAGTCGATCAGTGAGTTCAGCTCGGGGTCGTCGAGGATGGCCTCCGGATCCCGCAGATCGCCCGGTACGGCGACGGTGTTGGTCGTGCTGGACAGCAGGGCCCTGGCATGGCTGAGCACCACGGGGTCGTTGTCCACGTAGGCCACCTGGGTGCCGGGGTCCACCTCCGCGGCCACCTCGTGGACGTTGCCCTGGGTGGGCAGACCGGCGCCGATGTCGACGAACTGCCGGATGCCGGCCTCGGCGACCAGATGGCGGACGGCTCTGCACAGGAACGCGCGGTTCTGTCTCGCCAGCTCGCGGACCTCGGGTGCGATGGTCAGAACACGCTCGGCGGCCTCCCGATCGGTTGGAAAGTTGTCCTTGCCCCCGAGGAAGTAGTTGTACATCCGGGCGGCGTTCGGGATGTGCGAGTCGATGCCCGTGGGCATCGCTGCGTCCTCGGCCAAGCGCCGTCTCCTCTCACTGAATCGAGAGATCCTCCTACCGCGAGCATATGGGCCGATGGCGGCCAATCAAGAGAATTCAGACCGGACGAGTCGCTCCCGCCGCTGCTCCGGCCGCGCCGGCGGCAGGGGATGCGGCTCGCCCACGTGGACGGGGTGGGCCAGCACCGAGCGATGGCAGTAGCCAAGGGAGTTCCAGGGGGTGTGCTCCGGCTGGGTGTGCCCCTGGTCGTCGGTGGCCCGGACCCGGATGACGTGATCGCCGGGTTGGGCGTCCCAGCGGAACTGCCAGCGCACCCACACACCCGGCTCCTGCCGGGTGTCGATGTCGGCGGTGTGCCAGGGCCCGTCGTCGATGCGGTAGTGCACCGCGTCGACGAGGCGCTCGCCGGCGAAGGCCCGCCCCCGCACGATGTTCGGTCCCGGGGACAGACAGGCGGGCCAGGGCAGCTCCACCAGGCTCGCGACCGGGGTGCCGGTGATCGGGAGGCCCGGCGCCGGACGGCCGGTGAGAGGGTCGCCGGTGAGCTGGTCGTGCGTGACGATGACATAGTCGTCGGTGTTCCACGGGACCCGGAGCCGCCTCGTGGACACCTCGATCCGGCCCACCCACTTGATGCTCGCGGCGCCGAGCCAGCCGGAGACCACGACGCGGGCCGGATAGCCGTGATCGGGCGGCAGCACCTCGCCGTTCATGGCGAGCGCGAGCAGGGTGTCGGGCGCCAGCGCCTTTGCCAGCGGCATCGGGCGGCGGCCACGCACCTCGTCGAGACCCTCCGGCATGACCTCGCACGCGTCGTCGGCGACGCCGGCCGCCTCCAGCAGGTCGCGCAGCCTGACCCCGGTCCACTCGGCGGTGCCGATCGCGCCGCGCTCCCACGAGACGCCCTTGAAACCGCAGCCGTGCTCCGCGCCGAACAGGCGTCGGCGGTTCCCCGCGCACTCGATCGTGCGCACCACGGAGATCAGCGGGAAACGCCGCCACAGGTCGTCATAGGTGTAGGAGACGGACCGCCGCACTCCGTCGCCCTCGATCAGCAGCGACCAGGCCGCCGGGTCGATGCGTGGGGTGCGCGCGTGGTTGCGTACGAAGAAGCGGTCGACGGGCGTGAGGAAGCCGGGCATGCGGTCGGGGCGCGTCTCGTAGTTGAGACCGGTGCCGGTGTCCTCCATCAGGTCGGCGGGCGTGGGTTTCACGACCTGTCGTGTCACAGGTGGAGCCGCCGCCGTCCGCTGGGTTCCTGATGCGGCTCCGTCGCGTAGTTGATCTTCCATCGCGCTCTCCTCCGGCTTCTCTCGTTTCTCCAGGTCTCGGCGGACCGGTCTCCAGAGCATGGGGGTCCTACCCGCGGTCCGCCCGTGCGCTCACGCCCATGCCCCCGAGCAGGTGGGCCGATCATCGGCAAAGAGGACTTCGCACCGGCGAGAATCCCGCACCGGTGGGTAGGGGCCCATTCATGGCAGAGATCGGCTACACGATGCTGTGCGAGCAGACGCCGGCCAGGCAGCTGGTGGACGACGCCGCCACGGCGGAACGGGTCGGGTTCGACTACGCGGTCGTCTCCGACCACTACTTCCCGTGGCTGGAGGAGCAGGGGCATTCGCCGTACGCGTGGTCGGTGCTGGGCGCGACGGCGCAGGCCACCGAGCGGCTGCCGCTGATGACCTATGTGACCTGCCCGATCATGCGCTATCACCCCGCCGTGGTGGCGCAGAAGGCGGCCACGATGGGCGTGCTGAGCGAGGGCAGGTTCACGCTCGGCCTGGGGGCCGGGGAGAACCTCAACGAGCACGTGATCGGCCAGGGCTGGCCGCCCGTCAACATCAGGCATGAGATGTTCCGGGAGGCCATCGAGATCATCAAAACACTGTTCGAAGGCGACTACCGGAACTTCCGGGGCGAGTACTTCGACCTCGACTCGGCCAGGCTGTACGACCTGCCGGAGCGGCCGGTGCCCGTTGCGGTCGCGGCCTCGGGCGCCCAGTCCCTGGGGATCGCCGCCGAGTACGGCGACGCCCTCGTGGCGACCGATCCGGACGGCCGGCTGGTCGAGGGGTTCGCCGCCTCGGGAGGTGAGGGCAAGCCGGTCTACGGTCAGCTCGCGATCTGTTACGACCAGGATCGCGAGGCCGCCGTGGAGCGGGCGCACCGGCTGTGGCGCTGGTCGCTGCCCGGGTGGAAGGTGATGTCGGAGCTGCCTGCGCCGGTCAACTTCGCGGCCGGCACGGAAACGGTGCGTCCCGAGGACGTCGCCGGGAAGGTGCCGTGCGGTCCGGACGCCGATGCCGTCGTCGAGGCGGTGCGGCAGTTCACCGACGCGGGATTCACCCACGTCGCCCTGGTCCAGATCGGGCACGAGCACCAGCGAGAGTTCTTCGACTGGTTGGAGAAGGAACTGCTGCCCGCGCTCCGGCGGCTCTGACCTCCGGCGCTGTCCGGTCAAGCCACGACGTCCGGGGAGCTCGCGGGGTTGTCGGGGGTGGCGACGGCCCACCTCGGATGATCTCCGGCCCACCGCGTCCGCGTCCAGGGCAGCGCCGGGAGGCCGTACCGCACGCGCAGGGCCGTCCAGAGGAGCGGGGCGGCGACCGCCACGCCGATGAGCACCAACACGGTGGCGGTGTTGCCGACGTCGAACATCTTCAGTGCCGACGCCAGCAGCACGAACGCCAGAGCCCGGCGGATCAGCCCGCCGGGGGCCCGGGTGGAGATCCGTGAGCCGAGATAGACGCCGGGGAGCGATCCGGCCAGCAGTGCGGCGGTGACCTCGAGCCGGAAGTCGCCGAACAGCAGGTGGCCGAGCGCGGCCGAGATGACGAGCGGCACGGCCTGCACCAGGTCCGTGCCGACGAGCTGGTTGGCCTTGAGCACGGGATAGAGGGCCAGCAGGGCCACGATGATCAGCGAGCCGGAGCCGACCGAGGTGATGCCGACCACGAGCCCGCCGACGGCGCCGACCAGCGCGGTCGGGAGGGGCCGCACCTGAACGGCGGACTTCTCCGGGCCCGCCGCTTCGGCCGATCCGGCTGGCTCGACCCGATCGGCCGCGTCGGCGTTCGCCGCATGGCTGCGCGCTCGGTCCTTCAGCGCGAGCCAGCCCCGCATGACCAGCCCGGCGGTCGCGAGCAGGAGCGCGACGCCCATGCCGATCTGGATCACGCGCTGGATGTCTTCCCCGTCTCCCAGCGCACGCGCGATCAGGACGCCGGCGAACGCCGCCGGGACCGAGCCCGTGCACAGCCAGCCGACGAGTCTGAGGTTGACGGTGCCGTGCCGGAGATGAACGAAACCGCCGACCGGTTTCATCACGGCCGCGGCCACGAGGTCGCTGGAGACGGCGGTGAGCGGGGGAACGCCGAAGAACGTGACGAGCATGGGCGTCATGAGTGCGCCACCGCCCATGCCGGTCAATCCGACGACGACGGCGACCAGGAACGAGCCGATCGCCATGCTGTAGTCGAAATGCACCCCATAACCCTACCTAACCAATCGGGATTAAGGATAGTGCGCATGGGACGGTGTGAGCCGGAGACAGGGGCGCCACCCGGTCGCCCCGCCGGCAAACGGTGCTCAGGAACCGCGCGTTCAGGAATCGCGTGTGCGGTGACGGTGTGTTCAGCGATGGTGTGTTCAGCGACGGCGCGGCGGGGCCGTACTCTGCCGGAGGGTGAGCGCGGTGGCGAGCTCGACACGGTGCTGTTCGAGCTCCTCGCCGTTGGCCAGCGCCACGATCATCTTCGCGGCGGCCGCGCCCATCTGGACCAGCGGCTGCCGTACGGTCGTCAGGGCGGGGCCGGCCCACTGGGTGAACGGCAGATCGTCGAACCCGACGACGCTCAGGTCCTCGGGGATGCGCAGACCGGCCTGCCTGGCCGCCTCGTAAACGCCCAGGGCCTGCAGGTCGTTGGCCGTGAAGATCGCGGTCGGCGGATCGGGCAGGCGCAGCAGATCGGTTCCGTCACGCAGCCCGCCCTCGACATAGAGCGTGCTTATCCGGACGAGGTCCGGGTCCACCGGGGCGCCGGCCGCATCCATCGCCGCCCGGTAGCCGTCGAGCCGGGCGCGGCAGCACGGCCACTGCACCGGACCGCTCAGCATGGCGATCCGCCGATGCCCCAGGTCGAGCAGGTGCCGGGTGGCCGTCACCCCGCCGGTCCAGTTGGTCGCCCCCACCGAGGGCGTCTCGTGCAGCGGTTCACCGGTCGGATCCAGCACGACCAGGGGGATGGAACGGGTCGCGAGCTGCGACTGCTGCTGGACGGTGAGTTCGGAGAAGACCGCGATGACGCCGGTCGGCCGCCGGGCCAGCACCTGCTCCGTCCACGCCTTCCCCGGCGTCAGCCGGCCCTGCATCTCGGTGAGGACCACGGCGAGCTCGTGTTTCCGCGCGACCTGCTCGACACCCCGGATGATCTCAAGGGCCCAGAGGCTCTCCAGCGCGTGGAAGACCAGCTCCAAGATCGCGGCAGAACCGCTCTCCCGCCGCCGATATCCGTACTCCCGAAGGACGTCCTCCACCCGCTGGCGCGTGCTGAGCGCCACGCCCGCCTGGCCGTTGAGCACTCTGGACACGGTCGGCGCTGACACGCCGGCGAGGTTGGCGATCTTGGCAATGGTCAGCCCCTGCCGACGGAGTCCTCCTTCCCCGTCCCGGTGCGGATCGCTCGCAGTCACCGCCCCAGTTTACGCACACGACCGGATCTCGGATGATCTTGGTGTCCGCGCCGTCACGGGTGCTCTCCCGGCTGTGTAGCGCTCCACCGGCGCCTGCCGTCTGACAAAGAAACTTTCACCGGAATATTCGTCGGCGCGCGAGGACGCCGCGTGCCGGTTTAGGGAGAAGTGGCAGGTAAAGAAGGGTGGGGCGGGTAAGGGCAGGGGGTCGCATAAGCATGCTTACCCCGGTTACGGTTGAAATGTTGACTATGGGTACCCCCGAACGTATTCTCTTGGTTGCCGTTCGGGACTTGTTCAATGGCGAATTAGGCCCCGGGCGATCCTCGCGGTTCGCGATCGATACAACGGTCGTATCCAGCGAATATGTCACCAGGTTGCGCTCCTTTCGCGCCTGTGTGGGCGGTGGTGATGCGCCCGCACGGTTTCGGGTCCCGTCGAGATACGGCGGGACCGGTGGTCAGAGGGAGGGCCATGCACCGGCTGTGACATCGTCGTGGATCGATTTTTCTTCCACGTTCTCCCATATTGATTGATATCCGATTTCACCACGGGCGCCGGCCGCAGTGTTTTTCGCCGATGCCTGACTGGAGCATTTTCCAGAACGCCGCCGTGGCCTTCGCTCCTATGCGTGAAACCGGTACGGCGGCGACCGCGAGAATCAAGAGGTGATTGCATGAAGTTAGACCGGTACTCCGGGCCCGTGCTCTCGCTGTTCCGCATTGTGACGGGACTGCTGTTCTTCTGCCACGGGCTGTCGTCGATCTTCAACGTGTTCGGCGGCAACCAGGGGTCGGGGCAGGCGATCCCGATCGGCACCTGGCCCGGGTGGTGGGCGGCGCTCATCCAGGTGGTCTGCGGGGGACTCATCGCCATCGGGCTCTTCGCCCGCGCCGGCGCCTTCCTCTCCTCCGGATCCATGGCGTACGCGTATTTCATCGTCCACCAGCCGCGTGAGCTGCTGCCGCTGCAGAACGGGGGTGAACTCCCCGTGCTGTTCTGCTGGTCGTTCTTCCTGATCTTCATACTCGGGGCGGGCCCGTGGTCGCTGGACGCGGTGCTCCGTCGCCGGGGCGCGCAGGAGGCCGAGGCACCCGCCCCGGTTCTCGCGAAGGCGCCGGTCGAGGGGTGAGCCCGGCCCCGCGCGCGGCGGGGCTCACCCTCTTCTGTCGAGAGTGTGACCGGTGACCCGCCTTCGGGGGGCTTTGGTCACTACAGGAGGCGTCCTGCGTCGGTTTGGATCGGTGACGGGTTCCCGACTCCGACGCAGGAGGTCTTCCGTGACGATCATCGAGCGGTTCACCGACATCTTCCGGGAGGAGCACCGTGAGGTCCGCGCTCCGCTCCTGTCGCTGATCCGCGGTCTCGACGCCGATCACGACGCCGCGATCCGCGACGTCCGCGACGTCCGCGAACCGGCCGATCTCGATTCTCTCGAGCCCGCGCGGACGGAGCGGGCCGTCCATCCGGTCCGGCGGGCCGGCACCGTCTGTCCCCGTTCCAGCCGGCCGCTGTCCGCCTGACCGCCGGGAACAGTGATGAACGACGAACCGGCGCCCCGCGCCGTACGCACACGTCCTCCCCTGCGCCGGGTCCGCCACGACGCCGCGCTCGCCCCCTTCATCGTGATCTGGGAGGCGACCCGGGCCTGCCCGCTGGCCTGCCTGCACTGCAGGGCCGAGGCGAGGCCGCACCGCGATCCCGCCGAGCTGACCACGGCGGAGGCCGACGCGCTGATGCGCCAGGTCGTGGCCTTCGGCCGGCCCGCCCCGCTGTTCGTCATCACCGGCGGCGACCCCTTCCAGCGGCCCGACCTGTTCGATCTCGTACGGCAGGCCGTACGGCTCGGCCTGGCCCCCGCCGTGTCCCCGTCGGTCACGCCCACCGTCACTCCGGCGGCACTCGACCGTCTGCACGAGGTGGGCGCGCGGGCCGTCTCGCTCAGCCTGGACGGGTCGAGCGCCGCAACCCACGACGGATTCCGCGGCATCGACGGGGTGTTCCGGCAGACCTTCCACGCCTGGCAGGCGGCCAGGCAGGCGGGCCTCAAGGTGCAGATCAACACCACCGTCGCCAAGCACAACCTGGAGGAGCTGCCGCAGGTGGCGCGGCTCGTCCGCGACCACGGCGCGTCCCTGTGGAGCCTGTTCTTCCTCGTCCCGACCGGCCGGGCGCGCACCCTCGACGGGCTGACAGCGCGCGAGGCGGAGGACGTCCTGCACTTCGCCTACGACCTCGGATCGGCGATCCCCGTCAAGACGACCGAGGCGCATCACTTCCGCCGGGTCATGATCCAGCGGCAGATCCTGGAGCGGCACGGGGCCGACCACGCGCGGGTGCTCGGGCTGGGCCGGCTCTACCGTTCGCTGCGCAAGCAGGCGGTGCGCTTCGGCCTCATGCGCGACACCCGGGTACGCCGCCCGCCGCTGGACGTCAACGCGGCCAGGGGTTTCGTGTTCGTGTCACACACCGGCGACGTCTACCCCTCGGGCTTCCTGCCCCTCCTGGCGGGCAACGTACGCGATCACCCGCTGACCAAGATCTACCGGTCCTCGTCGGTGTTCGAGCGGCTGCGCGACCCGGACCTCCTGGGCGGCAGATGCGGGGCCTGTGAGTTCCGTACGGTATGCGGGGGCTCACGGTCCCGGGCCTACGCCCTCACGGGCGATCCCATGGCGGACGATCCCTGGTGTGCCTACACCCCGGGGAGCTTCCCCTACGAGCAGGACCTCAAGGCGATGGGCCTGATCAGCTGAGGGGCCTCGCCCGCCGGGTGAGCCGGGCGAGCAGTGTGGCCAGCATCGCCACGAAGGTGATCGTCCAGGCGGGGAAGGCCACCCAGACCCACGCCCGCCCGATCTCCTCGATGATCGGCAGCCCGACGACCCGGCCGAGTTCCATGCCCGCCGTGGCGTACATGCCGAGCGGGAACACGATGCTCCACAGCTGCGGCAGATATTCGAGCCGGGTACGCCGCAGCACATGCCGCCACAGACCGAACAGGACGAGCATCGGGATCAGCCAGGTCCCGAACGCCCACAGCACGATGCCGAGGCCGGCGAGCACGGGCCGGGCCGCGTCGGTCGCCGGGGTCGGGGGCATGCCGAGGATCCCCGCCGCGGCCAGCACGGTGATCGCCGTGGCGCCCATGGTGACCCAGTACGGCGGGGTCAGGTCCTCCGGACGCACCTCGAGCAGCAGCAGGCGGGTCAGCACGAGTGTGGCGACCATCAGGTACAGCATCACGCCGACCGACCACATCAGCACGGCGGCGAGCCCGGCGAGCTCCACGATCCCGGCATGCCCGCGGTACGCCGTACCGATCACGGAGGCGGCCACGGCCAGCGACTGGGTGCCGACGACCCAGATGAACCAGGTGCCGTTCACCCCGGCGAGCACCGGCTGGGGGCGCGGGCCGAGGATGAGCCGCACCGGGATGCCGTAACTCAGGCCCGCCCAGGCCAGGAAGGCGATCACCCCCAGCACGCAGGCGGCGGAGGGCCAGGCCGCGCCGGCCGACCTGGCGCCGATCACGTTGCAGGCTGCGACGAAGGTGAAGAACGCGTACGCCCGATCGGGCGCGGACAGATCCGCGGCCACCTCGCGCGGGAAGACCGCCGCGCGGATCGCCGTCGCCGCCGTCAGCATGACGAGGCAGATCGCGCCGATGACCAGCAGCAGCGCCGACATGGTCGACCAGCCGACGGCACGCAGCCCCGATGACACGATCCCCGTCGCCATCACGAGCGCGAAATAGCCGGGGTAGAGCCGGCGCAGCGCCCGGAAGCGCTTCTCGCGGGTCTGCCGGCTGACGCGCCGCATCTGAATGATCTGGTCGGCCAAGGAGTGCTCCACGGCGTGACGACGAATGGGCGGCGTCGAGTGTCCCCCGACTCGAACGTTCATTTTAGAGGCCATGGTCCCGGCGATCCGGGACGGGTGGCCCCCGAATGTCCGGCCGTCCGCCGGGAGGCGGCTGTGTGATCAGAAGGGACTATGAGCCTGGTTCTTGGGACCAAAGTCCCCACCACTTCGTTCGGGCTGCCGGGCATGCTCTGAAGCCGGGACCGGTTCCGACGGGGAGGCGCTTCATGGTTCGTGAATTCACCGGGACGTCCGGGGACGGACGTCGTCGTGGCTGAGCGTGAGCCGGCCCTTCCGGTCGTCATCCAGGGCGGCATGGGCGTAGGGATCTCGGGATGGCGGCTGGCCCGTACGGTGGCGATGACCGGCCAGCTCGGGGTCGTCTCCGGCGTCGCCCAGGACGCACTGATGGCCCGCCGCCTGCAACTGGGCGACCCCGGCGGGCACGTGCGCCGGGCACTGGCGAATTTCCCGAACCAGGAGATCGTCGAACGGATCCTGCGGAAGTTCCACGTCCCCGGCGGGATAGCTCGGGGCACCCCGTTCCGGCCGGTCCCGCGGCTGGGCCTGCGCCAGAACCGGTGGCGCGACGAGCTGACCGTGGCGGGCAACTTCGTCGAGGTGTGGCTGGCCAAGGAGGGCCACGACGGCCTGGTGGGGATCAACTACCTGGAGAAGATCCAGCTCGCCACCCCGGCGGCAGTGTACGGCGCGATGCTCGCCGGGGTCGATTACGTGCTGATGGGGGCGGGCATCCCCAGCGAGATCCCGGCGCTGCTGGACGCGCTCGCCGTACCCGCCGCTGTGGAGCTGTCGATAACGGTCGCCGGGGCCGAGGCCGAGGACCGGCACGCCATCGCGTTCGACCCGGCCGGGCTGGTCGCCGACGCGGCGGCTGACCCGCCGCGCAGGCCGCGCTTCCTCGCCATCGTCTCCTCCGACGTGCTCGCCCTTTACCTGAACCGGTCTCCGGTCACCCGGCCGGACGGGTTCGTGGTGGAGGCCCCGTCGGCCGGAGGGCACAGCGCCCCGCCGCGCGGGCGGCTGCGGCTCGACGACGCCGGCGAACCCGTCTACGGCCCCCGCGACCACGCCGATCCGGCCAAGGTCGCCGCCCTCGGCCTGCCGTTCTGGCTCGCCGGCGGCCAGGCGACGCCGGAGGCGCTGGCGGCGGCTCGCGCGGCCGGGGCCGCCGGGATCCAGGTCGGTACGGCCTTCGCGCTGTGCCGCGAGTCCGGCATGGCGCCCGAGCTGCGGCGCAAGCTGCTCGACGACGCGGTCGAGGGCAGTCTGGAGGTGCGCAACGACCCGTACGCGTCCCCGACGGGGTTTCCTTTCAAGGTCGCCAAGGTGGCCGGGACGCTCTCGGAGGAGGAGGTCTACGCTGAGCGGCCCCGCCTGTGCGACCTGGGCTACCTGCGCACGCCGTACCTGAAGGCCGACGGCGCGGTGGGCTACCGCTGCCCGGCGGAACCGGTCGACGACTATGTGCGCAAGGGCGGAACCGTGGAGGACACGGTCGGCCGCCGCTGCCTGTGCAACGCGCTCACCGCCGACATCGGCCTCGGGCAGCACCGCCGCGACGGCTACGCCGAGCCGCCACTGCTGACCCTCGGCCAGGACGTGAGCTTCCTGAAGGGCTTCCTGGACGGTTTCCCCTCCGGCGAGTACGGCGCCGCCGACGTCATCCGCCACCTGCTGGGCCCCGAATAACGTGTCCGTGCCCGTCCGGCCGCTCACCCCGACCGTCACTGCTCGCCATCCTCGGGGTCGCCTCTGCGATCGGAAGTCTCATACTCAAGTGGCGTTCCATCTATGCCTGGGTGCCGGGAATCGTCCTTGCGATCGTAGGCATTATTCGCATTGTGGAGCTGAGCCGGTTGTGAGTCCTCGCCTCGACCGGAGTGCCCGCGCCGGTCGGCCGGCGCGGGAACCCTCCGCTGGAAACTAGGGCTTCACCACCAGGGTGAGGGTGGTGGTCGCCGGGGCATGCCTGGCGTCGCCCGCATAGGCGATGGTGAGCCGGTGCGTGCCCGGAGGCAGGTCGTGGCCGAGCTCCGTCTTGCCCTGGCCGCCCCGGTTGAGTGTGATCTCGCCCAGGATGACGGCGCCCTCCGACACGGTCACCCGGCCGGTCCCACCGGGGACCGAGACGTGGATCTGGACCTTCTTGCCCTGCTTCACCTGCTCAGGCGAGGCATGGGCCGTCATCTTGGCCTCGGCCCGCCGGTCCTTGCCCAGCCGGATGAACGTCACCGAGTGGGCGGGGAAGTCGTAGGTGAACGAGGACGAGAACCCGGTCATCTCCCGCTCGACCGGCGCGACCCTGGTGGGTTCGGCGATCGAGTTGCCGTCGGCCGGGTCGCCGGTGAGTGAGGTGACCGTCGCCTTGGGGGCGATTTTCGCACCGCCGATCCCCGAACTGTCCAGGTCGACCGCCGCGCGTACGGCGGTGTCCTGCGCGTTGACGGCCTTGATCACGATGTCGCCGGTGTCGTCGTCCTTGGAGACCACCTGGTAGAGCGGCTCGACGGTGGCGTTGTCGGTGAAGTCGTTGATCTTCTGCCCGTCCAGCCAGGTGGTGATCCTGCGGCCCGCCACCTGGATCTTGATCTTGTAGTCTCGATTCGTCTCGATGGTCGTGCCGGACGTGGCGATCGACGACTTGGCGTCATCGGTCGCCTTCTCGATGGCCGACTGGGTGTTGTTCCAGCCGCCGAGGTTCCACCAGTAGAAGTCGCCGGTGCCCCGTACGCCGAACATCACCAGGAAGCCTTCGGCGCCGCCGGTCTTGCGTGCGGTGACCTCCAGCGTGTAGTTCGACCAGTCCGTCGAGCCCGCCGTGGTCCTGGCGTCGATCACATCGGCCGACTGCACGTACGCGCCGTCCTCGACGCTCCAGGCGCCCGCCGCGCCCGGCGTCCACCTGCTCGCATCGCCGGAGAAGTCGTCGCTGAACAGCACGGTTCCGTCGGCGGCCGTCACTTTGACATCGTCGTACCGCACCTGGGTGCTCCATGAGCCGAGGCCGATGCCGCCCTTGATGTCGGCCACCGGCAGCGGGCTCGCCCTGAACGTACTCGGCAGCACCCGGTCGCCCACATTGCGGGAGAACATCCGCTGCACGTAGTAGCTGGGCGACCCGTACACCTCGTCGTTGTCGAACCAGATCAGGTCGGGGGCCCAGTCGACGTAGTCGACGTTGGCCAGCAGCGGCGCGTAGGAGGCCAACTCCACGACGTCGGCGTTGCGCTCGATGCCGGTCAGGTACGACGCCTCGGTGAGAGCGTTGTAGAGCGTGTTGCCCTTCGAGGCGTACTCGCCGACGAACACCTTCGGGCCGTTGCGATCATAGGAGTCGTACCGGTGGTTGTTGGCCAGGAACCAGCTCGGATCGTTGTAGTAGTGCTCGTCGACCAGGTCGGCCTTCTGGTCCCGGGCGAACTGCCACATCCGGTCGAACCAGGCGCCCTGCGAGGTCTGCCCCGAATTAGTGATTATCTTGATGTCGGGGTGTTCGGCCCTGATCGCGTCGGCGAACTTCGGATAGTTCGTGAAGAACTCGTCGTAGATCTCCTCGTTGCCGAGGCCGATGTACTTGAGGCCGAACGGCTCGGGGTGGCCCAGCGCGGCCCGTTTGGCGCCCCACTCCGACGATTTCGGCCCGTTGGCGAACTCGATCAGGTCGAGGGTGTCCTGCACCCAGCGCGCCAGCCTGGCCTCGTCGGTCAGCGGCCGGTTCTCGTTGCAGCCGTTGACCCCGACGGAGAGCACCGGCAGCGGCTCGGCCCCGAGATCCTCCGCGAACTGGAAGTACTCGTGGTAGCCGATGCCGTACGACTGGTTGTAGCCCCAGAAGTTGAAGTTGGTCGGCCGCTCCTCGACCGGGCCGATCGTCTCCTTCCACTGGTAGATGCGCCGCCGGTCCTGTCTGTCCGAGTAAGGGTCGTAGGTGCCGACGTTGGTCACGCAGCCGCCCGGAAAGCGCAGGAAGCGTGGTTTGAGCGCGGCGATGGTCTCGGCGATGTCCTTGCGCATGCCGTTCGACCGGCCCTTGAACGTGTCACGCGGGAACAGCGAGATCATGTCGAAGTCGGCCCGGCCGGTGCCGTCGGCCAGCACCACGAGCCGTGCGGTGTCGGTGGTCTCGCTCGCCGTGATCGTCGCCTGATACTTCTGCCAGTCGGCCGACCGCACATCGAGGGCCGCGCCGCCGTACGTCTTCGAGCCGTCGGCGCTCTCGATCGACACCTTGACGGGCCCACCGGTGGTGCGCCGCGCGAAGAACGACAGGTCGTACTTCTTTCCGGCCTGTACGGCCAGGCCGCGGTTGAACCCGGAGTTGCTCACGCCGACGCCGCCCCCCGAGCCGGGAGCCGTGATGTCGAGCCGCAGGTGGTTGCGGTTGTAGTCGTTCAGCGGCCGGTCGCCGGAGACCGCGATCGTGCCGGTCGCGCCGCCACGCTCGATCTTCGTCCAGGCGGTCAGGCCGGTGTACGACCGGTTGTCGGTGGAGTCGAACTCGAACGACCGGTTCTGCACCAGCTCGGCGTAGAGGCCGCCGTCCGCCGCGTGGTTGATGTCCTCGTAGAAGATCCCGTAGAGGTCGTCGCCGACCTCGGTGCCCGCAGCCGCGGTGTCGACCTTCAGCTCGCCGATGTCCGCGGCGTACCTCTCGATCTGGAACCTCGTCGTCTCGTCGCCGGCGACGAGCCTGCCGTCGACGACGGCGACGCTCCGGTCCCCGACCGTCAGGCGGACCTTCCCGCCGCCCGCGTCGACGATCTGGAAGGCGTCCGGCGTGTCGCCGAGCCGCAGTGCGGCGTCGGCGCCCACCCGCAGGTAGCCGTGCCCGGCCAGGTCCTTCAGCCTGACCTGCCCCGCGCTCCCGTCCGCGCCGCCCCCGTCTCCGGTGACGGCCTCCGCGGTGAGCGCGAGCGAGGTCATCCCGGGTGCGTCCGTCGCGGTCACCCGGCCGTCGCCGTCCGCGGAAAGGTACGGGGTGGCGGTGCCGGTGGCCCGCAGCGTGAAGGGACCGGACGGGGCGGCCGGTGCACCCTCGGCCGCCTTGACTGCGAAGTAGTCGAAGTCGGCCGTGAGGGAGGTGCCGTCCTGCGCGGACAGCGCGAACAGGCCGACCTGCCGGACGTCGAGGGCCGCCGTGACCTTGGCCGCCTCCACCCAGGCCGAACCGTCCCAGTACGACGAGGTGAACTCGTCGCCCTTCCTGGCCAGCCTGAGGGTCTCCCCGGTGGAGCCGGCCCGTGGTGTGAAGCTCGCGGAGAACGACGCCTTCACCTCGGTGTCGGTCTCGATGACGTCGCCGCCGGCGAAGCCGACGTGGGCGAGCCCGGTTCGGACATAGTTGTCCCAGTCCTGCCAGGCGAGGATGCCCGCGCTCTGGAAGTCGAGCGACACCGGCGCGGCGAACTCGGCGACCACCTCGAAGTCCCCGGACGGCACGTCCATCAGGAAGAGGTTCCTGGCGCTGTTGTCGGTCTGGTAGGTGTCGCCCTTCAGCGAGTGGATCCGTAGCACGCCAGGCTGCTCGGTCAGCGACCAGTGATCGTTGTCGGGGGCGAGGACCTGCCAGTCCGAGCCGAGCGCCGCCCTGTCGAACTGATCGACGACGGCGTCCGCGGGAATCGGGGCGTTCGCGGTGATCGGCCTGGAGATCGGCCCGGCGGCGACGGCCGTCGTGGCGTCGGCGGCCGAGGCGGGTGGCGTGCCGGTGAGCAGGCTCGCGGCCAGGGCCGTCGTCAGGGCGAACGACCACGGCTTTCGTCTCATCGGAGGCTCCTCGGCGAGGGGGGGTTGTTATCGCTAACACGCGGAGGTGGCACGATTGGTCTGGCGATGCTTTCGGGAAATGTGCACCAGTTAAGAGCCAGGCGGCGCGGACGTCAATACCGGCCCTGAAACTTTTCGATGTGATCGGAACGTGACCGGCCAACCGCTTGACGACACCTATTGTTAACGCTCACAGTCTTGCCAAGCCATATGAGAGGAGCCGTCGGTGGGACCGAACCCCGGGCATCGTCCACCCGTCATGGCCGACGTGGCCAAGGTGGCGGGTGTGTCGCACCAGACGGTCTCGCGGGTGCTCAACGACCACCCCAACGTCCGTGCCGAGACCCGCATCCGGGTCCTGCAGGCCATCGACCAGTTGGGCTACCGCCGAAACCTCACCGCCCGCGCCCTGGTGACCAAGCATTCACGGACCCTTGGCGTGGTCAGCTTCGACACCACGTTGTACGGCCCGGCCAGCACGGTCTACGGGATCGAGCAGGCTGCCAGGGAGGCGGGCTACTTCGTCAGCATCGTGAGCCTGCGCACCATCGACAGGACCGGTGTGTACGAGGCGATCGGCTACCTGTCCGAGCAGGGTGTGGACGGCATCGTGGTGGTCGCGCCCCAGCGCTCGGCCGCCCGGGCCCTGGAGGATCTGCCGGCCGGCATGCCCGCCGTGGCCGTCGAGGGCGGACACGCCGACCACGTCTCCGTGGTCTGCGTCGACCAGGTGGAGGGCGCCAGGCTGGCGACCCGGCACCTGCTCGACCTGGGACACGAGACCGTCTGGCACATCAGCGGCCCGGCCGACTGGCTGGAGGCCGAGGGGCGCGTCGAAGGCTGGCGGGAGGCCCTGACCGCTGCCGGCCGACCGGTGCCCGAGATGCTGACCGGTGACTGGAGCCCCCGATCGGGCTACGAGGCCGGTAAGCGCCTGGCTGCGATGGTCGAATCGGGTACGAACGTCACCGCGATCTTCGTGGCCAACGATCAGATGGCGCTCGGCGCGCTGCGCGCCTTCACCGAGGAGGGAGTGAAGGTCCCCGGACGGATCAGTGTCGTCGGCTTCGACGACATCCCGGAATCGGAGTTCTTCTCCCCTCCGCTCACCACGATCAGACAGGACTTCGGGGCCGTCGGCAGGCGCTGCATAGAGGTGCTGCTCCGGCAGATCGACGCGGGTGACGCGGCCGATTCGTACGAGCGGGAGCGGCACATCGTGCCGCCTCGGTTCGTCGCCAGGGCGAGCACCGCACCCATCGTCCAGCCGTACGGAATACATGAATAACGCATGAGAAAGAAGCGTCTCCCGGCCTTCCGGGTTAACGCTAACAGCAGGAAGGAAACCCCGGTGTTGCGAAGAATCAGAGCGTTGAAGAGCATCTCGGCGCTGGTACTGGCCGGAGCGGTCGCGTTCACCATGGCCGGCTGCGGTAGCAGCGACAGCTCCGCCGGCTCGGCCGGTTCGGGTGGCTCGGGCGGCTCGAGCGACGGCAAGATCGTCATGGGCTTCTCCCAGGTCGGCGCGGAGAGTGGCTGGCGTACGGCCAACACCAAGTCGGTCCAGGAGTCCGCCAAGGAGGCGGGCATCGACCTGAAGTTCTCCGACGCGCAGCAGAAGCAGGAGAACCAGATCAAGGCGATCCGCTCCTACATCCAGCAGAAGGTCGACGTCATCGCGTTCTCGCCGGTGGTGGAGTCCGGCTGGGACACGGTTCTGAAGGAGGCCAAGAGCGCGAACATCCCGGTCATCCTGACCGACCGGGCGGTGGACTCGCCGGACACCAGCCTCTACAAGACGTTCCTCGGCTCCGACTTCGTGGAGGAGGGCCGAAAGGCCGGCCAGTGGCTGGTCGAGGAGTACAAGGACAGCACGGACCCGGTGAACATCGTCCAGCTGGAGGGCACCACCGGTTCAGCGCCCGCCAACGACCGCAAGGAGGGCTTCCAGGAGGTCATCTCCGCGGACTCCAAGTTCAAGATCATCGCCTCGCAGACCGGTGACTTCACCCGGGCCAAGGGCAAGGAGGTCATGGAGGCCTTCCTGAAGTCCAACCCCGACATCGACGTGCTCTACGCGCACAACGACGACATGGGCCTGGGCGCGATCGAGGCGATCGAGGGCGCCGGCAAGGTGCCCGGCAAGGACATCAAGATCATCACCGTGGACGCGGTGCACGACGGCATGCAGGCGCTGGCCGACGGAAAGATCAACTTCATCGTCGAGTGCAGCCCGCTGCTCGGCCCCCAGCTCATGGACCTTGCCAAGAAGGTCGTCAACGGTGAGCAGGTGCCGGACCGCGTGGTGACGGAGGAGACCACCTTCACCCAGGAGCAGGCCAAGGAAGCGCTGCCCAACCGCCAGTACTGACAGCCGATTCCACACCTCCCCCGGCCGGGCCGCCCCCTGGCGACGGCCCGGCCGGGGGACCGGCCAGAGATTGATGAGAGGGGCGCAGCATGACCGCACCCGCGCCGATCCTGCGGATGACGGGGATCGGCAAGCAGTTCCCGGGCGTCAAGGCGCTGGACGGGGTCGACTTCCGGCTGCTGCCGGGTGAGGTCCACGCGCTGATGGGGGAGAACGGCGCGGGCAAGTCGACACTGATCAAGGTGCTGACCGGGGTCTACGACATCGACGCCGGTGAGATCGAGCTGGCCGGCCGCAAGGTCGCCTTCGCCGGGCCGCAGGCCGCCCAGCAGGCCGGCATCAGTACGGTCTACCAGGAGGTCAACCTCTGCACCAACCTGTCGGTCGCGGAGAACATCTTCATCGGCCGCGAGCCACGCCGCCTGGGGCGCATCCAGTGGCGGCGGATGCGGCAGCGGGCAGCTGAGCTGCTCGCCCGGCTCGAAATCGACATCGACGTCGCGGCGCCGCTGTCGTCGTACTCGCTGGCGATCCAGCAGATGGTCGCCATCGCGCGGGCGCTCGACATCGAGGCACGGGTACTGATCCTCGACGAGCCCACCTCCAGCCTCGACGCAGGCGAGGTCGCCCAGCTCTTCCGGGTGATGCGGCGGCTGAAGGAGCAGGGCATCGCGATCCTGTTCGTCTCTCACTTCCTCGACCAGATCTACGAGATCTCCGACCGCATGACGATCCTGCGCAACGGCAGGCTCGTGGGGGAGCACCTCACCAGTGAGCTGAGCCAGGTCGAGCTGGTCGGCAAGATGATCGGCCGGGAGCTCGCCGACCTGGAGCGCATCGGCGCGAAACCCGCCGCCGAAACCTCCGCGCCCTCCGCCGAGAAGTCCGTACCGCTGCTGGAGGCGCGTGACCTGGGCCGGACCGGCGCGATCGAGCCGTTCACGCTCACCATCCACGAGGGCGAGGTCGTCGGGCTCGCCGGGCTGCTCGGCTCGGGCCGTACGGAAATCGCCCGGCTGCTGTTCGGCGCGGATCACGCCGGTACTGGATCGTTGCGTATCGATGGTGAGCAGGTCAGCCTGCGTACGCCCCGGGCCGCGGTCAGCCGCAGGATCGCGTTCTGCTCGGAGAACCGGCGGGCCGAGGGCCTCATCCCCGACCTGACCGTGCGGGAGAACATCATCCTCGCCCTGCAGGCGGCGCGCGGCTGGACCAGGCCGATCCCACGCAGGCGGCAGGACGAGCTGGTCGACAAATACATCGAGGCGCTGAGCATCCGCCCGCCCGATCCAGATCAGCTCGTCAAGAACCTCAGCGGCGGCAACCAGCAGAAGGTGCTGCTGGCACGCTGGCTCATCCTCGAACCCCGTCTGCTGATCCTCGACGAGCCCACCCGGGGCATCGACGTCGGCGCGAAAGCCGAGATCCAGCGCCTGGTCGCGGAGCTGTCCGACGGCGGGATGGCCGTGCTGTTCATCTCCGCCGAGCTGGAGGAGGTGCTGCGGCTCAGCCACCGGGTCGGCGTGCTGCGCGACCGCAGACTGGTCGCGCAGCTGGAAAACGGCGATGATCTGACCACCGACACCCTCACCGAGACGATCGCGAGCGGAGCCCGCTCATGAGCAGGACCCTCAGGCCCCTTCTCACCCCCGTCCTCAGGCACCGCATGCTGTGGCCCGTGGTCATCCTCGCCGCGCTGCTGCTGCTCAACCTGTTCTTCACCAACGGCTTCTTCAAGGTGGAGATGAAGGACGGCCACCTCTACGGCAGCCTCATCGACATCGTCAGGTTCGGCGCGCCGCTGATCCTCGTGTCGCTCGGTATGACCCTGGTCATCGCGACCAGCGGCATCGACCTGTCGGTCGGGTCGATCGTGGCGATCTCGGGCGCGCTGGCCTGCCTGTGGATCAGCGAGCTGGGCGACCAGAACAGCGTCGGCGGTGTGCTGACCGCGGTGGCGCTCGGCCTCGGGCTGTCCGTGGCGCTCGGCGCATGGAACGGATTCCTCGTCGCCGGCATCGGCATCCAGTCCATCATCGCGACACTGATCCTGATGGTCGCCGGGCGCGGTGTGGCACAGCTCATCACCGGCGGCCAGATCATCACGGTCAACAGCTCGCCGTACAAACTGATCGGCGGCGGCTACTGGCTCACGCTGCCGTTCGGGATCATCATCGTGATCGCGGTGCTGGCGCTCACGGCCTTCCTCACCCGGCGACTCGCCCTGGGCCTGCTGATCGAGTCGGTCGGCGGCAACGCCGAGGCGAGCCGTCTGGCCGGCATCCGCTCCCGCGGCGTGCTCATGATGGTCTACGCCTTCTGCGGGCTGTGCGCCGGCATCGCGGGACTGATGATCAGCTCGAACGTCTCAAGCGCGGACGGCAACAACGCCGGGCTGTGGATCGAGCTGGACGCCATCCTCGCCGTCGTCATCGGCGGCACGTCGCTCGCCGGGGGGCGTTTCTCACTCGGCGGCACGGTGCTCGGGGCGCTCATCATCCAGACGCTGACGACCACGATCTACTCGATCGGCGTGCCGCCGGAGACGACGCTGCTGTTCAAGGCGCTGGTTGTGACCATCGTCTGCCTGCTCCAGTCACCGGCGTTCCGGGAGAAGGCGTTCCGCCGCCGCAGACGGCCTGCCGCGGCCGCGTCCGCCTCGGCGGAAGAAGAGGCAGGAGAAGAGAGGGTGGGGGTCTCGGCATGAGCACCATCGATGGCGCGGCCGTACGCCGCCTGATCTCCGATTCGGGCGGACGCATCCCGCCGAAGTACGTCCCGGTCCTGGTCACGGCCGGGCTGTTCGTGGCGATGTTTGTCGCCGGGGGCATACGCTACGAGGGCTTCGCCACCGGGCAGATCGTCCTGAACGTCTTCATCGACAACGCCTTCCTGCTGGTGGTCGCCGTCGGGATGACCTTCGTGATCCTCACGGGCGGCATCGACCTGTCGGTGGGCGCTGTCGTCGCGCTCGCCACGATGATCGCGGCGAGCCTCCTGCGGGACGGCTGGCCGGCTCCCGTGGTGATCCTCCTCGTGCTCGCCGTCGGCACGGTGCTCGGATTCGGCATGGGGGCGATCGTCCACTACTTCGATATCCAGCCGTTCATCGTGACGCTCGCCGGAATGTTCCTGGCCCGCGGCCTGTGCTACACGATCGGCACCGACTCGATCCCCATCGACGACCCGACCTTCACCGCGATCGCCCAGACCCGGATCGACCTGGGCGGTGACCTGTGGATCTCGCCGCTCGTCGTCATCGCCATCGTGGTCGTGCTGGTGGCGGCGTACGTGCTGCATTACACCCGGATCGGCAGGAACGTCTACGCGACCGGCGGCAGCGAGCAGTCGGCCCTGCTCATGGGCCTCCCCGTGGCGCGCACGAAGATCGCGGTATATGCGATCAGCGGTTTCTGCTCGGCGCTCGGCGGCCTGCTGTTCTCCTTCTACATGCTGTCGGGGTACGGCCTGCACGCGGTCGGCATGGAGCTCGACGCGATCGCGGCGGTCGTCATCGGCGGCACGCTGCTGACCGGTGGCACCGGTTATCTGTTCGGCACGGTGCTGGGCGTGCTCGTGCTCGGCCTGATCCAGACGATCATCAGTTTCGAGGGGACCCTGAGCTCGTGGTGGACCAAGATCGTAATCGGCCTGCTGTTGTTCGTCTTCATCCTGCTGCAGCGCCTGATCGGCACCCGTAAGTCCTAGGGATCTTTCCCGTAGGTGTTCCCGTCCTCAGTATTGGAGCGATATGTGAACGCTAACAGCGATCGTGCCGGCCTCCATCGAGGCGACGGCTACGTGGTCGGCGTCGATTTCGGCACGCTGTCGGGCCGCGCCGTCGTCGTCCGGGTGAGTGACGGCGTAGAGGTCGGCACCGCCGTGTACGAGTACCCCCACCGCGTCATCGAGGAGACTCTGCCCGGCGGTGACGTCCGTCTCGGCCCCGATTGGGCCCTGCAGGCCCCGCAGGACTGGATCGGCGTGCTGCGCAACGCCGTGCCGAAGGCGCTGGCCGCCTCCGGCGTCCCGGCCTCGCGGGTGATCGGCATCGGCACCGACTTCACCGCCTGCACGGTGCTCCCGACCACGGCCGACGGCACCCCCCTGTGCGAGATCCACCCCGAGCGCCCGCACGCCTGGCCCAAGCTGTGGAAGCACCACGCCGCCCAGCCGCACGCCGATCGGATCAACGCACTGGCCGCCGAGCGCGACGAGCCGTGGCGGGCCCGCTACGGCGGCAAGATCTCCTCGGAGTGGCAGTTCGCCAAGGGGCTGCAGCTCCTGGAGGAGGATCCGGAGATCTACCACATGGCGGAGCGCTGGATCGAGGCCGCCGACTGGATCATCTGGCAGCTGTCCGGGGTGGAGACCCGCAACGTCTGCACGGCCGGATACAAGGGCATCTTCCAGGACGGCGGCTACCCCTCGGAAGACTTCCTGGCCGCGCTCAATCCCGCCTTCGTCGACCTTCCGGACAAGCTCAGCGCGGGCAGGCCGGGCCTGGAGCTCGCGCCGCTGGGCGGCCTCGCCGGTCGCCTGACGGCTCGCGCCGCCCAGTGGACCGGGCTGCCCGAGGGGATCGCGGTCGCGGTCGGCAATGTGGACGCGCACGTCACCGCGGCAGCGGCGGATGCCGTACGGCCCGGCCAGATGGTGGCCATCATGGGCACCTCGACCTGCCTGATCATGCCCTCGGACCAGCTGGCCGAGGTGCCGGGCATGTGCGGCGTGGTCCGTGACGGCATCGTGCCCGGCCTGTGGGGTTATGAGGCGGGGCAGTCGGCGGTCGGCGACATCTTCGCCTGGTTCGTCGAGACCTCGATGCCGGCCTCCTACGCCGAGCAGGCCGCGGTGAGCGGTCTCGACCCGCACCAGTACCTCACCTCGCTCGCGGCCGAGCAGGAGGTCGGGCAGCACGGGCTGGTCGCGCTCGACTGGCAGGGCGGCAACAGGTCGGTGCTGGTCGACCACGACCTGTCCGGGATGGTCGTCGGCCAGACGCTCGCCACCAAGCCGGAGGACGTCTACCGCGCGCTCATCGAGGCGACCGCCTTCGGCGTGCGCGTGATCGTGGAGACGTTCGAGGCGGCCGGGGTGCCGGTGGAGGAGTTCGTCGTCGCGGGTGGGCTGCTGAAGAACGGTTTCCTCCTGCAGGTCTACGCCGACGTACTGCGCCGCCGCCTGTCGGTGATCGGTTCCGAGCAGGGCCCGGCGCTCGGCTCGGCGATCCACGCGGCCGTCGCGGCGGGCGCCTATCCCGACATCACGGCGGCCGCGGCCGCGATGGGCAAGCGTTTCACCGACGCCTACGTGCCCGACGCGAACCGGGCCGACGCCTACGACCGGCTGTACGCCGAGTACCGGCGGCTGCACGACCACTTCGCTGACGGCGCCCTGCTGCACCGGCTGCGCCAGATCAGGAACGACGCGATCAGGAACGACGCGATCAGAAAAGACGAAATCGGCGGGAACGGAATCGGGGCATGAGTGTGATCGACAAGCTGAGACAGACCGTGTGCGGGCTGCACGCGGAGCTGGTGCGGTACGGCCTGGTCGTCTGGACGGCGGGTAACGTCTCCGGGCGGGTGCCTGATGAGGAATTGTTCGTGATCAAGCCCAGCGGCGTGTCCTACGACGAGCTGACCCCGGACTCGATCGTCGTGTGCGACCTGGAGGGCAACCTGGTCGCCGGGGATCTCGCGCCGTCCAGCGACACGGCCGCACACGCCTACATCTACCGGCACATGCCCCACGTCGGCGGAGTCGTCCACACCCACTCCACGTACGCCTCGGCCTGGGCGGCCCGGGGGGAGGCCATCCCGTGCGTGCTCACCGCGATGGCGGACGAGTTCGGCGGGGAGATCCCCGTCGGCCCGTTCGCGCTGATCGGGGGAGACGACATCGGCAAGGGCGTGGTGGAGACGCTGACCGGCCACCGTTCCCCGGCCGTGCTCATGCGCAACCACGGGGTGTTCACGATCGGCGAGTCGCCCAAGGCCGCAGTCAAGGCCGCCGTGATGTGTGAGGATGTCGCCCGCACCGTTCACGTGGCGCGGCAGCTCGGTGAGCCGCTGCCGATCGAACGCGACGACATCGACAGCTTGTACGACCGCTACCAGAACGTTTATGGACAGAGGAGTGCCCGGTGAAGCTGTGGTTCCTGACCGGCAGTCAGGGTTTGTACGGCGAGGACACGCTGCGGCAGGTGGCCGAGCAGTCCCGGGGCATCGCCGAGCAGCTGGGCCGGGCGCTGCCGTTCGAGGTGGTGTGGCAACCGGTGCTCACCGGTGCCGACGCCATCCGCAGGGCGTGCCTGGAGGCGAACGCCGATGACGAATGCGGCGGCCTGATCGCGTGGATGCACACGTTCTCCCCGGCCAAGATGTGGATCGCCGGGCTGGACGCGCTGCGTAAGCCGCTCCTGCACCTGCACACGCAGGCCAATCTGGAGCTGCCGTGGAGCAGCATCGACATGGACTTCATGAACCTGAACCAGGCCGCGCACGGCGACCGGGAGTTCGGCTACATCCAGTCCAGGCTCGGAGTGGCGCGCAAGACCGTGGCCGGCCATGTGAGCGACCCTTCCGCGGTGGCGCGGATCGCCACCTGGGCGCGGGCAGCGGCCGGACGGGCCGAGATCGCGTCGCTGCGGCTGGCCAGGTTCGGCGACAACATGCGCGACGTGGCGGTGACCGAGGGCGACAAGGTCGAGGCGCAGCTGCGTTTCGGGGTCTCGGTGAACACCTACGGTGTGAACGACCTGGTCGATGCCGTCGACGCCGCCTCCGACGCCGACGTGTCCGCCCTGGTGAAGGAGTACGCGGATCTCTACCGTGTCGCCCCGGAGCTGCTCGCCGGTGGTGAGCGGCACGAGTCCCTGCGGTACGCCGCCAGGATCGAGCTGGGGCTGCGGCACTTCCTCGACGACGGGGGCTTCAAGGCGTTCACCACGAACTTCGAGGACCTCGGCGGGCTGCGGCAGCTGCCCGGCCTGGCCGTACAACGCCTGATGGCCGACGGCTACGGGTTCGGCGGCGAGGGCGACTGGAAGACCTCGGTGCTGTTGCGGACGCTCAAGGTGATGTCCGCCGGGCTGCCGGGCGGCACCTCGTTCATGGAGGACTACACCTATAACCTCACACCGGGTGAGGAACTCATCCTCGGCGCGCACATGCTGGAGGTCTGTCCGACGATCGCGGCCGACACCCCGTCGTGTGAGATCCATCCGCTCGGCATCGGCAACCGGGAGGATCCGGTCCGTCTGGTGTTCGACGCCGTGCCCGGCGAGGCGGTCGTGGTGGGACTGTCCGACATGGGCGATCGCTTCCGGCTGGTGGCCAACGAGATCGACGTGGTCGCCCCGCCGCAGCCGCTGCCGAAGTTGCCCGTCGCCCGCGCAGTCTGGCGGCCCCGGCCCGACCTGCGTACCTCCGCCGAGTCGTGGATCACCGCCGGAGCACCGCATCACACGGTCCTGTCCGCGGCCGTCGGCGCCGACGAGCTCACCGACTTCGCCGAGATGCTCGGCGTCGAACTGCTGGTCATCGACGCCGACACCACCTCACGGCAGTTCGCCAAGGAACTGCGCTGGAATCAGGCCTACTACCGGCTGGCGCAGGGTTTCTGAGGCACGCTTTCCCAGGGCATGGGTCCCCGGGGCACGCTTTCCCGGGGTATGGCTCCCCGGGGCATGGCTCCCGGGACATGGCTCCCTGAGGGGAGAGGCGACGACATGCCGTGGCGCCGTGTGGGGTGGTGCCACGGCATGTCGCCCAAGCCGATGGGGTGAGTCAGCGAGGAGCGGCGGTGCTCTCCCTGAGCACGATTTCCGGCTCGATCAGCCGGCGGATGTTCCCCGCGGCACCGTCCTCCGCCCAGGTGTCGGACTCGGCGATGGCGATGCGGCGGAGCAGTAGTTCGAGGGCCTGCCTGCCGACCTCGGCGAAATTCTGCCGGACCGTGGTGAGCGGCGGCCAGAAGTAGGCGGCCTCGGGCACGTCGTCGAAGCCGACCACGCTCACGTCGTCGGGGACGCTCCGCCCCGCCTCGCGCAGGGCCCGCATCACTCCCAGAGCCATGGGGTCGTTGGCCACGAAGATCGCGGTGATCGAGCGGTCGCCCGCGAGCTGCTTGCCGAGCCGATAGCCGGCGCGTGCGGTCCAGTCCCCGGTCAACACCTCCGGAACCGGTCGGCCCTCGGCCTCCAACGTCGAACGCCATCCGTCGATCCGGCTGCTCGCGTCGATCCACTCGGCCGGACCCGCGATGTGCCACACCGTCTCATGGCCAAGGCTGAGCAGGTGCCGTGTCACCCGGGCCGCCCCCGCGCGCTGGTCGACCATCACCACCGGGACCGGGATGTCGTCCCGTCCGTCCACCGCTACGACGGGCATCGTGGGCGGCAGGTGACGCAGGCCGTCGACCGCCGCCTCATGCGGCGCGAGGATGATCGCGCCGTCGACCGACTGCCGGCGCAGGCGTTCCACCCCCTCCTGCATCGACCGGCGATCGAGTATGCCCAGGCTCGCGATGCTGACCGTGTAGTCACTCTGCCTGGCCGCCTGCTCAATGGCGCTGAGCGTGGAGGCCGGGCCGTACAGCGTGGTGTCGAGGCTCACCACACCGAGCACCCCCGACCGGCCCGTGGCGAGCTGCCGGGCCGCGAGATTGGGCCGATAATCGAGTTTTCGGACCGCTGCCATCACGCGCGCCCGGGTCTCAGCTCGTACTATTTCCGGCGAGTTGAACACCCGGGAGACGGTCATCGCCGAAACCCCCGCGAGCGCGGCCACATCCTCGATCACCGCTGGCTTGGAGCGGGACCTGCCGCCGCCCGTTTTCGATGGCATGCGGTCAACCCCTCTGCGATATCGCTAACACGCAACCATCTTAAGAGTGAGTCCAATCCAAAGGTGAGATGGCGTGGCGAGGGATATCAGCCGGGAGAGATGATGCGGTACGGCAAAGCGGTTGACGGAGGGCGGCGGGCGGCCGGGGCATGGTGCCCCGGCCGCCTGTTCTGCCCGGCCCGGTGCCTGGTCAGGTCAGCACCGGACGGTCTGTGGGTGGTGCGCGGGTGTCGGTAGGGAGTCGGTAGTAGGCAGGGTCGGTAGGCGATATCAGCGAACCGGATCAGTAGACGAATGGCCAGCCGGAGCCGTCCCATCCGATCTTGTTGATGCCCAGCCGGGACGAATTGTCGTTCGCGTACCAGTGGTAGAAGAGGACGGCGCCGTCGGTGTCGTCCAGTTCAGCCTGGTGGCCGGGGCCGTGGATGTCACCGTGGCCGGCGAGGATCTGGGTGCCGCCGCCGGACGTCATCGCGGTGCCGTTTCTGTCGACATAGGGACCGGTGACCGAGGTGGACCGGCCGACCATGACGCGGTAGGTGCTGTCCGCGCCACGGCAGCACAGGTCGAACGACACCAGCAGGTAGTAGTAGTCGCCGTGCCGGAAGATGGTGGGCGCCTCGATCGCGCCGCCGTTCCGCCCGGCGATGCCGCGGATGGTGCCGTCACTGCGTTTGCCGGTCGCCGGGTCGAGCTGTACGAGCTTGATCCCGGACCAGAACGAGCCGAAGCTCAGCCACCAGCGGCCCTGTGCGTCGACGACGAGGTTGGGGTCGATCGCGTTGAAGTTGTCCGAGGTGCGTGACTCGATGACCAGACCCTGGTTGGTCCAGGAACCCGATGCGCCGGTGGTGCTGGTGGCCAGGAAGATCGCCGAGTGGTTGGAGCCGAAGGTGGAGGCCGCGTAGTACATGTAGTACCGGCCGTTGGCATAGGTGATGTCCGGTGCCCACAGCGTGTTGCTGCCGTTGGTGTAGGCGTGCGCCCACGGAACCCCTCCGGGGAACGCCGCCCCCGCATTGCGCCATGCGGTCCGGTCAGTGGAGGTTTTGAGCGGAATGTTGTCACCCGTGTGCGCGAGGATGTAGCCGCCACTCGGCGTCTTGGTCACCTCCGGGTCGTGCACGCCGGTGTCACCCGTGACGTATCCGGGGTTGGGATAGGACGCGGGCGGAGTCGTCGGATCCCCGCTGCCGCCGCCGTCGATCTTGATGAGTTGCCACTGTTGGTTGGTGCCGCCGGTGTCGGTGTATTGGGAGATGCGGCCGCCGTCGGCGGTGGACCATTCCCATACGTCCAGGGCTTTGCCGCTGTTGCGGTTGATGAGTTTGATGTGGCCGTTGTCGGTGTCGACGGCTCGGAACTGCTGGTTGGCGCCGTTGTTGTCGGTCCATTGGACGAGTTCGGCGCCGTCGGCGGTGGATTTGCCGGCGATGTCGAGGACTTTGCCGCTGTGGCGGGACTTGAGCCGGTAGTAGCCGCCGCCGGAGTCGACGAACTGCCATTGTTGCCAGGCGCCGTCGTTGCGTGTCCATTGCACGATGGGGGCGCCGTCGTTGGTGGCGAGGTTGTAGACGTCGATCGCTTTGCCGCTGTGTCGGCTGACCAGGACGTACCAGGCGTTGGTGTCGATGGTGGCGGCGGCGGCCGCGCCGGCGGTCACGACACTCTGACACACGGCCAGCAACGCGACGACCACGAGCGTCGTCAGCCCGCTCAGGCGGCGCCATGGCGTGGATGGAGGTTTGGGGGGTGACATGGACGCGACCTCCTGATGTTAGCGCTAACATTGCCGAACGGAGGATGACCTGCGACAGGTGTCGTTTGCTCTCGAAATTGCTGGATAGTTGAGTGTGGTGTTATCGGCGTCCAGTGTGATCGCGATCATTCGGAGGCGTCAAGTGTCGGGTGGATCCCTCCAGTTGGCCGCTGAATCTTTCACCGGCCGTTCCGCCATGCGGTCATCCGAAGGCCGTGTGGTGGGGCTTCGGCATTGGGTGCTCACGTGCGGTGCTCGCGTGCGGTATCCGGCACCCGGCTTGGTCGGCATCGCAGCGTCGGCATCCGGCGGCGGTCGCTGCCGTACGCAGGTCGCTGCGGGATGCCGGCTGCTGCGGGAATGCCGGCCGTAACGCCTGTCCGTTCCAGCCCCTTGTGCGGCTTGGTCAGCCTGGATATACCGAATGTCAATGGACGTGCTGGATGCCGCCGTGCGGGATTGGTCGTGAGATGTCGTGAGGCGCACGCCTGATGCGAGGAATCGGTGGTGGTGTGCTGCGCTCTCGTCGTCCCCGGGCGAGGTGGTGTCGGTAATACGCCGTGCCACCCCGTATGACGCCATGACATGTCACCGTGATCAACGTGGTGGATCATGTGGGTCGGGGTTTTCTGGTGGGTGAGGGGCCGATGTAGGTGAATTCCCAGCGGTCGGGGCCGGTCTTGCGGCGTTGGTAGCGGTCGGGGTGCAGGTAGCGGTCGCGGTTGTGGAATTGGCAGGCGGGGCCGAGTCTGGCCAGGTCGGTGTGGCCGCCTTCGCTCCAGTTGTCGAGGTGGTCGATCTGGCACATGCTTGCCGGGAGCGGGCAGCCTTTCACCCAGCAGGTGTCGTAGCGGGCGGCGATGGCGCGGCGTTGGGCGGGGGTGGCCAGGCGGGTTTTGCGGCCCATGTCCAGGACCTGTCCGTCGGCGTTCATGACCAGGCGGACGAGGGTGGAGGTGCGGGCCAGGCGGTGGATGTCGGTGATCGGCAGCAGGTGTCCGGTGGACAGCAGCAGCCCGGGCAGGGTGCGCAGCACCGACAGCCACCGCCGGTCCCCGGCCTCGCATCCCGTGTCCTCGGACCCGCCGCCGGTGTTCGCACCCCCGGCGTCCACGTTTCCGGTTCCGGTCTCGGCGGGAGTGCTGGGTTTGTCACCGCTCCCGGGGGCAGGGTGGACGGAGGTCCGGCGTGGTTCGGCTGACCTCTCGGTGGGTTGCCCGGGGTCCTGTCCGCAGGGGGGATCACCGCCTGGAGCGGCGTCTCTCCGGCCGTCCCCCCGGCCGTCTCTCCGGCCGGTCCCGGGAAGGGCCCCGGGAATGAACCCGGAAGCAGGCTCGGGAGCGGGGTCAGGCGTGTGACCAGGGCCGGCGCCCTCACCGGGGTCTTCATCGGTGTCCTCGCGGGTCTCCGGGCCGGTCGCCTTGCCGGTCGCACGCGCCGGGCCATCGCTCCGAACGGCGTCACCCGGCGTGGCATCACCGGGCGCGGCGTCTTCAGACACGGGGTCACCAGGCACGGTGTCGCCGGGAGCGACATCATCGGACGCGGTGTCGCCGAGCCTCGCGTCGTCGGGCGTGGCGTCCTCGGGCGTGGCGTCCTCGGGCGTGGCGTCCCCGGACGAGCTGTCTGTGGGCGGGATATCGCCGGGTGGCGTGCTGCCGGGTGGGGTGTCGTCGGGTGCGGACTCGTTTGGAGTGGTGCCGTGAGGGGTGGGGTCGTCGGGGAGGGACTCGGCGTTGATCAACACCAGGAGTTCGGTGGTGATCTGCTGTTCCAGCAGCGCGATCAGCGCGTCGGCGTTGCGGACCCGCAGCGGCCGGTCATCCCCCCGCGCCTTGGGCCTGGCGTAGGCGTCCAGCAGCGCCCGCAGCCGGGCGGCGGCCTCCCGCGGCAGACGGAACTCCCCCTCCACCCCGCCGGCATCAGTCTCCCGCACCAGCAGGAACCGGGCATCGAAATCGGCACCGGCATCCCGGAACTCCCCATCAGGGTCCAGCACCGCGCGGAGATACCGTCCCGCTTTGGCGATCTCCTGCGGCCCGGCGGAATCGGCCAGCTCCAGCAGGATCGTCTCGGCCCTGGCCGCGTCCGCATCGCTCAGCCCGGCGGTGGCCGCGCAGATCGCCGAGACCACCGCCTCGGTCAGGTTCCCGGCGGCGAAGCGTGCCCGCACCCGCGGCAGGCGTTCCAGCTCGACGCCCAGGGCCACGGTGCGGTAAGCCGTCCGACGGCTCATCCCGCACACCGACCGCAGCCACGTCCTCGTCGAGGCGTGTCCCGCCTGCCGGGCCGCCCCGGCCGCGTGCACCCGCCCGGCACGCAGGGCGATCGCCGCCTCCAGCCGGTCCCGCGCGAACGCCAGCTCCTCCAGCTGCGCCAGGCACACCTCCGCCGCCTCCGGGACAGGAGTCACCGCCACCGCCAGCGTGGCCTCCCGCACCTGACTCACCAACGGCCACGACAACACCCCGTCCACGTCCGTGTAACCGCTTGAAGCATCGGCTGCGGGACCGTCCGAAGAGCCATCCGGAGCATCACTCGAGGGGCCGTCCTCGGAAGCGCCCGAGGCGTCACCCGAGACGCCCTCGCAAGGGGCGCCCGAGGTGCCGTCCGCGACACCGCCCGGAGAATCACCCCCGGGACCGACCGTCGAAGCGCCGTGAGGGGCACCATCGAAGGAGCCGTCGGAAGGGGCATCCCCAGGCTCTGAAACGCGTCGCCGACGCGAATCATCACCGTAGTCGTCACGTGTCGGGGGACCGTCGGCCGCACGAGCCGCACGAGTTGCGCCAGCGGCGATCGCGTCTGCTGGACACCCGCCGTCCTGGGATGCTGCGGCCGAAGCCTCGTCGGCACGGGCCGCGTTCCCCGGAGCCGCGTTGAGCCCGGCCGCGGGTGAACCTGCCGCAGGTGAACGTGTCGTACCTGAACCGACGGCATGGAGGCGGCCTGAACGGGCAGGGGCGTCGGCGTGGATCATGTCGATCAGCGGCGTTCCGTTAGGAGGTGTGCCGGTGGAGGACACGTCGTCCGGGGACGCCGCGGTGGGAGACGTACGATCCGGAGCGCCCGGGGATACGCGACGGAACACCGTCGGCCAGTTGGGCGACGGGGCACACGTCGAGTAGCGAGAGGCACGGGCGGCGGCACGCGCTGCCGCTTCCGCCTTCACCTCGGCCCACCACTCGGGCCCGAGCAGGGGCGGAATGGCGGGTTGCGGAAAATCGTAATTGAACAGATTGTCCATATTTGATGGCCTTGCCGACCCCATTTGCCCCTCCTTTCGCGGGACCGTATTCTCGAAAACCTGTATGAATAATCTCACGCCGGTCCGGCAGAAGCAATACTCCTATCATGGTCGATTCAAAAATAATTATGAGAGAGAGGTGGCGGATTGCTCCAAAGGTCTGCGATGTCCGACATTGCGCATTGGGCTGATTGGCTTATGTTGGCGCCTTTGGATGAATCGATGTAAATGCCAATAAGGCCGGTGACGTAACGGCTACGGCTGCAGTGGTTGAGATGAAGGTGGCGGTCGCCGTACCGAATGCGCGTGGTGAGCGTCTGGAACCGGAGTGCGGTGGGAGATCGCCCAGCCGGTGGACCATCGACCAAGTCGGCCGAGATCTTCCGGCGGACGGGACGGGTCGGCGTCGTCACGGGACAGGTCGGCGTCATCACGGATGGGGTGGCGTCGTCACGGATGGGGTGGCGTCGTCACGGATGGGGTGGCGTCGTCACGGGACAGGTCGGCGTCGCCACGGGAAGGGCTTGCTTTGGTGGGCGCGGGTCCGGCCACATCTCAGTACGCTCGGGGGCACCGACGATCGGCAAGGGGAGTTGACGGGGATGCGGGAAACGATCACGATCGGCAAGGACCTCACGGTCCGCCGGCTCGGTTTCGGGGCGATGCGAATCACCGGGCCCGACGTATGGGGGCCGCCGGCCGATGTGCCCGCCGCCCTCGCACTGGTCCGTCGTGCTGTCGAGTTGGGCGTCACCTTCATAGATACCGCGGACTCGTACGGCCCCGGCACGAGTGAGGAACTGCTCGCCGAGGCGCTGCATCCCTATCCCGACAATCTGCTCATTGCCACCAAGGCAGGTCAGAGTCGTCCGTCTCGGGCCGAGTGGATTCCGCTGGGCCGTCCCGAATACCTGCGCCAGCAGGCCGAGCTGAGCCTGCGGCGGCTCCGTCTCGACTGCCTCGATCTGTTCCAGCTCCACCGCATCGACCCCAAGGTGCCGCTCGCCGATCAGATCGGTGCGGCCAGGCAGCTCCAGGACGAGGGGAAGATCCGGCACTTCGGGCTCTCCCAGGTGTCGGTCGCGGAGATCGAAGTGGTCAGGGAGCACATCGAGGTTGTGAGCGTGCAGAACCTGTACAACCTGACCCGCCGCGATGACGAGGACGTGCTCGACTACTGCGAGCGTGAAGGCATCGCGTTCATCCCGTGGCTGCCGGTCGCCGGCGGCGGGCACGCGTCGGCGACCGGGCCGCTGGCGGAGGTGGCCGCCGAGCTGGGTGCGACCCGTGCGCAGGTGTCCCTCGCCTGGCTGCTGCACCGTTCACCGGTCATGCTCCCGATCCCCGGCACGAGTTCGATCGCGCACCTGGAGGAGAACGTCGCCGCCGCGGACCTGTGCCTGACCGACGAGCAGTTCGAGCGCCTTCTGCGCTGCTGAAAGCAACCTCTTCTGCACTGCAGAAGAGTCGAATGGTCCCGTGGAGGTCGGGGCGGCGAGCTTGTGCTCGTCCGCCGGGACACCGGTAGAGCTCGCGGGGGATGCAACGGTCGAGCGCAGCGGATGATCTCTTTCTTGGTGAGACCTTCCGCTGCGCGTCGCTCGATGCACGTCGCTCAATGTGGGTGCGGACTCCGCGGGCTGCTCGGCCGCCCAGTGCTCGGCCGCCCAGTGCTCGGCCGCCCAGTGCTCGGCCGCCGGGCGACGACTTCGACGTGACCTTGAGGGACGTGACCTTGAGGTAGGTGTCGGTGCGCCAGGAGCCGCACCGCGGTCGTCCCGCCACGGTGATCACCGTAGGCTTTCCTGGGTGCGGTGGCGGGACAGGAGAGCATGTCCGGCTTCGTACGCCTCGACCAGTTCGGCGGGGGCGGTCAGGCACCACGCCTCGGTCACCAGCTCCGCCAACTCGTCCGCATCGATCTTCGGGAGATGCACCACCACCCAGCCGAAGCGGCCTGACGTGAACTGGACCTCGAACACCTCGGGGCGCTCCGCCACGAGCGCCAGCTGCTCCTCGATCGTCTGCTTGAGCCCTACGGTCTGGGTCTTCTCCCAGAGGTAACCGAAGCCCTTGTCGTGCACCTTCAGAGAGATCCAGCTGCTCGCGTCGCTCTGCTCGACATCGGGCAGCTCGGTCAGCATCCGCAGGAACTCGTCCACACTCACCGCCATGCCCCACGTCTATCAGGCGGCTGAGACATTTCGCGTCAGGTCTGCGGCTGAACGGGGAGGGCCTCGTCGCGTGTCACCGAGGTGCCGCCCAGGTAGTCGTGAAGCGTACGGCAGCGCGTGCCGACGGTACCGACCTGCCCGACAGCCTCGAACGCGGTGTATCTGGCAGAGCGCTCCTTTCGGCTCGCCTCACGGCGCTGCTCCACGGTCGTGGCAGAGCCGTACGGCCCGCCGGCGGGAACCCCCTGGCTCGGCGACGCGTGAAAACCGACCCCGTAGGGAGACGCGCGATCTGCCGGGAGTCCAGGCTCAAGCGCCGTTGACACCCCGCATCCGCCCTACAGCCAAACCCGCGGTCGCCTTCAGGGCTCGTACGGCACGGCTCGTTTTACGGCTCGTACGGCCTCTCCGGTTTTTACCGAGGGATCCACTCGATGGCGGTGGTGACCTCGTCGAGGATCTCCGGGATCGGCTCGACCCCGATGCCGGGGCCGGTGGGCACGGTCAGGTGACCGTCCCGGAGCTCGAAGGGCGGGGTGATGTCGGTGGTGAAGTAGCGGCGGGAACCGGAGAGGTCACCGGGAAGGGAGAATCCGGGCAGCGCGGCGAGCGCGACGTTGGCGGCGCGTCCGATGCCCGTCTCCAGCATGCCGCCGCACCACACCGCGACACCATGCGCCCGGCACAGATCATGGATGCGCCGCGCCTCCAGGTAGCCGCCGACCCGGCCCGGCTTGATGTTGACGATCGAGCAGGCACCCAGGGAGATGGCGGCGGCCGCGTGCTCGGCGGACTCGATGGACTCGTCCAGGCAGATCGGGGTGGCGATCCTGGCGGCGAGCCGGGCGTGCTGGACGACGTCGTCGTCGGCGAGCGGCTGTTCGATGAGCAGCAGGCCGAACTCGTCGAGCCGGGCGAGGTGCCCGGCGTCGGCGAGGGTGTAGGCCGCGTTGGCGTCGACCTGGAGCGGTACGCCGGACCCGAACCGTTCGCGCACCGCGCGTACGGGCGCCACGTCCCAGCCAGGCTTGATCTTGAGTTTGATCCGGGCGTAGCCCTCCTCCAGGTAACCGGCGACGACGTCGAGCAGCTCGGGGATCGAGTCCACGATGCCGATGGACACCCCGGCGGGAACGCGGTCGGCGGCGGCGCCGAGGAAGGAGCCGAGCGACAGCCCGGCGGCGCGCAGCCCGGCGTCCAGCACTGCCGCCTCCAGGGCGGCCTTGGCCATCCGATGGCCTTTGAACGGGCGCAGGGCGCGGCCGACCGCGTGGGCGTCGGCGTGCGTGGGAAGCGCGGGGATCAGGAAGCGGCGCAGCACATCGGCCGCGCCGTCGACGTACTCCGCCGAGTAGAGCGGGGCGGACATCGCCACGCACTCGCCCCAGCCCTCTGCCTCGGGGGTGACGACCCGCAGCAGCAGCACGTCGCGCCGCGTCTCGATGCCGGACGACGTCCGGAACGGCGTGACCAGCGGCATCGCGATCCGGCGCAGTTCGATCCCGGTGATCTTCGTGGAGTGCGCGGCATGCACCGTCTCGTTCACCTCGGGCACTCGCACGCCGACTCGGCGCGGATCGGCCGCGGCACGTCGCCGGTCGCCATCGGCGGATCCTCATGGGTGCCCGCGACGGCGGCGGGGTGATGGAGCTTGACGGACAAGTGCCAACCCTCCGAATCGTGGTTCACCCGCGACCATACGCCAGCCGGGCGACAGAGGATTGGTGCGTTCGGCCGTCGCTGCGGATGCGCTCGCGATCCGACCGGCGATCTGCACCGGATGCCAGAACGCGGCTTATGTCCGGAAGTACGCTGAGGACGTGCGCAGCGCCTACACCACCTGGGACCCGAGGAGCCGATCGTGACCGTGGACCGCCTGCTGCCCACTCAGGAGGCAGCGGACCTCATCGAGCTCACCCGTGAGATCGCCGACCGGGAGCTGGCGACCCGGGTGGACGAGCACGAACGTGCGGAAACCTATCCCGATGGGCTGTTCACTCTGCTGGGCGACGCCGGCCTGCTCGGCCTGCCGTACGCGGAGGAGTTCGGCGGGGGCGGTCAGCCGTACGAAGTCTATCTTCAGGTGATCGAGGAGCTGGCGGCGCGCTGGGCGGCGGTGGCCGTCGCCTGCAGCGTGCACACGCTGGCCTGCTTTCCGGTCGTGGAGTACGGCACGGCACGCCAGAGGGAGCGGTGGCTGCCCGACATGCTGGCCGGTCGGCTCATCGGGGGCTACAGCCTGTCGGAGCCGCAGGCAGGATCCGACGCGGCCGCGCTCAGGTGCAGGGCCGAGAAGGTCGAGGGAGGCTATCGGATCAGCGGCGGCAAGGCGTGGATCACCCATGGCGGCAGGGCCGACTTCTATGCGCTGTTCGCCCGCACCGCCGAGGGCAGCCGGGGCATCTCCTGCTTTCTGGCGCCGGGTGCCGCCGACGGCCTGAGCTTCGGCCGTCCCGAGGAGAAGATGGGGCTGCACGCCGTCCCCACCACCACCGCCCACTGGGAGGGCGTGTTCCTGGAGGACGACCGGCTGCTGGGCGCGGAGGGGCAGGGCCTGCAGATCGCCTTCAGCGCCCTCGACTCCGGCAGGCTCGGCATCGCCGCCTGTGCCACCGGTCTCGCCCAGGCCGCGCTGGACGAGGCCGTTTCGTACGCGAAGCAGCGTGAGACCTTCGGCCAGAAGATCATCGATCACCAGGGGCTCGGCTTCCTGCTCGCCGACATGGCCGCGGCTGTGGACGCGGCGCGGGCGACCTACCTCGACGCGGCCCGCCGCCGTGACGCCGGCCTGCCGTACGGCAGACAGGCCAGCGTGGCCAAGCTGGTCGCCACCGACGCCGCCATGAGAGTCACCACCGACGCCGTGCAGGTTTTCGGCGGGTACGGCTACACGCGGGAGTTCCGCGTCGAGCGCTACATGCGCGAGGCCAAGATCATGCAGATCTTCGAGGGCACCAACCAGATCCAGCGTCTGGTGATCAGCCGGCACCTCGCCCGCTGAGCGGCTGGGGGAGAGGCCGGTCGTGGTGAGCCCCGGGCCCGGGTCAGCGGGTCCGGCGGGCCTTCCCGCCGACCGGCGACCCGCGTGCGCACCGGAGTGATCTGACATGACCGGGCACGGGATGTCGGGTGTGACCGGGCGGGCCGCACCTAGCTTCGTGACTGGAAAGCGAAGGAAGGACGGCATGCTGGATCGGCTGAACCAGGCCATGGAGCACATCGAGCGGCACCTCGATCAGGAGATCGACGTGGCCGAGCTCGCCCGGATCGCGGTCACCTCGGAATATCACTTCCGGCGGATGTTCTCCGCGCTGGCCGGCATCCCGCTGTCGGAGTACGTCCGGCGCAGGCGGCTCACCGTCGCCGCCGCTGACGTACTCGCCGGTGAGGAGACGCTGCTCGACATCGCGGTGCGGTACGGCTACGGCTCCGGAGAGGCGTTCGCGCGCGCGTTCCGCGCCATGCACGGCGTCGGACCCGGTGAGGTCAGACGGATCGGCGCTTCGCTGCGCTCCCAGCCCCGGATGTCCTTCCGCCTCATCATCGAAGGGAGCGGTGACATGCGATACCGGATAGTGGAAAAGGAGGAGCTCCGACTGGTGGGCAGGAAGGCACGTGTCCCCCTCGTCTACGAGGGGATGAACCCCGCGATCGCCGAGTTCGTGAGGAGCATCGACAAGGAGACCACACAGCGGCTGGAGGGACTCTCCGACCAGGAGCCGCGGGGGATCGTCAACGCGGCCGACCAGATCACGGACGGCCGTGCGGAGGGCACCGAGCTCGACTACTACTACGGCGTGGTGACCGGTGCCGACACGCCCGAGGACCTGGACGTCCTCACCGTCCCGGCCGGGACGTGGGTGGTGTTCGAGAGCTCGGGCGCCTTCCCCCAGGCGCTGCAGTACCTGTGGCGGGACGCGTTCACCCAGTGGTTCCCGTCGAATCCGTACCGCAGCCGGCCGGGACCGGAGATCTCGCGGGCGGTCGTGTCGCAGGACGGCGCTCATGCGGACGCCGAGCTGTGGCTCCCCGTCGAGCGCATCGCGGAGCAGGCACGGATCGGTCGCGGAGTAGACGCAGGGTAGACGCGGAGTAGGACACGGAGTAGGACACGGAGTGACAGCGCGCATTGTGGAGTGACGATCCGGTCGATCCGGGGAAGGCGGCCTCGGACCGACCGGTCCGTACGTGATTGACCCTGACATGGTGTGAGGTCGTAGACCGGAGGCGTCATGTTCAGCATCGGAGACTTCGCTCGCCTTGGCCGGGTGTCGGTACGCATGTTGCGGCACTACGACGCGCTCGGCCTGCTCCGGCCGGCCCGGGTCGACCCGTTCACCGGCTACCGCCACTATGAGGCGGGGCAACTGTCCCGGCTCAACCGGCTGATCGCGCTCAAGGACCTCGGCCTCACCCTCGATCAGGTGGGGCGTGTCTTCGAGGAGAAGGTCGGCACGGAGGAGCTGTACGGCATGCTGCGGCTGCGCCGCGCCGAGTTGGCGGCCCAGGTGGCCGAAGACACGGCGCGGCTGGCCAGGGTCGAGGCGAGGCTCCGGATGATCGAGACGGAGGGTCTCATGTCAGCGGACGTCGTCATCAAGAGCGTCGCCCCGATCCGCCTGGCCGAGCTCGGCGGCATCGCGGAGAGCTACGAGTCCGACAAGATCGGACCGGTGGTCCAGCCTCTGTTCGCCGAGCTGTGCAGGCGGTTCGACGCGGCCGGGGTGATCATCGTCGGCCCGACGATCGCCTATTACGAGCAGGTGCCCGAGGGGGTGGAAGTGCACGTCGGCGCCCCGGTGAACGTCGAGCCGGGCAAGGTCCACGACTTCGACATCGTCGATCTCCCGGCGATCGAGCAGGCGGCCACCATCGTCCACCACGGACCGATGGACGACGCGGACGCCACGGTCCAGCGGCTCGCCACGTGGATCGAGGAGAACGGCTACCGCAGCAGGGGGTTCGCTCGTGAGGTGTACCTCAAGTACGGCTATGACGATCCGTCGACCTGGGTGACAGAACTGCAGGAGGCCGTCACCCCGGGCGCGTAGCCGTCGGGTGCGGGTGCGGGTGCGGGGACGAGTAGGGTACGGATTCGTCACATCGCGAACTTCCGGTGCCGCTGGGTGCGCCACTCGACCAGCAGCACCGTCGCGTCGTCCTGCAGCACGCCCTGCTGGTGCCCCAGAACGCTCTGGATCAGCCGGCGGACGGTCTCCGGAGCCGATATTCCGTCGGCTTCCAGGCGGATCACGAAGCGGGTGAAGCGCTCGATGCCGAACGGCTCCCCCTCGGGGCTGCGCGCCTCGATGATGCCGTCGGTGTAGAACAGCAGCCGGTCGCCGGGCTCGAGGTGGTAGCGGGCGAGCCCGGTGGGCCGGCCCAGTTTCAGGCCCATGGGCGGCGCCGGCGGCGTCTCGTCCAGGGTGGCGACCTGTCGTCCCCGCCGTAGCACCAGCGGCGGGTGGTGCCCCCGGTTGACCCAGGCCAGCCAGCCGGTCTGGGTGTCGAGCGTGGCCAGGATGCCGGTGGCGAACCGGCCGCCGTCGAACTGGTCGTCGATGGCCCTGTCGATCGTTTCGCTGGTCTCCACCAGACCGGCGCCGCTGAGGCGGCTGTTGCGGTAGGCGCCCACGGCGATGCTCGCGGTCAATCCGGCGGCCGTGTCATGCCCCATCGCATCGAAGATCGACAGGTGCACCTTGTCTCCTCTGACCCCGTAGTCGAAGGCGTCCCCGCCCACGTCGTAGGCCGGTTCGAGCGACGCGCTGAGCACGAGTCGGTCGCTTGCGAAGGTCGCGGCCGGCATCAGGTTCCACAGCACCTCGGCCGACAGGGCCATCTCCTGGGTGCGTACCAGCCAGGCGTAGTCATCGCTGCGATCGCGTTTGGTCATTATCAGCAGGGCGATCAGCGTGCCCAGCCGCTGGGCCCGCCACCTGCTCGTTTCGTTGTCGACCGGCACGGTCACCCCGAGCACGCCGATCCGCTCGGCGCCGTCCAGCATGGGCACCCACAGCCGCCGCAGGCCGGGCGCGAGCATGTCCGCCGGTTCGTCGGCGAGCTGGTCGGGGACCTGCCGGACCGAGACGATCTCGAGGTCGCGGAAGGCGCGCCCGGCCACGGTGGTGTCGATGCGGATGGGGTCGAGTGCCCTGCCGCTCGCGTCGAACTGTCCGGGCAGCGGGTGCAGGAACTGCTGCTGCAGGTCGGGTACGTAGATCATGGTCTGGGTGAAGCCGACGATCGCGGCATGCTCTGCGAGCAGGCCAGGCAGGTCCACCATGGTGGCCAGATGGCTGGCGCGTAGCAGACCGCCAAGCATGAGCTCGGCCTTGCTCTGCATCTGCTCCCCTCCACCCCAAGGACTGAAGGCTCCATGCCGCTACCTACCCCCTGGCCGCTTCATCAGGCGTGCTGTGCCACGGGCTACTCGTCCCGCCCGGGTGAGCCGTGGCAGGATGGAGCCCATGGGGATCATGGCGGTCGACGATCTCGGGGCGCCGTTCACGCCGCGTGGCGCCGTACGTCGCGTGGTGTCCCTGGTCCCGTCGCTCACCGAGTCGCTCGCCGAGACGGCTCCGGAACTGCTGATCGGCGCCACCGACTGGTGCACTCATCCGGAGGAGCTCTCCGTGCGGCGGCTGGGCGGCACCAAGAATCCCGATGTGGCCGCCATCGCCGGCCTGCGGCCGGATCTGGTGCTGGCCAACGAGGAGGAGAACCGCCAGGCCGACATCGAGGCGCTGCGTTCGGCCGGGGTGCCCGTCTGGGTGACGAGGATCCGTACGCTGGACGAGGCGTTCGACTCGCTGCGCCGGATGCTCACATCGGCCTGTGGCCTCGCCGAGCCCGGATGGCTCGCCGCCGCCGAACGGGCGTGGTCCTCGGCCGAGCCCGGCACGGCTCAACGGCGGGCGGTGATCCCCATCTGGCGCAAGCCCTGGATGGTGCTCGGGCGGGACACCTTCGCCGGCGATCTGCTGCTCAGACTCGGCGTCCGCAACATCTACGCGGGTCATCCGGAGCGCTATCCGAAGATCGCCCTGCCCGAGCTGCTGACGGCGGGCGCCGACCTCGTCGTCCTCCCGGACGAGCCCTACCGCTTCACGGCCGAGGACGGCCCCGGATTCTTTCCCGGGACCCCGGCCGCTCTGGTCAGCGGCCGGCATCTGACCTGGTACGGACCTTCCCTGGTCGAGGCGCGTAGCGCCCTCGATGCCGCCCTGGCCATGTGACCGGGAACATGGTCAGCCTTCTGGGTCGCCCTCCTCGACGCGGAACGTGCGCGTCCAGGTGGCGCCGCACTGGCAGCGGGTGGTCTCCATCAGTTCCCCGTCCTCGGTGACGGCCAGGCCGTCGGTGTGGCGGACGTGAACATGCACGCTCATGGGGGGCCGCCTTCGTGTCGGTCCGATGCTCGGCTGATCGGGGGAGTCGAGGTCACCGAGCGAGGGGGATTCATGCCCCAATGCCTAAATTTGGAATTTCTGGGTGATGTGCAGGCTAGACCAGCCGGGGCTTGATGACGAGTGGTTCGCCGAACCGTATAGCCGATCGTTGTCTTCGGTCTTCGGTCATCGGTCATCGGCCGTCAGGTCCCGGACCGGTGGCGGATCAGCGCAGCACGCGGTCGAGCGCGTCGAGGGTGATCTCGATTATCTCGGTGTCCGTCATCGGCGCCCGGCCACGGGGACGCTCGGGCATCAGGCGACGTGCGCCGGCGCGCAGCACACCCCAGGCGAGATCGGCCCGCAGGTCGCAGTGGTCGTACCCCGCCTCGTCCAGCGCCTCGGCGAGCGGCGCCACCAGCTCTCCGTGCAGTTCTTCCACCCGGTTCCGGCACTCGGGCGAGAGCCCGATCGCCTGAACGGCCGGGACCACCGCGTAGTCGGGGCTGCCGACGAAGTCGAGCGCGGCCCTGCCGTACGCCCGCACCCGGTCCCGCAGTGATCCGGCCTCATGCGGCGAACCCGCCGGAGCGGTGGCGGGGGTGGGGGTGGGGACGGGGGCGATGGCGGTGCGCAGTCTGTCGGCCCAGCGGGGGAATGCGTCCTCCGTGAGCTGGGCGAGGATGTCCGCTGTCGAGGCGAAATATCGGTAGACGCTGGACCTGGCCAGCCCGATCCGGGCGCCGACGGCCGCGGGGGTGAGCGCGGGTGCGCCCTCGGTGGCCAGGATGTCGCGTGCCGCGTCGAGCAGGGCGGCGTGCTGCTTGGCCCGGTGGTCCGCTACGGTCGCCGCGGTGATCCTCGGCATCTACACCTCCAGGTCGCGACCTCCAGTATCGGCCGTGGCCGGCGTCTGCGGGTGCCGCTCCTCTCCGGCCACCGTACGGGGCAGGAGCAGGGTGGTGGCCACCCCGGCCAGCAGCGCCAGCGCCGTGGTGATCGTGACCGTGCGGGTCGCCTCGGCGGCGCTGCGGACCGCGGCGGCGTGGATCGCGGGGTCACGCAGCCCGGGAATGGCGGCACCGGCGCTGTCCGCGACCACGCGGGCCACGCTCGTACGGACGGTCTCGGGCCGGTCGGCCAGGTTGCGCTCGACGGCCGAGCCGAGCCCGGCGACCAGCACCCCGCCGAGGATGGCGACCCCCAGCGCGGCGCCGAGCTGGCGGATCGTGCTCTGCATCGCGGAGGCCTGCCCCGACTGCCGGGCCGGCACGTCGGCCATGAGGACGCTGGTGAGCTGGGCGGTGGCGAAGCCGATGCCGATGCCGTACACGACGAGCCACGGCACGAGCGCCCATGCGCTCATGCCGGGGGCCAGGGACATTCCGATCCCGGCAGCGCCCACGGCCTCCAGCGAGAGGCCGATCCGGACGATCACGCGGCTGGACCACTTCTTCGACAGCTCCGGGACCATGCCGCCGGCCACGAACGTCCCCAGGGCGAGCGTCGCGATGATGAGCCCGGCCTGGAACGCGCTGTAGCCGAGCGCGGACTGCAGGAACAGCGGCAGCACCAGGATCATGCCGAACTCGCCAAGTGAGACGATCAACGCCGCGATAGAGCCGTACCGGAAGCTCGGCAGTTGGAACAGTGTCAGGTCCACCAGTACGGGCCGCCCGCCCCGTGCCCGCCGGAGTTCCAGCAGCACGAGGCCGGCCAGCGCCAGCAGGCCGATGCCGAGGGCGAACGGCACGGGGGAGACGCCCTCGAACCGCAGGCCGAGCACATGGGCGGGTCGCAGCGGGTCGAGCCAGCCGTACCGCTGGCCCTCGATGAGGGCGAAGACCACGCAGGTGGTGCCGAGCACGGCCAGCGTGACGCCGGGCAGGTCGGTGCCGGTGGCGTGGTCGTCTCTGGAGTCGGGTACGCGCAGCGCACCGAGCAGCACCAGCGCGCCGATGGGCAGGTTGACCCAGAACGCGGCGCGCCAGCCGTGCTCGGTGACCAGCCAGCCGCCGAGCAGGGGACCGGCCGCGGCCATGCCGCCGATGATCGATCCCCAGACCGCGAAGGCGATCGTCCGTTGTCTGCCGACGTAGATGGAGTTGATGATGGCGAGGGTCATCGGGACCGCCATAGCGGCTCCCGCGCCCTGGATCGCCCGCACCCCGATCAACATGGGGCCGTTCACCGAGACCGCGGCCAGCACGCTCGCCAGCAGGAAGACCGTGATGCCCCAGACGAACAGCCGCCGCCTGCCGTGCAGGTCGCCCAACCGGCCCAGCGGGATGAGCAGGGCGGCGAACATCAGGGAGTAGATGGAGTTGATCCACTCCACGTCGGTGGCGCCGAGCCCGAGGTCGGCGAGGATCGCCGGGACGGCGACGTTCACGATCGTCGCGTCTATGACGACCATCGATACGCCCACCGCGAGCACGGCCAGCGGCAACCAACTTCGGCGTGGACTTGGCGACGGCATGTCGCGAACTATAGCAACATAGTGTCGCCAAGTGCCGTGTCGCCCGGCATGTGTCGCCGAGCACGGGGCCGTCGAATACGCGGCCGTCGAATACGCGGCCGTCGAATACGAGGTCGCCGGCCTCATGTGGACGGACGCCCTCGCCGATAGGCGAGGACGCCCGTGGTATCAGTTCCCTCCTGTGATCAGGGGCGTGTCATCGGTCAGGACCCGCTGCACGTCAGCGAGGGCGTGGCGGGGGAGCCGCTGCCGATGAACCCGAAGGTGGTGGTGCCGTCGGCCGCGACGTTGCCGTTCCAGGACTCGTTGCGCACGGTGACGGACGAGCCGGAGCCGGAGTGGATGCCTCCCCACAGCTGCGTGATGCCCTGCGAGCCGCTCCAGGTCCAGTTCACCGTCCAGCTTCTGATCGCTGAGCCGCCGGCGCGTACCGTCACCTCGGACTGGAACCCATCGGGCCAGGAGTTCACCGTGCGCATGGTCGCGGTGCATCCCCCTTCATCGGGTGTCGGTGTCGGTGTCGGTGTGGGCGTGGGTGCCGGTGTCGGTGTGGGCGTGGGTGTCGGTGTCGGGGTGGGAGTCGGCGTGGGTGTGGGCGTGGGTGTCGGTGTGGGGTTGGGGGTGGCGGCGTTGAGCGCGTTCAGCACCGAGGTGTAGGCGGGCTTCTTGTTGCCGCTGCCGTCGAACAGCAGCGGATTCTGGTAGGAGCGCCAGGAGTCGCTGTCGCGGACGCCCCACACGGTGATGCCGACGCAGCGGGAGACCGCCAGGCAGTCGTTGACGATGTTGGCGTAGGTGGTCGCCGAGGCGCCCTCGACGTCCAGCTCGGTGATCGCTACATCCACGCCCAGGGCGGCGAAGCTCTGCAGCGTGGTGCGGAAGTTGGGGTTGTAGGCGCTACCGCTGTTGAAGTGGCCCTGCAGTCCCACGCAGTCGATCGGCACGCCGCGCTGCTTGAAGTCGCGGACCATGTTGTAGACGCCCTGCGTCTTGGCCCAGGTCCAGTTGTCGATGTTGTAGTCGTTGTAGCACAGCTTGGCGGCCGGGTCGGCGGCCCGCGCGGTGCGGAAGGCGACCTCGATCCAGTCGTTGCCGGTCCGCTGGAGGTTGGAGTCGCGGCGGCCGCCGGAACCGTCGTCGAAGGCCTCGTTCACGACGTCCCAGTAGGCGATCTTGCCCTTGTAGTGGGCCATGACGCCGTTGATGTGGTCGATCATGGCCTGGCGCAGCGAGCCGCCCGACAGCGACTGCATCCAGCCCGGCTGCTGGGAGTGCCAGGCCAGGGTGTGGCCGCGGACCTGCTTGCCGTTCTGCACGGCCCAGTTGTAGATCCGGTCGGCCTGGGTGAAGTTGAACTGCCCCCGGTTGGGCTCGGTGGCGTCGATCTTCATCTCGTTCTCGGCCGTGATCATGTTGAACTCACGGTTCGCGATCGTGGTGTACGTCGAGTCACCGAGCTTGCTCGCGCTGATCGCGGTGCCGAAATACCGCCCGCTGCGGGCCGCCGCAGCGGCCAGCGTCGTGGCCGGCTGGTCGTCCGGGGGTGTGGGGCTGGGGGAGGTCGGCGGAGTCGGGGTGGGCGTGCCCGACCCGGTGCCCTTCAGGCCGAGGAAGTCGATGGCGTAAGCGATCATGCCGTTGAGCGGCAGCGAATGCCCCTGACCTGAGACGCTGATGCCCTCGACCGGGGCCGTGGTGCTGTTGTTGCCGTAGCGGGTGCGGGTCCAGCCGGAGGACGGCGAGTCGCTGGACACCGGCGACTGGCTGATCCCGTGGAGGTTCGTCCACTGCTTGATCTCTTCGCCGAAGTTGTTGTAGTTCAGTGTCGTGTCGGCGGTGCCGTGCCACAGCTGCATCCGGGGATAGGGGCCGGAGTAGCCGGGGTACATCGACCGGGCCAGGTCGCCCCACTGCTGGGCGGTCTTGATGCTCTGCCCGCCGGAGCACTGGCTGTTCCAGGTGGAGCCGTCGTTGGTGGCGAAACAGCCGGCCGGCACGCCCATGAACGCCGAGCCCGCCTTGAACACGCCCGGATACTCGGCCGCCATGACGTTGGTCATCATGGCCCCGGAGGAGACCCCGCTGATGAAGATCCGTTCGGGGTCGACGTTGTACCTCGACCTGGTGTATTCGACCATCGACATGATGCCGTCCGGGTCGCTGCCGCCGCCACGCTTCAGCGCCTGCGGCGAATACACGTCGAAGCACTGTCCGCTACGCGTGGCCTCGGGGAACACGATGATGTATCCGTACTGGTCCGCGGCCGTGACGTAGTCGCGGAAGTACCCGTTGAACAGGGCGGACGCGGTTCCCGTGCAGTAGTGGATGGCGACCAGCAGCGCCGGACGGCTGCCCACCCGGTCCGGAACGTAGATGTACATGTTCAGGTTGCTGGGATTGTTGCCGAAGTTCGTGACGGGGGTCAGCGAGGCCGCCGCGCTCGGCTGGGCGCCGAGTGTCACGATCACGGCGGCCAGCGGAATCATCGCCGCGGCCACCAGGGCGGATAAAAACCGTTTCACGTTGGACGATCCCTCCTCATGGGCTGCGATCCGGCCGTCATGACCAAGTCGGCGGAGAAGCGTGGTGTGTTCCGGCAATCGAGCTGCTCCGCCGATCGGATGCAGGGGTTGGAATATTTCGGATGATGCACGAAAGGTTTCAGCGCGACAAGAGTCCTCATGCAGGCGCAAGAAAATGATCCGGCCTGCTGCGCTTGGTGACATATGCAGCTGAATGTGCCCGTACATCGCATGCTCGATGAGAAGGTCTCCGGCCGATTGTCGACGATAAAGATCTGGGGGAGCCGCGTTGCGGGGATAGAAGGTAAGGGCTCTATAACTCGCAGGTAAGGTCTGCTGATGAAACTTTCGAAAGATTTTCGAGAGTTATCGAGGAGTCGGCCGGTGCCGGGGCTCGCCGGACGAGTCTCACGGTCGAGAGCAGAGGACCGGGGGCACGGGTCCGATGACTTCCGCCGATGTTCGACCCGTCTACCGGTCGACTCGCGGCGATATCACGTCGACCTGGAACGAGGCGGTCTTCGTCGTGCCCGTCACCGTGTACGACACGGTCACGGTCTGCGTCCCCGGGGCGGCCGAGTCGTACCCCGGCACCGAGTATCCGCCGTATCCCTCGGCCAGGACCTCATCCTTCACGCCGTCCGTGTAGTCGGCCGTGACCACGAGGCCCGTCAGGTCGAGGGAGTCGCCGACGGCGTAGGCGGTCTTGACCGGAGGCGTCCTCACCGAGATCGACGACAGGTCGGCGCCTCGCAGGGCGGCGTGCTCCGCCTGCGTCAGCGCGAAGACGTGGCCGTGGCGCATGACGCCGTTCGCCAGGTCGTAGTCCGGTGTCCGCCAGGTGATGGGTGTCCACCGGCCGGACGCGAGGTCCTTACTCCAGTAGGGGCTGAGCTGTTCCTCCATATGGTCGCCCGCGGGTGCGTCGGCCCACTTCTGGTCCGCCCAGAGGTAGTACCCCTCTCCGCGCACGTCGCCGGGGTTCGCCTTGACGACCATCGGCGCCTCGGCATAGGTCGTGTTCATCGCCTCGTGTGTGATGCAGCCCTTGACGAGCTCCCACTCCTCGGGCGGCGCGAGCACCGACGTCGAACGCTCCTGGTAGATGTCGTCGACGGTGCATCCGGGGACGTACCTCGTCACGCCGACGCCGGTGGAGACGCGGTCGGTGACGAACCGGTGGTAGGACCCGTCGGAGTCGTCCCTGATGATGACGGCGTCGAGCGTCCCGTGGCCGGGCCTGCCGCTCATGACCCGCGGCGGCGTGAACGTCACGAAGTCGCGTGTAGTGGCGTAGAGGGTCTGGTTCCGCGTGAGCGGGTAGCGGCCGTTGGGATCGTTGCGGTCGGGCGTGTAGTACGTCCCGGTCGCGTACATCGAGGATGTCCAGTAGACGACGTATGCGCCGAGGGATTCGTCCCAGATGGCCTCCGGGGCGAACGCCATCCCCGCCTCGTCCGGAGCCACCCGAACGTGCCGCTGCTCCGACCAGGTCCGTAGATCACAGGACTCCCAGACCTCGATGTGGCGGCCGGCGCCGCTCTGGGCCCAGTCCCAGCCCTGCCACCCGTACGCCGTGCCGTCGACGTTGAGGTCCGTGGCGATGAGGTAGAACCTGTCTCCCTCCGGCGACCGGACGATGGACGGGTCGCGCACGGCGTGCATGCCCTTGGTGGACCGCAGGACCATCTGTCCGTCGTTGACCGCCGTCAGGCGGGTCGGGTCGTTGCCGACACTCGCCGCCATGTAGATCTGCTGCCCCGCCTGGCTGTTCGACCTGGCGAAGTTCACCATGCCGTATCGCGAGAACGGGGCGAGCTTCACCGCGGGCCGCACGGTCAGGACGAAATCGCGGCATACCTCGGCGGCTTCGACGCTGATGCACGCCTTCAGGGTCACTTTCACCGGGTCGGTCCCGGTCGGCGGGCGCTTCACCACGCCCGCCGCTATCGCCCCGTCCGCCTCGTCGGACACGACGTCCGGGTGCGACGACGTCCACCTGATCACCGTGCCCGGCGCCGCCGCCACCCTCGTCGGCAGCGTCACGTTCCCACGCACATCGTCGGCGTTCGGAATCGCGATCTCGGCCAGCGCCCGCTCTGCCTGCCCAACGGCGGTGGCGCCCTCGGCGTGTGCCATCCGACCGCCTCCCGCCACCGATTCCAGGAATGAGCGTAGTGGCCCGCCGGATGCCCGGGATGAGATCGATGTGGCCGTCGCGATCACGCCGGGCCCGGGTGACATCGCCCCCGGCGACGCCGGGCGCCGGACCACTGGGAAAGCCGTTGCGCAGGACGCCGAACCGGGGCCGGTGAAACCGCCATGTCAGGGGTGAAACCGGCGTGAAGCCGCGACGAAGCCGATGAAGCGGAGGCTCTCCTCGGACGCCGGGAGGTACCCGGCGGAGAGAGGAGACGCGTCATGGCGGACCTCAGCGCCGTCCGGGCCGACGGCCTGGTCAAGGACTTCGGCGACTTCCGGGCCGTGGACGGCATCGACCTGCACGTACGGCAGGGCGAGATCTTCGGAGTCCTCGGCCCCAACGGAGCGGGCAAGACCACCACACTCCGAATGCTCGCCACCCTGCTTCCGATCGACGGCGGCCACGCGGAGATCTTCGGTGTCGACGTCCGGCGGGAGCCCCACCGCATCCGGCAGCTGGTAGGCGTAACCGGCCAGTACGCCTCGGTGGACGAGGACCTGACCGGCCGGGAGAACCTCTGGCTGTTCGCCCGCCTGCAGGGCCTCACCGGCAGCCGGGCCAGGGCGATCGCGGTCGACCTGCTCGAACGCTTCGGCCTCCAGGAGGCGGCCGAGCGTCCTCTGTCCCAGTTCAGCGGCGGCATGCGCCGCCGCCTCGACCTCGCGTCGAGCCTGATCACCCGCCCGCCCCTGATCTTCCTGGATGAGCCCACGACCGGCCTCGACCCGAGAACCCGGGGCCAGATGTGGGACACCATCCGCGAGCTGGTCACCGACGGCTCCACGATCCTGCTCACCACGCAATATCTGGACGAGGCCGACCAGCTGGCCGACCGCGTAGCCGTGATCGACCGAGGCAGGAAGGTCGCCGAGGACACCCCCGACGCCCTGAAGACCCAGGTCGGCGACTCGACCCTGCAGCTCCGCCTCGCGGACGGCTCCGACACGGCCCTGGCCGCGAACGTCGTACGCCGGCTGCTGGGCGAGGAACCGGTCCTGACCCCGGAATCAGGACGCATGAACGTTCCCCTTCCCGACCCCGACCGGGCCGCGGACGTCCTGATCGGCCTGCGGGAAGCAGGACTCGGCATCTCCTCGGTGAGCGTCGCCAAGCCGACGCTGGACGAGGTCTTCCTGGCGCTGACCGGCCACGGCGCCGACGATCGACCCCAGATGGAGGCGGCCCGATGACCACCACGAGCACCATGACCCCGATCACGCTCGACCCTCGGCGAATCGACCCGTCCGCCGTGGTCGCCCGCACCACGTCCCGGAGCTCGCTGCAGGACACCTGGGCTCAGGTCCTGGCGATGGCATGGCGGGCGGTGAAGAAGATGCGCCGCAAGCCCGAGCAGTTCTTCGACGTCCTCATCCAGCCCCTGCTGTTCACGGCGATGTTCGCGTTCATCTTCGGCGGCGCGATCTCCGGCAGCGTGTCGAACTACCTCCCGGTGCTGATCCCCGGCATCCTCGCCCAGACGGCCCTGACCGTCTGCATGGTGACGGGCGTGCAGCTGCGCGAAGACATGGACAAGGGGGTCTTCGACCGCTTCAAGTCCCTGCCGATCGCGCGGCTCGCCCCCCTGGCCGGCCCGATGGTCGCCGACCTGATCAGGTACGGCATCGCGTCGGTGCTGACGCTCGTCACCGGCCTGCTCATCGGATACCGCCCCGGCGGCGGAGTGCTCGGCTGCGTCGGGGGTGTCGCACTCACCGTGATCGCGGGCTGGTCGCTGGCGTGGATCTTCACCTGGCTGGGCACGCTGGCGCGTTCTGCGCAGAGCGTCCAGGGCATCTCGATGATGATCATGTTCCCGCTCACCTTCCTGTCCAACGCCTTCGTCCCCGCTGAGACGCTGCCCGGCTGGCTGGAGGCGTTCGTGAAGGTCAATCCGGTGTCGCACGTCGTCTCCGCGGTGCGTGACCTGTTCAACGACGGAGCCGTGACGGCCGAGGTCGGCTGGGCGGTCATCGGCTGCGTGGTCGTCGTCGCGATCTTCGCTCCGCTGTCGGTCCGCTCGTACTCCCGCAAGATGTAGCGGTGTCAGACCACCCGCTCCAGGACGGCATGGGCCTCGGTCAGCAGGTCGGGGCCACGCCGTTCGCCGTACTCTGCCTCGATGCCGGCCATGACGCCGGGGGCGGTCCGTTCGGCGTGCGCGGACAGCACCGACCACTGCAGCGTCGGAAGGAACCGGTTGTAGGCGAACCGATCGGCGAGCACGAGAAGCCGGACCGCCTCCTCGGCGGGCAGCGCTCCCTTCAACAGGCCCCAGACGCCCAGCCCGGCGAGCATCATCCCCATCATCGGGTAATCCCTGAAGGTGCGGTCAGGATCGACCATGGTCAGGACTCCGGCCCGCAGCGACTCGAAGAGGTCCGCGCCGTCGTCGCCCTCGCCGTACTGTGCGAACGCCGAGAGCGCGATGATCTCGCCCAGGACCGACCACGGTGGGAAACCGTCCGGCGCGCCAGGGACGCGCAGGTCGCGGATGGTTTCGGCGGTCTCGCGGTGCCGGCGCAGTCCCTCGGCGATGTCGCCGTCGACGAGGGCCAGCTGGGCTCTGCAGGCGCTGACCGACAGGACCTCGCCGTAGGTGCCCTGGGGAGCCAGCGCCACCATGTCGTCGATCATCCGTGCGGCCTCGTCGCGACGCCCCTGGGCGAGCGCCGCCATGGCAAGGGTGGCGCGGATCTGGACGGCGTCGTCCAGCGCTCCGAGGCGTTCGAGCACCGGGAGTGCCTCGGTGGCATGCCGGGAGGCCGACGCGGTATCGCCGAGGTTCGCGTACAGGGAGGCCAGCTGGGTGTGCAGCACCGCCCGGTGCCAGGGACCGCCGTCGTCGCCGACGAGTTCGAGGGCGGCGCCGGCCGCTTCGATCGCACCGACCGGGTCACCGGCGTTCTCCCGGCCATGGCTCAGCCAGTGCAGCGCGATTCGGCGGACCAGCGGGTCGGGATCGGTGGCCAGCTCGTCCAGGCCGTGCTCGGGATCCGCCACTATCGTGAGCAGCCCCCTTACCAGCGCCCGGATGGCGGGGTTCGCCGAGTCGGCGCCCAGCCCGGACAGCAGCCGCGTCAGTGTCCCGGTCTCTTCCAAGGGGACGATCATGGTGTTGATCAGCGCGATGCTCAGGGCCGCCCGGGCCCGGTCGAGGAGCCGGGGCGGCGGCGTCCAGCCGCTCAGAGTGACGGCGAGGGCCGGAGTGAGAATGATGCTGCGCGGATGGTCCCCGCAGATCGACCAGTAGCCGCTCAGTGCGGAGAACAGCACCACCGCGGCCTCCGGGTCGGAGCCGGCGAGGGCCTCGCGCAGGATGTCGGCGAGGTTCGTCTCCTCAGAACGCAGCCGGTCCATGGCGTCGACCTGCTCCGGCGAGTACAGCCGGACACCGTGCCGGTCGGCGTACCCGACGGCCCACTCGCGTACGGCGGCACGCGCCGCCGCGGTCTCGCCGGCCGATTCCAGCCGCATCCGGCCGAACTCGCGCACCGTTTCCAGCATGCGGTACCGGATGCCGCCGGCCGCCTCCACGACGGCGAGCAGGGACTGCTCCACGAGCTCCTGGATGTCGCCGAGAGCGTCGCCGCCGAGCACCTCCTCCGCGGCGTCGAGGGTGAAGCCGTCCGGGAAGGCCGACAGGCGACGCAGGGCCCGGCGCTCCCGCTCGCCGAGCAGGTTCCAGGACCAGTCGATCACCGCCAGCAGCGTCTGGTGCCGGGAGGGGGCGCTCCGGTCGCCGCCGCGCAGCAGCGAGAACCTGTCCTCCAGCCGCCGGGCGATCTCGGCCGGTGACATCACCCGCACCTTGGCGGCGGCCAGTTCTATCGCGAGCGGCAGGCCGTCCAGGCGGGCCACGACGGCGCGTACGTCATCCTCGCCGAGGTGCACACCGGGCCGGGCGGCGGTCGCGCGATCGCGGAACAGCTCGACCGCGTCGCGGGTTCCCAGCTGGGGCAGCGGATAGACGCGTTCGGCGGCGATCGCCAGCGGCGAGCGGGTCGTGGTGAGGACGCGCAGCTCCCGCGTCGTCGCGGTCAGATAGGCGACCAGGTCGGCGACCGCCTCCACCAGATGCTCGCAGTTGTCGAGCACCAGCAGCGCCGGGGCCAGATCGAGCTGCTGGGCGATCCGCGTACGGACGTCGGCGCGCTGTCGCGGGGTGAGCGTGCGGCGTCCGGTCACCGAGTCGCGGACGCCGAGCGCCGACCCGACCTCGCCGACCAGGTCCTCGGGCACGGTCACACCGACCAGTTCGACGAAGTGCACCACCGGCTGCGGGGCCTCGCGGGCGATGACATGGGCGAGCCGGGTCTTGCCGAGCCCGCCGGGACCGAGGATCGACACCACCCGGGAGGCGGCGAGCAGTGCCCGCACCCGCCGGAGGTCGTCGTCACGGCCGAGCAGCGGGGTCGTGTCGAACCGCACGCCGGCGCGCACCGGACTGTCGAGCGCCAGCAGCTCCCGGTGGACCCGCCGCAGCTCCGGTCCGACGTCGGCGCCGATCCGGTCACGCAGATCCGACCGGTAGCACTCGAAGCGGTCCAGCGCGGCGCCCGTCCCGCGCACGGCCGCCTCGCTGTGCAGGAGGTCGGCGAGCAGCCCCTCGTCGTCGGGGTGGACGCGCACGGCCTCCTCGAGTCCGGGCAGGGCGGTGCCGTGCTCACCGCTTCGGCTCCGGGCCCGGGCGAGCACGACCCGCGCGGACGCCAGGTCGCGCTCCGCGCGCCGGCGGACCTCGGCCAGCGGGCCGTCGCCCTCGGGAGACAGCACCCCGGCGCCCAGTGCGAGCGCCTCCTCCGCCGCCGCTGCCGCCGCGGCCGGATTGTCGGCGAGCAGCGCCCGCGCCCGGCCCGCCAGACCACGCAGCCGACCGGCGTCGATCCGGTCGGGCGCGACCACGAGCCGGTAGCCGCCCCCTTCCGTGGCCAGTGCCGCCGGCCCCACGACCGACCTGGTCCGGGACACCAGGACCTGCAGCGCCTTCGCCGGATTGGCCGGCTCGTCGTCCCCCCACACCTCCGCGACGAGGCGGTCCGCTTTCACGGTCCGGGAGGCGAGTGTGAGGGCGGCGAGCAGCGCCTGAGCCCTATCGCCGACCACCGCCTGCCCCCGCCACCGCACGCCCTGAAGCAGACTCAGGTCGATCGGCATGGCCCAATTCTAGGCTTCGGCGAGCCGTACGCCCGTTCTCGTCTTCACCCGCGAGACGTACGGGGCGATGGGCCGAGCATGCGGGATCCGGCGCGGCAAGCGGGTTCGCCCCGGGGTGGTCAGGCCCGGCCTCCGAGCCGGGCGTAGGCCGCCGGGGGCATGCCGACAGCGGCGGTGAAGTCGCGGGTCAGATGGGCCTGATCGGTGTAGCCGAGCTCGGCGGCCAGCGTGGCGAGGTCGAGCCCCTGGTAGATCCGCTCCGCGGCCTCGTGCAGGCGGAAGCGGCGGATCACCCACTTGGGGCCGACGCCGACATGGTCCCGGAACAGCCGCTGCAGCGAGCGCACGGACCGCCCCGATCTGGCGGCCAGCTCGTCGACCCTGGTCACGGACACGTCGCTCTCCACCATCGCCACCAGCGCCGCGACCTCTTCCGTCAGCGGATCGTGATCCGGCCCCAGACCCAGCAGGAACGTCTCGATGAGCGCGATGGCGGCCTGGACGTCGGGCTCGGCCAGAACCCGCTCGGCCAGGGTCGCGCCCGCTGCGCCGTACATCTCGCCGATCTCCACGAACCGGCCGGTCAGCTGGGACACCGGACCGCCGAGGAACGGCCGGAAGCCACCCGGGCGGAAGCGCGTGCCGAGCACGCGGCCGCTGCCCCGCATCGTGTGGGAGAACCCACCCGTGATCACTCCCGCGATCCGGTGGAAATCCTGGGCGATCGTCATGTTCACGGTGGGGTGCGAGACGATGCGCTGTTCGTACGGCTCGGCGACATCGGTCCACGTGACGACCCAGAAGTGCTCCACATACGCCGCGATCTCGGGCGATGGCGCCCGCCGGACGAAATCGAAGGCGTTGAGCCCCGCGTACGGGTCGACCCAGCCGCGCTGTCGCGTTTCTACAAGCCGCCCTTCGGGCCGACGGGGCACACTGGTCGCCATGGACGACATGATGCCGCTGATGAGGAGCGCCACGGAACGCACCGCGGGCTTGGTGCGCGCGGTACGGCAGGAGCAGCTCGGGCTCCCGACGCCGTGCGCGAAGTTCGACGTCAGAGACCTGATCAACCACCTCGAATGGGTGGCGGAGCTGTTCGAGTCGCTGGCGCGCAAGGGGCCGATGATCGAGCAGGGGCCCTACGCGGGCGACTTCCCCGCGCGAGCGGAGGGCACGCTGGCCGCCTGGTCGCGGCCAGAGGCGTGGGAGGGGACGAGCCCGGCCATGGGCATGCCGATGACCGCGCTGGGCCACATGTATCTCGTCGACATGGTCGTGCACGGCTGGGACCTGGCCACGGCCACAGGTCAGGAGTACGAGCCCGACCCCGAGGCCGTTTCGCGGGCGCTGCACTTCACCGAGCAGATGGTGGAGACGGGCAGACGACGCGGTGTCTTCGGGCCGCCGGTGGCGGTGCCGGACGACGCCCCGCTGTTCGACCGCATGCTCGGCCTCATCGGCCGGGACCCGGCCTGGACGGCGTGATCTGCTCCGGCACTGGACGAGACGTCGTCGGCGGTGATCGCCTCCGGCGTCACGGCGTCGTCAGGAAGCCGAAGTGCTCCTTGCCTACGACCACCGGATTGCCGAGCTCACCGACCTGGTCGATCGCCACCGTGATCATGTCGCCCGCGTGCAGCCGGAAGTCGAGATCGGGCACGAGGCCGGTCCCGGTGGCGAGTACGACCCCGTGGGGATGGTTCTCGGCGTGGAACAGATAGGTGGTCAGTTCGGCGAACGGTCGCCGGATCTGGCTGGTGGAGGTCGTGCCGTCCCATATGACGGTGCCGTCGCGGGTGACCGTCAGGCGGATGGCGAGATCGGAGGGGTCGACCTCCCACGCGGGCCTGATGCCGGGGGAGAGGGCGCACGAGCCGGCGTACAGCTTGGCCTGCGGTAGGTAGAGCGGGTTCTCGCCCTCGACCGATCGTGAGCTCATGTCGTTGCATACGACGTAGCCGACGATCTCCTCGAAACGGTTGATCACCAGAGCCAGTTCCGGCTCGGGAACGTTGAGCGCCGAGTCGGAGCGGATGCCGACGGGTTCGCCGTCGACGACCACCCGCCAGGCGGGCGACTTGAAGAACAGCTCGGGACGCTCGGCGTCATAGACCTGCTCGTAGACCGATTTGAGGGCGCTCTCCTCCACGCGCGCGTCACGAGAGCGCAGGTAGGTCACGCCTGCGGCCCACACCTCCGTGATGCCGTCCACCGGCGCGAGCAGACGCGCATCGCCGAGCGGACGGTCGGGGGCGGCGTCGGCGCAGATCCGTTCGATCTCCTGCCTCCGGTGCTGGAGAAGCTCGAACATGCCGGCGACCGGCAGGGGAGACAGGACGCCGTCACTCAACACCGCGATGCGCGGGCGGGGGTCGGAACGCCCCTGGTATCGAACGATGTGCACTTGGGTCTCCTCTCTGTCGTGAAGCGGTCGCCGCCGGGCGCGCCGGCTTCAGCGGTTCATGGTCGTGACCGGCCATCCGGCTCTGACGCGGGAGTGCCGGGCCGGCGGTCATGAGGGTCTTCGGTGCGGCTCTGGACAAAGCGGGGGTGATCAGTGACGGTTGGATTGTAAACGTTACCGATTACGTTTGCGAAGAGGCGGATCCACGTGATCGACGTCGCCATGGGGGCGGCCCACGGCGTCCCCCTGGTGGTCCGAATCTCGCTCTGGAGGTCTCGCCGGTGGTCGATGGCGGAGGAAAGGGGCTGCAGCGGTGATTGGGGTGACCTGGTGACCACAGTGAGGCGGGAGCCTGAGGCGATTTACACCGATCCGGCCGCGCCCGTCGGGGAGCGCGTGGCGGATCTGCTGGCTCGGATGACCCGGGAGGAGAAGCTCGCTCAGCTGGGGAGCGCCTGGGCGTTCTCGGTGATCGAGGGCGGCCGGTTCTCGCCCGAGCGGGCGCGACCGGTCCTCCGGCACGGATTGGGGCACGTGACACGCGTCGCGGGAGCCACCAGCCTGAAGGCGACACAGGTGGCGCGGGTGGCGAACGAGATCCAGCGCTTTCTGGTGACGGAGACCCGGCTGAGGATCCCGGCGATCGTGCACGAGGAGGTGTGCTCCGGGCTGATGGCGCGTGAGGCGACCGTCTTCCCGCAGGCGATCGGTGTCGCGAGCACCTGGGCGCCGGAGCTCAACCGGCGGTTGGCCGATGCCGTTCGTGAGCAGATGCGCGCGATGGGAGGCCACCAGGGGCTCTCACCGGTGCTGGACGTGGTACGGGACCCGCGATGGGGCCGTACGGAGGAGACCTACGGGGAGGACCCGCACCTGGTGGCCCGCATGGGCGTGGCGTTCATCCGTGGCCTCCAAGGTTCTTCTCTGGCGGAGGGCGTCATCGCGACGGCCAAGCACTTCGTCGGCTACGGGGCGTCCGAGGGCGGGTTGAACTGGGCGCCGGCGCACCTGCCGCCTCGTCTGCTGCGTGAGGTGTATCTGTATCCGTTCGAGGCGGCGGTCCGCGAGGCGGGCCTCGAGTCGATGATGGCCGGCTATCACGAGCTGGACGGGATTCCCTGCCACGCCAACCGTCAGCTACTCAACGACGTCCTCCGGGGTGAGTGGGGCTTCGGGGGGACCGTCGTGTCGGACTACTTCGCCGTCGACGATCTCCATTCGTATCACCACTTCGCCGAGGACAAGCGGCAGGCGGCGGCTCTGGCGCTCACCGCGGGCACCGACGTCGAGCTTCCGGCCACGGATGCGTACGCGGGCGCGCTGGCGGGCGCCCTGGACGCCGGCGTGGTCGGCGAAGGGGAACTGGACGAAGCGGTCTCACGGGTTCTCCGGCAGAAGTTCGAGCTCGGCCTGTTCGAGGACCCCTACGTCGACGAGGCCGCGGTCGCGCTGACCGTGAACACCGAGCGGCATCGGGAGGTGGCGCTCGAGATGGCTCGCCGCAGCCTCGTCCTGCTCAAGAACGATCGCGTCCTGCCGCTGCGGCCGGGTGCCGGAACGGTCGCGCTCATCGGGCCGAACGCCGACGACGCCCGGCACCTGCTCGGCGACTACTCCTTCGCGGCGCACGTCGAGTCGCTGGCGGAGGCGCGCGAGCGGCGGGGCCTGCTCGGCCAGACGATGACGATCCCGGACGACCTCGAGATCGAGGAGAGCACGGAGGGGCTGCCCACGGTGCGTGACGAGCTCACGGCCCGCCTGGGCGACCGGGTGCGTTACGCGCGTGGGTGCGACGTGATCGACACGTCGCGGGACGGTTTCGACGAGGCGGTCGCCGCCGCGGCGGCTGCCGATGTCGCGGTGCTGGTCATGGGAGATCGCTCGGGGCTGACGACCCGGGCCACCACGGGAGAGTCGCGGGACAGGTCCAGCCTGGATCTCCCCGGTGTCCAGGAGGACCTGGTCCGTGCCGTGGTCGCCACCGGCACCCCCGTGGTGGCGGTGCTCGTCGCCGGCCGACCGGTCGGCGGCGACTTCCTGCACGACGAGTGCGCCGCGGTGCTGATGGCCTGGCTGCCCGGACAGACCGGGGCGCGGGCGATCGCCGAGGTTCTGCTCGGCGAGGTGAGCCCGAGCGGGAAGCTGCCGATCTCCTATCCGCGCTCCGCTGGGCAGATACCCGTCTTCTACGGACACAAGGTGTCCGGCGGACGGTCGCACTGGCATGGTGACTACGTCGACTCGCCCGTCCGCCCGCGCTACCGCTTCGGGCACGGACTCGGGTACGTCCCGTTCGTCGTCGAACAGGCCACGCTAAACCGTGCCGAGGTGACGGCCGGGGACGGCGTCGAGGTGGAGGTCATCGTGGCCAACATCGGCGATCGAGCCGGCGAGGAGGTCGTCCAGCTCTACATTCGCGATCCGCAGGCGACGGTCACCCGGCCGGTGCTCGAGTTGAAGGGCTTCGCCCGAGTGTCCGCCGATGCCGGGCGGCGAGCGGCTGTACGGTTCCACCTGCCCACCGGCCAGCTCGGCTTCTACGACCGGAACATGAACTACACGGTAGAGACCGGACATATCGAGGTGTACGTCGGATTCTCCTCCGACACCCGTACCCACACCCACGCGGGGACGTTCACCATCACCGGCGACGCCGACCGGCCGAGGGTCGAAAAGGCCTACGCGGGCACGGTCGTCGTCGACGAACCGCCGACGGCGACCGCGCGCCGCCCGCTCGGGCGGACCTGACGGCCTGGTGGGGCGAGACCGGCGGCCCCGCCCCCGACCGGCGGGTCCGATCCGGTCGGCGGGTCCGATCCGGCCTTCTCCTCCGTGGCGCGACGGTCCGCATGGTGACCGAGAAGGCACTTGTTTTCGCAAACGCCATCGCTTACGTTGCTGGAAACGTAACCGATAACGATTGCAGCAAGCGGGGACGACATGGTCGAGGGTGGTGCGCCGGTGACGATGAGTGACGTCGCACGGTTGGCCGGTGTCTCCACCGCGACGGTCTCGCGGGTGGTGAACGGACGGTACGGCGTCAGCGCCGGCACCACCGCGCGGGTACGTTCGGCCATCGAGCGGCTGGGCTATGAGTCGAGCCTGGTGGCGGCGAGTCTGCGGCGCAGCCGTACGAACGTTCTGGGCCTCGTGACCCACAGCTTCCAGTCCTATACGGCCGAGGTGCTCAAGGGCGTGATGGACGCGCTGAGCCAGTCGGGCTTCGATCTGATCATCTATGCCAACAGCGATCTCTACGGGACGTATTCGGAGGGCTGGGAGCAGCGGCATGTGACCCGGCTGTCGGGCACGCTCACGGATGGGTGCATCGTGGTCACGCCCTGGAGCGAGGTGCGGACCAGCACGCCGATCGTGGTCATCGATCCGGTGCGGGACTCGACGGTGCCGTCGGTGACGGCGGACAATCTCACGGGTGCGACCACGGTGATCGAGCATCTGCTCGGCCTCGGCCATCGGCGCATCGGATTCATCGCGGGCCGTTCCAGCCTGGCGGCGGCATGGTCGCGTGAGGAGGGTTACCGCAGGGCCTTGGCCGAAGCGGGTCTCCCCGTCGATCCGGCCCTGATCGGCAGGGGGGACTTCAATCCCGAGTCGGCGGTGCCTTTGGCGCACGAGTTGCTGGAGAGGGCGGACCGTCCGACAGCGATCTTCGCGGCGAGCGACGGGATGGCCCTGAAGGTTCTGGAGGCCGCGAGAAAGCTGGGGCTCGGCGTTCCCGACGACCTGTCGGTGGTCGGTTTCGACAACATCCCGGAGGCCGCGCTGGCCGAGCCGGGGCTGACCACGGTGGATCAGTCGATGTACCGGCTCGGGTACGAGGCCGCGCGCATGCTGAAGTCGCTGGTGACCGGCGAGTGGGAGGGCCCCCGGCAGATACTGCTCCCGACCCGCCTGGTGGTCCGCGGCTCCACCGCACCGCCGAGGGCCGCGACCGGACCGTGACGGACACGCTCACCTGATCTCCAGGTGAGAAGGCGAGACCGCGAGAGACGGAGGTGCAGACAGGGGATCCGCGACACATCGGGCAGAAGAGCCAGGTCGGTCGGCGTATCCGCTGCCGGCCATCGAAGGAGCCTTCCTATGGCCTTACAACATTACGTCAGCATGCGTCTGCCGTACCACGTGTTCCACCTCCGGCACGGTGGCGGCCGGAGCCGTACGGACCGGGTCGAGATGGGAGACGCCGAGCAGATCCTCGACCGCCGGTTCCTCGATGGAGGCCCGTTGCCGATCGTGATGGGCGGCGGCGATGTGTCCTACCCGTCGCGCGAGGCGAGCCTCGCCATCGTGGGCGACTTCGGTATCCGCTACGAATCGCCGGGGTGACCCCCGGGCCGCACGGCTGGAACGTGCGGCGCGAGCACTCATCGACCTGACACCGCGCTTGTTCAAGCGCCGGCACAGGCCCGCCCGTTCGAGGTGAGCCGCCGGGGCGCCACGCTCCCGCCCCAGATGGTGCTCATCGGGCGACGACGACATGTGAGCGCTCACAGAAGATCGGCGCGAAGGACAGGGCATGGGTTCGCATCACCCTCGCCCCGTTCCGGCCGATCGCTCGGTCACAGCGGCGACGCATGACCCTTGTGCGCAGTGATCCCGGAGGGGAGATCATGTCAGCGAAGACGAGAAGACGACTGGTCACCGCGGCCACGCTCGCGGCAGCCTGCGTGCTTGCCGCCTGTTCCTCCGGTGCGGGCGGCGGCGCGAGCGACGCGAGCGCGAGCGACGGCGGAAACGACGCGGTCGGAAACGACGCGAGCAACTGCACGAACACGATCGGTAAGAAGGATCTGCCGGTCGTGACCTTCTGGGGCTGGTACCCCAACATGGAACTCGTCGTCGACAACTTCAACAAGCTGAGCGACGAGGTACAGGTCTGCTGGACCAACGTCGGCCAGGGCGGTGACGAGTACCGTAAATTCCAGACGGCCATCTCCGCCGGCACCGGTGCGCCAGACGTGATCATGATCGAGATGGACCGGATCCCGACCTTCCAGATCCAGAACGCGCTCGTCGACATCAAGAAGTACGGCTTCGACAGCGTGAAGGAGAACTACAGCGGGGGCACGTGGAAGGACGTCTCGATCGGCGACGCGGTCTATGGCGTGCCGGTGGACGGCGGTCCGATGGCCATGATCTACCGGAAGGACATCTTCGACGAGTACGACATCACGCCGCCGAAGACGTGGGCCGAGTACGAGCAGGCGGCGCAGAAGGTGAAGGACGCGGGCGGCCCCCCGTTCGGCGACCTGGGTGCGAACGTGCCGGCCGTCATGATGGCGCTGCAGATCCAGAAGGGCGCCGTGCCGTTCACCTACGACCCGGCCCGGCCGGAGTCGATCGGCATCAACCTGAACGACCAGGCGTCCAAGGACGTGCTCGACTACTGGGCGGGTCTTGTGCGCAAGGGGCTGGTCGGGACGCAGAACCAGTTCACGCCGGAGTACATCTCCGGTGTGATCAACGGTAATTACGCGACGTACATCTCGGCGGCCTGGGCGCCCGGCTACCTCACCGGCGCCGGTGTCGGCAAGGGAGAGGACACCGGCAAGTTCGCGGTGGCGCCGCTCCCGCAGTGGGACGTCGCCGCCCCGGTGCAGGTGAACTGGGGCGGGTCGGCATTCTCCGTGACGAGCCAGGCGAAGAACCCGGAGCTGGCGGCCAAGGCGGCGTACGGCCTCTACGCCGACGAGGAGTCGCTCACCGACGGCTGGACCAACCAGATCATCTTCCCGTTGAACCTCAAGGCGCTGAACGATCCCGCGTTCGTGGACCTGAAGGTGTCGTTCTTCGACGGTCAGCAGGCGAACAAGGAGGTCTACGTCCCCGCGGCGAACGCCTACGAGGGCGTCACCTACAGTCCGTTCGGCCAGTACTACTTCGAGGCCATGACGAAGCAGATCAGCGCCGTCATCGAGGGTTCCGTCACCGGTGCGCAGGCCGCCGACCGCATTCAGGAGGATGTGGCGAACTACGCCGGGGAACAGGGCTTCACCGTTCAGTGACGACAAGAGGACGGGCCAGGCCGTCCTCGACCGTCTGGCCCGTCCGCGACTCTCAGCAGCGACATCTCGGAGCCCAAGATGACCCTCTTGATCGAGGAAAGTGTGCCGAGCGGTCAGGAGAAACCGCACAAGGTCCGCGGCAAGGTGCGTCTTCGTGAGCACCTGATGGGGTGGCTCTTCGTCGGGCCGTTCGGGATCGTCTTTCTGGCCTTGCTCATCGCACCGCTCGGGTACGCGCTCTATCTCAGCCTCTTCCAGAAGAAACTGATCGGCGGCACCAGCTTCGTCTTCCTCGGCAACTACGTGAAGGCGTTCACCGACCCGAGTTTTCTCTCCGGGGCGTGGTTCGTCGTACGCTTCTCCCTCGTCGCCATCCCGCTGCAGATCATTCTGGCGCTCGCGATGGCCCTCATTCTGGATGCCGTCACCTCCCTTTTCGCCCGGTTCTCGCGGCTGATGATCTTTCTGCCGTACGCGATTCCCACCGTCATCGGGGCCGTTATGTGGGGGTTCCTGTACAGCAGGAACTTCGGGCCGTTCTCCGACATCTTCGGCCTGTTCGGCGCCACGGCTCCCGACTTCTTCAGCAGCGACCTGGTCTTCTACGGCCTCGCCAACATCGTCACCTGGCAGTGGGCCGGTTACTACATGATCATTCTGTACGCGGCGCTGCAGGGCATCGACCCGGCGCTCTACGAGGCCGCTCGGATGGACGGCGCGGACAGATGGCAGATCGCGCTCCGGATCAAAATTCCGCTGATCACCCCAGCGGTGCTCCTGATCCTGGTCTTCTCGCTCATCGGCACCCTGCAGTTCTTCAACGAACCGCAGTTTCTGCGTGTCCTCGCGGCCGGCACGATCGGACCGGACTTCACTCCCAACATGTACGCGTACCAGCAGGCGTTCGCGCTCGCGAATTTCAACTACGGTTCGGCGATCTCCTTCGCCCTCGGCGGGATCGTGTTCGTGGGTGTCTACGCGTTCCTGTTCTTCACCCGTAAGCGGAGGAGCTTTCTATGAGGACCGGACGCTCCGGCGCACGCCGCCCGCCACAACGCAACCTGCCTCTGCAGGTGCTCCTCGGCTTCCTGGTCGTGTACTTCCTCGTGCCGTTCTGGTGGGTCATCGTCAACAGTTCCAAAGACGCCCCCGGTCTGTTCGGCGGCGGCAGCACACTGTGGTTCACCGACCGGATCGACTACTTCGAAAACCTCAGGCAACTGTTCACCTACGACGGCGGCATCTACGGCAGGTGGATTCTCAACTCCACGCTGTACGCGTTCGCGGGCGGCCTCGGCGCCACGATCCTGGCCGTCATGGCGGGCTACGGATTCGCCAAATACCGGTTCGCCGGCAGACGCTTCAGCTTCTCGATCCTGCTCGGCGCGCTGATGGTGCCCGCGACCGCGCTGGTGATCCCCACCTTCGTCATGTTCTCCGGGCTCGGCCTGACGAACACGGTATGGGCGGTGATCCTTCCGTCGCTGCTCAACCCGTTCGGGGTCTACCTGATGCACGTGTACGCGCGCGACGCGGTTCCCGACGAGATCCTGGACGCGGCGCGGGCCGACGGCGCCGGTGAGGTGCGGACGTTCCTCCAGGTCGCGTTCCCGCTGATGCGGCCCGCTGTGGTCACGGTGCTGCTCCTGTCGGCCGTGGCGTCCTGGAACAACTACTTCCTGCCCCTCGCCATGCTCTCGGACAACCGCCTCTTCCCGGTCACCGTCGGACTCGGCGTCTGGCAGGGAATCGCCTCGGCGAACAACGCGGGCAGCACCTCTCTGTGGAGCCTCATCATCCTGGGCGCGCTCGTGTCGGTGATCCCGCTCATCGTCGCGTTCTTCACCCTCCAGCGACACTGGCGCGGCGGACTGTCCGTCGGAGGCCTGAGGTAGCCGGCCCGGTCTGATCACGCGCTCGCCCATTGATCGCCGCCTCTTCGGCGGCAGGACAGATGACAGGAAGGTGTGCCGATGTCGATGACGGATCGCCCGCTGCGCAGCCAGGAGTGGTTCGGAGCGGAAGGACGCAACGGGTTCATTCATCGATCGTGGATGCGCAACCAGGGGTTCGCGGACGACGTCTTCGACGGCCGGCCGGTGATCGGCATCGCCACGACGTGGTCGGAGCTGACGCCGTGCAACGCCCACCTGCACGACCTGGCCGAGTCGGTGAAGCGCGGTGTGTGGGAGAGCGGCGGCCTGCCGCTGGAGTTCCCGGCGATGAGCCTGGGGGAGCCGCTGATGCGGCCGACGACCATGCTCTATCGCAACCTGCTGTCGATGGAGCTGGAGGAGCTGGTCAGGGCCAATCCGCTCGACGGGGTGGTGCTGCTGTCCGGCTGCGACAAGACCACGCCAGGGCTGCTGATGGGCGCGGCCAGCGTCGACCTGCCGACTCTGATGATCACCGGTGGCCCGATGCTCAACGGCAAGTTCCGCGGCCGCGACATCGGATCGGGCACCGATGTGTGGCGCTTCACCGAGGAACTGCGCGCCGGCCGGATGACCGCGGCCGACTGCGGCGAGGCGGAGGTCTGCATGTCCCGCAGCCGGGGGCACTGCATGACCATGGGGACCGCCTCCACCATGGCCTGCGTGACCGAGGCGCTGGGCGTTCAGTTGCCGGGGGCCGCCGCCCTGCCGGCGGTCGACTCCCGCCGCTACGCGCTCGCGCAAGCAGCCGGTCGCCGGATCGTGGCCATGGTCGGGGAGGACCAGCGGCTGTCCACCGTGCTCACCCGGCGTGCCTTCGAGAACGCCATCAGGGTCAACGCCGCGATCGGTGGCTCCACCAACGCCGTGGTGCACCTGCTCGCGATCGCCGGGCGCCTCGGCGTCCCCCTGTCGCTGGATGATTTCGACACGCTCACCTCCGAGGTGCCCATGCTGGTGAACCTGATGCCCTCCGGCGCGTACCTGATGGAGGACTTCGCGTACGCGGGTGGAGTACCGGTGGTGATGAAGGAGATCGCCTCCCTGCTGCATCTGGACCAGGTCACCGTCAGCGGGAGGAGCGTGGCCGACAACATCAGCGGTGCCCGGTGCTGGAACCGAGAGGTCATCGGCACCATGGCGGAGCCGTTTCAGCCCGCGGGCTCGGGGACCGTCGTGCTGCGCGGGTCGCTCGCGCCGTCCGGTGCCGTGCTCAAGGTCTCCGCGGCCTCGGCCCATCTGCTCCGGCACACCGGGCCGGCGCTCGTGTTCGACCGGATCGAGGACTATGTCGCGGTAGCCGACGATCTGGACATGGACGTCACAGCCGACACGGTCATAGTGGTACGAAACGCCGGACCCCGTGGTTATCCCGGCTTCCCGGAGGTGGGCAACGTGCCCATGCCACGGCGGCTGCTCACCGACGGGGTCACCGACATGGTGCGGATCTCCGACGCCCGCATGAGCGGCACCGGGTACGGCACCTGCGTCCTGCACGTGGCCCCGGAGGCGTCGGTCGGCGGCCCTCTCGCACTCGTGCGTACCGGCGATCCGGTCCGGCTCGACGTCCCCGCGCGGCGTCTGGACCTGCTGGTCGACGACGCGGAACTCGAGCGCCGCCGCGCCGCCTGGCAGCCCCCGAAACCGGTCGCCGACCGGGGATGGGTGCGGCTGTACGGCGAGCACGTCCTGCAGGCCGACAGGGGAGCGGACCTGGACTTCCTCATCGGGGGCAGCGGCAGCGCCCCGCCCCGCCACTCACACTGACCACCGTGGCGTCTGCGAGCGAGCCCGCTCGCACGACGCCACCATGAAGACGCCACCATGAAGACGCCACCATGAAGACGCCACCATGAAGACGCCACCATGAAGACGCCACCATGAAGACGCCACCGTGAAGACGCCACCGTGTCACGGGATCAGACGGCGCCGGCCGCCGCACGGGGCGCGGGCCTGGCCTGATGAGGCGCAGGGCATACCGGCCTTCGCCCGCGGCCTACGCCGGTGCCGTTCGGTCGAGGAGGCCGGACTCGCCGGCGAGCGTCCGCCACTAGTGTTGTGAGCTGTGAGTCTGAGGCCCGTGCGTGCGATGGACGCCGAAGAGAAGGTCGATCGGCAGGCGCGGATCCTCGACGCGGTGCTTCGGCTGCTGTCCCTGGAGGGCATATCCGGGGTCAGCATGCGTGCCGTCGCGCGCGCGGCCGGGGTGTCCCTGGGGCTGGTCAACTACTACTACGAGGACAAGACGAGCCTGATCCGAGCGGCCCTGCACCGCATCGAGGAGCAGGACGTCTCGCTGGTCGAGCCGGATCCCGCCCTGGAACCGGAAGAGCGGCTGCGCGCCGCGCTGAAGCGGGTGGCCGACCAGGAGTTCCTGACGACGGAGTATCTGTCCCTGCGTCTTCAGCTCTGGGCGCTCGCCCAAGCCCACGAGGACTTCGAGCGCATCAACACGGAGGCACAGGAGCGCTATCGAGCCGGGCTCGCCGACCTGATCGGTGCGGCCCGTCCCGGGTTGCCGCGGGGCGAGTGCGACAGGCGGGCCGCCGACATCAACGTCATCCAGAACGGTCTGTGGCTCACGGCCCTGCTGGGGCTCGACCACGCCTCGATCGGCAGGAGCGTCGCTCGGTGCGAGGAGATCGCTCTCGCCGAGTGATCGGTGGCGGCAGTGCGACTGAACGAACGTCCAGAAGGGCATTGAACGATCGTTCAAACGCTCGTATGCTCCCAACCATGGCACCTGTCACGATTGACGACGTACGCCGTGTCGGCACCGGTTTCCACAGGTCACCCGAACGATCGATGTCACTGCGGGCGGAGGCGTACACCGAGCCACGGTGGCTTGAGGCCGACATACGGGCGATCTTCGCCCGCACCTGGCAGTGGGTCTGTCATGTGGAGAAGCTCAAGTCGCCGGGCGGCTACGTGTCGGCCACCGTGGCCGGCATGCCGATCGCGATCGTCCGCGATCGCGATGGAGCGCTGCGCGCGTTCTACAACGTCTGCAAGCACCGTGCCCACGAGCTGCTCACGGGCTCCGGCACGACGCACAACATCGTCTGCCCCTACCATGCGTGGACCTACGGCCTGGACGGACGGCTGAAGGCGGCTCGTCGCGCCGACAGGATGGCGACCTTCGACAAGAGCGAGATCTGTCTCGACCAGGTGCAGGTGGAGGAGTTCGGGGGATTCGTCTACGTGAACCTGGACCCGGCCGCCGCTCCGCTGCGTGAGCAGGCCGGGGACCTGGCGGCCGAGATCGCCAGGTGGGCCCCCGACGTGGCCGGGCTGACCCACGCGAAGCGGCTGACCTACGACATCGCCTCCAACTGGAAGAACGTCATCGACAACTTCCTGGAGTGCTACCACTGCCACATCGCCCACAAGGAGTTCGTCGAGCTCGTCGACATGGACACCTACGAGGTGAAGACCCACGGCATCTGGTCGAGTCACTTCGCCGAGGCCGGCAAGGAGGAGAACGCCGCGTACGACGTCTCCGGCGCGTCGGTGACGCAGCACGCGGTGTGGTGGCTGTGGCCCAACACGTGTCTGCTGCGCTATCCCGGCCGCGGCAACTTCATGGTCTTGCAGGTCCTTCCGGCCGGTCCCGACCGCACCCTGGAGACCTGGGACTTCTACTTCGAGACGGCCGAGCTCATGGACGCCGAGGTGGAGGCGGTGCGGTACATCGACGAGGTGCTGCAGCAGCAGGACATCTCCATCGTGGAGAGCGTCCAGCGCGGCATGAGCACCCCGGCCTTCGACCAGGGCCGGATCGTCTACGACCCGGCCGGCTCCGGGCTGTCCGAGCACGGCGTGCATCACTTCCACGGCCTCGTCCTCGACGCCTACCGGTCATGGGTGGAAGCGACCGCCGCCGAGCGCGACCACGGGGACGCCGTCCCCGCCCGCACCGTCTAGAGGTACGGCCATGCCGAGGCCTGTCATCATCACCTGCGCGCCCACCGGCGGCATTCACACGCCGACGATGTCACCGCACCTGCCGGTGACGCCTGACGAGATCGCCGCCGCGTCCGTCGAGGCCGCGGAGGCGGGGGCGGCGATCATCCATCTCCACGCCCGCGACCCCGAGACCGGCCGGCCCGACCCGCGGCCCGAGCTGTTCCTGGACTTCATGCCGAAGATCAAGGACGCCTGCGACGCCGTCCTGAACGTCTCGACCGGCGGGGGACTCGGCATGACCCGCGAGGAGCGGCTCAGGGCCGCCGTCGCGACCTCTCCGGAAATGGCATCGCTGAACGTCGGCTCGTTGAACTTCGGGATCTTCCCGATGCTGCGGAAGCACTCGCAGTGGAAGCACGACTGGGAGCCGGCCTTCCTGGAGATGACGCGCGACTTCGTCTTCAAGAACACCTTCGCCGACCTGGAGTACGTCGTGAAGGAACTCGGCCACGGTCACGGGACCAGGTTCGAGTTCGAGTGTTACGACCTCGGCCACCTCTACAACCTGGCCTGGCTCATCGACCAGGGCTGGATCGAGCCGCCCTTCTTCGTGCAGATGGTCTTCGGCGTGCTCGGCGGTGTCGGCGCCGACCTCGACAATCTCCAGCACATGCACACGGTGGCGGACCGGCTGTTCGGGGACGACTACGAGTGGTCGGTGCTCGCCGCCGGCCGCCACCAGATGCCGTTCGCGACGCAGGCCGCCATGCTCGGCGGCAACCTGCGGGTGGGCATGGAGGACAGCCTGTTCATCGGACCCGGCGAGCTCACGACGTCGAACGCCGACCAGGTACGCAAGATCCGCGGCATCGTGGAGGCGCTCGGACATGAGGTCGCCACACCGGCACAGGCCCGCGAGCGGCTCGGTCTCAAGGGAGCCGACCATGTCACCTTCTGAGCTGTCGCCTTCCGGGGCTTCGTCCTCCGGAGTGCGGTCTCCTGGAGAGCCGTCTTCTGAAGTGCGGTCTTCTGAAGTGCGGTCTTCTGGCGTTGTGTCTTCCGCGCGCGCCTCGGCGCCCGTCGAGGTCACCCGGGTCGCCTCGCTCGGCGGGGGAGTGATCGGCCAGAGCTGGACCGCCCTGTTCCTGGCCGCGGGGAAGTCGGTCACGTTGTTCGATCCCGACCCGGCCGTGGAAGGGCGGGTCCGCCGCGCGGTGGAGACGGCGTGGCCGGCCCTGGTCGAGCTGGGTCTGACGACCCGGTCCGAGCCGGAAGGCGAACTGCTGGTGTGCGCCGACGCGCGTACGGCGGTGGCGGACGCCCAGTTCGTCCAGGAGAGCGTGCCCGAGCGGATCGAGCTCAAGCACCGGCTGTACGCCGAGATCGAACCCGCCCTCGCCGAGGACGCCGTCGTGGCATCGTCGGCGTCCGGCCTGACCCTCACGGAACTGCAGGCCGGCTGGGAGCGTCCGGACCGGTTCGTCCTCGGTCACCCGTTCAATCCGCCGCATCTGATCCCCCTCGTCGAGGTCATGGGCAACGATCGGACGGGTGCCGGCGTGGTCGACCTGGCCCGTGGCTTCTACGAGTCCGTCGGCAAGGTGACGATCGAGGTCAGGCGGGAAGTCCCCGGCCACGTCGCCAACCGGCTGCAGGCCGCCCTGTGGCGAGAGGTCGTCCACCTCGTCAACGAGGGCGTGGCATCCGTGGACGACATCGACACCGCCATCTCGTCCGGGCCGGGGCTGCGCTGGGCCGCCTGGGGGCCGACGACGCTGTTCCACCTCGGCGCCGGAGAGGGAGGCATCCGTGCCTTCTGTGAGCGGTACGCCGACAGCTTCAACCGCTGGTGGGACGACCTGGGTCACCCGCATCTGGACGAGGCCACCGCTGCCCGGCTGGCCGACGGCCTGGCGGTCGCCGGGTCCGGTGACCTCGATGCCCTGGCCGCGCAGCGCGACGCCATGATCGTGTCGGCCGTCCTGGCGGCCGGCCGCGTGAAAGGAGACACACCATCACCGGCGTAGCCCTCGACCACACGTCGTTCGCCGTCCACGACGCGATGAGCTGGGCCCGGCGCCTGCGGCGCGAGCTGGGCGCGACGCCGATCTTCGGTGAGCGGCTCGCGCAGTTCGGGTACCTGCTGCTCCACGTCGGCACCGCCGACGACGGTGCGAGATTGGAACTGCTGGAGCCGAGGGACGAGGGGTTCCTCACCCGCTTCCTGGGCTCCCGGGGCGAGGGTCCGCATCACATCACCTTCGTCGTACCGGACCTGCGCACGACCGCGGCGCGGGCCCGCGAGCTCGGCCTGACCGTCGTCGGCGAAGACTACGACCACCCGCCCTGGCGTGAGGCGTTCATCGCGCCCGACGCCAAGCACGGTGTGGTCATCCAACTCGCGGAGTCCGACCGGAGCTACCCGCCCGTCGACCAGCTGCTGTCGACTCGTGCCCGTGACGTCGAGAACCTCCCCAGCTCCCGGGGAGCCACCGAGCCCCTGTGGTGGACCCCGCTGTGGGAGACGGCACCGGGACCGGTCGCACGGCTGGGGACCACGCATCTGGGGTCGACGGACCTCGAGTTCTCCCGGCTCGTCTTCGGGGAACTGCTGGGGGCCCGGGTGACCGGAGACGACTCGGCGCTCGACCTGTCGTGGCCCGGCGGATCGGTCCGGGTGCACGCCTCGGACCGCCCGGGCGTGACCGGCATGAGCCTGCGCGGCGGTCCCGCCGACGGCATCGTGATCGGTCGTGCCCGGCTCGGTACGGAGGCGCTCAACCCGTAAGACCTGCCGGTTTCCCGGTTCGAACGTCGGCGGGACAGAGCCGGGCGGCCCCGCGTCAGGGGACGATTCCGGCCAGGGCGGTGGTGTAGATCTCGACGGCTTCTTCGATCCGGTGAATCAGGCAGTACTCATCGGTGACGTGCGCCTGCTCCGGTTCACCCGGACCGCAGATGACCGTCGGCGCCCCGCCGCATGCGGTGGCGAGGATCGAGGCGTCGGTGAAGTAGCTGGCCGCCGGCCGGTCGCCGGGCGCGCCCGCCCCCGCCTCGACCAGGGCCCGGACGAAGGGATCGTCCGGCTCCGTCCAGATCGCGGGAAGGTCCACGAGCACGTCGAGGGCCGCATCAGCGCCGAGTGCGGCCTGCAACCGCTCGCGTAGCCGTACGTGATCCTGGCCGGTGACGGTGCGCATGTCGATGGTCGCGGTGGCCAGGTCGGGCACGGAGTTCACGTTGATCCCGCCGTGCGCCGTTCCCACGTTCACGGTGGGCGGGCCCAGCCAGGGATGTTCGGGCACCCCGGTGTCGAACTTCTCGACGGCGCTGATCACACGGGCGAGCTTGTAGATCGCGTTGTCGCCCAGGTGGGGCATCGAGCCGTGTGCGGTTCTGCCCCGAGTGGTGGCCTCCAGCCAGAGCGCACCCTTGTGCCCGAGCAGCGCGCGGTTGGCGGTCGGCTCTGCCACCAGCAGGGCGCGTGACCTGCCCACCAGATCGGCGGCCGCCATCCCGGCCGCACCCTCGCACCCGGTTTCCTCGCCTGCGGTGAAGACCACTTCCAGGGCGACCTTCGGCCCGGTGGAGCGTACGTGCCGCTCGGCGGCGACCACCAGCGCGGCGACGCCGGCCTTCATGTCGCTCGAACCCCGACCGTACAGGCGATCTCCGTCGATCTCCGCGCTGTGCGGCGCATACCGCCACGCGCGGCCGCCCAGCGGCACCGTGTCGAGGTGTCCGGTCAGCGTCACCGGCTCCCCGGTCCCCCAGCGGGCGACCAGACCGGTACGGCCGGGAGCGTGCTCGTGCCGCCGTACGGCGAAACCGGCGTCCGACAGCCGCCTCGCGAGCGGCTCGGCCACCGCGGCCTCGTTCCCGCCCACCGAGTCGATCCTGATCAGCTCGCGTGTCAGCTCGACCGCCTCGTTCACACGGCCTCCCCTCCCGGTTTCCGGCCAGGTTCCGCTGGCGTTCCGTCCGGCACCGGCCGGCTGGTCTGCCGTACGACGAGACCGGGAGCGATCGCGATGCGCTGCGCGGGGCGGGGGTCGCCGGCTCTGACCTGGCCCAGCAGGCGCACCGCCTCCGCCGCCATCTCCTCCACCGGCTGGCGTACCGTGGTGAGCGGCGGGTCGCACATCGTCGCGTGCCCCACGTCGTCGAATCCGATCACGGACACGTGCTCGGGCACCCGAGTCCCGCCGATCCGCAGCGATCTCACCAGGCCCACGGCGATCTCGTCGTTTCCACAGACGACCGCGTCCGGCAGGGGGCCGCTGTCAAGGAGAGCGCGCCCGGCCTCGACGCCCCATTCGAGGGTGAACTCGCCCAGCAGCGGCGCCCGGGTCTCCACACCTGCCCTGGCCGCCGCGCGTTCGAACCCGCCCAGCCGCAACCGGGCGGAGGAGCTCACCAACCGGCTGCCCACGAAGATCACCGAGCGGGCCCCTCCCGCGACCACGTGATCGACCGCAAGGGACACCCCGGCCTCGTCGTCCACGCCCACCCAGTCGGCCCCGCCGCCCCCGATGTGGCGGTCGAGCTGCACCAGGGGCACCCGGCGGGTCGCGTCCAGCACCGCCGGAACGCTGGCCTCGATGTCGCACGGGCTGATGATCAGTCCGTCCACGCGCCGGGCCAGCAGGGTCTCCAGCCTTCGCGCCTCGACCTCCGGGCTGTACTGGGACGAGCACAGCAGCAGGTCCGTGCCGGAGTTCTGCAGCTCGCGCTCGACGGCTTCGACGATCGTGGTGAAGAACGGGTTGCCGATACCGGGAACGACCATGCCGATGGTGCCGGTGGTCTGGTCACGAAGCGCCTTGGCGACCGCGTTCGGCTGGTAGCCGAGCTCGGTGGCGGCGCGCGCCACCCGCTCGGCGATCTCAGGCGTGACCTTACGTCGTCCCGAGAGGGCACGGGAGGCCGAGGCCACGGAGACGCCGGCCGCTCGTGCCACGTCGTGAATCGTCACGCCCATCGTGTAATCGATTTCCCTTGATCTTTACCACCGATCGACCCAGTCGGCCTTCGGGATGCCACGACCACACCGAACGATAGAGGTTCCTTGGGGAACTCGCATCTTGACGCTTCATTTTTGGGCCTACTAGCATGCCCGAAACCTGGGTAATCGATTACCCGAACTTCCTCTCTCCTTCCCGCCCCCCCGAAAGGCTCATCTCCCATGGCGCGATCCCCGCGACTCACCCGCCTGGTGGCGGCGACGACGATCCTGGCCACCGGTCTGCTGGCTGCGGCCTGCGGCGGTTCAGACGACTCCGGCGCTTCTGGCGCCTCCGGCGGAGACCGGCCGAAGGTCGGACTGGTCCAGATCAACCAGCAGGCGATCTTCTTCAACGAGATGAACGCCGGCGCCCAGCAGGCGGCCGAGGAGGCGAACGTCGATCTCACGATCTTCAACGCCAACGACGACCCGGCCAAGCAGAACGAGGCCATCGACAACTTCGTCCAGCAGCAGTTCGACGCGGTCATCGTGGTCGCCATCGACGTCGAGGGCATCAAGCCCGCTGTGAAGATCGCCAAGGACGCCGGGATGAAGGTCGTCGCCGTGGACGCCATCGTCGACTCGCCCTCGGTGGACACCCAGGTGGGCGTGGACAACGCCGCTGCCGCCAAGCAGGCGGGCGAGTTCGTCAACAAGTGGGCTCAGGAGCAGGGCCTGACCGCGCCGAAGATCGGTGTGGTGGGGGCGCTGAACTCCTTCATCCAGAACATCCGCAAGGACGACTTCAACAAGACCGTCGAAGGCGCGGGCGCCGCGATCGTGCAGACCGTCGACGGGCAGAACAAGCAGGAAACCGCCATGACGGCAGCGGAGAACCTGCTCACCTCCCGTTCGGACCTGGACATCGTGTACGCCACGGGAGAGCCGGCACTTCTCGGCACGGTCGCCGCGGTGAAGTCGCAGAACGCGGCCGACCGGGTCAAGGTCTTCGGCTGGGACCTGACGAAGGAGGCCATCACCGGGATCGACGCCGGGTTCGTCGCCGGCGTGGTGCAGCAGGACCCGAAGACCGAGGGTTACGAGGCCGTCAAGGAGGCCGAGGCTCTTATCGGCGGCGCCCAGCCGAAGAAGCAGATCGACGTGCCCGTGACCATCGTGACCAAGGACAACGTCGACCCGTATCGCGCCACCTTCGAGTGAGCGGCGAAGGAACACGCATGACCGATCAGAAGGAGGGTCGCGTGGATCGGGTGGTCATGCGCGACATACGCAAACGCTACGGCATGGTCGACGCGCTGCGCGGCGTGACGCTGCGCGTCGGCCCGGGAGAGGTGGTCGGGCTCGTCGGCGACAACGCCGCCGGCAAGTCCACCCTCATGAAGGTGCTGGCCGGTGCCGTCGTGCCGGACTCCGGCGAGATCGTCTTCGACGGCCGGACGGTCTCTTTCGCCAACCCGAAAGACGCCCATGAACTGGGCATCGAGATGGTCTACCAGGACCTCGCCCTCTGCGACGACATCGACGTGGCCGGGAACCTGTTCCTCGGCAGGGAGCCGCGCAAGGCCGGCGGGATGCTGCTCGACGTGCGCAAGATGCACGCGGACGCACGTCGCCATCTGGACGCCCTGAAGATCAGGATCCCGCTGACGGACATTCCCGTCGGCGGGCTGTCCGGCGGCCAGCGCCAGGCGGTCGCCATCGCCCGGGCGGTGACCTTCGGCCCCAAGCTGCTCATTCTCGACGAGCCGACGGCGGCGCTCGCCGTCGCCGAGGTCGAGACCGTCCTCGAACTGATCAAGACGGTCTCGGCCCAGGGTGTCTCGGTGATCCTCATCACGCACCGTCTGCAGGATCTCTTCCGGGTCTGCGACCGGCTGTGCGTCATGTACGAGGGCACGCTTCGGGCCGACCTGGACGCCCGGAGCACCAGCCTCGAACGGCTCGTGTCCGAGATCGTCGCCCATGACACGGATGAGGTCGCCCATGGCACGGATGAGAAGGAGGGGAGACGACGGTGACCGTCACCAGTCAGCGGGTCGTGACCACCAGGTCGGCCCGGGCCAGCGCCCACATCGGCCGGCACGCGCAGACGATCGCGATCGCGGTCGTACTGGTGGTCCTACTGATCTTCTTCGCCTTCTCCGCCGATCGGTTCGCCACGACCGGCAACCTGCTCAACCTCATGCGGCAGATCGCCCCCACGCTGATCGTCGCGACCGCGATGACCTTCGTGATCGGCACCGCCGGCATCGATCTGTCGGTCGGCTCCACGGTCGCGCTGTCCGGGTCGCTGCTCGCGATCGTGCTGCAGAACGGGTGGGACCCCACGATCGCCCTGCTCGCGATCATCGCGCTCGGCGCGTTGGTCGGGTTCGTGAACGGGTGGTTCTCCTCCTATCAGCACATCCCGCCGTTCATCGTCACGCTCGCGATGCTGTCGATCATGCGTGGTACGGCGCTGCGCGCCACCGAGGGCTATTCGACCCCCATCGACGGGGACCTGTGGATCGTCCAGATCGGCCAGGGCCGCATCGCGGGGGTGCCCATCCCCGCGCTGCTCGCCGTGATCATCGCACTCGTCGGCTGGCTCGTCCTCACCCGCACGCCGTTCGGCCGCTACGTCATCGGCCTCGGCTCCAACGGCGAGTCGCTGCGCCGTGCCGGCGTGAACACACGGAAAGTCGGGCTGGCCGTCTACGTGCTCGCCGGCGCGGCGGCCGCGGTGGCGGGCGTGCTGATCGCCACCCGCCTCAGCTCCGGCTCGTCCAACGCGGGCTCCGGCTTCGAACTGGAGGTCATCACGGCCGTCGTGCTCGGCGGCACCAGCCTCTTCGGCGGCCGGGCGAGCATGCTCGGCACGATCCTCGGCGCCCTCACGCTCGGTGTGATCGCCAACGGTCTGGTGCTGCTGCACGTGTCGCCGTTCTACGTGCAGATCGTCCAGGGCGGCATCCTGTTGCTGGCCATCTTCGCCAACAGCAAGGTGTGGGCGAAGTTCGGGGCGATACGGAAATGACCTCCTCCGCCCCGCTCCCGGCCGTGACGACCGTGCTCGGGCGAGTCTCCCCCGACGATCTCGGGATCACGCTCTGCCACGAGCACCTGCGCAACGACGGCGCCCGTGCCTGGCACCCTCCGGCGGAGGGCGACGCCGAGGGCGACCTGATCGCGCGCGAGCCCGTGCGGATGGAGTTCCTCGGCAGGCTCCGCCAGGACCCGTACCTCTCCCGGGACAACGTGTCGCTGGACGACACGGAGACCGCGATCGACGAGGTCCGCAGGTTCGCGGAGCGCGGCGGGAACACGCTGCTGGAGGTGACCTCCGTCGGCATCGGGCGCGCGCCCGCCGAACTGGTCGCGATCGCCCGCGCCACCGGACTGAACATCGTCATGGGCTGCGGTTTCTACCTGGAGCGGACCCATCCCGATCGGGTCCGCCCGATGACCGCCGCTGACGTCGCCGACGAGATCGAGCACGACCTGACCGAGGGCGTGGGCACCGAGAGCGGAAGGGTGCGTGCCGGGGTGATCGGCGAGATCGGCGTCTCGCCGGACTTCACCCCCGAGGAGGAGAAGGTGCTCCGCGGCGCGGCACGGGCGCAGGCCCGCACCGGTGTCCCGCTCTCGGTCCACCTCCCCGGATGGGTACGGCACGGCCACCGCGTGCTCGACGTCATCGCCGAGGAGGGCGGCCGGCTCCCCGGCACCGTGCTCTCGCATCTGAACCCCGCCGGGGCGGACCGCGACTACCAGGTGTCCCTCGCCATGCGAGGCGCCTACCTCGGCTATGACATGTGCGGCATGGACTACCTCTATCCAGGCGAGGGCCAGTCCCCCTGCGATGAGGAGAACGCGGCCGCCGTGGCCTGGCTGGTCCGCGCCGGGCTGGGGCACCGCGTCCTGCTCTCCCAGGACGTGTTCCTGAAGACCATGCTCGTCCGGTACGGCGGGACCGGCTACGCCCACATCCTGACCCACTTCGTCCCCCGGCTGCACCGCCACGGGTTGACCGCCGACGACACGACCCGGCTGCTCGTGGGGAACCCGCGCGAGCTTTTCCTCGCCGCCGCGTGCGGCCACCGATGACACACACCAAGAGAACAAGAAGGAGACGATTTCCATGACCCGCGTGCTGGTCGCCGGCGAATCCTGGGTGAGCGTTTCGACCCACTACAAGGGCTTCGACTCGTTCACCTCGACCACGTACCACACCGGGATCGAACCGCTGCGGAACGCCCTGGTCGCCGACGGCATCGAAGTCGACCACCTTCCCGCGCACGACGTGCCCGCGCTGTTCCCCGGCACGCCCGAGGCGCTGGCCGCCTACGACGTGGTCGTGCTCTCCGACATCGGGGCCAACAGCATCCTGCTTCACCCGGACACGTGGCTGGCCAGCGAGAAGACCGTCAACCGGATCGAGCTGCTGGCCGACTGGGTGGAGCAGGGGGGCGGCCTCGCGATGGCCGGTGGCTACCTGAGCTTCCAGGGCTTCGAGGCGAAGGCCGCTTACGCCGGGACGGCGGTCGAACGGGTGCTCCCCGCCCGGATCTCCCGTTACGACGACCGCGTCGAGACCCCGCAGGGCGTGCCCGGCCTGCTCACCGGCGACACACACCCCATCGTGGCCGGGCTGCCCGCCCAGTGGCCCGGTCTGCTCGGCTACAACCGCTTCGCGCTGCCGGAGGACGCGACGCTGCTCGCCACCGTCGCCGGCGACCCCCTGCTCGCCGTACGGCAGGCCGGGGCCGGGCGCACGCTCGCCTGGGCCTCCGACATCGCGCCGCACTGGTGCCCGGACGAGTTCGTGACCTGGGACGGCTACCGCACGCTGTTCACCCGGGCGGTCCGCTGGCTGGCGAAGGAGATCTGACGTGCCGATTCCGGTGATCCTCGACTGCGACCCCGGCCATGACGACGCCATGGCCATCCTGCTCGCGGCGGCTCACCCGGCGATCGAGCTGCGCGCGGTCACGACGGTCGCGGGGAACCAGACGGTGGAGAAGACCGCGCTCAACGCACGGCGGATGCTGAGCCTGGCCGGCGTCACCGGGGTGCCGGTCGCGGCGGGCTGCGACCGGCCGCTGGCGGCGCCGCTGGAGATCGGCGACTACGTGCACGGGGAGAGCGGCCTGGACGGCCCGGCGTTCGGGGAACCGAGCGTTCCGCTCGACCCCCGCCACGGCGTGGACCTCATCCACGACACGCTGGCGGCGGCCGCCGAGCCGGTGACCGTGGTGGCGATCGGCCCGCTGACGAACATCGCCACGCTGCTGCGCCGCCATCCAGGCGACCGCGAGCGGATCAGGGAAGTCGTGATCATGGGGGGTTCGACGGATCGCGGCAACCACACGCCCTACGCGGAGTTCAACGTGTACGCCGATCCGGAGGCGGCGGCGGAGGTGCTCGACAGCGGCGTGCCGACGACGTGGGTCGGGCTCAACGTCAGCCACCAGGCGCTGGTGACCGCCGACGTGCTCGCCAGGATCGAGGCGCTCGGCACCCCGCTCGCCGGCGTCTGCGTGGAACTGCTCACGTTCTTCGGCTCCACCTATCACGAGACCTGGGGGTTCTCCGCCCCGCCGTTGCACGACCCGATCACCGTGGCGTACCTGATCGATCCCGCGGTCCTCACCTCCGAGCGGGTGGGTCTGCGTATCGAGTTGGACGGCCGGCACACCCGGGGAGCGACGGTGGCGGACCTGCACCGCCGCATGGGCTGGGAGCCCAACGCGAACGTCGGGATCGGGCTGGACAGGGATCGCTTCTGGGATCTCATGATCGGTGCGATCGAGGCGCTCGGCCAGGCCTCCTGAGATGTCGACCGCGGCGTACGGCAGGCCAGGCCGCTACGGCCTCGGGCCGGGCGCACCCGAGGCCCGCACCCGGGTTCATGCCTGGGGCCCGCGACCGGGGCGCGGCAGGACAGGGCGGCGGAGCGCGCCGACCACGATTCCGCCCGCGGCCGCCTCCCGGGGGACACCGCCGTACGCCGCGCCCTCGGTTCACCACTCCCCGAAAGACCTGAGACAGGAGGACCCGTCATGCGACCGCAAGGTGTCGCCGTCGTCGGGAGCGTCACCGTGGATGTCACCGCGTTCAGCCGTCGGCTGCCCCGCCGGGGAGAGACGGTTCTCGGTGACGACGTCACCCTGGTCCTCGGCGGGAAGGGCGCGAACCAGGCGGTCGCCGCCGCCCGCGCGGGAGCGCCCACGTGGCTGGTCGGCTGCGTCGGCGACGATCCGTTCCGCGAGATCGTGCTGTCGGCGCTGCGCTCCCAGGGGGTGGCCTCGTCGGAGATCCGCTCCGTCGGCAACCGCACCGGCGTCGCCCACATCAGAGTCGACGCGTCGGGCGAGAACGACATCGTCATGACCCCTCTCGCCAACTCCGACCTGAGCACGGACATGGTGGACGAGAGCATCCGGGCCGTGCGCGACAAGGCGAGCGTGCTCCTCCTCCAACTCGAGATCCGTACGGAGGTCGCCTGCCACGCCGCAGAGGCCGCCGCGCGGGCCGGCCTGACCGTGGTGCTCGATCCCGCGCCCGCGCAGCCGCTGCCTGACCGCGTCTGGCCGTACGTCGCCGTTGTGACCCCCAACGAGAGCGAGGCCGGCGCGCTCACCGGCGTGGAGGTCGTCGACGTCGAGTCCGCCGAGCGGGCCGCGGCCTGGTTCCTCGATCGCGGCGTGCGGCACGCGCTCATCACGCTCGGCGCGGCCGGCGCCCTGTCGGTCACCCCGGAACGTACCCGGCACTTTCCCGCATACCCCGTCGACCCCGTGGACACCACCGCCGCGGGTGACGCGTTCACCGGCGCGTTCGGCGCGGCCCTCGCCGCCGGTCTCGACACCGACACCGCCATCCGCCGGGGGATGGCCGCCGGAGCCCTGGCGACCACACTGCCCGGCGCCAGCCCATCGCTCCCGGACCGGAAGGCAGTGGACGAACTGGTCGACCGGCACGCCATCGTGGACGGGTCCGCCCCATGAACGTGGCAGACGACGCGACGGTTCAGGTGAGGAGCCGGACGCACCTGTTCGTTCCGTGACCGCGGATGCGCTGCCGTCCCGGATCACCCGGGCGGCCTGCTCCACACCCATGACGGCCGGCAGGTCGTACTCTCGCGCGATCATCGCCCCGCGCGTGACAAGGACGCCCACCTCCGTCATGAGTCCGGCGACGGTGACGAACAGGGGGCCCGGCCGGGGAGAGAGCAGGACACCTCATCGGTGGATGGTCCACAGCGGATCGGTGCGCCGGCCGGGCCGGTCGGCTGGTGGAAGGGAGCTCAGGGGCGCTTGGCCACGGTGAGCAGGAAGGCGGTGTCGTCCAGGGCCTCCACGCTGTGCCGTGCGGGAGGGATCACGAGCAGGTCGCCGGCCCGCCCTTCCTCGGACTCGCCCCCGGCGTGCAGCACGAGCCGCCCATGCAGGACGAGCAGCGTCGCCTCGCCCGGGCTGTCGTGCTCCGCGAGCTTGGTGCCCGCGGTCAGGGTCAGCAGGGTCTGGCGCAGAAGCTGCTCGCGCCCCCCGATGATGGTCTCCGCGCTGCGGCCGTTGGACGAGGTCGCGGCGCGCTTCAAGTTCTCCTGGACCAGCGGGTCCAGCGTCGTCTTCTGCATGGTCGCCAGTATGCCCGCCGAAGGCCGGCGCTCCGGAGACCCGTCGGCTCGATCACCGCGGGGAGGCCCGCGGCGCCGGCGTGGTCCCCGAGCAGAGCGACGGGCCGGGCGCCGGCGAGAATCCGCAGGCCGTGCAGGCCGGATGCCCGGCCTGCACGGCACATTACGACCACGCTGATCGCACCCGACGGGCGCCGGCACGACGGCACAGAGCCACGGATCCCCCCACTCTCTCCGTGATCTTGCACTTTCTCGCACACCCGCCCGGCCACCTCGGCATACTCCGTGCGTGATCTTGCATTTTCTCGCACATCCGCCCGGCCACCTCGGCATATTCCGTGCGTGATCTTGCACTTCCTCGCACGACACCGGCCTGACCTGTGATGGTCAGTCCCCGCCGGGTGCTTTCGACGGTCAGCACCTGTTGATACGTGAGTTGTTCAGGACGATGTTGCGGATCACGATGTTGTTGCCGCAGGGATTCTCGTTGATCGCCGAATTGGTCAGGGTCAGGTTCTGGATGGTGATGTCGGAGGAGACCGGAAACTCGCTGCGCGAGGCGATCCGTACGTCGGAGCCGTTGACCGAGCCGCTCTGGCCGGCGAGCGTGACGTTGTAGCAGTTCTCGATCAAGATCGAGTTACTGCCGGTCTGCGCGATGTCCAGCCGGTCGATGACCGCGCCGCCGCTCTCGGAGACGCAGAAGATGCCGCGTCCGCCGCCGCGGGCGATCACCTGGCCGACCCGGATGTTCGTGGGATAGCCGTTGCCCACCCGGCCGTTCCGGTTGGCCATGCGGAATGCCGCGTATCCGGTGCCGGTGCCGGCGCCCTGAGCGTCGACCAGGTCCACCGTGGCGTTGATCGTGTCGTTGAGCAGCAGCCCGGAGTAGCCGGTGTTGCGTGCGGTCACCGTACCGATGGTCAGGCCGTCCACACCGTAGGTCTCCACCCCGTGCGCGCTCGTTCCGGAGACGTAGACGTTGTCGATCCGCACGTTCCGGGTCCGCTCGCTACGGTCACCGTGGTTGTCGATGCGGATGCCGAGACCACTGGACAGCCGCAGGTCGATCTGGCCGAGGGTGATGTTGGTGCCGTTGCGCACGAAGATTCCGTACAGCGGGGAGCCGGTGACGGTGAGGTGCTGGACCTCCACGTCCCGCACGCCCCTGGCGTACACGACCGCCCGGTCGCCCGAGCCGGAACCGGTCACGTTGACGGTGCCGCAGACGTCCAGCACGGTGTAGCTGGGCAGGGACAGCCGCGCCCCGGCGCTCATCGAGCCCGAGCCCCGCACCACGACCCGCTGCTTGTACGTACGGCCCGGCGTCAGGCTGTTGACGGCCGCCTGCATGGCCGAGAGCATGTCGTTGCCGGTGTACACGGTCTGGCCGCCGTTGCGTGCGGTCCAGGTGCCGCCGTTCAGCACCGCCTCGGCGTCGAACCCGCCACCGCCGCAGTTCCCCGGGTTCGGCGTGCCACCGCCGCCGTCGATCTTGATGAGTTGCCACTGTTGGTTGGTGCCGCCGGTGTCGGCGTATTGGGAGATGCGGCCGCCGTCGGCGGTGGACCATTCCCATACGTCCAGGGCTTTGCCGCTGTTGCGGTTGATGAGTTTGATGTGGCCGTTGTCGGTGTCGACGGCTCGGAACTGCTGGTTGGCGCCGTTGTTGTCGGTCCATTGGACGAGTTCGGCGCCGTCGGCGGTGGATTTGCTGGCGATGTCGAGGACTTTGCCGCTGTGGCGGGACTTGAGCCGGTAGTAGCCGCCGCCGGAGTCGACGAACTGCCATTGTTGCCAGGCGCCGTCGTTGCGTGTCCATTGCACGATGGGGGCGCCGTCGTTGGTGGCGAGGTTGTAGACGTCGATCGCTTTGCCGCTGTGCCGGCTGACCAGGACGTACCAGGCGTTGGTGTCGATGGTGGCGGCGGCGGCCGCGCCGGCGGTCACGACACTCTGACACACGGCCAGGAGCAGGGCGACCACGAGCGTCGTGACGGCTCGGGCAGAGCGGAAAGACGGCTTTATCGCCCTCTGTGGAGGGCCTCCTGCCGCCTTGCCCGGCCAGGGCAGCCGGAGCAGGCGATGGCCGGGCTTCGACCGACGCGTCGTCGGATTGGATGGGGGACTTGCGGTACTCATCAGAGCGCGTTCCTTTCTGGTGGGAGGACCGATGGGCACACGTGCCGACGCGGCGCGGAGTGAGCGCCACGCGGTGTCGGTCACCGTGTGTCGGAGGCGGCGCACCCACGCCTAGTGATAGCGCTAACACTCACCTGATGCGTTCGTATCTGACCGAATAGGTATTTCGCCGATGCCGCCAGGCTTTCGCCAAATATTGACGATGAAGCCTCCGGCAGTCAAGGATCGGCGGAGGCTGCCAGGTCAGGGTGTGAAACTTTCACCGCACCCGGCTTGGACGGGGCGCGGGAGCCCGCGACATTTTCCGGCGCGCTGATCGTGTCGTACGGCGAAACGCCGAAATTTCGGGCACGGGATCGTACCCTGCTCAGGGTTTCGGCGACTTCGCCGGCCTGCGGGTCGAAACGGTCAAGGCCAAGATCGCGGCTCGCCCTGACGCGGCGATGGAGACCTCGGAGTTTCACCGACCGGTCTCGATATCGCACGCCGCTTGAGGTCGAGCATGACCGATCAGGCACGCCGTCCGAGCCCGTGCCGTTGATCGGCCGCTTCACCGTACGGGCGTGCCCGTCGCCCCCGTGGGGAACTCTTCGATGCCGAGTACCCGCAGCAGTTCCAGCCGTTCGCGGGTATCGGCGTCCGCCGGGGTGAGCACCAGCAGTTGCTGACCCTGGTCGGGAGTGACCAGTGTCTCGCAGTCCATCAGCAGGCGGCCCACCCGTGGGTGCAGTATGGTCTTGCGGTCAGCGCGCCGGACCGCCACCTCGTGCTCGGCCCAGAGCCGGCCGAAGTCGGCGCTCGCAGTCCGCAAACGGCCGACGAGTCCGGCAACCGTACGGTCGCCGGACCGGCGGCCGGCGGCCGCGCGCAGGTCCGCCACGAGCTGACGGGCCTGATGCTCCTGCTCCTCGGGCGGGCAGACGGCGCGCGCGGCGGGCTCGGTGAACCAGCGGTACACGATGTAGCGCCGGTCGCCGGAGAAGCCGGTGTGATCGCCCGTCAGCAGGACGGCCGCCCGGTTCTGGGCGAGGGTCTCGCCCAGGTCGGACACCACCAGGGCCGGGGTGTCGCCGAGCAAATCGAGCAGGCGCATCAGGCCGGCGCGGGCCAGGCGGGCCACCTCGTCGGCGGGCGGGGGCCGGTGGCCGGCCAGGTGGAACAGGTGATCGCGCTCGTCGTCGGACAGGCGCAACGCCCGGGCCAGCGCGCCGAGCAGCTGGGTCGAGGGCTGACTGCTTCGGCCCTGCTCGAGCCGTACGACATAGTCCACCGACATGCCGGCGAGCCTCGCCACCTCTTCCCGGCGCAGGCCGCTGGTGCGGCGGCGAGGGCCGTCGGCGAGGCCCACCTCGGCCGGCCGGATCGCCTCACGGCGGCGGCGCAGGAAGTCGGCGAGCTGGTCACGTTGCATGGCTTCATACTGCCTCGCGGCCGGCGGGCCGAGCCAGGGAGCGGCTCTCCCATGATGAACGCTCCGCTTCCGTGCGTCCCGGCCCGGGCTCAGGGTTGGGGGGACGACACCGAGAACGAGGGAGAACGTGATGCAGAGACGAACCCTGGGCCGCACAGGACCGACCGTTTCCGCACTGGGCCTGGGTGCGATGGGCATGTCGGACGCTTACGGCGCGACCGACCGCACGGAGAGCATCGCCACCGTGCACGCCGCGCTGGAGAGCGGCGTCACATTGATCGACACCGGCGACTTCTACGCCATGGGCCACAACGAGTTGCTGCTCGCCGAGGCGCTGCGCGGCAGGGATCGCGACAGCTACAAGCTGAGCGTCAAGTTCGGCATGCTGCGAGGGCCGGGCCACGAGTTCAGCGGGCATGACAGCCGTCCCGAGGCGGTGAAGAACTTCCTGGCCTACTCGCTGACCCGGCTGGGCACCGACCACATCGACATCTACCGTCCCGGCCGACTGGACCCGGCGGTACCGATCGAGGAGACGGTGGGCGCGATCAAGGAGATGATCGACGCCGGATACGTGCGCCACATCGGGCTCTCGGAGGTCGATGCGGCGACGATCCACCGGGCGCACGCCGTGCATCCGATCGCCGACCTGCAGATCGAGTACTCACTGATCTCCCGCGCGGTGGAGGCGGACGTTCTGCCCACACTGCGGGAGCTCGGCATCGGCCTGACCGCGTACGGCGTCCTGGGCCGCGGCCTCATCTCCGGGCACTGGAGGGCCGGCCACACCGCCGGCCCCGGGGACAGCCGCGGCTTCAGCCCGCGGTTCTCCGGCGGGAACGTGGAGCACAACCTCGCCCTCGTGGACGCTCTGCGCCGGGTCGCCGAGGCGAAGGGCTGCACCGTCGCCCAGTTGGCCATCGCCTGGGTGGCCGCACAGGGCGAGGACATCGTGCCGCTGGTCGGCGCTCGCACCCGCCAGCGGCTGGCCGAGGCGCTGCCCGCGATGGATCTGAACCTCACCGCGGACGACCTCGCAGAAATCGAAAAGGCGGTGCCGCCGGGCGCGGCCCGCGGTGACCGATACCCGTCCGCGTTCATGTCCAACCTCGGCGTGGGCAACTGAGCCCTGCTCTCCGGCGGGACCCGCCCCAGCGCGGGTCCCGCCGAGAAGTCGGCACCCTGGGCGACTCTGGTCAAAGCTGGAGAGCGGGGTGTGGGGAAATCTCACACGCCGATTCGGGAAGAGACCGACGGAAAGGGACCTGGCCATGGGCACCTCGCCGACGGTCGACTTCACCCGGGACGGCGGCCCGGGGCAACGGGCCGGTGCCGACACCGGACACCGCGCCCCAGGCCGACCGCACCGACACAGGGCCGATCACAGCAGCGTCAGGCGGGCTCTTGCCGTCCTGAGCTGGGAAAATAGTGCTGTTGCCGCCCCGGCGGTACGTGCGTCGCGCGCATCATCCCTGGGTCCGCTCACCACGCAGCACCAGCCCGATCACAACCAGCGCCCGGCGGCAAGTCTTGTGCTTATCGCTTGTTCGGATGCGGTGGCTGTGATCATGCTGATCTGGCGGACCAATGACCGTCCCCTCGGCAATGCCTTCTACGGGGTGCTGGTCATGCGCGTGCTGGCCTTTCCCCTGTCTCTTGCGGCTGGCTCTCTGGGGGTGCTGAAGGACGCGATCACCGGTGAGCAACAGGATGGCCCCGTCTACGCTTGGGACTACGCCTACGGTTGGGATTACGTCCTGCTGTCCTGGCCGGGAATCGTCAACGCCGTGGTCTTGGCCCTTCCTGCTGATGTGGCGGCGTACCCGTTCGGTGGGGCAAGTCATGGGCTGGGTCCTGGCTGCGGCAGTGATCGTGGTGGGAATGCCGATCATCTTCGATGGGTGGGCGCCGGGCCGGCCGTACGGCTGGCCGTTCCTCGTGTACGGGTTGGCTATGGTCATCGGACTGATCGCCAGGCGTAAGTACGTGCCTAAGGAGGCCGATAGCCGAGGCGCGTAGTGCGCCTTTGCGGAACGCATCATCTGTGGCGACGCGGCGCCAGTGCGGCGCGTCGATAGGTGCGGTGGGGACGGCGGTTGGCGGGCGGGCGATGGGCCGCAGTGCGGCGGCGCGCCGCGCTGCCGCCTTGACCTGGAGTCCGGGACGGTTCCAACAGCCGCAGAAACAATCAAGGCCCGGGTTGGAATCATCTCCCTGACCTGGGCCTTCGTGCGTGGAGCGGGTGACGGGAATCGAACCCGCGCTATCAGCTTGGGAATCGCATGGATCACGCCTCGTAGGGCGGCTGACCTGGGCGTCGGCGGGTCATGAGTGACCGTGGTTGCCCCTTGACCCCCTGGCCCTGGTCTGCTCGGCTTGTCCCGGGTCGATTGCGACGGGATGATCAGGCTCCTACCCCAGCCCCTACGGACTTCGGCGATGTGCGGGCGATCACCCTGGAACCGGAGCGCCCCCGCCGGAGGCTTCTTGTCACCCATCAGTCGCCTATCCGCCTCCGACCCGGCCGCGCGCCCTCGCCGCGCGACGAGGCCCGGCCCTCACCTCTCCCGGCTCTGGTAGGTGGCACGCAGGTCGATCAGCTTCTCCCTGGCCACTTCATCCAAGGCCCGGCGCAGATCCTGGTCCTCTTCCCAGGTGGCCTCCGCGCACAAGACCCTGGCCGCCTCGTGCGGCTCGGCGTCGCGTACCACGTACCGGACGGTGTCGCCACATACGCGCCTGTCGTGGTCGCGGCGCAGGATCGTTACGATGCCGGAGACGAGGATTTGCCCGGTCCACGGGTTTCTGGCCAGAACCTGCCGATCCACTGTCAGCCCGTCGTCCATGAGCTCGCCGCCGAGCATGTCGTCCTCCCACCGCCACACGCGGCGGCTGACACCCGCCGGTACATAGAGGGAGCCGCGGCCTTCGATGGGCACCGAGAACGTCTGCGTGTCGCCGCGGCACAACTCCTTGGCGATGCGGTCGCCGTCGGCGTACTCGCGCAGCCGATCCTCGTCCAGGTCGCGCCTGGAGAACATGCCCCACCGCGACTGCTCGGCGTAGTAGCGGTCGATCAGCGGATCCTTGAACCGCCCCGCACGCGCCCGCGGCGGGGTGCAGGAGGCCAGGGTGAGGTCTGCGCCGTCCTCGATGTCGGCCCCGGCCGCGCGCAGCAACTCGTGAACGGTGACGCCCCTTTCCTCGGCCTTGCGGCGCAACCTGCGCAGCCGGCCGTCGAAGGTGTCCAGGTCGGGGTCCACACGCAGCGACGCCCAGTCCGTCGCCGCTGAGACCGGCACCGGCACCTCCCGCCGCGCCGGCGGTTGCGTGAGCTGCTCGGGCTCGAGGTCGATCGAGTAGTACAGCACTCCGCGCGCGATGTAGGAGAACGGCGCCGCGTGCGTGATCGGGTCGAAGACATCCCGGATCGGCCAGAACCTCAGCAGCCATGCCTCCTCGCACTCACCTGTGGCATGCCCGTCGCCTGGCTCGGGTTCACGCAGGTACATGTCCACGCCGTACTCGAAATGCGGCGGCCCGATCAGGAAGTCATGCCCCCTGCCGTCCATCATCGAGACGATCGCGACCACACCGCTCTCCGCGACGAACGTCGTCGAACTGACCGGCGTCCACGAGGCGTCCGCTGCCCCCGGCTCGGCGTCCCAGGACTCCAGGCGCACGGCCGCGACGAAGTGGTAGATCTCATCGGTCGGGGAACTCCACTCCGGCAGGTCGGTGCCGTCCAGCCCGAACGTGTTGTACTCGACGTAGACCTCGTCGTCGAGCCTCCGCAGCAACTGTGCCATGTCAACGCCTTCGCCTTGTTGGTGATCACCCTGGCTTGGCGGAGTATGGCCCACCGCACTGACAATCCGAGCCGTGCCGCACACAGCCTGATCTTGAACGCTTCAGGCCGCGGAAACTGATCGCCCATGAATCGCCCGATACAAGGAAGCCTCGGGACGGCCCTCACCGGCTCCGACGCATCCCATTCTTGCTTCGACCCTGACCTCTGCGAACGACCCGCATTGCCGAGCTCCTTCAACCGGCTCAAGCAGTCCCCAGGCTGACGACTCGCTACGACAAGACCGCGCCGTCTTCGGCGTCGAACTCCCGTCGGAGTAATTCGAGGTCGTCCATGGCGCACAGGATGCACGGTTCGCGCTGGTGTGGCGGCGGTGACTCGGCGGGCCCGGCCGGGACACTCGAGCAGCGAGGAGGACGAGACCGGATGACCCCCATGTGGTCTTCCCTGGACTGTACCGCTCAGGAGCTCAGTGGACCTCAGGGCACTCGTCGTGAAGCAAATGGAGGCGTTGAAGGTCCCGTAGTGCATTCACGGGGAATGGATGCCTCACCCACTTCGACTGATAGCCTTCTTCGCCATGGTCCCTCAGGACGCCTGCAGCAGCAGTGATCGCCGCATGCGTTAGGCGTGATTTTGGCTGACGGGATTTCCACAGGAGCAAGCCGGCCGAGTCAGGTAGGTCGAACGACTCGGCTGCGTCACCAAAGCGGTAGATTGAGATCTCGACGGCTTCCCCTTCTGGCAGCAGGACCCAGCGGTACTCGACTGGCTCGCCTTCGAAGGAGAAGCGAGGAGTCTTCACAGGGCCATAGAGAGCTATTACGCCGTAGAGAAGATCCGCCAGGGCGTCAGTGAGATAGCCGACTGCCATACATAGGTCGGCAGACCCGTCATCAACGCGGCACCTAGCCCAGCCATAGTCGCTAAGCTCCCAATCGAGATTCAGTCCCTTCGTCATGTGCATCTCCGTGTTCGCTGCGCGCTCGCACAGGCCGTCCTATCGGACCTTTCGCCGCCATCGTGCCATCTGAGAGTAAGCAGCCGGGGCGACGAGGCAGGGGCGGAGCGTCCTTGAAGAGTATTGGCCCTGGCCAGGGGCGGTGTGGGCCTGTGTACTACGCGGGATGCTCTGGTGCGTGCCGTTGGGCGGGCGGCCCGAGCTGCTGGCGGCCGGGACCGGTCCCCAGGCCGCATGCCCGGCCGCCGAGCGGGCGCAGGGCCGCGAGGCGGCGCGAAGCGCCGCCCTTGATTTTCACAAGCGTAATTCGGCAATTTTTCGACTGCGCGCGAATGAGAAGCAAGAAAGCTAGAGAATCTCACTCTCTGCGGACCGGCTTACTTCGTCTTCTTTTGGTGAGTCTGATAATCGGTCACTATTGTCGAGAGGGCGCCTAATGGGTAAGCCAAGAAGCTAAGTGCAACACCTTTCTCGATGGCCCCAAACTCGCTATTCAATGCATAAACGTCTTTAAGTAATCCTGTAGCATGTGCCGAGTCTGGGACGGAATCTCTCGGTAGTACCCATATTGCGGCCAGTAAAATATAACCTACTGCGAGAGGGGTGCGTATATCGCGGACTCCGGGTAGAAGATTCCCGAGCATTCGTACTATTCCTCGTGGAGTTTTGAGAGAGGTCCCGAAGGGAGATCCCGATGGCGGGTACGCCTGTTACAACCCCCTGCGGCGTGATCAGTCGAGCAGCTCGGGGCGGCGTATATCTAGTGCCCGCCGGGCCATGATGCACCGCTCGTGAAACTCCTGGATGAGGGCTTCGCGACGGTAGCGCTGGCGTAGGACGCGGTCCAGGTCTCCGGCTCGGGTTACGAGGTCGGTGAGGGACTTGCGTTCGATGTCGAATGCGGCCATGCCTTGTTCTACGGCGGCGTCGAGGTCGCCGCGTCGGGCGTGGACGATGCCGAGATCTATGTGAGCGTCGGCAACCCGCATCGGTGCGTTCGATGTGCCGTCCGGGCGGGTGTGCATCTGGATTATCTCCAGTGCGTGTTCCTCGGCCCGGTCGTTTTCCTCCAGCCAGGTGTACGCGGTAGCGGCGTAGAAGACCCACTTGGCGTGGTCGAACACGAAGTGATGATCCGGGTTGTCGGGGAGTGGGAACTTGGCGAGGATGTCGGCTCCGCATGAGAGTGCCTTGTCGGCTTCGCGCCGGTCTCCGATGCGGGCCAGGCCGCGGGCTTCCTGCAAGGTGAGTTGAACCTGTGCGCTGGATTGGCCGGCGACTGCCTGCCCCTGGCGGGCGGCGGTGACCACGTCTTCGTATCGGCCTTCGACGAGGGCGAACCACGCGGACATCTCGTGTGCCCATCCCATGAGTTCTCCGTGCCCGACCGACCCATCTCGAACGCAGCCCGTCGCGCCGTCTCGGCCTCTTCGCGCTCGCCCAGGTCGTAATGCACACAGCCGAGCAAGGCCGTCAGCTATCCCGTGATGACGAGCAATTCGCGGTGCTGGTCGAGTGTCAGACGACTGGACAGCAGCCGCGTCACCTGCGCAAGGCGCTTTTGCGTCCGGTCGCGCAGCGTGGCGGCGGGAACGACCGGATAAGCACGGCAGAGCAAATCGACGGCCTCGGCAAGGGCCTCCAGGGTGCCGGCTCCGACATCGGATGCCTGGAGTTGTTGGGCGAGTTCCATCGTGCCGTACAGATCGACCTCGGCCCGGAGCGCGTCCACGGGCATGATCTGGGCCTCGATAAGGCGGCTATTTCCGTTCCCTCTCTTCACGGGGGAGAAGTCGAGATCTTCGGGCTGGAGTCCGGTGGCCTGAGTCAGCGCGAGGCGGAACGGTGCGCGGGGCCAGGAGACTTCCCCGGCCTCCCATCACCGCTGAGCTGGTCTAGGCTCAAGCTTGGTAAAACAACCTGTCGGCTGCTGGACGGTCGTGTGTCTCTAGAGTCCGTGCCCCCGAAGTATGCACAGCTTGTGCAGACGCTTCAGCGGCGTATCGAAGCGGGCAACTACCCTCCCGGATCTCTTCTCCCCAGCGAGAACCGGTTGATCCAAGAGTTCGGCGTCTCTCGGCCGACCGTCGTGGCCGCCCTGCGCGTGCTCCGCGAACAGGGGTGGATTGAGTCCCAGCAAGGCAAGGGCCGTTTCGTGCGGGGCCGTCCCGCGCTCGCCTCGGTCGAGCGACCTCGGCCCGGTCACGCCTACCTGACCACCCCCGAAACACGGTTGCCCGGTGAGCTCCTGGAGGCCGGGGCGGTGGCCGTACCGAACCGGGTTGCCGCGCTGCTCGGTCTGTCCCCCAAGAGCAAGGTGTTCCTTCGCCGGCGCCTGGTGTCCCGTGGGGATGAGCCATCCGAGATCGTGTCGCTGTGGCTGCCGCTGGACCTGTCGGAGGGGACCGACCTGACAAGCGCGCAACCGCTCGCACAGGGGATACGTGATCACGTGCAGGCGCGCAAGGGTGTCCGCTTTGATCACGTGGTCGAGCAGATCACCGCACGAAAGCCCAGCGCCGAGGAAGTCAAGCAACTCGGCATGCCCAAGAACACGCCGGTTCTTGGCGTCTACGCGGCCGTACGCGATCCCGGCGGGCGTCCGCTTGCCGTGCTCGCCGTCGTGCTGCCCGCCGACCGTCACGAGCTGGAAGACGCCTACCCAATCGGCTGATCATAGGGACATGAAGTACGTCGACATCAATGCCACGGTCAATGGCCTTGATGGAGTCCTCGATCCCTCCGAGTACCTGCGGCGGCTACCCGCCCTCGGCGCTCGTCTGCCCCAAGGGGCGCGCGCGTTCGCGATGGCTGCTGGGCACTTCGACTTCTCGAATCCACGGTGCACGAAAGATCTCGCCCTCGAACGTGTCTGCTTCGGCGGCGACGAGGCCGAGAGATGGATGGAAGTCGGCTTCTTGCACAACTGCTGGAAGCACGAGGAGGACCTGACCATTCGATACGAGGGTGTTTCCGCCTTCACACTCGACATCTCGCAGTCCACCGATCACCAGAGCGTGGTCATCGTGGACGAGATCCTGCCGCACGCCGACGGATGCAGTCATGAGATCGCGTTCCGGCCAGGAACCATCGCCGTGACGTGCCGGGACCTAACAGCTATCTGGACTGAGGCCGACTGCCCCGACCAGGGCCGACGCCATGGAACTCCACCTTCCTTCAGCCTGGGCGCTTGACCTAGACGATCAATTCCTAATTGATCGGGTCATGCGGCCCCAGCTCACAGACATGGCGAGGGTGTCCAAGATCTGCTGCGCCGGTCTGGCTCGGCTGCCCGGCCGCCCGTCCCGGCTCAGTCACTCCGAGTTGATCTGCCTGGCGGTGATGCAGACCCTGCTGGGCTTCCACTCCGAGGCCCGCTGGCTGCGCTACGCGCGCAAGCATTACGGGCACCTGTTCCCGTTCCTGCTCCAGCAGCCGGGCTACAACAAGCGGGTCCGCGCCGCGTTACCGCAGATCAAGCGGATCACCCGGGTGCTGGCGCGGGATACCGACTTCTGGCACGACACGGTGTGGGTCACCGACTCGACCCCCGTGCCGTGCGGGATGTCACGGCCCACGGTGCTGCGCTCGGAGCTGGCCGGCTGGGCGAACTACGGTTACTGCGCGTCCCACTCGCGATTCTTTTGGGACCTGCGGCTGTATCTGGTGTGCACGCCGGCCGGGATGCCGATCCTGTGGGCGCTGGCTGATCCGAAGCTCGATGAGCGCGAGGTGTTGGCGGCGATGCTGGAGGTCGATGCTGATCTGGTCGCCGAGCGTCCGGGGCTGCTGCCGATCGCCGACAAGGGGTTCGCCTCCAAGTGCGTCGTGGTCGTCCTGGCCGTCATCCTCCCAGAAACAGACCGGGCAGATCTCGTAGCCTCCACGCTCTCGAAGGTTGAGGTAGCCACAGCACGGACAGGCGTACGCCCGATTACGAGGAGGGCGACGGACGCTGTTATGCGATGCGGTGTCGGTGTACCACTCGAATCAGCGGAGCCGCCGGTCAAGCTCGTCGGGACTCGGCCTATCCGACCGTCTGGTCATGATGCCATTCTCCTCCGAAAAGACGTACCGGCACGCGTTCATGAAGGCCAGCGATCTGAACATGTCTAACCTGTCGGTGTGGGCACCGACATCTACGGCTACATCGAGGCTCGCCACCCGTCCGCTGACGAGGACTGGCACGACTGGGATGCATGGGCGGTGTCCATGCCCCTCTACCCGCTCTATGACGGCTGCGACTATGAGTTGTTCGGCTGCCTCTTCGGTGTTCGTAATCGGCTCGGCTGGACCCCAGTCGCGGCCGGCCGCGGTCTACCTGCCGACGCATCGAAACCTGTCCGTACTGACTATGAGGAGTCCGTCCGGATCGACGCCGCCATACATGGCTGTATCTGGGTTACATGGGCGGAGCTGCGTGATCTGGATATGACTGTGCGTCCCGCCGCTCGGGGGGTGCTTGATGTTCAGCCACGACATAGCTCGTCGATCAGTCGGTACCGGGTCGATGACCAGTGGCCCGAGAATGTCGTGGAGGAGTACGGCATGCCGCCGTTGGGTGCCTCGCCTGTCGAGGCTCCGATGGGTTGCTGGGAGGTTTCTGGAGCGGCGCTCGAATATCGCCCCGTGACGCGACTGGACGCACTGGGACCTGGCACCGGGTGGGACCACGTCTTTGTGGTGATGCAGGCGTTGGCGCAGCGGTTCGGGCCCGAAGGCGTGCGCTTGGTCGTCTGGTTCGACTGACGGCACTGCGATGGTCATGTCGACCGGTGGCGATACAGCACGACCCAGGCAAGGGAGAATCATCTGACCTGGGACTTCTCGCTGAGAGCGGGTGACGGGAATCGAACCCGCGCTGTCAGCTTGGGAATTGCATGGATCACGGCCCGTACGGGCGCTGACCTGGACGTGAGGCGGGTCATGAGTGACCGTGGTTGCCCCCTCGTCACCCTGTCTAATTGCACGCTAATTGCACGACGAAGTGCATTCGTTGCTGTTCGATCAGCTAGGGAAGTTGCTCTCGGAGCGTCAGCCACTGATCAAGCCTTTTCGCCGTCGGCGTCGTCGACAAATAGTCCCGGATGTATTGGGCTGGCCCCAGCAGGTTCTTGCACCGGCGGAGGGCCAGGATCTCTGTCCGGGGCCGCTGTTGCCAGTTGGTGGCCCACTCTGTGGCTTGCTCCAGTTGCAGAGGGAGGGCCGCCAGGATGTCCGCGGCGAGTGCGTCGGGGTTCCACAGGGATGAGCCCATGGGGCCGAGGTCGTTGATCAAACCTGCGCGCAGGTAGAAGCGGCTTGCATTGGCGCTGGTCGTATCTAGACCTGCGGCCTCGGCTCTGCCAATCGCATACATGGCCGTCTCTGCCCACACTCGCTGTCCTTCGCCCTGCTCGGTTTGACGGGCGTAAAAGCTGTTCAGCTCCCAGACGCTGAGCCAGTAGTTGATGAGGGTGGAAGGATCGTCGACCACGAGGTCACTTTCTCATGCGCGGCGCGGAAGCCTCCGCCTGCCTGATCACCCCGTGTGCCGTCTACCCCCCGAAGGGGACCCGGCGGCCTTGGTCTGCTCGGCTTGTCCCGGGTCGATGGCGGGCGGGGTGATCAGGCCCCTACCTCAGCCAGCTACGGCCAGCAACGCTGAGCAGGCCCTTAGCGATCACCCCGGAGCCGGAGCGCCCCCGCCGGAGGCATACTGATCGAAATCAGAATGGGAAACAGGAGTGAGGGCGGTCATGGGGGCATGGGGTGCTGGTCCGCTGGACAACGATGCGGCGGGTGATCTGCTTTTTGAGTTAGAGCAGGCCCGGGTGGAGGACCTGCCGGATCTGCTGCGGTCCAAGTTTGAATGTGTGATTGGTGTCCAAGGCGAGCTTGATAGCTGGGAGACCGATCAAGCTTTGGCCGGAGCAGCGCTGGTGGCCTACTGTCTTGCCGCGCAACGAGGGCATCCACTGGAGCTTGATGAAGACCTCGAGCCGATACGGCTTGAGGTCACGGAGGAGTTGAGGCATCAAGCTGAGCAGACGATTCGGCGGGCCCTGATGCCGGAGGACAACGAGTGGTACGACTTGTGGACGCAGTCAAACAAGATTGATGAGGCCGAGGCCGAGCTTAAGCCCTACCTGCGCATTCTTTCTGTCAGCGGATCCTGAAAACTGGCTCTGGCACTAATTTCGTGATCTTCCGGCGGAGGACTGCCGGTGGTGGTGATCATGTCGGGTGTCGATCTCGGAGTTGCTCGCGGTTCTCTTCCCCCACCTGGCCGACTTGGAGATCGACCAGGTGTACCGGTCCGGCAGGTCGGTACGGATCCGGGCCAGAACCCGCACATCGCAAGCAGCGTGCTCACGGTGCGGGACGGTTTCCCAACGCGTGCACAGCAGCTACGAGCGGCGGGTGTGCGACACCGCGGTCGGCGGCCAGGAGATAGTGCTTCACCTGCGGGTACGGCGGTTTCGGTGTGAGAACGACGACTGCGGCAGAAAGACCTTCGCTGAGCAGGTGACCGGGCTGACCGTCCGCTACGGCCGCTACAGCGTCCCGCTCCGCACGCTGCTGCAGACGATCGCACTGGCCTTGGGCGGCCGGGCCGGCGCCCGACTCACCCACCGCCTGGCCACCGCGGTCAACCGGATGACGCTGATCCGGCTGATCCGATCCCTGCCCGACCCCAAACCCGGCGATGGACCCCAGGTGCTGGGCGTGGACGACTTCGCCCTGCGCCGCGGTCACACCTACGGCACGATCCTGATCGACATCGCCACCAGCCAGCCGGTTGACGTGCTACCCGAACGCTCATCAGATGCGCTGGCCGCCTGGCTGAGCAAGCACCCCGACGTGGAGATCATCTGCCGGGACAGGGCCGGCTGCTATGCCGACGGCGCCGCCCGCGGTGCCCCGCAGGCGATCCAGGTCGCCGACCGGTGGCACATGTGGAGAAACCTCGGCGAGGCCGTCGAGCGGACCGTCACCAAGCACCGGGCCCACTTACGAGACCTGGTGGTCGCCACCTCACCGGGCGAGGTGCCCGCATCGGCGCCGGTCACCACCCCATCTGCAGGCGAGCTCGCTCCCTGCGAGCCGCGGTCGGACCGTCTGGCCGAGCGGACCCGCCGGCGGTATGCCCTCGTTCATCAATTGCTCACGCAAGGCCGTGACCTGCGCGCGATCGCCCGCGAGCTGAACTTGGCCCGCAATACCGTCCGCCGCTTCGCCCGCGCGAGCGATCCCGAGGAGTTGCTCGTGCACAACGGCACCGGCAAACGCCCCAAGATGATCGAGGAGTACGCCGGCTACCTGCGGCAGCGCTGGGAGCAGGGCTGCACCAACGCCGCGCAGCTCTACCAGGAGGTCACGGCCATGGGCTACGGCGGGACAGGCAGGTCGGTGCGCGAGTACGTCCGGCCCTGGAGATCCCAGATCGCCATCGTCCTGCCGCCACCACCGCCCACCGTCCGCCAGGCCACCGGCTGGTTCCTCCGCCACCCCGACACCCTCGAGGCCGACGATCACCAGCACCTGCAAACCTTGACCGCGGCCTGCCCGGCCCTGGCCGCGGTCCGCGAGCACGTCCGCTCTTTCGCCCAGATGATGACGCGGCTCACCGGCGACGGCCTGGAGCAGTGGATGAAGCGGATTCAGGCCGATGACCTGCCGGAACTGCACTCCTTCGTCACAGGACTACGCCGCGACTTCGACGCCGCCAAAGCCGGCCTGATCTTGCCTCACAGCTCGGGGAAGGTGGAGGGCCATGTCAACCGCATCAAGATGCTCAAGCGGCAGATGTATGGCCGGGCCAACCCCGACCTCCTACGCAAACGCATCCTCCTTGCCGACTGAGTCGGGTCAACGCACAGAATCAGTGCCAGAGCCAGTATCGGGAGTCCGTTGACACTTTCGGCGTAGGAGCGAGTGCAGGCGATGACGTCACGTCGTTGCCAGTTGCCCTGCGGTGGCGTGACGCTTGCCGTCGGCGAATTACTTTGGCACGGCGGTGTGCTGTGACGGGCGGCCCGAGCTGCCGGCGGCCGGGACCGGCCCCCAGGCCGCATGCCCGGCAGCCGAGCGGGCGACGGGCCGCGAGGCGGCGCGGAGCGCCGTCCTTGACCACGCGGGCCGCGCTGATCTATCAGCACACCGCGATGGAACGGAACCGGGCCATCGCCGACGCGCTCGGGAAGCTCGCCGAGGAGGCGCTGAGCAAGCAACATCCATACGGATCGGGCACGTAACGGGCACGGAAGCTCGACATGACCCCGAAAACAATCAAGGCCCGGGTCGGAAAAAACCCCTGACCTGGGCCTCTGTGCTTGGAGCGGGTGACGGGAATCGAACCCGCGCTATCAGCTTGGGAATTGCATGGATCATGTGTCGTAGGGGCGTTGACCTGGGCGTCGGGCCGGTCAGGAGTGACCGTGGTTGACCCCTCGTCACCCTGCTTAATGGCCCGCTAATGGCCCGACGATCAGCCTGTGACCTGGCCCTTCAATGCGCGGCGCGCACGCTCCGCCTGCCTGACCCCCCGGCCCTGGCCCGCTCGGCTTGTCCCGGGTCGATGTCGGCGGGATGATCAGGCCCCTACCTCAGCCCCCTACGGTCTTCGGCAATGTGCGGGCGATCATCCTGGAGCCGGAGCGCCCCCGCCGGAGGCACTTCTTTGTGCTCTGGGGTCGAAGGCGGTGACGCCGCCGTGTGCACCCAGGTAAGAAGTTCGTAGGTGCGCCCCTTGTCCGTCACCTGTTCAGGTGCTTCTTCTGTGAGCCGGAAACCGGCGCTGCGGACGACGGCGATGCTGGCGTGGTTATCCGGCTCGATCTGCGCGATCACGTTCGGCATGCCCAGAGATTGATGGGCGTACTCGGTTATCAGCCGGACTGCACGGCTCACCAGGCCTTGCCCCCTGTAGGCGACTCCGAGGCCGTAGCCAAGACTGCCGGTCTCCAGGTTCAGCAGGACCTCGCCTCGCGGGTGTTGTCCATCGACGGTGATGGCCAAGTGAAGGCGCTGGCCACTGACCTGAGTTCTCTGAATCATCTGCAGGTACTCGCCTGCAGCGGTCAAATCGAAGGGAGAGGGGAGCGGCGTGCGGTAGCTGATGTCAGGGGTGTCGAACAGTTCTACCATCGCGGGCACGTCGTGCTCGGTCCAGTGCCGCAGCACGATGCCGTACCCGGACAACGATGTGACGTCGGACGTACTCATGAATGCCTCCAGTAGCCAGAAGGGTGTGAACGCATTCTGTCGCGAGGTCCTCGGGGCCGAAGCCAATGGTCATGTTGGCTCTAATCCGCTGGGAAGCGACACCGCGCGGCCCGTGCCGACGGCGGCCGGGACCGGCCCCCAGGCCGCATGCCCGGCCGCCGAGCGGCAGGAGGGCCGCGAGGCGGCGCGGAGCGCCGCCGCTTGATCTCTATGAGCACAATTCGGCAGCGTCTATCTTTGCGGGTGTGTCCTGTCCCGCGACATGCTTGACACATCAGTCCCAGGACATGTTTGATAGGTGCCGTTGTCGGCCGATCTTTCGTGCGTCGTTTGCGGGTGGCGCACGTCAGGAGGCCGGGATTGGCCCTGGTCGATTTGTCGGTTGTCGAGCAGCGTTATCGGGCGGTTCTGGCGGTGCTCGCCGGTGCGAGCGTGACGGAGACCGCCGCGCAATTCGGAGTGTCGCGGCAGACGGTGCATTCCTGGCTGCGCCGGTATCGGGAATCGGGGCTGGCGGGGCTGGCCGACCGTTCCCGCCGTCCGATGTCCTCGCCGTCGCAGTTATCGCCGGAGGTGGAGGCGGTGGTGTGTGAGCTGCGGCGCGAGCACCCCCGATGGGGCCCGGTCCGCTTGGTGCACGAGGCCGAACGCCTCGGGGTGCGGCCGGTCCCGTCCCGGATGGGGGTGTATCGGGCGCTGGTGCGGCATGGCCTGATCACCCCGCGGCAGCGGCGCAGACGCCGGGAGGACTACCTGCGGTGGGAACGGCCGGCACCGATGGACTTGTGGCAGATGGACATCGTCGGCGGGGTGTTCCTGGCCGACGGCACCGAGGCGAAAATCGTCACCGGGATCGACGACCATTCCCGCTACTGCGTGATCGCCGCTGTAGTGGCCCGTCCCACCGGGCGGGCGGTATGCCTGGCCTTCGCCCACGCGCTACAGACCTTCGGCGTGCCCAATGAGGTGCTCACGGACAATGGCAAGCAGTTCACCGACCGGTTCGGCAAGGGCGGGGAGGTGCTGTTCGACCGGATCTGCCGGGACAACGGCATCACCCACCGGCTGACCCAGCCCCGCTCGCCGACCACGACCGGGAAGGTGGAGCGCTTCCACCAGACGCTGCGCCGCGAGTTGCTGGACGATGCGGTGCCGTTCGCCGACCTGGGATCGGCGCAGGCCGCACTGGACGCCTGGGTCGCCGAGTACAACACCCGCCGACCGCACCAGGCGATGGGGATGGCCTGCCCGGCCGAGCGATTCACGCCCAAGACCGACCCGCGGGAGGAGTTGCTGCCGCTGCGGCTGCCGGGAGCCCTGAAAGCGGTTAACGGGCAGGTTATCGCCCAGCCGCAGCCCGCACCGGCGTCGGATCTCGACACGCCGGCCCGCTCCGAGGACGGGCCAGGGGCCGACGCGCTAGCTGACGAGGTGGCGGCCCGGGCGTGGTCGGGCGGGCCGGTGGAGTTCGACCGCGTCGTGTCCGCCAGCGGGGACATGTTCGTGGCGGGCCGTCAGTTCTGGCTCGGCCCGGACCGGGCCGGGGTGACCGTGACGTTCTGGGCCGACACCGACGTCATCCACCTCCTGGTCGCCGGGGTCCGGCTGAAGAGCTTCCGCTCCCACCTGTCCAACGCGGACCTGGCCAAACTCGCCGCCAACGGGGGACGTGCGGCGGGGCCGGCGCCGCTGCCGTCGGCCGAGCCGGGTACCGCGGTGGAGGTCGACCGGACCGTCAGCCGATCGGGCACGGTCAGCCTGGCCGGGCGCGTCGTGCTCGCGGCCGAGATCCTTAACGGCCGTCGCGTCACCGTCCGGATCGAGGAGCACACCCTGATGTTCTTCGACCCCGAAACCCGGGAGTTGCTGCGCACCCGGCACAACCCGATCAGCTGGGAGCGGCTACGCCACTTGCGGGATGCCCGCCCGGCCGGGCCGCCACCCCGCCCGTCGGTCGAGCCGGTCACCGTGCAGCGGGTCGCCAGCAACAGCGGGGTCATCATGGTCGCCGGGCAGAAGGTCGCCCTCGGCCGCATCCACGCCCGCGCGATCGTGACCGTGCACGTCAGCGACACCACACTGACCATTGAACTGCCCGACGACACCCGCGTGGTCCGCCGCACCACGACCCAGCCCGTCCGCAGTATCAAAGCGGCCCGGCCCCGCAAGGCCGGTCATGTTTCCTAGAGTGCCCGTCAAGTATGTGGTGGGACAGAACTGTCAATCATGTCGTGGGACTAGACAGTGACGTGGCTGCGACTGAACTTTAAATGCGGCCGCGTAAGCTGTGTCTAATAGGTGCACTATTTTCTCGGAGCCCATTTTATCGCATTGCATGTAAGGCATCTCTTACTGTTGCAAGGCTGGCGAAGTCGGACGCTAAGGCAACAGGCTGCTCGAAGGATGTTAGGAACACATCCTCGACTGCCCTAGTTGCGCCTTGGCTGAAAGGCGCGGCTGCTAGAGATTCGAGTTGATGACGTACTCCCAATGACGTTGCGTGTCGCGAAGTGTAGATTAATTGACAAGCGCGGGCAACGATTACGTCACGGCTATTATGGGGGTGGTCGCGTGCAGCTTCTACGACTCTTGTGATGGCTTGCAGCCATCCTGCTTCAATGACATCCTCTAGGGATATCGGTGAAGCATGTATTGAGGCCCAGTACTCACTTTCCGCACGCTCGGCGCGGACGTTAGTCATATCCACCCTGAGAGGTTCCACGTTTGTAGGTGCTTGGTTCTCCCAGTTATATGGGTTCTTTGGGCCGTCGGCACCGCAGATCCACGGCGCGGCTGGATAAGGGAAGTCGTTCAGATCGCTAGGTAGGCTGGCTAGCCATATGGACCCAGCGAGTGCTTGTGCTATATCAATTGCCCATCTGGATGCAAGTGAGCCGGCAGCGGAGAGCTTGATGGCTACCACCAATGGCATCCAGCCTTCGGCCTCGATCAGTTCCGCTTCAAGGGCTTCTGCAACGTGCTCATCTTCTTCGGCATATAGAAAGTCCTCTGTCCACGCCACCTCGTCATTGAAGCGAAAGCCAAGAAGTGGCGGATTGGAGTTACGAGCAAGGCTGTCGATGGAACGTTCAGTTGCCGTGCTTAAGTGGCCGACAATGCAATTATGTCCGATGGTTACAGATTGCTCTGCGGCGAATATACCGCCAAGCGGCAAAGCTACAATGGAGTTCGAGAACATATTATTGGACAATAGCTTATCTGCTTGATTTTGCGAAATTTCTCCCGTCTTGACTCGTGAAGCATGGATCATAAGTGGCTGCCAAAGGTCATAGACGTCGGCCGTCGGCCCATCGGGCGACCGGACCCAAGTCTCACACGCTGCAAGCAGTCGGTTGGCACTATCGCTCGGGATTTGGACCCGCAGACCACTTGGCCGAGTCATATAGAAGGGGGAATCAGGGCCCTCGTCATCCTTGGCTGGGACAACTAAGTTAAAGCTGTGCTTGTTGGGCAGAATCAAGGATGTCGTGATGCATGAGTGCCATGCTTCACGAACCCTGTCGATGGGCGAAGTCACAATCCAACGGTAACGGACGATCTATGGCATGATGAGCCCCATGGTCATAGGGGATCTACCGGGTTGGCCTGCCGCGGTGGAGTCTGCCTCAAGATCGACAGAAGCCGACGTCTACGCACAGGCGCTGTCGGATGAGTGGAGACGACTGGTTTCTGGGGACGCCTTCCACGTGGAGAAGGTCGCGCAAGGCTTCCTGGAGCGTCATCCGAGCCTCATACCTGGGTCGAGCGGTCCGACGATGCGCACAGGTTGGACTCCGTGGCCGGCGGCTGTGATTAGGCAGCCGGTTCTGCCCGGGTTGGCCGAACGTCAGCCGGACTTTATGTGGATCGCAACCGACAGTGCCTACTTGATGCCAATATGCATTGAGATTGAACGGCCGGATAAGAAATGGTTTCGGGATGACGGGAACGTGCAGCACTCGGATCTGACTTCCGCCCGTAGTCAGGTGGCTGCTTGGCGCAGCTGGTTCATGGATCCTCATAACGCGGCCCAGTTTGTACATATGTACAGAGTCCCCCGTGTCATGGCTGAGAGACTGCTCAGGCCTCATTTTATTGTCATCCATGGGCGGCGCTCAGAGTTCGATAGCAACCCTCGTGTACGGAGACTAAGAGCGGGCCTAACTGCAAACTTGAGCGATGAAGTTCTTATGACCTTCGATGCTCTTGGGCCGGATTCTAATGCTTTGAGGTATGGGACGGTCGAACTAACCCGGGATGGCGTTCTTCGTGCGGTTGCCGCGCCCGCAACCTTCGACTTTCCTGTCGTCAATCCTGAATTCATCTCAAATGTCGATGGCTGGGATATGGCGATTCGGGCGAGTCTGGATATAAGTGGCGTGCGAAAGAGAGAGCTGCTCGATATATTAGAGGCAATGCAATCGCGCCCTTCCGGAATGCGATTTTCCGTAGCGCGACGTCGTACTGAGTAAGCGATTGCTCGCCAAGGTGGTCTGGTTGGGGATAGCAACTACGTGTAGGGGTGTCAAGGAGACAGGCCACAGTTGCTAGCGGCGTTCTCGTGTACGTAGGCGATGTTGGGCGGTAGCGTCGCGGTGTGGCTACCAATGAGGAGCAGACTCGCTGGATCGTGCACGGTGAGCGGTTGATCTATGACAACCGGTGGATCCGGCTGGGCTTGGTCGATGTCGAGATCCCGGATGGTGAGCGGTTCGAGCATCACGCGGTGCATCTGGACCGGGCTGCTATCGCCGTGGTGGTGGATGAGCAGGATCGAGTGTTGATGATGTGGCGCCACCGGTTCCTGTTCGACCGGTGGGGCTGGGAATTGCCCGGGGGCCTGATTGAGGCCGGTGAGGACCCCATGCTGACCGCAGCTCGTGAGGTGGAGGAGGAGACCGGGTATCGGGTCAGCGAGATCGAGCCGCTGATCACCTATCAGCCGATGGCGGGCATGGTCGACTCCGAGCACAACCTGTTCCTTGCCCGGGGTGCGGAGTTCGTCAAGGAGCCGTCGGGGGAGATCAAGGCCGACTTGATCGAGTGGGTGCCGTGGAAGGAGATCCCGGACATGATCGCCCGGGGTGACATCTGGACCTCGGGGACGCTGGTCGGCTTGTACGCGGCTCGGGATCGGCTCAGCGCAGGGCGCGGGTAACCGCTCGGGAGAGTTCGTCGATGCGCTTGCGTTGACGTCGTGAGCCGGTCATGGTCGCGAGTTGCTGCGCGCGCTGGATGTGGGGCTGGGCCGCTTGCGCTTCGCCGAGGGCGAGCAGGGCGTGTCCCAGGTCGCAGCGGAGCGCGGCTTCGGCGCGGTTGTAGGTGCCGTCCATCCCGGCCAGTGCTGAGCGCAGGTCCTCGACGGTGCCGGGGTCGCCGAAGCGGACCAGGCAGTTGCCGCGCCAGCGGGCCAGATGGTGGGCGTTGATGGACAGGTAGGGCATGTCCGGGTCGCCGTTGCCGTCGGGGAGGAGCGCGGCGGCCTGGTCGAGTGCGGTGCGGCAGGTTGCCTCGTCTCCGAGGATCGCGGCGGCCTCGGCCTCGGCGGCGAACAGCCACGTGCGCAGTCGGGCCCGCCTGACCATGACCTGTCTCGCCCACATCCTCGACGGCCTGCACTGCCCCGGCTGCGGCACCCTCGACGCGCTCTGGCTCGACGCTCTGCACGGCATCGTCGAGTGCGCCGAATGCGGCCACAAAGCCCGCGTCCTGGTTGACGGTCCCAGCCTCCTCGACTCCCTCGACGGGCTCGACAGCCTTGACGCCGTTGACGTGGTCGGCTCGTGTGGGGGTGGCTGGTGATTCACCCGAACGATCGGTCGACGCCTCGGGCGGTGCGGATGTCGATGCCGCTCGCCCGGGACGTCGTCGAAGAGATCGCCAAACAGTACGGCGTGTGCATCCGCCCGGTCCCGCTCAAACGCATGGACCTCGTCACCGGACAGACCGACGTCGTCGATGTGCCGTGCGGGGCCACGCTGGAAAGCAAGTGCCCGCCGTGCGCCAAACGGAACCGGCAACTCCGGATGGCCCAGTGCCGGGAGGGCTGGCACCTCGACCAGGAGCCGGTCAACACCCCCAACGAGGCCGACGACTATCAGCGCCACCTCGTCGAGCTGCGGGCCGACGCCCAGGTCTGGCGCGACCAGACCGAAAAGGCCGGCGACGACACCACCGACCTGGACGCCGCCCTAGCCGACCTTGACGAAGAGATCAACCGGGCAGGCATGCGAGGCAACGTCCTCGGCCGCACCTCCGGCAAGCGGTCACGGTCCACTCGGCGGCGGCAGGACGCACCGGACCTGCCCAAGCGGCAGATGAGCGCTACCACGCTCGGGCGGACCTTCACCAGCCGGGACGGCAAGACCTTCCGCCCGTCGATGTTCCTCACGCTCACGCTCCCGTCGTACGGCAAGGTGCGCGACGGCGTGCCCGTCGATCCAGCCTCGTACGACTATGCGCGGGCGGCCCGGGATGCGCTGCACTTCTCCAAGCTGGTGGATCGCTTCGTGCAGAACCTCCGCCGCGTGGCGGGCTATGACGTGCAGTACTTCGCCACGGTCGAGCCTCAGAAGCGGCTCGCGCCGCATCTGCACATGGCCGTGCGCGGCACCCTGCCACGGGCAGAGCTGCGGCAGATCGTCGCGGCGACCTACCACCACGTGTGGTGGCCGCTGGTTGACCGGGTCGTCTTCGAGGGTGACCACCTGCCGGTGTGGGCGGATGGGGTCGGCTACCTCGACCCGACCACGGGGGAGGTCCTGCCGACCTGGGATCAGGCTCTCGACCAGCTCGACGCCGACGAGGACGCCGAACCCCTGCACGTGCTCCGCTTCGGCGAACAGCTCGACGTCCAAGGCGTCCTCGCGGGGTCGCCGGATGCCGATCAGTGCATCCGCTACCTGGCCAAGTACCTCACCAAGAGCATCGGTGACGGCCTCGACACCGACAACCCGGCACAGCGCCTGCACGCTGAGCGGCTGCTCGACGCGCTGCGGTTCGAGCCGTGCGCGCCGACGTGCCCGAACTGGCTGCGGTACGGGATCCAGCCCAAGGACGCCAAGGCGGGCATGGCTCCGGGCCGGTGCAAGGGCAAGGCCCACAAGCCCGAACACCTCGGCTACGCGGGCCGCCGCGTCCTCGTCTCCCGCAAGTGGTCCAACAAGTCGCTGACCGAGCACAAGCAGGACCGCCGCACCTGGGTCCTGGAAGCCCTCGGCCTGCCCGATCAATCATCTGACCCGCACCGCTACCTCTGGCGGTCGGTCATGCCGACCGATCCCGACCTGGCCCCGATCGGCGTACGGCTGTTGCGCTCGGTCCACGAACGCCAGCGCTGGCGCGACCACATGGACCGGCTGAGAGCCGAAGCAGACGGACAAGATCTTTCGGCAACTGAGGGGAGGGCTGCATGAGCAAGACCTCGACAAGGCCACGGGGTGACCGCCTGCTCACGGTCGCCGAGGTCGCCGAACGGCTCGGCACGAGCGAACGCTTCCCCCGGCGTCTCATCGAGGAACGTCGGATCACCTTCGTGCGCCTCGGTAGGAAGGTACGCATTCCCGAATCCGTGCTCGACGAGTTCATAGCGGCCGGACTGGTCCAGCCCATCACTACGCGATCCGGGAGGGCGGCATGAGCAAGCGGCGGTTCGGACGTGTGCGCAAGCTGCCCTCGGGACGTTTCCAGGCTCGCTACCCCGGTCCTGACGGTGTCGACCGTCCGGCACGGTCCACCTTCGCGACCAAGCGGGAAGGGCGCCCAGCTTCGGAGGGCGAACTTCACCCGGATATGGAGCAAGGCAATCAAGGACGCGAAGCTCAGCGGCTTCCACTTCCATGATCTCCGTCACACTGGGAACACGTTCGCTTCGCAGTCCGGCGCGACTCTGCGAGAGCTGATGAACCGCATGGGGCACTCGACCACGCGGGCCGCGCTGATCTATCAGCACACCGCGATGGAACGGGACCGGGCCATCGCCGACGCGCTCGGGAAGCTCGCCGAGGAGGCGCTGAGCAAGCAAGATCCAGACGGATCGGGCACGTAACGGGCACGGAAGATCGACATGACCCCGAAAGCAATCAAGGCCCGGGTCGGGAATCTGTCCCTGACCTGGGCCTTCGGGCTTGGAGCGGGTGACGGGAATCGAACCCGCGCTATCAGCTTGGGAAGCTGATGTTCTGCCATTGAACTACACCCGCATCGGTCGACCGTGGAGCCGACCGCGCTCATACTCTAGCGGAAACTCGGCGTGCTGCTGCATACCCCGGCCCAGAACGTGGCCGGATCGCCAGACCCGGCCCCGCCGTACGGCCGCTCGCACAGGGGCATGCGACCGGGAGCACCGGCCGAGTCCTGGACCTGTGCGGGGGCCACTAGCCTTGCTTGCGTGCTGCTTTCCGACCGTGACCTACGCGCCGAAATCGAATCGGGCCGGGTCAAGATCGACCCGTACGATCCCGAGATGATCCAGCCGTCCAGCGTGGACGTGCGGCTGGATCGGTACTTCCGGGTCTTCGAAAACCACCGATACCCGCATATCGACCCGTCGACGGAGCAGCCCGACCTGACCCGGATGGTCGAGCCGGACGGCGATGAGCCGTTCATCCTCCACCCGGGTGAGTTCGTGCTCGCCAGCACCTATGAGGTGATCAGTCTTTCCGACGACATCGCGTCGCGCCTCGAGGGCAAGTCGAGCCTGGGCAGGCTGGGTCTGCTGACGCACTCCACAGCCGGGTTCATCGATCCCGGCTTCGAGGGGCACGTCACGCTCGAACTCTCCAACGTCGCCACGCTCCCGATCAAGCTGTGGCCGGGCATGAAGATCGGGCAGCTGTGCATGTTCCGGCTCAGCTCGCCGGCCGAGTTCCCGTACGGCTCGGCCAAGTACGGCTCCCGCTACCAGGGGCAGCGGGGCCCGACGCCGAGCCGGTCGTTCCTCAACTTCTACCGGACGCGGGTCTGACCCGGCCTGGATGGCCGTACGGCCCGGGGAGCTCCTCCGGGCCACGTGTTTCCTGCGAGCATCGGGGCAACGACAAGGAGGAGAGGGTTACAGGCGGGTTAGCCAGGGCCGAACTTCGTCTTTCCAGGCCCAAGCCGTACTCTTCTCTGCGGACCATCCCCGCACATCTGGAGAAACCACGTGCGACTGCGTCTCACGCCTCGTGAGGACAGCTTCTACGATTTGTTCGCCGAGTCGGCCAACAACATCGTTACCGCGTCCCGCCTCCTTGTCGAGATCATCAGCGACGGTTCGGACCGGGACGCCCTCGCGGAGAAGATGCGCGCCTGCGAACACGCAGGCGACGAGCACACTCACGCGATCATGAGGCGGCTCAATGAAAGCTTCATCACTCCGTTCGATCGTGAGGACATCTACCGCCTCGCCTCGAACCTCGACGATGTGGTGGACTTCATGGAGGCCGCCGCCGACCTCATCGTCCTCTACCAGATCGAACGTCTCCCCAAAGAGGTCGTGCTCCAGGTCGAGGTGTTGGAGCGCGCGGCGGAGTTGACCGCCGACGCGATGCCGCGGCTGCGCTCGATGCAGCACCTCAACGAGTACTGGATCGAGATCAACCGACTCGAGAACCAGGCCGACCAGGTGTATCGTCGCCTGCTGGCCAAGCTCTTCAGCGGGGAGTTCGACACGCTCACCGTCATGAAGATGCGCGAGGTGATCGAGCAACTCGAGTTCGCCGCCGATGCCTTCGAGCACGTGGCGAACACGATCGAGTCGATCGCGGTCAAGGAAAGCTAGGCGCGGGAAAGCCAAGTGGAGCTCGCCCTCGTCATCGGCGTGATCGTGATCGCGCTGATCTTCGACTACACCAACGGCTTCCACGACGCGGCGAACGCGATCGCGACCTCGGTCTCGACGCGGGCGCTGACGCCGCGGGTCGCACTGCTCATGGCAGCCGTCATGAACTTCATCGGCGCCCATCTCGGCACATCGGTGGCCCAGACGGTCGGCAAAGGGATCATCGACGCCCCGAACGGCCGGCAGGGCCTGCTCATCGTGGGGGGCGCGCTGATCGGCGCGATCATCTGGAACCTCATCACGTGGTATTTCGGCCTGCCGTCGTCGAGCAGCCATGCCCTCATCGGAGGGCTGGTGGGCGCGGCGCTGGCCGCGAGCGCCACCGTCCAGTGGGGCGGAGTGGTCTCGAAGGTCGTCATCCCCATGGTCCTGTCGCCCGTTATCGGCTTCGTCCTCGGCGGCGTGATAATGATCGCGATCTTGTGGTTGTTCCGCCGGACCAATCCGCACAAGTCGAGTCGGGGATTCCGGTACTCCCAGACGGTGTCCGCCGCCGCGATGGCTCTCGGCCACGGCATGCAGGACGCGCAGAAGACCATGGGTGTGATTTTCCTCGCCCTGGTCGTCGGCGGGTACGTGTCACCCACGGCCGACATCCCCGAGTGGGTCATCACCGCTTCCGCGTTGGCGATCTCACTCGGCACGTACGCCGGCGGATGGCGCATCATGCGCACCCTTGGCCGCCGGATCATTCATCTGGACCCGCCGCGCGGGTTCGCGGCCGAGGCGGCCGCGGCGTCCGTGTTGTACACGGCGGCCATGGGCTTCGGTGCGCCGATCTCGACCACGCACACCATCACCAGCGCGATCATGGGCGTGGGCGCCACCCGGCGTCTGTCAGCCGTACGGTGGGGCATCGCGGGAAACATCGTCACCGCGTGGGTGCTCACGATCCCCGCCGCCGCCCTGGTCGCGGCCCTGTCCTACTTCGGCCTACACCTGATCTTCCACTAGGGCCGAGAGCGACGCGGAGGAGGAACCGCAGGGCACCCACGACCGGCCCGTTACCCGGCTACCGGCGGTACATGACGTCCGTGTCCCATCGGGTGAAGCCGATGGACTCATACAGCCGGATCGCCGGGACGTTCTCCTCGTCCACATAGAGCATCACCTGGGCCAGGCCGAGCGAGCGCAGGTGCGCCAGCCCGGCGAGCGTCAGCGCCCGGCCCAGGCCGGTGCCCCGCTCGTCCGGGGACACCCCCACCACGTAGACCTCGCCGATCGGCTCGTGGCCGTCACCGTCCCCGGTGCCGCCACGGTCGACCTTCGTCCAGTGGAACCCCACCAGCCTGTCGTGCCCGTCAGCCGGGCCCGGCCGTACGGCCAGGAAGAAACCGGCCGGGTCGAACCACGGCTCCTGCTCACGCCGCTTCAGGTCGTCGAACGTCCACGCGCCCTGCTCGGGGTGGGTGGCGAAGGCCTGCGCGTTGAGCGCGAGCCAGGCCTCCTCGTCCCGTTCCGGCTCGAACGTGCGCAGCCGTACGCCCTCGGGGAGCCGTACGGCGGGCAGCGGATCGGACAGCGAGCGCCGCATCTTCCACAGCGACCTGGCCCGGGTGAGGCCCAGACTCGCCGCGAGCCGGGAGGCGGCGGGATGATCGCCGTGCGCCCACAGGCGGAGCCGGCCGCCGCTTTCCGTCAGGACCGCCTCCAGCAGCCGCCGTCCGACACCGCGTCCGCGGAACGCGGGGTGCACCACCAGCTCGCCGCTCGGGCCCTCGACCGGGTCGGCCGGGTCCAGATGCGCGAAGCCGGCCAGTTCCCCGTTCTCCCCGTCCATTCGGATGAGTACGGCTCTGGCCCCGGGATCGCCGCCATATCGTAGGTGGAGCATCACGTGCTCATTGAGCGGGCGGACGCCGTCGGCCTCGGCGGCCGCCTCGACGAGTGCCAGCACGTCCGCCACCTGCTCGTCCCCGAGCCGCCCCTGAATCTCCACATGCGTATTCATGTCTCGCACATTAGGTGACCCGGTAACGAGGCGGAACCCGGGGGCGTCTACGGCACCAGCCGCGGGTGAGCACAATGGTTCGTTTCCTTTACGCCATTTGATATCGCGGTCATCGCTCTAATCTTCAGGAAACACGACCCCGGCGTCCTGACGCGACAGATCGGCTGACGCGCCGGCCTGAACGCGCGGACCCTGGCCTCAGCGCGGGGCCTGGCCTCAGTGCGCCGGCCTGGTCCGCGCGCCGGTCCGCTGCTTGGCCTTCGTCTCCCTGCGGGTCCGCGGCTGCGGCTCCGCGCGCGGTTCGGCCTGCGGCTCGCTGGGGACGAACCGGTAGCCGACGTTGCGCACCGTCCCGATCAGCGACTCGTTCTCGGCGCCGAGTTTCGCCCGCAGGCGGCGGACGTGCACGTCGACCGTACGGGTCCCCCCGAAGTAGTCGTAGCCCCACACCTCCTGCAGCAACTGTGCACGGCTGAAGACCCGGCCGGGGTGCTGGGCGAGATACTTCAGCAGCTCGAACTCCTTGAACGTGAGGTCGAGCACCCGGCCGCGCAGACGGGCGGTGTAGGTCGCCTCGTCGATGGACAGGTCGCCGCTGCGGATCTCGTCCGGGACCTCCTCGGCGGTCTGCAGCGCCAGCTTCCCGAAGGCCATCCGCAGGCGGGCCTCGACCTCGGCGGGACCGGCCGTGTCGATGAGGACGTCGTCGACCCCCCACTCGGCCGACATCGCGGCCAGGCCGCCCTCGGTGACGATCACCATGAGCGGGCAGGTGACACCGGTGGTGCGCAGCAGCCGGCACAGGCTCTTGGCCTGGACGAGCTCGCGACGGGCGTCGACCAGTACGGCGTCCGCCGGCTGGGCGTTGATCAGCACGGTGGCCTCGGCCGGCGCCACCCGGACCGAGTGCAGGAGCAGTCCGAGTGCGGGAAGTATCCGGGCCGAGGGTTCCAGCGCGTTGGTCAGCAGGAGCAGATTGCTCACGTTCGCCTCCCCGGCGCGCAGCCATAGCCGTAGCTTTAGCCGTACAAAAACACGTAAGGACCCGGGGGCCACGTCGCCCAGGTCCATCACTTCGTAGGGTAGCTCACAGCACTTATGCGTCCGGTGTGCGTCCGGCGTGTTAACAGCACGTCACACGTCCGGTATTCATAACGCGCCGGTATTGGAGGGAGCTGACGGCGATGGCCACGGGTACGGTCCGTTATTGGGCTGCGGCGAAGGAGGCCGCCGGTGTCGAGGAGGAGTCGTTCTCCGCCGGGACACTGGGCGAGCTGATCACGCAGATCGCCCGGAATCCACGGATCGAGCAGGTGTTACGCCGATCCTCCTTCCTCGTCGACGGCGCTCCGGCGGGACTGCGCGATCCGGCTACGATCGACCTTCCACAGGGCGTCGTGGTCGAAGTTTTACCCCCCTTCGCCGGGGGATGAGCGACTAGGCTGTTCGCCCGGCCTGGTCTGCTCCACGGAGGAGTCGGATGCGCAAGTTGATCGTGTCGCTGATCGTGCTCGCCGTCCTGCTCGCCGTCGTCGACCGGGTGGCCGTGGCCGGGGCCGAGCGGGAGATCGCCCGGCAGGTCCAGAGCGCGTACGACCTGTCGGAGCCGCCGTCCGTTGACATCGAGGGTTTCCCGTTCCTCACCCAGGCCGTCTCCGGGCGTTACGAGGAGATCGGCGTCGGCATCGGGCCGATCACCCGGGAGGGCATCCAGCTGTCGAGCATCGACGCGACGCTGAACGGCGTGACCGCGCCCCTCGCCGATCTGATCCAGAACGCGTCGAAGGTCCAGATCCGGGCCGAGCGCGTCACCGGGACCGCGGTGATCTCCCGGGAGACCCTGTCCGCCCGGGCTCCGCGCGGCATCCGCGTCGAGGGGGACGGTGGCGACACCTTGAAGGTCTCCGGCGACGTGACCGTGCTCGGCCGGACGGTGCCCGTCACAGCCAGCCTGAAGATCGAGGTGGTTCCGGGAGCGGTACGGCTCACGCCGGCCGATGTGAAGATCGCGGGTGGTCTCTCCGTGCCGAACGTGGCCAAGCACATCGGTTTCACCGTCCCCGTGAAGGACCTGCCGCTCAACCTGAAGATCACCAAGGTGAAGTCGACGCCCCAGGGGCTCGCGATCCAGGGCGAAGCCACCGATGTCCCACTCCACTGAACCGGATCGCCCCGAGGGCGCGGGCGGGCCGGCGGCGGACGACTCCGATGAACCTGGCGGCTCCGCCGTACGTGATGGAGATGTGAGTCCAGCCGGAACCGCCGACGAGGAGCTCATACGCGCACTTTACGAGGATCACGGAGGGCCGCTGTACGGTTACGTGCTGCGGCTGACCGGTGATCCGGGCCGGGCGGAGGACGTGGTGCAGGAGACGCTGCTACGGGCATGGCGGCACCCCTCGGTGCTCGAAGGGCGGCCGATCCGCGCGTGGCTGTTCACCGTCGCCCGCAACCTCGTCGTCGACCAGCACCGCGCACGCAGGTCGCGGCCGCAGGAGACGGGGGACGAGGCGCTGGCCGTGCTGCCCGCCGGTGACGAGCTCGAGCGGGCCGTCGAGTCGTGGGCGGTCGCGGAGGCGCTGGCCTCACTGCGTCCCGAGCATCGCGAGGTGGTCCTGGAGACGTACTACCGGGGGAGATCGGTGAAGGAGGCGGCCGAGGTCCTCGGCATCCCGCAGGGTACGGTCAAATCGCGGACCTACTACGCGCTCCGGGCGCTGAAGCTCGCCCTGGAGGAACGGGGGTTGGCGCCATGACCTGCGACGACGTGAGGATGTCGCTCGGGGTCTATGTCCTGGGCGCGCTCGACTCCGAGGAGAGGGCCGAGGTCGAGGCGCACCTGGACACATGTCCCGCGTGCCGGGCCGAGCTCGCCGAGCTGTCGGGGCTGCCCGCCGTGCTCGGCCGGGTGTCCGAGCAGGACATCGAGGTGGCCGCCGCGCCGCCGCCGGTGGTGCTGGAGCGGCTGATCGCCGCCTCGGCCCGGCGTGGCCGCCGCTCGCGGACGATGCTGGCGCTCGCCGCCTCGGTGGTCGTGGCCGCGCTGGGTGGTACGGCATGGCTGTCGGCCGCGCGGCCGGCTCAGGACGCGAGCGTGGCGGCCGGGTCCGCCGCGGTCTCCTCCACCGCGGCCGACGGCGGCGGCGTGGCGCCGCGGGACCAGCGGGAGTCGGCCGAACGCTCCGCCGATCAGCCCTTCGCGATCCGGCCGCACGAGTCACGCACCGGGGTCGCCAGGCCGTCGGCGGCGAGCTCCCAGCCGGCCGCGGACCCGCGGGAGACGGCTCCGCAGGAGACGGCTGTGCGGCCGACTCCCGGCACCGCGACGCCGGGCCCTGAGGCCGAGACGCTCGCCACGGCAGAGGTTCCGCGGGTCTCGGAGGCGCGTGGGCGGAGCGGAGACGTGACCCTCGCCGTACGGCTCACCGCCAAGGAGAGCGGGACCGACCTGCGCGCCATGGTCTCGGGGGTGCCCGGGGGAACGACGTGCACGCTGCGCGTCATCGGCCCGGACGGCGCGGCGACGACGGTCGGCAGCTGGCCGGCCGGACCGGGGGAGCACGGACCGGGCAAGAACGTCTTCGAGGGGTCGACCTCGCTGTCGGCCGGTGACATCCGCCGCCTGGAACTGGTCACCTCGGACGGACGTACGGTCGTGACGACCTCGGCTCCGTTCGCGTCCGTGTCCGGGGAATGAAACGTGGCGGGTCGCGGGTTCCACAGCATGATGACAGCGATCGATGTTCTCGCCGCCGACCTCGGCGCCGACCTCGGCGAGCGGGCCACGCTCGTGCACTTCTCCACGGCCTTCTGCCGGCCCTGCCAGGCGACCCGGCGAATCCTCAGCGAGGTGGCCGCGATGGTGCCGGGGGTCGGTCACGTCGAGGTCGACGCCGAATCGCGGCTCGATCTCGTCCGGCGTTTCGACGTGCTGCGCACGCCGACCGTGCTCGTGCTCGACGGCTCGGGGAACGTGGTGAAGCGGGCCTCCGGCCAGCCGCGGAAGGTCGATGTGATCGCCGCGCTCGGTGTTGCGATGGTCGATCCGTCTCATGGAACATCTCAACAAGCGGACAGCGAGTGACAGATTGCGAGACGACGGGTACTGTCTTGGTCATGACTCCCACGACAGAGCCGCTCACGAAGCGGCGCGCGGTCGATTTCTGCCGCGTCGCGACTTCGCTCTGTCGCATGGCCTGAGGGTGATTCCCGCGGCTGCGTGCCGTTTTCCGCGAATCCTTCAGGAGCATCCCGTACGATGCAAATCGACCCGCGTGGCCCACGTTCCGGTGCGGCCCTGACATTTACGGTTCCCGCGGCCGTCATGGCCCCGCGCAGCGGACGGCTGCTCGCGGCACAGGCGGGTCCGGCGTCCGCGGTCGTGGGACTGATCGGATCCGCGGTCGGGATCGCCCCGCCCGCCTTGGGTGCGACAGCAGCGGCACTGCCGGCCGCATTTCTCACCGCAGTCGTCGGCCTCTGCCTCGGCTGCGAAATGTACTTGCTCATCCGCCGTCTACAACCTGGGAGAATGTCATGAGTCGTTCCGCCGTGCTGGTGGACGCCGATTGGGTTGAGGCCAACCTCGACACGCCCGGTGTCGTGCTCGTCGAGGTCGACGAGGACACCAGCGCCTATGACAAGGGCCACATCCGCGGTGCCGTGAAGATCGACTGGAGGGACGACCTCCAGGACCCGGTCCGCCGTGACTTCGTCGACAAGGCGGGCTTCGAGGCCCTGCTGTCGGCCCGCGGCATCGCCAACGACGACACCGTGGTCCTCTACGGTGGCAACAACAACTGGTTCGCCGCCTACGCGTACTGGTACTTCAAGCTTTACGGCCACGAGAACGTGAAGCTGCTCGACGGCGGCCGCAAGAAGTGGGAGCTCGACTCCCGCGAGCTGGTCACCGACGTGGTCGAGCGGCCGGCCACGACCTACCGGGCCACGGAGCAGAACCTCTCGCTCCGCGCGTTCCGCGACGACGTCGTCGCCGCGATCGGCACCCTGAACCTGGTCGACGTTCGCTCGCCCGACGAGTTCACCGGCAAGCTGCTCGCCCCGGCCCACGTTCCGCAGGAGGCCGCGCAGCGGGGCGGCCACGTGCCCACCGCCCGGAACATCCCGTGGTCGAAGGCGGCCAACGACGACGGCACGTTCCGCTCGAACGAGGAGCTCAAGGAGCTCTACGCGGGGGCCGGCGTCGACTTCGGCAAGGACACCATCGCGTACTGCCGTATCGGCGAGCGTTCCGCGCACACCTGGTTCGTGCTGCACGAGCTGCTCGAGCAGCCCAACGTGAAGAACTACGACGGATCGTGGACCGAGTACGGCTCGCTCGTGGGCGTGCCGATCGAGCTTGGGGAGGCCCGCTGATGACAACGCAGGGTTGCGCCGCCCCGGAGCAGACCGTCGCGCTGCCCGCCGGGATCGACCTGTCCACTCAGGCCGTCATCCAGGGGGTCGTCTCCGGCCCCGGTACGGCCTACGCACGGCTGCTCGACGACTCCGGTGAGTTCACCGGTGAGGTCGTGGTCTCCGACGAGGGCATTTTCCGTTTCTTCGCCGCCCCGGGCCAGTGGACGGTCCGGATAATCGCGGGCGGCGGCGTCACGAAGGACGTGTCGGTCGAGGCCAGGCTCGGCGAGGTCGCCCAGCTCGCGGTCACCGTCTGATTGTCTTTCCGCGCATCCACCGCCGAAGGCCGGTACGTTCCCCCGTGAACGCACCGGCCTTCGCGCTGTGCGGGGGGCCGTACGGGTGAGGCTCCGGGGTCTGGTCCGCCCGTCCCACGACGAGCAAGCACCACGGCCTCGCCGGGGTCACGCCCTCGCCCCCTCGAAGTGCCGACGCTGGTCGTCCACCAGGATGGTCTCGACACTGCGGTCAGCGGCACCCGCCTGGAGCAACGCGGGAATCACCTCCGTGGACATGAGGCGGTAGCTCCATTTCTCACCCGGTCGGGGGTGTTCCTCCACCGAGACGAAGTCCATGAAGCAAGACGCATCATGTGAGATGACGATGCTCTCCATGTAGCCACGGCGTACGAGACCGTCTGTATGCCGGTCATGCCTGTCCGTTCCGCGCTGGAGCGTCGGTCGCGTTGTGTCACCGGTGTTCGGCGGCTTCGGCCGCTGCGCCGGGAGGAAGCTCCGGTCCGTTGCGCAACCCGCCGGTCGCGGGTTTCGCGTGCGGTCCTCGCTCCCTCCCGCTCCGCTCCCTACCTCCGGATATCGGTCACCTGACCGGCGTTCTAAGCGAGGAAGTCGAGGACACGCGGGATGACGGTGTCCGGGGCTTCGAGGCATGGACTGTGGCCCGTGGTCTTGATGCGCCAGAGCTCGGCGTTCGGAATCGCCTCGAACATCTCGTCCGACCAGGCCGGCGGGCGGGCCTGGTCCTGGGTCCCGGAGATGACGAGCGTCCGCGCGGTGATCAGAGGCAGCAGGTCGAGCGCGCTCTCTCGCTGGACGACGCCCCGTGCGGCATGAGCGATCCTGGGGGAGAGCTCGCCGATGCGCTTGGTCCACGTCTCGTGAATGTCGGAGCGAGCCGGGTCGTTGAGAACGGTTGCCGCGAACAGGATGCTCTTGACGAAGTCGACGAGCTCCGGGGTGAATCCCTCCCGCTCGAACCTGTCGACGAACGCCCCGAACAGGTCGACGTTCTCGTCGGTCTCGGCTCTCGCCGACGAGCCCATCAGCACCAGCCTGCCGACCAGATCGGGTCGGCGAGCCGCGATGCGGACTGCGACGTCGCCGCCCATCGACTGCCCGACCATCGACAGGGAGGTGAGACCGAGCCGGTCGATCAGGGCCAGCACGTCGTCGGTGCACTGGTCCATGGTCACGGTCGCGTCGACTTCGTCAAGGCGGCCGGCCTGTCCGAGGAACTCCGGTGCTATGAACCGGAAGCGCCCGGCTCCCGCGGCGACAAGGCCGTCGAAGGCGCGTGGATCGAGGAACAGGGAGTGCAGGCAGAGCACCGGGCTCAGATGCGTTTCACCGGTGTCGATGGTCATGGGAACTCCAGATCTTCGGTGGTGGGAGGCCGTTGGGGCGGGGGCGGAGTGCGCTCACCACTCGACGGTAGGAGTCACGTCCTCGGCATGTCAATAACCGCATCTGGTTTCAGATAATGAAAAATTCGATAGTTGACATACGATTCACAGTTTGAAACATTGCGGAACATGACCACTGTCGCCGACGTCATAGCAAGCACACTGGCCCGCCACGGAGTCGAGACGATCCTGGGCCAGAGCAACCCGACCGAGTTGATGCTCGCCGCCGAACGCATCGGAATCCGCCAGATCCTCTACCGGACGGAGAACGCCGGCGGCGCGATGGCCGACGGCTTCGCTCGGATCTCCGGCCGGATCGGGGTGGTGGCGGCCCAGAACGGCCCTGCCGCGACCCTGCTCGTCGCCCCGATGGGAGAGGCGCTCAAGGCGTCGATACCGATGCTCGTGCTGGTGCAGGAGGTGCCGTCAGGCAGCCGGGACCGCAACGCTTTCCAGGAGCTGGACCACTTCGCGCTGTTCGCGAGCGTCTCGAAGTGGACGCGGCGCATCGACGATCCCACTCGGGTGGAGGACACGATCGACCACGCGGTCACGATGGCGAACAGCGGACGGCCCGGGCCGGTCGTGCTGCTCGTCCCCCGGGACGTCCTCGGAAAGCCCGCCGTGTCCGGACGATTCGCGCGCACCGCGGATCTCGGGGCCTTCCCTCTCGACCGCCCCCGGCCGTCCGCCGCTGCGGTGTCGCGGGCGGCACAACTCATCGCCACGGCCCGGTCTCCTCTGGTCGTCGCTGGCGGCGGAGTGCACGGTTCGGGTGCGGTGGCCGAACTGGCCGCGCTGCAGGAGATCGCCCATCTCCCCGTGGTCACGACGAATATGGGCAAGGGTGCCGTGGACGAATCGGGTCCGCTGTCACTGGGGGTCGCCGCCAATGTCACCGGCGAGCGCGGACCCGCCCACTTCCACCTCCCCCTGATCGCCGGAGCCGATGTCGTTCTGCTGGTCGGTACCCGCACGAACGAGAACGGCACCGAGGGCTGGACGCTGACATCCCCCGACGCCACCTACATCCACGTCGATGTCGACCCTCTCGAGGTGGGGCGGAACTACGAGTCGATACGCCTGCTCGGTGATGCCAGGGCCGCGCTCGGGGACCTCACGGCTGCCCTGGCGGCGACCGATCTCACGCTCCGCGTCGCTCAGTCGGAGGGGCTCAGAGCCGCCATCGCCGCCGGCCGTCAGCGGCACTTCGAGGCCGTCACCCCGCTGTTGGAGTCCGATGAGACCCCCATCGCCCCGGAGCGCCTTTTCGCCGAGCTCAACCGGCTCCTGGAGCCCGACGACATCGTGGTCGCCGACGCCAGCTACTCCTCGTTCTGGGTCGCCGGTCACCTCCTGGCCAAGCGGCCCGGCCAGCGCTTCGTCATGCCACGAGGTCTGGCCGGTCTCGGTTGGGGACTGCCTCTGGCCCTGGGAGCGAAAATCGCCGCGCCCGAGCGACGTGTCATCGCGGTCGTCGGCGACGGCGGCTTCGCACACGTCTGGTCCGAGCTGGAAACCGCTGTGCGAGAACGCCTTCCGGTGACCGTCGTGGTGCTCAACAACTCGGTACTGGGAGCCCAGAGGCATGTCGAGAACGCCGTGTTCGGCGAGACGACCACCGGTGTGGAGCTCGATCCCGTGGACCATGCCGCCGTCGCGACCGCCGTGGGAGCCGCCGGGATCATGGTGGATCACCCGGACGCCATCGCTCCCGCACTTCGGAAGGCACTGGTCTCCGGCCACACCACGGTCATCGACGTGATCGTCGACCCCGACGCCTATCCGCCCGTACGGGCCTTCGACCCGTTCACCGACCGGCTCAACGCCCCGCTTCATCGGGCCACGCGTGCCTTGCAGGCTGATAATTTCAAATAGTGCACAGTTCGTCAGCCAAGTCCACGCAGCAGACCCTGCAGACCGTCGAGCGAGCGCTGAGCTTCCTCGAGTACGTGGCCGCCGCCGAGCCCCCGCCGACGGTGAAACAGGTCTCCGCCGGCCTCGGCTTGAACATCACGACCTGCTACCACCTGATGCGGACTCTGGTCGCACGTGGCTACATCGAGCGCCGAGCCGACGCCACACTCCGGCTCGGTGCCGGCGTAGGCGCCCTGTTCCGGACCTACCAGCGCAGTTTCAAGGTCAACGACAAGCTCGCGAGCATCGTCGGCGAGCTTGCCGAGACGACTGCAGAAACCTCGTTCCTGTCGACTCTCGACGACAAGAACCTGATCTTGAAAGTTCTGGTCGAAGGGTCGCAACCGCTCCGCGCGAGCGGCCTCTACGTCGGCCTCACGGGCAACGAGCCACACCGTGCATCGGGCAAGGCCGTGCTCGCCCACCTCGATGCCGCGCTGCGGGACGAGATCGTCGCACGCAACCTCACGGGCATGGCCCCGTCCGCCCAGCGGCGGTTTCGCACGGCCCTGCTGCAGGAATTCGAAGAGGTCAGGGCGAGGGGATGGGCCGCGGACGTCGACTCCAGCCCCGGCGTCACCGCGATCGGCTCCCCGTTCTTCGCACATGACGGTTCCGTCGCCGGCGCCGTCGGAATCGTCGCACCGACATCGCGGTTCGGCGAAGCCCAGGACAAGATGGTCGGCACAGTGCTCGACGCGGCGAACAAGGCGACGTCGGTCCTCGGTCTCGCACCCTGAGGCCGCATGCCGCATCCCCGTGCGTGGCCGAGCCGATGCGCTGGCAGGAGGGGACGACCGCCGTGCGGACCGCCGGCCGCATCGGGGGTTATCAGGTCGTGACGTCGCCGACGGGGGCGGGAGCGAGCCGATAACATGCGGCAGGTGTCTGGAACGTCCGCGATCGCCGCTTCCCACCAGGCCGCCGGTTCCGAGAAGCCGACCTGGATGCTGTCGCCGTACGCGCTGCCGTTGCACGCCTTCGGAATCGCGGCTAAGTGCGCGCTGCCGCTGATCATCTGGTTCTCGCTGGGGCGTCTCGTGCGGTGGGCGCTGCTCCTGCTGGCCGCGACGCTCTCGCACGGGTCGTGGTACCAGGCCCGACTGGTCGTGGTGGTGTTCCTGTTCACGCTCGTCGTGATGACGTCGCTGGCCACGACGGCCGGAATGCTGTACGTCATCCGGGACGCCCTCATGGAGACCAGGGCACGCCGGGAGGCGGGTGAGGGCAGGGAGAGCCTGTTCGGCGCGCTCAACCGCACCGCCCTCGTCTTCGCCGGCATCTATCTCACCTGGGGCTTCGTCACCCAGGACATCCGTGACTTCATGGAGATCGACCTGCGGCGGCAGCCGGATCGCATCCTGGTCGACGCCTTCGCCGGCGAGGACAGCGGCGTGATGGCCGGGCTCATCGGGCTGGATGCGAAGATCTCCCTGGCGACCATGGCGGTCGCCTACGTGATCAAGACGTTCTTCGGGCGGCGGCACGAGGCCGGCGCCGGGCGCTTCTCCGGGATCCTGGCCACCTTCGGCGAACTCGCCTTCGTGTTCTACGGGATCAACGCGCTGTACACGGCCGTGGGGGCCCGCTCCGACTGGCTGGGCGGCCGGGTCGTGGTCACGGCATGGCACGACTGGACGGATCAGGCCAAGGCGGGCGTTCCGGGCTGGGAGCAGGTCACGGGCTTCATCGGCGCCGTCTGGCCGTACGTCGTCGACGCGCTCGTCGTTCCGCTCGCCTGGCTGACGGTCGGCATCCTGGTCTACGGCGCGTACGCGGAGGACACCCGGACCACGATCAGAGGCACCCGGCTGGAACGGGCGACGGTGCACGTCGAACGGACGCACAGGTGGACGCGGCTCGCGCTCGTCAAGCTGAGCGCCGGATGGACGGAGCGTTGGATCCCGCTGCTCAACTCGCTGCGGCTGACCGTGAGCGGCGGAGCCCCGCTCTTCGGGCTGTTCGCCCTGTGCTACGTGGGGCTGCGAGTGGGCGGAGACTATCTCGGGCGGGCGGGCCGCTATCTCGTGGCGTTCGACGAGCCGTACATCTGGTTCATGACCTATGTGCCCGTCGGCTTCGTCGTCGATCTCCTGGTGACCACGCTGAGCATGTGTCTCATCGCGGCCACCTTCGACCTGGCCGCGAGCAGGCGGCGTCGCGGCCTCCGGTAGTTCCGGAGCGCGGTGGTTTCGGGGCGCTGCGCTCCGCGGACTCAGCGCAGGAACCGCAGCACGTGGTCCGGCTTCTCCTCCGTTTTCACGGACTCCTTCATCATGTCCTCGACGGACTGCCCGGGGACGCTGCGGCTGATGCTGGGGCGCAGCAGGATCTCGACCTGATCGGCGACGGGCGGCGGCACCACGCCGACCAGTTCGAGCCGGTACGGCGTGCCGACCTTGTTCTCCTCGGTGTCGGCCGGCGTCTCGTTGCTGAGCTCTTCCATGAGCCAGATCCGGCCGGACTCGTCGGTCAGCCGCACCTCTGGAGAGCCGTGGCGGATGGCGCCCTCGCCGTCGACGGCGGCCCTCGTGACGACGGCCTTCATCCATTGCCGGTCAGAGGTGTCCGGTTTGCCGGTCGGATCGGGGATCTTCTCGAGTCTGGCCTGCCACGAAACGTGCTGCCAGGTCGCTGAGCGTCCCGGCTCGACGAGGTGCACCTGGTCGCTCGGGCGGGCGTACGTGTAGACCGTGTAGCCGAACCAGGTGGGCACGCCGATGGAGAGGGCCAGGGACAGTGCCGCCCCCACGCCGAGCAGCGCCGTACGCCGGCGGCCTCGCCCGGTCTTCCCTCCGCCGGAGGAGGGATCCGCGGGAGCGGCGGGTTCCGCGGGTGACGGCCCTGTGAACGGCGACCCGGCCGATGGCGGCTCCGCCGGTGGAGACTCCGGCGAAGACGGCATGGCGGGGGAGGGCCCGCCGCGCGACGGTAAGGAGGCCAGCGGGGTGGACCTGAGGGCGGGGAACGGCTGGGTGGAGTCCCCCTCGTGGAGGGGCGGCCAGACCCGGACGTCCTGCGGCGGCCGCAGTGTGCCGGGAATCGGGATCGCCATCACCGCCTGCGGCAGCGGACCGCTGTAGGTGATGTCGGACGGGTCGTCCGGAATCTCCGTTGGCTGGCTCGGCGGGGGCGCGAACCAGTCGCGCTCACCCGGCGGCTCGTCGGCGGGGGTCCGGTTCGTGTGTGGCTCGTTCATCGCTTGTTGCTCACCAGGGAGTGGTAGTCCTCCGCCTGTGCGATGAACCGGCGGGCGGTCTCACCGGACAGGCCCAGGTCGATCTCGGCTTCGGGGGCGGAGTAGTCGGTGATGAACCCGGTCGGGGGCGCGATGACGAGGCGGGCGCCGGACACGGCGTCCTTGGGCACCTCGAAGACCAGGACTCCGCTCGACCAGAACCCGGGCTGATAGTGCCTGTTGAACGCGGTGAGGCTCTGGTTCACCTTGTCCGTCGTCTGATAGCGGCGGCCGTCCCTGGTGAGCAGCACGACATTGGGGCCGGGGCTCAGCCGCATCGGCTCATGGGCGGTGGTGATCGAGATGTCGGCCACGAGGAACAGGTTGCTGGTGCCCACCTTGGTCACCTGATCACCGTAGTCGGTGGTGTCGACCGCGAGGGCGGCGGTCATCGAACTCACCCGGACGCTGAACCGGTGGGTGTCCACCACCTCGCCGATCCGTCCGTTGACGGTGATGAGCGAGGAGCGCTGTTCGGCCGACAGGGCGAAGGTCTGCGCGTAGACGGCGGCGGCGGCGAGCGCGACACCGACCACGGCGGCGGCGACACGCGCGCCGAGCCTCCGCTTCCCCGGCGGCCGACGGTGCGTCTCGGCGGAGTGACGGGCCGGGCGGGAGGTCTCGGGCTGCGTGACGGCCATCATGTCCGCTCCTGCCGTACGGGCAGGGAGACCCGTGCGGCGACGGCCGGGGTGAACGCGCCGTCCTTGTCTTCCTCCCCGGCGAGCCGCCAGTAGTACGACTGGTCCCGCACACCGAGCGTGGCGTAGACGAGCCGGCCCACATCCACCCGTATCTCGGGAGGCACCGTGGCCGTGGCCTCCAGCTCGTACTTCACGACGACCGTGGTGGTGATCCCCGGATGGAGCTGACGGCTCTTGATCCCGTAGCTCAGCACGGTCACGTCGGCGCCGTACTTGCTCTTGATCTCCGGATCGACGCGGAGCAGAGAACCGGCGAAGGAGTAGGGGATCTCCGGGATCGCCTTGCCCGGCTCGGGCAGGAGCCCGACGGACGTGGTCGCCTTGCCGAGGTTGGTGACCTTGATGGTGATTTTCAGTATGCGCCGGGTCGCGCCGAATTCGCCCTGCTCGATCGTGTCGATCGCCTCGAGGAACTCCGTACGGAACTGCCCCTGGTCGATGACCTGCCCGGCCGTGACCTGAGCGGGCTTCTTCGGCGGAGCCTCGTCCAGCCCGCCGAAAGCGGCGGTGACGCCGACCCCCGCGGCGGCCAGCGCCGCGGCGACCGGGACCAGGACCGGGCGTCGACGGCGGATGCCATGACTGGGTGACGTCATGGCAAGCGATGGTAGTACGACCACACTCGCCTCATCTGCCCCGATGATCCGTAACCTCGCCGGGGTGCGCCGTGGATCCCGGGACTGTGCCGTTGATCCCGCCTCCGGCGGGACTGTGCTCCTGATCCCGCCTCCGGCAGGAAATAGCGCACGAATGGCGGGAAGCCCACCCTGACAGGGCTTCCAACTCCTACGCTGGTGATCGAGGCGGACATGGAGGACTGGGCTCGTGGGCGACCCGCACCCTGAGCATGCCCAGCCTCAGGCAGATCGGATCTACCTGGGCTGGCAGTACGCTCTGCTGTACCCGGATCCCGGACCACCACCGAAGCGTCCGGCCCGGGATGACGTCGTCGCCGAGGAGGACGCGGCGGGGCAGGACGACGAGTGGCTCCGGCGGGCGCGGCTCCAGGAGGATCTGCTCAACCGCCCGGTACGGATCTTCCGTACCTTCATGACGGTCGTGACGGCGGTGATCCTCGTCCTCGGCCTGCTGGACCTGCTGGCCTGGCCGCTCGTGCTGCTCGGCCTGGCGGCGGCCGGCGGCATCGCCGGCATCTGCGCGTACGCCATCAGGCAGGGCAACCGGACCGTCGACGCGCGGGTGAGCCAGCGCAGGGAGCTGGCGCGGCGCGAGCAGGAGCGGCGCCGCCGCGAGATCGCCAGGGCCCAGGAGGAGCACGCGGCCAGATACCGCGACTGGGCCGAGAAGAAGAACAGGTTCGACCGCCAGCTCACCTGGTACGCGGTGGCCGTGCCCGACGAGATCGACCGGGTCGACGTGGCGGGCGGGACGCTGCCGGGGTGGTCGGCGCTGATCACGCTGATCGGGGCGACCCGCCTCTACAGCGGGGGCCATCTGACCGTCCTCGACCTGTCCGAGGGCGCGATCGCCAAGGACCTGATCGAGCTGGCCAGGCGGGGCGGCGACGATCCGCTCGTGTGGGTGCTCCCGGTCGACCTGCCCCGCCTCGACCTCGGCGCGACGCTCAAGCCCGAGGCGTTCGCCGACGTGCTCGCGCACGTGGTCAGCGTCAGCGAGGAGACGAGCCGGGACATCGGCTTCGACAACGCGATCCTGGAACGGGTGCTGGAGGTCCTCGGCGAGAACGCGACGATCAGCCAGGTCACCGCGGCGCTTCGGGCCCTGGCCCAGGTGGGCGACCCGCGCGACGACATGAAATTCGGCCTGCTGACCGCGACCCAGCTCGAACGCATCGGCATGCTCTTCGGCCGGGGGGTCGCCGACCGCGTGGTCATCGAACGGGCCTGGGCGCTGGAGTCCCAGTTACGCAAGCTGGAGACGCTCGGCACCGAGGCCGTACGGCTGCCGCCGGCCCGGCTGCGCGTGGTGAGCATGGACCGGCAGGCCGGCGTCTTCGGCAACCGCGTCCTGGGGACGTACGTCGCGACCGCGCTCACGCACATCCTGCGCCAGTCGCCGGCGAGCGAGCGGCCCTGGTATCACACGATCATCGTGGCCGGGGCGGACAAGCTGCGCGGCGACGTGCTCGACCGGTTGATGGACGCCTGTGAGACCTCGCGTACCGGGCTCGTCCTCACCTATCGCAGCCTCACTCCGACCGTGCGGGAGCGCCTGGGCCGCGGGCACGCCGCCGTCGCGTTCATGCGCCTGGGCAACGCCGAGGACGCCCGGGTGGCGAGCGAGCACGTGGGCACCGAGCATCGGCTGCAGCTGGCCCAGCTCACCGAGACGTTCAGCTCGGCGGTCCACGGCGAGGGCGGCTTCTACACCTCCACCGTGGGCGCGGGCCGCCCGAGCCAGGAGGAGAAGGGCGAGGGAGACCTCAGGGAGGACATCACCGAGTCGACCGAATGGGGTCGCCACGCCAACACGGTCGCCGAAGGGGTGCTCCAGCGGTCGCGTGAGTTCCTGGTCGAGCCGCACCAGCTTCAGCAGCTCCCCACGACCTCCGTGATCGTCACGCACGCGACGGCCGAGGGGCGGCAGGTACGGCTGGCCGACGCCAACCCGGCGATCCTCACCCTCCCCAAGACCACGTTGTACGAGTTCGGCGAGGTGCGGCGGGCCGCGCTGTCCGCCGAGGCTCCGGAGCCCACCGGGCCGGGGGAGCGGAGAGCAGCGGGTGAGCGGGGCACGTCGGGCGAGCGGGGGACCTGGACGCGGGACGAGAGGGTTTCACCGCCGGGCGAGCCGCCCGTCGCTCCGCCGGCGGAGACCGCCCGGCCGGACGCCGCCCGGTCCGGCGTCGTACGGTCCGACAGGGGGCCGGCGGATCCTCCGCAGGAGGACGCCCCGCCGCCGAATCTCGGTCCCCCGCCTCAGCGGCTCGACTGGCGCAGGCGGCCATGACACCGTCGGGAACGGGTAAGGGCATCGTCAACACGGCCATGCGGACATGATCGTTGAAGGAGTCTCTTCCCTGTTCGTCGTCAACTGAGGGATCTCATGCAGCCGTTCCCCCTGAGCGGGCCGTGGTACCGAATCCAGGCGATCACGGCCCCTTCGCGTAGTTCATCCGCAGAGTGGGACTTCGTCACGGTTCTCCCGGCCGTACTTTCCGCCGCCCAGCGCAACCGCCCGTTCGTCATCGGCTGGCTTTCCCGGGGCTCGGGCGCGCCGCTCGAACTGATCACCAATGCCGGGCCGCTCACCCCGCCCCGCCAGCCCAGGCGGGCGGCGGTGTCCGGCGAGGCGCACGTCTCGGGCCCCCAGCCGCTGCTGTTCCCCGGCGGCGCACGCGGGGTGGAGATCGGCGACGAGTGGCTGGACGACCTGGCCGATCTCGTGTGGACGCCGTGCCCCGGCCGTCAGGCGCCGCCGTTGTACGGCCGGCGCGAGCCGGAGCCCGACGAGCAGAAGCGGCCGACGCTGTTCGAGTCGACGCTGGTCACGCTGATGTCGCGGCCGTTCGGCTGGGTCGTGGTGGCTGAGCCGACCGACCTGCTCGACGACGAGGTCGCCCACCTGCGCACCCAGCTCAACGTGCTGCGTCAGTACGGTGACGCCTCCGAGCGGTCCCGGTTCGACGCCGAGCGTGCCGAGCGCAGGATGCAGGAGCTCGACGCCTTCCGCGAGGCCGGGCTGTGGAACGTGCGGGTGCTCGCCGGCGCCGCCGGGCCCGACGAGCTGCGTCAGATCGCGCCCGTGCTCGTCGGTTCCGTGGAGATGAGCCATCACCCCTACCGGCTGCGCAGCGTGATGTCCCTGGCCGCCCTCTCCGGTGGAGCCGATCGCGGTCACACGGGTGGTCCGGTGTACGGCTTCGCCGAGGCGCTGGCGGTCAACCTCCAGGACCCGGCCGACCCCGCCGACGGGGCGTCCGCGCCGTTCGCTGCCACGGCGGGGGCGCTCGCCGCGCTCGCCGGACTGCCGCGGCGGGAGGTGCCGGGCGTACGGGTGCTGGACGCGGGGTTCTTCGACGTGACCAGCGAGGCCGAGGTGGAGGGCTCGGGCGGGCTGATCGATCTCGGCACGATCGTCGACGGGCAGGACCGGGCGGTCGGGACGTTCCGGGTGCCGCTGGCCACGCTCAACCGTCACGCCTTCGTCACGGGGGCCACCGGCTCGGGCAAGTCCCAGACCGTCAGGCACCTGCTCGAACAGCTCACCGAGGCGGGGATCCCGTGGTTGGCGATCGAGCCGGCCAAGTCCGAGTACGCCGCCATGGCCGGCCGGGTCGAGCACCTGGCCCCGGTGACCGTGATCAATCCGTCGGCGCCCGACAACGTGCCGATAAGCGTCAACCCGCTGGCGCCCGAGCCGGGCTATCCCGTCCAGGCGCACATCGACATGGTCCGCGCGCTCTTCATGGCCGCCTTCGACGCCGAGGAGCCGTTCCCGCAGATCATGTCGCTCGCGCTGCAGCGGGTCTACGAGGCCAACGGATGGGACGTGGTCACCGGGGGAGGCGTCCCCGGCGCTGCCGTACAACCCGCGGTGCCGACCCTGGAGCAGCTCCAGCAGCACGCGCTCGAGGTGATCCAGGAGATCGGCTACGGCAACGAGGTCCAGGCCGACGTCGAGGGGTTCATCAGCCTGCGGCTGCGCAGCCTGCGGGTGGGCAGCGCGGGCAGGTTCTTCGAGGGCGGCCACCCCGCCGACATCGGCGGGCTGCTCCAGCGCAACGTCGTGCTCGCGATCGAGGACGTCGCCAACGACGAGGACAAGGCGTTCCTGATGGGCACGCTGATCATCAGGATCGTCGAGCACCTGCGGATGCGGGCCAGGCAGGAGACGCGGCACGAGGGCGGGCCCCCCGGGCTGCGCCACGTCATCGTGATCGAGGAGGCGCACCGGCTGCTGCGCGACCGCGGCGCACGGCGCGCCTCCACCCACGCGGTCGAGCTGCTCGCCGGAATGCTCGCCGAGATCAGGGCGTACGGCGAGGGCATCATCGTGGCCGAGCAGATCCCCACCAAGCTGGTGTCCGACGTGGTGAAGAACACCGCGCTCAAGGTCGTGCACCGGCTTCCCGCCGAGGACGACCGGCAACTGGTGGGAGCGGCGATGAACCTGAGCGAGGACCAGTCCCGTCAGGTCGTCTCGCTCCAGCCGGGGCACGCCGCGGTCTTCGCCGACGGCATGGACCGGCCGCTGCGGGTGCACGTGCCGCTGGGGGAGCAGCGGGAGCGTCTGATGGTCGGCCCGGTGCCGCCGATACACGGCCGCCGCTCGGCCGCCTGCGGCGACGCGTGCCGTACGGGCAAGGCGTGCACGCTGGTCGAGCTGCGGGAGGCCGATCTGCTCGCGGTCGCGCCCGAATGGGCCTGGCTGCGCATCTGGACCGACACGGTGATCCTGGCATTCGTGACGAACCGGTCGCTGCCCGGGGTGCCGCGCGTCCTGTCCGACGACTGGGCGGAGCTGCCGCCCAGGCGGCGCGAGTGCCTGCTGGCCACGCTGATCGAGCGGGCGGTCGCCGCCCGCGCCTGGTCGCTGCGCACGTGGGTCGACCCGACGCTGCTGACCGCGAAGGCGGCCGAGGTCGCGGCCGGGCTGCTCGGCCGGCCGGACGGGACGCCGCCGATGCGCGCCGGTGAGCGCCCGGGGCCCTCCTGGGTGATTCCGCAGATCCGCTGGCTGCACGAGGTGGACAGGCTGTTCCCGTTCGGCCGCCCGGCGCCCGACCTGCGCAGCCCGGCCCCCGCGATGGAATATCCCCTGTTCGGCACCGAGTGGGCCAGGACCTCGGGCGCCGCACGATCCGGGGGCGAGCCGGCGGCGGATGGGCGCGACGGAGCCGTGGCGGTGAGCGTACGCACCGAGCTGCTCGGCCACCGGGCCAAGGCGCTACGCCATCACCCGCTGTCGATGGAGGTCGACCGCAACCGGGCGCTGGCCTGGCGGGTGATCCTCGGCGACGACGAGCACGAGGGCGTCCAGCGCGACGTGACCACCGTCGCGATCGCGGTGGAGCCGCGCGACCGGATCAAGTACGTCGCCCAGACGATGGCGGCCGGCTGGCTGGAGACCGTGCTGTCGTGGCCGCGCCGCTTCGTGCTCCCCTTCGACGGGGAGACCCCCGCCGAGCTGTCCTTCACCGGCCCCGATGGCCCGGTACCGTCCTGAACGACGCCCCGAGAATCCGGGGCCGGCCCCGGCACGCGTCGAATGACCTGGCGGGAGGGGCACTAGGATCACGGGCATGAGTCAGCTTCCGTTGCGGGCGCAGCTTGCCAGTGCCCTCGGCCGTACGGCGGCGACGCTGTCGCGGGCCACCGGACGCGGTGACGGTTCGGTCATCGGCGGCAGGGTGGGCCTGATGCTGGAGCCCGACCTGCTGCGCAAGCTCGCGGCGGACCGCAAGCTCGTGCTGGTCAGCGCCACGAACGGCAAGACCACCACGACGCGGTTGATCACCTCGGCGCTGCAGGAGCTCGGCGACGTCGCGACCAACGCCTTCGGCGCCAACATGCCGGCGGGGCACGTCTCGGCGCTCGCCGCCGCCAAGGACGCTCCGTACGGCGTGCTGGAGGTCGACGAGAAGTACCTCCCCGAGGTGCTCGACACGACCGGGGCCGGGATCGTCTGCCTCATGAACCTCAGCCGCGACCAGATGGACCGGGCCGGTGAGATCTGGCTGCTCGCCCAGAAGTGGCGTCGCGCACTCAGCGGCAAACCGGCTCATGTGATCGCCAACTGCGACGACCCGCTGGTGACGTGGGGGGCCTCCACCGCCGCCAGGGTCACCTGGGTGGCGGCCGGGCAGCGCTGGCGCGAGGACTCCTGGTGCTGCCCGGAGTGCGGCGGCCCGCTCGACCGGTCCGCGTCCGGGGCCGCCTGGGCCTGCCGTGAGTGCACCTTCCACCGTCCCGAGCCCAACTGGGTGCTCGACGGGGAGGACGTCGTCGACCCGCGCGGCGCCCGCTGGCGGCTCGACATCCAGCTTCCCGGGGAGGCCAACCGGTCGAACGCCGCGATGGCGCTGGCGGTCGCCGAGACGTTCTGGGTCGATCCGGCCCGGGCGCTGCCCAGGTTGCGCCTGGTCACCTCGGTCGCCGGGCGTTACACCATGGTCGAGCGCGACGGCCGCGCGCTGCGGCTGCTGCTGGCGAAGAATCCGGCCGGCTGGCTGGAGGCGTTCGACGTCGCCGATCCCGCGCTGCCGATCATCCTGTCGGTGAACGCGCAGGGCCCCGACGGCCGCGACACCTCCTGGCTCTGGGACATCGACTACCGCATCCTGGCCGACCGTCCCGTGCTCGTGACCGGGGAGCGGCGCCTCGACCTGGCGCTGCGGCTCACCGTGGCCGGCGTGCCGTTCCAGCTCTGCGACTCGTTCCAGCAGGCGACGGCGCTCGTGCCGCCCGGCCGGGTCGATGTGATCGCCAACTACACCGCATTCCAGCAGATCCGAGCGGAGTTCGGCCGTGCAGTCTGAATTGTCCATCGTCTGGATTTATCCGGACCTGCTCAGCACGTACGGAGACCAGGGCAACGTACTGGTGCTGGAGCACCGGGCCCGGGCCCGGGGCATCGCGACCCGGACGGTCCACGTCCGCTCCGCGGATCCGGTGCCGCAGTACGGGAACATCTACCTGATCGGCGGTGGCGAGGACCGTCCCCAGATCCTCGGCGCCGAGCGGTTGCGCAGGGACGGCGGACTGCGGGCGGCCGTGGCGCACGGTGCGGCCCTGCTGGCGGTCTGCGCCGGCTACCAGATCATGGGAACGGTGTTCGGCGGCGAGGACGGCCGGCCGGTGGAGGGCATCGGACTGCTCGACATCAGCTCGGGCCGGGGCGAGCGGCGCGCGGTGGGCGAGCTGGTCGCCGACGTCGATCCGGCCCTCGGCGGCCTGCCCAGGCTGACCGGGTTCGAGAACCACATGGGCGTCACCAGGCTCGGCCCCGGTGTCCGGCCGCTCTCCCGGACGATCGTCGGGACCGGCAACGGCGACGGCACGGAGGGCTGCTACGCGGGCCGAATCATCGGGACCTACCTGCACGGCCCCGCGCTCGCACGCAACCCCGCGCTCGCCGACCTGCTGCTCAGCTGGGTCGTCGGGCCGCTCGCTCCGGTGGACGACCACTGGTATCAGCGGCTGCGCGATGAACGCCTCGCGGCGGCGCTGCCTCCCGCCTGAGCCCGTCGCACTGGGCTCGTCACACTGGGCTCGTCACACTGGGCCCCGCCGGGCGGGCCCCGGGGACGTCAGTAGACCAGGGCCTGGGTATCCTCGGTGAGGATCTCCTCGACGAACGTCGGGGCCCCGGCGATCCGCACGCCGTCGATGACGTCGTCGACGGTGATGCCTCGGCGGGCGGCGCACTGCGTGCACAGCGTGACCATGCCCGCCGCGAGCACCGCGTCGAGCAGGTCCTGCAGCGGCGGCGCCTCCGCCAGGGAGAACTCCTTGGCCCGACCGGGCAGTGCGAACCACGAGGATTCGCCGGCCAGCCAGAGCGAGACCGGTACGCCGGAGGCGAGGGCGGCCGCCGCGACGGTGAACGCCTGGTTGCAGCGCTCCGGTGCGTCGGCTCCGGCTGTCACCTTGATCACCAGTGCTCTTGCCATGTTCGCAGCCTAGCTCCTGGGTCTCCGGGCGGCGGCGTCACCTGCCCCACGATGCCTATGCGGGGTCTGACGGCTCCGAGCGGTGCCGTACGGCTTCTAAGCTCGTTCCATGGAGCAACATCCAGACCTTGAGCCGATCGCCTTCCTCCTTGGCCGCTGGGAGGGAGCCGGTGTGATCGGCTATCCGACGATGGAGAGCGCCAACTTCGGGCAGGAGGTGGTGTTCGGGCACAACGGAAAGCCGTTCCTCACCTACGAGAGCCGGACCTGGCTGCTGGACGCCGAGGGCGCCAAGGTTCGCCCGCTGGCCAGGGAGTCGGGTTTCTGGCGGATCCAGCCCGAGCGCCAGCTGGAGGTCTGCCTCGCCCATCCCACCGGGATCGTGGAGATCTACGTGGGCGAGGTCGTCTTCCACAAGATCGAGCTGCGTACCGACATCGTCGCGCGCACCGCGACGTCCAAGGAATACAGCGCGGGGCACCGGCTCTACGGCCTGGTGAACGGCAACCTCATGTACGCCTATGACATGGCGGCCGTCGGACACCCGCTGCAGTCGCACGCGTCGGCCGAGCTGAAGAAGGTCGCCGACTTCGCCCCGGAGACCGACGCCTGACGCGGAAAAAAAAGAACCCCGGGCGTGCTCCGCTCCGGTAGAGGATTCTCACGGAGGCGGGCCGGCTGGACCATGGCAGAGAACGTGACACGTGCTCGACCGCCGGCTGCCCGGGGTTCCGGTGACTGTTGTGGATTCGCCAGACGTCGTACGACATCTGGACGGAAGGCCCAGATGGACGCCGTCTAGCGGACAGCCACCTCGCTAGCCCAAGAATGATCAACCATTTTTTGGACCACCTCCCTTCTGCGTATCTGCACGCTATGCGAGCGGCCCAGAGGCGGGCAAACGATTATTCGGAGGAATTCCCCCGTATATCGACATGTCGTGAGTCCCGAGCGGGCGTCCGGCACGCCTAAGATCTGGGCATGGCCGAGACTTGGCATGAGGAGCTGCGCGCACGGGGTTACCGGGTCACCCCCCAACGTCAGCTCGTGTTGGAGGCGGTCACCGAGATGGGCCACGCGACGCCCGAGGAGATCTGCACCCGGGTGCAGGAGACGGCGCGCGGCGTGAACATCTCGACCGTCTACCGCACGCTGGAACTGCTCGAAGAGCTCGGACTGGTCACCCACACCCACCTCGGTCACGGCGCCCCCACCTACCATCTCGCCTCCGAGGCCGATCACGTGCACCTCGTCTGCCGGGGGTGCGGGGAGGTCACCGAGGTCGCCCCCGACCTGGTCCAGGCCCTGGTCTCCACCCTCGACGGCGAACTCGGATTCGCGACCGACGTCAGCCATCTCACCGTTTTCGGCAACTGCCGCAACTGCCGCTGAGCCCATACGGCTCCCGCAGGCGAGGGGCATGCCTTCGCCGGGAGAGGGAGGCCTGATCGTGAGGGCCGTACCGACCGAATAGTCTTGATGGCATGCGGAGCCCATTGCTTGACACACCCGGGGCGGTCGCCGGGGAGACGCCGGATGATTCCGTTGCCGCGCACTACGGCGACCCGTACGGGGAGCAGCGCGCCCTGGCGGCGGGCCAGGCGCTCGTCGACCGGAGCAACCGAGGGGTCGTACGGATCTCCGGCCCCGACCGGCTGCGATGGCTCAACGACCTCAGCTCCCAGAAACTCGACACACTCGAAGCAGGGGTGCCCACCCAGACCCTGCTCCTCGACGGACAGGGCCGGGTCGAGCACCACCTGACGCTGGTGGACGACGGCGACGCGGTCTGGGCCCATGTCGAGCCGGGCACCTCGGGCGAGCTGGTCGCCTTCCTGGACAAGATGCGGTTCATGCTGCGGGTCGAGGTGACCGACGTCGGCGCGGACTACGCCGTGGTCTCCGTCGCCGCGCCGGGCACCACCCCCGACGCCGGCACGGGTACGGTCGCCGAGGGCGTCGTGGCGATCGGCGGCGACCTGCTGGTGCCGCGTGACCGGCTGGCCGGGCTCCCCGCCGAGCTGGGCCTGCGCCTGGCCGGCCTCTGGGCGTACGAGGCGCTGCGGATCGCGGCCCACATGCCGCGGCTGGGCTTCGAGACCGACCACAAGACGATCCCGCACGAGGTCGCCTGGATCGGCGCCGCCCTACACCTGAGCAAGGGCTGCTATCGGGGCCAGGAGACCGTGGCCCGGGTCCACAACCTCGGTCACCCGCCGCGCAGGCTGGTCTTCCTGCACCTGGACGGCAGCGTGGACGTGCTGCCGCCGCACGGCGCGCCCGTGACGCTCGGCGTCGGCAAGCCGGCGGAGGCCGAGCCTGAGGCGGCCGTCGAAGGGGCGGCGGAGCCGGGTCAGCTCGGGTTCGTCGGCTCGTCGGCCCGCCATTACGAGCTGGGCCCGATCGCCCTGGCCGTCGTGAAGAGGACCGTGCCCGTGGACATCGATCTGCTGGCGGGCGGCGTGGCCGCCGCGCAGGAGGTCATCGTCCCCCCGGACGCCGGCCGGAACGTCAAGATCGACCCCGCGCTGCGCCGCCGCATCCGCTGAAGAGCATCCGCCGAAGAACATCCGCCGAAGAACATCGGAGGCACCGCCCCCAAAAAAAATCCCCCCGTGATCTTGCATTTTCTCGCAACCATCCCGCCTGACCTGCGACGATCCCAATCGTGATCTTGCAGAAACTCGCAGGCTGTGGCGCTGACCTGCGGCGGAGGTCTCCGTGATCTTGCAGTGGGCGGCCGGGGCGTACGGATCGATCTTGCGGTGACCGGGGGCGGACGGAGCGGCCGGTCAGACCTCGAGGATCAGCGTGATCGGGCCGTCGTTGGTCAGCGAGACCTTCATGTCGGCGCCGAACACGCCGGTCTCCACCCGGGCGCCCAGCGCCCACAGTTCCTCGATCACGGCCTCGACCAGCGGCTCGGCCACCGGCCCCGGGGCCGCCGCCTGCCAGGTGGGGCGGCGGCCCCGGCGGGCGTCGCCGTACAACGTGAACTGACTGATCACGAGCAGCGGCGCGGCCACATCCGAGCAGGACTTCTCGCCGTGCAGGACGCGCAGCCCCCACAGCTTGGCGGCGAGCCTGGCCGCCTCCGCCCGCCCGTCGGTGTGGGTGACGCCGACGAGCACGAGCAGGCCGGGCTCGTCGATCGCCCCGACGACCCTGCCTTCGACCACTACTGAAGCGGAGCTGACCCGCTGAACGACGGCACGCATGGCCCCGAATTCTGCCATGCCGACCGAGTTCATAAACTGCGGGTCATGGCTGAGCTGATCGTCGAAGTGGTCCGTTCCGGGTTCGTCGAGTCCGTCCACCGCGCACGAGTGCTCGTGGTGAACGCCAACGGATCTCCGGTCATGGTGCACGGAGACACCGGGAGTCTCACCTCTCCCCGCTCGGCGATGAAGCCGCTCCAGGCGCTGGCCATGCTCCGCTGCGGACTGCCGGCCGCGGACGAGCTGCTCGCGCTCGCCTGCGCGAGCCACAGCGGTGAGCCCTTCCACGTGGACGGAGTACGGAAGATCCTGGCCATGGCGGGGCTGGACGAGTCGGCCCTGGCCTGCCCCGCCGACCTGCCGTTCGACCGGGAATCGCGCGATCGGGTCGTCCGCGAGCACGGCACGCCGGCCAGGATCTACATGAACTGCTCGGGCAAGCATGCGGCGATGCTCGCCACCTGTGTGGCCACGGGCTGGCCGACCGATGGATACCTGCGGCCTGGACACCCGCTCCAGCGGGCGATCAGGGCGACGGTCGAGGATCTCACCGGTGAGCGGGTCGCGGCGACCGGCGTGGACGGTTGCGGCGCCCCGCTGTTCTTCGTCTCGATGGCCGGTGTCGTGCGTGCCTTCCGCCGGCTTCCGCTGGCCGCCCCCGGCAGCCCGGAACGGCGCATCGCCGACGCCATGCGCGCCTATCCGGAGTGGACGAGTGGTACGGCACGGCCCGAGGCCGAGCTCATGCGGGCGATCCCCGGCCTGCTGGTGAAGGTGGGCGCCGAGGCGTTCAACGCCTTCGCCTTCTCCGACGGCCGGGCCGGCGCCGTCAAGATCGAAGATGGTGGCGACCGGGCACGCACACCGGTGACCGTGGCCGCCCTGCGCGCGGTCGGGCTGGACGCGCCCGAGCTCGCGGGACTGGCGACCACGCCGCTGTTCGGCGGCGGCGAGCCGGTCGGCGAGATCCGCGTCCGCCGGCCCTGACGTTCTCCTCCGGCTCCCATCGCAGGCGCCCACATGCTCAACGAATGGCGGCGCATCGCCGCGGGACCATCAGCCGCCCAGTGATTCGGTGGAAGGATGGGGACGTGTTGGATCGCTATCAGCGCCCGCCGTTGCTGCAGATCGAGAATCTCGGTTATTCGACCTCGAACGCACGACTTTTCGGGGGACTCGATCTGAATGTTCATGAAGGCGAGTCGGTGGTGCTCTGCGGGCCGAGTGGAACGGGGAAGACCACGCTGTTGACGTGCATCCTGGGCCTGACCAAGCCGAAGAAGGGCAGAATTCTGGTGGCGGGCGAGGACCTTACCAGGATGTCGCGAAGGCAGCTCGCGTCCTTTCGTCGGAAGCACATCGGGATGGTTTTTCAGTTCGGTGAATTGCTTCCCGAGTTGTCTCCTGTCGAAAACGTGGCACTTGCCGCACTTCTCGCAGGAGCCGATCGAAAAAAGGCCTACGATCTGGCTCGGCACCTGCTCGCGGACCTCGGCGTTCCGCTCGACGGGGCGCCCACCGCCTACCTCTCCGGTGGAGAAAGACAGCGAACGGCCGTGGCGCGAGCACTGATCACCGGGGCGCCGCTGATCCTCGCCGACGAGCCCACGGGTGCACTCGACCAGGACAGCAGGGATTCCGTTGCCGACCTTCTCTTCGAACTGCCGAGACGACGGAGCTGCGCGCTCCTGCTCGTGACTCATGACCAGGCCGTCGCCGCCCGCGCCGACCGCAGGCTCGACCTGATCGCCGGTCGCCTGATCGGGACTCAGGCATGAGGCCTCATGCGTTATGGCGTCAACTCCTGCGGATCGGCCTCGCGGCGGGCCGGAATTCGCCGGGCGGCAGACTACGGTTCGCCGCGCTCATCACCGCGGCAGCCGTCGTGACCCTCGTCCTCATGTCCTGCCTCGCTGTCATCGCGACCTACGATGGGTGGGACCGGCGTGACGTCGCACGTGGTGTGGAGATCGCCCGGCACAGCGACAGTCCCGTCGTCGCCCTCTACAAGAGGGCAGGGGACTCCGTGGGCACGAGACCGCACGAGGTGGTGTACATCGAGCCGAAGTCACCACAGGCCTCTCCACCCCCTGGGCTTCCCCGCTGGCCGGAACCGGGTGAGGCGTTCCTGTCGCCGGAGCTGATGCGGGTCGGCGAAGGCGAGGGGATCACCCGGCGGTACGGAAGGTTCGCCGGGATCATCGACTCGAGCGGACTCGCGACCCCCTCCGAGCGGCTGGCCTATGTCCGTCCAGCGGTGGCCGGCCACCACGGCTGGTCCAAGATCGCCAAAATCGGCTCGGCACGATCCACACCGATGGGCGACACCCTCAACCGGGTGCCCGCCGGTCAGCTTCTCAGTGTGATCGGGTTCACCGTGGGCGGGGTGGCGATCGTATTACTCGTCGTCGCCGCCCGCTGTGGATCGAGCTCGCGAGACCGGAGGGTGCATCTCCTCACCGCACTCGGCGGGAACCGGTGGCACCTGGCGCTGGTGAATCTCGGCGAAGCCTGCATTCCCGTGGCCATCGGCACGCTGCTGGGAAGCGTCCCCTACCTGCTCATGTCGCTGTCGGACGTCCGTATTCCCCTGATCGACCAGGTCGTCGGCTCCGCTGACCTGCGCGCCTGGGCATGGGTGACGCCGATGGTCGCGCTCGCCGGATGCGGACTGATGTTGTTCGTGGTCGTGGCGCTTCACCTGGTCGGCATCGACGGGGGAGGCACCCGGCCCCGGGTTTTCGCCGACAGGATTCCCCGCTGGAGGCTGTACGCCGGACTGCTGGGCCTGATCGCGATTGTCACCACCCCTTATCTTCCCAAGCTGACGAGCTTCCTCGCCTATATCGCCGGCACCACTCTGCTCTGGGGCATGCTGCCTTCCGCCGCCGGTGCGGCGATCCGATACTGGGGAAACTCCGCCGCGTCCTTCGGCAGGTGGGCCGGTCGCGCCGACGTGTTGATCGCGGGCCGCTGGGCTCATGCCCGTCCCGGCGTGGTCGTACGGCTCGTGGCGGTGATGGTCATCGGACTCGGCGTGATCACTCAGGCCCAGGTGTGGACCAGCCGACTGGGCGACTCCGGCCAGAACGCCCGAGCCCTGCAGCGAGAGCTCCACGATTCGGTGCTGGTGGTCACCCCGCAATCGATCACACCCGCTTCGATGGACGCCTTCGCGCGGTCTCTTCCGAAGAACGCGAACATCTTCCTCGTGAACACGGCGAAGAAACCGACCGAGCCATCCGTACTCCGTGGATCATGCGAGGCGATGCGGTCACTCGGAATCGCCTGCTCCTCCGATGGAGACCATATGACAGGCGGTGATGCGCGTATCGCGATCTTGGGGAAGTTCATAGGTTTCGGAGGTGAGATCAAGTTTCGGGAAGGAAATGTCTCCGGCAACACGCAGAAGGCCGATCAAATCGCCGTGGTCTCTCCGTTGGGAACGACGGGTCTGAACGCCCGGGTGAAGGAGACGGCGAATCGCACATTCGGGCTCGCCCAGGTGAAGCGGCCGTACGACGGCTGGATCCTCGGGGCCGATCGGCTCGTCAACATGGCCGACTGGGTCAAGTTGCTCACCATTCTCACGCTGATCATTCTGGCGCTCGCCGTGGCCTTCAGCTCGGCGGCTGAGTTTCTCGTGTTCACGACCGCGGTCGCGCCACTCGCGGTCCTGACAGAACGGCGGAGATTCCTGCTCGGAATCGCGATCTGGAACCTGACCATACCCACGGTCATCGCTGTCGCGTTCGGGGTCTGCGTGGCCGCCTGGCAGGGCTCGTTCTTCATCTCCTTGTCGAAGTCCGGGATGTTCTCGTGGAGCCTGCTGGCGGCATGCGCGGCAGGGGCGCTGGTGCTCGCCATCGCCATCGGACTCATCGGCGGCACGGGCGCGATACGGGCCACCGCCCGCTGGCGCCCTGCCGCTGACTGAGCGGTTTTTTCAAGCGCATCAGAGGTGCGATCAGAGGGAGCGGGTGTGGCGGGCGGCGGAGATCGCGCCGGATGTGGTCATCGTGAACGTCCGCATCGAGTCGGCGAACCTCGACAGGTCCCACTCGGCCGGCCCCTGGTACCAGTACAGATGATCTGTCTGCTGCCCGTTGCCGGTGAAGTCGCTCACCACCCGCGCCCACCGGTCCACACTGTCGAAGATCACCGCGTACGGCAGATAGCGTGAGAACAGCTCGATCCGCTTGGCGGCGGGCACGTCGTCGACGGCACCGGCCGCGAGGTGCTCCCGGAACCCCATGACGTGCGCGAGGGCCGTGGCGCCCTTCGCCGTCTTGGCCGGCATGAACTGCCCGCCGTAGGCCAGCGCCGCCCCCGCGATGATCACGGCCAGTCCGAGCACGGCGTACGTCGTGAGCCACGCGAGCAGCGCGGTCGCCGCCATGCCGAGCACGATGACGACCACGCCGGCGGTGGTCCACCGGGACCGGACGGAGTCGGGGCGCCTGGCGAACCATCCCTGGGTCACCACATCCTGGTACAGCGCGTCGCGCACGTTGTCGAGCCGGGCGGCGAACGACCCGCGCAGCTGCGACAGCAGCACCGCGTCCCGGCCGTCGAAGATCGCGTCGTAGAGTGCGCGCTCGTAGGGGAGCAGGCTGCCCAGTGGCGCCTTGGGCAGCTTGACGAGCCGCCAGTCCGGCGTGTCGTACGTCTGCCGGGGCTGTTCGTCGATGCGCAGATAGCCGCGTACGGCGAGATCGACGATGGTGGCGGTCACGTCGATGACGTCTGCGTGCTCGTCGAAGAGCGTGCCGATCTGGCCGGGGCGCACCCCGTCCGGCGGGGTGAAGTGACCGTTATGGTGCCCGCTGATCTCCCCCGACTCGCTGTCGGTGATCCGGGCGTCCCGGCCCCGGGCCCAGTACAGCAGGCCGACGCCGCCCAGGAGCAGGATCAGCAGCCCCACGAGTGACATCACGGTCACCGCGTTCAGCGTGAACGCGTTGGCCAGCTCGAACCGGCGCTCCAGGATCGGGCCGGTGCCGGTGGCGCCCTTCGGATAGCCGACGATGACGGTGAGCGTCTGCCCGGCCTCGAGACCCTGCTGCTCGAAGAGCGCGCTCGTGCCGGTCTCTTCGGTCGACGCCGCCGTGCACGCCATGGCCGTGGTCGGCTCACCTGCGAAGCAGGACACGTTGTGCACCCTGCCGGGGCCGGTGACCCGCACCGTCGCGTTGCGCGCCGGGCCGGTCACGGCGGACCAGCGGAGCTCCTCGCCGGTCGACCCGGGGGTGACGGCACCTGTCACGTCGTACTCGACGGTGCCGCTGCCCCTGATGGTCAGCGTCTCGCCGTCGAAGGTCGCGCCCTTGACGTTCGAGATCCGGTAGACGCGGTCGTGGCCGTCGTCGTGGCGCGTTCGCGTGAGCATCGCCCGCCGGTGCGGACCGCCGGACAGGGCGATCGTCTCCTTGACGTGGAGCACGCCGTCCTTGCCGAGTTCCATGACCACGTCGTCCTTGGTGACGGTCGTCGGGGGCTCAGCATGGGCGGGGGTGGCCACGAGACCGACCGTGGCAGCTGTGGTGAGCATGGCGAGCAGGACCGCCAGCCCGAGCCGGCGAGCGTGATCCATCATGGACTCGCACCCTACCGGTGCTGAATGTCCGGCTTGTGCATTCACTGGTCCTGGGAGCCCTCGTGGATCCGGATGGGGGCCTCGCGACACAGAGGCGCCGTCCGGGCCGCTGGTATGCCGCATGTGACAGGTGAAGCACAACCTAGGCTGTTGGGTCATGGCACGTACGCGCCTGTATCGGAACGGTGTCCTGGTGGCCGAGAGCTTCCCGGTCGCCGAGGTGTCGGATCACCTGGAGGATCCGTCGGCCGTCGTGTGGGTGGACCTGCACGCGCCGACGGAAGACGAACTGCGCGTCATCAGTGGGGAACTGGGGCTCCACGAACTCGCGGTCGAGGACGCGCTCCAGCGCAAGCAGCGGCCGAAACTCGACGTCTACGGCAGCCACAAGTTCCTGAACGTCTACGCCGCCCGCTTCGACACGGAGTCGGGACGGCTGAAGGTCGCCGACGCGGCCGCGTTCATCACCGCGCACGCGCTGGTCACCGTCCGCTCCTCCGACGCCTTCGCCATCGACGAGGTCGTCCGGCGCTGGGACGAGTCGCCCCGGCTCGCCGAGCACGGAGTGGCCTTCCTGATCCACGGCCTGCTCGACTATGTGGTGGACAGTCACTTCGACACGGTCGAGGCGATGGACGAGCAGATCGAGGTGCTCGAGGAGGCGGTGTTCGACGGGCGGCCGTACGGCCCCGACGAGCAGCGGCGTACGTTCGAGCTGCGCAAGAGCCTGGTCACGCTGCGCCGGATCGTCATGCCGATGCGGGAGGTGGTCAGCACGCTTCTGCGCCGGAACGGGGAGATCGGTGACGGAACCCTGGCTCCGTACTTCCAGGACGTGTACGACCAGGTCCTGCGCGCCTCCGAATGGACCGAGTCGCTGCGCGAGCTCCTGGGCAACGTCCGGGAGGCGCAGCTGACCATGCAGGGGAACCGGATGAACCTGATCATGAAGCGGGTGACGAGCTGGGCGGCCATCATCGCCGTGCCCACCATGATCACCGGGTTCTACGGGCAGAACATCCCGTTCCCCGGATTCGGCGAGGCGTGGGGGTTCGTGACGTCCACGGTGGCCATCGTCTTCGTGTCGGTGGTGCTCTACCGGGTGTTCCGCGCCCGCGACTGGCTCTGATCGCGTGTCATCCGCTGATCACCAGGGACCGTACGGCCCCTGGCTACTGCTGCCGCCGCCGCGGTACTCGTTGACCGCGGGCTTCACGTCGGCCAGATAGATGCCGGCGGCGATGACCGAGGCGATGGTCAGGAGACTCGGCAGCCCCATCCCCGCTCCGTAGTAGTTCACCGCGGCGGCGAAGGTGAACAGCGTCGCGAAGCCCAGGATGATGAGCCAGAGCGGTTTGGTCTGCTTTCCTGCCGCCGGGAAGGCCCGCGTGGGGATGCGCAGCGCGTGGACGAGCGCCCAGGCGCACATTCCGAAGGCCGCGATGGAGAGCAGCCAGAATATGAGGGTCAGGAGGCTGGTCACCGGCCCGAACATTGACTCTCCCAGACGGTCATGGTCGCTTGACGCCCCCCAGACTAATGTCCTCCGGCGACATCTGTCGCGAGTGCGATCGAAGACCATGGCCGTGACCGGCGAAACCAACGGCCCGCCTCCCGGATCGCGGGAAGCGGGCCGATGTCACGCCTGGGGCGGATCCGGGTCTGTGGGGCCTCGGGTCCTGCCGGGGCGCCGGTCTCAGGCCCGTTCTTTTCGGACGCCGAGTGCCGTGGACGGCTGACTCAGGACTGGGTCGTCGTCTTCGTGCGGGTGCCACCGGCCGGGCGGCGAGCGGTGGTGGTCTGCGCGGAGGGAGCCGGCCTGGCCGCGGCGGGCTCGGCCCTCTCCGAGACGTCCTCGAGCTCCAGCGCGGTCTCACCGGTCACCTTGCTGACGACCCTCCGGCCGCGGATGGCGAGGTCGTCGTAGATCCGGTTGAACCGGGTGGTGGCGGCGTCGGCGTACTCCCGAGCCTTCTCAGGGAAGTCCCTGGCCACGGTCTCGGCCTTGCCCTGCATGGTCGACGCGTACTCGCGCGCCCGCTCGACGGCGAAGTCGCCGACGCCGGTGAGCGCGTAGAACGGCTTGGAATCAGCGATCTTTTTGACCTGCGTCGCGAGAGTCATGGGCTATCCTTCCTTTACTTCCGGTGTGATGCCGTCGCGCGAGGGAACCGGGTCGTCCCCGAGAGGCTCAGCCGATTGCGGCGGCTGAGCGGATGCGACCCGGTTCTCCTTGCGGAACGATTCGTAGATATCGACGAGCACCTGGCGTTGCCGCCCGGTGAGTGAGACGTCTGCCCGGATCGCGGCCAGCACGTCGTTGTCCTGCTGCCGGTCCTCGATGAGGCCCGCCTGCACGTAGAGCGCCTGTGCGGAGATCTGCAGGCCCTTGGCGATCTGGTTCAGGATCTCGGCGCTCGGCTTGCGCAGCCCCCGCTCCACCTGACTCAGATACGGATTGGACACGCCGGCCTGTGCGGCGAGCTGGCGAAGTGAGATCTTCGCCTGCTGCCGCTGCTGGCGGATGTATTCGCCGAGCGAGCCGACCCTGGGCAGTTCCATGGCTCTAGTCTGCCCCCTGGTGCTTGCAATTGCAAACCCAGCGATTAACTTAAGCTAGCACCCAAGAATCAGCCGGGAATCAGCCACAGCAGCGGCGCCGACGCCGTCAGCACGGCGGAGCCGACCAGGATGAAGAAGCGGCGCGGGGCCGGGATCGTGGTCTCCGGCCGCACCAGACGGTTCACCCTGGCCATCACGTTCGCTCCGGCGGACGCGCCGGGCAGCCCGAGCCCGCCCGGTGCGCCGAGGGCGCCCAGCGCGCCCTCCGGAGCGGGCAGCGTGTTCGCTGCGCCGAACCGCAGCAGTGCCGTGGCCAGCCGCCGCGGGCTGCAGCGCCGGCGGGCACGGTCGTCCGCCGCCATCTCGATGAGCAACTCGACCGACAGCTGCGCGTCCCTGATGAGCTTCGACCACGGCAGCGCGCGGCGCAGCGCCGCGAACGGCAGCAGCACGAGGTCATGCCGCTCGCGCACGTGCGCGCTCTCGTGGGCCAGCACGGCGTCGAGCTCGTCGGGGGACAGCAGCCGCAGGGTCCCGTTGCTGATCACGACCTGTGACCTCAGCCCGGGCAGGCAGTAGGCGGCGGCGCCCGGGAAGTCCACGACGCGGACACCCGGCACGGCGGGCTCGTCGCGGGCGATCAGCGAGAGCAGCTCGCGGTGCCGGCGCCGGGCACGCAGCGTACGCGCTCCGGCGACCAGCGGCAGCGCCACGAGGAGGGCCAGAAGCATCAGCCCGGCCGCGAGGGCGAGCAGCCTGACCATGTCCCGCGGATCGCCCACGCCGTAGCCGAAGCCCGTGAGCAGGCTCGCGAGGCCGTGGACCACGCCCCTGCCGTACGGCTCCAGGGCGTAGGCGAGCAGCGCGCCGGTGGTGGCGAGTCCCCAGGTGACGCCGACCGACTGCCACAGCAGGATGGCGGTGCGTGGCGCGTGCCAGGCCCACTTGGCGTGGGTGAGCCCCTCCGCCGCCAGGACACAGGCGGCGGCGAGTGCCGCGAGGACGGCCGCCGCGATCAATTGTCCTCCAGCTCCATCAGGGCTCTTCGCAGGATCTCCGCCTCCGAGCCCGACACCGCCTGCGCGAAGCGCGTCAGCGCGGCGTCGCGGTCGCCGGTCAGGTCGAGGGCTTCGAGCATGAGCTCGGCGACGTAGGCGTCCCGGCTCGCCGCGGGCTGGTAACGCCAGGCCCGGCCGTCCCTCGTGCGGTTGAGGAAGCCCTTGCGAGAGAGCCGGTCGAGCACGGTCATCACAGTGGTGGGCGCCAGATCGCGGTCTTCTATGAGGCGCCCGACCTCACGGGCCGTCAACGGGGTGTTCTGTGCCCACAGAATGTCCATGATGGTGCGTTCAAGCTCGCCGAGTCCCTTCACACCATCAAGGCTACCCGGAGTAGTACTACGTGCTGTAGAGAGGTGGGAGTCATGAACATCTCGCTCGTCCAGGGCGATATCACCGATCAGCGGGTGGACGCGATCGTCAACGCGGCCAACTCCTCCCTGATGGGCGGCGGAGGCGTGGACGGGGCGATCCATCGGCGCGGAGGTCCCGAGATCCTGGCGGAGTGCCGGGAACTGCGCGCGTCCCGCTATCCGGACGGCCTGCCGACCGGTCAGGCCGTGGCCACCACGGCGGGGGCGCTTCAGGCCCGGTGGGTGATCCACACCGTGGGGCCCGTTTACTCGCGTGGCGAGGACAGGTCGCATCTGCTCGCCTCCTGCTACCGGGAGTCGCTGGTCGTGGCCGCGTCGCTGGGCGCCGTCACAGTGGCGTTCCCCGCGATCTCCGCGGGGGTCTACCGATGGCCGATGCGCGACGCGGCTCGCATCGCCCTGTCGACGGTACGGCAGGCCTGGCCGGCCGGGTCGTCCGTCGCCGAGGCGCGGTTCGTACTGTTCGACTCCGCAGCTTATGCCGTGTTCGAGGAAATCTTGGCGGAATCGAGGTAAGTATTCGGTTAACCATCTCGGAGCCACTTCAGCATGTAGATCTCGTCGCGGTCGTCACCGGGCGAGACGCGGATCGACCGCGGCACCCGGCCGACCTCGCGATAGCCGACGCTCGCGTAGAACGCGTCCACCCCGGTGCCGCCCCGGCAGGTCAGCTGCAGCGCGTCGAGCCCGAGCGATCGGGCGGCGTCGTCGGCGGCCAGCAAGAGGGCCCTGCCGTACCCCTTGCCCTGGTGCTTGGGGTGGACCATGACGCGCACCAGCCACCGCCAGTGCGCGCGCAGGCCCGACTCGCTGTCGGCGAGGATCAGCCAGCATGCCGCGCGGCCGTCGTCATCGTCGTCGAACCCGACCAGCACCGTGTCGGGGGCCGCTGAGCCGGCGGTGCGGGCGAACGTCTTCTCGGCCGTGGCCCTGATGTCGTCGGCGGTCACCGGCGGCACGAATCCGACGGCGCCGCCGGCGTTCGTCACATCGACCCAGCAGCTGAGGAGGTCCTCGAAGAGTTCGGGCGTGATCTCGGGGCCGAGGACGAAACGCATGCGCCGACGCTATCAGGGGCGACCGCGCTCCAAGGCAGGGTGATCTCGCCGAGCCGCCACCGGGAGGGACCCCCGGTGGGCGGCGCCGTCGCCACCGGCCAGTCCCGGGCCAGCAGTTCGGCGGCCCTGATCCAGCGCTGGCGCGAGCCGTACGCCCCGAAGGGCGCGCAGGCGGCCCAGGCCCGGTCCCAGGCGGTGAGGAAGGCGTGCACCCGCTCGCCCGGCACGTTGCGGTGGATGAGCGTCTTGGGCAGCCGTTCCGCCAACTCGGAGGGGCGTACGAAGCCGGTGAACCGGGCCGCGAAGGTCAGGGTGCGTGGGCCCTCGGCGCCGAGCGTCACCCACACCGCCCGGTGTCCGATCTCGGAGCAGGTGCCCTCCACGATCACCCCGGACGGGTGGAGGCCGGCGCGCAGCACATCCCAGTGCGCCCAGGCGTCGGCCTCGCCGTACTGCCTGAGCACGTTGAACGCGCGTACGATCAGCGGCCGGCGGGCCACCGGCAGCTCGAAGCCGCCGCGTACGAACGACAGCCCCTCCCGTTCGTACGGCTTGGCCGCCGCGACGCGCTCGGGATCGATCTCGACGCCCACGATCTGTACGGTCGGGCACACCCGGCGCAGCCTGGCGAAAAGCTCGTATGTCGTTATGTGGGAGGCGCCGAAGCCGAGATCCACCACCAGGGGCGTGGCCGCGTCCCCGCCGTCCGCCGGTCCGGGCGGGACGGCGTGGGTACGCGCGGCCGATCGGAGCAGCGGACCGTGCACGGCGGCGATCCACCGGTCGGACCGCCGCAGCCGGTTGTGCCCGGTGGTCCCACGGGTGATCGTCCCGATCGGCCGGCTCCTCACGTGCCCGAGGCGACGTGGTGCACCTTGTGCTGGGCGGCCTGCGCCCGCGGCCGGATGACCATCCGGTCGATGTTCACGTGCGGCGGTCGCGTGACGGCGAAGGTGATCACGTCGGCGATGTCGAGGGCGGTCAGCGGGCCGGGAACGCCCTCGTAGACCTTCGCGGCACGCTCGGCGTCGCCGTTGAACCGCGTCAGCGAGAACTCCTCGGTCTTGACCATGCCGGGCGCGATCTCGACGACCCGCACCGGCTCGCCGCACAGCTCCAGGCGCAGCGTCTCGGTCATCGACGTCTGGGCGTGCTTGGCGGCGCAGTAGCCGCCGCCCCCCTCGTACGAGACGAGCCCGGCGACCGATGTCAGCATCACCAGCACGCCGTCGCCGGAGGCGATCAGCTTCGGCAGCAGCGCCCTGGTCATCCGCAGCGAACCGAGCACGTTCACGTCGTACATGCGCTGCCAGTCGGCCACCCGCCCCACGGAGACGGGTTCCAGCCCGATCGCGCCGCCCGCGTTGTTCACCAGCACGTCGCAGCGCTCGATCGCGGAGGCCAGGGCGTCGACGGACTCCTGGGCGGTCACGTCGAGCGTGGCGGGGGTGATGTGGGGGACCTCGTCGGCCAGCTTGTCCAGCCTGTCCCGCCGCCGCGCCGCCGCCACCACATCGAAACCCGCGGCGGCGAGCCGCCGCGCGGTCGCCTCGCCGATCCCGCTGCTCGCGCCGGTCACCACCGCGGTCCTGCGCTCCGTCACCGCAATCGCCCTTCCCTCGTCGCTCGGAACCCACCTGAACCCACCTGTATCCCGCGCGGGCGGCGTCGCGGGACACGTCCGGAGCGGGATCACCATCCTCTCAGGAGAATGTGGCGGCCGGGTGCGGACGTTCGCTCGGGAAGTTTGTGGAGAATTTTTGGGTTGTAAGCCTCTCGGAGGTGGTTCGGGTGACGCTCAGACGGCGTCGGATCAGCCGTGTCGCGACGATCAGCGTGCACACATCCCCGCTCGACCAGCCGGGCACGGGGGATGCGGGAGGAATGAACGTCTACATCGTCGAGGTGGCCAAACGCCTGGCGGCCCTCGGCATCGAGGTGGAGATCTTCACCCGGCGCACGGCGCGCGATCTGCCGCCGGTGACCGAGATCGTCCCGGGCGTCCTGGTACGCCACGTCACGGCCGGGCCGTACGAGGAGCTGGACCGCGGCGACCTGCCCGGTCAGCTGTGCGGCTTCCTGTCGGGCGTGCTGCGCACCGAGGCGATGTACGACCCGGGCCGCTACGACGTCATCCACTCCCACTACTGGCTTTCCGGGCAGGTGGGCTGGCTCGCCAAGGAGCGCTGGGGAGTGCCGCTCGTGCACACGATGCACACGATGGCCAAGGTGAAGAACCTGCTGCTCGCCGAGGGCGACCGGCCGGAGCCGAAGATGCGGGTGCTCGGCGAGGAGCAGGTCGTCGAGGTCGCCGACCGTCTCGTGGCCAACACCGAGGCCGAGGCCGGGGAGCTCATCGAGCTCTACGGCGCCGCCCGCGAGCGGGTGGCGGTCGTGAACCCGGGCGTCAACCTCACCGTCTTCCGGCCGGGCTCGAAGAGCGCGGCGCGTCGCCGCCTCGGCCTGCCGCAGGACGCGCACATACTGCTGTTCGTCGGCCGCATACAGCCGCTGAAGGCGCCGGACATCCTGCTCAAGGCCGCCGCGCGCATGCTCATCGAGAACCCGGAGCTGCGCTCGAGGCTGGTCGTGGCCTGCGTCGGCGGCCCCAGCGGCAACGGCCTGGCCCGTCCGTCGCTGCTCGCCGACCTCGCCGTCAGGCTGGGCATCCTCGATGTCGTACGGCTCGCGCCGCCGGCCCCGCAGGAGGAGCTGGCCGACTGGTATCGGGCGGCCGACGTGACGGTGGTGCCCTCCCACAACGAGTCGTTCGGCCTCGTCGCGCTGGAGTCCCAGGCATGCGGCACCCCGGTGGCCGCCGCCTCCGTTGGCGGACTGCGAACGGCCGTCAAGGACGGCGTCTCCGGCGTGCTCGTCGACACCCACGACCCCGGCGACTGGGCCCGGGTGCTCGGCCGCCTCACGCAGCGCCCGTCGCTGCTCGGCGAGCTGTCCGCCAACGCCGTACGGCACGCGACGGCCTTCGGCTGGTCGGCCACCGCGGCCCGGCTGGTGGACGTTTACGCGGGCGCGCTGGCCCAGCTCCACCGGATGCCCGTCGCGGTCAGCTCGTAGGCTGGGGTCATGAGACCGGACCAGGACGGCCGCGACTCCGCCGGCGCGGACCCCGAGAACGTCATCGAGGCCGCGCTGCGGTCGGCCGAGCTGTCGTACGAGCGGCCCCGGCCAGGGGCGTTCCTGGTCACGCTGCCGGGCCGGCACAAGCTCGCCACGCTGACCTGGCTCATCGTCGGGGATCAGGCGCTCAGTATCGAGGCGTTCTTCTGCCGGCAGCCGGACGAGAACCACGCCGAGTTCTACCGGTGGCTGCTGCTCAAGAACGGCTCGATGTACGGCGTGCACTTCGCCGTCGACCCGGTCGGAGACGTGCACCTGGTGGGCAGGCTGCCGCTCGGCGCTGTGACGGAGGAGGAGATCGACCGAATTCTCGGCTGCGTACTGACCTACTCCGACGAGTCGTTCGACCGCGCGCTCGAGCTCGGCTTCGCCTCCTCGATCCGGCGGGAGTGGGAGTGGCGGGTCAAGCGGGGCGAGTCGCTGGCCAATCTCCGGCCCTTCGCCCGGGTGATCGACTCCTGACACGCGAGCCGACGGGGTGAAAGTAGGATTGGCCGCATGGCGACTTTGGTGCTGCTGCGGCATGGCGAGAGCGAATGGAATCTCAAGGGTCTGTTCACCGGCTGGGTGGACGTCACACTCTCGCCGACCGGTGAGGAGGAGGCACGGCGGGGCGGGCGGCTCCTCGACGAGGCGGGCATCCGCCCGGACGTGGTGCACACCTCGGTGCTCACCCGGGCGATCAAGACGGCGAACCTCGCCCTCGAGGCGGCCGACCTGCTGTGGCTGCCGGTACGCCGTTCCTGGCGGCTGAACGAGCGGCACTACGGCGCGCTGCAGGGCAAGGACAAGGCACAGACCCGCGCCGAGTTCGGCGAGGAACAGTTCATGCTGTGGCGCCGTTCCTATGACGTCCCGCCGCCGCCGATCGCCGACGACGACGAGTACTCCCAGTTCGGCGACCGCCGGTACGGCACACTGCCGCCGGAGCTGCTGCCCAGGACCGAGTGCCTCAAGGACGTCGTGGAGCGCATGCTGCCGTACTGGTACGACGAGATCGTGCCCGACCTCGCGGCCGGCCGTTCCGTGCTCGTGGTGGCGCACGGCAACTCGCTGCGCGCGCTCGTCAAGCACCTGGAGGGCATCGGCGACGCGGAGATCGCGGGGTTGAACATCCCGACCGGCATCCCGCTGCGCTACGAGCTGGACGCCGACTTCCGCCCCGTCGGCAAGGGCGAGTACCTCGACCCCGAGGCCGCTGCCGCCGCCATCGAGGCGGTCGCCAACCAGGGCAAGAAGTAACCCACCCCCTCAGGGCGTGATCTTGCGAATACTCGCAAGGGTGGTCACTGACCTGCGCGACCTTCGTTCGTGATCTTGCAGAAACTCGCATGTGGCATGGCTGAGCTGCGACTTCCCCCTCCGTGATCTTGCACTGCAAGATCACGGAGGGTGTTCGGCCAGGTCGGCGGCCAAGTCTGCGAGTTTCTGCAAGATCACGGACCGTGATCGCGCAGGTCGGTGGGTGAGACTGCGAGAATTCGCAAGATCACGGGAGGTGGGTCGTGGCCGCGTCCATGTCCCGGCCGCCGGTGACCAGATAGACCACGTCGCGGGCGACCCGTACGGCATGGTCGGCATAGCGCTCGTAGTAGCGGCCGGCCAGGGTGATGTCGATCGCGGTCTCGATGCCGTGGTCCCAGTCCTTGGCGAGCAGGACGCGGAACAGCCGCCGGTGCAGCCGGTCCATGTCGTCGTCGTCCTTCTCCAGTTCCCGCGCGAGCCGGATGTCTCGCGACACCACGCAGTCGGCGGCCTTGGTGATCAGGTTCTCCGCGATGGAGCCCATCTCGACGATCGTGCCGCGCAGCCCCGGCGGGATCGCGGACTCGGGGTGGCGCATCCGCGCGATCTTGGCGATGTGCCCGGCATGATCGCCCATCCGCTCCAGGTCCGCCGCCATCTGCAGCGAGGTCACGATCGTGCGCAGGTCGACGGCGACGGGCTGCTGGGTGGCCATCAGCTCGTAAATCGAGGTCTCGATCTCGGCATGCAGCAGGTCGACCCCGTCGTCCTGGGCGATGACGGTCTCGGCCAGCTCCAGATCGGCGTCCAGGAGCGCCGTGGTGGCCTGTGACATGGCCGTACGGACCAGACGGGTCATCTCCACCAGACGGCCGGTGAGGGCTTCCAGCTCTTCGTGGTAGGCGTCGCGCATGCGATCAGCCAATCGGGTGCCCATGAACGAATACCGACCGTTGGGTGAACTTTGCTGGAAAGTCCTGGTCATACCTGGTACGGCAGGGCGAAGGGCTGGAATCGCCGCCTAGCATTCTTAACGTGAACGAGTTGCTGGCGAGCCTCGCGGCGATGGGCGGATTCGTCGCCGGCTCGGTCGTGATGCTCGCGATCCGCCGGCAGGCGAACACCGAGACGCCCGGAACGTCCGCACGGCCCGCCGATGCGCTGCCGCCCGGCGTCGCGTCGGTCCTCGCCGTGCTGCCGTCCTCGGCCGTCGTCCTGGACCGGGAGGACCGTGTGCTGCGCGCGAGCTCGGCGGCACGGGCCTTCGGCCTGGTGCACGGAGACTCGCTCATGGCGGCGGAACTGCTCGCGCTGGCCAGGAAGGTGCGCAGGGACGGCGAGATCCGCGAGAGCGAGATCGAGACGGTCGGCCACAAATTCGGGCAGGAGTCGACGACGTTCGCCGTACGGGTCGCCCCGTTGGGCGCGCACGGCCTGGTGCTCGTCCTCGCTGAGGACCAGACCGAGCGGCAGCGGGTCGAGGCCGTACGCCGGGACTTCGTGGCCAACGTGAGCCACGAGCTGAAGACCCCGGTCGGCGCGCTGAGCCTGCTCGCCGAGACCATTCAGGGCGCGGCGGAAGAGCCGGAGGCCGTGAAGCGCTTCGCCGGCCGGATGCAGCACGAGGCGGCCCGCCTGACCTACCTCGTCCAAGACCTGATCACGCTCTCCCGGATCCAGGGCGGCGAGCCCGTCCCGGCTCCCGGACCGGTACGGATCGACGAGGCCGTCCACGACGCCGTCGACCGTTGCAACACCAAGGCATCGGCCAAGGACATCACGCTGGTGACGGGCGGCGCCGAGGATCTGGTGGCCTGGGGCGACGACGAGCTTCTGGTCACCGCCCTGCGCAACCTGATCGACAACGCCATCGCCTACAGCCCGGAGCACACCCGTGTGGTGGTGAGCGTGCGGGAGATGCGGGGTGCGATCGAGGTGAGCGTGAGCGACCAGGGTATCGGCATCTCGGAGTCCGCTCAGGAGCGCATCTTCGAACGCTTCTTCCGGGCCGACCCCGCCCGGTCCAGGGCCACCGGCGGGACCGGACTCGGGCTCGCGATCGTCAAGCATGTGGCCGTCGCGCACGGCGGCGAGGTCAGCGTGTGGAGCAAGGAGGGCTCCGGATCGACCTTCACCCTCCGCCTGCCCGCTTTCGAGGACGGTCAGGCGGCCGATTCACCGAGTACGGCGACCGCCCCTCGACGTACGATCACCCCCCTGGAGGCCGCCAAGTGACGCGTGTTCTCGTCGTGGAGGACGAGGAGTCGTTCTCCGACGCTCTGTCGTACATGCTCAGGAAGGAAGGGTTCGAGGTCGCCGTGGCGGCGACCGGCCCGGACGCGCTGGAGGCCTTCGACCGTTCCGGGGCCGACATCGTCCTGCTCGACCTGATGCTGCCCGGCCTGCCCGGGACCGAGGTGTGCCGGGCACTGCGGCAGCGGTCGAACGTCCCGGTGATCATGCTGACCGCGAAGGACAGCGAGATCGACAAGGTGGTGGGCCTGGAGCTCGGGGCCGACGACTACGTCACCAAACCGTTCTCGTCCAGGGAACTGGTGGCTCGCATCCGCGCTGTGCTGCGGCGACGCGGCGACATCGAGGAGCCGCAGTCGGCGGTGCTCGCCGCCGGGCCCGTACGCATGGACGTGGACCGGCACGTCGTGGCCGTGCGCGGGCGGCAGGTGCAGCTTCCGCTCAAGGAGTTCGAACTGCTCGAGGTGCTGCTGCGCAACGTCGGGCGGGTGCTGACCCGTGGCCAGCTCATCGACCGGGTCTGGGGCGCCGACTACGTGGGCGACACCAAGACCTTGGACGTCCACGTGAAACGCCTGCGCGCGAAGGTCGAGGAGGACCCTGCCAATCCCCGCTGCATTCTCACCGTCCGCGGTCTCGGCTACAAGTTCGACCTGATCGAGGACTGACTCCCGGTGCCGGTCATCTCAGGTCTGCTCGCTGGAGTCCTGGTCTGATGTCTCCGGCGTGGTGTCAGGGCTCGGCGTGTCGGACGGTGCCGTGGTCTCGTCCGGCGTCGGCGTCTCGGACGGCGAGGCGGACGGCTGAGGGGCGGGCGGAAGCGAGGCGAACTCGCGGCTCCTGGTGATCACCGGCACGTTGAGCGCGATGGCCCCGGCGTTCTTGAACTGCAGGGTGAGCTGCAGGGTCTCGCCGCCGCGCAGTGGCTGGACGAGCCCCTCGACGGTGACGCCGGGTGTCTTGACCAGGGTGCCCGGCTGCACGTCGATCGGGTTGGGGACGTTGACGCGGACGGCCTGCTGCTCGTCCGCGGTGATCGCGGTGAGGGAGTCGGGACCCTCGTTGTGGCTGACGAACGTGAGGTGAACCGGCGCGGAGCCTCCGGCGGCGATCTGCTGACCCGGGTCCGGGCCGAGGACGAACGCCTGGCTGACCATGACGCCGTTCTTGCCGTAGCTCATGCCCGAGCCGGTGTTCTCGATGAGTACGCCCGCTTCGGTGGGCGCGTAGGGCATGTTGGTGTTGGCGCCCCAACCGGCGCCACACGCGGCCAGTGCAGGGATGGCGGCGAGGAGCGCGGCAACGGCGATCACCCTGCGGCGGCTGCTGCTGGTCACGGTTCGAGGTCTCCTTGGTACGGGCGTGTATGGGGCAGCAATCACCTTATCCGCGCCGCTGACCGGTTCGACGGCGACTCCCGGGTGACGGAAACCCGCGCCAGCGCAGGTCATCCCGTATGTCGGAAATGCCCATTCACAGAGTCGACGGCTTGTCAAGTCCTAAAACGAGGCTTTGACCTGCAGTTATGTTCCTTTCACTGTTCCGGGAGGCGGTAACCGCGTGGTATCCTGGAGTACAGCGGAAGGGGTACTCGTCACATGACTTTCCAGGTCGGCGACACTGTCGTCTACCCCCACCATGGGGCTGCTCGGATCGAGGCCATCACGACCCGAACCATCAAGGGTGAGGAAAAGACCTATTTGGTACTGAAGGTCGACAAGGGCGACCTTACCGTCCAGGTGCCAGCGGAAAATGCCGAGCTCGTCGGTGTGCGCGACGTCGTCGGTCAAGAGGGACTCGAGCGCGTTTTCGACGTGCTGCGCATGCCGCACACGGAGGAGCCCACCAACTGGTCTCGCCGCTACAAGGCCAACCTCGAGAAGCTGGCGTCGGGCGACGTCAACAAGGTGGCCGAGGTCGTCCGGGACCTGTGGCGCCGGGACAAGGAGCGTGGCCTGTCCGCCGGTGAGAAGCGGATGCTGGCCAAGGCGCGGCAGATCCTCGTCAGTGAGCTCGCTCTCGCGGAGAAGACCAACGAGGACAAGGCGGAGGCTCTCCTCGACGAGGTGCTGAACTCCTGAACATGACATTGCCGAGGGTGGGCGTCGGAGTCGACGTCCACCCTTTCGCATCGGGTAGGGAGCTCTACCTCGCAGGGCTGCACTGGCCGGGCGAGACCGGGCTCGCCGGGCACTCGGACGGCGACGCGGCGGCCCACGCGTGCTGCGACGCGCTGCTGTCGGCCGCGGGGCTCGGAGACCTCGGCGGGCTGTTCGGCACCGCCGACCCGCGCTGGGCCGGCGCGTCCGGCGTCGCCCTGCTCGAGGAGACCGTACGACAGGTGCGGGTGGCCGGTTTCGAGATCGGCAACGTGGCGGTCCAGATCATCGGGAACCGCCCCAAGCTCGCCCCGCGCCGTACGGAGGCCGAGAAGGCGCTGGGGGCCGCCGTCGGCGCGCCGGTGAGCGTCAGCGCCACCACCACCGACGGCCTTGGCCTCACCGGCCGGGGCGAGGGCATCGCGGCGATCGCGACCGCCATCGTCCTCAAGTGAGCCGGTCGGTCACCGTACGGCGGGCGAAGGCGTCAGGGGCGATGCGGATGAGGCCAGGACAGCCCTGGAGAGCGCCCGGGGCGGGCGTTGTGAACGCCCGTGGAAGCGTGCCGCGGAAACAAGCCGCGCCCCTCTTTTTCGTTTGCTGGACGCATATTTTCCGGACATGGGGTATCCCTCCCTTCGAGAGTGAAAGGGTCACCCTCAAGGGGAGGTCGATATGACAATCGGTACGATTTTCGGCGCCATCATCATCGGTGCGATCATCGGTGCTCTCGGGCGTCTCTTCCTACCGGGCCGGCAGCCGATCGGCTGGATTCTGACGATCGTGGTCGGCATCGTCGCAGCGCTGATCGGAACCGCTATCGCCCAGGTGATGGGTGTGGCGACCACGCCAGGCATCGACTGGATCGAACTGGTCATGCAGGTGGTGCTGGCGGTCATCGGCGTCTCGATCGTGGCCGGCATCCGCGGCCGATCCCGCGCCTAGGGACAGTCCCCCGGCTTCAGGGGTGTAGGGGGTGGCCCGCGGCCGCGGGCGTAGCCCGCAAGGCAGGCGTGTGCGCAGCGCTTCGCCGGAGTGCGATGGACGTCCGTCGCGCACGGCGGAGTCGGTGGCGCGGTGACACGAACATGCGAAGGCCCGCCCGGTCGTTTCGACGACCGGGCGGGCCTTCGCACGTTTCTGGAGGGGGACGGGAGCCGTCGCGGTCTTTCTCGGGAGCTTCGCTACTTCGGCGGAAGCGGGGTGCTGCGCATGCGTCCGGACGGCGGCGCCAGCGGCACGTCATCGTGCTCGTCGCGGCCGGTCCCGTCCTCGGTCGCGGTCGTGTCGTGGGTGTCGTCGTCGGCGGATCGCTCCTCCGGTGCCGCGGCCTCCCTGTCGTGGGCGGGATCGGGGACGCCGGTGATGTGCCGGAGCGGTTGCGTGTCGACCCCGGACTCGTCCGCCGGAGCGTCCGCCACCGCCGCCGTTTCCGGGACGGACGTGTGACCGGGCACCGGGGCCGCCAGCGGACCGGGCGCAGGCGTGTCCCCCGACGTCGGCTCCGTGGTGGCGGCCTCGGTGCCGGCCACGGGGGTGTGCTCTGACCCGGACTCGGCGGGAGACTCGCCGGTGTCCCTGCGTCTGGGATGGACGAGCACGTCGCCGGTGTGCGGACGGACCAGGTCACCCCAGCGGAGGGGGCGATCGGGCCGTGCATCCGCCGGCGGAGCCGGCTCCGGTCGCGGCGGAAGGGCGGCGGTCGGCGGCGGCTCGGCCGAAGCCGGGGTCGTGGCCGGAGCCTCTGTGTCAGAGCCTCCTGTGTCAGAGTCCCCTGCGTCGGTATTCCCGGTGTCTGTGCCCTCGATGTCTGTTCCCCCGGAGGCTGCGTTCTCGGCCTCAGCGGCCGGGATGTCGTCGTGGGCCTCGGCGGGGTCGCGAGTGTCCGGGGCCGGGTCGGCAGGCGGCCGGGCCGCAGGCGTCGAGCCGGTCGTGACGTGAGCGTCCGCGTCCGTCTCGCCGTGGCCGGCGGGAGCCGGCGACGCGGCCGGCGATGCGGTCGGCGCGGCGGCTAAGGCGGCCACGGTGGACGGGCCGGTGGCAGCAGGCCGGGGCTCGGTGACGGAGCGAGCCGCACCCGGCCGGGCGGCCCTGTGATCGCTGTCGAACGGCAGGAAATCCTCGGCGTGCCCGTCCTCGGCGGTGTCCTCGTCCTCGTCCTCGTCCTCGTCCAGGTCGGCCCGGTTCGTCCGCGCGTGCTTGAGCAGGAGCAGCAGAAGCCAGAGTCCGAAGACGAGCATCACCCAGGGGAACAGCGCCACGACGATGGCGGCCGGTCTCGGTTCGAAGGTCGTGCCGGCGGCGGTCGCCGCGGCCGTCGCCGCTGCGGTGGCCAGTAGGAGGACCAGGATGAAACCGGCCTGCAGCCGGACCAGGAGTCGTACACCGCGCAGCAGGGGAACGCATACCAGCGCGACGATCAGCAGGATGTCGAACGCCGCCGGATAAAGATAGGCGAGTTGTGGATCCGCGTTTCCGGCGAGGGCCAGTCGACGCAGGTCCTCGAAAGAAAGCGCGCAGGCCGCCCCGGCCAGCAGGGCGAGGGCGAGAGCCGCCAGGCCGATGGCCGTACGGCGCAGCGCGAGCGGAGCGTCGACGGATCGGGACGGACGGGAGGCGGAACGCGTGACGGCGCGGGTTCCCGCGGCCGCTGTGCGGCGTTCTGAAGTGCTGGCGACACCGTGCCCTCGGGAGTCGGCGCCACGGTGTCGTTGAGCGGGGGGAGTCGCGTTCATGGCTTTTCGAGCCTACAGAAGCCGCAGGGCGGGCGAGGTTCGCCGCAGAGCGTCGGGGCCGGCGGCGGATCGGAGCGTACGGCCGCGTAGCGGGGAGAGGGCCGGTGCGACCGATGCGGTGTGAAACGCCGCCGCTCTGGAATCATCTGGGTGGACGAGCGCCGGGCGCTCGTTGTAGGGATGTTCTTCAAACGGACAGGAGGATCCGATGCTGCCGGACAGTGCGCGTGATCTCTTCGATGGGGCGAACTTCGCCACCATCGCGAGCCTCAACCCCGACGGAAGCCCCCAGGCGTCGGTGGTCTGGGTCAAGACCAACGGCGACGACGTACTGTTCTCGACGTTGAAGGGCCGCCGCAAGCACCGGAACATCGTCCGCGATCCCCGGGTGTCGATCGTGGTGATCGACGCGGCCAACCCCTACCGGTACGCCGAGGTCCGCGGTACGGCCACGCTCGCCGACGACAAGACGGGTGAGCTGATCCAGGAGCTCTCCCGCAAGTACACGGGCCAGGACTGGGTGGAGGCCGATCCGGACGGCGAGCGCGTCATCGTCCGCATCACTCCGGACAAGACATTCTCCCGCTGAGTCGGTTCGCGCGATTGACGGGACTTACGGGGCACAAGTGCATGCCGTACGGTGGGAAATGCCTCCGCGGGGCGCTCACGGACCCGTAAGTAGGCTTGCGCCGTAGCGTCAGGCGTTAGCCTTGCGTGTGTGAGCCTGCACCTCTACGACACCAGCACACGTGCTGTCCGCGAATTCGTTCCGGTCGAGCCCGGCCGGGTCTCGATGTACCTGTGTGGTGCGACCGTTCAGGCTCCGCCGCACATCGGCCACATCCGGTCCGGGGTCAACTTCGACGTGCTCCGCAGATGGCTGACGCGGCAGGGCTACGACGTGACGTTCTGCCGCAACGTCACCGACCTCGACGACAAGATCATCCGAGTGGCCGCCGGGGAAGGCGTGCCGTGGTTCGTCGTCGCGGAGCGCAACCAGCGTGCCTTCACCTGGGCCTACGACCAGCTCGGCTGCCTGCCGCCCACGGTCGAGCCGCGCGCGATGGGTCACGTTCCCGAGATGGTCGAGCTGATGCGGCGGCTCATCGACAAGGGCCACGCGTACGCGGTGGGCGGCGACGTCTACTTCGACGTCGTGTCGTACGCCGATCGGTACGGCAAGCTCTCCAACCAGAAGTTGGAGAACATGCGGGCGGCCGGCGACACCGACACCGACTCGCTCAAGCGCGACCCGCGTGACTTCGCCCTGTGGAAGGGCGCCAAGCCCGGCGAGCCGACGTGGCCGACGCCGTGGGGGCGCGGCCGTCCCGGCTGGCACCTGGAGTGCTCGGCGATGGCCACGAAGTATCTCGGAGAGACCTTCGACATCCACGGCGGCGGTGTCGACCTGATCTTCCCGCACCACGAGAACGAGATCGCCCAGTCGCAGGCGGCGGGTGACGGCTTCGCGCGCTACTGGCTGCACAACGGCCTGCTGAAGCTCGGCGGCGAGAAGATGAGCAAGTCGCTCGGCAACTCCCTGCTGATCCCCGAGATGCTCCGCAAGGTCCGCCCGGTCGAACTGCGCTACTACCTCGTCGCGGCCCACTACCGGTCGGAGATCGACTACTCGGAGGAGGCGCTCCAGGAGGCCGCGGCGGGCTACCGGCGCATCGAGGGGTTCGTCACGCGGGCGGCCGAGGTGATCCACGATGTGGACGCCGACGCCCCGCTGCCGCAGGCGTTCGTGGACGCGATGGACGACGACCTCAACGTCTCCCAGGCGCTGGCCGTGATCCACGAGGTCGTCCGTGAGGGCAACGTGGCGCTGGCCCAGGGCAACAAGGAGCAGGTCGCCCGGCTGCTGGCCGAGACGCAGAACATGCTCGACGTGCTCGGTCTCGACCCCAGGTCGGAGCAGTGGCGTTCTGGCGGCGACTCGGGGCTGCGCGAGGTGGTCGACGCGCTGATCGCGGTCGCGCTTGAGCAGCGTCAGGCCGCCCGCGACCGTAAGGACTACGCCGCTGCCGACGCGATCCGTGACCAGCTCGCCGCCGCCGGAGTCGTGGTCGAGGACACTCCTCAGGGCCCCCGCTGGGAGCTGTCGCGGTAGTGACGGTTTTTCCGCGTCGCCATCGCTTCTGGCAAAGCTCCCCGGCGCGGGCCGTACGCTAGAGACCATGGCTGGACGGGCTTCGAGGAAGCCGGCTAAGAGGCAGGGCACTCCCAAGGGATCGGGCGGGAAGATCCGCGGTTCCCTGGAGGGCCGAGGCGCGACTCCGCCCGCTCACATGCGGCACTGGTACAAGGACAAGGCACGCGAGCAGCGGCTTGAGCGTGAGGCCGCCGGGCGGGCCTCCGGCGAGCGTACGGCTCGCACGCCGACTCGGCAGCGCCGGGATGACGCGCCGGAAATCATCGGCGGGCGCAACCCCGTCCTCGAGGCGCTGCGCGCCGAGATCCCGGCGAGTGCGCTCTACATCGCGCAGCGGATCGACAACGACGACCGGGTCCGGGAGTCGATCAAGATCGCGGCCGGTCGCGGCATCGCATTGCTGGAGGTCACCCGTGACAAGCTCGACCGGCTGACCGAGAGCAGTGTTCATCAGGGCATCGGCCTGCAGGTCCCGCCCTATGAGTACGCCCACCCGGAGCAGCTCGTCGAACGGGCACGGGACGCCGCCGAGGTGCCGCTGATCGTGGCGCTCGACGGGGTGACCGACCCCCGCAACCTGGGCGCCATCGCGCGTTCGGCGACCGCGTTCGGCGCGCACGGGCTCGTCGTCCCGTCCCGCCGGTCGGCAGGCGTCACGGCGAGCGCGTGGAAGACCTCGGCCGGCACACTCGCCAACCTTCCGGTCGCCCGCGCCTCGAACCTGACCCAGACGCTCGTCGCGTACCGCGAGGCCGGCCTGTTCGTGATCGGCCTCGACGGCGATGCGACCATGGACGTCGCCGACGCCGAGCTGATCGCCGAGCCGCTCGTCGTGGTCGTCGGCTCCGAGGGCAAGGGCCTGTCCCGGCTGGTACGGCAGTCGTGTGACCTGGTCGTACGGATCCCCATGAACGCCGCGGCCGAGTCCCTCAACGCGGGCGTCGCCGCCGGGATCGCCCTCTATGAGGTCGCCCGTCGCCGTCGCCGGTGATTCCACCGTGACGATAGGCCCCCCGGCCCACTAAACTCGTCTCGGTAGGCCGCCTTAGCTCAATCGGCAGAGCATCTGTCTTGTAAACAGAAGGTCTGGGGTTCGATTCCCCAAGGCGGCTCGCAGGTCAAAGGCCCCTTGCGATCATCGCGAGGGGCCTTTGCGATCTCCGTACAGCAGCGAAATACAGCAACGTCCTCAGCCGCCACCGTCGAGGCTCTGGGCGCGCAACTCGTCCGGTCCTTTGCGGACGAAAAACTGTTGCTGAGCCGGGAGCACCCGGAGGCGGAGGCCCGAAGCAACCTGATGGCGGTTGGCTTCGACCCCGAAAATTTCGACGCGACTCTTGTTGAGCAGGCTCTTGGTGGAGTTGCCGACCAGCCCAGTGGGCGGCTTGCCGATGCTCCTGGACGGTGACGTTCTATGCCTGGTACGACGAACATGCAGGCCAGTCGCGCTGTTCGGTGGCCTCTGCCGTGCTGGAAAATCTGCCGTTCGGGGGTCGGCCCCGTGCCGCGCGTGAGCACTCCCACATCTGTGCTCACCCTGATGGCCGCTGACGCACAACCCGGCGTGGTGCGAACGAGCCGTTGAAGTTTCGCTCCCCGAGCGGGCGCTACCGGTCCTGGGAGCGGCGAGCTGCCCATGCCCTCGCAGACCGTCCTGGTTGTCGGCCCAGAGCAATGCTTGAGACCTGTGGATCGGCTGGGAAGGGGTGTACCTTCCCACTGATCGTTTGAGGTCTCTCACGCATAGCCGACGCGCCAACGCCGGCTGGGAAGGCACACCCGATGCTCACCGTAGTCTCTGACCCCGCCGACGGCGACCGCCGTACCGTAGAAGTCCCCGTCTCCTCCTCCCTGATCGACGAGATCGTCCGCGAGGGCGCCCGCCGGATGCTCGCCGAAGCACTCAAAGCCGAGGTCGACGCCTACATCGCCCAGTTCGACCACGAACGGGACGAGGCCGGGCGGCGCCTGGTCGTGCGCAACGGCTACCACCACCCGCGGGAGGTGCTCACCGCGGCCGGCGCGATCGAGGTCCGCGCACCACGCATCAACGACAAGCGCATCGATGAGGTGACCGGAGAGCGCAAGCGGGTTCTCCTCGGCGATCCTGCCGCCCTGGGCGCGTAAGACACCGAAGATCACCGAGGTGCTGCCGCTGCTCTACCTGCATGGCCTGTCCTCAGGAGACTTCGTGCCTGCTTTGGGGCAGTTCCTCGGCTCGAGCTCCGGCCTGTCCGCGCCGGTGATTACCCGGTTGACCGAGCAGTGGAAGGCCGAGCAGCGCGCCTTCACCGATCGCGACCTGTCGAACGTGGACTACGTCTACCTGTGGGCCGGCGGCGTGCACATCAACGTCCGCCTGGAGGAGCAGCGGTTGTGCCTGCTCGTGATGATCGGTGTGCGCGCTGACGGCCGCAAGGAGCTCATCGCGCTGTCCGACGGCTACCGAGAGTCGACCGAATCATGGGCGGACCTGCTGCGCGACTGCAAACGTCGCGGGATGCGCGCCCCGGTCCTGGCCGTCGGGGACGGCGCACTCGGGTTCTGGACCGCCCTACGGGAGGTGTTTCCGCAGGCCAGGGCTCAGCGCTGCTGGTTTCACAAGATCGCCAACGTGCTCGGATCCCTGCCGAAATCGGCGCAGCCCGGTGCGGAGAAGGCGCTGGCGGAGATCTGGAACGCCGAGGACAAGGACCACGCCCTGGCGGCGGTGAAGGCATTCCAGGCCGCCTACGGTGCTAAGTACGGCAAGGCCGTGGCGAAAGTCGTCGATGACGTTGACGAGCTGCTGGCCTTCTACGATTTCCCGGCTGAGCACTGGGTGCATCTACGCACGACCAACCCTACTGAGTCGACGTTCGCCACGGTCCGGCATCGCACCAAGGTCACCAAAGGCCCCGGATCGCGGGCGGCCGGGCTGGCCATGGCGTTCAAGCTGATCGAGTCGGCCCAGGCCCGCTGGCGCGCAGTCAACGCGCCCCACCTCGTCGCCCTGGTCCGCACCGGAGCGACCTTCATCAACGGCCAACTGGTCGAACGTCCCGAAGAGGTGGCGGCGTGAACGGCTGGAGCGACACCGCGCAGCCGGCCGATGACGAACATCAACGGTTCGCCCGCTACCTGCGAGAGCTGGCGGATGTCCGCCAGGAGGACGAAGCCGCGCTGGCGCGGTCGGTCCTGCGCGATCCGGATACCGTGATGGCGCAGTCGGCGGTGGTCCGGCATCTGGACCGGCGGGCGGCGCAACTGCTCACCGACCCAGAATTCGCCGACTGGTTCCACGCCATGTCCACGGCTCTCGGAGAGCAGGAGTTTCTGGTCCACCGCCTGCAGGAATGGACACTGCTCAGGGCGATCGCCATCAATGCCCCGTGGAAACCGGAGGATCTTCTTGCTGCCTCCGACTGGTTCCAGCGCGCGGCCGTGCAGATCCTCACTTCACCGGCCGCACTGCGCCTGCTCGCCAGCGAGGGAAGGACACGACGCGTTCGCACGGTCGCCGACCGCTGGCTGACTGAGCGACGCCGATAGCTAACTCTTTTTGATCCACAGGTCTTGACGATTTCTCGTCGGCCCCACTGCCATAAGGCCTGTAAGCAAGGTGGGGATCGCCGCCAGTAGGAAGCACAGCGCCAGGGACAGGCTGTCCACCACGAGGCCGATGGCGGCTGTCCCCACGGAGTCACCGGTGTTGAAGGCGGTGTTTACCCACGCGCCCGCCTGGGTCCGGTGCTGCGGTTTGGCGAACTCGTCGGCGAGCAGATAGGTGGTGGACAGGGTGGGAGCCACAAACAGGCCCGTAATGCCTGCCAGCACGACCAGGATGTACAGATTCGGGGAGACTCCGGCCCCGGCAAGTGCGAGGCTCAGCGCGATGGCCAGCACCGCGAGTCGCGTTTTCCCGGAAATGCGCCAGGAGATGGCACCATAGGCCAGGCCACCGAGCGCGCTGCCGGCCGAGAGTGCGGCTTGGGCCCACGCCACCGCGGCAGTCTGATGGTGCCGTTCGGCGAAGACCACCATGAGCAGGCTCAGAGCCCCCAAGCACAGACCTATTGCGACTGATGCCGCGACTGGCAGGATCAGCGCACCCATGTCGTGAGTCCACCTCTGTCTGGGCGCGGTTAGCGCCGAGTCTGTGCCGGGCTCTGTTTGCGGAGCGGCCCCCGTAGCGATGTCTGTCTGCGTCGGCCTGGCGGAGCGTACCGCCGGTGACGACACGAAGGCGAAGACGCCGAGCGTTATCAGGGCTGCGCTCAGAGCCACTCCCGCCGCGGGGTTGGTCAGGGCGGCCAACAGCCCGGCCAGCAGCGGCCCGGCGATAAAGATCAGTTCCTCGGCGACTGTGTCCAGACTGTAGGCGCGATGCAGCATCTGCCGGTCGGGCAGCAGATCACTCCACAGCGTCCGCATGACAGGCCCCAGCGGGGGTGCGCAGCCGCCCGCCGCGATGGCCAGAGCTGCCAGCACTCCCCCGGAAGTCCCCGGTCGCCATGTAAGGACGGTCAGGCAGAGGAGTAGCAGCGCATAGAGGACGGTCATCGGGGGCAGCGTCCGGTGTGGTCCGTAGCGGTCGATCAGCGCCGCTCGCATCGGTGAGAGTAGAGAGTTGGTGAGCCGTTCCATGGCGATGATGGCGCCCGCGAGGGCGTAGGAGCCGGTGGCGGTGGCGAGCGCCAAGGTCAAGGACAGGAAGACCGTCCCATAGGACAGCCGGCCCAGGAGCGCGGCACTGAAGGCGCGCCCGGCCGATGGGAAGGAGAGAACAGCAAGGTACGACAAAGACCGCGAAGGCGAAGACATGGGGAATGTTCCTCAGGAAGGACAGCGCATCCGAAGCGCTACACAGTGAAAGGACGCGAAAGCGCCGCATCGCCATTCGATGCGGCTGATCGGTGTCCTAGGCAAGGGCGAGGAACATGCTCGTCACCCTAACGACGCTCCGCGCGATGGGGCCAGGTTCCGATCGAGGGGGGAGGAAGCCGAGTCAGCGAAAAGTCAGTGAGACCGCTGGTACGGGGTCGCTGCGGAGGTCATCGAGCGGCACGGCCCGGCGCACGTGACAGCACTCTTCGGCGATCGCCGATCAGGGATGGCGCGCTGCACCAGCATTCGCATTGAAGGGGGCCAGTGCCGCCTACTGCTGTGGAAGCCACCGGTAGGGATGGGGGGAGTCCGACCGATGTGTGCCCGGGGCGACAGCAAGAGGCGCATCGGAGAGCGGTTGTGTCGGTTCGCAGGGTGAGCGAGGGGCGGGGTAGCGGGACCCGTTAACGGCCGGGTCGTAGGGCGCGAACCCCAGATGATCGGTCGGCTCGGTCTGGAAGGCCGGGCACGCCTCCAGGCTCCCTTAATGTTGTGAAAAGATCGCGGGCATGCTGCGACTCACCGATTTCATCATCGACTGCCCGGACACCATGAAGCTGGCGGCCTTCTACTCCGAGGTGACAGGCCGCCCGATCAAGGAAGGCAGCCACGAGAACTGGGCCGGCATCAAGTTCGGTGAGGTCGAGCTGGCCTTCATCCGAGTGGACGACTACCGCGCTCCGCAGTGGCCAGACAACGAGCACCCCAAGCAGTTCCACCTCGACTTCGAAGTGGACGAGATCGAGTCTGAGCAGCGCCGCGTCCTCGACCGCGGTGCGACGCTGCGGCAGGACTTCATCGGCCCCGACGGCTATGGCTGGCGGGTCTACACCGACCCGATCGGCCACCCCTTCTGCCTATGCCGCAACAAGGGCGTCATCTGGACCGACCAGGGCCTGATCTGGCCCTAGCCGTGGGGCAGCCTTCGCCCGATGATGAGCAGAGATGCACCCTTCCTCGAAATTGAAGAGATCGGCCGCGCAGTCCTCATCCAGCCAGACCCGAAGTATCACATAGGGGAGTTCCGAGGGAACGCTCACCGCGATCAAATTGGGGAACGCGGAGACAGCCCCCCACTCGCAAGCCGAAATCCGTCAGCTTGGCTTGGATCTCCGGTTCGTAGCCCTCGTCATGGAAGACGATTCGCACTGTCGAATGACACGACTCCTGCGCCAACGCTTGTACTGTCACGAGCCGTCCTCATCGTCCCGCATATACGCACCTGATCGCCCAAGGCCACCCCACGCACGAAAAACGGCGTGTTTGCCAGCCGCACCACATCGGGATCACCGGTGACTTCTCCCCATGGCGACTCCGCCCCAGCCGGAGGCCAATCATCCCCGCCGCGATCCGGGCGGAAGACGATCTTTGCGTGACTGTCGAGGGGCATCACAGTTCCTCCGCCGTCGCACGGTGGGCGACCGCCCGTGGACTGCCCGGCCGCCCTGCGGACTTTCCGCCCGCGCGGCGGCGGGTGATCCGCGTCGCGGTGGCGGCCGTGGCCGTACTGCCGATCATCACAATGATCTACCTGGAGCAGACCCCGCACCTCACCTACACCGGCTGGTCGATGGGCTGCTTCGACCGGCCCAGCTTCGGCGACCTGAAACCTGCGGAACGTGGCGGCGTGTTCCTGTGCCTGGCGCGTAGTACAGACGGCGGAGTAGAAGGCCTTCCGCGCCCCGCCGCCACTGCGGGCGGCCGGGTGGGATCAGGTCGACGAGGTGCCGATCGTCAGCCGCAGCGGCAAGCTCACCGTGCCGGCGATGGAAGGCGGAGAAGTGGGCGCGGGTGCCCCGGTGCCGAACCTGGCGATCGAGGGGAAGGGCACTACCGGCTTCGTGTCTACGTGCGGGTCGGTGATGCGGGGGAGGTGCACCTGGTCGTCGTGTTCCCGGGTGCGTCGAGGAAGAGGCTTGAGCTGAAGCCGTGAGCGGTGGCGGGACGCACACGTCGATGCCTGCCAGTTACCATGAGGGGTCGGCGTACTACCGATCTATTCAGCGACCGCACTTTATGGGTGATTTCGTGTCGATGTGTGCGGATTTGCTGCAAGGGTACAGATAACTGCCAGGCGTTTCGCGACCGCCGGTGCGCCTCCGCGGAAGGGTGAGAAGACTTGACGACCATCGACCAGCTCGACGACAAGGAGCTGCTGGAGCTGTCCCGTCGTACCGACTCGCTCGGTGTGCTGTCACTGTACGTGAACGCCGACCCGACCGGGGGCCCCGAGGCGGCGGCGATCGACATCCACAACCGGTACAGGGAACTGCAGCGCCGGGTCAGGGAGGACGGCTTTTCCGAACGGAGCCGCGAGGTGGGTGCCGCGCTGGAGCGGCTCAAGCCTGAGCTGGAGCTTCTCACGCACCCGGCCGAGTCTGGCCGTGGACGTATCGCGTTCGCCGCACTGTCCGGCGACTGGATCCTTCGCCTGGACAGCCAGATGCCGGTGCCCAATCGCGTCGTGCTCGATGACGGTCCCTTCGTCCACCCGTTGCTGGAACTGCTCGACGAAGGCCGGCCGGCCGGCGTGATCCTGGTCTCGGGTCAGGACGCACGGCTGCTGGAGTGGCGGCTCGGCAAGCTCCAACTCGTGAGCCTGCTGGAGCAGGAGGAGGTTGAGGCGTCCCATGAGAGGGCGGGCCAGATCGGAGGCGGCCCCACCGGCCAGTTCCACACCCCGATGCTCGAGCAGCGGCAGGCCCGTCAGCAGGAGCGCGTGCGGCGGTTCCTGGACGGGGTGGTGGAGACCGCCGCGGGGATGATGGACGAACGACGGTGGGAGCGGATTCTGGTCAGCGGTGGAGATCGCTGGACGCAGCCGGTCGCCGCGAAGCTCCCCGAAGCGCTTCAGGACCGGGTGATTCAGGACCTTCGGGTGCTCACGGGCCTGGATGACGAAGGGCTGCGTAGCGCCGTCACCGAGCGGCTGCACGAGGACCACGCCCTGCGGGAGCGGCGGTTGGTCGAGCAGGTCCGGGAGGCCGCCCTCGGCGGGACAGGCGCCCTGGGCCTGTCGGAGGTGGCCGCGGCGCTGAACGAGGGTCGGGTCGCCCATCTGGTGTACGACCCGGAGGTTCGCTATACGGGATCGGTCGGGGCCGACGGCGCGTTGTACGCGGGCGCCGAGGTCGGCACCGACGGTAGACCCGGCACACCCGAACCCCGCTTGACCGAGCGGCTCGTCGAGCGTGCGTTCTCCACCGGAGCGCGGGTCAGCCCGATCGAGGGCGCCGCCACCGGTGCGCTCAGCGAGGCGGTCGGCATCGGCGCGCTCCTGCGCTGGTGAGGTGCGGGTCGCAGCCCTTCAAGGGGTGGTGCGGCGCCGGCGTCTCGCGGTGGTCGCTGTATCCCCGCGTGCCCTTGGAGCCGGGGACCTATCCTCTTGATCATGCGACGAAGCGTGGTGACGGTCGCGGTCGTGCTGGTGGTGGCGGGCTGTACGGCCGAGCCGGAGCGGCCCAAGCCACCTCCTGTGGCCGCGTTCACCCAGGAGGTGGCGGAGGCGGTCCTCGCCGAGGTCGTGGCCGGAGTCGGCAAGAGCGGTATCACCGATTTCTGCGCCGAGTTCGCGCGCAGTAAGGAGACATGCGCGACTCTCCTGAAGGATGCATCGAGGGAGTGTCTACTACCCGGAGACCGGCCCACCGTGAAGCGAGCGGTCCACGAGTCGGCCACGCGCGGGTACGAAGAGACCTGGAAGTTGGTGGTTCAGGGCAGTACGCTCGATGGCCAGCGGTACGTTTCGGATTTCCCGGTCGTCCTGTCGGAGGGTGAGCCGAAGGCGGCGTTCGGCGTCTACTGGACGGGTCTGGGTTCTGGCAGGAACATGAACGACCCTCCGAACTACACGATCCGCCCGAAGAACGCTTGTCCCAGGTGACCCATCGCCTCACTGCGATCGTGGGCGGAGACGTACTCGCGGGGCGCCGGGACAGGCGGTACGTCGTAGTCGAGGGACCTATGATCGGGTGACGACCGCGAGCACGCCGTGGTACCGATCGACGCCTCGCCGGGGACGCCTTCCAGAGCCGCACCGACGGCCGTGACGAAGCCGCACTTTTCGCGCTTCGTCGCCATCTCACGACGTCGGGGGACCTCGCTCTGGTCCGACGCCGAAGGCTGCCGTGACCGACGTGCCCCGGTGGACGGGCGGGAGGCGAATCGCTGGACAGAGCATTGACCGGACAAGGTTGTGCGTCCCCTGGACTGCCATAACGTCGGAGAAGGCGCCGTCGGTCCAAGGATCTGTCCACCACTCGTCATGATCGGGCGTAGCCGTACGTGATGAGCGGTGGCAGGGAACAGGGGACTCCTGTGATTGAGAAGGCACGGCCGATCGCCCTGCTGCTCGCCCGTCTCGCTCTCGGCTTCATCTTCTTCGCGCACGGATGGGAGAAATTCGCATCCGGCATCGACGTCACGGCCGCGTACCTCCGGTCGGAAGGCGTTCCGCTTCCGTGGGTCTCCGCCCTGGGGACCGCCGTCCTCGAGCTGGTCGGCGGCGTGGCCCTGGTGCTCGGACTGCTGCTGCCGGTGTTCGGCACGTTGTTCACGCTCGACATGCTGGGCGCGCTCGTCTTCGTGCATGCGAACAAGGGCATCTTCGTGAGCACCGACGGCTTCGAGCTGGTCCTCGGTCTCGCCGCCGCCAGCCTGGCCATCGCCTTCACCGGCGGGGGCGCCCTGGCCGCCGACAACCTGTGGCGAGGCCGCCGGAACAGAGCCGCCGAGCACCCCGTGCGTTGAATTACTCCGGTCCGGCTTGCCCGCAAGGATGACGGGACACTGATTTAATCAAATCGTCTTTGCATCAAATCGTCCCATCACTCAGCGGCAGCAGGGAGCACGCGAGATGGCACAGCCCACATTCGTGATCGTCGGAGCGAGCCTGGCCGGTGCGAAGGCGGCCGAGGCGCTGCGCGAGCAGGGGTTCGACGGCCGAATCGTGCTGATCGGGGACGAGCGGGAACGGCCGTACGAGCGTCCGCCGTTGTCCAAGGGATATCTGCAGGGCAAGCAGGACCGAGAGAAGATCTTCGTACACCCGCCGGAGTGGTACGCCGAGCAGCACGTCGATCTGCGCCTGGGCGGCACGGTCGGCGCAATCGACCGGGATCGGCGCGTGATCACCGTCTCCACCGGCGACCAGGCCGGTCTCGAAGAGATCGGCTACGACAAGCTGCTGCTCACCACCGGAGCCTCCCCGCGCCGTCTGCCCGTTCCCGGCGCCGATCTCGAGGGCGTCTTCTACCTCCGCGATGTCGGCGACTGTGAACGCATCCGGCAGGTCTTCCAGACCGCCTCCCGCGTCGTCTTCGTCGGAGGAGGCTGGATCGGTCTGGAGACGGCCGCCGCCGCCAGGCAGGCCGGCGTCGCCGCGACCGTCGTTGAGGCGGACGAGCTGCCGCTGCTGCGTGTCCTGGGACCGCGGATCGCATCGGTCTTCGCCGACCTCCACCGTGAGCACGGCGTGGATTTGCGGCTCAGCTCACAGGTCACCGAGATCGTCGGCGATCGCGGCCGTGCCACCGGAGTGCGGCTCGCGGACGGCACCCGGATCGACGGCGACGCGGTCGTGGTCGGCATCGGCATCACGCCGAACACCCGGCTCGCCGCCGAGGCCGGCCTGGAGGTCGAGAACGGCATCGTGGTCGACGCCTCCCTGCGGACCGGTGACCCGGACATCTACGCGGCCGGAGACGTGGCCAGCGCCTACCACCCCGTGCTCGGCAAGCACATCCGGGTGGAGCACTGGGCGAACGCCCTGAACCAGCCCCAGGCGGCCGCGCGGTCGATGCTGGGCGAGTCCGTGGCGTACGACCGCATTCCGTACTTCTTCACTGATCAGTACGACCTGGGTATGGAGTACGCGGGCTACGCCGAGCCCGGTCAGTACGACGACGTGGTCGTACGCGGCGACCTCGCCGGGCGGGAGTTCATCGCGTTCTGGCTGGCGGACGGCCGGGTGCTGGCCGGGATGAACGCGAACATCTGGGACGTCATAGGGCAGATTCAGGACCTGATCCGGTCAGGTGCCCGGGTCGACCGGGACAGGCTCGCGGATCCCGACGTGCCGCTGGACCGGTTGACGACCGGCGCGTGACGCCTGGCAGCGGTCCTGGCCGGATTCTCGAAAATCTCGGGAGAGGGGCCGCCGGGGTGGGCGAGCCACGACCGGCTCGGCCGGCGTCATGCCATCGAGTGGGCGGGGCCGAACGACTCCGCCAGGGCCGTACGGAGCCCGTCGCGTTCCCGTTCGTCGGGGTACGGCGAGGCCGAGGCCCACGCCACATGGCAGTCCGGACGGAGAAGCAGGGCGGATGGGGAGTCCGACGGCGCCGTGGTGGGCCGGGGGCGTGCCGCGATGACGTCCACGCGGTCGTGCCAACCGGACGCCGCCTCGGTGAGCGATCCGCCGGTGGTCATGTCCAGGAGCAGCGGCCGGGCGGTCCTGGTCAGCTCGGCGAGCCGTACCATGCCCTTCCCCGTCTCCAGGAGCAGGTCGGGGGCCCATCGGCCGACCAGTGGGTGGGCGTCGGCAGAGCCCGGGGCGTACCTGATGTCCGCACCCGACATCATTTCGGCGATGTGCCGTACGTTCCGGCGGTCGCGCAGCAACTCGGTGAACAGTTCGCGCAGCGCGGTGACCTCGCTGCCGGGGGCGATCAGAGCCGACTGCGCCTGTGTGTGCATGACCACCCGTTCGGCGGCCGGCCGCCGCTCGGTTTCGTAGCTGTCCAGCAGCCCGGCGGGGGCCCAGCCGTGGAGCTCGGCGGCGAGCTTCCATCCCAGGTTGATCGCGTCCTGCAGGCCCAGATTGAGCCCTGGGCCGCCGAGCGCGCTGTGCACGTGCGCGGCGTCGCCGACCAGCAGCACGCGACGGTCACGGAACCGGTCGGCCAGCCGCGTGTTGCCGCCGACCACGCGGCGCAGCAGGTGAGGTCCCGGGCCTTCGGGCGGGCCGAGCGGTACGTCGACCCCGAGCACCCGGCGGATGCTCTCGCGCATCTCGTCCAGCGTCAGCTTCGGGGTGGACCCGTCGCCGGTCCGGCCCGGCTCCCACTCCAGCGTCATGACCAGGGGCGGACGGGGTGGAAACGATGCGAACGCGAATAATCCGCCGCGTTCTGTGCGGTGGTGCATGTTCGGCGGGATGAGTCCGTAGCCGGGGACGTTCAGCCCGCCGGTCGCCGGGTCGACCAACTCGGACGGCACGCTGACATTGGCGGCACGGGAGATCGTCTCGTCCCTGGTCACGCCGGGGAAGCCGATGCCGGACAGCTTGCGTGTCACGCTGTGCCCGCCGTCGGCGCCCACGAGATAGCGAGCGCGTAGGCGGTAGGCACCCCCGGGTCCGGACACGTCCACGGCGACCGTGTCCTCGTTCTGATGGAGTCCGGTCAGCTCGTGGCCCCGGCGGATCTCCACGCCGAGCTCGACGGCGCGCTCCTCCAGGACCTGCTCGATGCGGAGCTGCGGCACCGGCAGCAGGTGCACCGGGTTGTCGGCGCCGAGCGGGCCCAGGTTCAGGGGGAGCGCGCCGAACATGTACCCCGGCGTCGGCCGGGGCGGCTCGCCGCCGCCGCCGAGGCGCCCGTACAGGCCGCGGCGGTCGAGCATCCGCACGACCTGGCCCACCAGGCCGTTGGCCCGGTTCTCTGTGGTGCGTTCCGGCAGGCGCTCAAGCACGATCGGCCGTACGCCGGCCAGGGCCAGCTCGCAGGCGAGCATCAGCCCGTTCGGGCCTGCTCCGGCGATCGCGACGTCGATGGACATGACGGTCCTCCTCTGGGACGTGTTCGAAGGCATGGCGAACCGACCCGGCGGCGCGCGGACTCGCGCGCGGGCGATCGGTCGCGGCGGACGACGCAGGCTTGGGTACGGAAACCCGGGTAACGGAAACCCGAGTACGGGGACCAAGGTCAGGGTTCTGGCAGCCCGGCGGAGAGCCGGCGGAGCGCGTCCTCCATCAGCGATGTGATCGGCACCGGCGGGTCGGCGTGCAGCCACTGGTCCATGGCCACCCTGATCGCGGCTCCGACCGCGCCCGCCACCAGGCGTGGATAGAGGTCACAGGTGGCGTCGGTGCCGGTGTGTTCGGCGATCGCCGCGGCCAGCTCGGCCTCGATGACGGCGCTGCCCTTGAGGAACTCGCCCTGCAGTGACGGTTCGCTCAGCATCATCCGGATGCCGTCCTGCCAGTGCTGGTCAGGGCGGCTCGTGCCGACTTCCTCTCCGAGCGCGAGTTGCGTCAGCACGGCGGTGGTGAGGGCTTCCCAGAGGGGTTCGGACGCCGGGCGGCGGCGCAACTCCTGGGAGATCAGGCGAGCTCGGTCGAGGTGCCGGGCCACGATGGCCTCGCCCTTGCTGGAGAAGTAGTTGTTGAACGTGCGCGGAGAGACACCGGCTTCTGCGGCGATGTCCTCCACCCGGACGTTGTCGAACCCCCGCTCCACGGTGAGCCGGATGGCCGCCCAACTCAACGCGATGCGGGTCTCCTGCTTCTTGCGCTCGCGCAGACCCATTCGCTCGCCGGGCTCATCCATGCTCACGAACACCACCCTAGCAAAACTTGCGCGCCGCGCAAGAGTGCGTGGCGCGCAAGTTTGCGAGAGTTCGGACCGGCCTCCCGCCGCTACCGGTGGCCGCCCTGTCGTGGCAGATCGTCCAATGCCTCCAGGAGCCGGTCGACGTCCGAGCGGTCGTTGTAGTGGACGAGCCCGGCCCGTACGGCGGAGCCCCCGTCGCGGATGCCGAGCGCCTGCGTGAGCTCCCAGGCGTAGCAGTGTCCGTCCCACACGTTGATCTTGCGGGCCGCGAGGTGTTCGGCGACCCGCTGCGGCGAGTGTCCGGCCACGTTGAAGTAGACGGTGGCCGTCCGACGGCTCGGCGAGCCGACCAGTCGTACGTGCGACAGCGACGACAGCCCCTTGAGCAGATGGGCCAGCTCGGCCTGCTCGTACGCCTCGACCGCCGTCATCGAGGCGAGCAGCCGTTCCCTGCGGGTTCCGGTCGCGTCCGGATCCAGCTCGGCGAGGTGATCGACCGCGGCGGAGACCCCGGCCAGGTCGGCGAAGGGCAGGGTGCCGGTCTCGAACCGGTCGGGCACCTCCGAGGGGGAGGAGGCCAGTTTGTCGGGCCGGAGCCGTTCCAGCAGCTCCGGCCGGGCGATGACGGCTCCGATGTGCGGGCCCGACCACTTGTACGAGCTGGTCGCGTAGAAGTCGGCGCCGAGCGCGGCCATGTCGATCGGCATGTGCGGGGTGGCGTGTACGCCGTCCACATACGTCAGCGCCCCCACCGCGTGGGCGCGCTCGGTGATCCGTCGGACGTCGGGCATGGTGCCCAGGATGTTGCTCGCCGCGGTGACCGCGACGAGCCTGGTGCGTTCAGTGACGAGTTCGTCGTACTGCTCGGCGGGCAGTTCTCCGCTCGGCACGTCGACGGAAGCCCAGCGGATGCGCGCTCCGGCACGGGTCGCGGCCTGCACCCACGGCCGTACGTTGGCGTCGTGGTCGAGCCGGGACAGCACGATCTCGTCGTCCGGCCCCCAGGCCTTCGCCAGCGCGTACGCGAACCGATAGGTCAGCGTGGTCATGTTGGGGCCGAAGACGACGCCGCGTGGATCTCCGCCGACGAGGTCGGCGACGGCCTGCCTGGCCCGGCCCACGATGGCGTCGGAACGCGCGCTGGCCGGGAACGCCCCGTGCGAGTTGCCGATGCCCGTGGTGTAGGCGGCGGCGATGGCGTCGATCACCGGCTGGGGTACCTGTGTGCCCGCTGCGGCGTCCAGCCAGGCGTAGCCGTCGGACAAAGCGGGATAAAGGGTGCGGACACGTTTGATGTCGAAGCTCATGACTCACCAGTGTCGTGAGATATCGGGTCGGAGGGAAGGGGCGGATACCCGCCGATACCGGGAGGAACGTGAGGAAAGTCGTGATCGCCCTTGGCGGCACGATGGTCGGTCTCAACCGAGACTCCTGGCCGCGTGGCCGAAACCTCCCTGATCGATCTTCCGTTCTCTTGATACGCAGAGTTGAGCTGGGAGAAGGAGTGCGTCGAGGCGGACCTGACCATCGACGGGACCACGATCCCCAGTGTCGGGGTCCGGCTCACGGGCAACTCCACGGAAGAGGCGGTGCCGGATACGTGGCACCCAGAAGCCCCTGGCCGACGGGACCGCCGGCGAACTGCTGGACGACATCGTGGCGTCCTACATGCTCAACGCCCGGGCCGATGCCGCCAAGGCCGAAACCGCGGCCGACACTCTCCGCACCACCCTCGAGGCGAGGACCGAGCCGTTGCGCGCCGACGAAGTAATCGCCGGCTTGTAGCCGATTAACGGCGGGTGCTGCCGGACGCTGTCGGGCTCATCGGCGAGGATTCCTGCACAGGAGAGCTTCCGCTGTGTCTCACGTCTTTTGCATATCTGACCTCCGGAATCGAGATTCCGTCGACGGACCATTCGGCCTGCGACCCGTCGAAGCCGAACCCGGCGCGCTCGTAGAAGCGTCTCGCGCGGTGGTTTTCGGCCAACACCCACAGGGTGAGAGCAGTGAACCCGGCCCTTTCCGCTCGCCTTATCAGTTCTCCCATGAGCGTGCGGCCGACCCCTGTGCCGATCCGCGCCACTGCCACGTACAACGCGTACACCTCACCGTCGGTGTCGGTGGCGTCGTCGTCACGGCAGGGGCCCAGGACTCCCCAGCCCACCACTCCCCGATCGTCCTCGGCGACGACATTCTGGATGCGGGGATCCTTCTGGAACACGCTCCTGCGACGCTCCGCGTCGGCCTCGACGCTGAGTCCGTCCAGATAATCGTCGGGAACGATCCCGCGATATGCCGTTCTCCAGCCGGTGACCCGTAGCGTGGACACCGCCCAGATATCATGGGCGGCCATATCGCGGGTGCTGACACCACTCACGAGAGCTCTCCCCGGTCAGGCGAATCCGATGCCGATGATCCTATGGTCGAGATGAAATCCAGCCAATCGGATATTCTCAGTGGCCCTGATCGTTGCCTGACGGCGTGTCCATCGGCGAGGGAAGAGAAAATTCATGGCGCCCCGACATTTTCCGGCCGTTGCGATAGGCGTCCTGCTGGCGGGCCTGGTGACCGCGGGTGTCGCCACTGTTTTCAGCAGAGGTAGCGCAGGGGCGGACAGGTCGTCGGTGCCGGTGCCCACGTCCACCGCCGACCTCGTCCTCCCGATGGACGCCTACGACCTGACGCCCGCGCAGCAGCTGGAGGTGGCGCGGGCCTATGCCGAGCTTGTCGAAGAGTGCATGCGGGTGTTCGGGCACGACTTTCGGATCAAGGTGGCCGACTCGACCCCTTATCCCCGAAATGTGGGCTATATCACCTGGCTCGGCGACAATCAGGTTGAAAGATACGGTTACGGGACACCGCCGGGTCGAGTGGACGATCCATACGAATCCCGTAGTGTTTCGGACGCGGAGTTTCGCGTTCTGGAGGGCAAGGCCGCCCACGTGGGCGGCAAGAAGGTCCCCGTCGGAGGATGCAGCGGTGCGGCCGAAGGAATCCTCAACGCCGGCGCGCCGAGCTTCGACGGCCGGAGGACGCCAGGGAGGGTGGACGCCTTGCGCCTCCAGAACTTCATGGACGACGTGTCCTGGTCCGCGCACAAGGATCCAGGACTCCACGTTGCCGATGCGGCCTGGGCCGAGTGCATGCACCACGCCGGTTACGCCTACTTTCAGCCGCTGGAAGCCGTGGGCGATCCGCGCTGGGCCATCACGGCCAAGAACGACCACGATCCCCCTCCGCAGGGGACTCCGGCGGAGATCCAGACCGCGGTGGACGACCATCGGTGCCGCCTGGAGACCAACTACTACGGGAAGCGCCAAGCGATCTACGCCGCGTACCAGCAGAAAATCATCGATGCGAATCCGCGGTTGTTCGCCGACTTGCGGATCCTGATGGACACGCGCCTGCGCAACGCCCGGCAGGTCAACAGCGGCGCACCGGCCGTACGCCCCTGGGACTGAACACCGCGCCTCCGGATTTCGACGGACGGACGAGGGAAAGGGCGAGCCGCCCTCACCTCACGCAGTCGACGTAGATGAGCTGAACCTGGTGATCGTCAGTCCGAATATTCGGGGTGGGAGTGTCAGGGCGGCCAGACCAGCGGCCAGTACGGCACCCGCCGCGATCCAGGACCCACCGTTGTCGTAGACCTGGAACTGCCAGGCCCACCAGTGGGGATGAGCTCCGTCGACCCCCCAGAAGTCGACGATAATGAAGTCGGCGATCGGCAGGATCCACGAGAGTGACCGGCCGAAGAGACGGCCAGATACGAGTGCGAGTCCGGCGTAGAGGGCAAGATTCCGGATCGCCTCGAAGGCACCGCCGACAGATCCGGCCACCACTGTGACCGTGCTGATAAGCGTGGCAGCGAGCAAGAGCGATAGCACTACATGTACCACTTCGGCTCTCACCAATCGCTGGGTGGCCGCCTGTTCAAGTGATCCCATGGAACTATGAAGGCTACCTGCTGCGAAGGCGGCGAAGGGAATAGTCGTCGCGGCCACGCTCGCCATCTCGGACCATCCTCGGCTGTTGGCGGCGGGTAGGACGATATCGCCACTACCCGCCCAGCAGGCGATCGCTGTCGCCGCCGCATAGCCGATCAACATCTGCGGGAGATGATGTGCCCGAGAATAGAGCAGGGTATTGGCCAACAAGTCAGCCATGACAGTTTGCGCCGATCTGCCGGATTGCCGTCAGGCGGTCCTTTATCCAATCGGCCTGCCCTGACTCCGGCAGGTGAATAACCTGCACGATCTCCTTTATATCGACCCCCGGTGGGCCGCCGCCCTCCCCCAGGGCTGCGGCGTTCCCAAAAGTTCGTACCTGCAGATATGCGTCAAGGTGGAAAACCTCGTGGCTGAATTGCTGCTCGACGTCCTGGGGTACCTCACAGTCGGGCACTGTGCGCGCGGTGACCGCTGATGACAGGAAGAAGGGCACTGACACAGGGCCGGCGAGGATCTGGAAATCTGATCCTGCTTCGGGAACGGACGCGTCGCGTAGCCCTCGTTCGTAGAAAGTGTCCGGGAGTTTGAGCACGCCGTTCGGAAGAGCGACCAGTCGAGCGACCATCGCATCGATCGTTCCGAGGTATTTCCTGTTCTCCGGCCATACGCATACCCTTGGAGATTCGTCAGAGCACAGGGGATCAGCGGGAGCGGGTCGGGCAACTAGTAGAGGCCCCGCCGTGACCACCGTGGCAAGGCCGGAAAACAGCATAGCCGCCGCGATCCCCCTGATAGGAGCAGTATTCAGCCGCCATCCCGCATCGCGGACAACCTGCCGTGGTGGAAGTGTCAACGCCATTGCGGTCAGTAAGAGGGTGAGGGTGAATCGGGTGATGAGTGCGGAAGGCGAAACCTCTGCCTGGACATGTCCTGAAAGAACGTAAAACCGTATGGGAGGAACCATGACCTGCCCGAACAGGCATACCGCGACCGCGATGGGCGGGATGAATCTGGACTGCCAAAGCTTGCCGGCCAGGTGCCCGATGCTGACGCTGAGTGTTATTAGACATGCGCCGAGGAGGAGATAGGACGGCCAGAGGAAACCCGGTCCCGCGTCCGGCGCACTCACGATGAAGGCGAGCGCCACGCCGGGAACGTAGGCGATCAGCCCAAAGATCAACGAGCTTAGCCATACCGGCAGTTCGATCCGCCACCGCGGCTGCATGGCGGCGGCGAGTTGTTCTGCGGTCCCTGCCCGATGGACTCGTCCAGCCGTCCACGCCGCGCCACCTCCAAGGAGGATTCCAAAGAAGAACGCGGGAAGTTGGGCCGCCGCGCTGGCCTCCGGCCAGACACCGATCCACCAGGTGCTCCTGCCGAACAGCATGGCAAGGTCCAGAGCGATGAGCAGGGGTAGCAACCAACGCAGCGGAGAGCGACGTAATTCTATCCGTAGCACATGCCTCATGCGGACACCCTCAGCCCTGCAAGCAGACTCATGTAGCCACGTTCCAGAGGGGTGTCGCCGTCGGAGGTAGGGTGGGCGGCGGCGGCAAGGCTATCCGGATCGCCCTGCCAAATCAGACGTCCATTCGCCATCACCGCAATGTCGTCGCAGACTGCTGCCACATCTTCCACGAGATGAGTGCTGAGTACGACCCCGGTCCCAGAATCACGGAGCTTGCGCACTACGGATCGGAATTCCAATCGCTGAGCTGGATCGAGACCCACGGTTGGCTCATCCAACAGCACAAGCCTCGGCCGTCCCACGATCGCCGAGGCGATCCCGCATCGGCGGATCATCCCACCCGACAAAGACTTCATTTTGGCTCTCGACCGATCGGAGAGATCGACGAAGGCGATGGCCTCGTGCGTTGCGGCATCAGCGGCGGAATCTGGCAGGCCGCGAAGCCATGCGCAATATCGGACGAAGTCGTGTACGGTGAAGCCTGGATAAAAACCGAAATGTTGCGGGAGATATCCAATATGTCGCCGTGCTCGCTGCGCATCGCGCTGCGACTCCACAGGAACCCCGCAGATCCACACAGTGCCGCGGGTGGGCGGCACCACGGTCGCCAAAGTTCGCAACAGTGTGGTTTTGCCGGCACCGTTCGGTCCTAGCAGGCCGAGAACTCCCGGACGCACGTCTAGATCCAGATCGAGGATCACTTCACGTCTGCCGTATCCCTGCCCGACACCCCGAAGTTCCGCGACTGGTCCCACGTATTCCCCCTAGCCCTGTCAACGACCCATTAGTACGGGTGCCCACAACTGTGGGCACCCGCTGAGGAGATCGTGCTCTCTCGTTCTGTTGAGAGCTTACGCGGAGGGCTAGTACTTCAGGCCCGGAACCACCCGCAAGCTCTCGCATTCATTACCAGAACTCGAGCCACGCCCTGTTCACCTCGAACGTGCACTCGTTACTGTCGAAGGTACCGGAGAAACCCTTCTGGATGGTGAACGGGCCATCTTCCTTGTCTAGCTCCCAGTCGCAGTCACCCTCGACGTAGACGGGCCAGATTGTTTGGGTTGCCTTCGAACACTTGCCCGCAAATGCGGTGTCCCACCACTGCGCGTAGCAGCCATACGTCGAAGGTGAGGTACCGGCGGCGCTTGCGGTGGGAGCTATTCCGACCACGGCTCCGGCGACCAGTGCGGATCCGAGAGCCAGGCCGACTCCGGCCCGCTTGAGGCCCAGCAGGGGTCTCATTTGGTGATACTATCCTTACTGCATCGTAGATGCGCTGCGGGCGCTGATTCTTCGCGGGACTGGCGTCCGCAGCTCTGACGCGCCTAAGTGGATCATAAAACTCTGTGACATTGCAAGCGAGGCGCACAAAAAGGGTCAAGTTGCCAGTAAATGTATGGCTGTTGACGCTGGTCTAGGCTCAGCCAAGGCTCAGCCGCTCAGGACCTCGGAGTCGCGATCTGCCTTGCCGGTTGTCAGGTTCGCAGACAGGCCCCGTTTTGAAGTGATACGAGATGAACGATCTGGCCATGCATCGAGGTGTCCCGAGCCTTGGCGGACAGAGCGGCCGGCAGATCCGACGCCGAACCTCGTACGGATAGAGATCGTTGCTCTCTGGCGGTCAGGCCGCGCCGGTCTGCTTGTGGCGCATTCTCGCTGGCATGCCGCAAGGCAACCATCGATCCGGCGCCGCCTGGCAACGGACCGTAAGACCGAGATCAACTGTTGTGCTCGGTCACGCCGGCGGAGCCGGACGGCCAGACCTGCCCAAATGACCTGCGGGATCTCGGCTGGGGTGGGTTTGGAATCCGCGGGACCCGTGTTGGCCGCCGTCGATGGGGCGGGGGCGGTTTCCCTGTATGGCAAAGGAACACTCCGGGAGGCCGCCCGTGCAAGCCACACGCCGGCGGGCGGCAGACGGGTTCTGATCGACCCGAGACCAAACCCTGCGACTCGGGGCTATCAGGGCCCAAGGCAGGGGCCCGAGGAAAGCGCCATCCGGCGGGTCGTGGCGGATGGCCGATGCTTCACCCCCTCCGCGTCACATAATGGTGGACGATGGATACGGAGCGTGATGGAAGGGTCGACGTCAGCATCGTGGTGCCGACGTACAACTGCCGCGCGCACCTCGACGACTGCCTGACGTCCCTCCTCGTGCAGCGCGTCAGCAAAGAGATCATCGTCGTGGACGACGGCTCCCGTGACGGCACGCCCCGGCTCCTCGACCTCTACGCGACACACCATCCCCGCCTGATCACCGTGATCCATCAGCGGCACACCGGCCTGCGCGGCCGGCTGCGCAATGTGGGGCTCGCGGCGGCGACCGGGCGGTATGTCCTCTTCTGCGATCCAGCGGACCGGCTCGGTACGGAAGCACTGCGGCGGATGGTCGCCATGGCCGATCGGAACGGCTCCGACATCGTGCTCGGGAAGAGCGCCGGCCGCGGCCGGGCCGTTCCCCGCCCGCCTGCGGCGCTCTACCGTGAGAACGTCGAGCGAGCGGCCTTATGTGGCAGCGCCGTCTACGACGATCTCTCCTGTGCCAAGCTGTTCCGCCGATCGCTGCTCGAGCGGCACGGCATCCGCTTCGACGAGACGCTCCGCCTCGGTGCGGACGCGGGGGCGGAAGCGGGGGTGGACTCGGGGGTGGATTCCGATACGGACGCGGCCCTGGACATGGTCTTCTCCGTGCATGCCTACTGCCATGCCCGAGTGATCTCGGTGGTCGCCGACCACGACTGTTATCACCAGCATCCCCATGCCGTCCGCTCCGATCTCCAGATCTCGGATCCGGATCAGGACGGCCTCGACGCAGCGCCGGGGCACCTGAAGTCGCCGCCGGCCGGCCCGGAACCGCTCACCTGGCTGCGCGTGGTCCGCACGCCGATCGAGCTGATGGCGCGGCATGTCCCGCCGGGGCCGCTGCGCGATCACCTGCTGCTGCGTCATTTCCGGCTGGACGTCTTCGCCCAGCTCGGCGCGCCGTTCCTGGCGGCCGGCGAGGCCGAGCGCGAGAAGATCGCGCATGAGGTGGCGGGCATCTGCGCCGACTGGCTGACCGAGGGGGTGCGGGACCGGCTGGACGGCATCGACCGTGCCCGGATCGGGGCGCTGCACGATCCGGAACGGCTCGTACGGCTCGCGCGGGTGGAGACGGCACTCCTGCGGCACCGCCTGACCGGCGTCGAGTGGTATGGCGGCCGACTGGTGATCTCCGGACACATCTCGCTCGCCGGTCTGGACGGGCGGCCCGGGGTCGTGCTGCGTGAGCGTACCTCGCTCGAGGAGCGGCGGCCCCCGGTCACGCGGGTGGCCGACCTGTTCAGTGCCGTGATCGAGGCGACCTCGCTCCCCGCCGGCGTGTGGGACGTGTATGCGGCCGTGGAGTGCGAGGGCGCGTGCAGGTCGGTCAGGCTCGGCCGCAGGCGGACCGCCGACCTGTGCGTTCCCGGTCCCCGGTTCGCCGACGGCGTCGTGGTCGTGCCGTTCCTCACCCGGGCGCACGGCCATCTCAGTCTCGACGTCGGCGGCCACGTCGTCAGGGTTCCCGGCTCGGTACGGCTCACGCGCACCCGATGGGTGGGCAGACGCCTGCGGATCGAGGGCAGCGTGCACATCGGCAAGGCGCCGGGAGCGGCGGCGGCACGACGGCTCGTCTGGCGCGAGCGGGCATCGGGCCTGGAACGCCGAACGGTGGTGCGGGCGATCGGGCCGCAGAAGTTCGCGGCGGAGACGGGCCGCCTCCGCGCCGGGATCTGGGACGCCCATCTGGAGCTCGACGTGGGTGGCCCGCCCGCGAGGTTCCCGGTGAAGGTGGTCGGCGGGCCGGAGACGCTGGAACGACCGCTGCGCTGGTGGTACGGCCCGGCGCAGTGGACGGCCAGGCCGTACGCCACGGCGGTCAACCGACGTCTCAGCGTCGCGGTGCGCGTGGCCACCCCGCTCACGCTGCTCCGGCGGGCGCTCCGCCGCTTCCACCTCTGAACGTCGAAGCCCGCCAACCCCCCGCCCCCACCCCCCCGCCCCCCGCACGTGATCTTGCGAATGCTCGCACTTCGAGCCGTGACCAGGGATTTCATGTTCGTGATCTTGCAGTTTCTCGCTCACCTATCCCCTGAGCAGCGAAAACACCTTCCGTGATCTTGCACTTACGATTGCAAGATCAGCGCTCATATAAGCGCAGCTCGGGCGGTCGATCTGCACGTATCTGCAAGATCACTGAATCGATATGCCCAGGTCGGCGGTATGTCGTGCGAGAAACTGCAAGATCACGGGGGGAGGTTGTGGGGGATTGGGGAGTAGTTGCAAGTCATTTGCAACTACAATTCAATGTCTTACAGTTGGCAGATAGCACCCACCATTGAGGGGGTTCGCCGTGCACGTGCCCGATGGATTCTTCGATCTGGCCGTATCGGTCGGTGCCGGGGCCGTCGCCGTGGCCGGAATGGCCGTCTGCCTGCGCGGCGCCCGACGTGAGCTGGACGACCGGACCGCACCGATGGCCGGTCTGGTGGCGGCGTTCATCTTCGCGGTGCAGATGCTCAACTTCCCCGTGGCCGCCGGGACCAGCGGTCACCTGCTCGGCGGGGCGCTGGCGGCGATACTCGTCGGGCCGTACACCGCGGTCTTATGCGTGTCCGTGGTGCTGCTCGTCCAGGGATTCTTCTTCGCCGACGGCGGCCTGACCGCGCTGGGCGTCAACATCACACTCATGGCGATGGTGACGGCGGTCGTCGGCTGGGGTGTCTTCCGGCTGATCACGCGGGGCGCGCCCGGCAGTCGCGCCGTCATCGTGGCCGCGTCGTTCGTGGCCGCTCTGGTGTCCGTGCCGGCCGCGGCGCTCGTGTTCACGCTGCTGTTCTGGATCGGCGGCACCGCGCCCATCGACGTCGCGTCGGTGGCGGCCGCGATGGGCGGCGTGCACGTGCTGATCGGGATCGGGGAGGGGCTGATCACCGCGGTCACCGTGAGCAGCGTGCTGGCGGTCCGGCCCGACCTGGTGTACGGCGCACGCGGCCTCGCCAAGCGCCTGGTGCTGCGTACGGCCGAGGGCACCGAGGCCCCGCTCGTAGCGGCTCCGGCCACCGGAGAGGCTCCGGTCGGTCGCATCCGTCCGCTGCTCATCGGCGGCGGCCTCGTCGCGATCCTGCTCGCCGGCGTGGTGTCCTTCTACGCCTCCGCCTCTCCCGACGGCCTGGAGAAGGTCGCCGCTGACAAGGGGCTGAACGCGCACGAGGAGGAGCACCGCCTGAGCGACGCGCCGCTGGCCGACTACGGGGTCAAGGGCATCGAGGACGAGCGGATCTCCGTCGGCCTCGCCGGGGTGGTCGGCGTCGGTATCACCGTTCTCGCCGGCGGCGCGGTCTTCTACACCGTACGGCGCCGCCGCAGGAACGGGGCCGCCGTGATCGTGGTACGTCAGTGAGCGCCGGGCATCACCACCGGCTCTATCGGCCGGGGGACACTTCCATCCACCTGCTGCCGCCGCAGTGCAAGCTGGTGGCGGTGGCGGCGTTCGCGGTGGCCGTGGTCGCGACGCCGCGCGAGCGCCTGTGGGCCTTCGCGGTCTACGCGCTGCTGCTGGCGGTCGTGGCGGTGGTGGCGCGGGTGCCGGCCGGGTTCATCCTGCGCCGCATGGTCGTCGAGGTGCCGTTCGTGCTGTTCGCCGTGGCGATTCCGATCATCGGCACGGGTGAGCGGACCGAGGTGCTGGGGATGTCGCTCAGCGTTCCGGGTATGTGGGCGGCGTGGAACATCCTGGCCAAGGCGAGCCTCGGCGTGGTCGCCTCGATCCTGCTGGCGGCGACCACCGAGCCCCGGGCGATGCTCCTGGGCGCGGAGCGGCTCCGCCTGCCGCCGCTCCTCGTGCAGATCGCGGCGTTCATGCTGCGCTACATGGACGTGATCCTCGACCAGATGCGCCGGATGCGGATCGCCCGGGAGTCGAGGGGTTTCGTGGCGAGGGACCTACGTCAGGCCCCGGTGCTCGCCAGATCGGCGGGTGCGCTGTTCATCAGGTCGTACGAGCAGGGGGAGCGGGTGCATCTCGCCATGCTGAGCCGGGGCTACACCGGGGAAATGCCAATAATTCGGGACTTGTCGGCGTCCGCACGGGACTGGGGTCTGGCCGCCATGTTGCCCTGCCTCGCCGCGGTGACGGCCGTGCTCTCCTGGAGTCTCGCGTGACGGGGACGGGTGTGCCGCCGTCGCTGCGGGTCAGCCGGGTGGCGTACGCGTACCCGGACGGCACGCAGGCGCTGTTCGGCGTGGACCTGACGATCCGGCGAGGAGAGCGGGTGGCGCTGCTCGGCCCTAACGGCGCGGGGAAGACCACGCTGGTCATGCACCTCAACGGCATCCTGACCGCCGGGCACGGCACGGTCGAGGTGGCCGGGCTGCCGGTGCGCGGGGACACGCTCCTCGAGATCCGCCGCCGGGTCGGCCTGGTCTTCCAGGATCCCGACGACCAGCTCTTCATGCCGACGGTCCGAGACGACGTCGCGTTCGGCCCGGCCAACCTCGGGGTGCGGGGCGACGAGCTCGACCGGCGGGTGCGGGACGCGCTGGCCAGGGTCGGCATGCTGGACGTGATCGACCGGCCGCCGCACCATCTGTCGTTCGGGCAGCGGCGGCGGGTGGCGGTCGCGACCGTGCTGGCGATGGAGCCGGAGATCCTCGTGCTCGACGAGCCCTCCTCCAACCTCGATCCCGCCTCGCGCCGCGAGCTGGCCGACATCCTGAAAAATCTGGATGTGACGGTGCTGATGGTCACGCACGATCTTCCGTACGCGCTGGAACTGTGCGAGCGCTCGCTGATCCTCTCCGACGGCGTGATCACCGCGGACGGACCGACGCGTTCGCTGCTCGCCGACGCCGATCTGCTCGCCGCTCACCGGCTGGAACTGCCGTACGGCTTCGCCGTCCCCGCTCTTCAGCAGTGATCGCCCAGTAAAGTGGGCCTCGTTGGGAGGTGGGATGATGAAGCTGCGGCTCGCGCGCCGTTCGCTCCCCGATGCCGTCGTCGTGGTGGCGGTGGAGGGGGAGCTGGATCTTTTCACCGCCCCGTTCCTGCGCGACGAGGTGCGCGACGCCATCCAGAAGGACGGCCCGACGCTCGTCCTCGACCTCACCGATCTGTCGTTCATGGACTCGAGCGGGCTCAGCGTGCTGATCGAGGCGTGGCGGCTGGCCACCAGCGAGGGCGGCATCGTCTCCCTCGCAGCGCCGCAGCCACCCGTGGCCCGAATATTGCGCACGACTGGTCTCGATCGGCGCATAAAGGTATATCCGGACGTTGAGACCGCGATTTTGCCCGACCCTGAGTAGAACTTCATTCGGTCGCCGCGTTAAGGTCCGGCTATGGATCTGAACGGAGCATCAGCAATCGTCTCAGGTGGTGCGAGCGGCCTCGGCGAGGCCACGGCACGCGAGCTGGCGGGGGCCGGCGCGACGGTGGTGATCGCGGACCTGAACGCGGAGCGCGGCAAGGCGATCGCCGACGAGATCGGCGGTGTGTTCGCGCAGACGGACGTGTCCGACGAGGCGTCCGTGCAGGCGGCCGTGGAGGCGGCGGTCGCCACCGGCAAGCCGCTGCGCGCCGTGATCAGCAGCGCGGGCATCGGCTGGGCGCAGCGGACCGTCAACCGCGACGGTTCGCCGCACGATCTCGCGTCGTACCGCAAGGTCCTCGACATCAACCTCATCGGCACCTTCAACCTCATGCGCATCGGCGCAGCGGCCATGGCCGGGACCGAGCCGGTCGACGCCGACGGCGCGCGCGGCGTGGTCATCAACACCGCCTCGGTCGCCGGCATCGAGGGCCAGACCGGTCAGGTGGCGTACTCGGCCTCGAAGGGCGGCATCATCGGCATGACGCTGCCGGCCGCACGCGATCTCGCGGCCATCGGGGTGCGCGTGCTGACCATCGCGCCCGGCATCATCGACACCCCGATCTACGGCAAGATCGGGGACAAGAACGCCGATGACTTCAAGGCGAAACTCATCGCCCCGGTGGTGTTCCCCAAGCGGCTGGGCCGCGCCTCCGAATTCGCCCACCTGGTCCGCTCGCTGATCGAGAACGACTACATGAACGGCGAGGTCATCCGCTTCGACGGCGGCATCCGATTCCAGCCGAAGTGAGCCCACCCGACTCAAACGCCATCGGCGGAGGTGCGCATGTCCGATGAGGTTCTCGTAACGGTCGACGACGGGGTGGCCGTCATCACCATCAACCGGCCCAGGGCCAAGAACGCGATCAACGGGGCTGTGGCGCGCGGGATCGCCGCCGCCCTCGACGAACTGGACGAGCGCAAGGACGTGACCGCGATCGTCATCACCGGGGCGGGCGGCACGTTCTGCGCGGGGATGGACCTGAAGGGATTCCTCGGCGGCGACTTCCCGGTCGTCGAGGGGCGCGGGTTCGGCGGGATCACCGAGAGCCCGCCGCGCAAGCCGCTCGTCGCTGCCGTCGAGGGGTACGCTCTCGCCGGTGGTTTCGAGATCGCACTCTCCTGCGACGTCATCGTCGCATCGCAGGAGGCGAAGTTCGGCCTGCCCGAGCCCAAGCGCGGCCTGGTCGCCGCCGCCGGCGGGATCATGCGGCTGCCGCGCCGGATTCCGTACCACGTGGCGATGGAGATCGCGCTCACCGGCGATCACTACCCCGCGGCCCGGCTCTACGAGCTGGGGCTGGTCAACCGCGTCACCCCGGCGGGCGAGGCGCTGGCAGGGGCGCTCGAGCTGGCCCGCAAGATCGCGGCCAACGCGCCGCTGGCCCTCGCCGCGACCAAGCGGATCGTCGTCGAGTCGGCCGACTGGTCGCGGGAGGAGATGTTCGCGAGGCAGAACGAGATCACCGGTCCCGTCTTCGCGTCGAAGGACGCGATGGAGGGCGCCGCGGCCTTCGCCGAGAAGCGCGCCCCCGACTGGTCGGGGGAGTAGCTCCCGATCCTGCGATCCCGGCGCGGTTCCCGACTCGTGCTCACGACGTACGCGCCGGGATCGTCGCACCCGTTCCGGCGCGTCACTGCGTACGGTAAAGGCATGAGTGATTCCGGACCGGGTCTTCCCCCGGCGGGCCGGCCGAAGGGTGGCCGCGTTCTCGGCTTCGTGAGCGAGGCGCTGGGCAGCGCGGTCTTGATGATCGCCCTCGTGTCCGCCATGTGGCTGATCGAGTTCTTGGACTACTTCGGCGGCATGGGGCTGGACCACTACGGCATCGTCTCCCACGAGGTGGACGGCCTGCCGGGCATCCTGCTCGCCCCGTTCCTGCACGCGGGTTTCGACCATCTCATGGCCAACACGCTGCCGCTGCTCATCCTGGGTTTCCTGGCCGCTGTCCGGGGGATCGGCAGGTTCCTCGCGGCCAGCCTCGTCATCATCGGAGTCAGCGGGCTGGGCGTCTGGTTCGTCAACGCGCCGCACACGCTGACCGTGGGCGCCAGCGGCCTGGTCTTCGGCTACTTCGGCTATGTCGTGGCCCGCGGGTTCTTCGACCGCCGGGCTCTCGACATCGTCCTCGGCGTGCTCGTCGCCGTGCTCTACTACTCGATCCTGTGGGGGGTCCTGCCCACACAGCCCGGCATCTCCTGGCAGGGACACCTGTTCGGCCTCGTCGGCGGCGTCCTCGCCGCCTGGCTGCTGCGCCGCCGCCCGGCGGCTCTGTGAACCGCCGGGCCGCGCCGAGCCGTACGGCACGGCACGTGCTGCAGAGCCGTACGGCACGGGCATGCCGGGAGCCGAGCCGTACGGCCTGTGCTGCGGAGGGGGAGGCTCAGAGCCGGTCGACGACGTAGTCGACGCAGGCGGTCAGGGCCTCGATGTCGGCCGGATCGATGGCCGGGAACATCGCGATGCGCAGCTGGTTGCGGCCGAGCTTGCGGTACGGCTCGGTGTCCACGATGCCGTTGGCGCGCAGCACCTTGGCGACCGCCGCGGCGTCCACCGCGTCGACGAAGTCGATCGTGCCGACGACGTTGGAGCGCTGCGCCGGGTCGGTCACGAACGGCGTGGTGTAGGACGTCTTCTCCGCCCACGTGTACAGCCGTGAGGCCGAGTCGGCCGTCCGGGCCGTCGTCCAGGCCAGGCCGCCCTGGGCGTTCATCCACTCGATCTGGTCGGCCAGCAGGAACAGCGTGGCGACCGCCGGAGTGTTGTAGGTCTGGTCCTTCACCGAGTTGTCGATCGCGGTCGGCAGGCTGAAGAACGCGGGGACGTACCGCCCGCTTTCGGCGATCTCGGTCACCCGGGCCAGGGCCTTCGGCGAGAACAGCGCGACCCACAGGCCGCCGTCGGAGGCGAAGCTCTTCTGCGGTGCGAAGTAGTAGACGTCGTACTCCGACGCCGAGACCGGCAGGCCCCCGGCGCCGCTGGTGGCGTCGACGAGCACGAGGGAGTCGTCGGCGCCGCCGGTGGGCCGCTTGATCGGCATGGCGACACCGGTGGAGGTCTCGTTGTGGGTGAGCGCGTAGACGTCCACCCCGTCCTCGGCGACGGCGGCCGGGTGGGTGCCGGGGTCGGACTTGATGACCGAGGGATCGGCCAGCCAGGGGGCCTTCTTGGCCACGGTGGCGAACTTGCCGGAGAACTCTCCGAAGTGCAGGTGCTGCGACTTCTCCCGGATGAGCCCGAAGGCCGCGATGTCCCAGAACGCCGTGGTGCCGCCGTTGCCCAGCACGACCTCGTACCCCTCGGGGAGGGAGAACAGCTCGGACAGGCCGGCCCGGACCCTGCCCACGAGGTTCTTGACGGGCTTTTGGCGGTGGGACGTCCCCATCACGCTCGCTCCGGCATCTGCGAGAGCCGCGAGCTGCTCGGGACGTACCTTCGAGGGCCCGCAGCCGAAGCGGCCGTCGGCGGGCTTGATGTCAGCGGGAATCACGATGTCAGCCACGAGTTCCAGCGTAGTGAGCCGCGGCGATGGTCCAGACCGCAGGTCCGGATGATGAGACGGATCGTCCGCGAAACCACCCCGCTTTCCAATGAAGCGGCCCGGTGAAATAGGTGAAATAGATGAAGCAGAAGAAAGGGGCGAATGGGGGAGACGGAACGGTGAAAGGGCCCGCGGCGGTGGTCGGCCGCGGGCCCTCAGGGGGTCGTGACGTCAGTCAGGGCTTGCCGATGACCTCGGCGGCGCCGGGCACGTCGCTGATCGAACGCTTCGGCGGGCCCACATAGTCGGCGCTGGGGCGGACGAGCCTGCCCGTACGCTTCTGCTCCAGGATGTGGGCGGCCCAACCGGCGGTGCGGGCGCAGGTGAACATCGAGGTGAACATGTGGGACGGGACCTCGGCGAAGTCGAGGACGACCGCCGCCCAGTACTCCACGTTGGTCGCGAGCACCCGGTCGGGCTTGCGAGCGTGCAGTTCCTCCAGCGCCGCCGTCTCCAGCGCGGCCGCGACCTCGTAGCGCGGCGCGCTCAGCTCCTTCGCGGTACGGCGCAGCACCCGGGCGCGGGGGTCCTCGGCCCGGTAGACCCGGTGGCCGAAGCCCATGAGGCGGTTGCCCCGGTCCAGCTCGCCCTGGACGTACTTGCGCGCGTCGCCCAGCTTCTCGACGCCTTCGATCATGTGCAGCACCCGGGCGGGAGCGCCGCCGTGCAGCGGGCCGGACATCGCGCCGACCGCACCGGACAGGGCGGCGGCCACGTCGGCCCCGGTGGAGGCGATCACACGTGCCGTGAACGTCGAGGCGTTCATGCCGTGCTCCGCCGCCGAGGTCCAGTAGGCGTCGATCGCCTTGACGTGATTGGGGTCGGGCTCACCCCGCCAGCGGATCATGAAACGTTCGACGATGCTGTCCGCCTCGTCGACGCGCTTCTGCGGCACCATCGGCAGGCCGAGGCCGCGCGCCGACTGTGCCACGAACGACAGGGCGGTCACCGAGGCGCGGGCGAGGTCTTCGCGTGCCTGGGTGTCGTCGATGTCGAGCAGCGGCCGGAAGCCATAGGTGGGCGCCAGCATCGCCAGCGCGCTCTGTACGTCGACGCGGATGTCACCGGAATGGACGGGAACGGGGTACGGCTCCGCCGGAGGCAGCCCCGGCAGGAACTCGTTGTCGACCAGCAGTCCCCACACGTTGCCGAAGGGAACGTTGCCCACGAGCTCTTCGATGTCGACGCCCCGATAACGCAGGGCGCCCCCTTCTTTGTCCGGTTCCGCGATCTCGGTCTCGAACGCCACCACGCCTTCGAGCCCGGGTTTGAAGTCGGACATTCTCGGCCGCCTCCCTCTCTTGTGAAGTCCAGAGCCTTGATGTCGAGATACCGGCGCGTCAATTTAACCCTCACGGTGACCTTGCCGTGCCGCCGCCCCTCCCTAACGCCGTTCTCCCTGGTAGGGGTGCTGCTCCGGGCATGCGCTGAGCGCGCAACAATACCGTTCTGTGGACAGCGCACATCTGCCGGGGCTCCGGCACAGCTACGAGGGGGAGCCCCTGCTCGAATCGGATCTGGCCGACGACCCGGTGGCGCAGTTCACTCTGTGGTTCGCCGACGCGGTCGCCGCCGGTCTGCCCGAGCCCAACGCCATGGTCCTCGCGACCAGCTCGGCCGGGGGCCGCCCCTCCGCCCGCACCGTCCTCCTCAAGGGGTTCGACGAGCGCGGGTTCGTCTTCTTCACAAACTACGAGTCCCGCAAGGGACGCGACCTCGGTGAGAATCCGCTCGCCTGCCTCCTGTTCCCCTGGCATCCGATCAGGCGGCAGGTCCGCGTCGAGGGCCACGCCGTACGGCTCCCGCGGGAGGACAGCGCGGCCTACTTCCAGTCTCGCCCGTACGGCTCCCGCATCGGCGCGTGGGCCTCCCGACAGTCGGCGGTGGTGGAGTCGCGTGAGGCACTGGACGCCCGTTACCGGGAGCTCGCCAGACGGTGGCCGGAGGATCCGCCGGTGCCGGACTTCTGGGGCGGGTTCCGCGTGGTGCCGTCCGAGGTCGAGTTCTGGCAGGGGCAGACCGACCGGCTGCACGACCGCATCCGCTACCGGTTGACCGGCCGCGTCGGCGCGCGCGGCGGCTGGAAGCGGGAACGCCTCGCTCCTTAGAGATCTCCTGGCACGTACCGAGATCACGTCCTCGCGACGGCCCGCGGGTCGGCGGGGAACCCGGCGGAGGCCGTGTCACGGTCGGGCGCTCGCGGGATCGCCGATGGATGGGTCGTGGCCGCGTAGCAGGCGCCGCGGCGGTCCGCCTGGTCGCCGGGCCGCTCTCCGGCGAGCATGAACCGGGCATCGGGGACGCCCTTCCCCGCGACGGTCCGCGCGGCGTTCCGGTGGAGATCGCAGCTCCGGCGGCGGCGCGCTGCGCCCGTCGGCACGGGCAGGTTCTGCTCGGCCGGAAGGAATCGCTCCGCACCGATGTTTCCCATCCTGAGACGCTTCCCCAATATGGTCAGCTGGGAACGCGGAGAAGGTCGTAGCCTCATTGACAAGGACTGGAGGAGCCTTGACCGCACACGGCCTGATCGATACGACGGAGATGTACCTTCGAACGATCTTCGAGCTCGAAGAGGAAGGCATCGTGCCGCTGCGCGCCCGGATCGCCGAGCGGCTGCAGCAGAGCGGACCGACGGTCAGCCAGACGGTTGCGAGGATGGAACGTGACGGTCTCGTGAAGGTGCAGGGAGACCGGCACCTCACCATGACCGATCTCGGGCGCAGGCTCGCCATCAGGGTCATGCGCAAGCACCGGTTGGCCGAGTGTCTGCTCACCCAGGTGATCGGTTTGCCGTGGGAGGAGGTACACGTCGAGGCGTGCCGCTGGGAGCATGTGATGTCCGAGGCGGTGGAGACCCGGCTTGTCGATCTTCTCGGCAACCCTCAGTTCTGCCCGCATGGCAACCCCATCCCGGGTCTGGCGGAGCTGGGGGTGGCGCAGTCCGCTATGACCGGGGATGAGATGGTCTCCACCATGGCGAGCGTCGCGGGGCCGGGCTCGAGCACCGTTGTAGTGCGGCGAATCAGCGAACAAGTGCAAAGCGACCCCGCCGTGATGCTTAAACTCAAGCAAGTTGGGATACAACCCGGACGCGAGGTGACGCTCGCGGCCAGCGACGACGGTGTGCGGGTGACGGGTGATGGCGAAGCGGGCGGCACTGCCGTGGATCTACCGCGGGACGTCGCAGCGCACGTTTTCGTCACCCGACGATGACGGAAAGAGTTGTGCCTGGTTGAATCCGGATAGGGAGTCTCTCCTCCTCTCTCAGTCCCAGCAGCCCCTCATGACCTCAGGAGCCCCTGCAGGAGCGCATGTGGCAGCCATAGCGAACACGCGTCCCCGGGGGGTGGCCGGGGGATGAAACGTTGGGGAGACCTGTCCCAGGAGACGGCCGACCATCTGACCGCCGGATCGGTGCTCGACCAGGCTGAGATGGCCGTGGTCGTCACCGATCGTTTCAGCAACGTCCTCTACTGGAATCCGTACGCCGAGCGGCTGTTCGGCCGGACGGGGACACCGTCCGGCGACGAACCCCTGGTGTCCCTCGGGATCATGGAGAAGGACCACCCGCACGCGATCGACCTGGCCAGGCACGTGCTGAGCGGCGGGGTGTGGGAGGGCACCTTCGACGTCGTGCGCGACGACGGCACGATGGTCTACGTACGGGCCCAGGCCGTACCGCTGCGGCACCCGTCGGGGCCGATCAGCGGCATCGTGGTCATCGCGCGCGAGGCGATGCGCAGCAACGAGCGGGAGAAGGACCGGTTCGGCCTGCTCGAGCGCATCGGCGAGCGGCTCGCCGGGTCCCTGTACGTCGAGGAGACGCTCAACCGGGTCGCCGAGATGCTGGTCCCGCAGTTCGCCGACCACTGCTTCATCGAGCTGGTCCAGGGCGATCGGCTGGTGCGCAAGGTGTCCAGGCACGTGCACGGCTGGACGCCGCCCCCGGGCACCTGGCTGCCGGTCGGCTCGGAGATCAGCTATCCGCTCGGCCACTACGCCGACACCGCGCTGCGCCGGCAGGAGACCATCCTCGTCGAGGACTTCTCGCAGGTGAGCTTCCCGATGCCGAGCGAGGGCTCGGCCCGGCTGTTCGCCGAGGTCGGGATGACCTCCGCGATCGTCGCGCCGCTGTGCGTACGCGGTGAGACGCTGGGCCTGATCTATCTCGGGCTGTCCAACCTCACCGACCGGCGCTCCCCGCACTACGACACCTTCGACCGGGACTTCCTGGGCGCGGTCGCCACCCGGGTCGCGCTCGCGGTGGACAACGCGCTGCTGTTCGAGGAGGAGCGGCACACCGCCGAATCGTTCCAGAAGCATCTGCTGCCACGCGATCTCCCCGCGTTCGACGGGCTGGAGATCGCCCACCGCTACTTTCCCGCCGCACCGCTCGCCTCGCACGGGCAGGGCATTCAGACCCAGGTGGGCGGCGACTGGTACGACGTGATCCCGCTGTCGGCGGGCCGGGTCGGCATCGTCATCGGAGACGTGGAGGGGCGGGGCGCCAAGGCGGCCGCCGTCATGGGCCAGCTCAGGGCCGCGTTGCGGGCCTTCGCGCAGGACGACAAGCCGCCCGCCGAGATCCTCGCCCGGCTCGACGAGTGGACCCGGGTCGTGGCCGCGCCGGAGCGCGACGACTTCGGCGCCGACATCACCAATCCGCCGATCGTCACCTGTCAGTACCTCGTGTACGACGCGTGGTCGCGGCAGCTCTCCTTCGCCAACGCCGGTCACGCGCCGCCGCTGCTGATCGTCGACGGCAAGGTCACGGAGCTGGACATCACCGAGGTGGGCCAGCCGCTCGGCGTCCGGGCCAAGGGCGTGCACGCCGATCTCGTCTACAAGGAGGAGACCCTGACCCTGCCTCCCGGCGCGACCCTGCTCCTCTACACAGACGGTCTGGTGGACCGCCGGCCCCTCCGCGACTTCGGCGGGCCCTCGTCCGACGGGACCGAGGAGGACGAGACGCTGCGGATGCTCCGGGACGAGCTGGCCAAGGTCTCCTCGGAATCGGTCGAGCGCATCGCGGAAGCGGCCACCGGCGCGGTGCCCGGCGAGATCGACGACGACATGGCGATCCTCGTCGTCAGGTCGGTCGGCGCCGAGCTGGAGCTACAGGAGCGTACGTTCCCCGCTCAGCCGATCATGGTGGGGGAGGCCCGGCGGATGGCGTCCGAGGCGTTCGAGCGCTGGCAGGTGCCCCAGGAACGGGCCGACCTCGCCTGCCTGCTGGTCTCCGAGGTCGTGACCAACGTCGTGCTCCACGCCGCCGGCGCCGGTGTGCCACGCCGTGAACTGGTGCTCGAAGGCCCGCCACTGCCGTTCGACGAGTCATGGGACGTGCCGGGCTTCGAGGAGGACATCGCCGGCGAGAAGGAGTTCACGCTCCGGCTGCGCTGCGGCAAGGACGCGATCTGGGTCGAGGTGTTCGACCAGGATCTGCGGCTGCCCCGCATCCGCAGCGCCGCCGAGACGGACGAGGGCGGCCGAGGCCTCTACCTCGTCGACCAGCTCGCCAAGCGCTGGGGTTCGCGGCCGACCAGGGAGGGCAAGGCCGTCTGGTTCGAGATCCCCGTCGGCGGTCGCTGAGCGTCTCCGCCGATGGCCGGGCGGCCGGGCCGGTCGCCCGCGCGCACAGGGTAAAACGGCCGCATACTGATCGCATGGACCCTGGACTCATTCTTCTGGTCTTCCTGGCGTTCCTGTTCGCGTGGTTGCTGAACCGGGTCCGCAGGTTCTTCCGGCTGGGACCGATGGGCTACGCGGGCGTGATGATCGTTTTTGTCGTCGTCATGCTCGCCATCTGGGGCCAGCACATCACCTGATCCCTGGCCCCTGACCGCCCCCCACGCCCACCCCCCACGCCCCACGCCCACCCCCCCACGCCCGTGATCTTGCGAATTCTCGCACTCCGGGTCCCTGAGCAGGCCGTACAACCTTCGTGATCTTGCAGAAACTCGCACGCGATGCCTACGACCAGCACGGATACCGTTCTTGATCTTGCACTAGGAGATCGCGTACGGCATGGCCGCGAGCGGGCGGCGTCCATCGCCAGATCATCGGCCGATTAACGGACAGCGCTGAGGAGGTCCCTGATCGGTTCCGGTCGCTGCGCCGGGAGGAAGATCCGGTCCGCTGCCAGGCCCCGCCGAGCGGAGCCCGGCATGCGGTCCTCACTCCCTGCCACCCCCGGCCGACGGCTACTCGACCGGCTGCCCAGAACTCGACGGACCCGCTAGAAGTCGAAGGAGCGGCCGATGATCTCCTTCATGATCTCGGTCGTGCCGCCGTAGATGGTCTGGACACGACTGTCCAGCCAAGCCTTGGCGACGGGATATTCGAGCATGTAGCCGTACCCTCCGTGGAGTTGGACACAGCGGTCGATCACCTTGTTCTGCAGCTCGGTCGTCCACCACTTGGCCTTGGCGGCGTCCACGGCCGTGAGCTCGCCCGCGTTGAGGGCGAGCACGCACTTGTCCAGGTAGTGGCGGGCGATCTCCACTTCGGTGGACAGCTCGGCCAGCAGGAACCGGGTGTTCTGGAAACGGCCGATGCTCTTGCCGAAGGCTTTGCGAACCCGGCAGTACTCGATGGTCGTCTCCAGCGCGGCCTCGGCCGCGGCCACCGCCGCCACCGCGATCGACAGGCGCTCCTGCGGCAGGTTGTTCATGAGCTGGATGAAGCCCTGACCGTCCTCGTCGCCTAGCCGGTTGGCCACCGGGACGCGGACGTTCTCGAAGAACAGCTCGGCGGTGTCCTGTGCGTGCATGCCGACCTTCTCGAGGTTTCGCCCGCGGGTGAACCCCGTCATGCCGCGCTCGACCACCAGCAGTGTGGTGCCGCGGGCGCCCGCCGCTGGGTCGGTCTTGGCGACGACCACGACGAGGTCGGAGTTGATGCCGTTGGTGATGAACGTCTTCTGCCCGTTGACGACGTAGTGGTCGCCCTCGCGAATCGCCGTGGTGCGGATGCCCTGCAGGTCGCTGCCGGCCCCCGGCTCGGTCATCGCGATCGCCGTGATCAGCTCGCCGGAGACGAATCCGGGCAGCCAGCGCCGCTTCTGCTCGTCGTCGGTCAGATCGACCAGGTATGGCGCCATGATGTCGTTGTGCAGGCCGAACCCCAGGCCGGTGGCACCGGCGCGGATGATCTCTTCGACGATGACCGTGTTGTAGCGGAAGTCCGTGATGCCGGCCCCGCCGTACTCCTGGGGGACGGAGAAGCCGAACATGCCCAGCTCACCGGCCTTCTTCCACACCTCGCGGGGGACGATTCCGTCCTTCTCCCACTGGCCGTGACGGGGGATCACCTCGCGGGCGAGGAATTCGCTGACGGTCTCGCGGAAGAGCAGGTGCTCCTCGTCGAAGAGGTCTCGCCGCATCTGGTACGCCTCCGGTTCGTGGACTGGATGACTCGACGGATCGGACGACCCGACCAGAATACGATTCTGTTACCGAAGGGTCGATGGGTCGATCGATACGGTCTGCCGTCCTATTGGGAGCAGGGGGTCACAAATCCGCCAACATCACTGCATTCGCCCGTGTAGATCCTGACCCAAGCCGTAAGATCTACCTTCGATTTACTGTGCTCTCGCCCGTCTGGGGCGGCCCCTCGCGAATCGGAGTGTGCGGTGGTTCGGTGGAATGCGCGGCGGCGCAACGTGCTCGCCGCCGCGGTCGTGAGCGTCGTCGGAGGTGGTCTGCTCGCGCTTCCGCTGACCACGGCCCAGGCGGAGATGGCCCAGGTCGACATCGTCTACCGATGCCGGGATACAGGCGGCCTGCCCAAGCTTCCCAACCCCGTCGTGCCCAACCGGGTCGATCTGAAGGTCACCCTCACCGTGCAGACGGCGCTGGCCGTCGGGCAGCCGCTCGACGTCAAGTGGAACGTGGCCTACCAGAACAACACGAGTTTCCTGTCTCCCGGCCTGTTCCAGCCCGGCGCCCGGCTCTCGGCGACCGGCAAGGTCGGCGTCCTGGGCGATCCGTGGCAGGGTGAACTGCACTCGCTCGGTGCCAAGGAGCAGGAGCTCCTGCAGGACGGCGGGAGCCTGGCGCTGCCCGAGGCGATCTCCGGGGCGGTGAGCACGACGGACAGCGGCGTGTTCGAGATCGAGCCCCGCGATCTCCTGATCGACTTCACTCCGCCTCCCTCGGAGGAGGTCGTCAACGACGACGCCGGTGCACCGGTGATCGAATATCACGGTGAGGGCTGGCGGGACTTCAACGATCGCGACCCCAAGTTCAACGACGTCCACAACGACGTGCATGCGACCGAGAAGAAATACTCGACCGCGACGTTCAGGTTCACCGGCACGGGGGTCGATTTCATCACCGAGCAGGACCACCGTGCCGGCAAGGTGGGTTTCAAGATCGACGGAAAGCCGGGCATCCCGGCGACCGCCGACGCCTCCAAGAACGCGGACGGCACTCCGGTCGTGGTCGTCAACCAGGGCGACCACACACTCTGGGGCGTGCGCGGCCTGCCGTACGGCGAGCACGAGCTCGTCGTGGAGAATCTCGAAGACAAGTGGATGATGGTGGACGGCTTCCGGGCGGTCACGGAAGAGCTCCTCGATCCGCCGAAGCAGTTCCAGGCGACGTGCAAGCCGGTGAAGACGCCGACGGCCATCAGGGTCGTCATCGGCGGGGAGTCGGGCACGGACCCGTCGAGTAGTCCGGGAACGACGCCGCCGAACAGCCCTCCGGGCTCTCCGGCCAGCCCCAGCCCGGACCCGACCGGCACCGGTCCGACCAGCCCCGGTCCGACCAGCCCCGGTCCGACCAGCCCCGGCCCCGGCGCGAGCTCTCCAGGGGCGAGTAACAGCCCGCGTCCGACCGTGACCGTGACGAACACGGCGACGGCGTCGCCCTCGCCGAAGCCGACCACGACGACCACGGTGACGATGACGGCGACGCCGACCGTCGCCCAGGTGGAGGTGACGCCCAAGGGCGGGGCACAGACCGGTGAGGCTCCGGAGGACGCCTCGTCGGGAGGTCTGCTCCTCGGCTCGGGCGGTCTGATGCTGCTCGTCGGCGTCTGGGGCGGCGTGGCGCTGCTCAGGCGCAGGGCGGCCCACTCGGGCGACTCGGCGGAGACGCTCTGAGGGGATCGAGACGATGACGTCCACGCCAGCCGGTGGCCCCTCCCCAGGGGAGGGCGCCGCCGTACCAGCCGAAGGGGCCTCCCCCGCCACGGCCGCCAAGCCGGCGCGTAAGTCGCTGCCGCAGCCCGTCCTCGCGACGTTGCTCGTGGCCGGCTCCTTCGGCGGGATCATCGCGGTCATGATCGGAATGCTGGCCGTGCTGTCGCCGTCGTCCCCGGCGGAGCCCGATCCGCTGCCCGGCGTGCAGGTGAACGTCCAGGGTGCGGGCAACATCGCCTACCTGCCGCCGACCGTCGGGCCCGGGGGGCCGGGAGCTCCGCTGACCGCGGCCGACCCGGCGGCGCCCCCGCCCGATCCGGCGCTCCAGCCGTTCCCCCCGCTCGCGCTCACCCCGAAGACGGCCTCTGCCGCGTCGAAGCGAGTGTCTGCGGCCAAGAAGGCGAAGGGCAGGCCGACCAGGATCAGCATCCCGTCGATCGGGGTGTCGGCCCCGGTCGGTTCGATCGGCGTCGACAAGAACGGCGAGATCGAGGCCCCGCCGCTGAGCAAGCCCAACCTCACCGGCTGGTACCGTCTCGGCCCCGCCCCCGGCGACCAGGGTCCGGCGGTCATCCTCGGCCATGTGAACACACGGAGTGGCGCCGCGGTGTTCAGCCGGGTGCGCGAGCTCAAGCGCGGCAACAAGATCGCCGTGCGGCGTGCAGACGGCAAAACCGCCATCTTTACCGTGGACGGGGTCGAGCAGGTCAGCAAGCTGAAATTTCCCACCAAAAGGGTGTACGCCAACACCGCCACGGCGTCGCTTCGACTGGTCACCTGCGGCGGGGTCTTCGACGCCAAGGCGCACCACTACACCGACAACATCATCGTGTACGCCACACTGACCTCGATCCGCGGCAAGTGACCTCCGCTGTTCGACGGCGACGTACCGCCGCCCGAGCGGTCTCCTCGCACAGCGATGTCGTGATCCGTACATCGATGTGGTGATCGATCAACGACACGGTGGGGGAGGGTGTTGACTGATAGATTGCATAACTGTGGGGGAGATCATGACAGTGATGTGTTTCGCGCACCGGCCCCGGTACATCTCCGGCTGTGCGGATCTCTACCCAAGCGTGACCGAGTCTGAGATCCTGGTACGCCGGTTATTGGGGTGATTTGGGATGGGAGGCAAGCCAGTGCCGAGGTCCGGGTTGCGGGGTCCTGTCGTCAGGAAGGCCGCGGTAGCCGGGGCGGTCGGCGCGGGTGTCGTCTTCTTCGGGCTGCCCGCCCTGGGCACGCTCGCGCCTACTCCCAGGACCGTGTCGTACGTCTGCACGCCGACGGCGGGGGATGTCGTTTCTCCCGAGCTGCTGGTCACGCTCGTCGGCGGCCCCGCGAGCGTGACCGCCTCCCAGCCGGTCACGCTGACCTGGTTGAGCTCGCAGTCGAACGATACGAGCAAGCAGATCAAGGCCGCGGCCCAGATCCCCGTCACCGAAAAGATCGTCATGACGGGCGAGCTGGTCATCACCGGCCCCAGCCCCAACGCGACGGCCACGGTCACGGCGACGGCGACCGGTGCGCCGCTGACGGCGGAGATCCCGGTCGGCTCGCCCATCCCGTTTCCCACGGTCACCGCCACGGTGACGCCTGACGTGGCCGGGACGATGGTGGCCAAGGCCGGCAAGTTCACCCTTCGGGTCGGCCCGGAGGCCGGTGGCGGCGTCACCTACACCTGCATGGTCGGGACCACGGGCGACCACACCGTACCGGCGGAGGTCTCCGTCATCGTCTCGCCCTCCGCTTCGAGCTCGCCCAGCCCCTCGCCCAGTCCCTCGCCGAGCGCCTCGTCCAGCCCCACACCGAGCCCGACGCCGACGCCCAGGCAGACGAGGACCGTATATGTGACGGAGACCGCCACTCCGTCGCAGACGGCGACGGACAAGAGCAAGGGCCAGGTGACCCACACGCCCGGGGGTGGCGTGTCCACGGGCGGCGGCGGCGAGGTCGGGCCGGACGCACGGGTCCTCATCCTCACCGGTGCGGGACTGATGCTCGCCGCGGCCACCGGAGGACTCGTGCTGCGCGCCCGGCGTCGGACCGTACGGCACTAGAGCGGGCCCCATGGGTACGCCACCGCCCGGACACCATCCGCCGGACGCGTCCGGCGGGCCGTACGGGTCGCCGGCGGGCGACGCCGGGGCCCAGGGCACACCCGGTGTGTTCGCGCCGCAGGGTTATCCCCAGCAGGTGTACGGCCAGCCCGTCTTCCAGCCGGTGGTGCTGCCCCAGATTCAGCTTCAGCCCCAGCAGCGGCAGGAGGCCGAGCGGCCGGAGGGGAGCGGCACGCAGGCGATAAGGGGCGTGCTCATCCTGGCAGCGGTCATCGGCCTGGTGATCGTCGTCATCGGCGTCGGTTTCATGATCATGTCACCCGACGAGTACGCGTCACCGGAGCGCACGTCATTGCAGCGACCGGGCGGCGTGAACCAGATGGCGGCCACGGTGGGGCCCGGCGGCCCCGGGAACCCGCTGGCGCAGGCCGACCCCGACGCGCCCCCTCCGGTGCCGGCGCTGCCCGCCGCTCCGCCGATGCAGCCGTCCTCGCCCAAGCGGTTGATCATCCCCAGGCTGCACGTCAACGCGCCGATCAAGTCGGTCGGTACGGACAAGTCCGGGGCCATCGAGACCCCGCCGATCAGCAACCACAACCTCGTCGGCTGGTATCGCGGCGGCCCGACGGCCGGCGAGGTCGGCCCGGCCATCATGCTCGGCCACAAGGACACCCAGACCCGCAGCGCGGTCTTCAGCAGACTGCACGAGATGCAGTACGGAGACAAGATCGAGGTCGTCCGGATGGACGGCACCGTCGCGATCTTCACGGTGGGCGGCGTCGAGCAGGCGGCCAAACAGACGTTCCCCACCAACAGGGTGTACGGCGACGCCGACAACGCGGAGCTCCGATTGATCACGTGCGGGGGCACGTACAACCGGACGACCGGTCATTACGTCGACAATGTCATCGTTTATGCCGTCATGACGGGTACGCGACTCGCCAAGGCCGCATCCTGAACCCGCTGAACGCACACAGGCCTGTGGAACGGCTCGTCGAGTGCACCCGGTTGCGGCTAAGGTCTCATCGAGCGATCACGAGGAGGAGCTGTGGGCTGGTTCTCCGATCTCCTGCTGCCGGGCCGGCTGCGCACCGGACCCACCGTGCTGCTGCCCACCCGGCCGGATCCGAAGACGCTGCTGGCCGTCGCGCAACTCGCCGACCCCGAGGCGGCCTTCGACGGTGACGACATCATCGCGGGCGGCTCCCGGATCCTCGCGGCCGTCGAGTTGACCGGCTCGGTCCTGGCCAAACTCGGCATACAGGACGAGGAGCGGCTCTGGGCGTGCCGGATCACCGCCGAGGGTCCGCTGCCGGTGGACTACTTCGACAAGAGTCTCGCCGAGGGCATCGCCTTCCGCCTGGGCGGCTGGTCCCTGTGCCAGGGAGAGCCGACCGATCCGGCGGAGAACGAGCGGCGCGATCTCGTCGTCTACCTGCCGGCGGCGCCCTCGCCGGAGGAGACCATCGAGGTCCTCCGGGAACTCGTGAGCCCGGCCGAGTCGCTCGACGCCGACCGCTGGCCGGACGGCGAACTGGTCGACGGCATCGTACGCGTCCCGCTGCGCGAGGGCGTGCTCACCGACGTCTACATGGGAGCCGACACGGTCGTCACCATCGAGGAGGGCCGCCGGATCCCACCGGCCGCCCGGGCCCGCTGGCCCTACCTCACCGAGATCGTGATCGCGAAGGTCTCTCCGCTCACTCCGCAGGACGCGGACGAGCCCACCGGCGCGGCGGACGGCGACACGACGCCCGCACCCGAGACCGGCGACGTCCCGGGTGACGATGCCGCGGACGCGACCTCCAGCGATGCTCCCGGCGCGGCCGGTGGCGAGGCCGCGGAGGAAAGCGTGGCGGAAACCGCGGAGGAAACCGCGGAGGAAAGCGCAGCGGCGGAGAGCGTGGCGGAAAGCGCGGACGAGGGCCTTGTCGAGGCCGCCGACCCCGAGGCGGCCCCCGGCGACGGCGAGGCCGGGGACGAGAGTCCCGCCGCCGGGGAACAGGCGCTGATGGCCCGGGCGGCGATGGCACTGACCCTGGCCCGGCGGCTGAGCGGCATCGCGGCCGACGAGGGAGGCTTCCAGCTCGCCGAGCCGGCGGACCTGCTGCCCGGCCGTTACGCCTGATCGCGGTCCCGCCTTCGGTGTCGCCCTGACCGTTCCGTCCATGTGCCGGGCGAATGCTCTGCTGTAGCCTCTGGAGTAACCGAACATTGCTCGGTTCCTTGGAGGACTCTGTGGCAGAGGCGTACATCGTCGGCGCGGTCCGCAGCCCCGTCGGCAAGAAGAAGGGCGGGCTGTCCACGGTCCACCCGACTGATCTGGCCGCGCACACTCTCGCGGCGCTCGTCGAACGCACCGGTGTCGATCCCGCCGCCGTCGACGACGTGATCATGGGCTGTGTCATGCAGTTCGGCCCACAGTCGATGGACATCGCGCGCAACGCCTGGCTGAGCGCGGGCCTCCCGGAGAGCGTCGCGGGCGTCACCATCGACCGGCAGTGCGGGTCCTCGCAGCAGGCCGTCCACTTCGCCGCGCAGGGGGTGCTGTCCGGCACACAGGACCTGGTGGTCGCCGCCGGTGTCGAGTCGATGTCCGTCGTCCCCATGGGGTCGACCATCACGGCCGCGCTGGAGAAGGGCATGCCGCTTCCGTTCGGTCAGAAGTGGGCCGAGCGGTACGGCACGCAGGAGATCTCCCAGTTCCGCGGCGCCGAGCTGATGTGCGAGAAGTGGGGGCTGGAGCGCGACGAGCTGGAGCGGTACGCCTACGAAAGCCACCGGCGGGCCGCCAAGGCGATCGCGGACGGTCACTTCAAGGACCAGATCGCGCCGGTGGCCGGCGTCGAGGACGACGAGGGTCCCCGGCCGGACACCACGCTGGAGAAGATGGCCGAGCTCAAGCCCCTCCGCGAGGGCGGCCGGATCACGGCGGCCACCTCGTCGCAGATCTCGGACGGCTCCGGCGCGGTGCTCGTCGCCTCGGAGCGGGCGGTGCGCGAGCACGGCCTGACCCCGCGCGCCCGCATCGTCACGCTGGCGCTCGTCGGCGACGATCCCGTCTACATGCTGACCGCGCCCATCCCGGCGACGCGCAGGGCACTGGAGCGGGCCGGTCTCGGCATCGAGGACATCGACGTCATCGAGATCAACGAGGCGTTCGCACCGGTGCCGCTCGCCTGGTTGCGCGAGATCGGCGCCGACCCGGCGAAGACCAACCCGAACGGCGGCGCCATCGCCCTGGGGCACCCTCTCGGGGGCACCGGTGCGATCCTGATGACCAAGCTGCTGCACGAGCTGGAGCGCACCGGCGGCCGCTACGGCCTGCAGACCATGTGCGAGGGCGGCGGCCAGGCCAACGTCACCATCATCGAGCGCCTCTGATCTCCGTACGGCTCCGAAGGGCACCCAGCGCCGGGTGCCCTTCGCCGTGACGGAGGACTACCGGACGTGCCGGTGCACGTCCTCGAACTCTGAGGGCCCGGGCTCCGACGGGGCGATCCAGGGGCCGTCCAGCGAGGGGTCGAGAATGCCCTCCTCCAGGAAGCCGTACCGTCCGTCGAGGACCAGGCGGGCCAGCCGTACGTCACGGGAGTCTGTGTTGTCCCACAACCGGGCGAACAGCGCCTCGGCCCGCAGACGTGCCTGATGACAGAAGGTGTCCGCCAGTTCGTACGGCTTGCGCCCGAACTCGACCGCGTCCTCCTGCGCCTGGAGGCACACGGCGGTCATGGCGAAGAGTTCGGCGCCGATGTCCACGATGCGGGACAGGAAGCCCTGCCTGTGCTCCAGCCGGCCCTGCCAGCGCGACATGCCGTAGAACGTGGACCTGGCGAGCTTGCGGCTGGTGCGCTCGATGTAGCGCAGGTGCGGGGCGAGCGGGCCGAACTCGGCGTAGGAGGTCGGCAACTGTCCCGGCCCGGCGACCAGGGTCGGCAGCCACCTGGCGTAGAAGCCGCCCGCCTTGGCGGCCGCCCGCCCCTTCGTCTTGAGGTCGGCCCTGGGATTGACGAGGTCCCCGGCGACCGAAAGGTGGGCGTCCACGGCCTCCCGGGCGATGAGCAGATGCATGATCTCGGTCGAGCCCTCGAAGATGCGGTTGATCCGCAGGTCGCGCAGCATCTGCTCGGCGGGTACGCCGCGCTCGCCGCGGGCGCGCAGGGACTCGGCCGTCTCGTAGCCGCGCCCGCCCCGGAGCTGGACCAGTTCGTCGGCGACCTGCCAGGCCATCTCGGAGGCGTACAGCTTCGCCAGGGCCGCCTCGATGCGGATGTCGTTGCGTTCGTCGTCGGCGAGGCGGCTGGCGAGGTTGACGACGGCCTCCAGGGCGTACGCCGTGCCCGCGATGAAGGCGATCTTATGGGCCACCGCCTCGTGCTCGCCGATGCGGCGCCCCCACTGGATCCGTTCCCCGCCCCACTCCCGGGCGATCTTGGCGGCCCACTTGACCGCGCCGGAGCAGGTGGCGGGCAGCGAGAGGCGTCCGGTGTTCAGCGTCGTCAGCGCGATCTTCAGGCCCTGGCCCTCGCGGCCGATGAGGTTGGCGGCGGGCACGCGGACCTGGTGGAAACGGGTCACACCGTTCTCGATGCCGCGCAGGCCCATGAACGCGTTGCGGCGCTCGACCGTGATCCCGGGGCTGTCGGCCTCCACCACGAACGCCGAGATCTTGGCCCCCGTGCGGGCCATGACCACGAGCAGGTCGGCGACCACGCCGTTGGTGGTCCACAGCTTGACGCCGTCGATGACGTAGGAGTCCCCGTCGCGGACGGCGGTCGTGGCCAGTCGTGCGGGATCGGACCCCACATCGGGCTCGGTCAGCAGAAACGCGGAAATCTCCCCCTTCGCGCATCGCGGGAGGAAGCGCTCCTTCTGCTCGGGCGTACCGAACAGCCGCAGCGGCTGGGGGACCCCGATGGACTGGTGCGCCGACAGCAGCGCGCTCACCGAGGGGCAGTACGACGCGGTGAGTTGCAGCGCCCGGCAGTAGTAGAGATGGGCCAGGCCGAGCCCGCCGTACTCCTCTTCGGTGGTCATCCCGAACGCGCCGATGGCGGCGAGGCCCTTGACCACCTCGTCGGGGATGACGGCCGTGCGCTCGATCTCGGCCGGATCGACCTTCTCCTGCAGGAACCGCCGCAGTGCCCGCAGGAAGCCGTCCCCCTTCTTGATCTCCTCCTGCGACAGCTCCGGCGCGGGGTGGACGAGGTCGAGCCGGAAGTCGCCGAGGAACAGTTGCCTGCCGAAGCTCGGCCGGGTCCATTCCGCCTCGCGCGCCTGCTCGGCTACTTCTCGTGCGGTGGCGTAATCGGTGGTCATCGCGGCCTCCTCAGGCAGTGGGCCTCCCGTCGGGTCCCGGCGAAGAAGTCCGCGGGACACGTCCCATGACGTGATACTTACCCGCCAGTAGCCTGATAAGCGCTGCCGATGTGAACACTCTCCTGATAGCTTCGCCGATCTCGCCTCGGGCGCTGCCGTGCCGGGGCTACCCGGGAACCCTGGCCACGCAGAAGACGGTCTGGCCGAAGGGCGGCCTGATGATGCGCTCGATCATCCGCGTCATCGGTACGACGGTCCGGTCGTAGATCTTGACGAGCCGGGGGTCGGGGTAGCCGACGCCGCCTCGCCGTACCGCGGCCCACCAGGCGATGCCGCCCAGGAAGTTGATCGGCTTGAGCACGTCGACCTCCAGCCCGGCGGCGGTGACGGCGGCGCGCAGCGTGGCGGGGGTGTATCGCCTGACATGTCCGACCTTGCGGTCGAAGTCTCCGTACAGCTGCATATATCCGGGGACCCAGATCACGATCCGTCCACCCGGAACGGTCACCTTCGCGAGGGAGCGCAGAGCCTCGGCGTCCTCCTCGATGTGCTCCAGGACGTTCATCATCACGACCGTGTCCACCGGGTCGGCCAGGGGGATCTCGGCGGGCAGCCCGAACCGGAGCACGGAGACGTCGTCGCGAGGGGCGAACCGCTTCTCGAGCTGCTCGACGCAGTAGGGATCGAAGTCGCTCACGACCAGCCGGTCGAGGCGGGGGAGGAACTGCTCCGCGAAGTGGCCCAGGCCGGACCCGATTTCGAGCATCGAGCGTCCGACATGCGGAGCGACCATGTCGTACTCGTACTGCCGGTAGTTCTTCGCCTCGTCGCCACCGAGATGGTTCTCCAGGGCATTGTCTCCGGCCGCCGGCTGGACTACACGGTCATACCCAGACATAAGATCCTCTTTACGCGCTGACGGACGTCGAAAGTTTAGTGGTCATCGGATTCCGGAGCGTCGCCTTCCGCGGCCTTCACCCGATGACCTACCCCGAATGCGCCGGCTCTCGACGCCACGACCTAGGACGCCATGGACGACGATGAGGCAGTGACCCGGTCGCTCGCCGGTGACCTCGATGCCTATGAGGTGCTGGTCACCAGGTACAGCGTGGTCGCACACCGTACGGCGAGCTTCCTCGGCGCGGGCGACGAGGCCGAGGACGTCGTCCAGGAGGCGTTCGTCAAGGCGTTCCGCCACCTGGCGAGCTTCCGCCGCGACGCGGCCTTCAAACCGTGGCTGCTGCGCATCGTGGCCAACGAGACGCACAATCTCACCCGGTCGCGTGGCCGCCGTGCCGATCTGACGCTGCGGCTGGAGTCGGAGCCGGATCGGGCGCGTGGGCCGTACGAGCCGGAGGACCCCGAGGGGGTGGCGCTCGCCACGGACGGCAGGACGCGCCTGCTCGACGCCGTGCGCACGCTGCCCGAGCGGGAACGCGCTGCGGTGACCTGCCGGTATTTACTTCAGTTGTCCGAAGCGGAGACCGCCGAGGTCCTCGGCGTGCGGCTGGGGACCGTGAAGTCGCGTACGTTCCGCGGACTTCGGCGGCTGCGAGAGGAGGTGGGCCGTGACCTCCTCGGATGATGACCGGTTCGCCGGACTGGAGGCCGACCTGCGGGCGCTCGGCGAGGCCCTGGAGGTCCCCGCGCCGCCGCCGGCGGACGTGGCCCGTGCCGTACGCGCCCGCCTGGCCGAGCCTGCCCGCCTGGCCGAGCCCGCCGGCCGGGTACGGCGCACGCCGCGGCGCCTGACCGCCGTCGTCGCGGTCTTCCTGGTCGCGCTGATCGCGGTCACCCCGCAGGGCAGGGCGGCCGTGGTCGCGATGCTGAGTTTCGCCGGGGTGGAGATCAGCATCGGCGGGCCTGGTCCACTCCCGACCGGCGTTCCGCACCCGCTTCCGGACGAGCGGAGGGTCACCCTCGACGAGGCCCGCCAGGTCGTACGCTTTCCGATCGGCGTGCCGTCGGCGCTGGGCGATCCGTCGGACATCAGGGTCGCCGACGGCGGCAGGGTGGTCACGCTGCTGTGGCCTGGACTCCGGCTCGACGAGTTCGACGGGACGCTCGACGTGGTCTTCCGCAAGGATCTCGGCGAGCCGTGGCCGCGTCAGGTCTCCGGCGTCGGCGGATGGTGGATCAGCCGGCCGCACGCCGTCTCGTACGTGCCGCGGCACGGCGGCGCCCCCCGCGAGGAGCGGGTCGCCGGCCCCACCCTCATCTGGCAGCGGGACACGGGCGACGCCAACGTCGGCATGCGCCTGGAATGCGCTGACTATCAGGAGGCGCTGCGTATCGCCCACTCGATCCACTGAGCGTAGGGTCAGGTCAGCCTGCTTTCCCGCATGATGTCCGACAGGTATAAATAGCTAAATGTCGGCAAAGGCAGATCCGCCCGCGAGAGGCGTGCCGCGAGTCGCCGGGCGGGGCAAGGAGGTGGGGCTTGCGCCGCGAGCGGTTCGGCATCGGCCGCGTTCGAACCGAGGAGACATGAGCGGGCGAGTGAGCCGGTCTCGGCTGCCCCTGCCGCATGCGGCCGGAAGACGCTTCTTTACCGTTGAAACGCCGACCTCGGTCGAATGCGAGGATTATCGTGACATCTGCGGCTTCTGTGCCGAAATTAATCAGGTGTCCGAGTATAACCTCCTCTGGGAATTGTTTCCCGAGCATGACTTGGGTGACTTCCTCCTCTGTGAGACCGAGAACTTCGTGGTGATCCCTGCGGTCGGAGCGGCGTGCGACGGCTATGTCCTCATCTCCCCCCGCGCGCACGTGCTGTCCTTCGCGCATCTCGATCCGGCGCTCGATGGTGAGTTGCGCGATTTGCTGCGCCGTCTCGGCGATCATCTACACCGGCTTTTCGGCCATCGGGTTTGGGCGTTCGAGCACGGAGCCGAGTCGTTCCGCAACCGTGGGGGCTCCTGCACCGATCATGCCCACATCACTATGTTTCCCGCGAAACCCGGCATCGACCTTGTGCGTGCCGTCGGTGGACATTTCGTACTACACGCCGTCGCTGATCACCTGCCCGAGTTGTCTCGCCAAGTGCTGGAGCGGAGGACGTCCTATTTCTGGATCCGTGCTGTCGACGGCCGAATGTGGATCTGCGACGCACCCCATACGTTGTCGCAGTTTCTCCGCAGGGCGATATTCCGAGATCTGGGCCGTCCCGATGAGTGGGATTGGGCTGTGTTCCCGCAGAAGGCGCACGTACGCGCCACCCTCGGCAGGTTTCACGAGACACCGATGGCCTGATCGACCGGACACTGTGCGTGAGCCGCCAACCGGAATGAAGGGACGGAGTTCGTGGCCGACTACCTCGCGGGCCGTGACGCGCCGGAAACCGTGAACCTGTCCCGGGTCCGATCGGCTGTGGACGCTTCTCTCGACCTTCTGGAGCGGTCCTACCTGCGAGTCGATGCCGATCTCGGTGGTGGGTGGTATCACGAGCTGGCGGGTCCGCTCCCCGGCCCCACCGCGACCGCGGTCGGTCTGCTGTCCTTCCGCATGCACGGCCGGACCTTCGAGCAGTCGGACGACTGCCTGAGGTTCCTGCGGTGGAGACAGGTGTCGTCGTCGGTCCCCGAACGAAGAGGAGGCTGGGCGACGAATTCGAGCCCCGGACATTCTGTCGCGGAGTCGACCGGTTGGATCGTGCGCATGTTGGCGGAGGGCCGGTATTTCGCCGACCCGTCCGCGCCGGACCTGACGCCCGCGACCGAATGGCTGGTTCTGAACCAGAATGACGACGGCGGCTGGGGTTCTCTGCTCGGAAACCCGTCACGAGTGTGGACGACAGGCCTGTCGCTGCGGGCGTTGATCCGAGTGGACCCGGCAGCGGCAACGGTGAACAGAGGCGTGCGCTGGCTCGTCCAACATCAGCACCCGGAGGGCGGGTGGGGCCAGACCGGTGTACGAGCGCCGAGCGTCACGCACTCGGCGATGGCGTTGATCAGTTTGGTCGAGAGCGGCAGAAGCGAGGCCGACGAGGCGATCCGGCGCGGCTTCGCCTGGCTGGAGACGCGGGTGGAGCGCACCTTCGAAGAGGATCGGAACGCCCGGGTCGAGATGTACGACGTGGTGGCGGGGACGGGCGACGACGTTCAGCGTTGGCGGAACACGCTCCCCCACTACGGACTCCCGTATGCGCTGTCCGCACTATTGATGAATCCGGCCGGCTCACATGCCGAGCTGATCGCCGGAGCGGTGAACACGCTACTGCGCACGCAGCTTTCCGAGGGGCGGTGGCCAAGCGTGGAAGGTGGCGAGACCGCGTCCATCTGGTCGGTCTTCCCGCACATGGAGGCCCTCGTTCAGTTGATCGGCTGGCGACCGCTGGGCTCGGAGGACACCCTCATGCTGCTGCCGGACGCTGTGATCGTTTATCGGGGCGGTGCGCACGTCAGAACCCTCGCCGAGTTGGCCAGGATGCAGCGGCGCAAGGCGATCGGCCGCGTGTTGTCCCGGCACTGGGTGTCGCTGCTGCTGGTGCTGACGACCGTGCTCGGGCTCGTCGGAGTGCTGGTGGGCAGGTTCGACTGGAAGGACTTCGGGCTCAGCGTGGCGCTGCCCATCGCACTGCTCGTTCTGCAGGAGGCGCGGCACCGGACTCGGCCCGTTGGAGGCGGCGACGGGAGTGGACGATGACCTTCCCCCTCGTGCCGGGGCACTCATCCCGGGGGCTGCTCATTCCGGTGGACGAGCGATGACGGTGAGGAAAGAGTCGACTCCCCGCGCCCCGACGTAGGCGCCGGCACGCTCGGCTATCGACACGTGGCCCCAGCCGGTGAGCAGCTCGTGAACGTACTCTGCTCGAAAGAAATGCCGGACATGCTGGTCCAGGCAGTAGATGTCCGGCCCGAGGCGGTGACCTCGGCCGTACAGGCGGTCGTTGACAGATTTCACCGCGAACGCGAGCGTCCCGCCCGGGCACAGCACGCGGGCCAGTTCGGCGAAGATGCGGCGAGTGGTCGCGTCGTCGAAGTAGTGCAGTGAGAGGTAGGCGTAAACGCCGTGGTAGCGACGATCAGGGAAAGGCAGCGGGTGGCGGAGATCGACATGACGGAAGCGAACCCGGTCGGCCATCTCGCCGGGCAGTGCTTCCCGCGCTCGGAGAAGAGCGTTCAGGGCGAAGTCGGTGGCGTCGACGGCGCAACCGGCCGCTGCCAGTGCCGCGGCGTCATGGCCCTGTCCACAGCCCAGTTCGAGTACGGTGCGTAGCCCATCTCGAGTGGCTTCGTGTGCACCGGCTCGACGATGGTCCGCCTCCGAGCCCTCGGTGTCTGCTTTGGGGAGCGCGGCCAAGAATTGCCGAAGGAATTCAGAATGACCCGGATCGGCATCCTGCCGGTGTGAGCTGTGCCAGCGATTCCAGTAGACCTCCTGGTCCGGTACGGACCGGTCGAGTGCTGGATCGGCCTCACGCCTGATCATTGGCCGGCCGAACGCTGGAGTTCGAGTACGAATGCCTGGGAGAAACCGCCACGCTCACGATACTTGCGTCTCCTGGCGTCCTCGACGTCGGCCGGGGTGAACCCCAGTGCAGCGGCGAGCGAGAGCACGACCTCGTACACATCCGCGAGTTCCTGCAGGGTGTCGGCCGGTGTGTCGGCGGACAGGGCCTCGTGCGCCTCTTCAACCAGTTTGTTCCGAAGAAGGCCGATGTACTCTCCACGTTCTGCTCGTCGTACCCGAGAGGTCGCGCCCGATGCTCTGATGATCTCCGGAATTCTGTCGCGGACCAGCTTCTCCACCGGGTCATCGTAGCCAGGCGATCCCGCCGTGGCCGGCAGCCGCTCTCGATGGAGCGAGATAAAGGCCCGGGTGGGAAACCAGCCCAGGCCTTCGGGTTCTGTGGACAGTGGGTCAGCGGGCTTCGCTGAGGAACTTGGCCAGGCGGCTGACGCCCTCGACCAGGTCGTCGTCGCCCAGCGCGTACGACAGCCGGAAGTAGCCGGGGGTGCCGAACGCCTCGCCGGGCACCAGGGCGACCTCGGCCTCCTCAAGGATGATCTCGGCCAGCTCGGCCGACGACTGCGGCCGCCTGCCGCGGATCTCCTTGCCGAGCAGCTCCTTGACGGAGGGATAGGCGTAGAACGCGCCCAACGGCTCTGGGCAGACCACACCGGGGATCTCGTTGAGCATCCTGACGATGGTCTGGCGGCGACGGTCGAACGCGGTGCGCATGGTGGCGGCGGCCGACAGGTCGCCGGAGACGGCGGCGAGGGCCGCGACCTGCGCGACGTTCGAGACGTTGGACGTCGCGTGCGACTGCAGGTTGGTCGCCGCCTTCACGACGTCGGCCGGACCGATGAGCCAGCCCACCCGCCAGCCGGTCATCGCGTAGGTCTTCGCCACGCCGTTCAGCACGACGACGCGGTCCCGCAGCTCGGGTACGGCGGTGGCCACGCTGGTGAAGACGGCGTCGCCGTACACGAGGTGCTCGTAGATCTCGTCGGTGACGATCCACAGGCCCTTGTCGAGCGCCCAGCGGCCGATCTCGGCCACCTGCTCGGGGGAGTAGACGGCGCCGGTCGGGTTGGACGGGGAGACGAAGAGCAGCACCTTGGTGCGCTCGGTCAGCTTCTCGTCGAGCTGTTCGACCGAGGCGAGGTAGCCGGTCGTCTCGTCGGTCACGACGTCGACCTGGACACCGCCGGCCAGCTTGATCGCCTCCGGGTACGTCGTCCAGTACGGGGCCACGACCAGGACCTCGTCACCCGGGTCGAGCAGCGTGGCGAACGCCTGGTAGACCGCCTGCTTGCCGCCGTTGGTCACGAGCACCTGGGCGGCGTCGACCTGGAACCCGCTGTCGCGCAGCGTCTTGTCGGCGATCGCCTGCTTCAGCTCGGGCAGGCCTGAGGCGGGCGTGTACTTGTGGAATCTGGGGTTGCGGCAGGCTTCGACCGCGGCCTCGACGATGTAGTCGGGCGTGGGAAAGTCGGGCTCGCCGGCACCGAAGCCGATGACCGGGCGACCGGCGGCCTTCATCGCCTTGGCCTTGCTGTCCACTGCCAGCGTCGCGGACTCTGAGATCGCGGAGATACGCGCGGAGATGCGAGGTCGGGTCATGCCTCCATCGTTTCAGATCCACTACGTGAGTTTCCCCGCCATATGCGGCCGTTCGGGGGCGTGCTGCGGTACGGTTGAAGGGCACGGAGGTGATCTCCGGGCTATGCTGTTGGCCGGAGATCGGTCGGCGTGGATGGCGTGGTTCGACGTAGCGGCCATTCGCCCGTACACTTCTCCGGTTAGTGGACCACGCGAGGAACGTGCGGACGCATCAGGGCGTTTCTCGGGGTATCGTGGTGCACGGCTTAGGGCACTGGCGCAATTGGTAGCGCACCGGTCTCCAAAACCGGCGGTTGGGGGTTCGAGTCCCTCGTGCCCTGCGGAGTGCGGTCCGCGCAACAAGGGCGTGAAAAGCGCGCCGCAAGCTGCGACGGACACGACGGATCAGGTGAGGACTGTGGCGATCGACACCCGCGGCGAGACCGCCGGAAAGCCAGGCAAGTCGACCGGTGAGAAGAAGACCAAGCGCACCTCTCCCGCCCTCTTCTACCGACAGGTCGCCGCTGAGCTGCGCAAAGTCATCTGGCCACGACGGAACGAGCTCGCCTCGTACACCGGGGTGGTCTTGGTCTTTGTGGTGATCATGGTTGGCTTCGTGTTCGGGCTCGACACCCTGCTGGGCAAGGCTGTGCTCTGGATCTTCGGATCCGGATCCTGATCCGGGTCCGGCCCGAGACGTCTCAGCGCGTCAAGTCACCGAACGAAGAAGGAAGAGTTTCGTGTCCGAGTCCCCGATGCCGGCCGACCACTCCCGCGACGAGTGGGGGACCGAGCAGGACGAGGCCGTAGCAGAGGCCGGCGACACCGAGGCCGTCGACCCAGACGCCGCCGACGGTGACACCGACTCGACCTCGGCCACGCCGGAAGTCGACGAGGACGGCGACATCGTCCCGGACGTCGATCCGGTCGAAGAGTTCAAGCGTCAACTGCGCGGGCAGATCGGCGAGTGGTATGTCATCCACTCCTACGCCGGTTACGAGAACCGCGTGAAGCAGAACATCGAGAGCCGGATCGGCAACCTCAACATGGAGGAGTACATCTTCCAGGTCGAGGTGCCGACCCACACGGTCACCGAGTTCAAGGGCGGCAAGAAGACTCCGATCAAGGAGCGGGTGCTGCCCGGTTACGTGCTGGTCCGCATGGAGCTGAGCGACGAGTCGTGGGCCGCCGTGCGGAACACGCCCGGAGTGACCGGTTTCGTCGGCCTCTCGAACCGGCCGAGCCCGCTGAACCTCGACGAGGTCGCCAAGCTGCTCGCGCCGGAGCCGTCCGAGGAGGTCAAGAAGACGACGGCCAAGACCGTCACCGCGACCGTCGACTTCGAGATCGGCGAGTCGGTCACCGTGATGGACGGGCCGTTCGCCACGCTCCCGGCCACCGTCAGCGAGATCAGCGCCGAGTCGCAGAAACTCAAGGTGCTGGTGTCGATCTTCGGGCGGGAGACGCCGGTCGAGCTGTCGTTCAACCAGGTCTCGAAGATCTGACAGTCTCCTTTAGACTCGATAGTCGTCCTCGCGCGCGTACGTGAGGATTTTTTAGGACAAAGGACCCGGAGAAGGACACATGCCTCCAAAGAAGAAGGTCGCGGCGTTGGTGAAGGTCCAGCTTCCCGCTGGACAGGCCACGCCCGCGCCGCCGGTCGGTACCGCGCTCGGTCCGCACGGCGTCAACATCATGGATTTCGTCAAGCAGTACAACGCCGCCACGGAATCCCAGCGGGGCAACATCATCCCCGTCGAGATCACGATCTACGAAGACCGTACGTTCACCTTCGTCACGAAGACGCCCCCGGCGCCTGAGCTGATCAAGAAGGCGGCCGGTGTGCAGAAGGGCAGCGCGAGCCCGCACAAGGAGAAGGTGGGCAAGCTCACCCGCGAGCAGCTTCGCCAGATCGCCGAGACGAAGATGAAGGACCTCAACGCCAACGACGTCGAGGCCGCCGAGAAGATCATCGCCGGCACCGCCCGCTCCATGGGTGTCACGATCGCCGACTAGGGAGTGCCCGGCACGCCCCGGCGCCGGTCGGCATAGGCCGACACCCGTGGGCGAACCGAGCGAACCGAGCACTGTGGCAGGGCCTGCGCCGGCCCGGACCACGAACTCCATGAGGAGCATCAAGTGAAGCGCAGCAAGAGCTGGAAGAACGCGGCGACCCAGATCGACCGCGAGAACCTGTACAGCCCGCTGGAGGGCGCCAGGCTGGCCAAGCAGACGGCCACCACCAAGTTCGACGCTACCGTCGAGGTCGCCCTGCGCCTGGGTGTCGACCCGCGCAAGGCGGACCAGATGGTCCGCGGCACCGTCAACCTCCCGCACGGCACCGGCAAGACCGCCCGGGTCCTGGTCTTCGCGACCGGTGCCCGTGCCGAGGAGGCCCGCGCCGCCGGCGCCGACATCGTCGGCGCGGATGAGCTCATCGACGAGGTGTCCAAGGGCCGTCTCGACTTCGACGCGGTCGTGGCGACTCCGGACCTGATGGGCAAGGTCGGCCGTCTGGGCCGCGTGCTCGGTCCGCGTGGTCTCATGCCCAACCCGAAGACCGGTACGGTCACTCCCGACGTGGTCAAGGCCGTCACCGACATCAAGGGCGGAAAGATCGAGTTCCGGGTCGACCGGCACGCTAACCTGCACTTCATCATCGGCAAGGCGTCCTTCACCGAGCGTCAGCTCGTGGAGAACTACGCCGCCGCCCTCGACGAGGTGCTGCGTCTCAAGCCGTCGGCGGCCAAGGGCCGTTACCTCAAGAAGGTCAGCTTCAGCACGTCCATGGGTCCGGGCATTCCGGTCGACCCGAACGCGACGCGTGAGGTGAACGCCGAAGCCCAGGCCTGATCCTCAAAGGGCCGTTCGAATTTTTCGACTGAACCCCTGCCCGTCTTCGGGTGGGGGTTCAGTCGTGTTTACGCGTGATGTTCATCACCGCCGCTTCTCCCGATTCGGGTTGATCGATACGAGTCCGGCCTGGCCGTACGAGCAGGGAAGACGTGCGGAAACCATGCACGCTTCGTGTGATTTCCAGCGGATCGCCGCATTCGGTTCCCCGGCCGAATAGGGTCAAGGGTAAGTAAAACGGGGAACAGAAGGGATGCAAAGATGCGCCGACTTCTGGTGGCCGCTTGTGCGGCGGCCGCGATCACGGTCGCGGGGTGTGGCACGACCGCCACGCCGACGCTGGAGAACACCGAGCTGTCGGCCGCCGCGGTGCTGACGCAGAGCGCGAAGAAGGCCGATGAGGTCACCTCCTACGCCGCCGACATCGTCATGGACATCACGGCCGGTGCGCAGGGCAAGGGGAACATCCAGGGGACGATGCTCTACCAGAAGACCCCTGAGCTCGCCACCGACGTAACGCTCAGCAAGGTGTCCTTCGGCGGGCAGGACCTTCCCGGGGGCATGCGCGTGATCCTCACGGGTGACGTGATGTACATGAAGATGGACATGCTGAAGACCCTCACCGGCTCCACCAAGCCCTGGGTCAAGCTGGACCTCAAGCAGCTCGGCTCCTCCGCCGGGATCAACGTCGACCAGCTTCTCGGGCAGTCCAAGCAGATAGACCTCGAGACCAGCATCAAGATGCTCACGGCGTCCAAGGACGTCAAGGAGGTCGGTGCGGAGCAGGTCGGGGGCGTGGACACGACGCACTACGCGGGCACGTTCCCGATCGAAGAGGCGATCAGGCAACTGCCGGCGGAGGCCCAGCAGAACATGAAGGGCCAGATTCCGGCCGAGATGAAGGACATGAAGTTCGACGCCTGGATCGACGGCGACGGCCTGCCCCGCAAGGTGCAGCTCGGCGGGAAGCAGGCGGAGGGCGAGTTCGCCGCCACGATGATGTTCAAGAACTTCAACGAGCCCGTCGAGATCAAGGCGCCGCCGGCCGATCAGGTGGGCGAGCTGCCGCAGAACGCTCTGACGGGCAGCTGATTTGGCGTCCTGAAGGTTGACACGTATTCTGTCTTCTGCCGAAGACCGCCGGTCGTCGTCGGGCTCGCAGCCCGGCGGCCGAAGGGTCCACGTGAGTGGACGGCCCGCGTAGGTGTATGAAGATGCTTGGGACGTGTCGCGTCCATCCAAGCCCCGTGCGCCTACGCCGGGGCTTGTCCGTTTTTGTGGGCCTTTGCCGGTGGCACATCTGGAAGGAGGCCCATGGCGAAGGCAGACAAGAGCGGTGCGATCGCCGAGCTCGAGAATGAGTTCGAGAGCTCCAGCGCCGCCGTTCTGACCGAGTACCGCGGTCTCACCGTCGCCCAGCTCAAGGAGCTGCGCGTTTCGCTCGGTGGGAATGCGAAGTTCGCCGTGGCGAAGAACACGCTTACCAAGATCGCGGCGAACAACGCCGGGATCACCGTCCTGGACGAGCTGTTCCAGGGCCCGACCGCCATCGCCTTCGTGAAGGGCGACGTGGTCGAGGCGGCCAAGGGTCTGCGTGATTTCGCCAAGGCCAACCCCCTCCTGGTGATCAAGGGGGGTGTCGTCGACGGCAAGTCGATGACGCCGACCGAGATCACGAAGCTTGCCGACCTCGAGTCCCGTGAGGTGCTCCTCGCGAAGCTGGCCGGTGCGCTGAAGGCCAAGCAGTCCCAGGCTGCCGCCACCTTCGCCGCGCTGCCCACCAACATGGCTCGACTGGCCGAGGCTCTGCGCGCCAAGCGCGAAGAGGCCGGCGAGTAAGGTCCGCGCAGGCGGCGGGGGGAAGCGCGCACCGCGGTCCCTTTACACGTTTTTCGCTAGATCCACGAGAGGAACACCATCATGGCGAAGCTCAGCACGGAGGAGCTGCTCGACTCTTTCAAGGAGATGACCCTCCTTGAGCTGTCCGAGTTCGTGAAGGTCTTCGAGGAGACCTTCGATGTCAAGGCCGCTGCTCCGGTCGCCGTCGCCGCCGCCCCCGCGGCCGGTGGCGGTGCCGCCGCCGAGGAGGCCGAGGAGCAGGACGAGTTCGAGGTCGTCCTCGAGGCGGCCGGCGACAAGAAGATCCAGGTCATCAAGGAGATCCGCGCCCTGACGAGCCTGGGCCTCAAGGAGGCCAAGGACCTGGTCGACGGTGCTCCGAAGCCGGTCTTCGACGGCAAGGTCAGCAAGGAGCAGGCCGAGAAGGCGAAGGCGGCCCTCGAGGGCGCCGGCGCCACCGTCACGGTCAAGTAACACGAGCCGAACGCTCTTCTGAAAGGGGCGGGTTCATCCAGGTGCCGGGTGACCTGCCCCTTTCGCATGCTCCGAGTCGTACGCCTCCGGACGGCGCGTGCGGGTGCGGCCCCGGGCCGCGGGAGCCGTACGGCGAAAGCCGGAACCGGTGGGCAGATCGCATCGGCTGATCTATGTTCGGAATGACCGCCCGGCGGCACGGCGGGTAAGGGCGCGGCGAGAACGGCGGAGGAGCGGGGACAGGGGTGGCGGGCATGCGGCGGCGGGTGCCGGTCATCGGTCTCGTCATCCTCGTGGTGGGCCTCGCGGGAGTGGCGCTGTGGGTCAGGGCGGCCAGAGACGCCTCCTGGGAGGCCGCACAGGCCCGTCAGGCGGCGGTCCGCGCGGCCGCCGCGCACGCGGTGGGACTGCTGTCGCTGAACCACAGGACCGTCGACGAGGATCTGAAGCGGGTCCTCGTCACCTCCACGGGACGGGAACGTGAAAGGTACGCCGATGGCCAGGCCGCGTTGAAGGCCGCGACGCTGAAGAACAAGGTGGTGCAGACCGGAGTGCTCCGGGCGTCCGCGCTGGAGTCGGCCGACGCCGGCAGGGCGCGGGTCCTGATCGTCGCCGATGCGGTGATCCGCTGGGAGCACGGCGAGAAAACGGCACCGGAGGAGCGGTTCTTCCGCTGGCGTATGGAGGTCAGCAAGGTCTCGGGCCGCTGGCTGGTCTCGGATTCGGAGCTGGTGCAGTGAGGCGGCGCCGTGTGCTTTCGGTGCTGCTGGCGCTGACGGCGGCCGGGCTGGCCGTGGTGGCCTGGTCGGCCTTCCTCGATCTGCGTCAGCTACGGCAGAGCGAGGCGGCCGCCACGCGGGCGCTCACCGCTGCCCGGTCGTACGCCGCGGAGATGTTGTCGTACGACTACCGCACGATCGACCGCGATTTCGCCAGGGCGAGCGCGCACGCCACCGGAAACCTCGTGACGCACTTCCGTGAGCTGGCCGGGACGCTCGGGCCGCGGGCCAGGGAGCACAAGACCGTCCAGCAGGCCGTGGTGGCGGCGGCGGGAGTGGAGTCGGCGACCCCGGACGAGGTCCACGTGCTGGTGTTCGTGAACATGGTCACGACCAGCACGCCACCAGGGCAGACGAGCCCGCGGCAGGAGATCAGTCAGGGTAGGGCCCGACTTGTCCTGGTCACGCAGGGCGACGGTTGGCGCGTCGCCCGGCTGTCGACCCTGCTGGGCGACGCCCCCGGCCGGTAGTCGCGTTATTCAATTGTTAGCAAAGGTCATGTTTGGGACGCGGATAGGGATGGGATACCAACGACACGACAGCGTCGACCGTTGGTCAGCGTTGGACCCGTCGCGTGACGGAGCGTTACCCGGACCGGCTCTCGGGTAGGGACTGGAGCCCCGGTGTTCGCACGTCGACGTGAAGGGAAACACCCAGCGTGATGCCTGCGAATTAGGCGAAATGTCGGCTCTCGGGCTTGACGTATCGCCGCTGACGGGTGATGCTGCCAGCAAGGTGGAACGTAGAGCGAAAGCGGAGTGGACAGGTGTATGCCCATCGGCTACACTGCCCCTTTGCGCTGCCCTTTGACGACCGCTTCACTGAGTGACTCCGTAAACTCCTTGATTCTGGTCGTCTGGCGTGCGTGTAGTCAGTCCGCGAGCCCTCGGAAGGACATCTGTTGGCAGCCTCGCGCAACGCCTCCGCCGTTCCCGCCGGTCCCCGTACCGTGTCGTTCGCACGGATCGAGGAACCGCTTGAAGTTCCCGATCTTCTCGCTCTGCAGACCGAGTCGTTCGACTGGCTGATCGGCAACGAGAAATGGAAGACCCGGGTCGAGGCGGCTCGCCAGGCCGGGCGCAAGGACGTTCCCACCCAATCAGGGCTAGAAGAGATCTTCGAGGAGATCAGTCCCATCGAGGACTTCTCCGGGAACATGTCCCTGTCGTTCCGCGACCATCGGTTCGAGCCGCCCAAGCACTCCGTGGACGAGTGCAAAGACAAGGACATGACCTACTCCGCCTCGCTCTTCGTCACGGCGGAGTTCATCAATAACGAGACCGGTGAGATCAAGAGCCAGACGGTGTTCATGGGCGACTTCCCGCTCATGACCTCCAAGGGCACGTTCATCATCAACGGCACCGAGCGTGTCGTGGTCTCACAGCTTGTACGTTCGCCGGGTGTCTACTTCGACCGCACGGTCGACAAGACCTCCGACAAGGACCTGTTCGGCTGCAAGGTGATCCCGTCTCGGGGTGCGTGGCTCGAGTTCGAGATCGACAAGCGTGACAGCGTCGGTGTGCGCATCGATCGCAAGCGTAAGCAGCCGGTGACGGTGCTGCTCAAGGCGCTCGGCTGGACGAACGACCGGATTCTGGAGCGTTTCGGTCAGTACGAGTCGATGCGTGCCACGCTGGAGAAGGATCACACGTCCGGCGAAGAGGACGCGCTGCTGGACATCTACCGCAAGCTGCGTCCGGGTGAGCCGCCGACCAAGGAGTCGGCGCAGACCCTGCTGCAGAACCTGTACTTCAACCCCAAGCGTTACGACCTGGCGAAGGTCGGCCGCTACAAGGTCAACAAGAAGCTCGGGGTCGACGCGGAGATCATGCAGGGCACGCTGACCGAGGACGACATCGTCGCGACCATCGAGTACCTCGTACGGCTGCACGCCGGCGAGGAGACGATGGGCGAAAACGGTTCGGTCATCGTCGAGACCGACGACATCGACCACTTCGGCAACCGGCGTCTGCGCACGGTGGGCGAGCTCATCCAGAACCAGGTCCGGCTGGGCCTGGCCCGGATGGAGCGGGTCGTGCGCGAGCGCATGACCACCCAGGACGTCGAGGCGATAACGCCGCAGACGCTGATCAACGTCCGCCCGGTCACCGCGTCGATCAGGGAGTTCTTCGGGACGTCCCAGCTGTCGCAGTTCATGGACCAGACCAACCCGCTGGCCGGCCTGACGCACAAGCGGCGTCTTTCCGCCCTCGGTCCCGGTGGTCTGTCCCGTGAGCGCGCCGGCTTCGAGGTCCGCGACGTGCACCCGTCGCACTACGGACGGATGTGCCCGATCGAGACGCCGGAAGGCCCGAACATCGGCCTGATCGGTTCGCTGTCGTCCTTCGGCCGGGTCAACTCCTTCGGTTTCGTCGAGACGCCGTACCGGCGGATCATCGACGGCAAGGTCAGCGACGTGATCGACTACCTGACCGCGGACGAGGAGGACAGGCACGTGGTGGCGCAGGCCAACACGCTCCTGAACTCCGATGGGAGCTTCGCGGAGTCGCGGGTGCTGGCCCGGCGTAAGGGCGGGGAGTTCGAGGCGGTGCATCCGTCCGAGGTGGACTACATGGACGTCTCGCCGCGGCAGATGGTGTCGGTGGCGACCGCGATGATCCCGTTCCTGGAGCATGACGACGCCAACCGCGCGCTGATGGGCTCGAACATGCAGCGCCAGTCGGTGCCGCTGCTGAAGAGCCAGGCCCCGCTGGTCGGGACCGGGATGGAGTACCGCGCCGCGACCGATGCCGGGGACGTCATCACCGCGGAGAAGGCGGGCGTGGTGGAGGAGGTCTCGGCCGACTACATCACGGTCATGAACGACGACGGCACGCGGACCACCTACCGGGTCGCCAAGTTCAAGCGGTCCAACCAGGGCACGTGTTTCAACCAGAAGCCGATCGTGGCCGAGGGGGACCGGGTCGAGGCCGGGCAGGTCGTCGCCGACGGGCCGTGCACCGACAACGGTGAGATGGCGCTGGGCAAGAACCTGCTGGTGGCGTTCATGCCGTGGGAGGGCCACAACTACGAGGACGCGATCATCCTGTCGCAGCGTCTGGTGCAAGACGATGTGCTGTCCTCGATCCACATCGAGGAGCACGAGGTCGACGCGCGCGACACCAAGCTGGGTCCGGAGGAGATCACCCGCGACATTCCCAACGTGTCGGAGGAGGTCCTGTCGGATCTGGATGAGCGTGGCATCATCCGGATCGGTGCGGAGGTGGTGACGGGGGACATCCTGGTCGGCAAGGTCACTCCGAAGGGGGAGACGGAGCTGACGCCGGAGGAGCGGCTGCTGCGGGCGATCTTCGGGGAGAAGGCGCGTGAGGTGCGTGACACGTCGCTGAAGGTGCCGCATGGGGAGTCGGGCAAGGTCATCGGGGTGCGGGTGTTCTCCCGTGAGGAGGGGGACGAGCTGCCTCCGGGGGTGAATGAGCTGGTCCGTGTCTATGTGGCGCAGAAGCGGAAGATCACCGATGGGGACAAGCTCGCGGGCCGGCACGGGAACAAGGGTGTGATCTCGAAGATTCTGCCGGTGGAGGACATGCCGTTCCTGGAGGACGGTACGCCGGTGGACATCATTTTGAATCCGCTGGGGGTGCCCGGGCGGATGAACGTGGGTCAGGTGCTGGAGACGCATCTGGGCTGGATCGCTTCGCAGGGGTGGGATGTCAGCGGGGTGGAGGAGGCCTGGGCCGAGCGGTTGCGGGAGAAGGGGATCGCGCGGGTCGAGCCGGACACGAATGTGGCCACGCCGGTGTTCGATGGTGCCGAGGAGCATGAGATCGTCGGTCTGCTGCGGCATACGCTGGTGGATCGGGACGGGGATCGTCTGGTCGGGGACCATGGGAAGGCGCGGCTGTTCGATGGGCGGTCGGGTGAGCCGTTCCCGCATCCGATCTCGGTGGGGTACATCTACATTCTGAAGCTGCTGCATCTGGTCGATGACAAGATTCATGCGCGGTCGACGGGTCCGTACTCGATGATCACTCAGCAGCCGCTGGGGGGGAAGGCGCAGTTCGGTGGTCAGCGGTTCGGTGAGATGGAGGTGTGGGCTCTTGAGGCCTATGGTGCGGCGTATGCGTTGCAGGAGCTGCTGACGATCAAGTCGGATGATGTCGTGGGCCGGGTGAAGGTCTATGAGGCGATCGTCAAGGGCGAGAACATTCCCGAGGCGGGTATTCCCGAGTCCTTCAAGGTCCTTATCAAGGAGATGCAGTCGTTGTGTCTCAACGTCGAGGTCCTGTCCAGCGACGGTATGTCGATCGAGATGAGGGACACCGACGAGGACGTCTTCCGCGCTGCCGAGGAACTCGGTATCGACCTGTCCCGGCGTGAGCCGAGCAGCGTCGAAGAGGTCTGATCTAAGAGCTGAGGGGACAAAAAGTGCTGGACGTCAACTTCTTCGACGAGCTGCGCATCGGTCTGGCGACCGCCGACGACATCCGCCAGTGGTCGCACGGCGAGGTGAAGAAGCCGGAGACCATCAACTACCGGACTCTCAAGCCGGAAAAGGACGGGCTCTTCTGCGAGAAGATCTTCGGCCCGACCCGGGACTGGGAGTGCTACTGCGGTAAGTACAAGCGGGTCCGCTTCAAGGGCATCATCTGCGAGCGCTGCGGTGTCGAGGTCACGCGTGCCAAGGTGCGCCGTGAGCGGATGGGCCACATCGAGCTGGCCGCCCCCGTCACCCACATCTGGTACTTCAAGGGCGTTCCTTCGCGCCTGGGTTACCTGCTCGACCTGGCCCCGAAGGACCTGGAGAAGGTCATCTACTTCGCGGCCTACATGATCACGCATGTCGACACCGAGATGCGTGAGCGCGACCTGCCGTCGCTGGAGGCCAAGATCTCCGTCGAGCGGCAGCACGTCGAGCAGCGCCGCGACGCCGACATCGAGGCCAGGCAGAAGAAGCTCGAGGCCGACCTGGCCGAGCTGGAGGCCGCGGGCGCCAAGGGCGACCAGCGCCGCAAGGTGCGGGAGGGCGCCGACCGCGAGATGCGGCAGCTCCGCGACCGGGCCCAGCGCGAGCTGGACCGGCTGGAGGAGGTCTGGAGCCGGTTCAAGAACCTCAAGGTTCAGGACCTCGAGGGCGACGAGCTGCTCTACCGCGAGATGCGCGACCGTTTCGGCCGCTACTTCCGCGGCGGCATGGGCGCCCAGGCGATCCAGGAGCGGCTGAGCAGCTTCGACCTGGAGGCCGAGGCGGAGAACCTGCGCGAGACCATCCGCAGCGGCAAGGGTCAGAAGAAGGCCCGCGCGCTCAAGCGGCTCAAGGTCGTGGCGGCGTTCCTCAACACGCGGAACTCGCCCAGCGGCATGGTGCTGGACTGCATTCCGGTCATCCCGCCGGACCTGCGCCCGATGGTGCAGCTCGACGGTGGCCGGTTCGCGACCTCCGACCTGAACGACCTGTACCGCCGCGTCATCAACCGGAACAACCGTCTCAAGCGTCTGCTCGACCTCGGCGCGCCCGAGATCATCGTGAACAACGAGAAGCGGATGCTGCAGGAGGCCGTCGACGCGCTGTTCGACAACGGCCGCCGCGGACGTCCGGTCACGGGTCCTGGCAACCGCCCGCTGAAGTCCCTCAGCGACATGCTGAAGGGCAAGCAGGGCCGCTTCCGGCAGAACCTGCTGGGCAAGCGAGTCGACTACTCCGGCCGTTCCGTCATCGTCGTCGGCCCGCAGCTCAAGCTGCACCAGTGCGGCCTGCCCAAGCAGATGGCGCTGGAGCTGTTCAAGCCGTTCGTGATGAAGCGCCTGGTGGACCTGAACCACGCGCAGAACATCAAGTCGGCCAAGCGGATGGTCGAGCGGGCCCGCCCGGTCGTGTGGGACGTGCTGGAAGAGGTCATCACCGAGCATCCGGTGCTGCTCAACCGCGCGCCCACGCTGCACCGCCTGGGCATCCAGGCGTTCGAGCCGCAGCTCGTCGAGGGCAAGGCCATCCAGATCCATCCGCTGGTCTGCACCGCGTTCAACGCGGACTTCGACGGCGACCAGATGGCCGTGCACCTGCCGCTGTCCGCCGAGGCCCAGGCCGAGGCGCGCATCCTGATGCTGTCCACCAACAACATCCTCAAGCCGGCGGACGGCAAGCCGGTGACGATGCCCACCCAGGACATGGTCATCGGGCTGTACTGGCTGACCACGGAGAAGGAGGACGCGCTGGGGACCGGCCGGGTGTTCTCGTCCGTGGCCGAGGCGCTCATGGCGTTCGACCGTCGCGAGCTGGACGTACAGGCCAGGGTCCAGATCAGGATGAAGGACTTCCCGCCGCCGCGCGGCTGGGAGGCGCCCGAGGGCTGGGAGGCCGGACAGGCGTTCCGGCTGGAGACCACGCTGGGCCGGTGCCTGTTCAACCAGACGCTGCCGGACAACTACCCCTTCGTGGACTACCAGGTCGGCAAGAAGCAGCTCTCCGGAATCGTGAACGAGCTGGCCGAGCGGTACCGCAAGGTGGAGGTCGCCAACGCGCTCGACGCGCTCAAGGACACCGGGTTCTACTGGGCCACCCGCGCCGGTGTCACCATCTCCATCGAGGACGTCGTGGCGCCGCCCAACAAGGCGGAGATCATGGATTCGTACGAGCGTCGGGCCGACAAGGTCCAGCGCGAGTACGACCGCGGTCTGATCACGGACGAGGAGCGCCGTCAGGAGCTCATCGAGATCTGGACGCACGCCACGGCGGACGTCGAGACCGACATGGTCAACGCGTTCCCGGCCACCAACCCGGTGTGGATGATGGTCAACTCCGGCGCCCGCGGTAACAAGATGCAGGTCCGGCAGATCGCCGGCATCCGTGGCCTGGTGTCCAACACCAAGGGTGAGACGATCCCGCGGCCGATCAAGTCCTCCTTCCGCGAGGGCCTGTCGGTGCTGGAGTACTTCATCTCCACCCACGGTCAGCGGAAGGGTCTGGCGGACACCGCGCTGCGGACCGCCGACTCCGGCTACCTGACCCGTCGTCTGGTCGACGTGGCCCAGGACGTCATCGTCCGGGAGATCGACTGCGGCACCGACAGGGCCGTCCCGCTGCGGGTCGGCGAGCGCGACTTCCAGGGCAACCTGGTCAAGGCCGAGAACGCCGAGAGCAACGTGCACGGCCGGATCCTGGCCGAGGACGTCGAGGCGGACGGCAAGCTGGTCGCATCGAAGGGCGCCGACATCAACGACGCGGTGGTCACCGCGCTCGTCGCGGCCGGCGTCGAGACGGTCAGGACCCGCAGCACGCTCGTGTGCGAGGCCAAGATCGGTGTCTGCGCGATGTGCTACGGCCGCTCGCTGGCCACCGGCAAGCTCGTCGACGTCGGCGAGGCCGTCGGCATCATCGCCGCTCAGTCGATCGGTGAGCCGGGCACGCAGCTGACCATGCGTACCTTCCACACCGGTGGTGTGGCCGGTGCGGACATCACCCACGGTCTGCCGCGAGTCACCGAGCTCTTCGAGGCGCGCATCCCCAAGGGTGTCGCCCCGATCAGCGAGGTCGCCGGCCGGGTGCGGATCGACGAGACCGACAAGACGCGCAAGGTCGTCGTCACGCCGGACGACGGTTCCGACGAGGTGGCCTACCCGGTCTCGATGCGGGCCCGGCTGCTCATCTCGGAGGGGCAGCACGTCGAGGTCGGCCAGCTGCTCGTCGCGGGTGCCCGCAACCCGAACGAGGTCCTGCGCATCCTCGGTCCCCGTGCCGTCCAGCTCCACCTGGTCGACGAGGTCCAGCAGGTCTACCGCTCGCAGGGTGTGTCGATCCACGACAAGCACATCGAGGTCATCGTCCGGCAGATGCTCAAGCGGGTGAACGTGCTCGAGTCGGGCGACACCGAGCTGCTGCCTGGTGAGCTCGTCGAGCGGCCGCGCTTCGAGGCGATGAACCGCCAGACCGTGGCGGAGGGCGGCCAGCCGGCCGCCGGCCGTCCGGTGCTGATGGGCATCACGAAGGCGTCGCTGGCCACCGAGTCGTGGCTGTCGGCGGCGTCCTTCCAGGAGACGACGCGGGTGCTCACCGACGCGGCGATCCACGCCAAGTCGGACTCGCTGCTCGGCCTCAAGGAGAACGTCATCATCGGAAAGCTCATCCCGGCCGGTACGGGTATGCCGCAGTACCGCAACATCCGGGTGGAGCCGACCGAGGAGGCGAAGGCCGCGATGTACACCGTGGGCGGCTACGACGGTTCGGCGGCGGACTACACGTTCGGCGCCGGCAGCGGCGAGGCCGTCCCGCTGGAGGAGTACGACTTCGGCCAGTACGGCCGTTAGGAGTGGGAGAAGCGGTGTCCTTCGCGTAGCCCATCCGGGCCGTGCGCGGTGTCACATGATCTTCGAACACGACTCAGGTTGACGGGAAACGCCCGGAGTGGTCCGCCACTCCGGGCGTTTCCGCGTTCCTGGCATCCGAACCGGGCCGGTACCGGTAGAATCTGCGAGAGTCTTATGCGCGGCCCGCGTGGGAGCGGGCCGTCAGAGCCGGGGTACGGACAATGTCGGCCCAGGCGCGTTCGTTTTGACGGCTCGCGTCTGCCTGGGTAGTGTTGTCCTTCGTGCCCATGGTTCGTGGGCTCGCATGCGTGTGCTCGAGAGCCTTCTCCCCACGTGGGAGACGGGTGTAGGCGCCGCGTGATTCCTCCAGATCGACCGGGTCCGCCCGGGTGTGATACGGCCAGTCCGCGACACGCCCGAGCGCGTGGGTCGGAGGGCGAGGAAGACCAGCAGGTCATGACACCGGCAGTACCTGCGAAAAAGCACAGTCGGACGGAGAAACTGGGCCGAGCGTGGCCGAGAGACCTCGAACGACAACGACGTAGCACCGGCCAAGGCGCGAAATGGAGACGTAGTGCCTACTATCCAGCAGTTGGTCCGTAAGGGCCGACAGGACAAGGTAACGAAGACGAAGACACCGGCACTGAAGGGAAGTCCGCAGCTCCGCGGCCACTGCGTGCGTGTCTACACTACGACTCCCAAGAAGCCCAACTCCGCCCTGCGCAAGGTGGCGCGTGTCCGCCTCACCAGCGGCATCGAGGTCACCGCATACATTCCGGGCGTTGGGCACAACCTTCAGGAGCACTCCATCGTGCTCGTGCGTGGCGGTCGTGTGAAGGACTTGCCGGGCGTTCGCTACAAGATCGTCCGTGGGGCGCTCGACGCTCAGGGTGTCCGCAACCGCAAGCAGGCCCGCAGCCGTTACGGCGCGAAGAAGGAGAAGAGCTGACATGCCGCGCAAGGGTTCCCCTGGCCGCCGCCAGTTGATAGCCGACCCGGTGCACAACTCGCCGCTGGTCACCGCGCTGATCAACAAGGTTCTCCTGGACGGCAAGCGCTCCATCGCCCAGTCGATCGTCTACGGCGCCCTCGACGGCTGCCGGGAGAAGACGGGCAACGACCCGGTCGTCACGCTCAAGCGGGCTCTGGACAACGTCAAGCCCACCCTCGAGGTGCGCAGCCGTCGTGTCGGTGGCGCGACCTACCAGGTGCCGGTCGAGGTGCGCGCGTCGCGCAGCACCACCCTGGCCCTGCGGTGGATCGTTCAGTACGCGCGGGCGCGTCGCGAGAAGACCATGACCGAGCGCCTCATGAACGAGCTGCTCGACGCGAGCAACGGCCTCGGCGCCAGCGTGAAGCGGCGCGAGGACACGCACAAGATGGCCGAGTCCAACAAGGCTTTCGCCCACTACCGCTGGTAGTAGGCACCTACGACGAGTTAGGACGCGAGAGAAGTGGCCACCACGACCGCTCTTGACCTGGCCAAGGTCCGCAACATCGGGATCATGGCCCACATCGACGCGGGCAAGACCACGACGACTGAGCGCATCCTGTTCTACACCGGCATAAACTACAAGCTCGGTGAAACCCATGAGGGCGCCGCCACCATGGACTGGATGGAACAGGAGCAGGAGCGCGGCATCACGATCACGTCTGCCGCGACCACCTGTAGCTGGCTTGATCACACGATCAACATCATCGACACTCCCGGTCACGTGGACTTCACCATCGAGGTGGAGCGCTCGCTCCGCGTCCTCGACGGCGCCGTCGCGGTGTTCGACGCGGTCGCCGGCGTGGAGCCGCAGTCGGAGACGGTCTGGCGGCAGGCCGACCGGTACGGCGTACCCCGCATCTGCTTCGTGAACAAGATGGACCGGGTCGGCGCGGAGTTCCACCGCTGCGTCGACATGATCGTGTCCCGTCTGGGCGCGACGCCGCTGGTCGTCCAGCTCCCCTGGGGTGTCGAAGCCGAATTCAAGGGCATCATCGACCTGGTGCGGATGAAGGGGCTGATCTGGAGCTCCGAGGCGGCCAAGGGCGAGATGTACGACGTCGTCGACGTCCCGGCCGACCACGCCGACTCGGCCCGTGAATGGCGCGACAAGCTGGTCGAGACCGTCGCCGAGAACGACGACGAGCTCATGGAGCTGTTCCTCGAGGGCGTCGAGCCCAGTGAGGAGCAGCTGGTCGCGGCCATCCGCCGTGCGACCATCAAGGGTTCGGTCAACCCGGTTCTGTGCGGTACCGCGTTCAAGAACAAGGGCGTGCAGCCCCTGCTCGACGCGATCGTGGCCTACCTGCCGGCGCCGATCGACATCCCGGCAATAGACGGACACGCCCCGGGCAACGAGGAGAAGGTCGTCGAGCGGCACGCCGACCCGGCCGAGCCGTTCTCCGCGCTCGCCTTCAAGATCATGAGTGACCCGCACCTGGGCAAGCTCACCTACATCCGCGTCTACTCGGGCAAGATCGACTCCGGCACCGGGGTCGTCAACTCGACCAAGGGCAAGAAGGAGCGGATCGGCAAGATCTACCAGATGCACGCGAACAAGCGCGAGGAGCGCTCGTCCGCGTCCGCCGGTCAGATCGTCGCCGTCATGGGCCTGAAGGACACCACCACCGGTGACACGCTCAGTGACCCGGCGAACCAGGTGATCCTCGAGTCGATGAACTTCCCCGCTCCGGTCATCAACGTGGCCATCGAGCCCAAGACCAAGGGTGACCAGGAGAAGCTGGGGACCGCGATCCAGCGTCTGACCGAGGAGGACCCGTCCTTCCAGGTCCGCCGCGACGAGGAGACCGGGCAGACGGTCATCTGGGGGATGGGCGAGCTCCACCTCGAGGTCTTCGTCGACCGGATGCGCCGCGAGTTCAAGGTGGAGGCCAACGTCGGCCGCCCGCAGGTCGCCTACCGCGAGACCATCCGCCGGAAGGTGGAGAAGGTCGAGTACACGCACAAGAAGCAGACCGGTGGTTCCGGTCAGTTCGGTCGCGTGATCATCGCCCTCGAGCCGCTCGGCGAGGGCAACGACGGATACGAGTTCGAGAACAAGGTCACCGGTGGCCGCATCCCGCGGGAGTACATCCCGTCGGTCGACGCGGGCTGCCAGGAGGCCGCCGAGTTCGGTGTGCTCGCCGGCTACCCGATGGTGGGGGTCAAGGTCACCCTCCTGGACGGTGCCTACCATGAGGTCGACTCGTCCGAAATGGCTTTCAAGATCGCCGGTTCGATGGCCTTCAAGGAGGCCGCTCGGAAGGCGGACGCAGTTCTCCTCGAGCCGATGATGGCCGTTGAGGTCATCACGCCCGAGGATTACATGGGTGACGTCATCGGTGACCTCAACGGACGCCGCGGACAGATCCAGGCAATGGAAGACCGGACCGGGGCCAAGGTCATTCAGGCCCTCGTCCCGCTGTCAGAGATGTTCGGTTACGTGGGCGACCTGCGCAGCAGGACCCAGGGCCGGGCCGTCTACAGCATGCAGTTCGACTCCTACGCGGAGGTGCCTCCGGGCATCGCCAAGGAGATCGTCGCGAAGGCTCGGGGCGAATAGGTTCCGTCAGGGACGATTTCGCCACGTATGGCGCAGCACCTTCGCCGGTGCCGCGCCATTCGGAGCCTGAGTTCGAAGACGCAAGTCAAGTCAGAATCTCTAAGGAGACAGACCAGTGGCCAAGGCCAAGTTCGAGCGGAGCAAGCCGCACGTGAACATCGGCACCATTGGGCACATCGACCACGGCAAGACCACTCTGACCGCGGCGATCACCAAGGTGCTTCATGACCGCCTCCCGCAGCTCAACGAGGCGACCCCCTTCGACAAGATCGACAAGGCGCCCGAGGAGAAGGCTCGCGGCATCACCATTTCGATCTCACACGTCGAGTACCAGACCGAGAAGCGCCACTACGCCCACGTGGACTGCCCCGGTCACGCCGACTACGTGAAGAACATGATCACCGGTGCCGCCCAGATGGACGGCGCGATCCTGGTGGTCGCGGCGACCGACGGTCCGATGCCGCAGACGAAGGAGCACGTCCTCCTGGCCCGCCAGGTCGGCGTTCCCTACATCGTCGTGGCGCTGAACAAGTCGGACATGGTGGACGACGAGGAGATCCTGGAGCTCGTCGAGCTCGAGGTCCGCGAGCTGCTGTCCGCCCAGGAGTTCCCCGGCGACGACGTGCCGGTCGTCCGCGTCTCGGCGCTCAAGGCGCTCGAGGGCGACGAGAAGTGGGGCGACTCCATCATGGAGCTCATGACGGCGGTCGACGACAACGTTCCCGAGCCGGTCCGTGACACGGACAAGCCGTTCCTGATGCCGATCGAGGACGTCTTCTCGATCACCGGTCGCGGCACCGTCGTCACCGGTCGTATCGAGCGCGGCGTCGTCAAGGTCAACGAGGTCGTCGACATCATCGGCATAAAGGAGAAGAGCACCTCGACGACCGTCACCGGCGTCGAGATGTTCCGCAAGCTCCTCGACGAGGGTCAGGCCGGAGACAACGTCGGTCTGCTCCTGCGCGGCATCAAGCGTGAGGACGTCGAGCGTGGTCAGTGTGTCATCAAGCCGGGCACGACCACCCCGCACACCGAGTTCGAGGCGCAGGTCTACATTCTGAACAAGGACGAGGGCGGCCGCCACACGCCGTTCTTCAACAACTACCGTCCTCAGTTCTACTTCCGTACGACCGACGTGACCGGCGTGGTGAACCTCCCCGAGGGCACCGAGATGGTCATGCCGGGCGACAACACGGAGATGCGCGTCGAGCTCATCCAGCCGATCGCCATGGAAGAGGGTCTGAAGTTCGCGATCCGCGAGGGTGGCCGCACCGTCGGCGCCGGTCGCGTCACGAAGATCATCAAGTAGTGCCACCGCTGGGCGGCGGTCGGGACTGCCGGGGGAGTGTCGGAGGACACGATCCGGGCCTGACCGCCGCACCGCGGAGGGGCCGCCAGCCGGCCCCGCCCACGGGCGACGACACCGTGATCTCGCAGTCGTCTCGGCCGCCGATAGGCCGAGTCCGCTGCCAGATCACGGTTCGGCCGGGTGGGAAGAAGACCTGCGGCGTAGGCAGTGTGACCTATCGGCCGCGTGAAGCTTTATACGACGACAGCGAAGGACACCGAGGCCATCATGGCGGGACAGAAGATCCGCATCCGGCTCAAGGCGTATGACCACGAGGTCATCGACAGCTCGGCCAAGAAGATCGTCGAGACGGTGACGCGGACCGGCGCCAAGGTCGCTGGCCCGGTGCCGCTGCCGACCGAGAAGAACGTGTACTGCGTCATCCGGTCGCCGCACAAGTACAAGGACAGCCGTGAGCACTTTGAGATGCGCACCCACAAGCGGCTGATTGACATCATCGACCCCACGCCGAAGACGGTCGACTCGCTCATGCGTCTCGACCTGCCTGCCGGCGTCGACATCTCGATCAAGCTTTAAGGAACGCACTGACATGGCTAAGCAGATCAAGGGCGTCCTGGGCAAGAAGCTCGGCATGACCCAGGTCTTCGACGAGGCGAACCGGGTGGTCCCGGTGACCGTCGTCGAGGCCGGTCCGTGCGTGGTGACCCGGGTTCGCACTCCTGAGAGGGACGGCTACTCCGCGATTCAGCTCGGTTTCGGGCAGATCGACCCGCGCAAGGTGAACAAGCCGCTCGGCGACTACCTGCGCAAGCACGACATCACGCCGCGGCGCTACTTCGCCGAGGTCCGGACGGACGACGCCGCCGAGTACACGCTCGGCCAGGAGATCCTCGCCGACACCTTCGAGGCCGGACAGTACGTGGACGTCACCGGCAAGAGCAAGGGCAAGGGCTATGCGGGTGTCATGAAGCGCCACAACTTCCGTGGTCTGTCCGCTTCGCACGGTACCCAGCGCAAGCACCGCTCGCCGGGCTCCATCGGCGGCTGCGCCACCCCGGGCCGCGTCTTCAAGGGCCTGCGCATGGCCGGCCGCATGGGCAACGCCCGCACGACCGTCCAGAGCCTCAAGGTCCACGCCGTGGACGCCGAGAAGAACATCATCCTGATCAAGGGTGCTATCCCCGGCCCCAACGGCAGCCTCGTCCTCATCCGCACCGCCGCCAAGAAGGGGGTTGCTGCCAAGTGACCAGCATCGACGTCCTCGACGCGACCGGTGCCAAGACGGACTCCGTGGACCTGCCCGCGGAGATCTTCGGCGCCAAGGTCAACGTGCCTCTGATCCACCAGGTCGTGGTCGCACAGCTCGCCGCGGCCCGGCAGGGGACCCACTCCACCAAGACCCGCGGCGAGGTCCGCGGCGGTGGCAAGAAGCCGTACCGCCAGAAGGGCACCGGCCGCGCCCGGCAGGGCTCGACCCGTGCGCCGCAGTTCACCGGCGGCGGCGTCGTGCACGGCCCGAAGCCGCGCTCGTACGACCAGCGGACGCCCAAGAAGATGAAGGCGGCCGCGCTGCGCGGCGCCCTGTCCGACCGGGCGGGCGGCGGCCGCGTCCACGTGGTGACCGACCTGATCACCGGTGAGACGCCCAGGACCAAGGTGGCCATGGAGGCGCTGCGCAAGGTCACCCAGGCCCGCCGGGTGCTGGTGGTCCTCGACGCGCAGGACGAGGTCACCTGGCTGAGCCTGCGCAACGTGCCCGAGGTCCACCTCCTGGAGGCGGGCCAGCTCAACACCTACGACGTGCTCTGCAGCGACGATGTGGTCTTCACCCGCGAGGCGTACGACCAGGTCGTGGCCCGGCTGGCGAACAGCGGGAAGGAAGAGGCCTGATGGAGAAGATCACCGACCCGCGCGACATCATCGTCAAGCCGATCGTCTCCGAGAAGAGCTACGGTCTGATCGACGAGCACAACCAGTACACGTTCCTGGTGCGCAAGGACGCGAACAAGACCCAGGTGAAGATCGCGGTTGAGCAGATCTTCGGGGTCAAGGTGACCGGCGTGAACACGATCAACCGGCAGGGTAAGCGCAAGCGGACCCGGCACGGCTACGGGCAGCGTCCCAACACCAAGCGTGCGATCGTGAGCCTGGCTGAGGGCGAGCGTATCGACATCTTCGGTCAGATCGGCTAACGCGGCGGGATCGCCACTTATGTCAGCGCCGGGGGGACCGCCGTGAGGCGGACCCCGACCGGTACGAACCGACAAAGGATGAACGAAAGAGATGGGCATCCGTAAGTACAAGCCGACGACCCCGGGTCGTCGCGGCGCGAGTGTCTCGGACTTCTCCGAGCTCACGCGCAGCACCCCGGAGAAGTCGCTGCTTGCCCCGCTGCACAACAAGGGCGGCCGTAACGTGCACGGCCGGGTGACGGCCCGGCACCAGGGAGGCGGGCACAAGCGCGCCTACCGGATCATCGACTTCCGCCGCCACGACAAGGACGGGATTCCGGCCAAGGTCGCACACATCGAGTACGACCCGAACCGGACGTCCCGCATCGCGCTGCTCCACTACGCCGACGGCGAGAAGCGGTACATCATCGCGCCGGTCGGTCTCAAGCAGGGGGACCGTGTCGAGAACGGTCCCGGCGCCGACATCAAGCCGGGCAACTGCCTGCCGCTGCGCAACATCCCCACCGGTACTTTCATCCACGCGGTGGAGCTCCGTCCGGGCGGTGGCGCCAAGCTGGGGCGCAGCGCCGGTGCGCAGATCCAGCTCCTCGCCAAGGAGGGCAACTACGCCACGCTGCGTATGCCGTCCGGTGAGATGCGCCAGGTCGACGTGCGGTGCCGCGCCTCGGTGGGCCAGGTCGGCAACACCGAGCAGGCCAACATCAGCATCGGCAAGGCGGGCCGCAACCGGTGGAAGGGCAAGCGCCCCTCGGTCCGCGGTGTCGCCATGAACCCGGTCGACCACCCGCACGGTGGTGGTGAGGGCAAGACCTCCGGTGGCCGCCACCCGGTGAACCCGAAGGGCAAGCCCGAGGGCCGCACCCGTCAGGCGAACAAGGCGAGCGACCGGCTGATCATCCGTCGTCGGAGCAAGAGGAAGAAGCGGTAGGAGCAGCCGACATGCCACGTAGCCTCAAGAAGGGCCCCTTCGTGGACGGCCACCTGATCAAGAAGGTGGACGCCCAGAACGAGAAGGGCACCAAGAACGTCATCAAGACGTGGTCGCGGCGTTCCATGATCGTGCCGGACATGATCGGTCACACGATCGCCGTGCACGACGGCCGCAAGCACGTTCCGGTCTTCATCACCGAGTCGATGATCGGCCACAAGCTCGGAGAGTTCGCCCCGACGCGGACGTTCCGCAGCCACGTCAAGGAAGACCGCCGCAGCCGGCGGTAAGCGCCTTCAAAGCAAGCATTAGAGGAGACAGCGATGGAAGCCAGGGCACAGGCGCGGTACGCGCGCCACACGCCCCGGAAGGCCCGCCGCGTGGTGGACCTCATTCGCGGGCTGCCCGCTTCGGAGGCGCAGGCCGTGCTGAAGTTCGCTCCCCAGTCGGCGAGTGAGACGGTTTACAAGGTGCTCTCGAGCGCGATCGCGAACGCGGAGCACAATTTCAAGCTCGACCGGGACACTCTGGTCGTGAGCCGCGCGTGGGTCGACGAGGGACCGACGCTGAAGCGGTTCCGTCCGCGTGCCCAGGGTCGCGCCTATCGGATCAACAAGAGGACGAGCCACATCACGGTGATCGTGGAGTCCCGCGAGCCGAAGGGGAGGACCCGCTAGTGGGCCAGAAAGTCAACCCGCACGGGTTCCGCCTAGGTATCACGACCGACTTCAAGAGCCGGTGGTACGCCGACAAGCTCTACAAGTCGTACGTCGCAGAGGACGTGGCGATCCGCCGCCTGCTGCTGAAGGGCACGCTGCAGAAGGGCACGGACCGGGAGAAGGGCCTGGAGCGGGCCGGCGTCTCGAAGATCGAGATCGAGCGCACCACCGACCGGGTCCAGGTCGACATCCACACCGCCCGGCCGGGCATCGTCATCGGCCGCCGCGGCGCGGAGGCCGACCGCATCCGGGGCAGCCTGGAGAAGCTGACCAAGAAGCAGGTCCAGCTCAACATCCTCGAGGTGAAGAACCCCGAGATCGACGCGCAGCTCGTCGCGCAGGGCGTGGCCGAGCAGCTCTCCAGCCGTGTGTCGTTCCGCCGGGCCATGCGCAAGGCGATGCAGTCCGCGATGAAGAGCGGGGCCAAGGGCATCCGGGTCCAGTGCTCCGGTCGTCTGGGCGGCGCCGAGATGTCGCGCTCGGAGTTCTACCGCGAGGGCCGGGTGCCGCTGCACACGCTGCGCGCCGACATCGACTACGGCTTCTTCGAGGCCCGCACCACCTTCGGCCGCATCGGCGTGAAGGTGTGGATCTACAAGGGCGAGGCCCCGACCACCCGCGCCGAGCGTGAGGCCGCGGCCGCCGCTGCTGCCGCTGGCGCCCGTGCTGGTCAGCGCCGCGAGGACCGGCGCGGCGAGCGTCCGCGTCGTGGTGGCGACCGTCCGCGCCGCGGCGGTGCGGGCCGTGGGGACCGCACCAGGACCGAGGCAACCAGGAGTGAGGCGGCCGTGCAGGCCGCCCCCGAGACCGGCCCGGCGGAGCAGCCGGGTGCTGAAGGGAGCTGACCATGCTGATCCCGCGCAGGGTCAAGCACCGCAAGCAGCACCGGCCCGACCGTAGCGGCGCCGCCAAGGGCGGCACCAGGGTCGCGTTCGGTGAGTTCGGCATTCAGGCGCTTGAGCACGCCTATGTGACGAACCGCCAGATCGAGGCTGCTCGTATCGCCATGACCCGGCACATCCGCCGTGGCGGAAAGGTCTGGATCAACATCTTCCCGGACCGTCCGCTCACGAAGAAGCCGGCCGAGACCCGGATGGGTTCCGGTAAGGGTTCGCCGGAGTGGTGGGTCGCCAATGTCAAGCCCGGTCGCGTCATGTTCGAGCTGTCCGGTGTCGCCGAGCCCGTGGCCCGCGAGGCCCTGCGGCGCGCGATGCACAAGCTCCCGATGAAGTGCCGGTTCGTCAAGCGTGAAGTGGGTGAGGCGTGATGGCTAAGGGTCTGACCGCCGCTGAGCTGCGGGTGGAGGATCAGGACGTCCTGGTCCAGAAGCTGAAGGAAGCCAAGGAGGAGCTGTTCAACCTCCGCTTCCAGGCGGCGACCGGCCAGTTGGAGAGCCACGGGCGGCTCCGTGCCGTCCGCCGCGAGATCGCCCGTATCTACACCGTGATGCGCGAGCGGGAGCTCGGCATCGTCACGGTCGAGAAGGAGTCGAGCGATGGCTGAGACAACCGAGGTAACCGAGGCGACCGGGACCGGCCGCAAGAGCGCGCGGAACTACCGCAAGACCCGTGAGGGCCTCGTGGTGGGCGACAAGATGGACAAGACCGTCGTCGTCGCCGTCGAGGACCGCGTCAAGCACCCGCTGTACGGCAAGGTCATCCGCCGGACGACCAAGTACAAGGCCCACGACGAGCAGAACGCTTGCGGCGTCGGCGACCGCGTCCTCCTGATGGAGACCCGGCCGATGTCCGCCACCAAGCGCTGGCGAGTCGTCGAGATCCTCGAGAAGGCCAAGTAACACGAACGCGCCTCGTGGGGGGTGGGCGGACCACCCCCCACGACGGTGTCCAAGGGGTCGGACGGATCACCCGCCCGGCCCGCCCGCGGCAGCGGTCGTACGGCGGTCGTACGGCTGTCGCCGGGGGAACAAGACCACATCGGTTCCGCCAGGCTCACCCGCGAGGGTGAGAACCGGCGAGACACACAGGAGTTGACGTGATTCAGCAGGAGTCGCGACTCAAGGTCGCCGACAACACGGGTGCGAAGGAGATTCTCTGCATCCGTGTTCTCGGCGGCTCCGGTCGGCGCTACGCGGGAATCGGCGACGTCATCGTCGCCACGGTGAAAGACGCCATTCCCGGCGGAGGCGTGAAGAAGGGCGACGTTGTCAAGGCTGTCGTGGTGCGCACCGCCAAGGAGCGCCGCCGCCCCGACGGCTCCTACATCCGCTTCGACGAGAACGCGGCGGTCATCATCAAGGACAGCGGTGACCCGAGGGGTACCCGCATCTTCGGGCCCGTTGGCCGGGAGCTGCGCGACAAGAAGTTCATGCGCATCATCTCGCTCGCCCCGGAGGTGCTGTGATGCCGAAGCTGCATGTGAAGAAGGGTGACCTCGTCCAGGTCATCGCCGGCAAGGACAAGGGCGCCAAGGGTCGTGTGATCGCCGCCTACCCGCGCGAGGAGCGTGTGGTGGTCGAGGGCGTCAACATGATCAAGAAGCACTCCAAGGTGACCCACCAGACCCCGACCGGTGCCCAGGAGGGCGGCGTCCGGACCATGGAGGCCCCCATCCACGTGAGCAACGTGAAGAAGCTCAAGGACGAGGACAAGGCCGACAAGCCCGAGGAGAAGGCCGCCGCGAAGAGCGACGCCGCCGACGAGACGGGTGAGGACAACTGATGACCGCCACGACTGAAGAACGCGTCATTCCGCGCCTCAAGCAGCGCTACCGCGAGGAGATCATCGCGAAGCTGCGTGAGGAGTTCGGCATCGAGAACATCATGCAGGTGCCCACGCTCACCAAGATCAAGGTGAACATGGGCGTCGGCGAGGCCGCTCGCGACTCGAAGCTGATCGAGGGCGCCGTCCGCGACCTCACCGCGATCACCGGCCAGAAGCCCGCTGTCGCCCGCGCACGCAAGTCCATCGCGCAGTTCAAGCTGCGCGAGGGCATGCCGATCGGCGCGCACGTGACGCTGCGCGGCGACCGCATGTGGGAGTTCCTCGACCGGCTGCTCTCGCTCGCGCTGCCCCGCATCCGGGACTTCCGCGGTCTGTCGCCGAAGCAGTTCGACGGCAACGGCAACTACACGTTCGGGCTCACCGAGCAGGTCATGTTCCACGAGGTCGACCAGGACAAGGTCGACCGGCAGCGGGGCATGGACATCACGGTCGTGACCACCGCGAAGAACGACGAGCAGGGCCGGGCGCTGCTGAGGCACCTCGGCTTCCCGTTCAAGGAAGCGTAAGGGAGACCTGATCATGGCGAAGACGTCGCTGAAGGTCAAGGCAGCGCGCAAGCAGAAGTTCCAGGTCCGGGCGTACACTCGGTGCTCCCGCTGTGGCCGGCCTCGCGCTGTCTACCGTAAGTTCGGGCTGTGCCGCGTGTGCTTCCGCGAGATGGCGCACCGCGGCGAGCTGCCCGGCATCACCAAGTCGAGCTGGTGACATCTCGCTGACATCCCGCCCGGGATGTCAGTGGTCCTTCTGAGGGCCCCGTGAGGGGCTTCCAGGGAAGGCGGGGGCCTCGCTCCCGCCTGGGATGTCAGTTGTCCTCCCGAAGGCCCTGAGGGGCTTCCGGGAGGAGGCGGGGGCCAGCCCCCCGTAGGAAGTCATAACCAACCGGGCGCTGTCATCAGCGTCCACGACCACACCGAAGGTCCGCGCGTATCGAGGTCCGCCTCTCGTTGAGGGGCGGCGAGACCAGGGCGGAAACCGCGGTGAGGAGGGCCACCGGCCATGACGATGACCGACCCGATCGCAGACATGCTGACGCGTCTGCGCAACGCGAACTCGGCCTATCACGACACCGTGAGCATGCCCTACTCCAAGATCAAGGCGCACATCGCCGAGATCCTGCAGCAGGAGGGCTACATCCAGGCCTGGAACGTGGAAGACGCCAAAGTCGGCAAGAACCTCGTGGTGGAGCTCAAGTTCGGGCCCAGCCGCGAGCGCGCGATCGCGGGCCTGCGCCGGGTGTCGAAGCCCGGTCTGCGGGTCTATGCAAGGAAGGACAACCTGCCCCGAGTTCTGGGCGGGCTGGGCGTCGCGATCATTTCGACGTCCAGCGGCCTGATGACCGACAGGCAGGCCGGCAAGCGTGGAGTGGGCGGGGAAGTCCTCGCCTACGTCTGGTAGCGAGGGGAGGAACCACAGCATGTCGAGAATCGGACGGCTGCCCATCCCCGTACCGTCGGGTGTCGAGGTCACGATCAACGGCCGGGATGTCCAGGTCAAGGGGCCCAAGGGCACGCTCGCTCACACCGTCGCCGAACCGATCGAGGTCGCCAGGGCGGAGGATGGCACCATCGCCATCTCACGCCCGAACGACGAGAACAAGGTGCGTGCGCTTCACGGGCTGTCCCGGACGCTCATCGCCAACATGGTGACGGGCGTGACGCAGGGATACACGAAAACGCTGGAGATCGTCGGCGTGGGTTACCGCGTCCAGGCCAAGGGCCCGACCCAGCTCGAGTTCGCGCTGGGCTTCAGTCACCCGGTGGTCGTGCACGCCCCCGAGGGCGTCACCTTCCGCGTCGAGAAGCCGACGCTGTTCCACGTGGACGGCATCGACAAGCAGAAGGTCGGCGAGGTCGCCGCGAACATCAGGAAGCTGCGCAAGCCCGACCCGTACAAGGGCAAGGGCGTGCGCTACCAGGGCGAAGTTATCCGCCGCAAGGTCGGAAAGGCTGGTAAGTAGGCATGGCTGGGAAGACTGCGTTCGGCAAGCACACGGCCGCCCGCGTCGTCTCGCGGGCCCGCCGGCACCGTCGCGTCCGCAAGAAGGTCGTCGGCACAGAGCAGCGTCCGCGTCTGGTCGTCAACCGGTCGGCGCGGCACCTGTTCGTGCAGATCGTCGACGACACCAGGGGCCACACGCTGGTGAGCGCGTCCACCATGGACGCATCGCTGCGCGGCGCTGAGGGCGACAAGACCGACAAGGCGAAGAAGGTCGGCGAGCTTCTCGCTCAGCGGGCCAAGACCGCCGGGATCACCGCTGTCGTTTTCGACCGCGGTGGCAACCGCTACGCGGGGCGCATCGCCGCCCTCGCGGACAGCGCCCGTGAAGGCGGGCTGGAGTTCTGATGATCCCGGCCCGTGACATGAGCAACGAGAAGAGGAACCACTGATGGCTGCAGCTCCGCGTCGCGGCGCAGGCGGCGGTGGCGAGCGGCGGGACCGTCGTGACGATCGCCGCGGCGGCGCCGCCGACAAGGGCGTCTCGTACATCGAGCGCGTCGTAAAGATCAACCGAGTGGCCAAGGTCGTCAAGGGCGGCCGGCGCTTCAGCTTCACCGCGCTGGTCGTCGTCGGCGACGGCAACGGCATGGTCGGGGTCGGGTACGGCAAGGCCAAGGAGGTGCCCGCCGCGATCGCCAAGGGCGTCGAGGAGGCCAAGAAGCACTTCTTCAAGGTGCCCCGCATCCAGGGCACGATCCCGCACACCGTGCAGGGTGAGGAGGCCGCCGGCGTCGTCCTGCTGCGTCCGGCCTCTCCCGGTACCGGTGTGATCGCGGGTGGCCCGGTGCGTGCGGTCCTGGAGGCCGCCGGGATCCACGACGTGCTGTCGAAGTCGCTCGGCTCCCAGAACCCGATCAACATCGTCCACGCCACCGTGCGGGCTCTGAAGGACCTCAACAGGCCCGAGGAGATCGCCGCCCGCCGTGGGCTGCCGATCGAGGACGTCGCCCCCAAGGCGATGCTCAAGGCGCGTGCGGAGGGTCTCGCCGAGGCCGCCGCCGCGGCGAAGGCGGTGAGCTGACGATGGCCCGACTGAAGATCACCCAGCTCCGGTCGAAGATCGGTGGCAAGCAGAACCAGCGTGACTCGCTGCGCTCGCTGGGCCTGAAGCGGATCGGCGACGTCGTCATCAAGGAGGACCGCCCGGAGATCCGGGGCATGGTCGCCGTGGTGACGCACCTCGTCCACGTCGAAGAGGTCGATTAGCCATGACTGAAAACGCTCCGCTTAAGATTCATGACCTCCGTCCCGCCCCCGGTGCCAACAAGGCCAAGGTCCGCAAGGGCCGCGGCGAGGCTTCCAAGGGCAAGACGGCAGGTCGCGGAACCAAGGGCACCAAGGCCCGCAAGACCGTCGCCCTCGGCTTCGAGGGTGGCCAGATTCCCCTCCAGCGGCGGCTGCCGAAGCTGAAGGGCTTCTCCAACGCGCTGTTCAAGACGACCTATCAGGTCGTCAACCTGGACAGACTCGGTGAGCTGTTCCCGGCAGGCGGGACCGTGACCCTGGACGACCTGGTCGCCAAGGGCGCGGTGCGCAAGAACCAGCCCGTCAAGGTGCTGGGAACCGGGGAGATCTCTGTGGCGTTGAACGTGCAGGCGCACGCCTTCTCGGCCACGGCCAAGGAGAAGATCACCGCTGCCGGTGGTTCGACTTCCGAGCTCTAGAAGCGAGGTCTGGCCGGGATGTGCACGAGGCGCGGAGGTTCGTTATGAGCCTCCGCGCCCGTAGTGCGTTAGAGTTCGCAGGGCAGTTAGTTGACTCACTGTTCGACCCAGCTTGTTGGCAAGTAGAAATGTCGATGGTCGCCCCCCAGCCCATCGCCGACCATTACCGCGTCACTGGCGCGCAGGAGGGACCGTGCTAACCGCGATTACCCGGGCATTCCGGACGCCGGACCTGCGCAAGAAGCTGCTCTTCACCTTGAGCATCATCGTGCTGTTCCGACTGGGCTCGGTGCTTCCCACGCCCGGCGTCAACTCCGAGAATGTCGCCAGGGCGCTAGAGCAGGCGCAGGCGGGAGAGTCCAGCAACATCTACGGGATGGTGCAGCTCTTCAGCGGCGGCGCTCTGCTGAGACTTTCAGTCTTCGCCCTGGGCATCATGCCGTACATCACCGCAAGCATCATCCTGCAGTTGCTCGTGGTCGTGATCCCCCGTCTCGAGGCCCTGAAGAAGGAGGGCCAGTCGGGTCAGACGAAGATCACGCAGTACACACGATATCTGACCGTCGGGCTCGCCGTGCTCCAGTCGACCGCTTTCGTCGCTCTGGCGCGCTCCGGGCAACTCTTCCCGAACAGCAACCTGCCGGTCCTGCTGAGCAACGACATCTTCCCGCTCGTCACCATGGTCGTCGTGATGACCGCCGGCACCGCCGTGATCATGTGGCTGGGCGAGCTGATCACCGACCGCGGGGTCGGCAACGGCATGTCGGTGCTGATCTTCGCGCAGGTCATCGCGGTCTTCCCGGCCGAGCTGATCAACATTTACCGGGTCAGCGCGTTCAAGTTCACCGTGGTGATGATCACCGGTATCGCCATGATCGCCTTCGTGGTCTTCATCGAGCAGGCCCAGCGCCGCGTTCCGGTGCAGTACGCCAAGCGCATGGTGGGCCGCCGGATGTACGGCGGGACCTCCACCTACATCCCGCTGAAGGTGAACCAGGGAGGCATCATCCCGGTCATCTTCGCGTCCTCGCTGCTGTACCTGCCGCAGCTGGCGGTCACCCTGTGGGGCAACACCGAGAAACCCAACATGGTCATCGAGTGGCTGGCCCAGAACATGGTGCAGGGTGACAGCCCCGCCTACTCGGTCGCCTACTTCCTGCTGATCATCTTCTTCACCTACTTCTACGTGTCCATCACCTTCAACCCCACTGAAGTCGCGGACAACATGAAGAAGTACGGTGGGTTCATCCCGGGCATCCGCCCGGGTCGGCCGACCGCCGAGTACCTGGGCTTCGTGCTGAACAGGCTCACGGCGACCGGCGCTCCGTATCTGGGTTTCATCTCGCTGATCCCGATCGTGGCGCTCGGCTCGGTCGGCGCGAGCGCGAACTTCCCGTTCGGAGGGACCAGTATTCTGATCATGGTTGGTGTGGGCCTGGACACGGTCAAACAGATCGAAAGTCAGCTTCAGCAGCGTAACTACGAGGGCTTCCTGAGATAGTGCGCCTCGTTTTGGTCGGGCCCCCCGGAGCGGGCAAGGGGACGCAGGCCCAGTTCATCGCATCGCACCTGTCGATCCCGAAGATATCGACCGGTGACATTTTCCGCGCCAACGTGTCGGGGGGCACCCCCCTCGGCAAGCTTGCGAAGGAGTACATGGACCGCGGCGACCTGGTCCCCGACGAGGTCACGGTCGCCATGGTCCGCGACCGCCTGTCAGAGGACGACGCGCAGGAGGGCTTCCTGCTCGACGGCTTCCCGCGCAACGTGCCCCAGGCGGAAGTGCTCAAGAAGATGTTGGACGAGTTCGGCACGGCACTCGACCTGGTGCTGGAGCTGGTCGTCGACGACGACGAGGTCGTCAGGCGGCTGGCGGGCCGGCGCACCTGCCGCTCGTGCGGCAAGGTGTGGCACGAGCTGTTCGATCCGCCCACGCAGCCGGGCGTCTGCGACGCCTGCGGCGGCGAGCTGTTCCAGCGCGACGACGACCGGGAGGAGACCATCAGGCACCGCCTGGAGGTCTATCAGGAGCAGACGGCTCCGCTGGTCGCCTTCTACGCCGACGAGGGCATCCTCGTGGGGGTGGACGCGACGGGTCCGGTCGAGGAGGTCACCCAGCGGGCCATGGCCGTGCTGCGGCGGTTCGCCGACTGATCGCTTACCGAAGGTTTGAACGCCACTCCGAACCTTGGAGTGGCGTTCAGCCTTGTATGGGACAATTCATGAAAGGGGGTGCGAATTGTTCAAGAAGAGTCGGCATGGCATCCAGATCAAGACCGCGGAGCAGCTGGACAAGATGCGTGCCGCGGGCCTGGTGGTGGCCAGGACGCTGGAACTGCTCCGGTCGTCCGTGGAGCCGGGGCTCACCCCCCTCGATCTCGATGCCATCGCGGAGAAGGCCATCCGGGACGAGGGCGCCATCCCGTCGTTCAAGGGCTATCAGGGCTTTCCCGCGACCATCTGCGCCTCGGTCAACGAGGAGGTCGTCCACGGCATCCCGACCGATCGCCGCAAGCTGCGCGAGGGCGACATCATCTCCATCGACTGCGGCGCGATCCTCGACGGCTGGCACGGCGACTCGGCCATCACGGTTCCGGTCGGCGAGGTCGACCCGAAGCTGACCGAGCTGATGCGGGTGACCGAGGAGGCCATGTGGCGGGGCATCTCGGCCCTGCGGGTAGGCGGTCACCTGTCGGACATCGGTTTCCAGGTCGAGAAGTACGTCCGCTCCCAGGGCCGGTACGGGATCCCGCCCGAGTACGGCGGGCACGGCATCGGCACCGAGATGCACATGGACCCGTGGGTGGCCAACCACGGCAAGCCCGGCCGGGGGCCGCGCTTCGAGGCGGGCATGTGCTTCGCCGTCGAGCCCATGGTCAACCTCGGCACCGAGCGGACGAAGGTCCTCGGCGACGACTGGACGGTGATCACGCTCGACGGCAGGTCCTCAGCGCACTTCGAGCACAGCGTCGCGGTGACCGAGGACGGTCCGCTGGTGCTGACCGCTCTCGACGGAGGCGCCTCCCGGTTCGGTCCGGACACGGACGGTTCCTGACCGTACGGACGGTCCCGGGAAACGGCGGGGGCCGTTCGCATGGGAATAGCGGGATAATGGGTTTATCGCTCGATCAACGGGAGTTGGGGATGGCGGCGACGCCGGAGATGCGGGCCTCCGACGGCGACCGGGACCGGGTCGCCGCCGCGCTGCGTGAGCACATGGCCGAGGGCAGGCTCACCGTCGACGAGTTCAACGAGAGACTGGAGCAGGTCTACGGGAGCAGGACGTACGGCGAGCTCGCCAGGCTGACCTCCGATCTGCCCGAGATCGACCTGTACACCCTCCCCGCCGCGGTGGAGAAGACCGCCGGGCGGCCACCGAGTCTCCGGAGCCCGGCCGGGTTGAAGGCCGCCTGGGGGGCATGGGCGGCGGCCAGCGCCGTCAACTGGGTGGTCTGGCTGATCACGTGCATCAGCTCCGGCGACATGATCTATCCGTGGCCGCTGTGGGTGATGGGTCCGTGGGGCGCCGTGCTGCTGGTGGGCACGATTTTCGGCGGGGCCGGCCAGGGTCGCAGCCGCTAGCCCGGCTCCTCCCCGGGAGGCCTGCTCGGCCTGACATCGTGTCTTGGTTTCGCATTCTGGGCTGAGTTGTCGTACACTCCGTTGTCGGTTCACTATGACCTTTTGCGCCAAGGCGGCCAGGCAGGCCGCTGCTCTCTGGAAGCGCCCGAAAGGTCGCGGCTGCTTAGTGTTCCGAAGCCTCAGACGACCGATCAGTGAAACGCGAGGGCCATGGCCAAGAAAGACGGCGCCATCGAGATTGAGGGCACTGTGATCGAGTCACTCCCGAACGCCATGTTCCGGGTGCAACTCGACAACGGCCACAAGGTCCTTGCCCACATCAGCGGACGGATGCGGATGCACTACATCCGGATCCTCCCCGACGACCGAGTTGTGGTCGAACTGAGTCCCTACGACCTGAGTCGTGGACGGATCGTCTACCGGTACAAGTAGGTCCCCCCGCGGGCGGGGCCCACGCGGAACGAATAGGACTATGAAGGTCAAGCCGAGCGTCAAGAAGATCTGCGACAAGTGCAAGGTGATCCGCCGGCACGGTCGCGTCATGGTGATCTGCGACAACCTGCGCCACAAGCAGCGCCAGGGCTAGTCGCGGCGGCCCCGCCGAGCCCGCTCGCGTAGCGGACGCCGAGGAGTCCGGGGCCGACAACAGAAATCGCGTCTCACACCCGCGCAGGCGGTTTCCCGGAGCGGAGGCCGTACCACGCGGGAGACCCCCGGTCGGAGGCCGGGGCCCTCGCCCCGGGCATGGGGAGGGGAGGCGAGGCGCAGGACCTCCGCCACACCGAAGGAGAATGCCCGACCATGGCTCGCCTGGTTGGCGTCGACCTCCCCCGCGACAAGCGGCTGGAGATCGCTCTCACCTACATCTACGGAATCGGCCGCACCCGCGCCCAGGAGATCCTGGATGCGACGGGGATCAGCCCCGACCTGCGCGTTCACCAGCTCACCGATGCGGAGCTGGTCCCGATGCGTGACTACATCGAGGCGAACTACAAGATCGAGGGTGACCTCCGGCGCGAGGTTCAGGCCGACATCCGTCGCAAGATCGAAATCGGCTGTTACCAGGGCATCCGGCACCGCAAGGGGCTGCCCGTCCACGGCCAGCGGACGCAGACGAACGCCCGCACTCGCAAGGGCAAGAAGAAGACCGTGGCCGGTAAGAAGAAGCCGGGCAAGAAGTAGTCCTAGCAGCCACCATTCCAGGAGATAGCGCTTAAATGCCGCCGAAGAGCCGCCAGGGCGCACCGAAGAAGGTGCGCCGCAAGGAAAAGAAGAACGTCGCTCACGGGCACGCCCACATCAAGAGCACGTTCAACAACACCATCGTTTCGATCACCGACCCCAACGGGAACGTGATCTCCTGGGCCAGCGCCGGTCACGTCGGGTTCAAGGGCTCACGTAAGTCCACCCCGTTCGCCGCGCAGATGGCTGCCGAGAACGCCGCTCGCCGGGCCATGGAGCACGGCATGCGCAAGGTCGACGTGTTCGTCAAGGGTCCCGGCTCCGGCCGGGAGACCGCGATCCGTTCGCTTCAGGCCACCGGCCTGGAGGTCGGATCCATCCAGGACGTCACCCCCGTTCCGCACAACGGCTGCCGCCCGCCCAAGCGCCGCCGCGTCTGAGCTCAGGAGAATAGGAAGAAATGGCTCGTTACACGGGTCCGGACTGCAAGCTCTGCCGCCGCGAGAAGACCAAGCTCTTCCTCAAGGGCAAGAAGTGCGAGTCCGCCAAGTGCCCCATCGAGATCCGTCCTTACCCGCCGGGTGAGCACGGCCGCGGCCGTCCGAAGGAGTCTGAGTACCAGCTCCAGCTTCGTGAGAAGCAGAAGACCCGCCGCATCTACGGCGTCCTCGAGAAGCAGTTCCACAACTACTACGAGGAAGCCAACCGCAAGGCCGGCAAGACCGGTGAGAACCTTCTCCAGATCCTGGAGAGCCGTCTCGACAACGTGGTCTACCGCGCCGGTTTCGCCGAGTCGCGCGACGCCGCCCGCCAGCAGGTGCGCCACGGCCACTTCCTGGTGAACGGCAGGAAGGTCGACATCCCGTCGTACCGGGTGCGCGAGCATGACATCATCGAGGTCCGCGAGAAGGCTCGCAACCTGATGCCGTACGAGGTGGCCCGCGCGGTCGCCGGGGACAAGACCATCCCGGCGTGGCTGGGCGTCTCGGCCGAGCAGATGCGCGTCCTCGTGCACCAGCTCCCGGTTCGCCAGCAGATCGACACGCTGGTCCAGGAGCAGCTGATCGTCGAGCTCTACTCGAAGTAGTAGGAATCGCGTCAGAGCTCGTAGTTCAGGGATCGCATGGCGCCGTACGGCCCGCTCCGGGCGAGCCGTACGGCATCATGGTTGTAGGCGAGTGACGTCAAATAGCGGGCGTCACCGTAATCGGGACAGGGAGTTCCCACATGCTGATCGCACAGCGCCCGAGCCTCCAGGAGGAGTCGCTCGAGGAGCACCGGTCCAGGTTCGTCATAGAGCCGCTTGAGCCGGGCTTCGGTTACACCATCGGCAACTCGCTGCGGCGTACGCTGCTGTCCTCCATTCCGGGGGCGGCCGTCACCAGCATCCGCATCGAGGGCGTGCTGCACGAGTTCTCGACCGTGCCGGGGGTGAAGGAAGACGTCACCGACATAATCCTGAACCTCAAGTCGCTGGTCGTCTCGTCGGAGCACGACGAGCCCGTGGTGATGTATCTACGCAAGCAGGGCCCCGGTGAGGTCACCGCCGCCGACATCGCGCCGCCGGCCGGTGTCGAGGTGCACAACCCCGACCTGCACATCGCCACGCTGAACGGCAAGGCGAAGCTGGAGATGGAGCTGACCGTCGAGCGCGGCCGCGGCTATGTCTCCGCCGCGCAGAACAAGCAGCCGGGCCAGGAGATCGGCCGGATTCCGATCGACTCGATCTACTCCCCGGTGCTCAAGGTCACCTACAAGGTCGAGGCCACCCGTGTCGAGCAGCGCACGGACTTCGACCGCCTGATCCTCGACGTCGAGACCAAGCCGTCCATGAAGCCCCGCGATGCGGTGGCCTCGGCCGGCAAGACCCTGGTCGAGCTGTTCGGCCTGGCCCGCGAGCTCAACGTCGAGGCCGAGGGCATCGACATCGGCCCGTCGCCGACCGACGCCGCCCTGGCCGCCGATCTGGCGTTGCCGATCGAGGAGCTCAACCTCACGGTCCGCTCCTACAACTGCCTCAAGCGCGAGGGCATCCACACCGTGGGTGAGCTCGTCGCCCGCAGCGAGCAGGACCTCCTCGACATCCGGAACTTCGGTGCCAAGTCGATAGAGGAAGTCAAGCAGAAGCTGCACGAGATGGGCCTCGCCCTCAAGGACTCACCGCCCGGATTCGACCCCACAGCGGTCGCAGGCGGTGGATTCGACGATGAGGACGGCGGCTTCATCGAGACCGAGCAGTACTGATCGGCGCCGGCCGCCGATCCGCTGATCACGACTGTCCGTCTCAGCCGATGAGACGGCCATGACAAGTCACGACCGGTCCGCCGGTCGGCCCGACCCCGGTACCTCGTACGGCCGGGGCGGGTTGTTCATGAGGAGCATGAGATGCCCAAGCCCACCAAGGGCACCCGTTTCGGCGGCAGCCCCGCGCACGAGCGGCTGATCCTGGCGAACCTCGCCACCCAGCTGTTCCAGCACGGCCGGATCCGCACCACCGAGGCCAAGGCCAAGCGCCTCCGCCCGCTCGCGGAGAAGCTGATCACCAAGGCGAAGAAGGGCGACATCCACAACCGGCGCCAGGTGCTGACCGTCGTCCGGGACAAGAGCGTCGTCCACCACCTCTTCACCGAGATCGCGCCGACGTTCGCCGAGCGTCCCGGTGGCTACACCCGGATCACCAAGATCGGCCCGCGTCGGGGCGACAACGCGCCGATGGCCGTCATCGAGCTCGTCAGCGAGCCGCTGAACGCGGTCAGCGTCACGCGCAAGGCTCCCGCCGAGGCGGCGGCCGGGACGGCCGAGCAGGCGCAGACGCCGGCTCAGGAGGCTCCCGCCGAGGAGGCCGCCGCCGCTCAGGAGGCTCCGCAGGCCGCCGCGGCGGAGTCCGCCGAGGAGACCGCGCCCGCCGAGGGCAGCGGAGAGGCCAAGGCCTGATTTCAGGCGTGGTGAGCGGGCCCAGCTTCCCTCCGGGGATCCTGGGTCCGCTCTTTCATCAGGACCTCCGAGGAGACCCCCGCCTTCAGGCGGGGGAGGAATCGGACCCCTGCGGAGCAGGGCAGGGATAGGCGGTTCGCTGCCAGGCGAACCGCCGTCTCGAACACCTGCATGATGCTTAGCTGATCGTACGGTAAAATGTGAGGCATGGCGCAGCTTGTGAAGCGGGCGTACAAGTACCGCTTCTACCCGACCCCCGAGCAGGCCGAGGAGCTTGCCCGGACGTTCGGGTGCGTGCGCCTGGTCTACAACAAGGCTCTTGAGGAGCGGACCCGCGCCTACACCCAAGAGGGCCGCCGGGTCTCCTACGTGGAGACCTCGGCGATGCTCACCGCCTGGAAGCGCACCGAGGAACCGGCGTTCCTCAACGAGGTGTCCAGCGTGCCGCTCCAGCAGGCGCTTCGGCACCTGCAAGCGGCGTTCGCGAACTTCTTCGCCAAGCGAGCCAAGTACCCAGCGTTCAAGTCCCGTAAGCGCTCGCGTGCGTCGGCGGAGTACACCCGCTCCGCGTTCCGCTGGAAGGACGGGCGGCTGTTCCTGGCGAAGATGGACGGCCCGCTGAACATCGTGTGGTCGTGCCGGCTTCCGGAGGGGGCGGAGCCGTCCACGGTCACCGTGAGCAGGGACGCGGCCGGGCGGTGGTTCGTGTCGATTCTGGTCGAGGAGAAGATCCGCCCACTCGACCCGAGTGGGAACCGGGTTGGGGTGGACGCCGGGGTCACCGCCCTGGTCACGCTCTCCACCGGGGAGAAGGTCACCAACCCCCGGCATGAGCGGCGTGACCGGCGCAAGCTCGCCAAGGCGCAGCGTGCCCTGGCCCGCGAGCAGAAGGGCTCGAAAAACCGCGAGAAGGCCCGATTGAAGGTCGCCCGCGTGTACGCGCGGATCACCGACCGACGGCGCGACTTCCTGCACAAGGTCACCACACGGCTTGTTCGCGAGAACCAAGTGATCGCCGTGGAAGACCTGACCGTCCGCACCATGGTCCGCAACCACAGCCTGGCCCGCGCCATCTCCGATGCGTCCTGGCGGGAACTCCGCTCGATGCTGGAGTACAAGTGCGCCTGGTACGGACGCACGCTGGTGACCGTGGACCGGTGGTTCCCCAGCAGCAAGCTGTGCTCGGCGTGCGGCACCCTGCACGAGGCGATGCCGCTGAACGTCCGGTCGTGGGAGTGCGCCTGCGGGGCGGTCCACGACCGGGACGTCAACGCCGCACGTAACATCCTCGCCGCCGGGCTGGCGGAGAGGTAAAACGCCTGTGGAGCTGGTGTAAGACCTCAACAAGAGTCCTCTCGGACGAGGCGACCGGCGGTGAAGCAGGAAGATCCGACCGGCGACGGTCGGAATCCCCTCCCTTCAGGGAGGGGAGGAAGTCAAGTACGGACTGGTCGCGTGCGGAGGGCTTTCGTGGATCGAGACGTGCGGCTGAGGCTGGATCTGGGCTATGACGGGACGGAGTTCTCCGGATGGGCCAGGCAGCCCGGTCTGCGCACCGTACAGGGTGAGCTGGAGGGCGCGCTCGGCCGGATCCTGCGGCTGGCGAACCCTCCCGCGCTGACCGTGGCCGGACGCACCGACGCCGGTGTACACGCCCGCGGCCAGGTGGCGCACGTGGATGTCCCCGTCTCCGCGCTGGCGACGGTACGTACACGCTCGTCCGCCGCCATTACCGAGAGCGCCGCCGCCGAGAGCGCGGCCGCTGAGGGCGCCGTCGCGCCGACCGCGGAAGTGACCGCCGGCTTGATCAGGCGGCTGGCCGGTGTCCTGCCGCCCGATATCCGGGTTCACACCGTCTCCGCCGCCCCTGCGGGCTTCGACGCCCGGTTCTCCGCGCTTTCCCGCAGGTACGGCTACCGCGTGTGCGACGCACCCGGGGGCGTCGATCCGCTGCGCCGCCGTGAGGTGCTGCGCCACCCCCGTCCGCTGGACGTCGGCCTGATGAACGCGGCGGCCACCCGGCTGCAGGGCGAGCACGACTTCGCCGCCTTCTGCAAGCGACGCGAGGGCGCCACCACCATCCGTGAGTTGCGGCGGCTCGACCTGGCGCGGGAAGCCGACGGGACCGTCCTCGTCACCGTGGTGGCCGACGCGTTCTGCCACTCGATGGTCCGGGCCCTGGTGGGTTCGCTGCTGGCCGTGGGAGAGGGCAGGCGGCCGGTCGAGTGGCCGGGAGAGGTGCTGGGCAGGGCCGTACGGGATCCGGGGGTGCATGTCGCGCCCGCGCACGGCCTGACGCTGGAGGAGGTGCGTTATCCGGCAGCGGACGAGCTGGCCCGGCGCGCCATCGAGACGCGCCGGGTCCGCACACTCTCATGAGATGCCGGCGCCCGGTCAGCCCGTGACGCGCTTTTCGATCACCTTGGCCGTGTTGTCGCGGAAGGCCTCGCTGATCGGCCCGAGGACCTTGTCCTTGGCGTCCGGGGTGTGACCGTCGGCGTAGGTGGCGTAGCTGAACACTATGTAGCGCCCCCACACCATGCCGGCGGCGTAGCCGCCGGAGATCGAGACCCGGTCGGCCCTGCTCGCCGTGCTGCCGTCGAGGCCGCGGAACCAGATGTTGCTGTCGAGGTCCTTGACCTGGTCGACGGCGAGTGCGGCCTCCTTCGACGGGAGCACGGCGATGCCCGTCGTGACGGCGTACGCCCGTTTGCCGTCCACATAGGTGGCACGGAGCACCCGCCGGCACTGGTGCTGGTCGAGCGCCTTGGCGAAGATCCCGGCGGCGGCCTGGTCGCACTTCTCGGTGATGGCGACCTTCACCCGCCGATAGGTCCGGCCGTCCAGGGTGACCTTCTGCGCCGGGAACGTCTCGGAGAGGGTCAGCGTACGGGGATCGGTCGTCTCCGAGTCCAGAATCGCTGAGGCATTCGTCTGCTGGGGGAAGGCGGTCGCATCGGAACCCGGGGTGGCGGCGTTCGTGGCGGGTGCGCCGCTCGCCCCGGCCGTCCCGCCGCTCGCGGAGCCGCCCGGCTGATCCGCGTAGGCGAAGTAGGCCGCCGTGCCGATGGCGGCCACCGCGACCACGGAGCAGACGGTCAGCAGCGCCTTACGCAGGGGGCCGGCCCCGCCGCCCGGCCCGGGCGTCCCGGGGCGTCCGTCCCCCGGCCCGCCCGGCGTGCCGTACGGCGCCTGCGACGGCGGTGCGGACGCCGGTCCGAACCCCGGCGGCGGGGCCGGCTTTCCGGCCCTGGCCGGCGTCACCGGCGTGAAGGCCAGCGGCGTCGAGCCCGCTGCGGGGGAGCCAGGGGTGGGAGGGCCCGGTGTCGGAAGACCCGGTGCGTGCGGGCCTGGCGGCATACCGGGCGGCGTTCCCTGCTGGGGCGCCATCATGGGTTCGGTAGGGGATGAGGTCGCGGGCATCGGTCCTGGGGGTGTCTGGAGGGAGTTCTGGTCTGGCGCCTCGTGCGGCGCATCGTGCGATGGTCGCGGCGGCGGCGCGGCTGACCGCTCCTCCGGGGTCTCCCGTGGAGCGGGGACGCCGCTCACCCCGCCGTCGGCACCGTCGGCCGGGCCTCCCGGCCCGGCGCCGAGCGGGGGAGCCGCCGGGAGGCCGGCCGCGGCGGCGGAAGGCGTCGCCGGGGCTTCATCGGCCTGCGGGCCGGGTGCCGGTCCGTCCGGTGGCGGGAGCTGGGCGTGCCGGGGCCCGGACGGCGCGGTCTCCCCGTGTCTCCCGGCGCCCTGACCGTTCTGCTGGGGGACCGGCGGCGGCCAGGGGGCGCCGAACGGACGGGCGACGGCACCGGGCGCGGTAGCACCGGGCCAGGCGGAGGCCGACGACGACCGGTCGGGCTCACCGGGCAGGCGCGGCGGCCACTGGGGGAAGTCGGCGGGGCTCGGCACGCGGAAGCGCGCCGTGTCGTCCACCGGCGCCGTGTCGCCGGGGCCCGCGGGGTCACCCGGTCGCGGCTCGCCGTCCGGAGGAGCGGGGAGGTTCTGCCGCTGAATTTCGTGGTGCTGAAACTCGGGATGCTGTGCTTCGCGGTGCTGTGCTTCGTGGTGCTGTGCTTCGTGGTGCCGGGGCGTCTGCTGATATCCCGGCGCGGGGGCGTACCCGTAGGTCCAGGCGGCATCGGCCTGACCGTACTCGGCCGTGGTGTGCTCGGCCGTGCCGTACTCGTTCTGGGCGCCGGGTTCGCCCGCCGGCGCCTGGCCGAAGCTCGGCGGTGGCATGGGGGGTGCCGCCGAGCCGTCGGCGTCCGACTCTCGGCGAGTCCACGCCGGATCGTTTTCGTGCTCGGAACCGGAATCCTGGCCACGCATACGCGGAAGCGTATCGGCGCAGACGAGATCGACGTGCCGCTATGGGCGTTTCTGCGTCGGCACGGGCGGCCGTACGCCTCTCGGCGCCGACGCGGTCGACGATGCCCTGACCGGGGATCTCAGTCTCGGTGTCCCGTCAGCGAGCGGTGCTCAAGGGCCGGGAAGACGGTCTTGTCGGTGATGTCGGAGGCCGCCTGGTACAGCCGTTTCAGCTCGGCCTTGGTGGGCTTGTGGCCGTCCTTGAACTGGAACCACAGCAATACGGCATAGTGCCCGTACGCCCAACCGCCCGCGTAGGCCTCTCCGACACCGCCCAGTTGCTTGGTGGCGTCGTCGGTGCCCGGCAGCGGCTTGAGGTAGTCCTTGCGCTCGCCCCCGCCTCCCGCCGAGGTGACCTTCTTGGCATGGGTCGAGGTCCTGAGGTTGGCGACGCCGACCGTTCCGATGATCGTGCCCTTGGCGCCGGCGAAGCTAGCCCGGATGAGCTGGGTGCATCTGCCCGCCTTCAGCGCCTTCTTGATGCTCTCGCCGGTGACCCCGTCGTCGCAGGTCTTCTCCTTGCGCCGCACGGTCATGACGTACGACCGGCCATTGCTGCGGAACTTCTTCGCGCCGAAGATCTCCTTGACCGTGAGCGGCATCTTGTCCGTGGTGCGCGAGCCGGCATAGCCGTACTTGCCCTTGGGCGCCTCGGGAATGACGGTGGTCGGCGTCGGGAGGACACGTGGCGGCGGCGGCTTCTCGCTGCGCGCGGCGACCCACAGACCGAGGAAGAGCGCGCCGATCATGGCGAGCAGGACGCCGCCCAGCACGATGGGCCGGCGCCACAGGGGAGCCGGCGCGTACGGATCCCATTCGGCGGCCTCCGGGCGGGGAGGCTCCGCGGCCGGGGGGACGGCGGCCGTCTCACCGGTCTGGCCCGTCCGGTCCCGGCGCCGGCCGGCGTACGGCGAGCCCTCCCCGATCTCCTCACGCCGTCCTCGCGGGGCTTCCCCGCCCGGGTTCTCCCGCGGATCCCGCGGCTGCTCGTGGGGATTCCCATAGGGATTCCCGTAGGGGTTGTCATAAGACGGCGCACCATGCGGCGATTCGACGCCGCCGTGCGGCCCGTCGCCGTACGGCCGCTGAGCGGTGCCGCCGTAGGGGGAGGTGTTGCCGTAGGGCGAGGCGTCGCCATAGGGGGATGAGCCCCGCCTTCCTGGTGGGGGCGCGAAAGGCGCTGGAGGCGGCTGGCGGGGTGGTTGCTGGTCGCCGGGGTAACCCATGCCCCGAGATTAGTCGGCTGACCGGATACGGGAGGAACGCTCAGGAATAACCGAAGTCCTCGGTCCACCAGGGGCCGCCTGGTCCCATGTTCACCCCGACGCCGGTGGCCACCAGACGGCAGTTGAGGAGGGTCGCGCGGTCCCGGCGGTCGGCCATCCAGCCCCGGACGACCTCCTGCGCGGTCTGGTAGCCGCGAGCGATGATCTCCGCGCCGCTGTTGGTGTATCCGGCGGCGGCCATGCGGTCCCAGGGCGTGGAGCCGTCCGGGGAGGAGTGGGCGAAATGGTTGGCAGCCGCCATTTCGGCGGAGTGGGCGCGGGCCGACCTGATCAGGCGGCGGTCCATCCGCAGCGCCGAGCAGCCGCGCCTGGCGCGTTCGGCGTTGACCAGCCGCACGACCTCCCGCTCCAGTGAGGGGAAGGCGTCCGGCCTGATGCCGCCGTCGAACGTCTCGCCGGTGCTCCCGGGGCCGAACGTGCTCCACTGCGGGCTGTCGCCGTTCGATCCGTCGATCATGTTGGAGGGCCGGCGCGAGCGCGTACGGGGAGGCGAGGAGGTCTTGGCGGGTTTGGGCGCGTCGGTACGCAGCACATGGTCCAGCGGCGGACGGTCCTTGCGGGGGGAGGGCGCCTGCGTGCTCTCCGCCGGAGTGGGGGAGGGGGCCTGGTTGCGCAGGTAGACGTCGTCGATGTCCTCACCCGGCGAGGTGGCACGGCCGATGACGACGCCGACCAGCAGGATCGCCGTCGAGCATGCGAGCAGACCCAAAAGAGTGCCGCGCGGGGGCATCCGTTGGGTATGCCGGTTGTGAGGGGTCTGCCACATACCGCAGTCAAATATAGGGATCTGGCGGATGGGGAGGTAGTGGCGTGAGATATGGATTTGAGAACGTTCTGCAGGTGACCGTGCGGCAGAGCGTATCCGCGGAGTAGCCTTCGCGCTCGGGAGACGGACCGGCGGCCTGTTTTGACCACGAGCCGCGGGGTCGGTAGTCTGCTAGTTCGTTGTGTGTGGATCGGTCTGCCGTGCGGACCGGTGCACGGCGCGTCCGGCGTCTTCTCCCGTACATGTGGAGACGGAGGTTGTGCTGTGCCGTGCCTGCGCAACCTACCGAGTGTACACATCCCGACAGAAGGCAGCACTGCCGTGCGCACGTTCTCACCGAAGCCCAACGACGTCGAGCGTCAGTGGTACGTCATCGACGCCACCGACGTCGTGCTCGGCCGGCTGGCCAGTCAGGTAGCGACCCTGCTCCGTGGCAAGCACAAGCCGATCTTCGCCCCGCATGTCGACACCGGTGACTTCGTCATCGTCGTCAACGCCGACAAGGTCGCCCTGTCCGGCAACAAGCTTCAGCAGAAGAAGGCCTACCGCCACTCGGGCTACCCCGGCGGTCTCCGCGCCGTCACCTACGGCGAACTCATGGAGAAGCGTCCGGACCGGGCTGTCGAGAAGGCCGTCCGCGGCATGCTGCCCAAGAACTCGCTCGGCCGGAAGATGGCGAAGAAGCTCAAGGTCTACGCCGGCCCCGAGCACCCGCACCAGGCCCAGCAGCCGGTGCCGTACCAGATCACCCAGATCGCCCAGTAATCGCCGAGCCAGGAAAGTTAGAGGAGAACCGTGGCCGAGCCCACCGGTATCGAGACGCTCGTCGAGGGCGAGCAGGAAGACCTTTCCACGGAGGAGTTCCCCTCCGAGTACACCACTGAGTCCGCTCCCGCCGGCGACGGCACCGTCCGTCAGCCCATCACCACCGGCAACTCGTACGGCACCGGCCGCCGCAAGCAGGCCATCGCCCGGGTCCGGATCGTGCCGGGCACCGGAAAGTGGACGATCAACGGGCGTTCTCTCGACGCCTACTTCCCGAACAAGGTCCACCAGCAGATCGTCAACGAGCCGTTCGTCGTGCTCGGCGCCGAGGGTGCGTTCGACGTCATCGCCCGCATCGACGGCGGCGGGGTGACCGGCCAGGCCGGTGCGCTGCGCATGGGGCTGTCCCGCGCGCTCGCCCTGCTGGACGTCGAGGTCAACCGCCCGCCGCTGAAGAAGGCCGGCTTCCTCACCCGTGACGCCCGCGCCACGGAGCGGAAGAAGTACGGTCTCAAGAAGGCCCGTAAGGCTCCGCAGTACAGCAAGCGCTAGTAGTGGTGTCTCAGGAGCCAGCAGGCGACTCCTGCGGAAGTTCTTCGGGGTCCGGGAGCGACTCCTACAGGGGTCGCCTCTTCGGCACCGACGGGGTACGTGGGGTCGCGGGTCGCGATCTCACGGCCGAGCTGACCATGGATCTGTCCGTGGCGGCGGCTCACGTCCTCGGTGATGCCGGTGCGTTCCACGCCAGCGTCGGGCGGCGCGGCCGCCCGATGGCCGTCGTAGGCCGGGACCCGCGAGCCTCGGGGGAATTCCTCGAGGCCGCCGTGGTCGCCGGCCTCGCGTCGTCCGGTGTGGACGTGCTCCGGCTGGGCGTGCTGCCCACCCCGGCTGTCGCGTATCTCACCTCGGCGCTGGGAGCCGACCTCGGTGTCATGCTCTCCGCCTCGCACAATCCCGCGGTCGACAATGGGATCAAGTTCTTCACCCGGGGTGGCTACAAGCTGCCCGACGCGGTCGAGAACGAGATAGAACGGCGGCTCGGGGAGAAGTGGGACCGCCCGATCGGTTCGTCCGTCGGCCGGGTCCGGGACGCTTACGGCGAGGCCGATCGGTATGTCTCGCACCTGCTGACCACCCTGCCGCACCGCCTCGACGGGTTGCGCGTCATCGTCGACTGCGCCCATGGGGCCGCGCACATGGTCGCTCCCGAGGCGCTGCTGCGCGCGGGCGCCGAGGTCGAGACCATCGGGGCAGCCCCGGACGGCCTGAACATCAACGACGGGGCGGGCTCCACCCACCTGGACACCCTCAAGGAGGTCGTCGTCGAGCGCGGCGCCGATCTGGGGGTCGCCTACGACGGGGACGCGGACCGGTGCCTGGCGGTGACCGGTGCCGGCGAGGAGATCGACGGCGACCAGATCATGGCGATCCTGGCCCTGGCCATGCATGCCGACGGCCGCCTGGCCGGGGACACCGTCGTCGCCACCGTGATGTCCAATCTCGGCTTCAAGATGGCGCTGCGGAACGCCGGTCTGGTGACGGTGGAGACCGCGGTGGGCGACCGGTACGTCCTGGAGGCCATGCAGAAGGGCGGCTACAACCTGGGCGGGGAGCAGTCAGGCCACGTGATCATGCTGGATCACGCCACCACCGGTGACGGCCTGCTGACCTCGCTCCATCTGATCGCCGAGGTGGCGAGGTCGGGGCGTTCCCTGGCCGAGCTGGCCGCGGTGATGACCAAGATGCCGCAGGTGCTGGTCAACGTCCGCGACGTGACCAAGTCGAAGGCCGCCGCGCCAGAGCTGCGCGTCGCCGTGGAGAAGGCCGAGGCGGAGCTGGGCGACGCCGGCCGGGTGCTGCTCAGGCCGAGCGGGACCGAGCCCATCATCCGTGTCATGGTCGAGGCCGAGTCGTACGAGCGGGCCGCCTCCGTGGCGAACCGCCTCGCCGAGATCGTCCGTACGGTCTGCGGCTAGTCGAGTTTTCGGAGCATGCCCTGACCAACTGCCGAACCGCTCACGAACCTTCACTTCCCCTGAGCGGTTCGGCCTGGTCTAGGAGAAGACCTCGACCTGGCACCGCGCGCCATTGCCCTTGGCCCTTCGAGCATCGCTGGTGACGAGCGGACACGAGAGCGACTCCGCGAGGGCGAGGTAAAGGGCGTCATAAGCGCGGTGGTCGCCTCGAAGCCGCCGGCCTCTGGTGAGGCAAGCCGCCGGCGGCGCCCGAACCAGCGGCATGACCTCCAGAAGGTCCAGGCCGACCTCGGCGCGGTGACTTTCGAGTTCGCCCCGGCCTTACCAGGATCGCCCGGTGATGCGTTCGTACGCCTCGATGTAGCGGGCCCGGGTCACGTCGACGACCTCCTGCGGGACCTCCGGGGCCGGTGAGGTCTTGTCCCAGCCGGTGCCGGTCGCCCAGTCGCGGACGTACTGCTTGTCGAACGCGAACTGCGGGCGGCCCGGCTTCCAGTCGTCCAGCGGCCAGAACCGCGAGGAGTCCGGGGTGAGCACCTCGTCCCCGAGCACGAGCCTGCCGTCGGAGTCCCGGCCGAACTCCAGCTTGGTGTCCGCGATGATGACCCCGCGTTCGCGGGCGATCTCCGCGCCGCGCCGGTAGATCTCCAGCGTGATCCGGCGGAGCTCCGCGGCGACGTCGGAGCCTTCCTGGCTCATCACGTCGTCGAACGTGATGAACTCGTCGTGCGCTCCGAGCTGGGCCTTGGTGGTGGGAGTGAAGATCGGCTCGGGGAGCCGCGACCCCTCCAGGAGCCCGGCCGGCAGCGGCACGCCCGACACCGAGCCGTCGCGTTCGTACTCCTTCAGTCCCATGCCCGCGAGATAGCCGCGGGCGATGCACTCGACCGGGATCATGTCCAGCCTGCGGCATCGTACGGCTCGGCCGGCGAACTCCGCCGGCACGTCCGTGGCGGAGACGATGTGGTTCGGCACGATGTCGGCGAGCTGCTCGAACCACCACAGCGAGAGCCGCGTGAGCACCTTGCCCTTGTCCGGGATGGGCGTGGGCAGGATCACGTCATAGACGGACACCCGGTCCGACGCGACGAGGATGATGTCTCCGCGGTCCTCGTAGACGTCCCGGACCTTGCCCGAGTGGATCAGCTTCACTGTGGTTCCCGCTCTTCCGCACACATGTTGTCGTCAGATGGATCAACGACAGATTACGGCCATGCCCGCCCCACCTCATGTCCAGGTCAGACGGTGAGCAGTTTCCGTACGCGGTCGGCGCCGACGGCGAGCAGCAGGGTCGGCAGCCGGGGTCCGGTGTCGCGGCCCACGAGCAGCTTGTAGAGCAGGGCGAAGAACGCGCGCTGCGCGGTCTTCAGCTCGGGGGTGGGCTTGGCGTCGGGGGAGAGGCCCGCCTGGATCTTCGGCACGCCGTACACGAGCGTGGTCAGGCCGTCGAGCGACCAGTGCTCGTCGAGGCCGTCCAGCAGGATGCGCAGCGACTCGCGCTCGGTCTCGCTCAGCGAGTTCAGCAGTTCGACGTCCGGGTTCTCGCGGACCTGGGTGCGCTGCTCGGCCGGGACCTGCGTGGTGATCCACCGCTCGGCGCGGTCGAGCCGGGGCCGGACCTCGTCCAGGGAGGCCACCGGGTTGTCCGGGTCGAGGTCGCGCAGGATGCGCAGGGTCTGCTCTTCGTCGCCGGTGGTGATGTCCACGATCGAGGCCAGGGTGCGGTACGACAGCGGTCGCGGCGTGGTCGGGAGCAGGCCGGAGGCTGTGCCGATCGAGCGCTGGTAGGCTGCGGTGTCGGCCGGCTGTGCCGTACCCTCCGTGACCTTCCTGACGAGTGAGTCCCACTCGTCGTACATCCGCTGGACCTCCTGATCGAAAGCGATCTTGAAGGACTGGTTCGGCCGACGGCGGGCGTACATCCAGCGGAGCAGCGGCGGCTCCATGATCTGCAGCGCGTCGCCCGGGGTCGGCACGCCGCCTCTTGAGCTGCTCATCTTGGCCATGCCCGAGATGCCGACGAACGCGTACATCGGCCCGATGGGCTGGTCGGCCTTGAAGACGTCCCGAATGATCTGACCGCCGACGACGAACGACGATCCGGGGGAGCTGTGGTCGACCCCGGAGGGCTCGAACACGACGCCCTCGTAGGCCCAGCGCATCGGCCAGTCGACCTTCCACACCAGCTTGCCCCGGTCGTGCTCGGACAGCAGCACGGTCTCGTCATGCCCGCAGACGCAGGTGTAGGACAGCGCGGTGGTGTCGTCGTCGTAGGAGGTGACCGTGGTCAGGTCGCGGTCGCACACCGAGCAGTACGGCTTGTAGGGGAAGTAGCCGGTCGCCGCCGAGCCGTCGTCCTCACCGGCCGCGCCCGACCCCTCCATCGCGGCGGCCTCGTCGGCGTCCGTGATCACCTTGGTCGCCTTGGGCTTGGTCCGATACTGGGCCAGGATCGCGTCGATCCTGCCGCGCTCGCGCATCGCGAGGAGGATCTGCTCCCGATAGGCGCCGGAGGTGTACATCCGGGTCTGGCTGATGCCCCGGTATTCGACGCCCAGCTCGGCCAGCGCGGCGGCCATGGCGGCCTTGAAGTGTTCCGCCCAGTTCGGATAGGTGCTCCCGGGAGGAGCCGGCACCGAGGTCAGCGGCTTGCCGATGTGCTCGTTCCAGGCCTCGTCGATGCCCGCGGGGACCTTGCGGAACCGGTCGAAGTCATCCCAGGAGATGATGTGCTCGCAGTCGTGGCCCCGACGCCGGATCTCGTCCGCCACCAGGTGCGGGGTCATGACCTCGCGGAGATTGCCCAGGTGGATCGGCCCGGACGGGCTCAGTCCGGACGCGCAGACGATTGTTTTGCCCGGTGCGCGCCGCTCCGCTTCGGCGATGACCTCATCCGCGAAACGAGAGACCCAGTCGGCCTCGATGCTACGAGCCACTGTCGGCGTGTCCTTCCTCGACAACCAGGCGTATCCGCTGTGACGCCCCGGAATCAATCCCCTAGCGTAGTCGTCTTTCGCCCCGACGACTTCCAGCCGTGATCTTGCGAATTCTCGCAGGGATCACCGGTGACGTGCCAAAACGCATGGCGTGATCTTGCAGAAACTCGCTTCTTGCCGCGTTGATCTGGGGTTTCATCGTTCGTGATCTTGCAGTGCAAGATCACGAATGATGTCTTCCCTGGTCATTGGCCATGTGTGCGAGTTTCTGCAAGATCACGACAGGTGATTGCGCAGGTCCGTGGGCGAATCTGCGAGGAATCGCAAGATCACGGGGGGTGTTTGAGGTTTCTTGAGAGGGGATCAGTCGTCGCCGGTCAGGGAGAGGCCGCGCAGGCGGTGGCCTGCCCACAGCAGCGCGCCGACCGTCACGACGACCATCGCCGGTACGGCGAAGCCGAGCGTGACGTCGGTGGAGAAGAAGGGCGATGTCGAGAAGTGGTCGGCGACCGACTGGGCCCACTGCTGGATGGAGAACTTGCGCGCCCCCGGGACGTAGCCCCCGACGACGCCCTCCCAGACCAGGGCGTAGATCACCCCCACCGTCACGGCGTGCCGGGTCACCACCCCCAGCAGCAGGAACACCGCGGCGTAGGCCACGCCCCCGAAGACGGCTCCGAGGGTGAAACCGTACGCGACCCCCGACTCCTGACCGGTGAGCAGGTAGGCGGCGACGAAGGTCGGCAGCGCGGCGAACACGATGAGGAGCGACGCGGCGACGGCGAACTTCGTCACCGCGATCACCGGCCGGGAGATCGGCTTGGCCAGCAGGTGGATGATCGTGCCGTCCTCGATCTCCGGCGCGATCACACCGGTTCCCGCGATCAGCCCGAGCAGCGGCAGCATCGTGCCGATGGCGAACGTCCTCATCAGGATCACGGCGGTGTGCTCGTCCGGCCCGTCGATCACCCTGAGCAGCGCGGCCATGGCGATCAGCGCCAGCGGCAGCAGCACCAGCAGCCAGATCCGCTTGCGCCCGAGCATCGCGCGGTAGGTGATGCCGGCGACCACGGGGTTCATCGGGATCCTCCAGAGGTCGGGCCGGAGATCAGGTACGAGAAGACGCTCTCCAGGTCCTCGTCCGTGGGGGAGACCTGCCAGAGGTGGACGCCGATGTCGCGGGCGACCTTGGGCAGCAGCCCGGTGAAGCGGTGGAAGTCCACCGTCTGGATCTCGAGGCCCTGTCCTGTGAGCGCGACGGCGCCGGAGGAGGAGTCCGAGATCAGCGCGGCGGCCAGGCGGCGGTCGTCGCTCGACCTGACGCGGAACAGGTGCGGCCGGTCGGTCATCCGGCGCCGGATCTCGCGGTAGTCGCCCGACGCCGCGTGCCGTCCGGCGACCAGCACCTCGATCTGCTCGGCGACCCGCTCGACCTCTTCCAGGATGTGCGAGCTGAACAGGATCGTACGGCCCGACCGGCCCATGTCGCGCACCAGGTCCATGAGGTGCATCCGCTGCCGGGGGTCCATGCCGTTGAACGGCTCGTCGAGGAGCAGCACCATCGGGTCGTGCACCAGGGCGGCGGCCACCTTGACCCGCTGCCGCATGCCCTTGGAGTAGGTCTCGATCCTGCGGTCCTTGGCGGCGGTCATCTCCACCAGGTCGAGCGCGCGCAGGGCGGCCTCCGCCGGAGAGGGCAGCCGGTGCAGCCGGGCGGCCGAGAGCACGAACTGCCAGCCGGTCAGGAAGCCGTATACCGCCTCCTTCTCGGGGACCAGGCCGATCAGCCGGTAGATCTCGTGGTTGCGCCAGATCGGCCGCCCGTTCAGCGTGGCCGTACCGGTCGAGGGGGCGAGGAAGCCCGCCATCATGTGCAGCAGCGTGGACTTGCCCGCGCCGTTGGGGCCGAGCAGGCCGGTGACGCCGGGCCCGATCGTCATCGTGACGTCGTTGACCGCGACGACGTTGCCGTACCAGCGGGACACCTGGCCGAGCTGGATGACGCCCTGCCGGGTGGTCGTGGGGGGGATGGTCGTGGTCATGCGGAGGCGGCCTTCCGGTAGCGCAGGAGGATGCCGGCCGCCGCGAGGGCGAGCACGGCCACCAGGATCAGGAACGACCAGGGTCCGTGCGGGTAGACGTTCGAGGCGTCGACGTCGAACAGCGCGGACTGTACGGCTTCGACCAGGAAGAACGGGTTGATCAGCAACGCCCAGGCGGCGGTGGCGTCCCGCCCGGTGGCGGACAGGACGAGGTAGAACACGCCGGACACGGCCGAGGTGAACAGATAGAACGCGATCACGGACGCCACGCCCAGCCCCCGGCGCGGTGTGACGGACGCCAGCGCGATGCCGATCAGCGCGAGCAGCAGGGCCAGGATGACCGCGCCGCCCATCGCGGCGGCGTACTCCCCGGTGAGCGGCGGCCCCGGTGGGTCGACGAGCAGCTCGCCGGCGAACAGGAGCGTGAGCGGTACGGCCACCAGCAGGAAGATCGCCACCGTCAGCGCGGCCACCTTGGCGATCACGTAGTCGGCGACGCCGAGCGGGCGGGACAGGTAAAGCGGCAGCACGCGGAACCGCAGGTCGGGTGCGACCAGGTACGGCGACTGCGCGGCCATGAAGATCGCGACGACGGCCTGCATGACGACCGCGTACGTCGGATAGCGCATGCCCACCCCCGGCTGCTTCAGGTAGGCCATGGCGGCGATCGTCACCGCCGCGGGCAGCAGCATGATGACCACCAGCAGGAATGGGATGATCTTGGCGCGGGCCGGACGGCCGAGGCCGAACGCGCCGCGGAGGCTGTGTACGGCCAGCGCGTACACGGCGGCGGCACGCCCCTGCCGCGCGCCCTCGTAGCGGCGGTATCCGATGTCGTGGATGACCGCGGTCGGCTCGGAGCTCATGACGTCACCGGCTCCTTCGGCACGGGTTCCCTGAACACATCCTCGATGCGGCCGCGGCGCTGTTCCAGCCGGACGAGATGGAGGTCGAGATCGCAGACGGCGTCGCGCACCGCGTCGAACGTACGGGCCGGATCGGCGTCCGCCGGCACCTGCACGGTCAGCAGCCTGCCCTGTACGGCCACGGCCTCGCCCATCCGGCCGAGGCGCTCTGCCAGGGACTCCAGCCCGTCCTCCACCTCGACGGCCACCGCGTGCGTGGTCTGGGTGAACTCCCGGATGGCCGACGAACGCAGCAGCCGCCCGCCGTCGATCACGATGACGTGGTCGCAGACCCGCTCCAGCTCGCCCAGCAGGTGCGAGGTGACCAGCACGCTGATGCCGAACTCGGTGCCGATGCGCCGGATCAGCGCGAGCATGTCGTCGCGGCCCTGCGGGTCGAGGCCGTTGGTCGGCTCGTCGAGGAAGATCAGTCGAGGGTCGTGGACGAGCGCCTGGGCGAGCTTGACCCGCTGACGCATGCCCGTGGAGTAGCCGCCGATGGGCCGGTAGCGCTCCTCCTGGAGCCCCACGTGGCGTAGCGTGTCGGCCGCGCGTTCGCGGGCGGCCGTACGCGGCAGGCCGGACATCCTGGCCATGTGGACCACGAACTCGGTGGCCGAGATGTCGGGCGGCAGGCAGTCGTGCTCGGGCATGTAGCCCACCTCCCGCCGGATCCGGGCGCCCTGGGTGAGCGCGTCCATGCCGAGGACGGAGGCCCGTCCCGACGTCGGGGCGGCGAGGCCGAGCAGGATCTTGATCAGCGTCGATTTGCCCGCGCCGTTGGCGCCGACCAGGCCGGTCACCCCCGCGCCCGCCGACACCGTCAGCCCGTCGAGCGCCGTGACCCGGGGGAAGCGTTTGGTCAGGCCCTCGGTCGCGAAGCATGTGCTCGCTGTCATGATCCGCACCCTACCCAGCGGGTGGACCCGGCGCGCGGCGTCGCGAGGCGTGGCCTCGCACGGGTACGGCTCCGCTCGAGCGTGGCCTCGCACGGGTGCGGCTTCGCTCAGGTGCGGCGGAGCCGTACGTGACGGATGGAGTGGTCGGGCCCCTTCCTGAGGATCAGGCCGGCCCGGCCGCGGGTGGGCGCGATGTTCTCGACCAGGTTGCGTTCGTTGATGTCGCGCCACACGTTCTCGGCGAACGCGGTCGCCTCCTCGTGGGAGAGCGCCGCGATGTGGTTGAAGTACGACTTGGGGTCGGCGAAGGCCGTACGGCGCAGCTTGTGGAAGCGGTCGACGTACCAGTTCCTGACGTCCTCGACCCGGGCGTCCACATAGATCGAGAAGTCGAAGTAGTCGCACACGGCGAGCGAGGCGGGCGGCGCCGGCTGCAGGACGTTGAGGCCCTCCACGATGAGGATGTCGGGACGACGCACCGTCTGCACGGCGCCGGGCACGATGTCGTACTCCAGATGGCTGTAGACCGGTGCGTCCACCGCCGGGTTACCCGCCTTGACGGCGGCGACGAAGCGCACCAGCGCGCGCCTGTCGTAGCTCTCGGGGAAGCCCTTGCGATGCATGATCCCGCGCTCCTCCAGCACCTTGTTCGGGTAGAGGAAGCTGTCGGTGGTGATCAGGTCGACCCGCGGATGCTCGGGCCAGCGGGCCAGCAGCGTGTGCAGGAGGCGGGCCGTGGTCGACTTGCCGACCGCGACGCTCCCCGCGATGCCCAGCACGTACGGCAGCGGCGAGGCGGACTCGCCCAGGAACGCCCCGACGGCGGCGCTGCGCTGCCGGGAGCCGGTGAAGTGCAGGTTGAGCAGCCGGGTGAGCGGCAGGTAGATGTCGGTCACCTCGGCGAGGTCGATCGGATCGTCGACGCCGCGCAACTCGGCCAGCTCCACCTCGGTCAGCGTGAGCGGCGTGTTCTTCCGGCGGTCGCGCCACTGCTCCCGGCTGAGCTCGACGTATGCGTCCCCATCTGCCACGTCGGCCAAGCGTACCCACGGCCTCCAGGCCCGCCGCCGGGGGGTCGCGCGTGCCATATGCACAGCCTGTGGACGAAAATCGATGGATTGCTCCGGCGCCGGAAGGGGAATGTTCCTCCTCCTGACCGGCTCTCTCCGCGTCGGCCCTCCACGTCGCCGTTCCCCGGCCTTCCCGGCGTACGCTGGCCGCGTGATCGTGGGCATCGGGGTGGACGTGGTGGACGTGGCCCGCTTCGCCGCCGCGCTGGAGCGCACGCCCGCTCTGCGCTGCCGCCTGTTCACCGGGGCGGAGCGCGACCTCGCGGTGCCGTCCCTGGCCGCGCGGTTCGCCGCCAAGGAGGCGGTCGCGAAGGCGCTCGGCGCACCGCCCGGCTTGAGCCACCTCGACGCCGAGATCGTCACGGGCGAGCACGGCAGGCCGGCGCTGCGGATCACCGGCCGGGCGGCCGAGGTGGCCGGTGGCCTCGGCGTCACCAGATGGCACGTGTCCCTGTCCCACGACGGCGGCATGGCCGTCGCGTACGTGATCGCGGAGACCGGGTGACCGTCGTCCACAGGGTGATCGCGATCTCGTATGCGGGAGGCTACCGTCGGACGCATGCGGACCGCCTACACCTCAGACCAGATCCGTACGGCCGAGCAGGCGCTGCTGGCGAGACTGCCCGAGGGCACGCTGATGGAGCGTGCCGCCGCCGGGCTCGCCGTCGTGTGCGCCGGGCTGCTCACCGGGGCCTGCGGCCGGGTGTACGGCTCCCACGTCGTCCTCCTGGTCGGCAGCGGGGACAACGGCGGTGACGCGTTGTACGCCGGGGTCCGGCTGGCCCGCCGGGGCGCACGGGTGACGGCGGTGCTCGCGGGGGCGCGCGCGCACGAGAGCGGCCTGGCCGCGCTGCTGGCGGCCGGCGGCCGGGTGATCGACATGCGCGGTCTGAGCGGCGAGGAGGAGATCCTCGGATCGATCCGGGTCCGCGGATCGATCCGGGTCGCCGACCTCGTCGTGGACGGGCTCGTCGGCATCGGGGGCGGCGGGGCGCTGCGTGAGCCGTACGCCACGCTGGCCGAGATGACCGCGCGGGCACCCGGTTTGGTCGTCGCGGTGGACGTGCCGAGCGGGGTCGACGCGAGCACCGGGCGGGTGGACGGCGCGGCGGTGCGCGCCCACGTGACCGTGACCTTCGGCGCGTACAAGAACGGTCTGCTCGTCGACCCGGGGGCCGGGTTCGCCGGAGCCGTGGAGTTCGTGGACATCGGCCTCGGGCCCTACCTTCCGGATCCCGACGTCGCCGCGCCGACCGACGATGACGTGGCCGACCTGCTGCCCAGGCCGAGCGCCGAAAGCGACAAATACCGGCGCGGGGTCGTCGGCATCGCGGCGGGCAGCGCTCAGTACACGGGCGCGGCCGTGCTCGCGGTCGGCGGAGCCGTACGGGCCGGGGCCGGCCTGGTCCGCTTCGCGGGTGCGGCCGAGCCGGTGCGGCACGTCAGGGAGCGCTGGCCGGAGGCGGTCACCACGGTCATCGCCGATCCCCTCGCGGGAGACCCCATCGAGGCGGTCGGGCGGGTGCAGGCGTGGGTGCTCGGTCCGGGCCTGGGGACCGGTCCGGAGGCGCACGCGGTGGCCCGCGCCGTGCTGTCCACCCGGGTTCCGGTGCTCGTGGACGCCGACGGGCTGACGCTGATCGCCCGCGACCGGTCGCTGCTGCGCCGGGACGCCCCCACCCTGATCACTCCGCACGCCGGTGAGCTGTCCCGTCTGCTCGGCGTGCCGCGGGAGCGGATCGAGGCGCGGCGGCTGGAGCACGTCCGGCGCGCCGCCGCCGAGTTGGGCGTGACCGTGCTGCTCAAGGGGTCGACCACGCTGGTCGCCGAGGAGGACCGGCCCGTGCGGGTCAACACCACGGGCACGCCGTGGCTGGCCACCGGCGGCACCGGCGACGTGCTGGCGGGCATCGCCGGGGCGCTGCTGGCCGGCGGGCTCGGCTGTTACGATGCGGCCTCCTGCGCCGCGTATGTCCACGGCCTGGCGGCGGGCCTCGCGGTGCGTGGCGATCGGGCGGGGCGTGGCGAGGCCCCGATCGCCGCTCTCGACGTGGCTCAGGCGCTCCCGGAGGCGCTGCGCGCCCTTTGATCGGCCGCGAGCAGGTCCCGTTCAGTCCGGCCGACCTGCCAGACTGGGAAAGTGAACGCTTCGACGACGCGCCTGGTCACCCATGCCGAAGCACGGGTCGATCTGGGCGCGGTACGGCATAACCTCGGGGTCCTGGCCGAGCACGCCGGGACGGCGGAGATGATGGCGATCGTCAAGTCCGACGGTTACGGCCATGGCGCCGCCGCCGTCGCAGCGGCCTGTCTCGAGGCGGGCGTCTCCCGGCTCGGCACCGCTCTTCTCCCCGAGGCTCTGGCGCTGCGTGAGGCCGGTGTCGCCGCGCCGATCCTCGCGTGGCTCATCACTCCCGGAGAGCCGCTCGACGAGGCGGCGCTGCGGGACATCGAACTGTCGGCGGGGGCGCCCTGGGCGATCGACGAGATCTCCGCGGCCGCCCGCCGCACCGGTCGGCCGGTAGGCGTGCACCTCAAAGTGGACACCGGGATGTCCCGGGGCGGCGCGTCACCGTCCGACTGGCCGTCGCTGGTCAAGCAGGCGCTCGCCATACAGGCCGAGGGCGCCATTGAGATCGTCGGCATCTGGTCGCACTTCGCCTGCGCGGACATGCCCGATCACCCGTCCAACCACCGGCAGCTCGCGGTCTTCGACGAGGCGCTCACGGTCGCGGACGACATGGGCGTGTCCAGTGGCGTGATCCGGCACATCGCCAACTCGGCGGCGACCGTGACGTTTCCGCAGGCCAGGTACGACATGGTCCGTCCCGGCCTGGCGACGTACGGCCTCAGCCCGGTCCCCGATCAGGGCGATTTCGGACTCCGTCCGGCCATGACCCTCACCGCGCGGCTGGCGAACGTGAAGCGGGTGCCCGCAGGCACGGGCATTTCCTACGGTCATCTGTACGTCACGGAGCGTGAGGCAACGCTTGGTCTCGTTCCGCTCGGGTATGCGGACGGCATCATGCGATCTGGTACAAATCGGGTCGAAGTGCTGGCCGCTGGGAAGCGCCGGCGGATCGCCGGCCGGGTGTGCATGGACCAGTTCGTCATCGACCTGGGCGACGACGCGGCGGAGGCCGGCGACGAGGTGATCCTGTTCGGGCCCGGGGACGACGGCGAGCCGAGATGTCAGGACTGGGCGGATTCCCTGGGCACGATCACCTATGAGATCGTGACGAGGATCGGATCCCGCGTGCCCCGCGTCCACTTGGCCGGGGTTCACTCGGCCGGGCGCTGAGCCGCGGTTGCGAGGAGGGCAGGTATGGGCACACGTCGTAAGGTCGGGATCGCTGGCGCGGTCGTCGGTGCGGCTTCGGCCGGAGCGGCGGTGGCCACCCTCGCCAAGCGGTACGCCGTCGGGCGGATCCGGCTGCGGCCCGACCCGGAGGCGAGCGAGCCCTTCGGTGAGCTGCGGGGACGTCCGGTGACGCTGACGACCTCCGACGGGGTGTTGATCCAGGCTGAGGTCGACGGCGTCGAGGACGCCCCGCTCACGGTCGTCCTGTGCCACGGCTACTGCCTGTCCTCGGACTCCTGGCACTACCAGCGGCGCGACCTGCGCGACACCCATCGACTGGTCCTGTGGGACCAGCGATGTCACGGCGCCTCGGCCCGGGCGCAGGCGGACGACTGCACGATCGACCGGCTTGGCGAGGACCTCTCCCTCGTCCTGGAGGAACTGGTCCCCGGACCGTGCGTGCTGGTCGGCCACTCGATGGGCGGCATGACCATCATGGCGCTCGCGGAACGGCGGCCCGAGCTGTTCGGCGACAAGGTACGCGGGGTGTCGCTCATCTCGACCTCCGCCGGAAAGCTGGCCGAGGTCACGCTCGGCCTGCCCGCCCTGGTGTCCAAGGCGGTGCACATCGCCATCCCGTCGGCCGTCTCGGTGATGCGCCGTCGCGGGGAGCTGGTCGACCGGGGCCGCGAGGCCGGGACCGACCTGTCCTTCCTCGCGCTGCGCCACCTCGCCTTCGGCGACGCGAAGAGCGTGAGCCCGACCCTGGTGGACTTCGTCGAGTCGATGATCCGGGCCACGCCGTCCGAGGTGATCGCCGACTTCTATCCCGCGCTCATGTCGCATGACAAGCTGACCGCGCTCGACGTGCTGAACAAGGTGCCGACCGCGATCATCGTAGGCGAGCGCGACTGGCTGACTCCGGTCGATCACAGCCGGGCGATCGCGGCCGCCGTACCGACCGCGCGGCTCACCACCGTGCCGGACACATCTCACATGGTCCAGCTCGAACGGCCGGACCTCGTCAACGAAGCACTGCGCGAGCTGCTGAAGCGAGCAGAACGGGGGAACGAATGACCGATATGCCGGCGTCCCTGGAGTTCCGGGCGGCGACCGCCGAGGAGACACGGGAACTGGGCGCGCGGATCGCCGCCATCCTCGGCCCCGGCGACCTCGTCGTGCTCACCGGCCCGCTCGGCGCGGGAAAGACCACGCTCGTGCAGGGCCTCGCCGAAGGGCTGAAGGTACGCGGCCCGATCACGTCGCCGACGTTCGTGATCGCCCGGGTCCACCCGTCGCTGTCCGGCGGCCCGGCGCTGGTGCATGTGGACGCCTACCGGATCGGCGGCGCGCTGGAGATCGACGACCTCGACCTCGACGCCTCGCTGGCCGACTCCGTCACCGTCGTCGAATGGGGCGAGGGCCTGGTCGAGGGGCTTTCCGAGGACCGTCTGGAGATCCTCATCAAGCGTGCGGAAGGCGACGAGCGCTCCGTGGCAGGGCATTCCGCCGAAGCCGAGGAGCGGATGATCCGTCTGACCCCCGTCGGCCCCCGCTGGGCCACCACCCCCTTCCCTCGCCCGTGATCTTGTAGTTGCTCGCAGGGATCCAGGCTGACCTGGGCGAACAGCTTTCGTGATCTTGCAGTTTCTTGCACGAAGCGCCCCGACCTGCGTAAACGGCTTATGTGATCTTGCAGTGGATCCCGCGAGGCTGGAGCCGCTCCGCATCACCCGACCAAAACGAAGATCTTTTGTCATGAGTTGGCATAGATTTTCTGGGTAAAGGACCCGGCGTGGGAAGGATGGGGCCGATGGGCAGGGTCACGCGAGGCGCCGCGGCGGGGATCATCCTCCTCGGCGCGATCGGATGTACGGCCCAGGCCGAATCCGCCGATCCCGGGTCGCGATCCGCCTCGCCCACGTCGACGGAGCCCCTGCGTAGCTCCCGGCAGGACATTCGCGTCACCGTGCAGCCCGAACGGATCGTGGCCGGTTCCGGCAAGACCGTCCACGTCACCGCGGCGTGCCCGCTGCCTCAGGGCGGTCCCGAATACCGCGCGACCGCGCGGTCCGACGCCTTCACGGGGCTGGTCACGCTGGTGCCGCCGACGAGACGGTCGGGGGAACCCGCCGCCACACCGGCCTCCGCGACCATCGTGCCCGAGCTGCGCGGCAGTGCGGTGATCAGGGAGAACGCCAAGCCGGGCGGCTACCGGGTGCAGGTGCGCTGCGAGGCCACCAACGACATCGGCGAGGCCGGGTTCCGCGTCGTCGAGCCCGAACCCAAGCCGGCCGAGACGAAGAAATACCCCACCAGGGCGCCGCACGCGGGCGGCGGCGGCATGGCGGCGGGCGGCCCGGACGGCGGCTCCGCCCTGCCCGTGGGCGTGACCGTCGCCGTGCTGCTGGCCGCCGCCGGTGTCGGGATCGGCGTGGTGCGCAGGCGGTCCGCGTCCGACCGGCGCGGGGTGTCCCGGCCGCCGGAGATCTGACGTTGGCCGTCCCCACCCGGTGGGTGGTCGTGGCGGGCATCGTCACCGGATTCGCGATGTTCGTGCTGGGCGGCCCCCATGACGACACAGAGGGCGTGGCCACGCCCCGGGGGGCGTCGTCCGTCGTGCCCGAGCGGATCGACATCCCGACGCTGAAGATCCGGGCCCCGCTGATGAAGCTGGGCCTGACCGACGAGGGCGATGTCGAGCTGCCGCCGTTCGACCGGCCGTCCACGGCGGGCTGGTACACGGGCAGTGCCGTACCGGGCGATCCCGGGGCATCGGTGATCATCGGACACGTCGACACGAAGGCGGCCCCCGCCGTGTTCTTCCGCCTGCGCGATCTGCGCGCCGGCGCCGTGGTGAAGGTGCTGCGCAGTGACGGCAGGACCGCGTCGTACCGGGTCGACTCGGTGGAGCGCGTGCCCAAGGAGCGGTTCCCCGCCGAGCGGGTCTACACGGAGGACGGTCTGCGGCTGGTCACCTGCGGCGGCGATTTCGACTGGTCGCGGCACGAATACCGGGACAACGTCATCGTCTACGCCTCCCCGGAGGGCTCCGCCTGAGCCGTACCGGGATCCGCGGGGGTGGGGAAGCGACTACGCTTGGCTGTCGTGCTTGTCTTGGCTTTCGACACCGCAACCCCCGCTGTCACCGCCGCCCTGCACGACGGCGATCGCGTGGTGGCCGAGTCGACCACGGTCGACGCGCGACGCCACGGCGAGCTTCTCGCGCCCGCGATCGAGAAGGTCCTACGGGAATCCCGCGTACGACTCCGAGACGTCACCGCGATCGTCGCGGGGACCGGGCCGGGGCCGTACACGGGACTGCGGGTCGGCCTCATGACCGCCACGGCACTCGCCTCGACGATCGGGGCGCCGGCGTTCGGTGTGTGCACGCTCGACGCGATCGCGTACACGACCGGGCGGACCGGCCAGATCACCGGGCCGTTCCTGGTCGCCACCGACGCGCGGCGCAAGGAGGTCTTCTGGGCGAGGTACGGCGACGCCGTGACGCGCCTGGACGGACCATGCGTCGACCGGCCGCACGACCTCCCGCCGGACCTGCCCGTGGTAGGGGCAGGCGCCCGCATGTACGCGGAGACGATCGGCGCCGGCCGGGTCGTGGGCCCCGAGCATCCGTCGGCCGGCGCGCTGGCGGCTCTCGCGGCCGAGCGGCTCGCGGGGCTGACGCCCGAGGAGGCCGCCGAGCTCGCCGAAATGCCGGAGGGCCGCATCGACTCGGTGGAGAAGGCGCGTGAGCTCAGCGTGCTCGGCGCGCCCAGGCCGATCTACCTGCGCAGGCCGGACGCCAAGGTGCCCGGCGCGCCCAAGCGGGTGACGGCGTGAACGCGGTGGACCTGTGACCGGAGGCACTCCGCAGCGGGACGGCGCGACCGGGCAGGCCGCCGTCCTGCGTCAGATGGACATGGCCGACCTGCCGGCGGTCATGGAGATCGAGCGCGCCACGTTCCCCGCCGACGCGTGGAGCGAGTCGATGATGCGCGGCGAACTGCGGGAACAGCCGCGCACCCGGCACTACGTGGTCGCGGAGACGGGCGGCCGGATCGTCGGGTACGCCGGGCTCGCGGCGGCGGCCGATCAGGCCGACGTCCAGACGATCGCGGTCGCGGCCGGGCACCGCCGCTCCGGCATCGGGGCCGCGCTGATGAACGCGCTGCTGGCGGAGGCCGTACGACGCGGTGCGCGGTCGGTGTTCCTGGAGGTGCGCGCCGACAACGCCCCCGCCCAGGCGATGTACGAGCGGTTCGGCTTCGAGCCGCTCGGGCTGCGGCGACGCTACTACGACGACGGGACGGATGCGATAACGATGGTGAAGGAGCTGGATCGAACGGGGGAGCGCCATGAGCGTGACTGACGAGCCGATCGTCTTGGGGATCGAGACCTCCTGCGACGAGACCGGCATCGGCATCGTCCGCGGTCACACGCTGCTGGCCAACATGATCGCCTCCAGCATGGAGGAGCACGCCCGGTTCGGCGGCGTGGTCCCGGAGGTGGCCTCGCGTGCCCACCTGGAGGCCATGGCGCCCACGGTGGAGGGTGCGCTCGCGGCGGCCGGGCTGCGGCTGTCCGACGTCGACGCGATCGCGGTCACCGCCGGGCCCGGCCTGGCGGGCGCCCTGCTGGTCGGGGTCGCCGCCGCCAAGGCGTACGCACTGGGCCTCGGCGTCCCGCTCTACGGGGTCAACCACCTCGCCGCGCACGTGGCCGTCGACCAGCTCGAACACGGTCCGCTGCCCAAGCCGTCGATCGCGCTGCTGGTCTCCGGCGGCCACTCCTCGCTGCTGCTGGTGCCCGATGTGGCCCAGGACGTGGTCTCGCTGGGCTCCACCGTGGACGACGCGGCCGGTGAGGCGTTCGACAAGGTCGCCCGCGTGCTCGGTCTGCCGTTCCCCGGTGGTCCGTACATCGACCGGGCCGCCCGCGAGGGCTCTGGCACGGCCGTCGCGTTCCCGCGGGGCAAGTACGACGACGGCACGCTGGACTTCTCCTTCTCCGGCCTGAAGACGGCGGTGGCCCGCTGGGTGGAGGCCCGTGAGGCGGCCGGGGAGCCCGTGCCGCTCGCCGACGTGGCCGCGTCGTTCCAGGAGGCGGTCGTCGACGTGCTCACCCGCAAGGCGCTGCAGGCCTGTGCGCGCTACGACGTCAAGGACCTGCTGATCGGTGGCGGGGTGGCGGCCAACTCGCGGCTGCGGGTGCTGGCGCAGGAGCGCTGCGAGGCGGCCGGAGTGCGGATGCGGGTGCCCCGGCCCGGGCTGTGCACGGACAACGGCGCGATGGTCGCCGCGCTCGGTGCGAACCTGGTCGCGGCGGGCGTCACGCCGTCCTCGCTGGACATTCCTGCTGATTCGTCCCTGCCGATCACGACCGTCCACGTCTGAGACACCGGGCGCATCCGGGCATTCGGCGAGCTTCGGGAACCTCGGCCGGCCGGACGATGGCGACCGGCGCGGGCCGGGGACGTACCCTCGCACCTGATTGGGGAGGAACCGGAGGAGTTCGCCGAGGACGAAGGAGGAGGGTTTGAGGATTATCCGGAATTCGAGCCGGAACAGGACACACACCCGCGAGACCTCTACGACCTTCTGGCCTTCTACGGTCTGGGAAGCGAGGAGGACTATTCTCCCGACTTCCGTCTGATATGGGCGGAAGGGATGGGAATCGAGGAGTCGATTCGACGTCTAGAGCAGATGTCGACAATGCATTCCCCTGGCGGATCAACGAGAGGATTCCCGGCGCGACCGGACAGTTTCTCTGGGGTTGCCCGATCGGAAACCGGGTGCAGAACTTCCTGTTCGGCGACCTGCCGGGCGGTTCCTACTCGCGAGCGCCATCCCGCGGCGACGGACGGGCGCTCGGCATTGAGAGCGCATACGAGGTCTCCGGGACCGGCAAGGGAAAGTGTGCCTTCCCGGCCTGATCCGGCCGGTGACAAGGCGATCGCGGGCCGCGCGTCCCACGGGTGGTCTGTCCGCGCGCTGACGACCCTCCAGCGGCCCGCCGGCGCAGGGCCGCCTTCCGTGCCCTGGGCCCGGCTCTCCGGTCGCTACAGCTCGGCCTCGGGCGAAGGACGGTGGGGTGGGCGGGCCCGGGCCGGTCCGGCCGGGTGGCAGAGCAGGGCGTACGGCCGGTCGCCGATCCGGGTCAGCGCGACGACCGCCGAATTCGCACCGGAGAGCCGGAGGTCTTTACGCAGTCGCTCTATGTCGACGGCGGAGCCCCGTTTCTTGATGGTGACGTTTCCCACACCTCGTTCCCGGAGCGTCGCGCGCAGTCGTTTGAGCGAGAAGGGCATGACGTCGGTGATCTCGTAGCACGCCGCCCATTCGGTCGCCACGGCGTGATCACCGGTTATGTAGGCGATCCGCGGGTCGAGCAGGTGCCCTTTGACGATTTCGGCGACCTCCGCCACCAGGTGGGCCCGTACCGCGGCTCCGTCGGGCTCGTAGAGGTAGCGGCCCACCGGCCCGGCGACCGCCTCGGCGCCGTTGGGCGTCAGCGTCGACCCCGAGGGCAGCAGCGTCGCCCGGCGGCAGCCCGGCTTCATCCCGGCGCATCCGGTCCCGGCCCAGATCGCGGCCTCCTTCACCTCCCCCTTGTAGGAGACCCACTCGGCCTCGGCGCCGTCCGGGATGAATTCGTCCGGGATGCCCGGGGCGACCTTCACACAGGCGGCGCGGGTCCGCGCGAGCAGTTCGAGCACGGCGGGCCAGGCGGGGGAGTAGGCCATCGGGTCGAAGGTGCGTCCCCTGGCGCTGCGTCTGGCCGGATCGGCGAACACCAGGTCATATCCGGAGGGGTCGCACTCGGCGGCATCGGCCGTACGGACCCGGACCGGAGCGGGCAGGCCGAGCGCGGCCGCGTTGGCGCGGGCGACCTCGGCGGTGAGCGGGTCGAGGTCCACCGCGTCCACCGGGCAGCCGGCGCGGGCGAGCGCCACGAGGTCGCCGCCGATGCCGCAGCACACGTCGAGCACCCTCGGCGCTGCACCGGACGCCGGGCCGGGCCCGGTGACCCGGCGGGCGCGGTGCGCGGCCACCTCGGCGCGGGTGGCCTGCTCGAGACCGTGCGGGGTGAAGTACATGGCGGCCGCGTCGGCGCCGAACTTGGCCTCGGCCCGGCGGCGCAGCGTCGCCTGGGTGAGCGCGGCCGAGGTCAGCGCCGGGGAATACGCCTTGCGTAGGGTGGTGACCGCGGTGACCGGCTCGGTGCCGGCGGCCACGAGGTCCACGGCCTCGGCCAGGGCCCTGCGCCCGTCCGGCGTCAGCAGCTCGCGAAACGCGTCGAGATCCACGCCTCCCGACGCTACAGCCGATGGCGGGATCCCGGGCATCCCCCCATCTGACCTGCGAACCGGGTTCGTGTTGACTGTCACGGCGCACTTGCATACTGTTTCGTGTTGGCACTCGCCTATGGAGAGTGCCAATAGCGACGAGACTGGTCTGACACCCGCGACGGCAGGCCGCTGGTCGCCTCTTCAGCTCATTCATCGCAATCTGAAGGGGAGGTCCGATCGTGACGACCGCCACCAAGGTTCCCGTTAAGCCGCTCGGCGACCGCATCGTGGTCCAGCCGCTTGAGGCCGAGCAGACCACCGCCTCCGGCCTGGTCATCCCGGACACCGCCAAGGAGAAGCCGCAGGAGGGCAAGGTCCTCGCGGTGGGCCCGGGCAACTGGGACGAGGACGGCGAGAAGCGGATCCCGCTCGACGTCAAGGAGGGCGACGTCGTCCTCTACAGCAAGTACGGCGGCACCGAGGTCAAGTACGGCGGCGAGGAGTACCTGGTGCTCTCCGCTCGCGACGTGCTCGCCATCATCGAGAAGTAAGCCGCGTACGGCATGCGGAGCCCCGGGACTCGTACCCGGGGCTCGCTGCTCAGAAGGAGACGTGAATGCCCAAGATCCTGGAGTTCGAAGAGGACGCGCGGCGCGCTCTCGAGCGAGGCGTCAACGCCCTCGCCGACGCGGTCAAGGTGACGCTCGGTCCGCGCGGCCGCAACGTGGTCATCGACAAGAAGTTCGGCGCTCCCACCATCACCAACGACGGTGTGACGATCGCCCGTGAGGTCGAGCTCGACAAGCCGTACGAGAACCTCGGCGCGCAGCTCGCCAAGGAAGTCGCGACCAAGACCAACGACATCGCCGGCGACGGCACCACCACGGCGACCGTGCTCGCCCAGGCGATGGTCCGCGAGGGGCTGCGCAACGTCGCGGCCGGCGCCGCGCCGTTGGCGCTCAAGCGCGGCATCGAGGTCGCGGCCAAGACCGTGAGCGAGCGGCTGCTCGACAGCGCCCGCCACGTCGAGGACAAGAAGGAGATCGCGAACGTAGCGACGATCTCCGCCCAGGACGCCAAGATCGGCGAGCTGATCGCCGAGGCGTTCGACAAGGTGGGCAAGGACGGCGTCATCACCGTCGAGGAGTCCAACGCGATGGGCCTCGAGCTGGAGTTCACCGAGGGACTCCAGTTCGACAAGGGCTACCTGTCGCACTACATGGTGACCGACCCCGAGCGCATGGAGGCGGTGCTCGAGGAGCCGTACGTCCTGATCCACCAGGGCAAGATCTCCTCGATCGCCGATTTCCTGCCGCTGCTGGAGAAGGTCGCCCAGACCAAGCGGCAGCTGCTGGTCATCGCGGAGGACGTCGAGGGCGAGGCCCTCGCGGTCCTGGTGACCAACAAGATCCGCGGCACCTTCACCTCGGCTGCGGTCAAGGCGCCCGGCTTCGGCGACCGGCGCAAGGCCATGCTGCAGGACATCGCGATCCTCACCGGCGGTCAGGTCGTCAGCGAGGAGGTCGGCCTCAAGCTGGAGCACGTCGGCCTCGAGGTGCTCGGCACGGCCCGCCGCATCGTCGTCAACAAGGACAACACCACGATCGTCGACGGCGCCGGTGAGGCCCAGGCGATCGAGGACCGGGTCCGCGAGATCAAGCTGGCGATCGAGCAGTCGGACTCCGACTGGGACCGCGAGAAGCTGCAGGAGCGGCTGGCGAAGCTCGCCGGCGGCGTGTGCGTGCTGCGGGTCGGCGCCGCCACCGAGGTGGAGCTGAAGGAGAAGAAGCACCGCCTCGAGGACGCGATCTCCGCGACCCGCGCCGCGATCGAGGAGGGCATCGTCTCCGGCGGCGGCTCCGCGCTGGTGCACGTGTCCAAGGAGCTGGACGACCTGGGTCTGTCCGGCGACGAGGCGACGGGCGTCGGCATCGTGCGCAAGGCGCTGCTCGAGCCCGCCCGCTGGATCGCCGAGAACGCCGGCATGGAGGGGTACGTCGTCGTCTCCAAGATCTCCGCGCTCAACGCGGGCGAGGGCCTGAACGCCGCGACGGGTGAGTACGGCGACCTGGTGGCCCAGGGCGTCATCGACCCCGTCAAGGTGACCCGGTCGGCCGTGCAGAACGCCGCGTCCATCGCCGGCATGCTGCTGACGACCGAGGCGCTCGTCGTGGACAAGCCCGAGGAGGAGGCGCCCGCCGCCGCCGGCGGGCACGGCCACGGCCACGGTCACGGCCACTAGACCCGTTCCGGGTCGCGCGTCGTACAACTGAATCCGGATCCGGGGCGCTCCTTCAGTCAGCGGATTCGCGGTCTGTCGACGTGAAGCGAGTACGGCTCCCGCCTTCCGAGGCGGGAGCCGTACTTTTTCCCTGCTCCGCCCCGTCGGAATATCCAGTGATCGGGGGCAAAGTGTTGGAATGTTCCAATACCCGGTGACCGGCTGATCACCCATGGTCATCGACGCGTCAATGTGACCAATCCGTAGCCGTTAACCATGACGACATCGACGATCGTGGCGGGCATCATGCCTAACGTGACCGAGGGACGCGTCGCCGACGCCGCAACTGGGGTAAGGCTTGCGACGAGATCGGATGAGTCCGACCTCAGGGAACTGACGAGCCTCGCCGTACGGGGAGATCGCGCCGCGATCGAGTCTTTGCTGGGACATCTGCGCCCGATGGTCGTTCGTTACTGCCGGGCCAGACTCGGCAGGGTCTCGGGGCATTACCACATCGCGGACGACGTCGCCCAGGAGGTGTGCATCGCCGTGCTGTCGGCGCTGCCCCGCTACCGCGACATGGGGCGTCCGTTCGCCTCGTTCGTGTTCGGGATCGCCTCGCACAAGGTCGCGGACGCGCTGCGCAGCTCGGTCCGCTCGGCCGTGCCGACCCAGGATCTGCCGGACGGGCCGGACGAGAGGCCGGGGCCGGAGGAGACCGTGGTGCGCTACATCGAGGCGCAGCACGCGCGGGCACTGCTGTCGCGGCTTCCGGCGAACCAGCGGGAACTGCTGATCCTGCGAGTGGTGTCGGGGCTCTCGGCCGAGGAGACGGGTAATGTACTCGGCATGTCAGCAGGTGCCGTCCGGGTTGCCCAGCATCGAGCTCTCGCCAGGCTGCGGCAGCTCGCCGAGCTGGAGTCGATTGCGTGACCGCCCACGTGGAGGACGACGCGGCCGACGTCGTCCTCGACGCGCTAGCCCGCCGTCAGATCGTGGAGTGGGAGGCCGACCCGGCCGTCCGGCTGCTGGCCGCGCTCGTGGCCGACGTCGACGACGCGGGCGTGGGAGACTATCGACTCTCCTCCGTGTCGATCACGCCGTCCACGTAGCCCCTCGCGTACTCCCAGCTCACGTAATCGGTCGGATCGGGCTGGTAGGCCGGTTCGTGCACCTGAGGCCGGCCGTTGTCGATCATCTGTCGCAGGTTGCCGCGGAGCAGATCCCAGTCGAAGTAATGCTGGTCGCCGCACTCCGGACAGTCGAGAACCAGTCCGAGCACACCCTGAGGTTCCAGCAGGGATCGGAAGACCTCCACGTCGGCCAGGTCGGTCAGCGCCTCATCGCGCTCGGCAAGGGTCAGTGGCTCGGGGTCGTCCGGCGCTCCGAGCTCCCCTGCAGGGTCGTTGGGGTCGTCCGCGAAAGGATCGCGGGGGACGTCTTCCAGCACGCATCCCACCCTATGGCTACGACCGACTCAGTGGGGGAAGGAGAGCTCCCCGCCGACCCGAGTCGGAGTGATCGGGTATCCGTCGCCAGGGGCGTTGCCGACGGCGTTCGCGGCGGCCCATGACATCTGTCAGATTCACCGCCGTACCCCCACCATGTCCAAATAATTGCGGTGATAATCCGGCGTATGGGCGGTCGTTTCTGGACCAGCATTTATTTGATCTTCGTGGCCTGGCCCCTCAGCGGCCTGATCGGAAGCGACGTCGACCCGGTCACCGCCGCGGCCACGATCGCGTGCGTGCTCGCGTTCTGCGGTCTCTATCCGCGGATCGTCTGGACCGCGCTGTCCAGACCGCACCGCGACCACGCACCCGGTCTGCTCGTCCCGCTGTACGCCCTGGCCGCCGGGCCGGCCGCGCAGCTCGGGCAGGAGTGGCTGTTCGGGGCCGTGTTCGCCGACGCCGATCTCGCGGTGCCCGCTCCGGCCCTCGTGGCGGCGTACCTGGCCCTGGTGGCGGCCGTGGTCACCGGGGTGGCGCACTGGTCCCGGCGCGAGGGCTGGGGGGAGCGGCATCGGCTCGCGCTCGCGGGCGGTGCGCTGCTCACCTACACCTGGCGCGGCTTCGTTCAGCCGCCGGTCGTCGAGGCCTCCGCCGCAGTGGATCTCGCCGGCGACGTGGTCTTCGCCCTCGCCGCCGTGGTGCTGTTGATCGTGGCAGCGATTCGGGTTCGGCAAATTTCCGTACAGGCATTGCGCATTGACGTTCCGTGACCCATTATTGACTTTGCGTTAGCACGATGGCCGCGCTACTCGGGCGCGGAGGGGGGTTCGATGGCGCGGCCGGTGCGATGCCCGTGAAAGTGGGGGGACCACTCGTGGTCCCCCCACTTTTGGTTTGCGCGTGACCCATAGACTGACGTCGGATCCCGCGACACCCGCAACGCGGGGAACGGCCGGCGTAGGAGGGTCGGAGACATGGCCAAGTTCACCGAACCAGGGCTCACGTTCGACGACGTGCTGCTCGTTCCCGCCTACTCGGATCTCCAGCCGGGCGAGGCCGATACCACGACCCGCCTGTCGCGGAGCATCACGCTGCGCGTCCCGCTGGTGTCGGCGGCCATGGACACGGTCACCGAGGCTCGGATGGCCGTCGCGATGGCCCGTCAGGGCGGCATCGGCATACTGCATCGCAACCTCTCGATCGAGGACCAGGCCCAGCAGGTCGACCTGGTCAAGCGCTCCGAGGCGGGGATGGTGACCAACCCCGTGACCTGCTCCCCGGACGACACGCTGGCCGACGTCGAGCGGCTGTGCGCCACCTACCGGATCTCCGGTCTCCCGGTGACCGACGCCGACGGCGTGCTGGTGGGCATCGTGACCAACCGGGACATGCGGTTCGAGACCGATCACGACAGACCGGTCCACGAGGTCATGACCCGCATGCCGCTGGTGACCGCCCTCGTCGGCGTCTCCCGCGACGAGGCCTTCCGGCTGCTCAGGCAGAACAAGGTGGAGAAGCTCCCGCTGGTCGACGCCGCCGGGCGGCTGCAGGGCCTCATCACGGTCAAGGACTTCACCAAGAGCGAGCAGTACCCCCTCGCCACCAAGGACGTCAACGGGCGGCTCATGGTCGGTGCGGCCGTCGGCGTGGCCGGTGACGCCGAGCGGCGTGCCGCGGCCCTCATCGAGGCCGGCGCCGACGTCATCATCGTGGACACCGCGCACGGGCATTCCCGGGGCGTCTGCGACATGATCGCCAAGATCAAGGCGAACGGCCGGGTGGACGTGATAGGGGGCAACGTGGCCACCAGGGCCGGGGCGCAGGCACTGGTCGACGCGGGGGCCGACGCGGTCAAGGTGGGCGTGGGCCCCGGCTCCATCTGTACGACCAGGGTCGTCGCCGGCGTGGGGGCGCCGCAACTGACCGCGATCTACGAGGCGGCCGTGGCCTGCGCACCGGCGGGCGTGCCGGTCATCGGCGACGGCGGCCTGCAGTACTCGGGGGACATCGCCAAGGCGCTGGCCGCCGGCGCCGACACCGTCATGCTGGGCTCGCTGCTGGCCGGCTGCGAGGAGTCGCCCGGCGAGCTGATCTTCATCAACGGCAAGCAGTTCAAGTCCTACCGGGGCATGGGCTCGCTCGGGGCGGTACGCAACCGTGAGCGCGGCGGGGAGTCCTTCAGCAAGGACCGCTACGCCCAGGCCGAGGTGTCCGGGGAGGACAAGTACATCCCCGAGGGCATCGAAGGCCAGGTGCCCTACCGCGGTCCCGTCGCGGCGGTGGCCCATCAGCTCGTCGGCGGGCTGCGCCAGGGCATGTGGTACACCGGCTCCCGGACGATCGCCGAGATGCACGAGAAGGCGCAGCTCATGCCCATCACGATGGCGGGCCTCAAGGAGAGCCACCCGCACGACATCCAGATGACGGTCGAGGCGCCGAACTACCACCGGCGCTAGCCGTTCACGTTCAAGAGCTCAAGAGTTTTGAGAGCTCAAGAGCTCAGAAGTTCGAGAGCTCAAGAGTCAGGAAGAGAAGAACAGGCGGGATGACTCAGGTGGAGATCGGGCGCGGTAAGAGCGGGCGGCGGGCGTACGCGCTGGACGAGATCGGCATCGTGCCGTCCCGGCGCACCCGTGACCCCGAGGAGGTCTCGATCTCCTGGCAGATCGACGCCTACCGATTCGACTCGCCGCTCGTGGCGAGCCCGATGGACAGCGTGGTCTCCCCGGCCACGGCCATCGAGATCGGCCGGCTGGGCGGCCTGGCCGTGCTCGACCTGGAAGGCCTGTGGACGCGCTACGACGACCCGCAGCCGCTGCTGGAGGAGGTCGCCGCCCTCGATCAGGAGGCCGCGACCAGGCGGCTGCAGGAGATCTACGCCGCGCCGATCCAGGACGAGCTGATCGGGCGGCGGATCGAGGAGATACGCGCCGGAGGCGTGACGACGGCCGTACGGCTGTCGCCGCAGCGGACCGTGCAGCACCACAAGGCCGTGATCGACGCCGGTGTGGACATCTTCGTGATCCGCGGCACCACGGTCTCCGCCGAGCACGTGTCGGGACGGGCCGAGCCGCTGAACCTGAAGCGCTTCATCTACGAGCTCGACGTTCCCGTCATCGTCGGCGGCTGTGCGACGTACACGGCCGCGCTGCACCTCATGCGGACCGGTGCCGCCGGAGTGCTCGTCGGATTCGGCGGCGGCGCCTCGCACACCACACGCACCGTGCTCGGCGTGGCCGTGCCGATGGCCACGGCGATCTCCGATGTCGCGGCCGCGCGCCGCGACTACCTCGACGAGTCGGGCGGGAGGTACGTCCACGTGATCGCGGACGGCAGCATGGGCGGGTCCGGCGACATCGCCAAGGCCGTCGCCTGCGGCGCCGACGCGGTCATGGTGGGGTCGCCGCTCGCGAGGGCGACCGACGCCCCCGGTCGCGGGTTCCACTGGGGCTCCGAGGCGCACCACCCCGAACTGCCGCGTGGCAAGCGCGTCGAGTTCGGCACGATCGGCACGCTGGAGCAGATTCTGCACGGGCCGTCCATCGTGGCCGACGGCTCCATGAACCTGATGGGCGCGCTCAAGCGCACGATGGCCACCGCCGGATACTCCGACCTCAAGGAGTTCCAGCGCGTCGAGGTCGTCGTCGCGCCGATCCAGCCCTGAGGCGTACGGTCAGATGACTGAACCCCCACCCCCCTCCCACCCCCGCTCCCACCCCCGTGATCTTGCGAATACTCGCACGCCGAGCCAAGAGCAGGGGATTCACCGTTCGTGATCTTGCAGTTTCTCGCAAGCATGCACTCTGAGCAGCGAAAACGTTGTCCGTGATCTTGCACTCCCAACTGCAAGATCACCTAACGTATAAGTGCAGGTCAGACGGCTTGGCTGCGAGAAACTGCAAGATCATGGAGTTGATCCGCGCAGGTCAGGGGGTGATGTGCGAGAAACTGCAAGATCACGGGGTGGGGTTGGGGGGGTTGGTGATCCATACGCCGCGCTTCATGACGCTCTCAAGCCGGAGGTCGTCGCCGAGCACCACGAGATCGGCGTCCTTGCCGACCGAGATCGAGCCGACCCGGTGGTCCAGGCCGAGGACGCGGGCCGGGGTGAGCGACGCCATCAGCGCGGCGTCGACGAGTGACGCCCCCATCTCCCCGACGGCCCGGCGGAACGCCGTGTCCATGGTCAGGGTGCTCCCCGCGATCGAGCCGGCGCCCGGACCACCGGGGGCGAGCCTGGCCACGCCGTCGGTGACGTCGACCGCCATCGCGCCGAGCCGGTAGCTTCCGTCCCCCAGACCTGCCGCGCCCATCGCGTCCGTGATGAGCGCCGTACGGCTCGGGCCGGCCTGGCGCGCGGCGAGCCTCAGCATGGCCGGGTGGACGTGCACGCCGTCGTTGATGAGCTCGACCGTGACCCGCTCGTCCTCCAGCAGGGCGGCGATCGGGCCGGGGGCGCGATGCCCGAGCTGCGGCATCGCGTTGTAGAGGTGGGTCGCGACCGTGGCCCCCGCGTCGACCCCCGCGGCCGTCCGCTCGTAGCCGGCGTCGCAGTGGCCGATCGCGGCGATCACTCCCTCGGCGGCAGCGTCCCTGATGAGGTCGAGCGCGTTCGGCAGCTCGGGGGCGATCGTGATCATGCGGACGTGGCCACGACCGGCCTTGAGCAGCGCGTGGAACTCCGCCCGGTCCGGCTCGCGCAGCTGCGCGGGGTCGTGCGCGCCGCACCGGGATTTCGCGAGGTACGGCCCTTCGAAGTGGATGCCGGCGACGATCCCCTGCTCGCACAGGTCGGCGAGTGCCGAGGTCGCCCGGGTCAGCGCCTCCGGCGAGGCCGTGACCAGGCTGGCGACCGAGGTCGTCGTGCCGTGCCGGAGGTGGAAGGCCGCGGCGGCGGCCGCCGTCTCAGGATCGCCGTCGGGATAGGAACCCCCCGCCCCGCCGTGGTTGTGGATGTCGACGAACCCGGGCACGACCACCCGTCCGCCCAGGCCGTGCCCGTTGCCGTTCCGGGGACCTGTCCCACGCCCGATGTGCGTGATCCGCCCGTCCTCGATGGTGAGCCAGCCGTCGTGCACCTCGTCCGGGGTCACTACGCGCAGATCCGAGAGAGTCATGCTCATGTGCCCCATCTTTCCGCTTCCGCGCGGTGTTCGCCGTACGGGGTGGGCACCCGCGACTCGGGCCCTGACGCGTATCAGGACCGGCCACCGGGGGCGGCTTTGCGGGGTGCGGCGGTGGTCTGCCCGGTGCGTACGGCGGCAGGCGATCCGACCACAGGCAGGGGAGTGCCGTTGGTCCCCGAGGGCAGGGGTCCGATTGCCCTGCCTCGGCGCTCGGCGAGATCGGTAGCTTGGGCTCGGGAGGTCGGATCATGCGTGTTGCGACGTTCAGTGCCAAGCCGTACGACGAGCAGTCGCTCCGGGCGGCGAACGACGAGGCGGGGCACGAGATGGTGTTCCTGGAGTCGCGGCTGTCGGCGAAGACCGCGGCCCTGGCGGCCGGATGCGAGGCGGTGTGCGCTTTCGTCAACGACGATCTCGGTGCGGAGACCCTCACCGCGCTCACCGGCCACGGGGTTCGGCTGATCGCGCTGCGCTCGGCGGGGTTCAACCATGTCGACCTGGTGACGGCGGCCCGGCTGGGGCTGACCGTGGCGCGGGTGCCCGGGTATTCGCCCCACGCGGTCGCGGAACACTGCGCCGGGCTCATCCTCACGCTCAACCGGAAGATCCATCGTGCGTTCAACCGGGTGCGGGAGAACAATTTCAGCCTGACCGGTCTGCTGGGATTCGACCTGTACGGCAAGACGGTCGGAGTGATCGGCACCGGCAAGATCGGTGTCTGCTTCGTCCGGATCATGGCGGGGTTCGGCTGCCGAGTCCTCGCGACCGATCCCTATCCGAGCGAGGAGGCCCGGCGCGCGGGCGCGGAGTACGTGCCACTGGACACGCTCCTCGCCGAGTCGCACATCGTCACCCTGCACTGCCCGCTCGGACCGGACACCCATCATCTGATCGACCGGGAGCGGATCGCCCGGATGCGGGACGGGGTCATGCTCGTCAACACCAGTCGCGGCGCGCTGGTGGACACGGCCGCGGTCATCCAGGGGCTGAAGAGCGGCAAGATCGGCTATCTGGGCCTCGACGTGTACGAGGAGGAGGCCGACCTGTTCTTCGAGGACCTGTCCGACCAACTCCCGAGGGACGAGGTGTTCTCCCGGCTGCTCACGTTTCCGAACGTACTGATCACCGGACACCAGGCGTTCTTCACCGCCGAGGCGCTGCACAACATCGCCACTACCACGATCTCCAACATCACCGCCTTCGAGCGCGACGGGACGCCCCTGCACGAGGTCATCGCCGAACCCGTGTCCTGATGGTCGCGGCCGAGCTCGGCGGCCCTGGGCGTACCGCACCGCGAGCGAGATGGACCGCGCGGAACCGACATTTCGGGAGATCCTTGGGAAAGGGGAGGTTAAACAGGATTCCCGCTGGACTACCCGTGGGTAGATTTACCAGGGCAGAGGCGAGAAGCCGTACAGAGGGAGCCCTATGTCGGTGAGGATGGGCGCGGCGCGGCTCGGCCCGGCTGAACGCGCTTCCGCGTTGGCGCGGATGGAGTCACAGGAACTCGACCTGGTGGTGATCGGCGGCGGCGTCGTCGGGGCCGGCGTGGCCCTGGACGCCGCGACCCGCGGCCTGTCCGTGGGACTCATCGAGGCGAGGGACTTCGCCTCCGGGACGTCGTCGCGGTCGTCCAAACTGATCCACGGAGGGCTGCGTTACCTCGAGCAGTTCGACTTCGACCTGGTCAGGGAGGCTCTGCGGGAGCGTGCGATGCTCCTCCAGCGAATCGCACCCCATCTGGTGCGGCCGGTGCCGTTCCTGTTCCCGCTGACCCACCCCGTCTGGGAGCGTCCGTACATCGGGGCCGGGATGATCCTCTACGACACGCTCGGCTTCTCCTTCGGCGCCGGGCGCGGGGTGCCCGGGCATCGGCACCTGACCAGGAAGGCCGCCCTCCGGGTGGCCCCCGCGCTCAAGCGGTCCGTGTTCGGCGGGGCCGTGCAGTACTGGGACGCCCAGGTCGACGACGCGCGTTATGTCATGACCATGCTCAGGACGGCCGCGACGTACGGCGCGCACATCGCCTCACGCGCGCGGGCGATCGGCTTCCTGCGGGAGGGCGAGCGGGTCACCGGTGTGCGGGTGCGCGACCTGGAGACCGGCGCCGAGCTGGACGTACGCGCCGGCCAGGTCGTCAACGCGACCGGGGTGTGGACCGACGAGATCCAGCAGCTCGTCGGCGGGCGCGGGCAGATCCACGTCCGGGCGTCCAAGGGCATCCACCTGGTGGTGCCCCGTGATCGCATCCACTCCCTCACCGGCATCGTCATGCGCACCGAGAAGTCGGTGCTGTTCGTCGTCCCGTGGGGCCGCCACTGGATCATCGGGACGACCGACACCGAGTGGACGCTCGACAAGGGGCGTCCCGCCGCGTCCCGGGCCGACATCGACTACCTGCTCGATCACGTCAACTCCGTGCTGGCGGTGCCGCTGACCAGGGACGACGTCGAGGGCGTCTACGCCGGGCTGCGGCCGCTGCTCGCCGGGGAGTCGGAGGAGACCTCCAAGCTGTCGCGCAAGCACGTGGTCGCGCATCCGGTGCCCGGCCTGGTCATGGTCGCAGGCGGAAAGTTCACCACCTATCGCGTGATGGCCGCCGACGCGGTCGACGCGGTCGCACACGGTCTCGACCAGCGCGTGCCCCGGTCCTGTACGCACCTGGTGCCGCTCGTGGGGGCGGAGGGCTTCCAGGCGCTGTGGAACTCCCGCTACCGCCTGGCCCGCTCGTCCGGGCTGCACGTCGCCAGGATCGAGCACCTGCTCAGGAGATACGGCTCGATGATCGACGAGGTGCTGGCGCTCATCGAGGAGGATCCCTCGCTCGGGCGCCCGCTCACCGGCGCCGACGACCACCTCCGGGCCGAGATCGTGTACGCCGCCACGCACGAGGGCGCCCGGCACCTCAACGACACGCTGGCCCGGCGCACGCGGATCTCGATCGAGACCTTCCACCGGGGCACGGCCGTCGCCCAGGAGGCCGCCGAGCTCATGGCGGGCCCGCTCGGCTGGGACACCGATCAGATCAAGCGCGAGGTCGAGCACTACACCAGGCGCGTCGAGGCCGAGCGGGCCTCCCAGGAGCAGGACTCCGACCGGGAGGCCGACGCGATCCGCCTCGGCGCACCGGAGATCGTCCCCATGACCTGACGTGCAGGCGTCAGGCCCGGCCGTACATCATGGCAGGGTCCACGAGGAGTACGGTGCGGTGCGATTTCCGCGTGCCTCGGGCGGAGGCCGTCGTCGAAGCCGGCGCCGCTGTAGCAGGCCGGTACGGTGCCGGAGGTGGCGCAGCCCTTGGCCGACAGCCTCACCTCCGCCTGCGTGCCGGTCGCGAAGGAGGTGAGGGCCTCCACTCCCGGTCGAAGATGTGTCGCGGCTTGGCCACCAAGTGATCATCTCGATACTGAAGTGCGGTCTCCGGGGGCGGCGGGCGAACCGGTGAGGTCGGGCCGGGGGACGTCAGGCGAAGGTGTAGTTGAACGAGGGGAAGACCTCTCCGGAGTTCCCGTCCGCCGGGGTGGCCTCGTAGACGAGTGTGCGCACGGTGTCGCCGCTGAGGTTGACGAGCACGATCAGAGATCCCTGCGCGGTGCGGGGCGGCCGGCAGGCGACGTGGACGGCGTCGTCGTACCAGCCGAAGAGATCCACGCACTCGGAGGAGAAGCCGATCTTCTCCCGGCCGGTCCGGACGTCCCGTACGCACACCTTCTCCAGCGAGGTGGCGCAGAAGGCGACGAAGGAGTCTCCGGACGGTGTGAACAGGTTGCGCGCCTCGGCGAAGCCGTCCTCGTTTCGCGAGGTGACCACGTCGGGGATCTCGCGGCGGACCTTCCCGGCTGCGCTGTAGAACCGGAGCCCCTTCGTCTTCCCGTCGTCGAACAACGCGACCACGCCCTTCTGCTCGCCGTCCCAGCCGAAGATGCTGCGTGAGACGGACGGGTCGTCGATCTTCACCACCCGGACCGTCTTGTCGATCGCGTCGATCACGATGAAGCCGGCGCTGACGAATTCGTCGCCCTTCTTCTTCAGCCTGGTCAGCAGCACCCGGCGGCTGTCTCGGGACCAGTGCGCCCACGCCTCTGACTCCGGGGCCGGGACCGTCAGCACCCTGCCGGTCCGGCCGGTCTTCAGGTGGGTGACGTCCACGTAGTTGTCCAGGCCGTGGAAGGAACGCGGAATCCCGATGGCGTACTCGCCGTCCAGCGACACGTCGACGGCCGTGTAATTCGACCATTTCTCGAATTCGGCGCCCCGGGATTTCCTGGCGTACGCGGTGATGTTTCCGCTGCCGTCAGCCACGCTGTACGACGCGAGCGACGCGGTGTCCTCGGGATGGTCGTAGAAGACGGCGGGGCCGACCGTGCCGGGAAGCTTCACCTCGGTCAGCTCCGCTGCCGGAACGGCGCCGCTCCGCGTCGGATTCGGGGTCGGGGTCGAAGCGCCCGGGTCCGCCGCGGCCGGGGTGCCGTCCCCGGTGACGGGGACGATTCCCGGCACGGAGACCTCGGGCGAGGCCGAGAGGGAGGTCTGCGCACGTACGGTCCTGTCGTCCGGGTCGTCCCCCCTGCCCTGGGAGAGCACGAAGACGCCGACCCCCACGCCGACGATCCCGGCGGAGGCGGCGGCGATCATCTTGGTCCCCGGGCGGAACGTCCGTTTCACCCTGGTGGCCGGGCCGTCGTCCTGCCGCGGCGGGGGCGCGGTCGACGCCGGCGTCGGGGGCGGTGTCGGTACAGGGGCCGGTAAAGGGGCCGGGACAGGAGTCGGGACGGGGCGCGGCCAGGCGCGGGTCTGTACGGTCTCCGGCGGGGCAGCCCCGGTGCCGGCCTGCTCCAGCAGTGCGTCGATGACCTGCTGGGCGGTCGGCCGGTCGGCGGGGTTCTTGTCGAAGCAGGAGCCGACCAGGACGCGGAGCGTTCCCTCGACGTCCCTGATCTCCGGCTCGGTGTTCAGGATGCGGTTGATCACGGCGGGCAGCGGCTCGCTGCCGAACGGATGGTCGCCGGTCGCCGCGAAAACGATCGTGCCGGCCCAGGCGAACATGTCGGTGGCCGGTCCGATGTGCTGATCGAGGAACTGTTCGGGCGCCATGTAGGCGGGTGTCCCGACGATCGCCGAGGTCAGCGACGCGCTGGCGTCCAGTGCCCGGGAGATGCCGAAGTCGATGACCCGCACCCCGTCGGGCCCCATGAGCACGTTGGGCGGTTTGAAATCGCGGTGCACGATGCCGGCCCGGTGGATGGCCGCCAGCGCGGTCGCCGTGCCGATGGCCAGGCGATGCAGCGCGTTTCCCCTGATCGGGCCGTCGGCGGTGACACGCTGCTGGAGCGAGGGGCCGTCGATGTACTCGCTGACGATGTAGGGCCGGGCGAGTTCCACGCCGGTGTCGAGGATCTGCGCGGTGCAGAAGGGGGCCACCCGCTGCGCCGACGCCACCTCCCGGAGGAAACGCGGGGTGTCCGCGCCTTCTCCCGTCAGGTCGGAGCGTATCCACTTGACCGCCACCGGCTCGCCCGACGGTCCGGTGGCGTGGTAGACGGTTCCCTGACCGCCGCTGCCCAGACGTCCGGTGAGCAGGTACGGACCGATTCGCGGCGGGTCGCCCGGCCTGAGTGGTGATATTTCCGGCACGGCTTGATTGTGATGGATCGTTCTCCCGCCCATCAGGGATCACTGTGACAAGAGTTACGAAACCGCAGCATATGGGACACCGGCGACTAGCGGTCCCCGGGCCGTCCTCACCCCGCCCGGCGGGCGACGGCGGCCGGATGCCGTGGTCACGGCGAGAACGTCGGCCGTACGCGTCGATGTCGTCATGTCCCCTGCCACGGATCCGGACGCCCGCCGGTTCGCGGTGATCACGCCGCCTCGTATGCGGGAAAAAACCTATACAGATCAGGCTTACCGCTGGTAAGAACAGAACGTGCCGAAGCCACGTGGGAAGTACGGGGTGGACGCCCCGGGAGTGCCTGCCGGACTCGCAGTGGGCGGAGTCGCCGAGCTGGTCCTCGCCGCGGTGTTGTTCGCGGTCGGCTGGCCGATCCCGGCCCTGGTGCTGCTGGTCGGCGGGATGACCATGGTGGTCGCCGCGGCCGTGTTCGCGCACACCACCCTGCGCGGCAAGTTCCAGGTCTGGGACGAGGAGCTGGATCGGCTCGGCCTGACCGGGACCGAGCGGGTCCTCGACCTCGGTTGCGGCCGAGGCCTCGTCCTGATCCAGGCGGCGGGCCGGCTCAGCGACGGCTCGGCCACCGGTCTCGACCTGTGGACCCGGGACCAGTCGGGCAACAGCCGGGAGGCGACCCTGGCCAACGCGCGGGCCGAGGGGGTGGCCGACCGGGTCGAACTGGTCACCGGTGACATGCGCGATCTGCCGTTCGAGGACGGATCGTTCGACCTGGTCGTGTCCAGCCTGGCCGTGCACAACATCCCGGACGCCGAGGGGCGGGCCGCGGCGGTGCGCGAGGCGTTCCGGGTGCTGGCGCCGGGCGGCAGGCTGCGGCTGGCGGACTTCCGCCACGCCCGCGACTACGCCGAAATCCTGCGCGAGTGCGCGGCGGCGGACGTGCGCGTCTACGACCTCGGCTGGCGGTTCTGGTACGGCGGGCCGCACGCGCGGACTCTGATGGTCGCCTGCGAGCGGCCCTGACGCCGTGCCGGATCGGCCGCCGCCTCCGTCACCGGGACAGGCCGTCCAGCCATTCCCGCGCGGCGGCGAACCACGCCGTGGCGTTGCGGTGCAGATTGAGCGCGTGCCCGGCCCCGTCGAGCACGAAGGTCTCCAGGTGGGCCTCCGGCGGGAAGAACCAGCTCTCCCACGTCTTCACCGCCTCCGCGTCGGTGCACTGGAGATAGGGCCCGTTGCAGAACAGGTCGTCGTGCCCACCGACCGCGAGGAACACCGGGACCCGCACAGCGCCGGAGATCGCGGGGTCCCCGGCCTCGGCCAGGGTGGCCTGCTCGCCGGTGGTCATCGTCGTCTTCGTCAGCTCGATCACCGACGGCATCAGCGGCGAGACGCCGGCCCGGTCGAGGAACAGGTCGGCCCGGCTGCCCGTCTTGGTGGTGAGGTATCCGGACGGCGGACGGGACAGCCCGAGCAGGGGGTCGTCGGCGGCGGGGACGATGGCCTCGTTGAGCTCCTCCAGCCTGGGCCCGACCGAGTGGACGAAGCCGGTGACCGCCAGCGCGTCCAGGTCACCGTTCCGGGCCGCCTCGGTGAGGAGAACGCTGGAGCCGAAGGAGTGCCCCACCCCGATCACCCGCCGATAGGCATGGCCGTCCACGGCGCCGGTACGCAACCGGCCCACGACCTCGTGGACCGCGCCGGCCTCGCTGCCGAGGTCGGTGGCAGCGGCGGGCGTGCGGTCGCTCAGGCCGGTGCCCGGCCGGTCGAGCGCGAGCACCGCGTACCCCGCCTCGGCCATGTACCGAACGTACGACGGGGAGCGGGTGTCGGCGGGAGTGAGCCAGTACGCCTGGTCGAAGGTGGCGCCGGCGAGCAGCAACTGGACGGTGTCCGGCGCCTGGCCGGACGGCAGGCACAGGGTGCCCCGGAGCGTGGCGGTCTGATCCGCCACGGGCGCCGGTACGGAGACCGGTCGGCATCTGGACGCGGTGGCGGCGGCAGCAGGCGTGGGGAGGGCGGCGGGCACGGCGGTGAGCAGCACAAGCCCCGCCAGGGCGGTGAGCCGGGCGAAAGAGAAGCGCGGCGGCCGGTTCTCGGACATCTGGACCTCCTTCAGGCCGGTACGGCGGACAGGCTCGGCAGCACCTTGTCCAGAAACCTTTCGAGGCTCGCCACGGCGAGGTCCCCGGGGACCGCCCCGAAGTCCATCTGCCACAGGAACCCGTCCACGCCGAGCACCCCGGCGATCTCCTGGACGCGTTCGCTCACCGTGGCCGGTGAGCCGACGACCGCGCTGCCCAGGCTCCGGAACGACACGGGGTCGAGAGCGCGGATCGCCCGGCTCATGCCGGTGTAACCGCGGTAGTCGTCGGAGGTGGTCGCCACCCATGTGTCGGTGGCCTCGGCCCAGACATCGAGGTACGTACGCAACAGGGGGTCGGCGATCCGCCGGGCGTCCTCGTCGGTGTCGCCCACGTACAACGGGAGGCTGGCCACCACCCGGGGCCGGTGCCGGTGGCCGGATTCGGCGAAGGCCTCCCGGTAGACGGCGATGTGGTCGCTCATCTCGCTCAGCGGGGTGAGCGCGGGGGTGACGAGCAGGTTGAACCCCCGCTCCCCGATCCAGGCGAAGCTGGAGCGGGAGCGGACCGCCGCGACCCACACGGGAGGGTGCGGCCGCTGCGTCGGGCGCGGCAGGATCGTCACGTCCCGGAACTCGAAGAACGGGGTGCGCACGCTGACCCGCTCCTCGGTCCACAGCCGCAGCACGGTGTCCACGGTCGTGGTGAAGCGCTCCCTGCTGCCGTCCATCGGCACCTGGAACGCCGCGAACTCCTGGGGCAGGTACGCGCGCGCGAAGCCGATGTCGAGCCGCCCGCCGCTGATCGCGTCCACCATCGCGGCCTCGGAGGCGAGCCGGATGGGGTGGTGGAAGACCGGCAGCACGCATCCCGTCATCAACCGGATCCGTTCGGTCGCGGCGGCCACGGCGGACAGGAAGGCCAGCGGGCTCGGACAGTAGCCGCCGTAGCCGCCGAGATAGTGCTCGGTCATCTTCACATGGCTCATCCCGCCCTGGTCGGCGAGACGGCTCAGCAGCAGTACGTCCCGGAAGTAGTCGTCGGGTGCCTTCGTCGCGGGCACGCAGTCCGGGAGCAGGGACAGGCCGTGGAACATGCGGGTTCCTTTCTCCGCGCGTGACCCCCTAGGCCACCGCGAACAGGAAGAAGGTGACGTGCGCCACCATCAGCGGGAGCAGCGCCGGGTAGTGCCAGAACAGGACGCTGTGCGTGAGCCCCATCACGATCGCGCCGACGACGGGGAACATCGCGGCCCGCCAGGAGGACATCAGGAAGATCTGCATGACGGTGAACAGGAGGCAGGAGACCCCGATCGCCGGGAGCGGCCCGGCGTCGCGCAGCCAGGTCAGCACCAGCCCGCGGAAGACGACCTCCTCGCTGCCCACCTGCACCGCTGTCAGCGTGAGGGCGAGGGGGAGGGAGACCACCTCCATCGTCTTCAGATGGTGCCGGATCCAGCCGCCCCGCGACCGGCCGAGCCACTGCCGCATCCGCTCCTCGCCCGCCACGGCGCCCGCAGCCGACGCCGGCCGCACCCGCGAACCCGGTCTCTCCGCCGACGCGCGCCGCATGCCGATCGTCTGGATCCCCTCGATCAGCACCCGGCACAGCAGCGAGCCGAGGGCCACCTCGCCGACGCCGATGGCGGCACCGAGCGCGATCAGTCCGGGCCGGTCCCAGCCGAGCGTGAGCTTCGTCAGGTCGACGCCCGTGACCAGGACGAGGAGCAGTACGACCAGGACGTGGCTCGCGCCCGCCGCCATCAGCTCCAGCACGCTGCCGCGCTCGCTCGCGTCCCATCGGCGGGCGAAGGGAAGCAGGTGAGCCGCCCGGCGGCACGCGGCGAACAGCGCCGCCTTGGCGTACCTGTAGTAGAGGACGACCAGTACGGCCAGCACGACGGCGCGGACCGGCCAGGGCAGGGTGCTCATACCGGTGTCCTCCGCGCTCTCGGGGCGGGGGCCCGGCGGGGCTCGCCGCGCCGGTAGCGCCACACCCAGACGTTGAACACGACATGGGCGATGACCGCGGCGAGCACGTTGCCGGTGAGCAGGGTGGCCGCGCACGCGGCCACCGCGAGGGGCGCCTTGGCCAGCACCTGGACCCAGCCGAAGAAGACGTGCGAACAGGAGAAGACGCCGGCGGCCACCGCGAGGGCTCCGGCCACGAGCCAGCCGTTCGAGAAGAGCAGCGCGAGCCGGGTCAGCAGCCCGCGGAACACCAGCTCCTCCCCGACGGCCACGGCGACCAGCAGCTCCAGCCGGACCCGCAGGTCGCCGTCGGTCGGCGCGTAGTCGTTGCGTGCCCGGACCAGGCCGGTGCGGCGTCGCTCCGACACCCCGGTGCCTGTGGCGGCGAACCCCGCGGGCCGGGGCGCGGTCATCCGGGGCGGCCGGGGCGCCGCGGGCCGGGGGCTCGGCCCGCCCCAGGACGTGGTGATCGCCCGGTCCGTCCGGATGATCACCAGGCCGAGCGCGACGCCGGCGGCCGCCCCCGCGGGCAGCCCCCACCAGCCGGCGGGATGCCCGGGCACCGGCAGGACCACCGCCGCCGGACCCAGCAGCATCCCGGCCGAGACGATCAGCAGCCCCATGAGCAGCACGTGCACGCCGAGCAGCGGGAGACGCCGCACCCAGGCCCACCGGGTGTGCAGGTGAGCCGAGAGCGTCAGGCAGGACAGGCTCAGCAGCCCGAGCGCGGTGAGGGCGTACGCCCTGGTGTCAGGGATAGGGGTGGGGATCATGGCGGCGGAATCCTCCATAGGCGGCGAACCGCTCGTGTGCCGCCATCGGGGCGCTGGGCAGGGGGAGCGTCATCAGATCCGGAGACCAGAACCGGGCCACGACGAACCCCAGGTCGGCCACGTCCACGGTGGTGAAATCGGCCGCGTACAGGCGTTTCCCGGTGGCGTGGAATGCGTGGACCAGGGCACGCGCGCGGACTCCGGCCGGCCGGTCGTCGTCGGGCGGCAGGTCGTCGGCTGAGGCGTCGTCGCAGTCGCCGAACCTGGCGTTCACCACCCGCGCTCCCTCGGGCCTGGCCGCCAGGGAGACGTTCGACTCCAGGTCGAAGATGTCCTCCGGCTTGGCGGACTCCTGCTCGAACCGCTGCTGCAGGGCCGACCACACGGCCAGTCCGCGTACCCCGGCGGCCTCCAGCAGCGCCCGGTACATGGCCCGCTCCAGCACCCCGTCGATGCCGAGGCCCACGGCCACGGCGGGCAGCCGGCTGTCCGGGCTGCGGATCAGGCAGGCGATGGTGAACCCCGGCAGATCGGCGCTGGGCAGCAGATGGAACTCCGGCCGGTCGCCGCGCCGGTCGAAGGCGGACTCGATCACCCGCTGCAGCGCTGCCGTCCTGGGCCCGTGGGCGATCCGGACCGACCTGCTTCCGCCGTACCAGTGGCTGATCGCCGCGTCGAGCTGGACCATCTCCTCCAGCGCGTTGAGCGCGGCCCGGTCCGGATCGGTGTGCGAGGCGGTGCCGGTGGAGACGGCGGGGGCGAGCCACGGTTCGCCCATCGTGTCCTGGACGACGTAGCCGACCAGCAGCACCTGGGCCGGAACCCAGCAGTCCAGGCCGTCTCGCAGCCGGGTGGCGCGTACCCAGCCGATCGGGTCGCCGTCCCGGCGCGGCCGGAACGGAAACCCCGCACGGCGGTACTGCTCGGCGCTGTACGGCTCGGCCGGCCCGGCGTCGTACGGCTCGCCGGCCGAGGTCAGCTCCTCGACCGAGGCGTACCGGATGGGGAACCGCCCGCTCACCGGGGCCAGGTAGCCGCCGTACCGCTCGACCACCTCGCCGAGCGTCCTGATGTGCGACTCGAACGGGCGAAGCCCGTACCCGCCGATGTGATAGGCGCCGATCTTCGGGGTCGGCAGGCCGCGCAGCACGTGCACCCCGGTCAGCTCGCCGCCGGCCACCATGAGCCGTGGTCCGCCGCGCTGGCGTTGCAGGAACCCCATCGACGGCATCAGCCCGCACAGCGGCGAATGCATCCGGGCCCTGAGCCGCTCGGTGAACTGGTCGGGGGCCTCCACCACCCGGAGGGCCGGCAGGTCAGGCATCGATCCACCGCCGTACGTCGAAGTACAGCTCGGTGGCCTCCCGCTGGACCACCGGCCCGCAGGCCCGGCAGCCCGGCATCCGCAGCACCTCGGAGTAGGCGATCTCCATTGTCGGCACGTAGATCCCGAGCACCTTGCCGAGCGTGGTGGTCGACCCGGTCGTGGCGAGGTTGAGCGCCTCCAGGCCTACGTGGCCGGCGACCAGGGCACGCAGGGCGTCGAGGGTGGGCGGTTCGCCCACGCGGATCGTCTGGCGGACCAGCGCGTCCTTGTACCGCTGGTAGGCGGCCGTCTCGCGGAGATTCATCAGCACCCGGGTCTCGAAGCAGGCGAAGCACGCCGAGGTCGGCGGGGAGAACGACGGGCCGATCAGCACCATCGGGCCGTCGATCGCCGCCTGGATCCAGGGGGTGCGCAGCGCCAGGGCGACCCGGTTGAGCACCGACAGGCGGAGCGGATGCGGCGCCTCGGCGACGTGGACCAGGAGCTTGCCGCGCCACGGCTCGAACCGCTCGGCGAACCGCTCGAACTCCAGCCCGTCCTCCAGCGCCACGAGGTCGGCCTCCAGGAGCTCCCGGTGCAACGGGTCGTCCTCCCCGGCGGCTTCGACCCCGCCGGGCGCGCTGGCCGCGAGCACCCGGACGGTCGCGTCGGCCAGCGGGCCGGAGCCCAGGACCACCGTCGGCATGGCGGGGGCCTCGGCGGTGTAGGCGCCGGTGCTCTCCAGATAGCCGTCCAGCGCGGTCTCCGGCGCGTGGGAGATCACCCCGAGCTGGTCGAGGTGGTCGACCAGCGCCTCCACCTCGGCCCGGGTGACCCCGTTGGCCTTCGCCACGTCGGCCCGGCTCGTGGTGCCGTCGAGCCCGCTCAACAGGTTGAACAGGCGGCCGGTGCGGGCGTGGTCGATCAGGGTGTAGGAGCGGACGTTCCACACCCCGTGGCGTAGCTCCACCGTGTCCGCGTCATGGGCGATGACGCTGAAGGACGGTTTGATCCGCACGTTCTTGCTCTGTTGCACGCTGACATTCCTTCCTCAAGGGCCGCGTCGCGGCGATCCGCCGGTCTTGCGAGGTCAGCCCAGCAGCGCCGCGGCCTGGGGCTCGGCTCCGCCGGTTCCGGCGATCCCGGCGAACTGCAGGTCGATGAAGGCGTCCGTGATCTGGTCGCGGCCGAGCCGTACGCCCTCCTCGTCCGAGTGCACGTCGGCCACCCGTTCCAGGAAACCGAGCAGGTGGCGGCAGGGGCCCAGGGACAGGGCCTCCTCCAGCTCGGTGCCGGTCCGCTCCCGCCACAGCGACCGCGAGGCGCCCTCGAACGTGGTGAGCGACTGGTACAGGAACCGGGCCGCGATGGCCGGGGAGGCGGCGGGGTAGCGCTCGTCGAAGCGCAGCGGGTCCCGGTTGTAGGCGGTCAGGAAACCGCGCCGATGGGCGAGGTACTCGCCTCCGATGAGGGAGGTGGCGCCGGAGCCGAAACCGGCCCAGTCCATCCTGAGCTGGAAGTAGGCCAGGTCGCTGAGGCAGCGGTGGTGACCGAAGTGGCTCATCGCGTACTCGGGTAGTCCCGCCTCCGTGAGCAGCCCGGCCGCCCGGGCGTACGCCGTCTTCTGCTCGGCGCGCAGCATGGCGGTGGTGCCGCGGGTCACCTGCCGCCGCAGCACCGTTCCGTGCGCTGGCCGGTACGGATACAGCGCGACGTGCGTCACCGGCAGTTCGAGGGCGGCGCGTACGGACGCCTCGACCTCGTCGAGGTCCTCGCCGGGCAGGCCGCAGATCAGGTCGATCGACCGATCCTCGAACCCCGCCTCCGCCGCGAGATGGACCGCGTGTCGTGCCTGCGTCGCGTCGTGGCTGCGGCCCAGCCTGCGCAGTCTCCGCTCATCGAAGGACTGCACGCCGCTGCTCCACCGGCGGAAGCCGACGTCGCGGAAGGCGGCCAGTTTGGCGAGGGTCAGGCTTTCCGGGCTGCACTCGATGGTCGACTCGTCGAGTGGCCGCGACATGTCGAACACCTCGTGCAGCGCCTCGCCAATCAGCGCGATCTCGTGCTCGGCGAGGATGCTGGCCGTGCCGCCGCCCCAGTACATGATGGCCGGGCGGTAGCCGCGGCCGGACAGCTCGGCGCCCCGCTCCCTGATCTCCCGGCAGAGCGCGTCGATGTACGCCCGCCGGGAGACGTCGGCCGGCCGGAGCAGCAGCTCGGACGTGGGAATCTCGGTCACCCAGTCGCAGAAGTGGCACTTGGAGTTGCAGAACGGCACGTGCACATAGATCAACAGCGGCCGTGTCCCGGTCGTCGTGCCGGTCGTGCCGGTCGTGCCGGTCGTACCGGTCGTTGTATCGGTCGTACCGGTCGTGTCGGCCGTACCTGTTGTGCCGGTCGTACCGGCTGTGTCGGTCATCCCGGCCATCCGACGAAGATCGTGTGTGCGAGGAAGGACAGCACGCCGTCCAGCCCGAGCGCCTCGTTCGCGTGGTCGTCCACATAACTGGAGCAGTCGGTCGTGCCGAGGCCGAACCCGGTGGCGGTCAGATGGACGTTCTGGGAGATGCCGCCGCACTCGTGCAGTACGAAGCGCATTCCGCGCGGGCCGTACTTGCGCATCGACCGCCACGGTCTGGCGATGAGCAGGACGACGGCGGCGGCGCTGTCGATGGAGATGATCTCGCCGGGGATGGCGAACGAGTCGCGCAGCCGGTCCACCACGGCCCGGTCGCCGGTGCGGACCAGCGCGTCCTCCACCGGGCTGTAGCGGTAGGTGCCGACGTCGAGCTCGGGCACGTCCAGCGCGGCGAGGTGGACCTCCACGGGGTAGAGCCCGCCGCCGCTCGGCACGGCGCGGAACCGGAACGTGGCGCCGCCGCCCCGCATCAGCTCGGCGTCGGCCTCGCCCGTGACGCCGGCGGCGAAGCGCAGCAGCGTGCCGATCTCGGCGAGGGACACCGGGTCGCCGGTGTATCTGCGCACGCTGCGCCGCCGGACGACCGCCTCGTCCAGGGCGATCGACACCGACAGGGGCGGCGGCAGCTCGACCCGGTCGGCGTCGGAGACCGACTCATGATCGATGACGGACAGCGCGGTGGCCATCACGTCGCCGAAGTAGTCGGCCCCGGAGAGCTGGGCCTCGCGGTCCCAGGGCGCGAAGCGGCCGGCGACGATGAACTCCTCGGCGGGCCGCGGGAACGTGGATTCGCCCAGGTTGTCGTAGCGGGCCTGGTGGGTGCGCAGGCCCACGGCCGACAGGCCCGGGCTGAGCAGCCGGTAGGCACTGACCCCCGCGCTCGACTGGGCCAGCTCGGGATCGGTGTGGTCCATCGCCGCGCTCACTCCTGGAAGATCTCGGTGGGCGGGGGCACCTGCCGGTTCAACGCGATCGACTGGTCGACCAGCTGCTCGGCCGTGACCGGGCTCGCGTATTCGCCCAGCCGGAAGGTCGCGTGCGCCCATTCACTGAACTGGACGAGCCCGAACCGATTGCCGTCGGCGTCGGCCACGCTGGCGCCCCGGCCCATCGAGTCGCCGGCGTCGCCCCGGTAGAACGGGCTGTCTCGGAACTGCTCCTGGAACTCCGGCTTGATCTGCTTGGGCAGCGGGAGGTCGTACGGCCCCGCGGTCACCTCGCCGCCGAACTCGGCGATCTTCTTGAGCGTCCCGTCCAGGTCGGTCACATGGAAATAGATCGTGACGGACTCGCCGGGGAACCTGCGCTTGTTCACCGTGAGCAGTATTCCGTCGCTCGACACCGGCGCGTGATAGGAGATCTCGTAGGCGAGAGAACGCGCGAGCGGCATTCCGAGAAATGTCCGGTAGAACGCGAGGCCACGCTCCATGTCGTCGACCGGAATGTTGATGAGAACGGGTTTCGGAATGGCGGAGACGTCGATTTCCGTAGTGTTTTCCATTAGCTGGAACCGTACTTCCTGCCGGTGGTCGGTTTCTGCCGGGGCGGAGCCCGAAGGCTCCGGGCTTCCGGGCTCCGCTTCGAGCTACGGCCGCACGATGGTGCCGCACGAGCTGGAGGTGCAGCCCGCGCAGCACGACGAGGCGCCCGGAACGACCACGCCGAATCCAGCGCCGGACAGGCCGGCGCCGAGCGGCTGCGCAGTCATGCTGCGGTGGTCGATCGTGGCTGTGCTTTCAAGCTTCATGCCGTTTCACCTCCCTCCGTCCCGGGCCTTCCGAAGAATTGACGACCGCTGGGCGACGTCCAATCACTTCGGAAAGGCACCGTTTGTGACTGTCGAACCGATCATTACATGGAGTAAACATCTGTCAATGGTGAGGATTCGGCCACAGCAATGGTGACAAACATCATGGAAAGATGGTGTCGGAACGGCCTGTCCGTTTCGCGGATATCCGCCGTAAAGTCCGAGAGACGAACGTGTCCGCGCCCGGTGGGGAGGCCCGTACGGCGATGACAGACGACACCGCGGCGGTCGTGCCCGCGCGCCCCGGCGACACGGCGTTCAGAGCCAGTCGTTGTCCGCGGCGATCCGTACCGCCTCGTGCCGGTTGCGCGCACCGGTCTTGTGGATGGCCCGGGTGATGTAGTTGCGCACGGTCCCGGCGCTGAGACGCATGATCTTCGCGATCTCCGCGATCGTGAGCACCTCGCGCGCGTGCCGCAGCACCGCCAGCTCCTGCGGGGTGAGCGGGCAGGGCTTGGCCAGTGCGATTCGCGCGGCAAGCCTGTCGTCGATCACGATCTCGCCGTGGGACGCCTGTCTGATCGCGGTCACCAGCTCGGTCGGCGAGGCGTCCTTGACCAGATAGCCGCAGGCGCCGGCGGAGAGCGCCGCGCGCAGCGAGCCGGGCTCGCGGTACGCGGAGAGGATCAGGCAATGCGTCAGGGGAGAGCAGCGCTTCATCGCGGCGACCACCTCCACCCCGCTGGCGGACGATTCGTCCGCTCCCGGCGTCTGCGGCAGGTGCAGATCCACCAGGGCGACGTGCGGCCGGACCGCCGTCCCCACCGACACCGCGTCCCGCACACTCCCCGCCGTGCCGACGACCTCCAGCCCCGGATAGCCCGACAGCAGCTGCTCGAGCGCGTCCCGGATCAGGATCTGATCCTCCACGATGAGGATGCTCAGCGGTGAATCAGGCATGTGTCCATCCCTCTTCCGCGAGGATCGCGATCACCCGGATGCCGCCTTCCCTCGAACGCTCGACGCGCAGTTCACCGCCGGCCTGCTCCAGCCGTTCCCGCATCCCGGTGAGCCCGGCGCCCGGCACGATGGGCCAGGTGGGCCGTCCGTCGTCCGCCACGATCAGCCGGCCGGGACCGAAGATCACGCGGCACGTCCGCGCCTGGCTGTGCTTGACCACGTTGGTGACGGCCTCCCGGAGGAACCAGGCGAACGGCGCCCGCCGGTGCGCCTCCGCCGGGTCGCCGGCCACGGTCAGGTCGATCCCGGCCCAGCCCAGCAGTTCCCTGGCCTCTGCCAGCTCGGCGGCGATGTCCGGCGCCCGCATCTCCTCCACCACCGCCAGCGTGCTGTTCAACGTGGTGCGCGCCAGCGCCGCGAGGTGGTGCAGCTCCTCCTTCACGCCGTCGTGGGGCTCACGCTGCGCCACCACCTCGGTCCGCATGGCGAGAGCGACCAGGTTGCGTCCGACGACGTCGTGCAGGTCGCGGGCGAGCCGCCGGCGTTCACGTTCCTCGGCCAGCCGTTCCGCCGCCTTCTGGGTTCTCCACTGGGTGATGATGAATTCCAGCACCCGGTGAATGCCGGTCAGGGTGAGAGAGAAGACGGCCAACTGTGTCGCCAGCACACCGAGGCGAAGCGGGGTCAGCCCACGCGCGAGCCCGATGGCCGTGACGACGAGCAGGAGGACGCCCGTGCTGGACAGCAGCATGGCGTAAGAACGTCGCGTGATGACGAGACAGGTCGTGAGATAGAAAGGGAAGTAATACATCCAGACGTCGGGAAGTTCGGGAATGAGCGCCAGCCCGCTGACCGTGACACCCGCCAGCGCCCACGGCGTGCTCAGCCGTCCGGAAGGCGGTATGGAGCGGAATACCACCCTCATGTACGAGACGCAGAACACGACGAGACCGCCGACGGCGATCAGTGATTGCGGCAGGTCCGGCCGCCGGCTGACGAAGTCAGGCCACAGCATGAGGATGAGCAGCAGAAAAGCCGATGTGGCCAGGCGGATTCTCCGATAGAGGTAGGACGAAAGCGAGTTTATCGCCGGGTCGGGCTCCACCTCGTGTCCCACGATCCGATGATTACACGGGAACGAACCTTTTGGGAGGATCGCTGTCAAGGAGTCCAAGGGGTGTGGTTCTCCTGCCGCGGCCGGCGCATCCGCCGGGGATGTTCTGACATCGGTCTCGGCGACCGGTAGCCAGGCTTCCTGCACCGGAATATTCTTCCGGCATGGCCGCCAAGATTCGGGAACTCGACACCGCGATGGTCGAACGGGTGCTCAAGCATGTCGCCTCCGAGGGCAAAACCAAGGAGATCACGGCACCCTTCACCGGGAAGCCGCTGGCCGAGGTCCCGATCTCCACCGCCGAGGACGTCCGTACGGCGTATGCCAGAGCGAGAGCGGCGCAGGAGGCGTGGGCGACGCTGCCGATCCGCGGGCGGATCGAGCCGTTCCTGCGTCTGCACGACGCGATGCTCGACCGCCGAGCCGAGCTGCTCGACATCGTGCAGTGGGAGACCGGCAAGGCCCGGCGGCACGCGTACGAGGAGTTGCTCGACGCGGTCGGCTGCACGCTCTACTTCGCCCGCCGCGCGCCGGGGCTGCTGGCGCCGCACCGGCGGCAGGGCATCTTCCCGATCGCCACCAGGGCCGCGGAGCTGCGCCACCCCAAGGGCGCGGTCGCCGTGATCACGCCCTGGAACTATCCGCTGGCACTGGGCGTGAGCGACGTGACCCCGGCGCTGATCGCGGGCAACGTGGTGGTGCACAAACCGGACACGCAGACTCCGCTGTCCGTGCTGTGGACGATCGACCTGCTCGTCGAGCTGGGCATGCCCCGCGACCTCTGGCAGGTCGTGCTCGGCGACCCGGCCGACATCGGCGACCCGCTGCTTGACGGCGCCGACTACGTCGCGTTCACCGGGTCGACCCGGGCCGGTCGCGCGGTCGCCGAGGGGGCCGCCAGGCGGCTCGTCGGCTGCTCGCTGGAGCTCGGCGGCAAGAACCCGATGATCGTTCTCGACGACGCCGACCTGGACGTGGCCGTGCAGGGCGCGATCCGGGCCTGCTTCACCAACGCGGGCCAGCTCTGCATCTCGATCGAACGGCTCTACGTGCACGAGTCGATCGCCGACGTGTACTGCGACAGGCTGGCGCGCACAGTGCGGAACATGAAGATCGGTCCGAGCCTCGACTGGGACACGCAGATGGGCTCGCTCACCTATCGGCGGCAGCTCGACGCGGTGTCGGCGCACGTGGCCGACGCGGTGGACAAGGGGGCGAGGGTGCTGGCGGGGGGCAGGTCGCGGCCCGACCTCGGCCCGCTGTTCTACGAGCCGACGATCCTTGACGGGGTCACCGAGGACATGGCCGTCTGCCGGGACGAGACGTTCGGCCCCGTCGTTTCGATCCACCGCTTCGCCGACGAGGACGAGGTCGTCGAGAGGGCCAACGACACGCCGTACGGCCTGAACGCCTCCATCTGGACCCGTGACCTCGCCAGGGGGCGTGCGCTCGCCGCCCGGATCAAGGCCGGCACGGTCAACATCAACGAGGGGTACGCCTCGGCCTGGGCCTCGTACGACGCTCCGATGGGCGGGATGAAGGCATCGGGCCTCGGCCGTCGCCACGGGGCGGAGGGGCTGCTCAAGTACACCGAGGGCCAGACCGTCGCCAGTCAGGCGACCTGGCTCGGGTTCGAGCCGATCCTCGGCATGACCTACGAGAAGTACGCCGACACCCTGGCCACCGTCCTCAAAGCGATGAAGCGCCTTCACCTCAAATAGCCCCCCCGCCGTGATCTTGTAGTTGCTCGCAGACAGGCGGCTTGAGCTGGTAGAACAGACTTCGTGATCTTGCAGAAACTCGCATGCGGCACCCTTGACCTGGAGTGCTACTCTCCGTGATCTTGCAATTGCAAGATCACGACGGCGGGAGTGCCTGGTCGGAGGGGTCGCCTGCGAGAAACTGCAAGATCACGAAAGGGAGAATGCGAGGTCGGGCGGGATGTCTGCGAGTAACTACAAGATCACGGCGGGGGGTGGGGGGGTGGATTATGACGTCCTCGTCATCGGGTCGGGGTTCGGCGGGAGCGTCGCGGCGCTGCGGCTGACCGAGAAGGGGTACGCGGTGGGCGTCGTCGAGGCCGGCCGCCGCTTCGACGAGAGGACGCTGCCGAAGAACTCCTGGCGGGCCAGGGACTTCCTGTGGGCCCCCGCGCTCGGCCTGAAGGGCATCCAGCGCATCCACGTCCTGCGCGGTGCCGGCGGCGTCATGGTCTTGGCCGGAGCCGGGGTCGGCGGCGGCTCTCTCGTCTACGCCAACACCCTCTACGAGCCGCTCGACCCGTTCTTCGCCGACCCCCAGTGGAGCCACATCACCGACTGGAAGGCCGAGCTGGCCCCCTACTACGACCAGGCCAAACGCATGCTCGGCGCGGTGCTCAACCCCACGATGACCCCGGTGGACGAGGTGATGCGCAGGGTCGCCGGGCGGATGGGCGTGGGCGAGACCTTCCATCTCGCCCCGGTCGGCGTGTTCTTCGGAGAGCCCGGCGTCGAGGCCGACGATCCGTACTTCGGCGGGGTGGGACCGCGCAGGCGCGGCTGCACGGAATGCGGCGAATGCATGACCGGCTGCCGGCACGGCGCCAAGAACATGCTGATCAAGAACTATCTCTACCTGGCGGAGAAGGCCGGGGCGAAGATCCATCCCGAGACCACGGCCGTCGGCGTCCGTCCGCTGGCGGACGGCTACGAGATCGCCGTACGCCGTACCGGCCCGTTCGGCCGCACCCGCACCATCACCGCACGCCAGGTGATCTTCGCGGCCGGGACGTACGGCACCCAGCACCTGCTGCACCGGCTCAGGGCGACCACGCTGCCCCGGCTGTCGCCCCGCCTCGGCGTGCTCACCCGGACGAACTCCGAGGCCCTGCTCGGCTTCGAACGCTTCACCGTCGAGGGCGAGAAACTCAACCGCGGAGTGGCGATCACCTCGTCCTTCCACCCCGACCCGCGCACGCACATCGAGCCGGTCAGGTGCGGCGACGGCTCCAACGCGATGGCCGCGCTGCGCACGCTGCTGATCGACGGGGGCGGCCGGGCGCCGCGCTGGCTGAAGTTCCTCGGCGCGGTCCTCCGGCGGCCGCGTCTGCTGCCCCGGCTGGTGAACCTCCGGCGGTGGTCGGAGCGCGGGATCATCGCCCTCGTCATGCAGGCCGAGGACAACTCGATCACCGTCACGTCGCGGCGCGGCAAACTGCGGGCCGGACCGGGACACGGTGAGCCGAACCCCACCTGGATCCCGGCCGGTCACGAGGCCGTACGGCTCGCCGCAGAGGAGATCGGCGGCATGGCGGCGGGCAGCTGGCTCGACCTGTTCGATATTCCCGCGACCGCCCACTTCATCGGCGGCTGTGCGATCGGCGACTCGCCGGAGACCGGCGTGATCGACGCCTACCACCGGGTGTACGGCTACGAGGGCCTGCACATCGTGGACGGCTCGGCGATCTCCGCCAATCTGGGGGTGAACCCCTCGCTCACCATCACCGCCCAGGCGGAGCGTGCCATGGCGTTCTGGCCCAACAGGGGGGAGCCGGATCCGCGTCCCGCCCTCGGCTCCGGTTACGTGCGGATCACGCCTGTCGTGCCCGCCCGGCCCGTCGTACCGGCCTCCGCTCCGGGCGCGCTCCGCCTACCGATCGTGGAGATCACGCATTCGGCGGGAAAGGCGGCCGATGCGAACGGGAGCACGCCACGTCCGGACGGGACACCGCTCGGGTGAGCGCCGCATAGAGCCGGTTCGCCCCGCGATCCTCCGCCGCCACGATGGCGGCGGGTACGGCACGGCGCGGGCGGGCACGGCCTGTGAGGGGGTCCCGGTAGCAATGGAGAAATTTCCAACGAAGTTGCCTCTGATCTGCGGTAACGGAGGCGTTTGACCGCCTGTGGCGGGTTGGTGATCGCTGCCGCTACGTTCGTTCCGGTTCCGTCCGGTACGGCACGTGGGGTGGTGCGTTGTCAGAGAAGATGTTCTCCGAGGAGCAGTTGGAGCAGCTGCGCTCGTTCCCGGAGATCAGCGCAGATTAGTTGATCCGGTATTTCACGCCGACGCCAGCTGACGTGGCGTTCGTCGATCCAGGTCGTGGGCGGCGCTCAGTGGACCAGCTGGGCATGCTGGTCCAGCTCTGTACGCTGCAGTGGCTCGGGTTCGTGCCCGACGATGTGGCCTCGGCGCCGCTGGCGGCGGTGGCCCGGGTCGCTGAGCGGCTGGGCGTGTCGCCAGCGGCGTTGTCGTTATACGGCCATCGGGCACAGACCCGCTCGGACCATCTGGCGCAAGTCGCCAAGTACCTGGAGTGGAAAACCGCCTCGGCAGGCAGCCAGGCGATGAAGGAGCTCGAGCAGTTCTTGCTGGACCGGGCGATGGAGCATGACTCGTCGACGCTGCTGTTCAACCTGGCGCGCGAGTATCTGATGGCGGCCAAGGTCATCCGGCCCGGCGCGCTCATCCTGGCCAAGATGGTCGGCACGGCGCGCAAGAGCGCCGCCGACCTGACCTCGCAGCTGGTGGCGCACCTGCTGACCGATGAGGTCCGCGCCGACCTGGAGCTGATGCTGACCGTCGATGCGGGGCTGGGCATGACCCGGCTGGAGTGGCTGGTCACCCCGGCCAAGGACGCCTCGGCGTCGTCGGTGAAGACCGCGATCGACAAGCTGGGCTGGCTACGCGCGGTGGACGCGCATCAGATGGACCTGTCGCTGCTGCCGAACGAGCGGCGCCGGTTTTTGGCCCAGGTCGCGCGCCGCTCGACCAATCAGGGGCTGGAGCGGCGCAAGGAGCGCAAGTTCCCGATCTTGCTGGCGTTCGTGGCCCAGGCGGCGGTCGATCAGCTGGACGAGGTGGTGGCGTTGTTCGATCAGGCCGTCTCGGCGCGTGAGTCCCGCGCGAAGTCCAAGACTGACGAGGTGCTGGTTGAACGGGCCAAGAAGGGTGAGGCCCGGCACCTGCTGATGGACATGATCCTTCCGGTGCTGGCCGACCCGTCGATCCCCGACGACGAGGTCGGCGGGATGCTGCGCGAACGGATCGGCATGCAGCGGCTGCGTGAGATCACCTCGGATGCGTGGAAGCCACTGCCCAAGGACCACGGTCGGCTGTCGGAGCTGGAGTCCTCCTATACCTATCTGCGGCGGTTCACCCCGAACGTGCTGGCTGCGATCGACTTTCAGGGCGGGCCCGGCACGGGCGAGCTGATGGAGGCGGTGGCCGTCTTGAAGGAGATGAACCGGCTGGGCGGCCGCAAGGTGGGGCGCCGACCGGTTTCGTGCCCGCCAAGTACGCCGACTACCTGGACAAGGCCCGCAAATCCGGCGAGGACACCGCGTTTCGGCACTACTGGGAGCTGTGTGTGATCTTGTGTTTGCGGGATGGGCTGCGCAGCGGGGATGTGTTCGTGCCCGGAAGCCGCCGGTACGCCGACCCGGCGACCTACCTGTACACCGCCGAGCAGTGGGCGCCCAAGCGGGCCGAGTACTGCCGCCTGGTCGGTAAGCCGCAGGGCGCGACCGACGCGCTGGAGCAGGGCAAACAGGAACTGCACGCAGCTCTGGCGGAGCTGGAGCAGACCCTCGCCGGCGCCTCGCCCGATGACGCCGGTACGGTCCGGCTGGATGAGGAGGTGCATCTGGTGGTGCCGCCGCTGTCGGCCGAGGACATTCCGGCGGAGGCCAAGGCACTGAAGGAGGAACTGGCCGCCATGCTGCCGTTCGCGCCGATCGCCTCGCTGCTGATCGAACTGGACGCCCGTACCGGCTTCCTGAACTGCTTCACCCACGCTGGCGGCCTGCTGCGGATGGCCGGCTCGCTAAAGTACGGCCAGGCCACCGCCTCGCTGATCGTCGACAAGTGGTCGGCGGCCTCCCGACAGAACACCCTGGCCGCCGCGCTGAAGGAATGGGGGATGCTGCGCAGGACCGTCCACCTGGCCAAATACTTGTCGGACCCGGCGTTCAGGAGGAAGATCTCACGCCAGCTCAACAAGGGTGAGAGCCTGCACGCGCTGCGCCGGGACCTGCACTACGCCCAGCAGGGCACCATCACCCGCCCGCCCCTCGAGCAGCAGACCGAGCAGGCGTGGTGCCTGACCGTGCTGACCAACTCGGTAGTCGCGTGGACGACAGAATATTATTCGCGAGCAGTGCTGGAGCTGCGCTCTCAGGGCCGGGACGTGCCGGATGAGGTCCTTTCCCATATCTCGCCCGGCCACAGCGACAACATCAACTTCTTCGGGGTCATCAACGTGGACGTGGAAGCGGAACTGGCCAAGCTCGACACCACGGGATGGCGGCCGCTGAGGGCCGCGCAGCTGCGTGAGCTGGGGCTGACGCCCTGAGCGATCTCGGTGCAGACCGTTCCCGCCTCGACGCGATGGGCAGACTGCGGGGTGGACGTGATGATAGCCCGCGCCATTGCACGTGCCGTCGCCGTAACGGGGAGACCGTGCCGGCCTCTCGGGTATGGGGGCTTCTCGTCGGGTAGGGGACCGGGTCCCAACCTCCGGGGCCCTTCGGGCAAACGGGGTGTGCTGGTGCGTCTGGAATGGGAGCTGGAAGAGCTGATCGCGCCGTGTACGCTGCTGGACGATGCCTGGAAGCTGGTGTCGAGCAAGTGGACACAGGCTTGTCGCCGGTTTTCGTTCCCGCATTGAAAGCAAATAGTTCCGCACCTTGCGGAGTATCAGGCTAGGGTCGAGCGGCGCTGTCGCATGTGTCTCCGGCTAGTCCTATCCCTCTCGGGAGGTTGTACGTGCTTAAATCGCGACGTCTCGCCCTGGCTTTGGCGGTCAGCGTGGCTGCTGTCGTATCGGCCCTGGCTTCGGCTTCCATAGTCAGTGCCGGTGGCCCGTCGCCAGCCCCGTCGGCGGACACCTCAGCGCTCAGCTCTCAGGAGCGAGAGCTCCTGCAGTCCGACACGCCGAAGACGATCGCGTTGGACCCGCATACCGGTCAGGTGCTGTCGGTTTCTGAGGGGAACGATGCCGTCCCGGGCGGGAAAACGGTGGAGTTGGACCCACATACCGGTCGGGTGCTGTCGGTAAGCAATCAAACCCTCTCGCGGCAAGCTCCCAATCCGTAGCCGACTAATAGTAAGAACGTTCTCACAGGTCATGATCTTGCTATGGCTTTGATTGTCTGATAATAGGACCCCGTATCCGGGGCCGAAACTATTACGAAGGGCGGGAAGGCAAAAATTGCCTTCCCGCCATTTTTTACCTGCCCGTAGAATCGGCAGTTGTCACTCAATCACCTTCCGTGTCGGCAGAGGTAATGTGCTGGCCATCGGCTCTAGTAGAGGGTGACGCTGGTGCCCGTGACCAGCGAGCCGCTGAAGGTGATGGTGTTGCCGGGGCCCCACGGACCACTGCAGGGCGACGATCCACTGTAGGTCCAGCAGGCCTTGCCCGTGTAGCTGCCAGTGTAGAAGTAGGAGCGGGATGGCCAACTTCCCGTCTTCGTGCCCGCGCTGCCGTAAAACCCTTGGTCCGCGTACGGCACCTGGCCAGACTTGTAGCAGAAGTCTCCCGAATTGCAGGTACTGTGCTGGCTGATCATCGGTGTCGCGAGACTGCCTTCGGTCACCGACAGCACATTGCCGGTCCGTGGATCCAGCGCGATCGTCTTGGGTGCGCTGGACTTGAGGAGCTCAAGCTGCTGGGGGCTGAGCGCCGAGGTGTCGACCGACGGCGGAATCGGGGAGGGGCAGCGGCCATAGCCGTAGGAGCCGAGGTCAGTACTGCGGCGATAGCCGCGGCGCCAATGACCGAAGTCAGGGCGAGGCGTCGCGATTTAAGCACGTATAACCTCCGGTGATAGACGGACGAATTGGCTTGGTATCAACCAAACCCACCTTTGCACTGATTGAACGTAACCCCGACTCACCGGACAATCAAGGAAGATTCTAATTCAATCGATGTGACGTGTATCACAATCAAGGGAGGTCGGCAAGATGGACCTTGACAAAATGGGAAATTTATATTTCCTAATTGTTGTCTACGGCTGTCAGATGTGTCGTGGGTCTGGACAGCACGGATGACGGGGCTGGACCGTGACGGGCTGAGCGCCCCTCCCTCCGAGGTGTGGACACCTCGATTACCTCGCCGACGACAGGGACCTAGATCAACCGTGTGCCGGCTGGTGGCACGTTTTTTGCCGGCGCCTCATCGCAGTAAATACCGGAGGCCTGATGAACAACGAAGAGCCCGTATGCGGCCAACTCGCCGCCCGGCTGCACCAGGAGGCCGACGCCTTCACCCGGCACACCAGCACGGACCCCCTGCCGCCCGCCCCGGTGGTGCTCGGCCACGCCTGCCGGGCGTTCACGATCGCCGCGGCCGCGGCTCGGCTCCTGGATGAGCACGCCATCCCCCACCGTGACGCGTACGCCGTCTGCGCCGACGACTGCGGCCACGCGGTGCTCGCGCTGAACGAGATTCTCGGCCCGCACCTTGTGCGCCGCTACACCGGCGGCACCGTCCTGCGAGCGGACATCACCGCACTCCGTCAGAAAGGCGAGGAAGAGCTGGACCTGTCGACCATCGAGGACACCGACCACATCACCGCAGCGATGGTCACCCTTGGCGCTGCGCTGACCAAGGCGTTGACGCCGATGGCCACGGACGAGAACCTTCCCCCGATGATGCGGGAAGCCGCCCGCATGGCGGCAGACGCCGCCGACATCCTGTGGAGCCACTTCGGCGGCGACTCCGGCGGCTGGTAGCGCCTCGGCCGAGTCCTCCGCCGCCAGCTCCGCACCGCCCAGGGACCGTACGGATTACGAGACGGCCGCGCCTGCAGCGTCTGATCGTCGGCTCGACCCGGAAGCCGGCCTTTCGCGCAGCGCCTCCTCATACCGATCCAGCTTCCGCGCCGAGATTTCGGCGTCGGCGCAGGCGGCCAGGAAGGGCGCATCGTCATGCCCGCCCCTCGATCACGAACCCGCCATACCCTTCGCTGGACCGCCTGTCCGCCTTACACAGCACCGTCCGGACGACCTCCGCGTCCCGATCCCACACCGCCCACAACGGACCGGCCGCCCAAGCCGTAAGTGAATCGCAACCTAAGCCGCAGAACCCTTAATCACCGCAGATCAGAGGAAACTTCGTTGGAAATTTCTTCATTGCTACTGGGACCCCGTGAGACGGGTACGGCACGGCGCGGGCGGGCACGGCCTGTGAGACGGGCACGGCCTGTGAGACGGGTCCGCCCCGGCGGCCCGACGCTTCCCGACTGACGACAGGCGTCGGCTGTGGCCGCGGGGGGATCAGCTTCCGGGTGAGTCGGCCTGTGGGCACACGTTCGCCCTGATCACGGCGAGCAGCGAGCGGAGCGTCTCCTCCTGCTCCGGGGTCAGGCCGCGGGTCATCCGCCGCTGGGTCTCCTCGTCGATCCGGCGGACCTCCGGTTCCAGCGCGTCGCCCTTCGGCGTGGTGCTCACGATGCTGATGCGCCGATTCGTGGGGCAGGGGGAGCGGCTCACCAGGCCGCTGCGCTCCAGGCGCTGCAGGCTCTTGGTCATCGTCGACATGTCGATGCCCAAGATGGCGGCGAGCCTGCTCTGGGCCTGCGGGCCGTTGTCCCAGAGTGCGTTCAGCACGCGGTCCTGCCCGGGGTAGAGGTCGATCTCGGCCAGAAGGGCCGCGTGCAGCACCCGGTGTCCGTGTGAAGCCAAGGCCATCAGGCAGCTGATGCTCTCGGCGTCCTCTCGCGGGCTCGAACCTGCCGTCGTGTCGTCAACCAGCGGCTCCGCCATGGCGGGTCTCACACCCTTTCTTGTGTCCACCAGAGTACCCGCTTGCATATTGGTCGGCCAAGTTGTAAAACATGGATGGTCGGCCAAGTTGGTCGGCCAAATTGGCGAACCAAGTCAAAACCCTCAGAAAGGTCGGATCATGATGTTCAGGTCCTACGAGCTGGGCTCGCTGCACCTGCCCAACCGCCTCGCCATGGCGCCCATGACCCGCTCGCGCTCGTATGTGGCGGGAATCCCCTCATCCCTGACGGCTCTCTACTACGCCCAGCGCGCCTCGGCCGGACTGATCATCACCGGGGGGGTCCAGCCCAGCGCCGCGGGCAAGGGCTATATGGACACCCCGGGGCTGCACACCGACGAACAGGTGGCCGGGTGGTGTGAGGTGACCGATGCCGTGCACGCGGCGGGCGGGCGGATCTTCGCCCAGATCATGCACGCGGGCCGGATCGGCCATCCCGGCAACACCGGTGCCCTCCCCGTCGCGCCTTCGGCCGTACGGGCCGCCGGGCAGATCTTCACCCCGGACGGGCCGCAGGATCACCCCGTCCCGGTGGAGCTGTCCACCGCCGAGGTGGAGGAGACCACCCGGGACTTCGTGCGGGCCGCCCGCCTGGCGATCGACGCAGGGTTCGACGGCGTCGAGCTGCACGGCGCCAACGGCTATCTCATCCACCAGTTCCTGTCGCAGAACGCCAACCTGCGTGACGACCGCTACGGGGGAACGGTCGCCGGGCGGATCAGATTCGCCGTCGAGACCGCCGAGGCCGTCGCCGCCGAGATCGGCGGGCACCGGGTGGGCATCCGGCTGTCGCCGGCCAACGGCGTCAATGACCTCGTCGAGGACGACGCGCACGAGCTCTATCCGGCCCTGGTGTCCGAGCTCGCGAGGCTCGATCTCGTCTACCTGCACATGGTGGCGGCCGGTGGCGACGAGCTCAGCCGGCGGATCCGCGACCTGTGGCCGGCCACCCTCGTCGTCAACGACCCGGCGGGCGTCGACCCGGCCGTCACCGCGGCCAAATGGCTGGAGTGGGGCGCCGACCTGGTCGCGCTGGGCCGGGCGTTCCTGGCCAACCCCGACCTGCCGCTGCGCCTGCGCCTCGGTGCGCCGCTCAACGAGAGCGACACCGCCAGCTACTTCGGCGGCGACCACCGGGGGTACACGGACTATCCGGCGCTCGCCCTGCACCCCTCGGCGGTCTGAGCGATCGGGCGGGCGGGGTGGTCGCGGGCCGCCGATAAACTGGCGTTGCCGCTCGCTGCCTTTGGGGGTCCCTTCCGGTGTCTGAGTTCGACACGGTCCTCGTCGTGGATTTCGGCGCGCAGTACGCGCAGCTGATCGCCCGCCGGGTGCGTGAATGCCACGTCTACTCCGAGATCGTCCCTTCGACGATGCCGGTGGCCGAGATGCTGGCCAGGGAGCCCAAGGCGATCATCCTGTCCGGCGGTCCGTCCTCGGTGTACGCCGAGGGTGCGCCGGCCGTCCCCGCCGGTCTGTTCGAGACCGGGGTGCCGACGCTCGGCATCTGCTACGGCTATCAGGCGATGGCCCTGGAGCTGGGCGGCGAGGTGGCCAGGACGGGGGCCGCCGAATACGGCGGTACCTCGCTGAGCGTGCTCCGGGAGGGAGCGCTGTTCGCCGGGCTGCCGGCCACCCAGTCGGTCTGGATGTCCCACGGAGACACCGTGGTCGAGGCCCCGGCCGGGTTCGTCGTCACGGCATCGACCGAGGCGACGCCGGTCGCGGCGATGGAGGACCCGGCGCGCGGCCTGTACGGCGTGCAGTTCCACCCCGAGGTGCTCCACTCCGAGCACGGGCAGGCCGTGCTCAGACACTTCCTCGAGGCGGCCGGCTGCCGCCCGTCGTGGACGATGCTCAACATCGTCGAGGACGCGATCGAGGCGGTGCGGACACAGATCGGCGACGGCCGGGCCATCTGCGCCCTGTCGGGCGGCGTGGACTCCGCGGTGGCAGGCGCGCTTGTCCAGCGGGCCATCGGCGACCGGCTGACCTGCGTGTTCGTCGACCATGGGCTGCTGCGCAAGGGGGAGGCCGAGCAGGTCGAGCGCGACTTCGTGGCGGCGACCGGGGTGAAGCTCCGCGTCGTCGACGCGGCCGAGCGGTTCCTCAAGGCGCTGTCCGGCGTGACCGACCCCGAGGAGAAGCGCAAGATCATCGGCCGGGAGTTCATCCGGGTGTTCGAAGACGAGCAGCGTGCGATCCTCGCCGACGGCCCGGTCGACTTCCTCGTCCAGGGCACGCTCTATCCCGACGTCGTCGAGTCCGGCGGCGGCACCGGCACCGCCAACATCAAGTCCCACCACAACGTGGGCGGCCTGCCGGAGGACCTGAAGTTCGCGCTGGTCGAGCCGCTGCGCACGTTGTTCAAGGACGAGGTGCGACGGGTCGGCGAGGAGCTCGGCCTGCCCCCGGCGATGGTCTGGCGGCAGCCGTTCCCCGGCCCGGGCCTCGGCATCCGGATCGTCGGCGAGGTCACCAGCGAGCGCCTCGACCTGCTGCGTGAGGCGGACGCCATCGCCCGCGAGGAGCTGTCGCGCGCCGGCCTCGACCAGGACATCTGGCAGTGTCCGGTCGTGCTGCTGGCCGACGTGCGGTCGGTCGGCGTGCAGGGCGACGGCCGCACGTACGGCCATCCGATCGTGCTCAGGCCGGTGACCTCCGAGGACGCGATGACCGCCGACTGGGCCCGTGTGCCCTACGACGTGCTGTCGCGGATCTCGACCAGGATCACCAACGAGGTCGGCGAGGTCAACCGCGTCGTCCTCGACATCACCAGCAAGCCGCCCGGCACCATCGAGTGGGAGTGATCCCTCGCCGGAATCTTTCAGTGTGGTTTGTGTAGGGCGGGTATGGTATCGCGGTGATTGCCGCTCAGCCCGACACCGCCCCGCAGGGCACATCCGTTGATCACGGCGCACGGCTCGCCTGGCTCGACGCGTTACGCGGGCTCGGCGCCCTTGCGGTGGTCGCCGAGCACGTGCTTCCGTGGGCGATGCCGTCGCTCCGGCCGTACCGGTTCAATATCGGCATCTACGGCGTGCTGGTGTTCTTCCTGGTGAGCGGATACATCATTCCGGCGTCGCTGGAGCGCCGGGGCGACGTACGTGCCTTCTGGATCAGCCGCCTGTTCCGCCTCTACCCGATCTACCTGCTGGTCGTCGGGCTCGTGCTCGTCATGGCGTTCTGGGTTCCGGTACGCGACTCGGTGCCGCGCCACTTCTCGGCGGTGGCCGCGCACGTGACCATGCTGTTCGACGTGGCACACCAGGGCGGCATGGTCAACACGATGTGGACGCTGTCGTACGAGATGGTGTTCTACCTGATCGTGACGGCTCTGTTCGTGCGCGGCGCGCACCGGCGCAGCGGGCTGATCGCCATCGTCTTCGGGGTGGCGGCGATCTGCGCCGGGCTGGTGCTGTCCGGCCCGCTGCTGCCCGATCACTGGCCCGCGATCATCGCGTTCGTGCTCTTCGTGGCGGGCATGGCCTGCCTGATCTCCGGCCGGTTCCGCACGATCGCGGCCTATGTTCTGGGGCTGATGGCGCTCACGCTGCTCCTGTCCGGCAGCTACGTCCCGTGGTTCGGGGCGATGATCCTCGCGGTGATGTTCACCGGGACGGCGATCTACCGCTGGGAGCAGGGCACCGGCGGCCTCGTCCCGGTCGCCGTCTCGGCTGTGCTCGTGGCGGTGGCGCCGGTCTGGTCGATCCAGGCGGGCTGGTGGTGGGTGCAGCCCGACGTGTGGATCACCACGGTCGCCCTCGCCGGCGGCACCTTCGCGATCGGCATGGCCCTGCGCGGACGGACCGTGCCCACCGCGCTGACCTGGCTGGGCCTGATCAGCTACTCGGTCTATCTGCTGCACGTTCCACTGATGACGTATCTCAGCGGCGTGGTGGGCGACCTGCGCGCCATGCCGGCCGTCGTCCAGATGGCCCTCACGCTCGGCTACCTCGCGGTGCTGCTGTGCGTGAGCTGGTTGACGTACCGTTTCGTGGAGTCACCGGCACGGCGCCTCGGCAGGTCGTGGATCGGCCGCGGCGGGGACGCCGCGGCCTCTAGCCCTCGGTCCCGTCCGGGAACTCCATTTCGTCCGAGTCGTCCGGCAGCATGTCGGGATACACCTCACCCGGGGTGAGCTTCTGGCCCTCGAGCAGCTTGGAGACCGTGACGAAGCGGTATCCCTGCTTGGTCAGCTCCCGCAGCACGGTGGGCAGTGACGAGATCGTCTCCTTGACGGTCTCGTGCATCAGGACCACGGCGCCCGGCTCAGCGATCTCCAGTGCCTTCGAGGTGAGCAACTTCACATTGCGGTAGTCCTTGATGTAGTCCTTCGTGGCGACGGTGCCGGGGATCTGCACCATCCCGAACTTCGCCACGATCTCCTTGGCGTCCTCCGTGTAGAGGCCGCCGGGCGCGCGGAACAGCACGGGGTTCTTGCCCGTGGCCTTCTTGATGATCCGCTGGGCGTCCCGCACCTCCACGTAGATCTGCTGGGAGGTGAGATCGGTGAAGTATTTGTGGTCCCAGGTGTGGTTGCCGATCTCGTGGCCGTCCTTGGCGACCTTGCCGACCAGCTTGAGGTTCTTCTTGACCCGATTTCCGATCATGAAGAACGTGGCCTTCGCCTTGTATTTCTTCAGGACCTTCAGCAGGGTCTCGGTGTTCTCCGCCGGGCCGTCGTCAAAGGTGAGCGCGATGCACTTGTGCACCACGCAGTACGGCTCTGGCGCGGTCCGGCTCGCCTGCGCGGGTGTGGCCATCGCTGTCGTCAGCGAGCACGCGACGGCGATGGGGATCAATCGACGGAATGCCATGGTCGGGATGCTCCTCGGGGGATCTTTGGTTCGGCATCGTAACGTGTTCGCCTGGGAACCCCCGTAAACCTTCAGCCAAGAACGGGTGTATGACGGCCACTCCAGCCGTGCCTTTCGCGATGCTGTCCCGGTCGATGTGATGCGGGATCGCCGGGGCCACCGGCCGAGGACCAGAGGAGGGCGGGTGACCCGAGCCGCCACCCAGGCCACCATCCGGGCCGCCGCCCGGATCACCACGAGGATCACCACGCGGGCCGCCGCCCGGGGCGGGACATGGGGCGGGACACGGGGCGGGACGCGGACCGTGCGGACGTGGGGGGCCTGCCTGGGGTTCGAATCCTGTCCCGAACTGCTCGACCGTCTCACCGAGGTCTTCCCCGGCCCGTGGACCCGCCTGGCCGAGATCGGCGTGGTCGCCGGCTCGGCGGTGGCCGGGCCGTACGACTCGGTCGTCATCGCGGTGCGGTCCCCGGCCGACGTGCGCAGGGCCGTACCGATGCGCGACCTGCTGCCGCGGGCGCCGCGCGTGCGGATCGCGGTGGCGGAGGTCCCGCCGTGGGCGGTCCAGCCGCTGCCGACGGCGGGCGACGGAACGGCCTGGCGGCATCTGGTGGATCTGCGGATCAGGCGCAGATCACGGGGCTGGCAGATCGACGCCAGGTTCGCCGAGCCGGTGGCCGCCGGCGAGGTGCTCGCCCATGTCGCGCACGGGCTCTTCGGGGCACGCCGTCACCTGACCCAGCCGGTGGTCGGCCTCGCCGGGGCGGACGCCGCCCGGTGGCGGCCCGGTGATCTCAACGCGACGCCCTCGCCGCCGGGAGGTCGGGTCCCGGAACGGCGCGACGCCCCCGGATGCGATCTCCTGCTGCGTGTCGCGGAAGACGGCGCGACGCCCTGGCACGCGGTGCCCGGAGACGGGGGGCCCTGGGAGGCGGTGCCCTGGAACCCGGGGCAGCGGCGCGACTCCGTCCCGCTCGTGACCCGGCGCCCCATCGGTTCCCGGCATCCGGACCCGCATCCCGACCTGCTGCCTCCGGTGGACGAGGTCGTGATCAACCCCATCGGGTTCCGGCCGGACCCGTCGATGCCGCTGGCCGCGCTCGCCGAGCATGGTCCGGGCCTCGCCGTGACCTGCGGTCCCGACGTGCTCGTACGGCTCCCGCCGGACGGCGGCCTCACCGACGCCGACGTCGCCCGGCTGCGCGACGTACGCGGCGTGGTCGTGCCCGCGCTGGAGGGAAGGCCCCTGATCGCGGCGGGGATCGTCGCGGCCCTGGCCGCTGCGGGGGTCCCGGTCGTCGCCGAAGACGACCCGGCGCGCGACGCGGCCCTGGGGCCCGAGCTCGCCACCGCGCTGGTGGCGGTGGAGCCGGACAGACTCGACTCCGACCTCCACCGGGAGGAGATCAGCATCACGCTGCGCCGCCGGGCGCTGCGCGTCCACGGTGCGGCGGCCCGCTGGAGCGGCATCGCCTCGGCCGCCGGGCTGCCGGTGCCGCCCGAGCCGTCGGTCTCGATCCTGCTGTGCACGCGCCGCCCGGAGATGCTCCCGTTCGCCCTGGAGCAGCTGAGGCGGCAGCGCGGAGTGCGGGCCGAGCTGATCGTCGGCCTGCACGGTGACCGGCTCGAAAGCGCGGCGGCGAGGGAGACGAAGATCGACGGCGGCCCGTTCCCCGTCACCGTCGTCACGGCTCCGTCCGCCCGGCCGTTCGGCGAGGTGCTGAACCGGATGGCGGCGGTCGCGTCCGGATCGTTCCTGGCGAAGGTGGACGACGACGACTGGTACGGCCCCGACCACCTCGCCGACCTGCTGCTCGCGCAGCTCTACTCCGGCGCCGACCTCGTCGGCTCCGCGGCCGAGTTCGTCTACCTGGAGCCGATCGACGTGACGATCAGACGTCCCATCGGGACCGAGAGGTTCGTCCCGCAGGTCGCCGGGGGGACCATGCTGATCGCGCGGGCCGCGTTCGAGGCGGTGGGCGGGTTCCGGCCGCTGCCGCGCACGGTGGACGGCCAGTTGCTGGAGGCGGTGCAGGCGGCGGGCGGGCGGATCTACCGCACGCACGGATTCAACTACGTCCTGCGCCGCCGCGCCGCACGGGGGCACACCTGGCAGCAGCCGCTGCCGTCGTTCCTCGGCTCCTATCGGGAGCAGTGGCGCGGCCTGGTCTTCAACGAGCTGATGGTGCGGAGATGAACTGAATGACCATGTCATGGACGCCAACGCCCCACATGTCGTGGATCTCCCAGATTCCTCCGGCTCCCGCCACGCCGCGGATTCCGCGTAACGACTACGGTGTGCTCGGCGCGCCGCCCGCGCTGGGCGCGTGGACGCCGGAACTGTCGGTGAGCGTGGTGATCCCCGCCTATCGGGCGGAGCGTACGCTGCCGTTGACGCTGGCCGCCCTGGCCCGGCAGACCTACCCCGGTCACCTGATCGAGGTCGTCGTCGTGGACGACGGTGAGGAGCCCATGGGCTCCCTGCCCGATCTCGTGCCGCCGCTGACCCGGGTGATCCGCCCGGGCTCCGGCGTCTGGGGCAAGCCGAGCGCCTGCACCGCGGGAGCCGAGGCGGCCGGCGGCGACGTCGTCCACTTCCTCGACGCCGACCTCGTGCCGTCCCCCGAGCACATAGAGGCGCAGATGCGCTGGCACCACCTCGCCGACTACCTGGTCGTGCTCGGACATCTGAGTTTCGTGCCGGGGCTCGACCAGGTGCCCGCCGGCGAGGTGCTGGCGGCGATCGAGGCCGGCACGCTGGACCGGCTCTTCGGGGACGGCATGCCGCAGTGGACGCAGCGGCGCTGGGACGAGACCGCGGACCTGCGGGAGGCGGGCCTGCACGCCTTCTCCGTCACCGTCGGCGCCACGCTCTCCGTCCGGGCCGAGCTGCTGCGTGCGGCCGGCGGGATGGACCGCACGCTGGTGCTCGGCGAGGACACCGAGCTGGGATATCGGCTGGCCCAGGCCGGCGCCGTCTTCGTCGCCGACCGCGCCGCTCGCGGTCGCCACATCGGCGATTCCACCGTGATGCGGCGCGAGCAGGACGTGAAGCGGCACAACTGGCCCTACCTGGCCGAGCGGGTGCCCGCCTTCCGCTGGCTGCGCGACCACCCCCACCGGCGTTACCTCGTGCCGTACGTCGAGGCCGTCGTACGGGTGGCGGACGCCTCGTTCGAAGAGGTGCGCGCCACGGTCGACGGCCTGCTCGCCAGCAGGCTGCCCGACGTCGCCGTCAAGATCATCGGTCCGTGGGGACGGCTCGACGACGGCCGCCGCAGTCCCCTCGACGACCCGTGGCTCGATCTGCGGCTCGTACGCGGGTGCTACGAGGGGGAGACCCGGGTCGCCTACTGCGAGAGCCTGCCGGAAGACTGCGCGCCCGTGCCCTTCCGGCTGCACTGCCCGCCGGGATGGGCGCCCTCCCGGGGCACGCTGGGCTCCCTCGTCAAGTTCGCCGACAAGCACTGCCTCGGCGTCGTCTCCGTCGCGCTCGAGGAGCGCGAGCCGGCTGGCCCGCCAGAGCCGCGGGGATCGAGCGGGGCGCCGGGATCGAGCGGGCCTGCGGGACTCACCGGGCAGGACATGCGGTCCGAGATCGTGCACGCACGGCTGGAGCGTACGGCGGCGCTGAACCGCGCCCGCCGGTGCGCGCGCGGGTCCGCCGCCGGCGATCACACCGACCTGGACGATCTCGTGCACGAGATGTTCGGCACGGTCTGGGTCGCCGGAGACACCTGGGGTCTCGTCAGGGCCGAGGCCGCGGCCACGGCGGGACGGACGCCGCGCAAGGTGCGGCGGCGGCCCGGGAGGCGACCGCCGGCCGCCAGGCTGCGCAGGATCGCCGGGATGTGCGGGGTCGCCAGGCTGAGCCGTACGGCACGACTGCTGCTGCGCCGGCTGCGCGCCATGGTCAGCCCGGGGTGAGTGGGGCGAGATAGCCCGTAACGGTCGCCGCGGAAGTTCCGCCGAGTTGGAAGGACCCGTCTGTGCCTCGTCTCAGCGTCATCATCCCGATCTACGAGGTGGAGCCCTACCTCGCCGCCTGCCTGGAGTCGGTGGCCGCCCAGACCTGGCGGGACCTCGAGGCCGTCATGGTCGACGACGGGTCGCGTGACTCCAGTGCGCTGATCGCCGCCGCCTTCGCCGAGCGCGATCCGCGGTTCCGGCTAATCAGCCAGGAGAACGCCGGGCTGGGGGCGGCTCGCAACACGGGCGTGCGGCACGCCACCGGCGAGTTCCTCACGTTCCTCGACAGCGACGACCTGCTGCCGGTCCACGCGCTCGAATACCTGCTCGCCGCCCTGTCGCACACCGGCTCCGACCTGGCCACGGGCAACGTGCTGCGCTTCGACGGGCGGCGGGCCCGGCCGTCGGCGCTGCACCGGGCCGTGTTCGCCCGACCGGCCACGGCCACGCACGTCACCAGGGAGAACGCGCTGCTGCGCGACCGGCTGGTGACGAACAAGCTGTGGCGAAGGACGTTCTGGGAGGCGGGCGGGTTCGGCTTTCCCGAGGGCGTGCTGTACGAGGACATCGCGGTGGCGCTGCGTGGCCACTTCCTCGCGAAAAGCGTCGACGTGATGCCGGCGCCCGTCTATCTGTGGCGGGTGCGCGACGGCGGGAGCCGGTCGATCACCCAGGACAAGACCAGGATCGACCATCTGGAGGACCGGTTCGCCGCGGTGCGCACGGTCCGTACGTTCCTGGGCGAGCATGGCATGCGGGCGCAGATCGACGCCTGGGATCAGACGGTGCTCGAGACCGACCTGACGAACTTCGTGGACGTGCTCGACCAGGCCGGCGGGGCCTTCCACGACCGGTTCCTCGAACTCGCCAACCACTACCTCGACGACGTGGCCGCGCCGGTGCTCGACGGGCTGCCCGCGCTGCGCCGGCTGCAGTGGCACCTGATCAGGCAGCGGCGGCTGGCCGACCTGCTCGACGTCCTGGCATGGGACCGGCGGGTGCCGCCGGACGAGCGGTTCACCCGCCGCATGTGGACGTACCACCTCGACATCCCGCTTCTGCGTGAACGCGAGCCGAAGGTGCCCGCGGCGGTGTCGCGGGTGCGCGACGAACTCGTCCCGCGCACCCGCGTCGACGCGGTCAGGTGGCAGGACGGCAGGCTGGTCGTCGAGGGCCGGGCGGCTCCCGACTGCCCCCGGCCGGTCAGGCGCTATCACCAGCAGATCTTCGCGTCACTCGTGCACGAGCGGACCGGGCGGCGGATCAGGGTTCCGGTCACGGTCGTCCGTACCCGCGTCTCGGCCAAATCCGGCTCTCGGCGCGACTGGGGCGGTTTCCGGCTGGTGATCGACCCGGGGGCGCCGGGCCGCCGTCCCGGGCTGTGGCACGTCGAGCTACGCGTGATCCACCGGGGCCTGCCGCTGCGGCGCGTGCGGCTGGCCGACTCTCGTGCCGTCTGGGTGGACCGGGTCGGGCAGCGGAACGTGGGCCCCGATCTCTACGTGGCGCCGCTGCTCACCGAGACCGGGGACCTCGCGCTGCGCACCGAACGTGAGGTCGCCAGGATCGTCACCCAGAGCGTGCGGGACGGCAGGCTCCGCCTGGTCGGCCGCGCCGTACGCGGGCTCGGCCCGGCACCCTCGCTCCTGGTCACGCGGCAGCCGGGCGGTGTTCCGCTCTCCTGCCCGGTCGAGGTCGACGGGTGCACCTTCGAGACCGAGGTGGACCTGCGCGACGTCATCGGCCGTGGTCGCCTCGGGAACGCGGGCGGCCTCGGGAACGCGGGCGGCCTCGGGAACGCGGGCGGCGTGGGGAACGCCCGTCCGGGCGCCGGGACGCCGGGCGAGGAGCCCGCCGTGTGGCGCGTCGAGGTGCTGACGGCTGACGGGGTCGTCACACCGGTCACCGCCGCCGACGATCTTTCGATCGGCCGGTACGGCACGGCGGGGCGGGAGATCGTCGTGCTGCCCGACCCATCGGGCCGCCTGATCCTCCGGGATCAGCCCGTCGCCGCTTTCGCCGACCTCAGCGAGTGGCTGCCCGGCGGTGAGCTGCTCGTCGAGGGCGGGTTCGCCGTGCCGTGCGGCCCGGCGGCGCTGGTGGTGCGCTCGCTCGATCAGGACGACGTACGGCTCGCGCGGATCGAAGGCGCGGGCAGCCGGTTCCGGGCGCGGCTGGTCCCCGAGGAGGTCGACTCGGCGGCCGGTCGGCTGCCCCTGCCGCGTGGCAGGTACGGCCTGGCGATCCGGGTCCGTGACGGGGCGGGCGCCGGCGGAGTCTCGCGTGACCTGCCGATCGAGCTCGACGCCGACGAACCCCTGGTGCACGAGACGGCCCGCCGTACGTTCGAGCTGGCCGCCGACGGCGACGGTCATGCCGTGCTGACCGTGGGCAGCGACCTGTCGGCGAACGAGCGCGGCAAGACGGCCCAGCGCGAGCTGCGCACGAAGGCGTATCCGGCGATGCGCGCCAAACCGCTGCGGCCGGCCGTGCTGTTCAGCGGCCACGGGGGGAGGCGGTTCGCCGGCAGCCCCAGGGCGATCTACGAGGAGCTGCGGCGGCGCGGGGCGGAGCTGTCGTTCCTGTGCGAGGTGCGCGACGGCCAGGTGGCGCTGCCCGACTCGGTCGAGCCGGTGCGGTCGCGCGGGCGGGAGCACTACGAGGCGCTCGCCCGCTGCCGCTATGTCGTCACCGACCACGACCTGCCGCGCTGGTTCGAGCGGCGGACGGATCAGACGGTCGTGCAGACCTGGCATGGTCCGCCCACCGCCCTGGCCGCGCCGGAGGAGGGCCGCCGGCCGGTGCACGGCGCCGGGCAGTGGACCCACGTGCTCTCGCCGGGTCCCTGGTGGACACCACGACTGCGGGAGACCTTCGGCTTCACCGGTTTCGCCGGTCAGGTGCTGGAGACGGGCCTGCCCTGCGACGACGTCCTGGTCGGCCCCGACGTCCTGCTCGGCGCCGATCCCCTGACCGACGCCGAGGGGACGGCCGGCGCTGACTCGGGAGCGGCGGCGGTGGCTGAGGCGAAGCGGTTCGCCAGAGAGCTGGCCAGGCAACTGGCCAGGCGGCGACTTTTCGGGCGATTGGGCACGCCCGATGGCACCCGGCTCATTCTGTACGTCCCCCCGGATCGGAGCGGCCCCGATCACCGGGACGGACGGGGGGACCGGGGCGGCGCGCCGCTCGACCTGGAGCGCGTCCGGGCCGCGCTGGGCGACGGCCACCTGCTGCTGGACCTGTGCGTCTCGACCCACCCCGATCCGTACGAGCTCTATCTGGCCGCCGACCTCCTGGTGACCGGTCATGCCGGGGCGATGTTCGACTTCGCCGTGACGGGCCGGCCGATGCTGTTCCACGTCGAGGCGGACGCGAGCGGCAACGGCATCGAGGATCTGCGCCCGGAGGTGCCCGGCCCCGTCCTGCGCACCCCGGACGAGGTGATCGAGGCGATCCGCGAGGTCGACGAGATCGCCGAGAAGTACGCGAGCGCGCTGGAGGCGTTCGTGGCGAGGTTCCGCCCGCTGGCCGACGGCGCCGCGTCCCGCCGCGTGGTCGACCTCCTCCTCGGCTGACCATAGGGCGCACGGCGAAGGAAGCGGGTCCGCCATGCCGGGACCCCTGGTCTGATCCGGAAGCGGGCGCTATTCTCCTGGCCATTGCGCGACAGGGGTTCGATGCCGTCGGCGAGCACGGTGTCGAGGCACTGCTCCGATGAATCGAGCCGCGCGGCGTGTCGCGGTGCAGGTGCGCACTCCTCCGGCGTTCGCCGGGGCGGGTACCGCCTCTGTCGGCAGCGACGACCTGTGGTTTTCCCACGGTCCGCCGGTCGTCGACGGAGAACCAGAAAGGACCCCCCGTGTTCAAGAGGATCTCGGCTCTGATCGCGGTCGGTGCCACCGCCCTCACCCTGGCCGCCTGCGGCGGTGGCTCCGTATCGGACGAGAACGCGATCACCCTGGGCTTCTCCCAAGTAGGCGCCGAGAGCGACTGGCGCACCGCGAACACCCAGTCGATCCACGATTCGGCGCAGAACTGGGGGGTCGAGCTGCACTTCGCCGAGGGCGATCAGAAGCAGGAGACCCAGATCGAGGCGATGCGCTCGTTCATCGAGCAGAAGGTCGACGTCATCGCGTTCTCGCCGGTGATCGAGTCCGGCTGGGACGAGGTGCTCAAGGAGGCACGGGACGCGAACATCCCGGTCATTCTCACTGATCGTGCCATCGATTCCGCCGACAAGACGCTGTACAGGACCTTCCTGGGTTCCGACTTCGTCGAGGAAGGCAGGAAGGCCGGCCGGTGGCTGGCGGAGGAGTTCGCGGGGAGCGGCGGCCCCGTGAACATCGTCGAACTGCAGGGCACGATCGGCTCGGCCCCGGCCACCGACCGCAAGGCGGGCTTTCAGGAGATCATCTCCGCCGACGCCAAGTTCAAGATCGTAGAATCGCGGACCGCCAACTTCACCCGCGCGGAGGGGAAGGAGGTCATGGAGGCGATCCTGAGGGACCATCGGGACATCGACGTACTGTTCGCGCACAACGACGACATGGGAATCGGCGCGATCGAGGCGATCGAGAACGCGGGCAAGGTGCCCGGCAAGGACATCAAGATCGTTACCGTGGACGCGATCAGGGACGGCATGCAGGCCCTGGCCGACGGAAAGATCAACTTCATCGTGGAGTGCAGCCCGCTGCTCGGCCCCCAACTCATGGATCTGGCGCAGCGGATCGTCAGGGGCGAGCGGGTGCCGGCCCGAGTGGTCACCGAGGAGACCACATTCACCCGGGAGCAGGCCGAGGAGGTCCTCTCCACCCGCCAGTACTGAGTCCGCCGCCACCGGCCGAGGCGGAGAGGGACGCCTACGCGATCACCTGCCGTGGGAGGAGGCGGAGCCGGCCTCCTGGAAGGCGCCGCCCACGGCGTGGGTGACCAGCGTGGTCAGCACGTGCTTGACCGACTCCAGCTCCCGCACGTCGCACAGCAGGATCGGCGACGTCGTGTCCAGACCCAGGGCCTTGCGAACCTTGACCGGGTCGTGCCGCCGTGCCCCGTCGAAGCAGTTGACCGCGACGACGAAGGGGAGACCGCGCTGTTCGAAGTAGTCGACGGCGGGGAAGCAGTCCTGCAGCCGCCGGGTGTCGGCCAGCACGACGGCACCCAGGGCCCCCAGCGCCAGTTCGTCCCACATGAACCAGAACCGCTCCTGGCCGGGAGTGCCGAACAGGTAGAGCCACAACCCTTCGCGGATGGTGATCCGGCCGAAGTCCAGCGCGACGGTAGTGGTGATCTTCGTCTCCACGCCCGACAGGTCGTCCACGCCGGTGCCGCGGTCGCTCAGGAGCTCCTCGGTGTGCAGGGGACGGATCTCGCTGACCGTGCCCACCATCGTGGTCTTGCCGACCCCGAAGCCGCCGGCCACGAGGATTTTGATGGCCAGGGCAGGCGCGGCTACTCCCGCCTCCGGCTCAGAGCCTGCGAATACCATCGAGCACTTCCCTGTAGATCCGTTCGTCTATGGCCTGGGCGGCCGGACGCAGCCGATCGATCACCACGAATCCCTCACGCCGCAGGTCGCCGAGGAGCACCCGGGTGACGCTGAGCGGCAGGTTCAGGTGCGCCGCGACGTCCGCCACCGGGACGGGGCGTCGGCACACCGAGAGGACCGCCATGTGCTCGGGCTGCAGGCCCATCGGTTCGGCCGGCACGTTGACGGCCGTGACGATGTCGGCGACGTCGAAAGTCTCGCCGTCGGCGCGTGCCCGGCCCCCGGTCAATCCGTAAAGCCGTACCAGTGGTCCCGGATCGTGCGCCGTCACTGTCCGGATCCGTTCCAGGTGGGTGCCGGGGTCGCCCCCCTCGGATTCGCGACGAGATGCTCACCGACCCGCTTGACCAGCAGTGCCATCTCGTAGGTGACCTTGCCGACCTCGCTGTCGGGGCCGGTCAGCACGGCGAGCCTGGCTCCGTGGCCCGCCGAGGTGATGAAGAGGAATCCCCGCTCCAGCTCGATGATGCTCTGCCGTACGCCGCCCATTCCGAAGTGGCGGCCGGTCCCCAGGGCGAGGCTGTGGCTTCCAGCCGCGATCGCGGCGAGATGCTCGGTGTCCTCCCTGCTCAACCCATGTGAACCGCCCATCGCCAGTCCGTCGGACGACAGCACGATGGCGTGCAAAATGCCGGGAACCCGCCTGGTCAGGTCATCCAGCAGCCAGCTCAGTTCAAACCCCGGGTCCGCCATATTCCTGGCTCTCCTTTCCGTTCCACATGTCCATACGTCGTGCGACCTCGTCGCGTCCTCGCTTCCAGCCCTCCTGCATGGACGTCATGAGTTCGAGCAGCTCCTCCGGGCTCCGGGTCGACGTTTCCTGCGGCTCCTGCGGCTCTTTGCGCCGCAACTGGGGGGCCAGGCTGGCCTGCCGCACCCGTCTCGGCAGGCCGTCGAGATCGTCGTCCGCCGCGCCGAGGCCGGAGGGCTCTCCGCGATGGTCGGCGGCCGCACCGGCACCGGGCGTGGTGGGAGCGTGCTCGCGCCAGGTGGGGTCGGCCGGTGCGGACGGCTGCCGGGGAGCGTCCCCCGGAAGGTGCGGCGGCACCGATCTCGGCCGGCTCTCCGGACCGGTCGCCGGTACGGACGGGGTCGCGGGAAGGAAGCCGCCTCGCCGCCGGGCCGGGTCTTCGGTGCGCGGACCGGCGGCCGCGTCCGGCGACACCGGGTTCAGGGCCGGAAGCGGGGCGCGGGCCATGGCCGCCGCCTCCTCGCGGATCGCTCCGACGACCGTGGCCTGCTCGGCGGCCTCCTCCGGCGCGACGAGCACGCTCGGCGGCAGCATCACGATCGCCGTGGTGCCGGCGTAGGGAGAAGGCCGCAACACGACCTTGATTCCGTGCCGGGCGGCGAGTCTGGCGACCACGAACAGGCCGAGCCGATCACTGTCGGCAAGATCGAACTCGGGCGGTTCCGCGAGCCTCGCATTGATCTCCTCGAGGCTGTTCTGGCTCAGGCCGAGCCCTCGGTCCTCGATTTCCAGCGCGAACCCGTTGGCGGCCTCCATGCCCCGGACCAGCACCGACGTGTTGGGCGGGGAGAAGACGGTGGCGTTCTCGACCAGCTCGGCCACCAGGTGGATGACGTCGGTGACGGCGGCGCCGAGCAGCAGCGGGGCGCGTGGAGAGCCGATGACGCTGACCCGGGTGTACTCCTCGACTTCGAGCACGGCGCTGCGGGCCACGTCGAGGACCGGTACCGGCTCACTCCATCGTCTGCCTGGCACCGCGTCGGAGAGGATGATGAGGTTTTCCGCGTGCCTGCGCATGCGGGTGGTCAGGTGATCCAGGCGGAACAGGTCCTCCAACGTGTCCGGTTCTTCGACGCGTCGCTCCATCGCGTCCAGCAGGGTGAGCTGCCGGTGGAGCAGCACCTGGCTCCGCCGGGCGAGGTTGAGGAAGACCAGGCCGACGCCCCTGCGCAGCTCGGCCTGCCCGACAGCGGCCTCGACCGCGGTACGTCGCACGGCGGCGAAAGCGGCGGCGACCCGGTCGACCTCGAGCGTCTCCGTGGTCTCGTGAGCGACGGCCTCCTGAGCGCCTGTTTCCTGATTCCGGGGCCCGTGAATCGGGGCCTCGGCCCGCGGGTCCACGTCCTCGCCCCTGCGCAGTCGTTCGACGAGCCGGGGCAGGTCGACCTCGGCCATCTCCGTGGCTCTCGCCTGGAGACGGCGCAGCTCACTGATCAGGGATCGGCCGAAACGGTAGGAGACCACGGCCGACACCGCGACGACGAGCAGGGCCGTGCCCAGCACCAGGCCGATCCGCCACAGGCTCGCCGAGATGAGTTTTCCGCCCTCTGTCTGGAGCCGGTTCAGCTCCTGCAGGCCATGCTGTTGATGGGCGATGAGGGCGGTCTCGACGGTGTCGTTCCACTCTTCGGCGTTCACCGGCGACCGCCCGCTGAGATTCCAGCCGAGAACCGCGTCCTCCGCCGCGATCAGCCGCGTGTAGCCCTCGCTCCTGGTGACGGCCAGGTTCAGTGAGCGCAGCTGGGGGCTCATGTCCCGCTCGGCGTTCTCCAGCGTCATCCGGCGACTGGTGGTCGCCGAGACGAAGGCGGTGTGCTCCCCCGGGGTCATCTTGTCGCGGATGAAGGAGATGGTGAGCAGGGCGTGCTCCCGGCTCAGGTGCTCGGCGGCCGACAGGTACATCGCCAGGCTGCGGATCATCCGGAACGAGGGCACGTCTGTCAGCGCGTCCGAGCCGATGGTCTGCAGATCGCCCAGCCTGATGATCTGGGTGTAGGCGTCGATCACCTGCAGCGGCGTCATGCTCCCGGAGTCCACCGCTGCGCGCACCCGGTCGAGCTCGTCCAAGGCCTGGGTCAGGTCGCGTACGGCATCCGGGACCGCTCCGGTCGAGTCCTCCAGGCCGAGCGACGCGGTCACGCTTCGCAACCGCTGCCTCGCGGCGTCGGTGGCTCTGCGCTGTTCCTGTTGATCTTGCCCGCCGCCACCGGCGCCCACTGCGGATTCGACGGCGAGCTGGCGTTCCTCCTGGAGTTGTACGACCAGGTTCCGTGTGGGCACACCGACGGCCTGCCACTCGTCGCCGGTCCTGAACAGTCCGAGGATCTCTCCGGCCGAGGAGGCCGCGATCACCGCCCAGAGCGCGAGCAGCGCGACCAGCGGGGGGACGATGATCCTGAGAATCCTTGTGCGGATCGGCCGGGGGGAACTCATAGCAGCCGTCCAGTTTCCGCGCTTGCTGAGCGCATCTTGCCAGCCGAGCCGACGGCTCTCAGAAGCGCCGTCATGGCTGATGACCGTGTGACCCGAGTACTATGCCAAGGCCTTGGTACGCCAACAAGAGACGCTGCGGCTTTTATATCCACACGTTATCGCCCAGAATTACGAATTTGCCACCCATTGTCACATGGGGGGCGTGCTACGGAGCACACGTCCCGTGACGCGCGGGCCGGCCGGGGTCAAGGATCGACCAAGTGACGGCAATGGGGTCAGCCGAGTCGACGGCGTCAGGTGACCCTCCGTGGACATCCTGTTACCCATGACCTTTCCGCCCAGACGCTCCGTCATCGGCTCCTCCGGGGATGCCGAGGAGCACGTCGCGGCCTGTCTCCGGGCCCTGCATGAGCACGCCGAGGCCGGGCCTGAGCGGCTCGCCGGCCTCGCGCCGGCCCTGGCCCGTCTGGATCCCGAGGTCGTGGGCGGACTGCCGTCACTCGGGCGGCTCCAGCTCTATCTGGCGGCGCACGGCATGTGGGACGAGCTGTCGCGGGTGCTGCGGTTCGCCGAGTCGGACATCGCCGATCGCGGCGTGGTCCGGCGCGGGCTGCTGCTGCGGCGGCGCTGGTGCCTCGACTACCCCCTCCTCGGGGACGGCGGAATCCCCGCCGATCTCTTCGACGCGCGCAACGACTTCGAACTGCGCGCGTGCGTCGACGACGTACGGCACCGCGACGGCAGGCTCGTCGTCGCGGGCCACGCCTACATCACCCATCTGGACAGCCGCCGCAGCCGCGTCGAGGTGTGGCTCCAGCGCGGAAACAACCGCATCGAGCTGCCGATCCGGCGGGTCTCCAGGCCGGACGTGACCGCCGGCTCACGGCAGTCGGCCGTGAGCCACGACGCCTCCGGCTTCCGCGCCGAGATCGATCTGCCCGCTTCTGCGGCCTTGCTCGCCGGTGGCCGTACGGGACGCTGGACGCTGCGCGCCCGGGTCACGGCTCGCGGAGTGACGCGGGCGGGCCGGACGACCGGCGGGCGGCGGGCGGGGGAGCGGATCTTCGAAGCGGACGGTTTCACCGTGGCGCTGACCCGGGACCGCGGCCTCGTGCTGCACCGCACCGGTCCCGCTGACCTCGCCGGGGACGCCGACGTCCCGAGGGGAGACACGGTCACCGAGGTCCAGTGGACCGACGCCCACGAACTGGTGCTGGCCGGGACCGGCGACGGCGACGCTCATGGCGAGGGCGACGTGATCACGTTGGTGCGCGGACGCGAGCGGCACACGTGGCCGGTCCACCGCGAGTGCGGCCGCTGGACGGCGATCATAGGCGAGACCGCGCGGGGGCTGCCCGAGCGCGGTGGTCTCGTGCCCGGCCTGCCGCTGCGCAGCGGTAACTGGCGGGTGCTGACCGGCGGGGAGCCGGTGCGGCTGGATCGCGCCCTGGTCGCCGACCTGCCGGAGCCGCACCTGACCGGTGTCCACGAGATCTCGCTGCGTACCGACCGGTCCGCCGAGCTCCGCCTCGCCGTACGGTCCGGCCTCGGCCCGCACGAACGCGGGCCGTACGCCACGCGCAGACGCCGGGAGGCGGCCCGGCGGCGCGCCACCCGGCTCGTCGACGCTGCCCTGTTCGACAGCTACGGCGGCGGGCAGTACTCGTGCAATCCCCGTGCGATCTCCGAGGAGCTGGCGCGGCGTCGCCCCGACTTGGAGCTGATCTGGGTGACCCGCGACGGTCAGTTCACCGTGCCCGCCGGGGTGCGCACGGTCCTGTACGGCTCACGCGAGCACGAGGAGGCCCTGCACACCTGCCGGTTCGTCGTGGCCAACCGGCGTACCCAACCCGGCTGGTACGTCAAGCGGCCCGGCCAGATGTTCGTGCAGACCTGGCACGGCACCCCGCTCAAGCGGCTGGGCCGCGACCTCGCCGGCATGCGGTACGCCCAGCGAGTGCGCGAGGAGGATTTGGGGCGCTATGTCGCGACATGGGATGTGATGCTCGCGCCCAATCCGTTCTCGGCGCCGATCCTGCGCCGGGCCTTCGGCTACCCGGGCGAGATGCTGGAGTCCGGCTATCCCCGCAACGACCGGCTGCTCCGGCCCGAGTGCCGACGGTGGGCCAGGGAGCGCCTGGGCGTCCCCGAGGACCGGCGGGTGATCCTCTACGCGCCGACCTGGCGGGACGACGAGCTGCGCGGCGCCGCCGAGGCGCCCCGGGCAAACGGGCGATTCGACCTGGGCGACGTGGCCGGGCCGCTGACCGGGGGGCTGGGCGCGGCCGACATGCTGCTGGTCCGGGCGCACTACCTGGTGGCCGACCGTGTCACGCTTCCCGACGATGCCCTCGATGTGTCGAGATTTCCTGACATGGCGGATCTGCTGGCCGCGGCCGACGTGCTGGTGACCGACTACTCGTCGGCGATGTTCGATTTCGCCTGCACGGGCAGGCCGATGGCCTTCCTCACCCCGGACCTGGAACGCTATCGGGACGAGGTGCGAGGTTTCTACTTCGATTTCGAGGCCGAGGCGCCCGGCCCCCTGGCCAGGACAGCCGACGATCTCCTCCAGATCCTGATATACGACGATTTCACGTCGTACAAGGCCAGATATCAGGAGTTCAGCGAAAAGTTCTGCCCATGGGATGACGGACACGCCTCCGCGCGGGTGGTGGCGCGCATGCTGTCGTGAGGCGGCGGAGCGGGTGGCCGTACGAGATCGTGCTCCCGGCCGCGCTCGCGCTCGTCGCGGGCCTGTGGGGCCTGGGATCGCCCCCGATCTGGCGCGACGAGGCCGCGACGCTGAGCGCTGCCGTCCGGACGCCGCATCAGCTGCTCCACCTGCTCCGGACGGTCGACGCGGTCCACGGCCTCTACTACGGATTCATGCACGTCGTCGTCACGTTGTTCGGCGCCGGCGGGACGGTGCAGCGGCTGCCCTCGGTCGCCGCCGGGGTGCTGGCCGCGGCCGGTGTCGGCGCCCTCGGGCGGGCGCTCGGCCATCCACGCGCCGGTCTGTACGGCGGCGTGATGATGTCCACGATGCCGATCTTCTCCCGCTACGTCCAGGAGGCCAGGCCGTACCCGATGGCCATGGCCGCGACCATCGGCGTGACCCTGTTGCTGCTGCGCGCGGTACGCGGGCCGTCCGCCGGTGCCTTCGTGTCGTACGGCATCGCGCTGGCCGGGCTGGGCTACGTCAACCTGTTCGCGTTCCTGGTGGCGGGGGCGCACGGCGGATACGTGGCGCTGTCGAAGGGGCCGGTGCTGCGGTGGTGCGCGGCGACGGCGGGGGCTCTGGCCGTGGTGGGGCCGCTGGCCTGGTCGGCGTCGCGACAGACCGCCCAGATCGGCTGGATTCCCCGGCCGGGTCTCGCCGAGGCGGGCCTGCTCGCCGTACGGCTCTTCGGCGACGTCGGCGCCGCGCGTCCGGCCTGGCTCGGGATCGCCCCGCTGACCTGGGCGCTCGCCATGCTCGGTGGTGTGCACTGCCTGCGGCGCGGCGGCGACCGGCGTGATCTCCTCGCGTTGACGCTGCCGTGGCTGCTCGTGCCGCCGCTGGTGCTGCTGATCGTCTCGTGGACGTTCCGGCCCGTCTATGTGTTCCGCTATGTGCTCTGCTGCCTTCCCGCCGCCGCGCTGCTGGCCGGGGCGGGGCTGGCGGCGCTGCTCGCCGCTTCGCATGCCGTGCTGCCGGCCGCGCCGCTCCGGCGGGCAGCGGTCGCCGTGCCGGCGGTGGTCTGGCTCGGCCTGTCGCTCCCCGGTCACCTCGCCGTCCGGGGCCCCGACGGCCGGCAGGACGACCCGCGCCCGGCGATGGCGCTGCTCGCGTCGGCCGCCCGGCCGGGTGACGGGGTGCTGTTCGCCCCCGCCAAGGTCAGGAAGTTCGCTGTGGTGTATCCGGGGATCTTCGAACGCCTCGACGACGTGGCGCTGGCCCGCTCTCCCGAGCGCGACGGCAGCTTCCGCGGCCGGGAGGTCGGCCGCCGGGTGCTCGCCGCCCGCCTCGCCGGGCTGCGCACCGTCTGGGTGGTGGGCCACACCGGGAAGGCCGCGCTTTCGAGCAGACGGTTCGACCTGCTGCACCGGTCGTTCGTCCCGGCCGGCCGATGGACCTTCCGCGGCATGTTCGTCGCCCGCTATGACGGAACCCCCGGCCGGGACGCCGGCCGGGGCGCCGGTCAGGAGTGGCCGGACAGCTCGAAGGGCGCCGCGGTGGGGAAGTAGGCCTCCAGGAAATCGGCCAGCAGGGCGTCCTGCTCGCCCGTGGTCGGGGCGGTGTCGTTGAGGCAGAACACGTCGTGCCTGCGGCGTGCCAGCATCCGGCGAAGCTTGGCCGGCGTCTTGGGCACCGCCAGGTCGACATACGTGTAGTCCACCGTTCCGGGCACCGCCCGCCCGTTGAGGTAGGCGTAGTAGTGCGCCAGCGAGGAGACCGCCGAGATGTCGGAGGTCGTGCGGAACGTGCTGCGCGCCGTCGCCTCGAAGTCCGCGGCGAACCGCTCCTCCAGTTCGTACATGAGCGACCTGCGCAGCGCGTACGGCACATGCTTGAGCTTCTGGGCCAGTGTCCGGCCGGACAGGTCCTCCAGGACGCGGCGGTTGTTCATGCCCGCCGCGTGGACCGGCGACTCCTCGTGCTCGGGTGCGCCGAACGGGACGTGGACGGAACTGGGGAAGAAACGGGTCACCCCGTTCGCCTCGAAGAACATCCGCGGCGACAGCGGCCTGCCGAGGAAGAAGTCGTCGTTCAGGTAGAGGAAGTGCTCCGACAGCCCCTCGATGTGATGGAGCTGCGTCTCGATCGCGTGGGAGTTGAACACCGGCAGCACCGACGGATCGGTGAAGATCTCCTTGTGGTCGACCACGGTCACCATCGGGTGCGAGCCGTCCAGCCAGGTGGGCGTCTGCCCGTCGGTCACGATCCACACCCGGTTGATCCAGGGGGCGTACATCCACAGGGAGCGCAGCGAGTAGCGCAGCTCGTCCCGGCTGGTGAACCGCGCCTCGGTCGTGGCCATCTCGCTGAGCCCGTCGCAGACCGCCCGCATTCCGCCGAGCGTCTGGTCGCGGCGGGCGCGCCAGGCCGGGTCCGCGCCGTCGACCCAGGTGTAGACGGCGTCGATCGGGAAGTCGATGTCGTCGACCAGGCGCCGGGTGAACTCGGGACGGGTCGGATAGACGCGCTCGCGCCGGGCCGCCGACACGAGCGTGTTGAACAACTCCTCGCCGCCCTCCACGATCTCGCCGTCCGCCGGGACGACGTCACAGGCGCCGTTCGGCCGCGGCGCCACCAGCGCGTCGCCCTCACGTGACCAGAACTCCAGGTCGCAGCCCTGCTCGGCGCCGAGCCTCAGCGTGCGCGACGGACTGGTGAAGTGCATCGCCAGCCGTACGATCGACGCGTCCTGCAGGGTGGCGGCCGCGCGCCGGATGGGGCGCAGCTGCTCGCCGCCCGCCCGCGAGCCCTGCCTGCCGTACGGCTGCGGCGCCGCGAGCAGTGGAATGGCGCCGCAGTGGGCGAGCGCGGCGAGCGCACGGGCGCGCTCGCCGACCTCGACGGCGACGACCGGGGGGCGGCCGGGCGCCGGCCGGACGCAGAAGAAGCCCACCCCGGCCTCGGAAAGCAGCGAGCAGACCAGGTCGAGCGTCTCGCGCCGGGCCTGCAAGGGGCTCGCGTCCGCGCGGACCAGTGCGGCGCGCGGCGTGGCCTCCCACAAGGGCAGCCGTCTCTGCAGCCGCCGATACAACGTGACAACCGGCATGGTCCCCCCTATGTGCACGGACTGTAATCGATCGGCCACCGGATTGGAGGATGATTTACCTAGTTCCCCGCGTCGGTCAAGAACTCGCAACGAGATGGCCCGTCTGTTTCCGATTTGCATGTGATCAGCTACCGACTGTAGTCATCCTTGCTGCATGGGAGGTTTCACGCTCGACGACATCATGGCGGCACGCAAGCCGAGAGACTCGTGGTGGACCGTCTTCATGGTCGATCCGCTCGCCTGTCGGCTGGCGTTGCTCGTGGCGAACCACACCAAGATCACGCCTAACACACTGACCCGGCTGTCGATGCTGGGCGGCCTCGCCTCGGCGGTGGCGTTCCTGGAAGGCGCACTGATCCTGGGCGCGGTGCTGTTCTACCTGAGCTTCATGGTCGACTGCATGGACGGGAAGATCGCCCGGCTCAAGGGCACCGGCACGCCGTTCGGCCTCTGGCTCGATTACGTGGGAGACCGCATCAGGGTGGTCTGCTGCGCCTTCGGTCTGGGGTTCGGGGAGTACTCCAGGTCGGGGGACATCGACTACCTGCTGGCCGCGGTCGGCGTCGTACTGCTCGACCTGTTCCGTTACATCAACGGTCCGCAGCTCAAGCGGGTCAAGGACGCCACGCGCAGCCTGGCCCAGGCGCGAATGGACGGGGACTGCGTCTTCGTGGAGAGCGTGCTGGGCAGCCGGCCGCGAACCGAGGTCGGGCGGCTGGCGGACGAGGTCGAGGACGGTCGCACGCTGATCGACCTGCAGAAGGAGTTCCACGCGCGGTTCCCCTGGTACGACCGGTTCCGCGTGTTCCTGGTCCGGCGGCGGGTGCGTACGCACATCGTGAGCGGGATCGAGTTCCACGCCGCGGTGTTCGTGGTGGCCCCGGTGCTCGGATCATGGGCGCTGGTGCCGGTCTCGATCGGAGCCGGCGCGCTGCTGCTGGCCTTCGAGATGTTCCTCGTCTACCGCGTCTGGCTGGCGGCCCGGCAGATCCCGCAGGGCGCACCGGAGAGGGAGAAGATCCTTGTCTGATTCGACCGGGCCTTACTGAGTTGACACTCATCACGGGGGGATAGATCATCATGCAGTCCGACAGACCGATCTTCGTCGTCGGTTGCCCGCGTTCCGGGACCACGATGCTGCAGCTCATGCTGCACTCACACCCGCGCATCGCCGTACCGCCGGAGACCCGGTTCCTGGTCCCGGCCTACTTCTCGCGGCGCGCGTACGGCGACATGCGGCTCGCGGACAACCGCCGCAGGCTCGCCACCTGGATCGCCGAGGGGCGCAACACCAAGTTCCGTGAGCTGGGGCTGGACTCGGGGGAGTTCGTTCACGCCGCCATGCTCGGGCCGGGCAGCTTCGGCTCGGTGATCGGAATGGTCTTCAAGTGCTACGCGGAGCGGTTCGGCAAGCCGCGCTGGGGGGACAAGCGGCCGAGCTACTACCGGCACGTCGAGATGCTGATGCGCATGTTCCCCGACGCCCAGTTCGTCCACCTGGTCAGGGACGGCCGCGACTGCGTCGCCTCGCTCAAGGAGATGCCCTGGTACAAGCCGGACACCTTCCACGCGGCGGCCAACTGGGCCGAGGCGATCGACTTCGGCCGCCGCCACGCGCGCAAGCTGCCGGAGGACAGCTTCTACCAGCTCCGGTACGAGGACCTGACCGCCGATCCGGAGACCGAGCTGAAGAAGCTGTGCGCGTTCATCGGCGAAGAGTACGACCCCGCGATGTGCGAGCCGCGCCACATCGCCGAGATGGCGGTGCCCAAGCACAAGGTCTGGCACAGCAACACCCACAGCGAGGTCACCACGGCCCACGCGGGCAAGTGGGTCGACAGGCTGGAGCCGTGGGAGGTCTCGCTGTGCGAGGAGGTGCTGGGCGAGCGGCTGAGCTCCCTCGGGTACGAACTGACCGGCGCGCCGCGGCCCGACCGCGACCACGTCGCGGCCTTCAAATCGGCGGCGAGCAAGCGTCGTACGGCGCGGACGCGCAAGTACAACCGGGACCGGCTGACCCGGCTGCGTGAGCCCGGTCCGATCGCCGCCCTGCTCACCGATGGTCAGCGCATGCTCGCCGGCCTCCCCAGGCAGCGGTCGGGCGAACTGCTGCCCCGCTGAACGACGCCGTTCCCCGACCCCCTCAACCCCCACCCCACGAGATCACGCCCGGTGGCGGAAACGGCGGAGCAGGTGGATCAGGGCCGCGAGCGCGGCCAGCGCGGCGAGCACGGCCACCGGGACGGCGATCCGCCGCGCGAGCGGCCCGCCCGCGAGCTCCAGCAGGTCGAGCTCCTGCTCCTCGGCCGTGCGATGACTCAGCGGGGAGTTCGCATCTCTCGGCTCGGCGGCCGCCGGAGCGGGAGCAGCCGGTGCGGGGGCAGCCGGTGCGGGGGCCGCCGCCGGCGCCGGGGGCTCCGGCTCCGCCTCGGGCCGCTCCTCCTCGAAGAGCCCTGCGAGGTTCGCGGCGAAGCGGTCGATGAGCTTGCCGCCGACATCGGCCAGCATGCCCCGGCCGAACTGGGCCGGCCGTCCGGTGACGTTGAACGAGGTCTCCACGCGCACCCGGGTGTGCCCGTCCTCGGCGGAGAGCCGCGCGGTCACCTCCGCGTTCGCGGTGCCCGGGCCGCGGGTCTCCCTGCCCGCGGCCCGGAGCGTCAGCGTACGCGCGTCCGGATCGATGTGTTCGAACTCCGCGCTGCCCCGATAGACGATGGTGATCGGGCCCACCTTCACCCGCAACCGGCCGGTGAACGCATCGCCGTCGATCGACTCCAGGGCCGCGCCGGGCAGGCACGGCGCGATCCGTTCCGGGTCGAGGAGGACCGGCCAGGCCCGCTCGACCGGGACGGGAACCATGAACTCGTGCTCGAACCGCAGCGCCACGACCGGACTCCTTTCCGAGTTCCCGAACCGGTTTCGGCAACCCGATGCTGTGTTCCTGGGGGACCAGGTCCCCGGGTTCCTAGACCGCGCAGGCGGCCAGGAGGGCCCGGTGCGTGAGCACCCGGGACAGATGTGCCCGATAGTCGGGCCGGGCGTGCAGGTCACCGGGGGGATCGGTGCCCTCGGCCGCCTGCTCGGCCGCCTCCCGAAGCGCGCCGTCGCGGTCGGCCGCGGCGCCGCGCGCCGCCGCCTCCACGGCGACCGCCCTGATCGGGGTCGGCCCCATGTTGGTCAGCGCGATCCGCGCCTCCGCGACGGTTCCGTTCGACCGGCGTACGGCTGCCGCCACCCCGACCGTCGCCCACGCCTGGGCCGTACGGTGGAACTTCTCGTAGTGGAAGCCCCACCCCTGGCCGAGTTTGGGCACGCGGGCTCCGACGAGGATCTCTCCGGGTTCCAGGGCCGGTTCGAGATAGTCGACGAAGAAATCGGCCGCCGGAATGGTCCGCTCTCCGGTGGACGATCGCGCCACGAGGTCCATGTCCAGGGCGAGGGCCACAGCGGGCAGGTCGCCCGCGGGGTCGGCGTGTGCCAGCGACCCGCCGAACGTGCCGCGGTGCCGTACGGCCCGGTCGGCGACGGTCGCGGTCGCCAGCGCGACCAGCGGGCAGTGCTCGTTGACGATCGGCGACCGGACCACCTCGTGGTGCGTGGTCATCGCGCCGATGAACACGTGGTCGCCGCGGTCGGCGATGCCGCTGAGCTCGGCCACGCGCCCGATGTCGACCAGCACGGTGGGGTAGGCGAGCCGCAGCCGGAGCAGCGGCAGCAGCGACTGGCCGCCGGCGAGCACCTTGGCCTCCTCCCCGGCGTCACCGAGCACGGCCAGGGCCTCCTCCAGCGACGACGGCCTGGAGTAGTCGAACGACGCGGGAATCAAACCGATGCTCCTTCCTCTGCGCTGGGCGCTCGATCGTGGATGGCCCGCCACACCCGTTCGGGAGTGCACGGCATCCGCACGTCGCTTACGCCGTACGGGCGCAGCGCGTCCACGATCGCGTTGACCACGGCCGGGGTGGAGGCGATCGTGCCGGCCTCCCCGACGCCCTTGACCCCGAGCGGGTTCGAGGTCGCCGGGGTCTCGGTGCGGTCGGTGACGAACACGGGCAGGTCGGTGGCGGACGGCAGCAGGTAGTCGGCCATGGTCGTGGTCAGCAGGTTGCCGTCGGCGTCGTACACCGCCTCCTCGAACAGCGCCTGGGCGATCCCCTGGGCGATGCCGCCGTGCACCTGTCCCTCCACGATGAGCGGGTTGACCACCGTGCCCACGTCGTCGACGGCAACGTAGGACCGGATGGTCGTCGCGCCGGTCTCGGTGTCCACCTCGACCGCGCACAGGTGCGTCCCGTGCGGGAAGGAGAAGTTGTCCGGGTCGAACGTCGCCTGGGCGTCGAGCCGCGGCTCGAACCCCTCGGGGAGGTCGTGTGCGGCGAACGTGGCGAGAGCGATCTCCTGGATGGTCCGCTCCGTGGTGGTGCCGCGTACTCGGAACCGTCCGTCGGAGAACTCGACGTCGTCGGGGGATGCCTCCATCATGTGGGCCGCGACCTGCCGCGCCTTCTCCCGCACCTTCTCGCACGCCTTCACCACGGCGATGCCGCCGACGGAGAGGGATCGGGAGCCGTAGGTGTCCATGCCCTTGTGCGACGAAGCGGTGTCGCCGTGCAGCACCGAGACGTCCTCGAACGGGACGCCGAGCGCGTCGGCGACGATCTGGCTCCACGCGGTCACGTGTCCCTGTCCGTGCGGGCTGGAGCCGGTGACCACCTCGACCTTGCCGGTCGGGAGCATCCGGACCTCGGCGTGCTCCCAGCCGCCCGCGCCGTACGACAGGCTGCCGAGGACCCGGCTCGGCGCGAGGCCGCACATCTCGGTGTACGTCGAGATGCCGATGCCGAGCTGGACCGGATCGCGGCGGTCACGCCGATCGGCCTGTTCCGCCCGCAACTCGTCGTAGCCGAACAGCGCGAGCGCCCGGTCGGTGGCCGCCTCGTAGTTGCCCGAGTCGTAGGTCAGGCCGCAGATCGTCGTGTACGGAAACTCCGCGTGCCTGATCCAGTTGCGGCGTCTGACCTCCATCGGATCGAGCCCGAGCTCGGCCGCCAGCTCGTCCACCGCGCGTTCGATCGCGAAGGTGGCCTCGGGCCGGCCCGCGCCCCGATAGGCGTCCGTCGGCATCTTCGTGGTGAAGACGCCGGTGCAGGTGAAGTCGTAGGCGTCCATCTTGTAGATGCCGCCGTACATGAACGCGCCGAGCAGCGGCACGCCGGGCGTGACCAGCATCAGGTAGGCGCCCATGTCGGCGAGCAGGTCGACCTTGACGCCGCGGATCCTGCCGTCGTTCTCCGCGGCCACGCTGATCCGCTGGAGCTGGTCGCGGCCGTGGTGCACGGTCAGGTTGCCCTCCGATCGCGACTCGGTCCACTTGACCGGGCGGCCGAGACGGCGGGTGATCAGTAGGCAGAGCACCTCCTCGGCCGTCACCTGCAGCTTGGAGCCGAACCCGCCGCCCACGTCCGGCGCGATCACGCGGAGCTTGTGCTCGGGGATCCCGGTGGTGAGCGCGAGCATGACCCGCAGGATGTGCGGGATCTGCGTCGCCGAATGCAGGGTGAACGCGTCGCCGTCGGTCTGCGCCACGACGGCGCGTGGTTCCATCGCCGAGGGGATGAGCCGCTGCTGGACGAAGGTCCTGTCGATGACGACGGGCGCGTCGCGGAACGCGCCCTCGACGTCTCCCTGGGCGAACTTCCAGGTGAACGCCTTGTTCCCGGCCTCGTGGACCGTCGCGGAGCCCTCGATCAGCGCCTCGGTCATGTCGAGCACGGGGTCCAGCGGCTCGTAGTCGATCTCGATGGAGTCCAGCGCGTCCGCCGCACGGTAGCGGTCGGTGGCGACCACGCAGGCCACCGCCTCGCCCACATAGCGGACCTCGTCCACGGCCATCGGCGGATGATCGGGGATGACGACGTCCTCGGTCACCGGCCAGGCGCACGGCAGGCTGCCCTGCTCGCCGGCGAAGTCCCGGCCGCTGAACACCGCCACCACGCCGGGCCGGCCGCGCGCGGCCGAGACGTCGACGCGGGTGATCCGCGCATGCGCCAGCGGGCTGCGCAGGAACGCCACGTGGAGCATGCCGGGAAGCTGGATGTTGTCGGTCCACTGGGTGCGGCCGGTGACAAGCCGCGCGTCCTCCTTGCGCCGGCGGGCCCTGCCCACCTCGCTCATCGCGCCGGTCGGCGCCGTATCCGTTTCGGTCACCGCGAGGTCACCCCCATCTCCTCGGCGCCTCGCCGTACGGCACGCACGATGTTGCAGTAGCCGGTGCACCGGCACAGGTTCCCCTCCAGGCCCTCGCGGATGGCCTCGTCGGAGGGGTCGGGGTCGTCGTTGAGCAGGTCGATCGCGGCCAGGATCATGCCGGGCGTGCAGTAGCCGCACTGGAGGGCGTGTTCCTCGTGGAAGGCCCGCTGCATGGGGTGCCAGTTCCCGTCGCTCGCCAGGCCCTCGATGGTGACGATCTCACTCTCGTCCGCCTGTACGGCGAGCACCGAGCAGCTCTTCACACTCTTGCCGTCCATGAGCACCGTGCACGACCCGCAGTTGCTGGTGTCGCAGCCGATCGGGGTGCCGGTCTTTCCCAATCGATCTCTCAGGAAGTGGACCAGGAGCGTTCGTGGTTCCACGTCTTCTTCGTAGGTGATGTCGTCGACCTTGACGGTGATCCGGGGCATGGCGTCCTCCCCAAGGCGGTGAGACCGGATATCAGCGAACGTACGCTCCACATCCGTTTGGTCAAGCCCCCCTCATCACTTGGACGTCAATTCGTCACACTCGTCAGCGGGTGCGTGAGGACTTACCCCGGTCCCGTCGTGTCAAGGACGGCGTGTCGCCGCGCCCGCCGTCACCGCAGCGGGAAGGAAACGCCGTGCTGGTCGGCGGGGCGGGGGCCGAAGATGCGCCGGTCCCGTTCGTCGATACGCACGTCGTTGATGCTCGCCTCCCGCCTGCGCATCAGCCCGTTCTCGTCGAACTCCCACAGTTCGTTGCCGTAACTGCGCCACCACTGTCCGTCGGAGTCGTGCCATTCGTACTGGAAGCGCACGGCGATGCGGTCGCTGGCGAAGGCCCAGAGTTCCTTGCGGAGCGCGTAGTCCAGTTCCTTGGCCCACTTGCGGGCGAGGAACCGCCGGATCTCGGCATGCCCGGAGACGAACTCGTCCCGATTGCGCCAGACGGAGTCGGGTGTGTAGGCGAGGGCGACCCGTTCGGGATCGCGGGTGTTCCAGGCGTCCTCGGCCGCCTGGACCTTGGCGCGGGCCGTCTCCTCGGTGAAGGGGGGCACTGATGACTTCATGTCGAAAACCTCTTCTCGTGTGTTCGCGGGGGAGTGGCGATCATGGAACCGGCGCCGGCGGGTTGAATTTGGAGCGATCCACGAACGTCCACCGGAACGGGCTGGCACCGGCCACCTGCAGGACCGAGTCCACCTCGAACTCGACGAGCCGCTCGGCGCCCGGCACGTTTCCGGGGTCCCACAGCACCCGTGCCCGGCCGGTCAGGTGGAGCGCGTCCCCGGTCTTCCAGTCGAGGAAGAGCAGCCCGGCCATCGGGTTGAGCTCCAGGTTGCCGAGCGTCATGTACATCAGGTTCCCCGCGTAGTCGGGGAAGATCAGTCGTCGTCCGTCGACGACCTGGACGAACCCGGGGTCGCCGCCCCGGTGCGACACGTCCGAGCCGAGCCCGTCGGCGTGGGTGGCGATGAAGAACGTGTCGGCGTCGCGGATCGACGTCTGCTGTTCGGCACTCAGGGCGGCGCCGACCTGGGCCGTTCGCGCCGTGCCCGGCACCTCCCCGCTCATCTCACGGCGCTGCAGGTATCTCGAGCAGTTCGCGTACACCTGATCGGTCAGCAACAGCAGTCGATCGCCGTCTCGGCGGGCTCGGCCGTTGGCGCGCATCCGCCGCCGGGTCATCGGCTCGATCGCCAGTGTCCCGAGGTCGTGCTCGGTGTCGAAGATCTCGGCGGGCGGCACCGTGGGCAACGCGCCGATCACGATCGTTCGTGCGCCGGAGGCGGCGACGAAGCCCGGCGGGCCGGTGAGCGCCGTCGCCCAGACGCGGCCGTCCCGGTCCGGGGTGCCGATGACGATCATGCGCTGGGCGCGCAGGAACTCCGCCGCCGCGGTGGGAATCTCGGCACGGACACGGGCCGAGCCATGCTCCGCCGGCCGCACGCCGGCCCGGCGCTGGAGCGCGACCTCGCCCGGATGCCACACAGGTCCTCCTTTCCGGTACGGCTCTGCCTTACCGGAATCGATCAGAAGAAGCCGCAGGTGGGGGCGTCGGCTACCGGGGCAGGGCGGTCGTCGGCCCCGCTGGGCGCGTAGATCTCCAGGCGGATGCCGTCGGGGTCCTCGAAGAACACGCCTCCGGAAGAGGCGCCCTCGCCGTGCGGCACGATTCCGTCGTGGTGGAGCGGGGCCCCGATCTCGCGGATGACGGCCTCCGCCCGGCGGACGGTCTCGATGTCCGGCGCCTCGAAGGACAGGTGGTGCAGGCCGGGCCGGGCGGAGGAGAAGGCGCCCTCGCTCTGCTGCCACAGGGTCAGTACAAGGTTTCCGTCACGACCGAGGAACGCGTAGCGGCGGCCCTCCTCGTGCGACTCGTCGAGCACCTCGAAGTCGAGGACCTTTCGGTAGAAGTCCACCGACCTGCCGAGGTCGATCACGTTGAGCCCGACATGACCGGTCTTCACAATCATGATCTCTCCCATAGGGCTGGATATAACGGATAGAACCGTTATCCACTGGCCCGTAATCTAACGGAAGGAAGGTGCAAAGTCCATTAGGAGGATGTGGTTACGGTCGGGCCGGAACAGGGCGTGACCCGCTCCCGCCGCGCCGCCGAGCCGTACGGCGAGCCGTACCGTGGGAAGACGCGGCGGCGCGGCGGGCGAGGCCTCAGCGGCTGCCGCTGTGCTGTCGGTAGTGCCGGGCCGCACGCGCACGATTGCCGCACGTCACCGAGCACCATTCCTGTCGCGGATGCTCCTTGACGAAATAGAGCACGCAGCGAGGTGCGGGGCAGGTCCGCAGCTTCTCGCGGTACGGCCCGGCGAGCAGTTCCATCGCCGAAGCGGCGAGCGCCGCCCTGATCCGCTCGGACTCCCCGGCGGGCACAGCGGGGACGACGTGGACGACGGGAACGTCGTCGGCCGGCCAGTCCAGCCTCGGTGTGACCGGCACCGCCATCGCCGTCGCGTTCACCAACTCGAGCGACGGACGGAAGGCGGGCAGCAGGTCGGCGTCGGCGGTGCTGGCGGGACCGGGGGAGACGGCTCGGGCGAACAGCGCGCGAACGGCCTGCCGGAGCTCGACGACCTCGGCCCGCAGGGTCTCCGTGGCGGTGAACGAGTCCGGATCGACTCCCAGCGCGGTGGCGTGCTCCCGGCCCCAGGCGGTCATTCCCGCGGCATCCGCCAGCGCGTCGGCCAGCCCGGACCGCCGCATGCGAAGCGTGCTGACGAACTCCAGGGCGAGCAGGGCGGACACACCACCTCAGTCTAGTGTGAGCCGGTCGGATCGCCCGTGAGAGCGATGTTCACAGCGATATGCGAGGTCGTCCGGGGCCCCGGAGTCAGTGCCGCAATATCTTGACGATGATGGCGACGAACGCGGCGAACCCCAGCCCGCCGATGAGCAGGGGAGCCATGACGACCGGATCGGGGATGGGGCCGTCCAGGTAGCGGATGCCGATGCCGATGAACAGCAGGCCGCTGAGCAGCGCCATCCAGTCGGTCCGGTGGACCAGGCGGGGGCGCTCGGCCTTCCGGTCGGGGAGCAGGGGCCGGTCATGCGTCATGAGCGGGTCAGGCGGCACGCCGCACCTCCACGTCCCCGACCCCGGCCTTCACATGGAGTTCGATCGTGGGCGCGTCGGACTCGCCGGTCGCCTCGGGCTCCAGGACCTGGTCGAACCGGACGTCGGTACCGTCCTCCACCTTGTGATCGATCTTCACCTCGCCCACCCGGGTGTATCCGTGCACCTCCACCCGCGCGGTCGGGGGCACGATCACCGTGAGCTGCCCGATCGACACCGACGCGTTGAACCTGATCCGGGCGCCGGACTGGAGAGCGAGGTCGCTCAGGTCGAGCCGGCCCTCGCCGATCCCGATCGTGTAGTCCGTCGTCGCCTGCGTGACCTCGACGGGATGCCAGGCGAAGCTGCCGACCTTCTTGGGGATCCCGTTCATCGTCGATCCCGCGATGAGGACGAGAGACACGATCGTGCCGGCGATGACGAGCGTCGCGCCCCGGCCGAACCATGTCGCGATGAGCAGGCCCGCGCCGATCGTGACGAGGACCGCCCCGCCGATCACCGGCAGACTGACCGAACCGGTGCCCGACTGCTGCACCGTAACCATGATCCCTCCAATGATCAGGGCGAGGCAGATGGTGAGTCCGCCGATGAAAGACTTGGGCCGCTTGACCTTCACCCGGGCCGGGGGCGGCGTGACCGGCCGGTACGGCCCGGGCGCCACCGGCGGGTGGGGCCGTCGCGGGGCGTAGGGGCCGTGCGGGGCGTACGGCTCGCCGCCGGCGTAGCCGTACGTGCCGGCGCGTGCCTCCCGCGCCAGATCCGACAGCCGCCGATAGCCGGAGGGCGCCGTGTTCTGGGGGCCGGCACCGGGGAACTCCGGTCCGATGTGACCGGATGCGGGGTGATCAGGGGCGGGACGATCCGGTGCGGGGCCGCCGGGGATCGGCGGAGTCCGGGTGGCCGACGCGCCGGCGGAGGCCGAAGGCGCGTCGGCGGATGCCGCTTCCCACCGCGGCGAGACGCCCGCGTCGTCGGTCCCGGTTCCGTCAGGCCCGATTCCGTCGGGCCCGGTTCCGGCGGAAACCCCTTCGGAAACGTGCGGGTTCTCCGGGACGTGGATGCCGGGAGCCTGGAAGCGGGCCGTTCCATCCGGCTGGTGCCGGGGCACCGCGTCGTACGGCTGCTCGGGAGGCACCGTGTCGTACGGCTGCTCCGGGAACGGCGGGGGGAACGTCGCGGTCGCGGGCATCGCGGTGGCCCGGCCCCCGGAGGGCCTCATGCCGCGCCGCCCGGTCGCCCGTTCCGGCATCGACTTGACCAGTGTTCGCAGGTCGACACCGCGTGCGTGTGCGGCGAGCAGCACGATGGCCAGCAGCGTGCCGATCACGATGGTGCCCCTGTTGACCCCACCGGACCCGACGTTGATGATCAGGCCGAGCGCGAAGACCGCCGCCATCAGCGCGAGCACGGTCTCGGCGTCGAACAGCCGATTGGTCCACTGCTCCAGATGGCCGGGCTGCCCGCCGGGCCGTCGCATCAGCAGGAACGCGGCGACGTACAGCAGGATGCCGGTGCCGGAGGCGAGGACCAGCACGGCGAACCCGACTCGGAACAGCACCGGGTCCATCCCGGTGAACCTGCCGAGGCCGGCGCACACCCCGGTGAGCATGCGGCCCGAGCCGTCGCGGCTCAGCACTTGCTCCGGCTCCGGTCCGGCGGCGGGATCCGGCCGGGGATCGGGGGCAGCGGTGGTCGGCGCTTCGGTCATGCTCCCATCCTGGCCGCGTCCACCACCTGCCTGCCATCGGGGTAACCCCTGACTCGTCCCCGACCCACAGGAAGCTGGATCAGGGGAGGTTCAAAGGCCGAGCTTCAGGCCGATGTACGCAACTCTGGCAGTGCGGTCCTCTGCCACTAGCCGAAAGTGGAGTCGACCCGCGCCCGGGGTGAATCTGGCGTGCCATTCGAAGACGCGGGAGACGCCATCGAGGTCTACGAACTGGCACAGCCGCTCGCGACCTTCGAACTCCTGGCTCACCTTCGTTCGCCACGAGGGCAAGGCGGCGTTTCCTTCGTTCCACTCCGCCACTGCGTCCTGCACTCTAAGCAGTAGCCCGGAAACAGAACGCACCCAATCTTGCCGCAGGCTCCGCAGATCGTCCTCCACTCGTGGCAGGAATGTCAGGTGCGGAAAGTGGAGCGACCTGTTTTCCCAGATGGCGACACCAGAGCCGAGGCCGTCCCGCCCTGTCTCTTGAACCCAGTTCTTGTGCAGCTCGATATGGCTTCGGGTGGCGGCATGGCGCACCTCGACTGTGTCCTCGTGTAGCGACACGCTCCCGTACTCGTCCTCCGCAAGCATCGTTCGGTCGGCTGTTACCCAGGGGCTGTCCCACTTCGTTTCGCTTGGCAGGCTGATTGCGAGACCTCCCAGCAGATGCGCCGTACCGATGCCTTCTGCGCGGTTGTCATCGTGTCGGTACTCGACATCGGAGTCCGCGTCGTCGGGGATGAGTGAACGGTAGGGGGCGCGGTTTTGGACGGCGCGGATAAGTCTCCAGCGGTCGCGGTTGGCGCCATCGGCGGCGATCCACTGCTGGATAGAGTAGCCAGGGGCGAGCTCCAACGACTTGAGTGGTACCGCCGTGACGAGAGCCGCGTCCCTCCGCCACCTGTGGATCGTCCGCACCAGGTCCACGAACTCAGCCATGGTCTTGTCGATCTGCTGTGGCGAAGCGGTAAGCGTAACCGACAGCTCGTTGAAGAACAACATGACAGGCACAGGGGGTTCCTTCCGGCCGGTTCAGTCGAGCAGTCGATCCAGGGAACGCTCCCACTCGTCGAAGAAACCCTCAGGCCAGTTGGAGAGCATCCCATCGGATCCAAGAGTGGGCGTGAGGATCTCTATCCCGTCGGTGCTTCTTCGGAAATAGTGGAGCACGACGTCTTCAGCGGAGAGCCTTCGCTCCTTCACTGACAGTCGGACACCATTGAGCACATGATCGCTGTGCGTTTCGACAACTAGTTGAGCTCCGGCTGCGGCGGCTGCGCACGTCAACATCGCCATCGCGGTCTGCCCGCGTGGATGCAGGTGTGCTTCGGGATTCTCCAGAAGCAGGAGGCTTCCCGGTTGCGCGGTGAGGCAGGCCACCACCACGGGAAGTACATACGTTAGCCCGAACCCCACATTCGTGGGCCGATAACGGTTGCTGGCTGACAAGCCGGCGGTGCCGAACCGAAAACTGAGGCGCACGGAATCGGTGCCCTCGATCGCGTCCGTTTGCAGGTTCACGCCTGGGCAGATCTCCTGCATCCACGCCTCGGTTTGGTCGAGCAGTCCGCGTGAACGAGACTGTGGATGGTGAAGACGCTTATCGGTGACCGGCTCGTCCTGAAAGTGCCGAAGGTAGTTCACGGTGTGTTCACCGCGGGAACCGAGGAAGCCCTGTCTTATGGCCACCTCATGAGAGCGTGGGTAGCTGACTGCAGGGGAAATACGGTCTGCGCGCAGGTACTGGAAACCCGTCCCGAACAACGATGTTGATCGAACCTCAACAGGACTATGAGATCGGTCCCTTATCTGTAGGAGATCGGCTTCCCGTTCGTAACCGACGGCCCAAGAACGCGACTCGTCACCGCACTGGAGAGTAAGTTCAATCCGTGGTTCGGCGTCGTCGACGGAGACATAGTTTTCGTGCAGGATGTCCTGCCCCACACCTAGTTCGACGAGGTCGCCGTTGAGTAGGAAGCCGCCTCCCTCCTCATCAAGGGTGCCATGAGACTGGCGCAGCAACGCCAGGGCCTGCAGCACTGTGGTCTTTCCGCTGGAGTTGAGTCCGGACAATAGAGTGTAGCGGCCGAATGTGATGTCGGCTGTGGCGAAGGCTTTGAAGTTGGTGATGCTGAGACGGTCAAGCATTTGCCGCCTCCGTTAGCATCGCGTCCACCCAGGCGAAGCGGAGACGCACTTTCCTGATGTCACCGGTACCCAATGAGATCGCTCGCTCAAAATCGGGGATGAGTATCAGTCGGGAAAGTCGCTCCAACACTCGATCACCGCATTTGCGTAGTATCGCGAGCTCTGTTTCAGAGCGCTGTGCCAAGTTGACAGCGACGGCTTCGAACAAGGCCTTGTTGATTGGAGAACGCCGACTCCGGTCCGGATAGTACTTGCGGAAGGCATATTCTCCGAAGATGTCCCGTGCGGCGTCCATGGCCCGGGCGAACTCCTGCTGCAGCTGTGCTACTCGCTCGGGTGCGAGCCTGTTCACCTCGTGCATCGCGTCACGGAGGAAGTCATCGAAGTCATGGCGTGCGTAGTCCGTGGGTTTGGAGAGCCGGAAGGCGATGAATCGCAGCGCCATCTCCCGGTCGTCCATGCGCTCGGGCGATACTGATCCCAGCGTGGCGCGCTGGTACGCCTCGGAGTTTGCGAGTTCCTGTAGCAGGGCACGTGCCGGTCCCGGGATCAGCGCATGACGCAACTCTTGGCGGGTCAGCGGCCGGCCTCCAGTATTGATCCGGGCAAAAATGTTAAACATCACCGGTTCGGGCGTGCCTTTTCGGATGAGGTGCACCACCACCTCGGTCTCAAGTAGCCGAGTCTGGAACCGGCCAGGCAATTCCGTAAACCGTCTGCCCTCGTAGTCGTCCCCAAGGTACTCCAAATTTTTGAGAACCAGCGGTGCCGCACCCACGCTTTCGGGATCGATGAAGCACGCGATCGTGGTGAGCCGCTGAACTCCGTCGACGATGATCCATCGCTCATCCCCTGCCTCTGCTGCGTAAAACGTCGGCAGCGGGATGCGTAGTAGCATCGACTCGATCAGTCGGCTCTGGGCCTGCTGTGTCCAGATGCCTGCGAACCGCTGGAAATCTGGTTGTAGATCGAGGACACGGCGCCGGATCCGAGAGAGCAGTAAGTCCACGGTTGGATTCCGTGTGGTGACGTCGATCTTCTCCGGATCGAAGGGTGCCTTGATGACCTCCTCATCGGAGGCTTCCCGTTCAACTCCAATGCTGAGGCCGGTCGAGTCCAGTTCAACCGCGATTTCCCGGTCGTGCTGGCGGCCTGATGGCTCATCGGGCATCGTCTCGCCGTTCCTCCAGCATCGCTGTACCTCGCTCGACGTCGGTCTTCGCAGCGCACTGCCTGTTGATGCAACAGTATCCCGACCATCGACCGCCCAAATGGGATCCTTCAAACACGTTGGTTGAAGGCGATGCCTGACGGACACCCCTGAGGTCGGGGTGAGGGGTCGGGGGCGGACCAGGGCGCCCCCTGATGCGAGGTGGGGCCCTGACGTGTGACGATGCTTGCCGAGATGTCTGAGATGCCTAACACGATGCCCAGCGCCCCGGAGGCGCACCACCCCAGGCTGGTCCGGCCGATGACCGGCCGGGTGATCGCCGGGGTGGCCCAGGGCGCCGCGGCCCAGCTCCGGCTCGACCCGGTGGTCATGCGGCTGGCTTTCGTGCTGCTCACCGTCGTCGACGGGCTCGGCTTCGTGGCCTACGCGGCGTTGTGGATGTTCACGCCGAAGGAGCAGCTCAGGGGACGCATGCCCGGCCGGGACTGGGGGCAGCTCGCGGCGTACGCCGTGCTGTGGCTGGTGCTGGCGGCCTTCGGCTGGCTGACCGGCGCGCCCAGCGGAGGGTACGGCACCTGGCCGCTGGCCATCGGCGGCGTCGGCGCATTGATCTTGTGGCAGCAGGCCGATCCGGACCGGCGGCAGCGGTGGATGAGCGGCGCCGTCAAGCAGGTCAACGCGACCTGGGTCCGTACGGGCATCGGGGCGCTGCTGGTCGTCGGGGGGGCGATCGGCTTCCTCGCCGCGAGCGGCGAGCTGGCCAAGGCCAGCACCGGCCTCGTCTTCACCGCCGTCGTCGTCGGCGGCATTCTGATGATCGCCGCACCGTGGCTCGCCTCCCTCATCCAGGAGCTCCAGCGGGAGCGCACCGAGCGCATCAGACAGGAGGAACGGGCCGAGATGGCCGCCCACGTGCACGACTCGGTCCTCCACACGCTGACGCTGATCCAGCGGAACGCGCACGATTCGCGCGAGGTGACACGCCTCGCCCGGTCGCAGGAGCGTGAGCTGCGCAACTGGCTCTACCAGCCCAAGCAGGACGCCGACGCCACGCTCGCCGCTGCCGTACGGAGAGTCGCGGCGGAGGAGGAGGACGCCCACGGCGTGCATATCGAGGTGGTCTGCGTGGGCGACTGCGAGCTGACCGAGGGCCTGGCGGCCTTGCTCCACGCGGCGCGGCAGGCGATGGTGAATGCGGCGAAATACAGTGAAGTTTCGGTCATTTCCGTCTATGCCGAGGTGGAGCCCGGGGAGGTGACGGTGTTCATCAGGGACCGCGGCAAGGGCTTCGTGCTCGACGACGTGCCGGAGGACCGGATGGGCATCCGGCAGTCGATCATCGGCAGGATGGAGCGGAACGGCGGCAGCGCCCGGATCAGGACCGAGCCCGGTGACGGGACCGAGGTCATGCTGACCATGAAGAGGAACCCGTGACCTCGGCGTCACGGTGACGAGTCACGGTGATGATGAGGGAGTAATGAAGACCATTCGTGTGCTGATCGTCGACGATCACCGGCTGTTCCGGTCCGGGGTGCGCGCCGAGTTGGGGCCGTCGATCCAGGTGGTCGGCGAGGCGGAGGACGTGGATTCGGCGGTGCCGGCGATCGCCGAGCTGGCGCCCGATGTGGTGCTGCTGGACGTGCACATGCCGGGCGGTGGCGGCCAGGAGGTGCTGCGGCGGGTGCTCGGCTCGGGCTCCCAGGTCCGCTTCCTCGCGCTGTCGGTGTCGGACGCCGCCGAGGATGTGATCGGGGTCATCCGGGGTGGGGCCAGGGGTTATGTCACGAAGACCATCAGCGGAGCCGAGCTGACCGACGCGATCATCCGGGTCTCCGAGGGAGACGCGGTCTTCTCCCCGCGGCTGGCCGGCTTCGTGCTCGACGCGTTCGCCTCGACCGAGGCGCCGCCCATCGATCCTGAACTCGACTCGCTCACGCAGCGGGAACGCGAGGTGCTGCGGCTCATCGCGCGCGGCTACGCGTACAAGGAGATCGCCAAGGAGCTGTTCATCTCGGTGAAGACGGTCGAGACCCACGTGTCGAGCGTGCTGCGCAAGTTGCAGCTCTCCAACCGGCACGAGCTGTCACGCTGGGCCACGGCACGGCGTCTCGTCTGAACGGGTCTGTTTGCCGTTCGGGTTGCCCGACCCGGCTGCGGGGTCGGGCGCCTGATACGGAAAGATTCGTCAGCGAGAGCGTCCGAACGAACCGATAAGCGGATGAAACGCCTTCGTCAAGATTCGAAAAGGGCGTCGATGCCTGCCGGGCGGCTACATGACATCGGTCATGGAGGAGTGCGGGTGAGGCGTACGGATCCGGTCGCGTGCTCCATCGGGCTGCTCGCGGCCGCGAACGTGCTGAACAACCGGATCGCCAGACGCTGGGCGCCGCTGACGTCGGCCGTCACGACCGCCGCCCTGATCGGCCTGGCCCGGGGCGAGGGCCTGAGCCTGCGGGAACTGGGCATCGGAGCTGAGGACCTCGGGTCACGGGGGCGTGGCGCACGCCTCGGCGGCGCGCTCGCGGCCGGGGTGGCCGCGGTCTATACGGCCGGGGTCGCACTGCCCCGGACCAGGCCGCTGTTCCTGGATGATCGGGCGCTCGCGCTCTCGCACGGACGTTTGGCCGAGGAGATCCTGCTCCAGGTGCCGGTGGGGACTGTGCTGCTGGAGGAGGTCGCCTTCCGCGGCGTCCTGCCCGCGCTGCTCACGTCGTGCGGGATTGCCGGTCGGCCGCTGTCGTCACCCGCGGCCGCCGCCGCATCGGCCGCGCTCTTCGGGCTGTGGCACGTGCTGCCCGCGATCGACATGGCGTGCGCCAATCCGGCGCTGGGCCGCGTCGCCTCGGCGGAGCCCCCGGCCGCGCCGGGAACGGCGCCGCGGGGCGCCGTACGACTGGTCGCGGGAACCGTCGTCTCGACGGCGGTCGCCGGGTCGCTCTTCCACGAACTGTGCCGCCGCGGCGGGCTGATCGCGCCGTCGCTGCTCCACCTCGCCATGAACTCGCTCGGATACGTCGCGGCCCGGTTGGCCAGGAGGATCGAGGAGAGGACGGACAAGCTCTCCGAAAGGAACGAGCGGCAGCGGGGCCTGCCGCCCGGCCTCGCCTGAGGCGTTCCGGTAGGCGCCGTTGACGGTAAATCATGATATTTGCTGAGAAGCCATCGTAATAAGGGGTTTCGGATGGAACTCCGATACACAATTCGGCCGTGTCTGTTCGCAGAATCTTCACTCGGTCCCTGGCATCGACCGCTGTCGTGACGGCTCTCCTTTACGGAAGCCACTCGCCGGACTCCTCCGGCACAGACCACTCGATCGACTCCTCCATCACTCTCGTGTCCAGTGAGAGCGCCACCACCGTGACACGTTGGTGCTACGACCGAGGCGACACCTTCACCAGCGATATTCGGCTGGCCCGTTGCCTGACCGAGCAGTTCTGGACCAGGCAGTTCAATGCGTGGGGCCTGCGCTACCAGCGGATCCGGAGCTTCAAGGCCTATGTCGGCACGCGCGGCCCGCGGTGCTATGGCGAGGCATCGAGCCCCGACAACGCGTTCTACTGTCCGGAGAGCCACATCATCGCCTACGACCAGAACTACATGCGCAGGATGTACAAGAAAATCGGTGACGGCGTCATGTACATGGTCATCCCACACGAGTTCGCGCATTCCGTACAGGCCCAGCTGGGGCTGCGCTACCAGTACACGGTTCAGCAGGAACTTCAGGCCGACTGCATGGCGGGTGCGACCCTCGCGGCCGTGGTCAGGGCGGGGCAGGTTCAGCTGGAGCCGGGAGACTTGCAGGAGATCATCGCCAACTTCGAGGAGATCGGAGACCCGGACGACGCCTGGTGGGAGCCGGGTAAGCACGGTAGGCCCGACGTCCGGGCCAGCCACTATGCGAAGGGCTACCAGCGGGGTATGAACGCCTGCTTCTAGTGCCGCGACCGCCGAGGTCTGCCCCGGAGGAGCTGTGTCCAGGGTGGTGCATTGCAAGGCGGAGGAGGAGTTCGTAGCGGAGTGCGATCACCCCGGGCCCCGGAAGGAATCCGAGCTCGCGAGGAATGCTCGTGGGTGGGGCGACAACGCTGCGAGGTGCCACCCCGGGCGACGCGACAGGGCGAACCTTGGCGGGAGGGGCACCAGGCAGAGAGTCGGTCAGGTAACCGCCATCCGGGGGGCAGGGAGCGGAGCGGGAGGCAGCGAGGACCGCAGGTGCCACGACGCCGGATCACCTGCGGATCACGCGGTCACGACAACCTGGAAGGCCTCGGCGTAGGTGCCCTCGGGGAAACCGGCGGCGGCCGCGTTCTCGGCGAGCCACCCCTTCACCATGCCCTCCAGGTCGTCCATGTGCCCCGTCTGGCTCTCGTGCGCGCGCAGTGCGGCGATCTTGCGGTCGACGGTCGCCGTGACGTCCACGAAGTGGTCGGGGGTCATCGTGCCGGACAGCCACACCTCGCGCACGGTCCACGCCGCCAGGCCCTCGTCGGCCAGCAGTTCGGGGAAGGCGTACGGGTTGCGTGCGTCGGGGTAGACCGCGTCGAGGGTGGCGCCGCCGACCGCCCGGTGGTCGGGGTGGCTCGGGCCGAGACGGACGTAGTTGCGCTCGGGGGTGGAGGTGATGACGAGGTCGGGCCGCACCTGCCGGATCACCCGGGCGATGTCGCGGCGCAGTCCGAGGGTCTGCTCGACCATCCCGTCCCGGTAGCCGAGGAAACGGAGATCGGTGACGCCGACGCATTTGGCCGCGGCCGTCTGCTCGGCGCGGCGGAGCGCGGCCATGCCGCCGCTGTCGAACTCCCGGTCGAAGCCGCCCGCGTCGCCGTCGGTGACCAGGCAGTAGGCGACCTCCTTGCCTGCGTCGACGAGCTTGGCGATCGTGCCGGCGCCGCCGAAATCGATGTCGTCGGGGTGCGCCATGACCACGAGCACCCGGTTGAGCCCAGCCTCGTCCAGCATCTGCCGTCCTCCTCGTCTCGGCCATTCACCTTAAACGGGAAACAAAGGGATCGGGCGGACCGGAGGGCGCCGAATGTCGGTGGACCGCCTTACCCTGTTGACGTGTCCAGCCGAGCCGATGCCGCCACCCACCCCTTGCTCGACGGCCTCAACGAGCAGCAGCGCGAGGCCGTCCTCCACCGGGGCAGTCCTTTGTTGATCGTCGCCGGAGCCGGATCCGGCAAGACGCGGGTGCTGACCCACCGCATCGCGTATCTGCTGGCCGAGCGCGACGTCCGGCCGGGGGAGATCCTCGCGATCACCTTCACGAACAAGGCGGCCCGGGAGATGAAGGACCGGGTCGAGCGGCTGGTGGGGCCGCGCTCGCGGGCCATGTGGGTGATGACCTTCCACAGCGCCTGCGTGCGCATCCTGCGGCGTGAGGCCAAGCGGCTGGGGTTCGCCTCGAGCTTCTCGATCTACGATCAGGCCGATTCCCAGCGGCTCATGGCGATGGTCTGCCGCGAGCTCGACCTCGATCCCAAGCGTTATCCGCCGCGTTCGTTCTCCGCCCAGGTCAGCAACTTCAAGAACGAGCTGATCGACTACGAGACGGCGGCCGAGCGTGCCGGGACGCATCTGGAGCGCATGCTGGCCGAGGCGTACCGGACCTACCAGCGGCGGCTGACCGAGGCCGGCGCGATGGACTTCGACGACCTGATCATGCTGACGGTCACGCTGTTCCAGCTCTTCCCCGAGGTGGCCGAGCACTACCGGCGGCGGTTCCGGCACGTGCTGGTCGACGAGTACCAGGACACCAACCACGCGCAGTACGAGCTGGTCCGCGAGCTGGTGGGACGGCCGGATCTGAAGACGGCCGACGGCGACGTGGTGCGGGAGGGCACCGGCGTCGAGCCGGCCGAGCTGGTGGTGGTCGGCGACGCCGACCAGTCGATCTACGCCTTCCGCGGGGCGACGATACGCAACATCCTCGAGTTCGAGCGGGACTATCCGGCCGCGCGGACGATTCTGCTGGAGCAGAACTACCGGTCAACGCAGACGATCCTCAACGCGGCGAACGCGGTGATCTCCCGCAACGAGAGCCGCAAGCCCAAGAATCTGTGGTCCGACCAGGGCGCCGGGCCGAAGATCATCGGTTATGTGGCGGACAACGAGCACGACGAGGCGATGTTCGTCGCCCAGGAGGTCGACCGGCTCGCCGACGAGCATGGGATCACGCCAGGTCAGGTCGCGGTCTTCTATCGGACGAACGCCGCCTCCCGGGTATTCGAGGAGATCTTCATCCGCACCGGCCTGCCGTACAAGGTCGTCGGCGGGGTGCGGTTCTACGAGCGCAGGGAGGTCAAGGACCTGCTGGCCTATCTGCGGGTCATGGCCAACCCGAACGACACGGTGTCGCTGCGGCGCATTCTCAACGTGCCCAAGCGCGGCATCGGGGAGCGGGCCGAGGCGATGGTCGAGGCGTTCGCGAACCGGGAGCGGATCAGCTTCTGGGCGGGGCTGCTGCGGGTGGACGAGGCGCCCGGCCTGGCCACCCGGTCGATCAACGCGATCAAGGAGTTCACGGCGCTGCTCGATCATCTGCGCAGCCGGGAGCTGTCACCGGCCGAGCTCGCCGAGGAGGTGCTCGACGCCACCGGCTACCGCGCCGAGCTGGAGGGCTCCCGCGATCCGCAGGACGAGAGCCGCCTGGAGAACCTCAACGAGCTGATCTCGGTGGCGGCCGAGTTCGGCGAGGCGAACCCGGACGGCACGCTGGTCGACTTCCTGGAACAGGTCGCGCTGGTCGCCGACGCCGACCAGATTCCGGGAGGGTCAGCGGGGGTCGTCCCTCCGAGCGACCGCGCCCCCGAAGGGGACGACCACGGCGGCGTCGTGACCCTGATGACCCTGCACACCGCGAAGGGCCTGGAGTTCCCCGTGGTGTTCCTCACCGGGATGGAGGACGGGGTCTTCCCCCACATGCGCTCGATGGGCGACCTGAAGGAGCTGGAGGAGGAGCGGCGCCTGGCCTATGTCGGCATCACCCGGGCCGAGCAGCGGCTCTACCTGTCCCGGGCCGCCGTCCGGTCCTCCTGGGGCTCGCCCTCGTTCAACCCCGCCTCGCGGTTCCTGACGGAGGTCCCCGGCGATCTCGTCGAGTGGCGTACGGATCCGGCCAAGGACGCCAGATCGGCCGCCGTGTCCCGGGACGGCGTGGGCGGGGTCGCCCGCCCGTCCCGTACGGCCTCCGCGCCGGGGAAGAAGGGCGCGGGCAACGTTCCGAACCTGACCCCGGGGGACCGGGTCACCCATGACGCCTTCGGCCTGGGCACGGTGATCAGCGTCGACGGCGTGGGGCCCCGCGCCCAAGCGAAGATCGACTTTGGTGGCGCGGGCGAGAAGACGCTGCTCCTCGCCTACGCCCCGATCGAGAAGCTCTAGACCGGTGCTCCAGAGAACGGACGCGGCGTCCGGCGGAGGCGAGGCCGTCCGCCGGACGCCGCTGAGAGCGGATCGCTCTCGGACTCTCAGTGGCCGAGCCCCCGGTTCAGGTCGAAGATCTGCGGCGTCTGCGGGACCTCGCCGTCGGTGTCGGAAAGGTCGGTCACCTGGTCGGCCGGCGGCGGGGTGACCTTTATCTTCTTGCCCCAGCCGGTGAACCTGGCGTCGCTGGTGAGCGCCATCTGGATGCTCGTTTTCTTGATCTTCACCGTCTCGCGGGTCGAGGTGGTGATGCGGCGGACGAGGTTGTCCGTGCCCAGCCAGAGCTTCCAGCTGACCCGCGACGCCCTCTCCTTGGCGCTCATGCCGTTCAGCTGCTTCCTCGTCGTCGGCGATGCCGACAGAAGCTGCTTCATCGTGATCGTGCCGCGGTAGAGGGTGGTCTTGGCGCCGCCGACGACGCCGCCCCTGCCCGTCGCCCTGGTGGTCGAGAGGACCGTCCGGAGCGTGTTCGGGTCGAGGGGGTTGATGAGGAAGCTGCCGGAAAGCTCACGAGCCGGGTCGCCGCCCGGTGAGCGAAGCCAGGTCTTTCCCTCGGGCAGGAAGGCGTCGAACAGGTGGCCGGACGAGTAGGTCGTCTTCTTGACGGTGATCGTACGGATCGGTTCGTCTATGCCCTCCAGCTCCTCGTCGTCGTCGAGGAGGCCACCCCAGTCGGCCTTCAGGGTGATATCGGACGCGGTGACGCCGGTGCGGCCGAATCCGACGGTGCCCTTGCTCCGCAGCTTGACCGAGGCCAGGCCACCCATGTCGATCTTGCTGACCGACGTGAAACGCACGCCGTGGCCGGTGACGAACTGCTTCTTCAGCGCGATGACCGGCTTGGCGGCGGGAGCTTGCGCATATGCGGGCGTGGCCAGCGCGGGAGTCACCACGCTGACGGTAGCCGTACATGCCAAAGTGGCGATAAATCGCCTCATAAGTCGTTCCTCCCGAAATGCATCCCCATCTATCGATGGGTGACCGGGATATTCTGTCGGGTAATGATCACAGTAAAGTCACAAAGGTTGGGGTTTCTGTGGATTTATTGTGAATTGTCTGATGCCTTCTGGTTATCATTTCGCGCACGAACATTTTCGTCTGAAAGGAAATTGGGGTGACGTGTGACCGCACGGAAGGTTCGGCCGGCGGGTCGAGGGGGTCGCGCGGTCGCCGCCCGCCGTGCCGGCCGGGTCTGGCCGGCGGGTCGAGGGGGTCGCGGCGGGAGGCGGCTACGGCGTCGCCGATTCGCGGGACCGACGGCGCCGCCGGCGGCGTGCGGAGGGCGCGGGGCCGTTGCGGACAGAGATCAAGGGGGCGGCGGCCATCGAGCGTCGATCACGTCCGGTGCCGACATGACGATCTCCGTTCCGGGTGCTCGGGATCCGCCGCAGCGGAACGCCGATGACATCGTGGCGTTCTGCGGCGGGATCATTCCGGAGGACGGCGTCCCCGGACCGCGGCGTTCGGTGGTGGCCCGGATCTTCACCCCGGGCGCCTCGATGCGGGAGATCGTCGAGTGGTCCGCGTCACCATGCCTGCGGCCGTCTAGCCCCAACATTATGGGACATGTCACAACATTGTGCAGATCAACGGCGCGGTTTCACCCGGACCCGATGACGAAGCCACCGCCGGACGGAGGCTAGGCTTCATGGGCGGAAAATGCCGGGCGGGACGACGGTGCCCGGCCATCGACGTTAAAGGGGACGGACCCTCGTGGACCTGTTCGAACATCAAGCGAAGGAACTCTTCGCGGAATACGGCATCCCGGTGCCGCGCGGAATCGTCGCGCAGACCGCGGAGGAGGCGCGTGCGGCCGCCGAGCAGCTGACCGGACGCGTTGTGGTCAAGGCGCAGGTCAAGACCGGTGGACGCGGCAAGGCCGGCGGTGTGAAGGTGGCCGACGACGCCGCCGACGCGCACGCGAAGGCGACCCAGATCCTCGGCATGGACATCAAGGGCCACACGGTCCACAAGGTCCTGGTCGAGGAGGCCAGCCAGATCGCGGAGGAGTACTACTTCTCCTTCCTTCTCGACCGGGCCAACCGTACGTTCCTCGCCATCTGCTCGGCGTCCGGCGGAATGGACATCGAAGAGGTGGCGCACACCGCACCGGAGAAGGTCGCCAAGGTGCCGGTCAGCCCGCTCAACGGCGTCGACCGGGCCACGGCACGTGAGATCGCGCAGGCCGGCGGCCTGCCCGAGAAGGCGCTGGACGGCGCCGCCGACCTCATCGAGAAGCTCTGGGCCGTGTTCCTCGACGAGGACGCCTCGCTCGTCGAGGTCAACCCGATGATCCTCTCGGCCGACGGTCAGGTGAAGGCCCTCGACGGCAAGGTCACCCTCGACGACAACGCGTCCTTCCGCCAGCCCGAGCACCAGCGGTACGTCGACAAGGCGGCCGAGGACCCGCTCGAGGCCCGGGCCAAGGAGAAGCACCTCAACTACGTCAAGCTCGACGGCAGCGTCGGCATCATCGGCAACGGCGCCGGCCTGGTCATGTCCACGCTCGACGTGGTCGCCTACGCGGGCGAGGCGCTCCCCGGCCGGCCGCGGCCGGCCAACTTCCTCGACATCGGCGGCGGCGCCTCGGCCGAGGTGATGGCGAACGGCCTGGAGATCATCCTGTCCGACCCCTCGGTCAAGTCGGTCTTCGTCAACGTCTTCGGCGGCATCACCGCCTGCGACGCGGTCGCCAACGGCATCGTCGCGGCCTTCAACCTGCTCGGGAGCCGAGGCGAGGCGGTGACACACCCGCTGGTCGTCCGGCTGGACGGAAACAACGCCGAACTCGGGCGGCAGATCCTGGCCGACGCCGCGCTCCCGCGCGTCGAGCTGGTGGACACGATGGACGAAGCGGCCAAGCGTGCCGCCGAGCTTGCCACGGTAGGTGCGTAATGGCCATCTGGCTCACGGAGAACAGCAAGATCATCGTTCAGGGCATGACGGGCTCGGAGGGCACCAAGCACACCCGCCGCATGCTCGCCGCCGGCGTCAAGGTCGTCGGAGGCGTGAACGCACGCAAGGCCGGCATCGTGCACGAGGGCCTGCCCGTCTTCGGCACGGTCAAGGAGGCCGTGGAGCAGACCGGCGCCGACGTGTCCGTCGTCTTCGTGCCGCCGGCCGCCACCAAGGCAGCCGTCAAGGAGGCCATCGACGCCGAGATTCCGCTCTGCGTGGTCATCACCGAGGGCGTGCCGGTCCACGACACGACCGAGTTCTGGGCGTACGCGGTGGCCAAGGGCGGCAAGACCCGCATCATCGGGCCCAACTGCCCCGGCATCGCATCGCCCGGCGCGTCCAACGCGGGCATCATCCCGGCCGACATCACCACTCCCGGCCGCGTCGGTCTGGTCTCCAAGTCCGGCACGCTGACCTACCAGCTCATGTACGAGCTGCGGGACATCGGCTTCTCCACCTGCGTCGGCATCGGCGGCGACCCTGTCATCGGCACGACGCACATCGACGCCCTCCAGGCGTTCCAGGACGACCCGAACACCGACGCGATCGTGATGATCGGTGAGATCGGCGGCGACGCCGAGGAGCGGGCCGCCGCCTACATCGAGGAGCACGTGACCAAGCCGGTCGTGGCCTACGTCGCCGGGTTCACCGCCCCGGAGGGCAAGACCATGGGGCACGCCGGCGCGATCGTCTCGGGCTCCAGCGGTACGGCACAGGCCAAGAAGGAGGCGCTGGAGAAGGTCGGCGTCCGCGTCGGCCGGACCCCCAGCGAAACCGCCCGCCTCATGCGCGAGGTCATGCGGTCGCGCTGAGCCGGTCGGCGGAAAGCGACGGTGTCGGGGACAGCCGGGCGGCGTGGCTCCGCGGATTCGCGGGGTTCTGCTGGGATCATGGGGTAGCGTGACGGCCCTTTTCGACCAGCTTCGGACCGCCCCCCGCGCCGTCCTCAACCGCCTCGGGGACGATGAGGAGACCCGTCGCCCGCTGCCCGTCTCCGGCATGCTCGCCGCCGTCTGGACGCTCGGCGTCGGCCTTGCCGTACTGACCACGCTCACGCTCATCGGCTGGATGGCCGCGCCGCGCGGCGCCTTCGGCGAGGGGCTGCCCGGGGTGTTCCGTGCGGCCTGCCAGCTCTGGCTCGCCGCGCACCACGCGGGGTTCGCCATTCCCGGCGGCCGGATCGGTCTGCTGCCGCTTGGGCTGACGATCCTGCCCGGCGCGCTGCTCTACCGCGCCGGTCTGTGGATGGCCCGGGACGCCGACCTGCGGCTGCGCATGCCCGCCCGGCTGCCCAAGGGCACGCCCCGCGATGTCGAGAACGCCCGCCGGCGCGCGCAGCTCGTGCTCATCGCGCAGGCAGGCATCTCGCTGGCCGCGCCGTACGCCCTGCTGGCGGGCGTCATCGCCCTGGTCGCGCGTAACGAGGTGACCCAGCCGTTCCTGGGGGAGGCCCTCGTCAGCCACTTCGCGCTGGCGTTCCTCACCGGATCGGTGGCGACCGCGCGCACGATCGGCCCGTGGCGATCGATGCTGCGCCTGCTGCCCGAGCGGCCACGCTCGCTCGTGGCCGGTACGGCAGTGGCGCTGATGTCGCAGCTCGCCGCCGCCGCCGTGCTGGTGGTCGTGGCGATCGTGCTGAACTTCGGGGAGATCCACGCCCGCTCCGAAATGCTCAGCCCGGGGTTCGTCGGCGGCCTGCTGCTGATTCTTCTCGAGGGCCTCTACCTGCTCAACGCCGTGATCTGGGGCATGGCGTACATCGCGGGGCCGGGCTTCGCCATCGGCACCGGAACGCTGATCGCGCCGACCGGGGTGAAGCTGAGCGTCGTCCCCACGCTGCCGCTGCTCGGGGCGCTGCCCGCGCCGGGTACGGCTCCCGCCTGGTTGATGGCCGTGATCGCGGTGCCGTTCGCGGCGGGCGCGGTCGCGGGCGTCGTGATGGCCCGCGTCGCCCCGACGCCGATGATCGAGGCCGCGCCGCTGTGGGGTTTCGTCTGCGGGCTGTCGACCGGCGCCATGGCGGGTGTGCTCGCGGCGCTGTCGGGCGGCCCGCTGGGCGGGGCGCGGCTGTCGGCCGTCGGTCCCTCCCCCTGGGAGGTGGCGCTGTCGGTCACGCTGGAGGTCGGCGTCGCCGCGGGCATCTCAGCCGGGCTCGCCAACTGGTGGCTGATCTCGCGCCGTCCGGTCGCCGCGCCGGAGCCGGTACGGAAGGCCGGGGCGGCGATCACCAAGGCGGCCCGTCGCGTCCGGCCGCACGATCACGGCGCCCGGGTCCTTCCGGGTCACTGGCTGGACGCCACCGAGGCGGACACCCAGCCGATCCCCGTGATCAGGGACGACTGGCCCGACGAGCACGCCGCCGCCGCTGCGGAGACGTTCGGCCGCCGCAAGGACAGCCGGAGGGACAGCCGGAGGGACGGTCGCAAGGACGGCCGCAAGGACGGCCGCAAGGACGCCCGGAAAGACGCCCGGAAAGACGACCCCCGGACGGCTCGCGAGGACGGCCGCGAGCACGACAGGAAGGGCATCGTGGACGAGTCCGACGACCGCGGCGGCCACGTGATCTATATGGACCCCTACGCCTGGGACCGCGACTGACCTTCTCCTCTGCACCTCGGGGGGAGGCACCCTCGACCGTTCGCTTGTGTGATGTGAGTCGCCGGTGACGGAGTGAGCATCGTCTTGCCGGGCCGCCCTTCCGACCGGCGATGGTGATCGGATAGCTGCCGGTGAGGTGCCGTCGCCGCATCATGAGCGCCGTTCGAAGCGGTGGCGACAGTGGTCATGATGAGATCAGGCGGGGGTGGGGAAATCGGCCGGGAGGGTGACGCCGAGCTTCTTCTCCAGCGACCGCATGAGCTGATCGGAACAGTGCTGCTGGGCCTCGACCGTTCCCGCGCCCTTGCGGCATTCGGTGTAGGCGGCGAGCTCGGCGGAGAAGTAGAACTGGAACGCGGTCATCATCAGGCCGAGCACGAACGCGATGGACGAGATCACGACGGCGCCGGTCGCCATCCCGATCCGCTGCTTCGCCGCCTGAAGCGCGCGTAGGTCGCGGATGGCCAGTATGACGCCGAAGATGGACAGCGCCAGCCCGGCGGCGGGCAGCATCACCGTGAACACCAGCGCCATGATCGCCAGCGCGAGCGCCCTTCGGCCACCCGTCTCGGGGGCCGACATCTGGAGGGGTGCTGTCACGTTCTCCTCGCCTCGCCTCGCGTCGTCTGGGGTGGACCGTCGTGGATCGTGGTGGTCGGCGCCCGATACGCTTTTCGTGCCGGGGCCATCCCATCCGCCGCGCGGGGACGGTCTCACCGATCGTCTTCCAAGGAACCATCTCACGATGGTCACCTGTAAAACGAAGCCCGCTCACGAAGGAGTTCCGCCCTGTCCTTCCGGCTCGTGGTCCTCGTCTCCGGTTCGGGGACCAATCTACAAGCCCTGCTGGATGCCACGGCCAGTGCCGCGTTCGGCGCATGTGTGGTCGCCGTCGGCGCGGACCGCCACGGCATCGAAGGTCTGACCCGGGCCGAGCACGCGGGTGTGCCGACCTTCGTGGAGAAGGTGAGCGATTACCCGAACCGCGATGAATGGGACGTCGGCCTCGCCGCACGCATCGCCGAGCACAGGCCGGATCTGGTGGTCTCCGCCGGGTTCATGAAGATCCTCGGCCCGCGCGTGCTGGCGGCGTTCCCCGTGGTCAACACCCATCCCGCGCTGCTGCCCGCGTTTCCGGGCGCGCACGCGGTGCGTGACGCCATCGCCTACGGGGTCCGGCTCACCGGCTGTACGGTCCACCTCGTCGACGCGGGCGTGGACACCGGTCCGGTGATCGCCCAGGAGGCGGTGGCCGTACGGGAGGGTGACGACGAGCAGACTCTGCACGAGCGGATCAAGACCGTCGAGCGCAGGCTGCTCGTCGAGGTCGTGGGCCGGATGGCCCGGGAGGGCTGGGCCGTGACCGGCCGCACCGTGCGCATCGGCCGTACGGACGGGTCGGGCGGTGCGGGCCTTGCGGGCCCGGAGGAGGACTTCCAGCAATGTCAGGAACCAGGAGGGACGACGAGGTGACCCGCATCGCCATCAGGCGCGCGCTGATCGCTGTATACGACAAGACGGGGCTGGAGGATCTGGCCCGGGGGCTCGACGCCGCCGGCGTGGAGATCGTGTCGACCGGCGGAACCGCCGCCGCGATCGCGTCCTTCGGCGTCCCGGTGACCAAGGTGGAGGCGCTCACCGGCTTCCCCGAGTGCCTGGACGGACGGGTCAAGACCCTGCATCCCCGGGTGCACGCCGGCCTGCTGGCCGACGGGGCGAAGGACTCGCACGTCAAGCAGTTGGAGGAGCTGGAGATCGAGCCCTTCCAGCTCGCAGTGATCAATCTCTACCCGTTCGCGGCGACGGTCGCCTCGGGCGCGTCCGACGCCGAGTGCGTCGAGCAGATCGACATCGGCGGCCCGGCGATGATCCGCGCGGCGGCGAAGAACCACGGCACGGTCGCCGTCGTCGTTGATCCGTCGGCGTACGGCGAGACGCTCGCGGCGGTGGCGGAGGGCGGGTTCACGCTGACCGAGCGGCGGCGGCTGGCCGCGACGGCCTACGCGCACACGGCCTCCTACGACGTCGCAGTGGCGTCGTGGTTCTCCGGTGTGTACGCCCCCGACGGCGGCGGCGAGTGGCCGGCGTTCATGGGTGCGACCTGGCGGCGCCGGGCGGTCCTGCGCTACGGCGAGAACCCCCACCAGGGCGCCGCGCTCTACTCGGAACTACAGGATGACGGCCTGGCCAACGCGGAGCAGCTGCACGGCAAGGAGATGTCCTACAACAACTACGTGGACGCCGACGCGGCATGGCGGGCGGCCTGGGACTTCGACCGCCCGTGCGTCGCGATCATCAAGCACGCCAACCCCTGCGGCATCGCGGTGGGGGCCGACGTGGCCGAGGCCCACCGCAAGGCCCACGAGTGCGACCCCGTGTCGGCGTACGGCGGCGTGATCGCGGTCAACCGCGAGGTCACCCACGAGCTCGCCGAGCAGATCGCGCAGATCTTCACGGAGGTGGTCGTCGCGCCGTCGTTCGCGGCCGACGCGCTCGAGGTGCTGCGCGGGAAGAAGAACATCCGGCTGCTCGCCTGCCCGACCGGCCCGGGCAACCCGTCGGAGTTCCGCCGGATCGACGGCGGGCTGCTCGTGCAGACGGCCGACCGGGTGGACGCGCCGGGCGACGACCCGGCCACCTGGGAGCTCAAGACCGGTGAGGCGGCCTCGCCCGAGGTGCTGGCCGACCTCGCCTTCGCGTGGCGGGCCTGCCGTGCCGTGAAGTCGAACGCCATCCTGCTGGCGTCGGGCGGCGCCACCGTGGGCGTCGGCATGGGCCAGGTCAACCGGGTCGACTCGGCGCGTCTCGCGGTGTCGCGTGCGGGAGAGCGTGCGGCCGGCTCCGTCGGGGCCTCCGACGCGTACTTCCCCTTCCCCGACGGTCTCCAGGTGCTGGCCGAGGCCGGGGTGAAGGCGATCGTCGAGCCCGGTGGCTCGATCCGGGACGACGTGGTCGTCGCGGCCGCCGCCGAGGCGGGCATCACGCTCTACTTCACCGGCACCCGTCACTTCTTCCACTGATCACGACGGCCCGGTTCGGTTCGGTACGGCTCTCGCCGTACCGAACCGAGGGCAGTTTTTGGCGGAAAAGGGATAAAAAGGTCAAGAGGTCGGATACTCTTGGGCGCGATTTCCCTGCCCCATCCTCTGCCCGGGAGTCCTCATGCCCTTGCTCGATGTCGTGGCGAACTCTCTGATCCTGATGAACGAGCTGGGCAGCAGCCCGATCGTCCTGATCTTCGTCGCCATCGCCGCCGGCTATTTCGGCTGGCGGGTCGTGGAGTTCATCCCCTTCACCCGCCGCATCATCGAAAGGCGTGATCAGCGCTGACAGAGGCCGACGGAGACGGATGCGAGGCGGAACGGAGGCCGTGGGAGGATGGCGGCATGAGCGCGCGGATTCTGGACGGCAAGGCGACGGCGGCCAAGATCAAGGCCGACCTCGCGGATCGGGTCAAGGCGCTGGCGGCCAGGGGCATCGTCCCCGGCCTCGGCACGATCCTGGTGGGCGAGGACCCGGGCAGTCAGATATACGTGGCGGGCAAGCACCGTGACTGCGCCGAGGTCGGCATCGCCTCCATCCGTAAGGACCTGCCGGCCGACGCGAGCCAGGCGGACGTGATGGCCGCCGTCGACGAGCTCAACGCCGACCCGGCCTGCACCGGATACATCATCCAGCTCCCGCTGCCCCGGCACCTGGACGCTCAGGCGCTCATCGAGCGGATGGACCCCGGCAAGGACGCCGACGGCCTGCACCCGGTCAACCTCGGCCGCCTCGTGCACATGGTCGACGCGCCGCTGCCGTGCACGCCGCGCGGCATCGTGGCGCTCCTGCAGGAGTACGGCGTGCCGATCAAGGGCGCCGAGGTCGCGGTGATCGGCCGCGGGATCACGGTGGGCCGCCCGCTCGGGCTGCTGCTCACCCGGCGTACCGAGAACGCGACGGTGACCCTCTGCCACACCGGGACCCGCGAGCTGGCGGATCACGTCAGGAAGGCCGACGTCGTCGTGGCGGCCGCCGGTGTGCCCGGCCTGGTGACCGGGGACATGGTCAAGCCGGGCGCGGCCGTGCTCGACGTGGGCGTCTCCCGGGTAGACGGAAAGCTCGCCGGCGACGTGGCGCCGGATGTGGCCGATGTGGCGGGATTCGTCGCGCCGAACCCCGGCGGGGTCGGGCCGATGACCCGGGCGATGCTGCTCGCCAACGTGGTGGAGGCGGCCGAGCGCGGCTGACTCCGAGATCACCGGGAAGGGGAGATCTCGCCGGCGCCGCCGATTTCCCCTCCCGGGCACGTTCCAGTCAGCTGGCGCGGCGGCCCGCCGCGGTTCGCTGGTGCTCGGTGTCGGCCGGCCCGGTGGCCCGCTGCGGCGGCACGACGGGGGTGGGCCGCACCAGGCCCAGGGCGACGACCTCGTTGGCCAGCCGGGTCCGCCGGTTGCTCCCCTCCGGGATGCGGAACTTCTGGTACAGCCGCAGCAGGTGCTGCTTGACGGCCGCCTCGGTCACGACCAGGTCGTCGGCGATCTCCCTGGCCGTCGCCGGGGCCACGAATGCCTCGTCCGACAGAGCCGGCCGACACAGTGACGTGAGCACGTCGACCTCGCGCCGGGTCAGCTCTGGTGCGGCGGCCCGCCGCAGCTCGACCTCGGGGGCGAGGTCCTCTCTGGGGATCCCGCCGACACGGGCGCGGGCGGCCCCGAACGAGACGACGTCGCCGTCGTCGAGCACCCTCCGGGCGATCGGCCTGCCGTTCACGCGGGTGCCGTTGCGGGACAGACCCAGATCGACGACGTACAAGTAGGGTCCGCGACGGACGAATTCGGCATGCAGCCGCGACACGCTCGGATCGGTCAGCCGGATGTCCACGCCTCGCCCACGCCCGACCGTGGTGATGTCGGGGCGCAGCGGTATGACCTCGCCGCTGTCCTCGATCCGAATGAACGGCCCCTCCACGGCAGTTCCTCCCCAGGTAGCCCGCCGTTACTTTCGCTACACGTCCGGCTTACCCACCCGTGGCGGTGGGGAATCTCCTTTACGAGGAGCAGAATCATTCTTGTCGCTGGTGTGGACCAGCCATGGGCGATTTGTCTGCTCAAGGGTAGACTTCGGGGGAAGATAAGCGGAGGAAAACCCATGGCTGACAAGCCCACCAAAGGCCTTGCCGATGTCGTCGCCGCGTCGACAGCGCTCAGCGACATCGACGGCAGGGCGGGTCGGCTCTTCTATCGTGGCTACGACATCCACGACCTGGCCGGCCGAACGACCTTCGAAGAGATCGCCCACCTACTCCAGTGCGGAACGCTGCCGACCCGCGACCAGCTTGCCGGCTACAGCGCCGAGCTGGCCCGGGGACGTGGCCTGGGCGGGCTCGTGGAGAACAACATCGCCGAGATCGCCGAGAAGCAGGAGCCGATGGCGGCGCTGCGCACGCTGGTCTCGCTGTCGGGGGCAGAGGACCCGGACAAGAACTCCAACGCCGCCGACGCCAACCGCCGCAAGGCGGCACGGCTGACGGCCCAGCAGCCGATCCTGGTCGCGCGCTATCACGCGGCCAGGACCGGTGCCGCGATTCCGGAACCGGATCCCGAGCTCGGCGTCGCCGCCAACTTCCTGCTGCAGATCACCGGCCGGCGGCCGTCGCCGCGCGAGGCGGAGATCTTCGACACCTGCCTGGTCCTGCACGCGGACCACACGATGAACGCCTCGACGTTCGCCGCCCGGGTCTGCGCGGCCACGCTGTCCGACATGCATTCGGCGATCGTGGCGGCCATCGGCACGCTCAAGGGCCCCCTGCACGGCGGCGCCAACGAGCAGGTCATGCGTACGCTGGAGGCGTTGGACCCGGGCGGCGTGGCTCAGGCCGTACGGGACAGGCTCGCCGCTGGCGAGAAGATCATGGGCTTCGGACATCGCGTCTACAAGACGGAGGATCCCCGGGCGACGCATCTGCGGCGGATGTCTCGGGAACTCGGTGAGGCGTCCGGCGACGACACCTACTATCGGATGTCCAAGGAGATGGAGGAGGTCGTCTTCGCGGAGAAGGGTCTGTACCCGAACGTGGACTTCTACGCGGCGACCGTCTACCACTACCTGGGCATCCCGACGGACCTGTTCACTCCGGTCTTCTCCATGAGCCGGATGGCGGGATGGACCGCGCACGTGATCGAGCAGCACGCGGACAACCGGCTGATCCGGCCGGACAGCGAGTACATCGGGGAGCGTGACCAGAAGTGGACGCCGATCGACGAACGGTGACTCGACAGGTGTGAGGGCGAACGGCAAGGGCCAGGTCTGGAGACCGTACCTGCTGGTGATAGCGGGTGCGGGTGCCGGGCTCTGCGCGGTCGGCCTCGGCGCGGCCCCCTGGGTGGGCGGCGTGGTGATCGGGGTGTCGCTCCTCGTCGGAGCCGCGCTGCGCTTCCTCGGCTCCGGCCGCAGGGCGGGGTTGCTGGCCGTACGGAGCCGGAACACCGACACCGTTGTGCTCGCCGTGATGGGGGCGGCCCTCGTCGCGGGCTCGCTGAGCCTGCTGCTGCCGTCCCTGCACCACCCGTAGGCCGCGACCTGGATCGAGGCGCTGCCACAGCCATCCGATAGCCTCAACGGCCAGTGAGCCTCATAAGGACTGTTCTGGCCAGTTAGTTCAGAAGGGGAACCCCACGCATGCCCAAGATCAAGGTAGCGGGTCCGGTCGTCGAACTCGACGGCGACGAGATGACGAGGATCATCTGGCAGTTCATCAAGGACCAGTTGATCCTTCCCTACCTCGACGTCGACCTGAAGTACTACGACCTCGGCATCGAGCACCGTGACGCCACCGACGACCAGGTCACGATCGACGCCGCCAACGCCATCAAGAAGTACGGCGTCGGTGTCAAGTGTGCGACGATCACCCCGGACGAGGCCCGCGTCGAGGAGTTCGGCCTCAAGAAGATGTGGAAGTCCCCGAACGGGACGATTCGCAACATTCTCGGCGGTGTCATCTTCCGTGAGCCGATCATCATGTCCAACATCCCCCGGCTGGTGCCCGGCTGGACCAAGCCGATCGTCGTCGGCCGTCACGCGTTCGGCGACCAGTACCGCGCCACCGACATCAAGATCCCCGGCGAGGGCACGCTGACGCTGACCTTCACGCCGAAGGACGGCAACGAGCCGATCGAGCTCAACGTCTTCGACTTCCCGGGCTCGGGCGTCGCGATGGCGATGTACAACCTCGACGAGTCGATCCGCGACTTCGCCCGTGCCTCGATGCGGTACGGACTCGACCGCGGCTACCCCGTCTACCTGTCGACCAAGAACACGATCCTCAAGGCGTACGACGGCAGGTTCAAGGACATCTTCGCCGAGGTCTACGAGACCGAGTTCAAGGCCGATTTCGAGGCCGCCGGCATCTCCTACGAGCACCGTCTGATCGACGACATGGTGGCGGCCTCGCTCAAGTGGGAGGGCGGCTACGTCTGGGCGTGCAAGAACTACGACGGCGACGTCCAGTCCGACACGGTGGCGCAGGGCTTCGGCTCGCTCGGCCTGATGACCAGCGTGCTCATGACGCCGGACGGCCGTACGGTCGAGGCCGAGGCGGCCCACGGCACCGTGACCCGCCACTACCGTCAGCACCAGCAGGGCAAGCCCACCTCCACGAACCCGATCGCGTCGATCTTCGCGTGGACCCGGGGCCTGCAGCACCGCGGCAAGCTCGACAACACCCCCGAGGTGGCCGCCTTCGCCGAGAAGCTGGAGCAGGTCTGCATCGAGACCGTCGAGGGCGGTCAGATGACCAAGGACCTCGCCCTCCTGGTCGGCGGCGACGCCGAGTGGCTGACCACCCAGGACTTCCTCGTCGCTCTGGACGAGAACCTGAAGAAGAAGATGTCGGCCTGACCCGTCCCCTCGGACAGGCGAGACAGGCAAAACCGTACGGAATGGTGCCGTACAGGCAGTGCCATACAGGCAGTGCCGTACAGACAGGGCCGCCCTCCCCGGGGGCGGCCCTGTCCCACATCCACGCCCGTGATCTTGCGAAAACTCGCAGCGATGCCGTACGACCTGCGCACTTACCGCTCGTGATCTTGCAGAAACTTGCATGGATGGGCTTTGACGTGGGAAAAGATCATTCGTGATCTTGCACTGCAAGATCACGAAGGATGAAGGCGCAGGTAGGACGTGCCGGCTGCGAGTTTCTGCAAGATCACGAGCGGGTGGAATGCTGGTAAGAGCGGTTTCTGCGAGTAACTGCAAGATCACGGCAAGCGGAGGGGTGGGGGCGGGGCCGTTGAGTTGGGCTGACCGGCTCTTTGCCCGATGCTTGGGAACGTGAAGTCACAGATCGTGCCGCTGGGGCCCGGGGATTTGACCAGGATCGGCCCGTTCACGCTGACCGGCAGGCTGGGTGAGGGCGGACAGGGCATCGTCTACCTCGGCCGGAACGAGATGGACGAGTGGGCGGCGGTCAAGTTGCTGCACGTGAAGTTCAGCGGCGACGCGATCGCGCGGTCGCGGTTCGCCCGGGAACTGCGCGCGGCGCAGCGGGTGGCGGGCTTCTGCACCGCCCAGGTCCTCATGGCCGACCTGGAGGGCGACACGCCATACATCGCGAGCGAGTACATCGAGGGCAGATCGCTACAGGAGACGGTCGAGGCGGAGGGTCCGCTGCGCGGCGAGGCACTGAGCCGGCTGGCCGTCGGTACGGCGACCGCGCTGACCGCGATCCACCGTGCGGGGATCGTGCATCGAGACTTCAAACCGGACAACGTGCTCCTCGCCGCCGACGGGCCACGCGTGGTCGACTTCGGCATCGCCCGCATCGTCGACTCGACCGGCACGATCACCAGCCGGGCCATCGGCACACCCGCCTATCTCGCCCCGGAACAGGTCGCGGGCGGCGGGGTGGGCCCGCCGGCCGACGTGTTCTCCTGGGGGGCGACGATGATGTACGCCGCGACGGGAAGGTCCGCGTTCGGCGGGGGTTCGATCGCCGCCACCCTGAACCGGATACTCAACGTCGACGTCGACGTGGGCGTCCTGGCCGCCCCGCTGAACCGGGTCGTACGCGCGTGCCTCAGCAAACGGGCGGCCGACCGGCCGACGGCGGATCGCGCCCTGCTCGGTCTGCTCGGCCTGCCGGAGTCGGACGACGCCTCCGCGGTCGTGCTTTCGCGGGGTGCCGGCATCGCCGGGGCGGGCAGGCGGTTTCCCCACTGAGGCCCCGGATGTCGGAACGGCCGGGCGGCGCTGAGCGGCGGCGTGTCGGCCGGATGGCGGCGGCTCCGACGCGATTGAATTGATCGCGAGCGTTCGGGGGAGCCGCATGGGTCGTAGGGTCGTCACGGGTTTGTTCTGCGTTTTCGTCGCCGGGGTGCCGCGCCCGGCGATCGCCATGGATCAGGTGGAGCAGTGGGGGGCCGCGGATCTCGCGGTACGGATCTCCGCCGCGCCGAAGGTCGCCCAGCCGGGCCAGCCGCTGGTCTACCGCGTCAAGGTGGACAACAGGGGGCCGGGTGACGCCGTGCTGCCGGTGCTGCGGGTCGACGTGCCCCGCGGCTTTCAGATCATCAACGTCAACGTGGCCGAGTGCCGCCCGGTCCGCGGCCGTCGCCAGGTCGTCTGCGAGTCCGCCAGGGACGTCGTCGCCGGCGAATCCGGCAGTTTGACGATCACCGGGGTGGTCCGGCCCGGGGCGTCCGGCCCGCTCCGCGCCAGGGCCAGCATCGACTCCGAGGTCGTGGACGGCCACGAGGCCGACAACAGGGCGAAGGCGGTCACCAAGGTCGACGGCGGCGCTGATCTCGCCGTCCGCTTCAGGTCGTCGGCCAGGTTCGCCCGGCCGGGGCGCCGATTCTCCGTACGTGCCGAGGTGCGCAACCGGGGGCCGCGCATCGTGCGGGACGCCTACGTCTTCCTCCGGCCACGGCAGGCCCGGTTCCGATCGGCGATCGGGGGAAGCTGCCGGAATCGGCGGGCGTTCGTCGCGTGCGCGCTGCCGCCCATCAGGTCGGGGTCGACCGGCCTGCTGAGGCTGGTGTTCAGCGTGCCGTCCCACGCGTCGCGCGCCGTGTCCACGATGGCCACCGTCTACTCACGCCATTTCGGCGACCGGCGGCCGGCCAACAACCGGGCCAGCATGCGGATCGCCCTACGCCGGGACTGAGCCCTTCCCGGAGGCGGCGGCGGCCCAGGCGTCGGCGACGATGTCGCGCAGTGCGGGGTGGACCGGCTTCCAGCCGAGCTCCCGCTGGATCTTCTCCGACGACGCGACCAGCACGGCCGGGTCGCCGGGCCTGCGGGGGCCGAGCGTCGCCGGGATCTCGTGCCCGGTCACCTCGCGGCAGACGTCGACGACCTCCTGCACCGAGAAACCGGTGCCGTTGCCGAGGTTGAAGATCTGATGTGTGCCGGGCGCCGTGGCGTCGAGGGCGAGCAGGTGCGCGCGGGCGAGGTCGGCCACGTGGATGTAGTCGCGGACGCAGGTGCCGTCCGGCGTCGGGTAGTCGGTGCCGAAGACGCTGACCGACTCCCGTTCGCCGAGCGCGACCTTCAGCACGTTCGGGATCAGGTGGGTCTCGACCGTGTGCCGCTCGCGGAGGTCGCCGTACGCCCCGGCCACGTTGAAGTAGCGCAGGCTGACGGCGGCCAGGCCGTACAGGCCGGCGAACGCGCTCAGCGCGGTGTCGACGGCGAGCTTGGACGCGCCGTAGGGGTTGGTGGGCCGGGTCGGGTCGGTCTCCAGGATCGGCGTGCGCTCGGGCTCGCCGTACGTCGCGGCGGTCGAGGAGAACACGATGCGGTCGACGCCGGCCCGCCGCATCGCGTCGAGCAGCGCCAGCGTGCCGCCCAGGTTGTTCGACCAGTACAGGCCGGGCCGCTCGACCGACTCGCCGACCAGCGACTTGGCCGCGAAGTGCAGCACGGTGTCGAAGCCCGCGAAGCTCTCGCCGAGCAGGGTGCCCGCCTCGCCGATCGTGCCCCGGACGAACCGAGCGCCGGCGGGTACGGCGTCGGCGTGCCCCGTCGACAGATCGTCCAGCACCGTGACCTCGTGCCCCTCCTCGACGAGTTGGGCGGTCACGACGCTGCCGATGTACCCGGCTCCACCGGTGACCAAGAGTCGCACTGGCACTCCTCTGTTCAGGTCTGTTGAAGTATGTTGATTTCTGTACGGCTGTCGCCCAGCTTACGCGGTCCCTCCGCGGAACGGGTTGAATGCCTGCAGAAGAGCGACCACATGGGGAACGGACGATGACGTGAGCAACGTCGCGGTGATTATCACCCTGGTCCTGATATTCATTCTGATCGGCGGGTTCTTCACCGCCACCGAGATGGCCATGGTGTCCCTGCGGGACAGCCAGGTCAGGAGGCTCAGCGGGCAGGGCCGCCGCGGCGCCCGGGTGCAGAAGCTCGCCCGCGACCCGAACCGGTTCCTGTCGGCGATCCAGGTCGGCGTGACCTTCGCCACCGTGCTGTCGGCAGCGCTCGGGGCCGACCAGCTCGCCGATCGGCTGACCCCGGTCTTCGCGGGCTGGGGGCTGGAGCGGGGGGCCGCGGCGCCCCTGGCGTTCGTGGCCGTCACGCTGGCCATCTCCTATGTGTCGCTGGTGCTGGGCGAGCTGGTCCCCAAGCGGCTGGGGCGGCAGCGGGCCGAGGGGTTGTCGCTGCTGGCCGCGCCGCTTCTCGACTTCATCGCCGCCCTGTCGCGGCCGGTCATCTGGCTGCTGTCGATGTCGACCAACGGCGTGGTGCGGCTGCTCGGCGGCAACCCGGCGGCCGACCGGGCCGCGATGACGACGGAGGAGCTCCGCGAGATGGTCGCGGGGCATCAGGAGCTCGCCCAGGACGAGCGCGACCTGATCGGCGAGGTGTTCGCGGCGGGCAAGCGCCAGCTCAGGGAGGTGCTGCTGCCGCGTACGGAGGTCGAGTTCATGGCGGCGGACACGCCGCTGGCCGAGGCCGCGGTGCTGGCCGCGGCGATGCCGCACTCCCGGTTCCCGGTCTATCGCGACTCATATGACGACATCATCGGGTTCGTCCATGTCCGTGATCTCCTCGATCCGGTACTGACCGGAAGCGTCGAGCCGATCAGCGAGCTGGTGCCGATCCGGCCGGTCAAACTCGTGCCGGCGAGCAAGCGGGTGCTCACGACGCTGGCCGAGATGCGCGACGAGGGCCATCACCTGGCGATCGTGGTCGACGAGTACGGCGGCACCCACGGCATCGTGACGCTGGAGGACCTGGTCGAGGAGCTCATCGGCGACATACGCGACGAATACGACCAGGACGGAGAATCCGTACGGCTCATCGCCGGCGACATGGAGATCGAGGGGCTGGTCCACCTGGCGGATTTCGCTGATCAGACGGGTGTCCGGCTGCCCGAGGGTCCGTACGAGACGCTGGGCGGCTATGTGATGGCCGCGCTCGGCCAGATCCCCGGGCGGGGCGACTCCGTCGAGGCGGCGGGGCTCAAGCTGACCGTGACCGAGATGGACGGCCGGCGGGTGGCCCGCGTCCGGGTCACCCGTACGGCCGCCCCCGAGCAGCCCGCGGCTCAGGCCACGGCTCGAGCCGCGGCTGGGACCGAGGCTGAAACCGCAGATCAGGCGGCGGATCAAGCGACCGGGCAGGGCCGCGTTCAGACGCCGGATCGGAAGACGGGAGAGGCGCCGATCGACACGAAGTACGACGCGCAGAGCGGGTAGGACGAGCGCCTGTCGCGGGCACCCGCCGACTCCTGACAGAATTACATGTCATGGCACGTCCTCGCGTTCTGTCCGGAATCCAGCCCACCGCCGACTCGTTCCACCTCGGCAACTATCTCGGCGCGGTGCGGCAGTACGTAGCGCTTCAGGACACCCACGAGGCGTTCTACTTCATCGCCGACCTGCACGCGCTGACCGTCGCGCCCAAGCCTGAGGAACTGCGCCGCCGCACCAGGGTCGCCGCCGCGCAGCTGTTCGCGGCGGGGCTCGACCCGGAGCGCACCGCGGTCTTCGTGCAGAGCCACGTCCGCGAGCACAGCGAGCTGGCCTGGTATCTGATCTGCCAGACCGGCATGGGCGAGGCCGGCCGGATGACGCAGTTCAAGGACAAGGCCGCCAAGTACGGCGAGGGCGCCGCGAGCGTCGGCCTGTTCACCTACCCGATCCTCCAGGCCGCCGACATCCTGATCTACCAGACCGACCAGGTGCCGGTCGGGGGCGACCAGAAGCAGCACCTGGAGCTCAGCCGCGACCTCGCGCAGCGGTTCAACAGCAGGTACGGCCCCACCTTCAAGCTGCCGAACCCGTACATCCTGAAGGAGGTCGAGAAGATCACCGACCTCCAGGACCCGTCGGCCAAGATGTCGAAGTCGTCGTCCAGCCCGCAGGGCATCATCGACGTGCTGGAGGAGCCGGGCAGGCTGCGCAAGAAGATCATGCGGGCCGTCACCGACACCGGCTCCGAGGTCGTCGCCGACGAGGAGAACAAGCCGGGCGTCACCAACCTGCTGCGGATCCACTCGGCGCTGTCGGGCCTGTCGATCGCCGATCTGGAGGCGAGGTTCGCCGGCCAGGGCTACGGCGCCTTCAAGAAGGAGGTCGCCGAGGTCGTGGTGGACGCCTTCGCCCCGATCCGCGAGCGGACCGAGAAGCTGCTGGCCGACGAGGCCGAGCTCGACCGCATGCTCGCCGCCGGCGCCGACCGGGCGCGTGCGGTGGCCCGCGAGACCATGGCCCAGGTCCGCGACCGTCTCGGCCTGCTGCCCTAGGGTGGTTCGTCGGAGTCACCACTCCACGGGTGGATCTCGGGTAGATCGATAAGTGACGCGAACGACAGCAGACCTTGTTCGGGGAGCGCGGCGGCCTGCTCGGAGGCATCGTCCGCAATCTCAACCGAGTACATTCACAGCCCTGGCCGTGACTTGACCTCGGCCCATGACCTGGTAGGGACGTGCTGCCCTCGGGACAGCCGGTCGGCCCGATCAAGCATCGCCCGATGTCCGTAAGCGTCGGCCGAGGACCAGGCGACCCGCCACCACCGTTCGCGGTCCGGCGGTCATTCGGCCATGGCGACGCCCCGGTGAAGTTCGGCCAGGGTGATCGCCGTGATTGGTCAGGTACGGTTCGCGCGGCGTCGGCGGCGGATGCCGTACACCCCGGCGCCGCCTCCGATGAGGACCACGCCGCCCGCCAGCACTGCGGCGACGACCGGCAGCGGGCTGTCGTCGTCTCCGCCTGCTCCGCCGCCGCCGGCGGCGGCCACGGGGCTCGCCGGGGTCCGGCCGTGCGGCCGTACGGGCAGGGTGTTGGGCCCGGGGCGCGGTGAGGGCGCCACCGGACCGACGAGCTCGCCGATCGGTGCGGCCTTGCCCCGGTTGGCGAAGCCCCAGTCGAGTAGCTTGGCCACCTCGTCCCAGAATCCGCCCGGGTGATGCATGACCACGACGATGATCGTGTGTCCGTTTCTGGTGGCGGCGCCCACGAAGCTGCCGAGGGCCTTGGACGTCCAGCCGTTCTTGACGCCGATCATGCCGGGGTACTTCCACAGCAGCCGGTTGTGGTTGCCCATCTCGTAGTAGGTCGGCCGGGGCGATCCGCTCGCGTCGGGATCGGCGGTGTGCCGCCGCTCGCGCCCCTGCCCGTCCCGCTTGTTCTTCTTCTTGTCGTAGTCCTTGGGCGCGGGGAACTTGGCGACCTTCGTGCTGATGTACTCGCGGAACCGGGGCATCTTCAACCCGGCGCGGGCGATCAGGGCGAGGTCGTAGGCCGAGCTACGCTGGCCCGGCTGGTCGAGACCGTGTGGCGTCTTGGCCGCCGTGTCGTACGCCTGGAGCCTGCGCGCCTCCTTGTTCATGTCCGCGAGGGTCTTGGCCATGCCGCCGTTCGCCTCGGCGAGCGCGACGGCGGCGTCGTTGGCCGAGACCATGAGCAGCGCCCGCAGCAGGTCGTCGATCTTGTAGATCGGTTCGGGGACGATGCCGACGGCGCTGCCCTCCACGTTGGAGGCCCGGTCGCTGGGTTTGATCTTGCGGTTCCTGTCGAGCTTCGGGATGAGCGTGAGGGCGGTCAGCGTCTTGAGCGTGCTCGCCGGGCGATAACGCCCGTGCGGGTCCTTGGCCGCGAGCACGGCGCCGGTGTCGGCGTCGGCGATGAGAAAGGCCGAGGCCTCGGTCTTCGGCGGTGGTTTGAGCCCTGCGGGGACGATCAGCCCGCGGCCGGCGAGCAGTTTGCCGCCCACGGTGCTGCGCGGGGTGCCGGCGGCCTTGGCGTCCTCGGCGTCGCCCGGCGGTGCCGTACTGTCCGGGGCGTCGGAGCCGGTCACGTCGGGGGCGGGGGAGGGTACGGCGGTCGCGCCGGCCGGTGGCGTCCCGACACCGAGCAGCGCCACGGCGGCCAACATCGTCCCCAGTGCCGTCACCCGCGTCTTCGCCGACGTGGCACCGCGGTTCGTCCTCGTAGGCAGCATAGGCAGATCAGCCTAGCCGTGAGTCCATACACATGCCGGACAGATCCCCTAAAGATCGCGAATATACGCATATGGGGCAGACGTTGATACTAGAAGCATGACGAGACGTGTATCGGTCTTTCTGTCCGCCCTCGCCGCTTTCATGATCTTTGAATGGATCAACCTCGGGTTCAACCTGCAGGACGGCCACGAGACCACCTTCTATGTCGTCCACGGCGTGCTGATCGCCGTCAACATCATCCTGGCGGTGGTAGTCGGCACTCTGGGGGTGCGCGGACTGCTGGCGACGCGTGGCACGCCGGGGCGTGCGGCGGAGGAGCGTGAGGCCGTAATCGGCGGGGGCGGTAAGTAAAGGCGTGGCGGGAACTAAGGAAAGGAGGAACATCTCGATGTGATGGAGGAACGCGTGGCGATCCAGTTCAACCCTTCCCGTGGCGCGACCCTTGGGGTGGAATGGGAGCTCCAGCTCGTCGACCGGCATACCCGCCATCTCCGACAGGACGCCAAGGAAGTGCTCGCCGCGGTCCCGGATCTGAGCGATGGCCAGCGGCCCAAGGCGATGCACGAGCTCATGCAGTCGCAGATCGAAATCGTCACCGATGTCTGCCACACGGTGGCCGAGGCCGTACAGGACCTGAAGAAGAGCATCGGCAGGCTCACCGAGGTGGTGGAGCCGAGGGGGACCGCGCTGGCCTGCACGGGCACCCACGCGATCAGCGACTGGCGTGACGCCGTCTACGCGCCGAGCCAGCGGTACGCGGAGCTGGTCGAAGACCTGCAGTGGCTCGCCTGGCGGATCCAGACGTTCGGTGTGCACGTACACGTCGGCGTCCAGGACCGCGACAAGGTCATCCCGATCGTCAACGCGCTCGCCGCCCACCTGCCGCACTTCCTCGCGCTGACCTCGTCGAGCCCCTTCTGGGGCGGCAAGGACACCGGGCTGGCGTCCAGCCGTGCGATCGTCTTCGGCTCGCTGCCCACGGCGGGGCCGCCGCATCTGCTCGCGGACTGGGCGGAGTTCGAGGAGTACATGGACACGCTGCTGCGGGCGGGGACGATCCGGAGCATCAAGGAGGTGTGGTGGGACATCCGGCCGCATCCCGACTTCGGGACCATCGAGGTCCGGATGTTCGACGGCATCCCCACGCCCAGGGAGGTGGGGATGGTCACCGCGCTGTGCCAGAGCCTGGTGGCGCGATTCGACCAGCAGCTCGACCGCGGCTACACGCTGCCGCATCCGGCGGCCTGGGTGGTGAACGACAACAAGTGGCGGGCCACGCGGTACGGCCTCGACGCCGACGTGATCACCGACGATCGCGGGTCGACCGCTCCGATGCGGGACCTGCTGTACGAGCTCCAGCGTGAACTCGAACCGGTCGCCGAGCGGCTCGGCTGCGCGGAGGAACTGGCCGTGATGACCGAGGTGCTGGAGAAGGGCAACTCGAGCGAACGCCAGCGGGCGATCCTGGCCGATGGGGGGAGTCTCCAGGACATCGTCGACGCGACGGTCATCGAACTCTCCGAGGACAGGTTTGTCACGTCCCGTGTCGAGGCACCCGGATGGGCGGATAGGTAATGGTAGGGCCACGCTTCGCATAAACTCGCAGGAAAACCGGCAGATCGGTGCGTGGATCGCTAGACTGTCCCCCATTCTCGCTTGCGATCACAAGGAAAATGAACTAGCTGGACGGAGTCTGCTCTCGTGTTGACAGGGGATTTGGATCTAGAAACACTCATCCGGTTCCGCCGGGACATCCACTCCCACCCAGAGCTGGCCCGTCAGGAGATCCGTACGACCGCCGCCGTGGCGGACATGCTCAGATCCGCCGGACTGGAGCCACGGGTCTTCCCGACCGGGACCGGGCTCGTCTGCGACATCGAAGGGGGAGAGGGCCCCACCGTGGGCCTGCGCGCCGACATGGACGCGCTGCCGATACAGGACGTCAAGGACGTGCCGTACCGCTCGCAGAACGCCGGCGTGTGCCACGCCTGCGGGCACGACGTGCACACGACGATCCTGGTGGGTGCGGCCCTCGAACTCGCCAAGCGCCGCCAGCACCTGGCGGGCCGGATCCGGCTGGTCTTCCAGCCGGCGGAGGAGTCCTCTTCCAGCGGCTCGCTCGACATGATCGCGGGCGGCGCGATCGACGGCGTCGATGTCATCTACGCCCTGCACTGCGACCCCAGCCGCACGATGGGCGACGTGGGCATCCGCAGCGGTGCGATCACCTCGGCCCAGGATCACATCGTGCTGCGGCTGCACGGCAAGGGCGGTCACTCGGCCCGGCCCCACCTGGCGGTCAACCCGATCAACGCGCTGGCCTCCGTGATCGCCCGGCTTCCCGAGTCCGTGAACGAGTCCCTCCACCCCGAGGAGCGGATGCTCCTCGGCTTCGGCATGATCCAGGCCGGTGAGGCGCCCAACGCGATCCCGTCGCTGGCACAGGCCGCCGGGACCGTACGGATCCCCAACGCGGACATCTGGGAGCAGGTCCCCGGCATCGTGCAGAAGTCGCTCAGCGAACTGATCGAGCCCTTCGGGGTCGAGTGGGAGCTGGACTACAACCGGGTGTGCCCGGCGGTGGTCAACGACGCGGTGGCCACGAAGATTCTCTACAACTCGGCGCTCGCCGTCGTCGGTGAGGAGCACGTCCAGGAGGCTCCGCAGAGCCTCGGCGGCGAGGACTTCGCCTGGTATCTACGCCATGTCCCGGGCGCGCTCTTCCGTCTGGGGGTCACGCCTCCCGACGCGGAGAGCCACGTCGATCTGCACTCCGAGCGGTTCGACATCGACGAGCGGGCCATCGGGGTCGGTGTCCGGATGTTCGTGGAGACCGCCATGAACGCCCTCCAGTCCTACTGAGCCGAGCAATCCCCCGCTGTTCGGTCAACGGCCTCAGGCGGTCGCCCATGGGCGGCGAAAACCAAGCAGGAGACCGTCCAGGGTGTGACATCGTCGTTGTGGACGGCGTGACGGCGAGGTCGGAGACCGACCTCGCCGTCGACGACGCACAGGTCGCCGGGATCCGCCGACTCGCGCCCGCGGCGCCGCACCCGCTCGGTCCCCGGGCGGTGACCCCGACCCCGTGTCAGCCGAGCGGGATGATGACGTCGGCCAGCTCGCCGGGCATGGAGAGGAACGGCGAGTGGGAGGCTTCGAGGGTGACGACAGAGGTCGGGTTGTCCGGAAACGCCGCGTCGGCCTCTGAAATGAACTTCGCCTGCACATCCGGCCGGATGGCCTCGTCCCGGGTGCACATGATGTACGTGCGCCGCACCGATCCCCAGCCGTCCTGAGTCAGGGTGGTGGTACCCAGCATGATGCCGATCGGACTGTCGGGCGTCAGCAGGCCGGTGGCGGCGTCGGCGATGGCCGGGTCGACGTCACCGTAGAACGCCTCGTAAAGCCGCTGCCGGTAGGCGGCGTCGTCCGTGGCCAGGTCGAACCGCAGCGCGCCTGTCTGGGCCGGGTCGCCCCGCAGCAGCGGCGTGACCAGGCTGTCGGCGGCCTCCGGAATCTGTGTGTAGGCCGCAGAGGACACATCCGATGCGGGCATGTACGCGGTGAGGTACACCGCGTGCGCGATCAGTCCGGGCGTCTGCTCGGCCGTTCGCATCAGTACCGGGCCGGCCGCGCTGTGAGCGACCACCGTCACCGGCTCGCCACCGCCGATCCGCTTGATCTGCGAGGTCAGCAACTCGGCGGCATCGTCGAGACTCACGTCCGCCACGGGCGAGACCTCGGTGGCGACCGCCTCGCTGTCGTACGGCTGCTCGGTGAACCATCGAGGACGGCGGGCGTACAGCCCGTGCCCCGCCATGTCCACCGCGACGGCCGGCCGCCCGGCGGCCACCACGTGGGGGATGACTTCGCTCCAGCACCAGGAGCCGTGCCAGAAACCGTGGACCAACACCAGTGTGGACATGATCGCTCCTTCGGGGGGTGCCTGTGTCAAGGCTCGGGGGGTCGAGGGATCGGGGTGTAGGGGGAACGGGGGGTAGGGGGAACGGTGGCGTCAGCGGCCGGTGCGCGATCGTCGACCGGGCGGAACGGTCTCGTGATCCGTACCGCATGCGTCGTGCGGGGCTCGGGGTGTCAGCGTCGGCCGGTCAGGGGTGGGGCGGACGCGCTCGGCACGCAGGATCCGATCGCCGCCGGGTCGCGGCTGTGCCGTTCTGCGACGCGCGAAGATCCGAGGTGGTGCGACCGGGCACCAGGACCAGGGCGCGCGGGAGGGCGACGACTTCGGTGGGACGATCACGGGTGCGTGGGATAGGCGGCATGGCTGATTGGTCCTTCAGGTCGGCCGGGACAGCGAGCGGGGGACGCCGCCGTCCCCTAATCGGACCGCTGCGTGCCGAAGAGGCGCTGCGGCCGCCGGCAGGCGAAAGCGGCCGAGGCGCACGGCGCGCTAGCGGAGCCTGCTGCTTCCATCGCTGACATGTTCTGTCAACACCGTCTTCTCATTGATATGTCGAATGAGTCGTCGATGATCTAGCGTAGGCCCTCGGCGGCACTGCTCCGCATGCCCACGGACCGGATCTGCGGCGACACGGGTCGAGCGCGGCATCGCGGACCGCTGACCGCCTCCTCGGTGGTCGCGGCGATGGTGTACGTACAGTCGAGGCCGGCCGTTCCGGTGATGACGTCGATGCCGTAGATCTGCGTCCGTACCCGATCGAACCCGGCCTTGCGCACCATGCGCAGGGCGTCGTCGTCCGTCCGGTCCGGTGTCGGGCCGTCCGGTCCGCGGATGACGAGGCGGGTGTCCTTGGCCCCGACGCAGGCGTGGCGGCAGCGGAAACCGTACTTCGCGCGAGGTTGCCGCGGCTCGCCGATCCGGCTTCTCGCGGTCGGTACGGAGGATCCCTTCGTGCCCTACGGTCTGAATCGGTCCGCCTGAGGAGACGTCATCGGCGTGGTGCCGGTTGCGGCCTCCACGCCGTCCGTCCGTTCGGCCGAATTCATCGCCGCCGGTTCCGGTCCGTCACGGAACCGGTGACCGGCCGCCCGAAGGTGCCGGTATTCGAATATGGCCAGCACCAGCACCGTGGCCACGCCGCAGAGGTTCAGTGTCAGCCACAGCCATTCGGGCACGCCGTTCGTGTCACGTTCAATGATCTCCTGGGCACTGATCAGCAGCGCGAGACCCGTTGTGCCGATCGGTGCGAGCAGCGGATGGACGTCGCCGATCCAGAATCCGGTACGCGCCGTCCAGTAGATCGTGCAATACCAGAAGCACACGTACCAGGGGAAAAGGACGATCACCAAGGCCATAGCGGCGAGCAGCCAGAATGCCGCTTCCCCCGAGGCGTTGAGATCGATGTCCTGCCGGAAGTCGACCTGACCGTTGGCGAGGGTGTCGATGTTGAGCTCACCGGCCGCGGCGAGGATCAACACGAACGGCAGGTAGAAGAAAATCAGTGCGAGCACCGCACGCCGTGTCATGAGCAGCACGCCGGAAAGAATCCGGGTGCGACGGCCGGAGCGGGTCACGATCAGCATCACGAGGATCGGTATCGGCAGCAGAATCAGGGCGAGCCGCCCGGTTTCAAGCGCCTTTTCTATGATGTTCGCCGAGACGTCCTGGTATTGAGAGGTCGCCACCAGGATCACACCGAGGCCGGCCGTCGATCGCCAGAACGCGAGCCGGTCCAGCGTCCGGTCTTTACGTGAGGGGCCGACCCGGGGTCTGAACAGGAATCTGGCGGTCATCCATGGAAAGAGCAGGGTGGCGATGACACGCCGGGTCCTTCTACAATCATCGGCGTTGTTTCTGCGGCGGTGTTTCGGCCGGGCTGAGGCCATCCGGCTCCCTTGCGATATCGACTCGGTAGGACGGACGCCCTGGTGGTGCGGGCGGAGGAATCAGATGTTCCAGGAAGGCGGCCCTGCCGGGGTCAGACGATATCGAGGGCGGACAGCACGCCGAGGGCCGTGAGTAGAAGGCCCAAGCCGATCAGAATCCGCCCCATGGCGGAACCGTCCTGACCGCCGGCGTCGATGCGGGCCTTTCGCCGCTTTCGCGGGTCGTAGAGGATCGTGACGCGATCCCCTGGTTGAGGAGGATCGGCTTCGCCGAAACGCGAGGTGACCTCGACCTCATGCCCTTCGAGGGTCGTGAAGCGGAAAACGGGCCTGCACGTAGGGCTGTCAGGGTCACGACTCCTCACCAAGCCGGTGATCACACCCGGTACCCGAACTCCGCGGGCGCGGAACCGCCGTGCACTGCTCAGCAGCCAGGCGCCGCACGCCAGGATCGCCGAGTCAAGAGCAAAGAGCGGCCCGGGTGAAGACATCGATTCCAATAGTGATCACCTTTCGCTCGGGCGAGAATCCGCCGCGGAAAGCATTGATCTCCGTGTGCGTGAGCCTCGCTGAGGCGGCCTGTCACTGTTACGAATTCGCTTCATGCACGTGTGCTCGTGGTGTTCGGATGTGGAATGACTTCTTCAGTGATTGACTACGCCACCGGCGGATCGGTTCACTGCGCGACCGGAGTGTGATCAGGGTCACATTGACCTCTGTCCGAAACCGATGGATTCGGATGGTGCGGTGTCAAGAAACCAGGTCAATGTGGTTATAGAGGGATTGTGCCTGTAGTGTCCCGCCGGTTCGTGGAGCGGATCGAAATCGGCGGTTCGAGCCGGTCGGTGGACCTGATCGGGCTCGGGGCCGTTGACGTCGCCGGTGCCGCGGCAGATCCTGGACGAGGCGATCACGCTGTACGGACGCCGCGAGGAGGGTCGCGTCCACTGGCCGGATCTCGGCCTCCCGAGCCTGTCCGTACGGCCGCTCTGGGCCATTCGGGGGAAATACCATATGACGTCCCCGCTCTCACGAGGATCGAAGAAGTCCTCCGCCGCAAGACCGGATTCCTCGTTCCACCGGCCCGCAATGAACGTCGTCGAGAGGATGCCGGATTTGACTGTTATCGAGATAACCGCCGACCTCGTACGTGCCTTGGTCTGCGAGCAGTTCCCTGAGTGGAGTGACCTGCCGGTCGAGCCTGTGGCCCGCCAGGGCTGGGATAACCGGACCTTCCGACTCGGTGACCGTCTGGCCGTGCGCCTGCCCAGCGCGGAGGGCTACGTCGCCGCGGTCGAGAAGGAGGACCGCTTTCTGCCCGTTCTGGCCGCCCATCTGCCCTTGCCCGTGCCGGCGACGGTCGCGACGGGACGCCCGGCGGCCGGATACCCGTTCCCCTGGTCGGTACGGCGCTGGCTGCCCGGAGACACCGTCGAGGGGGCCACCGGTGTCGACGGATCCGAGCTGGCACGGGATCTCGGAGGCTTCCTGGCCGCGCTGCGGCTCGTCCCCGCGGAGCAGGGGCCGGCGGGCGGCCTGCACTCCTACTACCGGGGGTGTCACCCCGGCGTCCACGGCGAGCAGGTCGAGCGCGCCCTGGACCGGCTCGAGGCAGCGGTCGACGTGGCCGCGTGTGAGGCCGTCTGGGCGAGCGCGCTGACTTCGGCCTGGCCGCATCCACCGGTGTGGTTCCACGGCGACGTGGCCGTCGGCAACCTGCTCACCACCGACGGGAGGCTGTCGGCGGTCATCGACTTCGGCACCTGCGGGGTCGGCGATCCCGCGTGTGACCTCGTCATGGCGTGGACGTACTTCACGGGTGACGAGCGGAAGATCTTCCGCGAGGCGGTCGGTCTTTGCGACGACACCTGGAGACGCGCGCGCGGATGGGCCCTGTGGAAGGCGCTGGCGACCATGGCGGGCCTGTCCAGCCCCGACCCCGAGGGCTTCCAGACCAGGGTCCTGGCCCACGTGCTGGAGGATCCGGTCGTCGGGTGACGCGGAAAGCGTCACCGCGGAGTCGCGGCCGGATGTCCGGCCCGCAGCGCTGGAAGATGCCCGAGCGATGGATGACGGCGGCGATCGGAGCATCGAACGCCATCGACGCCGTCGTGAACGTCCTGCGCCCGGTGGTGCGCCTGGCGGCGGCCGGATTCGTCGCGGCCGGATGAGGCGGGCACCCTGGGGAGCGAGTGGCGGGTGAGCCGGAGTTTCCGCGGACCGGCCAACCTGGTCACGGGGCGGCCTGCGGTACATAACGGACACGTTGCGGACTGTGGTGTGGGTTTGGTCTGAGCAGGACAAACAACTATCTTCCGTGCAGGGTTGCCGTGCGTTCCTACATGCCGGCGACGGGAGTTGGACCGGCGGGGACACGGAAGGGGACTACACACCTTGTTCCGCAATCGAGTTAGCAAACTGGCCGCCGCCACCGCGGCGGGTGCCATGCTCATGGCCGCCGCCGCGTGCGGAAACGGTGACGACGCGACGACGACCACGTCCGAGGCGTCCTCGTCGGCGGCACCGGGAGGTGAGGCGCTCAAGGTCGGCCTCGCCTACGACATCGGCGGTCGCGGTGACGGTTCCTTCAACGATGCCGCCGCCCGGGGCCTCGACCAGGCCGTCTCGGAGCTGAGCGCCGAGAAGAAGGAGCTGGAGGCCGCGGCGGGTGAGACGGACGCCCAGAAGGAGGAGCGGCTCCGCCTGCTCGCCTCCAACGGTTACAACCCGGTCATCGCGGTGGGCTTCGCCTACTCCGAGCCGCTCAAGAAGGTCGCACCGGAGTTCCCCGATGTGAAGTTCGCCATCGTCGACGACGATGCCGCGACGGGTGAGAACATCAGCAACCTGGTGTTCGCCGAGGAGCAGGGATCGTTCCTGGTCGGCGTGGCCGCCGCGCTCAAGTCGGAGAAGGGCAGCGTCGGCTTCGTCGGCGGCGTGGACGTGCCGCTGATCCACAAGTTCCAGGCGGGCTTCGAGGCCGGGGCCAAGGCGGTCAAGCCGGACATCAAGGTCCAGTCGAAGTACCTGACCCAGCCGCCGGACTTCGCCGGCTTCAACGACCCGGCCAAGGGCAAGACCGCCGCGCAGGGCATGTTCGACAGCGGCGCCGACGTCGTCTACCAGGCGGCGGGCGGTTCCGGCAGCGGCGTGTTCGAGGCGGCCAAGGCGGCCGGCGCCATGGCCATCGGAGTGGACTCCGACCAGGCCGCCCTCCCCGCGTACGCCGACGTCAAGGACGTCATCATCACGTCCATGATCAAGAAGATCGACGTCGCGGTCTTCGACTTCCTCAAGCACGCCTCCGAAGGCACGGTCCAGTCCGGTAAGACGGTCTACGACCTCAAGGCCGACGGGGTGGGCTACTCGACGACCGGCGGCAAGATCGACGACATCGCGTCCCAGATCGACGAGTACAAGCAGAAGATCACCGACGGAGAGATCACGGTCCCGAGCTCCTGAGCCCGGCCTTGGTGGGGCCCGGCGAATCATCCACGGCCCGGGCCCCATCCCTGATCTCTCTTCCGTCACCGCATGCTCAGGTACTCCTCGAGGAGGGGGCCGCCATTTCCACCGAGACCGCCACGGCACCCGCAGTAGAGCTCACCGGGATCACCAAAAGGTTCCCCGGTGTCGTCGCCAACCGCGACGTCCGGTTACGGGTGGCCAAGGGACAGATCCACGCCATCGTCGGTGAGAACGGCGCCGGCAAGTCCACCCTCATGAAGATCCTGTACGGCATGCAGCGGCCGGACGAGGGTGAGATCCGGGTCGACGGAGAACCCGTCGTCTTCCACACCCCTGCCGACGCGATCGCGGCGGGCATCGGCATGGTCCACCAGCATTTCATGCTGGCCGACAACCTCACGGTGCTGGAGAACGTCATCCTCGGCAGTGAGCCGCGCCGGGGTGGGGTGGCCATCGACTTCCGCGCCGCCCGCAAGAAGATCAAGGAGATCTCCGACGCGTACGGCCTGGCCATCCGGCCGGACGTACCCGTGGAGGAGTTGGGGGTCGGGGACCGTCAGCGAGTCGAGATCCTGAAGGTCCTCTACCGCGGCGCGCGGATCCTCATCCTCGACGAGCCGACCGCGGTGCTCGTGCCGCACGAGGTGGACGAGCTGTTCGAGAACCTGCGCGGTCTGGTCCGCGAGGGGCTCACGATCCTGTTCATCTCCCACAAACTCGACGAGGTCCTGCGGGTGGCCGACGCGATCACCGTGATCCGTCGCGGCACGACCGTGGCGAGCGTCGATCCCAGGGACATGACCGCCCGCCACCTCGCGGAACTGATGGTGGGCAGCGAACTGCCCAGCCCGGAGACCCGAGAGTCCACCGTCACCGACTCCGTGGTGCTGTCGGTGGGCGACCTGACCGTGCGGGACACCGACGGCCGGGCGATCGTCGACGGGGTCGGTTTCGACATCCACAGGGGCGAGGTGCTCGGCATCGCCGGTGTCGAGGGCAACGGCCAGGCCGAGCTGGTCGAGGCGCTCATGGGCATCCGCCCCTGCACGGTGGGCTCGCTGACACTCGACGGCGAGGACATCACCGGGTGGTCGACGCTGAAACGGCGTGAGGGCGGCATCGGCTACATCCCGGAGGACCGGCACCGGCACGGCCTGCTGATCGAGGCGCCGCTCTGGGAGAACCGGATCCTCGGTCACCAGACCCGGCGGCCCAACGTCAAGGGCATCTGGATCGACCGCACCGGAGCACGGAACGACACGCGGCGGATCGTCGAGGCCTACGACGTACGTACCCCGGGGATCGACACGGCGGCGGCCGCGCTCTCCGGCGGCAACCAGCAGAAGCTGATCGTCGGCCGGGAGATGAGCGGCGATCCGGTGCTACTGATCGCCAGCCATCCGACCCGTGGGGTCGACGTCGGCGCGCAGGCCGCCATCTGGGATCACCTGCGCGAAGCGCGCGCCGCCGGCCTCGCCGTGCTGCTGATCTCCGCGGACCTCGACGAGCTCATCGGCCTGTCCGACTCGCTCAAGGTGATCCTGCGCGGCCGGATCGTCGCGGACGTGGACCCCGCCGACGTGACCCCAGAACAGCTCGGCTCGGCCATGACCGGTGCCGGTGAGGCGGCAGCACAATGAGTGAGCGAGAAGAAGCGGCCGAGCGCGGCGGCGGCAGGCCCGGAGCCGGCGGAGCGGGTGGTTTCCGCGACAGGCTGCTGGGACGGGTGAGGCTCAGCGGCTGGCTGGCCCTGGCCGCTCCGCTGCTGGCGATCCTCTTCGCGGCGCTGATCACCTCGGTGGTCCTGCTGATCGCGGGCAGCTCGCCCCTGGCGGCCTTCGACACGCTCGCGCGGTACGGCAGCCAGCCGCGCACGATGGCCGTCATCGTCAACAACGCGACGATGTACTACATCTCGGCGCTGGCCGTCGCCGTCGGGTTCCGGATGAACCTGTTCAACATCGGCGTCGACGGGCAGTATCGCCTGGCCGCCGTGGTGGCGGCGGGCGTGGGCGGAGCCGCGCTGCTGCCCGGTGTGCTGAACATCGTGCTCGTGCTCGTGGTCGCGGTGCTCGTCGGTGCGCTCTGGGCGGGGATCGCCGGGCTGCTGAAGGTGAAGCGCGGCGTCAGCGAGGTCATCGCGACCATCATGCTGAACGCGATCGCCACCGGCCTCGCTTCCTGGCTCATGAGCAACCATCTGGGCGTGCTGACCGGCAACGAGCTGGCCACCCGGCCGATCCCGGAGGGCTCCAGAATGCCCGGTATGGAGCTCATCGCCGGCACGCCGAAGCTGGTCAACGGCTTCCTCGTGGTGGCGATCATCCTCGGCATCGCCTATTACGTGCTGCTGAACCGCACCCGGTTCGGGTTCGAGCTGCGGGCTACCGGCATGTCGGAACCGGCGGCGCTGGCGAGCGGCATCGGGGTCAAGCGGATGGTCGTCACCACGATGGTCGTGTCCGGGGCGGTGGCCGGTCTCGCCGGAATGCCCGAGCTGCTCGGCGAGACGTACAAATACAGCAACAACTTCCCCGCCGTTCTCGGCTTCGACGGCATCGCGATCGCGCTGCTCGGCCGGAACAACCCGGTGGGCATGGCCCTCGGCGCGCTGCTGTGGAGCTTCCTGGGCAACTCGTCAGACTCCCTCCAGATGATCAACATCTCCAAGGAGACCGTGGACATCATGAAGGGCGTGACGGTGCTCTCGGTGATCATCGCGTACGAGTTGGTCCACCGGTATCGGATCGTCGCCGAGCAGCGGCGGGCCGGCCAGGAGACGGCCGCATCCCCGGCCGCGGAAGGGGCCGCGGCGTGAGCGGGGGAGCGGAGGCGACGAGCACGGCGCAGGTCCCGGCGGGTGGGCGGCGGGCCGCGCCGCCGGCGCGCCGATTCCGGGTCACGACGCCGATCCTGCTGCTCGGCGGGGCCGGACTGGTCGTGCTGCTGTCGGCCGTGCGCATCGTCACCGGCGCCGACGACATCACCTCGGGGGGCACCATCGCCGCCGCCCTCGGCCTCGCCGTGCCGATCGGCCTGGCGGCTCTGGGCGGCCTGTGGTCGGAGCGGGCCGGCGTGGTCAACATCGGCCTCGAGGGCATGATGGTGCTCGGAACCTGGTTCGGCGCCTGGGGGACGCTTCAGTTCGGCAGCCCATGGGCCGGGGTCGTCGCCGGCGCGATCGGCGGAGCTCTGGGCGGCGCGATCCACGCGGTCGCCACCGTGACCTTCGGCGTCGACCACATCATCTCCGGCGTCGCGATCAACATCGTCGGCATGGGGTTCACCCAGTATCTGTCGAAGCTGGTCTTCGAGAAGATGCCGGGCGGCGGGACCAAGAACTCTCCCCAGCTCCCCGAGATGCCGAGGTTGAGCATCACGGTCATCGACGGGCCGCTGCGGAACCTGGAGGGCAGGCACTGGTTCCTGGTGTCGGACCTGGCGGGCATCCTGCGCGGGCTCACCCAGGGCGTGTCGTGGTTCACGCTGCTGGCGATCCTGCTCATCCCGCTGTCGTACTACATCCTGTGGCGCACCGCGTTCGGCCTGCGCCTGCGCTCCTGCGGCGAGCGTCCGGTCGCCGCCGAGTCGCTGGGCGTCAACGTCTACCTGTACAAGTGGGCCGCCGTGGTCGTGTCCGGCCTGCTGGCCGGGCTGGGCGGGGCTTTCCTGTCCATCGTGGCGGCCGGGATCTACCGTGACGGGCAGACGGGCGGCCGGGGATACATCGGCCTCGCCGCGATGATCTTCGGTAACTGGCGTCCCGGGGGGCTCGCCGGAGGCGCCGCGCTGTTCGGCTACACGGACGCGCTGCAGCTTCGGCAGGGCGGGACGTCCGTGCACGCGCTGCTGCTCGTGGTGGCGCTGATACTCGCCGCCGTGGCGGTCTTCCAACTCGTGCGGCAGAGCCGTACCGTTCTGCTTGGACGGCAGAGCCGTACCATGGCCGCTTCGGTCACAGCGGGGTGCGCCGCCCTGGTCTTCGTGGTGTTCATGGCGACCGACACGGTGCCCGAGCAGTTCACCACGTTCACCCCGCACCTGACCACGCTGCTGGTGTTGTCGCTGGCGTCCCAGCGATTGCGGATGCCGGCCGCCGACGGAATCCCCTACCGCAGGGGGCAGACCACATGACAGGTCGCGGATGCGAAAAGGGGAGCGACATGACGACGATCGACTGGGCGGCGCTGCAGACGGCGGCGAACGAGGCGATGACGCACGCGTACGCGCCGTACTCCAAGTTTCCGGTGGGCGCGGCGGCGCTGGTGGACGATGGCCGGGTGGTGACCGGCTGCAACGTGGAGAACGCGTCGTACGGCGTCGGACTGTGCGCGGAATGCGGCCTGGTCTCCGCGCTGCACGCGAGCGGGGGCGGCCGGCTGGTCGCCTTCACCTGCGTGGACGGGCATGGCGAGCTGCTGATGCCGTGCGGCCGCTGCCGTCAGCTGCTTCTCGAGCACGGGGGGCTTGACCTGCTGGTCGAGACGCCGGATGGTCCGATGCGCATGGCGGACATCCTGCCGTACGCCTTCGGGCCGGACGACTTGTCGCGATAGGGGATAGAGGGCATGGGTTTCGACGCGACAGAGGTCATCACCGCCAAGCGGGACCGCGGTGAGCTGTCCACGCCGCAGATCGACTGGGTGGTGGACGCCTACACGCGCGGCGAGGTGGCCGACGAGCAGATGTCCGCGCTGCTGATGGCCATCCTGCTCAACGGGATGAACCGCCGGGAGATCGCGGACTGGACCCAGGCCATGATCAGGTCGGGGGAGCGGATGGACTGGTCCGCCCTCGACCGGCCCACCGCGGACAAACACTCCACCGGCGGCGTCGGCGACAAGATCACCCTGCCGCTCGCCCCGCTCGTGGCCGCCTGCGGCGCGTACGTGCCGCAGCTGTCCGGCCGGGGACTCGGGCACACCGGCGGCACCCTGGACAAGCTCGAGTCCATCCCCGGCTGGCGGGCCTCCCTGTCGAACGACGAGATGCTGGGGGTCATCCGTACGGCCGGAGCCGTGGTCTGCGCGGCGGGCGCCGGGCTGGCCCCGGCCGACAAGAAGCTGTACGCGCTGCGGGACGTCACCGGCACGGTCGAGTCGATCCCGCTGATCGCCTCGTCGATCATGTCGAAGAAGATCGCGGAGGGCACGGGCTCGCTCGTGCTCGACGTCAAGGTCGGCTCCGGCGCGTTCATGAAGGACGTGGACAGCGCCCGTGAGCTGGCCAGGACCATGGTGGCCCTCGGCACCGACGCCGGGGTGCGCACGGTCGCCCTGCTCACCGCGATGGACCGGCCGCTCGGCAACGCCGTGGGCAACGCACTGGAGGTCGCCGAGGCCGTCGAGGTGCTCGCCGGCGGCGGCCCGGACGACGTGGTCGAGCTGACCGTACGGCTGGCCCGGGAGATGCTGGAGGCGGCCGGGATCGCCGGCGCCGGGGACCCGGAGGAGGCTCTGAAGGACGGCTCGGCGATGGACGTCTGGCGGCGCATGATCACCGCCCAGGGAGGCGACCCGGCCGCGCCGCTGCCGAAGGCCGCCGAGTTCCTGGAGATCACCGCACCGGCGTCGGGCGTGCTGACCCGGCTCGACGCCCTGTCGGTCGGCCTGGCGGCCTGGCGGCTCGGGGCGGGCCGGGCACGCAAGGAGGACCCGGTGTCCGCCGGGGCCGGGGTCACCCTGCACGCCAAGCCTGGGGAGACGGTGCGCGAGGGGCAGCCGCTGATGACGCTGCACGCGGACGAACCGACGAGGTTCGAGCGGGCAGTCGAGGCGCTGAACGGCGCCTACGAGATCGGCGCCTCGGCCGACCCCGGCCTGCTGCCGCTCGTCGTCGAGCGCGTCACCGCGTAGCCGCGACGGCACCGTCCTGGCCCGTCCGCTCGGCTCGCGACGGGAGCGTCGCCGTGCGGCTCGGTCTCTTCTCCGATCTCCGCGGCGAGGCATTGAACGCTCGCCGCCGGAGTTGCGAGACTGGCGGCATGGTGAAGAGGATCGACGGTCCCACCCGCATCCCGGTGCCGGGCGGCAAGGTCATAGACGAGTACGTCGGCCGGGTGAACAGCGGCGACGAGGGAGTCTCCATCGCGCACATGGTCGCCCCGCCCGGCTGGCAGGAACCGGCCCAGACCCCCGAGTTCGCGGAGTACACACTGGTGCTCAAGGGGTCGGTCGTGGTCGAGCACGCCGGGGGCACCACGGTCGTCGCCGCGGGTCAGGCGTTCGTCAGCGAGCCAGGAGAGAAGATCCGGTACGCCTCCGGGCCTTCCGGAGCCGAATACGTCGCCGTCTGTCTGCCCGCGTTCTCCCCCGACACGGCGCACCGGGAGGAATGACCCCGTCGAGGATAGGATTGCCTGATGAGCGACCGGATCGGGGTGGGGAACGTGAGCCGCTTGCCCAGCCTTCAGGAGATTGGCAAAGCGCCCAAGGTGCTTCTGCACGACCATCTGGACGGCGGGCTGCGCACCGCGACGATCATCGATCTGGCCCGTGAGCGCGGTCATGTCCTGCCCTCCGGCGATCCGGACAATCTAGCCGACTGGTTCAGGGACGCGTCCGACTCGGGCTCACTCGATCGTTACCTGGAGACGTTCGCTCACACGGTCGGCGTGATGCAGTCTCGCGAGGCCCTCATCAGGGTCGCGGCCGAGTGCGCGCAGGACCTCGCCGACGACGGCGTGGTGTACGCCGAGGTCAGGTTCGCCCCGGAGCAGCACAGCGAGGGCGGTCTCACACTGGACGAGGTCGTGGAGGCCGTGCTGGAGGGCTTCCGCCGGGGCTCCGCCGGATCGGACGGCCGGCCGCGGATCAGGGTCGGCACGCTGCTCACCGCGATGCGTCACCGGGCCCGCTCCAGGGAGATCGCCGAACTGGCCGTGCGCTACCGCGACGTCGGCGTGGTCGGCTTCGACATCGCCGGGGCCGAGGCGGGATATCCGCCCACACGCCATCTGGACGCGTTCGAATACCTGCAGCGGGAGAACGCCCACTTCACCATCCACGCCGGCGAGGCGTTCGGGCTGCCGTCGATCTGGCAGGCCATCCAGTGGTGTGGCGCCGACCGCCTGGGGCACGGCGTGCGGATCATCGACGACATCACCGCGCCGGGCATCGGGCCCGACGGCTCGGGCGACGGAGAGGCCAAGCTCGGGCGGCTGGCGGCCTATGTCCGGGACAAGCGGATTCCGCTGGAGATGTGCCCCACGTCGAACGTGCAGACGGGCGCTGCCCCGTCGATCGCCGAGCACCCGATCGGCCTGCTGCGCAGGCTCTACTTCCGGGTGACGGTCAACACCGACAACCGGCTGATGAGCGGGACGAGTCTGTCGCTGGAGTTCGCCAAGCTCGTGGAGGCCTTCGGCTACGACTGGGACGACCTGCAGTGGTTCACGGTCAACGCGATGAAGTCCGCTTTCATCCCGTTCGACGAGCGGCTGGCGCTGATCAACGGCGTGATCAAGCCCGGCTTCGCCCACCTGAAGTGGCAGGCCTGAGATGGACGGGCCGAAGGACGAGGTCTTCCGGTCGAAGGTCGCCTGGGTCTTCGGCTGGCTCTGGCTGGCGTTCGCCGCGTGGAACACCTTCGACCTGATCGCCCGCGGCTCGATGCCCTCGGCGCTGATCGCCGGAGCGGTGCTGGGCGTCATAACGGCGCTGGTCTTCCTCATGGCGATGCGCCCGGCGATCGTGCTGGAGGACGGCGGCGTGCGCATCCGCAATCCGCTGCGTAACGCGTACATCCCGTGGAACGCGATCGGCGATGTGATCGTGACCAACGCGATCGTCATCGAGGCCGGACGCACCACGGTCCGGTGCTGGACACCGCAGACCACCGCCAGGGAACGGGCCAGAGCCTCGGCACGCGCGGCCAAGGCCGCCTCCTCGGCCGACGCGTCCCGCACCGATCGGGCGGTGGCCGAGGCGGTCGGCACGCGTACGCACGCCGACTGGGTGGCCCACCGGATCACCGAGACGGGCGCGATGCGGCAGGACGCCTCGTCGGGTGAGACCTCGGTCACCTGGTCGCCCGTCGCGCTCGCCGTCACCGCAGCCGCGGTCGCCCTGGTGGCAGTGACGATCGTCCTCTCCTGAGGCGTTCCTCTGCGGCGGTTGTTATCAGGTGGTCGGCCGTTGGCAATGCCACCAGCCCCCAGACCGCCCGCCTTGTCCCGACCTTAGCTGTCCCACACTCGAGGCAGATGCTCTTCACCAGCCACAGTCCTCGTCCGCCTCCTCTATGGGCGCTGACCACCCGAGGCTGGGAAGTCCTTGGTCCCGTTCTGTACTTCATCCAGACGGAGTGAACGGCCTTCCACCTCGGCGTGCTGGACGGCGAGTTCGACGCGACCTCGGCTGACCGGCGAAGCCTGAGAACCAAGGATACCCGGACTATCGGAGTGCCGAAGTTGGAGTGCTTCACTTACCGCTCCAGGGAAAGGCTTCGGTGTACCACTCCCAGGACACGCTCCAGAGGGAAATATCCAAATTTTCGCGAATCGAAGCTATCTTCTTTATTATCCCCAAGGAGCAGCAGCATTCCCGCCGGTACGCGCCCCGACGCCGAATACCCTACGAGGTCGGGCAGGGTGTCGGGCACCGGGTCTCCCGGCACCGCGGCAACACGTTTGACCATCCAGCTCCGTCCGGTGATCGATCCTGTCTTTCCCCTAGCCGGTATCGCAGGTTTGTTCCATTCCCTCTGACTACCGTGAAGCCAGCGTTCGACTACGACGACCTGCCCCACGGAGGGAACACCGCCCGTGCGATACGCGAGAACGCGATCGCCGTCCCGGTAGGCCGGCTCCATACTCCTTCCGCGGATGATGACGGCAACCAACCTGCTTCCGCGAAGCAGATACCAGGCACCGGCCCCGGACCACACGGCCAGCAACGCGGCGCATATCGCCGCAATCGGCCACTGCCTCGAATAGGCGGAGGCATACGCCCCCGCCGTCAGGAGAGCACCGATGGCCAGCAAGGCAATGAGCAGGAGTTTCGCTTGGTACCGGTATATTCCTGCTGTGCCGGATTGCGGTTCGGCGGGCAGCGGGATCCTGAACGACTCATCTCCCAGCGGAAGGTCATCCACGTGATAGACGCGCTGCCCGGGGATCTTCCGTGGACCCTGCCAGTCAGCCATCTCGTTGCTCGCCCCCTTCTGACGACATCCCTGTGTCAACTACTCGAACAGTTCGATGATCTCGTCGAACTTAGTGGTCAACGCCCCGAAGACGCTGCCTCCGGACAGCGCTATGCATATACCGGCGACCTCTGAAGCGGTCCCAGCTTCAGCGGTCCCCATGACCAGAGCTCCCACCAGGCAGGCCACGACGAGCAGGACGTTCCGCAAGACGTGCCGGACTCTCAGGGGTACCGAAGACCCACCGAAACAGCGGCATGAGGCTTGGCGACGGCTTCGCAGCACCTGAACTATGCCGATCGCGAAGACCGTGAGCAACGCCGCTGCGATGGCGAATGCAATCACGTTCGCCGTGGCGTTCGGAACCGCCATCAGAACGACGATTGTCAGTTCGGCGACCAGGATCGCGAAAGCGGACATGGACAGTAGTCGATCCGGAATCAGCCGTGTCTCTCGCAACGACTCGATGAACGCACGTCGGCTGCCCGAGTTGATTCCTTTGCCGAGAAAAGACACCAGGAAGACCACACCGATGAAGCATCGGCTTGCGATAGCGAAATAGTACATATCAGCCTCGAGATCAGGAGTTTAGAAGCTTCTGCACCTATCGGCTAGCCCCTTCGAGGAGCCGCGCGGGCCTTCGGCTGCTTGGCACCGACATCCGCGGGTCGCGGAGACTGCCCAGACCTGCGGCCATGCAGGCAAGGGGAATGGCAGGCAGGACATATCGGTGGTCGAAGTCCAAGGCCGCTACCGGGGCGACGAGCAATATCGCCGCCGTCGCCCAGGAGAGGAAGGAGCGCCCATTGCGCAGGCCTAGAGCGCCCAGCAGGAAGATGACCGCAAGAAAAGGCCCGCGAAGGTAGGCGGGATACTGGTACCAGCGCAGGAACCCCGCGTACGGCTCCACCGCATTGTCTCCGCCGTCGGCAGTCGGCGCATACCTGTGCAATGCGGTACTCGCCCAGTCAGGCACAGAGTCCGGCATGCGGTCACCCGCGAATCCGAACGCCGGAGTGGTCCGCGGAGGGTAGCGCACGGGTGTCCAGTGGAAGGCGAAGGCGACCTGCGTCGCGACTGTCCTCACATAGTCCGCAGGCTGGGCAAGTATGGCGCGAATCGCGAACGACTGTGCTAGAGCATCGTTCTCTTTTCGGCCTCCGGGCATGCTGTTGAGGGGGGAATCGGATGCCCAAAAGTACCCTTCCGCGGCCTCTTGCTTGGCCCCGTTCGGGCACAGCGGTGCCTCTTCAGCGGGAGGTTTGATCTCAGCGCAGTTCGCGAACGTCATCGTTCTTGCCCAAAGTGCGGAGCCACTTCCGCGAACAAGGGTGAACCGGCCGTATTCCGTTCTGTACCAGGTCGCGTAGAGACCCAGCGGAATTGCGCTGGCGAGGGTGATCGCCACGACTGGCCGCCACCCGATCCGGCGTGCAGTTATGTACAAAACGGCTAGGAGGAGTAAGGGAAGACCGATCGTCCGGGTTAGCGTAGCCCAGGCGAGAAGTAATCCCGCAGCTATGCATGCCCGGTTGGAGGGCGCTGGTGCCCAGCTCAACAACACGGTCGCCGCGACGACCAGAAATATGAACAGAGCGTCACCGAGTACGGCGTGCTCGAGACGAAGAAAGGATGCGTCGAACAAGCCGGGAAGAGAAGCAAGTGTGGCACCCCATGCGGGTAGTCCCTTGTGCCGGAGAAGTGCGTATACGAGCACCCCCACCATCAGTCCCAGAAAGTGCTGAAATCCGACGACGACCTCTATTCGATGAAATGGAAGAAGTAGGTGGAGTAGGATAGGGTAGCCACTCGGATTCAATTCTTCACGTGGTGAGAGTCGTAACGCGAGCTGCATGTAGGTATACGAGTCATACCAATAGATGCGGCCGGGTCGATAGCCGAGCATGGTAACTACGCGAAGTAGGCAGGCCAGTATGGCAGTGACCAGAAACAGCCGATGAAAGGCGATGATGTGCCGTAATCGGGTGGTCGGCATAGGCGCCTTTGTCAAAATCTTAATAGCTAGCTTCATCGAAGATGTCCAATCGTGCAGATGAGAGGTTTTTGAAGGGAAAGTGGGTGCTTCCCGGACATGTTAGGTTATGGCAATCGGAGTATGAATCTAGTTTAGTTGTCTATCTCTCCAGTAGCTCGTCATTCGTCTCCATTTGGTAGCCCGATGCCTGGAGTCTGAAGAGCTTGGCGTATTCCCCGTTGAGGGACATCAGGGTGTCGTGATTTCCTTCTTCGGTGATGATTCCGTCGGAGAGAATTACGATCCGGTCGGCTTCCCGGACTGTGCTGAGCCGATGAGAGATCAGGATGCTCGTTTTGGTCCGGTGCTTTTTGAGCGCGAGATGAATCTCATGCTCAGCCTTAGCATCCAAGCCGGACGAAGGCTCGTCGAGGATCATGAGGTCCCGGTCGTTACGCATCAGTGCGCGGGCCAATGCGAGTCGCTGCCATTGGCCCCCCGAGAGCACCACACCCGTTTCCTGATTCTCTTTCTCGGACTCCGAGAAGAAGATGCGGGTCAGCAGCGTGCGATATCCACGCGGTAGTCTCGTTATCGCATTGTGGACCCCGGCAAGCTTAGCTGCGTCCTGAATCCGAGCTTCGTCGTCAATGACCTTCAGATTTCCCACAGCGATGTTCTCTGCCGCTGTCATGCTGTAGTCCATGTGGTCCTGAAAAGTGACGCCGATCCGCTGGCGTAGTTCCGTCACGTCTGCGTCACGGATGTCCACGCCATCCCAGAGGATTGCACCGTGCTCAGGATCGTAGAACCGGCACAGAAGCTTTATTAGGGTGGACTTTCCCACACCGTTCAGGCCGACGACGGCTAGAGCCTTCCCGGTCGGAATGCGGATGTTGACCCCCCGCAATAGCCACGGGTGGTTCTCGGAATATCTGAACCAGACGTCGCGTAGCTCGATGCCCTGCCTAAGTGGCGGGACCGAAAGTGGATGGGAGGGCAGAGGAAGGTCGGGTTCGGCGTCTGCCACCGCGACGTAGTGACCGAACATGGACAATTCCAGATAGAAGGAGGCGATGTCTCTAGCGAGTGCCTGGAGCGCGGCCTAAGTTCCCGTCATCGCGGCGATGAGCATGGTGATGTCGCCGGCTGAGAGTTGGCCCTGCCGCGCCGCGTTCACCGCCCACAGCAGTCCGGCGCCCCACACAGTGGCAGTCAGCCCCGACAGGCCGCCCTGGACCAACAGGTCGCGCCGGTCCAGATCGCGTCGGGCGGCGTCGATGACACGCCGCTCAGCTAGCAGGCGCTTCTGGAAGAAGGCTCCGGCAGCGAACAGTCTGATCTCTTTCGCCGCTTCCACGCTTGAGAGCAGGTCACCGTAGAACATCTCCCGGCGTTCCAGCGGCCCAATACGCCAGGCGACCTTCGTGTAACGCCTTGACATGGCCATTTCACCAATGAGGATCGGAACGGCGGCTAGGACGATGACACTGGTCAGCACGGGGTTAATCAGAAATAGAGAGCCGAGGAATCCCAAGATTGTGATGCTGTCTGCAGATAGGCTGGCGCCACCTACGGTGTTTCCATCCATCAGTAACAGTCATGGTTGAACCTTTCCTTGCACCCTCTCCCATTGACCGTTTTATTCTAGTGACGAATCCGTCAACTCCACATAAAGTCGGACTTACCGATCGTCTCGGAAGCGGGGTCTCTCGCTGCCTTGCTGGGACCTTCTGTCGGGTTTCGCAGTCCCGACCCAATGGTGTTTTTCCGGCAAGATTGAACCGGACAATAGGGATCTCCGGGAGAACTAACCGCATTGTGGTGGACATGTGAGCGAACAGAAGAGGGCATAGGGTGCGAAGCCCTGTGGAAAGATGAACTCGCGGGAGGTCAATCACAGGAGGATGGGGGATCGCATGAATCCTCGCCCGACGGGTATCGGCCACCAAACCCGCCCTGGCCACGCAGGTGATCGCCGCCGCGTTGGACGCCGGGATCGACGCGCCCTGGGTGCTTGATGCGGCTGAACCGGTGTCTCACCCGACGAGGCGTCCCGCCGGACCGCACTCGTCTCGGCCCCGAAGTAAGGACGCAGGCTTCGTGCGGTGAGTAGCACTCTATCCGCTCGTTGTTCGTAGTTGATCGGGCTGAGGCGGTTCGGGGTGGAGTGTCTCCTTCGGGTGTTGTAGCCGGTGATCTATCGGAAGACCACCAGCCGGGCTTGGCGAGCCGGGGAGCGGCCTCTGGCGCCCTGGAGCGTCTCGCGCTTCAGCGGCTCGGTCGCCTGGTCGCCCGTCGCGCTCGCGGTCACCGCGGCCGCGGTCGCCCTGGTGGTGGTGACGATCGTCCTCTCCTGAGGCGGCTCCTCAGGCGGCTCCTGATCAGTGCAGGCCGAGGGCTGCGGCGAGGTCCTTCTTGAGCGCCTCCAGGTCCTCGGCGGCGCGTGCCCTGGCCCCGGCCACGGAGTCTTCGACCGGGACGACGATCTCCAGGTAGCACTTGAGCTTGGGCTCGGTGCCGCTGGGCCGTACGACCACGCGGGCGCCGCCGCTCAGGCGGTAGCGCAGGCCGTCGGTGGGCGGCAGCCCGGCCACGCCCTCGGCCAGGTCCTCGGCCGACTCCACCACGCGACCGGCGAGCTCGGCCGGCGGCTCGACGCGCAGCCGGGTCATGGCGCGGCGGATCTCCGCGAGGTCCGTCACCCGGAACGAGAGCTGCGCGGTGGCATGCAGGCCGTACCGCCTGGCCTGGTCGTCCAGCAGGTCGAGCAGCGTCCGCCCGGACCGCTTGGCCTCGGCGGCCAGACCGGCGACGGCGAGGGCGGCGCCGATGCCGTCCTTGTCGCACACGGGCAGGCCCTCATCGGAGCCGACGCTGTACCCGAGCGCCTCCTCGTACCCGAAGACCAGACCGGGACCGGCCTTCATGATCCACTTGAAGCCGGTGAGGGTCTCGGTCCGGCGCACGCCGTACGCGGCCGCGATCTCGGCGAGCAGCGACGACGACACGATCGTCGTGGCGACCAGGCGGTCGTCGCCGGAGGTGTGCCGCAGCACGTGCTCGGCCAGCAGGCCGCCCACCTCGTCGCCCGTGAGCATGCGGTACCCGCCCTCAGGCAGCGGAGTGCCGACGGCGCACCTGTCCGCGTCCGGGTCGTTGGCCAGCACCAGGTCGGCGCCGATCGAGGCGGCCAGGCCGAGCGCGAGGTCCATCGCGCCGGGTTCCTCCGGATTGGGGAACGCCACGGTCGGGAAGTCGGGGTCCGGCTCGGCCTGACGGCCGACCACGCGCGGCGCGGCGAACCCCGCGCGCTCGAACGCCTCGGCGAGGACGCCGTACCCGACCCCGTGCAGCGGCGTGTACGCGATCACCAGCTCCCTGGCCGCGCCGACCGGGAGGGCGGCCAGGGCCTCCAGGTACGGAACGACGATCGCGTCGTGGTCGAGCGTCTCCCAGCCGTGGCCGAGGGGAAGCTCGTCCACCCGGCCGACGGCGTCGATCGCCTGGGAGATCTCGCGATCGATCGGCGGGACGATCTGCGCGCCGTCCCCCCAGTAGACCTTGTAGCCGTTGTCCCGTGGCGGGTTGTGCGAGGCGGTCACCATGACGCCCGCGTCCGCCCCCAGGTGGCGTACGGCGAACGCCAGCACCGGGGTCGGCCATCTGCCGTCCATCACCGAGACGCGCAGGCCGGCCCCCGTGAGCACGGCGGCGGTGTCCGCCGCGAACACGTCCGACATGTGGCGTGCGTCGAAGCCGACGACCACGTGCCCGCCCGGCCCGAGCACGCGGGCCAGCCCGGCGGCGGTCCGCATCACCGTGACGCGGTTCATCCGGTTCGGGCCGGCGCCCAGCTCGCCGCGCAGGCCGGCCGTACCGAACTCGAGCCTGTCGCGGAACCGGTCGGCCAGCGCGGCCGTGTCCCGGCGACCGAGGATGTCCGCCAACTCCGCCCGGGTCAGCGGGTCGGGATCCTGGGCGAGCCACTCACGGGCGATCCGGACCAGGTCGTCGGTGGTCAAAGCGCGTTCCCCCTGAGTCATCCTCCGGTCGTGTCCCGACAAATCATGCCCGGCAGGCCGACAGGGCACCCGGTGGACATCTGCCTAAAGCTTGTCGACCACCTTGGCGAGGAGGGCGCCCATCCGGGTGGCGGTGGCCCGGCCCACCGCGAGGACCTCCTCGTGGTCGAGCGGCTCGCCGGTCAGGCCGGCGCCCGGGTTGGTGACCAGGGAGATGCCGAGGATCTCGGCGCCGGCCTCCCGCGCCGCGATCGCCTCGAGCACGGTGGACATGCCGATCAGGTCCCCGCCGAGCGTGCGGAGCATGCGGATCTCGGCCGGCGTCTCGTACGTCGGCCCGCGGAACGCCACGTAGACGCCCTCGGCCAGCGACGGGTCCACCTCGCGGGCGAGGGCGCGCAGCCGCCGGCTGTAGACCTCGGTCAGGTCGACGAACGTCGCGCCGGTGATCGGGTTGCTCCCGGTCATGTTGATGTGGTCGCTGATCAGGATGGGCTCGCCGACCCGCTGCGTCTCCGGCCGCAGGCCGCCGGCGGCGTTGGTCAGCACGACGGCGCGTACGCCGGTGGCGGTCGCCGTACGGACTCCGTGGACCACGGCCTCCACGCCGCGGCCCTCGTAGAGGTGCGTGCGTCCGAGGAAGATCAGCGCGTTCAGGCCCGCGCCGGTCCGTACCGCGCGGAGGGCGCCCGCGTGCCCGGCGACGGCGGGCGGGGTGAAACCGGGAAGCTTCGTCACGGGGAACTCGGCGATGGTCTCGCCGATGGCGTCGGCGGCCGGTACCCATCCCGAGCCCATGACGAGGGCCACATCGAAGGAACCGACGCCGGTGAGGTTGCGCAGGGTGCTCGCGGCCTCGGCCGCCAGGGCATATGGGTCGTTGGTCACACCAGTGAGGGTACAGAAGCCGTCCGACCCCCCCACCCCCGTGGTGATCTTGCAGTTGCTCGCAGGAGCCGCCCCGAGCTGGAAGAATACCTCCCGTGATCTTGCAGAAACTCGCACCCAAGGCCGCTGACCTGGGCGATCGTCATACGTGATCTTGCAGAGGTACGGCACGCGGGACGACGCGGGGGAGAACGAGGAACCGGGCGGTGTGCGGTCAGTCACCCAGCGACTTGCACGGGCGGTTGCGCAGGCCGGTGACGTAGTCGTCGGGGGCACCGGCCTTCTCGGCGGCCTCGGCCAGGATGCCCAGGTAACGCGCGGACGGCAGGCCGCCCTCATAGGAGTCGAGGACGTAGGTCCAGGCCAGTACGTCGCCCTCCAGGGTCGCGACGCGGAGCCGTACCTTGCGGTAGATGCCGAGATCGGTGCCCATCCACTCGTCGAGGGAGGCCTCGTCCCACTCCGGCACGTCGTAGAGCACGACGAACACCTGGTCGTCGGGGTCTTCGACGATGGTCGTGAGCGCGCCCTCCCAGCTGACGTCCTCCCCGCCGAAGGTCAGCCGCCAGCCCGCGAACCAGCCGGTTCCTCGCATGGGCGAGTGGGGGGCCCACTCGGCCATCTGCTTCGGGTCCATGTTGCTGCCGTAGGCGGCGTAAACAGGCACGGCACACAAGCGTAATCCAAGATGCCCGGTCTTCGCCGACGGGATCGCTTACGACGTGCCGCCGGAGACGGATTCGGTACGGCCGGACCGGGTGAACAGGGAATGGGCGCGTAAGAATGCGGGACAATAGGATACGTGACGAGGATTGTGATCATTGGTGGCGGTCCCGGCGGGTACGAGGCGGCGCTGGTGGCCGCGCAACTGGGTGCACAGGTCACCGTGGTCGAACGGGACGGCCCCGGCGGCGCCTGCGTGCTCACCGACTGCGTGCCGTCCAAGACCCTGATCGCCACCTCCGTCCGAAAACAGGCGCTGCTCGACGCGTCATCGGTCGGCGTCCAGTACGACGGCGGCTCTGACGGCGAGACCGGAGGCGTCATCGCCGACATGCGCCTGGTGAACAGGCGTGTGAAAGAGCTGGCGCACGCGCAGTCCGCCGACGTCAGGGCACGGCTCGCCGCCGAGGGCGTGGAGGTGATCCACGCCGAGGGGCGGCTCGTCGACCCCCAGGTGGTACGCGCGGGCGACCGGACGATCCGGGCCGACGTCGTCATCGTCGCCACCGGCGCCCACCCCCGTGTGCTGCCCGGCGCCGAGCCGGACGGGGAGCGCATCCTGTCCTGGCGGCAGCTGTACGACCTGCGGGAACTGCCCGAGCATCTGATCGTCGTCGGGTCGGGGGTGACCGGCGCCGAGTTCGCCGGCGCGTACCAGTCGCTCGGCTCCCAGGTGACGCTGGTCTCCTCCCGGGACCGGATGATGCCGAACGAGGACGCCGACGGGGCCGAGGTGCTGGAGGAGGTCTACCGGCGTCGCGGCATGAACGTCTTGGGCAGATCGCGGGCCGCCTCGGTCAAGCGCACTGCCGACGGAGTCGTGGTCACGCTGGAGGACGGCAGGACCGCCGAGGGCAGTCACTGCCTGATGACCGTCGGCATGGTGCCCAACACGGCCGGGATCGGCTTGGAGGACAACGGCGTACGGCTCGACCGGGGCGGGTTCATCGAGGTCGACAAGGTGTCCAGGACCTCGGCTCCCGGGATCTACGCGGCCGGCGACTGCACGGGCGTGCTGATGCTGGCGTCCGTCGCCGCCATGCAGGGCAGGATCGCCGTCTGGCACGCACTCGGCGAGGCCGTCCAGCCCATCCGGCTGGCCACGGTCGCCGCCAACATCTTCACCGACCCCGAGATCGCCAACGTCGGGGTGTCGCAGCAGCAGATCGAGTCCGGCGAAATCGGCGCCAACGTCGTGAAGCTGCCCCTGGCGACCAATGCGCGGGCCAAGATGCAGGGGTTCAACGACGGGTTCGTGAAGCTCTTCTGCCGGCCCAACACGGGCATCGTGCTCGGCGGCGTCGTGGTGGCCCCCCGAGCGTCGGAGCTGATCCTCGCGGTGTCCGTCGCCGTGCAGCAGCGGCTCACCGTCGATCAGCTCGCGCACACGTTCGCGGTGTACCCGTCGCTGTCGGGTTCCATCACCGAGGCGGCCAGGCGCCTCATGTCGCCGCTCACCACCACCATCTGACCACTCGCACGCGGCGAGGCACCGGTGGGCGGGCATCGGCGGAGCGTCGGTAGGGCGTTCATGGGGGTCGGCGGGTTCGCCGCCGGTGCCCGGACACGGCGACGCCGTGATCTCACACCCGGTCGAGTGCAAGATCACGGCGGATGAAGTTGCAGGTGGCGGGCCCTCCCTGCGAGTTTCTGCAAGATCACGAATGGTATCCGTCCTGGTGAGCGGGAATCGCTGCGAGTATTCGCAAGATCACGCGGGGGAGGGGGTGGGGCCGGATATCGCCGGTCGGCGGCCACCCGGCCCCTTCGCCGCTACCGATCCCCTGGGGTCACCGGTCCCATTGGGGTTAGTGGTCCCCTTGGGGTTACCGGTTCTTTCGGTGGCTACCGGTCCGCTCGGGGGTCACCAGTCGCCGCCGCCGAAATCGCCACCGCCGAAGTCGCTGCCGCCACCCCAGTCGCCGCCGCCGAAACCTCCGCCGCCGAAGTCACCGCCGCCCCAGTCGTCGCCGCCGCCACCACCGGCCTCGACGCCCGCCGCGTAGCCCGCGCCGTAGCCGCCCCAGCCGCCGCCGAAGGCGTGGCCGAGCATGGTGCCGACCATCATGCCGGTCAGCAGGTCGCCGCCGAAGCCGCCGTAGTACCCGTAGGCGTACGGCTGGTAGGCCGGGCCCGCGTCCCAGTACGGCCTGCGCTCGCCGTTGACCATGACCTCGCGCATCTGCGGGTCGAAGCCACGCTCCACCGCCTCGGCGTCCGCCGCGCAGGCGGGTACGTCGCGGAGCGCGCCGCCGGGCGGGGCCCACCGCACGTTGCGGACCGACGGGCCGTGCTGCGGGTTGAAGAAGCACGGGGGCAGGCGCTCGGGCAGCGGCTGGTCGTTCACCCGGGCCTTGACACAGGCCAGCGCGTAGCGGCCGTCCTCCAGCGTCGAGGTCACCGTGCGCAGCTCGTCCGCGCGCTGCACCGCGGCCAGCTCGTTCTTGGCCTGCTCGTAGGAGTCGAGTGCGCGCTGCCAGTCGGCCGCCGTCTCCGCCTGCGGCAGCATCTTCACGTCCATGTCGAGGGCGGTGATCTCCTCACCGAACTTGGTGACGTCCTCCTCGACCGTCTGCTTCACCGCGGCGAGCTCGGCCGCCTCGCGCTCCTCACGCCTGCGCTTGTTGCGGCGAGCGATCATCCACAGCCCGGCTCCGCCCACGACCGCGATGCCCAGGATGCCGACGAGCACGCCTGTGCCGCCGCCTCCACCGACCGTGGTTCCCTGCTTACGCGCCCCGCTGACATCGCCGTCCTTGACCATGTTGACCCGGTTGACGAAGTCCTGCATGCCGGTGACGAGGTCGGTGTTGGCGTTGGTGGAGAGCTTGGCCAACGTGCCCGCCGCGTTCTTGGGCAGGTCGTTCGATCCGGCGAACAGGCTGGTCCCGTCGAGCACCGCCACGGTCGCCTTCGACCGGCCCGCCTTGTCGAGCTCGGTCAGCAGCTGTGGGATATAGGTACTGATCTGGGCGGTGGTCACGGTGCCGTCGGGCAGTGCGGCCACATAGATCGGGGCCTTCGACTCCTTCAGCGCCTCGCGGAGCCCGTTCTGCTGGGTGGACGACAGCGGCGATCCGCTCATCGCATAGAAGTGATCCTGACTGTTCTTCCACGACGCGACGACGGTGGCCGGGTCCGGCGGAGCGGCGGCGTACGCAGACGGGACCGTGGCGATCAGCGCGAACATGCTGATGACCAGCGCCGCCACGGCGCTGCCCGCACGGCCCAGCGGGGTTTTCTTGGTCACGGCTTTAAGCCTCCTTCGCCCTTCTGGACGAACGGCGGTGTGCGATGGTTCCTCTTTCCGGCAACGCTATCCGCTGAAGCACGCCCCGCGTCGGGCCGCTTTCCCGTTCCAAACGAACGCGCCCCGGGAAATCTCCCGGGGCGCGCCTCCTCGGCCCGCTCAGGTGTCCTTGATCTCACAGATGACGGCGCCGGCGGTCACGGTCTGGCCGACGGACGCGGCGAGACCGGTGACCGTGCCGGACTTGTGGGCCGTGAGCGGCTGCTCCATCTTCATCGCTTCGAGCACCACGACCGTCTCTCCGGCCTCGACGGTCTCCCCGTCGGCGACGACGACCTTCACGATCGTGCCCTGCATGGGGCTGATGAGGGCGTCCCCGCCGGCCGCCGCCTTCTTCGCGGAGCCGCCCGCGCCGCCCCGCCTTGGCGCCTTCCTGGCCTCCGTACGGCCGGCCGCGCCGAGACCGGCGGGCAGGACGACCTCCAGACGCCTGCCGCCGACCTCGACCGTGATGCGCTGACGCTCGGCCGGCTCATCCGTCCCGGCGGCGCCCTCGAACGGCGGGATCTCGTTGACGAACTCGGTCTCGATCCAGCGGGTGTGCACGGAGAACGGCTCTCCGGTGAAGGCCGGGTCGTCCACCACGGCTCGGTGGAACGGCAGCACGGTCGGCATGCCGTCGATCTCGAACTCGGCCAGCGCCCGGCGCGACCGCTCCAGGGCCTGCCTGCGGGAGGAACCGGTGACGATCAGCTTGGCCACGAGGGAGTCGAACGACTGCGGCACGCTCGTCCCGGCCTCGTAGCCGGCGTCGAGCCGTACTCCCGGGCCAGAGGGCACGCGCATCGAAGTGATCTTCCCGGGCGCGGGCAGGAAGTTGCGGCCGGCGTCCTCGGCGTTGACGCGGAACTCGAAGGAGTGCCCGCGCAGCACCGGGTCGTCGTACCCGAGCGCCTCGCCGTCGGCGATCCGGAACATCTCGCGGACCAGGTCGATCCCGGCGACCTCCTCGGTGACCGGGTGCTCGACCTGCAGCCGGGTGTTGACCTCGAGGAAGGAGATCGTGCCGTCCTGGCCGACGAGGAACTCGCAGGTGCCGGCGCCGACGTAGCCCGCCTCGCGCAGGATCGCCTTCGACGACGAGTAGAGCAGCTCGAGCTGCTCCTCCGTGAGGAAGGGCGCGGGTGCCTCCTCGACCAGCTTCTGGTGGCGGCGCTGCAGCGAGCAGTCGCGGGTGCTGACCACGACCACGTTGCCGTGCCGGTCGGCGAGACACTGCGTCTCGACGTGGCGGGGCCTGTCGAGGTAGCGCTCGACGAAGCACTCCCCGCGGCCGAACGCGGTCACGGCCTCGCGTACGGCCGACTCGTAGAGGTCGGGGATCTCCTCTTCGGTACGGGCGACCTTCAGCCCCCGGCCGCCCCCGCCGAACGCGGCCTTGATGGCGATCGGCAGACCGTGCTCCCCGGCGAAGGCGACCACCTCCTCGACGCCGGAAACCGGGTCGGCCGTGCCCGCGACGAGCGGTGCGCCGACGCGCTGGGCGATGTGCCTGGCCTGCACCTTGTCGCCGAGCGCCATGATCGCGGCGGGCGGCGGGCCGATCCAGATCAGCCCCGCGTCCTGTACGGCCCGGGCGAAGTCGGCGTTCTCCGCGAGGAAGCCGTAGCCGGGGTGCACGGCGTCGGCCCCCGTCGCCGCGGCCACGGAGAGTAGTTTGTCGATGTCGAGGTAGGTCTCCGCCGGGCTCTGCCCGCCCAGGGCGTGCGCCTCGTCGGCCACCCGCACATGGAGAGCGTCCAGATCCTGGTCGGCGTACACCGCGACGCTCCTCAGGCCCGCGTCCGTGCAGGCACGCGCGATCCGGACGGCGATCTCGCCCCGATTGGCGATCAGGACCTTCTGCACCGGTCTCCCCTTCCCTCAAGCACCGGCCTCCCCTTCCCTCAAGCCTTCCTGGAGTGTAAGGGGGCCTCCCGTCCTGGAGGCGCCCGCCCCCGGCGTGCGGCGCAATTCGGTTAAAACGTACGTTCGGGAAGTAATGGGATGGGTGATCCGAGGTGTCGGACGGACCCGGTATAGCGGCTGGGTATAGCGGTCTTTACAAGATTGACCAGCGGTTTACGGTGGGAGCGGACCTCTGTCGATTTAGGGAGTGAACTGAATGAGTAACAGCTTGCTCGGCGGCGACCCCGCGGAGATGCAGAGCATGGCCGCGCAGTTCAACCAGCAGGCGGACCAGGTTCGCACCACGATGGCCAGCCTCGACCGTGAGGCGGCCAAGGTCGGCACCGCCTGGACCGGTCCCGGCGCGCAGCGCTTCCACGACGCCTGGCAGAGCTACCGGTCGGCCTTCCAGCGCATGTCGGAGGAGCTCAACGAGGCGTCCCGCGTCATCAACACCTACCGCGGCAACATCGAGTCCGCCACCCGCTGACTCGCTCGCGGCACGTTCACCGGACCGGGACCGCGGCCTGGATCGGGGTCGCGGCCCCGGAGATCACCAGCAGGCCGCGCCCGGTCGGGCCGCCCACGGCTCCGCGCGGCAGCCGTACGTTGAAGAGATCCCCGTCGGCCGGGCCCTGCACCGACAGCAGGAGCCCGGTCCGCGCCTTTCTGGCCTCCGCCACGAAACCCCGGTAGGCGGTCGCCAGGTCCCCGGTGGGCCCCGCGATGAGCAGCCCGTGCTCTCCGTCCCGCCCGGTACGGAGCACCTCCTCCAGGGCGAGGCCGAGCGGCGAGTCCGGTGAGATCAACTCCGCGTCGTCGACGAGCACCACGTAACGCTCCCGCTCCCTGACCAGGGCGACGAGGTCCTGCGGCGCACCCCCGGCCACGCTTGCGGCGTTCCCGTCGAGTACGGCGAGCACGCCCGCCGAGCCGGCCAGTTCACGCAGCGGGCTGCGGCGGGGGGTGACGGCGAGCACGGGGGTGCCCTGCCGCAGCAGCGATCGAGCCGCGGTGACCAGGCAGGACGACCTGCCCGATCGGGGCGGACCGGCGATCACGGCGGCCGGTCCCTGGGCCAGGAGATCGACGCCCAGCGGGGTGAGGGAGTCTCCGCCGGCGCCGAGCAGCGCCCACAGCGGCGACGGCGGCTCGAACGACGGCACGAGATCCAGAGCCTGCTCGGCCGTGATCCGCATCGGCAGCGCGTCCACGCGCAGCGGCGGCTCGCCGGCCCAGACCCAGCGACCCCATGCCTCGCCGTCGGCGAGGGAGACGTCGCCGGGCCCCTCGCCGAACCGGGCGGCGGCCGTACGGCCCAGCTCCTGCAGCACCGCCACCTGGGCGGGACCGGACGGATCGGGGGACAGCAGCGCGATCTGGCTCTCCACCAGGCCGTGCTCCCCGACCGACAGCGCGCGGCCGGGGGGCATCGAGGCGGGCAGGTCCCGCACCGGCAGCCCGGCCAGCCCGTAGTCGGCCGGATCGGCCAGCCTGAGGACCAGCCGGTCATCGAAGATCGTGGAGATCTGCCCGATCAGGCCCGACCGGTCGGAGGTGACCACGGCACGCAGGCCGACGGCGGGTCCCTCACGCAGCAGCTGCATCAGCGCGTCGAGCAGGCGGCCGTAATCGTAGTTCTCGAACGCGGCGACGTACCCCTCCCATCGGTCCAGCAGCAGCACCAGCCAGGGCAGACGCCCGACCGCTTCGCCGGGCTGCGCCGGTGCCCGTCCCCGTGCGGCGGTCCTGGCCTCGGTCAGCGACGCGTACCCCGCCTCGGCGAGGAGCTGCTGGCGGCGGCCGACCTCGGCACGCAGCCGGATCAGCAGGCGCTCCACCCGGTCGAGCTGATCGCGGGTGACCACGGCGCCGCAGTGCGGGAGGCCGACGAGCGGCAGCATCGCCCCCGACCCGCAGTCGATGGCGTGGATGTGCACGTCCTCGGGGGAGGCCCCGGCCGCTATCGAGCCCGCGATCGTGCGCAGGGCGGTGGACCGGCCGCTGCGCGCCGAGCCCGCGATCAGCAGGTGCCCGCCGTGCCGCGGATCGAAGACGAGCGGGCGCCTGCCCTGCTGCCACGGCAGGTCCACGAGCCCGAACGGCAGCGGCGGCACCTCCTGGGCGTCCCGCCGGTATGGCCCTGCCGGGGCGAGCCGGTGACCGGAGGAGCCGTCGCCGGCCCCCGCCGACGGCTCCGCCGACAGCGTGACCAGTTCCGGCAGGGGCGGCAGCCAGGGGCTGGGCTGCTCGGGGACACCCCGCCCGGCCTCGCGGATCGCGTCGACCAGCAGGGCGAGGTCGGAGTCGTCCCCGGACTCCACCGCCGGCACGGAGAGCGGACGGCCGAGCGCCGGCCAGGCCAGCTCCATCACACGCAGAGGTTCACCGCCCCGCCCGGCGGCGGACGCGGGGGACTTCCGGGGGCTGCGCCCGCCGATCCTGGCGGTCTGCACCGCCACAGCGGGGCCCGCCCCCGACCTGACGTAGCAGCGGCCCGGCGTGGACCGTGAGATGTGCGCGGCGTCGGGCGCGTCGATCACGTCGGACGACTCGCGGGCGTCGGTCACCCGCAGCGCGATCCGCAGCGAGGTGTTGGCCTGGATGTCGGCGGTCACCACGCCGCCCGGCCGCTGGGTGGCGAGGATGAGGTGGATGCCGAGCGAGCGGCCGCGCCGCGCGATGTCCACCAGGCCCTCGACGAAGTCGGGCAGCTCGGTCACCAGCGCGGCGAACTCGTCGATGATCAGCACAAGCCGGGGCATCGGCGGCCGTTCCGCCGGCCGGCCGGTGCTCCCGTCCGGCCGGCCCCCGATCGTCCGCGCAGCGCCGGACGGGCCGAACAGGCCGCCGGCCGGGGCCTGCCGTACGCCTCCTGAGCCCAGCACCCAGGTCGCGCCACGGGACCGCAGCCGCTGATAGTCCTCGATGTCCTTCGCCCCCGCCTCCAGGAGCAGGCGCTCCCTCCGGCGGATCTCGGCCGCCAGCGAGGCCAGCGCCCGCTGCGTCAGGTGGCCGTCGAGGTCGCTCACCATGCCGACCGTGTGCGGGAGCCGTACGCACTCCTTGAAGGCCGCCCCGCCCTTGTAGTCGATGAGCACGAACGTCATCTCGTCCGGCCGGTTGACCACGGCCAGCGAGGAGATCAGCGTCTGGAGCAGCTCCGACTTGCCCGCGCCGGTGGTGCCCGCGATGAGCGCGTGCGGGCCGTCCCGGCTCAGATCCACCTCGAACGGCCCCTCGGGGCCGACGCCGATGACGGCCCGGGTCGACCGGCCCCACCGCTTGGCGATGCGGTCGGGCTCGCAGGCGTCCGCGCCGAGCAGGTCGAGCAGGCGGGCCGAGCCGGGTACGGCCGAGGCCGGGTCCTCACGGCTCACGTCGCGCAGCGGGGCGAGAGCCCGGCCCAGGCGGTCGGCCCACGACACCGAGACCTGGTCGGCCCGGATCCGTCCGATGGCCTCCAGGCCGCCGCCGTGCAGCCGCATCTCGCCGTCAGCCGAGCACGACACGACCGTCGCGCACTCCTCCGGCAGCAGCCGCCGGTCGCCGTCGATGGCGATCGTGTAGACACCGGCGCGCGGGCCCTGCCTGAGCACCTGCGGCATTCCCGGCAGACCGCGCAGCACCTGGGCGCCGTCGAGCACGACGAGCACGTCGAACGGCTGCTCGTCGTAACCGGCGAAGGCGGGCTCCGCCCCGGTCTCGGCCGCGGCGCCGCCCCGGCCGAGGTCGTCCCAGCCCGCCGGGCCGCCGGTCAGCCGCCCGCCGCCCAGCGCCGATTTACCCAGCGCCGATGATCTGCCCTCGTCGTCGAGCCGTTCGTCGATCAGCGCGGTGAGCTCGGCGACCCGGCGGGCCGCGGTCTCGGGATCGGCGCCGACGAGCGCGACGGAGTCCGCGCCGAGAGGCCCGCCGCCGCGCGCGCCGTGGCCGCAGTGGGGGAGCCACCGGACCCAGTCCCACTGCCGGTCGCCGTCGGAACCGGCCGACAACACGACGATCGCCAGGTCGCGCGGGCTGTGCAGGGCGGCGGCCTGGCCGACCAGCCAGCGTGCGCAGGCCAGCGAGGTCTTCCTCGGCCCGGTGAGGCCGGCCACTCCGAGCCGCCGCATGACCAGCGCGACCGGCACGTCATGGCAGGTCGGCTGCTCCGGCCGGGGCGCGTCCTGCGGAGTGCCGCTCTCGGGTTCGAACTCCAGGCCGGCGGGCAGATCGGCCAGGCCCACCCGCAGCCGCAGCGCGTCCCTGTCGTGGCTGCGCCGTTCCCACAGCCTGCGCCGGGGCCCGGTGGCGGTGAGCAGCACCTCGGCCGGGTCGGGCGCGCCGTCGCGGCGGGCCGCCTCGTCCTCCTTGACGGCCTGGGCGACCTCCGCCTCGAACGCCGCCAGGCGCTCGCGATACGCCTTGACCGCCTGGCGGTGCTTCTTCTTGCCGTGCCTGCGGTCGCTCGCCCACTGGCCGATCATGATGAGCGGCGTCATGAACGCGAACAGCAGGTAGTACCAGGTCCTGAGGGCCACGGCCATGACGATCCCGAGCACCGCCGGGAGCAGCGCCGCGAGCAGTTGCAGCCGCATCCCCTCGGCCCGCCGCGGCTCGGCCGGGACCGTGATCCGCCGGCCGCGCACCGGTCGCGGCAGCCTGGGCGGGCGGTTGTAGGCGAGCCCGCCGTCCGGCAGCGCGTCCAGGTGCGTGTCCGGCGGTTCGACCGGGCCGAGGCGGAAGGCGGAGCCGCCGCACGAAAGTGTGTCCCGCTCGGGCCAGGGTGTGGCCTCGGTGAGCGGTTCGCCCGCCAATCGGACGACGCCGGCGCCCATGTCGTCCGGCCGTGCCGTGCCGTCCCGTCGAGCGGGGTCGTCCCGCCGCCGTCCCCGTCGTCCGCGCCGCTTCTTCTTTCCCGCCTTCGGCGGTGGGGCGGCGCCGCCGGGCGTGGCCGGTTCCACGGTGACGCCGTTCGGGGTCAGGCGGACCACGGCGGCGACCGGGGGCAGTCCCGCGTCGCGTACGGCTATCGCGCACGCCGGGTCGGACCCGATCGTGTGCGCGCCCACGCCGAGCCGGTGGACGGCGCCGGCGCCCGGGCCGCCCACGACGCGCAGTTCCGCCAGTCCGTCGGGTTCCTCGGCCACGGTGGCCCAGGCGGCCCGGCCGTCCAGGGCGACCACGTCGCCGTCGCGCAGCAGGCCGAAGACGGCCGCGTCGGGATCGAGCGGCCGCCCGTCGAGCCAGAGCCCGGCCCCCCGCCGCGTGTCCCCGGCGGCGGGCTCGGATTTCACGCCCACGCCTTTCCTGCCGCCGAGGTCGTACGGCGCGCGTGCGTGCGGGAGCCGTACGACGTTGGACGGGCGCCCGGAGGAGTCGCCGAGCGCGGTGACGAGATCGGCGGTGAGCCCGGCCACGGTGGCCGTCTCGTCGCCTTCTATCAACACGTCACGCCGTTCGTGCTCGGTGACCACGGTGAGCGTTATCCGCATGCTGCAGACTCCCGGCGGGGTCGGGGTAGGGGGGACGTTCTCCGACAGAGCGTTTCATCCGCCGGACCTCTGCGTGAAGAACCCGTGCGGTTCTCCCGTGCGGATTCCGCCCATGAAGGGCCGGGCCGGCGGACGTCCGGCGAAGGCCACGTTAGCGAGGCGCTCCCGGCATCGCGCACTCTAATCGGTAAACCGCCATGTCATCGGCGCCTCCCCGTCGCAGTAGCGCCGTACGACGGCGCCGCGATTCTGCGGCGGCCGTACGGTCAAGTCCGTTGTGAACGACATGTGCATCAGGAATAGATCGTTACCCTCTATCACAAAATTTCGAGATCTGGTAGTCACCTACCGATATGGTAATAGATCCATTCCCGTTGACAGGTTTATTGCCAACGGATAAGCATGGGACGCCGTATAACCACACGCGGGCGGCCGAAATTTGGTCATAATCCGATGAACGCGCGGTGAACGGTGAGGACCGTAAACAAATTGGAACGGCCCGAAAATCGGGCGTGATCATCACTGGGAGCCTCTGTATCGATGAGGATCAGCGAGAAGGCATCGCAGGACGGTCGCGGCGCGGTGAGCGAGCGACCGGGGCTCTCCGGGCCCGCGTCTCGCAAGCTTCCCGTGCCGCCCAGAGAGCGCAGGCCGGCGCTCGCCGCGCTCGCCGTGCTCCTCATCCTGGGCGGTGCGCTGGCGACCACGCTGCTGGTCATGCGCAGCGGTGAACGGGTGTCCGCGGTGATGATCACCCAGCAGGTGGGGGCGGGGCAGCGGATCCCGCGGTCGGCGCTGGGCGAGGTGGAGATCGCCGACACCGGCATCCCGCGCGTGCTCTGGCGCGACAGCGAGAGCGTCAGCCAGTGGTACGCGGCGGTGACCCTGCTGCCCGGCACGCTGCTGACCGAGTCGATGGTGGCGAAGTCCGGCGACGACGTGGGGCCGGGCAAGGCGCTGGTCGGCCTCGCGCTCAAGCCCGGACAGGTGCCGACCCGTCTGAACGTGGGCGACGTCGTCCAGGTGATCCACGTCGGGGCCGCGGACAAGGGGGCGGACCAGCGGGCCGACGGCGGGCAGCGGGTGCTCGCCACCGCCGCACGCGTCCACAGCATCGGCACGGCGGGCCGGACCGGGGGAAGCGGGCTGGTCACGGTGCGCGTGGACACCTCCGCAGCACCGGCCATCGCCCAGTACGCCTCCGGCGGGGAGATCGCCCTGATCAAGCTTCCCGGAGTGAGGTGACGTGGCACTCATCGTCCTGGCGGCGGACAAGGGAGCGCCCGGTGTCACCACCGCGGCGACCGCCCTCGGCGCGGTGTGGCCCCGGCCGGTGCTGCTGGCGGAGTGCGACCCGTCGGGAGGCGATCTGGCCTACCGGCTGCCGGGGGAGGACGGCGGGGTGCTCAACCCGGGACGCGGCCTGCTCAGCCTGGGGGCGGTGGCGCGACGGGGGCTGCGCGCCGATCTGATCTTCGAGCACACGCAGCGGCTCGTCGGCGGCCTGGACGTGCTCACCGGGCTCACCAACGCCGAGCAGGCGGCCGGGCTGACCTGGCTGTGGGGGCCGCTCGGGCGCTCGCTGGCCGCACTTCCGGGCGCCGACGTCCTGGCCGACTGCGGCAGGCTCGGGCTGCACCCGCAGATGAACGACCTGATCGCCGAGGCCGACGAGGTCGTGCTCTTCACCCGGGCCAGCCTCGACCACGTCGCCCATCTCCGGGAACGGCTGACGCTGCTCGGCCGGCCCGCCTGCGTGGTCGTGATAGCCGACCCCAGGGCCTACCGCGCCTCGATCGAGGAGGTCAGGCGGATCGTCTCCGGCTGGGACGTCAAGCTGGTCGGCGGCCTGGCGCACGACCCGAAGGGCGCGGAACTGCTGCGCGGTCAGTGGGGCGGCCGGCTCGACCGCAGCCTGCTCATCCGGACCGCGCGAGACCTGGCCGGACGGCTCGTGGCCCAGCTGGCGGCCGAGGCCGCGGCCGGAGCGGCCCCCGGCGACCGGGGGCGTACGGCAGGAGGGCAGGGACGTACGGCAGGCGCCCCGGTCCCGGCACCACGGCGTGGCCCGGGGCCGGACCACGGGCCGGTCAGGGGGGCGAGATCATGAATGCCGAGCAGCGACCCATCGACCACGGGCTGGTGAAGCGGTTCCGGCAGGAGGTCGGCGATCGCCTGGCGCACCAGCGGCGGCTGGATCAGGCCGGCGGGCTGCCGCCGATGACCGGCGAGGACGAGCGGCAGTTCGCCCGCGCGCTGATCGCGCAGGTCCTGGAGGAGTACGCGCGCGGCGAGATCGGGGTGGGCCGCACCCCGCCGACCGCCGAGGAGGAGGAGGCGCTCGCCGGGGGGATACACGCCGCGCTGTTCGGCGTGGGCCGGCTGCAGCCCCTGCTGGACGACACCGAGATCGAGAACATCGACATCAACGGGTGCGACCGGGTCTTCGTCGGCTACGCCGACGGCCGCGAGGTGCTCGCCGATCCGGTCGCCGACAGCGACGAGGAGCTGATCGAGCTCATCCAGGTCCTGGCGGCGTACTCGGGATTGTCGTCCCGGCCGTTCGACACCGCCAACCCCCAGCTCGACCTGCGCCTGCCGGACGGGTCGCGACTGTCCGCCGTGATGGACGTGACCGTCCGTCCCGCGCTGTCGATCCGCCGCGCCCGCCTGGGCAAGGTCTTCCTCAGCGATCTGGTCGGCAACGGCACGCTGACACCGGAACTGGGCCGCTTCCTGTCGGCGGCGGTGGCGGCACGCAAGAACATCATGATCGCGGGGTCGACGAACGCGGGCAAGACCACCCTGCTGCGTGCGCTGGCCAACGAGATCCCGCCGCATGAGCGGCTGATCACCGTGGAGCGTGCGCTGGAGCTGGGGCTCGACCAGTTCCCCGAGCTCCATCCGAACGTCGTGGCCTTCGAACACCGGCTGCCGAACTCGGAGGGCCAGGGCGAGATCACCATGGCCGAGCTGGTGCGGCGGTCGCTGCGGATGAACCCGTCCCGGGTGATCGTGGGAGAGGTGCTCGGCGACGAGATCGTCACGATGCTCAACGCGATGACCCAGGGAAACGACGGGTCGCTGTCGACCATCCACGCCAACTCCAGCATGGAGGTGTTCAACCGCGTCGCCACCTATGCCCTGCAGGCGGAGGAGCGGCTGCCGATCGAGGCCACGCACATGCTGATCGCCGGCGCGATCGACTTCGTCGTTTTCATCGAGAAGCACAACGACTATCACCGGGGCGGCGGGCTGCGGCGATACGTGTCCAGCGTCCGGGAGGTGACCGGGGTCGACGGCCGGGTGCTCTCCTCGGAGGTGTTCACCGTGTCGGGCGACCGGCTGGTGCCGCACGCCCCGATCTCCTGCGCCGCCGAGCTGGCCTATCACGGCTACGACCCGGCAAACGGAGCGTGGCGATGATCACCGCGTTCTTCGGAGCCTTCGACCTCCCGGAGCTGTCGGCCGTGCTGCTGACCGGGGCGGTGACCGGCGGCGGACTGTTCCTGCTGGGCCTGTCTCTGTACGGCACGCGCCGGAGGCCGGCCCGGCCGGACGGCAAGGCGCGGGTACGGCTGCTGCGCACGCTCACCACGAGGACGGCGGTGGCCCTGATCACCGGGGTGGTCGTCCTGGCGGTGACCCGGTGGCCGGTCATCGCCGCTGGATCGGTGCTCCTGGTCCTCGCCTGGCGCGGCCTCACCGGCGGGGCCGCCGAGGAACGGGCGGCGATGCGGCGGTTGGAGGCGCTCGCCGCCTGGACGGAGTCGCTGCGCGACACGATCGCCGGGGCCGCCGGCCTGGAACAGGCCATTCCGTCATCGGTGCGGGCGGCCGCCCCCACGCTGCAGCCGCAGCTGCGTACGCTCGTCGACCGGCTGCACACCCGCATGCCGCTCCCCGACGCGCTGCGGATGTTCGCCGACGAGCTCGACGACACCTCGGCCGACCTGGTGGTCGCCGCCCTCATCCTCAACTCGCGGCTGCGCGGGCCCGGACTGCGCGACGTGCTGTCCGCGCTGGCGGTGTCGGCCAGGGAGGAGCTCGACATGCGACGGAGGGTCGAGGCCGAGCGGAGATCGACCCGCAAGAGCGTGCAGATCGTGGTCGGTACGGCTCTCGCCTTCGCCGGCGCGCTGGTCGTCTTCAACCGGTCGTACGTGGCGGAGTACGGCACGCCGCTCGGTCAGGCCGTACTGGTGGTGGTCGCGGGCCTGTTCGGCGCCGGCTTCGCCTGGATGAGGCGGCTGGCCCGGTTCGACAAGCCCGCCCGCATCCTCGCTCCCTATCACCGTCCATCGGCCGATCGGAAGGAGGCCGGATGATCGAGACCGTGCTCGCGGGAGGCGTGCTCGGCATCGGGCTCTTCCTCCTGGTCCGGGCGTTGTTCCCACCGAGACCCGGGCTCATCGCCAGGCTCGCCGCGCTCGACGTCGCCCGCGACGGCGCCGCGATCCCGAGGGCGCCGCTCATCGCCCCGGAGGAGAGGGTCAGCCCGTTCCGGCGGGGGTTGGGTGAACGGCTCGCGCGTTTCTACGCGGCGCGCGGCTGGGAGGCGCGCTCGACCAAGGCCGACCTCGCCCTGCTCGGGAAGTCGTTCGAGGGCTTCCTGGCGACGAAGGCCCTGCTCGGCGTCTCGGGCCTGCTGGCCTTCCCCATCCTCGTCGCCTGGCTGGCGCTCATGGGCTGGGGAGTGTCTGTGCAGGTGCCGCTCTGGTCCGCGCTCATGGTGAGCGTGGTCTTCTTCCTCCTTCCCGACGTGCAGATCAAGCGCGACGCCGCCGTACGGCGGCGCGACTTCCGGCACGCGGTCGGCGCGTTCCTCGACCTCGTCTCCATGAACCTCGCCGGCGGGCGCGGCGTGCCGGAGGCGCTGATGATGGCGGTGTCCGTCGGAAACCCCGTCTCCGCCGCCAACCCCCTGTCCACCGCCAGGCCGCCGTCCAGGGCGGCGGCGACCGCGGGCGCCACGGCGACGACGGTGCGCGGCGGGGGAGCGGGGGGCGGAGGTACGGGCCCGGCCGCGGACGGCACCGGCTCGGCGGCGGCCGGCGCCAACTGGGCGATGGAGCGGATCCGTGAGGCGCTGGCCAACGCCCGGATCGTCGGCATCACCCCGTGGCAGGCGCTCGGCCAGCTCGGCGACGAGATCAACGTGGACGAGCTGCGGGACCTGTCCGCGGCCCTCGGGCTGGTGGCCGACGACGGCGCGAAGGTGCGCTCCTCGCTCACCGCCCGCGCCGCCACCCTGCGGCGCCGCGAGCTCGCCGAGGTCGAGGGCAAGGCGGGTGAACGGTCCCAGTCGATGCTGGTGGCGCAGCTCCTGCTGTGCGCCGGCTTCGTGCTCTTTCTCAGTTTCCCGGCCGCGATGAAGATGATGGGGGCCTGATGCTCTGGCTGCACTACCTGATCGCCGTCCTGCGCGTACGGATCGACCGTGCCAGGAACGCTCCCAGCAGGGGAGCCTCGGCAGTCGAATGGGTGATCATCACGGCGATCATCGCCGGGGTCGCCCTGGGGCTCGCCACGCTCATCAAGAACCTCGTGGCCGGGAAGGAAGGCGAGATCACCTCCAACTTCGGCGGCGGTGGCGGCGGTGGCGGCGGTGAGGGCTCCGACCTCGTCGTCCCGGGTGACCAGTGAGCCCAGCGGGTCGCCGGGCCACCCGGAGCGAGCGCGGCGCGACGGTGATCGAGCTTGCCATGCTCATGCCGGTCGTCCTGGCCGTGGTGCTGCTGGTCGTCCAGTTCGCGCTGTGGTTCCACGGCCGTCAGGTCGCCGACGCCGCCGCGCGTGAGGGAGCCCGCATCGCCCGTACGGCCGGTGCCTCGGACGGCTGGCAGAGCGGAGCGGAGGCCAAGGCCAGGCAGATCATCCAGGCGGTCGGGCCCAAGCTGCTGAGCGACGCCCAGGTGCAGGCGTGGGAGCAGGGCGACCGGCGGGGCATCGACGTGACCGCGACCGCCGTACAGGTGGTGCCGCTGCTGCCCGAGGCGACCTTCGAGGTCACCGCGCACTTCGGCGGCCCGATCGAGTGCTTCCGTCCGGACGACGGCTCGGAGGGCTGTGAGTGATGAGGCGCGCCGACACCTCCGCCGGCACCTCCGCCGGCACCTCCGCCGCCGGCCGGCCCGAGGCCGGTTCCATGACGGCGGAGACGGTCATGCTCGCCCCGGTCCTGCTGCTGTTCCTGCTGTTCCTGGTCGGGGCCGGGCGGATCGTGGAGGCGCAGGGGGAGGTCAACGGCGCCGCCAGGGACGCGGCCAGGGCCGCCTCGGTCCAGCGGAGCCTCGCCGAGGCCGAGTCGGCCGCGACGGAGGTCGCGCGGTCCTCGCTGTCGGGCGACTGTTCACCGCAGGTCAGCCTCTCCGGGACCGACTGGAAGGCGGGCGGCGTCGTCAGGGCGACCGTGACGTGCGGGCTCGACCTCGGCTTCCTCGGGTTCCCCGGGACCAAGCAGATGACGGGCGACTCCGTCGTACCGCTGGAACAGTTCCGGAGGTACGAGGACGAATGAGCCGTCGGCGCTGTTGCGCGAACGCTCCCTCCCACGGGACCGCCTACGAGGCGGACCGGGGGTCGATGTCGGTGTTCGTGGTCATCTTCTCGGCCGCCGTGTTCCTCCTGGCCGGGCTGCTGATCGACGGCGGGGCGGCGATCAACGCTCGGCTCAAGGCCGCCGACGTCGCCGAGCAGGCCGCGCGCGCAGCCGCCGACCAGATCGACCAGGAGACCCTGCGGGCGACCGGTCAGATCCGGCTGCTCTCCGCCGACGGCGACGTGTGCGGCCGGGCCGAGGAGATCGTGGGCGCGCACCAGGCCGACGGCGTACGGATGACCCGCTGTGAGACGGGTGGCGCTCAGACGGAGGTGACCGTCGGCGTGGCGGTCCACTGGGACGCCTACTTCCTCGCGGTGCTGGGTTTCAGCGGATCCGACATGGCGGCCACCGCCACGGCCGCCCCCAGCACGGGCGCCGCCGCCCTGGCGGGGGCATCCGGCGGCCCGAACGACGGGGAGTGATGAGGGGAAATGTCACAGAAGTCCACACCCCCCGGTTCCCGCGAGCCCCTGCGCCGCTGGCCGGACTCCGCCGGACGGCGACCGCGTGGCCGCGGAGCCGTGAGCACCGGTTCCACGGGCAGCGGATCCGCCGCGAGCGCCGGGGCCGAGGATCCGGTCGGGGCCTCCATCCCATCGCGGCCCGCCGACTATCGGCCCTTCGGCCAGACACGGCACGCGGCCGAGGCGCGGCGGGACCGCCGGCCGGTCCGCGTCCGGCGCGGGCGGAGGTCCCGCGACGTCGTCGCGGGGCTCGGGGCGCTGCTGGCCCTCATCGGGCTGGTCGCAGGGGTGCCGTACGCGCTGATCAGGCTGGCCGGCCCGCCCCTGTCGCCGGAACTGCTGAACCTCGACCTGCTCACCAGCCGGGTCGGGCCGGAGACGATCGTCTCGATCCTGGTCCTGCTGGTGTGGCTCGCCTGGCTCCAGCTCTTCCTGTGCGTGATCGTCGAGGTGTACGCCGGGCTGCGCAGTGTCGGCATGCCCGCCCGGGTTCCCCTGTCCGGCGGCACCCAGGCACTCGCCAACCGGCTGGTCTCCGCGGCGCTGCTGCTGTTCACGGCGACGGCTGTGGCCGTGCCGATCGCCCGGGCGGCCGCACCGGCGGTGCCGGTCCAGTCCCAGGTGACGACGCTCGCCGCACCGGTCGCCGCCGAAGTGGAGCAGCCGCTCCTGCGTGCCAGGGAGGTCAAGAAGGTCTACGTCGTGCAGCCGCCGCACGGGCGCCATCACGAGAGCCTGTGGGAGATCGCCGAGAAGTGCCTGGGCGAGGGGCGCCGCTATCCCGAGATCTACCGGCTGAACAAGCACAAGGAGCAGCCCGACGGCAGCCGCCTGCACATCGCCGATCTCATCCGGCCGGGTTGGGTGCTCGACATGCCGGACGATGCCAGGAATGTCCACATCGTCCCCGTCGACGACGATCGGCCGGAGATCCTCAAGGAGCACCGGGACGCGCCGGCGGAACTCGACGGGCGTACCGAGTATGTGAAACCCGGTGTCACGCACACGGAGCCCCGCGTTACCGAGGCCGACACCACCAGCCCGGACACCGCCGAGGCCGACACCACCGGGCCCCGGCTCGACAGGGCGGAACCTCGCCGGGAACCGCCCGCCACTCCGCCGCCCGCCACCGCCGAGCCCACGATCACGGCTCAGCCCACGGCCACGGCACCGCCCGCCACCGCCGAGCCCACGATCACGGCTCAGCCCACGGCCATGGCTCAGCCCACGGCTCAGCCGACGGCCACGGCTCAGCCGACCGCGAAACCGGCCGGAGAACCGCCGGTGATCCGGTCGTCCGACGGGCGAGACGAAACCCTCACGGGCCGGGACGAGGCCGCCGGGCTGGAGCTGCTCGACTACCTGGCCGCCGCGACGCTGGCCGGCGCGGGGCTGCTCGCCGTGCTCGGCCGCAGACGCAGGGAGCAGCTGTGGCGGCGGGCGTTCGGATGGCGGATCGCTCCGCCGCGGGGGGATGCGGCCGAAGCCGAGGTGGCGATCCGGCTCGGCGCCGACGCACCGGGCGGCAGGACCCTCGATCTGGGCCTGCGACTGCTCGGCGGGCTCCTGGCCGAGCGCGGTGCCCATCCGCCCACGATCTACGCGGCCCACCTCAGCGATCGGGGCCTCGACCTGTGGATTCATCCCGCCGACGAGAACGCACCGCAGCCGTGGGAGTCGTGCGACGGGGGGCAGGTGTGGCGGCTGCCGGCGCACGAGGGACGGCGGCTCGACGAGCACGCGCTGACAGGCCTCCCCGCCCCCTATCCGGGCCTGGTCTCGCTGGGCGTCGGTCAGGACGGCGGCAGGGTGCTCGTCGATCTGGAGGCCGCACGCGGGCTGATCGGCATGACCGGTGCGAACACGGTCGCGGCCCTGTCAGCGCTGGCCGTCGAGCTGGCGACCAACCGGTGGTCCGACGACATGCGGATCACGCTCGTCGGCTTCGGTGAGGAGCTCACCGCGCTCGCCCCGGAGCGGATCAGGACGGCGGGGAGCCTGGCCGAGGTCCTGCCCGAGCTGGAGCATCGCGCCGCGGAGACGGGCCCGCCCGATGGGCCGCCGGGCGGCGAAGTCCTGACCGGCCGGATCCACGGCCGGGTCGCCGATCCGTCCTGGACCCCGCACTACCTGCTGTCGGCCATCGAACCCGACGAGGAAGAGGCGCGACGCCTCGCCCTGCTCGGCAAGGGCGCCCGGACGGCGAACGGCTTCGTGCTGGCGGGCGAGGTGCCGCACGCGACCTGGACCTGGGAGATCACCGAGACCGGCCGGGCCCGGCTGGACGCGCTCGGCTTCGATGTCGGCGCCCACCTGCTGCCGCGCAGGCACTACGACGCGGTGATCGACCTGTTCCGTACGGCACAGAACGCCGAGGGCGAGCCGCTCACGATCAGCGGCGGCACGGCGGCCACCGAGCGGCTGCCCGACGGGCCGCCCGAGATCGAGGTACGGATCCTCGGCACGATCGAGATCACCTCCGTCGATCCGCTGGAGGAGGGCCGGGCCGCCCTGGCCCACGAGATGGTCGTCTATCTGGCCACCCATCCGGAGGGGGTCCACCCGGTCGTGCTCGGGGGCGTCCTGTGGCCGCGTGGAGTGCAGAAGGCGGTACGCGACGCGACCATCGCCCGCGTGGCGGAGTGGCTGGGCAGCGACTCGCGCGGCCGGCCGCGTCTCTTCCTCGACGACTCAGGACGGCTGCGGCTCGGCCCCGGGATCCGTACCGACTGGCGGCTGTTCCAGGATCTGGTCCGCCGGGCGGTGGCCGGCGGCGACGCCGCGTCGCAGGGCGAGACCGAGGCCGTACGGCTCCGCGAGGCCGAGGCCGAGCTGCTGGACCGGGCGCTGCGGCTGGTGCGCGGGCCGCTGCTGAGCGGCAGGCCGGGCAAGCGGTACGCCTGGCTCGCGGCCGATCTGCTCGAATACGACGTGACGGCGTGGGTGGCCGACGCGGCACACGCGCTGTGCGAGATCCGGTTGGGGCAGGGCGATCCGGACGCGGCGATGGCGGCGGCCCGCACGGGCCTGCTGCTGGCCGCCGACGACGAGGGGCTCTGGCGTGACCTGCTGCGGGCGGCGCACGCCACGGGTGATCTCAGCAGGTTGCGCGCGGTCGTCGACGGCCTGAGCCGGCGGGCCGCCTCCCATCCGTACGGCGGCGGGATGGCCCCGGAGACCGAGGCACTGATCGACGAGCTGCTGCCCAGCTGGCGCCGCGCCCCCGCCCAGGACCTCACGACCTCTCGCCTCGCCTGAGGAGTCCGTATGTCGACGAAGAAGGCCAGACGCGTTCTCGCCGTCCTGGCGGGGTGCGCGCTGCTGGCGTCGGCTGCCGCCTGCGGCAAGGCCGAGGCGGAGGGCGGGTTCACCCCTCGCGGGGCCGCCCGGTCGTCCCCGGAGGCGGGGGAGCAGGCCGCCGAGACGGCGACGCCGTCCTCGCCGGCGGCCGGGACCGCCGAGGCGGCGGACGCCGGACCCGAGATCGAGATCGACTGGCCGGAGGGACTCGACTCGAAGCGCGAAGCCCTGTTCAAGGCCTTCACCGACGACTACATCGCCCAGTGGCGGGCCATCGCCACCCACGGCGAAGACCTCTCCTACACCGAGGGCGTCGTGGACGAGGCGAAGCGGAGTGCGGTCAAGTGGGTGCACTCGTACGTCGATCAGAAGATGTCGGCGAAAGGTGTGATCAAGCTCTACGCGCTGCGCGTGATCGCCGAAGTCGGGAAGGGGGTCCATGTCGCCGCCTGCCTGGACCAGTCCGGTCTGCGGCTCACCGACTGGCGGGGCAGCCCACTGTCCGAGCAGCCCGACTGGCTCGAACCGCCGAAGTCGACCTTCCTCTACTCCGCAGCGTTACGGCATGAGGACGACGGCCGCTGGATCGTCGTCCTGTACCGCTTCGCCGAATATCCCCACGAATACGCGAAGGAGTGCGCCCGGTGAACACGACGGCGCTGCTGACCGCCGTACTGATCACCTCGCTGACCGGAAGCGTGCTCACCGCCCGGGCGGCCGATGACCCCGATCCGCGTACGGTCAATCGGCAGCAGACGCAGGCGGAGGGCTTCCAGCGGGGCCGTACGGCAGGGGTGACGCTGAAGAACTCCTCCATCACCCTGTCCGGCAACGGGCTCGGCGGCAAGAGCGACGGTTATCGGATGCCCCGCCCCTGCTGGCGGGAGCCCATGATGACGGCCGAGGAGATGCACCGCCGCAAGGTCACCGAGCGGAGACAGGACAGCTCCCTGCCGCCCGGTGAGCGGGGCGCCTCGGACGAGGAGGTGCAGGATGCCGCCGGCAAGCTCAACGAGAAGGGCATGTGGTGGGGCCCCGCCGCCAACTGGGGCGACCCGGCGGCCGAGGCGTGCTACGCGGGGTTGGCCGAGCCGGTCTGGGTGCCGGAGGGGACCACGCCGCCCGGGGGGATCACGTTCGAGCAGCTCCTGCAGCTCGCCCGGGCGGCGCTCACCGTGCCGGAACCCAAGGTCAAGCTCAGCCCCGATGCCCAGAGCTACGTCAACCTGGAGACCTGGGTCTGGCTGGAGGGGGCGCAGGCGGCGCCCCGGTCGGTGACGGCCACGCTCCCGGGCGTCATGTCCGCGACGGTGACGGCGACCCCGCAGGGCCTGGAGATCAAGTCGGGTACGACCGACGACCGGGCGACGATCGCCGGGGATTGCGGCGCGACCGGGCATCCGTACGAGAAGGGCGGCGAGTTCAGGTGCGGCGTGCGCTATCTGCGGGCGTCGATCGACCAGGCGCGCAAGGTCTACACGCTCACGGTCACCGCGGTCTGGAACGTCACGGGAGGCGGCACGGGCGGCGACGCGGCAGCGCTCACGTATGCCCCGATCCGGGTGTCGGCCTCCCGGGACGTCCCGGTGAACGAGATCCAGACCATAGTCAGCGGACGCGACGGGTGAGCCGGACGTCCCTTCATACGGAATGCGTCAGGCTTTCCGCGGGTGCCGGGGATGTGGTCGCCAGGGACGCGGGTGCCGGGGACGCGGGTGCCGGGGACGCGGCTGCCGGGGACTCGTGGGCGAGCAGCCATTCTTTGACGCGGGTGCCGTAGTAGTAGCCGCCGTAGCCGCCTGACGACGGCAGCACCCGGTGGCAGGGCACGAACGGGGCGATGAGGTTCTGCGCGCAGGCCGACCCTGCGGCCCGCGCCGCCGTCTTCGGCAGCCCCGCCCTCTCCGCGAGCAGGCCGTACGACACGGTCGTCCCGGCGGGTACGGCGCGCAGCGCCTCGTACAGCCGCTGCCGGGTGGGCGTGCCGGGCTGCTCGACCGGGATCCGGTCGAGCGCGTCGAGCCTCCCGTCGAGATAGTCCCGTACGGCCTGGGCCGCGTCGGCGAGGTCGCCCTCCGCCATGGTGAGAGCCCGCAGCGTCGGCGGGAGCCGTGCGAACATCTCGCGGGGGTCGGCGGTGAAGCCCGCTGCGATGAGGACCTCGTCGCGGGCGAGCAGCGAGAGCGGACCCATCGGGGTGGGCACGACCTGAGTGATGATCATCGTCATGATGGCCGTTTCCTCCATATTCGAAACCAGTGCCCCTCCCGCCAGGGTCGAGGCATCGGCCGGTGTCGGCGACACCGGCGAAGTGCAAGATCACTGATTGTGTTGTCGCGGTTCAGCGAGGGGTGCTGCGAGTTTCTGCAAGATCACGACGGGGAGGTGTGCAGGTCAGAGCGCATCCCTGCGAGATTTCGCAAGATCACGGCGGGGGTGGGGTGGGGGCGGACCAGAGGTGGAGGGCGGCATAGGCCCGCCAGGGACGCCAGTGCTCGGCCTCCTCCGCCGGGATGCCCAGCCTGGCCATGGTCTTGCGCAGCATGAGGTCTCCCGCCGGCCAGGCGTCCGGGTCGCGCAGCGAGCGAAGGGCGATGTAGCCCGCCGTCCACGGTCCGATGCCGGGGATCCGCAGCAGCAGGGTCACGGCCTCCGCGGGGTCCTGGGCGCCGTCGAGATCGATCTCCCCGGCGGCGACGGCCTCGGCCAGTGCGCGCAACGTCGCGATGCGACGGGTGGTGAGCCCCAGCCCGGTCAGGTCGGCCCCGGCCAGCCGCTCGGCCGAGGGGAAGAGCACGGATCCGGCCGGCCGGCCGTCCGAGGTCCCGGCCCGTACGGCGATGCGGCCCAGGATCGTGCGGGCACCGGCCACCGAGATCTGCTGGCCGACGACGGCACGCACCGCCGGCTCGAACCCGTCGAACGCGCCCGGCACCCGCAGCCCCGGGCGCTGGGCGATCAGCGGGCCCAGCGCCGTCGGGCCGAGGACGGCGGCGACCGCCTCCGGGTCGGCGTCCAGGTCGAGCAGTCTCCGGCAGCGTGACACGATCTTGGCGAGTCGCCGCATGTCATCGGCGTGCACGATCAGCTTGACGTGATCCGCCGCGGGCGCCAGCGTGAGCGACCCGCCGGGGATCGCCCGGGAGTAGCTCGCCACCTCGGCCGGTGGCGTCCCGTTCGCCGCTGTCTCCTGGCCGGACCAGGTGACGCTCTCCAGGCCGGGGATCGCGCGGGCGGCGAGGAAGCGCAGCATGGACCGCGCGTCGTACGGCATGCGGTGACCGAGCCGGAGGGTCAGCCCCGTGGCCGTGGAGGCCGCCGAGCGCGGCTGCTCGTCCGGGGCCGGCACGGCGTGTCCTCGCCGGGCGGCGGTGACGGCGGCGCCGGTCCCGATCCGGCCTTTTCTGAGCTCGCCGGGGGCGAAGCCGTACGACTCCTTCATCGCGGCGTTGAACTGCCGGACGCTGCCGAATCCGGCGGCGAACGCCACATCGGTGATGGACAGGGAGGTTTCGGTGAGGAGCTGTTTGGCGAGCAGCAGCCGCCTGGTCCGGGCGACGGCGAGCGGCCCGGTCCCGATCTCGGTGACGAACAGCCGGTGCAGATGCCGCTCGGTCACGTGCAGCCGCCGGGCCAGACCGGCGACACCCTGGTCGTCGGCCACGCCGTCGTCGATCAGGCGGAGCGCCCGCCCCACCAGGTCGGCGCGTACGTTCCACCTGGGGTCACCCGGGCTCAGCTCAGGGCGGCAGCGCCGGCACGGCCGGAAGCCGGCCGCCTCCGCCGCGGCGGCGTGCCGGAAGAACCGCACGTTCTGGCGTGCCGGAGTGCGGGCGGGACAGACCGGACGGCAGTAGATGCCCGTCGAGGTGACAGCCGTGTAGAAGCGCCCGTCGAACCGGGCGTCGCGTGCGGACACCGCCAGGTAGCACGTGTCGAAGTCGAGCCGTCGTGTGGTCACGCATTCGACGTTATGCGCAGACCACAGGCCCGGACTGGCGGAAATCGGACCACAGCGTGCCCGTGCCGTACGCCTACCGTGCTCAGCGCCATGCCGCCGCCCCCCATCGACGGAACCGCTCCCGCACCTGCCGGCGTCACTTGCTCGATATGCCCACCCCGAGATCGAACTCCCGATAGACCCTGGCCCAGAAGCCGTCACGCAGCCAGACCCGTGCCTCCGGATAGGGCCGCAGCGAGTGGCCCAGCTCCTTCTCCGCCTCGATCAGCAGCTCGGTGTCGATGACCGTGGGCAGGATGGGGCCGGGCAGCAGATCTCGGATGTTGTCGCGGCCCCGGGTGAGGATCCACTTCTGCGCGACGTGCTCGCCCACCTCCTCCACCCGTGGACGCCCAGGACCGAGCTTGGCGACCTGGCCGACCGGCGCCTTCGGCATGGGTTTGACCGTGCGGCCCGCGAACACCTGGGCGGGCGACGGCGTGGGCGGCACCGGAACGGGAACGGGCGCGCGAGTGAAATAGGGACGCAGAAACTCGGCGCTCAAGATCTCAACGGTGTCGGACTCCCACACGAGCCGCTCGGCCTGGTTCGTGCCGAAGGGCGGCTCGACCCCCCAAAGATGGATGCGCACACCGTACGCCTGGGCGGCCTCGACGGCCGGGACCATGTCCTCATCCCCGGCGATCAACACGGCGTCGCTGACCGCGTGGTGCCGGGCCAGCGCCTCCAGGTCGCTGCGGATCTGCGCGTCCACACCCTTCTGCTGGCCCCTGGCGTTCAGGTTGCCGAGCCGCACCTTCACCCAGGGAAGCTGTGCGATCACCCGCTGGTCCACGGTGGGCACACGATCACGAGCTGCGTCATACCAGTAGATTCGGAGCAACTCACCGCCGGGGATGCGCTCAAGTGCGTGCTTCTGGAGCGCCTGAATCAACTCGTCCGCGGCGATGCGGTACTCCTTGCGCTCCTTCGCGCCTAACAGAACTTCGCCGGCAGCCGCGTACAGGTAACCGACATCAACAAGAACGGCATACTTTGCGGCAATGCCATGTGTGCTGAAGTCCGGGATGGCCATGGTGTCCTCCAGGACTCGTCACTAGATGATCGGGCTGACTATCATTCCCCCACTTTCTAGATAGTCCCAACTCTTGGGCCGGTTGACACCCCGTTCCGCCGATGTAATCGCACCCCGCTCGCGCCGGAGCCGTCTAGACGCCGGGGAAGAAGGCCCGCCGCCAGGCGCCGGGCCCATGCGGCAGCGGCCCTCTCGTCCGGTATGCCGATTTACGCCAGTTTCCGGATTCCCGTACGGCGCCCGCCGCGGGCCGGGATTCCGGCAGCGCGGTGAGCACGGCCACGAGCGCGGCGACCTCCTCGGGGGTCGCCGCGCCGCGCACGATCTTCACGATCGGCTCTTCCGCCGTCGCCTTCGAAGCCGCCGTCGTTTCTGGGGCCATGGCCACCTCCGGTGTCGTGGTCGCGTCGGGACCGCCGGTCACAGCGGGATGTTCCCGTGCTTCTTCGGGGGCAGCGCGGCCCGCTTGTGCCGGAGCGCGCGCAGCGCGCGGATGATCTGGACCCGGGTCTCCGAGGGCCGGATGACCGCGTCCACATAGCCGCGCTCGGCGGCGAGGTAGGGGTTGGCCAGCCTCTCCTCGTACTCCGTGATGAACCGGCCGCGTGCGGCCTCCGCGTCGTCGGCCTCGGCGAGTTCCCGCCGGTAGAGGATGTTGACCGCGCCCTGGGCGCCCATCACGGCGATCTGGGCCGTCGGCCAGGCCAGGTTGATGTCGGCGCCGAGGTGCTTGGAGCCCATGACGTCATAGGCTCCGCCGTACGCCTTCCGGGTGATGACGGTCACCAGGGGCACGGTGGCCTCGGCGTAGGCGAACAGGAGCTTGGCCCCCCGGCGGATGATGCCGTTCCACTCCTGGTCGGTGCCCGGGAGGAAGCCCGGCACGTCGACGAACGTCAGCACCGGAACGTTGAAGGCATCACACGTGCGGACGAATCGGGCGGCCTTCTCCGAGGCGGCGATGTCGAGCGTGCCGGCGAAGCTCATCGGCTGGTTGGCCACCACGCCGACAGAGCGGCCCTCGACCCGGCCGAAGCCGACCACGATGTTCGGTGCGAAGCCCGCGTGGACCTCCAGGAACTCCCCGTCGTCCAGCACGTGCTCGATGACCTGGTGCATGTCGTACGGCTGGTTGGCCGAGTCGGGGATGAGCGTGTCGAGTTCGCTGTCGGTATCGGTGGTCTCCAGCGGCGCGTCCACCTCGAAGACCGGCGCCTCGTCCATGTTGTTGGACGGCAGGTAGGACAGCAGCGCCCGGGCGAACTCCAGGCAGTCCTCCTCGTCGGTCGCCTCGTAGTGCGCCACGCCGGACTTCGAGCCATGGGTGCGCGCGCCGCCCAGCTCCTCGAACGTCACCTCCTCACCGGTGACGGTCTTGATGACGTCCGGCCCGGTGATGAACATGTGCGACTTCTCCTGAACCATCAGGACGAAGTCGGTCAGTGCGGGGGAGTACACGGCGCCGCCGGCGCACGGTCCCATGATCATCGAGATCTGCGGGATCACCCCGGAGGCGTGCACGTTGCGCTTGAAGATCTCCGCATAGAGGCCCAGGGAGACCACGCCCTCCTGGATGCGCGCGCCGCCGGAGTCGTTGATGCCGACGACCGGGCAGCCGGTCTTCAGCGCGTGGTCCATGACCTTGACGATCTTCTCGCCGAAGACCTCGCCGAGCGAGCCGCCGAAGACCGTGAAGTCCTGCGCGAACACCGCGACCGGGCGGCCGTCCACCGTGCCGTGCCCGGTCACGACGCCGTCGCCGTACGGCCGCTCGCGATCGAGCCCGAAGCTCGTGGAACGGTGTCTGGCGAGCTCGTCGAACTCGACGAACGAGCCCTCGTCGAGGAAGGCCAGCAGCCGCTCCCTGGCCGTCATCTTGCCCTTGGCGTGCTGCCTCTCCACCGCTCGCCGGGAGCCGGCGTGGGCCGCCTCGTGCTTGCGCCGCTCCAGGTCGGCGATCTTGCCGGCGGTCGTGTGGATGTCGATCTCGTGGGGGGTCTCGGCGCTCATCGGCCGATCACCCTTCCCCGTGTTCCGCTTCGTACGACGGGCCGGGTTCGCTCCGCACTCATGTCGGACAGGTTAACCAGGCGCTCACCGTGGTCAGCGCCGGGGTGGCCCCGGGCGACCTCGGCCGGGCCCGGGGAAACGGCCGGGAGGAGACCCTACGGAACCCCGGCTCGGCCGCCGTTCGTTGCCAGGGCGGCAGGACCGCGGGACGGCGGTATGTCAGGACGTCACGATGAGGAAATCTGGCAGGGTGGGGCGCATGACGGAAGCGGTGCGGACACAGGGACTGTTCAAGCGGTTCGGGCAGCAGGTCGCGGTGGCCGGGATCGACCTGGTCGTGCCGAAGGGCAGCTTCGCCGGCCTCGTCGGTCCGAACGGCGCGGGCAAGACCACGACGCTCAGTATGATCACCGGCCTGCTGCGCCCCGACGGCGGCCTCATCGAGGTCGACGGCCACAACGTCTGGGCCGATCCCGTCAGCGTCAAGTCGCGCATCGGCGTGCTGCCCGAGGGGCTCCGGCTGTTCGAGCGGCTCTCCGGCCGGGAGCTGCTGCTCTACAGCGGTCAGCTGCGGGGCATCCCGGTCGACGAGGTCGGCAGGCGTGCCGACGAGCTCTTACGGGTCATGGATCTCGTCGAATCGCAGGACAAGCTGGTGGTCGACTACTCGACCGGCATGCGGAAGAAGATCGGCCTGGCCGCCGCGCTGCTGCACAATCCGGGTGTGCTGTTCCTCGACGAGCCGTTCGAGGGGGTGGACCCGGTGTCGTCGAACACCCTGACCGAGGTGCTGCGCAGGTTCACCGCCTCGGGTTCGACCGTGGTCTTCTCCAGTCATGTGATGGACCTGGTCGAGCGGCTCTGCGACTGGGTGTCGGTGATGGATCGCGGCCGGATCGTGGCCCAGGGCCCGCTCGACGACGTACGCGGCGAGCGCACGCTCAACGAGGCGTTCCTCGATCTCGTCGGCGCCCGCGGCAACGGTGACGACGGCCTGTCCTGGCTCGGCTCGGCCGCCACGGGAACCGGAGGCGCGACGTGACGCCGGATTCGACGTCCGTGACGTCCGCGACGTCCATGACGCCCGCGACCGCGATGGGTACGCGCGCGACGGCGGCGCTGTTCGTACGGCTCAAGCTGCGCCTGATCCGCGGCAACCTGAGGGGAGACGTCGCCAAGCAGCTCGGCTTCGTCTTCTCCTGCCTCGCCGCCGGCGTCGTCGCCGTCCTGGGGTTCGTGCTGTTCGCGCTGCTCCGGCTGGCGCCGGCCGACGTCGCCCAGGATGTCGGCATCGTGATGTTCACGCTGGTCGCGCTGTCCTGGATCTTCGTACCGCTGATGGCCTTCGGCCTGGACGAGACCCTCGACCCGGCCCGGCTGACGCTCTTCCCGCTGACGACCCGGCAGTTCGCCGTCGGCATGTTCGCCGCCTCGGCGACCGGTCCCTGGCCGGTCGCTTCGCTGGTCATGCTGGGCGGAGGCGTCGTGGCGATGGCCTCGGGCCCCGGCGGGGTGCTGATCGGCCTGCCCGCCGTGCTGCTGCAGTTCGCCTTCTGCCTGGTGCTCTCCCGCGCCGTCACGACCGCGCTGTCCGGCGCGCTGCGCAGCCGCCGTGGCCGTGACGTGCTCGCGGTCGGCGTCGTCTTCTTCCTCGTCCTCACCCAGATCCCCAGCCTGATCCTCAACCGGGGGCTCCCGGGAGACCCGCTGGAGCTGCTCGCGGCCACGGCGGGGGTGCTGCGCTGGTCGCCGCCCGGACTGGCAGCGCACGCGATCGCCGACGGCGGGCTCGTCGGCGTGGCTGAGATCGCCGTGCTCGCACTGGCCGTCGTGGCGCTCGCCTGGCTGTGGATCGTGGCCCTGCGCCGGGCCCTCGTCACGTCCGACTCCTCCAACCGGGGCGGCGGTGCGGTACGGCGCTCGCGGGTGGCCGCCTTCCTGCCGGGCGGCATGCTCGGCGCGGTCGTCGCCAAGGAGCTCAAGTACGCCAGAAGGGAGCCGCGCGGGCGGGTCAACTGGTTCACGGCCGTGGTGGTGAGCGGCATCCTGATGTTCTCCATGCGCGGCCAGAGCGACTACGACGGCCCGGCGCTCGTGATCGGGCCCATCTGCCTGGCCGCGATCATGATGGGTTTCCAGGCGGCCAACGCGTTCGGCATCGACGGACGGTCGCTGTGGATGAACGCCGTGGCCTTCGCCACGGAACGCGACGTGCGGACGGACCTCGCCGGCCGGCATCTCGCCCACGCGGTCATCGCGGTGCCGCTGCTGACGGTGCTGTCCGTTGTCGCGGCCGTGACGGCGGGCGACCCGGGGCTCGTGGTCGCCACCACGGCCACGGCCTGGGGCCTGCTGGGCGTCGCACTCGGCGTGGGCGCCGTGGTCAGCGTGCTCATCCCGTACACCTATCCCGAGCGCCTCAACGCCTTCACCGGGGCGGCGCCGGGGCAGGGCGGGCAGGCGTTCGCCGCCACCCTCGCCGCGATGACCGGCACCTGCGTCGTGGGGCTGCCCGTCATCGTGCCGCCCCTGTTCGGGTTCACCGCCTGGGCCGCCGTGGCCGTGCCGTACGGCCTGGCGGTGGCCTGGGGAGGGCGCCGTCTGGCCGCCTCGATCGGCTATCGGCGCATCCCCGACATCCTCGCCGCGGTCTCGAGGCCCGTGTGAGCCGAAGCACGTAACCGCAGGTGAGCGGGGGTTTCCGTGGTGGTCTAGTCCATTTATTGAGACCGGTCTCCGGGCATCGAAACGGGTTCGCTAGCCTTCCGAACATGGCCGCCAACGCTTCCTCAGACCGAGACGGTGTTCCAGTCGAACGGCACATTCCGGCGGAACGCAACAACGCCGCAGCGGAGCTGCCCGAGGAGATGCGTGCTGACGTGCGCCTCCTGGGTGGCCTGCTGGGCCAAGTGATCGCCGAGCACGGCGGTCCTGATCTGCTGGCAGATGTGGAACGGCTGCGCAAAGCCGTGATCGCAGCCCGGCGCGGCGAGGCGACGGCCGACGAGGTCGCCGCCATGGTCGCCGAATGGCCGGTCGAGCGGGCGGTCCAGATCGCGCGGGCGTTCACCTGCTACTTCCACCTCGCCAACCTGGCCGAGGAGCACTACCGCATCCGCATCCTGCGGCAGCGCGACCGCGACGACGTGCCGGTGCGCGAGTCGCTGGCCGAGGCCGTGCAGCGGCTGCGCGACGACGAACGGCTCCCCGAGCTGATCGAGGGGCTGGAGTTCCGCCCCGTGCTGACCGCGCATCCGACCGAGGCGCGACGGCGGGCGATCGTCACCGCTATCCAGCGGATCAGCTCCCGGCTCGACGTGTTCAACACCCCGGGCCGGGGCGCGGCGGAGCGGGAGGAGGCCCGCCGCCGGCTCCTCGAGGAGATCGACCTGCTGTGGCGCACCGCCCAGCTCAGATCGACCAAGCTCGACCCGCTCGACGAGGTGCGTACGGCGATGGCCGCCTTCGACGAGACGCTCTTCCGCACGGTGCCGCTGATCTACCGCTCGTTCGACTCGGCGCTCGACACCGGGACCGGCACGCGCGCACCGCTGTCGCGCCCGTTCATCCGCTTCGGCAGCTGGATCGGCGGCGACCGCGACGGCAATCCCAACGTCACCGCCAGGGTGACCCGTGAAGCCATGCAGATCCAGGCCGAGCACATCCTGATCGCGCTGGAGAACGCCACCACCAGGATCGGCCGCACGCTCACGGTCGCGGCCGGCTACACGCCGCCGTCGGCCGCGCTGCGCGACGCGCTGGCCCGGGCGGAGGAGCATCACCCCGACCTCGTGTCGGAGATGGCGAAGCGCTCCCCGCAGGAGCCGCACCGGCAGTGGCTGCTGTTCATCGCGGCACGGGTGGTCGCGACCCGGCGCCGCGACCTCGACCTCGCCTACCGCTCACCCGACGAGCTGCTCGCCGACCTGCGCCTCGCGCAGGATTCCCTGCGCGAGGCGGGTGCCGTACGGCAGGCCTACGGCGAGCTGCAGCACCTGATCTGGCAGGTGGAGACCTTCGGGTTCCACCTCGCCGAGCTGGAGGTGCGCCAGCACTCCAAGGTCCACGCGGAGACGCTGAAGGAGATCGCCTCCGGCGCGACGTCGGAGCGCACCGAGGAGGTCCTGGCCACGATCCGGGTGATCGGCTGGATCCAGGAGCGGTTCGGGGTGCGTGCCTGCTCCCGGTACGTCGTCTCGTTCACCCGTTCCGCCGACGACATCGCGGCCGTCTACGAGCTGGCCGCGCACGCGATGGGCGACCGTACGCCGGTGCTCGACGTGGTGCCGCTGTTCGAGTCCGGTGAGGACCTGGACAACGCCACGGAGGTGCTCGACGGCATGCTCAGGCTGGAGCCGGTCCGGCGGCGGCTCGCCGACAACGGACGGCGCCTCGAGGTCATGCTCGGATACTCCGACTCGGCCAAGGAGCTCGGGCCCGCCGCCGCCACCCTGCGCCTGTACGACGCGCAGGCGGCGCTGGCCGCCTGGGCCGTGGCCAACGACGTCCGGCTGACGCTCTTCCACGGCCGGGGCGGCGCGCTCGGCCGGGGCGGCGGCCCGGCCAACCGGGCCGTGCTGGCCCAGGCGCCGGGGTCGGTCGCGGGCCGGTTCAAGGTCACCGAGCAGGGCGAGGTCATCTTCGCCCGCTACGGCCACTCGGCGATCGCCCGCCGCCACATAGAGCAGGTGAGCAACGCGGTGCTGCTGGCCTCGAACAGGGCCGTCGAGTCGAACACGGCCGCGGCGGCCGCCAGGTTCCGCGGTCTGGCCGAGCAGGTCGCCGGCGCGTCGGAGCGCGCCTACAGATCGCTGACCGAGGCGCCGGGCTTCCCCGAGTGGTTCGCCCTGGTCAGTCCGCTGGAGGAGATCGGCTCGCTGCGGATCGGGTCGCGGCCCGCCCGGCGTGGTCTGGGCGCCCCGCGCTCGCTCGACGACCTGCGGGCGATCCCGTGGGTGTTCTCCTGGGCCCAGACCCGGGTCAACCTGCCCGGATGGTACGGCCTGGGCAGCGGTCTCGCGGCCGTGGAGTCCCGCGGCGGCCTGGACGAGCCGCGGGCGGCCTACCGGGAGTGGCCGCTGTTCGCCGCGATGCTCGACAACGCCGAGATGTCGCTGGCCAAGACCGACCGGGCGATCGCCTCGCGATATCTCGCCCTCGGCGGCCGGGACGACTTCGCCGAGCAGGTCCTCGCGGAGTACGACCTCACGCGGCGGCTGGTGCTGGAGGTGACCGGGCACAGCATGCTGCTGGAGAACCGGCGGGTCCTGTCGCGGGCCGTGCAGCTGCGCGACCCCTACGTGGACGCGCTCAGCCACCTTCAGCTGCGTGCCCTCTCGGCCCTGCGGGCCGACCGCGGCAACGCCGGCGACGGGTTGCCGGAGGAGGAACGCGAGCGCCTGTCCACGCTCCTCCTGCTGAGTGTGAACGGCGTCGCCGCCGGTCTTCAGAACACCGGCTGACCCCGGCCCGGGGTGAGGTCAGGCGTCGTCTCCGGTCGTGATCCGCTCGGCCCCCGAGTAGATGTTGAAGCGCTCCTCGCGGAGGAATCCGACGAGGGTCACGCCGAACTCGCGGGCCACGTTCACGGCCAGGGACGACGGGGCCGACACGGCGCAGACGATCTGGACGCCGGCGGTCACCGCCTTCTGCATGATCTCGTAGCTCGCCCGCCCGCTGACCAGCAGGATGTGCCGGTCGAACGGCAGTCGTCCGGCCAGCAGCGCCGAGCCGACCAGCTTGTCGACCGCGTTGTGCCGCCCCACGTCCTCGCGTGTGCCGACAGGCGTGCCGTCGGGGGTGAACAGTCCGGCCGCGTGCAGCCCGCCGGTCCGGCCGAACCCGCTCTGAGCCTTGCGCAGCAGGTGCGGCAGGCCGTACAGGATCCGCGGCGCGACGGTGAGAGCAGGCGCGGCGGGCGCGGGCCCGGTCATAGGCGCTGGGCAGCGGTCGCGTAACGCCGCCAGCGTCGCGGTGCCGCAGACCCCGCACGCGCTCGATGTCAGGAAATGTCGCTCAAGGGTGGTGATGTCGGGCAGGACGGGCAGGCTGAGCCGTACGGTCACCGTGTTGTAGCGCTCTTCCGGCGCCAGATCCTCATCCGTGCAGTAGCCGATGGCGGCGATGTCCCCAGGCCCGATCACGCCCTCGCCGTAAAGGAAGCCGGCCGCCAGTTCGAAGTCGGCGCCCGGAGTCCGCATGGTGATCGCGACCGTACGGCTCTCGCCACCGGCCAGCAGCCGGATCTCCAGCGGCTCCTCGGTCGCCAGATCGTCACGCCGATCTCGTACGGCCGAACCGGACACCTGGCGGACCCTGATCCGGGTGACCGCCCCCGGACGGTGCACCGGCCGTTCTCCACCATCGCCGCACATGCGTTCCTCCAGACCCGGGTGCTCTGAGCCGCAGACCTTCGCCCAGCAGCCTGCCATGTGCGCTGAGCACACGCGGGAGCACCCTCCCCACCCTTCCCGTACGGCACCGCCGGCGACGTGACCGTGACCGGCATCAGGTGTCCGTCCACGGAAGCCGAGGGGCCGGCCTTCTCCGCCGCGCGGTCAGCGGCGGACAGTGGTCAGCCGGGTCACGGCATCGGCCACGGACCACGCGGGAATGTCCGCCATGCAGGCGGGCCGGCCTCCGGGAGTGAGCGGACATCGGGCGGTCCACCAGCACGGCTGCTCGGTGATGGCGGTGGGCAGCCGATGCGGGCAGTCCGGCAGCCCCTGCAGGTCGACGCCGCCGCCGATGCCGTACCGGAGGGCCGATGTCGGGCCGAACAGCCCCACCGTGGTGGCGCCTGCCGCCGCTGCGAGCCGTACCGGGCCGGTGTCGCCGCCCACCACGACGCCGCCCAGGCCGGCGACGGCGGCGAAGCAGGCGGCGAGGTCCCGCAGCCCCACGGCGGGCAGCAGCACGAAGGGCGGCCCCCCAATCGGCCCCACGCCGAGCGGCCCCCTACCCGAGGGCTCCACGTCGGGTGGCCCCGCACCGGGCGGCTCGCCGACGACGAGCACGGGATGTCCGCGTTCCGCGAGCATCCCCGCGAGCTCGGTCCAGTACGGCCAGTGCTTGACGGCCATCCCGCCGCCGGTGACGAGCACCGCCGGAGGCCGGTGAGCGGCAGCGGGCAGACATCCGCCGAGCAGCCGGCGGCCCCTGGCCAGCTCGGTCGTGTTCAGGTGCACCCGCGGCCGGGCCAGGTCACCGGGGTCGTCGTGGCCGAGCAGGCCCTCGGCTTGCAGGATGCGCAGGTAGCGCAGCCCGACCGGCTCGCCGGGCGGCGGCCGCCGCCACAGATCGGTGACGCAGCGGGCGCCGGAGGCGGCGAGCAGGCCGGGAATGCCGTCGTAGCGGGTGGTCGTGACGGCGAGGTCGGGACGGCGCTCGGCAAGCACCCGTGCCACCGCCTCCCGCTCGGCGCCGGGACGTCCATGCGCCGGAGTGTGAACCTCGGTCACGGATGGATCGCCGCGGACGAGATCGGCACCGGGATCATGGGTGAGCACGCGCAGCGACGCGCCGGGATTGCGGCGGGCCAGGGCGTGCACCACCGGGAGGATCATGATCAGGTCGCCGATGCCGCCGAGGAGGTCGACCACGAGGATGTCGGCGTACCGGTCAGGCATGCCGGCGTCCGTACGCCGAGCCGACCAGGCTGTCGTACAGCTCCCGATGGGCGGCGGCCACCCCGGACCACGAGTGCCCGGCGGACACCCGCCGCCCGGCCCCGGCGAGCCGCCGCCGCAGCGCCGCGTCGTCCAGCAGCCGCTCCAGCGCGCCGGCGATCGCCGCGGCGTCGCGCCTGGCCGGGATCACGGCGACGGCACCATCGAGAGCGGACGGACCGGGCTCGTCCGGGACGGTGATCGCGGTCGGCAGCCCGTGTGCCAGCATCGTGAGCAGCGCCCCGCTCTTGGCGGTGACGCCGCCGGTGAAGGGCAGCACGCCCACGTCGGCCGCGTGCAACGCCTCCGACACAGCGGCGGCGGGCAGATGGCCGGTGAAGGTCACCGCGTCCGCCACGCCCAGTCCCTCGGCGAGCGCCTCCAACTCGGCGCGGAAGGCGCCGGCCTCGGCCTCAGGCAGCGCCTGCGAGGTGAACCCGCCGATGACCAGCAGGCGCAGGCTCGGGCGTCCGGCACGCAGGCGTGCCACGGCCTCCAGCAGATATCGGATGCCCTTCACCGGATGCACGAAGCCGAAGAAGGCCAGCACCTCGCCGGTACGCTCCGGGCCGAGGCCGTCGGGCGCGGGGCCGCCGTGGTCGGCCACGTTGGGGGCCAGCGGCACCTCGATCGGACGGCCGCGCGTCCGCAGCCCGACCTGCCGGGCGTGTCCCCCGTTGGTGACCACGACCGCCCTGCTGGCCGGGACCAGCCGCCCGGTCTCCCGGTCCCACAGCCGGGCGCGTTCGAGCGGCCGCCACACCGCGTCCGGCACCCATGTGGGCGCCGCCCACCAGCCGTACTCGTGCAGCGTGGTGACGAGCGGCGCGTACGGCGGCAGCAGCGGCGGCAGCAGCCCGGGCAGCCCGGAGAACCGGTACGCCGACGGTGCGAACTGCACGTGGACCACGTCGGGCCGCAGCCGCCACACCTCGCGTGCCGCCCGCAGCGTGGCGGTGAGCCACCCGGCGGTCGAGCCGTCGCCGCGCACCGGTACCGATGCCGTCGCCACCCCGACATCGCCCAGCGCGTGCATCAGGCGTTCGACGTAGTCGCTGACCCCGTCCAGGTCCGCCGGCGCCGGGCCGTGGATCATCGCCACCCTGATCTGGTCTCCGCCCACCGCGCACAACCCCCGATCCCGCCATGCCGCCCCGGGTGACCCGTACGGCACCCCGCCTGCCCGCAGGGCGGAATACGACACATACGCAGGGTTTCTACCCGCGGGGCTCCGTTGTCTTCCCTGATCGGTGGCCGGGTGCGTGATGATCCGGGCCCACGCGCACGACGGGCGTGGGATCGATAACCTGAGCGGATGAGGGAATCGCGCTACGCCGATCTCGAGCGTCCACCGCTGTCGGAGCCGGCGCTGCGAAGAGCACTTGTCCGGCCCGGCTCGCTCTGGTCGGCCATCGACGTGGTCGAGCGAACCGGCTCCACCAACGCCGATCTGGCCCGGGCCGCGCGCGAAGGCGCACGCGAGGGCACGGTTCTGATCGCGGAGTCCCAGTTCGCCGGACGCGGCCGGCTCGGCAGGGCATGGGTGGCGCCGCCGCGCTCGGGCCTGTCCTTCTCGGTCCTGCTCCGGCCGGAGGGCGTGCCGCCCACGCTCCAGGGATGGCTTCCGCTGCTGATCGGGCTGGCCGCCGCCCATGCCGTACGGCGGATCGCCGAGCTCGACGTCCGGCTGAAGTGGCCCAACGACCTGCTGGCCGGTGAGCGCAAGTTCGCCGGCATCCTCGCCGAACGGGTGGACGGCTCGATCGTCGTCGGCATGGGCCTCAACGTCTCCATGCGACAGGAGGAACTGCCGGCGGACCGGGCGACCTCCCTCGCCGTGGAGGACGCCGCGTGCACCGACCGCGATCCGCTGATGCGGGCGATCCTCCGGGAGATCGAGTCACACTACCGGCCGTGGGTCGAGGCGGGCGGCGACGCGGACGCCTCCGGGCTGCGTGCGGCCTACCTCGCGTGGTCGGCGACGGTGGGGCAGGAGGTCAGGGTCGAACTGCCCGGCGAGCGCATGCTGATCGGCCAGGCCGTCGGCGTCGACCGGTTCGGTCACCTGCTCGTACGGGCTCAGGGCGAGGAGCACGCCCTGAGCGTCGGCGACGTCGTCCATGTCCGACCCATCCCCGGTTAGGGGTCATGTGGTGATGAGGTCGCGCCGGCGGAATCCGTACAGCCCGGCCGCGATGAGCCCGGCGGCGATCGCGGTGAGGATCAGCAGCGGAGTCCAGCTGAAGCTCTCGACCGGGATCCGCGGGATGTGGCCGAACGGCGACAGGTTGCTCATCCAGTCGGGGAACTGCAGGATCGTCCCGAAATATCCGACCACACCCGCGTACACCACGACCAGCCAGGCCAGGGCGCTCGCCCGGGGGAACCACCCCACCAGGGCGACCGCGAGGCCGGCCGTCACCCAGAGCGCCGGGATGTAGGCCGCGGCGGCCACCACGATCTCGCCGAAGAGGCCGCTCTCGTTCACGGTGGGCGCCCCGGTCGCGGCGAGCGCGAGGCCGGCGAGCAGGAGCATCGCCGGTCCGCCGACCAGCGCCACCGTCAGGTGACCGCCGAGCCAGCGGGTCCGGGAGAGCCCGGTCGCCAGCACCGGCTCCACCCGTCCGGAATTCTCCTCCGCCCGTGCCCGCAGCGTCGCGATCACCGCGTAGATCGCCGCGACGACCGCGAGCAGCATCATGATCATGGCGACGAACGAGTCCACGAACGTGGCCCCGCCGAGCCGGGCCAGCGCCTCCCTGAGCATGTCGACGTCCAGGAGCCTCGTCTCGATGTCACCGAGGAATGGTCCGTACGACATCCCGAGCACCAGCATGCCGATGGCGAAGCCGACCAGCATGCCCCGGTGCAGCCGGAGGGCGAACCCCAGCGGCGTGGTGAGCACGCGCGAGGCCCCCGACCTCCCCCGCCGGGTCGCCCGCAGCCCGGCCCCGAGGTCGCGGCGGACGCTGAGCGCGAACCCGATCGCGGCCGCCGCCGCTGCCGCCGCCAGGTTCAGCAGCAGCGGCCACCAGCGGTCGTCGAGGTAGGCGAAGGTCTGCTGGGCCCAGCCGATGGGTGAGGCCCACGACAGGCCGCTGCCCGCCGAGTCCCCGGCCGCCCGGACGAGGTAGGCCGCCCCGACGACGGCGAGTCCCAGGCCGGACGCGCCCCGGGAGTGCTCGGTGATCTGGACGGTCACCGCGGCGACCCCGGCGAAGGTGATGCCGGCCGCCGCGTGCGCCGCCCCGTAGAGCAGTGATCCGCCCCAGGTCACTCCGTCGATGCCGAGCGAACCAAGGCTCAGCGCGAGCAGGAGCGCGAGGGCGATGTTCACCGCGATGGTCAGGATCAGCGCGGCGGCGAGCTGGGCGTGCCGCCCCACCACGGCCGCCCGGACCAGCTCGGCCCGTCCGGTCTCCTCCTCGGTGCGCGTGTGCCGGGCCACCATGAGGACACTCATGATCCCGACCATGATCACCATGAAGCCCAGCATCTGGTGACCCAGCATCGAGCCGTAGTGGTAGTCGCTCAGGTAGTGCTCGGGCCCGGTGAAGGCGAGCCCGGCGGGACTGTTCATGGTGGCGGCCGCCGCCTGCCGATCGGCTGCGGTCGCGTAGAGCCGCGGGAAGGCGGCCGCGGGCCACAACGTACCGAGCGTCAGTGCGGCGAGCCACACCGGGATGCGGACGCGGTCGCGCCGCAGGCCGAACCGCAGCAGCACGCCCGTTCCCGCCAGGGTGCCCCCGCCCGTTCGTTCAGCGGTACGGCCGAGGGCCGGCGTGGCGGTCGCGGTCATTTCTTCACCCCCCGGTGGATTCCGTTGTTCTCGGCGGCGAGCTCGTCGCCGTAGTGCCGGAGCATGAGCTCCTCGAGTGTCGGCGGGTGGCTGGTGAGCGTGCGGATGCCGAACCCCGCGAGGTGTTTGATCGCGGCGTCGAGATGTGCGCCGTCCACCGAGAACCGCACGTGGCCGTCGCCGACCTCCGCGTCGTGCACGCCGGGCAGCCGCTCCAGGCCGGTCACCGGACCTGCGGTGTCGGCTTCGATGGTCGTGCGGGTGAGGTGCCGCATCTCGACCAGCGTCCCGGACTGCACGATCCTGCCCAGCCGGATGATGCTGATCCGGTCAGCGAGCTTCTCGACCTGGGCGAGGATGTGGCTGGACAGCAGGACCGTACGGCCCGCCGCCTTCACCTCCCCGATCACGTCCTGGAACACGACCTCCATCAGGGGGTCGAGCCCGGCCGTCGGCTCGTCGAGCAGCAGCAGTTCGGCGTCGGACGCGAGCGCGGCCACGATCGCGACCTTCTGCCGGTTGCCCTTGGAGTAGGTGCGGCCCTTCTTCGACGGGTCGAGGTCGAACCGCTCGATCAGTTCGTCGCGGCGCCGCCTGTCCAGCCCGCCGCGCAGCCTGCCGAGCAGGTCGATGGCCTCGCCTCCGGTGAGGTTGGGCCACAGCTCGACATCGCCGGGCACGTACGCCAGGCGCCGGTGCAGCGCCACCGCGTCGGCCCACGGATCACCGCCCAGCATGGTGACCGAGCCGGAGTCCGCCCGCAGGATGCCCAGCAGGACCCGGATGGTCGTGGACTTCCCCGCGCCGTTCGGGCCCAGGAAGCCGTGCACCTCTCCCGTGTTCACGGTGAGGTCGAGCCCGTCGAGAGCCCGCGTCGACCCGAAGGTCTTGACGAGTCCGGAGATGGCGATGGCAGTGGTCATGTCGTTTCCCGTGTGTGTCCCTGCTCGGTTGTCAATCGGTTCGCGGCTCGGATCGCTGCTGTTCGGCGGCCTTCATGAGGTCCCGCCACCTGTCGTAGAACTCCTCGGTGATGACGCCCCTGGAGAGGATGTCGGCGTTGACCCGCGCCCACTTGATCGCCGAATCCGCGGTGTCGTCGAGCAGGTCGATGTCGAGCAACCGCTTGACCTGCTCGTGCAGGACGAGTGCGCCCAGCTGCCACAGGATCAGGACGATCGCCTGTTCCCGGGGGTTCTCGGCGGGCTTGAGTATGCCGTTCTTGACCCCTTCCGCCTCGTAGACCAGCGAGTCCTCGATCATCTCGTCGATCAGTTCGTCCACATGGGGCGAACCGTCCGCGATCGTCCTCGCGAGGTATCTGATGATCGGCGTGCCCTCGTACGCCTCCCGGACCGCCTGGAACGGGTCGAGTCCCTTGCCGGCCGTCATCCCCTTCAGCTTCTGCTCCTTGATCACCGAAGCGATGTGTTCGTCGCAGGCGATCCGGAGCCCCTCCTTCGAGCCGAAGTGGTGGATGACGAGCGGTGGCGACACCCCCGCGTCCGCCGCGATGTCCTTCAGATTGGTCGCCGCCACGCCGTCGGCGGCGAAGCGTTCGATCGCGGCGTCTCGGATCCGCGCCCGCGCGGTGCGGTCGGGGTCGTCGGACGACCGCCTCCGCCCGGGCCGGGACTGCGCAGTCATATCAGTGCTTCCTGAATTCCACTCAGTATGCTGAACGCCATTCAGGCTAAATCGCGTTCAGTCACCTGTCAACGATTCGGCGTTCGCCTGCTCGACCGGCTCGTAGAGCGGTTCTCCCGGGGAGATCAGGGGGCCAGGGGAAGATCGGGCGGTGGTCGGGTGCCGGGGACGGTGCGAAGCCGGCGGGAACGTGTCACGATTTGCGCCATGGGTCTCCCAGATCATCACCTGACCGAGGGCGAGCGGATCATCCACGAGTTCCATCCGCATTGGAAGCGGCTGATCTTGCCGCTTCTCGCCTTCATCGTCGTCGTGGTCGCCGCCGGCGCGGCGATCTACTTCATCCCGAGTGACTACGGCTTCGCGATGTACGCCCGGATAGCGGTGGGCGTGGTGGCCTTCGTCGCGTTGACGCTGTGGTCGTTCATTCCGTTCCTGCGCTGGAAGACGACCTCGTACACGCTGACCTCGCACCGGCTCGCGATCAGCACCGGCATCCTGAACAAGTCCGACGAGGACATCCCGATGGCGAAGGTCAACAGCGTGAGCTCCGACCAGCGGTTCGTCGAGCGCCTCCTCGGCTGCGGCACGCTCCGCGTGGAGTCGGCCTCGGAGAAGGGCGAGATGAATCTCCGGGACATCCCGAAGATCCAGCTCGTCCGGCAGGAGCTGTTCCGGCTGGTGGAGGACGCCTCCGACGGGGAGATCGACGGAAATTGACGCGCTCCCCGGCCTGAAGGCCGGGGATTCAGCCCGTGCCACGCCATGCGGCACCTCTGAGGCTTCCTGCTTCCTCACGCTGTGCCGGGGCAGGCCCCGGTCTTACCCGCGCTCCACAGGCGTTGAGCCTGTCCACCCGTCCGGCGGCCAGGATGTTCTTCGCCGCGTTGACGTCCCGGTCGTGGACGGTGCCGCACTGCGGGCACTTCCACGACCGGACGTTCAGCGGCATGGTGTCGTCGATGTGGCCGCACCCCGGTGTGGAACACAGCTTTGAGGAGGGGAACCACCGGTCGATCCTGGCGAAATGGCGGCCATACCGGGCCGCCTTGTACTCCAGCATCCCGACGAACTGCGACCAGCCCGCATCATGCACGGACTTCGCCAGGCGGGTACGCCCGAGGCCGGACACGGCAAGGTTCTCCACGTACACCGCTTGGTTCTCACGGATGATCTGGGTGGAGAGCCTGTGTGCCCGGTCACGGCGCGCGTCGGCCACCCTGGCGTGCGCTTTGGCGACCTTGGCCCTGGCCTTGGCCCGGTTCGCGCTGCCCTTGGCTTTGCGGCTGAGATCCTGCTGTGCCTTACGCAGCCTGCGTTCGGCCCTGCGGAGAAAACGGGGGTTGTCCACCTTCCGACCGTCGGAGGTGACGGCGAAGTGGGACAGGCCCAGGTCGATCCCCACCTCGGTGGCCGACTCGGGCAGCGGCTCATCGCTGGTCTCGACGACGAACGAGGCGAAGTACCTGCCGGCCGCGTCCTTGACCACCGTCACCGACGAGGGTTCAGCGGGCAGCTCGCGGGACCAGCGGACCGGCACGTCACCGATCTTCGGCAGACGCAGCTTCCCACCCGCCGTGACGGCAAAGCGGGCGTTCTTCGTGAAGCGGATCGCCTGCCGGTTGTCCTTGCGGGACCGGAACCTCGGTGCAGCGGCCTTCGGCCCCTTCCGTTTCCCCGTCACGGAGGCGAAGAAGTTGCGGTACGCGGTGTTCAGATCGGCCAGCGCCTGCTGTAACACCACGGCGGACACCTCGCCCAGCCAGGCACGCTCCGGCGTCTTCTTCGCCTGCGTGATGACCCGGATGGACAGCTCCCCGTCCGAGATGTAGGGCAACCCGTTCTCACGCGCGTCCTGCCGTGCGCGCAGCCCGTCGTTGAACACCACCCGCGCACACCCGAACGCCCGAGCCAGCGACCCGCACTGACCAGGCGTCGGGTAGAGACGGAAGTTGTACCTGAGCTGCACACCGTGATCATAGCGTTGGTCTATGGCCGAATATGGAGACATCAGAACTGGCAGGCACCGTGGTTTCGTCCTGCACGCCCACTTGGTTTTCGTGACCAAGTTCCGGCACCGGGTGTTCACCGGGGCACACCTGGAACGCATGGAGCAGATCATGCGGGACATCCGCGCCGACTTCGAGACCAAGCCGGCCGAGTTCAACGGCGAGGCCGGCCACGTGCATCTCCTGGTGAACTTCCCGCCCAAGGTCGCCCTGTCCCGGCTCGTCAACAGCCTCAAGGGCGTCTCCTCACGGCGGGTGCGGACCGAGTTCCCCGAGCTGGCCCGCCACTACTACCGGGCGAACAAGCTGTGGTCGGGCTCCTACTTCGCCGGGAGCGTGGACGGCGCACCGATCAGCGTCCTGCGCCAGTACATCGAGCGGCAAAACCGCCCGGTCTGAGCCCGCCTGGACGCCGATCCGCCTGACGGCGAATCGGCTCTTCCTGCCCCGCTACGCGGGAGAGTCCGCTTCACCCCCGGCCTGAAGGCCGGAGCACTGCGGACGATCCCGGTAGCCGAGGGGGGGAGAACCCGGGGACGGATGGACGAGTGCGGCGCGGGCCGCAGCGAACCCGGGCCGCGGCGAACCAGGCCGTAGCGAACCAGGACGTAGCGAACCCGGGCCGCGGTGGGCCGGGCACTCCTGCGGCATCGCCGTGGAAGAGCCGAGCCGGCACGCCGTCGCCGTCGACGTACCACCGCGTTTCAACGGCGTGGTGCCGCCGCGTCCCGGTGGTGTGGTGCCGCTGTGTACCGGCGTCGTGATGGCACCGTGTCTCCGGTGGTGTACGACCGTCCGGATCGGAGGGGAGCCTCCGTCCGGCGACGGGCCGAGGGCTGAGGTTAACTGACTCCGTGAACCGACGTGGAGAGCAACGGGCGTCCCGGCGTCCCGGCACCGATGACGTGCGGCGACTGCTTGTCGGGTCGCCTCCGATCTACACCCGCCGTCAGGTGGCCGAGACGGCGGGCATCTCCCGGGATCTGGCGGCGCGGATCTGGCGGGCGCTCGGCTTCGCCACGCTGCCAGACGACGCGGTGGCGTACACCGAGGCCGATTTGTCCGCCCTGCGGCGGATTCGTCATCTGCTCGACGCCGGTCTGCTCGATGAACGGACCGTCATCCGCATGACGCGCGCCCTGGGCCGTACGACCGGCAGGCTGGCCCAGTGGCAGGCCGAGATCATGATCGAATCCGTTCTCGACCGGGGCGGGGGCGATGTCGCCGGGGTGATGGACACCGTCCGTCGGCTGCTGCCCGACTTCGAGGAGATGCTGCTCCACGTCTGGCGGTCGCAGCTGACCGCGGCGGCGGGCCGGCTCATGTCGCTCACCGAGCTCGGTCAGGACGTCGGCCCGACCCGGCTGATGCTCGCGGTGGGCTTCGCCGATCTGGTCGCGTTCACCAGGGTCACCAGGGAGCTCGACGAACCGGCCCTGGCCGACCTGGTCGAGGGTTTCGAGGCCCTGGCCTCCGACGTCGTGGCCGCGCACGGCGGCAGACTGGTCAAGACCCTCGGCGACGAGGTGCTGTTCACCGCCGGCGAGCCGCGGGCCGCCGCGCTCATCGCACTCGATCTGGTGGACGAACTCAAGGCGGGGGAGGAGGGGCCCGATGTGCGGATCGGGCTCGCGTACGGCCCGGTGACCCCCGTGATGGGCGACGTCTTCGGCACCACCGTCAACCTGGCGGCCCGTCTCACCGCGATCGCCCGGCCGGGCACGATCGTGGCCGACGGAGAGATGGCCGAGGTGCTCGGCGGCGTGAGCGACTTCGACCTGGTCAAGCTACGTCGCCGTCCAGCACGCGGGCTCGGCGTCGTCCAGCCGTACGTCCTGCGGAGACCCGGCAGAGAACGCTGAGAGGTGTCCGTACGGCCGACCCCGGGGGGGCGTATTCAAGCCTTACCTACATGAGTTACCTTAGGTGTGCCTAACCTTGCTTCCCCGTGAAAGGCCCTCGCCCGCCATGTACGTCTGTGTCTGCCGAGCCGTTACCGAGAACGAGGTCCACGACTGCATCGAGGCGGGCGCGAAGAGCGCTCGCCAGGTGCGCGACGCGACCGGCGCCGGGGGGGACTGCGCGACATGTGTCCGTAAGATCTGTGCGATGCTGAAACGGTCAGAGGACCTGGTGACCAGCGCATAGACCGAGGGGCGGCCATGCAGGGGGACAGGGAGATCATCGCGCTGCTCAACGAGCAGCTCACCTCCGAACTCACCGCGATCAACCAGTACTTCCTCCATGCGAAGATGCAGGAGCACTGGGGATACACGAAGCTCGCGAGCTACACGCGGCAGGAGTCGATCGACGAGATGAGGCATGCCGAGCGGCTCACCGATCGCATCCTCTTCCTGGAAGGTCTGCCCAACTACCAGAAGCTGGGCACACTGCACATCGGGCAGACCGTGAGGGAGCAGCTTCAGGCCGACCTCGACCTCGAGTTGGGGGTGGTCGAGCGGCTGCGGCCCGGGGCCGCGCTGATGCGGGAGCGCGGCGACATCACCTCGGCTCGGATTTTCGAGGACATCCTCGCCGACGAGGAGAATCACATCGACTACCTGGAGACCGAGCTGAGCCTCATCGAGAGCCTGGGCGAGGCGCTCTACCTCCAGCGCTACGTCGGAGAGCCTTCTTCGTCGTCGTCCTGAGGCGGTCCGGCACACCGAGGCCGCCGTGGCCGTCGTCAGCCGTGGCCGTTGTGAGCCGTTGTGAGCGTGGCCGTCGTGGGCCGTCGTGAGCCGTTGTTCTGAGGCCGTCCGCCCGGACATGGTCGTCCCGGAGTGACCTGCCCGCCGCCGTTCTGGGCGGAGTCGACAAGGCGGTACGTCTCCGCATGCCGAGTCTTCACCCCGCGGTGCGGCGGCGGAGTCAATGCGTGTTTTTTATCGTGCTGAATGGGATTTGAAGCGCCTTCTGAGATAGGCGAGAAATGCCCGGATCGGGCTGCCCCGTTGCATGCTGACTATCCCAGATTTATCAGTGTTTGCCCAGGTCAATTGATGAGTCAATGACAAGTCAAACTGCGCGCTGTAGCCGGGAAACGATCGCTTAAGGTCCTACGATCGCTTGCATGACCTGCGTACTTCTCGCCGAGGATGACACCTCGATCTCGGAGCCTCTGGCGCGTGCTCTGCGCCGGGAGGGTTATCAGGTAGAGGTGAGCCCTGACGGCCCGCAGGCCCTTGAGAGGGCCCTGTCGGGGGGCGTCGATCTGATAGTTCTCGACCTCGGCCTGCCAGAGATGGACGGGCTGGAGGTCGCTCGCCGCATCAGGGCGGAAGGACACGGGACACCCGTGCTGATCCTTACCGCCCGGGTAGATGAAGTGGACACCGTCGTCGGCCTCGACGCCGGTGCCGACGACTACGTGACAAAGCCGTTCCGCCTCGCCGAGCTGCTCGCTCGCGTACGAGCGCTTCTGCGACGCGGCACGTCCGAGACGCCGGTGGTGCAGGGCGTCCGTATAGACGCCGACTCGCGCCGCGCGTGGATGGGGGACAAGGAGCTTCACCTGACCACCAAGGAGTTCGACCTGCTGCGCGTGCTCGTACGGGACGCCGGCAAGGTCGTTACCCGCGAGCAGATCATGCGCGAGGTGTGGGACACGAACTGGTGGGGGTCGACGAAGACATTGGACATGCACATCTCGTGGTTGCGCCGCAAGCTGGGAGACGACGCGGCCAAGCCGCGATACATCACGACGGTCCGAGGGGTCGGTTTCCGTTTCGAGCGCGAGTAGACCACCGTGGAGTGGTCGCTGGGGAGGAGCTAGCCTGTGCGCCGGCGCCTGCTGTCCTCGATGTTGCTCGTGGCGGTCATCGCCGTCGTGCTGTTAGGCGTGCCCCTGGGCATGCTCGTCGTCCGATCGATCAACGACGAGGCCGTGCAGCTGCTGCGGGCCGAGGCGACTCGGCTGCTGGCCGGGGTGGAGTACTCCGTAGGCCAGGGCCAGAAGGTCGACCCGCATCAGCTGGCGAAGAACTACCCGGATCGGTACATCCAGGTGTACGTCCGGGGGAACCAGCCGATCGCCGTGGGCTCGCCGCCCCCACCGGGCCGCGAGCTCACGCAGGAGGCACGCTCCGAGGCCGGATACGTCCGGGTCGCCCAGGACTCGGCCCAGGTCGAGCAGGACATCCGGGCCCGGCTCGTGCTGACGGTCGCGCTCGCGGTCATCGCGCTCGGCGTGGCCGTGAGCCTCGCGACCGTCACCTCACGCCGCCTGAGCCTTCCGCTCCAAGATCTGACGAAGATCGCGGAGCGGTTGGGCTCGGGGGACGCCCGGCCCAGCCGGCACAGCTACGGCATCCCAGAGGTCGATCTGGTCGCCGAGGTGCTGGACCGGAGCGCGCTGCGGATCTCCGATCTGCTCGCGCGGGAGAGGGAGTTCGCCACGGACGCCTCCCACCAGCTCCGCACGCCACTCACCGGACTGACGATGCGCCTGGAGGAGATCGTCGCCGCTGCCGACCAGCCCAAGACGGTCCGTGAGGAGGGTGAGGCCGCGATCATCCAGGTGGAACGGCTGACCGCGGTCATAGACGAGCTCCTGGCCGCGGCCAGGCGGCAGCGTCATGCCCAGACCGGTCCGATCAAAGTTGACGACGTCGTGGACCAGCAGATCACCGAGTGGGAGCCCGCCTTCCGGCGTGCGCAGCGCGGGCTCATCCGGCGGGGAGACCGGGGGCTGTGCGCCCTCGGTACGGCCGGCGGGCTGAGCCAGGTCCTGTCCACGCTGATGGAGAACTCGCTGGAGCACGGCGCCGGTGTGCTGACCGTCTACACGACGAGCACCGACCGGTCGGTCGTCATCGAGGTGGCCGACGAGGGTCCGGGCATCCCGGAGAGCCTCGGGCACAAGGTCTTCGAACGCAATGTGAGCGGCGGGGGCAGCACCGGGCTCGGCCTCACGCTCGCCAGGGCCCTGGTCGCGGCCGATGGCGGAAGACTGGAGCTGGTCAAGCGCCGCCCGGCGACCTTCGCGATCTTCCTACGGCATGTCCGCGAGCACGGCCGCCACCGGGTGGTGAGCGGTCCGGCCTGACCGACATCGCGCCTTGCCGGGTGAGAACCGTCAGAGGGCGGTGAGTGGCCCCGCGTGCGCCTGTGTCTTCTCCGGCTGGGGAGTGTGTGCCTGCGTCTTCTCCGGCTGGGGATTGTCCTGTGCCTTCTCCTCGGCCGCGGCCCGTGCCTGCGCGTCACCCGTGTCCCCCGTGGGGGCCAGGCCCGTTGGCAGGTCGGCCGGACCGTCCGGCGGTATCGCCAGGAACACCCACTTCTTGTAGGACCAGAAGCGGAACAGCGTGCCCAGCACCACTCCGATGCCCTGGGCGATGTTGTAGCTCACCGGATCGTCCAGCCCCAGCACGTAGGTGACGAACGCGATCAGGATCAGCGGAGGCAGCAGCCCGATGCCGTTGAGCACGAAGAACAGGACGTACTCACGGGCGAGGCCGCTCCGCTGTCGATGGCGGTAGGTCCAGTAGCGGTTGCCCAGGTACGCGAACGTCGCCGCGAGGACCGTGGGCAAGATCTTGGATTTGAGCGGCCCGATGTCGAGGCCGAACCGCAGCAGGTTGGCGCCGCCGAAGTCGATGACGAAGGCGATGGCGCCCACCGTCCCGAACTTCAGCAGCTCGTGGACGAGTGAGGCGAACCGCTCGTAAGCGTGTCGGAGGAACTGCACGACCCGGCGGTCCTTCCTGTCGGGAAAGTTACTCTCAGGCTACCGGTATGACCTGTCCACACATGAGCCGCTGCCCACAGACACCACTTCTCCCCAGGTCGCGGAAGAACATTTCATGAAATATTCCTTTATGAGATCGAATGGGGTCGCGCAGAGCCGCCGCGGTGATCGATGACGTCGCCGCAGAGGGCGCCCGGTGGCCCCGGACGGTCCCGTCCCTTGAGTGCCGGAGGGCCCCTCCGACCGGCCGGCGCGGTGCCGATGACGGGGCCGTTTCACGCGATGCCGGGGGCGGGTGCACTTTCCCGCAATCGGTAGGCTGGCCTGTCGTGAACAGCCCGAACGTTCCTTTTTCCGTTGGACGCCCGGAGGCCGACCCGTCGGCAGGCCCCGTGGTGGGCATGGTCGGCGCGGGGCAGCTCGCCCGCATGACCCAGCAGGCCGCGATCGCGCTCGGCGTCGAGCTGCGCGTGCTGGCCAACGCGCGCGACGAGAGCGCCGCCCGGGTGATCGTCGACACCCGGCTGGGTGACTACCGCGACCTCGGAGATCTCCGCGAGTTCGCCAAGGGGTGCGATGCCGTCACTTTCGACCACGAGCACGTACCGACCGAGCACATCCGCGCCCTGGCGGCCGAAGGCGTCGCCGTACGCCCCGGGGCCGACGCGCTGATCCATGCCCAGGACAAGGCGGTCATGCGGGAGCGGCTCACGGCGATCGGCGCCCCCTGCCCCGCCTGGTCTCGGATCTCCTCCCTGAGCGACGTCGAGGCTTTCGCCGAGGAGCACGGCTGGCCGGTCGTGCTGAAGGCCGTACGCGGCGGTTACGACGGGCGCGGCGTGTGGGTGTGCGCCTCGGCCGACGAGGCACGCGAGGTGCTCGCCACCGGCATCGAACTCCTGGCGGAGGCCTTCGTGCCGTTCGAGCGGGAGATCGCCGTGCTGGTCGCCCGGTCCCCGCACGGGCAGGGGGTGAGCTACCCGGTCGTCGAAACCGTGCAGCAGGACGGCATCTGCGTCGAGGTGCTCGCTCCCGCGCCGGGGCTCGCGGAGGAGGACGCGGCGGTCGCCCAGCGCATCGCGCTCGGCATCGCGCGTGACCTGGGTGTGGTCGGACTGCTCGCGGTCGAGATGTTCGCCACCAAGTCGGGCCTGGTGGTCAACGAGTTGGCCATGCGCCCGCACAACAGCGGCCACTGGACCATCGAGGGGGCCAGGACCTCCCAGTTCGAGCAGCACCTGCGCGCCGTCCTCGACCTGCCGCTCGGCTCGCCGTCGCTCACCGCGCCCGTCGTCGTCATGGCCAACCTGCTGGGCGGGGCCGACCCCGACGTCTTCTCGCGCTACGAGCACGTGCTCGCCAACGACCCGGGCGTCAAGATTCACTTCTACGGCAAGGCCGTACGGCCTGGCCGTAAGATCGGGCATGTGACCGCGCTCGGCACGGATCTCGACGAGGTGAGGGCTCGGGCCCACCACGCCGTCGTCTGTTTGAGAGGACCCCTGAATGGCTGAGGTCGGGATCGTGATGGGAAGCGACTCGGACTGGCCGGTCATGCGGCAGGCGGCCGAGGCTCTCAGCGAGTTCGGCGTGCCGTTCGAGGCCGACGTCGTGTCGGCGCACCGCATGCCGGCCGAGATGATCGAGTACGGCACGCACGCGGCCGACCGCGGTCTCAAAGTGATCATCGCCGGGGCCGGGGGAGCGGCTCACCTCCCCGGAATGCTGGCCTCGGTCACCCCGCTGCCGGTGATCGGTGTGCCGGTGCCGTTGAAGTACCTGGACGGGATGGACTCGCTGCTGTCGATCGTCCAGATGCCCGCCGGTGTTCCCGTGGCGACCGTGGCCGTCGGCGGGGCGAGGAACGCCGGGCTGCTGGCCGTACGCATCCTGGCCGCCTCAGACGAGGGCCTGCGGCAGCGGATGGAGGAGTTCCAGGCGGCCCTCAAGGCGCAGGCCTACGCCAAGGGTGAGCGTCTGCGTGCCGAGGCCGCCGACCTGCACGCCCAGCACCACCACGCCACCACCCAATAACCCCCCCATACCCCCCATAGTCCCCCGCGTGATCTTGCGAATGCTCGCAGGATGGACGACTGACCTGCACAATCCCTTGTCGTGATCTTGCAGTTTCTCGCAGGAACGCCAGTTGACCTGCGGAAACACCTTCCGTGATCTTGCACTGCAAGATCACGGAAGGGAAAACACCAGGTGGACCGTGGTGTGCGCATGTTTCTGCAAGATCACGAATGGTATCTGGGGAGGTCATCAGGCATTGCTGCGAGAAACTGCAAGATCACCACGGGAAGTTGGGGGCGCCCACGGGAAGTTGAGGGCGCCGCGGGAGGGTGAGGGTGCCGCCGCAGGGGGCGGAGGGGTCGGCGAGGGGGTTCGAGGGGAGATTCAGGGGCGGCCGAGGGCGCGGTAGTGCCACCCGGCCTCACGCCAGGCGTCCGCGTCGAGCGCGTTGCGGCCGTCGACGATGTTGCGAACCGCGACGACCTGCCCCAGAGCCTCGGGATCGATCTCGACGAACTCCCGCCACTCCGTGAGGAGCAGGACCACGTCCGCCTCCTGGGCGGCCCCACTCGCGCTGTCCGCGTAGTGGAGGTGGGGGTGGGCCGCCCGCGCGTTGTCCAGCGCGACCGGGTCGTAGACCGTGACCTTGCCCCCGTCCCGTGCGATCGTGACGGCCACGTCCAGCGCCGGAGAGTCGCGGATGTCATCGGAGTTGGGCTTGAAGGCCGCGCCGAGCACTCCGACCGTGCGGCCCTCGAACGTGCCGCCGGCCAGCTCGCGGGCGAGGTCGACCATGCGCGCCCGCCGCCGCATGTTGATGGCGTCCACCTCGCTGAGGAACGTGAGCGCCTGATAGGCGCCCAGCTCGCCGGCCCTGGCCATGAACGCCCGGATGTCCTTGGGCAGGCAGCCGCCGCCGAAACCGAGGCCGGGGTTGAGGTATCTGCGGCCGATCCGCTCGTCGTACGACAGCGCCAGCGAGAGCTGTTTGACGTCGGCGTGGGCGGCCTCGCACACCTCGGCCATCGCGTTTATGAATGAGATCTTGGTGGCCAGGAAGGCGTTGGCCGCCGACTTGACCAACTCCGCCGTGGGGTAGTCGGTCACCACGATCGGGACCTCCTCGCCCAGCGGGGCATAGACGTCCCGCAGCACCTTCTCCGCCCGGTCGGAGGCCACGCCGAGGACGATCCGGTCGGGATGCAGGGTGTCCCGTACGGCGAAGCCCTCTCTGAGAAACTCGGGGTTCCAGGCCAGCTCGACCTGCGCGCCCGCGGGGGCGAGCTGTACCAGCTTCTCGGCCAGACGCTCGGCCGTGCCGACGGGCACCGTGGACTTGCCGACCACCAGGCACTGGCGGTCGAGATGGGGAGCGAGGGATTCGACGACGGCATCGAGATAGGAGACGTCGGCGCCGTATTCGCCCTTCTTCTGCGGAGTCCCGACGCAGACGAAGTGGACGTCGCCGAAGTCCGCGACCTCTTCGTAGGAGGTCGTGAAGCGTAGCCGGCCCGCCGCCAGGTTGCGCCGTAGCAGCTCCTCCAGACCGGGCTCGTGGATCGGCAGCTCACCGCGCCGCAGCCGTTCGATCTTCTCTTGGTCCACGTCGAGACCGAGTACTTCAAAGCCGAGTTCGGCCATGCACGCCGCGTGCGTAGCCCCGAGATATCCGATCCCGAGCACGGTGAGGCGGTACGGCACGGCATGCTCCCCTCTTGCCCACTGGTAGTGATGTGGCATGGTACCGGGCCGGTTTACTGCCCGTTGAACCACCTCGGCAAACCGGTATGACTCAACGGTACGGCGGCACCCCGGGCCGGTCGATGACGCGTAGGGGAGATGTTCTGTTACCGTCCGTGTCAGAATTGACTGTCGGATCGATCAGGTGGTTCTACCTGTGACGACGGCTACTCGGACGTCCCTTGTGAGAAACAAGTACTCGGACGTCCTACTATTTCATCATGAGCTTCCCTCTCTACGCGCCCGCCGAGGAGCACGAGCTGCTTCGGGAGACGGTCCGGGCCCTCGCCGACGAGAAGATCGCCCCGCGTGCCGCGGCGGCCGACGAGAACGAGGAGTTCCCGTGGGAGGTCTACAAGGACCTCGTCGCCGCCGACCTGCACGCCGTCCACGTTCCCGAGGCGTACGGCGGAGCCGGCGCCGACGCCCTCGCCACCGTGATCGTGATCGAGGAGGTCGCGCGGGCCTGTGCGTCGTCCGCGCTGATCCCCGCGGTCAACAAGCTGGGTACGGTCCCGCTGCTGCTGTCGGCCTCCGCGGAACTCAAGCAGCGCTACCTGCCGCCGATGGCACGTGGTGAGGCGATGTTCTCGTACGCGCTGAGCGAGCCGGAGGCCGGCTCGGACGCCGCGGCGATGAAGACCCGGGCGGTGGCCGACGGTGATCACTACGTGCTCAACGGCACCAAGATGTGGATCACCAACGCGGGCGTGTCGGAGTACTACACCGTGATGGCGGTCACCGACCCGGCCGCCGGGGCACGCGGCATCTCGGCGTTCGTCGTGGAGAAGGACGACGACGGCGTGTCCTTCGGGGCCAAGGAGAAGAAGCTCGGCATCAAGGGCTCGCCGACGCGCCAGGTCATCCTGGAAGACGTCCGCATCCCCGCCTCGCGAATGATCGGCGAGCCGGGGACGGGCTTCAAGACCGCGCTGGCCACCCTCGACCACACCCGCATCACGATCGCCGCCCAGGCGCTCGGCATCGCCCAGGGCGCGCTCGACTTCGCCCTCGGGTACGTCAAGGAGCGCAAGCAGTTCGGCAAGCCGATCGCGGACTTCCAGGGCCTGCAGTTCATGCTCGCCGACATGGCGATGAAGCTGGAGGCCGCCCGGCAGCTCACCTACGCGGCGGCGGCCAAGTCGGAGCTCGCTATGAGCGGTACGCGGGTCAAGGACCTCACGTTCTTCTCCAGCGCCGCCAAGTGCGCCGCGTCGGATGCGGCCATGGAGATCACCACTGACGCCGTGCAACTGCTCGGCGGGTACGGCTACACGCGGGAGTTTCCGGTCGAGCGCATGATGCGCGACGCCAAGATCACCCAGATCTACGAGGGCACCAACCAGATCCAGCGCATGGTCATGGCCCGTCAGCTCCTCAAGTAGCCGTTTACGTGCAGAGACCCCGCCTCCCATGTTGGGCAGGCGGGGTTCGCTATGTCCGGACGGGACCTCTCATTCCCCAGACGCCACTCTTCACGGTAGTTCTCCTGGTAGCGGACCTCGCGTAGACCGATTCTGCGGAGGATGTCGGCCATAGCGTGAATGTCGGTGACTTCCGTTTCGATCTCAGTCGTGCCGTCGATCGTGGTGGCGTCGGTGACCTGCTTGAGCGTCAGCGTGGACCTGCAGCCCTCATCACGCAGACGGATCCACTGGCCTTTTTCAAGAACGTCGTTTTTGAAGATCTTGCGAGTGAGCAGGGTGCGTGGACTCGACTGGGTCGCGCCCAAGGCAGTCAGTCTGGTCTGCAGGTCGATGACATCGACGTTGAGGAATTTCGCCTCGTACTCGTGCTTCATGGGACTTCTTCGTAGGGAGTTGGGAATGGCGGACAGAGCCTGCCCAGGCTCATGACCCGGCGTGCTGATCACGATTGCCCCCGGATTCGGTGAGGAGCGATTCCCATTCCTTCTCCAAGGCTTGATTGATTCGGTGGTCGCGAGCGATGGCTTCTTTGAACCAGGCGATGGTGGCGGGCGCCATGGCGAGAATCTGGTTGTAGTTGAGGGCGGTCGGGTTCATGCCGAACAGCAGTCCGGTCTTGAGAAGCGTGCCTGAGGTGCCGATGGTGTGCCCCAGTAGCAGCATGGATGTGAGTTTGGCATGCTCCAGCTTCCGTTGAGCCGCGGTACCGCCGGTGGCGTAGCTTCTGAGAAGCCAGTACCCGCGAATGAACGCGGACACGATGCCGGGAGTGATGCCCATTGTGAAGAAATGGCGAAGGTCGTAGCCGTTCGTATACATGTAGCGGGCGACGTCGGGCACCTTGACACCGGAGGGCTTCAACGCGAAAGGGGAATCAACCTGACCGAGTTGGAGCAGGCTGAACAACGGGGGCTGCAGGCCGGCGGGAGTGTAGACGTCCGGAGCAGATGGCGCACCTGGGTGAGAAGAGCGTTGATCAGGTCGATCGGGGTGGCCTCGGTTGCGACCTGGACCAGTCGCCCTGCCTTGTCGATGTAGGTGCCGGTGCCGTGCATGAGATCCGCCACGCCGAAGAGGAAGCCCAGGGCCGGATCGTGGCCGAGGCTCTGGAGCCGATGGGTAGCCGGCCGCATGCCGCTGACCAGGCCCCCGGTGGCCTTCGTGGTGGAGGCGTCGAAGGGCACTTTGGCCGACTTCTCGAACCTCTTGAAGAAACGGTCATGGAGGTCCTTCGCGCGGTCACCGTCTTGAAGCCATTTGGTGAGGGGCGATCCCGTGCACTTCTTGCCCAGGAAGGTGGAATCCCGGGGGATGCGGACGAGGATGACATCAAGGAGGGCTGCGAGGATTCCGGCAACCAGGACGACCGTCCAGTCGGTTTTGTCCCAGCTGATGTCGCCGTATTCCTCGGCGTAGCTGCGCAGGCCGCGAGCTATCTGGCTGGAGGGAAGAACCTGCTGGATCGGGTCGCGGGTCAGATCGATACCCAACAGATCCAGCCGGGCTTCGGCAAGCCTGACGAGCTGATCGAAGTCGTCGTCAGTCGAGACGATGGGTACCGCGTAACGGGGGCGGTTCGGTGTCTCGACACTCATGGTGGTCACTGCACTCGGTTGGAACTCTTGGGCAGGTACGAGGACGCCCATTGCTTGGAGACGGGCGCGCACCGCATCGAGCTCGGATTCGACCGAGTCCAGGGTGTCGCTGACGCGAAGTTCGCGTTCGAGGACATACCTGAGATCGAATTCCACCTGGTCGAACAAGCCCCGCAGTTCGGTCAGCGTGACGGCCTGGTAGGCCGCGATCGCGGCGGCGGCCGAAAGCTGGTCACCCGACATGGAGCGGGTCCCCTCGTTCGAAGGCCTCCTGACTGGTCTGCAGATTCACCAGGGCCAACTGAAAGGCGGCCAACTCGGCCCTGAGTTTGGCGAGTCGCTCTTCGTTCCTCGTGGTCTGGGTGAGGTAGACCTCCATCCGGTGAGCGAGCCCCGCGATGTCGTCGGTGAGCTCGGCCATCGCCTGCTGGTGATTCTTGATGACCTGCTGAATCAGATGCTCGCGTCGCTTCTCTCGTTCACGCTCGTTGGTGGCCAGCAAAAAACGTGCGCCCTGATGCAGGGCTCCGGCGTTCTTTCGTTTTGTCCGGTTTCCTCATGTGAGGCCAAGTGTGATGAGGCAGCGGGTGGGGTCTCGGGCATGGCGGCGGTTGGCTTGGGCGATGTTGGTCCAGCCGCGGAGCTTCAAGATTCCGATGGCCGCGTTGCGCAGGGCTGCCATGATGGCGGGGCCCGAGCCCGTGCGGACCTGGGAGAGGTCCTCGCGGTGGGTGACGTCGCGGATGTGGTGCAGGGCTTCGATCTGCCAGTGCGCGCGGATCCATGCGGCCAGTTCCTCGGGCCGGGCCTGGTGGGCGGCGAGGCTGGTGACGGCGTAGACGGTGACGGTCTTCCAGCGTCCGCCCGCGCGGGGCCGGACCTTGCGGGTGATGCAGATGGCCTGGGCGGCGTGGGGGAACAGCAGCCCGTCGCCGATGGCGACAGAGCAGACCTTGACCTGGCGCTTTTCGGTCCGGCCGTGCCCGTGGACGGTCTCGGTGTGGCCGATCTCGACCTGCCGCCAGGGCAGGGTCTTCAACTGCTTGTACAGGGCGGGCTGGTTCTTCTTCACGGTGAAGATGTAGTGCGCCTGCTTCTGCTCGACCAGGAAGGCGGCGTGCTCGCGTTGGGTGTGCAGGGCGTCGGCCGTGATCACCGCGCCTGCCAGGTGTAATGGTTCCAGTAGCGGGGCGAACGCGGTCAGTTCGTTGCTCTTGCCGTCGACCTCGACCTGGCCGAGGGTCGCCATGGTGCTGCTGTCGATCACCGCGAGCAGATGGACCGCCCGGCCCGAGGCGGTGTGGTGCCGGGTACCGCGCACTGCCTTGCCATCGACCGCCAGGCTCCGCCGCCGGCGGCGGGCCGTCTGCCCGGCGGCACCGCGCCGCGGGCACTTCGGGCGGTGGCCAGGTCGTCCAGCCACCCGCCGGTTGCAGCCGCGAACGCCGTAGCGTCCAGCCCCTCCAGCATATGCCGGATCGTGGACTCATCCGGCACCTCGTACCGACGCCGCAGCACGTCGTAACGGGTCCCCAGCGCCGCAAGGACGGACTCGGGCACGTCGGCGATCCACTCACCGATCGCCGCCAGCGAGGTCGCCCCGATCAGCGCCGCCGCCACCGCGCTGCCCAGCAGCGAGGTCAGCGAATGCCGTACCCCTCGCGGGTCACGAGGATCGGGCACCCACGCCAGGTAGGCCATCAACTGCGGTATCCGAACGGTCAGGGCGTCCCGGTCGGCCTGCGGCAACGCCGCCAGATCGCCAAGAACGGCACAGATCGGGGATGATACGGGGGCAGGCACGGTCTTCTCTCGCGATCAAGGCTTCGACAACCTCATGATCGCGGAGGCCGTGCCTGCTCGCATTTCCGGAGGACTCTCCCATAATCCGGACATAAGACCTCAAACGTCAACTACGCCGGGGCCCTGGCCCTGATGGACCGCGACCCCGAGAATCACCACCGTGCCGATCCCGGTGACCATCGCGCTCAGGCCCAGCAGGCCGCCGAATCCCAGGGCCGCCAGGCCCGAGGTGATCCCCGCCCCGCTGAGGCCGGAGACGCTGCCGGCAAGACTGACCGCGGCGATCGGGGCACCGAACGCGGCCGCCTTGGCGGCGATGTCCTTGGTGGTGGTCTCCAGCTGGCTGGTCGTGATCTTTCCGGAAGCGAAGTCCTCTTCGGTGATCACAAGCCGTTCGGTTTCCTGCACGACCTTGTCAGCCGACTCGGGGAACACGAGTCCTGCGACCAGTACGATTCGCTCACGCTCGGCGTCCGCAACCTGTCTGTCAGCACGCGAAATTCGTACCAGATCGCGCACCAGCATCGTGAACACCGGCTCACGCTGATCTTCCTCGAGGAGGTCGTGCAATTCCTTGGACAGCTCAACCGTGGTGTCGGGGACCCCCGCGTCGATCGCTGCATCGCGTTGCGCCCCAGTGATCTCACTGCGCAACTCCGATCGCGCCTCGCCGTCGAGACCGATCGTCGATGCGAACAAGTACAGATTCGCGATCTCGCGAGGATCGAGGAGCCCGTCGACCAGCGCCAAGCTCACCAACACCCGGCAATAGAGCAACTTCGCGTCGACGCTGAGCTCGGACAGATCGGCGAAAGTAGCGCTTTTATGGGACGGCCGCGCCGACAGGGTGTCCTTGACTTCTGCGACCTTCGCCTTCACTTGCTCGGCGGACTGCTTTACTCTCTCCTGGGCATCGCCGGTAGCATCAGCGACACGCCGCCTCGCGGCGCTCGTGCTGTCGGCAACCTTCCGTCTAGCGGCGCCGGCAACGCCCTTAAATCGTCCAAGCCCAACTTCATCAGGGTCCATTGCCATCCCTTTGACGTCCTTTGGCGGAAGGCTATCGGTAGCCACCGACGAGATGACGGCCTTTCGGTGATCCTCAGATGGTGGAGAGAGGGAACAATGCCGTTGACTTCGATCATCTCCGCTGATCACGTGGCTTTTCTGAGCTCGTCGGCTTTGGCATCGCGGGTGGGGATCACCAGGACGTCCGGCTCCTCACGTAGCCCTTCATGCGGAAACCCCGCTCGCCGTGTCCGGGAGGCGGGGTTCGTCGTCGCGCCGCTGAAGGGACAGAGCGAGCCCGGAGGCCGGGCGGAGCCACGATGTCCGCCCGGCCCCGGGTCGATCGGTTCAGGTGGATCGGGTCACGGGCAGTTGCCGATGTCGCTTTCGGCGGAGGCCAGGACGACGTCGGTCTTGGCCAGGCCGAGGGCGTTGACGGTGACGTGGACGGCGTTGACGGTCAGGCCCTTGTCGGGTGTGGTGAACGGGATCTGCTCGTTGAGGACGAGCTTGACGACACCGACGTTGACCGTGGTGTTGGGCTGGATCTTGGTGGGTTCTGCGATGACCACCGTGTTGCCGACCTTGAGGGAGGCGATCGTGGTGGTTCCGGTGGATCCGGCGCAGGTGGTGGTGGAGCTGGAGTTGATGGTCTTGATGCTGATCACCGGAATACCGGTGATCCCGATGGTGGTGTCGTCGATGGAGGCGGTGGCCACGGATTTGCCGGGGAATGCCGTGGTGACGACCTTGGCGCACAGGGCGTGCGCGCTGATCAGTCCGCTGAGAGTGGCGGTGCAGGGCACCGTGGTGGCACCGGTCGAGGTGGTGGAGATGTCGCCGGTGTCGGGTGTGGGCGCGATGTTGACCAGTTGGATGCCGGCCAGGGAGGCGTTGGCGGTCAGCCCGTAGGCCCGTCCGGTCAGCCGCTGTGGTGTGACGGTGACCTGTTCGGCGCTGCACGGTGAGGTGACGGAGTCGTTGTGGTCGTCGCCGCTGTAGACGGCGGTCCACCGGTAGGTGCCGGCCGCACCGATGGTCACGTCGCCGGACGCGGCGGTGCCGCTCTCCGTCACCGACCCGGTGCGGGTCGCGATGGGGGTCGCGCAGTCGGTGTCACCCGGCCCGAACAGCCGGAACGTGACGGTGCCCGTCGGGTGATACCCGTCGGACAGGGTCGCCGTATCGGAGACGTCCCCGCCCGCCGGCACCGGGCCCGATGGCGTCGTGGCGATCGACGGGGTCGCCTTCGGGACGTGTTCTGTGATCGTTTCAGTGAAGCCCGGCGACAGGACGCCGTTGAGCAGGAAGTCCACCTTGCAGGTAAGGGTGCTTCCCGGTACGGCTCCCGCGTCGATGGAGACGGTCTCGGTGAAGGTGGCATCATCGCCGCTGGTCACCGTCTGGCTGCCGGGGGTCAGGGACACCGACAGGCTCGGGTCGCAGTCGCGCAGCTTATGGGTGACCGTGACCGGCAGGTTGTGCAGGGCCTTCAGGATGGTGTCGCTGACCTCCGAGGAGTCGATGCCGGAGAACAGTTGGCCATCCGTGGCATCGGTGATCGCGGTCGCCTGCCCGGTCGAGTCCAGCCCGGACAGGTCGAACGCGAGCACGGTGATGTCGGCCGCCTGCAGTGCGCTGATCGCGTCGGCGAGGCTATGGCCGTTGCTGGGGTCATGGCTGGGCGCGTCCCCGATCAGCAACACCATCCGAGAGCTGTCCGGCCGGAAGTCGACCGCGCCGGACGCGACCTGGAACAGGGCGTTGATGCCACCCTCGGGGAAGTCGCCGCCGCCCGACGCGACCAGCGAGTTGAGACCGTTGGTGACGTCGGTCTGGCTGCCGGTGAGGTTCTGTGCCACCCGGAACGACGTCGCGTCCGACATGTCCCGGTACTCGGCGACCGCGAACTGCGCGTCCGGCTGCGCCGAGGCGACGTTGGACAAGATGGCGTTCGCGTTGGTCTGCACGTTCGAGATGACCCCGCCCATGCTCCCTGTTGTGTCGATCAGGAATGTGATATCAGGCTTGGGCGGGATCGCTGGAGTGGACACGGTCTTGGCGATCGTCGTCGATCCGCCCGGGGCCAGGTCCAGCTTCACATCCGCCGGGGTCACCCCGGGCGCGGCGGATGCCGCCCCCGCCCCGACCACCAGCATTGCACCGGCCACCGCCACGTACATGGCGGCCCGTAATCTATGCGTCATTCTCACGGTGTCATTCCTTCTGGTATGGCGTTATGCCATCACGAATTGGGATCGCCGGCCGTGCAGAATTTCTGTGATTACGCCACCAGGGACGTCGCCTCCTCACATGTCGGCGCGGGCCGATGCCAAATCGCATTGGCTGTCAACCCCCGCGACCTTTTCAGTTCCGGCTGCTGATCGGCAGGGCGGGGTGTGGCCACGGACATATGGTGACTGGCCGCTGAATAGATGTAAATAGGCCGCTTACAGAAAGTTCCCGACTGGCCGCAGTCGGCCACTCATCGCCGGTGAGAGGCATTCACCAGGAGCGATCTTCACGGAGATCTTTCTGGCTGTGATCGATGAAATGAGTGATCCGTGGTTCGCCGTGAAAAGGGCGGCCGTTACCGGCCCTCCGGACCGTCTGAATTTCGGTCACGGCTATCGGGTCGATCAGCGCCACGATGCCTCCTCACCTATGAGGTGACGGCTGCTCATGCGGATCGGCGGCGAGCAGAACATATCCGCAGGCACTGACAATGGGCACGCGTTCGGCCGTTGGATATATCCGCATCAACCGGACTCCGGGAAAAGCGACTCCGTGGACCTCTGTGTCAGCCGGCACACCTCTGCACGATCACTGTTTGTACAGCGACGCCCCGAAAGGGTGATCTACACTGAGCGCCGCAGGTCGAACTCGTCGCGCAGGATGGAGTAGAGGAGCTGGTCGTGCCAGCGGCCCGCGCGCCATTGGGCCCGCCGTACGACGCCCTCGAGCTGGAATCCGATCTTCTCCAGGCACCGGATCTCCGCCCTGTTCCCGGGGTCGGTGGTCGCCTGGACGCGTTCCACCCGCGTGTGTGTGAACAGGTAGCGAACGAGTTCCCGCTGGGCCCGGGTCCCGATGCCTCGGCCACGTGACTCCGGCAGCAGGCCGATGGCGATCTCCCAGCACAGCGACGTGTCGCGACGCCCCCAACGCCGCTCCAGCCACTCCACCCGTCCGGCGAGTTCGCCGTCGACCGTGACGGCGAGCATGTTGTCCGCCCCCGCCAGGAGCCCGCGGGTGCGTAGTGCCTCCCGCAGCGCCACGGTCGGAGTGAACCCGAACCACTGGTGCCGGGTCGCGCCGCTTTCACTCTGGAAGGCCAGATCGAAGGCGTCCAGGTCGGCTTCGGTGACCGGCCGAAGGTCCAGGCGATCGGGCATTCTTGTCGGTTCTCCTCGGCTGTCGTGTCCGGTGGTGTCGGCGGACTCCCGATGTACCGGCTCCGGCGCGGACACCGTAATCGGCTTTGATCATGTTGGATGCTCGTCGGAACCCGTGGCGTCCGACCCCGTTCCTATGGATCGGAGGGCGCCTGATCGATACTCGGCCTGCCCCGACTCCGAATCTGAGCGCACCGAGGGAGGTCTTCGATGCCGCCGCCTTCAGGGATCATGCCCCAGAGGAAGGGAATCAGGTAGCGAGGCGGTTCGCCCAGGAGCACGGCCAGTGCGTCTTCTGTGACGGTGAGGGGGAATGCCGCGCCCGGTCGCGCTGAGTTCCAGCCTTGTTCGACGGCCCGCCGGACGCATCCGTCGACGAGGGTGGGACGGATCGCGATCGTTCGCTCTCCCACCCGGTTGTCCGGCCGGGCGCAGGGGAGTGACACCACAAGGACGCTCCCCGGCTTCTCGGCTCGTTCGACGGCGAAGCCGAGCGGGCTCCAGCCGTTGCCCTGGCTGTAGGTCGGCCTGTGGCGGACACGCCAGCGGAAGACGGTGCCGTCGACGGTGATGAGCCGCGAGCCCTTCTTCGGCATCGCCATGGCCGCCTCCAAGCTCTGCTCTGGTTCCGCCGCCGTTCCGTGAGAGCATCGGAGCCGGCGAGAAACGGTGTGAGAACGCCTGCGAGCGTAACCGCCGCTCATCCATGTGATCGAGTTGTTTTCGCGGAGTCGCCCGTCGGCCGCCACGACAGACGCGCACTCGACGCGGCCGTCTCCGATGCCTGCGAGCGTCCCGTTCAGAACGGCTCACGCTGCGCTCGCGGCGGCGTTCAACGTCGCGCGGCTGAATGTGGCGAGGATTCGCTGGTGGGTCTGCCGGGGGAGGGATCGGGTTCCTGGCTCGCCGAGTGGTGTGCCGGGTCGGGCCGGAGCTTCGCTCAGCAGGTCGTCGAGACCGGCTCGGGCCACCATCAGGAGTCCGTGCGTGGCGCGGGTGCAGGTGACGGCGAGCCGGCCGAACGCCGAGTTGAACTCGTCGAGGTGGTCGGCTCCGGAGAGCGGGTGGATGGCGACGGTGATGGCGTTGGTCTGCCCCTGCCAGGAGTCGACGGTCGAGGCGAGGAGCACGCCGTCGGGCAGGCCGTACTTGTCCGTCAGCCGCTCGACCAGGGCGGTCGCGTCGTCCACGGCCTGGTTGCGGGTGGCGAGAACGACGATCAGGGGGTCTCCCGAGGGCGCGGCGGAGCTGGTTCGCACCTCGTCCTGAGGGCTGCCGGCGCCGTCGTATCGCCGCCGCACCACCGTGAACTCGTTCTCCACAAGCGGCGTGAGCAGGTCCTCGATCACCCCGAGGAGGGGCGGGTCGACGTCCGCGGCCTCGGGGTCGGCAAGGCCGCCGACTTCGAGCAACGTCGGGGTGCCGGTCGCGACGGACGCCCAGATCGCGCCGGCGGCTCCGGCCAGGTCCGGCAGCTCGACGGTACGATCGCCCGGAGCGGCGACGCAGTCCAGCCGGTCCCAGTCGCTGTAGAAGGCCCTCCAGAGGGGAAGCTGGCTCGCGGTGGGGCGCCACACCGCGGGCAGGTCGACGGCGAAGGTGCTGTCGTGGTCTTCGTAGGCGGTGGGCCAGGCACGGTAGGGGTTGTAGCCGGGGTCGCCGCGCCAGGGGTTCTGGCCGGGGTCGATCGGCGGCAGCTGGCCGACGTCGCCCACGCCGACGGAGAGCGGGGCCAGCCCCTCGACCATCGCGTAGCGGTGCAGCGGGAGCTGCCACGCCTCGTCGACGAACAGGACGTCGTACGGCAGGTCGGCGTTGGCGGCGGGACCGAGATGATCGAGGAAGCGCTGCCCCTCACCCCATGCGCCCATCTTGTGCGAGGTCCCGAGGACCACCTCGCACGTTCGGGGAATGCCGCCGGTGGAGGTGGCGACCGAGACGTGGTCGAGCACCTCCCGCGGCACCTCGGGCAGCCGGTTCGCGGCCACGAACAGGCAGACCCGGGCCGCGCCCAGCTTCTCGCCCAGCTCGCCGGCGAGTGGGAACACCTGCTTGTTGGCGAAGGCGGTGACGCCGACGCGGGTGCAGTTCGAATGGTTCAGGGCCGCCTCGACCATGCGTACGAGCGCGTAGGACTTCCCGGCTCCCGCGGCGGCACGCAGCAGGATCTTGTCGTAGTCCGCGTCGCCGCTCAGTACGGCAGAGAGCGTGGCGATGGCGCGTCCGGCGGCCTCGATGTTCCCGCCGGCCGCGGCCTTGTGATGAATCGCCTCGTCGATCGACGCGGCGGCAGGGGGCGAGAAGGTGATCGTCATTACCGTTCACTCAGTCCAGGTCGTCGATGGTCAGCCGGTCCGGGGCGGGTGTGGGCGGAGGCGGCGATTCCCCGGTCAGCGGTGCCGCGGCATCGGGCCCCACGTCGAACCGTTCTTCGTCGACCAATGGCGGCCAGACCTCGGGGTTGAGCTCACCGCGGGCCCGGCGCTCCGCGAGCTCGTCCGACCACTCGGCCTCGGCGACGGCGTGGGACCGGCAGCACCACCTGTGGCCTTCCGGGTCGGCGGCGTACGCGTCGGCGGTGCATGTGGCCCTGGGCGCGGACCGGTCGTCCAGCGACGGCCGCGCCACGGCGATCTCATGGCCGGATCGGAGCGCCTTGCCGAACCAGTCGGCGTCGGCCAGGACCAGTACGTCTCCGACGGCCAGGTCGGGCATGACGGCCGGCTCCCAGCGGAGTCCTTCGGCGCCGTCGATCGAGGTGAGCGTGCCGACCGGCATCTGCCCGAATTTGAACGACCCCTTTTGGATCTTGATGGTCGTGCTCGGCCGCTCGACGAGACCGCGGCCGTTCACGTGCAGCGCGGCGACCCGCGACCCGCTGACCAGGCGTCGTGACCGCACGTCGAGGCGGATGGGGTCGAGATCGATCACCGTCGCGAGGGCCAGCTCGCGGATCCCGGCGTCGGTCGCCCTGTCGTACGCGATCGAAGCGTCGGCCAGGCAGGTGAGCTGGTCGAAGCATTTCCGGTCGGCGTCCAGCATGTCGACGTGGGAGTCGCGCCAGTTCCGGTGCGTACGAGAAAAGCGGACGAGGTCGGAGGCCTGCAGCGCGACCCGCCGGCCCCAGACCTCCTGCGCGCCGCCTTCGAGGACGCGGTGCACATCGCGCAGCCGGGAGATCGGCAGCCTGTCGAGGACGGCCTGCGCCCTCTCGAGCACCGCTACACGGTAGTCGATCGCCGCCTCCACCAGCGCGTCGTAGGTCGCCGTGTCCCCGTCGCTCAGCGCCCGGTGGATGTCGTCGGAGACGGAGTTGGAGAGCCGAGCACCGGGGGTCTGCGGCTGCGCGGCGATGGTGTCGGAGACCCGGCGGTGGTCCAGCGGGTCGGCGGCCTCGGCCCAGGTGACCAGGTAGTCCAACCGGCCGGCGTCCACGGCCGGACCGCCGGGCGTCACATGTGCGGCGACCACGGCCCGCATGTCGACGACCGGCGAGCGCAGGCTCATGGCACGGGCCCGATCCTCCTCCAGGAGGAAGGCGACGGCGAGCCTCTCGTCGGCGTGCAGCGGCTCCGGCATCGTGGCGGGCTCTCCGTCGAAGGTCAGGGCCGGGCGGTCGCTGTCCAGGTCGTGCTGCCAGCGCAGCCGGCTCAGCTCGATCCCGGCCAGGGAATCGGCGGCGGTGGCCAGCAGGTCGGCGGTCGGACGGTCCGGAACGACCAGGTGGACGGGCCCGAGGCCGGCCTCCCGGATCTCGCGGATGGCAACGCCCAGTGTCCGCATCATCGCCCGGCGGGTGAGCGGCGAATGCGGGTCGGTGAAGACCTGCCGCACCCAGTGGGCCGGCCCGTCCGCCCCCACTTTCCGGACGGCCACACCGTGCATGCCGAGAGCCGCGGCATCGGACTTCACCAGCACCAGGTTGACGGTGCCGGCCGACCCGCACGGGTCCGTACGGAGGCGTCCGGCCCATTGCGGGAGACCGCTGATGGTGGCCCTGACCTGTGTCACCGTGCTCTGTGCCACTGTGCTTTGTGCCACCGTGCCCTGGGCTAACGTGCTCTGGGCTAACGTGCTCTGGGCTAACGTGCCCTGGGCGACGCCGCTCTGCGTCATGTGCCCGGCATCCCCCGCGGCGGACACCAGCCCGGCCAGGGCGGGCCGGCTGAACCGGTCGATTCCGATCTCGGCGAGCACGGCGAGCGGGTCATCGTCGGCACGGAGCTCCTGCCGGCAGTACGAGAAGAGGTTGCAGGTCACGCAGCTGCGTGGGTCGAAGGCCGCGGTCAGATGGGCGATGTACGCCGGCAGCTCCTCCTCACTCGGGGAAGAATCGCCGAGCTTCGCCCTCGCCGCGAGCCGTTCGTCCGCCCGCATACGGACCTCGACGCGATGGTCGTCCAGCAGTTCCACGACGGCCTCGGGCTGCAGGAAGGCGTTCCGTGGTACGGCCAGGGCGCCGTACCGGTGCACTCGCATGCCGTCCGGCAGCCCGCTCCAGGCGGCGACGGACTCGGCGCCCAGGGCCACCTGCAGGAACCCCTTGAGCATCCGGCCGTCGTCGATGCGGGAGCGAATCCGCTCGTAGTCCTTCGCGTCGCCCATGATGAGCCAGGATCCGATGCCGTCGCCTTCGCCGCTCTCGCGTGGGCAGACGACGGCGAAGTCCGGCTGAACGGCGGTCGCGTCGGGGACGTCCTCCAGATCGATGTACGGTACGGCGAGCGCCGTCAACATGGTGGCCTCGCCGGAGGAGACCGCCTGCACATGCGCCCGGGCGAGTTCTGCGGCCGTGCCGGCGACGTCGCCATGACAGTCACGCCGTCGTACGGCCTGTGGGCGGGGGAGGCCGAGCTGCCCGATTGTCTTCGTGAGCAGCTCGGAGACGAAGCGCTCGGAGTGCACAAGGCTCTCGAAGGTCAACGCCCGCGTCCATCGGGCTTCGGGGATCCCGGCGGTGATGTCGGGATGGCCGACATCGGCGGCCAGCGCCTTACGGGTCCTGCCTGTGAGGAACGGATCCGTCAGCCGGAACCGCTCGCACCCGGCGTGCGCCGAGGCCGCGACGGCGCTCGTGCCACCTCCTGACTGAAGTCCCCCCACGCTCACCGCTCCTCACGCTCCGTCGCCTGATAGGGAACTTTGAACTCCTCCCCGGCCTAAAGGCCGGAGATTCTCCCGTCGCGTCGCGGTTAAGCGGCGCGCGGGGGTTGACGCTTCGCAGACCGGGCGGTCCCGAGGTCTCCACGTCCTGACACCACAGTTCCTGCGGCGTTCTTGATATTGATCGCGGCGTTGGTGTCGGCATGCCCGACCCAACCGCAGGCGGGGTTGACGCAGACGTACCTGATCCCGTCCCGGGCCGCCGGGTCACGGTGACCGCACTGGTGACAGGTCTGCGAGGTACCCCGCGCTGGGACCTTCACGACGTGGCCGCCCCGGTCGGAGGTCTTGTATTCCAGCAGGGTGACCGTCCGGCCCCACGCTTCCCCAGCGATCGAGCGGTTCAGCCCGGCCTTCTGCGCGACGTTCACGCCGGGGTTGCCGACCGTGCCCGTGGCAGAGCGGACCATGTTCGTAATCTTCAGGTCTTCCACCACGACCACGCTGAAGGTGCCGGCGAGTTCGGTGGTGGTCTGGTGCTGCCAGTCGACGGCTCGGCGCTTGGCTGTCGCGCGGAGCCGGGCGATCTGGTCGTAGGTGCGGGCCAGCCGATGCGAGGCCGGCTGGCCACGAGGCCGGGTGCGCCGCTGGCGGGCCGACTTCTTCTCCAGCCGGCGCAGGTGTTCTTTCTCACCGTTGCCGAGCCAGGGCCCGTGCTCGCGCATGGTGCCGTCCGACAGGGCCAAGGCGACGATGACCCCCCGGTCGATCCCTACCGGGTGGCCTGAGTGCACGGCCGGGGCCGGCGCGACCAGGGCTTCGGTGCGGAACACGACCTGCCGGCCGTGGGCGTCCTTGACCAGGCGCGCCCCCGTGATCCGCCCGGCAGGGCCGCCCCTGGTGACGCCGGGCAGGTCTTTGGTCCACCGAAACCGCGCCCGTCCGGCCTTGGGGAGATTGACCGCACCCCACCGCCGGTTAACCCGCTTGATCTGCAAATCGCGGGCTTGGGGGACGTCCACGGCCAACCGGGTCCGCAACCGGCCCTTGAACGTGGGCCGCCCGGCGGGATGGCCGGGGTTGAAGAAATTCGCCCACGCCTGCCGATACGTTTTCAGCACCGCTTGCGCCGCCTGTGCGGGCAGTCGCCCCATCCAATCGATCTCGCGGCGGGCCGTCCGGATCGCCGCGTCGCAGTCCTTCAACGTCGCGAACCGGCCCTGCCGGAAGGTGAAGTACTCATGCAGCAGGTTCCACAGCGCGCGGGCGGTGTGCGCCTGCCCGTCCAGCACAGCCGCCTGGGCTGCGCTGAGGTCGAGTCGCGCCACGTGCGCACGAGCCTGCCTCACCAACTCCACCCCCTGATCGTATCGTTTGGTTTATGTCACCGCGTTGGAATCCAAACCCCGATGTACGCACCGGACGTCATGTTGTCTACAACCTCCACGCACACTTGGTGTTCGTGACGAAGTACCGGCGTGGGGTGTTCACCGACCCGATGCTGGTCCGCTGCGAGGAACTCATGCGCGACGTCTGCGCCGGCTTCGAGGTCGAACTTCGCGAGTTCACCGGCGAACACGACCACGTCCACCTCCTGGTTCACTACCCGCCGAAGGTCGCCCTGTCCAAGCTGGTCAACAGTCTCAAGGGCGTCTCAGCCCGGATGCTGCGCAAGGAATACGCCCCGCACGTCCGCAAGTATCTGTGGGGCGGGCACTTCTGGTCCGGGTCCTACTTCGCCGGATCGGTCGGCGGCGCACCCCTGACCGTCCTCAAGCAGTACATCGAGCAACAACAACGTCCCGTGTGACCTGCGTGTGAAGGCACGCCCGCGCCCTAGACGACACTCCCGCGTGGGCCTTCACCCCCGGCGTGAACGCCGGAGCACCGGCCCACAGTTCGGTAGAGCGGTACATGAACGCATGGGCCGTCATCGCTCTGCGGGACCGGTCTTCAGCCGGGAAATCGAGGGCCGGGGCCGTACCGGGCCGCCGAGTCGATCGGCGCGCTCATCTCCCCGGACGTCCAGCGCCTGCCGTTCGCCTGCGGTGGCTAAGCGCCGGTCCTCGAGAGCGTCTACCGGGGCTACACGCAGAGGACCGGAGGGGCGAAGACGTGCGGGGCTTTCGTGATCTTGCAGAATCTCGCACGCATGCCCCTTGGCCAGGGAAAACATCATTGGTGATCTTGCATTGCAAGATCACCAACTGGATAGTCGCAGGTAGACCCTGTTGTGTGCGAGATTCTGCAAGATCACGAACGGAGTTTGTCCGGGTCGTTGGCCGTTGCTGCGAGTATTCGCAAGATCACGCCACTGGTGTGGGGGGCGGGTTTACGGATGACATGAACGTGTCATGACACTCCTTGGCGCTTCGCCGAGTGGGCGGTGAAGGGGGGAGACACGTGATGGGCACATCGGCGGCCGGAGTGCTGGCGGCCCCGCTGGGCGGGGAGGGCTGGTCCGAGGTCGTCAAGCTGGGATTGGCGTTCATCCTGTCCGCGCTCATCGGGTTGGAGCGGGAGTGGCGGAACAAGAGCGCCGGCCTGCGCACCCACACCCTCGTCGGGGTCGGCGCTGCGCTGTTCATGCTGGTCTCCAAGCACGGTTTCGGCGATGTGCTCGCCCATGGCCTCGTCGTGCTCGACCCGTCCCGGATGGCCGCCCAGATCGTCTCCGGGATCGGTTTCATCGGCGGCGGTGTGATCTTCGTACGGCGGGACGCGGTACGCGGGCTGACCACGGCGGCCGTCGTGTGGGTGGTGGCGGCTGTCGGGGCAGCGGCCGGCGCCGGTCTGCCCATCCTGGCCTCGGGAGTGACCGTCGGGCACTTCCTCGTGGTGTTCGGGCTCACCCCGGTCGCCAACCGGCTGCCCCGTCCGGCCCGGCTGCCGTTCCAGCTCCGCCTGACCTACCTGGAGGCCGCCAAGGCGCTGCCGGAGGTGCTGGAGCTCTGCCGGCGCCGGAAGTTCACCGTCTCCGATGTGAGCGTCGACCGGTCCGCCTTCCACGTCGAGCGCGGGCACCTGATCGAGCCCGGCCGGGACAACGGCCGGGAGCATCTGCTGGACGAGCGCGTCGCCGGATCGTCGAAGGCGGCTGCCGTGCTGTCGGTGCGCGGGACCGGCTCGATCCCCGACCTGGTCGCCGAGGTGGCGGTCCTACCGGGGATCGTCACGGTCAGCGGCGGCTTCGCAGAGACCCCGAACGAATGACCTGCCTCATCCGCTCACCGCGGGGCGATCGGGCTCTCCGCGATGTCCAGCACCCGCATCACGATGTCGGCGGCCCTGTGCAGATCCGAACTCATGGCGATGGGGTCGCCCCACGACCAGCGGAATACGACCAGCTCCCCTCTGGGCTCGGCGACGATCGCGTCGGTCATCGAGCACGAGTTCAACGACGTGACCCGGATCGCCGGACGCCGGCGATATTCCACCGGGCACACGGAAAACCGGTCCTTGTCGATGAGCTCGCCGAGGCCCTTCAGCGCCTCCTCGGGAGTGATCCGCATCGGCTGCCCCCTGTCCCTCATGGCTGTGGACATCCAGGATCACTCCTGACCCATCACTTTGGGTAGACCTAATGTCTACACAGCGCGATCGACGGGGTCGGTCGCCGAGGGCTGCGGTGTCCCGCGGAACCGGTACGGCTGAGCCGTACGGCAGGGAGGACTGGATGCCGGCGGCTCGTCAATCGCAGATGTTCTGGGTGGCGGTCCGGGCGGTGGGGGTCGGCGAGGCCGTGCGGGAGGGGGTCGCCGTGGCCGCGACGGTCACCTTCTTGACCGTGTTGTTCCGCTGACCGAGCACGACCTCGATGCCCGAAATATCCGGCTGTTCGCGCAGTTCGGCACCGGGGAACGCGGCGGCGACCGTGCGGGCCGAGTCCTCCCGGCCGGGCGGATGGCGGACCACGGTGTTCTCGAAGTCGTGCTTGGCCGTGTTGCCGGGTGTCGACGGCACCTGGAACCCGGCTGCGACGAGAGCCGTCTTCGTACGGGCGCCCAGCCCGTTGATCAACGTCCCGTTGAGGACGCGGACGGCGATCCGCTCCGGCGGGATCGTCAGCGCGGTCGGCGACGGCGACGGCGACGGCCGCCCCGACGGCCTGGCGGCGGCGGAAGCCGTACCGGAGGGTTCGGGAGACGTCTCGATCAGCGGCTGGTCCTCGGCGATGCGCTGGAACAGCTCCTTCGCGGCCGGCTTGTCCCACAGCACGGCGGATTCGCCGGTCGGCGTCCGGTGGTTCACATCGGCCAGCGGCACGGTCGTGAAGGTCACGTCGTCCGTCGAGACGCCCTTGAGCTGGTTGGCCAGCCCGAGCAGGTCGTCCGCCAGGGCCTTGTCGACGGTGATCGCCTTGAGCGCCGAGCCGACCATCCCGGTGAGCCTCGCCGGGTTGGTGAGCGTGCCGCCGCTGATCGCCTTGTTCAGCAGGGCCGAGATCACCTGCTGCTGCCGGTCGATCCGGTCGAGGTCCGAGCGTGCCGTGGCACGCGTACGCGCGTAGGCCAGCGCGTTGACCCCGTCCAGGTTGTGCGTCCCCGGCTGCATGGTGAGCCGGGTCTTCTGGTCGTCGATCGGCACCGGGGTGCAGACGGTCACGCCGCCGAGCGAGTCCACGACATCGATGAAGCCGAGCACGTTGACCTCGATGTAGTGGTTGATGCGCAGCCCGGTGGCCTCCTCGACGGTCCGCACGGCCAGCTTGGCGCCGCCGAACTGATAGGCAGAGTTGATCTTGTGGGTGCCCTTGCCCGGGACCTCGATCCAGGTGTCCCTCGGCAGGCTGACGACCGTCACCCGCTCGCGGTCCTCCGACAGGTGGATGACCATCATCGTGTCGGTGCGCTCGCCGACCTCGCGGCCGAGATGGAGCTGGTTCTGCTGCCGTCTGGTGAGGTCGTCCCGTTTGTCGACGCCGACCAGGAGGATGTTCATCGCGCCGCGCGGTCCGGAGTCACCCGCTGTCCCGGCGTCCACCGCCTGGATCTGCTTGGCGGCATAGCCGGACGCCAGCCACATTCCGCCGGAGCTGAGCAGCACGACCCCCGAAAGGGCGCCGGAGATGACGACCGATCGGAGATTTGTCCGTTTTTGTCGGGCGCGTCGGGCTGTGATCCTGACCCCCCCGTAGCCGTCTCCGCCTATGCGGACGCCGGAGTCCTCCTCTTGGTCGCCAGGCATTCCCGTCCTCCGGTTGCCGCCTCCACCCCCCCGTACAGTAGCGTGAGCGCAACCATGAATCCCTTCTCCGACTCGCGCCAGCCGAGTCAGACGTCCACGCGCGGCTGGCCACCGGTTTCGGTGATCATGCCGGTGCTCAACGAGGAACGGCACCTGCGCGAAGCCGTAAGGCAGGTCCTCGACCAGGACTACCAGGGCCCGCTGGAGGTCGTTCTCAGCATCGGCCCGTCGAAGGACCGCACGCAGGAGGTGGCCGACGCGATCGCCGCGGCGGACCCCCGCGTGATCGTCGTGCCCAACCCGACCGGCCGCACCCCCAACGCGCTGAACGCCGCGATCATCGCGTCCAGAAACCAGATCGTGGCCCGGGTCGACGGGCACGCGATGCTGCCCCGTGACTATCTCCGCACGGCCGTGGAGACCCTGGAGACCACCGGGGCCGACAACGTCGGCGGCATCATGGCGGCCGAGGGCATCACGCCGTTCGAGCAGGCCGTCGCGCGTGCGATGACCTCGAAGATCGGTGTGGGCAACGCGCGCTTCCACACGGGCGGGAAGGCCGGCCCCGCCGACACCGTCTATCTGGGCGTCTTCCGCCGTACCGCGCTCGACCGGGTCGGCGGCTACGACGAGCACTTCCAGCGCGCGCAGGACTGGGAGATGAACCACCGCATCCGGGAGACCGGCGGCCTGGTCTGGTTCCAGCCGCGCATGCGGGTCACCTACCGCCCGCGGCCCAACGTACGCGCGCTGGCCAAGCAGTACTTCCACTACGGCAGGTGGCGCCGGGTCGTCGCGCGCACCCACCAGGGAACGATCAACTTACGCTATCTCGCGCCGCCCATCGCGGTGGCGGCCATCGCGCTCGGCCTGGTCGTCTCGCCGTTCTTCTGGCCCGGGTTGTTGATCCCCGGCGGTTACGTCGCGGCGATCCTCGCCGGTTCTGTCGCCACCGGTCGCGGCCTGCCGGCGGGCGCGCTGGTACGGCTCCCGCTCGTGTACGCGACCATGCATCTGTCCTGGGGCACGGGCTTCCTGACCAGCCCGCCCAGCCTCAGCAAGAAACCGTCCGGCAGCATGCGGGTCGGCAGGACGCGGCAGGAAGGCGAGCTGGTCGGCCTAGAGGACCTCTTTGAAGACTGAGGTGTCCAGGGTGAGGTCGATCGGGTCGGGAATGTAGATCTCCCGCCCGAACGTCACCGTGGAGATCACCTGATAGCGCCCCTCCTTGGGGTCGCTGAAGACGGTCACCGTCCCCGACTCGGCGAGCGGGTCGACGAGAAGCATGACGGGGACGCAGCCGCCCGCGTAGATATCGGGCTTCAGCTCACGGTCGTCGTGGGCGCTGCCCGGGGAGACGATCTCGGCGACCAGCTTCAGGCCGGACGACAGAAGTTCCCGGCCGCCCCATCGAGGGCAGCTCATGGGGGCGAGCACGAAGTCGGGCTCGAGAGGCTCGCGCGTGCCGTCGATGCACACGTCGACGTTGCCGGCGAAGGCTTCCCACTCGCGCTCGTCGAGGATCGGAATGAACAGACGGAACAGCCGCATCGCGGCCCTGCCGTGTTCGGGGGTGCCCACGGGGCTCACTATCAGTCTCCCATCGATGATTTCGGTCCGGAGGCCCGGAAGGTGGGGCAGCGCGTCGAACAGTTCGCGGGGAGTGCCGGGCAGCGGTTGCTCAGGACCGGGCTCCAGGGTGGGCCGATGCGCCGACGCCGGCCCGTCTTCCGGCGCTGGGCCGTGCGCGTGCTCGGTGCCGCGTACAGGTGCGCGGCCGTGCGGCTTGCGTGACGTGGCGACCATCGTTCGCACATCCCTTCGTATCCAAGTCGATACGCTCCGTAGATGACGCGAGTATCGCACTCATCCCTGACAGGCGCATTTCCCTGTGGATAAGTGCCCTCGCCGGCGGCCCCATAGCCCGGGCCCGGGGCGGTTGTGATCGCTTCTTCGAGGCGCCTACCCCCGGAGCACCGGCTCGATCACGGTGTTCACCGACGGGCAGAGCGGCTCAGGCGTGTGCCTGCCGTACGTCCACGACCTGCCCGGTGAGACGGGACAGGAGGACGTCGAGGCTGGTCCTCGCGACGGCCTCGGCCGGCGGCGGCGCGGTGGCGGGTTCGGCACCGGAGGCGCTCGGATGCGCCGGCGTGGCGGCCGGCTCCGGGTCGAGGCAGTTGACCCGCACCCCGTGGCCGGCCCACTCGCCGGCCAGCTCCTCGGTGAGGCTCACGACGGCGGCCTTCGCCGAGGAGCGCAGACCGCGGGCGGCCGGGCCGTACGCGCGGGGCGAGGGGATGTGCAGCAGCAGATGGCCGCCGCTTTCCGCCAGGTAATCGAACGCCGCGCCGGCGACGTTGACCGGCCCGAGGTAGGCGGCCCCGGCCGTCTCCGCTGTGACGTGCGGATCCGCCTCGGCCGGCCCGCCCGGGTGCGGCATGGCCGCGGCGTTGACGACGTAGTCGATGCGCCCGGTCTCGCCGTACACGCGGGCGAGGGCGTCGGCCACGGCGGCGGGGTCCTCGACCCGTACGCCGTCCTGGGTGCGTGGGAACGAGCGGACGGCCGCGCCGTACCCCTTGGCGAGCTCCACGAGCTCGGCGCCGACGCCGCCGTCGCCGCCGCAGAAGACGACCAGCGTGCGCCCGGACAGGCCGTCGCGGCAGGCGTCGCCGGCGAGCGCCGGGACGGTGCCCCCGGCCAGCCGGGAGAGCCCTTCGGCGATGAAGACGTCGACCGGATGGGTGACCTTCATGTTGCGCTCGTCGCCCGGCACGATGTGGATCGGCACGTCGGGCAGGTAACGCAGCACCACGCCGCAGTCGTCGGTCGCCGGCCGCTCGTCGAAGGCCGGATCGGCGAACGCCCGCTCGTACGCCGCGCGGATGACCGACAGCCGGAAGCACTGGGGGGTCTGCACGCGCCGCATCGCCGAGCGGTCGGGAATGTCGCGGACGATCTCCCCCCGCGGCCCGGGGGAGGCGACCACGAGCGTGTCCGCGGACGGGATCGCCACCTCGACGGCCTCGTGCCGTTCCAGCGCTGCCACGCACTCGCTGATGATCCGCGGCGCGATCAGCGGCCGGGCCGCGTCGTGCAGCAGCACATCGCACTCGTCGTCGCCGAGCGCGCGCAGGGCCAGCCAGGTCGACTCGGTACGGCTCGCGCCGCCCTCGATGACCTTGGTCACCTTGCGGTAGCCGTTCCGGCGCACCAGTTCCTCGGCGACGTCGACGAAACCGGGGGCCATCAGCACGACGACCTCGTCGATCTCCGGATGGCCGTCGAACGCGCCGACGGTGTGCTCCAGGATCGTCCTGCCGGAGATTTTCAGCAGCTGCTTGGGGACGCCGAGACCGATCCGCCGGCCGACGCCGCCGGCCAGCACCACCGCGACCCTGCGCAGACGCGATTCCGCGATCATGTTCTCCTCCCCGCACCAGACGATACCGGGGCACGAAGCACGGAAAGGTGATTGCCACCAAGTGATCACTCGGTTACGTTGCGAGGTGAGTGTTCGGTTACCGAGGTGAGTTCGGAATGTCGATACGGGCCGACCCGGGTAGATCCGCCGGCATGGCGCCGGGCATGACGCGGGGTGGTGACACCGTGGCGGTGGTCCTGGCGACCACTCCGGCGGCCGATCTGCCCTGCCCCGACGGCACCAGCGTACTGGAGCGGCTCACCCGCCAGCTCGTCACGCTGCCGGTCCGGGACGTACACGTCGTGGCTAGGCCGGACGGCGTCCACCCGGGTGCTGCCAGGCCGTACGAAGCCGGGACGTGCAGACTGCCCGACACCACGAGCGACGGGCTGGCCGAGGACCTGCGGCTCGTCGCCAAGACGGCCAGGACGGCCACGTCGCCGCTGGTCGTGCTCGCGGCCGACGTCGTCGCGCACACCGAGGCCCTGGCCACGCTGCTGGCGGATCCCGACCGGCCCACCGGGGCGATCGTCGGGCCCATGGCCGGACCGGGCGGGCGGGCCCCGCTGCACCCGCCCGTACGGACGGCGTCCGGCCGTGTCGTCGCGGCGGGCAACTCCTTCCACGAGGTCGAGCGGGCCGACGGCGCCTTCCGCGGTGTGCTGCAGGTGGGCGAGGCGCACCTGACGAGCCTCGCCGAGGTGGCCGAGGAGCTGGGCGATCTGGCGGAGCGCGGGCTTCTCGGCCGGGCGGGCGACGCCGAGGTGCCCGACCTGCTGCTGACCGGGCTCGTACGGACCGGGGTGCCCGTCCGATCCGTCGCGATCGGCGCGCTGCGCTGCGAGCGGGTGGCCGACCGCGCCGCGGCGGAGGAGGCCATCGGCGGGCTCGCCGAGGTCGACGAGTCCCGGGTGCGGCTCGACGCGGCCATCAAGACCGGCGACGGCTTCTTCACGACGTTCTTCGTCAGCTCGTGGTCCCGTCATGTCGTACGGCTCGCCGCCCTGCTCGGGCTCACGCCCAACGCCGTCACCGGCATCTCGGTGGGACTGGCGCTCATCGCGGCGATCTGGTTCTCCGACGGGAACCGGACGGGGCTGGTGGTCGGGGCCGTCGCCCTGTATCTGTCGTTCGTCCTCGACTGCGTCGACGGGCAGCTCGCCCGCTACACGCGAAGGTTCTCCGCGCACGGCGGCTGGCTCGACGGGATCTGCGACCGGCTGAAGGAGTACGCGGTGTTCGTCGGGCTGGCCTTCGGCTATCAGGCGCAGTCGGGCGAGTCCGGCGGCGTGTGGCCGCTCGCGGTGGCCGCGGTGATCCTCCAGGTGGTCCGGCACATGGTCGACTTCTCCTACGCCGGGTCGCTGACCGACTCCGGCGCCGTCGCCGGGCCGCGCCGCCCTCTGACGGAGAGGGCGGAGACCGATCAGGAGGCGGGGCCTCAGGCCGGCCCGCCGGTCGCGTCGTCCCGGCCCGGCGGCGACGGGCCGTCAGGCAGGGCGTACTGGCTCAGGAAGATCATCGTACTGCCGATCGGGGAGCGGGTGGCGCTGATCGCGATCACGGCCGCGCTGTTCGACGCGCGGGTGACGTTCCTGGCGCTCCTCGGCTGGGGCGTGGTCGCGCTGGCCTACATGTCGGCCGGCCGGATCGTGAGGTCGTTCCCATGACGACCGGCACGGTCACGACGGTGGGCCAGGACACGGCGATCGGCGCGGCCACGACAGCGGGGCCGGTCATCCAGGGGGAGCGAGCATGACGACCACGCCGTCCACGGCAGCCGCGGACATCACGCCGGCGCCACCCCGCGCCGTCGTGACCTACCGCGACGACGGTCCGCTGGCCAAGGCCATGGGCCTGCTGCTCTCCGGCCAGATCCCGCCGCTCCCACCGGTGATCGCGGGGGCCTTCGTGATGGGCGCCCTGCTGCTCGCGGGGACGGCGGGCCGGGGTGATCTCGCGATGTTCGCTCCGGCGGTGCTCCTGCTGCTGGCGGGGTCCGGCGCGGCGCACGATCACGACGGCAGGCTCGACTGGCTGGTGCCGCCGATCCTGCGGCTCACGGAGTACGGATTCGTCGCGTTCGTCGGTTTCGGCCGGTCGGTGCCGCCGGTGCTGATTTTCGCACTGCTCGGGGCGCTGGCCTTTCACCACTACGACGTCGTCTACCGGGTGCGGCAGCGCGTCCAGCCACCCTCGTGGCTGGCCGCCGTCGGGCTGGGCTGGGACGGCCGGCTGCTCGTCATCGGCGTGGCGGGCCTGCTCGACGCTGCGACCATGGTGTTCGTGCTGCTGGCGGGATATCTGTGGGGCGTGTTCGGCTGGGAGAGCGTCACCTGCTGGGGCGCCGTGCCGGGAGGCGCCCCGTCGCCGCGGGAGGGCCCTGCTGAGGCCGTTCCCGCGGCCGGACAGGGGAGCCGAGATTGACGGTATGACCGGGTGATTGCCCACACCGGACCAAAAGCCAACTAACCTTTGGGGTTACTGCCTCACGCTCGACCTCAAGGAGTGCGCGAAATTGCTCGGAATGGTGCTGGCCGCCGGGGCCGGACGCCGCCTGCGGCCGTACACCGACACACTGCCCAAGGCGCTGGTGCCGGTCGACGGCGAGACCACGATCCTCGACATCGCCCTGCGTAACCTCGCGGCGGTGGGCCTCCGTGACGTCGTCGTGATCGTCGGCTATCAGGGTCAGGTGGTGCGCGACCGCCAGGCCGATCTGGAGAGCCGTCACGGCGTCACGCTGACGCTGGTCCACAACGACAAGGCCGAGGAGTGGAACAACGCCTACTCCCTGTGGTGCGCCCGCGACTACTTCGCCCAGGGTGCGCTGCTGGTCAACGGCGACACCGTGCACCCCGTGTCGGTGGAGCGTACTCTGCTGTCGGCCGGAGAGGACGGCTCCGACATCCTGCTCGCGGTGGACGACGTGAAGCCGCTCGCCGACGAGGAGATGAAGGTCACCCTCCAGGACGGCCGGCTCAAGAGGATCACCAAGCTGATGGATCCCGCCGAGGCGTACGGCGAGTACATCGGCGCGACGCTGATCCGGCCGGGGGCCGCTGAGCGGCTGGCCGACGCGTTGCGGGCGACCTTCGAGCGTGACCCCCAGCTCTACTACGAGGACGGCTATCAGGAGATGGTCGACCGAGGTGAGAAGATCACGGTGGCGCCTATCGGCAAGGTCGAGTGGGTCGAGGTGGACAACCACGACGACTTGGCCAAGGCCCGTGAGATCGCATGGCGATACTGATCCTCACGGGTCTCCGGGAGTCCGGGCGAGGCGCTCTGCACAGCCCTTCCGCGGACAACCCCTCCGGCCGCCCGCGGTCCCTTACCGTCGCCTGAGGAGTTCTGATGCCGATATTGGCAAGGATGCTTCCCGCCCCCCTCACGATGGAGGTACGGCGGGGCGCGATCGCGCAGCTCGGCTCGTTGCTGGCCGACAGCCGAGTGGCCTCCTCCGGCCAGGTGGCGGTCGCGGTCGGCCCGAACCAGGGTGACCGGATCGCCGCGATCATCGCACCTTCGCTCGGCGACGCCAAGGTCTTCCGCGTCGCCGCTGGAACGGTCGATGCGGCCATCGCGCTCGGCGGCGACCTGCGCAAGGGCGCCTTCGAGGCGGTCATCGGGATCGGCGGCGGCAAGACGATCGACACCACGAAGTACGCCGCGTCGCTGGCGGGGATTCCGATGGTCGCGGTGGCCACCAACCTCTCCCACGACGGCATCTGCTCGCCGGTGGCCTCCCTCGTGCACGACGGGGGCAAGCCCTCGTTCGGCGTGCCGATGCCATTAGCGATCATGGTGGACCTCGACTTCGTCCACGACGCCCCGCCCCCGCTCGTACGCGCCGGAGTCGGCGACGTGCTCGCCAACCTGTCCGCCATCGAGGACTGGCAGCTCAGCAGGGTCGAGCGCGGCGAGCCCATCGACGGCGTGGCGATCTCCATGGCCCGCACGGCGGCCGAGGCCGTGCTCGGCCGGTCCGACTCCGTCGAGTCCGACGCGTTCCTGACCGTACTGGCCGAGGCGTTGATCCTCTCGGGCATGTCGATGGTCATCGCCGGGTCGAGTCGGCCGGCCAGCGGTGGCGACCATGAGATCATGCATGCCGTGGACCAGCTCTTCCCAAGGACCGCCAACCACGGCGAACTGGCCGGGATCGGCACGGCTTTCTGCTTCTTCCTCCGCGAGGACGCCCACCGGCTCGGCCAGGTGACCGGCTGCCTGCGGCAGCACGGGCTGCCCGTCACCCCCGGTGAGGTCGGCCTGTCGAACGAACAGTTCACCGAGGCCGTCATGCTGGCCCCCAACACCAGGCCCGGCCGTTACACCATCCTCGAGCACCTCCGCCTGACGGAGGACGAGGTCAGGGCGAAAGTTGAGGACTATGTCCGCGCCGTCGGTCGCTGAGCTTCGCGCGGTCGCCCAGCCGCAGACCACCATGGACCGCCGCAGCGGCGAGCACTGGGCCGGGCTGCTGTACATGCGGCGGCTGTCCATATACGCCACCTGGCTGCTGGCCAAGACGCCGATCACGCCCAACCAGGTGACCGGCCTGATGATCCTCAGCGGGGTGGCGGCGGGAGCCGTACTGGCCCTGCCAGGGATCGCGGCCGCGGTGGGCGCCGCGCTGCTGATCCAGCTCTACCTGCTGCTCGACTGCTCGGACGGCGAGCTGGCCCGCTGGACCGGCCGTACGTCGATCACCGGGGTCTACCTCGACCGGGTGGGGCACTACTTCGCCGAGGCGGCGCTGCTCATCGGCCTGGGCTTCCGGGCCTCGCAGACGGTGCCGGACTGGTACACCGTGCTCGGCTTCGCCGCCGCGCTGGGCGCGATCCTGATCAAATCGGAGACCGATCTGGTGGACGTGGCCCGCGCCAGGTCCGGGCTGGTCGCCGCCACGGAGACGCAGGCGGGGGAGTTCACCTCCAGCAGGCTCGGCCTCGCCCGCAGGATCGTCGGGGCCACCCGGTTCCACCGGTTGATCCAGGCGGTCGAGCTGTCGTTCATCGTCGTGATCGCGGCCGTGCTCGACCTGTGGTTCCCCGCCACCCGGGTGCTGGTCGTCGCCTGCGCGGTCGTCGCGGTGATCCAGCTCGTGCTGCACCTGGTGAGCATCCTCGCGTCCCGGCGGCTTTCATGATCGGACAGAAACGGGGAGGCGGGTTTCCTCCGGGGAAGTGTCGCGGCTCCACCTGCGGTTCGGTAACGGTTCGCTGGCAGTTCCGATACCCTTATCGCGCAGTGAACGCGGCGGATTCCGGATGGCCCGGCCACACAGACTCGGTGATCATGAAATTGTGTGTAGTGCGCCCAGCGTCGAGGCGATGACGCCGTGAAGATTTCGTGTGTCATTCTCACCATGGGCAACAGGACCGCCGAGCTTGACCGTGCGGTCGCCTCCGCGCTCACACAGGCCGACGCCGATGTCGAGGTGGTGGTCGTCGGGAACGGCGCCGATGTCCCCGATCTCACGGCCCGGCCGCTGCCCGGCTCCGCCGCCGCTGTCAAGACCGTACGGCTCCCGCGGAACGTCGGCATCCCGGAGGGGCGCAACCGCGGCGTCCAGGAATGCTCGGGGGACATCGTCCTCTTCCTCGACGACGACGGATGGTACGCCGACTCAGCGGTCGCCGCCCACGTCCGCGACCGGTTCGCGCACGAGCCCGACCTCGCCGTGATCTCGTTCCGGGTGATGGACCCGGAGGGCGGCTCGGTGCAGCGGCGGCACGTGCCCCGGCTGCGCGCCGGCGACCCCGAGCGTTCGTCGCCTGTCACGACCTTCCTCGGTGGCGCATGCGCCATAAGGAAGTCCGCGTTCCTGCAGGTGGGCGGGCTTCCGGAGCGGTTCTTCTACGCGCATGAGGAGACCGACCTGGCCTGGCGGCTGCTGGGTGAGGGCTACCGGATCGAGTACGACGCGCAGACCGTGATGTATCACCCGCTGGTGCTGCCGAGCCGGCATGCCGACTTCTACCGGCTCAACGCACGCAACCGGGTGTGGCTGGCCCGCCGCAACTTGCCCTGGCCGCTCGCCGCGACCTATCTGCTCAACTGGATCGTCCTCACGCTCGTCCGCGAGAGGTCGGCGACGGCCGTCAAAGCGTGGTTCCGCGGCTTCGCCGAAGGGGTGCGCGAGTCGGCGGGCGACCGCCGCCCGATGTCCTGGCGCACGGCCTGGCGGATGCTCCGTCTCGGCCGCCCCCCCATCGTCTGACGGCCCCGGCCCGGACGCCGCGCGCGATCACATCTCCTCGGCGCCGGAGAATTCCATCGAGAGACGGTCGATGGTGACGGTCATCAGCGCGTGCCTGGGCAGACCGAGCTCGCTCAGCTCCTTCGCGATCGGGTGGTTGCCCAGCCTGACCAGCGCACCGCCGGGCCGCCAGCGGATGCCGCGCGGGCGGACCGTCCAGGGCACGCGGCGGGTGACCCCCTCGGCGTGCGTGTAGGCGTCGATCATTCTCATCTCGTCACGCCTGCCCGGCAGTGCCGTACGCAGCGCCGCCGCCGGCAGCGGGAGACCCGGCCGGGTCAGCAGGTCGACGACCGGCCGCCCGTCCCTGCGTACGGTGCACCGTTTGTACGGCGTGCCGAGGCGAAGGTCGATCTCCGCCAGTTCCTTCGGGAACCCCCAGATGCCCCGGCCCGCCTCCAATGTGAAGCCCTGGTTCACCGGCAGCCAGTGGATGAAGGCGCCGCCCCCGGCCGTACGCAGGTCTTTCATACCCGCCAGCGCGCCACGCCTGGGCGGCGGGCCGCTCGCCGGGGGCCGTACGAGGAACGCGACGCCGAACTCGTGGTAGGCGTCCAGATCGGAGTCCCGGTACTGCACGAACAGCAGCGTGCAGACGGCCCTGCCGGGCAGCACCTCGGTGACGTCCATCCCGGAGTAGGCGAGGACCGCCCTGGCGGGATCGGCCCGCACGAGGTACATGGCGGCGCAGAGCGTGGCATCCCGGACCCTGACCGGCATGTCCACCCGGCGCCCCTGAACAAGGTGGCTGACATGGCTCGGTACGCCTTCGCGTGGTGACATGCCTTCCAGTACAGCAAGCCCGGCCGCCGAATGACACCCGTCGCCCCGGCGGGTCACGACCTGTTCAGGTAGACGAGTACGGCCAGCACACGGCGGTGGTCCTCCGCCGAGTTGGCCAGGCCGAGCTTGGCCATGATCGAGCTGACGTGGGTCTCGACGGTCCTGTCGGTGAGCCACAGCCGCCGGGCGATGCCGATGTTGGTGCGGCCCTCCGCCATGAGCGCCAGGACCTCGCGCTCCCGCCCCGTCAGCGAGGCCAGGGGATCGGCGACGCCGCGTCCGCCGATGAGCCGGGAGACGACCTCGGGGTCAAGGGCCGAGCCGCCGGCCGCCACCCGCCGCAGCGCGTCGAGGAAGTCGTCGACGTCGAACACCCGGTCCTTGAGCAGATAGCCGAACCCGCCGCGCGACACCAGGTCGACGGAGTGGCGGGTCTCGACGTGCTGAGAGAGCATGACGATGCCCAGGGCAGGGTGGCCGTCGCGGATCAGCCGGGCCGCCCGGGCCCCGTCGTCGGTGAGGTCCGGCGGCATCCGCACATTGATGATCGCCAGATCGGGATCGGTGGCCTCGACCGCGGCGATCAGCCCCGGGGCGTCCTGCGCCTTGGCCACGATTTCGTGCCCGGCATCGGCGAGCAGCCGGGCCAGCCCCTCCCGGAACAGCGCCGAGTCTTCGCCGATCACAACGCGCACGGCAGCACCGCCTCCACCTGGGTGCCGCCGCCGACCGGACTCGTCAGCCGCAGCGCACCGCCCGCGGCCTCGACCCGGTCCACGAGACCGGCCAGCCCCGCGCCGGGCCGCACCTCGGCGCCGCCGGGCCCGTCGTCGCTCACCCGGACGGTGACCAGGTCGCCGGTACGGCTGACGCGGACGCCGATCGAGACCGGGCCGGCGTGCTTGACCGCGTTGGTCATCGCCTCGCTCGCCACGAAGTAGGCGGTCATCGCCACGTCGTCGGACAGGCCGTCGGCGGAGACGTCCAGCGACACCGGCACGGGGGCCTTGCTCGCCAGCGTCGCCAGCGCGTCGCCGAGGCCGTCGTCGAGACTGCTCGGCCGCAGGCCGTGCGCGATCCGCCGCAGCTCGGCCACCGCGGCGGCGAGCTCGGCCACCCACTCGTCCATCAGGGCGTCGAGGTCGGCGCCGACGCCGCTGCGGCGCTGCGCCAGGCGGATCGCCATGCCGAGGGAGACCAGACGCTGCTGCGCCCCGTCGTGCAGGTCGCGTTCGAGCCGCCGCCGCTCCTCGTAACCGGCGTGCAGCAGCCGGGCGCGGCCGGCCTCGGTCTCGGCGAGGGCCAGGCTGACCTCGATCCGCAGCCGGACCACCTCCACGAGCAGCGCGCCCGCGGCCGCCACCTCGCGCAGCAGTTCGCGGCTGCCCACCCCGCCGTGCACGATAGCGCCGATCTCCCGGCCGCCGAGCCGTACCGGCGCCGTGTGCGCCGCACCGGCGTCGACCGGGTCGCCGGCCGCGTCGACCAGTCCGGGCGTGCCGGGCAGCCGGTAGCCGACCCGCAGCAGCGGGTCGCGTAGCGCGGCGCGCAGCACCGCCTCCAGCTCCTCGGGCTGCGCCTCGCCTGCGTACGTCCGGTCGCGCAGTTCCTCGATGGCGGTCAGCGCCGCCTGCCGTGCCGGGTAGAGCCTGCGGTCGACCCGGCGCTGCAGCCGGACGCGCAGCGGAGACAGCGCGGCGGCGCACACGGCGGTCGCCGCTGCCGCCGCGATCGGCGAGTCGCGACCGGCGGTCAGGCCGGCGAGGAATGTGGCGACCGTGTAGAACGCGAGCAGGATCGTGGTGACCAGGGCGTAGGTGACGGCGGCGCTGATCGCCCGGTCGACGTCGTAGAGATCGTGCCGCAGCACGGCGATCGCCGTCGCCACCGGGATCGACACGGCCGTCGCCGCCAGGCCGGCGACCACCAGGTCCGCACTGCCGAAGAAGAGATAGCCGGCCCAGCACAGCAGCAGCGTGAGCGGCAGGAAGCCGGCGCCGAGGGCGAACCACTTCAGCTGCGCCCGCCTGACCTCGTCGGCCGCCCGCCGGTAGCGGATCACGGCGGCCGACGCCGACGTGACCAGCAGTCCGAGGAAGACCGGCAGCAGCGCCTCTCCCACAGTGAGCAGCACCGGCACGTACGCCTCCGGAGGACGCAGCAGATGCGGCGTGCTCTCGAACGGCGGCGGATACGGCTCGGTGACGGCCGCCGCGATCAGCGTGAACAGCGTCGGTACGGCCAGCAGCCCGACGGCGGCCCAGCGCCAGCGCCGGCCGGGCAGCCGGCCGTCGGGAAAGACCAGCATGAGCAGCGCCGCCGGCACGTACAGGAACATCCAGTCGCCCTGCGACAGCGCCGCGTAGAACTCGGAGAGCGGCAGGTCGGGCCGCCGGGCGAAGGCCGTGGTGTACAGCTCGCCGACGGTGACCCATACCGCCGCCGCGCCGACCAGCACGAGCAGCGGGCCGACCACGCTGCGCGGCCGCCGGACGGCGACCACCACGCCGAGCACGACGGAGGGCAGCGCCAGCGTGGTGCCGATCGCGAGCGCCATGCCGTTCTCGGCCGCCGTGTGGGCCGGGTACGCCGCCGTGGCCGTGCCGTCACCGGCGATCACGGCCAGCACCACCTCGATGCTCGTCAGCGCGCACACCACGGTCACGGCCGCGTACGCGAGCAGACGGGGGAGTGCCACGACCACACGGTAGGCCGTGGGGGTGGCCGGAGTGAATACGTGCCAGCACGGAGACCGGACCCGAGTCGGCGCGGATCCGCAGGTGGGGGCCGCTCACCCACACTGCCGATATCGACCCGACCACTCAGGAGAAGCACGTGAGACGCTCCGTACCCCTCATCATCGGACTGGTCCTGGCCGGCCTGTTCGCTCTCATCGATGTGATCCCGCTGCCGTCCGGCGATGGCGAGCACCCGCCGTTCGCGGTGGTACTCGCCGGTGCCGTACTCGGCCTGATCACCCTGGTCGGCGTCGTGCTCGCCTGGCGCGGCAGCCGCGCCGGGGTGGTGGCCGTGATCGTCACCAGGCTGCTGTCGGCGCTGACCGCCGTGCCGGCGTTCTTCGTCGAGGGCGTTCCAGGCCCGGCCATCGGCGCGGCCGCTGCGGGCATCGTGCTCACCCTCGTCTGCGTCGCGCTGCTCGCGCCAGCGCTGCGATCCAACGCCTGATCTCGTCGCTCTCAGCCCCACCTATGGAGGAGAATCATGGAAACGACCGTCCCGTCCTCCGCGTCGCCTTCCGGCGTGTCCGCACCGGCGGAACCGCCCGGGCCGCGCAACCCCGCGCTCGCGCTGGCGCTGCTCATCGGGCCATGGGGATTCGTCGTCGCGAACGGCGCCTACGCCTGGGCCACGCGTAACGGAGGAGACGACAGCACCGGGGCGAGCGCGCTCGCGCTCGTGTCGGCCCATCCCGGCCTGTATCGGCTCAGTACCATCGCCGCGATGCTGGGCAGCCTCCTCATGGTTCCGGCGATGCTCGGTGCCAGGCGACTTGTGGGGGACCGGAGCCGGAGACTCGGTCTGATCGGCGCGACCCTGGTGGCCGCGGGATACATCTGCTACTTCGCGGTCGCCTTCACGGGGTTCACCGACTTGGCCATGGTGGAGCGCGGCGGTCCTATCGCGGATTACGCGGCGGTCCTCGACGGCGCCCAGAGCGACCCGTTGGGATTGTGGGTGTTCATCCTCTTCGCGCTGGGCAACCTTATCGGCACGCTGCTGGTCGGGGTGGCCCTCCTCCGCAGCCACGCGGTCCCGATCTGGGCCGCCGCCGGGGTCATCGCGTGGCCTCCGCTGCATGTGATCGGGCTCGTGGCCGGCACCGAGTGGTTCGAGGTCGCGGGCGCTCTTCTGCAGGCGGCCGGCCTGGCCGTCACGGGCCTGCGCCTGCTGTCCCCGGCACGGTGACCGAGGGGATCGAAACAGGCGGGCGGGGTGCTCACCCCGCCCGCATACGTGAGATCTAGCGACGAGCCTGAGGCGCGGCCACCGGATGAGCCGCCTGGGGCGGTCGCTGCGCGTCGGGGGACGGCGAGTGCTCTCCCTGGGACTGCTGGATCTTCGCCGGCTGCATGCGCGGCCTGCGGTAGAGCCAGACCAGCCGCGGTTCCAGCAGCCACTTGAACACGGTCCGGGTGATCGGCATGCACAGCACGATGGCCAGTGCGAACGAGGCGCTCGCGATCGCCGCCACTCCGAGCGGGCCGTACAGCCAGGGGACGCTCAGCCAGCCCATCTCCTTGGCGATCAGCACGGGCACCCCGTGGAGGAGATAGCAGTAGAGCGTGCGGGTGCCGAGGTCGGAGAACCAGGTCTCCCGCCGGGGGACCAGCGAGAGCACGGCCGCCGACATGGCCAGCGCGGCGACGAGCAGCGCCGTCCGCAGCAACATGCCCTTCCACCAGACCAGGTGCAGCTGGGCGTAGCTGTTCTTGTAGTAGATCGGGCCGAGCTTCACGGTGAAGCTGGTCACCAGGAAGATCGCCACGGCCGCGCCGCCGACGAGGACGCACACGGACAGCACCCGCACCCAGCGGCGCTGGAGGTAGTCGAAGTACTCGGGCTTGAGCACGAGGCCGATGACGAAGAACGGCATGAGCCCGAAGAACCGGTCCATGCTGAAGTCGCCGCTGAGGTTGGAGAAGCCCGAGAACAGGTATACGACCACCGCGATGGTCACGGGATAGCGCATGCGCTTCCACACCGGGGTGGACAGCCGCCAGAAGAGCAGTGCCAGCAGATACCAGTTCAGCCAGGCCGGGTCCATGATCGTGAGAGACCACTTCTGGCCGAGGGCGGTGCGGAGCAGGGCGTAGCCCACCTCGACGATCACGTACGGCACGAGGAACGTGTCGACCAGCTTGTTCGTCTTGGCGTTCGAGTTCCAGAAGTTCCTGGACAGATAACCGCTGATGATGACGAACAGCGGCATGTGGAAGACGTAGATGTAAAGGTACGCGGCCCGCGCGGAGCTCGCCGACAGCGTCGGCACGAGCGAGTGGCCCAGCGGCACCAGGGCGATCAGGAGGAACTTGACGTTGTCCAGGTAGGGATCGCGCTGCCGCTTGCGCGACGGCCGGGGGGTGGGGTCCGGTTCCGGATCGGGCTGCCGCCTGTGATCGAGCCCGGCGGGGTGCTGCCGCCGATCCTGCGGGTACCCGGCGGTCGTCCGGCGGTGGCCGAAGCCTTCTTCGCGGACGCTCTGCCGCCCGCCGAAGGGATCGGGGTCCGTGGCCCCGGGGAATGCCTGGAACCCGTGCACCTCCGTCGCGGCCTCCTGGACGTCCCGGAACGCCGCGGCGTCCCGGCGGTCCCCGCCGTCGTCCTCCCAGCTCGTGGCCGGGACCCAGGCGGGTAGCGGGGGCGCCCCCCCGGGGAACTCGTCGTCCGTGGCGCCCGTACGGCCGCCCGGTCTGCCCGTCGTGCCGCCGTGGTCGGCCGGCCCTCCCGAGGTCCGGCTCCAGGGGTCCCACTGGGCGGGCGACGGCGCCGCCCCGGGCGCGGCATCCGGCCACTGCGGCGCGTGGAACTGGGACGACTGGATCGGCGACTGGATCTCCGTCGCCGGCCCGTCCCGCTCCCAGTCGCCGTACGGCTCGTGCCGGCCGAAGGCCCCGGCGGCGGCCGGATGAGCCGGGGAGGACGGATGAGCCGGGGAGGCCGGGGGATCGGCGTGATGGCCCCGGGAGGTGGAGAAGTAGTCGAACTCGGAGGAGGCGGCGGCGGGCTGCTGTCCACCCGGCGTCCCGCCGAGCCCGGCGGCGCCCCGCCTGCGCGGTCGCCGTACCGGGAGGGGCGGCTTGTCGAGCGGTCCCTGCCCGGGGGTGTGGGGACCGGCGGAGCCGTCGGCCGGGGGAGCCGGAGGCGGTGTGGCGGTCATGGACGGTGGGGCGGCCAGCGGAACCGAGGCGTCAGGGTAAGCCGAGTAGGCCGAGGAGGCCGCGTGGGGCGAGGAGCTCGCGAGTGTGGAGGAGTCCGGGCCCGAGTGCGCGGGACCGGGGCCGTGCTCCGCTCGCTGACGGTCGCCGCTCTCCGCCGGGCCGGGCGAATCCACGGTGATCCGGCTGATCACGCCGGTGGGGGCCTCTTCGTCGTCGGCGTTGACGTCTGACTGCGGGACCTGGGCCGGAAGGTGATGACGGATGTCGCTCACGAGAGAAACGCTCAGCTATCTGTGGAAGGCTCGGGCTGTGGGGCTTTGAGGGGCAGGCCGGGCCCTGCGAATCCTCGGATCCGCGCGAAGCGGCCGGCGTTCGGACACTAGCGAAGGCGGCCCGGCACATCACCCTCAACGGGCGAACACGGCGCGTCCGCCGATCACCAACCCTAACGTTCCGGCGAACACCTGTCGCGCCAGGGACTAAACGTAACCGATGTGACACCTAGCGGATCTTCAGGTTCGGCCGAGCGGAAGGAGAGCGGTGACGCCGGGGCGGTTCAGCGCCGGAATACGGAAATATCGGTTACGTCGCTCACCCCGGGCATCCCCTCGAAGATCTTTTCGACCTCGTCCCTCGCCGGCGGCCTCTTCAGCCTCACGTAGAACGTCTCGGGCAGATAAGCGACGTCGTTCGCGGCTGAACCGGTCTCCTCCCAGTAGGAGTGGCGGAGCGTCTTCAGGTAGTGCGCGGGGTCCTCCAGGTAGACGGCCTCGACGTCGGGCAGGGCTTCGATGCGGTCAAGGACGTTCCGCTTCTCGTCGTCGGTCGGCCTGCCCCGCCCCTTGCACGGGTCGGTGGGCAGGCTGCTCGACTCGGGACAGAGGGAGATCCCGATGTCCGCCTTGTCCCACCAGAAGCCGTCCCGGAACAGGAAGACGTTCGCCACTCCCGGCAGGGCCTCGATCCGGTGCCGCAGCGCCGTCCAGTCCCCGGGCTTGACGCGGGCCCGGTACGCCTCCGGTATGTCGATGAGGTCGGGCTCTGTCCCCCTTGTCGATTTCTCCCGGAGATCGGCGCGGGTCTCCTCCCGGCTTTCGAAGCGGATATCCCGTAGTTCCGGCATCGCCCGCAGGCCTGCCTCGATCTTCTGTTTGTCGGCCGCCGTGGCCGCCCCTCCGGCACGGCAGGTCTCCCAACCGGCGTCGAAGTCCGTGCCCCTGCACAGAAACACCGAAAGCCGGCCCGTCTGAGGCCAGGGGCCGTCCGGGGGTGGTAGCGGCCGACCGGACTTCCCGTACAGGTGCAGGCCGCTCACGCCCAGTCCGGCCGCCAGTGCCACCGACAACCCCACCACGGTCAGCGGCCTCCGGCGCGCCCGTGCCCAGGCGGCGGCCCGCTCGCTCGGCCGTGGCCCGTCGCCGGAGTCGGCGCCGAACGACAGTTCCTCACTTCGCGGATCTTCTGGCGACGGACGCATGCGGGGACTGTACCGATCATCACTGTGGGACGGTCATCCAGACGTCGATGTTGAGCGACCAGGTGCCGTCGGGCGGATCAACCAGAGAACGCTCGTCCTGACGGGTGCGCAGCGCCACCACCGGGGAGGCCGTGCCGTACGGCTCCAGCTGGTCCGCCTGGGCGGCGAGCAGCACGGGGACCCGTCCGGTGGCCCGCACCTCGCCGATCAGCCGCGCCACGTCGGCGTACAGCGGCACGCTGGTGCCGGGCGGGAAGGCGACCCGGGCGGCGGGCACCCCGCACACCCCGCGTACGAGCTGGCCGAAGCGGTCACCGGTCACCCGTTCGACGAAGAGCACGGACGCGTTCCGCGGGAGCGCGGCGCACAGATCGGCCGCTGCGGCGGCCTCACCCCGGTTCACCGGTGAGAACGCCGTGCCGATCGACGTGACGGCGGCCGGGACCACGAGCAGCACGGCCCCCGCGACCACCAGCGGACCGGTGCGGCGGCCGGAACCCCGGGCTCGCGCACGCAGCCACCGCAGACCCCAGACGGCGAGCAGGATCAGCCCGGGGATCACCACGGGCACGAGCCGCCGCGAGGCCCAGGGGTGATCCGGCGTGATGCCGGGCCGCCACAGCGTCGTCAACGTGGTCCACCCGATGATCGCGAGGGGCAGCAGCCGGCCGAGCTCCCGCCCCCTGGCCAGGCGATGGACGAGTACGGCCGCCGCCAGCGTGGCCAGCACGACCACGGGAATCCCGACGTACCAGAACAACCAGTGCAGCGAGTCCTCGTAATAGAGGCGGGTGCGGTCGAGCGGCAGGCGGTTCGCCTCCTGCGTCTTCTCGATGAACTCCGCCGTCAGCGCGTCCTCCGGGCTGTCCGGGACCCGGCGCACGGTCTGCACCCAGGGGCGTACGGCGAGGGCCGCCATGACCAGCACGACGAGCCCGGCCGCGACCTCCGGCAGCCGCCGGACCGGCAGCCGGACCCGCCGGCCGAACGGATCGCCGCGCGAGAGCCGGGCCGCCGCGAGCCGCGGCGCGAGAGCCGTACCCGCCGCCGTGAGCACCAGCACGGCGGCGCAGATGCCCAGCAGGGGGTTGAGCGAGCCGGAGAGATATTCGGCGTACGGCCGGGCGAGGACGTAGCAGGCCGTGAGGCCCCAGAGCGCCCCGACGGCGAGCCCGCCCAGCAGCGGCACGCCGAGCCGTCCGGCCATGCCCGCGGGGAGCGATGCGCCGTCGGCGCGGGTACGGGAGATCCGGTGCAGTGCGATGAGCAGCCCGGCGAACGGCAGCACGGGCAGCACATCGCGCAGGCCGTCGATGCGGACGAGCAGGGAGAGTCCGAAGGCCAGTCCGGCGAGCGCGGCGGGCACCCCCGCCCCGGTCCGGCCGGTCGGCGTCTGCGGAGACCGGGGCCGATCGGATCGGGCCCGGCGCCAGGCGTCGGCCCACAGGCTCAGCCCGCCGAAGATCAGGATCAGCGAGGGGATCTCGCTGAAGGTGGTCCTGGAGGTGTAGAGCACCGGAAGGCCGACCGCGAACGCGAGCGCCGCCAGGGGGGACCAGCGTGCGCCGGCCAGGCGAGCCACCGTCCCGGCGAAGGTCAGCACGGCGAGCGCGCCCAGCACCGGCGGCACGAGCAGCAGGCCGGGGATGCCCGCCACCCAGTCGCCGATCGCGTGGATCATCGGAGACCCGGCCATGAACTGGGGGAGGATCCCGTCGTCTGTGGCGTAGAAGCCCATGCCGTCGAACCACAGGGCCGGGTCGGGGCCGCCGAAGTCTCCCCTCGGGATCGGCAGAGAGCCGTGCCGTGCCAGCCAGATGGCGTACTGCGCGTACGTGCCAGGATCACGCCGGACCAGCAGCTGCTCGCCGCGGAAGATCCCGTTGAAGACGCCGGAGGCGGCGGCGATGGCCAGCACGGCCGCCGTCTGCCCGGCCGTCGCGGAGATCGTCTCGGCAGATCGGCGCAGGCCGTACCGGCACAGCAGCACGGCCAGCCCGCCCCCGGCCACCAGCGTCGGCAGCGGCCGGAACCAGCCGAGCAGCAGCAGCGGCAGCCCCGCGAGCAGCCATCCGCTGAGGACGAGCACGGGCACGGCGGACCCGACGGCGAGCACGCGGCCCGCCGAGGGCCGGGCCGTCTGTCGGTGCGGAGAGCGGTCGGTCGCGATGACGCCGAGCGTAACCGCCCGTCCTGACACCTTCTCCCTCAGCGGACTCGAATCGATCGAACGTCTCCCCCGCACGGTCCGGTAGCGTACGCCCAGGACAAGCTTGGGGGCCGCAGTTGCGGGTGACGGTCTTGGCCCGTCGGCACGGGTGGTTTCTGGGGGTTTTCGGACTGGGCGCGGCCCTGCGGATCGTGACCGCGCTCGGCTACCGGCCCGCGCTGTGGTTCCCCGATTCCTACACCTACGTGGTGACCGCCATGCGGCCGAGACCCGACCTCGTCCGGCCCGCCGGCTACTCGATGTTCCTGCGCCTGTTCGAGCCGTTCCACAGCTTCGCCGTGGTGACGTTCGTCCAGCACGCGCTCGGGCTGCTCGCCGGCGTCATGATCTACGCCACCGTTCTGCGGCGGTGCGGGCGCACCCGGCTGACGGTCTCGCTCGCCGCGCTCGCCGCGGCCCCCGTCCTGCTCGACGCGTACCAGATCGAGATGGAGCACCTGCTCGTCTCCGACACGCTGTTCACGTTCCTCGTCGTGGCCGCCGCCTGCCTCGCGCTGCGCCGCCCGCCGTCCACGGGGGCGGCGGCCGCCCTCGGCCTGATCCTGGCCGCCGCGACGCTGACCAGGACCGTCGGCCTCCCGCTCATCGTGGTCTTCGGGTTCTTCCTGGTCCGGTACGGCTTCGGCCGCGCGCGAGCGGTGCGACGAGACGCGCGGCGGGGCGTGGGGGCGTTCCTGCTGGCCGCGCTCGCGCCGCTGGCGGCGTACATGGGCTGGTTCCACGCGGCGCACCACCGGGTGGGCCTGGTCGGGGCGAACGGGGTCTTCCTCTACGCGCGGACGATGGTCTTCGCCGACTGCTCGATCATGCGGCCGCCCGCCGACCTGGCCGTGCTGTGCGATCCCCGGCCTCCGGTCGAGCGTCCGACCATGCAGGAGTACGTCTGGAGCGACGACTCGCCCGTGGTCCGGCTGCCCGGCATCACGTTCACCGCGGAGACCGACGCGCTGGCCGGCAGGTTCGCCTGGCTCGCGATCCGGAGCCAGCCGCTCGACTACGCGGCGGCGACCCTGACCGAGCTGGGGCGGACGTTCACCTGGCGGCGGCACGTCTACCCCGACGCGGAGATCTACGGATACTACGAGTTCCCCGCGACCACGCCCCCACCGCCTGAGCGGCGGCCGGCGATCGTGGGGAAGGAGTTCGCCGAGAGATATGAGCGGGGCCCGATCACCGTGCGGATCGCCGAGCCGTACGCCGGCTGGATGCGGTCCTACCAGCAGGTGGCGTTCCTGCCGGGGGCGGTGCTGCTCGCCGTGCTCCTGCTGCCGCTGGTTCCGCGTCTCCGCCGGGTCCCGCGTCTCCCGCACGGGAAGGGGACGCCGTGGGGTGTGGCCGGGGCGGCCGCCTGGGTCCTGCTGATCGTTCCAGCGGCCACGGCACAGTTCGACTACCGGTACGTGCTGCCCGCGACCCCGCTGGCCTGCCTCGCGGCGGCCCTGGCCATGGGCGTACGCGCCCGCGTTCACGTCGATCCCGACGCCGGAGCGGGGGACCGTTCCGACCCGGAAGGCGGTAAAGCGCGAGTAAAGTGATTGTCAGCGACGTACCGCAAAATGTCCCACTTTTAGTATGATCTGCCGCTGGATCGTCCGGGGCCTCACAGAGTGATCGCAAGAGAGTGGTCGCGGCTCCGATCCCATCAATCAAGGCGCCTCGACTCGCCTCCGTGACCTAATCTCGTGAGCGCGACGGGTGATCGCCGAGCAAGGAGGACACGTGCGCGAGCGGATCAGTAGCACCTCCGATCGTCCGCCTGTGCCTCCATCCGATTGTGTGACGAGGGCCGTCCGATGAGCGAGCGTCGCCGTGCCTCCACCCGCAACCAGCAGAGCGCGCCCATTCCTGCGGACCAGAAGGTCTGGGGGCCGCAGGACTCCGGGGCGTACGGCGGCGGCGCGCGGGACGGCGGTTCCGCCTCGCACGGCCGTTCCGGCGCCGGGAGCGGCGGGCGTGGCCGCCGGCGCCATCGGGACGAGTTCTCCTACGAGAGCTCACACGACGGCGCCTACGGCGGCTCGTACGGCGGTGATTCCTACGGCGACGCCCAGACCTCCTACGGCGACGCCCAGACCTCCTACGGCGACTCCTACGGCGGTGGGGATTCCCACGGCGGCCGGGAGGACTACGCGGCCCCTCGCGGGCGGCGGCGCGGCGGCCACCCGACCGGCGAGGACGTCCGGGCCTACACACCACCGCCGCCGGCGGCACCCGCCGGCGGCGACGACTTCTACGAGGAGGATCGGCCGAGACGACGTCGCGGGCGCAGAGGCGGCGGGGAGGAATCCGCCGCGGCCTTCCCGGTGGCGGACGGCCACGGTCCGCCCGCCGATGAGCCCGAGGGCTCCGGCCGCCGCGGCCGACGCGGCGGCGGAGGATCCTCCGGCGACGCCGCAGGAGGCGGAAGCGGCGGCGCACGGCGTGGGCCGGGTCTGTGGGGCTGGGTCAGCATCGTCATGACCAGCGTGCTGGTCATCGGCACGCTCACCGCGTACAAGACCTATCGCAGCACGCTGGGCCTGATCGGCCGGGAGAAGTCCACCGACGAGCTCGACAAGAACCGTCCCGAGAACCAGACGGGTGCGATCAACGTGCTGCTGGTCGGGTCGGACACCCGGACCGGGGACAACAAGAAGTACGGCCAGTACATGGAGAACGACGGCGAGCGCACCGACACGATCATGCTTCTGCACGTGTCGCCCAACCGGGACGGCGCGACGCTGCTCAGCTTCCCACGCGACTCCATGGTGATGATCTCCGCCTGCAAGAACACGAAGACCGGCGCGGTCATCCCGCAACACCTGGCACAGATCAACTCGGCGTTCTCCGACGGTGGAATGCGCTGCACCCGGCGGACCATCGAGGACCTGACGAAGATCCGCATCGACCACTTCGTGAAGGTCGACTTCACCGGCTTCAAGAACATCGTGAACGCGCTCGGCGGCGTCGAGATCTGCCTGCCCCAGGCGGTGAACGACAAGAAGTCGAAGCTGAACCTCCCCGCGGGGCGCCAGGTGGTGCGCGGCGAGGCCGCCCTCGGTTACGTGCGGCTGCGGCACATCGGCGACGGCAGCGACATCGGCCGGATCAAGCGTCAGCAGGTCTTCATCTCCCAGGTGGTGAAGAAGGCCACCAGCCGGGCCCTGCTCACCGACATGGGCAAGCTGACGGCGTTCATCGAGGCGACGGCCCAGTCCGTGACCATGGACGACGACCTCAACACCGACACGCTCATCCAGATCGCGCAGAGCGCCTCGAAGCTCACCGCCAAAGGTTTCAAGGCGACGACGGTGCCGTGGGAGCCGTACGCTCCCGACAAGAACCGCGTGCAGTGGAAGCAGCCGGACGCGGAGAACCTGTTCAGTGCGATCAGGAACGACACCGAGGTGACCCCGACGGCGTCCCCGAGCGCGGCCGCCTCGCCCGGCGCGAAGCCCAAGGAGCCGACCGTCACCAAGCCGCAGCAGGTCAAGGTGCAGGTGTTCAACGGCACCAACGAGAACGGCAAGGCCAGGGAAGTCGCCGAGGCGCTGGCCGCCGAGGGCTTCAAGGTCGTCGGCGTCGGCGACGCGCGCCGGCCGGACAACACCGACCAGCCCAAGACGATGATCCGCTACACCGGGCAGGGCTGGGACTACGCCAAGGTGCTCACCGGGAAGGTCCGGGTGCGCACGGGAGAGGAGACCGCCCAGGTCGCCCCCGAGACCGGGAAGGTCGTCGCCGGCACGGTGACCCCCTTCACACCAGCGGCCCCCCCTGCCGACGCGCCGAAGGGCAAGGTGCCCGGCCCGATCATCCAGCTCGTGATCGGCGCCGACTGGGACGGCGTCAAGACGCCGATCCAGGTCGGGGACAACGCGGTGACGGCCGAGACGAACATCTGCGCGACCTGATCTCGGACCGCCCCGGCGGGAGAGCCTGCGGCATGGGTCGTACGGGGGCCGGGGGAGCCGAAGTGAGGTCGTGGTTTGACGGGGAAGAGTACATTAACCGGACGTGAGCCCGCCCGAGACCTCTGGAAGCGCCGTGTCTGACGTCGACAATCCGTACGTGACGATCGTCCTGCCGTGTTACAACGAGCAGGACCACGTGATCGACGAGGTCGAGCGCATCTGCGCGGCGATGGACGACAGCGGCTACACCTACGAACTGCTGGCCGTGGACGACTGTTCCACGGACGAGACCCTGGCGCGGCTGCGCGAGGCGGCGCCGCGGTTCCCGCACATGCGGGTCAAGGCGTTCCACCGCAACGGCGGGTCCGGCACGGTGCGCAGGATCGGCAGCCAGGAGGCCCGCGGCGAGATCGTCGTGTGGACCGACGCCGACATGACGTATCCGAACGAGCGCATCCCCGAGCTGATCCGGCTCCTGGAGAAGGACTCGGCGATCGACCAGGTCGTCGGGGCGCGCACCAGCGAGGAGGGCTCGCACAAGATCCTGCGGGTGCCGGCCAAGTGGTTCATCCGCAAGGTCGCCGAGCATCTGGCCGGGCAGAAGATCCCCGACCTCAACTCGGGTCTGCGTGCCTTCCGCAAGTCGGTGGCGAAGCCGTACCTGCGGCTGCTGCCCCCCGGCTTCTCCTGCGTGACGACGATCACGCTGGCGTTCCTGTCGAACCAGCACGCCGTCTACTACCTGCCGATCGAGTACGCCAAGCGGGCCGGGAAGTCGAAGTTCGGCTTCGTCTCCGACGCCTACCGCTACATCCTGCAGGTGCTGCGGATGATCATGTACTTCAACCCGCTCAAGGTGCTCATGCCGCCCGCCATCTGGCTGGTCGTCATCGCCGTGGTGAAGGGGCTGACCTGGGACATGGTCAAGGACCCGTTCTCCCTCGCGCAGAACACGGTGACGATGTTCGTCAGCGGTCTGATCATCGGCTCGATGGCGCTGCTGGCCGACCTGATCGTCCGGTCCAGAGACCATTAGGCGGGCCACCACGTGAAGATCTCGATCGTCGGCCCGACCCATCCCTACAAGGGCGGCGGGGCACAGCACACGACCGAGCTCGCCCACCGGCTGCACGCCCGGGGCCACGACGTGGTGATCGAGTCGTGGCGTGCGCAGTATCCGGCGTTCCTCTATCCCGGGCAGCAGACGATCGACAGCCCGGAGGGTGAGCCGTACCCGCATACCCGCCGCGACCTCGACTGGCGGCGGCCGGACGGCTGGGTCCGCTGCGGCAGGCGGCTGCGCGCGGCCGACCTCGTCGTCCTCGCCGTGCTCAGCCCGGTGCAGGTGCCCGCCTACCGGGGCATTCTGTACGGCCTGAGCGGACGCGCCCCGGTCGTCGCGCTGTGTCACAACGTGCTGCCGCATGAGCGCAAGCCGTACGACGTGCCGTTGATGAGGGCCCTGCTGCGGCGGGCCGCCGGGGTGCTCGTGCATTCGGAGCAGCAGGCGGCCGCCGCCCGTGGGCTCACCGGTACGCCGGTGCGGGTGGCCGCGCTGCCGCCGCACCTGCCGGCGCGGAGCCCGGCCGCGGCCGGCGGGCGTGAGCCGTACGGCAGGCTGCTGTTCTTCGGCATCGTCCGCCCCTACAAGGGCCTCGATCTGCTGCTGCGGGCGCTGGCCCGGCTGCCGGACGTGGGCCTGACCGTGGCCGGGGAGTTCTGGGGCGGCCTGGAGGAGACCCGGGCGCTCGTCGCGGAGCTGGGCCTGACGGAACGGGTCGAGCTGCGGCCGGGGTACGTCGCGGCCGAGGACGTGCCCGGCCTGTTCGCCGGGGTCGACGCCCTCGTGCTGCCGTACCGCTCGGCGACCGCGAGCCAGAACGTGTGGCTCGGCCACGAGCACGGCGTGCCGGTGATCGCGACCCGCGTCGGCGCGCTGGCCGACAACGTCTCCGACGGCGTCGACGGCCTGCTGGTGGAGCCCGGCTCGGTGGGCGCGCTGGCCGAGGCGCTCAAGCGGTTCTACGAGCCGGGCACGCCGGAACGGCTGCGCGACTGCGTCCGGCCCGTCGACCCCGAGCCCTACTGGGCCGCCTATCTCGACACGCTTCTCGCGTGATCTCACCGGCCCGGCGGATCGCGCGCCGGGCGGGCCGGGCGAAGGTACTGTTGGGCACCGTGGAACGGAACCCTGATCACGGGCGTCGTGGCGGTGAGCGGTCGTGAGCGCACAGCGGGCGGCCCAGCTCGAATACTCCGAGTTCCAGGCCGCGATGCTCGACGAGGACAAGCGCCGCAGGAAGGCCGCGAAGATCATCGCGGTGCTCGCGCACTTCCTGGGCAGGGAGAACGCCGATCCCGGTGAGATCCTCGCCGGGCTCACCGTCGGCGACGTCGGCTGCTCGGCCGGGTTCATCGCCGACGAGCTCGCCCGCGCGGGCGCGGGTCACACGCTCGGCGTGGACATCGACGTGCCCGGGCTGCGGAAGGCGGCCGACCGGTTCGGCGCGCGGGTCGGGTTCGTCTGCGCCGACGGCGGCGCGCTGCCGTTCCCGGACGGGTCGCTCGACGTGCTCGTCTTCAACCACATCTACGAGCACGTGGTCGACCCGGACGCGGTGATCGGGGACATGCACCGGGTGCTCGCCGACGACGGGGTCCTCTATCTCGGGCTCGGCAACCGGCTCGGCGTCATGGAGCCGCACTACAAGCTGCCCTTCCTGTCCTATCTGCCGCCGGCCGCCGCCGACCGGTACGTCAGGGCGTTCGGCCGGGCCGACCACTACTACGAGCGTTTCCGCACCCGTCGCGGACTGCGGCGGATGCTGGAGGCCTTCCACGTGTGGGACTACACCTTCCCCGTGCTCGCCTCGCCGGAGCGGTTCGCCGGGGGCGAGCTGTTCCCCGGGCCGGTGGGCCGTGCCGTACGGGAGACCCTGGCGCGGACGCCGCGCGCGGCGCTGCACGCCCTCCTGCCGGTCGTGCCGACGTATCTCTGGGTCGCCACCAAGACGCACCGGCGGCCGCTCGGCGGCGCGCTCCCGCAGCCGCCCGAGCCGGTACGCACGCCGTGACGCTCGGCGAGCCGGGGGAGCTCGGCGAACCGGGGAGCCGGCCCGCCGAGCCGTCGGGCCGCCGGATGAGCGGACGCAGGGTGGTCCGCGTGCTGTTCCTGGTCGTCGCACTCGGGTTCGGCGCATGGGCCGTCGCCGGGCGGTGGGCCGAGGTCTCCGACGGGTTCGCCCGGCTGTCGTGGCCGGAGCTGGCCGGGTCGCTCGCCGCGGTGCTCGGCGCGCTCGTCGCGGGGATGATGATGTGGCGCGCGCTGCTGGCCGACCTCGGATCGCCGCTGGCGTTCCCGGACGCCGCCAAGATCTTTTTTGTGGGTCAGCTCGGCAAGTACATCCCCGGGTCGCTGTGGCCGGTGCTCGCCCAGATGGAGATGGGACGTGATCACGGCATTCCGAGATCGCGCAGCGCCGCCGCTTTCTTCCTGACATATCCGGTCTATCTGGCGAGTGGGCTGCTGGTGGCGGCCGTCACGCTGCCCGTGCCTGCCGGGGAGTCCGTGGCCCGGTTCGCCTGGCTCCTGCTGCTCATCCCGGTGCTGGTCGCCGCGCTGCATCCGGCGGTCGTCAACGGGGTCATCGGTTTCGGGCTGCGCAGGCTGCGGCGGCCGCCGCTGGAGCGGCCGCTCACCCGCCGGGGGGTGCTCGTGTCCGCGGGATGGGCGCTGGCCGGCTGGGCGGCGTACGGCGTGCACCTCGTCCTCATCGTGCGTGCCCTCGGGGGCACCGGGGCGACCGCGGTGATCCTGAGCTTCGGCGCGTTCGCGCTGGCCTGGTGCCTGGGCTTCCTGGCGGTGATCGCGCCGGCCGGCGTGGGCGTCCGGGAGGTCGCCATGTTCGCCGCGCTGGCCCCCGTGCTCGATCAGGGCTCGGCCACCGCGGCCGTGCTCTGCTCCCGGCTGATCGTCTCGGTCGGCGACCTGGTCTGCGCGGCCCTGGCCGGCCTCGTCTCCCGGCGCGCCGTCTCTCCCTCCGGTGCCACCGAGAACGCCAAGCAGCACTGATATTCCGTACAAATCGCGCGTTCGCCGGGCATTTCCGCGTAATGGGCGTGGGTTCCGGAATTCTCGGCTGGTCACACAGGTGATTCCCGCCACGGTTCGGGGGACGTCCGGGAAGAGAGTGAAGGTGAAGGGTGACCGCGGGAGGACTCTCCGTCATCGCCCGGTGAACCGAAGGATCACCGGGGCTCACGGGGGGAGCAGTAGGCACGGCCCTGGCCGCCCTCGCCGGATGACCGTCGGACCAATGAGTCCGGGCGGGCGGGCCCGCTCCCGCCGCCGGGGCTCGCCGAGGGGAGCGATCTGGTTGACACCTCGAGTGCTCGTCGACGCCGCGGCGGTTCCCGCCGATCGCGGCGCGCTGATCCGGTACGTCGACGGACTGGTCGCCGCCCTGCACGAGGCCGGAGCCGACCTCGCCGTGGTATGCCAGCGCGCGGACGCCGAGCGGTACGGCAAGCTCGCCCCGACCGCGCGGATCCTGGCCGGCCCGGTCGCCATCACCAACCGGGGCAAGCGCCTGGCGTGGGAGCAGTTCGGCCTGCCCGTCCTCGCCCAGCGCGCCGGGGCGGACGTGATCCACGCCCCGTACTACTCGATCCCGCTGCGCTCCGGTCTGCGGGTCGTGGCCACCATCCACGACGTGGCCTGCTTCACCGAGCAGGAGCGGCACGACACGGCCAGGGCGTCGTTCTTCCGCTCGGCCACGCGCACCGCCGTACGGCGGGCCGACCGGCTCATCGTGCCGTCCAGGGCCACGCGGGACGAGCTCGTCCGCGTGCTCGGGGCCGATCCGGCCCGGATCGACGTCGCCTATCACGGTGTGGATCCCACGCTGTTCCACCCGCCCGGCGAACGCGAGATCCGCCGGGTCGCCGACCGGATCGGCCTGCACGGTCAGCCGTACGTCGCCTATCTGGGCGCACTGGAACCGCGCAAGAACGTGCCGAACCTGATCCGCGGCTTCGCCGAGGCGGTCGAGCATCTGCCTGCGCCGCCCGCTCTGGCGCTCGCGGGCGGGCCGGGCTGGGACGGCGATGTCGAGGTGGCGCTGGCCGGCCTGCCGTCCAGGATCAGGATCGTCCGGCCCGGATATCTCCCCTTCTCGGATCTGCCGGGTTTCCTCGGCGGCGCGCTCGTGGTCGCGTTCCCGTCGCGCAGCGAGGGGTTCGGGCTGCCGGTGCTGGAGGCGATGGCGTGCGGTGCTCCGGTGCTGACCACCCACCGGGCCTCGCTTCCCGAGGTGGGCGGCGACGCGGTCGCCTACACGGAGCCGGACGCCGAGAGCGTCGCCGCCGCGCTGCGCGCGCTGCTCGAGTCGCGGAAACGGCGGGCGGCGCTGTCGTCGGCGGGGGTCGACCGGGCCCGGGAGTTCACCTGGCGGCTGTCCGCTGAGGCCCATCTCGCGTCATATCAGCGCGCGATGGACACCTGAGCTAGTCTGCCGGGCTATGGGTGACTCCAGTTCGCGATCGCTTGAGGCGATCCTCCTCGTCGGTGGTCAGGGGACGCGCCTCCGCCCGTTGACGATGTCGATTCCCAAACCTCTCCTGCCCACCGCCGGGGTGCCGCTGCTGGAACATCAGCTCGCGCGCGCAGCCGCCGCCGGGGTGCGGCACGTGGTGTTCGCCACGGCCTATCGCGCGGAGATGTTCGCTGAAAGTTTCGGCGACGGCGACAGACTCGGGCTGGAGATCACGTACGTGACCGAGGACGTGCCGCTCGGCACCGGAGGCGCGATACGCAACGCGTCGGCGGCACTGCGGTCGGGGCCGGACGACCCGGTCTTCATCCTCAACGGGGACATCATCTCCGACCACGACATGACGGCCCAGGCCGCTGCGCACGAGAAGGCCGACGCCGTCGTGACGCTGCATCTCACCACCGTGGAGGACCCGCGCAGGTACGGCTCGGTGCTGACCGAGGCCGACGGCCGGGTGAAGGCGTTCATCGAGAAGTCGCCGACTCCGATCACCGACCAGGTCAACGCGGGCTGCTACATCTTCCGTCGCGGCGTCATCGACGAGATCCCGGCGGGCCGTCCGGTCTCAGTGGAATACGAGCTGTTCCCGAAGTTCCTGGCCGAGTCGGTGCCGATTATCGGGCACGTGGACCCGGCCTACTGGCTCGACGTGGGGACCCCGGCCGCCTTCGTCCAGTGCTGCCGCGATCTGACCCTCGGCCGGGTGCGGTCCCCGGCACTGCCCGTCCAGGGAGTGCCGGCGCTCGTCGCGGAGGGGGCGGTCATCGCCCCGGACGCGCAGGTGGCTGGCGGCTCGACGATCGGGGGCGGGGTGCTCGTCGCGTCCGGCGCTGTGGTCGAAGCGAGCGTGGTGATGGACGGCGCCGAGATCGCCGAGCAGGCGAAGGTGTCGCGATCCGTGGTGGGGCGCGGCGTCAGGATCGGCCCGGGTGTCGTGGTCGAGGACGCGATCGTGGGTGACGAGGCCGTCATCGAGCCGGGCAACGAACTCCGCGGCGGCGTCCGGATCTGGCCCAGGTCCGTAATATCGGATACGTCGGTCAGATTCTCCAGCGATATGTGATCACTCCGTGTCCGATCTCGTTCCCGTGCCGGTGTCCGCCCCGCCGCGTTCGTCCGAACGCGGGTGGCGGCCGGACGCGCCGGTCGACGTGGCGCTCACGCTGGCGCCCCACCGGCGCGGGGGCTCCGATCCCACCTGGCGGCGTACTCCGGACGGCGCCGTCTGGCGTACGACCCGAACCCCCGACGGCCCGGCCACGCTGCGGATCACCACGGCGGACGGAGCAGGAGAGGTCGGCGCCCGGGCCTGGGGGCCCGGAGCGGAGTGGGCGCTGGAGACGCTGCCGGGGCTTCTCGGCGCCGACGACGACGTGTCCGGGTTCGCCGGCCTGCTGGCCGATCTCACCCGGCGGGCCCGTCACGGCGAGACCGGGCAGGCCCGGCGTGCGATGTTCGTCGCCCGGGCCGCCGCCCGCCATCCCGGGCTGCGCATCGGGAGATCCTCACGAGTCTTCGAGGCGCTGGTGCCGGCCGTGCTGGAGCAGAAGGTCGTCGGCAGGGAGGCCTGGCGGGCCTGGCGGTGGCTCGTCCGCCGGTACGGCGAGGCCGCGCCGGGACCGGCCCCCGAGGGGATGACGGTGATCCCGCCGCCCGAGGTGTGGCGGCAGATCCCCTCGTGGGACTGGCATCGCGCCGGGGCGGAGGCCGTACGGGCCAGGACCGTCGTCAACGCGGCACGCCATGCCGAGAGGCTGGAATCCACATGTGGCGAGGCGGGCTCGGCCGAGGCGGACCGCCTGCTGCGGGCGCTGCCGGGCATCGGAGTATGGACGTCGGCCGAGGTGCGCCAGCGTGCCCACGGTGACTGCGACGCGCCCAGCGTCGGCGACTACCATCTGCCGGGCATCCTCGGATGGGCGCTGACCGGCCGGAAGACCGACGATGCCGGCATGCTCGCCCTGCTTGAGCCGTTCCGGGGGCACCGCCACCGGGTGATCAGGCTCGTCGAGCTCAGCGGCATCCGCCCACCCGCTCGCGGTCCCCGGATGCCCGCCCGCGACTACCGCTCGTTCTGACAACGCGCGGGATCACGTCGGGGAGCGCGGGGGCGAGGTCTCCGCGTTCGGAGTGTTCGGGGGCGCCGGACCCTGGGGATCCTCCGGTTTCCAGTCGCGGCCGTCACGGGTGTCGGCGCCGAAGAACGGGGCGAGCAGGGCGACGGCGGCGATGAACACGAGCATGGCCCAGGACATCGGATCTCCCGTGAAGTGCGTGCGGAGGGTGACCATTCGAGTGTGCTCAGCCGCGACTGTTCACGTCCAGTGAAATCTTCTTTCCGATTTCGTTAAGCACTGCTGAAGAAATACTCATCTCGGATGGACCCGCCCCAGCCGTGCCCTTCAAAGTTTCGTACTGTTCATCGTGTGCGTAACGAAGTTGTGATCCCCACGGAGGCCGCGATGCGGCGGGCGCTCGCGCGGGCGCGGGACGGCAAGACACTGGACACGGCCGAAGCCGCGATCCTGCTGCAGGCGCGCGGGAACGACTTGGAAACTCTGCTCGAACACGCCTCGCGGGTCAGGGACGCGGGACTCGTCGCGGCCGGACGCCCGGGCGTGATCACCTATAGCCGCAAGGTGTTCATCCCCCTGACCCGGCTCTGCCGCGACCGCTGCGGCTACTGCACGTTCGCGACGGCACCGCACCGACTGCCCAGCGCGTTCCTCTCCCCCGACGAGGTGCTGGAGATCGCCCGGCGGGGGGCGGAGATGGGCTGCAAGGAGGCCCTGTTCACGCTCGGCGACCGGCCCGAGGACCGCTGGCACCAGGCGCGGGAGTGGCTGGACGCGCACGGCTACGACGACACGCTGTCCTACGTGCGCGCGATGGCGATCCGCGTCCTGGAGGAGACCGGGCTGCTGCCGCATCTCAACCCCGGCGTGATGACCTGGCGCGACCTGCAGCGGCTCAAGCCGGTCGCGCCGTCGATGGGCATGATGCTGGAGACCACGTCGGAGCGGCTGTTCAGCGAGAAGGGCCAGGCGCACCACGGCTCGCCCGACAAGGACCCGGCCGTACGGCTGCGCGTGCTCGAGGACGCGGGACGGTCCAGCGTGCCGTTCACGACCGGCATCCTGATCGGCATCGGCGAGACCATCGCGGAGCGGGCCGATTCCATCTTCGCGATCCGCCGGGTGGCCAGGGAGTACGGCGGCGTCCAGGAGGTCATCGTCCAGAACTTCCGCGCCAAGCCCGACACCGCGATGCGCGGCATGCCCGACGCCGACCTGCACGACCTGGCCGCGACGATCGCGGTGACGCGGCTCGTGCTCGGGCCGAGGGCGCGGGTCCAGGCCCCGCCCAACCTGATCGGCGACGAGTACGCCCTGATGGTCCGCGCCGGCATCGACGACTGGGGCGGCGTCTCCCCGCTCACGCCCGACCACGTCAACCCCGAGCGGCCGTGGCCGCAGATCGACGAACTGGCCGGCCGTACGGCACAGGCGGGGTTCGAGCTGAGGGAGCGGCTGACGATCTATCCGGAGTACGTGCTGGCCGGGGAGCCCTGGCTGGACCCCCGGCTGCGCGAGCACGTGGCCGCGCTGGCCGACCCGCGTACCGGCCTCGCCAGGGAGGACGCGATACCGGTCGGCCGCCCCTGGCAGGAGCCGGACGGCGGATTCTCCACCGGGCTGCGCACCAGCGGCCGGGCCGATCTGCATGTCGCCATCGACGCCGAGGGGCGTACGGCCGACCGCCGCGACGACTTCGACAGCGTGTACGGCGACTGGGCCGCGCTGCGCGACCGCCTGCCGAGCGGGGGCGGGAGCGGCCCTACCGGCGCGGCCGGCGGAGTGGTGCGGGAGGCGCTGCGGCGCGCGGAGAGCGACCCGGCCCGGCTGACCGACGAACAGGCGGTGGCGCTGCTGGGGCTCGCGGGCGACCAGAACGGCGCGGGGGCCGACGACGCGGGGCTGGACGAGCTGTGCCGGATCGCCGACGGGCTGCGCCGCGAGGCGGTGGGCGACGACGTCACCTACATCGTGAACCGGAACATCAACTTCACCAACGTCTGCTACACCGGCTGCCGGTTCTGCGCGTTCGCGCAGCGGCGGGCCGACGCCGACGCCTACACGCTGTCGCTTTCCGAGGTGGCCGACCGGGCGGCGGAGGCATGGGAGGCCGGGGCCACCGAGGTGTGCATGCAGGGCGGTATCCACCCGGATCTGCCGGGCACCGCCTACTTCGACATCGCGCGGGCGGTCAAGGAACGCTGCCCGGACATTCACGTCCACGCGTTCTCCCCGATGGAGGTCATCAACGGCGCGAGCCGGACGAACATGTCGATCGAGGACTGGCTGCGTGCCGCCAGGGAGGCCGGGCTCGACTCGCTGCCGGGGACGGCCGCCGAGATCCTCGACGACGACGTCCGCTGGGTGCTCACCAAGGGCAAGCTCCCGACCGCCGAGTGGATCGAAGTGATCACCACGGCGCACCGCCTGGGCATCCCGACGACCTCGACGATGATGTACGGCCACGTGGACACGCATGAGCACTGGGTACGGCACATCCGGCTGATCAGGACGATCCAGGAGGAGACGGGCGGCTTCAGCGAGTTCGTGCTGCTGCCGTTCGTCCACCACAGCGCGCCCATCTACCTGGCCGGAATCGCCCGGCCGGGCCCGACGCCCCGCGAGAACCGGGCCGTGCACGCGCTCGCCCGGATCATGCTGCACGGCGCGATCGCGAACATCCAGTGCTCGTGGGTGAAGCTCCAGGACGACCTGTGCCGTGCCGTGCTCTCCGGCGGGGTCAACGACCTCGGCGGCACGCTGATGGAGGAGACGATCAGCCGGATGGCCGGGTCGGAGAACGGGTCCTACAAGACCATCGGCGACATCGCCGCCATGGTCGCGCCGACCGGCCGGCCGCTGCGCCAGCGGACCACGTCGTACGGCACGCCGGACCCCGAGCGTCTGGCCGCGGCCGAGCGCAGCGGCGGGGTCTGCCGCAGCGTACGCACCCCGCTGCGTCTGATCGACAGATGAGGGCGGCTCATCGACCTTGAGGTCATCGCCGCGCAGACGGCCCGCGGCCTTCGACCGGCGTCGACGTCGAGGTCGATTCCGGCCGGCCCTGTTCGCCGCGGGGATTCATCCGCAATCACGACAGGGCACGGACTCGGCGCGCGGTCTCAGCGGGTCACGATGAAGTCGGCGGGATCGCGGCGCGGCCGGTCCCGTGGCGGTGCCGCCGCATGGCCGATCGCCACGGCGCCCATCGGGTCCCAGTCGTCCGGCAGGCCGAGCACCTCGCGCACCACGTCGCGGCAGAACATCGTGGACGACACCCAGGCCGAGCCCAGCCCCTCGACGGCGAGCTGGACGAGGAAGTTCTCCACCCCCGCTCCCATGGCGACCACGAACATCTCCCGCTCGGCCGCGTTCCTGCGCTCGTCGCGATAGGTGTGCGAGCCGTCCGTCACCAGGCAGGGGACCGCCAGGTAGGGGGCGTCGCGCAGCACGTCGCCCCGCCTGATCCGGCGGGCGATCGACTCCTCGGAGAAGCCGTCCGACCGCAGGTCCTCGATCCAGGCGTCCCGCATCGCGTCGAGCAGTGCCGTACGCGACTGCGGGGTCTCCAGGAGGACGAACCGCCACGGCGTGGTGTGGTGCGGGGCCGGGGCGGTCACGGCCGCGGCCACCGCCCGTCGTACGGCCTCCGGATCGACGGCCTCGCCGGTGAACTCGCGGATCGTGCGGCGGGCGTGGACCACATCGGCCGAGCCGTACCGGAACATGTCCATGTCGGCGGGCCGCACCAGCGCGCGGGCGCCGGGGCCGTCGTCGGCCGTGACCAGGCCGGGCAGGCCGCGTACGACGGCCACCGGCACGCCGGAGAGCTTGCCCTTGACCAGCTCGGCGGCGGCCGCCAGCTCGTCGATGAGCGCGGTGACGGTCGCCGACAGCTCGTTGCCGTAGGCGTCGGACCTGCCGCGGAAGTCGTCGAGCGGCCGGACCCCCGCCGCGCCGATCGCCACGTCGGTCAGGCCGTGCCGCCACGGACGGCCGAACGTGTCGGAGACGATCACGCCGACCCTGATCCCCAGGCGCTCGTGCAGCCCGCTGCGGATCCGCCGGGCGGACTCGTCCGGATCCACGGGCAGCAGCAGGACCGTGCCGGGGGAGGTGTTGGAGGCGTCGACCCCGGCCGCCGCCATGACGAAACCGTGCCGCGTCTGCGCGATCACGGTGTCGCCGCGCCGGGCGACCACCCGGACCGTCTCCGCTTCGATCGCGGCGGCACGACCGTCGCCCTGGTCCGTACGGCTCTGTGTTGTACGGGTCTGGCGGATCCGGCCCTCGGCCTTGCTGACGATTTTGGAGGTTATGACGAGGATGTCGCCGTCGGTCAGGCCGTCGGTCAGGGCGGGTACGGCTCGCGCGACGAGCTCGGCGATGTCGTCGCCGGGCCGTACCTCGGGCAGTCCGGGCACCCCGGTGATGGCGATGGTGGTCACGGGTTTCCTCAATGCAAGATCACGGACGATGTCGTCCCTGGTGAGGGTGGACGGCTGCGAGAAAGTGCAAGATCACGAACGGTGTCGCCCCTGGTGGAGGCGGTCGGCTGCGAGAAACTGCAAGATCACGCGAGGGGGTGGGGGGTGGCGGTGAGGCGGCCGGCGAGGTCGAGGGCGGCGGCGGCGAGTTCCCTGGTGGCCTCGGGGGAGTCCATGAGCAGCGGCCGGGCCTCGACGGTCACCCCGTCGAGGTGGGCGCCCTTGTCCTGCTCGGCCACGAGCCACCCGTCGATCAGGCGTGAGCCGTACAACTCGAGGACGGCCTGGGCGGTGGTCTGGACGCCGATCGCGGTCAGACAGGCGTCGGCCATGCCGCGGACCGGCGCGCCGCCGATGATCGGGGAGACGCCGACGACGGTCTTCTCCTCCAGCGCCGCCCGGATGCCGGGGATCTGGAGGATCGCACCGATGCTGACAACCGGGTTCGATGGCGGAAAAATCACGAAATCGGCGTCGCGGATGGCCTCCAGGACGCCGGGAGCGGGACGCGCCTCCTCGGCGCCCACGAGCGCGATCTGCTCGGCCGGTACGGATGCCCGCAGCCGCACCCACCACTCCTGGAAGTGGATCGCACGCCTGCCGCCGTCGTCGGAGACGACCACGTGGGTCTCGGTCCGGTCGTCGGACATCGGCAGCAGACGTACGCCCGGCCGCCAGCGCACGCACAGCGCCTCGGTCACCTGGGAGAGCGGATAGCCGGCCGCCAGCATCTGGGTGCGCACGATGTGGGTCGCGAGGTCGCGGTCGCCCAGGCCGAACCACTGGGGCTCCATCTCGTAGGCGGCCAGCTCCTCCTTGACGGCGAAGGTCTCGCCTGAGCGCCCCCAGCCCTGCTCCTCGTCGATGCCGCCGCCCAGGGTGTACATGACGGTGTCGAGGTCGGGGCAGACACGCAGGCCGAAGAGCGTGATGTCGTCTCCGGTGTTGCCGATCACAGTGATCTCGGCGTCGGGGGCCGCCGCCTTGAGGCCGCGGAGGAAGCGGGCGCCGCCGATTCCTCCGGCGAGGGACGCGATTCGCATGTCTCTCAGTCTTCCATCGAGCCGCGGGTGAACGACCACCCCTGACATGGGATGATGGGGGTAAATGGTAGGCCATCGCCGCTTACGAGGTTTTTGTGAGTGCCAACACCAATGTCGGCCATGTGCAAAACTTCCCCGAGCGTCGTTTTGACCGATGGGGGTCCCCATGCTCAAGGCCGATACCGGACGGCTGCGCGAGCCGGCCGCTTTGATCATGCTCGCGGTGCTGGTCACGAGCACCCTCGTCGGCATCGCACGGATGCTGATCAGCTCGGGGGCGTACGCCTCGCCCTTCGGGGTCCGGGCCGCCGTCGCCCTGTCGGTCCTCGTGTCCCCGGTGCTCACCGGCCTCGCCGCGGGCGCGGTGCTGCTCGTGACCAAGTTGGGCGCGCCGACCCCGCGTGCCCGCCTGGTCGCGCTCGGCTCGGCCGGGACGCTCGGCCTGGGCGTCCTGTTCAGCCTCGTCGGCGTGCTCGGCGTGCTGTTCGGCGACGGACTGACCTTCCGCGACACATTCGAGTATCTGATCAGCGGTCTTCCCATGATCGCGCTCGCCGCGCTGGGGATCGTCTTCGCGATCAGGTCCGCCGCGAACCTTCAGCCCGGCGCCGCCTCCGCCGCGCCGTACGACCGGCCGGGACAGAACTTCTACGGCGGACCGCACAACGACGGCTACGCGGCCCAGGGGCAGCCGTACGCTCCAGGCCTTCCCCAGGGCGGACAGCAGCAGGGCGGACAGCAGCAGGGCGGGCTACCCCAGACCGGGCTTCCCCAGGGCGGGCACGACGAGGGCGGCTACGTCCCCGGCCCCGGCCCCGGCCAGGGCGTGCCCGCGCAGTCCGTACAGTCCGCGCAGCAGGGCCAGCCCGCGCAGTCCGCGCAGTCCGCGCAGTCCGCGCAGTCCGCGCAGTCCGCGCAGTCCGCGCAGTCCGGGGCCGTCCCGCCCGCGCCCGGCCACCCGGATCAGTACGGCCAGCCCGGGCAGTACGGCGACGCGCCCGGCGCCGGCCAGGGCCGGCAGGGCCAGTACGGCCAGCCTGGGCCCGTCCCCAACCAGCAGGCCCCCAATCAGCAGGCCCCCAATCAGCAGGACCACGGCCAGCAGCAGGACCACGGTCAGCAGGGTCAGGGCCAGGGCCGGCACGGTCGCGGTCAGCCGGAGCAGGGGCCGGGCCAGGACCAGGGGCAGACGGCGCCCGCGGCCGCTTCCTACCCGCAGTTGCCGCCGCCCCCGTCGCCGGCGGAACAGCCGCAGTACGCCCACGACCAGTACGGGACTCCGTACGCGGGACAGGACCACGCTCGGGGGGCCTTCGGCCAGGACCACTCCCAGGATCCCTACGCCGACCCCTACGCCCAGAACGCCGCGTACCCGCAGAACGGCGCGCCCGGCCAGGACAGGCCGGCGGAGCCGTACGGGCAGCCCGCCCAGCCACAGCACCAGCCCCAGCAGCAGTCGTGGCCGACGGCGGAGCACAACCACCTGCCCGCGGCGCCCGCCCCGGCGCAGGGGCACCAGCCGTTCCAGACCGGGGCGCACTATCCCGACTATTCCGACCAGTACGGCGCGACGTCTCCCCCCACCACGCCGAACCAGGGCGGACCCGGCGAGCCGCCGCAGCATCAGAGCGGACAGCACCAGCCCCAGCAGTTGCAGAGCGGGCAGCACCACTCCCCACTGCATCAGGCCCCGCAGCAGCAGGGACAGCCGTCCGGCGGCTATCCCTCGCCCCCGCAGGGCCCGGTGTTCGACCAGTACGGCTACGCCGGCCAGCAGCAGTCCGGCGTCGAGGCCGGCTTCGGCCAGGGCTCCTATCCCGACCCCGCGTACGGATCGTCGTCCTCCCCGGCGGCTCCCTACGATCAGACCCCGCAGTACGGCCAGCAGGGCGGCACGCCGTTCGGCGGCTACTCCGGCCCGCAGTTCGCCCACCAGGCCGCCGAGCAGCCACCCGCCGCCCCGTCCTTCGACTCGTCGTTCGGCGACGGGCCGACGTACGAGAACGCGACCGACCCGCGCGAGCAGCAGCTCGCGCAGGCGTACCAGCAGGCGCAGAACTACCAGCAGCAGGCCAGGCCGGCCGACTATTCCAGCGGCCCGACCGGGCCGTTGAACACGTCGCAGGACTATCAGGACTTCTACGACAGCCCGCTCGGCCACCCGCAGTCGTCCGAGCGCCCCGCCTACCCGGCCTCCGGCGGCGACTCCGCCGACCAGACCGTGCGGTTCGACCCGGCCGCCTACCCGGGAGATCAGCTGAGCGGCCCCGGCCCGGTCATGAATCCGGGCAGGCGAGAGGAGCCCATAGACCCGACCGCGATCTACGCCCCCGAGCGGTCCCAGGCAAAGTATGAGGAAGGATCCGGCAGCGATCAGTCAGGGCGTGGAACCGACCCCAACCTCCCTTGGTATGGTTCCGATCGCTGACTAGGCCGAAGAGCGCTACGGATGAACCGGGGCAAGCGGGTCTTTCCCCGGGTATCGTTATGCCGCTTGACGCCACACGCGCTACGTGCGTGTAATTACAGACATGTTGTTACGCCTTCTCGCGGGTGGGTACAGGGGAGGCGTTTTATGGGGGGCTCCATGTGGGCGGGCGAGCGACAGGGAGGTGTGCATTGACCGATCTGGTCATGGCACAGGCGCTCGATGGTGAAGATCTCGGTTGGCAGGAACGCGCCTTGTGCGCGCAGACCGACCCGGAGGCGTTCTTTCCCGAGAAGGGCGGCAGCACTCGGGAAGCCAAGAAGGTGTGCCGTTCGTGTGAGGTGCGGGCCGAGTGCCTGGAGTACGCGCTCGAGCATGATGAACGGTTCGGCATCTGGGGCGGGCTGTCGGAGCGTGAACGCCGCAGACTCAAGCGTCAGGCGGGCTGAACGGGCTGTCCTCGCGGGCCCCGGATGCCGGGTGCTTCCGCCGGGCGGGCGGGTCCGGTTCGCCGCCGGTTTTCCGCGCATGTGATCGGGTGGGTCCTGGGTGCCGTATCGTGGTCGGCGCTCAGCCGAAATGACCCCCCCAAGGATTTGACGTGCATTCGGTCACCGCGATCGTCGTCGCTCACGACGGCGCCCGATGGCTCAAGGAGACGCTGGCGGCGGTGCTGCGCCAGACCCGGCCCCTTGACCGCGTCGTCGGCGTCGACAACGGCAGTCGCGACGGCAGCGGGCGGATTCTGGTCGAGGCGTTCGGCAGCGGCAGCGTACTGACCCTTTCGAGGTCGACCGGCTTCGGCGAGGCCGTACACGAGGTGCTGCGGCGCCTGCCGCCCGCGCCCGGCCAGACGCGGGCGGGGCACGAGCAGGGGCAGGTGCGGGAGTGGCTGTGGCTGCTCCACGACGACTGCGCGCCCGACGCGAACGCGCTCAGGGCGCTGCTCGCCGCCGCCGACCTGGACCCCAAGGCGGCCGTCCTCGGTCCCAAGCTCCGCGACTGGCTCGACCGGCGGGTGCTGCTGGAGATCGGCGTGACGGTCAGCAGGTCGGGACGGCGCGACACGGGTCTGGAGCCGAGGGAGTACGACCAGGGCCAGCACGATGGCGCGCACGGCGTGCGGGACGTGCTGTCGGTCTCCACGGCCGGCATGCTGATCCGGCGCGACGTGTGGGAGGAGTTATCCGGGCTCGACCCGGATCTTCCGCTCTTCCGTGACGATCTGGACCTGTGCTGGCGGGCCAGGACGGCCGGGCATCGCGTCCTCAACGTGACCGACGCCGTCGCCTGGCACGCGGAGGCGTCCGCCCGGCGCCGCAGGCGCATCGCGACCAGCGACGAGCACCCCCGCCGGCTCGATCGGCGCAACGCGCTGTTCGTCATCATGGCGAACCTGCCGCTGTGGGCGCTGCTGGGCTCGGTCGCGCGCAACGTGTGCGAATCGCTCGTGCGGACGCTGCTGTTCCTGGTGGCCAAGCAGCCCGCCAACGCCCTGGACGAGGTGGTCGCGCTCGGCTCGATCTTCCGTCATCCGCTGCGGCTCTACCGGGCGCGCAAGGCTCGCAGGAAGGGCAGGAAGCAGGGGTACCCGGCGGTCCGGCGCCTGTTCACGCCGCCGGGGGCGGCCGTCCGGCGGCTGGCCGACATGCTGCAGGGCTTCCTGGCCGGTGCGGGCCCCGTCGACTCATCGGGCCGCCATCACGCGGGACTCGGGGCAGGTGAGACCGCGCACGAGGAGGGAGAGGAGCTGCTCGCCGACGCGGGCGTGCTCCAGCGGGTGTTCAGCAACCCCGGGGTGCTGCTCTGCATCGCGCTCACCGTGGTCACGCTGGCGGCCGAGTGGCCGCTTCTCGTGGGCGGCCCGGGCGGCGGAGATCTGCTCGGGGGCGGCGCCCTGACGCCGGTCACCGGTGGTGCGGCGGATCTGTGGCGGTTGTACGTGGAGGGGATCCACGCGGCCGGGCCGGACTCCGCCGCCTGGGCCCCGCCGTACGTCGCGGTGCTCGCGGCGCTGTCCACCGTCGCTTTCGGCAAGACCTGGCTCGCGGTCGCCGTGCTCCTGCTGGGCTGCGTGCCGCTCGCCGGGCTCTCCGCGTATGCCGCCACCAAGAGGATGATTCCGTACACGCCGGCCAGGGTCTGGCTGGCGGCCACCTACGCGCTGCTGCCGGTCGCGACCGGTGCCATCGCGAGCGGGCGGCTCGGTACGGCGATCGTCTTCGTGCTGCTCCCGGCGTACGCGGCGCTCGGCACCCGGGTGGTCGCCGGATCTCGCCGTGCGGCCTGGGGATTCGGCCTGCTCCTCGCGGTCGGAACGGCATTCGTCCCGCTCGTCTACATCCTGGTCGCGGTGCTGGGCGCGTTCGCCGCCGTGTCCTTCGGCGGCATCCGACGTGGCATGCGGACGTCGCTGGCGATCGGTCTCGGCACCCCCGTCCTCCTGCTGTTCCCCTGGCTGGCCGAGCTCATACGGGAGCCGGGCCGCATCCTGCTGGAGGTCGGCCTGCGCGACCCCGCCCTGGCCGACCCCCGTCTGCCCGCCGAGTCGCTGCTCATGCTGAGCCCGGGCGGCCCGGGCGTGCCCCCGTTCTGGGTGACCGCAGGTCTGGTCGCCGTCGCCCTGGCCGCGCTGCTGCTGCGCCGCGACCAGATGGTCGTGGTGATCGGCTGGGGGGTCATGCTCTTCGGCGTGCTCGTGGCCATCGTCACCAGCCGCGTCGTGGTCGACGGAGTCCCGGTCTGGCCCGGCGTGCCGATGGCGCTGGCCGCCACCGGCCTGCTGCTGGCCGCCGCGCACCCCGCCTATCGGATCAAGGAGTTCCGCGCGGCCGGTGGGCTGCACCGCCTGGGCGCGCTGCTCATCGCGGTCGTCGCCTTCGCGACCCCGATCGCGGCCGCGTCGCTGTGGGTGAAGACCGGTGCCGACGGGCCGTTGCGGCGCGACGTGCCCGATCCGATTCCCGCCCTGGCCGCCCTCGGGTCGGCGGACGGCGAGAGCACGCTGCTGCTGCGGCACAGGGACGGGCGGATCGCCTACGCGGTCCTGCGCGGCAGAGCCCCGCTGATCGGCGAGGCCGATCTGGAGCCGCCGGACGAGCAGCGGCGGCGGTTGACCGAAGCCGTGGCCGGGCTCGCCTCCGGCCGGGGCGGCGCCTACATCCAGACGCTCGCGTCATTCGGGGTCCGGTTCGTCACCGTGCAGGCTCCCATCGACCCGGCACTGCAGCGTGCGCTGGACTCCGAGCCCGCCCTGGTGCGGATGAGCCTGTCGCAGGTGGGCGGGCTGTGGCGGATGGCTCAGCCGGTCACCGTGCCCGCACGTCCGGCCGGTGAAGACGGCCGGCGCCGGGCCTGGCTGTGGAGCCAGGGCGCGCTGCTCGCGCTCGTGCTCATTCTCGCCTCGCCGGGCCGTAGGACCAGGGAGGAGGAGTACGGCGAAGCCGACGCGCCGATGGAGGAGGAGCCCGCCGGAGGCCGGCGCAGGGCCGGCCGCCGCGCCAAGACCGCCGGGACCGGGGAGGACAGGGCGACCGAGGACAGGGCGAAGGCGAACAGGGTGGGCGCATGAAAGCCGTGATCGAGAACCGCTTCGGCCTGCTCGCCCTGGTGCTGGTCGCGCTGGCCGCGCTGTACGGCGCCGCCTACGTCGGCCGGCCGGCCCCTGTGGTGCAGCCCCGGCCGCAGGCGGTGAAGGCCCCGGTCGAAGCGGTCTCCCTGGTGTGCCCGGCCCCCGGCGGCAGCCGGATGAGCGTGGTGACCCCGCCCGGCGACGAGGGGACCGGTGGTGAGGGGGCCGGCAGCGCCGTGCTCACACAGGTACGGGCACCCGGGGCGGGCGGGGACGGTAAGAAGGGCAAAGCCGACAAGAAGCATAGGGACGGGGAGTCCCGGAAGCCCGAGGCGGTGATCGACACGCCGGGCGTGCTGTGGCAGCGAGAGATGCCCACCGGCGGTGCGCCCATCCTGGTGGCGGCCACCGGTTCGATGGCTCCCGGCCTGGAGAGCGCGCAGACCGCCCGCGAGACCTCCGGAACCCAGCGCGGGCTCGCGGGTGTCCGCTGCGTCGAGCCCGGCGCGGAGACCTGGTTCGTCGGTCCCGGCCCGGCCGGGGCGGACGTGCGGCTCCATCTCGCCAACGCCGACGCCGCGCCCGCCGACGTGTCCCTCATGATCTATTCGGGTGAGGGCCCGGTGCTGAGCGAGCGGGGGAGCGGGGTGATCCTCCAGCCGGGCGAGCATCAGGTGATCGACCTGCGCGACGTCGCACCCTCGCCCCTGGTGATGGCGCTGCGGGTGAGCACGGGCAACGGACGCGTGGCCGCCGCCGTCAAGGTCTCCTTCGGCGAGGGGAAGGGCGTCGACTGGCTGCCGGCCGCGGCCGCGCCGGCGACCACGGTGGTCGTCCCCGGCATCCCCGGCACGGCGGGCCGCCGCGAGCTGTACGTCGCGGCCCCCGGCGAGGAGGACACCGTCGTCCAGGTGAAGGCCGTGCTCAAGGACGGCTTCTATGCCCTGAAGAACAAGGAGGACGTGGATGTGCCCGCCGGGTCCACGGCCACGATGGACCTGACGACCGGCGTCGGCGGGCAGCCCGCGGCCCTGGTGTTGACCTCGGATGTGCCGATCGTCGCCGGGATGGTCATGACCGGGACTGGTTCGTCCCTGGATGTCGCCTTCACCGCAGGAGCGCAGCCGATCGATCTCGGCAGCGTGGTGGCCGACGGCCGGACCTCACGCAAGCAGACCTCGCGCCTCGTGCTGTCGGCCCCGTTCGCGGCGGGAGCCGTACGGATCCGGATCCTGCCCACGAAGGGGACGGCACCCGAGCCGATGGACGTGCCGGTGCCGGCCGGCCGGACCAGGGAGATCAAGCTCCGGCCGGCCGCGGGGGCCGGTTCCGCCTTCGCCGTCGTCGTGCAGCCGCAGGACGGCTCCGGCCCGGTGTACGGCGGTCGCGTGCTCGACGAGCCGACCGGCGACGGGCTGCTGATCACCGCGCAGCCGCTCGCGCTCGCGCGTATCTGGGCGCTCGTTCCGCCCACGGTCGATTCCCCCGGCGCCGTCCTCCCCTGAAATCCGCCATTCCAGAATCCACCATTCCCCGAATTCCCCAGCATTCCACCACCCCCCGAAACCACCCCCCAAACCCCCCCGCCGTGATCTTGCAAATACTCGCAGGAAGGCCCGTTGATGTGCGCTCCAGCCTTTCGTGATCTTGCAGTTTCTTGCACGGATTCCGCCTGAGCTGGAGAAATGCTATTCATGATCTTGCACTGCAAGATCATGAATGGTGAATCAGCTGATGAGGGTGGTTATCGCGGAATTTCTGCAAGATCACGAGAGAGGTTTCGGCAGGTCGTCGGCTATCGCTGCGAGTAACTGCAAGATCACCACATGGGTTTTGAGGTTCTTCGGGTCTTGAGGTTCTTTGGGTTCGGGTCTTGGGCCTTGGGTCTATGGATCTTTGGATCTTCGTTTGGGGGGGCGGGACATGTGGTGGCTTATTGCGTGATTTTGGGGTCGTGGACCGTACGGCCGGGAAATCGTGGTGAGATCTCTGCCGGCGGCGGGGCCGGAATCCCGTGGAGAAATGATCAGTGACGGTCGTCGTAGCCGGGGTCGATGGTCTCCGGGGCGAGACCGAGGAGGCTGGCCACCTGCTCGACGACGACGTCGAAGACGAGCGTGCCGAGTTGATCGCGGTCACGGGCCCTGGCCTCGAGCGGACGACGGTAGACGATCACCGCGGCCGGGTCCTGCCCGGAGGGGGACTCTGCCCGTCCGAGCGGGATGGGGTCGGACGAGAGCCGGGTCGGCCCGTCGATCAGCTCGTTCGCCGGAGGGACCTCCTCCACGGCGAACTCCACCGACGCGAGCTGGGTGCCCCACCGGGGCCTGAGCCGGTCCACCGCGTCGAGCACGAGGTCGTCGAAACGCTCACCGCGCGACTTCGCGATGGGCACGTGCGAGGGGGCGATCGGCCCGCGCAGGCCGCGGCCATGCCGGTCGCGCCGCCGCACCCGCCGCCCGGGCTCTGGCCTGGGCTCGCTCCGCTCGCTCACGCAGTCAGCTTAGGCCGTGCGGGGTGGATCTTTTGCATGGATTGTGGCGACACGCTCGATAAGAGTGCGGGGGTGGTGGCAATGTGAACGCGGACCGGATACGGTCCCACCGTGAGCCCCGTCCGCAGCTGTTCCCGTACCGCCTGCAGGCAGCCTGCCGTCTTCACACTCACGTACGTCTACGCCGACTCCACCGCCGTCCTCGGTCCGCTGGCGACTTACGTAGAGCCTCACTGTTACGACCTGTGCGCGGAGCATGCGGAGCGGCTCACCGCCCCGCGGGGGTGGGAGGTCGTACGGCTTCCGTCGGAGGCCGTGTCGCCGAGCGGTGACGATCTGGAGGCGCTCGCCAACGCGGTACGCGAGGCCGCACGTCCAGCTCCGGTAGCGGGGGAGCCCGTCGGTCAGGCGATCGAGGTGGGCCGCCGGGGGCACCTGCGGGTGCTGAAGTCGGCACAGCCGAACCGGGAGCGGTGACCTCGGGTCATGACCGCGCTATAGGCTCGGGAGCGAAGACGTCACGACTTTTAGGGGCTATGCGGTGGCCGACCTCACCAAGATCTTCAAGGCGTACGACGTGCGCGGCGTGGTGCCGGACGAGCTCAACGAGGAGATCACACAGGCGGTAGGGGCCGCTTTCGTGGAGGTGACCGGCGCCGAGTCGGTGGTGATGGCGCACGACATGCGGACCTCCTCCGGTCCGCTCGCAGCCGCCTTCGCCCGAGGTGCGACCTCCCGCGGTGCGGGCGTGGTCAACGCCGGCCTGGGCTCGACCGACATGCTCTACTACGCCAGCGGCAGCCTGAATCTGCCCGGCGTCATGTTCACGGCGAGCCACAACCCCGCCCAGTACAACGGCATGAAGATGTGCCGCGCCGGAGCCGTGCCGATCGGTACGGACACCGGCCTGATCGAGATCCGCGACCGGGCGGCCGAGCTGCTCGCCGACGGCGCCGCCGGTACGGCCGGCACGGGTACGGTGACCGAGCGGAATCTCCTCAGCGGTTACGCGGCCCACCTCAAGACGCTGGTCGACCTGTCGGGGATCCGCCCGCTCAAGGTCGTGGTCGACGCGGGCAACGGCATGGGGGGGTACACGGTCCCCGAGGTCTTCAACGGCCTGCCGATCGAGCTGACCCCGCTCTACTTCGAACTCGACGGCAGCTTCCCCAACCACGAGGCCAACCCGATCGAGCCGGAGAACCTCCGCGACCTGCAGAAAACGGTCGTCGACCGGGGCGCCGACATCGGCATCGCATTCGACGGCGACGCCGACCGGTGCTGGGTGATCGACGAGCGGGGCGAGTCGGTCTCGCCCTCCACCGTCACCGCTCTCGTCGCGGTACGCGAACTGGCCAAGCACCCGGGGGCCACGATCATCCATAACCTGATCACGTCGCAGGGTGTGCCGGAGATCGTCAGAGAGCATGGCGGCGTCCCGGTCCGCACCCGGGTCGGGCATTCGTTCATCAAGGCGGAGATGGCCAGGACGGGGGCGGTGTTCGGCGGCGAGCATTCCGCCCACTACTACTTCCGCGACTTCTGGTTCGCCGACTCCGGCATGCTGGCGGCCCTCCACGTGCTCGCCGCGCTGGGCGAACAGGACCGGCCGCTGTCGGAGGTCCTGTCGCGCTACTCGCGGTACGCCTCCTCCGGAGAGATCAACAGCAGGGTCGCCGACCAGGCCGCCGCCCTGGCCAGGGTGCGTGAAAGCTTCGCCGGGCGCGAGGGGGTCACCCTCGACGAACTCGACGGGCTCACCGTCAGCGGTCCCGACTGGTGGTTCAACCTGCGGCCGTCCAACACCGAGCCGCTGCTGCGGCTCAACGCCGAGGCGGCGGACGAGAAGACGATGGCGGCCGTGCGCGACGAGGCGCTCGCCGTTGTGAGGAGCTGACGACTTGAAGATCGACGACTGGCTGCTGGACATCCTGGCCTGCCCGGCGTGCAAGGCGCCGCTCCGCGCGGACACCGAGGCGGACGAACTGGCGTGCACCTCGGACGCATGCGGCCTGATCTACCCGGTGCGCGACGACATCCCGGTCCTCCTCGTCGACGAGGCCCGCAAGGCATGAGCCGCGCCGGAGGGGCGCCGGGCCGGAGTTTCGAGCCTGATCGGCTCGACGACCAGACGTGCCTCGTGGAGGGCGACCCCGCCGGCATGCTCAGGGCTGTCGCGTCGTCGGCCGCCCAGGTCCGCATGGCGTACCGCTCGGCCCGGGAGGCGGAGGCCGGACGGGTGGCGGCCGACGGTCGGCCACGGGCGATCGTGGTGGCCGGAATGGGCGTCTCCGGGCTCGCCGGGGAGGTGCTCGAGGCCGTCTGCGGAAACGGTGCGCCGCTGCCTGTCGTGACCGTACGCGGTTATCGCCTGCCGGGCTGGGTGGGCGCCGCCGACCTGGTCGCCGCCGTCTCGCGCTCCGGTCACACCCAGGAGACGCTCGGGCTGGCGGCCGAGGCCGTACGGCGCGGCTGCCGGATGCTCGGGGTCGGCCCGGTGGGGACACCGCTCCGGGATCTCGTCGTGCGGGCCGGCGGGCCGTACGTGCCGGTCTCCGGGGCGCCGGGCCCTTCGCGCACGGCACTGTGGGAGCTGGCGGTCCCGCTGCTCGTCGCCGCCGCCTCGCTGGGCCTGGTGGAGGCGGGCGAGGACGTGTTCGAGTCCGTGGCCGGACGGCTGGAGGACATCGCCCACCGATGCCGGCCGTCGAGCGATTCGTTCATCAATCCCGGCAAGACGCTGGCGCTGGAGCTGGCCGACAGCGTCCCGATGATCTGGGGCACCTCGCCGCTCGCCCGGGTCGCCGCCCACCGGCTCGCCTGTCAGCTCAGCGAGAACGCGAAATATCCCGCTGTGTGGGGTGAGATGCCCGACGCGGGTCACGACCAGCTCGCCGTCCTCGACGGTCCGCTGGCCGGGCGGGACGTCTTCCACGATCCGTTCGCCGACGGGCCGGGCGGATCCGGTGGCCGGCTGCGGGTCTTCCTGCTGCGCGACGCCGAGGAGCATCCGCAGGTCGTCAAGTGCCGGACGCTGTCCGTACGGCTCGCAGAGGACCGCGGCGTGCCGGTGTCGGAGATTCTCGCCGAGGGCGTGCATCCGCTGGAGCGCCTCGCCACGCTGATCGGATTGGGCGACTACGGCAGCGTCTACCTCGCCCTGGGGTACGGCGTCGATCCCGCCGTCGTACCAGCCGTAACGGAACTCCAGGCCCGGGTTTCCCCATAAGATCTCCCGTGGCCGAAGTGTGAGGAGTTTCACGTGAGTGCGGGTGGCGGTACAAAGGCGATCATCGCGGCGCTGACCGCGAATCTGGCGATCGCGGTGGCGAAGTTCGTCGCGTTCGTCTTCACCGGATCGTCGTCGATGCTCGCCGAGTCGGTGCACTCGGTGGCCGACTCGGGCAACCAGGCGCTGCTGATCCTCGGGGGCAAGCGCGCGATGCGGCAGCGCACCCGCGAGCATCCGTTCGGCTATGGACGTGAGCGTTATTTCTACGCCTTCGTGGTGGCCGTGGTGCTGTTCACGATCGGCGCGCTGTTCTCGCTTTACGAGGGCTGGCACAAGATCTCCGACCCTCATCCGGTGGAGTCGCCGCAGTGGGCCTTCGGCGTGCTGATCTTCGCGATCGTGGCCGAGGGATTCTCGTTCCGCACCGCGATCAAGGAGTCGCGGCACCACAAGGGCGACAACTCCTGGGTGTCGTTCGTCCGCCGGGCCAAGGCCCCCGAGCTGCCGGTCGTGCTGCTGGAGGACCTGGGCGCGCTGCTCGGCCTCGTCTTCGCGCTGTTCGGCGTGACGATGGCGGTGGTCACCGGCGACGGCGTGTGGGACGGCATCGGCACCCTCGCCATCGGCGCCCTGCTCGCGATCATCGCGATCGTCCTGGCCGTGGAGACCAAGTCGCTCCTGATCGGTGAGAGCGCCGCGCCCGAGATCGAGGAACGCATTCGCGCGGCCGTGGAGGAGGCCCCGGAGGTCGACAAGGTCATCCACCTGCGCACGCTGCATCTGGGGCCGGAGGAGCTCCTGGTCGCGGCCAAGATCGCGGTGCGCCACGACGAGACGGCGGTCGAGGTGGCCCGGGGGATCGACGAGGCCGAGAGGCGCATCCGCGAAGCCGTACCGATCGCCAGGGTCATCTACCTCGAACCCGATCTTTACCGCGTACAGGTCTGACGGGGAGGCGCGTCAGGAGCCGCGGAGGAGGCGCAGGGCCTTCTCCTTCTCGAAGTCGAGCGCCCGGCGCGGCGCCGGGATCCGGCCGATCCGCACGCCCAGGTCCCGTACGGCCTGGCCGACGGCGGGCTCGGTCAGCGCGCGCAGCGCGAAGGCCAGCTCGGCGGGGGAGACGTCGAAGCGGCGCTCCAGATCCATCGCCTGACGTACGGCGGACAGCTCCTCGGGGCCGAACCGCCGGTGTGCGCCCCGGTCGCGGATCGGCGGCAGCAGCCCGAGCGCCTCCCGGTAGCGCAGCATCCGGGGAGACATGCCGAGCCGCTTGGCGGCCTCCGTGATCCGCATCGAGCCGCCACCTCCGGTTTAGGCGCTGTCGGTCCCCCGGAGCGGTGCCGTTCCGGTGTCGGGTAGGTCGTTTCCGCCCACGGTAGACGGTTTCGGGCCGTTGCGGGAGCCGTACATGGGTAAATCTCACATTCTGGTGTCAGATTTGCACGTGATCGGATGCATGCGATGGTTCTCGCCACCTAAACTCGCTGCGACGGACAATGGAGGGAAGACACACATGGACTTCAAGGTCGCCGACCTTTCGCTCGCGGACTTCGGCCGCAGGGAGATCCGCCTCGCAGAGCACGAGATGCCGGGACTCATGGCGACCCGGAAGGAGTTCGCCGCTTCGCAGCCGCTCAGGGGCGCCAAGATCATGGGCTCGCTGCACATGACGATCCAGACGGCCGTGCTGATCGAGACGCTCGTCGCGCTCGGCGCCGACGTCCGCTGGGTGAGCTGCAACATCTTCTCCACCCAGGACCACGCGGCGGCCGCTGTCGTCGTCGGGCCTGACGGCACGCCCGAGAACCCCTCCGGCGTACCGGTCTTCGCGTGGAAGGGCGAGACGCTCGAGGAGTACTGGTGGTGCACCGAGCAGGCGCTGCAGTGGCCGGACGGCTCCGGCCCCAACATGATCCTCGACGACGGCGGCGATGCCACGCTGCTCGTCCACAAGGGCGTCGAGTTCGAGAAGACGGGCGTGGTGCCGACGGCGGGCGAGGACGACCCCGAGGAGTGGGCGATCATCCTCGACACGCTGCGCCGTACCGTCGGCCCCGACAAGAGGTGGACCGAGATCGCTGAGGGGATCAAGGGTGTCACCGAGGAGACGACCACCGGCGTCCACCGGCTCTACGAGATGCACCGCGAAGGCCGGCTGCTCTTCCCGGCGATCAACGTCAACGACTCGGTCACCAAGTCGAAGTTCGACAACAAGTACGGCTGCCGCCACTCGGTGATCGACGGTCTCAACCGGGCCACCGACGTGCTGATCGGCGGCAAGGTCGCGGTGGTGTGCGGCTACGGCGACGTGGGCAAGGGCTGCGCCGACGCGCTGCGCGGCCAGGGCGCCCGGGTGATCGTGACCGAGATCGACCCCATCTGCGCGCTCCAGGCGGCCATGGACGGCTTCCAGGTGACCACCCTGGACGACGTCGTCGGCACCGCGGACATCTTCGTCACCGCGACAGGGAACTACGGCATCATCACCGCCGACCACATGTCGAAGATGAAGCACCAGGCGATCGTCGCCAACATCGGGCACTTCGACAACGAGATCGACATGGCGGGGCTCGCCCGCATCCCGGGCGTCGTGAAGGAGGAGGTCAAGCCCCAGGTGCACACCTGGACCTTCGCCGACGGCCGCTCGATCATCGTGCTCGCCGAGGGCCGTCTGATGAACCTCGGCTGTGCGACCGGTCACCCCTCGTTCGTGATGTCGAACTCGTTCACCAACCAGGTGATCGCCCAGATCGAGCTGTTCACCAAGACCGACGACTACCCGACCGGTGTGTACGTGCTGCCCAAGCACCTGGACGAGAAGGTCGCCCGGCTCCACCTGGACGCGCTCGGCGTCAAGCTCACCACGCTGTCCAAGAAGCAGGCCGAGTACATCGGCGTCGACGTCGAGGGCCCCTACAAGCCCGACCACTACCGTTACTGACCCACCCACCCGTGGTGATCTTGTAGTTTCTCGCAGGTGTGGGTCATGACCTGCCCCGATTCCTCTCGTGATCTTGCAGTTTCTCGCACGCGAGAGAGTTTCCGCCGGTCATGCGGGGTGTGCCCGATCCGTGATCTTGCAGTCGGAAATGTCGGACTGCAAGATCACGGAAGGTGTTCTCGCTGGTGGCGGCGGCCGACTGCGAGTTTCTGCAAGATCACGAACGGGAAATCCGCAGGTGGGCAAGGGAGTCTGCGAGCATTCGCAAGATCACGCCATGGGGGGAGGTGGGGGTGGTGACGGTGGGCGATGTCGCTGAGGCGGGGGAGCGCCGGATCGGCTGGGCCGCCAGGGCCATGCCGGTGCTGACCGCGCTGGGGGAGCGGTTCGCCGGCGAGCGGCCGCTGGAGGGACTGCGGATAGCCGCCTGCCTGCACGTCACGGCCGAGACCGCCGTGTTGCTGGGGACGCTCCGGGCGGGCGGCGCCGAGATCGCGCTGGCCGCCTCCAACCCGCTGTCCACCCAGGACGACGTCGCCGCGGCCCTGGAGACGTACGGCATGGCCGTACACGCGCGGGCCGGAGTGGACAGGACAACCTACTACCGGCATATCCACCAGACGCTCGATATTTCCCCCAATATCGTGCTCGACGATGGGTGTGACCTGGTCAACATCCTCCACACCGAGCGCATGGAGCTGCTCGACGCGGTGAGCGGCGGCTGTGAGGAGACCACGACCGGCGTCATCCGGCTCCGCCAGATGGCCACCGAGGACGCCCTGCGATTCCCCGTGGTCGCGGTCAACGACACCCGCACCAAGCGGATGTTCGACAACCGGTACGGCACCGGCCAGTCGACGCTCGACGGCATCATGCGGGCGACCAACATCCTGATGGCCGGCCGCACCGTCGTCGTGGCCGGGTTCGGCTTCTGCGGCCGGGGCGTCGCCGAGCGGGCGAGGGGGCTGGGCGCCCGGGTGATCGTCACCGAGATCGATCCGGTGAAGGCGCTGGACGCCATGCTGCAGGGGTACGATGTCCGGCCGATGGACCGGGCAGCCGAGATCGGCGACGTGTTCGTGACCGTCACCGGCAACCGGGACGTCATACGCGGCGAACACCTGGCCGTCATGAAGGACGGCGCCATTCTGGCCAACGCCGGCCATTTCGACGTCGAGATCGACGTACGCGCACTGGAGGAGTCGGCGACCGCCGTGCGTTTCGGCATCCGCCCGAACACCGACGAGTACGTCATGGCCGACGGCAGGCGGCTGCTGCTGCTGTCGGAGGGACGCCTGGTCAACCTCACAGCGGCGGAGGGTCACCCGGCCGCGGTCATGGACATGTCGTTCTCGGCCCAGGCGCTCGCCGTCGCCTGGCTCGCGAAGGAGTCCGTACGGCTGACGCCGGGCGTCTACGATGTGCCGGCCGAGATCGACACCGAGGTGGCCCGGCTCAAGCTCGCGGCCGCCGACGTCGAGATCGACACCCTCACCGACGACCAGGAGCAGTACCTCCACTCCTGGCGCCTCGGTTCGTAGCGGCTCCGTCGACGTCATGGCGGGAACGGCGGCATCCGGTCCGTCCAGAAGTCGGCCGGACGGGCCCTGCCGACCTCGTCGGAATGTCGGTCGGCCAGGCTAGGTTTCTCGGCATGGCTTCTCGCTCTGATGACCTGTTCTCCGGGGTCGGCCGGCTGGTGGTGCTCGTAGCGGACCCCGACGCGGCGCTCGCGTTCTACCGGGACGTCCTCGGTTTCACCGTGCTGCACGACCGGACGGCCGGCGGATATCGATATCTGCACATCGGTGTGCCCGGCCAGGACGGGACCGGCCTCTGGCTGATGCCCGCCACCTCGGACCGGGAGCGAGATCTGATCGGCCGCCAGTGCGGGGGACAGCCGTTACTCGTCCTCTACACGGCCGACCTCGATCGGGTCGGCGTGCGGCTGCGTGAGCACGGCGTCCGGGTGTGGAACGAACGTGACGACGCGGACAGCCGCTCGCTCCACTTCGCGGATCTGTACGGGAACGTGATCGTCGTGGCCCAACTGCTGGGCGGGTGACCCGACGAGGACGGGCACGACCGTGAGACGACCTCTCCTCCGCCTTCCGGTCGCGCCCGCCTCAACCCCACTCACAGGCACTGCCCCAAGGCCTGCGAGGGTCACAGGTGCCCCGGGAACGGGGATGTACACCTCCGGCCGGGAATTAATCGAGAAATCAGGCGGGTGGGACGAACCCGCCGGGCGTCGGCCCAGGTGGCGGACCCTGCGGCGCTCCGGGGTCCGTTCCCGTCGCCGTGCCGTACCCGCCGGATGCGCCGTGCCCATGGGATGCGCCGTGCCCATGGGATGCGCCGTGCCAGGGCGGCACGGAGGGCCGGCGGGCCTGTGCCCGGGTGAGCCGGATCTCGGTGCGGCGGCGGCGTTCCGCGAGCACGGCGGAGAGATAGGCGTGCGGTGGGACGCCCGGCGGAGGCGGCGGGGTGACGCGGGACATCACCTGGGCCGAGATCCGCGTCCCCATCTCGTGCTGGACGGCGGGGGCGAGATCGTGCCGGCGGGAGAGGTACTGCCTGGCGGCGCCCGCCAGCTCGTCGGTGAGCTGGGAGAGCTCCAGCGTGGCGGCCCAGGAGGCGAGCCGCTGCGGCATGATCGGCGGCGGGCTCTGGCGCGGCCCGCGCTCCCCGATGACGAGGGTGCCGGCGAAGATGTCGCCGAGCCGTTTGCCCTTCTCGTTGGCGAGCGAGGTGATGAGCGCGGGGGCGCCGGCGAACATCCAGAACTCCACGACCCCGGCGAGCCCGCGAAACAGCGCCTGGCGGAAGCGCTCCGGCCCGCCGTCGTCGCTCACCACCCGCAGACCGAGCACGATCTTGCCGACGCTGCGGCCCCTGCTGACGGTCTCGAACGCCACCGGACAGGCCACGATGACGAGCACGGCGAGCAGGATGTTCAGGCCGGCGGCCAGTGCGTCGTCGATGATCGGGGAGGCGAGGGCGATGAGCAGGTACACGGCGATGAGCAGGGCGATCTGGATGACGAAGTCGATCAGGAACGCCAGCGCGCGGCTGGAGAACTGGGCGACCCCCACCTCGACGACCACGGCCTCGCCCGTCACGACTTCGGACACACTGGGCACCCTACCGGGGGCGTCGGCACCGGTTCCGCCGCGCTGACCGTCAACGGGCCCGATAGGGTCCGATGCGTGGACATGGACGCGTTCGTCGCCGTGAACGGACCGGTCTGGGACCGGCTCGACGAACTGGTGCGGTGGCGTCGCAGCCTGGACGGCGCCGAGGTCGACGAGCTGATCGAGCTCTACCAGCGGGCGACCACGCACCTGTCCATCGTCCGCTCGGGATCGGCCGACCCGGTCCTCGTGGGCCGGCTGTCGTCGCTGGTCGCGCGGGCCCGCTCGGCGGTCACCGGGGCGCACAGCCCGGCCTGGCGGGAGCTCGTCCGGTTCTTCACGGTGTCGTTCCCCGTCGTGGCCTACCGGGCCGGCCGGTGGTGGTTCGGCGCGGCGCTCGGGTCGCTGGCCGTCGCCTACGTGCTCGGGGCATGGGTGGTGCGGGATCCCTCGGTCCAGGCGGTCCTGGGCACGCCCCAGGAGATCGGGCAGCTCGTCGAGCACGATTTCGCCGACTACTACTCCGAGCATCCGGCCGCCTCGTTCGCCGGTCAGGTCTGGGTGAACAACGCCTGGGTGTCGCTGCAGGTCATCGTCTCGGCGATCCTGCTGGGGCTGCCGATTCCGTGGATTCTCTGGCAGAACGCCGCGAACCTGGGCATCGTCAGCGGGCTGATGCACGCCAACGGCAAGGCCGACGTGTTCTGGGGACTGATCCTGCCGCACGGCATGCTGGAGCTGACCGCGGTCTTCCTCGCGGCGGGGGTCGGCATGCGGCTCGGCTGGACGGTGATCGACCCCGGGCCCAGGCGCCGCGCCGAGGTGCTGGCCGAGCAGGGGAGGGCCGTGATGAGCGTCGCCCTGGGGCTGGTCGCCGTGCTGCTGATCTCCGGGCTGATCGAGGCCGGGGTCACCCCGTCGGGCCTGCCCACGTGGGCCCGCATCGCCATCGGAGCGCTGGCCGAGGCGCTCTTCCTCACCTACGTGATCGTCTTCGGACGCCGTGCCGTACGCGCGGACGAGACCGGCGACATCGAGGACGCCCCAGATCTGGCTCCCAGCGTCTGACGACACCACACGGGAACGAATTTAGGTAGCCCGAAATTCCGATATTTGAGTCAGCCGCATTCTGACCAATTTCCCGGCGATGTCAGACCGCGTCCTGACCGAAAAATTCTAATTTCTTTCACAGGGCTGACAAGGCTGACAATCGGGTTATACGATCGCCTCTCGTGACTGAAGCCGATCTTGCGGGCCACCTCCTGGCAAGTGACCTCTACTTCGTCATACATGACGACAGAACAGGCCAGATGCGGCTGCATCCTCGGCTGACCGGGCTCGGTCTGGCCGCGGCCATCGTGGGGGAATTGATGCTCGCCGGGCGCGTCGCCATCGCGGTCGCCGCGGGCCAGGCGCGGCTCACCCCGCTCCATCCCGCCCCCGCGCCGGGCATGGTCTCCGCGCCGGGCAGGGCCCATGCGCCCGGGGCGACCCGCGGGCCGGGCGCGCCGACGGCGATCGACGAGGTCGCCCAGACCGCGCTCGGCCACATCCTCGCCGAGCCCGCCCATTCGCTGCAGACGTGGCTGCGTTTCCTCGCTCGTACGGCTCACGCCGACGTGGCCGCCCGCCTGACCGGGGCCGGAATGCTGCGACCTCGCTCCGGCAGACGGCTGCCGCTCCGGTCCCGTCCGCAGGTCCCCGTCGATCCCAACGCGGCCCTGTGGCCCGTCGGGCGGCTCAACCTCGCCATTCAGCGTGGTCAGCGGCTTGACATCCGCGACGCGCTCCTGCTGGGGCTGGTCGTCGCCACCACGGTCGCCAGGGCGGTGCTGTGGGAGCCGGAGTCGAGACACCTGGCGGACTCGATCGCCGGGCTGCCGGCGCCGTACCGGGAGTTGATCGCCCAGACCAAGGCGGCCATCGGCGACGCCGTCATCAGTCCCCGATGAAAGCACCCGGGTTAAAGCGGCCCAGGCGAAAGTTTCCCTGAAAGCGCGCGTAAAAGCGTCCATAAAAGTGCCCATGTAAAAGGTCCCGGTGAAAGTTCCGGTGCGAACCGACGCCCCCCTCCACGGAGTTTCCGCATGTCCCTGACAGAGCACAGAACGACGAGCGCCGTCTCGGCGGCGCTGGCCAAAGACCGCCTCGGCGTGCCGTCCGTGGTGTTCTTCGTCATCTCGGCGGCGGCGCCGCTGACCGTCATCGCCGGCGTGGTGAGCACGGCCTACGCCGCGACCGGCGTCACCGGTGTGCCGCTGGCGTTCATCCTGCTCGGCGCCATCCTCGGGCTGTTCGCCGTCGGCTATGTGACGATGGCCCGCTACGTGGTCAACGCGGGCGCGTTCTACGCGTACACCGCCAAAGGCCTCGGCCGGCCGGTGGGCGTGGCGACCGCGTGGGTCGCGCTGCTGGCCTACAACGCGCTTCAGGTGGGCCTCTACGGTGTGATCGGCTCGGCCGCCGAACCGCTGTTCGTCGACTGGTTCGGCATCTCGCCGCCGTGGTGGCTGATCGCACTGGCCTTCTGGGCGCTGACCGGGGTGCTCGGGCTCATGCGGGTGGACGTGAACGGCAAGGTCCTGTCCGTCCTGCTGCTGACCGAGGTCGCCGTCGTCGTCGTGTTCGACATCGCGAATCTCCTGCACCCGGCCGCAGCGGCGGGCTACAGCATGGGGGTCTTCAACCCCGGGAACCTCTTCGTGCCCGGCGTCGGGGCCGTGATCGCGATCTGCGTCGCGTCGTTCTCCGGCTTCGAGTCGTCGGTGGTGTTCTCCGAGGAGACCAAGGATCCGAGGCGCACGGTGCCGCTCGCCACCTACGTCGCGCTCGTCGTCATCTCCGCGCTGTACGCGCTGTCGTCGTGGGCGCTGACCGTGCCCGTCGGCGTGGACAGGATCGTCGGCGCCTCCCGGGAGCAGGGCCCCGAGCTCCTGTTCGCCCTCGCCGGGCAGCACCTGGGGTCGACCATCGCGACCATCGGGTCCGTCCTGTTCGTGACCAGCATCGTCGCCGCGATGATCGCCTTCCACAACACGATCGCCCGCTACGTCTTCGCGCTCGGCCGGGAGAACGTCCTGCCCGCCGGCTTCGCCCGTACCAACCCGCCGACCGGCGCCCCGATCATCGGTTCGCTGACCCAGAGCGTCTTCGGGCTGGCCGTGATCGTCCTGTACGCGGCCTTCGACCTGGATCCGCTGGTCCACCTGTTCTTCACGATCGGCTCGTTCGGCGGCCTGGGTGTTCTGCTGCTGCTGGCGGGTACGTCCGTCGCCGTGCTGGCCTTCTTCCTCAAGACCCCCGGCGTGGAGAACGCCTGGCGGACCCGGATCGCGCCGGCCGTCGCCTCGGTGCTGCTGATCGTCGTCCTCGGGCTCGCCCTGGTCAACTTCGACACGGTCCTCGGCGTGGCTCCCGACTCCCTGCTCCGCTGGGCCCTGCCCGCCGCCTACTTCGCCGCCATCGGGCTCGGCGTCGCCTGGGGCCTCGCCCTGCGGCGCAACCGTCCCGGTGTCTACGCCAACATCGGCCTGGGCGCCCAGGCCGCAGTCAGGAGGAGCAGTTGACCGAGCTCATCCGGATCCAGCACACTCCGGAGGCCGCCGCGGTCGTCGGCGCGATCATCGCGGAGTCCTTCCACGACCTCGAGGTCTCGACCTGGATCGTCCGGCCCGACGAGGACCGGCGCCAGGTGCTGCCGCCGTACTTCGCCCTGTTCACCGAGCACGCCTTCGCACACGGCGAGGTCTACGTGACGGCGGACATGTCGGCGGCCGCCGTGTGGTTCGACAACCAGACCCCGCCCCTTCCCGACGTCCCGGACCTGGAGGCGCGCCTCGCGGCGTTCGCCGGTTCGCACGCGCAGCGGTTCACACTGCTCGGCGAGGAGATGGACAAGCGGCACCCGCACGACCCGCACTGCTATCTCGCGTTCCTCGCGGTGGTGCCGAACCGGCAGAGTCAGGGGCTGGGCAGCCGGCTGCTGGCGGAGCACCACCGCAGGCTCGACGAGGCGGGGACCGCGGCCTATCTGGAGGCCAGCAACGCCCGTAGCCGGGAGTTCTACCTGCGTCACGGCTATGCGGATCTCGGCGAGCCGCTGATCCTGCCCGACGGCCCGCCCATGTTCCCGATGTGGCGGCCCCCGGCATCCTGAGCCCGACCTGCTTCCACGAGGGGCCCGTACGGAGTTCTCCGTACGGGCCCCTCGCCGGCGGTGGGGTGCCCGAGGAGGCGTGCGAAGCGTTCTTCAGAGGCGGCCGGCGGCCTTGAGCGCGAGGTAGGCGTCGGCCAGCGCGGGCGCGATGTCCTCGGGGAGCGCGTCCACGACCTCGACGCCGTGGCCGCGCAGCAGCGCGGTGATCCTGCGCCGCTCCCCGCGCAGGCGTTCGGCCGCCGCCGCGTCGTACACGCGCTCGGCCGTGCCCCTGCCGGACGCCATGGCGGCCACCCGCGGGTCGGCGACGGCGGCGACCAGGACGAGATGGCGGGAGGAGAGCTGGGGCAGCACCGGCAGCAGGCCCTCCTCGAGCGAGGCCGGGTTGAGGTCGGTCAGCAGCACCACGAGGCAGCGGCGACCGGTCCTGGCCAGCACGGCCGACACCATCCCGGCCCCGTCGGACTCGACGAGTTCCGCCTCGATCGGCGCCATGACGTCGACGAGCGAGGAGAGCAGCTCGGTCCGGGAGGCCCCGGACAGCGACGCGCGGACCTTCCGGTCATAGGCGAGGAAGTCGACCCGGTCTCCGGCGCGTGAGGCGAGCGCGGCGAGGAGCAGCGCGGCGTCCATCGACCAGTCCAGCCTGGGCCAGCCCGCTTCTGGACGGCCGGCGGCCTCCGCCGCCGCAGGCCCGCCGTGCCCCGCTCGTGGTCCGCCCGGCTTCCCGTCGCCCGCCGGTGGTTCCCCGGCGAGCGGGATCGGCGCGGCCCCGACCCGGCCCGCCGACGTGCGGCCCGTGTCGAGGACGATCAGCACGCGCCGGTCGCGCTCGGGCCGCCAGGTCCGTACGACCACGTCGGAGCGCCTGGCGGTGGCCCGCCAGTCGATGGACCTGGCGTCGTCGCCGGCGACGTACTCCCTGAGCGAGTCGAACTCGGTGCCCTGACCGCGTACGAGCGCCGGGTGGTTGCCGTCCAGTTCCCGCAGCCTGGCCAGCCTGCCGGGCAGGTGCTTGTGGCTGAGGAACGGCGGCAGCACCCGGATCGACCACGGCACCCGGTGCGTGCCCTGCCTCCCGGCCAGGCCGAGCGGCCCGAGTGAGCGGACCGTCACGACGACGGCCTCGCTGTCCCCCCTCCTGGTGGGCGTCAGCGTCGTGGTCAGGCGCCGCCGCTCGCCGCTCGGCACGGCGAACCGCACCCGGTGCGGCCTCGCCCCCGCCGAGGGCGGCCACGCGTCGCGCAGCACGCCCCGGACCCGGCGGGCGCCGGGGTTCTCCACGATCAGCCCGATCTCGGCCGACCCGCCGAGCCGTACCAGCCGCTCGCCGTCCCGGACGAAGCGCAGCGCGCGCACGCTGCCCGCGAGCAGCAGGTCGACCACCACGAGCGCGGCGAGCAGCAGCGCGATCCCGGCCACGGCGAGTCCGGGCCGCTGCGCGAAGAGCACGGCGACGGCGCCCAGCGCGGCGAGCAGGGCGACGCGTCCGGTCAGCGCCACGACGCGGCCGCTCCTGTCGGTACGGCTGCCGCCTCCTGCTGCGTGATCGCGAACTCCATATCTGCCGGTCGGCCCGGCCGCATGCGATGTCGCAAGATCGCAGGCTCCTGTCAGCGGGGGACGGGGACGGTGGCGAGGATGCCGTCCAGGATGCCGTCGGGCGTGGCGCCCTCGATCTCGGCCTCCGGCCTGAGCTGCACGCGGTGGCGCAGCGCGGGCCGGGCCAGGGCCTTGACGTCGTCGGGGGTGACGTAGGACCGTCCCGACAGCCAGCCCCACGCGCGGGCCGCGGCGAGCAGCGCGGTCGCCCCTCGCGGGGACACGCCGATGCGCAGCGACGGAGAATCGCGGGTGGCCCGGGCGAGATCGACCACGTATCCGAGCACCTTCGGCGCCACGTGCACCTGCTTGACGGCGTCGCGACCGGCCGCGAGGTCTGCGGCCGTGGCCACCGGTTCGATCTCGGAGAGGTCGCGGGGGTCGAACCCCTGCACGTGCCGTTCCAGCACCGCGATCTCCTGCTCCCTGGGCGGCAGCGGCACGGTGAGCTTGAGCAGGAACCTGTCGAGCTGCGCCTCGGGAAGCCGGTAGGTGCCCTCGTACTCGATGGGGTTCTGCGTGGCGGCCACGATGAACGGATCGGGCAGCGCGCGTGCTGCGCCGTCCACGCTGATCTGGCGCTCCTCCATCGCTTCGAGGAGGGCGGCCTGGGTCTTCGGCGGGGTCCGGTTGATCTCGTCGGCCAGCAGCAGGTTCGTGAAGACCGGCCCCTTGCGGAACTCGAACTCCGCCGTCTTGGCGTCGTAGACGAGCGAGCCGGTGACGTCACCGGGCATCAGATCGGGGGTGAACTGGATCCGCTTGAAATCCAGCGCGAGCGCGGACGCCAGCGTGCGGACCAGCAGGGTCTTGGCCACCCCGGGGACGCCTTCGAGCAGCACGTGCCCCCGGCACAGCAGCGCGATGACCAGGCCGGTGACGACGGCGTCCTGGCCCACCACGGCCTTGGCCACCTCGGCGCGCAGCGCGGCGAGCGCGCCGCGGGCCGCCTCGGCCCCCGGCGGGTCGGTTCCCCGCGCGTTCGATCCGGGCGCGGTCGACGCGGGGGGCCTGGCGACTCCCGCAGATCCAGCGGATCCGAGAGGCGCTGTTCCCGCTGATCCGGAAGGCACTGCTCCGGAGGATCCGGGTGACACGGCTGCGGTCAAGAGTCTCGAACCTGCCTTTCGAGTCTGTCGAGGTGCTCGGCGAGCGCCACCAGGCCGGCGTCGTCCTTCGGCGCCGGGCCGTACAGCGTGGTCCGCACGTGGTTCAGATCCTCCCCGGTCCGTACGGCCACCGCCGCGGCGACCTCGCCGGGCGGCGCGGCGGCGGGCAGCCCGAGCCGCGGGACGATCCGGTCGGCCGCGGCGGCACGCAGCGCGAGCGCCGCCCGGTCACGCGCCCGCCTGGCCCGGTAGAGCCGGCCGCGCCCCTCCACGGTCTCGGACGCCCGGACGATCACGGGGAGACGCTCGACCACGACCGGGCCGAGCCTGCGCCCACGCCAGACGGCGGCCGCCGCCACCGCGACGACGAGCTGGAGGACCGCCCAGCCGACCCCGTCCGGGACGAGGTCGCCGAGCGTCCGCGCCTCCCGGGCATCGGATCCGCCGGCCTCTCCGGCGTCGACGCGGTCCACGACATCCGGGGCGACCAGCCAGACCACCCGCCGCTTCGCCCCGGCCAGGTTGAGCGCGAGCGCGGCGTTGCCGTCCTCGGCGAGCCGGAGGTTGGTCATGAAGCCGCCGTCGCCGGCCACGGTGACCGTGCGCCCGTCGAGGACGTACCGGACCAGGGTCGGCCGCCCGCCGGCGGGATAACAGCCGGTGGACCCGGCCGGCCCCGTGAACGACATGCCGCCCAGATAGGCGCTCCCGGCCAGGGCGGCCTCCCGTAGCCCGCATTCCGGATCGCGTGATCTGGTGCGGACGGCGCGGTTCTCGGGCCTGACCCCGCTCGCGAGGATGCCCAGGTGCGCCGCGCGCCCCACGATGAGACGGTCGGCCGGGGACGCGGCGAGCCGTCTCGCGTCCGCCTCGCTCACCTCGCTGGCTTCGGTGACGACGAGCAGGCTGCCGGAGCCGGCCGCGGCCAGCGCGGCCGAGACGCCGTCGACGCGTTCGACCGCGACGCCGTGATCCGCGAGCACCTCGGCGAGGGCCCGCGTGCCCACCGGGGACGTGTCGGCGGGGTCGGCGTACCTGCCGCCCGCGTCACCGGACGGCGACAGCAGCAGCGGCACCACCGCCGCGGCCACCACGATGATCCCCACCAGTGCGATCCCGCGCAGCCGGCGCCACCGCCCGGTCTTCACCACGGCGGTTCCCGTCTCGGGAGGAGCGCCGTCGGGGGGAGAGACCGTCTCTTCCGCCTCGGGCGGCCTCGGCCCGCCGGTCGCGGGGCGGCCGTCGCTCGTCCGGGTGCTCACGTGGCCGCCTCCAGCGAGACCCGGGCCTTCCTGAGGTCGTCGTCGAGAGTGGTGAGCTGGAGGTACGCCTTCCGGGTGCCGGGCGCTTCGCCGTACGTGACGTCGTCGAAGACGCGCGCCGCCCGCCGAAGCGCGACGGCGTGGGACGGCAGCGCGGCGCCGGCGGCCTCGGCCAGCTCGGTGGCGGTGCGGCCGGGCAGCGGGCTGACGATGGCGCGCTCCTCCAGGTCTCGGGCGATCGCGCGGAGCCGCTCCTGGACGGCGGCGCGCCAGTTCCCGTCGGCGGCGTGCCGCTGCGCCGCGGTCCTGTGCTCGGCGGCGGACAGCTCCGGCCGGTCGAAGACGCCGCCGGCGCCGCCGCCGCCGACGCGCGACATCCGGCGCAGGGCCCACAGCAGCAGCGCCGCCAGGGCGGCGAGGATCAGGCCGATGACGATGAGCGATACGACGCCGCCGGCCGAGCCCGTGCCGGAATCGAGCAGATCGCCCAGGAACTCGGTGAACTTCCGCCAGAGCCAGTCGACCAGAGACTCATGCCGGTAGTCCGGCCGTTGCAACTCCCGCTCCGCCTCCTGCCGGGCCTGGTCGCGTCCGACATCGACGGGGGGTCCGATCGGCGACCCGACCAGCGACAGGGCTGTCCATGAGGACAGCGTCACGGCCGGGGCCCCTGGTACGGGCCTTGGTGGGGCGGCGCCCCGGTGCCCGGGTCGGCCCCGGGGGCCGACGCCGCGGCGTAGGACGGATGCCACAGGTCGTCGACGCCGGCGTGCACCCACCCCTGCTCCTGGTTACGCGCGGCGGCGGTCCGCAGCACGAGGTCGAACGCCTCGGCCCGCATCCGCCGGTCGGCGTACAGCAGCCCGCTGACCCCCGCCTGGAACGGATAGGTGATCATCGAGGTCAGGATGCCGCCGACGGACACCAGCAGGGCCCCGATGATCGCCGATGCGGCCGAGCCCTCGCCGAAGAGCCCGAGCAGGGTCCCGGCGAGGCTGAAGGGGAAGGAAAGCACCACGCCCACCAACCCGATGAGCATCCCGGTCAGCAGCACGATGCCGAGCACCCGCCACGAATCCCCCCTGACCAGCCGCCACGAACGGCGCATGGCGTCGGTCGCGCCGAGCCCTTCCAGCACGACCGATGGGGCGGCCAGGGCGAGCTTCGTCTGGAAGAACAGCACATAGGGGATGTAGAGCAGGATGAACAGCAGGACGAGGAGGAACATCGCCCCCACGCTGGAACCGTCCAGATCGTCGAGTGAGCCCGCCATCATGAGCGATACGAACGCCATGAACGCGACCAGCGCCGGGGCGAGCAGGATGAGCCCCTGGATCAGGACCAGCCCGAGCAGCGCGGGCACCCGCGACCTGGCCAGCCGCCAGGCCTCGCCGGCGGTGATGCGTCCGCCGAAGACGGCGCGGCCGAGCACCCGGGTGAGGATGCCGGTGAGGACCGTGGTGGCGAAGAACGTGATCACGAGGGAGATCAGCGTGCCGGTGAGGTCGATGACCTCTCCGATGGGCAGGATCTCGGTCGTCTCCGACTCGCCGCTCAACGCGGTGCCGTAGCCCTGCAGCAGGAACGCCTGCCCGACCGTGATCGGGAGCGTGGTGATCGCGGCCACGACGGCCGAGAGGCCGAGCGTCGCCTTCGGGTTGGCCCGGATCAGCTTGATCGAACCGTCGAGGATGTCGCCGAGGGCCAGCGGGCGCAGCGGGATGATGCCGGGCCGGGGGGCCTGGGGCTGCGGGTGGAAGCCGTACGGCCCGGACTGTTCGCCGTACTGCTGCCCGCCGTGGCCGTACGGACCGGGTCCGTGCCCGTGGGGCGTGCCGTACGGCGGCCGCTGCGGACCGGGGCCGCCGGGGTCGCCGGGGTTTCCGGGGTCGGGGGAGGCGCCGGGCCGTTCCTGGCCGCCTGGCGAGACCCAGGACGTGGCGGCCCCGCCGCGGTACGGCGGAGGTTGCTCGGCCGACCAGCCGGGGGGTACGTCGGGCGTAGGATCGGGGGCGTCTGTCATGTCCCAATCCTGGCATGTTGTACGGCTCGCCGCACGGTGGCGTGACCCGCCGTGTGGTGGCGCGGCGCAGGTCGGAGCGGCCTTTGGCATGGCAGGTCCCGCGCGATCGGATCAGCCGTACGAGACCGGCGGGGAGACTCGGACGAGGCCCGCGCGGGAGTCGCTCTTCCGCGCCCGGACGGCCGCTGAGACGCCGGGGCGAGTGTCGGGCGCGGTTCAAGCTCCTGCCCGCATCCGGTCAGGTAATCGCGCTTCCTCGCTCCTGGGCCTAAACTTCGTCCTCTGTGATGGTGGTGTTACCCCCAAGCGGCGCCCACGGGTAACCTTCCAGTGAAACCTGTGATAATCACCTGAATCTCCCAAGCGTAGAACGAATGAGGGGCTATGAAAGGACGCGTGCTGGTCGTCGACGACGACGCCGCTCTCGCCGAGATGCTCGGCATCGTATTGCGCGGGGAGGGTTTCGAGCCGTCGTTCGTCTCCGATGGTGACAAGGCGCTGGACGCGTTTCGCGACACCCGGCCCGACCTCGTCCTCCTGGACCTGATGCTGCCCGGGGCCGACGGCATAGACGTATGCCGTCGCATCCGCGCCGAGTCCGGCGTCCCGATCGTCATGCTGACGGCCAAGAGCGACACGATAGACGTGGTGCTCGGCCTGGAATCGGGCGCCGACGATTACATCATCAAGCCCTTCAAGCCCAAGGAACTCGTGGCGCGCGTCCGCGCTCGGCTGCGCCGTACCGACGAGCCGACCCCGGAGATCCTGCAGATCGGCGACATCACCATCGACGTGGCCGGTCACTCGGTGAAGCGGGGCGAGGAGACGATCAACCTCACGCCGCTGGAGTTCGACCTGCTGGTGGCGCTGGCGCGCAAGCCGCGCCAGGTGTTCACCCGCGAGGTGCTGCTCGAGCAGGTCTGGGGATATCGCCACGCCGCCGACACCCGGCTGGTCAACGTGCACGTGCAGCGGCTCCGCGCGAAGATAGAGAAGGACCCCGAGCACCCCGAGATCGTGGTGACGGTCCGAGGCGTGGGCTACAAGGCCGGCCCGGCGTAACGCCTCACCTCCGGCATGCCCGCCTCAGCCGCCAGGTCCCGTCGCCGGACCCCGGGTCAGATCGCCCGGGGGGTGCGCAGGCGCGCCCGCCGTGCGGCGGGCAGGCTGCGGCGGAGCTGGCGGGGCTCGCTGCAGTTCCGTGTGGTCACGAGCACGCTCGTGCTGTCGATGACCGTTGTGGTGGTGCTGGGCGTGTTCCTCATGCAGTCGATCACGAAGTCGGTGCTCCAGGGGGCCCTGCAGTCGGCCAGGGAGGAGACGCAGGCCAACGTCGCGACGGCGAGCGGCTATCTCGTCCCGCCGCCGCCCGACCTGACCGACGCCATGCCGGGCGGCACGGAGGGGGAGGCCGGCGACCCGGTCGGGAAGGCGGCCCAGGCACTGGTCGATCGGTCCGGCGGGCGCTACGACATCGTCACCTTCAACGAGAGCAAGGTGGGCCAGCGCCGGGCCACCGGCGGCATCGATCCGGCGAGCGTGCCGGAAGCCCTGCGCGCGAAGGTGCTGCGCAGCGACGGGCTCGTCGAGCAGCCCACGAAGCTCCGCTATGTGGGCGACAGGCAGCCGGTCAGCGGCATCGTCATCGGCGCCCGGATCAACGGGACCTACGAGATCTACCACCTGTTCCCACTGGGTGAGGTCGATACCACGCTGCTCGCCGTGCAGCGCATGCTGATCCTCGCGGGCGTGGTGCTCGTGCTGCTGCTCGCCGGGATCGCCTCCCTGGTCACCCGCCAGGTCGTCACCCCCGTACGGCTCGCGCGGCAGGCGGCGGAACGGCTCGCGGCAGGACGGCTGGAGGAGCGCCTCAAAGTACGCGGGGAGGACGACCTGGCCCGGCTGGCCGCCTCCTTCAACGAGATGGCCTCCAACCTCACCCTGAAGATCCACCAGCTCGAGGAGCTGTCCCAGGTTCAGCGGCAGTTCGTCTCCGACGTCTCGCACGAGCTGCGCACCCCGCTGACGACCGTCCGCATGGCGGCCGATCTGCTGTACGAGAGCCGGGAGGACTTCGACCCGGCCGCCGCGCGGTCGGCCGAGCTCATGCAGAACCAGCTTGAGCGGTTCGAGTCGATGCTCGCCGACCTGCTGGAGATCAGCCGCCACGACGCGGGTGCGGCCACGCTCGATCTCGAGCCGGCCGACATGCGCGATGTCGTCCTGCGCGCGGTCGGCGACTCCGAGGCGCTGGCGGAACGGCAGGCCACCAGGTTCGAGCTGCGCCTGCCCAGTGAGCCCTGCGTGGCCGAGGTCGACAGCCGCAGGGTCGAGCGCATCCTGCGCAATCTGCTCTTCAACGCCATCGAGCACGGCGAGGGCAGGGAGATCGTGGTCACCCTCGGCGCCGACCGCGACGCCGTGGCCGTCGCCGTACGAGACCACGGAGTGGGGCTCAAGCCGGGTGAGGAGACGATGGTCTTCGACCGGTTCTGGCGGGCGGATCCGTCACGGGCCAGGACCATCGGCGGCACCGGCCTGGGGCTGGCCATCTCACGGGAGGACGCCGTGCTGCACGGCGGCTGGCTGCAGGCCTGGGGATCGCCGGGTGAGGGCAGTCAGTTCCGCCTGTCGCTGCCCAGGGTGGCCGGGGCTCCGCTCAGGGGATCGCCGCTGCCGCTGGTGCCGCCCGAGGTGGAGATGCGTCGCTCGTGGCGGGGGCACGGCACCCCGGTCCTGTCTCCGGCGGCCGGGGCGATCTCGGAGGTCGGCGTCGGAGCACGGGAGACCGCGGACGCGGGCGGTTTCGATGATTCGTAAAAGATCGACCTGGACGGGAGGCGCCCACCTCGCCAGGGAGCCCGGGCGATCCCGATCTTCCCCCGGACGCGCCTGCCGGCGCGTCACGGTGACGGCCACCGCGTTCGCCCTGCTCGCCTCGGGCGCCGGATGCACCACCGTGCCGACGAGCGGCAGCCCGCGCGTCGTGGCCGAGGACAGGGCCAGGGACACGCTCAGCCAGCAGTACGTCCGCATGATCGCCGAGCCCCCGCGGAAGGACGCCTCGCCGGAGGACGTCGTCAAGGGGTTCCAGGCGGCCACGGCGAGCTTCGACGATTCCCGCCTGACCACGGCCAAGCGGTATCTGACCGCCGACGCCTCCCGGAAGTGGAACCCCTCGAAGCAGACGAGGGTCTATGAAGAGGGCAAGATCTCGGGCCCGATGCGTACGCTCAAAGACGCCAAGGAAGCCACCGTCACGCTCAGGGGCACGGCCGTCGCCACCATCGGGCCCGGCGGCGGCTACACACCGGCGACCGGCGCGGTGGACGAGACGTTCCGGCTGGTCAAGGAGGATGACGGCCAGTGGCGGATCGCTCAGCTGCCCGACGGACGGCTCCTGTCGTCGGCCGACCTCCAGCGGGCCTACCGCCCCGTTGACCTGTGCTTCCCCCCGGCCACCCCGGTCAACGGCCTCGTCGTCGACCGGGTGTGGGTGCCGATCATTCCCGGCAGGGGGCTGCCCGAGACCCGGGTCCGCCGGTTGCTCGCCGGCCCCACCCAGCCGATCCAGGGCGCGGTCGTCAGCGCCTTCCCCAGCGGCACGGAACTCAACCGCATCACGGTCGAGGGCGGCGACACGCTCGTCGTCGACTTCACCTCGGCCGTGGAGTCGGTCTCCGACGACCAGATCGACACGATGAAGGCCCAGCTCGTGTGGAGCCTGAGGGAGCTGGTGACCGGCTTCACCGTCGAGATCCGCGTCAACGGCGAGCTCTTCCGCGGGACCGGCCTCCGCTTCAAGCTGTCGGACTACGCCCAGTTCGACCCCGATGTGGTGACGCCCCAGGCCCAGGCGTACTTCATGCAGGACGGCAGGCTGCACCGGGTGAAGGACAAGGGCGGCGGCGACCCGCTCCCGGGCGCGGCGGGCGAGCGGGACGTCGAGTTCCGGGCCCCCGCCGTCTCCGGGGACTACCAGCCCAGGATCGCGGCGCTGGCCAACGGCGACGGGGTCTACGTGACGGGTACGACCCCGGGGGACAAGTGGCAGCGATGGATCGCGGGCAAGGACCTCACCGGCCCCTCGTGGGACCGCTACGGATCGGTGTGGGCCGCCGAGATCAGTGAACCGGGCAAGACCCGGGTGTGGCAGGCGACCCAGGGGGAGGCCCGCCGGGTCGGCATCCCGCCCGAGTTGGCGAATGGCCGCCTGAGCGCGCTCCGGGTGTCGCGTGACGGCGCCCGGGTAGCGGTGATCATGGACGAGGGCCTCGGCACCACCGTGAAGGTCGGCACGGTCTTCCGGGTCGGCCAACAGATCAGGATCGGCAACGTGCGGACGCTGGTCGAGGCCCAGGACCGCCAGGAGATCAAGGCGATCGCCTGGCAGGACGCCGCCGACCTGCTCGTGCTCTCCAAGGGCAAGGGCGGCCAGGAGCTCGCCACCTGGTCGGTCATGGAGGGCATTCCGGTCGCGGCCCGGGCGATCAAGCTCGACGCCCAGACCGAGCTCGACTCGATCGCCGGAGCCCCCGATCACGTGCTGGCCGGAACGGACACGGACAAGGGCGAGCCGGGCCCGGGCCACGGCGAGGTGCGCACCTACAGCGGAGACAAACGGGAGTGGGCCGTGCTCGCCAAGGACGGCGCCGCCAACCCCGTCTACCCCCTCGGCTGACGCCGGGAGGCCGGGGCCGGGCGGTTCTGTCGGTGGCTCCTGGCATGGTGGGGCCGTGCTCGCGGCCTTTCTCGATCTCGTCCTCCCGCCCCGCTGCGCCGGCTGCGGCGAACCGGGATCGGCGGCCTGCCGCGCCTGTACGGCGGAGCTGCTGCGGAATCCGGCCGCCCGGCCGCCAAATCCACCGCCTGCGGGTCTGCCGGACTGCTGGTCGGCGACCACCTATGACGGCGCGGCCCGCCGCATGCTCCTCGCACTCAAGGAACGCGGCCGTACGGTCGTCGCCCCGGTCCTGGCCGTCTGCCTCGCCCGGGTGGTGACCGCGGCGCTTGAGGTTCGCACCGAGCCGCCCGACCGGTGGTCGCGGCCGCTGGCGCTGGTCCCGGTGCCGAGCGCCCGTGCCGCGTCGCGGAAGCGGGGTCACGACCCCGTCCGGGCCGTCGCCGAGGCCGCGGCGGCGGAGCTGCGCCTCCTCGGTCCGCCGGTCGTGTCGGTGCCGATGCTCCGGCAGTCGAGACGGGTGGCCGATCAGGCGGGGCTCAGCTCCGCGCGGCGTGCCGCTAATCTGTCGGGCGCGTTCGAGGTGGCGCCCGGCCGTACGGGTCTTCTGGCGGCGCTTCAGCGCCGGGGAGCCGTGGTCGTCCTGGTCGACGACATCGTCACCACCGGATCGACGCTGGCGGAGGCGGCACGGGCGCTGCGCCTGGCGGGTGCCGAGGTGCCGCTGGCGGTCACGGTCGCCGCCACCCCCAGGAGGACCGCAACCCGGCCGCCGGGACGGAACGGCCGCGTCCTGAGGCGCCCGGCGTGAGGAGACGCGTCACGACCGGGACGGCGTGTTGGCCGCGATCTTCGTGTAGCCCCCCAGGATGACGGACCATCCGTTCTGCGACGCGACCGCCTCCGACAGCCGTACGGCGCTGCCGCCGTGCCGTTCGATGTGTCGATGCTCGAGATCGACCCGGGTGTGCCCGGTGTCCTCGGTGAAGCGCACCTCCACCTCGCTGGCGTGGCCGGGGTCGGGGTCGTACTGCCACTGTCCGTTGATGTGCCACGTCACGACCAGCCGGTGCGGCGGCTCGAAGACCAGGACGCGCCCCCAGTCGCACTCGACGCCGTCCACGCTCCGCTCGTACCAGCGGCCGCCCGCCCGCGGCTCGAGGACCGTCTCCGCGATCTCCGTCGCGCCGATTCTGTGACTGCGTGGCCACCACGTGTCGAAGCCGTCGGTGAACACGCTGAACGCGCGCTCGATCGGCAGCGGCACCGTCACCGTGTGCCGTACCGGCTCGATGAAGTCGTCGCTCATGGTCGCTCCTCTTCTTGGTGATCGCCTTCCGGCGGGCCGTTCCGCTCCTGTGCGGCCAACCGCTCCGCCGTCTCCTGGAAACTCCGCAGTGCCTGGCCCCACATCTGGTCCAGATAGGCGTGGATCGCGTCGACGCCCTGCCGGTCGATGCGGTAGATGCGCCGGGTTCCGTCCGCCTGGTCGGTGACGAGACCCGCGTCCTTCAGCACGCGCAGGTGCTGGGACACCGCCGGCCTGCTGACCGGCAGTTGTTCGGCGAGCAGGCCGACCGCCTTGGGGCCGCGGGCGAGGCATTCGAAGATGGCGCGCCGTGTCGGGTCGGCCAGTGCGGAGAGCGCGGCGGCTCCGTTAGTTCCCACGAACCGTAAGTCTGTACTTACTGACTCTCCCTGTCAACGGGGTCTCGTCCGGGCGGTCTCGCGGTGATTGACATGCAGCCGTCCGGCTGCATATCTTTAGGTAGCCGGACGGCTGCATATTCGGAGTGGCGAGAGTCGGGGGCATGGACGAGGTGTTCAAGGCGCTGGCGGACCCCAGTCGCCGTCGGTTGCTGGACGGCCTCAACTCACGGAACGGGCAGACCCTGCGGGAGTTGTGCGCGGGCCTGGACATGGCCCGGCAGTCGGTCAGCAAGCATTTGGCCATCCTGGAGGCGGCCGACCTGGTGACCACGGTCCGGCGGGGCCGGGAGAAGTTGCACTACCTCAACGCCGCCCCGATCAACGCCATCGCCGAACGATGGATCAGCCGATACGACCGACACCGGGTTCACGCTCTGTCGGACTTGAAGAGAGCGCTGGAGGGCAGCCCGATGCACAGGCCCGAGTTCGTCTACACCACCTACATCAACACCACGCCGGAGCGGCTCTGGCAGGGGCTGACCGAGGCGTCATTCACCCGCCGCTACTGGGGTACGGCGCTCATATCGGACTGGCAGGTGGGCTCGCCCATCACATGGGAACACGCCGATGTGACGATCACCGATCCCGACCAGGTCGTCCTCGAGGCCGACCCCTACCACCGGCTGTCGTACACATGGCACACGTTCACCCGGGAGTTCGGTGAGGCCGTCGGCCTCGACGGCGAGACGCTCGCCGAGTTGGCGGGGGAGCGCCGCTCGAAGGTGACCTTCGAGATCGAAGATCTCGTGCAGTCGGTCAGGCTGACCGTGGTGCACGACGGCTTCGAACCCGGGAGCACCGTGCTGTCGATGATCGGCGAAGGTTGGCCGCATGTCCTGTCCGGCCTCAAGACCCTCCTCGAAACCGGTGAGGTCCTGCCGGCCGGCGCGGCCGAGCCGGGATCGCCGAAGGCGGCGAGTCCGAGATCCCAGCCGTCGCCGGATCGGCACGACACGCCGGGGGAGTAAGCCGACAGGTCATCACCGACAGTAAATATGGCTCAAAGTCGTACACGGCCGAAGACCGCACGTGCGTGCCGCTGCCGGCGCGACTCCCCTGGTCGGGGCCCTGGGAGAGGTGAGATCCCCGGCCGTTCCGGTCTCTTGGACGTACGTTTCACCGGTCCCATCCGAAACCCGGACAACGCAAAGTGATCGTCTGCCGGATCTCGTGGCTGACATTCCTGTCGGCAGCGGCTAGCGTGCAGACATGGCACCCGTTCGGGTCCGTGGTTGCACCGGGCCGACTCCGTTCAGGGGTCCGGCCTGGCTAGCCGATGCCAGCCGCAGGCGAAACGGTCCACGTAAGGCGACTCTTGGTCGACCGATCACGGTGCGGCTTAGAAGTAAGTCCTGCCCTCCCGGAAGGCCAGATGCCTCCCGTCAGAGGAGAAGGGCAGTAGTGGCGATTGAGCTGCGAACCCCTCAGCAGGCGAATGTGGGGACGAAGACCAGGTCGGCCGGACGGGTGCTTCGAGCGCTGTACAGAACAGTCGACGTGCGAAGGGGGGCTATGCGTGGAAATCATCGTCAAGGGACGGCACGCCGCAGTGAGTGACCGGTTCCGTGATCATGCGACTGCCAAGCTGGCCAGGATCGAACGGCTGGACAACAAGCTTATCCGCGTAGACGTCGAAGTTTCCGAACTACCCAACCATCGGCAGAGCGGTCATCGGGAGCGGGTGGAACTGACCGTGTACTCCCGGGGGCCCGTGATCCGCGCGGAGGCCTCCGCGGACGATCGGTTCGCCGCCCTGGACATCTCACTCGCCAAGTTGGAGGAGCGGCTGCGGCGGCTCAGCGGAAGGCGGAAGGCCCATCACGGCAAGAGCCTGCCCTTCTCGCTCGCCGATCTCGGCGTCGGCCTTCCCGCTGAGGTCGCCGAGAAGGCCGCCGCCCAGGTGGCATCGCCGGAGCAGGCGCCGGTGGCGGCCGCCGCGCAGCCGGCCGCACAGAAGGATCGGGGCGAGGACGGGGAGTCGATCGTCCCGATAGAGATGGACGGCGACGGCCCGCTCGTCGTCCGCGAGAAGTTCCACAAGGCCGAGCCCATGACGATCGATCAGGCGCTCTTCGAGATGGAGCTCGTGGGCCACGACTTCTTCCTCTTCCGGGACAAGGAGGGAGGACTGCCCAGCGTCGTCTATCGGCGGCGCGGCTACAACTACGGAGTCCTCAGGCTCGTCGAGGGCTGACGCTCCGCCTGGGCGCAGGTCGGACCATATCCAGGAGGTCCGGCCTGCGCTGCTGTCCCGGCCCGTTCAGCCGTACGGCCCATGCCCGGTCAGAAAGAGCGCACATCAACCATCCGGGTTCCGCACACACTCGGTGTCGCCGAGGATGTTGATGCCAACGGGAGAGTCACCTACTCCGGCGCTGATGCCACCCACACCTTTGCGTCTGGCTCCCGTGATGCGCTCCTCGATGTAGTTGATCTTCCAACCTCGCTGTTTCAGCGTGTCAACGACCTTCTGAAAGACCTCATCGGGATCCGGCTTGTCGGGGGCATCGCTGTGAACGTTGATATTGCTTTCCACGCTTGAGAAGTCGGTGCCGACCGGTCCACCGCATGGAACATCCTTTACTTTCACGACCACGAGAGGATCTGCGCCGGGGAAGACTGCTCGGATGATGGCCTTGGCCTCGGTGATGAAGACCTCACGGGACTGCTCGGGCGTCATCCTCGTCTCCGGTTCACTCGTGCAGGCGGTCATGAGTGTGAGCAGGGCCAGCACCGTGACGACGCCGCTGAGCGAGGTGGGGAATCTCATCGCGGGAAGGCTCCCCTGGTCGCGGTGAACACGACGGCCCGTTCAGCGAGCGGCTCGCCGGCCGCCGTGAGGGCCTTGCCGGTGATCTCGGCGACGTCGGCGGCGGAGAGGTAACCGCCGAGATCAGATTTCTTGAGCTCCTGAATGGCCCGGTCGATTGTGGTCTTCTGGTCGGTCTTCCCGTCGAGCGCATCCTTGATGACCGGCTCGAACGTTGCGGCGAGCTCGGCGGTCTTCCACTGCGGCACCCGATTCTGGAGCTCCCGGACCAGAACGCGCACGCCGCTCGCGCCGAACTGTTCGTCGTCCAGCCTCGGCGACCCTGTGAACGTCTGCACGCACCTACCATCGGTAACAACGGCTTGCAGATTGTGCAAGGCGGTGTTGTCAGCGATGTAATACTGCGAGTGCCCGGACGAGGCACCGGTGGCCAGCCGTTGGATGCCGGACAACTCGGCCGGATCCCTGCCGTGTGCCTCGGTATAGGAGACCACGTCTCCGGGAGCCCGCATGGCGAAAACCCGGGTGCCGGGGGCGAGCTTGAGATCGGCCGCGCTGTTGATGTTGGGGCCCAGGCCGGGACTGCCCATGAAGACCACCGAGTCGAACGGCGTGCCCTGCTGAAGTGCCTTGCTCGCTAGCAGAGTGCCGTAGCTGTGCGCGAACAGTGCGAACTTCGCCCCCGTGGCCGCCTCCAGCCCGGCCCGGAACGAGTGCAGGGCGGGAGCACCCGCCTCGGCCTTGGCCGGTAGCACGGAGTCGCCGAACTCGGGTGTGTCGTATCCCAGCCAGGTGATCACTGCCGTTTCCGGGAGATCCTTACCGGTCGACCGGTCGGCGATCAGGTTTTGCGCGTCTTTGAAGATGTCTCTGTAGTTGTCGAGTCGGTTGGTGATGCCGGGGACCATGACGGCGACGTTTTCGGCACTGGCGAGATCGCCGAAGACTTCAGCCACCCGGCCGTCGTCGGCGGGATCGAAGAGCAGGAACTGCCGGGGCTTGAGTTGGCCGTCGCCGGTCGTCCGGGGCTGGAGGAACTCCGCCATGCGGGCTACTCGCTGCTCAAGGATCTTCATCCGGGGGTTTGCGGGATCGGCCGTCTTCAACTCGAGCAGGTTTCGCTGCTCGTGCGCGAGGGCGCGCTCGATCAGGAGCCGATTGGCGGCATAGCGAACTTTCGCGGGAGCGCCGTCCAATCGGCCGACCACCCCGGGTTGATCGACGGCGAGCCAGGACCGTTCGGCAGTGGTCAATTTCCCGAAGAACTCGCGAATCGCCTGCGCCCGCTGTTCCGGGTCGGCCTTACCGCTATCGGCGATGAGAGATTTGAGGCCTTTCCTCAGTCGAGTTCTATCCTGACCGGAAATCGTGGTAATTGCCGTGGTGAGTCCGAATGTGGACAAAGAACCGAAGGGATCGCCACCTTTTTCCGCAGCTCGAGCGATGTCGGCGCGATTGCGCAGGTCGGCTGCGGTGTCGGTGGCCCACTTCAGTACGGTCACCAACTGGTTCGCCCCCGACTGCCCCACGAACTGGCAGGCCTGGGCATAGTACTGCTCCGCGAGTTGCCGTCTGTCGATGAGCAGCTTGGCCAATTGTTCGAGCTCGTCCGCGTCGACCACCCGCTCTGGATCCACGACACAAGAACCTAGCCGTTGTTTACACGATGTGGAAGCATTCTTGCACGCCGGTGTCGATCGGATAGGAAACGGGGATGTCGCTGAATGACGATTTGGCCCAATTGGCATACGAACACGAGGATCTAGCCGAGGCCATCGACGGGGTGCTGAAGCCTGTCAGCGACGCAGTCAGCCGGATGCGGTGGAAAGGTCCCCACCACGACAGGGTGCGAACAGAGCTCGGCGCGATCACGCGGACCGTCGATGCCGTCACCGGTGGGCTGCGCGAGCGGGCGAGGCTGCTCCGGCGCGCGGCCGTGACGATCCCCGACCCGATGTTCGCTGGTCAGCCGGTGTTCGTCCAGTTGCCGGAGCTTCGAGACGATCTGCTGAGGCAGCGCGATGAACTCTTGAAGAACCTCCGGCGGCAGCTGACTCCGATGGGTCCGGCCGTCTCAGCGGTGTTCGCCGAGCACGGCGTCGGGTGACCGGGGGCCGCACCTGGGCGGGTGGAGGCCATGTCGCACCGACGAAGATCCGCATCTCGTCCAGAACCGTGTAATGATGACGGTCAGCGCGTTGCCCGTGAAGCTTTGCGGGAAAGTGTTTAAGCGTCCTTGGCCCCCGCGAGGAGGTTTCGTGACCCGATCCGACGAGGTTGCCAGTGTGGCCGGTCGCGGCGAGCCGATCCGTGTGCTGATCGTCGACGACCACGCGCTTATCCGCCGCAGCCTTGAGCTGGCGCTGGCCGCGGAGGCGGACATCGAAGTCGTAGGCGAGGCGAGCGACGGCCGTGAGGCGGTCGAACTGGCCGACAGGCTGCTGCCCGATGTGATTTTGATGGACGTCCGGATGCCCCGGCAGGACGGCATCGAGGCGACCCGGGCCATCAAGGAATCGGTGCCGAGCACCCGCGTCATCATGCTGACGGTCAGCGACGAGGAGGAGGACCTCTTCGAGGCGATCAAGGCGGGCGCCACCGGATATCTGCTCAAGGACGTCCAACTCGACGAGGTGCCCGACGCGGTGCGCGGCGTGCATGAGGGACAGTCGCTCATCAACCCCGCGATGGCGGCGAAGCTGATCTCCGAGTTCGCCACCATGAGCCGCAAGGAGGCCGAGCGGCCGCCGCAGCTCCCGGTGCCGAAGCTGACCGATCGCGAGATGGAGGTGCTCCGCCTCGTCGCGAAGGGCATGAACAACAGGGAGATCGCCAAGGAGCTGTTCATCTCCGAGAACACGGTCAAGAACCACGTGCGCAACATCCTGGAGAAGCTGCAGCTCCACTCGAGGATGGAGGCCGTCGTCTACGCGGTGCGTGAGCGTCTGCTGGAGATCACTTAGGTCCCGCTGCGCCGTGGCCCGGCCGGCGTCCGCTCCTTTCCGGAGGGCACCCGTAGGGTCCTCCCGCCCCTGCCACGCATCCACCCGGGCTCGCGCTTCGCGACAGCGCACTGCGCTCCCTGGTCGCCGACGCACATGAGGTGAGGTCCTCGCCCGGGGCCCGCTCGTCACCCGATCTCCACGACCCGGCGGACGACTGCCAGGCCGGCTGTGTCGTGATTTCTCGCCAGGTCGCTGAGCACGACGTGGTCGGCCCGCAACGGCACGCCCGAGATCGGGCTGCCGACGCCTGGCGAGGCGCGCTGATCCGCCGGTGGCTTGAGACGTTCGTGGCTCAGCCGCCGAGGATGCTCCGTCGCCGTGCTCGGCCGGCCATCGGCGAGCACGCCGCTCGAGGACTACGATGGTCGTAATGTCCGACATCTTGGTAAGGCGAATCTGATGGCCACTTCCCGTAACAGGGGCCCCGCGACCACGGTCGACGCTGTCGCGGCGGCCATCGTGGACGGCATCAAAGCCGGTCGCTTCGTGCCCGGTCAGCGGCTTGTCGAGTCTGACCTGACCGAGGAATTCGGGGTCAGCCGGGGCTCGCTGCGTGAGGCGTTCGGGCGGTTGGCGGCTGACGGGCTGCTCGTGATCGAGCCTTATCGTGGTGCCCTGGTGCGGAAGATGAGCCGAGAGCAGGTCTTCAGCCTGTTCCAGGTGCGTGAGGCCCTTGAGGGGCTGGCGGCACGTCTCGCCGCCGAGCAGATCGATAAGGGCGACAACCGCAGGCGCCTGGAACAGGTGCTGGACGAGGTGTGGCGGCATCGTGAGCTCACGGACGTGCCCGGCTACATGGACGTCAACGCGAGATTCCATGAGGTGATCGTCGAAATCAGCGGGAACGACATGCTGGCCAGGATCGTCGGTCAACTTCAGGTGCAGGCCTTCCGGCTGCTCCATCGCCTCTTGGCCGACGCGACCGGCAAGGCTCAGTCGATCCACGAGCACCAGGCCGTCGCCTCGGCCATCCTGGCGGGTGACGCCGAAGCGGCGGAACGCGCGATGCGTGAACACGTGCGGTCTTCGATCCGGCATGTGCTACGGGACGAGCACGCGTTCCGCGGCCCGGCGAATATCCGCGATCAGTTGATGCGGTGATCGCGCAGGCGGCGTTGAACGGGCGTGGCTCGGAGCGCTGAGAGCCCGAAGACGCGGCGAAGCGGCCGGGCGGCCATGCCGAGCCCCGGTCGCGCGACTACCTGTGGCCGACGAGCGGTCGTGTGATCGGCATTCCCGGAGTCCGGCTGAGTGGCCTCCCGGCGGCTGTGGCAGCCGCTGACGGATCTCCACATCACCAGGTGTTCCAACTCTTGCTTCCCTCTGTGTTCGCGGTTATTGTCCTACAAAACTGTTGGAGAATAAAGAACGAGGGGCTGTCATGCGGACTGTGGCCGTCAGCGCCATCCCGCCCGAGTCGTTCGCGAATCATCGAGGCGACGGGATCGCGTTCCAGCGCTTGCTGAAAGGCACGGAGGGATCACCGGACAACTTCGAGCTGTCGCTGGTACAGATCGACGAGCGGTACCGGACGCCGCGGCACCACCACAACTTCGACCAGATCCATCTGGTTCTTCAAGGTCGGCACCAGTACCTGCGTGACCGGATCATGCCCGCCGGCACCGTGACCTACTTTCCCGAAGGCACCTACTACGGACCCCAGGTCGGGATGGGGGCGACGATCCTCGGCATCCAGATGGGCGGCTCCACGGGGACCGGGTTCATGAGCTACGACCAGCTGGCCGCAGGCAACCGGGAGCTCGCTGAGCGCGGCACGTTCGAAAACGGCATCTTCCGTTATGTCGACGAGAGCGGCCGTCATCGCAACCAGGACGGTTACGAGGCGATCTGGGAGCACGTCCACGGCAGACCGGTGGCGTATCCGTCCGCGCGCTACGACCACCCGCTCACAATGTGGCCGGAGCATTTCGCCTGGGTGCCTTCGGACACCGAGGAGGGGGTGGCGCACAAGCATCTGGCGACGTTCGGGGAGCGGCGCACCGACGTCGGGTTCATCCGCGTCGCGGGCGAAGCGGCCCACGAGGTCGCCGCCCGGCCGGCCGCCAGAATCCACTACGTGACCAGTGGGTCCGTGAGCTGCGGGGCCGAGGTTCTGCCGGCCGGGACCGCGATCTATCTCGACCGCGGAGAAAGCGCGACCTACCGCGCGCAGGAGGACACCGAGATCTTCGTCATCGGCCTGCCGACGTTCGCGTAGAGCCCGATTACCGACGTAACCACGAATTAGGAGGAAAATCATGACTAACCTTTCGGTCAACCACGCCCTCACACTGGTCCAGCGGGTTCTCGACACGGCGGGCGCCCAGTCGGTGCCGGTGGCGGTCGCGGTCGTCGACGTCGGCGGCCATGTGGTCGCCGCGGCTCGCGGGGATGGTGTGGGCTTCGTGGCGGCTGACTTCGCCCGCCGCAAGGCGGTCGCCGCCGCCAGCTTCGGCGCTCCCACCCACGCGGTGGCCGAGAGCTTCGCTCAGGACCCCAGGTTGACGGTGGCCTTCACCGGTTCATCGGACGTATCGCTGCTGCCGGGCGGCTTCCCGGTGATCGTTGACGGTGTCTGCGTCGGCGGCGTGGGCATCTCCGGCGGTCACTACAGCCAGGACCAGGCCGTGGGGGAGAAGGCCCTTCAGGAGTAACAAGCCGGACAGGCCCCTTGAACCAGGGGGAAACGGTCCCGTACGTTGTCCTACAACTTTGCCGGTCGATACCCTGGGAGGTCGCCGTGACAATCACCAACCCCATGCCGCAGATCGGAAACAAGGGAATCCCCAGGGAAGGGGAGGGTGGATTCTCGCAGTGCTGGTTCCCGGTCGCGCTGAGCAGCGAGGTCGACAAGGGCCGGCTGGTCGGCCGGGAGTTCCTCGACGGAAGAGTCGTCGTCTATCGCGGGGCCGATGGCCAGGCCCGCGTGCACAGTGCGTACTGCCGGCACCTGGGTGCCGACCTGTCCGTCGGCGATGTCCAGGGCAACGACGTCCGGTGTGCCTTCCACAACTGGCAGTACGGCCCGGACGGAATGTGCAGCAAGATCCCGGCCAGCAGCAAGCGCATCCCCAGACAGGCGCGCCTCTTCACCTACCCGGTGGCGGAGACCATGGGTCTGATCTGGGCGTTCAACGGGACGGAGCCGCTCTACGACCCGCCGGCCTTCCCCACTCACCCCGTCGAGGACCTGGTCTTCCAGGTGCAGGAGACGCGGCGGTGGAAGGTGGACCCCTACATGCTGCTGACCAACTCCATGGACTTCCAGCACCTGCGGGAGTTGCACGGGATGAAGATGGAGCATGATCCGGCCGACATCGTCATGGAGGGTTACCAGTACGAGTACGAGGTCGAGGGCGAGCTCCCCAATTTCGGCTGGCTCCATCAGCGCGTGCGCTGCTTCGGCGACAACTCCATCACCCTGACGATGACCACCAGGGAGGGGGCCGAGGTCATGGGTGCGTTCTCCGGTACGCCGGTTCCCGGCGGCTGCCGGGGCTTCAACGTCCAGGCCACCACCAGGAGCGACGGCACCCCCGAGGGTGACGCCAAGACCGAGCAGATCCTGTTCATGAGTCAGGCGTTGATGGTCCAGCTCCAGGACGAAGACGCGCCGGTGATGGACACGATCCGTTTCCGTGAGGACGTGCTGATCGACGCCGACCGCGCACTCGGCAAGTTCTTCCGCTATGTCCGTGACTTCCCCCGCGCCCACCCCGGCGACGGCTACATCAACTGATCTGTGCCTACGTACGAAGGGAATGTGCCATGGCACTGTTCTTCAGCAAGGAGTGGGTCGCCGAGGTGGATGCCGCGATCCAGGCATCGGAGGAGGTCGCCAGGGCCGCCGTCGGCAAGAACATCGTCTTCGAGCAGACGGCGACGGACTCTCCGCACGGTGAGGCGGCGTACCACATCGTGATCGCCGACGGTGCCGTACGTGCGGTCTCCGGGCGTGCCGAAAATCCGACCATTTCGATTACCGGCCCCTGGGATGTCCACGTCAGCATCAACAAGGGCGAGATCTCGCCGCCGGTGGCCCTGCTCACCGGAAAGGGAAAGCTGTCCGGTGACAGGATGAAGCTGATCAGTGAGCGCAACCTGTTCGCCACCATCCACGCCGGCACGATCGCGGTCCGGACGGAGTACTGATCGTGGATCACCAGCGTATGCCCGCCTGGGAGCCGCACCCCCGTGCGGAAGCCCTCGTCACCGAGTTGCTGGACGAGGTCCTGGCGCGCAGCCGGCGGGCACGGGCTCTCGCGGACGACCTGCGCGGGAGCTGTGGGGTACGGCTGCGGGACCTGATCGACCACGTGCTGGTGCCGCGTGACTGGGCGCGGCGCTTCCAGGACGCCGGCTGGGAACGGGTCGAGTCCGGCGTACGGCGGCACCGGGGCGGCCGGTTCCCGGCGGTCCTGGACGGCAACCGGGACATCGAGCTGGCCATCCGGGTCGAGTCGGTCGCGACGTTCGTCGAAGCGCAGGGTCTCGACGCCCGGGTCGTGGGTGAGGTGCATGCCCCGTACCGCTTCGCAGACGTCCTCCGCGGCGACGGCGTGCTGATCAGCGTCGTGGAGCGCAACGGGTTCCCCGGGTTCGACCTCTCCGCTGCCGGACCGGAGCTGATCCGGGCGGCTCAGATTCATCAGCAGACGCTGCGAACCCGGCGCAGGCAGTTCGCGCATCCGCTGGACGGCTTCGATCACACCGAGCGTCTGGTGCGGGCGGCGATCGATGACATCGGCCGTCACTGGACGTGCGACCTGTTCCTGCGGGCGGAGCGGGAGTACTGGATGGTCCGCTGCGAAGCCGGCCGCATTCAGAAGCAGCGCCAGGACGCCGCCGGGATCGGCTGGTCCAACATCGACCACCACACCTACGACGCGTCCCGGCAGTACTTCGACCGCACGATCAAACTGCTGGAGATGCTCGGGTACGAATGCCGCGAGCTGTTCTACGCCGGGCACCAGGCGGGGTGGGGCTCGCAGATCCTCGAGCAGCCGGTGATCGGAAGCACCATTTTCGCCGATATCGACTTGGCCCCGCACGAGCTCGACTTCGACTTCGCGCACACGGCGCTCGACCCGCTGGAGAGACACCGCCGGGCCGGGCTGTGGTGCGCGATGCACGGCGAGTCGATGCTGGAGGCCGGGCTCAACCACGTGGCGGGGCTGTACGACCAGCGGGAACTGCGCAGCCAGCTGCATGGTCTGGGCATCGTGATGATGAAGCCGTTCTCCGACCTGCCCCACCTCTACCAGGAGCTCACCGCCGGCCAGTGGCTGCCGGTGGACCCCGATCACGTGGACGCCCTGGAACGGGAAGGCCATCTCGACGCGCAGGAGGCCGAGAACTTCCGGTTGCGCGGCGCCATCGGCTGCCATCTGGAGAACATCGAGCGCAATGACGGGTTCAAGGGCTTCAACCAACCCGGTATCGACGAGGTCCTGCAGGTCATCGATCCCCGGCGAACCGTCGGCGTCACGACGGCGGGGTAGGACACGACCACTGCGGACAGGCACGGGAGGCCGTGACGGAGATCAGACGCCGGTCGTCTCGTCGTCCACCGGCACCAGGGCGCCGCTGAATTGGGCGGAGTGGAGCCGGTAGTACGCGCCCCGGGCGGCGAGCAGTTCGTCGTGGGTGCCGTACTCGACGATGCTGCCCGTCTCCATGACCAGGATGAGGTCGGCGTCCCGGATGGTGGACAGCCGGTGAGCGATGACGAAGCTGGTGCGGTCCGTACGCAGCGCCGCCATCGCGTGCTGCACCAGGACCTCGGTCCGCGTGTCCACCGAGCTGGTGGCCTCGTCCAGGATGAGCAGGGACGGGTCGGCGAGGAAGGCGCGGGCGATCGTGATCAGCTGCTTCTCGCCCGCACTGATGTTGCCGCCCTCCTCATCGATCACGGTGTCGTACCCATCGGGCAGCGTGCGGACGAACCGGTCGACGTGGGCCGCCCGTGCCGCGGTCTGGATCTCCGCTTCGGTGGCCCGCGGGTCGCCGTACGCGATGTTGTCGCGGATCGTGCCGCCGAACAGCCAGGTGTCCTGCAGGACCATGCCGATCTGCGAGCGCAGGTCCTCGCGGCGCATCGCGGTGATGTCGACGCCGTCGAGGGTGATGCGACCCGCGTCCAGCTCGTAGAAACGCATGATCAGGTTGACCAGCGTGGTCTTCCCCGCGCCGGTCGGGCCGACGATCGCGATCGTGTGCCCGGGCTCGGCCACCAGCGACAGGTCCTCGATGAGGGGCTGCTCCGGGTCGTAGCGGAAGGACACCTGCTCGAACTCGACGCGGCCACGCCGGGTGGCGGGCAGCACAGGATCCGCCGGGTCCGGCTGCTGCTCCGCCGCGTCGAGCAGCTCGAAGACCCGCTCGGCGGACGCCACGCCCGACTGCAGCAGGTTGGCCATCGAGGCGACCTGCGTCAGCGGCTGGGTGAACTGCCGGGAGTACTGGATGAACGCCTGGACGTCGCCCAGGCTCATCGACCCGGTGGCGACCCGTACAGCGCCGACGACGGCGATGGCCACGTAGTTGAGGTTCCCGACGAACATCATCATCGGCATGATGATCCCGGAGATGAACTGGGCGCCGAAGCTCGCCTTGTACAGCGCGTCGTTGCGCTCCCGGAAGACCTGCTCGACCTCGGGCCCACGCCCGAACACCTTCACCAGCTCATGACCGGTGAACGCCTCCTCGATGTGGGCGTTCAGCGTGCCGGTGTTGGCCCACTGCGCGACGAACTGCTTCTGCGAGCGCTTGGCGATCTGCCCGGTGATGAGCATCATGATCGGGATCGTCACCAGAGCGATCACCGCGAGCAGCGGAGAGATGACGAACATCATCGCCAGTACGCCGATCACGGTGAGCAGTGAGCTCAGCAGCTGGCTCAACGTCTGCTGCAGGGTCTGGGACACGTTGTCGATGTCGTTGGTGACCCGGCTGAGCAGCTCGCCGCGCGGCTGGCCGTCGAAGAACTGCAGCGGGAGCCGGTTGATCTTGTCCTCGACGTCGGCCCGCAGCCGGAACACGGTGCGCTGGGTCACGTCGTTGAGCAGATAGCCCTGCAGCCACATCAGGGCCGATGCCGCGAGGTAGAGGCCGAGTGCCCAGGTCAGTGCTGTGGCCAGCGCGCCGAAGTCGATGCCCTGCCCCGGGACGATGTCCATTCCCGCGAGCATGTCGGCGAAGTTGTCGTGGCCCGAGGCGCGCGCGGCCTGGACGGCCTGCTCCTTGGTGGTTCCGGCGGGCAGCTGACCGCCGATCGCCCCGTTGAAGATCACGTCCGTCGCGATGCCGAGGATCTTCGGTCCGATGACGGAGAACACCACGCTGATCACGGCGAGGCCGATCACCGCCAGGACCCTGGCGCGTTTGGGGCTCAGCCGCCGGAGGATCCGCCGGGTGGAGGGCCAGAAGTCCATCGACTTCTCCGCCGGCATCCCGCCGAAGCCCCCGAAACCCCCGCCGAGGCCGCCCCTGGCCGGGCGCGGTCGTGGAGTGGGTGCGGGTGCCGGGGAGGCCGAGGACGCGGTCGATGCCGGAGGCCGGTCGCTCATGCCGCACTCTCCTCGGTCAGCTGGGATTCGACGATCTCGACGTAGGTCGGGCAGGAGCCGAGAAGTTCCTCATGGGTGCCGACGCCGGCGACGAGGCCGTTGTCCAGGACGATGATCTGGTCGGCGTCGACGATGGTGGAGACTCGCTGGGCGACGATGATCACGGTGGCCTCGGCGGTGTACGGGCGCAGCGCTGCGCGCAACCGGGCGTCCGTGGTCAGGTCGAGGGCGGAGAACGAGTCGTCGAACAGGTAGATCTCAGGCTTTGCGACCAGCGCCCGGGCGATCGAGAGCCGCTGCCGCTGACCGCCGGACACGTTCGTGCCGCCCTGGGTGATCTGGGCCTGCAGACCCTCGGGCATCGCCTCGACGAAGTCGCGGGCCTGGGCGACCTCCAGCGCCTCCCACAGCTCCTCGTCGGTGGCGTCGGGGTTTCCGTACCGAAGGTTGCTCGCGACCGTTCCGGTGAACAGGTACGGCTTCTGCGGCACCAGGCCGATCCGTCCCCAGAGCATCTCAGGATCGAGGTCGCGTACGTCGACGCCGTCGATCAGCACGGCGCCCGAGGTCGCGTCGAACAGCCGGGGCACCAGGGAGACCAGCGTCGTCTTGCCCGACCCGGTGCTGCCCACGACGGCGGTGGTCTGCCCCGCGACGGCGCGGAAGGCGATCCCGGACAGCACCGGAGCCGCCGCCCCCGGATAACGGAACTCCACGTCGCGCAGCTCCAGCTCGGCTCGGCGGTCCACCCGCCGTACGGGCCGCTCGGGTGGCCGCACCGACGACTCGGTGTCGAGCACCTCGCCGATGCGCTCGGCGCAGACGGCGGCACGAGGGATCATGATCGAGATGAAGGTGGCCATCATCATCGACATGAGGATCTGCAGCAGATACATGAGGAACGCGGTGAGGGAGCCGACCTGCATCTCGCCGCTGTCCACCCGAGCGGCCCCGAACCACAGTACGGCGACGCTGGAGGCGTTGAGGATCAACATCACGGTGGGGAAGATGAGCGCGGTCAGCCGCCCGACGCGCAGCGCGGTATCGGTCAGCTCGTCGTTCGCCTCGGCGAACCGGCGCGTCTCCTCACGTTCCCGGACGAAGGCGCGCACCACGCGGATTCCGGAGAGCTGCTCGCGCAGCACCCGGTTGACCGCGTCGATGCGGACCTGCATGGCCCGGAACTGCGGAACCATCCGGGAGACGAGCAGACCGATCGAGAGCAGCAGCACCGGGACGCAGACCAGCATGAGCCAGGACAGCCCGACGTCCTGACGCAGCGCCATGATGATGCCGCCGATGCCCATGATCGGCGCGGCGACCAACATCGTGCAGGTCATCACCACGAGCATCTGGACCTGCTGCACGTCGTTGGTGTTGCGGGTGATCAGCGACGGCGCGCCGAAGTGGGCGACCTCGCGTGTCGAGAATTCGCTCACCCGATGGAAGATCGCGGACCGGACGTCCCGTCCGAACCCGGCCGCCACCTTGGCACCGTGGTAGACCGCCGCGATCGAGCAGGCGATCTGCACGAGGGACACGGTCAGCATCCAGCCGCCGGTGGTCAGGATGTAGCCGGTGTCGCCGGTGGCCACGCCCCGGTCGATGATGTCGGCGTTCAGGCTGGGCAGGTACAGCGAGGCGATGGTGCCGATCAGCTGGAACAGCACCACGGCGGCCAGCGCCGACGAGTACGGCCGCAGGTGGGTGCGGAGCAGTCGGCTCAGCACGGCCGCACCCCGGCGGAGGCCGCACGACAGGAGATCCGAATCACGCCGAAAACGCTATATGATCGATTGATTACTCACGCGCGATTTTTTCCGTTGAGCGCGGCTCGCAGCGGTCCTTCGAGCTCCGGCGAGGTGATCCGCTCGATCCGGACGTCCGTACAGCCCACCCAGCTCGCGGCCTCGAACAGCGCGTCCCGCATGCCCGCGACCGCCGCCCTGCGACCGGCCGCTGTACGGCTGACGCCGGGCTCGAAACCGACCTGGCGGGCGACGAGCGTGCGGCCCTCCCGGGCCGGATCCACGCGGCCGACGATCCGGCCGCCGACCAGCACCGGCATCGCGAAATAGCCGTGGACCCGTTTGTCCCTGGGCACGTACGCCTCCAGCCGGTGGCTCAGCCCGAAGATCCGTTCGGTACGCGGCCGATCCCAGATCAGCGAATCGAACGGCGACAACGGCGTGGTCCGGTGGCGTCCGCGCGGCTCCGTCTCAAGGGCGGCCGGATCCGCCCAGGCGTTGGGGGCGCCGTCGCCGCCCGCCCGCGCCCCGGCTCCGGAACCCCGCCGGGCGGGCGGCCATCCGGCGACCCGTACCGGCATGAGACCGGCGGCACCGCTCAGCAGGGCGTCGTCGAGCAGATCGGCGTACCTCCCCTTCACCCGGGTGAAGTCGGCCAGGTCGGCCCGGGTCGCCACGCCCAGGGAGCGGCCGGCGATCGCGGTGAGCCCGGCGACGCACTCCGCGTCGGTGGGATTCTCATCCAGCAGATTTGCGGGGATCACGCGCTCGGCCAGGTCGTAGACGCGGCGCCAGCCGACCCGCCGGGTGCAGACGACCTCGCCGACGTCGAGCAGGAACTCGATCGCGATCTTGGCATCGGACCAGTCCCACCAGGGGCCGCCGTTGCGCGCTCCGCCGATGTCGGCGGTGGTGACCGGTCCCTCCGAGCGGACGAGCTCAAGGACCTTGTCGACGGTCGGCGGCACCTCGTGCCAGCGGAACCGCCGTTCACGGTAGGCCCGGCGGCGGAAGCCGTACAGGGGCCACTGTTCGATGGGGAGGATGCAGGCGGCGTGACACCAGTATTCGAAGGCACGGGGCGGAAGGGGCGGTGCGCTGTGCCAGTAGGCGCGCTCCACCTCCGCCCGGCCGACAGGGCCGAGCCGGGCGTACGCGACGAGCTCGTGCGAGCGCGCCAGCACCGAGATGGTGTCGAGCTGGACGGCACCCACCCGCCGCAGCATGGCGGACACACCGCCGCCGCGCGTGCTCGCGCCGAGGAATCCCTGAGCACGCAGAATGATCCTGCGGGCCTCGTCCGAGGTCAGATCGGTCACGCCTGAAGATGCTAAACGGGGCGACCGACAAAATGCCTCGGCGGTTCGCCGCCGATCACGGCACGGTGAGCCGGGTCGTGATCGGCCGGGCCCGGAGCGTACGGCGGCTCAGGCGCGGGGATGCTCGAAGGGGGAGTGATGCTCCTGTGCCTCGATCTCCCTGGGGGCGTCTACGATCACGTCTGAGAAGATGTCGACGGCGAGGGCGAGTAGGCCGCCGACCGCGCAGATTCCCGCGCCGACCCAGACGAGCACCCAGTTGGGGCCGATGGTGAGGGCGATCCCGCCCACGAGAAAGCCGATGAGGATCGTCGTGACGGCGAACCACGATTTGGGGCTTCCCGCGTGGCTGCCTTGGTGTCCGCTCTGTGCCATACCCCGTTTTCTACCTGATGAGCGCCATGGTCGGCACATCGGGGGAACCCTTCGGGGGTTTTCCTCGTTCTAAGTCATGCGAATGCGGCACGCCGCTCCGGCTCATTGGCGATGGCTGTGTCCGGTGACGGAACAGCCTACGATGTCTATGGGGAAGTGTTGTGTCTGTCCTCACACCCCGGCGGACCGCCCGGGGTAGACCTGCGAGGAGCTCTACTAACAGTGCCAGCCATTCTCGACAAGATCCTTCGCGCCGGCGAAGGCAAGACTCTGCGGAAGCTCAAGCGGATCGCCGAGCAGGTCAACTCCATTGAAGAGGACTTCAAGAGCCTGTCGGACGCCGAGCTCCGTGCGCTGACCGACGAGTACAAGCAGCGCCACGCCGACGGCGAGTCCCTCGACGACCTGTTGCCTGAGGCGTTCGCGACCGTACGCGAGGCCGCCCGCCGAGTGCTCGGGCAGCGCCACTTCGATGTGCAGCTCATGGGCGGCGCCAGCCTGCACATGGGCAACATCTCGGAGATGAAGACCGGTGAGGGCAAGACCCTCACCTGTACTCTCCCGAGCTACCTCAACGCCCTGTCCGGCAAGGGCGTCCACATCGTCACGGTCAACGACTACCTGGCCAGGCGCGACGCCGAGACCATGGGCCGGGTGCACCGCTTCCTCGGCCTCGAGGTCGGCGTGATCCTGGCGAACATGCCGCCGGACGAGCGTCGCAGGCAGTACAACGCGGACATCACGTACGGCACGAACAACGAGTTCGGCTTCGACTACCTGCGTGACAACATGGCCTGGTCCATGGAGGAGTGCGTCCAGCGCGGCCACAACTACGCGATCGTCGACGAGGTCGACTCCATCCTCATCGACGAGGCACGTACCCCGCTGATCATCTCCGGCCCCGGCGAGCAGTCCGGCAAGTGGTACACGGAGTTCGCCAAGATCGTGCCGAGGCTGCGCCGCGGCACCGAGGGCAAGGACGGCGAGGAGAGCACCGGCGACTACGTCGTCGACGAGAAGAAGCGCACGATCGGCATCCTCGAGGCCGGTGTCGAGAAGGTCGAGGACTGGCTCGGCATCGACAACCTGTACAAGCCCGAGCACACCCACCTCGTCCAGTTCCTCAACAACGCGATCAAGGCGAAGGAACTGTTCAAGAAGGACAAGGACTACATCGTCGTCGACGGCGAGGTCCTGATCGTCGACGAGTTCACCGGGCGCGTCCTGCACGGCCGTCGCTACAACGAGGGCATGCACCAGGCCATCGAGGCCAAGGAAAGCGTGAAGATCAAGGACGAGAACCAGACTCTCGCCACGATCACCCTGCAGAACTACTTCCGCCTGTACGAAAAGCTCGCCGGAATGACCGGTACGGCCACCACCGAGGCCAACGAGTTCCACCAGACCTACAAGCTCGGCGTGGTCCCGATCCCGACCAACCGGCCGATGATCCGCAAGGACCAGGCCGACGTGGTCTACAAGACCGAGGACGCCAAGTTCCAGGCCTGCGTCGAGGACATCAAGGAGCGGCACGAGAAGGGCCAGCCGGTCCTGGTCGGCACCACCAGCGTGGAGAAGTCCGAGAAGCTCTCCCGGATGCTCAAGCGCCAGGGCGTGCCGCACGAGGTGCTGAACGCGAAGAACCACGCGCGAGAGGCCACGATCGTCGCCGAGGCCGGCCGTAAGGGCCAGGTCACCGTCGCGACGAACATGGCGGGCCGCGGCACCGACATCATGCTGGGCGGCAACCCCGAGTTCCGCGCCGACCTGGAGCTGCAGCAGCGCGGACTGTCTCCGTCGGAGACCCCGGAGGAGTACGAGCAGGCCTGGCCCGAGGCGCTGGAGAAGGCCAAGGAGGCCGTCAAGACCGAACACGAGGAGGTCATCGAGGCAGGCGGGCTCTATGTGCTCGGCACCGAGCGGCATGAGTCCCGGCGCATCGACAACCAGCTGCGCGGCCGCTCCGGCCGTCAGGGCGACCCGGGTGAGTCCCGGTTCTACCTGTCACTCGAAGACGACCTGATGAGGCTGTTCAACTCCGCCAGGGTCGAAATGATCATGACCCGGCTCAACATCCCGGACGACGTGCCGATCGAGTCGGGCATCGTGTCCAAGGCCATCGCCTCCGCCCAGCACCAGGTCGAGCAGCAGAACTTCGAGATCCGCAAGAACGTCCTCAAGTACGACGAGGTCATGAACCGGCAGCGCACGGTGATCTACGCCGAGCGTCGCAAGGTGCTGGAGGGCGCCGACCTGCAGGAGCAGGTGCACGTCTTCCTCAAGGACGTCATCGACGACTACGTCAGGGGCGCCACCAGCGAGGGCTTCGCCGAGGAGTGGGACCTCGACAAGCTGTGGAAGGCGTTCGGCCAGCTCTACCCGATCTCGTTCACGGTCGAGGAGCTCATCGAGGACGCGGGCGGCGAGCGGGAGGACCTGTCCGGCGACTTCATCGCGGAGAAGGTCAAGGCCGACGCGCTCGAGGCGTACGGCAGGCGTGAGGAGCAGCTCGGCTCCGAGGCGATGCGCGAGCTGGAGCGCCGGGTCATTCTCTCGGTGCTCGACCGCAAGTGGCGCGAGCATCTCTACGAGATGGACTACCTCCAGGAGGGCATCGGCATGCGCGCCTATGCCCAGAAGGACCCGCTGATCGAGTATCAGCGCGAGGGCTACGACATGTTCTCCGCGATGCTCGACGGCATCAAGGAGGAGTCGGTCGGCTACCTGTTCAACCTCGAGGTCGAGGTGCAGGCCAACCCAATCGTCGAGGAGAACACCGAAGAGGACTCGGCGGTCGCGCAGGCCGGTTCGATCATCGCGCAGGCGTTGCGCAGGCCGTCCCGGCCGACCGAGATGGTCTACAGCGCGCCGGGCGAGACCGGTGACGTCGAGGTCAACCGGGTGCGCTCCACGCCGGAGCAGCGTGCCGCCTACGGCAACACCGAGCGCAACGCGCCCTGCCCGTGCGGTTCGGGGAAGAAGTTCAAGCGCTGCCACGGCGATCCCAGGAACGCCAACGCGTAAGCGAACGGCGAATCCCCGCCGGGTCGGCCCCGGCGGGGATTCGCCGTTCCCGGGTGGCGCTGCCGTCAGGCGGTCTCGAACTCCGTGACCAGCCACTGCACGCCGGACCGCTCCAGGCGCAGCGCGAGCACCCGATTGCGGGTCCCGCAGTTGACGAGCAGGCACATCTCCGCCACGCCGTCGCGGGGCCACTGCACGTGCGGCGGCCCCACCATCGGTGGACGCTCGGCGTGGATCATCTTCCCGGCGCGGACCAGCTCGCGGTAGGCCCGCTCGGACAGCTTGTCCTGCACGGTCTGCACCGGCCGCCGGCCCGTGAGAACCTCCGCCATGGCCTGGCCGAGGCAGCGCAGGTGCCGCTCACCGGGCCGGGTTCCCCGGATGCCCCGAGTCCTCCTGACTCTCCCGGTCTCCCGGAGGTCCCCGGTTACCCGAGCCTCTCTGACGCCCTGGGGTTCCCCGGCGGATCGGGCGTCCCCGGCCCACTGCGCCGCCGCGCGTGATCCCGGTCTCTGCCGCGGTCCCGGCGACGTGGGGGCGCGTCGCGCCGCCGCTTCCGTCGTGGCCTTTCCCACGGCGCCGGGGGCGGTTTCCGATGTCCCCGGCGCCGCGGCCGACGGGGACGTGCGGGCCAGCGCGAGCGATCCGTACGTGATGGGTTCGCCGCCTGCGGCGGCGCCGTCCGCCGCCTCGCGTTCGTCGTCGTACGGCGGATCCGCCGGGGGCACGGGCATGATCCTGGGCAGCGCGGTCCTGGGCCGCGGGGTCGGCTTGGGCATGGAGACTCCCTGGTGGTCGTCGGGGGGCGTCGTCAGGGGGACGATCTGCTGCCTAATAGAGGTTTCGGCTCGCCCTCCTGATACATCCCACGCCAACTTTGCCGAATGGCGTGTCCTTATCTCCCTATTCCATAGGAAAGGTTCCCGGCGGTTGGCGGGATCTGGTTTACTTCGGCCGAATTCCTATCGCGTGAGGAAATGAATTCCGGACCGGCCGGAAAGACCGGTCGAGAGGATGGACCGTGCGGTCAGCCGCGGGAGCGGGTGACGGAGTCCGTCGGCTCTCCGGAATCGACATCGGGCTCAGGCTCGCGGCCCGGCGTCATGATGTTCAATTTCTTGATCAGGAAACTGAACACGAAGTAGTAGACGAAGAAGTACGCGACTCCGATCAGCATGATGAGCGGGAAGTCGTGCGTGTTCTCCTTGGTCGCGTTCAGCCCGGCGTCGATCGCGCCGGCGGAGAACCCGAAGCCGAGCCGTCCGCCGAGGCCCGCGACCAGGGCCATCGAGACGCCGGTGAGCAGCGCGTGCACCGCGAACAGGACCGGGGCGACGAAGATGAACGCGAACTCGATCGGCTCGGTGATGCCGGTGACGAAGGAGACGAGCGCCGCTGAGAGCATGATGCCGCCGACGGCGGCCCGCCGGTGCGGGGGAGCGGCGCGCCACATGGCCAGGGCGGCGGCCGGCAGGCCGAACATCATGACCGGGAAGAACCCCGCCATGAACGCCCCCGCGCCCTCCTGCCCGGCGAAATAGCACCACATGTCGCCTGTCGTATGGACGGAGCCGATGTCGCACCCCGGCACCGTGTACCAGACGATCGAGTTGACGAAGTGGTGCAGGCCGAAGGGGATGAGCGCCCGGTTGACCACGCCGTATATCCCGGCGCCCTCGGTCGAATGGCGGGCGAGCCAGTCGCCGAACTCGCTGAGCCCCTGGCCGAGAGGCGGCCAGATCAGGCCGAAGATCACGCCGAGGACCAGGGCCGCCAGGGCGGTGACGAGCGGAACGAACCGGCGGCCGCCGAAGAAGGCCAGCCAGGCGGGCAGCCTGATCCGGTGGTAGCGCTGCCAGAGCAGGGCGGTGACCAGGCCGATCAGGATGCCGCCGAGCACGCCGGTGGGGTTGGCCGACGCGAGGTTCAGCGCCTCGGAGAGCCGGCCCTCCTTGTCGGCGACGGTGTGCAGCACCTTCTCGCGGATGGCGGAGTCGGCCGAGGTGTCGAAGAACATCAGGTGAGTGACCCGGTCCCAGACCAGATAGCCGACGACGGCCGCGAGGGCGGTCGAGCCGTCGGCACGCCGGGCGAAGCCGACCGCCACCCCCACGGCGAACAGCAGCGGCAGCGCGTCGAACAGCGCGTCGCCGGCCCCGCCCACGATGTGCGCGATCTTGTCCAGGGTCGGATCGTCCGTACGGCCCAGCAGGTCGTCCTCGCCCACGCGCAGGAGGACGGCGGCGGCGGGCAGCGCCGCGATCGGCAGCATGAGCGACCGGCCGATGCGAGACAGCACGGCCATCACCGGAGACTGCCGCCGCTCGGGGGCGGCGGGGAGCCCGGCGTCGGCCGAGGTGGGGCTCATCGATGTTCCTCCAGCGGGGGGAAACAGGGAGGAGGATCGTCAACCGCGCCTGGTCGGGATTTCGAGGAGCGTCCGGAGTTGGTAGCGGTCGGCGCGGTAGGTGGAGACCCCGAGTTCGGCGCACACACCGCCGGCGAAGGAACGGCGCTGCAGCAGCAGCACCGGTCCGCCCCTGGGCAACTTAAGCAGGTCGGCGTCGTCCGGGTCGGCGATTCCGCCGTCGATCGTGAGCTCCCCGGCGTCCATCACGAGCCCGTAGCGCGATTCGAGCAGCGCGTACAGGGACCGCCCGGTCAGGTCGTAGGCGTCGAGGTCGGGCGCGAGCGTCACCGGGATGTGGGCGCGCTCGATGCTGAGCGGTTCCCCGTCCGCCGTGCGCAGCCGTTCGATGAAGTGCACGGCGTCCCCCGGCTGGATGCCGAGCTGCCGGGCGAGATGCGCGCTGGCCCGGACCACGCGCCGATCCAGGTCCCGGGAGCCCGGTTCCATGCCGCGCGCCCGCATGTCGTCCGTGAACGAGGTGAGCTGGAGGGCCAGCTCGATCTTCGGACGGGCGACGAATGTGCCCTTGCCCGGGACCCGGTGCAGCCGTCCCTCGGACACGAGGTGGTCGACGGCCTGCCGTACCGTCATCCGGGACAGGCCGTAGCGCTGGCACAGGTCGCGCTCGGAGGGAATCGCGGCCCCGATCGGCAGCTCGTCGCTCTCGATGAGATCGAGCAGGATCTCTCGAAGCTGGAAGTATTTGGGCACCGGGCTGTCCGGGTCGATCTGAGCCATGGCCGCCTCCTCTCGATCCGCGTCATCGCGATGAGTTATCGTTCGTACTGGTCTAGTCCGGACTAGACCACATACTGGAAATATGTGTCAATGTATGGACCGGAGACGGATCCGTAACGGCCTCGCGAGGCGAAGGAAGACCATCTGATGACTACCAGGATGCGCGGTGAGATCGCCGAGCAGCCCGCGGCCATCCGTGCCACGCTCGACGCCCTGCTACCCAGGACCGGGGAGGTCGAGGCGCTCGCGCGAGGCACCCGTCATGTGCTGTTCGTGGCCCGGGGGACCTCCGACAACGCGGCGGTCTACGGCCGCTACCTGATCGAGGCGCGGGCGGGTCGCCTCGCGGCGCTCGGCGCCCCCTCGATCGCGACGACGTACCGGCGCAGGCTGGACCTCGACGGCGTGCTCGCCGTGGGGCTGTCCCAGTCGGGCCGGACCGAGGAGATCGTCGAGACCCTGCAGTGGGCGCGCGACTGCGGCGCGAAGACCGTGGCGATCACCAACGGCGGGGAGTCGTCGCCGTTGGCCCAGACGGCGGATCTCGCGCTGTGCACGCTGGCGGGCGAGGAGAAGGCCGTCCCCGCGACCAAGACGTACACGACCCAGCTCGCCGCGCTGGCCGTGCTGGCCATCGGGCTCGGGGCCGATGTCGACCCCGGCGACCTGCGGCGGGTCCCGGACGCGGTCGAGAAGCTGATCTCCGATCCGGGTGACCTGGAGGCGGTCGTCGAGGGTCTCGCGGGCAAGCCGGGCGTGGTCGTCTCCGGCCGCGGCCTGGTGTTCTCGACCGCGCTGGAGCTCGCGCTCAAGCTCAAGGAGGCGTGCTATCTGCACGCCATGGGGCTGTCGTACGCGGACCTGCTGCACGGCCCGATCGCGGTCGTCGACGAGGACACCCCCGCGATCCTGGTGGCGGCGGGGGAGGGGCCCACGCTCGCGGGCACCATCTCGCTGGCCGAGCGGGTGACCGAAGCCGGAGCCTCGGCCTTCGGCGTGGGCGGCGGCACCGGGCTGGCCGGCGCCTCGACCGCCGCGCTCAACGGTCCCGATCTGCCGGAGTGGGTGGCGCCGCTCGGACTCATCGTTCCGGGGCAGTTGCTCACCGAGGCGCTCGCGCGCAGGCTCGGCATCGACCCCGACTCGCCTCGCGGTCTGAAGAAGGTGACCCAGACCGACTGAGCCGGGCGCATCCTCCGTCTCGGGGGCGGATGATCTGTTGGCCGGGGGTACGGGCAGCAGGACATGATTTGCCGGAGACGACCCAGAACCGATGGAGGACCCATGGCCGCAGACGCCGAGGCGATCGTCGCCGGACTCGGTGGCACCGAGAACATCATCGAGGTGGAGCCGTGCATCACCCGGCTGCGTACCGAGGTGCGTGACGCCTCGAAGGTCGACCGGGCCGCGCTCCGGGCGGCAGGCGTCCACGGCGTGATGGCGGCGGGCAACGTCGTGCAGGTCGTGGTGGGCCCGGAGGCCGACACGATCGCCAGCGACATCGAGGACATCGTCGGCTGAGGGGCGGGGCTGGATCGCGAGGGACCGGGCGCAGGATTGAACGGACAGGGAGAGCGGGCCGGATGGGCCGGACGTTCCAGATGTGCCGGATGCTCCGGCAAAAGGCGCTCCGTTGACGACGGTTCTCGCCCCGGTGGCGGGGGCGGCCATCGGCCTGGCCGCCGTGTCTGATCTGGTCTTCTCCCAGGCCATGGTGGGACCGGGGACGGCGATCGATCCCGACCGGCGGGCGGGCCACGCCGTGGCCCCGATCAGCGGCACGATCGTGAAACTGCATCCGCACGCCTACATCGTGGCGGGGGACGACGGCAAAGGGGTGCTGGTGCATCTCGGCATCGACACCGTGCAGCTCAGGGGCGAGGGGTTCGCGCTCCTGGCCGCGGAGGGCGATCGGGTCCTGGCCGGCCAGCCCGTGGTGGCCTGGGATCCGGCGGCGGTCGAGGCGGGGGGCCGCTCTCCGGTCTGCCCCGTCGTGGCCCTGGACGCCGAGGACGGGACGGTGGGCGAGATGGCCGAGGGCCGGGTGGGCGCCGGGGATCCGCTGTTCCGGTGGTCATGACGACGGTGTGCCGGTAGGACGGGCTCCTCGGCTGGGACGGGCCATCGGGTTGGGACGGAGTCCATCGGTTGGGACCGGCCATCGGTTGGGACGGGGGCCCGGTGGCCGTCACGCCGGTTCGGCCGGTCGTGACGGACCGGCGTCGGCAGTGTTGACTGGCTCTGACGTAATCACCGAGGATCTGGCCCATCTGACGAAGGAGGAAGCGTGGCAGAGCGTAAGGTGACTGTCACCTCCGAGGCGGGGCTGCACGCCCGCCCGGCGGCGACGTTCGTGCAGACGGCGGCGAAGGCGCCGTTCGATATCACGATCGCCAAGGCGGACGGCCCGCCGGTGAACGCGAAGAGCATCCTCGCCGTGCTCTCGCTCGACGTCGAGCAGGGCGATTTCATCGTCGTCGCCGCGGAGGGCGATGGCGCCGATGAGCTGCTCGACGAGTTGGTCGAGATCGTGTCGGCGTCCTGAACTCCGACGCCGCCGCCCCGGCGGATCCCCCACCCCATCCCACCCCATCCCACCCCATCCCACCCCCGTGATCTTGCGAATTCTCGCACGGAAGCCCCCTGACCTGCGCACATTCCTTGCGTGATCTTGCAAATCCGTGCAGACGAGCCGCTGACCTGCGCCGCTGCTTCAGCTGATCTTGCAGGTGGCGGGAGTCGCTGCCGGGACGGCGAGACGCGCCGGGTTATCCACAGACAGGAGGTTGAGCGGCAAGGATGTGACTCGCGCGGCTACGGTGAACAGCGTGTCACGATTTGCGAAAGCGGCCGGACCGGCCGAAGTCGGGTCCAGAGGGGCAGGACCACTCAGGAGGGCGCGCGGGGCCTTCGGGGCCTCGGGTGCCAGAGGCGGCGCGAGAGCCGGTCGCGCCGTCGTCCTGGGCCTGTCGGTGGTGCTCGCGATGGGGTGCTCGGCCAGTTGGTCGGCGCGGTCCGGCAGCACCGAGGCCGCCCGGTCTCCGTACGCCTCCGTGCCGCGGAGCGCCCCGGCCGCGGAGGCGTCTCCTGCTCCGGGCACCTCCGCTGCCGCCGCAGGTCCTACGGGCGCCGGGCCCCAGGACAGTGGGACACAGGACAGTGGGACACAGAATGGTGAGCCGTCGGGGGCGATCGCCCGGGAGACGCTCGCCGCGATGAGCCTGGAGGACAAGGTCGGGCAGCTCTTCTTCGCCGTCGTGTACGGCTCGCACGCCGGTTCCTCCAGCGACGAGAATCGGGCGAGGTACGGCGTCGCGACTCCGGCCGAGGTGGTCGCCAAATATCGGCCGGGCGGCGTGATCCTCTTTCCCTGGGCGGGCAACGTCTCCACCGCCCGTCAGGTCGCCGCGCTCACCACGGGACTGCGCAAGGCGTCGAAGACCCCCCTGGTGATCGGGGTCGATCAGGAGAACGGCACCGTGTCCCGGCTCGGCTCGGTGATCACGAAGCTGCCCGGCGCCGGTGCCATCGGGGCCACCGGGAACCCCGCCATCGCCCGTGACACGGCCCGGGTCACCGGGAAGGAACTGCGGGCCCTCGGCATCCTGCTCGACTTCGCCCCGGTCGCAGATGTCAACGTCAACCCCCGCAACCCGGTGATCGGCCCTCGGGCCTACGGATCCGATCCGCGGAGGGTCGCGGCCATGGTGGGCGCGGCCGTGGACGGGTTCCACGCCGCCGGAGTCGCCTCGGTCGCCAAGCACTTCCCCGGTCACGGGGACACGACGGTCGACAGCCACACGGGTCTTCCCGTGATCAAGCATTCCAAGGCACTGTGGCGACGCCTCGACGCCCCGCCGTTCCGTACGGCGATCGAACACGGCGTCGACGCGATCATGACGGCGCATGTGGTCATGCCGGAGCTCGATCCGTCCGGTGATCCGGCGACCCTGTCGAAGCCGATCCTGACCGGCCTGCTCCGCGGGGAGCTGGGTTTCGACGGCGTGATCACCACTGACGCGCTCGACATGGCGGGGGTGCGCAAGAGGTACGGCGACGCCGAGGTGGCGGTGCGCGCGGTTCTGGCCGGTGCCGACGTCCTGCTCATGCCACCGAATCTGCCCAAGGCGTACAACGCGGTGCTCAAGGCGGTGGAGTCCGGGCGGATCACCGAGAAGCGGCTCGACGAGTCGGTGCTGCGCATCCTTCGGCTGAAGCAGAGGCGCGGCGTGTTCGCGGTCACGCGCACCGATCCGCGGGCGGTGAAGTCCGCCGAGCACCTCAAGATCGCCAGAAGGCTGACCGGGCGCTTGGCAGCGAAACCCTGATCATGACGCTGAGTCGTCCGTGGGATTAGCGTGATCCTCCGCCTATATTGGATGAGCGTCAAAGGGGGGTACGGTGCTCAAGGGCGTCCTGATCGACTGGGCCGGTGTGCTCACGACGAGCATGGTCGACTCCATCGCCGAGTGGATGGAGGCCGACCGCATCGACTCCCGGCACTACCGCGAGGTGATGCGCCGGCTGTTCCAGCAGGCGTACGAAGGCGGGTTCGGGCCGGGAACGGAGAATCCGATCCACGCGCTGGAGCGCGGCGAGATTCCGGCCGCCGAGTTCGAGCGGGACCTCGCGGCCCGTCTGCTGACCGTGGACGGTGCGCGGCCCGAGGCGGACGGCCTGCTCACCCGGATGTTCGCCGGGTTCCGGCCGGTCGAGGAGATGCACGAGATGCTCAGGCTGGCCCGCGCGGCCGGGCTGAACACCTGCCTGGTGTCCAATTCCTGGGCCAACGAATATCCCCGCGACCGCTGGGACGGGCTGTTCGACGCCGTCGTGATCTCGGGTGAGGTCGGCATGCGCAAGCCGGAGCCGCGCATCTTCCTGCACGCGTTGGGGCTGCTCGCGCTGGAGGCCGCGCAGTGCGTGTTCATCGACGACATCGAGGCGAACATCCAGGCCGCCTCTGGCCTCGGCCTCGTCGGGATCCACCACACGGACCCGCCGGCCACCATCACCGAGATGGAGCGGCTCTTCGACATGCGATTCCGGTCGGCATGACACGGCCCGGTTCTTCGAACCCGCATCCCCGGCGGCCCTAAGGTGGGAATCTGGTCCTCCGGGGGTCTTCGCCCTCCGGACATCGTGAGTCGAGGAACGCATGCGCGTGTATTTGCCGTGCACGCTCTCCGCGCTGGCCGAGCTGGCCGCCGCGAGAGAGCTGGGACCCGCCCCGCTGACCGGTTACGCGGTCACGCCCGCGTTGGTGGAGTGGTACGTCTCGGGTGACACAGAGGAACTGGAGTACGTCGCGCTGACCGAGGCGGCCCGGGCCTCGCTGCGCATGTTGGCGGCCGAGCGGGCCGAGGGGATCAAGACCGTCGGTCGCCGGGTCGTCATCGCGGCCGAGGTGCCGGACGACCTGGTCAAGGTCGGTACGGATCTGGAGGACCGCGGGCGGGTGCGGCTGCTCGACCCGGTGCCTCTGGCGAAGCTCGCCTCCGTCCATGTGGACGACCTCGGTGCCGTGCCGGACGTGGAGGCCGCGATGGCGGCGCTTCCCGCCGCGGACACCGGCGACGACGACGCGCGGTTCGTGGTGGACGGCGCGGAGGACCACGAGCTCATGTGGTACGCCACCCAGGAAATCCCCGATCTCCTCAACTGACGCCCGGCGTTCATGGAAATGTCAGCGGCCACGGTTAGGCTCAAGGGCGATATGAGACACATAGTTTGGGACTGGAACGGCACGCTCTTCCACGACATCGACGCGGTCGTCGGAGCGACCAACGAGATCTTCCAGCCGTACGGGCTGGGGCCGTACGACGTGGAGGGCTTCCGGGAGGTTTACACCCGGCCGATCTGGGTGGCGTACGAACGCATGCTCGGCCGGCCGCTCAGGGACGGGGAGTGGGAGACCCTCGACCTCGGCTTCCACGAGAACTACCATCGCTTGATGGAGGCCTGCCAGCTCGCCGAGGGCGCCCTGTCCAGCCTCCGTGCCTGGGAGGACGCGGGGCGCACGCAGTCGCTGCTGTCGATGTGGGCGCACGAGCGCCTGGTGGGCAAGGTCGGCGATCTCGGCATCGACGGGCACTTCGTCCGGGTCGACGGGCTGCGCTCCGTGTCCGGCGGCCCGAAGGCCGAGCACATGGTCGAGCACCTGAAGGCGCTCGACCTGGATCCGGAGAAGGTGGTCGTCATCGGCGACAGCGTGGACGACGCGCACGCGGCACAGCACGTCGGCGCCCGCGCGATCCTCTACACCGGTGGCATGAGCAGGCGGTCTGAGCTCAAGAGCGTCGGCGTCCCGGTCGTCGACTCACTCGCCGACGCCCTCGACCTCGTCTGAGCGGCATCGCCTGATCGGCGCGGTCTGAGCGGCATGGCCTGATCGGCCCGATCCACCTGTTCGGCCTCCACGCGGAACGGAGCGGCCCGCGCTCGAAGGCATGGGCCGCTCCGCTCTGTGCGGGATGCCGGAAGATCACGGTGGCGGGGAGAGGCGGCGCTCTTCGTCGAGCAGCCAGCGGGGTTTCGCCTTCTGGGGCGGGCGATAGAGCCGCTTGACCGCTACCGCGCCGAAGGCGAACGAGGCGAAGAGGAACAGGCCCATCACCGCGTCCCACGCATCGTTCCCCGAGATCCACGTGTACGCGAGCACCACCGTCCACATCGCGAGCATGATCGCGCCGGGGAACTGGGCGAAGGGCAGGTTGCGTAACTCCTTCGGGCCGTCCTCGTCGAAGTAGCGGCCCGCCCAGGAGCTCTGCCCGTCCGCTCGGACGAACCTGGCGTGGTTGACGAAACCGAGGACCGCCAGGAGGGCGGTGGCGAGCACCGCCCACCCCGGCGCGTGCGGGTATCCCGCGGTCGCGGCGGTTGAACCGACGATCATGTCAGCCGAAGGGCTTGTTCCATTCCTTCTTGATATCCGATCCGATCGACGGTGTCCGGCCGTGCCGCGGATGCCGGTCGCGGCGTAGGCCAGGCCGTTACCGCCCCGGGGTGGGGACGGTGTGACGCGGTGGTCGCGGATCGATCCGGGAGACGTCGCGGATCCGGCGCCGCCGGCGGGAGCCGTACGCTTGGGGCGAGCCACCCCGAGCCTGGGGGCGAGCCACCCCCTACCCCTCCCGGAGGCCGCGATCAACCGCCTCGTTCTCTGGAACATCGATCTCACGCTGGTCGACGTCACGCTCGTCACCCGCGATGCCTACGCGGACGCGTTCCGAATGGTCACCGGACGGCCGCTGGTCAAGCTCACCCCGGCGATGGGCCGCCCCGACTCGGAGATCATTTTTGAGACCCTTGCCGTCAACGGCATCGCCGTCGAGGATCACCACCTGCCGAGGTTTCTCGACGCGCTGACCGTGTCGTTCGCCGACAAACACCGGCGGCTGGCGCAGGAGGGGCGGATGATGCCGGGGGCCAGGGACGCGCTCAAGGCGGTGTCCCGGCTCGACGGAGTCGTCCAGTCGGTGCTGACGGGAACGATCAAGGACAACGCGGTGCACAAGCTCGCGGCGTTCGGACTGGACAAGTGGATCGACTTCGAGGTCGGCGGTTACGGCGAGGAGGTCTACCCCAAGGCCACGCTGCTCCAGGTGGCCCAGGGCAGGGCGAAGGCCAAGTACGGCCCGGCCTTCACGGCGGGCGACACCGTGTTGATCGGCGACTCGGCACGCGACGTGCAGGCGGCGCGGATCGGCGGTGCCGGCATGATCGCGGTGGCGTCCGGCCGGTCCACGGTGGCCGAACTGCGTGAGGCGGGCGCCGACATCGTGCTGCGTGATCTGTCCAACGCGTCCGAGGTCGTCGCCGCGATCGCCCGCCTCACCACGAGCTAGGCTCTAGAAGGCCTCCCGTGATAGTAGGTTATTCAGCCGCGCGATCGCGTCCTCAGTAGAGCCGGACGATGTCGCCGGGATAGCGGTTGATGCGGGCTTCGATGGCCCGGGCGGTGCGGCGTAGCGGCTGGTGGAGGCGGCTCGGGCTGTCGGCCCAGGTCTCCGAGTCGCTGGGTACCGAGATCGCGGCGATCACCCGGCCGGTGCGGTCGCGCAACGCGGTCGCTACGCAGGAGACGCCGATCTGCCGCTCCTCGCGGTCGTACGCGAAACCGGTGCGCAGCACGTCCGCCAGCTCGGCGCGGAGCAGCGCAGGCGAGGTCCTGGTGTGTTTGGTCAGCGGGCGCAGCCCCTGTGCGATGACGTCCTCGATGACCGATTCTGGCGCGCCGGCGAGCAGAGCCTTGCCGAGGCCGGTGGCATAGAGCGGGTTGCGGGTGCCGGGACGGGTGCGAACCCGGCCCTCGACGCGGCCGATCTTCAACAGGTAGATCAGCTCAGTGTCGTCTCGGACTGCGAGATGCGCCTGGAGCCCCGTCTCGGCGACGAGACGCTCCATCGGTGCCTGAGCGTGTTCGGTGAGCGCGCGCAGCAACGGCACCTGGGCACCCACCTCGAACATCCAGATCGACAGCCGGTACTGGCCGCTGTCCGTACGCTCGACGGCGCCTGCCGCGGCCAGGCTGACCAGCAGTCGGTGGGCGTTGGATTTGGTCAGGCCTAGCAGCTCGGCGCATTGGCTGACGCCGACCTGATGGTGGCTGCGGAACAGATCGAGGACCTTAAACGCCTTCAACACGGTGAGTGACGGACTTGTGCTCATGCTCCATCCGTTCCCGCCCATCCGAAGGCGACCACGAAGAGTAACGACCAAGCCGAAATTGGCGTTCTGTTGCGGAGAAACTACCACTCGTGTCTCGGATTGCAATACGTCGACGTGTACAAGCATCCGGAATTGGCGCAGGATCCCTGCCTAACAGCGAGCCGCAGGCGGATGGTGAAGGGAACCGGATGTACAAAAGTGTCAATCGTGTTACGCGAAGGGTGTCACCCAGCGTGCGCGACCGGCTTGGGCGGATCGACACTGCGACGCTCTCCGATGCCATGGGCCGTCACGGAGCGATGTCGCACCGGATGCGGCCACTCGATATCGACCGCAGGCTCGTGGGCACCGCGGTGACCGTGCACTGCCCGGCCGGCGACAACCTGATGGTGCACAAGGCACTGCAACTCGGCGAACCCGGCGATGTGCTGGTCGTGGACACCGGTGGCACGTACGACGCCACGGTCATCGGCCGCAACATGGCGCTCTTCGCGCATCGGATGGGCTTCGTCGGTGCGGTGATCGACGGCAGCGTGCGTGACCGCTCTGGGATCATGGCGATCCCGTTCCCGGTCTTCTGCATGGGCATCGTGCCCCGGTCCGCGGTCAAGCAGTCGCTCGGCTCGGTCAACGTGCCGGTCTCCTGCGCCGGCGTGGTCGTCTCCCCAGGCGACGTGGTGGTGGGCGACGAGGACGGTGTCGTCGTGGTGCCGCTGGAGATCGCCGAGCAGGTCGCCGACGCCGCCGAGGAGCGGTTGCGGATGGAGGACCAGCAGATGGCGGATGTCCAGGACGAGGACCTCCCGCTGGAGATCCTCTATGGACGGACGTGGGTCGACGAGCGGATGGAACCGGGCCGCTGCGAGCCCTTCCAGATCCCCGGAAACCTGCCGGTATGAGCGGGCGGAGCGAACCCGGGACGGCGAAGCGGGGCCGGGCCATAAGCGAGCGTATGCCGGTGGCGATCGTCGGGTCCGGCAATATCGGCACCGACCTGATGGTCAAGATCAAGCGTTCCGAGCACCTGGACCTCGTCGCGATGGTCGGGGTCGACCCTGCCTCCGAAGGTCTGGCCCGCGCCCGCCGGGCCGGTGTGCCGGCCTCGTCCGAGGGTGTCGACTGGCTGCTCGCCCAGGACCGGCCGCCCGCGCTGGTCTTCGAGGCGACCTCCGCCGCCGCGCACAAGGCCAACAGCTCCCGGTATGCGGCCGCGGGCGTGCGTGCCGTCGACCTCACCCCGGCGGCCGTCGGCCCGTTCGTGGTACCCACGGTCAACCTCGACGCCGAGCTGAACGCCCCCAACGTCAACATGGTCACCTGTGGAGGGCAGGCCACCGTGCCGATCGTCGCGGCGGTCTCCTCGGTCACGCCTGTCAGCTACGCCGAGATCGTCGCCTCGATCGCGTCGCGCTCGGCGGGGCCGGGCACCCGGGCGAACATCGACGAGTTCACCGTCACCACCGCCCGTGCGATCGAGGCGATCGGCGGTGCCGACACCGGTAAGGCGATCATCATCCTCAACCCGGTCGACCCGCCGATGATCATGCGGGACACCGTCTTCTGCGCGATCTCACCAGACGCCGACCGGGACGCCGTCGCCGCCTCGATCCACCGCATGGTCGGCGCAGTCGCCAGCTACGTGCCCGGATACCGGCTGGTCACTGAGCCGCAGTTCGACGACCCCCGGCCGGAGTGGCAGGGCCGGGCGCGGATCACCACGCTGCTGGAGGTTGAGGGGAACGGCGACTACCTGCCGCCGTACGCCGGAAACCTCGACATCATGACCGCCGCCGCCGTCCGCGTCGGCGAACGCATCGCCACCGCCCGGGATGGGGTGACACCGTGACCGACCTTGACCTGCGGATCACCGACACCACGCTGCGGGACGGCAGCCACGCGATGGGCCACCAGTTCAAGCCCGATCAGGTACGGGACACCGTGCGGGCGCTGCGCCGGGCGAACGTACCGGTGATCGAGGTGGCCCACGGCGACGGGCTCGCCGGCTCCTCGTTCAACTACGGCTTCTCCGCCACCCCGGAGCTGGAGCTGATCGACATCGCGGTCGCCGAGGCGGGTTTCGCGCTCGTCGCCGCGCTGTTGCTGCCCGGCGTCGGTACGACCGAGGAGTTGCGGGCCGCCATTGACCGGGGTGTCCGGCTGGTCCGGATTGCCACCCACTGCACCGAGGCGGACATCGCGATCCAGCACCTCGGCCTCGCCCGCGAACTGGGCGTGGAGACCGTCGGCTTTCTGATGATGTCGCACATGGCCGCGCCGGAGCGGCTGGCGCGGCAGGGCCGGATCATGGCGGACGCGGGCGCGCAGTGCGTGTACGTCGTCGACTCCGCCGGCGCGCTCCTGCCCGACGACACCACCGCCCGGGTCGCCGCGCTGGTGGACGAGCTTAACGGCGACGCGCAGGTCGGCTTCCACGGGCACAACAACCTCGCGATGGGCGTCGCCAACTCGGTCGCCGCGGTGCGCGCCGGCGCCCGACAGATCGACGGCGCTACCCGGGCCCTCGGCGCGGGCGCCGGCAACTCGCCGACCGAGGTGCTCGCCGCCGTCTTCGAGCGGCTGGGCCTGCGTACCGGCATCGACCTCGGCGCGATCCTCGACGCCGCCCAGGACGTCGTCCTCCCCTACATCGCCCGCGAGCCGGTGATGGACCGCCCGTCTATCGTCATGGGCTTCGCCGGCGTGTACTCCAGCTTCCTGCTCCACGCCGAACGGGCCGCCCACCGCTACGGCGTACCGGCCCACGAGATCCTCCGCGAGGCCGGCCGGCGGCGGTATGTCGGCGGCCAGGAGGACCTGCTGATCGACATTGCGGTCGCGCTGTCGAAGAACGGATGACAGTGCCACCACCCCCCGAAATAGAAGAGAAAGACCACCACGATGCACATCTTCCGCCGTAGATATCTGGTCACCGTCACCGCCGCCCTGCTCGCCCTCACCGCGTGCGGCGGCGGCGACACCCCCGCCACCGTCGCCGCCCCGAACGACATTGAGGGCGCCGCCAAGGACGAGGGCACCGTCATGCTCTACAGCTCCGTCGAGGAGGAGGCGACCAACGCCTTCGCCAAGGCGTTCACCGAAAAGTACGGCATCGATGTCGACGTGGTCCGGCTGACCAGCGCGCAGCTGGCGCAGCGCTTCTCCGCCGAGGCGCAGGCCGGTGCGCCTGCCGCGGACGCGTTGCTCGTCTCCCGTACCGGCTTCACCGCAGAGGGGATCAAGAACGGCTGGCTGACCCCGCTCGCCGACGCGGGCCTACCCGACTATCCGGGCTCGCTGGACCAGAAGTTCCAGCTCCCCGACGAGGGTACCGCGATCTCGATCATCCAGCCGGCGGGGATCGCGTACAACACAAAGCTTGTGCCCGCCGCGGAGGCGCCCAAGACCTGGGAGGACCTGCTCGACCCGAAGTGGAAAGGCAAGATCGCCATTGCGGACCCGGCGTCGTCGGCCTCCTACATCGGCGAATGGCTCGTGGTCGGCAAGGCCAGCGGGGCCGACTTCCTGCAGCGGTTCGGCGCCCAGGATCTCAAGAAGTACGCCAGTGGTGTTCCCGCGGCCGCCGCGGTGGCGGCCGGCGAGGCGGCGTTCTGCGTTATGGGTCTCGCCTCGCACATCGTCGACCCGAAGTCCAAGGGTGCGCCGATCGAGTTCATCGTGCCGCCGCTGACCAGTGGCGCCGAGGTCGTGCCGGGCATCGCGGCCAAGGGCAAGCACCCGAATGCCGCCCGTCTGCTCGTGCAGTACGCGCTCTCCCAGGAGGGAAGCACGACGCTCGCCGACGCGGCCGGTGCGGTCTCGCCATACGACGCCGCGAAGCTACCCGCTCAGTACATCTCGCCGGACCTCTCCTCCGCCAAGGACCAGCAGGCGACAGTTGTGAGTCAGCTGGGGCTGAGCTGATGCTGGCGCGACCCGGAGAGGTACTCCCGTGGTGATGATCGCCCCGACGGGCCCGGAGGCCGGCGCAGAGACGCCGGCTCCGGGCCAGGAACGGGCCGGACGCCGCCGTGTCACCCCGTTCACCGCTGCCGCCGCGGCGGTGGCGGTGGTCCTGGCGCTGCTGGCCACATACCCGATCCTGCGCGTGATCGCCGGTCTGTTCTTTGTAGACGGCTCCTTCACCTTCGCGCCGGTCAAGGACGTGTTCGATGTACCCGACCTCGCGCAGCTCGTCCTCAACACGCTGATCGCGGTCGTGGTCAGCGGCGTGATCGCACTCGTCATCGGCACCACGTTGGCGTGGCTCAATGAACGCACCGACGCCCGTATCACGGGTATCACCGACGCGATGCCGATGATCCCGTTCCTGCTGCCGCCGATCGCCGGCGCGGTCGGCTGGGTGCTGCTGCTCTCATCGAATGCGGGCCTGCTCAACGCGTCGATCCGGTGGCTGCTCGGCGGCGTGGGCGTAGACCTGGCGGAGGGGCCGTTCGACATCTTCTCCTGGCCCGGCCTGATCTTCGTCTACACGCTCTACCAGGTGCCGTACGTCTTCATGCTCGTCACCGGCGGACTGCGTAACATGGACTCCAGCCTCGACGAGCAGTCCCGGATCAGCGGGGCGAGCCGGTGGCGTACGCTGCTCCGGATCACGCTGCCGGCGATCCGGCCGAGCATCGGTGGCGCGATCCTGCTGATGTGCTGGCAGGGTTTCTCGCTCTACTCCGTGCCGGTCATCGTCGGGGCGGGTGCCGGCATCGACGTGCTCTCGGTGCGGATCGTCGACCTTCTCTCGTTCACGTACCCGGCGGAGACCGCCACCGCGGTCGGGCTCAGCTTCATCGTGCTCGCGTTCGTGGGCGTGATGTGGTACCTCCAGTCGCGGCTGCTGCGCAGCGGCAGGCACGCCACGGTCGGCGGCAAGGGGCAGCGCTTCGCTCGGCAGGCGCTCGGCAAGTGGAGATGGCCGGCCCGCCTGCTGATCCTTCTCTACGGCGTACTCGCCGTTGTCGCACCCGTGGTGGGGCTGCTGCTGGTCTCCTTCAACGGGTACTGGACGCCGGACATCAACTGGTCCGGACTCAGCCTCGAGTCAATCAACGAGTCGGTCTTCGGCGACTCGCAGACCCTCAACGCGGTGCAGAACAGCCTCTGGATCGCGGCCGCCGGCGCCACCATCGGCATGGTCGCCGCCGCGCTCATCGCGCTGTTGGTGATCCGCTCGCGCCACCGGGTGGTACGCGTGCTGGACGGGGCGATCAAGCTGCCGTCGGTCTTCTCACACCTGGTGATCGCGGTCGGCTTCATCCTCGCGTTCGGCGGGCCGCCGTTCTACCTCGGCGGCACGACGCTGATCCTGCTGCTCGCCTACATCAGCATCTACCTGCCGCAGGGATCGGTCGCCGCGGACGCGGCCGCCAGCCAGGTCGGCTCGGAGCTCGGTGAGGCGTCGCAGATCAGCGGCGCCGGCGGCGGGCGCACGTTCCGCAAGGTGTACCTGCCACTGATGGTGCCCGGCCTCGTCGCCGGCTGGGCATTCCTCTTCGCCCGCATGGTGGGCGACCTGACCGCCACCGCGGTCCTCGCCGGCACCAGCAACATGGTCGTCGGCTTCCGCATCCTTCAGATCTTCGAGAACGGCTCCTACGCCGAACTCGCCTCTCTCGCCATCGTCCTCACCGTCATCACCACCGTCGTGGTCGGGCTCTCGCTCGCCTTCTCCCGGTGGCAGGGGCGCTGGCAGGGCGGCAGGCGCACCCGGAGGACCCGATGACCGACGAGCAAAGCAGAGGTGAGCGCGGCATGTCCGTCGTGGCGCAGACACGACCGCACGGCACGGCTGACCCGGCGGTGCAGGCCGGAAAGACAGAAAAGACAGATTCGATCGTCCGGGTACGGGGACTGAGCAAGCGGTTCCAGCGGGCCGACGGCACTGTCATGCCCGCCGTCGACGGGGTCTCCTTCGACGTGGCCCGCGGCGAGTTCCTCGTGCTGCTCGGCCCGAGTGGATGCGGCAAGACCACGCTGCTGCGCGCGGTCGCCGGCCTGGAGACGCCCGACGAGGGCACGATCGAAATCGACGGCCAGATGGTGTACGACCACACGCGCGGACTCGTCGTGCCACCGGAAAAGCGGCGGATCGGCATGATTTTCCAGTCGTACGCACTGTGGCCGCACATGACTGTGGCGCAGAACGTGGCATACCCGCTCCAGAATCGGGCCGAGAAGCTCTCCAAGGCGCGGATCGCGGAGAAGGTCAAGCGGATCCTCGACTTCGTCCACATCGGAGACCTGGCCGGCCAGTATCCGGGCCAGATGAGCGGTGGCCAACAGCAGCGGGTCGCCCTGGCCCGCGCGCTGGTCGCCGGCAACGACCTGGTGCTCTTCGACGAACCACTGTCCAATGTCGACGCCAGGGTACGCGAGCAACTCCGTGTCGAGCTGGTCACCATGCAGCGGGAGCTGGGCTTCTCGGCCATCTACGTGACCCACGACCAGCAGGAGGCGATGGGGCTGGCACACCGGATCGCGGTCATGGGCGGCGGGCGCTTCGCCCAGCTCGACGCGCCGCGCGCCATCTACCACCAGGCGACCTCTCGCTATGTGGCCGACTTCGTCGGTACGAGCAATGAGGTGCCCGGACGGGTCAGCGCGGTCACGCCGGAGGGCGTGGTGACGGTCGACACCGCCTACGGGCCGGTCCAGGGGACGGCGGGCCCGGCGGACCTGGCGGTCGGCGACGAGGCCATCGCGCTTTTCCGCCCGGAGCGGGCAACGTTCGCCCCGGCCGGTGGCGGCTTCGTCGGCACTGTCGAGGCCGTGCTCTTCCTCGGCCCGCACACCGAGTACACCGTCCGCTGCGATGAACGGCGCTTCCGCGTCTGGAGCAACGGCCCGCAGGAGCCGGAACCCGGCGACGCCGTGTGGATCGCTGTTGCCACCGCCGACATCCGCGTCCTCAAGCCCTGATCGTCCGCAACCCTTCTACGAAGGAGCATCATGTCCGACCCCGAATACGACGTCCTCGTCGTCGGCGCGGGAAACGCCGCCTTCTCCGCCGCCCACTCCGCCCGTGAGCAGGTCGACCGGGTCTGCGTCCTGGAGAAGGCGCCGGCGGCCGAGCTGGGCGGCAACTCGTACTACACGCTCGGCTCGATGCGCGCCACGTACGGGGGGCTCGACGACCTGCGCCCGCTCCTCGACGAGCTCGACGAGCGGGAGGCGGCGACCTTCGACCTGCCGCCGTACACGGTGGACGACTTCGCGGCCGACATGCTCCGGGTGACCCGCGGCCGCACCGACCCGACCCTGATGCGGATCCTCGTGGAAGACTCCTTCCCCACCCTTCAGTGGCTGCACCGGCACGGCGTGAAGTTCAAGCTCCAGTCGGACAACCAAATCTTCGAGGTCAACGGGCGCAAGAAGTTCTGGGGCGGCGGCACCATCGCCACGGTCGGCGGCGGCATCGGTCTGATCGAGCAGCACCTGACCGAAGCCAAGTCGACCGGCATCGACGTACGGGTCGAGCACCAGATGACCGGCTTCCTGCTCGGCCCGGCCGGCGCGGTCGAGGGCGTGGTGTGCCGCACCCCGGCGGGCGAGGTGGTGATCCGGGCCAAGGCGGTCGTGCTCGCCTCCGGCGGCTTCGAGGCAGACGCCCGGTTGCGCGCCGTTCACCTCGGACCCGGCTGGGACACCGCCAAGGTCCGGGGCAGCCGCTACAACACCGGCGAAGGGCTGATGAGCGCGCTCGGGATCGGCGCCCAGGCGTACGGCAACTGGTCCGGCGCACACGCGGTCGCCTGGGACATCAATGCGGGCCCGTACGGCAACCGAGTGCTCACCAACAAGCTCCAGCGGCACTCGTACCCGTTCGGCATCACCGTCAACATCGAGGGCAGACGCTTCGTCGACGAGGGCGAGCACTTCCGCAACTACACGTACGCGAAGATCGGCTCGGCGATCCTACGACAGACCGGCGGGCTGGCTTACCAGATCTTCGACCAGCGCGGCGTCGGTTTCCTCCGCACGGACTACGGCCACGAGGGCGCGAGCCAGGTGGTCGCCGACACGATCGGCGAGCTGGCCCAGAAGCTCGGGCTCGACCCGGAGCGGCTGGAGCGGACGGTCGCTGAGTACAACGCGGCGATCGGCGAGGGCACCTTCGACCCGACCACGCTCGATGGGCTGCGTACCAACGATGTCGAGCCGCCGAAGAGCAACTGGGCACTGCCGATCGCCGAGCCGCCGTTCGTCGGCTTCCCCGTCGGCTGCGCCATCACGTTCACGTACGGCGGTATTCGCATCGACGAGGATGCCCGCGTGCTCGACCAGGGCGATCGGCCGATCCCCGGGCTGCACGCCGCCGGCGAGGTGGTCGGCGGGCTCTTCTACGAGAACTACCCCGGCGGCAGCGGGCTGATGTCCGGCGCGGTGTTCGGCCGCCGGGCCGGTGCGACCGCGGCCAGGTATGCGCGGAGCCGGGCGTGAGCCCAAAAGCCGTACCGCTCGGTGACAGTGGCGTACGGGTGCCTGGCGTCGTGCTCGGCACCGCCACGTTCGGCCTCCAATGCGATGAGCGGACCTCGCGGGACATCCTCGACCGAGCCTTCGAACGCGGCCTCACCTGGCTCGACACCTCGACCAGTTACCCGCTCGGCAGCGGCCCGGAGACCGTCGGGGTCACTGAGTCGCTGCTCGGGCGGTGGCTCGAAGGGCGCCGCGATGAGGTCTTCCTCGCCACCAAGGTCTACAACCGCACCGGACCGGCACCCTGGCAGCTGGGTCTGTCCCGATCGCACGTGATCTCTGCGGTCGAGGGGTCGCTGCACCGCCTCGGCACCGATCACATCGACCTGTTGCAGTTGCACCGGTTCGACACCGCCACGCCCCTCGATGAAACGCTGTCCGCATTGGACGCACTGGTCCACGCCGGCAAGGTGCGGTACGTCGGCTGCTGCAACTTCCTCGCGTACCAGATGGCCCAGGCCCTGACCTGGAGCGAGCTGCGGAACCTGCCCCGGCTGCGGACCGCGCAGGTGCGGTACAGCCTCGTGCGGCGAGGCGCGGAGATCGAGATGTTCCGGCTCTGCCGGGAGCAGCGGGTGGCGGTGCTCGCGTTCAATCTGCTTGCCGGCGGCATCCTCGCCGGCAAGTACGACCGCACCGCGGCCCCGCCCGGCGCGAGCCGGTTCGCCGTCGGAGCGGCTGGTCGGCGATACAAGGACCGGTACTGGAACGACGCCACCTTCTCCACTGTGGAGGCGCTGCGGGCCGTGGCCGAGAAGGTCGGCACCACGCTGGCGACGCTCGCCACCGCGTGGGCGTTCCACCAGCCCGACGTCACCGCGCCAATCATCGGGGTGAGCCGGGGTGCCCAGCTTGACACCGTCACCGACGCCCTTGATCTCAAGCTCCCCGACAAAGTGTGGGCCGAGGTAGACGCGCTGACCGCGCACCACCGCCACCAAGCCGAAGACATCGAGTTCGAGTCCAGCTGAACCTACGGAGGTACACCATGAACAGCGAATTGGAACGCGCTTTCTCTTTCCTGCGCCTCAACGAGCGGCCGAGCAAGCCGCGCATCGTCGGGCTCACCGAGATCCGCGGCCCCTACTACACCTCGTTCGGCCCCGACCACCTGCGCGACCTACTGGAGTCGGTCGGCCCGCACATCGACTCGTTCAAGTTCCCCGGCGCGTCCATGCCGCTGATGTCCGAGGAGACGCTGAAGAAGTTCATCGACGTCTGCCACGATCACAGCGTCGAGGTCTCCACCGGCGGGCTCATCGAGTTCGTGCTCACCCGCGGTCCCGACGCGGTCGAACAGTACTTCCAGGCCATTACCCGGTATGGCTTCGACATCGTCGAGATCTCCGTCGGCATGCTCGCCATCGCCCCCTCCGACTACCTGCGGCTGATCGAACGCGGGCGCAAGGCGGGCGTGAAGGTCAAGGCGGAGGTCGGCATCCAGTTCGGCGCTGGCGGCACCTCCTCGGTGGAGGAACTGGCCGCCGAGGGCACCGGCGACCCGGTGTTCGCGGTTCAGCGGGCCCGTAAGGCGTTCGACGCCGGTGCCAACTGGGTCATGCTCGAGTCCGAGGGCGTCACCGAGCAGGTGCGCACCTGGCGCACCGACGTGCCGGCCCTGTTCATCAGTGAGTTCGGTCTCGAATCCGTCATGTTCGAGGCAGCCGACCCGCCGGTCTTCGAGTGGTACGTCAAGAACTACGGCCCCGAGGTCAACGTCTTCATCGACCACAGCCAGGTCTACCAGCTCGAATGCCTGCGCTCCGGCATCTGGGGCACGAAGAGCGTCTGGGGCCGGGTCGTCAGCTACAAGGGATGACGCTGCGGCAAGCGACGCGGGCGCTGCTGCTCGCAACCGCGCTCACCCACGCGTCGTACGCCGCCGTGCGGCCGATGGCCAGCTACCGGGCCATCGAGCTGCACGCCGGCAACGCCGGCATCGGCGCGCTGTCGGCGAGCTTCTCGGTGCTGCCGCTCTTGCTCGCCTTCACTGTGGGGCGACAGGCCGACCAGTACGGCCCGGCCCGCCTGGTGGTCGCAGGCAGCGTTCTGTCCACCGTGGCCGGTGTGCTGACGGCGCTGGCCAACCACCTCGCAGTGCTGCTGGTGGCGAGCGCGTTGCTCGGGCTCGGCCAGCTGACCAGCCTCGCCGGCCAGCAGTCCGCAGTGGCCGCTGGGCGAGCCGAGGACCGGGACCGGGGCTTCGGGATCCTGACCGCGATGGCCGCGGTGGGCCAGATTGTGGGTCCGGTACTCGGCGCGCTCTGCGCCAGCCACTTCGCCGTCACCGGCGACGTGTTCTCGGCGACCGCAGGGCTGGCAGCGGCGACCGTACTGAGCGCGCTGTCGCTGCCGCTGTGCTGGTGGTTGTTCCCGGACACCACCGCTCGCGCGGAGCAACGGCCGCGCGAGCGGGTCGCGCGCGAGCTGCTGCGTATTCCGGGCATGACGCCCACGCTTGTCGCCGGTGGCCTCGTGCTCGCCGCGCTCGACCTGGTGCTGGCGTTCCTGCCGGCCTGGGCGCAGAACCGAGGGGTCTCGCTCACCACGGTCGGCCTGCTCCTCGCGCTGCGGGCAGCCGCCACGCTGCTCGTACGGCTCATCGTCGACCGGGTCGTCCACCAGGTCGGCCGCCGCATCGCGATGATCGTGTCTATCCTCGTCGCCGCCGCAGGGCTGCTGCTGCTCCCCGCCGTGCACGTCGCTGGTGCGATCGCCGTCATGCTCGCCCTCGGCGTCGGGCTGGGCGTCGCGCAGCCACTGACTATGTCGTGGGTGGCGAACGCGGTGCGCCCCGGGCGGCACGGTGCCGCGATGGGGCTTCGGCTGACCGGTAACCGGTTTGCGCAGACTGTGCTGCCGCTCGGCATTGGCGTGATCTCAACCGGCGCGGCGGGCGTGTTCGTGACGCTTGGCACGGTGCTCGCCGCGTCGTCGGCGGTGCTGCTGCGCCTACCTCCGGACCGGGGCGGCTGACCGCGTTCCCCGTCTTGATATGGGCTCGACCTGGCTACGTCCGAGGGGGGTGGCCGACTCGGCGTCGTCCTCGTCGGCGGGCGACAGGAGAGTCTTGCGGGTGATCCGCAGATGATCGATCGCCTCCTCGAGCTCACGCGGCCTCGCGGTGAGCTCGGCGATGTGGGCGCGGATCTGCTCGGCCTCGCCGTCACGTGCGTCGATCTTGTCTCATCGCAGGCTCGGATCCCGCGGGGACCCCGGACGCCGCGCCGGACCCGCCGGCGTTCGTTCGGCATGGTCCAGAATCGGCCGAAGGCGGACACCGCGATCGGTTCCGCCGCGCGGACCGCGATCGATCACCTCAGAGGCCGCCTGTGATCGATCACCTCGGAACCCGCATGTGACGGTCTCCTCAGGTTCCGGGGCGATGGTGACATACGCCGGTCCGATCGCGAAGATGGGCTCATGGTTGAGGAAGGCACCCTGCTCTGGGAACCCACTCCGGAGATCGTCCGTACCGCGCGGATCACCCGGTTCATGGAGTGGCTCGGACGTTCCGGCGATTATCAGGACATATGGCAGTGGTCGGTCGAGTCTCCGGCCGAGTTCTGGACGTCGATCTGGGACTACTTCGCGGTGATCGGCGATCGTGGTGACGGGCCCGTCATCAGCGGAACGATGCCGGGTGCCGAATGGTTCACCGGGACGACGATCAATTACGCCGCCAATGCGCTGCGTGGTGACAACCCCGACCGCCTTGCCGTGATATTTCGTGATGAAACGGGCGATCGGCGGACCTACGCGCTCGGTGAGCTCCGCGACGAGGTGGGCCGGGTCCGCGCCGGGCTGTCGCGGCTCGGCGTCGGGCGCGGCGATCGGGTCGCGGCGTATGTCGGCAACGTTCCCGAGGCGCTCATCGCCTTCCTGGCCACGGCCTCCCTGGGGGCCATCTGGTCGTCGTGCTCCCCGGACTTCGGCGCGCCGAGCGTGACCGACCGTTTCACCCAGATCGAGCCGAAGGTGCTGATCGCGGTGGACGGCTACCGCTACGGCGGCAGGTCGTACGACCGGTCGGAGGCGGTGCGTGAGATCGCCGCCAAGCTGCCCACGCTCAAGGCCACCGTGTGGATCGCCGCCGCGGACGCCGTACCCGCCGGTGGGAACGACCTGGGGTGGGACGAGTTGCGGGCCGAGGCCGCCGAGCCGGAGTTCGAACCGGTTCCTTTCGATCACCCGCTGTGGGTGCTGTACTCCTCGGGCACGACGGGCCTGCCCAAACCCATCGTGCACGGCCACGGCGGGATCGTGCTGGAGCACCTCAAGTCGCTCTCCTTCCACCAGGACCTCGGCGCCGGCGACGTTTTCTTCTGGTACACCACCACCGGCTGGATGATGTGGAACTACCTCATCGGCGGCCTGCTGGTGGGCTGCACGGTCGTGCTCTACGACGGCGGTCCGACCCACCCCGAGACCGGCGCGCTGTGGCGGCTCGCCGCCGAGGAGGGCGTGACCTACTTCGGCACCGGCGCGCCGTACCTGGTGGCCTCGATGAAGGCGGGTCTGAAGCCGTCCGGGCTGGAGCGGCTGCGCGGCATCGGGTCGACCGGCTCTCCGCTGCCGCCCGAGGGCTTCGCCTGGGTCTACACGGACGTGAAGCCCGACGTGCAGCTCGGCTCGTTCTCCGGCGGCACCGACGTGTGCACTGGGTTCGTGGGGGCGGTGCCGCTGCTGCCGATCCGGGCCGGTGTGATCCCGTGCCGCTGCCTGGGCGCCTCGGTCGAGTCGTTCGACCCGGCGGGAGACGCGGTGATCGGCGAGGTGGGGGAGCTGGTGATCACCCGGCCGATGCCCTCGATGCCGGTGATGTTCTGGAACGACCCGTCGGGCGACCGCTATCGGGAGTCGTACTTCGCGGACTATCCGGGCATCTGGCGGCACGGTGACTGGATCAAGATCCTCCCGGACGGCGGCTGCGTCATCTACGGCCGCTCCGACTCGACCCTCAACCGCGGCGGCGTCCGGATGGGCACCAGCGAGTTCTACCGGATCGTCGAGCGCTTCGAGGAGATCGCCGACAGCCTCGTGATCGACACAGGCCGGCTGGGCCAGGAGGGCAGGCTGCTGCTGTACGTCACGCTCGCCGACGGCGCGGCCCTCACCGACGAGCTCGTCTCACGGCTGCGTGCTGCCCTGCGCGCCGAGTTGTCGCCCCGGCACGTGCCCAACGAGATCCGTGTGGTCCCCGGCATCCCGCGCACGCTGTCGGGAAAGAAGCTGGAGGTTCCGGTACGGAAGATCCTCCTGGGCACCCCCGTCGAGCAGGCCGCCAACCCCGATTCCATGGCCAACCCCGAGGTGCTCCGCCACTTCGTACCCGACCTCCCGGACTGACTCCCCGTTACGCCGTCATCTGAAAATTGCAGGCGCAGCCCGATCTTCGGCCAGTTCAGGGCGGTGCGCCCGGCGTCCACCGGGACTCATCTTGTCCGCTCCCAGGGTCTCGGCGAGCGTGATCGCTGGTACGGACCCAGGGAAGGGAAGGAGACCCGTCCGAATGCGATTACTCTCGCTCGCCCTCACCGCGACGATGGCCGTCGCGATAGGAGCGATGGCGCAGACATCGGCCGCCTGGTCAGCGGCCACCGAAGGCCCGCAGCTCACCGTCGATCTGACCGCCGCCGGCCATCCCATCAGCCCCTACATCTACGGCATGAACTTCACCGACGAGGCCCTCGCCGAGGAGCTGAGTCTGCCCGTACGGCGTTGGGGCGGCAACGCCACCACCCGGTACGACTACCGGTACGACACCACCAACCGCGCCTCCGACTGGTTCTTCGAGAACATCGCGGAGGACAACTCCGACCCCGGATCGCTGCCGGACGGCTCGAGCACCGACAAGTTCGTGGAACAGGACAGGCGGACCGGCACGGCCACCATCCTCACCGTCCCCCTGATCGGGTGGGCCCCGAAGGCCCGTGACGGCTCCTGTGGTTTCTCCGTCGCCAAGTACGGCCCCCAGCAGCAGACCGATGTATGGCGGCCGGACTGCGGCAACGGAATCAAGCCCGACGGCACGTTCATAACGGACAACGACCCGCACGACACCAGCGTCGAGATCGGGCCGCAGTACGTCGAAGACTGGCTGGGCCACCTGACCGCCAAGTACGGCACGGCGGACGAGGGTGGGGTGCGCTTCTACAACCTGGACAACGAGCCCGATATCTGGCACAGCACGCACCGCGACGTGCACCCCGCCGGCGCCAGTAGCGCGGAGCTGCGCGACCAGGCGTACCTGATCGGGGCCGCTGTCAAGGCGGTCGATCCCGGGGCGCAGACGCTCGGCCCGGTCGGCTGGGGCTGGACATCCTGGGACTACTCGGGCCTCGACCAGGAGACGTGCTCGCGCACCGGCTGCTGGGGCGACCCGCCGGACCGGGCGGCCCGCGGCGGTCTGCCGTTCACCACCTGGTACCTGCAGCAGATGAAGAAGTACGAGGACGAGCACGGCCTGCGCGTCCTGGACTACTTCGACATGCACTTCTACCCGCAGGCATCGCTGAGTAACGGCGGCGACCCCACCTCTGACGCACTCCGCCTGCGATCCACCCGCGCCCTGTGGGACCCCACCTACACCGACGAGAGCTGGATCAACACCCAGGTGCGGCTGATCCCGCGGATGAAGGAGCTGGTCGCGGCCAACTATCCGGGCACCAAGACCGCGATCACCGAGTACAACTGGGGCGCCCTCGACCACATCAACGGCGCGCTGGCGCAGGCGGACATCCTGGGCATCTTCGGCCGGGAAGGGCTCGACCTCGCCACCCTCTGGGCCCCGCCGACGGCGTCCCAACCGGGTGCTTACGCCTTCCGGATGTATCGCAACTACGACGGTGAGGGTGGGCGATTCGGCGAGACATCGGTGCGCGCCACCAGCGCGGACCAGGGCAAGTTGGCCGTGTACGCGGCCGAGCGGTCCTCCGACGAGGCGCTCACACTCGTCGTGGTCAACAAGACCGGTGACGACCTGACCAGCGCCGTCTCGATCAATGGGCGTGAGGGCGGGGCGACCGCCGAGGTCTACCGGTACGGCGCGGCGGACGTGTCGGCGATCAAGCAGGAGACCGGCCGGCAGGTGAGCGCGAGCGGCTTCACCGATACCTTCCCGGCCAACTCCATCAGCACGATCGTGATCCCCAAGGGTGCGACGCCCACCCCGACGCCCACCCCGACTCCGACGCCGACTCCGACGCCGACGCCGACTCCGACGCCGACTCCGACTCCGACTCCGACTCCGACTCCGACGCCCACCCCAACTCCCACGCCCGGTGCCACCTGCCAGGTGAAATACACGGTCGTCAATCAGTGGCCGGGCGGCTTCCAGGGCGACGTGAAGATCCTCAACCAGGGGAGCACCGCTATCAAGGACTGGAAGCTCACCTGGTCGTACGCCGACGGGCAGACCCTCACCCAGCTCTGGAACGGCTCCTACGTTCAGAGCGGCTCGGCCGTCACCGTGACCGACGCCGGCTGGAACGACACCATCGGCGCGAGCGGTGGCAGCGTCGACTTCGGGTTCCTCGCCGACTGGAACAACGCCGCCAATTCCGCACCGGAACAGTTCCGGCTGAACGGTGCGCTCTGCACAACGGGTTAGCCGATCGCCGTCCGCACTCATCAGGCGAATGATCATGACGGGTGGTCCGGCCCTCCGGACCGCCCGCTCGCCTCACTCCGGTGCGAGAGGGCGTCGACAGGCCAGAGAACCGAACACCCCGGGGTGATCTTGCGAATACTCGCAGACCACGCGGTTGACCAGCCGTTTCACCCGTCGTGATCTTGTAGTTTCTCGCAGAGATTCCTGTTGACCAGGCGCTTTGCCTTCCGTGATCTTGCACTAGTTCTGGCGGGGATCGAAAGACGCCAGGAATAGAACACCAGGGCGAGGCCGATGGCGACGGTGCCGACAAGCAGGCTCACGGTGAGCACCGGAACTGGCAGCACGAAGCCGAACGCCAGCAGAAGCGATCCCAGCCCGGCGAACAGTCGCCCGCCCAGCGGGCTGGTACGCCGCGAAACTTGTTTCTCCTGTCCACCCGTCGACCACCCACGCGGGCGGCCGAGCCACCCCGGGTCTTCGGTAGATAGTTGCCGATCAGCAGGTAGAGAACGCCCACTCCTGCGGGGCCTGGCCCACTGAGCTGTTCGGGGCTGAGCCGGTCGGCATTGAGCCGCCCGCCTGCCGCACTTCCCCCATGGCGGCGGGCGGGCCGTCGCATGCGCCTCTGCGTCAGATCGCGGCCCATCGGAGCCTCGGCAAGGGGCCGTCGCCTTCAGGGCGACGGGGGATGCCGTCCCCGATGCTGGCGTTTGAGGCGGCTTTGGGGATGCCGTTGGACCAACGGATACCCCAAAGGAGTCTCAAAGGTGACCTCTTCACTGTCGACCCTCAAGAAGATCTTGGCGGGGACGACCGCAGCCAAGTGCGAGACTGAGACTCTCGATTTTGAGCAACCGAAGCCTAACCTCAAAGAAACGTTCCAAGACCTTGCAGAAGCATGTATTTGCTTCGCCAACGCAAACGGCGGCACGGTTGTAGTCGGCGTGATAGATAATAAGTCGGGAGAAGAGGCATTTATCGGATGTGACGTGGATGTGGCGGTCCTCCGAGGTAAAATTCATCAGCTTACCGCGCCTTCCCTGCTTGTGGAAATAAAGGAGATAGAGTTCGCGGGGAAGCGGCTGCTGGAACTCAACGTCCCAGAAGGCATCGAGGTATATTCGACGGCAAAGGGCTATGCATATCAGCGCATAAATACGGGCTGCTTGCCGATGCGTCCTCTTGATGTGACCCGGTTGTCGGAGGAGCGGCGTGGATTCGACTGGTCCGCCACTGTGAGCGACCGGTCCTTGGAAGACATAGATCCACTCGCCCTGAGGTACTGCAGAAGGCTTCTTAGCGGTTCGGCGGACCCGACTCGACAGCGATACGCTCAATTCGGGGACATGGATCTACTAAGGGCGCTTCATGCGGTCGCGGATGACGGAAGCATGTCCCGCGCCGGCGAGCTGATGCTCTGCCAGAATCCAGAAAGCCTCGGAGAAACCGCGGCGATCTACCAGCATGAGCGAACCCAATCCGGCGAGGCCGATGCAGTACTGCGCGTGGGTGCTCCACTGGTGCTGGCCTTCGATGAGATCCTTCAGTCCATAAGGGTCCGGCAGGGAATTACGCCCGTAACGCTGGCCGACGGCCGGCAACTTCAAATAGGAGACTATCCGTCAGCCGCAATACGCGAGGCGCTGGTCAATGCCTTCATTCATGGTGATTGGCGCTTGAGGGTGGCAATACAAATAGAGCATTCTCCCCAGTATCTACGTATCGAATCACCAGGGCCGCTCGTCTCCGGGGTGACGACGAGCAATATCTTGACAAGGGGATCGAAGGCGCGCTATCCCGCACTAGCGGCAGGGTTTCGGCTGCTGGGCCTGGCCGAAGAGGTCGGGCAAGGGGTCGATCGAATGTATCGGGAAATGATTAAGTCTGGAAGGGATGTTCCTATAATCACGGAGGATGCCGACCATGTCTCCGTACTGTTCCGAGGGGACCCCCCAAATACGCGAATAGCCAAATTCGTGGCTTCTCTTCCCGAAGAGGAGCAGGACGACACAGATGCGATGCTCCTGATTAGGATGCTGTGTGCGAAGCGCACCGTTCGTTCTTCCGATGTCGCACGTGTCATACAACGATCGCAAGATGAGGCACAGGCGGCTCTCCGCCGCCTGGCCGCCGATCCGGTAAACGTACTGGAGCCCACTCGGGCGACGATGCAGCACCGATATCCGGTGTATCGGCTTCGAGCGGAAGTCGTTGCGCGCCTAGGAAGTGCCGTCGCCTACCACAGTCGAGCCATAGACGATATCGATAAGAAAATCATCGAGCACGTGAAAGATTACGGCGATGTAAATAATCGTACCATTCAGCGACTGTTTGACGTGGATGTCTATCAGGCCCGGGATATACTGCGCGACCTCGTCGGGCGGGAGTTGTTGACCCGAACGTCCGAACAGAAACGGGGGACGGCCGTCCGATACGGACCAGGACCGAAGTTCCCCAAGGCCAAGAATAACCGGTTGAACAGGCGTCCTCGTCCGCCGGCAGACGACCGAAGCCCCGAGTAGTGGTTGCACCCGGCTCGTCTCCGGGGCGATCAGCGGGACCGAACTGGTCGACGGCACGGCCCGCCTCGCCGCGATGAACATGCTCGTCCACGGCATCGGCAGGCCGAACGGCGAATCGCTGATTCAAGTGAAGGATGCCCTGGCCGAGTCGCCGTCCCGGCACCCGAGCGTGGTGCCGGCCAACCCGCCGTTCGGCAAGAAGTCGTCCAGCACGGTTGATCGGCGAGGGCGGCCGGGTGGACAGGAGGCCATCTCCTACAGTCGGCAGGTCTTCTAAACCACGACCACCGACAAGCAGCTCGACTTCGTCCAGCACATCGCCTCGATGCTCGCCATCCCCGGCCGGGCCGCAGTGGTCGTCCCCGACAACGCTGTTCTTCGACACGAGGGAAGCCCTTCCCGGCAAGGCGTGGACGAGCAGGCTGTGGGTGTACGACTTCCGTGTCGGCCAGCACTTCACGCTCAAGCAGAACCCGCTTCGCCACGAGCACCTCGACGATTTCGTCAAGTGCTACCGGCCCGGTGAGCCGCGTTCCGTCCGGATCGAGACCGAGCGGTTCCGGCCCTTCAGCTACGACGAGCTGATCGCCCGGGACAAGGTCAACCTCGACATCACCTGGCTCAAGGACCCCTCCCTGGAGGACGCCGACTCGCTGCTGCCGCCCGACGTGATCGCCCAGGAGATCGTCGAAGACCTGGAAGCGGCCCTCAGCGAGTTCGCCGCCATCGCCGAAAGCCCTCCAACAGGCGAAAAGGGGATCGACTGCCTCTGAGTAGTGCGGCAGCGCCGCAGAGTTCATCGAGGTTGCCAAGCTCGGCGAGTTCGACCGACCCTGAACCCGTCGGTGACCTGATCACTTGATCACCGCCGATGACACCAGAGAGCCGCCCCACCCGGGGCGGCTCTCTGTACGAGCCCCTGGAGATTAGGGCTTCCCGAAAGGCGAGATTTTGGTCACAAGGGCTGGCGCGCCGCGTGGACGCATGGTTGGCTTGACCTCGTGATCATGCTGGTGATCCGTCGTCACGTCGACTACCTGCGCGTTGCCAGCGCCATCTGTCCCGCTGCCATGCGCTGATGGCGCACTGAGGCCATGCGCGCCGTCCACCGGCGCCCACGAACCCTTCCTTTCACAGCCGCCCGGGTCTCGTCCGGGGCGGCGGTCCCATTCCTGCCCGATGTCGTGCCCGGGGATGAACACCTGTCCCACCGCCCGGCGAAGCATGACGGGCATCGCCGATGCCGTACAAGGCATATGACTACTAGCTGTAAACCTGTTTTAGGCTGTCCGATACCCTACGGAGAACCATGAGCGAGCAGCACACCGAATCCGCCCCCGCCTCCGCGACCTGGTCTTTCGAGACCCAGCAGGTGCACGCCGGAGCCGTACCCGACCCGACCACCGGGGCCCGGGCGGTGCCGATCTACCAGACCACCTCGTTCGTCTTCCGTGACACCGAGCACGCGGCGAACGTGTTCGCCCTGGCCGAGCCGGGCAACATCTACACCCGCATCCACAACCCCACACAGGACGTCTTCGAGCAGCGCGTCACCGCGCTCGAAGGCGGCGTCGCCGCCGTGGCCCTCGCCTCCGGGCAGGCCGCCGAGACCATGGCGATCCTGAACCTGGCCGGCTCCGGCGATCACGTGGTCTCCAGCTCCACGATCTACGGCGGCACCTACAACCTGCTCCGTCACACGATGCGCAAGCTCGGCATCGAGGTGACCTTCGTCGACCCCGACGACATGGACGCCTGGCGGGACGCGATCCGCCCGAACACCAAGGTGCTGTTCGCCGAGTCCGTCGGCAACCCCAAGGGCAACGTGCTGGACGTACGGGCCGTCGCGGACATCGCACACGCCGCGGGCGTCCCGCTGATCGTGGACAACACGCTGCCCACGCCGTACCTGATGCGTCCGATCGAGCACGGCGCCGACATCGTCGTCCACTCGGCGACGAAGTTCATCGGCGGCCACGGCACGACCATCGCCGGTGTCGTGGTGGACGGCGGCACCTTCGACTTCGGCGCACACCCCGAGCGCTTCCCCGACTTCACCGAGCCCGACCCCACCTACAACGGCCTGCGTTACTGGCCGGCTCTCGGCCCGGGCGCTTACGCCATCAAGCTCCGCGTGCAGCTGCTGCGCGACCTCGGCATGGCGCTGTCCCCGCACTCCGCCTTCCTCCTGCTCCAGGGTGTGGAGACGCTGTCCCTGCGGATGGAGCGGCACTCGGCCAACGCCCAGGCCCTGGCCGAGTGGCTGGAGCAGCGTGACGAGGTCGCGGCGGTGCACCACCCCGGCCTGCCCTCCAGCCGCTGGCACGAGGCATGCCGGCGCTACCTGCCGCGCGGCGCCGGGGCGGTCTTCGCCTTCGAGCTGCGCGACGGCATCGAGGCGGGCAAGCGTTTCGTCGAGGGCGTGGAGCTGTTCAGCCACCTGGCCAACATGGGCGACGTGCGCAGCCTGATCATCCACCCGGCGTCGACGACCCACAGCCAGCTGAACGAGGAGGAGCTGGCCGCCGCCGGCGTCGCGCCCGGGCTGGTACGACTGTCGGTCGGCATCGAGAACATCGACGACCTCAAGGCCGATCTGGAGGCCGGATTCCGCGCGGCCAAGGCGGCGTCTTGACCGTACGGCAGGGCACGGCGAACCTTCCGCCGCCGCCGGCGACCGGTGCGTGGCAGGAGGGGGATCCTCCGGGTGACCGTCGCTGGGTGACGCTGGGCGGCCCGCTTCCGCTGGAGGCGGGCGGTGAGCTGCCCGGTGTCCGCATCGCGTACGAGACCTGGGGGCGCCTCGCGCCGGACGCGTCCAACGCGGTCCTGGTGCTGCACGCGCTGACCGGAGACAGCCACGTCGCCGGCCCTGCCGGGCCTGGCCACCCGACCGCCGGCTGGTGGGAGGGGCTCATCGGGCCGGGCCTCGCACTCGACACCGACCGCTGGTTCGTCGTCGCGCCCAACGTGCTGGGCGGCTGCCAGGGCAGCACGGGTCCCGCCTCACGCCGTCCCGATGGGCGGCGCTGGGGCGGGGCCTTCCCGTTCCTGACCCAACGTGACCAGGTGGCGGCCGAGGCCCAGCTGGCGGACGCGCTGGGCATCGACAGCTGGGCGCTCGTGATCGGCGGGTCGATGGGCGGGATGCGGGCGCTGGAATGGGCCGCGACCCACCCGGCGCGGGTGCGGTCGCTGCTGCTGCTGGCCTGTACGGCGGCGGCCAGCGCCGAGCAGATCGCCTGGGCGAGCATCCAGCTGCACGCCATCCGCTCCGATCCCGGCTGGCGCGGGGGCGACTACCACGACGCCGGGCCGGGGCGGGGCCCGCACGCGGGGCTCGGCATCGCGCGGCGGCTGGCCCACGTGACGTACCGCTGCGAGCCCGAGCTGCAGGCCCGGTTCGGCCGGTCGCCGCAGGGGGCCGAGGACCCCTGGCGGGGCGGCCGCTACCAGGTGGAGTCGTACCTCGACCACCATGCCGACAAGCTGGTACGCCGGTTCGACGCGGGCAGCTATGTGACGCTGGCCGAGGCGATGAACGCCCACGACGTCGGCCGGGGGCGCGGCGGTACGGCTGCCGCGCTGCGGCGGGTCACCGCCCGTACGATCGTGGCCGGCATCGACTCCGACCGGCTCTATCCGCTGGTCCAGCAGGCGGAGCTCGCCGACGGCATCCCCGGCGCGGACCGGCTGCGGGTCATCGAGTCACCGAACGGCCACGACGGCTTCCTGATCGAGGTCGACCAGGTCGCCTCCCTCGTCAGGGAACTCACCGCCGACGCGTGCCGGGTGAAATCTAAACTGGCGGGGTGAACGGGGGAGACGCCGGCGGTTCGGGGCTGCGGATGGAGCTCGGGCCGGCCTCCGCCGTACCGCTGACCGAGCTGCACGACGACCGGCTCGAACGGGCCGGGGTGCGGCTGCTGCTCAAGCGGGACGACCTGCTGCATCCGCTGCTGCCCGGAAACAAATATCGCAAGCTGCGCCACAATCTGACCCGCGCCGCCGAGCTCGGCCACGACACGCTGCTGACGTATGGCGGGGCCTACTCCAACCACATCAGGGCCGTCGCCGCGGCGGGCGCCGAGTTCGGGTTCCGTACGATCGGCGTCGTCCGGGGCGAGGAGCACCTGCCGCTCAACGACACGCTGGCGTTCGCGACCGGGTGCGGGATGCGGCTGGTGTACGTCGACCGTACGAGCTATCGGGCCAAGGACGGCACGGAGGCGGTCGAGGAGCTGCGGCGGCGGTTCGGCGACTTCTACCGTCTGCCCGAGGGCGGCAGCAACGACCTGGCGGTGCGCGGCTGCGCCGAGCTGCCGGCCGAGATCGACGTGCCGTTCGACGTCGTCTGCTGCCCGGTCGGGACCGGCGGGACGCTGGCCGGCATCGCCGCCGGGCTGCCCCCCGGCCGGCGTGCGCTCGGATTCTCCGTGCTCAAGGGCGGTCGCTTCCTCGCCGGGACCGTCGCCCGCCTCCAGCAGGTGACGTACGACACCGTGACGGCGAACTGGTCGATCGACCACGACTTCCACGCGGGCGGCTACGCCAGGCGCAACGCCGATCTCGACGCCTTCATCGCCGGTTTCGCCGACCGTCACGGCATGCTGCTCGACTGGGTCTACGTCGCCAAGATGCTCTGGGGGATCTTCACCCTGACCGGCCTCGGCGGGTTCCCCCGTGGCACGACCGTCGTCGCCGTGATCACTGCTCCCATCGGCAGGGCGTAACGCCGTCAACCCGTGTGATCTGCGGTTATTTCGCCGAAACTTCACGTTCGACGCGGTTATCCGGACGGGTCGGGCGGGCCGTACGGCACGGCCCGCGGGGTTCGGTGATTCAGCGTGCATCGAGTTGACGTCTGTGGTGTTATGGGGTGATATCGGGGACGGCGGCCGAGCTTCTGATCAACGGGGATGAGGGGCATGCCGTCGGAGGGGTGAAGTATGGCTGTGACGCCGAATCGGCGAGCCGGGGCGGGGGACGGCGAACCCCCTCCGCGTAGCTTCGGAGAGGAAGGCGGACGCCTTTCCTACGGAGGCTACCTCCGGCTGCCCGGCCTGCTCGCCCAGCAGGAACCCCGGTCCGGCGCCAGCGACGAGTTGCTGTTCATCACCGTGCACCAGGTCTACGAGCTCTGGTTCAAGCTGCTGCTGCACGAGCTGGAGCGGATCAGGGACGCCATGATCGAGGGCTCGCTGTGGCGGGCCAGGCATCTGTTCCGCCGGGTCCACTCGGTGGAGCGGGTCATGGTCGAGCAGGTTCAGGTCATCGAGACCATGACGCCGCAGGACTTCCTCGAGTTCCGGTCGGTGCTCGCTCCGGCGAGCGGGTTCCAGTCGGTCCAGTTCCGCGAGCTGGAGTTCATCTCCGGGGTGAAGGATCGGGCGTATCTGAGCCGGCTGCGGGACGTCGGCGACGCGGAGCTCGCTCGGCTCGAACGGCGGCTGGCGGAGCCGTCCCTGTGGGATGCTTACCTCACCGCTCTCTCCCAGCGTGGCCTGCCGATCTCCGACGACGAGATCATGGATTCCCTGCTGGCGGTGGCGAGGGACCGCGGATCGCACGATGATCTGTGGGAGCTCGCCGAGGATCTCCTCACCCACGACGAGACCACTGCCCTGTGGCGGATGCGGCACGTCCAGATGGTCGAACGCCAGATCGGCACCAAATCCGGCACCGGTGGCTCGTCCGGCGCGCCGTACCTGAGAGGGCGGACGCGCATGCATTTCTTCCCCCTTCTCTGGGAACTACGGGCGTGGCTTTGATTTCTCAAAGCTCACGAAGGAGTGAGTAAGCGACATGTCGCTCGATACGCCGGTCAACGGGAACGAGCCGGATACGGTCCTGGATCGGATTCTCCGCACCGCCGCCGACAAGTGGGCGGACAGATGCGCCCAGTCGCCGGGAACGCGGGACACCGGTACGCCCCGGATGCACGCCGAGGACGCACTGGTCTTTCTCCGCCAGTACTACATGCACGTCCCCCCGGATGACCTGGCCGACCGTGACCCCGCGAACGTCTTCGGGCCCGCGATGGCCCAGCGCCGGCTCGCCGAGCACCGGCCGCAGGGGCGCGCCCTCGTCCGGGTGTTCAACCCGTCCCCCGAAGAATGCGGCTGGGACCCCGGCCACTCGGTCGTCCAGATCGTCACCGACGACATGCCGTTCCTGGTCGCCTCGGTGACGATGGAACTGGAGCGCTCCGGGCTGGGCACCCACCTGATCGCGCATCCGCAGATGCCGGTGCGCCGCGACATGACAGGGGCGCTCCTCGGCCCGAGCCAGGACCGCGTCACCGGCCAGATGCTGCGCGAGTCGTGGATCCACATCGAGATCGACCGGCAGGCCGACCCGGACGTTCTCACGCGGCTCGAAGGCGACCTGCAGCGGGTGCTGCTGGACGTCCGCAGCGCCGTCGAGGACTTCGCCAAGATGCGGGCCCTGGCCGTACGGACCGCCGACGAACTGGCCGCGGATCCGCCGCCGTTGGAACGTGCCGGGGTCGACGACAGCGTCGAGCTGCTGCGCTGGCTCGCCGACGGGAACTACACGTTCCTCGGGTTCCGGGAGTACCGCCTGGAGCAGGTAGAGGAGGGCGAGAGCCTGCGTGCGGTGACCGGCACCGGGCTCGGCATCCTGCGTGCCGACAGAACCGGCTCGGACAGCTTCGCCGCGATGCCGCCCGAGCTGCGCGCCAAGGCCCGCGAGAAGCAGGTGATGATCGTCACCAAGGGCAACAGCCGGGCCACCGTCTACCGCCCCGACTACCTCGACTACGTCGGAGTGAAGCTCTTCTCCCCCGAGGGAGAGGTGATCGGCGAACGCCGGTTCCTCGGGCTGTTCACCTATGACGCCTACAACGAGTCGATCTCGCGGATCCCCGTGCTGCGGCGCAAGCTCGCCGATGTGCTCGACCGGGCGGGGCTGTCCCCGGACGGTCACGACGGCATGGACCTGATCGAGACGCTGGAGACCTATCCGCGCGCCGAGCTGTTCCAGATCACGGTGGACGAGCTGCTGCCGGTCGCGCTCGGCGTGCTGCGGCTGCGCGAGCGCAAGCAGGTCAAGCTCTTCCTGCGCCGTGACGACTACGGCCGCTACATCTCGTGCCTGATCTTCCTGCCGCGCGACCGCTACACCACGAAGGTGCGGCTGCAGATGCAGGCGATCCTGCTGGAGACGCTCGGCGGCACCACGCTGGACTACAGCGCGATGATAGGAGAACAGGCGCTGGCCCGGCTGCACGTGGTGATCCGCGGCGAGCGCGGCACACGGCTGGGAGCGCTGCCCGCCGACGTCGAGGAACTGGAGGCGCGGCTGGCGGCCACCACGCGCTCCTGGGAGGACGATCTCGCCGCCGCCATCCAGGAGCTGTGCTCGAGGGAGGAGGCGCCGAGCCTGCTGCGCTGGTACGGCACCGCCTTCCCGGAGGGGTACAAGGCCGACTTCCCGGCGCGTACGGCCGTCGCCGACCTGAAGCGGCTGGAGCAGATCTCCGACGATCCCGCCGATGTCGGGATGGATCTGTACGAGCCGGAGGGCGCCGCCGACGGCGAGCGCAGGTTCAAGCTCTACCGGCTGGGCGCCCCGGTCTCGCTGTCCCGGGCGCTGCCGCTGCTCGAGCGGATGGGCGTCGAGGTCGTCGACGAACGTCCGTACAAGATCGGCCGAGCTCACGACGGCGACACCCGGGACGCCTGGATCTACGACTTCGGGCTGCGCTACACCCCCTCGGACGAGGTGACCAGCGGCGACTTCAAGCGGCTGTTCCAGGACGCTTTCGCGGTGCTGTGGCGCGACGAGGTGGAGAACGACGGCTTCAACGCGCTCGTGCTCGCCGCCGGACTGTCGTGGGAGCAGGCCGAGATCCTGCGGGCGTACGCGAAGTATCTGCGGCAGGCCGGGACCACGTTCAGCCAGGCCTACATCGAGAAGGTGCTGCTCGGCAACGTGCGGCTGGCCCGGCTGCTGGTGCGGCTCTTCGAGGCCCGCCACGATCCGCGCCGCCCCGAGGAGGCCAGGGCGGAGGTCTGCGACGCGCTCCGGGAGGAGGTGCTGGCCTCGCTGGACGAGGTGGCCTCACTCGACGAGGACCGCATACTGCGTGCCTATCTCGAGATGATCGAGGCGACGCTGCGGACGAACGCCTTCCAGTCCGACGGCGCCGAGGGCCGTGAGACCGGCGCAGCGGGCAGCCGGTTCGTCTCCGGCAGGCGCAAGCCGTACCTGTCGCTGAAGTTCGACTCGCAGGCGATCAGCGTGCTGCCGCTGCCGCGGCCGAAGTACGAGATCTACGTCTACTCCCCGCGTGTCGAGGGCGTGCACCTGCGGTTCGGGCAGGTCGCCCGCGGCGGCCTGCGCTGGTCGGACCGGATGGAGGACTTCCGTACGGAGATCCTCGGCCTGGTCAAGGCGCAGATGGTGAAGAACACCGTCATCGTGCCGACCGGCTCGAAGGGCGGCTTCGTCGTGAAGCGCCCGCCCGTGGGCCGGGACGAACTGATGGCCGAGGGCGTCACCTGCTACCGCCAGTTCATCTCCGGCCTGCTCGACGTCACCGACAACCTGGTGGCGGGCGAGGTCGTGCCGCCGCCGGATGTCGTACGGCACGACGGCGACGACACCTACCTGGTGGTGGCCGCTGACAAGGGCACGGCGAAGTTCTCCGACATCGCCAACGGCGTGGCCAGGGACTACGGCTTCTGGCTCGGTGACGCCTTCGCCTCCGGCGGTTCGGTCGGCTACGACCACAAGGGGATGGGCATCACCGCGCGCGGTGCCTGGGAGTCGGTGAAGCACCACTTCAGGAGCCTGGGCGTCGACGTGCAGACCACCGACTTCACCGTGGTCGGCATCGGCGACATGTCCGGTGACGTGTTCGGCAACGGCATGCTCCTGTCCGAGCACATCAGGCTGGTGGCCGCCTTCGACCACCGGCACGTCTTCGTCGACCCTTCGCCGAACGCGGCCGGCGGCTTCGCCGAGCGGCGGCGGCTGTTCGAGCTGCCGCGCAGCTCGTGGGACGACTACGACCGCGCGCTGATCTCGGCGGGCGGCGGGGTCTGGCCGCGCACCGCCAAGGCGATCCCGATCTCCCCCCAGATGGGAGCGGCGCTCGGCATCCCCGACGGGGTCGGCTCCCTCGCGCCGAACGATCTGATCAGCACCATCCTCAGGGCCCCCGTCGACCTGCTCTGGAACGGCGGCATCGGCACCTACGTCAAGGCGACGTCGGAGACCCACGCCGACGTCGGCGACAAGGCCAACGACCCGGTACGGATCAACGGGGCCGATCTGCGCTGCAGGGTGGTCGGCGAGGGGGGCAACCTCGGCTTCACCCAGCTCGCCCGGATAGAGTTCGCGCTGAACGGCGGCCTGATCAACACCGATTTCATCGACAACTCCGCCGGCGTGGACACCTCCGACCACGAGGTCAACATCAAGATCCTGCTCGACCAGGTCGTACGCGACGGCCAGATGACCGCCGAGCAGCGCAACCGGCTCTTCCTGGACATGACGGGAGAGGTCGGCCGGCTGGTGCTGGAGGACAACCACGCCCAGAACGTGGTGCTCGCGGCGGCCCGCGCCCAGGCCCCCGAGATGCTGCACATCCACGCGCGGTACGTGCGGCGGCTGGAGCGGGCCGGCCTGCTCAACCGGGAACTGGAGTTCCTGCCATCGGACAAGGCGCTCGCCGAGCGTCGTCAGGCCGGGCTCGGTCTGACCGGTCCCGAGTTCGCCGTGCTGCTCGCCTACACCAAGCTCATGGTGGACGCCGAGCTGCTCCAGTCGGATATCCCGGACGATCCGTACCTCGCGTCCTGGCTCGTGTCGTACTTCCCGACCCCGCTGCGGGAACGGTTCCGTACGTACATGGACACCCACCCGCTGCGGCGGGAGATCATAACCACGGGCGTGGTGAACGACGTGGTCAACTTCGGCGGGACGAGCTTCGTGTTCCGCTTCGCCGAGGAGACCGGGGCCTCGGCGCCCGACATCGTGCGGGCGTACCTGGTGACCCGCGAGGTGTTCGATCTGCCCGGTTTCGTCCGCCAGATAGAGGCGCTCGACCACGACGTGGACAGCGCCACCCGGCTCGCCATGCTGTTCGAGGCGCGCAAGCTGTCCGAGCGCGGCACCCGCTGGCTGCTCGGCAACCGCAGGCCGCCGCTCGACCTCGCCTCCACGGGCAAGGTCTTCCTGGACGGCGCGAGGGACCTGCTGCCGCACCTGCCGAAGCTGCTGACCGGGTCGGATCTGTCGGCCTACGAGGAACGCAGGGATTCCTTCACCCTCCGCGGCGTGCCGGACGAACTGGCCGAGCGGGTCGCCGCCATGGTGCCCGCCTACTCCACGTTCGACCTGGTCGAGACCGCCGCCTTCACCGGAAGGCCGGTCGACGAGGTGGCCGAGGTCTACTTCGATCTCGCCGATCGGCTGCAGATCGCCCGCCTGCGCGAGCGGGTGATAGCGCTGCCCAGGAACACCCGGTGGAACTCGATCGCCCGCGCCGCGCTGCGCGACGACCTGTACTCGGCACACGCGGCGCTCACCCGCGACGTGCTGATACACAGTGAGCCCGGGCTGTCCCCGGAGGAGCGGCTGGCCCACTGGACCGAGGCCAACCAGGCCGCCGTCAAGCGGGCACGCCAGACGCTGTCGGAGATCTGGGAGAGCGACACCTTCGATCTCGCCACGCTCTCCGTGGCCCTGCGTGCCGTACGGACCCTGGTCTCGTCCAGCAAGCTCCCACAGGCAGGAGCGTGATCACCCCCCCACCCCCACTCCCCCCTTCCCCCCGCCGTGATCTTGCAATTACTTGCACGGAGGGTTGCTGACCTGCCGAAACCCGTTTCGTGATCTTGCAGAAACTCGCAGACAGCCCGGTTGACCAGGGTGAACATCTTCCGTGATCTTGCACTGCAAGATCACGGAAGATGAAACCGCAGGTGGACCGGGGTCTGTGCGAGAAACTGCAAGATCACGAAGGGGGGTCGCGCAGGTGGGCGGGGCTGTCTGCCAGTAACTACAAGATCACGGGCAAGGGGGGTGGGGTGGGGGAGATCAACTGTTGGAGGCCTCGGTGACGGCGCCCTCGTAGCCGATGACGTGCACGGGGGCCGTCGAGGTCTTGGGCGGTACGGCGGTCACGTACTGCTGGGTCTCCTGGATGCGGCGCTTGCCGTATATCTGTACGTCCTCGGTGGTCAGCAGCCACCGGGCCTCCCGGGGGATCTCCACCGGCCGGCCCTTGCCGCACTTGAGGCCGGGATCGGTCGACCAGGTGGAGGTGCGCACCAGGGTGTAGAAGACGAGCGCGCCACCGTCCGCCGTCCGCAGGGAATAGATCGGGTAGTTCGTCCCCACGGCGAAGATCGAGTTGTAGCTCATGCAGTCGCGGCCCTGGGCCTCCTGCCTGGTGGCCTCGATGTCGGCGGAGAAGCCGGTGGTGTGCGGGCCGGCGGCGATCAGCGCCGAGGCGAAGCCCTTGGACCCCTCCTCCGCGACGGTCGCGTGCAGGGGGCCCAGGAGGTTCGGGCTGACCGCCACGCTCTGGTCGCGCGGGTCCAGTGCCGTCGCGTAGCCCTCCTCGTCGACGGCCACCTCGGGCGGCTCCTCGCCCTCGTAGAGCAGGGACTCGGAGCTGTTCTGCCAGGGCGAGCCCGCGCCGGCCCGGGCGAAGGTCAGCATGACGATGCGCGACCGGCCGGAGGCGTCCCGCCGCTCGGCCGTCGCCGCGAACCACTGGGGCGAGCCCCCCGGCCGCTGCCGCGGCACGAACACCTCGGGATGCCGCCAGGTGTATCGGAACGCCTTGGCCGAGCGGGAGTGGAGCTGCGCGACCGTGATGGGGCGCCGGCCGTCCCTGGTCAGGGAGAGCGTCCACCGGTCGGCCTGGGCCGCGCGGACCACCCGGTCGGTGGCCAGGAACGTGTCGAGCGCCTCACGCGCCTCGTCCGGCGTCACGGCGGGGGGCTGGGGACTGGGGGAGGGGGTGGCCGCCGGGACGCTGGAGACGGCGGCCGCCGGACTGGGGGACACGGTCCCGGCCGGTTCGCCGGGCTCCGCCGGTCCGGCGCCGGAGCAGCCGGCCACGCCGAGCAGCCCCAAGGCGAGAAACGGTGCGGCGACGCGGGCGACGGCATGGGCGAGCGCGTTTCGAACGATCCCGTCCACGCCACCCCCCATATCCGCTCCACATGCTATGGCTTGGTCACGAATCATGCCGTGTTCGAGCCGTCGCCCACCGCCACCGCTTCTCTCGCCGCCACGCCGTACGGCTCGGGCGGACACTTCCCGGCCGTGGGCCGGAGGTGCGACCCGAGCGGGTCCGCCGTTCGCGTACCCTTTACAGACGTGGCAGTCATCGATCCAGCCGAAGAGATCAACGAGCTTACCGGCACCCTGAAGAGCATTCAGGACGTGCTCGACCTCGACGCGATGCGCAAGCAGATCGCCGAGTTGGAGGAGCAGGCTGCCGCGCCCGATCTGTGGAACGACCCGGAGCAGGCCCAGCGTGTCACCAGCAGGCTGTCGCACCTGCAGGGCGAGGTCAACCGGGTCTGCGACCTGGCCCGCCGCCTTGAGGACCTGCCGGTCCTGTTCGAGCTGGCGGCCGAGGAGGGTGACGAGGACGCGCTGGCCGAGGCCGGGCGGGAGCTGAGCGCGCTCAGGTCCGACATAGGGGCCCTGGAGGTGCGCACGCTGCTGTCCGGGGAGTACGACTCCCGTGAGGCGCTGGTCACCATCAACTCACAGGCCGGCGGGGTCGACGCCGCCGACTGGGCGCAGATGCTGCTCCGTATGTATCTGCGGTGGGCGGAGCGCAAGGGTCACCCCACCGAGGTCTACGAGACGTCCTATGCCGAGGAGGCGGGCATCAAGTCCGCCACCTTCACGGTGAAGGCTCCCTACGCGTACGGCACGCTGAGGGGCGAGCACGGCACCCACCGGCTGGTCCGGATCAGCCCGTTCGACAACCAGGGCCGCCGTCAGACCTCGTTCGCCGGTGTGGACGTGGTGCCTGTCGTCGAGCAGACCGATCACATCGACATCAACGAGGACGAGCTGCGCGTCGACGTCTACCGGTCGTCGGGACCGGGCGGCCAGGGCGTGAACACCACGGACTCGGCCGTACGGATCACCCACATCCCGAGCGGCATCGTGGTCTCATGTCAGAACGAGCGCTCCCAGCTGCAGAACCGCGCGACGGCGATGGCGGTCCTCCAGGCCAAGCTGCTGGAGCGCAAGCGTCAGGAGGAGGCCGCGGCGATGAACGAACTGCGGGGCGAGTCGACGACCTCCTGGGGCACGCAGATCCGCAACTACGTCCTGCACCCTTACCAGATCGTCAAGGACCTGCGCACGGGCGTCGAGGCGGGCAACCCCAGCGCCGTTCTCGACGGCGATCTCGACGAGTTCATCGAGGGCGAGATCCGCTGGATGCGCCGCCAGGAGAGCGACGGCGTCCAGTAGCGGGCCCTGCCCGCCGGCGTCGGCGGCCGTGCCGGCGCCGTCGCGCCGGCATGATCTGTGTCCTAGTAGCCGCCGATGTGCTCGAACGCCAGCAGGGCCATCGCCAGCAGCACGATCAGTGTGATGATAATGGGCGAAAGGTTCCCGAAACCGTGGCGGTGAACCTTGGCGCGGCCCTCCCGGCAGACGGGGCATCGGCCCTCCACCACGGGGCCGGCGCACGCCGCGCAGATCAGATGTTCGCAGCTCATAGCAGTTTTACCGCCCCACTACCCAAGGCCTAATTGTTTTGTTTCCGTTATGGACGTTCCATGCCAGTGTTACCCCTAGACTGGCCTCTGGCCAACCGGAACGTCGATCGTCAAGTGATCGACGACCCCGGAACCGGATGTCCCACCCCCTAGACTGGCTTGCCGTGATGCGCCCGTGATCCATTTCGATAATGTCACCAAGGTCTACGCGAACCAAAACCGGCCCGCCCTCGACCACGTGAGCGTGGACGTCGAAAAGGGCGAGTTCGTGTTCCTGGTCGGCCCCTCAGGTTCGGGGAAGTCCACCTTCCTCCGGCTCGTCCTGAAGGAGGAGCGGCCCAACGCCGGCACGATCCACGTGGCCGGCAAGGACCTCGCGCGGCTGTCCAACTTCAAGGTTCCCCATTTGCGCCGCCGCATAGGCTGCGTCTTCCAGGACTTCCGGCTGCTGCCGAAGAAGAACGTGTACGAGAACGTGGCGTTCGCGCTGGAGGTCATCGGGAAGCCACGCCGGTTCATCCGCAAGGTGGTGCCCGAGGTGATCGAGCTCGTGGGGCTTGAGGGCAAGGCGCACCGCATGCCCGAGGAACTGTCCGGCGGAGAGCAGCAGCGGGTCGCGATGGCTCGCGCCTTCGTCAACCGGCCGATGATCCTCCTGGCCGACGAGCCCACCGGGAACATCGACCCCGCGACCAGCATCGGCATCATGAAGGTGCTCGACCGCATCAACAGGACCGGTACCACCGTGCTCATGGCGACGCACGACGCCGCCATCGTCGACTCCATGCGCAAGCGCGTGGTGGAGCTGGAGGACGGCAAGATCGTCCGCGATCAGTCACGCGGCGTGTACGGCCAGGCTTATTAGGAGTAACTGGGACCATGCGGGCCAACTTCATCTTCTCCGAGGTCTGGATCGGCCTTCGCCGCAACCTCACGATGACCATCGCGGTCATCGTGACCGTCGCCGTCGGCATGGCGTTGCTCGGCATCGGGCTGATGATCAACTCACAGGTCTCGACGATGACCAACTACTGGACCGACAAGGTCGAGCTGTCGGTCTTCCTCTGTCAGAAGGACAGCGCCTTCGAGACGTGCAAGGGCAAGCCCACGCTCAACCAGGCGCAGAAGACACAGCTTCAGCAGACGATCGAGGGTCTGCCGGAGGTGGCCAAGGTCGAGTACGAGGATCAGAAGGCGGCGTACGAGAACTTCAAGGAGCAGCCGAACAACAAGGTCTTCCTGACCGTGATCCAGGCCAGCGACCTGCCCGACTCGTTCCGGGTCAAGCTCAAGGATCCGGACAATTCCCAGGCCGTCGTGAACGCCCTGTCGGGACAGGCCGGGATCGCCAACATCGTGAACCAGCGGGAGATCCTCGACACCTACTTCGGCTTCCTCGGCAAGCTGCAGTGGATGGCGCTCGGCGTGGCCATCATCATGGTGATCGCGGCCACCCTGCTGATCGCCAACACGGTACGGCTGTCGGCGTACAACCGCCGGCGGGAGACCGGGATCATGCGGTTGGTCGGCGCGTCCAACCTCTACATCCAGTTGCCGTTCGTCATGGAGGGCGTGATCGCCGGTCTGATCGGCGGCGTCTGCGCGGCCGTCCTGCTGATCATCACGAAGATCCTCATCTTCGACGGGATCCAGTCGTACATGGCACAGCCGCTCGGCTGGGACACCCTCGCCGGGGTGATCACGTTCACGATGGTGGTCGGCGTGGTGATCTGTATCCTCGCCTCCTTCGTCACCCTGCGCCGCTACCTCCGGGTGTGAAAACGTACGGGCAGGCACCCGACCGCGCGCGGCGACGCCGCTCGCCGCGCCGACGGTAGGCTCCCTGTATGCCACGTGAGACCGGGCGCAAGCTGATCGCCCAGAACAAGCGTGCCAGGCACGACTACTTCATCGAGGACACCTACGAGGCCGGTCTCGTGCTGACCGGAACCGAGGTGAAGTCGCTGCGCGCCGGCAAGGCCAACCTCACCGACGGCTATGCCTCGATGCAGGACGGCGAGGCCTGGTTGATCAACGTGTACATCCCCGAGTACAGCCAGGGCACCTGGACCAATCACGCGGCGCGGCGCACACGCAAGCTGCTGCTGCACCGCAAGGAGATCAGCAAGCTGCAGGCGACGCTGCGGGAGCGCGGCCTGACCCTGATCCCGCTGGCGCTGTACTTCAAGGACGGCCGAGCCAAGATCGAGATAGGCGTGGCGCGGGGCAAGAAGGACTACGACAAGCGTCAGACCCTGCTGGAGAAGCAGGCCGACAGGGAGATGGCCAGGGCCATGTCGAACGCGGTCCGCCGCCGGGGAGGCCGTTAGGTCGTGTCCCGACCCGTGTCCGCGACCACCGCCCGCGCGCGAGCCGTACGCGCCGCGCTCGCGCTGGGACTGACGATGCCTCTGCTGACGGCGTGCTTCGAGGAATCGTCACCGCACGAGGCCGTGCGGGACTTCCTCGTCGGCTGGGAGACCGGGAAGTACCGTGAGGCCGCCAAGCGTGCCGACGGCGACCAGGCGGTCGTGCGCGAGGCGCTGGAGAACGCCCGGCTGCAACTCGACGCCGCCTCGATCCGCTTCCGGGTGAAGGGGATCACCCGTGACGGCGACACCGCCAGGGCCGACTACCACGCCGAGGTCGACCTGGGGGAGAACAACCCCCTCTGGGAGTACGACGGCGCGCTGCCGCTGCACGTGGTCGACGGGAAGTGGAAGGTCCGCTGGTCGCCGAGCGTGATCCATCCCGACCTGCACGACGGGCAGCGCCTGGCGGTCGCGACCAGGCCCGAGGGCCGTAAGCCGATCCTCGACCGGGACGGCAATCCGCTGCAGGACGGGACGATCCTCTACGTGGCCGGGGTCTATCCGGCGAAGATCAAGGACCCCGACCGGCTGTGCGACGAGCTGTCGCGGGTCACCGGCTTCGCCCAGGACCGCCTGCTCAGCCGGATCCTCTCGTCGCCGCCACAGGACTTCGTCCCGCTCGCGACGTTCGGACGCACCAAGTTCGCCCAGATCAAGGACAAGCTGCGGGCGATCAGCGGCATCGACATCGTCACCGACAATCCGCCGGTCGCGCCGAAGTCGCCGGTGCAGATCGTGGGACGGGTCAGCGCGATCACCCCCGAGGCCGAGCAGCAGCTCGGCGGTCCCCAGCGGGCGGGCGACTCGGTCGGCCGCGACGGCCTGCAGCGGGCCTACCAGGATCAGCTGACCGGCTCGACCGAGACCAGCGTCGTCATCCTCGACAGCCGGACCGGCAAGCAGGTCAAGGAGCTCAAGGCCTGGCGGCCGGTACGCAAGGCGATGCCGGTGCAGACGACCCTCGACAGCGCGGCCCAGAGCGCGGGCGACACCGCGGTGGCCGCCGTACGGTCGTCGGCGCTCGTCGCCGTCAAGAGCTCCACCGGGGAGATCCTCGCCGTGTCCACGAACGGTCTCCACCAGGAGAAGGACGCACTCGCCGGCAAGTATCCGGCCGGCACGACGTTTTCGATCATCGCGGCCGCCGGTCTGCTCAAGGGGGGCCTCGATCCGATGCAGCGGGTGCCGTGCAGCGCCGACCGCACGGTGGGCGGCGCGCGGTTCCAGCAGCCGGGCGTCGTCGGGCTCGTCACGCCCACGTTCCGTACGGACTTCGCCGAGGGCTGCGTGACCGCCCTCGCCTCGATGGCCCGGCGGATCAACGGACGGTCGCTGAGCGCGACGGCGTCACAGTTCGGGATCGGCTCGGAGTGGGGGCTGCCGCTCAGGACGTTCAGCGGTTCCGTCCCCAACGCGAACAGCGACGCCGCCGTAGCCAGGGTCATCGCCGGGCAGACCACGGAGGTGAGCCCGCTGACGATGGCTCTCGTGGCCGCGGCGGTCGACTCCGGGACGTGGCGGCCGCCGGTGCTGGTCACCTCGCCGACGGAGACCGTCCCCCGATCCTCGTCCGGGACCCTGCCCGAGGGACCGCAGCCGGGCCGGCCGCAGCCCATCACGCTCGACGCCACCACCATCGTCAAGCTGCGCGCGCTGATGCGCGCCGGGGTCACCTCCGGCGCGGCCCGCGGCGCCGACGCCCCCGGCGGAGAGGTGTACGGCGTGGCCGCCCAGACCACCCGCGTGGAGAAGAAGCAGCGGGTGAACCTGGCGTGGTTCGTGGGCTGGCAGGACGACGTGGCGGTGGCCGTACTCGCCGAGAACGCCGACACGGCGGCGGCTTCCGCGATCGCCGGGACGTTCTTCCGGGGCCTGCCGGACACCCGCTGAAGAATTTTCGGCCCGCGAGCAACCTCAGGCGGCCTCCCCTGCGTCTTTCTAGGTGACTGGGCACCGCTTGGGGGGTTGCGGGCTCAGTCGCCGTGATGAGACCAGGGCTCCATCTCGGGGGGAGCCCTGCCGTCCGGACCGGCTCGACCCTGCCGGTCGGCCCCCGGGACGTGCGCGTAACGCCACGTTCCGGGGGCTTCGCCGTACCGGCGGCCCTCCCGAACGCCCCTTTGAACGAGCCTGGAGGGAATCTCGCTCGCGCGCCGGGCGTTGTCACAGCTAGACTGAGCACGCCCGCATTCGACGGCGATCGGCCCTGTCAAGGGAACGGCCGGCGGGGATGCGGGTCGACAACTGAACAGCTGTGTTCTTTCGCAGGGGGTGACCGGTTTCGACTTCGGTACTGCAAGTCAGGGGAAGCGGGTCGGGGACTGCGGACATAACCCCGTTAACACTGTGACCGCGAAGAAATAAGTGCCAATAACACGCGCACTGAGGCTAGCCAGGGTTCCCTGGCTCTCGCTGCCTAACCAGCGAGACCTCTGTCAGCCCGGGAGTGCCTCCGGCCCGGATCTGACATCGCTAGGAGGCTCAACCGGCCGACCCGGTCACGGGGTCGTTCGGGAAACCAAACAGTGACTGGGCCCGTCGGCGACTCGCCTGTGAGATCACCGGGGCCGAGAAAATCGAAACAGGATGCACCCGGAGAAGCCCTGTCTTGGTGCTGAAGGACGCGGGTTCGATTCCCGCCACCTCCACCAGCGGCGCCCCCGTCCCACCCGGCGGGGGCGTTTCCGTCTGCCCAGGGTTTAGAGTCGCGGGGTGGCGAAGTTCGATGCGGGTCGGGCCCGGAGGGACGGGCAGGACGGGCGTGTGATCGTAAGGCGGGCACTGCCCACGGATCCGGCCGTGCGGTCTTCCGCGTCGTTGTTCATGACCGAGGCCGAGCGGCAGGGCGTCCGCGCCGGCCGCCGGATGCTGTACGTCGGCCCCGAGCCCGCCGGGCCGTACGTGGCGGAGGCGCTGCGGGTCGAGCCGGGTACGGACGTCGTGGCGCGGCGCAAGCTGCTGCTCGCCGACGACGTCCCGGTGCGGATCGCCACGAGCTATCTGCGGCTCGATGTGTTCGGCGGCACGCCGCTGTGCGAGCCGGACTTCGTCAGACCGAGCCTGCAGGCGGGCATCGAGGCGCTGGGACACCGGTTCGGGTGGGCCGAGGAGCGTTTGATCGCCCGGCCGCCCGCCGGGTCGGAGGCCGGCACCCTGGAACTCGACGACGGCGAATGGGTCGTGGAGATCCTGCGGATCAGCCACTCGACCCAGGACGTCCCGATCCACGCACTGGAGACCGTCTGCGCCGCCTCCCGGCACGTCTTCCCCATCGCCCAGGTGACCGGCGCCGACGAGTTCTGAGGTCAGCCCGCCTCGGCTCGGCGACCCCGGTCGTGGCGGGCGGTGTAGGCGTCGATCTCGGCGAGGAGGGCGCGTTTTCCCTCCGGGCCGAGGAAGGACGCGCGCACGGCCGACCGCGCCAGATCGGCGATCCCGTCGGCGTCGAGGGAGAGCAGATCGGCGGCCACCGCGTACTCCTGGTTCAGCGTGGTGTGGAACATCGGCGGGTCGTCGGTGTTGATCGTGACGGGCACCCCGGCCTTGACCAGCTCGGGCAGGGGGTGATCGGCCAGGCTCGGGACCGCCCCGGTGCTGACGTTGGATGTGGGGCACACCTCGAGCGCGATCTCGTTGGCGGACAGGTATTCGAGCAGGACGGGATCCGTCACGCTTCTGATGCCGTGTCCGATCCGCTCGGCGCCGAGCTCTCGTACGGCCTCCCAGACCGTCCTGGCGTCGGTCACCTCCCCGGCGTGCGGCGCCGAGTGCAGCCCTGCGGCGCGGGCGGCGGCGAAGTGCGGGGCGAACCGGCCGCGCGGCACGCCGGCCTCGGGACCGCCCAGTCCGAAGCTCACCAGCCCCTCGGGACGCTGGTCGAGCGCCACCGCCAGGGTCTGGTCGGCGACGGCGAGGTCGGGGCCGGGGATGTCGAAGCACCAGCGCAGCACGGTGCCGAAGTCGGCCTCGACCCTCCTGCGGGCGTCTTCGATGATCTCGCAGAACTCGTCGGGCGCGAAGCCCCTGGCGAGGTGGGGCTGGGGGGTGATGGTCAGCTCGGCGTAGCGGATCCGCTGCTCGGCCATGTCGCGGCCGACGCCGTGGATGAGCGACCACAGGTCGTCCGGCTTTCTGACCAGGTCCATGACGGCCAGGTAGACCTCGATGAAGTGGTCGAAGTCCCGGAAGTCGTAGAACGACCGGAGCAGGGCCGGGTCGGCCGGCACGGAGGTGGTCCCCTCGTGGCGGGCCGCGAGCTCGGCGACGATCCGGGGTGAGGCGGCGCCGACGTGGTGTACGTGCAGCTCGGCCTTGGGCAGGCCGGCGATGAACCGGGTGAGTTCGGGGGAGATCACGCCGATGACCGTAACAATCGGCCCCGGCGATCCACCAGTCGAAGTCCGGTTATCTCCCATCAACTTGTCAAGATCGCACGTACGGCCCGCCGCGGCCTCCGATGCTGAGCCTCACCGGGTCAGCTGGTCCCGCATCGCGTCCACGTCGCGCAGAGTCCAGTGCTCGACCACCCGTCCCCCGCGGACCCGGACCATGTCGATGGTGAGGATCTCGTAGTGGCGGCCGGTCGCCCGGTGGACACCGCGGCTGATGTACCGGTTGACCGACATTTCGCCATCGCTGGCGTTCTGCTCGATCGTCACCGACACGTTGCGGAAGCCGTTCTCCGCCACGCTCTCCCAGGTGCGCCGCCAGGCCTCCCTGCCGCGGTAATCGCCGAAGATCCCACCTCGGTGATCGACGACATCCGGGTCGATCAACTCGAGGGCTTCGTCGAGCCGGCCCGCTAGGACGTCTCCGTACGCCTCGACCAGGCGGCGATGCACCTCGGCGGCGCTGACGGGTTCTCGATCGTCGGTCACGTTCTCACCTTCCAGGGCACAAGTTGGGGATCTTCCGATCCTTGTCGCCGTATAGACCAACGATGCACTCCCCGGGCGAGATGCGCCTACGCCGCGCTGAAACACGACTTATGAGGTGGGGAGTTCGCCGAGGACGACGTCGACGGTGGCCGTGGCGCCATCGGGGTGGAGCAGCTTGACCGTCACCTTGTCGCCCGGCTTCAACGAGGCCAGCAGCTGGGACAGCGCGTTGGCCGTCGGAGTCGGTTTGTCGTTGATGCTCCGGATCACGTCACCGGGCGTGATGCCCGCCTGCTCGGCGCCGCTGCCGGGGGTGACGGAGCCGACGACCACACCGATGGGGTTGCCCTGGGTGTCGACCGCCGTGCCCACGCGGACGCCAAGCGCGGCCCGGTGGCTGTTGACGACCCGGCCGTTCTTGATGATCTGGTCGGCCACGTCGGTGGCCGTGTCGCTGGGGATGGCGAAGCCGATGCCCGGCGCCGCGCCGAGCTCGGGGTCGACGGCCGCGAGCGTCGGGATGCCGATGACCTTTCCGGACAGGTCGACGAGGGCGCCGCCGCTGTTGCCCGGGTTGATCGGGGCCGAGGTCTGGATGGCGTTGGAGATGGTCGCCCCGGGAGTGCCCTGGCTGCTCTCGCCCGAGACGGTACGGCCGAGGGCCGACACGATGCCCTGGGTCACGCTGCCCGAGAAGCCGAGCGGATTGCCCATGGCGAGCACGATCTGTCCGACCCGGAGGCCGGCCGACCGGCCGAAGGACGCCGGCGTGAGGCCAGCGGTGTCGTCGACCTTGATGACCGCCAGGTCCCCGGCGGGGAAGGTGTTCACGAGCTTCGCCTTCCGGGGCTTGCCGCCGGTCGCGAGCGTGACGTCGAACTCCTGCGAGTCGCCCACTACGTGGGCGTTTGTCACGATATGACCCTCGGTGTCGTAGATGATCCCCGAGCCCAGGGATCGGCCCGTGGTGATCTGCACGGTCGACGGGAGCACCTTCTTGATGACGCGCTCGTAGGCCGACTCGAGGTCCGTCGGACTCGTGGGCGCGGGGGAGGCCGCGGGAGGAGCGGGTGTCGCGGGAGTGGTCTGCTGCGCCGCCGGGGTGTCGGTCGCCAGGCCGCCGCCCCCGCATGCGGTGAGCGTGGCCAGCGCCAGCGCCGCCGCCGTTCGGGTGACCTTCCGTGAGAGCTCCATAGCGGCTTGTCTACCCAGAACGGCAGTGGCTACCAGAGCACGCGCCGGTGATTGACGCTCTCGATTCCGAAGCCGTACGCCCGCCGTGAATCGGCACGCGGATCGGCACGCGGATCGGAAAGCGGGCGGGTTGCGACCGGCGATCGCGTCTTCGAGAAGTCCGTGGATTTCCCGGGGATGCGGACCGGGACGTACCCATCCACCGCCGATGCCGCTAATCTGCGGATATGGCGGAAGGCGGTGCTGATCCGGCCGAGCACGGGCGGGGTACGCCCTTCATTCGCTCCTATGAGGCGCATACCACGCCGCTTCCCCGCGTACGTCCCGAGGAGCGCTCGGAGCCCGAGTCGTCCGCCCTTCTGGCGGATCTGGCTCGCACGCAGGAATTCAGGGCCGTCACCGTGGGGACTGGCCGGCGGGAGCACGGCATGGCGGGCCGGGCCGTGCGCGCCGTGCGGAATGTGCCGCGACGCGGCGTGTACACGATCGCCGCGGTGATCGGGACCGTCATCGCGATCGTGCTGGTCTTCCTGGTCTTCTCCGACGACAAGCCGAGGCGGGACGCCGGGAGCGGGGCGGCCGGCGCGGTACGGTCGCCCACGGTGACTCCCTCGGCGAGTCCGTCGCCGCGCCCGGCGCTCCCCACGCTTCCCAGGGTGCCGAGCCGGCGGAACATGCCCGTCCACCCCGGACCCGGCACCCCCGTCGCCGCGTACGTCACCGACCGCGAGGCGGGGATCAGTTACGCCAGGTTCGGTACGCCGTGGCGGGAGACGAAACTCGCGCCGTTCGAGGCCGTCCAGCGGGCCGGTGCCGTACGGCACCCGCAGGCGGTGATCGGCTCGGCGCCCTACCCGGGGGCTCCGGGCGCGCCGACCGCCTACGCCGACTATCGCAGGCTCGCGGCCCGGGCGGCGAGGTGGTCGCTGCGCTACCAGCCGCCGGGAGCCAAACTGACCTGGACGGCGTCCCAGCCGGTACGGCGTGGCATGGGCTGGCTGCTGGGTTATCGGGTCCGTTACGTGATCGACGGCGAGCAGCGGTCGTCCCAGGCCATCGTGGCGATCGTGGGCACGGGGAGGAGCAAGCCCGCGATGCTGTTCGCCACCGTGCCGGACGATCGCGCGGAACGCTATCGCGACCTGAACATGCTGGCCTGGACGATAAGCCCGATCTAATCCATTCTGACCTGATCTAGCCAAGGAACATTACTCCAGAATATGGTTCTATCAGGCTGCTGGAGCGGAGGATCACATGGCGATCGGGCTGAGCGAGGAGCATGGGGCGCTCCGCGAATCGGTGATCGGGTGGGCCGAGCGCAACATTCCCGCTGACGTGGTGCGCGGCGTCGTCGATGCCATGACCACGTCGGCCGCACGCTCAGCGGCTGATCAGAAAGCCGGTCGGAAAGCCGAGCAGAAAGCCGACCGGCAAGCGGAGCCGGCGGCGGGCTCGGGCGGCGCCCGGACGGTCGCCGAGACCCGCCCGTCCTACTGGAGCGGGCTCGCCGACCAGGGGCTGCTCGGCCTGCACATCCCCGAGGAGCACGGCGGCTCGGGATATGGCCTGCTGGAGACGGTGGTCGTGGTCGAGGCGCTGGCCGAACGCGTGGCGCCAGGGCCGTACGTGCCGTCCGTGCTCGCCAGCGCCGCGATCCTCGCCTCCGGGGGCAAGGCGCAGGCGGAACTGCTGCCCGGCCTCGCCGACGGCACCCTGGTCGGCGCGCTCGCGCTGACCGGCTCGATCTCAGGCGTGCGCGATGGGGACGTGCTGACGATCAGCGGGGTGGCCGAGCCCGTTCTCGGCGGCTCCCTCGCCGACGTGCTGGTCCTGCCGGTGTCGACCGGCGGCGGACGGGAGTGGGTGGCCGTCGACGCCGCCCAGGCCGTGATCACGCCGGTCGAGCCGCTCGACCTCACCCGGGGCTCGGCGAGGGTCGAGGTGGCGGAGGTGGCCGTACCGGCGGAGCGCCTGCTCGGCGGCCTGACCGAAACCGAGGTGCGCAACCTCGCGGCGATCGTCCTGGGCGCCGACGCGGTCGGCCTGGCCGCCTGGTGTGTGGCGGCGGCCGCCGAGTACGCCAAGGTCCGCGTGCAGTTCGGCCGCCCCATCGGGCAGTTCCAGGGCATCAAACACAAGCTGTCGCGAATGCTCGTCGCGCTGGAGCAGGCCAGGGCCACGATCTGGGACGCCACCCGGGCGACCGGCGACGAGCGGGCCTACGCCGCGGCGATCGCCGGGATGACGGCGCCGGACGCGGCCGTGCTGTGCGCCAAGGACGCGATCCAGACGTTCGGCGGGATCGGCTACACGTTCGAGCACGACGCGCACCTCTACTACCGGCGTGCCCTCACGATCAGGGCGCTGCTCGGCCCGTCGGCCGAGTGGGCCGACACGGTCGCCGCGCTCGCGCTGAACGGCGTACGCCGCGAGATGGAGATCGATCTGCCGGCGGAGGCCGAGCCGCTGCGCACCGCGATCCGCGCCGAGCTCGCCGAGATCGCGGCGCTGGGAGGCGCGGAGCAGCGACGGGCGCTGGCGAAGGCCGGTTTCGTCATGCCCCACCTGCCCGAGCCCTGGGGCCGCGGCGCGAGCCCGCTGGAGCAGGTGCTGATCCACCAGGAGATCAGGGCCGCCGAGATCAAGCCGCCGCGGTTGGCCATCGGCGCGTGGGTGGTGCCGTCCCTCGTCTCGTACGGCACGCCGGAACAGCGCGAGCGCTTCCTGCCGGCCACGCTGAGCGGCGAGATGGTCTGGTGCCAGCTGTTCTCCGAGCCGGGCGCCGGCTCCGATCTCGCCTCGCTGCAGATGAAGGCCGAGAGGGTCGAGGGCGGCTGGAGGCTCAACGGCCAGAAGATCTGGACGTCCCTCGCGCACGTCGCCGAGTGGGCGATCTGCATCGCACGCAGCGACCCGGGCAGACCCAAGCACGACGGCATCACCTATTTCCTCGTCGACATGAAGGCGCCGGGCGTCACCGTGCGCCCGCTCACCGAGATGACCGGGGAGAACCTGTTCAACGAGGTCTTCTGCGACGACGTGTTCGTGCCCGACGATCTGGTCGTCGGCGAGGTCGACGAGGGCTGGCGGGTCGCGCGCAACACGCTCTCCAACGAGCGGGTGTCGCTGTCCGCCGACTCGGGCGTCGCCGGCGCCTCGGTGCCCGACCTGCTCGGCCTGGTGGGCAGGCTCGGCCGCGAGCTCACCCCGGTCGAGCGGCAGGAGATCGCACGCGTGGTCGGCGAGGCGCACTCGATCGGCGCGCTGTCGCTGCGGGTGACGCTGCGTCAGATCGCCGGGGCAGAGCCGGGCGCCGACGCGTCGGTGCGCAAGCTGCTGTCCACCTCGCACGCCCAGCACGTGTCCGAGACGGCGGTGAGCCTGCTCGGCACGGCGGCGGTCGCCGCGGCGGACTGGAAGCTCGGCGACGCCGGCTACTGGAACCGTGCCGTCCTGGCCACCCGCGCCATGACGATCTACGGAGGGACGACCGAGGTGCAGCTCAACATCATCGGGGAGCGCATGCTGGGGCTTCCTCGTGACCCGGAGCCCGGCAAGTAGCCTTCCCTTTCGTGTGGGTTTTTCCTGGCGTGATCGGGCTGCACGATCCTGTTGATCTCACCTATCCTCGGAATCATGCTCGTCGCCGCCTCCCTCCTCTTCCTGCGCGGTTCGCAGGTCCGGCACGGCTGAACCGTCCGTGAGCGGGAAGAGCGCCGCGCCGCCGATGGCGACGACATCGACGGAAGCGGCGCGACCCGGCACGGCGATGCGATCGCAGGCGGCCGGCCTGCTGCGCGCCTGCCGGCCCCGGCAGTGGCTCAAGAACGCGCTCGTGTTCGCGGCTCCGGCGGCGGCCGGGGTGCTCACCACGGGTGCCGGGCTGCGCGGCGCGCTCATCGCGTTCGCCGCGTTCTGCCTCGCGGCGAGCGGCACCTATCTGTTCAACGACGCCGCCGACGTGGCGGCCGACCGTCGCCACCCGCGCAAGCGGCTGCGGCCGATCGCCGCCGGGATCGTGCCGGTGCGGCTCGCCCAGGTCGTCGGCTCGGTCCTGCTCGGGCTCGGTCTGCTCGTCGCGCTCTCCGGCGGACCGCCGCTCGGGGCCGTGGTCGCCGCATACCTCGCGCTGACCTTCGCCTACACCCGATGGCTCAAGCACCAGCCGGTGGTCGATCTCGTCGCCATCGCCTGCTGCCACGTGATCCGGGCGTACGCCGGCGCCGTGGCTGTGGCCGTGTCCGTGACGGGCTGGTTCCTCGTCGTGGTCTCGCTGGGGTCGCTCCTGATCGTCGCTGGCAAGCGGGAGGCGGAGCTGCGCGCGTCCGCCCACAAGGCGTCGGCCCACAAGGCCTCCGCCTCCACCGTGTCCGCCTCCGCTCCGTCCGCCCCCGCCGTGGGCGGCGCTGCAGCCGGCGGTACGGCCATCGGCGGCGCGACCGGCGGCACCCGGGCCACGCTCGCGGTCTACACCCCCGGTTATCTCGCCCACGTACGCGCCATGGCGTCCGGGGCGATGATCGTGACGTACTGCCTCTGGGCCCTGCAGGAGCACACGGGGGCGGCCAAGGCGTGTTACGCGCTGAGCATCGCGCCGCTCGTCCTGATCGTGTTGCGGCACGCTCTGCTCGTGGACCGGGGAGTGGGGGAGGAGCCGGAGGAGCTCGCCCTGGGCGATCGCCCGCTTCAGGTCTTCGCCGGCCTCATGCTGTTCCTGCTCGCCCTCGGGATGCATCTGTCATGACCCTGCTGACCGGCTGGGGCCGCACCGCCCCCACTCCCGCGACCCTGGTGCGTCCGCGATCGGCCGCCGAGGCCGCCGAACTGCTCACGCGGGCAGGCCGGCGCGGCGTCGTGGCGCGCGGCCTCGGCCGTTCGTACGGCGACGCCGCCCAGAACGCCGGCGGCCTGGTGCTCGACTGCACGGCGCTCGGCCGTACGGGGCCGGAACCGGCCTGGCGGCTCGGCCCCGGCGGCCTCGTCACCGCGTCGGCCGGGGTCGGCCTGCATGATCTGATGATCGGCCTGGTGCCGAAAGGCTGGTTCGTCCCCGTGACCCCGGGCACCCGCTATGTCACCGTCGGCGGGGCCATCGCCGCCGACGTCCACGGCAAGAACCATCACGTCGATTCCTCCTTCGGCGCGCACGTCCGTTCGCTGCGCCTGCTCACAGCCGACGGAACGCTGCGCGAGCTGACCCCGGCCGACGAGCTGTTCTGGGCCACGGTGGGCGGCATGGGGCTGACCGGCGTCATCGTCGAGGCGACCTTCCGCTGCGTCCCCGTCGAGACCTCCCGGATGGTCGTGGACGTCGAGCGGACCCGCGATCTCGACCAGACCCTTGAGGTGATGGCCGAGACCGACCACCGCTACCGCTACACCGTCGCCTGGATCGACCTGCTGGCCGGGGGCCGCCGGATGGGCAGGAGCGTGCTCACCCGCGGCGACCACGCCACGACCGCTGATCTGCCCGCCCGGATGCGCGGCGACCGGCTGGGCTTCGGCCCCCGGCCCCGCCTCGCCGCGCCCCCGTGGGTGCCCGGCGGGCTGCTCAACCGCGCGACGGTCAGGGCGTTCAACGCCGCCTGGTACGGCAAGGCGGCCCCCGCGGCCGGGAGGCGGCTGGTCCAGGGCATCGCACCCTTCTTCCATCCCCTCGACGGGGTCGCCGGGTGGAACCGGATGTACGGCTCACGCGGCTTCGTGCAGTACCAGTTCGCCGTGCCGTTCGGGGCCGAGGACACCCTGCGCCGGGTGGTGGCCCGGCTGTCGGGCGCCGGGGTGGTGTCGTTCCTGACCGTGCTGAAGCGGTTCGGGCGGGGCACTCCGGCGATGCTGTCGTTCCCCATGCCCGGGTGGACGCTGGCCCTGGACATTCCGGCCGCCCAGCCCGGCCTGGCCGGGCTGCTGACCGAGCTGGACGAGTGGGTCGCCGCAGCGGGGGGACGGATCTATCTGGCCAAGGACTCCCGCATGTCCGCCGAGATGACGGCCGCGACCTATCCCCGGCTCGACGAGTGGCGGGAGATCCGGCGGCGGGCCGATCCCGGCGAGCTGTTCGTCTCCGACCTGGCGCGGCGGCTGCGCCTGCTCTGATGGGCGGCATTCTCGATGGGCGGCGATCCTTGATCGTGGACCTGCTTTGATGGGGAACGTGAGAAACGCGTTGGGTCGTGTCGACACGGTGCTGCTGCTGGGCGGACGCAGCGAGATCGGCCTCGCCATCGTCGAGCGGCTCGTCCGGGACGGCGCCCGCCGCGTCATGCTGGCCGCCCGGGGCGGTACGGCTCCCGCCGAGGAGGTCGAACGGCTCGAACGGCTCGGGGCCGAGGTCCGTCTGGCCGATTTCGACGCGGCCAGGCCGGAGACGCATGCCGCGCTGATCGAGGCGGCGGCGGCCGAGCTCGGCGATCTCGACGTGGTGATCCCGGCCTTCGGCGTGCTCGGCAGGCAGGCGGTCTACGACGAGGATCCGGTCGCGGCCGCCCGCGACGTCGCGGTCAACTTCGGCGGTCACGTCTCGGCCGGTCTGGCCGCCGCGAGGAGGCTGCGCGAGCAGGGTCACGGCACGCTCGTGGTGCTGTCGTCGGTGGCCGGGGTGCGGGTGCGCAGGGCGAACTTCGTGTACGGCTCGGCCAAGGCGGGGCTGGACGGCTTCGCCCAGGGGCTGGCCGACTCCCTCCACGGGTCGGGCGCCCGGGTCGTGCTCGTCCGCCCGGGGTTCGTGATCGGCAGGATGACCGAGGGGATGACCCCCGCGCCGATGTCGGTGACCGCGGACGCGGTGGCGGACGCCGTGGTCGACGCGCTCGGGTCTGACCGGCGAACCGTATGGGTGCCGCCCCGGCTCAAGCCGGTCTTCGCCGTGATGCGGCTCCTGCCGAGGGCGATCTGGCGTCGCCTGCCCCGCTGATCAGGCCGTCCGCCGGATGAGACGCCGTACGCGCAGGCAGGGGGGCGCCGCCGCACCTGGGTACGGGAGCGGCGGCGCCGGGAGGTGGTGTGTCGTCGTGGGTCAGCTCATCAGCCGGTGACGAGCGTGAGTCCGTAGACGCTGAGGATCTCGTTGACGGGCTGGAAGTAGGTCGTGCCGCCGTAGGTGCAGTTGCCGCTGCCGCCGGAGGTCACGCCCTGGGCCTGGCTGCCGGAGATGTACGAGCCGCCGGAGTCGCCGGGCTCGGCGCACACGTTGGTCCGGGTCACCTCGTAGACCGTGCCCTGGGAGTAGCGGACGCTGGTGTTGAGCTGCAGGACGGTGCCGCAGTGCCAGCCGGTGGTCGAGCCCGACCGGCAGATCGAGGAGCCGACGGGGGCCACGGACGATCCCTTGACCGTGACGTTGGCGCCGCCGCTGCCCTTGACGTACGGCCTCGGCGTCCAGTTGGAGTTCACCGCGACCCAGGAGTAGTCGTTGCCGGGGAACGACGAGCCCTGGAAGGTGCCCTGCGAGACGCGGTTGTATCCGGTCGTCGTGTTGCCGGCGCGGCCGCAGTGGCCGGCGCTGACGAACCCGTTGGTGCTGCCCCGCCGCACCGAGAAGCCGATGGAGCAGCGGGCGGTGCTGTTGATGTAGTAGGCGTCGCCGCCGCGCAGGTCGTAGAAGGTCTGCGGCTGCTCGGCCGACCGCTCCACCCGCACCAGCGACCTGTCGGCGCCGCTGGCGGCGACGAAGGCCTCGGCTTCGGCCGGCTGGGAGGAGAGCACGACGACGCTGTTGCTCTTGACGTCGACGTACCAGACGGGGGCCGAGGCGGGTGGGGCGGCCCTGTCCAGTGCCTCCTTGGCGGCGTCGAGCGTGCTCAGCGATCGGTCGACGATCTTGGGCTGGGCGCCGGCGGCGAGGATCGCGCCGGCCTCGGTGGCATCGGTGGTGGCGACGATCAGGGCGTCGGACGTCGGGCCGGTGACCCAGGACCCGGCGAACGAGTCGCCGAGCCGGGCGCGGACCTGCTCGTCGGTCGCCATCGCGCGGGTCTCGTTGGCCAGCCGGGTGCGCGCCTGGCTCTCGCTGAGTCCGAGGTCGCGCTGCATGGCCTCGATCATGGCGGGTGCGGGTTCTGTCGTGACGGACTGGACGGAGGAATGGTCGGAGGCAACGGCACCCGGGTCGGGGGCCGCGGACGCGGGGCCGGCCATCAGAGTGATCGCACTGACGGCCACGACACAGCCGGCGGTAACCGCGTGCCGGGGGAACCTGCGCCTGTCGGGCATGTCGTTCTCCTCGATTGACAGGGGGGATTGACCGCCAAGTTAGTCCAGCGTCAAATTTTGGGAACCTGTCATTTCGTCCATAGCGCCGTGCTATGGAATCGACGCGACGCCGTTGTCAGGGAACCGTGCCGAAGTGGGGGTTGCTGATCAGCCAGTCGGCGTAGCGGTGGCTGCGGGACACCGCGTCGGCGTGCGCGGCCCGGGCGTAGGCGGCGATCGTGGGGGCCACCCGCGCGGCGATCGAGTCGTGGTGCCAGCCCAGCAGGTGTCGCCAGCGCAGTGGGGCCCCGGCGAGCGGCATCATCACCAGCCCCGAGGTGAGCTGGAACGTCGCCTGGCAGAGCAGTACGGCCTTGCCGACCCCGACCAGGTGCAGGCAGGTCGCGACGTCGGACTCGTATATCGACTTCGGTATGAACCCGGAGCGGGCGCAGGCGACGACGAAGCAGTCCGAGAAGCAGCCCTCCCCGGGCACGGCCGCCCATCGCACCCCCGCGAGCTGCGACAGCTCCAGTTCCTTCGCCCCTGCGAGCGGGTGGTTCTCGGCGAGCAGGACGAAGACCGGGTCGGTGGCCACGACACTCCAGCTCATCGTCTCCGAGGGGGGCGGCGGGCTGTCGCCGCACGTTCCGATCAGGGCGAAGTCGAGCAGGCCGGCGGTCACCATCGTGGTCAGCTCGCGCGCCGACCAGGAGGTGCGGGTGGTTACCGGTGCGCCGGGACTGTCGGCGGTGAGACGTTCGACCAGGCCGCCGAGGATGGATCCGTTGGTGGCGCCGAGGCGGTAGCCGGGGATCTGCTCGGAGGTGTTGGCGAACCGTACCGCGTCCTCCTGGAGTTCGCGTACGGCGGGCAGCAGGACGCGGGCGCGGGACAGGACCATCTCGCCCAGCGGCGTGGGGCGGGCGCCGTTGCGGTCGCGTTCGAAAAGGGGACCCCCGAGAGAGCGCTCGATGCGCCTGAGCTGTGCGGTGAGCGAAGGCTGAGCCAGGCCGAGACGGGTCGCCGCCTTGGTGACGCTGCCGGCGTCGGCGACTTCACGCACGATCCTTAAATGACGGAGCTCCAGGTCCATACCGGGAAGGTACGACTACCGTGATATACGTGCAATCCCCGAGTTATCACCATACTTGACTCAAGTCAGTCAATGCGGGCATCGTCCTCGACCGCCGTTGTTCCGCCTGATCCGGTGCGATCTCGTACTCGATCCGGGGAATCGCCGAAATCGTGATTCGTACGGCGCCGCTGTATGGTTCAGCGCGGTGCGGTTCAGCGCGGTGCGGTTCAGCGCGGTGCGGTTCAGCGCGGTGCGGGTGCCACGGCGTATCACGGTCATGGTGAGAGTGGTCTGACCCCGGAGAAGGGGCGGCGGGCCCGGCGTGAACCTCTCCGCCGGGTCATGGTGGACTCCCTCGGCTCCCGGCCCGCGCTGGGTGTGGACTCGAGCCGGGCGGACCGTCAGGCTGGGCGGCATGACCGATCTCCGTGACGTGCTGGCGGCTCGGCGGCTCATCGCCGGGTACCTCCCGCAGACCCCGATGTGGTCCTACCCCGTGCTCGACGCCGCGGTCGGAGCCGAGGTCTTCGTCAAGCATGAGAACGTGCAGCCCACCGGGGCCTTCAAGGTGCGCGGCGGGATCAACCTGCTCGCCCGGATGCCGGACCGCTCCCGCGGGGTTCTCACCTACTCGACCGGCAACCACGCCCAGTCCATCGCGTACGCCGCCCGGTTGTACGGCGTGGCGTGCTCGATCGTCATGCCGGAGAACCCGAACCCCGCCAAGGTCGCCGCGGTCGAGGCGCTGGGCGCCACCGTGGAGATCACCGGAGCGACCATGGTCGAGGCCGCCGGGCACGCCGCCGCCCTCGCGGGCCGTACCGGCATGCGGCTGATCAGCCCCGCCGACGAGCCCGACATCATCGCCGGGGTGGGCACGCTCTACTTCGAGGTTCTCACCGCGCGGCCGGATCTCGACGCGGTCGTCGTCCCGGTCGGCAGCGGGACCGGCGCGGCGGCGGCGTGCCTGGTGGCGCGTGCGCTGGCACCGGGCTGCCAGGTGATCGCGGTCCAGTCGGCGCAGGCTCCGGCCGCCCACGACTCCTGGCGGCTGGGGGAGCTGGTCGAGCGGCCCATGAAGACCGTCGTGGACGGCCTCGCCACCGGGTCGGCCTTCGCCACGCCCCAGGCCGTGATGCGCGATGGTCTGGCCGATTTCGTGCTGGTCCCCGACGAGGAGATCACGCGGGCGCAGCGGATGCTGCTCACCGCGGCGCACACCCTGGCCGAGGGCGCGGGGGCCGCCGCCCTGGCGGCGCTGCTGGCCCGGCGTGAGCGGTTCGCCGGGCGCAGGGTCGCCGTCATCTGCACCGGGGCCAACGCGGGACCGGCCGAACTCGCCCGGCTTCTCGCCGCCTGATTTCCCCGAAGAGCAGAGGTGTGGTTAGCCAACTGTGACGAACGGCAACTAACCTGGGTCGCCGTTCGTCGGGATAGGTGCTGACACTTTCCCGGTTTGGCCATGGAGGACGGATGTATCCCCCGCACCAGCAGAAGCGCCGCCGGAGCTTCGCACCGTTCATTGTCGCGATCATCCTCGCCGGCGCGCTCATCGTGGGGTTACGGCTGTTCTTCGGGGGAACCGGCGGAACCGGCGGGAGCGGCGCGGGCGGTGATGACGGGGACGGCGGACGCCGGGCCTGTGCGGACGGCGGCGTGACGCTGACCGTGGCCGTGTCCAGCGAGAAGGCGGAGCTCCTCCGCAAGATGGCCAGGGCGTACAGCGGGCGCGAGGTGGACGGCCGCTGCGTCGACGTGGTGGTCGGCTCCAAGGCGTCCGGCGAGGCGATGCAGGCGCTGGCCCGCGGCTGGGACGAGCGGGTGGACGGGCCGAGGCCCGACGTGTGGACGCCCGCCAGCGCCGGCTGGATCAGCCTGCTCCAGCGGCGGGCCGAGGAGGGTGACCGGGCCGGCCTCGTCGCGGCGGAGAACCCGACGATCGCCAAGTCCCCCCTGGTGATCGCGATGCCCGAGCCGATGGCCGAGGCGCTCGGCTGGCCGGCCAAGAAGATCGGCTGGTCGGACGTGCTGGATCTCGCCAACGACCCGAAGGGGTGGGCGAAGTACGACCACCCGGAGTGGGGCGCCTTCCGCCTCGGCAAGACCAACCCGAACTTCTCCACATCCGGCCTCAACGCGACGATCGGCGCCTATTTCGCCGCGACCGGGCTGTCCGGCGACCTCTCGGACGGTGATGTGCGCGCCGGGCGCACCCGCGCCTTCGTGAAGGGCGTCGAGCGGTCGATCGTCCACTACGGCGACACCACGCTGACGTTCCTGTCGAACCTGCAGAACGCCGACGACTCCGGCGCCGCGATGTCGTACGTCTCCGCCGTCGCCGTCGAGGAGAAGTCGGTGTGGGACTACAACCAGGGCAACCCGACCGGCGACCCGGCGACCCTCGGCAAGCACGCCAAGCCCAGGGTTCCGCTCGTGGCGATCTACCCGAAGGAGGGCACGCTCTTCTCGGACCATCCGTACGCCGTGCTGTCCTGGACGGAGGACGACAAGAAGGCGGCCGCCGCCGATTTCCTGAAATATCTGCAGTCGCCGGACCAGCAGGACGAGTTCGCCAAGTACGCCTTCCGCTCCTTCGAGGGCAAGCCGGGCGAGCTGATCACCAAGGCCAACGGCCTCGACCCCAAAGAGCCCGCGACGACGCTGAGCGTGCCGGCGCCCAATGTGCTGGACCGGATCCTGAAGAGCTGGGCCGAGCTGCGCAAACCCGCCAATGTGCTGCTGGTCCTCGACGTCTCGGGCTCCATGGGCGCCGAGGTGCCCGGCACCGGCAAGACCAAGCTCGACCTGGCCAAGCAGGCGGCGATCAACGCGTTGCCGCAGTTCGGCCCGAACGACAGCGTCGGATTGTGGATGTTCTCCCTCAAGCAGGACGGCAACAAGGATCACCGCGAGCTGGTGCCGATGGGCCGGGGGAACCAGAGCCGGCTGAAGAGCCGGATCTCCGGCCTCATCGCGAACGGCGGCACCGGCCTGTACGACACCGCGCTCGCGTCCTACGAGCACGTGCTCCAGAGGCAGAGCGGCGAGGCGATCAACGCGGTGGTCTTCCTCACCGACGGCAGGAACGAGGACAACAACTCGATCACCCTGGACGACCTCCTCGCCGAGCTGCACAAGGAGGCCGGGCAGGAGACGGTCCGGATGTTCACGATCGCGTACGGCGCCGACGCCGACCTCGGGGTGCTGCGGCAGATCTCGCAGACCACCGACGCGGCGGCCTACGATTCACGCAAGCCGGGAAGCATCGACCAGGTGTTCACCGCAGTGATCTCCAACTTCTGAGCCGGAGCCGCACGTGTCCCGCTTCAGTGAAGAACTCCGCGACCCCTGGGCGCTGCTCCTGGGCGCCACGGCGGGCGGCGTGGCCTGGGCCGTCACCGTGCATCCGATCGGCGCGGTCGTCGTCGGCGTCGCCGTCTGGCTCGTCAAGGCGTTCGCCTCGGCCTGGCAGTCGACCGGGGCGGGCGGCCACGACGAACCGGAGGAGCTTCCGATCGCCAGGGGCAGTGTGGAGGAGGGATGGCTGCGGCGGGCCGAGCGGGCGGCCGGGACGTTCGCCGACCTGACCGCCTCGATGCGCGGGCAGATCCTGCTCGACCGGATCGCCGCGATGCGGCCCCAGGTGGACGACACGGTGGCGACGCTGCGCCGGCTGGCCGGTCATGCGACGGTGACCGGCTCTGCGCTCGCCCGCTTCGACCCTCGGTTCCTGCATCAGGAGCGTGAACGGCTCACCCGCGCCAGGATGTCGGCCCATGCCGGGGTCGCCGGGGAGCTGGACCGGTCGATCGCATCGCTGGCGGCGCAGCAGGAGGTGTACGACCGGGTGTCGGGCGCGCGGCAGCGGCTGCTGGCTCGGCTCGAGTCCGGGGCGATCAGCCTGGAGGGCCTGGTCGCCCGGGCCGTGGAGATCTCCACGATCGCGGCCACCTCGTCCGGGCCCGAGGGCGGCATGAGGGCGCTCGAAGACCTCACTTCGGAGCTGGAGCTCACCCGGCAGAGCCTGCGCGAGGTCGAGGAGTCCACCCGGGGCGACCTCGGCTGAGCTCCGGTCAGCCCCGACGCACGCCTCGTGGGCACGACTGTGAAAATTTCAGGCGTCACGGCGGCCCCGACCGGCTTCTACAGGGGAAAATCCCGCTCCGCCCGGGGCGTACGGCCATGGCGGGAAACAGTGCTTGACCGGGCCGGTGGGAATCCGTAGCTTACGGGTGTTCCTGTTCATGGATATCGTTCATGTCCGTGAACACCATCGCTTGCGGGACCAGGGCGGGCCGTCTCCCCACGGCCCAGGCCACACCCCGGTCAGGGGTCCTGCCCAACATGCGAGGAGTTCGGCTTTGAGAAGGAGAAGCAGAACTTTGGCCGGGGCGATCGGCACGATCACCGCGGCCGTCACCGTGGCGATCGGTCTGACAGGCGGGGCGAACGCGGCCGCGCCGGGTCCCGGAGCCTACCGGCTGGTCAACGCCAACAGCGGGCTGTGCCTGACCGTTCCCGGCGGCAGCACCTCGAACGGCGTGCAGCTCGTGCAGTCGGGCTGCAGTGGCTCGTCCACGCAGGTGTGGATGCTCTCGTCCCAGGGCAGCGGTTTCCGGCTCGTGGCCGGGAACAGCGGCCTGTGCGCCGGAGTCAAGGACGCATCGACCTCGGCGGGCAAGGCCGTACAGCAGCAGTACTGCACCGGAGCCTCGTCGCAGACCTGGGAGATCGTGGCGGCGAGCAGGGACTATCACGTCGTCAACGCGAACAGCGACAAGTGCCTGAACATCAAGGACAGCTCCACCTCCTCGGGGGCGCTGGTCCAGCAGAACTCCTGCGACTCCGTGACCAGCAAGAGCTGGGCGCTCCAGCCGGCCGGATCCGTTCCCCCCGCCACCCCGACCCCCACGCCCACGCCGACCACCCAGCCGCCCTCCGGCTGGCCCTCGCCGAACGGCCAGCAGGCGGTCACCAGCACGATCGCCGTCTCGGGGACCGTCGACGGCGGCATGAAGCGCTACTACGCCTCCGGCGACATGGGTGACGGCGGCCAGAGCGAGAGCCAGGACCCGATCTTCGAGCTGGCCAACGGCGCCACGCTGAAGAACGTCATCATCGGCTCTCCGGGCGCCGACGGCGTCCACTGCCTGGGCACCTGCACACTGCAGAACGTCTGGTGGGAGGACGTCGGCGAGGACGCCGCCACGCTCAAGGGCTCCTCGTCCTCCCAGACGATGACCATCGACGGCGGCGGTGCCAGGAAGGCCTCCGACAAGGTGTTCCAGCACAACGGCCCCGGCACGATGATCATCAGGAATTTCCAGGTGCAGGACTTCGGCAAGCTCTACCGCGCCTGCGGCAACTGCTCGAGCTCCTACCAGCGCCACGTCGTGATGTCGAACATCGTGGCGACCTCCCCGGGCAAGGCGCTGGCGGGCATCAACACCAACTGGGGCGACACCGCGCGGTTCTCCGGCATCACGATCGTGAACGACCCGAACCACAAGATCGTGATCTGTGAGAAGTACAAGGGCGTGCCGAAGGGCAGCGAGCCGAGCAAGATCGGCGAAGGCGCCGACGGCGTCAACTGCCTCTACTCCGGCTCGGACATCACCTACAGGTAGTCCACCGGCCGGAGTCGACGGCATGACCTGACCAGGGCCCGGCGGTTCCCCCACCGCCGGGCCCTCCTCGTCAGCCCGGCCCGTCGAGCGCGCGCACCAGGGGGACCCCGGGCCGGTACGGAATGTGCAGATGGCTGGGTGCGTCCAGGAGCGCGAGGTCGGCCCGGCGGCCGGGTGCGACGACCCCGACGTCGTCCCGGCGCAGTGCGATGGCGCCACCCGCCGTGGCGGCCCACAGCGCCTCCGCCGGGGTCATCCGCATCTCTCGTACGGCGAGGGCCACGACGAACGGCATCGACGAGGTGTAGCAGGAGCCCGGATTGCAGTCGGTGGCCAGCGCGACCGTCACCCCGGCGTCGAGCAGCCGCCGGGCGTCGGGATAGGGCGACCGGGTCGAGAACTCGACCCCGGGCAGCAGGGTCGCGACCGTGTCGCCGCCGGCGAGGGCCGACACGTCGGCGTCGGTCAGGTGCGTGCAGTGGTCGACGCTCGCGGCGCCGAGCTCGACGGCGAGCCGCACACCCGGCCCGGCCGACAGCTGGTTGCCGTGCACCCGGAGGGCGAGCCCGGCGTCCCGTCCGGCCGTGAGGATCTCCCGGGTCTCGTCTGCGTCGAACGCGTGCGGGCTGGCGGGCTCGCAGAAGACGTCGATCCAGCGGGCGTGCGGCGCACAGGCCGTGAGCATCTCCCCGGTCACCAGCCGCACGTAGTCGTCCCGGTCCGTCCCGGCGGGCACGACGTGCGCCCCGAGGAAGGTCGTCTCCGGTGTGACCTCACCGGCCAGGCGCAGCGCACGCACCTCGTCGGCGACCGTGAGTCCGTACCCGCTCTTGACCTCGACCGTGGTCGTGCCCTGCGCGCGCATCTCCGCGATCCGCTCGCCGAGCGACGCCCGCAGCTCGGCGTCGCCAGCGGCCCGGGTGGCGGCGACCGTCGTGGCGATCCCCCCGCCGTCGTACCGGGTGCCCGCCATCCGCGCGGCGAACTCGGCGGCCCGGTCTCCGGCGAAGACCAGGTGGGCGTGGGAGTCGACGAAGCCGGGGATGACCGCTCGGCCGCCCAGGTCGCGCCGCCGGTCCGCGTCGGGGGCGCGCGAGGCCTGGCCGACCCAGGCGACGCGCCCGCCCTCGACGACCAGCGCGGCGTCCCGGAGCAGGCCGAGTGGCGAGCCGTCGCCGACGGACGGGTCGTTGGTCACCAGTTCGGCGACGCCGGTGAGCAGAGTGGCGGTCATCCGTTCTCCCACAGGGGTTCGACCGCGGCCTTCAGCAGGGCGGCGACGTCGCCCAGGACGTGCCGTCCCGCCGCGACGACGACGCGCCCGTCGACGATGACGGTGTCGACGTCGGCGGCGGTGGCGGCGAAGACCACCTGGCCGGGGGCGATCCCGGCGGTACGCGGGGTGTCCAGCCGCACGGCGACGAGGTCGGCCCGGGCGCCCGGCTCCAGCCGGCCCGCGTCCGGCCAGCCGAGACCGTCGTGGGCGGTCGCGGCGCCGAGCAGGTCGCCCGGGGTGAATCGGCCGCGCCGCAGTGTGCGCAGCCGCTCGTGCATCTCCAGCGCGCGTGCCTCCTCCAGCAGGTCGATGACCGCGTGCTGGTCGGAGCCCAGCGACAGCGCAGCCCCGGCGTCCCGCAGTTCGCGTGCGGGGCCGATGCCGTCGGCGAGGTCGCGCTCGGTGGTCGGGCACAGGCACGCCGTCGTACGGCTCCGCCCGAGGGCCGCGATGTCCGCCTCCGTCAGATGGGTGGCGTGCACGGCGGTCGTCATCGGGCCGAGCAGGCCCTCGGCATCGAGCAGCCCTGTGGGGGTGAGGCCGTAGTAGCCCTCGCACGCGGCGTTCTCCGCCGGCTGCTCGGACAGGTGCACGTGCAGCGGCCGACCCGCCGCGGTGTCCCGCACGCCCGCCAGGGCCTCCCGGGGGACCGCGCGTACCGAGTGCGCCGCGACCCCGACGCGCATGCCCGCCGACGGCTTCAGCCCGGCGACGCGGCCGGCCCAGCTCTCGACGTCGCCGTCGCCGTACCTCCGCTGCGGCCCGTCCGGCGGCGAATGCCCCTCCGGCGTCAGGCCGCCCGCGAGGTAGAGCGTGTCGAGCAGCGTCAGTCTGATCCCGGCCTCGGCCGCCGCCTGCCGCAGCGCCTCGCCCATGGCGTTGCGGTCGTCGTACGGCGTGCCGTCCGGGCCGTGATGCAGGTAGTGGAACTCCCCGACGCAGGTGATCCCCGCGAGTGCCATCTCCGCGTACGTCGCCCGCGCCAGGGCGAGATAGCCGTCCGGGTCGAGCCGCCGCGCCACGCCGTACATGCGCTCGCGCCAGCTCCAGAAGTCGCCGCCCCGGTCGTGGGTGCGACCGCGCAGCGCCCGGTGGAAGGCGTGGCTGTGCGCGTTGGCCAGGCCGGGCAGCACGATGCCCGGCAGGCGGCGCGCCGCACCCGCCGCCGCGCCGCCGGGGGAGCCGCCGGTGCCGTCCGGGTGGACGGCCGTGAACCGGCCGTCCTCGATCTCGAAGACGACGTCCCGGGCCGGCCCGCCGGGGAGCCAGGCGTACGGCGCATGCCAGCGCGTCGCGCTCACCCGGCTCCTCCCGCCGGGTCCCCGACGCCCGGGTTCTCGACGCCCGGGTTCTCGATGGCCGGTGTGTCGACGACCGGGTCCTCGACGGCCAGTTTCTCGATGACCCGGGCGAGTGCGGCCACCCCCGCAAGGCAGTCCTCGTACGAGGCGTGCTCGGCGGGGGAGTGCGAGACCCCGGTCGGGTTGCGTACGAACAGCATCGCCGCGGGGACACCGGCTGCGGCGAGGATGCCCGCGTCATGTCCCGCACCGGTGCCCAGCACGGGCGCGTCATCGAGAAGGGCGGCGAGCCGGTCGCGCAGCCCGGCCGGGAAGACCGTCGCGGCGGTGAACGACTCCTCGGCCGCCCCGGCCCCGCCCGCGGCCTGCGCGACCTCTCCGACCACCGCACGGACGCCGGGTTCGTACGGCCCCCGGGCGTCAAGCCAGGCGTGCACGGCCGAGGGGATGGCGTTGACCCCGTTCGGCGTGACGTGCACCTTGCCGATCGTGGCCACGCAGCCGTGTGCCGCGGCGGCCGACCGTGCCGTGGTGATGACCGACGCCAGCGTGAGCATCGGGTCCCGGCGGTCCGCCAGCCGCGTGGTCCCCGCGTGGTCGGCCTCGCCGAGCAGTTCGAGGCGCCAGCGGCCGTGCGGCCAGATCGACGATGCCACCGCGACCGGCCGGCCGAGGTCGACCAGCCCCCGGCCCTGCTCGACGTGCAGTTCCACGAAGACGCCGACCCGGCGCAGCGCCTCCGGATCGGGGCCGACCCGGGCGGGGTCGTGCCCCGCCCGCGCCATGGCCTCCGCCATCGTGGTCCCGTCGCCGTCGCGCAGCCCACGCGCCCGGTCGGCGTCCAGCGCGCCGGTGATGATCCGGGAACCGGCGCAGGCCACCCCGAAGCGGGCGCCCTCCTCGTCCACGAAGTTCACCACGCCGATCGGCCGGGCGGGCTCGAATCCGCCGGCGCGCAGCGCGTCCAGCGCGGCGAAAGCCGACACCACGCCGAGCGGGCCGTCGTAGGCGCCGCCGTCGGGCACCGAGTCGAGGTGCGATCCGACGACGACGCCCCCGGATGGGGCGGCGTCGGGGTCACCCCACCACGCCCACTGGTTGCCAGCCCGGTCGACGACGAGGTCGAGACCCCGCGCGGCGGCCTCACCGGCGAACCACTCGCGCAGCGTCGCGTCCTCGGCCGTCCACGCGAAACGGCGGTAGCCGCCGGTGCGGCCGTCCCGCCCCACCGGTTCTATCGCCGTCCACAGCGCGTCGAAGCTCTCCCGCCCGCTGGTCACGCGCCGGACTCCCGCATCGGGACGCGTACCCCGCGCTCGGCCGCGACCCGCTCGGCGATCTCGTAGCGTGCGTCGACGTGCCGGATGACGCCCATCCCCGGGTCGTTGGTCAGCACCCGCTCGATCTTCTCCCGGGCCAGGTCGGTGCCGTCGGCCACGGTGACCTGCCCGGCGTGGATCGAGCGCCCGATGCCGACGCCGCCGCCATGGTGGATCGACACCCAGGTCGCGCCGGAGGCCGTGTTGACCATGGCGTTGAGCAGCGGCCAGTCCGCGATCGCGTCCGACCCGTCGGCCATCGCCTCGGTCTCCCGGTACGGCGAGGCCACGCTGCCGCAGTCCAGGTGATCGCGTCCGATGACGATGGGGGCCGACAGCTCCCCGGCGGCGACCATGTCGTTGAAGCGCACGCCCGCCCGGTCGCGTTCGCCGTACCCGAGCCAGCAGATGCGGGCGGGCAGTCCCTGGAAGGCGACCCGCTCGCTGGCCGCGTCGATCCACCGGTGGAGGTGATCGTTGTCCGGGAACAGCTCCTTGACCGCCCGGTCCGTGGCGTGGATGTCCCCGGGGTCACCCGACAGCGCGGCCCACCGGAACGGGCCCTTCCCCTCGCAGAAGAGCGGCCGGATGTAGGCGGGGACGAAACCGGGGAAGGCGAAGGCCCGGTCGAAGCCGCCGAGACGGGCCTCGTCGCGGATGGAGTTGCCGTAGTCGAAGACCTCGGCGCCCGCGTCGAGGAAACCGACCATCGCCTCGACGTGCCTGGCCATCGAAGCGCGCGCCCGCTCGGTGAACTCCTCCGGCCTGCTCTCGGCGTAGTCGTGCCAGTCCGCGACGTCGACGCCCTCGGGGAGATAGGAGAGCGGGTCGTGGGCGCTGGTCTGGTCGGTCACGATGTCGACCTCGACGCCGCGCCGGAGCAGCTCGGGCAGCACGGCCGCGCAGTTGCCGACGAGACCGACGGACAGGGCGCGCCGCTCCCGCTTGGCGTCCAGGCAGCGCTCGATCGCGGCGTCGAGGGTGTCGGCGACCTCGTCGAGATAGCGGTGCTCGACCCGGCGGTGCAGCCGCTGCGCGTCCACGTCGACGACGAGGCAGACGCCCGCGTTGAGGGTGACCGCGAGCGGCTGGGCGCCGCCCATGCCGCCGCAGCCGCCGGTGACGGTCAGCGTGCCGGCCAGGGTGCCGTCGAAACGCCTGGCCGCGACGGCCGCGAACGTCTCGTAGGTGCCCTGCAGGATGCCCTGGGTGCCGATGTAGATCCAGGATCCCGCGGTCATCTGGCCGTACATCGTGAGCCCGAGATTCTCCAGACGGCGGAACTCCGGCCAGTTGGCCCAGTCGCCGACGAGGTTGGAGTTGGCGATGAGCACCCGGGGCGCCCACTCGTGGGTGCGCATCACGCCGACCGGCCTGCCGGACTGCACCAGCATGGTCTCGTCGTCCCGCAGCGTGGTCAGGGTGCGGACCATCGCGTCGTAGGCCGGCCAGTCGCGGGCCGCGCGGCCGGTGCCGCCGTAGACGACGAGGTCGTCCGGGCGCTCGGCGACCTCCGGGTCGAGGTTGTTCATCAGCATCCGCAGCGGAGCCTCGGTCTGCCAGGTCCGGGCGGTGAGAGTGCTGCCACGCGGGGCACGCACGAGGCGGGCGCCTTTCATGCGGTGTTCCTTTCTGGTCGCCGGAGCCGGGGGTGGATCTCACCCCGGGACGCCGGGAGAAACCTCTGCCGGGCTCGGCCCGCCGACCAGGTCATGATCAGTACGGGCCGGCCAGAATCAGCGCCGGGACCGGTCCGTGGTCGGCCCCGGGCGTACCACGTTCAGCCCTGGGCGTATTCGGAGAGGAAGAGGGCCTCGGCGGTGATGATGCGCCGCAGCTCGTCCAGCACCACCCGCTCGTTGGGCGCGTGGATGGACGCGTGGTCGTCCTCTGCGCCGTAGAGCAGGATCTCGGCCTCCGGGAAGAGCCGGGCGAGCGAGGCGACCAGCGGGATCGAGCCGCCCTGGCCGACCTCGCGCGGCGCCTGGCCGAACGCGCGAGCCATCGCGCGGTCGACGGCCTCGCGTGCCGGGCCGCCGGCGCCGGCGCGGAATCCGGTGCCGGTGGCGAAGTCGCCGAACGACACCTGGACGCCCCACGGGGCGATCTTCCTGAGGAAACCGGTCACGTCGTCGAGCGCCGTCTTCGCGTCTCCCGACGGGGGGACGCGGATCGTGACGCGGGCCCGCGCCACCGCCTGGACCGCGTTGATCGCACCCTGCACGCTGGGCACGTCGAGCCCGGTCACGGTGATGGCGTAGGACGCCCAGAGGCGGTCGGCCACCGTGCCCGTGCCGACGAGCGACACCCCGTCGAGCACCCCCGCGGTGGCGCGCAGCTCCTCCTCCGAGCAGCCCTGGCCGGAGAACGTGCCACGGGCCAGGCCGGGCACGCACACGTCGCCGGCCTCGTCGTGCATCGCGGTGAGCATGCGCATCAGCGCGGCGAGCGCGTCGGGGGCCACGCCGCCGAACGAGCCGCTGTGGACGGCCTCGGCCAGCGTTCGCACCTCGACGGTGAACGCCGCCATGCCGCGCAGCGACGTCGTCAGCGTCGGATCGCCGATGTACGGGTTGCCCACGTCGGCGATGACCATCGCGTCGGCGCGCACCAGCTCGGGGTCGGACTCGATGAAATGCTCCAGCTGCTCCCCGGCGTACTCCTCCTGGCCCTCGATGATGACCTTGACGCCGACCGGGAACCGGCCCTGGAAGGCGCGCAGCGCCGCCACGTGGGTGATCACGCCGCTCTTGTCGTCAGCGGCGCCCCGGCCGTACAGCACGCCGTCGGTCCTGGTCGGCTCGAACGGCGGGGTCTTCCACAGCCCCGGATCACCGGCGGGCTGCACGTCGTAGTGCGCGTAGAGCAGCACGGTGGGCGCGCCGGGCGGGGCGGGGGCCTCGCCGTAGACGGCGGGGAAGCCGCCCTCGATCGGGATCTGCCGGACGTGCGGGAGGCCGGCCGAGCGCAGCAGCTGTTCTGTCAGCGCCGCCGCCTCGAGGACCGGGGCCTCCGGGTGGCCGGGGAAGGCGACGGAGGGGATGGCGACGAGCCGTTCGAGATCCTCGACCGTCTGCGGCATCCCCGCGTGGACCGCTGCTTCAATCTCCTCAGGTGTCACGGCATCTCTCCGGAGGTGGGTGGTGTTCGATCATGTGCCGCCTGGCGGTCCAACCCATTGGATCACACCGCCCGGATTTCGGGGACCCGCCGGTGGCGTGGACGGCCGACGGTGCGCCGCGCGTAGATCAAGCTTGACGGATTTCGTTGTCGTTGCAGGATGCCATCGCGGATTCCGAGGTGTTCTCACGATGTCACCACGTAATCACTTGGCAAAACCGTGCAAGGTGGGCAAACTGGGTAAAGCCCCGATCAGATAGGGAAGGTTGCGATGACCCGCGTTCTCAAGGCCGCACAGGACAATCTCTGGATGCACTTCACCCGTCACGGCGCTTACGACGGGTCGGACGTGCCGATGATCGTCCGTGGTGAGGGCGCGTACGTCTACGACATCAACGGCAAGCGTTACCTCGACGGTCTGGCGGGGCTGTTCGTGGTCCAGGTCGGCCACGGCCGCGCCGAGCTGGCCGAGGCCGCCGCCAAGCAGGCCCGGGAGCTCGCGTTCTTCCCGCTGTGGTCCTACGCGCATCCCAGGGCGGCGGAGCTGGCGGAGAGACTGGCCGGACTCACCCCCGGCGACCTCAACCGGGTCTTCTTCACCACCGGTGGCGGTGAGGCCGTCGAGTCGGCGTGGAAGCTCGCCAAGCAGTACTTCAAGCTCCGCGGCAAGCCGCTGAAGACCAAGGTGGTCAGCCGGTCCATCGCCTACCACGGCACCACCCAGGGCGCGCTGTCGATCACCGGCATCCCCGGGGTCAAACAGGACTTCGAGCCGCTGGTGCCCGGTGCGGTCAAGGCGCCCAACACCAACCTCTACCGCGCCGACGAGATCTCGGGTTTCGACGGCCTGGAAAAGGACGCGGAGGCGTTCGGCCGCTGGGCGGCCGACCAGGTCGGCAAGGCCATCGAGATGGAGGGCCCGGACACCGTGGCCGCCGTCTTCGTCGAGCCCGTGCAGAACTCCGGCGGCTGCTTCCCGCCGCCGCCCGGATACTTCCAGCGGCTGCGGGAGATCTGCGACGCCAACGACGTGCTGCTGGTCTCCGACGAGGTCATCTGCGCGTTCGGCCGCCTCGGCACGATGTTCGGCGGACAGAAGTTCGGCTACGTACCGGACATCATCACCTGCGCCAAGGGGCTGACCAGCGGCTACGCCCCGATGGGCGCCATGATCGTCTCTGATCGGCTGTTCGAGCCGTTCCGGCGCGGCACGACGACGTTCGCGCACGGGTACACCTTCGGCGGTCACCCGGTGTCGGCCGCGGTGGCCCTGGCGAACCTGGACATCTTCGAGCGTGAGGACCTGCTCGGTCATGTGACCGCCAACGAGCCGGTCTTCCGCGCCACGCTGGAGAGGCTGCGCGACCTGCCCATCGTCGGCGATGTCCGCGGGTCGGGCTACTTCTACGGCATCGAACTGGTCAAGGACAAATCAACCAAGGAGACGTTCGACGAGGAGGAGTCCGAGCGGCTGCTGCGCGGCTTCCTGTCGAAGGCGCTGTACGAAGCCGGGCTGTACTGCCGCGCCGACGATCGTGGCGACCCGGTCGTCCAGCTCGCTCCGCCGCTGATCTGCGGGCCCGAGGAGTTCGACGAAATCGAGTCGATTCTCCGTTCTGTCCTATCCGAGGCATGGACCCGCCTCTGACGGTCTACCCTCATACGGATGCGCCCAGCGGCGTGTGGACTCCGCCGAGCACCGTATGAAAGGACCCTTTTCGTGAAGATCGGTGTGCCTACCGAGATCAAGAGCCACGAGAACAGGGTCGCCGCGACACCTGCGGGCGTTCACGAGCTGGTCCGCAGGGGGCATTCCGTCATGGTCCAGAAGAGGGCGGGACTCGGCTCGCACATATCCGACGAGGAGTACCTGGCCGCCGGAGCCGAGCTCGAAGAGAGCGCGGACCGCATCTGGGCCGAGGCCGAGCTGGTCCTCAAGGTCAAGGAGCCGGTGAAGCAGGAGTATCACCGGCTCCGCGAGAACCAGGTGCTGTTCACCTTCCTTCACCTGGCGGCCTCCCGCCCGTGCACCGACGCGCTGCTGTCGGCAGGGACCACCGCCATCGCGTACGAGACCGTGCAGGCCGGCGGCGCGCTGCCGCTGCTCGCCCCGATGTCGGAGGTGGCGGGCCGCCTCGCCATGCAGGTCGGGGCGTACAACCTCATGCGCGTCAACGGAGGCCGCGGAGTGCTGCCCGGCGGGGTGCCCGGCGTCGCCCCGGCCAAGATCGTCGTCATCGGCGGCGGCGTCTCCGGGTTCAACGCCGCGCAGGTCGCCGTCGGCATGGGAGCCGAGGTGACGATCCTCGACGTCAACATCGACAGACTGCGGCACATCGACGCCATCTATCAGGGCCGTATGAAGACGCTCGTGTCGACCTCCTACGCCATCGAGCGGGCCGTGCTCGAAGCGGATCTGGTCATCGGCGCGGTGCTCATCCCCGGCGCCAAGGCTCCGAAGCTCGTCTCCGACGAGCTGGTCTCCCGGATGAAGCCGGGCGCGGTGCTCGTCGACATCGCGATCGACCAGGGCGGCTGTTTCGAGAACTCCCGTCCCACCACCCATGCACAGCCGACCTTCCCGGTGCACGACACCGTTTTCTACTGCGTCACCAACATGCCGTCTTCCGTCCCCAACACCTCCACCTACGCCCTGACCAACGCCACGCTGCCGTACGTGCTGAAGCTGGCCGATCAGGGCTGGCGGGACGCGCTGCGCGGCGACCCCGCGCTCCGGCACGGGCTCAACACCCATGCCGGCGCGGTGACCAACGAGCCGGTCGCGGTAGCGCACGAGCTGCCCTTCACGCCGGTCGGCGTGGTCCTCGCCGCCTAGAGCAGCGGTCACGTGATGTCACCGGTGTCCGACGGCCTCGGCCGCCGCGCCGGGAGGAAGCTCCGGTCCGCTGCGCAACCCGCCGGTCGCGGGTTTCGCGTGCGGTCCTCGATCCCTTCCTGCCCCCGGATATCGGTTACCCGACCGGCGTTCTGGGCGCGCCTGGCCCGGCCCGTCTAGCGGAGACCGAGGCCCCTGCGCAGGTCGCGTGCGGTCACCAGGACGTGCGCGACCTCGGCCGGGGTCGGCCACGGGGCCGTACCCGGACGCAGGAGGGTGGCCCGCACCGAGCAGAGGTGCTCGATCGCGGTCGCGTGCAGGCCGCTGGTCTCGGCCAGGCGGCGGATCGGGTCGGCCTGCTCCGGCAGCCCCCGGATGACGAGATCCCACGTGCCGATGATCTCGATCAGGTCATGCTCGCCGGGCGCCGGGGCGCCCCGCCGACCGGCGGCGAGCACCGCCAGCTCCGCGCGGGCCGACTGGTCCGGCCTGGCCGGACGGTCCCAGTACGGCGCGGGCGGATACAGCAGCGGCTGCTCCCCGTGGGGGCAGTCGTGCGAGCGGGCCAGCACATCGCGCAGCTCGGCCGCGGCCCGGCGGTGCCCGCGCGCGGCGGCCATTCGGAACCAGTGCCGCGCGCCCAGGAGGTCGCCGTGCTCGGAGACCAGCAGCAGGCCGAGGTTGTAGGCGGCGTCGGGATCGTCCGCGGCGGCGGCCAGGCCGAGCCAGTAGCCGGCCGCCGCCCGTTCTCCCATCTCCACGCAGACGAGGCCCGTCCGGCGCTGGCCCTCGACGTGCCCGGTGCGCGCGGCCAGTTCGAAGTACGTCCGAGCCGCGGAGAGGTCCCGCCTCGCCAGGGCGAGGCCGCCGAGGCGGCAGGCGGCACCGGGGTGATCGGCCCTGGCCCTGATCGCGAGCCGGTAGGACTCTTCCGCGCGATCGTCGTCGCCCGTCGCCTGCATCAGCAGGCCCAGGTGGTAGGCGCCCTCGGCATGGCCGCCCCGGGCGGCGTACTCCCACCAGTGACCCGCCTCGGCCTCGTCGCCCGCCGCGTAACCGAGGACCCCGAGGTCGTGGGCGGATCGCAGGTCGCCCTCCAGCGCCGCCTTCGTGTGCCAGTGACGTGCGCCGGTGATCTGCCCCTCGTCCTCGCACAGCTGCGCGAGCCGCCGGGCCGCTCCGGTCGCGCCGTTCTCCGCCGCCATCTCGAGCCAGCGCCGTGCCGTCGGCACGTCGCCCCGCCGGTCCAGCAGAAGGATGGCCAGTCTGACCGCGGCCTCGGCGTCACCGGTCCCGGCCGCGGTCTCGTACCAGCCGATCGCCTCCTCCGGCGTCCCGTGCCGCTGGTGCCAGACCCCCAGGTTGAAGGCGCTGTCGACGTTCCCCACCCGGGCCGCCCGCTCCCACCAGTGCCTGGCCGCCCACCGGTCACCGCGCTCGGCGTAGCGGCGGCCGAGGCGGTGGGCCGCGTCCGGGTCACCGCTGTGGGCCGCGGCGAGCAGGGCATCCTCGACCGGGTCCGGGGGCCGTACGCTCCGGGACGCTTCCGGGACGGGTCGTACGCCCCGGGACGCGGGTCGTATGCCCTGGGACGCTTCCGGGACCTGGATGCCCCGGAGCCGGATGTCCGGCTGTGCCGGCGCGGCCTCGGTGGTTCCCACGAAAGTCATGGGAGACAGCGTGACATGTAATCCGGTCGTCACGGAGTGTTATTTCAAAGTCCTCTGGCTCGCGGGAATCTTCTCGAATGAGATGAAACCGACATACATCCCCATGCCGCAGGCGTAGCGGAGCCGCCCCGGTTCGCGTGGCGCGAGCCGTACCGACTGCTCACCGGTGACGGGCAGCACCAGGTCACGGCCGTCGATGGAGAGCGCGCGCGTGCAGCCGCGGTTGTCGTGGGAACGGAAGACGATCTCGGTCGCGCGGCCGGCGACGGCGCGGACGACGCCGGGCCGGAACCCGCCGGCGGTCGCCCAGATCGTGAGACGCTGAACGCCGTCGGGCCCCTGGCGGGCGAACGTGGCGGATGCGGCGGCCGGGCCGAGATCGGGCAGCCATCCGCCCAGCCGCAACCCCGACCCGACCGTGAAGATTCCGGCGGCGAGGGCGGCGACCCCGGCCAGCATGGTCAGCGCACCCGGGCGTCTCCCGGCGACCCGGCGCAGCAGCAGTCCCAGCGCGGCGAAGGCGGGCACCGTTCCGATGGCGAACCCTCCGAGAACCGCCGCCCCGCCCAGGGCGCTTCCTGTGGAGACCGCCACGACCTCCATGCTGATCGTCACCCCGCACGGAACGAGGATCGTGGCGAGTCCGAGGGCCGTGGCCCGGAGGATCCCCGCGGGTTCTCCCGGTTTCGCCGCCCCGCGCGTCACACATGCGAAACCGTGTGCCGAGCCGTGTGCCGATCGGTGTGCGGAGCCGTCTGTCTGGCCTTGTGCGGAACCGTGCGCTGAATGGTCTCCCGAGCCGTGTGCCGCGCATCCCGAGGGGCGTCTGTCCGCTAAGAGCAGGCGTACGGCGAAGGCGAGCACCGCGATCCCGGCGGCGACGAGGAACACGGCCCTGGCCCGCGGACCGATCTGTACGGCCGAGCCCACCAGACCGAGCAGCGCGCCGGCGGCGAGATGGGACAGCAGTCTCGCCGACAGGAACACCCCCACCACGGTCAGGTCGCGTCTCGATCCGCCGGAGAGCGCCCGATCCGCAGTGGCCGGACCTGTGCCGGCTTTGTGTCCGGTGTCGGTTCTGTGGGGTGAGCCGGATTCGATGTGGGCGGGATGGCGGCAGGAGGGCGTCGCCGTCCTGTGCCGAGACGGGCCGACCAGGCCGATGAGCAGGCCGCCCTGTACGGCCGTGCATGAAGCGGTGCCGGCGGCGAGACCTGCGGCGAGTCCGCCGACGAGTAGGGCAGCCGGATCCATGCTCGCAACGTAACGTGTCCAACCGGGAGCGACCAGTAACATTTGGCTGGCTCCCCGGCAGGCGACTCCTTCTCGACGGTGACAGGTCGCTGGAGCCGCCTACCAGGGGGCGGGTCAGCCGGTTGTCTCAAGCTGTCCGCTTGCGCGCAGCCGCGACCTTACGCGCGGAGAGCGGCGATGAACCACTCGAAAGCAGGCACGCTCGGCTCGAACGGGGGTGTCCCGTTGATCACGCCCAGCAACTGCCAATATCGCTCCACCCGGCGGTCGGTGAACCGCTCTACCTGGTCGGCGAGCCGTACGCGCTCGTCGGCGGGCAGGTTCGGATCGATCAACCGGTCCAGCACCTCTCGCCCACGAGCCGAGCCGGGAGCGATACCCTCGGTCATGGCCGTACGAACCTGCTCGAGGACGGCCGCAGGGTCGTAGCGCGGCCCTTCGGGGCTGTGTGTGCCGGTGTTTGTGCCGTACGTGCCGGTGTCCGTACTGTTTCGGCCGTTGTCCGTACCGTTTGAGCCGGTGTCCGTACCTGCGACCGCCATCTCACGTGCGCGCCGCCGGAAGTCGGGGTCGGCGACGAGCTCGGCGAGTTCCATCCAGGCGTCCACCTGCTCTGCCGTGGGATCGTCGGGCAGCTCCGGCGGCATCTGGCGCATACGGTCCGCGATGGCCGCGCCGGGTGCCTCCGGATCGGTGTCGGCGAAGATCTCGTCGACGAACTCGTCGATGATCTGCCGTCGTTCCGCTGCCGAAAGTCGAGCCAGTTCGTGCATGAGCCTCATCTCCTCGGTGGTGCTTGCGCGTTCCGCGACCGACCGGAGCACCGCCCGGCGTGCCCGGAGAAGGCGGATCTCCGCGTCCAGGGCAGCGACGTGCGCGCGCGCGACCTCCGCCACGGTGACCTGTCTGGCCAGCACTCGCTTGACCGTGGGCAGGTCGAGACCCAGCTCGCGCAGCGTACGGACCAGATCCAGTCGCGCCACCGCTTCCGCGTCGTACAGCCGGTAACCCCCGGCCGTACGGTCGGTCGGCGGGATGACGCCGATGTCGGACCAGAAACGGATGGTGCGAACCGGCACGCCGGTCCGCCGCGCGAGCTGCCCGATGGTGAGCGGTTCGCCGTGGTCGTTCACGTCCACAGCCTCCACCTTCCAGTCACTGGAGACTCAAGTTGATTTTCGCTCGGTTCCACCTGGTTCTCCAGACGCCGGAACCTACCGCGTCCGCTTTCCCGGGAGGGCTCGAAGACCAGGAGGAACAGGCAGAGGGTGAAGGGGCAGAGGGTGAAGGGGCAGAGGGGGAGGGCCGCGGCGGCGAATCGAAACGACCGTTAGGCGGGGAGGCAATGCCCCTGTGGCAACGCTGGGAGTGGGCTGGGCGGTCACCCCCTCCGTGGAGCACTCGCCCGGCTCTTGTGAACACCGAGTGACGTCCGTCCTTTTGCCGGGCGTTCGAGGGGTATCCGCTCAAGCCGGATAGGTCCCGAGTGATGGTCACTGGCCGTTCGAACACCGCGGCCGAGCTGACGGCGGTTGGACTACCAGGGATGATTGCGGAGTGTGACGGGTTGTGTTCGATAAGGTGTTCGAGGTAGGGTTGGGGTAGACGTTGAGGGTGGGTTTTGCCGGCGGGCTGTTTCGGGCCATTCGCCGAGTGCTGAGGTAGCCGTTTCCTGTCAAGGGGAGTCCCGGTCGGGTGATCGGGGCGGTTGTTTTCGTCTCGGTGAGGGGGTGTCCGTCGTGGCTGTTCCGTTGTCTGAGCCGGTCTTGCCGGGTGGGTCGCCGGTGCCGTGTCTGCCGGTCGTGTCGCCGGGGGATGTCCCGGTTCCTGCTCCTGCTTCTTCCACTGTTGGTGCCGATGCCGATGCCGATGCCGGTGCCGGGTGTGGTGGGGGCGGGGTCGGGAGTGGGGTGTGGGCGGGGTGGCTGGATGGTGGGGGCGGGGTGCCGGTGCCGCTGCCGGAGGGGATGGCCCGGGCGGTGCCGGGGGCGGAGCTGGCGGTGGTGCTGGCCGGGGTGGATGCGTGCCAGGTGTCGGGGTTCGACACGGTGGAGGTGTTGAAGGCGGCCTACCGGCAGGTGTGTCATGCCCGGGCCTGGTTTTTGGCGGTGTTGCTGGAGGTGGGGCTGCGCGAGCAGGGGTCGGGCCAGGAGGTGCGCCGGGTTCAGGTGCCCGATGAGTTCGCTCCTGATGAGGCGCGGGCGGCGCTGGTGTGGTCGCGCCGCCGTTCCGATAACGCTTTCGAGCTGGCCTGGAATGTGCATCGGCGGTTGCCGGTGCTGGGGGAGGCGATGCTGGCGGGGGTGCTGGATGAGCCGCGGGCGGTGGCGTTCGTCCGCTGGACGGCGGGGCTGACCGATGAGCAGGCCGGGCAGGTGTGCGCCCGGCTGGTGGGGCAGGCGCCGGGCTGGACGGTCGGGGAGCTGATCGAGCGGATCCAGCGGATGGTGCTGGCGATCGATCCGTTGTGGGCGCAGAAACGGTATGCCGAGGCGGTGCGGCGGCGCCGGGTGGTGGGGACGCGCAACGGCGACGGCACGGCGAGCGTGTCGGGGCTGGACCTGCCCCTGGATCGGGCCGTGGCCGGGTGCGAGCGGATCGATGTGCTGGCACGGGCGTGCAAGCGCGCCGGAGATCGGCGGCCGATCGATCACATCCGGGCGGATCTGTTCCTGGGATCGCTGGACGGCTCGTTCGCGAGACTGAGCGATGAAGAGATCGTCGCTCATGTCCGCGCGCATCCCTTCATCGACCCCGACCCTGATCCCGGCCCCGGCCCCGGTCGTGATCCCGGCCCCGGCCCCGGTCGTGATCCCGGTCCCGGTCCTGATTCCGGCTCTGGCCCTGGTTCTGATGCTGGTCCTGGTCCCGCTTTCGGATCTCATCCCGACTCCGGTCCCGGCCCCGGTCCCGGCCTTGGCTCCGGCCCCGGTCCCGGCCTTGGCCCCGGATCCGGTCCTGGTTCCGACCCCGCTGCTGGGGCCGGCCCTGGCTTTGATCCTGGTCCCGCTCCTGGGCCTGATCCCATGCCCGGTGCCGGTGCCGATTGTCGTGCTGATTTCGGCCGTGGCCAAGGTCCCGACCGTGATGCTGATTTCGGCGGTGGTCCCGCTTCCGGTGCTGGGGTCGGCCCTGATCCTGGCTGTGACCCTGGTGCTCGTCCTGCTTGCTGTCCCGTTCCCGAGCGTGGCATCGATCCTGACGCCGGTTCCGGTGTCGGTTCCGGTGTCGGCTCCGGTGTGGGTGAGGGCCCTGACGGTGGTCACGATCCCGTTCCCAGCCCTGGTCCTGGCTGTGATCCCGGTCGCGGTCGCGGGTGTGTTCCCGGCGCTGGGACCGGTGATGAACCCGAGAGTGATGGTGTGGGTGGGGGCGGTCGCCGGGGTGGCCGTGTCCGTGATGGTGGTGGTCGTGGCAGCGGCGGCGACGGTGGGGGCGACGGTGGGGGCGTGCTGGGCGTGGCCGGGCTCATCGTGGGGGCCGGGCCGGGCGGGGAGGAGCCGGTGCGGGCGGGCCGGGGGCGGGCGGTCGGTGAGATCCGTGTCGGGGTGATGACTCTGCTGGGACTCGATGAGCATCCCGCTCAGGTGCCCGGCTGGGGATTCGTGCACGCGGACCTGGCCCGTCGGATCGTGGCCGGGATGCTGTCGGGGGAGTGGCGGTTCGCCGTGTGCGGTGACGACGGCCGGCTGTTGCACGCCGGGATCACCCGCCGCCGCGCGCGACCGGTCATCTCCTCTCCGGGTGCGGCCTGTCCCGCAGTTGACGTTCACCCGGCCGGTGACGCCTGCCCGGCCGGGGATGTGCCTTCGCGTGATACGCGCCGGGGCGGGATCGTGGAACTGCAGATCTCCTGGGCGCGTCTGTGTGAACTGACGCGCCGGCCCGCCGGCGCGGACGCCTGGTCGAAGCTCCTGGCCGATCTGTTCCGGCAGGCCCGCCGCCATCTGGGACACGGCGGATCCGGCTGGGGTGAGGGCCGCGGGCTCGCCGGTGATCCAGGCAGTGGTGATCCCGGTGGTCGCGGTGATCCAGGTGGTCGCGGTGATTCATGCGGTGGTGGGGCCGGTCGCGGCGACCCAGGCAGTGGTGATCCAAGAAGTGGTGATCCAGGTGGTCGCGGTGATTCATGCGGTGGTGGGGCCGGTCGCGGTGATTCAGATCGTGGTGAGGTCGGGCGGCGGCGGGCTGATGCCGTCTTGCGGCGTTATGTCCAAATCCGTGGCCGGGTGTGTTCCTGGCCCGGTTGCCGCGTGCCTGCGACCAAGACCGACCAGGACCACATCGTGGACTGGTCCCTGGCCGGCCCCACCTGTGCGGACAATCTGGAGCTGGCCTGCCGGCACGACCATCGCGCCAAGCACGAGGGCGGCTGGCGGGTGACCAGGCCCGAGCCGGGTCTCACCATCTGGACCAGCCCGCTCGGGCATGTCTACCCGGTCCGGCTCCCTCCGATCATGGTCCCTCTGCCCGATCCGCAGCCGCGGAACTGGCCCGAGGCGCCTCCCGGCCGCCTGCCACAGGACACCGAGCCGATCATGGCCGATGAGGTTCCGGCGGAAGGTTCGGTATTGAGACCGGGATCGGTGAGCGGGGAATCACCGGGGCGTGACTCTCCGGACAGCGAAGGTTCCGACGCCCTTGGCGCCCGGCCCTTTCTCTGTCCCGACCACGACATCCCTCCTTTTTGACCGCCTTGCGACGCAGTAGTGCGTAACCACGCCAGTTCAGCGGCAAGCGGTCCAGGTGTGGGATCTCAAGCTGAATGAGCTGGGCACTCCTTGTGCTGACGACCTGGAATATGCCGATGACGACTGACCAAGCCAGATCTTTCACATTTAATCGGGCAGGGCGGGAGCGCACTCCCGTGCGTCAGGTCATCGCACCAGGTCGGCGCACCTGTCGGGGGTGGTACGGCCTGGTACGCCGACAGGAGTACGGCGGGTCGGCGACCGAGCCGGGGCTGGCATGCTCGGAGATTTCCGTACAGATTCTGACATTGTGAGTCATGTTGGAGTGATCGATGTTGTGATGGTGGTGGACGCAGTGATGGAAGAAGACGTGGTGGATGCTGCGGAGGCCGGTGCTGGGGCGGCGAAGGTCGTGGAGGCGGATCCGGAAGCGGATACTCTGGAGGTCGTGGGATGAGAAGTGCCGTGGTCGCGTCGCTGGGGCTGGTCACGCTCATCGGCCCGGTGACCCCGCCGGCATCGGTCTCGCCGGTGCCGGTCTCGCCGGCCCAGCGGAAGCCGGACCTTAAGAAGCCGGTGGCGGAGGGCTACGGCGGGGCGGTGGCGACGGTGGACCTCGACGCAAGCAGGGCGGCGCTGAAGGTGCTCGGTCAGGGCGGTAACGCGATGGACGCCGCCGTGGCCGCGGCGGCGACACTCGGCGTTACCGAGGCGTACTCGGCGGGCCTCGCGGGCGGTGGCTTCATCGTCTACTACGACGCCCGCACCAGGAGCGTCGCCACGATCGACGGCCGGGAGACCGCGCCGCGGGCGATGACCGCCACGACGTTCGAGGGCGTCCCGTTCGACGAGGCGGTGACCAGTGGTCTGTCCGTCGGGGTGCCGGGCAGCGTCGCGCAGTGGGATCTCGCGCTGCGCCGGTTCGGCACGATGCCGCTCCGGCGGGCCCTGCGTCCGGCGATCGAGACCGCGGAGAGGGGCTTCGTCGTCGACCGGACGTTTCACGACCAGACCGCGCAGAACGCGGATCGCTTCAAGGACTTCACCTCGACCGCCGCCCTTTTCCTGCCGGGGGGCCGTCCACCGGCCGTCGGGTCGGTCTTCCGTAATCCCGACCTCGCCAGGACGTACCGCGAACTGGGCCGGCGCGGGCCGGACTGGCTGTACGGTGGGGCACTCGGCAGGGAGATCGTGGCCGCGGTCCGGCGGCCGCCGGTGACTCCGGGCTCCACCAGGCTCGTCCGTCCCGGTCTGATGGAGACGGCCGACCTTGCGGCCTACCGTGCGATCGAGAGGCCGCCAACGAAGGTCACCTACAGGGGCCTCGACGTGTACGGCATGGCGCCGCCGTCGTCGGGCGGATCGACGGTCGGGGAGGCGCTGAACATCCTGGCCGCGCTGCCGGACGCCGAGTCCCGGGGCCGGAAGTCGCGGGTCCAGGGACTGCACCGATATCTGGAGGCGTCTCGGCTCGCGTTCGCCGACCGCAACGCGTTCGTGGGTGACCCCGCCCATGTGGACGTGCCGCTGGACGGGTTGCTGTCCGAGGTCTACGGCAAGGAGCGAGCCTGCCTGATCGGGCCGGTCGCGATGCCGCACCCGGCCACGCCGGGTTCACCGGGCTCGTTCGGCTCCCTCACCGCCTGCCCGGCGTCGCCGTCAGCCACGTCGCCGTCTTCCGTACAGTCGCCTCCCACACAGTCGTCTCCCGCACCATCCCGGGGCTCCTCATCCATCGAGGGGAAGTCTGGTGAGGAGACGTCTGCTGAGCAGATGTCTGGTGAGGAGAAGGCAGAGGGGCCCGAGACGACCCATCTCGTGGTCGCCGACAGATGGGGCAACGTGGCGGCGTACAACATCACGATCGAGCAGACGGGCGGCAGCGGCATCGTGGTGCCCGGCCGCGGATTCCTGCTCAACAACGAGCTGACCGACTTCACCTTCGGTCCCGCGCCCGGCGACCCCAACCTGCCGGCGCCGGGCAAACGTCCCCGCTCGTCGATGGCGCCCACGATCGTGCTCGAGGACGGCAGGCCGCTACTGGCGGTCGGGTCGCCAGGCGGCTCGACGATCATCACGACCGTGCTCCAGATCCTGGTCGGCCGGTTCGACTTCGGCATGTCGCTGCCCCAGGCGATCGCTGCTCCCCGCGCTTCTCAGCGCAACACCGCCACGACGCAGGCCGAGCCCGCTTTCGTCGAGAGGTACGGCACGGCGCTCGCCGTTCTCGGCCACACGCTCGCCCCGGTTCCAGGCCCGCCCTCCGGGGAGATCGGCGCGGCGACCGGGCTGGAGTTCCTCGACGGCGGGAGGATCCAGGCGGTGGCCGAGCCCTCCCGGCGCGGGGGCGGCAGCGCTCTCGTGCTCAGGACACGCTGAGTCGGCCGGCAGGCCTTGGATTCACTTGAAGACGCGGACGTGGTCCTTGAGACGCCGACGGGACGCCGACAGGTCCTTGAGACGTGGACGTGGTCTTTGAGACGCCGACGGGTCCTGAGACGCCGACGGGACGCCGACGGGACGCCGATGGGTCCTTGAGACACGACGGGTGCCGGCCGGCGCGCCGAGGGACACGAGGGCACGGCAAAGCCGCCGACGGGTGCGGTCGTCGGCGGCCGGTCTCCGGCGGTCGGTGCGGCTGGAGATCAGCTGAGCAGGAGGTATACCACCACGGCGAGCACCACCAGGAGCAGCACGGCGACGGCGATCCAAATCGGCAACCGGGACGGCTGCTCCCGCGCGGCCGCCGCGTCCTGCTGCTGTGCGAAGGCGCGGAACGCCTGAGTGTTTCCGGCCGGGTCAACGTGAGGGTCGGACATGTGCGCAACTCTAGCGACCACGGAAGCACGACGAAGCGATTTGTCGGATTTTCCGCCGTGTGCGGGACCGAGGCCATCGGCGGATAGCGTGTTATCCATGTTGCGTACCCTGTTCGCTCCCCGGCTGGTGGCCCTGCACCTGCTGGTGATCGGGGTGCTCGTGTCCTTCGCCATGCTCGGGCGCTGGCAGCTCGGCGTCTTCGAGGCATCGGGCAAACCTGTGCTCGCCGAGGATCCGGCCCCGGTCGCCGTCACCGAGCTGACCCAGGCGGGCCGGCACATCCCGGCGGATGTGGTGGGCAGGCAGGTCACCGCCACCGGCGCCTACGACGCATCCGGCCAGCTCCTGGTGGCCGACCGGGTGGCCGACGTGTCCGCCCCCGGGGGGCGGGCCGCCAAGGGCAGGGGATTCTGGCTGCTCACCCCGCTGCGGCTGGCTGACGGCACGCTCGTCGCCGTGGTACGCGGCTGGGTCTCCTCACCCGAGGACCCGGCGGTCGCCGTACCGGCGGGGGTCGTCACCGTCACCGGTCGGCTCCGCCCGGCCGAGCCGACCAACGCCGTGCAGCGATCGTCGCAGGCGCTGCCGGCGGGGCAGGTGGCCACCGTGTCCACCGGGGAGCTCATCAACGTGTGGACCGACGCTCCGCTGCGCGATGGCTTCATCGTCGCGACCGCACAGGAGCCGGCATCCCAGGCCGAGTACGTCGCCGTGCAGCCGCCGACCGAGGGCGTGGGCCTCACCTGGCGCAATCTCGCCTACGCGGTCCAATGGTGGGTGTTCGCACTCTTCGCGGTCTACATGTGGTTCCACTTCGTGCGCGACGACGTACGCGCCGCCCGTGCGGCACGCGCCGGTACCGCCCAGGAGACGACAGAGACATCGGTCACACCGGCGACACCGGCGACACCGGGGGACCGGGCGACACCGGCGGCGCCGGGGGGACCGGCGGACGGTGCGGATATCGTGTGATGAACGACTTCCAGCAGAGGTAATGATCAAGTGGCTTCCGCGCTCAAGTTCTACCGTGTGATGGCGTACATCGTCGGCGTGATGCTGCTCGCGCTCTGCGTGGCGATGGTCGCGAAGTACGGATTCGACAGCCCCACCGCGGTGATGATCGTGGGGCAGGCCCACGGCTTCCTGTACATGGTCTATCTGGTGGCGGCGTTCAACCTGGGGCTCAAGGCCCGGTGGAACTTCGGCTACCTGCTGCTCGTGCTGCTCTCGGGGACGATCCCGTTCCTGTCCTTCGTCATGGAGCGGAAGGCCACCGACCGCGTCCGCAAGCAGCTCGCGGCCGCGGCGGTGTAGTAGCGCCCCTCAGCTCTGCCCTCAAGTGCAGACCTTCAGCGCAGACCTTCAGCGCAGACCTTCAGCGCAGACCTTCAACACTGCTGTTCAACACTGCTGTTCAGTGTGCTCTTCAGCCGCCGATCTGGCGGCGGCGGATACGGCGAAGCCGCTTGCGCTGCGACTCGTCGAGCATGAAGTACGCGACGACCGGAGCGCCCAGCACGCCGAGCACGATCAGCCAGGTCAGGAGCGAGGGGATCGGCAGGAGGATGGCGAGCACGGCCACAATTCCCGCACCCACGTAGTACTTTCCGAGTGGCGACATCGTCCGGCCTTTCATGTTCTCTGCTGCGTCGCCAGGAGAACGTACGGACCCGTCGCCGAGTTCCGAGGCAGTGTCCGGTGCCATCCCGCACTGTCCGGTGCCGTCTCGGGAACCCTCATCCGAACACCCCTCATCCGAACACCCCCGGGCACGGCCTGCGGCCCCGGCCGGGCCGTGGCCGTGCCGCGCGGATGCCGCACACCTTTTCAGCCTTCGCCGGACTCGGACTTGCCCATCGCCTTGCGGATCACGTCACGCGCCCGGTCCATCATGGCGAGCGGCGGGCCGAGCAGGATGTTTCCGGTCGCGGACTCGGGGCCGCCCGGGTGCGGGTGAGTGGGAGCCATCGCCTCGGCGGCCTTGACCCCCACGGCCATCGCCCTGCGCTCGGCCTCGCTGGTCGCCGCCTTCAACTCGGCGAACTCATAGCGTTCCTCGGCGGCGGCGTGGGCGAACACCGCGGCCCGGAGCCGCTCCAGTTCCTGGGTGAACTGGGGCGTCATCACGTCCATGTCGTCGAGGCGGCTGAGCATCTCCTTCGCCTCTTCCTCCTCCTGCAGGCGACTGTCGACGATCGCGTCGCCGCCGACCAGCTTGCGCCGCGCATAGGGGTGGACGATCTCCTCCTCGGCCGTCTCGTGTACGGCGAGCAGGCGGACGAGTCGGCTGAACGCCTCCTTCCGCTCTTCTCCCCGGCACCTGTCGACCTCGTCGAACAGATCCCTGATGAAGGAATGCTGTCGGAGCAGAAGATCGATGACGTCGTTCTCCCGCATCGTTTCCGGCCTGGTCTGGCGGTCCATCGGGCGCCTCCTCCCTGGTCGTGTTCGGGGTCTCCGGTCATATTCGGGCTACCCCTAACCAGGGACCGAAACGCCCACCCATGCCTGCGGATTTCGTACGATCGGCCACCTCAGACGGGATGCACCAGATCTTCACAGAACGACACGACGGGTCTGCACAAGGCCGTCCTACGATTCCGGCATGGTCACTCCGCAGCAGCGCCGAGTCCTCGTGGTCGAGGACGACGAGACGATCGCCAGAGCCGTACGGGAGCGCCTGGTGGCCGAGGGTTTCGAGGTGCTGGTCGCGAACGACGGAGCGGGGGCGCTCGCGACCTATGCCCGGGCCCATCCCGATGTCGTGATCCTCGACCGGCTGCTGCCCGGCCTTGACGGGCTGGAGGTCTGCCGCCGGATGCAGGCCGCCCGTCCGGTCCCGGTGCTCATGCTGACCGCCCTCGGCGAGGAGACCGATGTGCTCGTCGGCCTGGGGGTGGGGGCCGACGACTACATCACCAAGCCGTTCAGCATGCGCGAACTCGTGGCACGCATCCGCGCGCTGCTGCGACGGGTGGAGCGGGCCGGCCTGCTGGCCCGGGGAGACGGGGTGATCCGAGTCGGCGCCGTTGAGATCAACACGGCGGAGCGGCGGGTCTTCGTACACGGCGTCGAGGCGCAGCTCACGCGGACCGAGTTCGACCTGCTCCGGCGGATGGCGGAGCGCCCGGGTCAGGTGTTCGAGCGGGAACGGCTGCTGTCCGACATCTGGGGCTTCTCCGAGGCGGCCGCGACCAGGACCGTCGACAGCCATGTACGCGCGCTGCGCCGCAAGCTCGGCCCCGAGGTCGTCCGTACGGTGCACGGTGTCGGATATGCGCTCTCCCGTACGTGAGCGGGGATGCGGGCGATGAGGCCGCTGGACTTCCTCGGCCGGATCAAGGTCAAGCTCGGCATCGTCATCGTGCTCGCCGTGGTGACGGCGTTCGTGGTGAACGAGGTCGGCATCGATTACGGCCTGTCGCGGGACATCAGGATCGCCATCGCCGTGGTGCTCGCACTGATCATGGTGCAGCTGCTCGCCCGGGGCATGACCAGGCCGCTGCGCGAGATGGCCGCCGCCACGCAGACGATCGCCAAGGGCAGGTACGGCATGCGCGTGTCGGCGACGTCCAGGGACGAGGTGGGGGAGCTGGCCCGCGCGTTCAACGCGATGGCGGCGGACCTCGGCGAGGTGGACCGGCAGCGGCGTGAGCTGGTGGCCAACGTCAGCCATGAGCTGCGGACTCCGATCACCGGGTTGCAGGCGGTGCTGGAGAACGTCGTGGACGGCGTCTCACCGCCCGATCTGGACACGCTCGGTACGGCGCTGGCCCAGACGCAGCGGCTCGGCCGTCTCGTGACCCAGCTGCTGGATCTGTCGCGGCTCGACTCCGGTGCTCGGCTGATCGAGCCCGAGCCGATCGACCTCGCCTCGTTGTGCCGTCAGGCCACCCTGGAGGCGGGATTCTGCCGCGACGAGGTCACGGTAATGAGCGAGGTCCGGCCGGGGCTGACCGTGCGCGCCGACCCCGACCTGCTCGCGCAGGTCCTCGCCAACCTGCTCGACAACGCCGTACGGCACAGCCCGGCGGAGGGGACGGTGCGGCTGGAGGCGCGTCTCACCGGGCCGGGACTGGAGATCGCCGTGACCGATGCGGGCCCCGGCATCCCGCCCGAGGACCGGACGCGGATCTTCGAGCGTTTCTCCCGGCTCGACCCGGGCCGGACGGCCGACTCGGGCGGCGCCGGTCTCGGGCTCGCCATCACCAAGGAGATCGTCGAACTGCACGGCGGCTCGATCATGGCGGCCGATCCGGTGGCGGTCGGCCGTCGGACACCGCGGGGTTGCCGGATGGTCGTCACGCTTCCGGCCGCGTCGGTGGTGCTGGGCGGGGCGCCCATACCGGACCGCGTGAGCGAGCCGGCCGCCGCTGCCGCCGTCTCCCGGCCCGTGAGCGGGCTCGAACCCGGGCCCTCCGCCCAGGTGGAGGAGACCGGGATGCCCGGCAGTGGGGTGCCCGACACGGCGGCGCCCGACACAGGGGTGCTCGACACAGGGGCGCTTGATACCGGGGTGTCCGACACAGGGGTGTCCGACACAGGGGTGTCCGACACGGCGGCGCCCGACACCGGCCCGGCCGAGGGGGCCGCGCCCTATCCCGGCGGATTCGAGGCGGGCAGGTTCGAGCTCCAAGGCGGGGCGATCGGCGCCGCGGAGCGGCGTCGGGCCGCGGCGGTGACGGCGAGGGCGGCGCTCGGCGCGGGGATCGGCATGTTCGTCGGCTTCGGCATCGGGCTGTTCATCGCGCTCTTCCTGCAGCTCTTCCTGGGCGGAGCTGCCGGGCCCATCACGATGTTGCTGCTGTCCTGCGCCGGCGCCGTGATCGGGGCGGCCACGGGATCGTCGTCCGGCGTGAAGCAGCGCACCGCCCCCGCCTTCCGCTCTGCCTCCGGTTCCACAGGTGACCCCTCCACAGGCGACCCCTCCATGGGCCGCTCCGTTTCCGAAAGCGACTCCTCCACCGTCCGCTCCGCCTCAACCGTCCGTTCCGTCTCCCGCTACGACACGGGCGGGAAATCCCTCGACACGACCGACACGAGAGGGGATCACCGGCTCATGCAACCGGTTCAACCCGTACGGCCCGTGCGATCCGCGCACCCCGACTACGTTCCGCCGCCGCTGTTCCCCAGGCCGGAGTTGCCGGACGCGCCGAGGTGGCTGCTCCCCGTCGTGGGCGGGGTCGGTCTCACCGCAGCGGTGGCCGTGCCGTACGCCCCGCTGGGGCTGGGGCTGGTGCTGACGGCGGTCGCCCTCGGCGGGGCCGCGCTCCCGATCGTGCTACGCCGCCGGCGGGAGCGCCTCACGCCGTGGACGGTCGCCTTCGGCCTGCTGGCGTACGCCCTGGTGGCGGTGGCGCTGTTCCGCGACGCCGACTGGCTGGTCGGGCCGATGCTGCTCGCCGGGTTCGCAGTCGCGGCGCTCGCGCTGTCGGGCGGCGGGGCGAACTGGCTGGGGGTGATCAAGGGGGGTCTGTCGGTCGTCGTCGCGCTGTTTCCGCTGCCGTGGTTCCTGTCGGGGCCGATCCGGCGGCTGCTGCGCCACCGGAGGATGCTGCCGGTGGTGGTGAGCGTGATCGTCACCACGGTCCTGCTCGGCGTGTTCGGGCTGCTGTTCATGTCGGCCGACGCGGTGTTCTCGGCTTTCATGTCCGACCTGCTCAGGACTCCCGAATGGGCGGAGAACCTGCCTTACCGGGTTTTCGTGTTCGCGGTCTTCGCGGCGCTCGCCGCGGCGGCCGTCCTGGTCGCGCTCCGGCCGGTGGCCGAGCCGGACAGCCCCGACCTGAAGATCAACGTTGGCAGGACGCTGTGGGTGATCCCCCTGTTCGGGCTCAACCTGCTGTTCGCCTCGTTCGTGACCGTTCAGGTCACCGTGTTGTTCGGGGGCAACAGGCGGGTGCTGTCGACGGCCGGTCTGACCTATGCGGAGTACGCCAGGTCGGGGTTCTTCGAACTCGTCACGGTCAGTGTCTTCGTGCTGGGCATCGTGGCGGCGGGTGCCCTGCTGCTCCGGCTGGGCGGCCGAGGGGACCGGTGGGCCCTCGCCGTGCTGCTCGGGCTGCTGTGCGCGTTCACGCTGGTCATCCTGGCGTCGGCGGTGCACCGCCTCGACCTCTACATCGACGCCTACGGACTGTCTCGGCTCCGGGCGCTGGTCGAGGCCACGATCTGGTGGCTCGCCGCGGTGTTCGTGCTCGTCCTGGTCGCGGGTGCCGTACGGCTGTCGCGGCGCGGCGCGGGCTGGTTCCCCCGGAGCCTGGTGCTGCTCACCGGGGCCGCGATGCTCCTCTTCGCGATCTGGAATCCGGATGCGAAGGTGGCGGAGAGCCAGTTGGTCGTGCGCGGCGTCGACCGCCTCGATCACCGCTATCTGGGCGACCTGGGGGCCGAGGCCGTACCGGTCCTGGACCGGTTGCCCGAGCCGGACCGTAGCTGCGTGCTGCACCAGGTGGTCGCCCGCAACGGCCTGTCTCATCCGGACCCGTGGAACGGCTGGAACCTCGCCCGGGAACAGGCTCGCGACGTGCTCGAACGGCGACCGCTGCGCCCCGCCGTCGCCCCCGGGGGCTTCGCCTGTCCCGACCGCTGATCCGGTGGTCCCGCGGGCCGTAATGGTCCTGCCCGTGACGGGACGGCTTGACCGGTCCAGTACGATCCAGCGAGGTGGCCGTGTCGGCCGGTCGCCGAAGAGGGGACGACGATGAGGGGGACGAGGTGAGTTTCGCGGGCCGCCTCGAGCACCCTGAGGTCGTCATCGACTGGAGCACCCGCGGCTTCCTGTGGCCCGACGGCGCGGCGACGGCGGAGTTCGCCGCCGTGGGGCGTTCGCTGTTCCGCGGCTCGTTCACCTGGCCGGTCATGGTGGCCAAAAGGCCGGCGCTGGAGCACAATCTCGCCGCGCTGGCCCGGTTCGCCGCTGAGCACGGTCTCGCTCTCGCGCCACATGGCAAGACCACGATGTCGCCCGAGCTCTTCCAGGCCCAGCTCGACGCCGGCGCGTGGGGGATCACCGTGGCGACGGCGGCACAGGTGCAGGCCTGCCGGAGGTTCGGCGTGCCGCGGGTGCTGCTCGCCAACGAGATCTTCGACATGGCGGCGCTGCGCCTGCTGGCACGGGAGATCGAGCACTTCGAGTTCCTCTGTTACGTGGACTCCGCCGACGGCGTGCGGACTCTCGACGAGGCCGCCGGCGAGGTGCCGTTCCGGGTGCTGGTCGAGCTCGGCCACGAGGGCGGCCGGACGGGCTGCCGGGGCATCGCCGCGCTGCTGGAGGTGGCCGAGGCCGTGCGCGACGCACGCGGAGTCGAGCTCGCCGGGGTCGCCTGCTACGAGGGCACCCAGCCGGGGGCTGACGGCGTGCGCGCCTTCCTGCGGGAGTTCCGCCAGGCGGCCGAGGCGGTGGCGCCGTACGTGACGGGCCGGATGGTGGTCTCCGCTGGGGGAAGCGCCTGGTTCGACCTCGTCGCCGCCGAGCTGAAGCCGCTGACCCGGCCGCAGGCCGAGTCGGGGCTGGACGCGCTCGCCATTCTCAGAAGCGGCGCCTACATCGCCCACGACGACGGCTTCTACCGGGAGCACACGCCGTACAACCGGATAGGGCCGCCCACCGGAGCGGAGCCCGGACTGCGGCCCGCGCTGGAGGTGTGGGCGCAGGTGCTCTCGGTGCCCGAGCCGGGCCTGGCCTTCGTCGGGATGGGCAAGCGGGACGTTCCCTACGACCTGGGACTTCCGGTCGCCCGTGCCGTACGGCGCGGCCCAGCCCGGCCTGATTCCGCCGGATCTGATTCCGCCGGATCTGATTCGGGCGGACCTGGTTCGGGCGGAACTGATTCTGCCGGGCCGGATCCGGGTTCGCTCAAGGTCGTCACGGTCTGGGACCAGCACGCCCAGGTGGTGTGGGACGGCGGGGGCGGGGCAGCGGAGGGCCTGCGGCCGGGGGATCTGATCGCCTTCGGCGTGTCGCATCCGTGCACCGCCTTCGACAAGTGGCGGGTCATCCCGGTGGTCGACGACGATTACGTCGTGGTCGACGTGATCTCCACATACTTCTGATCCTCCGAGCCTTCCCGAGGAGCGGTGAGCATGGACGGCGCGTTGTACGCCTTCGTCGAGGACTTCCGAGACGAGGGCGTTGACCGGCTGCTGGACCGCGTCGTCGCGTACGGCCTGCGGGGGGTGACCGTGGCGGCGGCCTCACGGCAGGCGCGTGACGTCACCCCGCACGGGGCGTCCCGGCTCACGCTGCGCGGGGACGGGGTGCACTTCCCTCCGCCGGAGGACCTGTTCGCCGGGCTGCGGCTCGTCCCGCCCGTCCAGCCGGGGGCCGGGGACCGGCCGCTCGCCGAGCTGCGCCGGGCCTGCGACGAGCGGGGGCTCAAGCTGACCGGCTGGACGGTGTTCCTGCACAACGCCACGCTGGGCCTGGCCGATCTCGACGTCACCGTGCGGAACTGCTTCGGCGACCGGGGCTCGCCGGCCGACCTGTGCCCCTCCCATCCCGACGTCCGGTCGTACGCCGTCGCGCTCGCCCGCGCGGTGGCCCGTCAGGGGGTGGACTCGGTCGTCGCCGAGGCGCTGCACTTCGGCACGTTCACGCGCGGATGCCGTCACGAACGCTGCTTCGTCGATCTCGGGCCGATGGACGCGTTCCTGTTCGGCCTGTGCTTCTGCCACCACTGCATGCGCCGGGCGACCGATCTCGGCGTCAAGGCCGAGGTGGCCAGGGAGGAGTGCGGCAGGATCGTCGCGGGCGTGCTGGACGGAGACCCGCCGGCCGAGGGCGAGGTCACCCGGGCCGCCCTCACGGCGTACGCCGGGCCGGAGGTCGTGGCCTATGCCAGGGCGCGATCGGAGAGCGTCACTTCGCTGGTCGCCGAGGTGTCCGCGGCCGTGGCCGGGGAGGGCGCCGAGCTGACGTTCCTGGACGCCACCGGGGCCTGGAAGGGATATGCCGACGGGCTGCCCCCGGCCGGGCTCGCCGCCCACGACGCCTGGCAGCTCGGGGTGGACCTGGTGGCCCTGGGCGACCTCGTGCCGTCGTTCGCCATGCCCGCCTACGCCAGGGATCCGCAGCGGGTGGCCGACGACATCGCGGCCTTCCGCCGATCGATCGGCAAGAACCCGGAGCTGCGCGCGGTGCTGCGTCCCGGCGTCCCGGACACCGACTCGGCGGAGCACCTGGCCGCCAAGGTCCGGGCGGCCGAGGAGGCGGGGGCCGACGCCGTCGACTTCTATGCGTACGGCCTGGCCCCCCTCAGCGCACTCGACCGCATCCATCATCTGCGAAACGATCGAACCTGAGGCTCTGATCACCTGCTCAGGCCGCTGCCTTGGGAGACCACCGCTCGGGGGAGAACCACTGCTCGGGGGAGAGCACACGTTGTGTGTACAAGCCGCCGATTCCCGGCCAGGCGGCGAGCTGAGGTGCTTCCGAGAGAGGCGATCAGCTCGTGCTCCGAAGAACCGACGCCGTCGCCGCGGTTGGGGTGGTGCTGAGCGGCCGTCTCGTCGGTGCCGTCCGGATCACCCCGGAGTCGCGTCCGCAGGCGTGCTGAGGAGAGGCTCGGACAGCCTCATACGTCGTGGCCGGAGCCCTATTTGAACCCGAGCTTCTGCGACAACTCGCGGGTGTGTTCCAGGAGCAGTTTGGCGTGCGACTCGGTCTGGTTGCGAAACCGCTCCAGCGGGCCACAGACGGAGATCACACCCACCGGCTCGCCGAGGTGGTTGAACACGGGCGCGGCGACCGATGCCGAGCCGGGCTGGCGTTCACCCAGCGACCGTGCGTATCCGCGCTTGCGGATCGTGGCGAGTTCAGAGCGGAGCGCCTTGGCGTCGGTGATGGTCTGCTCGGTGATGGCGTCCAGGGTGTGGTCGCGGAGGTAGACCTCCTGCTCCTCCTGCGGGAGGAAAGCCAGGAACGCCTTCGAAGAGCTTCCAGCGTGCAGCGGATATGCCTCGCCTATCGCGACCGTCATCTTCACCTCGCGAGGCGGGGTCACCTGGTCGATGTAGATGCGCTGGTCGGCTCGTCGGATCGACAGGGTGGCGGTCTCTTGGGTGCCACGGGACAGAGTCTGGAGAAACGGACGAGCGCGATCGCGCAGGTCCTGCCGCGACAGATACGCGAGACCGAGAGCCAAAGCCGATGGGCCGAGCAGATATCGGCGAGATTCCGGGTCGATCTCGATGAAGTCCGAGGCTCGCAGCGATGTGAGAACCCTGTGCACAACCGCCTTCGAAAGCCCCAACTCGTTGGCGATCTCTGTCACACCGAGGGAGGCCTGATGGCTTTCCGCAAAGAGCCGCAGGATGCTGGTGGTGCGCTCGACGGCACCGATGGTTTTCGATGCCGTCTCAAGTGGATTGGTCATGCGCTTTCCTCCAAGCACTGCGCCTCACGGCTCGGTCGTGATCGCTGACGCTGAATCTTACCCGGCTACCGTCCGTCTGTACGCCGAAGTAGATGGCCCATTGTACCGCTCAGCGGAACGCTGTTGCTAAGCTGTCGGCGACCCGGTTACCTTCAGGGTGGAAGGCTTCGCGAAGTCTCCCCGTCGCCCGTCGAAGCTAAGAGGAGCTCATGAGCACCTACGATCTGGTGATCCGTGACGTTCGAGTCGTCCGGCATGACCGTGACGATGCTTCCGTGTCTGATATCGGTATCGCGGGCGGTAAGATCACCGCGGTCGGCCCCGATCTCGACCCGCGGGCGGCGACCCGGGTCGTCGAAGGTCGTGGACGCCTGGCGTTTCCCGGGGTGGTCGACGCGCATCAGCACTGGGGCATCTACAACACGCTCGACGCCGACACCGTCAAGGAATCGCGGGCCGGCGCGCAGGGCGGGGTGACCACCGCGTTGACCTACATGCGCACCGGGCAGTACTACCTCAATCGCAGTGGCCCCTACGCGGAGTTCCTGCCGGAGGTGTTGCGGCTGTCCGAGGGGCGCTCGCACATCGACTACTCCTTCCACCTCGCTCCGATGATGTCCGCGCACATCGACGAGATCCCGAGCATAATCAGCGACTACGGCATCACGTCATTCAAAATCTTCATGTTCTATGGCGGTTTCGGTTTGCACGGGGCATCCGACGACCAGTCCAAGTTCCTCATGACTCCGCCGGATGAGCGTTACGACATCGGCCACTTCGAGTTCGTCATGCGGGGAATCCAGAGGGCCCGGGAGCAGTTCCCCGACATGGCCGACGAAATCTCGCTCTCGCTGCACTGCGAGACCCCTGAGATCATGCGGGCCTACACGAAGATGCTGGACGAGGCCGGTCAGCTGAAAGGCCTGAAGGGTTACAGTGAGTCGCGGCCTCCGCACTCCGAGGGCCTCGCGGTCTCAATCGCTTCCTATCTCGCGCATGCCACCGGCCTGCCCACGATCAATCTGCTCCACCTCACATCGGCCAAGGCCCTGGAAGCGGCGATGCTCATGGCCAAGACGTTCCCGCACGTCGACTTCCGTCGCGAGGTGACGGTGGGCCACCTGCTCGCTTCCTACGAGACAGCGGCGAACCTGGGCGGCAAGGTCAACCCGCCGCTGCGCAGCCCGGAGGACGTCGAGGTGCTCTGGGAGCACATGCTCGCCGGCGACATCGACTGGGTGTGCTCCGACCACGCCTGCTGCAAGGAGGAGATGAAGTTCGATGCGGGCGCGCCGGACGACATCCGCCTGGTCAAGTCCGGCTTCGGCGGCGCCGAATACCTGCTGCCCGGTCTGATCACCGAAGGCGGGGCTCGCGGGCTGTCCAACGCCCGGATCGCGGCGTGCACAGCGGCCAACCCGGCGCGGCGGTTCGGCCTGCACACCAAGGGTGTGCTCGACGTGGGCTACGACGCCGACGTCGTCCTGGTCGACGACGATGCCTCGTGGACGGTGCGTGCGGAAGACTCCGAGTCGGCGCAGGAATACACCCCGTTCGAAGGCTTCCAGATGACCGCCAGGGTCGATGACGTCTTCCTGCGCGGTGAGCAGATCCTCGACGGCGGCAAGGTCGTCGGTGAGCCGCGCGGCCAGATGCTCCGCCGTCCTACGACACGCTAGCGGCCGATTCCGGCTCGGTACGCCCCTGATCGGGCCCGCCTTCGCGCGCCGGGCGCCGATGCACTCCATCGGGGTGGAGCGATGACCCGCACCTCATCGCTCCACCGCTCAGCGTCCGCCGCGAGCATCCTCCGGCGATGCCTGTTCACACGTGCCTCCGGTAATTCGGAGCGGGGTGGCGAACAGCGCACGTGGACCCATGCGAAGGTCTCGTTATGGCACAATAGAAACAAGGTTCCGCACATCGGAACAACTGGATGGCCTTTGCAGGTAGAGGAGCGCGTCATCACTACTACGGCGAGTCCGGGCACAGTTGGATCGGGCGGCCCCCTGGCTGGGATCCGGGTGCTGGACGTTTCCACGATCCTCGCCGGCCCGTTGGCGGCCCAGGTGCTCGGCGACTTCGGTGCTGATGTCATCAAGGTCGAGCATCCGTCACGTGGCGACGGCATGCGGGGCCACGGGCTGGACAAGGACGGTCAGGGCCTGTGGTGGAAGATGATCGCGCGCAACAAGCGCACGATCGGGCTGTATCTCGGCGATCCGGACGGTGCGGAGATCTTCCGGAGTCTGGCCGCGTCGGCGGACGTCATCGTGGAGAACTTCCGCCCCGGCACGCTCGAACGCTGGGGTCTGGGCTATGACGTGCTCAGCGCGGGCAATCCCGGCCTCATTCTCCTGCGGGTGACGGGGTTCGGACAGGAGGGCCCGTACGCCGCACGGCCGGCGTTCGGCACGCTGGTGGAGTCGATGAGCGGGTTCGCGCACCTGACCGGCCAGCCGGACGGTCCACCGACGCTGCCGGCGTTCGGACTGGCGGACTCCATCGCCGGCATCGCCGGCGCGGCGGCGGTGTCGATGGCGCTGTATCACCGAGACGCGCGCGGTGGAATGGGCCAGGAGATCGACCTGGACCTGCTCACGCCCATGATGACCGCGGTCGGGCCGGGGGTGATCTACGCCGACCAGCTCGGTATCGACCAGCGACGGTCCGGAAACCGGTCGGTCAACAACGCCCCGCGCAACACCTATCTGACCAGGGACGGACACTGGGTGGCGATCTCGACCAGCGCCAATGCGATCGCGGAGCGAGTGATGGAGTTGGTCGGGGCACCCGAAGTGATCGACGAGCCCTGGTTCGCCACCGGTGGACAACGTGCCCGGCACGCGGACGAACTCGACGCGCTGGTCGGCGCCTGGATCGGGGAGCGCACCCGGGAGGAGGCGCTGGCGGAATTCGAGCGGGTGGGCGCGGCCATCGCTCCGATCTACAAGCCGAGCGAACTGCTCTCTGATCCGCAGGTGCAGGCCATGGACCTGATCACGACGGTGGACGACCCGGACCTCGGCCCGATGCGGATGCAGAACGTGATGTGGCGGATGGGCGAGACTCCGGGATCGATCCGCTCCACGGGGCGAGCGCTCGGCGCCGACACCGACGCCGTACTGACCGAGGCCGGGGTCGATCAGACGCGGCTGGACGCATTGCGAGAACGCGGAATCGTGCGATGACCGGCTCCGTCGGTCTGATCGTGCCGCCGGCGAATCCGACGGTCGAACGTGAGTTCCGGCACATGCTGACCGGCCTGGAGCTGCGCGTCGCGCTCCTTCCCGTCATCGACGGCACACTGCGGGAACGATTGAACGGCTACGCCGATCGGGTCGCCGAACCCGCCGGCGAGCTTCGGTCCGAAGAACTCGCCGCCGTGGTCATGGCGTGCACCGGCTGTTCCTACGGCCTCGGGGCGGACGGGGACCGCCGGCTCGGTGAGGCGGCGGCCCGATCGGCCGACGTTCCGGTCATCACGGCGGCCGGCGCGGTCGCCCGGGTTCTGGACCGGCTCGACATCGATTCGCTCACCCTGGTCTCGCCGTACCCGCAGTGGCTGACCGACCAGGCGTCCGAGTTCTGGACCAGGGCGGGTGCGGCCGTCAGGGCGGTCGTGCCGATCCCCGGCACCGGAGAGATCTACGATCTCACCTCGGACGAGGTCCTCACCGCACTGGACTCCGTCCTTTCCCGCCGGTCGGCCGAACCCGGGCACGCGGTGCTGGTCACGGGGACCGGCGCACCCACCGTCGAGGCGCTCGACCTGCGTGCGCACGACGCCCCCGTGCCGATCCTCTCCTCCAACCTCGCTGGTGCCTGGAACGCACTCGACGTGATGGGCGAGCTCGACCTGGCGCGGGACTCCGCGAGCCCCGCGCTGCGCCACTTGACCCGTACGATCCGATCCCGTCGGCCGATCGCCGGCGGTGTGAGCTCCTGAAGGACCGTCCATGAGCAACGCAGGCAGGCTCGACTCCGCGGTCGCCGTCGTGGGAGGCGGTCCGGTCGGCATGTTCGCCGCCCTGGCGCTGGCACGCCGCGGAGTGGATGTGACGCTCGTCGAGAAGGGCCCGGACGAAGTGCGGTCGGAATGGCGTGGATCGACCATCCACCCACCGACGATCGACATGATCGACGAGCTGGGACTCGCCGGACCGCTGCTCGAAGGGGCCGTACGAGTCCGTCACCTGACCTTCCGCGACCTGGAACTGGACATCACCGCCTCCTTCGACTATTCACTGCTGGACGGTCTCGCGTCACACCCGTACCGGTTGCAGTACGAGCAGTACAGACTGGTCCGTCGGCTGCGCGGCGCCCTCGCGGCGGAAAGCGGCGTCGAGGTGGCGTTTCACAGCACGGTCGTCGGACTACGCCAGGATCGTGACCGGGTCGAACTCGACGTGGACACGGCGGCGGGCCGCCGGGTCATCCGCAGCGCCTGGGTCGTCGGCGCGGACGGCGCGCACAGCGCGGTCCGGGAACATATCGGCGTCGGTTTCCCCGGGTTCACCTACGTTTTCAAGAGCCTCGTCGCGGCCACGCCGTTCCCCTTCGAGGATCACGTCCCCGACCTCGGCGCGGTCAGCTACTGGTCCGGCCCCAACGGCCGCTTCTCCCTGATCCGCACGCCGGAGACCTGGCGCACCGCGTTGTCGACCCGGACCCGATCGGAGGAGCGGGACGATGCTCGGATTCCGCAGCCGCATCCCGATTTCGTCCGGGATGTCGATCTGCTGCTCAGGGGAAAAGTGCCCGCCGCCGACATCGAACTCACCCAGCACCAGCTCTACCGCAGTCACCAGAAGGTCGCCGATTCCTTCCGGGTGGGCCGCGTCCTGCTGGCCGGAGACGCGGCGCATCTCACCAGCACCACCGGCGGCATGGGCCTCAACTCCGGCATCCACGACGCCCGGGCGCTGGCGGTCGCCCTGGCCTCTGGCGACCCGGACCGCGAAGCGAGTGCGTACGCCGAGCGGCGGCGCGACATTGCGATGCGGGTGGTGCAACCCGTGACGACCGCCAACCGGCAGGGTGCGGACGCGTTCGCTCTGGAGAAGCGCCGAGAACGACTGGAGCAGCTCGCTTCGCTGGCAGGATCACCGGACACGGCGAAGGATTATCTCGTCGGCGCGAGCATGATAGGGACGCAACATTAAGGGCGGGGCCGCTTTCGGCGTGCCCGGAGCCGCCGACCGGCGATAGCGCTACGGATTCAGGCGGTCGCCCTACGTATCCCGGCCATCCTCGCCATCCGGAAGCCGATCTCCCGGGCCCTCGCCGGCATGTCGCGGGCCCGGCGCGCGACCGCGATATCGACCATGCGGCTCTCCCGGTCGGTGCCTGCGCCGCGCCGGCGGCCGGGGCCTCGTCGTACGCACCGACGACGTCGCGGGCACGGCCGGGCGCGTACGGGGTGGCTCTTGGCACTGCTCTTCCGTATGTCCCCGCCCCTTTCGCACCGCGCCGTCGCGCCGTGACAGCGTACTCTATAGCGGAATGAGGTTCCGCCAGCGGGAACAATTCGATAGGGTGGGCGGCGACCTACCGAGGAATGGACACTGTGACTGAAGCTTTAGTGACGTCCGGGGTGACTGAGGTGACGTCTTCTCTCTCCCTGCTTGACCTCGTGCAGAGGGGAGTTCGTGTATTCGATCTGGGCCGGCCGTTCCAGAAAGGGATGCCGCAGTCCCCGAATCACCCGGTGTACACGCACACGCTGCCGAGGCGACATGGAGACATGGTCCGCGCGGACGGCGGTTCCGCGGCCAACGATCTGATCGTGCTCGGCACCCACGTGGGCACGCATATCGACGCGCTCGCGCACGTGTCGCAGGACGGAAAGCTGCACGGTGGGCTGGATGCCATGACGGAGCAGGTCGGCGGCCGGTTCATGAGCGGCGGAATCCATGAGGTCGCACCGATCGTCAGCCGGGGTGTGCTGTTGGACATCCCGGCCGCGTTGGGCGTCGAAGCCTGCGCCCCGGCGTACGAAGTCACCGTGGCCGACCTGGAGAAGGCGATCGAGGCGCAGAAGACGCCGGTGGGCGACGGTGACGTCGTGCTGATCCGCAGCGGGTGGGGCCGGCGGTGGCAGGACCGCGAGGCGTACATCGGCGCCAAGTCCGGGGTCCCCGGTGTCGGCGCCGCCGGCGCCGAGTGGTTGGCCGCCAGGAAGGTCCGCGCGGCCGGCGCCGACACGATCGCGTTCGAGCACCTGCCGGCGGGGGCAGGGCATGCGCAGTTGCCGGCGCACAGGATCCTGCTCGTCGAACATGGAATCAATATCATCGAGACGTTGAGTCTGGAGGAGCTGGCCGCCTCCGGTGTGCGCGAGTTCGTGTTCGTGCTGTCGCCGCTGAACCTCGTCGGCGCCACCGGGTCGCCCGTCCGCCCGCTTGCGGTGGTGCAGCGATGAGCGGCGACGACCGGCCGACGCTGGTCCAGCAGCTCGCGGAGTTTGCCGTCGCTGCGCGGAACAAGGTTCCACAGGACGTGACCGTCTCGGTACGGCAGCGGATCCTCGACGTGCTCGGACTGTGCGTGGCGGCCACCGAGCTCGACACCAGCAAGGCCGCACTCGCCTTCGTCGCCGACCAGGGTGGCAAGCCGCAGGCGCATGCCATCGGCGTCGGTCGCGTCAGCGCTGCTTGGGCGGCGTTCGGCAATGGCGTGCTGGCGCACAGTCTTGACTACGACGACACCCACCTGCCGTCGATTCTGCACCCCTCGGCCAGCGTGGTCCCGGCCGCGCTGGCGACGGCGGAGCGTACCGGCGCCCCCGGTGACGAGGTCATCGGTGCTGTCGCCGCGGGGCTGGAGATCTGCGTGCGCACCGGCATGGCCGGATACGACCGTGAGGCCAACAACTCGACGTTCTTCGAGCACGGTCAGCACGCGACGTCGATTTGCGGCGCGATCGGGAGTGCGGCCGCCGCGGCGCTGCTGCTGCCCGGCTCCGACGCCAAGACGGTGGCCGACGCCATGGGCATCGCGGTGTCGATGGCGAGCGGGGTGATCGAGGCCAACCGCACCGGCGGCACGGTGAAGCGGATGCACTGTGGCTGGGCGGCCCACTCCGGGGTCGTCGCGGCCGACCTCGCGCATCGCGGGATCACCGGCCCGCCGACCGCCCTGGAGGGCCGTTTCGGCTTCTATCAGGCCTGGCTGCACGGACACTTCGAGCCGGCCGAGATCTCCGACGGGCTCGGTGAGCACTGGGAAGTGCCACTCGTCTTCTTCAAGCCCTATCCGGCCAACCACTTCACCCACACCGCGGTCGACGCCGCGAGGGCGCTGCGGGAGAAGGGCATCCGCCCCGAGGACGTGGCGTCCGCCCACCTCGGCGTGGCCACCCCGACCGTGCGTACCATCGGCGAGCCTCTCGACATCAAACAGAAACCCGAGACCGGCTACCAGGCGCAGTTCAGCGGACCCTACGCCGTGGCGGCAGGCCTGTTCGGCGGTGGCGGCCTGGCCGTGGGGCTGGAGGACTACACCGACGCGCTCGCGCAGGACCCGGCACGCCGCGAGTTGATGGCGAAGGTCACGGTCGGTGGTGACTCCGAATGCGATGCCATCTACCCGTTCCAGTTCCCCGCGATCCTGACCGTGCGTACGACGGACGGCCGGGAGTTCGTCGAAAAGGTCCTCGCCAACCGGGGCGGGTCCGACCGGCCGCTGACGGACGCGGAGCTCGCCCGGAAGTTCCGGGACAACGCGGGACGGGTCCTGCCCCAATCCGCGATCTCTGCCGTCGAGGCGGCCACCTTGACCTTCGGCACGGCAGCGGGCAACACGGTGGCCGACGTGATGGACATGTTGAGGTTCACCGTCTGATCGCGCGACCGGAGATCACCTGACGGGAGCAAGAAGGGAGCAGCCGTGTCGATCGAGGAAGCGGAACTGGCACTGGACGAGCGATCGCAGCTTGACTTCGTCCTCGCCCTGCGTCAGCGATGGGCTGACACCGTCTACCCAGCGCTGCGGGAGGAGTACCTCCAGGCGCGCGGCGACGATGACGGCGAGTCACTGGCCGAGGCGACGGAGGTGATGCACACGCTGCCGCTGTACCCGTGGTTCTCGTGGCTGGAGCGCGCCCAGCAGAAGTTGCTGTGGCGGGCGGCAGGCGATGCCGCGCTTCGGCGTGAGGCGGCGCTGCGGGAGATGTTCGCCGATCCGCCGGCCGATCCGATCGGGGAGCTGGTGCTCGACCCCGATCTCGAGCTGCCCGGCTGGTACACCGGGGTGGACATCCACCTGCAGCCCGGCGGTGTCTGGGGCGACGACCTCTCGGCGTACGTCTATGAGCTGGGTGCGAAGATCGTCATGTTGCGGGACAACGACGACTACCGCTTCCATCGGCTGTTCGTCGAGACCGCGCTCCCCGACGAGGCCGAGCGAGTCGTCGATATCGGCTGCGGTTTCGGCAAGAGCACCCGCCCGCTGGTCGACCGTTACCCCGGCGCGGACGTCATCGGCGTGGACCTGTCCGCGCCCGTGCTGAAGCTCGCGCATCTCGAAGCCGAACGGCTCGGTAAGAAGATCCGCTTCATGCAGCGGGACGGATCGGACACGAATCTGGAGGGCGGCGGCACCGACCTCGTGACCGGCACGATGGTGCTGCACGAGTTGCCGAGCGAGATCATCGTCCGCACCATCGCCGAAGCCGCGCGGTTGCTACGTCCCGGCGGATCCATCCGGTTCCTGGAGTTCTGGCCGACCGGCGAGCCGTTCCGCGACGTCACCGTCTACGAGCACGCCGAGCGGAACAATGAGCCCTATTTCCGCGACCTGTTCGCGACCGACGTCCTCGCGGCGTGTGCCGACCACGGCTTGGCCGACGCACGGTGGGTGCCGTTCGACGAGCGCAGCAGGGGAGTGCTCCACGACGGTTACGAGCCACGCGACGAGTGGCACTTCCCGTGGGCCGTTCTCTGTGCCGAGAAGCCGAAATGAGTGTCGAAGACATGAGTGCTGATACCAACGCAGGAGGCGCGAAGGCGCCGGGGAGCTACTTCGCCGACCCGCAGGTGGAGCGGCTGCTGAACCTGGTCCTCCAGCTCACCTCGGAGCTCAACACCAGCCTCCACCGGCAGCGGGTGCTGGAGATGCTGCTGGTCTCGGGTGGTGTGCTGAAGGACGGCGAGATCGACGGTTTCGAGCCGGACGAGGAGCAGCAGAGGGATCTCGACCGGGTGCGCGACGACTTGCTGAGCCGCTGGCTCCGAGTGATGACGGAAAGCGGCACTCCGGCCGCGCCGCTGCGACCGGAGTGGTTCGCCGCACTCCGCGAACCCATGCCGTGACAGGTGACAGATGACCGGCGCGGAAAGCCTGAAGTACCTCCACATCCTGCTGTTCGTCGCCTGGCTGGGCATCGACGTCGGGGTCTTCAGCAGCAGCTTCATCGTTCGACGACGCGGATTGTCGGGGGATACCCGGATCGTGCTGCGTCAGCTCATGCGTGCGCTCGATCTGGCGCCGCGGCTGTCGCTCCTGCTGATGATCCCCGTGGGCGTGAGCCTGGCGCACGTGACCAGCAAGGGGGCCGTCGACGTCCACCCGGTGCTGCTGTGGCTGCTCGGGATCGCCATGCTCGCGTGGTGTGCCGCCTCCTTGTGGAACTTCGGCAAAGTCGACGCGCTCGGGCGGGTCGAGCGGCCGGAGCATCGGGCTCGGGTGCGGCTGATCGGCCGGGTGGACACCGGTTTGCGGCTCGTCGCCGCCGCGACGTTCCTCATCACCGGCGTGTGGTCGGTGGCCGGAGACGGCCCGTGGCGGGCGGACACGGTGGCGTGGAAGTCCACCATCTTCGGTCTGATCATCCTGGCGGGTCTCTGGATCCGCTATGGCGGCAAGGCGTTCGGGCCGGCGCTGCGTACGGTGGTCGCCGAGGGGGAGAGCGAGCAGCAGTTGCGGCTGATGGACGTGGCCATGTGGCGTATCTATCCAGCGGTGGTGGGCATCTGGGTAGCGCTGTTGATCATGGCGGCCATCGCGATCTTCGCCTGACTTTCAGCTCTTCGCCTGACTTTCAGCGCGACCGGATACAGAGGAGGCCGAGTGCGGAGCACGGTGTTCTCGCCGATCACCGGTGAGGTCCTGAGACAGGTCGACGCCATGGACGCGGCACAGGTGGACGAGGTCTACCACAGGGCGGAGGCCGCTTTCGAGGAGTGGCGCCGCGTCTCCGCCGACCAGAGGGGGCGGATGCTGCTGAGGGTCGCGGGCCTGCTGCGGGAGCGCGGTGACGAATTCGCCGAGCTCGAGACACTCAACACCGGCAAGCTGCTCAAGGACACCGTCCGTGAGGCGGGGCGGGCCGCCGACTGCTTCGAGTACTACGGCGGCTTCGCCGACAAGGTCACCGGGGACACCATCGAAGTGCCGGGCCCGTTCCACACCTACACCCGGCGCGAGCCGTACGGCGTGGTGCTGGGGATCATCCCGTGGAACGTGCCGTACGTGTTCGCCGCCAAGAAGATCGCGCCGGCGTTGGCGTTCGGCAACGTCAGCGTGCTGAAGCCGGCGGAGGAAACTCCGTTGACCGCGCTGCTGCTCGCCGAGGTGCTCGCCGAGGCCGGCCTGCCCGAGGGCGTCGCGCAGGTCGTCACCGGCGGCGCCGACACCGGGCGGGCGTTGGTCGGAGAGCCACGGGCCCGGCTCATCGTGTTCACCGGGTCGGATGCGACGGGCAAGGCGATCGCCCGCGCCGCCGCCGACAATCTCACGCCCACCGCCATGGAACTCGGTGGCAAGTCTCCTCAGATCGTGTTCGAGGATGCCGACCTGGACGCGGCTTTGGAGGCCGTGCTGCTCGGGGTCTTCGGCGCGACCGGTCAGATGTGCATCGCCGGCTCCCGCCTGCTGCTGCACGACAGTGTGTACGACGGGTTCCTCCACCGGCTCACTGAGCGGGTGAACGCGTTGCGCGTGGGCGACCCGCGCGAGGAGACCACGCACCTCGGTCCGCAGGTGACGGCCGCGCAGCGGGACAAGACGCTCGCGCTGATCGAGCAGGGGCGTGAGGAGGGTGCGCGTGTGGCCGCCGTCGCTTCGCTGCCCACGGACGATCGGCTGGCGGCCGGCTTCTACGTGCCGCCGACGGTGTTCACCGAGGTCTCGCCCGAGATGACCATCATGCGCAAAGAGGTCTTCGGACCGGTGCTGGCGGTCACCCGGTTCCGCGACGAGGCCGAGGCCCTGCGGCTCGCGCACGCCACCGACTTCGGATTGGCCGCGGGTGTCTGGACCCGTGACCTCGGCCGAGCGCACCGGATGGCGGCCGAACTGAGGGTGGGCACCGTCTGGCTCAACACCTATCGGGTCCTTTCCGATCGGGTCCCGTTCGGCGGCCAGCGTCTGTCGGGTTACGGCCGCGAGGGCGGGCCGGACGCGGTGCAGCTCTATACGCGGACCAAATCGGTCTGGGCGTCCACCGAGCCGGGGCTCCCGCCCGGGTACCGCATGTAGCAGGGCACGACGCGGCCGACCTCGGACGGCCGCGGCGTGCGCCGCGCGTCATGCGCTGCCGGGGCGAGCGAGGTTTCTCCTCGCTCGCCGATCGCCGGCCCGTCCTTCAGCACAGCGCGCCCGGCCCCGGTCGGTGACCTCGGCGGCGCTGGGCTCGTACTCGTCCGTTCCGAACACCGAAAGATCGCTGGAAGTCAGTGAGAAAACCTCAGCGGGTGACGAAACCCGATCTCGGTCCGATCAAGCTCGTGACGGTGGTCACATCCGATCTCGCCCACAGCGTGCGCGGTTACCGCGACTGCCTGGGCTACCAGGTCCAGGACGAGGGAACCGTGACGGCGGAGCTCGCGAGCGCGTGGCACGCGCCGCGCTGCGCGGGTGCCGCTTACGTCGTCGTGGGTCCGGCAAGCGGCATCGGGGGATCGGTGCGGCTGGTGGAGGGGCCGGTGCCGGCGGACTACCGCCCAGCGCGCACGTTCGGCTGGGCCGCGTTGGAGATCTGCGTGCCTGATGTCGACGCCCTCGCCCGGCGGCTCGAGGGCAGCGCGTTCCGGACGCTGATCCCACCTGCCCCGCTGGCGGGCCTGACGCGGCCGGCGCTGCGCGCCATGCAGTCGGCCGGTCCCTCCGGTGAGCTGGTCTACTTCACCGAGATCCTCGGCGACCTGCCGCCGTTCGACCTGCCACGGTGCTCCGGCGATATCGACGGGGTGTTCATCGCGGTGGTCGCCGCATCGCGGCTCGAGACGACCCGCGGGTGGTTCGAGCGGCGGTTCGCCGTCGAGCGGGCATCCGACAGGCATGTCGCCGTCCAGGTCATCAACCATGCCTTCGAGCTGCCGAGGGACACGCCGCACCGGATCAGCTCACTCAAGCTGCTCGGCCGGACGGCGATCGAACACGATCAGTATCCCGAGCAGGCCACCGTCCGGCCGACCGTCCCGGGCCATCTGCCGCCGGGGGTGGGCTCGGTCTCACTCGGCGTCGCATCGACGTACTCGATCGATCAGTCGGTGCTGATCGGGCCGGACGGGCTGCGGGTGGAACTGGTCCGCCGGTGACCGGCGCCGGCGGCCGCGTGGTCGAACGTCCGGGCGAGGACGTGTGCGGGCCTCCGAAGCGATTCGCGACGAGACTGCTGACGCCACGGCCGCCAGGTGCTACTCTGCCCGCATAATTGGAACGCTGTTCCTTCCCATGGAATGGTACGGAATGGTACGGAATGGTGTCGCAGACACTGCTGCGGACACGAGGAGATGCGATGGCGGGCACCCTGGAGGAACCCCGGCGGCCGGTGGCGAGCGGTCTGGACGATGCGAGCTACATCGACTTCACGGTGGGCTTTCGTAAATTCGGCCTGACTGATCTGAATTCCCGGATGTTCCAGACGGGCGGGCGGCTCATCGGCGAGCAGAAGATCAGCAGCATGCCGCGGTTGCGCGCCCTGCTGGAGACACACCCGGTGGTCACCTTGCGCAACCGCCTGCTCCGTTCCCAGCAGGAGATGACCTGGCGGCGCATCACGGCGACGCTGGAGGAGCGCCGGGACGAGCTGCTGAAGGCGCTCGACGACAGCGACGGCCGGGGCCCGGGCAGCGTCCACTACGACCCGGACTTCGCGTACCCGGAGTACTACACCTCGACCGACATCCACCTGCAGCCCGGCAACTACGAGGGCCACCCCCTGGCCGGGTACATCTACCACTACGGCACGAACGTCTTCTACGCCGGCCGCAACGACGACAACGAGATCAAGCAGGCGGCCATCGACAAGGTGCCGGTGCCCGCTGACGGGCGGATCGGCGCCATCCTCGACCTGGCCTGCTCCGTCGGCCAGAGCACGACGGCGTTCAAGAATCGTTTCCCGGACGCGCGGGTGGTGGGAGTCGACATCGCGGCCCCGATGGTGCGGTACGCGCACATGCGGGCGGCCGGCCTCGGCGCCGACGTGGAGTTCCGGCAGGAGTCGGCGGACCGGCTGTCGTTCCCGGACGGCACCTTCGACCTGGTCTACGTGAACATCCTCTTCCACGAGATTCCCAGGGACGTGGCCAAGGGCGTCATCCGTGAGGCGCACCGGGTGCTTCGGCCAGGCGGCGGCTTCGTCATCGTCGACTTCCGCAGCCGCCCGCCGCTGGGCCCGCTGGGCATGCACGACTACCACCGGGAGATCGACACCAAGTACAACGGCGAGCCGTTCGCCACGCCGTTCGTCTACGGCGACTTCGAGTCGCTCCTGAGGGAAGTGTTCGACGAGGTCGAGCCCGACCACGACCCCGACCCGACCGGCGTGCGCGCGATGCGGGTGTGCGTCAAGTGACAGATGGGATCAGTGCAATGACGGCAGCTCATCCGGAGCAGGACCTGGCGGACCCCACGCCGGTGCCGCCCGAGGTCCCGGTCTTCTCCAAGGACCCGGTGCTGGACGCGGTCGCGCACGTCACGTTCGAACTGGCCGCGGAGTTGTGGTCCGTGAAGACCCGGATGCACCTGCTGGAGCAGGTGATAGAGAAGGACGGCCGGACGGTGGCCGAGGTCCTGGAGGAGGAGTACGCGGCGAACCCGCGTTCCATCCGCCGGGACGAAGAGCGGGATGCCTTCGTCCGGCGCGTCTTCGGTGAGTTCGTCAGGATGGCCGACCGCGGCGGCGTGGTCTGACCGGCCGCCGCGGCCGGAGCCTCGGCGGCCGGGTCAGCCGCCGAGGGTCCAGCCGTCCGGCAGCACGGGGTCGGCGTGTATTCCGGCCGCTTCGGCGACCCGGGCCTGCATCGCCGCGGCATGCTCCATCACGGCCTGCTCGTCGAGGTGCACCAGTCGACGGTCGCGCATGAGCCACGTCCCCGCGGACATGACATCGCGCACCGAGTCGGGTGCACCACCGTAGACGAGCAGCGACAGTCCGCTCAGCGGCGGCCACAGGTGGGCACGCTTCATGTCGATGATCTGCAGATCGGCGGACTTGCCGGTCTCCAGGGAACCGATCCTGTCATCGAGGCCGAGCGCCGCGGCGCCGTCGATCGTGGCCCACCTGAGCGCCTCGCCGTGGTCGCCCACGCTCGCGTCCTGCGCGAGCTGCTTCTGGGACAGCAGGGACATCTTGATGGTCTCGAAGAAGTTGTGCGTGTGGTTGGGGTAGTCGAGGCCCAGGCCCATCCGGATGCCCGCTTCGCGCATCCGCATCAGCGGCAGGTGCCCGACGCCGATCAGCATGTTGCTCACCGAGCAGTAGGCGCCCGCGGCCCCCCGGTCGGCGTAGATCTGGATCTCCCGGTCGGTCAGGTAGATCGGGTGGGCGCCCAGGAAGCCCTCGCCGAGCACGCCCAGCCGGTCCAGGTGCTCGATGGCGGTGTGGCCGTACTCCTGCAGTGCCCACGCCGCGAACTCCGACGAGTACGTCAGGTGCATGGCCATGCGGCCGTCACCCGCCTGGGCCAGCCGCGTGATCAGCTCGTCGGTGCCGCGAGGAAGCGACATCACCTCGGGGATCACGGTGACCCTGCCGCTCGACCAGCGCGAGCGCAACCGTTCGAACTCCGTGATCGCCTCGTCGACGTCGAAGTGGTGCTCGGAGGGGACCATCTCCGTCCGGTTGACGAAGGCCGGCGAGTACACGACCCGGAGGCCGGATTCGTTCGCGGCGCGGAGTGAGCCGTCGTTCTTGCCCATGCCCTTCCACGGCGACTGTGAGTCGGTGGTGGTGGTGACCCCGGAACGGGTCAGCTCGACGTAGCCGAGCATCGCGCCGGCGTAGCACTCCTCCTCGCCCTGGGCCCGGTGCAGCCGCATGCTGGGGGTCTCGGTGCTCGTCCGGACCCGGAGCGGGCGGTCCGGCGCCACCCCGCGCAGCAACGTCGCGGCGAGGTGGTGGTGCGTGTTGACGAAACCGGGCAAAATTGCACATCCAGCACCATCTATGATCATGTCGTCGGAGCTGGCGGGCGCCGCCTCCGGCCCCACCGCGGAGATCACACCGTTCTCCACGACGACATGACCGTGCGCGTACACGGTGTGGTGCGGGTCCATCGTCACGACCAGACCATTGTTGATCACTATGCGCGGCATGAAGAACGCTCCCATCACCTTCAGGTCTCGGCGTATCGAAAATGTTGGCTACGGAGGGTCGAAGACTGTTACGCTGCACGCCAAGCTTACAGTGGTACGCCGTTCCGGGTAGCGAAACACCTGGGAACCCATAAGGATTAGCCGAGGGAGCTAATTGATGCGTTCCAGATTGAGATTGGGCACCGCAGGACTCCTCGCAGGCGTCCTCCTCGTCACCGGCTGCGGCTCATCGAGCGACACGCCCGAAGGTGAGAGCCCGCCGTCGAGCGCCGCGGAGGCCGGCGGCACCATCCGGGTCGGCGTCAACTCGCTGCCGCCGGGCAAGGGTGACCCCTACAAGGGGATCGGCTCGCCCGAGGTCTACACGCATGCCGCCATGTTCGACGCGTTGACCCTGGTGGATCAGCACGGCAAGGTGCAACCGGCGCTCGCGACCGAGTGGTCGCAGCCATCGGCGGACACATGGCAGTTCAAGCTGCGTGACGGGGTCACCTTCTCCAACGGTGAGAAGTTCGACGCCGACGTGGTGGTCGCGACCTATGACTACCTCCTCAAGGACCCCGAGGGTTCGGCGAGCGTCGTCGCGGCGGACGTCAACACGGTCTCCGACGTCAAGGCCGTCGACCCGCTGACGGTGGAGTTCACCACCGCGGCGCCGGATGCGATGCTTCCGGCGCGGGTCGGCGAGGTGTACATCCCGGCTCCGAAGCACTTCAAGGACCTGGGCATGAAGGAGTTCGCCAACGATCCGGTCGGCACCGGGCCGTTCAAGGTCGATTCCTGGGATTCCAACATCATCAAACTCAGCGCTTTCGAAGGCTCGTGGCGGGCGCCGAAGGCATCGAAGATGGAGATCCACGCGCTGCCCGACCCGGCCGGGCGGTTCCAGGCGTTGCAGTCGGACCAGATCGACCTCGCCATCCAGCTCTCGCCGGACCAGAGCAAGCAGCTCGACGAGACGCGGGCCAAGGCCGACGTCGTCGCCGGCGCGCAGGTCATGTCACTGGCCTTCATCACCGAGTTGGGTGACTCCCCGCTGAAGAAGAAGGAGGTCCGCCAGGCGCTCAACTACGCCGTCGACAAGGAGTCCATGGCGAAGGACCTGTTGCTCGGCGTGGGCAAGCCCAGCGGCTCCGGCGTCACCGACGGTGCGGTCGGCTACAACCCCGATGTCCAGCCCTACCCGTACGACCCGGCCAAGGCGAAGCAGATGCTCGCGGACGCCGGCTACCCGAACGGGTTCAGCCTCAAGGCCGACGTGACCGTGGGATCGTTCCCGGCGGATGCGCAGATCTACCAGTTGATGCAGCAGAATCTCGCTGACATCGGCGTCGAGATCGAGCTGCGGCAGATCACCTTCGCCGAGTGGCTGGAGCACTACCTGAAGAACACCTGGACTTCCCAGGCGTTCGGACTGTCCTGGAACACGCTGCCGCGCCTCGACGCCCTGCGTCCGATGGAGCTGTTCTCCTGCGTGAAGAAGCCCGCCTTCTTCTGTGAGCAGTCCGTCGCCGATGTCCTCGGCAAGGCCGCCAAGACCGGCGAGATGGAGGAGCGCAACAAGCTGCTGTCCCAGGCACAGCAGATGCAGCACGACGACCCGCCCGCGCTCTACCTCGTGCAGCAGATCGACATCAACGGTGTTTCGAGCAAGCTGCAGGGCTTCGAGAACATCAACCGCACCTTCCCGTACCACCTCATGTCGGTGTCTTGAGGAAACGACGGAACGCCCTGAAAACACGGAATAATGACCGAACTCGCTGCTGCACTGCCTGATGCGTCGGGTGCGGCCGTGCTGAGCCGCCGGATGAGAGCCCTGGCCCGGGTCCTCATCCGGCGGGTCGTGCAGCTACTCGTCCTGCTCTTCTCGATCTCCACGCTGCTGTTCTTCCTGCTACGGCTGTCCGGGGACCCGGCGCTGATCCTCGCCGGAGAGAACGCGGACGCGGAATTCATCGCGCACGTCGAGCGCCAGTACGGGCTCGACCAGCCGCTGATCGTGCAATATGCCCACGCCATCGGGCATGTGTTCCAGCTCGATTTCGGCAGTTCTGTGCACTCCGCGGAAAATGCGCTGGGGCTCGTCCTCGATCGCATGCCGGCGACGGTGCAACTGGCCGCGTTCGGCATCCTCATCAACCTGCTCGTCGCGGTACCGATCGGCGCCTGGCTGGGCTCGCGTCCGCGCCCGGTGCCCCGTGCCGCGGTCACCGGCCTGCTCGTCATCGGACAGGGCGTGCCCGGATACGTCGTGGGTCTGCTGCTCATCCAGGTGTTCGCGGTGAAGTTCCGCCTGTTGCCGAGCATCGGCAACGCCGCCTCGATGAGCTGGCTGCTTCCGTCGGTGACCTTGGCCGCCTTCCTCGTTCCACGGCTGACCCGGGTGCTCGCGACGAACGTCAGCACGGCGATGAGCGAGGACTACGTCCGTACCGCCCGGGCCTGCGGAGCCTCCAAGCTCACCGTGGTCGTACGGCACGCGCTGCCGAACGCACTGCTCGGCGCGACCGCGTTGGTCGGCGGACAGTTCGCCTTCCTGCTGTCGGGTGCGCTGATCACCGAGGTCATCTTCGCGTGGCCCGGCGTCGGTCGCCTGCTCATCGACTCCGTGCTGAGGCTGGATTTCCCGGTCGTTCAGGCCACGGTCTTCGTCGTCGCCTTTCTGGTCTTCCTGGTGAATGCCTTCACCGATGTCTTCTTCTCGGTCCTTGATCCACGGTTGAGGCGGCAACGGACATGACGGACACTGCGGTCGTACCACCTCGTGGACTGTTCCGGAGGCGCGCTGTCGGGCGCCCCGTGCCGTTCGCCCTGCTGCTGGGCGTCGGTCTCGTCGTCGTCGTCATCGGCGGCGCGCTGCTGCTCATGGCCTTCGGCTACCTCGACCCGGACCGGACGGCGCCGGCGGATCGGTTGAAGGGCCTCGGTTCGGCCGGGCACGCCCTCGGCACCGACCAACTCGGCCGCGACATGCTCGCCCGTGCCGTCGCCGGGCTGCGGTGGTCGGTGACCGTCGGCATCGTCTCGGCGTGTCTGGTCTCCGGAATCGGCACGCTCGTCGGCGTCTGGGCCGCCGCGGCGCAGGGGGTGGTACGCGTGGTGCTGACCCGGTTGATCGACATGAGCTTGTCGTTCCCGTCGCTGGTGCTCGCCGTGACCATCATGGCGATCGTCGGACGGGGTTTCTGGTCGCTGTCGCTCACGCTCGGCCTCGTCAGCTGGCCCATCTTCGCCAGAGTCGTCTACGCCGAGGCCCTCGGTCTGATGAAACGGGACTACATCCTCGCCGCCCGCCTTTTCGGCGTCTCGCGGATTCGCACCATCGTGACCCACATCCTGCCGGGCATCCGTAACACGTTGCTCGTCATGTGGGCCTTCATGTTCGCCGACCTCCTGATCGCCGAGAGCGGTCTGTCCTTCCTCGGACTGGGTGTGCCGCTGGGCACTCCGTCGCTCGGCAGCATGCTCGCCGACAGCCGCGAGTACCTCGCGCAGGCGCCGCACATGGTGCTCGTGCCGGGAGTGACCATCGTCGTCTTGGTGGTGGCGGCCAACCTCATCGGGGACGCGCTCAGCGGGCGGTCCTCCGACGCATCGGCGGTGACGAACAGATGAGCGCTGTGAACGAAGTCGTCCTCGACGTGGACGGCCTCCGGGTGCACACGACGGATGGCTCCGGCCTTCCGGTGCCGATCATCGAGGATGTGTCGTTCTCGCTGGCCCGGGGAGAGGTGCTGGGAATCGTCGGCGAGTCCGGGTCAGGGAAATCGATGACGGCGCTGAGCGTCATGCGACTGATCCCGGGGTCGCTGAGTCAGACCGGCTCGATCCGACTGCAGGGCCGGGACGTGATGACGCTGCCCGAGCGCGAGTTGCAGCGCATGCGCGGCACCAAGGTGTCGATGGTCTTCCAAGATCCGATGACCGGGCTCAACCCGGTGCGCACCGTCGGCTCGCTGCTCGTGGAGGCACTGCGCCGGCACCGCGACGTGAGCCGCCGGGAGGCGCGGAAGCTGGCCATCGAGGCGCTGCGAGCCGTGGGCATCCCGTCGCCGGAACTGCGGATCAACGCCTACCCGCACCAGCTCTCCGGCGGGCTGCGGCAACGCGTGATGATCGCCATGGCGCTGCTGCACGATCCGGCGGTGATCATCGCCGACGAGCCGACCACCGCGCTGGACGCCACCATCCAGGCTCAGATCATCGACCTGATGCGCAGCCGCGTGACCAGCGCCGGCCTCATCCTCATCACCCACGATCTCGGAGTCGCGGGACAGATCTGCGACCGGATCATCGTGATGTACGCCGGTCACATAGTCGAGGAGGGCACGGCGCTGGATCTGCTGGCTCGGCCTCGGCACCCGTACACCGCCGGGCTGCTGGCGGCGGCACCCCGCTTCGATCGTGAGCGCAAACCCCTGATCCCGATCACCGGATCGCCGCCGACACCGCATGACCGACCCGAAGGCTGTCCCTTCGCCCCGCGTTGCTCCCGCACCATCGACCCGTGCCGCGACCAGCGGCCCGAACTCGTGCCGGGTGACCTGTCCACCGCTGCCTGCTGGAATCCCCTGAACTCATGACCACCATGCCCAGCGCACAAGGCGCCTCCTCGACGGAGACCTCCGGCCGGCCGGTGAAACCTTCGGTGCTGAGCGCCGAGGACCTCCGCGTGGAATTCGCCGTCGGACACCGCAGACTCGTCGCGGTCGACGGCGTTTCCCTAGGGGTGTCCGCCGGCGAGACACTCGCCCTCGTCGGCGAATCCGGCTCCGGGAAATCCACCATAGCCCTGACCCTGATGCGGGCCCACGAGCCGGACAGCGGACGGATCGTCTTCGAGGGCACCGACATCACGCACTTGCCCGAGCGCCGGCTGAAGCCGATCCGGCGCCGCCTCCAGATGGTCATCCAAGACCCGTACGCGAGCCTGGATCCGCGGATGACCATCGGCCGCGTCGTGGCGGAACCGCTCGTCGCGCACCGCTGGGGTGACCGCCGTCAGATCACCGACCGGGTCGTGGAACTGCTCGAGTTGGTCGGTTTGAACGCCAACGCGATGAACCGCTACCCGTCGCAGTTCTCCGGTGGGCAACGTCAGCGCATCTCCATCGCCCGCGCCCTCGCCCTCGAACCCTCCATGATCATCGCGGATGAGCCGGTCTCCGCCCTCGACATGTCCATCCAGGCACAGATCATCAATCTCCTGGACACGCTGCAGCAGGAGCGGGACCTGGCCTACCTCGTCATCGCCCATGATCTGGCCTTGGTCCACCAGATCTCCGACCGGGTCGCCGTGCTCTACCTCGGTCGAGTGGTCGAGGAGGGCCCCACGGACCAGGTCGTCTGGTCACCCCAGCATCCCTACACGGCGGCGCTGCTGTCGGCGACCCCCACCGCGGACAATCCGACCCGGGAGCGGATCGTCCTCGCCGGAGACCCGCCTTCCGCCATCGACCGCCCGTCCGGCTGTCATTTCCACCCGCGCTGTCCGATCGCGCGCACCCGCTGCGCGCTCGAGACCCCGCCCCTCGTCGAGATTCGGGCCGGTGTACGAGCCGCGTGCTTCTACCCCGGAGAACTTCAGCCCGAGATCGACGCGTCTGCCGCATCCCCGCCCGAGAAGGAGTGATCATGGGTCGGCCGTTCATCGAATTCATCCAGAGTCAGGTTCTGCCATGGCGGCAGGGCCTGTACGGCGGGGCGCGTCCCGGCATCGAGATGCGGATGCTCAGCCTGGACCAGGAGACCGGTGCGTCGAGCACCTTGCTGCGTTACCCGGCCGGCTGGAAGCAGGACGCTCCGCAGGTGCTGGCGGCCGACGAAGAACTGTTCGTGCTGGCCGGGTCGCTCACCATCGGTGACGTCACCCACACCCGCTACGGATATGCGCACTTGCCGTCCGGATATGTCCGCCCCGCCATGTCGAGCACGGACGGCGCGGTCGTGATGACGTTCTTCTCCGCCGAGCCGCGCGTCGCCGCCGAGTCGGCCGATGGCATGGACGAGGCTCGGCTGGTCGAAGCGGTCAGCGCCTTCGACGGCCCGTGGACCGGAAACTTCCACCCCCGATTCCCCGCGGGGGCCGGTCGGAAGTTCCTGCGCCAGGACCCCCACGACGGTGAGCAGACCTGGGTGCTCGGCACGATGCCGTTGCGGTGGGGGCTGCGGGCCGAGAAGCATCCGGTCGTCGAGGAGATGTACCTGCTCGCCGGGGAGCTGGTCGGCCACATCGGCACCATGCGCGCCGGCGCCTACTTCTGGCGCCCCGAGGAGGAGTGGCACGGTCCCTTCGGATCGCCGACCGGCAACCTCATGCTCTTCCGTACCAAGGGCGGTCCGCTGTCGACGATCTACGAAGACGAGGAGCGGGAGTTCTCCTGGCAGCCGGAGCACCGTCCCATCCTGCCCCCGGACCTGAAGGAGCTGGGCGGGCAGCCGTGGGACGGCGGCTGCGCATGCTACTGACCCGCGGCGCCTGAAACCGCCCCGGGCGGAACCCGGCACGGTGACGATGCCCCCCGCCGGTCGCCGGCGAAGGCGATCGGCGGGGCGGAAACCCGGCCAGGGGGATGGCGTGCAGGTCGACGGCCTGAATCCAGGCGTTGTGTATGCGCTCGCCAGGGTGCTCGCCGACATGGGCACTGTCGCTTTTCTCGTTCCAGGGGCAGGCCCCTTACCTCGTGTATAACGTTCGTGTTATGAGTTGGGGAGAGGTGGAACTGGAGCCCGAGGTCGACGAGTGGTTCGACTCGCTCAGCCAGGACGACCAGGAGACCGGCGATCTTCTACGTTGACCTGCTCGCTGAGCGAGGAGGCGGTGCGGGCCGTGAAGCGATGTATCGCGGAGGCTCACACAGGGGAAGAGGAGTGAGTGCCATGGCCGAGCGCAGGGCGTGGTCGGACAAGCGCGCCGAGATCACGAGCCGGCCCGGTGCCGGAGCCGCGTACGAGGCCGCGCGAATCCGTTTCGAGCTCGGCGAGGCCGTACGGCGGCGCCGTGAAGAACTCGGCCTCACCCAGGCCGAGCTCGCCGAGCGGGCCGGGCTCAAGCAGCCGGCGGTGGCCCGCTTCGAGGCAGGCGGCACTATGCCCACGATCCCCATGCTGGAACGCCTCGCCGAAGCGCTGGAACTGCGACTCAGCGTCCAACTCCAGCCACTTCCCAAAGCGAGCTGACCTTCGCTCCTGGAAGCAACCTCTGGCAGTGCCCCCGTCCTCTCCTCAGAGAAACGTGGTCCGCGGTGCGTGCTGTCTGACCTCGGCGGCCGGGTGGGTGGCCGCCTGTCGTCGCGGGGGTGGTAGGGCAGGGGCCGTTTGGGGTGGGGCGGCTTTCCTCGGCGGGACGGTGTTCGGGGAAGGCCGCCCAGACCCTGCCGGTCACCGGCAAAGCGATCGGCAGGGCGGCTCATCGGGCCTGCCACGGTGGGGAGCATCAGGTTGCGTACGGCCTGAGCCGTACGGCCGCCGAGTCCGAGGCGGGTGTGGCGGGTCGGACCTACGTGGGCGGGGTGTCCATGACGGCGAGGGCGGCCAGGCCGATGAGGTGCATTCCGGCGTTGCGGGCCTCGGCGATCGTCAGCTCGATGACGGCGCGGTCGTCGATCTGGAGGTGGATGCGGGGCTCGTCGTCGCCGGGGCCGAGGACCAGGTCGAGCCAGAGCCGCTGTGGAAGCCCCGCCAGGGGGATGGCGTGCAGGTCGACGGCCTGAATCCAGGCGTTGTGAATGCGCTCGTCGGGGCGCTCGTCGATGTGAGCGTCCATGCACCATGGCGGACATGATCGATCCCGGTCCGGCCGGCTCGAAACGTACCGGTCGCGGGTGTTGAGAGTGCCCTGCGGGAGTCCGCCGTCTCGCCGACCGTCGTGCGCACCCGGCTCGGCGACGTCGATCGAGGCCTGGCCTGTGATTTCGTTCTCGGTCACTGGGTCACCGCCAGCTCGGCGAGGCTCTCCTGCTCGGCGATGGCCTGGCACAGCGCACGTAGGTCGTCACCGTCGACCGTACGGTAGGCGCCGGCCCGCTCGGCCTCCGGAGAGAACGGCCGCTCCCGGCTGGCCCACAGCCGCCCCTCATCACTCCTCATGATCCGCCACCCGGCGAACTCCGTACCGGCCGCGACGGCCTTATCGTGTGACATGGTCAGGAACCTCCATTTCCTGATCAGGACCCGCCCGGTCGTGTGGAGCGGCGGGCGGGTCCGCTATTCGGTAGCCAGATGAGCCGTTTTCAGGCAGGACCTCCCCAAATTCCGCCACCAAGGCATCACGCTCTGTAGCGACTCGGCTACATAATCGCGTGTACTGTGCACTCAGGCAAGCCCTGTACACGTAGAAGTTTTACTGATCTCCTATCAGACTTGACCCATGGTCATGAAGAGTCCAACCGTCCGGCATCGTCGCTTGGGCCGTGAGCTGCGGCGACTCCGCGAATCGTCTGGTCTGACGCCGGAAGGCGCAGCGAAGCAGCTCGGATGGAGCCGACCGAAGGTCAACCGGATCGAGAACGCGCGGACCAGCCCGAGCGTTGCCGATGTCGCAGATGCCTGTGATCTGTACGGTGCCGACTCCGCGACCAAGGCGGGACTGATCCAACTCTGCCGGGAAGCGAGCCAGCGCGGCTGGTGGACTGCCTACAGCGACGTGTTCGCCGGATCGTACGTGGTCTTGGAGGCCGAGGCGACGGCGATCCGCACCTGGGAGCCGCTACTGATCCCGGGACTGCTACAGACCGAGGAGTACGCCCACATGCTTATCGGTGCTGTCCGGCCGACCTTGGACGACACGGAGCTGAAACGCAGAGTTGACGCTCGGATGGCGCGCAAGATCACGCTTCTCGGTTCAAGCGCGCCATCACTACATGCGTTGGTGGACGAGAGTGCTCTGCGCCGTCCGATCGCGTCAGCAGGTGCGATGAGGCGGCAACTGGAGAGCCTCATCGACGTCGCCGACGAGCCCAACGTGACGATCCAAATCATGCCGCTAACGGTCGGTCTGCACGTCGGGCTCGATGGGGCCTTCTCCGTGCTGTCCTTCGACGACGGTGATCCCGACGTGGGCTACATCGGCTGCCCCGGAGGTGACGTGTATGTGGAAGCCGCCGAACAGGTAAGGGGGCTTACGCTGACATTCGAGCACCTCGCCGAGATAGCCCTGCCCCCTGACGAGTCAGCGGCGTTCATCGCCGCAGCGAGGAGAGATCATGAGTGACTTCCCCGACCTGGCCGCCGCCGCGTTTCGTAAGTCAAGCTACTCGGGCGCCACTACTGACAACTGTGTCGAGGTGGCCACGAACGTGCCGGGCCTGGTGGCCGTACGGGACAGCAAGGACCGTTCGGGTCCGGTGCTGGCCTTCACCCCCAGCGAGTGGAGCGCCTTCATCGCCGGTGTGAAGAGCGACGAGTTCAATATCTGACTGCGGAGGCACCCCCGGATCGGTCGCGCTGGCAGGTCCAGGGATACCCGCGTGCTGCTGAGGGGAGCTTGCGGTACGCGGATCACGCCTACCTGGTTGGGCGAGGTTCTGTGGCGTCTCCTCCTACTCCGGTCGGGTGGGTGTGTCTATGTGAGCATGCCGTTGGTCTTGCTTGGCAAGGGACCGCCTGGTCTAAGCCCCAACCGGAACACCTTGGTCTGAGAGGTTGCGGGGCACCCTGCCGTTCGGCGCCTTTAACGAAGCGGGAGACCCCGAACACGGATGCCGGTAGTTGTGAACGCCGCGATCGCGCCCCTGGAGAGATGCGGTTGGAGGATATCGAGGTGCGAAAGGATGGTGTTCACCAGGTCAGGTGGCCGGAGTTCCAGGAGCTCGCGAACGAGGATGATCGAAGATTCGGTGGCGCGAGCCTGAGCCAGGAGCGCGCCGAAGTCGGTGTCAGCGGAAATGATGACCCGGTCGCCCGCTACGGCAAGTGCCATGATCGTGGTGTCCGGTGCGCTCTTCGCGTGAAGATCACGAACGTGTACCGCGTCATGATCGGCTTTGGTGAGTAGCTCGGCGACTCGAGGTGAGAGGTTCTCGTCGACCAGGAAGTTCACGCCGACTCGCGAAGCCGGTAGAAGTGGACGTTCGTCGACGCCGCTGCGTACTCGAGAGCCTGCTTGACGTCGTCGCGTTCGAGATCGGGGTAGTCCGACAAGATCTCGTCGAAGGACCAGCCGGCGGCAACGAGTCGGACCACGGTCTCGACGGTGATGCGCAGGCCGCGGATGGTGGGCTTGCCTTCGAGCTTATCGGGCTCGACGGTGATGCGGTCGTAGGTCATGGTGTCTCCCCTCGCTCCTGATACTGCAAGGTTGGCCACGAGCGGGCGAGCGCCATTGACTGAGTCAGACGCATGAAGGACATACGCCGCTGGGGACCAAGTAGCTGGAACGGTGGGTTACCTGCCCAGCGATCTGGAAGTGGAGGGGTGATGGGAGTCGAACCCGTGCTGTCATCTTGGGAAGCTGATGGGGTGTCGATTGCTCCGCTACGCTGACGGATCGTGATTACGGGTGAACTGAAGAACAAAATTGACCGGCTCTGGGACGCCTTCTGGTCAGGGGGGATCTCCAACCCGCTGGAGGTCATCGAGCAGATCACCTATCTGATGTTCATCCGGCGGCTGGAGGACATCCAGACCGCGAAGGAGCGCAAGGCCAGCCGGACCGGCAAGCCCATCGAGCACCCGATCTATGACGACGAAACCAACGTGCTGCGGTGGTCGCAGTTCATCGAGCTGCACCCGGAGAGCATGCACCAGACCGTGCGGGACGCGGTCTTCCCGTGGCTGCGCGTGCTGGGCGGCGAAGGCTCCACCTACTCCCAGCACATGAAGGACGCCCGGTTCACGATCCCCACGGCGAACCTACTCACCAAGGTCGTTGACATGATCGACGACATCCAGCTGGGTGAGCGGGACACCAAGGGCGATCTCTACGAGTACATGCTCAGCAAGCTCGCGACATCGGGCCAGAACGGCCAGTTCCGAACATCGCGGCACATCATCCAGCTCATCGTGGAGATGATGGCCCCCGGACCAGGGGACGAGATCTGCGACCCGGCCTGCGGCACAGCCGGCTTCCTCGTCGCGGCGGCGCAGTACGTCGCCCGGACCCACAAGGACGCACTGCTCGACCTGGCGCAGCGGCGCCACTTCAACGAGAACATGTTCCACGGCTTCGACTTCGACAGCACGATGCTGCGGATCGCCAGCATGAACATGATGCTCCACGAGATCGAGCGTCCCGATATCCGCTATCGGGACTCGCTGGCCGAGAGCACCGCGAGCGAGGCTGAGCGCTACACGATGATTCTGGCAAACCCACCGTTCGCCGGGAGCCTCGATTACGAGACCACCGCCAAGGACCTGCTCAAGGTCGTCAAGACGAAGAAGACCGAGCTGCTGTTCTTGGCGCTCTTCCTCCGCCTGCTCAAACCCGGTGGCCGGGCGGCCGTCATCGTGCCCGACGGGGTGCTCTTCGGGTCGACGAAGGCGCACAAGGAACTCCGCCGCATCCTGGTCGAGGATCACAAGCTAGACGCGGTGGTCAAGCTCCCAAGCGGTACCTTCAAGCCGTACACCGGGGTCTCCACGGCCATCCTGTTCTTCACCAAGACCAACAGCGGCGGTACGGACGACGTCTGGTTCTATGAGGTCACCGCGGATGGCTTCAGCCTGGACGACAAGCGGACCCCGCTGTTGAGCGAGGACAAGCTCGGCCCCACACCGACTTCCCCGCTTGACGAGGCCGAGTACGCCAAGAACAACCTCCCGGATGTCCTCGCACGATGGGCACTCCGCAACGGCAGCGAGAAAAAGCGCGCCAGGACCGAGCAGAGCTTCTGCGTCCCCAAGGCCGACATCGCCGCCCAGGGCTACGACCTTAGCCTCAACCGATACAAGGAAGTCATCCACGAAGAGATCGAGTACCGCCCCCCGATGGAAATCCTGGAAGAGCTGGAGCGCATCGAGTCCGAAATACAGCAAGGCGTGTCCGAACTGAAGGGAATGCTTGGATGAGCGGGTGCCCATCCGTTCCCATCGGCGAGATCGTCCATGTTCTCGGCGGAGGCACACCCACGCGCAGCAATTCGGATTACTATGGTGGGGATATTCCGTGGGTGACTCCCAAGGACATGAAAACCTGGGATATCCGGCGTGCGCAGATCGGCATCACGCAGCGGGGGCTCGAAAATAGCGCGGCGCGCCTGGTCCCGGAGAACAGTGTCCTCATCGTGGTCCGCTCTGGCGTCCTTAAGCACACACTCCCGGTCGGACTGAATCGCGTCCCGGTCGCTATTAATCAGGACATGAAAGCCCTGGTCTGCTCGGATGATGTTGATCCGAACTATCTCGCCCATTTCATCAAAGGGCGATCCGACACGATTCTTACATGGGTGCGAGCCACCACCGCGGACAACTTTCCCATCGACAACCTCAAGCAGCTCCCGATCCCGCTCCCTTCCCTTGACGAGCAGCTCCGGATCGTATCGCTACTAGTTCAGGCCGATGCGCTGCGCGCGAAACGGCGGGAGGCGATCACCCTCCTCGATGATCTCGCGCAGTCCTTCTTTTATAACATGTTCGACGACCTGGCTACAAACGCCCGTGGTTGGGACGATTCACTATCGCTGGGCGATGTGGCCGAGGTTACATCCGGGATTACCAAGGGGCGGAAAGTCTCGGGGGCACTCCGTCCCGTCCCCTACATGGCCGTGTTAAATGTCCAGGACAAGATGCTTGATTTGTCGGTGGTCAAGGAAATTGAAGCCACCGAAGCTGAAATCCAGCGATACCGGCTCCTTAAAGACGACCTCCTTCTGACGGAGGGAGGGGATCCCGACAAGCTCGGGCGAGGCACGCTCTGGCAGAACGAACTTCCGGAGGCTATTCATCAAAATCACATATTCAGGGTTCGCCTGCGCCCTGACTCCAAAGTGGAGCCCAACTTCCTGAACTGGCTATTGGCATCCGAGAGGGGGCGTAGATATTTTCTTCGCTCTGCGAAGCAGACGACGGGAATCGCTTCTATCAACGCAACCCAGCTTCGCCAGTTCCCCCTGGTCGTCCCGCCTCTCGTGCTACAGAACGAGTTCGCCGTCCGGCTGGGAAAGATTAAGGCGCATAAGTCGACGCAACAAGCCCACCTTGCCGAGCTGGACAATCTGTTCGCGTCGTTGCAGCAGCGGGCGTTTCGGGGGGAGTTGTGGGATACTCGGGATAACTGAATCCTTCCCCCGGAGGGTGTCCGTTGGGCAACTTCGAGTTTCTTCGTCCGGAATGGCCTGATTTATACGAAGAAGCCACTCGCGCCGAGCGGTTGGCGATCGCCGATCCACGGGTGTCGTGCTTCTATGCCCGGCGGACGCTGGAGTTGGCGGTCGCCTGGCTCTATACGGCCGATGACACGCTGCGGCTGCCGTACCGGGACGATCTCGCCGCCCGGATCACTGAGCCGACCATGGTCAGGCTGGTCGGCCCGGCGATCCGCACCAAGATGGATCTCATCCGGCGGCAGGGAAACTCGGCCGTGCACCGCCGGGGGCCGGTGCCGCCCGCCGACGCGGTCCGGACCGTGGCCGAGCTGTTCCACGTCATGTACTGGATCGCGCGGCGCTATGCGCGTGGCCAGATGCCGACCGTCGGCCTGGCCTTCGATCAGACGCTGATTCCCAAGCCCGTCCCGGCCGAGGTCAGGCAGAAGAGGCAGGCCGAGATCCAGGACATGGCCGAGGAGTTCGCCAGGCAGCAGGCCGATCTGGCCAAGCAGCTTCGCAAGAACCAGGATCTCGATGCCGAGCTGGCCCGGCTCCGGGCCGAGATCAAGCAGGCCAAGGCGGCCAACGCGGCGGTCCCGGACACCCACGACTACAACGAGGCCGACACTCGGAAGCTGCTCATCGACCTGCTGCTCAAAGAGGCGGGCTGGCCGCTCGACAAGAAAGAGGACCGGGAGTTCCCGGTCACCGGCATGCCCAATGGCGGCACCGGCAGGGTCGACTACGTCCTGTGGGACGACAACGGCAAGCCGCTCGGTCTGGTCGAGGCCAAGCGCACCAGCCACGATGCCGGCGTCGGCCAGCACCAGGCCGAGCTGTACGCCGACTGCCTGGAGCAGATGTTCGGCCAGCGGCCGGTGATCTTCTACACCAACGGCTATGACACCTACATCTGGGACGACCTGCGCTATCCGCCGCGTAAGGTCCAGGGGTTCTACACCAAGGACGAGCTCCGTACGGTGATCCATCGCCGCAGCGGCAGCCGGCCGCTGTCGACCGAGCCGATCAACCCCGAGATCGTCAACCGCAACTATCAGACCCTGGCCATCCAGCGCATCGGCAAGACCTTCGACAAGGACGGCATGCGGCACGCGCTGCTGGTGATGGCGACCGGCTCGGGCAAGACCCGCACGGTCATCGCGCTGGTCGACCAGCTGATCCGGGCCAACTGGGTGAAGCGGGTGCTGTTCCTGGCCGATCGGCAGGCCCTGGTCACCCAGGCCGCCAACGCGTTCAAGGAGCACCTGCCCGGCGTGCCGACGGTGAACCTGCTGACCGAGAAGAACGACGAGGGCCGGGTCTACGTCTCGACGTACCCGACCATCATGAACCTCATCAACGAGACCGCCGACGGCGTACGCAGGTTCGGACCGGGCTACTTCGACCTGGTCGTCATCGACGAGGCGCACCGGTCGGTCTATCAGAAGTACGGAGCGATCTTCGACTACTTCGACTCGCTGCTCGTCGGGCTGACCGCCACGCCGAAGGACGAGATCGACCGCAACACCTACCGGCTCTTCCACCTCGAAGACGGCGTGCCCACCGATGTCTACGGCCTGGACGAGGCCGTGGCCCAGGGTTACCTCGTCGCGCCGAGCGCGGTGGACGTGCCGCTGAAGTTCCAGCGCGGCGGCATAAAGTACGACGATCTCTCGGACGAGGACAAGGAGAAGTGGGACGCGATCGACTGGTCGGAGAACGACGAGGCCCCCGACGAGGTCAGCGCCGACGAGATCAACAAGTTCCTGTTCAACGCCGACACCATCGACAAGACGCTCACCACGCTCATGAGGTACGGCGCGAAGGTCGAGGGTGGGGAACGCCTCGGCAAAACGATCATCTTCGCCCGGAACAACAACCACGCCGAGTTCATCGCCCGACGCTTCAACGAGCTCTTTCCCGAGTACAAGGGCGCGTTCGCACAGGTCATCACCCATCAGAAGCGGCTCGCCCAGGATCTGATCGACAAGTTCTCCGACCGTGACAAGGCCCCGCACATCGCCATCTCGGTCGACATGCTCGACACCGGGATCGACGTGCCCGAGGTCGTCAACCTGGTGTTCGCGAAGCTCGTACGGTCCAAGACGAAGTTCTGGCAGATGATCGGGCGTGGCACCCGGCTGTGCCCCGACCTGTTCGGCCCCAACCAGGACAAGAACGGCTTCCTCGTCTTCGACCTGTGTCAGAACGTGGAGTTCTTCAACCAGAATTTCCCCACCGCCGAGGGCAGGATCCAGCCCTCGCTGAGCGAGCGGCTGTTCCGGCAGCGGATGGACCTGCTGCTCGACCTCGACCGGCAGCACCCCGAGCTGTCCCCGCCGGAGGACGGCACGCCGGACGGGACGAAGAGCGAGATCGACCTGCGCTGGGCACTGGCGGAGCGGCTGCAGGCCGAGGTGGCCAACATGAACACCGCCAACGTCGAGGTGCGCCGTCGGCTACGCGAAGTCGAGACCTACCGGGAGCCGGCCAGCTGGCATCGGATCACCCCGGACAAGCATGCAGAGATCACCTCGGCCCTGGCCGGGCTTCCCACCGAGTTCCGCGACGACGACAACAGTCAGGAGGCCAAGCGCTTCGACCTGCTGTCGCTGCGGCTGCAGCTCGCGCTGATCCGGGCGGACGCCGACTACCCCAAGCTCCGCACGCAGGTGCAGGAGATCGCCTCGGCCCTGCTCGACCCGACCACGCTGACCATTCCCAACGTCCGGCGGCAGCAGGAGTTCCTCGAAGACCTCACCACCGACCAGTGGTGGGAGGACGTCACGCTGCCGATGCTGGAGAACATGCGCAAGCGGCTGCGCGGGCTGGTCAAGCTCATCCCCAGGGTGAAGCGCGGCATCGTCTACACGGACTTCGAGGACGAGCTCGGCGACCTGAGCGTTACGCAGATCAACGGCGTCTCGCTGGGTACGGACAAGTCCAGGTTCGAGGCCAAGGTGCGGACGTACCTGCGCAGCCACGAGAACGAGCTCGTGATTCAGAAGATCCAGCGGAACCGGCAGATCACCTCGGCCGACCTCGACCAGCTTGAGCTGATCTTCCTCAGGAACGGCTTCGGCACCGGGGATGACATCGAGCGGGCCAAGTCCGAGCACGGCGGGCTCGGCCTCTTCCTCCGTGGGCTGACCGGCCTCGACCATGCGGCCGCGGCGAAGGCGTTCGACCGGTTCCAGTCCGGCCGGAACCTCACCGCCAACCAGCTGCACTTCGTGACGCTGGTGATCGACTTTCTGACGACGAACGGCTTCATGGAGGTCGATGTGCTCTACGAGTCTCCGTTCACGTCGGTCGCTCCCGGCGGCCCCGAGACCATCTTCCCCGATCCCGACGTCGACGCCCTCGTCGAAGTCCTGGCAACCGTGCAGGCGACGGCCGTACCGGTGGAGAGCGCCGCCTGAGCCGGTTCAGGCGGACTCGCGGACGATGAGCTCGGTGGGGAGGATGACCGGGTCGGCCGGGCCGTCCTCGAACAGGCCGAGCAGCAGCCGGACCATCGCGACCGCCTGCTCCACGATCGGATGCCTGATCGTGGTCAGCGGGGGCTCGGTGTAGCGTGCGGCCTCGATGTCGTCGAACCCGACCACGGCGACGTCGTCCGGCACCCGCCGGCCGGCCTGGCGCAGCGTCTGCAGCGCGCCGATCGCCATCAGGTCGCTGGCGACGAACACCGCGTCCAGCGCCGGATCGTCCTCAAGCAGGTGCCGCATGGCGATCGCGCCCGACTCCCGGGTGAAGTCGCCGACCGCGACGATCGATCGGCGGTCGCAGGCGCGCAGCGCGTCACGGTAGCCGGTGAGCCGGTCCTGACCGCCGATCATGTCCTGTGGCCCGGCGATGGTCGCGATGCGGCGCCGTCCCCGGTCCAGCAGGTGCCGTACGGCCTTCTCGGCGCCGCCCACGTTGTCGTTGTCGACGTACGGCAGCGGCACGGGCACGGCGGGCCTGCCGTACGAGACGACGGGGACGCCCATGCGTGTGATCGCCGCGGGCAGCGGGTCGGCGCCGTGCATGGAGATCAGCATGACTCCGTCGACGTGGCCGCCCGCGATGTACCGCTCGATCCGTGCGTGGCTCTTGGCCGACCCCGCCAGCATCAGCACGACCTGCCGGTCAGCGTCCTCCAGCTCCAGGCTGGCGGAGCGGATGACGGTCGCGAACATGGGATCTTCGGAGAAGACCCGGGTCGGCGGTTCCGACACGACCAGGGCGATCGACCCGGTCCGCTGGGTGACCAGGCTGCGCGCGGCCGAGTTGGGCACGTAACCCAGCTCGTCGACCGCGCGCAACACCGCCTCCCTGATCTGTGGAGTGACGGTGAGCCTGCCGTTCACGACCCGGGAGACGGTCGCACGGGACACCCCCGCCCGCGCCGCCACCGCCTCCAGCGTGGGTCGTCTCATTCATTCCCCCCGCAGCCCGTTGCGTTGGATGACCTCCCGATACCACAGCGCGCTGTCCTTGGGGAGGCGTCGCTGGGTCGAGAAATCGACGTACACGATGCCGAACCGCTTGTGGTAGCCGTAGGCCCACTCGAAATTGTCCAGTAGCGACCATACGAGATAACCCCGGAGGTCCGCACCGGCCGCGATCGCGGCGTGCGCGGCCCGCAGGTGCCCGTCGAGGAAGGCGATCCTCTCGGGGTCGTGCACCCGCCCGCCCGCCTCGTCGCCGGTCACGCCGTCCTCGAAGGCCGCGCCGTTCTCGGTGATCAGCAGCCCGACCTCCGGATAGTCGCGCGACAGCCGTACGAGAAGGGTCTCCAGGGACGCCGGTTCGATGGGCCAGCCCATCGAGGTCACCGGGCCGGTCGGCGGCACGAACCGGATGTCCTCGGTGCCGGGGTAGTCCGGATTGGCCGGCTCGCCGGGTGAGCGTGAGACGGTCGTGGGGCAGTAGTAGTTGATGCCGAGCAGGTCGATCGGCTGGTGGATCACGGCGAGATCGCCGTCCCTGATGTGATCGAGGCCCCCGTGCCCGGCCGCGATGTCCAGGACCTCCTCCGGGTAGCGTCCGCGCAGCGCGGGGTCGAGGAACTGCCGGTTCAGCAGCGCGTCGACCCGGGCCACGGCCTCCTCGTCCTCGCCCAGCACGGTGCCGAGGTTGAGCGTGAGCGCCAGCTCGGCCGCGCCCGCCGCACGCAGGGCGGAGGCGGCCAGGCCGTGCCCGAGCAGCAGGTGGTGCGCGGCCCGGAACCCGGCGGCCGGGCTTCGCCGTCCGGGTGCGTGCACGCCCGAGCAGTAGCCGAGGAACGCCGATACCCAGGGCTCGTTCAACGTCGTCCACGTCCTGACCCGGTCGCCGAGCCGGTCGTGTACGGCCAGGGCGTAGTCGGCGAACCGGGAGGCGGTGTCCCGCTCGGTCCAGCCGCCCAGATCCTCCAGCGCCTGGGGCAGATCCCAGTGGTAGAGGGTGGCGTAGGGGGTGATGCCCCGGCTGAGCAGCTCGTCCACCAGCCGGTCGTAGAAGTCGAGGCCTTCGGTGTTGACCGGCCCGGCCCCGGTCGGCTGGATTCGGGGCCAGGCGATCGAGAAGCGGTACGCCTTCAGGCCGAGGTCGGCCATGAGCCGTACGTCCTCCGCGTACCGGTGATAGTGGTCGCAGGCCACGTCGCCGGTGTGGCCGTCGGCCACCTTGCCGGGGGTGTGCGAGAACGTGTCCCAGATGGACGCGCCCCGGCCGCCCTCCGAGACCGCGCCCTCGATCTGGTAGGACGCCGTGGCCGTACCCCAGACGAAGTCGTCGGGGAAGCGGACGGAGCCCGCGGATAAACGGCCGAAGCCGTCAGGTGAACCCGTCATCACTTAACAGCCCCCTGCATGATTCCTCCGATGATCTGCTTTCCGAGCATGACGAAGATCAGCACCAACGGCAAGGCCGCCACCTCCGGTGCTGGAAATTTCGATCTTTAAGAGAGCGCTCTCATCGTGCTCTCAGCACAGGGTGGGCCGGGAGTGCGCTAAGCGTCAATACCGGGATCAGTAACGATCCTCGTTATCGGACTTCGAAAGAGCGCTCTCAGGGATTTGGCCTCGTCGGCACGTTCCTGTCGCGGAAAACGCTCTCGCGAGCACGACTTGGCTCTTGACTGATGTCGGATCCGGGGGGAAAGTGACGGCAAGTCGGTCCGCGGCCGCGGCGCGTTCCCCCTGTCCTTGACGCATCTCCGCCGAGGAGATCAAGGAGAAGAGGCAGCCATGCATGAGTCCCATCCCCCTGCGTCCCATCCCCCAGCGTTTGGGCGATCCGTCCGGACACGATGGCTCCGCCGCCCGCTCTTGGCCCTGTTCACCGCCTGCGCGGCGGTCGTCGCCTTCGCCGTACAGCCGGCCGGCGCGGCGGTCCCGGCCACCCCGTCGGGCTGGTCGCTGGTCTGGGCGGACGATTTCAACGGTTCGGCCGGATCACTGCCGTCGTCCGCCGACTGGATCATCGACACCGGTCATTCCTACCCCGGCGGCCCGGGCAACTGGGGCACCGGAGAGATCCAGAACTACACCGCCGACCCCGCCAACGTCAGCCTGGACGGCAACGGCAACCTGCGCATCACGCCGATCGGGAGCGGCCAGAACTGGACCTCCGCCCGCATCGAGACCCGCCGTGCCGACTTCAAGCCGGCCCCCGGCCGCATCCTGCGGATCGAGGGCCGCATCCAGATGCCGAACGTGACCGGTGAGGCCGCCCTCGGCTACTGGCCGGCCTTCTGGGCGCTCGGCTCGCCCTACCGCGGCAACTACTGGAACTGGCCGGCGATCGGCGAGTTCGACATCATGGAGAACGTCAACGGGCTCAACACGGTCTGGGGCGTGCTGCACTGCGGCGTCTCCTCCGGCGGTCCGTGCGACGAGACCAACGGCCGCGGCGCCAGCCGGGCCTGCCCCGGGTCGACCTGCCAGTCGGCCTTCCACACCTACCGCTTCGAGTGGGACACCAGCGTCACGCCCAATCAGCTGCGGTGGTACGTCGACGGCCAGCAGTTCCACAGCGTCAGCCAGAACCAGCTCGACGCCACGACCTGGTCCAACATGACGTCGCACGCCGGATACTTCCTGCTGCTCAACGTCGCGATGGGCGGTGCCTTCCCCAACGGCGTTTCCGGCCGCGCCACCCCGACCTCGGCCACGGTCTCCGGACGGCCCATGGTGGTCGACTACGTGGCGGTATGGCAGAGCGGCGGCGGCACGTCGCCCAGCCCCACGCCCACCTCCTCGCCGACCCCCCCGCCGCCCGGCGGCGTCGACGCCAGGTCCACCATCCAGGCCGAGAACTACCAGGCGCAGAGCGGCACCTCGGTGGAGACCACCAGTGACACCGGCGGCGGGCAGAACGTCGGCTTCATCGCGAACGGCGACTGGCTCCGCTACGACCGGGTCGATTTCGGCTCGACTCCGGCCCGGCAGTTCAAGGCGCGGGTGGCGTCGGGTGCGACGGGCGGGGTGAGCGGGCTCGTCCAGGTCAGGCTCGACAGCCTGACGGCCGCGCCGATCGGCAGCTTCGCGATCGCCGACACCGGCGGCTGGCAGAGCTGGCGCACCGTCCCGGCGAACATCTCCGCCGTGACCGGCACGCACACCGTCTACCTCACGTTCAGCAGCGGCCAGCCCGCCGACTTCGTCAACGTCAACTGGTTCACGTTCTCGACGTCGTAGCCGTCGTCGGGCGCATCCGCACCGGCTGAGGGCCGGTCGAACGGCCGGTTCCGGTACGGCGAGGCCCGCCGTACCGGAACCGGCTCCAATCGTGTCTGTCAGTCGGTCGGCTCGGCCGTCTCCTCCTCCTCCGGACTCGGGGTCATGGTCCCGTGCGGCGACGGCGCGCTCTCCGAGGGCATCGGCGCTCCCGGGCCGCCCGCGCCTTGTCCGGGCCACTGCGGCCGGGTCAGGTCCGTGACCATGAAAGCGGCCGGTCGCTGGCCCTGGGCCGAGCCGATCACCCAGACCTTGTCACCGGTCTTGATCCCGGAGATGCCCTCCGGCCCGGCGAAGACGCGGGTCGAGCCGCTGACGGCGTAGGTGCGCGCACTGCCGTCGTCCCCGCGCACCGAGATGGAGTTCTGCCCGACCGAGGTGGCGACGCCGGCCTGGGTGGTGAAGGTCTGGTACCCGCCGCCGGGTGTCGCGCTGGCTCCGGGAGTGGGCTGGATCCGCGGTGGCTGAGCCGCGGGGTGGACACCCTGCGAGCCGCCGGCCGTGGCCAGGCCCGCCCCGGTGGCGACCAGCGCGGCCGCCGCGACGCCCAGAACGAGTCTGCGGCCTCCCGGCCTGCGCCGGGTGTGCTTGCGCGAAGGGAACTCGGGCGGGCGGATTTCGGAATCAGTCATCGGACGCTCCCTCCACCTCCACTCGTCGCCGTGCGGGGGGCGCGAGGGCGGGACGCCAGGCGGGATGACGCCTGGCGCGGCACGGCATGACGCATCGTGGCCGGTGTGGCTGGTCGGTGTCTTGTCGAACCGGTGTCTTGTCGAACCGGTGTCGTCCCGGGACCGTCTTTCCGGGACTGTCTGTGCTGCGGCCCGCGCTGGGCCGTGACCGGATGTGACGAGAATGCGCGCGAGCGTGCGGCGGAAGATGTGCGTGTGCGCGCTCCGGCCGTACGGATCGTCACCGGTCAGCCGCCGCTCGGCCGCCGCGCCGAGACGGTCGGCATGCCGGTGAATCCTCTCGCCGCCCTACCCCCTCCCGCACCACGCTCACCGCTCCTCGCGTAAAGACCTCGTCCAGCGGCGGTGGGCGGAAGACCAGCCGTTTCCGCCGGTCCCGGGGTGCGGGACGGGGTGTTCCCCGCCCGGGTCCCACCGCCCGCCGAAGCATGCCGAAAGATTGATTGACGGAGATAATCTGCCGCCGTATCGTCCATCCGGCCATGTATGCCTGCACCGTGAACTCCGAGGATTCCGTACCGCTTCCCCGGAAGGCATGGCGAAAACAGGAGGGGGATATTGGCACTCAAGATCCTTGGGCCGCTTGAACTGGTCGCCGGGGGTGGTTCGCTCGACCTCGGCGGACCCAGACAGCAGGTGGTTCTCGCCATGCTGGGTCTGAATGTGAACAGCGTGACTTCGATGGATCAGCTGATCGAGGCCGTTTGGGGCGAGTATCCGCCGCTCACCGCACGCGGACAGGTTCAGGTATGCATTTCGGAGATCCGAAAGCTGTTGACCAGGGCCGGATATCCGCGCGCCGTCCGCACCCTGAATCCCGGATATGTGCTGGAACTCGGCGAGGCCGACCTGGACAGTTTGGCCTTCACCAGCAGAATCGCCGCCGTGAAGAAGCAGATCGACGCCGGGCACGCGGCCGGGGCGGTCGCCGGGTTGCAGGCGGCGTTGGCGCTGTGGCGTGGTGACGCCCTGGTGGGGGTGCAGAGCGACCTGGTACAGCGGACGGCGACCGCGCTGGACGAGAAGCGGCTGGTGGCCGTCGAGGAGTACATGCGGCTCCGGCTGGAACTGGGTCCGCAGGAGGAGTTGATCTCGGAGCTGCTGGCGCTGGCGGCAAAGCACCCGTTGCGTGAGCGGCTGCACGGGTTCCTCATGCGTGCGCTGTACAAATCGGGTCGGCAGGCGGACGCGCTGAAGGCGTACCAGCGGGTGCGCGCCACCCTGGTCGAGCAGATGGGGATCGAACCGGGACAGGAACTGCAGGACCTGCACCGGGCGATCCTCGTCCAGGACGCCTCGCTCCACGCTCCACGGACCACAGGTGCCCGGCACGGGAACACACAGGCCGGAGACACGGAGTTCGCAAGCGCGCGATCCGGAGGAACGTCCGGGAGCGCACAGTCCGGAGGCACGTCGGCGAGCACGCCGCCGGACGCAGGCGGGGGGCCGGACGACCACGCCCAGGGCGCGCGATCACGCCGGGGGATGCTCGCCTGGACGCCGCCGCGGCAGCTGCCGGCCAGCATCGCCGACTTCACCGGGAGATCGGCGGAGATCGCGGAGATCAGGCGACTGCTCGTCACCGGCAGGAACGTGGAGTTCGCCGGATACGCCATGCCCATCGTCGCCATCTCCGGACGGGGAGGGGTGGGCAAGTCCACCCTCGCCATCCGGGCGGCACATGAGATCCACGACTCCTTCGAAGACGGCGTCCTCTACGCGGAACTGCGCGGTCTGACCTCATCGGAACAGATCTCGACACAGCTCGCGCGTTTCCTGCGTGCTCTCGGCGTCCCGGGTCCGGCGATTCCCGACGGCGCGGGCGAGCGGATGGAGCTGTACCGCAGCTGCCTTTCGGCCAAGCACGTGCTGGTGGTGCTGGACGACGTGCTCGACGAGGACCAGATACGTCCGCTGCTGCCGGGCAGCCCGACCTGTGCGGTGATCACGACCAGCAGGAACAAGCTGACGGGGCTGCCTGGCGCCCATCACGTCGCCGTCGAGGCGCTCGACGCCGCCGAGTCCTTCGACATGCTGACGAAGATCCTCGGCAGTGAACGCGTACTGGCGGAGGAGCCGGCGGCCAGGGAGCTGTACCGTCTGTGCGACGGCCTGCCGCTGGCGCTGCGCATCTCGGGCGCGCGGCTGGTGTCGCGCAAACGGTGGCCCATCGGCCGGCTCGTCGACCGCATGCGGGACGAGGTGCGCCGGCTGGACGAACTGGAGCACCGGGGGTGGGAGCTTCGCTCCAGCATCGGCCTCACCTATCGGAGCCTCGACGGATCGGCGAAGCGGCTGTTCCGTCTGCTCTCGATGCTCCAGGCGCCCGACGTCCCCTCCTGGGCGGCCGCCGCGCTGCTCGACACGGACGTCGCCTCCGCCGAGGACGTGCTGGAGCGGCTGATCGACGCGCATGTCCTGCAGAGCGTCGACCATCCGAACGCCCGGCACCTGCGGTACCGGTTCCACGACCTGATCCAGGTGTACGCCCGTGAGCGGCTGGCCGAGACCGAGACACCCGGCGAGCGTGCCGCCGCGCTGAGCAGGGCGCTCGGGGCGTGGCTCGGGCTCGCCGAGGTGGCGCACCGCAAGGAGTACGGCGGTGACTACACCCTCATCCACGGCGCGGCGCCGCGCTGGCGGCCCCCGGACGCGGACCTCGCGGCCATGGTCGGCGATCCGGCCGAATGGTGGGACGGCGAACGCTCGGCTCTCGTGGCCGCCGTACACCAGGCGGCCGAGGCCGGTCTCGACGAGCTCTGCTGGGATCTGGCGCTCACCTGCGTGACGCTGTTCGAGGCCAGGGCCTACCTCGACGACTGGTGGGAGGTCGCGCACACCGCGCGGGAGGCGGCGCTCCGGGCGGGAAACCCGACCGGGGTCGCGGCCATGGCGTACTCGATCGGCACGCTGCACATGTTCCAGGGCCGGCTGGCCGAGGCGGAGGAGTCCTTCCTGACCGCCGTGAAGCTGTTCGAGGCCGGCGGCGACGAGCACGGCCTGGCCCTGGTGCTGCGCAACGCGGCGAACGTGGACGGGCTTCGCGGGAACGACGACGAGATGATCGCGAAGTACGACAGGGCGCTCAAGCTGCTGCGCGAGGTGGGTGATCACGTCGGGGCGGCCCACGTCATGCGGACGCAGGCGAAGCACTGGCTGCGGCTCGGGCACACCGACAGGGCGCACGCGCTGCTGGAGCAGGCCCTGGAGACCTGCCGGGAGGTGGGCTGCGTCCGGGTCGAGGCGCAGGTGCTGCACAGCTTCGCCGAACTGCATCTGATGACCGGCGAGCTCGACCTGGCCCGGCAGGAGCTGTACCAGGTGTTGCGCGTGGTGCGGGACGGCGGCGACCGGATCGGTGAAGCGCACGCCCTCTACAGCCTGGGCCTGGTCCGCTATCGGGAGGGCCGCCTGGACAACGCCGAGACCACGATGGCGCACACGCTGGAGCTCGCCAGGAGCACGGGCGAACGGATGATCGAGGCCAAGGCCGGCTACACGCTGGGGGAGATCGCGCTCGCCCGCGGCAACAACGCGTCGGGGGTCAGGCACATCGAGAAGGCCAGGAGCGCGTTCCAGGAACTCGGCTCCGCCGTCTGGACGGCGAAGGCGTACGTTCTCCTCGCCGATTCGCACGCGGCCAACGGAGATCTGGCGCTGGCCCGCCGGGAACTGGACGAGGCGGTGGCGCTGCTCACCGCCGACGGATCGGCCGAGGCTCGCCGGATGCTCGGCACGTGGCCCGAGCGCGGCCCGTACTTCGAGGTCGGCACTTCGCGCTGACCGCCCGCCGCCCCGATCACCAGTGCGTGTCGGCCGGGCCGGCGCCGGGTGAGGGGGCGGGAGAGGGGACGACGGGGTTCCAGTGGGTGTCCGCCGCGGACGACGCCTGTGCCATCGCGACGGCACCGGTCGCGCCGATCAGCAGTACGAGTGCGCACGCGGTGGATCTGCGCTTCGTGATCATCGTTTCCCTCCGGAGGCTTCGGCCGGCGGCCGGGACGCGGTGTCGGACGCCGCCATTCCACCCGGCGAGGTTTCCGATCAGCTTCTCGTCGGCTATCGGCTCGGAGAAGCGGACCAGAAGCGAATCAGAAGCGGCGGCGGAGAAGGTGGCGGCAGACGACCCACCCGTCCGGATCCGTGAGGGGACATGATGAGTCCGGTGCTCCAGATCAGCTGGGAGGACGTGCATCAGGCCCTCGACGATTTCGATCCGGTCACCGTGGTCGTGGACGAGCTGACGGGGGAGGCGGCCGGCGACGTCGCCGGCCTCGCCGACGTCGGCCGGTTCATCGAGGTCGAGGACCCGGCGTCGGCCGATCGCTTCCTGCTGCCGGCGGGTGCGCTGCGGACCGTCCGCGGTTCCTGCCTGGCGGTCGCGGCCGCGCAGCTGCTCCTGCCGCCCGGCGCGGCCACGGTCTGCGTGCTGGGGTCGGAGTCCGAGGCCGCCGTGCTGCTTAAAATGATCATTCAGTACGTGCGGGACGTCGGCCATGTGGCGGTGTGCGTCGTGGACGGCCCCCCGGGACCGGCGGTGACCCGGCGGGTCCGTGACGAACTCGTCCTGGCCGGGATCGATCTCACCGTGGGCACCGACGCCGGTGAGGCGCTCTTCGGGGCGAATCTGGTCGCCGTGGGCCGGTCCCGCGCCGACCCCGGGATCGAGAAGATCTCGAAAGGCGCGATTCTCGTGAACGCCGGCGGACGTGATCTCCCCACCGCCGTGGTCGCCGGCGCTGCCGCGATCTACGTCGACGACATGCGGCTGATCGGGGAGAGCACGCACCGGTATTTCGTCAGGGAGCACCTGGCCCGCCTGGAGACCCCTGCCACCGGCCGAAGACACCTCCAACCCCGTGCCCGGCCCGTCAGCGGCGACCTCGGTGGCCTGCTGAGCGGCGACTCCGTCCCGCGTAAACACCCGGCGGAGCACATCCTGGTCGAACTCCTCAGCACGGAGACGGTGAGCGCCCGGCTCGCCTGCGAGCTGGGCCTGGCCGCGCGCCGGCTCGGCCTGGGAAAAGAGATCGATCATCTCTGTGAAGATCAGCGTGGAAGGTGACCATATGCTGTGCGAATCGCCAGACTGCTCACGTCGTCCCGCGGCCGGTTTCCGGCTCTGCGCGGAATGCCGGGAGGCGGTGCGCGGGGAGCTGCGGAGCCTGCCCGGCCTGCACCGGGAGTGCGCGCTGAGGCTCGTCGACGTCCCCGACGGGATCGCCCGGCGGGTCACCTCCACCAGGCAGCCGGGCCTCGACCTCAACGAGGCCGTGGTCGAGGCCCGGTCCGACATCATCGGGGTCCTGTCCTCCTGGTGTGGCCTGGTCGCCCATCAGCGCGGGGTCGCGGCGCCCGGCCCGAGGTCGGCCGACGTGCTGGCCGCCTTCCTCGACGGACACCTCGCCTGGCTGGCGCGTCATCCGGCCGCCCGGGACTTCGCGGCCGAGGTCCGTCGGCTCGCCGCGGCGGCGCGCGCCGTGATCGAGCGCGGATCCGGACGGCCGCGGCCCCTCGGCCCGTGTGACCGGCCCGAGTGCGGGCAGATCGTCTACGCGACCCCCCTCTCCGACGGCCGCCGGCAGGTGCGGTGCGACGGAGGCCATGTCTGGCAGCCGCACGAGTGGCTCTCGCTGAGCCTGCGCATCGAGCAGGCCGCCGCCGGTGAGCCGAGGCGGGAGCGGGTGGCGTGAGCGGTTCCCGCCGGAGAGCCCGTCGTACGGTGCCCACCCGGCTGGCGGCACTGGCCCTCGGGGTCCCGGAGGCCACCATCAGGAAATGGGCCAGCCGTGGAAAGCTCAGCCGGTACGGCAGCCCGGGACGCGCCGAATACGACCTGGACGAACTGTTCCACGTCGCCGCCGCGGCGGCGGATCCGGAAAAGCGGGTGGAGAATACGCTGACCGCATAGTTCTCGTTTCCTTCGCCAGATATTCGCAGCCCGTTCGGCACAGGCGACGCCGAACGGGCCGGCGGCGTTTCCGGAGAATTCCTCCGGCCTGCCGGGGGGGGCATGCCGACGCCCTTCTCCGGTACGGCCATCAGGCTGCGACCATGTCGATCCGGACGCTCCCGGAGCGCGGCGGAGAATGTCGGAAATCTTTCTCGAGAGGGTTGACCCGGTACCGGAAGAGGTGTCACGCTTTCCACGTGGCACCCGTGTGCCTGAAACGGTCCGATCCCCTTCTTTTGGCCTGGACCGTCCTTCACTCCTAATCGTCGTGGACGTTTCCGGCCATTAGCCTGAATTACCGAAGATCTCGTTGATACGGTGTGCTGTCCGATGAGAGAAGACAGCGTTTCAGGAGTTCGACGATGACACTGGCACAGGCGGCCGACCGGTCTTCCGCACGGCCGAGTGTGGACTTCTACTTCGACCCGATCTGCCCGTTCGCATGGGTCACCTCGAGATGGATTCTCGAGGTCGAGCGCGTACGCGACATGGACCTCCGCTTCCGCGTGATGAGCCTGTCCGTGCTCAACGAGCACAGGGAGATCGACGCGTGGTACCGGGAGTTCTGCGACAACGGCTGGGGACCGGTGCGCGTCGCGATCGCCGCCGCCCGCGAGCACGGCGACGGCGTGCTGCGCGACCTCTACACCGCCATGGGGACGCGGATCCACAACAAGAAGAACGACGACTACGCGGTGGTCATCGCCGAGTCCCTCGCCGAGGTGGGCCTGCCGGCCTCGCTCGCCGCGGCCGCTGACGGCACCGACCACGACGAGGCGCTGCGCGAGAGCCACCGCGCCGGCATGGAACCGGTGGGCGCCGAGGTCGGCACGCCGACGATCCACATCGACGGCGTCGCGTTCTTCGGTCCCGTCCTGACCGCCATCCCCAGGGGCGAGCAGGCCGGGCGGCTGTTCGACGCGGCGCGCGAACTGGCCGCCTATCCGAAGTTCTTCGAGCTGAAGCGCTCGAGGACGGGCGGGTTCGACTTCGACTGAGGTCTCGGCCGTCCGGGGACCGGCGCCACCTCCCGGTGGCGCCTTCCGACGCCGTCCTTCCGGCGCCGCCTGCCGGTGGCGCCTTCTGACGCCGTCGTCTCCTGACGTCCCCTCCTTCTGTTCCTCCTGTTCAACCGCTCCGCGTCCCCGGAGGGAAGAAACATGAAACCGGACGCCTTTATCCTCACCGGGTCATTCCTGGTCATCAGCCGTACCCCGCGTTACCTGCGCGAACTGGTCCACCGGAACCTCAAGATCCTGGTGATCACACCCTCGGCCTGGCGGGAGGAGGCGCTACGCGCCGCTGCCGACCCCGGGAATCCGGCGTCGGCGATCGCGGATTTCGCCTTCGCCGACGGCGACGTCAAACAGGAGAACTCCTACCTCCCCGGGGTGGCGGCGGCCGTCCAGGACTGGCGGCGCGAGTACCGCATCGCGGGAGTATGCGCCGTCGGGGAGACCCTGGTGGAGCCGACCGGCGTGGTGGCCGACGTACTGGGACTGCCCTCGCCGGGCCTGCGCGCCACGCGCGCCTGCCGGAGCAAGTATCTGCAGCGTCTCTACCTGCCGGAGTTCAGCCCCGCCTCGTGCACCATCCCGCCCGGCGCACGGGCGGGCTTCGACGCCCGCGATGTCGTCTTCCCGGCGGTGGTCAAGCCCGCCACCCGGCACTCCAGCTCGGGGGTGTGGACGGTGCACGACGAGGCGGAGCTGCGGGCTCGGCTGGCCGGCTATCCGGAGTACGAGACGCTCCTCGTCGAGGAGAAGGTCGCCGGGCCGGAGTTCTCGGTCGAGAGCCTGGTGCAGGACGGCAAGGTGCTCTTCGCCTCCGTCACGGCCAAGCGCACCACGGCGTCGCACGCCGACACCTTCGTCGAGCTGGCGCACACGGTCGGGGACCTGCCCGGTGCTGAGCGGGAGATCCTGCTGGACGCCAACCACCGGATGCTGGAGCGGCTCGACTTCCGGGGCGGCATCGCCCACGCCGAGTGGCGGCTGGACGGCGCGGGGCGGCCCCGGCTGATGGAGGTCGCCGCACGCACGCCCGGCGACGGGATCACCGTGCTCTACCACCTGGCGACCGGGCGGCCGCTGGAACCGGAGATCATCCGCATCGCCCTCGGCGAGGCCGCCGCCTACCCCCGGCCGCTCCGGCACGCCCGCGAGGTCTATCTGGAGCACGAGGCCGGGGTGCTCGGCGACGTGACCGTCGACTGGCCCGGGGTCGTGCCGCACCGGATCCGCCCGGGCGATCAATGGCCGGAGCTGACGCCGGGGGCGGACGACGATCCGCCCACGCTGCGCGCCGTGTTCGTGCAGAAGGAGCGGGGCCGGCGGCTGGGGCCGCTGCACAGCTCGGAGGACCGGCTGGCGAACTTCTTCATCGACGCGTCGACGCTCGCCGAACTCGACGCGCTGGAGCGCCGGGTCAGGGACGCCGTCACGGTGCGCATGCTTCCCGACGGCGTACGGCAGGCCCCCGCGCGTGAGGAGACCTAGGAGATGACCACCCCAGAGCGGCAGCGGAAGGTCACGATCATCTCCACCTGGCGGGAGTCGCCCCGGGCGGTGAAGACGCTGCTGGCCGGGGTCTTCGTCAACCGGCTCAGCGGCTTCCTGAACATCTTCCTGGTCCTGTACCTGACCTCGAAGGGACACTCGGCCGAGGCGGCCGCGTTCGCGCTGGGCGCGTACGGCGCCGGCGCGATGGTCGGCGTCCTCATCGGCGGATCCCTGACGGCCCGGATGGGCACGAGGAACACCACGATCGTCAGCATGGCGGGGTCGAGCCTGCTGATCGCGTCCCTGCTCTACCTCGACAGCTATGCCATGGTGCTGGTGGCCGTGGCGCCGGCCGGGCTGATGGGGCAGATGTTCCGCCCCGCCTCGGCCGTACTGCTGTCGCAGCTGACCCGGGACGACCGGCAGGTCATGGTGTTCGCCATGTCGCGGTTCGGGCTGAACCTCGGGGCCATGGCCGCGCCGCTGATCGGTTTCGGGCTGTACAACCTGGACGAGCAGCGCTACGACCTGCTGTTCCTGGGGGAGGCGCTGATCGCGCTGGTCTTCGCGGTCGTCGCGTGGGCCACGCTGCCCGCCCGCGACGAGCAGCACCCGGAGGCGGCCTCCGCCGGGACCGGGAGGAACGGCGGCTATCTCGCGGTGCTGCGGGATCGGCGGTACGTGGTGTTCCTGGTGTCGACCCTGGCGCACACCGCCGTCTACGGACAGTATCTGTCCACCCTGCCGCTGGACGTCGAGACCTCCGGCCTGGAGATCTTCTGGTACACGGTGGCCGTGTCGCTCAACGGCTTCGTGGTCATCGCCTTCGAGCTGCTGACCACGAAGTTGACGCAGAACTGGCCGTTCCGGGTGACGATCGGCCTGGGCTTCGCCCTCATGGGCGTCGGGATCGCGGTGTACGCGCTCCCGCTGACGCCCGCCGTCATCGTCATCGGCACCCTCGTCTGGTCGCTGGGGGAGATCGTCGGAGGCCCGGCGATCTTCGCCTATCCGGCCGTCATCGCCCCGGCCCGGCTGAAGAGCCACTACCTCGGCGGATTCCATTTCGTCTTCGGCCTCGGATCGGCGATCGGCCCGGTGGCGGGCGGCTGGCTGCTGGTCAGGCTCGGTCACGGCGTCTGGCTTCCCCTGGCGGCGGTGTCGCTGGCCGCCACCCTGCTCGTGCTGACCGCGATTCGCGACCCCCGCGGGTCCGGTGGGCGACCGGCGGGATCGGACGACCCCGGCGGCCCGGAACCCGTCGACGCCGGGACCGCCGCCTAAGCGGAGGCGCCGCCGGCCCGGCGGTCACGACCCACGCTCACCCATCCATCTGCCCGGAGGGGCCACTTCTCATGCCCGAAACCCTTGTCGGACAAGAAATCGCAGTGGTCGGCATCGGCTGCCGCTTTCCCGGAGCCGCGGGGCCCGCCGAGTTCTGGCGGCTCCTGCGTACGGGCACCGAGGCGGTCACCGTGTTCTCGGCCGCAGAACTGGCCGAGGCCGGAGTGCCGCGGGAGCTCATCGACGACCCGCACCATGTGCCGGCCGCCGGAGTGGTGGCCGGTTCCGACATGTTCGACGCCCGGCTGTTCGGCATCAATCCCAGGGAAGCGACCCTGATGGACCCGCAGCACCGGATCATGCTCGAGTGCGCGTGGGAGGCACTGGAGGACGGGGGGCGCGACCCCCGCGGCATCGAGGAGAGGGTGGGCGTCTTCGCCGGGTCCTACAAGAACGACTACCAGAGACTGCTCGGCCCGCTCACCGAGCCGTCCGAGCAGTTCCTCGCCGGGGTGTCCAACGACGCGGACTACCTGGCCACCAGGATCTCCTTCAAACTCGATCTCACCGGCCCGTCGGTGTCGGTGCAGACCGCCTGCTCGACCGCTCTCGTCGCGGTGCACCTGGCCTGCGAGTCGCTGCTGGCCGGGTCCTGCGACCTCGCGCTCGCCGGCGGGGTGACGATCCGCTCCGGGCAGTTCCCCGGCTACCGGTTCCATCGGGGCGGGATCTACTCGCCCGACGGCCACTGCCGGGCGTTCGACGCCGGCGCGGAGGGCACCGTGATCGGCGAGGGCGCCGGGCTCGTCGTGCTGAAGCGGCTGGCCGACGCCCTGGCTGACGGCGACCGGATTCGCGCGGTCATCAAGGGGTCGGCAGCGGGCAACGACGGCGCCGACCGGGTCGGCTTCTCCGCGCCCGGCGTGGCGGGCCAGTCCAGGATCGTGCGGGCGGCGCTGGAGCGCTCCGGGGTCGATCCGGACACCATCGGTTATGTCGAGACCCACGGGAGCGGGACGCCGCTGGGCGACAGGATCGAGATCGACGCGCTGACCCGGGCGTTCCGCGCCGCCGGATGGTCGGGCGGCACCCGCGCGATCGGATCGGTCAAGACCAACATCGGGCACACCCACGCCGCCGCGGGCATCGCCGGGCTGATCAAGACGATCCTGACCCTGGAGAACCGCGAGATCCCGCCGAGCCTGCACTTCACCGAGCCCAACCCGAGGATCGACTTCGCCGCCTCGCCGTTCCACGTCGCCACCGGGCTCACGCCGTGGCACACGGACGGCGTCCCGCGACGGGCCGGGGTGAGCTCCTTCGGCATGGGCGGCACCGGCGTCCATCTCGTGCTGGAAGAGGCCCCGCAGGTCCCGCAGGCCCCCCCGGCCCTGCCGGCTTCTTCGGCGGCTTCTTCGGCGGCTTCTTCGGCGGCCGAGCCGGAGCCGGAGGCGCGTCCGGGCTCCGCGCCGGCCTGGCACGTACTGCCGCTGTCCGCCGCGGACCCGCGTGCCCTGGAGGCGGCCACGGACCGGCTCGCCGACCACCTCGCCGCCGATCCCGGCGTCGAGATGGCCGCGGTCGCCCGGACCCTGCAGACCGGCCGGCACACCTTCGACCACCGCAGGGTGCTGGCGGTGCGAGGCCGTGACGACGCGGTCGAGACACTGCGCGACCGCACCCCCCGGCGTGTCCACACGCTCGGCTCGGCCGTGACCGCCCGGCGGGTCGCTTTCCTGCTGCCGGGGCTGGGCGAGCAGTACGAGAACATGGGCCTGGAGCTGTACGAGGCCGACCCCGTCTTCCGTGATCGGCTCGACCACTGCCTGGAGATCCTCGGGGAGCGCGCCGGCCTCGACCTGCGGCCGGTCCTGTTCACGCCGGAGCGGCGGGACCGGGGCGCGGAGAGAACCGGCCTGCGGGCGCTGCTCGGCCGGTCGGGACCGGAGCCCGGCCCGTCGGCGCTGGACGAGACCCGCCACGCCCAGCCCGCGATGTTCGCCGTCGAGTACGCGCTCGCGCAGGTGTGGCTGTCACGCGGCGTCCGCCCGGACGCGCTGATCGGCTACAGCCTCGGCGAGTACGTCGCCGCCACGCTGGCGGGGGTGTTCTCGCTGGAGGACGCGCTGTCGCTGGTGGCGGAACGGGCACGGCTGATCGGCGGGCTGCCCGGCGGCGCGATGCTCGCCGTGCAGCTGCCGGAGGAGGACGTGACCGGGCTGCTGGACGGGGAGACGTCCCTCGCCGCGGTCAACGGGCCCGACCTCTCCGTGATCGCCGGGCCGGATCGGTCGATCGCCGCCCTGCGTGAGCGGCTCGTGGCGGAGGGCGTCGCGGCCCGGCCGTTGCGCACCACCCACGCGTTCCACTCCACGATGATGGAGCCGATCCGCGCCGCCTTCACCGAACTCGTCGGGAGCGTCGCACGCAACCGCCCAGAACTGCCCTACCTGTCCAACGTGACGGGCGACTGGATCACCGACGCCGACGCGACCGACCCCGCCTACTACGCACGCCACCTGTGTGAGGCGGTCCGGTTCTCCGACGGGGTGCGCAGGCTCTGGGAGCAGCCGGGCCGGCTGCTCCTCGAGGTGGGGGTCGGCCAGTCGCTGGGATCGATGGCGCAGCAGGCCAGGCCTCGTACGGCCGACGCCGGGTCGCTGGTGCTCGGCTCACTGCCCGGCGCGGCCGAGCGGGACTCGGACGTGGCGGCCGTCGCGGCCACGACGGGCAAGCTCTGGCTGTGCGGCGTCGACGTCGACTGGGACGGCGTACAGCCCGGACGGCGCAGAGCGCCGCTGCCGACCTATCCCTTCCAGCGCCGCAGGTTCTGGCCGGCCGGCGGCCTCGCCGCGGCCGCGGCCGCGACGGGGGAGGACGACCGGGCCGCCGACGGCGCATCGGCCGGCGGGCGGCAGGAGCTCGCCGACTGGTTCCACGTCCCGCGCTGGGAGTCGCTGCCGCCGGCCTCCCCCGGCCGCCGCGCCGCCGGTGACGGTGACGGCACCGGTGGCGGGCCCGAGCGCTGGCTGCTCTTCGCCGACGACCTCGGCGTCGCCGAGCGGCTCGGCCTGGAGCTGGCGGGCCGCGGCGACGACGTGATCACGGTGCGGCGCGGCGCCGGGTTCGCCGCGACCGGCGAACGGTCGTACCGCATCGACCCCGGCGCCGACGACGACTACGTCGAGCTGCTCCGGCGGGTCAGGGCCGGCGGCGGCCCGCCGACCAGGATCGTCCACCTGTGGCTGGTCACCGAGCGGCCCGCCGACCCGACGGACCCCGCCGTGGTCGACGAGGTCACCCGGGACGGTTTCACCAGCCTGCTCGCGCTCGCCCGGGCGATCGGCAGGGAGACCCTCGCCGACGGCGTCGACGTCGCGGTGGTCTCCAGCGAGATGCACGCGATCGCCGACGGCGACGTGTCGCAGCCGGCGAAGGCCCTGGCGCTCGGGCCGTGCCGGGTGTGGCCGCTGGAGAATCCCGCGCTGACCTGCCGGAGCATCGACATCGGCCGCCCGGCGCCCGCGATCGCCGCGCGGCTCCTGGCCGAGCTGGACCGGCCCGTGGCGGCGGACACCGGCGCCGAGGTCGTGGCGATCAGGGGACGACTGCACCTGAGGCAGGAGTTCCATCCGGTCCGGCTCGATCACCCGGCCGAGCCCCGGCACTTCCGCGCCGGAGGCACCTACCTGATCACGGGTGGGCTGGGCGGGGTCGGCCTGTCCCTGGCCGGATACCTGGCCCGCCACGTGCGGGCGAACCTGGTGCTCGTGGGCCGGGCCGCCCTGCCGCCCCGGCAGGAGTGGGACCGCTGGGCGGACCGGCCCGAGGGCGACGCGGTCGCCGACCGGATCAGGGCCGTGCTGCGACTGGAGGAGGCCGGCGGCACGGTCATGGCGGCGGCGGCCGACGTCACCGACCCCGACCGGCTGGGCGCGGTCGTACGGCAGGCGGTCGAGCGGTTCGGCACGCTGCACGGCGTCGTACACGCGGCCGGGGTCCCCGGCGGCGGGCTCATCCAGCTGAAGGAGGCCGGGGCGGCCGAGGCCGTCCTGGCGCCCAAGGTGCGCGGCGCGCTGGCCCTGCGCCGGGCCTGCGCCGCGCTCCCGCTCGACTTCGTGATGCACTGCTCGTCCGGCATAGCGGTGAGCGGCGGCGTCGGCCAGGTCGACTACGCGGCGGCCAACGCCTTCCTGGACGCGCTGGCCCACCACGACGACGAAGCGGACGGCCCCGCGGTCGTCTCGATCAACTGGGACGCCTGGCAGGGGGTGGGCATGGCCGCCAGGACCATCGGCGACGGCGACCGGCCCAGGGAGACCCCGGTCCGCCATCCGTTCATCGAGCGGCGGCTGGCGAGCGCGGACGGCGGCTGCTTCGGCTACGTCGCGCACTTCGACGCCCGGGAGTCCTGGCTGGTGGACGAGCACCGCATGCTCGGCCGGCCGGTCGTCCCCGGGGTCGGGCACCTGGAGCTGGTCCGGGCGGCGTTCGCCGAGACCCGGCTCGCCCGGGGGCAGGGCCCCATCGACCCGGGCGACGAGGGCGTCGAGCTGTCGGAGGTCACCTTCTACACGCCGATCGTGATCCCGGAGGACGGGCGCAGGCAGGTGCGCGTCGTGCTCGAAGGGGACGGCGGCGGCCCGGAGGAGGACGGCGGCATGAGGTTCGCCGTCGTCAGCGCGCACCGCGACGCCTCCACCGGCGGGGAAGAACGCTGGCAGCTGCACTCGACCGGCCGGGTCGCCCGCCTCATCGGAGCCCGTCCGCGCCGCCTCGACATCGAGGCGCTGATCGACGGCTCCGGGCTGCGCGACATCGGCAGACCGGCGAACGACGGCCCGATGGGCTTCGGCGCCCGATCGCGGTGCCTCCGGCGGATGTACGTCGGGGACGGTGAGTTCCTGGCCCTGCTCGAGCTGCCGGAACGGTTCCGGGACGAGGTGGCGGAGCTGCCGCTGCATCCGGCGCTGATGGACATCGCCACCGCCTTCGTGGGCGTGCACCACGCGGCGGAGTTCAGGATCCCGATCTCCTACGGCCGGATCCGGATGTTCGCCCCGCTCACGTCCGTCGTCTACAGCCACCAGTCCTACCGCGACGGCGGCGACCGGGCCGGCAAGGAGACCGTGACCTCCGACGTCACGATCACCGACCTGGCGGGCCGCGAACTGCTCCACGCCGAGCGCTTCGTCCTGAAGCGGGTCCACGACCTGGAGGAGCGGCTCACCGTGGCGCAGGCGGCGACCCCCGGGCGGGTGGAGCTGTACGACCTGCCGGCGGGCCTCGACGACGTACGGGCGGACGGTGCGACGGGGGGCGGGCCGCCGGCCGGCTTCCTCCGTACGGCCCTCGACCACGGCATGTCCCCCGGGGAAGGAGCCGAGGTGTTCGGCCGGATCGTGGCCGCTGGGCTGACGCCCCAGGTGCTGGTCAGCACCCGTGACCTGGCGAGCGTGTTCGAGCAGGTGGCGCTGACCCGTACGACCGCTGCCGACGCCACGGCGGCGGGGGAGGACACCGGGACCGGGGGAGCCTCCCTGCACCCGCGGCCCGACCTGCTCACCCCCTACGAGGCGCCGAGGGACACCGTCGAGGAGCGGCTCGCCGCCGTGTGGCAGGACCTGCTGGGCGTGGAGAAGGTCGGCGTCCACGACGCCTTCACCGATCTCGGCGGCCACTCCCTGCTCGGGCTCCAGCTGGTGCCGCGGCTGCGCGAGGCGTTCGCGGTGGACCTGCCCATCGGAACGATCTTTGATGCGCGGACCCTCGCCGATCTGGCGGACGCCGTACGCGCGGCGGGCGGCGCGACCGAGGCGGCCTGACGGCCGCCTGTCCGACGGCGGCGTGTTCAACGGTCACCTGATCAACGGCGATCTGATCCGGACCTGATCCAGACCTGATTCAGACCTGATCCAGAGAGGACAACCATGCCGGACATCGGAGTTAGGACCATCGGCGTGATCGGCGCGGGCGTGATGGGCAGCGAGGTCGCCCAGGTGTTCGCCCAGGCCGGATTCGAGGTCGTCCTGGTGGACGTCACCGACGACGCACTGGAACGGGCGCGCCAGACGATCCTGCGCAGCCTCCGCTTCCAGCGGATGCTGGGCGCGCGTACGGGGCTGGCCGCCCCGCCGACCGTGGACCGGGCCGAGGTCCTCGGCCGCATCCGCTTCACCACCGATCTCGCCGACGTCGCCGACGCGGACTTCGTCGTGGAGAACGTCACCGAGGACTGGGACGTCAAACGGCCGGTGTTCGAGGGACTCGACGCCGTCTGCAAGCCCCACGTGGTCTTCGCCGTGAACACCTCGGTGATCCCGATCACCCGGGTGGGCGGCGTCACCGGGCGGCCCGACCGGGTCATCGGCGCGCACTTCATGAACCCGGTCTCGCTCAAGCCGATGGTGGAGGTGATCAGGGGATTCCACACTTCCGACGAGACCGTGCGGACCATGCTCGCCGTCCTGGCGGCGATCGGCAAGGAGGGGGTCGTGGTCGCGGACTCCCCGGGGTTCGTCTCCAACCGGGTGCTGATGCTGACCGTCAACGAGGCCGCCTACCTGGTCCACGAGAGGGTGGCCGAGGCGAGCGAGGTCGACCGGCTCTTCAAGGGCTGCTTCGGGCACGCGATGGGTCCGCTCGAGACCGCGGACCTCATCGGCCTCGACACGATCCTGCTGTCCGTCGAAGGCCTCTACCGGAGCTTCGGCGACAGCAAGTACCGCCCGTGCCCGCTGCTGAAGCAGCTCGTCGACGCGGGCCTGCTCGGCCGTAAGAGCGGTCGCGGCTTCCACACCTACGAGTAGGGATCACCGGCGGCGATGACCGGTAGAAGGGTGAACGCATGGACGAGATCAAGGCGAAGGTCAGGCAATTCCTGCGCGGATACTTCAAGGAGCACGACTTCGCGGACGAGGAGGACGTCTTCGCCTCCGGCTACGCGAACTCCCTGTTCGTGATGCAGCTCATCGCCATGGTGGAGCGCGAGTTCTCGCTGGTCGTGGCCGACGAGGACCTGGAGTTCGACAACTTCCGGTCCATCGAGGCGATCGCGCGGTTCGTCACCGCGAAGACCGTCGTACCGGCCGGAACCTAGGAGGCCGGGCATGGCGACGATCGCCGGCGTGCACTCGCTGGGCGAGGTGCGGACCAAGACGCTGAGCGAGTATCGGAGGTTCACCGAGACCGAGATCGCACCGTTCGCCGGGGAATGGGACCGCGCGGGACGGCTGCCCCGCGATGTGATCACCGCGATGGCGCGGGCGGGGCATCTCGGGGCGCTCGTTCCCGAGGAGTACGGCGGCAGCCGGCTCGGCCTGGTCGAGTTCGGCCTGCTCAACGAGGCGATCGGGCTGGGCTGCTCATCCGTGCGCAGCGTGCTGACCGTGCACAGCATGGTGTGCCGTTCCGTCGCACGCTGGGGGAACGCGGAGCAGCGTGCGCGCTGGCTGCCCAGGCTCGCCGCTGGAGAGTGGGTCGGCGCGTTCGGGCTCAGCGAGCCCGGTGCGGGCAGCGACGTCACGCTGATCGCCACGACGGCGCGGCCCGACGGCGACCACTACGTGCTGGACGGCACCAAGAAATGGATCACCTACGCCCAGGCGGCCGACGTCTTCCTGGTGTTCGCCGGATTCGAGGGGCGGTTCAGCGCCTTCGTCGTCGAACGGGACACGCCCGGGCTGACCGTGGTGCCGATCGACGGCATGCTCGGCACCCGGGCGTCGATGCTGGCCGAACTGCGCTTCGAAGACTGCCGTGTCCCCCGGTCGGCGCTGCTGGGCCGGCCCGGATTCGGGCTCGCCCCGGTGGCGAGCGACGCGCTGGACGTCGGACGCTACAGCGTCGCGTGGGGTTCCGTCGGCCTGGCGCAGGCGTGCCTGGAGACCTCACTCGGCCACGCCAGGGAACGCAGGCAGTTCGGCGCGCCGATCGCCGACCACCAGCTGGTCCAGCGGCTGCTCACCGACATGGCCACCACGGTCTCGGCCGCCCGGCTGCTGTGCCTGCAGGCCGGTGAGCTCGTGGCCGCGGGCCGCCCCGACGCGGTCGCGGCGGTGTGGATGGCGAAGTACTTCGCCTCCACCGGGGCCTTCCGCGCCGCCACCGACACCGTGCAGATCCACGGTGCGTACGGATGCGATCCGAGCGGGGCGCCCCAGCGGCTGTTCCGGGACGCCAAGGTCATGGAGATCATCGAGGGCAGCAGTCAGATCCAGCAGACGATGATCGCCCGGCTGATCCCCTGCGAGGAGGGATGACTGTGGGCAACGGCGGATCCGCCGCCAGGCGCAAGACCGTGAAATGCCTGGTCTGGGATCTCGACAACACCCTGTGGCAGGGAATCCTGCTGGAGAACGACGAGGTCAGGCCGGTTCCCGAGGCCGTGGCCGCCATCCGGGAGCTGGACCGGCGCGGCATCGTCCACTCGATCGCCAGCCGGAACGACCCGGAGGCCGCGCTGGCCAAGCTCCGCGAGTTCGGCCTGGAGGACTACTTCCTCTGTCCGCGGATCGGCTGGAACGCCAAGTCGGTGTCCCTGAAGGCGATCGCCGAGGACCTCAACATCGGCATCGACGCGCTGGCCTTCGTGGACGACCAGCCCTTCGAACGCGAGGAGGTGGCGTTCGCCCTGCCCGAGGTCCGCTGCCTCGACGCCACGGAGATCGCGACGCTCACCGAGCGGGCCGAGTTCACCCCGGACTTCGTGACCGATGACTCCCGGAACAGACGCCTGATGTACCGGGCGGATCGGGAGCGCAAGACCGCCGAGGCCGATTTCACCGGGGCGCAGGAGGCGTTCCTCGAGAGCCTGAACATGCGTTTCGCCATCACCGAGGCCACGGAGGACGACCTCCGGCGGGCCGAGGAGCTGACGCTGCGCACCAACCAGCTCAACACGACCGGCTACACCTACTCCTACGAGGAGCTCGACGCCTTCCGCACGTCGGACCGGCACCTGCTGCTCACCGCGGCGCTCGAGGACCGCTACGGCCCCTACGGCACCATCGGCCTCGCGCTGGTGGAGAAGGCCGAAGAGACGTGGACCATCAAGCTGCTGCTCATGTCGTGCCGGGTGATGTCGCGCGGTGTCGGCACGATCATGATCAACCACATCAAGCGGCTGGCGCGCGCGGCACGCGTACGGCTGCTGGCCGAGTTCGTCCAGACCGGTAGGAACCGGGCGATGCTCGTCACCTACCGGTTCAACCGGTTCTCCGAGGCCGAACGCCGCGACGACCTCGTCGTGTTCGAGGCCGATCTGTCCGGCATCCCCAGCGATCCGCCCTACGTGACGGTCACCGCTCCCGCGTACCACGCGCGGCAGCACACCCGGAGGAGTTGATCCGAATGGTTCAGACATCAGCCGAGCTCACACGAGTCACCAGCGAGTCGCTGCTCGACGCGACCCGCGCGGTCGTCGCCGGCGGCGGCAGCAGCAACATGCGCAACCTCGGCATCCAGACCCCCCTCGTGCTGGACCGGTCGGCGGGCTGCCGGATCTGGGACGTCGAGGGCAACGAGCTCATCGACGTGAACATGGGGTACGGCCCGCACCTGTTCGGCTACGCCGATCCGGATGTCCTCGGCGTGGTCGCCCAGCGGCTCAGGCTCGGCGCCATCACCGGCATCCCGCACCGTCTCGACCACGAGGCGGGCGAGCTGATCGCCGCGACCTTCCCGTCGATCGAGCAGGTCAGGTTCGCCAACTCCGGGACCGAGGCGATCACCTCGGCGCTGCGGCTGGCCCGGTTCACCACCGGCCGCGATCTGGTGGTCACCTTCGAGGGGCACTACCACGGGTGGAGCGAGACCGTCCTGCGCAAGGCGGCCATCACCGGCGGCGGTGCGGACCCGCACGGCGCCGTCCCCGGGGCGCCCGGCATGATCCCCTCGGCGCTCTCGTACACGCTCCAGCTGCCGTGGAACGACACCGAGGCCCTGGAGCGGCTGTTCGCCGAGCGCGGCGGCGAGATCGCCGCCGTGATCCTCGAACCGATCTGCGGCAACGCGGGGGTGGTCCACCCGCTGCCCGGATTCCTGGAGCGCATCGCCGAGCTGTCCGCATCGAACGGCGCGCTGCTGGTCTTCGACGAGGTCATCACCGGCTGCCGGGTGGCGCTGGGCGGCGCCCAGGAACTGCTCGGTGTACGGCCGGACCTGACGATCCTCTCCAAGGTCGTCGGCGGCGGCTTCCCGGTCGCCGCCTTCGGCGGCGGCAAGGAGATCATGGCGCCGCTCGCCCGCAACGAGGCGTTCCACGCCGGGGTGTTCTCGGGCAACCACGCGGCGGTCGCCGCCGTTGTGGCCATGCTCGGCAAGCTGCGCGACGATCCCTCGGTCTACGAGACCCTCGACCTGATCGGCGGTGAGCTGGAGCAGCGGCTGACCAAGACGTTCGTCGCTGCCGGCCGGCATGCCCGTGTCGTACGCGCCGGTTCGGTGATCTCGGTGGCACTCCTGACCGAGCGGCAGGACGGTGTGCCCGCCTACGACGCGGGCGTGCCCTTGATCGACTTCGCCGCGCACCGCCGCCTCCAGGACCTGTGCCAGCGGGCCGGGCTGTACTTCCATCCGAACCCGCTGGAGCCGTGGTTCCTCAGCGTGACGCACACCCCCGACGTGCTCGACCGGGTCGTCGGCACGATCGAGGAGTCGCTGTCCCGGCTCTAGGGAGTTCACGTGGCGAGTGTCCGAGCAGGAGCGGAATGAGTGGACTGACATGAGCATCGAGGCCATCGGCGAGGTGCTGCGCGAGGTGGGCGTGACGACCGCCGAGATCGCGGCGGAGGTCAGGTTGCGCGCGGACCTCGCGCTCGACTCGGTCGAGACGAGCGAGCTGGAACTGGAACTGGCGCACCGGTTCGGGCTCAAGATCGATCTTTGGGACGCCACGGACTATTCACTGGGCGAGCTGGCGGCGCTCATCACCCCGCCGGACCGAGGGAGCCCCGCCGAGCAGGGGATCTCGGCAGGACAGGAGACCCCGGCAGGACAGGGAACCGACGCGGAACAGGGGACCCCGGCGGATCGGACGAAGGAGTCCGGCCCGCCGTCCGGGTTCCCCCGCGTGCCGGACGACCGCGCGCGGCGATATCGCGAGGCGGGATGGTGGCGATCAGAGACGCTCGACGCCGTTCTGCTGCGGCACGCGCGCGGCCGTCCCGGCGCGTGCGCGCTCGTCGCCGGGGAGCGCCGGGTCACCTACGGCGAGCTGGCCGCCACGGTCGACCGGGTGGCCGGTCGGCTGAGGAGGATGGGCGTCCGTCCCGGCGACCCCGTCGTGGTCCAGCTGCCCAACTCGATCGAGTACGTCGTCCTCATGCTGGCGCTCATGCGGATCGGCGCCCCGCCGGTCCTGACGGGTGCCACGCTGCGGGAGTACGAGCTGGACCGGATCCTGCGGCTGACCCGTCCCCAGGCGGTCGCGGTGCCCGGCAGAACCCGCCGCTCCGACCACCTCGCCATGATCCGGGAGCTGCGGGACCGGCATCCGTACCTCACCAGGATCCTCGTGGCCGGCGGGAACGGCGAGGCCGGGCCGGATGAGAAGGGGCCGGATGAGGACGGGCCGGACGTCACCGATCTGGCACGGCTCTGCGAGACCGTAGGCGCCGAGGCCGGGGACGGGGCCGCGAGCGGGGACGGTGCCGGGACGGCCGGGGGAGCGGAAACAGCGGGGGGAGCGGAGGCGGGCGGGGGAGCCGATCCCGCCGGCGCCGCGCTGATGCTGCTGTCCAGCGGCACGACCGGGCCGTCCAAGGTGATCGTCCGCACCCACGAGGACTACGGCTACGTCGTCAGGTCCACCTCCGCCGTCGCCGGGATCTCCGCGGACACCGTCTACCTCGCGGTGATGCCGGCCACCCACACCTTCGTCCTCGCCTACCCGGGCGTCATGGGGACGCTGGCCGCGGGCGGCACGGTCGTGCTGGGCAGCGCGGAGGACCCGCGGCGGGTGCTGGACCTGATCCGGCGGGAGCGTGTGACGCACGTCGCCGCCGTTCCCGGGCTCGTCACCCAGTGGCTCGGCGTGCTCGGCACCGAGCGCTACGACCTGTCCAGCCTGCGGGTCCTGCAGGTCGGCGGCGCCCGGCTGGACCCGGCGCTGGCCGGCCGGGCGCGCCGGGCGCTGCCCTGTGTGGCTGGCCGGGCGCTGCCCTGTGCGATCCAGCAGGTGTACGGCATGAGCGAGGGGCTGGCCAACTTCACCCGGCTCGACGACCCGGACGAGATCGCCCTCGCCACCCAGGGGCGTCCGGCATCGCCCGGCGACGAGATCATGATCGTCGACGAGGACGAGCGGCCGGTCCCCGAGGGCGAGGTCGGGCAGCTCCTCACCCGTGGGCCCTCCACCGTCGCCGGCTACTACCGCGACGACGAGGCCACCGCGCGGGCCTTCACCCGGGACGGCTTCTACCGCACGGGAGACCTGGTCCGGCGGCGACCGGACGGCAACCTCGAGATCGCCGGACGGATCAAGAACCTGATCAACCGGGGTGGGGAGAAGATCTGCGCCGAGGAGCTGGAGGAGCTGGTGCGGCAGATGCCGGGGGTGGCCGCCGCCGGCGTCGCGCCCATGCCGCACCCGGTCTACGGTGAGATCGTCTGCCTGTTCGCCGTGCCGTCGGGGGACACCCCGCCCGGCCTCCGCGACGTCCGGCGGCATCTGGAGTCGTGCGGGCTGGCCCGCTACAAGCTGCCGGAACGGCTGGAGATCATCGACGAGCTGCCGCTGATCGGCGTCGGCAAGCTCGACCGCGGCGCACTCCGCGACCGGGTCACCTCCCTGACGAAGGCGGAGGCGGGATCGCCGACCGGCTGACCGGCGCCCGTCCCCACCCGGGCATCCGCGCCCACCGGGCATCCGCCTGCCCGCCCGGGCATCGTCCTCACCGGGAAATCGGCGCCCGTCGCGCACTCGCCCATCTGAACACCTGTGCCCATCCGGACACCTCTGCCCTCCGGACACCTGTGCCCATCTGAACACCTGTGCCCATCCGAACGCCTTCGCCCTCCGGACACCTTCGCGCGTCGCGGCCCCGGAGCCTTCGCATCACCGGGCTCCGGGGCCGCGCCGTGTCCCGGCCGGCCACGCACCCCTGATTACCCCCACCAAAGAGGTCACCCGACCACGGGAAGGTGAGAACCATGTCGTTGTCAGAGAAGGCCCTGTTGACGATGGAGCAGCGCCGCAGGTTCGCGGAGAAGCCGAACGTCGGCGGCGGGAACCTGCTCACGTCGGCGATCGAGGCGAACCCGCACCCGGACGTGCCCTTCATCCACTCGGGCAGACCGCTGACCGGCACCGACGGTCTGCCGCGGAGCGACTTCAGCCTGCTGGACCTCGACCATCTGGCGCAGAGCTGGTCGGTGTGGTACCTCAACCGGGGCGTGGTCCCGCGCGACCGGGTCGCGATCTACATGAAGGACTTCTTCGCCTACTCGGTGCACTACTACGCGCTGGCCCAGATCGGCGCCGTCGCCGTACTCGTCAACAGCAACTCCCCGCGGGAGATCGCCGCCTCCCTGATCGACCAGACGAGCCCGGTCGGCCTCTACACCGACCGCGCGCACCTGCGTGAGCTCGGCGACGAGATCGAGCGGCTGCCCAGCCTGCGCTGGATCCAGCTGGAGGAGGAACTGCCGGCGCCCCCGGCCGCCGTGCTGACGCAGGAGGGACGCTACCGTCACGCGCCCGAGGACCCGGTCTCGATCCTGCACTCGTCGGGCACGACGGGCCGGCCCAAGCCGGTCGTCCAGACGCACAGGTCGAGCACGGCCGGACCGAGGTTCCGGCTCACTCAGGAGGACCCGACCCTGGTCACCCCGGGTGCCGTGATGCTCGCGGCGATGCCCCAGTCGCACCTGGGCTGCATCCACTACATGACGTACGCCATCTTCGCCGGCACCCCGATCGTGCCGCTGTACGACCCGACCGGTGCGGAGATGGTGGCCGCCATCCGCGAGTATCAGCCGACCGCGGTCATGGCCTTCGGCCACGCCTGCGCCGACCTGGCCGCGCTCGACCTCCCCCCGGGCACGCTCGACTCGGTCGGTCAGTGGGTCACCACCGCCGACGCCGTCCACGAGGCGCACATGATGAAGCTCCTCGCCCGGCGCAGCCCCGAGCTGCCGCCGTCCTCCTTCCTGGACCGGCTCGGCACCACGGAGCTGGGCTGGGCCGTCCTGCTGAAGGTGCGGACGCTGCGGTCCGAGCGGCACGACCGCTGCGTCGGCAAGCCGGTCGGGGTCTCCCTGGTCGCCGTACTGCGCAAGGACGGCAGCCTGGCCGACACGCACGAGATCGGACTGCTCGGCGCCCGGGGGCCGGCGATCACGGCGGGCTACTGGAACGACTCCGACACCACGTATCGGAGCAGGCTCGGCGGCTACTGGCTGACAGGCGATGTGGTCTATCGGGACGAGGAGGACAACTACTTCCACGTCGACCGGGCGCAGGACACCATCGAGACGGCGCACGGCCCCGGCTACTCGGTGCTCATGGAGGAGGCCATCCTCAGCGACGTACCGGAAGTCCTCGACTGCGCGGTCGTCGCCGGCGACCTCGACGGCGAGACCGTGGCCGTCGCCGTCATCACCTCCGAGGCCAGGGGCGTCGACCCGCTGAAGCTGCTCAGGCAGGCGAACGAGGTGCTGCGGCGGGCCGGATATCCGCGCCTCACGATGCTGGAGGTCGCCGACTCGCTCCCCGTCGGCGTGACGGGCAAGGTGCTCAAGCGCCGGCTCAGGGAGAAGTACGGCTCGCTGTCCGACTACATCGAGAACAGCGAGCCGGGAGCCCTGGCCGTGCTCCCCGGCGTCGCCGCGGCGTGAACCCGGCCGCCCCACCGGTCATCGCCCGGCCCGGCGCGCGGGAGGGACAGGTGTGGGTGTGGTGGGCCGGGACGGACACCGCCGTCACCCACCGTGACCTCGTGGCCGGACTCATGAACGAAGCGGAGCGCGACCGGTACGGCGCCATGCGCAGACTGGAGGCACGCGACCGGTTCGCGGTGGGCTGTGCGCTGATGCGGGTGGCGTCGGCCCGTCACCTCGGCGTGGCGCCGGCGGCCGTACGGATCGAACGGGACTGCCCTGACTGCGGCGGACCCCACGGAAAGCCGCGGATCGCGGGGAGCGGCACACCGGAGATCTCCCTGACGCACGCGGGCGCGTACGTCGTCTGCGCCGTCGCCTGGGGCGGCCGGGTCGGGGTGGACGTCGAGGACGGGGCCCGCCTCGTCGACTGCGACCTGCTGGCCGGAAAGATCCTCGGGCCGGAGGAGGCGGAGGTGTACGGCCGGCTGCCGGAGCGGGAGCGTCCGGCCGCGCTCGTGACGTACTGGACCAGGAAGGAGGCGGTGCTCAAGGCCACCGGAGACGGGCTGCGGGTGCCCATGCGGGCGCTGACCGTGTCCGGCCCGGCCGATCGGCCGCGGCTGCTCGACTGGGCTGGAGGGGACCGGGTTGGAGGGGACCGGGTTGGACGAGGCCGGGCTGTGCGCCCCGAGCCGATGGAGGAGGTCGCCATGTGGACCCTGCGGGGGCCGGAAGGGATGGAACTCGGCCGCACGACCGGTGCGCTGGCCGTGCTCGGCGCATCGCCGTCCCGGGTGGTCGAGATCGACGCGGGTCCGGCGATGGCGGCCTTCGGCGCGGAAGGCGTCCGCTGAGGCGAGAGCCGAGGTGGGGAAGAGAGTCGCTGAGGCGGCCGGCCGCCGTCACCCGCGGCCGCGCACCTTCTGCTCGACGTGGATGTGCGGATCGGTCTCACTCATCCGCGTCCGCACCTCCGCCCGAGTCGTCCCGAAAATCAGGCTAATGCGTCTGTGATCCATCGGGCCGGTCGGGCCGCTCGCGATCGGTGACCATGTCGCCGACGGCACGGTGCACGACGCGTGGGCGTCGTCGAGAGAACGGGCGGGACTCCGTGAAACCGGAGTCCCGCCCCTTTTTGCGTTGTCCGCCCAGTCCGGCGCCCAGTCCGGCGCCCTGCTCGGCGCCCTGCTCGGCGGGCTGCTCGGCGGGCTGGGCGGCGGGAGGCGTGGCCGCGTGTCCGGCCTGCCGGCCGGCGGCTTCGGCGATGTTCCCCGGCATGCGGCCGAAGATCAGTCCGTGGAACGGGGTGATGCCCCACCAGTACAGGTGGCCGAGCAGGCCGTGCGGATGGAAGATCGACCGCTGGCCGTACACGCTGCCTCCGTCGGCCCTCCGGCAGGTCAGCTCCAGCCAGGCCAGCCCCGGCAGCCGCATCTCGGCACGCAGCCTGAGCAGGGAGCCGGGCACGACCTCCTCCACCCGCCAGAAGTCGAGGGCGTCGCCGACGCGGAGCCGGTAGGGGTCGCGCCGTCCTCTGCGCAGGCCGACGCCACCCAGGAGACGGTCGAGGAAGCCGCGGATCCGCCAGGCGACGGGCAGCGAATACCACCCGTTGTCCCCGCCGATGCCCTCGATCACCCGCCACAGATGTTCCGGTGGGGCGTCGACGGCCCGGTGCCGCTCGTCCACGTACAGATCGCCGCCGGCCCAGTCGGGGTCGCTGGGCAGCGGATCGCTCGGGGCTCCGGGGGTGGAGGCCGACGACCAGCGGGTGGCGACGCCGGCTTCCTTGATGCGGCGGAGGGCGAGCCGTACGGCCTGCTCGAACCCGATCAGTCCCTCGGGCGGGTCGGGAACGTGACGGGCGATGTCGTGCTCGCGGCAGATCGTCTCGTTGCGCAGCGACTCCACCAGCGGACGGGCCACGCTCGCGGGGACCGGGGTGACGAATCCCACCCAGTAGCTGGCCAGGCGTGGGGTCAGCACGGGCAGCGGGATGATCAGCCGGGGCGGCAGCCCGGCGACGGCGGCGTATCCGCGCATCATGTCTTGATAAGTCATGATGTCGGGGCCGCCGATGTCGAACTCCCGATGCACCTCCTTCGGCAGTTCGGCGCACCTCACGAGGTAGCGCAGCACGTCACGGATCGCGATCGGCTGGGTCCGGGTGCGCACCCAGGCGGGGGTGGTCATGGCGGGCAGCCGCTCGGTGAGGTAGCGCAGCATCTCGAACGACGCCGATCCCGAGCCGATGATCATCGCGGCGCGGAGCACCGCCGTGGGGACGCCGGAGCCGAGTAGGATCCGCGCCACCTCGCCTCTGGAGCGCATGTGCGGTGAGGGATCGCTCGCCGGGGTGAGGCCGCCGAGGTAGACGATGCGGCCCACCCCCGCGTCCTCGGCCGCCGCGGCGAAGGTCGTCGCCGCCGTGTGGTCCTGGCTGGCGAAGTCGCCCGCCGAGCCCATGGTGTGGATCAGGTAGTAGGCGACGTCGACGCCTTCGAGCGCGGCCCTGGTCTCGGCGTAGTCCGTGGCGTCGGCCTTGCAGATCTCCACGCGGTCGTGCCAGTCGTGGTCGCGGAGCCGACGGGGAGTGCGGGCCATGCAGCGTACGGCATGGCCGGCGTCGAGCAGCTCCGGCACCAGCCGCCCGCCGATGTAGCCCGTCGCCCCGGTCACCAGACAGCGGAGCACGTGAATCACCCCCCGAGCCCGATCGCCTAGTCGCCGCCGGTCGCCGCGGGCGTCGTCCGGTTCCGCCGCCACAGGGAGGCGTTCAGGGCCGTGGCGAACACCGTCCACCCGGCGTAGGGCGTCAGGAGCAGCCCGGCCGGGCGGTCGGCGGCCAGGGCACGGCGGATGAGGACCAGGTTGGACGCGTTGAGAGCGAGGAGTTCGGCCAGGGCCAGACGCGGGGCGCGGAGGCGGAAGAACAGCACCGGCCAGGCGGCGTTGAAGAGCAGGTTCGCGGCCAACGCGCGACTCAGCGCCGCACGTTGCCCATCGTCGCCGTGCGCCGAGGCACGGGCGCCGCCATAGACGATCAGCGCGTACAACGGTGTCCAGACCAGGCCGAAGGCCCGCTCGGGCGGCTGCCACGGAGGCTTGCGCAACCGCCGATACCAGGCCGAGCCGGGGTTCGCGGCCCACCTGCCGGTGAGTGCGGCGGCGCCCACCGCCAGCGCCGTCTTCAGAATCGTTCCCGGGGCGTCGATGACGTGTGAGCCCATGTCGTGCCGATCCCGTCAGTCGAGAAGCCGGTGCGAGAGCCCGGCGGTCAGCGGACAGCAGCGCGCCGCCTGAGTGGCCGTGCCCGCTGTGCCGTCCGTTAACCCCCTGTCCGGCTCCGGCCCCGCCTCATTGACGGAGGTGCCGCCGCATCCTGCGGCTGGAGCAGGAGGTCGCCCGGCTCGAAGCCGAGCTGGCCGAGATGCGGCGCCGGCCGGGGGAGCGGTAGTCCGGCGCACCTGCGCGTCCGGCGGGGCGTCGGCATCGGAATACTGGATGTGTGGACACCGTGATTGTGCTGTTCACCAGGGATCTGCGGGTGCACGATCATCCGGCGCTGTCGGCCGCGTGCGAGCGCGGTGGTCGCGTTGTGCCACTGTTCGTCCTGGATCCCGCGGTGCCCGCGGGCTGCCGGGCCGGTTTCCTGCTCGACTGCCTGGCCGACCTACGCGAGTCGCTGCGGGCCCGGCACGGTGACCTGATCGTGCGGCGGGGCGATGTCGTGGCCGAGACGATGCGGCTGGTCCGCGAGGTCGAGGCCGGCGCGATATTCGCCGGTGGCGACGTCAGCGAGCTCGGCCGCACACGGGAGCGCCGGTTCGCCGGCGAACGGATCGACTTCCGCCTCTTTCCCGGCCTGACGGTCGTCCCTCCCGGTGCGCTGCGACCATCGGGCGGAGGGGAGCACTACCGGGTTTTCACGCCCTACTGGCGGGCGTGGTCCGGCTGGACACGCCGAGCGGTGCTCGCGGCGCCGTCCCACGTTCCGCTGCCGCCCGGCCTGGTCGCCGGGGACCTGCCGGGCCCTTCACCGCATCCCGCTGCGCGGGGCGGGGAGTCGGCGGCTCGAGCCCGCCTGAAGTCCTGGTCGTCGCAGGGGCTGGACGGTTACGCCGACGGGCGCGACGACCTCGCCGGCGACCGCACCTCGCGGCTGAGCCCGTACCTGCGTTTCGGATGCCTGTCCCCGCTGGAACTCGCCGCGGCGGCCGGCGATCGCCAGGAGTTCGTCCGGCAACTGTGCTGGCGTGACTTCTTCCACCAGGTGACCCTGGCGTTCCCGCGGATCAACCGGGACGACTACCGGCCACGCCCCAGGCGGTGGCGCGACGACGCGCACGCGGTGGAGATGTGGAAAGCGGGCATGACCGGCGTCCCGATCGTGGACGCGGGCATGCGCCAGTTGCTCGCCGAAGGCTGGATGCACAATCGGGCACGCATGATCGTCGCTGACTACCTCGTCAACCACCTGGGCGTGGACTGGCGGACGGGGGCCCGGCACTTCTTCGACCTGCTGCTCGACGGGGACGTGGCGAACAACTCGGGCAACTGGCAGTGGGTCGCCGGCACCGGAAACTCCACCCGCCCAGGACGCCGGCTCAACCCCGTCCGGCAGGCCGCCCGGTTCGACCACGACGCCGCCTACATCCGCCGGTACGTCCCGGAGCTGGCCGGCCTGCCCACGCCCGAGGCGCGTACGCCCTGGCGCCTGTCCAGGCAGGTCGCCGGCTATCCGGCCCCGATCACCCCTGTCGACTGACCTTCCGGTCGGCCCTCGCGTTCCCGCGTTCAGCGGAGGGCGGGCGCACGGGTGAGCTGTGCGAGGGAGACGGCGACAGAACCCTTCCGCGTGGACCAAAGATGGGATGACTCTCCGCGGCCACGTCGCGCCCAGGGGATGAATGAGGAAGGCAAGGCGCACACCTCGCGGTCGCCATGCCGGCGCCCGGCCCTCTGCCGGTGAAAGTTTCAGCCGATTTCCGCGCGAATCGTCGGCCGTCCTGTGATCCGGGGCCAGGCTACCGGGCGCGTGCGATTGTTTCTTGACCCAACACATCAGACGTCATACGTTGTACGAAAATCGAGCCTACTCATGGGATGTCCTCCGGACAACCCGATCGCGTTCTCGCCTTCGGAGGCACCCTCTTGACCGCATGCCCTGCATCAGGGTGTCCGGCGAATGGCGGCCGTACCGCGGCGGCGGACCAGCCGTGGCGGCACAGCCGGCACTCGGCCGCGAGTATCACCCCCCGACTCGCCATCAGGAGCTTCAATGAGCGTGCCGCTGAACCGTGACGCTTCACCACCACCACCACGGCGGCGGCGACCGTCGACGTCGCCGCGCTTTCTGCGGCGATCTTCGCCGACCGAGCGGCGACGTCCCGGCGACGAGCCTGCCGAGGCCCGCGTTCCAGGGCGATCGCCGCGTATGGCGTGAGGGTGGCCGGCCCCTCGGCTCCCACGGTGCACGGCCCTTCTATCGACGTCCGCGACAGCAAGACAAAGGCGCCCCGCCCGCGCGATGGCACATCCCGATGAGTTCTGTCACGGCGGGGTGATTTCGCGGCGGAAATGTGCTCGGAACCAGCGAAAGGAACAGAGCGTGAAGTCAGCCCTGTCCACCACTGAGAAGGCGTTAGCAGCGCTCGCGGTGTTCGTCGCCGCCGTGTTGCTGCCGGCCTCAGGTAGTACCCCGGCCTCGGCGGCGACCCAGGCGACCTACTACGTCGCCCCCGACGGCAATGACGCCAACCCGGGGACGATCACATCACCGTTCAGAACCCTGCAGCGCGCGAGGGACGTCGTTCGCACGGTGAACGCCAACATGTCAGGCGACATCTACGTGTACCTCCGCGGGGGGAACTACCCGGTCGGCAGCACAATCGACTTCACGCCGGCCGACTCCGGCACGAATGGTCACCGGGTCATATACGCCGCGTACCAGAACGAGACGCCGATCCTCAGCGGAGGCGTCCAGGTGACCGGATGGACGCAGCACAGCGGCAACATCTGGAAAGCCCCGCTGAATCGCACCAACAAGCTCCGTGCGCTCTATGTCAACGACAAGCGGGCGCACATGGCGTCCAAAACGATAAGCTCGCTGGGGTGCTACGGAAACTACACCATCACGGCGGGGCAGGCCTCCTGGGCGTGGGAATCGGGTTCGCAGTGCGCGGGGGCGAAATACAATCCGAGTGATTTTCCCGCCGTCGCCGCCAACCAGGACGACATCGAAATAGAGACGTCGACGACCTGGACCACGGCCATCGTGGGAGTCCGGCAGGTCACCTCTGACGGCTCCAATCGCGTAGCCCTGTTCCAGCAGCCGGGAGCGGCCATCGCCCAGGGCGCCTTCAACGGGAACGCCCAGATCGGCGGCACCCACAAGGTCATGAACGCCTACGAGTTCCTGGACGCGCCGGGCGAGTTCTACTTCGACAAGTCGAGCAAGACCTTGTACTACTACAAGGCAGGCTCGGAGGACATGACGAACGCGGCGGTCTGGGCACCGAACAACGTGTCCACCCTCATCAAGGTCGCCGGCACCTCCACGAGCAGCCGCGCCCGCAACATCACGTTCTCCGGCCTCACGGTCCAGCACTCCGACTGGAACCTGTTCAACGTGGCCGGCTCGGTGCTCAAGCAGGCCCAGCAGGGCAATCTCGGCGCGCTCGCATACGCCAGGCAGAACTTCCACGCCTACTACTACCGCAATGTCGACCTGGCGCCGGGCATGATTCAGATCGAGAACGCCGACGGGCTCGTGCTGCAGAACAACCGGATACAGCACACCGGCGTCGACGGAATCAGCATGGCCAACGACGTGGTGAACACGCAGCTGATCGGGAACTACACCAACGACATCGCCGGATCCGCCATCTCGGTCGGCCACCCCCAGCATGTCTACATCGGGGACTACACCTCCGCCAATCGCGAGAAGTATCCCGTGGGGGTCGAAGGAGCGCCCAAGAACATCGAGATCAAGAACAACTACATCTACGACAGTGCCGTGTTGTTCAACGGGCACAGCCCCATTTCGGCGTACTTCGCCGACGGCCTGTCCATCCAGCACAATCGCATCGAGAAGACCCCGTGGTCCGGTATAACGCTCGGCTGGGGGTGGTGGAACTTCGACGGATCGTCAGGCTCGATCGCGCCCAACCGGCCGACCACCACGGCGAAGAACAACACCATCAGCCACAACCACATCATCGACACGGTGCAGCGCCTGAGCGATACGGCTCCCATTTACACGCTGGGCAGCCAGCCGGGAACCACGATCACCGACAACTATCTGCAGGGCGTTCCGTCCGGACACAAGTACGGACTCCACCCGGACGAGGGCTCCGCGTACATGACCTTCCGCGACAACGTCCTGAGCGTGGACAAGAACGTCACGTGGCTGATCAACTCCGATGACTTCGGGCGGAAGCACGACCTGAGCATCACGCAGACGTACGGGCCCATCAACAAGGTCTCCAACAAGAACCTGCCGAACAGCACGGTCCAGGACATCCTCGTATCCTCCGACTACGTCTGGCCGTCGCAGGCCTACGGCATCGCCGTGAACTCCGGACTCGAGGACGCGTACAGAAACATCATCCCGCAGAGCAATCTTTCTCTGCCGGATTACGTCCTGCCCGCCAGCACGTTCGTCGGCGCCGGTGTGACCTCGATTCCGATCCGCAGCACCGGCGATGCGAGCAAGACGGTCTGGCTGGCCCCGTCGGGCACGACCTCCTTCGCCGCCGGCAACACGATGACCCGGGCGGACGGAACCGCGACCTCCATCGCCGTTCCGACGTCGACCGGTGAGTATCGGCTCTACGTCGTCGACGCCCAGGGCAACCGATCGGCTGAGTCGAAATCGCTCGTCAGGCAAGGAAACGGCAGCGGAGGCGGCCAGCAGAACGTCATGATCGTGGGCGGCCAGTCAGGTCGATGCGTGGACGTCACCGGCGCCTCGTCGACCAACGGCGCTCAGGCGCAGCTGTGGGACTGCCACGGGCAGACCAACCAGCGGTGGACGTACACGTCGGGCAAGCAGCTGCAGGTGTTCGGCAACAAGTGCCTGGACGCCTACGGCCAGGGCACCTCGAACGGCACCCAGGTGATCATCTGGGACTGCAACGGACAGACCAACCAGCAGTGGAACCTCAACTCCAACGGCACCATCACCGGTGTCCAGTCCGGGTTGTGCCTGGACGCCAACGGGGCCGGCACCGCCAACGGCACGAAGCTCATTCTGTGGTCGTGCAACGGCGGCACCAACCAGCAGTGGAGCCTGCGCAACTGATGTGAGGCTTCTCCCGGGCCGCGGGCGGTCGCATGCACCGTCCGCGGCCCGCCGTATCGACGGCCGGGCTTCCACCCGGCGGCACCCGCATCCACTTCGATGCGGCATGCCCGCTCACTCCGGGCGCGCCCGGCGGCGGTCCCGCCCCTCCACCGCCGGGCGCCCGAGCAGCCTGTCGATGCTGCGGCGCTCGCGTTTGGTGGGACGTCCCGCGCCCCGAGCCCGAACGGCCACCACCACGGCCTCCTCGCGCGGAGGAGGCGGAGGGCTCTTGTCGACGTAGCACTCGGCGGCCACGGGGGCGCCGACGCGCTTGGTGATGACGCGGGAGACGACCACGATGCGTTCGCGCCCCTCGTGCCGTAGACGGACCTCGTCACCGACCCGGACGACGTGCGCGGGCTTGACCCGCACCCCGTTGACCCGGACGTGCCCGCCCCGGCAGGCGTCGGACGCGATCGAACGAGTCCTGGTCAGCCGTACCGACCAGATCCAGATGTCCACCCGCGCGCCCACCTGCTCACCCGACATCCCGCCACTGTACTGAGAGGGGCGCACTGCCGGCAGGCAAGCCCGCCTGGCCTCGACCGTGGGACGGCCGGGGTGATCTGATCACCGATGTGCGAGGGCGCCCGATCTACGGACAGGGGACGTCCGCTCGGGGAGACGCCCGGGGTGGCTCGCCACCGCCCCGGGACCTCATGGGTATCCGTCTCGGTCCGTCGGCTGCGTCGCATGCGGGCATCTCAGGCCGACCCGCTGTCATATCGAATCGGTTCGCTATGTGCCGGGAGTCGGGCCGGTCCGGAACGTGACGCCCCGTCCGCCGGCGGAAGCCCTGCCCGCGATACAGGCGCTCACAAAGCAAATCGCCGACCCACCTGATGGCGGATCGGCACCGGGAGATGTCTCCCCGCTGCTGTGTGCCCCCTGCAGGATTCGAACCTGCGCACCCGGCTCCGGAGGCCGGTGCTCTATCCCCTGAGCTAAGGGGGCTTGACCGCTTCACAAGGCTACCAGCCCTCGGGGGTGTCTCGTCACACTCTTGGACGGCGAGGCGCCTCGGCTGCCGGAGATCCACGAAACCGGCACGGGATCCCCTCGCGGGAGGTTAACTTTGCGGCTGTGGGCGAGATTATCGGGCGAGTGCTGGTGGTGGACGACGACGAGGTCATCCGCCAGCTCATCGCGGTAAACCTGACGTTGGAGGGGTTCGAGGTCGAGACCGCCTACGACGGGCAGGACTGCCTCGATCGCGTGGCCGAGGTCGACCCGGACGTGATCACGCTGGATGTGATGATGCCGCGGATGGACGGCTGGGAGACGGCGACCCGACTGAGGACCGACGAGGACACCAGCCACATCAGGGTCGTGCTCATCACGGCCCGGGCACAGGAGGACGATCGCCGGCGTGGCCTCGGCACCGGCGTCGACGCGTACCTGACGAAGCCCTTCGACCCGGCCGAGCTGATACAGATCGTCCGCGACCTGGCGACCCGCGACTCCTCCGCCGCCTGACCGGCGGGCGGGAAGGCGGATGCGTACGGGAACCGGGGTGTCTCCGGCACATGGAAGGTGATATGCCTTCCTGTACGTGATCGCGAGAGGAGCGCCCGGTGGCGGACCGCCCTGCCGAAGACCATGTGACGTACGGCAGCCGCGTCAGGGGCTGCATCCTGGGTGGAGCGATCGGGGACGCCCTCGGTGCGCCGATCGAGTTCTCCTCGCTCGGAGGCATCCGGGAGGAGTACGGCCCGGCCGGGATCACCGGCCTCGTCCCGGACGGAAACGGCGGGATCGGCCTGATCACCGATGACACCCAGATGACGCTCTTCACGCTGGAGGGGCTGCTGCGGGCGAATGTCCGGTTCGCCCAGCGTGGTTTCTGCCACGTGCCCTCCGTGGTCCGTTCCGCGTACCTGAGGTGGCTGGACACCCAGCAGTACGACGCCCCGCCGGCCCGTGACGACCGGCACGCCTTCCGTACCGGCGGCCTGCGCGAGCAACGGTGGCTCTACGCCCGCCGTGCGCCCGGCAACGCCTGTCTGTCCGGACTGGACGCCCAGCGCGGCGGCCAGGCGGACGGCGGGGCCGGCGGTGAGGTACGGCTCGGTGAACCCGGCCCGGTCAATCCCCGCTCCAAGGGCTGCGGGACGGTCATGCGCTCCGCGCCGTTCGGGCTGGCCGGGGGTGCCCCGCGTCAGATCTTCGCGACGGCGGCGGAATGCGCCCGGATCACCCATGGTCATCCGACCGGTCATCTGGCCGCCGGCGCCTTCGCCGTACTGATCCATTTCCTCGTCTGTGGCGCCATGATCCGTGAGGCCGTGGCGGACGCCATGGAGATCCTCGGCGACTACCCGGCGCACGAGGAGACCACGGAGGCGCTGCGTGCCGCGGTTGCCCTCGCCGACCGCGGCGACCCCACCCCGGAGAAGGTGGAGTCCCTCGGCGGGGCGTGGATCGCGGAGGAGGCCCTCGCCATCGCGGTCTACTGCGCGCTGGTGGAGCACGGCGGGGCGCCGGCGGACCGCGACATCTTACGGCGGGCCCTGCTCCTCGCGGTCAACCACTCGGGCGACAGCGACTCGACCGGCGCCATCTGCGGCAACATCCTGGGCGCGAGGTACGGAGACCTCGCGCTGCCCGGCGAGTGGCTGGTCCACCTGGAGGGACGGGCCGCCATGACCGAGCTCGCCGACGACTTCGCGCGGCAGATGACCGACGGCAGGGCCGCCCGCGGTTCCGGGGGCCGGCTCGCGACATATCCGGGGGATTGACCTCGACCGAGGCGGCTGCCGGCCCGCGACCACTGATGAACACGGCGTGAGCGGGCCGCCGCGCCTCATGTCCGTTCGAGCGCATGGGGCCCGACGGGAGGCGACCCGGCGGGCGAGGGCGGATGAACGTTTCATCGGGCCTCGGTCGACGGGAGCGAACGCGCGCCGATGGGCGCTACCGCCGAGGACTTCGTCGAACGGCCGAACACGGCGAGCCTTGACAGGTGATCGGCCGGTTGGATGTGCTTCGGTGTACACCGCGTCTCCTCCTTCTCAGTGGATGCAAATACGTTGGCGAATCGATTCGCACTCACTGTGAGGACGGGCTCCCGAGCAGCTCGCTTCCGCTGTTCTGTAACCGGGGCAGTCCGATCCTCGATGCCCGTCAGATCGGAGCGCACTGTCTCCTGCCGTCTCCGGCGAAGCTCTCTGGTGCCCGAGCGCGGCTGTTTCTGGTACATCCCCCCCGAAGGAGTAAGACCATGCAGTCTCCATCCGTTCCCTCATCGGGCCGTACGGCGCGCGGGCGGCGCCCTCGGACGGCCCTCGCCACCTCTGTCTTGACGGCGCTGGCGACCATCCCCGCCACCGCCCTGATGTGGTCGGCCCCCGCCTCGGCGGCGACCACGCCGCTGGTGGGGGTGGGGTCGGGCCGGTGCCTGGACGTGACCGGCGTGTCGCAGTCGAACGGCACACAGGTGCAGATCTGGGACTGCAACGGCCAGTCCAACCAGCAGTGGACCACCACCAGCGCCAATGAACTGCGCGTCTATGGCAACAAGTGCCTGGACGTCAACGGTGCCGGCACCGCCGACGGCACCAGCGTGATCATCTGGGACTGCAACGGGCAGAACAACCAGAAGTGGCGCCTCAACTCCGACGGCACCATCACCGCTGTCGGGGCGAACAAGTGCCTGGACGTGTCCGGGTACGGCACCACCAACGGCTCCAAGGTGCACATCTGGACCTGTCACGGCGGCACCAACCAGCAGTGGCGCACTGGAACCGGCTCCAACCCCGACCCCACGCCCACGTACACACCCCCGCCGACCGGCACCTGTGATCTTCCGACGACCTACCGCTGGACGTCGACGGGTTCGCTGGCGAACCCGAAGTCGGGATGGGTCTCGCTGAAGGACTTCACCAACGTCGTCCACAACGGCAAGCACCTCGTCTACGCCACGACGCACGACTACGGCTCGAGCTGGGGTTCGATGAACTTCGGCCTCTTCACGAACTGGTCGGACATGGCCTCGGCCAGCCAGAACACGATGAACTTCTCCGCTGTCGCGCCCACGCTGTTCTACTTCGCTCCGAAGAACATCTGGGTGCTGGCCTACCAGTGGGGCGGGACCGCCTTCTCCTACCGGACCTCCAGCGACCCCACCAACCCCAACGGCTGGTCGTCGCAGCAGACCCTGTCCACCGCGAGTATCTCCGGCTCCGGCACCGGCCCCATCGACCAGACGCTCATCGGCGACGACAACAACATGTACCTGTTCTTCGCCGGGGACAACGGCAAGATCTACCGGTCCAGCATGCCCATCGGCAACTTCCCGGGCAACTTCGGCTCGAACTACACGACGATCATGAGCGACACCCAGGCCAACCTGTTCGAAGGGGTCGAGGTCTACAAGCTCCAGGGCCAGAACAAGTACCTCATGATCGTTGAGGCGATGGGTTCGCAGGGCCGCTACTTCCGTTCGTTCACGGCCACCAGCCTGAACGGTACGTGGACCCCGAACGCCACGAGCGAGAGCAACCCCTTCGCCGGCAAGGCCAACAGCGGCGCCACCTGGACCAACGACATCAGCCACGGTGACCTGGTCCGCGCCAACCCCGACCAGACCAAGACGGTCGACCCCTGCAACCTGCAGCTGCTCTACCAGGGCCGTGACCGCAACTCCGGCGGCGACTACGGTCTCCTGCCCTACCGGCCGGGTCTGCTGACCCTGCAGCGCTGAATGGCGTGACGGGTCCTGCCCGGGTGACGTTCGCATAGTCGTAGCCGGCTTATGTGAGCGCTACCATCACCCTCGGGCAGGACCGGATGAAGCTGGAGCGGGCGGGCTCGGCACAAGGCCGGGCCCGCCCGATTTCATGCGCTCGGAGGGCGACCGGATGTCATCCGCCTTCGGCGGGCGTGGCGCAGAGTGACACACTTTCTGCTGAAACTTTCAATCAAATCTCCCTCGATCCTGAAGTGCTCGACAGGAACCTTCTTCGGCCTGCACGGGGCGTTGTCAACCAGCTTGATGCCGGAGGCCAGGTCACGCGGCAGGTCACAAGGTCAAATGTCATTGGCGCGAGGACCCATCGAACCGGACACGGCATCGTCGATGCTCAGAACCGTTGACAGTCCGAAGGGCTCGGTCCGATACTTTCGCCATCGCGCCGATACTTTCGGAACGTCACCCGCCGGCAGCTGGTCCTCCGGTCGCAGCCCATGAGGCGACCGGGCAACCCCGCGCCGCGCTGTACGACGCCGACGGGTGGTGGCCGTCCCCTCGGCCACCGACAGGCCCCGCCGGGGTCGTGGCACGCCGCTCGGTCCTCGCCGGCCCTCATGAGGAGGAAGCACGCGTATGAAAGACCGTCCCGCGAACGTGAAGAGACGCGGCCATGTCAAGCGCCTCGCCGGCCGTAGCTGCGCCGTAGCCTCGGCGGTGGCCGTGGCGTTGCTGTCGCCCGGCATCGCCCAGGCGGCCGTCACGACCAACCAGACCGGCAACAACAACGGGTACTTCTACTCGTTCTGGACCGACAGCCAGGGCACCGTGTCCATGGAGCTGGGGTCCGGCGGCAACTACAGCACCTCCTGGCGCAACACCGGCAACTTCGTCGCCGGCAAGGGCTGGAGCACCGGTAGCCGCAGGACCGTGAGCTACTCCGGCAGCTTCAACCCGTCCGGCAACGCCTACCTGACGCTGTACGGATGGACGAGGAACCCGCTCGTCGAGTACTACATCGTCGACAACTGGGGCACCTACCGGCCCACGGGCACCTACAAGGGCACCGTCACCAGCGACGGCGGCACCTACGACATCTACCAGACCACCCGTTACAACGCCCCCTCCATCGAGGGCAACAAGACCTTCAACCAGTACTGGAGCGTCCGGCAGCAGAAGAGGACGGGCGGCACCATCACCACCGGCAACCACTTCGACGCGTGGGCCCGCGCCGGTATGAGCCTCGGCAGCCACGACTACATGATCCTCGCCACTGAGGGCTACCAGAGCAGCGGAAACTCCAACGTGACCATCGGCAGCACCTCCGGTGGCGGCGGTGACGGTGGCGGCGGCGGTTCCACGCCGCCCCCCAGCGGCGGTGGCGGGACGATCAAGGGTGTCGCCTCCGGCCGCTGCCTGGACGTGCCCAACGCCAGCACCAGCGACGGCACCCAGGTGCAGCTGTGGGACTGCCACGGGCAGAGCAACCAGCAGTGGAACTTCACCTCCTCCGGCGAGCTCCGGGTGTACGGCGACAAGTGTCTGGACGCGGCCGGTTCAGCGAACGGCGCCAAGGTGCAGATCTACTCCTGCTGGGGCGGTGACAACCAGAAGTGGCGCCGCAACTCCGACGGAACCATCGTCGGCGTCCAGTCCGGACTCTGCCTCGACGCCGCCGGCTCGGGCACCAGCAACGGCACCCAGATCCAGCTCTACTCCTGCTGGGGCGGCAACAACCAGAAGTGGACCTGGTGATCCCTACGGCTCTGGCCTGCTGAACCAGACCGATTTCACCTGCTGATGCCCTCCTCCTGGTGAGGGACGCGCCTCCGGTGCGGCGGAAGCCGCCGTGCCGGAGGCGATTTTTTCGGTCCTGGGAGACGGACGTGCGCCCGGCGGGGGTGCCGGGCGCACGTCAGTCAGTACAGGCTGTGCCCCGTCGGCCTGACCGATCGGGGAAGAGCGGTCAGGAACAGGTGGTGCCGTTGAGGGTGAACGAGGTCGGTCTGGGGTTGGCGCCGGTGTAGGTGCCGTTGAAGCCGATCTGCACCGACTGGTCGGGGTTGATGGTCTTGTTCCAGTCGAGGTTCGTGGCGGTCACGGCGGTCCCCGACTGGGCCCAGGAGGCCGACCAACCGGGCAGGCCGACCTTCTGGTCGCCGGGGAAGGCGAACTTCAGGGTCCACCCGCTGATCGGCGTGGTGCCGGCGTTGGTGATCGACAGGTTGGCCGTGAAGCCGCCGCCCCAGTCGTTGACCGAGTAGGCCACCTCGCACGCCGCGCTCGGGGAAGGTGACGGCGACGGAGACGGAGAAGGAGAAGGACTGGGGGAGGGGGTCGGAGTGGGCAGGCCGGACTGGCCGATCGCGGTGAGGCGATCGGACGGTGGGCTCGTGTTGCCCGCCGCGTCCCTGGCCACCACATAGAAGGTGTACGACTGCCCCACTACCAGGCCGGCGGCTATGTACAGCGTGTTGGAGGTCGATCCGAACTTCGAGAACGTGCCGTCCTGCTGCTCCATGTAGATGTCGTAGCCGGTGACACCGACGTCATCGGTGGCGGGCGTCCAGCACATCGGGATCGCGTCGACGAAGTCGTACCCGCACACACGGAGCGCGGTGGGGGCGGTCGGCGCCGTGGTGTCCGCGGGCGAGGGACTCGGAGACGGACTCGGAGACGGACTGGGCGACGGGCTCGGGGACGGCGATGGGCTCGGGGACGGGCTGGGCTCGGCGCCGGGCGGGGTGCCCCAGATCAGTCGGCCGTCGTCGTCGTAGAGCGTCATGTTGGCCGCGCCCTCGGCCGACCAGTCATTGTCGGGATCCCAGGTCGCGCCCTCGGCGACGCCGATCTTGAGCTGCACCTCGCGCCGGTACTCGGACTGCCCGCCGGGGAAGATCAGCGTGCCGGTGCAGTCGACCTCGGCGTAGTAGGTGCGGCCTTCGAACGGATGCGGCCCGGTCGGCGTCTTGCACTGGGTGTAGGAGGTGCCGACGGTCACCTGGTCGGGCGTGGTGGACCCGTCGAGCGTGAAGTAGTAGCGGAACTTCGCCCGTTCGAGCACCGTCGCCGGCCAGGCGGACTTGTTGATGATGTACGTCTTGGCGGCCGTCTCGCGGGCCTGATGCGTGATCGTCGGCTCGAGGTAGAACTCCGGGCCGTCCGGGGTCTCCTGCGGCAGCGTGGTCAGCGGCGTTCCGCCGTACTGACCGTAGAGGACGGCGAGCGAGCTGGTGATGCCGGAGTTGAAGTCGAGCGCGACCTCGTTCTTGACGTAGTCGCCGCGGCTGTCGGTGTAGGAGTCGGCCGCGTCGGGGCCGCCCACGAGTGCGCCGTACAGGATGTGCCTGCTGACCGCCGGCTCGCCGTCCGGTCCGGCGTTGGTCCACGCGCCGTGCGCCCCACGATGGTGCGGATTGCGCGGCGGGTCGACGCCGAAACCGATCATGTAGCTGGAGTGCCGGGGGTTGTCGCCGAGGGCGTAGTCGATCTGCCGCTTGCCGAAGTCGTGATAGCGCGAGTAGAGCGGGTCGTCCTCACCGAGGTGGTCGGCGTACCTGAGCGCGACGAAGGCGGTGTTGGCGGCCATGCGCAGCGAGGCCCAGTAGAAGATGTACGCCAGGCCGCCCGAGGTGATCGTGCCCTTCTTACCCTTGTATCCGACCGTCCAGTAGTCCAGGTAGCGCTGGACGTCGTTCTTGTACTGCTGTTCGCCGGTCAGCTCGGCCATCTGCTCGTAGACGGCGTACTGCTTGTCGTTCCAGCCGAAGCCGAAGTTGAACACCGGCACCTGCGTCCCGTTGCTTCCGGGATCTTCCTGGGTGCCCATCTTGGGATAGAACTCCCGGGCCCGGTCGAGGTAGTCGCCGGTGCCGGTGGCGCGGTACAGCCAGACGGCGGCCCAGGCCAGCTCGTCCCAGTACATCTTGGTCGCGCCCTCGACCTGGCCGCCCTCACCGGTCGAGTTGTAGAAACCCTGGGCCGCGCTGACGCAGTTGACGTACGCGGTGTCGCGGCCGTTCACGCCCTTGGTCGTGTCGGCGAACGTGAAGAGCTGCTTGGCGTGGGTGAGCAGCTTGTCGGCGTACGCGGCGTCGGTCGGCCGGAAGACCAGCGAGGAGGCGGCCATCGCGGCCGCGGTCTCCGCCGCCACGTCGGTGCCGGGACACGAGGAAGTGATCTTGTATACCGGCCGCTTGTGCCCCTTGGCCTCCACCGTCTCCGGGGCGCCCCAGTAGGAGTGGTCCTCGCCGCCGTCGCCCACCTGGACGTACAGGACGTTCGGCTCGGGGTGGGCGTTGACGAAGTAGTCGCCCGCCTGGCGCAGCGTGTTCAGCAGGTACGGCAGCTGCCCGGAGCTCTCGTAGGCGGCCCGGTAGTCGACGCCGCCCCAGGCGAGGGTCGTGGTCATCGCGGCCATCGGGAAGCCGAACTTGATGTGGTCGCCGGCGTCGTAGAAGCCGCCGGACAGGTCCACGCCGGCGGCCTTGCCATCGTTGACCGTGGAGTCGGCGCGCCAGCTCACGCGATTGGACGCGGGCAGGTGTCCCGACTCCTGTGCCTCGTAGAACAGGAACGATTTCTGCAGTGCCTCGCCGTAGTTGAAGCTCGGCTCCGCCGCGATGGCGGAGGTGGAGATGTTCGTGATCGCCAGCATCGCACCGGCCAGCGCGGTCGCCGTGGCCGCGCTGAGCAGCCGTTTCGGTAGTCGCATCGAGTGCCCCTTATGAGGATGGAGGAAACCCCCCCCATCGGGATCGTCCGGCGAGACGGCGGCGTGGTCCAAGGGGCGTCCCCAGGGCGCGGTGGCCCTTCCAGGTCAGGGGCGATCCGGCGACTGAAAGTTTCAGTCGCCGATGCGGCGTGACGTGCGGCTCTTCCGAGGGACGGTGAGGCCGGGCCCACCGGCTTCACGAGATCACCCCGCGGTGTGATCCGCGGCTAAGAGGACGGTACCTGTCTTCGAGGCGTTCGAGGCGTTCGAGGCGTTCGAGGCGGACGGAATCTCCGTTCGGATGCCCAGGACGTCAGGGTGTCCAGAATCTTTGGGATGTTCGGGGTTCAGGAGGCGACGGCCTCGATGTCGGCGACGATGCAGGAGATGTTGTCGGGTCCGCCCCCCTCATTGGCGAGGTCGATCAGCCGGCGCACCGCCTCCTCGGGTTCGCCGATGGTCGTCAGCACGTGGTGCAGCGCCTCGGGATCCAGCACGGCGGTGAGCCCGTCGGAGCACAGCAGGTAGCGGTCCCCGGGAACGACGTCGCGTACCGAGAGATCGGGGTCGGCGGGGCCGGTGGTCTCGAGTGCCCGCAGCAGCAGCGAACGGTTCGGATGTCTGGCCGCCTGGTCCGGGCTCAACCGCCCATCGTCCACCAGCGACTGGACCAGTGTGTGGTCTCTCGTGATCTGGTAGAGGTTCCCCTCGCGCAGCAGGTACGCCCGGGAGTCGCCGACGTGTGCGAGTGCGAACCTGCTCGCACCGTCCCACAGCATGGCCGTGACCGTCGTGCCCATGCGCTCCAGCGCGGGATCGCGCTCGGCCAGCTCGCTCAGTCTGCGGCCGGCCTGAAGCACGGCTCCCTCGATCGCTGCGACGGAATCCTCGGGCGGCGGACCGTCCTCCAGCGCTGCCAGAGCCCCGATGGCGACCGCGCTGGCGACATCCCCATGGCCGTGTCCACCCATGCCGTCGGCAATGGCGAAGACGCGCTCGCCCGCGTGCACGGAATCCTCGTTCTTGCTACGGGAGCGACCGACGTCAGTGCCGGCGGCGTGACGAATTCGGTTGTGCGTCATGGTTTTGAGTAAACCACTGGTTGAATCGCTTCACAAGCTTAATGCTACCCTCAACTTCATGAGCCACGAGATCCCGGCTGCGCACGAGGCCACGGTGAACGCAGGCGAGATCGCCAGGCTGGCCGACGTCGGCCGGGCGGCGGTCAGCAACTGGCGCCGCCGCTATGAGGACTTCCCGCAGCCGGTGGGTGGCACCGCCTCCAGCCCGCTCTTCTCCCTTCCCGAGATAGAGGCGTGGTTGCGCCGCAACGGCAAGTCTTTCGAGCTGTCGATCGGCGACCGGGTCTGGCAGCGGCTGCGGGCGTCGGCCGGCGATCTGCGACTGGGGGAGATGGTCGGCCACGCCGGGGCGTTCCTGCTCTACCTGAGACGTGATCCGGCCGGTTGGGAGCGGCTCGCCCATGATCCCGGCCTGGTCGTACGGCTCGGGCCCGCCGTCGCGGCCGTGACCGGCGACCTTCCGGCCAGGCTGCCCGGCCCCGGCCTCACGGACCCGAAGCTGATCCGCCTGATCGCGGAGATGGCCGGGCGGCAGGGCGACGCCGCGGCGTTCGAGTTCCTGTGCGAGCGCTACACCGAGGCGCACAGCCGGCGCCTGGCCGTCACCCGGAGCGACCTCGCCGCCGTGATGACGCGGCTGGCCTGCGCCGCCGCGAAATCCATCCTCGACCCCGCCTGCGGCATGGGGACCCTGCTGCTCGGCGTGCCCCGGCCGGTACGGCTGCTCGGACAGGAGGTCAACGAGACCGTGGCGGTGCTGACCGCCGTACGGCTGCTGCTGCACGGGCACAGCGCGAGCATCGTCGCGGGCGACACCCTGCGCGCGGACGGCTTCGTCGAGGTGCGGGCCGATGCCGTCGTGTGCGATCCGCCGTTCAACGAGCGGGCATGGGGCCACGAGGAGCTGGTCGGCGACCCCCGCTGGGGATACGGCATGCCGCCGCGTGGCGAGTCCGAGCTCGCCTGGGTGCAGCACTGCCTCGCCCATGTGCGACCGGGCGGGCCCGTCGCCATCCTGATGCCGGTCGCCGCCGCCGGACGGCGCTCGGGCCGGCGGATCCGGTCGAACCTGCTGCGCGGCGGGGCGCTGCGTGCCGTGATCACACTGTCCGCCGGAGGCCCGGACCTGTGGCTGCTGCGCCGTCCGGTCCCCGGCGAGCCCCGGCCGGCGACGTTCCTCGTGGCCGACGCCTCCGATGACCTGTCGGTCGTCGAGTCGGCGTGGCGGGCCTGCCTCGCCAGAACCGAGCCGGCCGCGTCGTCTGAGTCGTCCGGCCCGTCAAAGCCGTCCGGGTCGTCTGGGTCGTCCGAGTCGTCCGGGTCGCCGCTGGGCTGCCGGGCCGTACGCATCGTCGACGTCCTCGATGACGAGGTGGACGTCGGCCCCGCCCGGCATCTGTCCGCTCCCGGCGACGCCCGGGAGTTCCCCCTCGTCCGCGACCGGTTCCGCAAGGCGGTGGCCGCGCTGGCCGATGCCGTACCGGACCTGGCCGTGCTCGCCGAGGTGAGCACGGACGGCGCGGGCGGGGCGCGCGCGGACGGCGGCTGGCACGGCTCGGCCACGACCATCGCCGAGCTGGCCAAGGCGGGCATGGTGACGGTCCGGCACTCTTCGCTCAAGGCGCTGCCCGAGGCGCACGGCCCGGTCCGCGTGCTCACCGTCGACGACCTGGCGGTGGGCGGGCCGCCGTCCGGATCGATGCCGTCCGGAGGGGGCCTGGTCACGATCCAGCCCGGGGACGTCGTCGCCTCCGCGATCACGGCCCGGGTCGCCGAGGCGGAGGGCGCGGTGCTGGGCCCGCACCTCAGCGTCTTCCGGGTGGACCCCGGCAAGATCGACCCGGAGTTCCTCGCGGGCCTCCTGCGCTTCGCCGCAGGCGGAGGGACGGGCAGGGCCGGGACCAGCAGGGCCGGAGCGAGCAGGGTCGATGTTCGCCGCGCCCGCGTCCCGCGGCTGCCCATGGCCCGCCAGCGCGCGTACGGCAGGGCGTTCCGGCGGCTTCTCGCCCTGGAAGACGGGCTCAGGGAGGCGAACGCCGCGGGTGAGACGCTCGCCCGCGCCGGGGTCGAGGGGTTGATCTCCGGCACTCTTCTTCCCCCTGCCTGAAGGTGTAGCTTTTTCCGGAACAGGGCGAGGGGAGGGGTGCGTGGTCATCGGCGACCGCTACGAGCTCGACGACCTTCCGCTGGGTCAGGGCGGGATGGGCGCGGTCTACGGCGGTCACGACCGGCATCTCGGCCGCAAGGTCGCGGTGAAGTTCCTCCGGCTTCCCGGCGGCCAGGACGAGGAACTGGAGCGCAGGTTCATCCGCGAGGCGCGGATCCTGGCCCGGCTGGAGCACCCGGGGGCGCCGGTCCTCTACGACTTCGGCACGTTCGAGCAGCGCCTGTTCCAGGTCATGCAGTTCATCGAGGGCGTGACGGTCGCCGACCTGCTCGGCGAGCACGGCCCGCTTCCGGTGCCCTGGGCAGCGGCCATCGCCGCCCAGGCGTGCGCCGTGCTGACGGCCGCGCACGAGCTGTCGATCTGCCACCGCGATCTCAAGCCGACCAACCTCATGCTCTGCCCGGACGGCAGCGTGAAGGTCCTCGATTTCGGGCTCGCCATGCTCCGGGAGGGGGACGCCCGTCCGTTCACGAGGATCGGGCAGATCCTCGGCACGCCCGCGTACATGTCGCCCGAGCAGATCCAGAGCGGGATCGCCGGGCCGAAGAGCGATCTGTACGCCCTCGGCTGCGTTCTGCACGAGATGCTGACCGGCAGGCAGCTGTTCACCGGGCCGACGGAGTACGCGGTCTTCGACAAGCAGGTGAAGGCGCGGCCCCCGCGGGTCCCGAACGTGCCGATCGCGCTGGACCGGCTGATCGCCTGCCTGCTGGAGAAGAAGCCGGAGAACCGGCCGGCCGACGCCTGCGAGCTGTACGAGCGGCTCCAGCCCTTCGCGGTCGATCTCCCCATGCTGCCCGGCTTCCTCAACTCCCCGTCCGTACCGAGCCCCGGCCGGATGTACGCCCGCATGGTCGGCCGCATCGGCTGACGATTCAGTCCGTGCCGAGTCCGGCGGATGACGGCGCGCCGAGATCGGACTCCGGCTGCAGCGGGATGTTCTCTGGGGAGGGCGGCTTGCTCTCCAGCAGGCCCAGGGTGACACCGGCGATGATGATCGCGCCGCCGCCGATCTGGGGAAGCCGCACCGTCTCGTCATTCATCACTATGGCGCCGATGACGCCGAAGACCGGCACCAGATTGAGGATGTTGACCGCGGCGCTCGACTTCATTCCGCGTAATCCGTGATTGTAGAGCAGGAAACCGCCGATGGAGCAGGCGACGGCGAGATAGCCGAGAAGGACCGCGCTGGACGGGCTCGGGACCGCCCAGTCCCGGATTTCGAGAATCGACGCGATAAGAAAGCCGCCGGCGCCGGCGAGTGTCTGGTGGTATGTCGTGACCACGGCGTTCAGTCCGTCGCCGTACATCTTGGTCAGCAGGCTGTATCCGGCCCAGACCAGCCCGCCGATCAGCAGCAGAATGTCGCCCAGCCATCGCGCTCCGCCGCCCACCTCCGCGCCGTTGCGCACGATCAGTACGGCTCCGCCGCCCGCGAGCAGAACACCGGCGACGCGCGTGAGCGGCATCCGGGCCCGGAAGACGACCAGTTCGAGGAGCATCGTCATCAAGGGGTATGTGGCCACGATCAGTGATGCGTCGGAAGCGACGGAGAGCTGCACACCGACGTTTTCCAAGATGAAATAGACGGTGATTCCGAGTAATCCGCTGAGATACATCAGCCGCCGCTGCCGGCGGGTCGGCCGTGTCATGGGACCGCGAATCAGAAAGGTCATCGCGGCCAGCAGGATCGCCGCGAGAGTGAATCGCACCGCGCCGATGGTCAACGGCCCGACATCGTCCAGCACGTTCTTGGTGACGGCGTATGAACTGCTCCACAGCACCGCGGCGCCCAGCACGGCGCACGCCGCCCATGCCTTCGATATCCGTTCGTCAGGCACGAGGGCTCCTTCCCGGTCGCCGTACCCTGTGCGCCGTTTCCGTCGTCGCTCGAATCAATGACGGTCTGGGGAGGAAAAGATAACATCTTGAACGTCGATAACAAGATAACATCGAACTAAATTCGATATTTCGGGGACTAGGGGGAACATGGACGAACTAGATTCGGCTCTGGTGCGGCTCCTGCAGCAGGATGGTCGGCGGAGCAACCGAGACCTCGCCCGGGAACTGGACATCGCGCCTTCGACATGCCTGGAGCGTGTCCGTTCACTGCATCGCCGCGGCGTGCTCGTCGGCTACCACGCCGACGTCGACCTCCATGCCCTGGGCCGGAACCTGCAAGCGATGATCGCGGTTCGGATACGGCCGCCGACCCGGGCGGTGATCGAGGAATTTCAGCGGTTCGTCGAGCGGATGCCCGAGGTGATCGCGGTGTTCGTACTCACCGGCAACGACGATTTCCTCCTGCACGTGGCCGTCCGGGACATCGATCATCTGCATGCGGTGGTCCTGGACAAGCTGACGAAACGCCCCGAACTCGCCGACGTGCGTACATCGGTGATCTATCAGTACATGCAGAAGAAGGTCATCGACCCCTGCTGATCCCGTCCGCGACCGCGATGAGCGGATTTCTCGGATTCCCGTATTCCGGCGATTCCCATGGCGGCCGGAGCACGCCGGGCCGGCGAGCCGCTGCTGACGCGCCGTCGCGTCCCCCGGCGCCGTCGCGTCCCCCGGCGCCGCCGGGCGGTCAGGTCCGTTCCCGGCGCTTGCCCACGGCGCCGAGGAGGCCGATCGCGGTGAGCGTGGAGATGGTGGCCGAGCCGCCGTACGAGACGAACGGCAGCGGCAGACCGGTGATCGGCAGCAGCCCGATGGTCATCCCCACGTTGACGAACGTCTGGAACGCCAGCCAGCAGACCACGCCGCCCGCCAGCACCGTGCCGTACGGCGTGGCGCTGCGGGCGGCGATCAGCAGCCCGCGCCACAGCACGGAGAGCATCAGCAGCACGATGAACGCGCAGCCGAGGAAACCGAGCTCCTCGCCGGCGACGGTGAAGATGAAGTCGGTGTGCTGCTCGGGCACGAAATGCCCGGCGGTCTGGTCCCCGTGGAACAGCCCCTTGCCGAGCAGACCACCCGAGCCGATCGCGATCCGCGCTTGGGTGGCGTTGTAGCCGAGGCCCATGGGGTCGGCGTTCGGGTCGGTGAGCACCATCAGCCGCTGGATCTGGTAGGGCTGGACGAGGCCGAGCAGCCACACCAGGAGGACGGCCAGGGCGCCGGCCGCCGCCAGCCCGGCCAGCCAGCGCTTGGGCGCCCCGGAGACCAGGACCATCCCGCCCGTGATCACGGCGAAGACGAGGACCGTGCCGTGGTCCGGCTGGAACATGATCAGGCCGATGGGGGCGGCGGCGAGCGCCAGGGCCAGCAGCACCGCGCCCCGGCCGGGACGTCGCTCACCCTCCCGCAGCTCCCCGAGAACCGCGGCCAGCGCCAGGATCAGCGCGACCTTGGCGAACTCCGAGGGCTGGAACTGCAGCCCGGACCCCAGGAAGATCCACGCGTGCGACCCGTTGACGGTCCGGCCCAGTGGGGTGAGCACGGCGACCAGCCCGGCGAGCGTGAGCAGGTAGAGCACCGGGACGTAGGCCCGCAGCACCCGGGGATCGTGGCGGGACACGAGCCACATGAGCACAGAGCCCAGGCACACGCTGAAGAGCTGCCGCGAGAGCAGGGAGACGTCCGGCTCGTTGCGGGTCGCCGACCAGACCAGCAGCAGGCCGATCCCGCACAGGACGACGGCGGGGATCGTCACCCACCAGTCGAGCGACGCCGAGGCGGACCGCCGGGCCGTACGGGCCCGCGCCGGTCGCGAGAGGCCGCGGCCGAGTGCCGACCAGATTCCGAGGGGGCGCGGAATCGTCATCGCCCACCATCACCACCGCCACTACCACCGCGTGCGGACGACCCGGCCGGGAGGCGGTAGATGCCCTCCCAGATCTCGCGGGCGGCCGGGGCGGCGGTCGATCCGCCGGTGCCGCCCTGCGACACCACGACGACCACCACATATTCGGGGCGTTCCGCGGGGGCGAAGGACGCGAACCACGAGGTGTCCTGCCTGCCGTACGCCTCGGCCGTGCCGGTTTTGCCCGCGACGGCGAGCCGGTCGAACGGGAAGCCGGCGAAGGCGCCGGCGGCGGTGCCCTCACGGGGAACGTCGGCGAGCGCGTCGCGGATGTAGCGCAGGGTCTTGCCCGAGACGGCGACCTTGCCCACGACCGGGGGCTTGATCTTGCGGAGCACCTTGCCGTCCGGCCCTACCACGGCCTTGGCGATGCGCGGGCTGAACAGCTTGCCGCCGTTGGCGAGCGCGGCGTAGCCCCGGGCGAGCTGCAGCGGGGTGACCAGTACGTCGCCCTGGCCGATCGCGAAGTTCGCGGCGTCGCCCGCCCACCAGACGCCCCCGCTCCGGCAGTTCTCCGCCGCCAGGGTCTTGAGATAGGCGGCCCGCTTCCGGTCGGACTCCTCCGGATAGCCGGTCTTGGCCCGGCGGCAGGTGGCCTCCCTGGTCCGCTCCCAGGTGGCCTTCTTCCAGTCCCGGTCGGGCACCCGGCCGGCGGCCTCGTTCGGCAGGTCCACCCCGGTGCGGTCGCCGAAGCCGAACTCCCTGGCCATGGCCTGCATCGGGTCCTTGGGACGGCGGACCGGCTCGAGACCGCCGTCGCGCCGCCACATCTGGTCGGCGAACCGGTAGAAGATCGTGTCGCATGAGACCACCAGGGCCCGGTGCAGGTCCATCCGGCCGAGCGCGGCGCCCTCGAAGTTGCGAAACGATCGCCCGCCCACCTGGTAGGAGCCCGGGCAGTCGTAGGAGGCGCCGGGTCTGCGGCCGGATCGCACCGCCGCGGCCGTAGAGATGATCTTCCAGGTGGAGCCGGGCGCCCACTGCCCGAGCACCGCGTTGGAGGCCAGCGGCAGCGACTCGAAGTCCTGCTGGGACAGGTCGCGCCCCCACACCGCCGGGTCGTAACCGGGGTGGCTGGCGAGCGCGGTCACCCGCCCGGTCCTGGCCTCCAGCACCACGGCGGCGCCGGCGTCCGCGGGCTCGCCCCGCTTGCGCGCCTTGGCGATCGTCGTGGCCAGCGCGTGTTCGGTGATCTTCTGGATCCGGGAGTCGATGCTGGTGAGCAGGTCGTGGCCGGGCTCGGGATCCTGCTCGCCGAGCACACCGGTGACCTTGCCCGCGCTGTTGACGGCGATCTCCCGCACACCGGGACGGCCGGCCAGCACGTCGTCGTACTGTGCCTCCAGCCCGTCGCGGCCGACGAGTTCCGTGCCCCTGCCGCCGGCTGCGGGCGCCGACGCCGGTCGCAGGTAGCCGAGCAGGTGGGCGGCCGCCGTGCCGAGCGGGTAGACGCGGACCGGCCGCAGCGCCGTACCGACCCCGGGGAACTCGTCCTGCCGCTCGGCGATGGACAGCGCCGTCCTGGCGTCGACGTCGTCGGCCACGATGATCGGCTCGTACGGCGAGCCGGGCCAGCACGGCCGTGACACGCCCTGGCCGCACAGCCGCGCCCGGTTCGCGATCTCTTCGTACGGCCGGCCGAGCGCCTTGGCCAGCCGCGCGAGCACGGCCCTGCCGCGGTCGGGCTGGTGGATGAGCGTCATGTAGTCCACCGACACCTGCGGCCTGGTCCGGTTGGTCACCAGGGGACGGCCGTGTACGTCGAGGATCCGGCCGCGCACCGGCGGGAGAGCGACCGTCCGCACGCGGTTCTCGGTGGCCGCCCTGGCGTACTCGGGACCGGTGGTGATCTGCAGGTACCACATGCGGCCGAGGAGCGTCAGCATGAGCGACGTCACGATCGCGAACAGGACCGCCAACCGTCCCCGATGCACCTGGTTACGCATGGCGGCCCCAGAGCCGGCGCCGAGACGACGGCCCGTTCCTGGGGAGCAGGGAGATCGCGGCGGAGACGGCCACCGCGCCGAGGACGGTCCAGGCGAGCGAGCCGGGCAGCGAGGCGAGGACCGGGTCCCTCGGCTCGTTACCCAGCAGAACGGTGAGCAGGGCGTCGAGCAGCACGGCCACGAAGGCGACCGGCGCGGCCCTGACCGGCGGCGGTGCGGAACGCAGCCTCGCCCGGCGGGTACGGCCCGCCCGGGCCGTCAGGCCGAACCCGGCGGGCGTCTCCGGCGGGATCCGGGCGAGGAACCATCCGGCCAGGCATAAGACGAGGGCGTGGCGGCCGATGGTGTGGTCGGCCGGCGGGGCGATGTCGGCGGCGAGACCGGCGGCGAACCCGAGCAGGGCGCCGTGACGTGTCATCGGCGCGAGCGCGACGACGCCGATCAGGACGAGGTCGGGGCCGCCCCACGGCAGGCCGTTCACCACGGTGGCCTGCACGACCGGGGCGAGGATAACGAACACCGCAGCGAGCAGGAACATCCGCATCACCGGTCACCCCTCGTCTTGTCACCCCTCGGCCCGGGGGACTTCGGTTCGGGGGATTTCGGTTCGGTCTCGGGTCCGAGCACCACGGTGACGAGGTCGAGGGCGGTGAAGCGGGCGAACGGCCGCACGAGCGCGGTCCGGGTCAGCCCGCCGGACGCGGCCTCCACCGAGACCACGCTGCCGATGGGGACGCCGGGGACGTAGGGCCGCAGGTTCGGCGACCCGAGCGTCACCACTCGGTCGCCCACCCGGACGGACGCCTCGGGATTCAGCAGGCTGAGCCGGAGCAGGCCCCGGTCCGGCCCGCTGCTCACCATGCCGCCTTCGACCATCCCCGCCTCACGGGAGCCGGACAGCCTGGCGCCGACCGAGGCGGACGGGGAGGTGACGAGCTGCACGGTCGCGGTCGCCGGCCCGGCCTGGACCACCCGGCCGATGAGGCCGTCGGAGTCGAACACCGTCATGTCGCGTGCCACCCCGGCGGCGCCGCCGACGTCGATCGTCACCGTCTGGTCCCGGCCGAAGCCGATGGTGTGGGCGGGTACGGCGCGGTAGCCGTCCCCCCGGCTCTTGTCGCCTTTGTCGCGTTTGGGCTGCTCATCGTTCCGTCCGGCCGCGAGCAGCGCGGCGCGCAGCCGGGCGTTCTCCCGCTCCAGGCTCTCGATCCGCCCGGTGTCGGAAGGCCAGCGGGCAGCCGAGGAGGCGGCGCTCTCCAGCGAGCCGAAGACGGCCGACCCGAATGCCCGCAGCGAGGTCAGCGACACCCAGCGGTCGGCGGCGATCAGCAGGACGGACACAAGGACCAGCAGTACGGGCACCCGCCGGCCGGAGGTCCTCATCGCCGGGTTTCGGGAAGGAAGAAGTCCTGCATCTCGTCGAACTGTTCGACGCAGCGCCCGGCGCCCATCACGACCGACCGCAGCGGCTCGTCGACCAGGTGGATCGGCATGCCGATCGCCTCTCTCAGCCGGTCGGGCAGTCCGTCGAGCAGCGAGCCCCCGCCGGTGAGCACGATGCCGTTGTCCAGCAGATCGCCGGCGAGCTCGGCGGGACACTGGTCGAGCGTCGTCTGCACCGCGTCGACGAGTGTCTGGACCTGGTCCTCGATCGCCTTCCGGACCTCGGCCCGGGAGATCGTGGCCGTCTTCGGCAGCCCGGTCACCAGGTCACGGCCGCGGATCGGGACGGCGTCGTCGTCGCCCTCGGCCTCTGCCGCACCGAGGTTGATCTTGATGTGCTCGGCCGTACGCTCGCCCAGGAGCAGGGAGTGCTGCTTCTTGACGTGGTTGATGATCGCCTCGTCGAACTCGTCGCCGCCGACGCGGACCGACTTGGACACCACGACGCCGCCCATGGAGACGATCGCGACCTCCGTCGTGCCGCCGCCGATGTCCACGACCATGTTGCCGGCCGTCTCGCCGACTTTCAGCCCGGCGCCGATCGCCGCGGCCATCGGCTCCTCGATCAGCCGCACCCGCCGGGCCCCCGCCTCGTAGGCCGCCTCCTTGACCGCGCGCTGCTCCACGCTGGTCGTGCCGCTCGGCACGGCGACGACGACGCGGGGCTTGGCGAGATAGCGGTTCGGGTGCGCCAGCTCGATGAAGTGGCGGAGCATGCGCTCGGTCGCCTCGAGATCCGCGATCACGCCGTCGCGCAGCGGACGGAGCGTGGCGACGTGGGGCGGGGTGCGCCCGATCATCTCCCGGGCCGCCGCGCCCGCGGCCATCATCTTGCCGGTGTGCAGGTTGATCGCGACCACGGAGGGCTCGTCGAGGACGACGCCCCTCTTCCGTACGTACACGAGTGTGTTCGCCGTACCGAGATCTACCGCGATGTCCCGGCCGAGGAACGCGAAACCCATCGCCGACCAGCTTTCAGTTGAGGAGAGCACGGCTCGCCGCTGCCCGGCGCCTGAGCCACTTAAACAGTCGCGGGTCCCCGAAAACCCCCATGATCGACGGCTGCCGATCACCAGTAGTGTGAAGCACCGAGCGACCGAAATCAACTCGATCAGGGCTCTCCGTGACCGATTGGATACAGTCCGGCACTCCCGTCCCGATCACCGGGAGTCAGGGGCCGGGGTCAGCGGCCGTCGAGGAGCGGCCTGGACGGATCCCAGTGGGTGCCCTCGGCGGTGTCCTTGCGGCGGCGGGCGATGGCCGAGAGCGCTTCGAGGACGACACGGTTCCCAAGATAGGCCGTGATGTCCGCGTGATCGTACGGTGGGGCCACCTCGACGATCTCCACCCCGACGACGGGCAATTCGTAGCAGGTCCGGCGGACCGCGTCGAGAAGCTGACGGGCCGACAGGCCGCCGGGCTCGGGCGTTCCGGTGCCGGGCGCGTGGCCGGGATCGCAGACGTCGACGTCCACCGACAGATAGACGCCGTCGCAGTCGTCGAGTGCGATGCCGTACGCCTCCGTGAGGCACTCGTCGAGGCCCCTGGCCACGATCTCGGTCATCTCGTACGAGCGCATCCGCTGACCGGCCATCCAGTCCAGGGTGTCCGGCTCCGGCCAGTAGCCGCGCAGGCCGATCTGCAGGAACCGGTCGCCGCGGATGGCGCCCGACTCGATGAGCCGCCGCATGGGCTGTCCGTGGCCGTAGAGGTGGCCGAACTCGATGTGCCCGGTGTCGGCGTGCGCGTCGAAGTGCAGCATGGAGATCCGGCCGAACCCGTGATGGCGGGCCACTCCCGTCGCGTCGGGCAGGGCGACGGTGTGGTCTCCGCCCAGCACGATGGGGATCGCGCCGGAGGCCGCGATGCGGGCGACCGCTTCCTCGATGGCACGCAGGCTGCCCTCGACGTCGCCGGAGTACGTCTCGACGTCGCCCGCGTCCAGCACGCGCAGATCTCGCAGGGCGTCGACGCGCATCGCCAGACTGGGGCGCGATCCGTCGTGCGGCAGGTAGCAGGTCTGGCGGATGGCGTTCGGCCCGAAGCGCGCCCCCGGCCGGTGCGAGGTGCCGCCGTCGAACGGCGCCCCCAAGATGATCACATCGGCGTCCGCGTAGCCGGCGGGATCGTTCAGATCGCAGCGATCCACGCCGAGGAAGGTGATGTCGGGGCCGAACATCTGGCCGTAGCGGGTCAACCGTACTCCTTCGGACGGCGACGGCGGCGCCTCGCAGCGCACATGACGTGCCCAGTCCTATCGCAAGTGGGGCAAATTACGCCATTTGTCGGCCCGTACGGCTTGACCGGACAGCGTGATCACTCACGCCTCCGGAGGCAGGCGAGGAGGCGTCGCGTGGTCGGGCGGCTCGCGCTCCTGGACGCTCAGCGGTGCGGCGATGTCCTCCAGCGACCGCCTGGCCGCCTCGACGCCCATGAACCACTCCACCAGCCCGGCGGCGATCATGAGTGCGGCGCCGATCGCGTAGCCGAAGACCACGTTGCCGACCATCTGGCTCTCGACCAGGCGGCCGAACAGGATCGGCCCGATGATGCCGCCGAGGCCGGTGCCCACCGCGTAGAACAGCGCGATCGCCAATGCCCGGGTCTCCATCGGGAAGATCTCGGAGACCGTCAGATAGGCCGAGCTGGCCCCGGCCGAGGCGAAGAAGAAGACCACCATCCAGCAGACGGTGAGCGTCCCGGCCGACAGCGCCCCGCCGTTGAACAGGGCGGCCGTGCCGAGCAGCAGCAGGCCGGACAGGATGTAGCAGCCCGAGATCATCACCCGGCGGCCGATCGAGTCGAAGAACCTGCCGAGCAGCACCGGTCCGCAGAAGTTTCCGATGGCGATCGGCACGAGGTACCAGGGCGTGCCGCCGTCGGGCACCCCGAAGAACGTCGAGAGCACCAGGGCGTACGTGAAGTAGATGGAGTTGTACAGGAAAGCCTGGCCGATGAACAGCGCGAGCCCGACGAGCGTCCGCTTGGGGTAGCGGCGCAGCAGGGCGGCCGCCACCTCGGTCAGCGGGGTGTGCCGGCGCTGGCTGATCCGGATCTCCCTGCCCGGCGGGTCGAGCCGCCGCTCCCCGATCTCCTCCTGGACCCGCTCCTCGATCCGGCGGACGATCTCCTCCGCCTCCCGTTCCCTGCAGTGGATGAACAGCCACCGGGGGCTCTCCGGCACGAGCCGCCTGACCAGCAGGATTCCGATGCCCAGCACCGCGCCCATGCCGAACAGCACCCGCCATCCGACGTCGATGGCGAGCACGCCCGGGTCGAGCATCGGGATCGCGATGGCCGCGCCGATCGCGGTGCCCAGCCAGAACGAGCCGTTCACCACGAGATCGACCGTGCCGCGCACGCGGGCCGGGATGAGCTCGTCGATCGCCGAGTTGATCGCGGCGTACTCCCCGCCGACGCCGGCGCCGGTGAACAGGCGGCACAGGTAGAAGTACCAGGCCTCGGTCGAGAAGGCCGTGGCGACGGTCGCGACGAGATAGAGGACCAGCGTCACCAGGAAGAGCCTCTTACGCCCGAAACGGTCCGTCAGATGGCCGAAGAAGAGGGCGCCGACGCAGGCGCCGGCGACGTAGACGCCGGCGGCGACCCCGACCTGGCTGTCGGTCAGGCCCAGCCCGCTGCGGGGGTCGGTGATCCGGGGGCCGATGACGCCGACGATCGTGACCTCGAGCCCGTCGAGGACCCACACCGTGCCGAGTCCGATCAGCACCAGCCAGTGCCAGCGGGCCCAGGGCAGGCGGTCGAGCCGGGCCGGAATATCGGTGCTAATTCGCGCCACATCGCCCCCTCGCTCGTGGCCCCCCTCATTCGTGCGATATGGCGGCGTCTACCCAGAATCAGGGCTAATAGCGGCAAAAGACCGTATTGCCGAGTTATGGAGGGGGCTGAGGTGGCGGGACGGGCCCTCGGCGGCGCGTCAGCGCCCGCGGGGGTCCCTGGCGATCCGTTCGGTACGGACGGAGTCCGTACTGACCCGCCCGGCGCCGGCCCGGTCAGGGGGAGAGTCGGGGGTGGCGGCCACGGGCGCGTCCTTGTGCCCGAGCTCGAACCAGACGGAGACCCCGCCCCGGCTCGTGGAGACGCCCCATCGCACGGTGAACAGATCGACGAGGTGGACGCCGCGGCCCGGCGTCAGCTCCGGAGCGGTCCAGCAGCCGCAGGCCTGCGTGGACAACGCCACCCGGGTCCAGCCGCCGGTGGCCCGTACGGACACCGTGTAATCGGGACGGCTCGCGCAGGCGTGGGCATGGCGCAGCGACTCCGCGATCAACTCGCCGATCAGCTGGACGGCGTCGTCGCGGCAGGGGTGCCCGCCGGGCGTGCGGATCTCCTCGGTCGAGTCAAGGACGGCGGCGACGAACCGCCGGGCCTTCCCGGCCTCCGAGGGCTCCCCCGAGTAGGGCCGCGAGATCGCGATTCTCCCCGGGAGGTTGAGAATTGTCATCCTGTGATAACTCCCTGTATACCCGCCTGCCTATGACCGGTCGCCGTCCGTGTCAGACTGCATTCATCCTGCACTTTGGAATTCGGCCACGCAATAGTGCGAATGCACCATTGCACACTTCCTGTCGAAGGGGGTACTCGGTCTCATGGGGACAGGACGAAGCCCGACGGTCAGGCTGCGCCGGCTTTCCGGCGAGTTGACGCGCCCGCGACGCGAGGCCGGATACAGCCGCGAGGAAGTGGCCCGGTGCCCGGGCGTGGCGGGTTCCGCGGTGTATCGGATCGAGACCGGGCATACCCGGCCGCAGGGCCGGACCATGCGCGAACTCCTCGACCTCTACGGGGTGACCGGCACCGAACGCGAGGCTCTTCCCGGCCTCGCCCGGGAGGCGGGCCGGCGGGGCCGGTGGCATGCCTGCCGATCCGGAGGACGCCGACGCGGTGCTGCTGGAGAACATGGGCGGCGGGCTCTGTCTGGAGAACCCGGAGCACGTCAGCGGATATGTCCAGGTCTTCGATCACCTTCGTGCCGCCGCGCTCGGCCCGGAGAAGTCCATAGAGAAGATCGAGTCGGTGGAGAAGGAGATGGCGGGAAGATGAGGGGAATCGAACCGGCGGACGACCCGGCCGGGGCCGCCTGGCGCAAGGCGGCCCGCTCCAACGCGGTGGGCGACCAGTGTGTCGAGGTCGCCTGGATCAGTGACGGCATCGCCGTACGGGACTCCAAGGATCCGGAGGGCCCGAAACTGCTGTTCACCACGGGGGAGTGGGAGGCCTTCCTCGACGGCGTCAAGGGTGGGGAGTTCGACCTGTCCTGACGTGCTGACGATGTCCTGACGTCCTCGACGTCCTGATGATCGGCCGTACGGCCCGTGCCCGGGGCGGCGGGGTGCGGGGCCGTACGGTCGCCGCGACGTCCTGCGGTTCCAGACGTGCATGGCGACCCGGTGAGGGGGCAGGAGACCGGCATGCGACGTGAGAACGATCCGGACATCCAGGATGAACCGGACTTTGAGATCGAGCCTGACTTCGCCGAGGAGCACACGCCGTCGGCGACGGATCCGCCCATCGCGCGGCCCGACGACGACAATCCCGACGAGCGGTGGGACAAGCCGACAGAGGTCTGAGGAGGAGAACGCACGATGACCACGACGGGCCCGGCGGAGAGCCCGAGTCCACAAGGAGTTTCCGCGGGCGGCGCCATGGGCGTCGACCCGCGCGTGCTCGAGGACGAGGATCTGTTCCGCGAGTTGCGCCACCTGCACGAGACACGGTCGGACGCGCTTTTCCACGGCTCCGACGACGCGCTGGAGCGGCACACCTCCCGGACGGAGGAGCTGGAGCGGGAGTATCTCGAACGGTTCCCCGATCGGCACATCGACCCCGAGCGGTTGCGCAGCGGGGCGAGGATGCGCGGCCTGTGACGACCATGGGCGACCGTGACCGCGACGACCGGGCTCCGGGCGAGAGCCTGGAGGACGTCCAGGAGATGTCCGGGACCGACCTGACCGTCTACGAGGCGGTCGCCGCGCTCAACGTGGCGGAGCGCCCGGCCACCGTCACCGAGATCACCGGGCTGGCCGGTCTGCCCGAGGAGACCGTACGGCACAGCCTCGACGCCCTGGTCGGCGGTGGCCGCCTCGTGCCGAGCGGGGAGAGCTATCTGCTCGGGCCGCACGACTGGGGCCTCGACCGCTGACCCGTGGTGGGCGGCGAAGCCGTCCGGAGGGGAGGAGGCCGGCGGCTTCGCCACCCGCGTCAGGTGGTCAGCGGGGCGGACATCTCAGGAGCACGCGGCGCCGAGCTCCTGGCCGGCGGCGTTGATCTCGGAGACGAGTTCGGGCAGCTTCGCCGTGGCGGCGGCCGGGTCGGATGCGTCGATCTTGTAGTTCTTGAAGGACTCGGCCATCTTGGTGAGGGAGCCCTTCACATCGCCGTCGGCCTTGCCGGCCAGGTCCGTCAGCTGGTTCCCGAACTCCGCCATCGCCTCGTTGAAGCCCCCGAGATCGCCGGCCGCGGCTGTGATCTTGGGGCTGAAATCGGTGAAAGCCTTGAGCGCCTCCTGGCAGGTCGCGACATTGCCGGCGGCGCCGCACGCGGCGGCGGTCACGGCCAGCAGGGCGGACGCGCCGGCGACGGCGAGAATCTTCTTGAGGTTGTTCATGATGCCTTTCCAGGTGATGTGCACAGACGATGTGCGACTCGCAGAACCTAGAAAGGCGTGCTTGCAGATCGCTTACACGGGGCTTGCGCGGGGGTCGCGGCGGGATCGGGGGACACGGACGGCGTCGCTATACCAATGAAAAGTGCATGGGAGCGCTCCCAAATTGTGGTTTCCGGGCAAAAGTCGACCGGTCTGAAGGGAGATCAGACCCCGCTCGCCTGAGCGAGAGCGTCGGCCACCTTGTCCAGTGCGAGATCCAGCTCCTGCCTCAGCAACGGGGTCAGCCGGCCTTCGCGGAACCGTACGGCGATTTTGTCGCGTACCGAGTGCACACCCGACCCGTCGGCGATCGAGTTGCGCAGCACCTGCTTGAGGTCGAGGGCGACGTCCTCGTCGACGTCGCCGGTCGCCTCGGCGCCGTCCAGCAGCAGGTTGAACCGCCTGACGGCTTCGTCGACCGCGATCGGTCTGGCTTGGGTGGCCAGCGGGAGCGGGTCGACCTCGTGTTTCCTGGTCTGGGGGGTGCGGGAGGTGTGGGGCGTGAGAGAGGCCGAGGGTGTGCGGGTGGCGTGCGGCACCGGTCTGCGCGGCGTGGCCTCGGCCCTGGGTTCACTCCGACTGTGGGTCGGCGTCCGGGCCGGCTTCGGCGCCCCCGTGGTCGCCCGCGGGTTGGTGACGGGCTTCACCTGCGGCGTGCTCGGTGACGAGGTGGACAGCGGCGCCCCCTCGTCGGAGAGTGTCGTCTGCGCGGTGACGGAGGGAAGCGCGGCCGCCAGCGCGGCGGGGTCGTCCGTTCCCTCGGCCCCGGCCTGGTTGAGCCAGAGCACACTGGCGATCGTCAGGGCTCCGATGGCGGCCCCGGCTCCCCAGCCGGTCACGCGAGAACCACCGGTGCGGTGTCGGGCCGGCGGTGGGGTCGCCAGCGCGGCGGCCAGCGCGGCGGCGCAGGGGCGCTCCGCCGGATCGGCCGACAGGCAGCTGCGGCACAGCTCCGCCACCTCCGGGGGCAGGTCGGGCACCCCCTTGGGTGCCGGAGGCGGGCCTTCCCGCCGGGCCGCCTCGATCGCCTCCCAGGTCCGCTCCGGGTACGGCAGGGCACCCGTGAGCATCTCGAACAGCAGCACACCGAGGGCGTAGACGTCCACAGCCGGATCCGCCGTCGTGCCCCTGAGACGCTCGGGAGCGACGTACGGCGGCGTGCCGAAATCGGCCACGAGCTGGTCGTCGGCCTCGCCGATGAAGGCGGCGATGCCGAAGTCGAGCAGCTTCGGGCCGTCGGCGGCGAGCAGCACGTTCTCCGGGGTCACGTCGCGGTGGACGATGCCCTTGTCGTGGGCGGCGGCGAGCACCTGGGCCAGTCCGGCGGTTATCGCCACGGCCTCCGGCCACGGCAGCGGCCCTTCCGCTATGCGTTCGGCCAGCGGCCGGCCCTCCAGCAGGCGCATCACGACGTACGCTGCGAGTCTGCCGCGGTTCGTCACGGTCTCGCCGTAGTCGTACACCTCGATCGCGTCCGGGTGGATCAGCCGGGCGGTGGCCCGGGCCTCCCGGCGGATCAGTTCCCGGCCCGGGTGATCCTCGTCGAGCGAGCCGTCCATCACCTTGATCGCGACCATCCGCTGCAGGGACTGGTCGAAGGCGCGCCAGATGACCGACATCCCGCCCGTCGCGATGCGCTCCTTGAGCAGATAGCGACGGGTCAGGACGTCGCCTTCTCGAAGCTCAGGCCGATTCACGAACCACCAGTTCCGTGGGAAGTACGGGATTGCCCTTCGGCTTCTCCTCGTCCCCCAGCGTCATGAGGAGCATCCGGGCCGCCAGCGTGGCCATCTCCTCCACGGGCTGGCGCACGGTGGTCAGCGCCGGCGTCACATGGCGCGCGACCGGAGCGTCGTCGTACCCGATCACGGCCACGTCCTCCGGCACCTTGCGCCCGGCGCGGCGCAGTGTCTGCATCGCGCCGGCCGCCATCACGTCGGAGGCCGCGAACACGGCGTCCAGGTGCGGCGCCCGTTGGAGCAGCCACTGCATCGCATGCGCGCCCGAGGCGTGGGTGAAGTCGCCGTACGCCACGGGCATCTCATGCACGCCCGCGTCGCGCAGCGTCTGCCGGAAGCCTTCGAGCCGGTCCCGCGCGGCGGGCAGCGTGGGCGGCCCGGCGATCGTGGCGATGGCTCTACGATTGTTGAGAAGTAGATGTTCGGCTGCTTGCCGCCCGCCGTCCATGTTGTCCATGTCGACGTACGGCAGGTCGATGCCCTCCGGTGGTCGTCCGGCGCAGCGTACCGGAATCCCCGACGCCGCCAGCGTGACCGCGAGTGGATGCCGGGTGCGCGCGCTTATCAGGAGCACTCCGTCCACAGCCCCTGCGACCAGCGGGGGAGCGGTGATCGAGGCCGTGGCGGGGGTCGCCGTCATGACGACCATGGGTACGCCGTGGGCCGTGAGCACCTCCTCGCAGGCCGACAGGAGCCGTGCGTAGAACGGCTCGCTGAACAGACGCGGACTGTGTTCGCAGACGACGGCGGCGATGATCTGATCCGTCCGCCGGCCCGCAGAACCACGGGGAGCCCGGCGCCGCACATAGCCCAGACGCGACATCGCGTCGTGGACTTGGCGGCGTGTCGAAGTGGTCACGCGCACCGAGCCGGTCAGGACTCGGGAGGCGGTTGCCGGGGAGACGCCAGCTGCGGCGGCTACCTCTGCCAGGGTGGGAAGATCGGCCATGCGGTCTCCTCGGCCCGAAGTTTCACACGGCTTGGGAGCGCTCCCAAGGGGAAAGTATCACTGTTTCCTTCGTGTCAACAGAGGTTTCCTAGGTGTGAAACTTTTCGTTGAGTTTCAGTGATGTTGCCCATGAAGGGAGGCTAGAGGACGGTTGCGGTAGCTGGAAAGCGAGTGGAGTATTTATCCACTTTTTATGGCATTTATTGCCGTTAGTTCTAGTTTAAATTAGATTGTCCGGTTCCTCTCCATGTCATCGGGTGCCCCGTCCCGGCCCCATCTCCGTCCTGGTCACTCCATGATCCCCCCTCCCACCCCGTGATCTTGCAGTTGCTCGCACGTCTGCTGTCTGACCTGCCAAGACATATCTCGTGATCTTGCAGTTTCTCGCATGGACGCCGGTTTACCTGGGCGAATGATCGGGGTGATCTTGCGGTTTGAAGTGTATCCACCATGGGAAGATCATGAACAGCCTTCTGCCTGGTCGGAAGGCCTGGCAGAGAATCCGCAAGATCACGATGGGAGGGGGCGGCGTTGCCGGAGGGAACACGGCGGTAAGGTCCCTTCGAAAGGGATCCACCGTGGTCGGCCGGATGCCGCGCGCGCCGCTCTCGCCCGGCGGATGCCCTTCCCGACCGCGCCGATCCATTCGCCGAGCCGTGATTCGAAAGGCTGTTTCAGCATGATCTCCATCCGTCGCGTCGTCCCGCCCCGCCTGACGGGCGTGTTGACGAGTGCGCTGGCGATGGCCGTGATCGCCGGATGCGGCGGATCGGCGGGGGGCGACGCGGGCTCCACGGTCAGTCCGGCCGCCGCTACGCCCTCGGCGCAGCCTTCCATGACGCCGGCCGAATCCCTCGCCGAGTCGCCATCGGCGGCTCCCGCCGGGGATCCGTCCGAGGCCGCCGCGAGCCCGGCGCCGGTCGTGACGCCGGCCGTCGGGTATAATGCCGCCGATGTTCGGTTCGCCCAGATGGTGATCCCGCATCATCTTCAAGCCATGGACATGACGATCCTCGCCCGGACCCAGGCGGGCGACCAGTGGGTCAGGGACCTGGCCATGAAGATCACCGAGACCCGCGACCCGCAGATCCGTACGGCCAAGGGCTGGCTCGACGAATGGGGTGAGGAGCCGCTGCCCCGCGACCACCGCATGCCGGGCATGGCGTCGAAGGCCGACATCACCCGGCTGTCGAAGGCGTCCGGTCTCGAGTTCGACCGGCTGTTCATCGAACTGATGATCGAGCATCATCGCGGTTCGATCGAGGTCGCGCAGCAGGAGCAGGCGGAGGGCGCCTTCGCGGAGGCCAAGTCCATGGCCGACGCACTGGTCACCGGCCAGCGCGCCGAGATCAAGGAGATGCGCGGCTATCTCAAGAAGCTGGAGTCGCTCAAGCCCCGGAGCTGATTCGGCGGACGCTCCGGCCCTCACGGACCTTCCGCTCCTCCGCTATCGGGATCGGGGTCAGTTCTCGTAGGTGTCCAGCCGGGGCGGCAGGGCGTTCCACGTGCAGAACGCGGACGATTCACTCGATCCGCGCAGGAAGGCGACGCGCAGCCAGTACGGCTCCTCCCAGACCTTCACCTCATAGCCGTCGCTCGGCGCGGCGGTCACCACTCGGCAGTTCTCCGCGGTGACCGCGATCGTCGCGCGGCCGCCCCTGAGCGTGAACGTGTGCAGGGTCTCGTCCGCGGCGGCGGCCGTCGTCGACCCGGCCGTCGGCTTGCCCGCTGCCGGCTTCGCCGTCGCGTCCGCCGTCACCGGAGCCCTTGCCGGGGTCTTCGTCACGACCGGCTCGCCCACCGGAGCCGGGTGCGTTTCACGGGTGCGCGGCGGCCGCGGCGAGGGGGAGGGCGCCCGATCGGTCCGGCCGCCGGTCGTACGCCGAACGCGGGGGGTGTGCGCCTCCGGTGTCGCGCCGGCCGGAGCGTCCGACGCGCCGGACGAGGCCGACCCGGTGGGGACGGTCGGAAGGGGACCGGGTGAGGGGGCATCGGACCCGGCGGCAACCACAGGGGAGAGCGGCGCGTCGTCCAGGATCGCGCTGTGCAGCACGTCGCGTACGCCGAGCCAGGACAGGCCCACGGCCAGTGCGGTCGCCCCGCACCAGGCGAGCGTGTAACCCAGGGGCCGTTTCATCGGACGCTGAGTTTAACCTTCAACGGACAATTCCCGATACCGGCGCGCGCTGTCTGCGACAGGTGTACGTTTCTGCCCATGGCGACCGTTTTGGTGGTGGAGGACGATGAGTTCGTCCGCTCCGCGATCATCCGTGATCTGGCCGGCCGGAGCCATGCCGTACGCAGCGCGGGCCGGGCGCTCGACGCGCTGCGCGAGATCGCGCAGTCCGCCCCCGACGTGGTCGTCCTCGATCTCGGCCTGCCCGACCTGGACGGCGCGGAAGCGCTCAAGATGCTCCGCGCGATCTCCGACGTGCCCGTCATCGTGGCCACGGCGCGCGACGACGAGGCCGAGATCGTCAGGTTGCTGCGCGGCGGCGCAGACGACTACCTGGTCAAACCGTTCTCCGGAGAGCACCTGAACGCCCGGCTGGAGGCGGTGCTGCGGCGGGCCAGGTCCGGGTCGGCCACCGCCACCACCGTGATCAGCGTCGGAGGCCTCGTCATCGACGTCGACGGCCGGTCGGCCCGCCTGGACGGCGTTCCGCTCGACCTCACGCGGCGGGAGTTCGACCTGCTGGCCTACCTGTGCGCCAGGCCGGGACGGGTGATCTCCCGCAAGGAACTGCTGGCCGAGGTCTGGCGGCAGTCCTACGGCGACGACCAGACGATCGACGTCCACCTGTCGTGGCTGCGCCGCAAGCTCGGGGAGAGCGCGTCCCGCCCGCGCTACCTCCACACCGTCCGGGGAGTCGGCGTACGGCTCAGCCCGCCCGGCGCCTCCGCCTCGTGACAGAACCGCCGCGGCGGTGAGGCGCAGCCTGGCCCTGGTGGCGGTGGCGGTCACCGCCATGGTGGCGCTGGCCTTCCTGATCCCGCTGGCCGTCGCGGTGCAGGAGATCGCCGAGAGCCGCGCGCTCGCCGAGGCGGAGCGGCAGGCGAGCATGATCGTCCCCGCGCTGGTGGTCACCGATGACGCGGCCGCGCTCGAACGCGCGCTGGCCAGCACCCCGGCGGGGGCGGGGCGGCTCGCCGTGCACCTGTCCGGCGACCGCACGATCGGTTCGTCGAGGGTCCGGGCCGCCGACGTCGCCGCCGCGTTCGAACGAGCCAGGACCGTGCCGGTCTCGGGTGGGTACGTGCTGCTCAGGCCGGTCGCGCTCGACAGCGGGCGGCGTGCGGTCATCGAGGCGTACGCCCCCGAGGCGGATGTGAAGAAGGGCGTCACGACGTCGTGGGCCGTGCTGACGGCCGTGGCGGTCGTCCTGGTCGTCGGATCGGTCGTGGTGGCCGACCGGCTGGGGGCCAGGGTGGTGCGGGCGGCCCGCCGTCTCGGCGCGGCCGCGACCTCCCTCGGGGCAGGCGACCTGTCCGTACGCATCGAGCCGGACGGACCGCCCGAGCTCGTCGCGGCCGGGCAGGCGTTCAACACGATGGCCGACCAGGTGGCCGGGCTGCTGGCGGCGGAACGCGAATTGGCGGCGGACCTGTCCCACCGGCTGCGCACCCCGCTGACCGCGCTGCGGCTCAACATCGGCGGCGCCGGGCCGGAGGCGGAGCAGCGCAGGCTCGCCGTCGAGCGGCTCGAAGAGGCGGTGGACGAGATCATCCGGGCGGCTCGCAAGCCGGCCCGGCCGCTGCCGGGCGGGTGCGACGCGGCCGACGTCCTGCGCGAGCGGTTCATCTTCTGGTCGGCGCTGGCCGAGGATCAGGGACGCCCCTGGCGGCTCGCCGGCGCCGACGCCCCCGGCCGGGTGCCGGTCGGGGCGGCCGATCTCGGCGCGGCCATCGACGCGCTGCTCGGCAACGTCTTCCGGCACACGCCGCAGGGGACGGCCTTCCGGGTCACCCTGCGGCGGCGAGCCGACATGGTCGACATCCTCGTCTCGGACGCCGGTCCGGGCATCGACGATCCCGAAGGCGCGCTCAGGCGGGGGCACAGCGGCGCGGGCTCGACCGGCCTCGGTCTGGACATCGTCCGCCGCCTGGCCGAGGCGGCCGGCGGCGGCGTGCGGATCGAGGGGTCGGAGCTCGGGGGCGCCTGCGTGCACGTGTGGCTGCGGGCCGACGGCGGCGCCCCTGATCGCCCACCCCGCCGCCTGCTCCGCCGCCGGGGCAGGTGAACCCGCCTCCGCCGCCCGGGAGGCGTCAGGTCATCCAGGTGACCTTGCCGGGCAGCGGCGCCCGCTCCTGGACGTTCAGGTAGTACTCCAGCTTCGGCGAGCCGTCGCAGTCGCTCAGCCGGTAGTAGTACCCCTTCGCCGTGACCTCCTGAATGCCGGCGTGCAGGGTCGCCTTCTTCCCGGCGGGTACGGTGAACTGCACCGTCTCCCCCTTCTTGACGCGCATCTCCTCCGTGGTGGTGATGCCGTACGACGCCTTCAACTCGGCGCTGAAGGCGGAGAAACCGACGCTCACGCCGGCCGAGATCTCAGCGGAGTTGGTGAAGGAGGAGGTGGTCTCCCGCTCGATCGTCTCGGTGACGGTCCAGTCCTTCTGTCCGCGGGTGTTGTCCAGCGTCCACCATCCGATTTCCCGGCGGGTCTTCTTCGGCTTCGCCTGGCTCTTCCAATACCACCGGTCGCAGCGGGCGACCTTCGGCAGCGTCGGGCCGGCGACATCGGTGCCGACGGAAGCCCATGGATAGCCGGTGTAGGCGGACGCCGACTGCGCGTCTATTTCGACGAGGGCGTTCCTGGTGGACAGGCCGATCGGTGGCGTCTCGAGGGAGGCCCCGGCCCTGAGCGTCCGCACGTTGTACTGAATTTCGAGGCCGCTGTCCTCGACGTTGATTCCGATGGGCCTCGGCAGGGGGGTGCGGTTCGTGATTCGCAGCGTGTATTTGGGGACGCCGTTCGCGGTGACCGCGCAGGCGGTGACCGTGAAGCCGCCCTGCGACGCCGGAATCTCGAATGGCAGCGTGCATTTGCGCGCGGCCTCGGCCGTGCCCGCCGCCTGGGCGTTCCCTGTGACGATTCCGGTGACGGCCGCGGTCGCCGTGAGTGCCGTGGCGCCGGCGAGGATCAGCCGGGGAGTTCTCCGATCGGGTCGCTGCGAAAACATCTCATGTCCTCTGGTCGGGTGAAGTTCAACGAATTTCGGCACGCTCAGGTGTCCTTCTGCCAGGTGATGTCGACGCGGTGGCCCAGGTGGGCGACCGGCACCTTTCCCTCGTACCTGTCGGTGTGGGCGCCCAACTCCTTGGCCTTCGCGTAGATCACGAAGACGCCTTTCCGTACGGCGCTCCGGCCGACGGTGAGGACCTTGGTGTGGTGCTTGGCGTCCTGGGTGAAGTCCGCCTGATCGGCCAGGGTCTTGCGCGACCCGTCGACGAGGCGGATCTCCTTCCACCAGGTGACGCCCGGCACGGTGTGCAGCACGAACTGGATCTGGTCGGCCTGCGGAATCGGGGTGAAGACGGCCGTGACGACGTCCTCCTGGTTGCGTACGTCGTAGAGGTCCGCCTCGGGGATCGGAGCGGCTCCGACGGCCGAAGCCACGACTCGGGTGTGGGCGGAGGCGGGGGCCGGCCGTGCCACCGAGGCACACAGCGCCCCTCCGGCCGCGAGAACGGCCGCGCCGGCGATCAGGCACGCCCACCCGGGGGGAGCGGCGGGATTACGGGGAATTGCGGACATGCTGAACTCCCAAGGTCGATTGAATTGCGGTCGGGCGCGGACCGTCTCACCGAAAAAGGACGTGTTCTTGAGTCTTGTCTTTCGGCGTGCCAGAACATCGGTTTCCTGTTTCCGGGCACCGCTGACCGTGCTGCGACCCCGGCCATTCTCGCCCGGCGAGGGATCGGGAAATCGGTCGCCGGTCCATGATTCAAACCGGGAAACGTAAACGTTTGCCAACGTGGGGGCGGTTCGAGAATGAATATCCCGATGTATCGCGGCCGGACCGCATCGCGTGATTTTTCCGGGTGCGGCCGATCCTGACCGCGCCTTCACCGGGGCGGCGCGCTTCGCTGGGATTGCGGCCGGGAATCTCGCGTCTGCGCCGGTCGTCGATCCCGCCGGCGGTGCGCCGCTCCCGGCTCGGGCGCGCGGTGCCGGACGCGTGGCGATGGACGAAGAGGGCCGAGATCGCGCTATTCCATGGCGGGAAAGGACCGATCCAAAATTGACATGGTCTCGCAAGAACAATTGACAGTGATCGTGTCGTGACGGAAAACGCCGGACCGCCGCCGAATCGCGGAGATCAGTGTCATTTCCCGATCTGATCCATGCGGTGAGCTGCGGAAATGTACGCCGATCGGCGGGGGCGACGGGCATTCGACATTGCGGACGACTCCGAAGGTGGTGCCATAATGCGTGGGAGCGCTCCCGCGCCCCCGGGGGGGACCATTCCTGTGGGCGCTGTCCGGCACGTCTGTCCACCGGCATGATGGAAGGAAGGTGCCGCGTCTTCATGACGGCATTGGGCGAAGAACCTCCGGCCGGCACGGGCCCCGGCGGAAATGTTCTCACGCAGAAAACAGGCCCCGCCAAAGGCGCTGTGGAAGGCGCCGCGGGGGCCACGGCCCGTCGTTGGGCACCCCATTTGTGGTGGATGTCGCTGGCCGTCGGCGCCGCCGGAGCCGCGTTCGTGTGGCTGGCCACGCCGCATTCCAGAGAGATCCACTCGCCGTGGGATCTGGTCGCCAAACTGATCGCGTTCGCCTGCCTGTGCTTCGCGATCGCGGTCTTTCCCTGGACGTCGCCGCGCCTGAGCTGGCTGCTCTACGTCCCGTTCGTCTTCTTCACCGGCTACCTGATCCCGCGGATCAGCTGGTTCTACTACGGCGACGGCGCACGGGCCCTGGGTGACAGCTTCTACACCCACCTCTACCTGCTGCTCTATCCCGGGATCGTGCTCACGGTCGCGGCCGCCTACCGGATCGGCGGGGGCACCCCCGGCCGCTGCCTGAAGATCATGGCGACCGGTGTCGTCATCGTGTTCTCGGGCTTCCTCGACATCATGTGGCAGGTCGTCAACCCCGTCGCGATCCCCGACGTCATCGACGCGCCCCACATCAACCTGTTCACCGGGGGCCCGATCTCGTTCGGCGCGACGATCGTGTTCGCCCTCGTGCACGTGCCGATCATCGTCGGGATCAACCTGCTTCCGCTCGACCGCTGGATCGGCCGCCTGCTCGGCGCCGACCCCGCCCACTGACCACCGTCCACCCGTCCGAGGAGGTGACATGCCGGATCCGCACGTCACATCGCGCACCGTGGGCATCTCGGTGGCGGCGCCCGCGTACAACGAGGCCGACAACATCGCCATGGCCGTACGCGAATGGCAGGAGTACCTGGAGAACAACCCGGCCGTCGGCGACTGGGAGATCGTCGTGTGCGACGACGGGAGCCGGGACGCGACCGGTGAGATCCTGGCCGAGCTGCGGGACCGGTGCCCGCGGCTCGTCGTGGTCGGCTTCGAGCGCAATCGCGGTGCGGGGGCGGCGATCGCGGCCGCGATCGCCGCCACCCGGCTCGACTGGGTCGTGCTGCTCGACTCCGACGGCCAGTTCCCGATCGCCAACCTCGACCGCGTCATCCCGCGCATCCAGGCGGGCGAGGCCGTGGCGTTCTCCGGCGCGCGGATCAGGAAGGCCGACGGCGTGGCGTACCGGTGGGGCTCGGCGGCCAGCGCCGCGGTGAGCAACCTCCTGCACGGCACCCGCTACCGCGACTTCAACTCGATCTTCAAGGTGGTGTACGGCCCGCTGTTTCGGGCACTGCCGCTGGAGTCCGGCGGGATGAACTGCTCGACCGAGATCACCGCCCGGGTCGCCGAGATCGGGCACCGGTGGGTCGAGGTCCCGATCGAGCACCGGGAGCGCGGCGGCGGACGCCGCGGCTGGCGGTTCTGGCGGGGAGCGTGCGACCGCGCTCTGTTCGTCGTCTATCTCGGCTACCGCCACTGGCTGCTGCGCCGCGGCGTCCTGCGGCGGCCGGGCGACCTGCCGGCCGTGCCGGTCATGCCGGTGCCGGAGGAGGTCCGATGACCGTCGCTGTGACGATGTTCAGCGGCGGTCGCGGAGCGGCCGCCATCTCCCGTAGCCTGCTGCACACGCCCGGGGTCGAGCTGTCGCTGGTGATCAACGGGTACGACAACGGGCTGTCCACCGGCGCTTTGCGGCGCCACCTGCCCGGCATGCTCGGCCCGTCGGACTTCCGCAAGAACTTCGCGCTCCACCTCGATCCGGCCGACCCGGCCCAGGCCGCGCTGTCGTCCGTGCTGGAGCACCGGCTGCCGGAGGGGGCCACGACCGGTGCGCTCATCGAGGCCGTCGGGGAGCGGCGGGGTCCGTTCGCCGCACTGCCGCGCCAGATCCGCGACGCCGTCGTCGCCGACCTTTGCGCGTTCGCGCGGTGGTCCGCCACCGCCGGTCTCGACCTGGCCGACTGCGCCGTGGGCAACCTCGTGTTCGTCGGGGCCTACCTGCGCCACGGCGCGGACTTCAACGCCGCGGTCGACTCCTGCGCCCGCATGGTCGGCTCGCCCGTCCGGCTGCTCAATGTGACCAACGGAGAGAACGCGTTCCTGGTCGCGCTCAAGCGGGACGGCGAGCTGCTGGCCGACGAGGCGGACATCGTCGCGCCGCAGAACGCCACGCCGATCACCGACCTGTTCCTGTTGCGCGAGCCTCCGGACGCCCGGCTGCGTGCCGAGCTGGCGGAGCTGCCGCCCTCCTGGACCCGTGAGGTCCTTGCCCGGGGCCGGGCGGAGATCACGCCGAATCCGAGGGCGCTGGAGGCGCTCGGAGACGCCGACCTCATCGTGTACGGCCCCGGCACCCCGCACTCCTCGCTGCTGCCGAGCTATCTCACCCCCGGCGTGGCGGACGCGATCGCGGACAACCGGGCGGCGGCCAAGGTGTTCGTCGTCAACACCCGACACGACCACGACGTCCGCGGGTTGACCGCCACCGACCTCGTCGACCGCACGCTGGCCTACCTCGGCGACCCCGGCAACGAGCGGCGGCTGGTGACCCATGTGCTGAGCCACCGTGCCGAGCACCCCGGGGGAGCGAACCACCGGGGAACCACGCTCACGCCGGACGCCCCGATGGTGCCGCAAGACGTCCTCGACCGGGGGGAGTGGGCCGGAGCACGCTGGGTCGTCGCCGACCTGGCGGAGCCCGGCCGGGCCGGCGCGCACAGCGGGGAGCGCACCGTCGAGGCCCTGCTCGCCATCCGCGGCGAAGCGGCACTGGCGCGGGCGCGATGACCCCCGTCGTGAGCCCGCCGGCCGAGATCCTCGTCCGCCGCGGCCACTGGCTCTTCGACCTCGACGGCACCCTCGTGGACTCCTGTCCGGTCCACGAGGCGGCCTTTCGCGAGGCGATCGCCGAGGTCGCGCCCGAGGCGCTCGCCGGCTTCCGGTACGCCGACCACGCCGGGGCGAGCACCCGCGCCGCCGCGCTGCGGCTGACCGGCGACGCCGAGCGGGCCGGACGGCTGGCCCGGCGCAAGCAGGAGCTGTACCGGGAGCACGTCGCCGCGGGCCGTGCCGAGCTGTTCCCCGGCGCCGGCGGCCTCCTCGACCGGCTCGCCGCCGCCGGCCGCACGGCGTACCTGGTGACCGGCGGCAGCCGGGCCTCGGTCGAGCGTGTGCTCGCGGCCTGCGCGCTGACCGGCCGCTTCCGTGCCGTGCTGACCAGCGACGACGTTCCGGCGAGCAAACCCGATCCGGCCGTGTACGCCGCCGCCTGTGAGCGGTGGGGCGTCGACCCGTGCGACGCGGTGGTGCTGGAGGACTCCGCGCACGGGGTGGCTTCGGCGGTCGGCGCAGGCCTGGCGACCCTGCACGTCCACGTCGCGGAGCCGGCCCCGGGCGCGGTCGCCGTCGGATGCCTGGACGAGATCACGTCATTACTCGAGACGTCGTTACTCGACTCGGAGGTGAACGGTGGCTGAGCGACGGCTGTGCGCGGTGATCCCGGCGGCCGGGCGCGGCGCCCGGCTGGGGTTCGACATTCCGAAGATCATGGTCGAGATCGCCGACGGGGTCGCCGTGTGGCACCTGCTCCACCGGCGCCTGCGGCCGTACGTCGAACACGTGCACGTCGTCATGTCCCCCGAGGGGGAGGGGCCGTTCCGTGCGCTCGCGGCCGAGGAGATCGCGGGCGGCCAGGTCTCGGTGAGCGTCCAGGAGCGCCCCACCGGCATGGGCGGGGCGATCTTCGGCGCGGCTACGCACTGGGAGCCGTACGACGCCATCCTGGTGGTCTGGGGCGACCAGGCGAACCTGTCGCTGTCGACCGTCCGCCGGGTGACCGGAACCCACGAGAAGGGGCTCACGCTGCCGCTGGTGCCGATGCCCGATCCGTATGTGGAGTACGAGACGGACGGCGGCGCGCTGGTGCGAGTACGGCAGTCGAGAGAGGGAGACGAGTGCCGCCCCGGCGGGCTCAGCGACGTCGGCGTGTTCTGCCTGGCCACGGACGGGCTGCGGGAGGAGTGGACCCGCTATCTGGCCGGTGCGGCCGTGGGCGCCCGCACCGGGGAGGTCAACTTCCTGCCGTTCCTGCCGCATCTGTCCCGGCAGGGGTGGCCGCTTTCGGTGGTGCCGGTGACCGATCCGGACGAGGCGCGGGGCATCAACACGGCCGAAGACCTGGAGTTCGCCCGGCGGGCGTACCTGCGATGCGATCGCTGATCGACCGGGCGGCCGCCCTCCTGGCCGCCCACCGCTGGGCGGCCGGTCCCACGCTGGTGAGCACAGTGGCCAGCGGCACGGCCGCCGCGACCACGCTCGTGATCGCCCGCGGCATCGGCGCCGCGGCGTTCGGGCACTTCACCGTGGTCCTGTCGATCGCGCTGATCGCCACGGTCGGCATGCTCATGAGCGTCAACTACGTCATGTTCCAGGAGCTGCCGCGGGCCGAGCCCGGCGACCGGCCGGCCCTGGTGACGACGGCGCTCGCGGCCACGCTCGTGCTGGGGTCGGGCCTGTTCGCCGTCGGCCTGCTGGCCGCCCCGCTGCTGACGGGCGTGCTCGGCGTGGACACCCGCACGCTGGCCTTCGCGCTGGCGCTGGCGCTGTCGATGACGCTCAACCAGCTGACCGAGAGCTTCCTGCGCGGGCTGCGGCGGTTCCGGCTCGTGGCCGGTCTGAAGTTCGCCGTGGCCGTCGCCTACCTCGGTAGCGCGGCGTACTGCCTGCTCGTGCTCGGCCTGCGTGAGGCCGAGCCGTACCTGATCGCGCTGATCGTCACGAACCTCGTCTTCGCCGCCGTGTCCGTCGTCGGGTTCGAGGTGCGGCCCCGCGCCTGGTCGACGGCGCTGGCCCGCTCGATCTACCGGCTCGGCGCGTACGTCACCGCGATCGCCGCGCTCAACGCCGTGGTGTTCGGCATCGACGTGATCTTCCTCAACCACTGGGCGCCGCGGGCCGACGTCGGGGTCTTCTCCATCTACAACGGCTTCCCCAAGCGGCTGTTCGGCGTGATCTTCACCGACGGCATCGGCCTGATCCTGCTGCCCACGCTGGCCGTCTCCGACAAACCGACCGTGATGCGGCGGATCGCCCGGCTCGTCGTGGTCGTCTTCGGCGCGACCGCGGTGTTCTCGTTCGCCGCCAGCACCGTGTTCTTCGCGCTGATGGGCGAGGAGTATCCGTACTCGCTCGGGCTGATGGCGCTGTCGGCGCTGGGCATCGGCCTGCACACGGTCTTCCACCTCTACTCGGTCGCCCTGTCGATGGACGGCGTGCGCGGCGCCCGGGTGCTCATCGGCTGCCTGCTCATCGGCACGCCGCCCGCACTGGCCGGCCAGGCCGCGCTCATCGCCTGGCAGGGGCTGGTCGGCGGGCTGGTGGCCTTCGCTCTGAGCAATCTCATCCTCGTGGCCGTCGTGATGACCGCCGCCGCCCGGCTCTACCGCCCGGACGGCACGGCGACGGCCATGACCGGCGCAATGGAGGCACGGCGGTGAGGATCGCCCACGTCATCAACCAGTTCCCGCCCAACATCACGGCGGGGCTCGGCAGGTACGCCGAGCTGATCGCTCCGTATCTGTCCGACGGCCGTCCCATGGCCGTCCTCACCCTCAATGACGGCCGCCTGCCGGTGTGGGAGCGGACCGGCGGCATCACCGTCTACCGGCCGCGCGGCCGGCTTCTCGGGGCGATCTCCCGCAGGCGGCGGCTCAACCGCACCCGCGGCGTCGAGTTCGCGCTGCTCGCGCTGACCGTCGTGGTGAGCAACTGGCGATATTTCCGGATGTTACGCGCCCTGCCCCCGGAGCGGCGGCCCGACCTCGTCGCGGTGCACGACTCCACGAACTTCCTGTGCGGCCTGCTGTGCCACTACGCGCTGCGGTTGCCGGTCGTGTTCCATGTGCACACCACCGAGTACGGCGTCGCCCCGCAGCGCAGCATCGCCGACCCGCTCAACCTGTTCGCCGCCCTGGAGCGGTGGCTGGCGCGGATCTCCCGGCGGGTCGTGGTGGCCACCCCCGAGGTGCGCGAGCAGCTGGCCGCAGCGGGCTGGAGCCGTACCCCGATCGAGGTCGTACGGCTCGGCGGCACCTACGAGCGGCTGCTGTCCGACCCCGGCTTCGACCGGGACGGGCTCCGCCGGGGCGCGGCGGAGCTGCGCGCCCGGCTCGGCATCGCGCCCGGCGATCCGGTGCTGCTGTTCGTCGGCAGGATCGAGCGGCAGAAGGGCGTCTACCAGCTGCTGGAGGCGATGCGCCGGATCGCCCCGGCCGTGCCGGGGCTGCGGCTGGTGATCGTGGGCGAGGGCGACGAGGCCGGTGTCGCCAGGATCGTCGCCGAGACCGGGCTCGACGGACGGGTGCTGACCTCCGGCGGATTCGTGACCGGCCCGGACCTGCTGGAGTTCTACGAGATGGCCGACGTGTGCGTCTTCCCCTCGCTGTTCGAACCGTTCGGCCTGGTGGCGACCGAGGCGATGGCCCTGGCCCGGCCGGTGGTCCTCGGGGACGGCTTCTCCCGGGTCTTCCTCGGCGACCCGGCCGAGCCCGCCGTACGGTTCGTGCGCGCCACCGACCCCGACGACATCGCCGACGGTGTGATCGAGGTGTTCACCGACCCCGACCTGCGCCGCGCCCTGGCGGAGCGGGGCGAGCTGCTGGTGCGGGAGACGCTGAGCTGGAGCCGGGCGGCCGGCGAGACGCTCGCCGTGTACGAGGACGTGCTGGCGGTTGAGAGGAAGAAGCGATGATCTCTGTGGTGGTGCCGTGCTACAACGCGGCCAAGACCCTGCGGCTCTGCCTGGAGTCGGTGCTGGCGCAGACCCTGCGGCCCGACGAGATCGTCGTCGTGGACGACGCCTCCACCGACGGATCGGCGGCGATCGCCGAGGAACTCGGCTGCCGGGTCGTCCGTCTGCCGGAGAACCGGGGGGTGTCGGCGGCGCGCAATGCCGGGATCGACGCCACCACCGGCGACGTCGTCTTCTTCCTCGACTCCGACGTGGCGCTGCGGCCCGACGCCGTCGCGAACGCGATGGAGATCCTGGCGCGCGACCCCGAAATCGGCTGTGTGCACGGCGTCTACGACACCGAGCCGCTCATCGACGACGGGCCGGTCGAGTGGTACCGGATCCTGCACGCCGTCTACTGGCGCAGCCGCTATGTGGGCGAGGTCAACAGCGTCGTGTTCGCGCTCGCGGCGATCCGCCGCGACGTGCTGCTCGCCGTGGGCCGGTTCGACGAGCGCCTGCGCGACTGCGAGGACGTCGAGTACGGCAGCCGGCTCGCCGTGAACACCCGGATCGTGCTGACCGACACCGTCGTGGGCCGCCACGACGACGGCAGCCGCCTGCTGCCGATCCTCGCCGAGCAGTGGCGACGCGCCCTACCGCTGATCCCGCTCGCCGTGACCAGGGTCCGGCGGGGCGCGTCCAGAGGCGAGCAGGCCAACAGCCCGGCGGGGATCCTCGCCTGCGGGCTCGCGCTGGCGAGCCTGGCGCCGGCCGCGGCCGCCCCGGTCCTCGGCCTGTTCCACCCGCTGCTGTTCGCCGTACCCGCCGTGTTCGTCGCCTGGTTCGTCCTGGCCGACCCGGCGATCATCAGGTTCGTCCACCGGCAGCGCGGGCCCGCTTTCGCGGCCTACTTCATGACCGTTCACCTGGTCATGCACGTCGTGCTGGTCATCGGCCTGGCCGTCGGCTCGCTGCGGCTGCTGTCCCCGGCGCGGGCGACATGACGGCCGGCGCGATCTGACGGACCGGTGGCCGCCTGGCCACCGGTCCTTCACGGCGGGCAGTATGGAGACGACCGGACTGTCCCCCGCGAACCCAGAGGAAGGCGGCCTCGTGACATCGACCTACCGTGTGCAGCTCACCCCGGACTTCGGCTTCGCGGCGGCGGCGCGGTTGGTCGGATATCTGCGGGAGCTGGGCGTCGGCCACCTCTACCTGTCGCCGATCCTGCAGGCCGTGCGCGACTCCCGGCATGGCTACGACGTGGTGGACCACGGCAGGGTGCGGGCCGAGTTCGGCGGGGAGGAGGGGCTGCGCGAGCTGGCCGCGGCCGGGCTGCCGCTGATCGCCGACATCGTGCCCAACCACATGACGATCCCGGTGCCGGAGTCGCGCAACGTGCAGCTCTGGTCGGCGCTGCGGGACGGCCCGGCCTCCCCGCACGCCCGGTGGTTCGACCTCGAGTGGCCGGTCGCCTTCCCCATACTCGGCGACGAGCCGTACGGCACGGCGGTCGAGGTCGTCGACGGGGTCGTGCGTTATCACGATCACGAGTTCCCGATCAGGCCGGGTACGGAGCACCTCCCGCTGCCCGAGCTGCTGGAGGCGCAGCACTACCGGCTCGTCGGCCGGCGGGAGAGCCCCGGCTATCGGCGCTTCTTCGACGTGTCCTCGCTGATCGGCCTGCGGGCAGAGGACCCGGAGGTCTTCGCCGCCACCCACGCCGTGACGTTCTCCCTGATCGAGGACGGGGTGCTGGACGGATTGCGCGTCGATCACCCGGACGGCCTGGCCGACCCGTGCGGTTACCTGCGGCGGCTGCGCCCGCACGTGCCCGGTCCGCTCTGGGTGGAGAAGATCCTCATCGACGGCGAGCGGCTGCCCGCCGACTGGCCGTGCGACGGCACCACCGGCTACGACGCGCTCAACATGATCACCCGGCTGTTCGTCGACCCGGCGGGCCGGGACGCGCTGGTCGCGACGTTCCGGCGGCTGACGGGCGTGACCGACGACTACGAGGCCGTGCGGTACGAATCGAAGAAGCACGTCATCGAGCTGTTCTTCCGCGGGGAGGTCGACCGGCTGACCGCCGATCTGGGCGAGGCGGGGCTGCGCGAGGCGGTCGTGGAGCTGCTGACGGCGATGCCCGTCTACCGGGCGTACGTGAACCCCGGCGAGCGGCCGCCGGACGAGACGGTGCGGATCATCCGGGACGCCGCACGCGAGGCCGCCGCCCACGCCGATCCCGACGCGGTGGCCAAGGCCGCCGATCTCGTCCTGTACGGCCCGGCCGAGGCGGTCACCCGGTTCCAGCAGACCTGCGGCCCGGTCATGGCCAAGGGCGTGGAGGACACGGCCCTCTACCGGTGGTACCCGCTGGCCTGCCTCAACGAGGTCGGCGGCGAGCCCGACAGGTTCGGGGTCTCTGCCGCGGAGTTCCACGAGTTCTGCGCCGGGCTGCCCCCGAGGACCATGACCACGCTGTCCACCCACGACACCAAGCGCTCCGAGGACGTACGGGCCCGCCTGGCCGTACTGTCCGAACTGCCGGATGAGTGGGCCGAGGCGGCCGGCTCGTGGACGGCCGAGGTGTCGTTCGACCCGAGGCTCGACTATCTGGCCTGGCAGTCGCTCATGGCGGCGTGGCCCATCTCCGTCGAGCGGTTCACCGACTACCTGCTCAAGGCGGCCAGGGAGGCCAAGACGGCCATCTCCTGGATGGACCCCGACCCGGAGTACGAGTCGGGCCTGCGGGACTTCGCCCGGCGTGCCATCGAGGTCTGCGGTCCCTCGGTCGCCTCGTTCACGGCGGTCGTCGACCGGTACGCCCGGGTCAACTCACTCGGGCAGAAGGCGATCCAACTCCTGATGCCGGGCATTCCCGACGTGTACCAGGGCAACGAGACCACCGACTTCTCGCTGGTGGACCCCGACAACCGGCGGCCGGTCGACTTCGCCCGGCGCCGCCGCCTGCTGGCCGCTCCGGACGACACATGGGACGGCCAGAAGCTGCTGGTCACGACCACTGCGCTCAGGCTGCGGCAGCGCATCGACCCGGCCGGGCCGTACCTGCCGATCGAGACCGGTGAGCACGCGATCGCGTTCGCGCGGGGCATCGGAGCCTCCACCGGATCCTCAGCCGGAACCTCGGCGGCCGTCGTGGTCGCCACCCGGCTGCCCGTGAAGCTCGAACGGCGGGGCGGCTGGGGCGGCGAGACGATCACGCTGCCCCCGGGCCGCTGGCGCGACCTGCTCGGCGGGTGTGAGCACACGGGCCGGGTGCCCATGGCACATCTGCTGTCCCGCCGTCCGGTCGCCATCCTGGAGGGGGATCCGCAGGGGTGATCCCGTCGATCAGCGGGCAGATGTGCACCTGACGAAACCGGAGGGACATGTCGTGAAAGGCACCTTCGAGGTCTGTGCCGTTGAAGGCTGTGCCGTCGAGGTCTGGGCACCCAAGGCGGCGCGGGTCGAGGTCGAGTTCGGGGAGACCAGGCACGACATGTCGCCGATCGGGGGCGGCTGGTGGCGCCATTCCGGCGCCGGCCTGGGGCACGGCGTCGACTACTTCCTCTATGTGGACGGCCATGGGCCGTACCCCGACCCGAGGACGCGGCGGCAGCCGTACGGCGTGCAGGGGCCGAGCCGGGTCTATGAGCAGGACAGGTTCACCTGGGGCGACCAGGAGTGGCGCGGCCGTGACCTGCGCGGCTCCGTCATCTACGAGCTGCATGTCGGCACATTCACCCCGGAGGGGACGTTTTCGGGTGCGGCGCGGAGGCTCGACCACCTGGTGGACCTCGGCGTGGACTTCGTCGAGATCATGCCGGTCGCGCCGGTCCCCGGCAGGCGCAACTGGGGGTACGACGGAGTCGATCTCTATGCGGTGAACGAGGAGTACGGCGGGCCGGACGGGCTCAAGGGTTTCGTGGACGCCTGCCACCGGGCCGGGATCGGGGTCATCCTCGACGTGGTCTACAACCACCTCGGCCCGTCGGGAAACCACCTGGCCAAGTTCGGGCCCTACTTCCACGACGCCAAGGGGTCGTACTGGGGCGACGCGGTCAACCTCGACGGGCCGGGCTCGGACGAGGTGCGGAGCTACTTCATCGGCAACGCGCTGCAGTGGCTGCGCGACTATCACGTGGACGGGCTGCGCCTCGACGCGGTGCACGCGCTGCACGACAAGCGTGCCGTGCACTTCCTGGAGGAACTTGCGGCCGAGGTGGACGCGCTGGCGGCGGTCGTGGGACGGCCGCTGACGCTGATCGCCGAGTCCGATCTGAACGACCCGCGCATGGTCACCCCGCGTGAGGCCGGCGGTCTCGGCATGCACGCGGCGTGGAACGACGACGTCCACCACGCGATCCACTCGGCCGTCACGGGGGAGACCCACGCCTACTACGGCGATTTCGGCTCGCTGTCGGCGCTCGCCAAGGTGCTCACCCGCGGTTACTTCCACGACGGCACCTACTCGACGTTCCGCGGCCGCGCCCACGGCAGGCCGGCGGCCCACGTGCCGGGCTACCGCTTCGTCTGCTGCGTGCAGAACCACGACCAGGTGGGCAACCGTCCCGAGGGCGATCGGATGGAGCCCGACCAACTGTGGATCGCCGCCGGTCTGCTGCTCACCGCACCGTTCACGCCGATGCTGTTCATGGGGGAGGAGTGGGGGGCGACCACGCCGTTCTACTTCTTCACCGACCACTTCGAGCCCTCGCTGGCGGCGAGCGAGGGGGAGCGGCGCCGGCGGGAGTTCGAGGGCTTCGGCTATGACTGGAAGGCGCCCGACCCGCAGGAGGAGGCCACGTTCCTGCGGTCGAAGCTCGACTGGACCGAGCCGTCCGAGGATGGTCACGCCTCGCTGCTCGGCTGGTACCGCGACCTGATCGCGCTGCGCAGGTCGTATCCCGATCTCACCGACCCGCGGCTCGACCGGGTCCGGGTCGACTTCGACGAGGACCGGCGATATCTGGTGATGACGCGCGGTTCGCTGCGTGTCGTGGCCAACTTCGGCGCGTTCCCGGTCTCCGTACGGCTCACGCCCGGCGCCGGAAGCGGTACGGGCGGTGGGAGCGGTACAGGCGGCATGGGCGGTGGAAGCGGCATGGGCGGTGGGAGCACGGGCGGCGGGCGGATTCTGCTCGCCTCCTCGGAGAGCGCTCTGATCGCTGACGGCGACCTTCGTCTCCCCGCCCAGTCCCTCGTCATCACCCAGCTCTGACACCCCCCTCCCGTGATCTTGTAGATACTCGCAGAAGGTGCCGCTGAGCTGCGGATATTCCATTCGTGATCTTGCAGAAACTCGCACACTCCCACGTCTGCCTGCGGTTCTGTCCTCCGTGATCTTGCAGTGCAAGATCACGGATGGTGTACGCCCTGGTCAACGGATGGGCGTGCGAGTTTCTGCAAGATCACGGCAGTGGTTTGCGCAGGTGGAAGGGCATTCCTGCAAGCATTCGCAAGATCACGGTGGGGGTTGGTGGTGGTGATGTTGACATCGCTGTTCTAAAGAGAGAGCATTGCTCTCGAAGTGGAGTGGTGAGATGCTCTGTGTGCACTGATCGGAGATTTCCATGAATATGCCCCGGCCGTTGATCGCCCCGGCGTCCGCCACGTCCCGGGCCCGCCTGGGGGCCGCGGCCCTCGCCGCGGCCGGCGTGCTGTTCCTGCTCTATCCGCTGGTACGGCCCTGGGCCGACGAGACGACGATGGACGGCGCCCGCGCGATGGCCTCGGCGGCGTGGGTCGCCTCGCACCTGTTCGCCATGGTGGGGTTCATCCTCGTCTCGCTGGGCCTTCTGTCCCTGCACCTCGTTCTCGACCGGCGACTCACGCTTCCGGCCGTCGTGGTGACCTGGCTGGGCGCCGGGCTCACGCTGCCTTACTACGGGGCCGAGGACTTCGGCCTCAACGCCATCGCGGCACGGGCGGTGCGGGAGCAGGACGCCTCGCTGATCGACCTCGTCGATCAGTTCCGATACGCCCCGGCGGCGGTCGCCATGTTCGCCGTGGGACTCGCGCTGCTCGGCGTCGGCGCGGTCATCGCGGCCGTGGCCGTCTGGCGCTCGGGGGTGCTGTCCCGGTGGAGTGCCATCCCGCTGGCCGCCGGATTCGCCCTGTTCATCCCGCAGTTCTTCGGCACCCCCGCGATGCGGATCGCGCATGGGGTGCTGATGGCGATCGGCGGACTGTGGCTCGCAGCGGAACTGTGGCGGGCAGGCCGCGTCCATGGTGGCCCGGCCCGTTGAGGTCATGTATCGCCGAACGGTGTCGCTCCGGGGCGTACCGTCGCTAGCCTGCCATCGGTGATCCACGTCACGGCGAGGGCGGGTGGATAAAGATGGCGCATGACCGGACGAACCGGATGAGCCGGGTGAAAGCGTGGCGATTACGGCGCGGGCCGAGGGATGATTCCGCCGACGATGACGCCCTGCCGGCGCGTAAGCCACCGGTGGAGGCCGTCGCGGTGCCGGTGCCCCCGCCTCCGTCCGACGACCGGGGGCGCACCCTGCGCCTGGCCGGCTGGCTCGCCGCGGTCACCCTGGCCGGGGTGGTCGCGGCCGGGACGATCTGGGCCTCGGGCTCGCCGACCGAGGCGGATCTGCGCGAGGAGGCCCGGCTCGTCGGCAAACAGGAGCTGCTGATCGGCGTTAAGGACGACTCTCCCGGCGTGTCGTGGTGGAATCCGGAGTCCCGCCGGTACGAGGGCTTCGACATCGAGATCGCCTACATGGTGGCGGCTGAGCTGGGCTTCTCCCCTCGTCAGGTGCGGTTCCTGGCCATCGAGACCGAGGACCGGGGCAAGATGCAGGCCATGGACCGGGAAGGCGGGTTCGTGACCGTCGATCTCGTCGTGGCGACCTACAGCGTCACAGCGGAGCGGACCGCCCAGATCCACATGTCCGAGCCGTACCTGCAGACCGAGCAGACGGTGGTCACCCGCCGTGACCACGAGGACGTGTCCTCACTCGGCGACCTGGCCGGAGATAAGGTGTGCACGCTCGCAGCCTCCACCTCCGCCGACCAACTCCAGCAGGCCGGGGCGGCCCTCGTGGGGAAGAAGAACCGGATCAGCGAATGCGTCGACGACATGCGCGCCGGCGAGTACGACGCCGTCACCACCGACGCGGCCATCATGGCGGGATTCGTGGCGAAGTATCCCAAGGAGCTGCGCGCACACGACATCGGGCTGGCCGCCGCCGAGCGGTGGGGGATCGCCACCGGGCGCAACCGCGCCCTGCGCACCCTGGTGAACCTGGCCCTCTACCGCTCCTTCGCCGACCCTGCGGACCGCCGCTGGGAGAAGGCGTTCGACACCTATCTGGCACCGCTGCAGAAGGCCAACGACAGGCAGCAGGTCGCGGTGGCCGAGCAGCCCTCGATCGATGAACCGGACGTACGGCGCTGGCCGTGGGAACGAGACGTCTCCTGACGATGGCCGACGGCTCCGAGGACTTCCCGCCCCGTCTGCGGCGCGGCCGTGTGGCCCCGCGCAACCTCGAGTGGCTGCTCGCAGTGCTGCCGGCGTTTCCGCTGGTGCTGCTGGTGCTGCGGCTCTGGTACGCGGCCCGCCAGGACACCCAGACGCTGCTCCTGCTCGTCCAGCACGTCAGCCCGCTCGGCCTGCTCAGCTCGGTCCTGATCACCGGAATGTGGATCATTCCCGCCGTGGTGCTGCTGCTGCGGGTGCTGAGCGCCCTCTACCTGGTCAGCGCCCGCAGTTCGTCTCTGCTGGTGCGCGCGGCCGATCGGATTCCCGACTGGGTGCTGGTCGTGGCCGTCGCGGTCGCACTGCTCGCCTGGCAGCTGCGGTTCCTGCCCACGCTGCTGATGCTGACCCTCGCCGTCCTCGGGCTGACCGTCCGCGAACGCGGCCACCGCCGATCCGCCGTACGGTTCGTCGGCGTCGTCCTGCCCCTGCTGGCCGCCGTGGCCTGCTACGTGCTGCTGGCTCCGGCGATCGCCGACGCGATGCGCGAGCGGGATCCGGTCGCCCTGCTGCTGCTCGCCCTGCCGCCGGGTCTGAGCGTGCTGCTCACCGGCCCCGTCCCGCGGGCGTCCGCCTGGATGATCAGCCATGGCATCGCCCTTCTGGCCGTCCTGGTGCTGCCCATCGTCGTGGGCGTGGTCTTCCTCCGCGTGCCGGTCCTGCCGCTGGTCGCCGTGGAGACGACGGGCGAGGACGGTCTCCCTCCGGTGGTCGTCGGCTACACGATCACCGTCGACGACCGGGCGACCACGTTCCTGTCCACGGCGGGCACGGTGCGGTTCGTCGCCAACGATCACCTCGGCGCGCAGACGCTCTGTCCCGACCCCGCCGAGATCCCGCACAGCCACGTGGACCTGTACGGATGGCACGTGGAGGAGAGCATGATCTCCTGGCTGGCCCCCGAACGCGCCCCGACCCCCGACGACCCCCGCTGCCAGGGCCGTCGCGCGCCCGAGCGACCCGGCCCGGCGGAGAGCGCGCGTTCCTGACCCGGCGTGTGCGGCGGGCCTCGGCGAGACGGGTTCAATTGGGGCTCCCGGACTCTCGGGTTTCGACCACGGACAGCTCGGATGTGACTACTCTCTGTAGGTGACCCGTTACGTGAACCGACTTTAGCTCGGCAGGTCGCGTGGTCGCACCCTGCCGTGGGGCCCTGCTCCTCGACTCCGGGCAAAGGAGGCATTGTGGTCGATGCTTATTCACCACAGGCGATCTGGGGCAGGGAGCTGCGTCACTACCGGCAGGAGTCGGGGCTGACCCAGGCGCAACTCGCCCAGAAGATCCACTTCAGCGAGTCCCTGATCAGCGGCGTCGAGACCGGTCAGCTTCCGGCCAGCCCGGAGTTCGCCCGGTGCTGCGACGACGTCCTGTCGACGGGCGGCGCGCTGTATCGGCTCCTCGACTGGCGGAAGGGTCAGGTCTTTCCCACCTGGTTCGGGAAGTGGCGCGACAAGGAACAGGAGGCCACGACGCTGCGGACGTACGAACCGCTCGTCATCCCCGGCCTGCTGCAGACCGAGCCGTACGCGCGCGTGGTCCTGCGCGGCAACGAGACGGCGCTGGCGGCGCGGCTGCACCGTCAGCTCGTTCTCAGCCGGAAGGATCCACGGCCCCCGGTCTTCCGGTGCGTCCTCGACGAGGCGGTGCTGTACCGGCCGATCGGCGGACCGGAGGTGATGCGCGAACAGCTCGACCACCTGATCGCGAGGGCCGGTCCGCGGCTGAGCGTTCAGATCGTCCCGCAGGGCATGCATTCGGGGCTGCTCGGCGGGTTCGTCATCGCCACGCTGGATGACGGGTGCGACGTCCTGTACGCGGAGACCGCCATCCGTGGCATCACGACGAGCGACGCGGACGATGTCTCGGCGGCGATCGAGCGTTTCGAGGCCATAAGGACCGAGGCGCTTCCGCTGAACATGTCGCTTGAATTGATCAAAAAAACAATGGAGGAGAGATGGACCTGAACGGGGCGCTCTGGCGCAAATCAAGCTTTTCCGGCGACAACGGCGGAAACTGCGTCGAGGTCACCGAACTCGAACACGTCGCGCTGACCCCTCGACCTGTGAGCGGACACGGCGGGAGTGGCCCCGCCCACAAGGCCGATCAGGGGAGGTTGATAGCCGTACGGGACTCGAAGGACCCGGACGGCCCCAAGCTGTTCTTCACCTCCGATGAGTGGACCGCCTTCATCCAGGGGGTGAAGGCCGACGAGTTCGACCTGGAGGGCGCTCCCGGCGCGTCCTGACGGGAGAACCGGGCCGGAGGGAGCGGCCGGCCGAGGGATGGATGGGCGTCGATCGCCCGGGAAGTGCCGAGGAAACCCGGTCCTGGCGCGGCAGGACAGGATTTCCGAAACACGACTAAGGTCACCCCAATGGCCGCAACTCCCTCCCGCCTGGGCTGGCTGGACGCCCTGAGGGGCCCCGCCGCCCTGGCCGTGGCACTGCACCACTCCGCCTGGACGTTCATCCCGGGGGTCTGGGGCGCCGTGGACGGCAGGATCGACGTCGGCACGTGGGGCGTCTTCGTGTTCTTCATGGTGAGCGGCTACATCATTCCCGCCTCCCTGGAACGCCGCGGTGACGTCCGTGCCTTCTGGATCGGCCGGGCCTTCCGCCTGCTGCCGCTGCTGCTCACCGCCATCGTGCTGGCGCTCCTGCTGGGGTGCCTCGGCGTGTTCGATCTCCATCCCGGTCTGGGTCTGCGGCCCGTGCCCGTCGTCGTCCTCGGCAACGTGACGATGCTGCAGGAACTGCTCGGCGTGCCCGCCGTCGTCAACGTGATGTGGACCCTGTCGTACGAAATGGCCTTCTACCTGCTGACGGTCGGGCTGTTCGCGGTACGGCAGGCGCGGCGGTCGGCCGCCGTCGCGGTGGCTCTGGCCCTGGCGGCTGTGCCGCTCGGGATCCTGCTGCCCAAGGCGCTCATCAGCGGGCGAGCCGATCTGCTCGCCGTGCTCCTGGGCGGTGCGACACTCGTGGCGATCGTCGTGACCGCGTGGGCGAGCGGACTGAAGCGCAGGGTCGCCGCGTTGAGCGGCGGCGTCCTCGCCCTGGTGCTGGTCGTCCTGGGCAGCCGGATCGGCGCCTGGCAGGGATTGATCATCTTGGCCGTCATGTTCGCCGGCACGGCCGTCCACCGCGCGGAGCAGGGGACGATCCGGTGGCGTACCGCCATCGGCGTCGTGCTGACGGTGCTGGCCTGCGGGATCTTCGCCAAGGACGATCCCGGTTGGGCGCCCGCGCTCCTGCTCGCCGTCGCGTTCTTCTTCGCGGCCTTCGCACTGCGGCACCGGCGGTTCCCCCCGGTGGTCACCCACCTCGGAGTGATCAGCTTCTCGCTCTATCTGCTCCACCCGCTCCTGCTGCGGCCGAGCCCGAATCTCCCGCTGTTCTTCCTCGTTCTGGTGCCGCTCGGCCTTCTCACCTACCACCTCATCGAGGCTCCCGCCCAGCGCCTCGGCCGGCGGGCGGCGGCCAGGGCGCGGACCCCGCTCTCCACATGACCCTCTGTGGATAAGCGTCTCTGTCCACAGAACGGAGTTCGGCCGGCATTCGCCGGATGCGATCGGCGCAGTCTGGGACCTCCAAGCGTTCCGAGGAGGATCCGTGAAGATCACATATCCGGTGCCGGCCGAGACCACGACCGTTTTCGTCGTCGTGACCGAACGCACCCCGACAGAGCTGTCCTCGATCGTGCCGTGGCGGATGGGGCGGCCGCACCGGCGGGCGGCGATGGAGGTGCTCGGCACGCCACGGCTCGAACTGGACGCGTTCCGGGCCGCGCGGTCGCCGTGGCGGCGGATGGACCTCGACGGTGACGAGATACGCGGACAGGTGCGCAGGGCCCGCCACCACATCGTGGTGTCGAGCACCGCCCCCGTGACCGCCCAGCCGGAGGCGGCACAGATAGCCCGGGCGGCAGCGCGCGGGGTCGCCGAGGCCTACCACGGGACGATCGTCGACCCGCTCACCCGCACCGTCTTAACCCACTGCCCGGAATGCCCCGGGGAGCGGCAGGAGTTCCGGCTCGGCGACGACTGGCTGGGCTGGGCGTCGGAGACCGGCGAGCCCGCCGCCTGCCCGCCGGGTGACCCGGCCGCCGCCGGGCTCTGCTCGTGTCCGGGGGTGAGGAGCCGGGGTCTGCGCCGGTTCGGTTTGCCAGAGATCATGCTGGACGGCGCCGCGTGCGCGCACGGCCTCTGCGCGGTCGACATCCTGCTCGCCGTGGCCGATCGGCTGCTGACCGGCCACCTCGACTGGGTCACGGGTCATCCGGACGCCTCGTCCCGGACGATCGGCGAGCACCTGCGGATCGGCGAGGCGGATTTCGCGGTGTTCTCCGGCAGCCCCGACCTCGATGGCGAGCCCTTCCGCGTACGGCTCACGCGAGACGCCGCCGACCGGTCCTGCCTGCGCGTCGGCCCGCCGGACGGCTTCGGCGGCGCGGTCGCCGACCGGCCCTGCCGTACCGCCGGCCTCCTGGCCGCATGAACTACGCCCGGCGTCGCCTCCCACGCGCGGGGTCACGGGAGGCCGCCCACAGGACCGCCACTCCCAGACCGAGCAGCAGGCCCCAGCGGATGTGTGCGGACGCCAGGTCCTGGGACCGCAGGGTGAACAGGGCGAGCGGTCCTGGCAGCGCGAAGATCCCCAGAAAGCCTGCGGCGACGGCTGTGGACACCACCGTCCCTGGCTCGCTCTGGCCGTACCGCCGTGCCGCCAGGGCGGCCGTCGACAGCCCCGCGGTGAGCAGCGCGGCGAACTCCAGACTCGACCAGAGCAGCCACACGGCGGGGATCCACGGTGCCATGACGAGAAGGGAGATACCCCAGACCGGGACCGCCCAGGCGAGGGTCAGCCACATCCGGAAGATCGTCCGGGCGCGGAGCGTCGTGGGAGACGACGCTACGATCTCGGCCGCCGCGTCGTCCAGCGCGAAGACGCCGCCCAGGGTCAGCAGGACCGCGATGGCACGCAGGGACCAGACCCCGGTTTTCCACGAGGTGTCGTCGTCCCACGGCCAGGCGAGCAGCACCGTCACGACGGCCGTGACCAGCGCCGCGGGCTGCCACCGGGTCAGCCGCCCGCTCATTCCGGCCAGCTGCCGGAACTGTGCCCGTCGGGGCCCGTGGGAAGCGGCCGAGATCGGGATCGAGGAGGTGCTCATGGGATAGTCAGCGTCCCCGCGACGGCGGAGACGACCACGGCCGCCGCCCCGACGGTCAGCCACAGCGACCGGCGGGAGGGCCGGGCCAGCATCGCCAGGGCGGCGGCTCCCAGGCACATGCCGAGCAGGTAGACCGCGTGCCAGCCCGCGGATCCGGGTCTGAACCCCATGGGCGCGAGGAAGGGCTCGGGCCCCCAGAGCGCGAAGTCGACATAGAAGCCCAGCAGGTAGAGGGGGCCGGCTTCCTCGCCGGGTGCCGCGCCGGCCGTGTCCAGGTGCTGGTTCACCCGGATCAACGCGACCATGACGAGCAGCGGCGCGCCCGGCCACGGCAGCCACCTGGCCACCGCGATCCCGAGCAGGCAGGCACCGAGCAGGTTGAGCGGCCCGCCCGCCAGCTCCGCGATCGTCGGATATCGCTCCAGCCGGTTGTCCGTCACCAGGTAGAGACCCAGCAGGGCCGCCTGGCCCAGGACACCCGCGAGGAACGGGGCGAAGGCGGCCAGGCACAGTCCGCCCGCCCGGTCGGCCCAGCCCCGGGGGAGCACCCTCAGGAGCTCCTCCGTACCGGCGCGGCGCGAGGCCGAGGCGACCAGATTCGCCGCGAAGAAGAGCGGCACTCCCCAGAACATGGTCATGGGTGAGGTGAGCGCGGTGAACGCCGGCCGGGGACCGTCCCATCCGGTGGTCGCGACGTTGAGGATCCACAGCGCCGTGCCGAGCAGGCTCAGCGGATGGCACAGCAGCCGGCGGCTTTCGTTCAGCGCGAGCGTCGGCAGGATGCGCGGGCGGGCACCGCCGCGGACGAGAGACGTGAGGTCGTTCATCGTGTCGCCTCTTCCGGCAGGCCGCCGAGCAGCAGCAGGTAGCCGTCCTCGATGGTCGGCTCCACCAGGCGGCTTCCGCCCGGCGCGTCGCCGAGGTTGCGGAAGAGGCCGTCGCCGGTGCGCCACGAGAGCATCCCGGCCTTCTGGTCCGACAGCCAGGTGTGGCCCTCGGCGAGGGCGCGCAGCTCGGCCGGAGTCCCCTCGAACGCCTGACGGCCGCTCTTGAGCACGACCACCCTGGCGCACAGCGCCGCCACGTCCTCGGTCTGATGGGTCGAGAGGATCACGGTACGGTCCTCGCCGATCCGGGAGATCAGCTCTCTGAACCGGAGCCGCTGCTCGGGGTCGAGACCGACCGTCGGCTCGTCCAGAAGCACCAGCGCGGGCTCGCCGAGCAGGGCCTGCGCGATGCCCACCCGTCGCCGCATCCCGCCCGACAGGGTGCGGATCTTCTTGTGGCTCACGTCCGAGAGGCCGACCTCGGCCAGGACGCGGCGGACTTCGTCATGCCTCGCCCGCCGGTCCACCATCTCCTTCAGGATCGCCACGTAATCGACGAATTCGAAGACCGTGAACGCACGGTGGTAGCCGGTCTCCTGAGGGAGGTAGCCGAGTCTGCGCCGGATCGCCGCCGGTTCCCTGGCGGGGTCCGTGCCGAGGAGCCGGATCGTCCCCCCGTCGGGGGCCAGCGCGGTCGCCAGCAGACGGATCAGCGTGGTCTTCCCCGCGCCGTTAGGGCCGAGCAGACCGGTCACGCCCCGGCCCGCGCTGAACGACAGACCGTCCAGCACACGGCTCCGGCCGTAGATCTTCGTCAGGTCATCGACGACGACGTTCATGAGAACTCCCTGCGCCCCAAGAACAGGAGCACTCCGGAAACGACAGTGGTGATCAGGTAGGCGAGCTGTTCGGCGCCGCCGAACATCGCCAGGCTCGGCGCGTGCAGGTTCGTCAGGACGACCCCGGTCAGCCAGAGCGCGGACACCCCGGCGGCGGCCTGCACCGGCTCGAACCATCGGGACAGCAGAAGCGACAGGGAGGTGAGCGCGAGCGCGGGCAGCAGCCAGCCGACCACCGCCCAGGTCTGCCCCAGGAAGGCGACCCCGACGACGAGCGCGGGCACCACCGAGGTGATCAGCACGGCCGCCGCCCGCAGCAGCGTCACCCTGAACGCGGAGTACGGCGCCACCAGCCCGATCTCGTACGCAGGGTCGGCGCCCCGGCCGAAGGCCAGGCCCACCCCGAGGACCGGCACGATCGGCGCCAGGGCGAGGAACCCGATCATGCCCCACTTCGTCGTCTCCCCGGCGGCGAGCGCCGCGAAGAACAGCGCCAGTGAGGCGCCCGCCAGCCATGGCAGCCGGAGTGATTGCGCGGCGGCCAGCAGGCGGGCGACGTGATGGCGTACGCCGACCAGGCGGAGCAGCCGTTCGAACGGCCCGGGCGCGGGCGTGTCGACGATGTCGACGACCTCGGACCAGATCCGGTCGAGCCGGGTCTGGGGTACCCGAGGCGCGAGCAGCTCCCGGCAACTCGCGCATGCCGGCAGATGTGCCTCGACGGACGCGGCCGTGGTCGAGGAGAGGCGGCCTTCGGCGTACGCCACCGCGAGGCCGTCGTCCATATGCCAGCCCGACAGCCGGCCCGGGTGCCCGTCCGTGCGCGTGTCCCTGTTCGTGCCCGTGTGCGCGTCCCTGTTCGCGTCCCCGGGCCGGTTGGTGCGCTGGTTCATGCCAGTTCCTCCCTCAGCAGGGACTTGGCGCGCATTATGCGCGTCTTCACGGTTCCCACGGGGATGCCGAGCAGCTTCCCCGCCTCCCGGGTGGTGAGGCCGTCCAGGATGGTCGCCTGGACCACGGCCCGCAGTTCCGGCGAGAGCGTGTCCAGCGCTCTGCCCAGCTCGCCGTACTCGATCCCGAGCAGCACCTGGTCCTCGGCGGACACCACGGTCGGCTCCAGGGTCGGGGACATGACGTGGGGCTTCTTGCGCAGCAGGTCCAGCAGCCGGCGGACGCCGATGCCCCAGATCCAGGCGGCCACCTCGCCTCGGCCGGTCCACGTGCGCGCGGTGCGCCAGATCGCCACGAAGGTGTCCTGCACCGCCTCGTCCACGACGGCCTGATCCGCGCATCGCCGGGTGAGCCGGATGACCAACCACGGCGCGTGCCGGGCATAGATCACTTCCAGGGCACGCCGGTCGCCGTCCGCGATCGCACGTAGCAATCGCGGGTCATCCCATTTTTCGTGTTCGTCCATCACTCCTGCCCGGCGGCCGGGTCTCGACAGTCTCTCGGTCACTTGTCGCGCCGGCATCTGCGAGCGGTTCACGCCGGCTCGTGAGCGTAGCCTCCGCGGCCGAATGAACCTGAAACGGGCGAGAGGCCGACAAGTGGGACATGATGCGCAAATTTGTGCTCCTGATCGGGTCGGCCGTACTCTGCGCGGCCGTCGCCTGTTCGACCTCCCGGCCGCTCGACGCACCGCCCGGCGCCGGAAAGGTACTGATCGATGCCGACATGGGAGAGCTCAACGACGATGCCCAGGCACTGTTCCTGCTGGCCGCCGCCGATGTCGAGATCCTCGGTCTCACCACGGTCGGCGGCAACACCTGGCCGGAGGAGGGCACCGCGCACGCACTGCGGCAGCTCGAACTGATCGGCAGGGCGAGCGTTCCCGTGGTGACCGGTGACACCGCCATGCCCGTGCTCCGGCAGGAGGACAGGTCCGGCTACCGGGGCGCGCTGGACCGGCCACGGCCGAGTTCGCACCGCTCGCTGCCCACCCCGCCGTACGGCGGATACGCCGCGACCGAGCCCGCCGCGGGACGCGCGTCGGACTTCATCGCCGAACAGGTGCGGCGGCATCCCGGCGAGGTGTCGTTCTTCATGCTCGGCCCGGCCACCAACCTGGCCCGAGCCGTACGCGACCATCCGGACATCGTGCCCCTGATCCGTGAGGTGGTCATCCTCGGCGACGACGCGGAAAGCGAGGAGTTCAACCGGTGGTTCGACCCCGACGCCTCACAGGTGGTCTTCGACGCGCCCTTCCCGCGCAGGCTGGTCGTTCCGCTTGAGGTGGCGGACCCGCTCGTCATGGACCGGGAGGCCTACGAACGGGTGGTCGCGGCCGGGGACACTCCGGTCACCCGGCTTTTCGAGGCGGTGGAGGGACCGCGGTTCGCGGCCGAGCCGGACCATCGGGTGTTCGTCTGGGACGCGGTGGCCGCCGCGGTCTTCCTCCGCCCCGAGATCGCCACGGACGCCGACGGCCTGACCGTGCGCGCCGTGGACCACGACCGGTTCTGGGACGTCTACGCCGAACTGCTCACTCGGCCAGGTGGTCGTCCGGCGAGGAGCGGGCGATCTCGCTGAGAACGGCCAGCGCGTGCGCCAACGTCTCGGCCGGGGGAGACGCGAGGCCGAGACGGACGGCGTTCGGGGCCCGGTGGTCGCCGACCGCGAAGGCGGCCGCGGGAGTCACCGCGATGCCGTGCCGTGCGGCCGCGGCCACGAACGTGTCGGCCCGCCACGGCGGCGGGAGCTCCCACCAGCAGTAGTAGGAACGCGGGTCGCCGTGCACCGAGAACTCGCCCAGGTGGCGTGCGGCGATCTCTTGCCGGGTGGCGGCGTCTCGCCGCTTGCCGCGGGACACCGACTCTGTGACTCCGTCGATCGACCATCGCGTGGCCGCCTCCAGTGCGAACCGCATCGGCGTCCAGCCTCCGGAGTGCAGCGCCGCGGTGACGCCGACCGTCAGCGTCTCGGGAACGACGGCGAATCCGACGGTCAGACCGGGCGCGAGCCGTTTGGAGAGGCTGTCGACGACGATCGTGTGCTCCGGCACCCAGGCGGCGAGCGGAGGCAGGTCGTCGCGGAGGAACGACCAGACCGTGTCCTCGATCGCATAAACGCCCAGCCGGGCGAGTACGCCCGCGAGCTCGGCCCGCCGTTCGACGGGCATGCTGAGTGACAGCGGGTTGTGCAGCGTCGGCTGAAGATAGATCGCCTTCAGCGGAGCCTTGCGCGCGGCGGACGTCACCGCGTCGGGGACCAGCCCGGCCTCATCGACGGCCAGGGGGACGAGGGTGACCCCGAGCCGGCCGGCGATCGACTTGAGTACCGGATAGGTGAGCTCCTCGACGCCCAGCCGTGCGCCTGGGGGGACCAGCGCGGCGACGGCGGCCGCGATCGCCTGACGGCCGTTGCCGGCGAAGAGCACCGGCGCCGGGTCCGGCCGCCAGCCTCCGCGTGCGACCAGGTCGACGACGACGTCGCGGGCGAGTGGAGTCCCCGCCGCGCCGATCGGCCGCATGGACGACAGCAGGACGTCCGGTCGCAGCAGCGGTCTCATGGCGTCACCGAGCAGACCCGCCTGCCCGGACACGACGGGATGGTTGAGTTCGAGATCGATCCTGCTGCCGCTGGGCTCGGCGAGCGCGGGCGCGGGGTGCCGGGCCGAGGCCCGCACGAAGGTGCCGCGGCCGACTTCGCCGACCGTCAGGCCGCGGCGATTCAGCTCCTTGTACACACGGGCGGCGGTCGAGGCCGCGATGCCGTGCCGCCGGGCGAAGTCCCGCTGGGGAGGCAGCCGGTCGCCCGGTCGCAGCCGGCCGGCGGCGATCTGCGCGGCCACCTCGTCGGCGATCTGCCGGTAGCTCTCCATCGACATCTCCTCGGTAGCCGCGAAAGCAATCCAAACACAGAATTGCACCGAGTGCAATATTGAATATTGCACTCGAATGGGCTCGAAGAATACGCTGAGGAAATCGTGGGGCGCGTCGCGGAAGGGGACGACGTCGATGGTCGAGTGGAGTGCGATCCTGGGCGTCGTGTCGATAGCGCTGGGAATGGTGCTGTCTCCCGGCCCGAACATGATGTATCTGGTCTCGCGGAGCATCGGTCAGGGACGCCGGGCCGGGATGATCTCCCTGTGCGGCGTCGTGGCGGGATTCCTCGTCTACCTGGTCGGTGCGAACCTCGGGCTGGCGGCGCTGTTCGGCGTGTTGCCGGACATCCTCACCGTGATCAGGCTGGCGGGAGCCGGTTATCTGCTGTGGCTCGCCTGGAAGACCGTCAGGCCGGGCGGCCTGTCGGTCTTCGCCGTACGGGAGGTGCCCGACGATCCGCCGCGCCGCCTTTTCGCGATGGGCCTGATGACGAATCTGCTCAATCCGAAGATAGCGATCCTGTACATCTCCGTCATTCCGCAGTTCATCGACCTGGGAAAAGGGAACGTGCTGCTCCAGGGAATCGCCCTCGGCGGTCTCCAGATAGCGGTGGCGGCCTCGGTGAACCTGTCGATCGTGCTGGCCGCGGGCGGCGTGGCGGGCTTCCTGGCGCGGCGGCCCGTCTGGCTGCGTGCCCAGCGGACCGTGATGGGGAGCATGCTCGGAGTGCTCGCCCTGACGCTCGCCCTCGACACCGGCGGAGGTGCTCCGCGGCCCGGTCACGCCGCGGTGGAGTCGACGGGCCGGACGGGAGGTGTCCGGCACCTCGACGGGCCGACCGCCGCGACCGTGCCCGGGATCACGCGGAACGCACCGCCGCCGCGCCGGTGACGCGGCGGCGAGAACGCTCAGAGCAGGTGGTCGTCGGGACCCTCGTGGTCGTGTTCTTCCTCTTCATCGAGGATGCCCTCGGACGGCTCGACGCCCAGCATGGCCTCCCTCGGCTCCACCTCCTGGACGTGTTCGACGAGGCCGAGCACGTGGGCGGGCTCGATGAGCCACTGCAACGCCGCGGCGCCGGTCTCGTCGGAGCCGACCAGTTCGATCTGCTCTTGGCGCTCGGCGTCGTCAAGCTCCGCCTCCGGGTTGCGGATCTCGGCCAGCGCCGCCGCCTGCAGCGCGTCCACATCGAGGACCTCGACCACCAGGTCGACGGTGAGGCGCAGGTAGCGTCCCGTGTCCGTTGCATCGCTCATGGTGATTGATCCTATCGGCAGACGTCAGGGCAGTTTCCACTCGACCGGCGCGGCGCCCTGCCGCTCCAGCAGTTCGTTGGCCCGGCTGAACGGCCGGGAGCCGAAGAACCCGCTGCGCGCGGACAGCGGGCTCGGGTGCGGGGACTCGATGCATGGTACGGCGCTGCCGAGCATGGGCCGCAGGTTGCGGGCGTCGCGACCCCACAGGATGGCCACCAGCGGGCCGCCGCGCGCGACGAGCGCCGTGATGGCCTGCTCGGTGACCTCCTCCCAGCCCTTGCCCCGATGGGAGGCCGGCTTGCCCGGCATCACCGTCAGCACCCTGTTGAGCAGAAGCACACCCTGCTCCGTCCAGGGGGTGAGGTCGCCGTTGGACGGCGCCGGATGTCCGAGGTCGGCCGTGTACTCCTTGAAGATGTTGACCAGGCTCCCCGGCAGCGGGCGCACGTCGGGGGCGACGGAGAAGCTGAGGCCGACGGGGTGGCCGGGGGTGGGATAGGGGTCCTGCCCGACGATCAGCACGCGGATCTCGCTCAACGGCTGCTGGAAAGCGCGGAGCACCTGTGACCCGGCGGGAAGGTACTGGCGTCCGTCCGCGATCTCCTGCCGGAGGAAGTCGCCCATTGCGGCGATCCGCCCCGCGACGGGTTCGAGGGCTTCGGCCCAACCGGCTTCCACGACTTCGTGCAACGGACGTCCTGCCATGGTCGGGCACTCTATCGGCTTTTGGCGTGCCGTACGGCAGGGACGGGAAATAAAGATCGGATGCCCGCTTACCCCCGTAAAGCGGGCATCCGATGTGCTTGGGCCGTTTGACCGGGCTTACCGCACCGTGCCTTACCCCGCCCGCGCCCTACTTCACCGATCCGGCGAGCAGGCCCTGGACGAAGTACCGCTGGAAGGCGAAGAACAGCACCAGCGGGATGATGAGCGACAGGAAGGCCCCCGGGGCGAGGATGTCCACGTTGGTGCCGAACTGTCGCATCTGAGACTGAAGTGCCTTGGTCATCGGCTGGTTCCCGCTGTCGGCGAAGACGAGGGCGACGAGCAGGTCGTTCCAGACCCACAGGAACTGGAAGATCCCGAGTGACGCGACCGCCGGTTTGGCCAGCGGGAACACCACGGTCGCGAAGATCCGCCACTCCGGTGCGCCGTCCATCCTGGCCGCCTCCAGCAGCTCGCGCGGGATGCCGACGAAGAAGTTGCGCAGCAGGAAGATGGCGAACGGCAGGCCGAACGCGACGTGGAAAAGGACCACGCTGACGATCGAGCCGAAGATCTCGAGCGTTCCGTACAGCTTGGCGATCGGGATCAGCGCGATCTGGATCGGCACCACCAGCAGGGCGATGACGAGCAGGAAGATCGTGTCCCTGCCGGGGAAGTCGATCCAGGCGAACGCGTAGGCGGCCATCGCCGCGATGGCGATGATCAGCAAGGTCGCCGGGACCGTGATCAGGACGGTGTTCCAGAACGACGAGGTGAAGCCGGAGGCCAGCAGGTTCGAGTAGTTCTCGAAGGTGATCTCGGCCGGTTTGGTGAACAGCGTCCACCAGCCGGATGAGTTGTTGGCGGTCTCGTCGCGCATCGACACGATGAGCAGCCCCAGCGTGGGCACCAGCCAGAACACCGCGACGAGGACCAGGAACACCTGGACCACGCCGCCGCCGATCCGGTCGACGACGCGACCGGCGAGGCCGCGCTCGATCCCGGCCGCCTGCCGCGGCTCGGTCGCAAGCGTTGTCATCGCTCGTCCCTCCTGAACCGGCGGATGTTGAAGATCATGAACGGCACCACCAGCACCAGCAGGAAGATCGCGAGTGCGCTTCCCAGACCCTGGTGGTTGCCGCCGCCGAACGACACCCGCCACATCTCCAGCGCGATCACGTTGGCGTTGGGCTGCACCGAGCCCGGAGCGATGATGAACACCAGGTCGAAGACCTTCAGCACGTTGATGATCATCGTGACGAAGACGACGAGAAGCACCGGCGAGAGCAGCGGCACCGTGATCCGGCGGAACACCTGCCACTCGGTCGCGCCGTCGATCCTGGCCGCCTCCAGCGCGTCCCGGGGGACCGCCGACAGCCCGGCCGCGATCAGCACCATCGCGAACCCGGCCCACACCCAGATGTAGGCGCCGATGATCGCCGGAGTGATCAGGGTCGGGCCCAGCCAGGTCAGCCCGTTGAACGGCGCCGCGAAGTTCGACTGCGGGAGCCGTACGGTGTAGGACCCGGCGGGCAGGCCGGTGAAGCGGAAGGTGCCGTCGGCCGCCGTCTCCGTGGTCGCGGTGACCTGGCCGCCGGAGACCGCCTCGACGGTGAGGCCTTCCAGGCCCTTCTCCTGCCCGTCGACCTGGTTGACCGTGCCGCCGCCGCCGCGCACGACGTCGAGCCAGACGGTGCCGCCGATCCCGTCGCCGGGCGGCGCCGCCGCCGGTTTCGCCGGCGTCGCGTCCTCGACCGAGTCCGGCGGCAGGCCGACGAGCGGGATCAGCACCGTCTGGCCGGGCTCGGCCGGCTGCCGGAGCGTCACAGTGCCGTCCTCCTGTGCGACCGCCGGCGCCTGGTCGTTGTCGCGTGGTCGTGCGCCCGGATAGCCCTGACCGGAGGAGAACGTGTCGTGGACCGTGGTCAGCACGGCGTTGGCCACGCCCTTGTCCGGGTCCTGCTCGTAGACGAGCCGGAAGATGACGCCGGCGGCGAGCAGGGAGACCGCCATCGGCATGAACAGAACCAGCTTGAACGCGGTCGCCCAGCGGATCCGCTCGGTCAGCACCGCGAAGATGAGCCCGAGCACCGTCACCACCAGCGGGGCCACCACGACCCAGATGATGTTGTTCCTGATCGTCGTCAGCGTCGCGGAGTCGGTGAAGATCGATGTGTAGTTGCCCAGCCCGACGAAGCGCTCACCCGGGGCGTCGTAGAGGCTGCGGAAGATCGAATAGATGACGGGGTAGACCATCCACACGCCGAGCAGGAGCAGCGCGGGCAGCAGGAACAGCACCGCCAGCGTCGGCGAGGGGCCGAGCCGTGCCCGTACCCTCCCGGTGCGGGTCTCCACGGGGGGTTTCACCGCGGCGGTCGTCTCCGCGGGGGTCGTCTCTGGCGGGTCGGTCTGGCCGGGGGAGGCCCCGGCGGCGGAGGTCTCGCCGCCGCCGGAGGCCTGCGGGCCGTCGAGCCGTTCGGTCACGGCCTTCCTCCCACTACTTCTTGAACGCCTTGGCCGCGTCCGCCTCGAGCTTCTCCTGCGCGCCCTTCACGTCGGACGGATTGCGCAGGAAGTCCTGCAGTTGCTTCCACTCGCCCTTGCCGTCCGTGCCGCCGAAGGCACTGGGCGCGAGGTCCGACATGTCGTACCTGACCGACTCGCCGGCCGAGATGATCGTCTGGGCGAGCTGCTTTGTCAGGTCGTCGGGGTAGTTGTCGGGCGAGACGTTACGGTTGGGGGACAGGTAGCCGGGCAGCTTGGCCCAGATCTCGCCGCCCTCCTTGGAGGCCAGGAACTCCAGCAGCGCCTGCGCGCCCTTGGAATCCTTCAGCGCCACCGCGACGTCGCCGCCGAGCACGACCGGTTCGGTGTCGCCGACCTTCGGGAACGGCATGATCTTGGCGTCCTCGCCGATCTTCGCGCCCGACTGGGTCGCCGAGGCTGCGACGAAGTCGGCCTCGATGACCATGGCGGCCTTCTTCTGGCCGTAGACCTGGGTGACACAGGTCGGGAAGTCGGTCTGCAGCGCGCCGGACGAGCCGCCGAGCATGAACTCCTTCTTGCCGAAGATCTGCGCCATCTTCTCCAGCGCCGTGGTCACGGTCGGGTCCGTCCACGGGATCTCGTGCTTGGAGAGCTTGTCGTAGTTCTCCGGGCCGGCGCTGGAAAGGTACACGTTCTCGAACAGGTCGGTGAGCGTCCAGCCGGAGGCGCCGCACAGCGCGAACGGCGCGATGCCGGAGTCCGACAGCGTCTGCGCGGTCTTGCCGATCAGATCGTCCCAGCTCGTGGCCGGCTGCGCCCCGGCGTCGTCGAACGCGCTCTGGCGATACCAGATGAGCGACTTGTGCGCGGCCTTGACCAGCACGCCGTACACCTGGCCGTTGGCCGAGCCGAGATCCTTCCAGTACGGCGTGTAGTTCTGGTCGATCTGCGCCTGCACCTCGGCGGACAGCGGCTTGAGCGCGTTCTCGTCGGCGTACTGCTGGACCAGGCCCGGCTGCGGCAGGATCGCGATGTCCGGCGGGTTGCCGCCCTGGATGCGGGGGCCGAGGTAGGCGCCGGTGTCCTCACCCGTCGAGGCGTAGGTCACGGAGGCGCCCGTCTTGTCCTGGAACGCCTTGAGGACCTGCTCGAAGTTGGACTGCTCGTCGCCGGTCCACTTGGCCGCGACCTCGATCGAGACGCCCTCCAGCGGCTTGGCGGCCGCGGCGGCGTCGCCGCCGCTGGAGGCGCTCGCCTGGCCGGCGGGCTCGTCTCCGGCGCCACCGCCGCACGCCACGGCGGCGAGAGCGAGCAGTGCGATCGGGATGGGGAGTTTGCGCATCATCTATCCTCCGGGGTGGATGACCTCGCCGAGCCCCTGTTTCAGGTCGGCGACGGCTTCGTCAACGGGTGTGCCGAGGGTCAGCGCCGTGGACACGGTGCTGGAGATCACCAGGCTGACCTGGTTGTAGTCGGGGGTGACCGGCCGCGGCCGTGCCGACAGGATCGACTCCTTCAGCACGGGCAGGTAAGGAAAGCGTTCGATCAGCTCAGGATCGTCGTACAGCTCGGCCCGGACCGGGGGGAAGGACCCCTCGGTGAGCACGAGCCGCTGGATCTCCGGGCCGGTGAAGTAGCGGATGAAGTCGAGCGCCGTCTTCTGGCGCTTCGAGTACGCGCTGATCGCGAGGTTGAGCCCGCCGAGCGCGCTGGACCCCGGGCCGTCCGGTCCGGGCAGCCTGGTCACCGAGAACTTCCCGGCGAGCTCGGAATGCGTGGCCGGGCCGTACGCGTGCGGCCAGTTGCGGGCGAACAGCAGCCGCCCCTCCTGGAAGGCGAGCCGGGACTCCTCCTCCTTGTACGTCAGCGCCTCGCGGGGGATCCATCCCTCCTCGACGCCGCCGACGAGGAAGTCGAGCGCGGTGCGCGCGGTGCCGAGATCCAGGGTGACGCCGCGGGCGTCCGGGCTGAGGATCGATCCGCCCGCGGACCGCACGGCCTCCGCGAAGTTCACGGTCAGCCCCTCGTAGGGGAGGAACTGCCCGGCATACCCCCCGATTTGATACTTCGCGCCCAGTCGTCGGGCCTGATCGCGTAGCTCCGCCCAGGTCCTGGGCGGTTTCAGCCGCTCCTTCTTGAGGATGTCGGAGCGGTAGTAGAGCAGGCCCGCGTTGCTCACGTACGGCGCGGCCCACAGCCGGTCGTGGTAGATCGCCGTGTCGGCGACCCCCCTGAGCATCTTGTCCAGCGGAAACTGGCTGCGGTCGAGCGGCACGATCCAGCCGGCGTCGGCGAACTCCGCCGTCCAGACCACGTCGAGCCCGAGCACGTCGTACACGTCGCTGCGGGCCTGCAGGTTGGCGACCATCTGGGCACGCTGCTCGTCGGCCGCCTCCGGAAGCTCCAGGAGCGTCACCGGTTCGTCGGGATGCGCCTGGTTCCACCGCTCCAGCAGCGGCCTCAGATAAGCGGTGGTGTCCCGGCCGATCGCCAGTGTGATCGGCCCGGTGCCACCGGTCCCGTCCCCCGCCGATCCGCCGGCGGCCGTGTCCGCGAACCCCGCGCATCCGGCCGCGAGCAGAGCGGCCAGCAGGGTGACGGCTCGGCGAACCACATGGCCTCCATGTGTCTTGCGGATCTTCCGAACGGGGATCTGCCGGATGCCGGCCTCTCGGCGCCGGCCGCGATCGGTGCTCAGACGATTGGTCTTACATACATGTTAGGTAGATGCATGCATGTTATGCATAGCGATAATGTGAGAGTCAACGCTGAGGCCGATAACGCTCCGGTAACTGCTTTCCGACGGCTGGGGGTGAGCGCGTGCGGCAGTCGCTGCTGGCGCTCCTTGCGAAGGAACCTGCCCATGGATACGAACTCAAACAGGCGCTGGAGGCGATCTTCGGCAGTGCGTATCCTTCGCCGAACATCGGCCAGATTTATGTGACGCTCGGGCGGCTGGAGAAGGACGGGTACGTACGGTCGGTCGGTGTCGAGCAGTCCAACCGGCCGAACAAGAAGGTCTATTACATCACCGCCGCCGGCCGGGAGGCGCTGCTGACCTGGGTGGAGGAACCGACCGAGGGCCCCCGGGTCCGCGACGAGTTCTTCATGAAGCTCGTGCTGGCCCCGATGACCGGGCTGTCCGACCGGATGGCGCTGATCAACCGGCAGCGCCGTCACTACCTGGCGCTGATCAGGGACCTGGACGAGCTGGCCGAGCGGACCGATCCCGGCAACCGCGTGTCCCTCCTGCTCATCGAGGGCGCCATGCTCCACCTGCAGGCCGACCTCGACTGGCTCGAACGCTGCCAGGAGGAACTCCCGTAATGCCCTCCACCCCCACCCCCACCGTGATCTTGCGAATGCTCGCAGAAAACGCCGTGACCGGCGCTCCCACCTGTCGTGATCTTGCAGAAACTCGCAGCACACCCCTCCCACCTGCGACTATGCCATACGTGATCTTGCAGTTGGGGCGAACGCCATGACCACGGCACCCGTGGTCCGGGCGGTCAACCTGGTGAAGATCTACCAGTCCGGACGCGGGCTTCCCGTACCGGCCGTGCGAGGTGTGGACCTCGCCGTCGAGCCCGGCGAGTTCGTCGCGATCATGGGACCGTCCGGGTCGGGCAAGTCGACGCTCGTCCATCTGCTCGGCGGCCTCGACACGCGCACCAGCGGCGAGATCTGGCTGGACGGCAAGCGCGCCGACACGCTCTCCGAGAGCGGCTGGGCCGTGCTGCGCCGTCAGAAGATCGGGTTCGTCTTCCAGTTCTTCAACCTGGTGAGCAACATGACGGTGGCCGACAACGTGGAGCTGCCCGCGCTCCTCGGCGGCGCGTCGCCCAGGCACGCCCGCGAACGGCGCGAATACCTCCTCGGCGAGCTGAACCTGACCGATCGCGCCGCGGCAGCGCCCGCCCAGCTCTCCGGCGGGGAGCAGCAGCGCGTCGCGCTCGCCCGGGCGCTCGCCAACCAGCCGAGGCTGCTCCTGGCCGACGAGCCGACCGGAAACCTGGACAGCCGCAACACCCGCGACGTCCTCAGGCTGCTGGGCCGGGTCCACCGCCAGGGCCAGACGATCGTGCTGGTGACCCACGACGCGCGTGTGGCCGGCCTGGCCGACCGGGTGGTCTGCCTGCTGGACGGCGAGATCGTCGACGACGGGGCCGTCACCACACGGCGCCGCCGCCCGGGCGGCACGGCGGGCGACGTGGTGGAGCTGCGTGGCTAGTCCCATGGGCGTGTGGAGGGGCGCCGAGGGGAGGTGGATCCGGGCGGACCTGCGGGCCCGCCGGGGGCAGGCGCTGCTGACCGTGCTCACGGTGGCCGGGATCGTCGCCGCGCTCATCGCCGCGGCCACCCTCCTGGAGGACGGCACCAATCCCTGGCGCGGCCTGTTCGAGCGCGGCCGCGGCGCCCACATCTGGCTCCACACCAAGGCCGTCCCCGACGTCTCCGCGCTCAAGAGCCTCGACGGCGTCGGCGACGTCGCCGGGCCGTACCACAGCGCCCCCGCCGCTCTCGTCGACGGCGGCCGCAAGGTGCCGATCTCGCTGCAGGAGGCGCCCGCCGCGCTTCCGACGGTCGCCCGCCCCCTGCTCCGCGAGGGCCGCTGGCTCGATGTACGCCGTCCGGAGGGGGTGGTGGTCGAGCGGTCGTTCGCCCGCGCGCTCGGCCTGCGGCCGGGCAGCCCGTTCACCGTCACCGGCCTGAACGGCGCCACGCACACGCTCACCGTCGCCGGGCTCGCGGACAGCGGCGATCACGGCTTCTACCCGGAATGGGCGCCCGGCCTCGCCTGGACGCTCGGGCAGACGCTCACCACGGTCGAGCCCGCCCCCGGCCGCACCGAGACCGTCACCGGCCTGCGGCTGTCGGATCCCGCCCTGACCGATCTCATCGTGCAGCGGGCCGTCTCCACCCTCCGCGGGCAGGTGCAGCGGGTCACCACGTGGCGGGAGGTCAGGGCGGCGATGGAGCTGGACAACCGGCTGCTCGGCCTGCTGCTCGGGCTGTTCGGCGTGGCCGGCCTGGTCGCCGCCGCGCTCGCGCTCGCCAACGTCGCCGGCGGCCGGGTCCTCACCCAGCTACGCGACCTCGCCACGCTCAAGTCGCTCGGGTTCACCCGCGGCCAGGTCACCCGCGTGCTGCTGGTGGAGCACGGCGCGCTGGGACTCGCCGGCGTCGCGCTCGGCGTGGTCGCCGCCTGGCTGATCACCGCGTACGCGCTGCGCGAGACCGTCGTGGTGCCGCTGTCCCCGGGTCCGCATCTCGCGATCATCGCGGGCACGGTCGTGGTCGTGCTGGTGGCGGTCTGGCTGCCGGCCCGGCGCGGCGGCCGTACCCCGCCCCTGCCCGCGGCCCCGGCAGCGCCGCCCCGGGGGCGGCTGTCGCGGCTGGCCCGGCTCGCGCTGCTCGTACGGCTGCCGCCCGCGCTGGTGCTCGGCGCGCGCGACGCGTTCACCCGGCGGACGCCGGCGCTGCTCACGGTCTGCGGGGTGGCGATCCCGATGATGATGATCTCTGTGGGGCTCGGCTGCTGGGCGACGCTCGACGACTTCATCCGGCATCCCGAGAGCGTGGGCCAGGCGGCGGCCCTCACCGTACGGCCCGGCGACCTGACGGCGAAGGAGACACGGGTCCGGGTGATGGCCGAGCGCGACGTGGTCGCCGCCTACCCGGGGGCCGAGCTCGACGCCCTCGTGCCCGGACAGACCAGGACGGTACGCACCCGGGCGCTGGGCACCTCGGCCGATCCCTATCCCTTCCCCGTCGCGGAGGGGCGGATGTTCCGCGACCGCGGCGAGGCCGTGGCCGGACAGGGCCTGCTCGACCTTCTCGGCGCGCGCATCGGGGACCGGATCCGCATCACGGTCGGCGGCACTCCGTTGATCGTGCGGATCGTGGGCCGGGTCATCGAGCCCGAGCAGGACGGCGAGGTGCTCTCGCTCGGCATCGACAGCCTGGCGGCCAAGGACGCCGTGCCGCCGCGGTTCTACGCCCTGGTTCTGCGGCCGGGGGCCGACCCGGGGGAGGCGCGGGCCCGGCTGCAGGCGCAGAGCCTGGAGGTCGCGCAGGCGGTGAACCCGGCCGACCGGCTCGCGGTGATCCGTGTGATCATCGTCGCGCTCGTGGTCGTGCTGGCCCTGATCGGCCTGGCCAACCTGCTGACCGCCGGCGCGCTCGGCCTGCGCGACCACGTGCTCGACCTGGCCGTGCTCAAGGCGATGGGCCTCACTCCGCGCCAGGTCATGGCCACGCTGGTCACCGGCACCGGTCTGCTCGCCGTGGTCGGGGTGCTCGCCGGCGCCTGCGCCGGGGCGCTGTGGTCGCGGGCCCTGATCGACATGGAGGGACGGCACAGCGGGGTCGGCGCCGGGATCGGCCGGGCGCCGACCCCGGGAATGCTCGCCGCGGCGATCGGCATAGCGATCGGCGCCGCCCTCCTGGTCGCGCTGATCCCCGCCCGCCGGGCCGCCCGGGCTCGGATCCCGGTCACGGCCCGCTGAGCCGGGCGTTCAGTCCCGGTTTTCCAGAGAGAACCAGTAGAAGCCGTAACCGGGGAGCGTGAGCCGGTAGGGGCGGTCGCCGATCACGGGGAACGGCACGCCGCCGCGGCACTCCACCGGGGTCATGCCGCTGAACCGGCGCAGGTCGAGCTCGACGGGCTGGGCGAAGCGCGACAGGTTGTTGACGCACAGCACCCGGTCGTCGCCCTCCTCGCGCAGGTAGGACAGCACGCTGAGGTTGTCCGACCACAGCTCGGTGTAGTCACCGGTGCCGAAGATCGGGTGCTCCCGGCGGATCTGCAGCATGCGCCGGGTGAAGTGCAGCAGCGACGACTCGCTCTTCGTCTGCGCCTCGACGTTGACGGCCTGGTAGCCGTACACCGGGTCCATCACGGCCGGCAGGTAGAGACGGCCGGGGTCGGCGGTGGAGAAGCCGGCGTTGCGGTCGGGGGTCCACTGCATGGGGGTACGGACGGAGTCCCGGTCCTCCAGCCAGATGTTGTCGCCCATGCCGATCTCGTCGCCGTAGTACATGACCGGTGACCCCGGCATGCTCAGCAGCAGCGCGGTGAACAGCTCGATCTGGTCCCTGTCGTTCTCCAGCAGGGGCGCCAGCCGTCGCCGGATGCCCAGGTACGCCCGCATCCGGGGATCCTTGGCGTATTCGGCGTGCATGTAGTCGCGCTCCTCCTCGGTCACGGTCTCGAGTGTCAGCTCGTCGTGATTGCGGAGGAAGATGCCCCACTGCGCGCTCTCGGGCAGCTTGGGGGTGACGGACATGATCTCGGAGATCGGCTCCCGGCTCTGCCGCCGCACCGCCATGAAGATGCGCGGCATCAGCGGGAAGTGGAACGCCATGTGGCACTCGTCGCCGCCCGTGGTCGGGTCGCCGAAATACTCCACCACGTCCGCCGGCCAGCCGTTCGCCTCGGCGAGCAGCACCCGGTCGGGGTAGAGCCGGTCCACCTCGGCCCTGACCCGCTTCAGGTAGGCGTGGGTCTCGGGCAGGCCGGCGCACGAGGTGCCCTCGCGCTCGAAGAGGTACGGCACGGCGTCCAGCCGGAAGCCGTCGACGCCGAGGTCCAGCCAGAACCGGATGACCTCCAGCATCGCGTCCTGGACATCCGGATTGTCATAGTTGAGGTCCGGCTGGTGGTGGAAGAACCGATGCCAGTAGTACTGGCCGCGTACGGGGTCGTACGTCCAGTTGGACTCCTCGGCGCCGATGAAGACGATCGGGACGTCGGCATAGCGGGTCGGGTCGTCCGACCACACGTAGAAGTCGCCGTACGGACCGTTCGGATCCCGGCGGGACTCCTGGAACCACGGGTGCCGGTCGCTGGTGTGGTTCATGACGAGATCGGTGATGACGCGCAGGCCACGCTCGTGGGCGACCTCGATCATCTTGACGAAGTCCCCCAGATCACCGAACTCCGGAAGGATCTTCAGATAGTCAGATATGTCATATCCGCCGTCTCGCAGGGGGGACTCGTACAGCGGTAGCAGCCAGAGGCAGTCGACCCCCAGCCACTTGAGATAGTCCATCTTCTCGATCAGCCCGCGCAGATCGCCGGTGCCGTCGCCGTTGGAGTCCTTGAACCCGCGGACCAGCACCTCGTAGAAGACCGCCCGCTTGTACCAGTGGGGGTCGGCCGGGGTCAGGTCGCCGGGGGAGGCCGGAACACATTCCGGGCATGGCGAAGCAGCGTTCATCTGGTCTCGCTCGAAGACTCGAAAGGAGGGGAAGGCGCGTGGTCAGGTCAGCACCCGGGCTCTGGGCTCACGCCGCCTTCTTGGCGATTATTTGGGCAAACCTAGCACCTAACCTGGGCTGACCGTAATCACTTACACCTACTCAACAGGTAGTTTTTACCTGCTTACGATTGATCACGTACGGTGTCCCCGGTCCACGCATTCACGGCTTTGCCGATGATGCGTTTCGTGTGCGGATGAGTACATATCGTGGTGGCTCCTGAGCGTCCGAGCGTGGAGGCCGAGCGGGTTCGGAGGCGACGATGTGTCCCGGCCGTGACAGTCACGTGCGCATGACGATCGCCAGATGGACAAAGAGCGGGTACCCGGCCGAGGAGGAGCCGTACCGTGCCTTACGCCGCGTCAAGCCGCGGGTGGATCGCCGGCGTTCCGGCCGAGGCTCACGCCGAGGCTCCCGCCGGCGACAGCAGCGGCTCGGCGGCGGCGCGAAGCTCCCGGCTGAACGGCGCCGGCCGCAGCGTGCCGGGGTCCAGGTTGACGTTGACGCGGTAGCCCTCCGCGTGAACCACCGAACGATCGGCGGAGAGCACCCGGAAGCCGTACAACGCGCTGGTCCGGCCGATGCGCTCGATCCAGAAGTGCACCAGTGGCTCGCCCACCCCGGTGATCGGCGTGTTGTAGGTCACCTTGAACTCCCGGACGGCCAGGAACACGTCCTTGAACGACGAACGGGTGGGATCGGACGCCCAGCCCAGCCTGTGCCAGTACGCGACGACCGCGCGTTCGACCAGCAGGGCGTAGCGGGAGTTGTGCAGCAGACCCATGGCGTCGAGATCGTCGAAATGCACCTGGACCGGCTCGAAGTGTCCACCGTCTGTCATGTCAGTCCTCCGGGAGCAGTGAGGGGTCGGCGCACAGGCCGCGCAGGCGCTGCAGTACGGTGCGGCGGGCGTGGGTGAAGGCGAGCTGCTCGTCGAGCAGCCGGGAGTGGGGGACGGCCGCCTTACCGAGTGCCTCGATCTCGTAGGCCAGTTGCGCCGGGTCCACGCCCCGGTCGAGCTCGCCGAGTGCGACGGCCTCCTCCACCAGGCTCCGGATGAACGCCTCCCAGTCGTGCAGGGCCTGCACGACGCGGGTCCGGACCGCTCCGGGGTGGTCGTCGAACTCGGCCTGGACCGCGAGGAAGAAGCAGCCGCCGGGCAGTACCCGCTCGGCGTAGAACCGCAGCCTCGCCTCGTGGAGGGCGAACAGCCGTCTGACCCCTGCGGGCGCACGCAGGGCCGGCACCACGATGTGCTCCCTCCACTGGCGTACGGCCCAGTCCACCGCCTCGAGCTGCAGTTCCTGCTTGTCACGCCAGTGCGCGAAGAAGCCGGACTTGCTGATGCCGATTTCGGCGGCCAACCGTCCCAGGGACAGCCCGTCCAGGCCTTCGACCGAAGCCAGGCTCACCGCCTGCGCGAGGATCGTCTCGCGGCTGCGCTGCCCTCTCAGCCTGCGCCCATCCTGTGTCATGACGACAGACTATATGAACGACCGGTCGTTCATCTATATGTCGTGGATCACACGTCGCCTGTCCGGTCGTTCTGCTAACCGTTTGCCGGAGTCGGACGGCCGGCGCGACCTGGGGCTCTATTCGGTCCAGGGCGGGGTGAGGTCGCCGAGCGCGTCCTCGTAGTCGGTCAGCCAGGAGCCGAAGAGCGCCAGCGAGCGCAGCCAGAACCGGGAGTTCCATGACCCGAAGGCGGTCAGCGCGTCGGGTCCGCCCGCGACCACCTCCAGCATCTGGGGCGACAGCAGACCGGGGATCGAGGCCGCCTTCGTCAGCATGCGGTGGTTCCACTCCCGCGCGACCGGGCCGTTCGACCGCAGCGGCACCCGGCGGTGCGGAAGCGCGCCGTTCGTCGACGGCAGTGTGGCCACCCGGGGATTGGCCGCCCGCAGGATCTCCCGATAGAACCTCCCGCCCTCCTTCTGGTCCACCGGCACGGACAGCGCGGCGTCGAAGAAGTCCGGATGCAGGAACGGGAAGACCGGGGTGACCTCCGGACCGACGAGGTTGACCGGGGAACGGGCGATGCCCCGGGCCGTCCGCGTGTGGAGCACGCTCAGCGGGAGTTCGGCCCGATGTCCATGCAGCATCGAGGTGGCGGTGGCGAAGGCCGTACGGACCCGGTCGTCGATCCAGGAGAGGGCGGCCTCGCCGAGCACGGGCAGGTGCGCCTCACTGGTCGAGAGGGCGGTCAGCAGCGACTCGCGCCGCGAGGCGCCCGTCCCCGCGCCCACGGCGTCGGCGGTGATGAGGAAGTTCTTCATCAGCGGCCCGCCGGCCAGGCCGTCGATCACCGGCCGTCCGCCGGCGTGGACCTCCCGGGCGAAGGGGGAGTACCACGCGTGATGACTGGTCAGGTATTCGAGCCGACGAGCCACCCAAAGAGCCTCTTGTGGGTATTTTTCGGCATATTGCGGCACGATCCGGTGGGGGATGCCCAGCTCTCTCGTGACGTGGCGGGCGAAGTCGATGTCGTTGTCGAGCCCGTCGTCCGGGCTGGTCGTCCACGACTCGACGTCGATCCCGGCGGCCACCGCGACGCTGGCCAGCAGCCGCGAGTCGTACCCGCCGCTCACCGGCACCAGCACCCGGTCGTACGGCTTGAGCGCCTCGTGGAGCAGCGCGACGAGGTCGCCCCCGGTCAGCTTGCGGTCGACCTGCTCCTCCCGCACCCACCGGGGGGCCCGCCGATCGAGGCGCAGCCGCCGCCCGGTCCGCGACCAGGTCAGCGCGGTCGCCCCGGGCAGCCGCCTGACCTGGCGGTACGGCGTGTCCTCCAGCAGCGGGTAGGTCAGCTTGAGTATGGCCGCCCAGGCGTCCCAGTTCACCTCGTACGGCCGGCGGGCCAGCGCGAGCAGCGGTTCGATCAGGCCGGAGAAGTAGACGGCGTCTCCGTCGCGCAGGTAATAGACGTCGACCAGCCCGAACCCGCCGGTGTGCAGGATCACCCCGTCCGGCTCGTCGATCAGCCCGGGAGCCTCACAGCCCTCCGCGACCGACAGCCAGTCGGCCCCGACGCGCCACACCGGCCGCCGGTCGCCCCAGGCGAAGGCCGTCATCGCCGACCCGGCCTCGCTGTACGGCACGAGCGGGTGAGAGCTGAGCAGCGCGACCTCCGTCCCGGAATGCACCACCTCCACGGCCGGCCCCGATCGGGTCAGCAGGTCGAGCCTGGCCTGGTCGAACGGTCCGATGGCCCCGCAGACGTACGGCCTCGCCGCGAATCGCGGCCACTCACCCTTGCGCACGCTTTGTCCTCCCTAGACCCCCGCCGAGTCTAGGACCCACGAGTCCGGACGGCCGAGTCCCGATCGCCGCGACCTCGAAGGCCGCTTTTCCCATCAGGCTCAGACCTCCCAGAGGGCGCTCACGGGGACGGCGCGGAGACGGGGGCCGAAGGGGAGGGTCTGGGTGCCGGTGTAGAGGACGACTCCGGCGACGAAGTCGTCTCCCAGCCGTGATGCCAGATGGTTCAGGCCGCGGAAATCGTCCGGCCGTACAGTCGATGAGGCCTTGACCTCGACGCCGACGACCCGGCCCTGGCGGTTCTCCAGCACCGCGTCGACCTCGATCTTGTCTTTGGTCCGGTAATGGAACAGCTCCACGCGCTCGTCCGACCAGGAGAGTTGGCGGGCCAACTCCATGAGCACGAAACCTTCCAGCAGTGGACCGAACCGGCCATCCGGCCGGATCAGGTTCCGGGCGTCGATGCCCAGCAGGTTCGCCGCCACCCCGGAGTCGACGAAGGCGACCTTGGGCGTACCGACGGCTCGGGTGCTCAGATTGCGTGACCACGCGGGGATCCGCTTGATGAGGAACACCTCTTCCAACAGGCCGAGGTAGCGGTGAGCCGTGGTGGCGGAGAGCCCGATGGCCGCCCCCAGCGAGTTGCCGACCAGGAGCTGTCCCGACCGGGCGGCGACCGCACGTACCAGAGCTCGCATTTCGGCGGTCCGCTCGATCTCCGACAGTTGACTCACATCACGTGCGATCAGATCCGACACGTAGGAGTCGAGGAAGCGTTCACGCCGGCGAGGGTTCGTACGCGCCACCGCCTCGGGAAACCCGCCACGGACGATTCGCTCCGCGTACTCGGAGCGACTGACGATGGAAGTGTGGCGGAAGTCCTCGCCCTCGGTGAAGATCGCGTCGATGAACCTGTCAGCGGTACCGTCGATCTCTCCCTGAGAGAACGGCCAGAGCTCGATCGTCTCCATCCGGCCCGGCAGCGCGTCAGGCAGCGATCGAAGTCCCAGCACGCGGGCGGAGCCCGTAAGCAGGAAGCGGCCCGGCCGCGGATCGCCGTCGACCTGATCCTTGATCGCGAGCAGCAATTCGGGCACACGCGGGATCTCGTCGATGACCATGAGGTCGGGGAATGACACGAATCCGGCCGGATCGGCCTGGGCTGCCTGTCGAGTAACGGGCGTGTCCAGGTTACGCCACTCCGCGTTCCGGTCCTTGGTGAGAAGCCGTACGAGTGTGCTCTTGCCGCTCTGCCGGGCGCCGTTGATGAGGACCACGCGGGTGTCATCCAGAGCTGTCGCAGTCACCTGCTCTGCATGCCTGGGCACGACCCGGCCCAAGACCGTGTGAGAACCACCTACCACGAGGTCAGCATGGCACAGAGACGTGATCAATGAAACGATCGACGGTGCCCGTGTGAAACGTTCGTCGCAGAGGTGGTGAAACAACGGTCGCATGATCCGTGGGCCGTTGGTCGCTTGATCTTCCGTTCCTGTTGCTTCGTGGGGGCGATCAGGGAGTTCTGCGAATATTGTGACTCTCGTCCTGTCGTCCCTTCGGCCTGGAGTTGCCCCGATGACCGAGCGAAGCGAGTTGGCGTCCCTCCAGGAGGCCCTGGCGCGAGCCGTCGAGCAGGCCGCCTCGGCGGCCGAGCTGACCCGGCTGATCAAGGACTATCGGCGGCGGCTCGAGGAGGTCGCCGTCTCCGAGGCCGAGGCGCTGACGAGGATGCGGGAGGCGGAGGCCCGGCTCAAGGTGGTCGAGCGGCAGAACGCCAAGCTCGCCAAGAGCCTGGCGGAGCAGCGCTACCAGACCGCGGTCGCCAAGTGGAAGCTCGCCTCCATGCAGGAGAGCCGCTGGACCAAGCTCGGCGACGCCCTGCACACCAAGAGTCCGGGCACGGTCGCCAAGACCCTCAAGACCCCCGTCAAGAAGCCGCCGGCGCCCAAGCGGGCCGATTTCGAACCGGAGCTCCCTGAGGTGCCCGAGCCCACGGTCGTCAAGGCGATCCCGGAACCCGGGGCGCCCGAGGTCTCCACCCCGATCGCCGAGGGCTTCACCGTGCCGAAGGGTCCGCTGGCCAGGCCGTACCTGACCGTGGCCGCGATCGTCGACAGGCAGACCGAGGCGCTGCTGCGCTACGAATGGCGCCTGGTGACCAACTTCGGCCAGGACAACTGGGAGACGATGCTCGACCGGCACCGGCCGCACGTGCTGTTCGTCGAGTCCGTACGGCCCGGCCCCCGGCAGGGCAACGGGGGCAGGTGGCTGGAGGCGCTGGCCGGGGAGTCGCGGGCGCTGCGCGACCTGGTCGCCGCCTGCCGCAAGCGCGGGGTCAAGACCGTTTTCTGGCACTCGGGCGGACCGGTCTCGCGGGCGTTCCCGGCGGCCGAGCACTTCGAACACGTGCTGACGACCTCCGAGGCCCGGGCCCGTGAGTGGCGGGCCGCCCTGCGGCACGACCGGGTGGGCGTGCTGCCGCACGCGGTCCAGCCGCGCGTGCACAACCCGATCCCCGCGGTGGGCGGGCGCACCGGCGAGGTCATGACGCTCGGCACGGTCCCCGTGCCCTCCGACGCGCGATGGACCGTCCTGGCCGGCCAGGACGACGCCGACGAGACGCCCTACGACGACCTGCTGACGGCCTACCGGAGACCCGCGCTGGTGGTCGCGGGCTCCGACGCCGACTCGAGGGCGATCGCCGAGGTCGCGGCCTGCGGCACTCCGGTGCTCCAGGTGCGCGCGGGCGCCCGGAGCGAGGAGATCGCCGCCGCTGCGGAGGTGCTGCTGGCCGACCCGGCGCGGCTGGCCAGGGAGGCGCACCTGGCCTGGCGCGCCCGCACGAGCGTGACCCCGCTCCTCGACCCGATCCTGGACACCGTCGGCGTGCCGAGCGTACGCAACAGTGCCGCGATCACCGCGGTCACCGCCGTCGCGAGCCCGGCCGAGCTCGATCACCTGCTCGCCCAGGTCGCCCGCCAGCGTCACCGGCCGGGGCAGCTCGTCGTCGTGGCCGACGGCCTCGACGCCTCCCTGGTCGAGAAGACCGCGCGCCAGGCGCTCGCGGCGGCGTCGGCCGGAACGGCGCCCCCGGCCGAGCCGGACCTGGTGATCCGTGTCGCGGACGAGCCCGTCACCCTCGGAGCCGGGCTCGACCGGGCGCTGCGGCTCGCCGACGGCGACTACGTGGCCATCCTCGACCCCCGGGACGTGTACGGCGAGCACTATCTGGCCGACCTGGTCCGGCATTTCGCCTCCACCGAGGCCGAGGTGCTGGGCAAGGCGGCGTTCTACGCCCACCTGCCCAAGGCGGGCGCCACGCTGCTGCGCCAGCCGGAGGCGGAACACCACTTCCTTCCCGAGGTGGCCGGGGGGACGCTGCTGGCCCGCCGCCGGATCCTCACCGAGCTGGGCCTGGCCGATGTCTCTGAGGAGTGGGGCGAGGTCTTCATGCGGCAGTGCCGGACCGACGGCATCCTGGTCTACTCGGCCGACCGATACTCCTACATCTGCGTCCGCGACTCCGCCGAGGGACGGCTGCTCCGCTCTGCTCACATGGAGGGATACCTGCCCGCAGAGCCGCTCGCGCTGATCTGATCGGGAGTCCCAGCGGGGAGCGGGCCCGTTAGGCTGCCGGGATGACGCCCGTCCGGCTCGCGGAGATCCTCGGTGAGCTCCTCGGCACGCCGCCGGGGGAGATGCCCGCGCCGTACGGCTCATGGGAGCGCGAGGCGGTGTACGCCTCGGCGGCCGTGCTCCGCTCCCTCGCGCGGCGTGGCGCCGCCGGAGGGCGGTCCGGCGCGACGCCGGGGGCGACCGTCCGGGAGATCGCCGAGGAGACGGCGGTACGGCTACGCGCCCGTGCCGGCATCGCGGGCGTGCGGGTGCGTCCCGACGGCTTCCTCCTGATCGCGGTGACCCGGCCCGGCGAGATCGTGGGCGAGATCGTGCGAGCGGACGGCCCGCCCGGGGGGATCGTGGTCGCCGAGCCGGGCAGCGCCGGCCCCGACTTCCCCCGGACCTGGGACAACCCCGGTTTCGTGATCAGGTACGCGCACGCGCGGGCGGTGGCGGCGGGGCGCTGGGCGAGGGATCTGGGCGTGCCTGCGGCGGGGTTCCGGCCCGAGGCGCTGGACGATCCGTACGATCTGGCGGTGCTCCGGCTGCTCGCCGAACTGCCCAGCCGGGCGGCGAGCCGGGCGCCCGCGTGGGAGACGTACGCGGAGCATCTCGCGCTCGCCTTCCACGACGCCCACGAGCATGCGCCGGCCGTGCCACGGGCGGACGAGCCGCCGGGCCCGGTGCACACGGCCCGCCTCTGGCTGGCCATGGCCGTGCGATCCGTGCTCGCCCAGGTCCTGGTCACGCCGCTGCCCGACAGATTGTGAGCGTTCCAAGGGACTGTGACCAGTTCTTCCGCCCGGTTCACCGGATTTCCGGATTTACTGTTGCTTCCTGTCTCGCCAGTTGGGCAGCTGTCTCCCTTGGGGGGCGAGGTCGGATAGCCTCATTCGGGTGAGTCGATTCGCCCACGCCGCCGCCCCGGATGACGGGCAGGCGGCCCCCGTCGCAGCGACGCGTTCAGAGGAACGCACGTCGCGTGCTCCCGCAGACCTCAACGCCCTCGATCCCACGATCTGGCCGCGAACATCCGGCCGGACCGGCGGCGCCATCACGATCGGCGGCATCGACGTCCGGGACCTGGCGAAAGATCACGGCACCCCGCTCTACGTCGTCGACGAGGAGGATTTCCGCTCCCGCTGCCGCGACTACCGCTCCGCCTTCCACGACGGGGACGTCCACTACGCGGGCAAGGCGTTCCTGTGCCGCGAGGTGGCCCGCTGGGTCGACCAGGAGGGGCTCGGCCTCGACGTGTGCAGCGCCGGCGAGCTCGCCGTGGCGCTCAGCGTGGGTTTCCCGCCCGAGCGGATCACGCTGCACGGCAACAACAAGTCGGTCGCCGAGCTGGAGAAGGCGGTCGAGGTCGGCGTCGGCCACATCGTGGTCGACTCGTTCGAGGAGATCGCCCGGCTCGGGCGGCTCGCCGAGCGGTACGGCGTCCGTCCCCGGGTCATGATCAGGGTGACGGTGGGGGTGGAGGCGCACACCCACGAGTTCATCGCCACCGCGCACGACGACCAGAAGTTCGGCCTGTCGCTGAACAGCGGCGCCGCGGCCGAGGCCGTACGGCGCGTCCTCGCGCTGCCGAGCCTCGAACTCGTCGGCCTGCACTCCCACATCGGATCGCAGATCACCGACATCGCCGGGTTCGAGGTCGCGGCCCGTCGCCTCGCCGGCCTGCTCGTGCAGATCAAGGACGAGCACGGGGTGATCCTTCCTGAGCTTGATCTCGGCGGCGGCTACGGCATTCCGTACATCGCGGGGGACGAGGCGCCGGACATCAAGATAATCGCGGACGGCCTCCGTGAGATCGTCACCAAGGTGTGCGGAGCGGCCGGTCTGCCCGTGCCCCGGCTCGTCGTCGAGCCCGGCCGGTCCATCGCGGGGCCGGCGGGTGTGACGCTCTACGAGGTCGGGACGGTCAAGGACGTCGAGGGTCTGCGGACCTACGTGAGCGTCGACGGCGGGATGAGCGACAATATCCGCACCGCGCTGTACGGCGCGCAGTACACGGCGGCCCTGGCCTCCAGGGCGAGCAGGGCCGAGCCCATGCTGTCGCGTCTGGTCGGCAAGCACTGTGAGAGCGGCGACATGGTGATCCGCGACCTGTGGCTGCCCGGCGATCTGACGCCGGGCGACCTGATCGCGGTGGCGGCCACGGGCGCGTACTGCCGCTCTCTGGCCAACAACTACAACTATTTGGCCAAGCCCGCCGTGGTCGCGGTGTCGGCGGGCCGCTCGCGGGTCATCGTCCGCCGGGAGACCGAGGACGACCTGCTACGGGGCCAGCTGTGAGCATCGGCCGGCCAAGCGCCATCGGCAGGGCGGACATCCTGAGCGAGGAGGGCTCGTGAGTAACGCTGGCGGTAAACCTGCGCTCAAAGTGGCGTTGCTGGGCTGCGGTGTCGTCGGATCGCAGGTGGTGCGCCTGCTGCGGGAGCAGGCCCACGACCTGACCGCCCGGGTCGGCGCGCCCCTGGAGTTGGCCGGCGTGGCCGTACGCAGGCTGGGACGCAAACGCGACATCGAAGTCGACCCCGCGCTGCTCACGACGGACGCCGAGGCCCTGGTAACCCGCGACGACGTGGACATCGTGGTGGAGGTGATCGGCGGCATCGAGCCCGCCAGGTCGCTGATCCTGGCCGCGATGGCGAGCGGCAAGTCAGTGGTGACCGCCAACAAGGCGCTGCTCGCCGAGGACGGCGCCACCGTCCACGGTTCCGCCCGGGACAACGGCTCCGACCTCTACTTCGAGGCGAGCGTGGCCGGTGCGATCCCGCTGCTGCGCCCGCTGCGCGAGTCGCTGGCCGGCGACCGGGTACGCCGCGTGCTCGGCATCGTCAACGGCACCACCAACTACATTCTCGACCGGATGGACTCCTCCGGCGCTTCGTTCAACGAGGCACTGGAGGAGGCGCAGGCACTGGGGTACGCCGAGGCGGACCCGACCGCCGACGTGGAGGGCTTCGACGCCGCGGCCAAGGCCGCGATCCTCGCCGGGATCGCCTTCCACAGCAGGGTCACCGCCGCCGACGTCCACCGCGAGGGCATAACGGAGATCACCGCGGCCGACGTCGCCTCCGCCAGGGGCATGGGATATGTGATCAAGCTGCTGGCCATCTGCGCGCGCTCCGACGACGGCAGGTCGATCGGCGTCCGGGTGCATCCCGCCATGATCCCGAGGACGCATCCGCTGGCCGGGGTCCGGGAGGCGTACAACGCGGTGTTCGTGGAGGCCGAGTCGGCCGGGCGGCTGATGTTCTACGGCGCGGGCGCGGGCGGCGCGCCCACGGCCTCGGCGGTCCTCGGGGACATCGTCGCGGTGGCGCGCAACCGGCTCTCCGGCACCCGCGGGCCGGAGGAGTCGACCTACGCCGACCTGAAGGTCCACCCGATGGGCGACACCGTCACGCGCTACCACATATCGGTCGACGTGGCGGACAAACCCGGCGTGCTCGCCCGGGTCGCCGACATCTTCGCCAAGCACGACGTGTCCATCCAGACGGTCCTGCAGGAGGGACGCGGCGACGACGCGCAGCTCGTCCTGGTCACCCACCGGGCGAGCGACGCCGCCCTGTCGGCCACGATAGAGGAGCTGCGCGACCTCGACATCGTCCGCGCGGTGGCGAGTGTCATGCGGGTGGAGGGCGACGACACGCCGTAGGGACGAGTCGCGAAAGCGACGTCCTGCCGCGCGCGCGACGGACGGCACTTTTCCCGACGCTCCCTGGCACGGCATAACAGTCGAATGCCCCTTTCGGGGGTTGTGACCGCATGGATGGAGACATTAAGTAAAGTTTCCATCCATGCAAACGATCATCGCGCGACTCGTGCCTGCCTGTCTGCTCGCGGTGGCGCTGGTCGTGGGGCTCCCGCCCGGCGGCGCCCTGGCCGGGACCGCCACCGCGAAGACGGTCGTGGTCCTCACGTTCGACGACAGCACGGCCGACCACGTGACGGCGGCCAGGATGCTGAACAAGAGGGGGCTGAAGGGCACCTTCTACGTCAACAGCGGCCGCCTGGGCAAGCGGGGTCACCTGACCGTCGAGGACCTGAGGTTCATCGCCAAATCGGGCCACGAGATCGGCGGGCACACCCTCGATCACGTCAACCTGCTCCGCGAGACCGAGGACATGCGCCAGAGGCAGATCTGCGACGACAGACGGGCACTGCTGTCCCACGGGTTCAAGGTGCGGTCGTTCGCCTATCCCTTCGGCGCCTTCGACGAGTCGAGCAAGCAACTGGCCATGCGGTGCGGCTATACGACCGCGCGCGGCGTCAGCGGCATCCACCGGCCGGACGCCTGCCGGTCGTGCCCGTACGCCGAGACGATCCCGCCGGCGGACCCGGCCGCCGTCCGGGCGACCTCGCAGAACGGCATCGCGCGTACGGCCTCCACACTGGCGGGCTTCGTCACCCGCGCGCAGCGGAACGGCGGCGGCCTCGTCATCTTCGTCTTCCACACGATCGGGAACGACGCGAGGGACTCCTACGCGACGAGCCCCCGGGAGCTGGCTCGCTTCCTGGACTGGATCGCCCGGCAGCGGAAGGCACGGGGAGTCGTGGTGAAGCCGCTGGGGGACGTGACCGGGGGAAGGGTCTGGCCCGTCCCCGAGGACATGTGAGTGTCGCGTGCGGCGGGGGCACGGCCCTTCCTCCGCCGCCGAGCTGCAGGGCTGACGACGGTCCTGTCCTCAGGACCGTTCCGAACCCGCGACGACCTCCGGAACCGCGGACGCGGAGATCATCGGAGATCGGTTGCTGACAGCGGAGTTAACCGGTTGGATCTGACAAAGGGTCTGTCCCGATGGGGGTGATCTTTGTGGGCGTGGGAGGCGCGGTGGAGACGGACATCTGCTCGCCGCTGGGGTTCACCCGATCCCCGGCGGAGGGAACGGCGGAGCTGGTCTGGAGCGCCGGCGGCTGGATCGTGGCGCCTTCCCCCCCGGATCAGGAGCGCCTCCCGGATTTGGAGCGCTCCTTGCAGGCCCAGGCGGGCCCGGAGGCCGCCGGAGAGCGCTCCGCTGCACGACGGTTGACCGACCGGGTCGGCCAGGAGGAGATCCGCTCACTGCGCCCGCTGCGCGCCCTGCGGGTCCGCTGGCCCGCCGCCCCGGGCGAGGAGGAAGCGGCCGGTGACCCGGGCCGGGGCCCCCGTCACGCGCGCGAGCTGGCGGCCGTCACCGACCTCGCCGCCGCTGGGGTGCCGCTCACCTCGGACCGGCCGCCGCGCTGGGTCCGCGAGGCCGATCCCGTCCTGGCGGACCTGATCGCGGGCTGGATTCCGGAACCGGACGAGGGCGCCCCCGGTTCCGTGGCCGATCTGCGCAGGGAGGAGCACAGCGTGCGGCTGCGGCGGCACGCGCTGCGGGCGAGGGGCATCGGCCGTACGGCACGGCCGGTGACCGTGGTCATGGCGACACGCCGGCCGCACCTGCTGAGCGCCGCGCTCGGGCAGATGGCCCGCCAGCGCGGCGCGGACCTCGAAGTGATCGTCGCACTGCACGGTTACCCCGCGGCCGGCGCGGAACGGATTCCGGCGGAGTTTCCCTGGCCCGTCACCATGCTGGAGGTGGACCGGGCCACGCCGTTCGGAGAGGTGCTCAACCTCGCGGCGTCCCGGGCGACGACCGACGTCATCGTCAAGTGGGACGACGACGACTGGTACGGCCCCGAGCACATCGCCGATCTCCTGCTCGCCAGGGCGTACTCCGGCGCCGACGTGGTGGGCACCGCACAGGAGTTCTTCTACCTGGAACCGCTCGACGTCACGGTCCGGCGGACCGACTACGGCAGCGAGATGTGGACCGACCACGTCGCCGGCGGCACGATCATGATCGACCGGGAGCTCTTCCACGAGGTCGGCGGCTTCGGGCCGTACCCCAGCGGCGAGGACGCCCACCTGCTGCGCGCGGTCCTGGCCCGGGACGGCAGGATCTACCGCACCCACGGCCTCGGGTACGTCCTGCGGCGCTCGCTGAGCGGTGAGCACACCTGGCAGCGGCCACTCGCGCATTTCCTGAGAGTCTCGGTGAAACAGTGGCGCGGCTTCCGGCCCAGTGTGATGTTGGAGGACAGCGCGATCCCGGCGGACGGCGCGGTTCGGAGGACGGCTTGATCTCGGAGGACAGCGTGATCCTGGAGGCGACATGACGCCGCGTATCCCCGGAAACGATTACACCGTCCTCGATCCGCCCGCGCTGGGATCGCCGTGGACGCCCCGGCTCCGGGTGAGTGTCGTCGTGCCCGCGTACGGCAACCAGGCCAAGCTCGACCTCACGCTGGCGGGCCTCGCCGTCCAGACGTATCCGGACGACCTGATCGAGGTCATCGTCGTCGACAACGGCAGCCGGCCGCCGTTGCGCCTCCCCGACATCCGGCCGGGGAACACCCGCCTGCTGCTCTGCCCGACCCCCGGCCGCGCCGTGGCGCGGAACACGGGGCTGGCAGCGGCCACCGGAGACGTCATCCACTGGATGGACTCCGATGTCGTGCCGGAGAGGGAAGAGGTGGAGGCGCACATGCGCTGGCATCATCTCGCGCCCTATCTGTCGGTCACCTCCTATCTGCGTTTCACCACCGCGCCGCTGCCCGACCCGAGTGAGGTGGCCGAGGCCGAGGACCTCGCGAAGTTCTTCGAGCCGGCCGAGTCGCACGCGTGGATCGAGAGCCTGGTCGAGCGGACGGACGGGCTGACCCGCACCCGGCGCGCGTTCAGCATCCACATCGGCGGGGCCACCTCGGTCGGCGCCCGGCTGTTCGAGCGGGCCGGGCCCATGGACCCCGAGATGATCCTCGGCCAGGACACCGAGATGGGATATCGCCTGGCCCAGGCCGGTGCGGTGTTCATCCCCGACCCCGAGGCGAGGGCCTACCACCTCGGTCCGTCCATGCGGATGCGGGACGCCGAGTCGATCAGCCGGGTCAGCCACCCGCTCGTGGCCGACCGCGTCCCCGTCTACCAGTGGCTGCGCAAACATCCCACCCGGCGGTGGAAGGTCCCCCTGATGGAGGTCGTGGTCGACGCGGCCGACGCGTCGAGCGACGACGTCCGGGCGACCGTCGACGCGGTCCTGGCCGGCACGCTGACCGACCTGTCGGTGCTCGTGACCGGTCCGTGGGACGAGATCGCCCCGGAGCTGCGCGCCCCGCTCACCGATCCCCACCTCGATCTCGCCCTGCTGCGCGCGCACTACGGCCACGAGGGCCGGGTCCGCCTTGTCTCCGGGCCGTCCGACGCGGTCGCGCCGTTCCGCCTCCGGCTGCCGCCGGGGTGGGCGCCGGGGGAGGACACCCTGGCCCGGATCCTCACCCTGGCACGGGAGCGGAACCTCGGGCTGGTCAGCGTGCTGCTGGACGAGAGCGCCGAGGGCATCACCGCGGCCCGGCTGGAGCGCACCGAGGCGTTCGCCCGCGCCGCCCTGCTCGTCTCCGGCGACGAGGGGAAGGCCGGGGACAGGGACGACGACCTCGACGCCGTCGTCGACGAGATCTTCGGCACGTTCTGGACCGACGGCGAGACGTACGGTTTCAGCCGCGGATCCGAGGCCGGACCGCTGCTCAGCGTCCGGGCCGCCTACCGGGCCCGCGTCGAGGCGCAGGCCGAGGTCGAGCGCCTCACCAAGGAGGTCGAGCGCGTCCGCGGCCAGGTCGCCAAATGGCGGGAGGAGGCCCGCCGGTGGCGCAGGACGGCTGTCGACTACCGCCGGGAGATCGGCTCTCTGCGGCGGCAGATCGCCACGCTCCGGCGGACGCGGAGACGCCGGGGTCTGCGGAGCCTCCGACGCATCAAGGTCCTCGCCCGGGGACTGACCCGGCCCTTCAACCCGAAGAACTCCTGAGCCTCACGAACGGCGGAAAAGACCGCCCAGACGGCGGCCGCCCCGCCGGTTCGCCGGACCCGGGGCCGCCGCGCCGCCCTGCTCGGAGTCACCGCTCCGCTCGGAGGCACCGGTTCGCTGAGGGGCGCCGGGCCGTTGTGAAGCGCCGGGCCGTTGTGAAGCGCCGGGCTTCTCCGCGGCCGCGCCATGCTGCGACGCCTGTGGTCTCTCCTGTGGTCTCTTCGGGGATTCCGCCGGGGGACTCGGCTGCCCGGGCCCTCGTCGCGGTGTCGTGAGGAACTCCTTCTCCGCGGCGTGCCGCACGCCGTGTGTCGCCTCGATGACGGCGGCTGGCTCCTCCCCGGGGCGGGCGAGCAGGCGGGCCCGGGCGACGGCCTCCGTCCGTTCGAGGGTGGCGGTGCGCCCGTCGGGCAGCTCGACGACCAGCAGCCCGAGGCGCTCCTCCAGCATCGCCCTGGTCATCCGCTCCAGGGCGTCGGCGGCGGGCGGCGCGTCGATCGGCGAGGTGTAGCGGAAGGGCGTGGGAGCCGCGGTCGGCGCGGCCCGCTCGGCGAAGCGGACCCGCTGATCGTGGCGGAACGCCTCCAGCACCAGGGCGAGATCGAACTCCCGGCTCCCCGGCATGCGGCTCGCCCGGCCGGAGAGCTCCGGCCAGGGCCCCACAAGCGTGACCGCGATGTCGGTCGGCCCGGCCTGCGCGCCGCCGCCGGTGAGGATCGCGTCGACGGTCGCGCGGATCAGCGCCTCCTCCGCGCCGGTCGTGTCGAGCACGATCTCCACGTACGGCACCAGCCGCCGCCTGCCGCGTTCCTTGCGCAGATCCCGGCGCAGCGGCACCTTCTGCGCCAGATGGGTCTCGACCAGCCGGACGATCGCCTTGCCGTGCGCACCCCGCTGGGCCGGCAGACCGAGATGGACGGCACGCGCCGTCATGTCCGGCACGAAAACGGCCCCGGCCTGGGCGAGCCGATAGGCGAACTCGGTGTCCTGACCGCGCACGACCTCGGGGTCGAACCCGCGGACCTCGCGCAGCAGCGTACGGCGGAGCGAGACGGTCGGCCCGGTGCACACCTGGTAGGGGTTGCGGCTGGCGCGCAGCCCGTCGAGACGGCGGATCGTCTCCTCGGTGGAGCTCGACACCAGCGCCTCCGGGTCGAACAGCGACTCCGGCGTGCCGTGCCGTACGGCGTCGTACACCTGCTCGGGGGTCAGATCGGGCTCCTCGGCGAACTTCTTGCCGCCGATCGTCACCAGATAGTCGGTGAGGTGGTGCCACCGGAAGAGCGCCTCCAGGTGTTCCCGGCAGATCACCATGTCGGCGTCCAGACGCTGGACGATCTCGCCGTCCGCCGCCTCGATGCCCGCGTTCATCGCGTGTCCCGCCCCCCAGCCGCCCGCCGGGGCGGCGATGATCCGCGTGTCGTCCGGGCGGATCTCCGGTAACCGCAGGGGCGGATCGCTGCCGTCGTCGACGACGATGACCTCGGTGAGGGAGGCGGGATAGGTCTGCGCCGCGAGCGCGGCCAGCGTGAGGTCCAGACGGTGCTGCCGGCCGTGCGCGGGGATGACGACGCTGGCGGGCAGCGCGGGGACCCATTCCCCGACGGGCGGCGGGACCAACGGGGAATGGTCGTTGTGCCGGATCCTCGGCCTGACCTGGCCTTCCGTCACGTTCGCCACTCCCTCGTCTCGCGCATCTCCACCGGACGCCGTTCACACTAGCCAAGGAGACCGACGGTTTCGCGAGACGATCGGGGGAATCCACGGAGAACCGCGCGTCCGCGCCGGGCGTCCATCAGGTGGACATCGCATCCCGGACGTCAGGCGGTTGGCCGTAGACTCATTGGTCGATACCGCTGGTGACACGCGCGTCGCGCGTGGGAGGAGCAATCAATCATGTCCAGGGCTTGGCGTGGCCTGATCGAGGAGTACCGCGACCGACTGCCGGTCTCCACGGCGACGCCCGTGGTGACCCTGCTCGAGGGGGGCACGCCCCTCCTGCCCGCCAGGCGCGTGTCCCAGATCACCGGCTGCGACGTCCATCTCAAAGTCGAGGGCCTCAACCCGACCGGCAGCTTCAAGGACCGCGGCATGACCGTGGCCATCAGCAAGGCCGTCGAGGAGGGCGCCAAGGCCGTCATCTGCGCCTCGACGGGGAACACCAGCGCGTCGGCCGCGGCCTACGCCGTACGTGCCGGGCTGCGGTGCGCGGTGCTCGTGCCCCGCGGCAAGATCGCGATGGGCAAGCTGGCCCAGGCGCTCGTGCACGGCGCGAAGCTGCTCCAGGTGGAGGGATCGTTCGACGACTGCCTGGAGATGACCAGGAAGCTCGCGGAGAACTACCCGATCGCGCTGGTCAACTCCGTCAACCCGCATCGTCTCCAGGGGCAGAAGACGGCGGCCTTCGAGATCGTCGACGCGCTCGGCGACGCGCCGGACGTCCACTGCATCCCCGTCGGCAACGCGGGGAACATCTCGGCCTACTGGATGGGCTACACGGAGTACGCCGCGGACGGCCTGGCCGGCAAGCGGCCGCGTATGCTCGGTTTCCAGGCGAGCGGTGCGGCCCCGCTGGTGTCGGGGGCCCCGGTGACCCACCCGCACACGATCGCGACGGCCATCCGCATCGGAAACCCGGCCTCCTGGCGTCTCGCCGAGGCCGCCCGCGACGAGTCGGGCGGCCGCATCCAGGCCGTCACCGACCGCCAGATCGCCGCGGCGTACAAGCTGCTCGCGCAGGAGGAGGGCGTGTTCGTCGAGCTCGCCTCGGCCGCGAGCGTCGCCGGCCTGCTGATGGCGCACGAGCAGGGCCTGGTCACGCCCGGAGAGCGCGTGGTCTGTACGGTGACGGGAAACGGGCTCAAGGACCCGGACTGGGCCATCTCCGGCGCGCCGTCCCCGGTGACGATTCCCACCGACGCCTACGCCGCCGCTTCGGCGCTCGGCCTCGACTGACCTCGGCCGCTCCGGCGTGCCCCGTCCCCGCCCATGCCTGTCCGGTCCGATTCGGTCCCGGGCCTCGCCCGCGTGTCCGGATGGCCTGAACGCCCCGTTCGTCGATAGGACATGAATGGAACTGTGTGAATGACGGATAGTCACGGCGTCGTGGTCCGGGTGCCGGCGACCAGCGCCAATCTCGGCCCCGGATTCGACAGCCTCGGCCTCGCGCTCGATCTGTACGACGAGGTGGAGGCCGCCGTGCTCGGCGCGGACGGCGCGCTCCTCGAGGACGTACGGGTCGAGGTCGAGGGGGAGGGCGCCGACGGGGACGAGCTGCATCGGGGCGAGGGGCACCTGATCGTCAAGACCATGCGGGCCGCGTTCGACCGGATGGGCGTCGCCCAGCCGCCCGGCATCAGGCTGCGCTGCCACAACCGGATCCCGCACGCGCGCGGCCTCGGCTCCTCCTCGGCCGCGATCTGCGCGGGAATCCTCGCCGCACGTGCCCTGGCCCCCGCCGTCGTCGCACGCACCGCCGGCGCTCGGGACGAGGCGGAGGCCGTACGGCCCATGCCGGACGACGAGGTGTTCGCGCTGGCCACAGAGCTGGAGGGGCATCCGGACAACGTGGCCCCCTGCCTGGCGGGCGGACTCACCATCGCCTGGACGGACCAGTCCGGAACAGCGAGTATGGTGAAACTGTCGCCGCATGACGACGTCCGCCCGATCGCGTTGATCCCGGGCTTCCGATTGTCAACGGAGGCGGCGCGGGGGCTGCTGCCGAAGGACGTTCCGCATTCGGACGCCGCGGCCAACGCGGCTCGCGCGGCGTTGCTCGTCGCGGCACTCACACAACGGCCGGAACTCGGCCTGCTGCTCGCCGGTACGGAAGACCGTCTTCATCAGGACCACCGCGCTCCCGCGATGCCGGGCACGGCGGAACTGGTGCGGAGTCTTCGCGCCGCCGGTGTGCCCGCAGTGGTCTCGGGGGCCGGTCCCACAGTTCTCGTGTTCGTGACACGGGACATCGAGGATTTGATCGCGCCTAAAGTGGGTAGTGACTGGCACATCCAGCCAATGAACGTCGACCCACGTGGTGCGTACGTTCGGTTTCCCGAGACACGCTGATGCCTCTTCGACCTTCAGGGAATAGTTGTGCGCGCTGGTGATGTTAGGCTGATAGCCGCACCAGGTGCCCCCGTGTTGGGTGCGTGCTTGTCATTCGCACATCGCTGCACTTCGCTCCGCGTCCTTCGACGCGGGCAGGGCGATTTTCCCGAAGCCGTTACCTTCAGTCGGCCCGCTTCCGAGCGGCCTGGCGAGAGGCGGGGTTCTCGGAGACACGCGCGTTCGATCCACCAAGACATCTGGTTGGTGACGGCAATCCGGGGGAAGTCCCCCGGGCACCTACCGCTTGAGAGTCCCGAGGGTCATCGACACATGAGACTCGTCAAGCCCGGCCCGGTCTGTCCCGCCGGGTCGCACCACCGGGACGCCTGGACGCATGATTCCGGCGCCCGACCCCTGGGAAGGACCCTTAGTTGAGCGACACCACCGAACTCCTCTCCGACGGCCAGGCCGCCGGCGACACCCCCACCAGCGCCCCGGCCCGACGTCGTCGCTCCGGCACCGGCCTCGCCGCCATGGTGCTCCCTGAGCTGCAGGCTCTGGCGTCGACCTTGGGCATAACCGGGATCGGACGGATGCGTAAGAGCCAACTCATCGCGGCCATCCAGGAGAGGCAGGGCGAGAAGCCGGGCGAGCCGGGACAGGCCGCCGCCGAGCAGAAGCCCGCCGAGACCGCGGCCCCGGCCGCTCCCGCCGCGACCACGGCCGCTGAGCGACCTGCTCGTGGCCGTAGGGAACGTTCCCGCAGCGCAGCGAAGCCCGCGGCGGCTGAAGAAGCGGCCGCGGCACAGGCGGTAACGGCGGAGCCGGCCGCGCAGCCGGTTGCGGCCGAGCCCGCCGCCGAGCGCGAGGAGCGGCCCGCTGCGCCCGAACCCGTGGCGAGCGCTCCCGCCGTGGTCAGCGCGCCCGCCGACGGCGTGACCGGCCAGTCGTCCACCGCTTCACCGGCGACGTCGGCCGACTCGCATGCGGACGTCGCGTCGGGTGAGACGCGCGGCGAGGGCCGATCCGAGCGCAACGGCGACCGGCGCGAGCGGCGTACCCGCGGCGACCGGCGCGACCGCTCCGAGCGGGACGGCCGCGACGGTCGTAATGGCCGTGACAGCCGGTCCGACCAGCGCCCCGTGGCGGCCGACTCCGGTGACGGCCAGAGCCGAGGCCGCGACCAGCAGAGCCACGACCAGAACGGCCGCGGCGACAGCAGGAGCGATCACCAAAGTGATGACGGCCGCGGCCGGCGCGGCCGGTTCCGCGAGCGCAACCGCCGCGGGCGTGACCGTTTCGACAGCGGCGAGCCGGTGATCAGCGAGGATGACGTCCTGATCCCGATCGCGGGCATCCTCGACATTCTCGACAACTACGCGTTCGTGCGGACCAGCGGCTACCTGCCGGGGGCCAACGACGTGTACGTCTCGCTGGCGCAGATCCGCAGGCACGGCCTGCGCAAGGGCGACGTCGTGACCGGCGCCGTACGGCAGCCGCGCGAGGGGGAGCGGCGCGAGAAGTTCAACGCGCTCGTCCGCCTCGACTCGGTGAACGGCATGGAGCCGGATCAGGCCCGTCAGCGGCCCGACTTCAACAAGCTCACGCCGCTCTACCCGCAGGAGCGCCTGCGCCTGGAGACCGAGCCGAACATCCTCACCACGCGGATCATCGACCTGGTCTCGCCGATCGGAAAGGGCCAGCGCGGCCTCATCGTCTCGCCGCCTAAGGCAGGAAAGACGATGGTGCTGCAGGCGATCGCCAACGCGATCACCCGTAACAACCCCGAGTGCCACCTGATGGTCGTCCTCGTCGACGAGCGTCCGGAAGAGGTCACCGACATGCAGCGGACGGTGAAGGGCGAGATCATCCACTCGACCTTCGACCGGCCGGCCGAGGACCACACCACCGTCGCCGAGCTGGCGATCGAGCGGGCCAAGCGCCTGGTCGAGCTGGGCCACGACGTGGTCGTCCTGCTCGACTCGATCACCCGGCTGGGCCGCGCCTACAACCTCGCCGCGCCCGCGAGCGGCCGCATCCTGTCCGGCGGTGTCGATTCCACGGCCCTCTACCCGCCGAAGCGCTTCTTCGGCGCCGCACGCAACATCGAGAACGGCGGCTCGCTGACGATCCTCGCCACCGCGCTGGTGGAGACCGGCTCGAAGATGGACGAGGTCATCTTCGAGGAGTTCAAGGGCACCGGCAACATGGAGCTCAAGCTCAACCGGTCGCTGGCCGACAAGAGGATCTTCCCCGCTGTGGACGTGGACGCGTCCAGCACACGCAAGGAGGAGATCCTGATGGGCAAGGAGGAGCTGTCCATCGTGTGGAAGCTCCGCCGCGTCCTCCACGCCCTCGACATGCAGCAGGCGCTGGAGCTCCTCATCGAGAAGATGAAGGAGACCAAGTCCAACGCCGAGTTCCTGCTCCAGGTGCAGAAGACCACGGTCAGCAGCGACCGCGACTGACACCCGCCTGAGCTCGGGCGACGCCCCGTACGGCCTTGCCGTACGGGGCGTTCGCCTGCCGGGGCGGGCCCCCTGTGACAGACCGTGCGGCGGGACCGCGGGACGGAGGACGTCAGGCCCGTACGGATGCTCCGTACGGGCCTGACGAAGTGGCCGGGGGTCCGGCCGGCTACTTCTTCTTGACGATGCTGACGTACTTGGTGTTGGACTTGGTCCCGTACGTGTAACGGGTGCCGGTCGCCGTGACGATCCAGTAGCCGTTGTACTTGGGCTTCACGGTCTTGGTGAACTTACCGGTGGTGGTCGCCCGCAGGTAGGTGACGAACTTCCACTTCTTGGTGCCCTTCTTCTTGAAGTAGAGCTTCACGAACTTCTTGCTCCACGCCTTGGAGCCTCGATAGACCTTGCCGTAGAGCTTGGTGCTCTTGCCCTTCTTCACCTTGGCCGGCGAAGCATAGAACTTGATCTTCGACTTGACCTTCGAGGAGCCGGACGTGAAGACGCTGAAGCTCTTGGTGAAGGCGTACTTCTTGGATCCACGCTCGACCGAGACCTTGAAGTCCCAGGAGCCGGTGGGGGTGCTGTAGTCGAACGCGCTCGAGTCGTGGTAGGACTTGCCGTCCGTCTCCAGGCCGGTGCCGAGTGAGTAGTAGTCGTCCGAGCTCCTGCTCTCGAGACGCACATCGGTGATCTTCTCGTCGCCGTACTTCTCGATCTGGAACTCGACGAAGATGTCGATCTCCTTGCCCGACTTCAGGTAGACCGGGTCCGGGTTCACCCGCATGCCCGTCACCCGGGTGGCCGGCTTCACGCTGAAGGCGAGCGGTGTGTCAGCGGACTTCCACGCGTCGTCCGACAGGGAGGGCTCGGACTTGTCGGCGGCGAGCCGGAGGAGTTGGAGCTGCCACTTGTCCCCGGGCCTGTCGCTCGACGACACCGGGATCGAGCCCGACATGGTGGCCGTGCGGGGCGTCTTGTCGTCCTTGGCGAGCTGGGTGACGTCGGCGCCGTGCCAGGTCACCTCGGAGGCGCCGGAATCGGTGGTGAAGCGCGCCCAGACCTTGTACTTCGGCTCGCCCTTCTTGGCGCCGCTGTTCTCGTACGGCTCGGTGACGTCAAAGGTGAAGGTGATCTTGTCGCTGCCGTAAGGCGGGATGAAGAGATCGCCGCCCAGCTTCGGGGCCGAGATCGTGTTATCCGCCAGGAGGGCGGCCGAGGCGGCGCTCGCGGGGGAGGCTACGGTGACGGCCGCACCGGTGGCGAAGACCGCCACCCCCGTTGCGGCCGCCAACGCGAGCCGCAGGCTTTTCCTCATGGATACCCCTATCATTGGCCAAATTGAGGGAAAAGTCGGGTTTGAGGGTTGCAGCCTAGTGGTGCCGATGTTAAGCGTCCACCAGAATGTGAACGTTTGTCCCATTTGCAGGAAATCCCATTAAGGATCACCCGCGCTTCGCGAGCTCATCTCGCCCACAGGAATAAGCCCATGGCCTGGCCGGGTTACAGGATCTGGCACACTGGTAGCCGAACCGCAGCGGTACCGGTTCCCGCACGCGCATGCGAGGTGTGCCGATGCGCGCAGACCGTACGGCACAGCCGTACGTGCAGAAGCGACCCGGCGACCGCACCCTAGCGTTAGGACTGAGGACATGAAGCCCGACATCCACCCGGAGTACGTGCTCACGCAGGTGACCTGCACCTGCGGGAACTCGTTCACCACCCGTAGCACGGCGAAGAACGGCGTCATCCGCGCCGACGTCTGCTCGGCCTGCCACCCGTTCTACACGGGCAAGCAGAAGATCCTCGACACCGGTGGCCGGGTGGCCCGCTTCGAGGCGCGCTTCGGCAAGAAGGCCCAGGGCAAGACGGGCAAGTAGCTCATCCCAGACGCCGGCTCGGGTGCGGCTCTCGGTCAACGAGGGCCGCGTCCGGGTCGGCGTTCTTGGTGATTGGGGATGGGAATGCCCCCAGGCCGGATATCCGAGGACGTCGCGGAAGGAGCGGGAGAGTTGAACCTCGACGAGATCATTGGTGAGTACGCGGACCTCGAACTGCGGCTCGCCGACCCCGCTGTGCACGCCGATCAGGCGAAGGCGAGGACCTACGGCAAGCGCTACGCGGTGCTCACGCCCATCGTCGCCACCTATCGGGAGCTGGAGACCGTCCGCCAGGACCTCGCAGCGGCGAGGGAACTTGCCGCCGAGGACCCGACATTCGCCGAGGAGGCGGCCGAGCTGGAGGGCCGCATCCCGGGCCTGGAGGAGAAGCTGACGCACCTCCTCGTCCCCCGAGACCCGAACGACGACAAGGACGTCATCATGGAGATCAAGGCCGGTGAGGGCGGCCAGGAGTCCGCCCTGTTCGCCGGTGATCTCCTGCGGATGTACCTCAGGTACGCCGAGCGGGTCGGCTACAAGACCGAGATCATCGACGCGCAGCACTCCGATCTCGGCGGCTACAAGGACGTCACGGTCGCCATAAAGGGCAGGGAGGGCGTCTGGTCGCGGCTGAAGTTCGAGGGCGGCGTGCACCGGGTCCAGCGGGTGCCCGTGACCGAGTCCCAGGGGCGCATCCACACCTCCGCCGCCGGTGTGCTGATCTACCCGGAGGCGGAGGAGGTCGACATCCAGATCGACCCGAACGACCTGCGGATCGACGTCTTCCGGTCCAGCGGCCCCGGTGGGCAGAGCGTCAACACCACCGACTCGGCGGTCCGGATCACCCACATTCCGAGCGGCGTGGTCGTCTCGTGTCAGAACGAGAAGAGCCAGCTCCAGAACAAGGAGTCGGCCCTGCGCATTCTGCGCGCCCGCCTCATGTCCATGGCGCAGGAGGAGGCCGAGGCCGCGGCCATGGCCGAGCGCAAGTCCCAGGTGCGTACGGTCGACCGTTCCGAGCGGGTCCGCACGTACAACTTCCCGGAGAACCGGATCTCCGATCACCGGGTGGGCTACAAGGCGTACAACCTCGACCAAGTTCTGGATGGCGATCTCGACGCGGTGATACAGGCTTTGTTGGACGCGGAATTGGCGGAGAAGCTCGCGGCCCATTCGTGACCGAGCCGAGCCGAGACGGCGACCGAAGTCAGAGCCCAGCAGCAGACATAAGAGAGCCCGAGCCACAAGAGACCGTGCCGTAAGAGACATGACCTTCCTGCTCGATGAGATCGCCCTCGCGACCGCCCGGCTCGCCGAGGCGGGCGTGCCGTCCCCGCGTACGGACGCCGAAGAGATCGCGGCCTTCGTGCACGGCGTGTCCAGGGGACAGCTCCACCTGGTCAAGGACGCCGATTTCGACGCGCGGTTCTGGGAGGGCATCGCCCGCAGGGAATCCCGCGAGCCGCTGCAGCACATCACGGGCCGTGCCTACTTCCGCTATCTGTCGCTCGAGGTCGGGCCCGGGGTGTTCGTGCCTCGTCCGGAGACCGAGATCGTGGCGGGCTGGGCGATCGACCGGCTGCGCGAGATGGACGTCGCCTCCCCGATCGTCGTGGACCTCGGCACCGGTTCCGGGGCCATCGCGCTGTCCATCGCGCAGGAGGTCGCGCTCGCCCAGGTGCATGCCGTCGAGATCGACCCCCTGGCGTACGGCTGGGCGAAGCGCAACATCCTCGAGCACGGACAGGGCCGCACCACGCTCCATCCCGAGGACCTCGCCGACTGTCTGCCCGAGCTCGACGGGCGGGTGGATCTGGTGATCTCCAATCCGCCGTACATCCCGCCGGGTGCGGTGCCACGCGACCCGGAGGTGCGCGACTATGATCCGTCGCGCGCGTTGTACGGCTCGGGCGAGGACGGCCTGGACGAGGTGAGGGCCGTGGAGCGTACGGCACGGCGGCTGCTGCGGCCGGGCGGTTTCGTGGCGGTCGAGCACGCCGACGAGCAGGGAAACTCGGTGTACTGGCTGTTCCCGGAGGAGAACGGCTGGCGTGACGTGCGCCTCCGCCAGGATCTGACCGGTCGGGACCGCTTCGTCACCGCGCGCCTGGAACAGGACTGAACAGGACCGAACAGGATCAACAGGACTGAACAGGACCGAACAGGATCAACAGGACTTAACGGAACCGAGCAGGATCAAGCACGACCGAGCAGCACCGACCGGCCCTCCGGGAGAGGGCGCCGATGGAAGGATGGGGTTGTGAGCCGACGGTATGACTGTGTCGACAAGAGCGGGCGGGCCGAGGGGCTGGCCGAGGCGAAGGCGGCCGTAGGACGAGGCGAGCTCGTGGTCCTCCCCACCGACACCGTCTACGGCATCGGCTGCGACGCGTTCGTGCACGCGGCCGTGCGAGACCTGCTCGAGGCGAAGGGACGGGGCAGGGACATGCCGGTTCCCGTGCTCGTCGGCACCGTCAAGGCGGCCAACGCGCTGGTCGAGAGCCTCGGCATGTACGGCCAGGACCTCATGGACGCCTTCTGGCCCGGCCCGCTCACGCTGATCCTGCGCGTCAACCGGTCGCTGTCGTGGGACCTGGGCGACACCAAGGGCACGGTCGCGCTCCGGATGCCGCTGCATCAGATCGCCCTGGATCTGCTCAAGGAGACCGGTCCGATGGCCGTGTCGAGCGCCAACCGGTCGGGCATGCCGCCGGCGACCACCATCGAGCAGGCCGAGGAGCAGCTCGGCGACTCGGTGTCGGTCTACCTCGACGGCGGTCCGTGCGACGAGAACGTGCCCTCCACGATCGTGGACCTCACGACGGCCGTGCCCCGGGTGCTGCGCAAGGGGGCGATCCCGGTCGACAAGATCCGCCCCGTGGTGGGCTATCTGGCCACCGAGGACTAGGACCTGTCTCCACCCGGGCGGACCCCGGCCCGGGGGACTCACCTCCGTGATTCTGCGTTTGTGACTGCAAGATCACGGGCGGTGTCTTCGCAGCTCAGCGAGTGGGTCTGCGAGAAACCGCAAGATCGGAGACGAGAAATGCCTGGTCACGGCCGGATGCGCGAGTTCTCGCAATATCACGGGGTGCGAGTGGGCACGTTTCATTCATGCATTCTGGCTATCGGACTTCATTAACGTCGTCGGTCAGGCTACGGTGAAGTGCGCGGATATCTCTGTGGAGGCGCGCCTTGGCCAAGCTCGACGGAATGGATCCCAAGCTCGTACGTGAACTGCTGCGGGAGGTCCAGCAGGCCGGCAGGGAGATGCAGGACGTCGAGGCCCGGGTGACGGGGTTGATGCGCCAGGCGGGAGTCGCCGCGCATGTGACGTACCGCCCGGTGCAGGTGGCCGACGAGTGCACTTCGATGGTCAAGGATGTGACCGGCCGGCTGACTCTGCTGGAGAAGAAAGAGAAACAGCGGAGCGGGAACGGCAAGCCGACCGAGGACAAGGGCCAGAAGTTTCATCAGGAGCCGGACATCACCATGCCGGCGGACGATCCGAAACCTGAGGCTCACAAGTCGGATGGCACGAAGGCGGATCACAAACCGGACCAGAAGGCCGACCATAAACCGGAGAAGACCGATCACAAGGCCGACCATAAGCCGGACAAGGCAGATGGAAAGGCGGACGATCACCGGGCGGGCGACAAGACCGGGAACGGGACGAAGCACAGCGGGACATCGACCGGAGGTACGCCGCACACCGCGGCCCCGGCGACGCACAGCGCGGCCGATGACGCGACACCCGCGAAGACCGGCGACAAGAGTCAACGGGTGGTCGAAGGTTCCCTGTCGCAGCCTCCGAGAAGCGGCGGCGAGACCGCACACGCCGGCCCGCCGACAGGTCCGGCGCCGGAGCAGCCGACCGGCCACGCCAACGGTCAGCCGACAGGTCAGCCCACCGGACATCCGGTCGGTCAACCGGCCGGGCAGGCGGACGGCCAGCCGACGGGCCGGCCGAATGGGCAGCAGCCCGATCCTCAGGCGAGCCGGCCCGGTGATCCGAACGCGCACGGCACCGGTGCGAACGGCGTCACGAGTCCGGCCACCGGGGCCGGCACGGGCGATCCGGCCGGCGGCGCGAGCGCACCGGGCGGCGGAACGGCGACCTGTCAGTGCGGCGGCGTCTGCCACTGCGGCATGACGAACGGCACGGGCACCACCGCTGCGAACGGCACGGGCACCACCGCTGCGAACGGCACGGGAACGGGCGGCGGCGTCCCCACGACAACACCAGGCACCGCCACCACAGGCACCGCCACCACAGGCACCACGGCCGGCGTGGCCGACGCCTCGTACACCGGCGCCGGTCAGGGAACGACACCCCAGGCTCCGGGCGTGGGCGTCACGAACGACGCCGCCGCCGCGACCGGCGCAGCGAACACGGCCGGTACGGTCCACACCGTGCAGGATGCGAGCGGCACCGGCGGCGTTCCGGTCGGGAACGACTCCCAGATCATCGACACCCTGGGCAAGGACCATCCCGACGACGTCGATCAGACCGCCGGTCGCCGGGTGATCGTGGTCGACGGGGTCAAGGTCGTCAGCACGCCGATGAACCAGCCCGGCATCATGGACGCTCCGAGCGCCGGCGCCCAGCCCGCGCATACGGTCGCGGGTCCCCATCCCGACGGTCCGCCGGGGATCGTCGAGCCGGGCCGACCCGCCCACTCCTCCGACGCCGCGAACGCGGGCACCGCCACCACGGGCACCGGTCACGTGGGCGGCGGCGACGCCGGACAGACGGGTTCCGCGCAGACGGGCCCAGGAAAGGCGGACTCAGGACAGGCGGCATCCGGGCCCGCGATCTCCGGGAGCGTCCAATCGGACCATACACCCGTCCAGCCGAGCCAGGCGCCCGGCCAATCGGGGCAGACGTCGAGCCACCCGGGGCTGGCGCCGGGAGACCCGATGGGCGACTACGTCGGCACCCCCGCCGACAACCTCACGGAGGATCCGTTCGCCGCCGGAGGCACGGACTCGGTGCCGGGAACTCCCGAGGACCAGGACGACCGCGTCCAGGACCGTCATTCCCAGGGCGACCCTCCGGCGGACGGCGGCGGGACCCGGCACGATGCGAACTCCGGCCGGCCGATGGTGGTGGAGGTCCACCTGGAGACCTCGCCCGACGACGCGGCCGTGCCCGGTGACTCCGCTCAGAGGGAGGTCAGACTTTGACGTTCGCCGACCCGCCGGCGCCCACACCACGTCAACCGGGTGAGCAGCCGCCGACCACGTCGACCACCGAGTTGCTCGCTCCGGGCGGCCAGCCGACGGGCTGGGTGTTCAACCCCGAATACCAGAAGCTCGTGGACCTCTGGCTCCAGGTTCTCCCGCAGATGGATCGTCTCACCAGATCGCTGGACAAGCCGTACAGCATGGCGCGCAGCAGGGACGTCTGGGACGCGCCGGTGTCCGGACGCTACGTCGAGGACCTGACCGAGTGGCGCAAGAGGCTGGCCATGTACCGCCAGGCGGTGCTCACCGCCATCAGTGATCAGGCGGCGGACACCCCCCGCTGGGTGCCGGGGGGTACGGGAGCGCCGCACGCGTTCTCCTGAGGGTGCGGCTGCGGGCGGCGCGGGAGTGACCAGGGTGCGCTAACGTCTGTCTTCGAAGGGTAAAGGGGCTGGCCGCGAAGCATCCGGTGTATCCCCGCGGTGAGAATGGCGGTCGGTGTCGCTTTCCCTGCGCAACGTATCCGCCTATGCAGGGAAACTGGGTTCCGTGAAGGAATATCTCCTCTTGGCGCTCGTCACGGCGGCGGTGACGTACCTCCTTGTGCCGCCGGTACGGGCATTCGCACTGCGGATCGGTGCGGCGCCAGAGGTTCGAGAACGGGATGTGCACAAGGTGCCCACACCCCGCCTCGGAGGACTCGCCATGTTCGGCGGCATGGCGGCCGGGCTGCTCATGGCCACTCAGCTCGAACACGTCGGCGCGGCGATCAGCAGCGGGCAGACCGGGAACACGGTGATCGCGCTGCTCGCCGCCGGCGGTCTGATCGTGCTGACCGGCTTCCTCGACGACTGGCTGGGCATGGACGCCCTGGTCAAACTCGGCGGCCAGGTCGCCTCGGGCGGCATCCTCGTCTACTTCGGGATGAACCTGTCGTTCCTGCCGCTGCCCCAGTCATGGGGGGGTTCCTACAGTCCGGACGCCAAGCTCCGTACCATCCTCACGATCCTGATCGTGGTGGTCGTCATCAACGCGGTGAACTTCGTCGACGGGCTGGACGGCCTGGCGGCCGGCATCGTCGGGATCGCCGCGCTCGCCACGTTCGCGTACTCGATCGCGCTGTCGCAGACCAGCAGCGGTTCGCGCATCAACGTGACGGCGGCGGTCGCGGCCATCCTCATCGGGATGTGCGTGGGCTTCCTGCCGCACAACTTCAACCCGGCGAAGATATTCATGGGCGACACCGGCGCCATGCTGATCGGTCTCCTGCTCGCCACCTCGCTGATCACCATCACCTCGTCGGTCGAGCCCGCAGCCGGGATCAACAAGTTCCCGGTCATCCTGCCGCTGGTGCTGCCGATCGCGGTGATGATCCTGCCACTGGCCGACCTGATCATGGCGGTGATCCGCCGCACTTCGGCCGGGCAGTCGCCCTTCCATCCCGACCGCGGCCATCTCCATCACCGCCTGCTGGACCTCGGCCACTCGCAACGGCGCAGCGTACTGATCATGTACGCGTGGACGTTCCTGTTCGCGTTCGCCATCGTCGGGTTGTCGATCGGCGGGGTTCCGCTCATCCTGTTCCCGCTGACGGTCCTGCTGGCCGTGGCCGTACTGGTCATGATGGCGCTGCCGAGGCTGCGGTCGCGGCAGGACATGATGCGCTACCGGAACGTGGGCGCGCACTCGGCCTCTCCCACGCGTCACAGGGACGTCTCGACTCGTCGTTGACCTGCGGAATCTCGTGCTTGCGCACGGTGATCGCCAGAAACGGCAGGTAAAGATGGCAGTCCGGAGCTTGTGATAGCTTTCACTAGCAAGGGATGCCCTAACGCGCCCCGTGAGGTACCAAACGCTCGCTTGATATCCGACACATGGAGTTCCGATGCAGGCCAACGACATACGCGTGCTCAAGAGCGCGGCGCTGCTCACCGCAGCAGCGGGCCTGCCGGCCATCGTCGTCGCGAGTCTCGTCGCCGGTGTGCAGGGGGCGATCGGCGCGGGCATCGGCCTCGCGCTGGTGGCGGTGTTCTTCACCGTCGGCCTGGTCGTGGTCACCTGGGCCGGCCGGATCTCGCCGGCCGCGATGATGCTGGCGGCGGTGGCCGGCTACACGGTCAAGGTTCTGCTCATCATGGCGTTCCTGAAGGCGTTCGAGGACACCACCGCCTTCCACCCCCGGGCATTCGCGTGGACCGTGATCGTCTGCACCCTGGTCTGGACCGTGGGGGAGATGCGCGGTTTCGTGAAGCTGAAAATGCTTTACGTCGAGCCCGGCCGCGACGCGCTTCCCGGTCGGGGCAGTTCCGATGTCGCCTAGTGTCACTCCTGTCGTACCCGGCTCCGCCGCATCGCCCAAATCGGACAGCGCCATGAGGCGTTCCGTCCGGACGAACCCTGGCAGTCCGGGCACTAAACTTGACGCGGGCGGGCCCGATATGACTAGCCCTGCTTCCGGCTGCTATGGTCATGCCCGCGATGAGCGAAAAGGAGCGTCGGCCCGAGGACGACGGCCGCGACTTCGCCAACGCCGCCTGGTCGATTCCCAGCTATCTGCTCGCAGGGATCATTCTGTACGGCGGCGCCGGCTGGTTGCTGAGCCGTTGGACCGGCGTGGCCGTCTTCACGCCCATCGGGGTAATCCTCGGGGTCGTGCTCTCCATCTATCTGGTCTATCGGAAGTTCGGTCGCTGACCTCAGGCGACGATCAATTTTCCGACAAGACCTTCCTGATCCATTTCCACATCGAAGGGAACGCCGCGTGAACGCGCTGACGGTCCTCGCCGCCGATGAGTTCAAGGCTCCGGGGCTTGAACTGTTCGAAATCCCTCCGCTCTGGGACGGGGCGCCCTTCTGGCTGACCAAGCCGGTTGTGCTCGCGGTGCTGAGCTCACTGGCGATGATCTGGCTGTGCTGGTCCGCCTTCGCCAACCCCAAGCTGGTGCCGCGGGGGATCCAGAACGTGGCCGAGATGGGCTACATGTTCGTCCGCGACCAGATCGCCCGGCCGTTCCTCGGTAAGGACACCGACCGCTGGATGGGCCTGCTGCTCAGCATCTTCCTGCTGGTCTGGATGTGGAACCTGCTGGGCGTCGTCCCCATCCTCCAGTTCCCGGTCGCCTCGCACATCGCCTTCCCCATCGTGCTGGCGGCCAGCATCTACCTGCTGAAGATCTACCTTGGGATCAAGCACCAGGGCCCGATCGGCTACTTCAAGAACATGATGTTCCCGCCCGGGCTGCCCAAGTTCATCTACTTCCTGCTGGCCCCGATCGAGTTCCTGTCGAACCTGATCATCGCGCCGTTCACACACGCGGTCCGACTGTTCGCGAACATGTTCGCCGGCCACATGATCCTCGCCTTCTTCAGCATGGTCGGCTTCTGGTTCCTCTTCGAGAAGCTCACCCCCCTGGGCGCACCGGTGGGCGTGGTGGGCGTGCTCATGACGATCGCCATGACCGGCTTCGAGCTGTTCATCCAGTTCCTCCAGGCCTTCCTGTTCGCGCTGCTGGCCGCGATGTACATCGGCGGCTCGCTGCACCCCGAACACTGAGGTCTCTCCCCTAGTCCAGACCGGTGACAAGGGTCACCGGCCGTCCAGTGAAGGAAGCACCATGAACGTTCTCGCTGAGGTTACGGGCAACATCGGCGCCATCGGCTACGGCCTTGCCACGCTCGGCCCGGGTATCGGCGTCGGCCTGATCTTCGGCCAGGGCCTGCAGGCGATCGCCCGCAACCCCGAGGCGTACGGCATGATCCGCCAGAACATGCTGCTCGGCTTCGTTCTCGTCGAGGCGCTGGCGCTGATCGGCCTCGTCGCGCCGTTCATCTACTGAGGTCGACAACCCCTGACGGAAGGCTGCAGCCATGACAACGGCAGCTACACTTCTCGCGGCTGAGGGCAGCAGCCCGATCATGCCGCACGCATACGAGCTGGTCGTCGGCGGCTTCGCGTTCCTCGTGGTCTTTCTCGTCGTCGGTAAGATCCTCACCCCGCGCATCCAGAAGACGCTGGCCGAGCGGACCGAGGCGATCGAGGGCGGCATCAAGAAGGCCGAGGACCTTCAGGCCGAGGCCCAGCGCACGCTGGCGGACTACCGCGCCCAGCTCGCCGAGGCCCGCCAGGAGGCCGCGCGGCTGCGTGAGGAGGCGCGCGAGCAGGGCGCCCAGATCAAGGCGGAGCTGCGCGAGGAGGCCCAGGCCGAGGCCCGGCGCCTCGTCGAGGCCGCGCACGCCCAGATCGAGGCCGACCGGCAGCAGGCGCTCGCCCAGCTGCAGAGTGAGATCGGCCGGCTGTCCACCGATCTCGCCGGCCGCATCGTCGGCGAGTCCCTGGAGGACGAGGCCCGCCAGCGCCGGATCATCGACCGGTTCCTCGACGAGATCGAGGCCCGACCGGAAGCGGTCCGCTGATGCGTGGTCTGAGCAGGACCGCGAGGGCGGAGGTCGAGGAGCGGTTCAACGCCGTCGCGGCGTCGGCCGACCTCGGCGTGCTGGCCGAGGAGCTGTTCGCGGTCGCCGACCTGTTCGACCGCGAGCACGGGCTGCGGCGGAACCTGTCCGACCCCGCCCGTCCGGCCGAGCAGAAGGCGGACACCGTCCGCGCTCTGCTGGCGGGCCGGATCGGCGAGACCGCGATCGAGGTCACGGCCGCGGCGGTGGGGGCCAGGTGGTCCAGGGCAGGTGACCTGCCCGACACCCTGGAGCGGGTCGGCGTCATGGCGGCGGCGGCCGAGGCCGAGTCAGCGGGCCGGATCGACGACGTCGAGGACGAGCTGTTCCGGTTCGGCCGGATTCTCGCGGCCAACCCGGCGCTGCGCCGCGCGCTCAGCGACCCGGCCATCCCCTCGGAGCGCAAGCGGGACCTGCTCGCCACGTTGCTCGGCGGCAAGGTCGCCCCGTCCACCCTGCGCCTGGTCACACAGCTCGTCACGCATCCGCGAGGACGTAGCCTTGAGACGGTCCTCGACAAGTACGGCTGGATCGTGGCCCAGATCAGGGAGCGCCTGGTCGGGGTCGTGCGCAGCGCCGTACCGCTCGGGGAACAGCACAAGCAGCGGCTCGCCGCCTGGTTGCGAGCCACCTACGGGCGAGAGGTCCACCTGAACGTGGAGGTGGACCCGCAGGTGCTCGGTGGATTCTCGGTCAAGATCGGGGACGACTACATCGACGCCACCATCGCCGGACGCATCGAAGAAGTCCGCCGCCGGTTGGCCGGCTAAGGCGAATAGGGAGACAGAGAAGAGATGGCGGAGCTTACGATCCGGCCGGATGAGATCCGGGACGCGCTTGAGCGCTTCGTCCAGGCGTACGAGCCGGAAGGCGCCGCGCGCGAGGAGATCGGGACCGTCGTCGACGCCGGCGACGGCATCGCCCATGTCTCCGGCCTGCCCTCGGCGATGGCGAACGAACTGCTGGAGTTCGAGGGCGGCACGCGCGGACTGGCACTGAACCTGGACGTCAGGGAGATCGGTGCGGTCATTTTGGGCGACTTCAGCAAGATCGAGGAAGGGCAGCAGGTCCGCCGCACCGGCGAGGTCCTGTCGGTCCCCGTGGGCGACGCCTTCCTCGGCCGCGTGGTCGACCCCCTGGGCAACCCGCTGGACGGCAAGGGCGCGATCGAGGCCGAAGGCCGCCGCGCCCTGGAGCTGCAGGCGCCCTCGGTGGTCCAGCGCCAGCCGGTGAAGGAGCCGCTGCAGACCGGCCTCAAGGCGATCGACGCCATGACGCCGATCGGCCGCGGCCAGCGTCAGCTCATCATCGGTGACCGCGGCACCGGCAAGACCGCGATCGCCGTGGACACGATCCTCAACCAGAAGGAGAACTGGCTGTCGGGCGACCCGGACAAGCAGGTGCGCTGCGTCTACGTCGCCGTCGGCCAGAAGGGCTCGACGATCGCCCAGGTCAAGGGCCGCCTGGAGGAGGCGGGCGCGATGGAGTACACCACCATCGTCGCCGCTCCGGCCTCCGACCCGGCGGGCTACAAGTACATCGCCCCCTACACCGGTTCTGCCATCGGCCAGCACTGGATGTACCAGGGCAAGCACGTGCTGATCGTCTTCGACGACCTGACCAAGCAGGCGGACGCCTACCGCGCCGTCTCCCTGCTGCTGCGCCGCCCGCCGGGCCGTGAGGCCTTCCCCGGCGACGTGTTCTACCTGCACTCCCGGCTGCTGGAGCGCTGCGCCAAGCTGTCGAGCGACATGGGCGGCGGGTCGATGACCGGTCTGCCGGTCATCGAGACCAAGGGCAACGACGTGTCGGCGTTCATTCCGACCAACGTCATCTCCATCACCGACGGACAGTGCTTCCTGGAGACCGACCTGTTCAACGCGGGTGTCCGACCGGCGATCAACGTCGGTGTCTCGGTCTCCCGAGTCGGCGGCTCGGCCCAGATCAAGGCCATGAAGAAGGTCGCGGGCACGCTCCGTCTGGCGCTGTCGCAGTACCGCGACCTGGAGGCGTTCGCCGCATTCGCCTCGGACCTGGACGCGGCCTCCCGCGCCCAGCTGGAGCGCGGCGCCCGCCTGGTGGAGCTGCTCAAGCAGGCGCAGTACAGCCCGTTCCCGGTCGAGCAGCAGGTCGTGTCGGTGTGGGCCGGCACCACCGGTGAGCTCGACGAGGTGCCGATCGAGGACATCCGCCGCTTCGAGACCGAGTTCCTCGAGCACCTGCAGCACGAGCACAAGGGCATCTTCGACAGCATCCGGGAGACCAAGGACCTGTCCGACGACACCGTGACCACGCTCAAGGACGCCATCACGGAGTTCAAGAAGGGCTTCACCACCTCCAGTGGCGAGCTGCTGGTCAAGGACATGCCCGTCGAGGCTCTGGAGGCCGGCGAGGTCGGCCAGGAGACGGTCGTCCGGCGCGTCCGCAAGATCGAGAAGAAGTAGCGCATGGGTGCCCAGCTGAGACTCCTGCGCCGGCGGATCAAGTCGGTCAGGTCGACCGCGAAGATCACCCGGGCGCAGGAGCTGATCGCCTCCTCACGTATTGTGAAGGCCCAGCAGCGTATGCAGGCGGCCGTGCCGTACGAGCGTGAGATCACCAACGCGGTGTCGGCGGTCCTGTCGAACTCGACGACGGTGGACCACCCGCTGATGGCGGCGAAGGAGCACGCGTCCTCCGCCGGCGTCCTCATCGTGACCAGCGACCGCGGCTTCTGCGGCGGCTTCAACGCCAACGTCCTCCGTGAGGCCGAGGCGCTGAAGGGTCACCTGGTCGAGCGGGGCCTCGCGGTGAAGCCGTTCGTCACGGGCCGCAAGGGCCTCACCTGGCACCGGTTCCGCAGCCGTGAGATGACCGGGGAGTGGGAGGGCTTCTCCGACAACCCGGGCTACGCGGACGCCAAGGAGATCGCGAACGCGCTGATCGGCTCGTTCACGGACGACGACGGGATCGACGAGATCCACATCGTCTACACCGAGTTCGTCTCGATGCTGACGCAGAGCGTCGTCGTCAAGCGGATCCTTCCGCTTGAGGTCGAGGAGGAGGCGGAGGAGCTCGAGGAGGGCCCGGTTCCCTACTACGAGTTCGAGCCCGACGCCGGTGAGGTGCTCAACTCGCTGCTGCCGCGCTACATCGAGTCGCGCATCTACAACGCGCTCCTCCAGTCGGCCGCCTCCGAGCACGCCGCCCGGCGCCGCGCCATGAAGTCGGCCACCGACAACGCCAACGAGCTCATCGGCGTGTTCACCCGCCAGATGAACCAGGCTCGCCAGGCCGAGATCACCCAGGAAATCAGCGAGATCGTCGGTGGCGCGAACGCGCTGGCTGACGCCGCAGCGGGGAAAGAGTGAAATGACCGCACAGACTGTTGAGACCAGCGTGGGCCGGGTCGCCCGCGTCACCGGTCCGGTCGTCGACGTGGAGTTCCCCGTCGAGGCCATGCCGGACATCTACCAGGCCCTCACCGTCGACGTCACGCTCGGCGGGGACACCAAGACCCTGACCCTCGAGGTCGCCCAGCACCTCGGGGACAACCTCGTCCGGGCCATCTCGATGCAGCCCACCGACGGTGTCGTCCGCGGCGCCGCCGTCGTCGACACCGGCGCGCCGATCTCGGTGCCGGTCGGCGACGTCGTGAAGGGCCACGTGTGGAACGCCCTGGGCGACCCGCTCGACACGGACAAGGCCTCGCTGCAGGTCGCCGAGCGGTGGCCGATCCACCGGCCGTCCCCGGCGTTCGACCAGCTCGAGTCGCGCACCGAGATGCTGCCCACCGGCATCAAGGTCATCGACCTGCTCACGCCGTACGTGAAGGGCGGGAAGATCGGTCTGTTCGGCGGCGCGGGCGTCGGCAAGACCGTTCTGATCCAGGAGATGATCCGCCGGGTCGCGCTGAAGTTCTCCGGCACCTCGGTGTTCGCGGGCGTCGGCGAGCGCACCCGTGAGGGCAACGACCTCTGGCTGGAGATGGAGGAGGCGGACGTCCTCAAGGACACCGCGCTCGTCTTCGGTCAGATGGACGAGCCGCCGGGCACCCGTCTGCGGGTGGCGCTGTCCGCGCTGACGATGGCGGAGTACTTCCGCGACGTGCAGAAGCAGGACGTGCTGCTGTTCATCGACAACATCTTCCGGTTCACCCAGGCGGGTTCGGAGGTGTCGACGCTGCTCGGCCGCATGCCGTCCGCCGTGGGTTACCAGCCGACCCTCGCCGACGAGATGGGTGTGCTCCAGGAGCGCATCACGTCCACGCGCGGTCACTCGATCACCTCCATGCAGGCGATCTACGTGCCCGCCGACGACATCACCGACCCGGCGCCGCACAACGCGTTCGCGCACCTCGACGCGCAGACCGTGCTCTCGCGGCCGATTTCGGAGAAGGGCATCTACCCCGCGGTGGACCCGCTCGACTCCTCGTCGCGGATCCTCGACCCGCAGATCATCGGTGAGGAGCACTACGCGGTCGCCCAGGAGACCAAGCGGATTCTGCAGAAGTACAAGGAACTGCAGGACATCATCGCGATCCTCGGCATCGACGAGCTCTCCGAGGAGGACAAGGTCACGGTCAACCGGGCGCGCCGGATCGAGCGCTTCCTGTCCCACCCGATGTACGCCGCCGAGGCGTTCACCGGGCAGCCGGGCGAGTTCGTGTCGCTGGACGAGACCATCGCCTCCTTCAAGGGCCTGTGCGCCGGCGAGTACGACCACCTGCCCGAGCAGGCGTTCTTCATGGTCGGCGGTATCGAGCAGGCCATCGCCAAGGCGAAGGAACTCGAGCGCTGACCAGTCGGCTCGGAGGGAGCTGAAAGTGGCGAAGCTACACGTTGGTTTCGTGTCGCCGGAGCGTGAGCTCTGGTCCGGCGAGGCCGACATGGTGATTGCCAAGACGGTGGAGGGTGAGATCGGTATTCTGCCTAATCACGCTCCTGTTCTCGGTGTGCTCGTCGAGGGCGGCGTGCTGCGCGTGAAGCGTGACGGCGAGCTCGACCTCGTGGCCGCGGTGCACGGCGGATTCATCTCGGTCGCCGACAACCAGGTATCCGTCCTGGCCGAGGTGGCGGAGCTCGGCTCCGAGGTCGACGTCGCGGCGACCAAGGACGCGCTGCAGCGCGCCCAGGCATCGATCGAGGCGGACCAGGCGGACGCGGACGCACGACTTGAAGCCAAGCGCGCGGCGGCTCGGCTGCGCGCTGCCGGCGAAGAGGTTTGATTCCGAACAAAGAGGGAGGGCGGCGATGACGGCGCTTGGGATTCTTCTCGGGATGCTCGTCGTGGCCGCCCTCCTGTTCGTACGTGCCTTCGCCCTGGCACACAGCCGGGGAGCCATCATCTGCCGGATACGCGCGCGGGACGGTGGCTGGAAGAACGGAGTGGCCCGCTACGTCGGGGGAGAGCTCCACTGGACTCCGTTCCTTGGACTGCGACTGAGGCCGCGCCGCGCGATCGCGAGGCGCGGCCTCACCGTTTCCGACCGGAGAATGCTCACCGGAGCTGAGGGACCGGCGGGCTACTGGGCGGTCGTCTGTTCGGACAAGGGCGGTCCCGTCTCCCTGGCCATGAGCGAGGACGCGCTGACCGGCTTCCTCGCCTGGCTCGAATCCGCCCCGCCCAGCGCCTACCTCGACGCCGCCTGAGGTCGTCTCCAGAACCGGCGGCACCGGGCCCGCCGTCCGGCGCTTCCTATCGGGTGCCGCCGGGCTTCCAGAGGATCTCGCCGCCGCCGGAGACGATCCGGCAGAGGATGAACATGAGGTCCGACAGCCGGTTCAGGTATTTCGCGGTCAGCGGGTTCACGTCGTGGTGTGCCTCCAGCGCGGCCCAGGCCCCGCGCTCGGCACGCCGTACGACCGTGCGGGCGACGTGCAGCAGCGCCGTGCCGGGCGTGCCGCCGGGCAGGATGAAGCTGCGCAGCGGCCTCAGCTGCGCGTTGAACCGGTCGCACTGGGATTCGAGCCAGGTGATGTAGGTGTCCTCGACCCGCAACGGGGGAAACTCGGGACTTTCTGTGACCGGTGTGCACAGGTCGGCGCCGACGTCGAACAGCTCGTTCTGCACGCGCACCAGGACCGCAGTGACGTCGTCGGAGAACTCGCCGGTGGCCAGGGCGGCGCCGATGAAGGCGTTGGCCTCCTCCACGTCGGCGTAGGCCGTCAGCCGTGCGTCGGTCTTGCTGGTGCGGCTCATGTCGCCGAGTGCGGTCGTCCCGTCGTCGCCGGTCCTGGTGTAGATCTTCGAGAGCACCACTGGGTTGTCTCTGTCGCCTCGTGTCATGGCCGCCAGCGTATCCATCGACCGTTTCCCCCCAGCTGACAGATGTCATCTGGAAGCGCTGATATCGGTGTCTACTGTGGTGAGGCCGCCGACGAGATGATCGTCGCATGTTGGAGATATCGAGCCTGCGCAAGACGTTCGGCGCGGCGAAACGCCTCCCCCGGGTGCTCAGGGTTGGAAGGAGCGGCGGAAGATGTGGCTCGCCGTATCGATCAGTCTGTCGATGGGCGGGGTGGGATCGGCGAGCACCCACTCGATGAGCAGTTCGGTGATCGCTCCTGTCATGCCGAGCGAGAGCAGATACGGATCCGAGGGCAGGGCGTGCGGCACATCGTGCACCGCGTCCTGGATGATCTGGGCGAACGACCTCACCGCGTGCTGCCGTGCGTTGCCGAGGACGTCGCCGGCCCGGCGTACCTCCAGGTGCATGAGCCGTGCCCGTCGCACGTCCATGGTGACGAACCGGATGTACTCCCCTATGCCCGCCGCTATCCGATCGTCCAACGTGGGTGGGGCCTTCTCCACCGCCCGGCTCACCGAGTCGAGGGTCTCGCCGACGCAGCGCTCGTAGACCTCGCGCATCAGATCGTCCCTGTTCGCGAAGCACTCGTAGAACGCGCGGTTCGAGATGCGGGCCGTGGAGCAGAGCCGTTCGATGGTGGTGTCGTGGAACCCCGGCTGCGCGAACAGCGTGTACGCCGCGGTGATGAGTCTCTCCTTCCGATCCGCGAGCCGCTGCTCCGCTGTCATCCCCCGATAATCACGCCCCGCCACTTGTTCACCTCGCCAAGTCAGGACCCCCCAAAGCACAACATTATGAACCCAAGATCCTTTTTGTGGAAGTGTCGACATATCAGCACCTTCCAGTCATGCCAAAGATGCCGGAAGGCTTGACAAGGTGGTCAAGCCGTCACTCTGTCATCGCAGCAGGCCACGCTCCAGGGCCGTGGTCACGGCGGCGGTGCGGTCCGAGACGCCCAGCTTGGTGAAGATGCGCAGCAGATGCGTCTTGACGGTTGTCTCGCTGATGAAGAGCGCCTTGCCGATATCGGCGTTGGTCAGCCCCCGCGCGACGAGTGCCAACACCTCCGTCTCGCGCTTGCTCAGCGACCCGGTGACGGGGCTGCGCAGGTGGGTGACCAGCTTGGTGGCCACCGAGGGGGACAGCACGGTCTCGCCCCGCGCGGCGGCGGCGATGGCGGCCAGCAGGTCCGCCCGCGAGGTGTCCTTCAGCAGATAGCCGGTCGCGCCCGCCTCGACGGCCCGCACGATGTCCTGGTCGGTCTCGTACGTCGTGAGCACGATGATGCGGCTCCCGGCCCGCTCGGCCAGGATCCGCCTGGTCGCCGTCACCCCGTCCCCGCCGGGCATCCGCAGGTCCATCAAGATGACGTCCGGCTTCAGTTCGGCGGCCATGACCACCGCCTCGTCGCCGGATCCGGCCTCGCCGGCGACGGTGACATCGGGATCGGACTCCAGCATCCCGCGCAGTCCCTCCCGCACGACGGGGTGGTCGTCCACGATCAGCAGCCGAATCACGACAAGATCACACTCCTGGTCCGCGGGGGATGGGACGCATGGTGACGGTGAGGGAGGTGCCCCGGCCGGGGGCGGACTCGACCGTGAACGTGCCGCCCTCCTGCTCGACCCTGGCACGCATCGACCGCAGGCCGAATCCCGGCGATGCGTCCGAGCCGTCGTCGGCGAAGCCTACGCCGTCGTCGGCGACGGTCAGCGCCACGTCGGCTTCGCCGTACCGGAGCAGGACCGCGACCGACGTGGCCGCCGCGTGCTTACGCACGTTGGCCAGGGCCTCCTGGGCCGCCCGGAGGAGCACGACCTCGGTGCTCGGCGGCAACGGCGGGGAGGGGCCCTCGACGGCGAAGGAGGTCTCGACGTCCAGTTCCTCGCCGAACCTGCCGGTGACCCGCCGCAGCGCCTCCTCCAGGGTCGACCCGTTCAGCGACGGCGGGCCGAGCTCCGCGATCAGGGCGCGTGCCTCGGCCAGGTTCTCCCGGGCGGTCTGGACGGCCAGCGTCAGATGACGCGACGGGTCGGCCTGGGCCTCGGCGGCCTGGATCAGCATGATGATGCTGGTGAATCCCTGTGCGAGGGTGTCGTGGATCTCCCCGGCCAGCCGGGCGCGTTCGGCCAGGGCGCCGCGCTCAGCGGACAGCCGGGCGACCTCGATCCGGCTGGCCCTGAGCTCCTCGATCAGGTGGGCGCGTTCCGCGCTCTGCCTGATGATCCGGGTGATCCACGGGCCGAAGATCAGCGCGAACGTGACGCTGATCGCCGCCGTCACCGTGAAGATCAGCAGCTCGGTGATGCTCGTTTCCCGGCGAAGTGCGAACTGCAACGCGGGTATGAGGTTGATCAGGAGCACCATGACGACAGCGGTGCGCTGACGCAGCATCATGAACGCCTGCGGGCAGAGCGCGAACAGTGTGAACATCGTGGCCTGGGACAGGATCGCCGCGGGGACGAAGGCCATGAGGATCAGCGCCCAGTAGAGGAGGCTGCGACGGCTGCCGTCGTGGTCTCCCTCTTTGATCGCGGGGCGGCCGAGCAGCAGATAGGCGATGGTGCACAGGAACAGCAGCGTGATCGACACGGCCCTGGCCCAGGTCGGGACGCCGGAGTCCAGGAGCACGGAGAAGACCGCCACGGCCAGGGAGACGGCGAAGAGCACCTCCCATCCTCGGAAGGCCTCCCAGGCGTGCGAGCCGGACGTGCCCGCGCCGAGCACGTGCGAGCCGGACGCTGCGGCGTCCGGCTCGTCGCCCGCCGTGCCGTACGGACTCATCCGTCGCGACGGCCCTTCCAGCGGAATGTCGTCAGGCACAGCGCAAGACCTCCGATGAGCCAGGCGGCGAGCACCAAGGCTACGCGGTCCAGTTCGTACGACTTCGTCAGTTCCAGGGCGGCCCCCGCGTCGCCCAGGAACACCGACCGGAAGCCCTGACACATCCACTTCAGCGGGAAGATCGACGAGACGTTGATCAGCCACGTGGGCAGCTCGGTGAACGGGATGAAGACCCCCGAGATGAACTGCAGCACGACGAACGGCATGCTGATCACGGCGGACGCGCTCTTGGCCGAGCGGGGCAGGCTGCTCGCCGCGACGCCGAGCAGGGCCGCCCCGGACACGCCGAGCAGGAACACCCAGGAGAACGTCACCCAGCTCGACACCGCCGAGGGCAGCTCCAGGTCGTACATGAAGACGCCGATGGCGAGCAGGATCACGGTCTCCAGCGACGCGATGACCAGCACGTTGATCACCTTGCCGACGAAGTAGGCGGCACGCGGCATCGGCGTGCCCGCCAGCCGCTTCAGTGTGCCGTCGTCACGGTCGCCGGCGATGCCGATGCCGAGGTTCTGGAACCCGGCGCCCATCACGCCGGCGCCGATCAGGCCGGCGGTGTAGAGCTGGGAGACGGTGATCCCGGTTCCCTCCATGTCGCCGGAGAAGATCGAGCCGAACAGGACGAGGAGAATGATCGGGAAGGAGAAGGTGAAGATGACGGCGTCCTTCTCACGGAAGAACATCTTGTTCTCGATGGCGCCGCGGGCCAGGCCGAGTCTCAGTGTTGACGGCAGCGGGCGGGCGGCGGACGCCGTACGGGTGGCGGCGGCCGTGGCGGTTTCTGTCATTGGAGGCCTCAGCGATCGGGGCGGAAGAATTCGGACCGGGGGAGAGGAACCCGGATCGGGGAACGGTGTTCGCCCGGGTGGGATACGGCTCAGGCGGAGGGTTCGATGAGCCGCAGGTAGATGTCCTCCAGCGTGGGCCGGACGACGGAGAGGCCGGGGACCTCGCCGTCGAACCGCCGGGAGAGCTCGAGCACGGTCTTGGTCGGGGTGTCGGTCTCCACGGAGCCGCCCGCCCAGGTGACCTGGGCCTTGGCGGTCTGCCGGCCGCCCAGCGTCGCCGGCGTGCCCTGGGCGACGATGCGGCCCCGCGCGATGACCGCGACCCGGTCGGCGAGCGCCTCGGCCTCGTCCAGGTAGTGCGTGGTCAGCACGATCGTCGTGCCGTCGTGGGCCAGGCCCTCGATCAGCTCCCAGAACCGCCGCCGCGCCTCCGGGTCGAAACCGGTGGTCGGTTCGTCGAGGAACAGCAGCTCGGGTGCGCCGATGATGCCGAGCGCGACGTCGACCCGCCTGCGCTGGCCACCGGACAGCTGGCGGACCCGCTTGCCGGCGCTCTCGGTGAGTCCGACCTTGGCGATGACCTCGTCAGGGTCACGCGGGTCGGGGTAATAACCGGCGAAATGCCGTACGGTCTCCCGGACGCTCAACTCGGCCGCGTCGTTGGCCGTCTGCAGGACGACGCCGACCCGTGACCGCCACTGTCTGGTCGGCCGGGCCGGGTCGACGCCGAGCACGCTGACCTCGCCGGAATCCCGTGAGCGGTAGCCCTCCAGGATCTCGACCGTGGTCGACTTGCCCGCGCCGTTGGGGCCGAGGATGGCGAAGACCTCGCCCCGCTCGATCTCCAGGTCGATGCCCGCGACCGCTTGGGTGGTGCCGTACCGCTTGGTCAGGCCGCGCACTTCGATGGCGTTTGTCATACCTCAAGGGTCCGTGCCGTACGGCTCCCGCGAAACCACCGGCTGGATGAACCGCGATGTCCTCCCTTCGGTGGACATCGCGGCCTGCCTGCTGCTCCTCCTCCGGCGCGGACCCGCCGGACCTGCCCGCCCTCCGAAGCGCCCGAGCTGTCCGGGCCGCTCATGCCGCCCGTACTGCTCGTGTTGCCCGTGCCGCCCGTACTGCTCGTGCCGCCCGTACTGCTCGTGCCGCTCGGGGAGACTAGAAGAGGGTGTCGGTGCGTTCGATGCCGCGCAGGGCGTCGTAGTCGAGGATGACGCAGCCGATGCCCCGGTCGGCGGCCAGGACGCGGGCCTGCGGCCTGATCTCCTGGGCCGCGAAGATCCCCTTGACCGGTGCCAGGCGCGGATCGCGGTTGAGCAGCTCCAGATAGCGGGTCAGCTGCTCGACGCCGTCGATCTCGCCACGCCGTTTGATCTCGACGGCCACGGTGCCGCCGAGCTCGTCGCGGCACAGGATGTCGACCGGCCCGATCGCCGTCATGTACTCCCGGCGCACCAGCGTCCAGCCCTCGCCCAGCGTGGTGATGTGCTCGGCGAGCAGCTCCTGCAGGTGCGCCTCGACCCCGTCCTTCCGCAGCCCTGGGTCGACGCCCAGCTCGTGGCTGTAGTCGTGCAGGATCTCCTCGATCGTCAGCACGAGCTTCTCGCCCGACTTGCCGTGGACGACCGACCAGGTGAGCACGCCGTCGACGGTCTCCTCGCGTAGCTTGCAGGGCGGGCTCATCCAGTTGAGCGGCTTGTACGCCCGGTCGTCAGCGTGCACGCTGACCGATCCGTCCGCCTTCATCAGGATCAGACGGGGCGCCATCGGTAGATGGGCCGTCAGCCTTCCCACATAGTTCACACTGCACCGGGCGATGACGAGACGCATGGGGTACAGCCTGCCACGCCCGGCGGGGCCGGCGAACCTCTTCCGCCGAGCCCGCCCCCCCACCTGGGTCACGGGGGCCGGGAGCGACTCTGGGAGACTTGCCGACATGATGCGGACATATGACACGGTCGGAGTCGTCGGGCTCGGGACGATGGGCGCCGGGATCGCGGAGGTGTTCGCCCGCTCGGGGCTGCGCGTGATCGGAGTCGAGGCCGACGAGAACGCGCTGGCCAGGGGACTCGGTCATCTGGAGAGCTCGACGGGCAGGGCCGTCGCCCGGGGCAGGATGACCGCCGAGCGGCAGCGGGAGATCCTCGACCGGATCGTCTTCACCACCTCCAGGGAGGATCTGGCCGACGCCGACCTCGTGGTCGAGGCCATCCCGGAGATCATGGAGTTCAAGCGCGACCTGTTCGCCGATCTCGATCGCATCTGCAAGCCGTCGGCCGTGCTGGCGACCAACACCTCCTCCCTGTCCGTCACCGCGATCGCCGCCACCACCTCCCGGCCCGGGCAGGTGGTCGGCATGCACTTCTTCAACCCGGCGCCGGTCATGCGGCTGGTCGAGGTGATCGAGACGGTCGTCACCGAGGAGGGGCTCGCCGCCGAGATCGCGGAACTCGCCCGCAGGCTCGGCAAGACCCCCGTGGTCGCGGGCGACCGGGCCGGGTTCGTCGTCAACCGGCTGCTGCTCGGCTACCTCAACCACGCCTGCCACCTGCTCCAGTCGGGGCTGGCCGGCCAGGACGACATCGACACGGCGATGAAGCGGGGCCTGGGCCTGCCGATGGGGCCGTTCACGCTGCTCGACCTGATCGGTCTGGACACCGCCTTCGAGGTGTGCGAGGTGCTGTTCCGGGAGAGCCGCGACCGCCGTCACGCGCCCGCGCCGATCCTGCGCGAGCTGGTGACCGCCGGACTGCTGGGCCGCAAGACCGGGCGCGGGTTCTACTCCCACACCGGCGAGAGCACGGCCACCGCCCCCGAGTCCCTGCCGAAGCCGGTGACATCGCTGGTCGGCGTCGTCGGCGACGGGCCGGCCGCGGCGTCGCTCGTCTCCGCTCTCGACGCCGCCGGGTTCAAGGCCGTGATCGCCGAGGCGTCCGACCTCGGCCCGGTGGCCGGCGCCGACCTCGTCATCGCGCTGTCGGACGCCCCCGTCGTCGAGCTCGCCGTACGGCTCCCGCGTCCCGAGCGGCTCGTCGGACTGCACCTCGTGGGCGAGTCCGTGGCCGAGGTGGCGTCGACCGTGCTCACCTCCGATGAGGCGGTGACCGCGGTGTGCGATCTGGTGACCACGCTCGGGCGGACCCCGGTGCGCTGCGCCGACCGGGCGGAGCTCGTGGTCGACGCGCTGCTCTACCCCTACCTCAACGACGCGGTGCGGATGCTGGAGTGCGGGTATGCGACGGCGGCGGACATCGACGCGGCGATGCGGCTCGGCTGCGGCTACCCCGCCGGGCCGTTCGAGATGCTGGACGACATCGGCCTGGAGAAGGTCAGGGACGGCCTGCACGCGCTCTACGCCGAATATCGCGACCCCGCCTTCGCTCCCGCGCCCCTGCTGGATCAGCTCGTGACCGCCGGGGTGCCGAGCATCCGGTCGGTCGGATAGGCCAGGACGTCGCCGGTCACGGTGAGCCGGACCAGTTCGCCGAGCGCGGGCAGGTCCTGACCCAGGACCCGGGCGGTGATCTGCGGTCCGGTCGGCAGGAGATCCAGCCGCACGGCGGCGTCGTGGCCGAAGAAGCTGACGCCGGCGACCCGCGCCTCGATTCCGGCGGCGTCGGAGGAAGGATGCAGCCGGATCTGCTCCGGCCGGATCAGCACCGCGCCGTGACGCGCGTCCGCCCACGTCGCGGCGCCGTTGCCCGATTCGCGGAGCGGGAGGACGCCGAGGGCGCATTCGGCCTCGGAGCTTCGCAGGTCCGCCGGGAGCAGGACGGACTCACCGACGAAGCCGGCGACCCCGGTGTCGCAGGGATACCGGTAGAGCGTCGCCGGGGCGTCGAGCTGGACGAGCCGGCCCTGCCGCATCACGGCCACCTGATCGGCCAGCGACAGCGCCTCGGCCTGGTCGTGGGTGACCAGAACGGCGGTGGCCGCGATCTCGCGGAGCGCCTGGACCACGGCCCTCCGGGTTCCCTCGCGCAGCCCGGCGTCGAGGGAGGAGAAGGGCTCGTCCAGGAGGACGACGGAAGGTTCGGGGGCCAGGGCCCGGGCCAGTGCGACCCGCTGTTGCTGTCCGCCGGAGAGCTCGTGCGGGAACCTGGTGGCGAGACGCCGGTCCAGGCCTACCAGGTCGAGCAGCTCGGGCACGCGCTCCCCGGCCCTGCGCGCGGATCTCGGCAGTCCGAAGGTGATGTTGGCGGCCACGGTCAGATGCGGGAAGAGCGCGCCCTCCTGGGCCACGTAACCCACCCGCCGACGCTGAGGCGGGATGGAGTGTCCCGGGGAGAAGACCGTCTGGTCGCCGATGGCGATGGCGCCGGTCTCCGGGTCGTCGAAACCGGCGATCAGCCGAAGCAGGGTGGTCTTCCCGCAGCCGGAGGGGCCGAGCACGGCGGTGAGGCTTCCCGACGGAACGCGCAGGTCGACTCCTTCGAGCACCCGCGTGGCCCCGAAGGACTTGGTGACCCCGGTGATGGTCAGCGCTGTCATCCGTGTGCTCCTTCTTTCGCCGCTCGGATTCTCGTCTCTCGAGTGAGCAGGTAGGTGGCCGGGGCCGAGATCAGCACCATGAGGGCCGCGTAGGGAGCCGAGGCGGCGTAGGCGATGCTGTCGCTGTGGCTCCAGAAGAGGGTCGCGAGCGTGTGGGTGCCGATGGGCGCGAGCAGCAGCGTCGCCGTCAGCTCGGTGACGATGGCGATGAAGACCAGGGCGGCCCCCGCGCCGAGGCCCGGGGCGATCAGCCGCAGCGTGACCCGCCGGAAGGTGGCCAGCCGTCCGGCACCGAGGGCGTGCGCGACGTCCTCGAGCACCGGAGGCGCCTGGGCCAGTGCGGACCGGACGTTCACCATCGTCCTGGGCAGGAACAGGATCGCGTAGGCCACCAGCAGCAGCGTGGTCGTCTGGTAGAGCGCGGGGGTGAGCCGGATCGCGATCGTCACCAGCGCGAGCGCCACGACGATGCCGGGCAGCGCGTTGCCGAAGTAGGTGCTGCGCTCCAGGATGACGCTGAGCCGGCCGGGCCGGCGGACGCACAGCCAGGCCACCGGCAGCGCGATGACCGTGGTGATGATCGCGCCGCCCGCGCCCAGCCCGATCGAGGTCAGCGCTGTCGTGACCAGCGTCCCGACCGGGAACGCCGCCGAGGTTCCCTTGGCCAGCCAGTAGCCCAGGCTGCCCAGCGGCACACCGAGCGCGAGCGCGATCAGCACGCCCAGGCCGAGCAGTACCGGGATGGTGCCGCGGCCGAGCCGCGTCCGGGGGGCGGGGCGGGCGGAACCCGCGCCCAGCCGGGCGTAGCGGGCCCGCCCGCGCAGCCTGAGCTCGGCGAGGAGCAGCAGCAGGCACAGCAGTACCAGCACCCCGGCGAGCATGTTGGCGGCGGGGCCGTTGAACGTCGACTGGTACTGGTCGTAGATCGCTGTGGTGAAGGTGGGGAAGCGGAGCATCTGCAACGCCCCGAACTCCGCAAGCAGATGCAGGCCGATGAGCAGGGAGCCGCCGAGCAGCGCGGGCCGCAACTGGGGCAGGACGACCCGCAGGAAGGTGCGCCAGGGCGAGTGCCCCAGTGCGTGCGCTGACTCCTCCAGCGCCGGGTCGAGGCCGCGCAGCGCGGCGGCCACCGGAAGGTAGACCAGCGGGAAGTAGGAGAGCGTGACGATGAGCAGTGCCCCGCCGTACCCGGTGGCTCCGGGCAGGAGCGACACCCAGCCGTAGCTGTTGACGAACGCGGGGATGGCCAGCGGGGCCACCAGCAGCACGTTCCACACCCGCCGGCCGGGGAGCGTGGACCGTTCGACCAGCCAGGCCGCACCGACTCCGATCGCCGCGCAGAGCAGTACGCAGCCGGCCATGAGCCGGACGGTGTTCCACAGCAGTTCGCCCGTACGCGGCCGGAAGACGAGCCGGGCCGCCTCTGTGAGGCCGATGCTCGCCGAGTAGACGACGACGAATCCCAGCGGGATCAGCGCGATCAGCGCGACGAACACCGAGGCGAACAGCATCAGCGGTGGATAAGACCGCTCCGTCCGGCCTGTCCCCCTTCTGCGCTTGATGCGCTTCATGTCGGGAAATCGTACGGCGGGGTTCTCCCCGTTGACGCCGCGGGGGGCGGCGTGTTCCGGGGAGGACCGGACGGGAGTCTGGCGCATCCGAGGCCCTACAGCAGTCCGGCCTGCTGCATCAGCTCGACCACCTTGGGGCCGTTCAGCGCGGCGACGTCGATGGCCGGCGGGTCGAGCTCGTCCAGCGGCTTGAGCGCGGGGTTGGCGGGCACGTCGCTGGCGATGCTGTATTCGAGGGCTGTGCTGTCGGACAGGATCTGCTGGCCGTTCTTGCTGGTGAGGTACTTCACCAGTTGCTGGGCCTGCTCCGGGCGCTTGCTCGACTTGAGCACGCCGGCGCCGGAGACGCTGACGAACGCGCCGGGATCCTTGCCGCCGAAGAACTTCAGCTCGGTGTTCGCGCTGTTGGCCCCGGACTCCGCCCGGTCCTTGTACCAGTAGTAGTGGTAGATGATCCCCGCCTCGATCTCACCGTCGTTGACCGCCTTCATGACGGCTCCGTTACGCGGATAGATCTTCGCGTTGGTCTTCAGGCCCTTGAGCCACTCCGCTGCGGCTTCTTCGCCCTTTACCGCGACGACGGCGCTGACGATCGCCTGGAAGTCGGCGCCGCCGGCCGCGATGCCGATCTTGCCCTGCCATTCCGGCCGGGCGAGATCCATGATCGACTCTGGGAGCCGGTCGGGCGTCAGCGCCGTGGAGTTGTACACGAGCACGGTCGACCGGGCCGCGAAACCGACCCAGTTGCGGCTCGACGGGACGTACTGGCCGGGCACCTGGGCCAGGGTCTCGGCGTCGACCTCGGCGAACCCCTGCTTGCTGTCCACCAGCACCATGGCCGGCGAGTTCTCGGTGAGGAACACGTCGGCGGGCGAGGCGTCCCCCTCCTGGACGAGCTGGTTCGCCAGCTCGAAATCCTTCCCGGAACGGATGTCGACCTGGATGCCGGTCTCCTTGGTGAAGCCGGCCACCATGGCCTCGACAAGGTCGTCGTGCTGGGCGTTGTACAGCGTGAGCGTCCCGGCGTCCGACTCCGGGGAACCGGTTCCGCAGGCCGCCGTCAGCATGGTGAGCGCGGCGATTCCTGCCATGACCGGGGTCAGTCGCCTCAAGCGTCGCATTGCTTTCTTGCCTCTCGGGAGGATATCGACCGTCAATTCTTAGGTTAGGCATACCTTAGCCGACCTTCGGTTCGGTGGACAGTGGACCCCGGGGGAAGAATCGAGGAACGGCACAATGGGCATCGGAGCCGAGGGTCCGGAACAATAGGGAGCGAATCGCCGTTCCAGATGAAGCTCCCGCAGGTCAAGCTCCCCCGAGGATCGTTGCCATGAGCCCCCGTCGTGCCCGACGCCGTGACCCGTTCCAGCGCCCGGATGGGCGTGGTGCCGTACGGCCGATAACCTCGGTGCCCGGGGTGGACCGGGTCGAGTCCGCTTCCGACGGCGACTGGGTCGTACGTGACGTACCGGGCGCGGCCCCGGCCAGGACCTACCGGTGCCCGGGATGCGAGCAGGAGATCCGGCCCGGCCTGCCGCATATCGTGAGCTGGCCCGCCTGGCCGGGTGGCGAGGAGGAGCGGCGGCACTGGCACACCGCCTGCTGGCGCAACCGGATCAACCGGGGCCCGGGGCGCAGCCGATATTGAACGGCCGCCGCTGAGCAGGCGCAATCACCGGAACATCAGGCAAGGGGTTAATCGCGTGGGTACGGATATCAGAGCGTCAACCGTGCTGGCGGCGCACCGGGAGGACATCGAGCTGCACACGGCGGACGGGCTGAAGCTGGTCGGCGAGCTGGCGCTGCCCGTGAGCGAGGACGGCTCGACGGTGCGGCCGCCGGTGGCGACGCTGGTCTGTCTGCATCCGCTGCCCACGCACGGCGGCATGATGGACAGCCATGTGCTGCGCAAGGCGTCCTACCGCCTGCCCGCACTGGCCGATCTGGCCGTGCTCCGTTTCAACACGCGGGGTACGACGTCCGAGCGCGGGACCTCGCAGGGGTCCTTCGACGGGGGGGAGGGCGAGCGGTGGGACGTCGCCGCGGCCCTGGAGTACGCCGACTTCCACGATCTGCCGAACCCGTGGCTGCTGGGCTGGTCGTTCGGCACCGAGCTGGCCCTGAAGTGGGGACACGACCCGGTCGTGGCCGGCGCCATCCTGCTCTCGCCTCCGCTGCGCCGGGCGACGGACGAGGATCTCGACGCCTGGGCGGAGTTCGGCCGTCCGCTGATCGCGCTCGTTCCCGAGTTCGACGACTACCTGCGACCGGCGGAGGCCGTACAGCGGTTCGCCAGGGTGCCGCAGGCGGAGGTCGTCGGGGTGGAGGGGGCCAAGCACCTGTGGGTCGGTGAGCCGTACGTACGGATCGTCCTCGACGAGATCGTCAAGCGGGTGAACCCGGCGGCGGCGCCGCTGCCCACCAGCGTGTGACCTGCTTCGCCTCGTCCCGGTCAGGGGGCAGGGGTGTCACGATCCAATCGTGAGACAGGGCCCGGCGGTGCTCTCCGCCGGGCCCTGCTCAGTTCGACTCAGCCGTCACGAACTTGCCGGATGCCGCTTCGTCTTCGTCGCGGTGACTACTCCTGCCACCACTCCGAGTCGTCGTCGCTCTTCGCCGCGGCCGGCTCGGGCGCCGACGCCGGGGTCGACGAGACGATCGGCGGCTCGCTGACGGACGGCGCGGCCGACAGGGCCGGCTTGGCCGGGGCGGCCGCGACCGGAGCGGGCTCGGCCTCCACGCTCGGCAGCGGGGCGCCGCCGAGGAGCTGCCGGAGCTGGGCGAGGTGGCTGGTGATGCTGTCGCGCTGCCGGGTGAGCTCGTCCACCTGACGCTGCATCGAGGTGCGGGTGCGCTCGGCCTCGTTCTTCGCGTCGGTCACGATCGTCTCGGCGCTCGACTTCGCCTCGGCCACGAGCTGGTCGGCGTTCTTACGTGCGTTGGCGAGCAGCTGCTTGGCGTGGGTGTCGGCCTCGCGGCGGGTCTGCTCGGCCTGCTGGGTGGCCTTGGAGGCGCGCTGCTCGGCGGTGGCGGCCCGCTGCTCCGCCTCGGCGACCAGCTTCTGGGTGTTGGCCTGGGCGGTGGCGTGGCGCTCGGACTCCTGGCGCTCGGCCTCCTCGCGGCGGGCCGCGAGCTGGATCTCGAACTCCGCCTCGTCCTGCGCCCGCTTGGCCTCGGACTCCTCCAGGATGCGCTGCGCCTGGGCCCGCATCTCGTCCGCCTGACGCTTGGCCGTGGTGAGGACCTCGTCGCGCTCACGCTTGGTGGAGGCCCGGAGCTGGGCGACCTCGCGCTCGGTCGTGGTGCGCAGCTTGGCGATCTCCCGCTCGGCGTCCGCCCGCTTCTCCGCGACCTCGTGGTCGGCGGTGGCCCGGATCTTGGCCACCTCGCGCTCGGTCGTGGCGGTCAACTCGTCGGCCTCGCGCCGCGCGGTCGAGCGGATCTCCTCGGCGTCGCGGTCCGCGGTCGTCCGCATCTCCTCGGCCTCGCGGGCGGCGAGCGCACGCTTCTCCGCGGCCTCGTTCTCCGCGGCGGCCCGCAGGTCGGCGGCGTCCACCTTGGCCGCGGCCCGGATCTCGTTCGCCTCGGACCTGGCCGCTTGGACGAGTTCGGTGGCCTGCTCCTCCGCCAGCCGCAGCAACTGCTCGATCCGGGCGCCCAGACCCGAGTAGGTCGGACGCTCCTGCTCCTGGAGCTGGCGCTTCGACTCGGACAGCTCACGCTGTAGAGTGCCGACCTGCTCCTTGGCCTGACGCAGTTCGGTGTCGAGTGTCTTCAGGTGGTCGTGGACCTGGTGCCGGTCATAGCCCCGGAGCACCACGTCGAATTCGCGAGAAGGGGCGTCCTCGAAAAAGTTGTTGAGCTGGGCGTCGATGTCGGACTGCATGAGGCTCGATCCTGGTTGTCGAGACGGCTACAGGGGGCCGGACGGTAGGGTGGATATCCGAGGCGGGGAAGCCCATGAGCACCCACGTCCGGTGATACGCCAGCGTACTCCGGTGCTGCGGGATTGGAGGCTCCCTCCGACTTTCTGCGCGAGTTGTTACGTATGAACGTTTCTTGCGTTCAGCCTCAAGCGGACGGGTCAATCTTTCGCTGTCTCCACGAGTTCCGTAAGGACTCCTCCCACGTCCTTGGGATGCAGAAACGCGATGGAAGCCCCCATGGAGCCGTGCCTGGGCCGCTCGTCGATCAGCCTGACGCCCTTGGCGCCGATCTCCTCGAGGGCCTTGGCGACGTCGGCGACGCCGTACCCGATATGGTGCACGCCCTCGCCCCGCCTGGCGAGGAACTTCCCGACCGCCGTGTCGGGGTGCAGCGGTTCCAGGAGCTGGACGTAGGAGGCGCCCTTCGGGCCGTCCGCCACGTGAAGCATGGCCTCGCGGACCCCCTGCTCCTCGTTGATCTCCCGGCTCACCACCATCAGCCCGAAGGTGGACTCGTAGAACTCGATCTTCTCTTCGAGGTTGTGACACGCGATGCCGACGTGATCGATCCTGAGCAGCATGTTTCTCCGTTCGTACCTGACCAGACGGACTGCCTGCGGGCGTCCGAATGCCCCATGGGTATCGTGACACGGTCGTCCCGATCCTCGTCGTGGAGGTCCCGATGTCTGGTTCCGTCATCGTCGCCGGAGCTCGTACGCCCATTGGCCGGCTGCTGGGCTCGCTCTCCGGCCTGTCCGCCGTCGAGCTCGGGGGCATCGCCATCAAGGCCGCTCTGTCACGGGCCGGCGTCACGCCCGACCAGGTCCAGTACGTGATCATGGGGCAGGTGCTCCAGGCCGGCTCGGGGCAGCTTCCTTCCCGGCAGGCGGCCGTGCGCGCGGGCATCCCCATGACGGTCCCGTCCCTGACCGTCAACAAGGTGTGCCTGTCCGGCCTGGACGCGATCGCGCTGGCCGACCAGCTCATCCGTGCCGGCGAGTTCGACATCGTGGTCGCGGGCGGCATGGAGTCGATGACCAACGCCCCGCACCTGCTGCCCGGCCTGCGCAAGGGCGTCAAGTACGGCTCGGCCGACGTGCTGGACTCGATGGCCTTCGACGGGCTCACCGACGCGTTCGACCAGGTCGCGATGGGAGAGTCCACAGAACGGCACAACGCGCGACTGGGCCTGACCCGTGCCGAGCAGGACGAGTTCTCGGCCAGGTCGCACCGGCTCGCGGCGGAGGCGACGGAGAAGGGGCTGTTCGAGGAGGAGATCGTGCCCGTCTCCGCGCCGGGACGGCGGGAGCCGGTGACGGTCACCACGGACGAGGGCATCCGTCCGGACACCACGGCCGAGGCCCTCGCCAAGCTGCGGCCCGCGTTCACCGAGGACGGCACCATCACGGCGGGGTCCTCCTCGCAGATCTCCGACGGCGCGGCGGCGGTGGTGGTGATGTCCCGGGCCAAGGCCGAGGAACTGGGCCTGGAGTGGCTGGCCGAGATCGGCGCGCACGGGAACGTGGCCGGCCCGGACAACTCGCTGCAGTCGCAGCCCGCCAATGCGATCAAGCACGCGCTGGCCAAGGAGGGCCGCACCACGGGCGACCTCGACCTGGTGGAGATCAATGAGGCGTTCGCGCAGGTCGTGCTGCAGTCCGTCAAGGAGCTGGGGATCGATCTCGACAAGGTCAACGTGAACGGCGGCGGCCTCGCCCTCGGCCATCCGATCGGCGCGTCCGGCACCCGCATCGTGCTCACGCTGGCGCACGAGCTTCGCCGCCGGGGCGGCGGCTTCGGCGCGGCGGGCCTGTGCGGCGGCGGCGGTCAGGGCGACGCCCTGATCATCCGGGTGCCCGCCAGGTAGGCGGGGCGACCACGGTCACGCTCGTCCGGGTGCCGCGGCGCGCGGGCGGGCGTGCTCGCGTCGTGGTCAGGGACGAGGGCGCCGGCGACCTTCACACCGTCGTCGCCGCCGTGGGCATGGACGAGTAGTGCGCGGATCGGTCATGGCGCGGCGGCGTACTCGACGGTGAAGGTCGTGAATCCGAGGGCCTTGAACATGCCGTCGAGCATCGCCCTGGTGTTCTGGTCCGCCCGGTCGCGCAGGTCGCTCGCCACGGCGGCCTCGGTGATCTTCCGCTCGGCCAGCAGGTAGAGCTCCTGCTGGTTCTGCGGCGATGCCGACAGCAGGTCGGAGATGCGGTCGAAAAGGCCCCGCTGCTGGGCGACGATGTACGACCTCTTGTTGTCCAGGTTGGGCTTCTCCAGCTCGGCGTGCGGGAGCCGTACGGTCACGGCGGAACGGTCCGCCGAGACGACGATGGCGTCCTTGGGCAGGCCGGAGAAGTCGACGTAGGCGTCCACATTGCCGGCGCCGACGAACAGCGTCCTGCTGCCCTTGATGGCGTCGGGCAGGAAGGCGGCGTCCTTCTCCAGGTCGACCACGACCTGGAAGTTGCCGGTGGCCGCCTCGAACCGGCTCAGGTTCTGCACCGATTGCAGCAGCACCGGGCCGCTGCGGTCGATGGTCTCCTCCCCGAGCGGGTCCAGCCAGGACCAGGTGAGCCGTGCGCCGACCACGATGAGCAGGACCACGAAGAGGAAACCGGCCGGCCACCGCCAGGCGCGGCGGGAGGAGCGCCGGGTCGTGCCGTCGCCGCGAGGGGGCTGCGGCGTGGGCGGGGTCGAAGGCCCGCCGTCCGGGGCCCGGCCGGTCGGAGTCTGCCGGGCGGGAGTCTGATGGGCTGGAGTCTGGCCGTCCACGGGAGGAATCTTCCCGCTATCGCCCGGCTTGCACCTGGGTCGCCGGACACACTCTAGCCGCCGAGCCCGCTCAGGAGCCCGAGTCCGGGGGAGGAGCTGGGGGCCGGGGTCGGCCGCGTGGTTTGAGCCGGTACGCCGTCCCGTGCTGGTCCGTTCTCCTGGGCGGCGGCCCCGGCGTCCCGGACGGGCGCCTCGTTCCGAGCGGCTCCGGTGTTCGCGGTGTTGCCGGTGCTCCCGGTTTTCCCGGTGCTCCCGGTGCTCCTAGTGCTCCCGGTGTTGCCAGTGCTCCCGGTGTCGCCGGTGTTCCCGATGGGAGCGCCGTCGCGTGGTGTGGGGGCGCGGTCCGGGCCCTCGGAATCGCGTGTCGAGATGGAGCCGCGGCGCCGTCCGGAACGCTCCTCCCGCTGCCGGTGCTCGCGCCGGCCGGATTCACGTTCTCCGGAGTCGCGTGCGGGCTCGTGGTTCGTGGTGTGGCGGGGTGTGGCGGGGGCGCCCGGCGCCGGCCGCGGCGAAGCCGGCAGGGGAGACGGCTGCTCGGCCGAGGGAATGGCCGAAGGGGAGGGATCGGAGAGCGGCGGGAGCCCGGGGGACGCGGCCGGGATCGGCTCGGGAGTTAAGCCGGGCCGGTGCGGGAGCCCGATGTTCGGCGTCTCGTGGTGTTCCGATTCCGGATCGTCGTGGTAACTCGGGCTGACAGGGTAGGTGGGCGCGTACGCGGGCGTCGGATTCACCGGATAGTTGACCAGGTTGGGGTCCGCCGGCCGGGTGCCGCCGCCGAAGTGCCTGCTCTGCAGCCGGCAGGAGACGAAGTCGGAGTAGAACATCCGCAGCCAGTTGTGCCGCTGGTCCTCGGTCAGCCCGGAGAACCACACGGCGGCGTATCGGTGCTCGGGCAGCGGCCCGGCGGGCAGCGGCTCGCCGCGCAGCCAGGCGACGATGACGGACCGGTAGCCGTTGGAGATCGTGCCGGGGCACGGGGCGGCCAGGCGGTCGAGGAACTCGGTCACCGCCCGCCGGGCGAACCCGGCGCCGAGATCGTCGAGATGCACGACGGCCACGCCGGGCGGAACCGGGGCGTTGTCGTCGCGGTCGCGCTGCTCGACCCGGTCGAAGGCGGCGGGCGTGTCGGCCAGCCGCCGCGCGAGCGTGGTGAACACCCCGGCCAACTCGGTCAGGCCGTCTCGCATGGAGGGGCGGACGCACACCGGGAACGGCCACGACTGGCAGGAGGAGGCGAGCCGCTCGGTGGCCGCGACCGTCCGCGGCTCGGCCACCAGTCTGGCGGCCCCGGCGCCCGCCGCGACCATGGCGACGGCCGCCGCGACCAGCGCCAGCGTGCGCCTGGTGACGAGGGCGACCCAGCCGAGCAGCAGTGCCGTGCTGAGGCCCAGGAGCCAGAGCGTCTGATCCGTGAACGCCACCTCGCCGGCCCCGGTGAACAGGTCGTACGGCCTGCGCGTGGCCGGGGTGAGCCGGTCGGCCCAGGTCGAACCTACGGCCACCCAGGTGAACAGCCCGTAGGTGCCGATCCCGGCGAGCACGGGCGTGACGGCGAACGGGAGCACCCAGCCCGCCGTCCAGCCGATCATCACGTACAGCGCAAGGCCGCCGACGCACAGCGCCAGGCCGCCGATGGGCAGGTGGCCCGACCGGTCGGTCAGCGCGGCACGCAGCCCGAGCAGCAGTACGGTCACCGCGAACGAGCAGATGACGACCGCGAGAATCCCGAGCGGCGCCTTCGCGGCCCGCCAGGGCGTCAGCACCCGGCCGCGGTTGGCGCGGCGTCTGCGCAGCGCGACCCACGCGGTGAACACGGCCGCGACCGGACCGGTCAGCCTAAGCGAACCGATAACGGCCGTGACCATGTCATCCCAGTCCATGAACCCAGGAATCAGGACGCTCCACGCGATGACGAGCCCGAGCGCGAGCAGCACGGCCATGGCGACGACCGCGCCGTGTCTCAGTTCTCCACGTGGAACGCCCCTGTGGTCACCCACAGCACGGCGCGGCCCCTGGCCACGCCGACGGCGATATCCGGCGCATGCGGTGCGCCGGGGCAGGCATGCCGCCCATCAAGTCAACCCCCCGTGCCTGTGTGAGCAGCATGCGCCGGACCGCGTCCCCCGACGCCGTCCGCCGGCCGGCCTCGCCACGTCCGCTCCAACTGCCTAGCAGACGTGGTTCCCCGTGGCGCCCGGTGTTTGCCGCCGCCTCACCTTTCGACGTGGCAACCATAACGGAGCGTGACCCGCGGGGAGGGAGTTCTGGGGTCAAGGAATGAATCCGGTTACGCTCGGTTCCCAGGTTGATCATGTTCGCGGTCGCGATAGCGTATATCGCTGTGTCCGTCCCGCCCAATGTCCCGCCCAGCTCAGGCCCATCGCCGACCGGCGCGGCCAAGCCGCTCGGCCTGCCGTTCGACCCGATAGAACGCGCCGCGGAAACCTGGCGCGCTAGATTCGGCCCCTCCTCCGCGATGGCCGCCGTCACTTCGATCATGAGAGCCCACCAGATCCTGCTGGCGCAACTGGACACGCTGCTCAAGCCGTACGATTTGACCTTCGCCCGCTACGAGGCGCTGGTGCTGCTCACGTTCAGCCGGGAGGGCTCGCTGCCGCTGTCGAAGATCGGCGAGCGGCTCATGGTGCACCCGACGAGCGTGACGAACACCGTGGACCGCCTGGAACGGGCCGGGTTGGTCCGCCGGATGCGCAACCCGAGGGACGGCCGCGGCGTGCTCGCCGAGATCACCGACGCGGGCCGCGAGATCGTACGGCGGGCCACCGCCGATCTGATGGACGCCGGTTTCTGCCTGGGCATGTACGGCGATGAGGATCTTGACCAGATGTTCGACCTGCTCAGGACCCTGCGGGTCGCGGCCGGCGACTTCAGCCCCTGATCGGCCCGCCCGCCGATTGCGGGCCCGTCCCGATGCGCCGGCGCACGTCCCGATGTCCCGGGTCCATCCGGTCTCCTCGTACCGGACGACGGTGGGATGGCACTGATCAGCCGTGAGCGTGCGGCAGGATGGGACTATGGCAGCGGAGTTCTCTCGACCTGGATCGCTCTACGGTGCGATCGACCTAGGCGCTCGCAAGCAGGCATTGGAGGCGCAGGCACGACGCGAGGCGGCCGGGCCCGGCGGAGCCGGGGCCGGAGCCGGAGCGTCCTCGACGGTCCTCGAGGTGACCTCGGCCACCTTCAACGATGATGTCGTGGAGCGGTCGCTGACCGTTCCCGTCATCGTCGAGGCGACGGTGCGCCGAGCGGAGCAGGTGCAGCAGTTCAGCAACATCATGGAGAAGCTGGCCGCCGAGGCGGGGGGCGCGTGGGTGCTCGCCCGGGTGGATGTGGAGGCGGATCCCCAGCTCGCCCAGGCCCTGCGGATGCGTGCGGTGCCGACCGTCTATCTGGCCTTCCAGGGGCAGCTCATGCCCCTGTTCGAGGGGCCACTGCCGGAGGCGCAGCTTCGGCAGGCGCTGGCCCAGGTGTTCGAGCAGCTCGGCATCGAGCTGTCGGCACCCGAGGAGACCGCGGAGGCGGAGCCGCCGGCGGATCCCGATCTCCTCGCCGCGGAGGCGGCGATGGACCAGGGGGACCTGGACGCGGCCGCGGCCGCCTACCAGCGGTTGCTGGCGCGCTCGCCCGCGAACGAGGCGGCCAGGATCGGCCTCGCCGGCGTCGGACTGCTGCGCCGGACCCAGCACCTCGACGAGGCGGACGTGCTCCGTCGCGCGGCGACGGATACCGCCGATGTGGATCTGCAGCTTCAGGCGGCGGATCTGGAGATGATGAACGGCAAGGTGGACGAGGCGTTCGACCGGCTGATCGGGGTGGTCCGCCGGACGCGGGAAGGCGACCGCGACAGGGTGCGGGTCCATCTGCTCGGGCTCTTCGACGCGCTGCCCGCTGACGACCCCTCGGTGTCCAGAGCCAGGCGGGCCCTGGCCAGCGCGCTGTTCTGACGCCTCGCGACGCCACGGGGACGTGAGCGCGCAGGAGGCCGTATCGGCCGGCCGGAGATGGCAAGATGGATAGGTTTCAACGCGGCTCCGTAAAGCCGGAACCACCCGCAAAGGAGCGGATACACGTGGCCACCGTGCCCAGCGTTTCCTATTCGATCACCGTTCGTCTCGAAGTCCCGGCGGGCGGTAAGGCCGTCAGCCTGCTCACCCACGCCGTGGAGACCGCCGGCGGCGTGGTCACGGCCCTCGACGTCACCAATGCGGGCCACGAGAAGCTCCGCATCGACGTCACCTGCGCGGCCAAAGACACCGACCACGTGCAGGCGATCGTGGACAGCCTCGGCGCGGTCGAGGACGTGGCCATACACAAGGTCTCCGACCGCACCTTCCTGATGCACCTCGGCGGAAAGATCGAGATGCAGTCGAAGGTGCCGCTGCGCAACCGCGACGAGCTGTCCATGGCGTACACGCCGGGTGTGGCGCGGGTGAGTCTGGCGATCGCGCGCAACCCGGAGGACGCGCGCCGTCTCACGATCAAGCGGAATTCGGTCGCCGTGGTGACCGACGGCTCGGCCGTCCTGGGCCTCGGCAACATCGGCCCCGCCGCCGCGCTGCCGGTGATGGAGGGCAAGGCGGCGCTGTTCAAGCGGTTCGCCGGCATCGACGCCTGGCCGGTCTGCCTGGACACCCAGGACGTCGACGAGATCGTACGGACCGTTCAGCTGATCGCGCCGGGCTTCGGCGGCATCAACCTGGAGGACATCTCGGCGCCGCGCTGCTTCGAGGTGGAGCGGCGGCTGCGCGAGCTGCTGGACATCCCGGTCTTCCACGACGACCAGCACGGCACCGCGATCTGCGTGCTCGCCGCGTTGACGAACGCGCTGAAGGTCGTGGGCAAGGACCTGGCGCACGTGCGGATCACGCTCGCCGGCGCGGGCGCGGCCGGCAACGCCGTACTACGGCTGCTGCTCGCGGCGGGCGCGCAGCACGTGATCGTCTGCGACTACCTCGGCGCGGTCCACCTGGGCCGCGAGGACCTGGACGACTCGCTGCGCTGGATCGCCGAGCACACCAACACCGGTGGGTACGCGGGAGATCTGCACGGCGCGGTGAAGGGCGCCGACGTCTTCATCGGCGTCTCCGCGCCCGGCATCCTCACCGGTGAGGACATCGCGGCCATGGCGGACGGATCGGTCGTGTTCGCGCTGGCCAACCCGGAGCCCGAGATCGCGCCGGACGAGGCACGCGAGCACGCGGCCGTGGTGGCCACCGGGCGCTCCGACTACCCCAACCAGATCAACAACGTGCTGGCCTTCCCCGGCGTCTTCCGCGGCCTGCTGGACGCCCAGGCGACCGTCGTCACCCAGGAGATGCTGCTCGCGGCGGCCCGAGCGCTCGCCGCCGTGGTGACGGCGGAGGAGCTGGGGCCCAACTACATCATCCCCAGTGTCTTCCACCCCGAGGCGGCGAACGCGGTGGCGGCGGCGGTGCGCGAGTCGGCCGGAGGGAAGGCACGGGGCTTCACCGAAGCCTGAGACACCGAGATCGAGGATCGACCGGCGGCTGAACACAATACGCGCATGTTCTGACGCGAAAAGTAATCTGGTATGTCATGCAGGGGGCGACGTGCATGATTCGGCATTCCTCCCTCATCATGGGAGGTATGGCGGAGGCGATCTACGTCGGCGGTTTGCTTGTGGCGACGCCACTGCTCGACGACCCCAACTTCCGGCGTAGCGTCGTGCTTGTGCTGGAGCACGACGAGGACGGCGGGACGCTGGGTGTGATACTCAACCGGCCCAGCGAGATCGCGGTGACCCAGGTGCTGCCCTCATGGGACGCACTGGTCACGGGTCCTCCGGTGCTGTTCGAGGGAGGGCCGGTGCAGACCGACAGCGCCCTGGCCCTGGCCGTCGTGCTGAGCGGCGAGGAGCCGCTCGGCTGGCGGCGGCTCCAGGGGAGGTCGGCGACGTCCCGGCTGGGCACGGTCGACCTCGACGCGCCGCCCGAGATCCTCGCGGGGGAGATCTCGCAGATGAGGATCTTCGCGGGCTATGCCGGTTGGACGGCGGGACAGCTCGAGAACGAGCTGCGGGAGGGCGCCTGGTACGTCGTGGACTCGGAGCCCGCCGACACCTTCCACTCCGACCCGTCCTCGCTGTGGCGGGCGGTGCTGCGCCGTCAGCGCGGCGATCTCGCGCTCGTCGCCACCTTCCCCGACGATCCGACGTTCAACTGAGCCGCCGGGATGTCCGTCCACGTGCCGTGGCCGGGCACGGCACGCGCGCCCGGCCATGGGTGATCAGGAGAGTCAGCTCGCGGTGCAGCTCACCGACGAGGGCGTGCCGTTCGTGCCGTTCCAGGACCCGAGGAACCCGAACGTGGTGCTCGCGCCGGCACCGAGGTTGCCGTTGTAGCTCATGTTCTTGGCGGTGACGGTCGAACCGCTCGAGCTCAGGGTGGCGTTCCATATCTGGCTGACCGTCTGGCCGTTGGCGTACGTCCACTTCACGGTCCAGCCGGTGATGGCGGCGCCCGCCTTCACCGTGACCTCACCCTGGAAGCCGCCGGCCCACTGGTTCACCACCTGGTAGGTGGCGGTGCATCCGCCCGTGGGAGTCGGCGTCGGCGTCGGGGTGGGTGTCGGAGTCGGGGTCGGTGTCGGAGTCGGCGTGGGAGTCGGGGTGGGTGTCGGGGTCGGCGTCGGGGTGGGAGTCGGCCCGCCGTCGTAGATGGTCGCCTGCTTGGCGGTGGCCTTGATGCCGTTGGCGCCGTTGAAGAGTCGCTGGCCCCAGGAGGTGAGCTGGTTGACGTTGAAGTTGGTCACCTGGTCGAGGTACTCGACGCCGCCGCCGTTGCCGCTCCACGACCAGCCGAGGTAGCCGATGCCACGCGACTGGGCCTGGGACATGATCGTGTCCTCGTCCGGGTCGCCGTCGGAGTGCATGTTGCCGAACTCGCCGATGACGATCGGCAGGCCGGCGGTCTGGAACGCCTGCAGGTAGTCGGTGACCTCGGCCGCGGTGTCGAACACGCCGTACATGTGGATCGAGAAGACCGTGTTCTTCTGCGGGTCGGCGCTGAAGACGGAGGCCGCGGTGTCACGCATGACGAACTGCCAGTCCTGGCCCCAGTTCGGCGCGTCCACCATCAGCATGTGCTCGAATCCGGCGCTGCGCATGCGCTTGATCGCGTCGGTGGTGGCGCTGGTCCAGCCGGAGACGTTGTTGTTGCCGTACGGCTCGTTGCCGATGTTGATGACGATGTGGTTCTCCTGGCCGGTCAGCACGCTCTTCAGACCGATCCAGTAGTCGACCGCCTGGCTCAGGGTGTAGGCGCCGCCCTGCTCCCCGTAGCCGGTGGTGTCATGGTTCTCCAGCACGCAGATCAGCCGGTTCTGCTTGCAGAGCGAGATGACGTTGGCCACGTCACCGGCCGTGTTCGCGGTCCAGCGGCCGCCGCTGAGCACGACCCGGACGGTGTTGGCGCCCAGGGACTTGATGTCGGCGAAGGAATTGGTCTGGCTCGTGAACCAGGTGTGGGCGTGGCTCGTGCCCCGCATGATGAACTGGTTCCCGTTGGACTCGTAGATCTTCCCGTTGTTCACGCGGAGCCCGGTCGCGGCCTGTGCGGGCTGGGTGAGTGCGATCACTGACAACAGGAGGGCGAAGAGTGCCGTGCCCGCGGCGATGAAGCGTGTTTTCATGAGCTACCTCGGTATGGGGGGATCGCGCAGCCTGTGGAAGCGCTCCCGGGAACCTTAGGCGTGGTATGGGACGGCGTACAGACTTAACCGGTCTAGTTGGTCATCCTCGCCGACCAGAAGCGGCCTGAGCTGCGATGTCAGTCCACGCAGCTGAACCGGGTGGGTGAGCTCGGTGTGAAACGTTCATCGAACAAGGCATGGAGTGGGCCATCCGGGGGCGCGTGCGATGACGGGCCTTCCGCTGCGCCGCGAACGCGTCCGAACCGGGGGAAAACCGGTGGCGTTCTTGTCGGACCGGTCCCGTAGGATGCCGGAGGCCGTGTGGGCGGCTCGATTGTTTTTTCGAATGGCAGGTTTGAAGGGGGACCATCCATGACGACTCAAGCGGTAGCCGAGCGGGGCGAGTCGCCACCGGGACGCGGACAGGGATCCGCGTGGCTCACACTGCTGGCGGTCTCCCTTGGTGTGATCATGGTCATGCTCGACGGCACCGTCGTCGCCATCGCCAACCCGGTCATCGCCGAAGACCTCAAGGCGTCGCTGGCCGACCTTCAGTGGGTCACCAGCGGTTATCTGCTCGCGCTCGCGGTCTTCCTCATCACCGCGGGCAAGTTGGGCGACCTCTTCGGTCACAAGCGGATCTTCCTGATCGGCGTGGTCGGGTTCACCCTGGTCTCACTGATGATCGGCCTGTCGTCGTCGGTGGGCATGCTGATCGCCCTGCGCGTACTGCAGGGCCTGTTCGGCGCGCTGCTCCAGCCGGCCGCCCTGGCGCTGCTGCGCATGGCCTTCCCCGGCGAGCGGCTCAACATGGCGATGGGGGCGTGGGGCGCGATCCTCGGCCTGTCGAGTGCGGCCGGCCCGATCATCGGGGGCGTCCTCGTCGAGAACGTGAGCTGGCAGTCGGTCTTCTTCGTCAACGTGCCCGTCGGCGCCGCCGCGCTGGCCTTCGGCCTGTGGGCGCTCAAGGAGAGCCGGGCGCGGACGCTGTCGCGGGTGGACTGGCCGGGTGTGATGCTTCTGTCGGTCACCATGTTCTCGCTGGTCTGGGCCATCATCAAGGCGCCGGACTGGGGCTGGGGCGACATCAAGACCGTCGGCTTCCTCGCCCTCGCCGTGGTGGTCGGAGCGGTGTTCCTGTTCTGGCAGACCAGGACGGCGGAGCCACTGCTGCCGCTGTCCCTGTTCAGCAACGCCTCGGTCTCCATCGGCACCGTGCTCATGATCCTCGTGTCGTTCTCGATGATGGGCGCGATGTTCTTCCTCACGTTCTTCTTCCAGGGCGTGCACGGATTGAGCCCGCTCGACTCCGGACTTCGCATGCTGCCGATGAGCGCCGGCATGATCGTCGCGTCGCCGATCGCCGGTGTTCTCATCGGCAGGCTCGGCCCGAAGAGCACCATCGCGGGCGGCATGGTGGTCACCGCGATCGCGATGTTCCTTATGTCGCGGCTCAGCGTCGACGCGGCGTTCATCGACAGCGCGATTCCGTTCGTGCTGCTGGCGTTCGGCCTTTCCCCGGTCTTCGTGGGAGCCACCGAGATCATCGTCGGCAACGCCCCCGAGGACCTCAGCGGGGTCGCCGGAGGCGTACAGAACTCCGCCATGCAGGTGGGTGGCGCGCTCGGCACGGCCATCCTCGGCGCGATCGTGTCCGCCAAGGTGGCGAGTGTGCTTCCCGGTCACCTCGGGCAGGCGGCCGCCGCGATTCCGCCGGAGCAGATGGAGGGCCTGAAGCAGCTCGCCTCCGTCGGCATGGCCCCGCCCGGTCTCACCGGGCCGGCCGCCGAGCTCATCACGAAGGCCGCGCACATGTCCTTCATGGACGGTCTGCACCTGGGCTTCCAGATGAGCGCGGGCATCGCCGTGGTGGCCGCGATCTTCGCGCTGTTCGTCAAGGTCGGGCGTAAGACAGAGGGGGCCGTCGTCCATGTCGGCTGACGGCCCGCACCGCTCCCGCGCTAAGTAGACTCGATGACCGTGAGCAGCACGAAGATTCTTCCTGAGAGCGAAGTCACGCCGCGACTCTCTCATGGCGACGGCGACCACGAGCGGTTCTCCCACTACGCCGACAAGAACAAGATCACAGAGAGCTATGTGACCGGTAGCCCGGTCCGGGCTCTCTGCGGCAAAGTGTGGGTGCCCAGCCGCGATCCGAAGAAATACCCTGTCTGCCCGGAGTGCAAGGAGATCTACGAGGGGCTGCCGAAGGGCGAACCTCCCAGCGAGTGAGTGTCGATCCAGGATCGTGACCCCCGGTACGGCTAACGTCGGCTTTCAGACCAGCCGTAACGGGGGATACGAATGGTTCGGGGCGTGATCGCCGTCTGCCTTGTCTGTCTTTCTGCGGTGGGCGGTGTCTCCGTCGTGGCTCGCGCGTCCGCCGCCACTCCGAGTGAATGCCGGGAAACGGCACGCCGGAGCGACGGGGGTCGTGGCCAGGGGGCCGCGGATCCCCATGGGAGGATCGGCCACGTTCACAAACGGAGTCGTACCGCCGGTCCCGCCCGTTCGCGCAAGCGTGCCCGTGCCCTCAGGCTTGGTCACGCCGTCGAACCGCGTCGGCCGGGTCCGGCGGAGATCGCGCGGATGAACGCCGACCTCCGCAGCCGGCTCGGGGACCGGCGCGGCTCGGGTGTCCTGGAACCGGATTCGCGGGCACCGGCCCAGCGGGAGATCCGGGTGCCGCTGTGGGTGCACATCATCAAAGACGGCAAGCTCGGCCTCCCCGACAGCGCGGTGGACCGGCAGGTGCGCGCGCTCAACGACGCCTACGGCGGAAAGTTCGACGGCGTCGACACCAGGGTCCGGTTCGATCTGAAGGGTGTGACCCACACAGAGAACGCCACGTGGTTCCGCGACCCCCTGGGAAACGAGGCGGGCCTCAAGGACAAGCTGCGCGTCGGCGGTCCCGAGACGCTGAACCTCTACATCGCGCAGCTGGGCGAGCTCGTGCTCGGCTACTCGACGTATCCCTACTGGTACGGAGGCGAACCGGGCCTGGACGGCGTGGTGATCGACTGGCGGAGCGTGCCCGGCGGTCCGCTGCGGAACTTCAACAGGGGATTCACGGCCGTGCACGAGATCGGCCACTGGCTGGGCCTGCTGCACACGTTCGAGAACGGCTGCGACGCCCCCGGTGACTCGGTGGACGACACGCCGCCCGAGGCGAAGGCGACGATGGGCTGCCCGGCGCGCAAGGACACCTGCCCGGCGCCGGGGGACGACCCGGTGCACAACTTCATGGACTACTCGCACGATCGCTGCATGCGGGAGTTCACCGCGGGCCAGGCCGCTCGGATCCACCAGATGTGGGAGGCCTACCGCGATCCCGCCCGCGCCAAAGATCCCGCGCGCGCCAGATAAGCGTCCCGGCCGAGGTTCGCCGGCGCCCGCGTGTGGACGCGATCTCCCGCTGCCCGTTGACGGGACACCGCCCTTGTGACTAACTCCACAACAGCGATCACGCGGGAGGTTGTGTGGAGGATCAGTGGACCCGCCGGGTCTGGCCACCCCCAGAACCAGGAAGCACAGGGCCAGGAAGCACGGACCCAAGGAGCGCGGACCCAAGGGGCACAGGGCCAGGAAGCACGGACCACAGGAGCGCGGACCCAAGGGGCACAGGGCCGGGGAGCATGGGGCGGGGGAACCCGGCGCGGGAGAGTCCGATGCGGCACGGCGTGCCGTCGTCGTCCGCCGACCCCGTGTGGCGGGGTGATCCGGCCTGGCCCGCCGATCCGGTCTGGACCGATGCTCCGGCCCTGTCCGACGAGCCGCCGGCGGCCGGGAGGTACGGCACGCCGGTCCGGCCGCGGCGCCGCACGCCGCGCTGGCTGAGCCGCCTGATAGTCGCCGTTCTCGCGCTCGTGTCCGCCGCGACCGTGATCGGCGCGGTGGTGGTGACGGTCCTGGGCCGTGCCGAGGGCGAGCCGCCCAGGGTGATCGACGACGCGCTCGCCGGAATCTCGTACGTGCTGCCCGCCGGTTGGAGCGAGGGCGTCGTCGCCCCGGTGACCGGGTTCACCTCCGTCGCGGCCCACGGGGATCTGGCGACGGTCATGGCGAGGCCGGGGGGCCCGGTCGACCCGCCGCATCTCCGCTCCGAGGTCATCGATCTGACCGATCTCTACGCCCGGTTGCTGCTGCATGGGGATGACGTCGAGGTGGTGGACGACCACGCGGTCACCGTCAACGGGCGGCCGGGTCACACGCGGGCGATTCGGGCCGAATACCGCGACGTGGTGAACGAGCCCGCGTTCATGCGGGTGACCTTGCTCACCCGTTTCGACGGCAAGACCACGGTCATGCTCGCGCTCGCCCATCCGGACGCACCCGGGACCCGCTCGGACATCGACGCCCTGATCTCGGGTGCTCGTTGAGCCGATTCTCCTCGGGCCGATTCTCCGTCGGGCGCGCCTCGCCGGGCCGGGGCCGTACGTCGCGGAACTCGCGAAACGGGGCGTTCCGCCGCAGGTCACGTTCATGATCTTCTCTGGAGAGGGGCCGAACGGCACGCTCTGCCGGTTCGCCCGACTACCCTGGGGTCATTGTGAGGCTGCGAACCGATAGCGACAGGCGAACCGGCAGAGGCCAACCGACTGGAAGAAACAGACGGACCGACAGGGACAGCGGTGTCCCGACGAGCTGTGGGAGGCGTCATTGAGCGTTTCGGCCGCATCCCATCTCTCCCCCTCCTATCCCGACAGAGCCGCCTGGGGCACCGCGCCCAAGCTGCGCGCGTGGCAGCAGGAGGCGTTCGAGCTCTACTTCCAGCGCGAGCCGCGTGACTTCCTGACCGTCGCGACGCCGGGCGCGGGCAAGACCACCTACGCGCTGCGGATCGCCAGCGAACTGCTCAGCCGCGGGATCGTCCGGGCCCTGACGATCGTCACGCCCACCGAACACCTGAAACGGCAGTGGGCCGACGCCGCTGCCAAGGTCGGCATCGGCATCGACCCCGAGTTCAAGAACAGCCAGGGCGCGACCTCGCGTGACTACACCGGTGTGGCGATCACCTACGCCCAGATCGCCATGCACCCCGCGCTGCACCGCGCCCGCACCGAGGCGCGCAAGACCCTGGTGGTCTTCGACGAGATCCACCACGCGGGCGACGCCAAGTCGTGGGGCGACGCCGTCCGTGAGGCCTTCGAACCGGCCACCAGACGGCTCGCGCTGACCGGTACGCCGTTCCGGTCGGACGACAGCCCGATCCCGTTCGTCTCCTACGTGGAGGACGGCGACGGCGCGCTGCGCAGCGTCTCCGACTACTCCTACGGGTACGGCCCCGCCCTGGCCGACGGCGTGGTCCGGCCCGTCATCTTCCTGGCGTACTCGGGGGAGATGACGTGGCGGACGCGGGCGGGCGACGAGATCAGTGCGACGCTCGGCACTCCGCTCACGAAGGACCAGCTCTCCCAGGCGTGGCGGGCCGCGCTCGACCCCAAGGGCGACTGGATCCGCCAGGTCATCCAGGCGGCGGACCGACGGCTCAGCGAGGTCCGGCACGGCGTGCCGGACGCCGGCGGCCTGGTCATCGCCTCCGACCACGAGTCGGCCCGCGCCTACGCCCGGCACATCCGGACCGTCACGGGTCAGGGCGCCGAGGTGGTGCTCTCGGACGACCCGGGCGCTTCCCAGAAGATCAAGGACTTCGCCACGTCGGACAGGCGGTGGCTGGTGGCGGTCCGGATGGTCTCCGAGGGGGTGGACATCCCCCGCCTGGCCGTGGGCGTCTACGCGACCAGCACCTCGACGCCGCTGTTCTTCGCCCAGGCCGTCGGAAGGTTCGTCCGGACACGCAAGCGCGGCGAGACCGCGTCGGTGTTCCTGCCGTCCGTGCCCGTGCTGATGGGACTCGCCGCCGAGATGGAGGCCGAGCGCGATCACGTGCTCGGCCGCCGCCGCGACGAGGACGGTCTGGACGATCTGCTGCTGGAGCAGGCCCAGCAGGAGAAGAAGCAGCCGGATGCCGTCGGCGACGAGCTGCCGTTCCAGACGCTGGAGGCGTCCGCGACCTTCGACCGGGTTCTGTTCGACGGTGGAGAGTTCGGTACGGCCGCCGCGCCGGGCTCACCCGAGGAGGAGGACTTCCTCGGCCTGCCCGGGTTGCTGGAGCCCCATCAGGTGGCCACGCTGCTGCGTAAGCGTCAGGCGGACCAGCAGGCGGCGAAACGGAAGACCAAGGCCGCTCCGCAGGCCGAGCCGGTCCTGGCTCCGCACGAGCAGGTACACGAGCTGCGCAAGGAGCTCAACGGCCTGGTCGGCGCGTGGAACCATCGCACCGGCCAGCCGCACGGGGTCATCCACGCCGAGCTGCGCCGGGCCTGCGGGGGGCCGCAGATCGCGCAGGCGACCGCGGAGCAGATCCGCGAGCGCATCGCGCTGATCCGCAAGTGGGCCACCCAGCGGAAGTGAGCACCGCGGCGGCCCGGGCGATGCCGTGCCGTTCACCGGTCAAGCGTGCCGTCAGTGGTACTGGCCGGGCCGGGCGCCGGGGATGCGGTGACCGGCCGGGACAGCTTGGGTCAGCGGACGCGGTGGTTCAGATGGGGATGCCGAGGTGGCGGGCGATGATGTTGCGTTGGATCTGCGTGGTGCCGCCGGCGACCTCGTAGAGCTTGGCCTCCCGGTAGAACCGCTCGATCTCGTATTCGGTGGAGTAGCCATAGCCGCCGAAGATCTGCATGCCGCGGGTGGCGCTGCGGGTGGCGCACTCGGTGGCGTAGGCCTTGGCCATCGAGGCCTCTTTGGAGAACGGCAGCCCGGTGTCGGCACGCCAGGCCGCGGACCGCGTGAGCAGTCGGGCGGCGGCGGTCTCGGTCTCCATGTCGGCGAGCATGTGACTGATCGCCTGGAAGCCGGCGATGGGCTGGCCGAATTGCCTGCGGTCCAGGCCGTACGCCAGGGCCAGGTCGGTGCAGTGCTGCGACATTCCGGTGCAGACCGCTCCGACTCCCAGCCGTTCGGTGTTCAGGGCCTGTGACAAGCCGGTCCAGGCGTCGCCGACCTCGCCGATGACCGAGTCCGCGCCGATCCGCACGCCCTGCAGGTTGATCTCGCAGGAGGCGACGGCATGGTGGCCCAGCTTGGGGATCGCGCGGATCGTGATCCCGGCGGTGCGCGCATCGACCAGGAAGAGGGTCAGGGCTTTGGAAGCGCCTGCCTCGCCAGTGCGAGCGGTCAAGACGAGGTAGTCGGCGGCGAGGGCACCCGAGGACCAGACTTTCGTGCCGTCGATGACCCACTGACCGTCGTCGTAGCGGGCCTGGGTACGGACCGAGGCGGCGTCGGAGCCGGCCTCGGGTTCGGTGAGGGCGAAGGCGGTGCGAAGCTTGCCGTCGACCATGCCGGGCAGCATGCGCTGCTTCATGGCGTCATCACCCGCGGACAGGATCGTCTGCGTCCCGAAGACTGCGGTGGGGAACCAGGTGAACACCACCGAGCCGCCGAAGTGGCCGAGCTGCTCGGCGATCAGGCCCACCTCGAGATGGCCGCCGCCGAAGCCGCCGTACTCCGCTGGGACGCCGATCCCGAACAGGCCGAGCTCGGCCATCCGCTGGTACAGGTCTTCGGGGAAGGCCTTCTCGTGCTCGACGCGATCGATCCACTCTTTGGTGCAGTACGAGTCCAGGAAGCTCCGGACAGTCGTCTGGAGCTGCTGCTGCTCGGTAGTGAGGCCTAGGGCCTGTATCAAAGTCGGTCAGAGCCATTCGTTGAGTGCGGCGATGAGGACCGTGGCTTCGTAGCGGACGGCGAGTTTGTCGTATCGGGTGGCGACAGCGCGGTGGCGTTTGAGCCGGTTGATGCCGCACTCCACCGCATGCCGCTGCTTGTAGATCTGCGGGTCGAAGGCGGGTGGCCGCCCGCCCTTGGATCCTTTGGCGCGGCGGTTGGCGTCCTGGTCGGTCTTGCTGGGGATGGTGGCCTTGATCCCGCGGCGGCGCAGGTAGGCGCGGTTGGCCGTGGAGGTGTAGGCCTTGTCGGCAAGGACGCGGTCGGGGCGGGTGCGGGGGCGCCCGCCGCCCAGCCGGGGCACCCGGATACCGGCGATGACCGCGGTGAACTGCGGGCTGTCGCCGCGCTGTCCCGCGGTCAGCACGATGGCCAGCGGCTTTTGCCCCTGCTCGCAGGCCAGATGCACTTTGGTGGTCAGCCCGCCACGAGAACGCCCCAGCCCGTGATCGGCCGGCTCGGCGCCGTACCTGCCGCCGGGCGGCTCGGCCTGCAGATCCCCCTTTTCCGCGCCCCGGCGGCGTGCTGATGCACACGAGCGATGGTGGAGTCCACGCTGACGTCCCAGGTGATGCGTCCGGCCGCGTCCGCCTGCGCCTGCAAGGCAGTCAGGATCTGCTGCCAGGTGCCGTCCCGTTGATAGCGCCGAAACAGCGCATACACCGCCGGCCAGGATCCGTAGCAGGCGGGCACATCCCGCCAGGGGGCGCCGACCCGTACCCGCCAGCGGATCCCGTCGATCAGCTGCCGCTTGCTGAACAGCGATGGCCGGCCCGACCGTTTCGGCGCTGGTAGCAGCGGCTCCAGTACCGCCCACTGCGCATCGGTGAGGTCGAACCGCCGTGTCACCGCTAAGGTGGCCACGAGGTCTCCGGTTTCAGGTTTTTCTTGGTCGACTAACCACTTACCGGAGACCTCTTATGTTGTCGATCTACGACCTCTCCGACGCGTCAACCGTGCTCAGGCACCACCCGGACTTCGATACACGCCCTAGGTCCATACCTTCACATGACATCAGTTCTTACGTTGAACGTCAATAGTTGTTAATATTTGACGTTCAACGTCAAAGATGGAAGGCTGTGAGCGCGGTCGCCGGGGAATCGAGGAGTCTTACATGCTCGTCAGTGACATCGTGCGCAAGAACGCCCAGACCTTCCCGAGTGCGGACGCCCTCGTCGTGCCCGGGGGGCCGACCCGGACGTGGGCAGACCTCGATCGACGGACCAATCAGATCGCGAATGCGTTCGCCGCGCTGGGTTTGTCGAAGGGGGACCGGGTGGCCATGTTCGCGCCCAACTGCCCTGAGTACCTGGAGTTCTTCTTCGGTTGTGCGAAGTCCGGAGTGATCGGCGCGGCGCTCAATATTCGCCTGGCGGCCAGTGAGCTGGCCGCCTACCTGGGCTACGTCGAACCGAAGGCGGTCCTCGTGCACGCCGCGCTCGCTGAGGAGGCCGCCGCATGGCTCGCGGAGGGTGTGCCGGTACTGACGATCGGGTTCGGTGGCGATCACGCATTCGATTTCGATTTCGAGACGATCATCGGCGCCGCCGCGAGCACCGACCCGCAGGTGGAGGTGCTGGACTCCGACATCTACCAGTTGGCCGCGTCCAGCGGCACGACCGGCATGCCCAAGGGGTCGGCGATGACGCACCGCAACGCCATCTCGGCGATGCTCAACTGGGCCTCCGAGGTTCCGATTCCTGAGCGGTCGACCGGACTGCAGTGCATCCCGTACTTCTTCAACCCGGGTGGGCCGGCGAGCCTGCACCCGGTGCTGCTGAAGGGCGGCCGGATGGTGATCCCCGAGGCGTTCACCCCGCTGGGGTTCATCGATCTCGTCGAGACGTATCGGGTCACCCACACCATCGTGGTGCCGACGATGCTGCAGATGATTCTGATGGCACAGGCGACCGAGAACCGCGATCTGTCCAGCCTGACCGGCATCATCACCGGCGGATCCCCGCTGTCCGCGGCACTGTTGGCCAAGGGGCGGGAGGTGATCGGGGATGTCTTCTACCCGATCTACGGGATGGCCGAGATGTACGCCTGCGCGATGATCTTGCGGCCCGAGAACCAGTTCACCGAGGGCACCGAGCAACAGCGCCGCCAACTGGGCTCCCTGGGCAGACCGATGGTGCTCACCCAGGTTCGGGTGGTCGGAAACGATGGTCAGGACGTCCCGCGGGACGGCACCACCCCGGGCGAAATCTGGCTGTCCGGTGATGCGGTCAGTCCCGGCTACTTCAACATGCCGGAGGCGACCGAAGACAGCCGTCAGGACGGTTGGTTCAAATCCGGCGACGTCGGCGTGATCGACGCCGAAGGTTTCGTCACCATCGTCGACCGTCTCAAGGACATCATCATCACCGGCGGGATCAATGTCTCCAGCGTCGAGGTGGAGAACGCGATCACGCGGCATCCTTCGGTGATGCAGGCGGCGGTGATCGGCGTCCCGCACGAGACCTGGGGTGAGGCCATTCACGCCGTGGTCGTGCGGAAGCCGGACGGACCGCCGGTCGTGGCCGAGGATCTGATCGAGTTCGTCGGTGATCAGGTGGCGTCGTACAAGAAGCCGCGCACGATCGAGTTCGTTGACGAGCTTCCGCTCAGCGGCACCGGCAAGGTGCTCAAGCGCGTCCTTCGCGAAACCCGCACCAAGTCCGCCAAGCCGTCGGCATAACGGTGTGATGCCGTCAGTCGGCGAGCAGCCCAAGGAGGACGGGGCCGGTCGTTCGTTCCAAAGGTCACATCACATCGGATATGGGCACGCGGCCCGTGTGCCGCGTGCCCTCGACACAGACCGTCCGGCGCGTCCGGCCGCCTCGCGAGAGGATCAGCGTCCGACGACGGGGGTTCCGACCAACTTCACCCCGGCGGCGTCGAGCTGGCCGAGGGCCGCGTCGGTGGTCTTCCTGGCCACGCCCGCGGTCAGGTCCAGCAGGACCCGTACGGCGAAGCCGGCCCGCATGGCGTCCAGCGCGGTGGCCCGCACGCAGTGATCCGTGGCGATGCCCACGACGTCGACGGAGGCCACCTCGTGGTCGCGAAGCCAGTCGGCGAGGCCGGAACCGTCGTCGGCGGCTCCCTCGAAGCCGCTGTAGGCCGCCTGGTGGGCTCCCTTGCTGAAGACCTCCTCCACCTTCGCCGTGTCGAAGGCCGGGTGGAAGTCGGCGCCGGTGGTGCCGACCACGCAGTGCGCGGGCCAGCTGTCCACGAAGTCGGGTTCCGCGGCGAAGTGCGCCCCGGGGTCGATGTGATAGTCGCGGGTGGCCACCACATGGTCGTAGGCGTTGTCGGCGACATGACGGCTGATGGCCGCGGCGACCTCGGCGCCGCCGGCCACGGCCAGGCTGCCGCCCTCGCAGAAGTCGTTCTGGACGTCGACGATGACGAGCGCGGTTTTCACTGCATCACCTTCTCCTCAGTGATCGCGGGAGACCGGCGTCGTCCTCATGCGCCGGTCTCCCACGATCACTTGAAGATAGTAGGGACTGCCGGGTCTCCAGGGGAGAGGCTATGCGCAATCGGCGGCAATTCGGTCAGAGTCGACCGGTGTCGCCGCCGGACGGCGTCCAGTGGCTCGCGGCCGACGATCTCGCCGCCGCGGACGAGTTCGGCCAGCAGCGGCCGGTCCCCGGTCAGCTCGGGCGGCTCGCTCCGGGCGGCCTGGTCCGGACGCGGGGTCTCCATCGGCGCGTCGGTGACGATCTCGGCGGTGGCGATCCCGTCGCCGATCCGCCGGTAGGCCCACTTGCGGCCGCCCTTGCTCGGCTTGCCCACGGACCGCTTCGCGACCGGTCGCATCACGCCCGTGGCGTCCTCCCTGGCGACCAGCTTGTAGACGAGGCTGGCCGTCGGGTGGCCCGATCCGGTGACGAGCGCGGTGCCCACGCCATATCCGTCGACCGGGGCGACGGCCAGCGCGGCGATGGCGAACTCGTCGAGGTCGCCGGTGACGATGATCTTCGTACGCTCGGCCCCGAGTGCGTCGAGCGCCTGCCGCACCTCCTGCGCCACCACCGCGAGATCGCCGGAGTCGATCCGCACCGCCCCGAGGTCCGGCCCCGCCAGCTCGACGGCGGTCCGGACGGCCTCGGCCACGTCATAGGTGTCGATGAGCAGCGTCGTCCCGTGCCCCAGCGAGTCGAGCTGGGCCCGGAACGCGTCCTTCTCCGAGTCGTGCAGCAGGACGAACGCGTGGGCGGCCGTGCCGGCCGTCGGCACGCCGTACCGGCGTCCGGCCATCAGGTTGGAGGTCGACGCGAAGCCGCACAGGTAGGCCGACCTCGCCGCGGCGACGGCCGCGATCTCGTGCGTGCGGCGGGAGCCCATCTCGATCAGCGGCCGGTCGCCCGCGGCGTGCGCCATCCGCGATGCGGCGGACGCGATGGCGCAGTCGTGGTTGAGTATCGACAAGATCACGGTTTCCAGCAGTACGGCCTCGGCGAACGTGCTCTCCACCACCATGATCGGCGAGCCGGGGAAGAACGCCTCGCCCTCGCGATAGCCGTACACGTCTCCCGAGAACCGGTAGTCGGCGAGAAACGCCAGCGTCCGTTCGTCGACCACCTGCCGCAGGAAATCGAGGTCGGCGTCGTCGAAGCGGAAGTCCTCCAGCGCGTCGAGCACCCGGGCGGTCCCCGCGACCACCCCGTAGCGCCGTCCCCCCGGCAACCTGCGGGCGAAGACCTCGAAGACGGCCCGCCGGCCCGCCGCGCCGCTCGCCAGCGCCGCCTCCAGCATGGTCAATTCGTAGTGGTCGGTAAGCAGGCCCGTGCCCATGGTCATCCGCACGTGTCGAAGACTACGACTTACGTGGTGCAGGATGGTTATGTGGGTAGTACAGCTCCAGCCGAGGTCGAGCGCCCGTCGTCGTACGTCCGTCCCGATCGGCCGTGGCTCGCCATCGTGTGGAACGACCCGGTCAATCTGATGTCCTATGTGACGTACGTCTTTCAGACCGTGTTCGGGTATCCCCGGCAGAAGGCGGAGAAACTCATGATGGACGTGCACTACAAGGGCAAGGCCGTGGTCGCCAGCGGCACGCGGGAGGAGATGGAGCGGGACGTCCAGATCCTCCATTCGTACGGCCTGTGGGCGACCGTCCAACAGGACAAGTAGCCGAGGCGGCGCGGCGGGACGAGACGTGGACGCGGCTCGACGGGACACGTGAGCACACGTCCGAAGGGGACGTGGCGAACGAACATGACTGATGACGAGAACGGCGGCATGAGCATCGGCTTCAGATCGACGAACGGGGGCGTCTCGGTCCACCTCGATCCCGGCGAGGTATCGATCCTGAGATCGCTGGCAACGCAGATCCTCGGCCTGGTCGAGCCGGGCTCGACCGGGGACGATCCGCTGGAGCGCGCGCTCGGCATCGGTTCCCCGGCCCCGCCCTCCGATCCCGTGCTCGCCCGCCTGTTCCCTCCGGCGTACGGCGACGACGAGGAGGCGTCGGGGGAGTTCCGCCGCTACACCGAGGCGACGTTACGAGACGCCAAGCGCGCGGACGCGACGACGCTGCTGGAGACCCTGGCCCCGGGTGAGCTGGAGCTCACGGTGCCGCAGGGGCAGGCCTGGCTGCGCACCATCAACGATGTGCGGCTCGCGCTGGGCGTGCGGCTGGAGGTGACCGAGGAGGTCCACGAGGAGGTGGCGGAGATGTCCGAGGACGATCCCCGCTACCCGGCCTACGTGACCTACGACTGGCTGACCTACCTGCAGGACACGCTCGTCCGTGCCCTCTGGTGAGCCGTCTACGAGGCCTTTGGTAGGTTTCCCGCATGCTGACGATCTCACGCGAGCTGGTCGACAAGATCGTGGCCCACGCCCGGGCGGACCATCCCGACGAGGCGTGCGGCGTCGTGGCCGGACCGGAGGGGTCGGACCGCCCGGAACGGTTCATCCCGATGGAGAACGCCGAGCGCTCGCCGACGTTCTACCGGTTCGACTCGATGGAGCAGTTCCGCGTCTGGCGGGACATGGACGACCGGGACGAGGTGCCCGTGGTGATCTACCACTCGCACACCGCCACCGAGGCGTACCCGTCGCGTACGGACATCAGCTACGCGTCCGAGCCGGACGCCCACTATGTCCTGGTCTCCACCGCGTCGGACGTACCGGAGTTCCGCTCCTACCGGATCGTCGACGGCGTCGTGTCGGAGGAGGAAGTCAAGATCGTCGAGGCATATGGCTAGACTTGTGCTATGCCTATCGATGACGATCGCCCCGTGTCATCACCGGCTGTCCTTTCGCACCGGGCCCGCCCGGAATCTCCTGTTCAGAATTTCCTTTTCGGGCACACACCCTGGGTCGTCGTCTACGACTGTCGCCGCGCACTGTGACTGAGCACCGTGACCGAATCCCGTGACTGAGCACTGTGAATGAGCACCGTGACCCAGCACCGTCGGTGAGCACTGTCACCGGACATGGCGCCGATCCCCGGAATCTCCGGCCGCCCGGCCATGTTCCAGTCGAGTGGACGCCCGCTTGTGACGATGACCTACCGAATCATGATGACCACCGAACAAGGAGATTGAGCGAGATGGCCGTCGAGGTCCGCATTCCGACCATCCTGCGTAACTACACCGATGGGGCCAAGGCGGTGCACGCCAAGGGCACGACGCTCGAGGAGCTCATCGGTGACCTGGAAGCGCGCCACCCCGGCCTGAAGGAGCGCCTGGTGGACGAGAGCGGCCTGCGCCGCTTCGTGAACGTCTACCTGAACGACGAGGACGTGCGTTTCCTCGGCGGCCTGGGCACCCCGGTCGCCGACGGCGACACCGTGACCGTCCTGCCGGCCGTCGCCGGCGGGGCGGGTGCAGCCGCCGGAGCGCGCTAGATGCGCTTCGACTCGCTGTTCGACTCGGTCGGCAACACCCCTCTGGTCGGCCTGCCGCGCCTCTCGCCAAGCGAAGAGGTGCGGATCTGGGCGAAGCTGGAGGACCGGAACCCGACCGGGTCGGTCAAAGACCGGCCAGCGCTGTGGATGATCGAGCAGGCGGAGAAGGACGGCCTGCTCTCGCCCGGCTGCACGATCCTGGAGCCGACCTCCGGCAACACCGGCATCTCGCTGGCCATGTCGGCCAGGCTCAAGGGATATCGCCTGATCTGCGTGATGCCCGAGAACACGTCGGAGGAGCGCCGTCAGCTCCTGCGCATGTACGGCGCGGAGCTCATCTCCTCACCGGCGGCCGGGGGTTCCAACGAGGCGGTGCGGGTGGCCAAGCGCCTGGCGGCCGAGCACCCGGACTGGGTGATGCTGTACCAGTACGGCAACCCGGCCAACTGGCGATCCCACTATGAGTCGACCGGGCCGGAGATCCTCGCCGACCTGCCGACCGTCACCCACTTCGTGGCGGGACTCGGCACCACCGGCACGCTCATGGGAGTCGGGCGCTACCTGCGCGAGCACGTGCCGGACGTGAAGATCGTGGCCGCCGAGCCGCGGTACGGCGAGCTGGTGTACGGCCTGCGCAACGTGGACGAGGGCTTCATCCCCGAGCTGTACGACTCGACGGTGCTGACCACGCGCTATTCGGTCACCTCCGCCGACGCCCTGCGGCGTACCCGCGAACTGCTGGCGACCGAGGGCGTCTTCGCCGGCATCTCGACCGGATGCGCCCTGCACGCGGCCCTCGGCATCGCGGCCAAGGCCGCACGCGCGGGAGAGCGGGCCGACATCGTGTTCATCGTCGCTGACGGCGGCTGGAAGTACCTGTCCACCGGGGCGTACGAAGGCACGCTCGACGAGGCGGAGACCCGCCTCGAAGGCCAGCTCTGGGCCTGATACCGAGCTCTCGACGCGATCCGGTGCGAGATCCGGGCAAGAGGACTGCCGCGAGATCCGACGGAGATCCGGCAAGAGCGCCGGCGCAGGCTCCGCCGACGCCGGCGACGTGATCACATGTGGCCGATTGTGATCACGTCGGACCGGTCTGGGGACGGGCCCTGGGACGAACCCTCGGGGTGGGCTCGGTTGACCACGAAGCGGAGGGCGAACCCGGCCTCGCCGCCGGAGATCTCGCCGCTCAGCCCCACCGCGCGCAGCGCTTCCACGTTCGCCTTCGCCGAAGGAGGATTAGGCGGCATATTGGCAGGCATGTCTCACTTCCGGTGCGGATAGCAGCGGTGATCGAGACCTTAGGTGGCGTGGGTGACGAACCACTTGCATGTCGCTTGAAACGACGAAGTGCGCAGCGTGGGGAAGTGGTTACAGTAGCTCCAGAACAACGTTCGGGAGGCGGGTGCGCGGTGACGAAATTCGATGAGGCGACGCAGGCGATCAGGGTCGACGACGCGACCTATGACGTGTGTCTCGACGACGCGTACTCGATCGGCGGGCCGTTGAACGGCGGATATCTCCTGGCCACCGTCCTGCGGGCCGTCGTCGACGCCTCCCCGCACGCCCACCCGGTGTCCACGAGCGCCCAGTTCCTCCGGGTGCCCCGGACCGGGCCCGCCACGGTGCGGCTGACCCCGCTCAAGGCCGGCCGTACGGCCGCGATGACCAGGGCCACGCTGACGCAGGGCGACGAGTCGTTCATCGAGGCCCTGGTGACGACGGCGACGCTCGACCCGGAGGCAGTGCCCGACTGGTCGGACGGGCCGTCGGCGCCGATGCCGGACCCGGCCTCCTGCGTGCCGCTGCCCGTGCCCAAGACCCGGTCGAACGTGAACCTCGGCGCCCAGGTGGAGATGCTGTTCGACCCGCCGACGATCGGATGGCTCACCGGGGAGCCGACCGGGCGGCCGGAGTGCCGGGCGTACTTCCGGATGGTCGAGCGGCAGGACCCCGATCCCTACGTGATCGCGCTGGCCGTCGACGCGCTGCCGCCGGTGGTGTTCTCGGCCGGCGCCCGCGGCTGGGCCCCGACGGTCGAGCTGACCTGGCACCTGCGCGCTCTGCCCGCGCCCGGATGGCTCACGGTCATCGGCGGCGGGCGGCTGATCAGCGACGGCTGGTTCGACGAGGACGTCGAGGTGTGGGACTCGGCGGGCCGGTTGGTCGCCCAATCCCGCCAGATCGCTCGCGTCGGCCGCGGCTGATCGCCGTACTTCCCCTAATCTTGGGAAGCGTGCCGGACAACAGCAGTGCGATCGGGATCTTCGACAGCGGGGTGGGCGGCCTGACCGTCGCCCGGGCGATCATCGACCAGTTGCCCAACGAGTCGATCCTCTACGTCGCCGACACCGCCCGTCAGCCGTACGGGCCGAAGAGCATCGCCGAGGTGCGTGCGTACGCGCTCGAGGTGATGGATCACCTCGTCGAGCACGACGTCAAGATGCTCGTGATCGCCTGCAACAGCGCCAGCGCGGCGGTGCTCCGGGACGCCAGGGAGCGGTACGACGTCCCGGTCGTCGAGGTCATCCAGCCGGCCACCCGCCGTGCCGTACGGGCGACCAGAAACGGCCGGGTCGGCGTCATCGGCACCCGTGCGACGATCGAGTCGATGGCCTACCACGACGCCTTCACCGCAGCCCCCGACGTCGAACTGGTCGGGGTCGCCGCGCCCCTGCTCGTCGATTTCGTGGAGCGCGGCGAGACGATGAGCGATGAGCTCATCGAGGTGATCCGCGGCTACCTCAAGCCGATCCAGGACTCCGGGTGCGACACGCTGATCCTGGGCTGCACGCACTATCCGCTGCTGACCGGTGCGCTGTCGTACGTCACGGGCGACGGGGTCACGCTGGTCTCCAGCGCCGAGGAGACCGCCAAGGACGTCTACCGGATCCTGCACGACAGAGGGCTGTCCGACGGGGCGATCGGACCCGTCCACCGCTTCCGTGCCACGGGCGACACCGACCTGTTCGAGCAGCTCGGGCAGCGGTTCCTCGGGCCGGAGATCCAGGCCGTCGAGATCGCGACGCTGGGCAAGGCGGTGCAGGATGGGTCAGTAATGGGCGAATCCGACATCGGGAGCTCGCTGTGAAATTGACCGTCATCGGATGCTCGGGCAGTTTTCCCGGGCCGGACAGCCCGTCCTCCTGCTATCTCCTGGAGGCCGAGGGCTTCCGGCTGCTGCTCGACTTCGGCAGCGGGGCGCTCGGCGCGCTGCAGCGGCACGTCGGCCTGTACGACATCGACGCGATCTGCCTGTCCCACCTGCACGCCGATCACTGCCTCGACGTGTGCGCCTATCACGTCGTGCGCACCTACACACCGGACGGTCCGCTGCCCAAGGTGCCGCTCCACGGCCCCGACGGGACCGATCGCAGGCTCAACGCCGCGTACGCCATGCCGGACGAGCCGGTGCTGGAGAGATCCTTCGACTTCGTACGGCTGACGTCCGGGGTGCGGCGGATCGGCCCCTTCGAGGTGACCACGGCGCGGATGAACCACCCCGTCGAGACGTACGGCTTCCGCGTGTCCTACGGCGGCCGCCACGTGGTGTACTCCGCCGACACCGGCGAGTGCCCCGAGCTGGTCGAACTCGCCCGCGGGGCCGACGTGCTGCTGTGCGAGGCGTCCTTCCCCGACGTCCCCGGACTGCCCTCGGGCCTGCACCTCAGCGGGCGTCAGGCGGCCGAGCACGCCGCACGCGCGGAGGTCGGCACGCTCGTCCTCACTCACCTGGTGCCCTGGCACGATCCCGCCCGGATCCTCGACGACGCCTCGCGTGGCGGTTTCGGCGGCCGGATGGAACTCGCGCGCAGCGGTGCCGTCTATGACCTTTCATGACCATCTCGAGCACTAAGGTGGCCACTATGGCTCGTTCAGACGGTCGTCGACCCGACCAGCTTCGCCCCGTGACCATCACCCGGAACTGGCTCGCGCACGCGGAGGGTTCCGTGCTCGTGGAGTTCGGCGCGACCAAGGTGCTGTGCGCCGCGACCGTGGAGGCCGGCGTGCCGCGCTGGCGCAAGGGCAGCGGCCTGGGCTGGGTTACGGCCGAGTACGCCATGCTGCCCCGCTCCACCAACACACGCAGCGACCGGGAGTCGGTCCGGGGCAGGATCGGTGGCCGGACGCACGAGATCTCCCGGCTGATCGGCCGATCGCTGCGGGCCTGCGTGGACTACAAGGCGCTCGGGGAGAACTCGATCCTCCTCGACTGCGATGTGCTGCAGGCCGACGGGGGCACCCGGACCGCCGCGATCACCGGGGCGTACGTCGCCCTCGCCGACGCCGTGGCCTGGATGCGCAAGCGGCGGATGTGCCCAGGCGACCCGCTGGTGAACTCCGTCGCCGCCGTTTCGGTCGGCGTCATCGGCACCGAGCCGCTGCTCGACCTCTGCTACACCGAGGACGTCAAGGCCGAGACCGACATGAACGTCGTGATGACCGGCGGCGGCGACTTCGTCGAGGTGCAGGGCACGGCGGAGGGCGTGCCGTTCGATCGGGCCCTGCTGGACGGGCTGCTCGACCTCGCGACCGCGGGCTGCGCGGAGCTGACCCGGCTGCAGGCCCAGGCGCTCGCCTGATCTCGTCTTCGGAGGTTCGCGGAATGAACAAGGTGGTCCTGGCCACGCGCAACGCCGGGAAGATAGTCGAGCTGCGCCGGATCCTCGCCGAGGCCGCGGTGCCGGTGGAGATCGTGGGCCTGGACGGCTTCCCCGAGATCGGCGAGGTGGCCGAGACCGGCCGCACGTTCGCCGAGAACGCGCTGCTCAAGGCACACGCCGTGGCGGCCGGGAGCGGGCTGCCCGCGATCGCCGACGACTCCGGGCTCTGCGTCGACGCGCTGAACGGCATGCCGGGGATCTTCTCGGCCCGCTGGTCGGGGTCGCACGGCGACGACAAGGCCAACCTCGACCTGCTGCTGGCCCAGGTCTCCGACGTGCCGGACGGCCGCCGCCAGGCCCACTTCGCCTGCAGCGCCGCGCTCGCGCTGCCGACGGGAGAGGAGCACGTGGTCGACGGCGCGGTCTACGGCACCCTCATCCGCGAGCCGCGCGGGACGGGCGGCTTCGGCTACGACCCGATCTTCGTACCGGACGGCGAGAGCCGTACGACCGCCGAGATGTCGGCCGAGGAGAAGGACGCCATCAGCCACCGCGGCCGCGCCTTCCGCGCCCTCGTCCCCATCATCACCCAGGCCGTCGGCTGACACACCCGTCACCGGAGAGCCGCATCTGGTCCGCTGCCTCTCAGGAGAACCATCCCTCAGCCGATCGACAAGTGATCACCGTTGGATCCGATCGTGAGCGACACCGGCGAGAGCCTGGACGGCCGCCGGGCGGTGGTGGCAGCGCGTTCAGGACGTGCGCGGGGTGGGGTCGAACTCGCCGGCCTTGTCGCGCGGGAGGAATGCCTCCCACTCGGCCGGGTTTGGGGAGATCTGGTCCCTGCCCCATATGGCCTGAGGTGAGTAGGTGTCGACCACAATGTCACTCCCTGTCGGAGTTCAATCGCGTCCAGCCGACTGCCAAATGTCGGTCTTGGTAATCAAATCTGTACAGAGAGTAGTGGCGTCTCGGCACGCTGGGGGAGTAAATCAACGACGAGGCGGTTTCAAGCTGGGAGAAGCCGATGATAGAGACAGCCGAGGCCGTTGAACCGGCTGAGGAGCTCAAGTCAGTCGAGCCGCGAACGCCCCCGGCTGACAATCCGGATATGCCGGAGCGGATCGGCCCGGTATTGGGGGAGAAGTGGATCCCACGTGACCCACATTGCCTGGCCTCGGTCCGCCGGTTCGTACGGGACGTGGCCGCCGACTGGGCCACGGCCGAGGACATTCCGGAGATCGCCGAACTCCTGGCCTCGGAACTCGTCACGAACGCGATCACCCACGGGTCGGTGGGCGTTCCCCAGCCGAGTACCGTCCGGGTGACGGTCAGCCGGGATCGCGATCTGCTCGTGGTCGACGTACACGATTCGTGCAGCGCGCTGCCCCGGCCCCGCCAAGCCGGCGATTACGACCTGCGCGGCCGGGGGCTCGCCATCGTCCAGATGTTCTCCCACCGCTGGGGCTGGGAGCTCACTCCGTACGGAAAGTCCGTCTGGTTCCAACTCCTCGCCTGGCGGTGATCCGCCGCCCGCGCGCCCGTCACCTCGAAAGGTCGTCACAGCGAAAGGTCGTCCATCGGGTCTTCGGCCAAGTCCCGACCCGGTGTCGGCACGATCGGCTTCTCCGTTCCGTACGCCTCGGTGAGCACGAACAGAAGATCTGGGACCGAACCACGGGCTATGCCCAGGGGCGGGTCTGGAGTTGGGAAAATCGACCGCCCCTTCCGTGAGGCCCGTCCTAGCATCGGCACCCTGATGTGCGAAGAAGGGGGGCCGCAGCACATGAATCAGGAGAAGTTCCGCCGACGTGCCCGGTGGCGACTGCCGTCCGGTGTGTACAACCCCGTCGTGACCGCCGACGGCCGCAGATGGCGTGATTACGAGCGGGCCGCCGAGACTCAGGCGCCGCCGCCGGAGCCGCTCGCGGAGTGCGGCCTGAAGGAACGCGGGCCCGAGGAGCACGGCCTGAAGGAGCGGCGTCTGGAGGGCCGGATCGCGGCCCTGCTGAGCGGCGCCGCCAACGGTTCGAAGGGCCTGAACGATCCGATCGGCCTGAAGGGCAGGAACGCCAAGAACGGCGGGAACGGTTTCACCTACGGCTTCATCGGTGTGGACGGGACGGCGGATCCGCGGTTCGGCGACCTGTTCGTAGGGAAGATCAAGACGGTCCACGCGGCGGCCGACGCCGTCTCCCGAGGCGAACAGGGAGGATCCGCCGAGAACCGGGCCGCGGATCGGGCCGGAGAACCCGCCGATGAGACCGCGTACGAGACCATCTGCGAGACCACAGGCGAGACCACAGGCGAGACCACCGGCGAGTCGGCCGAGGGGGCGGACGACGTCGTCGGCGGGGAGGTGGACCGGGCGGAAGACGCCACAGAACCGGGCGGTCCGGCCGTCATCTCCGGGACAGCGGTCATCGCGACTCCGGCCGTGATCCCGGGGCTTCAGGTGAACACGGGGCTTCCAACGGCGGGGAACGCCGGGCTGTTCGGGACCATCGAGCCGCCGGGGAACGCGGGGCTTCCGATGATCGCGGAGCCCCCTGAGCATGACTGGCTCGACCGGCCGGGCCGTCCGCCGAGGCTGGAGGAGACCAGGCCGTACGGCAGGACCGGCGGGCTGGCGGAGCCGGATCCGCAGGCCCAGGCATATCTGGCTCAGGCGGTCTGCGGACGTTTTCCCGACCCGCGTGGCATGTGGATCAGACTGATCAACGCGGAGGGGCCCACGGAGGACCCGTTCAGGGCCACCAACGCGCTCGACTGCTCGCTCGCGGTGATCTCGACGTGGCACGGCGAACCCGTCGTGGCGGCGCGCCGGCATCCGGAGTACGACGTGCTCGGCAGGCCGCTGCCGACCGGGGAGATCGGGGGTGTCGCGCGGGCGGAGGAGTGGCTGGGTCACCGGTTCGAGTACGTGGGGCATGGCCGCCGTGCCTATGTCGCGATCGCCCAGCGACTGATCTTCGGGGGCCACGGCGCCTCCGCCGTGCTCATCACCCGGTGGCCCACGGGCGGCAGCCACGCCTGGAACGCCGTCAACTGGCGGAGCGAGGTGCTCTGGATCGACGCCCAGCGGGGTCACATGGCGGTCGAGCCGCCGTACGAGGAGGTGACCGGTGTGTTCAGCGTGGTCATCGACCGGCACGGGCAGCACCTCTGATCGGCGCCTCCGACCATGACCGGAGGCCCGTCGCCTCGGGGCCGCTGCTCGCCCCCGAGGCGCCCCCCGCGGAGATTCCGCGCCGAGTCGGATTTCCGCGGGGTGCACCGGTGAGCAGCGGCCCGTGCGCGTGCGCGGCGGCGTCAGGTCGCCGCCAGCGATCCCACGATCGAGGCACGGGCCGCCCGCCGGGCGGGCAGCAGCGCCGCGATCACTCCGGCCAGCCCGGAAGCCGCGATGAAGATCAGGATCTGGGCCGCCGGGAGCTGGAAGGACACGCTGTCCGAGAACGTCTGCGTGGCGGCCCAGCCGAACACGACGCCGAGGACGACGCCGACGAGCGCGCCCACGAGCCCGAGGACCAGGGCCTCGACCGCGATCATGCGCCGAAGCTGGGGGCGGGTCAGCCCGAGGGCGCGAAGCAGCGCGGATTCGCGGGTGCGTTCGTGCACCGACAGCGACAGCGTGTTGGCGATGCCCAGCAGCGAGATGACGATGGCGAGCCCCAGCAGGCCGGTCACGACCAGCAGCACCATGTTCATCGCGTCGTCGAACTGGCCGCGGATCTCCGTCGTGCTGCCGACCTGGACCGCCGGGTAGGGGCGAGTGGCGTCGTCGAGAGCCTCGCGTGCCCGGTCGGCCGGCACGCTCTCGGCGGCGTTGGCCACGATGGTGCGGTTGACCACCGTCTCGAAGGCTCGATTGAAGGTCTCCTCGGGGATCGTCACCGTCGGCAGCATGGAAACGTCCGACTTCAGCACCGCGACCACCGTGAGCCGGATGTCGTCTCCCCTGCCGGGCGTGACCGTGACCGTGTCGCCGACCTTGAGACCGAGATCCTTGGCGACGGATTCGCCCACCGCGACCTCACCCTGGCCGAATCCGTCCATCGAACCCGACGACGTCTCCGGCTTGACCGTGGTGCCGATCGCGGACCGCGTCACCGTGCCGACCTGCCACTCCCGGCCGTTCACCTCGGCCTTGGCCGCCTGGATCTCGGTGACGCCGGTGAGCTCGGGGCGGGCGCGCAGCGCGTCCACCGCGGCGCGCGGCACCTCACCCGTCTGCGCCGAGACGAGATAGTCCACCGGGAACTGCCGGTCGAGCTCAGCGCTCACCGTCGCCCGGACGGTGGCGGTCATCACGGACATGGACGTCATCAGCGTGACGCCGATCGTGAGCGCGATGGTCGTGGTCGCCGCACGCCTGGGGTTGCGCCGCGCGTTGGTGACGGCCAGCCGTCCCGGCACGCCGAACAGCCGTGCCGGCAGCCAGCCCGCCAGCCCGCTCAGCGGCTTGACGATCACCGGGCCCAGGATGAGCACCGCGAAGAAGACCAGCACGCCGCCGCCCATGGCCATCATCAGCCCGGCCTCGCCCGGCTTCAGACTCACGGCCGCCGCGGTCACCGCGATGCCGGCCAGTGCGAACAGGCCGGCGAAGACCACCCGGGCCACCCCGGTGCGGAAGGTCTGCTCCTCGACCTGGGTGCGCAGCGCCGCGATGGGGGCGACCCTGGTCGCGTGGCGGGCCGGCGGCAGCGCCGCCGCCACGGTGACGGCGAGCCCGGTCACGAGCCCGACGGCGACCGTCTGGGGGGTCAGGCCGACCGTGCCCGTGGGGATGCCGGCCTCGACACCGCGCAGCAGGGCCACCGCGGCCGCGCCGAGGCCGAGACCGGCCAGCAGCCCGAGGACCGACGACAGCAGCCCGACGACGACCGACTCCAGCACGATCGACCCGAACACCTGGCGCCGGGTCGCGCCGATGCAGCGCAACAACGCCATCTCACGCGTCCGCTGGGCGACCAGGATGTTGAACGTGTTGTAGATGACCAGCCCGGCGACGAGCAGCGCGATCACGCCGAACAGCAGCAGTCCCATCTTCAGGAAGGCGGTGTCGGCGCCGTTGCGCGCCGCGAGGTCCTGAGCGCGCTCCTGGCCGGTCTGGACGATGACGCCGGTGCCGACGGCCTTCTCGACGGTCGTACGGAGACCCTCGGGGGAGGGACCGGCGGTGACGACGTCGATCTCGCGGAAGCCCTTCTCACCGGTGATCCGCAGGGCGTCCGCCGAGGTGAAGCCGACCGCACCGCGATAGGCGATGGTCTGGTCGACGCCCGGATCGAAGACGCCGACGAGATGGAAGTCGTGCCGGTCGTCGTCGTGGCCGAGCACCGAGATCGTGTCGCCCGGTTCGAATCCCTGGGCCTTGGCGGTGCCCTTGTCCAGTACGGCCTGGCCGTCGGCCGTGGGGGCCCGGCCGGTCGTGACGTTGAGCCGGTTCGCCGGGATGGACACCCCGGCGGTGGGGGCGTCGCCGACGGTCTTGCCGTCCTTGCCGATCAGCGGGGCGTCGCCCCTGATCACCGGCTGTGCGTCCCGTACGCCAGGGACGGCTCTGATCTTGTCCAGCGTCTCCCGGGGCAGGTCGTCGGCATCCCGCGGGAGCACGACCACGTCGACCTTGGCGGCGTCGGCGGCGAACGCCCGGGTGAAGCCGGCGTCGATGGTGTCGGTCAGCACGAACGTGCCGGCGATGAAGCCCACCCCCAGTGTGATCGCCAGGGAGGTGAGCAGCAGGCGCGGCTTGTGTGCGAACAGACCGGCGAGGGTGGTCTTGAACACGGCTCAGGCCTCCAGCGCCATCAGCGTGTCGAGGACCCGCTGCGGCGTCGGCTCGGTCAGCTCGGTCACCAGCAGCCCGTCACGGAGGAAGACGACCCGGTCGGCGTAGGACGCGGCGACCGGGTCATGGGTCACCATCACGATCGTCTGGTCGAGTTCGCGGACCGACCGGCGCAGGAACGACAGCACCTCCGCGCCGCTGCGGGAGTCGAGGTTGCCGGTGGGCTCGTCCGCGAAGATCACTTGGGGTTTGCCGATCAGCGCACGCGCCACGGCGACCCGCTGCTGCTGGCCGCCGGACAGCTCGCCGGGCCTGTGCCTCAGCCGGTCCCGCAGGCCGACCGTGTCGATCACCTGGTCGAACAGCACCTGGTCGGCCTGCCGTCCCGCGATCTCCAGCGGCAGCCGGATGTTCTGCTCGGCCGTCAGCGTCGGCAGCAGGTTGAACGCCTGGAAGACGAACCCCACGCGCTCGCGCCGCAGCAGCGTGAGCTGCCTGTCGTTCAGCCCGGTGATCTCGACGTCGCCGATGGTGATCCGGCCGCCGGTCACCGAGTCGAGCCCGGCGAGGCAGTGCATGAGCGTGGACTTGCCGGATCCGGACGGACCCATGATGGCCGTGAACGCCTTGGTGGCGAAGGCGACGTCGATCCCGCGCAGCGCGTGCACCGCGGCGTCGCCCTCGCCGTAGACCTTGGTCAGTCCGCTGGCGGCGACGGCGGTACGGACCTCGGTGGTTGTTGTGGTCATGCCGACCACGCTATGACCGGGATCTTTCCGTTTCCTCAGCCTCTGGTACGGACCTGAGTAGCGCTGCTCCGGTGATTCCTGTGCCCGATGTGCGACCTGTGATGTAGTGCGGCCTCAGCCGTCGGCATGATCGGGCCGACCGTGTCCGGCCGCCGGCGTACGATCACGTGTCCGGTCGCCGGTCTCCGGCCGGACGAGTCCCGTCTCGTAGGCGTAGACGACGGCCTGGGCGCGGTCGCGCAGGCTCAGCTTGGCGAGGACCCGGCCGAGGTGGGTCTTCACGGTCGCCTCGGTGAGATGCAGCAGCCCGGCGATCTCCGTGTTCGACAGCCCCCTGGCCACGTGGAAGAGGACCTCACGCTCGCGCGCTGTCAGCACGTCCGCGTTCCGTCTCGCCCGGGCATCGCCGTCCGGGAGGTGCGTGGCGAAGCGGTCGAGCAGCCGGCGCGTCGTGCTGGGGGCGACCACGGCGTCACCCGAGTGGACCGAGTGGATCGCGCTGATCAGTTCGGGAGGCGGCACGTCCTTGAGCAGGAAGCCCGAGGCACCCGCCTTTATGGCCGCGAAGGCGTACTCGTCGAGGTCGAAGGTGGTCAGGATGAGCACCTTCGGACCGTCGGGCCCCGCGCAGATGCGGCGGGCCGCCTCGACGCCGTCCATCCGCGGCATGCGGACGTCCATCAGCACCACGTCGGCCTCGACCGTACCCTTGCCAGTGCCGTCGCCTGTGCCGTCGCCCACGCCCTTGAGCGCCTCCACCGCCGCCTGCCCGTCCGGCGCCTCACCGACGACCTCGATGTCCGGCTGGGCGCCCAGGACCATCCGGAACCCGGCCCGTACCAGCTCCTGGTCGTCGACCAGCATCACGCGAATCATCGTGTCCGTTCCCGTCCTCTCACACCGGTACGCCGAGCGGGATCCGCGCGACGACCTGGAACCCGCCGCCCGGATGGGGGCCCGCCTCGACGCTCCCGCCGTACATCGAGGCCCGCTCTCGCATGCCGATCAGCCCGTGGCCGCCCTCGACGTGGGGAGCCGACGCACCCCGGCCGTCGTCGACGATCCGCAGCGCGACCTCGCCCGAGCCGTACGTGATCTCGACCCTGGCCCGGACGCCGGGGCCGCCGTGTTTGAGGGTATTGGTCAGCGCCTCCTGGACGATCCGGTAGATCGCCAGCTGCCCGCCCTCGGGGAGGTCGTGCGGAGTGCCCGACACGGCGAGTTCGACCGGTAGTCCGGAGTCGCGTACGTGCCGGACCAGCTCCTCGATCTGGGCGACGCCCGGCTGCGGCGTGTACTCCTCGGCCGGGCTCCCGGCGTTCTGCCTGAGCACGCCGACCAGTCGTCGCATCTCCGCCAGCGCCTGCCGCCCGGTCCCGGAAATGGTCTGCAGCGCGTGCCGGGTCTGCTCGGGGTCGCGGTCGAGCGCGTACGCCGCGCCGTCGGCCTGCACGACCATCACGCTGACGTTGTGCGCGACAACGTCGTGCAGTTCCCGGGCGATGCGGGCGCGCTCGGCGGCGGCCGCGAGGTGTGCCTGCTGATCCCGCTCCCGTTCTGCCCGTTCTGCCCGCTCCAGCAGGCTGTCGATGTAGCGTCGCCGCATGTTCGTGTAGATGCCGGTGATCCAGATGGTGACGACGAACACCGACGTGCTCAGGAACGGCTGGACCACATGGCCGCCGCCCCACCTGATCATGGCGAGCAGCAGGCCGAACTCGGTGACCAGGCCCGCAGCGGCGCCCCAGGCGGTCGTGCATCTGGCGGCGACGCCGTACATCGCGACCAGGACGGACAGGTTCGCCGGCGTGATGGCGACGTCGGCCAGCCACTGGCCGAAGCAGACGAGGGCGACGACCGCGAACACCTCGCGAGGACGGCTCCGCCGCCAGATCAGCGGAATCAGCAGGGCGAGGGTCAGCAGCGTCAGGCCGGGAAGGCCGATGTACGTGGAATTCGTCGCAGGGGTACCGACGTAGAACTTCAGGGTCAACAGGGAGATCAGCCACAGTGGTGAGACCGTGAGGACGTCCACCAGCTTCGAGTGGCGCCGACCCCACGCACGCAATCTGCCGAACACGGTTCAACTGTACGTATCGGCTGCTCAGCCAGAGTCCCCCTATGGACGGATCCCCGCCTACGACTCAGGTCGCAGCGTCACGACCGCATGGAGACCGGAGCCGATCTGTCCGCGCATGTCCGCTCAGGGTCGCGCCCATTCGCCGCGAGCGTGGTTCGGCGCGCCGACCATGTCCCTGCCGGCCGCGCCGAACCCGGCGCGCTCATTTCCCGGCCTTTTCCCGAGAAGTCGAGTGGGGTCGACGAGATTCGAACTCGCACTTTACGGCACCTAAAGCCGTTGCCTCATGCCTGTTGGGCTACGACCCCTTTTCTTTGCCCGCGAAATTCCCTCTATGAGAACGGCGATTCGGGCAGAGAAAGCGAAGGTTTTCTTTTCTGTTGTCACGCCGGTCGCCGTTGATGTGGCCGATGTGCGACGTCAGCGGCCGACCGAGCCGAGTTCCATCCATCCTACAACCTGTGCGGCGGTAGGGAACCCCGGCCTTCTCCAGGGCTCGTCGGAGCTCGGCGGGCCTCTGGCGGTCCGATCAGGGCGGCATCACGACGAGGAATTTTTCGGCGGGCTGTCGCGGCAGGTGCCGGCCTCGGGCGTGCGCCTGCCACGGGAGTGGGACGGGTCGATGCCGCAGCGCTTGACTCGACGGCTGATGCGGGCATGGCCGCCGCCCCGCTGTGGCAAGCCCCGGGTGGCGCGGCACATCGGCGATGCCGATGAATTCATCGCTGCCTCGGCGAGGATTTCCCGGGTGTTACCTGGAATTCGTCATGCCGTCACTTCGACGATCGGCATTGACAATTGTGGATCCGTATGCATCATCGGGACAAGTCAGGAAATGGAGAGGTCCTTCATGAGGCGGGCGACGTGGCCGGTGGCCTTCACGTTGTAGAGGGCCTTCTCCACCTTGCCGTCGGCGTCGATGACGAAGGTCGAGCGGATGACGCCCATGACCTTCCTACCGTAGTTCAGCTTCTCGCCGTATGCGCCGTAGGCCTTGTGCACGTCCAGTTCCGGGTCCGACAGCAGCGGGAAGGTGAGCGCGTCGCGCTCGCGGAACTGCCGCAGCTTGGCGGGCTTGTCCTTGGACACGCCGAGCACGACGAGGTCACCGCCCGCCAGCGCGTCGAGGTTGTCGCGGAAGTCGCAGGCCTGCTTCGTGCAGCCAGGGGTCATCGCCGCCGGGTAGAAGTACAGGATGACCCGCCTGCCGCGGAACGACTCCAGCGAGACCTCGTTCCCGTCGGCGTCAGGGAGGGTGAAGTCCGGCGCGGCGTCGCCGGTCTCGAGCTTGCTCATCGTGGCCTCCTTCGGGGAACCGCGGCGCGGTGGGCGTCTGACCCAAGCTACCGGTTCCGCCGCCGCGCGCGGCGCGTACCGGACCTGGCAGACTGATCGCATACGAATACCACAGGAGGGGGATCGCATGGCGGAAACCGATCCCGATGCACTGGAGCGGCAGATCGAGCGCACCCGGGCGGAGCTGGCGCGTACGGTGGACGCCATCGCCGACCGGGTGAGCCCGAAGCGGGTGGCGGAGCGGAGCGTGACCAAGGCGAAGTCCGGCGCCAGGCAGTTCGTGACGTCACTCGAGGACGCGCTGCGTGGTCACCCCGGCAGGTCCACCGCCCACGCCCCGATCGACGAGGACGGACCGCCCACCAGGAGCGTGGGGCCCCTGCTCATCGGCATCGGCGCCGTGGTGGCGATCGGTGCGGCGGTCGTGCTGCTGCGCCGCCGCGCTCGCTGAGCGCCACCGACCGAGCCGTCCAGAACGAGTCGCAGAGAACGAATAGAGCAATCCGTACAGAAAAATCCGTATAGAACGAGCCGTGGCACGAGCCCTAGACCAAGAAGAACGGCACGGGCAGGACGGAACGGGCCGGACGGCACAGGTCGGGACGGCACAGGTCGGGACGGCGCTTCCGCGAGGTCAGAGGAAGGTCTTGCCCTCACCCCGGTAGGTGGGGAACTCACCGACGACCCGATCCCCCTCGATCACGTGGAAGCTCGCGAACCGCTCACTGAGCTCGCCCGCCTTCGCGTGCCGGAACCAGACGCGGTCGCCCACCCGCAGATCGGCGGCGGCCTCGCCCAGGACCGGTGTCTGCACCTCGCCGGCGCCCTCGTCGGAGTCGTAGCGCAGCCCGGCCGGCAGGTACGGCTGGGGCAGCCGGGTGGGACCGGGCGGCCCCGAGGCGTGATATCCCCCGCCGAGCAGGGTCGCGACGTGCGGACCGGGCCGGCGTACCACGGGCAGCGCGAACAGCGCGGCCGGACGCCCGGTGAAGTTCCGGTAGAAGTCGAACAGCCGGGGATGGAACAGCCCCGAGCCCGCAGCCACCTCGGTGATCGCGCGTTCCCGTACGGTCTTCTCGATGCTTCCCGTGCCGCCGCCGTTGACGAACTCCAGCCCGGCGACCCGCCGTACGGCCCGCACGATCCGGCCGCGCCGGGTCACCAGCTCACGCTGCGATCTGCCCTGCATCCAGCGCACCAGGGCGCCGTACATCCCGGGAACGTCGTCGCCGACGCCGGCGATCTGCCCCTCGTACGACATCAGTCCGACCAGCCGCAGACCGGGACGCCCGGCGATGTCGTGGACGAGGGTCACGGCCTGTTCCGGAGAGCGTACGGGTGAGCGCAGCGCACCGGCCCTGAGTTTCCCGGCGAAGGCCACGAAGGCGGCGTCGATGTCGAGGCACACCCGGATCGGGTGGGTGAGGCCGTAGGCGTCGATCACACCGTCGATCAGGTCGAGGTGCTCGGGGGAGTCGACCATGACGGTGATCTCGCGGGCGGCGCGCTCGTCGGAGCCGAGGGCGCGCAGGGCGTCCCGGTCCACCGTCGGATAGGCGACCAGCACGTCGCGCAGCCCGGTGGAGACCAGCCAGAGGGCCTCGGGCAGGGTGAACGCCATGATCCCGGAGAAACCGTCCATGGCGAGGACCCGTTCCAGGACCGGCCGGCAGCGGATCGACTTGCTGGCCACCCGGATCGGCTTGCCGTGCGCCCGCCGGACCATGTCCGCGGCGTTGGCCAGCAGGGCGTCCATGTCGAGAACGGCGAAGGGGGGCTCCAACGCGGCCGTGGCGGCGTCCAGACGCTGCTTGTCCGCGTGCAGCCTGGCCGCGTCCGGCCCGGCCGTGTCCTCCTCGGCCGCACCCTGCCCGGCTGTTCGCCGCCTGCCTGTCAGCCGCGTGTCCGTTCGCCGCGTGTCCGTGTCCCGCCCCGCTGTCTGTCCGTCTGGGTGGTGTCCGTCTGGGTGGTGTTCGTTCGGGCGTTCACGGTCGAGGCGCCGGTGGTCGTCCATATCCGCAGCTTAGTACCGATACAGCCGGTTTTCATGAGCAGTGTTCATGTTATCCGCGGTCCAGCCGGCGACCGCACGCCCGGCTCCTCCCCGCCGCATCGACCTCCGGTTTCGTAAAGTCCGCGGCATCGATTTCCCAAGATCGTCCAGCTCGGCGGGTGAGGACAGCGCCGCCGCCGAGCGGCGTTGTACCTAGTTCATGAGCAGGTAAGAGAGGGATGGGAGACAGGTGAGCGTGGTCCAAGACCTTGTCACGGGCTTCCCGTACCGGGAGGCCCTCGGCTCCGGTTCTCCCGAGCGAGCACTCCGGCCGGCCCGCACGCCGGCGGGGGTCACCGTGGCAGCAGTGCTCTCCCTGCTCGCCTGGGCGGGGCTCGCCGAGATCGTCGCCGCGATGGCGGGCTTCGCCGTACGGCCGTCGGCGCTGTGGCCGCGGATCGGCCAGGTGCTGTCGGTGACCTTCGGCGATCCCGTCGTCCCGACCGTCGCGATGGTCATGATCGTCTGCGGGGCGGGCCTGGTGGCCCTCGCCGTGGTTCCCGGACGGCCCAGGCTGGTGCCCCTGGAGAGCGACGATCCGCTGCTCGTCCTCGGTCTCACCCGCTCCGGCCTGCGCCGTACGCTCGCCGCGGCGGCGTACGAGGCGGCGGACGGCGGCTACGCGGACCGGGTTCATGCCCAGGTTCGCGACCGGGGCCACGCCCAGGTTCACGACGACGGCCACGACCACGGCGTCGCCGGAGTCGAGCACGCCCGTGTGCGCGTCCTGCGCAGGCAGATCGAGGTCACGGTGGTCACCGACGCGGACCGCCCAGGAGAACTGCTCCGTGAGATCGGCGCGGCGGTCGGCGACCGGCTCTCCGGTCTCGGCGCGTACGGCCACCACGAGGTGGTCGTACGGCTACGCGGGCGGAGGATGTGACAGTGCTCCCACATCTGGGGAACCGCATCGGCATCGGCCTGGTGGGCCTGGCCCTGATCGGCGGGGGCGGCTATCTGATGTCCGTCCGGCTCGACCGTCCGGACGACCCGATCGTGGACCTCGGCTCGCTCACCGAGGGCAGACCCTGGATCTGGCCGCTGGCCGCCGGGGTCGCGCTGCTGCTCGCGCTGGCCGGCTCCCGCTGGCTCGCCTCCGCGCTCGGCTGGCGGCGCCGCGGGAGCCGTACCGGCTCGGGCGCCGCGATGCTGGGCGTCGCGCTGAAGGGCGTCGACGGCGTCGCCGACATCAAGGTCAGGCTCGTGGGCGAGCGCAGGATGCGGGTGGCGCTGTCGCTGCGGCCGGATGCCGACCTGCCTGAGGTGATCGACCGGCTCGACCGCACGGCGATCTCACGGCTTCGCGGCGCGGTGGACCTGCCGGACCTTCCCGCCGTCGTCCGCCTGCACGTGCGCCGGCGATGAACGCCGGGGGCCGCGCGTACGGGAGTCGCGCGCACGGGAGCCCGGGGACGTGGGGGAGCCCAGGGCGAGTCCGGCGGCCAGGCAGGCGAGAGGGATGACGGGCACCACATAGCGGTGATCGAAGGCCGCGATGAGCGGCGGTAGCATGAGCAGCCCCATGGCGGCGGACCACGGCAGCAGCGCGGCCCACCTCCGGGCCGGCACACAGCCGAGCCCGATCAGCAGCATCAGGGCCAGCAGCGGCCCGCGTACGAACCCGGCCTGCTGGTAGGCGCGCAGCCAACCGGCGTACGGCTCCACGACGCTCGTCGCACCCGGCGTGCGCTGGTACGAAACGGTCAGTTCCGTCGCGGTGCGGCCGGCGGAGGCGACCTTGTCGCTGAACGGACCGACCTTCTCGGGGAAGACGTAGGCGCTCTGCGGACCGGGGGAGGGATAGACCCGGCGGTCCCACTCGAACGCCCACAGCGCGTCGCTCAGCCCGGTGAGCAGGAAGTCGACCGGCTGGCTGCGGATCGCGAGCGAGGCGAACTCCCCGGCCAGGCGCTCCCGGTCCTCGCCGGCACGCCGGAGCGGTGAATCGGTGTCCCAGATGTAGGCCGGGGCGGCCTTCCGCGGCCCCGGCGGCGGGCACAGCACGGCGAGTTCCTTCGGCGGCCGCATGACCGAGCAGTCGGCGAACGTCATCGTCCGCGACCACAGCCAGGTGTTGCTGCCGCCCATGCCGTACGACCCGTGGGCGCTGTGATACCAGACGGCGTAGCCGCCCAGCACGGCGCAGGCGGTGGCCAGCCCGGCGAGGGCGGCCCGCCATCGCGCGCGCCCGGGGAACAGCATGAGCAGGGCGAGCAGCGCGAGCACGATCAGCGGCAGCCCGATCGTCCGGGTGATCGTGGCGAGTCCGAGCAGGAGCAGCGCGGTGACGGCCGCCCACAGCGGCGGGCGCGGCCACCACAGCAGCAGCGTCACCGCAGCCACGACGAGGGCCGTGAAGAGCAGGTCGGCCATGACGAGGTGTTCGAGCTGGATCTGGTGCGCGTCCAGCAGCACCGGCGCCGCCACCAGCGCCGCGCTCCGGCCCGACAGTGTCGTACGGCGCCGCAGCACGGCGTACACGCAGCAGGCGATGCCCAGGCCGAGCAGGTGCTGGACGATCACGACGGCGGTGATGCTCTGCAGCGGGCCGAGCGCCCACAGGAACAGCGAGTAGCCCGACGGCCTGGACCGCAGGGGCTGCAGGTCCAGGGCCGAGCTGAGGTAGGCGAACGAGTCGGCCCAGAACCACAGGGCCGGGCGGTAGCCGAGGACGGCCAGCCCGCGCAGCACGACACCGAGGGCCAGCACGACCAGGAACGCCCGGTGCGCCCTCACCCGTGCACCCACCAGATGATCCTCCTCGTCACCGGGGTGGTAGGGATCAGCACTCGATGACGTTGACGGCGAGCCCGCCGCGCGAGGTCTCCTTGTATTTGTCGAGCATGTCCCTGCCGGTGTCCCGCATGGTCTTGATGGCCTTGTCGAGCGCCACGAAGTGGCGGCCGTCGCCCCGTAGCGCGATCCGGGAGGCGGCGATCGCCTTGATGGAGGCTACCGCGTTGCGCTCGATGCACGGGATCTGCACCAGACCCCCGATGGGGTCGCAGGTGAGGCCGAGGTTGTGCTCGATGCCGATCTCCGCGGCGTTCTCCACCTGCTCGGGGGTGCCGCCCAGCACCTCGGTCAGGCCGGCGGCGGCCATCGAGCAGGCCGAACCGACCTCTCCCTGGCAGCCGACCTCGGCCCCGGAGATGGAGGCGTTCTCCTTGAACAGCACGCCGATCGCCCCGGCGGTGAGCAGGAAGCGCACGACGCCGTCATCGTTCGCACCGGGGACGAACTTCGTGTAGTACGACAGCACGGCGGGGACGATCCCGGCGGCGCCGTTGGTCGGCGCGGTGACGATGCGGCCGCCGGCGGCGTTCTCCTCGTTGACGGCGAGGGCGAACAGCGTCACCCAGTCCATCGCGCGCAGCGGGTCGGCGTCGCTCTCGCTGCGCAGCCTGCGGTGGAGCTGGTTGGCCCGGCGCCTGACCTTGAGCCCGCCCGGCAGCACGCCCTCGCGGCCGCAGCCACGTCGGACGCACTCGGACATGACCGACCACAGGTGCAGCAGGCCAGCGCGGATCTCCTCCTGGGTACGGCCGAAGGCCTGCTCGTTCTCCAGCATCACCCCGGAGATCGAAAGGCCCGTGTCGGCGCACCGCTCCAGCAGTTCGTCCCCCGTCCTGAACGGGTGCGGCAGCACCGTGTCGTCGGGCTTTATCCGGTCGGCGCCCGTCGCGTTCTCGTCCACGACGAACCCGCCGCCGACGGAGTAGTAGACCTTCTCACGCAGCACCGTGTCGTCGGCGAACGCGGTGAAGCGCATGCCATTGGGATGGTGCGGCAGCGACACCTTCCGCTCGAAGATCAGGTCTTCGCCGATGACGAACGGGATCTCGTGCGTGCCGTACACCGTGATCGTGCCGCTCGCCCGCATGGCGGCGAGCCTGTCCTCGACGGTGTCCACGTCGACGAGTTCGGGCTTGTCACCCGACAGACCGAGCATGACCGCCTTGTCGCTGCCGTGACCCTTGCCGGTCAGCCCCAGCGAGCCGTACAGGATGGCCTCGACCCGGGTGACCTTCTCCAGCAGGCCGTCGCCGTGCAGGCCCCTGGCGAATTTGTGCGCCGCGGCCATCGGGCCGCCCGTGTGCGAGCTGGACGGCCCGATTCCCACCTTGAACAGGTCGAAGACACTGATCGCCATTGATCCGGTCCCTTGATCCGCTCTTCTTCCGGTCCCGTTTTCCGGGACCGCTGTCAGGACCCGCCTGAGATGAACGCGTTGTACTCGGCGGCGGTCAGCACCTCTTCCGGCTCGTGCTCGACGCGCACCCGGAACAGCCATCCCTCGCCGTACGGGTCGGAATTGATCAGCGACGGGTCGTCCACGACGGCGGGATTGGTCTCCACGACCTCGCCGTCGACCGGGCAGAAGATGTCGCTCACCGACTTGGTCGACTCGACCTCGCCGACCACGTCACCGGCGGAGACGGCGGCCCCGACCTCGGGCACCTGCACGTAGACCACGTCACCGAGCTGGTCCGCCGCGTGTGCGGTGATGCCGACCGTCACGGTCGAGCCCTCGTCCAGCCCGGCCACCCACTCGTGCTCCTTGGTGTAGCTCAGTGCCTCGGGAATGTTGGTCACTTGTTCCTCCTGTAGAAGGGCAGGTCGACGATGTCAACTGGTTCGTGGGAGCCGCGGATGTCCACGGCCAGGTCGTTCCCGCTCTCGGCGGCGGGGCGGGAGACGTACGCCAGCGCGATCGGCCTGCCGAGCGAACGCGAGGGGGCACCGCTGGTGACCTCGCCGACGACCTCGCCGCCCCGGATCACCGGATAGCCGTGGCGGGGCACGCGGCGGCCCCTCGCCACCAGCCCGACCAGCCGCCGGCTCACGCCCGCCGCATCCGTTCCCTCACTCTTGGCGATCTCGGCGAGGGCGGTCCGGCCGACGAAGTCGCCGGGTTTGTCGAACCGCACCACCCGGCCGAGGCCCGCGTCGAACGGCGTCGTCTCGGTGGTCAGTTCGTTGCCGTAGAGCGGCATGCCCGCCTCGAGGCGCAGCGTGTCGCGGGCCGACAGCCCCGCGGGCGCCAAGCCGAGATCCTTGCCGGCCTCGCTCAACGCGTGCCACAGCGACGCCGCGTCCTGGGGACGTACGAGCAGCTCGAACCCGTCCTCGCCCGTGTAACCGGTTCTGGCGATCAGCGCGGCCACCCCGGCGACCGTCCCGGAGACGATCGAGTAGTACTTCATGCCGTCCAGGTCGGCGGCGGTGCCGGCCTCGGCCAGGCCGCGCAGGATCTCGGCGGCGCGCGGCCCCTGGATCGCGATCAACGCGTAGTCGGCGGACCGGTCCTCGACAACCGCATCGGATGCCGCCGCGCCGGACGACTCGGCGAATCGCGCGGTGCGCTCGGTCAGTTCGCGTACGACCAGGGCCGCGTTGGCGGCGTTCGCGACGACCAGGAACTCCTCGTCGCCGAGCCGGTAGACGATGAGGTCGTCGAGGATGCCGCCGGCCTCGTTCACCATCATCGTGTAGCGGGCACGGCCCAGGCCGAGCGTGCTCAGGTGGCCGACCAGGGCGTAGTCGAGCGCCTCGCCCGCCCGTGGCCCGGTGACGAAGATCTCGCCCATGTGGGACAGGTCGAACAGGCCCGCGGCCGTACGGACCGCGTCGTGCTCGGCCGACTCGCTGCCGTAACGCAGCGGCATGAGCCATCCGGCGAAGTCGGTCAGGGTCGCGCCGAGGTTCTCGTGGACCTCGCGCAATGGAGTGGATCGAGACATGATCGAACTCGCACCTCGGAAAGGACGGATGAGGGCATCCTCCCCCTCTGTCATCGGCGCCTGAGAGCTTCGTCCGTGTTTTGCCGGACTTTCACCTTCGGCGAGACCCCGATCCCTCGCGGTCCACTTTCCAGAGCACACCTGGCCCGTACGGTCCTTTGCCTTGAGAGGTTCGCGGGGAGGGCTTGCTCCTTCAGGGGCCCTGGCCGGCTGCCAGGACGCTCTCCCGCACAGGATCACCGGTGCACGGCAAGCCTAACCGCTCACCCCCGATCTCCATAACCGTTCGTCCACGCTTGTTTCCCTGCCTCCTCCAGCGCCTGGCCTCACCCGCCGACCTCCTGTGTCTCCTGTGTCTCCCGTGTCTCGGCTCCCGGTGTCACCTGTCGTACCTCGGGCGCCGTACCACTCCAGCCCCGCCTCCCCGGCCCTACCTCCCACGTCTTTTCCCTGCCTCCTTTCCCGCCTCTTTTCCCTTCTTTTCCCGCGCCGCCTGCCGCCCGCCCGGCCTTGGGGTGGGCATGTGCCCGAGCGGAGCACCTTGGGTCGCGCCTTACCATCGGGAACCGGGGGCTTTGTATGGGTGACTGGTTCCATGAGCGTGTCGTCGATGTCCACCGGCTGCCGCTGTTCTGCTTCTTCGTCGCGCTGATCGTCGCTTTCGTGTGCACGAGGATCAACGTGCGGCTGATCCGGGCGCGGGTCCGCTGGTTCGGCAACGTCAACGTGGGGGAGATGCACATCCACCACGTTGTGTTCGGCGTGATCCTCATGCTGCTCGGCGGCGTGGCCGGCCTCGTCCTGGCCGGCGTGTCGACGGCGTGGTACTCGTTCACGGCCGCCGTCTTCGGCGTAGGCGCCGCACTCGTGCTCGACGAGTTCGCGCTCATCCTGCACCTGCGCGACGTCTACTGGCAGGAGGAGGGCCGCACCTCGGTCGACGCGGTCTTCGTCGCGATCGCGGCCACCGGGCTGCTGCTGCTCGGCCTGCGCCCGCTCGCCTGGAGCGGGGCGGACGGAGCGCTGACGGGAACCTGGCCGGCGGCGGTGTTCCTCGTCGTCAACCTCGTCTTCGCCGTCGTCACCCTGCTCAAGGGAAAGATCTGGAGCGGCCTGCTCGGGCTGTTCGTCCCGCCGTTCGTCTACGTCGGCGCGGTGCGGCTGGCCCGTCCCGGATCACCCTGGGCACGCTGGTTCTACTCGGATGTGGCCAGGCGGCCCAAACCGAGGCGCATGGCGAAGGCCGTACACCGGGAGGAGCGCTGGCGGCGTCCGGTCATCCGAGCGAAGATCGCCGTCCAGGAGTTCGTCTCCGGCCGCCACGACCTGCCGTCGCCGCCCCGCGGCGTCCGCGGTGTGTGGATGTCGCCGGGCGCCGACGAGCGATCGCCGCACTCCGGTGACCGTGCGTTCTAACGCGAGTAGTGCTCGACCACGAGCTGTTCGTCGACCGGCACCGCGATCTGCTCGCGTAAGGGGCGGGTGACGAGCGTGAAGCGCAGTTCCCTGTGGTCCACCGTAAGGTAGGCCGCCGTCTGCGTGTCGGCGTAGACGCCTTCCGCGGCCGCCACGAAGGGCTGCATCCCGCGTGACCCGGTACGGATGCCGACGACCTGTCCCGGCCGCACGAGATAGCTCGGTATGTCGACCTTCCGGCCGTCCACGGCGATGTGGCCGTGGGTGACGTACTGCCTGGCGGCGTAGATCGACGGCGCGAACCCGGCACGCAGGACGAGGGAGGCCAGGCGCGTCTCCAGGATCACCAGCAGTTCCTCACCGGAACGACCCGGCCGCCGCACCGCGAGATCCCAATAGCGGCGCAGCTGTCTCTCCGACACGTCGTAGTACCACCGCAGCTTCTGCTTCTCCAGCAGCCGGACGCCGAAGTCGCCCGCCCCGCGACGGTCGGTCTTCCGTCCGTGCTCGCCCGGAGGGTACGGCCGAGCCTCGAGGTGCTTCACCGCCTTGCGGGTCAGCGGTACCCCCGCCCGGCGTGAGAGACGGACCTTCGGTCCCGTGTAGCGCATGCTCGGCCTTCCCAAGGTGAGATCCAATAACTAAGGTAAGGCTAACCTAATTGACGTCAGAGCCTCAAGGAGAGACATGAGGCACCCCGTAACCGCACCTCCGATCCCGGAACGCGTCAGGACTCTCGCGGCGACCGCCACGCCGACACACATCTCCGTCACCGGCACTGACATTCCCACCGGCCCCGCACGGGGTGGGGTGGACGCGGCGGGCCGTCCCGTACTCCTCGTCAAGCCCGGCGAGTTCCTGTACGGCACGGCCACGGAGACCCTGGTGACGGTCGACCTGGTCGCGACCCGGGATCTCGGCGGCGTCCAGCGGCCGCGCGGCCTGCTCAAGGTCCAGGGATGGACCCAGGACGTGCCCGGCGAGGAAGCCAGAGAGACCGCGATCGCGATCGCCGAGCGGTGTCCCGACGACGACCTGCTCGCCGCCCTCGACGGCGGCACGCCGAAACTCCTCCGGCTCGATATCGGCCGGGTCATCTATCTCACCGTGCAGGAGTCCGGCCTCCTCGACGCCGGGGACTACCTCGCCTCGGCCCCGGACCCGTTCCTCGACACCGCCGAACGGCTGATCCGTCACGTCAACGAATCTCACCGAGAACAGTTCGTCCAGTCGATGACCAAGCTGACGGGAGAGAACGCCGACGACGCCTGGCTATGGGAACTCGACCGCTATGGCGCCACTGTGCGAATGTGCGAGAACCAGTTGGTCAGGCTCCCCTGGCCGGTGCCTCTTCCCACTCGCACGGCCTTCGAGCAGGCCGTGACCTGCCTCGTCTGTCCCCACTGAGCCGCCCACTCTCACCAAGCCGCCCGCCCTCACTGAGCCGTCCGCCCTCACTGAGCCGTCCGCCCTCACTGAGCCGTCCGCCCTCACTGAGCCGTCCGCCCTCACTGAGCCGTCTGCTCTCGCCGAGCTGCGGCCACTGAGTGGATTCCGCCGCCCGACGGCCCTGCCTTCGACTGGGTGGCGGTGGGGAGAGCAGGCGCCCCCCTCCGCCATGCGCCGGCACCGGTTCGCCCAGGGACTGCGCAAGGAGCGCATCGTGTTCTACGGCCACCGGCGCGCGGAGCGTGGGCGATGACGATCTCCGGTCGGGCCCCGCCGCGCCCGCCCCGGCGGCCGACTTGCGGTGGAGTGTGCTCCAGGTTGCATGGTGTGCGGCATGAGAATCGCACTGGGGACCATCCCGTTCGGGACCACTCTCGACGAGAAGACCTCGTTCGCCATCCTCGACCGGTTCGCCGAGCGTGGCGGAACGATCATTGACACGTCGAATAACTACCCCTTCTGGATAGAAGGCGCGACCGGTGACGAAAGCGAGATCACCATCGGCCGGTGGCTCGCCACGCGGCGCAACCGCGACCGGATGACGATCAGCACGAAGTGCGGGGCACGCCCCACCGTTCCGGGAGACCGCACCATGGGTTCGGCCGAGGGGCTGTCCGCCCCGGTGATCCGCGCCGCGGTCGAGGGCAGCCTGCGGCGGCTGGGGGTCGAGCACGTCGACGTGTACTGGGCCCACATCGAGGACAGGTCCGTACCCCTGGAGGAGACCGTCGCCGTCCTCGACGAACTCGTGCAGGCGGGCCTGGCCAGGGAGATCGGCGCGAGCAACCACGCCACCTGGCGCCTTGAGCGTGCCCGGTCGCTGGCCACGGCGCGCGGCTGCACCCGCTACACCCACCTTCAGCTGCGCCACTCCTATCTGCGCCCCAGGCCCGGAGTACGCCTGCCGGAGAGCGGACACGTGCAGGTCGGCGAGGAGACGCTCGACTACGTTCGCTCCGAAGACGACCTGACCCTGTGGGTCTACACCTCTCTCCTCAATGGCGCCTACGCGGGCAAGCCGCTGCCCGAGCACTACGATCACCCCGGTACGACCCGGCGGCTCGCCGTGCTCGACGAGGTCACCGCGGAACTCGGCGCGACCCGCAACCAGGTGGTCCTCGCCTGGCTCCAGACACAAGGCATCGTGCCGATCGTCGGGGTGAGCTCCATCGCCCAGCTCGACGAGCTGCTCACCGAGGTCAAGCTCGACGACGAGTCAGCGGCCCGCCTCGATGCCCCCGCGTGATCAGCCTGAGCGCAGGTCTTGAATCTCCCCTGCCCGGGCCACCTCGGTCCGATCGCACCTCCTGAGTCACTCTGCTCGGCCACTCCTGCCGGTCGCTCCTCCTGGTTCTCCAGCCTTGCGACACGTACCGTCGTCCCCGGAGCAGGCTCGTGCTTGCCCAGGTCGACCGGCTCCCAGGGGTGGTCTGTGCTCACAGCGGCGGTCTACCGTCCGGGGCGGGTCCAGCGGGTCCAGCGGGTCCAGGCGGGCCCGGCGGGTTCAGGCGGGCCCGGCCGCGGAGGACGTTGCTCACCTATGGCCTTGCTCATGGATGGCATTGCCCAGGGACGGGCTCGGCAGGGCGGGCCGGCATCGCGGTCGGGCTGCTGCTCCAGGCGGAGGCGAGCGTCGGCTGTGTCGGCTCACGTCGGTGTTTTCTGGTGGGTGAGGGGCCGATGTAGGTGAATTCCCAGCGGTCGGGGCCGATCTGGCGGCGTTGGTAGCGGTCGGGGTGCAGGTAGCGGTCGCGGTTGTGGAATTGGCAGGCGGGGCCGAGTCTGGCCAGGTCGGTGTGGCCGCCTTCGCTCCAGTTGTCGAGGTGGTCGATCTGGCACATGCTTGCCGGGAGCGGGCAGCCTTTCACCCAGCAGGTGTCGTAGCGGGCGGCGATGGCGCGGCGTTGGGCGGGGGTGGCCAGGCGGGTTTTGCGGCCCATGTCCAGGACCTGTCCGTCGGCGTTCATGACCAGGCGGACGAGGGTGGAGGTGCGGGCCAGGCGGTGGATGTCGGTGATCGGCAGCAGGTGTCCGGTGGACAGCAGCAGCCCGGGCAGGGTGCGCAGCACCGACAGCCACCGCCGGTCCCCGGCCTCGCATCCCGTGTCCTCGGACCCGCCGCCGGTGTTCGCACCCCCGGCGTCCACGTTTCCGGTTCCTCTGCCGCCGGCTCCCATGCCCCCACGGGGATCGCCTTCATGGGGATCGCCTTCATGGGGATCGACTCTGCCGGGGCCGCCGGTGGTGGGGTCGCCTCTGCTCGGGCCGTTCCCACGGGGATTGCCGCTGTTGAGGTCGCCGGTGGTGGGGTCGCCTCTGCCAGTGCCGCTCTTAGGGGGGTCTCCGCTGCCGGGGTCTTCGGTGATGGGGTTTGTTCGGTGGGAGTCGACGGCGGCGCCGGTGGGAGTGGTGTTCGCGATGTCATCGTCTTCGCCGGCCCAGCGGTCGATCCGGGTGCGGGTTCCCGTGCGGGTTCCCGTGCGGATTTCCGTGTGGTTCTCGGTCGCCGGCTGGTCAGTGCTTCCGGTCTCGGTGACAGCGCTGGGCTTGTCACCGCTCCTGGGGGCAGGGTGGACGGAGGTCCGGCGTGGTTCGGCTGACCTCTCGGTGGGTTGCCCGGGGTCCTGTCCGCAGGGGGGATCATCGCCTGGAGCGGTGTCCCTTTTGCCGTTTCCGTGGCCGGTCCCGGGAAGGGCCCCGGAAATGAAGCCGGAAGCGGGCTCGGGAGCGGATTCGAGAGCAGGCTCGGGAGAAGGCTCGGGAGCGGGGTCGGGCGTGTGATCAGGGCCGGGGTCCCCACCGGGGTCCTCGCGGGTCTCCGGGCCGGTCGCACGCGCCGGGCCATCGCTCCGGACGGTGTCACCCGGCGTGGCGTCACCGGGCGCGGCGTTTTCAGACACGGTGTCACCAGGCACGGTGTCGCCGGGAGCGGCATCGCCGGGCTGGGCGTCGTCGAACGCGGTGTCGCCGAGCCTTGCGTCGTCGGGTGCGGTGCCGTCGGACGATCTGTCTTCGGGTGGGGTGTCGCTGGGTGTGGACTCGTTGGGAGTGGTGCCGTGAGGGGTGGGGTCGTCGGGGAGGGATTCGGCGTTGATCAACACCAGGAGTTCGGTGGTGATCTGCTGTTCCAGCAGTGCGATCAGCGCGTCGGCGTTGCGGACCCGCAGCGGCCGGTCATCCCCCTGCGCCTTGGGCCTGGCGTAGGCGTCCAGCAGCGCCCGCAGCCGGGCGGCGGCCTCCCGCGGCAGACGGAACTCCCCCTCCACCCCGCCGGCATCGGTCTCCCGCACCAGCAGGAACCGGGCATCGTCATCGGCACCGGCATCCCGGAGCTCCCCATCGGGGTCCAGCACCGCGCGGAGATACCGTCCCGCTTTGGCGATCTCCTGCGGCCCGGCGGAATCGGCCAGCTCCAGCAGGATCGTCTCGGCCTTGACCGCGTCCGCATCGCTCAGCCCGGTGGTGGCCGCGCAGATCGCCGAGACCACCGCCTCGGCCAGGTTCCCGGCGGCGAAGCGTGCCCGCACCTCAGGCAGGCGTTCCAGCTCGACGCCCAGGGCCACGGTGCGGTGAGCCGCCCGGCGGCTCATCCCGCACACCGACCGCAGCCACGTCCTCGTCGAGGCGTGTCCCGCCTGCCGGGCCGCCCCGGCCGCGTGCACCCGCCCGGCACGCAAAGCGATCGCCGCCTCCAGCCGGTCCCGCGCGAACGCCAGCTCCTCCAGCTGCGCCAGGCACACCTCCGCCGCCTCCGGGACAGGAGTCACCGCCACCGCCAGCGCGGCCTCCCGCACCTGACTCACCAACGGCCACGACAACACCCCGTCCACGTCCACCGCGCCCACCGCGTCCGTGGAACCCGCCGCACCCCCATCGCCCAAGCCGTCCGAAGAACCATCCGTGTAACCGCTTGAACCATCAGCTGCGGGACCGTCCGAAGAACCACCTGAGGAACCGCTCGAAGAACCATCCGGAGCGTCACCCGAGGCACCCTCGGAAGAGGCGTCCGAGGTGCCGTCCGCGACACCGCCCGGAGAATCACTCCCGGGACCGGCCGTCGAAGCGGCTGAAGCACCATCTGGAGAGTCACCGGGGGAACCGCTCGCGGGGCCGCTTGCCGCATCAGCTGCGGGACGGTCCGAAGGACCATCCGGGGCATCACGTGAGGGGCCGTCCTCGGAAGCGTCCGAGGTATCACCCGTGGTGCCGGCCTCGGAAGCGCCCGGAGCATCACTCGAGACGCCATGCGAGGAGCCACTGGACGGGGTATCCGCAGTCTCCCGGATACGCCGCCATCGGGCGTCATCGTCACGGTCGTCGACGTGCGCCGGAGGAGCGACGACTGTAGGAGCCGTACCAGCGGAGGCGCCATCGACAGAGCCGGCATCACCGGAGCCGCCATCCACCACCCGGCCGGAAGACACACCCTCCAGGAGCGTACGGGCGAGGGAAACAGCGGGAACAGCGGGAACAGCGGCGAGCCAGTCGGGCCAGTCGGACCACGACGCGGCCCCTTGCCGACCGCCGGAGGAGCGGGCAGACGCACGCGCCGACGCCTCGGCCCGCACTGCGGCCCACCACTCAGGACCCAGCAGCGACCGAGTCCGGAAAGGCGGCGTACCCGAATCGAACGGCCCGAGTGGCTGGATCAGCTCCGCCGGCTCCATGTTCCCTCCTTTCCGGTCCTCCATTTCGAAAGCCTGTCTGAATTCTCTCACATGGGTTCCCGAAATGGCAACGCCTCTATGGGGGAATTCCAAAGTAAATATATGAATTAAATGATGATTGCCCCAAGTGTCTGTTATGTCGGATATGAAATGGAAAGTTGCTGTGGATGCTGATTCAAGATGACGAACGCTGTCCATCGAGGACCATCTAGGTGGGTGGCAAATTGAGGCGAAGATTCGAACGCCGTTCGCGCTGCCGGCGAAGGCGCCCTCAGGGGAGAGGTGTGGTGGATGGGGGAGAGGTGATGCGGATGGAAAGGGTGATTTGGGGAGAAAAAGGTGTCGTGGAGGTGGGGAGATCGCGGCAGTGGCGGCGATATAGGGTGATTCTGATGTACGGCAGGCTCTATCCAGGATTGGATGCCAGGAATCCGAGCAGGTGCCTGGGATTGTCGCCGCTGAGCACGTTAACCAGCACGAGAGCTAGATTTTTCGGTTGGTCGGTTCCCTCCGCTGTGCCGGTGGATGGCGCGATGTCGGGGCCAGGAGCTGGGAGGATGACCTGGGGCGTCGACGAACCGGCACCGGAGGTGAGGTAGGAGTCCGCGGCCGTACTCCCCGACGATGGCGGGGATGTGCAACCGAGACCGATAGCCGAGATCAGCGGTGGGCGACACCGGACGCGCTGCAATACGGCAATGCGGTGACGCGGCGATACGAGCACGGCAATTCGAGCACGGCAATTCGAGCACGGCGATACGAGCACGGCGATACGAGCACGGCAATTCGAGCACGGCAATTCGAGCACGGCGATACGAGCACGGCGATACGAGCACGGCGATGCGTGATGCGGCGCTGGGCGGGCCCCACCCCGGCCGGGTCGACATCGGATCGATGGCAGTGGTCGACGGCAGAGATTGATGACTGGGATCGATACTCGTACCTCGACCTCTATCGATGCCGCTGGCTGGGCCGGCCTGCGACGAATGGGTCCGCCGTCGGCATCGGCGTCCGAGCGGTTCGGGCGGCAGCGCTGTGCCGGGGCGGCGGCGCCGACCAAGACAGCGCCGAGACAGCGCCGAGACCAGCGTCAAGATAGCGTCGAGACAGCGTCGAGACAGTGCCGAGACAGTGCCGAGGCGGCGCCAGTACAGCAGCGCTCGCCGGTGTCCCTCACAGTCCATCCATTTCCCCGGATATGTCGGGAAATGTCACTGGCCGAGGATGGCGGCTTTCTGGTCGGGACGCCGGGTCTGCGGGGTTTGGCGGACGGGCATCGCCACGTCGAAAGGCGTGGGCTTGTCGCACCGAAGACGGTTCAGGGCGAGGACGAGTGTCGTGCCCCACAGCAGATGGCTCGCGACCGGAAGGGCGTGGCGGCTCATCCGGATCTCGGAGGCGGGCGGCAGCGTGCCGATGGGAGGCATGAGCCCCTGGTGTCCGGCGTACCAGACGGCCAGGCCGTACGCCGCGCCGAGGGGCACGGGTATCCGCTGACCGGTGGACAGCAGGCCGAGCAGGGCGCCTGAGGCGGCGCCGAACACGAAATGAGAGATCGTCCCGAGCACGCTGTCGCCGGAGGTACGCCGGGGGCGGCCGGGGAGAGTGATCCCGGCGATCTGCTTGGGTGGCTGGGGCCCCAGCAGGCCCGCTCTGTCTCCGGCCATCGACATCGCGCTGTAGACGGCGGTCGCGAGGCCACCGCCGATCGCGCCGTTCATCACGTTGCGCATCATGATGGTGGCTTTTCCCGTCAAGACCCGGTTCGAGTGCCCAAGCGTGCTCCGTTCTCGGTAAACGTTCTCGTTGCCGTTGCGCGCGGCCCCCTCCCGGCTGTTCTCCGGGCCGTCTCCGCCGCTGTCCGCCCGGGCGGCGCCTCAGGTTCCCGTGGCCCCGTCGGGGACGATCTCGCCGAGCAGCCGCTCCCAGTCGGCGAGGAACCGGTGTACGTCGTACCGGGCCAGGGCGGCGGAGCGGGCGGCCTTGCCGGCCTGGGCGGCGAGCTCGGGGTCGGTCGCGAACGTCTTCAGGGCACGGACGAGGGTCGGCAGCTTCGTCGAGATCACCCCCGCCTCCGGGGGCACCGCCTCGACGGCCTCCGTGGTGGCCATCGCGACGACGGGCATGCCGAGCATCATGGCCTCGATGAGCGACAGACCGAGTGACGTCCAGCGGTAGGGGTGCAGGTAGACACGTCTCCGGGCGAGCTCGGCGTGCATCTCGCGCTGCGGCAGATCCTCGAACGCCGCCATGTCATCGGCCAGGCCGAGCGTGGCCGGCAGCCCGGTGACCTTCATTCCGAACACATCCAGGGGAGCGGCGGCGGCGAACGTCGGCAGCAGGTCGGTGCCCGCCACCCGCCATCGCCGTACCGGTTCGTTGACCACGACACCGGCCCGCGGGAGCTCTCCGGTGTAGAGATGGCCGGGATCGACGACACCGTGCTCGATCACGTGGGTCGGCGCGCGGCCGGAGTCCCAGAACAGGTCGTTGAAATGGGTCACGTGGACCAGCGGGATGTCGGCCCGGTCCGCCAGCGGATGTCGTGTCTTCGGGACGTCGCCCGCCGGGGTGTTGTGCTCGACGTAGACGCCGGGGACGTCCCGCCCCAGCCACTCCCGGGCGAGTTCGATCTCGTGGGGCCGCTGGTACACGACGAGATCCACATGCTCGGCCGCCAGCCGATCGTACGGAACCTCGTACACGTTGTCCGGCCACGGGTAGGTCCGCGCCCGTCCTCGTCCGTCCGGGCCCCTGCCGGGGGTGAGCGGCACGAGGTAGTCGTGGCCCCCCTGTACGAACGACGTGGTCCACGAGCCGTGGACATGCCAGACCATGATTCTCATAGGATCATCGCTCCCCGTCCTACGATCCTGCCGGTGTCATACCGATGCTTCCCCGAGCAGCCTGTCCACGGCGGCGGTGAGGTCCGTGACGACCTCCGGCGCGGCGGCCACCTCGGCCGCCAGCGTCTGAGGGGTCGGCACGAGGATGCTCCGGGCCCCGGCGGCCCGGGCCGCCGCCACGTCCCGTCCGATGTCGCCGACGACCACGCAGTCTGCCGGGCCGACCCCGAGGATCTCCGCCGCCCGCAGCACCAACCCGGGGGCGGGCTTGCGGCATTCGCAGCCGTCGTCGTCATCGTGCGGGCACACGGCCCACACGTCGAACGGGCCGAGCAGCTCCTCGACGCGGGCGTTCACCTCGCCGAGCGCCACCGGGCTGATCAAACCCCGTGCGACCCCTGACTGGTTGCTGACCACCCCGATCCGCACCCCCGCGCTGCGCAGCCGGTCGAGAGCCGCCCGTGCCCCCGGCACCGGCTCCACCCGATCGGGATCGGAGTTGTACGGAACATCGTGGATGAGCGTTCCGTCGCGGTCGAACAGCACGGCGGCCGGCGGCGAGGCGGGCCGGTCGATTGGATGAGCCAAGTCACCTCCCGGAGGACATCTCCCCGGCTACCCGCGTGGTCAGGTGACAAACCCGGCTGTTCGCTACGCAGAGTAGCAGTTCTTGAGCCTGAGCCCTTTGTACGGCGACTTCTCCGCAAAGCAGTGTTTAGGACCGCTTCTCTCGGTAACCAGACACGCACCGCGCAACGGAGGTAACCGATGCGATTCCTGGGTGAAATCACAGCGGTCCTTTCCCCGAGGGGCCGCTCGTGATCGGGACGGTTCTCGTGGTCCGGCCCGACAACGCGGGCGACGTGCTGCTCGCAGGTCCGGCGGTCCGCGCCGTGGCCGCCAACGCTCGTCGGGTCGTCCTGCTCGCCGGGCCACACGGCCGGGCGGCCGCGGCGCTGCTGCCCGGGGTGGACCAGGCGCTGGAGTGGCGTACGCCGTGGATCGACCCCGGTGGCGTGCCGTTGACCGGCAGGCACGCCGGCCGGCTGATCGAGCAGGTGCGGCGGATCGCCCCGGACATGGCGCTGATCCTCACCTCGTTCCACCAGTCGGCGCTGCCGATGGCGCTGCTGCTCCGGCTGGCCGGGACGCCGAGGATCGCGGCGATCAGCCCCGACTATCCGGGATCCCTGCTCGACGTGCGGCACATCGTGGACGAGAGCGTGGACGTACCAGAGTCGGAACGGATGCTCGATCTCGCCCGGGCCGCCGGTTTCGAGCCGCCTCCCGGTGACGACGGGCGGCTCGCCGTACGGGAGCCCCTCCCGAACCTGGAGCATCTCACCGGCCCGCCCGGCTATGTGGTGGTGCACCCGGGAACCAGCGTGCCGGCCCGGGCGTGGCCGCAGGAGCGGTGGGCCGAGGCCGTGCGTGAGCTCGCCGCCTCCGGTGAACGAGTGATCATCACCGGAGGTCCCGCCGAACGCGCGCTCACCGCCCGCATCGCACGCGCCGCCGCCGGCCCGGACGCCCTGCCCTTCGTCCCGCCCCTTGGGATGGATCTCGTCCTGGACCTGGGGGGTGCGACCACGTTCGCCGGGCTCGCCGGCGTGCTCGCGTCCGCCTCCGTGGCCGTCGTGGCCAACACCGGGCCCGCCCACCTCGCCGCCGCGGTCCGCACCCCGGTGGTCAGCCTCTTCGCCCCCGTCGTCCCCGCGGCACGCTGGGCGCCGTACGGCGTGCCAGTCGAGCTACTGGGCGACCAGCATGCACCCTGCCGGGGCAGCAGGGCGCGCATCTGCCCCGTTCCCGGCCACCCGTGCCTCTCCTCGGTCCGTGGCGAACACATCGTCGAAGCGGTCCGCCGCCTAGCCGCAGTGAAGGAGAGCGTCCTATGAGAATCGCCCTGATTTCGGAACACGCCAGCCCGCTGGCCGCCATCGGCGGCGTCGACGCGGGCGGGCAGAACGTTCACGTCGCGGCGCTCGCCGTCGCCCTGGCCGGGCGGGGCCACGAAGTCACCGTGCACACCCGGCGCAGCGGCGCCGACCAGCCGGACACCGTGGTCATGGCTCCGGGCGTGACCATCGACCACGTGCCGGCCGGGCCGCCGGAGCCGCTGCCCAAGGACGAGCTGCTGCCGTACATGCCGGCCTTCGCGGCGCATCTCGCGCGCAGGTGGGCGGTGGAACCGCCGGACGTGGCGCACGCGCACTTCTGGATGAGTGGTCTCGCGACGCTGTCGGCGGCCGGGCCCATCGGCATTCCGGTCGTGCAGACCTTTCACGCGCTCGGCACGGTCAAACGGCGCTGGCAGGGCGGCTCCGACACCAGCCCGCCGCGGCGTACGGCCGTCGAGCGGCAGGTGGGCCGTCAGGCGACCGCGGTCATCGCCACGTGCGGCGACGAGGTCCGTGAGCTGGTCGCGATGGGCGTGCCGGACGAACGGATCTCGGTGGTGCCCTGCGGCGTGGATCTGGAGCTGTTCCGCCCGGACGGCCGGGGCGCGCAGCGCGGCGAGGGGGACCGGCCGCGGGTGCTCAGCATCGGGCGTCTGGTCCCGCGCAAGGGTGTGGACACGATCGTCCGCGCGATGCGCCAGGTGCCCGACGCCGAGCTTGTCATCGCCGGCGGCGATCCGTACGACGACGAGGGGATCAGACTGGGCGCGCTCGCCGAGGCGTACGGCCTGGCCGACCGGGTGCGGCTGATCGGCAGTGTCGCCCGTGCCGACGTCCCGGCGCTGATGCGCTCTGCCGACGTGCTGGTCACCGTGCCCTGGTACGAGCCGTTCGGCATCGTCCCGGTCGAGGCGCTGGCCTGCGGGGTGCCCGTCGTGGCGTCCGCCGTGGGCGGCCACCTCGACACCGTGTCGGGATGCGGCGTTCTCGTGCCGCCGCGGCGGCCGCGTGCGCTGTCCCGGGTGCTGCGTGACGTACTGGCACGTCCCGATCTGCGCGCCGCCCTGTCGGCCGCCGGTCCGCGCCGTGCCCGCGCGCGGTACGGCTGGCCGAGGGTGGCCGCCCAGACCGAGGCCGTCTACCGGACCCTGATCGGTGAGCGTACCGGCCGTCTCGGCGGTTCTTCCGCTCTCGGGAGCTCGCGGGGGCTCGGCCGACTCGCGGTGGCTGGAGGTTGAGATGCATCCTCATCTGGCCCGGCTGAGGACCGCCCTTACGGCGGTGGATCCGGACACACCCAGGATCCACGCGTGGGGGTGCAAGCTCGCCGGCGTTCTGATCGAGGGCGGGCGGCTGCTGGCCTGCGGCAACGGGGGGTCGGCGGCGGAGGCCCAGCACCTCACGGCGGAGCTGGTGGGGCGTTATCGGACCGACCGGCGGCCCTATGCCGCGATCCCGCTGCACGGCGACACCTCCGCCGTCACCGCGATCGGGAACGACTTCGGGCCGGACGAGGTGTTCGCCCGGCAGGTGCACGCGCACGGCAGGCCCGGGGACGTCCTGATGTGCCTGTCGACCAGCGGGACCAGCCGCAACGTGCTCGCCGCCGCCGACATGGCGCGCGGATGCGGCCTCACGACCTGGGCGCTGACCGGACCGGCGCCCAACCCGCTGACCGAGATGTGCGACGAGGCCATCGCCGTTCCCGCGTCCGACACGGCGACCGTGCAGGAGGTGCACCTGACCGTGATCCACATGCTGTGCGACGTGATCGAGAAGGCGTGCGCGTGAACGGACGACACGGCCGGCGACACGGCCGGCGACATGACGGGGCGACGCGACACGCTCTTCGGAGCGGAGACCCCGTCCAGAGTGATCGAGAGGCTGTGTCCGATGTGCGGGTGACGGGCGGCGACTGCACAGAACGGGCGATGCCCGAGGCGGAGGTCGTCCGCCGGGCGGATGGCGAGGTCGTGATCCTGCCGAGCGTCCCCGGATATTCCACCACCGGACCGATCGCCGCCGCTCCGGCCGTCTCCTGACGTTCTCGCTGATCCTTCGCTCCGCGTTCCCTATATCACCTGTCACACCGAGGAAAGGGACTTGATCGATGCCGGGAAACATTCTGATCACCGGTGGCGCCTCCGGCCTCGGGCGGGCGACCGCGCTCGCCGTCACCAAGGAAGGCGGCCGCCCGTTGGTGATCGATGTGAACGAGCCGGACGCTGAAGTGGATCACATGCGTGCCGACCTCGCCGACCGGGGGCAGGCCGAGCGCGCGGTCCGTGAGCTCGCGGAGCGTGCCGGCGGGCTCGACGGTGTGGTGACCGCCGCGGGAATCGACGCGTGCGGGCGTCTTGAGGACATCCCGGCGGCGGACTGGGAACGGGTGATCGCCGTCAACCTTCTCGGCACGGCTTCGGTGATCCGGGCGGCGCTGCCGTACCTGCGCGAGACCGCGGGCACGGTGGTCACGGTCGCCTCCACCCTGGGGGTACGCGCGGTGAGCGACGCGACGGCCTACTGCGCGGCCAAGTTCGGCGTGGTCGGGTTCACCCGGGCGCTGGCCGCCGAGCTCGCCGGCCAGGTGGGAGTGACGCTGCTGATCCCGGGCGGCATGCACACGAACTTCTTCGAGGGGCGGGAGGAGAAGTATCGGCCGGGGCCCGACGCGAAGCTCAGCCGGCCCGAGGACGTGGCGGCGGCCGTCGTCTTCGCGCTCGGCCGGCCCGGGGGCTGCGAGGTGCGGGAACTGGTCGTCTGCGCCTCCACGGAGACGTCGTGGCCCTGAGCCGTGCGGAGAGCGATCGTATGGACGGCGGTCGTGCGGAGACCGGGGGGCGTCCCGTGCTCCTGGTGCTGCGCGGGCTGGGGCTGGGTGACCTGCTGACCGCGGTTCCGGCGCTGCGCGCCCTGCGGCGTGCCTATCCGGAGCACCGGATCGTGTTGGCCGCGCCCGCGCATCTGGGCGATCTGCTGCCGCTGATCGGCGCGGTCGACGACCTGATCGACGTGTCCGGGCCGGGCCCGGTGTCGATGGGTACGGTGTCGATGGGTGCAGTGCCGGTGGATGCAGTGCCTGTGGGTGCGGTGCCGGTGGGTACGGTGGCGTGCGGTTTGACCGGATTGGTGGATATCGCCGTCAATCTGCACGGCAGTGGACCGCAGAGTGTCGTCGCGCTGCGCCGGGCCCGGCGGCTCCTGACCCACGCGCATCCCGCCCTGCCCGGCGTGGCGGGGCCACCCTGGCGGCCCGAGGTCCACGAGGTGCGGCGCTGGTGCGAGATGCTCGAGTGGTACGGCATCGCCACGGATCCGGGAGATCTCGCGCTGCGCGACCCCGGCCGGTGGGGGGAGACCGAGGTCGTCGTCATCCACCCGGGAGCCGGATATCGGGCCAAGGAGTGGCCCCCGGAACGGTTCGCCGAGGTGGCCGCGGACCTGAGCGGCCACGGCCACCACGTCGTGATCACGGGAGGGCCGGCGGAGATCGCTCTCGCCCGCCAGGTGGCGGTGCTCGCCGCGCTGCCGACGGCGCATGTGCTGGCCGGCCGTACGGATCTGCGGGAGCTGGCCGCGCTCACCGCCGGTGCCAAGCTGGTGATCTGCGGTGACACCGGAATGTCCCACCTCGCGACGGCGGTGGGCACGCCGTCGGCCGTGATCTACGGTCCGGTCTCGCCCGCCCTGTGGGGGCCGCCCTCCTGGCATCCGCATGTCACGCTGTGGGCCGGGCGGACCGGTGATCCGTACGACGATCGTCCGTCGGAGGGACTGCTGGAGATAGGTGTCGGCGAGGTCCTCGACGCCGCCCACGAGCTGCTGCGGACCCGGCCGGATGATCGTCGAGAGCGGCGTCAACCGGTGGACAGCGCACGGGAGGCGATCTCGACGATCTCCGCCAGCCTGCCGCCGTGCGCGCCTCGCCAGTAGACCCGGCCGCAGGCGAGGCAGCGGGCGAACGTGTCGTAAGCGCGGCGCGTTCCCGGCAGCAGCTCCGCCTCGACCTCGCCCTTGCCGACCGGTGACAGCGGGCCGTTGCACGTGGTGCACCGCGTCCATGGGGCGAGCTGGGGCCGGAAACGGTCGAGCACGTCGAGGAACTGCTCGCGGGGCCGGGTGCCGCGTACGTGGGCGCCGAGCCACAGCGCCCGGCGGCGCAGGATGCCGCGATCCTGGGTGAGCAGCACCCTGCGCTCTGCGCCCGCCTGTGCGATCAGCGCGTCGTCGTCGAGGTCGTTGCGGTAGGCGACGTCCACCCCCACCAGCCGTAGCCATCGGGCGAGGGTACCGAGATGGACGTCGAGGACGAATCGGGCCGCCGGGATGGGCTGCGGCCGGGACACCCCCGGCACCTCCACCAGGTCACGGGGGCGGGGACGGTACGAGGGAGCGACCAGGCGGCCTCCTACAAGGAGTGCGCCGACCTCGGTCAGCGGCACTCCCGCCGACTCGATCACGTGCCCGAGCGACGATGTGCCGTCGTAGGGAATCCGCAGTTCGTCATGCCTGCGCCGGGGTGGCAGGAAGATCCACAGCTCCGACGCGAAGCGTACGGACAGCTCTGCCCGTTCCACCCGTCCAGCATGTCAGCATCGCCCGGCCGAGCAGTACGGGCCGAGCTGTACGGGCGGGGGCGGTACAGGCTGAGGAATACAGGGTGAAGGCCGGGCGGTGCGGCCCGGCCGTCGATCGCCGGAGGGCGAGGACGGGCCGGGCCGCGGCGGGAGGCGATCAGGCGTTCGCCGCCGCCCCGGTGCGGGCCTGGATCGCGGTCAGCAGGCCGACCACGACCGTGACGCCGCCGGCGATCCAGGCGGTCCAGGCCGCGGCGGCGTCGCCGTCGAAGCCGAAGGCCCAGGGCGATACGAACAGCAGGGCGCCGAAGGCCGCGGTGACCCAGGAACTCGCCCCACCGGCGCCGAGGATCGCCCACAGGGCGGACACCAGGAGAAGTGCCCCGAGTAGGAGCAGCGGCTGGCCCGCCGCGCTGACGTCGCTCGCCCAGAAGAATGCGGCGAGGATCGAGACCAAGCCCGCGAGCAGGGCGACGATGTCGGACAGAGATCTCGTGAGATCCATCCGTAGCCTCCGAACGTGAGAGGTGACCCGTTGCTTCGAAGGTCCACTTGATTGACCGCCCGGTCAACACTCCGCAACGTCAGGGTTCCCTAACCGACGGTGGCCGCGGGCCCGTGGGGGAACCGGCGGTCGCCGTCTCGGTGTGGTCGTTGGGTCGCCGTGGTTCGAATGCCGCTGTTCGGCTGCCGATCCGTGACCCGACCCCGCCGCGACGCCTTCTTCGGCGTTCCGGCGACCGGCCGTCCGTCGGACACGTATCGTGTTGGAAAAGAAACGGAATGTAATCGACTGAATTCCTGCCCGGACACCTGGGGATGGTCATGCTGGTCTGCGCGTTCGCCGTCATCGCGGCGGTCGGTCTGGTGGCTCTCGCCGCCTTCTTGTCCCGTAGGTTCGGTCACGGCGCTGACGACCGCGATCCGGGCGGCACCTCGGCCGGTCACGCCGGGGCGATGCTGTCCTCGCTGTTCCTGCTGGTCTTCGCCATCGCCATCGTCGTGCCGTGGACCATCTCAGACTCCGCTCGGCAGAACACCTATGCCGAGGCTCAGGCGGCGGCCGAGGCGTACTGGTCCGCTGCCGGACTGCCCGCGCCCGCCGACCTCCAGGTCCAGCAGGCGGTACGCGACTACGTGGACTTCGTCGTCGACAAGGAGTGGCCGCTGATGGCGGAGGGGCGGCTCAGTCCGAAGGGTGATGTACGGCTGGAGGCGCTGCGGACGCAGGTGGCCGCTCTGCAGGTGACCGACGACGAGGCGCGGGAGGTCAAGGGCGCGGTGCTGGAACGGCTCGGGGACCTGTCCGGAGCCCGGCGCCAGCGTGCGGCGGACGCCACGGCCGCGCTGCCCCCGGCCGTCCTCGCCCTGACGATCGTGACCGGTGTAGTGATCATCCTCTTCCCGTTCCTCGCCGGCGCCCGTCCCAGCGGAGCGGCACTCGTGCCGCTGATCACTATGACTGTGCTGCTGGCCGTCGGCGTCTATCTGGCCTGGAGCATCTCGCACGCCTTCACGGGCGGGCTGGCGGTCGGGCCGGAGGCCTTCACCGGCGTGCTGCACGAGATCCAGCGCCTGGCGGCGGGCCGATGACGTCAAGATCGACGGGAACACCCGCCTGGGCGGCGGCGCGGACCGCGGTGCGGGCGGTGGTGATGGGAGCGGCCGTGGCCGCGCCGGTCGCCCTCACGTCGGGTGTGATCACACCGGCCGCCGCCGTACCGCCGATGGACCGCGGCGAGGTGGCCGTCACGGCACAGGTCTCGCCGGACGACGGGAAGGGGCAGGACGGACCCGTCCTCGGCCTCGACGTCGTCATCTGCGCGGACCTCCCACCCGTGGTCAGCCTGCGGCTCCGGCTCGGCCGGCGTACGAGGACCTGCGTGCCACCACCCTCACCAGCGCCTTCACCAGCGCCTTCACCGATACCTTCAGCGCGTCCCTCGCCGAAGCCGTCGCCGAGGCCTTCGTCGAAGCCTTCACCGCCGCCTTCGCCGTTGCCCGGACCCGGCCCGTCATCCCGTCCTCCTGCTCCCGCTCAGCCCGAGCGATCGCGCCCGGTGACGACGCCCGCCGCGAGTCCGTCTCCGTGGCCGTCTCCGTGGCCGTCTCCGGAGCGGTCGCCGCGGGTGTCGGCCTATCGGGCGCCCGTTCGGGCCGCCGTCCGACCCGAACGGCGACGCGACCCCCTCGGGACCGTGCTGGTCGTGGTGGTGCTCTCCACCATGATCGCCGTTGCCACCGCCGCTGCCTTCGGCACGCTGCGGTAGCGAAGGTCGGCGGCACGGCAGCGGCACGACCCCGGTCTCAGGTCCTGTTCGCCCGTGTGATGACCTCCTCGGTGGTCAGTGGGCTGCCCGGGTGGTGACTGAGGCACAGGGGCGTACGCACCTTCCGGAAGGTCGCCCCCTCCACCGCGACGTAGAACTCACCTGACCGCAGCCTCGACACGTCGGGGACGTCGCCGCCCTTGGCCCGGGCCAGCTCCCGTGCCGCCGTGATCTGGGAGGGGGCGTTGAGCAGGCCGAAGAACTGCGTGGTGGCGTTCCCCGGGATCTGGTTGTGCAGCCCCTTGGGCGCCTGCGTGGCGAAGACCAGGCCCAGGCCGTACTTGCGTGCCTGTGCCGCGAGGGCGAGCGTGCTGCGCGTGCACACGGTCGTGGCCCCGGACGGGGCGAAGGTCTGCGCCTCGTCCATCACGAACAGCCCGCCCAGGTCGGCGGACGGGTGCCGTTTGATCCAGGAGAACAGCGCCATCTGGAGTTGGTTCACGAAGCCCTGCCGCTGGACGTCCGAGGGCAGCCCGACGAAACTGATCACCGAAACGCGGGCCCGTTTGCCGGCGGCGGGGGTGAGCAGCAGACCCGGATCCACCGGGGTGCCGCTGCCGCCGAACAGCGGGTCGTTCACCATGGCGGCGGTGAGGTCCTGGGCGAGCTCGGCCGCGATCTTGTCCGAGCCCTCGATGCTGCTCACATCTTCGGGTAACTCGGACAGGAGGTCGATCAGGCCCCTGAGACCCGTCCTGCCTCGACGGCCGTAGAAGTTCACGGCCTCGCGCAGCACGGCCCGGCCGAGGTGGGCCTTCCTGGAGGTGCCTTCCAGCTTGGCCCGGGGGATGAGCGACGCGACGGCGGTCTCCACGGCCTCGTTGAACTCGTCGGTGTCGTCGAGCACGCTCGCGAAGTCGGGCAGCGGCTGGAAACTCAGCGGTCGTCCGCCGACCCGTCCCGGAGTCCAGATCACCACCTCGGTGTTCGCCAGATATGCACCGGCCTTGGCCGCGTCGCCCTCGCTCCACGCCAAGGGCGGCTCCGGCCACCGGTCGCCCAGCCGGGCCAGGTCGTTGTTGGGATCGAGCACGATCGCGGAGACGCCCCGCAGGGTGCACTCCTCCACCAGGCGGCGGATCAGCACGGTCTTTCCCGATCCTGACCCCGCGAAGATCGCCGTGTGCTTGCTGAGCGCCGCCAACTCGACGGTCACCGGCTCGCCGTCGGCGAATCTCGCCCCGACGGTGATACGCGGCCTGGTCCGTACGGGATCGGCTACGGGGTCCGCCAGGAGGTCTCCGCCGGTGGAAGGCGCGGCCGGAGGCGCGACGACATCGCTGGTGCCGGCCCGGGCGGGTCGGGACTCGACCCGGTGGCCGGGGCCGGTGCTGCTGCCGGTACCGGTGTCGTTCGACGGCGGGACGTCCTGCGGCATGTGCCGTACGCCCGCGGTCGGGGACCGTACGCCGTCGAGGGCGGGACGGGCACCGGGAACGGCCGATGCGTCGCTGAGGGCCTCGCGGAACAGTTTCGCCTCGTTCGTCGGCCTTCTGGCGGTCAGCCATGCCTGCAGGTTCGGCGGGTTCTCCGCCTGCAGGTCGCGCAGCGCCGCGAAGATCTTCAGATCCTCCTCGTCGATCGGGAGGACCCGGCCGCCCGCCTGCTCGAAGGCGGCGAGGGTCTCCTGGGTGACCGGACCCCTCGCCCAGCTCCGGTTTCTGAGCACGAACAGCCTGCGCTTGGGCACAGCGGCGTCCAGCCCGGCGGCCACCGACGCGTTGCGCAGCCGGGTCAGCGCGGCGAGGTGATGCGTCGCCGAGATCGCCCGGAAACACCAGTGCGCCTCATCCTCCCGCGCCTCATCGAGACTGCGGCGCAGGCGGGCGTGCAGGGGAGGCTTGGCGCTCGGCGGAGGATCCAGGCTGAACACCCGCCTGTCCTCGTCCTGCTCGGCGATCCAGGCGGTGAGGCCGGCGGACAGCAGTCCGGGCATCACCGCGTCCTCCGTAGCGGGGTCCAGGGCCGCCGCGACGTCCGCTCGCTTCCGCGACTCCGCGAACCGCCGGTCCAACTCGTCGAGCTTGTCGACGGGTGGTAGGTCGATCACGGGTCCGGCCTTGACCGGTTCGGTGTCGTTGAGACGCGCCAACTCGGTCACCCGGCCGTTCGCCAGGCACGACCGGACGTGCTCGTCGACCCGGATGAGCAACTGACGCGGGGTGTACTCGTACGCGTTGGCGAACGCCTCCGGCTTCACCGGCCACGTCGGGTACGGCGGCTCGAACCCGGCCTTTCCGTACTGGGCGGCGAGCCGCTTCTCGATCAGTGAACGGCCGGTCTCCGCGTCCGGGATCGTCCCGAGCGGCATCGTCTCCTTGAACCGGTCCCGAACGGTGGCCGTGGCCTGTGACTTGATCACGGTCCACGACGCGGGCAGACAGGAAAGCACGATCAGAGTGCGGGCCGTCTGCTCCCGAAGCGCCATCAGCCCACCGGCGATCTGCTCCAGTATCAGCGCCTGCTGCCACGAATCGTCTCTCTCCGCCGTCATGGTGATCGCCGACTGGGCGAGGAGGACGTCGATCTGATCCACGGCGATGACGGAGGGGCCGGTCAGCGCCAGCAACCGGGACAGATCCCTGACGATCTCCTGCGGGGACTTCGTGATCGTGCTGAAGCCCCAATGCGCGCGCTCGCCGGGTTCTCCTTCGGGCGCGGAGGTGAGGTAGGCGTCGCCGACGTCCTGCGCGGCCAGATCGCAGGCCGCGCGCAGCACGAGCGCTCTCGCGGTGTCCTGGGTCTCGCGGCCGACCTTCCGGTCGTAGCCGCGAAGAGCCCGGACGAAGGCATCGACATGCTCTCGCGAAAGAGGGGCATCGCCCATCAGAGACGGGCGTATTTGGCGCGGCACCTCCGCCAGCACGCACAGCCGCCACAGCAGTTCTCCGAGCTGGGTCTCCGCGCGCGGCATGGGCCGGGACAGGCTGTCGAGCATGGAGAGCAGCACACTCTCCCAGAAACCGCGCGCGTCGAGCAGGCTGACCAGGAGGAAGTAGCCGTCCTCCTCGTGCACCTTCTGGCGAATCCAGCCGAGCAGGTGTGTCTTGCCTGCGCCCTGCTGGCCCGCCAGCACCGTGCCGATCGGGCTCGCCTCGGTGCTCTCCTCCGCTTCGATCAGACCGGCGAGGATGACCTGCGCGGTTCGCCGGTGAAGACCCTCGACGTGGAACGGCAGGGGGTGCCAGACGTCGGCCGCGCTCTGGGCGTAGTTGAACCTCAGAGCGGCGAGGGCCTTCAGTTTCCCGTCCGTCATCATGCCCCGATCAAAATCATGTGCTTCGCCTGATCCCCGATGACCACCGCCGCGTCACGGTCGGTCTGAGTGAGGGTCTTCTGGTTCTCCCACGGGACGATCCGTACGTCGGGCATGCCGATCATCCGGCGGAGGGCCGTGTCGACTTCGTGCCGGGGAGCGTCACCCAGGAGCGGACGCAGCAGGGTCAGGCTGACCCACGCGTTCGGCCCCCCGGCGAGCTGCGCGTACGCCTTCCGGATCCTGGTCTCGATGTCCTGCGCCGATAGGGTGGGGGCGTCCGTGGCCGGTGCTGCGGCAGCGCCGCTCGGTACGGGAGCGACGCTCTCGAGGGCGGGAGTCTCCGGAGCGTACGCTTCAGGGGCGGCGGTCTCGACGGCCGCCGGGACGACGTCCTCCTCACGGGCGAAGAGGTCGGCGAGGCTGCTTTCGGTCCGGCCCATGTGGCGCGGGAGGTTCGCCACGATCGCGCGGAGCGCCGCCTCGAGCACCCGCCCGGCCGGACGGCCGGAGGCCTGCATGCCCTCGCGGAACAGTTCGGCCGTGTACGCCCAGCCGCTGTCGGTCAGCACATGGACGAACGCGCGGCCCTGCTTCCAGCTCTCGACCAGTTTGAGGTCGTTCAGCTTCTTTCGGTCGACCCCGGAGAGGGTGACGTCGTAGAGTTCGCCCAGCTCGAGGTTGGAGATCTCTCTGGCCTCGGCCATGAGGACCAGCAAAACGGCGGTCTGGGACGACGACAGTTTCTGCTCAGACATGGTGCGATCCTTTGAACGTTCCAGAGCGGCGGGATTCCAGGAACCGCTCGAGCTGCTTCAGAACGAGGTCCATCTCGTTCATGATCTGTTTGTTCGTGAAGCGGAGGACGGCGTAGCCGTCCAGTTGGAGCCGTACGTCGCGGCGGCGGTCCGCTTCGTAGGCGTCCTCGCCGCGATGTTCCGGGCCGTCGATCTCGACCGCGCAGCGCTCGGTGTGCCAGAGCAGGTCTATCCGTACGGACGGGGTGAGGGGGGACGACCGATAGGGCTGGTTCCAGGCTCGTCCGGTCGCCCAGGGGCATGACTCGAGCGCGGCCTCGAGGGACTTCTCGGCCCGGCTCGCCGGATGCGGCATCCCGGCGACGGCCGGAAAGCGCAGGACGGCGAGCGGATCCCTCGGATAGGCGAGGGCGCCCGTGCCGGGGGCGCTCCCCGAGACGGGCAGGTCGAGGACGACCGTTGCGACCCGGTCGACGGAGACGAGCGGCGCGCCGGTGAGCCAGACGCCGAAGCCTCCGTGATCGGTCAGCCATTCGGATGCGGCGACCAGCACGTTCTCGCCGATGGGGGAGAGCCCCTGGGGGACGCGGATGAGGATCGCCGCTCGATCGCGGCGGAAGCCGGCGGCGAGGACGCGGGCGAGACCCGTGGCGCGTACCTCGGGTGGGAACTTCCGGCGGCCCCCTCCCCCGCGGATTCCACCACCGATTTCGCCGCTGGTTCCACCGCTGGTTCCACCGCTGGTTCCACCGCGGATTTCGCCGCGGATTTCGCCGCGGATTTCGCCGCGAAGGGAGAGCTCGGCGAGGTCCGCCAGGAAAGGTGCGAAATGCCGGGTGGCGGATGCCGTACGCAGCGCGAGTGCGCGTACGGCGGGAACGCTCGCGCCGCCGGAGCCGGTGATGCCCTCCGCGCCCGGGAGCCAGGAGGGGAAGAGTTCGACGGCCGCTGTTTCGAGTTCGGCGAGCAGGGTGGTGACCAGCTCGCTCACCGAGGAGACCGAGGGCGGACTGTAGGTGACGATCGCGGGGGCGTCGTCGGGCAGCGGCTCAAGGGCGAGCATGACATCCTTGGCACTCGCGCCGCCCAGTCGTACGACACGACCCATCGGTAGCTGCGCCCACATCCTCGCCACGCCGCTTCCTCGTTTGAGATCTGGGAAACCTCGACGCGGCAGAGGTTATACGCGAGCGGCAAGATCCGCAGCGACTTCCGTTGAATCGTGAAATATCCGCTACCGCCCGGATCGTCCGACCCCACCCCCATTCGACCCGCCATCCCGGCGTCCGGCGAGCCTGCGGGAAACTCGCCGTCTGTCGGTTCCCGTGTCCGGCTTCGCCGTACGCGCCTGCAAGATCACGTACGGTGTTCGTCCTGGACGGCGGGCCGGTGTGCGAGTTTCTGCAAGATCACGGATGGGGAACGGGCAGGTCGGCGCCCTTCCCTGCGAGAAACTGCAAGATCACAACATGGGGTTGGGGGAATCGCGCGCCATGGGTTTCGGACGCTGGGGGCTTCGGGTTCGTCATGAGCCTTTCGGGTTCGCCATGAGTCTTTCGGGTACGCCATGAGCCTTTCGGGTGCACGCGATCTGGGTTCAGGCGCGCCCTGGGAGTTCTGGGCGAGATAACGCGATGGGCTTTATATGGATTTGATGGTCTTAAAAGTCCCGAGGGATGCAATATCCCTTCCTGTCGGACCGGGCGATCCGGTGAACCTCCCGCCGCTGTGCGGCCGGACATGGTCCGGCTACCCGCCGGGCGGGCCGTCGGCCGGGATCATGCCGAGCTCGACGGCGTAGTCTTCGAGCTTGTGCCGGAGCTGCCGCCGGCCTCGGTGCAGACGGGACATGACGGTCCCGATCGGGACACCCGTGATCTGGGCGATCTCCTTGTAGCTGAAGCCCTCGACGTCGGCCAGGTAGACGGCGAGCCGGAAGTCCTCCGGCACCTCGTTGAGCGCCTGCTTCACCCGGGTGTCCGGCAGGCCGTCCAGTGCCTCGGCCTCGGCCGACCTGAGCCCACCGGAGGTGTGGGAGGCGGCCTCGGCGAGCTGCCAGTCCTCGATGTCCTCCCCGGCCGTGCGCTGCGGCTGCCGCTGCTGCTTGCGGTAGGTGTTGATGTAGGTGTTCGTCAGGATCCGGTACAGCCAGGCCCTGAGGTTGGTGCCCTCCCGGAACTGGTGGAAGTTGGAGAAGGCCCTGGCGAAGACCTCCTGGACGAGGTCTTCAGCGTCGGCGGGGTTCCGGGACAGCCTCAGGGCGCCGGCGTAGATCTGGTCGAGGTACGGCAGGGCGTCCCGCTCGAATCGGTGCCGCTGCTTCTCGATCGACAGGTCGTCCGCGGTCGTCACCTCGTCACCCCCCTCGGCCCCTCGCGTAACGTCCCGCAGCGGGGACAGGGGACGCCTACCCCCAGTTCCTCCATCAACACGGGATGAACTGCCGCAAATCACGCATATGCCCCATGTGAAGGAAAGTGTGTTTTCTGCATGGTGATGGATTGCGGGGGTATGCGCGCGGAGAACGGCTATCGCGAAGAACGGCACCGCGATGGACGGCCATCGGGAAGAACGGCATCGCGGCAAACGGTGCCGTGGAGAACGAACCGCGAAAAAACAGCACCTCACCGGGCGGCGGCGGCCGGCATCGCCCGGCCGTACCCGAACACCGACCGGACCGAGGTCGGAAAGAGCCGGACGGAAGCCGGAGTGGGTCCGGACGGAGACCGGCAGAGGAGGGCACGATGTCGCACGATCCCGAGTCCGCGCGACGTGCGGGCGGCGAAGAGATCCCGGCCGACTGGCAGAATCCGCTGGCCCAGTCCCCGGACGCGGAATGGTCCCCCGACGAGGCCGACCTGACCGGCTGGCACGTCCCGGGCGCCGACTCTCCCGACGACGTCGAGGAATACGCGGCCGACGACCCTCGCCGCACCTCCTGAGCGCGGAGGGTCAGGCGGCGTCCCGGTGACCGGTGTGGTCCGGGTAGCGTGGGGCGAGGTCGGCGCCGCGTGGCGCGGGGTACGGCTGGGCGGCGCGGAGGTCGACGGTCTGGATCGTCCGGCTGATGTCGCTGGGCGTGATCAGGCCGATCAGGCGGCCGTCCGGATCGAGCACCACGGCCCTCCCGTCGGCGCAGCCGCCCATCCTCGGCAGCAGGTCGGTGAGGGCCTCGTCCGCTTGCGCCCGGGGCACATCGTCCGGTGGACAGGCGATGTCGCGCAGGCGGGTCGTGGCCCGGGCCTGCGGGGCCACCGCGCGGATCCGGTTGAGCGTCACCAGTCCGACGAAGCCGCCGTGCTCGTCCACCAGCGGATAGGTGGACAGCCGGTGCCGCATCACGACTCGCTCGACGAGGTCCGTCACGGTCTCGCCGGGATCGGCGGTGACGGGCCGCTCCGACATCACGTCGCCGACCCGGATGCCGTGCAGCGCGGCGCCGAGCTGTGTCTGCTGCTCCTCGGCGCTGGCGACGTTGACGAGGAACATGCCGATCAGGGCGAGCCACAGGCCTTGGAAACCCAGTCCGGAGACGACCTGGAGCAGGCCGAGCGCGATGAGGAAGTAGCCGAAGGTCCGGCCGGCTCGCGCGGCGGTCACCGCGGCACTGACGCGGTCGCCCCGCCACGCCCACAGTGCGGCGCGCAGCACCCGGCCGCCGTCCAGCGGCGCCGCCGGGATCAGGTTGAAGACGGCCAGGAGCACGTTGACCACGGCGAGGTAGCCGAACATCCCGGCGAGTAGAGGTGCGCCGCCGACCGCCGAGGTCAGCCAGGTCAGCAGCCCGAAGACCACTCCGGCGGCCAGGCTGGTCGCGGGGCCGACGGCGGCGATCCGCACGTCGGCGCCGGGTGTACGCGGCTCGCCGCGCAGCTCGGCCACGCCGCCGAGAAGCCAGAGCGTGATGCCGGACACCTCGATGCCGTGCCGTTTCGCCATCACCGCGTGCGCGAGCTCGTGCGCCAGCAACGACGCGAGGAACAGCACGGCGGCCGCCACACCGGCCAGCAGGTAGACCGCCGGGGACGAACCGGGAAAGGCGATCGGGAACCGCCCGAACGCCAGCCCGAACACCAGGATCGCGACGATGACCAGCACGCTGATGTTGAGCCCGACCGAGACTCCGGCGATGCGGCCGAGACGGATCGACGAACGCATGTTCCCTCCTGGGTCCGCTGCGGGCCTCCTACCCACATCTCCGGAGGGGATGCGCGGGTCACGGCAGGGGGCCGTCAGGTGGGCCGGCCACGCCGTACGTTGTCGTCCAGCTTCGCGAGCACGTGCTCTATGGCGGCGATCTCCTCCGCGTTCAGCCCGGCGCGCAGGCGTCGGTCGAAGGCGCCGGCGGCCTTCCTGAGCCGGATGAACGTGGCCTCGCCCTTCTCGGTGAGCTCCACGAGATGCACCCGGCGGTTCGCCGGGTCGCGGCGGCGGGTCAGCAGGCCCTCATGCTCCATCGTGTTGAGGTGATGGGTCAGTGTCGCACCCCGGACTCCCACCGCCTCGGCCAGTTCGCGCTGGTTGCTCAGGCGCCTGGTCTTGAGCGAGATCATGATCAGCCAGATCGGCAGTGAGCTCCCCTCCGCCGCCAGGGCGCTGTCCAGCGCCCGGCTGACGGCCTTGGTGGTGCTCATGAGTTGCAGGCCGATCGACGGCCTGAAAGACGGTGGCATGGCGGTCAAGATATACCGACTTTTTACTGCTTCTAGCTGCCCGGTGGCTTGGCATCGGCCGAGCTCGTCGTCCTGCGCTGTGATTCCGTGGTTCGCCCAGGTGGACGAGGGGAGGGGGCCGAGAGATCTGACCCGGCACGGGCGGCCCGACCCGATGCGGAAAGAGGGGAAAGAGCCGGAGATCGAGATGTGCGGCGGACAGGGCAGGGCGAGCCGACGGCGGTCGCCTCGGCATCACCGTTGACATCGTTGTCATCCGGACCGTACGGTCGGCGCACTTATTCGGTTAAGTCCCTCAGGAGGGCACGTGCGCACCCCCCGCTCGCCGTACGAAGACCGGAACGTGCTCGCCGTGGACATCGGCGGCACCAAGTTCGCCGCGGCGGCGGTCGGGGCCGACGGCACGATGACGGCCCGCGCTGAGGTGCCCCTCGACGGAGCGCGAAGCGCCGGAGCGGCGCTCGCCGAGGTGGTGGACCGGGTCCTCCGGCGGGTGCCGCGAGACCGTCTCGACGGGATCGGCGTGGGCTCGGCGGGCCCGCTCGACCCGGACAAGGGGACGGTCAGTCCGGTCAACATTCCGAGCTGGCGGAACTTCCCGCTGACGGATGAGCTCGGCCGGATGCTGCCGGGACGGCCGGTGCGGCTCGCGGGGGACGCCCAGTGCATGGCGCTGGGGGAGTGGTGGCGTGGCCTGCCGGAGGGCGGCGCCCGAGCCATGCTGGGCGTGGTCGTCTCCACCGGCGTGGGCGGCGGTTTCGTCTTCGACGGCGTGCCGTACCTGGGCCCGACGGGGAACGCGGGACACATCGGCCACATCGTGGCCGATCCGGGGGGCGAGGCGTGTCCCTGCGGCGCCTCCGGATGCGTCGAGACGATGGCCAGCGGCCCGAGCATGGTCCGCTGGGCCCGATCGCTCGGCTGGAACGGCGCCGACGCCAGGGAACTGGCGGTGTCGGCGGCAGCGGGGGAGGAGGTCGCCCGGTGCGCGTTCCAGCGCGCGGCGGACGCGCTCGCGACCGCGTTCCTCACCGCGGCGGCTCTCTTCGACCTCGATCACGTGGTCGTGGGTGGAGGTGTGGCCGCGGCGGGAGCGGTCCTGTTCGATCCGCTCAGGCGGGCGGTCGCGCGGAACGCCGGGCTCGGGTTCCTCGGCCGCCTGCGCGTGGACCCCACCTCCCTGGGGCGCGACGCCGGCCTGCTCGGCGCCGCCGCGCTGATCCTGCGGGAGCCGCCCGGGGGCCGTACGGACGCCTGACGTCTCTGGATTCCCGGACACCCGGACACCCGGACACCCGGACACCCGGACCGGACATCCGGACCCGGAACCCGGCGACCCCGGACGGCTACCCGCCGTCGGCACCGGGCGGCAACAGGTGTGCGTTGACGTCGCGGACGAGCCGCGCCATGTCGGCGATCTCGACGACCTCGACGCCGCCCTGCCCGAGTAGTTCGGCACCGTGACAATCGGCCAGCAGCGGCGGCTCGTGCAGCGCGAACACCACCCGGCCGATGCCCGCAGCGAGGATCAGCTGCGTGCAGGTGCGCGGCCGGGACCTGCGGCTGCTGCACGGCTCGAGCGAGCTGTAGATCGTCGCATCCGCCAGGCCGGCGCTTCCCCCGCCGGACCCGGCCAGGGCGGCGAGGGCCGACTCCTCGGCGTGGAAGCGGGGATCGACGTCACGCGAGTAGCCGTCGGCCAGCCGCGTGCCGTCGCCCGCGACGATGATCGCTCCGACGGAGTACGCTGTATCGGACGGCGGGCAGCGGCGCGACAGCTCGATCGCCTCGCGCAGCCACCGCCGGTCCGCTTCGGAGGCGGGAGACGGGGACCCCCGGCCCGCGACCCGGCTCATGCCCGGCACCTGCCGGACAGTGCGTAACGCAGCAGCACGACGTCGTCCATCTTGACGACGCCGGCGAGCCGGGCCCGATGCGCGATGTCCGCCGCCGGGCCCCATGGGAAGACGCCGTCGCCCACGAACCTGGGCGCGCGGTGGTCTCCGACGAAGAACGGCGCGATGACCAGGTGCAGCTCGTCGGCGAGACCGGCGGTGAGAAAACGGGTGTGCGTGGCGCCGCCGCCCTCCACCATGAGCCTGCCGACGCCCCGGCCGGCCAGATCGCCGAGCAGCCGGGAGAGCTCGACGGGATCGCCGGCGTCGACCACGTCGGCGACGGCGCCGACCAGCTCACGCGCCTTGTCCAGGGCAGCCGACGCGGTATAGACGATCTTTTCCGCTTCGTCGGCCGCGAAGAACCGGGCCGACGGATCGAGGTCTCCCCGCCCGGTGATCGTGACCTTGACCGGGGTGGGGGACAGGCCGCGTGCCACCCTTGCGGCGCGGCGGGCGGATGAACGCACGAGGAGCCGCGGATCGTCCCTGCGTATCGTGTTCGCGCCGACCAGGATCGCGTCGCAGCCGGCCCGCACCTCGTCCACCCGGTCGAAGTCGGCCTCGTTGGACAGCAGAAGCCGGCTCGCGTTCGCGTCGTCGATGTAACCGTCGATGGACGCCGCGCAGCTCAGCAGCACGTACGGCCGCTCGCTCACCATCGCCCGATCACCTTGATCCGATCGTCCTGGCCTGATCGCCGTCGTCCGCTCACCGGGATGAGTCTATGAGGATCCGCGGACGACCAGGGTCGTCGGGAGGGTGCGCGGCGGCGGGGTGGCGCCACCGTTGATCATGGCGAACACGGCGGCGGCCGCGGCGGTGCCGAAGCCGGGTTTGTCCTGGGCGATCGTGGTGAGGCCGGGCTGCATCAGGGCGGCCAGTTCGAGGTCGTCGAAGCCGACCAGCGCGATGTCGTGGGGCACCTTCAGGCCGGCTTCGCCGATCGCGCGCAGCGCGCCGACGGCCATCGCGTCCCCGGCCACGAAAACGGCGTCCGGCCGCTCGTCCAGGTCCAGCAGCCGCCGCATCGCGGCATAGCCGCCGCTGAGGTAGAAGTCGCCCTCGACGATGAGCTCCGGCCGGTGCGGCAGGCCGAGCCGGCCCAGCTCGCCGACGTAGCCACGCAGCCGCTCGGCTCCGGGCCCGGTCCTGGTCGGGCCGGTGATCGTGGCGATGGTCCGGCGCCCCCGGCGGTGCAGGTGCCGTACGGCGACGCGGGCCCCGCCCGCGTTGTCCGAGGTGACGTAGGTCGTGCGGGAACCCGTCACCGGACGGTCGAGAGAGACGCACGGGACCCTGGAATCGGCAAGACGCTGCAGCGAGGAATCCCAATTATCGCTGTCGATCAACACCACGCCGTCGATGTTGTGCCTGCGGACGGCGTGCAGATAGGCGTCGGGTGTTTTCTCGCCGCTCGTGGCGAGCAGCAGCAGGTGATATCCGCGCCCGCTGAGCGCGGTTTTCAGACCGATCAGGATTTCCTGGAAGAACGGATGACGCCAGCCGGGACGGCGATGGTCGGTATCCCAGACCAGGCCGACCATGAACGATTTCTTCGTGGCCAGCGTGCGGGCCGACTCGTTGGGCAGGTAGCCGATGCGCTGGGCCGTACTCATGACCTGTTCCCTGGTCTTGGCGTTCACCACGTCCGGGTTGTTGAACACCCGGGAGACGGTCGCGGGAGACACGCCGCACAGGTGGGCCAGTTCTCTGATCGTCGCCACGGATCATCACTCGCCTCGTCTGAAACCGGTTTCATGTAACCGGTTTCAGCTAAAGTACGTCAGCGCGGGAAAGCTGTCAATACTTCTCCCGGAATCGTGCTGCTTGATGTTTCCGTGACTTGACACCCGGCCCATGGACGGGTGGGATGCAAGTCGATTTGAAAGATCATGTCTGGAGCGTTCGAAATATGACGGCGATCGAGGAAGAGACGGCCGTACCGGAGGCGTTCCCGGCGGGATTCGTGTGGGGGACGGCCACCGCGGCCTACCAGATCGAGGGGGCGGTCGACGCCGACGGCCGCGGGCCCTCGATCTGGGACACCTTCTGCCGGATGCCGGGGGCGGTGGAGCGGGGCGAGAGCGGCGAATTCGCCTGCGATCACTACCACCGATGGCGCGAGGACGTCGACCTCATGGCCGATCTCGGGGTCGGCGCCTACCGCTTCTCCGTGGCCTGGCCCCGGGTGCTGCCCGAGGGCGGCGGTGCGGTCAACCAGCGGGGGTTGGACTTCTACCGGCGGCTCGTGGACGAGCTGCGCGAGCGCGGCATCGAGCCGTTCGTCACCCTCTACCACTGGGATCTGCCCCAGGCGCTGGAGGACCGCGGCGGCTGGCGGGTGCGGGACACGGCCGAGCGCTTCGCCGACTACGCCGAGACGGTGCACGACGCGATCGGCGACCGGGTCTCGCGCTGGATCACGCTCAACGAGCCCTACTGCTCGGCCATCGTCGGGTACGGCGAGGGCCGCCACGCGCCGGGAGCACGCGAGGGCGACGGCGCGCTGGCCGCCGTCCACCACCTGCTGCTCGGGCACGGCCTGGCGGTGGCGCGGCTGCGCGCCCTGGCTCGGCCTGATCAGCGGATCGGCATCACGCTCAACATGTCGCCCACGGTGCCGGCGAGCTCCTCCCCGGCCGACGCCGACGCGGCCCGCCGGATGGACCTGCTGGTCAACCGGCAGTTCACCGAGCCGTTGCTCGGCGGGCGCTACCCGGCCGACCTCGCCGACGTCTTCGGCCGGATCAGTGGGTTCGCCTTCCAGCGGGACGGCGACCTGGCGCTGATCGGCGCCCCGCTGGACTTCCTCGGCGTCAACTACTACTACCGGCTGCACGTGGCGGCCGCGCCGTACGACCAGCCGGACCCCGCGCTGCGTTCCGCCTTCGACCTGGGCACCCGTACGGTGACGCCGCCGGGCGCGCGCACCAGCGGCCTGGGCTGGGTCGTCGAGCCCGAGGGGCTCCATCAGACCCTCACCGGTCTGGTCCGGCGCTATCCGGAACTGCCGCCCGTCTACATCACCGAGAACGGCTACGGCGACGACGGGGCACTGGAGGACACCGGGCGGATCGACTACCTGCGCGACCACCTGGCCGCGATCCGGCAGGCCATGACCGACGGCGTGGACATCAGGGGATACTTCTGCTGGTCACTGATCGACAACTTCGAGTGGGCGCGGGGGTACGCCGCCAGGTTCGGCCTGGTGCACGTGGACTACGACACCCAGGCCCGCACGCCCAAGGCCAGCTTCCGCTGGCTGCGCGAATTCGTCCGGAGCCGGGGATGAACCCGTGCCCCCGGGGAAGCAGGGCGGCGTGAAGGTCCTCGCGCTCGATCTCGGCACGTCGTCGGCACGGGCCGTGGTCTGGGAGGGCGCCGGTGCGTGCGGTCGCGTCGTCGCGCTCGCCCGCAGGCAGGTGCGGCTCGGCGTGGACGACGCGGGCCGGGCCGAGCTCGATCCGGACGAGTACCTCGACGGCCTGATGGCCTGCCTGGACGAGGTGCACGACCACCTCGACGGCGTCCGGGCGGTGGCCACCTCGTGCCAGTGGCACTCGCTGCTCGCGCTCGACGCCGCGGGCCGGCCGGTCACCCCGCTGCTGACCTGGGCGGACACCCGTGCCCGGGAGGCGTACGCGGAAATACCGGCCGCGGGAGAGCTGCACCGGCGCACGGGCGCCTGGCGGCACCCGCTCTACTGGACGGTGCGCATCCCCTGGCTGGAGGAGCGGCTCGGCGGTGGGGATCGGTCCCGGTCGTTCGCCGGGCTGGCGGAGTACGTCTCCCGCCGCCTGCTGGGGGAGCCGGCCGCCTCGGTCTCGATGGCCTCGGGCACCGGTCTGCTCGATCTGGCGGCGGGGCGCTGGGACGGCGAGGCCATGGCGCTTGCGGGCGTGACCGGGGATCGGCTGCCCCCGCTGGCGCCGCGGGGCTGGACCGGCACGCTGGACTCGCGGTGGGCGCGCCGCTGGCCCGCGCTGCGCGACGTGCCGTGGCTGCCCGCCGTCGGCGACGGCGCGGCCGCCACCGTCGGCGGAGGCTGCGCGGGACCCGATCGGATCTCGGTCACCGTCGGGACCTCCGCCGCCGTCCGGGTCGCGCATCCCCTCGCCGGAGCCTTCACGCTGCCCGGCGGTTGCTGGCGCTACCTGGTCGACCACGACCTCGCGGTGACCGGCATCGCCTACTCCGCCGGGGGCAACGTATTCGCCTGGGCGCGGCGGACCCTGCTGCTGCCCGACGACGTGGAGGCGGCGCTCGTCGCACGGGGCGAGGGCCCCCCGCACGGGCTGACGGCCGTACCGGATCTCGCGGGCGCCCGGCCGCCGCGGCCCGCCTCCACCGGGTCGATCTCCGGGCTGACCCTCGGCACGGGACCGGTCGAGATCCTCGCCGCGCTGCTCGACGGCGTGAGCGGGCAGATCGCCGCCGGGGTGCGCACACTGGCGGAAGCGCTGCCCGAGCGGCCCGCCGCCGTCGTGCTCGGCGGGGGAGCGATGGCCGCCTCCGGCTGGTGGCGGCGCAACCTCGCGCTGCGGCTCGCCGTACCCGTCGAGCCGGAAGCCGAGGCGGAGGCCTCGGCCATGGGCGTCGTCAGGCTCGCCGAGACCGTCATGGCGGGTCGAGCCGCGACGTAGCCGCCGTACGCGCGGCGGCCGACGTGCGGAACCGGACGCGCTGGCCGGGGCGGGCCTGCGCCGCCCGGTCCACGTCGCGGTCGCGCACCACCGCGATCACCGGATAGCCGCCGGTGACCGGATGGTCGGCGAGGAAGAGCGTCGGCCGGCCCGAGGGCGGCACCTGAAGCGCTCCCGGGACCATGCCCTCACTGGGCAGTTCGCCGTCGCGCAGCCGTTCCAGGCGCGGCCCGCGCAGCCGGATGCCCACCCGGTCGCTGTCCGCCGTCACCTCGTACGGCTCGGCGCACAGCGCCCGCAGCGCGCCCGGGCGGAACCAGTCGTCCCGCGGGCCGGGCAGCAGCTCCAGCACGAGCTCGCCGAGATCGGGCCAGGGCAGCGGGGCCAGATCGACCGTGGGATGGACGGGCGGCGGCGGGCCGACCGGCAGCAGCGAACCCGGCGACGGCCGCTCGGGGCCCAGACCGGCGAGCGTGTCCGTCGACCGCGATCCCAGCACCTCGGGGACGGCCAGGCCGCCCCGCACCGCGAGGTAGGTGCGCAGCCCGCGTACGGGCACGCCGAGCCACAGCGTCGCCCCGTCGGGCAGGTGTTCCACCGACTGGTGGCCGATGACCCTGCCGCGCCCCGACGCCTCCACGACGGTGGCCGGGCAGGGGGCGCCGGTCAGCGCGACGACCAGGTGGCCGCGGGCGCGTACGCGCAGCCCGCCCAGCGTGACCTCCAGAGCCGCGGCCCCCTCGGGGTTGGCGAGCAGGCGGTTGCCCAGCCGCAGCGCCCCCCGGTCGGCCGCGCCCGATCTGCCCACCCCGAGGTGGGCCCGGCCCGGGCGGCCCAGGTCCTGCACCGTGGTCAGCGGCCCGGTCGCGAGCACCTCCAGCTCAGCCATGTCGCGCTCCGGCGGCGCCCACCTGGGTGAACCGCACGCGGACGCCCGGCCGCAGCAGCGCGGGCGGGTCGGTACTGGTGTCCCACACCACCGCCTCGGTGCGCCCGATGAGCTGCCAGCCGCCGGGCGACTCCCGCGGGTAGACGCCGCTGAACTGCCCGGCCAGCGCCACCGATCCGGCCGGGACGCGCACGCGCGACTCGGCCCGGCGGGGTACGGCCAGCCGGGGATCCCCGCCGACGAGATATCCGAAGCCCGGGGCGAACCCGCAGAACGCCACGGTCCACGACGTGCCGGTGTGCGCGGCCACGACCTCGCTCTCCGTGAGCCCGGTGTGCGCGGCCACGGCGGCCAGGTCGGCCCCGTCGTAGACGACGGGGATCGTCACCTCGGGGGCGTCGGCTCCCCGATCGGCGCCGGATCGTACGGCCCAGGCGGCCCAGGCGGATCGTACGGCCGAGGCCACGGCGGTGTGGCTTCCCGGCGGCTCGAACCGGATCAGCAGCGTCCCGGCGGCGGGCACGATGTCGGTCACCCCGCGCGGCGGATCGGCGGCGAGTGCGTCATAGAGCGCGATCACCTCGGCCAGGCCGTCGAGCTCCACGAGCAGCGCGCCCTCGCCGTACCGCCGCAGGCCGGGCATCACGGCTCTCCCCGGGACTTCCCGGCGAGCCGGCTGAACGGGGACAGCCCGATCCCGCCCGCCTTGAGCGATTCGCTGACCCTGCGGGCCATCTCCACCGCGCCAGGACTGTCGCCGTGCACGCAGATCGACTGAGCCCGGATGAGCAGCGGCGTCCCGTCGACGGCCTCGATCGGCTCCCCCCTGACCATGCGCAGGCAGCGCTCGGCCACCTGCTCGGGGTCGTGCAGCACCGCGCCGGGCGCGCCGCGCGGCACCAGCGTGCCCTGCGGCGTGTACGCCCGGTCGGCGAAGCATTCGGTCACCGTGGCCAGCCCCGCGCTCTCCGCCCGGCGCAGCCAGGCCGAGCCGGGCAGCCCGAGCACCGGCAGCGCGGGATCGTAGGCGCGTACGGCGGCGACCACGGCGGCGGCCTGCTCCTCGTGATGCACGATCGCGTTGTAGAGCGCGCCGTGCGGCTTGACGTACCGCACCCGGGTGCCCGCCAGCCGGGCGAACGCGTCCAGCGAGCCGAGCTGGTAGACGATGTCGTTGCTGAGCTCCTCGGGTGCGACGTCGATGAACCGCCGCCCGAACCCGCCCAGATCCCGGTAGCTGACCTGGGCCCCGATCGCGACGCCGCGTGCGGCCGCCAGCTCGCACACGCTCCGCATGATCGTCGGGTCTCCGGCGTGGAAGCCGCACGCCACGTTGGCGCTCGTCACGATCGAGAGCAGCGCCTCGTCGTCGCCGAGCCGCCACTGGCCGAAACCCTCACCCAGATCCGAGTTGAGGTCGATGGTCACCGAATGATCCGACATGATCAGCTCCCGAGCGCGCGATCCCCGGCCGGCACTGGCCTCCAAGGAGAACATAAGGCCGCACGCGGGTGGTTCAGACCCGACCCCCCTCATGGGGGTGATCTTGTAGTTGCTCGCAGGCAGGCCGCCCGACCTGCGGCTTCACCGTTCGTGATCTTGCAGAAACTTGCACCCATGACCGTTCACCTGGGCGAATGCCGTTCGTGATCTTGCACTCCAGGACTGCAAGATCACGAACGGTGAAGCCGCAGATGAACCATGGTGTGTGCGAGTTTCTGCAAGATCACGGAGGGAGGCGGGGCAGCTCACGGGCCATTCGTGCGAGCAACTACAAGATCACGGGCGGGGGGGAGGGGTGAGGCGGATCACGTTCCAGGACACGGGCGGGAGTACGACGCGGAGCGGGTCGGATCGGTGATCGGGGTTGGCTCGGGGCGCGACGCGATCGGGGGCGTCGGCCGTGTTGCGTGCGTAGACGTCCGGGTCGGTGAGCGTGTCGGCCGAGGTGATCACGACATCGCGGCCCAGCGCCCGGGCGTCGATCTCGAGCGTCACGGGCTCCTCGGTCGAGCGGTTCACCGCGAACAGCGTCGTGGTCTCGTCGTCCTCGTCATGGGTGGCGACCGCGTGCAGCACGGGGACCTCGCCGAACTCGGCCGTGTCGTACATGGGTGAGACGGGCTCGACCCGCAGCACGTCGCCGGAGGCGTACCGGGACGCCTGCGCGAAGGGATGGAAGGTCGTCTGCTTCCACACCCGGCCGCCCGGCTCGGTCATGATGGGGGCGATCACGTTGACGAGCTGGGCGAGAGAGGCGGCCAGCACCCGGTCGCTGTTGCGCAGCAGCGTGATGAGCAGGCCGCCGAGGGCCACGGCGTCGGCCAGGTGGTAGTGGTCCTCCAGCAGCGGCGGTGCGACCGGCCAGTCCGTGGGCGGCTCGGCCGACTGGAAGCGGCTGAGATACCAGACGTTCCACTCGTCGAAGGAGATGCCGATCCGCTTGCGCGACCGCAGCCGCGCCCCCACGTGGTCGGCGGTGGCCGCGACCGACGCGATGAAGTGCTCCATGTCGGTCGAGCAGGCCAGGAAGCCGCCGAGGTCGCCGTCCTTCTCCTCGTAGTAGGCGTGGCAGGAGATGTGGTCGACGACGTCGTACGTCTCCTCCAGGACGGTCGCCTCCCAGGACCCGAAGGTCGGCATCGACGAGCCGGAGCTGCCGCAGGCCACCAGCTCCAGATTCGGGTCGATCATGCGCATGGCACGGGCCGTCTCGGCGGCGATCCTGCCGTACTCGCGGGCGGTCTTGTGCCCGATCTGCCAGGGGCCGTCCATCTCGTTGCCCAGGCACCACATCCTGACGTCGTGCGGGTCCTTCGTCCCGTTGGCGATCCGCAGATCCGACAGCGCGGTGCCCGACCGGATGTTGCAGTATTCCAGCAGGTCGAGCGCCTCCTGTACGCCCCGGGTGCCCAGGTTGACCGCCATCATCGGCTCGACCCCGGCCAGCCGGGTCCATCGCATGAACTCGTCGACGCCGACCTCGTTGGTCTCGGTGCTGTGCCAGGCGAGGTCGAGCCTGCGCGGCCGGTTCGCCCGGGGGCCGATGCCGTCCTCCCATCGATATCCCGAGACGAAGTTTCCGCCCGGATACCTGACCGTGCTGACGCCGAGCTCCCGGGTGAGCGCCAGCACGTCGCCGCGGAAGCCGTTCTCGTCGGCCGTGGGGTGACCGGGTTCGTAGATGCCGGTGTAGACGCAGCGGCCGAGGTGCTCGACGAACGTGCCGAACGTGCGACGCCGTACGGGGGCCACCCGGAAGGCGGGGTCGATGGTGAGCTGTGCCTGAAGCACGGCGCGTCTCCTTGGGCTCGGGGCGTGACGGCCTGATTGTTAGCGTTCTCATCCTCGAAGGTCAAGGGGACGCCCGCGGCGGCGGGGCCTGACGGACGTGACGGGCCGGGCGTTGACACGTGGGTGGATATCGCTAACACTCATGGGACGTCCCACTCCGGATCACCGGGGGAGCGCGTCCGGGTGATCGTTCCGCCTGTCCGGTGTCAGGGCGGCCGAGTCGCCCCTCTCGGCCGCCTCCCACAGCCGCTGTACGGCACCGAGCGTGGCGTCGGCGTCCTGGGCCTCGATCGCCCGCAGTAGTTCGTCGCATATCCGATCAAGCACCTGTGAAGCTAGACGGAACGCGGGTGGGTGTCTCAGGCGGAGATCACCCGATAGATGCGGCCGGGGCCGGCGGTGAAGGTCACGCGGTCGCCGTCCGTCTCGGCCGGGACGTCGCGGCCGTCCTCGTCGAGGAGCCGGTAGGCGCCCGTGAATACCGGACTGCGGATGGCCAGGGGGCCGCCGGTCCCCGTACGCAGTCTGATCTCGATGTCCGGGGCCGTGCCGTACGACCAGGTGATGTCGACGGTGACGTCCCCCCGGGCGCGCAGCCCGGAGACCGAGCCGCGCCGCCACGCCGAGGGCAGCGCGGGGAGCACGTCGACGCATCCGTCGTGGCTCTGCAGCAGCATCTCGGCGATGCCCGCCGTGGCGCCGAAGTTGCCGTCGATCTGGAACGGCGGGTGCGTGTCGAAGAGGTTGTCCAGGGTGGAGGCCGTGAGCTGCTCGGCGAGCAGCCGATGGGCGTGGTCGCCGTCCCGCAGCCGGGCCCAGAAGCTGATCTTCCAGGCCTTGCTCCATCCGGTGCCGCCGTCGCCGCGTGCCAGCAGGGACGTCTCGGCCGCGGCCGCCTCCTTCGAGCCCGCCTCGATCTGCCGCCCCGGGTGCAGGGCGAACAGGTGTGAGACGTGCCGGTGGTCGTCGGCGGGATCGTCCAGGTCGTCCTTCCACTCCTGGAGCTGGCCCCACGACCCGACGCGCAGCCCCGGGTCGAGCCGCTCCAGGGCCGATCTCAGCTCCGCCCGGAACGCGGGATCGGCGTCCAGGGCCTCGGCCGCCTCCAGCGTGTTCGTGAACAGATCCCAGACGATCTGCTGGGACATCGACGCTCCGGCCGAGAAGTCACCGTGCTCGGGTGAGTAGGAGGGGGAGACGACGAGCGTGCCGTCACGCGGATCGGCGTGCAGGTTGTCCAGCCAGAATTCGGAGGTCTCCCGCAGCACGGGATAGGCGGTCTCGCGCAGGTGGTCCCGATCCCGGCTGAACAGGTAGTGCTCGTGGAGATGCCGGGTCAGCCACGCGGCCGCCTCGGGGAACCAGAACGCGGTCGGCCAGTCGTGCACCCCGGTGAAGCCGAACGGGTTGGTCTCGTTGTGGACCACCCAGCCCCGCGAGCCGAACGTCTCCCGCGCGGCACGCCGTCCCGGCTCCAGCATGGACAGGATGTACGCGTCGAGCGGCCGGGCGGTCTCCGGCAGGTTGGCGACCTCGGCCGGCCAGTAGTTCATCTGCAGGTTGATGTTCGTGTGGTAGTCACCCGCCCAGGGCGGGGTGGTGGAGTCGTTCCACACGCCCTGCAGGTTGGCCGGCGGCGACCCCTCCCGGGAGGACGCGATCAGCAGATATCTGCCGTAGGAGAAGAAGAGCGCCTCGAGCGCCCGGTCGGCGGCGGATTCTCCTCCGGTATAGGAGCCCAGCAGCCGATCGGTCGGCACGTCCGGCACGCGCTGCCCGATGTCCAGCCTCACCCGGTCGAACAGGCCGCGGTGGTCGGCGACGTGTGCCGTCCTGAGCCGGTCGTAACCCTCGGCCACGGCCCGGTCCACCGCAGCGGTGACCTTCTCGCGCGGGTCGGCGCCCCGGTAGACGGGATGGGTCATCGCGTAGTCGGTTCCCGCCGACAGCACGAAGACCGCGCTGTCCGCGCCGGTCACCGTGATCCGGCCGGCGCTGTCGGTGCGGGCGCCGCCTTCGGCGATCACCTCGATCTGGGCCTCGTACCGCAGGCCGTTGTCGGCCAGCGCGCCGCGCATGATGAGGCGGCCGCCCTCCGCGGTCACGACGTGTCCCGGATGCGGGGAGGAGACGCCCAGCGTGAAGGAGACGCCGCTGGGGGCGTCGGCCGACAGCCTGCCGGCGATCACGTTGCCGGGATGGCAGGCCAGATACTCCCGCAGGTGGCGCACGCCGCCGGCCGTGTAGGAGACGGTCGCCACGGCGTCACGCAGGCGCAGGTCGCGCCGGTAGTCCTCGGGACGGTGCTCCGGGGCGTACGGAAAGTCGAGCCACAGGTCGCCGAACGGCTGGTAGGCGCCGTAACCGGCCCTGGGACGGCCCAGCCTGGCCGCGGCGTCCCCGGGCGACATCCCGCCGTCGCGGTCGAGCAGCGCCCGAACCCCGGCGATGTCGCCGGGTGTCGGCCCGGCCTGGTCGCCGAGGTCGTGACCCTGCGTCGAGCCGGGGCCACCGGTCCACAGCGTCTTCTCGTTGAACTGCAGGCGCTCGCGCCGCACGCCGCCGAAGACCATCGCGCCGAGCGCCCCGTTGCCGATGGGCAGCGCCCCGGTCTCCCAGTCGGCGGCGGGCTCGCCGTACCAGAGGGTCAGGTCCTCCGGCATGCTCGGACGCTCCTTTCGCGGGTCGTCGGAGTCGGCCTTCGGCTCGCGCGGGTCGCCGGAGACCGCGATCGCGGTCCGGCCGCCGGAGCCGATCGGGATCGAGACCCCTCGGCGGTGTCCTCGCCCGACCGGCATTCCGACGCCGCCGTCAGCCCGCCCGGCCGTCGCAGCCGACGCGCTGCGTGCTCAACGCGATGTCGTCCATCCAGACGTCGTAGGAGGCGGGGGAGGGGTTGCCCTGGTAGAGCTGCCAGCCCAGCTTGACGGTGTCGAACCGGGGGAACACGAAGTCGACGTCGTTGCCGCCGTGATCACGGGTGGACACGGTGAGGTCGGGTTCGGCCACGCCGTCGAACCACACCGAGATCCGGTTGTCGGTGGCGTCCATCCGCCATTCGACGCACTGCCACTTCCCCGCCTGGGAGGGGGCGGATTCTCGCCAGTCGGTCCAGTCGCCGGTCGGGCCGCCGTCGGCGCCGACGCCCCACAGGTCCTTGCCCAGCGTGGGGACGTACTGACCGCCGAGCGGCCGGACGATCTCGGGCCCGGTGCCGGTGGCCTCGATCAGCGTGTAGTGCGCCCAGTCGGGCGCCGTGGGAAACGCCTTCACACGCAGCCGTACCCTGCCGTAGAAGCCGTTGCCCGGCGGGGCGAAGTCGTCCACCTTGAGGAAGGCGCGGCCGTTGCCCTCGGTGTGGATGTGCAGCACCTTCTGGCCGTGCCTGTCGTGCTCCACCGTGAGCGTGCCGTGCTTGGTGTCGATGCCCCAGTTGAGGCTGCTCGCACCTCCGGCGGGCAGGGTCTGGAAGTCCTCGCAGAACAGCAGCGCCGTGTTCGCGCAGGTCCGCTGCGGCCCGTGGGCCGAGGGCGTCGCGCCGTACGCGACCGAGGTCGCCGTGAGCGGCAGCAGGGCGGCCAAGCAGACCCCGGGTAACCATTTCCGCACGACATGCTCCTTATCGGATGATGACGGACGGAGGTAAAACTACGGCATTTGGGAGCGCTCCCATAGACCTTTCCCCGCATTGATCGCCGGGCCTGAAACGTTCAGCGGGCGGGGTCGGCAGCCGGTCGTCAGTGGCCGCCGCCCCCGGCCCTGAGGACGAGGAAGACGACGACGGCGATGACGGCCAGGGCCGCCAGCACGGCGGAGGCGATCTTGGCGGCGCTGTGCGGCCGCTTCCCGATGACCTCGCCGGTGTGCGCGTTCACCATCACCTGCCAGGTCTTGCCGCCGTGCAGGTAGGTGAGGAACCACACCGGGAGCAGCACCAGTTTGAAGGTGAGGTCGAAATAGTGGGTGTCGACGGAGCTCACCCGCTGCTCGTCCCCGCCGATGTCGCGGCGGCAGTCGTCCTCGATGACCTCGGCCATCTGCAGCTTGGCCGACTCGAAGCCGCTCTCCGGCTCGATGTCGTAGCGCACGGTCTGGAAACCGGCCAGATACTCCTGCTGGTACGGAACGACCTGCGCGAGCGGCCACGGGGTGAGCTTTTCGAGCTGCCGGGCGGGGACCCGGCCGGTCCCGGCGACGAGGACGTCGTCGAAGGCGCGCGAGACCCTTCCCGAGGCGGACGACCAGCGGGTCTTGCGCACCCGGCGGGTCGCGGTCCTGGTCTGGCCGTTCTCCGTGACCGTGTAGGTCTCGGTCACCCAGTAGTGGTCGCCCCGCCGGCCCCGATAGTCCGAGACCGTGCTCGCGTCGTAGGTCCAGTACGGCAGATAGGTCCCCTTGAAGGTCTCCGCCTCGGTCACCTTCTTCAGGCTCGAGGGGGCGAACCAGCGGGAGGAGGTCCACGTGCGCAGCGCGGCGCGTGCGCCGTTTCCGTCCACGCCGAACGGGACCAGCGCCTCGGGTGCGATGCGCTCGACTGCACCCGCCTCGGCGACCAGCGGGGTGCCGCAGAACTGGCACTTCTCCGACAGCGTGTCGCTCTCCGTGTGCGCGTGGCAGCCCGGGCAGACGAACGTGTGCGCCGCGCCGGCCGGGTGACGTGGCTTGACCGGCAACCGGGCCAGCATGGCGAAGTCGTGCTCCCGCACCTCCCGGCCGGCGGGCGCTATGGGCTGCTCCTGGCTGCAGTACGGGCAGCGCATGCGACGGGTGCCGGGGGCGTACTCGAGGGTGGCGCCGCACGAACGGCAGGGATAGGAGCGGGCGGTCGCCGCGCCTGCGGCGTTCGGGTCGGCGGGGTTCGGATGGGACACGGTCGGTGCTCCGGAGGTGCGGAAGGGGGCGGAACGCGGTGCTCGTCGCGGCGCGGGAGGCGGGACCTACGCCTGCGGGGGCAGCGGCGGCGGGACGGCGGCCAGCACCTGGGTCAGCTCCGGCACCTGCTCGGCCGGTAGCCAGCCGGGCATGCCCGTCCGCCAGACCAGCGTGGCGCGGGTCAGCGCGCCCGTGCCCGCGAGATCCGGCAGCGCGGCGGTCTCGTACGGCCCCTGCTGCCGGCCGTCGACGGCGACGTACCACTGGGCCCGCTGCTCGGACGGGAGCGGCGGCGGTCCGCCGGCGCCGGGCGCCGGTTGCGGCCCCTGGTCGAGCCCGGCGGCCGTTCGCCGCCCGAGTTGCCGTCCGAGTTGCTGTCCGAGTTGCTGTCCGAGGGCCATCCCCACGCCAAGGCCGATGCCCTCGCCGGCACCACCGGGGTTGCGCGCGGCCTCGCCGATCGCGTTCGCGGCCTGGAACCGGGTGTACTGGTCGAGATCGCCCGCGATCGCCATGCGGGTGCGCGCGTCGACGGCCGCCTCGACCTCCGGCGGGAGGGAGATGTTCTCGATGAAGAACGCGGGCACCGAGACGCCGACCGGGGTCAGCTCGTGGGTGAGGAGGCCGGCCAGCCGCGCGCCCAGCGCGTCCTGCCGGCTCGCCAGGTCGAGCACGGGGATGTTCGCCGTGGCCAGCGCGTTGGCCAGCCGCGACACGATCATCTGCCGCAGATGCTCCCGCACCTCCTCGGTGCGGAACCGCGGGTCGGTTCCCGCGAGCTCGCGCAGCAGCCCGGCGGGATCGGTGATCTGGACGGCGAACCCGCCGAACGCCCGCAGCCGCACCATGCCGAACTCGGGGTCGCGCAGCATGATCGGATTCTGCGTGCCCCATTTCAGATCCGTGAACTGGCGGGTGTTCACGAAATAGACCTCGGCCTTGAACGGCGAGTGGAAGCCGTGCTTCCAGCCCTTCAACGTCGAAAGCAGCGGCAGGTTCCGCGTCTCCAGGACGTACGTCCCGGGGACGAAGACGTCGGCTATACGACCCTCATTGACGAAGACGGCCGCCTGCGATTCCCGGACCACCAGCCGGGCGCCCATCTTGATTTCGTTCTCATATCGCGGAAAGCGCCAGACAATGGTGTCCCTGCTGTCGTCCGTCCACTCGATGATGTCGATGAACTCACCGCGGATGCGGTCCATCAAGCCCACGTTTTCCCGCCGTCCTGCCGTCGCCGGGTGCCCCGTCCGGCGTGTCGTGCCGAGCGCTCACCGCGATCGGCTTCGCCGACCATAACAAGTCGGACAGAACGGACGCGACTCATCGTTTTGCCGGCTGCCCGCCTGTTCGGCTGCCCGCCTGTTCGGGTTTCCGCTTGTTCGGGTTTCCGCGTCGGGTCCGGCCGTACGGCCCTGGGCGTCGTCCGTCGGCGCCCGTCGTGCGTGTCATCGCGCATTGTCGTGTGCGGCGTGCGCCGCCGCCTGTCACGGCCCGCACATCGCGCACCCGGCCTCGCCCTCGGGGAACTCGGCGAACACGGCCTGCTCCGGGGCGATGAGATTGACACCGTGGAGGAAGCCGGCGGTGACCGGCGGGACCTCGGTGATCAGCCGGATGACGCCGTGGGCGATCAGGTGGCCGCACATCCCCGCCGACGTGGCGATCGCCCCGGGACCGCCGAGGTCGACGGGACGAGCCGGGTTCCCCGGGCCCCGGCCCCCCGGACGTCCCCGTCTGCGTTCCTCGATCCGCTGCATGCACTCGTAGCAGGCTCCGCGCCCGGGTACGAAGACACCCGTGGTCACGAGCGGGCCGGCGTAGCCGCCGCCCACCCACGGAATCCCGGCGGCGAAACAGGCCCGGCTCGCCCACACCCTGATGCCGTCGTCTCCTCTGGGCTCGTCCGCGCACAGGGCGACCACGTCGAACCCCGGCAGCAGCCCCGCCAGATCGCGCTCGCTCCGAACGCGGAAGTCCTCGCCGGAGATCTCGATGTCGGAGTTCAGCGTTCTCAGCCGTTCGGCGGCGGCGCTCACCTTGGCGCGGCCGATGTCGGCCTCGGTGTAGACGAGCTGCCGGTTGAGATTGGAGAGCTCGACCCGGTCGTCGTCCACCAGGTGCAGAAGTCCCACCCCGGACGCGGCCAGTGCCTGCGCCGCGGACGTGCCGGCGCCGCCGACGCCGATCACCAGGACGCGCGCGGCCCGCAGCCTGAGCTGAGCGTCCCAGCCGTGCTCGCGCGGGGTGACGTCCGCCCAGCGGAAGAAGTCGTGGCCGCGGCTGTAGCGGTCGACCTCGCGCGGGCTGAGCCCGGGGGCGTCGGCGGCCACGTCCTCGATGTGGCCGGAGCCGAGGAGCTGGGCGACTATCGAGTCCGCGTCGCGGCGCCTCAGCTCCGGATAACGCGACAGCAGCGACGCGGCGACGTCGGCGCACGTCCGCGTGCCGTTCATCGCCTGGAGAGCCGTCCACACCCAGCCGTACGGATCTTCGATCTCATGGGCCAGCCCGTAGATTTCGCCGCCGATGCGGATGCGGCCCCCGTCCAGACGGTAGGGCGCATGCTCGGGCTTCACCCTCGGCAACCGCAATCCGGCCTCCGTACAGGCATGGGCCGGCCTCGGCGGGCCGGCGCCGCTTTCTCCCACGGCGGGACTTCGCACCAGAACCGTGTGCCGCGGAAAGACGAGGCGGGCGGACGGCGTGACATGGCGAACAGCGTGACATGGCGAACAGCGTGACATGGCGAACGGAAAGACGCGCGACGAGGTACGGAGCCGCGGCCGAGACGACGGGAGAGGCAGCCGACCACAGCTCCGTTCGCGCTGATCGGCCTCAGTTACCGCTGGAGTTGCTGAGGTGGAGGGTGGTCTCGAACCGGTCCAGTCTGCGAATCTCGATCTTGATGGTCTCGTCGATGCCGAGCTTCGCCTCGGCCCAGTTCTCGTCGAAGTCTCTGAGATCGCTCACGAGTTGCCTCTTCCCGTCGACACGCTCGGCTGCCTTGCTGACTTTCTGGCTCTATTGACGGCGATTCTGATTGCCTGTAAGCATAGATCGACTTGGGACGAAAGCGAAAGATCTTTTCCATCTTGAGACCCGGGATGAATTCCGGCCGATCCGCAACTCCCTAATCGTCACCGCGCCCTGAGCGAAGCGGGTGCGGCCTCCCGCGCGCGGTCTCCGCCGAACCGGCCGAGGTCGCTGTGAAAGCGCGGCATGCCGCGGAGAGAGAGGGTGGCGAGCGGCACGGCGAACCCGGCGATCATGCTGGCCACCAGCAGCGGAGAGCGTCCGATCGCCTCGGTGACCGGACCGGTCAGCGAGAGGCCGAGGGGAGTCATGATCGAGGAGGCCAGCCAGTCGACGGAGGTGACGCGGGCGAGACGGTCCGGCGGGATCTCCCGCTGGAGGTTCACCACCCACTGCACGGCGAAGATCTCCAGTCCCAGCCCGGCGACGACGTAGCACGCGTACACGAACCCCGGCGACACCGGCCAGATGAGCGCGAGCGGCACGGCGCCGTACAATGCGATTCCGACCACGGCGGCCAGGCCGGGCAGCGCGGGCTTCCACCGCATGCTGATCACCCCGCCGGCCAGGCCGCCGACCGAGAGCACGGCGAGGGCGGTGCCGTACACGGCGTCGCCGCCGAAGACGTCGCGGGAGACGAGGGGGAGCAGGACCAGCGCCGGCGCGACCGTGAGCATCTGCTGAAGCGCGACGGCGACGATGCCCCCCGCCACCCACGGCCGCCGCGAGACCTCGGACAGGCCGTCGGCGATCTCCCGGACGGCCGACGTCCGGGGTGCGGGCGTGACGGCGGGTTCGCGCAGCGGCAGGAGCAGGACGAGACCGAGCACATAGGCCGTCAGTACGGCGAGGAACCCGATCCGCGGTGACCAGACGGTCACCACGTACGCGCCGATGCCGGGACCGGCGATGGCGCCGAGCCGCCAGGAGACCGCGCCCAGCGCCGCTCCCGCCGACCGTTGGGCGGGGGTGAGCACGGACGACAGGCACGCCTGGTAGGCGGGCCGGTGGAACGCCTCCGCCGTGCCGACCAGGAAGACCAGGAACGCCAGCAGCCACGCGGGTGCGCTGCCGCACAGCCCGACCGCGACCACGCAGCACTGGAAGGCCAGAGAAGCGATCATCACCGTCCGGCGCGGCAGCCGGTCCGCCCACAGCCCGCCGATCAGCGCGAAAACGATCAACGCGATCCACCGGCCGGTGAAGATCGCGCCGACGGTCGAGGCGTCGCCGCCGGCGTTGAGCGCCGCGATGGTCACCGTGACCGGAAAGATCTGGTCGGCGGCCACCGACATAGTGAAGCTAAGCCATAGCAGCCGGAACTCGCGATTTCGCGCCAGGGAACCATCTGCGGGACAAACCGGACGAATGATCCTCCTCCAACGAGTGCGCATGTTACGAAATCAACCCCGCGTGGTTGCGAAGCGCAAGGGAAAGTGTTTCAGATGTCGCGCAGCGTATCTCACCCGTGCATTTCCACGTCCCGGTTTCCTCTTTTCGGCTTCCTCGTTTCGGTTTCATGACCTGGTAGGCGGCCTGTAAGCATGCTGCAAGCGGGGCGGCATACCTTCACGGCGCACACCCTCTCCGGTTGAAGGAGTTCCCATGAAGTCCCGAGTCAAGCGCCTGGCCATCCCGGTCGGCGGTCTGACCGCGGTGGGTCTCGTCGGCGGCATGCTCGCCGCCGCCCCCGCGCAGGCCGCCGGCGACGTGGCCTCCGACCCGCTGGCCACCAGCGGGATCGCCGCCAAGAACGTCATCGCCTACTGGATGAACGAGAAGGCGGCCAACCTCATCAAGGCCTCGCCGTACGAGACGCTGGTCGTCGCCAAGCACGTGTCCAAGGGCGGGCCGTCCGCCGACAGCAAGCCCGGCACCGTGCCGGCCATCGGCGACGAGAAGAAGTCGGGCGGCACGTCGAAGAACGTCAACCTGCCCCGGACCACCGGAAAGGTGTTCTTCCGCGGCGCCGACGGCAAGCCGCACTGGTGCTCGGCCACCTCGCTCCAGGCGAAGTACCGCAACCTGGTCGCCACGGCCGGGCACTGTGTGTACGACACCAAGAGCAACAAGGCGACCCTGTCCCGCTGGGTGTTCATCCCCGGCTACTACCAGGGCAAGGCGCCGTGGGGCATCTACGTTGGCAAGCAGGCCTTCACCCACTACGACTTCGACGTCTACGAGGACGGCGACCGCGACTACGCGTTCGTCACCGTCTACAACGGCCTGAAGGCCGGCTCCGGCGCCTGGCTGAACAAGGCCGAGTGGGACTGGAAGCAGGTCGACAAGGCGACCTACAAGAAGTACGACCCGGCCATCCGCAGGATCAGGCACGGTAAGTACTACATCGTCAAGTTCACCGACGTCGGCCGCCTCGGCGACAACGTCGGCGGCCAGGGCCTGGCCTACAACCAGAAGCTCGGCAAGAAGGTGTTCGTCTTCGGTTACCCGAGCGGCTCCCACCCGGACGGCAACCACGCCTACTCCGGCCAGACCCTCAAGTGGAGCTACGGCAAGACCTTCGGCGCCAAGGCCCCCGCGGTGAAGGCCGAGGAGCTCATCGGGGTCAAGTCCTCCTTCACCGGCGAGGGCTCCTCGGGCTCGGCGTGGCTGCTCAACTACAAGAGCGCCAAGCGGATCGGCTACCTCAACGGGGTGACCAGCGGTGTCGCCGACACCGACGGCAACAACCGCATCGACACCAGCGTCTCGCCATACTTCGACGGGGAGACCTACGGCGTCTACAAGTCGGCCGCCAACGTCTGGTCGGGCAGCATCGCCTGATCGGGCGCCCGGACACGGCCCCCGGGGGCGGGGCCCGGTCCGGCCATGGGCCCGGTCGCGTCCGGCGGCGACCCACACGCCGCCGGGCTCGTGCCGGGCCCAGCCGATGATCTCCTCGTCCGGTGGCACATCGGAGTCGGTCGCACGGTCACCGTGCGACTCCGATGTGCATGGAGGCCCGGTTCTCGGGCATGTGGGCTCGACCCGAACGTTCCACGACCGTACGGACGGCCTCATGACCGAACGAACCCGGCGCCCGCCGACCGGCGACGCAGAAGAGACGAGTATCGAGGAGCTGCGACGGCTCCGGCAGGACTACCCCGGCTGGGGCTTCCTGATCATCGCCGACGACAGGTGGACGGCCGTACGCGGACGCCACACCCTGCTCCAGGCGCCGACAGCGCAGGAACTCCGCCGGAGGCTGCCGCCCCGGCCCGGTGCGGAGCGGGCGGCGGCCGGCCGGAAGCGGGCTCATCACACCCACCGAGCCACGAACGAGACCGGCGGCGCGACGAGCGCCCGGAGAAAAGAAATCGCGGTCTGAGCGGATCACCCGTAGCCTGAGCGCATGCACTGCATCTACTTCATTCGTCTGCGCAGCAGCCGGGCTCTGGCTCGCTAGCTTCGCAGGACGCGAGCCCAGGGCCCATCGAGATCCCATTCATCTCGAGGACCCGAAAGGGCTTTTGCTGTGGCGCAGAATTTCGCGCACGGAAACTATTCGCACACCCAGCGGAAGGTCAGGAAAGGCGCCGGCGGCCGCACGCCCAGAGATCGGGCGCGGCGCGAGCTCTCCCAGAACTTCCTGGTCGACCGGCATGCGGTGGAGACACTGGTCGAGGCGGCCCGTCCGGCCGGTCTCGTGATCGAGCCGGGCGCCGGTGCGGGAGTGCTCACGATGGCGCTGGCCAGGGCGGGGGCCGAGGTCGTCGGCTACGAGATCGACCCGCTCCTGGTGGCCGGACTCAGGGCCAGGACCGATCTGAAGATCGTGAAAGGCGACTTCACCAGGGCGCGGCCGCCGGACAGGCCGTTCGCTGTCGTGGGCAGCATTCCGTACTCGATCACCTCGAAGATCGTCGACTGGTGTCTGAACGCGCAGCGGCTCACCTCGGCCACCCTGGTGACCCAGCTGGAGTACGCGCGCAAACGCAGCGGCGACTTCGGCAGGTGGAGCCTGGTGACGGTGAAGAGCTGGCCGTGGTTCCGCTGGGAGATTCTCGGCCGGATCGACCGGGAGAGCTTCCGGCCCGTCCCTTCCGTCGACTCGGCGATCCTGCGGATCGAGCGCAGATCCACACCACTCGTCGGCGATGCCGCCGCATGGGAGGAACTGGTGGAGCTGGGCTTCTCCGGCGTCGGCGGCTCGCTGTACGCCTCGCTCAGCCGACGGTACGGCGAAGCGGGGGAGGCCTTCGACCGGGCCCGCGTCGCCCGTGACGTGGTGGTGGCCTTCGTCCATCCCGATCAGTGGATCTCGCTCTTCACCTCGCTGCATCGCGGAGAACAACGCTGAGCCGGCGCCGGGGGCGGCCTGCCCCCGGCGCCGCGGCGGGACCGGCGGCGGGACCGGCGGTCACCGGAGACCCGAGGTCGTCGGTGGCGGGCTCGATCGTGCGGCGTGGGCGCCGTCCTGGCCGGTCCCGTCCATCGGCACCTCGAGAGCGGTGAACCGGCCGAGCAGCGGTACGACGATGAGCACAGGCTCTCCTCGGCCGTGTTCAGGCTGATCAACGGCTGTCGCCGGTTCTCGTTTCGATAATGCCCGGGGACGGTAAAGCCGCCTCCGGGTCGCGTTCCGCGCGCTTTAGCATCTCGCAGACCTGCCGTGCCGGGGCGTTCTCGCGCACTCGCGGCCGGTCGTCGTGATCGGGAGCGGCCGATGTGGCCCGCCATGATGAAGGGGCAGGCATGAGACGAGCGCGTGGGGCCGGTGCCGTGACCGTAATGCTCGTGATCCTGGCGGGATGCGTCCTCGCCGGCTGTTCGGCGGAGCAGCCCGTGCCGCGGGCCGCGCTGTCGCGGGTCACGAGTGCCCCGCCGACGTCCGCCGCACCGGCGGCGGCGTCCTCGCCGTTGCCCGGGGCCGCAGGGCCGTACGAAACGGAGGACCGGGGGCCGGTCGACGTCTACGCCGCGGATCGGCCCGGCATGCTCAGCCCCGTCGTCAAGGGCTTTCGCTCCCTCGTGTACGTGCCCAACAGCGAGAGCGGCACGGTCGACGTCATCGACCCGGAGACGTACCGGGTCGTACGGCACTTCCGGGTCGGGGCGCTGCCCCAGCACGTCGTGCCGTCCTGGGACCTCAAGACGTTGTGGGTGAACAACAACCAGGGCAACACCCTGACCCCCATCGACCCCAGAACGGGCAGACCGGGCCGTCCGGTGCACGTGGAGGACCCCTACAACCTGTACTTCTCCCCGGACGGACAGTACGCGCTGGTCATGGCGGAGCGGAACAACCAGCTCGACCTGCGTGATCCGCGCGACATGCGGCTGCTGCGCTCGCTGTCGGTGCCCTGCCGGGGCATCAACCACGGCGACTTCACCGTCGACGGCTCGGTCTTCCTCGCGAGTTGCGAGTTCAGCGGTGACCTGGTCGTGCTCGACTGGCGTGCGCCCAGGGTGATGCGCCGCATGCATCTGGGCGACGGGAGCATGCCGCAGGACGTGAAGCTGTCGCCCGACGGCACCGTCTTCTACGTCGCCGACATGGCCAGGCACGGGGTGTGGCTCGTGAACGCGGAGACGTACCGGGTCATCCGCTTCCTGCCCACGGGCCGGGGGGCGCACGGCCTGTACGTCAGCCGCGATTCGCGCCACCTTTACGTGTCGAACCGGGGCGGGGGATCGGTGTCCGTCGTGTCGTTCGCGAAGCGGAAGGTCGTGGACGTCTGGCGAATTCCCGGCGGTGGTTCGCCGGACATGGGCGGGGTGTCGGCGGACGGTACGAAGCTGTGGCTCAGCGGCCGCTACCACGGCGTCGTCTACGTCTTCGACACCAGGAAGGGCGAAGTCATCCGCACCATCCCCGTCGGGGCCGGACCGCACGGATTGTGCGTGTATCCGCAGCCGGGCCGCTACTCCCTCGGCCACACGGGCATCTTCCGCTGACGGGCACCGCCGGTCGGGGCGAGCCGTCGCGTGTGCCGTACGGGCCGGTGAGCCCGGCGGCCGGAGACGCCGCGCCTCGGCGAGGTACCGGAGGGGTCCCCGCCGCGGCGGAGACCTCCACCCGTGTTAGAGACGACCCATGGCAGAACTCAACGGGAGACCCGTGCCCCTTGCCGCGCTCCAGGCCCTGGGATTGATCAACTACGGTCATTTCACCACGATGCTCGTGCGCGACGGGCGCGTCCGTGGCCTGTCGCATCACCTGGATCGCCTCGTCCGCGACTGCCGGCTCGTCTTCGCCGCCGAGCTGGATCCCGTACGGATCCGCGATCACGTCCGTCACGCGTTGCGTGACGCGGGAGACGCGGTCGTGGTCCGCGTCACGGTCTTCGACCCCGACCTCGGACTCGGTCGTCCGGGCGCGGACGCCCATCCGCACGTCCTCGTCACCACCAGGCCGGCGGGCGCCGTGCCGCCCGCGCCGATGCGGGTGCGGACCGTCGCCTACCAGAGGGATTCACCGCAGGTGAAGCACGTGGGCCTGTTCGGCGCGCTACACGTCCGCCGCCAGGCTCAGCGGGCCGGGTTCGACGACGCGCTGTTCGTGGACGCCGCCTCGCGCGTCACCGAGGGCGCGACGTGGAACATCGGTTTCCACGACGGTGAACGGATCGTCTGGCCGGCGGGTGACAGCCTCCCCGGCGTGACCATGCGGCTGCTCCGGCAGGTGCACGAGGGCATGATCACCGCTTCGGTCGATCGGGCCGATGTCTCCGGCATGCGTGCCGCGTTCGCGACGAACTCGGCCATCGGGGTCCGCCCGATCACCGTGATCGACGATGTCGAACTGCCGGGTGACCACCCCGTCTTCGAGATCCTCCGCAGTGAGTACGAGGGAATTCCCCTGGAAGATATTTAATGGCTGAAGGTCCGTTTTATTGCAGATCGTACGGTCCTGTAACGGTCACGGTTGCTATCCGAAAGATCCCATCCTCGCTCTGGTCGAGCCTCCGAAGGCTACTTCGTCCCCAGGTTTACGGGAGTCTGACAGAGAGTGCGCGTCTCCGGTCGAGTGGACGTCGTTGTGGCGTATGTTGCAGAGTGGGGCCATGTGTCACACTAACGACAGTCGGCCACCTGGTCCCCCTGAGCCTGGCGCGGTCGCGGAAGACGGACCCGTAAGCCTCACCACCGACGACGGCAGCAGGCTCGCCGCGCACGTGGCCCTGCCTGCCGGTCCGCCACGCGGCCAGATGATCATTCTGTCCGACGTGCGCGGGCTGCACCCCTATTATCGCGATCTGGCGGCCCGCTTCGCCTCTCGCCTGGTGAGATGGGCGCAGCCCTGGGACGGGCGCCAATGCCGTTTAGATAGCAATTGATCATGGCTATCGCTGGGCGGCTGAGGGTGTGGGCAAGAGCGTGACGGTCGGTGGACCCGCGTACCGGATGCCCTTGTCGGAGGGGCGCCGCTCACGGTAGCTGCTCCTGCGAGAGCGTTTGACGGCTCGCGGGTAGGAACGGTGGCGGCGGCGAGGGTTCAAGTTCCGGCGGTGCGCGACTTGGTGGAGGATTCGGGTCCAGGAGGCGTCGGATGGCTCAGGGGGAAAAGGCCGCGCGGTCAGTGACCGAGCGGCGCACGATGCGGACGGTGCCCAGGAACTTGATCCGGTCGGGGTCGATCTCAGCCGCCGTGGCGGCGGTGCAGATCAGCGTGGATAACGCCCAATGGGTCAGCAGGTAGGCCCAGATCTCCTGGTAGACCAATTCCGGAGTGCGCGAGCGCAGGATACGGCCCGGCCCGCGCAGGTGAGTCTTCAGCTGATCAATGCTGGTTTCCACCTCCCAGCGGTCGTGGTAGCAACGGGCCAGGTCCTCGCCGGCGGCCTCGGCAGGGTCGAGGATGCTGGTGATCAGCCGGATGTGTTCACCCTTGCGGTCGGGCACCGTGTAGTCGACCACGCGTACGATGACCGCGTCGTCGGGATCGAGGTCTCGGCCCTGGCGGGCAGCCTCACGGAGCCGATCCTTCTGCGATCGGCGCAGGCCGGTGGGCTTGGTGATGACGGCGAGCCAGGACCCGTCGTCCAGGTCACGCAGCCGGTACGGGCGTAGCCCGGCCTGGATGCGCCATAGCAGGTGAGCGCCGCTGTGACGTGCCTGGTTCCAGGCGGAGAAACTGTAGAAGCCGCGGTCGGCGGTGAGCAGCATCTCCTCGTTCAACTGTTCGTACAGGGAGAACGCGAGGGTCTGCTCGCCGGCCCAGCAGCCCGCCACGTCAGCAGCCACCATGGCGTGGCTGGCACACTCGCTGATGGCGACCACCCGGGCCTGCGGGAAGGCGGTCTCGTAGCCGCCCGCGCTGACGCGGCCGAACTCGGCGACATTCGCCTCGGTATCGGGCAGGTCCACGACGAACCCGTCAATCGCCATCACCCGCCAGCGGTTCAACCATGCGCCCGACGTCGACGCGGTCGCCGCGGGCCGGGCGACCTGCTGGAACACTTCTCGCACAGCCTCGAATCCCAGGCGCTGCCGGGCTTGCGTGACCGCCCCCCGTGTTGGCGCCTCCCAGCGCGCCTCCGGGATCAAGGCCAGCATGCCCGTCAGCTTCTCAGCGACCTCCTCATAGTCATCGTCGGGGTACAGGCACAGCGCGATAAGCAGGTAGACGACCACGTGCGAGGGAAGCTTACGAACACGTTGTTCCCGGCATCCGTGCGCAGCGATGACCGCATCCAGTACCTGCCGGGGGATCAGCGATGTCAACGCGCCGATCGCCACCAGATCCGTCAATCGCCTCGAACTGCCCGCATTGCCCGACATGATCACCAGGCGAAGGTACCAGCAAGATCGCTATCTAAACGGCATTGGGTTCGAGGACGACTCCCGGCTCAAGAAATTCGGCATATCGCAACCGGGCCTGCCGCACGGAGCGAGTCGAATGACCGCTCTATTAGACAGCAGGCGGATTGTCGAGGAGCACCACTCCGTAGTGAGCCAGGAGGTCGATGTGCTCTTCGTCGGCGCGCGCTTCACCGGGGCCGATCGCCTTGAAGTAGCCCTCGACGGCTCCGGGGCTGTTGATTTGAAGGATCTCCGCGGTCTCCGTGATCGGCTGGAGCGTGTGGGGCACTAAACGGGGCCCGTAGATGAAGGCGCCGGCTTCGGCGTCGTACACGTCGCATTCGGCGAGCGACGTCGACCCGACCCAGAACCGGACGCGTCCGGAGAGGATCACCCAGCTCTCATCCTCGCGACTGTGGGTATGCAGGGGTGGCGCGTCGGAGCGCGGCATCTTGAGACGTGAGACGGTGACCGCTCCATTCGTCTCGTCGGTCGACACGACCTGCTCGACCCCGGTGTTGTAGTAGCGGAAGGCCGGACCGTCGCCGGGGTTCCGCACGAGAGCGATGCTCATCTGAAAACCTTTCGTCGTGGGTACGTCAGCTGGTTGAAAGCGGCCTGGCCGTTTGATCAACTAGCTATCCCGACATTAACAAGTTGAAATCTAAACTACAAGCCGCGGGGTGTGGCGGTAGCGCAGCGGGCTTCGGCCGTACTCACGACGCCCCCCAATACACCAGGTCAGAGGCCAATGTAGGGCTCTGCATGAGTTGCCCGGTCCGGTGGACACATCAGGGCGTGCGGCTACGCGGCAGCATCGTCGAGATCTCGGGCGTTCTTGAGCGCGTGCCGGCGTTCATATTCGGCGGGACTGAAGTAGCCGTCGGCGGAGTGGCGACGTCGTGGATCGTCGAACCCTTCGATATGGCGGAAGACGGCCGGTTCGGCTTCTGACCTGGCGTGGAAGGTGTGCCGTGGGCTGGTGGAAGCGCATGCGGACGATGACTACGCGATAGAGCGTGGCGTTCAGCCGGCGATGGCCGTCGCGGTTTGAGGCGGTGCCGGGTCGCGGTGCCGGAGGAAGCGGGGGACGGGGCTGACGCCCGCGAGTTCGGCGAAGGCGGTTCATGATCCGCCGGAGTCACCCATCAGGTGACGGCGGTCAACGCCGAGGCCCACCCCCTGCCCTTCGAAACCGGCTCCTTCAACGCCGTCGTCAGCATCACCGACGTCGGCAGAACGGGCCGGGCACGGTGCCGACATCATGCTCTGGGTCTATTCGAAGACCATCGACGGTCAGCGCGAAGTCGGCCGACCAGCGGATCACGGCTGCCCTGACGGCATCAGGAGCGGAGGGGATTGTTCTTGATCGGTCTCGCGCGTACGATCCCGCGCATGTCGATCACTCACCAGTACGCCTACGTCTCTCCCTCGCGTCCCCTCGATGGTGAGTGCGTCTGGTACCGCTCAAACGATGAGGCGTACGACCTCATCCGAACGGGGAGCAACGGGAGGTTCCAGTACCAGGTCTTCGACGCGCGTAATGGTCAGCACCTGCAAGTGTTCAGCTCATGGGACGACGGGTGGGGCTGGATCAAGGCGCAAGTTGACACGGAGTAGGACAACGACACGGTCAGGGGCCCCGGCTCAGGCGGGACCCTTCGGCGTACTCGGCTCGTTCCTCGGGGCGGGTCTCATCCCTCAGAGGTGGCGGAAACCCCGCGGCGACCTGCGGAAACTCGACCAACGTCATCCCGCGTATATCCCGTGACTGGCGACAAACGGGGGCTCTCGGTGGCGTACGGCTGCGCGGGCGGTCACGGGGCGATCGAAGAAAGCCCAGATCAGCCGGGGTTTGGGCTGATGGGAAGAGCGCGCCCTGCAGGATTCGAACCTGCGACCGTCGGATTAGAAGTGGATCGCTGTTTCTCGGCCCGATGTAGCGCTGACCTGCGCGTGATCCCTCGGGTTTCGCTGTCAAAGGGAAGATCATTCCGAGCATGTTCCGGATCTTGGAATGCGCGCCCGCGCACGCCTCGCCCGCCTGAACGCCCCGTATGCCTCGACCCACCGCGAAGCGGCAGCGGGCCGGCGACGGAGGGGCAAGCCCGTCTTCGTGTGTACCCTAGCTAGCCGGCCGCCGTTCCTCGATCATTGGATGCCAACGGTCACAGACGGGCTTGAGCCGTAGGAGACGGTCTGCTGGGCTCTGCCTGGGTCGCGGCAGGCGGGACGATCAGGCTTCCACCTCAGCCAGCTACGGCCTGCGGCTCACGCTCGGGCTCACCCCGGAGCCGAGGCCCCCGCCGGAGGCATTCATATCCCGACGCCGCGGACTGCTACGCTCGAAGAGCCGCTACCACATGGCACGCCGCACGTACGTGTGGCATTTCGGACACGCGCTGGCTACAGGGATGCCAAGCGCACTCGGGTGGAGCGACATTCGTTCCGTACCGGAGACGAAGAATTATGTCCACTGCCATGTGGGTGCTTGCTGGCATCTTGGCTCCTATCCTCCTCCCCATCCCCCTCTTGATGCGGGCGGCTGTCTCCGCGAAGGAGGAGCACAGCCGGAAGGCCGCCATGAAAGCACTGGAACTGGCGCTCAACACCGTCGTGAAGGTGCTGGAGCTTGTTCTCGACGCAGTTGTGAGGCTGGCACGGGGCAACAGGCCGTAGTTCAGCGGCCCGAACAGCCGCCGTCCGGGACCGGCCTCCAGGCCGCATGCCCGGACGGCGGGCGGGCGAGGCGCCGCGTTGCGGCGCCTCGCCGCCTTGATCCCCTACAGGCTCAATTCGGCAGCTGGGTGTATTAAGGCAGTGTCCTGTCCCGCGACATGCTTGACACATCAGTCCCAGGACATGTTTGACAGGTGCCGTTGTCGGCCGATCTTTCGTGCGTCGTTTGCGGGTGGCGCACGTCAGGAGGCCGGGATTGGCCCTGGTCGATTTGTCGGTTGTCGAGCAGCGTTATCGGGCGGTTCTGGCGGTGCTCGCCGGTGCGAGTGTGACGGAGACCGCCGCGCAATTCGGAGTATCGCGGCAGACGGTGCATTCCTGGCTGCGCCGGTATCGGGAATCGGGGCTGGCGGGGCTGGCCGACCGTTCCCGCCGTCCGATGTCCTCGCCGTCGCAGTTATCGCCGGAGGTGGAGGCGGTGGTGTGTGAGCTGCGGCGCGAGCACCCCCGATGGGGCCCGGTCCGCTTGGTGCACGAGGCCGAACGCCTCGGGGTGCGGCCGGTCCCGTCCCGGATGGGGGTGTATCGGGCGCTGGTGCGGCATGGCCTGATCACCCCGCGGCAGCGGCGCAGACGCCGGGAGGACTACCTGCGGTGGGAACGGCCGGCACCGATGGACTTGTGGCAGATGGACATCGTCGGCGGGGTGTTCCTGGCCGACGGCACCGAGGCGAAAATCGTCACCGGGATCGACGACCATTCCCGCTACTGCGTGATCGCCGCTGTAGTGGCCCGTCCCACCGGGCGGGCGGTATGCCTGGCCTTCGCCCACGCGCTACAGACCTTCGGCGTGCCCAATGAGGTGCTCACGGACAATGGCAAGCAGTTCACCGACCGGTTCGGCAAGGGCGGGGAGGTGCTGTTCGACCGGATCTGCCGGGACAACGGCATCACCCACCGGCTGACCCAGCCCCGCTCGCCGACCACGACCGGGAAGGTGGAGCGCTTCCACCAGACGCTGCGCCGCGAGTTGCTGGACGATGCGGTGCCGTTCGCCGACCTGGGATCGGCGCAGGCCGCACTGGACGCCTGGGTCGCCGAGTACAACACCCGCCGACCGCACCAGGCGATGGGGATGGCCTGCCCGGCCGAGCGATTCACGCCCAAGACCGACCCGCGGGAGGAGTTGCTGCCGCTGCGGCTGCCGGGAGCCCTGAAAGCGGTTAACGGGCAGGTTATCGCCCAGCCGCAGCCCGCACCGGCGTCGGATCTCGACACGCCGGCCCGCTCCGAGGACGGGCCAGGGGCCGACGCGCTAGCTGACGAGGTGGCGGCCCGGGCGTGGTCGGGCGGGCCGGTGGAGTTCGACCGCGTCGTGTCCGCCAGCGGGGACATGTTCGTGGCGGGCCGTCAGTTCTGGCTCGGCCCGGACCGGGCCGGGGTGACCGTGACGTTCTGGGCCGACACCGACGTCATCCACCTCCTGGTCGCCGGGGTCCGGCTGAAGAGCTTCCGCTCCCACCTGTCCAACGCGGACCTGGCCAAACTCGCCGCCAACGGGGGACGTGCGGCGGGGCCGGCGCCGCTGCCGTCGGCCGAGCCGGGTACCGCGGTGGAGGTCGACCGGACCGTCAGCCGATCGGGCACGGTCAGCCTGGCCGGGCGCGTCGTGCTCGCGGCCGAGATCCTTAACGGCCGTCGCGTCACCGTCCGGATCGAGGAGCACACCCTGATGTTCTTCGACCCCGAAACCCGGGAGTTGCTGCGCACCCGGCACAACCCGATCAGCTGGGAGCGGCTACGCCACTTGCGGGATGCCCGCCCGGCCGGGCCGCCACCCCGCCCGTCGGTCGAGCCGGTCACCGTGCAGCGGGTCGCCAGCAACAGCGGGGTCATCATGGTCGCCGGGCAGAAGGTCGCCCTCGGCCGCATCCACGCCCGCGCGATCGTGACCGTGCACGTCAGCGACACCACACTGACCATTGAACTGCCCGACGACACCCGCGTGGTCCGCCGCACCACGACCCAGCCCGTCCGCAGTATCAAAGCGGCCCGGCCCCGCAAGGCCGGTCATGTTTCCTAGAGTGCCCGTCAAGCATGTGGTGGGACAGAACTGTCAATCATGTCGTGGGACTAGACAGGTGTATTAAGGCAGCCCCGCATTCTTCTGCGAGTGGCCGCCTGGTGTCGTCATGCAGGTGAATCGCTTTCCCCACTCCCGAGCCGCAGGAGATGATCAAGTTCATCGGGTGTGTGCTCGGAGGGAAACGCGGTATCCAGCGAAGAGAGCAGCAGCTCCGACGGTACCTCTAGCTGGGCTCCTAGTGTCTTGACGAGAAGGCCCATCTCCGCCCGTAACGTCGTAAGCGCCTCTGCGAGCATATGTTGCTGAGCAGGATCGCGCGGGACAGTAATTTCCTGATTCAGGAAAGCGTCTTCCTGCAGATAGCGTCGGTTGGTTGCTCCAGGAGACGCCTTTATACAAAAAGCCTGAAACAATCGGGACTGCGTGAAATGTTGCAGCAACTCCGGGAGCAGTTGCTGATCGTCCACGTCATAGGTCCAGAAGTTCCCGGTAATGATGGCGCCGTGGCATTCTTCAGGAACGATGCCGAACGCTCCATTTCGGGCGTCAATCTTCGATAGAGCGAATTGTCCCGCTTCTATTCGGAACTGCCGCTTAGTGCCAATCTGGATACCCAGACACTCATCTCTCAGAGTGATGCCACGTCCCTTGACCCGGATGGTGATTCGCTTATATAGCTCATCGTCTTCGATCTCGACGACGTCTCTGCGTCGAAGTAGTACGTCGCCGAAACGAAGCCGTACGCGGTCATGCTGCGCGCACTGGCGGATCGATTCAGTCGCAGCGGCAATCTCTAGCTGCCTCCGCTTGAGTGTCTCCGCTTCGTTCGACAGAAGCATCAGAAGATCTGTAGTGGGCCGAACCGATAGAACCTCCCGCTTTGGGTTATATCGATCTAGGCTAACGCTATCGTTCTCTAGTAATGCTTCGCAGTCCTCAAACCATGCGTCCGGAGAAGTGTCGTCTCGCTTCTGGATGAGCCGTAGGCATTCTGCGAGCTCTTCACTTCTTAGCGGTTGCGTTTTCGTGTACTGCTTACGTCCCTCCGGCGGAAGCAATTGATAGTAGAGGATGCGGCCATCTGCTTTTTCACGGTCGAGAAAGAGGATGTTCGACTCGATATCGGTGTAAGGCTCAAATACACCTTTTGGCAGCTTCACGATTGTGTGTAGACCATGATCCGCCACCATCATTCGACGCACTCGGGCAGCTACCCCAGGGTAGAATAGGGTTGTGTTGGGCACGACAATTGCTGCTCGTCCAGCACGTCCAGGTCTCCCACTTACACGAAGTCGACGCATGATCAGCTGCAAGAATAGAAGCGCAGTCTCCGACGTCTGCATGTCGGCAGGAAAGTTGTTTTTGATGCCGGGTTCTTCCTCGCCACCGAAGGGCGGGTTCGTAAGAATAATGTCGACTCGGTCTCGATCGCCTATTTCTGCCAGCTTTGTGCTTAGAGAATTGCCGTAGGCGATGGAAGGGAACTCCAGGCCGTGCAGCAGGAGATTCATCTGCGCAAGCATGTAAGGAAGCTGCTTTGCCTCTTGTCCCCGCAGTGTCTCCCGCTGCAAGATCCTTCTATCCTCGACAGTCTTACACTGCGCTTGGAGATGCTGAAGCGCCTGAACGAGGAAACCCCCAGTACCGCAGGCGGGGTCAAGAACGACCTCACCAATCTGAGGGTCGAGAGCGTCGACCATGAACTTTACGACTGGCCGCGGAGTATAGAATTCCCCCGAATCTCCTGCTGCGTCGCGCATCTCCCGCAACATAGATTCGTAGAGGTGACTTAGTGTATAGATCTCTTCCGAAGAATCGAAATGTAGGCCGCTTACCCGGTCCAAGACATCTCGAAGCAGGTAGCCGGACTCCATCCTATTGACAACGCCGCGAAAGACGTTGGCAACTACATCTCGCCGGCCGGCGCCACCATGGGATTGAAGGGACCGTAGGTATTTCAGAAGACCCTGCCCACGGACTCCATTGGGCAGGATAACCTCTTCGTGATTAATGAATGCCAAGAGCTCCGGGCCGGTCAATCTACAAGCTGGGCCAGCCCAGTCTCGCCAGCGGTAAGGGGCCTGAATGACCGGTTGGAACTTCGCTCCGGCTAGAGTGGCTTCTTCCTCAAGCACCCGCTCGGTGTCATCAAGGAATTTCAGGAAAAGAATCCAGGTGAGCATTGGTAGGCGATCAAGCTCACCATTGAGGCCCTTGTCTTTCCGCATGGTGTCGCGCGCTGATTTCAATATAAGCGCTAGCCGCTGGGCTGTGGTCATGACTTGGTGCTTCACTCGGGATTTCCCTTCCAATTATGCTGCGTAGAGTTCTTCTTGAAGCCTGCTCACGGCTTGGCGTAGTGAATCAACGCCGCCAAACAATGCGGCGATTTCCCGTACGTTACCGTGATCGGAGATGGGCTTGAGCTTCAACACATCCGGAAGCTTGAACTGTGCCATCCCATGTTCAGCATACTTGTCGAGGAGTTCATGCAGTACCGCCTTGGCCGATGGGCCATAGAGGTCAAAGAAGCCGGTTCGCTCCTTAATGAGACGCTGTGCACGTTCCCGACGAGTTCGCAGTGGTGCGTTGAAGGCGAAGTGACAAAGAAGGTCGAAAGGGTCGGATTCGGGCATTCCGGCTGCAGATGCAAGCTTGTCGAAGTCAATGCCTCGCTCCTCAAGCCGTTCGATAATTTCTGCACGTTTCGCCATGTCTGCCCAACCCTCGCGAAGAGCCAAACTAGAGCTGTAGAGCGAGCGGATGGTTTTAGCCGTGTAGTCGGAATAAGAAACGACCCGAAGTTGCTTGCCTTGCGTGTCTAGCTCGTAGACAAGGTGATGAGCTATTTCAACAATCCCGCCGTCGAAATAATACTTACGGCGCTCTGTCGTATGGTCTGCATCATCCAAGATGACGGGCCGATCAACGGAAGGATCGATTACTTCCTCGTCATCGGTGATCAAGTCGATGCGGGTCTCTTCACCCTCATCATCTATGTGAATCTCGTCCACATAGGCTGGTTCGCCATCAAACTCTGGATCAGCGAACATGCGTGTAGCTGATCCAGTGTAGTCGAGTATAGTGAAGTAATACTTACCGTAATCATCTCGAACTCGTGTCCCGCGACCGATGATCTGCTTGAATTCGGAGATAGAGCCTACTACACGTGCCAACACAATGTTCTGTACCGTTGGAGCATCAACGCCTGTTGTGAGCAGCTGTGATGTTGTAAGAATAACCGGGCTACTTGTCTCAACGTCCTGAAATTTACTCAAGTGTGCTCGGCCGATTGCTCCCTCGTCGGCGGTTACCCTGCATACGTAATCGGGTGTAGCAAGGGCGAGATCGGCATTATGATTGTTAAGAAGGCGTCGCATTTCGTCGGCATGTTCCTGATCCACACAGAAGACTATAGTTTTGGCGCTTCGATCTGTGCTGTGCATATAGTCGGCGAGGTGTCGAGCGATTGCGTCTGTGCGTGAGCGTAAGGCTACGATGCGCTCAAAATCTTGTGTACGGTACTCCCTATCGGGAATCTCGCGGCCGTACCGATCTAGATCACCCTGCGTCGGACGCCAGCCAGCCGCATCTACGGTAGTAATTATCCGGTGCACGCGGTAGGGAGCCAGGAAGCCATCTTGGATACCTTGGCGCAATGAGTAGCTGTAAACAGGATTGCCAAAATAAGCATATGTGTCTCGGTTATCATTCCGCAGCGGCGTTGCAGTCAGTCCTAGCTGTACGGCCGGCTTGAAATACTCAAGTATTTCTCTCCAACTGCTTCCTTCGTTGGCCGAGCCGCGGTGGCATTCATCTACTATTACGAGGTCGAAAAAGTCGGTTGGGTACCGCCGATAGAGTCCTGGACGTTTTTCATCCCTAGCGATCGCCTGGTAGATGGCGAAGTAGATTTCGCGGCTTGTCGGTGCTAATCCGCTTTCGATCTTAATCGCAGCATCACCAAACGCGGCGAAGTCGCGATTCATTGGATCGTCGACCAGAACGTTACGGTCGGCCAGGTAGAGGATACGAGGTCTCCGGTGTTCGCCGTGCCTATTCCATCTGGAGTTCCAGAGCTTCCAGCAGATCTGAAAGGCTGTTGCCGTTTTCCCTGTGCCCGTTGCCATGGTGAGGAGTATTCGCCTCTGGCCCTTGGCGATTGCTTCAATGGCGCGATTAATCGCTACTTCCTGGTAGTAGCGCGGCTTTTTCCCCGCCGCAAGATTATATGGTTCGAGGATTGTGGAACGCTGACTGCTTCCTAGTTGGGCCGCCCGCAAGTATCTATCGAGAAGCTCAGCTGGAGCTGGATAACGTTCCACCCTGCTTTCGCGGCCGGTAGTGAAATCATGCTCAATAATCTCCCTGCCATTTGTGGAGTAGGCGAACATCAATCCCAAGATCAGGGCGTATTCCTTCGCCTGCTGGAGTCCTTCTCCGGCTGTCTTGTAGTTTGCCTTTGCTTCCACAACTGCAATGGGGAAATCGCGTGTATACCTTAGAATGAAGTCCGCGCGCTTGGGTTTCCCCCGTCGGACGCCCGAAGCAAGTGGGATAATCCGGCCGTCAGTGAATGTGCGTTGCTCGGTGAATGAGTGCGGCTCGTTGTCCCAGCCAGCTGCTACAAGGCGAGGAACAACTTCCTTCCGGCATGTATCGGCCTCGTTCACGACTGGCGCTCCTAGCGAGGTTTCCTATCCAGTGGTAAGTGCGATCTCGTCACTATCTGCAACGGAAGGCCATACTCTACCAATAGGGGGAGTTGTCTTGGAAGCTACACTTTGCACTGTAGCTTCGGCCTCGGCCGCACTGGTGCCGCACGGGAGCAGCCGAACTGGATGCCTCGAGTCCTTCAGCGTTGCCGTCAGGGAAGAGGAAGGTGTACGGACTGAGGGGTAAACGGTAGCGTCGCGATGTGGCTACCAACGACGAGCAGACGCGCTGGATCGTGCACGGTGAGCGACTAATCTATGACAACCGGTGGATCCGGCTGGGCATGGTGGATGTCGAGATCCCTGATGGTGAGCGGTTCGAGCATCACGCGGTGCATCTGGACCGGGCGGCTATCGCCGTGGTGGTGGATGAGCAGGATCGGGTGTTGCTGATGTGGCGCCATCGGTTCCTGTTCGACCGCTGGGGCTGGGAGCTGCCTGGCGGCCTGGTTGAGGCCGGCGAGGATCCGATGCTGACGGCGGCCCGTGAGGTGGAGGAGGAGACCGGGTATCGGGTCAGGGAGATCGAGCCGCTGATCAACTATCAGCCGATGGCGGGCATGGTCGACTCTGAGCACAACCTGTTCCTTGCCCGGGGTGCGGAGTTCGTCAAGGAGCCGTCCGGGGAGATCGAGGCCGATCTGATCGAGTGGGTTCGGTGGAAGGAGATTCCGGACATGATCACCCGGGGGGACATCTGGACCTCGGGAACGCTGGTCGGTCTGTACGCGGCTCGGGATCGGCTCAGCGTAGGGCGCGGGTAACCGCTCGGGAGAGTTCCTCGATGCGCTTGCGCTGACGGCGTGAGCCGGTCATGGTCGCGAGTTGTTGCGCGCGCTGGATGTGGGGCTGGGCCGCTTGCGCCTCCCCGAGGGCGAGTAGGGCGTGTCCCAGGTCACAGCGCAGTGCGGCTTCGGCGCGGTTATAGGTGCCGTCCATCCCGGCCAGTGCTGAGCGCAGGTCCTCGACGGTGCCGGGGTCGCCGAAGCGGACCAGGCAGTTGCCGCGCCAGCGGGCCAGATGGTGAGCGTTGATGGACAGGTAGGGCATGTCCGGATCGCCGTTGCCGTCGGGAAGGAGCGCGGCGGCCTGGTCGAGCGCAGTGCGGCAGGTTGCCTCGTCTCCGAGGATCGCGGCGGCCTCGGCCTCGGCGGCGAACAGCCACGTCCGCAGCCGGGCCGGGAGCTGGTCGCGGTGGGTGGCGTGGATGTACTGAAGAAGCTCGGTCGCCTGAGCGGGCCGGCCCAAGTCCATGAGTACGTACGCCTGCTCGGCGCAGACGTAGGCGAGGACGGCCGGGGTGTCGGCTTCGCGGGCCGCGGCCTTGGCGTTTTCGTAGTGGGTCCAGGCGTCGTTGAGGGCGCCGGTATTGATCGCCTGCCATCCGGCGAGTGATTCGGTCTCGGCGAGTGTGTGGGCGAGTTGGGCGCGTATGCCGGGACGTACGGCGTGGTGATGGGCGCGCCGTATTTGGGATATTTGGGCGCGCATTTTCTCGGCGATGGCGACGCTGCCGAGCCGGCGGTCCAACAAACGAAGGTTGTTGGTGTCGGTGGTGAGGATCATCACCATCGGCTGGTCGACGGCGGCGGCCATCTCGATTCGGGCCGTCAGTTCGGCTATTTGCTCCTGGTGCTCGTCGTCGCCGTCAGTGCTCGGTGAGGTGATGTCGAGCGGGGCCAGGCCGAGCAGCATGCGGGCGTGGTCGGGCAGGCCCAGGCCGGTGGCGACGCGCTCGAACACCTCAAGGTCGCTGACCTGGCGCTGGCCGCGCATGAGTTCGCTGATGCGGCCCTGGGAGATGCCGGTTGCCGTGCTGATCCGGGTCTGGCTGGCCCCAGGGCTCCGGCGTTCTCGCGTTTTGTCCGGTTTGACTACGTGATGCCGAGGGTGGCGAGGCAGCGTCCGGGGTCTTGAGCGTGGCGGCGGTTGGCCAGGGCTCCGGCGTACTTGACCGCGAGGTTGAACAGTCCCGCCACGTCGCGATTTTTGAGCCTTTCGCGGCTTTCGTCGCGGTCCCACACCCATGCGGGGATCTGGATCGGTTCGAAAGCGTTCCCGTGCATTCCGGCCTCCGGTCGTTTCCCGGGCTGGTGGCGCGTGTCGGCTGTTGCTGGGAACTCTATATCCCTCGGTGATATATCCAAGTGGAATAGGAGCGGAAGTTTCCCCCTGTGCATTCTCTGCGGCATGACACCAGCAGTGAAGTGCACCGCGTGCGACGGGCGCGGCTGGAAGATCGTCACCCGGCGTGGGCAGGTCGCGGCCGCCGTGCTCGGGCTGGCCACCTCCTCCCGTGAGGACTGCCTGTACTGCGACGGCGGCCAGTTGCCGGCCGAGATGTACGAGTGGGAGGTCTACAGCCTCATCAACGGCGCTCCGCAGCTCGGGCCGTGCGGGACCAGTGTGGGGCAGGCCACCTGCATGGACGAGTTGCGCAAGACGCTGCGCCGGTTGAACCCCGAAACCCAGCCTTACGGCCGGATCATCCACCGCGTGTACGAGTTCGGCGCGCTCCCCGACGACTGGTCCCGGAAGGTCATCTTCCGGGCGACCCTCGACGCCGCCGGACAGGTCCGGTTCGAAAGGACGGCCCAGTGACCACCCAGACCCCCGCCCCGGACACCGGCCAGAACCCCAGCCAGGTCCCCGACCCGGACGGGCCGTGTCTGGCGCCGCACCTGCCGCCCCTGATGGACGAGGCCAAGCCGCTGTTGTGGCATGGCTCCCAGCGGTTCGCCCGGTTCCGGGTGCTGGCCTGGACGTGCAGCGAGCATCGCGAGACCTGGTATGAGCTGTGCTCGGGCGGGGGGATGGCCTTCATCCGCCGGATGAGCGGCGACCCGGTCAAGCCGGAGGTCTCCCAGTCCCACGCCTGGACGATGACCGAGGCCCGTCAGGTGTGGGCGGCGTTGCTGTCCGGCCAGGTGCGATAACCCCCTGGGCCTTCCTCGGGCGCTGACCTCCTGACAGGCTCCGGCTCAGTCGGTACTGTACTCATGCAGACAAGTGGAAAAGTGATTGGGCGGTTGGCATGAGCATGGACTTCGCCCCTCCGAAGTACGCCCAGGTGATGACGGCGATCCAGCAGCGTATCCGGGACGGGGAGTACGCACCGGGCACCATGTTGCCCTCAGAGACGCAACTCGTCCGCGAGTTCGGCGTGGGCCGTACCACCGTGGTCCGGGCATTGCAGACCCTCGCCATGCAAGGCTGGATCGAACGCGAACACGGCCGCGGCTCCTTCGTCAAAGGCAGACCCGAAACCCCCACCGACCGGGTACGGCCCGGCCTGAACGCGGTCGAACACGGCGAGACCGCCGAGTCGATCGTGAGCGTGGCCAAGGTGCCGGCGCCCCGCCACATCGCCCACCTGCTCGGCGTCGATGAGCGGACCCCTGTGATCGCCCGTCAACGGCTGGCCCGACAAGGGGAGCGAGCCTCGGCGGTGGAGACCTTCTGGTTCCCGCTGGAGGTCACTCTCGGCACCGACCTGCACAAGCCCGATCCGCTGCGGCATGGCGTGCGCCAGCATCTCCAGGCGGTCAAGCATCTGCGGTTCGATCACGTCACCGAACGCCTGGCCGCTCGCAAGCCGACCAAGGAGGAGGCCGACCTCCTCGGCTCGACTTCTCCCGTGCTCGGCGTGCTGGCCACCGTGCACGACGCGGCCGGTTCGGTGCTCCTCGCGCTGAGCTTGGCCCTGCCCGGTGAGCTGCACGAGCTTGAAGACGTGTACCCGGTGAACTGACGACCTTTCCCCGCTCGAATCCCGCTTAGTTACTTGTGCGGACGAGTGGGGAAGGCTTAATATCAACTCAATCGGACAAGTGGACGAGCGGATGGCCTCTCGTCCTGGAAGAAGGGAGACTCGTCATGGCTCTTCAGGGGCCCATTCCGATCAGTTTCGCGCTGCTGTTCCCGCACGGCTGCTACGTCGTGGGCGAGGTGCAGGCCGCCAAAGACTTTGACGCCAAGCGGGACACGCAGGCCAAGGACAAGCTCACCGGGCTGCCGGTGTGGCAGGTGCCTGTGATGGACGCCGACCCCTCGCTGAAGGCCGCGCAGAAGACGGTGACCGTGAAGATCCTCGCCGAGGTTGCGCCGGTCGTCCCGCCGTCGCTGCCGGGCCTGCCGATCGCGCCGGTGGAGTTCGAGGGGCTGGAGGTCAAGCCGTACGTGCAGCAGGCCACCGGCCGCCTGGCCTACTCGATCTCGGCGCGGGTGATGCGGGCACCACGTCCGCAGTCGGCCAAGACCACCGGCTCGGGCTCGGCAGGTAAGGAGGCGGCGGCCTGATGCGCCGGGACCCGTACACCTACGTCACGGTGTCGATCGACTCCGACGGGGCCTCCCGCGTCGGCGTCTCCTTCTACACCCCCGGCCTCCGCGTCACCGCCGGTGTCCTCGAATCCGGGCGGCCCTACCTCGACATCAGCAGCAAGACCGCCGACGTGTCGATCTCGACCACCGGGGCCGGCGCGGTCACCTCCACCGACCTGGAGATCGCCCGGCAACTCTTCAACGCCGCCGCGTCCTACCTGGCCGACTGCGAACGCCTGCACCACCAGCACTCCCGCGGCCCCGGCCCGGCCATCCCTCCCGGTGACCAGACGGCGGCCTGACCACACAAGGCGGGGCCGCTGGAACGGGCATTCCAGCGGCCCCCGAGATCTCTTCCAACACCACATCAGAAGAGGACTTGAGTCTAATGTTCAAGAAACTGCCCGGAGACGAGGCACGCAACCTCGTCTCCACCACCCCGGACACGGCGGTCGTGTTCCGTCCGGCCGTCGTCAAGACCCCGGCCATCGTCACGCTTGTGATCTGGCTCTTCCGGCTGATCGCGGGCCTGATCCGCCTCGTCGTCCGTCACCCCGTCGCCGTCGCCGTCCCGGTCGGGCTCGGGGTGATCTGGACTCTGTACGGCCGGACTATGGCGCTCGTCGTGGCCGGGTTCGTTCTGGCGATGGGGCTGTCGTGGTTCCTGCTGGAGCGGGACTCGTTCCTGCGCCTGGTCGGCTGGCGGCTGCTCGCCTGGTGGCGGCTGGTCTTCGTCTATCGGCGGCTCTGGCAGCCGGTCATGATTATCTCCGGCCTCGGCCGCCACCTGCGGGGCCGGGACTACCTGCCCCACCTCCGCCGGGTCACCTGTGACGAGTGGGCCGACCGCGTCAGCGTGAAGATGCTGGCCGGACAGGCGGTCAAAGACTGGGCCGACCGTGCCGAGCACCTGGCCCACGGGTTCGGCGCCCCTTCCTGCCGGGTCGCGGTCGCGCGGGCGGGGCGGCTGGTGCTGACCTTCCCCCGGCGTGACCCGCTGGCCGTGCCGCTGCCCGCCGTCCCCGTTCCCGATGACCCGGATGTGGGGCCGGTCGAGATCGGCCGGTGCAAGGACGGGCATCCCCTGCGGCTGAAGGTCCACGGCACCCACGTCCTGATCGCGGGCGCGACGGGTGCGGGCAAGGATTCCTATCTGTGGGGCACCGTCCGCGGCCTGCTCCCCGCGATCCGCGCGGGCCTGGTCCAGGTCTGGGCGCTCGACCCGAAGCGGATGGAGCTGTCCTTCGGGCGCTCGCTCTTCGGCTCCCGGTACGCGGCTGATCCGGCCGAATGCGCCGACCTGCTCGACGAAGCGGTCTCGGTGATGCAGGAGCGGGCCGACCGCTTCGCCGGCCTCCAGCGCTCTCACACACCAACCGTGGATGACCCGTTCATCCTCGTGATCGTCGATGAGGTGGCGTTCCTGACCGCCTACCAACCGGACAAGCACCTTCGCCAGCACATCACGGCGGCCCTGGCCACGCTCACGACGCAGGGGCGGGCCGTGGGCGTCGGGATCATGGCCGCGCTTCAGGACCCCCGCAAGGAGGTCATGAACATCCGCAACCTGTTCCCCGACAAGATCGCTCTCCGGCTCGACGAGTCCGAGCAGGTGGACATGGTCCTCGGCGACGGCGCGCGGGACCGGGGCGCGCTGGCCGACCACATCTCACCCGTTCCTGAGCGCAGGGCCGGGGTCGGCTACCTCCGCCTGGAGATCTCGCCCGATCCGGTGCGGGTGCGGGCCGCGTACGTCTCCGACGCCGACATCCGCGACATGGTCCAGCGCTACGGCTCAGCGAGCACGGACGGCACGGACACCGGGCACGGCTGCGGCGGCGCGCTCGACGGCTACGAGTACGGAAGCGAGGCGGCCTGACCATGACCAGCCTCGCTCACATCCTCGACGGCCTGCACTGCCCCGGCTGCGGCACCCTGGACGCGCTCTGGCTCGACGCTCTGCGCGGCATCGTCGAGTGCGCCGAATGCGGCCACAAGGCCCGCGTCCTGGTCGACGGCCCCGGCCTGGCCGACCTCCTCGACACCGTCGAGTCGGCCGACAGTCTCGGCGTCCTCGGCTCGCTCGGGGCCGTCGACAGCCTCGACACCCTCAACGCCGTTGACCTGGTCGGCTCGTGCGGGGGTGGCTGGTGACCCACCCGAACGACCGGGCGACGCCTCGGGCGGTGCGGATGGCGATGCCGCTCGCCAGGGACGTCGTCGAAGAGATCGCCAAGCGGTACGGCGTGTGCATCCGTCCGGTTCCGCTCAAGCGCATGGACCTCGTTACCGGACAGGTCGAGATCGTCGATGTGCCGTGCGGGGCCACGCTGGAGAGCAAGTGCCCGCCGTGCGCCAAGCGGAACCGGCAACTCCGGATGGCGCAGTGCCGGGAGGGCTGGCACCTGGAGGCCGAGCCGGTCAACACCCCCGATGAGGCCGACGACTATCAGCGTCACCTCGTCGAACTGCGGGCCGACGCCCAGGTCTGGCGCGACCAAGCCGAAAAGGCCGGCGACGACACCAGCGACCTGGACGCCGCCCTCGCCGACCTGGACGAAGAGATCAACACCGCGGGCATGCGCGGCAACGTCCTGGGCCGGACCTCGGGAAAGCGCTCCCGGTCGACCCGGCGGCGGCAGGATGCGCCGGATCTGCCCAAGCGGCAGATGAGCGCCACGACGCTCGGGCGGACCTTCACCACGAAGGACGGCAAGACCTTCCGCCCGTCGATGTTCCTCACGCTCACACTCCCGTCCTACGGCAAGGTCCGTGACGGTGGGCCGGTCGATCCCTCGACGTACGACTACGCGCGGGCGGCCCGTGACGCGCTGCACTTCTCCAAGCTTATGGACCGCTTCGTCCAGAACCTCCGCCGCGTGGCGGGCTATGACGTGCAGTACTTCGCCACCGTCGAACCGCAAAAGCGGCTCGCCCCGCATCTCCACATGGCGGTGCGCGGCACCCTGCCACGGGCGGAACTGCGGCAGATCGTCGCGGCGACCTATCACCAAGTGTGGTGGCCGCCCGTCGATCGGGTCGTCTTCGAGGGCGACCACCTGCCGGTGTGGGCCGATGAGATCGGCTACCTCGACCCGACCACAGGGGAGGTCCTGCCCACCTGGGATCAGGCGCTCGACCAGCTCGAGGCCGACGAGGACGCCGAACCCCTGCACGTGCTCCGCTTCGGCGAACAGCTCGACGTTCAAGGTGTGCTTGCGGGGTCGCCGGATGCCGACCAGTGCATCCGCTATCTCGCCAAGTACCTGACCAAGAGCATCGGCGACGGCCTCGACACCGACAACGGCGCCCAGAAGGCACACGCGCAACGGCTGCTCGATGCGTTGCGGTTCGAGCCGTGTTCGCCGACGTGCCCAAACTGGCTGCGGTACGGCATCCAGCCCAAGGGCGCCAAGGCGGGGATGGCTCCGGGCCGGTGCAAGGGCAAGGCGCACAAGCCCGAACACGTCGGCTACGCGGGCCGGCGCGTCCTGGTCTCGCGGAAGTGGTCCAACAAGACCTTGAGCGAGCACAAGCGGGACCGGCGCACCTGGGTCCTGGAAGCCCTCGGCCTGCCCAACGGCGAGCCAGCCGACCCGCACCGCTACCTCTGGCGGCCGGTCAAGCCCACGGACGCCGACCTCGATCCGATCGGCGTACGGCTGTTGCGCTCGGTCCACGAACGGCAGCGCTGGCGCGATCACATGGACCGGCTGAGAGCCGAAGCAGAGGGACAAGATTTTTCGGCAACTGAAGGGAGGGCGGCATGACCAGGAAAGACGAGATCCTCACCGTGGCGCAGATCCTCGCCGAACTCGGCGGCGTCTCCCGCCGGACCTTCTACCGCTGGCGCGAGATCGGCAAGGCCCCCGAGGGCTTCAAGCTCCCCAACGGCGAGATCCGCATCTACCGCAGCGAGTTCACCGCCTGGCTTGAGAGCCTGCGGGAGGCCGCGTGAACCCGAGCTACAACGTGAAGTTCTGGGAGATCCGCGCGAACAAGGCAGCCCAGGGGCCGGGTAAGCCCAAGCGGGTCGTGTCGCACACCGTGCGGTGGACCGTCGGCACGCGGGAGAAGTCCTCGACGTTCCGCACCAAGGGCCTGGCTGAGAGCTACCTCTCGGATCTGCGGCAGGCGGCCAAGCGCGGGGAAGCCTTCGACCTGGAGACCGGCCTTCCGGAATCCATGCTGAAGGCGAAGAACGCGCGCACGTGGTACGCCTTCGCCGTCGCCTACGTCGAAACGCGCTGGCCTCACGCGGCGGCGAAGAGTCGTGAGGGCATGACGGACGCGCTGTCCAACGTCACGCCCGTGCTCACCACCGACCGGCCGGGCCGACCGGATGACGAGACCCTTCGGCGCGCACTGCGAGAGTTCGCCTTCGTCCCGGCCGACCGTCGCCCTGCTCCCGCGCCGGAGATCGCGGCCGCGCTGCGCTGGCTCGAAGCGGCTTCACTGCCCCTGACCGCGTTGGAGGACGCGAAGCATACGCGGGCCGCTTTGGAAGCCCTCGCACTCCTCCTCGACGGCAAGGCGGCTGCGGCCTCGACCTACCGGCGCAAGCGGGCCGTGTTCCATCACGCCCCTGGACTACGCGGTCGAGCTGGAAGAGCTTTCGGCAAATCCGCTCGACCGGGTGAAGCTCCGCCGTACGAAGTCCGCGGATGAGATCGATCGGCGCGCGGTGGTGAATCCCGCCCAGGCGCGCGAACTGCTGACGGCGGTCACCTACTGCGGCCGGACGCGCGGGCCGATGCTGGCCGCCATGTTCGCCTGCATGTACTTCGGCGGACTGCGTCCGGCTGAGGCCGCCGGCCTCCGGGAGAAGGACTGCCACCTTCCCGAAACCGGCTGGGGCCTACTCACCTTGGAAAAGACCAAGCCACAGAGCAACAAGCGGTTCACCGACTCGGGGGAGACCCACGATGATCGCGGGCTCAAGCACCGGGACGAGAAGGTCACGCGGCCGGTGCCGATCCCGCCGGAACTGGTGGCCATCCTCCGCGATCACATCGCCCGGTACGGCGTGGCCGCCGATGGCCGGCTGTTCCGTACGAAGACGGGCGGCGTGATCTCCGGCTCGGCGTACGCGATGATCTGGAAAGAGGCTCGGTCCTACGCGTTCACCCCTGATCAGGTGGCCTCGCCGCTGGCGGCCCGGCCGTATGACCTGCGACACGCGGCCGTGTCCTTGTGGCTCAATGCGGGCGTCCATGCTCCGGAAGCCGCCGAGCGGGCCGGGCACGGCATTGACGTCATGCTCCGGGTCTACGCGAAGTGCATCGACGGCCAACGCGAGGTCGCCAACCAACGGATCATGGAAGCCCTGGCCGGATGAGGCCGCATGCACAAGGGAACGAAGGGTCTCGGTTCGTGCCGAGGCCCTTTGGCTTGTTCCGGAAGGCTCGGAATCGTTCCGGAGAGCGGCGAAATCCTGGAGCTGACCTGCGAAAACGTGGCCAAGATCATTCCGGATATATTCCGGGAGTGCCCGCCCAGGATCGCATCTGGTGACGTACGGCTGCGCATGCGATCGGCGCGCGATCATGAGAAAGCCCAGGTCAGCCGAGGTTTCGGCTGATGGGAGGAGCGCGCCCTGCAGGATTCGAACCTGCGACCGTCGGATTAGAAGTCCGGTGCTCTATCCAGCTGAGCTAAGGGCGCTCGTGCCTAATTCTGCATGATCCGGGGAGTGCGTACACAACCGGTTTCCCGGATATGTGGCGGGCGGTCCCCGCCGTCCGGCCTGCTGGTGCGTCCCGCAGCAGCAAGAATACGTGGTTTCTCCCCGTGGAGCCGCATCTCGGCAGCGGAGCCGGAGGGCCCCCGGGGCTGCGTACGGTCACCGGCGAGAGGATGACGCCGGTCGCGTTTTCGCAGGTCCTGGCCTCCGCACCGAGACGAACACAGTCAGCACCGAGTGTCCACCGGGCCCTGCCTGACCACTGCCTTCCGACAGCGCGGCGGGCCGGGACTCGATCCCGGCCCGCCGCTGCGGTGCCCTGTTGAGGGCGGGTCGCGCTCAGACGGCGGTGCAGGTGACGGTTGCTCCGGCGCCGCTTCCGGTGCCCTGGAAGCCGAGGCTGGTGCTCTGCCCGGCCGGCAACTGCCCGTTGTAGCTCATGTTGGTGACGGTCACGGTGCCGCTGGTGCCGGAATTGACGCCGTTCCACATGGAGGCGACCGCCGCTCCGGCGGGCAGGGTGAGGGTGAGTTTCCAGCCGTTGATCGCGGCGCTGCCCGCGGTGACGTCGATGGCGGCGACGAACCCCTCGTTCCACTGGCTCTGCACCGAGTAGGTCGCCGAGCAGCCCTGGGTCCCGCCGTTGCTGGGGGAGGGGCTGGGAGACGGGGACGGAGACGGAGAGGGCGACGGGGAGGGGGACGGGGAGGGGCTGGGAGACGGGGAGGGAGACGGAGACGGTCCGTCGAGCGTGAGGTTCTTCTGCTGGACCCGCCACTGGGTGTTGCACAGACCGCAGTTGGCGCCGACGAAGTTGGTGCCGGCCGTCGTGTCGCCCTTCAGCCGCCACTTGAGGTACAGCACCGCGACGCGGCCGAACTCGCCGCCGTTCGTCTGGCTGTAGGTGCCGCCGTGCCCGACGTCCAGATTGCCCATGAACGCGGGCAGCCCCGCCGGCAGCTTGCCCCAGTCGTCGATGGCGTTCGGATAGGCGATGTCACTGGGCCCGCCGATGAAGTAGGCGATCGGCTTCGTCAACCGGTAGAGCTGGTAGTCGTCGGCGTCGTTCAACAGCCCGCTGCTGAAGATGGTGGTCGTGGTGATGCGTGAGTCGTTGGAGACGGCGTAGGCCTCCAGCCCTCCGCAGGAGAAGCCTCCGACGGCGATCTTGCTGGTGTCGAGTTTGCCGAGGTATTTGCTGCCCTGGCGGCTGTTCTCCGCGACCGCCCAGTCGATGGACTGGGTGAGCATCTGGGACGTCGTCGAGCCGGAGCCGTTCGGGCTGCCGTTCGCGATGACCAGGAACCCGTGCGAGGCGATCTCGCGGAGGAAGTTCAGCTGCGAGGTTCCGTTGGCGGAGCAGCCTCCGTTGCCCCATACGAAAATGGGAAGCTTCTCGGACGGGAGGGTTCCGGGCCGGTAGATGGTGTGATTGGGCAGGCCGGTGGAGGTCTCGTAATCAGCCGGATAGGGGCCGGAGCCGCCGACCGCCGCAGCGGCCGGCGTCGTGGTGAGCGCCACTATCCCGGCGCACATCGGGGCGACCGCGGCCGCCAGAATCGCGCTGATGATCGAGCGTTTTCTCATTTCGCCTTCCGAAGGTGTCACGATGGCGCTCTCTGTCGGGCGCGGCAGCGCGGCGCACGCCGACGAAGCCGACAACGAACGGGCAACCACTCCCACCGCAGTCAGGCCGGTCGGCGCCGACCGAATCCGGAAATCGGTATGGCGAACCATCGACTGCGAGTTGCGCTCATATCAGGCGGAATGAGCCGATGAGAGCAGTGTGTAGTTAATATCACTGTGGTTATGAAAAGTGTCAAGCAACCATGCTCGTTCCGTTAAGTGGTGCATGCGTAGATTGGATACGCGCCTGACGCATTCTGAGCCGGGCGCGGTCCGGACGATCCCGGACCTTCGGGGATGGCGCGCAGGTTCCCCGCCCGGCGTGGAGCTCGGCGCGGGCCGCTCCGGCGCAGGTCACAATGCCCGGCCGGCCTGACGCTCCGGTGGGATATCGGCGAGCGCCGCCGGTCGCGAGGCTGAAGCGCCGCGGCGATCGCGTTATGAGCCGCGGAGGTCGTGACACGCGCCCCGGCGGCCGGGCTGTCGTTCGATCGCGTGAAAGTTTCTTTTAGCCGTTCCCGCCGGCCGGGATCGAAAGGGAGTTCTCCGACGCGTAGAAGTGGGTGATCCAGGACGCGGCGTCCGGCCAATACGGCGTCGCGACCTCGATGAGCCGCGCTTCGGCGAGCGGGCCGAGGGCGGTATGGACCTCCAGCATGAGATCCCTGGCCGCCTGGCGTGGCCACGGCGCCGGCAGGAGATGCTCGGGAAGATTCGGATCGATGTCCGGGAACCTACGCCAGGAATCCATGATGGAGGTCCGGGCCACCAACGCCCGGGGCGCGTCGACCTCCCCGTTGCGTACGGCCGTCCGCAGGTCCGCGTACTGTGTGATGAAAGCCTCGTAGGCAGAGGCGAGGCCGGCCAGATCGTAGGCGGCGGTCGGACCGTGCGGGCCGGCCTCATCGTCGAACCGGGTGTGCATCACCGACCATCGACCACCGTCGACCTCGTCCAGAATGTCGTGCAGCGCCTGAGCCACCGGACCGGTGTCGGATCCGGGCCGGATCCACACGCTGTCGTACAGCCGCGCGAAACCCAGCGTCCCCAGAGCCCTGCGGACCGCGTGCCGAGGGGCCTGGCCGGGCTGGGGGATGGAGAAGGAGACGGTCACCCAGTCGCCGGTCCATCGCGGCGGGTGTGCGCCGAAGCCGAGGAAATGATCCATCCGGGAGCGATGCCTGGTGATCGCCTGAGGCGTGAGGTGGTACACGGGCGGCCGTCCTGATCCCCGTACGGCGATCAGGCCGCGCTTGGTCAGCCGGGACAACGCGGCACGCGCGCTGGACTCGCTGATGTCGAACTCTCCGAGTATCGCGACCACCGCCGCCGAGGGAAGATCGGCATCCGAGGACTCGAGGTATTCACCGAGCAGGGTCGTCAGCAGGTGCTGCGGGTTGGGGCCGATCTGCATCCGTGGGGCTTTGACGTCGTCCGGAGGTAGAGGTGCATGGACACTCGCGTCAGTCATCGGCTTGCCTCACGTTGCGATGCGTGGCACGGCGCTGCCGGGGGCACAGCGCGACCGATACCGAATATACGCATCCTCGCCCGCGGTGGTCCGGCCCCGGACGGTGACGGTGCCGGGCGGTTCCTTCGGGCCTGGTTCGCTGGCAGAACGGCACGAACTCCGCGCAAAAGCGGCGTGAGGATCTGCCAAAACCGGTGGAAGCCGCCATCCGAACGTGATTCGGCTCACTAAGCTGCATCGCCATGTCCACGCGTACGGATCCTCAGGAGATTCCCCTGCACGGGGGCGACGTCACCGAGGGAGTCGTACGGGTGGGGGACACCGTCCGGAGGCCGATGCGGGCGTCGTCGCCGTCGGTGCACGCGCTGCTGAGGCACCTGGAGGCGGCCGGATTCGACGGCGCTCCCCGGGTGCTGGGCATCGACGACCTCGGCAGGGAGATCCTCACGTTCGTCGAGGGCCGGGTGCCGATGCGCCCGCTGCCCGACTACGCGGCCACCGACGAGACCCTCGTCGAGCTCGCCCGGCTGCTGCGGTGCTTCCACGACGCGGCCGCGTCGTTCACCCCGCCGCCGGGCGCGCTCTGGGAGATCGGCTCGGCCCCCGACGACGCGCCGGAGCTGATCGGCCACTGCGACGTCACCCCGGACAACGTCGTGTTCCGCGAGCCGCGGGCCGCGCCGGGGATGTCCGTACGGCCCGTGCCGTACGCGCTGATCGACTTCGATATGGCCCGGCCGACGACCCGGCTGTTCGACGTGCTCACCACGCTGCGGCACTGGGCGCCCATCGACGACCCGATCGACCGCGATCCGCTGCTGCGCGAGGCGCACGTGGGGGCGCGGCTGCGGCTGTTCTGCGACACGTACGGCCTGGCCCGGCGCGACCGGCTGCGCCTGCCGGAGCTGGCCCGCGTCCGGTTCGACCGGTCGTACGGCCACATGCGGAGGAAGGCGCAGACGCTCGGCGGCGGCTGGGCCCGGATGTGGTCCAGCGGCGCGGGCGAGCGGATCAGGCGGGCGGCCGACTGGCTCGACGCCAACGAGGAGGCGCTGCGCGCCCACCTCGTGTGAAGCCCCCGGCCGGTGCGTCGGCCGGCGTGGGGGACAATTGCGGCCGTGATCAGAGAAGTCGTGGCCGGAAGCAGGACGACGGCGGCGGGCATCGCACTCGGCGCCGTGATCGACATGGTGGTGGGAGATCCCCGGTGCGGCCATCCCGTCGCCGTCTTCGGCGGCCGCGTCGCCGCCCTAGAAAAGCGGATATATCGCGACTCTCGTGCCTGCGGGGTCGCCTTCACCACCGTGTGCGTCGGCGCCGCCGCGGGCGTCGGACTGGCCGCCGAGCGGCTGACCCGGTCGAGCCCGGCCGCCCGTACGGCCGTGACGGCCGCCGCGACCTGGGCCGTGCTCGGCGGCACGACCCTCGCGAGAGAGGGCGTCCGCCTGTCCACCGCGCTGGAGGCGGGAGATCTGCGCGCCGCCCGCGAGCGGCTGCCGCACCTGTGCGGCCGTGACCCGTCGAAGCTGGACACCGCGGAGATCGCCCGCGCGACCATCGAGTCGATCGCGGAGAACACCTCCGACGCGGTCGTCGCCCCGCTGCTGTGGGGCACGGTCTTCGGCGTGCCCGGCCTGCTGGCCTACCGGGCGATCAACACGCTCGACGCCATGGTCGGCCACCGGTCGCCGCGCTACGCGAGGTTCGGGTGGGCGTCGGCCCGGCTCGACGACGCCGCCAACTTCCTGCCGGCCCGGCTGACCGGCCTGCTGACCGTGGCGCTGGCCGGCGTCGCGGGGGGTGGCACGGTGCCGGGCTCCCGGCGCCGGGCCGCCGCCGTGCTCCGCCGCGACGGCCACCGCCATCCGAGCCCCAACTCCGGCCGGTGCGAGGCCGCCTTCGCCGGCGCACTCGGCGTACGGCTCGGCGGCGTGAACGACTACGGCGGCAGGGTGGAGCACCGCCCCGAGCTCGGCGACGGCCCGCCGCCGGGCGTGGCGGACATCCGCCGCTCGGTGCGGCTCGCCCGCGCGGTGTCGGTCGCGGCGGTCGCCCTGGCGGCGGGCACGCTGGGGGCGGCGAGCCTGTTCGCCCGGGGCCGCGGACGACGATGAGCGACGAGGACGGGCTACGGGCGGATTGATAGATTCGACATCGTGGGCAGTTCCAATCAGGTCCTGCTGCTGTTCGACGGGGAATGCGGTTTCTGCCAGCTGTGCGTGAACACCGGGCGGAGGCTGCTGCCGTACATGCCCGCTGTGCGCGCCTGGCAGTTCGTCGACCTCGCGGGGTTCGGGCTCACCCGTGAGCAGGCGGCCGCGTCCGTACAGCTCATCGGCCCGGACGGATTGCGCGCCCACGGCGCGCGGGCGGTCGCGCTGATCCTGGCCCTGCAGCCGCTGACGAGGTGGCGTACGGCCGGCAGGCTCATGCTCGCCCCGCCGCTGAGCTGGGCGGCCGAGGCGGGTTACCGGATGGTGTCCCGCTACCGCCGTCACCTCCCCGGCCGTCACACCCTCTCGCCGCACTGACATCCGCGAAGATCAGGGCGCCCACGAAGATCAGGGGATGAGCAGCAGCTTGCCGGTGGTGCGCCTGGCCTCCAGGTCGTCGTGCGCGCGCCGTGCCTCGGCCAGCGGGTAGCGCTGCGAGACGTGCACCTTGAGCGCTCCCGACGCCACCCAGCCGAGCACGTCGCCCGCCCGCCACAGCAGCTCGTCTCGGTCGGCGATGTAGTGGGTGAGCGAGGGCCTGGCCAGGAAGACCGAGCCGGCGGCGTTCAGCCGCTGCGGGTCGAACGGCGGCACGGCCCCGCTGGCCCCGCCGTACAACGCGAGCATGCCGCGCGGGCGCAGCGACGCGAGCGAGCCGTCGAAGGTGGCGGCGCCGACCCCGTCGTAGACCACGTCGGCGCCCGCGCCGGTGATCTTCTTCACCTCGTCGGCGAAGTTCTCGTAGCCGATCACCTCGTCGGCGCCGGCCTGCCTGGCGAGCTTCTCCTTCTCCGCGGTGGAGACCGTACCGATCACCCGGGCCCCGCGCAGCTTCGCGATCTGTGTGAGCAGCAGCCCCATGCCGCCGGCGGCGGCGTGGACGAGCACGTGGTCGCCCTGGCGAATGGCGTAGGTCGAGTGGGTGAGGTAGTGCGCGGTGAGGCCCTGGAGCAGTACGGCGGCCGCGAGGTCCGGCGACAGCCCGGCCGGCAGCACGATCGCCTTCTCGGCCGGGATCACGGTCTTGGTGGCGTACGAGCCGAGCACCTGGGCCCAGCCGACGCGGTCGCCGACGACGACGTCGGTGACGCCCTCGCCCACGGCCGCTACGGTGCCGGCCCCCTCGGAGCCGGGGACGAACGGCGCCGGCAGCGGATAGCGGCCCTCACGGTGGTAGACGTCGATGAAGTTCACCCCGCTCGCCGCCACGTCCACCAGCACCTCGCCCGGTCCGGGCACGGGGTCGGGGAGCTCGGCCGGCTCCAGCGCGGCGGATCCGCCAGGGGTGTTGACGACGATGGCACGCATGGTGCGACTCCTGTCTGCGGTGTCTGCGGCGTTCTCTTCCTGCCAGTCCCCAAACCCACCGCCCTCACGCGTTGTTCCCCGCCTCCCCGGAGAACTCCTCCTCAGATCTCCCCGGAGAAGGCGTCTGCGGAACGGGTCCCGGCAGGGGCACGTACGGCGGCGCGCGGGGTGGGGCGGAGGCCACGGCGCAGGTCGGCACGCATCGTGGTCGCGGCGTCGAGCGCGTAGTTCTGCCGCATCCGCCAGGGCGCGCGCGGCCCCTGCCGCGGGAAGTCGCCGGCGGAGCGCCGTATGTAGCCCGAGGACAGGTCGAGCAGCGGGCGCTCTTCGAGTTCACGGTCGGGGTGCGGCACGACCGCGGCGTAATCGTGCCGGTCCATCCACCTGAGCACTCTGCAGACCAGACGCGAGGTCAGGTCGGCGCGCAGCGTCCACGACGCGTTGGTGTATCCGATGCAGAGCGCGAGGTTCGGAATTCCCGTCAGCATCGCGCCACGCCACACGAACTGCTCGGGCAGCGCCACCTCGACCCCGTCGACTGTCGGCGCCACGCCGCCGAAGGCCTGCAGCCGCAGCCCGGTCGCGGTCACGATGACGTCGGCCTCGAGCACGCGTCCCGATTCCAGGCGGATCCCCTCGGGGACGAAGCGATCGACGCGGTCGGTGACCACCTCGACGCGGCCCGACCGCACCGCCCGGAACAGGTCGCCGTCGGGAACGGCGCACACACGCTGGTCCCAGACGTCGTACGGCGGCGTGAAGTGGTCGGCCACCAGGCGCCGGTCGCCGAGGGCCCGCACCGCCCGTCCGGTCAGGAGCCTCCGTGCCGCCCCGGGAAAGCGGCGGCACCACTGGTAGGAGGCGGTGCCGAAGGCGATGTTCTTCGTACGGACGAGCCGATGGGCGAGCCGCTGAGGCAGCCTTCTGCGGCACCAGTCGGCGAATCCGTCCCGTCCGGGCAGCGAGGCGATCCAGGTGGGGGTGCGCTGCAGCATGGTGACGTGGGCGGCCGGCTCCGCCATGGCCGGGACGATCGTCACCGCGGTGGCGCCGGAACCGATGACGATCACCCGCTTTCCGGTGTGATCGAGGTCAGGCGGCCAGAACTGCGGATGCGCGACGGTCCCGGCGAAGTCCTCCACGCCGCGGAACCCGGGCTCGTATCCCCGGTCGTAGTCGTAGTAGCCGGTGCACGAGTAGAGGAAGCCGCAGGTGATCGTGTGCCGCGAGACCCCCTCGGCGTCGCGCCGCTCGACGGTCAGAGTCCACGTGGCGGTGGCGGTGTCGAAGTCGGCGCCGACCATTCTGCTGGAAAAACGGATCTTCCGCTCGATGCCGAACTCCGCCGCCGTCTCGCGGATGTAGGTCAGGATCGTCTCGCCGTCGGCCAGCGCCTTCGTCCCATGCCAGGGCTTGAACCGGTACCCGAGGGTGAACATGTCGGAGTCGGAACGGACCCCCGGGTACCGGAACAGGTCCCACGTGCCGCCGATCGACTCGCGGGCCTCGAGGATCGCGTACGTCTTCCCCGGGCACTCGGTCTGCAGACGGTACGCCGCACCGATCCCGGAGAGGCCCGCGCCCACGATGACCACGTCGAAGTGCCGGGCGTCGTCGTGTCGCGGCCCGGTCTCGTGACCCACGTCGTTCATGTCCCTGATTTTCCGTCGCGAAGTCGTCCCATGCGACGCGAGCGTCTCACGGATGAGACCCGCCGCAGCAGCGGGGTGAGCCGGGCCCGGGGGAGGGGAGGGGGCGTTCTCCGATGTGTTCGTTATCCGGATAGCGTCCCTCGCCTCGCGGATAGCGGGCCGTGACACCGCCTCGTACGCTCCAATACAGACGAGTCTTTCCGTACGCGTGAATCCCTGTACTCGGGAGGGGTCACGGCGGGAAAAACGAGGTGTCTCCCGCCGGTGACCGAGGAGCACAGCATGATGAACTGCCCGACCATTGACGGCTCGGCCGCCGTCAGCACGGCACCGTCGTCCAAGAACATGTACACCTGCGAACTGCCGCACTTCCCCGAGGGCGTCGGCGTCGTGCGCCGTCGTACGCATGGCGTGCTCGCGACCTGGGGGATGCCCGCCGAAGCCGTCAGGGAGGCTGTGCTGGTGATCTCGGACCTGGTCACCGACACCGTCATGAACGGCCTGCCGCCGGCCGAGCTGCGGCTCCGCCTGCGCCGTGACGGCGTACGCACCGTGGTCCGCGTCGAGGTCGCCGAGACCGAGAGGGTTCCGGCGCCCGTGTGGCCGGGCGTCGTACCCCGGCGTGACGTGTTCGGCTGCGGCAGCGCCGTGATCAAGGCACTGGCCGTTCGCCACGGCACCGACAGCCGTTCCGGCGTTATCACCCGCTGGGTGGAACTGCCGGCCTTCTGATCGTCGGCGGGTCGGTCGCGCATGACCAGTGGCGCATGAGCGGTGGCGCGTGGTCAGTCGCGCAGCGTCTCCGAGGGGGTCTCGCCGAAGCGTCGCCGGTAGGTGAGGGAGAACCGGCCGAGGTGGACGAATCCCCAGCGGAAGGCGACGTCGGTGACGGTCGTGGTGCCCGGGGCGCCGGCGGCCAGCTCGGCGCGCACCCGGTCCAGGCGCACGTCCCGCAGGTAGGCCATCGGCGTGGTCTCCAGGTGGCGGCGGAATCCCTCCTGCAGTGCCCGCACGCCCACGCCCACGGCCTCGGCGATGTCCTCCACCGTGAGCGGCTCGGCCGCGTGCCCCTCGATCAGCTCCATTGCACGTTTCACGGCGCGCGGCGCGACCCGCGGCTGTTCCCCGAGCAGGGTGGTGGTGTAGTTGCTCGGCTGGGCCAGCAGCAGCTGGGTCATCAGCAGCCCCTCCAGCTGGCTGACGGCCAGCGGCTGGCTCAGCATGGCGCCGTCCGACTCCACCTCCTGTCGCAGCAGGCCGACGACCGACATCCAGGACCGGCAGGCGGGCCGGCGCAGATCCATGCCCAGGGAGAAGTCGAGCGGCTTGCGCACCTCACGGCCGATCATCCGGCTGAGGTGGGATTCGAGGGCGGCGCGGTCGAATCGCGTGATGAGCTGCGGAGTCCCGGCCGCCCACCGCAGGGTCAGCCGCTCGGTCGGCGACAGCACGGAGGCGACATCGGTGGTGGAGACGATCCGCTCCTGGCCGTGTGACACCTCCGCGGTCCCGGACAGCGGGATCATGACGAGGAAGCAGCTCTCCCACGGGTTCGGGGTGATCAACACCTCTGCTCCGTAATCGAGGGCGCACAGGCCGATCCGGTCGAGGTCCATCGCGTTCATGCGGGCGTCGAGCCGGGCCCCGCGCTCGGCCAAGTGCAGACCGAAGGCGGGAAGGGTGCCCGTGACCAGCGTGCGGGCGTCGTCGACTTCGTGCGTATGGAACCGCTCATAGCGGGCGAGCGGGAGTGTTCGAGCGGCCACGTCCACCTCCTTCGAGGGTCGCGCGGCCCGGATGGCATCGCATCCCGGGGGCGGCCGTTGATTCACTCCGGACGTGGTTCGAATTCGCATGATAGACGGAGCCGTTAAGCCGACGCCGACCGTGTGGAATCCCCTGTTGTCCATGATGCCGCTGTGCCCCAAAGGCGTTCATTCGATTCCCAGCGCCACGCCGTGAGAATTCCAAGTTTCGGCCAAGCCGACCGCCTTTTCGCCGGCCGAGGGGAGCGGCGCGATCGCCGGGCCGAGCCGTACGGAATGAACGTTTCACGGCGCATTGACGGCCGTGGCACCCCGCCATCAAGATCTTGATGCCGCCTGGTCAGGAGGGGGCGCCGAACCAATGCCGCTATCCATGGCGAGGTGTGCCGTGCCTAGAAACCTGTTGAGAGTCGCGTCGGCCGTTGTGCTGGCGGCGGCCACCCTGAACGCTCCAACGGCGTACGCGGACGACGGCGACGGCGAGGTCGCTCCCGTCGCGGTGACCGTCAACGCGCGCGCCGCGCTCTCCACCGTTCCCGAGACCGGCATCGGCACCAACCACGCGATCTGGGACAGCCGGCTGGGCAGCGACGACACCGCCGACCGGCTCAAGGACGCGGGAGTGAAGCTGCTGCGCTATCCCGGCGGCTCCTACTCCGACATCTACCACTGGGCCGACCACACCGCCCCCGGCGGCTACGTCGCGCCGGACACCGACTTCGACACGTTCATGGCGGGTGCGAGCCGAACCGGAGCGCAGGCCATGGTGACGGCCAACTACGGGACCGGTACGGCCGAGGAGGCCGCGGACTGGGTCCGCTATGCGAACGTCACCAAGGGGTACGGGATCAAGTACTGGGAGATCGGCAACGAGAACTACGGCAACGGCCATTACGGCTCCGCCTGGGAGGCCGACGACCACGCCGACAAGAGCCCGGCCGAGTACGCACGCCACGTCGTCGCCTACTCCGACGCGATGAAGGCGGTCGACCCGACCATCAAGATCGGCGCGGTGCTGACCACCCCCGCCAACTGGCCCGACGGGCTGGTCGGCGAGGGAGACGAGGGAACCTGGAACAAGGTCGTCCTGTCGACCGCCGGGCCGAAGATCGACTTCGTGATCCTGCACTGGTACCCGGGCGCGCTGGACAGGACCGCCCACATCCCCGACATGATCCAGCTCACCCGCCGGCAGATCGCCGAGTACGCCGGGGCCGGGTCGGACCGGATCGGCATCGCGATGACCGAGTTCAACACCGGCAGCAACAGCGCCGGCACGAACACCCAGCCGGGTGCGCTGGCCGCCGCCGACTCCTACGCGACCCTGCTGGCCAACGGGGTGTTCACGGTCGACTGGTGGAACGTCCACAACGGCATCGGCCCCGTCAAGGAGGTCGAGGGCCACACCGACTACGGCGACTTCGGCCTGCTGTCCAGCGGCTCGTGCACCTCTGACGGCAGCGTCTGCGAGCCGGCGTTCAACACGCCCTTCGCGCCCTACTACGCGCTGCAGATGGTGAGCAGGTTCGCCCGCCCCGGCGACCAGTTCATCCGGGCCGCCACCGACCAGGCCGAGGTCGCCGCGCACGCCGTACGCCGTCCCGACGGCTCTCTCGCCGTCATGCTGATCAATACGTCGTCCGGCACGTCCTACCCCGTCGACATCGACTACTCCGGTTTCAGCCCGGCCGCCGGAGCGCCCACCGTGCTGAGCCACACCAACGGCGCCACCGCCATCACCAGCTCGGACACGGGGAGCGCGAGCAGCCAGACGCTGCCGCCGCTGTCGCTGACCACGATCGTCCTGCGTCCCGCCGCCGCCCAGACGGGGCTGCCGGGCGCGCCGGGTCAGCCGACCGCCTCGAACGTGACGGACCAGGCCGCCACGATCTCCTGGCCGGCCGCCACCGCCGGCGCCCGTCCGATCGTCAAGTACGAGGTCCACCGCCAGAACGGTGCGACCAGCGAGCAGCTCGGTGAGACCGCCGGCGAGTCTCTGACCGTCGGCAACCTCAGGCCGGGCACGCGCTACACGGTCAACGTGATCGCGCGGGACGCCGGCGGCGCCGTCTCGTGGGCCTCCCCGCCGCTGACGTTCACGACCGGCACACCCGCCTCCAGCGCCTGCACGGTCCGGTTCACCGACCAGAACGACTGGGGCAACGGCTACGTCGGCGGCATCGACATCACCAACGACGGCGCGCCGATCGACGGCTGGACCCTCCACTTCAGCTGGCCCCGGCCGTGGCAGAGCCTGGGCAGCGGCTGGAGCGCCGTCTGGACGGAGAACGGCTCGGACGTCAAGGCCGTCAACGACTCCGGTAACGGCAAGCTGGACACCGGGGCGTCGACGTCGATCGGCTTCGTCGGCAACTACAGCGGCCCGAACGTGCTTCCCACCGTCTTCACCCTCAACGGCACCGTCTGCACGACGCTCTAGCCGTCGTCCGGCGTCCACATCCCGGCCCGGGGCAGTTCCCTTCGCGGAGCGGCTCCGGGCCGGTTTCGTGCTGCGCCGAGGTGCCCCACCGGTGGGTCCGCCGTGCCGCGGGGGCGTGGATGTTCCGTCCGTACTGTCCTGGCTGGAACGGTACAAAAACACCCAAACATGACAAAATGCGTGACATCTGTTCAAATAGGAAGGGATTGCGAGGTACCCTCCAGGTGCCGCGATCGTGAAAGTTCCCTACTTCTGATCGCTAGGAACGCCCAACGGTGACCTTGACCTACGAAGCCGCGCCCTCGGCTGTACCGCCCCTGTCCCCCAAATTCCGTGTGTTCACCACGAGACACCTGGACGAGCTGCTGGCTCGTGCCGGCCTGACCCCCGACCAGCGGTTCGCCGCCCGGGCGGTCGCCACGGTGCTGCCCTTCCGTACGAACAACTACGTCGTCGACGAGTTGATCGACTGGCGGGCCGCCCCCGACGACCCGATCTACCGGCTGGTCTTCCCGCAGGAGGACATGCTCCCCGGTGAGGACGTCGCACACCTCGCGGACCTGCTGCGCCGCGAGGCGTCCGCGAGGGAGGTGACCGCCGCGGCCACGGCGGTGCGCAGGAAGCTCAACCCGCATCCGGCCGGGCAGCTGCAGCTCAACGTGCCCAGCTTCGCGGGCGAGGAACTGCTCGGCGTCCAGCACAAGTACGACGAGACAGCGCTGTTCTTCCCCAAGCAGGGGCAGACCTGCCACGCGTACTGCACCTACTGCTTCCGGTGGGCGCAGTTCGTCGGCGAGCCCGACCTGAAGATGGCCGCGGAAGAGGTCGGCCAGCTGAAGGAGTATCTGCTGGCGCACCCGCAGATCACCGGCGTCCTGTTCACCGGCGGCGACCCGATGATCATGAGAGCGCCGGTGCTGAGCAGGTACATCGAGCCGCTGCTGGACCTGGAGCAGCTCGAGGCCATCCGGATCGGCACCAAGTCGCTGGCCTACTGGCCGTACAAGTTCGTCACCGACCCCGACGCCGACGAGATGCTCCGCCTGTTCGAGAAGGTGGTGCGGTCGGGCAAGAACCTCGCCTTCATGGCGCACTTCACCCACCCCCGGGAGCTGGAGTCCCCGGTTGTGGCCGAGGCGGTGCGCCGGATCCACGACACCGGCGCGATCATCCGTACCCAGGCCCCGCTGATCCGCTCGATCAACGACGATCCGGGGCTCTGGGAGAGCATGTGGCGGCAGCAGACCCGCATGGGGATGGTCCCCTACTACATGTTCGTCGAGCGTGACACCGGCCCGCAGGACTACTTCGCGGTGCCGCTCGCCCGCGCCCACGAGATCTTCCGGGTCGCCTACCGGAACGTCTCCGGCCTGGCCCGGACCGTACGCGGCCCCTCCATGTCGGCCACCCCGGGCAAGGTCTGCGTCGACGGAGTCGTGGAGCTGTTCGGCGAGAAGGCCTTCGCGCTGCACTTCATCCAGTGCCGGGACTCCGACCTGGTCAACCGGCCCTTCTACGCCAAGTACGACCCCGAGGCGATCTGGCTGGACGACCTCCGGCCCGCCTTCGCCGACCGATTCCCCTTCGAGCATCTGCGGTCCGTGGAGGATCCGGCCTGACGAGCGGTCGGCCCGATCTCACGCGGCCGGGCCCGGTCGACGGAACGACCGGCTGGGCCCGGCTCGCCGTTACGGCGGCCGGCTTCAGGCTCCTCTGCCACCTCCCGCCGCGCCGAACACTCCCTCGAGGAAGAGGGGTGCCACCTGGCCGTGCAAGGCCATTCTCTGCTCCTTGATCCCAGGTCGATGTCCAGCGTGCATCCTCTGAAACGCCGGCGAAAATGGTGAGCAGGCCGTCGCGAACGTGCTCGGGCGGCATGACCGGTAGGCAGCGGGATCAGCCGCCAGTACTCCGACTTGAGCTCAAGTCGTCTCTTGGGTCCGCGGACTGCCATCGACACACCCATCATGATCGGGGGTGTTGCGACGAACACTGGAACCCGCGCGTCGCCGGGGGGCCAGTTTTCACGTGTCGTCGACACGGATCGCAAGGCTGCCCTTGGGAAAGCTGCCCGGGCCACCGCCAAAGTGGCCGCCGGGATCCGGTCTGAACTGGCCGAGCGCAGCGACATCCCCGACTCCATGCGCGAGCAAGAACGACAATAGCGGCCCCATGATCACAGATGTGATCATGGGGCCGCTGCTTTTTGATCTACTTCGCCAACGGTGTCTCAGATAGAGGACGGGGCCGCTTACGGCGTGAGCGCGGCGACCGCTCTACCGGGTGCCGGCCAGCTCGGTCCAGCCGTGCAGCCCGATGCCCACCCCGGACCAGTACAGCTCGAGCCCGGCCGCGGTGTACGGCACGGTGTTGTCCGGCAGGTCGGCGATCGGCGCCCACGTCAGGCCGCCGCACTTGCCCGGCTCGGCGTTGTACGGCTCACCCTCCCATCGGGTGGCTGTGAAGAACACGCCCAGCCTGGGCTGGCTCTCGGGAGACAGGTGGTGGACGACCGTGGCCGGCCGCAGGTCCACCGGGTCGATGGTGACGCCGATCTCCTCGCGGGCTTCGCGGATCGCGCACTCGACGATGGTTTCGCCTGCTTCGAGATGCCCGGATGGCAGGCAGTACAGGCCGTCGGCGTACCCGGTGCCCTGACGGAGGCACAGCAGGATCTGGCCGGCGTGCTCAAGGATCACGTGGACATCGACGGTGACCTGATACCGCTGCCGCATGTGGCCTCCTGTTACTCCTGTTGCTGGCGTGACCATAGCCCAGCTATACGGTGGGTAATGGGCTCAACGGCGACTTGCGGTGAAACGTCACCGGTGTCCACCCGGTACAGCGGGAACCCGTCCTCGGCGAATACGTCGGCCAGGTCGTCGTACAGGCGGACCTCGGTGGCGCTGGACCCGTCGTGCTCGAACCGGGAGTGCACACCCCGCTGTCGTAGCCGGTCTTCCAGGATGGCCGGGTCGGCGGTGACGAGCACGGCCAGGCCTGGCCGAAGCGCGAGCGCGTTGAGCTGGCGGACGTAGTCCAGCGGGACGCCGTCGCGAGTTTGCAGGACGTACGACGATGGGACGTAGCGGTCGCACACGACGAGTCGCCCGGCGGCGAGGGCGGGCTGAATCTCCGCCGCGAGATGGTGGTAGCGATCGGCGGCGACCAGGCAGGCCAGCGCCGTGCCGGTGAAGGCCTCCGTCTGGTGGCGGGCGATCTGTCCGAGCGGCCCGTCGGAGGGTTCCCGGGTGGCCAGCACGGGGTAGCCGGCGTCGGAGAGATGGTTGGTCAGCATGCGGGCGAGGGTGGATTTCCCGGCGCCGCCGGGGCCGTCGAGAACGACGAACAAGCCGGACATCAGTGGCTCCCTCGGGTGCGGGCGTGCTGTTCGCGGGCGAGCGTGACCAGGTGTGCGTGGATTTCTGTCTCTGTCGGCTCGCCGAACTGCAGGCCAGAGGAGAAGTTGAACTCGTCCCGGCCGCGGAGTGCCTCGTCGTCAGCGCTGAGGTTGAGGGGGGTGTAGTTGAGGAGTTGCTCGGGGGTGTAGGGGCCGGTGGCCAGCAGCCGGGACCACTCGGGGGTGCCCGGGTAGGGCCGGAACTGGAAAACGGATGCCCGGAACGTTCCAACACGGTCGTCCGTGAGGTTCCACAGGCGGTGGATCAGGTCCACGGTTGCCTGCATCTCCGCCCTGGTCTCGGTGGGGAAGCCGAGGATGAAGTACCCCTTGGCCTTGATGCCGCGCCGGGTGAGCCGGTCGACGACGCTGAGCACCATCTCGGGTGTGATCCGCTTGTCGATGTAGGAGAGCATGCGCTCGGACCCGGACTCGATGCCGAGCGCGACCTCCCGCAACCCGCACGCTGCGAGCAGGTCCAGCGTGGTGTCCGAAGCACGGTGTAGCACGTTGATCCGGCCGGTCGCGTCCCAGGCCGCCCAGTCCCCGACATGTTCGGCGGCGAACGCGGTCATCATCTGGTCGATGACCCGGCGGGCACCAAGAAACAGGTCATCGACGAACCGGAACGCCCTCACCCCGTTCCGGTCTCGGAGCCGGTGCATCTCCTCGAGGATGTTCCGCGCGTTACGGACCCGGATCGTCACGTCGGGGTTGGCGGAGACGGCCGCGCCACAGAATGAGCAGTCGTACGGGCAGCCTCGGGCGCCGACCATGTTCGCCTCGATCCGGCCGTCATCCGCCAGGTAGGGGTCCTGGGAGAGGTAGGCGCGGTCGACGAACGGCAACGTGTTGATGTCCGGTGCCAGGTGGTGCCCGGTGCCGGGGCGGCCTCCGGTCACCGGTGTGCTGAGGATGGGGTCGCGCCACATCACCGCTGGGAGGTCGGAGCGGTTGCGGTGGTCGGCGAGGAGCTCGACGACGCGGGTCTCGGCCTCGCCGAGAATGAGCGCGTCGCAGCGGGCCATACGGGGGTCGGTGAGGATCCGGCCCGGCATGGCCTTGGCGTGGTGGCCGCCTGCCATGACGCGGATGCCAGGGTCGAGAGCGGCGGCGATCGTGGCGCTGATCTCGTAGGTGGGGGCGAGCAGGTTGAACCCGGCCCAGCGGGGGCCGACCTGGTTGATCAGGGCGATGGTGTCTGCGACCGGGAGGCCGTGGGCTTCGGCGTCCAGGACGGCGACGTTGTAGCCGCAGGCGGCGGCATAGGTCGCGATGTAGGCCATCCCGAGGACGGGCAGCGTGTAGTCGTTGACGCGGGGGCGGGTGGTGTAATCACGCAAGGGGGCGTTGACGAGGAGCAGGTCGAGTGGGTCAGCGGGGCTGGGTCCCTGAACTAATGGGGGGTTTTCGAGCATGGTGGTCTCCCCACGCGAGGGTGAGAACGGTCAGGGTGGACAGGTGCACGCTGGCCAGATGGCGCCAGGCGGTGGCGAAGCCGGGCTCGTCGGCGGGCCATGCGGTGGCCGGGTCGGCGGCCCTGGCCCAGGTGCGTACGGCCAGGTCGGCGTACGGGTAGAGCGAGTAGTCGCCGGTGTGGTCGGCGACGGCGGCGCCCGCGGTCCATGGGCCGATGTGTGGAACCTGCTGCAGGGCCTTGACCAGCACGTCAGCGGGTAGCTGAGCCCATTCGTCGTGGTGGTCGAGGTAGGCGGCGGCTGCCGCCTGTAGCGGTCGGCGTTTGAACGCCATGCCCAGGTCAGCGAACTGCTCAGGGGTCATGGCGAGGACCTTCTCGGGGGCTGGGATCAGCGTGGTGGCCGCGGCGTGCGGGCCGGCCGCAGTCCGGAATGCGTGGTGCATCTTCTTGGCTTGTCCGGCGCGGATGACCTGCCGGATGATCGCTGTCGCGATGGCGTCCCACAGGTCCGTGTTTCGCCATCGCCGTACCAGGCCGAGAGCGCCGAGCGCGCGGCCGAGTCCGCGGGGGAGTGCCGCGAGGTCGAGGGTGGCCGGGTCGTAGGTGTCCACGGGTGGGGCGTAGCCCGATCCAGTGATGAGAGTCCGGTCGCCCGATCCGATGATCAGCCACGTTCCGGCCTCGGTGCGCATGGCCCGGATGAATGTTCCGTCGATGCTGTCCCAGCCGGGGTGGTCGAGTATGTACATCTGGTCTCCAAGTTCGCCGTCGTCGCTGTGCTGTGCGCCCGGTGGGTGGGCCACGCCCGCGACACGGTAGTGGGACGTGTGAGGTTGGTATAGGGGAATGTGACGTCTGGCCGTTCACGTTGCGATGCTCCTCACGTCCGTGGCGGCCGTCCGCCTGCCGGAGCTCATGGCAGGCGGACGGCGTGGATGGGCGGCCCCGTTCAGCCCCTCAGCTGCAGGGGCCGCCCGTGCCCCGCCGGCGGAGGACGAGCCGACCGGTGGGGCGAGCTCAGGTGCTGCGGGTGCGGTGTGTGAGCTCGTCTTGTACGGCCAGCGCGGCGGCCAAGCCCTTACCCGTTAGCCGGGCCACTCTGGCGACCATCCCGGCGACGATCTGCGCCAGGGTCGGCGGCCGATACCGGGTGGCCCACCAGCGGATTTGGCTGACCTGCAGGGTGATCCGCCACGCCGGGTAGGTCTGCTCGAGCGCGGCGAGCTGCCGCTGCTCGCGGGTGACGACCACCCCGGTCAGGGGCGGGTCTGCGGCGCGGCGGCGGTCGCCTGGGAAGCTGGACGCGCCGCCGCACCTGCTCATGGGAGCCGCCGTTCCGAGGTGGGCGTGCGGAGGGCCGCCGCCGTCTCTGCCTCCTTCATCAGCGTCTCCAGTTCCTCTGCCGTGCGGGCGTCGACCATCAGCCTGTCAGGGGCGGGCGAGGATGCCATGGCGTAGAACTTCCGCGACCAGACCAGGGGCCGTAGATGACGATGCAGCGCGGCCACCGCTCGGCCAGCTGCTCGGCCTTGGCGCGGGCGTGCCGGTCGTGCAGACGGCGCCGCCTGACGCGCGGCTTGGCCCCGATCCGGCGCAGCCCGCCAGGCCGGAGCGCCCTCATGAGGCTGCGACCTGGAGGGCGAGGTCCTCCTGAGCAGCGACTGCGGTGGCGAGTTCGTCGGGGGTGTCGCCGTCGACGGTGCGGGCGGCGCCGGCCTTCTCTACGGCCTCGAGGAACGGCTGCTCGCGAGACGCCCACAGGCGTCCGGCGTCGCTGCGCATGATTCGCCATCCGGGGATCGCCGCCATGGTGGCGGTGCCTCTATCGTTGTCCATGGGTCAGGACTTCCTCGTGATCAAGGGCCCGTCACTGGTGCGCGAAACCGCGGCGGGCCCGTTTTTATGGTGTGACGTGCAGTGCGCGTGCGTGTCTAGGCGTGCCTATGCATGTCTAGGCACGCCCGGGATCGCCCAGGCCTGACAGGACCCAATACGGTCACCCTCGTGATCGAATTCGAGCCGGGCCGACCGAAATGGGAGCAGATCGCCGAGATCTACGAACAGCGGATCCGTAGTGGCGAGTGGCCTCCCGGGCATAAGGTCCCGAGTATCGTTGCGATCATGGGTGAGTACGGGGTGGGGAACAACACGGCCCGGCACGTCCTGCAGAATTTGCGGGATCTCGGGCTGGTGAAGTTGGTTCCCAGCCTGGGGACGTTCGTGCTGCCACCCCGGTAGCGCGTGCCGTGCTCGTCGTAGAGACGGGTGGCCGTCACGTCGCCATCGGGGTCCGGGTGGAGGTCGACGTGAGGCAACCCCCGAATGGGCTGGCGTCATATTGCACACCGTAGGCAACGCTCCGTGATCACGGGGGCAGGTTTTCTGCCCCTTGGTTTCGGTCAGGCCAGCAGCCCAATTTTGTCGGCGAGCGCGTGAGCCTGCCGTCGCATACTCGGTAGCTCGGTCATCTCCAGGACGAGACGGCGGGCGTACCCGTTGTATTTGATCGTCTCGGGAGCCGTCTGCTGGGCCAGCTCGAGCGTGCCGAGCACTGCGGCGTGATCCCGCTGCAGATGGTGCGCCCGCGCCACCTCGATCAGGTGGCGGCCGCGGCGCGGACGGGACGGGATCGGCGCGGCCATCGCGCCCTCGGCCTGCCGGGCGGACTCGCCGCCCTGGTGCAGCTCGACCGCGATGGTCACCGCGTGCGGGCGCATGATGACCTGGGAGAAGCTCGTCCACGGCTGGTAGTAGTCGGCGGGTAGCCGCTCGGCGACGTGCGCGGCCTCCTCCCAGTGCAGCCACGCCTCGCCGGCCTCGCCGAGCCGGGCAGCGGTGAACGCAAGCTCGAAGCTGAGCGCGCCCCACATGGCCCGCAGGTCCACTCCCGCGGAGTCCATGTGCGGCTGGAGCGCCGCCATTCCCTGCTCGTTAACCTCCTGCGCGGCCTCCGGATCGCCTGCGTCCCGGTGCGCCTGGCCGAGGAACCACACCGCGCACGAGAGCGCGAGCGGGTCCTCGGACGCCTGCGCGGACAGTAACGCCCGGTCCGCGACCCGCCACAGCAGGTCCTGGGCGGGCTGGTAGGCCAGAAACATCTGAGCCAGGCCGTAGACCTCGGCGAGCATCGTCTGGGCGCGGCGCCGGTCTTCCCCTTGGTGCATGGTCGCGGCGAGCTGGGCATCGCGGATCAGGTCGGGCAGGACCTTCCCGAGCACGGTCCGATGGTCAGGGGAGGCATGCCGGGCACGCCAGGCGGCATCCAGACGGGTGCGGAGCGTGCCGAGCGGTTGTACGGTCCCGGTGGGCTGCAGCGGGGAGGCGTTGATAGCGTGCCGTACGGCGTCGAGAGCAGGATGCCCCGGCCCAGTGAACATCCGCACTGGCATGCTCTGATCGTGCCGCCCGGTCAGCTCGGACAGGTCCCCCACCCGCAGGGCCTCGGCGAGCTGCAGTAGGATCGGCAGGCGGGGCTGCTGCTGCAGCTTGCCGTGCTCGACCTGCTTGACCCAGGAGACACTCTTGCCGATGAGACCGGCGAGGACTTCGCGGGTCATGCCGCGTCGTTCGCGCAGGTAGCGGATGCGCTGTCCGAGAGTGAGTACCGGTTCTGAGGATTCGTTGGTAGCGTCGTTCAAGGCCCTGCACCTTCCTGACGATCTCGACAGCCTCAGGTTACGGCGCAGGGCCTATCGCATGCGAGGGTTCAGACAGCCGCCTTGCGCTTGCTGACATATGGGACAGCACTGTAGGTCCCTGCAGATAGCCGCGTTCGATGTTCTCGTCTTTCCGGGGGCGGAACTCCGCGAGCGAATAGAGGCTGGTCGCGCCGGCGTCGTCCTTCTCGGTGAACCAGACCTCGTCGCGGTCGAGGAGGCCGTCGTCGAGCATGGTGCCCAGCAGGGTCGTGTCGTGCGAAGCGAAGATCAGCTGTGCACCCCGCTTGTTGTTCTCATCGCGGCTCGTCGCGCCGGGGCGTGGCGACCAGAGACAAGGTCTGCTCGTCGCGGATCGACCGGTGGTTGGCGATCCGGAATCGCAGCAACATGACGGTCTCCTCTGCGTTCAGAACGACATGACAATACAATCACGTCTCCATCTGCGACGGAACTCTCCGTAACTCGCCCTGAGAGTGTCGTGAACCGGCCGAGACGCCGGCCCGGCCTCGCGATGTGACGACTTGCGTTCGAGCTGCTGGGAACGTATGTTCGAGGTAGCGGCGAGCGAGTTCGCCGGTCGATCCGCCCGCCTTCCCCCGGGTGGCCCGGAGCCACAGGGAGAAGGGTCTTGAGCAGGCTTTACGGCGATCCGATCGAGGTGTGGATCAGGGACGGGCAGCCCGTCCAGTTCGTCTGGCGTGATCGGCTCTACGCCGTCCGTGAGGTGCAGGACCACTGGGTGGTCGCCCGCGAGTGGTGGAAGACCTCCGATAGCGACCCCGGTGAGCGGCGTTTCTGGCGGCTGGTGGCCGCCACCGGCCGGGAGAGCGGGACCTACGAGCTGCGTTTCGACACCGCCGGCGGTGATTGGCTCCTGTTGAGGGCATGGGACTGATGGGAACGTTCCGGTCTCGAGACGAGGTGGGAGGGCCCTGATGGCCCCCTTCATCCACCTGCACACGGCCTCTGCCTACTCTCTCAGGTACGGCACCGCATTTCCGGACGCCCTCGCGGGGCGGGCGGCCGAGCATGGCATGGACATGCTCGCGCTGACGGACCGCGACGGCCTCTACGGCGCGATCAAGCACGTCCAGGCGTGTCACGACAGGGGCATCGCCCCGATCGTCGGTGTCGACCTCGTCCTCAGCGACGGCCATGCCGTACACGCCGCGGACCGCGGGGTGCACGGCGCGGCCCGGGGGAGACGCGCCGGGCCGGCCGGGCACGGCGAGCCGCCCCGGGTCGTCGTGCTGGCCCGCTCCGACGGCTGGGCGCCGCTGTGCCGGCTGGTCACGGCAGCCCATCAGGCGGGGGAGCGCGGCGAGCCGTACGTCACGCCGGAGATGGTGGCGGAACACGCCGCGAGCACGGGCGGCGGGCCGCGGCTCACGGTGCTGCTCGGCCCCCGCTCCGACGTCGGCCGTGCGGTGGCGGAACGCCGCGACGACCGGGCACGCGCGCTGCTGGAGGCCTGGCGCTCGGCCGTGCCCGACGTCGTGGTCGAGGTGACCGACCTGTACGGCTACCGCGACACGAACACCGCGACCCGCATGCTCGGCCTGGCCCGCTCGATGGGCGTGCCCGCCGTGCTGACCAACGAGGTCCGCCACCTGCACGCGGCCGACCACCAGGTCGGCGACGTGCTCGACGCGGCGCGCCGGCTCGTGCCGCTCCACCCGAGGCACGTCGAGCATCCCACCGCGCACGCCTACCTCAAGGACGGCCGTGAGATGGCACGGGTGGCCGTCCGGATCTGCGGCGGCGACCTCGACCTGGCCGAGCGGCTGCTGGCGCAGACGCGGCGGGTCGCCGAGCGGTGCGCGCTCGACCCCCTCGAGATCGTCCCACTCCTCGACGCCGAGGATCCCCGGCTCCACCTGCCCGAGATCGGCGAAGACCCGGTGCCGGTGCTGCGCCGCCGCTGCGAGGACGGCCTGAACCGCCGGGGCCTGGACCGCACGGCGGACGCGCGGCACCGGCTCGCCGCCGAACTGGCGATCATCGAGAAGAAGCGCTTGTCCGGATATTTCATCACCGTCGCGGACATCACGGATGTGATCCGCTCGATGGGCGTCCGCTGCGCCATCCGCGGCTCCGGAGCGGGCAGCCTGGTCAACCACCTGATCGGCATCAGCGACGTGAACCCGCTCGAACACGGCCTGCTGATGGAGCGTTTCCTGTCCGAGGGACGCCGCGGCCTGCCGGACATCGACGTCGACGTGGAGTCCGCACGCCGTCTCGACTGCTATCGCGCGATCCTCGGCCGGTACGGCGAGGCCGGTGTGGCCTGCGTCTCGATGATGGAGACCTATCGGGCTCGCAGCGCCATCCGGGACGTCGGGGCCGCCATGGGCCTGCCCCCGCACGAGATTGACGCCATCGCCAAGGCGTTCCCGCACGTCCGTGCCGGGCAGATCCGCGCCGCGCTGTCCGACCTGCCCGAGCTGCGTGACAGCGGGCTGAACGACCGGTCGCTGCAGACCGTGTTCCGGCTGGCCGAGCGGCTCGACGGGCTGCCCAGGCACATCGCGCTGCACCCGTGCGGTGTGCTGATCGGCAACTCCTCGCTCCGTGATCACACCCCCGTGGAGCGCAGCATGCTGGACTTCCCGATGTCGCAGTTCGACAAGGACGACGTCGAGGCGGCCGGCCTGCTCAAGCTCGACGTGCTCGGTGTGCGGATGCAGTCGGCGATGGCCTGCTCCCTCAGGGAGATCGAACGGGTCGACGACCGGAAGATCGACCTGGACGCCGTCCCACGCGACGACCGCGACACCTACGACCTGATCGGCGCCGGCCGCACGCTCGGCTGCTTCCAGATCGAGTCGCCCGGCCAGCGGGAGCTGGTCGCCAAGCTGGAGCCGCGCACGATGCACGACCTGATCGTCGACATCTCCCTCTTCCGGCCCGGACCGGTCAACTCCGACATGGTCACGCCGTACCTGGAGGCCAGACACGGCTTCCGCGAGCCGGACTATCCGCACGAGAGGCTGCGGGAGCCGCTCAGGGAGACCCACGGCGTGGTCGTCTTCCACGAGCAGGTCCTGAGGGTCATCGACGTCATGACCGGGTGCGGGCTGTCGGAGGCCGAGAAGGCCCGCCGCGCCCTCGGAACGCCGGAGGGCCGGGAGGCCGTGCGGGCCTGGTTCGTCCCGCTCGCCCGGGAGAACGGCTTCGCCGCCGATGTGGTCGAGCGGGCGTGGCGGGTGCTCGACGCGTTCGGCGGGTTCGGGTTCTGCAAGGCGCACGCCGCGGCGTTCGCGCTGCCCACCTACCAGTCGGCCTGGCTGAAGCGGCATCACGCGGCCGCGTTCTTCGCCGGCGTGCTCACCCACGAGCCCGGCATGTACCCGGGCCGGGTGATCCTCGACGAGGCACGCCGGTGCGGCGTCGACATCCTGCCCCTGGACGTCAACCGCTCCGGCGGGACCTGGCGGGTCGAACGGACCGCCGGGACCGGGGCCCCCGCCCGCGGGCACGCCGGGATCGGGCGGGGGTACGGCCTGCGGGTGCCGTTCTCCGTCGTGAAGGGGGTGAGCGAAGCCGAGGTCGAGCGGATGGTCGCCGGGCGGCCGTACACCTCGCTGGCCGACTTCTGGGAGCGTGCCCGCCCGTCGCGGCCGGTCGCCGAGCGGGTCGTGGCGGTCGGCGGCCTCGACGCGCTGCACGGACTGCGGCCGGGCGAGCCGAGGTGGCGCCCGGGCGAGCTCACCCGGCGGGACCTGATCGCCCAGGTGGGCGCCCTCGATCGGGCCTCAGGCGCGGGAACGGCGGGACAACTGCCCATGGTGTTCGCCGAACGGGTCGCGCCGGGGGAGCTGCCGGAGATGAGCGAGGCCGAAGCCGTCGAGGCGGAGCTCGCGATCCTCGGCATGGACGTCAGCCGCCACGTGATCACCTTCCACGACGAGCTGCTCGACGCGATCGGCGTGACCCGGTCGAGGGACCTGCTCCTGCGGCGCAACGGCGCCGAGATCCTGGTCGCCGGGGCCAAGGTGGCCACCCAGACTCCCGCCATACGGTCGGGCCGGCGGGTGATCTTCACTACGCTGGACGACTCCACCGGCCCGATCGACCTGACGTTCTTCGAGTCCGTGCAGGCGCACACGGCGGCGACCGTCTTCGGATCGTGGCTGCTGGTCGCGCGTGGCGTGGTCAGGCGCACCGGGGGCAGGGCCGTCTCGCTGCGTGCCCTGCACTGCTGGAACCTGCTCGACCTCGACCGGATCTGGCGCGATCACGGCATCGACGCGGTGCGCGCCGTGCTCGGCGAGGCGCCCGCCCCGCCGGATGCGGCGGGCGCGGGCGTCGGCGGCCGGCCCATCGAGTACGGCAACGGCTATCGGCTGTCGCCCTACTCCGACATCGGACCGGTCTCGGGGGTGCGGGAGGGGCGGTTCCTGCGCCATCCGGAGGAGCCCCAGCGCCGACTCTGGCACGCCAGCTCGGGCAGCTCGGGTCCGGCCCCCTCCGCCCGGTGACCGTTCCGTACGGCCCGGCGATAGCTGGACCGATGCGCCGGCGGACGGGTCCGGCCAGGCCGCCCGGGATCGTCCCGGCCCTGCGCCGGGTGGGCCGGGCCGGCAGCAGGGCTCTCCCCGGATCCGTCGATCTCGCCGTTTCCACCCGTGCCGGTCCGCCGCGTGCCCCCGCCGTCGCGGCCGTCGTCGCCGCTCTCGTGGTCCTCGTACAGAGAAGTGATCTCGCGTACGGTGGCGGCGCACAGGACGGCGGCGACCACGACCGCGGCCAGTGCGGGCAGGCCGATGCCGGTCAGGTCTCTCCCCGGCTGCGTGGGCCGGGCGAAGACCAGGCCGAGCGCTCCCAGCCAGCTCAGCCACCAGCAGCCGACCAGTAGCAGCCACCGCGGCCGCTGCGCGCCGCGTCCCCACGTGGCCCGCAGACCGTTGTCGCGTACGGCATCGCGCCAGGCCAGGTCGGCGAGGATCGGCGGCATCACCAGGTTGACCCCGGGCAGCAGCCACGCGGCGGCCAGCGCCGGCGCGGGAATGCCGGGCCGTGCGTGCCGCAACCAGGACAGGTATGCGGATCCGGCCAGTGCCGTGGCCGCCGCGACGGCGATTACCAAGACTGCGAAGAAGCTCACGGCTCCGATCAGCCGGCCTGCCTCCGGCGCGTCCGGATCACCGCCGAACGCCGCGAGCTGGGCGGCCAGCCGCCGCCCCCGTGTCTCCTCAAAGACGGCCAGCGCGGCCATGGACACGGCCTGGGCCGCCAGGCCCGCGTACACACCGGCCGCCGCGCGGCTGAGCCGCGCCGACCTGTGGACCCCCGAAGAAGTGGACCGCATGTGAATCTCCCCCCGGCATGCGCGTCACTTCCCTCACTCCTATCCCACGGGCGATGTCCCTAATCAGTGCGGATCGCGGTCTCGGCGGCGCCGGAACTCCACGTACGGGGGCGTGTCTCTCCGAGGTCACACCTTCGTGGACGTCCTGATCCCATCGAAAGAATGTTCTTCACAAAACGGGGTCTTTCCGTACTGTTGTCTCGCTGTCAATGATCGAGGAGGGCGCATGAGCCGCAGGGGCTGGCTGCTGTTCGTGATGATGTGCTTCATCTGGGGTGTCCCGTACCTCATGATCAAGGTCGCGGTCGAGAGCGTCTCGGTCCCCGTGCTGATCTTCGCCAGAACCGCGGTCGGCGCCGCCGTCCTGCTTCCGCTGGCGCTGCGCGGCGGGCAGCTGGCCGGGCTGGCCCGCCACTGGCGGCCGCTCGCCGCCTTCGCCGCCATCGAGATCATCCTCCCGTGGTGGCTGCTGTCGGACGCGGAACGGAGGGTCTCCAGCTCGATGGCGGCCCTGGTCATCGCGGCGGCGCCGATCCTCGCCGTGGTGATCGCCAGGATCATCGGGGACAGCGACCGGCTCACCCCCGCCCGCCTGGCGGGCCTGGCGCTGGGCTTCGCCGGGGTCGCCGTGCTGGTCGGCCCCGACCTGCGGGGCGGCGATCCCTGGGCGATCGTCGAACTGCTGCTGACGGCGTGCGGGTACGCCACCGCCCCGCTGCTGGCGGCCCGGAAGCTCAAGGACGTGCCGTCACTGCCGATGACGGCCGTCTGCCTGACCCTCGCGGCCCTGGTCTACGCCCCTGCGGCGGCGCTGACCTGGCCGCAGACCATGCCTCCGGGGCGGGTCCTGGCCGCGCTGGCCGGCCTGGCCCTGATCTGCACGGCGCTGGCGTTCATCGTGTTCTTCGCGCTCATCCGCGAGGTCGGGCCCACCCGCTCGGTGGTGTTCACCTATATCAACCCCGTCGTCGCCGTCCTGGCGGGGGTCGTCGTCCTCAGCGAGCCCGTCACACTCAACATGCTCGTCGCCTCCGTGCTGATCGTCGGCGGCTCGGTGATGGCCGCCGGCCGCGAGCGGCCGGCCGAGGTCGAGACCGTGGCCGATCCGGCCGGGCTGGAGATCGCGGACGATCCGCCGGCCGGGCTGGAGATCGCGGACGATCCGCCCGCCGGGGTCGTGCCGGAGCCCCACTGAGACCCCCACCATCCCCGTGATCTTGCGAATGCTCGCACGGTTGCCCGCCGACCTGCCTGTTCCCCATCCGTGATCTTGCAGAAACTCGCAGACATCCCCGGTGAGCAGGCGAAATACCTTTGGTGATCTTGCGCTACGACATCACCGGAGCCGGAGCCGGAGCCGGAGCCGGAGCCGGGAGACGGTCAGAAACGCAGGACGGCCCCTATTCCGTCGGGCGACGGGAGATGGTCGACGAACCAGAAGTCGGCGTCCGTCCCGGCGACGGCCCGCGCAAGCGCGGAGTCGACCCGCTCCTCGAACGGCTCGGCGACCCCCCAGGCCGACAACTCGGCCCGGTCCGTGGACAGCTGCGTCGGCTCCGGCCCCACCCACATCGTGGCCGTCGACGACGGGTCGTCGTGCAGCAGCAGCGTACGCACCCGTGCGTCGCGCAGCGCCCGGGCCGTCTCCTGCAGCCCGATCGCGTACGGCCCCGCCGCATGCGCCTCGAGCAGCGCGGTCCGGCATCGCTCGACCCACGCCGCACACGCACGTTGCACGTCGGCCTCGAAGTTCCGCAGGTCGGCTCCGGCCGCCCGGCTGCCGTGCTCGGACGTCGTGACCTTCCTGGCGGTGTCCTTGCAGAGACATTCCAGTACGAGCCCGCGCGCTCTCGGGTCGCCGCCCAGCACCACGACCTCCGCGGCGGAGCCCTGGGTCTCCTTGTCCACCACCTCGGCGACCGCGACCGCGTTGCGCCGCCAGACCTCCTCGACATCGCGCTCGTAGCGGGTCTGCGACCAGCCGCCATGCCCGGTCTTCTGGATCGGCCACTCCTCCACGGCCTCCACGGTCTCCGTCCGCCGGGATCCGTTCCTGAAGACGGTCAGTTCCGCGCCCATGCGATCGGCCAGCACCCGGATGTGCGGCACGGGCTCGCCGCGCTGGGCCAGCAACGGGACCACGTGGGGAAGCGGCGACCAGCGCGCGGTCTGCCGGCGTGGCGGTGCGGAGAGGGGATGGTGGAACACGATCTCGTCACCCGCAGCGAAGACGACCCGGCCGGGCGCGACCATCCAGGGATCCAGCACCAGTTCGCCGATCGGATCCAGCACACGTGCCGGGGCCCCGGCAGCCGCGAGCCGGTCCCTGAGCATGGCCCACCGTCGCTGGACCACGTTGGCCTGTCCCTCGTTCGACCGTTCCGTGTCGAGATAGACAGAGGCGTACGGTCCCGGCCGGTCGTACAGCGGCCGGATGAAGTCGAGTCTCAACGCCCCTCCTGTCACCAGCGCCGACGTTCGATCCCGAGCCCGAGGGCCTCGGCGACCTCGGCGACGTTGTGGAACCTGAAATGCTCGGGCAGCCGGCGTACCGCCTCGATCACAGCGTCCGGGGCGTTCCTGCCCTCGGCGTGCGCCAGAAGCCTGCTCTGATCGGCCGGGTAGCCGGCGTCGCTCAGCCACTTGGCGAGGTTGCTCCGGCGCTCCACGTCGACGGGGGTGATCCCGTGGGGCGTTCCGGGCTCGTGCCGCGGCGAGTAGCTCCGGGACTCGAGGTCCTTCTCGGGCACATGAGAGGGCTCGGGTTCCTTCCACTCCTGCGCATGACTCGAACCCGATCCGCGTACGAGGCCCTCCGTCTCGTGCTTCTGCTCATCGTCGAGGCGTGGACCGTGCTTGGCGCTCCCGCGTTGGATACTCATGACCTCACCTCCCGATTAGGGTCACTGTCGTGCCTCGTACCCGTGGCGACCGCGCCAAACATGGCGTGTGCCCCGGCCGGCGCGCCGCATCCGATCCCCGGCGGGCGGTGGGTGCGCACCCGCGGGTCGCGATCGGGAACCACGCCGTCCGGGCGGATGCGAGGCGGACGGCCTCCGCCGGGAGGGTGTCCTGCGGCAGGCCCTTCCGGTGGGCGGATGCCGTACTGTTCGGGGTGCTAAAGGGGGAGTTTTCATGACAATTGGTAAAGAATTGCTCCACGGTCTGTGCCGTACGGTCAAGCGGACCCCATGATTGGGCGCGGAAGGCTATCCTCGCGAGCCGGGACGACGGCTACCCGCAGGTCCAAGGCATGGGAGATCAGGTAGATGAAACCGCCGCTGCTGCTCATCGGCCATGGCACACACGATGAGACCGGCGTGGCCGAGTTCGGCCGATTCGTTCATCGGCTCCGCTGCCGGCTCGACGGGCTTCCCGCCGAGGTCAGCGGCGGCTTCATCACGAAGGCGCGCCCGCCGCTCAGCGACTCCATCTCGTCTCTGGTCACCCGGGGTCACCATCATGTGATCGCGGTGCCGCTGAGCCTCACCGGCGACCGGCACGCCCTCGGCGACATTCCAGGCACGCTGGCGCTGGAGCAGGAGCGGCACCCCACCCTCGAATACGATCTCGGCCGCCCCCTCGGCCCCGATCCCCGGGTGCTCGAACTGCTCGCGGAACGGCTCGCGGACGCCCGCGCGGAGATGCCGAGGTTCGTGACCGAGGAAGCACCGGAGGAGATCACACCGGCCGAGACCGCGGTCGTGCTGGTCGGTCACGGCTCGACAGACCCCGCCGTGAACGCCGAGGTCCACCGGGTGTCCCGGCTCTTCTGGGAGACCCACGCCGGCGACCTGCTCACGGTGGAGACGGCCTATGTGTCGCACAGCCGTCCCGGCGTGCCCGGTGGTCTGGAGCGGTGCCGCAGGCTCGGTGCCAAGCGGGTCATCGTCTTGCCCTACGTCCTGTTCGCCGGTGCCGTGCTCGAGCGGATCTGGGCTCAGGCGCTGGCCTACGGCGCCAATCACGAGGGCCTCGACATCCGGTGCGCCGAGGTGATCGGCGACTGCGAGGGCCTCGCCGACGTCGTCATCGATCGGTACGAGGAGGCGCTCGCCGGGGTCGGCCTGCCGTCCGCGGACCGCAGGAACGCGTTCGACGAGATCGAAACCGTGCCCGACACTGAGATCGACGCCAAGCTCGACACGGAGATCGGCGCCGGGGCCGGCTCGAAGATCGACCATGAGATCGAGACGGAGATCCGATCGGAGCCGATGCCTCGGCCCGGCGTCGCCAGCGTCGTCTGAGCGGGCCCGGCGGACGGTCGCGCCGATCCTGTTCCGCGAACGCGGCGAGACCGTGCCGAGCCCGTTCGAGACCGTGCCGAGCCTGTTCGAGACCGTTTTGAGGCCGCGACGAGGAGTATGAGCGATGACGTCGATCGATGAGACGATCTCGGCCATCCGGCCGATCGACCTGGAGGCGATGGCGGAGGCACGGGCGCACCAGGACCGCCTCACCAAGCCGCGCGGCTCCCTCGGGGCGCTGGAGGACGTCGCGGTACGGCTGGCCGGCATCGCGGCCGCGTGCCCGCCTCCGCTGCCTGCGCCGGTCGCGCTCGCCATCTTCGCCGCCGACCACGGGGTGCACGCCCGGGGAGTCTCGCCCTGGCCGCAGGAGGTCACCGCCCAGATGGTGGCCAACTTCACAGCGGGCGGAGCGGTGGCCAACGCGTTCGCGGCGCAGGTGGGCGCCGCGGTCACCGTCGTGGACGTGGGCGTGGCCGCCGACCTGCCGCCGGCGCCGGGCCTGATCTCCCGCAAGATCGCGTACGGCACGGCCGACCTGTCCAGCGGACCCGCGATGACGGCCGAGCAGGTCAGGCAGGCCCTCATGGCCGGGACCGAGGTCGCCCGCGAGCTGGTGGCGGCCGGTCACCGCTGCCTGATCACCGGTGACATGGGGATCGCGAACACCACCGCCTCGGCCGCCCTGATCTGCGCGTTCGCCGGTCGGGATCCCGAGTCGGCGACCGGCCGGGGGACCGGCGTCGACGACGCCACCCACCGGCACAAGATCGAGGTGGTACGGCGGGCGCTGCTGGCCAACGGAATCCCCGCCGCGGCGGCCGGGCAGGAGGGGGGACCTGAGGCCGCGCTTCGGGTGCTCGCCGCGGTGGGCGGCCTGGAACACGCTGCGATCGCCGGGTTCCTCCTCGGCGCCGCGGCCGAGCGGGTGCCGGTCATCCTCGACGGGGTGATCGCGGGGTCGGCCGCGCTGGCCGCAGCGGCGCTGGCGCCGGACGTCGTCGGCTACTGCATCGCGGGTCACCGGTCGGCCGAGCCCGGCCACGCCGCCGCGCTGGCGCACCTCGGCCTGCGTCCCCTGGTGGATCTGGAGCTGCGTCTCGGCGAGGGCACGGGCGGTCTGCTCGCCCACCCGCTGGTCGCCGCCGCCGCGCGGGTCATGCACGAGGTCGCCACCTTCGACGCGGCCGGTGTGGCGGAGAAGAACGCGTGAGCCACCATGGATCGGGCCCGGACGACGGCGCCGCGGGCGGTGTCGTCGTCCGCTGTGCCGACACGCTCGGGGCCCAACCAGTGGATGCCGTCGCGGCCCGACGGTAGGTTTGCTTCCTAACAACGCATGCTTGACGGATTGGGGAGACAGGGGTCATGGCGCCCTACCTGCTCGGCCTGCGCCTCGACGGGCGGCGGGTGCTCGTCGTCGGCGGCGGACATGTCGCCCAGCGGCGGATCCCCGCGATGCTCGCCGCCGGCGCATCGGTGACCCTCGTCTCGCCCAGCGTCACCCCGGCCCTCGATGATCTCATCGCGGCCGGCCGGGTGACCTGGGAGTCCCGGCCTTACCAGGTCGGCGACTGCGACGGCGCCTGGCTGGTGCACACCTGCACCGATCAGCGAGATGTGAACACGGCGGTCGCCGCCGAGGCGGAGGCGAAACGGATCTGGTGCGTGCGCGCCGACGACAAGGACGCCTCGGCGGCCTGGACGCCGGCCGGCGGACGCGTCGGCGAGGTGAGCGTGGCCGTGACCGCCGGAGGCGATCCCCGGCGCGCCGCCGGGATCCGCGACGCCGTGGTCGGCGCGCTGCGCGACGGCACGGTCGACGCCCGCCGCCACCGCACCAAGCCCGTCGGTGTCGCACTGATCGGCGGAGGGCCAGGAGATCCCGGCCTGATCACCGTCAGGGGCCGGCAGCTGCTCGCGCAGGCCGACGTGGTCGTCGCGGACCGTCTCGCGCCCCGTGCCCTGCTCGACGAGCTGTCGCCCGACGTCGAACTCATCGACGCGGCCAAGGTGCCGTACGGCCGCTCGCTCTCCCAGGACAAGATCAACGAGGTGCTCGTCGAGCGTGCCCGCGAGGGCAAGTTCGTGGTCAGGTTGAAGGGCGGCGACCCGTTCGTCTTCGGCCGCGGCGGCGAGGAGGCCATCGCCTGCGCGCGGGCGGGAATCCCGGTGGTCGTGGTGCCCGGGGTCAGCAGCGCGGTGGCGGTCCCCGCTTCGGCGGGAGTCCCCGTCACCCACCGCGGCGTCAGCCAGGACTTCCACGTGGTCTCGGTGCACGTCCCCCCCGGTGATCCCCGGTCCACGGTCGACTGGCCGGCCCTGGCGAGGTCGCGAGGGACGCTGGTCCTCCTGATGGCGGTCGAGCGGATCGCGGATATAGCCGACACTCTGCTTAAAGAGGGACGTTCACCGGAAACTCCCGCGATGGTGGTACAGGACGGTACGCTTCCGACGCAGCGAGCCGTCTCCGCCACGCTGTCGACGGTGGCGGAACGGGTAGCCGCGGTCGGGGTACGGCCACCGGCGATCGCGATCATCGGCGAGGTCGTCAGAGTCGGCCAGGAGATCGAAATGGTGCGAGCGGAGCGGATCCCGTGAAATCCGCAGCCAGGCAGACGCCGGACGATTCCGCGAGCGGGGGCGGTGCCGCCGTGCCCGCCGAGCCGGCCGTCGACGCGCACTCCGTGAAGCCGGATGAGCACGGCACGCGGGCGGAGACGGAGACGCCTGCCGAGCAGACGATCGCGTTCCGTGCGATCGATGCCGGAGATCTCGACCCGGGTCTTCCCGGCACCGGAGCGGCCGGGCCCGCATCCGACGGCGACGACACGGTGACTGGTGCCGGCGGTTCTCCCGGCGGTACGGCCGACCCCGGCATCGGCGATGACGCCGATGCGGACGAGCCGGCGGCGGACCCCGGAACGGGCGGCGAGGACGACGTTTCCGAGACGGGCGGGTCCGGAGCGGCCGAGCCCCAAGAGGATGAGGCGCAGGAGGATGAGGCGCAGGACGACAGACCGAGGGAGGCTCCGGCCGGCGGCCGGCGTCGCCGGGAGCTGTCGCTGCCGGAACCGGTGTCGACGGCGCTGACCGAGGCGCTGAACCAGCTACGCGTGGCGGTCAAGGGGCTGCACTTCGGGCTCGACGTGCCGGGATCGGACGAGGCGCGCAAGGCACAGGCCGCCGTCTTGGCCCAGCTCGACGACTACGTCATCCCACGCGTCCACCTCAGCACGGCGCCCGCCCTGATCGTCGTGGCGGGCTCCACCGGCGCGGGCAAGTCGACCCTGGTCAACACGCTCGCCGCGCAGAAGGTCACGGCCACGGGAGTGCGCCGCCCCACGACCGCGACCCCCGTGCTCGCCTGCCATCCCGACGACTACGAGTGGTATGCGGCGGGCGACCTGCTCGGCGGCATGACCAGGCCCGGCGGGCCGGGCGGCGCAGCGGGGCCGGGCGGGGTGACGCTGGTCCCGACGCCGCGGCTGCCCCAGGACGTGGCCCTGCTGGACACCCCGGACATCGACTCGGTCGCCGAGGAACACCACGAGATCGCCCACCGGATGCTCGACGTGGCGGATCTGTGGATGTTCGTGACCACGGCGGCCCGGTACGCCGACGCCCCCTCCTGGGGGCTGCTGCGCCGGGCCAAGGAACGCGGCGCGCGGCTGGTCATCGTGCTCTCCCGGGTGCCCGCCAGGTCGCGCGACGTCATCGTGAAGCACTTCGGGCGGATGCTCGACGAGTACGGCCTGGGCGAGGTCGAGCGTTTCGTGATCAACGAGACGGCGGTCAGGGACGGCCGGCTGCCCGAAGCGGAGATAGCCGAGCTGCGGATGTGGCTGGCCGAGCTGTCCGTCGACGACCAGCGGCGCGCATCGGCCGTACGGGCGACGCTGAACGGTGTGTTCAACAGCTTCCGTATCCGGCTGCCCGCGCTCGCCCGCCACCTGGAAACCCAGGTGGCCCTCCGGGCCGACCTGCGTTCGGACGTCGACGCGGCCTACGCGGGCGTGCTCACCGAGATCGACGAGGCCACCCGCAACGGCTCGCTGCTGCGTGGTGAGGTGCTGGCCCGCTGGCAGGACTTCGCCGGATCCGGCGACCTCATGCGCACGCTTCAACTGCGGCGTGGCGGCAAGAGCCGTCAGCAGGGGCCGGAACGGGTCCTGGCACTCAGATCGGCACTGCGCACCGCGCTGGAATCCATGATCGTTTCGGCCGCCCAGCGGGCGGCCGAAGACGTCGTCGTGCGCTGGGGGCACCGGGCCGGGGCGGGCGATCGGCTGGCCGCCACCCCGGGTCTGGGCCGTCACTCCGAGGAACTGGTGCGCAGGACGGCCGGCGCGATCACGTCCTGGCAGGACTATGTGACCGAGCTGATCCGGACCGAGGGCGTGACCAAGCGGTCGGTAGCGAAGATCATCTCGTTCGATGTCGAATCGCTCGCGTTGATCTTCACCGTCGGCCTGCTCGGGTACGGCTCAACCGACATGACGGCGGTCGGCACGGGCACCAGCTCGCTGCCCCAGCGGCTGCTGCGCGGGCTGCTCGGCGCGGAGTCGCTGCGCAGCATCGGCGCCAAGGCCCGCAGCGATCTACGTGCGCGGATCGGCCTGCTCTTCGACGAGGAGATGCTTCGTTACGTGGACGTTCTGGACAGTGCCGGGATTCCGGACGAGGCCGCGGCCACCCGCTTGTACCAGGCGACCTACAACCTCGAGGCGGCACGATGACCGAGCGTGCCTGCGGCCTGAGGTTCCGTACGCGCGCCTTCGGCACCGGGTTCGATACGCGCGCCCCCGGCACGACGGTGAGGAGTCGATGAGCGCTGTCAGTACGGCGGAGAGGCAGTACGGGCTGGGAACTCGGCTCGCGGCCCTCTCCCAGATCGTCGAACTCGGCCAGGGCAGGGTGGATCCGGCCCTGCTGACCGAGGCCGCGCAACTGCTGCTGCGAGCCGGTGACCGGATGAAGCTCTCGCCGGACCACACCGTGGTGGCCCTGGCCGGGGGCACCGGAAGCGGCAAGTCGTCCCTGTTCAATGCCGTCTCCGGGCTGGAGCTCTCGCCGATCGGGGTGAGGCGGCCGACCACGGCGCGCACCCATGCCTGCGTGTGGGGGCTCGACGGCGCAGGCCCGCTGCTCGACTGGCTGCAGATCCAGTGGCGGCACCGCTTCGCCCGTGCCAGCGCGCTCGACAAGGGCGAGAGCAGGCTCCACGGTCTCATCCTGCTCGACCTGCCCGACCACGACTCGATCAGAGCGCTCACCGACCCCGAGGCCCACCGCCTGATCCAGGCGGCCGACCTGATCGTCTGGGTGCTCGACCCGCAGAAGTACGCCGACGCGTCCGTTCACCGGCGCTACGTCACCGATCTGGCCGGGCACGACGCGGTGACCGTCTTCGTACTGAACCAGTGCGACCGCCTCACGCCCGAGGAGCAGGCCGAGTGCGTCGCAGACCTGGAGGACCTGCTCCGGCGTGAGGGCGTCGCCCACCCCCGGGTGATCGCGACGTCGGCCACCACCGGCAGGGGAATCGACGACCTCAAGGCCGTCCTGGCGGAGTCCGTCGTCGCCCGCAGGGCCGCGCACCAGCGGCTGGAGGCCGACCTCGACCGGCTGATGCTGCGCCTCGCCGCTGACCTGCCGGAGATCCGGCACGTCGAGCCGACCGTCGACGGCACCCGCCGGGCCGAGCTGACGGACGCGCTGTGCGACGCCGTCGGCGTCTCCGCGCTCGGCGAGGCCATCGAGAACGTGTACGGCGTGCGCTCCCTCGACTGGGTCGGCTGGCCGTACGCCCGGGTGGCCGCGAGACTGCGGCCCGATCCCGCGAGCAGCCTGCGGCTCGGTGGAGTGAAGGAGGAGATCCGCGGCCTCGTCGGCAGCACGGTCAGCGCCCAGCCCGCTGAGGTGGACAACGCCGTGCTGTCCCTGGTCAACGGGCTGACCGGGGGCATGCCCGAGGTGTGGCAGCGCGGGGTGCGCGAGACCGCACGGTCGAAGCCGGGACGGCTCACCGAGGCGCTGTCGAGGGAACTCGCCCAGATCGCTCCGCCGCTCGACCGGATGCCCGGCTGGTGGTGGCTGTTCAAGATCTGGCAGTACCTGCTGGTCGTGACCTCCCTGGTCGGCTTCGCCTGGGGCGGCTCCATCCTCGCGTACGGTGTCTTCAAGCTCGGCAGGCCGCCCGCCGAACTGCTCGGCGACGTCGCCATGCTGCCGTGGCTGGGATTGATGGTGGTCGGCGCGCTCGTGCTCGGTCTTCTGTCCGGGGCGGCCGGCAGAAATTTCGTACTGCTCGACGCGAGCAGGGAACGCGACCGGATGGAACGCGACATGCGACGCCGGGTCGGGGCGCTCACCAACGACATGGTCATCGAACCGGTGGAGCGCGAGCTGCGCCGCTACAACGAGTACTTCGCCGCCATGGCCACCGCCAACCGCTGATCAGCGCGCGGAGAGAAAGCGAGTTGTCCACAGAACGGGGTTCGGTGCCGCGGAGCCCGGGTGGTGCGGGCCAAGGTGGGCTGCGGGTCCGGCGAGCGTCCGGACCCGTGGGAGGCACTCCATGAGCGACATCTACGTCACGCTGAGCGGGAACGTCACCAAGGACCCCGAGCAGTTCCGGTTCGCGGACGGCTCACGCGTCACGACCATGCGGATGGCCGTCAACCGGCGTTTCCTCGACCCGCAGTCCAACACCTGGCAGAACAGGGACACCACCTTCTACACGGTCCGCTGCTTCCGCCGGCTCGGCGACAACGTCCAGCAGTCGGTGCGTAAGGGCCAGCCGGTCATGGTGTACGGCAGGCTCCGCGTCAAGCAGTACGAGCGCAACGGGGAGCAGCGTTACTGGGTCGAGGTCGAGGCCATCTCAGTGGGCCACGACCTGAAGTACGGCATCACCGCGTTCGAAAGACCCTTCCGGAGTTACGCGCATTCCGTGCCGGTCGAGGACGACCGGCAGGCGATGGAGGAGGCCGTGAGCCGGTGGGAGCTCACCTCCGCCGAGGCCCCCGGGCCGCCGCCCGAGGACGAGGCCGGGATCGGGGGCGACGGCCGCCCCGATGACGGACCCGACGACCGCGCCGGAGACGACCGCGCCGGAGACGACGACGCCGGTGACGACGGCAGGGGGGACGACGGCGCTGGGAGCGGTGCGGTCCGGCCGCTGGCCGCCTGATCACGCCTGCCGGAGATCTACCGCCGCGGGCGGTGCTGTCGTGGGCCGGTCGGTTCCGCGGGGCTCGTGCCGCCTCGGTCTGTGCCGCGTGAGGATCTGAGCCGGGTCGGGGCAGGTGATGCCCTCGGTCAGAAAGGGGACCCACGTGACAGAACACCGCATCCCAACGTAGTGGTTCCCGTCGCGCTCCACACCCTCCGCAACTAGTGTGTTACACATCGTGAGATACTGTTTTGGGTGCGTTGGGGGGTGGCATGACGGCAACAGGTCAGACCTCTGTGAAGCCGCGAGACGCCATCTGCTCGCCGGGCCGGTGGCCCCTGCTGGCCCAGTCGCGTGCGCTCGTGGCCTACCTGTGCGCGATCGTCACGCTGGATCTGGTCGTGATCGGGGTCCTGGCGAAATCGACGGAGTTCCGTCTCGCCGACCTGGCGACGTTCGCCGCGCTCACGGGTTGCGGTGCCGTCTGCATCGAGGCGACCCGCCGTCTCGGCATGCCGGCCGGGGTCCCCCGCGATCTGCTGTCGGCCTGGTGGCTGCCGGTGGCGTTCCTGCTGCCGCCGGTTTACGCGCTGCTGGCACCCGTTCCACTGCAGATCCTGCTCCAGCTCAGGGTGCGGGCGACGGTTCTCTACCGGAGGGTCTTCACCTCCGCAGCCATCGGGCTGGCGGCCGGCACGGCGTCGGTGCTGTTCCATTCGTGGACCGGCGACCGCGTCGGGCTGTTCGGGAGCGTCGGGCCGTCCGACGGCGCCGCCATGCCCTGGAGCCTGGGCCTGCCCGGACTTGTCGAGGCGGTGGCGGACGCCGGATCGGTGGCCGGTGTACTGTCCGCAGGCACCGGGCAGGCCATCGCCCTCGCGGTGCTGTGCGCCATCGTCTTCACCGTGCTCAACACCGCCCTCATCGCCGTCGCCGCCCACGCGGCCGATCCGGAGGGCCGGTGGGGCGAGGTCCTGTGGGACCGTGAGCGTCTCCTGCTCGACGCGGTGGAACTGTGCCTCGGTGTGATCGTCGCCGTGCTCTGCGGGCTCAACCCGGCGCTGCTGCTGCTCCTGCTGCCACCCGTCGTGCTGCTCCAGCGCAGCCTGCTGCACGCCCAGTTGCAGGCGGCCGCGCGCACCGATCCCAAGACCGGGCTGCTCAACGCGGCTGCCTGGCAGCGTGAGGCCGACACGGAGATCGGCCGGGCACAGCGCGTGGGCGACTCGCTCGCGCTGATCCTGGTGGACATCGACCACTTCAAGAAGGTCAACGACACCTACGGTCACCTCGTCGGGGATCAGGTGCTGATCCAGGTGGCCGCGACACTGCGCAGTCAGCTCCGTGAGTACGACGTGGTGGGCCGGTTCGGCGGCGAGGAGTTCGTCGTGCTGCTGCCGGGCGCCGACATGCACGAGGCGCGCCGAGTGGCCGAGCGGCTGCGCACCCGGGTCGGCCGGATGGCGGTCGCAGCGGAGCAGGCGATGGTCACGGTGACGGTCTCGGCCGGTGTCGCCGTCATGAACCTGCACGGCGCCGACCTCATCGAGTTGCTCGCCGCCGCCGATCTCGCCCTGTACCGGGCCAAGGAACTGGGCAGGGACCGCATCTGCCTGCCCGCCACCCCGATCGCGCCGCCCCCGCGCAGGTCGGACGACGCCACCGGCGGCACCACCTAGCGCCGTCCCGACCGGCCGTGGCCGCCGGCCTTCCCTCCGCTCCGCGGAAAGCCCGAGCCGGCGAGGAGCGTTCCGCAGGTGAGGCGCGCTTCCCGGGCGAGGTGACCGGGCAAAGCTCGAAGGAATGGGCACTAGGCTGGGGACATGCCGGAGTACATCTACACGATGCAGCGTGTGCGTAAGGCGCACGGAGACAAGGTGGTCCTCGACGACGTCACGCTGTCGTTCCTCCCCGGAGCCAAGATCGGAGTGCTCGGGCCGAACGGCACGGGCAAGTCGACGCTGCTCAAGATGATGGCGGGGCTGGAGCAGCCGTCCAATGGCGAGGCCCGTCTGATGCCCGGTTTCACGGTCGGCATCCTCCTGCAGGAGCCGAAGCTGAACGAGTCCAAGACCGTGCTCGGCAACGTCGAGGAGGGCGTCGCCGAGACCAAGGCCATGCTCGACCGCTTCAACGAGATCGCCGAGCAGATGGCGACCGACTACAGCGACGAGCTCCTTGCGGAGATGGGCAAGCTCCAGGACGCACTGGACCACAGCAACGCCTGGGACCTCGACAGCCAGCTCGAGCAGGCGATGGACGCACTGCGCTGCCCGCCGCCCGACGCCGACGTCACCCAGCTCTCCGGTGGCGAGCGCCGCCGGGTCGCGCTGTGCAAGCTGCTGCTGGAGCAGCCCGACCTGCTGCTGCTCGACGAGCCCACCAACCACCTCGACGCGGAAAGCGTCCTGTGGCTGGAGCAGCACCTGGAGAAGTATCCGGGCACCGTCCTGGCCGTCACCCACGATCGCTACTTCCTGGACAACGTCGCCACCTGGATCCTGGAGCTCGACCGCGGCCGCTGCTACCCCTACGAGGGCAACTACTCCACCTACCTGGAGGCCAAGGCCGCCCGCCTCAAGGTCGAGGGGCAGAAGGACGTCAAGCGCAAGAAGCGCCTGGAGGAGGAGCTGGAGTGGGTGCGCTCCAACGCACGTGCCCGTCAGACCAAGAGCCGGGCCCGCCTCCAGCGCTATGAGGAGATGGCGGCCGAGGCCGACAAGTACCGCAAGCTCGACTTCGAGGAGATCCAGATCCCGCCGGGCCCGCGCCTGGGCACCACGGTCATCCGGGCCGAGAACCTGACGAAGGGCTTCGGCGAGCGCCTGCTCATGGACGGCATCTCCTTCGATCTGCCCCGCAACGGCATCGTCGGCATCATCGGCCCCAACGGCGTGGGCAAGACCACGCTGTTCCGCATGATCACCGGTGAGGAGAGCCCGGACGAGGGATCGATCAAGATCGGCGACACGGTCAAGATCTCCTACGTGGACCAGGGCCGTGGCGGGATCGACCCGAAGAAGAACGTCTGGGAGGTCGTCTCCGACGGGCTCGACCACATCAAGGTCGGCCACGTGGAGATGCCCTCGCGTGCGTACGTTGCGGCGTTCGGGTTCAAGGGACCGGACCAGCAGAAGCCCGCCGGCGTCCTGTCCGGCGGCGAGCGCAACCGGCTCAACCTGGCGCTGACCCTCAAGCAGGGCGGCAACGTGCTGCTGCTCGACGAGCCCACCAACGACCTCGACACCGAGACCCTGTCCAGCCTGGAGAACGCGCTGCTCGAGTTCCCGGGCTGCGCGGTGATCACCTCGCACGACCGGTGGTTCCTCGACCGCATCGCCACCCACATCCTGGCCTGGGAAGAAGGTTCGACCTGGTTCTGGTTCGAGGGCAACTTCGCCGACTACGAGAAGAACAAGGTCGAGCGGCTGGGTGCTGACGCTGCCCGCCCGCACCGGGTCACCTACCGCAAGCTCACCCGCGACTGACCCGCGTCCGACCGATGGACGGCCGACCACCCGCACCCCCGGCGTCGTTCCGGGGGCGCGGGTGGTCTACGTTGCTGCCGTGACCGACTTCCATCGCCAGACGACGTGTCAGGCGCCCGGCGACACCGGAACCGCAGGCCGATTCGTCTTCGAGCGCCCGGTGCGCTTCGCCGACATCGACAACCTGGGCCACGTGAACAACGTCCGCTTCTTCGACTATCTCGAGGACGCGCGGATGGCCATGTTCTACCCGATGCGGCGGCGGCAGAGCGGTGGTGCGAGGCCGGGCCTGGTGGTCGCCCGGCACGAGATCGACTATCGTCGGGCCCTCGATTTCAGGATCGAGCCGGTCCGGGTGGAGCTCTGGGTGACCGAGATCACCCCCGTACGGTTCAATCTGGCCTACGAGATCCGCGACGACGACGCGCTCTACGTCGAGGCGCGCAGCGTGATGGTCGCCTATGACATCGACAACGCCCGTCCCCGCCGGCTCGGCGAGGACGAGATCGCGCATCTGAAGGGGTTCCTCGTCACGTCCTGAGGATCGGATCACCGGTCCGTCAGCCAGGCCGCGGTGTCGGCGGGCAGGTCGGCGCCGGCGAGAGGACCGCTGGAGAGCAGCACGCGCTCGTGCGGCGGCAGCCGTACCGGATCTTCACCGCAGTTGATCGCGCAGGTCAGCGGACCGCGCCGGAAGAACAGCGCGTCGCCGGGGGCGGGCACCCACTCGATCGCATCCGGCAGCGTGCCCCGCAGATCGCGGCGCAGCGCCAGGGCCCGCCGGTAGAACGACAGCGTGGAGGAGGTGTCGGCCGCCTGCCGTTCCACCGTCAGCTCCGCCCAGTCGTCCGGCTGGGGCAGCCAGGACCCGCCGTCGCCGAAGCCGTACGGCGGCGCCGTCCCGGACCACGGCAGCGGCACCCGGCAGCCGTCCCGGCCCGGCAGCTCGCCGTTCGAGCGCTTGAACACCGGGTCCTGGCGGGCCTGCGGCGGCAGGTCGATCACCTCGGGAAGGCCGAGTTCCTCCCCCTGGTAGAGGTAGGCGGACCCGGGGAGGGCGAGCATGCTCAGCAGTGCGGCCCTGGCCCGGGCGAGCCCGGCCGACGGGTCGAGCGATCCCTCGCCATAGCGGGTGCGGTGCCGTACGACATCGTGGTTGGACAGCACCCAGGTCGGCGCCGCGACCGCGCGCAGGGTGTCGTCGATGACCTTGCGGAACGCCGTGGCCGACCACGGGGCCTCGAGCCAGGCGAAGTTGAAGCTCTGATGCAGTTCGTCGGGGCGGACATAACGCGCGAGGTCCTCGGCCGAGTCGGTCCATACCTCGCCGATCGCGACCCGCGTTCCGGGGTACGCGTCGAGCACCCGGCGCCACTCTCGGTAGATGTCGTGGACCTCGGGCCTGCTCCACATCGGCGATGCGGACCGGAAGCCGGGACCGGTGTCGGGCAGCCCCTCGGCCTTGATCAGCCCCATCGCGACGTCGATGCGGAAGCCGTCCACCCCGCGGTCGAGCCAGAAGCGCAGGATGTCGAGAAACTCCTCGCGCACCTCGGGATTGCGCCAGTTGAAGTCGGGCTGCTCGGGCGCGAACAGGTGAAGGTACCACTGCCCGTCGGGCACCCGCGTCCAGGCCGGCCCGCCGAAGGTGGACAGCCAGTTGTTCGGCTCGCCCCCGGTTCCGCCGGGGCCGTTCTCGCCGGGGCCGTGCGGGGCCCGTCCGTCCCGGAACACGTACCGGTCGCGCTCCTGGGACCCCCTGGGGGCCGCCAGGGCCTTCTGGAACCACGGATGGGCGGAGGAGCTGTGGTTGGGCACGATGTCCACCATCAGCCGCAGGCCGTGCGCGTGGGCGTCGGCCACGAGGTCGTCGAAATCGGCAAGGGACCCGAACACCGGGTCCACGTCGCGGTAGTCGGCCACGTCGTATCCGCCGTCGGCCATGGGGGAGGGATAGAAGGGGGTCAGCCAGATCGCGTCGACGCCGAGGTCCGCGAGGTACGGCAGGCGGCCGCGGATGCCCGCGAGGTCGCCCGTGCCGTCCCCCGAGGCGTCGGCGAAGCTGCGTACGTAGATCTCGTAAACGACGGCATCGCGCCACCAGGGGGTCTCATCCATGTTCGAGTGGCTGCCCGCCACGCGTGTGGATTATGCGTTCACCAGGCTGTGGGCGGCGTAGACGAGATACTTCCAGAACTGCTCGGCGCGCTCCGGCGGCATCTCCACCGCGTGGATCGCGTCCTGCATGTGCTTGAGCCAGGCGTCGCGCTCGCGCTCGCCGATGACGAACGGAACATGCCGCATGCGTAACCGCGGATGGCCGCGCCGCTGGCTGTAGGTGTTCGGGCCGCCCCAGTACTGGATGAGGAACAGGCGAAGCCGCTCCTCCGCCCCATCGAGGTCCTCCTCGGGGTACATCGGGCGCAGCAGCGGGTCGGTCGCGACGCCCTCATAGAAACGGTGGACCAGCCGCCGGAAGGTCTCCTCGCCCCCGACGGCGTCATAGAACGACTCGGTCTGCTCGCTCGTCACGGTCTCAGACTAGGCCAGCTACCCACCGGTAGGTTAAACGCGACGTCAGCCGGCGAAGGCCAGGCCCTTCTCGTCGAAGGCCCGCTTGATGCGCAGCCGCAGCTCGCGGGCGACCTCCGGGTACCGTGCCGGGGCGGTCTTGGCGGTCACCCGGAAGATCACGGTCGAGGCGGAGATCTGCTCCAGGCCGAAGACCTCGGGCTCCTCGACGATCAGCGTCCGCTGGAAGTCGGGGTCCTCCCACAGCTCGATCGCGGTGGTCTTCAGCAGGTCGCGCACCGCCCCCAGATCCGAGTCGTACGACACCGGCACGTCGACCAGCGCCCTCGACCAGCCCTGCGACTCGTTGCCGACCCGGCTGATCGTGCCGTTGCGCACGTACCAGACCTTCCCGTCCGCGTCGCGGAGGCGGGTGATCCGCAGGGTGATGGCCTCGACCGTGCCGATGGCCGAGCCGGTGTCGATCACGTCGCCCACGCCGTACTGATCCTCCAGGAGCATGAACATGCCCGCGATGAAGTCCTTGACGAGCTCCTGCGCGCCGAAGCCGATGGCGACGCCGAGGATGCCGACGCTGGTCAGCAGCGGGGCGAGCTGAACGTTCAGCTTGGCGAGCATCATGAGCGCGGCGGTGCCGAGGATCAGCACCGAGGACACGCTCCGCAGCACCGACCCCATCGCCTCGGCCCGCGCCCTGCGGCGCTCGGTCACGATGGCCGCGGTCGCGTCCGAGACCAGCAGGGCCCGGTTGCGCAGCCGCTCGGGCAGCACACCGGCGCTGGCCCTGAGCGTCACCCGGGTGATCAGCCGGTGGACGATGTTCCGTACGATCAGCGCCCCGGTGAGGATCAGGATCAGGACGATCAGGACGTCGGCGAACCCCGCGACGAGGGGCACCCAGGACGGGAAATCCCGGTCGGGGACCACGGCGTTGAGGATCGTGCAGAAGAGTCCCTCGCCCTTCTCACAGGCCGCCGCCGTGTTCGCCGCCGCCTGATCGAGATCGTAGATCTCGTCGGACGGGCTCGGGCTGGGCGCAAGGAACATCAGCGGGAACACGGAGCGGATCCCCCTCGGATCGTTTCGAACGGGCAACAGGAAGGTAAGACGTTCCCATACTGCCGATCGAACCGGCCCCCGTCACATCGCCGGGGAGACGGAAGCACGCCCGCAGCCGCTGCGGGTGTGCTTCGGTGACGGATGGCAGAGCGGGGACGCGCACCCGGAAGCGCGCCCGTCGCCGTTCTCCGAGAGGAGATCCCCCCGATGACCGTCCGCCCCGTGGCCCGGGTGGCTCCCCGGATCGGCTCGGACGGCGGTCTTCCGGTACGGCGGGCCGTACCGGTGGTATGCGGACGTGCGGATGGCCGCGGGTATGGGGGCCGGCGTGACGCCGCAACGTTCCGGCCAGGACGTGGTGAAACGGCCTGGGGAACGCTCCGCACCGGACGTCTCGCCGGCCCCGGGGACCGCGGTGGCGGTGTGTCCGTGGCTGCGTGGACCCTCCCCGCGACGAGAGGGTCTCCTCGGACTCCCTACTCGCTCACCGCGGCCAGCACTCGGGCGACCTTCGTGGCCGCTCCCGCGGGGTCGTCCCCCCGGTGCATGCGCTCGCCCCAGGACCACCAGTAGTCGGTCGCCTGGCAGACGACGTTCTCGGTGAGGCTGGTCGCGTTCGGATTGATGACGCGGACGTAGGCACGGCCTGAGGGGGTGCGTATGACACGGGCGATCAGTCCCCGGGCGTCCAGTTCGGAGACCAGATGTTCCAATCGCCGGAAATCATCCTCTCCCAACGAGGTCCTCCTTTATTTCGGCTGACGACCGGTTCGTGATCGCCGCTCAAGATGTTCGGCCTGCCCAAGATGACTCACCGAACGCGGCCGGTCAACGGGCCCGGGAACCGCTGAGGTATAGGGAACCTCCAAGTTGGTTGAAAGAAACCCCCAATGGGGGGACGATCCTTAATCAGCTCGTCCAAAGTCGAGACTTGGCCGCGCCAACTTTGGTCCATCATTATGGTGTGGGCAGAGTGCGACGGAGTCGCTACTCTGCGTCACCGAGTGGATCGGTCGGGAAACGTTGGGCTGCGAGCGCGGCCCGGCCGTGAGAGAGGGGCCGGAATGTCCGGCAGGCAACACAGGGAGACGGAGACCGCGCGTCGGATCCGGGCGCGCGGCCTCGCCGTCGGTCGCGGCCCGGCCGTGATCGCCCAGGAGATCCACGAGGTGTGCGAGCCGCAGTTCGGGACGACGAGGATCAAAGCTCATCGCCTCTCGAACGGCATCGCCCTCGCCGACGTCATCGAGCAGGTGCGGGCACTCTTCGAAAGAGACAAAAAACCCGTCCCGGGGATCGGCGAGACGCTACTGTCCGCATACGAGTCGGGCATGAAGCGTCCCGGCCCGGAGTATCTCCACTACCTGTGCTCGGTCTACCGGGTCGAACCGCTCGCCCTCGGATTCGATGGTCCCTGCATCTGCGGTCACGGCCACATGATCACGAAGGCCGGGGGTAGCGGAGGCCAGCAGGAAGAACGACTTGAGACTTCCCCCGGTGTGCGTGAGACACGGGTTCCGCCGGACGGCGGCGATCCCTCGGCGAATGGGGGTGAGGAGGACGAGAACGTGCTACGGAGGACGCTGCTGCAGCTCCTCGTCGGCGGTGTGGGTGCCGTCGGCGCCGGCGGGGTCGCCGGGGGGGCTGAGGGAGACAAGGCCGCGCTCGCCCCGGACAGCCAGGTGCTCGGCGCCGTGGAGAACCTCCGGCGGCGGATGGACCAGACGATAGTGAGCTCCACCGTCTCGCCGACGATGCTCGATCATTGGGAGCAGACCACGAACGGCTTCGGCCGGCTGTACATGAACACCCAGCCCAATCGGCTGCTCTGCGATGTGCTGCTGGAATTCTCCGCCGTGCGCCGTGCGCTGGAGCGCCGGCAGCCCATCGAGATGCAGGAGCGGCTGTGCAAGATGGCCGCGCAGCTCGCCGGGCTCGCCGGGATGATCATGATAGACCTGGGCGACCATCGTGAGGCGCGGGCGTTCTTCCGTACCGGCCGGCTCGCCGCGGACGAGACCGGCGACCGTGCGCTGCGTGCCTGGGTCACCGCCAGGGAGTCCCTGGTCCCGCTCTACTACGGAGACCCGCGTGAGGCGCTGAGCCTGGCCAGGAAGAGTCGCGATCTGGCCGGCCAGACGCCCTGCGCCGCCCGGACCATGGCGCCGGTCGTCGAGGCCAGGGCCCTGGCCAAGATGACGACCACAGGCGCTCCCCGTCACGAGGTCGTGGAGCAGGCCAAGCGGGCGCTGCATCGGGCCCGGGCCGCGTTCTCCCAGATGAACGCGAGCGATCAGGAGGATCCGGCCTTCGGCTACACCGAGCGGCAGCTCTACTTCTACCAGGGCGACGTCCTCGTGAAGCTGGGCCAGACCCTGGAGGCCGACGTCCTGCTGCAGCAGGCGCTGGGCAAATACACCGGAGAGGACCTGCTCGACCAGACCCTTATCCGCTTCGACCGCGCGCTGTGCCGGCACCTGGAGGGAGACCTGGACGCGGCGCTGGCGATGGGCAGGGAAGCGCTCGAGGTGATCTCCAACGATTACTGCACCGACCTGATGCTCCGCCCGGCGCGTGACCTGATCAAGTCCATGCGGGACGAGTACGGCGACCATCCCAAGATCATCGAGTTCAGCGATCTGGTCAGCTCGCGCAAGGTCGTCAGCCGCAACGTGAGCGGGGCATGACACCCCGGCTCAGGATCCGCCGATACCGGTGGTCAGATCTCGACACGATCTGGGCCCTGCACCAGATCGGCCTCGCCCAGGTCGGCGTCGTGCCGGGCGATGGCGTCTACTACGACGATGACTTTCCTCGGATCACCGAGATCTACCTCGCCAACCGGGGCGAGTTCCTGGTCGGAGAGGTGGCCGGTTCGGGGATCGTCGCCATGGGCGGTCTGCGCCGCATCGACGACGAGACCGCCGAGATGTGCCGTCTTCGCGTCCATCCCGACCACCAGCGGCGCGGCTACGGCTCGCAGATGGCCGCGGCGCTCGAGAGCCGGGCCCGGCTGCTGGGCTATTCGGTGCTGCGGGGCGACACCACACTGCGACAGATGGCGGCCGTCGAGCTGTATCGGAAATCGGGGTGGCGGGAGCTGCGCCGCGAGATCCGCGGAGATGTCGTCGTGGTATATGGCGAAAAGCAGCTGAATGCCGTGGTTGCACCGATTTCGATAGATAGATAATACTTCCTCTCCTTGGCGGATTGCGGATGTCTATCGATACTTGTGCCTTGTTCTCAGTTTCTCGGGAGAGAGGCACGATGAAAAAGATCATCATCCGTAAGCCCGGTACGGTGCGGCTCACCGGGACGTCGAGCGTCATCCACAAGGGGTGAAAGGCGGCGGTCGCCATTTCTGGGTCAGGGGAAACCTCTCCCGTGACCGTTCGCGGGTGCTCCGGACCCTGGAGTCGCCGCCCCTTCTGACGCCCGTTGTCAACGGGCACCGCCGGCTGTGTGGTCCCTACACGATCGGCGGCGCGGTGCTCCGCGCGCTCGTGCCGATCGCGCTGGAGCGTTCCCCCGGTCTCGTCGCGGCGCACGACATCGAGATCCGCGCGGCCGCTCCTGATCTGCGCCCGATGGTGCCCGCTCGCCGGGAGAGCATCGAGGCGCGCATCCCGGAAGCCGAGCGGATTCTGGTCCCCGCGCCACGGCGGACCCTGCGCATCGCCAATGGGATCGCGGAGTTCGTCGACGGCTGCCTGCGCGAGTGCCTGCCCGGCTCACGGACGCTCGCCGCCGACAACGTGCACCGGGCCGACCCCACCGACCGTGAACTGCTGGGCGTGCTGGCCCGGCGGGCGGGCGATCTCACGTTGGCGCTCGGCTCGGCGCGGCCGCACCGGCACACGGCGGGGTGGGTCGAGGTGACGGCCGGCCGGGGAGAGTCGGATGATCAGCTGGAACCACACCCCGGTGATCGTGCCGACCGGTACATCGCGTCCGACGGCACCGACGACGATCCCGCCGCCTACGAGGCGTATCTCGCGCTGCCGTCCGGGGAGCGGGCGCGCCGCCACGACCGGCGCGCCGCCCAGCTCGCCGCCGATCCCGAGCGCACGCGGGGATTCGCGCTGGGCGCGCTGCCGTACCATCTCGAGCACGGCGGCGACCGGGACGCCGCGCTCGACGTGCTGTGGGCGGCGGTGGACCACTGCGTCCTGGAGGGGTTTCTCGATGCCGTCGCCGAGCTGGGCGAGCGCGGGCTGGCACTCGCCACCCCCGGCACCGACCTGTGGTGGCGCTTCACCCAGCGCACCGCCACCGCGCTGGCCGGACTGGGCCGCCGCGACCACGCCCTGCGGCTGTGGGACCGGGCCAGGAGGGTGAGCGAGGATCCCGCCGTGCACGCGGCCGCCGCGTACGGCACGGCCATGCTGGACGCCCGCCACCCCGATCCGCGCCGGCGCGACCTGGGCCGGGCCACCGGCTGGATCAACGAGGCCATCGCGATCTCCACGCTGCTGCCCGACCGGCGGGAGCGGGCCTTCAAGCTCGGGTTCGACCGGAACGGACGGGCGCTCATCGAGCTGCGACAGGGGAGGGTCGAGGCCGCGCTGAGCCTGGTGGAGTCGGCGCTCGATCTCGCGCGGCGTGAGCTTCCCCCGCACGTCCATCCCGTGCATCGGATGGTGCTGCTCGCCAACCGGGCCCAGCTGCTCGCGCGGATGGGGCGGGCCACCGAGGCCCTGGGTGATTTCGACCGCGCCATCGCCATCGATCCCGCTTTTCCCGACCACTACCTCGACCGGGGGAACCTGCTGTTCGAGCTGGGCCGCGCCGACGAAGCGGTGGCCGATTACGAGACCGCGATGCGGATGAGCCCGCCGCTGCCGGAGGCGTACTACAACCGGGCCGAGGTCCGTCTGGCCGCCGGGGAGCTGGAACGCGCGAGGACCGACCTCGATCACGTTTTGGAGCTGGACCCGGACCACCTCGACGCGTACGTCAACCGTGCGGGGGTGCTGGAGATGCTCGGCGAGCACGAGGCGGCCAGAAGCGACGTCGCCGCCGGGCTGGCGCTCGATCCGGGCAATGCCCACCTGCACGGCGTGCTCGGTCAGCTGGAGGCCGCCGCGGGACGGTTCGCCGAGGCACGGGTCGCGTACGACACGGCCCTGGCGGCCGATCCCCGTCTCACCTCGGCCTGGGCCAACCGCGCGGTGCTGCGCTACGAGACCGGCGACGCGACGGGTGCGGTGGAGGACCTGACCCACGCCATCGAGCTCGGGGGCACCGGTGCCGACGACGCCGCGCTCTACTTCAACCGGGGCACGGCCCTGATGGATCTCGGGCGGCCGGACGAGGCCGGGCTGGACTTCCGCCGGGCCCATGCCCTCGCACCCGGTGATCCGGACATCGGGCTCGCGCTGGAACGCCAGGAAAAGGCGAGGTGAGATGGGGGCCGCGAGCCCCGTGAGGTGGGCGAGGCGCCTTCGGCCGGCCCGTGGCTTTACCCTTGGACGGGAGCAGCAGCACCCCGCCGCTGAAGATCGAAGTCGTTGAGGTTCGAAGCATGAGCGCTGAATACGTGCTGACCCTGTCCTGCCCGGATCGCCCCGGAGTGGTAGCGGCGGTCTCGGGGCTGCTGACCCGCCACGATTGCAACATCATCGAGAGCCAGCAGTTCGGCGACCCGATGGCCGAGCGGTTCTTCATGCGGGTCCAGTTCGCCGGCCGGCCGGGCATCGATGAGCTTCGCACGGCCTTCGCCGCGCTCGCCCCGGAGTTCGGCATGGAGTTCGAGCTCTTCGATCTCGCCGGCAAGCCCCGGGCGCTCGTGCTCGTCAGTAAGCTCGGCCACTGTCTCAACGACCTGCTCTACCGGGTGCGGTCGGGTCTGCTGCCGATCGAGATCGTGGCCGTCGCCTCGAACCATCCCGACCTGCGGCCGCTCACCCAGTCGTACGGCATCGACTACCACCACCTGCCGGTCACCGCGGAGAGCAAGCCCCGGCAGGAGGCCGAGCTGCTCACACTGGTCGACCACTACCGTGCCGACATGGTGGTCCTCGCCCGCTACATGCAGGTGCTGTCGGAGGAGGTGTGCGCCAAACTGGCCGGCCGCATGATCAACATTCATCACTCGTTCCTGCCGTCGTTCAAGGGCGCCAAGCCGTACCATCAGGCGTACTCGCGCGGGGTCAAGCTGATCGGGGCCACCGCGCATTACGTCACGCCCGACCTCGACGAGGGCCCGATCATCGAGCAGGAGGTGGCCCGGGTGAACCACACCCACTCACCCGAGGACCTCGCCGCGCTCGGCCGCGATCTCGAGTGCCAGGCGCTGGCCCGGGCCGTCCGATGGCACGCGGAGCACCGCGTGCTGCTGGACGGCCACAAGACCATCATCTTTCCCCGCTGAACGGGCCCTCGTCGACCGGGCAGGCTACACCTTCAGGCCCGTGTGGGCGGCGATGAAAGCGAGCTGGTCGGCCAGGAGATCGACGGACCGGCTCACGGCCCGTGCGCCGTGGCCGACCTCCGCCTCGTTGCGCAGCAGAATCGGTCGGTCCCCGGCCTGTGCGTGCTGAAGGGCCGCCGCCATCTTCCAGGCGTGCAGCGGATGCACCCGGGTGTCGGAGGCGAAGACCGTGAACATCGTGGCGGGGTAGGCCGTCCCCGTGCGCACGTGGTGATAGGGCGAGTAGCCCCACAGCCAGCCGAACTCCTCCGCGACCTCGGCCGAGCCGTACTCGACGTTCCAGGTCGCCCCGAGACCGAAACGCTCGTATCGGATCATGTCGAGCAGCGGCGCCGAGCAGACCACGGCGGCGTACAGGTCGGGCCGCTGGGTGAGCGCAGCACCGACCAGGAGGCCGCCGTTCGAGCCGCCCGAGATGGCGAGGCGGTCCTCCGTCGTGACCCCGGTGGAGATCAGATGCTCGGCCGCTGCGTGGAAGTCGTCGAAGACGTTCTGCTTGTGGGCGAGCATTCCGTCGCGGTGCCACTGCTCGCCCTCCTCACCGCCGCCGCGAAGCTGCGCGACCGCGTAGACGCCGCCCGCCTCCACCCAGGCCAGCGTCGAGGCCGAGAAGCCGGGGTTCATCGAGATGCCGAAGCCGCCGTAGCCGTACAGGATCGTGGGCCGGGGCCCGGAGTCTCCCGCCCGGGAGACCACGAGCATCCGGACCTCGGTGCCGTCCTCGGACCGGTAGACGACCTGCTCGGTGTGGGCCTCGGGCACCTCGACCGCGCCCGGCGGGGCCTCCCACATGGTGGTCTCGCCGGTCTTCGCGTCGAAACGGTAGACGGTCGTCGGCGTGATGTTGTCGGTGTAGCTGAACCAGGCCTCGTGGCCGCCCTCCGGGCGCTCGATCAGGGCGCCGACCGAGCCGAGGCCGGGCAGCGGCACATCGCCGACCCGTTCGCCGCTCTCCAGGGCGTGGATCGTGACCTCGGAGATCGCGTGCCGCGTCCACCCGACGAGCAGGACCGGCTCGGCCGCGTCGTCCCCGCCGCCGGTCTCGTCCAGGATCGCGAAGCCGCTGAGCACGGCCTCGGCGTCCTCGGGGATGAGGTCACGCCAATGCTCACGCGCCGGTGTGTGCGGCGATGTGACGCAGACCCGCCCGCGTGGCGCGTCCAGGTCGGTGAAGACGTAGAGCCGCCCGTCGCGGCCGAAGTGCAGCCCGGTCTGGGCGTCCACGTCCTGCTGCACGGTGAGCAGCTCCGGCGATTCCACCGGTGAGGCCGACAGGTCGGCCACCCACAGGTCGTTGCGCGGGGCCGTACCACGCGAGGCGGAGATCGACAGCCAGCGGCCGTCGCGGGAGACCGCCACGCCGTAGTAGTTGGTCTTCTCCAGGCCCTGCCCGAAGATCATGACGTCGTCGTCCGCCGGGGTCCCGACGCGGTGCAGGTAGACCCGGCGGTGGAACTGCTCCTCGCCCTGAGGGACCTCGGTGGGCGCCAGTCTGCGTACGTAGTAGAACGCCTCGCCGCCGGGCAGCCAGGCGATGGGGGAGTAGCGGCATCGGTCGATCGGCCCTTCGACGATCTCGCCGGTCGCCACGTCGAGCACGAACAGGCGTGACTCCTCGTCGCCGCCCACCGAGATCTGGTAGGCCAGCCGGTTCCCCTCCTTGTCCGGCTGATAGGAGTCGAGGGTGGTGAGCCCGGAGGAGTCGAGGGCCGTCGGGTCGAGCAGCACCCGCTCGGCGTCGCCCTCGGCCACGTAGAGGACGGGATGCTCCTGATCGGGCGTACGGCGGGTGAAGAACCGGCGCTCGCCACGCCACACAGGCGTGCCGACCGATCCCGAGCGCAGCAGCTCGGCGATCCGGTCGCGGAAACGCTCGCGGCCCGGCAGGTCCGTCTCGCGCATCAGCGCATCCTGTGCGTCCAGCCACTCCTTCGTGGCCGGATCGTCCGGGTCCTCCAGCCAGCGGTACGGATCCGGCACCGGCGTTCCGTGCAGGTCGTCGACGATGTCGTCGCGGCGGGCGGGCGGGTACGGCAGTCGCGTCATGCTGGCACTTTAGAACAGTCGGCTGACATCAGGCGTTGTTGACGGCTCGCCGTCCGTACCCGGCCAAGTCGGGCGTAAGTGGATGATCGGCTGGGAATAAGAAGCCCAGGCGTCCCGATCGCCAGCCCGGTGCTCCGTATATGGGGTGGCGAAACGGTCGCTGTGCAGGCCACACTCTTGGGGAAAGGGCGGTGCCGTGGTGACGATCCGCTGGGCCGTCCGGCGGAGGTCCCTGTGACGGAAGCATCCGGGTCCCAGAAGAAGGGACCCCAACAACCAAGGCGCACAGCCGGGATTGTCGGGGAGGCCGGCTGATGCGCCAAGTCCTGCTGCTCAACGCGACATACGAACCGCTGACCACGCTTTCCCTGCACCGGGCAGTCGTCCTGCTGCTGAGAGAGAAGGCGGACGTCGTCCACCACGACGGGTGTGGCGCGGTACTTCGCTCGGCGACCTGCACGTTCGACGTGCCCTCGGTGATCCGGCTACGTCGCTACGTGCGCATCCCCTACCGTTCGCGCATCCCGCTCACGCGGGCCGCGCTGATGCGCCGGGACGACTTCCGCTGCGCCTACTGCGGACAGCGGGCCGAGACCATCGACCATGTCGTGCCGAGATCCAAGGGCGGTCCCCACACCTGGGAGAACTGCGTCGCCTCGTGCATGCCGTGCAACCACTACAAGGCCGACAAGCTGCTGGAGGAGCTGGGGTGGACCCTGCGCGCGACCCCGGTGGCACCGCGCGGGATGCACTGGCGGCTCATCGGCGCGCAATTCGACGGCGATCCCCAGTGGGCGCCCTACCTCGCCAAACCGGCGGCGTGATAGGCCGGTCCTGATGAGATGGTCGTTCACGAGGGACGTCGAGGAGTTCGCTGCGGTGGCAGAGCCGTGGCTGCTGCGCGACCCGGCCGGCAACACGGTCCTGCTGACCGTGCTGCTCGGGCTGCGGGCCGGCCAGTTCGCCGAGGATCCGCTGATGGGCTGGCTGGAGGACGACGACGGGGAGGTGGCGGGTGTGATCACGCACACGCCCCCCTACCCGCTCGGGATCGCGGACATGCCCTTACACGCGCTGCCTCCGCTGGCCCGGGAACTGATCGAGATGGATCGGACGGTCCACGCCGCCCGAGGCGCGGTGGAGATGGTGGAGGCGTTCGGCCGGGAGTGGTGGCGGCCCGAGACGAGCCGGCGGGCCGAGCGGCTCTACCGGCTCGGCACGCTCGCGCCGTGCGCCGTCCCGGGCAGGGCGTGTACGGTCACGGCGGGCGAGGTCGACGAGGCCGCGCGGTGGTTCCGCGAGTTCCAGGACGAGGCTCATATCGACCGCACGGCCGACCCCACCCCGGTCGTCTCGGCACGGGTCAACCGTGAGGAGCTGATCTGGTGGGAGGACGGTGATCGCCGGGTGTCGCTCGCCGCGCTCTCCACCCCCGTCGCCGGCATGTCGAGGATCGGGCCCGTCTACACGCCTCCCGAGTTCCGCCGCCGCGGGTACGGCAGCGCCGCCACCCACGCGGTGAGCCGGAGGGCGATGGACGAGGGGGCCACCGAGGTGCTGCTGTTCGCCGACCTCTCCAACCCCACGTCGAACTCCATCTACCGGAGGCTGGGCTTCCGCCAGGTCGCGAACCACCTCACGATCGACTTCTCCTAGGGAGGCCTTCCGGCGGCGCAGGCCGTACCCTATGGGCATGCCTCGCTATGACTACCGTTGCCGCGCGTGCGGATCCACCTTCGAGCTCAACCGGCCCATGGCCGAGGCGAACGCCCCGGCCGCCTGTCCGGCGGGCCATGACGACACGGTGAAGTTGCTGTCCACGGTCGCGATGACCGGGCGGGCCGCCGCCGCGCCGCGCCCCTCCGGCGGCGGAGGAGGCTGCTGCGGCGGTGGCTGCTGCGGCTGACCGGGCTCCGGCCGGTCCGCCCGCAACGTGCTTGACATGATGACCGGTCAGGCCGCGGCGCGGCGCTTGGCCGTACGCCGCTGGAAAGGGAGATAACGCTCCGGCAGGTGCGGCCGGGCCGGGAGGTCGGTCGGCTCGACCGCGACTATCCGGTCGAACCGGAACGCCCGGATGCCCCGGCGCAGCCGGCACCAGCCGACCAGGTACCAGAACTCCCCGTGGACCAGGCAGGTCACCGGCTCGACGTCGCGGAACGTGAGATGGCCCGCGGCGTCGTGATACTGGAGACGGATCACCAGCCGGGCGGTGACGGCGTTCGCGATCAGCCTCGCCCGTCCGGCGACGTCGGGCGCGAGCGGTGTGGTGAGCGTGGTCAGGGTGGTGGCGATGACGTCGTCGTCGAGGTCGAGGTGGTCGAATGCGTGACGCAGCCCGCGGCGGGCGGTGACGGACTGCGGGCCGGCCCCGAGATGGGCGAGTGACAGGGCGAGGGCGGCGATCTCCGCCGCGGTCAGCGATTGCCGTGTGACGTTGGCCATACCCTGACGATAACGACGGGCACTGACATTTTTCCGAACATGCTATCGGCTTTTCTCGAACAGGCTATCGTACCCTAGCTCCATGGCCACACGCCCCCGGGTACGTCCCCTCCCGGGGACACCCCCGCCGTGATCTTGCGAATCCTCGCAGGATCGGCTCGCCGCCTGCGGCTTCGCATGTCGTGATCTTGCAGAAACTCGCAGACAGCCCGTGTGACCTGCGACTCGACCATCCGTGATCTTGCAGTGTGCGAGCTGCAAGATCACGGGCTGGGTGGCTGCCGGGAGGGCCGGGCTGGGTGGCTGTCAGGAGAGCTGGGACAGGTCGCGGGACGCCCCCGTGGAGGCGGAGGTGGTCAGCGCCGCGTACGCCTGGAGCGCCACCGAGACCGAGCGCTGCCGGTCACGGGGGCGGTATCCGCCGAGGTCGGTGAGCAGCCGCTCCCGCCGGGTGGCGAGTTCCTCGTCCGTGACCTTGAGCTCGATCGTCCGGCGCGGGATGTCGATCTCGATGATGTCGCCGTCGGCCACCAGGGCCATGATGCCGCCCTCCGCCGCCTCGGGAGAGGCGTGGCCGATCGACAGGCCCGACGTCCCGCCGGAGAACCGGCCGTCGGTGATGAGCGCGCACACCTTGCCGAGGCCCTTGCCCTTGAGGAAGCTCGTGGGGTAGAGCATCTCCTGCATGCCGGGGCCGCCCTTGGGGCCCTCATAGCGGATGACGACCACGTCGCCGGCCTTGACACGGTCGCCGAGGATGCCCTCGACCGCCGCCTCCTGGGACTCGAACACGACGGCCGGGCCGGAGAACCGCCAGATCGACTCGTCCACGCCGGCGGTCTTCACCACGCAGCCGTCCTGGGCCAGGTTGCCGTACAGCACGGCGAGACCGCCGTCGCGGGTGTAGGCGTGCTCCATGTCCCGGATGCAGCCATCGGCCCGGTCGAGGTCGAGCGTCTCCCACCGGGCGCTCTGCGAGTAGGCCCGGACCGTGCGGACGTTGCCGGGGGCGGCGTGCCACAGCTCGATCGCCTCGTCGGTGACCTCGGGCGACTTCGGATCCCACGCGGCCAGGCAGTCGGCCAGGGAGGCCGAGTGGATGGTGGGCACATCGCGGTGGAGCAGGCCGGCCCGGTCGAGCTCGCCGAGGATGCCGGGGACTCCGCCGGCACGGTGCACGTCCTCGACGTGGTACTTGGAGGTCGCCGGTGCGACCTTGCACAGACACGGCACCCGCAGCGAGAGCTCGTTGATCTCCTTGAGCCCGAACTCGACCCCGGCCTCCCGGGCCGCGGCCAGCAGGTGCAGGATCGTGTTGGTCGAACCGCCCATGGCCACGTCGAGCGCCATCGCGTTCTCGAACGCGTCACGGGTGGCGATGCTCCGCGGCAGAACCGACTCGTCGTCTTGGTCGTAGTAGCGGCGGGCGATCTCCACGATCGTGCGGCCGGCCTTCTCGAACAGCCCCTTGCGCGCCGTGTGGGTGGCCAGCGTCGTGCCGTTGCCGGGCAGCGCCAGCCCGATCGCCTCCGCCAGGCAGTTCATCGAGTTGGCCGTGAACATGCCGCTGCAGGAGCCGCAGGTCGGGCAGGCGCTCTCCTCCATCGCGAGCAGCTCGTCGTCGGAGACGCTGTCGTCGGCTGCGGCGATCATCGGGTCGATCAGGTCGAGCTTGCGGCCGGGGGTCTTCCCGGCCTCCATCGGGCCGCCGGAGACGAAGACCGTCGGGATGTTGAGCCGGAAGGCCGCGAGCAGCATGCCCGGAGTGATCTTGTCGCAGTTGGAGACGCAGATCAGCGCGTCGGCGCAGTGGGCGTTCACCATGTACTCGACCGCGTCGGCGATGAGCTCCCGGGACGGCAGTGAGTAGAGCATGCCGCCGTGGCCCATCGCGATGCCGTCGTCGACCGCGATCGTGTTGAACTCGCGGGGGATGGCGCCGGCCTCCCGGACGGCGGCGGAGACCACGTCGCCGACCTCGCGCAGATGCACATGTCCGGGGACGAACTGGGTGAAGCTGTTCGCCACGGCGACGATCGGTTTGCCGAAGTCGCTGCCCGCCACGCCCGTGGCCCTGAGCAGCGCCCGGGCACCGACCATATTCCTGCCGTGTGTGACCGTACGAGACCTGAGCGCGGGCATGGGCGGACTCCCATCCGAAGACTACGAGTCTTCAAATGGTACGGCTATCGACCGGCTGCCGAGACCGCCCGTCCATGTCTCGGACGTCGTGCCGGTCGGTGGACGGTGCCGGGCTATTCGTAGCGGGGCGGCAGGACCTGCTCGGCGGCACTGTAGATCGCGTCGATTTCCGCGATGGTGAGTGACTTCTCCCGTTTTGTAATCCACTTACGGACGAGACCGCCGGAGAAGACGTCGACCTCGCGGATGTTGAGGATCCGCCACGGGATCGGGGGACCGTAGATCGCCAGGGACGGCACGATGGTGATCTCGCGGCCGAGCGCCTCGGAGATCAGCTGGCTGGCCTGGGTGGCCTCCCAGCGGGCCTCGTCGAGCCGGGGTTTCCGGTTGAACGGTCCGTGGAACAGCTTGCGGTGTGACTGCACCCGTACGGGAAGACGCTTGTCCCACTTCTCCGAGTCGACCGCGTACACCCCGGTCGGGCCGACGACCAGGTGATCGATCTGGGCCTCGCTGCCGGGGATGGCCCGGGCGTGCAGCGTCCGGAACCCGCTGCGCTCGAGTTTCCTGAGCTGGACCTCGGTCCGGCGCTCCGCGGCGGAGGCGCGCCGCCAGGCCGGGATCGACGAGACGGTCCTGGCCCGATAGACGGTGTCGGCGATGACCGCGATGATCGCGGCGGTGAGGCCGATCCGCCAGTTCGCGAAGAGGATTCCCGCCACGATGCCGGCCGCCGCCCCGATCAGCGCGCGTAGACGCAGATGACGGTATCTCGGGTCATGAATCATGATCCTGATCGATGCGCGTTCGGCTGGTCTGGCAGGTGCGCGGGCATGTATGTGCGCCTTGGGGGGAGCATCGGGCGGCGGTTGCGCGACCGGTTGGGCCGCCGTTTGCGCGGCGGAGGGTGCCGCAGGGGTCTCCGATGCGGTCGGCGTCGTCTGGGACGGCTCCGACGGGTGGTCACTCACCCATATGGGTGACGTATCGTGACCGTCTTCGGGCGCTAGACCGGTATCCACATCACTCACGGTAGTTGAGCTGTCAGCGGGCTGCCTAGTGTTGGTTGGTTCATACTTTTGTGGCCTGCTTGAACCGGTTCACGGCGGACCCCTGTGGGTATCTTCTCTAGATATCTTCCGGCGAGAGACCTGTCGTGTGACGGCGTGGCAGACATCCGCGATCTTATCGCGCGGGAACAGGCGGCCGCCGGGCGTTCCCGGGAACCGCTGCGGTGGGCCCACTGCCTTTCGGGGGGCGACCGCAGCCGATCAGGCCGGTGACATTCCGGTGAGGCGTGCGGCGGCGGCATGGGCGAGGTCGATGAGCGGGTCGGACGGTGGCGGCCCGGCGGGGGCGGAGACGCTGATCGCGAAGGTGCCCCGGTCCGTCTGGACGGCCACCAGCCCCGGATAGAGCATCGCACCGCCGCCGATCCCCTGGATCGGCCGTCCCTGGACCCGGGTCATGATATGGCCGAGCACCATCAGATAGCGGGACAGCAGGCCCGCCGCCGTGTGCACGTCGACCCGCACGCCGTCGCGGGACCGGTAGCTGCAGGAGCGCATGCTCAGCCAGGAGGGCGCCGGGAGCTCCCCCTCGAATGCATCGGGGCCTTCCACGTCCACGCCGAGAACACGCTTGAGATCCTCCGGGGTGACCAGCTCGGCGGGCCGCGGTCCGTCCTCTGCAATCCGGGACGGCGGGGTCGGGGCGGGCACGGGGAAGACCTTGACGTCACCCGGCCGTGCCCGCGGGCCGCTCAGGTGCTGGGAGGAGATCATCGGTGGGGGCCTCCTGGGCGGGACGGTAGACCCGGGTGGACGGCGCGGCAGCTGCCCGGCGCCCGGTTTTCCCCAATATCACCGCCGACCGCTTGCATCTCCCTTGCGGCCCGCTTTCTCGCCCGAGACCCCTTCCGTCGCAGGGGGCGGGCCCCGGCGGAGTGCGCCGGGGCCCGTCTCGCCCTGTGCGGGCATGTGGTCAGGCGGAGGCGTCCTTGGCCCGGGCGCGCAGGGCCCGGCTGATGCCGTCGGCGCCCTCCAGCAGCAGCCGCCGCAGCGCGTGCGGCGGCTGTGCCGCGCTGATGTGGTCCTGCGTGACGGCCACGGTCTCGGGCCGGATCAGCAGGGCCGGGTAGCAGCCGACCGCGAAGTTCTGCGCCATGTCGGACGTCCACTCGCTCCAGATGCGCCCGGCCTCGTCGAAATACCTCCGGGCGTACGGCTCCAGCAGGTCGACGTGGTGCGGGTCCATGAAGCCGAGGATCGTGGAGCGCAGCAGCGCCCCGCTCAGCTCGCCGCCGACGATCGACGCCCAGGCCTGCTCCTTGGCCTCCGCCGTGGGAATCGCGGCCCGGCACATCGCGGCCGAACGCTCACCGGTCGCGGTGGCGTCGCGCGCCAGCTCGGCGTCGATGTTCCCGGCGTCGAGCACGCCGCCGACGACCAGCGCGTGCGTGAGCGTCCAGCGCAGGTCGGCGTCGACGGCCAGCCCGTCCGGTACGGCGGTGCCTTCGAGGACGCCCTTGACGAACGCGAGGTCCTCGGTCGAGGCGGCGATGGCGGCGAACGCGTTGACGTACGCGAGCTGGTGGTCGGAACCGGGCTCCGCCGCCGCGATCATGCGCCGCAGCGCCCCGGCCAGCTCGGCGAGCCCGGTCGCCAGCCAGGCCGGGTCGGCGTACTGCTGCACGGCCTGGCGGGCCTGCCGCAGCACGGCCTGCACCACGCTGATGTCGCTCACCGAATCGATCCCCGAGACCACCAGTTCGACGTAGTCGCGGGCGGCCAGCTCCGCGTCGCGGGTCATGTCCCAGGCGGCCGACCAGCACAGGGCACGGGGCAGTGAGTCGCGGAAGGCGGTGATGCCGCCGCCCACCAGGGTCTCCAGCGACCGCTCGTCGAGCCGGATCTTGGCGTAGGTGAGGTCGTCGTCGTTGACGAGCACCAGGTCGGGCCGGATCTCACCGACCAGCTCGGGGACGGCCGTGCGGGCGCCGACCACGTCGAGCTCCACCCGCCTGGTCCGGGTGAGCACGCCGTCCGTCATCGAGTACAGCCCGATCGCGATCCGGTGCGAACGCAGCGTGGGGTGCTCGGCCGGCGCCTCCTGGAGCACGTCGAAGGAGACGAACCTGCCCTCGTCGTCCGTCGTGAACGACGGGCGCAGCGTGTTGACCCCCGAGGTCTCCAGCCACTCCTTCGACCAGGCGGACAGGTCGCGGCCGGAGGTGTGCTCCAGCGCCGACAGCAGATCCTGCAGGGTCGTGTTGCCCCAGGCGTGCTCGCCGAAGTAGTCGCGGACCCCGGCGAGGAAGTTGTCGAGGCCGACGTAGGCGACGAGCTGCTTGAGCACCGAGGCGCCCTTGGCGTACGTGATCCCGTCGAAGTTGACCTCGACCGCCTGCATGTCCGGGATGTCGGCGGCGATCGGGTGAGTGGAGGGGAGCTGGTCCTGCCGGTAGGCCCAGGCCTTCTCGACGTTGGCGAACGTCGTCCACGCACCCTGACCCCAGCGGGTGGCCTCGGCCTGGCACAGAATGGACACGAACGTCGCGAACGACTCGTTCAGCCACAGGTCGTCCCACCACCGCATGGTGACCAGGTCGCCGAACCACATGTGCGCCATCTCGTGCAGGATCGTCTCGGCGCGGCGCTCCACCATGGCGTCGGTCACCCGCGACCGGAAGACGTAGTCCTCCAGGAACGTGACGGCGCCCGCGTTCTCCATCGCGCCCGCGTTGAACTCCGGCACGAACAGCTGGTCGTACTTCCCGAAGGGATAACGCACGCCGAAGACGCGGTGGTAGAAGTCGAAGCCCTGCTTGGTGACCTCGAAGATGTTCTCCGGGTCGAGGTGCTCGGCAAGCGACCGCCGCACGTAGATGCCCAGCGGGATCCCGTCGTGCTCGTCCCGCACCACGGCGTACGGCCCGGCGATCAGCGCGGTGATGTACGTCGACATGCGCGGCGTGGGCGGGAAGTGCCAGCGCCGGGCGGCCTGGAGCCTGCCGTGCTTGCCGTGGTGCTCCTCCAGCTCCTCGACGGCGTCGGGGGCGGCGTTGGAGACCACCTCCCAGTGGGCGGGCGCGAGCACGGTCAGTTCGAAGGTCGCCTTGAGGTCGGGCTGGTCGAAGCAGGCGTACATCCGGTGCGCGTCCGCCGTCTCGAACTGGCTGTGCAGGTAGACCTGCCGGTCGACCGGGTCGACGAACCGGTGCAGGCCCTCGCCGGTGCGCATGTACGACACGTCGGCGTCGATGCGCAGCCGGTTCTCCTCGGCCAGGTCCGGCAGTGGGAAGCGGCCCTTCTCGGCGTCGTAGGTCCGCGGGTCGAGCTCCCTCCCGTTGAGCACGACCTTGCGCACGTGGGCGCCGTGCAGATCGATGAACGTCTCCGCCCCCGGACGGCTGGAGGTGAAGTCGACCGTCGTGATGCTCTCGAACCGCTCCTCGCCCTCGGTCAGATCGAGCTCGACCAGATAGGACCGGACGTTCAGCAGCCGGGCCCTCTCCCGAGCCTCATCACGCGTGAGATTTCCTGCCACACCTGCTCCTCATCGCCTGTCGATGCCCCCTATCCCAGCCGCCCGTCGCGAAAGGGATAACCAGAATCCTGCCACGCCACGCTGACAAGGCAGCATTCTCGACCTCTCCTACCTGGGGAGGGAGGAACCGGTCGAGCTGACAACCGGGCTGACAGCTCGACTGATGATCGATGCAACCACATTCCCGCCGGGCCGGGGAATGGTGTGGAAAGTGACCGTGTCCGAATTGATGGTGTTCGGTCGGTGATATGAGATCGAAACCGCCGGGTGTGATCCCCACGCTCGCGTTCCGGGGGCCGCAGCGCGAGGATGAGATGGTGCGCCACCTTTATGTGAACGGAGTCTGGGTGCCCTCCGCCTCCGGCGAGAGCGTCGACGTGGTGAATCCGGCGACCGAGGAGATCGTCGACAAGGTGCCGGCGGGCTCGCCCGGCGACGTCGAGGCAGCGGTCGCCGCCGCACGCGCCGCCTTCCCGTCGTGGTCGTCGACCGCCCCGGCGGAGCGCGCCCGGCTGCTGGCAGCGGCGGCGGGCCTGCTGCGTGAGCGCGCCGACCGGATCGCCGCGACGATCGCCGCCGACATGGGTGCGCCGCTCGCTCTCGCGCTGAAGGTGCAGACGCTGATGCCGATCGGCGTCCTGGAGTCGTACGCGGAACTGGCCGGGCGGTACGGCTTCGACGCGGGCCGGGTGGGCAACTCGCTCATCGTCCGCGAGCCCGTGGGCGTGGTCGGCGCGATAACCCCGTGGAACTACCCGCTCCACCAGATCATCTGCAAGGTGGCGCCGGCGCTGGCCGCGGGCTGCACGGTCGTGCTCAAGCCGAGTGAGGTGGCGCCGCTCGCTGCGTACGCGCTCGCCGACGTCCTGCACGAGGTCGGCCTCCCGCCCGGCGTGTTCAACATGGTCAGCGGGTACGGGCCGGTCGTCGGCGAGGCGCTGGCAGGACACCCGGACGTGGACATGGTGTCGATCACCGGGTCGACCGGCGCGGGTCGCCGGGTGGCCGGCCTGGCCGCCGAGACGGTCAAGCGGGTCGCGCTGGAGCTCGGCGGGAAATCGGCCAACGTGATCATGCCGGACGCCGACCTGGAGACCGCCGTGAAGGCGGGCGTCGCGGGAGCCTACGTCAACTCCGGGCAGACCTGCTCGGCGCTGAGCCGCATGCTCGTGCACTGGGACTCCTACGACGAGGCGGTGCGGCTGGCCGTCGGCTTCGCCAGGAAGTACGCCCCGGGCGATCCCTTCGCCGAGGGCACCAGGCTGGGGCCGCTGGTCTCCGCCGCGCAGCGCGACCGGGTGATCCGCTACCTCAACCTCGGTGAGGAGGAGGGCGCCAGGCTGGTGCTGGGCTGTACGGACAACCCGGTGGAGCGCGGGTTCTACGTCGAGCCCGCCGTGTTCGCCGGCGTCTCCCCGGGCATGCGCATCGAGCAGGAGGAGATCTTCGGCCCGGTTCTGTCGATCATCCCCTTCGGCACCGAGGACGAAGCCGTCGAGATCGCCAACGGCACGCCGTACGGGCTGTCGGGGGCGGTGTGGGCGGGAACGGAGGAGAAGGCGCTCGCCGTGGCGCGCAGGCTGCGCACCGGCCAGGTCGCGATCAACGGCGGCAGGTTCAACCCGCTGGCGCCGTTCGGCGGCTACAAGCGCTCCGGGGTCGGCCGCGAGCTGGGCGAGCCGGGCCTGGAGGAGTACCTGGAGATCAAGGCCATCCAGACCTGAGCCGGCCGGGTCAGGGCGCCTGGAGGAGGATCTTCCTGCGCTCCTCCTTGGTGAGCCTGTCGACGTACAGGGCGCCGTCGAGGTGGTCGTACTCGTGCTGGAAGCACCGGGCGAGCATGCCCCTCGCCTTGACGGCGACCGGGCGGCCGAGCCGGTCGAAACCGCGGACCGTGACCCCGGACGCGCGGGCGGTCGGCGCGTACAACGGTTTGCCGGTCTCCCTGCTCGGCACCGACAGGCAGCCCTCGTCGTCGACGATCTGCGCGGGATCGTCGATCGTGAGCTCGGGATTGATCAGGTGGCCCTTGCGGTTGGTGATGTCGTAGACGAACAGCCGCCTGCCGACGCCGATCTGCGGGCCGGCCAGGCCCACCCCGTCGGCGGCGTACATCACCGAGAACATCTCGTCGACGAGGCGCCGGAGCTCCCGGTCGAAATCGGTCACCGGCTCGGCCGGGGTGCGCAGGACCGGATCACCGACGCTGCGGATCTCGCGCATGATGCTCCTGTTCCGCCGAGCCCGTTCACCGGGCCCGTTCCCTGGGAGGGGGTACAGCCGGTCGTAAGGACCGGAAGCCGCGTTCGCCGCTTACTCTAGTCCGGGCCCGCCGTCCCGCGCGCGTGCGAAGGCTGCGAAACTTGGGCTGTGCGTGTCTATATCGGTGCCGACCATGCCGGCTACGAACTGAAGAACCATCTGGCCGACTGGCTGAAGCAGCAGGGCCATGAGGTGGTGGACTGCGGTCCGTCCGTCTACGACGCGGAGGACGACTATCCTCCGTTCGTGCTGCGCGCCGCGCGCGGCGTCGCCGACGATCACGGCAGCCTCGGCGTCGTGATCGGCGGATCGGGGAACGGCGAGCAGATCGCCGCGAACAAGGTGCGCGGCATCCGGGCGGCCCTCGCCTGGACCGAGGACACCGCCAGGCTCGCCAGAGAGCACAACGACGCCAACGTCATCAGCCTGGGCGCGCGTATGCACACTCCGGAGGAGGCGGTCCGCTTCGTGGAGGTCTTCCTGGCCACGCCGTTCTCGGGGGCGCAGCGCCACGCCCGCAGGATCGGCCAGCTCGCCGACTACGAGGCGACCGGCGAACTGCCGCCCCTGCCGTAGGAACCGCCCCTGCCGTCCCGGCGGTGGTCCCGCCGGGACGTCTCGTCCCGCAGTGGGCGGTCGTCGGCCGCCTTCCGCTCTTCCGGCGTCGGCCGGGACACGTCCCGGGCCCGCATCGCGGTGATCGCCGTGATCTGCAAGCTCTGCAGTGCCATGTCCTGCACCCTACGCCGGAAGCGCCGGGGAGACACGACCTAGAAGATCAGGCCGCCCCAGGGTTTCGGCTCCCACGACATCGCCGTGGACAGCTCGTGCAGCGCGCCCTCACGGTGCTCCCGTACGAGCCCGGCGGCGGCGAGCGGGGTGAGCGGCCGTCCGCCCAGGTAGGCCGCGCCCAGCGCGGAGACGGGCAGCGTGAGGTCGGCGGGATCGCCCGTCGGCTCGCATGAGCCCTTCGCGGTGACCAGCCGCCGGCGGCCGGCGTTCCACGGGCACAGCTCGTCCACGACCTCGATCACGAGGTCGGCGGGTGCGGCATAGGCGCGGGAGGCAAGCGCCCGGTCCACGTCGACCAGGCGGATCCACAGATCGTCCAGCCGCCCGGCGTTGAGGTGCCGCGGTTCGGCCAGCAGATGAAGGATCGGGTCGTCCGCCGGCCGGCTCCAGGCATGGACGCGCGAGCACAGGTCCCGGTCGAGCACGCTCCGCCAGACCAGCGCGTACGCCGCCGGGTCGACGGCGAACAGCTCGACCAGCCGCACCTCGCCATCCGGTACGTCGTGGTCGGTGTAGCCCGCCCTGACACGGAAGAGCGCGTAGCCGCGTGGACCGTCGCCGTCCTCCGCGATCATGCAGCGCAGCGGGCCGGCCCCGCCGCGGTCGTGCTTCTCGTCGGTGATGACGCTCTCCCGCCAGACGGGCTCGGAGCGGGCGTAGAGCCCGGGACGGCGGGGCCGTACGGCTTCGAACACCCGCCGCAGGTCGTCCAGGGCCTCGGCGGGCCGGGCCACGCGCAGGCGCAGCGCGGAATCGGCCGGCGCCTCCGGGACGAACGCGGAGTGGCGTGTGGGGACGCGGAAGAAGAGGCCGTCGGCCGCCCTGCCGTACCCGAACCGGCCGTAGATGGCGGTCTCGCTCGCGTAGAGCGCCGCCACGGTCTCACTCCCCCGCTCGTGGATGTCGTGGAGCTGACGGGTCATCAGGCTCGACAGGATGCCGCGGCGACGGTGTGAGGGCAGCACGGCGACCGCTGTCACCCCGGCGACCGGGGCGGGCCCGCCGGGCACGGTCATCGTGAGCGACAGCGCGGCGGTGCCGCCGACCAGCAGGTCGCCGTCGAAGGCAGCGAGCGACCGGTCGAACTCGATGAGCTCGCCCCAGCGTTCGGTGGCCTCCAGGGGATGAGAGGAGTTGAATGCTTCGTGGTGCAGGGCCGCGAACGCGGGCCACTCGGCCTCGGCGATGGGACGAACCGTCACAGTCACCGGACAACAGTAGGAGCGGCCCGCGGGGGAGTGCCACACAATATCCGTGCTAGATGATCAAGCTGTTGGTCAAAGGGGTGCCCTCACCTGGGCTGGGGGGATACAGTCGAGGCCATCATGAGTTCCCGACCGGCGCCGCTGATCCCTCCGCGGCTTCGCGCACTTCTCGTACGAGTGCCGCTTCTGGTGCCGTTGGTCCGTTTTATCCGGAAGAGTTCGTCCAAGGACCGGAACCTGCTCATCACCCTGAGCGTGGTGACCCTGGTCATCGGCGTTCTCGACGCCGAGGTCTCCGCCTACTGGTTCTCCCCCTCGCTGCTCATCCTGATCACGCTCATCGGCGGTCTCCAGCTGCGGCTGCGCAGCCTGGCCATCCTGCTGTGCTCGGTCGTCGTCTCCCTGGCCTACATGTGGTCGATCCGGGGACCGGCGAACGTGGGCGCCGGACTTCTGATCACGATGGGGTTCACCGCCGTGCTGGCATGGCTGATGGCACGCACGCGCGGCAAGCTCGGCGTGCAGGGGCTGCGCGGTGACGCGATGCTGCTGGAGCTGCGCGACCGGCTCAAGCGGCAGAGCGAGCTGCCGTCGCTGCCCAAGGACTGGGACCACAAGGTGGTGCTCAAGCAGGCCGGCGGGTCGTCCTTCGGCGGGGACTTCGTGGTCTCCATGCGTGACGGCGATCGCGTCGAGCTGGCGCTCGTCGACGTCTCGGGCAAGGGCGTGGACGCGGGCACCCGCGCGCTCATGCTCTCCGGCGCCTTCGGCGGCCTGCTCGGCTCGGTCGACGACTTCCTGGGCGCCTGCAACAGCTATCTGCACCGGCAGCTCGGGGACGAGGGGTTCGTCACGGCCGTCCACCTCAGTCTGGACCTGTCGACCGGGGCGTACACGATCACCTCGGCCGGTCATCCGCCGGTGGTGCGGTTCGACTCCGGCTCCGGCACCTGGCGGGTCTCCACCGCCAAGGGCGTCGTGCTCGGCGTGGTCCCCGACCTGCACTGCGAGCCAGACAGCGGGGTGCTGCGCAGGGGCGACGCCCTCATGCTGTTCACCGACGGCCTGATCGAGCAGCCCGGCCGGGACATCGACTCCGGGCTGGACCGGCTGCTGGGGGCGGCCGAGCGGCTGCTGCCCTCGGGCTTTCGCGACCGCGCCCGGCAGCTCGTGCAGTCGATGACCTCCGGCCACAACGACGACTGCGCCCTCGTGCTGATCTGGCGTCCCTAGGCCGGGTGACGACGCCGCCGAGGAGGTCTCGATCCCCGATCGGCGTGGCCGCTTCGCCGCGAGGAGGATCGGCGGTCCGCCGCGGGGCCCGCCGGGAGCCCGGTACGCGGCTCTCCTCCCACTCCGCTCCCCGAGTGGTCTTCGGTGAACGGACCGTAATTCTTCCGGTGGTTCTTTCCGTATGCCGGAGCTCCTATCGGTCCGGGGGGGACCCGTGACGAGTTCAATGGATACACACTGTCACTGTTCATGTGCTTTCCGTGCCCTGGGGTCACTGTTCGGCGCCGACCCCGCTTGACATGCTCACGGGGTACGGCTGTCGCAGGCGTCCGGGGGGCGAGAACGTGGAGAAGCGATACGAGCTCTACTGCCGAACCGATCCCGTCTTCTACGACTCTCCGGCCCTCCGGCCGCCGGGCGAGACGACCCGGCCGCTGTCCGATGGCACGCCGCCCGAGGGCCTGCCGTACCGGATCGAGGCGGTGCTGCGTGAAGGCGGCGTCTACCTGGCCGTCGACCCGGAAACCGGGGAGCGGGTGGTGCTGAAGGAGGCGGCCGGGCGCGACCGCGAGGCCGAGGCGCTCGTACGGCTCGCCGGGCTGGGCGTGGCTCCGGAGCCGAAGGGCCGCATCCACGCCGGTGGACGGTGGTTCCTCGTGCTGGAACACGTCCCCGGTGAGCCGCTGGACGTGGCTCTCGCCGTTCGCAATCCGCTGACCGGCGCGGGGACGGACGGCCTCGGCGGCCACGCCGAGGGCCGCCTGGAGGGGTACGCGGAATGGGTGAAGGACGTCTGCGCAAAGGTCGAGGACGCCGTCATGAAGGTCCATGCGCGTGGCCTGGTCCACGGCGGCCTGGACCCGGCGAACATCCTCATCCGTCCCGACGGCGGGGTCACGCTCGTGGGTTTCGGGGCGGCCAGGCCGATCGCGGAGCCGGATGAGGACGCGGCGGCCGATTCCGCGATCACGCCGCCGGGGACCGTATCGCCAAAGGTCGGCGGACTCGACGCCGACCGGTACGCACTGGCCTGCCTGCGGCTCGCCCTGTTCCTCCCGCTCACCGAACTGTTCGCGCTGGACCGCGGCAAGCCCGCCGAACTCGCCGCGGTGATCAGGGGGCTGTTCCCCGTCCAGGAGAGCTTCCTGCGGCCGGCGGTGCGGATCGCCGGATGCGGCGCGAGTCCCCGGACGCCGTACGTGGCGGAGGCCGGCTGGCGGCGGATGCGCGAGTCGATGACGCGTGCCATCCTGGCGTCGGCCACGCCCGGCCGCGACGACCGGCTGTTCCCCGGGGACGTCGCGCAGTTCGACGGCGGCGGTCGCGGGCTCGGTCTCGCGCATGGCGCGGCCGGTGTGCTCTACGCCCTGCACGCCACCGGAGCGGGCCGGTTCCCCGAGCACGAGCAGTGGCTGATCGACCGGGCGCGCCGGTACGGCACGCGGGTCGCGCCGGGGTTCTATGACGGGCTGCACGGCGTCGCCCACGCGCTGGGCCACCTCGGCCGGCACGAGGAGGCGCTGGAGGTGCTCGACATCGCCGGTGCCACGTGCCCGCGGTCGCTCGGCATCGACCTGTACGGCGGGCTGTCCGGGATCGCGCTGAACCAGGCCTATCTCGGCGATCTCGACGCTGCGCTGCGCACCGCCGCCCTGGTGGCCGACCGGCTGGCCGGCGAGGAGCTCGACGGCCGCCCGGGACTGATGTACGGATCGACCGGCCCGGCCCTGCTGTTCGTCCGGATGTTCGAGCGGACGGGGGACGTCGAATGGCTGACCCAGGCGGAGCGGGCGCTGCGCCGGGATCTGCGCCGTCGCGTGTCCCGGGCCGACGGGTCGCTCTGGATCGCCGGCCGGGGCGGGGAAGGCGATCTGCGGCCCACACCGCATCTCGACCGGGGCAGCGTCGGCGTCTCCTGGGTGCTGGAGGAGTTCTTGCACTACCGGCCGGATCCTGAGCTGGCGGCGGTGCGCGGACGGCTCGACCGGGCGGCGCGGGCGCATCTCCACCGCGAGGCCGGCCTGTTCGCGGGCCGGGCCGGGATCATCGCCTATCTGTGCCGGGACCGCGCGGGCGGCTGGGGCCGAGAGGACGAGGAGACCGGCCGCCAGCTCGCCGCGCTCTCCTGGCACGCGATCGATTTCCGCGGGCACCTCGCGTTCCCCGGCGAGCGGCTGCTCCGGCTCTCGATGGACCTCGCCACCGGCACGGCGGGGGTCCTGCTGGCGGTCGGCGCGGCGCTGCACGACGAGCCGGTGGGGCTGCCCTTTCTGGGAGGAACCCCGCCCGCCCGCCTGCGGAGTCGTCCGCCGGCCGGTCTGCGGGCCGTCGCCGTGTCCGAAGGCCACCGGTAGCGCCGGCGGGCCCGCCGGGGTCAGAGCCAGCCGGCGTCACCGGCGATGCGTACGGCGTCCACGCGGTTGCGTGCACCCGTCTTGTAGAGGATGCGCGAGAGGTGGTTGCGTACCGTGCCGACCGACAGGCACAGCTGCTCGGCGATCTCCTTGGACCGCGCGCCGCCGGCGGCGATCCGGAGCACGTCGAGCTCACGGGGGGTCAGCGGGTTCTCCGCCGCCTCCAGTGCGGCGACGGCGAGATCGGTGTCGAGCACGCGCCGGCCGGTGATCATCCGGCGGATGCCCTCGGCGAGCTGCTCCGGGCCGATCTCGATGCTCATGTAGCCGAGGACTCCGGCGGCGAACGCCCGCCTGACATGGCCGGGGTTGGGCTGGGCCGACAGGATCAGCACACGGCAGTCGGGCACCTTCTCGACGAGCCGAGCGGCGATGTCGATTCCGCCGACGCCGGGCAGGTCGACGTCGATGACCGCGGCGTCGGGCCGGACGCCGAGGGCCGCTGGGACGATGTCCTCCGCCGAGCCGACGTCGGCGACCACCTCGAGGTCGCATTCGCCGTCGAGCGAGGCCACCAGGCCGCGCCGTACCAACGGAACGTGCTCGGCAACCAGGATCCGGATCAAGACGCTCCCCTCTGGACAGTTTATCAAAGGGTGATCGAACGGCTCCGCACTGTCAACGAAGTGGCTCCATTTGGTAAATGAGACGTCAAGGAAACGGGTACCCGAAGCGCGTCGGCACACGCTTCCCCCACACCCCCGTCCGCTACCCTCGAAGGGTGCGACGCAAGGCAAGGCGGCTTCTCCGACCCGGGGGTACTCACTGATGTACTGGCTCTCCCTGGTCGGATTCGCGATCATCTTCGTCGGGCTGCTGCTGTCCATCGGGCTGCACGAGATCGGGCATCTCGTCCCGGCCAAGCTGTTCAATGTCCGGGTCACCCAGTACATGGTCGGTTTCGGGCCCACGATGTGGTCCAGCAGGCGGGGCGAGACCGAGTACGGCCTGAAGTGGATCCCGCTCGGTGGCTACATCCGCATGATCGGCATGCTGCCGCCTCGTCCGTCGGACGATCCCAACAAGCTGCGGAGTGTCTCGACCGGCCCGTGGCAGGGCCTGATTGAGAACGCACGGGCCGTCGCCTCCGAGGAGATCAGGCCCGGCGACGAGGACCGCGTCTTCTATCGCAAGCCGTGGTGGCAGAAGACCATCATCATGTCCGGCGGCCCCGCGATGAACTTCGTGCTCGCCTTCGTGCTGTTCGCCATCGTGATGATGGGGTTCGGCGTGACGGTGGCCAAGCCGACCGTCTCCTCCGTGTCGAAGTGCGTGATCCCGGCCGTCGAGGCGGTCAAGCGTGACTGCCTGGACTCCGATCCGGCGACGCCGGCGGCCCAGGCCGGACTGCTGCCCGGCGACCGGATCACCTCGATCGCGGGCACTCCGGTGACCACCTGGGAGGACGCCACCCACCTCATCAGGACGCACGGCGCCGGCACCGCTGCCATCGGGATCGAGCGGGCGGGCCGGGACATGTCTCTCACGGTGAACCTGATCTCCCAGGACATGCCGTCGCTCGACGACCCGGAGAAGGTCGAGAAGAACGTCGGATTCCTCGGCGTTTCGCCCACGTTCGTGGTCGAGCGGCAGGGGCCCGGATACGTGCTCGGTCAGATGTGGGACATGACCGAGCGCACCGCGGTCGCGATGGTCAACATCCCGAAGAAGATGGTCGGCGTCTGGCATGCGGCGTTCTCCGGGGAGAAGCGCGATCCGAACGGGCCCATCGGCATCGTCGGCGCCGGCCGCATCGGCGGTGAGATCGCCACCTCGGACATTCCCGTCGAAAACAAGATCAATATCTTCATCACCGTGCTCGGCGGGCTCAACCTCGCGATCGGCATGTTCAACCTGATCCCGCTGCTGCCGCTGGACGGCGGCCACATCGCGGGCGGGCTGTGGGAAGGGATCAAACGCGGCTTCGCGCGGATCCGGCGGCGGCCGATGCCCGCGTACGTCGACGTCGCCAAGGCGCTGCCGGTGACGTACGTGATGGCCGTGTTGCTCATCGTCATGGGCGGTCTGCTGATCTACGCCGACCTGGTCAACCCCGTCCGCATCTCCGGCTGACCCCGCTCGCGCGGCCCGGACGGCGTCTCGCCGCGCTGGAACCCTCCGGCCGTGGTCCGTCCGCTACAGGCTCCTGCTCCGCCTCGCGAGCGGCCGTCTGGATCAGCGCTCGCCATCGAGATGATGACGGGAGGGCGATGTTCTCTCAAACTGGTGTACGAATAATCGTGCGATGCCGTATTCTTCGTCGATGGAGGAGTTGGAGCGGCTGCGTGCGCTGTGCCTGGCGTTGCCCGAGACGACCGAGCGGCTGAGCCACGGCGAGCCGACCTGGTTCGTACGGGGCAAGAAGACCTTCGTCATGTTCGCCGACCACCACCACGACGACCGGCTCGCGTTCTGGTGCGCGGCCCCTTCCGGGGTGCAGGAGGAACTCGTCGAGACCGAGCCCGACCGGTTCTTCCGGCCGCCCTATGTGGGGCACCGCGGCTGGCTGGGCGTCTACCTGGACGTTCCGGTGGACTGGGACGAGATCCGGAAGATCGTCGCGGACGCCTTCCGCCAGGTGGCGCCGAAGACGCTCGCCGCCCAGGTGCCCGCTACGGAGAGGTGACCGGGGGGCGGGACGGCTCGCGCTCTCAGTGCATCGATATGTGAACGTGGTCGTAGTGGTTGGCGGTGATCCCGCCGCGGTCGGACATCACCCGCCAGCCGGGCCGGCCGAGGTTGTAGATGCGCTGCCGCCAGATCACATACTTCACGCCCAGCTTGGCGCCGTTCTTGATGGTCCAGTCCGCGATGGCGTCGCCGAGGGCCTTCATCTCCTCGGTCGGCATCGCGCCGCCCGAGCTCATCATGAAGTCGCAGGCGCGGCCGAGGGGGTGCTCGCCACTGGAGTCCGAGCGGTAGCAGCCGACGGGGAAGCGCAGGTCGAAGTGCTCGGCCACCTCGGAACGCATCAGCCGGGTGCGCGGAGTGATGTTGTCGGCGCCGGTCGGCAGTTCGGGAGCCCACAAGCCGCCCGGCCGTCTGCCGGGGGCGACGGGGATCAGCTTGTCGAGCTTGTCCTTGATCTGGTCGATCAGCTTCTCGGCATCCTTGCGCCGATCGGCGACGGTCGCGGCCTGCGCCTTGAATCGGGCGGTCAGGTCCTTCGCCGCGTCAGCGGCGCGCTGCCGTTCCGTGCGCGACTCCTCGAAGCGGCCGAGCCTGAGCACCTGCTCCTGCTGCATCTGGTACATGAGCGCCGAGGTCGTCAGGTCGGGAACCGGCATCGGACCGCTCATCTGGTACGTCCGCTCGGCGAAGTCCTCGACCGACCGGCGCATGGCCTCGTAGTCGGCCTCTGCCCGGACGAGCCGCTCACGCGCCGCCTGCTCCGCCGTACGGGCCTTGGCCAGCTCGACCCGTTTGGCGTTGTAGTCGGCGATCAGCTGGTCGACCTTCTTCTCCAGGTCGGCGAGCTGCTTCTTGAGGACGCTCCTGCTGGGCTTCGGATCGGCGTGGCCCGCTGTGGCCGTGCCGAACACGAGCACGATGGCCGCCAGCACACCGGCTGCCAGAGGTGACACGCGGGGCAGTGCCCACTCCTCTCCATCTGCCTGCCGGGTTAGCTGACGGGTTCGGGCTGGAGGCGCCCGGGCGCCAGGTCGAATCCTGGCGTTCCTTCACCCCGATGTTCCTGTTGGGTTCCCGGCTCCCGGGCGCGACGCCTGGGATTAGGCTCATCGGCTGGGTAGGTTGATGTGTTGGATACTAGTGGTACGTAAAGAGTGGTTGCCACTCCGAGTCGCAACCGTTCGGAGATCAGCCCGTGATCCGGGCCTGCCGCAGCATCCGGGCCGCCTCCTCCGGCAGTACGTCGTTGACGAAGGCGCCCATCGCGGATTCCGAGCCCGCGAGGTACTTCAGCTTGTCCGGCGCCCGCCGGATGCTGAACAGCTGCAGGTGCAGATGGGCGAGATCGCGCCGATGGGAGACCGGGGCCTGGTGCCAGGCCGCGACGTACGGCATGGCGACCCCGAACAGGCCGTCCAGGCGGCGCAGCACCTCGGTGTAGACCGGCCCGAACGCGGCGCGCTCCTCGGCCGCCAGCGCGGGGATGTCGGGCACCCGGCGGTGCGGATAGACGTGCACCTCGAACGGGTAGCGGGCGGCTGCCGGCACGAAGGCGGTCCAGTGCTCGTTGGCGGCGACGACCCGGGGCCCGCGCCGCTCGGCCGCGAGCACGTCGGCGAACAGGTTCCCTCCCGGGTAGCGGGCGGCCGTGTCCAGCATTCGCCGGGTGCGCGGCGTCACGTACGGGTAGGCGTAGATCTGGCCGTGGGGATGCGGCAGCGTGATGCCGATCTCGGCGCCGCGGTTCTCGAAGCAGAAGACCTGCTCCACTCCCGGCAGAGCGGACAACTCGGCCGTGCGGTCGGCCCATGCCTCCATGACGAGCCCGACCCGGTCGTCGCCGAGAGAGGAGAAGGACGCGTTGTGGTCGGCGGTGAAGCACACGACCTCACAGCGTCCGATGCCCGGCCGCACCTCGCTGAGCCCGCCCACGTCGTCGTGCCCGCCGGTCTCGGCGCCCTGTCCCGTATTGAAGCTGAAGGACGGGAAGCGGTTCTCGAAGACCGCCACCTCGTAGGGGGAGGGGATCTCAGAGCCGGGGTGGGCGGGGCAGAGGGGACACTCCTCGGCGGAGGGGAGATGGGTGCGGGTCTGACGGTGCCGGGCGACCGCCACCCACTCGTCCAGCAGCGGATCGCGGCGCAGTTCTGAGGCGAGGGGGCGCGGGGGCAGGTCGCGGGTATCGGAGGCGCCGTGGTCCGCGTCGTCCCGCCCGTCGTAGTAGATCAGCTCACGGCCGTCGGTGAGATGGGTGATCGTGCGCTTCACGGTGTCTTCACGCTGCCGTTCATGTCGTTCTTCACGTCGTTCTTCGCATGGTCGTTCATGTCGTCGTTTCCGGTGTCGTTCCCGGTGTCGTTTCTGGCGTCGTCTGCCGCGTCGTCTGCCGCGTCGCCTGAGCGGCCGGTGCCGGCGCCGTCCGCGGCTCCCGCGGCCCAGCGAACGCGGTGTCTCCCGCGCCGCCGTTCACAGCGCCGCCGCCCGGGGTCCGGCCTCCCCCACCGGGTCGGCGATGATCAGGCGGCCGACGTGTTCGGACAGCTCGGCCCGCGCCTCATCGGGCAGTCCGCTGTCGCTGACGACGACGTGGGCCTGATCGAGACGGGCTATGGTGCTGATGCCGACAGTGCCCCACTTGGTGTGGTCGGCCAGGATGACGAGCTGGCGCGCGGCGGCGACCAGCTCCCGGTTGGTCTCGGCTTCGAGGAGGTTCGGGGTCGTGAAGCCGGCGCGGGAGGACATCCCGTGGACGCCGAGCATGAGCGTGTCGACGTTCAGGGATCGGATGGCCGCGACGGCCACGGGCCCGACGAGCGCGTCGGACGGCGTGCGCACGCCGCCGACCAGCACGATGGTCTGGTCGGTCCGGCCCGCCCGATGGAAGACGTCCGCCACCTGAACCGAGTTCGTGATGACGGTCAGCTCGGGCACCTCGGCCAGATGATGGGCGAGGGCCCATGTCGTGGTGCCGGCCGACAGCGCCACGGCGCCGCCGGGCTGGACGAGCCGGGCGGCCCGCCGGGCGATCGCCTCCTTCTCGGCCCGCTGGCGCGCCGACTTGGCCGCGAAGCCGGGCTCCTCGGTGGAGCCGGTCCCCGCGGCGGTGGCGCCGCCGTGGACCTTCTCGATCAGACCGCGGTCCGCCAGGACCTCCAGGTCCCGCCGGATGGTCATGTCGGAGACACCGAGGTCGCGTACGAGCTCGGCGACGCGTACGCCGCCCGTCCTGCGGACCCGATCCAGGATCGCCTGCCGCCTCTGCTGGGCCAGCATCCACCGCTCCTATCAACAGGTTCCAACAAATTATGCCAGATAGAAGTAGTGAGCATGTTGATTCATGGTGAGCCGTGCGGCATGGATCCGGCTTCTCCCTTGTACGGCACGCCGGGCCGGGAGACAGTGGGGAAAAGCCGGACGAGGAAGGCGGTCCCGGATGGGAAAGCGCGCGCGTAAGTCCAAGGCACGTAAGAAGAAGAAGGCCAACCACGGCAAGCGCCCGACCAGCCGATAACGACACGATCCGGCGGAATCGGGGAGTGAGGCGGGGCCTCGCGAGGACCGCCGTCGGCGCCCTCCCGGTACGGCTCCCGCCCAGCCGCCGCGGATGTCCACGTGATCGTCAGGGCAGGTTCTGCTCCACCCAGACGATCTTTCCGTACGGCATCGGCCGGGTGCCCCAGCGGTAGGCGAACCGCTTGATGAGCTGGAGGCCCCGGCCGGTGTCCTCGTCGGGCGCGGGCATACGGGGAGTAGGGGTGGTCTCGGAGCCGTCGACGACCTCGCACACCAGCGTCCGGCCGCGCAGCAGCCGCAACTCGATCGGCGGCCAGCCGTGCTTGAGCGCGTTGGTTACCAGCTCGCTCACGATCAACTGCGTGCTGTCCACCATGCCGGCGAGCCCCCATGCGGCCAGGGTGTCCCGGACGAAGCGGCGGGCGTGCGCCACGAACCTCGGGTCGGACGGCAGGGGACACGAGGCGATCTCGTCGGGGTCGAGGTTCCGTACCCGCGCCACCAGCAGTGCGATGTCGTCGCGTTCGTGACCGGGCCGCTGACCGCTGATCGTCACGTCGCACATGTCCTCGAGGTCGTCGACGGGCCTGGCGAGCAGGCGGCGCAGCGTCATGATCCCCGCGTCGAGGTCGCGTTCGCGGCTCTCCACCAGGCCGTCGGTGTAGAGGGCCAGCACACTGCCGGCCGGGAGGGTCAGCTCCCGCGTCTCCAGCGGGTCGGTGCCGATGCCGAGCGGCAGCCCCGGGGGCAGGTCGATGATCTCGGTGGATCGGTCCGGGTGCAGCAGCACCGGAGGCATGTGACCCGCCCGCGACAGCGCACAGCCTCGCGTCACCGGGTCGTAGACGGCGTAGATGCACGTGGCGATCTGCGTGGGGTCGAGATCCTGGCTCATCAGGTTGAGCCGGAAGAGCACCTCGTCGGGCGGCAGGTCCAGGCTCGCCAGCGTGCGCGCCGCCGTACGGAGCTGTCCCATCGTCGCGGCGGCCCGGGTCCCGTGACCCATGACGTCGCCCACCACCAGCGCGGACCGGCACCCCGGCAGGGGAATCACGTCGTACCAGTCGCCGCCGACGCCCATCAGGTCGCTGGCGGGCAGGTATCGCGAGGCGATGTCCATGCCGAGCGGCTGTGGCAGCTCGGCGGGCAGCAGACTGCTCTGCAGGGTCAGCGCGGTCCGGCGCTCCCGGTCGTAGAGCCGGGCGTTGTCGATGCACACGGCCGTTCGTGCCGCGAGCTCCTCGGCCACCGCGACGTCCGGCTCATCGAACGGCCGGTTGTCCGGCCGCCTGCCGAAGACGGCACAGCCGAGCACCCGCCCCCTCGCCCGCAGGGGCACGGTGAGGAAGGAGGAGTCGGTGAGGAGCTGCATCACCGCGTCCTCACGGTCGATGCCGGCGCCGATGACCCGGGCGCTCTCCTTGTCGAGGACGGGGTACATCAGGGGCTTGCCGCTGGCCATGCTCTGCGTGTGCGGCAGGATCGCGGAGAAGACGGTCACCTCGCCGACCGGGAAGGCCTCGATCCAGGGCCGCGGATCCTCGACCGCCATGGCCACCGCGACCCGCCGGACGAGCGTGCTGCCGTCGATGTGACGGAAGGAGAGCTCCCCGTCGGTCAGCAGCCGGTCCTGGATCAGGACGGCCGCCGTGTCGGCGAAACGCGGGACCGCCACGTCGGCGAGTTCCCGGCTCGTCTCCACCAGGTCCAGGCTGGTGCCGATCCGGCGGCTGGCCTCGTTGAGAAAGGCGAGCCGCTCGTTCGCGGAAGCGGCGCCGCTACGGTGCCATTTCGCCCGATCCCGCGGGGCGGGGGCCTTGATGACGCAGTTCCGGTCCAAATCGGCTACTCCGGAGAGGGACGGTGGGACGACTGAGAATCGTATGGACTGCCACCGAGCATTTCAGCTGTTTGCGGGGAATGATCCAACCGCAATCAGCTCGGTATGGGGCCGGGCAGCTGGGCGAGCGCCAGATCGATCCGTTCCTGGGGGAGCGGCACGTCCTCCAGCAGGCCGGCCAGGTGGCCCTCGTAGGCGGGCAGGTCGAAGTGACCGTGCCCGCACACGGCCGTCAAGATCACCTTGGGTTCGCCCGTCTCGGCGCAGCGAAGGGCCTGCGCGATCGTCTCGGCGAGGGCGTGTGTGGGCTCCGGAGCCGGCACGATCCCCTCGGTCCTGGCGAAACGCAGGCCGGCCTTGAAGCACTCGGTCTGGTTCTTGGCCACCGCCTCCATGAGGCCGAGCTCGTAGACGTGCGACAGCAGCGGGGCCATGCCGTGATAGCGCAGGCCGCCGGCGTGAATCGGATCGGGCACGAACGTGTGGCCGAGCGTGTGCATCTTCAGCAGCGGCGTGAACCCCGCACTGTCCCCGTAGTCGTACGCGTAGACGCCCCTGGTGAGCGAGGGGCAGGCGGCCGGTTCGACGGCGCGCAGCACCGGATCCATCCGCCCGGCGAGCTTCTCCCGCAGGAACGGGAAGGCCAGGCCGGCGAAGTTGGAGCCGCCACCGGCGCATCCGATGATCAGATCGGGTGTCTCGCCCAGCAGGGCGAGCTGCTCCAGCGCCTCCTCGCCGATGACGGTCTGGTGCATCAGCACGTGGTTGAGCACGGAACCGAGGGCGTACCGGGTGTCGTCGTGGCCGCCGGCGACCTCCACGGCCTCACTGATCGCGATGCCGAGAGATCCGGGACAGTCGGGATCGTCGGCGAGGATCCTGCTGCCGGCGGTCGTCACGGCGGAGGGGCTCGGATGGACGGTGCCGCCGTACACCCGCATCAGCGACCTGCGATAGGGCTTCTGGTCATAGGAGGCGCGTACCATCCAGATCTCGCAGGCCAGGCCGTACTGCGCGCAGGCGAACGCGAGCGCGGAGCCCCACTGCCCGGCGCCGGTCTCCGTGGTCAGCCTGCGCACGCCCTGCCGCGCGTTGTAGTACGCCTGCGGGACGGCGGTGTTGGGCTTGTGGGATCCGGAGGGGCTGCCGCCCTCGTACTTGTAGTAGATCCTGGCCGGGGTGCTCAGGCTCTTCTCGAGGCGATGGGCGCGGATCAGCGGAGTGGGGCGCCAGAGGCGGTAGACGTCGAGGACCTCCTCGGGGATGGGGACGCGACGGTCCAGGGTCACCTCCTGCGCGATCAGCTCCTCGGGGAACAGCGGCAGAAGGTCGTCGGGGCCGAGCGGCCGCATCGTCGCCGGGTGGAGCGGCGGCGGGGGAGGCTCGGGGAGATCGGGCAGGATGTTGTACCAGCTGCGCGGGATCTGCGACTCGTCGAGTGTGATCTTCGTCGGCTCGTTCACCATTCGCTCCTCTCCGCGCGACCGCGGGTCTCTGCGGGTCGCCGGTCGTTCTGGGGCACCAGTCTGAGCGGCCGTGCGACGTCAGGGAAGGGCGCCGACCGCATCGGTTCGCACAGGCGGCCGTACGGACCCCCGATCGCCAGTAAACATCGTCCCCGCGGGTGAAAAAGCCCTGCATTGAGAACGCCTTGTCCCGTGGCCGCGGGTGGCAGGGGCGGAGTGATGGTTTGTAGCCTCGGAAGGGAGAAGGGCCACGTCGGATCCGACCACCTGGAGGTCCCGTGTCCGCACGACTCGACCACACCATCATGCACAGCGCCGACCGGTTCGCCTCGGCCCGCTTCCTCACCTCTCTTCTGGGAGCGCCCGAGCCCAGGGAGTTCGGACCGTTCGCCACCGTCCCGCTCGCGAACGGTGTGACCATCGACTACGCGGACTCCATCGTCGATCCCGGCCACATCGTCATGCAGCACCTGGCGTTCCTGGTCTCGGAGGAGGAGTTCGACCAGATCCACGGCCGGATCGTCGAGCGCGGCCTGCCGTACTGGGGCGGCCCGCACCACCAGGAGCCGCAGGAGATCAATCACCGGCACCACGGACGCGGCGTCTACGTGGACGACCCCGACGGTCATGCCCTGGAGTTCCTGACCCACCCCTATATCGTGGACGAGTGATCGGCCGGGGCCCAGCCATCCCGCGGCGGCGCCGGGCGGACGCTCTGCCGAGGTCAGGCCCGACCCGCTCGCAGGTCAGAGCAGTCGGGGCGACAGGATTTGAACCTGCGACTTCTTGCTCCCAAAGCAAGCGCGCTACCAAGCTGCGCCACGCCCCGTCACGTCGAGTGCGCGAACGCTCCGGGACTCCGGTACGCTTACGCCCTGACGACCGGATGAAGTCTAAACCAGATGGACGCCGGGTGCGCGCGGACGTAGCTCAATGGTAGAGCCCCAGTCTTCCAAACTGGCTACGCGGGTTCGATTCCCGTCGTCCGCTCTCAAGGCGAAAGGCCAGGTCATCCCGTACGGGAAGCCCGGCCTTTTCGATCTCTGGTCACTTAAGACGATCTTCCGTGCCACATCAGGTGCCGTACTGACGAGCGCGGGCGCCGATGCCGTGATCAGCGCTATGAGAGAACTCGCAACCGCATTGCGGAGCGTGCCGGACCTGTAGACGTTCGAGGCTCGTCACGTCGCCGCACGGGGGACGAGGTGCGTGTGAAGGCGTCCGTGGTCACGAGTTCCCCTACGGGTTCAAGCCGCCGCCCTGCGGGCGTCGGTGGCGCGGCGCGGCCGGTCGCGGCCGGGCATGCGGCATCTTCGGGCCGGTCCCGGCCGCACCGCCGCCAACCGCGCCCGATGGGCAGGAGGCTGACCACCGTAGCGACCGCACAGCACCGTAGAGGGCTGAGGTCTTTTCTTGCCTCCGGCGGGGATCTCCGGCCCCGAGGTGATCGCGGAAAGTCGAGGTTCGTGGGTGGTTGGGGAGCCTGATCGCCTCGCCCGCAATCGACCCGGGCAAGCCCAGCAGACCAGCTCCCACGGTTCAAGTCCGGCCGTTCCTGTAGGCCAACCAGCGAGCGAGGAAGGTCACCGGGAACATGGAACACGCGAGGCCGGGCATGCCCCTCCGCCGCCGGCCCGCTGCCGCTCCGCGGTGGGTCGACGGCGAACGAGGCATCGGGGCAGGGACGATGTGCGCGGAGGACCGCCCCTGGATGGACCTCTACAGGTCAACAAGCACTGGTCTGGCGTCTGCTCTGCGATGGGTGAATATGCGGCGGAGCACGTCACGCATACGGTTCATGTCGGCCTCGGGGACGTCCAACACGGCTTCGATCACCGGGTCATCCAAGCCGAGATCTTCCAGAGCGGCCGGGTCGAGTACAACGCGCAATGTGCCATCGCGAACAGCGACTTCTCGCACGCAGCCGTACGCGGTTCCCTGATCGGCCGTAACCACGCAGTGGGTGTCCATGGCGAGATCCACGTCCTGCCCTTCGGCCTCTTCGATTCCGCGCATGAAGAGCAGGATGAAGCCGCTGCCATCCTTGAATTCCGCCACCCCGGCTTGGCGGTAATCCTCATCGAACTCTTCGTCTCCGGCAGCCGCACGGGCAGTGAATCGGTAGGTCATGCAGGGGTTATATCAGCCAGGTGACTTACAGATGCCCCGCTCACCGGACATCTTCGGCAGTACATCGACTGGTCGTTCACCGGCCGTATCGAGTGCTGACGCGCGTGAACGCCTGCACGTTAGCTGTGGCGGCTACCAATCGCTGACAAGCACCATCTTCAGAGGCCGCAGTCTCCGTCATCATTGGAGCTGTGCGGTCGGCGGAGGAGTGGGATCGGTGTCTTGGATGGGCCATGGAGTTGGTTTCGGAAGATCCAGCCCGGCGGAGGTGGGCCCTGGGACGTCTACGGGGTTCCGACGAGCGGCGTGCCAAGGCATTGGCGGAGTTCAACGAGGTCTGGCAGCACGAGGGACCTGCACGCTCCGAGGTGCTGGCCCGGTGGTGTGCTGAGCGGGACAGAAGGCTTCCCGATGCGCTCTGGGAGTACGTCCCTATCGAGTCCTACGCGCAGTGGGGCGGACTGAAGTACCTCCTGCTCTACCTGGAGTGGGAGTCCCGTTATCCGGATGAGTGGATGGCCGATGCCAAGAGCTGGGCGACCAAGGATGAAGGCTTACGCGATCTGACCAGGGCTCTGCCGTACCTGCCGGACGAGGTGGTTGATCAGCTCGCGCACCTGGTGTGTCTGGCGGTGCGCCGTGAGCACCGCGTCTGGGACGTGCGATATGCGATCCTGGCCAGGGCTATCGGCTATGGGCGGCTGGGACCGCTGCTGGCTGAGATTGCCGGGGACGCCCACGAGAAGGTCCGCATGCGTGCGCGCTATCTCCTGTGGTTGCTCGATCATCCGGAACTGCCGAGGCCCAAGAGGAGCCAATGGGTGACATGGTTGAAGAGTCAGGGAGAGCTCCAAGCCGTTGCTTGCACTGTTCCAGTAGACCTGCACCAGAACAGGAATCACGCCTTTCACCAAATACCTGAGCGAGCTTCGGGCATCCGCGCGAACTCGCGCCCGCGAGCTGCCGATAACCTCCTGATCGGCGGTCGCAGGACCATCTGTTTACAAGGGAAGGGCAATCCCCTTGTTGCTCGCTCGCCGCCCTGCTCGATCGTTATATGCAGGCCGGTGCAGTGTGCTCGTGTGAGGCGGCGTTGCTGTACTGGCCGCTGTACAGCTCCCCCTGGTTCCACGCCAGTTGAGAGTCGCGTCTCGCAGGACCTCAGAACGTATGGACGCCCTTGGCCCGGGGCGAGATCCTTGCGTCGGAGGTGGGCCGTGAACGAGATGGAGCGCCGGTTTCACCGCGCGACCTTTTCGATCTTCGGCGAGTCGCCGAGATCGTTCGTATGGAGCCGGTTCCGCGATGGACGTCGGCCGTGCCACCCCTGTAGGCGATCGGGATGGGGGCGGGGATCACGGTGGAGCGGTCTACCGGGGCGGGTCCGACAAGCGAGGCCGGGCGGACATGTTCTCCGGCTTCCGCTAAGAGCGGCTGACGAGCGGATCTTCGGATCGGCAGGGCCGCGGCCTTCCGGCATGTCCAGTGCGACGCGGTCGCATCCAGGATGGGAACAGGCGACCGGCGGGGTTCGAGTCTGCGGTGGCGTCAGCCGGAGCAGCGAAGGAGAGCCCACACGGCCTTGCCGCCGTGGTCGAGAGGGTCCCATCCCCAGGCCTGGCTGTAGGTCTCCACGATGTAGAGACCCCGGCCGTGTTCGGAGACGAAGTCGGGTTCCTTCGGCGCCGGGACGCGGTCACTGGGGTCGGAGACGGCCAGCAGGACGTGCGGTGCGACGTGGAGCAGCACCAGCGTGATCGGGTGGTCGCTCCATTCGCCGACCGGATACCGCGCGTAACGTACGGCGTTCGTCACGAGTTCTGAGACGACGAGCGACGCGTCCTCGCTCAGCTCGGTCAGGCCCCATTGCCGCAGGGTGCTCCGGGTGACCTCGCGTGCTCGACCGACGGAGTCGGCCTGGGGGCGCAGCGGACACGTCCTGGTATCGGACTCGCCGGCCGTACGAAGGAACCAGTCGAATCCCGTCTCGCGGATCATGGAACCGGCGGACCCGGACTTCTCCGACATGCCGCCCGTACCTCCTGCTGGCCCGTCTCCATGGCTTGGCGCATATGTGACCCAATATGCACCAAGCCATGATGGAACAGGCACCATCCCCCATGCAAGCCCCAAATGCACGTGCACCTGGCGTGTGCAAATGCACAGCTTAGACTTTCGGGGCGTGTCGCAGGGTGACGTGGATGAGACCTTGTCAATTGGGCCGGAACTGGTGACACTGTGTGGGCTGGGGGTGGTGTCGTGCGGGGCTTCCCTTGGCGGCACGAGTGGTACGCAGAGGGCCGGGCTGAGAGGGAGGCGTCGTGATGCAGATCCAACCCGGATCGGGCCCGACGGCTCTCCGTATCCTCCTGGGGGCGCAGCTCCGCAGGCTCAGGGAGGACAAGGGCGTCTCCCGCGACGAGGCCGGGCAGTACATCCGCGGCTCGGAATCCAAGATCAGCCGGATGGAGCTGGGCCGGGTCAGCTTCAAGGAGCGCGACGTCGCCGACCTCCTCACCCTCTACGGAGTGGAGGGGGAGGAGACGCGGGCGGCCGTGATGGGCCTGGTGGAGCAGGCCAACGAGCCCGGCTGGTGGCACCGGTTCAACGACGTGCTCCCGGGCTGGTTCCAGACCTATGTCGGGTTGGAGGAGGCGGCCTCCCGCATCCGCACCTACGAGGTTCAGTTCGTCCCCGGCCTGCTGCAGACCAAGGAGTACGCGCGTGCCGTCATAACGGCGGGCGCGGTCGGCGCGGTGCCCGAGGAGATCGCCAGACGGGTCGACCTGCGCCTCGAGCGGCAGCGCATCCTGGACGGCGGCGAAGGCCCGCTGTTCTGGGCGGTGATCGACGAGGCGGCGCTGCGGCGGCCGATCGGCGGTGTGGACGTGATGCGCGGCCAGATCCAGCACCTCATCGACCTGATGAATCAGCCCAACGTGACGATCCAGGTCATTCCGTTCAGTCACGGAGGGCACGCCGCGGAGGGCGGGGCCTTCAGCATCCTGCGGTTCGCCGACCCGGAGCTTCCCGACATCGTTTACGTGGAGCAACTCGCCAGCGCGCTCTACCTGGACAAACGCGAGGAGATCGATCGCTATACCGAGGTCATGGAGCGTTTGTGCGCCGTGAGCACGACCCCGGCGGATACCGTGAATCTGCTCCAGCGGATCATCGGCGACCTATGACAGCCCCGTGGCTGTCGCTGCCAGGCGCCGGTCTGTTCTAGACTGCCCTTGGCGCTGGACACCCGCCACAGTCGAGCATGCCTAAGCGGTTACGCCCTGGCGGGCGGTAGTCTCTGTGCCTCTCACGTGGGCGCGGCGCGCGTTTGCTGTGCCGCGGTTGTCGTGCACTAAGCGCCCGCGATCACCAGACGCTGGATCAAGGAGACCACCCCGTGAAGACCGCTGTCGAGGAGCTCAGCCCTACCCGGGTCAGGCTCACCGTCGAGGTGCCGTTCAAGGAGCTCGAGTCGAGCCTGCAGGCCGCCTACAAGAAGGTCGCGCAGCAGGTGCGTGTGCCCGGGTTCCGTCCCGGCAAGGTGCCGGCCCGGATCATCGAGCAGCGCTTCGGCCGCGCGGTGGTTCTCGAGGAGACCCTGAACGACGCCCTGCCCAAGCTGTACGGCCAGGCCGTGGACGAGACCGACGTCTTCCCGGTCAGCCAGCCGGAGATCGAGGTCACCAAGCTCGAGGACGGAGAGCAGGTCGAGTTCACCGCCGAGGTGGACATCCGCCCGGCCTTCGAGGTGCCCGACTTCGCCGGCCTCGAGGTCGTCGTCGGCGTGGCCGAGGTGACAGACGAGGACATCGACGCCCAGCTCACCGGGCTGCGCCAGCGCTTCGCCACGCTGACCGGGGTCGAGCGTGCGGCCGCCACCGGCGACTACGTCGTGATGGACCTGCGCGCGGAGATCGACGGAAAGAACCTCGAGGAGCAGCAGGCCGCCGACGTCTCCTACGAGGTCGGCGCCGGCTCGGTGCTCCAGGGGCTGGACGAGGCGCTCCAGGGCATGTCGGCGGGCGACGAGAAGACCTTCCGCACCACACTCGTCGGCGGCGAGAACGCCGGCGAGGAGGCCGACGTGATCATCACGGTCAAGTCGGTCAAGGAGAAGGTGCTGCCCGAGCTGGACGACGACTTCGCTCAGCTCGCCAGCGAGTTCGACACGCTCGACGAGCTGAAGGACGGGCTGAGGAGCCAGATCCGCCGCAACAAGCTGATCGAGCAGGTCGTGGAGAGCCGCGAGAAGGCCCTGGACGCGCTGCTCGAGAAGATCGACATTCCGCTGCCGGAAAGCGCGCTCACCGCGGAGGTCGACGCCCGCAAGCACAACCTCGACCACGAGGTGGCGGAGAGCGGGCTCAGCCGCGAGGCCTACTTCCGCCTCTACCAGACGACCGAGGAGGAGCGCTTCGCCGAGTACGAGCAGAACGCGGTGAAGGCGCTGAAGGCGGGCTTCGTCCTCGACAAGATCGTGAAGGCCGAGGACCTCGGGGTCAGCGAGCAGGAGCTCACCGACTTCGTGGTGCGCCGCGCCATGCAGCTCGGCGTCGCCCCGAACACGCTGGCCCAGCACCTCGCCGACAACAACCAGCTCCCGCTCGCGATGATGGAGATCGTCCGGGAGAAGGCCAAGACCATCGTGGGCGACGCCGCCAGCGTGAAGGACGAGGCGGGCAACGTCATCGACCTCAAGGCCATCTACGCCGAGCTCAACCCCGAGCAGGAGCAGGTCGGGGCGGAGCAGGCTCAGGCCGGAGACGAGCCGGAGCAGCCCGCGGAAAGCTGAGTTTCCGGCTCTCGCCGAAATTCCGATGGTCGTGCTCCGGTAAACGCCGGCCGACCCGTTGAGCGGATTGACCCCCGACGCGCTTCGGTGCGTCGGGGGTTTTCGCCGCTATTCCCGGGTAAATTCCAGTAAATTTCTCGCCGTACGCGCCCCGCCATCCGGTCATACAGGCATGACCTGGGCATTCGTACGACACCGTGCAGGCGCGCGGCGACGGGAAAGACGGCCGTGAGCACCACTCCATGCCGGTGAGACGGGGAACCTGCGCCGACAGCGAACAGCACGGTGAGGAGGCATGACCTGTCGGCGGCGCGCGTTAAGGTCACAAGCAAAGCCAACCGATTACGACGCATTGGAAGGTGACGCTGTGACCAGCCCGCCGACCTTCTTCCCGTCTACAGGCTCCGGTTTTGAGGCCCGGGGCCGTGAGGAGGGCCCGACCCGCCTCGAAGACCAGCTCTACCAGCGGTTGCTGCGGGAGCGCATCGTGGTGCTCGGGACCCAGGTGAACGACGAGGTGGCCAACCGGCTCTGCGCCGAACTCCTGCTCCTCGCCGCGGACGACCCGGACCGCGACATCTGGATGTACATCAACTCCCCGGGCGGTTCGGTGACGGCCGGCATGGCGATTTACGACATGATGGAGTATGTGCCGAACAACGTCTGCACGGTCGCGATGGGACTGGCCGCCTCGATGGGGCAGTTCCTGCTCTGCGCCGGCGAGCGCGGGAAGCGGTACGCGCTGCCGCACGCGCGCATCATGATGCACCAGCCCTCGGGCGGCATCGGCGGAACCGCGGCGGACGTCGCGATTCAGGCCGAGCAGATGCTGTACGTGAAGAAGACGCTCGCCGAGCGCATCGCCTTCCACACCGGGCAGCCGCTCGACCAGATCGAGCGTGACTCCGACCGCGACCGCTGGTTCACGGCCGAGGAGGCCAAGGACTACGGCTTCATCGACCATGTCGTGCGCAGCGCGCGTCAGGTGCCCTCCGAGGGCGCCGTCTCATGACTGGAGCTTTCCAAGTGAGCGAGCTGATCCGGCCGGGAGACATCAACGGCCGCTACGTACTTCCCTCCTTCGTCGAACGCACGTCGTACGGCGTGAAGGAGATGAACCCGTACAACAAGCTGTTCGAGGACCGCATCATCTTCCTCGGCGTCCAGATCGACGACGCCTCGGCGAACGACGTGATGGCGCAGCTTCTGACGCTGGAGTCGCTGGACCCGGACCGCGACATCAGCATGTACATCAACTCCCCGGGCGGGTCGTTCACCGCCATGACGGCGATCTACGACACGATGCAGTTCGTCCGTCCGGAGATCCAGACGGTCTGCCTGGGCCAGGCGGCGTCGGCGGCGGCCGTCCTGCTGGCCGGCGGCACTCCGGGCAAGCGCTTCGCGCTGCCGAACGCCCGTGTCCTGATCCACCAGCCCTATACCGAGGGCGGGGGTCAGGGGAGTGACATCGAGATCCAGGCCCGTGAGATCCTGCGGATGAGGTCGCTGCTCGAGGAGATCATCGCGCGGCACTCGGGTAAGGCGCCCGACGACGTCCGCAGGGACATCGAGCGCGACAAGATCCTCAGCGCGGAGGAGGCGAAGGAGTACGGGCTGGTGGACGACATCATCCCGTCCCGGAAGAAGCGCGCGGCGGCGATCGCTGCTTCCTGAGGAGTTGCCGCACCGGAACGCGTCCCAATTGGGCACGTTCCGGTGCGACTCGCCGCCAGGGGGCTCACTGAGGGCCCAGAAGACGGTAACGTCGAAACCTGAGCGGGATGACGTTTTCGCCCCGGAGCCAGACCGGGTGCGGACGGAAGCGACCGCGGCGGCAGGGCGGTCCCACGCAAAGGAGTATCTGGGGTGGCACGCATCGGCGACGGGGGAGACCTGCTCAAATGCTCGTTCTGCGGCAAGAGCCAGAAGCAGGTCAAGAAGCTCATCGCCGGACCAGGCGTCTACATCTGCGATGAGTGCATCGATCTCTGCAACGAGATCATCGAGGAGGAGCTCTCCGAGTCCTCCGAGCTCAAGTGGGACAACCTTCCCAAGCCGCGTGAGATCTTCGAGTTCCTCGATGCGTACGTCATCGGCCAGGACAAGGCGAAGAAGGCCCTGTCCGTGGCGGTGTACAACCACTACAAGCGCGTTCAGTCCGGCGAGCGCTCTCGTGACGACGGCCTGGAGTTGGCGAAGTCCAACATCCTGCTGCTCGGCCCGACCGGCTCCGGCAAGACCCTGCTGGCGCAGACCCTCGCCAGGATGCTCAATGTCCCGTTCGCCATAGCCGACGCGACCGCGCTGACCGAGGCGGGGTACGTCGGGGAGGACGTGGAGAACATCCTCCTCAAGCTGATCCAGGCCGCCGACTACGACGTCAAGAAGGCCGAGACGGGCATCATCTACATCGACGAGGTCGACAAGATCGCTCGCAAGAGCGAGAACCCGTCGATCACCCGGGACGTCTCCGGCGAGGGCGTCCAGCAGGCCCTGCTGAAGATCCTGGAGGGGACGACCGCGAGCGTGCCGCCGCAGGGCGGCCGCAAGCATCCGCATCAGGAGTTCATCCAGATCGACACCACGAACGTGCTGTTCATCTGTGGCGGTGCCTTCGCCGGCCTGGAAAAGATCATCGAATCGAGGATCGGCAAGAAGGGCATCGGCTTCAACGCGATCATCCGGTCCAAGGAGGAGATCGACGCCTCGGACATCTTCTCCGAGGTGATGCCGGAAGACCTGCTGAAGTTCGGCATGATCCCCGAGTTCGTCGGCCGGCTTCCGGTGATCACGTCGGTGCACAACCTGGACAGGGAAGCGCTGATCCAGATCCTCACCGAGCCGCGCAACGCGCTGGTGAAGCAGTATCACCGCCTGTTCGAGCTGGACAACGTCGAGCTGGAGTTCACCGACGACGCCCTGGAGGCGATCGCCGACCAGGCCATCCTGCGCGGCACCGGAGCCCGCGGACTGCGGGCGATCCTGGAGGAGGTCCTCCTCTCGGTGATGTACGAGGTGCCCTCCAGGCAGGACGTGGCCCGCGTCGTCATCACCCGCGAGGCCGTACTGGAGCATGTGAACCCGACCCTCGTGCCGCGTGACCAGCTCCAGGCCAAGCAGCAGCGCACCCCGAGAGAGAAGTCCGCATAGCAATCAGGCCGGCCGGAGGTGGCCGGCCCCAAGAGACGGTGTACGGCGACGCGCTGCCGACGAGACGGTACAGAGGGCGGCCGGACATCCCTAGAATTGGGCATCATGACAACGCCTGAGCTGCCTACCCAGTACGCGCCCGCCGATGTCGAGACCCGTAGTTACGAGCGCTGGGTATCCGAGGGGTATTTCACCGCTCACACGGGCAGCGGGCGTGAGCCGTACAGCATCGTGCTCCCTCCGCCCAACGTGACCGGCTCGCTGCACGTCGGGCACGCGCTCGACCACTCCATCCAGGACGCGCTGACCCGCCGCGCCCGCATGCGGGATTTCGAGACCCTGTGGCTCCCCGGCATGGACCACGCCGGCATCGCGACCCAGAACGTCGTCGAGCGCGAGATGGCCAAGGACGGTCTGTCCCGGCACGATCTCGGCCGCGAGGCGTTCGTCGAGCGCGTCTGGCAGTGGAAGGAGGAGTCCGGCGGACGGATCCTCGGCCAGATGAAGAAGCTCGGCGACGGCGTGGACTGGTCGCGCGAGCGGTTCACCATGGACGAAGGCCTGTCCCGGGCCGTCCAGACGATCTTCAAGCGGCTGTTCGACGACGGGCTGATCTACCGTGCCGAGCGCATCATCAACTGGTGCCCGCGCTGCCTGACCGCGCTGTCCGATATCGAGGTGGAGCACACCGAGGACGACGGCGAGCTCGTCTCGATCAGGTACGGCTCGGGCGACACGGAGATCGTGGTCGCCACCACACGGGCGGAGACCATGCTGGGCGACACCGCCGTGGCCGTCCACCCCGCCGACGAACGCTATGCGCACATGGTGGGCAAGCAGGTGGAGCTACCGCTGACCGGGCGGCTCATCCCGATCGTGGCCGACGAGCACGTCGACCCGGAGTTCGGCACCGGCGCGGTGAAGGTCACCCCGGCGCACGACCCCAACGACTTCGAGATCGGGCGGCGTCACTCGCTGGAATCCATCGTGATCATGGATGAGCGGGGCGTCATCACGGCGCACGGACCGTTCGAGGGGCTCGACCGGTTCGAGGCACGGCCCGCCGTGGTCGACGCGCTGCGCGAGGAGGGCCGGATCGTCGCCGAGAAGCGGCCGTACGTGCACTCGGTCGGCCACTGCTCCCGCTGCAAGACGGTGGTGGAGCCGAGGCTGTCGCTGCAGTGGTTCGTCAATGTCTCGCCGCTCGCCAAGGCGGCGGGCGACGCGGTCCGCGACGGGCGCACCAACATCCACCCGCCGGAGATGGCCAAGCGCTACTTCGACTGGGTCGACGACATGCACGACTGGTGCATCTCCCGGCAGCTGTGGTGGGGCCACCGCATCCCGGTCTGGTACGGCCCCGACGGCGAAATGGTGTGCGTGGGCCCGGACGAGGAGCCGCCCGCCGGGTACGAGCAGGACCAGGACGTGCTCGACACGTGGTTCTCCTCAGGCCTGTGGCCGTTCTCCACGCTCGGCTGGCCCGACGCCACGCCGGAACTGGCCCGCTTCTACCCGACCACGGTGCTGGTCACCGGCTACGACATCCTGTTCTTCTGGGTCGCCCGCATGATGATGTTCGGGCTGTACGCGATGGACGGGCAGCCGCCGTTCCGCACGGTGGCACTGCACGGCATGGTCCGCGACCAGTTCGGCAAGAAGATGTCGAAGTCGTTCGGCAACGTCGTCGATCCACTCGACTGGATCAGTCGCTACGGCGCGGACGCCACCCGGTTCACGCTGCTACGCGGGGCCAACCCCGGATCGGACGTGGCGATCAGCGAAGACTGGGCGGCCGGATCGCGAAACTTCTGCAACAAGATCTGGAACGCGACGCGCTTCGCCCTGATGAACGGCGCCGTTTCGGACGGCCTGCCGGAGCGGCTCACCGCCGCAGACCGGTGGATCCTCTCCCGCCTCCAGACGGTCATCACATCGGTCGACACGGCCTTCGAGAACTTCGAATTCGCCAAGGCCTCTGACGTGCTCTACCACTTCGCCTGGGACGAGGTCTGCGACTGGTACGTCGAGCTAGCGAAGATCCAGATCTCCGCTGGTGGTGAGGTCGCCGAGAACACCAAGCGCGTCCTCGGCCATGTCTTCGACGCCCTGCTGCGGCTTCTGCACCCCCTGATCCCGTTTGTGACCGAGGAACTGTGGCGGGCTCTCACCGGTGGCGAATCGATCGTGATCGCTCCCTGGCCGACCGTCTCGGCCAAGCTGGCCGAAGACGTCACCGCCGAACAGGAGATCGCGTCCGTTCAGGAACTGGTCACAGAGGTGCGCAGATTCCGCTCCGACCAGGGCCTCAAGCCCGGACAGCGCGTGGCCGCGCGACTGTCCCTGTCCGGTACGGCTCTCGCCCCGCACGAGAAGGCCATCCGGTCGCTGCTGCGACTCGAAGCCCCCTCTGAGACCTTCGCCGCGACGGCTCGGCTCTCCGTCGGTGCGGTCCTGGTGGAGATCGACACGGCCGGCGCCATCGACGTGGCGGCCGAGCGGAGAAGGCTGGAGAAGGATCTGGCCGCAGCCCGCAAGGAGCACGCCCAGGTCACCGGCAAGCTGGCCAACGAGCAGTTCATGGCCAAGGCACCGGAGAACGTCGTCGCCAAGGTGCGCCAGCGGGCCGCTCAGGCCGAAGAGGACATCTCCCGCATCGAGTCCCAGCTCGCCGCACTGCCGTCCTAGCCAAGACACGCGAGCATCCGAGCCATCCGGTAACCGACCGAGTCACAGGAGCCCACCGACGTGAGGGGTTCCGGCCTCGGTGATTCCGGGGCTCGGGTGCTCACGGCCTCCGGGGCTTGTGCGTGTGCGCTTGAATTCGCGTGTGCGCTTGAAGTCGGATGGGTGCCGGCTGAGGCTGGGTGGGTACGGTCGGCGCGGGAACGGGCGGGTCCTCCGGCCGGCCGTGATAGTTGCGATCCGGTGAAAGAGGCCTCCGGCCTCCCCGGGCGCGGTGGTCTCTGGCACGGTCCTAAGCCGGCCGGAGGACCCGCCCGCCCCCGCGCCTTGTGGCCGTGAGCGTTGCCAGGCCGCTGTGTCCGTCAAGCGCGTCGGCTGTCCGCCCCCGGCAGGTTTGGACAGCCATCCCACGGGGAAGTACAGGAAGTTAACCACTGCACCCTTGAGGGGGTGCTACTCTACTTGGGCGCGGCAGGCCCGGTGCGCCTCGATCCCCCTCAGGGAGAACGGCTGCTAGGCTCTCCGCGACTCCTCTTCCTTGACCGAATTTCGGTGTGTGTTCTGTCGCGATTCGACGGGGCCGCGAGGTTCGGGTAAGTTGGAGGGGCTCCGGAAACGGAGCATAAAAATTCCGACGAGTGACGGAATTCATGGAAAATGGTCTCGGTCGAGGCGATTTGACAAGAATAAAGTAACTCGGCAGAATAGAGATACAACGAAATGGTCTGAAACGCCCCGGATCCTGGGATCGCCCGCTGGTCGGGTTTCCGGGTGGTGGTGTACGCGTCCGTTTCTTGAGAACTCAACAGTGTGCTAAAAGCCAGTGCATTTTGATGCATTACCCCGTTCTCGCGCGCCCCTTTTTTGTGGGTGTGTGGGGGACGGATTCCTTTGATCGGCATTCACTGCTGTTTCGGTGGTGGTGGGTGTTGGCTGGGGTTTCTTTTCAGACATTGTTTGGAGAGTTTGATCCTGGCTCAGGACGAACGCTGGCGGCGTGCTTAACACATGCAAGTCGAGCGGAAAGGCCCTTCGGGGTACTCGAGCGGCGAACGGGTGAGTAACACGTGAGTAACCTGCCCCTGACTCTGGGATAAGCCTGGGAAACCGGGTCTAATACTGGATATGACCACTCCGGGCATCTGGTGGTGGTGGAAAGTTTTTCGGTTGGGGATGGGCTCGCGGCCTATCAGCTTGTTGGTGGGGTGATGGCCTACCAAGGCGACGACGGGTAGCCGGCCTGAGAGGGCGACCGGCCACACTGGGACTGAGACACGGCCCAGACTCCTACGGGAGGCAGCAGTGGGGAATATTGCGCAATGGGCGGAAGCCTGACGCAGCGACGCCGCGTGGGGGATGACGGCCTTCGGGTTGTAAACCTCTTTCGGCAGGGACGAAGTTGACGTGTACCTGTGGAAGAAGCGCCGGCTAACTACGTGCCAGCAGCCGCGGTAATACGTAGGGCGCAAGCGTTGTCCGGAATTATTGGGCGTAAAGAGCTCGTAGGTGGCTTGTCGCGTCTGCCGTGAAAGCCCGTGGCTTAACTACGGGTCTGCGGTGGATACGGGCAGGCTAGAGGCTGGTAGGGGCAAGTGGAATTCCTGGTGTAGCGGTGAAATGCGCAGATATCAGGAGGAACACCGGTGGCGAAGGCGGCTTGCTGGGCCAGTTCTGACGCTGAGGAGCGAAAGCGTGGGGAGCGAACAGGATTAGATACCCTGGTAGTCCACGCTGTAAACGTTGGGCGCTAGGTGTGGGGATCTTCCATGGTTCCTGTGCCGTAGCTAACGCATTAAGCGCCCCGCCTGGGGAGTACGGCCGCAAGGCTAAAACTCAAAGGAATTGACGGGGGCCCGCACAAGCGGCGGAGCATGTTGCTTAATTCGACGCAACGCGAAGAACCTTACCAAGGTTTGACATACGCTGGACGCGCTCGGAGACGGGTGTTCCTTTCGGGGCCGGTGTACAGGTGGTGCATGGCTGTCGTCAGCTCGTGTCGTGAGATGTTGGGTTAAGTCCCGCAACGAGCGCAACCCTTGTTCCATGTTGCCAGCGGCGGCTTCGGCCGGCCGGGGACTCATGGGAGACTGCCGGGGTCAACTCGGAGGAAGGTGGGGATGACGTCAAGTCATCATGCCCCTTATGTCTTGGGCTGCAAACATGCTACAATGGTCGGTACAGAGGGCTGCTAACCCGTGAGGGGGAGCGAATCCCTAAAAGCCGGTCTCAGTTCGGATTGGGGTCTGCAACTCGACCCCATGAAGTCGGAGTCGCTAGTAATCGCAGATCAGCAACGCTGCGGTGAATACGTTCCCGGGCCTTGTACACACCGCCCGTCACGTCACGAAAGTCGGCAACACCCGAAGCCCGTGGCCCAACCCGTTTGGGGGGGAGCGGTCGAAGGTGGGGCTGGCGATTGGGACGAAGTCGTAACAAGGTAGCCGTACCGGAAGGTGCGGCTGGATCACCTCCTTTCTAAGGAGCATCTGGCCGGCTCGTGGCATCTTCTCTCTGCCTTGCTGTGGGGGGTTGGGTGTTGGGGGTTTGGTCTAGTGTCGCTGCGGTCATCGGCGTGTGTTCGGTGCGTGGCGTGCTGCTTAGTGGAGCACTGGTTATTCGGGTTGTTCTGGTCGGTCTGTTGGTGAGTACCGCCGTGGTTGTCACGGAGTGGGAAAGGCATGGGGCGGGCTGGGAGAGTCCGGGCACACTGTTGGGTCCTGAGGGAACGGGCTTCCTGATGGCTGTGGGTGTTCTCGTTTTGTGTTCCTGCTGCGGTGGGGGCGTGGGGCGAGGGTGCCGGTGGTTGTCGGGTGTTTTTTCCTTCGTGCGGGGCTGGTCTCCTGCCATACCGGCGGGGTCTGCGCCTGGGTGGGCTGTTGCTGTCGTGGTGTTGTGCTGCGGTGGTGGTGGTTGTCGTCTGGGGTGTGGGTCGCGTGTTTGGTGGTGGGGTGGGCTGGTTTTTCTGGTTGTTGTTTGTGAATTGCATAGTGGACGCGAGCATCTTTTGTGGCCAAGTTGTTTAGGGCACACGGTGGATGCCTTGGCATCAGGAGCCGATGAAGGACGTGGGAGGCTGCGTTAAGCCTCGGGGAGTCGCCAACCAGACGTTGATCCGGGGATGTCCGAATGGGGAAACCTAGCACCAGTCATGTGGTGTTGCCGCCGTCTGAATGTATAGGGCGGTTGGTGGTGACGCGGGGAAGTGAAACATCTCAGTACCCGTAGGAGAAGAAAACAATAGTGATTCCGTGAGTAGTGGTGAGCGAAAGCGGAGGAGGCTAAACCGTGCGCGTGTGATAGCCGGCGGGCGTTGCGTGTGCGGGGTTGTGGGAGCTTCTGGAGGAGACCGCTGTCTTCTCAAGCAGTGATAAATCGGTGTGGTAGTCGAACGTTCTGGGATGGGCGGCCGGAGACCGTGAAAGCCGGGTAGGTGAAATCATGCCGACTGCTGGGGGTTGTCCCGAGTAGCACGGGGCTCGAGGAATCCTGTGTGAATCTGCCAGGACCACCTGGTAAGCCTAAATACTTCCTGATGACCGATAGTGCACGAGTACCGTGAGGGAAAGGTGAAAAGCGCCCCGGTGAGGGGTTGTGAAATAGTACCTGAAACCGTGTGCCTACAAGCCGTGGGAGCGTACACAGGGTTCGCCTTGTGTGTGATGTGACTGCGTGCCTTTTGAAGAATGAGCCTGCGAGTCGTGGTGTGTGGCGAGGTTAACCCGGGTGGGGGAGCCGTAGCGAAAGCGAGTCTGAATAGGGCGTTTGAGTCGCATGCTGTGGACCCGAAGCGGAGTGATCTACGCATGGGCAGGGTGAAGCTCAGGTAAGACTGGGTGGAGGCCCGAACCCACCAGGGTTGAAAACCTGGGGGATGATCTGTGTGTAGGGGTGAAAGGCCAATCAAACTCCGTGATAGCTGGTTCTCCCCGAAATGCATTTAGGTGCAGCGTTGCGTGGTGCTTGCCGGAGGTAGGGCTCTGGTTGGCTGATGGGCCCGACAAGGTTACTGACGTCAGCCAAACTTCGAATGCCGGTAAGTTGAGCGTGGCAGTGAGACTGCGGGGGATAAGCTCCGTGGTCGAGAGGGAAACAGCCCAGATCGTCGACTAAGGCCCCTAAGCGTGTGCTGAGTGGGAAAGGATGTGGAGTCGCAGTGACAACCAGGAGGTTGGCTTAGAAGCAGCCATCCTTGAAAGAGTGCGTAATAGCTCACTGGTCAAGTGATTTTGCGCCGATAATGTAGCGGGGCTCAAGCATACCGCCGAAGTCGCGGCACCTGTGACTGGACGTTGTTCTGGTTGTGGGTGGGTAGGGGAGCGTCGTGCGTCCGGTGAAGCTGTCGAGTGATCGGTGGTGGAGGGTGCGCGAGTGAGAATGCAGGCATGAGTAGCGAGTCAGAAGTGAGAAACTTCTGCGCCGGATGACCAAGGGTTCCTGGGGCAGGTTGATCCGCCCAGGGTTAGTCGGGGCCTAAGGCGAGGCCGACAGGCGTAGTCGATGGATGACGGGTTGATATTCCCGTACCCGCTGTGGTGCGCCCATACTGAACCTGGTGATACTAAGAGTCCTTAGCCCCCTGTTGCCTTCGGGTGGCGGGTGAGGGTGAACGCTCGGCCTGAGCTGGTAGTAGGTAAGCGATGGGGTGACGCAGGAAGGTAGCCCATCCCGGGCGGTGGTTGTCCCGGGGTAAGCATGTAGGGCGAGGGGTAGGTAAATCCGCTCCTCATGTGCCTGAGGTGTGATGCCGAGCCGATTGTGGTGAAGTGGGTGATCCTATGCTGTCGAGAAAAGCCTCTAGTGAGTGCTGTGGCGGCCCGTACCCTAAACCGACTCAGGTGGTCAGGTAGAGAATACCGAGGCGGTCGGGTGAACTGTGGTTAAGGAACTCGGCAAATTGCCCCCGTAACTTCGGGAGAAGGGGGGCCTCTGCTGGTGATCGACTGTGCGTTGTGAGCTGGTGGGGGTCGCAGTGGCCAGGGGGAAGCGACTGTTTACTAAAAACACAGGTCCGTGCGAAGTCGTAAGACGATGTATACGGACTGACGCCTGCCCGGTGCCGGAACGTTAAGGGGACTGCTTAGCACTCTTCGGGGTGCGAAGGTGAGAACTTAAGCGCCGGTAAACGGCGGTGGTAACTATAACCATCCTAAGGTAGCGAAATTCCTTGTCGGGTAAGTTCCGACCTGCACGAATGGCGTAACGACTTCCCCGCTGTCTCAACCACAGGCCCGGTGAAATTGCAGTACGAGTAAAGATGCTCGTTTCGCGCAGCAGGACGGAAAGACCCCGGGACCTTCACTGCAGCTTGACATTGGTGTTTGGGGCGGCTTGTGTAGGATAGGTGGGAGACGGTGAAGCGGTGACGCTAGTTGTCGTGGAGTCATTGGTGAAATACCACTCTGGTCGTTTTGGATGTCTAACCCGCGCCCGTGGATCCGGGTGGGGGACAGTGTCTGGTGGGTAGTTTAACTGGGGCGGTTGCCTCCTAAAGGGTAACGGAGGCGCCCAAAGGTTCCCTCAGCCTGGTTGGTAATCAGGTGGTGAGTGTAAGTGCACAAGGGGGCTTGACTGTGAGACTGACGGGTCGAGCAGGAGCGAAAGCTGGGACTAGTGATCCGGCATCGGCGTGTGGAAGCGGTGTCGCTCAACGGCTAAAAGGTACCCCGGGGATAACAGGCTGATCTTCCCCAAGAGTCCATATCGACGGGATGGTTTGGCACCTCGATGTCGGCTCGTCGCATCCTGGGGCTGGAGTAGGTCCCAAGGGTTGGGCTGTTCGCCCATTAAAGCGGTACGCGAGCTGGGTTTAGAACGTCGCGAGACAGTTCGGTCCCTATCCGCTGCGCGCGCAGGAGACTTGTGAGGGGCTGTCCCTAGTACGAGAGGACCGGGACGGACGAACCTCTGGTGTGCCAGTTGTTCCGCCAGGAGCATGGCTGGTTGGCTACGTTCGGTAGGGATAACCGCTGAAAGCATCTAAGCGGGAAGCTTGCCTTTAGATGAGGTCTCCCACCCGTTTGGGGTAAGGCCCCCTGTAGATGATGGGGTTGATAGGCTGGGAGTGGAAGCGCGGTAACGTGTGGAGCTGACCGGTACTAATAGGCCGAGGACTTGACCACAAGATTTTTTCGGTGTTTGCGTCCACTGTGTGATTTTCGAGCAGCAACCGGACCGTGGTTGGCTGTTTGGTAGGGTTACGGCGGTTTTAGCGGTTGGGAAACACCCGGTTACATTCCGAACCCGGTAGTTAAGCCTTCCAGCGCCGATGGTACTGCATCCGTGGGGGTGTGGGAGAGTAGGTCGCCGCCGGACAATTGTGGTGTGTGGGCCGTCCCTTTTGTGGGGCGGCCTGCACGCGTTTCCGGGCTTTGTGCGTGTGTGGGTGTGGGGCGTGTGTTCGGGGGGTGGTGTGGCCCCCCGTTTTTTGTTGTGTGGGTGGAGGCGCTTCGGGGCTGTTCCTTGTCGGGCGGCCTGCGTGTTTCTGGGTCTGGTCGCGTTGTGCGGGGCTGGGTCGTTGGCGGTGTGTTCGGGGGGCGTCCCCCGTTTTCTGTGCCGGGTGCCGGGCGGGCGGGTGTCGGGAGGCCGTGGGTGCCTCCCTTTTTTTGTTTGCGGCCGGGGGTTCGTGGGGGTCGGTTCGTGTTGGCCGTGGGGGCGGTGCTGTGGCGCGTCCGTGGTGTGGGTGGGGGCGGGTGGGTGTTCCGGCCGGCGTAAGACCGTGCCGGGACCACCGCGCCCGGGGAGGCCGGAGGCCTCTGCCGCCAGGGCGTGACTGTCACGGCCGGCCGGAACAGCTGCCCGTCCCTGCCCGCACCTGTCAGGGCATCCGGCCCCGGCCACCCACCACATCAAACCCCGACACCCACATCTCCGTACACCAGCCACCCTCTCACTCCACTCGCTCCACCTCCCGACCCCTCGGCGTCGGGAGGACGCCCGAGAACATCACCGTCGCGGTGAGCCCGTACGCTGATGGTCGTGGAATACCGAGTCGCCGAGCAGGCCATCATGGCCAGAGGAGTGGAGTGGGATTTCCACCCCTCCCTTGAACGGATCAGCGCGCTGATGGAGCTCATCGGCGAACCGCAGAAAGCGTTTCAAGTCATCCATATCGCCGGGACCAACGGCAAGACGAGTACGGCTCGGATGATCGAGAGCCTGCTACGGGAACGTAATCTGCGTGTCGGCCGTTACACGAGCCCTCATCTCACCTCGGTCCGTGAACGCATCTCGGTGGATGGGGAGCCCCTTTCCGAGGCTCGTTTCACCGATGTCTACCGGGATATCGAGCCGTACCTCGAAATGATCGATACCAAGGTCGGGCGGCTGAGCTTCTTCGAGACGCTCACCGCGATGGCATTCGTCGCGTTCGCGGATGCGCCGGTCGATGTCGCGGTGATCGAGACGGGCATGGGTGGGGTCTGGGACGCCACCAACGTCGCGGACGGTGCGGTCGCCGTCATCACCCCGATCTCGTTGGATCACACCGAGTATCTCGGTCCGGACGTCGCGACGATCTCCAAGGAGAAGGCCGGCATCATCAAGCCGGGGGCGATGGCCATACTCGCGCAGCAGCCGCTTCCGGCCGCCGAGGTGCTGATGAGACGGGTGGCGGAGATGGGTGCGGTCGTCGCGCGTGAGGGGCTGGAGTTCGGCGTGCTCCACCGCGAGCTCGCGATAGGCGGTCAGATGCTCCAGTTCAAGGGCCTCAAGGGGGTGTACGAGGAGGTCTTCCTGCCGTTGTACGGTGCGCACCAGGCCGGGAACGCGGTGTGCGCGCTCGCGGCGGTAGAAGCGCTCACGGGAGGCGACGATCCCCTGGGTGACGAGGTCGTCAGGCAGGCGTTCGCGCGGGTGACGAGCCCGGGACGGCTGGAGGTCGTGAGGCGTGGTCCGACGGTTGTCATCGACGCCGCGCACAACCCCGGTGGAATGGAAGCCACGGTGGAGGCGCTGACCGAGGCGTTCGGTTTCACTCGGCTGATCGCCGTGGTGGCCGCCATGGGTGACAAGGACGTCAACACGATCCTTGAACTGCTCGAACCGGTGGTGGAGGAGGTCGTGGTCACCCGGAACTCCTCGCCGCGCTCGATGAAGCCGGACGAACTGGGCCTTCGGGCACAGAGCATCTTCGGATCGGATCGCGTCCATGTGGCTGGACGGCTCGATGACGCGATCGACATCGCCGTCACTCTGGCCGATCAGGGTGACGAGCTGGGGTCGGGGGTGCTCATCACCGGTTCCGTGGTGACCGTCGGAGAGGCCCGCATTCTGCTCGGGGTCGAGAGATGAGGCGATCTCTCGGGGCGGTGGCGGCCTTCCGGTGCGTCCGCGGTGTGGGACGTCACGGAAGCGGAATCGGGACGAACGACATGGGAAGAGCGAGATGAACTACCTGTTCGAGGTGACTCCCGGCAAACGCCGGCTGTGCGCGAGCGTGCTCGGCATGGAGGCCATCGTCGTCGCCCTGACCATCCCGGTGGCCATCACGATCAACGATGTTCCGGTGCCGCTCGCGGTGACGGTCGGGATCGGGCTCGCCGTCCTGTGCGTCGTGGTGACAGGTATGCTCAAGCGCCCGTACGCATACATCGCGGGATCAGTCATCCAGATCCTGGCGATAGCCACCGGATTTCTCGTTCCGGCCATGTTCTTCCTCGGATTGATCTTCGCGCTGCTCTGGATTACGGCCATCTTCGTCGCTCACCGTGTCGAAGGCGCGACGAAGCGCTAAAGTCGGCAACCATGGCCGTCCCTCCCATTCCGCAGGCCCGGACCGCCGTCGCGGTTCGCGCCGTGCGCGTTCCCCTGCTCCTGGACGTCGTCGCAGGGCTGCTCATCGTGGTGGCCCTGCCACTCGCCGTGGTCGCGATCCCGAACACGATCTCGGTCGTCGCGGCGCTGCTGCCTCCGGACGTCTCACACGTCGACATGATGCGAGCGCATGGTCTGGCGCTGCCCGCCATGCTGCTGACCGTGCCGCTCGCGTCTGTCGCCGTACGCCGGTTCCGCGCCGCGCCGATTCTCGTAGCGGGGCTCGCGCTGCTGGCGGTGGCCGACGCGGCCGGCGGGTACGCGGACTCGACGAGCGTGGTCGGGGTGCTGCGTGTCCTTCACGGCGTGGGGGCGGGGGCGCTCATCCCGGCGACGCTCGTCGTCGTCTCGGAACGGCCGCGCAGGAACGTCCTGCTGCCGATCTGGGCGGGGATGCTCACGGTGAGCCTGCTGGCGGCCCAGGCGCTCGCGCTCTGGCCGCTCGACGGTTCGGGCTCCTGGCGGGTCACGCTTCAGCCGTACCCGCTGCTGACCGGCGTCGCTCTCGTGCTGGCCGCCGCCTACCTGGTCCTGTGGCTGATCGAGGGCGCGGGCGAGGCGGACGAGGGCGGAGCCGGAGAGCCCGGCGGGGTACGGGCTTCCACCGCCGAGCGGGGGCGGCTCATGATGGCGGTGGTGCCGGCGGCGGGCATCGCGGCGCTCGCCATCTTCCTGACCTTCGACTGGCCCCCCGTCCTGGTCGTCGTCGCCGCCGCTGTCGCGGCGGCCGGTGTGCTGGTGATGCTGGGGCTCGGGGCGGCGGGCACGTTCGAGGGGCCGGGCGGGCGCACGCTTGCCTTCGTCAACGTGGCGATCGGTCTGATCGTGCTGCCCACGGCGGCGCAGACCACCTACATCGAACTGGGCGGGCTCGGCGGGCCCGGGCTGAAGGGCTTGTGGCTGCCGTTCCTCCTCGCCGCTGTGCTCGCTCTCGTCGCCGCCGTCGTCGTGGGCATGCTTCCGGAGCGGAAGGTGGCGCAGTTGCCGGCCGCGGGACTGGTGACGATGGTGGCCGGCCTCTGCGCCATCTGGTGGCTCGTGCCGGAACCTACGGGCTGGCCGCTCGTCGTGCCGTTCACGCTGCTCGCGGCGGGTTCCGCAGTGGCCCTGGTGAGCGCGTTCCGGCTGGCGGGAGTGGGGTCGGCGCTGCTGGGTCTGTCCATGTGCTTTCCCGCGGTGCTCGCCGGCTTCCTGCTCGGCACCGGCATCCAGGTCCTCATGCTGAACCTGATCAGCCAATCGGGACCGGCCACGGGAGAGGCGGTGGCGAACGGTTTCATCGACGCCCTGCACAAGTGGACGCAGGTAGGCGGCGGCGTGGTCGTCGGGATCATCATTCTGACCCAGTTCCTGGCCCGCCGCGCAGCGGCGCTTCCAGGGGCGGCGACGGCCGCCGGTACGGCCTCGCCCCTGGAGAGCAGACAGGACGCACAGGTGACGATCCCGGCGCCGACTCCGTCGCCCGAGGGTGACAAAGGTACGGCCGGAGACGCGGGCGGGGACCGGTAAGCTGCCGTTGCGGTTGGAGCCCTGGGACTGACCCGGGCGCCGGGACGATCTCGCCAGAAAACAGGGATCTCCGGGTGGACACCGCCACCGAGCCGCGTACATCCGGCGAGCAGCCCCGCTGCCCCATTCGACAAGGAGAGAAACCGTGTCCGAGCGTACGCTTGTCCTGATCAAACCGGACGGGGTCCGTCGCGGCCTCATCGGCGACGTCATCGGCCGGATCGAGCGCAAGGGCCTGAAGGTCGTGGCGATGGACCTGCGCACGCTCGACGCCGAGACCGCCAAGGCCCACTACGCCGAGCACTCCGAGCGTCCGTTCTTCGGCGAGCTGGTCGAGTTCATCACCTCGGCTCCACTGGTGGCGCTTGTGGTGGAGGGGCCGCGCGCGATCGAGGCGTTCCGTGCGCTGGCGGGTGCCACCGACCCGGTCAAGTCGCCTCCCGGCACCATCCGCGGCGACCACGCCCTGGAGATCGGCGAGAACATCGTGCACGGCTCCGACTCGCCCGAGTCGGCCGCCCGTGAAATCAAGATCTTCTTTCCTGACCGCTTCTGAGGCTTCGCTTTGCCGCACAGCAGGCCCCGGGCTAAACCCGGGGCCTGCGGTGTTTTCCCAGGTGGTGACCATCATCTGGCCGGGGTGGCGGCGATTTTTCCGGTGCCTGATGGCTCGATGTGCCGAGTCATGGACGCACCGAGTTACGATTCGAGTGCGATGAGTTATCCCGCTAACCACCTGAAGGAAGGCTTCCTTCCGCATGGGCAGCAAGCTGACATTCCTGGGCCGTGACATGGCTGTCGACCTTGGCACGGCGAACACTCTGGTCTACGTGCGAGGCCGCGGCGTCGTGCTGAACGAGCCGTCGGTCGTCGCCATCAACGTCACGACAGGAAAGATCGTGGCGGTTGGCATAGAAGCGAAGCGCATGATCGGGCGTACGCCCGGCAACATCGTCGCGATTCGCCCCCTGCGAGACGGGGTGATCGCGGACTTCGATGTGACCGAGCGTATGTTGCGATATTTCATTCAGAAGGTGCACCGGCGCACGCACTTCGTGCGGCCTCGCATCATTGTGGCGGTTCCCAGCGGCATCACCGCGGTCGAGCAGCGCGCGGTGAAGGAAGCGGGATACCAGGCCGGTGCCCGGCGTGTTTACATCATCGAGGAGCCGATGGCGGCCGCGATCGGGGCCGGTCTGCCCGTCCACGAACCCACCGGAAACATGGTGGTCGACATAGGAGGCGGCACCACCGAGGTGGCCATCATCTCGATGGGCGGCATCGTGACCAGCCAGTCGATCCGCGTGGCGGGTGACGAACTCGACGAGGCGGTCGTCGCCTTCGCCAAGAAGGAATACTCCATGATGCTGGGGGACCGGACCGCCGAGGAAGTGAAGATCTCGATCGGGTCGGCCGGTCCCTCCGGTGAAGAGGTCCACGCCGAGGTCCGCGGCCGGGACCTGGTGTCCGGCCTGCCCAAGACGGTGGTCATCTCGAGCGAAGAGATCCGCCGGGCGATGTGCGAGCAGGTCAACGTGATCGTCGACACGGTGAAGACCACGCTGGACAAGTGCCCGCCCGAGCTCTCGGGTGACCTCATGGATCGAGGCATCGCGGTGACCGGCGGGGGCGGCCTGCTCAAGGGCATGGTCGACCGGTTGCGCGAGGAGACGGGGATGCCCGTCCACCTGGCGGACAACGCGCTCGACTCGGTCGCGATGGGGTCGGGCAGGTGCGTGGAGGACTTCGAGGCCCTGCAGCAGGTGCTCGTACCCGAGCCCCGCAACTAGGGAGTGTCTGGCAAATCGGCGACGGAGGGCATTTGCCAGACCCTCCCGGGGGCTCGCCCGGACCCGTGCCGCCCCATCCGGTGGGGCTGACGTTCTCGGTTCCTGGACACACGACTTAAGGAGCGGTCATGAGAGACACCCGCCGCGCCCGTCTCGCGGTCGGACTTCTCCTCGCCGCCGCACTGGTCCTGATCACCGTGGATCACCGGGTGGGCAGCGGGCCGGTCCTCGGCCCGGTGCACGACATGGCATCCGGGATCTTCTCCAAGGCCGAGCAGGTGAGTGCGACCGTCACCAAGCCGGTCAGGGACTTCGTGGGCATGCTCCGGGCCGCTCCGGAAGCGGAGCGGACCATCGTCGCGCTGCGCAAGGAGAACGCGAAGCTGCGCACCGAGGTCGCCTCCCTGCAGCTCGACGGCACCCGGGCCGCGAAGCTGGACCGGATGCTCGGGCTGGCGGGTCTGGGTCGTTACCGGGTCGTGCCGGCTCAGGTGCTGGCGCGGCGGGACTTCCCGGGGTTCGAGGACGCCGTCGAGATCGACGCGGGCACGAACGACGGGGTGCGGCCCGACATGACCGTGCTCACCGGCGCCGGGCTCGTCGGCCGCGTGGTCAGGGCGGCGGCCGACAGCGCGACCGTGGCGCTGCTCACCGATCCCGCCATCTCGGCGGGAGCCCGTCTCGAAGGCGGCAACCAGATCGGCGTCGTGAGCGGCCTGGGCGAGGCGGGAGGCGGCGACAACCTGATCAAGTTCCGGCTGCTCGACTCGACGGTGCCGCTGCCTCCGGGCGGCCGGATCGTCTCCTTCGGCTCGCAGCGCAGCAAGCCGTACGTCCCGGGTGTGCCCATCGGAGAGATCCAGCGGGTGGAGTCGCTGCCGGGAGAGCTCACCAAGATCGCATACGTCGAGCCGTTCACCGACTTCTCGTCGCTCGACGTCGTCGGGGTCGTGACCCAGGCGCCCAAGCGCGATCCGCGCGACTCGGTGCTCCCGCCGGTTCCGCAGCAGGCCAAGCAGGCGCGCGATCGTGCGGACAAGAACAAGCGAGCCGATCGTGACGACGAGGCGGCCGATGAGACGCGGGCCCAGGCCGAGCCGTGGGCGCAGATGGAGGAGGGAAGAGGCGGCGCGGAGCCCGGGAACCGGAACCGCCGTCCGCGGGCACATGATGCGCCGCGCCGTCCGGCGGCCGCGGGAGCGGCGCGCAGCGACGGGAGGAACTGACCCTGATGCTCCGCAACATGTCCGCGGCACTGCTGATCTTCGCCGCCATGGTGCTGCAGGTGAGCCTGGTGAACCGGCTGCTCGGCGCGTACGCACCGGACTTCGTGCTGCTGACCATTCTGACGCTCGCCGCGCTGCGAGGGCCGACGGCCGGAGCGGTGATCGGTTTCTGCGGCGGCCTCGCCTACGACCTGCTGCCGCCGGCCAGTCACACGCTCGGGCAGTACGCGCTGCTGCTGTGCGCGCTCGGTTTCGTCGCGGGCAGGTTCGGCGAGAACGCGCCGATGCTCACGGTGGCGATCTTCGCGGTCATCGCGCCCGGTCTGGCCGCGGGGATCGGCGCGTTGCTGGGCAATCCCGGAGTCACCTGGACCGTCCTGGGCACGGCCTGGCCGCGCGCCGCGCTGTGTGACCTGGTGGCCGCCCCCGCCGTGGTGTGGCTGCTGTCCGGCCGCTACCGGCAGCGAAGACGCGGCAGGACCGGGTCGCACGGGACGAGGCCGACGACGGGTTGGGGACGGGGGATGGCATGACACGGTTGCGGGGGCGACTGCTTGTCCTGCAGGTGCTCGTGATCGCGATGATCGTGGTGCTCGTCGTCCGGCTGTGGCAGGTGCAGGTCGTGCAGGGGGACAGGTACGTCGTCGTCGCGACCGAGACGCGTACCCGCGAGGTGCGGGTGCCGGCGGTACGCGGCTCGATCCTCGACTCGTCGGGCCAGCCGCTGGTCCGCAACCGCACCAGTCTGGTGGTGTCGATCGACCGGTCCAGGCTCGAACGGATGCCCGACGGCGGTGCCGCGGTGCTCCGGCGGCTGTCGCCTGTGCTGGGCATCCCGTACGAGAAGCTGAAAACGCAGATCCGCGCCTGTGGGCCGGGCGTCTCGAAGCCCTGCTGGCCGGGCTCGCCGTACACTCCGATCCCCGTCGCCGAGCACGTGAAGACCCGGCAGGCGCTGCAGATCCTGGAACGCCAGGAGGACTTCCCGGGTGTCACGGCCGAGATCCAGGCGAGGCGCGACTACCCGCACGGCAAGGACGCCGTCCAGTTGCTCGGCTACCTTCAGCCGGTCACCGAGCAGGAGTTGGAGAAGCGCGAGGGGCTCAAGGCGAACTACTCCGGTGTCGACCTGACCGGCCGGGGCGGGCTGGAGGCGACCTACGACGCGGCGCTGCGTGGCAAGCCGGGCCTGCGGCGGGTCCAGGTGGACCGGATGGGCAAGGTCATCAAGGTGGATCAGCGGTCGGACCCGGTGCCCGGCGACATTCTGGTCACCAGCATCGACGAGCGGGTCCAGCGGATCGTGGAGAAGTCGCTCGACCAGGCGATGCGGGAGACGCCGCAGTCCGACGGGGCGGCGGGCGTCGTGCTGGACGTGAAGACCGGACGGGTGGTCGCGATGGCCAGCAGGCCGAATTACGACCCCAAGGTCTGGGTGGGCGGCATCTCCGAGAAGGACTATCGGTGGCTGCTGTCGGATAAGTCGGGTAAGCCGCTCATGTCGCGGGCGATCAGCGGCACGTTCGCCCCCGGGTCCACCTTCAAGATCAGCTCGGCCTCGGCGATGATCGCCGACGGCGCCTCGCTGAACGGCGCCTACGAGTGCCCGAGCTCCTACACCGCCGCCGGCCGCTCGTACAGCAACGCCGGCGGCATGTCCCTGGGGTCGATCTCACTGCACACGGCGCTCGAGAAGTCCTGCGACACGGTGTTCTACAGGGCGGGATACGAGCAGTGGAAGCGCGACGGCGGCGAGAAGCCGACCGGCACTCCCAAGGAGCCGATGACCCACATGGCCAAGGCGTACGGCTTCGGCCACCGCACCGGCATCGATCTGCCGGGTGAGAGCCCGGGCCTGATCCCGAGCCGGGAGTGGAAGAAGAAGCTGTGGAATTCGATGAAGGACACCATGTGCCGGCGGGCCAAGACCGGCTACCCCGAGATGAAGAACGCCGCCAAGGCGGCGTACGCCAAGCGGCTCGCCCACGAGAACTGCGTGGAGGGCTACATCTGGCACGCCTACGAGGCGATCAACTTCTCGATCGGTCAGGGCGCCGTGCTGGTGACGCCGCTCCAGCTCGCCCGCGCGTACGCCGCGCTCGTCGGCGACGGCAACGTGCGCAGCCCGCGGATCGGCTGGGCCCTGGTCCGGCCGGACGGCACGCTGGTCAAGGAGATCCCGGTGCCGATCGAGGGCCATCTGCCCATCAGCGACGAGGTACGCGACTACATACGCAAGGCGCTGGCCCAGGTGCCGGTGACCGGTACGGCAGCGGCCGTGTTCCGCGGGTTCGACTTCAACCGGGTGAAGGTCGGCGGCAAGACCGGTACGGCGGAGGTCTACGGCAAGAACGACACGTCGTGGTTCGCCTCCTTCGCCCCCGCGGACAATCCGCGCTTCGTGGCCGTCGTGATGGTGTCCCAGGGCGGATGGGGCGCCTCCACCGCCGCGCCCGCCGTACGCCGGATCTGGGAGGGGATCTTCGGAGTGGGCAAGGGCGAGGACGGCAAGCCGCTCAAGCCGGCGCTTCCGGACGGCAGGCCCGCGGCGCGGCTGCCGGTGATCAGGGATGGGGTGGCGGCCCAGTGATGCGAGATGACTGACGCGCTGCGGGTTCGGCGGCGATCGCTCGTACGGCGGGCCGTGGGCCAGGGGGCGCCCCTGTGGCGGATGGACGGCATCCTGCTCGGTGCGGTCGTCGCGCTCAGCGTCATCAGCACGCTCCTGGTCTGGTCGTCCACCCGGCAGTGGAACTCGGCCGAGCCGACCGCGATGGTCAAGAAGCACGTGCTCAACCTGGGCATCGGGCTCGCGCTCTACAGCGCCGTGGCGGTGTCCGACTACCGGGTGCTGCGCCGGTACGCGCCGCTGGTGTTCGGCATCGCGACCCTGGGACTGCTGCTCGTCCTCACACCGATGGGCGCGACGGTCAACGGCCACCACTCGTGGATCATGCTGGGGGGCGGCTTCGCCGTACAGCCGGGCGAGCTGGCGAAACCGGCGCTGGTGCTGATGCTGGCGGTGCTGCTGGCCCGGACCGGGGACAAGAAGAAGGACCGGCCGCGCTATCTGGACGTCGGCTTGTGCCTCGTCATCTGGGGCGTCACCGTGACCCTGGTCATGCTGGAGCCCGACCTCGGCACCACGACGGTGTTGACGGCGATCACGGCCGGCATGATCGTGTACGCGGGTGTGCACAAGCGGCTGGTCGTGGCCGGGCTGGTGCTGGCGGCCGCCGGCGCGGCGGCCGTGTGGTTCCTCGGGCTGCTCAAGCCGTACCAGGTGGCCCGGTTCACCGCGCTGATGGACCCGTCGACCGACCCGCGCGGAATCGGCTACAACAGCAGACAGGCGCTGGTCGCGATCGGTTCGGGCGAGTTGTTCGGCAAGGGCCTGTTCCACGGCGGGCAGACGACCGGCCGTTTCGTGCCCGAGCAGCACACCGACTTCATCTTCACTGTGGCCGGGGAGGAACTGGGCTTCGTCGGGTCGGCGGTCGTGGTGCTGCTGCTCGGCGTGGTGCTGCTGCGATGCCTGCGGATCGCCCGGCTGTGCGAGGACCGGTTCGCCGCGCTCGTGGCCGGGGGCGTCGTGACCTGGCTGGGGTTCCAGACTCTGGTCAACGTCGGCATGACCATCGGGATCATGCCGATCACCGGCGTGCCCCTGCCGTTCGTCTCGTACGGCGGCACCGCGACGTTCGCCAACATGATGGCGGTCGGCGTGCTGCAGGCGATCCACATCAAGGACCGGGTGTTCGGCTGAGCGCGTGTCCGTCGAGCGAGCCGAGGCCCCATCTGAGCCGATACCCTGGAGCCATGTCTGTCGAGTCGTTGTTTCCTCGCCTGGAAGCGCTGCTGCACCGGGTGCAGAAGCCGATCCAGTACGTCGGAGGTGAGCTGAACTCGACGGTCAAGGACTGGGACGAGGCGACCGTCCGGTGGGCGCTGATGTATCCGGACGCCTATGAGGTCGGCCTGCCCAACCAGGGGGTGCAGATCCTCTACGAGATCCTCAACGAGCTGCCCGGGACGCTGGCCGAGCGGACGTACACGGTCTGGCCGGATCTCGAGGCGCTCATGCGGGCCGAGGGCGTCCCCCAGTTCACCGTCGACGCGCACCGGCCGGTGCGGGCGTTCGACGTCCTGGGCGTGTCGTTCGCCACCGAGCTCGGCTACACCAACCTGCTCACCGCGCTCGATCTGGCGGGTATCCCGTTCCGCGCGGTGGAGCGGACCGAAGAGGACCCGATCGTGCTGGCCGGAGGCCACGCCGCGTTCAACCCCGAGCCCGTCGCCGACTTCCTCGACGCCGCCGTGCTCGGCGACGGCGAGCAGATCGCCATCGCGATCAGCGAGGTGCTGCGCGAGTGGAAGGAAGAGGGCTCGCCCGGGGGCCGCGACGAGCTGCTCATGCGCCTCGCCTCCACCGGCGGGGTCTACGTCCCGAAGTTCTTCGACGTCGAGTATCACCCCGACGGCCGCATCAAACGGGTCGTGCCGAACCGGCCGGGGGTCCCCTCGCGGGTGTTCAAACACACGGTCATGGACCTGGACGAGTGGCCGTACCCGAAGAAGCCGCTGGTCCCGCTCGCCGAGACCGTCCACGAGCGGTTCAGCGTGGAGATCTTCCGCGGCTGCACCCGCGGCTGCCGCTTCTGCCAGGCGGGGATGATCACCCGTCCGGTGCGTGAACGGTCGATCACGACGATCGGCGACATGGTCGAGGTGGGCGTCAAGGAGTCAGGCTTCAGCGAGGTCGGCCTGCTGTCGCTGTCCAGCGCGGACCACTCGGAGATCGCCGACGTCACCAGGGGTCTCGCCGACCGCTACGAGGGCAGCCAGATCGGTCTGTCCCTGCCGTCCACACGGGTCGACGCCTTCAACGTCGACCTCGCGGGCGAGCTGTCGAGGAACGGGCGCCGCTCGGGGCTCACCTTCGCACCCGAGGGCGGATCCGAGCGGATGCGCAAGGTGATCAACAAGATGGTCACCGAGGAGGACCTGATCCGTACGGTCACCACGGCCTACAGCCAGGGCTGGCGGCAGGTGAAGCTGTACTTCATGTGCGGGCTGCCCACGGAGGAGGACGCCGACGTCCTCGCCATCGCCGGCCTGGCCAAGCAGGTCATCAAGGCGGGGCGGGAGGCGACCGGCTCCAGGGACATCCGCTGCACGGTCTCCATCGGCGGGTTCGTGCCCAAGCCGCACACGCCGTTCCAGTGGGCGGCCCAGTGCGACCACGAGACGGTGGACCGCCGCCTGCGCGCGCTCCGCGACGCCATGCGCGCGGACAAGGAGTACGGCAGGGCGATCGGCTACCGCTACCACGACGGGAAGCCGTCGATCGTGGAGGGCCTGCTGTCGCGTGGCGACCGCCGTGTCGGCGCGGTCATCCGGGCCGTGTGGGAGGACGGCGGTCGGTTCGACGGCTGGAGCGAGCACTTCTCCTACGACCGCTGGATGGCGGCGGCGGAGCGGGTCTTCGCCGGCGGGCCGGTGGACGTCGACTGGTACACCATCAGGGAGCGCGACGAGCACGAGGTCCTCCCGTGGGATCACCTCGACGCCGGGCTCGACCGTGAATGGCTGTGGCAGGACTGGCAGGACGCGCTGGGCGGCGTCGAGGTCGAGGACTGCCGCTGGACGCCCTGCTACGACTGCGGCGTGTGCCCCACGATGGGGACGGAGATCCAGGTCGGCCCCACCGGAAGGAAGCTGCTGCCGCTCACGGTCCTGTGACCTCGGGGTCGTGACCGGCAAACCACGATCTGCCGGGTGCGGCTCGGTGGATCGTCTGATCGGGCGGCGGGCGGCACTCCCCGGGCGCGGCTATTCTGGAAGATGATTGACCGAAACCGGAAGGATGGCGGAACCCTGAAACCCGTACCCGATGGGCCATCGCCCGAGCCCGTGGTGCAGCGCCTCAGGGTGCGGTACGCCAAACGGGGGCGGCTGCGTTTCACCAGTCACCGTGACATCTCCCGCGCCGTCGAAAGGGCGGTACGGCGGGCCGGCGTCCCGGTGGCCTACAGCGCGGGATTCAGCCCCCATCCGAAGATCTCCTATGCCGGCGCCGCTCCGACTGGGGTGGCGAGTGAGGCCGAGTACCTCGAGATCGGTGTGAACCGGCCGTGCGATCCGCGGCGGATCCGTGCCGAACTCGACGCGTCGCTGCCGCCGGGCCTCGACGTTCTGGACGTGATAGAGGCGCGCACCGGGAACCTCGCGGACCGGCTGGAGGGCTCGGCGTGGGAACTGCGGCTTCCCGGGGCCGATCCGGCCGCGGTGGAGCAGGCGGTACGGGAGTTCTCGGCTGCCGACCGGGTAGAGGTCGAGCGCCTGACCAAGAAAGGTATGCGGCGGTTCGACACCCGCCAGGCCGTGTGTTCGCTGGCCGTCATGAACGGGGCGGGAACAACGGCAGGTCAGGAGACCGTTCAGCCGTGTGTCATACTTCGTATGGTTGTTCGGCACGAAACTCCTGCCGTCCGGCCCGACGACGTGCTCATGGGTTTGCGTCTCGTGGCAGGCTTCGCGCCGCCGTCGCCTCCCGAGGTGACCAGGCTGGCGCAGGGGCCGCTCGACGCTGTGACCGGTGAGCCCGCTGACCCGTTCGACCTCGACCGGGCAGGCGGAGACCGATAAGACTTGCCGCTGCGGCACCCTCGCGGAGCGCGGCGGACCACGAGAGACGAGAGCCTCCGTGCGGCGCGGCGACGCGCCCGGAGGCTGACGGGAGAGCGCCCGCATGCTCGACAACGAGCCCACTGACGGGGCTGTGAGCCTTGACGGTGATACGACGACAGGTGATACGACAACCGAAGAAAGGGAGCACGGTTCCGGTGTGAGCGAAGCCTCGCCCGCCGAGCCGCAGCGGCGCCGTGCGGCGAGCCGCCCGGCTGGGCCTCCTCCGGAGCCGGACGAGCTGCCGCCGGTCGCCACCGTGACGACGGTGGCCGCGGGCGCCGCACACGTCGTGGCGGAGCCGGCCGAGTCGCCGCGACCGCGGCGGGCCACTCGCCGCCGTGCCACCCCAGAGCCGGAGCCGGCCGAGGCGTCCGGCGAGGCGCCCGCCGAGATCTCTGCCGAGATTCCCGCAGAGACCGCTGAGGCCCCCGAGCCGGTCACGGAGGAACCCGCCAAGCCGGTACGGCGCAGCCGTACCCGCAAGCGGGCCGAGGCACAGGAACCGCAGGAGACCCACGAGGCGGCGGACGAGACCCGGGCGGAGCAGCCCGAGGCGGCCGAGGAGACCCCGGCCAGAACCCGGCGGCGCGCCGGCCGGAAGAAGGACGAAGAGGCGTCCGCTGCACCGAAGCGATCCTCGGTGACCGAGCGGGTGACCGCGGAACGATCCAGTGCGGCGATGAGCGCGGCCGAGGCCGAGGTCGCCGCCGTGCTGCGGCTCGGCGTGCCGTCGGCCGACCTCCCGGAGGAGCGGGCCGATGCGGAGCCACTCGACGAGGCCGATGCCGCGGCGGAACCGGCCGAGGATGGGCCGTCGGCCGTGCTGACCGACCCGTTCGGCCTGCACGTGCAGCGGCCGGCCGTCCCGTCGGTGTCGTTCCAGGCGCCGTCGGCGCTGTTCCAGCCGCTCTTCCAGGCGCCGGATCCGTTCGCCGTGCCGGCTCAGCGCACCGCGGAACCGGAGGAGCAGGCCGAGACCGACGAGGCGACGGCGGCCACCGAGGAGGAGGCCGAGGGGGAGGGCACGCCACGCCGGCGTCGCCGCCGCCGGGGCGGTCGCGGACGCGGCCTGCGCGGCCAGGAGGGCGAGGACGGCGAGGAGTCCGACTCCGAGGCGGAGGAGACGCACGAGGAGCCGGCCGAGGACGACGACGGCGCGCAGACGGATGCCGACGGCGGGCAGGGCACCTCGCGCCGCAGGCGTCGTCGCCGCCGCAGGGGCGGTGACGAGGCCGAGCCCACCGCCGACGACCCGCCGAACACGGTGGTCCGCATCCGCGCGCCCCGCGCCACCCGCTCCACGTCGATCGACGAGGTGCAGGGCGTGCGCGGCTCCACCCGGCTGGAGGCGAAGAAGCAGCGCCGCCGCGAAGGCCGCGAGCTGGGCCGCCGTCGTCCGCCGATCATCACGGAGTCGGAGTTCCTGGCCCGTCGTGAGTCGGTCGAGCGCGTCATGATCGTACGCCGTCACGGCGGCCGCACCCAGATCGCGGTCCTGGAGGACGGCGTGCTCGTCGAGCACTACGTCGACCGCGAGTCGAGCCAGTCCTACGTCGGCAACGTGTACCTGGGCAAGGTCCAGAACGTGCTGCCCTCGATGGAGGCGGCGTTCGTCGACGTCGGCAAGGGCCGCAACGCCGTGCTGTACGCGGGCGAGGTCAACTTCGACACCATCGGCCTCGAAGGCCAGCCGAAGCGGATCGAGGCGGCGCTGAAGTCCGGCCAGTCCGTGCTCGTCCAGGTCACCAAGGACCCGATCGGGCACAAGGGTGCGCGGCTGACCTCCCAGATAAGCCTGCCCGGCCGCTACCTGGTCTACGTGCCGGACGGCTCGATGACCGGGATCTCCCGCAAGCTGCCCGACAAGGAACGGGCGCGGCTCAAGCAGATCCTCAAGAAGGTGATGCCGGAGAACGCGGGCGTGATAGTCCGTACGGCCGCGGAGGGCGCCTCTGAGGAGGAGCTCAGCCGCGACGTGGCGAGGCTGTCGGCGCAGTGGGAGAACATCCAGCGCAAGGCCAAGTCGGCCAGCCCGCCCGAGTTGCTCTCCGGTGAGCCCGACCTGACGATCCGGGTGGTCCGCGACATCTTCAACGAGGACTTCAGCTCGCTGGTGGTCGAGGGCGAGGACGCGTGGGTGACGGTGGACGAGTACGTCCGCTACGTCGCGCCGCATCTCGCCGATCGCCTGTCCAGGTGGGAGGAGGAGACGAGCGACGTCTTCACCGCCTACCGGGTGGACGAGCAGATCGCCAAGGCGATGGAGCGCAAGGTGTGGCTGCCCTCCGGCGGCTCGCTCGTGATCGACCGCACGGAGGCGATGACGGTCGTCGACGTCAACACGGGCAAGTTCACCGGGCAGGGCGGAAACCTCGAGGAGACCGTCACCCGCAACAACCTGGAGGCGGCCGAGGAGATCGTCCGCCAGCTCCGGTTGCGGGACATCGGCGGCATCATCGTGATCGACTTCATCGACATGGTGCTGGAGAGCAACCGCGACCTCGTGCTCCGCCGGCTGCTGGAGTGCCTGGCGCGGGACCGGACCAAGCACCAGGTGGCCGAGGTCACCTCGCTCGGCCTCGTCCAGATGACCCGCAAGCGGGTCGGCCAGGGCCTCCTGGAGGCGTTCTCGACGCCGTGTGACTGCTGTAACGGACGCGGCATCATCGTCTCCACCGAGCCGGTCGAGGCGAAGCAGGAGCCACGCGGTACGCAGGGCAAGATGGCCGTCGAGAAGGCGGTGGCGGACAAGCTGGGCGGCTCCGGCGAGAGCACGGCGGTGGCCGCTGCCGCCACCGTGCGGAACGGCGTCACCGACTCCCTGTCGTCGGCCGCGTCCTCGGAGGAGGGCGAGGTCTCGACACAGCCGCGTACGCGGCGCCGTTCCCGCAGGAAGACGAGTGACTGACGACAGTGACATCCGCGTGATGTCCGAGTGACGACTCAGGCTCTCCGGCTTTCCACCCGGTTCGACCTCGGTACCGATAATCCGGTACTCTAGTCAACCGGCGCGTCTGGTGAGCGCGCCTGGCTTCGCGCGCCTGCCCGGAAAGCCGGTCGTGTAATCGACAGCAGCTGGATGCGGGGCGCGGCATCTCAGCACTTAGCCAGAAGAAGGGTTCCGCGGTGTACGCGATCGTTCGTTGCGGCGGCAGGCAGCAGAAGGTCTCCGTCGGGGACGTCCTCGAGGTGGACAGACTCGCCGGCGAGGTCGGTTCCTCGGTGTCGCTGCCGGCGGTGCTCGTCGTCAACGACGGCGATGTCACCACCGACGCTGCCACGCTTGCCAGGTTCCAGGTGACCGCCGAGATCCTCGGTGAGATCAAGGGCCCCAAGATTCGCATTCTGAAGTACAAGAACAAGACCGGTTACAAGAAGCGCATGGGTCACCGTCAGCGGTACACCCAGGTCAAGGTCACCGGCATCAACCCCGGACAGTGATTTCCCGGGGGGACGACCCCCGATACCCCCGAAAGGGAGTGAACCATGGCACACAAGAAGGGCGCCTCGTCCACCCGGAACGGCCGTGACTCGAACGCGCAGCGCCTCGGCGTCAAGCGCTTCGGCGGGCAGTTGGTGAACGCAGGCGAGATCATCGTCCGCCAGCGCGGCACCCACTTCCACCCCGGCGACAACGTCGGCCGCGGCAGCGACGACACCCTGTTCGCGCTTGCCGCCGGTCACGTGCAGTTCGGCGTGAAGCGTGGTCGTCGCGCGGTGAGCATCGTCCCGGTCGCGGAGTAGATCCGCCGGGACAGCAGCACGACCTTATGAGGCGGATCGAGGATTCGGTCCGCCTCATTCGTTGTTCATAGGAGCGTTTCGAAGGGGGGCGCGGCTGATGGCCGAGTTCGTGGACACCGTCATCCTGCACATCAAGGCGGGTGACGGCGGCAACGGCTGCGCCTCCATCCACCGGGAGAAGTTCAAGCCGCTCGGCGGTCCCGACGGCGGCGACGGCGGCCGTGGCGGTGACGTGATCCTCGAGGTGGACCCCAACACGGCCACCCTGCTGGAGTATCACCACCGTCCGCACCGCCGGGCCGGCAACGGCAAGCAGGGCATGGGCTCGAACCGGGACGGCGCAAACGGTGAGGACATCGTCTTGGCCGTGCCCAACGGCACCGTGGTCAAGGACGCCGAGACCGGCGAGGTGCTGGTCGACCTGATCGGCGTGGGCACCCGCTACGTCGCGGCCAAGGGCGGTTTCGGCGGCCTGGGCAACGCGGCGCTCGCCAACGCCAGGCGCAAGGCGCCGGGTTTCGCGCTGCTCGGCGAGCCGGGCGACGAGGCCGAGATCATGCTGGAGCTGAAGACCGTCGCCGACGTCGCGCTGGTCGGGTTCCCGAACGCCGGAAAGTCGTCCCTCATCGCCGCGCTGTCCGCGGCCCGCCCCAAGATCGCGGATTATCCGTTCACCACGCTCATCCCCAACCTCGGCGTGGTCACGGCGGGGGAGACCGTGTTCACGGTCGCGGATGTGCCCGGCCTCATCCCCGGCGCGTCCCTGGGCAGGGGTCTCGGCCACGAGTTCCTGCGCCATGTCGAACGCTGCTCGACGATCGTGCACGTCCTCGACTGCGCCACGATCGAGCCGGGCCGCGACCCGGTCACCGACTTCGACGTGATCGAGGCCGAGCTCGCCGCCTACGGCTCGCTGACCGGCCGTCCCCGGCTGGTCGTGTTGAACAAGGTCGACGTCCCGGACGGCCGAGACCTCGCCGACATCGTCCGTCCCATGCTCGAGGAGCGTGGCCTGCGGGTGTTCGAGATCTCCGCGGCGACCCGCGAAGGTCTGCGGCCCCTGGCGTACGCGATGGGCGAGATGGTGGCGCAGGCCCGGGCGCAGGCTCCGATCGAGGAGCCGACGCGGCTGGTCATCCGGCCCAGGCAGCTCGGCGAGAGCGGGTTCTCGGTGCGGCGCGTCGACGACAACACCTTCCAGGTGACCGGTGACAAGCCCGAGAGGTGGATCAGGCAGACCGACTTCGCCAACGACGAGGCCGTGGGCTACCTCGCCGACCGGCTGAACCGGCTCGGGGTCGAGGACGCGCTGGTCGAGGCCGGCGCCCGGCCGGGAGCCGAGGTGGTCATCGGGTCGATGGAGGGTGGTCACGTCTTCGACTGGCAGCCGTCCCAGGACGCCCGGGTCGCCATGGGGCCGCGTGGCTCGGACAGTAGGCTCGGTTGAGGATCGACACCGACCGATATCTACCGGATGGGGACGAGTGAGATGGCGTGATGGACGGAAATCAGGAGGGCCGGCATCAGATAGGTTCCGCGCGGCGGCTGGTCGTCAAGGTGGGTTCGTCCTCCCTGACGACGCCGAAGGGCGTGATCGACGTGGATCGCGTCGACGCGCTGGTCGACGTGCTCGCCGCGCGCAGACGGGCCGGCACGCAGCTCGTGCTCGTCTCCTCGGGTGCGATCGCGGCCGGGCTCGGCCCGCTCGGGCTCAGGGCGCGGCCCAGGGACCTGGCCACCCAGCAGGCGGCGGCCTCGGTCGGCCAGGGTGTGCTCGTCGCCCGCTACACCTCGTCCTTCGCCAGGTACAGCCTGCGCGTCGGCCAGGTGCTGCTGACCGCCGACGACATGATGCGCAGGTCGCAGTACCGCAACGCCCGGCGCACGCTGGGCAAGCTGCTCGAACTCGGCATCGTCCCCGTGGTCAACGAGAACGACACGGTGGCCACCGACGAGATCCGCTTCGGTGACAACGACCGGCTGGCCGCGCTGGTGGCCCACCTGACCCACGCGGACGGCATGGTGCTGCTGTCGGACGTGGACGCGCTCTACGACGGCGATCCGCGCCGGGCCGGGGCCTCCCGGATCGCCGAGGTGCGCGGTCCGGAGGACCTGGAGGGAGTCGAGCTGGGCACCTCCGGCCGGGTCGGCACCGGCGGCATGATCACAAAGGTGGAGGCGGCCCGCATCGCCACCGGCGCCGGCGTGCCCGTCGTGCTGACGGCGGCGGCGCACGCGGCTCAGGCCCTCTCCGGCGCCGACGTCGGCACCTACTTCCACCCCGGCGGCCGCCATCCCGGCACCCGGCTGCTCTGGCTCGCCTACGCCACCACGGGGCGGGGGCGGCTACACCTGGACGAGGGCGCCGTCGAGGCCGTCGTGGCGCGGCGCATGTCGCTGCTGCCGGCCGGTGTGGTGAAGGTCGAGGGCGACTTCGCCGAGGGTGATCCCGTCGACCTGTGCGGCCCCGCGGGCGTGCCCGTCGCGCGGGGTCTCGTCAACTACGATGCGGCCGAGATCCCCGAACTGCTCGGCAGGTCCACCAGGGAACTGGCCAGCACGCTCGGCCCGGAGTATGAGCGCGAGCTGATTCACCGGGACGACATCGTCATACTGGAACCCGCCCGGACCTGATCGGCGGGCGACGCACGACCAATGGAGCGCGAGGCGAATGTCTGAGGCAGAGGACTTCCTGAAGGTGGCGCACGCGGCGCGGGAGGCCGCCACGGTGCTGGCGCCGTTGCCGCGCGCTCCAAAGGACGCGGCGCTGCACGTCATCGCCGACGACCTCGTGACGGCCACCGACGAGATCGTCGCCGCCAACGCCGTCGACGTCGACAAGGCCAGGCGGGACGGCATCTCCGAGGCCATGATCGACCGGCTCCGCCTCGACGCGGCCCGGGTCGAGAAGATCGCGGAGGCCGTACGGCAGGTGGCCGACCTGCCCGATCCCGTCGGCGAGGTCGTGCGGGGGAGCACGTTGCCGAACGGTCTGGAACTGCGTCAGGTCCGGGTGCCGCTGGGCGTCATCGGGATCATCTACGAGGGCCGTCCGAACGTGACCGTCGACGCCGCCGCGCTGTGCCTCAAGAGCGGCAACGCCGTACTGCTGCGCGGGTCGTCCAGCGCGTACTCCTCCAACACCGCGCTCGTCGAGATCATGCGGAAGGCGCTGGAGCGGACCGACGTGCCGGCCGGGGCCGTACAGCTCGTGCCGGGCCTCACCCGCGAGTCGGTCAAGCACCTCATGCGCGCCCGCGGGCTGGTCGACGTGCTGATCCCCCGCGGCGGCGCCTCGTTGATCAACAGCGTGGTGGAGGAGTCGACGGTTCCGGTGATCGAGACCGGCACCGGAAACTGCCATGTCTACGTCGACGCCGACGCCGACGTCGAGACCGCCCTGGAGATCCTGGTCAACGCCAAGGCGCAGCGGCCCTCGGTGTGCAACGCGGCGGAGACGTTCCTCGTGCACGCCGCCATCGCCGACGTGTTCCTCCCGAGGGCGCTCGCCGCGCTCAAGGACGTGGGTGTCACCGTGCACGGCGACGAGCGGGTGCGTGGCCACGGCGCCGATGTGGTGCCCGCGACCGAGGACGACTTCACCGCGGAGTATCTCTCGCTCGACATCGCCGCCGCCGTCGTCGACTCGCTGGACGACGCGGTCGCGCACATCAGGAGGTACGGCTCGGGCCACACCGACGCGATCGTGACCCGTTCACAGAGCGCGGCCAGGAGGTTCACGGCGACGGTGGACTCCGCCGCCGTAGCGGTGAACGCCTCGACGCGGTTCACCGACGGCGGGGAGTTCGGCTTCGGCGCCGAGATCGGCATCTCCACGCAGAAGCTGCACGCGCGTGGCCCCATGGGCCTGCCCGAGCTCACCTCCACCAAGTGGATCTACACGGGCGAGGGGCACCTCCGTGACAGTCCTCGTACGGTGACGGACTGCGCGGGAAGATAACGGACACATCGTGGGCGGCGCGCCTCCGGGAGTTCGCCGCCCCGGGCCGCTATGGTTAGCGCTCCTATGGCTGGACGTCTTGGGCGGGTCGGCCCGTACGCGCTGCTGGAGCGCCTGGGCCGGGGTGGTATGGGCGAGGTGTACCTCGCCGCCAACCGCCGGGGGGAACATGTCGCCCTGAAGATGCTCCGCGACCCGATCGAAAGCGACCCCGACGCCCGATTACGCCTGGAGCGCGAGGTCCGGGCGCTGCGACGGGTCGAGAGCCCCTACGTCGCCCGGGTGCTCGACGCCGACCTGGCCGGTGACCGGCCCTACCTGGTCATGGAGTACATCGAGGGGAACACCCTCCTCGACGCCGTACGGCGCGGGCCGCTGCCCGAGGCCGAGCTCATCCCGGTGGCCCAGGGCCTCGCCACCGCTCTCGCGATCATCCACGCGGGCGGGGTGGTCCACCGCGACGTCAAGCCGGCCAACGTGCTGATCGGCGAGGACGGGCCGGTGCTGATCGACTTCGGCATCGCCCAGGTGCACGACGCGACCAGGATGACCATGACCGGGACGTTCCTGGGCACCCCCGGCTACAGCGCACCCGAGCTCTTCGCCGACGAGGCGGTGGGGGAGCCGGCGGACGTTCACGCCTGGGCCGCCACCGTCGCCTTCGCCGCCACCGGCCGCCCCACCTTCGGGCGGGGAACGGCCGAGTCCCAGATGTACGCGATCCTCAACGGCAAGGCCGACCTCGCCGGGGTGCCGGCCGCCCTGCTGCCGCTCGTCCGCGCCGCGCTCCACCGCGATCCCGTCCGCCGTCCCACCGCCGCGCTGCTCGCCGACCGGCTCACCCGCCTCGCCCGGGCCACGATCGAAGCGCCGAGCCGTACGGCACCGGCGGCCGCTGCACGGCGCATCAGATCGGAGGCGAGCGGTAAGCCCATGCCGAAGGCGGACAAGCCCACCGCGAAGGCGGAGAAGGCCGCAGCCAAGCCGGAGGCGAGCCCGGCGAAGACCGCTGTGACCGAGGTGGAGCAGCGGCCCGCCGAGGCTCCTGAGGGTGAGCGGCCGGAGAAGTCCGGCAGGGCGGGCAAGACGGAGAAGGCGGGCAACCCGGGCAATTCGGGGAAGCCAGGGAGGTCCGGGAGAGCGGGGAAGACCGACGGCGGCCCGGCTACGGTGCCCGCCGCCGGGCCGGTCCGGCGGAGAGGCGGTTCCGCCGGTGGTCGCGGTCGCCGGGCCGGCCGTCCGGCGGGCGAGAGCCGTACGCAATCCGCGCTGGCCGTCGAGACTCCGCCCGACACGGCGGGCTCGGAGCAGTCGCTCGGCATCCCCACGGGGAACGCCGCGCTGGCGGCGCTGGCGGTGCTCGCCGTGCCGTGCGTGGTGCTCTCGGTGATATATCCGCTGGCCACGGTCGCGATCACCGCGGTGTTCGTCGTCGTGACGAGAGCGGGCTGGCTGAGCCACTGGGTCGTACGCAACCGCAGGTCGGCACGGATGCGCGGCCTGCTGCGCGTGCTGAGCTTCCCGCTGACGCTGCTCGCCTCACTGATCACGGCTGCGGCCTGGCCCGGGTTGCCGGCCGCCACCGCCGGCTTCGTCGCCCTGTGGCTCACAGCGGGGACGCACCTCGAACCCCAGTGGTGGACCCAGACGATGCCCGTCACGATCGCCGGCGTGGTCTTCGGCGTCATCTGCGGCGGGATCATCGGCCGGGAGATCGAGCGCGCCTGCGCCAAAATGCCGGGCCTGCGCAGCGAGGGCCTGCGGGCGCTGGCCGTGCTGGGCGGCTTCGTCGCCCTGTGCGCCGCCGCCGTCCACGCCGTGGCCCTGTTCTTCTGACGGCGCGTTTCTTCTGACCATGGCCTACCATCCGCAGGCTTTGGCGGATCCGCTTCCGTGACCGGCACCGGTATTGCTGCCACCGGAGAAGAGAGCCCAGCACTGAAGATCAACTCACCGCTGTTTGCGTCTTGCCGCCATGACGTGTGATCCGGGGGCGGAGCCGAGCTTTGATCGCGCTCTTGGTGAACGCCGGATCGGTGGCCTTACCTGCCCAGACGTACGCCTCCCCGGGAGTGAGCGCGGTCATCTTCGACGGGACGAGATCCGCCGGCGCCGCGTTGGCCTTCTGCAGGTGTTTCAGCCAGGCGGGCGAGGTGAACTTGTGCAGGATGATGTTGAGATCCCGCAGGTCGCTGAGTCACGTGGTGGGCGTGATCGTCCAGATGTCCCGGCCACTCGACCAGAGTTCGTTGACGTGGTAAGAGAACCGGTCATAAAGGCCATCGTTCTGATGGCGCTTGAGATGCAGCATCGGTGAGTCGTGACCGACCAGCCTGGCCAGGTGGGGGGTGACAAGCATCTCGTCGTCGAACTGGAACACCGACAGCGAGATGTGATCCTCCCCGAAACGCGCCTCGACGCCGGAGACCTCCCGCAGCTGATCGAGCTCGGCGAGCGTGATCCGGATCCGGGTGGACACCGTCAGCGGTACGGCCTCGGCCTCCTCCCGGCGGAGGGTGGCCTCGCTGTTGGGATCTCCGAGCAGGAAGCGGACGCGGCATCCCTGCTCGGCTTTACGCTTCAGCACCTTGGCCAGGTTGGGGTGTTCCAGCCACAGGAAGTAGTTCGTGTATCCGGCGAGAGCGATGTCCGATTTAGCGTTGGTGATCAATGCGCGCCAGACGCTCTTGGGACAGGCGGACCGGTATGGGTAAATCTGTACGACCTCGCGGTCCGGTCCAATCTTGACCGTGTTTCGTATCGCCTCGGGCCACAGCACGGACTCATCCACTCCCAGGGCTTCGGCGGCGGCCCACCGGTGGCGGGGATGTGGCAGGCGCCCTTCGTTCGCCAGCCAGCGGGACACCGTTTTGACGTCAACCTCGCACTTCTCGGCGAGGTCCCTATCGGTAAGTTTCGCATTTGCCATCGCATGACGCAGAGAGTCGTTTGGCATTCGGGCCTCCGCATCGCGGGACGTTGAGGACGTATTCCGACGGTAAAGCAAAACGTCCCACACGTCCTGGAAACACGGTGTGAAAGTCCTGTCACTCTGCGCGACGCTGCCGTCATGAAACATGTTGGAACCGTCGCCTCCGGCACGGGATTCGCCGGATGGAGGATCATCCGCAGCAACGCGGGACGGTTGTGGGCGAGCCGAGAGCAGCCGTTTCCGGTGGCCGCTGAGCGGGCGGGGGCGTATCGCACGGTTGACGCCGACGACCTGATGGAACTCTGTCAGGTCATCGGCCAGCAGGAGGCGATCGCCGAGCAGGTGGCTGCATCGGCCGGATTGGAGCGCACGGCCAGGTCGGCGAGCAGGGCCGTGCAGGAAGGCGTGGTCAAGCCGGCGGCGACCGCGTGAGCGGGCAACGCAGGGACGAGATCAAGCTTCCCCTGTCCTGCCTTGGTTTGCATCTGCCACCGGCGCAGTCTCAGAACGGCCCGGCGCGGGCGGATGGGGTGCGGTTGCGGTGGATGCCGGACACAGGCCGCACGATGTATGCACGGGTGGTGGAGCACACCTGCGACGACTGCGTGCCCGTCTCGTACGAGCTGTGCGCAGCGGGCGGGTTGATGTTCATCCGCTGGACCGATCGCACCGGCGGTGGCAAGCCTGTAGTGCGCGAGACCGAGCGGTTGATCAGCAGTCGCGCGCGGGAGATGTGGCGGGATCTGCTGCTGGGTCTCGTCCGCTGAGCTGCCCTGCTGGTCGCCTGTTGGCCGCGATCAGTGGGGTTCGGGGCGGTCTCCTCTGGTAGAGGGGCCTTACGGGAGGCCGTCCCCTCTTGTAAGACCCGTCCGGTGTTCACCGGGGACGGGAGGTAATCGGCAGGCGGGCCCAGGCCCATCCAGGACCGGCCCCGAGGTCTGATGGCGCGCGCCTCGGGGCCCACCGCCACGATCAAGGTCAACGGGCTTGTAATTAAAAGGATATGGAATCAATTTCGGCGCGGAAAGCCGCATAGCGGGCGAATCGAGCAGATGGTATCGCTTCCTTTTCGATGTCAAAGGTAGACATCGTCTGGTACTGGCGGCAACCCCCGAAATGTCGGACCATCTTGTCGATAAGGGACTACCGAAATGCCTCGCGCTTTTGGAGGTCGGAGGAGGAAAGTTTCTATCCGGATAGAAACTTATCCACAGCACAATCACGCCGCCAGAGTGAAAAACCAATTACCTGGAGCGACAGCGACCGCCAACCGTACTGACGATTGTGGGGACCTCCGGAGGCGCTGTGCTGAGCATGTCGCCGTCACGGGGCGCGAAAGCGAGGTCCGGCCATGCTCCGCCGGAGGTGTGCCTCCTTCACTCCGCAGCAGGTTGGGGGATGGTCCTGCCCCGCGGCCGGTCGATCGCCGCGGGGCGACGGACGAGTTGTAGCCGGGGACCGATGGTCCGGACGATTTCATCAGGTGACATGGAAGTGAGCGGCTCCAGGCGAAGGATGTAGCGGGTCACTATCAACCCGGCGACCTGCGCGCAGAACGTCGTCGCGCGTTGACGGGCGTCCGCTCCGCCGATCCGGGCGGCGATCTTGTCGACGATCTCCCGTTCCAGCATCTCCTTCACCAGGTGAGCGAGAGCCTCATCCTGCACGGCACCGGCCAGTAGCGCACGCAGGGGCGCCCCGGCGTCGGGGTCCTCCCAGGTGGCGAGTAGATCGTGTAAGGCGCGCTGAGGCAGTGTGAACAGGTCGCCTTCCATCGCGCGAGTGAGGATGTCGGCCGGGTTCGCGGACAGGGCGAGCGCCGCTCCGAACAGGCCCTTCTTGGAACCGAAGTAGTAGCTGATGAGGGCCAGATCCACGTCGGCCTCGGCTGCGATGGAGCGCAGAGTGACGGCCTGGTATCCGCCTTCGAGGAATCGGCGGCGGGCGACGTCGAGGATCTGGGCACGGGTATCGGGGTTTCCGACCCGGCGGCCTCGGCGTGGCGCTTTATTCATCACGGTTGAGATTTTAGGCATGCGGTGGCGAGTCTTTGCGAGTCGTATCTCCCTGATTCAGGAGGCCGCCTGTCATGCTCCACCCACACCCGCCGACCGAGCCCGGCAAGGCCGGGCGCCATGGCGTGATCCTTGCCGTCACCTGCCTCGCGTTGGCCGTCGTGGTCTCCAGCATGGCCTCGCTCAATGTGGCTCTTCCGGACATCGCGCGACAGACACAGGCCGACCAGACCCAGCAGTCCTGGATCATCGATGCCTACAGCCTGGTCTTCGCCTCGCTGCTGCTGCCCGCGGGTGCGCTGGGCGACCGATTCGGCAGGCGCCTGGCGCTGCTCGCGGGATTGGCGATCTTCGCTGTGGGGGCCGGACTCGCCGCCCTCGTCACCGACCCCGGCCAACTGATCATCCTGCGTGCGGTGATGGGGATGGGAGCGGCGCTGGTCATGCCCGCCACGCTCTCGACCATCACCAGCACCTTCCCACCCGCTCAGAGGGCCCGTGCGGTCAGCGTCTGGGCGGCGGTCGCCGGTGCCAGCGGCGTGCTCGGCCTGCTCGCCTCCGGCCTTCTCCTCGAGGTGTGGTCCTGGCCGTCGGTGTTCTGGTTCAACATGGTCGTCGTCCTGGTCGCCCTGGCCGGGACCCTGCTTTTCGTGCGGGAGTCGGCCGAGTCGGCTTCGTCTCCGTTCGATGTGGTGGGCGCCATCCTGGCCGCGTGCGGGGTGGCCGTGCTCGTGTACGCACTGATCGAGGCCCCGGTGAACGGCTGGACCGCGCCGGCCACCCTCGGCCTGCTCGCGTCGGGTGCGCTCACCCTCGCCGGCTTCGTCGGGTGGGAGCTGCGGCGAGACCATCCGCTTCTCGATCCGCGCCTGTTCCGGAACCGCCGATTCGCGGCGGGTTCCCTCTCGATCACACTGCAGTTCTTCGCCCTGTTCGGCTTTCTCTTCCTGCTCATGCAGTACCTGCAGATGATTCGCGGCCACAGCGCGCTCGCCGCCGCGCTCAACCTCGTGGCGATGCCTGTCGGTATGATCCCGGCGGCCCGGTTGAGCCCTCGGCTGAGCGCGCGTTTCGGCACCCGCGGCCCCTGGACCACCGGACTGCTGCTCCTGGCCGCCGGCCTCGTCGTGCTCGCCCGTCTCGATGCGGACAGCTCGTACGGGATGCTCGCGGCCGGTCTGGTGCCGCTCGGCGCCGGCCTGGGCCTGGCGATGCCTCCGGCGACCACCGCCATCACCGATGCGCTGCCCCCGGCTCTGCAGAACGTCGGCTCCGCCGTCAACGACCTGGCACGGGAGCTCGGTGGGGCGCTGGGCATCGCGGTCCTCGGCAGCGTACTCAACGGCACCTATGAGGCCCGGCTCGACCTGCCCGGCGTGCCGGCCCAGGTCGCGGAAGCGGCTCGCTCCTCCCTGGCGATCGCCGAGACCATCGGCGGACCGGTTCTGGATCAGGCGCGAGACGCGTTCACCGCCGGCCTGCAGTTCGCTCTCCTGGGCGCAGCGGCCGCCATCCTCACGGCGGCCGTCGCCGTGCCCGCGCTGCTGCGCCGGCGCCCCGGGACGCGGTCGGCAGACCGCTCATCGGTGATGCGTGCGGCACATGAGTCGAAGCGACGGTTCGAACATGGGTGAGCTGTGAAGCCCGAGGGCGGCGGGCCTGGGCCTCCTCCGCCGCCGGGAACAGGTCTAGTTCTCTCTCCGGGCGAACCTGTTGAAGATGCGCTCACCGGCGCTGACGGCGCCCTCGGCGACGTCGCGCAGGACACCGATGAAGGGGTCCTGGGACTGGGACCACGACTCGCGGTAGGAATTGGCCGCCGCCTTGACCTCTTCGGAGATCCTCGCGTCGGCGTCGTCCTCGCGGCGGGGGTAGTCGCCGCGGAGGACGCGGTCGTAGTCGCCGCCGCGGCGCCAGCGGTCCAGCTCGGCGACCCGGGACACCGCGAAGGGGTGGGTGGTGCCGAGCATGTTGAGCACCTTCAGCAGGCCGTCGCGTACGTCACCCGCCGTGTCGTACTCCCTGGCCTGGTCGAGGAAGGCCTCGATGTTCATCTCGTGGAGGCGCGAGCCGCCGGCCAGCTTCATGAGCGCGCGCAGCGCGGCCTCGGGGTCCTGACCGGCCAGCAGACCGCCGCGGTCGGCCGACATCTCCGCCTTGCGCTGCCACTCCTCGAGGGCGGCGACGATCACCCGCAGGCCGATGTAGCCCAGCGGGATCCACGCCACGCGGGTGGCGAGCCGGGTGAGGATGGCCAGCATGGTGCCGTACACGGCGTGGCCGGACAGGATGTGGGAGGTCTCGTGACCGACCACGAAGCGCAGCTCCTCCTCGTCCATCAGGTCGAGCAGACCTGACGAGACGACGATGAACGGCTCGTCGAAGCCGATCGCCATGGCGTACGCCTTCGGATCCTGCTGGACGTACACCTCGGGAATCCGGGGCATGTCCAGGATGTAGGCGCTGTCGCGGCCCATGTCGTGCAGCGCGCGGAACTGGGTGTCGGTGCAGCGCACGGCCGACGCCAGGAACATCAGACGCAGGCGGCGCTCACTGAACAGCCCCGACATCCGCTTCAGGACCGAGTCGAAGCCGCTGAGGGAACGCATCGCCACCAGCGCGGAGCGATCAGCGGGGTGTTCATAGGCTCGGGAGCTGATGCCAGGCAGCTGCACGCGATTGCGGTCGGGAGTGGTCATGTTCCGCATGCTATGTCTCCTACGCTGCGTGCGCGCGGACGAAGGCGACGAGGTCGAGACGAGGCGAAACCGTGACCGATACGACCCGGTTTTCCACCAAACCAGGTACGCACGTTAGGGTCCGTTCCATGAAAAATGGGGCCCCGACCAGGCGCCTGGGCGTCATGGGTGGAACCTTCGATCCGATCCACCACGGTCACCTGGTGGCGGCGAGCGAGGTCGCACACCATTTCGACCTGGACGAGGTGGTGTTCGTCCCGACCGGGCAGCCCTGGCAGAAGGCCGACACGACGGTGTCGTCGAGCGAGGACCGTTACCTGATGACCGTCATCGCGACGGCGTCGAACCCCCGTTTCTCGGTCAGCCGGGTGGACATCGACCGTCCGGGCCCCACCTACACGATCGACACCCTGCGTGACATCTCCGCCGTCTACGGTCCCGAGGTCGACGTGTACTTCATCACCGGGGCCGACGCGCTGGCGCAGATCCTCAGCTGGCGCGACGTGGACGAGCTGTTCTCCATCGCCCACTTCGTCGGCTGCACCCGGCCCGGCCACACCCTGCACGACCCCGGTTTACCCGCGGGCAAGGTCAGCCTGGTCGAGATCCCGGCGCTGGCCATCTCCTCGTCGGAATGCCGTCACCGCGTGGCGGCCGGCGAGCCGATCTGGTACCTGGTCCCCGACGGCATCGTGCAGTACATCAACAAGAGGGGCCTCTACCGCGACCTGGAGGACTGAGGGGCCGGGGGGCGGACGTCGAGCGGGTCCGGCCGGATGATCGCGCCGGGGCGGCCGCCGTGGCATTTCCCCCGGTGGAATCCGCCGCCGGAAGTGGACGTTGAAATCCTGGTCCAGGTGATAACTCCGGATTGCCGACGCGTCTCCGGGTAGGGTCAACTCCGGGAAAGTCGGTTGTCCGGCCGGCCAGGACTGGGCACTGTCTGAAGGAGCCGTCAATGGAGGACAGAACCGCATCGTGACAGCAACCGAGAGATCAGTCCAGCTCGTGCGGATCGCGGCCGAGGCCGCCGCCGAGAAGCTGGCCGACGACATCATCGCGTACGACGTGAGCGACCAGCTCGTGATCACCGACGCGTTCCTGCTCTGCTCGGCGTCCAACGATCGGCAGGTGCGTGCGGTGGTCGACGAGATCGAGGAGCGCCTGCGCGTCGAGGCCGACGCCAAGCCGGTACGCCGCGAGGGCGAGCGGGAGGGCCGCTGGGTGCTCCTCGACTACCTCGACATCGTCATTCACGTACAGCACGAAGAGGACCGGAACTTCTACGCGCTGGAGCGCCTCTGGAAGGACTGTCCCGCCATCGAGTTGCCGGAGAGCGTGAAGCGGGTGGCCGCGCAGCGTGGGGCGGCCCGATGAGACGACCGGGTGAGGCGGCGCGGCGGTCCCTGCGCCGGCGGCGGGGGGAGCGCCGGTGAGCCGCCGGGTCGTCTGTCTGCGACACGGTCAGACGCTGTGGAACGTGGAGAAGCGCTTCCAGGGGCACAGCGACATCCCGCTCGACGAGACCGGGGTGGCGCAGGCCGCGCGGGTGGCGTCCCTGCTCGCGGCGCTGCGGCCCTCGTTGATCGTCTCGTCTGATCTGCGCCGCGCGTTCGACACGGCCTCTGCTCTCGCCGGGCTCACCGGCCTGGGCATCGCCGTCGACAAGGACCTCAGGGAACGCGGCGGCGGCGAGTGGGAGGGCCTCACCCGTGACGAGATCAGGACGGGGTGGCCGGTCGAGTTCGAGGCATGGGAGGCTCCCGGCGGCGAGGACGTCGCCGACGTGGCCGCCCGCGTCTCCGACTCGATCCTGCGCTGGTCCGCACGGCTCGACGAGGGCGGTCTGCTGGTCGTGGTCTCGCACGGAGCCGCGCTCCGGCTGGGCATCGCCCGGTTGATGGGCCTGCCGCAGGAGCTGTGGTCGGCGCTCGGCAGCATCGGCAACTGCTCCTGGTCCGTGCTGGAGGAGGGCCGTAAGGGCTGGCGTCTCATGGAGCACAACGCGGGCACTCTGCCGGAGCCCGTCAGCAGCGACGACAGCCCCGAGGCCACCACGGCCGGAAGCTGAGCGCGTCCCTGCCGGAGGGGGACTGGATCGGCGGGGACGCCGCCGGGCCGATAATCTAGCGGCCATGTCCCCCACCTTCGACGGTGTCGTCTCCCGAGGCGAGGTCCGATGATCGGCGCGTTCTCCGGCTGGCTGATCGGCGCCGCGCTGCTGCTCGCCCTGGTGGCCGTGATCACGGCGATCCGTGACCGGCCCATGGGCGTGGTGCTGCTGGCCGGACTGGCCGTGCTGGAGGTGGCGCTGCTCATCCAGGCGGGACTGGCCCTCGCCGAGCTCGGCCAGGTGCGGGAGAAGGCCACCTTCATCGGATATCTCGCGGCCACGGTCGTCCTCCCGCCGGCCGCCGTGTGGTGGGGCCGGGCAGAGCGCACGCGCTGGGGCCCCGGCGTCATCGCGGTGGCCGCGTTCACCATTGCCGTCATGACCGGACGGCTCCTGCAGCTGTGGGACGCCGCGGCATGACCCAGGGCACGTCGGCGGAGCACACGGTCGGGTCGGGGCCGGGCCGCGTGCTGGTCGCGTTGTACGGCGTGTTCGCCCTGGCCGCCTCCGCGCGTGCCGCCGTCCAGATCGCGACGAAGTTCGCCGAGGCGCCGCTGGCGTACCTGCTGTCGGCCTTCGCGGCCGTCGTCTACATCGTGCTCACCGTGGCGCTGGCCCGCGGCGCCCGCCGGACGGCCCTGGTCGCCTGCGCGATCGAGCTCGCCGGGGTCCTGATCGTCGGCACACTGAGCCTGGCCGACGCTCAGGCCTTTCCGCATGCGACGGTCTGGTCCGGTTATGGCAGCGGGTACGGCTTCGTGCCGCTCGTGCTCCCGGTGGTCGGCCTGGTCTGGCTGCTGCGCCCGCGTCGCGCCTGAGACAGCCTCCGGGCTGATCGAGATACGTTTGAGACGATTGTGATACCTGTTCGGAAATATTCGGCGATCCTGCTATGCTTCATCCGGTCATAGGATGATTACATGATCGGCTAATGGGAGCGTGTTGCCGGCATGAGTGCCGTCGCCGAATTACCGGGGAAGCGTCGCCGGGGCCTGGTGCCCTGGCTCATCGCCGGGGGGATCGCCCTGGCGGCGCTGAACCTGCGGACCGCCGTCAGCAGCGTGGGCCCGGTCCTCGACCAGGTCACCGCCGGCCTTCGGATGTCCGCGGCGACGGCGGGTCTGCTCACGACGCTGCCGGTGCTCTGTTTCGCCGCGTTCGGCGCCGTGACGCCCGCGCTCTCCCGCCGCATGGGCGAGCAGCGGCTGGTCCTGGTGGCGCTCGTCCTCCTCGGCGCCGGCATGGCGGTGCGCTCGCTGGTCGACAGCGCCGGGGTGTTCCTGGCGGCCAGCGTGGTGGCGCTGGCCGGTGGAGCGATCGGCAACGTGGTGATCCCGGCGCTGATCAAACGGCACTTCCCCAGGCGCGGCGGCGCCATGACGACCATCTACACGACGGCCCTGGCCGCCGGGACGATGATCGCTGCCGCCGCGACCGTGCCCATCCAGCAGGCCGCCGGCGGAAGCTGGCATGTGGCCCTCGGTGCGTGGGCGGCTCTTGCCGTCGTCGCCGCCATTCCGTGGCTTGCGCTGTGGCGCGGTGAGCCGGAGCGGCGAAGCACCTCCACGGGTCCCGCGGATTCCGCCGAGGGCGGCGGCAGGATGCTGCGCAGCCGGCTCGCCTGGGCGGTGGCCGGATATTTCGGCTCCCAGTCGATGATCGCCTACATCATGTTCGGCTGGCTTCCCCTGATGCTGCGGGACGGCGGGTACACCTCCGGGGAGGCGGGGCTGGTCCTGGCGGTGTTCACCGGCTTCGGCATCCCCGTCTCGATCGTGGTGCCGTCCCTGGCGACCCGCTTCCGCGACCAACGGCCCATGGTGGCCGCTTTCATCGTCTTCTACCTGGTCGGGTTCGCCGGGCTGCTGACCGGTCAGGCGATGTGGTTCTGGTCGATCTTCGTGGCCGTCGGCATGGGGTCCTTCCCGCTGGCGCTGTCCATGCTGGCGCTGCGCACGAGGACGGCGGCGGCCACCGCCGGTCTGTCCGCGTTCGGGCAGAGCGCCGGTTACCTGATCGCGGGGGTCGGCCCGATCGCCTTCGGCGTCCTCTACGAGGTGGGCGGCGGCTGGACGCTGCCGTTCTGCCTGCTGTTCGCCGTGGCGGCGGTGCAGGCCGTCACCGGCTGGTACGCGGGGGCGGACCGGGTGCTCGACGACGAGATGCGGTCTTCCCCGCGGGGCGGGCGATTGCTCGACCGATTCCGGGGCAGTGGCGTCCGAGTCGACGACGGAAGGGGGAGAGATGAGCTCGATCGAGCACTCCGTCGAGGTGAAGGTGCCGACCAGGACGGCGTACAACCAGTGGACGCGGTTCGAGAGCTTCCCGGAATTCATGGAAGGTGTGGAGTCGGTCCGGCAGATCGACGACACGCGAACGCACTGGAGCGTCGAGATAGCCGGCGTCCGCCGGGAGTTCGAGGCGGAGATCACCGAGCAGCACCCGGACGAGAGAGTGGCCTGGCGGTCCCTCGACCGGCCGAGTCAGGCGGGCGTGGTGACGTTTCACCGGCTGAGCGACGACACGACCCGTGTGACGCTGCGGATGGAGCACGATCCCGAGGGTCTTGCCGAGAAGGCGGGCGAGTTGCTGCAGATCGTCCGCCTGCGCGTAAAGGGTGACCTGGAGCGCTTCAAGGACTTCATCGAGAAGCGCGGCGACGAGACCGTGGCCTGGCGGGGCGAGGTCCCCGGCCCGCATCAGCGCGACGGGGACGGGGCGCACGGAGAACGACGGGGCTCCGGCACCGGCTACGACATCGACGAGCCGATGCCGCCGCAGCCGGTGCGGCCCGAGTATCCGCCGCAGGCGCCGCTGCCGCCCCCCGGCGCCGGTCCGATCCCGCCGGTTCCGCCGGGCGGCCGGGGCTCGGTCCCGCCGCCGGGCGCGCCGGGGCCTGTGATCTGACCGGATTCGGCCCGGCCCGTCCTCCGGTTTCGGGTGTGGCGCGAGACGATGACCGGTCGTCTCGCCCGCGCCCGCCATGGCGGTCTCGCCGCGTCAGCGGGCACACGGCCTCGTTGCGATGGGAGGAGGATCCGGCGCGGACGCCGGTCGACGACCGGCCGCGCATTCTCGGATCACCGTGGGCGGCGGGATGGCACGCTCCAACGGATTGGTGTGACAGCCCGAGGCGACCTGACCTCGCCTCGGGCTGCCGTGGACAATCTTAAGGCCTCGCTCTTCGTGGCCGCGCCCAGGGGCGTACCTTCGGTGAGGTGGAGCCCTTCCGCGATCTCTCGCGCTGTCGTTCTGCCGATCTCTCGCGTGTCGCCGGCCGGTCGAGCCGGATATCGAAATCATTGAGATTCCCAGAGATTCGCGTGAAGGGTGGGCCTTCGGGCAAGAGCGAAGGACCAAGGTCCCTGATATCCGGTCCGTGCTTTCCGGCAGGCTAGGGACCGTGAAAGCGACTCTCGCCCCCCGGAGGGATGGAATGACAGCGGGTGCCGCCGCGCCGGAGACGAGAAGGGGCGGCCGGACGGCGGCCCTCGTGCTAGCCACCGCCGGGTTCGCGGTGAACTTCTGGGCCTGGGCCCTGCTGAGCCCGCTCGGGCCGGCGTACAAGGAACTACTCGGCCTGACTCCCTTCGAAGTGTCGGTCCTGGTCGCCATCCCGGTCATCGTCGGGTCGCTGGGCCGGATCGTGCTGGGCGCGCTGACCGACCGGTACGGCGGCCGCCTGATGTTCGGCCTGGCCAGCCTGGTCGGCGTGGTCCCGGTGGTCTTCCTCGCTTTCGCGGGCAGTTATCCGGCGCTGCTGGTCGGCGGGCTCGCCCTCGGCCTCACCGGTGCGACCTTCGCCATCGGCGTGCCGTACGTCAACGCATGGTTCCCGCCCGAGCGCCGGGGTCTGGCGCTCGGGATCTTCGGCATGGGCAACATCGGCACCGCGATCTCCGGATTCGCCACGCCGTGGCTGGCCGAGGAGTTCGGCCGCACGGTCCCGTTCTTCGCGGTCGCCGCCGCACTGGTGATCGTCGGGCTCGCCTTCCTCGCGGTCGGCCGCGACGCACCGGGCACGCAGCGGGCGTCCGAGCCGTTCCTCGCCCGGTTCACCGCCGCGGCGCGGCTGCGGATCACCCGGGAGCTGGCCGCGATGTACGCGCTGACCTTCGGCGGTTTCGTGGCGTTCGGCGTCTACCTGCCGCTGTACCTCCAGGAGGTCTACGGGCTGAGCACGGCCGACGCCGCGGCCCGCGCCGCCGGTTTCGTGGTGCTGGCCACCCTGGCCCGGCCGGTGGGCGGCTGGCTGGCCGACCGCGTGGGCGGCGCCCCTGTGCTCGCCTACTCGCTGTGCGCCGCGTTCACCTGCGCGATCATCGTCTCCTTCGCCCCGGCCATGCCGCTGGCGACGGTGGGCTTCCTGGCCCTGGCGGCAGCGCTCGGCCTGGGCAACGGGGCGGTGTTCGCCATGCTCGGGCGGAAGGTCCCCGCAGCCATGGTGGGCAGCGCCACCGGTGTGATCGGCGCGGCGGGCGGCCTGGGCGGGTTCCTGCCGCCGATCGTGATGGGGCTCATCTACCAGGCCACCGGGTCGTACTCCATCGGGCTGATGCTGCTCGCCGCGGTCACCTCCGCCGCGTTCGTCTACTGCTGGTTCGTCCTCCGGCGGTCCGGGCAGCCGGCGGCGCACGTGGCCGACGAGCCGATGGCACAGGTGAGCGACGCGACATGATCCGGAACAGAGAACGATCCGGCAGAGAAAGAGGACTCAGATGTCGAGGATAGACGGGCCGGTCGACGACGCCCTGGTGAAACTCGGCCGGCACCTGCGGCGCGGCCAGGTCGGCGACGACCTGCGGACGCTGCACCAGATCGGGGGCCGCCGGGGCGACGTGTTCTACCGGGACCGGTGGAGCCATGACAAGGTGGTGCGCTCCACCCACGGGGTGAACTGCACCGGCTCGTGCTCCTGGAAGGTGTACGTCAAGGACGGCATCATCACCTGGGAGGCGCAGCAGACGGACTATCCCAGTGTGGGCGGCGACCGGCCGGAGTACGAACCACGCGGCTGCCCGCGCGGCGCGGCGTTCTCCTGGTACACCTACTCGCCGACCCGGGTGCGCTTCCCGTACGCCAGGGGCGTGCTCGTGGAGATGTACCGCGAGGCCAAGGCGCGGCTGGGCGACCCCGTGGCGGCCTGGGCGGAGATCACCTCGGACCCGGACAAGCGCCGCCGCTACCAGTCGATCCGCGGCAAGGGCGGGCTGGTGAGGGTGACCTGGGACGAGGCCACCGAGATCGTCGCCGCGGCGCACGTGCACACGATCAAGACGTACGGCCCCGACCGGGTCGCCGGGTTCTCCCCGATCCCGGCCATGTCGATGGCCTCACACGCCGTCGGCGCACGGTTCGTCTCGTTGATCGGCGGCACGATGCTGTCGTTCTACGACTGGTACGCCGACCTGCCGGTGGCCTCGCCGCAGGTGTTCGGCGACCAGACGGACGTGCCGGAGTCGGCCGACTGGTGGGACGCGGCCTACCTGATGTTGTGGGGCTCCAACGTCCCGGTCACCCGTACCCCGGACGCGCACTACATGGCCGAGGCGCGCTACCGCGGGCAGAAGGTCGTCGTGCTCGCCCCCGACTACAACGACGCGGCCAAGTTCGCCGACGAGTGGCTCGCCCCGCATCCGGGCACCGACGGCGCCCTGGCCATGGCCATGGGACACGTGATCCTCAGGGAGTTCTTCGTCGAGCGGGAGACGCCGCACTTCACCGACTACGTCAAGCGGTTCACCGATCTGCCCTTTCTCGTACGGCTCAGCGAGCACGACGGGGGCGGTTACGTCCCCGGCAAGTTCCTCACCGCCGCCGATCTCGGCGAGGAGGGCGAGGACGCGGCGTTCAAGACCGTGTTGCTCGACCGGGGGACCGGCGAGCCCGTCGTGCCCGGCGGCTCACTCGGATTCCGCTACTCGGCCGAGGGGCAGGGCCGGTGGAACCTCGACCTCGGCGACGTCGACCCCACGCTGACCCTGATCGGTGAGGGCGAGGCCGTGCCCGTCTCGCTGCCGCGCTTCGACGCCGCTGCGGAGGAGGAGGCCGTGGACGGCGGGGTGCTGCGCCGCGGCGTGCCGGTCCGGCGGGTGGGCGGCCACCTCGTCACCACGGTCTTCGACCTGCTGCTCGCGCAGTACGGCGTGGTGCGCGACGGGCTGCCGGGGGAGTGGCCGGCCGGATACGACGACCCGGCGGTGCCGTACACGCCGGCCTGGCAGGAGAAGATCACGTCGGTGCCCGCGGCGGCGGCGGCCAGGATCGCCCGGGAGTTCGCGCGGAACGCCGAGGAGTCCGGGGGCCGGTCGATGATCATCCTCGGAGCCGGCACCAACCACTGGTTCCACTCCGACACGATGTACCGGTCGTTCCTCGCGCTGGTGACGCTCACCGGCTGCCAGGGCGTCAACGGCGGCGGCTGGGCGCACTACGTCGGGCAGGAGAAATGCCGCCCGATCACCGGCTGGGCGCAGCTGGCGTTCGGCCTCGACTGGAACCGGCCGCCCCGGCAGATGATCGGTACGGCCTACTTCTACCTGCACACCGATCAGTGGCGCTACGACGCCCACACCGCCGACGTGGTCGCCTCGCCGCTCGGCTCGGGCGTGTTCGACGGGAAGACGAGCGTCGACCTGCTCTCGCAGTCGGCCCGGATGGGCTGGATGCCGTCCTATCCCACGTTCGACCGCAATTCGCTGGATCTCGCCGACGAGGCCGAGGCGGCCGGCGGGCAGCCCGGGCCGTACATCGCGGAACGGGTGCAGGCGGGGGAGCTCGGCTTCGCCTGCGAGGATCCGGACGCGCCGGAGAACTGGCCGCGGGTGCTGACGGTCTGGCGGGCCAACCTGCTCGGGTCGTCGGCCAAGGGCAACGAGTACTTCCTGCGTCACCTGCTCGGCGCCGACTCGTCCGTACGCGCCGAGGAGCTGGAGCCCGGCCTGCGGCCCAGGGACGTGACCTGGCGTGAGGAGGGGCCGCGCGGCAAGCTCGACCTGCTGCTGTCGCTGGACTTCCGCATGACCTCGACCACGCTGTTCTCCGACATCGTGCTGCCGGCGGCCACGTGGTACGAGAAACACGACCTGTCGTCGACCGACATGCACCCGTTCGTCCACGCGTTCACCCCGGCGATCGATCCGCCCTGGCAGACCCGTACGGACTTCGCGGCCTTCCACGCGATCGCCAAGGCGTTCAGCGCGCTCGCCCGCACCCACCTGGGGGTGCGCAAGGACCTCGTGGCCGCCCCGCTCCTGCACGACACACCGGACGAGCTGGCCAACCCCCACGGGACGGTGCATGACTGGCGGGAGACCGGCCGGACGCCGGCGCCGGGCCGTACGTTCCCCAAGATCGTGTTGGTGGAGCGGGACTACGGCGCGATCGCCGAGCAGATGGCGGCGCTCGGGCCGCTGACCGACAAGCTGGGCGCCACGACCAAGGGCGTCACGTTCGACGTCGAGGCCGAGATCGGCCGGCTGCGCCGGATCAACGGGACCGTGCACGGCGGCGTCGCGGAGGGGCGGCCGTCCCTCGCGACCGACGTGCAGATGTGCGAGACGATCCTCGCGCTGTCCGGCACCACGAACGGACACCTGGCGGCGCAGGGGTTCGCCACGCTCGCCCGGCGCACCGGCACCGACATGTCCGGCCTGGCCGACGAGCACCGGCGGATCACCTTCGCCGACACGCAGGCCCGCCCGGTTCCGGTGATCACCTCACCCGAGTGGTCGGGCAGCGAGACCGACGGACGGCGCTACTCCGCCTTCACGATCAACCTCGAGCATCGCAAGCCCTGGCACACGCTCACCGGACGGCAGCACTTCTACCTCGACCACGACTGGATGCAGGAGGCCGGCGAGACGATGCCCGTCTACCGGCCGCCGCTGAACACGGCCGCGCTGGTCGACGCGGCCACCGGCGGCGACGGCGTCGCCGTACGCTATCTGACGCCGCACTCCAAGTGGTCGATCCACTCCGAATATCAGGACAACCTGCTGATGCTGACGCTGTCGCGCGGCGGCCCGAACATCTGGATGAGCCCGGCGGACGCGGCCAGGGCCGGGATCTCGGACAACGACTGGGTGGAGGCGGTCAACCGCAACGGCGTCGTCGTGGCCCGGGCCGTGGTCTCCCACCGGATGCCCGAGGGCACCGTGTACATGTACCACGCCCAGGAACGGGTCGTGGACGTGCCGAAGAGCGAGACCTCCGGCCGTCGCGGGGGAATCCACAACAGCCTGACCCGGCTGCTGATCAAGCCCACCCACCTCATCGGCGGCTACGCCCAGCTCTCCTTCGCCTTCAACTATCTCGGCCCGACGGGCCACCAGCGCGACGAGGTCACGGTGATCCGCCGCCGTTCCCAGGAGGTCGACTACTGATGACCAGGGTTATGGCGCAGCTCGCCATGGTGATGAACCTGGACAAGTGCATCGGCTGCCACACCTGCTCGGTCACCTGCAAGCAGGCCTGGACCAACCGGGCGGGCACCGAGTACGTCTGGTTCAACAACGTCGAGACCCGGCCGGGCCAGGGCTACCCCCGCACCTATCAGGACCAGGAGAAGTGGAAGGGCGGCTGGGAGCTCGGCAGGAACGGCCGGCTGCGGCTGAAGGCCGGCGGGCGGCTGCGCAAGCTGCTGACCATCTTCGCCAACCCGCTCATGCCGTCCATCAACGACTACTACGAGCCGTGGACGTACGACTACGACCGGCTGTTCTCCGCTCCCGTGAGCGAGGACACGCCGGTGGCCCGGCCCAGGTCGCTCATCACCGGCGAGCCGACGAAGATCAGGTGGAGTGCGAACTGGGACGACAACCTGGCCGGCGCCCCCGAGCTGGCCACCGCCGACCCGGTGCTGCGCAAGGTGTCCGACGAGGTCAAGCTGGAGTTCGAGCGGGCCTTCATGTTCTACCTGCCGCGCATCTGCGAGCACTGCCTCAACCCCTCGTGCGTGGCCTCCTGCCCGTCGGGGGCGATGTACAAGCGCTCGGAGGACGGCATCGTCCTGGTGGACCAGGACCGCTGCCGCGGCTGGCGGATGTGCGTGACGGGCTGCCCGTACAAGAAGGTGTACTTCAACCACCGGACCGGTAAGGCCGAGAAGTGCACGTTCTGCTACCCGAGGGTGGAAGTCGGCATCCCGACGGTGTGCGCGGAGACCTGCGTCGGCAGGCTGCGCTACATCGGGCTGATCCTGTACGACGCCGACCGGGTCGCCGAGGCCGCCTCGGTCAAGGACGAGAAGGCGCTGCTGGAGGCGCAGAAGAGCGTCATGCTCGACCCGCACGACCCCGAGGTGATCGCCGCGGCCCGCGAGTCCGGCATCCCGGAGGACTGGCTCGACGCGGCGCGGCGCTCGCCGATCCACAAGCTGATCTTCGAGTACGGCGTGGCCCTGCCGCTGCACCCCGAGTACCGCACGATGCCGATGGTCTGGTACGTCCCGCCGCTGTCGCCCGTGGTCGACGTGCTGACCAACACCGGTCACGACGGTGAGAAGGCGGGCAACCTGTTCGGCGCGATCGACGCGCTGCGCATCCCCATCGGCTACCTGGCCGAGATCTTCAGCGCCGGCGACCCGGAGCCGGTCCGCTCCGTGCTGCGCCGCCTCGCCGCGATGCGGGCCTACATGCGGGACATCAACCTCGGCCGGGAGCGCGACGAGTCGATCGCGACGGAGGTCGGGATGACCGGCGACACGATCGAGGAGATGTACCGGCTGCTGGCCATCGCCGCCTACGACGAGCGGTACGTCATCCCGAAGGCGCACGCCGAGCAGGGCGCCAAGCTGGAGGAGCTCGCCACCGGCTGCAGCCTGGACTACGAGGGCGGACCCGGCATGGGCGGGCCGTTCGGCGAGGCCTCCGGTGGGCCGGCGCCGGTGGCCGTGGAGAACTTCCACGCGCTGAAGGAACGCCAGGCCACCGACGACATCGAGCGGGCGAACGAGCTGCGCGGCCGGGTCAACCTGCTGAACTGGGACGGCAAGGGCACGCCCGACGGGCTGTTCCCGAAGCGGAAGGAGAAGCCGTGAACCGCCCCGATTCCCAGCGACACAGTGCCACGCGAAACGTGCACATGGCGGCGTCGGTGCTGCTGGGCTACCCCGACGAGAGGCTCGTCGAAGCGCTGCCCGTGCTCTCGCAGACCGTGGCCGGGCTGCCGGCCGGCGGTGGACTGGGGGAGGCCGCCGCCCGGATGACCGCCTTCCTCGACCACGTGGCCGTCACCCCGCTGCCCGAGCTGGCCGCGCACTACGTCGCGATATTCGACCTCAAGCGGCGCTGCTGCCCGTACCTCACCTATTACACCTACGGCGACACACGCAAGCGCGGCATGGCCCTGCTGCGCTTCAAGCACGCCTATCGGGAGGCCGGTTTCGAGGTGGCCGACGAGCTGCCCGATCACCTGGCCGTGGTCTGCGAGCTGTCCGGCCGGGGCGCCACCGAGGCGGCCGGCCGGCTGCTGCGGGAGCACCGCGCCGGCCTGGAGACCCTGCTGCACGCGCTGCGCACCGAGGCCTCGCCGTACGCCGAGGTGGTCGCGGCGGTGCTGGCCACGCTGCCCGAGCCCACCGCGCGCGAGCGCGCCGCCGCCCTGCGGCTGGCCGCGGAGGGACCACCGGCCGAGGAGGTCGGCCTGGAGCCGTTCGGCCTGGACGCGAGCCTGGACAGTGCCGGCCTGAACGCCGGTTCGGCACGGGGAGGAACCCGATGAACGCTCTCGACGTGACGCTGTGGGTGGTCGCCCCGTACGTGTCCCTGACCGTGTTCGTGCTGGGGCACGTCTGGCGCTACCGGTACGACAAGTTCGGCTGGACGACCCGCTCGTCCCAGATGTACGAGTCACGGCTGCTGCGAATCGGCAGCCCGCTGTTCCACTTCGGCATTCTCGTGGTGCTGCTCGGCCACATCGGGGGCCTGGTGATCCCCAAGAGCTGGACCGAGGCCGTCGGGGTGAGCGAGGAGGCCTACCACATCGTGGCCGTCGTGCTCGGCACGATCGCGGGCGTCTGCACGGTCGCCGGCATGGTCATCCTGATCTACCGCCGCCGCATGGTCGGCCCGGTGTTCACCGCCACCACACGCAACGACAAGCTGATGTACGCCCTGCTCGCGCTGACGATCCTGCTCGGGCTGGCCGCGACCGTCATGGCCAACATCGTCGGCGGCGGCTACGACTACCGCACCACGATCTCCCCGTGGTTCCGGTCGGTCTTCTACCTCCAGCCGGAGGCGAGCCTGATGGCGGGGGCCCCGCTGCTGTTCAAGCTGCACGCGTTCAGCGCGCTGGTGCTGTTCGCCGCGTGGCCGTTCACCCGGTTGGTGCACATGCTGACCGCCCCGGTCGGCTATCTGACCCGTCCGTACATCGTCTACCGCAGCCGCGAGGACCGGGCGGGCTCCCGCCCGCCGCGCCGCGGCTGGGAGCCGATCGGGCGTCCCTGACGCCCGCCGTGCCGTACCGGAACCCTGTCGCCGCTCACGCGCCGGTACGGCACGGCGGACCTGACCGGGCCCTTCCCCGGAGCCGCACGGGGAGGGGCCCTTCGCCTGCTCGCGCGTGCCCGATCGAGCGGTTCGGGCGGCCCTGACGCGGGGGCGCAGGCCGTGATGCTCGGTCGACAGGCCGGCGGTCATATGAGAGGAGACCCATCACGCCCGCTCGGATGTGAAATCCCGGCGGCGGCTCGCGCCGATTACCGTACTCGCACGGACTCCTATACACTGGGCTCGCGATCGCAAGGGGCTATAGCGCAGCTGGTAGCGCACCTCCATGGCATGGAGGGGGTCTGGGGTTCGAGTCCCCATAGCTCCACACACAGATGAATACGCGCAGATGAACGCGGATGAACAGGCCGCCTCCTATCCGGGGGCGGCTTTTCGGTGTCTTCGGGTGGGTTCCCCGTCGTTCAGTGCTTTCCTGTCGGTGCTTTCCTGTTGTCGGTGGGTTTCCGCCGGTGGGTTCTCACCGGTAGGGGAGCGGTCGAGGGCCGAAGGTCCCGGCCATGTCGGGACCTCAGATGAGCCGCGGACGAGCCGTACGGCTCTGCGATCCGGACGCCGGAAGCGATGTGATTAAGGCGTCGAACAAAGGAATCGCAAAGCGAAGGAAAGGGGCCGGTCATGGCCACCATCGAAGGACGTCGCCAGAGGAACAACGCCGGTGTCGTTCCCCCTGCCACCGAGACCGGCAAGCACACGGTCCCCGTCACCCGGCTCCCGGCGGACCCGGTCGCCGGCCGCGAGCGCGAAACGGACGGCACACGCACCGGACCCGCCGCCTACGCCTGGGCGCTCGCCCGGATCGCCCTCGGCTGGGTGTTCCTGTGGGCCTTCCTCGACAAGACCTTCGGCTGGGGCTTCGCCACCCCCGCAGACAAGGCCTGGGTGCAGGGCGGCAGCCCGACCACCGGTTTCCTGAAGGGCACGGCCGACAACGCGCTCGGCGGGTTCTACGCCGGGCTGGCCGGTCAGGGCTGGGTCGATCTGCTGTTCATGCTTGGCCTGCTGGGCGTCGGCGGGGCGCTCATCGTGGGGGCGGGGATGCGGATCGCGGCGGTCGCCGGAGGTCTGATGATGGTCCTGATGTGGGCCGCTGCACTGCCCCTGGCCACCAACCCCTTCATGGACGATCACATCGTCTACGCGATCGTGCTGGCCGGTCTGGCCCTGGCGAACGCCGGCGACACCCTGGGCATCGGCGCCCGGTGGGGTCGCACCGCCCTGGTCAAGCGGCTCCCGATCCTCAAGTGAGACCGCCCGCGGCGACTCGGCCGCATGTGGCGACGCGCCCACCCCCGGCCCCGGGGGTGGGCGCTTTTTTCGCCGGGCGCCCGATTTCTCTCGCCGCTGACCGTGACGCTCGCTCATCCGGCCCGAGCACCGGTAGGACTCCGATGGATCAGGGCAGGCCGTAGCGGATTCTGATGCTCCGGGCCTGGTCCTCGCTGACTTCCGGCGGTGTGCCGGCCAGCGCCCGTCGAAGGTCGGACAGGATCGCGTCGGCGCAGCCGCTGACACGGGTGCGGTGGTGAGTGAGCTGCTCATCGAATCGCTTGGCGGCCGGCCCCTTCCACACGCCGCCCTGGTGGAACGTCCGGAACTGGGTCTCGATGCCCTTCTCGATCTCTGCGAGCATCGGCTCCGCCGTACGCAGCGCGTCGCGCAACGCCAGATAGAGCGGATTGGGCACCAGTACGGCCATGCCGTGATCAGTCCTTCGTAACCGACGGGGTCTTCGGGGACGTCGCTTTCAGCGAGGGAGCAGCGGAGGGAGCGCTGACGCCGCTGAACAGTTTCGGCGCGATCAACTTGGCCAGTGCCAGCACATCGGCCGCGTTATCCCTCCCCTTGACGCCGGTCTCCAGCTCTATGACCTGAGTTGGCTCAATTTGGTGCGCACCTTCGGGGCTGCGGATCTGCTTGAGGGCGTCGCGTAGGTCGGCGGGCGGGGGGTCGGCGGTGGTTAGGACATGGTTGCCGGCTTGGATACGCACGGTGCGGACGAACCTCTTGATCGACCATCCAGTTGTGCTTCGACCCACCGGCCGACCGCCAGGGCGGCGAACACGATCGTCAGGTGCGCGTCGATGGATTCGCGTTTGTGGTGGTAGATCGGCCGTGCTTTGAGGTCGTGCTTGCTCATCCGGAAGGACTTTTCGATCTCGAACAGCCGATGGTAGGAGCTGATGACGAACTCGGCGGTGATGGGCGTCCCGCCCGGGCGGGCGGCGAGATTGGTGATGTAGTCCTCCAGCCCGGCCAGGGCTTTGGCTTGTCCATCAGCTCGGTGTTGACGCTCTTGGTGGCGCCGAACCCCAGCGCCTGGTAACCGCGTCATCGGCCGGCTGCTTTTCTACTCCGGCGTCCGGATCGCCGAGCTCGTCGCTCTGGACGACGACGGTGTCTCGATCAACGAGGCTACCCGCACCCTCAAGATCGGCCGCTCCACCGCCTACGCGGTACTCGTGGAGTGCTGACCAGCGGTTGTCCCCCGCATCCCGCTCCTGTCCTTGGGACCCTAGCGAGATCATTATCATCGATATAACGGCTGCCCGCCGGTTCCCCAACCCGAAGCTGGCGGCAAGGGCTCGCTGGGTTGTGGGTATACCACGCGTCAGGCCGGCGCTGGGCTGGTTGGTGCCGTCGGGTGCCCGGGATCGTCGCGGTGGAAAATCGCCAGGAGGGCGAACCAGGCCAGGATCATGATTCCGGCCGGGCGCAGGATTTCCTCAGCGAGAAGGGTGCCGACGAAGGAGTAGCCGGCGAGCCAGACGCCGGTGATGACGCCGACCACGCGGACCGGCCAGGAACGGCTGACCAGGGAACTCGCCACAATCCAGACGCCGGCGAGGACGTGGCCGCCGAGCCGGACCGCCCAGGCTGTGTCGTACTCGATCGCGTTGATCATCAGGATGCCGGCGAGTACGTCGAGTGCCACCCAGCCGTAGCCCGCGGCTTTGGCCCAGGGCGCCGCCTCCAGGCGTGATACCAGAAAGAGGATCGAGAGGTGGAAGAAGACACCCAGGTATTCTCCCCACGCTACCTCCGGGTCCGTGAAGAAGGCGATCACGGCAGGGAGGAACAGAAGGAGGGGTAGTAGCGCCACCAGGCGCAGGCTGGCGTAGTGCCGCCGAGGATCGAGCATCGGGGAAGTCCTTTTATATCGAGCCGTCTGGTCGGGTCGAACACTAGAGAAGAAGGTGTTGATATGTCAACAGTTGGGCCGGGTGAGGCGACCGAGCTGTGGTTGCGATGGAAACGCGCCCATGAGATGGTCCGTGCCGCCGTCATCGCCGAAACCACCGCGGCGTCCGGCGTCTCCGAGCCGGAATTGAGCGTCTTGGCCTGCCTGCACGAGTCCGGCGGGAGTCTGCGGCAGAACGCTCTCGCCGCCGCCCTCGGCTGGGACCGGACGCGGCTGTCGCACCTGCTGACCCGGATGGCCGACCGCGGCTATGTGGCCCGCGACAAGGTTCCGAACGGGATGGAGGTCGGGCTACGCCCGGCAGGCAGGCACATGATCGACGCGACGTTGCCGACACTGGAGACGGCCACCCGACGTCACCTGCTGGACCGGCTCGGCCCGGACGACGCCAAGACGCTCAAGGCCCTCATCGATCGCCTCCTGTCCGGCGAAGGGGCGGCAGCTGAGGCCAAGGCCGGGGCGCCCGACGCGGGGGCCGAGAAGGGTCGGCACCCCTCCCCGGCCACCGTCATGCGCGTGCTCCGCGACCACGACACCAGCATCGCCGAGCTGGAGGCAGGAGCCGACGACGCGAGTAACGACCGTAGTCCCTTGGCGGTACCCGAGCCGCAAGCTGTCCTTGGTCATGATCCAAAATCTTGATCAGACGGAGACCTCGGTCGGAGGGCTCCTGAGTTATCGCAGCCCACGGGCATATCCGATGAAAATTTCTTCATTGCCACTGGACTCCCGTGTTCCATCCGCGAGCTGACGATCTCCAACGGCCTGCCCGCCGCCGTCCCATCTTCCAGGCCCGTGTCCAGCTCTTGCTGGCCGGCGACCAGCCGCTGACGCGCCACCGCCTTGAGCGTCTCCAACTCGGCGTCGTCGTGCACCGACCCGACGTGCTCGATCTACCGGGATCCGCGGCGGGAGGAGTAGACGATCTGCACCGCCCGAGCGCCTGAGGCCGTCTTCACCGTCCGCACGTATGGAGACACGGCCACCAGAGTAGAGACGTGATCGACTTAGTGCGCACTTTTCGCCGCTCCCGATGGGAAACCACGAGGTCAGCGTCTTGCACTCAACCCTGATCTTGAAACGTGAGCCAAGTCAGGTAGGACTCCGATGGATCAGGGCAGGCCGTAGCGGATTCTGATGCTCCGGGCCTGGTCCTCGCTGACTTCCGGTGGTGTGCCGGCCAGCGCCCGTCGAAGGTCGGACAGGATCGCGTCGGCGCAGCCGCTGACACGGGTGCGGTGGTGAGTGAGCTGCTCATCGAATCGCTTGGCGGCCGGCCCCTTCCACACGCCGCCCTCGTGGAACGTCCGGAACTGGGTCTCGATGCCCTTCTCGATCTCTGCGAGCATCGGCTCCGCCGTACGCAGCGCGTCGCGCAACGCCAGATAGAGCGGATTGGGCACCAGTACGGCCATGCCGTGATCAGTCCTTCGTAACCGACGGGGTCTTCGGGGATGGGCCGGTGGGGTCGACCACCTTGAGCAGTTTCGGTCCGATCAGCTTCATGAGCGCCGCGACATCGGCCGCGTGGTCTCGCCCCTCGGCTCCCTGCGTCAACTCCACGATGAGGTGTGCTTCGCCGCGGGCGAGGACCGCATGCCCGTCGTCGTACTCGTCGCCGGGGTTCCTGGAGTAGTAGCCGTTGGTTCCCGGAGCGATCTCCGGCAGAGGGGTGGCACCCTGCTGAAGATGATCCTTAACTATGGCTTCTCCCCCGAGTGGGAGTAGCACGATCGACAGCAGGGTACGGTGCTCGCCGTCGCTCCGGCGGACCAAGCAAGATCCGTCGCCGTTCGAGGGGGTGAGATCGAAGGACCCGGAGAACTGCGGTTCGTGCACCCCGGTCATCAGCTCGACCGCTCTGAGTGGAATGTGATCGCAGATGTAGGGTGGGGCGGCGACCGTCGGCAGCGGGGTCAGATCAGCCTTCGCTTCCTCACGCTGGCAGGCGGTGACCATGCCCAGGGCAAACGCCAGCGTCGCCATTACGGCAACTCGCTTCGTCGTCATGATGAGAACTTGTCGAAGGCGCGGGAGTAGGCCTGATTGAGCTTGAGCATGAACTGACTCCAGCGTTTTCCCGAGTAGCTTTCGCTGTTCATCCAGCGCCGGTACGCGTCGTACCGCCGCTCCCTGTCGGGGAGACCAGGGGTGGTTTTATCGATCATCTCGTCCCTGCTCATGAGCGTCCGGCCATCGTCCTTGAGGAAGTTGCTGGGGTTGTCGCGGGGATCGTCCCCCTTCTTCAGGCCCTCCAGCGATGCCCAGGGGTGTGTTGGGCCGGGTGAGTCCGACGGACCGAACAGGTCGTGCTTCAGAAAGGCCTGGACAGCCAAGTCCCGCATGATGCTTTCGTTCTTGCGCACGGTCGCGTTGGCCTCGTCGGTGGCCTGATCCTTCGAGTGACCCTTGAGACTGTCCTCGATCATGCCGGTCCACGCGCCGACGACGCCGGCCGTGATCGGCCAGGCGGCCTTCTGCGGAATGGCCAGCGCGCTGTTCAGTGTTCCGGTCAGGATCTTGGCATTTCGCTCCTGCCGCTCGTCGAGCTCCTTACCCTCTTCGATCTTGGCCAGCCCCGCTGCATTCGTGATAAAGCCGAACCCCCAACCGATCCACGTGGCTTCCGTGCGCAGTGCCATGTCTCCCTGCCCGGCCGCCATTTTCGCGGCACCGTGGTCGAGGATGCGCCCGGCGAACGCCGTCTGGGCGGCCATGACGGCGGCGAACGCCTTGGCGTCCCCGAAGGCTTCCTGCGCCACCTTGCTCAGCTGGCCCCTCTCGAACCTCGGGCCCCACAGGGGCGGACCGGGGATGTCGACCTGGTTGATGTGCGTGACGCCGGGCGCCGTCTCGTCTCCCTGGTATACGACGACCCGGTTCACGTCGGCGATGTATGCGGCGAGAACGTTGGCGGTGGTGGTGTGCGGCACGAATGAATCGGGGGGCGCCTTCGTCCTTATCCGCTCGGCCTGCAGGTGAACGAACTCGGAGGCGAGCTTGGCGGACAGGTAGCCGCAGGAGGGTTCCTCGGGCGAGCCGTCGTGGTCGCGGAAGGTGAGCATGGCGGCCTCAAGAGCCGTACCCAGCGCCTTACCCTCGTCGGGCATGGCTCGCTCGGTCAGGAAGTGCTTCAGCGCGGTGGGATCGCCGGTGAAGAAGTCCTGAGCCGCCGCGGCGTCACGGCTGAGCGCCTTCATGAGGGGCACCATAGGGTCATGCTCGGCGTCGATGGGGAGCTTCGACATGCTTCGATCCCAGGCGTCGATCTTCCTGGCGGTCGACACCAGGAAAGCGTTGCCGAACTTGCCGTGTTCGAGTGCCCGCGAGATCGCGTAGACCTCCTTCCGGCCGCCGGCGAGGCCGGAGGTGAGCCCGTCCCGCCAGGTCGTGCTCAAGCGTGAACTCGCGGTGCCGAGGGTCTTGCCGAGGGCGGTCTGCACCCGCTGCACGTTCTTGTCGCCCTCGCGGCCGACGGTCTCGGTCATCAGCCCGCGGAACGCGACCGGGCCCAGGGCGTTCATCAGCGCGAGCGCGAACGTGGGGTCCCCCATCCGCTTCTCCAGCGCGGCCACGGTCGTGTCGTCGACCTCTCCGGCTTCGGCGGCGTCGGTCAGCCTGCTGATCGCCGCGTAGACGTCGGGATCGTGGGCGGCCTTGCCGTACAGCTCCTCGTCGAAGCCCGTCATCCCGGGGGCGTGGCCCGCGGAGGATGCCGCCCACTCGGTCTGCTCGGCGCGGATCGTCTCGCTGCGGCGCCGCAGGTCCGGGCGGGTGGTCGCGATCCAGCCCTGTGCCTCGCGTAGGACGGCGAGCCGGGAGGTGTCCAGGTCGAGTCGCTGCAGCATGCGGCGGAGTCGCGGTTCGTCACGGCCGAGCGCGGCCTCCACCCGGCCGAGCCCCTTCTCGAACGCATCCATCGCGGTGGGGTCGATCCCCGAGTAGCCTCCCGCCGCGAGGTCAGGTGGCGGAGCCTTCGGCCAGTTGTCCGAGGGCGTGGACGGGGTCGGCGGGGAGCCCTGCGGCGGTTGGGCCAGGGGCGGGGGAGTCGCTCCCGGGCTGGGCGACTCGTGGGGACTGTACGACGAATCGGTCATTCGGGCCGGACTCCCGGGATGTCGATGGCACGCGACAACTCAGGCGGCAAGATTATTTACGATCATCCTGTTCGTAAACATATCCGTCAGATCCGGTATGACCGGATCGGTTGTCGCCGGCTTCCTCCCATGCTCCGGCCCACGCGACTGTCGGGGTAGAACCTTCGCCACCTGCTGCTCCAACAGAATCGCGGCCGGGCCGTCCATCGACCTCGACGGCGCCGGCCCCGGGGACGGCCGAGGCCCGGCGATCTGCCGCGCGCTCTCGATGAGTCGGAGAACGCCCTGCGGCCCTCGCCGTCGTACCCGCAGGCTCCGCCTCCTGAGGTTCATGGCCGGCCTCTTCGACCGGCGGAACCGATCCCGCGTTCACTCAGAGCGTGATCGAGGTCCGTCTTCGGCTCCGGGCCACCCGCCATGGGGGAGGAACCGGGACCGCGGCCGTTCGGCTGAGCATCATGCAGGTCACGAAGGCGGCCGCGGAGTGAAACGGCGGAGCGTGACACGGTGATCACTTTTCCTTGACTGTGATCTCTGACCGGAGAACTGATCAAATATCAAACTAGCTGTGGAATGGCTTGACTTTGCCCGGTGTGGACCCCTATTTAAGAGAAGGTAAAGACAGCTGATCAGTGGCGGCGAGGATGACAATCGAATCAGGGTCGGGCGGTCTCGGTCACGAGTACCGGGTGCTCCAGGCTGAGGCGTTCAATCGCATCGGCTCGCGGTATGACGAGGCCTTCCCCCACAAGGACGGTCAGGTCGCCGCCGGCGAATGGATGATCAAGCAGCTCAAGCCGGGCGCCCGCGTCCTCGACGTCGGCTGCGGCACCGGGTCGCCCACGGCACGGCAGTTCGCCGACGCCGGATGCGAGGTCGTCGGCATCGACATCTCGCCCGTGATGCTGGATCTGGCCAGGCAGAACGTTCCCGTGGGCACGTTCCTGGAGGTCGACGTCCTCGACCTCGACACATCGCTCGGCACGTTCGACGCCGTGGCGGCCTTCTTCAGCCTCCTCATGCTGCCCCGCGCCGAGATCGGCAAGGCGCTCGCCAACCTGCGCACGGTGCTCGCGCCCGGCGGCCTGCTCTCGCTGAGCATGGTGGAAATCGACCTCGACGACGTTCCTTTCCAGTTTCTCGGCGCCCCGGTCCGGGTGACCGGATATCTGCGCGACGAGTTGCGCGAGGTCGTCGAGGCCGCCGGTTTCACTGTGCTCTCACAGAATCACATCTCGTATGCCCCGGCGACCACCCAGGCCCCGCCGGAAATCCAGCTGTTCCTCAATTGCCGCAGCGACGGATTCTGAACGGCGGGATGACCCGTGTCGTGCGACGGGGACACCTTGACCGAGCTGGCCTATCTCGGCCAGGCCGTACAGGCGATCGGCGACAGCCCGAGCCCGCAGGAGGCGGCACGGCTGCTGTGCGAGGTGGCGGTCCCCAGGCTGGCGGACGCCGCCGCGGTCTATGTCGAGGGCGAGGCGCGGCACCGCGTCGATCCGGCGCGGCGGCTGCCGCACCGCTGGTCCGGTGAGCTGCTGCGCGGTCCTGAGCTGCTCGATGAGCATCTGATCGCCGTGCCGCTCCGCGCGTACAGCAAGCCGGTCGGCTGCGCCCTGTTCGCCAGGGACCGGGCGCGCCGGCCGTTCGGTGAGGGCGACGTGCTCGTGGCGGGCCAGCTCGGCGTCCCCGCCGCGCTCACGATCTTCCATGAGCGGCTGCACCGCCAGCAGCTCGAGACCGTGGAGATCCTCCAGCGGGGGATCCGGCCCGAGAGCCCGCCCGACCTGCCCGGGGTCGACATCTCCTTCCGCTATCGGCCGGCGGCGGAACGGGTGGGCGGCGACTGGTTCGACGTGATCCCGCTTCCGGGCAGCAGGGTCGCCCTGGTCGTGGGCGACGTCATGGGCCACGGCCCGGCGGCGGCAGCGGTGATGGGCCGGCTCCGTACGGCGGTGCAGACCCTGGCCGCGCTGGATCTGCCCGCCGAGCAGGTGCTCCACTCGCTCGACGAGATAGCGCAGAGGCTGGCCGACCAGACGCTCACGACCTGCGTCTACTGCGTGTACGACCCCGTGCTGCGCCGCTGCACGATCGCCAGCGCCGGGCACCTGCCGCCCGTCCTCATCGGATCGGACGGTGAGACGGAGGTGCTGTTCCCACCCCGGTGCCCGCCGATCGGGCTCGGCCGTACGCCGTACGAGACGATGGAGATCGCGGCGGACGACGGCAGCATGCTCGTCCTCTACACCGACGGGCTCGTGGAGGAGCGCGGCAGGGACATCGGTCAGAGCGTCGATGAGCTGCGCGGCAAGCTCTCCCGGCCCGGTCCGATCGAGGAGATGTGCGACCGGGTGCTGCCCGCGGTTCATGCCGACGACGTCACGCTGCTGGCCATCAGGTTCCGCGGGATCCCGAGCGAGTACGTCGCCCAGTGGCTGATGGAACCGCAGCCGATGACCCCGGCGCGGGTGCGCGGCCTGGTCAGCCGGACACTGACCTCCTGGGGGCTCGAACAGATGATCCCGGTGGCGCAGCTTCTCGCGTCCGAGCTGGTGACGAACGCGGTGCGCCGGACCTCCCGGCCCATCACGATCAGGCTGCTGCGCACCGATGTGCTGCTGTGCGAGGTGAGCGACGACGATCACCGGATGCCCGCGCTGCACGAGCCCGGCCTGCTCGACGAGTACGGCCGGGGGCTGTACCTGGTCAGCCAGCTCGCCGAACGCTGGGGGAGCACCAGGGTCGCCGGAGGCAAGACCGTCTGGTTCTCGATGCAGCTGCCCGCCGAGACCGCCTCCAGGGGGCCGTGATCCGGTATGCGCGTCGAATCAAGCCCGGGCCACGTTCTGGGTCGTGTCGGGGATCACGTTGGGGATCACGTTGGGATGCGGTCGCGAAGTCCTATACACTGGCGTGGCGCCGCGATCGCAGCGGTGCGAGGGGCTATAGCGCAGCTGGTAGCGCACCTCCATGGCATGGAGGGGGTCTGGGGTTCGAGTCCCCATAGCTCCACCTGTCCGAGGCGGGAGAAATTCCGCTCTCCCCATCTACATCCGGCGGGTCCGCCGCTCTTCGGTGAGCATGGCGTAGACGTACGCGTCGCCCCACTCACCCTTGGAGATCTCACTCCGCGCGAAGTGCGCCTCGCGTCGCATGCCGACAGGCCGTGTGGAAGGTCTGGCGACAGGCCGGCGGACAGACGCCGGCCGCCGTGTGCAGGCGCCGGCGCGGTGACACCGTCGTGCCGAACCCGGCCTTCTCGTGATCTCGTCCACCGGCGGGTCCGTCGTCCCCGGCGGATGTCGGGCGACCCGATCGGTTGGATCGGTGCTGCTGCGGATGCGGGCGTTCCCGAAGTGTGACAGGGATCGTGCCCGGACATAGGGGCATATGCCGTACGCTCCCGAACGTGGCACCTGGGGACTATGGGAATAAGGCTGTTCCCACTTACATCGCGGCCGAGGCGGAGACGACACCTCTCCCGAAGATCACGGTCCCTGAGGCTTCACCTCCGTCGAGTTCCGGCAGGGGGCTCGGTGATCTGCCGATGCGGGTGGTCTACCGAGTGGTCGCCGGTGGCGCCGCCGTCGTGGTGGTGGGCGCGGCCGCCGCCGTCGTACTGCTCAGCGGCGACAAGTCCGCGCCCCGCGCCGAGGCGGCGGATATCGCGGACGTCCGGCCCACGCCGGCCTCGACCGTCGGGCAGACCATGGATCCGACCGTGGATCCGACTGCTGATCCGGCCATGGGAGCATTGGCGGCGACGGCCGGTCCGGACGGCACCGCCTCGCCCACGACCTCCGCTCCGCCGAGTCCCACACCCGCGGAGACCCGGTCGCCGTCCGGCGGTCTCAGCGCGATGGACGCCGCGCTTTCGGACCCGAGGGTGCCGGCACTGTCCGCGAGCATCCATAAGCTGCGCCGGCTGCCGGGCCGGCCCACCGCCACCCGAGGCCTGGTCAAGGATCAGCGCTCCGGCGTGGCCTTCCCACGGTTCGCCAAGGCGTGGAAGGTCGCCAGGGGCAGGCCGTTCGCCTCCCGCCAGATGCTGCCCGCGATCCGAGGGTCGGAGTTTCGCGGGATGCTGGTCTCCTGCCCCGTCCCCATCCCCGTGCAGGAGAGCCTGCGCGACACCGCCTTCCTCACGGCGCGCTGGACGCTCAACCATCAACCCTCCGGGGCGACGATCTCCTGGTCGGCCTCCCAGCCGCTCAAGGTCGGTAAGCGGGACGGCTGGCTGCTGGGATATCGCGTGAACTACACGATCAAGGGCAAGAAGCGGACGTCGATGGCGGCGGTCGCCCTGGTCGACATCCCCGGCAGGAAGCCCGCCCTCGTGTTCATATCGGTCCCCGACAGCCAGAAGAAGTACTGGAAGGACGTCTACAAGGTGATGTCCTCCATCCACGTGCTGCAGAAGAAGGATTAGCGGTTCAGCCGGGGCCGGTAGGCTACCCGGTGTGACCGAGCTCGTGCTTGCCTCCGCCTCACCCGCCCGGCTCGGCGTACTGCGCGCCGCCGGGCTCGACCCCAAGGTGATCGTCAGCGGGGTGGACGAGGAGGCCGTCACCGCCGACACCCCGGAAGACCTCTGCCTCGCCCTGGCCGAGGCCAAGGCGGTCGCCGTGTCCAGGACCCTCGGCGACGGCATCGTCATCGGCTGCGATTCCGTGCTCGAACTCGACGGCGTCGCGTACGGCAAGCCCGCCTCGCCGGAGGAGGCGGCGCGCCGCTGGCGGATGATGCGGGGGAGGACCGGCAGGCTGCTGACCGGGCACTGCGTCATCGACGTGCCGGGAGGCGGCATGGCCTCGGCGGTGGGCTCTACCGTCGTGCGGTTCGGCACGCCGGGTGACGACGAGATCGCCGCGTACGTCGCCAGCGGGGAGCCGCTGCGTGTCGCCGGGGCGTTCACCCTCGACGGCCTCGGCGGCTGGTTCGTCGACGGCATCGACGGCGACCACGGTAACGTGCTCGGGATCTCGCTGCCCCTGCTCCGACGCCTGTTCGCCGATCTCGGGGTGCCCGTCACGCGCCTTTGGCGGTAGCCTGCCCCGCGTGAACGGGAATGATCAGAACGGTGCCGGTGCGTCCGCGCCGCGTGGCCTGCGCGGTTTCGGCGACGGCATCGGCTACTGCTTCAAGGGGCTCGGCTGGATCGCCAGGCACCCCAAATGGTGGCTGTTCGGCCTGATTCCCGCCCTGATCGCGCTCGTTCTCTACGTGGTCGCGTTGATATGGCTCGGCAGGAACGCGGGTGACATCGCCGCATGGGCCACGCCGTTCGCCGACGACTGGGGCTGGCGCGACACGTTCCGGATTTTCGCCGGCATCGTCGTCTTCGTGGCCGGTCTCGGCCTCGCCGTACTGACGTTCACCGCGGTGACGCTGGTCATCGGGGAGCCGTTCTACGAGAAGCTGTCGGAGAAGGTCGAGGAGGACCTCGGCGGGCTGCCCGACGGGCCGGACCAGCCCTTCTGGCGGTCGTTCTTCCGGTCCATCCGGGACAGCGTCATCACGCTCGGATATGTCCTGATGTTCACGATCCCGCTGTTCGTGCTCGGATTCGTGCCGGTGATCGGTCAGACCGTCGTGCCGGTGCTCGGCGCGATGGTCTCGGGTTTCTTCCTCACCGTGGAGCTCACCGCGCTGGCGATGGAACGCCGGGGCCTCGCGCGCAGGGAGCGGTTCGCCCTGCTCCGCTCGAACAAGGCGGTCACGCTCGGCTTCGGCGTCCCCGTCTTCCTGGCCTTCCTCGTGCCGCTCGCCAGCGTTGCCTTCATGCCCGCGGCCGTGGCGGGCGCCGCCATGCTCGTCCGCCTGCACCTGGCGCGGCCCACGCCGTGAGCGGCCCCGCCGCCGCTGCGGCGGACGCCGACCGCTCGGGGGAGAGCGGTTCTCCACAGCGGCGGTGGATTCCGACCGATCTGTACGGTGAGGTGACCTGACTTTTCCACAGCGGGACGTTCCGCGGGAGAGCGGGGGAGCCCGCCGGGCAGGCTTTGGCCCCATGACCGCTACACGAAAACTCGTGCTCTCCACTCCGGCGGACATCCTCGCCGCCGTGCCGTACCTCATCGGGTTCCATCCCGCGGACAGTCTCGTCGTCATCGGCTTCGCCGGGCGGGCGCTGCGGCTGAGCACGCGATGGGACCTGCCGTCCCGGCCCGGGGACCTCGACCGGCTCGTCCCGCTGCTGCGGCGCGAGCGGGTGACGACGGCCGTCATGGTCGGGTACGGCCCGGGCCGCCTCGTGACACCCCCCGTCGGCGAGGCCGTGCGGCGGCTCGCGCGGGCCGGCATCGGCCTGGCCGAGGCGCTGCGAGCGGACGGGGGCCGCTACTGGTCGTACGCGTGCGCCGACCCGGCCTGCTGCCCGGCCGATGGCACGCCGTACGACCCGGAGTTCAGCCATGTCGCCGCCGAGGCCGTCGTGCACGGGCTGGTCGCGCTGCCCGACCGGGGCAGCCTGAGGCGCTCGCTCGAACCGTCCGGCGGAGCGGACATGCGGGAGGCCACCCGGCGCGTCGGTGCCGACCTGCGCGCCAGGCTGGCCGGAACGGGCACGCCCACCGACGGATGCGCCGCGGCGTTCGTCGCCGACGGCCTGGCCCGGGTCCGGGCCGCGATCGAAAGGTACGCCTCCGGCGGCAGGCTGGACGACGACGAGGCGGCCCGCCTCGGCTTCGATCTCGCGGTCATCCGGATCCGTGATGAGGCGTGGGCGCTGCTCGACGACCGCGACGCGCATTCGATCCTGTGGCGGGATCTCACGCGCAGGCTGGAGCCGCGCTGCGTCGCGCCCGCCGCCTCACTGCTGGCCGCCGCTGCCTGGCGTGCGGGAGACTGCGCGCTGGCGAGCATGGCCCTGGAGCGGGCGCTCGCCGCCGACCCCGGCTACTCCATGGCCATCCTGCTGCGGCAGGCGCTGACGCATCTGCTGCCGCCGGACGCGTTACGCGACCACATGCCGACGCCCGAGGACATCGACATCGAGATGGGCCCGCCCAACTCGGGCTGGCTGACGCCCCTGTGCGCCCTGCTGGGGGAGGAACCGTCCGCGCTGGCGGGCTGAGCCGGCGATGCTAGGCGGGTTCCTCGCTGTCTGTCTGCCGGCGCCGTTCGTTGTACGCCCGCATCCGTGCGGGGTAGCCGGTGAGCTGCACGTCGTAGACCGGCAGCGCCAGATCTCCGGCGACCTTGCGGATCACCGCGGGCGATCCGACGCGGCGACGGGTCCATTCCCCGTCGCTCGCCACGGCGACGGCCGTGGTCTCGGTCGCGAATGTCTCCGGCTCGACGTAGAACTCGACACCTCGCCGGGTCTTGGCGAACTCGATGAGCGTCTCGATGTCCTCATCGGTCGCCGAGCGGTCGAACTTGGCGACACGTGGTCCGCGCCGTCGTCGTCTCAGGCCGTAGCGATCTCGCCATCCCATAGCGTTTTTATACCTTCCCGTAATCACGAACGCGTTAAGGACTTCTCCGGGCCATGTCGGGGATTTCCCTGATGCCGGCACGCTCCGCCTCGCCGAAGATGGAGGCAGACTCGAGATAGGGCCGGTCCGACCATTGACGGCCACTGACGGAAGGCGATGCTTTGATGCCGGCGGCAGCGAAACCACGGTGGCAGGGGCACATGCCCGTGCAGCACCCGCAGCTACGTGTGTCCGACGCGGATCGTGATCAGGTGGTCGAGCACGTGAAGGCGGCCTTCGCGGCGGGCCGGATCGACAAGATCGAGATGGACGAGCGGCTGGATCGCGCCATGACCGCGCGCACGCACGCGGACCTCATGCCGATCATGACCGACCTGTACGGCTCACGCCCCGCCTACGTGCCGCCCCCGACGACCTACCCGGGGCCGGCCGCCGAGTCCCGCGATCGCCTCCTCGGCGCCGGGGCACACCTGCTGGGGCTGACCGGGCTGGTCGTGATCGGTCCGCTGATCATGATGCTGGTGGCGGGCGGCGATTCGCCATACGTCAGGAGGCAGGCGGTGGAGGCGCTGAACTTCCAGCTCACCGTGCTGGGCGCCACGATCCTGCTGCCGTTCACCGTCGTCGGCATCATCCTGATCCCGGTCATCTGGGTCCTGTGGTTCGTGCTGTCCATCGTCGCGGGGGTATCGGCGGTCTCGGGCACCGAGTTCCGCTATCCGATGACGCTCCGCCTGGTGAAGTGAAGCCGATGAGATGAGCTCGTGAGACAGGCGGCCGCTCAGGGCAGGAGCGCGCGGACCGCCTCGACCGTGTCGGCCTCGTCGGGCCGCTTGTCCGGCCGGTAGCGCAGCACGCGGGCGAACCGCAGCGCCATCCCGCCCGGGTAGCGGCTCGACCGCTGGACGCCGTCGAAGGCGATCTCCACGACGAGCTCGGGTTTGACCGTGACCACCCAGTCGTCGGCGGGACCTTCCGCCAGCCGCAGGAACTGCTGGGTCTGCCAGGTCAGCAGCTCGTCGGTCAGGCCCTTGAAGGTCTTGCCGAGCATCACGAAGCCGCCGTTCTCGGGGTCGAGGGCGCCCAGGTGGAGGTTGGACAGCCACCCCTGGCGCCGGCCGCTGCCCCATTCGGCGGCGAGCACCACGAGGTCCAGGGTGTGCCGTGGCTTCACCTTGATCCAACCGGCTCCGCGCCGCCCCGCCGCGTACGGCGTGCCCGGGGACTTCACCACGACGCCCTCGTGACCGCGCCGCAGGGCGTCGGCGAAGAACTCCTCGCCCTCCCCGGCGTCGGCCGTGACGAGGCGCGGGGTGATCAGGTCGGCCGGCACGGCCGCCTCAAGCGCGGCGTGCCGCTCCTTGTCCGGAAGATCGAGCAGGTCGGCGCCGCCCAGGCGCAGCGCGTCGAAGAAGAAGACGCTGAGCGGCACGGCCGCACGCATCTCGTCGACCCCGGTCTTCCTCGCGACCCGGCCGGAGGTGACCTGGAAGGGCTCCGGGCGGCCGTCGGGCCGCAGCGCGATCACCTCACCGTCGAGCACCAGGTCGGTGTCGGGCAGCGCGGCGACGGCCTCGACCAGTTCGGGGACCTGAGCGGTGATGTCGTCGAGCGTCCGGGTGAACACCGTCACCTGTTCGTCCCGCCGATGGGCCTGCACCCGCACGCCGTCGAGCTTCCACTCGATCGCGGCCGGTCCCCCGATCTTCTCCAGCGCGGCGGCGACGCTCAGCGTGCTCTGCGCGAGCATCGGCGCGACCGGGCGCCCGACCTCGAGGCGGAACGCGCGCAGCGCAGCGACGCCGCCGCTCAGCGCGGCGGCCCCCACGGCCGGAAGCCAGCCGCGCAGGGTCAGCGCGCGGCGGACCTCGGCTGCGGGCACCTGTGCCGCCCTGGCGATCGCCTCGACCATCACGCCGCCCTGCGCCCCCTGGCGAAGCTCTCCCGTCAGCAGCCGCTTCAGGAACGACTGCTCCTGCCGGGTGGCCGTGGCGAAGAGCTCGCCGAGCAGCCCCCGGCGTGCCGCCTGCGAGCCGGGGCCGGCCTGAGACCCGATGCGGTCGAGCAGCGCGTCGACCTGGGCGAGGGTCATCGTGGCGACCTGACGCGGCTCGGGCAGGTCGCGCAGGCTCCGCCAGCCCACGCCGATCTGACGCTGTGGCAGCTCACCGGCCAGGTAGGCGATCGCGATCTCCGCCTCGTTCGGCCCGACCCGGCCCAGCAGCTCGGCCAGATGGGCGATTTTGGCCGTACGGGCCCGGTCGGCGGCGACGGCCGCCGACGTGCGGGCGAGGTCGATCAGCAACACACCGTAATCCTGCCTCACGACCGCCGGATCCGGCTACGCGAGGGTGGTGTCGGCACGGCACCGCGACGGCCACCGGCGCGATCGCCGTGATCGGACGCCGGGCGAGCGGCGGGGGAGCCGGGTGTCCGGGGTGGATCCGGCGACCGCGATCGTCCGCCCGTCATCGACGCCGGCGGCCCGCCGCGCTGAATCGGTACGTCAGCCGACGCCGAGCAGGTCGACGACGAAGATGAGCGTCTCGCCCGGCTTGATGACATTGCCTGCGCCGCGATCGCCGTACCCGAGGTGCGGCGGAATCGTGAGGCGACGCCGACCGCCGACCTTCATGCCGATCACGCCGCGGTCCCATCCGGCGATGACCCGGCCGCCGCCCAGCGGGAACTGGAACGGCCGGCCGCGGTTCCACGACGCGTCGAACTCCTCGCCGGTGGAGAAGGCGACCCCGACGTAGTGCACGGTGACGTCCTGTCCCGCCCTGGCCTCGGGCCCGTTCCCCTCGACGAGGTCGACGATCTCCAGGTCGGCGGGCGGCTCACCCTCGGGGAAGTCGATCTCGGGCTTCTCCGCTGTCACGTGCGTCTCCTGTCCTCTCACGCCGGGGCTTCCGGCCGGTGATCGACTCTACCGGCCGGACCCGTCGTACCGTGCCGTGTCCCGGGCGGAGCCCCGGCCCGCGTCCGTCTCCGTGTCCTTCGTCCTGTTGGTCGTGCCGGCCGCCGGGCCCGCGGTCGGCGGGCGTTCGACGATGACGGTGTCCGCGGGCGCCTGCCCGCCCTGCAGCAGGGCCTGGGCCCGATCCAGTACGGAGGCGCCCACCAGCACGTCGTAGCGGCCCGCCACGATCGAGCTGCGGGACGAGAAGTCGCGGACGCCGCCCGTGAACGCATGGCTGACGAAACCGAAGGCGGCCCCGGCGATGGCGCCCCAGAGGATCGACCACAGCACGAGCCAGACGAAGGAGGTCGTCGTCGTGGTGAACAGCCCCAGGAAGAGACCGACGACGAAGCCGAAGACCGCTCCGCTGATCAAACCGGTCAACGCGGCCCGGCCGTTGGTGAGCCGCCCGGTTACGGTCTCCTCCAGGCGCAGGTCCGTGCCGACGATGGCGGCCGTCTCCACTGGGAAACCGGCGTCGGACAGGGCGTCGACCGTGCGCTGGGCCGCCGCGTAGTTGTCGTAGCTGACCAGCGGGCGCCGGTCGGCCGCCGGGGTGAGCCGTCCCCTGGACGGGGAATCCAACATGTTCGCCTCCGCGGGTAGTGCGGTCGTCGTTGCATGACCGCACTACCCGACGGACGGCGGATATGCCTGTCCGGGCGGCGACGGCGGGCTCACCAGCTCTGGTGGAGCGGCATGCCCTCGCTGTATCCGGAGGCGCTCTGCACGCCCACGACGGCCCTCTCGTGGAACTCCTCCAGGTCGGCCGCTCCCGCGTAGGTGCAGGACGATCGCAGCCCGGCGACGATGGCGTCGATCTGGTCCTCGACGCTCGGCCGTGCCGGGTCCAGATACATCCGCGACGTCGAGATGCCCTCCTCGAACAGCGCCTTGCGCGCCCGCTCGAACGGCGAGTCCTCGGCGGTGCGCAGCCGTACGGCACGGGCCGAGGCCATGCCGTAGTTCTCCTTGTACGCGCGGCCGTCGGGCGCGATCCGGGTGTCGCCCGGCGACTCGTACGTCCCCGCGAACCACGAACCGATCATCACGTTGGACGCGCCGGCCGCCAGCGCGAGCGCGACGTCGCGTGGATGGCGCACACCGCCGTCGGCCCACACGTGACGTCCCAGGGCCCGGGCCTGCGCGGCGCACTCCAGCACGGCGGAGAACTGCGGCCGGCCCACGCCGGTCATCATCCGGGTCGTGCACATCGCGCCGGGCCCGACGCCGACCTTGACGATGTCCGCCCCCGCCTCGACCAGGTCGCGGACCCCCTCGGCGGTGACGACGTTGCCCGCCGCGACCGGCACGTCCGGGTCGAGCGCGCGGACCGCCCGCAGCGCGGTCATCATCTTCTCCTGGTGGCCGTGGGCGGTGTCGACCACGAGCAGGTCGGCGCCCGCTTCCACCAGTTCCTTGGCCTTGGCGGCCACGTCGCCGTTCACGCCGACGGCGGCGCCGATGCGCAGGCGGCCCTCCGCGTCGACGGCGGGCCGGTAGAGCGTGGAGCGCAGCGCTCCCGTACGGGTGAGGATGCCGACCAGGGCGCCGTCGGCGTCGACCACGGGGGCGAGCCGGTGCCGTCCCTCGTGCAGCGCGTCGAACGCGGCCTGCGGGTCGGTCCCGCGCGGCAGCGTCTGCGGCGAGGCCGACATGACCTGGGAGAGCTGGGTGAACATGTCCACCCCCTGGCAGTCGGCCTCGGTGACGACCCCGACCGGGCGGTTCTGCCAGTCAACGACGATGATCGCGCCGTGCGCCCGCTTGGGCAGCAGGCTCAGCGCCTCGCCGACCGTGTGGTGGGCCGTCAGCGTGATCGGGGTGTCGTGGACCAGGTCGCGGCCCTTCACCCACTGGACGACCTCGGCCACCACGTCGATCGGTATGTCCTGCGGAAGCACGGCGATGCCGCCGCGGCGGGCCACGGTCTCCGCCATGCGGCGCCCGGCCACGGCGGTCATGTTGGCGACCACGATGGGGATCGTGGTGCCGGTGCCGTCGTTCGTCGAGAGATCGACGTCCAGGCGCGACCCGATCGCCGATCGGGAGGGCACCATGAAGACATCGCTGTACGTGAGATCGTAGGGCGGCGTCACATCATTGAGGAATCGCACGTTTGTCCAGCCTATGTGGTGAGCGGTCATAGTCGGGCATTCCCGGCCCGGGACGAGGGGAGACCCGGGTACCGGATACATTGACCTCGCCTGAGAGGAGAAGCTGTGATCATCGTTGACCGGCCGGAGGTGCTCGTCGTCGGCTACGCCGTGCGGACGACAAACGCGGCGGAGGCCGACCCGGCGCGTGCCCAGCTGCCGGGACTGTGGACGCGTGCCGGATCTCCCGGAGCGTTCGCCCACGTGCCGGGCCGGGTCGACGAGAACCTCTACGCGGTGCTGACGGACTACGAGAGCGGCCACACCGGGGCCTACACCCAGATCGTGGGCATCGCCGTGCGCACGGCGGCACGGCTTCCCGAGGGCATGGTCGCCGTACGGGTCCCCGGTGTCCCGGCCATGCTGTTCGAGGCACGGGGCCAGATGCCGGGCGCGTTGCTCGAGACGTGGCAGCAGGTGTGGAAGCACACGGAGTCGGGCGACACCCCCGTGCGCGCCTACACCACCGACCTCGAGGTGCATCACCCGGCCGGGGCCGACCTGTACGTCGCGGTCCTGCCGTCGTTCGGAGAATCCTGATCAGGCCAGCACACCGGCCTCGCGCAGAGCCGCGGCCTCGTCCTCCGGCAGGCCCCACTCGGTGAGGTCGTGGAGGCGGGTGGCGGGCGCCAGTTCGCCGGGTTCCCTCCGCCGTTCGCCGCCGAGCAGGCGCGGGGCGGGGGCCGGCTGCGGTACGCCGTCGATCTCCAGGAACGTCTCCCGCGCCCGGTTGTGCGGGTACGCGACGGCCTCGTTCACGTCCAGCACGGGGAAGACGCAGGCGTCCGATCCCTCGAAGAGCCGCTCCCACTCCGCCCGGGTCCTGGACCGGAAGATCGCGGTGAGCCGATCGCGCAGCAGCGGCCACACGGCCGGGTCGTCCCGGCTCGGCAGGTCGGTCACGTCCGCGACCCGGCCGATCCGGTCGAGCATCTCCGCCCAGAACTTCGGCTCCAGCGGTCCGACCGCCAGGAACCCTCCGTCGGCCGTCTCGTACGTGTCGTACATCGGCGCTCCGGTGTCCAGCAGGTTGGTGCCGCGCGGACCCCATCGGCCGTCGGCGATGCCGGTGTAGAACATCGCGAACAGCAGCGCCGCGCCGTCCACCATCGCGGCGTCGATCACCCTGCCCCGCCCGGTGCGCTCGCGTTCGAACAGGGCGAGCAGCACGCCGTAGGCCAGCATGAGGCCGCCGCCGGCGAAGTCGCCGAGGAGGTTGACGGGGGGAGTGGGCTTGCCGCCCGCCCGGCCGAGCCGCGACAGCACACCGGAGATCGCGATGTAGTCGATGTCGTGCCCCGCCACCGACGCGAGCGGCCCCTCCTGACCCCAGCCGGTCAGCCGGCCGTAGATCAGCCGTTCGTTCACCGCGTGCAGGTCGGCCGGGCCGATCCCCAGCCGCTCGGCGACGCCGGGCCGGAACACCTCGATCAGCACGTCGGCGCGGGCGGCCAGCCTCCTGAGGGCCGCGACGCCCTCGGGCGACTTCAGGTCGAGGCCGATCGTGCGCTTGCCGCGGTCCATGACGTCCCGCCGGGGCCTGTCGGTGACCGCCTCGACCCGGTCGATCCGCAGCACCTGCGCGCCGTGGTCGGCCAGCATCATGCCCGCGAACGGCCCGGGCGCCAGGCCGGCGAGTTCCAGCACCCTCACCCCGGCCAGCGGGCCCTTCCGGGGCTCCTCCATGATGTCCTCCGCGTGTCCTCCGTGTGTCCTCCGAGACGTCCTCGCGCTCGGTCGCACCGGGCCGTGCCCGGGTCACTCCCTACGCGGAGAATAGAACATGATTCGGTCGCCGTGGATGCGCGAATCGGGTGAAACAGACCCCGGCTCGGCCGATGAATCGAAAAGAGATACGATCTACCCTTCGATGGCGTCGTTCCCCCGGCGTCGCGGACGAACCGGAGAGTTTTCGCGGGCGTAACGTGTCGGCTCTGGTTTGCGACGTTCTCGGGGGATAGCGTGCAAGGGAGTGTCCGGTGGATCTTTGCCGTAGCGAGGATCGGCCAGACGGACGTGCCGCAGACAGGCAGGGAGATCGGCCGGATCCGACCCGGAGACGATCTCACTATCCAGGGGGTGGTTCCATGCCAGAGCGCACGGCCAGTATGACCGCCCATGAGAAGGCGGTCGAGCAGATCAGGGAATCCTATGCGGCCATCCCGGAGGGCGCCGCGCCCCGCCTGGCCAAGGCCACGACGAACCTGTTCCGCTTCCGTGCGCCCGCCAGGACGGCCGCACTGTCCGCCCGCGACCTCGACCAGGTGATCCAGGTCGATCCGTCGACGATGACGGCCGAGGTGCAGGGCATGACCACGTACGAGCACCTGGTCGACGCGACCCTGCCGCACGGGCTCATGCCGTACGTGGTGCCCCAGCTCAAGACGATCACGCTGGGCGGCGCGGTCACCGGCCTCGGCATCGAGTCGACCAGCTTCTCCGCCGGTCTGCCGCACGAGTCCGTGGAGGAGATGGAGATCCTCACCGGGGACGGGCGCGTCGTCGTGGCCCGGCCGGAGGGTGAGCACGCCGACCTGTTCCGCTCCTTCCCCAACTCCTACGGCACGCTCGGGTACGCCCTGCGGATCCGCATCAAACTCGCCCGGGTCAAGCCGTTCGTGCGGCTGACCCACATCCGGTTCACCGAGGCGGACAAGTGCATGCTGGCCATGCACGAGATCTGCGAGAACCGCGCGTACGACGGCGAGCCGGCCGACTTCGTCGACGGCACCTACTTCGGGCCGAACGAGATGTACATCACGGTCGGCACGTTCTCGGACCGAGCGCCCTACACGTCCGACTACACCGGTATGCGGATCTACTACCAGTCCATCCGCAGCCGCTCCCGCGACTGGCTGACCATCCGCGACTACCTGTGGCGGTGGGACACCGACTGGTTCTGGTGCTCGCGCGCCTTCGGCGTGCAGCAGCCGCTGGTCCGCTCGCTGGTGCCACGCCGCTGGCTCCGGTCGGACGTCTACCGCAGGCTCGTGGGGCTCGACCAGCGGTACGGCGTCACCGCCCGCGTCGACCGCTGGCGCGGCAACCCGGCGCAGGAGTCGGTCATCCAGGACGTGGAGGTGCCGGTCGAGCGGGGCGCCGAGTTCCTCGACTTCTTCTCCGGTGAGGTCGGGATGACGCCCGTGTGGATGTGCCCGCTCAAGTCGACGGCAGAGTGGTCGCTCTATCCGCTGGAGCCCGGCCGCCTCTATGTGAACTTCGGCTTCTGGGGCATGGTCCCGTTGCCGCGTGGCCAGTACGACGGCTACTACAACCGGCTGATCGAGCAGGCGGTTCACCGGCTCGACGGCCACAAGTCGCTGTACTCGACCTCGTTCTACGAACGGGAGGAGTTCTGGCGGCTGTACAACGGGGACGCCTACTGGCCGGTCAAACGCGCGTACGACCCGGGCGGACGTCTGCTCGACCTGTACGACAAGTGCGTCCGGGGTAGATAGGCGGTACGTGACAGCCAAGAGAGGTGCAGATTGTCTCTTGCGAAGATCTTCGAGAAGATCGTTGGTACCGATGCGGGCATCCGTCTGACCGCCTACGACGGCAGCGCGACGGGCCCTGCGGACGCAGACGTGTCGATCGAGGTGAAGACCCCCGCCGCTGTGGCCCATCTGGCGCAGGCGCCCGGAGAGCTCGGCCTGGCACGGGCCTACATCTCGGGCCACATCGATGTCCACGGCGACATGTACACCCTGCTCGACCATATGTGGTCGATCACGCTGCACGACCTGTCGCTGCGCGAGAAGATCGACGCGGTCCGGTCGCTCGGCATCAAGCCCCTGATGATGCGGGTCGATCTCCCGCCGCAGGAGATGCGCCACAGCGCGCTGGCGAAGCTGGGCAGCCGTCACGCCAAGCAGCGCGACGCCGAGGCGATCCAGCACCACTACGACGTCTCCAACCGGTTCTACGAGTGGGTGCTCGGCCCCTCGATGGCGTACACCTGCGCCGTCTTCCCCGAGCAGGACTCGACGCTGGAGGAGGCGCAGTACGCCAAGTTCGACCTGGTGGCCAAGAAGCTGGACCTCCGGCCGGGAATGCGGCTGCTCGACGTGGGCTGCGGCTGGGGCGGCATGGTCATGCACGCGGCCAAGGAGTACGGCGTGAAGGCCCTGGGCGTCACGCTCTCCCGGCAGCAGGCCGAGTGGGCGCAGAAGGCGATCGCCGAGGCCGGGCTGACCGACCTCGCCGAGGTCCGCCACATGGACTACCGCGACGTGACGGAGACCGGCTTCGACCGGGTCAGCTCGATCGGCCTCACCGAGCACATCGGCAAGGACAATCTGCCCGCCTACTTCTCCTTCCTGTACGGCAAGCTGAAGCCGGGCGGCCGGCTGCTCAACCACTGCATCACCCGCCCGACGGGGACCGAGAAGACGTTCAACAAGGGCGGCTTCATCAACCGGTACGTCTTCCCCGACGGGGAGCTCGAGTCGGTCGGCCACCTGATCCGCCAGATGGAGGACATCGGCTTCGAGATCCGTCACGAGGAGAACCTGCGCGAGCACTATGCCCTGACCCTGCGCGAGTGGTGCGCCAACCTCGACGCCCACTGGGACGAGGCGGTCGAGGAGGTCGGCCAGGGCACGGCCCGGGTCTGGCGGCTCTACATGGCCGGCTGCATCGTCGGCTTCGAGCGCAACAAGGTGCAGCTCCACCAGGTGCTCGGGGTCAGGCCCGACGACCGGGGACGATCGCAGGTCGCACTGCGTCCGTCCCTCCACTGGCCATAGCCGCCGTCGAGACCGATATCCGTCAAGAACCGTAAGAACATCGAAGTCGTGGCGGCGGCCGTGGCGGCGTGAAGCCCCGGCGGCCGCCACGGCCGTGCAGGGCCTACCGCAGCTCCCGCTTGAGAATCTTCCCGGTCGCTGTCATCGGCAGGGCGTCGCGGAACTCGACGATCCGCGGGTACTTGTAGGCCGCCATGTTCTCCCGGCACCAGGCCACCAGCTCCTCCTCGGAGACGGTGGCCTCCGGGGTGCGGATGACGTACGCCTTGATCTCCTCGCCGTGGGAATCGTGGGGCACCCCGACGACCGCGGCGAGCGAGACGGCCGGGTGGGTCATCAGGACCTCCTCCAGCTCCCGGGGGTAGACGTTGAAACCACCGCGGATGATCATGTCCTTGGCCCGGTCGACGATGAAGTAGTAGCCGTCCTCGTCGCGCCGGGCGAGGTCGCCGGTGCGGAACCAGCCGTCCCGCATGACCTCGGCGGTCGCCTCTGGGCGGTTGTGGTAGCCCTTCATGATGTTGTGCCCGCGTATGGCGATCTCGCCGATGTCGTCGGCGTTGTTCCAGTCGGCGTCGACGAGGCGCATCTCCACGCCCCAGATCGGAGTGCCGATCGAGCCGACCTTGGCGGGCCTGCCCGGCTGGTTGAACGAGGCGACCGGCGAGGTCTCCGAGAGACCGTAGCCCTCCAGGATGCCGACGCCGAACGTCGCGGAGAAGTCCTTGAGCACCTCGACCGGCAGTGCCGAGCCACCGGAGACGGCCGTGGCCAGCGACGTCGGCACCTCGGCCCGCCCGGCGCGTACGGCGGCGAGCATCGCCCAGTACATGGTGGGCACCCCCGCGAACGAGGTGACGTTCTCCCGGGTCATGAGTTCGAGGGCCGCGACCGGCTCGAATCGCGGCATCAGGACGATGGTGGCGTGCCGCCGGAACCCGGTGTTCATGACCACGGTCTGGCCGAACGAGTGGAACAGCGGCAGCGTGGCGAGGTAGACGTTCTGTTCATGCCGGGCGAACATCTCGTCGCTGACTATGGCGTTGAGCAGCATGTTCTGATGACTGAGCTCGGCGCCCTTGGGCTGCCCGGTGGTGCCGCTGGTGTAGAGGATCACCGCGGTGTCGTCGGCCGAGGTCGCCACGGTCTCGAAGGTCCCCGGCACTCCGTCGAGCGCGGCCCACAGGCTTTCGCCGTACGGAGATTCGGTCGCGAGCGGCGTCGCGGGCAGCACGAAGAAGTGCTCGGCGCGCGCCGCGCTCTCGAAACCCTTCCGCCCGCGCTCGCCGAGCGGCAGCTCCGGTGTTCCCTCGAAGCAGAAGAACGCCTTCGCCTCGGAGTCGTCCAGGTGGTAGGCGATCTCCCTCGACTGGAGCAGCACGTTGAGCGGGACGACGACCGCCCCGGCCTTCAGGATGCCGAAGTAGACGAACGGGAAGTACGGCAGGTTGGGGCAGGCCAGCGCCACCTTGTCGCCCCGGCCGATACCGCGCGAGACGAGCAGGTTCGCGACCTGGTTGGCCATGGAATCGACGAGGGAGTAGGGCAGACGCAGATCTTCGTAGACGACGGCCGTGTGGTCGGGATGTTCCCTGGCGCTGTCCTCCAGCACGACGGACAGGTTCAGCATCTGCCCCTCCTCCGTTATCGGGGGTGTGGTGACCCGTATTTCCGGTGATATGTGCCCGAGGTCACATACCTACCGGTTGGTATCACATTTTGTGATGCAGGTCACCTAACGATCTGGATTAGGCAAAGGCATGCTGAGCTCGCGGGCCGCGCCGGTTCGCGTGGGCCGGTGCGGCCGTGAGCGCGGGCTCTCCGGAGATCGTTCTGGATGCGGCGTACGGCCGGACGGCCGCCGGAGGGCCCGGCTCGGAGTCGCTACTGCTGCTTGAGCGGGCGGATCGACCGGAAGACCGTGTTGACGTCGGGGAGCAGGTCGGACTGGTCTCCGGGGACCGCCATGTAGACGACCGCCGGCAGATCGCCACCGGTGTCCAGCGCCGCCACCACGATCGTCGTCTCGTCCACGCCTGAGGTGATCTTGTATGCGGACAGCAGCCCGGTCTTGCCGTTGCGCGTCAGCTTCTGTTGGGCGATCTTGGTCGCCTTGTTGCCCTTGGGCAGCAGCGCCTGCCGTGCGTAGACGGCCACCGCGTTGACCACCGGGGCGAGCTTGTCCGGCGTCGTGTACTTCGCGGCCAGCGTCTGCGACAGCGGGCCCCACATGAGCTCGGCCTCCTGAGCCCCCTGGACCCCCTGGACGTGCTGCCTGCCGGCGAAGCCGTACTTCGCCTGCACGGTCTGGCCGTCCGGGTCGAGCAGCCACTTCCCGCCGAGTCTGGGCACCGTGATCCGGCCCGTCTCGTCGGCGATGGTGCCGTTGACGGGTGAGGCCTTTCCCTTGAACCTCGGCAGTGTGGGATACCTCGACTGCGGCTTGGCCACCATCGAGGAGGACGGCTTGGCCGACGGCGTGACCGGTTCGGTGTCGGCCTCGCTGGACGAACTGAGCGGACCGGCGACGAACGCCCACACCAGCACCCCGACCAGCGCGACGAGCACCGAGCCGCCCAGCGCGAACAGCCAGACCGGCCGGCCGCCCTCGTCGTCCTCATACTCGTCGATGGCGTCGTAGTTCTCCCCGAAGACCGTGTTCCACAGCTCCTGCTGCCGGTGCGCCGGCGGTGTCTTCGGCCCGCTGATCTGCCCAGCCGTCACGAACGGCTTGTACGGATCGTCCGGCGGTGGCGGGGGCGGCGGCGGCATCGGCGGTGCGGCGGGCGTCTGCGGATGGGCGGCGGAGGGGCGCGGCCGGGGATGCGTGGCCTGATGGTCGAAGTGGGCCGTACGGTGGTCCGGGTCCGGGCCGCCCGGGCCGGGGTCGGGCCCGCGGCGGCTCGGGAACCGCTCTTCTGACCCCTCGTATGCTGGGCCCCCGTGTTCTGGGCCCCCGTGTTCTGGGCCCCCGTGTCCTGGGCCCCCGTGTCCTGAGCCCTCGTATGCTGGGCCCCCGTATCCCATGCTGCGGCGTCCCATGCCGCGGTAGCCGGGGCTGCCGTGATCTGGGCCCCCGTGTTCTGGACCTCCGTGATCTGGGCCCCCGTGTTGTGGACCGGAGTGCGGCGAGGCCGCCATGAACGATCGGACGGTGGGGGTGAAGGGCGAGCCTCCGGGGTCCGGCCGGGCGGGCGGGACCTCCGGCCAGTCGGGTGCTCGCTGCGGCTCGCTGGGGTCCGGCGGCATGCTACCTCCCGCGATCATGCCCGGATTGGGGGTGCCTGGCATGGTCTCACGTGACGCGGGGGGTGTCGCAGGGAAACCGGGGAATGCCCCGCGAAACTGCTCGCCCGAGGGGTCGGTAGGCGGGTCCTGCATCGGCAGGCCCGACGGCGGGAAGGTGTCGGCCACAGCGAAGACAGTAAACTAACGGGACATAAGAGGTCACAACGGATCTGTCACCATCGGGTATCGTAGTTTGACTTGCGACGTCAGCCCGGGTTGGTCGTCGGCGATGCGGTTGCCGTCTGCGCTAACCTTTATTGGCGCTCCGCCACCCTGTTCGGGCCCGTGTTCCCGGCCGCCCATCTGATCCCGTGCCGGAGCGGGGACCTCGCGGAGCGGGGATTCTGATCACGTAGCAGCCGCCGGGCGAGGAGTGGAAGTGGACGAACCGGTGTATGACCCCCAGGCACTGCAGGCCAAGTGGCTGCCGCGGTGGGAGGAGTTGGACACCTTCGCCGGCGTTGAGGACCCCGAGGACCCCAGGCCGCGCCGGTACATGCTCGACATGTTCCCCTACCCCTCCGGTGACCTTCACATGGGACACGGCGAGGTGTTCGCCATCGGCGACGTCCTGGCCCGCTACTGGTTCCAGAAGGGCTACAACGTCCTGCACCCGATCGGGTGGGACTCCTTCGGCCTGCCCGCTGAGAACGCCGCCATCAAGCGCAACGCCCACCCCGCCGAGTGGACGTACGCGAACATCGACACCCAGGCGAACTCGTTCAAGCGGTACGCGGTGTCCTTCGACTGGTCGCGCCGGCTGCACACCAGCGACCCCGAGTACTACCGCTGGAACCAGTGGCTGTTCATCCGCTTCTTCGAGCGTGGGCTGGCCTACCGCAAGGGCGGCCTGGTCAACTGGTGCCCGGTCGACCAGACGGTGCTGGCCAACGAGCAGGTCGTCGCTGGGCGCTGCGAGCGCTGCGAAGCCGAGGTGGTCCGCCGCGAGCTGACCCAGTGGTACTTCAAGATCACTGAGTACGCCGACCGGCTGGTCGACGACATGGCGCAGCTGGAGGGCGGCTGGCCCGAGCGCGTGCTGACCATGCAGCGCAACTGGATCGGCCGCTCCACCGGCGCGGACGTCGAGTTCCCGATCGAGGGCCGCGAAGAACCGGTCACCGTCTACACCACCCGGCCCGACACGTTGTACGGCGCCACCTTCTTCGTGGTCGCCCCGGACGCCGCGCTCGCCGAAGAGATCGTCACGCCGGACCAGCGCGAGGCGCTGGCCGCCTACAAGGCACAGGTCGCCAAGCTGTCGGACATAGAGCGGCTGTCCACGGAGAAGGAGAAGACCGGCGTCTTCCTGGGCACCTACGCGATCAACCCGGTCAACGGCGAGCGCATCCCGGTCTGGGCGGCCGACTACGTGCTGTCCGACTACGGCCATGGTGCGATCATGGCGGTGCCCGCGCACGACCAGCGCGACCTCGACTTCGCGCGGAAGTTCGGCCTGCCGGTCAGGGTCGTCGTGCACACCGGTCTGGCCGATCCGGGGGAGACCGGCGTCGCCACGCCGGGCGAGGGCACGCTGGTGAACTCCGGGCCGCTGGACGGCCTGTCCAAGGCCGACGCGATCAAGAAGATCATCGAGGTCCTGGGTGAGCGGGGCACCGGCCGGGCCACGGTCAACTTCCGGCTCCGCGACTGGCTGCTGTCGCGGCAGCGGTTCTGGGGCACCCCGATCCCGATCATCCACTGCGCCGACTGCGGCGAGGTGCCGGTCCCCGACGACCAGCTCCCGGTGACGCTGCCCGACATGCGCGGTGAGGCGCTGGCGCCCAAGGGGATCTCCCCGCTGGCGAGCGCCGAGGAGTGGGTCAACGTCGCCTGTCCCAAGTGCTCCGGCCCCGCCAGGCGGGACACCGACACGATGGACACCTTCGTCGACTCGTCGTGGTACTACCTGCGCTACTGCAACCCGGACTACACCGACGGACCCTTCGACGTCGAGCGCGTACGCAAGTGGGGCCCGATCGACCAGTACGTCGGCGGCGTCGAGCACGCGGTGCTGCACCTGCTGTACGCGCGGTTCTTCATCAAGGTCCTCCATGACATGGGCATGGTCGACTTCACCGAGCCCTTCCTGCGCCTGCTCAACCAGGGCCAGGTGATCAACCAGGGCAAGGCGATGTCCAAGACGCTGGGCAACGGCGTCGACCTGGGCCAGCAGATCGACGCGTACGGCGTGGACGCGGTCAGGTTCACGATGCTGTTCGCCGGGCCGCCGGAGGACGACATCGACTGGGCCGACGTCTCCCCGGCCGCCTCGCAGAAGTTCCTGGCCCGCGCACTGCGCGTGATGACCGAGGCGGGCGCCGCGTCCGCCCCCGGAGCCGACTTCGCCGCCGGCGACCTGGAGCTGCGCAAGGTCACCCACCACACCATCGACGAGGCTACCCGGCTGATCGATTCGCACCGCTACAACGTCGCGCTGGCCCGCATGATGGAGCTGACCACGGCCGCGCGCCGGGCGATCGACTCCGGGCCGGGCGCCGCCGACCCGGCGGTACGCGAGGCCGCCGAGACCCTGGCCGTCATGCTGTCGCTGGTCGCACCGTACACGGCGGAGGAGGGCTGGGAACGGCTCGGCCACGCGCCGTCGGTGGCGAAGGCGGGCTGGCCGGTCGCCGAGCCGGCGCTGCTGGTCCAGGAGTCGGTCACCTGCGTCGTCCAGGTGGCGGGGAAGGTGCGCGACCGGCTGGAGGTTTCACCGGACATCACCGACGCCGAGCTGGAGTCGCTCGCCCTCGCGTCGGGGAAGGTCCAGCACTACCTCGATGGAGCCCCGCGCAAGGTGATCGTACGGGCGCCGAAGCTGGTCAACATCGTTCCTTAGCGTGGCCGCCGGGGCGGCCCGGGCAAACGTTGACGCTGGGCGGTCGGAGCCGACAAAATGGCCTGCGAGCCATAAACGTTCATATTGTTCAGGCGTGCGGTCAGGGCATGCCACGACCATCCACCGCATGAGCGGTGGTCCTGGGGCGTGCGCCTGGCCGGTCGGCTCACGTCGGCGCGCCCCCGGGCGGGAGGCACGTCTTGTCTCGACGGATTCTCGGCGGGCTGGCCTCGGTGGCGGTGACGGCGGCCACCGTGCTCGCCGTCACCGGAGTCACCGGGTCGCCGGCCTACGCGGCCGGCACCGGCAGCGGTTACCTGCACACCAACGGCAACAAGATCGTTGACAGCACGGGCGCGACCGTACGGTTGACCGGCATCAACTGGTTCGGCATGGAGACCGACAACAAGACCTTCCACGGGCTGTGGTCAAGTAATCCGTGGAAGAGCCAGATCGACCTGATGGCGAACCTGGGCTACAACACCCTCCGGGTGCCGTTCTCCGACGACGCGGTGAAGCCCGGTGCCGTCGCGACCAGCGTCAACACCTACACCAACCCCGACCTGGTCGGCCTGTCTCCGCTGGAGATCCTCGACAAGGTGGTGGACTACGCGGGCCAGAAGGGGATGCGCATCATCCTCGACCGGCACCGGCCGACCAGCGCCGGGCAGAGCGCGCTGTGGTACGTCTCCGGAGTCCCGGAGAGCACCTGGATCGACAACTGGAAGTCGCTCGCCAGGCGGTATGCGGGCAACTCGACGGTGATCGGCGCCGACCTGCACAACGAGCCGCACGCCGAGGGCACCAACCCGAACGCGAAGGGTTCCTGCTGGGGCTGCGGCGACGAGTCGCGCGACTGGCGGCTGGCGGCCGAGCGGGCGGGCAACGCGATCCTGTCGGTGCAGCCCAACTGGCTGATCTTCGTCGAGGGTGTGAGCTGCCCCAGCGGCGGGGAGTCCAACATCTGGGACAACGATCCCAGCAACGACGAGGACTGCGGCTGGTGGGGCGGCAACCTCACCAAGGCCAAGGACTTCCCGGTGCGGCTCAACGTGGCCAACCGGCTGGTCTACTCGCCGCACGAGTACGCCACCTCGGTCTATCACCAGAAGTGGTTCGACGACCCCAACTACCCGGCCAACATGCCGGCGATCTGGGACAAGTACTGGGGCTACCTCTACAAGCAGAACATCGCGCCGATCATGGTGGGCGAGTTCGGCACGACGCTGGCCAACAACATCGACAAGATCTGGCTGCAGGAGCTCATGAAGTACCTGGGCACCGGCGTCAACGGGATGTCGTTCACCTACTGGTCGTGGAACCCCAACTCGGGTGACACGGGCGGCATCCTGAAGGACGACTGGACGACGGTCGACCAGGCCAAGCAGAGCATCCTCCAGCCGTACCTGATCCCGCCGGTGGGCGGAGGCTCTCCATCGCCGACTCCCACGCCGACACCGACGCCGACTCCGACACCGACGCCGACTCCCACGCCGACGCCGACTCCGACACCCACTCCGACACCGAGCCCGACGCCGAGCCCCTCGCCGAGTGGATCGGACAAGGCCTGTACGGCCACGTACAAGGTGATCAACGAATACCCCGGTGGCTTCCAGGGTGAGGTGACGGTGAAGAACAGCGGGACGGCCGCCATCAGCGGCTGGACCGTGGGCTGGAACTTCCCGAACGGCCAGAGCATCAGCCAGCTCTGGAACGGCACCGTCTCGAACAGCGGCGCCGGGGTCACCGTGACGAACGTCGACTACAACGGCGCGCTCGCGCCGAGCGCCTCGACCGCGTTCGGATTCAACGGCACCTGGAGCGGCACCAACGGCGTGCCGTCCCCGGTGAGCTGCACCGCGTCCTGAGCCCAGGAGAAGGTCGCAGAGCCGCGCGTCGGCTCTGCGACCTCACTCTGTGACCTCGACTCCGCGACCTGGGCTCTGTCACCTCGACTCCGCGTTCTCGACTCCGCGTTCTCGGTTCAGCGCCGTGAGCCCAGCGCGGAGGCGATCCTGGACAGGATCTCCTCCAGGATCGCCTCCGACGTCGCGAAGTTGAGACGGACGAAGGCGCCGCCGCCGCCGTAGAGGGGGCCCGGGCCGAGCTTGACCCGGGCCTCCCGCTCCAGGAAACCGGCGGCGTCCGCCGCCACCGGGGGCCCGTAAGCGGACAGGTCCAGCCACGCGAGGTAGGTCCCCTCCGGCATCCGATAACCGACCTGGGTGGGAAGCCGTTGTGCGATCAACTGGCGATTGCGGTCCAGGATCCGCAGGATCTCCTTCAGCCAGGGGTCGCCGTGTCGCCAGGCGGCGACCGACGCCTCGACGTCCAGCACGCCCGGCGCGCCGTAGATGTGCGGAGGCAGGCCGTCCAGGGCCGCGCGTACGGCTCGCGCCCCGATATGCGCGACCGCGCAGCGTATCCCACCCATGTTGAAGGCCTTCGACGCCGAAGCGAGCGTGACCGTGCGGTCGGGAAGAATCGTGGCGAAGGGGATGTGATGCCCGGGGGAGTAGACGAGATCGGCGTGGATCTCATCCGAGATCACGAGTGCGTCGTGACGCTCCGCGTATTCGGCCAGCGCGTCCAGTTCCGAGCGGGTGAAGACGCGTCCCGAGGGATTCTGCGGATTGACCAGGAGCAGTACGGGCGCGGGCTCGGCCGGCACCTCGAACCGTCCGTCCGGCCCGATCGGGATCGGCAGCACCCGCCTGTCCATGTCCCGGAGTGTGTCGAGGAACGAGTTGTAGGCCGGCGTGTGCAGGGCGACAGGGTCGCCGGGCCGGGTCGTCAGCTGCAGCAGCACCTGAAGTGCCTGATTGAGATCCGTGTACGTCCGCACATGGCCGGGATCGGGGCGCCAGCCGTACCGGTTCTCCATGCGTTCGCCGAACGCCTCCGCCAGCGGGCCGCTGCCGGGCTGCTCCAGCCAGGTGGGGTAGCCGAGGTCGGCTGCGGCTCGGCGTGCGATGGTCTCTCTGATCACGGCGGCGACCGGAAAGTCCATGTCGGCGACCCAGGAGGGGATCACATCCGGGGGAACGGCCGCCCACTTGATCCCGTCACGGGCTCGGCAGGCGGTCAACGTGAGCGAATTCAGTTCATCCCGAACATCACACTCATAAGTCACCGAACCACCTTAATCTGTGGCTCCACGGCATACCCGACCGCGGAGCCGCCAGATTTGAGTATGGGCGTCAGACACTCACTAGAGCTTGCGCAGGACCGCGGTGACCTTGCCGAGGACGGTGGCCTCGTCGCCGGGGATCGGCTCGTAGTTGGGGTTGTGCGGCATCAGCCACACGTGCCCGTCCTTACGCTTGAACGTCTTGACCGTGGCCTCACCGTCGATCATCGCGGCCACGATGTCGCCGTTGTCCGCGACCGGCTGCTGCCGTACGACGACCCAGTCGCCGTCGGCGATCGCCGCCTCGATCATGGAGTCACCGGAGACCTGGAGCAGGAACAGCGTGCCCTCGCCGACGAGCTGCTTGGGCAGTGCGAACACGTCTTCGATGCTCTGTTCGGCCAGGATCGGCCCACCCGCGGCGATCCGACCGACGAGCGGCACGAAGGCGGCGGTGGGACGGCTGTAGCCGCCCTCCTCCTGGGGGGCGTCCGGGTCGACCCACAGGACCGGTTCGCCGGGCAGCCGGACCTCCAGGGCCCTGGGACGGTGGGGGTCACGGCGTAGGTATCCCTTACGCTGAAGCGCCGTGAGCTGGTGTGACACGCTGGAGGTGCTGGTGAGGTGGACCGCTTCTCCGATCTCCCGCATCGACGGCGGATAGCCGCGCTGTTGGACCGAATCCCGGATCACCTCAAGGATCTTGCGCTGCCTCGGGGTGAGGCCAAGCGCGTCACGCCTGCGAACCGCGAGGTCGCCGGCGTCATCCGCCTTGGCGCTTCGGTCACTCACGATGCCACCTCTCAATCCCTGTTTCCTGTGTCACCTGTCGTGGACGCCCGGACGCTTGCGCCGTTTCGCTCCGTGTTCCCCGCGTTGCGCAGAGTTTCCGCACTCCTCAGGGTGACCGTACCGCGATTCAAGATCATCTTCAAACAATTGTTCGATTTTCCGTTAAATCGCAGATCCTGGCGTTCCATCACATCGTACGGGAGTTCGATCGACATCGTGTTCGACTTTCCAGATTTTCCTCGTTATGGGGATTCGGTGGAGCGGGGGTGGGATGTAGGGATCTGGATAAGAATGCGGCGACTTTCGAACAAGTGTCCAGACCCTTCACGCTCTGGATCGCCGGACCGTACATACATCTCGGCGGTGGAGTTCTGGTACGCCCCGTCTGCTGTCCCGGTCTGAGGCCCCGTTCGAGCCGCTGTCCGTGTCGTGCTCTGTGCCGCGGTCCGAATCGTGCTCTGTGTCGCGGTCCGAATCGTGCTCTGTGTCGCGGTCTGTGCCGTCGTCCGTCCGTGGTCGCGGTCGGCGGCGTCTGTCCGGGGTCCCCTGGGAGGTCCTGGCGGGGTGTCGCGGAGCGCCCCGCCGGGAGGCCGGTCGCGACACGCCGGATGAACAGGGGACTTCTCTCCCGCGGCGGCTTCCAACTTGCGTTCAAGGTCGGGCGCTCCTACGGTTGGACCACAACATCTAGTAGTCACATCGGTGTAAGTTCCCAAGACCTTGTGGTCAAACCCATGGTTTCAGACCTGCGGTTTTCGTGCTTTGCCGTGTTATGGGACGCGTTGAAGGAGGCGATGGCGTGTACTGCCCGTTCTGTCGCCATCCAGACACGCGGGTCATCGACAGCCGATCTACAGAGGACGGAGCGGCCATCCGGCGGAGGCGTTCCTGCCCCCAGTGCGGGCGCAGGTTCACCACCCAGGAGACCGTGCTGCTGATGGTGAGCAAGCGTAGCGGGGTCACCGAGCCGTTCTCTCGCGACAAGGTGATAGCAGGGGTGCGGCGGGCCTGCCAGGGGCGACCGGTCGGCGAGGATTCACTGGCCCAGCTCGGGCAGCGAGTGGAGGAGACCATCCGGGCCACGGGAGCGGCCGAGATCCCCTCGCACGAGGTGGGGCTGGCCATCCTCGGCCCGCTGCGGGACCTCGACGAGGTCGCCTACCTGCGCTTCGCCTCCGTCTATCGGGGATTCGAGACGCTCGCCGACTTCGAGGCGGAGATCGAGCAGCTCAGGTCGGCGCGAACCGGCACCGAAGGGTGACAGGGGCCGATCCGGTCCCCGCTCCGCGCGCGACGATGTGTTCGTGCGGCGTGGTCGAGCAGCGTGGTCGAGCAGTCCGAACAGGTCAAGCACGTGGTTGGGCACATGGTCCGGTACATGGTCCGACACGAAGGGGCTCCACGGTCCCTAGAAGGGGGAAGTCATGACGGAGATCGCGAACGGCACCGCGACAGGCGCGGGGGATCGCGGAAGCAGACGTTCGCGGAAGGGTCTGAAGATCAAGCGCGTCTTCACGACCCCCGGAGTGCATCCGTACGACCAGGTCCGCTGGGAGCGCCGTGACGTCGTGATGACGAACTGGCGCGACGGCTCGGTCAACTTCGAGCAGCGCGGCGTGGAGTTCCCCGACTTCTGGTCGGTCAACGCGACCAACATCGTGACCAGCAAGTACTTCCGCGGCGCGGTCGGCACCCCGCAGCGGGAGTGGAGCCTGAAACAGCTCGTCGACCGGGTGGTGGGCGTCTACACCAGAACCGGCGCCGAGCACGGCTACTTCGCGACCGACGAGGACGCGGAGATCTTCGATCACGAGCTCAAGCACGCCCTGATCCACCAGATCTTCAGCTTCAACTCCCCGGTGTGGTTCAACGTCGGCACCGCCTCCCCCCAGCAGGTCAGCGCGTGCTTCATCCTCGCCGTCGACGACACGATGGAGTCGATCCTCGACTGGTACAAGGAAGAAGGCGTGATCTTCAAGGGCGGCTCGGGCTCCGGGGTCAACCTCTCCCGGATCCGGTCGTCCAAGGAGCTGCTGTCCAGCGGCGGCACGGCCAGCGGCCCGGTCTCCTTCATGCGCGGCGCCGACGCCTCGGCCGGCACCATCAAGTCGGGCGGTGCGACCCGCAGGGCCGCCAAGATGGTCGTCCTCGACGTCGACCACCCGGACATCGAGGAGTTCATCGAGACCAAGGCGCGGGAGGAGGACAAGATCCGCGCCCTGCGCGACGCCGGTTTCGACATGGACCTCGGCGGCAAGGACATCGTGTCCGTGCAGTACCAGAACGCCAACAACTCGGTGCGCGTCTCGGACGAGTTCATGCGGGCGGTCGAGTCCGGTGACAAGTTCGGCCTGCGGGCCCGCCTGACCGGTGAGGTCATCGAGCAGGTCGACGCGAGGGACCTCTTCCGCAAGATGGCCCAGGCCGCGTGGGAGTGCGCCGACCCGGGCCTGCAGTACGACGATACGATCAACGACTGGCACACCTGCCCGGAGACCGGGCGCATCACGGCCAGCAACCCCTGCTCGGAGTACGTCCACCTGGACAACTCCTCGTGCAACCTCGCCTCGATCAACCTGCTGAAGTTCCTGCGCGACGACGACACATTCGACATCGCGACGTTCGTGAAGGTGACCGAGCTGATCATCACGGCGATGGACATCTCGATCATCTTCGCCGACTTCCCGACCGAGAAGATCACCGAGACGACCCGGGCGTACCGGCAGCTCGGCATCGGCTACGCCAACCTCGGCGCGCTGCTCATGGCGGCCGGCCACGCCTACGACTCCGACGGTGGCCGGGCCGTCGCCGGGGCGATCACCTCGCTGATGACGGCCGTCTCCTACCGCCGATCGGCCGAGATCGCCGGGATCGTGGGACCGTACGACGGCTACCGGCGCAACTCCGAGCCGCACAAGCGGGTCATACGCAAGCACGCGGCGGCCAACGACGACCTGCGCACGCTCGGCGACATGGACGAGGCCATTCACGCCGAGGCCACCCGCCAGTGGCAGGACTGCCTCCGCACCGGGGAGAAGAACGGATACAGGAACGCGCAAGCCTCATTGTTGGCGCCCACCGGAACGATCGGGCTCATGATGGACTGCGACACCACGGGCATCGAGCCCGATCTGGCGCTGGTCAAGTTCAAGAAGCTCGTCGGCGGCGGGTCCATGCAGATCGTCAACCAGACGATCCCGCGGGCGCTGCGCAAGCTGGGTTACCAGAAGGAGCAGATCGAGGCGATCGTCGAGTACATCGCCGAGCACGGCCACGTCGTCGACGCCCCCGGCCTGAAGCGGGAGCACTACCAGGTGTTCGACTGCGCCATGGGCGAGCGGGCCATCGCCCCGATGGGCCACGTCCGGATGATGGCGGCCACCCAGCCGTTCCTGTCCGGTGCGATCTCCAAGACGGTCAACCTTCCCGAATCGGCCACAGTGGACGACATCGAGCAGGTCTACATGGAGGGCTGGAAGCTCGGGCTGAAGGCGCTGGCCGTCTACCGGGACAACTGCAAGGTCGGACAGCCGCTGTCGGTCGCCAAGAAGACCTCGGATGAAGCGGACGAGAAGCAGGTCGTCCAGGTCGTCGAGGTGCCGCGTCCGCGCCGCCGCCGGCTGCCGAACCAGCGGCCGAGCATCACCACGCGCTTCACGGTGGGCGGTGCCAAGGGGTACATGACCGCCTCGTCCTACCCCGACGACGGCGTCGGCGAGGTCTTCCTCAAGATGTCCAAGCAGGGCTCCACCCTGGCGGGCGTCATGGACGCGTTCTCCGTGGCCATCTCGATCGGCCTGCAGTACGGCGTGCCGTTGGAGAGCTACGTCCAGAAGTTCGTCAACATGCGGTTCGAGCCGGCCGGCATGACCGACGACCCGGACGTCCGGATGGCGCAGTCGGTCATGGACTACATCTTCCGCAGGCTGGCCCTCGACTACCTGTCGTACGAGGACCGCGCCGCGCTCGGCGTCCTGTCGGCGGCCGAGCGTACGTCACAGCAGCGCGGGGAGGACCCGGCCGCACTCCACGAGGTCGTGGACACAGCGGCCCTCGCCCAGTCGGCCCCGATCGAGGAGAAGAACCCGGCGCAGGAGGCGGCGGCCGGCGAGACGTCGCGACCCGGCGAGATGTCGCCGACGCCTCTCGAGAGCCATCAGGGTCGTACCGCCGACGCTCCGCTGTGCATGACCTGCGGGACGAAGATGCGCCCGGCCGGAAGCTGCTACGTCTGCGAGGGCTGCGGCAGCACCAGCGGCTGCAGCTGAGCGAGATGACGGCGGGGGAGCCGACGCTGTCGGTTCCCCCGCTCTTCCGCGTGTCAGCGCGGCTGGCAGCCGGGACACCAGAAAAGGTTGCGCGACTCCAGGTCGGCGGTGTGGACCTCGCCTCCGCAGACAAGGCACGGCTGCCCGGCCCGGCGATAGACGTAGACTTCGCCGCCGTGGTCGTCGACCCGGGGCGGCCGTCCCATGGCCTCCGGTGTGTGCTCGGGCCGTACGGTGTCGATCCGGCCGTGCCGCACACCCTCGCGCATCAGCGCGACCAGGTCCGTCCAGATGGCGTCCCATTCGGCGCGGTCCAGGTCGCGTCCGGGGCGGTAGGGGTCGATGCCGTGCCGGAAGAGCACCTCGGCCCGATAAACGTTGCCCACGCCCGCGAGCACCTTCTGGTCCATGAGCAACGCCGCGATCGGGCCCCGGGACCGGGATATCCGCCCCCACGCCCGCTGCGGGTCGTCGTGTTCGCGTAGCGGGTCGGGGCCGAGCCGGTCGTGCACCGCCTGTTTCTCCTCGGCGGTGATCAGCTCGCAGGCGGTGGGACCGCGTAGGTCGGCATAGCTCGTGTCGTTGGTCAGGCGGAGCCGTACGGCGCCGACGGGCGCGGGCGCGGGAGCGGGGCCGAAGGCGACCCTCCCGTAGAGCCCGAGGTGGATCCGCACCCAGCCCAACGGGCCGAAACCGAGGAAGAGATGCTTGCCATGGGCGTCCGTGTCGTCTATGCGCTGTCCGTCGAGCAGCGCGGCGCCATCCGAGAACTTGCCCTGGGGACTGCTCGCGCCGACAGGTGTTCCGGCTTCCGAGAAATGGCTGCCGTATTCGGCGGCCAGCCGGTGAATGATGTGTCCTTCAGGCAACCGTGTCGCTCCGGGCGGGTCGTGTGGGGGATCACGCGGAGCACCACACTATCGATGCGATGGGTCGGTCGGGATTCCGGGCGGTGCGATGGGGCGACCGGTGACGCAGGGCGGTGATGCGGCGAGGCGACACCGGAAGAAGGATGTCGTCGGCTGGTTTCGGGCGGGGCCTCAGTCGAGCTGGTACGCGAGACGATCGGTCAGCCAGCGATGGAACTTGATCGCGAACCTCACCCAGTGTGTGATCACCGTGGTCAGGTGCTCCCTGGTCACTCCGGCCCCGATGTAAAGATCGCAGTCGCCGACGACCCTGATGATGCCGTTGTCACGGGTGAACGTGTAGACCTTCGGCCACATGTTGTCCGCGTTCCACTCGTTCAGGGCGGCGAGCAGGATCCGCTTGTCGTCCACCGAGTAACGCCGGGTGTAGAACGTGCGGACCGTGAACATGGCGCCCGCCGATCCGAAGAGGAAGTAGATCGTGAGCGGGGGAGTGGTTATCGCCAGATCACCCTCGGAGTCGAAGGCGGGATCGAGTTCCAGATCGTCGAGGATCTCCTTGACGAGATGCTGATCCGGCTGCAGGACCGAGGTGAAAGGCGCCACGTGTACATCCTGCACCATCACGCCGGGAATGGGGTGGCGGTCGCCGAAGAGGAAGTCCCGAACCCCTCGTTTTCGGCCACCCACCCAACTGGCCCCTCCCTCCCCCTCCCTCCCCCCTCCAGCCCCGTGATCTTGCAGTTTCTCGCACGCTCCCCTCGTGAGCTGGGCAAACACGTCCCGTGATCTTGCACTTTCTCGCACCGATCGCCGTTCACCTCGGCGGATGTAATTCCCGATCTTGCATGACTGCTCAATGCAATCTTTCATTCCATATCCGACATCACGGTCATTTGGGGTGTGTGTCATTTAACTCTCATATTTACTTTGGAATTCTTTCGGGAATGTGTTGTCATTCCGAGGGATTGCATGAGAGAATTCAGACAGACTTTCGAAATCAAGGAACGGGGGGAGGGAGCATGGAGCCGGCGGAGCTGATCCAGCCACTCGGGCCGTTCGATTCGGGTACGCCGCCTTTCCGGACTCGGTCGCTGCTGGGTCCTGAGTGGTGGGCCGCAGTTCGGGCCGAGGCGTCGGCGCGTGCGTCTGCCCGCTCCTCCGGCGGTCGGCAAGGGGCCGCGTCGTGGTCCGACTGGCCCGACTGGCTCGCCGCCGTTCCCGCTGTTCCCGCTGTTCCCGCTGTTTCCCTCGCCCGTACGCTCCTGGAGGGTGTGTCTTCCGGCCGGGTGGTGCATGGCGGCTCCGGTGATGCCGGCTCTGTCGATGGCGCCTCCGCTGGTACGGCCCCTATGTCCGGCGCTCCCCGGGCGCGCATCGACGATCGCGACGATGACGCCTGCCGACGTCGTACCCCGGAGACTGCGAATGCCCCTTCCAGCGGCTCCTTCGATGGTGCCCCTCACGGCGCTTCGACGGTCGGTCCCGGGGGTGATTCTCCGGGCGGTGTCGCGGACGGCACCTCGGACGCCCCTTCCGATGGTGCCTCGGGTGACGCTCCGGACGGTTCTTCGAGCGGTTCCTCAGGTGGTTCTTCGGACGGCCTGGGCGATGGGGGTGCGGCGGGTTCCACGGACGCGGTGGGCGCGGTGGATGTGGACGGGGTGTTGTCGTGGCCGTTGGTGAGTCAGGTGCGGGAGGCCGCGCTGGCGGTGGCGGTGACTCCTGTCCCGGAGGCGGTGGAGGTGTGCCTGGCGCAGCTGGAGGAGCTGGCGTTCGCGCGGGACCGGCTGGAGGCGGCGATCGCTTTGCGTGCCGGGCGGGTGCACGCGGCCGGGGCGGCCCGGCAGGCGGGACACGCCTCGACGAGGACGTGGCTGCGGTCGGTGTGCGGGATGAGCCGCCGGGCGGCTCACCGCACGGTGGCCCTGGGCGTCGAGCTGGAACGCCTGCCTGAGGTGCGGGCACGCTTCGCCGCCGGGAACCTGGCCGAGGCGGTGGTCTCGGCGATCTGCGCGGCCACCACCGGGCTCAGTGATGCGGACGCGGTCAAGGCCGAGACGATCCTGCTGGAGCTTGCCGGCTCGGCCGGCCCGCAGGAGATCGCCAAAGCGGGACGGTATCTCCGCGCGGTGCTGGACCCCGATGGGGAGCTCCGGGATGCCGGTGCCGATTTCGATGCCCGGTTCCTGCTGGTGCGGGAGACCGATGCCGGTGGGGTGGAGGGGGAGTTCCGTCTGCCGCGGGAGGCCGCCGCCCGGCTGCGGGCGCTGCTGGACGCCTACGCCAAACCTAAGGCGCAGGGGGATGACCGGCCGCTGCGGGTCCGCAACGCCGACGCGCTGATCGCGCTGCTGGAACAGCAGATCACCACCGAACTCCTGGTGTTGATCAACGCCGAATCCCTCCCCGACGACCCCACCCCTCACGGCACCACTCCCAGCGAGTCCGCACCCGACGACACCCCACCCGGCGATATCCCGCCCACAGACAGCTCGTCCGAGGACGCCACGCCCGACGACGCGAGGCTCGGCGACACCGCGTCTGACGACGCCCAGCCCGGCGATGCCGCTCCCGACAGCACCGCGCCCGGTGATGCCGCGCCCGGTGACGCCCAGCCCGGCGATGCCGCTCTCGACGGCACCGCGTCCGATGATGTCGCTCCCGGTGACGCCACGTCGGGTGACACCGTCCGGAGCGATGGCCCGGCGCGTGTGACCGGCCCGGAGACCCGCGAGGACCCCGGTGGGGACCCCGGCCCTGGTCACACGCCCGACCCCGCTCCCGAGCCTGCTTCCGGGTTCATTCCCGGGGCCCTTCCCGGGACCGGCCACGGAGGCGGCCGTGGAGACGGCCAGGGGGACGCCGCTCCAGGCGATGATCCCCCCTGCGGACAGGACCCCGGGCAACCCACCGAGAGGTCAGCCGAACCACGCCGGGCCCCCGTCGACCCTGCCCCCGGGACCGGTGACAAACCCAGCACTCCCGCCGAGACCGGAACCGGAAACGTGGACGCCGGGGGTGCGAACACCGGCGGGTCCGGGGAAACCGGTTGCGAGGCCGGGGACCGGCGGTGGCAGTCGGTGCTGCGCACCCTGCCCGGGCTGCTGCTGTCCACCGGACACCTGCTGCCGATCACCGACATCCACCGCCTGGCCCGCACCTCCACCCTCGTCCGCCTGGTCATGAACGCCGACGGACAGGTCCTGGACATGGGCCGCAAAACCCGCCTGGCCACCCCCGCCCAACGCCGCGCCATCGCCGCCCGCTACGACACCTGCTGGGTGAAAGGCTGCCCGCTCCCGGCGAACATGTGCCAGATCGACCACCTCGACAACTGGAGCGAAGGCGGCCACACCGACCTGGCCAGACTCGGCCCCGCCTGCCAATTCCACAACCGCGACCGCTACCTGCACCCCGACCGCTACCGACGCCGCCAAATCGGCCCCGACCGCTGGGAATTCACCTACATCGGCCCCTCACCCACCAGAAAACACCAACGTGGCATGACGACAGCCGGTGGCTCTTGGGGCGAAACAGAGCAGGAGCCCGTGGCTGAGCGTGCGGGACGTACTTGTAGGACACTCGCGGAGGTTCCGGGCCCATGAGGAACTGCGACGGGCCGAACGCTCGGCGGATGGGCCGACGAGACAGACGGCAGACCGGCCTACGCCGAGGCCGGCCTGCCGAGAAAGATCAGTCTGAGAGATGGAAGAGTTCAGGCTGTCGAGGTGGGGCCGGAGGGCCGGGGGAACCGGATCACGTTGGCACCTCGGTAGGCTCGCAAATCGACGACCTTCTTGTCACGGATCCGCTCGGGCTTGCGGCGGAGCGCGGATCTGATGTCCCTGACCTGGCCAGTCGGCGGTACCTTGATCATTATCATCCCCCGAGCGTGATGGTTTCGTTATCTAGGTGCAAGATAACTATCGATGTTCGGGTAAAGCCAGCGTAAAAAGTGATCAGTAGGGGAGAGGTCGCCCCGAAGGGGAGCGGAGATCGAGATCGTTGGGCAGCGTCCGGCCGTCTGTCTCGTGGGGGCCGGTGGCCTTCTTCCGGAGGGGGAAGGGGCCTATGGGTCCTGCGACGTCCTTGATGCGGTGCGTTTTCTGGGTCCTGGTGATCCTTATGTGTCTCATGTTGCTCCTCCTTTCCGTGACGTCAGCAGATTATGCGCCGCACCGCCTGCTGTCTCCTGGTTTTCCCTTTACAGCTGCTTGACTTTCTCGCTTCCGCTCCCCGGTTCCGCCGGTCGGGGCGAGATCAGCGGAGGGAGCCGGGGACCATCCGGGTGGTCACGCCGATCCTGTTCCAAGCGTTGATCGTCGCTATCGCCACCACGAGTGCGGCGAGTGTTTCGTCGTCGTAGTGCTTGGCGGCCTCCGCCCACACGTCGTCGGGCACCGTGTCCGGACGGTCGCTCAGCCGGGTCGCCTCCTCGGCGAGTGCCAGCGCGGCCCGTTCCGCCTCCGTGTAGAAGGGCGCCTCGCGCCACGTGGCCACAGACCACAGGCGCTCGTCGGTCTCCCCGGCCTTCTTGGCGTCATGGTTGTGCATGTCCACGCAGAACGCGCAGCCGTTGATCTGGCTGACCCGGATCTTGATGAGTTCGAGGGTGGAGTGCGGCACCCCGCTCTCACGCTGGAATTTCTCCAGCGCGTACATCGCGCGGTACGCCTCGGGCGCGAGCCGGCTCACGTCGATTCTCTGCATTTTCGATCTCCTTTTCAGATGGTGGTTCGTACCGTAAGGCTCACATGCGCGAGCTTGTCCGGATTCAGGACCATGTCGATGGAGGTGATCCGGTCGCCGGCCGTCTCGACTCCCAGGACGGCGTTGAGCCGCCCATCGCGGAAGCGCAGCAGCCCGGGTCGTCCGTTCACCGGAGCGAGGGTCAGGGTGAAGCCCCCGAAGCGGTGTACCCCGAGGAGCAGCCTGGCGACCTTGACGGCGCCCAGGACCGGACGCCTGGCCGCGGTCACCACGCCGCCGCCGTCACTGCGGAAGACGACGTCCGGATCGAGCAGCGCGAGTAGCGCCTGGATGTCGTCGCCCACGCAGGCCCGGGCGAAGGCGTTCACCACGCGCCGGTGCTCGGCCGGATCGACGTCGAAACGGGGAGCCCTGGCCGCGAGGTGCGCTCGCGCCCGGGTGGCCAGCTGTCGGCAGGCGGCCGGACTGCGCCCGACGACCTCTCCCACCTCGGCGAACGGCAGGCCGAACACGTCATGGAGGACGAAGGCCGTACGTTCAGCCGGGCTGAGCGATTCGAGCACGACCAGCATGGCCATGCTCATCGACTCGTCGAGCGTCACCCGCTCCACTGGATCCCCGGACCAGAAGGACCCGGACCAGAGTGATCCGGACCGGATCGTCCCTGATTGCGGTGATCCGTACGGAATCGACCCGGACCGCACCGATCCGGACACGACCGGCTCGGGTAGCCACGGACCGACGTACTCCTCCCGCCGGTGACGGGCGGAGCGGAGTACGTCGAGCGCGAGCCGGGAGACGGTGACGACGAGCCAGCCGGTCACGTCGTGGATCTCGCCTCCGTCGGGAGCCGCCACGGCCGTACGCAGCCGAAGCCAGGCGTCCTGGACGACGTCCTCCGCCTCGTCGACTGTGCCGAGCAGGCTGTAGGCCACGCCGAGCAGCCGCGGACGCAGCAGGTGGAACTCCGCCGTGATCGCGTCTTCGGTCCTGACACCGCCCGTGCCGGCCTCGTCCGGCATGACGTCGTCCTGTACGGCTTTGTCCAGCACGACGTCGTCCACGTCATGGTCGTTCACATCTTGAGGACGAGACACCCGTCCAGTGTGTGACAAGCCGTGTGATCCACGATGTGAAATCCCGCGTGACCCGCCCGATCCCCTCTCCTGTGCCTTTCCTCGTCCCGGCTCCGGTCACCGGTCCTCTCGGAGCACGGCGAAGCCACCGGGCGGTAGGTCGACGCCGTCCAGGAGGACACCGGTGAGGAGATCGTCCCCCCGGATCGGGATGCGGTGGCGCTCGGAGGTGTGGTTGATGGCGAACAGCAGCCCCGAGTCGCGCCGTACGATCTCCACCCCGGGCGGAGCGGCGGGGGCGGGCCGGCCGGAGGCGACGGGCGTCAGGGCCTGGGCCTCCTTCAGCATCTGTCCCTCCGCCAGTGACGGGGTCTCCGTCAGTACGTGTCCCTCCGTCAGTACGTGTCCCTCCGCCAGAACCCGGGCCTCTGCCAGCAGCCGGGCGTAGCCTTCGTCGTCGAGCCGGGTCGAGACGTACCACGCGCTGCCGGCGCCGAAAGGGTTGCGGGTGATGGCTGGACGGCCGTCCGGATAGGCGGCGACCGCCTCGGCTCCCTCCAGATGGACGTGCTCGCTCCAGATCGTGGCGTGCCGCCCGTCGGACAGCCGTACGGCCTCCGCCAGCGGGAGGAACTCCTCGACCCGGATGCCGAGGAAGTCGCGGAAGGCGGCCGGATGACCGCCGAGCCGAACCCGCGCGTGCTCGTCGGCGACGCCGCTGAAGAACGAGACGACGACAGTGCCGCCCCGCTCGACGAAGCCGCGCAGGTTCGCGGCCGCGGCGTCGGAGACGAGGTAGAGGCTCGGGACGAGTACGGCCCGATAGCGGGACAGATCGTGCGAGGGGTGGGCGAAGTCGACGGTCAGGCCCCGCAGCCACGCCACCCGGTGTGCCTGCCGTACCGCGTCGAGGTAGTCGAGCTCGGTGGATGGCAGGCCGCGTGCCTGGAGAGCCCACCAGGCGTCGTAGTCCCAGAGCACGGCGACGTCGGCCTCGACGGCGCCGGAGATCCCCGTGCCGCCGAGCCGGTCCAGCACCCCGCCCAGTTCGGCGATCTCACGGAAGATCCGGGAGTCGGGCCCCGCGTGCGGGACCATCCCGGCGTGCCACAGTTCGGCACCGCCGCGCGAGGCCCGCCACTGGAAGAACATCACGCCCCTGGAGCCCCGGGCGATGTGGGACAGGCTGTTCCGGGCCGTCTCGCCCGGTTCCTTGGCCGCCATCCGGCCGTTCGTGTAGATCACCCCCGGGGCCTGCTCCATCAGCAGCCAGGGGGCGCCGCCCGCCCAGGAGCGGGCGAGGTCGGCGGCGAACGCGGTGTGCTCGGCCGCCGCGAGGCCCGGCTCGGCCGGATAGTCGTCGATCGCGACCAGGTCCACCTCGCGCGCCCACTTCCAGTGGTCCACCGGGACCCATCCGCCGAAGACGAAGTTCGTCGTGACGGGCACGTCCGGGGTGAGCGCGCGCAGCACGTCGCGCTGCCGCCGGAAGTGCGCCAGCATCTCGTCGGACACGAACCGCCGGAAGTCGAGCACGTGGGTGGGATTCGGCAGGTACTGCGTGGCCCGGGGTGGGGTGATCTGCTCCCAGGCCGAGTAGTGCTGGCTCCAGAACGAGGTCGTCCAGGCGTCGCCCAGCGCGTCGAGCGTGCCGTACTTCTCCCGCAACCAGGCCCGGAACGCGTGGGCGGCGTGGTCGCAGTGGCAGGCGGTGCCGTACTCGTTGTGCACATGCCACATCGCGAGCGCCGGGTGGTCGCGGTAGCGCTCGGCGAGCGTCGCGGCGATCCGGAGGGAGGCCTCCTGGTAGGGCGGGGCGCTGACGCAGTAGGTGTCTCTGCTGCCGTGGGTCAGCCGGACGCCCTCCGCCGTCACGTTCAGCGCGTCCGGATGCGCGAGGCAGAACCAGGGGGGAGGGGCGGCCGTGGGCGTGGCCAGGTTCGCCTTGACGCCGTTCGCGGCGAGCAGGTCGAGGACGCGGTCCAGCCAGCCGAAGTCGTGGCGGCCCTCCTCCGGTTCGATCCTCGACCAGGAGAACACCCCGACGGTCACCAGGTTGACGTCGGCCCGCCGCATCAGCGTGACGTCCTCTTTCCAAACGTCCTCCGGCCACTGCTCCGGGTTGTAGTCCCCGCCGTAGCAGAGCCCATCGACGCCCTTGGGCCACCGCATCGCGCGCTCCCGTCGTCCCGGCCACAACCGCATTTAGTCTGGAGATCAAACTAAGTGCGGCCGGATCGCCGAGTCAACGGGGCCGGCCCAGGGGATCGCGCGGGTCGGCGGGGGCCGTGTCCAGGGAGAGTCCGGAGGGGCGCGGCGGGTCACGCCTCGGGGACCGCCTCCCACCGGCGGCAGGGCGTGAGCGCGTAGTGGCGGTAGATCACCCCGATGGCCGGGGCCGACCACCCCGGGCCCAGGCCGCCGGACTCGTCGGCGTCCGTGGCGGTCACCGGCTCCCCGCCGGGACCGCAGACACAGTGCGGCGTACCCTCATGGCTGATCACGTCATCCAGCGGGATCACGTGCACGAACCGGTCCATACGACCTCCAGTTGCGCCGGGGCATGCCAGGGTGCCGGGGGATAGCGTATTGCCGCCACATTACCTTGATTAGGTACAAACGGGAATATATCGCCACAAATTTCCTGGAGGCGGGGTTTGGGGAGGGCGTCCGTCGCGCGCACGAACCGTTGACGTTTGTTGGGATGGTCGGCAAACTAATTCAGATACCTCTAGAGCCGGATGGAGTCTCCCGATGCCGTACCGACCCCCTCTGATCGCGCGCGAGTACTTCGTGGCTGACCCTCCCGAGCTTCCCGTGCGAGAGCGAGGCGAGGAGGGGCTGTCGGCGCTGACCCGAGCCGAGGTGGTGGCCTCCGACGGGCAGGGAGTGACGCTCAAGGCCGACACCTCGGCCGACGAGACGCTCATCGTCCAGCTGACGGTCGCAGGCGAGGGCGTGATCAGGGTGCGGCTCGGCCAGGATCCGGACGCGCGCACCCGTTCCGCCAGGGCGATCACGCTTGTCACCCCCGGCCGGTACGGCGGTGCGGCCGTGGAGGCCGGACACAGCCGGGTGGTGATCGATGCCGGGTCGCTGCGCGCCGAGGTGCGGCTCGATCCGTGGAATCTGAGGTTCACCGACCGGGCCGGGCGGACGCTGGTGGAGCAGGCCCCGGCGCGCCCCGACATCAGCGGCCGGGTGCGTACGCTGCCGTTCGGCCGGTCGACGGCCGACGGCGTTCCGGTGGCGTACCACGACACGTTCGTCGCCCCGGCCGACGAGGTGTTCTGCGGGTTCGGCGAGTCGTTCACGCCGCTGGACAAGCGCGGCCAGCGGCCGTTGATGTGGAACTTCGACGCGTTCGGCGCCGAGTCGCAGCGTGCGTACAAGAACGTGCCCTTCTACCTGTCGAGCAGGGGATACGGCATCCTCGTCGACAGCGGTGCGCCGGTGGAGTTCGACATGTGCCAGTCGACCCACAGCGCCGTGCAGATCGTGGTGCCGGACGATTTGATCGACTACTACGTGATCGCCGGTCCGGCCCCGGCCGAGGTGCTGAGCCGGTTCTGCGCCCTCACCGGCAAGCCGGTGCTGCCGCCGAAGTGGGCGTTCGGCACGTGGATCTCCTCGGGTTTCTTCCGCGACAGCCAGGAACGCGTGCTGGAGCGTGCCAGGAAGATCAGGGAGCGGGGCATCCCCTGTGACGTGCTCCATCTCGACTGTTACTGGCAGGCCGACGGGCACTGGTCCGACCTGGGCTGGGACTCCGAGGTGTTCCCCGACCCGGCGGGCATGCTGGCCGTGCTGCGCGAGCAGGGATTCCGGGTCTGTCTGTGGATCAATCCGTACATCTCGCATCTCAGCCCGGTCTTCGCCGACGCGGCGCGTAAGGGCTTCTTCCTGCGGCGGCAGGACGGCGAGCCGTACGTCGCGGACGTCTGGCACGGCTCGCACGCGGCCTCCGGCATCGTCGACTTCACCAATCCCGCCGCCGTCGAGTGGTTCCGGGGATTGCTGGTCGATCGCCTGCGCGAGGGTGTGGCGGTGTTCAAGACCGACTTCGCCGAGGGGGTGCCCGCCGACGCCGTGGCGTTCAACGGCATGTCGGGCACCGACCTGCACAACGTCTACACGCTGCTCTTCAACGACACGGTCGCGGAGGCCACCCGGGAAATCGCCGGACACGGAATGGTCTGGGCGCGTTCGTCCTATCTCGGCGGTCAGCGGCACCCCGCACAGTGGAGCGGAGACGTGGACGCCGTCTATCCCGCGATGGGCAGTACGATCCGCGGCGGCCTGTCGCACGGGCTGTCGGGCGTCCCGTTCTGGAGTCACGACGCGGGCGGCTTCACCGGCACGCCGACGCCGGACCTCTACATCCGCTGGTCGCAGTTCGGCGCGCTGTCCCCGCTCGTCCGGTTCCACGGCACCACCAGCCGGGAGCCGTGGGAGTTCCCGCCGCACGCGGAGGCGGGCGCCGTCGCGGCGATCCGGCTGCGCTACCGGCTGATGCCGTACATCTACTCGGCGGCGGTCACCGCGGCCGAGACCGGCGCCCCGATGATGCGGGCGCTGTGCGTGGACCATCCGGACGACCCGGTGGCCTGGCAGGCGGACCTGGAGTATCTGCTCGGGACCGACCTGCTCGTCGCCCCCATGATCTCGGCCGACGGAACCAGGAAGGTCTACCTGTCCTCGGGGGTATGGGTGGACTACTGGACCGGTGAGCCGATCGACGGCGGCCGTTATGTGACGGTCTCGCCGCCGCTCGACCAGATCCCCCTGTTCGTACGGCACGGTGCGCTGATCCCGGTGACCGAGCCGGGGGACACGGTGACCGAGGACCCGCTGATCACGCTCGTCGTGTTCGGCGTGCCCGAGCGCGAGAGCCGTACGACGATCCGCGACCTGGACGGCGACACGATCGTCACCGCGGTCAGGGACGGTGACCGGCTGGTCGTCCGCGCCGACGGGCCCAAGCGGATCGCCGGCGTCGAGTTCGCCGGCCCCGGGATCCCGGTCGTCATCGAGTAACACGAAACCCCGGGAGAAGACCATGAAGATGGGCAGGAGCGCGGCGGTGGCGGTGCTCGCCGCGGCCGCGCTGGCACTCGCCGCGTGCGGCGGCGATTCCGGCGGCGGCGCGGGCGACGGCTCATCCGGGCAGGCCAGGACCCTGACGCTGTGGCACTACGAGGGCGCGGACAGCGCGATGGGCAAGGCCTGGGCGGAGGCCGTCAAGCAGTTCGAGGCGAGTCACCCCGGCGTGCGGGTGAAGTTCGAGGAGAAGGGCTTCGAGCAGATCCAGAAGACGGCGAGCATGGTGCTCAACTCCGATGAGGCGCCCGACCTGATGGAGTACAACAAGGGCAACGCGACCGCCGGGCTGCTGTCCAAGCAGGGCCTGCTCACCGACCTGTCCGACGAGGTCGCCAAGCGCGGCTGGGACAGGCTGCTCAGCCCGTCCCTGCAGACCACGGCCAGATACGACGAGCGCGGCATCATGGGCTCGGGCAAATGGTTCGGCGTGCCGAACTACGGCGAGTACGTGATGGTCTACTACAACAAGGACCTGTTCGAGAAGCAGGGCGTCGAGGTCCCGGCCACGTTCGACGAGTTCACCGCCGTGCTCGACGAGTTCGCCAAGGCGGGGACCACGCCGATCGCGATGGCGGGCGCCGAGTATCCGGCGCAGCAACTCTTCTACCTGCTCGCGCTCAACCAGGCCGACCGCGCCTGGGTGAACTCCTTCCAGCTCTACCAGGGCAAGGTCGACTTCCACGGGCCGCAGCTCTCCTACGCGGCGCGGACGTTCGCCGACTGGGTGGGCAAGGGCTACGTCGGCAAGGACTCGGCGGGCATGAAGGCCGAGGACATGGGCGTGGCGTTCATCTCCGGAAAGTTCCCGATGATGGTGTCGGGAAGCTGGTGGTACGGCCGGCTCCAGTCCGAGATCAAGGACTTCGAGTGGGGCTCGTTCCTGTGGCCCGGCCGATTCGCGCCCGGCTCCAGCGGCAACCTCTGGGTGGTCCCGGAGAAGGCCGAGAACAAGGACCTGGCCTACGACTTCATCGACATCACGATGAAGCAGGAGATCCAGAACCTGCTCGGCAACTCGGGCGGCATCCCGGTCGCCGCCGACCCGTCGGCGATCACCGACGAGAAGAGCAAGGAGCTGATCGAGAACTTCAACGAGCTCTCGTCGCGGGACGGTCTGGCCTTCTACCCCGACTGGCCGGCGCCCGGCTACTACGACGTGCTCGTCGCCGGGGTGCAGGAGCTCATCAACGGCGGCAAGAAGCCGGAAGAGGTGCTGGACGAGATCGCCCAGCCGTACGAAGACAACCTCGCCGACATCGGGAACTGATCATGGCACGCCCGGCGAGGCGGGGCGGCGGCTACTGGGTCTACCTGATCCCGAGCGTGGTGCTGTTCCTCGTGGTGATCGTGGTGCCGTTCGCGATGAACGTCGCGGCCAGTTTCACCCGCTGGTCGGGGGTCGGCACCCCCACCTGGATCGGCTTCGGCAACTATGCGAAGCTCCTGCGGGACGAGCGGTTCTGGGCGTCGTTCCAGCACAACGTCGGCCTGATCGTCGCGATGGCCGTGGTGCCCACGATCATCGGGCTCGTGCTCGCCGCGGCGCTGTTCGACTACATCGGCAGGCGGTTCGGGACGCGTACGGCGTCCGCGCTGCGCGCGGCGTACTACCTGCCGCAGGTGCTGCCGGTCGCCGTGGCCGGCGTGGTGTGGGGCTGGATGCTGCACCCGTCCTACGGCGCGGTGAACCAGATCTTCGGGCTGAAGGTCAACTGGCTGGGCGACTCCGACATCGCGCTGGCCACGGTCATGGCGGTCATGGTGTGGTTCCAGCTCGGCTATCCGGTCGTCATCTTCATGGCCGGGCTGCAGCGTGCCGATCCCGCGCTGCACGAGGCCGCGGAGATCGACGGGGCGTCGTGGTGGCGCAGGTTCTGGCACATCACGATCCCGCAGATCCGGCCGGAGATCTTCGTCGTCCTGCTGACCTGCACGATCGCCGCGCTGAAGGTGTTCGGCCCGATCTTCGTGCTGACCAGGGGAGGGCCGGGCTCGGCCACGATGGTGCCGTCGTACTTCTCCTACCTGAACTTCTTCCAGAAGGCCGACGTCGGGTACGGCTCGGCCATCGCGACCGTGCTCGCACTGATCATCGTGGTGGTCACCTTCCTCTTCCTCCGCCTGCAGGAGCGTGACTCGTGAGAACCATCCACGCTCCGGGCGGGACTCCCGGAAGATGGGCCGTGCTCGCCGCGCTGGTCGTGCTCGCGGTCGTGATGCTGTTCCCCTTCGTGATCGTCACGTCGAACGCGATCAAGTCGCCGGCCGAGTATTCCTCGGGCGGCCCGCTGAGCCTGCCGCAGGGCGTCTATTTCGACGGGATCGTCGAGTTCTGGCAGCGGGTGGACTTCGGCCGCAAGCTTTGGAACAGCTTTCTGATCAGCGGCACGGTCGCGCTGGCCGCCGTCGTGCTGTCCGTGCTGAACGCCTACGCGCTCGGGATCGGCCGGGTCAGGGGCAGGCTGTGGATCCTGGTGTTCTTCCTGGTGGCCAACACGATGCCGCAGGAGGCCCTGGTGTATCCGCTGTACTACCTGGCCAAGCAGGCCGGGCTGTACGACTCCAAGCTCGCCGTGATCGTGATCTTCACGGTGATCCAGGCGGCCTTCGGCACCTATCTGCTGTCGGCCGTGCTCGGGCAGTTCCCCCGGGAGATCCTGGAGGCCGCGGCGCTGGACGGCGCCGGCAGGTGGCGGACGCTGTGGCGGATCGTCGTGCCGATCAGCCGCCCGACCCTGTCCGTGCTGGTCATCTTCTTCTTCATCTGGACCTGGAACGAGTTCTTCCTGCCGCTGATCTTCTTGATCTCCAACGACAACCAGACCGTACCGGTCGCCCTCGGCGTGCTGCAGGGGGACAAGATGATGGACGCCACCATGTCCAGCGCGTCGGCGCTGCTGGGCATCGTGCCGGCCGTCGCCTTCTTCCTGATCTTCCAGCGCACGCTGACCCGGGGCATCACGGTCGGCGCCGTCAAGTGACCCGGAATCACCCCGAGCCATCCACCTGACCTGGAGGCGACATGCCCCTTCGACGATCCCTTGGGGTGGCGGCCGCGCTCGCCCTGGCCGCCGGATTATGCACCACCCCGGCGCGGGCGGCCGAGGATCTCCCGTTCCGCGACCCGGGACTGCCGCTCGCCCAGCGGATCGACGACCTGCTGGGCCGCCTCACGCTCGATGAGAAGATCTCGCTGCTGCACCAGTCGCAGGCCGCGATCCCGCGCCTGGGCGTGCCGTACCACAAGAACGGCACCGAGGCCCTGCACGGCGTGGCCTGGTCCAACGACGACAAGAACGGCTGGGCGCAGACGTTCGCGAGCGGCACGGTCTTCCCGCAGGCGGTCGGTCTCGCCAGCACCTGGGATCCCGAGCTGATCGAGCGGGTCGGCTCGGCGGTGGGCGACGAGGTGCGCGGATACAACTCCGCCGACCCGGTCGCCTGGGGCACCCAGGTCTGGGCTCCGGTGGTGAACCTGCTGCGCGATCCCCGGTGGGGCCGCAACGAGGAGGGATACTCCGAGGATCCGCTGCTCACCGGAGCGATCTCCACGGCGTACGGCAGGGGCCTGCAGGGCGACGACCCCTTCTACCTGAAGACGGCCCCGGTGCTCAAGCACTACCTGGCCAACAACAACGAGTACCGGCGCAGCCTCACCTCCTCGAACCTGCCGCCCCGGGTCAAGCACGAGTACGACGAGGCCGCGTTCAAGCCCGCGATCTCGGCCGACGCCGCCACCGGCGTGATGGGTTCCTACAACCTGGTCAACGGACGTCCCAACACCGTCAACCCCGACCTGAACGACGTCGTGCGGTCCTGGACGTCCAAGGATCTCTACAACGTCAGCGACGCCTGGGCCCCGCACGCGCTCACCGATCCCGAGCACTACTTCGACAACGAGACCGAGGCGTTCGCAGCCACGCTGAAGGCCGGCATCGACAGCTTCACCGTCGACGACGACAAGCCCGGCACGATGACCGGGCTGATCGAGGACGCGCTCGGCAGGGGGCTGCTCGCCGAGGCCGACATCGACCGGTCGGTGCGGCACGCGCTGTCGATCCGGTTCCGGCTCGGCCAGTTCGACCCGGACGGCGGGCCGTACGCGAAGATCACCGAAGATGTGATCAACAGTGTGGCCCATCAGCGGCTCAACCGCGAGACCGCGGGCAAGGCCATGGTGCTGCTGAAGAACGCGGCGCCGAAGAAGCGGCCTCCCGCGGAGAACCCGGTGAAGAACTCCGCGGAGAACCCGGCGAAGAAGAAGCCGGGGCCGATCCTTCCGCTCGACCCGGCCACGACCAAGAAGATCGCCGTGGTCGGCCCGCTGCAGGACACGCTGTTCACCGACTGGTACAGCGGCAGGATGCCGTACCAGGTGACGCCTCTCGACGGGATCAGGGAGCGGCTCGGCGGCGGGGCGACCGTGACCGGAGCCGACGCGCTCGACCGGGTCGCGCTCAGGGACGTGGCCAGCGGGAAGTACGTCACGGTGACCGGCGCCGCCGACGCGGTCGTCGCGTCCGACACAGCGCCCACCGAGGCGTCGCAGTTCGACGTCACGGACTGGACCGACGGCGTGTCAACGCTGCGCAACGTGGGCAACGGCAAGCTGCTCACCGGCAACTGGGGTACGTTCCTCGCCAACTCCGACAATCCGGATGGGTGGTACGTGCAGCAGCAGTTCCGGCTGGAGCGGCAGGACGACGGGACCTACCTGATCCGGTACGCCGGATACGAGGTCGACGAGTCGTGGTGGTGGATCCCCGAGCACTACGTGACCGTCGGCGCCGACGGCACGCTGGGCATGGGATCGAAGGCCGAGGCGGCCCACTTCGCCAGGGAGATCGTCATCAGCGGTGCCGACACGGCGGCGGCCGCCGCGAGAGACGCGGACGCGGCCGTCGTGGTGGTCGGCAGCAACCCGTTCGTCGCGGGCCGGGAGAACCACGACCGCGACGGCCTCGAGCTCGGCGAGGCCCAGCAGGATCTGATCGCCGCCGTCGTCGAGGCGAACCCGAACACGGTGATCGTCCTGGAGGACAGCTACCCGACGACCATGCGGAAGGTGGAGGACGAGGTCGCCTCGCTGCTGTGGACCACCCACGCGGGCGCCGAGACCGGCCGTGCCCTCGCCGACGTGCTCTTCGGCGACGTCAACCCGGCCGGGCGGCTCACCCAGACCTGGTATCGGTCCGACGCCGACCTGCCGGACATCCTCGACTACGACATCACCAAGACCGGCCACACGTACCTCTACTACCGCGGCGCGCCGCTCTACCCGTTCGGACACGGACTGTCGTACACGACGTTCGGCTACCAGGGGCTGCGGGCCACGCCCAAGGGCGACGGGTGGGAGGTCGGTGTGAAGGTGACCAACACGGGCGACCGGGCCGGCGACGAGGTCGTCCAGCTCTACACGCACCAGCGGACCTCCCGGGTGACGCAACCGGTCAAGCGGCTCGGCGGCTTCCAGCGGCTGACGCTGGCCCCGGGCGAGACGAAGACGGTCACCTTCCGGCTCGACCGCGCAGATCTGGCGCTGTGGGACGTCACACGGAACAAGTGGACGGTCGAGACCTCCCCGCACGATGTCATGGTCGGCTCGTCGTCGGCGCACATCCGGCAGCGGACGACGATCGCCGTCAAGGGCGAGCGGATCCCGCCGCGCGACCTGTCGAAGACCACCAGGGCGATCGACTTCGACGACTACTCGGGCGTCGACCTGGTCGACGAGACCAAGGCGCGCGGCGACGCCGTCGGCGGGACGGCGGGCGACTGGATCGTCTTCCGTGACGCCGACCTGAGAGGCCGCCCGGCCGGCGTGACGGCGGGTGTGGCCGCTGCCAGTGGCGGCTCCATCGAGCTGCGCGCCGGCTCGCCGACCGGCAAGCTGATCGCCACGGTTCCGGTCGGCGCGACCGGCGGCGTCTACGCCTGGGGTACGGCGACCGCTCCGGTGACCGGCGCCTCCGGCATCAAGGACCTCTACCTCGTGTTCAGGGGCGACCTGAGGATCAGGGACCTCGCCCTCCGCTGAGTACGGACACGGGAACGGGCTCCTTCCGGCGGTGACGCGCCGGAGAAATGGGATGGTGTGACGGCGGTTACGGACGTCATGGTCGCCGACATGAGAGTCCCGGAAAGCAGGGAGGTATTGGAAAGGGCAGTTGCCCTACTCAGAGATCGTAGCTGGATGGTCGACACAGAACGACTGCCCGATTGGGTGTCGATGAGGTCGGACCGCTGGGAGGATACGGAGCTGTCCCTGACCCGGTTCGAGTCTTTCCAGGTTGATGAGTTCGAAGACCCGCAATTGGCGAAGGTGATCAAAAGCGTGCGTGCACGCGTCGGAACCGAGGGTGTCATCGTCCTTGAATTCGATCGGAAAGACAGACCATGATCGCTATCGTCCGAACCCGTGAACGAACAAATCCGAAATCACACATCTGCGAGGCTTCGTGATCCCGCGTGGCCAGGGTTCTTCGAGGAAGCTTTCTCTCGGTAGACAGGAGTCTCGGTCGAAAGCCGCCGGCTTCGGGCTGCGGGCGGTGGTCGAGTCCGTCATCGCCGGCTGGGGTGAGGGCGCCGCCCGACTCGTCGAGTGCGGTCACCGACGAGGTCGCCCGGCTCGTCTGCGAAACCCCGGCGCTGTCCGCGACGCGGGATCCCGGCCCTGTGTCGAGCGCGCTGACCGTCGGCGGCACGGTCCGGCCGGCGGTCGGCGACGATGGGCGCGGCTACAGCCCGCACGCGCTGCCGAAGGTTGACGGCCTGCGCCGACGGGTGGGGGGCCTGGGCGGTGTCCTCACCTTCGTGTCGGAGCCGGGCGACGGGAGCACCGTCTCGCTGGAGCTTCCTTCAGGCACAGGCCGGGCAAAGGGGAGGTAACGGAAATCCTCTCAGAGAGCGGGTCGATTAAAGGTTCGCTATTCTCCCCGATATGGCCGAATCGCTGGGGGAGACGCCGGCCTCGCGATATCACCTGCTGCGGCCCCTCGGCTCCGGTGGCATGGGCACGGTCTGGCTGGCAAGGGATGTCCTGCTCGATCGCGAGGTCGCGGTCAAGGAACTGCGGGTGCCCGACGGGCTGCCCGAGCGGGAACGCGCGGAACGGGTCGCGCGGGTCATGCGGGAGGCCGAGGTCACCGCGCGCGTCCGCCATCCCGGGATCGTCGCCGTGCACGACGTGCTCGTACACGACGGCAAGCCCTGGATCGTCATGGAGCTGCTGCACGGTCACGACCTGTCCGAGGAGATCTCGACCTACGGGCCGATGGCGCCCCCGCTGGTGGCGGACATCGGCGCCCGGGTGCTGGAGGCGCTGTCGGAGGCGCACTCCCGTGGCGTGCAGCACCGGGACGTCAAGCCGGGAAACGTGTTCCTCGCCGACGGAGGCCGCGTCGTGCTCACCGACTTCGGCATCGCCCGCCCGGCCGACCGGACAGCGCTGACCGAGGCCGGACTGCTCGTCGGCTCCCCGGGCTTCATCGCCCCGGAGCGGCTGTCGGGCGAGCCGGGCGGTCCGGCCGCCGACCTGTGGTCGCTCGCCGCGACGCTGTACGCCGCCGTCGAGGGCGGCTCGCCGTACCGCTCCTCCTCGCAGGAGTCGCCGGCGGAGGTGATCGCGGCGACGCTGACGCGCGATCCCCGGCCGCCGCGGCTGGCGGGCCCGCTCGGGCCGCTGCTGATGTGGATGCTGGCCCGGGATCCGGCCGCCCGGCCGGACGCCGCCGCGGCGCTGGATCTCCTCCGGCGGATCGCGGCCGGCGACGCCCCGGAGATCCGGCCGGTGCCGACGAGGCCGGACCGGAGGCGCGCCGGCCGGTGGATCGGCGTGGCCGCTGCGGTGACCGCCGTGGCGGTGGCCGCGACCGCCGCCGTCCTCGTCCTCGACGACGGCGGAAACGACGGCGGCGCGGAGGCGGCGGCCCGCCCGGTGTCGCCGACCTTCTCCCGGAAGGTCGACCTGTGCCGCGCGCTGACTCCGGAGCAGGTCGGGCGGGTGCTCGGCACCGCCACGCCGCCGGAGGGCCGTGCGTCGGGCGATGAGTGCCAGTGGACCGTCACCGGCGCCGGGATCTCCCTGACCGCCCAGACCGACTCCGACACCCCCGAGCCGTGGGCGCTCACGCTCGACTCGGCCCGGACCCTCCTGGCGGGCCTGCGCCGGCAGTACGGCTCTGCCCCACGGGACGGCCACTGGATCTGGTACGAGGTCGGCGTCGACCGCAAGACCGCCGTCATCGTGTCCGCCGCCCGGCCGGCCGAGGGCGTGGGCGACGAGGCGTTCACCGCCGACATCACCAGACCGGAGGGCGCGGCCCAGGCGTCCGAGGTCTACTTCCGCCTCGGCGATCTCGTGGCCCGCTTCCAGTACGCCGACCTCGACGCCGGATCGGTCGAGGGCCTGCGACGGCGCACGACGGAGGCGGCCAGGCTGGCGACCGAAGGGCTTCGAGGGCTGGCCTGAATGGAACTGCTGGCCGGCCGCTACCGCCTCGTCGAAGCACTCGGCGAGGGCGGTGGCGGCATCGTCTGGCGGGCCACCGACGAACTGCTGCGCCGCGAGGTCGCGATGAAGCAGGTCCGCGTCCCGTCCGGGCTCGGCGAGGCGGAGCTGGCCGAGTTCACCGACCGGGCGATCTACGAGGCCCGGGCGGCGGGTCGGCTCAGCCACCCGTCGATCGTGATGATCCACGACGTGGTCCGGCACGGGGGGCTGCCGTGGATCGTGATGGACCTGGTGCCCGGTCGATCGCTCGACAGGGTGATCCGCGAGGACGGGCCGCTCCCGGTGCGGCGGGTGGCCGAGATCGGGCTTTCCGTGCTCGACGCGCTGGAGGCGGCGCACGCCAGAGGGATCCTGCACCGCGATGTGAAGCCCGCCAACGTGCTGATCGCGCCGGACGGCCGTGCGCTGCTCACCGACTTCGGGATCGCCGTCCGGCTCGGCACGCCCGGCATGGTCACGTCCGGTTCCGCGGGATCACCCGCCTACATGGCGCCGGAACGTTTCCGCGGTGAGCCGGACGGGCCGCCCTCCGACCTGTGGTCGCTGGGCGCGACGCTGTACGCGGCGGTGGAGGGCCGGCCGCCGTTCGAGCGGGACCTCGCCGCCGCGCTCGTCGCCGCCGTGCTGCTGCACCGGCCGCGGCCGATGGTCCTGGCCTCGCCCGAGCTGGCCTGGCTCGTGCACGGCCTGCTCGACAAGGATCCCGCCCGCCGCCTGCCGCCCCAGGTCGTACGGCAGGCCCTGTACGCGCTGGCCGCCGCGCCCGAGCCCGCCGAACTTCGGCGGGGCCGTACGACGCGACTCGTGCTCGGCACCGTGCTGGTGCTGGTCGTGGGAGTGACGGCGGGGCTGGGGGCCTGGTGGCTGGCGGGCGAACCGGGGGCGGGTCCGGGCTCGGGCGGGGGACGCTTCACGACGGCCCCCGACCCGTGCCGCGGCCTCACGACCGCCGCGATCCGCGAGCTGTTCGGCGCCCAGGCCGCGCCCGAGCAGATGGATCACGCGGCGGCGGAGTCCGCCGGGGTGCCGGGACGGCTCGCCCCGAGCTGTCAGTGGCGGGACCGCGCCAGCGGCCGGGACCGGACGATAACCGTGACCTACCGGCTCGCCGGCTCCGGCCGGGGGGAGGAGGCGGCCGATGCCGCGGCCCTGGAGCTCGCCGGGCGGCGCGCCGCCCAGGCCGAGGCGGGCGCCGTGCTCTACGACCAGCCGGGCATAGCGGATGAGGCGTTCTCACGCGACGAGTCGGATCCGGGCGCCGGGACCGCCGGGGCGACGGTCTGGTTCCGGCTCAGCAACCTCGTCGTCGAGGTCGCCTACCGCCGGACGGGCGAAGCGACGGTCGCTCCGGACGACCGGCGAACCGCCGTACGCGCGGCGGAGCTCGTCGATGTCGGACTCGGATGACCTTTCGGACCTTCAGGAGGCGATATGTCCAGCGGTGACGACGGATACCCAGGGCCCGGCGGCCAGACGCCCCTGCCCTGGCAGTCGTCCGGCCCGCTACCTCCTGAGGCGTCGCCCGACGGCCGGCCGGCTCCGCCGCCCGGCGGACCGCAGGCCGGGCAACAGCCGCCCCAGCACCCCCGGCAGTATCCACAGCGAGATCACGGGGAACAGGGGCAGTCGCACGGGCAACCGCACGGGCAGCCGTATCCCCAGCAGTACGGCCCGCCGCCGCATGGACAGCCGCCGCCTGGACAACCCCTGATCCAGCCGCCGCCCGCTCAGCCGTACGGCCAGGGTCCATACGGTCAGGGTCCGTACGGCCAGGATCCTTACGGCCGTCCGCCGTACGGCATGCCGGAAGGGCCCGCGCAGGGAGGGGCGTGGCAGGGCTCCGGCGGCGGCCGGCAGGGGCCGACCCCGCCGGCTCCCGCCCTGTGGCAGACGCCGACGCAGCCGTCCCCGTCCCGGCGCCGGGGCTGGGTGATCCCGAGCGTGGCGATCACGGCCGTGCTGGCGGTGGCGGGCGGGACGTTCGCGGTGATGAAGGTGCGCGACGGCGGCGTGAGCCCCGCGCCGGCCGCGACCGCGGCCGCCGCCTCTCCGGCGGTCACGTCATCGGCCGCCGCCGACCTGTCGAAAACGGACGCGTGCGCGATGCTCGACCCGGCGGAGACCGGGCGGCTGGTGCCCGCCGCGAAGATCGACTCGTCGATGCGCGACAACCGGGACGACGCCATCGTCAGCTACGTCAGGTGGACCTGCAGCTGGGTCAACCGTGACATCTCCTACAAGGACAAACGGCGTAGCCGCGAGATCACCGTGAACGTGTCCCGGTATGAGGGGCTCGGCAACACCACGGCGGAGAAGGCCGCGCGCATCCAGTTCGACGGTGAGCTGAAGCAGTACAGGTACCAGGAGAAGGTGTCCACCAAAGAGCGCTACTACTCGAAGGCGAAGGAGTTCGCCGGAATCGGCGAGCAGGCCGCCGCCCAGTACCAGTGGACGCGGGAGAAGGACTACTGGTACTCCTTCGGGCAGGGCGTGGGCCGCGTCGGCAACGTGGTGTTCCAGGTGAAGTACGAGGCGAACCAGAAGGACAAGGAAGCGGCCATCTTCTCGACGGAGACCACCCAGTCCATCACCGAGGAGAACGCGCTGCGCGAGGTCGAGAACCTGCTGGGCCAGCTCGGTAAGTCGGTCACGGCGTGGCGGTCCGGGCAGGCGATGCCGTTCAAGCCGCGGCCCAAGCCGAGCCCGACTCCGTCGCCCAAGCCCACTTTGATCGCGCTGCCGGAGCCGTGCGTGAGCGTGCGGTCGCAGGTCGAGACGCTGGTGCCGAAGACCGAGGGAGTGGCGGCCCGCAGCGTGGAGGACGGCGCCACGGTCACGCAGTGTCAATGGTGGAACGACAAGCTGCCGATCGGGCAGGGCAAGGTGCGCTGGCGGAACCTCCGCATCAACGTCTACGCCTTCGCCGACGCGGACTCCGCCCGCTACCGCTTCATCGACGAGCGGGCCAAGGCCAAGACGACGGCGTCCAGCGGGATCGGCGGCATCCGGTGGGGCAAGCTGCGCAAGCTGCCCGGGTTCGGCCAGGACTCGTTCGGCCAGGCCATCCGGCAGCGCACCGACACCGCGCAGTCGAACCGCTATGAGATCTACGTTCTCGACGGTACGAAGGTCGTCTGGGTGCTCTTCTCGGGCAGCGACCGGCCGGAGAACACGCCGATCAACGCGCCGGACTCGCTGCTGATGGACTCGAAGGAGGCGGCCGCCGGGGCGAGGTCCGTGACACGGACCGTGCTGGGGGCCCTGTAGCCGGGTGTTCGCCCTGAACAGGGCGGGTATGCCCCCCTCGACTACCTGCCGATGGAGGGGACCATGGCTACCTGTGAGGTCTGTGGCAACGAATACGACATGGCCTTCGAAATCCACAGCCAGGGGGCGGTGCACGTCTTCGACAGCTTCGAGTGCGCGATCACACGGATGGCGCCGATCTGCGAGCACTGCGGATGCCGCATCGTGGGTCACGGCGCCGAGGTGGACGGACGGTGGTACTGCTGTGCCCACTGCGCGCGCGAGTCGGGGTCGACCGCCATTGTGGACCGGGAGGTCACGGCGGCCGGCAGCCGGTAGTGCGCCGTCCTCCGACGTCAACGGGGATTCGCCGAGCTCGCCCGGTTCGTGGGAGCGGAGCGGGAGGAAGCGGCGACCGCACGCGAAAGCCCGTGGGAGCGGGTTTTCGCGTGCGGACCGTGGCCGTCGTGGACCCTCGCCGGGGCCACGCCGACGCGGGGGAAGGACACGGCGGCCACCTCCCGGCGCATCCCCGGGTGGAGGGACCAGGCCGTAGGCGGTCAGCCCTTGATGGCGCCGATGATGACCCCCTTGGTGAAGTGGCGCTGGACGAACGGATAGATGATCAGAGCGGGCACCACCGCGACCATCACGATCGCCATCTTGATGGCCAGCGTCGGCGGGGCGGCCTGGCCGTACGCGACCCCGGCGGTGCCCGCCGGCAGCGCGGCGGCGTTGACCACGTACTCGCGCAGCACCAGCGCGAGCGGCCACTTGGCCGAGTCGTCCAGGTAGAGCATGGCGTTGAACCAGGCGTTCCAGTAGCCCACGGCGTAGAACAGCGCGATCACCGCGGTCACCGCCTTCGACAGCGGCAGCACGATCCGCCACAGGATGCGGAACTCGCCGGCGCCGTCGATGCGGGCGCTGTCGAGCAGCTCGTGCGGGATGTTCATGAAGAACGCCCGCAGCACCACGATGTTGAACGCCGACACCGCCGACGGCAGGATCAGCGACAGGTAGTCGTTCTTGAGCCCGAGTGAGGCGACCAGCAGATAGGTCGGGATCAGGCCGGGGAAGAACACGAACATCAGCAGCACGCTGAACAGCAGCGGCCGGTGCAGGAACGAGCCCGGCCGTGACAGTCCGTACGCGCCGAGCACGCTGACTCCGAGGCTGAAAGCGGTGCCCACCACGGTCACCCCGGTGCTGACCAGGATCGCGTGGCTCACCACGGTGTCGGAGAAGATCTGCCGGTAGGCGTCGAACGTGATGCCGTCGGGCACCAGCACGAGCCCGCCCGCCTCGTTGACGGTCTTCGAGCTCGACAGGCTCGTCAGCAGGATCGTGTAGAGGGGGAAGAGCACCAGCAGCAGGACGACCACTATCGTGCCGCCCTTGCCGAGCCGCCCGGCGAGCGACCCCGGCTCCTCCCACGGCGCCCGTCCGGGTTTCTGCGCGATCGCGCTCATGACTTGGAGAACACCCCCCGCTCGCCCAACGAGTGGGCCACCCGGTTCGCCACCAGGATCAAGATCAGTCCTACCAGTCCCTTGAACAGACCGGCGGCCGCGCCGTACCCGAAGTCCCCGGTGCGCAGACCCGAGTAGTAGGCGAACGTGTCGAACACCTCCGAAACCGCGCTGCCGACCGCGCTGCGCTGGAGCATGAACTGCTCGAAACCGACGTTCAGCGCGTCGCCCAGGCGGAGGATCAGCAGGAGCACGATCACCGGACGCAGTCCCGGCAGCGTGACGTGCCACATCCGCCGCCACCGCCCGGCGCCGTCGACGGCGGCGGCCTCGTAGAGATGGGGGTCGATCGTGCTGAGCGCCGCCAGGAACACGATCGACCCCCACCCCGTGTCCTTCCAGACGGTCTGCGAGGTGACGAGCAGGATGAACGTCTCCGAGTGCGTCATGACGTCGATGCCCTCGTGGCCGTGCTCACGCAGGATCTGCGCGAGCAGACCGGCGCCGCCGAGCATCTGCTGGAAGATCGCGACCACCAGCACCCAGGAGAAGAAGTGCGGCAGGTAGACGACGCCCTGCACGAAGGCGCGCAGGCGCGGCGACATGATGCTGTTCAGCAGCAGTGCGAGCGCGATCGGCACCGGGAAGTAGAAGACGAGCTGGAACGCGGTGATGCCGAGGGTGTTGACCACCGCGTGCCCGAACTGCGGGTCGCCGAACAGCTGTGCGAAGTTGGTGAAGCCGATGATCGGGCTGCCCAGGATGCCCCCGCTGTAGGGGTTGTAGTCCTGGAACGCGATCGCGTTGCCGAGCGTCGGCACCCACCAGAAGGCCGTGACGAGCACGACCATCGGCGCGGCCATCAGCAGCAGTGGCCAGTCTCGTCGCAGCCTGGCCCGCCGGTCCGTCGAGCGCGGGGAGAAGCGTGCGGAGGAGGGCTCGGCCCGGGTCAGGTCGGGCCGAGCCCCGTCTCTGCGATCCCGGGCTGCGCGGCCCCCGGATCCGCGAGCCTTGGATCCCGTCGTCATGCTCACAACCGGCCGTTCTCCCGGGCGACCTTCATGTAGAACTCCCGGGCCTCGTTGCCGCCCTGCTCCTGCCAGTCCTTGACGACCTGCTTCCACTCGGAGATCGGCCGCTTGCCGCGGAAGATCTCCTGCATCTTGTCCTCGGTCGGCGTGACCAGCCCCGACATCTTCGCCGGCATCTCCACCCGGATGCCGACGAACGGGTCGTTCTCGATGAAGTGCGCCGCTTTGGTCTGCCAGCCGTGGTAATCCTGCACGTAGTTCGGATACTGCGACTCGGTGATCGCGCCGGGGCGGCCGGACAGGAACATGTAGGTGGGCTGGGCCTCCTTCTCGCCGAGCGCGGTGCGCTGCACCAGCCCGTCCTTGATCGTGTAGTGCTTGCCCTCGACGCCATTGCTGAGAAGGTCGTTCTCCATCGTCCCGAACGGCGCCGAGCACCAGTTGGCGACGCCGAGAAGCTCGTGTATCCGGTCGTCGGGCAGGCCCTTCTTGATGAAGCAGAACATGCCGGCCGGCTCGTTGCGCCAGATGATGACCTTGCCGCCGGGACTCGCCGGGTACGGATCGGCGGCGGCGATGCGCAGCTCGGGGTTGTCGGCCAGGTAGGTGCCGTACAGCTCGCGCCAGGCGCCGGGGCCCTCCTTGTAGATGACGAGCTGACCGGCGCCGAAGGGCGTCTTGTTGTCGGCGTCCTTGTTGGCGACGATGTCCGGGTGCACCCAGCCGCTCTCGAACAGCTTGACCATGAACTCGATGTGCTGCTCGAACTCGGGGGTCTCGTACTTGTGGACGAGCGTGCCGTCCGGCTGCTTGCGCCACTCCTTCGGCACGCCGAACGCCCGCTGGACCTCCTGGTCCATGCCGCCGAACGCCCAGCGCTTCTTCTTGGGGTCGGTCAGCTCCTTGCCCAGCGTGAGCAGGTCGTCGGCGCTGGCCGGCATAGGCAGGCCGAGCTGGTCGAGGATGTCCTTGCGTGCCAGCGTCAGCAGCACGTAGGGCGCGTTCTGCCACGGGATGCCGTGCAGCACCCCGCCGTACACGCCGAACTGCCAGGCCGCGGTGTCGTAGGCCGCGAGCATGGGGTAGGCCTTGGCCTTGTCGCCGGCCAGGTAGGGGGACAGGTCGGCGAAGAGCTTGTTGGCGGCCTCGGGGAAACGCGCGATCTTGTTGGCCTCCCAGCCGGGGATCTGGATCATGTCGGGCACCTCCCCGCTGGCCAGGATCGCGGTGAGCTTCTCGCCGTAGGTGTTGCCGTCCTGGATGTTGAACCGTACGACCCCGCCGAGCTGCTCGTTGACCGCGTCGTAGTAGGCGTTGCCGCCCAGCCCGGGAGGCACCTTGCCCCACAGCGGGGTCATCGCGGTGATCTCCTTGCCGCTGGTGATCGGCTTCTCGGCGATCGCCTGCACGAACGTGGCCGGCCTGGACAGGAACCCGGGCTCGACGAAGTCGGCGGCCGGGAGGTCCGGGGTGAGGCCCGGTACGCTGAACGGGATCCGGTTCGGCACGAGCGTATTGAGCTTGTCCGCCGCGACGGCCGTGCCCTTCGACACTTCCTTCTTCGCGGCGCAGCCCGTGAGACCGCCGGTGGCGGCCAGCACAGCACCGGCGCCCACTATGCCGAGAAAACCTCGCCGGCTCGTCGTCGCGCCTTCGGGGGATGGTGACACGGCGCGCTCCCTTCCACTGGATTCGGATAGAGTTTCCGAGTTAAAGTTAGTTAGTCTGGCAGCCAAACAAACTAGTCGAGGGGTCCGGTCGCCACAAGGGAGTGACCCGTTGATCTTTGCCGTAGCGAGGCGCCGCCCGGGCGGCCGCGGCAGGTAAGAAGATCTATGGGAAACGACCGGAAGATGAGGCCGAGCGGGAACGGGGACGACTCTTGATCACATCGCATAACGGGCCCCAACCGGCCGACTTCGCCGATGTCCGGGCGACCAACCTGGCCGTCGTGCTGCGGTTCGTACGGGAGAACGCGCCGTGCTCACGCGCCGACATCGCCGCCTCGACCGGACTCAACAAGGCCACCGTGTCGAGCCTCGTCGCCGACCTCATCGACCGCAGGCTGCTGCGCGAGACCGGGCTGACCGAGCACCGGGTCGGCCGGCCCGCCACCATGCTCGTCCTGGACGGCTCGCCGTACGCCGCGATCGGGGTCGAGGTCAACGTCGACTACATCAGCGCGGTCGCCGTCGACCTGAAGGGCGAGGTGCTGGTGAACTGGCGGCGGTCCTTCCCCGGCACGACCTCGACGGCGGCGCAGGCGGTGGTCGCGGTGGCGGCGATCGCACGACGGGTGATCAGCCGGATGACCAAGGAGGCCAGGCAGGTCCTGGGCCTGACCGTGGCCGTGCCCGGGCTGGTCGACCTGAACGGTTCGGTCCGGGTGGCCCCCAATCTCGGCTGGCGGGACGCCGACCTGTGCGGCGACCTCACCAAGGCGCTGCGCGACCCGGGCTTCCCCGTGCTGGTCGACAACGAGGCCAACCTCGCCGCGCTCGCCGAGCACCGGTTCGGCCGGCACGGGAACGCGACCGACCTCGTCTACCTCACCGGCGAGGTCGGCGTGGGCGCCGGGATCATCCTGGACGGCCGGCTCAGGCGCGGCGGGCAGGGCTACAGCGGGGAGATCGGCCACATCGAGATCGACCCTGCCGGCCGCCCGTGCCGGTGCGGCCGGCGGGGCTGCCTCGAGGCGGTCGCGGGAGTGGGCGCGATCCTGTCCCTGACCGCGCCGGACGCCTCTCCCGCCGAACTGGAGCCGGAGATCGACGAGGTCGCGCAGCGGGCCGGAAACGGCGAGCCGGAGATCCTGGAGCTGCTGGACGACGTCGGGCGCCACCTGGGCAGGGGCGCGGCGGTGCTGGCCAACCTGCTCGACCCCGAGGTGATCGTCCTCGGCGGCTACTACATCCCGCTCGCGCCGTGGCTGGTCGCCCGGGCCGAGGAGGAGATGCGCCGCCGGGTCATCGCGCCCGGCGGAGGCGGCTGCCGGCTGGAGGTCTCGACCCTCGGGTACGGCGCGGCCGCCCTCGGTGCGGCCGCCCGCGTGCTGGACTCGGTCGACTCCGGCCGCCTTCCGTCCCATCAGTGAGGCGGGTGCCTCAGTGAAGCCGCCACCTCAGTGAGGCGGGCGCCTCAGTGAAGCGGCCGTCGAATGGGTCTTGACCGAAGGCGGTGCAGGAGGCACTCTTCCGGATAAGCCCGAAACGACACCCTCGCGAATCTCGGTGACCCTTTCGAAGCGCTTCGACGAACGGCGATCGTCCGGCGCTTCCCCTCAGCCTCATCAACCCGGCACTTCGGCGCACCTGCTTCGAAGCGCTTCGACACGAAGGGCAGGTCTTCAGATGAACGAACCGCCGGCCTTCAGGAACCCCGGCCTGCCCGTCGCCGAGCGCGTGCGCGACCTGCTCGGCCGGCTGACGATGGAGGAGAAGATCGGCCTGCTGCACCAGTACCAGGCTCCGGTGGAGCGACTCGGACTGCGGCCGTTCCGCACCGGCACCGAGGCGCTGCACGGCCTGGCCTGGCACGGCCCGGCGACCGTGTTCCCCCAGGCCGTCGGACTGGCCAGCACCTGGGACCCGGAGCTGGTCCGGCGGGTGGGCTCGGCCACCGGGGACGAGGTGATGGCCTTCCACCACAAGGACCCCCAGGCGGTCGGCCGAAACGTGTGGGCCCCCGTGGTCAACCCGCTGCGCGACCCGCGGTGGGGCCGGAACGAGGAGGGCTACTCGGAGGACCCCTGGCTGACCGGTCTCATGGGCACCGCCTACTCGCGCGGCCTGTGCGGCGACGGCGGCCCGGACGGCAGCGGCGTGCTGAAGACCGCGCCCACGCTGAAGCACTTCCTCGCCTACAACAACGAGACCGACCGGTGCGTCACCTCCAGCGGGCTGCCGCCCCGGGTGCTGCACGAATACGAGCTCAAGGCGTTCCGCCCGGCGATCGAGGCGGGCGCCGCCGTGGCCGTGATGCCGTCGTACAACCTGGTCAACGGGCGCCCTGCCCATCTGTCGCCGTTGATCGAGTCGGCGCTGCGCGCCTGGGCACGCGACGACATCATGGTGGTCAGCGACGCCTACGCCCCGGCGAACCTGACCGGGATGCAGGCCTACCACCGGGACCTGCCCGAGGCGTACGCGCACGCGATCAAGGCCGGGCTGGACAGCTTCACCCAGGACGACGACGATCCGGCCGCCACCCTCGGCCACATCCGCACGGCGCTCGACCGCGGACTGCTCGCCGAAGGCGACATCGACCGGGCCGCCCGGCACCTGCTGTCGATCCGGGTCAGGCTCGGCGAGTTCGACCCGGCCACGCCGTACGACCAGATCACGCAGGACGTCGTGAACAGCCCGGAGCACCGGCGCCTGGCCAGGGAGGCGGCCAGGAAGTCGATCACGCTGCTCAAGAACGACGGCATCCTCCCGCTCGCCTCGCCCAAGACGGTCGCGGTGATCGGCCCGCTGGCCGACCACCTGATGGAGGACTGGTACAGCGGCACGCTGCCGTACCAGATCACGGTGCGCGGCGCGCTGGCCGAACGGTGCGAGGTCGTCTACTGCGAGGGCGTCGACCGGGTGGCGCTGCGCGCGGAGAGCGGCCCGATCGGCGTGTTCGACGTGTTCGACTGGGGTGGCGGGGCGCTCGCCTTCCGGTCGGCTGCCAACGGGCTGCACCTGTCCGTGGGGGAGGACGGCGTCCTGGTCAGCGACCAGCCCGGGCCGAACGGCTGGGAGGTGCGGCAGACGTTCCGCATGGAGGAGCGGCCGCGCGGCGTCGTGCTGCGGCACATCTCCACCGGCCGGTACGTCGCCGTCGACGGTGGCGTCGCCCGGATCACCGAGGACCCGGACGAGGCCGCCGTGCTGACCGTCGAGCCGGTCGCGTCCGGCACGGCCAGGGCGGCGGAGGCGGCGGCCGGGGCCGACGTCGCCGTCGTCGTGCTGGGCGACCACCCGCTCGTGAACGGCCGCGAGACCGAGGACCGGGCCGATCTCTGGCTGCCCGCCCGCCAGGAGGCGCTGCTGCGGGCGGTTCACGCGGCCAATCCCGCGACCGTGCTCGTCCTCAGCAGCGGCTACCCGTTCGCGGTGACCTGGGCCGACGAGCATCTGCCCGCTGTCGTGTGGTCCGCGCACGGCGGGCAGGAGTACGGCAACGCGCTCGCCGAGGTGCTGTTCGGCGACGAGGACCCCGGCGGGCGGCTCACCCAGACCTGGTACCGCTCGGCCGCCGATCTGCCCGACCTGCTCGACTACGACATCGTCACGACGGAGGCCACCTATCTCTACTTCCGGGGCAGACCGCTCTACCCGTTCGGGCACGGTCTCGGCTACGCGAGCTTCGCCTACTCGGATCTGACCCTGTCAGCGGCCGAGGTGGCCGAGGGCGACACGCTGACCGTGACGGTCACCGTGACCAACACGGGGGACCGTGAGGGCGAGGAGGTCGTGCAGGTCTACACCCGTCAGCAGCGCTCCCGGGTCAAGCAGCCGCTCGCGCGGCTGCGCGGGTTCGGCAGGGTACGGCTCGCGCCGGGCGAGAGCCGTACGGTGTCGGTGGAGATCCCGGTCGCCGAGCTGGCGATCTGGGACGTCACCCGCGGCCGGTTCGTACTGGAGGACGCCCCGCACAAGGTGCGGGTGGGACGGTCGTCGCGGGACATCCGCCTGTGCGCGCCGCTGCGGGTGAACGGCGAGACGATCCCGCCCCGCGCGCTGACCGCGTCGACCGGGCGGGGAGCTCTGAGCGCGGCCGACAACGACGAGTACGAGGGGGTCGTGCTGTGCGCCGCCGCGATCGACGCCGGGGACGCGGTCCGGGCCGCGGAGGCGGGAGCCTGGATCGTGTTCCGTGACGCCGATTTCGGGGACGCCGGCGCCGGTCCGTCCGGATGCGTGCTGGGCGTGTCGAGCACGGAGGGCGGCGTGCTCACGCTCCGTCTCGACGACCCGCTGTGCGGGGAGGCGATCGGGGCGGTGACCGTGCCGCCCACGGCGAACCGGCACGATTTCGTCCAGGTCGGCACGTCGCTGGCGCAGACCGCGGGAGTGCGCGATCTTTATGTCGTGTTCGAGAGCGAAGGGGTGACGGTGAGCACGCTGGAGTTCGCCCGGTGAGGACGGTCACGATAGCCGACGTGGCCAAGCACGCGGGGGTCGCGGTCAGCACCGTGTCGTACGTGCTGAGCGGCAAACGGGCCATCTCCGCGACCACCAGGCGGCGGGTGCTCGACAGCGTGCGCGCCCTCGGATACCACCCCAACGCCGGTGCGCGCGCCCTGGCCAGCAAGCGGGCCAACGTGATCGCCCTGGTGCTCCCGCTCCGCTCCGGCATGAACCTGCCCGTCCTCATGCAGTTCGCGACGTCCGTGGTGACCACCGCCAGACAGTACGACCATGACGTGCTGCTCATGACCGCCGACGAAGGGCCGGACGGGCTGCGCCGGGTGGCGGCCAGCGCCCTGGTCGACGGGCTGCTGCTGATGGACGTGGAGATTCACGACACCCGTGTGCCGCTGCTGCGCGAGCTGGTCGAACCGAGTGTGCTGATCGGTTTTCCCGCGGACCCGTCCGGGCTCACCTGCGTCGACCTCGACTTCGCCCGTGCCGGAGCGCTGTGCGCCGAGCATCTCGCCGATCTCGGTCATCGGCAGGTCGCGCTGCTCGGCGCCCCGCATGTGGTCTATGAGAGAGGAACCGGCTTCGCCGAGCGCACGCTGGCGGGGTTCGTCGAGGCGGCGCGGCGGCACGGGGCCGAGGCGTGGGCTCGGCCGTGCGAGGAGTCCTTCGACGAGGTGCACGCGACCGTGAAGGTGCTGCTCGACGAGCACCCCGACCTTTCGGGGCTGGTCGTGCACAACGAGGCGGCGGTCGGCCACGTGCTGGCCGCGCTGCGCATGCTCGGCAGGCGGGTGCCCGGCGACATGTCGGTCGTGGCGATCTGCCCCGACGACGTCGCCGAGCGGACCAGCCCGGCGCTGACCTCCGTGCTCATCCCGGCCGAGGACGTCGGGCGTCAGGCGGTGCGGCTGCTGATGGCGAAGCTGGACGGCCAGGCCGTACCGGAGTCGACCCTGCTCGAACCCCGTCTGACGGTCCGGGACAGCACGGCCTGATCATGGCTCGCTTCCCTCGCCGCCGGCGCGTCTGCTCTTCCGGACGCGGGCCCTGGGGCCGGCGGGCGGCGCGCCCGCCCCGGATTCGCCGTTCGCGGGCTCGACGTTCGTGGATTCAGTGCTCGCCGGGTCGGTCTTCGCGGGCTTGACGCCCGCCGGTTCCATGTCCGTCGGCCGTGTCTTCGCGGTTTCGGTCTTCGCGGTTTCGGTCTTCCCGGGTTCGGTCTTCGTGGGTGCGGCGGCGTCCGATCCGCCGGTGCCGTGGGATTCCCTTCCGCGGGGTCCGCTGTCACGGGGTCCGCTGTCATGGGGCTCGCGCAGCGAGGCGATGACCGCGTCGGCCTCGGTGTCCGCCGCGAGGTCGCCGGCCTCCTCCGCCTCGCGCCGCTTGATGACCACCATGTGGTCGACGGAAGCGCGCCCGCCGCCGGTCACGGCCAGCAGCACCGACGCCGCCCCGAGCGCCACGATCAGCCGGATGTCGCCGCCGGTGAGCGGCAGCCCCGGGTCGCCGGCCGTCAGCACGAACACGGCCAGCGCCTCGGCGAACAGCAGCAGCCCGACCGCCGGTACGGCCAGGCCCGCGATCAGAAGCGTGCCGCCGACGATCTCGATCAGCATGGTGGCGGCCGCCCACAGTCCGGGCATCGGGGCCTGCAACTCGGCGAACTGCGCCCCGGTCGAGGTGAGGCCGGCCTCGAGCTTGTGCCAGCCGTTGACGAAGAAGATTCCGCCGACGCCGAGTCGGGCGGTCAGCGCGGCCAGGTCTTGCAGGCTTCTCTTCACGATGGTTGTCCCTGGGAGTGAGGGGGTCGCCCTTGGGTCGCGCGTCCTACGCGGGAACCCGTTCCGGCTCCTCGGCGCCGGGCGGGCGGGGGATGAACACGGCCACCGCCAGCGCGGTGAGGGCGAGCATCGCCACGCTGACGAGGACCGTGGAGTGCAGGGCGGTGACGAAGGCGGCGCGTGCCGCGTTCAGCAGCGTCTCGCCCGTGGCGCCGTCCCCGGTCTCGTGCGCGACGTGGGCGGCGGACGCGAGTGATTCACGGGCCTGGGCCATCAGGCGCTCGGGCACACCGGCGATGGTGCCGAGGGCCGGCGCGTAGATGATGGTGGTGATCGTGCCGAGCACCGCGATGCCGAGCCCGGCGCCCAGTTCGTAGGCGGTCTCCTCGATGGCCGCGGCACCGCCGGCCCGCGCCTCCGGGGCGGACGCCATGATCACGTCGGAGGCGCCGAGCAGCGCGACCTCGACGCCGAACCCGATGCCCACGAAGCACAGCGCGAGCATGACGGGATGCGATTCCGTCCCCCAGGTCAGGACGGGGGTGAGGGACAGGGCGGTGAGCGCCAGCCCGCCGCTGATCGTGGCCCGCACGCCGGCGCGCTGCAGCACGTGCGCGGCGGCAAGACCTCCGGCGACGGCGGCGACCATCAACGGCAGCATGCGGACGGCGGCCGCCGTCGGCGACAGGCCGAGCACGAGCTGGAGGTACTGGGCGAGCATGAGCTCCAGCCCGACGAGCGCGAAGATCGCCAGTGCCACGCAGGCCACGCCGGTGGAGAATCCCCGCTGCCGGAACAGCCGGATGTCCAGCAGCGGGATCGCGAGCCCGCGCTGGCGCCGTACGAACCAGACCAGCAGCGCCACGCCGCCGAGGAGCACGGCGATCGACGCGTCGCGCCCGATCATGTGCCCGGTCCCGGCCTCCTTCAGCCCGAACGCCACGGCCAGGATGCCGAGGGTCGACAGGGCGGCGCTGGTGGCGTCCCACGGCTGGTCCGGCCGCCGCGGCGACGGCGGGATGATCCATACGGCCACGGGCAGCAGGATGACGAGCAGCGGCACGTTGATGAGGAACACCGCGCCCCACCACAGATGCTCGACCAGGACGCCGCCGACCAGCGGGCCGACGGCGGCTCCCGCCGCCGCCACGGCACTCCAGACGCCGAGCGCGATGGCCCGCTCCCGCCGGTCGGTGAACACCTGCCTGATGATCGACAGTGTGGCCGGCATGATCATGGCGCCGCCGACGCCGAGGAAGGCGCGGGAGACGATGAGCGCCAGCGGGCTGCCGGCGAACGCGGCCGACAGCGAGGCCAGACCGAACACCACGTAGCCGGCGAGCACGAAGGGCCGTCTGCCGTACCTGTCGCCCAGCGTGCCGAACGTGATCAGCAGCGGCGCGACGACCAGGGAGTAGCTGTCGATGATCCACAGGAGCTGAACGGCGGACGGCTCCAGCGCGGCGGTCAGCGCGGGCACCGCGATGTGCAGCACCGTCGCGTCGACGGCGACCAGGAGCAGGCTGAAACAGAGCAGCACGAGGACCGGCCACCGGTTCACCCGGCGTTCTCGCACGACGCCTCCAGTGCGGACAGCGCCGGACTCGGTCTCAACCCCGACTATGATCATAGGCCGTTCAGTACTCCTCCTCCCGTATCTGAGAGGGCCCGCTCGGATACGCGTCCGCAGCTTAGGCCATCGGAAGGGGATCTCTCAGCCCTTCCGGTGATGTCCGGTACATATCGCCGGGCCGAGTGCGGGGGCCGTCGCGGCGCGCACACGCGCGCGCCGGATCCAACCATTCCCCCGTTGCTTGCGGTATAACCGGGGGGCGAAGCGGGGAGGCGGCGATGCGGGACTCCGACAGGGCACGGGCGGCGGGTCGCTTAAACCGGACCGCGGCCCATGAGCTGTTCGAACGGGTGCGCTTCCGCTATTTCCATCTGCCGCCGTTCGCGCGGCGCGCCATCTTCGCCCTGCTGCTCGTCGCGACCATGGGCGTGGCCGCCGCGCTCGACTGGTCGCTGGTCCCGACGTTCGTCAGCGCCGTCGTGGTGCTGGGTTTCCTCGCGCTCTCGCTCAGTTTCCCGCGTGCGGCGGCCACCGTGCTGGTGGTCGGGGCCTGGGGGCTCATGGTGCCGGCGCTGCTTCCGCTGGTCGGCGGCGAGCGGCTGGTGCCGTGGCTGATGACGCTGGCCATCCCGGTGGCGGTGGCCGCGCATCTGATCCGGTGGGTGCCGCCGTGGCTGACCACGCTGTCGGCGCTGCTCCCGGCGGGAGTGGTGGCCATCGCCATCGCCTCGTGGTCGCCGTCCGGCGCGCTCTGGGGCGCCTGCGGCGTTGCGGCGGCCGTGCTCGTCTACCGCCTCGTGCTGGCACACCGGGTGCGCGCCGAGATCGAGCGTCAGCGGTCCGGCGACGCCGTCCAGCCCCAGCAGCTGACCGCCCGGCAGCGGACCGCGCAGCAGAAGACCGTCCAGCAGCGGGTGCGGGCCGGCGGCCGACAGGCCGCCGGCGGCGACCCGGTGCCGCCGCCGCCGATCACGGTCGAGCAGGCGCTCGGCGAACTCGAGGCGATGATCGGGCTTGAGCCGGTCAAAGAGCAGGTCCGCGCGATCGCCGCGTCCATCGAGGCGGCGCGCCTGCGCCGGGAGGCGGGTTTCGCCAATGAGCGCCCGATGCGGCACTTCGTCTTCGTCGGCCCGCCGGGGACCGGCAAGACGAGCGTGGCCCGTACGGTAGCCAAGATCTTCTACGCCTTCGGGCTGCTGGAGACGCCGTTCGTCGTCGAGGCCCAGCGGGCCGACCTGGTGGGGGAGTACCTGGGGGCCACCGCCATCAAGACCAACGAGCTCATCGACAGCGCGCTCGGCGGCGTCCTGTTCATCGACGAGGCGTACGGACTGATCAACTCCGGGGACGGCCAGCCCGACAGGTTCGGCGCCGAGGCGGTGCAGACGCTGCTGAAACGGGCGGAGGACGACCGCGACCAGCTGATCATCATCCTGGCCGGCTACGAGCGGGAGATGAACGAGTTCCTGTCGTCCAACCCGGGGTTGTCGAGCCGGTTCGCCGGCCGGGTGCGCTTCCCGAGCTACTTCCCCGACGAGCTGCTGGAGATCACCGAGGCGCTGCAGGAGCGGCGGGGGGACCGGCTCGCCGCCGACGCGCGTCCCGTGCTGCGCGGGATGTACGAGGACGTCCGGCGCCGTGGCCTGATCGACGAGCTGGGCAACGCCAGGTTCGCCCGCAGCCTGGCCGAGGCCGCGGCCCAGGCGCGCGACGTGCGGGTGGTGAGCGCCGGTGGAGCCCCCCGCGGCGAGGACCTGGTCACGATCACGATGGGCGACGTCGTCAAGGCGTTCGACGAGATCACCGCACGGTACCGCGGCTATCAGGCGACCCCGACGCTGGAGGAGGCGCTCGCCGATCTCGACCGGATGGCCGGGCTCGAACCGGTCAAGCGGCAGGTGCACGCGATCACGGCGCAGCTCAAGGTCGCGCGGATGCGCCAGGAGCAGGGCCTGCCCGTCCAGGCGCAGATGCGGCACTTCGTGTTCGTCGGGCCGCCGGGGACCGGCAAGACGACCGTGGCCCGCATCCTGGGCCGGATCTTCTCCGCGCTGGGCCTGCTGGCCCGTCCCGACGTGGTCGAGGCGTCCCGCGCCGACCTGGTGGGCCAGCATCTCGGTGCGACCGCCATCAAGACGAACGAACTGGTCGACCGGGCGCTCGGCGGCGTGTTGTTCATCGATGAGGCCTACGGCCTGGTGAACGCGGGTTACTCGGGCGGCGACGCCTTCGGCGCAGAGGCGGTGCAGACGCTGCTGAAGCGCGCTGAGGACGACCGCGACCGTGTGGTGATCATCCTGGCGGGCTACGAGCGGGAGATGGACGCGTTCCTGTCCACCAATCCCGGGCTCGCCTCCCGATTCGACCAGCGCGTGTCGTTCCCCTCCTACAGTCCCGCCGAGCTGACCGACATCGCCAGGTTGCTCGCGGCCGGGGCGGGCGACCGCTTCGACCCGGCGGCGGCGCGTGACCTCGCCGACGTCTTCGACTGGGTCTGCCGTGAAGGGCTGATCGACGGTCTGGGCAACGGCCGTTTCGCCCGCTCGCTCTACGAGAGGGCCGCCCTGCGGCGTGACGTACGGCTGGCCGACCAGGGCTCGGCCAACGCGGCGGAGCTGACGACGATCACCAGCGCCGACGTACGCAGCGCAGTGGACGAATTGTCGTGAAACCTGGGTAGTTGTGCGGAACCTCCGGTTTTGCTGGTGAAGTGTCTCGATGGCCAGGGATGATTACACTCAGCTACTGATCTAATGCATAAAGTGGCTGACTGGATCGGAGACGCAAGTGAGAGCACGATGGCCGCTTGCCCTGGTCGCACTGATCGCCGTGGTGGCCGCCGGCGCCTGCAGCGGCACGCCGGCCCAGGACGGGCCTGACGGCGCTCTGCCTCCGTCTCCCGTCAAGGCCCTGGACATCAACCCGCTGGCCCGGGAGAAGGTGAAGGACGGCGGCACGCTGCGGTGGGGGATCATCGACTTCCCCGTCCAGTGGAACCAGAACCACATCGACGGCGACACCCACAGCGTGGACGTGGTGATGGACGCGCTGATGCCGCGCGCTTTCCGGTCGGACGAGCGGGGCCGGGTCTCACTCGACACCGACTACGTGACCAACGCGCGGGTCACCGCGACCTCGCCGCGCCAGGTCATCACCTACACCCTGAACCCGAAGGCCCGCTGGTCCAACGGGAAGCCGATCACCTGGGCGGACTTCGCCGCCCAGTGGAAGGCGATGGGCGGCCGGGACCGGGCCTACAGCGTCGACTCCCACATCGCCTACGAGAACATCCAGAACGTGACCAGGGGAGCGAGCGACCGGGAGGTGGTGGTCACGCTCACCCAGCCGTACAACGAGTGGCAGGCGCTGTTCTCGCCGCTCTATCCCGCCTCGACCAACTCCGCTCCCGAGGCGTTCGGCGCCGACTGGATCAACAAGATCCCGATGACCGCCGGGCCGTTCCGGGTCGAGCGGCTCGACAAGAAGGGCGGCGTGCTCACCCTCGCCCGCGATCCCGGCTGGTGGGGCGACCGGGCCAAGCTCGACAAGATCGTCTTTCGCAGGGTGCGGCCGGACGGCCTGGTCCGGGCGTTCACCAAGGGCGACGTCGACGTCTTCGACGTGGGCCCGTCCCCGGACAACTACGCCCAGGTGCGGGAGGCGTGGGACGCGGTCGTCAGGCAGGCGGCCGGCCCCGAGTACCGCCAGTTCACGTTCAACGCCGAGAGCGGGAACCTCTCCGATCTCAGGGTCCGTCAGGCCATGGCGATGGGTCTCGACCGCAAGGCCCTGATGGAGCTCGACCTGAAGGGGCTCGGCTGGCCGACCGTGACGCTGGACAACCACTTCCTCATGAACAGCCAGCGGGGCTATCGCGGCAACGCCGGGGAGCTGGGCGTCTACAATCCGCGGCGGGCCGGTGAGCTGCTCGACCAGGCGGGCTGGAGGCTTCCCGTCAAGGACGGCAAGCCGGGGAAGGTCAGGATGAAGGACGGCAAGCCGCTGACCCTGCGCTTCGTCGTCCCCGCCGGGGTCAAGGCGACCGACTCCGAGGCGCAGGTCGCCCGGCTGATGCTCCAGCGGATCGGGGTCGACGTGGTCGTCCAGGCCGTGCCGTTCAACGACTTCTTCGGCAAGTACCTCATTCCGGGCGATTTCGACATCACCGCGTTCTCGTATCCGGGCACTCCGTTCCCGATGTCGAACTCGTTCGACGTCTTCGCCGACGGCGAGAACATCAAGGGTGACGACATGAAGTGGTACTCCAACCTGGGGCGCAGCGGAAGCCGGCAGATCGACCAGGCGATGTACCGCGCGGGCAGCTCGCTCGACGACGAGCAGGTGACCGACCTGCTGAACGAGGCCGACAAGCTGGTCTGGCAGAAGGTGAACGTCCTTCCCCTCTACCAGGTCCCGCAGAACGTGGTCGTACGGTCCGGTCTCGCCAACATCGGCGCCAACGGACTCTACGACCTCAGGTACGAGAACGTCGGCTACGCGTCCTGATCCTCCCGGCGGGCCCCGAGGTCAGAGCGGTGGATCGTCGGGGATGTCGGCGATGTCGTCGAGGGCCGCGGCGAGCTCGCCCGGGTGGTCGCCGATCCGTTCGGCGATCTCGATCAGCACGTGCAGTACGTCGTGCCGATCGTGGCCGAGGTCGATCAGGCGCTGGGCGGCCTCCCACAGCTGCGGGGGGTCGCCCACCCACAGCCGGCCGGCGATCTCCTCATGCCAGGCCAGATGCTCCTCCAGGTCGGGCCGGTCCAGCTCGTCCGCGTGGTCGATCTCCAAGAGGATCCGCCGGTCCGCGTCGTCGGCCGGGTTCAGCAGGTCGAGCTGTGTCGAGCCGCGCATACCCTGCAGCAGGGGGAAGGCGAAGGCCCGCCGGGCCAGGGCGGACAGGTCGCCGTCCGGCAGCAGGCGCTCGACGAGCGCGCGGTCCAGGCCGAAGGTCGTCGGGTCGCGGTACGCCTCGGTGAAGCGCGACATCGCCTCCCAGACCGCGTCCAGCGTGGCGCGGACGCCCTGTTCGGGCAGTCCGATGCGGGGGGCGGCGAACCGCACCCACGCCGACAGCACATGCGGCATGGCGTCCTGCTCGGCCGGGGTGAGCAGCACCTTGCGCGGCAGCCAGTCCAGCAGGAACGTCTCACACTTGGCGGGGCTCACCCGCAGCGGCCGGCCCAGGTCGCGGTCGCAGCCGTAGTCGATGATGTGGTCGGCGCATCGGGAGGCCGCCGAGGGGTCGGAGAGGTTCTCCGCCGCGTCTGAGGCGAGGAACTCGGCGGCGAGCATCGCCCGCCGGTCCCGGCTGTAGGGGGCCTCGGCGTGCGCCGGAGCCGGACGCATCCGGCCCGGCGGCAGCGCCTTGATCCGCGCCCGCGCGAACGCGTGATAGGCGCTGTATCCCTCGCTCACCAGACGGGGGCCCTTGCGCGCGTGGGACGAGGCGGCCGCCTTCATCGCGAACTCCAGCAGCGCCCGCGCCTGCTGCGGCTCGATCTCCTCGAACCGCAGCAGCGGGTTGCCGGCCGCCTCGGTCCCGGCCTGCTCCAGCAGCTTGTCCACCTGGGAGGAGACCCAGGCGTCCCGGGCCATGCCGCCCATGTTGTAGTCGACGACCACGACCAGGGCGTGCGTGTCCTCCCCGTTGTAGGCGAATGTGCACACCACCGTGTCCTGGTCGCCGTAGACGTCCCTGGACACGTAGCAGCCGGCCGGTTTCACCGTGCCGACGCGCTCCGCCCACCGGGGCCGGGCCACGTCGGACTCCATCAACGCCAGGGCGGCGCCCTCCGCCTTGGCGGCCTGCCGGGTGGTGCCCAGGTAGGCGATGGAGATCAGCAGGGTCAGCGCCGCCGGGGTGCCCGCCTTGGCCGCGTAGTCCACGAGGCCCTCGCCGAGGACGTGCTCGACGTCGCCGCCGCGCAGCCGCTTGCCCCACCAGGCGCCGAGCATGTCGGACACCATGAGCTCGGCGTCCAGCGGGCTGCGCATGGCGAGCAGTTCCCGGGCCGCCAGCAGCATCTCCGCGAACACGTCGTCCGGTGGCCGGGTCGCCCGGGGGTCTCGCCGATGCCTGCGACTCACTGCATCTCGTTCCGCTCGCTCACGGACTCCACCTTCTCGCATTCCCGCGGGTAATCGCATCAGGAACGCGGGCCGGTGACTACCCCGTTATGGACGCCGGCCGCGGACGCCGTCGCGATCGCGGGGCGGGGTGGAGTTCACCAGGCCGAGCAGGCGCTCCCTGGCGACGCCTTCGACGATCTCGGGGGTGACGTCGAGCCCCAGGTGCCCGGCGCACGCCCGGACGTCCACGACGAGGCGGGACAGGACCGCGGCGGGAACGGTCGGGAACTCGGCGGCCAGCCGGGCGATCACAGAGTCCATGAGATCGCGCCGCGGCTCCGGCCGCCGGCCGCCGCAGATACGGACTGTGAGTGCGGACATGGGCTGCATCCTCGCTGAATGGGGACCTGCCGCCCCTTATTCCACAACTTTCCCGGCGGCTGTCAACCCTCCGTCTCCGGCCCGTCACGCTCGCCGATCCATAGACCGAATCGTGTTCGAGTGGCTCGCGGCCCCGGGTTCTGGCGCACTACGATGGCCCGACCGGAAAGGTATGGGAAGATGACCGCGGCGACGCCGGGTCGTACGGTGAGGAGGGGATGCCCGCGCCACCGAGCGGGAAGCGAGGCGGGCGACCGGGAAGTTGGCCGGACATCTTCCTGCGCGAGATGCCGGTCTTTTGACAGGATGCGTTGACCGCATGGCTGGCGGGGCTTCCGTCCGCCTATGCCGATCGCCGATGATGTAGGGCAGATCTGCGCTACCAATCACAGTTATGGAGATGTGCCTCGTGGGAGAGCCTGGCACGCGACGGAGGTGCCGACCATGAGCGCCGAAACCTCCGTGCCCCGGCCCCGGGAGTCCGGTTTGGACATCTCAGACTCCGACCTCTTCAGAGGCCTGATGTCGGAGGCGCCGTTCGCCTTTGCCTTCTTCGACTCGTCCGGTCGCTTCGTCCGGGTCAACGCGACCTTCACCGAGATGACCGGTCACCCCATCGACCGGCATCTGGACCGTCTTCCGGCGGAGCTGCTGCCGGCCGACCTTACCGCCGTGATCGAGGCGGCGCTGCGCCGGGTCGGTGAGGACGGGCTGCCGGTCACCGAGCAGCGGATCAGGACCCGCGAGGAGAACGGCGACAGCCGTCACTGGGCGGTGTCCTTCTTCCCGATGCGCGGCGCGGAGGACGGCGAGCCGGGCGTCGCCCTGTTCGGCGTCGACCTGACCGAGCAGCAGATGGCCAGGGAACTGCTGCAGCGCAGCGAGGAGCGTTACCGCTCGCTCGTGGAGTCCCAGCAGCAGCTCGTCTGGATCACGTCGCCGAGCGGCGCGGCGGTCGAGGACGCCCCGCAGTGGCGGGCCATCACCGGCCAGGGGCTGGAAGAGTACCTCGCACACGGCTGGCTGGCGGCGGTCCACCCCGACGACCGCCCGGGGGCCGAGGAGGCGTGGCGTGAGGCGCTGCGCGGCCGCACCATGTTCGAGTGGAGCTACCGGGTGCGCACCCGGGCGAGCGGTTACCGCCATTTCGAGGTCAGAGCCGTACCCATAACGAGACACGGCCGGGTGGTGGAGTGGGTCGGCGCCAACACCGACGTCACCTCGCAGCGTGAGGCCGAGGAGATGCGGGGCCGCCTCACCGACCAGCTCGGCGCCGCCGCGCTGCGCACAGCGCGGCTGCAGGGCGCCACGGCCATGCTCGCCGAGGCGCTCACGGTCGAGCAGGTGGTGCAGGTCATCATCGACGTCGGCCGTACGGCCCTGGCCGCCGACCATTCCGCCGTGGCCCTGCTCGATCCCGAGCGGGGCACGCTCAAGCTGAGCAACAGCGGCGGCCTCACGGACGTGACCGGGGACGAGATCGACCTGTCCCATTCCAATGTGATGACGATGGCGGTCAACAGCCGGCGTCCGGTCTTCGCCGAGTCGCCCGACAGCCTGCGCACCCAGCTCGTCGACGCCGGCGGCGACGAGACCGTGGTCGCCGAGTTCCTTGCCCACACCGACGAGCGGGCCTGGGTGGGCCTGCCGCTGCTGGCGGCCGGCCGCGCCCTCGGCGCGCTGCGGTTCTCGTTTCTGCGGCCGCAGAAGATCTCCCAGGAGGACGGGGTCTTCTACGAGGCGCTGGCCGGCCAGTGCGCGCTCGCGGTCGAGCGGGCCACGCTGTTCGAGCGGGAGCACAGAACCGCCGAGACGCTGCAGCGCAGCCTGCTTCCGGAACGCCTGCCGGACGTCAACGGCCTGAAGCTGGCCAAGCTGTTCCTGTCCGGCTCGCGGCACGTGCAGGTCGGCGGCGACTGGTACGACGGGTTCGTCCTGCAGGACGGGCGGGTGGCGGCCGTCGTGGGCGACGTGATGGGCAAAGGCGTCAAGGCCGCCGCCGGCATGGGCCGGATCCGCAACGCGATGCGTGCCCTCGCGCTGACCAACCCGCCTCCGGCGGCGGTCCTCACCGGCCTCGACCGGGTCTTCGAGGCGACCGAGGAGGAAGAGCAGGTCACCACCCTGGCGTACATGGTCGTCGAGCCGGGCACGGGCGAGGGCACGCTCGCCCTGGCGGGCCATCCGCCGCCACTGCTCGTCTCGCCCCAGGGTACGGCGATCCTGCACGACACCGAGCCGGGCACGCCGCTCGGCTGGGCGACCAGCCGCAAGCAGTTCCGCTTCTGTGTGCCGCCCGGGCACACCGCCGTGCTGTACTCCGACGGCCTCGTGGAGAACCGCAGACGCGGGCTGGACACCGGCCTGCGGGAACTCGCATCGGTCGTGTCCGAAGCATCCCAGGAGGTGCTGAACAATCCGAGTATGCTGCTGGATTTCCTGGTGGAGCGCATGCTGGGCGGGTATGAACAAGATGACGATGTAACGGTTCTCGCGGTCCACGTGCCGCCGGCCACGAAGAGTGACTGAATGAATCAGTCATAACGGTTGCTTTCGGGTATCAGTGACCGCCTTCCGTACGCAGCAGTGTCTCAGGCGGCCTAGGGTGGAGGAGCAACCGGCGGGACGCGGCCGTATCACGTGCCGTGGCGTGCCACAATGGCATGTCGCGGTCCGCGCGACCTCACCACCGGAAAAGAAGAAACACCTGGGTCCATTCTCGCCATGCGTTCGTTCGAGAGGTGTTCGTGTCGCCTGCAAGTTCGACTCGCTCGAAGCCGTCGGAGCTGAACGAGCCAGTGATCCAGCAGCTCCTCGAGCGTGGGCGCTCGCAGGGTTTCCTCGAGTCCGAGGATGTCCGCAAGGCCTTCGAGGAAGCGGACATCCCGCTGTCGCACGCCGCTGGATTCCTGCGCAGCCTCAGCAAGGAGGGCGTCACCGTCGTGGTGACGGCGGCGGACTCCGCTGCGCCCAAGCGATCCCGAGGCCAAGCCAAGCGCCGTTCAGCCGCGCCCGTCAAGAAGACCACCAAATCCGCGGCCGCGAAGGACTCGCAGCCGGAGACGGTCACCGCCGTGGTGACCGATTCCGCGCCGGCCGCCAAGCCGGAGGCGAAGCCCGCGGCCAAGCCCGCCGCGAAGTCGCCGGCCAAGCCCGCCGCGAAGAAGGCTCCGGCCAAGCCCGCCGCGGCCAAGAGCAGCGCGGCCAAGAGCGCCGCGGGGAAGCCGCCGGCCAAGGCCGGGTCCGCCAAGAAGGGGGCGCCCGCCGCCCAGGACGCGCCGGCGGCCGGTCCCGCACAGAAGGCGCAGAAGGCGCAGAAGGCGGATTCCAAGCCCAAGTCCGCTGATCTGGCCGAGGACGAGGAGGACATCGACCTCGAGGCCGACGTCGAAATCGAGGACTTCGAGATCGAGGTCGGCGATGACGAGGTCGAGACCGAGACCGAAGCCGAGGCGGAGACCGAGACCGAGGCCGAGGAGCAGCCCAAGGAGGGGGCCGCCGCCCAGTCCGAGGACGAGGTGCTGATCCTCAGCGACGACGATGACGACGCGCCCGTCGCCCAAGTGGCCGCGGCCGGCGCCACCGCCGACCCGGTCAAGGACTACCTCAAGCAGATCGGCAAGGTGCCCCTGCTCAACGCCGAGCAGGAGGTCGAGCTCGCCAAGCGGATCGAGGCGGGCCTGTTCGCCGAGGAGCAGCTCGCGGGCGACGGCGACGGTCTTCCCGTCGACGTCCGGGCCGAGCTGGAGTGGATCGCGGAGGACGGCCGCCGCGCCAAGAACCACCTGCTGGAGGCCAACCTCCGGCTGGTCGTCTCACTGGCCAAGCGGTACACCGGCCGCGGCATGCTGTTCCTGGACCTGATCCAGGAGGGCAACCTGGGCCTGATCCGCGCGGTCGAGAAGTTCGACTACACCAAGGGCTACAAGTTCTCCACCTACGCCACGTGGTGGATCCGGCAGGCGATCACGCGGGCCATGGCCGACCAGGCGCGGACCATCCGCATCCCGGTTCACATGGTCGAGGTGATCAACAAGCTCGCCCGGGTCCAGCGGCAGATGCTGCAGGACCTCGGCCGTGAGCCGACGCCGGAGGAACTGGCCCGCGAGCTGGACATGACCCCGGAAAAGGTCATCGAGGTTCAGAAGTACGGCCGTGAGCCGATCTCGCTGAGCACCCCTCTCGGTGAGGAGGGCGACAGCGAGTTCGGTGACCTGATCGAGGACTCCGAGGCCATCGTCCCGGCCGACGCCGTCAGCTTCACGCTGCTGCAGGAGCAGCTGCACTCGGTGCTCGACACGCTGTCGGAGCGCGAGGCCGGCGTGGTGTCCATGCGGTTCGGTCTCACCGACGGGCAGCCGAAGACCCTCGATGAGATCGGCAAGGTCTACGGCGTGACCCGCGAGCGGATCCGCCAGATCGAGTCCAAGACCATGTCGAAGCTCCGTCACCCCTCCAGGTCCCAGGTGCTGCGCGACTACCTCGACTAGGGAGTGCCGCCCGCGTGAGCGGGCGATTCCGAGGCCCGATCAACTCGGGAGGCGGCGCGGTCACGTACGCGCCGTGATCGGCCTCGGAACCCTGGAACCCCTCAGGGTCCCCCGATCACGACGTCCAGTGTCCAGGGCCTGCCCGGCGAGGGCGGGCCCGACAGCTCGGTCCGGTGCCCCAGAGCGGCCAGCGTCTCCGCGAGTTCCCGCGGGCTCCCCGGCCTGTCGGGGCTCTCCACGAGTGAGCGGGCCACCGCCCCCCGGGTCGCCTTCGCCATGTGGCTGACGACCGTCCGCTTTCCGCCGGACTCCCTCAGGACCCGTACGGCGACCGCCCGCTCGCCCGGCTGCCACGCCGCGGCGTAGGGGGCGGACCGCATGTCCACGACGAGGCCCTTCACCGGCTGGAGGGCGGCGGTGATCCAAGGCCGCCAGAACGCGGCGAGATTGCCCATGGGCGGCAGCCGTACGCCCATGGCGAGCCGGTAGGGCGGGACCCGGTCGGACGGCCGCAGCAGGCCCCACAGCGCCGAGAAGACCACGATCCGCCGGTTGGCCCGGCGGCGTGCCTCGGGAGAGAGCGTGGCCAGACCCAGATTGTCGTACAGCACGCCCGTGTAGAGATCGGCGACGGGCAGGGACCGCGCGGTGTGCAGCCCCCGGTTGCGTTCGATCTCACCCACCTGCCCGTCGGACAGGTCGAGCACGTCCTGGGCACGCGGCGAACGGCACAGCGCGACCAGGGCGTCGAGCATTTCGCCGCGCGGGGACGCCAGTTCGGGGAAGCTCAGCCGCCTTCGCTCCATGGTGCCCAGGGCGGCCTTCCCCTCCGACGGCGGGAGCAGGATCAGCACGAACCCCGACCCTATAGGGCACGTGGGCCGGTCCCGTACCGGGTTACCCTGTCGCGGTGGATCTCGAGCGATCGCTGTTCGACCGGCTTGTGGACGGGGGATGGCTGGCGCCGGGCCGGGTGGCGGCCGGCGGCTGGATCTACCGGCACGCGGGCGGAGTGACCAAGCGGGCGAACTCGGTCCTGCCGCTGGTCGCGGACGGGACGGGGACCGACCTGGCCGAGTCCGTGGCCGAGGCGGAGAGGTTCTACGCGGAGCTCGGCCTGCGCTGTGTGTTCTCGATCGGTCCCGGCGCGGTCGCCGGTCTCGACGCCGAGCTCGATCGGCGGGGCTACCGGGTGGCGGACCCCACGCTGATCATGACGGCGGCGCCGGCGCGGCACGCCGTACCGGACGGGGACGTCGTGGCGGGAACGGTCACGGCCTTGCCGTCGGAGCGGTGGCTGCGCACCTGGTGGCGGGTGGACGGCGGGCGACATCGCGCCGATGGCGACGTCCCGGCGATGGAATGGGCCCGGCGGATCATGACAGGCGTCCCGGCGGGCTACGTCCATCTCACGACGGACGCGGGCGCCGCCGTGGGCAGGGGCGTGGTGCAGGAGGACTGGCTGGGCGTCTACTGCATGGCCGTGGAGCCCGGGGCACGGCGCCGGGGGCTCGGGCGCTCGGTGCTGCGGAGGCTGCTCGCCTGGGGACGCGAACACGGCGCGGAACGCGCCTATCTGGTCGTTACGGAGGGCAACGCCGGGGCCCGCGCGCTGTACGAGCGGGAGGGCTTCACCGTCACCGGTCGTTATCACTACCGCGTCGCGCCCTGACGGGGGTCTCCTCCGAGTAGGGTGGCGGCGCGCCGGAGGACCTCGGCGGTCGCTCCGGCACGCCGCGCTATGGTCAGCGGCCGCTCTGGGCGGACGTCGGTGATTGGCTGAGTCTGGCCGACTCGTCCTGGATGTCAGCACCTCTGTCGCGGAGTACGGCTGCGTGCTGACGCCCGTGGTGGGCGCAGAACAGCAGCTCCCCACCCACGGGCAGGGTCGCGCGGATGTAGGCCTGAGCACCGCACCGGTCACACCGGTCCAGGGCGGTCAGCGGCTTGGCGGGGGCGAGAGCTCCAGTCACGTATCGCCTTTCGGGTCGCCCCACCGCGGCGGGGACGTTGGCGTCAGTCACTTGGGACAACATCTAACCGGATAAAGGCGTTCCCAATCACCCCTGGACTACGCCGAGAGCGGAATGCGCCCGGAATGCTTCGTTACCCTGTGATGCGGATCACGTTGCGGATCCGTGGTATCCAGGTGCAGCTGGCAAGCTGTTACGCGTACAAACATGAGTGGCGCTACGCTACGTACGCGTGTTCGATTGATGGGCAGCAGGAGACGTGAACGGTAGCTCGGACGGCAGTAGGAGTTGGGCGTGACGGCGGTTGGCGCGGAGGCGGGTTACACGGCTCGTCATCTCTCGGTGCTGGAGGGCCTCGAGGCCGTGCGCAAGCGCCCGGGGATGTACATCGGATCCACGGACACCCGGGGTCTCATGCACTGTCTGTGGGAGATCGTGGACAATGCCGTGGACGAGGCGCTCGCCGGGTTCTGTTCACGTGTCGAGGTCGAACTGCACCCGGACGGCTCCATCGAGGTACGCGACGACGGCCGCGGCATCCCCGTGGACATCGAGCCCAAGACGGGGCTCGCCGGAGTCGAGCTCGTCTACACGAAGCTGCACGCCGGCGGCAAGTTCGGCGGCGGGTCCTACGCGGCCTCCGGCGGACTGCACGGCGTCGGCGCCTCGGTCGTCAACGCGCTGTCCTCCCGGCTGGACGTCGAGGTCGACCGGGACGGTCGCGTCCACCAGATCAGTTTCCGCCGCGGTGTTCCCGGGCACTTCGACGGTGACGGGCCGAACGCGAAGTTCCGCAAGAAGTCCGGCGTGCGCGACGGCGGCGAGGTGCCGGGCAAGTCCACCGGCACCCGGGTCCGCTGGTGGGTCGATCGGCAGATCTTCCTGCCCGAGGCGGAGGTCTCGGTCGACGAGATCCACGTACGGCTGCGCCAGACGGCGTTCCTGGTCCCCGGGCTGACGCTGGTGCTGCGCGACTGCCGCGGCGAGGAGCCCACCGAGGAGACGTTCCGGTTCGACGGCGGCATCGGGGAGTTCACCGAGTTCCTCGCGCGCGACGAGGCGGTCTGCGACGTGCTCAGGCTGCGGGGCGAGGGCCGTTTCCACGAGACCGTGCCCGTGCTCGACGAGCAGGGCCACATGACGTCGACGCGGATCGAGCGGGAGCTCACCGTCGACGTGGCGGTCCGCTGGGGCAAGGGCTATGAGACGACCGTGCGCTCGTTCGTCAACGTGATCGCCACCCCCAAGGGCGGCACGCACCTGGCCGGGTTCGAGAAGGCGCTCGTCCGCACGATCAACGACCAGCTGCGTGAGACGCGCCTGCTCAAGAACGGCGACGACCCCGTCACCAAGGAGGACATCCTCGAAGGGCTGACCGCCGTGGTGACCGTACGGGTGCCCGAGCCGCAGTTCGAGGGCCAGACGAAGGAGGTCCTCGGCACGGCAGCGGCCGGCCGCATCGTGGGCAACGTGGTCGGCCGGGAGCTGAAGGAGCTGCTCGCGAGCACCAAGCGCGGCCAGAAGCAGCAGATGCGCGCGGTCCTGGAGAAGGTGGTGGCGGCGGCCAAGGCGCGCATCGCCGCCCGGGAGCACCGTGACAACCAGCGGCGCAAGTCGGCCCTGGAGAACTCCGCGCTCCCCGCCAAGCTGGTCGACTGCCGCAGCGACGACGTGGACCGCAGCGAGCTGTTCATCGTCGAGGGCGACTCCGCGCTCGGCACGGCCAAGCTGGCCCGGGACTCGGAGTTCCAGGCGCTGCTGCCGATCAGGGGCAAGATCCTCAACGTGCAGAAGGCCTCGGTCGCCGACATGCTCAAGAACGCCGAGTGCGCCGCCATCATCCAGGTCGTCGGGGCCGGGTCGGGCCGGACGTTCGAGATCGGCTCGGCCCGCTACGGGAAGATCATCTTGATGGCCGACGCCGACGTCGACGGCGCGCACATCCGCTGCCTGCTGCTCACCCTGTTCCATCGATACATGAAGCCGATGGTCGAGGCGGGCCGGGTGTTCGCCGCCGTGCCGCCGCTGCACCGCATCGAGATCACCAACCCCGGCCGGGGCAAGGACAGGTACGTCTACACCTATTCGGACGCCGAGCTGCACAGGGTGCTGCGTGACCTGGAGCGGCGGGGCAAGCGCTGGAAGGACCCCGTGCAGCGCTACAAGGGTCTGGGTGAGATGGACGCCGATCAGCTCGCCGAGACGACCATGGACCCGCGCCATCGCGTGCTCCGCCGGGTCAGGATCGAGGACGTCGAGGAGGCCGAACGCATCTTCGATCTCCTCATGGGCAGCGAGGTCGCCCCCCGCCGCGAGTTCATCGTCAGCAGCGCGGCCGACATCGACCGCGAGAACATCGACGCCTGACGCCCACGGCGAGGCCCGGTCCCTCACCCCGGCGTGATCAGAAGGATTCGATCTCCAGGGTGCTGAGCCGGGAGCGGGCCTCCGCCATGGCCTCCCGGTAGCGCTCGTCCCAGTTCGGGTCGTCGTCCGCGATCGCCCGGACCGTCTGCCGGGCCAGCTCGACCGGCCCGTCCCGGCCCGGGCGGACCTTCCGTACGACGACCAGCGTCCAGCCGTTCTCCATCACCGTGTCGATCTCCCAGCGAGGCCGGGCCGCCGAGGTGCCGCCGCCGCGCGCGCGGCGGGCGTCGCGCAGCAGCAGCGTCAGCAGATAGATGAGCGCGGCGACCAGGATCAGGGTCACCGGGAGGGTGAGCAGTCGCATCGGTCCAGATCCCTCACCTGGTGGGAATGGCGATCCCTCCGCCATTGCCCGGAGCGTACACGGTGATGCCCTGGGGCAGGGCCTTCAGCTTCTCGATCTCGGCGCACGTCGGGCATTTGTCGTACCCGTCCTGGCGGGCCTTGTTCGCCTCCGCCTCCGCGCGGGCCTGCGCGACCCTGGCCTGAGCCTCGGTGACCTTGGCGAAGGCGGCCTGCGCCTGGTCGACGGCCTCCTGGACCTGCTTGGGCAGCGTGACCTTGGAGAGGTTGAAGTGGATGTCGGTCAGGAAGTCGGCGCCGAGCGTCGACTTCAGGTCCTCGGCGAGGCTGGTGTTCACCGCGTCCTGGATCTTCGCGATGTTCGCGTTGTTGCCCTGGGGCTGCAGTCCGGCCTGCTGCGCCGAGCTGTTGTTCTGCACCAGCGAGCAGGATGAGACCAGCTCGGCGCAGCGGAAGCTGTTGATCTGGGCGCGGAGATCGTTGTCGATCACCGGGCGGATGATCTGGTCGAGGAACGCCGACCAGCCCTCGTCGCCGTCCCAGGGGTAGTAGGTCCTGCCGTCGATGCTGCGGAACTTGCGGGTGCCGAACTTGTCGTCGAACGCGCCGAGCGTGTCGTGATCGAGGTTGAGACCGAAGTAGAGCGTGCCCTCGATCCCCATGTTCACCCCGTCGCTGCTGGGCACGACGACCACGTCGACGCCGGTGCGCTCGCCGTGGCCCGAGTCGGAGGTGATGGTGTAGTAGCGCTGCTGGGCGGGATAGCGGTGAACCTGGGACCACCACCCGGTCCATGTCACGCTGGAGCCGGGATCGATGACCTGGCGGACCCGGTTGTCGTCGAGCGGCCCGCCGTTACGTACGACGGCGACCTCGCCGCCGGTGGTGCGCTCGAACCCGCCGAAGGCGCCGAATGCCGTCGGTACCGCGGCGACGATGAGCGCCAGCACCGCCAGAATGAGTAATTTGCGGAACGAGCCGGATCTGGCGGGGGTGCGGGTGGACATCTACGAAATCTCCTCGGGGGCGGCCGTCGGCGGGGGTCGGGCCGCGGAGTTCGGTTGCCGACGTGACAGCAGGGCAACGAACGGCCGGCCGCACCGGGTTCCTGACCCCGTACGGTCGGCCGGAATGTGGGACCGATCAGAGATCTACCGGCTGCAGCCTGCCCGTCAGCACGTCGTACACCGCGCCGCCGACCGCGAGACCGTCGGGCAGGTAGGGGCTGGCCTTGATCCGGACGAGGTCCTGCCGCAGGGCCTCGGCCTGGTCGGGCACGGTCTTGAAGACGAGGCTGCGGGTGTCGACGCCGTGCTCGTCCGCGATCACCTTGTGCACGTCCGAGTCGGTCGACTTGGACATCCGGCAGTCGGTGTGCGGCATGACCAGCACCCGGTGGACGCCGAGCAGGTAGACGGCGAGCACGAGCGTCCGCAGAACGTCGTCGGTGACCCGGGCGCCCGCGTTACGGAGGATCTTGGCGTCGCCCGCCTGCAGCCCCAGCAGGCCCAGCGGGTCGACGCGCGAGTCCATGCAGGTCACCACGGCCAGGCCGCGGCCGGCCTGACCGGACAGTCCCGAGTGCGAGAACGTTTCCGCGTACTTCTCGTTCGCCGCCAGTAGATCGTCGAATGAATCACTCATGAGATCAATGCTGCCGTATGGCCAAGGATTCGATCACGATGGGGGCACCCCGACACGCCAGAGCGGTTCGATGGGAACCGGCGAGGCCTCCCTCGACCGGCACGACCGGCGCGGACGGCGGGTCGTTCAAGCAGGTCCGACCGCCGATCTCCTCCACCGCGCGATCCGTGAGTGGAGCGGAACCAGGGGGCGTCCGCGACAGGACCCCCGGGGACGTGTCGCCGCTCGGGGGTCCGGGGCCTCCGCCAGATCTAGAGATCCGGGTCTTCCGCCGGCCCCAGTCCGCCGCCGATGGCGGCGACGGCGTGCACGAGCCGTATGCCGGAGCCGTCGCGGCGGCCGAGTTCCTCGGGAAGCGGCACCGGCTTGCCCGTCGGCGACGCCCCCTTGGCCGGGGCCGGTCCGGCCCACGCGAGCAGTAGCGCGTCCTCGCCCTTGAGGAAACGCTGGGCGCGCACCCCGCCGGTGGCCCGGCCCTTCGGCGGAAATTCGGCGTAGTCGGAGACCTTGCCCGCGCCCATCTGGGTACCGGGCAGGGCCGTCGAGGAGCCCGCGACCGTCACGACCACCGACTCGCGTGCGGGGTCCACGGCGCCGAACCAGATCACCTTCGCGCCGTCGCTCAGGCGCACGCCGGTCATGCCGCCGGCCGGTCGGCCCTGGGGCCGTACGACCGTGGCGGAGAAGCGCAGCAGCTGGGCGTCGGAGGTGATGAAGACCAGGTCGTGGTCGGGGGAGGACAGCTCGACCGCGCCGACAACGACGTCGCCCTCGCGCAGGCCGATGACCTCGAACTCGTCGCGGTTGGCGGGATATTCGGGGACGACCCGCTTGACCACGCCCTGCGCCGTGCCGATCGCGAGCCCCGGGCCGTCCGGGTCGAGCGAGCCAAGTCCGACCACCTTCTCGTCCGGCTCCAGCGTGACGTACTCGGACACCGGATGCCCGCCCGCCAGCGACGGGGGGTTGGCGGTCGGCGGCAGCGTGGGCAGGTCGACCACCGACACCCGGATCAGCCGGCCGTTGGAGGTGATCACCCCGACCTCGCTGCGGACACTGGAGCGGACCACCGACACCAGCACGTCATGGGCCGAGCGCTCGCCCTCCGCCGGGATCGGCGAGGCGTCGCCCGTCCGGGCGAGCAGGCCGGTCGAGGAGAGCAGCACCAGGCAGGGGTCGTCGGCCACCTCCAGCGGCACCGCGACCGCCTTGGCCGCCTCGGACGACTCCAGCAGCACGGTGCGGCGCGGCGTGCCGTACGTCTTGGCGATCTGGGCGAGCTCCGCGGACACGACCTTGCGCAGGCGCTCCTCAGAGCCGAGGATCGCGGACAGCTCGGCGATCTCGGACTGCAGCGTCTCCTTCTCGCGGTCGAGTTCGAGGTTGTCGTAGCGGGTGAGGCGGCGCAGCGGCGTGTCGAGGATGTACGTCGCCTGGATCTCGCTCAGCTGGAAGCCCTCCATCAGGCGGGCGCGCGCGTGAGCCGAGTCGTCGGAACCGCGGATCACCTGGATGACCTGGTCGATGTTGAGCAGCGCGATGATGAGGCCGTCCACCAGATGGAGGCGCTCCTCGCGCTTGCGCAGCCGGAACGCCGACCGTCTGCGCACCACCTCGATGCGGTGGTCGACGTAGACCTGCAGCAGCTCGCGCAGGCCCAGTGTGCGCGGCCGGCCGTCGACGAGCGCGACGTTGTTGATGCCGAAGGTCTCCTCCATCGGCGTCAGCCGGTAGAGCTCGGCCAGCACGGCCTCGGGGTTGAAGCCGTTCTTGACCTCGATGACCAGGCGCAGGCCCTTATGCCGGTCGGTCAGGTCCTTCAGGTCGGCGATGCCGGTGAGCTTCTTGGCGTTCACCAACTCCTTGATCTTGCCGACCACCCGCTCCGGGCCCACGTTGAACGGCAGCTCGGTGATGACGATGCCCTTACGACGCGGGGTCACGGCCTCGATCGTCGCCTTCGCCCGGATGCGGAACGTGCCGCGGCCGTTCGCGTAGGCGTCCCGGATGCCCGACAGCCCGATGACGATGCCGCCGGTCGGCAGATCGGGGCCGGGGACGAAGCGCATCAGCTCCTCGAGCGTGGCCTCCGGCTTCTTGATCAGATGCCGGGCCGCGGCGACGACCTCGCCGAGGTTGTGCGGCGGCATGTTGGTGGCCATCCCGACGGCGATGCCGCTGGCGCCGTTGACCAGCAGGTTGGGGAACGCCGACGGCATGACGGACGGCTCGGTCTCCTGGCCGTCGTAGTTGGGCTTGAAGTCGACCGTCTCCTCGTCGATCGACTGCACCATGAGCATGGCAGCCGAGGCGAGGCGTGCCTCGGTGTACCGCATGGCCGCCGGAGAGTCGTCCGGCGAGCCGAAGTTGCCGTGCCCGTCGACCAGTGGCAGCCGCATCGAGAACGGCTGCGCCAGGCGCACCAGGGCGTCGTAGATGGCACCGTCACCGTGCGGGTGCAGCTTGCCCATCACCTCGCCCACCACTCGGGAGGATTTGACGTGGCCCCGCTCCGGGCGCAGGCCCATCTCGCTCATCGAGTAGAGGATGCGGCGCTGGACCGGCTTGAGTCCGTCCCGGGCGTCCGGGAGCGCACGCTGATAGATCACCGAGTACGCGTACTCCAGATAGCTTGCGCGCATCTCGGCGGATACGTCGATGTCGACGATCCGCTCCTCGAATTCCTCGTCGGGGGTGCGTGTGGTTGTGCGTCGGGCCATATCGAACATTGTGCCGATGACGGCGACCGGTCGCGACCGCACGTGCTTTTCCGCCCGGGTACGTCCTGGAGAGGGGGTGAATGGATCGCTTCCGGCGATCCGCGAATTTCGGGATCGGTTGATCCGTCTCTTGCCGTGATCCCGGTAGTGTGGCACTCATCTGCGAGAAGGGGGGATTCTCGCGATGCCTGACGTCGTCGACCGGCTGATCGGTGCGCTCAACGCCCATGATCTCGACGCGGTGATGCGCTGCTATGCCGGGGACGCGGTCGTCGTAGGGCCGGAGATGGAGGCGGAGAACCTCGACGAGATCGCCTCGTACCACCTGCACGTCTGGCAGGGCTTCCCGGACCATCACCTGACGGTGTGGGAGAAGATCGTCTGCCGGGACGCGATCGCGGTGGAGACGCTGGCGACGGGCACGCACACCGGCCCCTATCTGGTGGCGGGCGGGGACGTCCTGGATGCGACCGGCCGGAGCATCAGCGTGCGCTGCTCCTGGATCTTCACCGTGGAGAGCGATTTCATCCTCACCCAGCGCCTCTACTTCGACCAGCTGGAGTTGTACAGCCGTCTCGGCGCCCAGCTCCCCCTCAAGTTCGCGCCCGTCGTCTTGTGACACGTACGGGAGACGATCGGGCGCGGCGGGCGGGAGAGACCGGCGGGGACGCGGTCGGGAGGAAACCGTCGGCGCGACCTGGTACCAATGACGGGTGGGTGAAGAAGAGACGCTGCGGGAAGAGGCCGAGGCCCGGCTGAGGGCGCTCGCGGGCGACGAGGCGCGCCTGCGTGACGACCAGTGGGCGGCGATCAGGGCGCTGGTCGTGGACCGCCGCCGCGCGCTCGTCGTGCAGCGCACCGGGTGGGGCAAGTCGGCCGTCTACTTCATCGCGACCGCGCTGCTGCGGGAGCTGGGCGAGGGGCCCACGGTCATCGTCTCGCCGCTGCTCGCGCTGATGCGCAACCAGATCGCGGCAGCGGAGCGCGCGGGCATTCACGCGGCGACCATCAACTCGGCCAACCCCGAGGAGTGGGAGAAGATCTACGGACAGGTCGCCGAGGGCGTGGTCGACGTGCTGCTGGTCAGCCCGGAACGGCTGAACAACCCCGACTTCCGCGACCAGGTGCTGCCCGAGCTGGCCGAGGCCGCCGGCCTGCTGGTGATCGACGAGGCGCACTGCATCTCCGACTGGGGTCACGACTTCCGTCCCGACTACCGCAGGCTGCGCACGCTGCTGGCCGATCTCCCGCCCGGCATCCCCGTGCTCGCCACGACCGCGACCGCCAACGCCCGCGTGACCCGCGACGTCGCCGAGCAGCTCGCCGCCGGGCCCGACGCGGACGGTCTTCCCGGCGATCCCGGCGCCTTCGGCGGCTCCGGCGACGGCGTGCTCGTCCTGCGCGGCCCGCTCGAGCGGGAGAGCCTGCATCTCGGCGTCGTACGGCTCGGCGGCTCGGAACAGCGGCTCGCCTGGCTCGCCGGCGCGCTGCGCGAGCTGCCGGGCTCCGGCATCGTCTACACGCTGACCGTCTCCGCCGCGCAGGAGATCGCCGCGTACCTGCGGGAGCAGGGGCATCAGGTGGTCGCCTACACCGGGCAGACCGAGCCGGCCGACCGGCTGGCCGCCGAGGAGGACCTGCTCGCCAACCGGGTCAAGGCCCTGGTCGCGACCTCCGCCCTGGGCATGGGGTTCGACAAGCCCGACCTCGGGTTCGTCGTCCACGTCGGCGCGCCCGCCTCGCCCGTGGCGTACTACCAGCAGGTCGGCCGGGCCGGCCGCGGAGTACGGCGAGCCGAGGTGATCCTGCTGCCGGGCGCCGAGGACCGGGCGATCTGGGCCTACTTCTCCTCGCTCGCCTTTCCCCCGGAGACGGTGGTGCGTGCGACGCTCGAGGCGCTGGCGCAGGAGGGCGTCCTGTCCACCGCCGCGCTGGAGAGCAGGGTCGACCTCAGCCGCGGCAGGCTGGAGATGATGCTGAAGGTCCTCGACGTGGACGGAGCGGTCCGCCGGGTCAAGGGCGGCTGGGAGGCGACCGGCGAGTCGTGGAGCTACGACGCCGACCGCTACGCGCGGGTGTCGGCCGAGCGCGCCGCGGAGCAGGAGGCCATGCTCGGCTACCTCACCACGACCGAGTGCCGGGAGCAGTACCTGCGGCGTCACCTGGACGACGACGCGGCCCGGCCGTGCGGGCGCTGCGACAACTGCACGGGCGTCCATCGGTCCGCCGACGTGGCGGCTGAGGCCGTACGATCCGCCCGCGACCGGCTGGCCAGGCCCGGCGTCGAGGTGGAGCCGCGCCGCCAGTGGCCGACCGGCATGCCGGACCTGAAGGGGCGGATCAAGCCCGAACTGTCGGCCGAGCAGGGACGCGCGCTGGGCCGCCTCACCGACATCGGCTGGGGCACCCGGCTGCGTGAGCTCCTGGCGGCGGGTGACGGCCCGGTTCCGGACGAGGTGTTCGACGCCGTGGTGGCGGTGCTCAGGGCATGGGACTGGGCCGAGCGTCCGGTCGCGGTCGTCAGCGTGCCGTCGGCGACCCGGCCGACGCTGGTCCGCGGCCTCGCCGAGGGGGTCGCGCGCATCGGCCGGTTGCCCTATCTCGGTGAGCTGGCATATCGGCAGGGCCCGCCGGGCCGGCAGTACAACAGCGCCCAGCGGGTCGCCGCGATCCGCAGGACGCTCGCGATGCCGAGAGAGCTCGCCGAGAGGATCTCAGCGGCGGGCGGGCCGGTGCTGCTCGTCGACGGCCAGGTCGACACGGGCTGGACGATGACGCTGGCCGCGGCCCACGTGCGCAACGCGGGCGCCGGCGCGGTCCTGCCCCTGGTGCTGGCGACCGTCAGCTGAGGGCGGGTCAGAGCCGGGGGCGGGCGCCGAGGTTGGAGATGCACCTGGCGGCGAGCGCGTTGCCGGCCGACAGAGCCTCGGTCGGCGGCTTGCTCGCCAGCCACGGCGGCAGGAAGCCGGCGGTGAAGGCGTCCCCGGCGCCGGTGCCGTCCACCACGCGGTCGACGGTCTCGGCGGGAACTCGGATGGGCTCGGCCCGGCTGTTGGTGTACCAGAGCGCGCCCTCGGCATTGAGCTTGATCACGACCTGGGGGAACCAGGCGGTGAGGACCTTCGCCGCAGCCGTCGGCTCGTCCCGGCCGGTCAGCACCTTGGCCTGGTCGGTGTTGGCGAACAGCAGCTTGGCGCCGTGCGTCCACTCCAGGAACGGCTCGGCGCCGGTCCGCTCGACGGGGGCGGCCGAGGCGCAGTCCACCGAGATCGACATGCCGGCCCGGCGGGCCAGGTCGAGCGCGGCCAGTCCCGCGTCGCGCGAGCCCTCGTTGAGCAGGGTGTAGCCGGACATGTGCAGGTGGCCGCCCGAGGTGAACAGGTCGCGCGGCAGGTCCTCCGGGGACAGCGCGGCGTTGGCGCCCGGGTCGGAGAGCATCGTCCGCTGGCCCTTGTGGGTGACCATGACCACACAGGTGCCGGTGGGCCGCTCCGGGTCCATGACGAGGCGGGCGTCGACGCCGTAGCCCATGAGCTCCATGTCGCGGTTACGGCCGGTGATGTCGGCGCCGCGCCGCCCGATGAAGGCGACCTCCGACCCTTCGACGGCGAGCCAGGAGGCGATGTTCGCACCCGAGCCGCCACCGTGCATGGTCACGACGGCCGGGGTGTCGCTTGCCCTGGCGAGAGGGAACTTGGCGCGGGCGAGTGCGTCAGTCATGAGATCGCCCACCACGACGACCCGCGTCATGATGTCACCACCTTGCCAACGTGCGATGAGGCCGACCCCAAGAAACCTAACAGTTCCCGGCCACATCATGGGAGGTGGATCAGACAGCCCGTTGGAGTCGATGCACAAGCGTTGCCCAGTTCGCCCCCGTACGGGCGGTAAATCCCGTACCGTAGCCGCCCCGGCGACTCCGGGCCATGGCCGCGAGGAGCGGTACGGGATCGACGACAAGGGGCCCTTCCGCCACGCGGTTCCCCGGCGGTAAGGAACATCTCAACCCACACCGGGCCGGGCGGCGCTAACCTCGGGATCGTGCGACCTCAGTACCCCGCTCACTGGGAGGCGGACGTCGTGCTGGCCGATGGCGGCACGGCGCACCTGCGCCCGATCAGGCCGGACGACGCCGGCCTGCTGCGTGCGTTCTACTCGCGTCTCTCCGCGGAGTCGATCTACTTCCGTTACTTCGGCCCCCGGCCACAGCTCACCGACCGGGACGTCACCTGGTTCACCAACGTCGACTACGACAACCGGGTGGCGCTGATCGCGACGATCGGCGCGGAGATGGTGGCGGTCGTACGGTATGACCGGGTGGAGCCGAAGGACCACGCCGAGGTCGCGTTCCTGGTGGAGGACGCCCATCAGGGCAGGGGCGTGGCCGCGGTGCTGATGGAGCACCTGCGGGCGGCGGCCCGCGAGCACGGAATACGGACGTTCATCGCCGACGTGCTGCCCGGCAACCATCGCATGCTCCGCCTGTTCCGCCAGGCCGGATACACCGCGCAGAGCCAGTTCGAGGACGGCGTCGTCCGGATGACCCTCGACCTGTCCAGCACCGAGACGGCACTGGAGGTGCGGCTCGCGCGCGAGCACCGGTCCGAGGCGCGCTCGATCGCCCGCCTGCTTACGCCCGACTCGGTCGCGGTCATCGGGGCGAGCCGCGAGCCGGGCGGGATCGGGCAGACCGTGCTGCGCAACCTGCTCGCCGCCGACTTCACCGGACCGGTCTACCCCGTGCACCGGCAGGTGCGTGCCGTCGCGGGGGTCCGGGCGTACCGGAGCGTCTCCGCGATCGATGGGGAGGTGGATCTGGCGGTGCTGGCCGTCCCCGCCGAGGGCGTGCTCGAACTCGTGGAGGAGTGCGCTGAGAAGGGCGTGAAGGGCCTGGTCGTGGTCTCCTCGGGGTTCGGCGAGACCGGTCCCGAGGGCCGCGCCAGACAGGAGGAACTGGTCAGCATCGCGCGGGCGTACGGCATTCGCGTGGTGGGCCCCAACTGCCTGGGCATCGCCAACACCGACCCGGCCGTACGGCTCAACGCCACCCTCGCGGCGACCCTGCCCGGGCGTGGGAGGGTCGGCTTCTTCAGTCAGTCGGGTGCGCTCGGCACGGCGCTGCTGCAGCGGGTGGCCCAGCGGGGCATGGGCATCTCGACGTTCGTCTCGGCCGGCAACCGGGCCGACGTGTCCGGGAACGACCTGCTGCAGTACTGGGAGGAGGATCAGGCGACCGACGTGATCCTCCTTTACCTGGAGTCCATCGGCAACCCGCGCAAGTTCACCCGGCTGGCCCGCCGGATCTCGCCTCGCAAGCCGATCGTCGTCGTCAAGAGCCGCGGAGCGCCCGACGGCCACGCCGCCCCGGTGCTCGGCCTGCCCGAGACCGCCCAGCGCTCGCTCTTCGAGCAGGCGGGGGTGATCCGCGTGGACGACCTCACCCAGCTCTTCGACGTCGCCCAGCTCCTCGCCCATCAGCCGCTGCCGTCCGGCCCGCGGGTCGGCGTCGTGAGCAACTCCGACGCACTCGCGCTGCTGGCGGCGGACGCCTGCGTCGGCGCCGGTCTTGAGCCGCGCGGGCCGGTGAACCTGGGCGCTCGGGCGGGGGCGGCGGAGTTCGCCGCCGCGCTGGCCGGCACGCTCCCCGATGTGGACGCGGCCGTCGTCGTCTACATGCCGCCGATCCCCGGGGACGCCACGCGGGTGGCGGCCGAGCTGGTGCGGGTGGCACGCGACTGCGGCAAACCGGTGCTGGCCACCTTCCAGGGCGAGATGGGCATGCCGCCGGAGCTGCGCATCGACGGAGAGGGCTCGCCGGAGCGCGGATCCATTCCGTCCTATCCCGCGCCGGAGGAGGCGGTCCGGGCGCTCGCCCACGTCGTCCGGTACGCCCGCCGGAGCTGCGAGCCGGCCGGTTTGATCCCCTCGCCCCCGGGGGTGGACGTCGCCGCGGCCCGCCGGATCGTGGCCGACGCCCTGACCGTGTCAGCGGCGCCCGACGACCACCGTGAGCATGAGGTGGAGATCGACGCCACCGAGCTGCTGGCGTGCTACGGAATCGAGGTGTGGCCGGCGCAGATCGTGGCCTCGGCCGGCGAGGCGGTGGCCGCCGCGAGCCGGCTGGGGTCGCCGGTCGTGATCAAGTCGGCCGATCCGGTGGACGCGAGCCGGGCGGGCACCGTACGCATGGGGCTCACCGACCCGGTCACGGTCCGGCAGGCGTACGCGGACCTGGCGGCTCTTCTCGGGCCGGGCGCGCGGCTCGCCGTCCAGCGCATGGCCCCGCAGCCCGCGGTGCCCACCGTCGTCGGCGTGGTGCAGGACCGGCACTTCGGCGGCGTCGTGTCGTTCGGGCTCGGCGAGGTCGCCGCCCGTCTTCTCGGCGACCAGGCCTACCGCCTCGCCCCGCTCACCGCCGAGGACGCCTCGACGTTGGTGCGGTCGGTGCGCGCCGCGCCGCTGCTGTTCGGCCGGTACGGCTATCAGCCGGTGGCGGTCGAGGCGCTGGAGGATCTCCTCGTCCGGGTCGGGCTGCTGGCGGACGCGCTGCCGGAGGTGGCCGGGATGACACTGGATCCGGTGCTGGCCGGCGCGTCCGGCGTGGTGGTGCTGGGCGCGCGTGCGGTCCTGCGGCCCGTCACCGGGCCCCGTCCCGACGTCGGGCCCCGCCGGCTGCGTTGATCACGGGCAGGGCCGCGGCCGGTCGGATCGTCGTCAGGGAAAACCATCCGGTCCGGGTGTGAAACAGGTGTCCCTTACAGGGCAGGATGGACCCATGAGGGAAACCCGAGTCTCGGCCGCGGGCTTGCGCGAGGCCATCGACCGCAGCGGCTACTACCCGGACCTGGTCGCCGACGCCGTCGACACCGCGCTCGGCAGTGAGCAGGTCATGGCGTACGTCGTGCATCACGAGGCCACGTTCGACCCGGCGATGGAGGTACGCAGGCACGTGACGGTGCTGGTGCTGTCGCCGACCCGGCTCATCGTCTGTCACACCGACGAGCACCCGCCCGCCGAGGGCATGCCGGCCTCGCACGCCTCCACCACGACCGAGGCCGTACGGCTCAGTCGCATCCAGTCGGTCGCGGTCACGCGAGTGGTCCCCGATCCCGCGGCGTACGTGCCGGGGGTTCCCCCGGTCGAGGTGACGCTCACGATCGGCTGGGGCGCGATCTCCCATGTCGACCTCGAGCCCGCGACCTGCGGCGACGAGAACTGCGAGGCCGATCACGGCTACACCGGCGCGGTCACCGCCGACGATCTGTCGCTCCGGGTGAGCGAGGCGGCCGACGGACCCGAGGCGGTCGGTCACGTGCTCGCCTTCGCGAAGGCGCTGTCCGAGGCGACCGCCCGCGCGGCGTCCTGACTCCCAGCCCGGAGGCGATGTGATCGATCCCGACCCCGCCGGGCCTACCGTGCCCCGAAGCGCGCCGGAGACCCCGCCCGACGCCGTTCCGTTCGTGCCGGCGTACGGCGAGGCGTCGCTGGCGGATCTCCCCGGCTCCCTGCTCGCCTCGCTCGGCGTGCCGACCGGCAACACGCTGGGCCTCGGCCCGGCGCGCCGGGTGTGCCTCTTCCTCGTCGACGGCCTGGGGGCCGACCTCCTGGCCGCGCACCCGGACGTGGCGCCCTTCCTGTCCGCGCATCTGCGGCGGACGCTGACCGCGGGCTTCCCGTCCTCGACTCCGACGAGCCTGGCCACGCTCGGCACCGGGGCGACCCCGGGAGAGCACGGCATGGTGGGCATCCAGATGGCCGTGCCGGGGGAGGGCCGGCTGTTCAACTGCCTGCGCTGGACCGCGCCCGGCCTGACCATCGACCCCGAGGTGTGGCAGCCGGCCGAGACCGTCTACGAACGGATGGCCGCGCTCGGCGTCGACCCCGTCTACGTGGCGCCCGCCCTGTTCGACGGCAGCGGCCTCACCCGTGCGGTCTACCGGGGCATGCGCTACTGGTCGGCGGAGACGGCGGACGAGCGGATCGAGGCGGTACGGCACGCGCTGCGGGAAAGCTCGTACGTCACGGTCTACTACGGCGACGTCGACCACATGGGGCATGTGAAGGGGTGGGGCAGCCCCGAGTGGCTGGACCGGCTGGCGGTCGTCGACCGGATGGCAGAGGCCATCGCCGAGGCGCTGCCGCCGGGGTCGGCGCTCTACGTGACCGCGGACCACGGCATGATCAACGCCGGGGAGAAGGTCGACTTCGACCACCGGCCCGATCTCCGCGACGGCGTGCTCATGCTCGGTGGCGACAGCCGGGCCCGGCACCTCTACACCGTGCCGGGTGCCGCCCAGACCGTGCTGGAGACCTGGCGTGAGGCGTTGCGCGGCCGGGCGTGGGTGGTCTCGCGGGAGGAGGCGGTCGACCAGGGCTGGTTCGGCCGATCCGTCCGGGACGAATGGCTCGGCCGGATCGGCGACGTGCTGGCCGTGCCGTACGGCGACTGCGTGATCGTCGCCTCCGAGGCGGAGCCGCTGGAGGCCGCCCTGGTCGGCTGCCACGGCTCGCTCACCCCGGCAGAACAGAACGTGCCCCTGCTGGAGATCCGCCGATGACGGGCACGGACGGCATGACGACCGCACGGAGGCGACGATGAGCCCGAGTTCCGCGAGCCCGCTGATCCGGCCGGAGGAACTGGCCGCGCTCGAATCCGGGAGGGACGGTGTCACGATCCTCGACGTGCGATGGCGGCTCGGCGGCCCGCCGGGGATCCAGTCCTACCGGGAGGGGCACATTCCGGGCGCCGTCTTCTGCGATCTCGACACCGACCTCGCCGCTCCGCCGGGGCCGGAGGGACGGCATCCGCTGCCGTCCGCCGCCGCGTTCCAGTCCGCGATGCGCCGCCTCGGCGTGTCGGACGCCCGCCCGGTGGTCGTCTACGACGACGCGGACTCGACCGCGGCGGCCAGGGCGTGGTGGACGCTGCGCTACTTCGGGCACGGCGACGTGCGCGTGCTCGACGGCGGGATGCGCGCCTGGACCGAGGCGGGTCTGCCCGTGACGGGCGACACGGAAGCCGGAAAGCCGGGCGATTTCACCGCGAGGCCGGGCGGCATGCCCGTGCTCGACGCCGGCCGGGCGGCTGAGCTGGCCGTGCGCGGGGTGCTCCTCGATGCCCGGGCGGCGGAGCGATATCGCGGCGAGGTCGAGCCCGTCGATCCGGTCGCGGGTCACATTCCGGGGGCCGTCAGCGCCCCCACGGCCCAGAACGTCGAGCCCGGCGGCCGGTTCCACGGCAGGGAGTTCCTGCGGGAGCGGTTCAACGTGCTGGGCGTCGTCGAGGGCGTCCCGGTCGGCGCCTACTGCGGCTCCGGCGTGACCGCCGCCCACGAGGTGCTGGCGCTGGAGATCGCCGGGTTGCCGGCCGCGCTCTACGCCGGCTCGTGGTCCAACTGGGTGGCCGACCCCGACCGGCCCGTCGCCACCGGCTAGAGCATCGGCCGGGTATCGCCACCGCCACGTGGCTCGGGTATCGCCACCGCCGCCGTGGCTTCGGTCGCTGCGCCGGGAGAAGGCTCCGGTCCGCTGCGAAGCCCGCCGGTCGTGGGCTTCGCGTGCGGTCCTCGCCTCCTCCCGCTCCGCTTCCTGCCTCCGGAAGGCGGTTACCCGACCCGCCCTCTAGACAGGGCGTCGGCCGTACGGGTCGCCGAAGCAGACGAAGCCGCCGACGGCGGTCTTGGCGGAAGCGGCGCCGAGGGCCTCGGCGGGGGAGCGGCCCTCTGCCAGCACGGCGTGGAAGACCGTCATCAGTGTCAGGGCCTCGTCGTCCCGGACCGGCACCACGCCGGCGATCACGCAGGCGGCCCCCCTGTCGAGGAAGGTCCCGGCCAGACCCAGCGCGGCGCCGTCCACGGGGGCGTGGGCCATGCCGGCGTCGCACGCGGACAGCACGACGAGCCGCGGCACCCGATCGGCACGCAGCAGGTCGTACGCCATGAGCGGCCCGTCGTCGAGCGTGAGACGCGAGAGCATCGGGCTGCGCGGGGAGGACATCCCGTGCGCCGCGACATGCAGCACGTCGGCGCGTTCGAGCGCGGTGAGAACCTCCCGCCGCGTCGCGCCGATCCGCTCGGCGCCGGCATGGGTCATGACGACCATGTCCGCCTCGTCGCGGGCGTGCCGCAGCCCCGGTCCGGCGACCGCGAGCACCACCGGCCCGCCCGCCCTCCCGCTCCGTGTCGGGCTTCCGTACCGCGTCGGGCTTCCGTACCGCGTCGGGCTTCCGTACCGTGTCGGGCTCCCTCCCGGCGGCGACCAGGAGGCGGCGTCGGGGGCGACGGACACCGGTCGTCCGGCCAGTGCGGGCAGCAGCGGCCAGGGGAGCGTGCACAGCGCGCCCGTGGGCACGATCACGGTCGGGCCGTCGAGAGCGTCCGCGCCGTCGCTGGCGAACGGGCCGAGCAGCTGTTCGCCGAGCGTGGCGAGCTCGCCGTCCATGGCCTCCGAGGCCGTGCCCTCGCAATGGCCGGAGCCTTCGCCGCAGTGGGCGAGGTCCCGCAGATTCCGCCGGCGCAGGCCGTACCGCACGCGCACCGTCGCCTCCGCCGCCGACCGGTAGGAGCCGAGCGGCCGCAGCACGCAGCGCACGCCCCCGGCCCGTGCTCCTCCCGGGGCGACGAGGACGCCCCACAGTTCGTCCCCGTTGCGCACCAGCTCGATCAGCGTCCCGGGACCGCTCTTCGGCGCTTCTCGCGAGCCGGGCGAAGACGCTCCGGGGCGTGAGGGAGGGGGAACCGGTCTGCCCCGCACCAGCGCCCGCCAGCGCTCGGCCCAGTCCAGGACCGTCCACGCGTCCCCGGTCGCCAGCGCGAGATCCAGCCCGAAGGCGGCGAGGTCCTCGGCGGGGCGTACCGCGTACGCCCTGAGCTCCGCGTCGCGGCCGGCACTCCCCGCGGCGGCGAGGGACTCCACACCCGCACGGGCCGATTCGAGGGCGCCGGTCAGGTCCCCGTCCAGCCGCCGGAGCATCGCCAGGGCATGCTGCCTGACCATCGGCGGCGTGGCGGCCCCGGCGAGGAGATCCAGCTGCGCGCGGGCGACGGCCCGATACCCGGCCGGCAGGGCGGCGCGGGCGGCCGTGAGCCGGAGCGCGGCTGCGGCGCCCGGCCGGCCGTGCACATCCAGATCGGCCGCGCAGGCCAGGACGCCGGGCAGCAGAGCCGCCACCTCCGCGTCCGTCGGCGGCCTGGCGAGGCGGGCACGCAGCACCACCTCGGTGGCCAGCGGGGCCGCGGCGGCCCTACCCTGCGCCCGCAGCTCCGCCAGGGCGGTCAGCGCCGTCGCCGCTGCCTGTTCCGCTTCTCCGGCCAGCAACTGGGCCTGGGCGAGCAGCAGCCGCGCGTCCGGGATCGCCGCGCGGGCTCCGCAGGCCACCAGATCGGGCAGGGCCTGCTCGAGCAGCGCCCTGGCCTCGCCCGGCAGATGGGCGGCCACCAGCGCCTCGGCGAAGTCGGCGCGCATCGCGGCCAGCCGCTCCGGATAGCCGGTCATGCCCGCCTCCGCCACCTCATAGCGGGCGAAGGCGGCCGCGATGTCGCCGCGCCGGGCCGCGACGAACGGCAGATTGCCCTCGGCGAGCATGGCGACATGATCGAGGCCCGCCGACCGGGCGATCCTCGCGCACTCCGCCAGGTCCGTCTCGGCCGCGCCGTACTCTTCCAGATAGGTGAGGGCGACCCCGCGGTTGAGCAGGCCGCCCGACTGGAACCAGGGGTCGTCGCCGAGGCGGCCGATCGCCCGGTCGCAGTGGCACACCGCCTCCCGATACCGGCCGAGGAGCGTCAGCGCGACCGAGCGCTGCACGTCCAGCCGGGCCGGATCGGTCCCGGTGAGATGCCGCTCGGCCAGGTCGGCGAGGCGCAGGCCGCCTTCGGGGTCTCCGAGCAGTGCCCGGACCGCGACCAGCGACATCCGCGCCTGCGCCACCCGCGCGGGAAACCGGCGTCCGGCCTCGATCGCCTCCCGCAGCCTCTCGTCGGCCAGCCGCAGGTCGCCGAGCTCCCGTGCGGCCAGCGCGGCGGCGCGCAGCGCGACGGACAGGGCCTCGCCGTACGCCCCGGCGTCCGGGCCGGCGGGTCCCGTGCCCACGGTCTCCACGCCGGCCCCGGCCTCGGTGAGCACGGCCCGGGCACGGACGAGCGCCAGGCGGGGGTCGGTCCCGGACAGCCGTACGGCCGCCTCGGCCCTGGCGACGAGTACGGCGGGCGGTACCGAGATCATGGACATCCCTGTTTCAGCGGCAAGGGCGGGGGCGGCGGCATGGGCGGGTCAGGGGCGTACGTGCGTCCAGCGCGTGAACACGGGCGGGTGACCCGGCCGGTGGCAGACCACGCTGATCCATCCGGCGGGCAGCCCGGTGACCACGAAGCGGCCGCCCTCGGAGGGCGCACGGGTGTCGCTGAGGTGCGGCGTCCGCACCTCGACCAGCGATCCGGTGCCGGGGGCGGGGGAGATCTGCCCGGCCACGTCCACCCGGCCGGCCACGACGACCGGCTCTACGTCGATCGTCAGACCCGCGGCGGCGTAGCGCCGGGCACGCGGCCTGTCGTGGGTCTGCGCGGATCGGGCGCCCTCTCCGGCCGCCGTCGCGAGCGGGACGGCGGCGATCCCGCCGGGCAGGTGGAGCGCGAGCACGGACCGCGCGTCGGCCGAGACCCGGTCGGGCACGGGGTCGGTCCCGGCCGCGATCCGCAGCGCTGCCAGTAGATATTCGTCGGCCGGGGCCGTCATGAGGATTCCTCCAGCAGGGCTCTGAGCCGGGACAGGCAACGCGCCCGGGTGGGGCCGATGCTGCCCACGGGCAGCTCCAGGCGCAGGGCGATCTGGGCGTAGCGGGCCTCCGGGTGCAGCGCGCAGAGGCGTAGCAGCGATCGGCACGGCTCGCCGAGCAGATCGAGCCGTCGCCACACCTGACGGCCGTAGTCGGCGTCGGCCACGGCCGCCGCCGGGTCCGGCACGCCGGGGTCGGGGACGTCGGCGACCTCGGCGGCGGGTCCCGATCCTCCCCGGGACCGGCTCAGCCGGGCCGCCTCGTGCCGGGTGGTGGTGATGAGCCAGGCTCCGATCCGATCCGGATCGCGGATGGCGCCGAGACCTTCGACCAGCCGGAGCCAGGCGCCCTGGACGGCGTCCGCCGCGTCCGCCTGGCTCAGCCCGAACGCCCGGGCGACCGCCCACATGCGTCCGCCGAACCGTGCGACGAGATCGTCCCAGGCCACCCGGTCGAACGGCGGCCCGGACGGTGGGCGGGGTGAGATGTCTGGGAGCATGCACGGTCACAAAGAGTGTCGGTCTGTCACTGTGAGTGGTCGACACTCTAGCCGTCTCACCGGACGTGTACCCCGAGATCGGGAATTCGCCGTCCGCCGCTGAGCAGGAGCCGTACGGCCTGCGCGGGCGGCAGTTCGCGGCTCAGCCGGGCGACGGCGCCCGCGACCGTCGCGCAGGCGAAGGAGCTGCCGCTCCACGTGGCGTAGCCGCGGAACTCCCCGAACTCCACGAAGCTGCTCGTCAGGCCGACGCCCTGGGTGCAGGCGTCGACCCACGGGCCGTAGGCGGAGAAGGACGCCCTGGCGGCCCCGTCGAGCGCGCCCACGGCGACGACGCCGGGCAGGGCGGCCGGCCAGAAGGGGCGGGACCGCCCGGTGTTGCCGGCGCAGGCCACCACGGTGGGAAAGCCGGCCAGCGCCTCGGCCAGCCCCAGCGGTGGCCGGTCGTCGAAGGTGTGACCCCCGAAGGACAGGTTGAGAACGTCGACGCGCTCGGTGGCGAGCCGGGTGAGCGAGCGCAGCAGTGCGGCCTCGTCGGCGAAGCCGTCGCTGTCCAGGAACCGTACGGGGCGCAGCCCCGCCCCGGGGGCGCGCCGCAGGATCAGCCCGCAGACGAATGTGCCGTGTCCCGCCTGGTGGTCGAGACCGCCGTCCCCGTCGGCGTCCGGGGTGTCGGCGACGTCGTCCCGGTACCAGCGCGCCAGCCACGGATGGCGGACGACCCCGGTGTCCAGCACGGCGACCGTAACGCCGGAGGGCGGGCCCGGCTCGTACGGCACAGCGGCGGCGGGCGACGGCGTGCCCCGTGGGCCGCCGAAGAACAGCGGCTGCCCGGCGAGGACGTGGTTGGGCGAGGCCGGAAGCCCGCGGTCGCGCAGCGTCGCGACGAGGTCGAGCACGTCCGCGTCCGGCGAGAGCCGTACGTGGTGGACCACGCGCGCGTGATGGGCCGGGGAGCGGACGGGTGCGGCGTCGAGGGTCCATCGGGCGACCCTGGCCGGGGCGGTGGTGAGCAGCTCGCCCGGCCGGATGAGGGCGGGCCTGTCCGGGAGGAGCTCCACCGAGACCGCGCGCATCGCGACACCTCCAACCTCCTGTTTACGGACCGTATCCTTCCCACTCCATTACGTTTCCATTCGTTAATCGGTATGACCCTGCTCTGGTGTCGAGTTACGACGGACGGTAGTCTCTCCTACTAGTCATCCAATCGTGATCATCCCTTGTATGAGGCCGTTGGGGAAGGCGCACCTCATGCGATTTGGGAGGTCCGGTGGCTGCTGCTCGTGGCGTCCTGTACGTCCACTCGGCTCAGCCTGCGCTGTGCCCGCACATTGAGTGGGCCGTCGCAGGTGTTCTTGGCGTGCCCGTCGACCTGACGTGGACCCCTCAGCCCGCCGCGCCCGGGACCCTGCGGGCCCAGGCCGAGTGGGAGGGCCGTCCCGGTACGGCGGCGGCGGTCACGTCTTCTCTCATGGGCTGGCAGCGCATCCGCTTCGAGATCACCGAAGACGCCTCACCCGGCGTCGACGGGTCCAGACATGCCTACACGCCCAGCCTGGGCGCCTTCACCGCCGTCGTCGGCGCGAACGGGGACATCATGATCCCCGAGGATCGGCTGCGCAACGTGATGCTGATGGCAGCGCAGGGCCGGGTCGTCATGGAGGAGGAACTCGACCGCCTCCTCGGCAAGCAGTGGGACGAGGAGCTGGAGTCGTTCCGGTACGCGGGGGAGGGCGCGCCGGTCCGCTGGCTGCACGCCGCCGTCTGATCCGCCTCCTCGCAGGCACCGGCCCAGGCCGGTCGCCTCGGGCGGCGGGGTGCGAACGCGAAGAAGCGCCGATCCCGGAGGATCGGCGCTTCTCCCGTCGTCTCGGCCGGAACTTCTCAGAGCGGGATGTTGCCGTGGGCGCCGCGTGCCGGCGTGGCCTGCGCGAGGACCCTGGCGATGGCGCCGCGGGTCTTCGCCGGGTCGATCACCTCGTCCACGACCCCGAGGTCGACGGCCCGGTCGAGCCCGCCCGCGGCCTTCTCGTGCTCCTCGGCCAGCCGGGTTTCCAGCGCCGAGCGCTCCTCCTCCGGGGCGGCGGCCAGCTCGCGCCGCTTGAGGATGCGGACGGCCGCGACCGCGCCCATCACGGCCACCTCGATGTCGGGCCAGGCGAACACGCGGGTCGCGCCCAGCGCGCGGGAGTTCATCGCGATGTAGGCGCCGCCGTACGCCTTGCGGGTGATCAGCGTCACCCTCGGCACCGAGGCCTCGGCGAACGCGTGCAGCAGCTTCGCGCCGCGCCGTACGATGCCGTCGTGCTCCTGGCCGATCCCGGGAAGGTAGCCGGGCACGTCGACCACGACCACGAGCGGCACCCCGAGGGCATCGCACATCCGGACGAATCGGGAGGCCTTCTCCGCTGAGGTGGAGTCGAGGCAGCCGCCGAGGCGCAGCGGATTGTTGGCGATGACTCCCACCGTGCGGCCGCCGAGACGGCCCAGCGTGGTGACGATGTTCGGCGCCCACTTGGGGTGGAGCTCCACACCGGGCTCGTCCAGCAGCCCCTTCACGAGCGGGTGCACGTCGTAGGCGCGGCGCCGGTTCTCCGGGAGCAGGCTGTTGAAGTCCACCTCGTCGACGTCGCCGCGCACCCGGCCCTGGTGACCGAGAAGGACGGCGAGCTGACGGGCCTTGAGCAGGGCCTCGCCCTCGCTCTTGGTGGTGACGTGGACGACGCCGCTGCGCTTGCTGTGCGGCTCGGGACCGCCGAGCGAGGCCATGTCGGTCTCCTCGCCCGTCACGCTGCGCACGACGTCGGGCCCGGTCACGAAGATGCGGCCGTTGTCGGCGAGGATCACGATGTCGGTCAGGGCCGGGCCGTACGCGCCGCCGCCGGCCACCGGACCGACCACGACGGAGATCTGCGGGACGATGCCGGAGGCCTTGGTCATGGCGGTGAACACCCGCCCGACCGCGTGCAGGGACTCCACGCCCTCGGCCAGGCGCGCGCCGCCCGAGTGCCAGACGCCGATGATGGGGACCCGCTCGCGTACGGCGACGTCGTAGGCGTGGACGATGTGCTCGCAGCCCTCTGAGCCCATCGCGCCGCCCTGGAACCTGGCGTCGCTGCAGAACGCCACGACGGGGACGCCCTCGACCCGTCCGGACACGGCGAGCACGCCGCTCTTGTCCTCGGGGGAGATCGGCCGGATGGAGCCTTCGTCGAGGAGATGTCCCAGGCGTACCAGGGGATCCCTGGGATCGACGGCCTCCGCGTCGGAGGCATCGTTCACCACCCGATTGTCAAGCACGGTCATGTGGGACTCCTAGTCACACGGTGGTGAAGGCCACGGCGACGTTGTGTCCGCCGAACCCGAACGAATTGTTGATCGCGGCGAGCTGGTCGCCGTCGAGCTTTCGCGGCTCGCCGCGCACGAGGTCGACCTCGATGCCGTCCGCGGGATCGTCGAGATTGGCGATGGCCGGCACGATCCGTTCGTGCAGGGCGAGAATCGTGAAGATCGATTCGACGCCGCCCGCGCCGCCGAGAAGGTGGCCGGTCATCGACTTGGTCGCGGTGACGATCGCGTGGCCGCCGACGGCCTCCTTGATCGCACGGGCCTCGATCTCGTCGCCGAGCGGGGTCGAGGTGGCGTGGGCGTTGACGTGGACGATGTCCGCAGGGGCGATGTCCGCGTGCTTGAGCGCCGCCAGCATGGCGTTCCTGCCGCCCTGGCCGTCGGGGTCGAGCCCGGTGATGTGGTAGGCGTCGCTGGTGTAACCGACTCCGGCGGCCGCCGCGTAGATCCGGGCACCGCGCGCCCGGGCGTGCTCCTCCGACTCCAGCACCACGATGCCGGCGCCCTCGCCGAGCACGAATCCGTCCCGGCCCTTGTCGAACGGGCGCGAGGCCCGTTCCGGTTCGTCGTTGCGGGTCGACATGGCGCGCGCGGCGGCGAACGACGCCAGGTTCAGGCCGTGGATGGCCGCCTCCGTGCCGCCCGCCACCACCATGTCGGCCCGGCCCGAGCGGATCATGTCGATGCCGTATCCGATGCACTCGGCGCCGGTGGCGCAGGCGCTCACCGCCGCGTGCGTCCCGGCCTTGGCGCCCAGCTCGATGCTGATCCAGCCGGCGGAGCCGTTCGGCATGAGCATGGGCACGGTGAACGGCGAAAGCCGGTTCCAGCCCTTCTCACGGTAGAGGTCATAGGCGGACAGAATCGTCCCGATGCCGCCGATGCCGCTGCCGACCACGACGCCGAGCCGCTCCCCGTCGATCTCCGGGGCTCCCGCGTCCTGCCAGGCCTGCCTGGCGGCGATCAGCGCGAACTGCTCGGCGCGGTCGAGCCTCCTGGCCTCGGGCCGGGGGAGCACCTCGCCGGGATCGACGGCCGCCACACCGGCGAACTTCACCGGTACGGTGTCGACCCAATCCTCGGTGAGCGTCCGGATGCCCGACCGCCCGTCGAGGAGCGCCGACCAGGTGGATGCGACATCTCCACCGAGAGGCGTCGTCGCGCCGAGCCCGGTGACGACGACACGTACCCGGTCCTTACTCACTTGTCCGCACTCCTCTGGTTGTTCTTCAGTGACCCGCCGTGGTCCGGGAACCCGGCGTTCAGGCCTGGATGAAGTTGATGACGTCCTTCACGGTCTTGAGGTGCTTGAGCTGGTCGTCGGGGATCTCGACGCCGAACTCGTCCTGCGCCGCGACGGCGATCTCGACCATGGAGAGCGAGTCGATGTCGAGGTCGTCGACGAAGCTCTTCTCCGGGGTGACCTCCGCCGCGGGGACGCCGGTGATCTCGTTGACGATCTTGCCGAGGCCGGCGAGAATCTCCTGCTCGGTCATTGCCATGGCGCGACTTCTCCTTGATTTCTCTGATTTACCGATGCTCCGGAGCATTTTTCCGGATCTGTACGGCGGTCCGCACAGGTGTTGGAACACAACCTAAGGGATCTCGATCACTTGAGAGGCGTAGGTGAGGCCGGCGCCGAAGCCGAGCAGCAGTGCGAGGCCGCCCGAAGGCACCTCGCCGCGCTCGACCATGCGCGACAGCGCGAGCGGAATCGACGCGGCGGAGGTGTTGCCGGCGAGGACGATGTCCCGGGCGACGACCGCGTTGTCCGCGCCGAGCTTGCGGGCGATCGACTCGACGATTCGCAGGTTCGCCTGGTGGGGGACGAAGGCGGCCAGCTCGGCCGGGTCGACTCCGGCACGCTCGCACGCCAGCGCGGCCACCGGGTGCAGTGCGGTGGTGGCCCAGCGGAACACGGACTGGCCCTCCTGGTACAGGAACGACCGCCGGTTCTGGATGGCGACCACGTCGGCCTTGTCGCCGGCGCTGCCCCAGGCGACGGGCCCGATGCCGGGTGTGTCGGACGGACCGACGACCGCCGCGCCCGCGCCGTCGGCGAAGATGACGGCGGTGGCCCGGTCGTCCCAGTCGACCCACTGGCTGAGCTTCTCCGAGCCGACGACCAGAACGTTGGTGGCGGAGCCGGCCCGGATGGCGTCACTGGCCGCGGCGAGCGCGTAGCAGAACCCGGCGCACGCCGCGTTCACGTCGAAGGCGCCGGGGGCCTCGATGCCGAGCCGGTGGGCGACGCGACCGGCGGCGTTGGGGATCTGCGTCTCCAGCGTGCACGTGGCCACGATGACCAGATCGATCTCGGCGCTGGACAGGCCGCTCGCGGCCAGGGCCTTGCCGCCGGCCTGCACGGCGAGGTCGATCTCCGACTCCTGCGGCCCCGCGATGCGGCGCTCCTGGATCCCGACGCGGGTGCGGATCCAGTCGTCGGACGTGTCGATCCGCTTGGACAGAGCGTCGTTGGTCACTATCTCGGCGGGCTGGTAGCCACCGAACGCGAGCACCTTCGCGCCCGGAGCGCCTTGACTGATCCTCACTTGAGCACCTCTCGCGCCGTGTCCAGATTGTCAGGGTTCTTGAGGGCCACGGTCGTCACGCCGGGCATGCCCCGCCGGGCGAGGCCGGTCAGCGTGCCGCCGGGCAGCAACTCGATCACCGCGGTGACGCCGCGCTCGGCCATCGCGGTCATGCAGGCGTCCCACCGGACCGGGCTGGCCACCTGGCCGACGAGCCGGTCGACGAACTCGGTTCCCGTGGCGACCGCGGCGCCGTCCGCGTTGGACAGCACGGTGATCTGGGGGTCGCGAGGGGTGAGGCCGGCGGCCGCGTCACGCATGTGGTCGACGGCGGGGGCCATGTGCACGGTGTGGAAGGCCCCGGCGACCGACAGCGGGCGCACCCGTGCGCCCGGCGGCGGGGCGGCCTTGAACGCCTCGACCTGCTCCAGGGTGCCGCCCGCCACGATCTGACCGGCGCCGTTGATGTTGGCGGCGGTGAGTCCGTGCGCGGCTATCGAGGCGAGGACCTCGTCCTCGGCTCCGCCCAGCACCGCGAGCATCCCGGTCTCGGCGGCGGAGGCGGCCTTGGCCATCGCCCGGCCGCGCTCCCGTACCAGGCCCAGGGCCTCCTCCGCGGTCAGCACTCCGGCGATCGCCGCGGCCGCCAGCTCTCCCACGCTGTGGCCGGCGACGAGGTCGGGCCGCACTCCGAGCGCCTCGTAGGACGCGAGGGCGGCCGCCACGAGCAGGGGCTGTGCGACCGCGGTGTCACGGATCTCGTCGGCGTCGGCGGTCGTTCCGTACGAGACGAGGTCGAGCTCCACGATTTCGGACCAGGCGGACAGCCGGTCGCGGAACCCGGGGAGTTCGAGCCACGGAGTAAGGAAACCTGGAGTCTGGGCGCCTTGGCCCGGAGCGACGATGACGAGCACGTAGTCCACCCTGCCCTGTAGGAGTTCACCACACCGATGGTGATCCGAACGAACTTTGCCGCGGGTAGTTTGTGTGGTCCCTACAGTTTCGGTGTCACCCAGGTTACGGCCGCCCGGAACCGCACGCACATTCGCGCCGGCCGTCTCAACCCACGGACAGGCGGCCGAGGATGAGCCCCACCTGGAGGGTGAACGCCGAGCGTCCCTCGGTGGGCTGGTAGCCGGTGAGCTCGGTGATCTTCCGCAGCCGGTACCTGACCGTGTTGGGGTGCACGAACAGCAGCCGCGCCGTGGCCTCGAGCGACGTCCCCTGTTCGAGGTAGGTGGCGAGCGTGTCGAGCAGCGGAGTTCCGGCGAGTGGTTTGTACACGTTCTCCACGAGCTGGGCTCGGGCGTCCTCGTCCCCGTCGAGGGCCCGCTCGGCCAGCAGGTCCTCGGCGAGCACCGGCCGCGGCGCGTCCGGCCAGGCGGTCGCGGCGCGCAGGCCCGCGATGGCGGCCCGGGCCGAGCTGGCCGCCGCGTGCAGGTCGGGGACCTCCGGGCCGATCACGATCGGTCCCGGGCCGAATCGGGGCACGACGAGGCGGGCGGCGTCCTTGATGCTGTCGGCCCCGCCCACGATCACGATGAGCCGGTCGCCCTGTACGCCGGCGAGGAGTTCGTGCCCGACCCTGCGGCCCTTGTCGCGCAGCCCGTCGATGATGCTCTGCGGGTCCTCGCCGGAGGTGTGGCCCGCGAAGACCACGACGGGTGCGGACGTCCAGCCGAGCGCCGCAGCCCACGAGTGCAGGCCGTCGTCGACCTGACCGCGGACGAGCGCGTCGACGATGAGCGCCTCCAGCCTGGCGTCCCAGGAGCCGCGCGCCTCGGCCTCCCTGGCGTACACCTGAGCGGCGGCGAACGCCACGTCGCGGGTGTAGCGGAGCATCGCGTTGCGGAGCAGTTCCGCGCCGCCGGGCGCGGCCAGCTCCTCCACCTGGGCCTCGACGACCTCGACGACGATGCGGACCAGGTCGACGGTCTGCTGAAGCGACACGCTGCGCTTGAGCTCCCGCGGGGCGGTGCCGAAGAACTCGATGCTCGGCGTCGGCCGCCCCTCCCCGGCGTGGCCGAACCACTCCACGAACGCCGCGATGCCCGCCTGGGCCACCAGGCCGACCCACGATCTGTCCTCGGCCGACAGCGCGCGGTACCAGGCGAGCTGATCCTCCATCCGGGCCATCGCCGCCGTGCCCAGGCTGCCCATCGCGCGATCGAGCCGCCGCGCCGTGTCTTCCCTGATCTTGTCGCCTATCCGGTCTGTGCCCCGCTCACTCACGCCCTCTAGCGTGCCAGGTCATCCCCTCGGCCGTGCCGTCCGCATCGCGCTTTCCGTCCGGCGGCCGAGTCGTACCGGGATCAGATGACCGCGACGGCGGTGATGAGGCCGATCACGAAACGCGTCACCGACAGCAGGATCGCGGCCGGTTGCAGCGTGCTCTCGTGGACGAGCTCGCCGACGGAGAATCCGGCGATCTTGTCGAAGGCGAACATGCCGAGCGTCTGCGCGGCGATCCCGACCAGGCCGAACACCAGGGTGACGAGCAGTCCTTCACGCAGCGCCCCGCCCGAGGACCAGATGGAGGCGGCGACGACGAGGCCGACGCCGGCCATGCCCGACGCGGCCACCAGGGTCGCGTTCGGGTTGCGTTCGTTGCGGATCACCCTGCTCAGCCGCCCGGGCGTGGCGAGGTCCACCACGTAGAACCCGGCGGCGAGCAGCAGCACCCCCAGAATCGCATAGGCCATGACCGCCAGGGCGCCGTTGCCGAGCACCTCGGCGAGGGTGAGGGTGTCGGTGGTGTCGGTTATCTTCACGGGAAGCCTTACGTCTGGATTCTGTGGGGGACGAACGAGGAGGTGTCATCGGTGATCAGGCCGGAGGTCTCGCGGATGCCGAGCCCGGCGGACTCGTCGCCGACGATCCAGGCGCCGAGCACCGGATGCCAGCCGTCGAAGTCGGGGAGCGGCGCGAACTCCTGGTGGACGTAGCCCTCTGCGCCGTACCCGCCGTCGGTGCTCACGTCGACCCCGGGCGCGACGATGCGCATGGACGCCCCCTCGCGGCCGAGTAGCGGCTTGCTGATGTAGCCCGGTCCGTCGGCCAGCTCGCGCGGGCCGTCGAGGTATGCGGGAAGCAGGTTCGGATGCCCCGGGTACAGCTCCCACAGGATCGCCAGCAGCGCCTTGTTGGACAGCAGCATCTTCCACAGGGGCTCGATCCAGGCCATCGAGGGCTGCAGGGCGAGGGCGTGCGTCCCGAACGGCTCGGCGACGATCCACTCCCAGGGATACAGCTTGCACAGCGATCTGACGATGCGGTGCTCCATGTCCACGAAGCGGTGGTTGAGCACGTCCCAGCCGATGTCCTCGACGGCGATGGCGACCGTGGTCAGGCCGGCCTGCTCGGCGGTCTCCTGGAGGTAGCCGATCGTCATCGCCTCCTCGCCGGTCTCGTCGGCGTTCGTCCAGCCGAAGTGGACCGGGCCGGTCGGCAGCGCGAACGACGTCCAGCGGTCGATCAGCCGCTCGTGCACGGAGTTCCACTGGTCGTCGCCGGGGTGTACGTCCCGCAACCAGAACCACTGCACGACCGAGCTCTCGACCAGGCTCGTCGGGGTGTCCGCGTTGTACTCCAGCAGCTTGGCCGGCCCGGTCCCGTCGTAGTGCAGATCGAAGCGGCCGTACAGGTGCGGGTCGCGCCGCCGCCACGACTCGGCGACGGCAGCGCGGCAGGCGGGCGGGATGGCGAGGTCGGCGAAGCGGTCCTCGGCGACGATGTGGTCGGCGGCGGCGAGGCACATCCGGTGCAGTTCCTCGACCTGGGCCTCCAGCTCAAGCACCTCGTCCATCGTGAACACATAGTGGACGCTCTCGTCCCAGTACGGCCTGGTCAGGCCGTCCGGATGGGCCGACCGGTGGAAGGCGAGGCCCTGTGACTCGACGATGGCCGGCCAGTCCTCGCGGGGTGGCGATGTCTCCCTGCGCATCCGGTCAGCCTCCGCGACCGCCGACGTGGAAGCCGAAGCCACCGCGCTGGATCACCCGGCCGGATCTGGTCGTGATCTGTGCGTCGGCCGGCTTGACCGTCGTCCCGCCCCGGACCCGGCCTCCGGTGCGGCTGCCGCCGTAGTACCAGCGGTAGGCGCCGTGGGAGCCGTGGTAGCGGTGGGAGGGATCGTCGCAGCGGTCGTCGTCGACGACGGCGTAGGACCCGTCGGGCAGGGGCCTGGAGGTGTCGACGCAGTCGGCGTCGACCTTCTGGGACCGCTGCGCCGAGCAGAAACCGACGACGAGGATCGAGAGCACCCCGACGGCGCCCAGCTTGACCACGGTGGACGACTTGGGGCCACGCCCGGACGGCATCGGTCGAGGGGGCGGCGACGGGTGTGCCGGGGGGACGGCCATCGGGCTCCTGCTGTCGAAAGTTCCGGAAAGGATACAACCGGCTGGGAAAACGAGGACGACCGGTGAAGGGTTCCCTTTGGGGTGATGGTGGTGTGTCGGGTGAGTTAGGGGATTTGAGAGTGTTCTTACCGGAATGGTCGACGTAGTTTCAAATCATGAAGCGCCGTGACGCACTGGTGGAGGAGCTCAGAAACGCGGGATGCCTGTCCGCCCGGCAGCTGGCGTCACGGCTCGGAGTCAGCAAGAGCACCATCGTGCGCGATGTGGCGAAGCTCCGGGAGGCGGGTGTGCCCATCCGGCTCGGCCGGCCGGGATACGCGCTGGCCGGGCTCGAGACCGTGCGGCGGGAGATCGACCGTGCGCTGCTCGGACGGCGGGTGCTGCGGATCGAGTACCGCGGCGCCGACGGCACGGTGACCGCCAGGGAGGTCGAGCCGAGCATCTGCCTGGGCGGCCGGGGCGGCCGTTGGTATCTGGTCGCGTGGTGCAGGCTGCGCGACGACGTACGGATCTTCCGGCTCGACCGGATCGTGTCGGCGGCCGTCACCGACGAGCGTCACCCCGAGCCCGATCAGGGCCCCCTGGAGACGCTCGCCGGGTTGACCGAGGACTGAGCGGCCGGCCCGGCGGGTGCGCGTCACGCGAGACCGCGGTGGCGATCAGCGTCCCGCGTCTGCGTGTTCCGTGGATGTTCCGTTCACCCGGGCGGTGGCGCGCCCGCTCTCGTCCACCGCTTCGAGGCGACCTGGGACGCTCCGGAGCCCGGCCGCACTCGCCGCCCAGGGGCTCCACGACGAGCGGGCCCCGGACGTGAGTCCGGGGCCCGGCAGGTCGATCCGCGGCGCGCGAGCCCGCAGGCTCGGGCGTCAGACGCCCATCGACTGGGTGTCGTTGGTCTCCGGCGTGGCCTGGCCGGAGACCTCGGTCACGCCGTTCTTCAGGTGATAGCGGGAGATGGCCTCCTGCAGCACCTCGGGCTTGAGCTCGCCCCGCTTCACGAGCTGGGTGAGCACCGCGAGGGTGATCGAGGCCGCGTCCACGTGGAAGTGGCGGCGCAGCGCGGAACGGGTGTCGGACAGGCCGAACCCGTCGGTGCCCAGCGAGGCCCAGTCACCCGGCACCCACTGTGAGATCTGATCCGGTACGGCGCGCATGTAGTCGCTCACGCCGACGAACGGCCCGGCGACCCCGGACAGCTTCGCCGTGAGGTACGGCACGCGCGGCTCGGCGTCGGGGTTGAGCAGGTTGTGCTGCTCGGCGGCGAGCGCGTCCCTGCGCAGCTCGGACCAGGAGGTGGCCGACCACACCGCGGCCGACACGCCCCAGTCTTCGGCGAGCAGCCGCTGCGCCTCCAGCGCCCACGGCCCGGCCACACCGGAGGCCAGGATGTTCGCCTTCGGCCCGCCGCCGGCGGTGTCCGCCGCCGGGGCGTAGAGGTACAGACCCTTGAGGATGCCCGCGACGTCGACCCCCTCGGGCTCCGCCGGCTGCGGGTAGGGCTCGTTGTACACCGTCAGGTAGTAGAAGACGTTCTCCGAGTCCTCCCCGAACATCCTGCGCAGGCCGTCCCGCACGATGTGCGAGATCTCGAACCCGTAGGTCGGGTCGTAGGCCACACAGGCCGGGTTGGCCGAGGCGAGCAGCGGGCTCTGGCCGTCCTCGTGCTGCAGGCCCTCGCCGTTCAGCGTGGTGCGGCCGGCGGTCGCACCGAGCAGGAAGCCGCGGCCCATCTGGTCGCCGAGCTGCCACATCTGGTCGCCGGTCCGCTGGAACCCGAACATCGAGTAGAAGATGTAGACCGGGATCATGTGCTCGCCGTGCGTGGCGTACGTGCTGCCGGCGGCGGTGACCGAGCCCATGGAACCGGCCTCGGTGATCCCCTCGTGGAGGATCTGCCCCTCGGTCGACTCCTTGTAGGACAGCAGCAGCTCGCGGTCGACCGCCTCGTAGGTCTGCCCGTGCGGCGAGTAGATCTTGGCGGTCGGGAACATCGCGTCCACGCCGAACGTACGGGCCTCGTCCGGGATGATCGGCACGAACCGGGGGCCGATCTCCGGGTCCCGCATGAGGTCCTTCAGCAGGCGGACGAAGGCCATCGTGGTGGCCACGTTCTGCTTGCCGGAACCCCTGCGCAGCACATCGTAGACCGCTTCGCCCGGGAGCTTGAGCGGCTTGGCGCGTATGACCCGCTTGGGGAGATAGCCGCCGAGCGCCGCCCGGCGCTCCTTCATGTAGGCGATCTCCTCGTTGTCCTCACCCGGGTGGAAGTACGGCGGGAGGTCGCCCTCGAGGTCCTTGTCCGGGATGGGGAGATAGAGCCGGTCACGGAACTCCTTGAGCTCCGCCTTGCTCAGCTTCTTCATCTGGTGGGTGGCGTTGCGCGCCTCGAAGTCCTTGCCCAGCGTCCAACCCTTGATCGTCTGAGCGAGGATGACGGTCGGCTGGCCGACATGCTCGTGGGCGGCCTTGAACGCGGCGTAGACCTTGCGGTAGTCGTGGCCACCGCGCGACAGCCTGCGGATCTCGTCGTCGGACAGGTGCTCGACCATCCTGCGCAGCCGCGGGTCGCCGCCGAAGAAGTGCTCGCGGATGTAGGCGCCGGACTCGACGGAGTAGGTCTGGAACTGCCCGTCGGGCGTGGTGTTCATCTGGTTGACGAGCACGCTGTCGACGTCGGCCGCGAGCAGCGGGTCCCAGTCACGGCCCCAGACGACCTTGATGACGTTCCATCCGGCCCCGCGGAAGAACGACTCCAGCTCCTGGATGATCTTTCCGTTGCCGCGCACCGGGCCGTCGAGCCGCTGCAGGTTGCAGTTGATGACGAAGGTCAGGTTGTCGAGCTCCTCGCGGGCGGCCACGCCGATCGCGCCGAGCGACTCGGGCTCGTCCATCTCGCCGTCGCCGAGGAAACACCACACGTGGCTGCGGCTGGTGTCCTTGATCTTGCGGCTGAGCAGGTAGCGGTTGAACCGCGCCTGGTAGATCGCGGAGAGCGGGCCGAGGCCCATGGACACCGTGGGGAACTCCCAGAAGTCCGGCATGAGCCGCGGGTGGGGATAGGAGGGCAGGCCCTTGAAGCCGTGCGAGAGCTCCTGACGGAACGCGTCGAGCTGGGCGGTGGAGAGCCGGCCCTCCAGGAAGGCGCGGGCGTAGATGCCAGGGGCGGCGTGGCCCTGGATGAAGATCTGGTCGCCCGACTCCCCGTGGTCCTTGCCGCGGAAGAAGTGGTTGTAGCCGACCTCGTAGAGCGAGGCAGCGGACGCGTAGGTGGCGATGTGGCCGCCGACGTTCGTCCGCGCGTTGGCCCGGTGCACCATGACCGCCGCGTTCCACCGGATGTAGGCGCGGATGCGGCGCTCGACGTACTCGTCTCCTGGGAACCAGGGTTCGCGCTCGGGCGGGATCGTGTTGATGTAGTCGGTGCTACGTAGGCCCGGCACCCCGACCTGTCGTTCGCGGGCACGTTCGAGCAGCCTGAGCATCAGATAGCGGGCGCGGGTGCGCCCCTCGGTCTTGATGACGTTGTCGAGCGATTCGAGCCATTCCTGGGTCTCGCTCGGATCGACATCAGGCAACTGGCTGGGTAGGCCGTCACTGATGATCGAAAAACGCTGGCGTCCGGAAGCCACTGGGTCTCGCCTTCCGAGAATGGACATGGTCACGTCGGTCTGATGGGTCTTGCCTGTCGGCTGCGTCCTGCCGGATCGCGAAGTCTTGTCGGGTGTCCTGGTCGTCTTCCATCCTGTCTCTTCATACGGGAAAGTGCATCTCTACTCCCTGGTAACCAAAGGTCCTCGCTGGCAGCGGGATTCGGCTGGCTTAGACCTCCAATGATAGGACGACTTCGATAGCCCCGTTTGTTCCAGGGTGCACCGAACCGACCTCGGGCTATACGCGCTGGTTAGGCATGCCCCCGCGCGCGGGCGGGTAACCTCCTCGGCGCCAGTGATCATGTCTGTTTTGTCGGTAACGTTTTGGTATGAATTGTCCCTTCCTCTGCCGGGGGAAGGGTTTCCCCTCCCTCCAGCGGGCGATAGCCGTACCAGGCTCCTGAGAGGAGGGATCGAGATGCACGCCGCGGTAGGAGACCGGCTCTTGGTGCGCGGGACCGTCGTGGGAGAACGCGACAGGCAGGGCGAGATCATCGAGGTGCGCGGGTCCGGTGGCGAGCCGCCGTTCATGGTCAGGTTCGAGGACGGGCACCAGGCGCTGGTGTACCCGGGCCCCGATGCGGTCGTCGTTCCGGCTCAAGGATCGAGTCACGGAGGCTCGTAGTATCGCGCTGTGAAATCGAGGGTGATCGAGGTGCGCACCGGTTCCCGCGAGCGGGTGCACGACCTGACGCGGGAGTGCTCCGACTTCGTGCGGGAATGCGGGGGAGACGGGCTGCTGCACGTGTTCGTTCCGCACGCCACCGCCGGCATCGCGCTGATCGAACTCGGCTCCGGCAGCGACGAGGATCTGCTCGCGGCGCTGGGGGAGCTGCTTCCGGCCGACGACCGGTGGCGGCACGCGCACGGCTCGCGCGGCCATGGCAGGTCGCACGTCATGCCCGCGCTGATTCCTCCGTACGCCACGGTGCCCGTGCTCGGCGGAAGGCTCGCGCTGGGGACCTGGCAGTCGGTCGCGTTGGTCGATCTTAACGTCGACAACCCGGACAGGCGCGTGCGTTTGTCATTTTTGTCCGATTAACAGATAACGGTGCGGGTGCCTGGTCGTGGCGACCGTTGACGACGGCGGGTCGCAGCGTGTGGACTGTGCCGAAACATGGCTCTCAGGAGCCGGACAACCGCGATTATGGCGGGGTCACCGAGCAGGAGGGATGAACGTGAGCGCGACCGCGGGCCAGGCGCAAGGTGAGCGCGGCCTGGCCGAACGACTCGGCCTCAAAGCTGGTCAGGTGGTGCAGGAAGTCGGCTGGGACGAGGACTGCGACGAGGCGCTGCGCGAGTCCATCGAAGAGCTGACCGGCAACGAGCTGGTGGATGAGGACTACGACGACGTGGTCGACGTGGTCCTGCTGTGGTGGCGCGACGGGGACGGGGACCTGTTCGACGCGCTCAGCGACGCGATGACAGCGCTCGCCGATGGAGGCCAGATCTGGCTGCTGACCCCCAAGGCGGGGCGCGACGGCCATGTCGAGCCAAGCGACATCGGCGAGGACGCGACCACCGCGGGACTGTCCCAGACGAGCAGCGTCAGCGCCGCCAGGGACTGGTCGGGGACGCGGCTCGTCGCACCCAAGGCCCGACGCTGACAACGCCTTGGAGCGCCGGACCGCTGATCTGATCCGCTGATCCGTTCCCCTGCCGTACGGCCTGGCGACGCCGTACGGCAGGATGGTGCGCGCACCGATAGCGGGAAGGACTTGACTGCTCATGGCGGTGGAGGCGATCGAAGCGGCGCAGGTCGGCCGGCCGGCTCCCGACTTCGAGCTCAAGGATCAGCACGGCACCCCGGTCAGGCTCGCCGACCACCGGGGGAGGAAGATCGTGCTCGTCTTCTATCCCCTGGCGTTCAGCCGTGTCTGCCACGGCGAGCTGAGCGCCATCCGCGACGACTTCGTCCCGTCCGCGCCCGGCGACGTCCAGGTGCTGGCGGTCTCGGTCGACTCGATGTTCGGCCAGCGCGCCTGGTCCGATCAGGAGGGCTTCACGTTTCCGATGCTGGCCGATTTCTGGCCGCATGGTGAGGTCGCCCGGGCGTACGGTGTGTTCGACGAGGAGAAGGGCGTCGCCCTCCGGGGCACATTCATCATCGACGGCGAGGGCGTCGTGCGGTGGAAGGTCGTCAACGAGATCGGGTCGGCGCGGGACGTCGAGGAGTACCGCACGGCGCTGGCGCGGCTTTGATCGTACGGCTCCGATCGTTTTCGCCCACTGGGCGTTGACATATCCCTACCTGTTCATCCCGATCTGTCTTCAGGGGAGGGGAGATGCCCTGCTACCGATGCGGGGCCCGGCAGACCGATCCCGTCCGCGGCGCCAGTCCGTGGAAACGCGGGGTGCGCCACGAGGCGCAGGTCCTGGTCTGCCCGGACTGCCAACGCACGCACGACCTCGATCTGGACACCTGCGCGTCCTGCGGCTCCGTCGCGCTGATCTGCCGTCTCGGCGAGGTCGAGTGCCGCTCCTGCGGGTCCGTACGGCTCGCCAGGTCCAATGACCCGCTGGTGCCTGCCGGGTCTCCCGATCTCGCCGGGTCTCCCGATCTCACGGGTGCGCCGGAGAGCTCGCCCGGCTTGGCGGCCGAGGTCGAGGCCGCGCTCAACCGGGTCCTGGGCCGCCCGTGAGCTCCGACTTCATGAGCTCCGGGCTCGCGAGCACGGCCGAGGAACACACGGCGGATCCGCGCTACGTGGTCGCGCTCGACGTGGGCGGCACGTCGATGAAGGGCGGCCTGGTCACCCGGCGCGGTGAGGTGACCTCTCTGGAGGGCCGTCCCACCCGCCGGGGCAGCGGTCCCGAGGCCGTGGTGGCGGCCGTCCGCGGCTACGTCGGGGAGCTGGTGGAGCTCGGCGTCACGCGGTACGGCGTACCGCCCGCCGGGGTCGGCCTCGCCGTTCCGGGCATCGTCACGGCGTCGACCGCCGTCTACTCGGCGAACATCGGCTGGCACGACGTGCCGGCCACCGCGTTCGCGCCGCCGGGGATCCCGGCCAGGCTCGGACACGACGTACGGACCGGCGGGCTGGCGGAGAGCGTGCTCGGGGCCGGGCGCGGCGTGACCGACTTCTTCTTCCTGGCCATCGGCACCGGCATCGCCGGAGCCGTCGTGATCCGCGGCGAGCCGTACGGCGGCGCCGACGGCTGCAGCGGCGAGATCGGGCACGCTCCCGTGTGGCCGGCCGGGGAGAAGTGCGCCTGCGGCCAGATCGGTTGCCTGGAGACCTATGCCTCCGCCTCCGCCCTGGTGCGGCGGTACGAGGCCAGGTCGCCGAGCCGTACGGCAGCCACCGCCAAGGACGTCGTCTCGCTCGCCGTGGCCGGAGACCCGGTGGCCGGTGAGGTGTTCGGCGAGGCGGTCGAAGCCCTGGCGATCTCGCTGGCGTCGTACGTGATGGTGCTCGACCCCGCGGCGATCGTGATCGGCGGGGGTCTCGCCGAGGCGGGCGAGACGCTGCTCGACCCCCTGGGGGAGCGGCTGTCCGCCCGGCTGACCTTCCGCCAGCGTCCCCCGCTGCTCGCGGCGGCTCTCGGCATGCGGACCGGCATGCTCGGCGCCGCCCTGCTGGGCTGGCAGGCGGCCGGAGTGCCCGAAGCGGGGCGCGACTGGTCGCTCGATGTGCTGAGAAGGGGCGCTGTGTCGTAAGGTGTAGTCCGGTCCGGGCGGTTAGCTCAGTGGTAGAGCACTCGCCTTACAAGCGAGGGGTCACTGGTTCGAACCCAGTACCGCCCACCAGGTGAAACGGCGTCTCGCCGACCTTGCTGTCGTGGACCGAGTGACTATCCGAGCGACTATGCCGCGAAGAGGCTGTCCCTCTTCTCCGCGCCCCGCATGAGCACCAGGTGGATCTGCTCACGGTGGACGGTCTCGGTGACCACGGTGTTCCGGTGGCCGACGAGGCGGGAGATGTCCTCGATCGGTACGCCGGAGTCCGACAGCAGCGAGACGAAGCTGTGTCGCATCTCGCGAGGGGACCGGTCCTCGCCAGGAAGATCGGCGTCGTCGAGGATCTTGCGGAAGTCTCTTCTGACGTTGTGGGCCGTCAATGCGGTGTCGCTGGTGGACCGCAGTGCGGTCATAAATGACTGCGCTGCGTCGACCGTCGACCATTCACTCACTACCTAATCCTGTCAGGGCGACGCTATACCGTGATTCCAAACATCATCGAGATCTCGATGACCCTTGTATAGTAGCTCGACTACCTTCTGTGGAACGTTTATGTGTGCGGCCTGTGCCGCGTTGAGACCGCTGGTGCCCGTCTATGATAAAACGTCCGCCATTGTGCTTCACGACGGCAATTAGATCTCCTTGTCATCTATTGGTGCGCATGCTTTCTGTCAGTTCGCACGCATGCCGTGAGGAGGTGTTCCTTTGTCGCTCCACCTTTTCCGTAACTCCCTTCGCGCTTTCCTGACGCTGATGCCCGGACGTTCGCTGAGGATGCGGCTTACCTCGATCATCTTGAGATGACGTGCTTTGAGCTGGGCGAACTTTGCCGCGGGTATCGGAGGTAACGCCTCCATGACCGTCTGGTAGCGCTGAGAGAGGTGCTCCCGCTCCAGCAGCTCCTCCCCTTCTGCGGGGGGAGTACGGTACTCCGCCTTGAGTGCGGAGAGTTGCCGAACGGCATCTTCATGACTACGGGCACTTCCACGCCAATCGAGCACCAGATCGATCAGAGTAAGCGAAAAGGTGAGTACGGCAAACCAGCCGAGAAAGACGGACCGATCGGCTGTCATCATGATGATCGTTACTTCTGTATCCCCTGCAGCGAAAGCGAATGCGGTCGCGACCACTGACGCGACGAGCAATACGCAGGTGGAGGACGTGGCTCTCCGGCGATATTGATCTCTCAGCAGTGAGTGAGCTGTCGCCATTTGATCGACAAGGCGGCGTTGTCGCTTTATTTCAAGGAGGGCTTGGCTTCTAGCGCTGTCCGTACCGGGACCTTCTGCTGCCGGGCCGGTGTCAGTCTCCGAATACTTCACGGTCTGCCTCGATCGCACTTGCGCTGTTCAGTCTTTGAGTGACTCGACGTGGTGACGCACTCATCGCTTTCCGAACACCTGCGTTGGCCGGGCCCAATTGACAATCGACGTTGGACCTGGAGGGTGGTGGACAACGGTGGACCGTACTCGGCATCGCGCTTTCGTTCATATGCCGTCTCTCCGCCGCGAATCTTCCCGTCCGGTCCTGGACAGCGGATCTGAAAGTGCCCGGACGGCGGCCTGCGATGTCTCGCGGAAGGCGGACACAGCCGATGCCCGCGCTCAGCGCCGGGACAGGTGAGATGCGGTCACCGGTATCGATCCCCAATTCATCCAGAGCGTCCGCGAATGACTCACCGTCCTCAGCGCTACGCGGATCGACGACCACGAGCCACTCTCCGAAGTCGAACAGCTCCCGTAACGGCTGACGAGTGAGACGAAGTCGGCGGGAGAGGGGTGCCGAGCCGCTTGCACGAGCAGGTAGCCCTCGGAGCCGAGACCTGACGGCGATGGGGGTGCCCGTCGCCGCTCTACCGGTATGAGCGCGCTGCTGTCAGCGCCGCTGCCGATCGTGGCGAAGCGCCAGCCTCACGGCGAGGTAGACCACCGCGAATTGCACGGCGAGGCCGATGACAACCGTAAAAATCTCGATGACGCCCATACCGAACACGGCCACGCTCCAGAACCGTCGGAAATTCGAGTATTCAGGTTGCGTACCAGGTCTGTCCATGGTGCCCAGGCGGGGCCGATGCCGGCCTGCTCAATCGTTATGGAGCCCAACCGACAGGAACCCTCGCGGACCCGGGAACGGGGTGGACGTCTGCTGCCGTCCGCTCGCGATGGCGGTGAAGACGTTCGGCTCCGCCGTTTCAGCGCGAGGTCCGTCGATGGGCGGCCCGGCCGGCGGCGGAACGATGCCAGGCCTGGTCGCGGGGAATGTAGGATGCCGCCGGTTTCTACCCGCGTCGAGGCGTCGATGACGATCCCTCTCGCCTCGTGATCCAGGATGACTCTCGTGAGATCGCCGGAGTCGATGTTCACCATGCGGCCATATCGCTGGAACGCCACAGGGGGATTCGCGTGACTCCGCGAGTGATCCGGCAGCGCAGAAGGCCTGTTCAGGGGTGTACGGGGTATGGCGTGGCATCGGGACCGCCCGGCTTTCTGGCCGCGAGCCGTTCGATGACGCCGAGCTTGAACCGCTCGTGCCGTTCAATCGCGAATCCCATCGCGAGCACCATCGGGAACGGACGGCGGCTGTAGCGCTCTCCGAACATCGGCACGGTGAAGACGTCCGCCAATCGTTGCAGTGTGCGGACCGGCCGGTTGGACGACGCGACGTGATCGGCCAGTAGCAGCAGCCCGCCCGGACGGAGCACCCGGGTCATCTCGGCGAGCGCGGCCCGATCGTCTTCGATCGCGCAGAGTGAGAATGTGCAGACAACGGTGTCGAAACGTCCGTCGGGAAAGCGCAGCGACCGCGCATCGCCCTGTTGGAGATCGACATCGCGGCCTGTCTCAGCGGCGCGACGCCGGGCGACCTCGAGCATCGACGGGCTCCACTCCACGCCGGTCAGCTCGACGTCGCGGGGGTAATGGGTGAGATTCAGCCCGGTGCCCACGGCCACTTCCAGGACGGTGCCGGCCGCCTGTCCGCACACCCATCCCCGGGTGTCGGCGAAGAAGCGGCGTTCGGCGTAGGCCATCTGCCGGTCGTAAGAACCGGCCTGACGGTCCCAGTAGCGGCGTAACCGGCTGTCCCGAGCGGAGGAGTCCGACATCTGATCCACCATAACCATCGAATCCCATGGACGCGCAGGGCCGCTTCCCCTGGTGGGGTAGGGATTCGTCCGTTCGGCGCGAATGCGGGAATCGCGGCTAGTGTGAGGCCAGGAAAAGAGAGCCCATTCCCGTCACCCTGCCCAATGGGCAGGAGCTGAGTTGCGACACCTGTGGGAACCGGATTTTCGAGCAGCACGGCTGGAAGCTGCAGACCACGGGAATGACGTTCATGAATCTAGACTGGGCGAACCGCGACGCGGTCTGTTTCGTGTGCACCGCCTGCCGGCGCATCCATTGGTTCCACCTCTGAGGCGGGCTGGAATTCAGCCGCGCAGTCCGGCGAAGAGGTCGTCCTCCCGGTCCGGGGCGGCCGAGCGGGAGATCCGGCGGACGAAGAACTCTGCCGCGAATGCCTGGTGCTGCGCTTCGGCGGGCATTCGCAGCAGGAAGATGTTCTCACCCTGGCTTTCGTGGGCACGCAGCGCCTTGATCTTGTGCTCGACGTAGGGCGAGACGTCGACGGCCGTGGTGATCAGTTCGTCCGGGGTGCCGAAGTCCTCGGGCAGCTCGAATCCGCTCATGTCCATGCCGCTCGACCGCATGAAGTCGAACATCTGCCGGATCCGCTCCCGCGGCGATGCCGTGTAGTAGAGCTTGTCCGGAATCCCGGTCGATTCGGTCGCCGCCATCGCGACGCGGTGGGCCTGGATGTGGTCGGGGTGGCCGTAGCCGCCGATCTCGTCGTACGTCACGACCACCTGCGGCCGATATCGCTCCATGAGCTCGGACAGCCTGGCGGCGGCGCGCTCGACCGGGACGTTGGCGAACGCCTCGGGGTGGGCGTTGCCCGACCAGCCGTCCATGCCCGAGTCGCGGTAGCCGAGCAGCTCCAGGTGGGTGACGCCGAGGTGGGCGGCGGACTCGCGGAGCTCGGCCAGCCGGCGTTCGGCCACGGCGGCGTCGTCATGACCCGGCTCGCCCGGTTTGACGCCACCCGGACCATCACCCTGCTCCCCGTTGGTGCACGTCACCAGGACCGTACGGATGCCCTCCCCGGCATAGCGGGCGAGAATGCCGCCGGTGCCGATGACCTCGTCGTCCGGGTGGGCGTGCACGGCCATCACGGTGAGCTCTCGGTTCATTCGGTCCCCCGGCTCCGGCTTCGTCTGCCGATGCTCGATCAGTAGTACTCGATCGACCCTATATCGCCCCTTGATCCTCTGCGTGGATCGAACGCGGCTTCGTCGAGGACGTGGTCATGCGCCGGGCCACCTGCCACCACAGGACGAGTTGCAGCAGGGCGAGCACCGCGGCGAACGGCGGCAGCGTCCACGGTCCGAGACCCTCGGCGATCGTCCCGGCCAGCCAGGGGAAGACCGCTCCGCCCACCACGGAAACGCCGTTCAGCAGCCCGATCGCCGTGGGCACCAGCCGGGCGACGGTCAGCCTCGGCGCCACGGCCATCGTGGTCGGGAAGATCGGTCCCAGGAAGAATCCGAGCAGGACGAAGCTCACGACGGCCGCGACCGGTCCCGGGAGGGACCACGCCAGCATGGCGGCCGTCGTGACCCCGGCCAGGCAGGCGAAGGTCATCCCGATGTCGGTCATCCCGAGCCGGGCCGCTGCGGGGCTGATCAGGAAACGGCCGAGCGTGAGCCCGAGCCAATAGGCCGAGACGGTGTAGCCGGCCAGCAGGTCCCCCTGCCCGCGCCCGTCCACCAGGAAGCTGAATCCCCAGTTCCCCACGCTTATCTCCAGGCCGACGTAGACGGCCAGGAACGCGGCGCCCAGCAGGACGGCGGGCTCCCGCGACGCCGCGCCGAGCAGCCCGCGCCCCGATGCCGCGCGCCGGGACCTCTCCCGGGCCTCGGACGCCTCCGGCATGGTGGGGACCTCACGTGCGGGAAGGGTCAGCCGGAAGCCGGCCAGGAGCGGCAGACCGGCCAGGGCGAGGACCAGCCACACGGCCGTCCACGGCAGCCGGCCCAGCATCCAGGTGGCCAGCAGCGGCCCGAGCAGCGCGCCGACGCCGAAGAACGCGTGGAGCCGGTTGAGCAGGGTCGTCGCTCCCGGAAGATCCGCGAGGTAGACGTTGAGCACCGACTCGATGAGGCCCGTGCCGTACCCGGCGATCAGCTGGAGCGCCACCAGGGCCAGGAACGGCGGGCGGGCCGCGGTGACCAGCCCCGCCAGGATGTAGGCGCCGCAGCCGACGAGCAGGGTGGTCCGTACGCCGAAACGGTGGATCAGCGGACCCGCGCTCGAGCCGGCCAGCATGAACCCGGCCGAGAAGGTGAAGAACGTCGTCCCGATCGTGGCCTTGTCCAGGCCGTAGTCGTCGATCTGTGCCGGGAGGAGCACCCCGGCCACACCCGCGCTCACCCCGACCAGGATGAAGGCGGCGTAGGAGAGCATGACGGGGACCCACAGGCGGCGCCCGAGTGCCGACATCCTGACCTCCCGCGGTGCGAGCAGCCTTCCGGGCACTCCCCGCGCGGGCGAATCGAGGATCCGTGCCCGGGAACGCCGGCCGTACGTCCCTGATCGCCATCGATCGGGATCATGCTACGGCAGAGTGTCCCTCCGGCGGCATCCCCTTTTTCGGGTTCTCGTTCCGCCGGATGTCATCCGGTCAGGCAGGATGGATATGTGGCATTGGTGGCGAAGGAGAGGACCGGGCGCGTGGCCGACGCGCCGGGCGGCCCGGCGGGCCTGTTCACCGATCCCCGGTTCCGTCTGCTGGCCGACCTCGTCATGGACGGCGACGTGGTGGTCCTGAGCGGGGCCGGGCTGTCGACCGAGTCCGGCATTCCGGATTATCGGGGGGAGACCGGTCGCAGGCGGCGGGCCGAGCCGATGACGTACCAGACGTTCGTCGCCAGCGCGGCGGCGCGGCGGCGCTACTGGGCGCGCAGCCACCTGGGGTGGCGGGAGATCGCCGGTGCCCGTCCCAACGCCGGTCATCGTGCCGTCGCCGACCTGGAGGCCCGGGGCCTGGTCGCCGGGGTCATCACCCAGAACGTCGACGGGCTGCACCAGGCGGCGGGGGCCCGGCAGGTCATCGAACTGCACGGCGCGCTCGACCGCGTCCGCTGTCTTTCCTGCGGCGAACGCACCGCCCGGGAGTCGCTCGACCGGCGGCTGCGCCTGGCCAACCTCCGCTGGGGGGCCCAGGCCGACGTGATTAACCCCGATGGCGACGCCGTGCTCGCCGACGATCAGGTCGAGGGTTTCGCCATCGTGGACTGCGACGCCGCCGGCTGCGGCGGCGTGCTCAAGCCCGACGTGGTGTTCTTCGGCGAGAACGTGCCGCGACCTCGGGTGGAGGAGTGCTACGCGCTGGTCGAGCGGGCCGGGATGCTGCTGGTGCTGGGGTCGTCGCTGACCGTGATGTCCGGCTATCGGTTCGTACGGCACGCCGCCGCGTGCGGCATCCCCATCGCGATCATCAACCGGGGCCGGACCCGGGGCGACGCCCAGGCCCTGCTGATCCTCGACGCCCCGCTCGGCGCGACGCTCACCGGGCTCGTCTCCCGGCTGGAGCGGCCGCGACGATATCGCCCGGGCTGACGACGAACAGGATCATTCGCCGTTGCGCAGGTCGGACAGGCGCCCGGGGGTGTACCGCACCTCCTCGAAGCGTACGGTGCATCCCCTGCCGGTGGGCGACTGCGCGAGGAAGCCGATCTCGGGGTCGCCGTCGAGCGCGAAGTACCTGACGAGATGCCAGAAATCGGTCCCGGTGGCGACGTGGAAGGCGAACGCGGCGCCCACCCGGGAGACCCGCAGCCGGACGTCGTCTCCCGTCACGCCGATCGAGTTGCAGTCGTCGGACACGCCGCGGTTCACGACCGTCACGATGGTGGGCCTGCCCTGGGGGGACAGTTCCAGGCAGAACTTCGCCCAGAGGTCGTCTCCCGCGTAGAGCAGCAGCACACCGGCGTCGTAGGTGGACATCAGGTCGGTCCTGATCCGCGCGCTCAGCGTGAAATCGCCGCCGAGGCGGCCGACCAGCGCGGGGGCGTCGCAGAACCGGCCGGGACCGCCCGGATCGGCGAACAGATCGGTCCCGGCGCCCGAGGTGATCGTGAGCGCGTCGTCGCCGTCGACGCTCCACGAGACCGGGGAGTTCAGCACACGCAGCGGAACGGGAACGGCGGGCAGCGTGACGGCGGCGGTCATCGGTCCTCCTCGAGGGTGAGAGCGCTCTCATTCAACAGTGCGCGACCGCTCCTGTCGCCATCAGAGGGATACGGCCAGGGCGTTGTCGCCGGGCCTGTCGACCCTGAACGTCGTGGTCGTTCCGGCGGCCGTCAGCTCGTACTCGCCGAGGAACCCGCTGAACCTCGCCCGGCCGTCGGCGTCGGTGGTCGTCGTGGTGGGGGCCAGCCACCACTCGCCCTTGATGAGCGAGCGCAGCGCCTCGTAGGACGGCTTCGGCGTGCCGTCCGCCCGGACGAAGCCGCCGGGGGCGCCGAGCCAGGCGCCGCGGTCCGACAGCCCCCAGTACGTCATCGCCTCCACGGAGGGGTGCGAGAGCAGCGTCTTGTAGTGCCGGACGACCTCGTCGGCCTGGCGCGCCTCGCCCTCCGGTGTCGACGGCCACTCGGCGATCCGGTAGTCGTTCAGGTCGACGATCTCCGGCGGCATGAGGTGGCCCGAGACGAGGGTCGTCTCGGTGAAGTGGATCGGCAGGCCGTACCGCGAGAACCGCTCCAGGACGTCGAGGGTCTTCTCCTCGCCCCAGTAGCCCTGGTGCATGTGGCTCTGCAGGCCCAGCGCGTCGATCTCGATGCCCGCCTCCAGCACCCCCTCGATCAGGCATTCGTACGCCGCCGACATGTCGAAGTCGTTCAGCAGCAGCGTGGCGTGCGGGCCGGCCTCGCGGGCGGCGTCGAAGACCATGCGCACCATCGGGATGCGGCCCATCTCGCGGCAGATCCGGGTGATGCCGTTGTCGTACTTGTCGAAGATCGGCATGATCACGACTTCGTTGATGACATCCCACATGTCGATGAGTCCGGCGAAGTCGGTCATGTCGCGCTTGATGCGGGCGACCTGCTCGCGGGCGATGTCGGCGTTCGACAGGTCCTTCAGCCACTCGGCGGTCTCGGTGTGCCAGGCCAGCGGGTGGCCCTTGACCACGCAGCCGCGCTCGGCGAACCAGCGCGCGGCGGCGAGCAGCCGCGCGGTGTCCGGACGCCCCCGCTCGGGCTCGAACTGACCCCAGTAGAAGGGCAGCGTGGCGAAATTGAACAGGCCGAACCACAGGTCGGCCAGCCGCTCGGCCTCGGCGGCCTCCGGGGATCCGGCCGCCGGTACGCCGTTCGCGAGCGGCAGGAAGTCGAAGCCGATGCAGCCGAACAGGAACTTGTGGTCGCGCTGTGCGATCGTCACCTCTCGATCGGCGATCGGCGCACCGTTCTCCGTGACCGTGACGGTGACCTCGGCGGTGCGGTGCTTCCTGATCGCCGGGTCGGGGGCGAAACCGGTGTGGTCGGAGTGCGACGGCATCGCGGTGGCCTCCAGGAGTGCTCGGGCGGGGGAGACGCTCTCCGGGGACATGGTCGCCCCGGAGAACGATTTCGAGCACGGTACCGCTAAACCCCCTGTGCCCACAGGCGTCCCGCGGCACGCCGTGCCCGCGGACGGATCAGCGGGGACGGTCGGCACGGGGGCCGTGCCGGTGGTCGGCGAGGAGGGCGTGGTGGTCGACGCCGTCGTGGGGGAGGGGGTCGGCGTGCACGATGGCGGCGGTCAGCCGGGGGATGGCGTGGATCAGGCCGTGCTCGGCCTCGACCGCGATCCGGTGCGCCTCGATCACGCTGCAGGCCGGGTCGACGATCACCTCGCACTCGGCCCGGAGGTGGTGGCCGATCCAGCGCAGCCGCACCTGCCCGATGCCGAGCACCCCGGGCGTCGCGCGCAGCGTCGCCTCGGCCAGGTCCACGATGGCGGGATCCACCGCGTCCATCAGCCTGCGGTACACCTCGCGCGCCGCCTGCCGGAGCACGGCGAGGATGGCGACGGTGATGAGCAGGCCGACGACCGGGTCGGCCCGGTTCCAGCCCAGCGCCGTCCCGCCCGCGCTCGCCAGCACGGCCAGCGAGGTGAACCCGTCGGTCCGGGCGTGCAGGCCGTCGGCGACCAGCGCGGCCGACCCGATCTGCCTGCCGACGCGGATGCGGTAGCGGGCCACCAGTTCGTTGCCGGCGAACCCCACCAGCGCCGCGCCCGCGACCGCGCCCAGCTCGCTCATCTCCCGGGGGTCGAGCAGCCGGTCGAACGCCGTCTTGGCAGCGAGGACGGCGGAGGCCGCGATCGTCAGCACGATCACGACTCCGGCCAGGTCCTCGGCCCGCCCGTAGCCGTAGGTGTAGCGCCGGGTCGGCGGGCGGCGGCCGAGCAGGAACGCGATGCCCAGCGGGACAGCGGTCAGGGCGTCGGCGGCGTTGTGCAGCGTGTCGCCCAGCAGCGCCACCGATCCCGAGATGGCCACCACCACGGCCTGGATCACCGTGGTCGTGCCCAGCACGGCGAGGGAGATCCATAACGCCCGCATCCCGCGGGCGGAGGTCTCCATCGCCGCGTCGATCTTGTCCGACGTCTCGTGCGAGTGCGGCCGCAGCGCGTGCCTGATCCGCTCGCCCAGCGGCCTCAGCGACGCCTGACCGGATCCGTGCCCGTGTCCGTGCCCGTGTTCCTGTCCGTCGCCGTGGTCGTACGGGTGGCCAGGCTCGGTCTTCTCCCGGCTCATGAAGGAGATGATGCCCGCGGAAAGGCTCGGAGGCACCTCGCCGGCGCACATCTCGTACGGATCAGGCCACATCGGTGCGGAGGACCGCTGAGGCGGCCGGGGACGTCCGTCAGGCGAGCAGCCGGTCGAGCCAGGAGTTCCAGGCGGTCTCGGCGGTCTGCTCGTCCACGTCGTCGGAGAAGATGTGATGCCCGAGGACCAGCGCGTTGCCCCGTGAGGGACCGGAATGGATGAACCGGTACAACCCGTCGCCGGTGCGAACACCCAGGAAGGTCGGCAGGCCGGCGTAGTCGACGACGCCCTCGATCGCGGGGAGCCCTTCGACGGCGAGTCGTACCGGCGCGCCCTGGGCGATCGGGCCGGAGAGCTCAAGCGCCCCGGTCAGCGCCGTCCACACCTGCTCGGGGTCGCCGGCCTTCGGGCGGGCGGCCGAGACGATGCCCGTCGTGGTCCGGCCGGGGAAATGCGCGAGGTACTGGGCGAGAGTGTGCAGGTACATGTCCCAGCCCACGCCCAGGGCCTCGTACTCGCTCTCCCAGTCGTCGCCGAGCACACCGCTCTGCACGAGACGCAGGACCGTGCTGCCGCCGCCGCGGCCCTCGATGAGATAGTCGAGGGCCATGAAGGCGCCGCCGGGGCTCTCGTCGCTGCGGTAGGCGAACCGTTCGCCCGGCTTCCAGGCGGTCACCGTGGACTGCTCGACGCCGCCCATCATCGTGAACCGGCCTCTGCCGCCCTCGCGCGGCTCGATCTCGGTGCGCCCCATGAACCAGGAGTCGATTCCCGGGCCGGTGGCGATGGCGTCCCACACCTGCTCTGGTGTGGCGGCCAGCTCGATCTCCTTGGACAGTTCGAATTCGTGCGCCATCTCATCTCTCCTGGGTCTCGGTGCCGGGACGGACGCTGGGGTGCAGCGCCACGACCACGCGGTGCTCACGCCCGCCCTCGGCCGTCTCGTCGTGATATCTGCTCACCAGAGCGGTGACCGCTTCGGCGAGTTCCGTGGCGAACGCGGCCCGATCGGCGGCCGAGGCGAATCGCACCTGCCCGTCGATCGCGAACGTGGCCGTCTTCCGGCGGGCTCTGGCAGCCCCGCTGATCAACGTGCCCACATCGCGTACCAGCTGGGCGGCGAGGGCCAGCAGCCATCTGGCAGAGAGCTGGTCGGGCGCGCGCGCCGGGTCCGGCGCCACAGCGGCGAGCGCCGCCGGAGAGATCACGAACGAGGCCGCGGTCGCCCGCATCACCCGCTCTGTGACGTTCCCCTTCCTCCGCTCCTCGACCAGTTCCACCAGGCCGTGCCGTTCCAGTGTCTTGAGGTGGTAGTTGACCTTCTGCCGCGGCAGGCCGATCCGGGCCGCCAGCATCGTCGCGGAGGCGGGCTCGGCCAGCTCGGCGAGCAGCCGGGCCCGCACCGGATCCAGTGAGACCTCGGCCGCCGCCGGGTCCTCGATGATCGCCACGTCCAACATGTCCCAACCATCTCACCGAAAATAAAAATCGTCAAGACAGCAGAAGTTGTCGGTGAGAGAGCGCAAAGTCGATCTTAGAAGAGCATTACGCGCGACACATTGTGCGGCGGACCGGTCACGCTGTGTAATCACAGAGGGCGATGAGCCAGACCTACCTGGTTCGAAGGAGTGACTATGACGTTCACAGCGATGCAACCCTCTTACATGACCACCACGCCGCTGGGCTACGCGACTCAGCAGCAGATCTCGCCTCTGCAGCTCGGCCAGCTCACTCAGCAGCCTGGTCAGCAGCAGGCGCTCTCGATCAGTCAGTCGACCCGGCAGGAGGAGCAGATCCACCCCCAGGAGCACCTGGTGAGCCCGCGGACCTTCTGGGCCAGGATCGCCCGGGTGGGCATCCGGCACGGTGTACCGGCCGCCCGTCAGGTCCTGGAGACGGTCCTCTACCAGCAGGCCGCCCAGCAGCACGCCGTGGCGCCCCAGATCGCTCAGCTCGGCATGGCCATGCCGCAGCTCGCGGGCCAGCAGGCCTCGCTGCTCAACGGGACGATCCAGCAGGAGGAGCAGGTCCACCCGCAGGAGCACCTGGTGAGCCCGCAGACCTTCTGGACCAAGGTCGCCCGCATGACCGTCCGGCACGGTGTCGAGGTGGCCCGCCAGATCCTGGACGTCCTGCAGACCCAGCACCAGGTCGAGCAGCAGATCCAGGAGCAGGCGGTGGAGCAGGTTCTGCGGCAGCAGATCCAGCAGCAGCTCGCCAACCCGTACGCCCAGGGGCAGTACCAGCCGCAGTACGGCCAGGCGCTCGGCCTGCAGGCCGTTCCGCAGCACGCTCAGGCCTACGGCCAGCACCTCGTCCCGCAGATCGCGCTGAACCCGCTGAACGCGATCAACTCGCTGGGCGCCGTGAACCCGCTGAACGCGATCAACTCGCTGGGCGGCGTGAACCCGCTGGCCGCGATGAATCCGCTGAGCGCGGTGAGCCAGCAGCAGTACGGCCAGCAGCAGTACGGCCAGCAGGTGTCGCCTCAGTACGTCACCCAGCAGCACCAGCAGGCCGCACAGCAGACGCCGGTGGCGGCCGGCGCCGGATTCTGAGCGGAGGCACATGGTGGACTCGATGGGCGGAGGAGCTCCCTGGCCCGGCACCGTCTCGGGCGGAGCCGGCATGGTGCCCGATCCGGCCATGAACCCGGGGATGGCCATGACGACCGGTCCGGCGATGGGTATGGCGGTCGGCGCGGCCACGGGGCCGGCGATGTCGCCGATCCCGGGCCGCCCGGCGACGCTGATCCCAGCGCAGGTGCAGTGCGCGGTGACCCTCCAGCAGCTCTACGGCTGGTTGCAGGTGTCACTCCCGCAGGCGCCGCAGGTGGCGGGAATCATCCCGCCGCTGGTGCAGGCGGTGCAGCTGTACCGGGCCGGGCAGTACGAGGCGTGCCTGGCGCAGCTCCAGGCCGTCCTCGGCGTCGTCAACAGCGGCCGGCCCACGGTTCCACTCCTGTGACGGAGTTCGAATGAATGGCCCGGACCGGCCGCCTGGCCGGTCCGGGCCCCCAAGGGGGTGTCCCGGGAACACCCCCTTGCCGTGTAATTCCCGTCGAGCCCTCTGGTGCGGCCGGCGAGACCAGCCTGAGCTGGGGAGAGTCGAGACGTTGTGACCAGTAACGACAAGCCCAAGGACGGAAGCGAGTCGCGCTCACCGGCGTCGAGCAGGGGGAGGCAGCCGACCCGGCAGATGCCGCATGTGGTGGAGCCGCGTCCGATGCGCTACATGGTGGCCGCGCTGCGACAGCCGTACCTGTCGGCGATGGGGGTGAGCGCGCAGCCCCTGGACGCCGACGGTCTGTGCGAGCTGCTGGAGAACGACCCTGAGGTGACCGTGCGTCGCCGGCTGCCCGGCCACCCGGGACGGCCGGCCCGCACCGAGCCGCAGGGACGGCATCAGGGGCCCGCCTTTCCGGCGACGGCCCCTCATCTGATGGCCCCTCACCTGATGGGCACGCAGGTGATGGGCCCCCAGGTGATGGGAACGAGTGCCCCGTTCCCCGAGATCGTGATCGTGGACATGACCGCCGAGCACGCTCTCGAACTGCACATGAAATACCCGCAGGTGCTCATCGAGCGCGACCGGCTGCTGACCTACAGCGAGGTGCCGGGGCCGCCGCGCAGGCGCCGTACGGCCGCTGCCGTGGTGCCGTCGGGAGTGGTGAGCACCTTCACGTTCCTGGTGCGCGACGGCGACGGCAAGCCGGTGCCGGGCGCCACCGTGTTCGTCACCGGTTTCGGCTGGCCCGCCCAGGGCGTGACGGGCGCCGACGGCAGGGCCACGGTGACACTCGCCGGTGAGACGCCGGAGTCCATCGTCAGCCTGGTGGTCAAGCCTCGCGCCGGCCACTGGAGTTTCCAGCTCGACCGCCCGTCCCTGTCCACGAGCAGGGACAACCTGATCGAACTGGTGAAGCTCTCCGAGACCTTCGAGGGCTTCCCCGGGCACCAGCTCTTCGGCTGGGGGCAGCAGGCGATGAACCTCGACCGGCTGCCGCCCACGTTCCGGGGCGCCGGTGTGAAGGTCGCGGTCATCGACTCAGGAGCGGCGATCGACCATCCCGATCTGCTCAACCGCATCAGCGGCGGCATCGACCTCTCCGACCACAAGCCCGACGGCTGGGCGGTGGACACGGCCCACCACGGCTCTCACTGCGCCGCGATCATCGGCGGCGCCGACGACGGTCAGGGCGTCGTCGGCTTCGCGGTCGAGGCCGAGGTGCACGCCTGCAAGATCTTCCCCGGGGGGCGGTTCAGCGATCTCATCGAGGCCCTCGACTACTGCATAGAGCAGCGGATCGATGTGGTGAACCTGAGCCTCGGCAGCAGGCACCCGTCCCAGCTCGTCGCCGCCAAGATCGAGCAGGCACGCGAAGCGGGCGTGGCGTGCGTGGTCGCGGCGGGCAACGACGGCGGGCCCGTGGGCTTTCCCGGAAACCTGCCCACGGTGCTGACCGTCGCGGCCATCGGGCGGGTCGGCACCTTCCCCACCGGCACCGCGCACGCCGCCGAGATCATGGAGCCGTGCACGGGAGAGGGATACTTCTCGCCCAGATTCACCTGTCACGGTCCGGGGGTCGACGTCTGCGCGCCCGGCGTGGCGGTGCTGTCGGCCGTGCCCTCCGGCGACTACGCCGTGTGGGACGGCACCTCGATGGCCGCGCCGCACGTCACCGGCCTCGCAGCTCTCGTGCTCGCGCACCACCCCGACCTGTACGACGGGTACGGCACGCGCGACGCCCGGCGGGTCGAGCGCCTTTTCCAGATCATCAAGTCGAGCTGCCTGCCGCTCGACCTCGGTGACCCGGGCCGCACCGGAGCCGGGCTGCCCAACGCGCTGCTCGCCCTGGGACCGGCCCTCGCGCTCATCACGCCGGAACTCACCGCCGACATCGGCTCCGGCGACCTCTCGGCGGGCGGCGTCCAGGGCCTGCTCGACCGGCTCACCGCCGAGATGGCCTGGGCCGGCCTGCTCGTGCCCGGTCCGGTGGATCCGGACGCCGGTGGAGCATGGGCGATGACCGGCGGAACGGAGCACATCGACGGGGCTCCGGTGGCCGCCGGGATCGCCGGCGATCCGTCCGCGGCCGAGGCCGGGCCCGGCGTCGTCGCTCGGCCGGGCGGACAGCGGACCGGTGGGCAGCGGACCGGCGGGCAGGGAAACGGCGGACACGAAGGCGGGGTGACGGGCAAGCACGCCAACGGGACCATCCCCGGCAGCGGACGGGGCACGACGCTCAACGGCCCGACGGCCGCCGGCGCGCCGCCGGCCGGGCACGCCGCGCCCGGCGGCGCAGGACCGGCCGTGTCCTTCGGCCCCGCGCCGTACGCCCGGCAGCCGGCGGCGGCCGGTCCTTCTCCGGGGGCCCCGATCGGCGGCGGGCCGATCGGCTTCCCTCCCGGTCAGGCGAACGGCGGGGGCCTGGGCCTGCCCGCGTTCTCCTGGCTGACCGAGGAGATGCGGGCGGCCGGGCTGATCGACGGGCAGGTGACCGGCCTGTCCGGTTGAAGATCCCTACGAGCGAAGTCCTGGTGGCATGAGGAGGCTCCCGGCGTACACGCCGATGATGGGGCAGGCCGGGCCGCTTCCGGAGCCCGGTGAGAACTACGCCTTCGAGATGAAATGGGACGGTGTGCGGGCGCTCGCCTACATCGAGGGCGGCCGGGTCCGGCTGGTCTCCCGCAACGCCAGGGACATCACGGTGGCCTATCCGGAGACGTACGGGCTCGCCGGAGCGGTGGGCGGGCACGATCTGGTCCTGGACGGGGAGATCGTCGCGTTCGACCGGCGCGGCAGACCGTCGTTCGAGATGCTGCAGCCGCGGATGCACCAGCGGCAGGCGGCGAAGATCGCTCGATTGGCGGTGGCCGTGCCGGTGGTTTACCTGCTGTTCGACGTGCTGCACGTGGACGCGGAACCCGTGATCGCGAGGCCGTACACGGCACGCAGGAAGCTGCTCGAGGAGTTGGTCACAACGGGTGACCACTGGGACGTGCCGCCGTGCTTCCGCGACGACGGCCCGCGCGCCGTCGCCGAGTCGCGCAGGCTGGGCCTGGAAGGGGTGATGGCCAAGCGGCTGGCCTCGCCGTACCGGCAGGGCAGGCGGTCGCCGGACTGGGTGAAGGTGAAGAACTTCCGCACCCAGGACGTCGTCGTCTGCGGCTGGCGGTCCGGCGCCGGCCGCCGCGCCGGCATGATCGGCTCACTGCTGCTCGGCGTCCACGACGAGGACGGCCGCCTCCGCTACGCCGGCAGCGTGGGCACCGGATTCACCGAGGCCGTCCTGCGCGAGCTCGCCGTACGGCTGGCGCCGCTCAAGTGGGATGCCTCGCCGTTCGACGAGGAACTGCCGCGCGAGGACGCGCGCGGCGCCTACTGGGTGCGACCCGAGCTGGTCGGCGAGGTGCGGTTCGGCGAGTGGACGGGCGAGGGCCGGCTGCGACACCCCTCCTGGCGCGGCATGCGAGAGGACAAGGACCCGGAGGACGTCGTGCGGGAGGAGTGACGCTCTCCCGCACCGTCATCGTCCCCGGCCCGGTGGCTCCCGCGCCACGCCTTCTCGTGCCGCCCGAACCGTGCCACCAGAACGGTGCCGCCAGGAACCGTGCCACCAGAACCGTCCCACCAGGAATCGCACGGCCGGAGCCCGAGCCCGTGCCCGGGCGCGCCGCCGGTCAGTGCGTCTCGTAGGCCGGCCCGGCGAGTCGTGCCACGTCCTCCGCGCCGTCCCCGAGCAGTTTCGCCGCCAGATCCGACAGTGCCCGACCCGCCGCGAGTTCGTCGCCGATCTCCGGAACGGGACGGTCCGCCGGGTTGCGCCGGGCGTGCGCGACGCTCTCGTGCCTTCTACCCGCGTTCGTGTACAGCACGGCGGTGGCGGTGGTGAGGTCGTCGTTGTCGTCTTCGTCGACGAAAATCTCTACGTTCCATCTCTTGGACTCCATGAGGTCCACCCCCTCTGTCTCTGCATGTCTCCGCCGTGCCGCGGACATAACGGGGCCCGTCCGCCTCGCCGGCCGGACGGGCTCCCGATCGCGGAGATCTTTCCTTGCCGTCCGCTTACCCGGCCGGCTTCTTCTCCACCTCGATTCGCTTGCCGACGGGCTTCTCCTCGGCGAGCCGCACGCTGACCTCGAGGATGCCCTTGTCGTAGGTTGCCTTGACGTCGCTGTCGTCGGCCGTCGGCGGCAGCGTGATGGACCGGGTGAACGATCCGTACCGGAACTCGGTGCGGTGTCCCTCCCGCTCCTCCTGCTGCCGCTCGGCGTGGATCATGAGAACGCCGTTCGACACGGTGATCTCGACATCCTTCTCGGGGTCGATGCCGGGCAGTTCGGCACGGAGCACGTAGCGTCCGTCCTTGATGTAGTCCTCGAAGCGGATCTGCTGCCCGGCCATCGGCCGGAGCGTGGCCAGTGGTGCCTCCAACCAGTCGAAAAGGTCGGGGAAGAGTCCTCTCGATTCCCGCTTCATCGGCACGCTCATCGCTTACCTCACCTTCTCCTCTTGTCTCGGGGTCCGTCGTCTCGGGCTCCTCACCCTCCATCCCACTCCCGTCCGGCGGGCCGCGCAGGTGCCGGAGGTCCCGTACGGCCGGGCCGTTCGGCCGCTGTCCGTCCCGCCGTTCCGGGGATGTGATGGAGTTGTCGGAAATACCCGGGAGGATTGCGAATATGTCCGGTTTGATCGTGGTGGCGGTGGACGGTTCCGAGCAGGCGCTGGCGGCGGTGGACTGGGCGGTGGACGACGCCCTGCGGCGCGGCGCCGCGCTGAGGATCGTGCATGTCCGCGAGCCGTGGGCCAACGAATATCCCTTCCACGGGGTGGCCGGCTTCGACGAGTCGCTGTCGGACTTCTGCGAGGGCGTGCTCGCCCGTGCCCGGGAGCGGGCGACCGAGCGCGCCGGGGCGCGCGAGGGGGCGCCCGGCCTCGCCATGACCACCGGCCTCGTCACGGGTGCCGTGGTCGATCGGTTGACGGAAGAGTCGGAGCGTGCCGGCCTCGTCGTGGTGGGCAGCAGGGGCATGGGAGGTTTCGCCGGGCTCGTGCTCGGCTCCGTCGGGCTCGGCCTGGCCGCCCGGGCGGCGGGGCCGCTCGTCGTGGTACGGGGAACCCGGAGCGAGCCGTACGACGAGGTCGTGGTGGGCTTCGACGGGTCCCCGCACGGTGAGTCGGCGGTCGGCTTCGCGTTCGAGGAGGCCGCGCTCCGCGGGGCGCGCGTGCGTGCCGTGCACGCCTGGCTGCCGCCGGTGTTCGGCCCGCCGATGGCCGGATATGGCGCGATGATGACGGAGATCTTCGACGCCGAGGCCGAGTCGTTCCGCCGGCGGCTGGCGCCGTGGCGCGAGCGGCACCCCGATGTCCCCCTGGTCGAGTCCGTCGTGCGCGGGCACCCCATCACCGTGCTGGCCGAGGCATCCCGGACCGCGGACCTGGTGGTCGTGGGCACCCGCGGGGTCGGCGAGGTCAGGGGGGCGCTGCTCGGCTCGGTGAGCCACGGCGTCCTCCACCGCGCCCACTGCCCGATCGCGATCGTCCGAGCGGAGAAGGACGCCTAGCGTGGTGCCGGGACCGTGCGGGAGGGGCGGTCTCCGGATGTCCCCGGGCGGTACACCTAGGCACCGGTCCGGGCAGGCCGCCTCATCTCCGCGTCCTCTTCGTGGAACTCGGGCATTTCATGCCCCATCTCCTCGCTGAGTTCCTCCATGCGCAGGGCGACGCCGAGCGCGAAGAACGTCGGCGCCCACTCGCCGATGAACAGCCCCCAGCGGTCGGCCCGGTCCGTGCCCGCGTTCTCGTACTGCTTCGAGATGAACCACGAAGCGATCGAAGCACCGATCGAGATGAAACCGCCTCCGTACATCATGTTGGAGCGCAGCCCCATCTGATGGAGCATCTTGATCATCAGATCCCCCTTTGGTGTTGATTATCCCTTTTGTGGCTACCCGTCGCTAAATGCTCCAACCCCATGGTGATCTCGCCGGCGGAAAACGGATGGCGGGGCTGCGGGGGTGGTTGCCTATCCTTGAACGTGGAATGAACACGCTTGCCGACCTTCAGGGCCGCCTACCCGACCTCATGCTGCGCGATCAGCGCAGGTTGCGCCGTCGTCTCGACGGCATGCGCAAGGTCCGCGACGGCGCGGCGCGCCGGGCCGTGGCCGGTGAGATCGCCGGGGACATCGAGGCCGCGGAGCGCCGTGTCGCCGTACGCCGCGCCGCCGTACCCGAGATCAGCTATCCGCCGGAGCTGCCGGTCAGCCGGCGCAGGGACGACCTGATCGAGGCCATCCGCGACCACCAGGTCGTGATCGTGGCGGGGGAGACCGGCTCCGGCAAGACGACCCAGCTGCCGAAGATCTGCCTGGAGCTCGGCCGGGGCGTCCACGGCGCTATCGGGCACACCCAGCCCCGGCGGATCGCCGCGCGCACGGTGGCCGAGCGCATCGCCGATGAGCTGTCGATCCCGCTGGGCGAGGCGGTCGGCTACAAGGTGCGGTTCACCGACCACTCCGGCGAGGGCACGCTCGTCAAGCTGATGACCGACGGCATCCTGCTCGCCGAGATGCAGACCGATCCGCTCCTCCTGCAGTACGACACGCTGATCATCGACGAGGCCCACGAGCGCAGCCTCAACATCGACTTCATCCTGGGGTACATCAAGCAGCTCCTGCCGAAGCGGCCCGACCTCAAGGTCATCATCACCTCGGCCACGATCGACCCCGAGCGGTTCGCCAGGCACTTCTCCGAGCCGGGACGGCCCAGTGCGCCGATCGTCGAGGTGTCCGGCCGCACCTATCCGGTCGAGGTCCGATATCGGCCGATCGGCGAGGACGACGACCAGACCCAGGCCATCGTCGAAGCGGTCGACGAGCTGTGCCGCGAGGGACCGGGCGACATCCTGGTGTTCCTCAGCGGCGAAAGGGAGATCCGCGACACGGCCGACGCGCTGAAGGGCCGCCCCGAGGAGGTCCTGCCGCTGTACGCGCGGCTGTCCGCCGCCGAGCAGCACCGGGTCTTCCAGCCCCATCGTGGTTCCGGACGCGGGGGCCGCCGGATCGTGCTGGCGACCAACGTCGCCGAGACCTCGCTGACCGTGCCGGGCATCAAGTACGTCGTCGACCCCGGCACGGCCCGCATCTCCCGCTACAGCAACCGGCTCAAGGTGCAGCGGCTGCCGATCGAGCCGATCTCGCAGGCCTCGGCCAACCAGCGCAAGGGCCGCTGCGGCCGTACGTCCGACGGCGTCTGCATCCGGCTCTACTCCGAGGAGGACTTCGTCTCCCGCCCGGAGTTCACCGACCCGGAGATCCTCCGTACCAACCTGGCCAGCGTCATCCTGCAGATGGCCGCACTCGGCCTGGGGGACATCGCGGCGTTCCCGTTCGTCGAGCCTCCGGACGGCAGGCAGATCAGGGACGGGATCAACCTGCTGCACGAGCTCGGTGCGCTCACCCAGGCCACGGCCGACGGGACGCCGAAGGACGGCAGGCGGGTACGTGACGCCCGCAGGGCCCCGGGTGTCCAGAAGGGTAACGGTCCGCAGCTCACCCCGGTCGGGCGTAAGCTCGCCCAGCTTCCGGTGGACCCCCGGCTGGGCCGGATGGTGCTGGAGGCCGACCGGGGCGGCTGCGCCCGGGAGGTCATGATCATCGCGGCGGCGCTGTCGATCCAGGACCCGCGCGAGCGTCCGGCCGACAAGCAGCAGGCGGCCGACGAACGGCACCGCCGGTTCGCGGACAAGGAATCGGACTTCCTCACCTATCTGAACCTGTGGCGCTATCTGCGGGAGCGGCAGCGTGAGCTGTCGTCCAGCGCGTTCCGGCGGCTGTGCAAGGCGGAATATCTCAACTACCTGCGGGTCCGGGAATGGCAGGACATCGACAGCCAGCTGCGGCAGGTGGCCAGGACGCTCGGCATCGTGCCGAACAGCGCGGACGCCGACCCCCAGCGGATCCACCAGGCGCTGCTCGTCGGCCTGCTGTCGCACGTCGGGGTCAAGGACGTCCTCGAGAAGCGCAGGCAGGACGGCCGCAGACCGATCACCGAGTACATCGGCGCCCGCGGAGCCCGCTTCGCGATCTTCCCGGGGTCGGCGCTCGCCAAGGCGCAGCCCGCCTGGGTCATGTCGGCCGAGCTCGTCGAGACCTCCAGGCTGTGGGCCCGGGTCAACGCCAAGATCGAGCCGGAGTGGATCGAACCGCTCGCCCAGCACCTGGTCAAACGCACCTACAGCGAGCCGCACTGGGAGAAGGACCAGGCCGCCGTCGTCGCGTTCGAGAAGGTCACGTTGTACGGCGTGCCCATCGTGACAGAGCGAAAGGTCAACTACGGCAGGATCGATCCCGAGCTGTGCCGCGAGTTGTTCATCCGCAACGCCCTCGTCGAGGGCGACTGGCGGACCCACCACGGCTTCTTCCAGGAGAACCGCAAGCTGCTGCAGGAGGTCGAGCGGCTGGAGGAGAAGGCCCGGCGGCGCGACATCCTGGTGGACGACGAGACGCTGTTCGACTTCTACGACCAGCGGATCCCCGCCGACGTCGTCTCCGGACGGCACTTCGACAGCTGGTGGAAGAAGGCCTCGCATGAGACCCCCGGCCTGCTGACCTTCTCCCCGGAGATGCTCGTCAACGAGGGGGCCGGGGTCAGCGCCCGCGACTATCCCGACGCCTGGCGGCAGAACGGCCAGCGGATGCGCCTCACCTACCGGTTCGATCCGGGATCCCTGCCCGCAGGGGGCGGGACCGGAGACGGTTCCGGCGACGGGGCCCGGGACGGGTCGGCCGACGGGGTGACCGTCCACGTCCCGCTCGCCGTGCTCAACCAGGTCGAGCCGGTGGGCTTCGACTGGCAGATCCCCGGTCTGCGCGAGGAACTCGTCACCGCGCTCATCAGGTCGCTGCCCAAGCACCTGCGGCGCAACTTCGTGCCCGCGCCCGACTACGCCAAGGCCGTGCTGGAGCGGGTACGGCCCGGCAGCGAGCCGATCCTCGACGCGCTGGAGCGGGAACTCCACCGGATGACGGGGCTGGACGTCCCCAGGGAGGCGTGGGCGCCCGACCACGTGCCGGAACATCTGCGGATCACCTATCGGGTGATCGACGACCGGAAGCGCACGATCGCCGAGGGCAAGGACCTGGAGGACCTCAAGCGGCGGCTCGCGCCCCGCCTGCGCGCCACGCTCTCCCGCGCGGCCGACGACCTGGAGCGCACCGGGCTGCGCACTTGGAGCATCGGCACCCTGCCCAAGCTCTTCGAGCAGGGCCGGATGCGGGCCTACCCCGCGCTGGTCGACCAGACCGACAGCGTCGCGGTCAGCATGTTCGAGACCGAGGCCGAGCAGCGCCGGTCCATGTGGGCCGGCACCCGCCGCCTGCTGCTGCTCAACGTGGTGAGCCCGGCGAAGGCGATCTTGCGCGGGCTGAGCACGACGGCCAAGCTCGCGCTCAGCCGCAGCCCGCACGGCGGCGCCGCCGCGCTGTTCGACGACTGTACGGCGTGCGCGGCCGACGCGCTGATCGACGAGGCGGGGGGACCGGCGTGGGACGAGGCGGGATTCCGGCGCCTGCACGACCACGTGCGCGCGTCGCTGTTCGACACCACAGAGGAGGTCGTCGCGCGCGTCGAGCGGATCCTCACGGTCTGGCACGCGGCGCAGAGCGCCCTCGCCGGGCCCGACGACATCGTCGAGGACATCAGGGAGCAGCTCGGCGCGCTCGTCCACCCGGGATTCGTCACGGAGACCGGCTACCGCCGCCTGCCGGACGTGCACCGCTACCTGCGCGCCGTGCGGCGCCGCCTGGAGAAGCTGCCCGACGACGCGCGCCGCGACCGGGAGTGGATGCACCGCGTCCACGACGTCGAGGACGACTACCGCGACCTGCTCGACGGCCTCAAGCCCGAGGAGCGCGAGGCGCCCGCCGTACGTGACATCCGGTGGATGATCGAGGAACTGCGGGTGAGCTTCTTCGCCCAGCAGCTCGGCACCCCGGCGCCCGTGTCGGAGAAGCGCATACGCAAGGCCATGGAGCGGATCTGAGCGGGGTTTCGAGAGACCGATCGAGATGGGGGAGACGATGGTGATCCGCGCGCTCGTGTTCGACGTGGGAGAGACGCTGATCGACGAGACGCGGATCTGGTCGCGCTGGGCCGACCGGCTCGGCGTGCCGCGCCTGACCTTCATGGGCGTGCTCGGCGGCATGGCGGCCCTGGACCGGGGCCACCTGGAGGCGTTCGAGCTGATCCGGCCGGGACTCGACCTGGACGCCGAGATCGCGGCGTGGCGGCGGGACGATCCGGACGGCCTGCGGGAGAACTTCGACGCCGACGACCTCTACCCCGATGTACGGCCCGGCCTCGCCGCGCTGCGCGAGGCCGGTCATCAGGTGATCGTGGCCGGCAACCAGCCGCCGCAGGCGTACGACGCGCTCGCCGCGATGGACCTGCCGGTCGACGCGATCCACACCTCGGCCGGCTGGGGTGTGGAGAAGCCCGAGCCGGGATTCTTCGCGAAGGTCGCCGCCGTCGCCGGCCGGGCCCCGGGGGAGATCCTCTACGTGGGCGACCGGCTCGACAACGACGTGCGGCCGGCCGGGCGGGCCGGGATGCGTACTGCTCTGCTGCGCCGCGGTCCCTGGGGGTATCTGCACGCCGCGCGCCCGGAGGCCGCCGAGGCCGACCTGGTGGCCGACGCGCTCACCGATCTCCCCCGCCTCGTGGCCGGCCTTTCCTGACGGCCGGACGTCCTCAGTCGCGGAGGCGGGCGCGCAGGGCCCGGGTGTCGTCGTCGGTCCAGCCGTTCGCGGTGAGCCAGCCGAGCGGGCCGCCGAACCGGCGATCGAGCCCGGCCAGGAACCGCGTCATGTACTCGGCGCGGGGGTCATGCGCGTCCGCCGGCTGCGCGTCCAGGTCGGCCCGGTAGGTCTCGCTGGACCGCAGCCGCGCGAGCACCGCCGCCAGCCGTACGCCGGTGGCCACGTAGTCGGCGACGATCGCCTCCGGGGTGGCCCCGGCGACCGCGAGCGCCAGCGCGCTGACGACCCCGGTGCGGTCCTTGCCCGCCGCGCAGTGGACCACGGCCGTGCCGTCGTCCGCCGCGAGCACGCGCAGCGCCGCCAGCACGGAGTCGGGCCGGTCGCGCAGGTAGCCGCGGTAGTAGCGGGTGAGCCGCGGTTCCGCCCGATCGTCCTCGGTGTGCTCGGCCCGCCGCGGCAGCGCCCGCTCGTCGACCGTGTCGGCTCCGGCGTCGGTGAACCGCCCGCCCTCGGGCAGCAGGCTGAGGTGGTGGATCCCGACCTCCGCCACCCGGGTCAGCGGGCCGGGACCCTCCAGCCGCACCTCCGCCACCGACCTCAGGTCCACGACGTTCCTCAGCTTGAGGTCCCAGACCAGCCGGTCGACGTCGCCGTCGGTCAGTCCCTGCAGGTTGTCGGATCGGAGAATCCGGCCGAACCGGGTGACGCCGCCGTCGACGGTGGGCAGTCCGCCCAGGTCCCGTACGTTGACCGCACCGTTCAGATTTATCCAGCGTTCATGCTCGTTCATCGTTCAAGAGACTACGGGAGCCGGGACGGCGCGGCGGGGCGAGGTGGATGATCCGCAAACCACACTGCCATCGGTGAAACTCTCGTAATGTAGGGGCACATCACCCCCCATCACCTCAGGAGGATCTTGATGCCCCGGCCGACTCACCGGTTGTCCGTGGCGGCTCTGGCCCTCGCCGCGGCGACAGCGACGACGACAGCGGTGGTTCTCCCCGCGGCCCCGGCCGATGCGCAGACCCAGGTAGACCGGCAGGGGGACCGGGGGAAAGGCGAGCAGCCCGCCGCCTCCCACCGTCTGGTCGGCACCTGGTCGGCCTCGACCACCCGGCTCGTCGCCGCCCTCGGTGATCAGACCGTGCGGATGGTGGTGCGGACCAGCATCGGCGGTACGGGCATGCGCATCCGCCTGTCCAACCTGTTCGGATCGGCGCCGGTGACGCTGCGCGGCGTACACGTCGGCGTCCAGGCGTACGGCGCGGAGATCCTCACGGGTACGAACCGGCCGGTGACGTTCGGCGGCCGTAAATCGGTCACGATCGGCTCCGGGCGGGCCACCTGGAGCGACCCGATCCCGGGGAAGATCCCCGGCGGTTCCGACGTGGTCGTCAGCTTCTACGTGCCGAGCAACGTCCGGGGCGTCACCGGGCACGAGCGCGCCTACGCGACCACATATCTGTCGGATCCGGGTGATTTCGCCGCCGACGAGAGCGCGAACGGTTTCACCTACACCAGCACTCAGTGGTACTTCCTGGACCGCATCGCCGTCGGCGCGCCGAAGACCATGCGCTCGATCGTCGCGTTCGGCGACTCGCTGACCGACGGCGCGGGGCAGAGCGCCGACGCCAACCGTCGCTGGACCGACTACCTCCATCACCGGCTCGGCCGGCTGCCGGCGAACCGGCGGATGGGCGTGCTCAACGCCGGCATCGCGGGCAACCGGCTGCTCCACCACGATGTCGGGCCGCGTGGCCTCGGCCGCTTCAACCGCGACGTGCTGACCCAGCCGGGCGTGCGCACGGTCATCGTCTACGAGGGCATCAACGACATCTCCCGGGGCTACTACACCTCCGCCGCGCCGCTGATCGACGGCTACAAGCGGCTGATCAAGATGGCCCACGCCCGGAAGGTGCGGATCCTCGGCGGGACGCTCACCCCGTTCTACGGCTTCGGCAGCTGGACCCAGGAGCGGGAGGAGATCCGGCAGCAGGTCAACAGGTGGATCCGGACCAGCGGGGCCTTCGACGGCGTCATCGACTTCGACAAGGCCGTACGCGACCCGGACTTCCCCGACCAGCTCGCCGCGCAGTACGACGTGGGTGATCACCTGCACATGAGCGACGCCGGGCGGCGCAGGCTCGCCTACGCGGTCGACCTCCGCCGTCTGTGAGCGATACCGCACCGCGTCCTCGGACCGTTATCGTGCGGTTCCGTGATCGACCCCCTGGATCCCGATGACCCGCGCGCGCTGGGCGAGTTCACGCTGAACGGACGGCTCGGCGAGGGCGGCCAGGGGGTCGTTTTCCTGGGCTGGACACCCGGCGGGGAGCCGGTCGCCGTGAAGGTGCTCAAGTCGGGGTTCGACTCGTCCGTCAAGGAGCGGCTGGCCCGCGAGCTCGACGCGATGCGCGGCGTGGCGCCGTTCTGCACCGCCCGGGTGCTGACCGCGGTGGTCGACGGGCCGATGCCGTACGTCGTGAGCGAGTTCATCGACGGGCCGTCGCTGCAGCGGCGGGTCGGCGCCGACGGCCCGCTGCGGGGCGGCGAGCTGGAACGGCTCGCGGTCGGTACGGCCACCGCGCTGACGGCCATCCACGCCGCCGGGATCGTGCACCGCGACTTCAAGCCGGGCAATGTGCTCCTCGGGCCGGACGGCCCGCGCGTGGTGGACTTCGGCATCGCCCGGCACAGCGCGAGCGACACGATCACGGCGGGCCCCGTCGGCACCCCCGCCTATCTGGCGCCCGAGCAGATCGCCGGCCGGCCGGCCACCCCCGCCGCCGACGTGTTCGCCTGGGGCGCCACGATCATCTTCGCCGCCACCGGCCGGGCCGCCTTCGGCGCCGACAGCGTGCCCGCCGTCATGAACAGGATCCTGACCGCCGAGCCCGACGCCTCCGGGCTGCCCGAGCCGCTGCGCGGAGTGGTCGAACGCTGCCTCGCCAAGGACCCGGCACACCGGCCGGCCTCCCGCGACGTGCTGCTGGAACTCGTCGGCTCCGCCCCCGACCCGTTGCGGGCGGGCGTGGCAGCCGCGGCCACCAGGCCGGAGGGCGTACGGCGGGGCGGCAAGACGACCGCCGTCCTCACCGCGGTTCCGGCGACCACGCCGGGCTCGGCGGAGGCCGCCGGAGCGGGCGAACGGGGCTCACGCGCCGGGATCGTCATCGGCGCCGTCGCGGCCGTTGCCGCGCTGTCGGTCACGGCCGCGCTCCTGGTGCCGCGGCTCCTGTCCGATGAGAGGCCGTCCCCCACCTCGGCCGCCGACGCGACGACGATCGTGTCACCGGCCGCCGCCTCTCCGGCGTCCCCGGCCGATCAGAGCCAGGGCGTTCCCCCATCGGGCGCCGTCCCCACGCCGGGCGCCGTCGCCACATCGGACGACAGCGTCACGGAGGACGACGGAGTTGTGCCGGACGATGCGGTGAACGACGACGACGGCGGCTCGGGGGCCACCACGGCCACGCCGACGACCACGCCCGGGGGGACCGTACCGGCGGCGCTCGCCGGCACCTGGGGCGGCCACATCGAGCCGACCGAGATCGTTGGGGGCAGCGACGAGACCGACGTCCAGATCGTGCTGGCGCCGGGCAAGGACACCGGCGGCTGGCGGGACGTGACCACCTCGTGCCGGGCCACCCTGAGGCTGACGCGCAGCTCGGACACCGCGCTCGTCTTCCGGCTCGACGAGTGCGCGGCCGGAAAGATCACCCTCGTCAGAACCGGCGACGGCCTCGCCTACCGATGGGACGGCTCAGGGGGCGACGCCACCTACCTGGGCACACTCGTCCGGGACTGACCGTTCCGCAGGGGGACCGGCACGGAGTGGCCGCCGCGGTTTCGGCCCGGGAATCCTCTAGTGATCGTCGGCCGGAGTGGTAGAGAGCGGAGCGGGAGGGAGCGAGGACCGCGCGCGGAACCCGCGGCCGGCGGGTTTCGCAGCGGACAGGAGCTTCCTCCCGGCGCAGCGACCGGAGCCGATCAGGGACCGACACTTTCTCCCGGCGCAGCGACCGAAGCCGCCGGACACCGGTGACATCACGTGACCGATGCTCTAGTCGGCCTTCTCCGCTGGGATGGCGATGACCGTGCCGGTGGCGGCCGACAGCCTGGCGGCCTCCAGGACGGCGAGGGTCTCGACGACGCTCTCCACCGGGACGGGCGGCGGCGCGCCGTCCCGGAGGCAGGCCACGACGCCCTCGTAGAACCGCTGGTATGCCCCCGGCTCGGTGGGCACCGGACGGTCGTCGCCGTCGACGCCGAGCGTCCCCCACCGCTCGGCGGGCTCGGTCCCCCAGCCCTCGGCCGGACGCTCACCCGCGCGCAGCCGCTCCTCCTGGGGGTCGAGGCCCCACTTGACGTAGGCCGCCCTCGATCCGAGCACCCGGAACCGGGGGCCGAGCCGACCGGCGAGCGCGCTCATCCACAGGTGCGACCGCGTGCCGGAGGTATGCGTCAGCGCGATGAAGGCGTCGTCGTCGGCCAGCACGCCGGTCCGCCGCGCGTCGGCCTCCGCGTACACATGGGAGACGGGACCGAAGAGCTGGACGGCCTGATCGACGAGGTGGCTGCCGAGGTCGTAGAGGATCCCGGCGATCTCCTCCGGGCCGCCCGATTCCCGCCAGCCGCCTTTGGGCACCGGCCGCCACCGCTCGAACCGCGACTCGAAGCGGTGCACGTCTCCGAGCTCGGGCAGCAGGCGGCGGACCGTCAGGAAGTCTCCGTCCCAGCGCCGGTTCTGGTAGACCGCGAGCATCAGGCCGCGATCGCGCGCGAGCCGCAGGAGATCCCGGGCCTCGGCCGCGGTGCCGGCCAGCGGTTTGTCCACCACGACGGGCAGACCGGCCTTGAGCGCCTCGATGGCCAGCGGCACGTGGGTGCGGTTCGGCGTGGCGATCACCACGAGGTCGCACCGGTCCCACAGCCGGTCGGCCGCCCCGACGACCTCGGCGCCGGGGTGCTCGTGCCGTACCCGCTCGGCCCTGGCGGGGTCGCGGGTGACCACGGCCGTCAGCCGCAGCCCGGGGACGGCGGCGATCAGGGGCGCGTGGAAGAACGCGCCCCCGGTGCCGTAGCCGGCCAGGCCGACCCGGATGTCGGGCGCTCCAGCGATCACCTCAGCCGTCCCGTTCGTCGCGCTCGGCGAGGAACGCCTCGAACTGGGCGGCCAGCTCGTCGCCGGTCGGCATCGGCATGCTCTCCGCGAGGAGGCTGTCCCGCTCGGAGCCCGACTGGAAGGCGTCGTACTGCTGCTCCAGGCCCTGGATCGCGCCCGACAGCTCGGCCGAGGCGCTGATCTGCTCGGCGATCTCGCCATCGGTCCTCGCGGCGGCCTCCCGGAGGGTCTCCATGGGGAACACCAGGCCGGTGCTGCCGGTGATCGCCTCCAGCGCCGCCACGGCGGCCTGAGGATATTCCGCCTGGGCCAGATAGTGCGGCACGTGTACGGCGAAGCCCACCGCGTCGTGGCCCTTGGCGCCCAGCCGGAACTCGATGAGCGCCGCGATGCTCCCGGGCACCTGCACCCTGCCGAAGGGGCTGGGCCGGCCGGTCATGAGCTCGGGGCGGCTCGCGTGCGCGGTGTGACCGAGCGGACGGGTGTGCGGCACGCCCATGGGGATGCCGTGCACGCTCACCAGCCTGCTCACGCCCAGCCGGGTGACGAGTGTCGCGACGGCGTCGGTGAACAGCTCCCACTCGCGATCCGGCTCCGGCCCGGACATCACCAGGAACGGCGTGCCGGTGGTGTCGCGCACGAGGTGGACGGCCAGTTCCGGCGTCTCGTAGTCGGTCCAGCGGTCGGTGTCGAAGATCATCACCGGTCGCCGGGACCGGTAGTCGAGCAGCCGGTCCACGTCGAACCTGGCTATGACCCGATGCTCCAACTCGGCGAGGAGGTGTCCGATTGCCAACCGGCCCGTGGCGCCGGCGTCCACGAACCCCTCGAAGTGGTATAGCAGCACCGGATCGGTCAGCTCGGGGAGGCTCCCGTCGAGCCGGTAGAGATCCGCGGGGTCGAACACGTCTCCAGCCTTTCTCAAGGGTCCTTTACCTGTTGAACCTAGTGCAGCACAGTACGGATTCCCGCGCGGACTCGTGGGTCCGCCCTGTGGACGACGGTCATGGGCACTCCGCCGACGCCGGGATGGTCCGATCTTCCGGACACGGATCGACACATCCGTAATTTCGGGCATAAAGTTGACGGGACCGAAACTTTCCGTAATGTAGGACAGTCTGGTCTTCGTCCTGCACGCTGGTCATGCTGGGCTGATGCCGACGACTTCCAACATCACGCAGGCCTTCCGTCTCCCCGAGCTCACCTGTCCCTTCCCCGGCGATGTGAACCCTCACGTCGACGAGATCGACCGGGACACGATGAGCTGGCTGGCGGCCTCCGGGATGATCGCCGACGGCGAACAGCTGGAGCGCTTCCGGTCGGCCGGATACGGATGGCTGGGCGCCCGCACCTACCCCTACGCGGCTCGGGCGCTGTGCCAGGTGGTCACCGACTGGTGCGTGTGGCTGTTCGCCTTCGACGACGTCTACTGCGAGTCCGACCGGAGGGCCGCAGAGATCGCCCGGGCGCTCCCGCGACTCTTCGAGGTCATCGACGACCTCACCGGCACGGAGGCGGTCGACGACGTCTTCGCCCGCGCGCTGCTCGACATCAAGGCCCGGATCACCGCGTACGGCACGGCCGACCAGCTCGACCGCTGGCGCACGGCGACGAGAGACTACCTGTTCGCCCAGGTCTGGGAGGCGGCGAACCGGGAGGACGACGTCATCCCCACGTTCGCCGACTACGTCTTCATGCGCCGCAGGACCGGGGCGATGCTCACCGTCTTCGCGATGATCGACCTGACCGCGGAGGTCTGCCTCACCTGGGACGAGTGGCGCCACCCCGCGGTGCGCCTGATGACCCAGCACGCCAACGACGTGGTCGTGTGGGACAACGACCTCATCTCCTACGCCAAGGAGCGCGGTGCGGTCAACGGCCGCAACAACCTGGTGACCGTGCTGGTCACCCACACGGGCTGCTCGGTGCAGGAGGCGATGGACCGGATCGGAGTGATGCGCGACCGGGCCATCGTCGAGATGGTGGCACTGCAACCGGCCACCGCGTCGCTGCGCTCACCGGCCGTCTCCGCCTACGTACGCGGGTTGCAGTACTGGATCAGCGGCAGCGTCGACTACTCGCTGACCAGCTCGCGCTACACCGCCGCGCTGACCGGCGCCTGACCGGCGCGATCCGTTCCCCGGGCGCGGCCCGGCCTGACCCGACCGGCGACGGTCACTCCTGTTCGAAGTCGCCGAAGTCGTCCAGCGCGTACTCGATGAGGTCGCCGAGGCTGAGCCGCGCCCCCAGGGCGTACGCCTCGTCGTAGGCGGCGTCGCCGATCTGCTTCTTGCACTCCTTGACACACTGCTCGTGCTCGGAGGTGAAGAACGGCGAGCCGAACTGCGGGAGGCCGAACGTGCGCCAGTTGGCCTGGGCCGCGCCGAGCAGCATCGCGGTGCGCCCGGCGGCGCCCATGTCGAGGTTGAGCCCGGCCAGCGCGTCCACGCACAGCACGACGCCGAGCACGTCGTGGAAGTGGCGTTTGATGCGCAGCGACTCCTTGCAGCTCACCAGCGACTCGTCCTGGCGTCCCGTGGCGCGCTGCACCATCGCCATGACGTACCAGGCGTAGGAGCGCAGCCACAGCTCGCCCCGCTCCTGGCACAGGTTCAGGCAGTCCAGCAGCAGCGTCTCGGCCTCGGCGAACTCGCCCTGGGTCAGCAGCACGGCGGACAGCTCCACGATCGCCGGGAGCAGGCCGGGGTTGAGCTCGCGGCCGCCCCGGTGGAACTCGATGGCGACGCCGAGCAGGGCGGTGGCCTTCTGCGTGTCACCCTGCAGCATGGCCGCTGTGCCCTGCATCTTGGTCGCCAGCAGGACAGCGACCGAGTCGCCCGCCCGCACCGCCTCGGTGCTGCACCGCTCGGCGGCCTCGAGCGCCCCGGCCATGTCGCCCTGCGCGCTGCGGATGTAGGACAGCACCCACAGGGCCTTGCACCGCCGCCTGCTCGGCTCGGGCGCCGCGTCGAGCGCGCGCTCCAGATAGTGCACGCCCTGCCGGGCGAAGCCGCAGGCGACCCAGAGGTACCAGAGGGACGACAGCAGTTCGAGGCCGACGCCCTCCTCGCCCCGGACCGACAGGCAGTATTGGAGGGCCACCCGGATGTTGTCGTGCTCCTGCCGCATGCGGGTGAACCAGTGCACCTGCCGCGGTCCCGACCAGGAGTGCTCGCCGCGCTCGGCGAGCTGCAGGTAGTAGTCCCGATGGCGGCGGCGCCGCTCGGCCGTCTCGCCGAGCTTGTCCAGCCACTCCCCGCCGTACTGCCGGAGGGTGTCGATCAGCCGGTAACGCTGGCCGGCCGGGGTCGGGAAGCTCAGCAGCACCGACTTGTCGACCAGCTCCGTGATCACGTCGAGGATGCGCTCGGCGGGGAGCGACTCGTCGGAGCAGACGGAGCGGGCCGCCTCCAGCTCGAAGTCGCCGGCGAACACCGACAGCCGGGCCCACAGCAGCCGCTCGGCCGGTTCGCACAGCTCGTGGCTCCACCCGATCGCGGCGCGCAGCGTCTGATGGCGCGGCAGCGCCGTACGGCTCGCGCCGGCGAGCAGGCTGAACCGGTCGGTGAGCAGGGTGAGGATCTGCTCGACCGACAGGGTGCGCAGGCGCACGGCGGCGAGCTCGATGGCGAGCGGGATCCCGTCCAGGCGGCGGCACAGTTCGGAGACGGCGGTGATGTTGCTCTCGTCCACCGCGAAGTCGGGCACCACGGCGCCGGCCCGCGCGGCGAACAGCGCGACCGCCTCGTTCGTGTACGGATTCTCCGACGGGTCGTCACCGGGGACGGTGAGCGGCGGGACCGCGAGCGTGTACTCGCCCTGCGCGTTGAGCGAGCGGCGGCTGGTGGCGAGGATCCGCAGGTCGGGCGCGACGTCGAGGAGCCTGTGGGTGAGGGCGGCGACGGCGTCGACGAGGTGCTCACAGGCGTCCAGGACGAGCAGGATCTCCCGGTCGGACAGCCACTCGACCAGCGTGTCCTGTCCCTCCCTGGCGGACTGGTCGGCGATGCCGAGCGAGGTGGTGATCGTGTGGTAGACCATCCCGGGGTCCTGCAGCCGGGCCAGGTCGGCGTACCAGACGCCGTCGCGGAACTGCCTGCGCACCTGGTGGGCGATGCGCAGGGCCGTACGTGACTTGCCCACTCCGCCGATGCCCGTGACCGTCACCAGACGGGACTGCTGCAACCGCCGCCGCAGCGAAGCGAGAAGCCGCGTACGGCCCACGAAACTGGTGAGCTCCACGGGCAGGTTGCCCTCTTGCCGCCATCCTGCTGGCGTAGCCATGCCGCCTCACGGGGTCGTCGGGGGTCGTCCGGGCGTGCCGTCTGCATCCGCATCGTACCTTCGGCCGTCGGCACACGCCCGGATCTGCCGGTGATGATTCTTCCCCCCGGCGGACGGAGGTGACCGATACCAGCCGATATCATGGGGACGTGACTGTGCAGCATCCGGATGACATGCGTCCGGTGGATCTCTTCGATGAGGGACTGCCGGTGTTGCCCGACCAGACGAGCGACGACACCGACCTCGGCTGGGGCGAGTGGCACTCCGACTCCGACGACGCCCGTTACCTGGAAGAACGCCCACCCCACTGGGGCTAGGGGGTGTCGGGCACTCCCGGTTCGAGATCGGCCCCCGCGTGACGACGGACGAACGCCGGTCACGGCGGCCCTCATTCGGGAGCCGCCGTCTCCACCGACCGAGTAAGGGCCGGTCAGGCCGGCGGCGATCCGCCCGCTGACGGTGGTTCTCCCGATCCGGCTCCCAGGGCGTTCATCTCCGCGTAGGTGAGCATCCCACGGGAGAAGGCGAATGTGCCGTGCTCCGCGATCTCCTGTGCCGCGGCGAAGGCGGCGCTGAGCGCGGCACGCGCCAGGGCCGACCCGAGGCTGACGCGGCGGGCGCCCGCGGCGGCGAGCCCGGCGACGGTCACCCCGTCCGAACCGCCGGCGAGCACGTTGACCGGTTTGCCGACCGCGCCGCAGACCGTACGGACCGCCTCGAGGTCGGGCAGGCCCGGGGCGTAGAGCACGTCGGCCCCGGCCGCCTCGTACGCCTTCAGCCGGGTGATCGTGTCGTCCAGGTCGGGCCGTCCGTACAGGAAGTTCTCCGCACGTGCGGTGAGCGTGAAGCGGAACGGCAGCGCCCGCGCGGCCGCCACCGCCGCCTCCACCCGGCGCACCGCCTCGTCCAGCCCGGCGATGGGCCGGGACGGGTCTCCGGTGGCGTCTTCGATCGAGCCGCCGACGGCGCCGGCCTCGGCCGCGAGGCGGATGGTGTCGGCCACGTCCCCCGGGTCGGGCCCGAAGCCGCTCTCCAGGTCGGCCGCGACCGGCAGATGCGTGGCCGAGGCGATCGCGCGGATGTTGGCCAGCGTCTCCTCACGGGTGACCTGGTTGGCGCCGTCCACCCGGCCGAGGGCGAGGGCGAGGCCGCCGCTGGTGGTGGCCAGGGCGGGGAATCCCATCCGGGTGAACAGCCGCGCGGTGCCGGCGTCCCACGGGTTGGGAATCACGAACGCGGGCCCCTCGTGCAGCGAGGCGAACGTCTCCGCGCGGCCGCGCTGGTCGGCGGGGTCCAGGGTCATCGATTTTCTCACCGTCGGCATGCCGGTGCCCTCCCACGTGAACCTCTACTCGATTCCGTCACGTCCACGACGGGCCGTCTGGACGGCCGCCGGGTCGCATCGACCCTAACCAGAGAAAGGATCGGCGACGACCGGAGCCGCCGGACACCGGTGACATCACGTGACCGATGTCCTAGGAGACGATGTCCTTGGTGCGGAAGTGGCGGAACGCGAGGGCGATCAGGATCACCGAGTACGTCACGGAGACCGCCACTCCCTTGATCATCCCGCCGTAGTCGGGCTCCGGGGCGAGCGCGTCGAGCCAGGCGGTGTTCCAGAACGTGGGCAGGAACTCGCGCAGCGGGCCGAGGGCCTCCACCGCCTGGAGGATGCTGCTCACGATCACCAGGCCCACGGCCCCGCCGACCGCGCCGAGCGGCGAGTCGGTGGAGACCGACAGAAGGAAGGCCAGCGACGCGACCACGAGCTGGCTGACGAGGGCGTATCCGATGACGACGGCGAACTTCGGCAGCACGTCGACGGCCGGGATCAGCTCACCCGTGCCGGGCACCCGGATGTCGTTCCAGCCGAAGGCCAGCGTGCCGGCCAGCAGCGCCATCAGCGGGAGCACGGTCACGGCGGCCGCCGAGTAGCCCAGCGCCACGATCAGCTTCTGCCGCAGCAGCCTGCTCCGGGGCACGGGCGCGGCCAGCAGGTAGCGCAGCGACGACCAGCTCGCCTCGCTCGCGACGGTGTCGCCGCAGAACATCGCCACGGCGACGACCAGCAGGAAGTTCGCCGACACCGACAGCGCGAAGGCGGCGAAGTTGAGCCCGCCCTGGGTGGCGAGGTCCGACAGCCGCAGCGAGTCCTGGCCGCCGCGCTGCGGACCGAACTGGAACGCCACGACGAGGATCCACGGCAGCGCCAGCAGCAGGCCGAACATCACCAGCGTCCGGCGCCGCTTGAACTGGCGCAGGATCTCCACCCGCAGCGGCAGCGTACGCCCGGGAGCGTAGCCGCGGGCCTGCCCGAGGTCCCGGCTCGGGGACTCCTGCGAGACCGTGCTCATCGGCTCTCTCCGATCAGGTCGAGGAAGACGTCCTCCAGCCGGGGGCCGGAGCCGTTGGCCGATTCGGCCGAGCCGAGCAGTTCGCCCACCGGCCCGGTGGAGACCAGCCGGCCGCGGTGCATGACCACCACGTGGCTGCAGGTCTGCTCGACCTCCGCCAGCAGATGGCTGGAGACGATGACGGTGCGCCCGCGCTCGGCGTACGCCTTGAGCACCTTGCGCATCTCGGCGATCTGCGGCGGGTCGAGGCCGTTGGCCGGCTCGTCGAGCACGAGCAGGTCCGGCAGGCCGAGCATGGCCTGGGCGATGGCCAGCCGCTGCCGCATGCCCTGGGAGTAGGTGCGGACCGCGCGGTCGAGGGCGGCGCCGAGACCGGCGATCTCCAGCGCCTCCTCCAGGTGGGCGTCCTGCGCCGGCCGGCCGGTGGCCCGCCAGTAGAGATCGAGATTGGCCCGGCCGGACAGATGCGGCAGGAAACCCGGTCCCTCCACGAACGATCCCAGCCGCGAGAGCACGGGAGCGCCGGGCACCACCCGATCGCCGAAGATCCTGATCTCGCCCGCGTCGGGGACGATCAGCCCCATCATCATCCGCATCGTGGTGGTCTTGCCCGCGCCGTTGGGTCCGAGCAGGCCGAGCACCTGCCCCTTCTCCACCCGGAAGGACAGGTCGTCCACGGCCTTCTCGCCGCCGCTGTAGCGCTTGCCCAGGCCGCTGATCACGAGCGGCACGTCGGCGAGGTCGTCCCGGCGGTCGTCCCGCGTCCGGATCCGGCCGGCGAGCAGCAGCGCGACGGCGACCGCGACGGCGGCGAGCGGCAGCGCCCAGGTCCACCACGCGGGGCCGGTCAGCGGGGTGGTCAGCGCCGTGTCCCGGGGCAGGGTGAGGTCGGGCGAGTCCAGGCCGATCCGGTGTACGGCTGGAGCGTCCGGCGTCGCGTACGCCAGGTCGGTGGTCGAGACGACCACCCGCAGCCGGTGCCCGGCGTCGAACAGCCTGTCGATGGCCGGCAGCGTGACCGTGACCGGGGTGCCCGCCTCGGTGGCGGTCACCCGCAGCGGCGCGACCAGGCCGGACGGGAGCACGGTGAGCGCTCCGTCGGAGGAGTCGTAGAGCTTGGCGAACAGCGTCGCCTCGCCCGTGCCGTACACCTTGATCCGAACCGTCGGGTTTCCGGTTACCTGCAGGGGAGCGGGCAGCGGCGCCGACTCGAAGGCGGCGGCCTGGCCCGGCATGTCCAGCGCCACCGAGGCGCCGCCGCCCAAGCCGCCCGAGCCGCCGCCCAGCAGGCCGCCGAAGCCCGGCAGCGACGAGATCGACGGGGGCGACCCGCCCGGCGGATTGGCGACCGGCTGGTCGGGGCCCGAGATCGTGACCGTGGCCGGCTCCGCGCCGGACAGGCCGGGATAGCGGTCGGCCGTCGCGTGCACCAGCACCCGCTGCCGCGTCCCCGGATCGCGTCCGCCGTCCCTGGAGACGGTGAAGGCCCCGGCCGCGCTCGCCGGTTCCTCCTGTTCCTTGAGCCAGCGGTCGAACCATGCCGCCGTACGGTCCAGGACCCAGTCGGGCTCGCCGTCGCCGCCGTCGTGCCCGCCGCTCAGCCAGGCCACCTCCACCGGGGCTCCGGTGGCCGCGATAGCCCGCGCGTTGGCGTCGGCGTGTGAGAGGGGGAACAGCGAGTCGCGCTGCCCCTGGATCAGCAGCGTGGGAATCTTGATCTTCCCCGGCACGGAGATCGGGCTGGAGCGGCGCAGGAGATCGACGGCGGCCTGCGTGGCGCGCCCGCTCTCGGCCACCTCCTGGTACATCTCACAGATCTCCGGGAGGAACCGCCCGCACCGCACCTGCTCGGCCGTCGGCACCCGCATCCCATCGCCGTCGCCCGCCAGACCGGTGCGCCCGGTCGCGATCTCCGGGAGGCCGCCGCCGGAGGCGAGCCGGCCGGCGCCGGAGCCGAAGAAGATCCCGGCCCACATCTTCTTGAACACGCCGTTCATCGGCCCCCCGCCGGTGGCGTCGGGAAACAGCGCGTCGGCCAGGTCGTGCCAGGTGATCTGCGGGACGATCGCGTCGACCCGGCCGTCGTAGGCGGCGGTCATCAGCGCGATGGCCCCGCCGTACGAACCGCCCGCGATGCCGACGCGGGGGTCGCCGGCGGCGTCGAGGCGCACCTCGGGCCGCTCGGCGAGCCAGTCGACGAGCCCGCGTACGTCCTTGACCTCGTAGTCGGGGGAGTTGAGCGCGATCTGCCCGGTGGAGCGGCCGAACCCGCGGGCCGACCAGGTCAGCACCGCGTAGCCGCGCTCGGCCAGTTGGGCGGCCGACGAGCGCATGTCCTCCTTGCTTCCGCCGAACCCGTGGGCGAGCAGAACGGCCGGGGCCTTCCCACCGGAGGCCGGCGGGAAGAAGGTGGCGTCGAGGATCACCCGCTGGTCGTCGGCCGGACCGTCCACGACGGGGATCGCGATGTCCTGGCCCCTGGCGGGCGGCGAAGACGGCCACAGCGCCCAGGCGAGCGCGCCGGCCACGGCGAGGACCAGCGCGACCACCGCCGCCAGGGCTCGTCGCCCACTCGGAAGTCTCATGCGGCGATGCTACTGGCCAGAACACCGGGTGGCGTCGGCGCCGGATCGCGGCGGAGCGTGCCGAATCGTGATGATGCCTCGGGGAAGTCCCTGATTGCGTGGTCAGTCGCGGGAGCGGCATCATTTCGGGCGTGGCAACAGGAACGATGTTCAGGCAGGTCGCCGCGCGGGTGCGCGGGTGGGGCCAGGCCGTACGCGCGTTGGTGCTCGGCGTTCTCGCATGGGCACGCCCCTACTGGACCCGCGGGGAGGCGGGCCGGGAGACCCCGGCCGACCTGTTCCGGGTCCTCTACGCCGGCTGGCTGGCGGCGTTCCTGCTGAAGGTCCTCGGAGCGAGCTGGGACGTGTCGTGGCACTTCAAGTGGCTGCGCGACGACCTGGCTCCGCCGCACCTGCTCAACAGCGCGGGCACGGCCATCGCGGTCGCCCTGGCACTGGTGCACTGGTACACCGGCTACGGGGTGGATCGTACGGCGTCCCGCCTGATCGTGTGGGGCACCGGGATCTTCCTCATCGCCGTTCCGCTCGACCTGATCAACCACCGTGTGAACGGGCTCGACATCACGGCCTGGAGCCCCTCACACGCGCTGCTCTACATCGGGACCGCGCTGATGCTCGCCGGGGTGATCCGGGGATGGTACGTCGGCGCCGGGCGGCGGGCCGGGGTCACGGCGCGCCGCCGCACGCTCGTGCTGGCCGGCCTGTTCGTGTTCTTCTTCGAGAACGTGCATTTCGCGCAGCAGCAGCAGGAGTACGGCGTGCTCGAGATCGCCTCCTGGGACCGGGGTGAGCCGTACGCCGAGCCCAGCCTGCTCGAGTTCGCCGCCCAGCAGATGGGCCGGGCGGTCGACCGCACCATGGTCGTCAAGTTCTCCCTGCCGATTCCCGACTGGGTCTACCCGGTCTACGCCGCCGTGTTCGGCATGATCGTGCTGGTCTTCGCCCGCCTCATGGTCGGGCGGCGCTGGACGGGTACGGCCGTGGCGGCCGCCTACGTCGGATACCGCTGCCTGATCTGGCCGCTGCTCGTCGGGGCGGACTTCCCGGCGTCGGCCGTGCCGTTCTTCCTGTTGCTCGGCGGGCTCTGCGTCGATCTGGCGTTCCTCGTGCGGGTGCCGTACCTGCGGCCGCTGCTCGGCGCCGTGCTCGTCACGGGCGGCCTGTACGGCGGCCTGGCCGTGCAGTCCTCCCTGCAGGCGCCGCCGTACGCCGCGGGCTCGTGGCCGATCGCCCTCGCCGCGCTGGCCGTCGCCTGGCTGGCGGCCGAGTGGTTCGCGGGCAGGCACCACCTCATCGCGGGCGACCCGGCGGCGACACCGGATTCTCCGCCCGCGGAGGCCGTGGACCGGGAGGCCGTGACCCCGGCCGCCGGGGCCTGAGCGCGCGAGGCCGCGCACGCTGGGGTCAGGCCCGCGCCGGCTGCGGCCGCGCCCCGGCGTCGCCGTTCACCTGCACCCGCCCGGAGTGCGGGTTCGCCGCCGCGTCCATGAGCGGCAGGCGGAGCACGAAGCGCGCCCCACGCGGCGAATCCTCGACCGTCAGCGAGCCGCCGTGGGTGGTGGCGGCCTCGCGGGAGATGGCGAGGCCGAGCCCGCTGCCGCCGGGGTCGCGCCGCCGGCCGTCGGCCAGGCGGACGAAGGGCTCGAAGACCCGCTCGCGGTCCTCGGCCGCGATGCCGTCGCCGTCGTCCTGGACGATCAGCACGGCTTGACCGCCGTCGCGCACGACGGTGACTTCGACCTGGGAGTGGGCGTGCCGCTGCGCGTTGGCCAGCAGGTTGCTCAGGACGCCCAGCAGATGCAGCCGGGTGCCGAGCACGGTCAGCCGCTCTGTGGCGGCGTGCAGCCGCACCGGCTTCCCGCGCGGCGGCCGTGTGCCGAGCTCGGCCCGCACCAGCGCGGTGAGGTCGACGGGCTCGGGGGCCGACGCGACCGCCCGCTTGACCCGGGTGTAGGTCAGCAGCTCGTCGATGATCCGCTGAAAGCGCTCGGTCGAGCGCAGGGCGCCACGCAGGGCCTCGTGCGGGTCCACCTCGCCGGGGTAGAGGAGGGCCTCCTCGATCTGCGCGCGCAGCGCGGCGGCGGGGGAGCGTAGCTCGTGGGAGACCATGGAGGCGAACCGCCGCTGGTCGGTCATGAGCTTCTCCAGCTGGTCGAGAAACCGGTTGCTCGCGCGGGCGAGCCGGGCGATCTCGTCGTCGCCGGGCGGCTCGGGCAGCCGCAGGCTCGCATCGCCCACCGTGGCCTCGGAGACCTTCTCGCGAATGGCGGCCACCGGCCGCAGTGTCCGGCCCACCACCTGCCACATGGTCCAGGCGGAGACCGCGGACGCGAGCAGGACCAGGGCGAGGGTCGCGGCCCCCAGGCGGTGCCCGGCGAGGAGGGGCGGCTCCTCCACCCCGGCGTAGACGTAGTGGGGTTCGCCGCCCCAGAGCAGGGTGGGATCGGGCCGGATGGCGGTGAGCAGCACGCACCCGCCCGGTGTGGAGCACGCCTTCAGGTACTGGATCGGATCGTGGGCGGAGGGACGGGCCGTGCTGAGCGCCGGCATGCCGGCAGCGGACGGGCTTGCCGCGGCCACTCGCCCGTGTGAGTCCACGAGCTGAAGGAAATGGACCTGACCGGACGGGTCTTCCGGCGATGTCTCGGCGGGCTCCGGGATCAGGCCCGGCCGCATCGACGCGATCCAATCGACGGCCGCCCGCTGCGTCGCGTTGAATACGTGCGCCTCGACCGTCTTGCGGATCACGAAATCGGCGCCGGCACCGATCACCGCGAATATGATCAAAGCGGCCAATCCAGCGGTGAGCGTGAAGCGGCCCCTGATGGAGCGCGGGCGTGGCAGACGCGCCCCTCTGACCTTCAAGGTAGATCCCCCGTTGTCCCATATAGGAGGCAAGTGGATTAAATATTACTTAATGTCCTCCCATCTCCAAACCGTGTGGGGATAGTACGGTCTGATCTATAGCAAAAGCTGGAACATTTATTACGTTCTTTTGCCAAATGCCATGCTCACGGGAATGGCGTGCAGAGTGGGACGAGTGTTGCGTAGCGGGGCGTTTTCGATCCGGTCCGTCACGCCACGGGTGCTCTGGTGATCGCCACGGCGACGCCGTACGCGAGGCCCATGATGGTCAGCTCGAACGTCGCCCAGCCGGCGAAAGCGGTGACGGAGCCGCGCTCGATCACCGGCATGAGACGCCACCGGATGTTCGCCCCGAGCAATGCGATCACCCCGGTGAGGACGGTCTTGGCCACGATCAGCCAGCCGTACCGGCTGGTCAGCAGCGACCCCGGGAAGCTCTCGCCGGGCGTGAGCAGCAGCTCCACCACTCCGTTGAAGATCCCGGACAGGCCGACGACGATGAGCGCGTAGGTGGCGAGCCGGGAGAATCGCGGCAGCGTGGCCGCGAGGAGCTCGCGCCGGCGGGCCAGCAGTACGGCGAGCGCGACCAGGCCGCCCGTCCAGGACGCCGCCCCGATGACGTGCAGCTCCATGGAGACCATGCTGAGGTCGTGCCAGTACCAGTTCGAGGCGTGGCCGGTGACCGGGAGCGGCAGCAGCCCGAACCCGGCGATCAGCACCCGCAGTTCGGCCGGGACCTTCTCCCCGAACCGTACGGCGAGCATGCCGACGGCCGCGCTGAGCAGGGCGCAGGACGCGCTGACGATCAGGCCTCGGCCGGCGGGGATGCGGGCGACATAGGTCGCGATGTCGGGCGTCTGACCGGGGGTCAGCTCGGCGGCGCTCAGCACGGTGGACACCAGCGCGGCGGCGCACCAGACGAGCGAGGCGAGCACGGCCCAGTGGCGGGCGCGCGTGGCCACCGGCTCCGTCCGTGCGGGGTCGCCGAAGCCGAGCAGTTTGGGCAGCAGGCTGAGGCCGAGGGTCGCCGTCGCGGCCAGGTCGAGGGCCAGCCGGGCGATCGGCAGGCCGTAGTCGACGGTCAGGCTCGGCATGGGGATGCCGACGGCACGTCCCGGCAGCGTCGCCCACGTGGCGACCACGGCGGCGAGCAGGCCGCCCGTGACGAGGGCGGCGATCGAGAGCCGCGGCCGACCGGCAGGTCGCCCGCTGTCCGGCGGGGCGCTGTCCGGCGGTGCGCCGTGCGGCGGTGTGGGATCCGGGGGCGTGGGCCGCACCGTCGTCTCGGTCATGCCGCGCTCCGCTGCCGGCGGTCGTGGCGGACCAGCACGAGGGTGCACAGCGCGAGCAGTGCGGCGGTCGCGACCAGCAACACCCATACCCAGGCTCCGCCGCCGGTCGTCGAGACGGGGGCGGACGGCGGGGCCTCGTCCGCGGGTGCCGTCGGCGGGGGCGCAGCCGCCGCGGAGCCGTCGCCGGTCACGGTGACGTTGACGGTGCCGGTGACGGGATGCCCGTCGTTCGACACGATGCGGTAGCCGATGGAGTAGGCGCCCGGCGGCGCGGGGGACCGTACGCCGATGAAGACGGTGTTGCCCTTCACGCCCACTTCACCCTGCTCGTAGCGGGCGCCGTCGGGGCCGGTGACGGCGATCCTGGCGAAGTCGGGGCGCACGGGCTGATCGAAGGTGAACGTCACCCTGCCGGGCATCGCCGCGAGCGTCGCGCCGTCCTTGGGATCGCTGCCGGTCAGCACGTTGTGCGCTCGCGCCGGTGCCACGAGCAGCAACAGGGCCGCGCACGCCGCAAGCGGGACCACCAGCGCGCGTACAGCCGTCCGCCTGATTTGGAACACCTGCCTTGCCTCCCATTGGGCGGGGTTTTGCCAAGCCATGCTCCCATTGATCACGACCGGCCGGACACCCTCCGCGTGGGGGACGACACTGCCGGATCACGGGGGCGGGAGGGGGCGCCCGGACCGTCCGGCGTACGTCCGTCGCCCGACGATCCGCTACGCTCGACCGCGTGATCGTGGTTTTCGAAAATTTCGGGGGAGGGACGGGGGATTTTCAGGCGAGCAGCCAGCCGTAGAACCAGGCGAGGCACGCCAGTCCGGCCATGACCGGGACGATCCGTACGGCCTGGGCGTTCAGCCGGAATGCCTCGACGCCGGACAGCACGGTGGCCACGACGACGAGCAGGCCGCACCACGCGATCACCGGTGGCACTCCGACGGCGAGCATGGCCGAGTCGGTGAGGCCGGTCAGGCTGAGCGCGGACAGCCCGGCGAACGCCACCCCGGCCAGCCCGGCGAGCACCGACAGCACGGGCGGCGTGCCGCCGCGCCGGCGGCCCGCGCCCACGGACCTCCGGACCAGGGACACCAGCCCGGCGAGCAGCTGCACGATCGCCACGATCGCGAACGCGGCACCCGGCGCGAGCAGCGCGGGTGTGATGCTCGCCTGGTAGGCCGCCGGGGTCAGCAGCACGTCTCCCGGCCTGACCAGGGCATGGGGCGCCCGTTCCGGATCGCAGGGCGCCGCGCCGGCCGCCTCGGGATGGTCGAGGAACGCGGTGATCGTACGGCGTCCGCAGTCACCGGACAGGAACACGGCGTGGCCGACCCCGGCGAACTCCGTGAGGCGGCCCCCGGGCAGCTCGCCGACGGCCCGGCGGATGGACTCGGCGGACGTGGTGGGGTCGAGCCGTCCGCGTACGACGAGGGTCGGCGCGGGGAGCGTGCTCGCGTCCCGCACCGCCCAGCCGGTCCGTGAGGGAGGCAGCCGCCAGGACCCGCAGACGGCGGCGTCGGCCACGACCGTGGACAGCCGGGGACCGGTGGCGCCCGCGGCCGCGTCGGACGGAGCCTCGTCCTGGCACTGGACCGCGTAGTAGAGCCCCCAATCGCGGCCGGTCAGCCTCTCGCCCATCCGGTCCATCAGCGGCTGGAGCAGCCCGGTGCGGCCGTCCGCCAGGCCGTCGATCAGCGCGGGGACGATCGGGACGAGATCACCGTCCTGCAGCGCCTCGGCGACCAGCGTCGCCATGTCGTCGCCGGACAGCCGTAAGGAGATCCGCTCACGGGTGACCGGGTCACGGGTGTCGAGGACGGCGGGGGCGGCGTTCAGCCGGGCCACCATCGCGTCGAAGCGCGCGGTGTCGCCCAGCTCGGTGATGGCCGAGGCCAGGTCGGCGGCGGCCTCGTCGTACCGGTTCGCCTCGGCGGGCAGGAAGGAGTCGAGCACCACCGCCCGGGTGCCGTCGGGGTCCAGCGCGGCCGCCCGGAGCATCGGGCGGGTGGAGTAGCCGACGCCGAACAGGTTCCACCGCTGGTAGCCCAGTGCCCGGCGCAGGTCCACGACATCGGCGGCGATCTCGGCGCCGCGGTAGCCGCGCAGGTCGACCCCCTCACGCTGGAGCCGGCCCATGCAGGCGTCCGCGTCCTGGACGATCCCGGGGAGAGTCTGCGCGGCGCCGCCGCCCGCGGTCCCGCCCGCTTCGCGCGGGCTCTCGGGCGCCGCCAGCGCTGCCAGGACGCCCCGGCCGAGTCGCGGGCAGCGCAGCCTCGGCTCGGAGTGACGGCCGCCACGCTGCTCGATCACCACCACGTCGCGGCCGGGGAACATGCCGGCGAGGGTGCCGGTGAGCAGAAACGACGGAGATCCGGGGCCGCCCCCGGTGAAGACGACGGGAATCCCCGCGTCGCCGGCGGCGGCGGTCGTGGTGCGGCGGACGGCGAAGCCGACCTTGATCGTCCTGCTGTTCGGCACGTCACGCCGCTCGGGGACGAGGAGGAATCCGCAGGTCGTGCCCGGCGGCATCGCGACCGGGCAGGGCCGCTCCTCGATCGTGGCCGGTGCGTCCGCGGCCCGCGTGTCGACGACCTCTGCCTCGGCGGCCGATGTTTCGGCGGCCCGCGCTTCGATGGCCCGTGTCTCGAAGGCCTGTGCCTCGATCGCCTCTGCGTCGACGGCCAGGGCCGACGCGGAGACACCGAGGAAGGTCAGTACGAAGGCCGTCACCAGGGTCGTCACCAAGGCCGTGACGGCCGCCCCATGCCAACTCCGCAACCGTCATTCCTGTCCCGCGAACCCGGCGATATCCGCAGAAACCTTAGCGCGAATATCAACGAGGCCGTGCGGTGCTCTCGCGGATCACCAGGTCGGTGGCGAGCTCGACCCGGCGGGCCTCCGCGCTCTCACCCCGGCCCATCGCGAGCACCATGCGCGCGGCGAGGGCCGCCATCTCCTGGAGCGGCTGCCGCACGGTGGTCAGCGGCGGCCAGGCCGAGCTCGACAGCGGCAGGTCGTCGAAGCCGACCACACTGAGGTCCTCGGGCACCCGCAGGCCGCGCTGGCGCGCCGCCTCGAACACGCCGAACGCCTGCATGTCGCTGCCCGCGAAGATCGCCGTGGGCGGCTCGTCGAGCGAGAGCAGCGCGTGCCCGTAATCGTGACCCGAGTTGACCAGGAAGTCGCCGTGCTTGATCAGCTCGGGGTCGATGGCGACCCCGGCGGTCTCCAGAGCGGCCCGGTAGCCGTCGATCCTGGCCCGGCTGCACAGCATGTCGGGCGGTCCGCCGATCATGCCGATGCGGGTGTGGCCGAGATCGAGGAGGTGCCGGGTGGCGGCCAGGCCCCCGTGCCAGTTCGTCGCGCCCACCGAGGCGACCCCCGGCGGCGGCTCTCCCTCCGGGTCGACCACGACGAACGGGATCGATCTGGCGCTGAGCTGTCCCTGCTGCCGTACGGACAGCCGGGAGGTGACGAGTATCACCCCATCGGTGCGCCGCGCGGCGATCCGCTCCAGCCAGTCGCGTCCCGGCCCGGCGTGCGTGTGCAGCACGGAGATCACGACGCTGGCCGCAGCCTCGTGCGCCGCGGACTCGGCTCCGCGTACGAGCTCCATCGCCCAGGGACTCTCGATCTCCGAGAAGACCAGGTCGAGCAGCCCGACCGGACCATCGCCCTGGCCGGTCCTGCGCTGGTAACCGTGCTTGTGGAGGAGCCGCTCGACCCGCTGACGAGTCTCGGGGGCCACCTCGGGTCGGCCATTGATCACTTTGGACACCGTTGGGACGGAGACCCCCGCCTCCTCGGCGATCAGGGCGATCGTCACCCGCCTTTTCCCTGCCATGGAAATACAGGATAACCGAAAGTTTCGGGTCGCAATCGCGGGGGGTCACCCTTGGTGCTCTTGACGCCCCACCCGGCTTCTCTCTATCCTCCGGGTCTCGAAATATTCGGATGTATGCCGAAACTTTCAGCTAGGTTGGGGGTCACGGATCGTCCACGGGGACCAGGCCCCGGCGACGGTTCGGCGCGACGAAGGAGTTCTGATGACGCTGCGTGTCTCCGGACCCCGGCTGGTGGACGAGGGGGGCAGTCCGGTACGGCTGCGCGGAGTCGGTCTCGGGGGCTGGCTCAACATGGAGAACTTCATCACCGGTTATCCCGCGAACGAGACGACGATGCGGACGGCAGTCCGGGAGGTGCTCGGCGAGGAACGCTATGAACTGTTCTTCGAGCGGCTGCTGACGTCGTTCTTCACGGAGGACGACGCCGACCTCCTGCGGGACGTCGGCGTCAACTGCGTCAGGATCCCCGTCAACTACCGGCACCTGGAGTCCGACGACCGGCCGATGGAGATCATCGACCACGGCTTCCGCCACCTGGACCGGGTCATCGGCCTGCTGGGCGAGCGCGGCGTCTACAGTGTCATCGACCTCCACGCGCTCCCCGGGTCGCAGAACCAGCACTGGCACTCAGACAACCCCACCCACGTGGCCTCCTTCTGGCGGCACCGGCACTTCCAGGACCGGGCGGTGCACCTGTGGGAGGCGGTGGCCGACCGCTACCGGGACAACCCCTGGGTGGCCGGCTACAACCCGATCAACGAGCCGGGCGACCCGAGCGGGCAGGTGGTCGGCCCCTTCTACGACCGTCTGGTCAAGGCGCTGCGCGCGGTCGACCCCGGCCATGTGCTGTTCCTCGACGGCAACACCTACTCGACCGACTTCTCGGTGTTCCGCGAGGTGTACGAGAACACCGTGTTCGTCTGCCACGACTACGCGCTGGCCGGGTTCGCCCACGGCGGGCAGTACCCCGGGTACACGCGCGGGGAGTGGTGCGACCGCGCCGAGCTGGAGCGGACGTTCGAGCGGCGGACCACGTTCCAGCGGGAGACCGGCACGCCGATCTGGGTGGGCGAGTTCGGCCCGGTCTACCCGGGCGATCCCGGCATCGACGCGCAGCGGTACCAGATCCTCCGCGACCAGCTGGAGATCTACGACGCCCACGACGCCGGGTGGTCCCTGTGGACCTACAAGGACGTCGGGCTGCAGGGCCTGGTCTGCGCGGCCGGGCCGTACATGGACCGGTTCGGGCCGTTCATCGCCAAGAAGCGGCGGCTCGGCGCGGACCGGTGGGGCTCCACGATGGAGGAGTCGGCGGAGGAGCTCGCGCCGCTGCACCGTCTGATCGAGACCGAGTTCCCGCGCTGGGAGCCCTACCCGTGGGGCGCCCGTTACCAGGTGGACGACCTCGTCCGCCACATCCTCATGTCGCAGGCGCTGGTGCCCGAGTACGCCGAGCTGTTCCGCGGCCTCGGCGACGACGAGCTGGTCGCGCTGGCCGACTCCTTCGCCCTGGCCGGCTGCGCCCGGCGCGAGCCGCTGATCGACCTGCTGTCCGCCGACCTGGGCGGAGCCCGGAGCGGCGACAGCAGACCCTGACCCGGACCGGGTCCTCCCGCCCAAGCCCACCCCCTTCTCCTGTCCCCCCGAGGAGACCCCATGCGCAAACCCGCGGCGGCCCTGCTGAGCCTGCTGATGTCCCTGTGTCTTTCCGTGGTCCTGCTTCCGGCCGGGCAGGCGACGGCACAGGCGGTGTCGGCACAGGCGGCGACGCAGATCGCGAAGTACGACTTCGAGGACGGCACCACCCAGGGGTGGGGGCCGCGTGGCGACGGGGTCACGGTCACCGTGACCTCCGACGCCGCCCACTCGGGGACCGGCTCCCTGCTCACCTCCGGACGGACCGCCACCTGGCATGGCGCGTCCATCACCCCGCCCTTCGAGAAGGGGGTCGCCTACTCGGTGACCGCCTTCGCCCGGCTGGTGAGCGGGGAGCCCAGCGCCACGATCGCGCTGACCGTGCAGCGCACTCCCGACGGCGGTGACACGACCTACGAACGGGTCGCCGCCGGTACGGTCACCGACGCCGGCTGGGTCGAGCTGTCGGGGACGTACACCTTCAGCGCGGACTCGACGGGCCTGCAGCTCTACGCGGAGAGCTCGGACGCGGCCACGCGGTTCTACCTCGACGACATCGTCGTCACCTCCGACAGCGACCCGTCGCGCTCGGGGCTCTCGACCGACTTCGAGAGCGGCACAGCGCAGGGCTGGTCGCCGCGCGCCTCCGCGTCGCTCGCCACGACCACGGACGTGGCGCACGGGGGCTCGTACAGCCTCGCCGTGACCGACCGGTCGGACTTCTGGGACGGCCCGGCGATCAGCGTGCTCGGAAAGATGGCGAAGGGCTCGAAGTACACGCTGAGCGCCTGGGTGCGGCTCGGGCCGGGCGCGGACGCGGGCAGCAGGCTGGGACTGTCGGTCGAACGGCGGACGGACGGCACGCCGTCCTATGAGCGGGTGGCCGCGCCCGCCGCGGTCCCGGCCGGGGAGTGGGTGGAGCTCAGGGGCTCCTACACGCTCGCCCACGACGTGGACTTCCTCAGCGTCTACGTGGAGTCGGAGACCGGCACCTTCCCGTTCTACCTCGACGACTTCACGCTGTCGTACGTCGAGCCGAGGCCGATCGAGACCGACATCCCCTCGCTCAAGGACGCGGTGCCGTTCACGATGGGAGCGGCGGTCGAGCGCCCGCAGACCATCGGCGAGCACAGCCGGCTGCTGCTCAAGCACTACAGCGGGATCACCCCGGGCAACGCGCTCAAGTGGGACGCGACCGAGCCGAGCGAGGGCGAGTTCACCCTGGCCGAGGGCGACCACCTGGTGGACTACGCCGTCGAACACGGCCTGAAGTTCCGCGGCCACACGCTCGCCTGGCACAGCCAGACGCCCGACTGGGTGTTCAAGGACGGCGACCGGGATCTCACCGCCTCCCCGGCGGACAAGGCGCTGCTGCTGCGGCGGCTGGAGAACCACGTGAAGACCCTCGTCGGCCGGTACAAGGGGAAGATCGCGGCCTGGGACGTGGTCAACGAGGTGATCGACGAGAACCAGCCGGACGGCCTGCGCCGGTCGAAGTGGTACGAGATCACCGGCCTCGACTTCATCAGGACCGCCTTCCGCGTCGCCCGCGAGACCGATCCGGCCGCCGAGCTGTTCATCAACGACTACAACACCGAGTTCCCGCGCAAGCGGCAGGCGCTGTACGACCTGGTGAAGAAGCTGAGGCGCGAGGGCGTGCCGATCGACGGCGTCGGCCACCAGCTCCACCTGAACATCGAGCATCCGCCCGCGTCCAGCGTCGAGGACACGATCGAGAAGTTCGCCGGGCTCGGGCTCGACCAGCACATCACCGAACTCGACGTCAGCGTCTACACCGACTTCGTCTCCTCCTACGACGAGGTGCCCGACGAGGTCATCGCGGAGCAGGGCCACCGGTACAAGGAGCTGTTCGACGTCTTCCGCCGGCACCGGGAGCAGATCGGCTCGGTCACCCTCTGGGGTCTGGCCGACGACGCCACCTGGCTGTCGACCTTCCCGATCACCCGGCTGAACGCGCCGCTGCCGTTCGACGTCGAGCTGCAGGCCAAGCCCGCCTACTGGGGCATCGTCGACCCCGCAAAGCTGCCGCCCCTGGTGCGCGAGCTGGACGCCCCGGCCGGCACGCCGCGGGTGGACGGCCGCCGCGATCTCGAGTGGGACCTGCTGCCCGACGCGCCGATCGCCAGGGTGGGCGGCGTCTCCGCCGGCTTCCAGGCCCGCTCGGCCAAGGCCGGGCTGTACGTCATGGCCGAGGTGCGGGACGCCACGCACGACCGGGACGATCGCGTCACCTTCACCGTGGGCGGCACGGCGTACACGGTGAAGCGGAACGGCGCACACGAGCGGGGCTTCACCGCCGCGGCGCTGCCCATCGGCGGCGGCGGCTACCGCGTCGAGGCGCTGCTGCCCTCGGGCACGGCCACCGGCCTCGAGGTGACCGTGCGCGACGTCAAGGGGGGCACGGACATCTCCTGGACCGGGCAGCTGACGTTCACGCCCGCGGTCAAGGTCGCCACCGCCCCGCGCGTCCTGCCCCTGCCCGGCGCCACCCCCGTCGTCGACGGGAAGATGGACCTGGCGTGGGCGCCGGCCCCGGAGATCACGACCCGGACCTGGATCCAGGGCACGTCGGGCGCCACCGCGCGGGTGCGCGCGATGTGGGGCAAGGACACCCTGTACGTCCTGGCCCGGGTGACCGACCCCACGCTGAGCGAGGAGTCGCCCGACCCGTGGGCGCAGGACTCGGTGGAGATCTTCGTGGATCCCGAGAACGGCAAGACCAAGGGGTACGGCGACGAGGACGGCCAGTATCGGGTGAGCTTCTCCGGCCGGGTGACCGTCGGCGGCACCTTCGACGCCGCCGGGGTCAAGGACAACGTGACGGCGGCCGCCAGGACCGTCCCCGGCGGATACGTGGTCGAGGCCGCGATCAAGCTGCCCACGGTCAAGCTCGGCGTCGGCGGCCTGCTCGGCTTCGACGTGCAGGTGAACGACGCCACCGGCGCCGCCCGCACGAGCGCGGTCACCTGGAACGACGCCACCGGCCGCAGCTACCTCGACACCAGCCACTGGGGGGTGCTCCGGCTCAGCGGCGTGCTGCCGTGAGCCGGGGGCCGCTATGACCGATCCCGTGATCGAGCGCGTGACCGAGACCTGCCGCGGGTTCCGCAACCCGATCATCCCGGGGTTCCACCCCGATCCCTCGGTGTGCCGGGTGGGTGACGACTACTACCTCGTCACCTCCAGCTTCGAGTGGTTCCCCGGGGTGCCGATCTTCCACAGCCGGGATCTGGTCAACTGGCGGCAACTCGGCCACGTGCTGGACCGCCCGTCCCAGCTCGATCTGGACGGCGTACGGGCCTCCGGCGGCGTCTACGCCCCGACGATCCGCCACCACGACGGGGTGTTCTACGTGATCACCACGGTTGTGGGCGGGGCGGGCGACTTCATTGTCACCGCCACGGATCCCGCCGGTCCGTGGAGCGACCCGCATCCGCTGCCCGGCGTCGGCGGTATCGACCCCTCCCTGCTGTTCGACGACGACGGCAGGGTGTGGGTCTGCGGCACGCGGGAGAAGGAGGAGCCCGGCCATCCCGGCGACACCGAGATCTGGCTCCGGGAGCTCGACCCGGTGACGCTGCGGCCGCTGGGCGGGGAGCGGGTCATCTGGGAGGCGGTGCAGCGCGGCGCCGTCTGGTCCGAGGGCCCGCACATCTACAAGATCGACGGGCGCTACTACCTGCTGACCGCCGAGGGCGGCACCTCCCACGACCACGCGGTGATGATCGCGAGATCGGAGCACGTCGCCGGGCCGTACGAGCCCTGCCCGCGCAACCCGATCCTCACCAACCGCCATCTCGGCCGCGATCACCCGATCACCTGCACGGGCCACGCCGATCTGGTGGAGACCCGGGACGGCGACTGGTGGATGGTGCTGCTCGCGGTCCGCCCCTACGGCGGCGGCGACAACCTCGGCAGGGAGACGTTCCTCACCTCGGTCCGCTGGGAGGACGGCTGGCCGATCGCGGACCCGGTCGCCGAGGCGGCCGAGGCCCCCGCGCTGCCCGAGCACCGCTGGCCCGCCGCTCCGGCCTGCGACCACTTCGACACGGTACGGCTGTCGCCCGTGTGGAACCATCTGCGCACGCCGCGCGAGCCGTACTGGAGCCTGGGGGACGGCCGGCTGCGGCTGCGCCTGCGGCCGCAGACGCTCGCCCAGCGGACCGACCCGAGCCTGATCGCGCGGCGGCAGCAGCACATGGACTTCGCCGCGCACACGGCGCTGGAATTCACCCCTGGACCGGGCGAGTGCGCCGGCCTGGCGCTCGTGCGCAGCGACGACTTCCACGTGCTGATCGTGGTGACCGTACGCGGCCTGGAACTGGTCCGGCGCGAGGCGGGCGTCGAAGCCGTACGGGCCCGCGCCCCGCTGTCCGCCGCGTGCGACGGGCGGCCCGGCAGGATCTGGCTGGGTGTGGAGGCACGGGGGCAGGAGTACCAGGCGCGCTACGCCGAGACGCCGGGGCAGTGGCGCGATCTCGGCGACCCGGTGGACGGCAGGCTCCTCGGCACGTCGGTCGCCGGCGGCTTCACCGGCGCGTATATCGGCATGTACGCCAGTTCCAATGGCCGTCCGAGCAGTAATACGGCCGAATTCGACTGGTTCGAATATCTCCCGCTCTGATGACCGGTGAGCCGGTGGTCACAATGCCGAATCGTGTGGTGCTCCAATACGGCGCGATGGCGCGGAGTTCCAGCGTGGGCGCGGCGCCGGGGGATACCCTTCCCCTCGGGCCACTCCTATGTGACCTATCCGGAACGTCCCGGCCTCGCCTACTTTCGAATTGACGGGCGGCCCGGCGGAGCATTGGGAGAGACGGCGCGTGCGTGAAACCTGCGATGTCGCGATCATCGGTGGCGGTGTGATCGGATGCGCGATCGCCCACAGGCTCGGCTCACAGGGCCGGACGGTCCTCGTCGTGGAGGCCGGGCCGCGGCTGGGCCAGGGGGCCTCCGAGGCCGCCATGGGCGGCATCCTCACCCAGACAGAACCCTCCTGCCTCGGGCCGCTGAACGCGGTGATCAAGCGCAGCCGCGACCTGTATCCGGACTGGCTGGATGAGATCGGCGCGATCTCCGGTGTGGCGGTGCCCCTGCTGGAAGGCGGCGATCTGCAGGTCGCGCTCGACGACACGGAGATGGACCGGCTGGAGAACGAGGTCCTGCCGGAGTGGCGGCGGTCGCCGTTCGCCGTGGAGCAGCTCACCGGCGCGGAGGTCAGGGAACTCGAACCGCTGCTGAGCGACGCCGTGGTCGGGGGGTTCCTGCTGCCGGACGAGCTCGCGCTCGACCCGCATGAGCTGATGGGCGCGCTGCGTACGGCGCTCGCCGGAAAGGCCGGGCCGATCCGCGTCCGGACCGGGGCGCGGGCGGAACATCTCGCCGAGCTGCCCGGTTCCGCCGATATACGCCTGGACGACGGCACGCACGTCTCGGCCGGAACGGCGGTCGTGGCCGCAGGCTCCGGCAGCGGCCGATTCCTGCCCGACCACCGCCGGCACCTCTATCCCATCAAGGGCGAGGCCTTCGACACCCGCCCTCCCGGAAGCACCGGCTACCCGCTGCGCCACCACATCTTCGCCGAGATCAGGGACGGCGACTTCGAGGGCTATCCGTACCTGGTGCCCCGGCGGGACGGCAGGGTCGCCATGGGCGTCACCTATGAGCCCCATGTAGGCGACGTGACGGTCACCGCCCGTGCCCGCGAGGAGATCCTGCGCGGGGTGCGCGCCCTGATGCCGCAGGCCGCGACCTGGCCGATCGAGCGGAGCTGGGCCGGGTTGCGGCCGGGCAGCACCGACCACATTCCGATCATCGGCTACACCGGCGAGCACGGGCGCGTCCTCGCCGCCACCGGCCACAGCGGGCTGGGCGTCACGCTCGCCCCCGTCACCGCCGAGCTGGTCGCGGCCGTCCTCGCCGGCGAAGCCGGCGACGGGACGCGGGAACTGCTGGACGTCTGCCGTCCCGACCGCGAGTTCGTCCCGGTCATTCCAGGGGAGACGCCAGCTCCCACAACTCCTTGAAGCGTTCGATCCGCTGCCGCACCCTGGGCGGCTCCAGCACCAGCAACGTGTGCACGAACGTGTGCGTGGCGATCTCACCCACCTGCGGAGACGAGGGGGTCACCTCGTAGCTCAGCACCTGGTCGAAGACGATGAAATCGAACACGCCCAGGGGGCTCACGAGATGCGACGGCGTGAGGACGCGCACCCGGACACCGATCTCCGAGTGCATTTTGCAGATGCGCCGGAACATCTCCGATGCGAGCCGTTCCGGGCTGTCCACGAAGAAGATCCGGCGGATCCGCACCCCGTCGCGGATCCGGTCGCGCTGCAAGTCCAGATAGCGCTGGCCCGCGTCGGTCGTCCAGAACCCCCCGTCGAACTCGCTCGGCCCCTGGTCCACGACGTTGAGGCTGAGCGCGTCCAGGCTGTGCCGCGTGTTGTGGGCCAGACCGAGCAGCCAGTCGCGGTCCTCACCCTCGTAGATGACGTTCCCCTCCCCGAGCTCCCGCAGGAGCGTGGAGATCCGTGCGATCTCCCACTGGGCGAAGGCCTGGACCAGGGTGGGCATCTCCTTGTCGACCCTCGTCGCGTTGCGCACGAGTTGGGTGACCACGTCCGTCTGCACCGCGGACTCCTCCACCAACCCGAACAGCTCGGTCGCCTCGTTGATCCGGGACAGGCCGGAGGCGATCTCCTGGCGCAGCGTCTCCAGCTGCTTGTCGACCTCGACGAGGTACTGCACGACGAAGACGACGGCGCTGATGAAGACCGTGAGAATGATCCCCCACGCCTTGCGCGGCTCGGCGGTGCCGATGAAGGGTCCGTCGTCGTCGGTGAGAAAGTACGTGGGAACCCCGACGGCGGCCATGATGAGGACTTTGCGCAGAGTGCGCGGAACCAGTTCGCGGTTCACCCGAAATCTGATCGACGCCGCCATCTACCACCCACCTCTTCTGGTGAGAAGGGTCAGTATGTCCATGGAGATCTGGTCGCGGACGCGGTTCACCAGCGACCGCCACTGCCGGGTGAATCCGGGGTGCCGCTCCAGGCTCTCCCACAGCGGAGCGAACGCCTGGTCGACCCGTGCGGCCGGCATCCACAGGTGCAGGAGATGATCGACCGCCGGGGTCAGCCTGGCCACGGCCTCCGATCTCGGCGCCCCGCCGGTCAGCGCCCGCTCGACGATCACCAGCAGCGTCGTCAGCAGCCAGTCGTGCAGCGCCAGGTCCTCGCACAGATCGGCGACGGACGGGGTGAACCCCCCGCCGTGGACCAGTCGCAGCGTGCGCGACCGATCGTTTCGCAGGGTGAAGCGGATGCCCTGCTCACCGCTCTCCGCCACCCAGCGCAGGCGGGTCCGCGGAATCTTGAAGGGGGCCCGGCGATCGAGGAGCGGCGACGACTGCACCAGGTCCACGAACCTGCCGCTGATCGCGCCGAGATCGAGGAGAGGCGAGCCCGGGGAGTCTCGCCGCGCCGGCATGCCGTCGTGCCCGTCCGCCTCGTCGGTGAACCCGTCGGCGAGGTCGTGCGCCTTCGCCTTGCCGAGCACCTCGACGACCCCCGGTCTGGCCAGATAGTGCGACCAGGGCAGGCGGCGGTCGACCGTGGCGCGCACGATCCGGACGTAGGAGGAGCCCTGGACGACCCGGCCGCCGGTGATCGAACACCGGGTCAGCACGGTCCCGACGCCTCTCACCCGGGACCGGGACGCGGAGGGGAGGTGGCAATCGACTCCGGTCAGCCGGTCCGGTGACATCGCGTGGACGATCGGGCGCCGGGAGACGCGCACGGTCTGTCCCGCGAGCAGGCCGAGGAGCCGGTCGCACGCGGAGGCGGTGACCTCCCCCGAGTTCTGCAGCAGTCCGGTGTGGACTTCCCCCATGACCAGCATCGGATCCGGTTCTCTAGGTGAAGACATAGGAGATGCGGTCGACGAGCTCCTCGGCGAGCCGGATGCCCTCGCCCTCGCTCCGGCCGGCCACCTGGCGCAGCACCTCGGCGTCCACCGCGACCTGGCTGAGGATCGTGCGCACGGCCAGCTCGACCGGCAGGAACCGGGAGGGCAGGACGGACATCGTGGTGTAGGCGGTGAACGGCGGGGCCTGCTCGTTCAGCCGGACGATGGGAGGCAGCGCGTCCCAGTCGGCGGGCCAGGCCGGCGGCCTCGGCACCGGCCGCAGCGGCAGCCGGCCCTCGTCGCGCAGCAGCCCGAGCCGCAGGAGCTGCCAGACGGCCGCCAGGAACGGGCACGACCAGGTGCGGCGCTGTCCGCTCTCGTCCCACAGCTCCACGTCGACGAAGATCGAGTGACCGCGTTTCGCGTTCTGAGCCGGTGGCGCCCACCGCTGAGCCTTGCCCATCGCCTGTACGGCGGCCCCCGCCTGTGGCGAGCGCATGCCGTTGCAGAGCCAGCCCGTCTCCTTCACCGGCGGGCGCGACCCGTTGGCGCCCGGCGGCGGGTCGTCGACGAGCCGGTCCTCGACCAGCCCGGCGGGCTCGGCACAGGCCGACTCCCGTGCGATGTAGTCGATGGACAGGTCGCACTCCGCCGCGGTGTCGAGGACCATCGGCAGCGACTCCGCCGGAGAACTGAAGCGGCTGAAGTAGTCGTCGACGAGGAAACACGTGCTGACCCTCGCCTGCCGCCCGGGCATCCGTTCCTCCCAGGCCGACCGCAGGGCCCCGGCCCAGGGGGCGACCCGGCGGAACAGCCGGCGCAGCCGATCGGGGCCTGCCTCGAAGTCCTCCATGTAGAGGTGCCCGAGTTCGACGGACACGTGGGAGAGGGGAGCGGCGGCGATCCGCCGCTCCGCGGTCACCTCGCCGAACATCGCGTTCACGGGTGTCACAGCCCCTCCCACGCGCTGTCGTCCATGATCTTCTTGGCCAGGTCCTCGAACGCGGCGGCCGTCTCGGCGTTCGCGATCTTGCTGGCCAGCACGTCCTCGTCGGAGATGAGCTGCTCCCGCCACTGGAGGATCGGGTCGAGCGGAACCTTGCCGAGCATGGTCGTACGGCCGACGCCGTGACGGCGCGCGAGCTCGCGCAGCTCGCCGTCGTAGGCGCCCAGCCAGGCCCGCTGCTCGTCGCGCAGGCCGACGAGCTCGGCCGCCTCGGACTCGAGCACCGCGGTGCGGACGAAGCGGATCCGGTCGCGCAGGACCTCAGGGTCGTGCCCGAACCGCGCGCCGGCGTCGAGCAGCCCGTCGGTGCCGTTGACGAGGCCGTCGGCCGCGATGATGTGCTGGCGGGTCCACCGGTGGTAGACAAGCCAGCGGAACGGGACGGCGGGCAGCCGCACGGTGGCCCGCAGGATCATCTCGGCGGTGAACGAGCGTCCCGCGCTCACGTCCACCATGCACAGATCGAACTCCTCCTCCAGCCGGCCGAACAGCTGGACGCACCTGTGCACCGTCTCCTCGTCCACCGAGGACAGCTCGCCTCCGCCCCTGCTGCCGGGGAGCAGCACGAGCCGTCCGGCTCCGGGCGGCTTGACGCGCAGCCCCTCCCGGTCGGACTCCGCCCACACGTCGATCCGCTGCGGCTCGGTGAGCTCGCCACGCAGGTATTCGTGCAGTCCGCCGGAGCGGGTGCCGCGCGCCACCGAGCTCACACTGAAGATCGCGCCGGCCGTCGGAGAGCCGAAGTCGAAGTCCAGGTAGCAGGAGTCGTTGCCCTGCAGGGCATGCCGGTAGGCGACGTTCGTGCTCGTGACCGAGCGTCCGGTCCCGCCCTTGTCGGAGATCGCGAAGACCAGCATCTATATGGCCTCCGCCGCGTTGTCACGTGCGGTGGCCAGCCGTTCCAGGTCGAGCAGGGCGTCGTAGATCAGCGCCTGGGCCGTGGCGGGCCGCTCGCCGGCGATCGCCCTGGCCCGCTGAAGCGCGGCCTGGATGCCGCGGAGCTTGGGCTGGATCGTCTGCCCGGCCATCAGCGGCCGCAGGACCAGCTCCTGATCCAGCAGGTGCTCCGCCTCGCCGAGCATCTCGTAGGCCAGTTCGACGAGCCGGGGGTTGCGCAGGGGAGGGTCGCTCCTGGCCTTGGCCGCCGCCACCAGGAACTCGACGACCCGCTCGCTGAAGTACCAGGAGGGCTCCACCGATTGGGCGTCGACGCCGCCGAACACGTTGCCCGGCTGGTCCCACAGCCCCTGCGCGCGCCCGGTCGAGCACCGGCGCATCGCGACATGCTGCCAGATCTGGTCGGCGAGCCCGAGAAGCCGCTCTCTGGTATGGGTGTTCTGCACGATCGAAGCGGCCCAGATCGTCCGTTTGAGCAGCGTGATCGCGAAGTCGGAGACGACCCACGTCAGCCTCGGGCCCAGCTCTTCCGAGCCGATCATGCTGATCGAGACGCCGGGGAAGTGCATGGCGACGGAATGGTCTCCGGGCACCGCCCTGCGGATGATCCTGGCCCGTACGGCCAGCTCCTGCAGCACGTCCGCCACCCGGCCGAAGTCGACGTCGGCCGCGCGGTTGTTGACGAGGCTCTGCACCACCATCGCGGTGACGCCGAGGCTGTAGTATTCCGACTCCTTCTCGTCCGTGGTCTTCCACGGGATGTCCTGCAGCGGCCAGGGCCCGCGGCCGTACATGGCGACCGTCCGCCAGTAGAGCTGGGTGAGGTCCCACCGGCGCTGGATCAACTGCGCGAGCGTCTGCTGGGGGTCGTCGAGCAGGCCGAGCACCCGGGTGCGCTCGGAGAACAGGTCGGCGATGCCGACGAGGGCGTTGACGGTGAAGTAGAGGAACGGCGCGTTGGCCGCCACGCCCTTGGGCTGGGAGCCGATGTCGGAGACGGAGACCTCGGGGGAGTCCTTCACGATGCCCCAGGTCCACCCGCATTCGAACAGCAGGTTCTCGTTGTCGAGCTCGGCCTGGCTGCCCGATCCGATCGTGATGTCCCGCAGACCCGCGCGCACCGGGCGCAGCGCGCGCCGCAGCTCGTCGAGCACCCGGCGGTCCGGGGCCCCGGTCTGGTTGACGGTCCGCATCAGCGCACGGCCGGCCGGCGAGCCCGGCTCGAAGGCGTTGACCGAGAAGCTGCGCAGCAGGCCCACCATGGCCGCCGTCAGGCGCCTGCTCGCGAGCTCCTCCAGCTCCCGGATCTCGGCGCGCAGCGACTGCCTGCGCACGCTCTGCCGGAAGACCTTCAGAAAGCCGAGCGTGGACAGCGTGAGCGTGACCGACATGGAGAAGGAGTCGACCATGTCGAGCTGGAGCTGTTCCGGCGCGGGCTTCGCCTCGGGGTCGGCCGTGCGGAAGTAGCTCCCGCCGGAGAACACCGGCCGCCCGTCCTCCGCGGTGTACTTGCGCAGGTACTGCCCGATCACTTTCAGCAGCAGCTTCGGGATCTCGACCGAGTCGCCCAGCGGGGTCAGCGCGGCGAGGACGTCGTCGGCGGTCTCGTCCGGCGTGTCCAGCCGGAAGCCCGGCAGTTCGGCGGCGGGGTAGAGGAAGCACAGCAGCTGTTCGGCGTCGGAGATGGAGTTCGACCCGTCCCGCCCGCCCCAGGTCCACTCGCCGTCGGGGTACGAGGCTCGGGCGGCCGCCTCCCAGAGATCCAGAAGCTGCTGGCGCGGCTGAAACTTCATCGCTGCGAGCCTTTCTGTACTGTCGGGCCCTTTCGAACGGTTCGATGACCTGTTCGCCGGCCGGAAGATGTACTAGGGGCTACACGACCCTTATATCATTGGTTCCCTGCTCCGTCGCCTGGACCATCGGTGAGATTTCGCCGTTGCCCGGCTCATCGTGCCAGCACAGATGCAGATGAGCAGAGACGATATCAATGCCTAATTGTGAGAGACGGAAATGTCCCAAGCGGCGGCGATCGGGGATATACCAGACCGTAGTGTGATGGTGCGGGACTTCGTCGGAGAGATGACGACGATGGGCGGGACGGTCCTGGTCACCGGAGCGGGCATGGACATGTCGCTGCTCGCGCCGCTGCGCGGACGCGGCCTGCTGGTCCCGTCGAAGCCGATCCAGCCGCTGACGGAGGAGGAGCTGATCCGCGGCCTGCGCGGTGCGGTGGCCTACGTCCACGGGGGCGAGGAGCAGGCCACGGCCGAGGCGCTGCGGAGCGCGCGGGAGACGCTCAAGGTCGTCGCGTTCCTGGGCGTGGGCTACGAGAACTTCGTCGACGTGACGGCGGCCGACGACCTCGGGATCGTCGTGACCAGCACGCCGCGGGCGGCCACGGAGTCGGTGGTCGAGCTCACGATCGGCCAGATCATCAACGCCAACCGGAACATCGGGCGCCATATCGGCGATCGGTATCCGTACTGGCGCGGCCCGGAGGAACTGCCGCACGAGCTGAGCTCCCGCACGGTCGGCATCGTCGGACTGGGGGCGAACGGCACCCGGATCGCGGAGATCCTGCGCGCCTTCCGCGTGGACGTCGCCTACTTCAGCCGCACCAGGAGACGCGACGTCGAGGAACGGCTGGGCCTGTCCTTCCTTCCCCTGCTCGAACTGGCCGAGCGCAGCGACATCCTCGTCGTCATGGTCCCCTGCACCGCGGAGACGAGGTCCATGGTCGGCGTCGAGGTCCTGAAGCGGTTGCGTCCGGGGGCCGTTCTGATCAATACCGCCCGGCCGGCCGTCGTCGACCCGGATGCGCTGTATGAGGTCATGAGCGACAAACGTGTCGGCACGGCCGTTTTCGACGGTTTCTACGACCGAAATTCGCGGGTCGCGGCCAAATTGCTGAAGACCTTCGGCGACCGGCTCCTCGTCACCGGTCATATCGCCTCCCATACCCGCGAGGCTATGGACCGGATGGTGCTCCAGGCGGTCGGATCCATCGAAAACGTGCTGTCCACCGGAGCCGACGAGCACGCCGTGGGAAAACACGGCGGAAATTCCTGACTCCTAAAGGCGTATGGGTTTACAGGGAAGGGCAAGGCTATTACGAAGTCCTCTCCCGACCCCCGGATGGATCATGACGCCCAACGGAGCCCGGATCCTCGTCGAGGCTCTCCGGCTGCACGGCGTGGACATCGTCTTCGGCATCCCGGGCACGCACAATCTCGCGATCTACGGCGAGCTGAGCCCGGCGGGCATCCGATGCGTGACCCCACGTCATGAGCAAGGTGCGGGATACGCGGCCGACGGGTACGCCCGGGTGACCGGCCGGCCGGGGGTGGTGCTCACCACCACGGGCCCCGGCATGGTCAACGCACTCACCGCGATGGCGCAGGCGTACTCCGACTCGTCGCCGATCCTGGTCGTCTCGCCGGGCGTGCCCACCGGCCATCCCCGCCAGGGCCGCGGCTACCTGCACGAGAGCAAGGAGCAGTCCGCCGCGGCCGACGCGCTGTGCGAGTGGAGCCACCGGGTGGCCTCGGTCCGGGAGATCCCGGCGGCCGTCGCACGCGCGTTCGGCCGGTTCGCCGAGGGCCGGCCCCGGCCGATCCACATCGAGATCCCGGTGGACCTGCTGGCGGCCAGGGATGACGTCAGGTTCGCCCCGCCGTACCGGATCACACCGCGCGCCCCCGATCCGGACGCGCTGGACGAGGCGGCGCGGCTGCTGCGCGCCGCGAACCGGCCCGGGTTCGTGCTCGGCGGCGGCGCCCAACGGCCCGGAGACGACGGAGCGCCGGTGGGCGGCGCGGCCATGCGCCTGGCCGAGGCCGTGGGCGCCGGGGTGGTGACGACGGTCAACGGCAAGGGGACCGTGCCGGAGAGCCACGATCTGGCGCTGGGGGCCACCCTTCATTTGAAGGCCGTACGGCACTGGCTCGCCGGGTGCGACGTCGTGCTGGCCGTCGGCACAGAGCTGGGCCCGGCGGATCTCTGGGACGACGGGCTCTCCCTCGCCGGAAGCCTGATCAGAGTGGACGTCGATCCCGGCCAGATGTACGGCGATCACGTCGCCGACGTCGCGATCGTCGCGGACGCCGAGCTCGCCCTGCGGGGCCTGTGGGAACGGCTCGGGCCGCCCGATCACCGGCCGGGGGCGCCGGCCGTACCGCACCCGCCGGACCATCGGTGGGAGCTGAGCGAGCTCACCGGCCGGTGGGGGGACCACCTGGACGCGCTGCGCCGCGCGCTGCCGCCGGAGGGGATCCTCGTCGGCGACAACTCGATGATGGTGTACCACGGTGCGCTGGTCGCCGTGCCCGTGGACCCGCCGGGCCGGTTCCTGTTCCCGACGGGGTTCGGCACGTTGGGGTTCGCGCTGCCCGCCGCGATCGGCGCCAAGCTCGGCAGACCGGATCGGCCGGTCATGGCGCTGGCCGGCGACGGCGCGTTCCAGTTCAGTGTGCAGGAGCTGGCCACGGCCGTGGAGCTGCGGCTCAGCCTGCCGATCGTGGTGTCGGTGAACGGCGGCTTCGGGGAGATCAGGGAGGAGATGGCCAGGCAGGGCATGACCCCGCTGGCCGTCGACCTGCACGGGCCCGACCTCCCGGCGCTCGCCCGGGCCTACGGGGCGCGGGGGCGGGCCGTGCTGACCCCGGACGAGCTCGAGGACGCGGTCGTCGAGGCTCTCGGCGCTCCGCTCCCGACGGTGATCGCCCTGCGGGAGGGGGAGTGAGGCCCGACCTGGTCAGGGGGCCGCCGCCGGAAGTCGCAGAACGAACCGGGCGCCGACCGCGCTGTCCTCGACGGTCAGCGTGCCGCCGTGGGTCTGCGCGATCTGACGGGCGATCGACAGACCGAGACCGGTGCCGCCGGCGTCCTTCTCACGTGCCTGGTCCAGCCGGGTGAAGCGCTGGAACACCACCTCCCGGTACTCGGGGGGAATACCGGACCCGTCGTCCTGCACATCGAGGGTCGCCTCGCCGTCCTCCTGACGTACCGTGACCCACAGCTTGGACGTGGCATGACGCTCGCCGTTGTCGAGCAGGTTGCCCAGCAGGCGGGCCAGGCTCAGCCGGTCCCCGGTCACGATCACCCCGGGCATCAGGTCCCGCACCACCTCCACCTTGCGCGGACGGCGGTCCAGCTCGCGGGCGGCGAGCCCGGCCAGGTCGATGCGTTCCGGACCCGGCCGCGCCGCCCCGGCGTCCAGCTTCGCGAGATGAAGCAGGTCGGCGACCATGGCCTGTAGCCGATCGAGGCTGTCCAGCAGGGCCGTACCGGTGGCGCGCCAGTCGGCGTGCTCCGGATCCAGCATCGCCCCCTCGATCTCGGCGCGCATGGCCGTCAGCGGGCTGCGCAGGTCGTGGGACACGTCGGAGGCGAACCTCCGCTGCTGCTCGACCGCGAGCTCGGCCCGGTCGAGGGTCTGGTTGGCGGCCTCGGCCAGCCGCCGCAGCTCGTCCCGGAACTTCGACACCGGCACCCGCCGGCTCAGGTCGGTCGCCGTGATCGTGGCGAGCTTCTCCGTGACGGCGTCGACGGGCTCGAGCGCCCTGCGCACGGCCAGGTACGTGCCGCAGGCGGTGAGGACGGACAACGCGAAGGTGATGCAGGCGAGCGTGGTCAGCAGCCGGCCGCTGACGTGCCAGGGCACGTCGTAGTCGGCCGCGTAGACGACGTGCCCGTCCGCTCCGCCCGGGACGCGGAAGGCCGCGACGGTCACGCATCTGCCGGGGAACGCGGGGGACCGGCACTCGCCGGGGAGCACCTGCGGGCCGGGCCTGGCCGGGCGGACGTCCGCCATCCTCGGGCGTCCGGCGATGCCCGCGGTCGTCGACACGATCCGGCCCCCACGGTCGATCACCTGCACGCCCGCGACCGCCTCGTCCAGCATCATCGGTGGCAGTGGTTCGTGTACGGACGCGTAGCCCAGCCGTTCCGCCGTGTCCACGACCGCCCGGGTCGTGTACGTCTGCGCGGTCTCGTGCACGGTGAACAGCACGGCCATCGACGCGGCGATGCACATCAGCGCCATCACCACGCCCGAGACGACCGCCAGGCGGGTCCTGACGGACCGATGGTGCCACAATCTCACCCGATCCCCCCGGTGACCAGATGATCACATTAGATCAATCTGCCGCCGATACAGGGAGATTCGGCATCAAAACTGGATAAACCTCTGAATCAGCCGCGATACCAGGCGGGCCCTGGCCGGCATCTCCGCCACGATGACGTGCTCCCCGGCCGCGTGCGCGCCCCCGCCCACCGCGCCCAGGCCGTCGAGTGTCGGGCAGCCGACCCCGGCGGTGAAGCACCCGTCGGAGCCGCCGCCCACCGCCGCTCCGCGCAGCGGGCCGATGCCGAGATCGTCGGCGATCCGTACGGCCGCCTCGAACAGCTCGGCGGAGGAGGCGGGGTCGAGGGGCGGACGGCCCGGGCCGCCCCGCAGCTCAAGGCGGGTGCCGGGGGTGCGGGGGGCGAGCTCGCGCATCAGCTCGTCGACACGTGCCTGGGCCGCGGCGTCGGGCACCCGTACGTCGATCGCGACGCGCCCGAGGGCGGGCACGGTGTTGGAGCTGGTCCCGGCCGACAGCATGGTCGGCGTCACCGACACCATGCCCACCCCGGAGGACGACCGGACCCGGTCCGCGATGCCGGCGATCGCGAGGATCTGGTGGGCCAGCTCGACGCCGGCGTTGGCGCCCAGCTCGGGTTCGAGGCCCGCGTGGGCGGCCTTGCCGTACACGAAGAGCTCGTAGCGCGAGATGCCCTTGCGCGCGGTCTTGAGCGCGCCGCCGTCGGCGCTGGCCTCCAGCACGAACGTGGCGGCGCACTTCGCCGCGCTCGCCTCGATGAGCGGCCGGGACGTCGGCGAGCCGAGCTCCTCGTCGCCGACGACGAGCACGGTGAGCCCGTCCGGCGACGGCAGCGCGGCGACCGCGTGGAAGAGCTGCACGAGCCCGGCCTTCATGTCGAACACGCCGGGACCCCGCGCGACCCCGTCGCGAACCGACCACGGGTGATCGCGCAGCGAGCCGACCGGCCAGACCGTGTCGTGGTGACCGAGCAGCAGCACGCGCGGCGTGCCGAACGTCCAGCGCAGATGCGGCACCCCATCGACCACGATCGTCTCCGGCTCGGCCCGGAGCAGCCGACGCCCCTGGGCGGCGACCACGCGCGCGCTGCGGGCGAGCGCCGCGTGGTCGGAGGAATACGACTCGCAGAGCACCAGCTCCTCGAGGTCTGCCAGCATCGCGTCCAGGTTCACCCTTGGGTCCGTTCTTGTCCGGAGAGGCGGCGTCACAGGGACGGTACCCGGCGCACCGCTTCCGGACGCGCGGCGCGATAGTGTGCGCGGGTGGCAATGATCTCCTGCACTCTCGCCGAGGTCGTCGCGGAGATGGAGGCGATGTACGACCCCTCCTGGGCCGAGTCCTGGGACGCGGTCGGGCTCGTCTGCGGCGACCCGGACCAGTCCGTACGGAAGGTCCTGTTCGCGGTGGACCCGGTGGCGGCCGTGGTGGACGAGGCGCTCGACTGGGGAGCCGACCTGCTCGTCACGCATCATCCGCTCTATCTGCGCGGCACCACCAGCGTCGCGGCCACCACCTTCAAGGGCCGGGTCGTGCACCGGCTGATCCGCGGCGGCGTCGCCCTCCTCACCGCGCACACGAACGCCGACGTCGCCGATCCCGGCGTCTCCGACGCGCTCGCCCGCGCGATCGGCCTGACCTCGGAACTGCGCCCCCTGCAGCCGTCCGCCGACGATCCCCGGCGGGGGCTCGGCCGCATCGGCGTGCTCCCGGCGCCCATGCCGCTGCGCGAGTTCGCCGTACGGGCCGCCTCCGGCCTGCCTCGTACGGCGGGGCCGCCGCGTGTGGCCGGAGATCTAAACCGGATGGTGGAGACGGTGGCCGTGTGCGGCGGATCGGGAGACTCCCTGCTGGGGGTGGCCAGCGCGGCGGGCGCCGACGTGTTCCTCACCGCCGATCTACGGCATCACCCCGCCAGCGAGCACATGGAGGCCGCGGCGGGGCCCGCGCTGATCGACGCGGCCCACTGGGCCACGGAATGGCCGTGGCTCGCCGACGCCGCCCGGCGGCTGACGTCGGCGTTGGCCGCCGGGGGCATTACTGTTGAGGCGCGTGTCTCCGACACCGTCACGGACGCGTGGACGGCGACGACCACCGACTTGGACCCCCGAGCGCTTTGAGGGATGGGGATGAAGGCCGCACCGGAAGCACAGAAGCGTCTGCTCGACCTGGCGGAGCTCGATGCGGGTCTCGACCGGCTCGGGCACCGACGCCGGACCCTGCCAGAACTCGCCGAGATCGACGAGCTGTCCAAGCAGTTCGCGGCGCTCGCCACCCAGGTCATCGCCGCCGAGACCGACGCCGGTGACCTCGCCCGCGACCAGGCCAAGGCCGAGTCGGACGTGGACACCGTACGGGCCAGGGCCGAGCGCGACCAGAAGCGCCTCGACTCCGGGCAGATCGCCTCGCCCAGGGATCTGGCGAGCCTGCAGTCGGAGATAGCGTCGCTGCGCCGGCGCCAGGACGATCTGGAAGAGGTCGTGCTGGAGATCATGGAACGCCGGGAGGCCGCCGAGACCCGGGTGACCACGCTCAAGTCGGAGCGTGACAAGGCGGCGGCCGCGCTGCGCATGGCCGAGAACCGCCGCGACGCCGCCCTGGCGGAGATCGACAAGGAGATCGCCGAGCTGCGGGAAAGGCGTCCTCCGATCGCCGGCGACGTTCCCGCCGACGTGCTCGCGCTGTACGAGAAGTTGCGCGAGCAGTCGGGCATCGGGGCCGCGATGCTGCACGGCGGCCGATGCCTGGGCTGCCGCACCAGCCTGTCGATCGCCGATCTCAACCGCATCAGGGCCGCCGCCCCTGACGAGGTGGTCCGCTGCGAGGAATGCCGCAGGATCCTGGTCCGCACGGGTGAGTCCGGCCTGTGACGACCCTTATGGACGAGAGATTCGTCGTCGAGGCCGACGGGGGCTCGCGGGGGAACCCCGGGCCGGCCGGATTCGGCGCGGTGGTCAAGGACGCGGCCGATCAGGTGCTCGCCGAGGTCGCCGAGTCGATCGGGACCGCGACCAACAACGTGGCCGAGTATCGCGGGCTCATCGCCGGCCTGCGTGCCCTGCTCGAACTCGGCGCCGAAGGCGCGCGGGTCGAGGTGCGGATGGACTCCAAGCTGGTCATCGAGCAGATGGCCGGCCGATGGAAGGTCAAGCACGAGGGCCTGCGGCCGCTCGCACTGGAGGCGGGCGACCTGGCCCGCCGATTCCGGGTGACGTGGCGGTGGATCCCGCGCGAGCAGAACCGCCACGCCGACCGGCTCGCCAACGAGGCCATGGACGCCGCGGCCCGGGGAGAGACCTGGGAGGCGAAGTCCGCGTCCGCGGAACCGGCACCCGGTGGCCGTGAGATCTCCAGCCCCCCGGCCGAGCCGTCCGACGTCGACGCCGCCCCGGCCCCGGCGGCCGATGCCGCACCGACGTACCGTACGCGGACCGCGCCCGGTTGGCGGGCCGCCCCGAGTCGGCTGCCCACCTCGCTGCTGCTGCTCAGGCATGGCGAGACGCCGCTGTCGATCGAGAAGCGGTTCTCCGGGCTCGGCGATCCCCGGCTCACCTCGAACGGCACGGCCCAGGCGGAGGCCGCGGCCGCGCGTCTGTCGCGTGAGCCGTACGACATCGGCGTGATCGTGAGTTCGCCGCTGAAGCGCGCCAGGCAGACGGCCGAGGCGGTCGCCGTACGGACCGGCCTGACGGTGGAGGTGGACGAGGACCTGCGCGAGATCGACTTCGGCGCGTGGGAGGGTTACACGTTCGCCGAGGTCCAGCAGCGGTGGCCGGAACAGCTCGCGGCGTGGTTGGCGGACCAGGAAGTGCCCCCGCCGGGCGGGGAGAGCTTCGCCGACGCCGCCCGTCGTGTCGATCGGGCGAGGGAGCGGATCGTCAAGGCGAACGAGGGCCGATGCGTTCTCATGGTCTCCCATGTGACGCCGATCAAGCTGCTGCTCCGCTTCGCGTTGAACGCCCCGCCGGAGGCGATGCACCGGATGCACCTCGATCTGGCCTGCCTGTCGGCGATCGACTACTACGCCGACGGCCCGGCCGTCGTACGGACCCTGAACGACACCGCCCATCTCACCTGACGGGAATGCGCGCAGAAGCCGCTAGGGTTATCCGTATGGCAGACGAGTCGGCCGGGCGGTCGCGTCAGGATCTCCGGATCCTGCCGAGGAAGGTCCGGGCTCCACAGGGCAGGGTGGTCGGTAACGCCGACCCGGGGCGACCCGCGGGAAAGTGCCACAGAAAGCAGACCGCCCCCTGTTCGCAGGGGGTAAGGGTGAAAGGGTGGTGTAAGAGACCACCAGCGCCCACGGTGACGTGGGCGGCTCGGTAAACCCCACCCGGAGCAAGGTCAAGAAGGGGTGTTCTCCGGAACACCCCGCGCGCGACGTTCGAGGGCGGCCCGCCCGAGCCGCGCGGGTAGACCGCTTGAGGCCGTCGGCAACGACGGCCCTAGATGGATGGCCGCCGGTCAGCGACAGCTGATCACAGAACCCGGCCTACAGGCCGACTCGTCCGCCTTCACCCCGGCTGAGCTGGGCGTCCTGCTGGCTCATTCGTGATCGGGGCACATCGAGCGCGGAGCAGAACGCGGCATCCGCCGCAGGTAGGGAGCCTGCGGGATCTGAACCGGCCCGCAGACCGACTCGTCCGGCGGGCCCCCGTCGCGGCCGTTGCTCTCGTCGGCCGCCTCCGTGACAGATGGGGCGATGGGGCGATGTGGCGACCGGCCCCGGGTGTGACGGGTCGGGGCCGGTCGCCAGTTGTCACGTGGTCCAGGTCCACTTCTGGTTGTTGCCGCCGTGGCAGGAGTAGATCTGGAGCTTGGTGCCGTTGCCGGTGCCGGCGCCGGTCGCGTCCAGGCACTTGCCGGACTGGACGCCGACGATGGTGCCGTCGGAGTTGACGCGCCACTTCTGGTTGTCGCCGCCCCAGCAGCCGTAGATCTGGACCACGGCGCCGTCACCGGTGCCGCCCGCGTCCAGGCACTTGTTGCCGTAGACCCGGATCTCGCCCGAGGAGGTGGAGGTCCACTGCTGGTTGGTGCCGCCGTGGCAGTCCCACAGGTGCAGCTGGGTGCCGTCGGCGGTGCTGTAGTTGGGCACGTCCACACAACGCCCGGAGGCGACACCCTTGATCATCCCGGAACCGCCGGGCGGGGTCGGCGTCGGCGTCGGAGTCGGTGTGGGGGTCGGCGTGGGAGTGGGGGTCGGCGTGGGAGTGGGGGTCGGTGTCGGGGTGGGTGTGGGGGTCGGGGCGCCGTCAAGACCGAGGAACGAGATGGCGTACGCGAGCTGGCCGTTCATCGGCAGTTGGTGGCCGACACCGGAGATGCTGATGCCCTCGATGGTGGCCTGGGTGCCTGTGGCGCCGTACCGGGTGCGGGTCCACGACGACTGTGGATGGTCGGTGAACGCCGGCGTCTGGCTCAGACCGTGCAGGTTGGTCCACTGCTTGATCTCTTCGCCGAAGTTCGGGTACGCGAGCGTGGTGTCGGTCGTCCCGTGCCACAGCTGCATCCGCGGATAGGGCCCGGAATACCCCGGATACATCGCCCGAGCCTGGTCTCCCCACTGCTGAGCGGTCTTGATCAGGTTTCCGCCCGAGCATTGGCTGTTCCACAGCGATCCGTTGGTGGTCGCGAAGCACCCGGCCGGCACTCCGGAGAACGCGGAGGCCGCCGAGAACACGTCTGGATACTGCGCGGCGAGCACGTTGGTCATCATCGCGCCGGAGGAGAAGCCGCTGACCACGATCCGGTCAGGGTCGACGTTGTAACGCTGGCGGACGTAGGAGACCATCGCCATGATGCCGGTGGAGTCGCCGCCGCCGTCGCGCCTGAGCGCGGCCGGGGTGGACACGTCGAAGCACTTTTCGCTGCGGGTGGCCTCCGGGAGGACCATGATGTAGCCGTACCGGTCCGCCGCCGTGACGTAGTCGTGACCGTTGCCGTTGAAGATCGCGCCGGCGGATCCGCCGCAGTAGTGCACCAGCACCAGCAGTGCCGGGCGGGCCGCGACCCGGTCGGGCACGTAGAGGTACATGTTCAAATTTGTCGGGTTGTTGCCGAAGCCGGTCACCCGGGTCAGCGTCGCTGCGGCGGCGGGGCTGGCCGCCAGGAGCATGCTCACGACCACCAGAGGTAAGGCGGCGGCCGCCAGGATCGCCTTGAGCCTGCGTTTCAACGTCATGTCCTTTCGAGTCAGCGGCGTCGGGCCAGACGTGGCGGCGTCCGACACGGGACCGGGCGGTCTGTTTCCCGTGGCGCATGAGGCACGGGATGTGGCACCTGTACCGACCTCGCTGCGCTCTGATGACCGGACGGTTAGGGCGGGGGTGGCAGGGGAGCTGTTAACGTTAACAAGGTCGGCCGTCCCGTTCCCTTCTCCGCGGTGCTCGGATGTGGTGGTTGGGCGGAGCAAATACGAGTACGGCGGGAGCCGTCAAGGTTCGGCCCACGGCGTCCGGGGGTCCCAGGGTTGCTGGGCTCGCTCATCTGGAGTTTTCCGGGTTCGCCACACCGATCAGGTATGTGTGACGGTGAAAGTTTCATGTCCGGTTCTGTCGTCGTGATCCCCCGTTCGTGCTGGGATGTTACCGAGGTCACGAGCGGACGTCGCCGACTGGTGCCGATAGAAACTCCGAAAAACTAACCGAAAGTTTCGCAAGGTTCTTGACATATTTCGGAGTCGTTTCCACACTGAGTCCTCAGGACGGTCCCCCTGTCGGCCGGCGGTGCGCTGCAGGGGCGTTCCGTCTCACGACGCCTCAGATGTCGTGCGTTCCCGGTGACGGGGCGCGGCGTCGGTCGCGTGGCCGCCCACGCGCGTTCCCCCTTTCCGTGATTGAGTTATGGAGGCTCAGGCATGGACGCAAATGCCTCAACCGCGCCCGAAACCCGGCGACCATCCGGTGCTCTGCGCCGGATTATCGCCACGGCCGCAGTGGGCTTGTTCGGCGCCACGGCTCTGGTGGCGGTGCAGACTCCCGCCGACGCCGCGGCGAGCACGCTGGCAGCGGCGGCCGCGCAGAGCGGGCGGTACTTCGGCACGGCCATCGCCGCCGGCAAGCTCGGTGACTCGACCTACACCACGATCGCGAACCGTGAGTTCAACATGATCACGGCCGAGAACGAGATGAAGATCGACGCCACCGAGCCCAACCGGGGGCAGTTCAACTTCACCCAGGCCGACCGGATCTACAACTGGGCCGTGCAGAACGGCAAGCAGGTCCGCGGCCACACCCTGGCCTGGCACTCCCAGCAGCCGGGCTGGATGCAGTCGCTGTCGGGCGGCTCGCTGCGCCAGGCCATGATCGACCACATCAACGGCGTCATGGCCCACTACAAGGGCAAGATCCCCTACTGGGACGTCGTCAACGAGGCCTACGAGGACGGCAACTCCGGCGCCCGGCGCAACTCCAACCTCCAGCAGACCGGCAACGACTGGATCGAGGTCGCCTTCCGCACCGCGCGGTCCGCCGACCCGGCCGCCAAGCTGTGCTACAACGACTACAACATCGACAACTGGACCTGGGCCAAGACGCAGGGCGTCTACAACATGGTCCGCGACTTCAAGCAGCGCGGCGTGCCGATCGACTGCGTCGGGTTCCAGGGTCACTTCAACAACCAAAGCGCCTACAACCCCAACTTCCGCACCACGCTGCAGAGCTTCGCCGCCCTGGGCGTGGACGTGGCGATCACCGAGCTGGACGTCGAGGGCGCCTCGGCGACCACCTACGCCAACATCGTCAACGACTGCCTGGCGGTCTCCCGCTGCGTCGGCATCACCGTGTGGGGCGTCCGCGACAGCGACTCCTGGCGCTCTAACCAGAACCCGCTGCTGTTCGACGGCAACGGCAACAAGAAGGCCGCCTACACCTCGGTGCTGAACGCGCTCAACGCCGCCAGCCCCAACCCCAACCCGACTCCGACCCCGACTCCGACTCCCACGCCGAACCCGACTCCGACCGTCACCCCGCCGCCTGGTGGTGGAGGTTCCGGGACGATCAGGGGCGCCGGCTCCGGGCGCTGTGTGGACGTGCCGAACTACAGCACCGCCGACGGCACCCAGCTGCAGCTGTGGGACTGCCACGGCGGCACCAACCAGCAGTGGACCTCCACCTCCTCGGGCGAGCTCCGGGTCTACGGCAACAAGTGCCTGGACGCGGGCGGCACCGGTGACGGCGCCGTGGTCCAGATCTACAGCTGCTGGGGCGGCGACAACCAGAAGTGGCGCGTCAACTCCGACGGCACCATCGTCGGCGTTCAGTCCGGCAAGTGCCTGGACGCGACCGGCAACGGCACCGGCAACGGCACCAAGCTCCAGATCTACAGCTGCTGGGGCGGTAGCAACCAGAAGTGGACCCTGACCAGCTGATTCCCCCCGATCGCCTCCGGTTCGGCGTACCGCACCGGAGGCGGTCACCCAGGCGGCTCAGAGCATGAGACCACGCCGCGGCCGAGCCGCGGCGTGGTCCGTTTGGGATCACGCGCTCCATTCCGTCAGGATGCGGGCCTCCTTGCCGGGATCGATGCCATGGCGCAGTGTCCGTGCCCCGAAGCTGCGCCGTTCCTCCGGGACGTCCCTCAGCCACTCCCACGTGTCGTGTACGGTCTCCGACAGCGGGCGGTCGGTTCATGTCCCGTGTCAGCGTGGTTCACCGCCGGCGGGTCTCCCGTGGGCGAACTCGTCAGCCCTCCTCGGCCAACCGAGGATCCCAGCGCGGCGGAACCCTGGCCCGTGCCAGACGGGCTCCGCTCACGGCGGCCAGGTACCACTCGTCGTGCAACTCGTCGACGTGCACCAGGCCACCGCCGCGTTCATGCTCGAGGCGCCAGGTGTGCAGTGCCTCGAAAGCGGCGTTGTCCATGAAGTCGAGGTTCAGATCCAGATCGACCGAGGCCTCGGCCGGGATGGCCGCCAGGGCCGATGTCAGGCGGGGCACGCCGAGAAACGTCAGCGATCCCCGGATGCTCACCCGCCAGACTCCGTCCGCCTGCCGTACGTCCACGGAGACCCAGGCCAGGCGGCGCAGCGCGAGTAGCGCGGCCAGCCCGAGGCCGATCGCGACGCCCTCGGCCAGACCGATCAGCACGACGCCGCCCATGGTCACGAGATAGACCGACACCTCGCGGTGGCCGCGCAGGTTGCGTACATGGCCGAGGTTCACCATCTGCACTCCGATGAACACCAGCAGCGCCGCCAGGGCGGCCATCGGGATCAGCTCCAGCAGCCACGCGAACGCGACGGTGAACAGCAGCACCCACACCCCGTGCAGCACGGTCGACCAGCGGCTGCGCGCGCCCGCCCGGGCGTTGGTGGTGGTCCGCACGACCACCCCCGACAGTGGAAGGCCCCCCAGTGCGCCCGAGACGACGTTGGCGACGCCCTGGGCGGTGAGTTCCCTGTCGAGATCGGCGCGCGGGCCATCGTGGAGCCGGTTGGAGGCGACGCAGGTCAGCAGCGACTCCACTCCGGCGAGGAGGGCCACGAGCAGTACGGCGCCGGCGATGCCGTGCCAGTCGCCTTCCGGAAGCAGCGGCCCCTGGATCGAGGAGAAGCCGTCGCCCACGTCGACCCGGGCCAGATCCAGGCGGAGCAGCGCCGCGGCGGCGGTGGCGATGATCAGGGCGGCGAGCGGCGCGGGAATCGCCCTGAGCCGCGGCGACCGGACCCAGCCGATCAGGACGCCGATCGTCACGAGACCGATCACGACGGCGGCACTGTGGTTGTGCACGATCTGCTCGGGCAGCTCCAAGATGTTCTCCAGGGCGGAACGCTGCGGGGTGCCCCCGAGCACGATGTGGAGTTGCGAGAGCGCGATCACCACGCCGACCCCGGCGAGCATGCCGTGAACGACAGCGGGGGAGACCGCGAGGGCCGCCCTGGCCACCCGGAGGGCGCCCAGCAGCACCTGAACCAGACCGGCCAGCACGGTGATCGCGCAGGTGGCGCGCCAGCCGTAGGTGTGCACCAGGTCTACGACGACCAGGGAGAGACCGGCGGCTGGGCCGCTGACCTGGACGGCGGACCCGCCCAGCGCCCCGGCGACCACACCGCCGACGACGGCGGCGACCAGCCCGGCCGCCAGAGGCGCCCCGGATGCCACCGCGATCCCCAGCGAAAGCGGCACCGCCACCAGTAAGACCACCAGCGAGGCGGGCACGTCATGTCGGAGTATTGCGGCGATGTTCCGGTTTGTAATCACATGGCTACCGTGGGTCATGTGATGACCCTACGGTGTCGATCACCCGGCCTTCAGTCAGCCGACGTCAAAGAATCAGCGGTAATAGTCCGGGTAGTCGGTCTCCGGCTCGTTCCGGTGGCTGCCGCGGTGCGCGGTGGTGGGCTTCGGCGCATCGCCGTACAGCTCGTCGTAGGCGGGGTCCCCGCCGGTGTTCTGCTCCTGCCAGGACGGCGTCGCCGCTTGCCCTGTGCCGTACCCGCCCCGCTGGTCGTGGCCGTAGTAGCTCTGCCCGGAGGGGACGTCGTACCCGGCCGACTCGTACGGCGAGGCCGCCGCGGGGGGACCGGTCACGGTGTCCGACTCGTCTATCGACGCCCAGCCCGCGCTCACCTCGTACGACGCGGACGCCGGCGGCTGCGCCGAGCCGTACGCCGTGCCGTCGCCTGCAGGCGTGGCGGCCGGGTAGCCGTCATAGGCCGGGGGAGCCGCCGGCGGCTGCATCCCGGTCTGGGGCATCTGATAGGTCTCGACCGCCGGCCAGGACGAGGAGACGGCGCGTGGGGGCTCCGGGTCGTCGAGCACGTCGCGGACGCTCGGCCAGCCCGGCGACGTGGTGGTCCCCGGAGCGGGGGCGACCTCGGGGGTCACCGGGGCCACGGGGGTCACCGGGTAGGACGGGCCGGTGTCGGCCGGAGAGAACGGACCGGTCGCGTTGCGGGACAGGTCATAGGCGTCGCCGTGGGAGGCGTCGTACGCGGGCGGCTCGTACGCCGGCGGCCACGGCGATGCCGATCCGGTGCCCGGGGCGGCGGGGGAGGGCGTGGCCTCGAACGGGCCGGTCCCGAGCGGGGCCTCGAAGGAACCGGCGGTGAACGCTCCCGTCGTCGGCATCGGCGCGGATGGACCGGTGATGGGAGCGGAGGGGCCGGTGATCGGGGCGGACGGTGTCTCGAAGGAGCCGCTCGCGCTCGCCTGACCCGTCTCGGCGGCCGCTGCGGCGGAGGAGCGCCGTCCACCGGAGCGAGCGGACCGGGACCCGGAACGCGAGGACCGGCCGCGGGACGGGCCGGTGCCCAGCACGTCCGGTGTCGGCGCGGAGAACGTCACGGTCTTCTGCTCGGCGAGCGCCGAGGCGGAAACGGCCGGGGAGGAGGTGGCGGGGGTCTGCTTGGCCCTGCTCCTGGAGGAGCCGGTCGTGGGCCGGGATGTCTCCACCAGGTCGGCGAGCCCGGCGGGGACCGGACGCTGCGGCAGCGGGACCTGGGCGGTCGCGGCGTTGGGATCGGCGACAGGGGAGGCGGCTGCCGCAGCCTCGGCGTCGGTGGGCTGCTCGACCGGACGCGGGGTGGCCATCCGGGCGGCGATGCTCCCACCGAAGCCGCCATCGTCGGCACGTACGCGAGACCAGTAGTCGTCGTCGTAGTCGTCGTGCTCGCCCCACTCGTCGACGCCGCGCCTGCCGCGCGCTCCGGAGGCGGGGGCGGACTGTTTGCCGCCGCGTTCCGCGGCACGCGCCTGCCGGCCGCCGTGCTGACGGGCGGATCCGGGACGCTGCGGCTTGGATCGCTCGGCAGGCTCCTCGAAGGCGTCGAAACCCGCGGGGAAGCTCTCGAAGAACGTCTCCTCGGCGGGCCGCCGAGGCTTGGGGCCCTTGTTCTCGGCCATCGCCTTGATGCGCTCGGCGGACAGAGCGCTCTCCCTGCGATTCATCGACCGCATGCCCAGCGCCACAACCATCAGCACCAGGAGCACGACGGCGACAAGGCCCGAAATGACCCCTATCATCGCACCACCCTTAAGGCCATGGCCTTCCAGCGGCGCCGGTGAGATCGCGCGGCCATCGACGCGACCTGCCCCCTTAGATCACCTGCGCTCAGCAATTGGAACCGATTCTGCTCGACCACGATGACCGTTGTCACACCCTACGTGAAGATTCGTATAGCACGACTACCTCCGGTGTTCAGCAGGTCACTCGATGGTGGCCGCCGTGAGGCGGCCCCGAGCGATCGTGTGATCGGCGATGTTCTCCAGGGTCTCCGAGAGGGGGGCACCCTGTTGGAGATCGAGGTCTGAGCTGAGGGCGTAGACAGTGAAACGGTAGCTGCCATCGGCCTCGCATGGAGGCGTATAGCCCACTTTTCCACTCGTCGTCTGGCCCTGCTTCGCACCCCTGGGGACGTCGTTCTCGCCGAGTTCGGTGGTGTTCGGATCGATGTTGAACACCACCCAGTGCACCTCCGCGCCGGTGCGGGGGTTGCTGTCGTCCACCACCAGGGCGACCGACTTGGCCCCTGCCGTACCTGACCAGCGGAGTGGTGGATTGCCCTGTCCTCCCTTGCACGAGTAGTCCAGCGGCAGTGGGGCGCCGTCGCGGAACCGCGGGCTCGACACACTGATCAGATCGAGGTTCCTGGGCGTTCCGCCGCCCAGGATCCCGCAGCCCGAAGCGAGCACGGCCATCGCCGTCGTGACGACGGTAACTCGCGTGACCGCTGATGTTCTCGGCGACCCCATGCCCGTTGATGCTACGCGGAATATGCGGGTGCACCGACCGGATGCGCCACAATCGAGGCGTGAGGGGGGCGGAGGCGGATGCGAGCGTGGGCTCCGTCCCTGCGTTGATCAGCGACGATCCCGTCGCGGGCGGCCTGCCGGGCTACCGGCCGGGCACCGGTTGAGGCCGGCACGGATCGGCCGCGCCCTGGGCCGGAGCGGCTCCCGGGCCGTCCGGGAAGGCTCTCCGGGCCGTACGAGCGCGGCCGGGTCATCTCGGTCGACGAGACCGTCGCCGAGGTCCGTCGTGTCGAAGTGATCGTCGTATCAGGAGTGATTGCGGAAGGCGCGGATCGACAGCGGTGCGAACACGATCGCGATCCCCGCGGCCCACAGCAGTGAGGCGGTCGCGCTTGAGGCGACCGGGCCGCCGCCGAGCAGCCCGCGGACCGCGTCGGCGAGGTGGGTGACCGGGTTGATCTCCACCCATCGCTGCAGCCACTCGGGCATCGTCTGCGTCGGCACGAACGCGTTGCTGGTGAAGGTGATCGGCATCATCAGCGAGAACGCCACGATCTGCACCTTCTCCACGCTGGACGCCCGAAGGCCGATGAGCACGGACAGCCACGACATGCCGAGAGCGAACGCCAGCAGCAGGGCCAGCGCGCCGACGACGCCGATCACCCCCGTCTGCACCCGGAATCCGAGGACCATCCCAAGACCGAGGAACAGCGCGAACGCCCACACCTGCTTCAGCGTGTCGGCCACGATCCGGCCGGCGAGGGGGGCGGAACGGGCGATCGGCAGGCTGCGCAGCCGGTCGAAGACGCCCTTGGTGACGTCGCTGTTCAGGCCGATCGCTGTCGTCAGGGTGGCGAACAGCATGTTCTGCACGACCAGGCCCGGCAGCGAGAACTGCAGATAGTCACCGGTCGAGCCCGCGATCGCCCCGCCGAACACATAGGTGAACAGCAGCAGGAACATGATCGGCTGGACGCTGAGGTCGAGCAGCTCCATCGGGTTGTGTTTGATCTGCACCAGGCTCCGCCAGGCCAGCGTCGCCGTATGACGCAGCGCGGCCATCGGGCCGAGCCGCATCGAAGCGACGAGCGGCACGGAGGCCGCCTCCGCCGTCGGGGGAGGGGTGGTGGTCGTCGCGGTCATCTCTTCTCTCCGGTTCTGGCACGTCGTCCGACGCGGTCCATCACGCCGCGACCTCCTCGGCCTCGGCCGCGTCCTCGGCGCGATGACCGGTGAGCGCGAGGAACACCTCGTCGAGGCTCGCCTTGCGCAGCGACAGCTCGGCCGCCACCACACCCAGGTCGTCGAGCCGGCGCACCACGGCGGCCACGACCGCGGGGTCGCGGACCGCGGCCGACACCTGGCCGCCGGACACCTCGGGAACCGCGCCGAGCACCTCCGCGACCACCTGCTCCACCAGGCCGAGACGTGCCGCCTCGGCGGGCCGTACCTCCAGGACCTGGGCCCCGGTGGTGGCCTTGAGCTCGTCGGGGGTGCCGCTCGCGATGACCCTGCCGTGATCGATGACCACGATGTCGTCGGCGAGCTGGTCGGCCTCCTCCAGATACTGCGTGGTGAGCAGCACGGTCACCCCGTCGTCCTGCAGACGTCGCACCACGCCCCAGAGGTCGGTGCGGCTGCGCGGGTCGAGCCCGGTCGTCGGCTCGTCAAGGAACAGCACCTGCGGGCGGCCCACCAGGCTCGCCGCGAGGTCGAGACGGCGGCGCATACCGCCCGAGTAGGTCTTCGCGGCCCGGCCGGCCGCCTCGGTCAGGGCGAAGCGTTCGAGCAGCTCGGCCGCGCGCCGCTTCGCGTCACGCCGCGGCAGGTCGAGCAGCCGGCCGATCATCACGAGGTTCTCCACGCCGGTCAGCGTCTCGTCGACCGCCGCGTACTGCCCCGTGAGGCCGATCAGCGACCGCACCTGGTGCGCCTGCCTGACCACGTCGAAGCCGCCGACCTGCGCCCTGCCCCCGTCCGGGCGCAGCAATGTCGCCAGGATCCGCACCGCGGTGGTCTTTCCCGCGCCGTTCGGCCCCAGGACGCCCAGCAGCCGCCCCCGCGGCACCTCCAGGTCGATCCCATCGAGGGCCCGTGTCTCGCCGTAGCGTTTGACCAGTCCCTCCGCCTGAATCGCGTATGTCATCCCTGTCTCCTTGTCGTTGCCAGCCCAACCCTGGACCATGGCACTGACAATTTCGCCGAGCCCGGCCATCAGCCGCCGGCAGATCGCGCGCGGGCTTTCCGTTTAGGGTGGAAATGTGAGAGGTCAGCGAGCTCCGCTGCGTGATCCGGCCGAACGGGTCTCGCGCCGTGCCATCGTGCTCTGGCTGATCGAGGCCCTGACCGGGTTCGCGCTCCTGGTCGGCGGCGCCGTCCTCGTCGCGAACTGGATCGGGGGCGGCTGGAAGATCGTGCCCGACTGGTTGTCGGGGAACGCCTGGATGCTGCCCGTCGCCGTCGGGGCCGTGATGCTGCCCTTCGTGGTCGTCGAGCCGCTCTGGCGCTATGCCGTACATCGCTGGGAACTGTCTGGAGACGTGGTCTACGCCCGGTCGGGGTGGTTGAGCCGGGAATGGGTTTTCGTGCCCGTGAGCCGCATCCAGACGGTGGACAAGGCACAGGGCTGGTTCGAGCGGGCGCTGGGCCTGGCGACCGTGGAGATCCGCACGGCGTCGCACGCCGGGTCATCGACGATCAAGGGCCTCGACTACGAGGTCGCCGCCCGGCTGGCCGAGGAACTCGCCCGCCGCGCCCAGGAACTCAGGGACGACGCGACGTGACGCTTCCCGATCCCGGCGACCCGCGCCCCGGCCCCGGCTTCGAATCCGGCCCCGGCTCAGACGCGGACCTCGGCTCAGGCGCAGGTCCCGGCCCGGACACAGGCCCGCACACAGGCCCGCACACAGGCCCGCACGCGGGTCCGGGCGCGGGTCCGCACGCGGGTCCGGGCTTCGGCTTCGGCGGAGGTCCCGGCCCCGGAGGGCCCCTGCGCGCGGGCGTCGGGCCGTACGGCGCCCGGCGGCTCAGCCCCCGGGTCCTGCTGATCGACCCGATCCGCCTGCTGCCCTCGCTCCTCCTGCCGCTGGCGGGCGTGCTGATCGCCGGCGGGTTCTCGCCGACCTCGTTCGGCTGGGCGGCGGTGGGCGTGGCGGGGTCGGCGGTGTACGCCGTGATCCGGTGGGCGACGTTCACCTATCACCTCACCGAGGATCGGCTGGAGCTGACCCGGGCCTTCATCGGCCGCTCGGCCAAGACCATCCCGCTGGAACGGATCCGTGGGATCGACATCACCGAGCCGCCGCTCCATCGTCTGCTCGGCCTGGCCGTACTGAAGATCGACACGGGTGCGGGGGGCAGCGAGCAGGAGGGCACGCTCGACGCCGTGACGATGGAGCAGGCCCGTGTGCTCCGTACGGCACTGCTCGCTCGGCGGCCCGTGCCGCCCCCGCCCGAGCAGGCGGCCGGAACCGCCGGCACCGGGCAGGAAGCGGCGGGCCAGGGCGTGGCCGCGCCGGGCGTGACGGCTGTGGCCGGTCCGGAACCCGTCGCGCGGGTGCTCGCCCGGGTGCCGCGCCGGTGGCTCACGTACGGCCCGCTGTCCGGGGCCTATCTGCTGACCCCGTTCGCGCTCGCGGCCGGCGCGGTCGGGCTCGTCTTCCAATGGGGTGAGGAGCTGGGCCTGACCGAACGGTCGGCACGGCAGGCCCTGGAGTGGGTGTGGGCGCACCCCTATCTGCTGATCGCCGTCGCCGCGCTGCTGGTGACGGCCATGCCGATCGCCGGCGCCGTCGCGTACGCGATCTTCAACTGGGATTTCACGCTGCGCGCGCGGGACGGCTACCTGGTGGCCGAGAGAGGCCTGATCACCCGTCGTACGGTCTCACTGGAGCGCCGCCGGATCCGGGGTTACGAGATGACCGAGGCGCTGCTCGAACGCTGGGCCGGGGTGGCGCGGCTGTGGGCCGTGGTCACCGGCCTGGGTGATTCGGCGACCAGGGGGCAGCTGCTGCCCGTGACGCCGAAGGCCTTCGCCTCGAAGGTGGCGGGCGAAGCCGTCGTGCCCTTCGCCACGCCGCTGCGGCCGCATCCGTCCCGGGCCCTGCGGCGCAGGCTGGTGCGGGCCGTCGTGCCGTGGCTGCTGGTCGCCGTGGTGGCGTTCGCGCTGGACTGGGCCGTGGTCGGGGTCGTCGCGCTCGGGCTGGCGGTCCTGGGGGTCCCGCTCGGTCTGGATCGCTACCGGAGCCTCGGGCACGCCTATGACGGCGCCCGGCTGTCGGTCCGGTCGGGTTCGCTGCGCCGGGGGCAGGCCGTGGTCGAGCGCCGCGCCGTCGTCGGCTGGACGATGCGGCAGACCGTGTTCCAGCGGATGGCCGGCCTGATCACCGTGACGGCGGGCGTCGGCGCCGGCAGCGGCGGCTACCCCGCGATCGACACGGGAGAGACCCAGGGTGTCGGCTTCGCCCACGAGGTCACCCCGGACTGGATCCGCCCCTTCCTCAGTGACCTCTCGTAGGGGCGAACCGCGACGAGACCGGTGGCCGGCCGAGGAGAGCCGACGAAGACGGGCGACGGCCCTCGAACGGGGAACCCTCCATGTCAGGCCGTTCCGGTCACGGAGACGACGACCTTGCCGCCCGGGTGGCCCCCGGTGAGGTGGCGGATCGCGTCGGGCGCGGCGGCGAGAGGATAGACACGGTCGATCGCCGGGGTGACGGCGCCGGACTCGACGAGCCGGGTCAGTTCCTCCAGGTGCTCGGCGCGCTCTGTCGAGATGAGCGGGCGAAACCGCTGTCCCGTGAACATCGACAGCAGCGGCATCCGGAGCATGCGTCCCATGCCCCCGGTGAAGCGGTACGCGGTGTGCCCGCCGCCGACGAGGACCAGCGTCCCCCGTGGCGTCAGGGCACGGCGCAGCAGGGACAGCGGCCGGTTTCCGGCGGTGTCGACGACGACGTCGTAACATGGCCCGTCCCGGTCGATCTCCTCGCGGGCGTAGTCGATGACGTCTTCGGCCCCGAGCGACCGGACGAGCCCGGCGTTCGCCGCCCCGCACACGCCGGTGACGCTCCCGCCGGAGGCCCTGGCGATCTGCACGGCGAACGACCCCACGCCTCCCGAGGCGCCGATCACCAGCACCCGCTGTCCCGGCCGTACGCGGGCGCAGTACCGCACGGCCTGCAGCGCCGTCATGCCGGAGACCGGCACGGCGGCGGCCTGCTCGAACGTGAGGCCGGCCGGCTTCGGCGCGAGGCGGTCCTGCCGTGCCCTCGCGTACTCGGCGAACGAGCCGCTCTCGCAGGTGCCGTACACCTCCTGACCTGGCCGGAAGCGGGTGACGCCGGCGCCGACGGCCGTCACCGTCCCGGCGACGTCACGGCCTCTGACCGTGACCTTGGGCCGGCGCAGCCCGAAGCCCGCGACGCGCGCGAGATACGGCTGCCCGGTCATGAGGACCCACACGCCGGGGTCCACCCCGGCGGCGCGGACCTCGACGAGCACCTCCTCGTCACCGATCTCGGGGCGGTCGATGTCGCGTAGGCGGAGCACGTCCGCCGGGCCGTACGCGTCCTGGACGATGGCCTTCATGGCGTCCCTTCCGGGAGGTCTGGGTACTGGAACACGTCGTCGAGCGGCATGCCGAACACCCGGGCGATCCGGAAGGCCATCTCCAGGGAGGGCGAGTATCGGCCCTGCTCGATGGCGATGACGGTCTGCCTGGTCACACCGATGCGTTCGGCCAGCTCGGCCTGGGTCATCTCGTCGTGCGCGAACCGCAGCGCGCGGATGCGGTTGGTCACTCGTGTCGGCTTCACCACTCGGGAAGGCTCCTGCGATAGAAAGCGATCTTGGCGATCCCGCCGAGGAGCGCCGACAGCACGAAGCAGAGGTAGATCACGTTCGCGATCCAGAACCGGTCCCATCCGGCCATGGCCATGAGCATCGCCGCGAGCGCGCCGATGATCACAAACGCCTGGCCGATGTGCTCGCCGAGCCGTCCGATCTCCCTGTCGCGGGCGTCGACGACGCGCGAGGCCCTCGGATTGACGATCGCCATCCCGATCTCGGCCAAAATCGACGCGGCGATGGCCCCGCCGACCGACCACAGCAGGGCGGCGGCGTACGGCGTATCGGGTAACGGCCCTCCGCCCGCCTGGCTGAGGACGGTGATGACGTACGCGGTGTAGGCGAGCATGGCGACGACCAGGCTGATCCAGGCGCGTTTCTCCTCGTGGGCCATGATCGGCACCTTTCGATGTACAAAATCTTTGACATCTCGAAGGTAGCGAATCTTTGACCCGATGTCCAGAATTTTTTACACGACGCCGCGTCGGCCGTCGAGGAGCGGCCGGATGCCGGCACCTTCGCCGATGTGAGCTCGGTGGTGGACGTGGCGACTTCTGTCCGTGACCTCGCGGCTTCCTCTCGCCACGTCACGTCTCACTGAAGACAGACGAGCGACGGCCCGGGAGGCAGGCTCGCGCCCAAGCGGAGCCGGGACACGGTGCCGGCCGTGATTCAGTCCGGCTTGCGGGCGCCGAACATGATCTCGTCCCAGCTGGGGACGGACGCGCGGCGGCGGGATTTGCGCGGACGCGGCTTCGGCACCGGTGGGGCGGGAAGCTCCGTCTTGGCGTCTGCCGCCGGCTCCTTCTTCTGAGGCGTGCCGGGGGTGCCGACGGCGGCCGCGCTGGCGGCGGGAGCGTCCGAGGCGGGACGCGCCGCCGGAACGGTCGGCCGCGGCCGGGGCTTCGGACGCGGCGGCGGCCCGGCCGGAGCGGCGGGCCGATCGGTTGCCGGGACGGCGGCGGCGGCCGGTTTCGGGGCAGGGGCGGGCGCCGGACGTTCGGCCGCGGCCTTGTCCGGCCCGGGATTCGTGGTCGCGGCGGCCTTGTCAGCGGAATCGGAGGCGGCGGACGCGGGCTCGCCGCTCGCCGGGGTGTCGGCCGCGACGGGCGCCGTCTCCGGCGTCCTTTGCACGGTGACGGGCTCCGCCGGCCGCTCGGCCGCGGGTGTGGGGGTCTCGGCGGCGGGCTCGTTCTTCTCGCTCGCGGCCTCGGCGGTCGCCGGCTTCGCGGGGGCCGGGGGTTCCGTGACGGCCGTCGGCTGCGCGGCGGTGGACGTGTCGGCTTCGGACACGGACGCGGCCGGCTCGGGCGTGGCGTCCGGCCGGCGTACGGAATCCTCGGGCGGGGGCGCGGCGGCGTCGTCCGCCGTCGTTTCGGCGTGGACGCCGGCCCCGGGGGCGGCGTCGGGCGGACGGGGGCCGAGGCCCGGCTCGTCATGGCCGGCCTGAGCGACCCTGGGAAGGCCGATCACGGCGCTGCCGCGGTCGGCCGTCTCCTTCCGGCCCTGAGAATCCCGGCCGTGAGAATCCCGGCCGTGCGCCTCATGACCGTGAGAGTCCCGGCCGTGCGCCTCATGGCCGTGAGAATCCCGGACGCGGGAATTCCACTCACGGGCGTCGCGATCCTCCAGGGTGGCCGCGTCCAGTCCGGCGAGCGGGTCGGGCAGACGGAAGGGCACCGGGGTCAGGTCGGACCGGAACGCGGCGGGCGGCTCCACCCGCGGCTCGTGCCGTACGGGGGGCTCGTGCTGCCACGCCGCGGGCGGCTCGCGCCGCGCTGCCGGCTGCTCGTGCCTCGCGGGCGGCTCATGCCGTACGGAAGACTCGGACCGGGCGGCCGCGGGCGCGTCGGGGGGCAGTGAGGGCACCGAGGCCAGCTTGGGGGCGAGCCGGGGCACGAAGGGGCGGACCGTGTCGTCCTGCGCCTTCTCCCTGGCGGAGGTCTCGCCGTGGTCGGCGGCCGACAGGCGCATCGCCTCGTCGTCGTTGGGCGTGATATGGCGGCGGCGGGGGTCGAACAGCCATTCGGCGTGGCGGGTGTGGCCGTTCCAGACGAAGCCGAGCTTCACCCGCCAGAGGTTGTCGTCGCGCTTGCAGGAGTCCCAGTCGATCTCGTCGGCGGGCACGCCGCGCCTGGTCAGCCGCTCGGCGACCAGTTCGCCGAGCGTGGGTCCTGGCGTGGACTCGCCGGGCAGGCGGACGATGATCCGCTGAGCCTGCTGGGCCACGTACTCGCGCTCCTGGAGAACCGGCCCCTCGAACCAGCGGACGCGCTCGACCGGGATGCCGGCGGTCGCCGCGATCTGCTCGGCCGACTCGCCCGCGCGGATGCGCGCCTGGATCTCCTTGGGACGCAGCGGGCTCTCCACTTCGATCTCGTACTGGCCGAGACGGGAGAAGTTGCCGCGGACCGCGGCGCGGAGCCGGTCGTCCACGGGAAGCGTGAACCGCGTGCCCCGCCCGGCCGTGGCCAGTACGAGGTACGTTCCGTCCTCACTTACCGCGACGAGACGGAGCTCCTGCATGCGAGTCCCTTCGTCGTCATGCTGCGTCGTCCCCCGGGCCCTCGAGTCTCTCGTGTGAGCCGGTTGCCTTCCAGCACCGTACCCGGCATGTCCGAACATCGCCTTGCCTGGGGGCGTGGCGGTTGTCGTGACTCCAGTCACTTTTGTCCCGTTCACCTTGCCACAACCAACCGGTGATGAGGGTCCAAGTAGCGAGAGAGAGGGGCATGCCGCCCGGGATGAGGCACGCGCCGTGCCGCGCGGAAGGCTTGCAAGGCTTCCATCCTCGTTGCTCCCTCGGTCGAGTGGCGCGCGGGGCTCGGGCGGACCCGCGCTCCGCGATCTGCCCGTCCGAAGGCCTTGCCCAGGGCAACGTGACGCGCGCGGAACCGGACCCTGGATGTGGACTTTACGCGGCCTTGGCGTCAGCGTCCGGGCGGCGCGCCGAGGATCCGGTCAAGGTAATCGTTGGCGAACAGTCCGTGCGGATCGAGACGATCACGCAACGCGACGAATTCGGCGAATCTCGGATAGACCGTGCCGAGGTAGTCGGCGTCGCGTGTGTGCAGCTTGCCCCAGTGCGGCCGCCCCCGGAGCCTCACCATGATCTCCTCGACGCCCTCGAAGTACGCCGGGTCGGGCGTCGGCCGGTAGACGTGGCAGGCGATGTAGGCCGAGGCCCTGCCGTACGCCGTGGACAGCCAGGCGTCAGCCGGCGGGGCCACCCGCACCTCGATCGGGAAGCCGACCGGCCGGCCCGACCGCTCGACCAGGTCCCGGACCTCGCGCAGGGCCCGGCCGAGGTGCTCGCGCGGGATGGCGTACTCCATCTCCAGGAACCGCACCCTGCGCACGGTGGCGAAGATCTTGTAGGAGGTGTCCACGCACTCCGACGTGCCGAGCGCCTTCGCCGAGATCGTGTTGATCGCCGGGATGACCCGGGGGATCCGGGCGCCGAGCGCGCAGGCCGCGCCGAAGAGCGTGTTCTCCAGGAACTCGTTGTCCAGCCAGCGCCGGAAGGACGACGGCGGCGCGGCCGGTCCCGGGCTGCGGTCGTTCCGCTTGACCAGGCAGGCGTCGGTGTGCGGCAGCCAGTAGAAGTCGAGGTGGTCGGCCTGCCCGGTGAGCTCGTCGAGCGACTCCAGGACGCGGCTGAACCGCATCGGCTCGCGCCGGCCCCGCAGCAGGAACGACGGCTCCACCCGTAGCGTCACGGCGGTGACGACGCCGAGCGCGCCGAGCCCGACACGGGCCGCGTCGAACAGGTCTCCGGCCTCGCCCTCGTCGCCCTCGCGCACGGTCGTGATCGATCCGTCGGCCAGGACCAGTTCCAGCCCGACGACCTGGTCGGCGAGGCCGGCGGCGATCCGCTCGCCGGTGCCGTGCGTGCCGGTCTGTACGGCTCCGGCGATCGTCTGCGCGGTGATGTCCCCCATGTTGGCCAGCGCGAGGCCACGCCGGTCGAGCTCGTCGTTCAGGACGTGCAGCGGGGTGCCCGCCGCGACTTTCACCCACCCGTCGCCCACCTCGATGACACCGGTCAGCGCGGTGGGCCGCAACATGATGCCGTCGGTGAGGGCCACGCCGGTGAACGAGTGCCCGCTGCCGACCATGCGCACCCGCCGCCCGTCGCGTGCGGCGTCCCGTACGGCCTGCGCCACCTCGGCGGCGGAGGCGGGCGTACGGACCTCGGCCGGGGCGGCGGACTGGTTCCGCGACCAGTTGACGAACGCGACCATGATCCTCCCATCAGAATGCGCGTCCCCCGATCGCGAATATGAACACTACTCATAATCGGTGCCGCTGCCTATCGGCGGATTCAGCCGATGCTGCGCTCCTCGACCCGCACGAGCGTGTAACCGGCCGCGCCGACGAGTGCGGCCGTCAGCGCGCAGAGGAGGGAGAAGGCGTAGGCGTTCGCCGTACCGAACAGGTCGGTCAGCCATCCGCCCGCCCACGAGCCGATGGCCACGCCGAACCCGATGGACGTCGAGAGCCAGGCCATGCCCTCGGTGAGCTGCCCGGCCGGGACCATGCGCTCGACCAGTGAGAACCCGGTGATCAGAGTGGGGGAGATCGACAGCCCGGCGAAGAACATCGCGATCGCCATCAGCCGCAGATCGTGCATCAGCAGCACCGGGGCGAGCCCGACGGCGAACAGTCCCAGCCCGCGCAGGAACCGGGTGCGCAGGCTGATCTTCCACGGGCGCGAGCCGTACCACAGCCCGGAGATCATGCTGCCGCCCGAGATGCAGGCGAGCAGGAGGCCCGCCGCGGCCTTGCTGCCCTGCTCGTCGGCGAACGCCACCGTGACCACGTCGATCGAGCCGAAGACACCGCCGACGGCGATGAAGACGACCGACAGCAGAGCCACGCCGGGGATCGCGATCGGCGAGCCGGAATGCGTCCGGCGCCGCGTCACCGGCGGCTCCGTGCCGCGCAGCGCGGAGAAGGCCAGGGTGCCCGTCACGGTGCAGACGATCGCGACGATGAGCCCGACGTACGGATTGACCGCGACGGCCAGCCCCGTCACGAAGGCGGGACCGGTGACGAAGATCAGCTCGTCGATCACGGCCTCGAACGAGAACGCGGTGTGCAGCTTCGACGGATCGTCCCTGAGCGCGTGTGACCAGCGGGCCCGCACCATCGCCCCGAGGGAGGTGGCCGAGACGCCCGTCGCCACGCCGGTCGCGTAGAGCGTCCACTCCGGGGCGTTCGCGTGCGCGCACAGCATCAGGCCGGACAGCGAGGCCGCGTGCGCCAGGGCGAACGGCACCAGCACCTTCGCCTGGCCCACCCGGTCGACGAGGCGGCCGGAGAGGGGGGCCGCGACGGCGAACGCGATCGACACGACGCCCGACACGGCGCCGGCCTTCGCGTACGAGCCGGTCAGCTCTGATATCAAAAGAACGATCCCGATGCCGAGCATCGACATCGGGATCCGGCCAACGAAGCCCGCCAGGACGAAGCCCTTGGCTCCAGGCGTGCCGAACAGCCCGCGGTACGGCCCCACCATCTCGCAACCCCTTCGGCAGCCCGTTACTGCGGGCGATTCCCCCATGCGGGCGCGCGTACGGCTCACCCGGTGCCGACAGTGCCGCGCCTGCTCATCGTGTGGCAAGCGATTTTTCCATCACTGAGGCAAAGGGTTTAACGTGGGGCTGGTGCGACATCTTCCCGGGTCTGTGCCGCTTCGCACCTTTGTGGCCGGACTGGCCGCGGTCATCGCCGCGGTGATCACAACGGGAAGTGTCCTCCTCGTCGCGGGTGGTGAGGGCCGGGCGATCGCGGCCGAGCGCTCCAGGTCTCCGGCGTCGCACGCCCCCACGCCCCGGCCGGACCGCGTCGCGCTGGTGCCCGACGCCACGCTGCCGTCGAGCCGCCCGGTCGTCGGCGGACCTGGAGAACCAGTCGAACCCGGCAAACGCGGCGAAACCGGTATAGGCGCCGGCGTCAAGGCCGCCCCGCCCACCCTGATGGCGATCGCGGCGGCGAAGGTGCCGGCCGGAACACTGCGGAAGATCGCCAAGCTGCCGCATGTGACGAAGGTCGCAGCCGTGGACGGCGGCACCGTCAGCGTCTCGGGTACGGCGCTGCGGCTGCTGGCGGTCGAACCCGCGCGGTTCCGCCCGTGGACCCCGGCGGCGGTGGCACGGCACCCCGATGTGTGGAGCGCGCTCACGGGGGACGAGTTCGTGGCCGATCGCGCCGCGGTCAAACGCCTGGGCATGGTCCTCGGCGCGGAATATCAATTGGACGGCGGGCCTCGGCTGCGGCTGGCCGCCTCGGCCGCACTCGGGCTTCCGGGCATAGACGGCGTGATCGGAAAGGAGCTGGGCAGGCGGCTCGGCCTCGCCGAGGGCGTCGTGGTGCTGATCCGGGGCGACGCCGGCCTGATCGACCGGAGCGGGGTGAGGCGCCTGCTCGGCGGTACGTCCAAGGTCGTCGCCGTCAGATCCGCCGAATCCGCCGAATCCGCGGAAGCCCCGGCGGGAAGGGGGCCGGTCGGGCGGCCGGAGAGCTACCTGGAGCTCTATCAGCGGTCGGCCGGGCTGTGCCCGGGACTGTCGTGGACCGTGCTCGCGGCCATCGGCCAGATCGAGAGCGGTCACGGGCGCAACAACGGGCCGTCCTCCGCCGGCGCCCTCGGACCGATGCAGTTCATGCCGGCGACGTGGAAGGCGTACGGCGTCGACGGCGACGGGGACGGCGAGACCGACGTCTGGAGCGCCTACGACGCCGTGCCGTCCGCCGCCAGTTATCTGTGCGCCAACGGCGCCGGCCGGGGCGGTGAGAAGCTCAGGAAGGCCGTGTGGTTCTACAACCACTCCTGGTCCTATGTCGACCGGGTCCTGTCGCTCGCCGACGCCTACGCCCGCGCCTACTCCTGACACCGGACCCGATCACCGTCTCCGGACCCGATCACTATCTCCGGGTCGATCACCGGCTCGGGGCCGGGCCGCGCCTCGGGCTCGGACAGCAGGTGGCGGGGCACGCCGCCGGCCGCGGCTCGGCCAGCAACTCGCCCACCATCTTGACGAAGCGGGGGTGCGTTCCGGCGGTCGCCGCCCGGGTGAGGGGCAGGCCGAGCTTTCCCGCCATGGCCGCCGCCTCCACGTCGAGGTCGTAGACGACCTCCATGTGATCGGACATGAACCCGATCGGCACCAGCACCACGGCTTCGGTCCCGCCGGCGTGCAGGGCCTCCAGGTGGTCGCAGACATCGGGCTCCAGCCACGGCACCTGCGGCGGGCCGCTGCGGCTCTGCCACACCAGGTCCCACTCGCGCCCGGGCGCCGCCTCGGCCACGACGAGCTCGGCGGTTCCGCGTAGCTGCGCCTCGTACGCACCGCCCGCCGGCCCCGCCGTACGGGCCATGGAGAGCGGGACGCTGTGCGCGGTGAAGACCAGCCGGGCGGCGTCCCGCACGTTCTCGGGGAGCCTGCCGAGGGCCTCCCGGGTGTGGTCGGCCATCGCCGAGACGAAGCCCGGGTGATCGTGGTGGTGCCGCAGCCTGACGATCTCCGGCGCGCCGGGGACGGCGGCGCGAGCCCGCACGATGTCGTCGAGGTACTGCCGGCAGCTCGAATAGGAGCTGTACGCCGACGTGACGAATGCGGCGGCCGTGCGCACCCCGTCGTCCTTCATCCGGCGGACGGTGTCCTCCAGGAAGGGGTGCCAGTTGCGGTTGCCCCAGTAGACGGGAACGTCCACGGACGGCTCCGCGCCCAGCGCGCCGATCAGCTCGCGGCACTGCGCGTTGATCGGGCTGACCCCGCCGAACCTGTGATAGTGCTCGGCCACGTCCAGCAGCCTGTCACGCGGCACATCGCGGCCCCGCACGACGTTCTCCAGGAACGGCATCACGTCCTCAGGCCCCTCCGGACCCCCGAAGGACACGACGAGCAGCGCGTCATAGCCGGCGTCACCGGTGGTGGTGTCCATGGACATCAACCCTATGCGGCCCGGTGGCCGGTGGGGCCAACGGCTTGGGATCACCCGCGAGGCAGAGTAGGTTCGAATGGTGAGCCAATTTCCGGTCGCCCCGTTTCCCGACCTCCAGGGGTACGTCGCCCTGCCGCGTGTGGCGTCGCTGCGGCTCTCGTCCGACGGGACGCGGCTCGTGTCCGTGGTCCAGACGCTCAACCCCGACAAGATCTCGTACGGCACGGCACTGTGGGAGATCCCCCTGGACGGCGACGGCGACGGCGGAGCGGAGCCGTACCGGCTGACCAGGTCGGCGAAGGGGGAGGCGGGGGCGGTGTTCGCCCCGGACGGCGGCGTGCTTTTCACGTCGCGGCGGCCCGACGAGACGGCGGAGGACTCCGGCGACGGCGACGTTCCGGCGCTGTGGCTGCTGCCGCCGAGGGGCGAGGCCCGGCGGATCGCGGCCCGTCCCGGCGGGATCGGGGCGGTCCGCGCGGCCGGCGGCACGGTCGTCTACGCGGCCCAGGTGCTGCCGGGGGACGCCGCGACCGAGGAGGAGCGCCGCAAGGCACGCAAGGAGGCCGGGGTCAGCGCGATCCTGCACGAGGACTACCCGGTCCGCTACTGGGACCACGACCTCGGCCCGGACCGGACCCGCCTGTTCGCCGCCCCCGCCCGCGATCTGGACGCCGCGCGTGACCTCACCCCGGAGCCGGGCGGGGCGCTGGACGAGCACCTGTCGTTCGACGTCACGCCCGACGGCTCGACGGTGGTCACCACCTGGCGGGTTCCGATGCCGAAGGGCGAGCTGCGCTGGGAACTGGTCGCCATCGACGTGGCCGGCGGCTCCCGGCGAACCCTGGCCGCCTCCGGCTCCCACGACTTCGGCGGGCCGGTCGTGGTTTCGCCCGACGGACGGCACGTCGCGTGCGTGCGGGAGCGGCACGGCACCGAGGAGGTGTCCGTGAAGGCCGAACTCTGGGTGGTCGAGCTGGCCACCGGCGAGGGCCGGGCGCTGGGCGGCGAGCCCGGCGACGAGCCGTTCCCCTCCGCGATCGCCTGGGCGCCGTCCTCGAAGGAGATCTTCTTCGCGGCCGACCACCGCGGCCGCCGCCCGGTCTTCCGCGCGGACGTCGAGTCAGGAGCGGTGACGCGGCTGACCCCCGACGACGGGTCCTACCTGGAGCTGTGCCCGGCTCCCGCCGGCGCACCGCACGAGGGTTCCGTCTACGCCCTGCGCAGCGCCGTCGACTCGCCGCCCGGGCCCGTGCGGATCGCGCCCGACGGCTCGGTGACCGAGCTGCCCTCGCCCACCCCGCGGCTCGACCTGCCCGGCACGCTCACCGAGGTCGAGACGACGGCCGAAGACGGCACCCCGCTGCGTGGCTGGCTGGTCCTGCCTTCCGGGGCTTCGGCGGAGGATCCCGCGCCGTTCCTGCTGTGGATCCACGGCGGGCCCATGGCGAGCTGGAACGACTGGAGCTGGCGCTGGAACCCGTGGCTCATGGCACGGGAGGGCTACGCCGTGCTCATGCCGGACCCCTGCCTGTCCACGGGGTACGGCCAGGCGATGATCGACCGGGGCTGGGGAGACTGGGGACCGGTCACCCACGCCGACCTGATGACGATCACCGACGAGTGCCTCAAGCGCCCGGAGGTGGACGACCAGCGGATCGCGGCGATGGGCGGTTCTTTCGGCGGCTACATGGCCAACTGGGTGGCCGGGCACACCGACCGGTTCCGTGCCGTCGTCACCCACGCCTCGCTGTGGAACCTCGACCAGTTCGCCGGGACGACGGACGCCTCGATGTACTGGCAGCGGGAGTTCGGCGCCCCCGGATCGGCCAGGTACGAACGGCTGTCGCCGCACCGGTCGCTGCACGCCATCACCACGCCGATGCTCGTGATCCACGGCGACCGGGACTATCGGGTGCCGATCGGGGAAGCTCTGCGGTTGTGGTGGGATCTGCGGCGGTCGGAGGTGGAGTCGAAGTTCCTGTACTTCCCGGACGAGAACCACTGGGTGCTCAGGCCCGGCAACATCGTCGTGTGGTACCAGACCGTGCTGGGCTTCCTCGGGCGCCATGTGCTGGGTGAGACGAGCGACGAGGAGGGGGATGGGCGCGATGGCTGACAGGGACGCGCTGCTGGAACTGGCGGTCTCGATCGCGCGGGAGACGGGCGAGATGCTCCTCGCCAAGCGCCCCGCCCGGCCGGAGGTGCTCGCCACCAAGTCCAGCCCGACCGACGTGGTGACCGCGCTCGACCGCGCCGCCGAGGAGCTGATCCGCGCCCGGATCCGGCAGGCCAGGCCGCAGGACGCGATCCTCGGCGAGGAGGGCGGCGAAACGCCTGGCCTGAGCGGCCCGAGTGGGGAGGGCGCCCCGGGCCCGAGCGGTGCGAACCACGTCAAATGGGTGGTCGATCCGATCGACGGCACGGTCAACTTCCTCTACGGCCTACCGGACTGGGCCGTCAGCATCGCCGTCGAGGTCGACGGTGAGATCGTCGCCGGGGTGGTCCACAACGTCCCCCGCGGTGAGATCTTCACCGCGGTCAGGGGCGGTGGAGCCTGGCTGGCGGGTGAACGGCTGCGGTGCAACACCGGCGTCCCGCTGGCACGGGCGCTGGTCGCCACCGGCTTCGGGTACGGCGCCGAGCGCCGCCGCGTGCAGGCCGAGGTGCTGGCCCAGGTGGTGCCGAACGTCCGGGACATCAGGCGCGCCGGCTCATGCGCCGTCGACCTGTGCTCGGTCGCGGCCGGGCGGGTCGACGCCTACTACGAGCGCGGCACCAACTACTGGGACTGGGCCGCGGCCGGGCTCATCGCGGCCGAGGCCGGAGCGCGCTTCGCCGGTCTGAACGGCAAGCCCGCCAGTCCGGAACTGACGCTGTCCGCCGCGCCCGGGCTGTTCGAGGAACTGCATGATCTGCTGGCCCCTCTCGACCCGGAACGCGGCTAAGGGGGTGCCGGGCACCCCCTACAGCGACTTCTGCTCGGCGACGCGTGGTCAGCGCTGGAACCGGATGCCGTGATCTTCAGCGAGGCGCCGCAGGTCCTCGATCTCGGCGGTGAGGGTGTCGGCGAGGAAGTCATCGCCGCTCGAGGTGGCCTCCTCGAGACCCTTGTAGGCCTGGTCGAGCCTGGAAGCGATCGTGGTCGTGAACTCGCCCATCTCACCTTCTCTCTCAAGAAACGAACCGCCGGTCGGGGACAGGACGCGCATCTCCCCAACCAGGCAAATGGGATGTGGCGCCATCCCTACCCACGTGCACCCACATCTCAAACCATCGAATTCGTGTGCTCTACGTCACGTAGAGTCGAGGAACCGGCTTACCAGCGGCTTACGTCGAACATGGCCAGAATGTAGACGTCGTTTCCGGCTGAGGAGGTCCTTGATGCGCGTTCTTGTGGTGGAGGACGAGCGGGTGCTCGCCGATGCGATCGCCACCGGACTCCGCCGTGAGGCGATGGCCGTCGACGTCGCCTACGACGGCGCCGCCGCGCTCGAGAAGATCGGTTACATCGACTACGACGTGATCGTCCTCGACCGCGACCTGCCCAAGGTCCACGGGGACGAGGTGGCCCGGCGGCTGGTCGCCCAGCGATCGGCCTCGCGGATCATCATGCTCACCGCCGCCGGCGACGTCGACGACAAGGTGGAGGGGCTGGAGCTCGGAGCCGACGACTACCTCGCCAAGCCGTTCGTGTTCATGGAGCTGGTCGCGCGGGTGCGCGCGCTCGGCCGGCGCTCGGCGCCGCCGCTGCCGCCGGTGCTGGAGCGGGGCGGCGTCCGCCTGGATCCCGGCAAGCGGCTCGTCACGAGGGACGGCCGGGGGGTCGCGCTCACCAAGAAGGAGTTCGCCGTGCTGGAGGAGCTGATGCGCGCCGAAGGCGCGGTCGTCAGCCAGGAGGACCTCCTCGACAAGGCATGGGACGAGCACATCGACCCGTTCACCAACGTGGTGCGGGTGACGATGATGACGCTGCGCAAGAAGCTCGGTGAGCCCCCGATCATCGAAACCGTCCCCGGGGTCGGGTACCGGCTGTGAGCCGCCTCCAGGCATCGCCGCCCCCGCCCAGTGGCCCGCCGGCCTGGGACGGCCCGCCGCCCGAGGCCGCCAACCCCATGCAGCGCAATCTCATCGACGAGATCAAGGCGCTGCAGGGCCGGATCAGCATCCGCTGGCGGCTGACGCTCACCTACGCGGCCCTGGTGTTCGCCGCCGGCGCGCTGCTGGTGATGGCCATGTACGTGCTGGTCGGCCAGGCGATCGACATCGGCTGGCAGGGCGTGCGGTTCATCCTGCCCAACATGCCGCAGGACCTGATCGACCAGCTCAACGCGGAGTACGCGAAGTGGCAGGCGGAGATCACCGCCGCGGCGCGGGGCGAGCTGCTGAAGCGGTCGCTGCTGACGCTGTTCGGCGTGGGGATCCTCGCGCTCATGCTGGGCTATGTGGTGGCCGACCGGGCGCTGCGGCCGGTCAAGCGGATGACGGTCACCGCGCGCAGGCTGTCGGAGACGTCGCTCGCGCACGAGCGCATCGACCTGCAGGGGCCGGACGACGAGCTCAAGGAACTGGCCGACACCTTCGACGCCATGCTGACCCGGCTCAACACCGCCTTCGACGCGCAGCGGCGGTTCGTCGACAACGCCTCGCACGAGCTGCGCACCCCGCTGGCCATCAACCGGACGGTCATCGAGGTGGCCCTGTCCGATCCGGAGGCGTCCGAGGACCTCAAGGTGCTGGGCCGTACGCTGCTCGGCACCACCGCGCGCAACGAGCGGCTGATCGAGGGGCTGCTGCTGCTCGCGCGGAGCGACCGCGAGCTGTCGGTGCGCAAGCCGGTCGACGTCCGGGAGGTCGCCAGGACCGCGGTCGAACAGCTCACCCCGTTCGCGGCGGAGGAGTCCGTCACGGTCGAGCATGACCTGCGGCCCGCCCCGGCGGTGGGAGATCCGGTGCTCCTCGAACGATGCGTCTCCAACCTGGTCGAGAACGGCATCAAGCACAACTCCGGTCCCAATGGAAAAGTGTGGGTCCGCACGGGAATGGTCGGCGGGGGCGCCGTTGTTCAGGTCGCGAACACGGGACCGCACGTGCCCGCGTACGAGGTGGAGAGCCTGTTCGAGCCGTTCCGGAGACTGAACTCCGATCGGGTACAGTCCGCTCGCGGCGCCGGTCTCGGCCTGTCCATCGTGCGCGCGATCGCCCGTGCGCACGGCGGCGTGGTCACCGCGGTCCCGCGGGACGGCGGCGGTCTCGTGGTCACGGTGCGCCTTCCGGAAAGCGGGACGGCCGTCGGCGCCCAGCAGTCGGCGCGCTGATGGCGCGCGCACGCCGTACATGTGGTTGGATGTGCCGTCGAGCGCGATGGGGTCTTACCCTCGATACTGTGGTTTTCGCCATATTTGGCTAACTGTGGCCTCGTGTGGAATACCCCTCGCGTGCCGGGAGGTTCAGGGTTCGCCGAAGCGGGTACCGATTGCACGATTTCCGGGCCCCCGCGGGCACAACCACGGCCTCTCAAGCGTTGAAGACGCGCGACGCAGGCGCAGACGGATAGATGAGGGGGATGGAGCACGCCAATGGCTACCGATTACGACAGCCCGCGCAAGACCGACGACGACCTGAACGAGGACAGTCTTCAGGAACTCCAGGCTCGGCGCAGTGACAAGTCGTCGGGCAGTATCGACATCGACGAGACGGATCTCGCCGAGTCGCTTGAGCTGCCGGGGGCGGATCTGTCGAACGAGGAGCTCTCACTCCGGGTGATTCCTCGGCAGGCGGACGAGTTCACGTGCTCGCGCTGTTTCCTGGTGCACCACCGCAGCCAGTTGGCCTCGGAGAAGAACGGCCAGCAGGTCTGCCGCGAGTGCGCGGCCTGAGTTGGCAGACCCTGAGGAGGGTCCGTTGAGTCCCGAATCGAAGGACGAGGTCGCCGACCTGGTCGGCAGGCTCGTGGCCCCTGAGGAGACGGATGGGGCCGAGCGGCGTCGGCTGCTCGGCCGCCTCAGTGAGGCGCTCGCGGAGTCCGCTCGCAGGGTGGGGAAGAGGGGACGGGGCCGCTGGCTGGCGGACATGTTCCTGAACATCGCCCCGCGGTTACCGATCAGGGACTACGCGACGCTGCGAGAGCATCACTACGGCCTCGTCGGCGAGCAGCTCGCCGACGACCTCGTCCGTACCGCGGCCAAGGCGACGATGGCGGTAGGCGCGGTGGGGGGAGCGCTCGCCGCCGCCGAGTTCGTCGCACCACCCCTCCTGCTGTCCGCCCCCGCCCAGCTCGTGGCCGAGACCCTGGTCGTCGCCGCCATCGAGGTGAAGCTCCTCGCCGAGCTGCACGAGGTGTACGGCGTGTCGATCCCGGGCAACGGCACCCAGCGCGCCACCGCGTACACCATCGCCTGGTCCAGGCAGCGCGGCGTCAACCCGCTCGCCCCCGGATCCGCCACGCTCGCGCTCGGCACGGCGGCCAAGACGGCGCTGCGCAACCGCCTGATGCGCACGCTCGGCAGGCATCTCACCACCCTCGGTCCTTTCCTCACCGGCGCCGTCGCCGGCGGCGCGCTGAATCGGGCCGCGACCCGTAAGCTCGCCCAGGCCGTACGCGCCGATCTGCGGCGTCAGCTTCTGCCGCCGCCCTGACCCCGCGGCCAGATAGCCCAGTGTCACCCGATTGGTCTAAACCACACGGCGTCGGCCGTGACCTGCGGTGAGATCATTCTCACACCCTCTTTGTGAGTTTCCCTGCTTATGGGTGGGTATGGGCGCTATTTGGTGCCTTTCGTATGGTAGGTACCAGGCGACCCTGGAGGGGCTCAATGCGCAGCACCAGCTCATTTCTGATCGTCGCAAACCGGCTTCCGGTCGATCGCGTGGGTGAGAAGGAGTGGCGGCGCAGCCCGGGTGGGCTGGTGACCGCGATCGCGCCCGTCATGCAGCGGCGCGACGGAGCGTGGCTCGGATGGACCGGCGCGGCGGGGGAGGAGCTCAAGCCGTTCGACGACGACGGCATGCACCTGATCCCGGTTCCCCTGTCCCAGCGTGAGGTCGAGCTCTACTACGAAGGCTTCTCCAACGCGACGCTCTGGCCGCTCTACCATGACGTCGTCGCCACCCCCGTGTACTCGCGGGTGCTGTGGGACGCCTACCGCGCGGTCAACGAGCGCTTCGCGCGGGCCGCGGCCGAGGCCGCCGCGCCCGGCGCCGTGGTGTGGGTGCAGGACTACCAGCTGCAGCTCGTGCCCGCCATCCTGCGCAGGCTCCGGCCCGACCTGAAGATCGGGTTCTTTCTGCACATCCCGTTCCCGCCGGTCGAGCTGTTCTACCAGCTGCCCTGGCGCAAGGAGATTCTCGAAGGACTGCTGGGGGCCGACCTCGTGGGGTTCCAGCGGCCGGGCGGCGCCTCCAACTTCGTCCGGCTGTGCCGCCGCCTGCTGGGGCTGCAGAACTCGCGCAACGAGATCCACGTCGACGGCCGGGTGGTCCGGGCCGAGGCGTTCCCGATCTCGGTGGACTTCGGCGAGCTGGACCAGCTCGCCCGCGATCCGCGCACCCGGCTGCGGGCCAAGGAGATCAGGGCCGAGCTCGGCGATCCCGAGCACCTGCTGCTCGGCGTCGACCGGCTCGACTACACCAAGGGGATCGGCCAGCGGCTCAAGGCGTTCGGCGAGCTCCTCGCGGACGGCGCGGTCAAACCGGGGGAGGCGGCGTTCGTACAGGTGGCCACGCCCACCAGGGAACGCGTCGCCGAGTACGTCAAACTGCGGGGCGACATCGAGCTGAGGGTCGGCCGGATCAACGGCGAGCACGGCGTACTGGGCACACAGCCCATCTCCTACCTCCACCAGTCCTACCGGAAGGACGAGCTGGCGGCGCTGTACTGCGCGGCCGACGTCATGGTGGTCACGCCGCTGCGCGACGGAATGAACCTGGTGGCCAAGGAGTACGTCTCCTGCCGGCACGACATGCGGGGAGCGCTCGTGCTGAGCGAGTTCGCCGGGGCCGCCGACGAACTGCGTCAGGCCTTCATGGTCAACCCCTACGATATAGAAAGCATGAAGCGGGCCATGCTCGCGGCGATGCGGGCCACGCCGCACGAGCTCGCGCGCCGGATGCGCTCGCTCAGGCGCAGGGTGGCCTCGCACGACGTGGACAAGTGGGCCGGGAACTTCCTCGCGGCGCTCGAGTCCCCGTCCGCAGGCTCCAGGCCGGATCCGGCCTGACGCGCGCCGGAGTGCGCTGAACCGCGCTCAGAGGGCGTCCTTCGCGGCGGCGTTCTTCCAGGAGCGCCACTTCTTCGCGGCCGTGCGCGTCGCGACGATCCTGGCGACCTCCATGCCCAGCCCCATGACCACCGCGTAGGCGACCGCCTCGCCGAGGCTGATGTCCGGTGAATCCGCACTGGCCGGGGGCTTCTTGCCGGTGGTCTTCTCCCAGGCGAACCCGAGCACCTTGCGCGAGGCGAACCCCACGGCGAGCCCGATGAGGCCGCCCAGGATGCGCCACTGCAGGTCCGGCTTGTCAGCGCTCTTGTCGTCCGACATGATTCCTCCTCAGTCCGACCCTATCCGCCGGCGCCGTGCCTACACGCCGTACGGCGCATGGACGGCCTGCCCGGCACCACCATGCCGCTGTTTTGAACCGGTAAAAGGGGTGCGCGCACGGAAGAGGAACGTGCCAGTCTGGACGTGTGATCTCGCATAAGAGGCGTCAGACCGATGGCGTGCCCCCGGTGCTCGCCACCTTCGCCGCGTGGAGCTGGCGACTGCTGCTCATCGGCGTGCTGATCTACGTCCTGGCGCTGATCATCGGCCGGCTCAGCTTCGTCGTCCTGCCGGTGGCCGTGGCGTTCCTGCTGACAGCGCTGCTGCACCCGCTGACCCGCCGGCTCAGGGCCACCGGGCTGCGCCCGATCTACGCCACCTGGATCACCATGCTCCTCGGGCTGGCGGTCATCGTGGGCGTCGGCTTCATGATCGGTGTGCGGGCGAACGAGGAGTTCCCCCGGCTGGTGGAGCAGATCCAGATCACCGCCAGGGGCGCGCAGGACTGGCTGCTGCACGGACCGCTCCAACTGAAGGAGGCGCAGCTCGCCGACATCGTCGACGAGCTGGGCAAACAGATCAACGAGCGGCGCACCGAGATCACCGGCACCGTCCTCACCGGGGCCACCGCGGTCGTCGAGGTGCTCGCCTCCATCGTCCTGATCCTGTTCGTCACGTTCTTTCTGCTGAAGGACGGCGACCGGATCTGGGCCTGGTTCCTGCGCGCGTTCGGCAGCGCCGCGCCCCGGATGGACCGGGCCGGCCGCGCCGCCTGGGTCACGATCTCCCAGTACGTGCACGGCACGGTGGCCGTGGCCGCGATCCACGGGTTCATCATCGGAGTGGTCCTCGCCGGGATGAAGGTGCCCCTGTGGGCGCCGCTCGCGGTGCTGATCTTCTTCGCGAGCTTCATCCCGGTCGTCGGCATCTTCTTCGCCGGCGGCATCGCCACGCTCGTGACCTTCGGATCACAGGGCTGGGTGTACGCGTTGATCTTCGTGGGGATCCTCGTGGTCGAGCAGCAGCTGGAGAACCACGTGCTGCAGCCGTTCATCGTCGGACGGGCCCTCGCCTTCCACCCCCTGGCGATCATCCTCGTGCTCGCCGTCGGCGGTGTGCTCGGCGGGATCGCCGGAGCCGTGGTGGCCGTTCCGCTGACGGCGGTCATCTACCGGGCACTGCCCGAGCTGCGCCGGGACCCCGGTGAGCCGATCGCGGAACCCCCTCCGGAGCCCTCGCCGGGGGCCCCCGCCGCGCCGCCCGCGCCACCTCCCGCCGGGCCGTCCGGAGCCCCTCCCGCCAAGGAGGCCGCGGGGAAGGTGTCACAGCGACACAGGGGGTAGGAACCTGGCGGGCACGCCGGTGCGGGTGCTCGCAAATAAACGCCCAGCGGTGGCGGTAGGGTCTTGCGACATGAGTGTGGAGGTGCTGATCCAGCGGCTCGATCCCGAGCTTCCGATACCTACGTACGCGCACCCGGGCGACGCCGGGGCCGATCTGTACGCGGTGCGGGACGTCGAGCTGCTGCCGGGGGAGCGTACCGTGGTCGGCACCGGCGTCGCGATCGCGCTGCCCGACGGGTACGCCGCGTTCGTGCATCCCCGCTCGGGACTCGCGGCCAGGCTCGGAGTGACGCTGGTGAACGCGCCCGGCACGGTCGACGCCGGCTATCGCGGCGAGATCAGGGTGACGCTGATCAACACGGACGCCAAGGACGCGGTACGGCTCCGGCGGGGCGACCGCATCGCCCAGCTCGTCGTCCAGCGGGTGGAGCGGGCCGCCTTCCACGAGGTGGATCGGCTGCCCGGCTCGGCCCGCGGCGCGAACGGCTTCGGCTCCACCGGGGCCTGAAAGCCCGCAGACATCCAAGGAGTGTGAACGAAGTGTTCCGACGTCGGCGACGCGCGGAGGAGGAGACGGCACCTGTCGTCGCGGAGGTCGAGGAGCGGCCCGCCGCCCCCACCCGGACATCGGGTCCGTGGGACGCGCAGGAGTCCTACCCGGAGGCCGAGCGGGTGGACCTCGGCGGACTGCTGCTGCCCGTCGGCCCGCGCTTCGAGATCCAGCTCAGCGTGACCGGGGACCACATCGACGGGGCGATCGTCCTGGTCGAGGAGAGCGCCCTGCGGGTGCAGGCGCTGGCCGCGCCCAAACGGAGCGGGATCTGGGACGAGGTGCGCACGGAGATAGCGCGGGAGGTGACCGCGGCCGGCGGCATCGTCCAGGAGCAGGAGGGGCCGTTCGGGGCCGAACTGGCCGCGAGGGTGCCGCCGGCGCCGGGCGAGACGCCCCAGCCGGTCCGCTACCTCGGGGTCGACGGTCCCCGCTGGCTGCTGCGCGCGGTGATCAGCGGCCGGGCGGCTCTCGACACCACGGCCGCCGAGATCCTCGAGAACGTGGTGCGCGACATTGTGGTGGTCCGGGGTGACGAGCCGATGCCCCCCAGGGAGACCATCCACCTGCGGCTGCCCGCCGAGGCCCGGCAGGCCATGGAGCAGCAGGCCATGGAGCAGCAGGCCATGGAGCAGCAGGCCATGGAGCAGCAGGCGGGTGCGCAGGAGTTCCGGCCGTTCGAGCGTGGTCCGGAGATCACCGAGACCAGGTGACGTATCCTGCCAGCGGAGGTGAAACCGATGGGCACGCCGGAGCCCGCCGAACAGGGCGGTCTGCGCGGCTTCTTCCGGTGGCTGACCAAAAGTCAGGCCGAGTTGGAGGCCGAAGAGCTCAGGGAGGACACGGGGCGTCAGGGCGCGACGCCCATCGCCTCATGCGACGATCGGCGGCGCTTCCGCGTCGCCGGAACCCTTCGCACCGTCACGCTGCGGCCGAGGGGCGGTGCCCCTGCCCTCGAGGCGGAGTTGTACGACGGGTCGGACGTGATCGACCTCGTCTGGCTCGGCCGACGTAGAATCGCCGGAATCGAGCCGGGCCGGGTGGTACGCGCCGAAGGCCTGGTCAGCGTCCAGGATGGCCGTAAGGTCATGTTCAATCCGCGCTACGAGCTGCGCCCGGCTGGTGGCCAGTGATCTACCGGGAGACCGTATGAGTACAGCGGACATGGCGGCCGCCCCGGCTGCGCACGCAACCGTCGAGGCGGCCGTCCGTGCCCAGCTGTCGAAGGCGCTGGGCGGCAAACGCGGCATCGTCGAGGCGGCCGTCCCCACGATCTTCTTCACCGGCATGTGGATCGCCACCCACGATCTGAAGACGTCCTTGATCGTCAGCATCGCCTCCGCCGTGGTCCTGCTGCTGATCCGGCTGGCCCAGCGCACCACCCCGCAGTTCGTGCTCAACAGCCTCCTCGGCATCGGGATCGGCGCGTTCTTCGCGATGCGGTCGGGCGATGCCAAGGACGTGTTCCTGCCCGGGATCTACTACAACGCCGTGTACGCGGTCGTGATGCTGGTGTCGATCGTCGCCCGCTGGCCGCTGGTGGGCTTCCTCATCGGCTCGGTGACCGGCGACCCGACGGCCTGGCACCGCGACCCCGGGCTCGTCCGCCTCTGCTCGCGGCTGACCTGGCTGCTGATGCTGCCGTGCCTGGTCCGGGTGGTGGTGCAGCTGCCGCTCTACTGGGCGGACCAGGTCACCGCGCTGGGCATCGCCAAGATCGCGCTTGGCTGGCCCCTGCAGGTCGCGGGGCTCGCGGCCATGGTCTGGGTGCTGGCCCGGGGCCGTACGCCCATACATCAACCGGCCGATTGACACCCGGCCCCGGGCCGATCACGGTTCAGTGGCCGGACGACAGCAGGCGGGCGAGCCGATGCTCGACCTCCTGGTTGGCCACGAACAGCAGCTCGTCGCCCGCTTCGAGCGGGTCGTCCGCGGACGGTACGAGGACCCGGCCCTCGCGCAGGATCGCCACGAGAGCGGCGTCCTCCGGCCACGGAACCGAGCCGGTACGCTGACCGACCACCGGCGCGTCCTCCGCCAGGGTCAGCTCCACGAGGTTGGCCTGCCCCTGGCGGAAGGTCATCAGGCGGACCAGGTCGCCCACGCTGACGGCCTCCTCGACGAGTGCCGACAGCAGACGCGGCGTGGAGACCGCGACGTCGACCCCCCATGACTCGTTGAACAGCCACTCGTTCTTCGGGTGGTTGATGCGGGCGACCACGCGCGGCACGCCGTACTCGGTCTTGGCGAGCAGCGAGACCACCAGGTTGACCTTGTCGTCGCCGGAGGCGGCGATCACCACCTGGCAGCTGTTCAGTCCCGCCTCGTCGAGTGAGGAGATCTCGCACGCGTCGGCGAGCAGCCACTCGGCCCGCGGCACGCTCTCGATCTGGATCGCGTGCGGATCGATGTCGATGAGCAGGACCTCGTGCCCGCTCTCCAGCAGTTCCGCGGCGATCGAGCGGCCGACGGCACCGGCGCCGGCGATCGTGACCCGCATCAGTACTCCTCGTCCGAAGGCGGCGCCGACAGCATTGCGTTGATCCGGTCCATGTCGCTCTCGGCCGCGACCAGGTGCAGGATGTCGCCCTCCTGGATCACGGTGGAGTCCCTGGGCACGAGCGCCTCGCCCATCCGGTTGATGAACGCCAGCCGGGCGCCCGTGGCGCCCTCGGCGGTCCTGGCCCGCACGCCGATCCAGCCGGGGTGGAAGGCCACCTCGGCGAGGATCACCTTCCCCGTGGTGTCCCGCCACAGGGGCTCGGCCCCCTCGGGGAGCACCCGGCGCATGATCTGGTCGGCGGTCCACCGGACGGTGGCGACGGTGGGAATGCCCAGCCGCTGGTAGACCTCGGCCCTGCGGGGATCGTAGATGCGGGCCACGACGTTCTCGACGCCGAACATCTCGCGCGCCACCCGGGCGGAGATGATGTTGGAGTTGTCGCCGCTGCTCACGGCGACGAACGCCGCCGCCGACTCGATGCCGGACTCCTCCAGCACGTCGCGGTCGAAGCCGACGCCGGTCACCCGGCGGCCGCGGAACCCGGCGCGCAGCCGACGGAAGGCCTGCGGTTCGCGATCGATGATGGCCACGGAGTGGCCGTTGTCCTCGAGGATGTGGGCGAGGGTCGAGCCGACCCGGCCACACCCCATGATCACAATGTGCATGGTCACCCGCCGTCGATGGTGGCGGTCTCCTATTGGAGACAGTATGTCGCGCCGTGCGTCATCACGTGCGTCCGGCACGACACCGGGCATTAGGCTCTCCAGTCGTGTCCAGGGTGACGGATCTCGTCAAGAGGCTGCTCGTGGGCCGGGCGCTGCGCAGCACCCAGCTCCATCATCAGCTGCTGCCCAAACGCCTGGCGCTGCCGGTCTTCGCCGGTGACGCGCTGTCGTCGGTCGCCTATGCCCCGCAGGAGATCCTCGTCATCCTGTCGATCGGCGGGGTGGGTCTCTATGGTTTCGGCCCGTGGGCGGCGGCGGGGGTCGTCCTCGTCATGCTCACGGTGGTCGCCTCCTACCGGCAGAACGTGCACGCCTACCCGAGCGGCGGCGGTGACTACGAGGTCGCGACGACCAACCTCGGGGCGAACGCCGGCCTGACCGTGGCGAGCGCGCTGATGGTCGACTACGTCCTGACCGTCGCCGTCTCGGTCGCCAACGGGGCGGACTACGTCGGCGCGACCATCCCCTTCGTGGCCGAGCACCGGCCGACGGTGTCGATCGCGATCGTCGTCCTGCTGACCATCGTCAACCTGCGCGGCATCAGGGAGTCGGGCGTCGCCTTCGCCGTTCCCACCTACGCCTTCATAGTGGCCGTGCTCGGCATGGTGCTGTGGGGGCTGTTCCGGCTCCTCGTGCTCGGCGACCGGCTGCACGCGCCGACGGCCGACTTCGAGATCGTCGCCGAGCAGGCGGACGTCGCCGGGTTCGCGATGGCCTTCCTGGTGCTGCGCGCGTTCTCGTCCGGGTGTGCGGCGCTGACGGGGGTCGAGGCCATCAGCAACGGCGTGCCCGCCTTCCGGAAACCGAAGAGCAAGAACGCCGCGACGACGCTGCTGATGATGGGCCTCATCGCGGTCACGATGTTCAGCGGGATAATCTTCCTCGGCCTCAGATCCGGCGTGAAGCTCAGCGATCCGGCGACCACCGCCAGCCACATCCTGATCCACGGCCGGCCGGCCGGCCCCGGCTACCACCAGCAGCCGATCATCGCGCAGGTCGCGTCGGCCGTCTTCGGCGGCGGCTCGCTCATGTTCGTCGTGATCGCGGCGGTGACCGCCCTGATCCTGTTCCTCGCGGCCAACACCGCCTTCAACGGCTTCCCCGTGCTCGGGGCGATCCTCGCCCAGGACCGATACCTGCCGCGCCAGCTCCACACCAGGGGCGACCGCCTGGCGTTCAGCAACGGCATCATCATCCTCGCGGCCGGGGCCTGTCTGCTGATCTGGGCGTTCGACGCCGACGTGAGCAAGCTGCTCAACCTCTACATAGTCGGGGTGTTCGTCTCGTTCACGTTGAGCCAGATCGGGATGGTCCGGCACTGGACCCGCCACCTGAAGACCGAGACCGACCCCCTCACCCGGTTCCAGATGATGCGCTCCCGGCTCATCAACGGCTTCGGCGGCTGCATGACCGGGATCGTCCTCGTCGTCGTCCTGCTGACGAAGTTCTCCCACGGCGCGTACATCGTCTGCATCGCCATGCCGACGCTCTTCCTGATGATGAAGGGCATCCGGCATCACTACGACCGGGTCGCCGAGGAGCTCACAGCACCGGAGGAGGGCGAGATCGACGAGTCGATGCTGCCCGCGCGCAACCACGCCATCGTGCTCGTCTCCAAGATCCACAAGCCGACGCTGCGCGCGCTCGCGTACGCGAGGGCGACCAGGCCGTCGAGCCTGGAGGCCGTCACGGTCGCCGTGGACGCCGAGGAGGCCGCCGAACTGCAGGAGGAATGGGACCGCCGGGGCGTGGCGGTGCCGCTCAAGATCCTCGACTCGCCCTATCGGGAGATCACCGGGCCGATACTCGACTATGTCAAGTCGCTGCGCCGCCGTTCGCCCCGCGACGTGGTGACCGTCTACATTCCGGAGTACGTGGTGGGCCGCTGGTGGGAGCATCTGCTGCACAACCAGAGCGCGCTGCGGTTGAAGGGGCGACTGCTGTTCAAACCGGGTGTGATGGTGACGAGTGTGCCGTGGCAGCTCGCCTCCTCCGACCGGCTGAAGGGCCGGCGCGAGCCGATGGGGCCCGGCGCCGTCCGCCGGCGCTATGGAGCAGGCCGGGACGAGCATGTGAAAACAGGAGGAGGTCGTGATGCCGGTTGAGCTCACGGTGGGAAACGTCGCCAACGGCGGCTGGTGCGTGGCCAGGCACGAGGGCCGGGTGGTGTTCGTCCGGCACGCGCTGCCCGGTGAACGCGTACTCGCCGAGATCACCGAGGAGACCGCGCGCTTCCTGCGTGCCGACGCGGTCGAGATCCTGGAGGCATCGCCCGACCGGGTGACGCCGCCCTGTCCGTTCAGCGGCCCCGGTCGTTGCGGCGGGTGCGACTGGCAGCACGCCTCGCTCGACGCGCAGCGCAGGTTGAAGGCCGACGTCGTCGCCGAGCAGTTGCGCCGCCTCGCCGGGATCGACAGGAAGGTCGTGGTCGAGGAGGTGCCGGGTGCGGGGGAAGACGGCCTCGGCTGGCGCACCAGGGTGCAGTTCGCCGCCGACCGGGACGGCCATCTCGGGCTGCGCCGGCACCGCTCGCACGACATCGAGTACATCGACGCCTGCCCCATCGCGCATCCCGCGGTGGAGAAGGTCGGCGCCGAGGTCCGCAACTGGCGCGGCGCCGAGGCCGTCGAGGTGGTGGCCTCCTCCGGCGGGGACAACGCCGTGATCGTACGGCCCGAGCCGCGCCGGCGGGTCGCCGTACCGGAGGTCGAAGCGGCCGTCCTCCTGGACGAGGGCAGGCGCGGCACCCGGGCGCTGCGGGGGCGTGCGACGCTGACAGAGCGCGTCGGAGGCCGCGACTTCCGGGTGACGGCGAGCGGCTTCTGGCAGGTCCACCCCGGTGCGGCGACGACCCTGCTCGACGCGGTGCTCACCCTGGGGCTGCCAGCGCCGGGGGAGTGGGCGCTCGACCTCTACTGCGGCGCCGGGCTGTTCGCCGCCGGACTCGCCGAGGCGGTCGGCCCGGAGGGCGCGGTGCTCGGCATCGAGTCCGAGGCGCAGACGGTGCAGGACGCCCGGTGGAACCTGCGCGATCTGCCTCAGGCCCGGGTCGAGCGGGGCAGGGTCGAGGAGGCGCTCGACCGGCTGGAGATCGAACGCGCCGATCTCGTCGTCGCCGACCCGCCGCGCGCCGGGCTCGGCCGCGCCGTCGTCGACCGCGTCGCCGAGTTGCGGGCGTCCCGCGTCGTCTACGTGTCCTGCGATCCGGCCACCATGTCGCGGGACATCGCGTGGTTCGCCCCGTACGGCTACCGCTTGGCCGATCTGCGGGCATTTGATCAGTTCCCGATGACCCACCATGTGGAGTGCGTCGCGCTGCTGGTCAGAGACTGAAACAGGTTCGCCTTGGTGCCGGGTGGCGGAACCGGGAATCGACCCGAGGTCATCCGGGCAGGCCGGAGAGGGTGCGGACGACGGAGATCGGCGGTTGCGCGCCGCGTGTCGACAGCCAGGCCAGGCCGTGCCGCGTGCGGAAGGCGGCCAGCCGCCTCGCCTCGGCCACCCCGAGATCCCGGGGGCCGGTCAGCACGGGCGTGAGGGCGATCCGCCGCCAGATCGAGGTGCCGGACACGTTCAGCACGCGTTCCAGTTGCCTGTGCGCCGATCGTACGGCCGCCGCCATCCCCTGGAGGCCGCGGGAGGTCGGAACGAGCAGGTTGACGGTGTCGATCTCCGCGCCCGCGGCCCGCACCGCCCGGAGCATGCTCGCGTCCGCCGGGGCGATGCCGTACTCGGTGGCGGACAGGGTGAAGGTGATGCCGATCGGCCGGCCCCGGTCGCGTGCCTCACGCTGCAGCCGGGCGATGGCGGCCGCGCGGCGGCGGGTGGCCGCCGAGTCCGCCGAGTCGTGGACCTCGAAGTCGAGACCGGCCGGATCGAACGCCTCGACCACCCGCCGGTAGGCCGTGATGAGGCGGGCCTCGCTCGCGCAGGCGGCGGACAGCTCCGGTCCGTACGGCCCGCCGAACGCGATGTCGGCGTCTCCGCCGTCGGCCCGGACCAGGGCGAGCCGGTCGATGACCGGGACGCGGCCGGGCGTCGGGCGACCGGTCCATCGGCCCGCCCACCGGAGCGTGCAGCCGTCCTGTCCCGCTGTGAGGTGGCCGATCGTGTACCACCTCGCCCACGCCCTGGTGCGGTGCCCCATCGACGCGTCCACGAACTCGGTGTACGCCCGTTCGGGAGTGACCGGCAGCGGGTCGGGCGTCTCCGCCGCCGTCGAGGGCATCGCGGAGGGTGCGACCGTACGGACGGCGCCGACCTGGTGTGAGACGACCATGGGCTCGGCGGAGGTCGGCAGCAGCCAGAGCGCCAGACCGGTCCCGGTGACGAGCGTCAACGCACCCAGGAGCACCAGGGATCTGGGCGGGGTTCCCGCTTCGCGGGCCGGCCGTGTCGACTCCATGCCGACTCCACCACCCACCACGATTCGTTGTGTTCCGACTACGTAACGCACACGTTAGCAAGGAGCCGTTGAGGCGGAGGAGATAATGGGCGGATGAAATTGAGGATCTTCACGGAACCACAGCAGGGTGCGAGCTATGACGACCTGCTGACGGTCGCGCGGACGGCGGAGCGGCTGGGGTTCGACGGGTTCTTCCGGTCCGACCATTACCTCCGGATGGGCGCGGGGAGTCCGGAGCCCGGCCCGACCGACGCCTGGGTGACGCTGGCGGGCCTGGCCCGTGAGACGTCCTCGATCCGGCTGGGGACGCTGGTGACCGCCGGGACGTTCCGTCTGCCCGGGCCGCTGGCGATCAGCGTGGCCCAGGTCGACCAGATGAGCGGCGGTCGGATCGAGCTCGGTCTGGGCACCGGCTGGTTCGAGGAGGAGCACACCGCCTACGGCATCCCGTTCCCTCCGATCGGGGAACGGTTCGACCGGCTGGCGGAGCAGCTGGAGATCATCACAGGTCTCTGGTCGGCGGCCAAGCCGTTCTCGTTCGAGGGGGCACACTACCGCCTCGTCGACTCCCCGGCGTTGCCGAAGCCGGCGCAGCGGCCCGGGCCCCCGATCATCCTGGGCGGCGCGGGACCGCGTCGCACTCCCCGGCTGGTCGCCAGGTTCGCCGACGAGTACAACGTGCCGTTCCACGGCCTCGACGACACCGGGGCCGCCTACGGACGCGTGCGGGAGGCGTGCGAGGCGGTGGGCCGGGACGCGGTCACGCTGTCCGCGGCCCAGGTGGTCTGCGCCGGCCGTGACGAGGACGAGATCGCCCGCCGTGCGGCGGCCATCGGCCGGGAGGTGGCGGAGCTGCGAGTGAACGGCCTGGCCGGCACGCCGGAGGAGATCGTGGAGAAGATCGGGCGGTTCGCGGAGATCGGCGCGGAGCGGATGTACCTCCAGGTCCTCGACCTCGGCGATCTGGAGCACCTGGAGCTGATCGCGGCCGAGGTGCTCCCGCACGTCTGACCGGTTCCGGCGTCCGGCGAGGCCGTGGCCGTGAAACCCGCCGGGGTGACGCCGGCCGGTGCGGCGTCGCGGCACCGGAAGAGTGACGCAGATCACTCGAGCCCTCACCACGGAGGGGAACACGGGCCGAGACCGGAGCGTTATCTCGGTAAGACGGGACCGTTCCGCTTTGAGAGGGCTGGGGGGTGCTCTTGGAGCGGGACAGTCCCGTCTTTTTCTGCTGCCCGCGGGCTGTCCGCCCTCTTTACCGTGGCCCACGCCTTCGCCGGGGGCGTCCCGCCACCCGGGCGCGGTAGTCTCAGGGTGTGATCTTGTTTGCTGATGGGTCGCGCACTCCAGGCTCCGGTTCTGGAGACGGGGTGGGGCTGCGGGCGCTTGACATGATCGAGCGGTACGGTTTCAAGCACGCCCCGGACCGCGAGGCGGGTCTGCGGACACCGCTTCCATCCGTGGAGGCGTGACCCGGTGAAACAGGAGATTCGACCCGGCGACGGGCCGGAATTTCCGGGCCTCAGCCGTGAGGGGAGGGCCGGCTCGTCATGATGGGGCACTCGCACGCACTGAGTGGTGCTGCCGTATGGCTCGCGGCCGCGCCGGGCCTGGTGGCGCTTCCCGACGCGCTCGGGATGCCGGAGCTCGCCGCGGTGACCGGCGGCATGCTGACGCCGCCCGAGTTGATGGCGGGCGCGCTGGTCTGCGCCGGGGCGGCCATGCTGCCCGATCTCGATCACCCCAGTGCCACGATCGCGCAGACCTTCGGCCCGGTGACCTGGCTGCTCAGCAGGGCGGTCAACTTCGTCAGCGGCGGGCATCGGCACGCCACCCACTCACTGCTGTTCTCCGTGCTCGCGGGCCTGGGCGCGCATCTGCTCGCGCAGCGTCATCCGGTGGGGCGCGACATCCTCGTCGTCTTGATGATCGGGCTCGCGCTGCGGGCCGTCGGGGTCGGCGTGCCGCGCAAGACCATCACCTCGGCCGTCATCAACGTGGCGCTCACGGTGGCGACCTTCGTCGTCTTCTTATCGATGGGCGTCACCTACACGTGGCTCGGTGTCGCGATCGGCGTCGGCTGCTTCGTCCACGTGATCGGCGACTGCCTGACCGAGCGGGGCTGCCCGGTGCTGTGGCCGATCAAGAAGCGGTGGCTGCTGCCGTACGACATCGGGATCAAGACCGGGAAGACCTTCGAGAAGAAGTTCCTCGGCCCGGTGCTGTCGGTCGTCGTGCTCGCCCTGCTCTGCCTGCGGCTGATCCCGGCCTGACCGGTTACCCTAGAGTAACTTGATATCGAGATACCTCTCACGATATCTTGATATCGAGACACCTGTCCGACGTCGAGAGTTAGGCGAGCCTTAGTGCGGGCCGCTCTCGACGAGTGCGGCAGGATGACATATCCGAAAACCTGTGACAATCCCGGAAACCTGGGGAGGCGAACTTCGTGTCCGCGAACAGCTTCGGCAGCCGTGACACGCTGCGCGTCGGCGACGCGTCGTACGAGATCTATCGGCTGGATGCCGTCGAGGGGTCGGTGCGCCTCCCGTACAGCCTCAAGATTTTGCTGGAGAACCTGCTGCGCACCGAGGACGGCGCGAACATCACCGCCGACCACATCAGGGCGATCGGCGGCTGGGATCCGGACGCCGCGCCGAGCGTGGAGATCCAGTTCACCCCGGCCCGGGTGATCATGCAGGACTTCACCGGCGTCCCGTGCGTCGTCGACCTCGCCACGATGCGCGAGGCGATGCGCGACCTCGGCGGCGACCCCGGCAAGATCAACCCGCTCGCCCCCGCGGAGCTGGTCATCGACCACTCCGTCATCGTCGACTTCTTCGGCCGTCCGGACGCCTTCCAGCGCAACGTGGAGCGGGAGTACGAGCGCAACCACGAGCGCTACCAGTTCCTGCGCTGGGGCCAGAGCGCGTTCGCCGAGTTCAAGGTCGTCCCGCCGGGCACCGGCATCGTCCACCAGGTCAACATCGAGCACCTGGCCCGTGTGGTCATGTCCAGGGACGGCGCGGCCTATCCCGACACCTGTGTCGGCACCGACTCCCACACCACCATGCAGAACGGCATCGGCGTCCTCGGCTGGGGCGTCGGCGGCATCGAGGCGGAGGCCGCGATGCTCGGCCAGCCGATCTCCATGCTGATCCCCCGGGTGGTCGGTTTCAAGCTCACCGGCAAGCTGCCCGCCGGGGCGACCGCCACCGACCTGGTCCTCACCATCACCGAGATGCTCCGCGAGCACGGCGTGGTCGGCAAGTTCGTCGAGTTCTACGGCGAGGGCGTGGCCTCCGTGCCGCTGCCCAACCGCGCCACGATCGGCAACATGAGCCCGGAGTTCGGCTCCACCTGCGCGATCTTCCCGATCGACCGCCAGACGATCGACTACCTCACGCTCACCGGCCGGTCGGCCGAGCAGGTCGCGCTCGTCGAGGCGTACGCCAAGGAGCAGGGCCTGTGGCTCGACCCGGCGGCCCCGGGGGAGGCGCGCTACTCGGAGTACATCGAGCTCGACCTGTCCACGGTCGTCCCGTCGATCGCCGGGCCGAAGCGGCCGCAGGACCGCATCGCGCTGTCGGAGGCGAAGGAGGCCTGGCGGGGCGCGGTGCGCAACTACGTGTCCGGCAGCAGCATCCAGGGCCCGGCCGACCAGGCGTCGGCCGAGTCGTTCCCGGCCTCGGACTCCCCGGCGATCTCGCACAGCGAGGTCGGCGACCAGCCGCAGTCGACCCGGCCCAGCGGGGGCCGCCCGCACCGGCCGACCTCGGTCACGCTGGCGGACGGCACGTCGTTCGAGGTCGACCACGGCGCGGTGGTGATCGCCGCGATCACCTCCTGCACCAACACCTCCAACCCCTACGTCATGCTCGGCGCCGCGCTGCTGGCCAGGAACGCCGTCGATCGCGGCCTGACCCGCAAGCCGTGGGTGAAGACCTCGCTCGCGCCGGGCTCCCAGGTCGTCACCGGTTACTTCGAGCGCTCCGGGCTGCAGCCCTACCTCGACAAGCTGGGCTTCAACCTGGTCGGTTACGGCTGCACCACCTGCATCGGCAACTCCGGCCCGCTGGACCCGGAGATCTCCCAGGCCGTGCACACCTCCGACCTCGCGGTGACCGCCGTGCTGTCCGGCAACCGCAACTTCGAGGGCCGGATCAACCCGGACGTCAAGATGAACTACCTCGCGTCCCCGCCGCTGGTCGTGGCGTACGCGCTGGCCGGGACCATGGACATCGACCTTGACAACGAGCCGCTCGGCATCGGGTCCGACGGCACGCCGGTGTTCCTCAGGGACGTCTGGCCCTCGGCGGAGGAGGTCGCCGAGGTGGTGTCGAAGTCGATCAGCCAGGACATGTTCCTGCGGGACTACGCCGACGTGTTCAAGGGCGACGAGCACTGGCGGTCGCTGCCGATCCCGACCGGCGACACCTTCGAGTGGGCCTCCGACTCGACCTACGTGCGCAAGGCGCCGTACTTCGACGGCATGCCGGCCTCGCCGGAGCCGGTGTCGGACATCCGCGGAGCCCGCGTGCTCGCCCTGCTCGGCGACTCGGTCACCACCGACCACATCTCGCCCGCCGGGTCGATCAAGGCCGACTCGCCGGCCGGCCGCTACCTGCGCGAGCACGGCGTCGAGGTCAGGGACTTCAACTCGTACGGCTCCCGCCGGGGCAACCACGAGGTGATGATCCGCGGCACGTTCGCCAACATCCGGCTGCGCAACCTGCTGCTAAAGGGGGTCGAGGGCGGCTTCACCCGGGACTTCACCCGTGACGGCGAGCAGACGAGCATCTATGAGGCGGCGCAGAACTACGAGAGCGCGGGCATCCCGCTGGTCATCCTGGCGGGCAAGGAGTACGGCTCGGGCTCGTCGCGCGACTGGGCGGCCAAGGGCACCGCGCTGCTCGGCGTGCGTGCCGTCCTCGCCGAGTCCTACGAGCGCATCCACCGGTCGAACCTGATCGGCATGGGCGTGCTCCCGCTGCAGTTCCCCGAGGGCCAGAGCGCCGCGTCCCTCGGCCTGACCGGCACGGAGACCTTCGACATCACCGGTGTCGAGGAGCTCAACGCGGGCGGCACGCCGGCGACCGTGACCGTACGGGCCGGCGACGTGGAGTTCCAGGCGGTCGTACGGATCGACACGCCGGGCGAGGCCGAGTACTACCGCCACGGCGGCATCATGCAGTACGTCCTGCGCTCCCTGCTGGCCAAGAGCTGAGCGGTCCGACGCATCCATCCTGTAGCCGTCCTGATCCGGGCCACCGTCCCCTCAGGGCGGCTACGGCATCCCTACAGCATGTCGCGAACCCACTCGGTGACCTCGTTGAGTGCGGCTTTGGGCGCGCTTCCGACCCATCCTCTGAGTCGCTGCCGTGACACGGTCCTGATCTGCTCGCTCATCGCGTAGCTGATCTCACGTAGCCCGGTGCCCTCTACCGGGTCTATCCGAACATGGGTGGACCAGTCGCGAAAGCGGGTCGTCAGCGGCGCGATGATGACGAGCTTCCCTCCAGAAGCGTGTATGTACTCCTGGTTGCTGATGACCAGGGCCGGCCGTCGGCCGCTTTGCTCGTGTCCGGTGGTCGGACGCGACTCGGTCAGCCAGATGTCGCCCTGCACCACCCGCATCAGGAACCTCCTTGGGTGGTCGACGGGATGTCATCGGTGTCCAGGCCGTCCATCAGAGTGCGGTCCCACAGAGCGACCTCTTCGAGATACTCCGTCCAGCCTTCTGGGTCCTCTCTCCTGGTCCGCTCCATCTGTTCCGCGACACGCTGCCAGCGGAGCTTTCTCTGATGTTCTCTGATGGCTTCGTCCACCACTGCCGTCATCGACTTTCCTTCCTGCTCGGCGAGTTTCGCGATCTCATCGCGGGTGGCGAGGCTGACCCTGATCGTCGTCGTCTTGGGCTCGGTGCTCATACCGCTGAGGCTACGGCGACATCTACTTAATCGTCTACAACCCCGTCGCCGTTCAGGAGTCTATAGAGGAGTGATTACTCCAGCAAGAGATTTCGATTACACACAGTCATCGCCCCGCTTGTCCGCCTGTTTGCTGCTTGTCCAGGGGTTGACCGGTTCAAGCTGAATCGGTTGTGTTTCTTGATTGTTATGGCAGACAACAAACGTTACCTTCCTGTGTCTTCAACGACAGACGCCGGAGCCGTACGTTGTGCCAAACAACATTCATCAGCACGGTGTGAGCCGCGATCCGGCCAAGCCGTACCTCCTCCCATAGACCCCCAGCCACAGAAAGGACCCGTGCATCATGCGCAAGGGGATCCTCAGCATCGGTGCCGCAGCGGCGGCACTCACTCTCAGCCTCACCGCCTGCGGGGGCGAGAGCGGTGACACCTCGGCCCAGAGCACCGACGCGGCCGCCTCGGCCGCCCCGTCCAAGGCCGCCGGGAAGATCGGCGTCATCCTCCCCGACAGCAAGTCGTCCGCTCGCTGGGAGACCGCGGACCGCAAGTACCTCCAGGAGGCCTTCGAGGCGGCGGGCGTCGAGTACGACATCCAGAACGCCCAGGGTGACAAGAACCAGTTCCAGACCATCGCCGACCAGATGATCACGAACGGCGCGACCGTGCTGATGATCGTGAACCTGGACAGCGGAACCGGCAAGGCGGTGCTGGACAAGGCCAAGTCGCAGGGCGTCGCGACGATCGACTACGACCGGCTCACGCTGGGCGGCAGCGCGGCCTACTACGTGTCCTTCGACAACACCCAGGTCGGCACGCTGCAGGGCGAGGGTCTGGTCAAGTGCCTGACCGACAAGAAGGCGGACAAGCCGATCATCGCCGAGCTGAACGGCTCGCCGACCGACAACAACGCCACGCTGTTCAAGAACGGCTACGACGGCGTGCTCCAGCCGAAGTACGACTCCGGCGAGTACGTTAAGGGTCCGGACCAGTCGGTCCCGGACTGGGACAACGCCCAGGCCGGAACGATCTTCGAGCAGATGCTGACCCAGGAGCCCAAGATCGCGGGCGTGCTCGCGGCGAACGACGGGCTGGGCAACGCGGCCATCGCCGTGCTGAAGAAGCAGAAGCTCAACGGCAAGGTCCCGGTCACCGGCCAGGACGCCACCGTGCAGGGCCTGCAGAACATCCTCGCCGGCGACCAGTGCATGACCGTCTACAAGGCGATCAAGAAGGAGGCCGACGCGGCCGCCCAGCTCGCCGTCGCGCTCGCCAAGGGTGAGCAGCCCACGGCGAGCGGCTCCGTCAAGGACTCCGAGAGCGGCCGGGACGTGCCCTCCGTGCTGCTCGAGCCCCAGGCCATCTTCTTCGACAGCGTCAAGGACGTGGTGGCCGACGGATACGTGAGCAAGGACGAGCTGTGCGTCGACGAGTTCGCCGCCAAGTGCACCGAGGCCGGCATCAGCTGACCGGCCGTCCACAGCGGGGCGCCGTCACGGCGCCCCGCCGCACGCACGTCCGCCTCTGAACAATGGAGTAGCTCATCGTGTCCCAGGGACCGATCCTGGAGCTGCGCGGCATAAACAAGAGCTTCGGCCCCGTGCAGGTCCTTCACGATGTCGCTTTCTCGGCCCATGCCGGGGAGGTGACCGCACTCGTCGGCGACAACGGCGCAGGAAAGTCCACGCTGGTGAAATGCATCGGGGGCATTCACCAGATCGACTCCGGGGAGTATTTCTTCGAAGGCCGGAAGGTCCAGGTGCACAGTCCCCGGGATGCCGCGGAGCTGGGCGTCGAGATCGTCTATCAGGATCTCGCGCTCTGCGACAACCTCGATATCGTGCAGAACATGTTCCTGGGCCGGGAGCGCAAGAGCGGCCTGGTCCTGGACGAGGCCACCATGGAGGAGATGGCGGCCAAGACCCTGGCGGGGCTGTCGGTCCGCACCGTCAAATCGCTCCGCCAGCACGTCTCCAGCCTCTCCGGCGGCCAGCGGCAGACGGTGGCCATCGCCAAGGCCGTGCTGTGGAACAGCAAGGTCGTCATCCTGGACGAGCCGACCGCCGCCCTCGGAGTGGCGCAGACGGCGCAGGTGCTCGAACTGGTCAGGCGGCTGGCCGACAACGGGCTCGCCGTGGTGCTCATCTCCCACAACATGAATGACGTCTTCGCCGTGTCCGACCGGATAGCGGCGCTCTACCTCGGCCGGATGGCCGCCCAGATAAGGACCTCCGAGGTGACCCACTCGCAGGTCGTGGAACTCATCACCTCCGGGCGCAGCGGCGAGCTCGGGCTCGGGAACGGCAACGGAGCGACAACATGACCACGGAAACGCTCCCCGAGCAGCGCGCTTCCGACGCCTCGGTCGGCGTACATGTCAGGGGTTATTTCGAACGGGTGCGCGGCGGTGAACTCGGGGCCCTGCCCGCCGTCTTCGGTCTGGTCGTGCTGTGCGCGATCTTCTCGGCGCTGCGGCCGGCCTTCCTGTCGGCGGTGAACTTCGCCAACCTGTTCACGCAGGGCGCGGCGGTGACCGTCATCGCGATGGGCCTGGTCTTCGTGCTGCTGCTCGGGGAGATCGACCTGTCGGCCGGCTTCGCCAGCGGCGTATGCGCCGCCGTACTCGCCGTGCTGCTGACGCTGGACGGCTGGCCGTGGTATCTGGCCGTCCTGGCCGCGATGCTCACCGGCGTGTTGATCGGGCTGGTGCTCGGCGCCCTGGTGGCGAAGCTGGGCATCCCCTCCTTCGTCGTCACGCTGGCCGCGTTCCTCGCCTTCCAGGGCGTCGTGCTGCTGCTGGTCAAGGACGGCACGAACATCTCGATCCGTGACAGCACGATCCTCGCGATCGCCAACAACAACGTGCCGCCCCTCCTCGGCTGGATCGGCGCGATCGTGGGCGTGGCCGCCTACGCCGCCACCCAGATCCTCCAGGCACACCGTCGTACGGCACGCGGCCTGGTCGCCGACCCGATGAGCGTGATCGCGTTCCGGGTGGGGGCGCTCGCCGTCGTCGCGGGCGTGGCGGTCTACGTGCTGAACCTCGAGCGCAGCCGAAACGCTCTGATCGTGTCGCTGAAGGGCGTGCCGATCGTGGTTCCCCTGATCGTGCTGCTGCTGCTCGTCTGGACGTTCGTGCTGCGCAGGACCGCGTACGGCAGGCACATCTACGCCGTCGGCGGCAACGCAGAGGCGGCTCGCCGGGCCGGCATCAACGTCGACCGCATCCGCATCTCCGCCTTCGTGATCTGCTCGTTCATGGCTTCGGTCGGCGGCATCATCGCGGCCTCCCGCGCCAACTCCGTCGATCCCAACACCGGCGGCAGCAACGTGCTGCTGTTCGCCGTCGGCGCGGCGGTCATCGGCGGCACCAGCCTGTTCGGCGGCCGGGGACGGGCGCTCGACGCCGTGCTCGGCGGCGCGGTCGTGGCGGTCATCGACAACGGCATGGGTCTCATGGGCTACAGCGCAGGCGTCAAGTTCGTGGTGACGGGGTCCGTACTGCTGCTTGCGGCGAGCGTGGACGCGCTGTCGAGGAAGCGGGCGGCGGCGGCAGGCCGACGATGACCGCGGCAGGGCCCCCGCTAAAGTGATCTCCGGTCTGGTCGAACACGACCGACTTGACCGTTTTGACCGATCCGACCCATACGGAATCCGAGGCCGTCCATGATGCGTGCAGGTCCCTCCCAGGAGGAGATCCGCAAGCATAACCTCGGCACGCTGCTGCGCCACGTCCATCTCGCGGGGCCGACGTCGCGTGCGGAGCTGACCAACCTCATGGGGCTGAACCGCAGCACCATCATGGCGCTCACCGCCGATCTCACGGCGGCCGGACTGGTACGCGAGGAGCTGCCCAGGGACACCGGCCGGGCCGGGCGGCCCTCGCTGGTCGTGCTGCCGGAGTCGGCGCGTGTCTACGTGTTCGCCTTCGACGTCGGAGTCGACCGGCTGGTCGCGGCCCGGGTCGGCCTGGGCGGGGCGATCCTGGACCGCCGTCAGACGGTCCGGCCGCGCCACGGGTTCGGCATGGACGAGGTCGTCGCCGCGCTCGCCGGGTTCGTCAGGCAGATGCGCCGCAGGACCCGGCCGGACACGATCTGCGTGGGGGCGGCGGCCGCCGTCTGCGGCGCCGTCGGCCGTACGGACGGGGTCGTCAGGTTCGGGCCGAACATCGGCTTCGAGGACGCGCCGTTCGGCGAGGAGCTGACGAAACGGCTCGCGATCGGCCTGAACGTCGCGGTCGGCAACGACGGAGACCTGGGGGCGCTCGCGGAGCAGGCGCGTGGCGTCGGCGTCGGCTGCCGGGATCTCATCTACCTGCACGGCGACGTGGGCATCGGCGGCGGGATCATCGTGAACGGACGGCTCCTCGGCGGCCTGGGCGGCTACGGTGGCGAGGTCGGGCATATGATCATAAATCCGGGTGGGCGTCTGTGCGCGTGCGGATCGCGCGGCTGCCTGGAGGCCGAGGTGGGGGAGCGCGCGCTGATGGAGCATGCCGGCCGGTACGGACAGGCCATCGGTGGCGAGGCCGTACGCGTGGTGATCGATGCCGCCGATCGCGGCGACATCGGGGCGCAGGACGCCCTGCATCGCGTGGGCGACTGGCTCGGCCTCGGCGTCGCCAACCTCGTCAAGATCTTCAATCCGGAGATGGTGATCTTCGGTGGGGTGCTCAAGGAGCTCTACCTGGGGGCGGCCGCCCAGATCAGGAGCCAGATCAACACCACGACCCTGATCGCGTCCAAGGAGCGGCTCCGGCTGCGTACGTCGGCCCTCGGCGACGACGCCACCCTGATGGGGGCGGCCGAGCTGGCCTTCGCCCGGGTCCTCGCCGACCCCCTGGAAGCGCTGGCGCGCCTCGCGCCCTCGTAGCGTCTCCCGGCCTCCCTCGCGAGCCCCGGGACGCAGGGGACGACAGAGACGCCCGGGAGGCGGAAGGCGCGCGTGCCGCTGTCCGGCGATGCCTGGCGGAACTCCCCGCTCCGTGAAACGTTGGGACTGTCGAGAGGTGGCCGGCATGGGCTGGGGAGTACGGAAGTGACGTAGGGGCAAAGCCAGATCAAAGGGATTCGCGGGGAGTGTGTCAAGATTCAGCGCAGGCCCAGAAGTGGCGAGCGCTCCCGCGAATTAGACTGCGTGTCTGTTCGACGGCGAGCGGGAGAGGAAGACTGGTGGGGATTCTGGAGACGATCAAGGACCCGCTCGACGTCAAGCGGCTGGAGGCCGGCGAGCTGCCCACGCTGGCGGAGGAGATCCGCGAGCTGCTGGTCGCATCCGTGTCGCGCTCCGGCGGCCACCTCGGCCCCAACCTCGGTGTCGTGGAGCTGACCATCGCCCTGCACCGGGTCTTCGACTCGCCGCGCGATCCCGTCATCTTCGACACCGGCCACCAGGCGTACGTGCACAAGATGCTGACGGGCCGGGCCGGCGACTTCGACACGCTGCGCCAGGAGGGCGGGCTGTCGGGCTATCCGAGCCGGGCGGAGTCCGAGCACGACCTGGTCGAGAACTCCCACGCCTCGACCGCGCTGTCCTACGCCGACGGCCTGGCCAAGGCCTTCCGCCTGCGCGGTGAGACCGGCCGCAAGGTGGTCGCCGTGATCGGCGACGGGGCGCTCACCGGCGGCATGGCCTGGGAGGCGCTGAACAACATCGCGGCCGGCAAGGACCTGCCGCTGATCATCGTGGTGAACGACAACGGCCGTTCCTACTCACCGACCATCGGCGGCCTCGCCTCGCACCTGTCGTCGCTGCGCATGACCCAGGGCTACGAGCAGGCGCTGGAGCTGGTGAAGAACAACCTCGGCAGGGTGCCCGTGGTCGGCGCGCCGATCTACGAGACGCTGCACGGGATCAAGAAGGGCGTCAAGGACATTCTGACGCCGCAGGTCCTGTTCGAGGACCTCGGGCTCAAGTACGTCGGCCCGATCGACGGCCACGACGAGCCGGCCGTGGAGGCCGCCCTGCGCCGGGCCAGGGCGTTCGGGGGGCCGGTCATCGTGCACGTGCTCACACGCAAGGGGCACGGCTACGCGCACGCGGAGAACCACGACGAGGACTGCTTCCACGGACCGGGCCCCTTCAACCCGGTCACGGGAGAGGAGCGGCCCAAGCCGCACGGCTGGACCAACGTGTTCAGCGAGGAGCTGGTGCGGCTCGGCGCCGAGCGGGACGACATCGTCGGCATCACGGCGGCGATGCTGCACCCCGTCGGGCTCGCCCCCTTCGCCGCGGCCTACCCCGACCGCATCTACGACGTCGGCATCGCCGAGCAGCACGCCCTGACCAGCGCAGCCGGCCTCGCCATGGGTGGTCTGCACCCGGTCGTGGCGGTCTACTCGACGTTCCTCAACCGGGCCTTCGACCAGCTCCTGATGGACGTGGCGCTGCACCGGCTGCCCGTCACCGTCGTGCTCGACCGCTCCGGGGTGACCGGCGACGACGGGCCCAGCCACAACGGGATGTGGGACCTGTCGATCCTCCAGATCGTCCCCGGGCTGCGGGTCGCCGTGCCGCGTGACGCCGTACGGCTGCGTGAGCTGCTGGGTGAGGCCGTCGCGGTGTCGGACGGGCCCACCGCACTGCGCTATCCCAAGGGCGCCGTGGCGCCCGAGGTCGAGTCCGTCGGCGAGATCGGCGGCATGGACGTGCTGCGCTTCCGCGGGGCGGAGGCGCGGCTGGCCGGCGGGGCCGACGTGCTGATCGTCGCCGTCGGCCCGATGGCCGGGGCCTGCCTGGAGGCGGCCGTGCTGCTCGACGCCCAGGGCATCTCGACCACGGTGGTCGACCCACGCTGGGTCAGACCGCTGGACGAGGCGCTGATCGGCGCCGCTGCGGCGCACAAGCTGGTCGCCGTGGTGGAGGACAACGGCAGGGTCGGCGCCGTCGGCGACGCCGTGGCCCGCCTGCTGCGCGACGCGGACGTCGACGTGCCGGTGCGCACGTACGGCATCCCGCAGCGGTTCCTCGACCACGCCAAGCGGCCGAAGATCCTGTCCGAGATCGGCCTCACCGGGCAGGGCATCGCCAGGAAGATCACCGAAGCGGTCGCGCTGCGCTCGCCCATGCTGGAGGGGCAACCTTCACGACAGGTCCAGCCGACGGACTGACAAACCACGAGTAAAACCCCCGATTTCCGGGAAGTCTGCAGGTCAGCGACCTTACGAGGAGCCTGCGGATGAGAGTTTTCCGGACGAAACCGGTCGAGCAGTCCATCGCCGACGCCGAGGGCGGCGAGCACCGGTTGAGACGGAGCCTGTCCGCCCTCGATCTGACCGTCTTCGGCATCGGCGTCATCGTCGGCACCGGGATCTTCGTGCTGACCGGCGTGGCCGCCCGCCAGGCGGCCGGCCCGGCCGTCGCGATCTCCTTCGTGATCGCGGCCGTCGTGTGCGGGCTGGCGGCGCTGTGCTACGCGGAGTTCGCCTCCACGGTGCCGGTGGCGGGCTCCGCCTACACGTTCTCCTACGCGACGATCGGGGAGTTCCCGGCCTGGATCATCGGCTGGGATCTGATGCTTGAGCTCGCCCTCGGCGGCGCGGTGGTGGCCGCCGGGTGGTCGGGCTACTTCACATCGCTGCTGAAGAACTTCGGGATCCGTCTGCCGGAGTCGATCGCCGGCGACCACGCGGTCGTCAACGTGCCGGCCGCGGTGATCGTGCTGCTGCTCACGGCCGTACTGGTCGCCGGGATCAAGATGTCCGCCCGCTTCAACGGCGTCATGGTGGCGGTCAAGCTGGTCGTGGTCCTGATCGTGATCGTGGCCGGCCTGTTCTTCGTGAAGGGCGAGAACTACCGGCCCTTCATCCCGCCGCCCCACGAGGTGCCGGCCGACCACGGGCTGGCCGCCCCGCTCATCCAGGTCGTGTTCGGCGTGACGCCCGTGGCGTACGGAGTCTTCGGCATCTTCACCGCGGCGGCGCTGGTGTTCTTCGCCTACATCGGGTTCGACGTCGTCGCGACCGCCGCGGAGGAGACCCGCGACCCGCAGCGCGATCTGCCGATCGGCATCATCGCCTCGCTCGCGGTCTGTACGCTGCTCTACGTCGCGGTCTCCCTCGTGGTCGTCGGCATGCAGCACTACTCCACGCTCAGTGAGTCGGCCCCGCTGGCCGACGCCTTCCGCGCCGTCGGGGAGCCCTGGCTCGCCACGATGATCAGTGTCGGCGCCATCGCCGGGCTCACCACGGTCGTGATGATCCTCATGCTGGGCCAGAGCCGGGTGCTGTTCGCCATGTGCCGCGACAACCTGCTGCCGCGTTCCCTGGCCCGGGTCCACCCCCGGTTCCGCACGCCCTACCGGATCACGGTCGTCATCGGCGGCGCGACCGCGCTGCTCGCCGCGCTGATCCCGCTCAGCGCGATCGCGCAGCTCGTCAACATCGGCACGCTTTTCGCCTTCGTCGTGGTCGCGATCGCCGTGCTGATCCTGCGCCGGACGCGGCCCGACCTGCCGCGCGCGTTCCGCACGCCGTGGGTGCCGGTGGTGCCCGTCTTCTCGGTGCTCGCCTCGCTCTACCTGATGCTCAATCTGCCGATCGAGACCTGGCTGCGGTTCGTCGTCTGGATGATCGTCGGAGCGGGCGTCTACTTCCTGTACGGCTACCGCCGCAGCCGGGTGTCCGCCACCGTGCCGGAGCCGGCCCTCGAACGATGAGCCGTCACCGGGCCGCGACAGCGGTGCGGCGGCCGGTGAAACCGTAGTGGTCCCGATGGTGGGGGAAAGCGCCGCTCACCCGCCGTCTCCATGGGCGAGCGGTTCATCGCGCGCCCTTTCCACGTCCCGGCCCCTTCTCCTCGTCACGGTCGACGGAACCGGGGCCGCGCTTTACCGATCGCCGATGAGTGTGACCTCCGCGCTCTTGTGAGGACGGGGACCCGAAGACGTTTCAGGGCGTACGGCCGGCATGTGGAGAGGCGGAAACAGTCTTGTGTTTCCAAACGATATCAATTACCTTGATTTGGCGGAATTCGCGACTGATAACGCTCGCGGCTGCAGAGAGTGAACGCTCTCATGACGACGGAGTCCAGGCATAGAATCCATGCCCCTTTTCAGGCATGTGACAAATCGCTTGGTCGCGCCGACCGCCGCAGGCCATTAAGGGAGTTTCGGTATGACGTTATTCCATCAGGGCGGCGTGCGCCGGTTATCGGCGGTGATCGCCGCCGGAGCCATGGCGGTCTCGGCGGCTCTCGTCGCGCCCGGGCCGGCGGCGGCGGACACACCGTGGCTGGACGTTTCGGATGACGGTTACCTGTCGATCAGTGTGCCGGCGGCCTACATCGAGGCCAGCATGGGCCAGGTGTCGCAGCTGGCGGTCGAGGGGAACTTCGGCCCCTCCTTCGCCTGGGCGGAGTACGGCCTGACCCGCCGGGGCGACCTCTGGTGGGGGGCCCTCGGCCCGCTCAAGCCGGGGCTGTACCACTACCAGATCACGGGTGACGACACCAAGAGTCTCAAGGATCCGACGAACGACACCGGCGTGGCGTCCAAGCCGCTGTGGAGCACGTTCTTCGTCGCGGGCGACTCGGCGCGCCTGCTCGCCGACGTGCCTCAGGGGCAGGGCGGCGAGGTCGAGACCCTGACCTATCGCGTGAAGGACAAGGAGCGGTCGGCTCTGGTGTGGACGCCGCCGGGGTACCGGGCCAAGGCTCCCAGGGCACCCGAGGCGCCCAAGGGTCCCAGAGCGCATGAGGACCCCAGGGCGCCCAAGGCCCCCAAGGGGTATCCGGTGCTGTTCCTGCAGTCCGGCGATGACGGGGCCGCCACCGACTGGCTCGACCTGGGCAGGGCCAGGCAGATCCTCGACAACCTGTCGGCTCAGAACGCCATGGAGCCGATGGTGGTCGTGATCAGCGACGGGCTGGACGACGACAGGGCGCTGAAGGATCTCCGGAAGGCGGTGGCGGACAACTACCACGTCCTCCGCGACCCGAAGCACCAGGCCGTCGCCGGTGTGTCCGAGGGCGGCACGAGGGCGCTGCGTGCGGCTCTGACCACCCCGGGACGGTTCGCCTACGCCGGCTCGTTCTCCGGTCTTCTGGAGGACGGCGTCGGCCGGGCGAACGCGAAGGCGATCAACAAGAACGTCGAGCTGGTGCGTCTGTACACCGGGAACGTGACCGATCCCGCGTACAACGCGACCGACCGCCTGACGAAGGCGCTGGACGACGCCGGCATCGACTACGAGTTCGACGGGGTCAACCCCGACGCGGGGGCGAACTGGAACGCCTGGCAGGAGAACCTGATCGATTTCGTGCCGCGGCTTTTCCGTACGGTGCCGGATCATGGTCCGAGCGCCGGTCACGGGCCGCTGAAGGGCGAGTTCGACCCGCCGGCGGCCGGCACCACCCCGACCCCGTTCCTGACCGAGGACGGCTTCGTCACCTTCGAGACCACGACCGACTTCAAGGACGCCCGGCACGTCACGCTCTGGGCCAACGTGGCTCCCGGCGGGAGCTGGCTGCGCATCCCGATGACCCGTCAGGGCGACCGGTGGCGGGTGACCATGGGCCCGCTGGACCCGTGGTTCTACTACTACCAGCCGATCGTGGACGGGGTCGCGGTCAAGGACACGTCGAACCCGACGAAGGTGACTTCCGAGCCGAACTGGAGCTCCTTCTTCATTCCAGGTGAGAGATCACGCCTGCTCTCGGACGTCGCGGACGGTCAGGGCGGGAAGGTCGAGAGCCTGACGTACCGGAGCGACGTGGCGAATGAGGACCGGACCGCGCTGGTGTGGACCCCGCCCGGGTACGACCCCGGCCGCGCTGAGCCGTACCCCGTCCTCTACCTCCAGCACGGCAGCGGCCAGAGCTACACGGACTGGGTCGAGATGGGACGCGCCAAGCAGATCCTCGACCACCAGTTCCTCGACGGGAAGCTGGTGCCGATGGTGGTCGTGATGGGCAACGGCAACGTGTTCGACTTCAACAGGGAACTGCTGGAGAACATCGTCCCGGCGGCCCGCGCCCGCTACAACATCTCCAGCGATCCGTCGCGGCAGGCACTCGCCGGCCTCTCGATGGGCGGTGTGCAGACGCTCGGGGTGCTCAAGGCGCATCCGGGCGAGTTCGCCTACATCGCGGCGTTCTCGTCCTGGTTCGGCAGCGGCGACGGCGTCGACGCGGCGGCGATCAACAACGGGACCACGATGTTGCGCCTGTACGTCGGCGACCAGACCGACTTCGTGCAGCCGTTCTTCATGGCGTCCCTGCCCACCTTGGACAGCCTCGGCATCCGCTACGAGTTCGACGGGGTGACCCCCGGACCGCACGGCTGGGACGTGTGGCAGAAGAACCTCATCGACCTGGCGCCGCGGCTGTTCAAGCGCTGACCAGCGGCTTACGCGCGACACCACGGATGGCCGCGCCGTGCCGGGGGCCTGGGCGGGCCACCCGGCGCGGCGCGTGCCGTTTCCGCGGCAGGCGCCGCGCCGGGCCGCCCGACGTGTCAGGCCGGCACGGAGGCCACGCCGGGCTCCAGGAAGCGGGAGCCGGTGACCTCTGCCGAGATGCCGGTCCTGTCCAGGTACGGCGTGATGCCGCCGGTGTGGAACGGCCAGCCCGCGCCGAGGATCATGCACAGGTCGATGTCCTGCGGGGCCGCCACCACGCCCTCGTCGAGCATGAGCCGGGTCTCCTCGGCGAGTGCGCGCAGCGCGCGCAGCCGCACCTCGTCGGCCGTGGAGGGGCGGTCTCCGCCCTCGAACATGGCCCGCACCTCGGGGTCGATCTGGAAGTCGGCCCCGTAGACGCCGGGCTTGCCCGCCGCGACCAGCTTGGCCAGGTTCTCCGACACATGGAACCGGTCGGGGAACGCCGCGTGCATGGTCTCGGCGACGTGCAGCGCGACCGCCGGGCCGACGAGCTGGAGCAGCGTGAACGGCGTCATCGGCAGGCCGAGGGAGTCGAGGGCGTGATCGGCGACCTCGAGCGGAGTGCCCTCGTCGACCGCCGCCGTCACCTCGCCCGTGAACCGGGTGAGCAGCCGGTTGACGACGAACGCGGGGGCGTCCTTGACCAGCACGGACGACTTCTTCAGCGACTTGCCGACGGCGAAGGCCGTGGCCAGCGTCGCGTCGTCGGTGGCGGCCCCGCGCACGATCTCCAGCAGCGGCAGCACGGCCACCGGGTTGAAGAAGTGGAAGCCGACGACCCGCTCGGGGTGACGCAGCCCGGCGGCGATCTCGGTGATCGACAGCGACGAGGTGTTGGTGGCGAGCACGCAGGTCGGCGCGACGACCTCCTCGACCTCGGCGAACACCTTCCGCTTCACCCCGAGGTCCTCGAAGACGGCCTCGATGACGAAGTCGGCGTCGGCGAAGGCGTCCTTGGTCAGCGACCCGGTGACCAGGCCCTTCAGCCGGTTCACCTGGTCGGCGGAGATCCTGCCCTTGGCGTGCAGCCTGTCCACCTCGGCGTGCACATGGCCGACGCCCTTGTCCAGACGCTCCTGATCGAGGTCGGTCAGCACGACCGGCACCTCCAGCCGCCGTGCGAACAGCAGCGCGAGCTGCGAGGCCATCAGCCCCGCGCCCACCACGCCGACCTTGGTGACCGGGCGGGCCAGCGCCTTGTCGGGCGCCCCCGCCGGTCGCTTGGCCCGCCGCTGGACCAGGTCGAAGGCGTACAGCCCGGCCCGCAGCTCGTCGCCCATGAGCAGGTCGGCCAGCGCCTCGTCCTCGGCGGCGAAGCCCTCGTCGCGCGAGGCCGTACGAGCCAGGGCGATGAGGTCGAGCGCACGGTAGGGGGCGGGTGAGGCGCCGCGCAGCTTGAGGTCGACGAGCGTGCGCGCCTGCTCGATCACCGGGGTCCAGTCGGCGTCGGTGTGCGCCGGGCGGTCGACGGTCACCTCGCCCTGCAGCACCCGGGCGGCCCAGCGCAGCGACTCCTCCAGGAAGTCGGCGGGCTCGAACATCGCGTCGGCGACGCCGAGCTCGTACGCGTCCCGTCCCTTGATCATCCGGTTCTGCGACAGCGGGTTCTCGATGATCAGCTTGATGGCCTTCTCCGGGCCGATCAGGCGCGGGAGCAGCTGCGTGCCGCCCCAGCCGGGGACCAGGCCGAGGAAGCACTCGGGCAGCGCGATCGCCGGGACGCCGGACGACACGGTGCGGTACGTGCAGTGCAGGGCGATCTCCAGCCCGCCGCCCATGGCCGCGCCGTTCACGAAGGCGAACGACGGCACGCCCAGCTCTCCGAGGCGGCGGAAGACGTGATGGCCCAGCGCGCCGATCGCGTGGGCCTCCTCCCGGGTGGCGACCGCGGCGGCGCCCTTGAGGTCGGCCCCGACCGCGAAGACGAACGGCTTGCCGACGACGCCGACGGCCGCGACGTCCGACCTGGCCGCGATGCCGTCCAGGGCCTCGTCCAGCCCGAGCAGGCCGTGCGGGCCGAACGTGTTGGGCTTGGTGTGGTCGAAACCGTTGTCCAGCGTGATCAGCGCCATCGTGCCCGCGCCGTACGGCAGCTCGACGTCGCGTACGAGCGCCTTGGTGACGACCTCGTCGGCGTTCTTCCCGGCGAGGAGGGACCTGTAATTCTCGATGTCGCTCATGCGAGGTTCTCCCAGATGACCGTGCCGCCCATGCCCATGCCGACGCACATCGTCGTGATGCCGTACCTGACGTCCGGATGATCGGCGAAGTGGCGTGCGAGCTGGGTCATCAGCCGTACGCCGGAGGAGGCGAGCGGGTGGCCGAACGCGATCGCGCCGCCCCACGGGTTGACGCGCGGGTCGTCGTCGGCGATGCCGAAGTGCTCGAGGAAGGCGAGCACCTGTACGGCGAACGCCTCGTTGATCTCGAAGAGACCGATGTCGCCGACGGTCAGCCCGGCCAGGCGCAGCGCACGCTCCGTGGACGGGATCGGCCCGATGCCCATGACCTCGGGGTCCACGCCGGCGAAGGCGTAGGAGACCAGGCGCATCCGCGGGGTGAGCCCCAGCTCGGCGGCGACCTCCTCGGCGGCCACCACGCAGCCGGTGGCGCCGTCGTTGAGTCCCGCGGCGTTGCCCGCCGTGACCCGGCCGTGCGCGCGGAAGGGCGTCTTCAGCGTGCGCAGGCCCTCCAGCGTCGTGCCGGGCCGGGGAGGCTCGTCGACCGTGGCCAGGCCCCAGCCCTCGGCGGCCTTGCGGGTCGCCGTCGGCACCAGGTCGCGCTGGATCCTGCCGTCGGCGTACGCCTTGACCGCCTTCTCCTGGGAGGCGACGGCGTAGGCGTCGGCCCGCTCCCTGGTGATCGACGGATAGCGGTCGTGCAGGTTCTCCGCGGTCATGCCCATGATCAGGGCCGAGCCGTCGACGAGCCGCTCGGACAGGAACCGGGGGTTGGGGTCGACGCCCTCGCCCATCGGGTGGCGCCCCATGTGCTCGACGCCGCCCGCGATGGCCAGGTCGTAGGCGCCGAAGGAGATGCCGCCGGCGACGTTGGTGACGGCGGTCATCGCGCCGGCGCACATCCGGTCGATGGCGTAGCCGGGCACCGACGTGGGCAGGCCGGCGAGCACGGCGGCCGTCCGGCCGATGGTCAGGCCCTGATCGCCGATCTGGGTGGTCGCCGCGATGGCGACCTCGTCCACCCGTTCCGGCGGGATGGCGGGGTTGCGCCGCATCAACTCGCGGATGACGCGGACTACCAGGTCGTCGGCACGCGTCTCGGCGTACAGGCCCTTCGGACCCGACTTGCCGAAAGGCGTCCGAACGCCGTCGATGAAGACGACTTCACGGGACGCAGGCACCATTCGCTCCTACTCATGGGTAGCTTCAACCCTAATGCTACTGAGCGGTAACCGAATAGGGGAATGGTTCAGACCTCGCCCTTGATCTCAAGGCGTTGGAGGGACTCGGCGAGCGGGCGGGCGGTCAGCGCGATCTGCCACTCGCGGGCGCCCAGCTCGCGCAGCCGTACGGCGATCGCCTCCGCCGAGACGTCGGCGGGCGGCTCCCACATGAGCCTGCGTACGGCATCGGGCTGGAGCAGGTTCTCGGCCGGCATGTGGTGCTCGTCGGAGAGGGCGGCCATGACCGTGCGTGCGGCCACCAGCCGCCGGGCGGCGGCGGGATCGCGGTCGGCCCACCGGTTGGCCGGGGGAGGGCCGTCGCCGTGGCCGACGGGCTGGGGGAGCGCGCCGTCCGGCAGACCGCGCGCCCGCGTCACGGCTGCGAGCCAGTCGTCGAGATGGCGGCGGGCGGCGCGGCCGACGAAGGGGGTGATGTCGGTGAGCGCCTTGGTCGTGCGCGGCTGGTCGAGGGCAGCCTGCACGATGGCGGAGTCGGGCAGCACGCGACCGGGCGCGAGATCGGCGTTCCGGGCGATCCTGTCGCGCAGCGTCCACAGCTCGCGCACCACGGCGAGCCCGCGCAGCGAGCGCACTTTGTGGATGCCCGAGGTGCGCCGCCACGGGTCGCTGCGCGGCGCGGCGGCCGGCGCCGCCAAGACCGCGGAGAACTCCTCCATCGCCCACCCGAGCTTTCCCGTGGTGGCCAGCTCGGCGTGCAGGGCGTCGCGCAGCTCGATCAGCACTTCGACGTCGAGAGCCGCGTAGCGCAGCCAGTCCTCGGGGAGGGGCCGTCTCGACCAGTCGGCGGCGGAGTACCCCTTCTCCAGCCGCAGCCTGAGCACGAGCTCCACCATCGTGCCGAGCCCGACCCGCTCGTAGCCCAGGAGCCGCCCGGCCAGCTCGGTGTCGAACAGCCGCCGGGGCCGCAGGCCCAGCTCGGTCAGGCAGGGCAGGTCCTGGGTGGCCGCGTGCAGGACGATCTCGGTGTCCGCCAGCGCCCGGTCCAGCGCGCTCAGGTCGGGACAGGTGACCGGATCGACCAGCGCGGTGCCGGCCCCGGCCCGCCGCAGCTGGACCAGGTAGGCGCGGCCGCTGTAGCGATAGCCCGAGGCGCGTTCGGCGTCGACGGCGACCGGCCCGCTGCCCCGGGCGAAGGCGTCGATGACGGTGGCAAGGGCTCTCCCGTCCTGGATTACCGGGGGGATTCCCTCGCGTGGCTCCAACAGTGGCTGGACTTCTGGTTCGATCACGGGCTACGGGGCTTTCGGATGAGCGGTGCGTGGACGCAGGGTGGCGACATCGGGGGGTAGTGGCGGGATGCCCGCGGCCAGGCACATCAGGTCGCACCAGGCGGCGACGTGCGGCGACAGGTTCTCGTCAAGGGGTGACCAGGAGGCCCGCAGCTCCAGCTCGGTGCTGACGGGGTCGTCGGACTTGTTGCCGAAGCCCTCCGACACCGCCCGGGTGACCGTGCCGCCGGCCGCGGCGTAGGCCGCGCCGTGCGAGTCGAGCGCCTCGGTGAGCCAGCTCCAGGCGACCGGTCCGAGCAGCGGGTCTGAGGTGATCTCCGGTTCCATGTCGGCCCGGACGTAGGCGACGAGGCGGAACGGTCCCTCCCAGCCCCGCTGACCGTCCGGGTCGAACAGCATGATCAGCCGACCGACGGCGAGCTCGTCGTCGTCGCGGTAGACGGAGGCGCCGACCGCCCCCGAGTACGGCGCGAGCCGCTGGGGAGCCGGAATCTCCTCCAGCTCGATCTCCGGCCGCACCTCGGCGGGCCGTAGCGTCTCCAGCGCACGCCGGAAGACGGCGGGAGGCGCCGGTGGTTCACCGAGGGTCATGACCGAAGAGTAGGTCGAGTTCGGCAGTGCGCGAAGCAGGGGGCTGACAGCGGGGGGCATGGGTGTCGGTCAAGCTATGGCCATTTCGGACATCAGGGCGCTTCCCGTACAGGCTGGTGTGCGGCGTTCTGTGGAACTCCCCATCGAAGTCATCGCTCCGGAGCCTCTCGTCGGATCCACGGTCGTGTCGGTCGCTTGGGACTGATCCGACGTTGGCACGTCCCGCCGACATTTCCCCGCAACGCGCTCGGCGTGTCTCGAAAGTAGGATAAGTCAGCCGTCATTTGGCGAACACTTTGCCGAGCGATGAGCTCGCGCACACCCGCCGGCGCCGTCGTCCCGCAGACCTTCCGAGGTCGGGGCACAGACCGCCCCCCGGACATGGCACGCTGGAGGAATGAATCCCCACCCGGCTGATTCCGTTTTCGTACGAGCCTGTCTCCGCCGGCCCGTGCCGTACACCCCGGTCTGGTACATGCGCCAGGCCGGCCGGTCGCTGCCCGAGTACCGCCGGGTGCGCGAGGGCATCGAGATGCTGACCGCCTGCGCCACGCCCGACCTGGTCGTGGAGATCACTTTGCAGCCGGTCCGGCGGTACGGCACGGACGCGGCCATCTTCTTCAGCGACATCGTGGTCCCGCTCAAGGCCATCGGTGTCGACGTCGACATCAAACCGAACGTTGGGCCGGTCATGGGGTCGCCGGTGCGCGACCGGGCCGGCGTCGCCGCCCTGCGTCCGCTGGAGCCGGACGACGTGCTGTACGTCACCGAGGCGGTCGGGGCGCTGACCAAGGAGCTCGGCGCGACGCCGCTGGTCGGCTTCGCCGGTGGGCCCTTCACACTCGCGTCCTACCTGATCGAGGGAGGGCCCTCCAAGAATCACGACCGCACCAAGGCCATGATGTACGGCGAGCCGGACCTGTGGCACGAGCTGATGGGCCGCCTCACCGATATCACGCTGGGCTTCCTTCGGGTCCAGGTCGACGCGGGAGCCGCCGCGGCCCAGCTCTTCGACTCCTGGGTCGGCGCGGTGGCCCCGCGCGACTACCGGACGTACGTGCTGCCGCACACGAGGAAGATCTTCGAGGGGCTGGCGGGCCTCGGCGTCCCGCGGATCCACTTCGGCGTCGGCACCGGCGAACTGCTCGGCCTGATGGGCGAGGCGGGGGCCGACGTGGTCGGCGTCGACTGGCGGGTGTCGCTCGACGAGGCCGCGCTGCGGGTGGGCGCGGGCAAGGCCCTGCAGGGCAACCTCGACCCGGCGATCCTGCTCGCCCCGTGGGAGGTCGTCGAGGAGCGGGCCCGCGAGGTGCTCGACCGCGGCCGGGTGGCGGAGGGGCACGTGTTCAACCTCGGTCACGGCGTGCTCCCGTCCACCGACCCCGACCAGCTCGCCCGGCTCACCGACCTCGTCCACGAGGTCTCAGTCCGCTGAGTCGCTCCGCTGCTCGCCCTGTCCCGCCTCGGCCGGCTCCGGCGCGCCCCCCTGGGCGCCGACCGGCCGGGGCGGGGCCGGTACGAGCGGGTCGGGCCGCGGCGCGGAGCCGGGGCGCGGGCGGAAGCGACGCAGGATCACCCGTACGACCAGCCAGACCACGACCGCCAGGACGAGCCAGGGCATCAGCACGCCCAGCACGGTCAGGCCGATCTCGACCGCGGCGACGAACGCGCGCCAGCCGGCGCTCAGCCCGGCCAGGAAGCCCGATCGCTCCTCCGGCTCGCCGGACCGGGCTCCCGGTTTCGCCTGGGGGATCAGCGTGAGCGTGATCGTCGCCATGCCGGTCCGCGCGGCCAGCGCCTTCTGCCTGGCCTGGAGCGACTCCAGCTCGGCCTCCCGGTTGGAGATCTCCCGCTCGATCTCCATGATCTCGCCGATCTTGTTCGCCTTCGACAGCAGTGTGCGGAACTGGTCGAGCGTCGCACGCGCCGACTTCACCCGGCTCTCGACGTCGGCGACCTCCTCCGTGACGTCCTCGGTGCCCTGGTGCATCGACTCCCGCTTGCCGAGGTCGTGGCCGAGCCGGGAGAGCACGCCGGGGTAGTGCTCCGGCGGCACCTTGAACGTGATGACCGCGTGGTCCTCGCGGCCGTAGGAGTCGATCTTCTCCTGGGCCACGTAGCCATCGGCGGCCAGCACGATCGTCTTGGCCCGGTCCGCCGCCGCCGGCACGTCGGCCGCCCGGACGGTCAGCTGGGCCGTGTGGATGATCGACCGGTTGGCCGGCGTGACGTCGGCCCGCCGGTCGGAGGCCTGCCCATCGGCCCGTGTCTCGGAGACCGCCTCCTGGCGCGCCGCCTCCGGGGCCGCCGCGGCCTGGTCGGCGGCGGCGCCGCCGGCCGTCGACTGCAGGGTGGACTCGCCGCCGCCGCAGCCGGACGCGAGGACGACGGCCATGATCGCGGCGACGGCGGCCGTGCCGTACCGGATATACCGGATTCGTGTCATGTCCTTCACACGCTCCACGATCCTCGCCGGTTCGGTGCCGGCGATCACGTTGCCGTCACGATGCCGTCACGGCGGGCCGCGCGGGGCCCGGCCCCGGGGACCGATAGCTTTTGGAGTATGGACGAGATCTCTGGTCGTCATGTGGTGATCGTCGGCGCGGGCATCGCCGGCCTGGCCGCCGCCCTCCACCTGAACCGCGGCGACGCCCGGCTCAAGATCACGATTCTGGAGGGCGCCCCGCGGATCGGCGGCAAGCTGTACGCCTCCGAGGTGGCCGGCGTGGAGGTCGACGCGGGTGCGGAGGCCATGCTGGCGCGGCGCCCGGAGGGAGGGGAGCTCGCGCGGCTGGCCGGTCTCGGCGACGCGCTCGTCCACCCCGGGACCACGCGGGCCGCCGTCCTGTCGCGCGGGTCGCTGCGCGCCATGCCCGCCGGGCACGTGATGGGCGTCCCCTCCGACCTGGGCGCGCTCGCCCGCTCCGGCGTCCTGTCGCCCGGCGGCCTCGCCCGGGTTCCGCTCGACCTGGTCCTCCCGCCGACGCTCGTGAACACCGACGTCTCCGTCGCCGCGTACATCCGCGCCAGGATGGGGCGCGAGGTGGTCGACCGGCTGATCGAGCCCCTGCTGGGCGGGGTGTACGCGGGCCGCGTCGACACGCTGTCCCTGGACGCGACCATGCCCCGCGTCGCCGCCGTCGCGCGGACCGAGCGGTCGCTGCTGCGGGCCGCCTCCGCGATCGCGGCCGGTGCCCCCGGGAACGCCGGCCCGGTGTTCGCCACGCTCAAGCACGGGATGGGCAGCCTGCCGCAGGCGGTGGCCAAGGCGTCCGGCGCCGACGTACGTACGGGCACCATGGCCCGCGAGCTCGTCCGCACCGAGACCGGCTGGCGGCTGATCGCCGGTCCCACCCGGGAGGAGGAGGCCATCGACGCCGACGCCGTGATCCTCGCGGTCCCGGCCCGGCCCGCCTCCCGGCTGCTGGAGCGGGAGGTGCCCGGGGCGGCGGCCGAGCTGGCGCGGATCGAGTACTCCAGCATGGCCGTCGTCACCCTCGCCTATCCCAGGACGGCGTTCCCCCGGATGCCGCGCGGCAGCGGCTACCTGGTGCCCGCTGTCGAGGGCAGGCCGGTGAAGGCGGCGACGTTCGCCACGACCAAGTGGCCGCACCTGGCCGAGGCCGGCCGCGACCTGGTCATCGTGCGCTGCTCGATCGGCCGGCTGGGCGAGGAGAAGATCCTCCAGCGCGACGACGCCGAGCTGGCCGCCCTCGCGATGGACGAGATGACGGAGATCACGGGGGTGCGCGGGCTGCCGGTCGACAGGCGCGTCACGAGGTGGGGAGGTTCGCTGCCGCAGTACGACGTGGGTCACCTCGACCGGGTCGCCCGCGCCCGCGCGGCGGTGGTGGCACAGCCCGGCCTGGCGGTGTGCGGCGCGGCCTACGACGGCGTCGGAGTCCCGGCCTGCGCGGCCACCGGCCGCGCGGCGGCGGACCGCGTCCTCGAACATCTGAGTGCCGGGGCGCGGACCGACCCGGCCACCCCCGAGGGCAGAATGGAGCCATGACCGAGTCCAGCACCAAGTCCTCAGCCGCCCCGCGCCCGAAGGCACGCGAGCTCAACCTCGTCATCCGCTACACGATGTGGTCGGTCTTCCGGCTCCGCGATCGGTTGCCGGAGGCCAGGGAGAGCCTCGGCGAGGAGATCGAGGAGCTGCTCGCCCAGGCCGCGGGCAAGGACGTGGTGACCCGCGGCTGCTACGACGTGGCCGGGTTCCGGGCCGACGCGGACTTCATGTTCTGGTGGCACGCCCCGGCGGCCGAGGACCTGCAGGACGTCTACACCCGCTTCCGCCGTACGGCCCTGGGCCGGGCCAGCGAGCCGGTGTGGTCGGCCATGGCGCTGCACCGCCCGGCCGAGTTCAACAAGTCGCACATCCCGGCGTTCCTGGCCGAGGAGCAGCCGAGGGGATTCGTCTGCGTCTATCCGTTCGTCCGCTCCCTGGAGTGGTACCTGCTGGAGGACTCCGAGCGCAGGGAGATGCTCGCCGAGCACGGGAAGATGGCCCGGGAGTATCCCGACGTGCGGGCCAACACGGTCGCCTGCTTCGCGCTGAACGACTTCGAGTGGATGCTCGCGTTCGAGGCCGACGAGCTGCACCGCATCGTCGACCTCATGCGTCACCTGCGCGGGGCCGAGGCCAGGCGGCACACCCGGGTGGAGATCCCGTTCTACACCGGGGTGCGCAAGCCGGTCAGCGAGCTCGTCGCCGGACTGGCCTGATCCCGGCCGGGCGGGGAGTGTGGTGGAGACACTTGCGCTGAATGCCGGAGTCAAGACTGGTCATCGCCGATCCTTTGCCATACTGTGACGTAACGTTCCCGTCATTGTGAGGCAGAGTGTCGAGCCGTCTGGCACGTTCCAGGGCGCGCCGTCGTAGGCGGCGCGCCAGGGCCCGGATCATCGCCCTCGGGGTGACCGTCGCCGCCGGGGGAGGCTTCGCGGTCGCCGGTTCGCTCCTCCACGCGGCGGCGGGCCCGCCGGCCACGGCCTCGCCCCGGCAGACCACCACACCGGCCGCCGTCGAGGCGGTGGTCGAGACGACCGTACGGTCGGAGACGAAGGCGGCGTCGGCGGCGTCAGCGGCCAAGGCGTCCGGTCCGTCGAAGTTCACCGACGAGAAGGCGACGGCCTACTTCCGCGACCGGTGGAAGGACGGCACGGCCAAGCGCGTACGCGACATCAGGACCACCGGGCGTTACCTGCGGATCTACACGAACCTGCCGGAGAGCGCCGGCGATTCCAAGGCCGCGATCACGCTGTGCGAGCGCGGCCTGGAGTACCTGGCGGAGCAGGGCGAGCGCGACCCGGTCGTCTTCGTGCAGGCGAAACACGGGGAGAACGGCAATCCGGTTCTCGCCAACATCCTCGGCCCCGACGATGACGACTGCCGGGTGACCCACCCCAAGCCCCGCTGAGCGGGCGCGACGTATCACGAGAAGGGCGGACGGCCGGCGACCGCGCGGCCGCTCCTCCGGCGACGGCCCTACCGCCGGGGCCGGACCTCCCGCCCGTACGGACACCGTCCCGGCAGGACGGGCGGGTCACTCGGCGGGAGCGAGCGTCAGGCAGACCGAGTTGATGCAGTAGCGGTCGTCGGTCGGGGTCGGGTAGCCCTCGCCGTGGAAGACGTGGCCCAGGTGGGAGTCGCACCGCGCGCAGCGGACCTCCACCCGGCTCATGCCCAGCGAGTCGTCCCGATGCAGCGTCACGGCCGCCGACTCCGACGGCTCGAAGAACGAGGGCCACCCGCAGTGCGACTCGAACTTGGCCTCGGAACGGAACAGTTCTGCGCCGCAGGCGCGGCAGGAGTAGACCCCGACCGTCTTGGTGTCGACGTACTCACCGCTGAAGGGCCGTTCGGTCCCCGCCTGCCGGAGCACCTGGTACTCCTCCGGAGACAGCCTGGCCCGCCACTCCTCGTCGCTCCTGATCACCTTGTCCATGAACACCAGCCTAAGTCGTGTTTCGACGGTCATCACCTGCCGCGTGGCGGACGTCACCGTCCCGACACTCCCCGAAAGGACCAAGGGACGGTCAGTTCTCCTCGTCCGGGGCATCCTTTCGCGGTCGTCTCCGCGTCTTCCCGTACGAGGCCTCAGGGAGGAAGCACCCGACCCGTGCTGGACGCCGCCCGGCGCCTCACGTGGTCCGCTCCGTCGCGTTCGCGCGAGCACGAGCCCCGCCCGGAGGGCGTGCGGGCTTGTGGGAGCTCCCGGTCCGGCCGCCGTTGGCAGCCCGGGGCGGACCACCTCCTTTCTGGGTAGTGTCCGTCACATGGCGTCGCCGTACATCGAACTCGAGATCGAAGGCCGGACGGTCAAGGTGACCAACCCGGACAAGATCTACTTCCCCGGCGTTGGCGCGACCAAGCGCGACCTGGTGGAGTACTACGTGAGCGTCGGGGACGGTGTGCTGCGCGCCCTCCGCGACCGGCCGACCTACCTCAAGCGGCACCCGGACGGAGTCGGCTCGGAGGCGATCTACCAGAAGCGGATGCCCAAGCATCCCGACTGGATCGAGACCGTCACCGTGGCCTTCCCCAGCGGACGCACCGCCGACGCGTTCTGTCCGACCGAGATCGCGGCGGTCGCCTGGTGCGCGAACCTCGCCACGATCGACTTCCACCCCTGGCCGGCCCGCAGGCCCGACCTCGAGCACCCCGACGAGCTGCGCATCGACATCGATCCGCAGCCGGGCACCTCCTTCGAGGACGCGCGCAAGGTCGCCTTCGCCGTACGGGAGATCCTGGACGAGCTCGGCGTGACCGGCTTCCCCAAGACCTCGGGCAACCGAGGCGTCCACATCGGCGTGCGCATCGAGCCCCGCTGGACCTTCACGGAGGTGCGGTACGCCGCGATCGCGCTCGCCCGTGAGGTGGAGCGGCGGCTGCCCGGCCTCGCGACCACCGCCTGGTGGAAGGAGGAGCGGGGGGAGAAGGTCTTCATCGACTACAACCAGAACGCCCGCGACCGCACGGTCGCCGCGGCCTACTCGGTGCGCGCCAGGCCGGACGCCACCGTCTCCGCACCCGTGACATGGGCGGAGCTGGCCGACTGCGATCCGCGCGACTTCGACATCCGGACGATGCCGGGGCGGTTCGCGGAGATCGGCGACCTCCAGCGGACCATCGACGACCGGGCGTTCGTCATCGACACGCTGCTCGGATGGTACGCCGCCGACGGCCGGGGCGACCTGCCCTACCCGCCGAACCACCCCAAGATGCCCGGCGAGCCCAAGCGCGTCCAGCCCTCCAAGGCCCGCCCGTCGGACGATTGACGGGACGGGCCGCATCGCCCCTGAATAACGCCTCGACCGGCGGCGAGTGACTGGAAAACGTCCGGAATCGACATAATCCGTTGATCCCCGTAAAGATCGACGCTATTATCGATTCGATGATTAGGACGCGATGCTCTGGAATCGTAGGGGCGATGATCCCGTGCCTCTGCCAGTGTTGCCGCGCATCTAGCCGCGCCTAGCCTGCCGCCTTCCGCGTCCGGCGAGCGCCTCTCGGCTCGCCCCCATCTCTTCTCTTTGTCGTGTCACCCAGTCCGACATCGGCGTCGGTGCTCGTCGGCTGGCATGTCCACGCATTGCCGCACGGAGGAACCGTGACCACAACAATTCCCTCTCGCGCCCGCCGCTCCGGTGCCGATCGGCCGCCGCCCGACTGGGATCTCGTCTACCGACGCAACTCCATCGAGCGACTCAAGCGCGATCGCCCCGGCCTCGACGTCCGCAATGAGCTGCCCAGCCTCATCGAACGGGGCTACGAGGACATTCCGGAAGAAGAAGTCGTCCGGCTGTACTGGTGGGGTCTCGCCCACGACAAGCCGAAGATCGGCACCTTCATGGTGCGCATCAAGGTGCCCGGCGGTCTGGTGCGGCCCGACCAGGTGCGGGCGCTGGGACGCATCGCCCGTGAGTACGGCCGCGACGAGGCCGAGCTGACCACCCGCCAGGGCATCCAGCTGCACTGGGTGCGGATGGAGAAGCTCCCCGAGGTGCTCGGCGTGATCGAGGCCGCCGGGCTGACCACCGCGGGCGCGGAGGGCGACACCGTACGCAACATCACCGGCTGCCCGGTGGCGGGCCTCACCGCAGAGGAGCCTTTCGACGTCACACCGATCATCAACGAGGTGGCCGGCTTCTTCTACGGCAACCCCGAGTACAGCAACCTGCCCCGCAAGCACAAGTACACGATCGCGGCGTGCTCGGCGCAGTGCAACGCGCCGGAGATCCACGACGTCGCCCTGATCGCCACCGTCCGCGACGGCCGGCCCGGGTTCGGGCTGCGCATCGGCGGCGGCATGGCGAACACCCCGCGCATCTCCCGTGACATCGGCGTCTTCGTGCCGGCCGAGGACACGGTCGAGGTGCTGAAGGCGGTGACCAACGCCTGGCAGCGCGACCTGCGGTACCGCGTCTCGCGTGCCAAGGCCCGGATCAAGTTCATGATGGACGACTACGGTCCGCAGGGGGTGCGCGAGAAGGTCGAGGAGCAGCTCGGCCGCCGGCTGGAGGACGGCTTCGCGCCCGAGCCGGCGCCCGAGGCCGACCACATGGGCGTGCACCCGCAGCGGCAGGACGGGCTCGTCTACATCGGCGTGCCCGTGCCGGCCGGCCGGGTGACCGGCAGCATGCTCGAGAGGCTCGGCGAGTTGCTCGACGACCTCGGCGCCGACCTGCGCTTCACCCGTCAGCAGAACTTCATCATCGGCAACGTCCCGGCGTCCCGCGTCGAGGAAGTGAAGGCGCTCCTGGCCGAGCTGGGCCTGCCGGTCGGCCGCGGCCGCGCCTACGCCCGCTCGCTGGCCTGCACGAGCCACCGCTTCTGCAACTACTCGGTGGCCGAGACCAAGGGCAAGCTGGACGTGATGCTCGGCCGGCTCACCGATCGGTTCGGCGCCGAGCGCATCGGCGACCTCGCCATCCACATGGACGGCTGCCCGCACGCCTGCGCCCAGCACTGGGTGGGCGAGATCGGCCTGCAGGGCACCACGACCAGGAAGGAAGGCGCCGACGAGCGGGTCGAGGCCTACGACCTGACCGTGGGCGGCGGCCTGGGCGCCCGTACGGCGATCGGCCGCCGGCTGATGCGCCGCGTGCCCACCGACGAGATCGACGACGTCATCGAGCGCCTGGTGGAGGGCTGGCTGACGGAGCGGGCCGCACGCGGCGACGCGACTTACACCTTCGGCGACTTCGCCTCGGAGCGCAGCGACGAGGAGCTGATCGGACTCGCCAGCGACACCGGCGCGCGGTCCGCCCCGTCGGCCCCGGCCGAGGTGGCCGAGACGGCCGTGACCGTACGGATCCCCGGCCCGCTGCTCGACCTCGTGGGCGGGGCGGACGAGATCGAGGTGACCGCCCGGACCGTGGGCGAGGCTCTGGCGGCCGTGGCCAAGGAGCATCCGGCGTTCGGCGCCCAGGTGACGCCCGACGGCAAGGTCGCCGAGGCGTTCCTCGTCGCGGTGGGCGAGGAGGACATCCGCAGCCTCGCCGGTCTCGCCACCGAGGTGACGGCCGGCTCCGACATCACCGTCGTCATGGCGATGTCCGGTGGCTGAGCAGCGGCTCGGCGGACATCCCGGCGACAGCGCGACAACACAGCGGTGAGAGGGAACGAAAATGACAGAAGTGGTCACGGCACCCGCCAAGGACGGCGAGCGGGTGGTCTTCGACGACCTGGAGATCGGCGAGATCGCGATGGATCTCGACGACCAGGAGCCCGAGGACGTCATCGAATGGGCCTTCGAGGCACTCGGCGACCGGGTGGCGGTGGTCACCGCGCTGCAGATCGACGGCATGGTCGTGCTGGACATGGCCACGAAGATCCGTCCTGACGTGCAGGTCATCACGGTCGACACCGGGCGGCTGCCGCAGGAGACGTACGCGTTCATCGAGCAGGTGCGCGAGCGCTACCCGCAGACCCGCTGGGACGTGCTCTTCCCCGACACGGCCGAGGTCGAGTCGATGGTGCGCCGCCAGGGCGTCGAGCTGTTCCGCAACAGCGTGCCCGCGCGCATGCTGTGCTGCCAGATCCGCAAGGTCCGCCCGCTCGTGCGCGCGCTGCGCGGCCTTGACGGCTGGTTCACCGGCCTGCGCCGGGACCAGTGGGCCTCGCGCGCCGCGATCAAGAAGGTCGAGCTGGACCACGACCACGAGGGCATCGTCAAGATCAACGCGCTGGCCGACTGGAGCGGCGACGAGGTCTGGGAGTACGCGCGCGCCAACGACGTGCCCATCCACCCGTTGTACTCGCAGGGATACACCAGCATCGGCTGCGGCCCCTGCACCCGGCCCATCCAGCCCGGTGAGGACGACCGGGCCGGTCGCTGGTGGTGGGAGCAGGGTGCGCCGAAGGAGTGCGGCATCCACTGCCCGATCGAGACCGGCAACTTCGAGCACGAGGCCGAGGCGATCTTCGCCGAGGCGCACGGCATCCACTCGTGAACGACGTCGGCCCCGGGGAGGCGACCTCGCCGGCGTCCGCCTCGCCGTCCGGTGAGCCGGAGCCGACCTCCCCCGATCCGGTGGAGCTGTCCGATGAGGAGGCCGGCGCGGTCGTGGCGGCCGCGCTGGCGTTCGCCGAGGCGGTGCCGCCCGGCCGCGACGCGCCCTTCCGCGAGCTCGCTGCCGCCGCGCACGGCGGCGTGGTGCCCGCCGAGCGGATGACCGATCTCGAGCGGATCTGTGTGCTCGCCCTGGAGACCGGCAAGGCACGCAGGCTCGGCGGCGCCGAGACCGAGCGGCTGCTCACCGTCGTCTACCGGCGCACACCGGGCGGTCGTGAGCTGACCTCCTCCGTCGCGGACGTCAACCGGGTGCTGGCCAGGCTGACCGGCCGGGACCTGCAGTCGATGCGGCTGAGCTGGCGTACGCCGGGGCGCTACGCGCTGAGCGTCAGCGTGGGCGGCGTCGACATCACGCTGGCCCTGGAACCCGAGGGCCCGCGGGTGCAGAGCGTGCAGACGGGCTGATCGCGAGCGCGCGTGACGCCCGCCGCCCGGCGGCGTGTGCGAGTGTAGGGATGTGCGCCGCATACATCCCTACATCGAGGAAGATCCCGATATCGCCGCAGCCTACGCCTACCCGTCCCGGGGGTGCCTGCGGGTCAACATGGTGGTCAGCGCCGACGGCGCGGCGTGGCTCGAGGGCAGGTCGGCGGGGCTGTCGAGCCCGGGGGACCGGAGGGTCTTCCACGTCCTGCGCGGTCTGGCCGACGTGGTGCTCGCGGGCGCCGCGACGGTCAGGACCGAGGGGTACGGCCCGGCCAGGCCGCGCGAGGGATGGGACACGCTGCGCGCCGGTCGCCCGCCGGCGCCGCCGATCGCGGTGATCACCCGGCGGCTCGACCTCGACCTCGGCGGGCCGCTTTTCACCGAGACCGAGCCGTACCAGCGCACCATCGTCATCACCACCGGAGCCGCGCCGCCGGAACGCCGCGAGCAGGCGGCCGAGCACGCCGAGGTGCTGGTGGCGGGGGAGGACCTCGTCGCTCCGGAGGCGGCGGTGCGCCTGCTGCGCGAGCGGGGGCTCGGCCGCATATTGTGCGAGGGTGGGCCGCGGCTGAACGCGGAGCTCGCCGCCGCCGGGCTGATCGACGAGCTGGCGCTCACGATGAGCCCGCTGCTCGCCGGAGGGGACGCCGCGCGCGTCCTGAACGGTGTGGCCTCGCGTACTCCGCTCACCCTCGCCCACGTGCTCGAAGAGGACGGCGTCCTGTTCATCCGATACGTCAGCGAGGAGGCGCGATGAGGCTTCCGGTCGAACCGCCGGTGGCGCCGATGCTGGCCAAGGCGGTCAAGCGGCTTCCACCGCAGGACGGCACGCTCTACTACGAGCCCAAGTGGGACGGCTTCCGCTGCATCGTGTTCCGCGACGGCGACGAGGTCTACCTGGGCAGCCGGAACGAGCGGCCGTTCACGCGCTACTTCCCCGAGCTGGTGGAGGCGGTCAGGGCCGAGCTGCCGCCGCGCTGCGTGGTGGACGGCGAGATCGTCGTCGTCTCGGGGGAGACGCTCGACTTCGACGCGCTGCAGCAGCGGATCCACCCGGCGGCCTCCCGGGTGAAGCTGCTGGCCGAGCGGACGCCGGCCTCGTTCGTCGCCTTCGACCTGCTCGCCGAGGGCGCGGAGAACCTGATGGCGGAGCCGTTCTCGACCCGGCGGGCCCGCCTGGAGAAGACGCTCGGCGCGGCCTCCGGCGCGGTACGGCTGACACCGGCCACCATGGACGAGCGGCAGGCCGCCGAGTGGTTCGGCGTGTTCGAGGGAGCCGGGCTGGACGGCATCGTCGTCAAGCCGGGGAACATTCCGTACGAGCCGGACAAACGGGTGATGTTCAAGGTCAAGCACGAGCGGACGGCCGACTGCGTGGTGGCGGGCTACCGCGAGCACAAGAGCGGCCCGGTCGTCGGTTCGCTGCTGCTGGGGCTCTACTCGCCCGACGGCCGTCTGCATCATGTGGGCGTGGCCGCGTCGTTCCCGATGAAGCGGCGCGCGGATCTCGTGGCCGAGCTCGCGCCGTACCGGATGGACGATCTGAGCGGGCATCCGTGGGGTCACTGGGCGGAGGCCGCCGGGCGCGGCGCCGCGGGGGAGGGCACCGAGGCGAGGACCGCGCAGCGCCTGCCCGGGGCGGTGTCCCGGTGGAACGCCAAGAAGGACCTGTCGTTCATCCCGCTGCGGCCCGAGCTGGTGGCCGAGGTGGCCTACGACCACATGGAGGGGGACAGGTTCCGGCACACCGCCCAGTTCCGCCGCTGGCGGCCGGACCGCGAGCCGGCGTCGTGCACCTACGACCAGCTCGACCGGCCGATCGCCTACGACCTCGCCGACATCCTCGGCCGCTAGCCGGTCAGCGCGCGTACGGCCGCGGTGACGGCGACGGCGACCGCGACGACCACGAGGAACGGCGCACGCAGCAGCAGCGCGGCTGCCGCGGCCGCCAGCCCGGCGGCCCGCGCGTCGAGCACGAGCGCCTGTCCGCTGCCGAACGTCTGGATGGCGGTGAGCGCGGCCAGCATGGCGACCGGCACGAGGGCGGCGATCCGCCGTACGAGCGGCCGGTCCAGCAGCCCGGCGGGCACGGACAGGCCGAGCAGCTTGACGGCGTAGCAGCCGAGGGCGGTGACGGCGACGGCGATCCAGATGGTCAAGGCGATGCCTCCCGGCGGCGGCTGAGCATGAGGACGATCGGCGCGGCCAGCGCCGAGACGAGGACGGGGACGCCCGCCGGCAGCAGCGGCAGGCAGACCAGCGCCAGCGCGACCGCGAGGACGGCGACCAGCGTCTCCTGCCGCCCGCGCAGCATCGAGGCGAGCAGCGCCAGGAAGACGGCGGGCCCGGCGGCGTCGAGCCCCCAGGCGGACGGATCGCCGAGCGCCTCGGCACCCAGCGCGCCGAGGAACGTGGTGAGGTTCCACAGCAGGTAGAGGCTGGCCCCGGTGACCGCGAAGCCGAGCCGGGCGCTGCCGCGATCGGGCTGGGCCATGGCCACCGCCGACGTCTCGTCGATGACCCACTGCGCGGCGAGCGGGCGCATCGCGCGGGGCAGGCGCATCAGCTGGGCCAGCCGCAGGCCGTAGAAGGCGTTGCGCACACCGAGGAACAGGGCTCCGGCCACGGCGGCTGCGGGGGTGCCGCCCACGCCCAGCGTACCGACGAGCGCGAACTGCGACGCCCCGGTGAAGACCAGCAGGGACAGCGCGCACGTCTGGGCCAGGCTCAGCCCGGCTCCGGCCGACGTCACGCCGAACGCGAAACCGGACAGGCCGACGGCGACGCCCACGCCCAGGGCGTCCCGTACGACCGCGGCCCGAGACCGGCTCCGCGCCCGATCCGTTGGGGCTTGTAGGGGTTCTGTGGTCACGGCCTGAAACTACCTGGAATCGCGGCCCGCGCGGGATGAGGCATCGTCAACTTGTGGTTGACGATGTCATGCCGTCAACCTATCGTTGACGGCATGACGAATCCGAACCATCTACCGCATCCCGTCCGGCTCGACGACCTGATCGAGGCGATCAAGAGCGCGCACACCGACGCACTCGACCAGCTCTCCGACGCGGTCCTGCTCGCCGACCATCTCGGCGAGGTGGCCGACCACCTGATCGGCCACTTCGTCGACCAGGCCCGCAGATCGGGCGCCTCCTGGACCGAGATCGGCAGGAGCATGGGCGTCAGCAAGCAGGCCGCGCAGAAGCGATTCGTGCCGAAGGCGTCGGCCGAGCCGCTGGCCTTCGATCCCGACCAGGGCTTCGGGCGGTTCACCCCGCGGGCGAGGACCGTCGTGGTCACGGCGACGAACGAGGCGCTCGCGGCGGGCCACCACGAGGTGCGCCCCGAGCACCTGGTGCTGGCGCTGCTGGGCGATCCGGAGGGCCTGGCCGCCAAGGCCATCGTCGCCCAGGGCGTGTCTGCGGAGGCCGTACGCGAGGCCGTGGCCGCGACCCTCCCGCCGGCCGGTGAGCGGGTGGCCGGGGTCATCCCGTTCGACTCGCAGGCGCGCAAGGCGCTGGAGCTCACCTTCCGTGAGGCCCTGCGGATGGGCCACAACTACATCGGGACCGAGCACATCCTGCTCGCCCTGCTGGAGCTGGAGGACGGATCAGGCGTGCTCTCCGGGCTCGGGATCACCAAGCCGGCCGCGGAGGAGCACGTCAAGTCGGTCCTGGCCGCGATTCTCACGTCCGCGAAGGAGCGGCGGGAGCCGGGCCGGGAGGAGCGGTGACCCGGGAGACAGGGCGTGCGCCGGACGGCGGCACTAGCGCCGCGGGCAGCACAGAACCTGAAGGGAGCGGGGCGCAACGGGCACGCTCGCGCCCGCGTGGCGGACCTCGTCGTCGGCGTCCGTCCCGCCGTCGGTGTCGAGGACCGATCGCCAGCCGTCGCCGAACTCCGCCGCCGGCAGGGTGAACGTGAGGCTCTCGTGGTGGGCGTTGATCAGCAGGAGGAACGAGTCGTCCCGGATCCGCTCACCGCGGGGACCGGGCTCGCTGATCGCGTCGCCGTTGAGGAACACCGCGAGCGACTTGGCGTAACCGGTGTCCCAGTCGCCGTCGGTCATCTCCTCGCCGGCCGGGGTCAGCCAGACGATGTCGCGTACGCCCTCGCGGACCCTGCCGCGGAAGAACCTGCGCCGGCGGAAGACCGGATGGCCGCGCCGGAACTCGGCGAGCCGCCGGACGAACTCCAGCAGGTCCGACTCGGTCTCGGCCAGCGACCAGTCGACCCAGGAGATCTCGTTGTCCTGGCAGTAGGCGTTGTTGTTGCCGTGCTGGGTGCGGCCGAACTCGTCGCCGGCCGCCATCATCGGCACGCCCTGGGACACGAACAGCGTGGCCAGGAAGTTGCGCCGCTGCCGCTTCCGCAGCCCTACGATCTGGGGATCGTCGGTGGGGCCCTCGACGCCGCAGTTCCAGGAGCGGTTGTCGTCGGTGCCGTCGCGGTTGTCCTCGCCGTTGGCCTCGTTGTGCTTGCGGTTGTAGGAGACCAGGTCGGTGAGGGTGAACCCGTCGTGGCAGGTGACGAAGTTGATCGAGGCGACCGGCCGGCGGCCGCTGGTGGCGTAGAGATCGCTGGAGCCCGACAGCCGGGAGGCGAACTCGGGCATGGTCCTGGCGCTGCCCCGCCAGAAGTCGCGTACGGCGTCGCGGTACTTGCCGTTCCACTCCGTCCACAGGGGCGGGAAGTTCCCGACCTGGTAGCCGCCCGGGCCGACGTCCCACGGCTCGGCGATCAGCTTCACCTGGGAGATCACCGGGTCCTGCTGGATGAGGTCGAAGAACGCGCTCAGCCGGTCCACGTCGTGCAGCTCCCGGGCGAGCGCGGCCGCGAGGTCGAAGCGGAAGCCGTCCACGTGCATCTCCTGCACCCAGTAGCGCAGCGAATCCATGATCAGCTGTAGCGCGTGGGGGGAGCGCACGTTGAGCGAGTTGCCGCAGCCGGTGTAGTCGAGGTAGTAGCGCCGGTCCTCGTCGCGCAGCCGGTAGTAGGCGACGTTGTCGATGCCGCGGAAGCTCAGCGTCGGGCCCATGTGGTCGCCCTCGGCGGTGTGGTTGTAGACGACGTCGAGGATCACCTCGATCCCGGCCTCGTGCAGCGCGCGTACCATCGCCTTGAACTCCTGGACCTGCTCGCCCCGCTGCCCGGAGCTGGAGTACGCGTTGTGCGGGGCCAGGTAGGCGACCGTGTTGTAGCCCCAGTAGTTGGTCAGCCCGCGGGCCACCATCGCGTGCTCCGGCACGAACTGGTGCACCGGCATCAGCTCGACCGCGGTCACCCCGATCGAGAGCAGATGATCGAGCACGGCGGGGTGCGCGAGCCCCGCGTAGGTGCCGCGCTGCTCCTCGGGCACCCCCGGATGCCGCATTGTGAGACCGCGCACGTGCGCCTCGTAGATCACGGTCTCGTGGTACGGCGTGCGCGGCGGGCGGTCGTCGCCCCAGTCGAAGAACGGGTTGACCACCACGTTCTTCGGCATGTAAGTGGCCGAGTCGGCGGCGTTCAGCCGCCCGGGGTCGGCGAAGTAGTAGGAGAACAGCGACTCGTTCCACCGCACCGAGCCCTCGACCGCCTTGCCGTACGGGTCGAGCAGCAGCTTGGCGGGGTTGCACCGGTGACCGTGCTCGGGCCTGTACGGCCCGTGGACGCGCAGGCCGTACCGCTGTCCTGGCATGATCCCCGGCAGGTAGCCGTGCCAGACGAACCCGTCGACCTCGGGCAGGTCGACGCGGCTCTCGACGCCGTCGTCGTCGAACAGGCACAGCTCGACCCGCTCTGCCGCCTCCGAGAACACCGAGAAGTTGGTGCCCACACCGTCCCAGGTGGCGCCGAGAGGATACTGCTCGCCAGGCCAGACCTCGCGCATATCACCCCATTCTCCTCGGGCCCCGCAGGTAGCGGGGCCCGGGACGATATCCGATCAGCCCGCGAGTTCCGCGTTCAGCGAGATCGTGGTGCCCGCCAGGGCCTTGCTGACCGGGCAGTTGGCCTTGGCCGTCTCGGCCGCCTGCTGGAAGTCCTCGGCGGAGATCCCCGGCACCTGTGCCCGGACCGAGATCACAATGCCCGTGATGCCCTCGCCGGGCTGGAAGGTCACGTCGGCCCTGGTCTCGATCGACTGCGGCGGGGTCCCCGCCTTCGCCAGACCGTTGGACAGCGCCATCGAGAAACACGAGGAGTGGGCGGCGGCGATCAGCTCCTCGGGGCTGGTCTTGCCGTTGGCCGCCTCGGCGCGGGACGGCCAGGAGACCTCGAAGGTGCCGATTCCGGAGGAGTCCAGCGACACAGAGCCCGAGCCGTCCAGCAGGGCGCCCTTCCACTGGGTCGTGGCGGTACGAGTGGTCGCCATCGCGATCCCCTTTCCATGGTGAGCATCATTTCCATGGTCGACCCTAGCGTCCGGTAATCACCAACGAGTCCAGGACCGCCGACGAGTCCACTCCCTGCGGCAGCGTCCCGAAGGCCCGTCCCCATTCGCCGGACAGGCGGGAGGCGCAGAACGCGTCGGCCACGGCTGCGGGCGCGTGCCGTACGAGCAGGGACGCCTGCAGGAGCAGGGTCATCTCCTCGGCGCCGCGCCGCGCGTCCGCCTCGCCGGCCGAGGCGATGGTCTTCTGGACCCGCTCGGCCGCGTCGGCGACCCGGCGGTCGCCCGCCGTCGCCACCTCGGCGAAGAACGCCTCGGCCGCCTCGGGCTCGCGCGTCAGCACCCGCATCAGGTCGAGCGCGGCCACGTTGCCGGAGCCCTCCCAGACGCCGTTGAGCGGCGACTCACGGAAGAGGCGGGGAAGCTGCGACTCCTCGACGTACCCGTTGCCGCCCAGGCACTCCAGCGCCTCGGCCGCGTGCGCCGGGCCGCGTTTGCACACCCAGTATTTCGCCGCGGCCAGCGCCGCCCGCCGGAACAGGCCCTCGCCGGCGTCGCCGTGTACCGCCCGGTCGGTCGCCCCGGCGAGCCGCAGCATCAGCGTGGTCGCCGCCTCGGACTCCAGCGCCAGGTCGGCGAGCACGTTGCGCATCAGCGGCTGGTCGATCAGCTCCCGGCCGAACACCCTGCGGTGGCGGGCGTGGTGGAGCGCCTGCGCCAGGCCGTACCGCATGCCGGCCGCCGAGCCGATCACGCAGTCGAGCCGGGTCATGTTGACCATCTCGATGATGGTGCGGACGCCCCGGCCCTCCTCTCCGACCGGGAACGCGATCGCGCGCTCGTACTCGACCTCGGCCGAGGCGTTGGACCTGTTGCCGAGCTTGTCCTTCAGCCGCATCAGCCGGATCGCGTTGCGTGTGCCGTCCGGCAGGACGCGGGGGAGCAGGAAGCACGACAGGCCGCCGGGCGCCTGCGCCAGCACCAGGAACACGTCGCACATCGGCGCCGAGTTGAACCACTTGTGCCCGGTGATCGCGAAGGTCCCGTCGGCGAGCGGTTCCGCCCGCGTCGTGTTGGCCCTGACGTCGGAGCCCCCCTGCTTCTCGGTCATCGCCATGCCGGCGAGCACGCCGCGCTTGCCTGCGGCCGGGCGCAGCCCGAAGTCGTAGGTGCGCGAGGCCAGCAGCGGCTCCCACTCGGCGCACAGCGCGGGGGAGTGCCGCAGCGCGGCCACCGCGGCGTACGTCATGGAGATCGGGCAGCCGTGCCCGGCCTCGACCTGCGACCAGACGAAGAACTTTGCCGCACGGGCCACGTGCGCGCCGGGCCGGGCGGAGGTCCAGGGCGTGGCGTGCATGCCGTTGGCGACCGCGACCGACATCAGTTCGTGCCACGCGGGGTGGAACTCCACCTCGTCGACGCGGTTGCCGTACCGGTCGTGGGTGCGCAGCACGGGCGGGTTCTCGTTGGCCAGCCTGCCCCACTCCTGCGCCCGCTCCGACCCGGCCAGCGTGCCGAGCCGATGGAGCTCCCCCGTCGACCAGTCGGCGCCCTCCCGCGCGAGGCCCTCCAGCAGCGCGCGGTCGGCCGAGACATCGTGCCCGGTCAGTGGGGGAACCTGGTTGGTCACGTCATGGGTCACTGGGTCCTCCTGTCGGGGTGGGGCCGTCCTGACGGACGGGTCGACCGGTCGGATGGGCTGACCGCCGGAACAGGTTCAGCATCCCCGGACGTCGCCGGAACCGCCAGCTCACGTGACTGCGGCGCCGTCGATCCCGGCCCCGCTGATCTCCAGCCCCAGCTCGGCGGCCGCCTCCAGGACGAGGTCGCGGGCGTAGTCCCAGTCGTCGTCCCGGTCGCCTTCTTGATCATCCGTACGCTCCCCGCTCCACCCGGTGCCGTGCCCCTCGCACAGCACGCGGTGGATCCCCTCGATCGCCCGCCGGTCCCCGCGTCCGGCCAGACCGAGTGCGGCCTCGGCGACCGTCGTCAGATCGGTGTCGGCCAGCCGGTCGGCGAGCGCCTCCCTGATCGGCCGGGTGTCGGCGGCCAGGCCGGCGATGCCCATGGTGGCCCAGTCGCGCACCTCCGGGTCGGCGCTCTCGCTCAGCCTGATGAGCGCGGCGATGCCCGCCTCGTCGTCCGGCGGAAGGACGGCGGCGAGCGCCACCGCGTCGTTCACCGTGGGCGTCCGTCCGGGCAGTTCGACGATGTCCAGCACCTCGGGCAGCGCCCGCTCGTCGGCCCGGTGGCCGAGCGCGTGGAGGACGGACTCGACGACCCGCGGCTCGCTCTCCTGGCGGGCCATGTCCCGCAGGATCGCCAGGGCCCGATCGTGATAGGGGTCGTGCCCCAGGTCCTGGCCGAACTCGGCGAGCACGTCGGCGCCGAACTCGCGCTCGACCGGGTCGGCGCCGTCGCACAGCCGCGTCACCGCCTCGAACGTCTCGTCGTCGTGTCGCCGCCGCAGCGCGTGCACGGCCGACCACCACGTCACGTCCTCCGCGTCGATCTCCCGGTACGGCCTGACGCGCTCGAGCAGCTCGGCGACGGGCGGGCGGACGCCGACCGCGATCTCCAGATGCGTCGCGATCGCGACATGGCCGCACTGCCTGCTGATCGCGACACGGCCGCCGTCGGGACGGCGCGCCTCGACGGAGATCAGGCGGGTGCCGTCGGGGCCGGCGCATCCGGATGTGACCAGGGTGTGGTCGCCCTCCGCGTGCTCTTCCCCCAGGTGGGCGGCGATCTCCTCGCGCAGCGCGCTCTCCAGGTCGGCGGACGCCCACCATCTGGCGATCTCCAGCGCGGACCGGCCGCCGGAACCGGGCAGGGAGGGGTCGGCGCCGTGCTCCAGCAGCGACCGGACGATTCCGTACGCGCCGAAGCGCGCGGCGAGGGTCAGGGGGGTGTCCCCGTCGTCGTTCGCCCCGTCCGGGTCCGCGGCGGCGTCGAGCAGGACGTCGGCCGACTCCAGATGGCCGTTGGCCGAGGCCCACAGCAGCGCGGTCCAGCCGCCGTGCTCCCTGGCGTCGGGGTCGGCGCCCCCGTCGAGCAGGGCCTGGACGGTCCGGGCGTGGTCCCGGCGCGCGGCGGCGCACAGGGGAAGCCCCTCGTCCTCGCCGCCGCTCGGCCGGTCGGGCTCGGCGCCGTACTCCAGGAGCAGCCGGACGATTTCGTGGTTTCCGGCGACGGCGGCGCGGTAGAGCGGTGTCGTGCCCTGAGCGGGGTTCAGGGCGGTGGTCAGGGTGATGTCCGGGTGCAGCATGGCCGCCACCCGCGCCACGTCGCCTCCCGCCACCGCGTCGAGGAGCTTGCTCCGGCTCACCCCTCCATGCTCACATATGCCCGGATAATCGTTCCCAGGGAGGATGGGAGCGCGTGCACGATCGGGCTACCTTGGACATCGTGAACGATTCGGGTGAGATGCGTGCTTCCGATGCCGAACGTGAGGCGGTGGTGGAGAAACTCCGCGAGGCGTCGGTCGAGGGGCGGTTGACCCTCGCCGAGCTGACCGAGCGGACTGAGGCGGCCTATCTCGCCCGGACCCACGCCGAGCTGGCGCAGCTCACCGCGGATCTCCCCGGTGGAGCCCCGGCCCCCGGCCCGGGATTCACACGGCCGGCTCGGCCCGGACGTCAGAAGGGCAGGGTGCGCGACTGGATCGTGGCCGTGATGGGTGACACCAAGCGGAAGGGCAAGTGGCGCATCGACCAGGAGATCGGCGCGGTGTGCGTGATGGGAGACGTCACCATCGACCTCCGCGAGGCCGAGGTGCGCACCCCCGAGGTCGACATCGTGGTCACCTGCGTGATGGGTGACGTCAAGGTCATCGTTCCGGACGGTGTCGACGTCGAGCTCTCCGGGTTCACCTTCCTGGGGGACAAGAAGGTCCGGGTCGTGGAGGCGCCGACCGGCCACAACGCTCCCGTGGTGCGGGTGCGCGCCCACGTGGTGATGGGCGATGTGAAGGTCATCGGGGACTCCCACGCCGAGCCGATCAAGCGTGCCCTGGGCGCGTGGACCGATTGGTGGCTGGAGCGCCGCCATGAGATCGGCCGTCAGATCGAGCACAACTTCCGTAACGTGATGGAACACGACAGGCAGGCCCGCGGCGAGCTGATGCGCGAGGTCCGGGAGAACACCCGTGAGCTGCGCCGGAGTGCCCGTGAGGCGGGCCGTGAGGCCGGGGACGCCTGGCGGGGTATGCGCGGCGGCGGTCTGCCTCCCGATCCTCCGGCACCACCCGCGCCTCCGCCGCCTCCGTACGGCGGCCCTCGCCGCTGACCGGCCCCGGACGTCTCAGCCGAGCGGTCGCACGTGGTCTCCCTCCGCCTCCGTGGTCTCCCCTCCGCCTCCGTGATCTTCCGCGGGTCGCGGAGGCGGAGGGGGCCGGTGGGTCAGGACAGGCCGGGGGCGGGGAACTGCGCGGTCAGCTCCGTGACCTCGCGACGGACCCGGGTGATCGTGCTCTCCGCCTCGGCCTCGCCCTTGGCGACCGCGGTGACCACCTCGTCGATCCACGCCCCGATCTGGCGCATCTCCGCCTCGCCCATGCCGCGCGAGGTGACCGACGGGGTGCCGATGCGGATGCCCGACGGGTCGAACGGCTTGCGCGGGTCGAACGGCACCGTGTTGTAGTTGGTCTCCAGGCCGGCCCGGTCGAGGGCCTTGGCGGCCGGCTTGCCGCCGATGCCCTTGGGGGTCAGGTCCATGAGGATCAGGTGGTTGTCCGTACCCCCCGAGACCAGGTCGAAGCCGCGGGCGAGCAGCTCGTCGGCGAGGGCACGCGCGTTGTTCACGATCTGCGCGGCGTACGCCTTGAACTCCGGCTGGGCCGCCTCGTGCAGCGCCACCGCGATGGCGGCGGTCGTGTGGTTGTGCGGGCCGCCCTGCAGGCCGGGGAAGACCGCCTTGTTGAGCGCCGTGGCGTGCTCGTCGGAGTCGGCCATCAGCATCGCGCCGCGCGGCCCGCGCAGCGTCTTGTGGGTGGTCGTGGAGATCACATCGGCGTGGCCGACCGGCGAGGGATGCGCGCCGCCCGCGACGAGTCCCGCGATGTGCGCGATGTCGGCGGCGAGCACGGCGCCGACCTCACGGGCGATCTCGGCGAACGCGGGGAAGTCGATGGTGCGCGGGATGGCCGTGCCGCCGCAGAAGATCAGCTTGGGCCGGTGCTCCAGCGCGAGCGCGCGCACCTCGTCCATGTCGACCCGGCCGGTGTCCTTGCGTACGCCGTACCGGACCGGGTTGAACCACTTGCCGGTGGCCGACACCGACCAGCCGTGCGTCAGGTGGCCGCCGAACGGCAGGCCCATGCCCAGCACGGTGTCGCCGGGCTGGAGGAACGCCAGATAGATGGCGAGGTTGGCGGGGGAGCCGGAGTAGGGCTGGACGTTGGCGTGACGCACTCCGAAGACCGACTTGGCGCGCTCGACGGCGAGCGTCTCGATCCTGTCGATGACCTGCTGGCCCTCGTAGTAGCGCTTGCCGGAATAGCCCTCGGAGTATTTGTTCGTCAGCACCGTGCCCGTGGCCTCGAGCACCGCACGGGACACGTAGTTCTCCGAGGCGATCAGCTTGACCGTGTCGGTCTGCCGCCGCTCCTCCGCCCTGATCAGCTCGGCGATCTCGGGATCGACGACGTTCAGCGAGTTCTCGGTCATGGCGCTTCCTTCTCCGTCGACACTTCATCGAGAACGACGACCCAGGCGCACGGCCGCCGCGGACTCGCTCCCCGGTGGTGCCCCACCTATTACCCGTGCCCTGGGGGCACACAGCGCCAGTCGCGGTGCCTTCAACCCTATCCGAGCGTCCCGCGGTCGCGTACGGGTCAGGTGTCGGAGATCGACACATCGCGGAAGACGCCCACGCGGGGGATGTCGACCTCTCGGGCCGGGTCAGGCAGCACGGATCGGGACGTCGTCGAACAGCCCGGCGCCGGGAAGGTCGACGCTGATCGTCTCCAGGTCCTCGGGCACGCCGCTGAAACTCGCGTAGAGCTGCAGGTTGTCCCCGGACTCGAGATATTTACGGGGAACGCTGCTGCACAGGCACGCCCCGTCCTGCTTCGCGGGGCTGAACTTGGATCCGGTCGGCGGGTCGAGCAGGCCCGCACCGGTGACCGTGCTCCCGAGCATGTCCGGGGGCCACCAGTTAGAGCCCCCGGTCGCCTTGACCGTCCACTGCACGCCGACGGAGGTCCCCCGCCGCCGCACCGTTTCGATCGTCACCTTGAACGATGTGCCCCGGAACTGGACGTCACGGGTCGCGACCGGCCCTTTCGGTGGATCCGGCGTACCGATCCCGTTCTGGAGCACCAGGAACAGGGCGGCGGCGGAAGCGGCGACGAACGCCCCGGCCCCGGCTATCGGCAGCCACCTCCTGCCGCCGCCGGGCGCGCTCTCCCGGACCGCGGCGGTCTTCCGGGCCACCGTTGACTCCCCGGGGTCCGGGGTGGTCCAGATGTCGCTGACGATCCGGGTGGCGGCCTCGACGGCCACCTCCTCCCGGCCCAGCAGCCGGTCCAGGAGTTGCTGCGCGGTCGGGCGGCGGGCCGGGTCCTTGTCCAGGGTCCGTTCGACCAGTGGCCGCAGCCGCTCGTCGAGGCCGTCGAGCACGGGCACGTGATGGGCCACCCGGTAGAGCACCTCGGGGGCGGCCCCGGTGCCGAACGGCGGGCGGCCGGTGCCGGCGTAGGCGACCACGCAGCCCCACGCGAAGATGTCGGCGGCGGGGGTGACGAGGTCGCCGCGCACCTGTTCCGGGGACATGTAGCTCGGTGTGCCGATCGTCGCCCTGGTGCGCTCGGCCAGCGTGTCGGCCAGCTGCGCGATGCCGAAGTCGATCACCCGGGGGCCGACCGGGGCGAGCAGGATGTTGGAGGGCTTGAGGTCGCGGTGGACCACCCCGGCCCGGTGGATCGCGCCGAGGGCCGTGGCCACGCCGACCGCGAGGGCGTCCAGGTTGGAGCCGGCCAGCGGCCCCTGCGCGTCGACCACGGCGGACAGGTCGGGCCCGTCGACGTACTCGGTGACGAGGTAGTGGAGGTCTCCGTCCTGGCCGGCGTCCAGCACCGGGGCGGTGCAGAACCGGGCGACCCGCTTGGCGGCCTCCGCCTCCTTGCGGAACCTGTTGTAGAACTCCTCCTGGGAGGCGAGCTCCGGGCGCATGACCTTGACCGCGACCTTGCGCCCGGCGGGGTCCTGGGCGAGGTAGACGATTCCCATACCGCCCTCGCCCAGACGGCGTAGGGGCACGTACGGCCCGATCACCCGCCGATGTGCGGCGGTGAGATGGTTTGTGGCGGTTCCTGCCTGCTGCCCGTTCATCGGAGCCCATCTTGGCGGATCAGTCACCATTTGGCGAAGATTCCCCCAAACCGGGTCAGGCCGTACCGGACTCACGTTGGTGCCGAGCCATGCCGTTCAGCGGCCACAGACGGTCCACCTCGGCGTTCAGCGTCGCGCCGATGAGCACGGCGAGGGCCGTGATGTACAGCCAGAGCAGTACGGCGATCGGGGCGGCGAGCGAGCCGTAGACCGACAGCGGCGTGAACCAGGCGGCCAGCACCTCGCGCAGGACGGCCGCGCAGAGGATCCAGATGAAGAGGGCGAGCACCGCCCCGGGGATCTCGCGCCACCACCGCGTCCTGCGCGGCACGCTGACGTGGTAGAGCAGCGTGAGCATGAAGACCGAGCCGAGTACGACCACCGGCCAGTAGAAGATCGTCACGACGACCTCGTACCGCGGCAGCGCGTTCGACAGCAGGGTCGGCCCGATGACGAGGATCGGCATGACGATCAGGCCGATCAGCAGCGCGGCCACATAGAGCGCGAAGGACATCACGCGGGTACGGATGATTCCCCGCTCCTCGCCCAGGCCGTACGCGATGGAGATCAGGTCCACGTAGACGAACAGAGCGCGGGAGCCGGACCACAGCGATAACAGGAACCCGACGGAGATCAGCGAGACCTGGCCGCCGGTGAGCGCGTCGGCGAGCAGCGGCTCGACCACGCGCTCCACCGTGTTGTGGCTGAACAGCAGCTCCGACTGGTCGATGACCCACCGCCGGATGTCCTGCACCGTGTGCTCGCCCAGCAGGCCGCTGAGATGTCCCATGACGCCGAGCAGTCCGAGCGCGAACGGCGGCAGCGACAGCAGTGCGAAGAAGGCCGCCTCGCCGGCCAGACCGGTCACCCGGTAGTTGAACCCGGCGAACGTGGTCGCCTTCGCCAGGGCCCAGACGCCGGTGTCCCTGAGCCTGCTCAGACCGGCCCCGGCCGCCGCCATGCCACGGCGTGACAGATGCCTCGGCGTTCGCCGCGTGCGCGCCGACGCGTCCGTAGTGGTCAATTGGCACCCGACCGGTGTGAGAAAGAACTAGAGGCCAAGGATAGAGGGCATGGGACGGTACTGGGGTGCGGAGGTGGCACGATGATCTGTACGGCGTGCAAGGACCGCAGGCACCAGGACTGCCGCGGCGGCTCGTGGTGCGACTGCCAGCACAAGGAGCCCAGGGCCGACGGGCACGTCGAACCCGCGGAGAACTGGGTGCGCAAGGGGTGAGATCACCGAGGCGAGAACGGACATAGTTCGCGAATTACGTCCGTATATTGGACCGGAACTTGGACATCTGGGAGCTCCCGGGTATCGTTCATGACATGCCAGCGGATCCGTTGCTCGTCGTGCGACGCCACGTCGACCTCCAGCGTGTCCGCAGTGCTATGTGTATCGACGCCGGCTGACCGCCGCCCTCTACTGTTCCACTCGGGCGCGCCGCCTGGCGTCCTTTTCGCATGCCCCTGCACTCGATGACGAGGCGGGAGGAGCCTGCGCCGCGCCCCGGACCGATCAGACATCGATCCTCGGAAAAGGACGCGCCCATGAGTACCCCGGTACGCCCGGCGAATCGCCACCACAAGCGCCCACGTGGCGAAGGCCAGTGGGCCCTCGGCTACCGTGAGCCGCTGAACGCGAACGAAGAGAACAAGAAGAACGACGACGGGCTCAACGTCCGTCAGCGGATCGTCGACGTCTACGCCAGGCACGGCTTCGACTCGATCGACCCGTCCGACCTGCGCGGCCGGTTCCGCTGGTACGGCCTGTACACGCAGCGCAGGCCCGGCATCGACGGCGGCAAGACGGCCGTTCTGGAGCCGGAGGAGCTCGAGGACCGCTACTTCATGATGCGGATCCGCACCGACGGCGGCCAGCTCAGCCTGGAGCAGCTGCGGGTCATCGCCGACATCTCCAACGAGTACGCCAGGGGCTCGGCCGACGTCACCGACCGGCAGAACATCCAGCTCCACTGGGTCGAGATCGAGTCGGTGCCGGACATCTGGGCGCGGCTGGAGGCCGTCGGGCTGAGCACCACCGAGGCCTGCGGCGACACGCCCCGGGGGATGCTCGGCTGCCCGCTCGCCGGGATCGACTCCGACGAGGTGATCGACGGCAGGGCCCAGCTCCGGGAGATCCGCGAGCGCTACATCGGCAACCCCGAGTTCTCGAACCTGCCGCGCAAGTACAAGACCGCCATCAGCGGCTGCGCGGCGCACTGCACCGTGCACGAGATCAACGACGTGGCGTTCGTCGGCGTCGTCGACGAGCGGGGCGAGGCCGGCTTCGACCTCTGGGTCGGCGGCGGCCTGTCGACCAACCCGATGTTCGCCCAGCGGCTCGGCGTGTTCGTCCGCCCCGAGCAGGTCCCGGAGGTGTGGGCCGGGGTCACCTCCGTCTTCCGCGACTACGGCTACCGGCGGCTGCGCAGCAGGGCCAGGCTGAAGTTCCTGGTCAAGGACTGGGGCCCGGAGAAGTTCCGCGAGGTGCTGCAGACGGAGTACCTCAAGTACGACCTGCCCGACGGCCCGGCTCCGCTGGCGCCGCGTGGCGGCCGCCGCGACCACGTCGGCGTCCACCCGCAGCGGGACGGCAACTTCTACGTCGGCTTCGCCCCCCGGGTGGGCCGGCTCAGCGGCGACCTGATGCACCTGATCGCGGACATCGCCGAGCGCCACGGCTCCGGCCGGGTGGGGACGACAATCGAGCAGAAGATGGTCATCCTCGACGTCGCGCCGGACCGGGTGGAGTCGATGGTCGCCGAGCTGGAGGCGGCCGATCTCCAGGTCAACCCGTCGACGTTCCGCCGCCAGACGATGGCCTGCACCGGCATCGAGTACTGCAAGCTCGCGATCGTCGAGACCAAGAACGCCGCGTCCGAGCTGATCGACGAGCTGGAGCGCCGCCTGCCCGGCTTCACCGAGCCGCTGACGATCAACCTCAACGGCTGCCCGAACTCCTGCGCCCGCATCCAGACCGCGGACATCGGCCTGAAGGGCCAGCTCATGGTCGACGACAGCGGTGAGCAGGTCGAGGGGTATCAGATCCATCTGGGCGGCGCGTTCGGCGCGACGTCGGCCTTCGGCCGGAAGGTCCGCGGGCTCAAGACCACGGCAGCGGAGCTGCCCGACTACGTGGAGCGGGTCGTGCGCAACTTCGAGAAGCAGCGGGACGAGGGAGAGATCTTCAGCGAGTGGGTCCGGCGGGCGGACGAGGCCGATCTCCGGTGAGCGGTCCCGGCACGGAACGGGCCGTGCCCTTCTACTGCCCCTACTGCGGAGACGAGGACCTGGAGCCGTACGTCACCGAGGAGGAGAGCCACGGCTGGTACTGCCGTTCCTGCGCCAGGGCCTTCCGGGTGCGCTTCCTCGGACTCGGCGTCCGACGTCCGTCATGAGCAGTGATGACCGACTTGTGTGAGGAGTGGAGTGGAGTGGAGTATGGCGGTGACACTGGTGGAGATGGCGGCCGGACTGGAACGGCAACGGACGAGGCTCGACCCGCAGGGCATCGTTGAGTCGGCGGCCGCGTTCCTGGAGGACGCGCCCGCCCGTGAGATCATCGGCTGGGCGGCCGCGACGTTCGGCGACCGGCTCTGTCTCACCTCCTCGATGAGCGACGCCCTGCTGATCGATCTGGTCAGCCGGGTCAAGCCGGGGATCGACGTGCTGTTCGTCGACACCGGCTACCACTTCGCCGAGACCATCGGCACGAGGGACGCGGTGGAGGCGGTCCACAAGATCAACGTGATCGACGTGAAGCCGACGCGCACGGTCGAGGAGCAGCACCGCGACCTCGGGCCCCGGCTGTACGGCCGCAACCCCGACCTGTGCTGCTACCTGCGCAAGGTGGAGCCGCTCAACCAGGCGCTGGAGCCGTACCTGGCCTGGATCTCCGGGATCCGGCGGGACGAGGCGCCGACGCGGGCGGGCACGAAGGTGGTGGAGTGGGACGCCAAGCGCCAGATGGTCAAGATCAATCCGATCGCCGCCTGGACGCAGTCCGACGTCGACAACTACATCGCCGACAACGGGGTGCTGATCAACCCGCTGCACTACGACGGCTACCCGTCGATCGGCTGCGCCCCGTGCACCAGGCGCGTCGAGCCGGGCGAGGACGCGAGAAGCGGCCGCTGGGCCGGCCTCGGGAAGCTCGAATGCGGCATACACCTCTGATCGCGGTGGCGCACGGGTCTCGCGACCCGCGCGCCGCCGCCACGGTGGAGGCCCTGCTGGATCGGGTGCGGCTCACCCGCCCCGATCTGGAGGTGCGGGCCGCCTACCTGGACCACACGTCCCCGGCTCCGGCCGGGGCACTGGCCGATCTGGACGAGGCCGCGGTCCTCCCGCTGCTGCTCACCGCGGCCTACCACAGCCGCGTCGACATCCCCGCCGTGCTGCGGGAGGTGTCGGCGCTGCAGCCGCGGCTGCGCGTCCACCTCGGCTCGACCCTGGGCCCGCATCCGCTGCTCGTCACCGCCCTGGAACGCCGCCTCGCCGAGGCCGGGGTGAAGATCGGCGACCCCGGCACGGCCGTGGTCCTGGTCTCCGCCGGTTCCAGTGACGCACGGGCCAACGCGGTCGTCGGCGACCTCGCCCGCCAGTGGGCCGGATCGCGCCCGTGGTGGTCGGTCACCGCCGCCTACGCATCGGCCGCCGCCCCCGCCCCGGCCGAGGAGGTCGTACGGCTCACGCGCGCCGGAGCCAGGAGGGTGGTGGTGGCCCCCTACCTGCTCGCGCCGGGTTACTTCTCCGACAAGGTGCGACGGGACGCTCTCCAGGCCGGGGCGCACCGCGTGGCCGACGTCCTCGGCCCCGCCCCCGAGCTGGTCACGATTCTCCTCGAACGCTACGGCCAGGCCGTACGCAACGACATCACCCCCGATTCCGCCTGACACCCCCCCGCGCGTGATCTTGCGAATTCTCGCAGACCACCCTCCTGACCAGCGCGAATAGAATTCGTGATCTTGCGGTTTCTCGCAGACGGGCCTCCTGGCCTGCTCTGATGCCCTCCGTGATCTTGCAGTTGGACGATGCAAGATCACGGAGGTCTTTCTCGCTGCTCAGGGCATACGTCTGCGAGAAACTGCAAGATCACGAACGTTGAAAGCCGTGGTCTCGGCTCGACGTGCGAGTATTCGCAAGATCACGGCCGGGGGTGGAGTGGGGTGGGGCACGGCGGTGGGAAAACGGGTTGCGGGGGTGGGTGAGGGCGTTGTTACCATTCGGGCGGACGCCGCGATCGGCGCGGCCGCCGACAGGGGAGGTGAGGACTATGCGGGTCTTTCTGACGACCATGCCGTCCGTCAACTCCCGGGTGCCCGCCTAGTCACGACATCGCGCTGGACACCCGGTTTCCGAAGGGTGTCTTCACGTCATGTCCTCCTTTTTCGATCTTTCCTCGCTCGGCTGGCACGACGGGCTTCAGGCTCTGCTTCCGGGCGGCACCGTCCCCGGCCGGGTTGCCCGGGTCCATCGGGGCGCCGCCGAGGTCCTCGCGGCCGGCGGAGAACACCACGTCAGGTTCGGCGCCCAGGTGCGCCGGGCGGCGGCCGACGACCCCATCGCGCTGCCGTGCGTGGGCGACTGGGCGGCGCTGCACCGGCTCGACGAGGGCCGCTACGAGCTGGCGGCGGTGCTGCCGCGCACGACCGCCTTCGTCCGCGGCGGGGTGAGCCGCGACTCACGCGGTGGCCTGTCCGGCGACGGCCAGGGCCAGGTGCTCGCGGCGAACGTCGACGTGGTGTTCGTCGCGGAGCCCGCGATGCACGCGACCGACTTCGCCGATTTGGGCCGGATCGAGCGGCTCGTCGCCCTCGCCTGGGAGAGCGGGGCCCGGCCGGTCGTTCTGATCACCAAGCCCGACCTGCTCGATCTGGGTCTGGACGGTCTCCTCGCCGATGTGTCCGCAGCCGCGCCCGGTGTGGCGGTCCACCCTGTCTGCTCGCCGACGGGGGAGGGGCTGGACCTCGTCCGCGCCCACCTCAGCGGATCACGCGGGTACGGGACCGCGGTGGTGCTCGGCCCGTCGGGCGCGGGGAAGTCGACGCTCGTCAACGCACTGGCCGGCACCGATGTGATGGCGACGCAGCAGGTGCGGGCGGCCGACGGGCGCGGCAGGCACACCACCGTCCACCGCGAAATGATCATGCTGCCCGGCGGCGGTCTCATCATCGACACCCCCGGCATCCGCCGGGTCGGGCTGTACGACATGAGTGACGGCGTCGATCTGGTCTTCTCGGACATCGAGGAGCTGGCCGAGAACTGTCGCTTCTCGGACTGCGCGCACACGGCTGAGCCCGGCTGTGCCGTACTCGCGGCGCTGGAGTCGGGGGAGCTGCCGGAGCGGCGGCTGGACAGCTGGCGCAGGCTGCTGCGCGAGGCGCGCTGGATGGCGACCCGCACCGACGCCCGGCTGCGCAGTGAGGAGGCCCGTAAGTGGAAGATCATCCACAAGGAGATGCGGCGATCGGGGCGAAGCCGCCCCTGACGGTGGGTATGAGCGCGTTATGAAACGGGTGCGGCTGCCGTTCGCCGACCGCGCGGAGGCGGGGGCGCTGCTGGCCGAGGTTCTGTACGGCATGGCCCTGGAGGACCCGGTCGTGCTCGCCCTGCCGCGCGGCGGGGTGGCGGTGGCCGTACCCGTGGCCGAGCGGCTGGCGGCGCCGCTTGAGGTGCTCGTCACCAGGAAGATCGGCTGTCCGGATCAGCCGGAGCTCGGTGTCGGGGCGATCTCCGAGGGCGGCGAGCCGGTGTTCGACCGCGAGCTGCTCTATCGGCTCGGGTTCGACGTCGGCGACGTCGCCGACGTGGTCGAGCGCGAGCAGCGAGAGCTGGCCAGGAGGGTACGGGTCTACCGGGGCGACCGGCCGCTGCCCCAGCTGGCGGGCCGTGACGTGATCGTGGTCGACGACGGGCTGGCCACCGGGGGCACCGCCCGCGCGGCGGTCCGGGCCGTGCGCGCCCGGCAGAAGGGGCGCGGCGGGGTCACTCTGGCGGTGCCGGTGGCCGCCGACGAGACCGTACGGAGTCTGTCAGCGGAGGCCGACGACGTCGTCGTGCTCGCCACGCCCGAGGGTTTCCGTGCGGTGGGCCAGTGGTACGAGTGCTTCGACCAGCTCACCGACGAAGACGTGCTCGAACTGCTGGGACGGACCTGAGGGACGACCGGTGCCCGGGCGACACCGGTGACGCCCTTCTCCGTCTCATCCTGTGGAACGCGAAAGGCGGGACGGGACGCGACGGCATCGGACGGAGAGATTTCCAGATCGCCGGACACACGATGGACCGTCAGGGCCGGCTTCCGCCACGTGCACTGATCGTCTACCGTCCCCGCCGCCGGTCACGTTGGGTGGCGGCGAATGGCATAACAAGATCTTGACCCGCCCGGAGGCGAAACCTACCCTTTCATGGGAGCGTTCCCACGGCCGTGCGTGAACACGTTCCGCCGGGAAGCGCGCCCCGGGCCCTCGACGAATCCGGATGATCGAGGCGCGCCGCGCGAGCCGGAGATGCTGCCGATCGACGAGGAGCGTTCATGAGCCCCGAGACGAGGGTGGGGCGCCGACCGCCGGCGGCACCGTTCCATCCGGGGCCGGAGCCACGAGCCGCGGTCCGGCCCGCCGGTCACGGCCGGCGCAGGCGTTCGTGAACGGTGTCCACGACCGGGCGCGGCCTGCCCGAGCCGGACCGCATCGCCTGCTTCATCCATCCGCTTGCCGCGTGGGCCGACCTGGCACGGGCGGCGGCGTCCCCTTGACCCGCACCCGGGGGCCCTAGAGGGCCGAAGCGTTCGACCGGCCTGTTCGACGCGCCGTGGTGGACACGCACGCAATGGACGCGCGCCGTGGTGGACGCGTGCCGTGGTGGACACGTGCGCCCACGTCCTGCCGCGCACGGCCGCGGCCCGGTCCACGGCTGTCCGAAAAGGGAGCCGCGGACCGAAAGTTCCGGAGCTTGACGTGTATGACAGTCGAAGGAGGGTCATGCGGCTTTCGGTGGACTTCGTCTCCAGCCGTTTCGGTACGGCGGAGCTCGCGTGGGGACAGCTGGCCATGTGGGGGGCCATCCGTGACGTGGGACCGGACAACGCGCACTACTTCAATGTGCCCCGGCTGCTCGCCGTACCGCGCGCGGGCGGCCCGCACCATCCCGGCGCCGTGGCCGCGGCCCTGGCCGGGCTGGTGGGCCGGCACGACGCCCTGCGATCGCTCGTACGGCTCGGCGCGGCCGGGCCGTACCAGGAGGTGCTCGCTGCCGGGACCCTGTCGATCGAAATGGTCGAGGCGGAGCGCGGGGACGCCGGCGTCGCCGCGGCGGACCTCGTCGACCGCCTGGCCGGGCGGTCTTTCGACGACGGCGAGCAGCCGTTCCGCGCCGGATTCGTGGTCTGCGACGGCGCCGTCACCCACGTGGCGCTCGCGCTCAGTCATGCCGTCGCTGACTGGCACGCCGCCGACGTCGTGGTGCGCGACCTGCGGATGCTGCTGCTGCGCGGGGTGATCGCGCGACCCCCGTCGTCTCAGCTGCTCGAACTGGTGCGGGAGGAGAAGGCGGCGCCGGCCCGTTCGGATCGGGCGATCGCGCAGTGGGAGTCGCTCCTGCGGACCGTGCCGTCCATCATGTTCCCGACAGCGGTCGGGCCGGCTGCGACGCCGAGGTACGCGCGGGCCGTGCTGTCGTCGCCCCGGCTCAACCACGCCGCTCAGGTGCTCGCCCGCCGGACCGGCGTCAGTACGGCCACTGTCCTGATGGTGGCGGTCACCATGCTGCTACGTGAGCTGACCGGGCAGGAGACGTCCGCGATCACCCCGATCGTGCACAACCGCTTCAGCGACCGCACCAGGGGGCTGGTCGCCTGCCTCAACCAGCTGGGGCTGTTCGCCCTGGGCCGGGGAGGAGACCTCGTCGAGACCGTCATGAGCGAATATCCGGCGGTTCTCGCGGCCTACCGGCGGGCCCGCTACGACCCGCTGGCCTTCGATGTGATGATCGACCGGTTGAGCGCCGACCGGGGCGTCCCCATGTTTCCGTCGTGCTGCTTCAACGATCTGCGCCCCGGTGAGGACCCGGTCGACGCGGGCCACGCGGACGGGGAGTCAGAGCTGGAGTGGCTCTCCGGCATGGACCAGCGCAGCTGCCACTTCTGCCTGGCGCTGATGCGCTGGAAGGGCACGCTCGGTGTGGAGCTGAGCGCCGACACCGCCCGTCTGCCCAAGAGCGAGATAGCCGCCCTGCTGCACCGGCTCGAGTCTTTCGTGGTCGGCTCGGCCGCCCGAGAGCTCGCCGCATGAGCCGAGCACGATCTCAAGGGTCGCGATCTCAGAGTAGGGAGGGAAGTGGGGCGAAGATCGTCCGGGCGGCGGGACCCGTGCTCAGGCCTTCGCGCACAGGATGGTGACCGTGACGGTCAGCTTGTAGGCGACCGGGTTGTTCGGAAGGACGAAGACGTAGGAGTCGTTCAACGGTCCACCGTTCCGGTTGGACGCGTATCCCCACGAGACCTCGTTCGGGTTCACCAAGGTGCCGGCGGACTGGACCGTGTGGTCGCCGCTCACGAGGAACTTCCCGGCCGGGCAGGTAGTGGGGACGGCACCACCCTCCCCTTTGGCGAAGGTTTTGACAGTGGTGATCTTCTCCAGACCGGTGAGTCCGGCGGGGCCCTGCGGACCGGCGGGCCCGCGCTCGCCGCTGTCGCCCTTCGGTCCTGCGGGACCTTGCGGTCCCGCAGGACCGGCCTCGCCCGTCTCTCCGGTCGCCCCGGACGGACCGACGGGTCCGGTCTGGTTCCAGGTCAGTTCGCGGTGGCCCGGCGGACATGCCGGGCGGGACGTCGGCCATGGTGTGGGGCTGCTCATGGCCGAGGCCGTCTGCCCGTCGTAACCGGGCATCCGCACAATTCCGTCGGACCCCACGCAGGCCACGATGTCGGTGGCTCTGCCGTCCGCCACGGCTACGGCCACGCCCGCTCCGCCTACCAACAGTCCCGTCATGGCGCCGATGGCCAGCCATGTTCCCCGCTCCGCGATACGCCGCACGAGCCGACTCCTTCTTGGACAGCGACAATGTCGTGCGCAGCGTAGAAAACCAGGCCTGCCCGGGGCGTCCACCTGGCGAGCGACAGTAGATCATCCGCGCGGCGGAGCGGTGTGCACGCGAACGTACGGATCGGCCGGGCCGTGCGGCAGACTCGGGACGCCTCGGCGACAGGTGAAGATCCCGACGAGCCCTCCAGTCGCGGTTCGTCGGCGGCGTGCTCGGTGCCGCTGTACGGGTGGGGCGGTCCGCGGTCGGCAAGGGGATGGGTCAGGGCGTCGCGAGCTCGGCCCATACGATCTTGCCGCCAGGCCGTCGTCCGTCTGCCCGGGGCCAGCGGAAACCCCACGCCTTGGCGTACGTCTCGACCAGCCAGAGACCACGACCGCCTTCCTCCTCGTCGCCGGGGACGCGCAGGCGCGGCGGGGTTCTGGTTTCGTCCCACACCTCGATGACCATGCTGGACGAGGTCCGGTAGAGGCAGAGACAGATCGGCCTCACCTTGTCGTGCAGCTCGACGTAGCCGGGGTGGTCGCCGGTCCCGCGGTACATCGCCTTGACGGCGTTGGTGACCAGCTCCGAGGCGATCAGCTCGGCGCCTTCGATGATGTGGTCGAGACGCCACTTCCGCAGCGTGTCGCGTGTGTACATGCGGGCCGTGGCCACGGACTTCGGCAGTGCGGGCAGCGCCAGGCAGGCGACGGACGGGGCGTTCTCCAGGATGTTCACGGCGACCTCTGGCGGCAAGCGACGGGGAGTGATCGGGAGCCGCGGCCGTCGTCCCCCCTCAGGCAAACGGCCGCGGGCTCCCAGGCGGAACGGGCGTGGGTCACAGCTCAGGGGAAGGCTGAGCAAGTGCCCCACCCGCCCTGCCGGCTTTGTGGTGCCTTCCGATTCAGCCTGCCGGGCGGCGCGCTCCCGACTGGCTACGCACAGTGTGACTTCCGCGACCGTGAGTGTGCAACCTATATGAACGCACAGCCTGCAAAATATTTGAGGACATCTGAGAGGACTGGAAGGAGGGGCAAGATGTACCCATGCCGCCGACCAGACGACAACCCCCCACCGTGCGTTTGCGCCGCCTGGCCGCCGAACTGCGGCGGCTCCGCGTAGCAGCCGGACTGTCGCAGGATGATGTGGAGCGGCAGACACACATCAATGTGGCGACGCTGTACCGCATCGAGACGGCCAAGGCCAAGCCGCAGGTCAGGACACTTAAGGCCCTGCTCGACCTGTACGGTGTGACCGATGTGCAGCGAGCCGACCTGATGACCTTGCAGAAGGAGGCCGGCAAGCGCGGCTGGCTCCAGGAGCAGGACGCCGAGCTACCGGGGCAGTACCCGACCTACATCAGCTTCGAGGCGGAGGCCCGGCAGATCTGCAATTACGAGTCGCTGTTCGTCCCCGGACTGCTCCAGACCGAGGCGTACGCGAGGGCGGTCGTCCGCGGCGTGCGACCGACCGCCAGCGAGGAGGACGTCGAAATCCGGGTGGCCGCCCGGCTGCAACGGCAGAAGTTGCTGGCCGACGAGCACCGCCCAGGCTTCTGGGCGATCCTGGATGAGGGAGTGTTGGCGCGCATGGTCGGCGGGCCGGACGTCATGCGGGAGCAGATCGCCCGCCTGGCCGAGCACGCCCGCGACCCGTTCGTCACCGTGCAGGTCGTGCCCTTCGCGGCGGGCGCGCATCCCGGCATGCCGGGCAGCTTCGTGGTCATGAAGTTCGGCTCGGACGACCCTGACATCGTGTACGTCGACTCGATGGCCGGGGACCTGTTCCTGGAGCAGGAAGCCGAGTTGACGCGGTACAACAGTATCTTCGAACACCTGCGCGCCGTAGCGCTCAGCCCTGGCGACACCACGGCCATGCTGAAGAAGCTGGCCGCATCCTAGAGAGGAACCGGGAATGACCGACCTGTCCAACGCCAAGTGGAAGAAGAGCACGCTCAGCGGTGACGGCCAAAGCTGCGTCGAGGTGGCGATCACCGACACCGTGGTCGGCGTCCGCGACACCAAGGACCGTGAGGGCGGCACGCTCGTCTTCCGCCATGACGAGTGGCGCGCGTTCCTCGGGGGAGTGCGTAACGGAGAGTTCGACATCGACTGACACCGACGCAACACGGCGAGCCCTTGCCGTTGCGAGCTTCGGCGGCCAGGTGCGGCCCGCCGTCAGCAGGATCCGGCCATCTGGTGGCCGAGCCACTGCTGACCTGGGGTCCTGCTCGTTCTCAGCGGATGCAGACGACCTTGACGCCGAAGCCACCGGTCAGGCGCTCGATCACCAGCCACGCGCGGTCGGTGGTCATGATCGGTACGCCGTGGCGTTCCGCGATCGCGATCACCTGGGCGTCGGCGGTGGATAATGTGCTCACACCGCCCGCGGCTTTACGGTCCTGCTCCGTCCACTGCGCGCGTAGCCGGTAGGAGGAGTGCCGCAAGGCGGCGGCGCGCTGGGCGTCTGCTGTGGTCAGGGCCTCGTCGATGACCACGCCGAGGGCTGTCAGGTCGGCAGTGAGTTGAGCGGCGGTGCGGCGGTATCCGATCTGCTCGATGCGGCGGCACACCTCTGTTAGGGCGATCGTCGGCAGCACCGAGCCATCCAGCTCTGCCGTGACTTGGTCGGCTCCGCTCTCGCCGAGGACGAACGCGAGGACCGCGCCAGTGTCGAGAACGTGACTCACGCAGCGCCGTCCCGCACATCGTCGTCTTCATCATCGGCCGCGTCCTCCCGGTCCCACTCAGAAAGTGGCCAGCCGCCCGCCGGAGCGGGGGGCACCGCGTCCCGGATACGCCGGATCACTGCCTCCCTGGTGGTCAGCGTGACTTCTCCGTCTCCGCTGGCGGTGATGACCAGCTCTGCCCCATCGGGGATTCCCGCGGCCTGTCGGATGTCCACGGGAACGGTCAGACGACCTTTGTCGCTCATGCGCACGCAGCGCGTACGCTGTGGCCTGGTGTCCATACCAGCAAGCCTAGTCACTGAATCGGATGTGTGACACTCCCCATCTATCCTGGTCGCATTGAAGGAGGAGGGACGTTGAGCAGCGGATACTCCAAGTGGACTGACGTCAAGGCAAAGGCGCGGGCGCTCGATCCGCGCTCGGACGCGGAGCGGGAGGCAGGGCAAGAGGCTGCCCGTCAGCGCCGGGAGGCGTATGTGCGCGGCCATCAGCTTGCCGAGATGCGCAAGGCGGCTGGAGCCACTCAGGTGGAGCTCGCCGAGGCTCTTGGTGTGACCCAGGCTCGGATCTCCAAAATTGAAAATGGCGAGGTGTCCGGCATCGATGTCGTACGTGCCTATGTCATGGCGCTCGGAGGAACGGTCGATCTCGTCGCGACCTTGGGTGATCGCACCTGGAAAGTCGCCTAGCAGAGCTTCGTTTCACATCCAACGTGTCGGCGTTCTCGGCTGCCTCGGTCTCTTCCTGTTCGATCTCGGCGCGGATGGCCGCGTGCCGGGCTCGTCGGCTGGGTCCTCTCAGCTGGCCATGCCGTCCTTGGACCAGACGTCGGCGAAGTGCTCCATCTGCTGCAGGACCAGCTCGATGGCCTTGACCTCCTGGTCCGGCGGGTAGTTGTAGCGGGCCAGGAGGCGCTTGATGGTCGCGCGCAGGCGGGCGCGTACGGGCTCGCGGGAGATCCAGTCCTTCTTGAGGTTCTTCCGTACCTGAACGACCAGGTCACGGGCGATGCCCGCGAGGACCTCGTCTCCCATCACCTCACGCGCGGTGCCGTGGTCGGCGACCGCGTCGTAGAAGGCGAGCTCCTGCCAGTCCAGCGGCGGCGTGAACCGCTCACCACGCCTGTGGTCGTTCGCGATCTCCTTGGCCAGCTCGACCAGCTTGGCGATGATCTCGGCGCTGGTGAGCTGCTCACGCATGTACCGGATCATGAGGTCCTGCAGACGCTCGGAGAACGTCGTCCGCCGCACCACGTTGTGCCGGGTGACCTCGCGCATCTTCCGTTCGATGAGTCGGCGCAGCGCCTCGGCGGCCAGGTGCGGTGTCTCGCTGCCCGCCAGCTTCGCGATGAGGGCGTCGTTGAGGTTGGTCAGGTCGGCGGTCTCCAGGCCGGCTTCGGCGAACAGGTCGGTGACCCCGCTCGTCTCCACGACCGTGGAGGTCAGCTGTTCGAGGTACAACTCGATTTCGCGCGTCGTGCCGGGCAGGCCCCTCGCCTCGCGGTCCATCGCGTCCAGCTTCGCCATGTACGCGCGGACCTCGACGAAGAACTGGATGTCGCGTCGCCAGGTCACCGGGTGGTCGGGGAACCGCGTGCCGATATTGGCCGAGGACGCGGTGAGCGCGTAGAAGCGCTCCAGCCGGTGCGCGTGGTCCCGGAAACGGCGGCCGAGGGTCTGGCTCGGGTCGTCGAGCTTCTCCGGGTTGTTGCCGGGGGTCCTCGTGTCCCGCAGGTGGTTGGCCGTACGCAGCGCTGTGTCGATGAAGGCAGTACGGCTCGGCCTGGCGAGGAGGCCGCGCCAGTCGATGTCGCGCAGGATTCCTTCGATGATGTCGAACTCGTTGCGCAGCTCGTCCAGCGCCCGGTCGATGTCCTGGCCCAGCGTCCGATCCTGACGGTCGGCCGCGGAGTATTCGGCGATGGCCTTCTGCAGGCTCTCCGTCAGCGGGGCGTAGCCGACCAGCAAGCCGTCTTCCTTGCCACGGAAGCGGCGGTTGACGCGGGCCAGCGCCTGCATGAGGTTGGCGCCCCGGAGCGGTCGGTCGAGGTACATCGTGTGCAGCGGCGGCGCGTCGAAGCCGGTCAGCAGCATGTTGTTGACGATGAGCAGTTCCAGCTCGTCGTCGGGGTCCTTGGCCCTGTTGATGACGGCCTTGCGCTGGGAATCGGTCAGCGCGTGGACCCGCAGGCGCTCGGGGTCCTTCCGCGAGTTCGACGAGAACACGATTTTCATCGTGCCCTTGTCGAAATCCTTGTGGTGCCACTCCTCGCGCAGTTCGCGCAGTGCGTCGTAGACCCGGACACAGATCTCGCGGGTCGCGCACACGACCATCGCCTTGCCGGGCGCGCCGCCGTTCTTCGAGACGCCGACGAACGGCTTCATCCGCTCACGCCGGTCCTCCCAGTGGGTGACCAGGTCGGCGGTGAGGTCGCGGATGCGGGCGGGCGCGCCGTACATCGCGTTCATGGTGGCGACGGCCTGCTCGATCCGGCGGCGCTCGGTGTCGTCCAGGCCCTCGGTGATCCGGTCGGCCTCTTCGTCGATCTTCGTGGTGTCGACGTCCTCGTCGAGGATGAGCTCGACGACCCGGCTCTCGTGGTAGACCTTCACCGTCGCGCCGTCGTCGGCGGCCCGCTTGAGGTCGTAGACGTCGATGTAGTCGCCGAAGACATGCCGGGTGTTGCGGTCGGCTTCGGAGATCGGAGTGCCGGTGAAGGCGAGCAGGGTGGCGTGCGGCAGGGCGTCGCGCAGGTGGCGGGCGTAGCCGTCGAGGTTGTCGTAGTGGCTGCGGTGGGCCTCGTCGACCACGACGACGATGTTGCGCCGGTCGGACAGCAGCGGGTGATCGGTGCCCGACTCCTTCTCCTCCTTGGTCCGGCCGAACTTCTGCAGTGTGGTGAACAGGATGCCGCCGGTGCGCTTGGCGGTCAGCTCCTCGCGCAGCTCGGCCCGGGTGAGGATCTGCCGGGGTTTCTCGGGCAGGATCTCGCTCTCCAGAAAGGTGGAGTAGAGCTGGTCGTCGAGATCGTTGCGGTCGGTGATGACGATGATCGTCGGGTTGAGCAGCGCCGGGTCGCGCATGACCAGATTGCTGGTCAGCACCATCTCCTCGGACTTGCCCGAGCCCTGCGTGTGCCAGACCACGCCGGCCTTGCCGTCGGTCGCAGCGGCTTCCCGTACGGCTTCCGCCGCCCGGTTGACCGCGAAGAACTGGTGCGGCTTGGCGATCCGCTTGGTCTTCTTCGACGGCACGAAGTTGATGAAGGAACTGATCAGCGCGAGGAAGCGCGTGTGGGTGAACAGGCCATGCAGGGCGAGGTTCTGCGCCGCCTCCGACAGGCCCGCGCCGTCCAGCGACTCGACCGGCTCCCCGGCCTCGTCCACGTTCCACGGCGCGAAGTGCTCGAACGGCGTGAACGGCGTGCCGTACTTCGCGGTGACGCCGTCGGAGAGCAGGACGACCGCGTTGTAACGGAACGCGGTCGGGAACTCCGCGACGTACCATCCGATCTGGGCGTGTGCGGCTTCAAGCGTCGTGTCTTCGTCGCCGGCGCGTTTGATCTCCAGTACGGCCAACGGCAGGCCGTTGACGTAGAGCACGATGTCGAAACGGCGGTTCTTCTCACCCTGGATGACGGTGACCTGGCGGGCCGCGCGGTAGACGTTCGCAGCAGGGTCGGTCAGGTCGATGAGCTGGACCGTCGGGTTGTGCTCCGCGCCGAACTCGTCGGTGTAGGTCACCGAGCGGATGCCGCTGGTCAGGTAGCCGTGCGCGGTCCGGTTCTCCTCGTAGGCGTCGCTCGACCTCGTCCGAGCCGCCTCTTCAACCGCTTTGCGTACGGCCTCGGGCGGCAGCTCGGGGTTGAGGCGTTCGACAGCCTCGCTCAGATCGGAGTAGAGGATGAGGTCGTCCCAGGACTTGCGGTGCCCGGAACCGGGAGCCAGCTCATTGCCGTTGGCGGGCAGCCACGCCAGCTCGGCGAGCTCGTCAAGAGCGAGCAGCTCCCAGTCGATCTCTAAGGGCCGAGAGCGAGAGTGCTTAGGAGAAGGAGTCATATCACGTCCTCGACAATCTTCTCCGCATCCCTGATACGCAGCCGCCCCGACATAAGCTGAGGAAGGAGAGTATCCCGAAGCGCGGCAAGTACGGCGGACTCGGCCATTGCTTGATCTGCCTGCTCTTCGAGCGAGTCGAGCTTCTCGCGTAGCTCGTGCTGACGGTCAGGATTAGGCAGGGCGATTTCCAGGGCGCCCAATTGGGCACGGCTGAGTTCGGTCTGCCCGGTGCTGCCCTCACCCAAGGCTTCGATCTCAGTCTGCGCCCGCAGCATGGCAAACCCCGCACAGACGGGATCCACCTTGGTGGGATCGAACCGGACGATAGCGATATGCGAGTCGACGGTTGCATCAATGTCGCAAGTCCATCGGGCGACCCGGCCGAGCGTCCCTACACCTGTGGAGTTCACCAGGACGTCATTGGCTTGGAGTAGCTTCGGAACTTTGACTTTCTCCCGAAGCGTCAGCCGTGAGGGTTTAAGATTAACTCGCCCGTCGCGGACGCACTTCTGGTTGAGCACGATGAGGTCATCAGGCGACTCTGAATATTTTGGAGTAACCCCACGAGTCAGCGTGCTGACGATAGATTCCACAGCTGTTTCGAGAGGGTCCTCATCAAGGAGCGCCTGGGCGAACAAAGCCAAGCCCAGTTCGCGAGACGTGGCTGCGATGCGCTCGTTGACGGCGATCTTGTCGTCCAGTGTGCTGAGCACGGTGGCGACAGCTTGCTGTTCACCAAGCGGTGGGTGTGGAACCTTGAAAGATTTGACCGTCGCCACAGGTTGGACGAGGCCAGGTACACCTACCGTCGACACGTGCTGTAGGATTTCACGCTGCCCTGCAGGAGAAAGAAGCCAGTAATAATAGAACTCGGGAAGAGCACGGCTGGCATCGAGGCGTGCCTTAACCTGGCTCGTCGAGAGCACATAGCGCTCATGTTTCGGGGATCGGGGAATCATCGACACTTGGCCGATAGTGCCGCGATGAGTTATTACCAAATCACCCGGAGTTAAGTTTGCGCCAGGGAGTGAATCTGCTTTCTCTGGAGTGATGAAAACGAAGTCATCGTCATGGAAACGCCCAGCCCCAAGATTTACCCCACGCACAAGCGGAACACCGGTTGAGACATAATCCTCTTTGGTGTATGCCGACCCGTACGGCTTGGAGAAGGAACTTTTCTCCTTCGCTGCAAGCTCCTCGAAACGGACTAGGGGCCACTCAGCCATTGATTCTCCCCAACTGGTCACGGACCGTCTTGGCCAAGTTGTCGGATTTGTCGAAGAGGTCGTACGGCTCCTTGATCAACATGGCGATCACTGCGATGTCGGCCGGATGCGGTTCGGTCATCGATTCTCCTCCAAGTCTTCAGCAGCTGCCTCGAGTTCGCCGAGGGCGTCGAGGTGGCCTTCGGCCTGGGCGAGTTCCCGCATTTCACCCGCGGCCTCGGCATCGGCTCGGGCGGCCTCCAGGGCCTGTCGCTGAGTGTCGAAGTCGGTGAAGCGGTCACGAGAGATGGCCTCGGCCGCCTCGCGGGAGACCCTCCCGGCTCCGGGCAGGACCTTGAAGTCGTTCATGGCGATGAAGTTGTCGGCGGCCGCCACCCATTGCGCCATGGTGATCTGCTGACGTCGACGCGCCCGCAACTCCGCGAAGTCGAGGAACTGGGTGGTCAGCATGTTGAGCATGCCGATCTCGTCGGAGTCCAGGTAGTTCTTGGCCACGGTCACGTCCGTCCTGCGGACTCGCGAGCCCTTCCAGGTCTTCAGGCCCATGTTCGGCTTTCCGGGGTCGGCCCGATCAACGATCAACTCGGCGGCGGTCTGGCCTGCCACCGCGTAGATCAGCTTGTTCTGGATGGTGGCGAAGAAGGTGCGGGCGGTCTCGGAACCTGGGTCGTAGTCCGCGCTGGTGGCCGCGAACACGTCGCGGACCTTCTGATAGAAGCGCTTCTCCGAGGCGCGGATCTCACGGATCCGCTCCAGCAGCTCGTCGAAATAGTCGAAACCACCAGGATCCTTCAGCCGTTCGTCATTGAGGACGAAACCCTTGACCAGATATTCACGCAGGGTCGTGTTGGCCCACTGACGGAACTGGATGCCGCGCGGCGAACGTACCCGATAGCCGACGGCCAGGATCATGTCGAGGTTGTAGACAAGCACTTCCCGCCGGACCTGCCGTGAGCCTTCCTGGCGAACTATTTCCTGAGAGGAAATAGTTGCCTCGGTCAGCTCGCCGTCGTCGAGAATCGACGTGATGTGCTTGTTGATGTTGGGGATTCCAGTGTCGAACAGCTCGGCCATCTGCGCCTGGGTCAGCCACACCGTGCCGCCCACGGCGCGCATCTGGATCTGGTCGCGTCCGTCCTCGGTCCTGTAGAGGATCAGTTCGCCGGCAGGCTCAGACATCGATCCTCCCCAACTGCTCGCGGACCGTCTTGGCCAGCTCGTCCGACTTGTCGAAGAGCTCATACAGCTCCTCCGTCAGCGTGGCGATCTTCTCCGCGACCGCCTCGGCGTCCTCCTCCTCGGTCTCGGCCGCGCCGACGTACCGGCCCGGCGTGAGCACATAACCGTGTGATCGGACCGTCTCCAGGTCGGCGGAGAAGCAGAATCCCGCCTCGTCGGCGTACGTGCGCCCGGCCTCGCGGGCAGAGGTGGTCCCCCGCCAGGCGTGATAGGCACCCGAGATCTTGGCGATGTCGGCATCGGTCAGGACGCGCTCGGTCCGGTCGACCATCTCACCCATGTCGCGGGCGTCGATGAAGAGCACCTCGCCCCGCCGGTCGGTCAGCCGCTTGCCGCCCTGCGGGGTCTTGTCCTTGGCGAGGAACCACAGGCAGGCCGGGATCTGCGTGGTGCGGAACAACTGCGACGGCAACGCGATCATGCAGGCGACGAGGTCGGCCTCGACCAGTGCCTTGCGGATCTCGCCCTCGCCGCTCTGCTGGGAGCTCATCGAGCCGTTGGCCAGGACCACGCCCGCCGTGCCGCGTTCGCCCAGCTTGCTGATGATGTGCTGGAGCCAGGCGTAGTTGGCGTTGTTCTTCGGCGGCACGCCGTACTTCCACCTGGGGTCGTACTCGTTGCGCGCCCAGTCCTTGATGTTGAACGGCGGGTTGGCCAGGACGAAGTCGGCCTTGAGATCGGGGTGCCTGTCGTCGGCGAAGGTGTCGCCCCAGCGGGCGGCGAGGTTGCCGTCGATGCCGTGGATGGCGAGGTTCATCTTGCCCAGTCGCCAGGTCCGCTCGTTGAGCTCCTGGCCGAACACCGAGATGTCCGACTTGTTGCCCGCGTGGGCCTCGATGAACTTGCCGGCCTGGACGAACATGCCGCCCGAGCCGCAGCACGGGTCGTACACCCTCCCCTCGTACGGCTCCAGCACCTCCACCAGCAGCTGGACGACGCTACGGGGCGTGTAGAACTCGCCGCCGCGCTTGCCCTCGGCACGGGCGAAGTTGCCGAGGAAGTACTCGTAGACCTCGCCCAGCACGTCCTGTGCCGGCTTGTCGCCGTCTCCGGAGAAGCGGGCGTCGCTGATGAGGTCGACCAGCCCGGCGAGGACCTTCTGGTCCACCCGGTCCTGGTTGAAGATCTTCGGCAGGACGCCGGTCAGCGCGGCGTTCTCCCGCATGATCGCGTCCATCGCGTCGTCCAGCAGGCGGCCCACGCCCTGGCTCTTGGCATGCGCCGCGATCCATGACCAGCGCGCCTCCTCGGGGACCCAGAAGACGTTGTGGCCGGTGTATTCGTCCCGGTCCTCCAGGAAATCCTCCTGGCGCTCCTCGGCGATGCCCTCCTCGGCCAGTTCCTTGGCCAGCGCGGTGCGGCGCTCCTCGAAGGCGTCGGAGACGTACTTGAGGAAGATCAGGCCGAGGACGAACTCCTTGTACTGCGCGGCGTCCAGGGATCCGCGGAGCTTGTCGGCCGTTTTCCACAGGATGTCGCGGATCTCCTTCGCGCTGGAGGCGCTGAACAGCTCCGCCTGGCCGCCGGCAGATCTCTTGGCAGGGGGCATCGGGTGGATATCTCCTTCAGTTGATTTCGTTGGGGGGGAGGAGCGTGAGCGTGCCATCGGCGAGGCCGGCGGCGGTCAGCCGCGCCAACTCGTCCAGGGCGGTCGTCTGCGCCCGCAAGAGTGCGTCGCGCCGCCCGATCTCGGCGAGCAGGGTGTCATATCTGTCCGCCTCGTCGGGGGAGAGGTCGGGGATGAGTAGGTCTTCGAAGCGCCGGGAGGCCCGTACGGCTCCGCTGACGCGGCCGTGTTCAGCGGCGGCGGCCCGCAGCAGCGCCGCCAGCACCCTGGGCCGCACCGGACGCTCGGCATCGGGCCGAACCCGCAGGATGCGTGCCGGATAGGTGACCACGGAGAGCCCTTCCTCATCGACGTACGCCCCGAACTCGGGACTGCTCGTAACGATGACGTCGCCGGGCCGGGTGAAGTTGGCATGCTCGTACTCGGTGATGAACACCAGGCGGTCGATCCGCCGACCCCCGACCGGCGCACTGCCGACGACCTCGGCCGAGGTGAGCACCGGGTAGTCGCCATCGGGGGCGAGGTGCTGGGGCGCGATGCGGTGACCGGGCAGGCGGCGAAGCCGGCGTTCCTCGAGCATCCGCCCGACCGTCGTGCGCCGCACCGGTCGATCCTCCGGCCGCAGAACGGCACGCGTACGCAGCTCAGCCTGACTGTCGATGTCTCTGCGGGTCTGTTCGACCAGCTCGCTCAGGTGGATCTCCAACTGGGAGATGTGCGCGGGACGCTCGACGACGGCATGGGTGTAACGGCTCTCGTACGGCCGGTGCTGGGGGGTGAAGGCCGTCCCGGGCCGGTCGTCGAGCACCTTGACCGGCAGGATCACCCCGTGCCGCGGCGTGTGCCTGGAGTCCTCCTGCCAGCCCGCCGTCCGGAAGATGTGCACATCCTCCACGAGCGCGTCGAGCGTCCGCTCAGTGAGCGTTCGGGCGGACAGATCCGCGAGCAGGACCATGCCGCGTCGCTCCGCCGCCGGGGTGCGCGTGAGCACCCATACGGCGGTCCGGTAGCCGGGACGGTACGGAAACGCACCGTCGGGGAGGCTGATCGCCGCCTTGAGCAGGCCGTCCGTGAGGAATGATCTGCGCAGCCGGTCGGCGTCGCTCAGCGGGGTGAGTGGGCGGATCAGAGCGTCGGCCGGGCCGAGGACGACCGCGGTGCGGCCAGCGCCGAGCAGGTCGGTGAACGCCTGGACCCGCTCAAGCACGGTCAGCGCGCTGCGGGTCTCGGCGGGCTCGTACGGCAGCGCACACAGCACGATGTCGGGGTCGCCCCAATTCTCCACATCGGGTTCCGGCCCCTCGGTCACGTTCAGCTGGAACTCATAGACCTCGTGTACGAGCATCCGGCGACGCACCAGGCGGACGAAGGCCGGGTCGGGATCGGCGGCGAGGTAGGTGTGACCGGCGTCGGGAGCGGCCTGCGCGTGCAGGGCGGCGGGCAGGTCACCGCTGCGGGCGTACGGCGTGGCGACGATCGCGCCCTCGTCCAGATCGGCGATGCCGCACAGCCGGGCGAGTGCGCCGGTGACCACAGGCGCGGGCTCGTCGGCCACCAGTTCGTGAGCGCCCAGGCGGCGGCGCGCGTCCAGCACCCAGTCGAAGGCCTCGGCCGGTGTGTAGGCGGCCTCGACCAGTTCGTCGGCGAGCGCGGCCAGAGCCGTACCGATGCCTTCGGGGGTTTCGCGTAGTTCGGTGAGCAGGAACGTGTCTTCGGCGTCGAGGTGGGCGGCCCACCGAAGGAGGGACTCCCAACCGGTGCCGGAGAGCGGGGCGTCCTGCTGCTGCCGCAGGCAGATGAGTGTGGTGAGCGTGCCCACCAGGACGTGGGCGGGCAGACGGTCGCGCCGGCTCGCCAAGGTGTGCAGCGCGAGTTCCGCGCGGAGCTTCCGGGGCGTCGCGTTGCCGAGTCCAGTGGCCAGCAGCCAGGCGACCACCTCCCGGCCGTCGAAGAGCGGGCGGCCATCCTCGGTCGTGACCGGCCTGGGGAAGGTGCCGGGGTGCCGACGAGCCCAGTTGGTGGGCACAGGCCGCTGTACTTCGGCCAACGCCGCGATCTCGGCATAGGAGATCCGCAGGTCTTCGCGCATCGACACCTCCTTCTTGTGGCAATGACGGATTCGACGTGATCAGCACCTTAGCGGTAAAGCCTGCCCCATGGATCAGAAGTCTCTGATAACAGGGCTTATCAAGATGATTTGAGAGCACCTGCTCACCGTTCTGTCGCAGTCCTCCAACAGCCGCTGACGGGCTCGGCCAGTTCCGAGAGCTGCGAGCCCCGCTTGCTTCCCCGCTTGTGAGAGGACGACGACCATGTCTCACCCCAACCCGAATCAGCCGTACGGCCCCCAGCCAGGCCGGACGGGTGAGCTCAGCGGGATCATCGCCAACGACAACATCACCGGCCCGGCCCGCGTGACCCTCAAGAAGGGCGAGTACTTCGAGACCAAGCGTTGCCAGCCCTGGAAGCGCGTTGGCTGAACGACAGCCGGCATCCCAATTCGTGTACGTCCCCGGCCCGGGGCCTCGTACCGAATGGCACGCCCGGCCGCGTGTTCACACGAGGGTGAATCCGAGCGCTTCGGCGGCCTGAGCCTGAAAGCGATCGCGGCTGGCGAAGCCAAGCTTGTCTCCCTCTTCCTCCAGAAGAGGAACCGCGGCGATCTCGGCCAAGGCAAGGTGAATCGCGTCGAGCGCACGCAACGCATGGGTGTAGACGATCTCGGTGGCGCGCCGTTCGACTACCTCGCGCGGAGCGGCGAGCAGTGTGACAGGACCGTCTTCGCCGAGGTCGGACGAGAGAACCGCGAGCGTTCCATCCAGATCCATCAGCCGTTGTGTGCGTTCCGCGCGCACCAGAACGCCGGTCACTTCAACCACCGTCAGCGTCCCTGTCACCAACAGGTGATCAGGATCTTCCAGCAGCTCACGAGCCCGGCCATGGCCGGGCTCGTCACGAAGGTAGGCACAGGCGAGGACGGAAGAGTCGACATAGGTGAGCATGGCGGCGGTCAGCGACCTTCGGCCCAGAGCCGGTCAAGAATGGGGCCGATGCCCTCGGTCGTTTCCAGCACGCGCTCGCGCTCAGCGCTGGTCACCCGTGGTGCCTGGGACACACAACCTTCCGCGAGGACACCCAGGCGGCGCGCCCGGGCGCGCAGTTCGGCCCGAGCATCGAGCGCCTCATCGGCGACGCCTCTCGCGAGGATCTCTCCGGCGGTCGCGTTGATGGATCGGCCAGTGCGGTGAGCCCGGCGCGTGATGCGCCGATGCAGGTCGTCATCGATCCGGAGCAGCAGTTGTTTCATCGTTCGATGCTATCACTTAAGGCCGCCATAGTGATATCACTCGCTCTGGCCCTGCGGAAGTCGGCCTGAGTGGCAACAGTGAATAGCTCACGAATATATGCGACTGATTTGAGCCGATAACCAGGGTTATCAGGTTCACAGAAGAATTTCGGCCCTTTGCGGCCTACGGTGTGTTCCGCCGGGGCCGTGCTCTCTCGTGACGGCCGTTCTCCGGTGGCTGCGACTTCCCCCTGCGGGTCCTGAACGGATCCGTGTGGCACACCACAAGGAGTTTCCCCATGTTGTTGTCGATCCTGCTCGCCCTCGCCTGCGCCGCGATCGCCTACCTCGTCGCCCGTAGCCGTACCGCTGCCGAGCGTGCCGACCTGAAGGTCGCCCAGGAGCAGCAGCGTCAGGCCCACACGCAGATGGACGATCTTCGCTCGGAGCGAGACAAGGCACAGGAGCGTGCCGCCGGCCTCGAGCGGGAGCACATCGAGGCGTTCACCAAGATCAAGACGTCCGGTGAGGAGATCGTCGGACTGAAGACCACTTTGGAGGCGACGTACACGGATCTTCGGCGCTGCCAGGCCGAGGCCGAAGGCCTGAAGGCGTCCCTCAAGGCAGAGCGGGAGCGGTTCGGTGATGCCGACCGTCGGTTCCGCGAGGCCCAGACGATGATCGCGGCGCTGGAGGCAAGGGAGACCGAGCTTCGCGGCGAGATCCAGCGGCTCAAGGAGCAGCTCCGGGAGCTGACCGCGCAGAAGCAGGGCCTTCAGGAGCAGGCCGTCCGGCTGGACGCGGTACGCAAGGAGCTCGACGAGACCCGGGAGCAGAACAACCGGCTGCTGGAGGAGACGCTCCGCGCCACCGCGGCGGACATGCTCAAGCAGTCCCAGACCGAGCTGGTGGCGCGGGCGGAGGCGACGCTCGGCGCGGTCAGCGAGCCCGTCAAGGACCAGCTGGCCCAGATGGACCGGCAGCTCAAGGACTTCAGCACCACCCGCGCGGCCGCGGAGGCCAAGCTCGACCAGCAGTTGGCGAACCTGACCGAGGAAGGGGTCCGGACGCGGCAGGAGACCCGCAAGCTGGTCGAGGCGCTGAAGAAGCCGCAGGTCCGGGGGCAGTGGGGCGAGATGCACCTCAAGCGCACCGCCGAACTGGCCGGTCTCGTCGAGCACTGCGACTTCGACCTCCAGGTCCACATCGTCGACGAGGACACCACGCTGCGGCCCGACATGCGGGTCAATCTGTCCGGCGGCAAGCACGTCATCGTGGACGCCAAGGTCCCGATGGACGCGTTCATGAGGGCGATCGAAGCGAGCGACGAGGCCGAGGCGAGCGGTCACTGGGCGGACCACGCCCAGCAGCTCCGCAAGCACGTGGACACCCTCGGGAGCAAGGAGTACTTCCGCAGGGTCGCCGGCTCCCCGGAATTCGTCGCACTGTTCGTGCCCGGCGACGCATTCCTCCAGCCGGCGCTGGACCGCGACCCGACCCTGCTGGAGTACGCCGTGAGCAAGCAGGTCCTGATCGTGACGCCGACCTCACTGATCGCCATGCTGCGCACGATCGCCTACGCCTGGACCCAGGCGGCGCTGCGGGACAACCTGAAGCGGGTCTACGAGCTCGGCCGTGAACTCTACGAGCGGCTGTCGGCCATGGGCGGCCACCTCGACAAGCTCGGCAGGGCGCTCGACCAGTCGGTCAAGGCGTACAACAAGACGGTGGGTTCGATGGAGGGCCGGGTCATGGTCACCGCCCGCAAGTTCCACACGCTCAAGCTCGTCGAGGACCAGTTGCGCGAACTCCACGCCGTCGAGCAGACGACCCGGCATCTCGGCAGCCCCGAGTTGACCGAGTCCGCGGCGGCCGATCTGTCCGTCAGGGCTCTGCCCGCGCCCGCCGGCGACGACAGACACAGTTGATGTGGACACCACTGTGTGACCGGACTCCGGCAGCGGTCATGCCGGTCGAAGCACTACCTCGGTGGGCAAGGCGGTGATGCGAAGGTCATGTGGTCGTATGACTGACCGTGGGGTGTCCCGCGTCCGCGGCGTTGACCATGCCGCGTGCGGGACACCCCACGGTGATGACGCGTGTCGGGGAAGGGGGAAGACTTCGCTCAGGCTACGGCGCTGATGCCGGCGCTGGCGGCGCGGCGCATGCGACGACGGCGCTCGGAGGCTCGCTCGTCCTCGTTGAGACCGCCCCATGTGCCGTACTTCTCCGGACGGGACAGGGCGTAGTCGAGGCACTCCGCGCGCACCGGACACTGGGCGCAGATGGCCTTGGCCTTGCGCTCCCTGATGTCACGCTCAGGCTGACGCTCGCCGTCGGGCCCGAAGAACAGCACAAGGTCCTCTCCCCGGCACGCGGCATCATCCTGCCAACCCCAGCTGGGGCGCGGGCGGGCGAGCTGCCGACGTACCTGAGACATGAGAAACCACCTTCGGTGAGAGGTATTTCGTGTTTATGCCGCATTGAACGCTTCTGGCGTCCCTGGTACCAACGCCGGGATCAGCCGTGAATGTTCCCGGCTCGGTCGAGCCCTCAGGTCAGGACCGGAGTGAGCTGCCTCAGCTCCGCCAACCTGTAGGTCGAGATCTCATCGGCGCAGGTCGTACCGCACGGTGCAATGCACACCGCGGGTTCGACCACAACCCGAAACCGCGACGATCCACGTTGGGTCGTGCAACGCACGACGCACACCGTGGTGTCGCCTTCCGACCGGGAGGATTCCACGGCCACCCCGCCGACCGAGAGTTCCCCCGTATGAGACCGGACGAAATGCTCGGCGGCTTGCGATGGCTCAGGGATACCCGCGCGTCCCCGGAAACGGTCGAGGACGACCTCGCCGTGCCGGTACGCGTTTGCCGCCGCGATCGCAGCAGCCTGAGACATGCTGCCGTAGTAAAGCCCGTGTGGCAAGCATACGAGGTTGGCGGCGTATCGATCGCCGCCCAAATGTGTGGTTTCCCACACCTCGCCGGCCAGATTCTCACCGAGGAACCGGGCCAGCGGGAGCCCCAGACGGGCACAGCAGGCATTGCGCTTACCGTTTGTGCACACCAGGAACAACGGCTCGTTCACCAGTATGCAGGACTTCGGAACCACTCCGTGCACGAGAAGGCCCAGGTCAAGATCGTCGGGATCCTCGAAGAACCCCTCGGCGAGCCACGGCTCGTCCCCGGTCGACCACCCGACGAACACGTGCAGCGGAGCGGACGGCGCGTCGCGCCGGCCGGGACGGCGGATGAGCTGGGGCCGGATTCCCAGTGAGGTCGCCCGGTCCACCAGCGTGCGCATGGCGGGCGGCAGCCGCCACTGCTCCGTCCGGGCGGCCCACGGCCCGGCGTGCTCGATGAGCAGCCAGGTGCGGGCGCCGACGGTCGCGCTCGCCAGGACCGGCGCCTCGCCCGTGTGGAGGGAGGCGGGGTGATCGCAGCCGTTCGCCATCCGGTGGTCCATCCCTTCCCCCGCGAATTAGGTAAGACTAACCTTAGCGGATGGATTGGGCAGTCCCTGGGGACAGGTATGCGGAATCTCTGAAACATTCCGCGGGAACCCGCGAAGATTGCCCCATGGAGGATTCGTCCCGGGTGTCGGAGCGGGGGGCCGGGTGGGCCTGTCAGACGATCGGCACGTTCGAGAAGCTCCGGCCCGGCCGGAGCACCTTCACCTGGCTTCGCCCGTCGACCCTCTGGCGGTCGCGGAACGAGATCCTCGCCAGGTGGCTGGGCGATCCGTCGCCGGAGGTCCGCCGCCGATGGGCGGCGGCACAGCGGGAGCGCGGCGCCGACCCCGACTTCCGCATCCCCGTGGAGGCCGGGGAGGAGTTCTCGTTCCTCCTCCTGGGCGACAGCGGCGAGGGCGACGCCTCGCAGTACGCCGTCGTGCCCGGCCTCCTCAAGATCGGCCAGGGCACCTCGTTCGCGATCATCGCCAGCGACGTGATCTATCCGACGGGCTCGGCCAACGAGTACTGCGACAAGTTCTTCCGGCCCTACAAGGACTACCTCGCGCCGATCTACGCGGTCCCCGGCAACCACGACTGGTACGACGGGCTCGGCGGTTTCATGCGGGTCTTCTGCGACGCGCCCCCGCTCACCGCGGAACGGCGAGGATTCCGCCTGTCTCCCGCAGGACTTCGCGGCCTGCTGTGGAAGAAGCCGGACCGCGTCGACGAGGCCGCGCTGGCCCGGGCCCGCGAAATGCGCGGCCTGCCGGAACAGCGCGGACGGCACGGGCGGTGGGCCGTGCAGCCCGCGTCCTACTGGGTGCTGGACACGGGCGGGCTGCTGATCGTCGGCATAGACACCGGGATCGACGGCAGGCTCGACCGCGAGCAGGGCGAGTGGCTGCGCCGCGTCTCGGCGGGGCCCCTGCCCAAGATCCTGGTCACCGGCAAGCCGATCTACGTCGACAACGCCCATCACCCCTGTCCCATCGAGGGCGGCGGGACCGTCGACGACGTCGTACGCGACCCGGCCAACCGCTACGTGGCGGCGATCGGCGGCGACGTGCACAACTACCAGCGCTATCCGGTCCGGGTGGGCGACCGGACGATCCAGTACATCGTCTCCGGCGGAGGCGGCGCGTTCACGCACGCCACCCACACCATCCCCCGCGTGGACGTCGGGGGCGTCGAGGAGGACGAGTTCCGGTGCTATCCCCTGCGGGGAGACTCGCTGTCGTTCTACAGCCTGCTCTACAGCAGGCGGCTGCACCTGCGGGGGCTCTACGTCACCCCCGAGGAGGCCGTGGCGCTGATGTCCCGCGCGATCGGCAACACGCCGCCGCGGCCCGCCGGGGACATCAGGACGACCGCCCGGATGAGGTGGGCCGCACGGCTGCTCGGCGGCTGGCCGATGCCGTTCCACCTGCCCGTCGGCCGCTTCTTCCACCGGTGGATCTCGGAGCTGTCCGACTGGGACACCCCGCCGTTCTTCAAGAGCTTCCTGCACATCTCGGTGTACGGCGACCGCCTGCGCGTCCGCTGCCACGCCGCGACCGGCTGCCTCCGGCAGGAGATCGCCCCGCCGATCGAGGACGAGGTCGAGATCCCGCTCTGACCGCCGTGCCGGCCCGCCGGACTGTCGGTCCCGCCTGGCACGCTGGAGGCGTGCACGTTGTGGTGTCGGCCGGTCCGGACGGCGGCGGGACGATCCACCCTCTCGACGACCGGCCGGGAGGGCCCGGCCCTGCCCGCGTGCCCGACCTCGCCCGGGCCGTACGGGAGCTCGAGGCCGGTCTCCGCCCCCGATGGGTGTGGGCGGAGGCCCGGGACGTCTACCCGGCGCTGCTGGCCCGTGGCGTACGGCTCTCGCGCTGCCACGACGTCGCCCTCACCGAGGCGCTGCTGACGGCCGCCGAGGGCCGCGTGGACGGGCACCGTACGGAAGACCCCAGGGGGCACAGAACGGCGGCCGTGCACGGCCGTGGGCCGTGGCAGGGGACGCAGGCCAGCCTCTTCGAGCCGGACGGCGAGGCGGGGCCGCCGGAGGCCGAGCGGGCCGCTCTCGTCGCCGAGGCGTTCGCCGAGCAGCGGAGCAGGATCGGCCGGACGGCCGACGCCGGGCGGTTCCGGCTGCTGGTGGCCGCCGAGTCGGCGGGAGCCCTGATCGCGGCCGAGATGAGCCACGACGGCATGCCGTGGCGTACGGACGTCCACGACGCGCTGCTGACCGAGCTGCTCGGGCCGCGCCCGGTCCACGGGATGCGGCCCGCCCGGCTCCAGGCGCTGGCCGACGAGATCTCCGCCGCCTTCGGGCATCCGGTGAACCCCGACTCGCCGCAGCAGATCGTCAAGGCCTTCCGCGGCCTCGGCATCATGATCTCCTCGACCCGGTCGTACGTGCTCAAGCAGATCGAGCATCCGGTGGTCGAGCCCCTGCTGCGGTACAAGGAGCTGGCCCGCCTCCACAGCTTCCACGGCTGGACGTGGGCGGACCAGTGGGTCAGCGGCGGGCGCTTCCACCCGGAGTACGTCGTGGGCGGCGTCGTGAGCGGCCGATGGGCCACCAGCGGCGGGGGAGCGCTGCAGATCCCCAAGGTGATGCGCAGGGTCGTCGTGGCCGACGACGGCTGGTCGCTGGTCGTCGCCGACGCGGCCCAGCTGGAACCCCGGGTTCTGGCCGCCATGTCGGGAGACCGCGGGCTCGCCACCGCCGCCGGCGAGATCGACCTGTACGCCGCGCTGGCCCAGGCGTTCGGCGGATCGAGGGAAGCCGCGAAGATCGCCATGCTGTCCGCGATGTACGGCGGGACCAGCGGCGACGCCCCCAAGCTGCTGGCGGTCATGCGCCAGCGCTTCCCCAGGGCGTACGCCTTCGTCGAGGACGCGGCCAAGGCGGGGGAGGAGGGCCGCCTGGTCAGGTCGTGGCTCGGCCGCACCTGCCCGCCGCCGTCCGCCCGCTGGCGCGAGCTCGTCTCCGGCCCGGAGGGCAGCAGGGCGGCGCGGGATCGGGGCAGGTTCACCCGGAACTTCGTCGTCCAGGCAACGGCGGCCGAGTGGGCGCTCGCGCTCATGGCCGTGCTGCGCGGCCTGCTGCCCGAGCCGGCCAGGCTGGTGTTCTTCCAGCACGACGAGGTCATGGTGCACTGCCCGGCGGACCTCGCCGACGAGGCGCGCGCCGCGGTCGGCCGGGCCGCCGAGGAGGCCACCCGGCTGCTGTTCGGCCCGACCCCCGTGCGCTTCCCGATGGTGGCGGCGGCCGTACGCTGCTACGCCGACGCCAAATGAGCCCGATCAGGCGGGGGTGAACGTGTCCCAGAGCGCCTTGCGCACCGGGGCGGCCGACTCGGTCCAGTCGAAGTCGGGCGCGGTGAAGGTGATCGAGTAGGCCTGCCCCTCGGCCGTCACGTAGCGCGTGACCCGGTGCACGGTCACCTCGCTCGAGTTCGTGTACGTGTACTCCCACTCCGCGGCCGGCCAGCGATAGGACGTCTCGCCGAGCCGGATCTGGGTGTAGTCGGGGTGGTCGTCGACCTTCAGGTTCTGCTCGGCGGCCACAAGAGCGGCCTGCCCGCCGTCGGCGATCTTCCGTACCGTGATGCTCTGCCCGCTGTCGGCCGGCCCGGAGAACGTGACGGTCTCCCCTTTGACCGACGCCGTCCAGTCCTTGGGCACCGCGAGCGAGATCCCGGCCTCCGTGTGCGTCCGGTAGCCCTTCGGCGCCTGGGCGGCCGACGGCTGACGGGCGCCGGGGGAGGTGGCCGCGGCGGAGACGGCGGCGCGCCCCTCGGCCGCCCTGTCCCCGGCGTCATCGGGCAGGAGGGTGAGCAGCAACGTGACGACCACGGCGATGACGGCGATCGCGGCCACCGCCACGAGGACCATCGAGGAACGGGACGCCTGCTTGCGCGGCGGCTCGGACGTCTCCTTGCGCCTGCGCCCGACGCCGGGCGTGGAGCGCCGGGCGGGGGTCTCGGCCGGGGGCTCGGCGAGGCTCCCCGGGGTGCCGGAACCTCCGCCGGGCGAGCCGAGGTCGCCGAAGCCGCCGAGGCTCGCCAGATCGCTCAGGCCGCCTGGAGGGGCGGACGAGGCCGATGCGAAGGCATCCCACACCGGGGCCTCCCACGCCGGGGTCGCCGGAGTGGGGGCGGCCAGCGGGGCCGGGCCCTGCGGCGGCGTCCCGGGGGCCTGAGCGTCGGAGGACCGCGTTCCGGGGGTCTGCGCGCCCTGTGCGTGCGTTCCAGGGGAGTGCGTTCCAGGGGAGTGTGCTCCCGGCGTCTGCGCTCCGGGGGTCTGCGCTCCGGGGGTCTGGGTTCCGGGGGTCTGGGTTCCGGGCGTCTGGGCGTCGTCGGGATGCATGGGCACGCGGACGGGCCCCGAGGGGGTCTCGATGATGCGCGAGGGAAGCGGCCCGGACGGCAGGTCCAGCGGCGGCAGCAGCCCGGCCGGGGTGGAGTCCTGCGGGGTCGGCACCGAGGTCGGAGAGCCCGGGCGGCCGGACACGGCCGCGCCGTGACTGTGCAGGACCCCCTCCAGCATCTCGGCGACCTGCGCGGCCGGCAGCCGGTCCGCCGGGTTCTTGCGCAGCAGGCCGTCGATGACGGGGAGCAGCGCGCCGGCCCGCTGCGGCCGGTTCGGCTCCTGCGTGAGCACGGCGCCGAGCACGGCGACCGCGTCGGGTCCTTCGTACGGCGGCCGGCCCTCCACCGCGGCGTACAGCGTCGCGCCGAACGACCAGAGGTCGGCGGCGTGGGTGACCGGACGGCCGCGCAGCCGCTCCGGCGGGATGTAGGCGGGAGAGCCCATCAGCAGCCCGGTCTGGGTGATGCTGACGTCCCCCTCGATCGCCGCGATCCCGAAGTCGGTGAGCACCACGCGGTCGCTGGTGAGCAGCACGTTGCCCGGCTTGACGTCCCGGTGCAGGATGCCGGCCGCGTGGGCGTGGCGCAGCGCGTCGAGCACCCGCACGCCGATCTCGGCGGCCTGCACCACGGGCAGCGGCCCGCTCTGCCGTACGGCCTGCTCCAGCGACCAGGCGCGGACCAGCTCCATGACGATCCAGGGCCTGCCGTCCTCCTCGACCACGTCGTGGACGGTGACGATGCCGGGGTGGCTGAGCCGGGCAGCCGAGCGCGCCTCCCGGAGCATGCGCCGGTGCGCGGCCTGCATGCCGGCGTCGTCGAGACCGAACGGGAGCATCAGCTCCTTGACCGCCACATCACGGTCGAGCAGTACGTCGTGGGCGTGCCACACCATCCCCATGCCGCCCCGGCCCACGGGAGACAGCAGCCGGTAACGCCGTCCGATGAGGCGGCCCTGCCCCACTGGACCGAGCAGGCGATCGGTCGTCATCAGAAATGGTCCCCAATTCACCGCCGGAATTTCCGAGGCCGACCACCGATACTAGAGTCAAAGGGCGGTCAAGGGGAATCGAGGCCCCCGGCCAGCGCTTCCAGCGCGGCGGAGAACGCCTCGGCGGGCGGGCTCACCAGCCCCGCGCCCACCTGCCCGGTTCCGGCCACACGCCCGGCGATCCCGGTGTTGACGACCGGCAGCAGCCCGGTCCGCGCCACCAGCGTGACGTCGATCCCGACGGGCGTTCCGCGGAATCCGAGACCGGGGATCTGGTACGCCGGATGCTCGGCCAGCGTGATCTCGTACATCGAGGTCGTGGCCGCCACCGCGTCGGCGACGTCGCCGCCGACGAACCGCACGATCGCCGGGGCCGCCGCCATCGCGAACCCGCCCAGCCCGGTCGTCTCTGTGATGGTGGAGTCGCCGATGTCGGGGTTGGCGTCGTCCGGGCCGTACGCGCCGAGGTAGAGGCCGTCCGGCACCCCGGCGGGGCCGGTGAACCACCGGTCGCCGAGCCCCGATATCTGAATCCCGAAATCGGTTCCGTTGCGCGCCATCGCCACGACGAGGCTGGAGCCGGGAACGTTCCTGGCCGCGTCCGCGCTCACTTTCGCCGCCGCCATTCCCGCATTGAGGAAGAAATGATCATTTCCGTTGATGAAACGGAGCACCTCGGCGGCCCGGTCCGGCGCGGCCTCCACCACGGCGGGGGCGATCTCACGGACCAGCAGGGAGGTCGCCGCCCGGTTCCGGTTGTGCAGCTCGTCGCCCATCTGCAGGGCCTGCGCGATCAGTGTACGCAGGTCGATCGGCCCGCACCGCTCCAGCGCCGCCCGGAGCACCGGCCCCAGCACCTCGCCCATCCAGCGGAGCCGGTCGATCACCTCGGGGCCGTACGCGCCGTACCGCAGCACCTTGCCCAGGCCCTCGTTGAGCGAGCAGTACGCGGTGCCCCCGTGCTCGTCGTCGGCGATCTCCAGCATCCACATCGACGGGCTGACCAGGCCGGCCATCGGCCCGACCGTGCGGTGATGGTGACAGGAGTCGAGGGTGACGCCGGTGCCGGCTCCCGCGCCCCCGTCCGGTCCGCCGCCGGCCGCCAGGGCGACCTCGGCCTCCTCCGGGGTCCGGGCCAGCCCCTCGAACAGCATCGCGCCGATCAGCGCGCCCCGCATCGGCCCGGAGGCCCGGTCCCAGGTGATCGGCGGGCCGGCGTGGAAGAACGTGCCCGGCTCCAGGCCGAGGACCTCGCGGGCCGGCCGGACGCCGACGAGCATCGGCCTGGCCGACAGCAGCCTGCCGACGGCGATCTCGTTGGCGCGCTCGCGGCGCGGGTCGGCCAGCACCCTCGCCAGGAGGCCGGCGGAAACCCCGGCCATCGGGGGACGCCAGTCCACCCCGGTCCTCGGTACGGCCTGCCGGTCCAGGGACTCGGCGAGGATCCCGGCCCCCACGGTGATCACGTGGGGCTCGCCGGTCAGCATCGAGAGGGTCATCGCTTCCTCCGGTCAGGGTACGGCCAGGCGCGCGGCGTGCCGGGCCGCCGCCGCGTTGGAGGTGAACACGGCGGCCCCGGCCTCGTTGAGCCGGGCGGCCTGGGCGCGCAGGCCCTGCGGGTCGCCGTCGGTGCCGACGAGCGCGACCACCGCGGCCACGCCCCGGCCGACGGCCCGCGCGAGCGCGGGCGCCAGCGATGCGGCCGGGTCGGGGTCGGCGCCGTGGCCCAGCACGACGTCGAGCAGCACGACGCCACGGTCCACGGCGGCGAGCGCCTCCAGGCGCAGCGCGGGGTCGATCATCGGGTGGGCGCGGCCCCGGGTGTACTCGTCCGCGCCGAAGTCGACGAACCGCGCTGTCTCGAAGCCGGGGGGCTGGTCCGTCCCGGAGCCGGGGGGCCGGTCCGTCCCGAGCATCGCCCGGACGATCAGCTCAGCCTCGGTGCACAGCGTGCCGCCCGAATAGAGCCCGTGCAGCGGGCCGCCGCCCTGTGCCGCCTGAGAAGCCTGTGCCGCCTGAGAAGCCTGTGCCGCCTGAGAAGCCCGTGCCGCCTGAGAAGCCTGTGCGGTCTCAGAGGCTTGGGGGGCCGGCCAGTGCGGCCACTCGGGGACGGGGAGGCCGAGCGCGCTCAGCGCCTTCTCCGCCGCCGCCGTCAGGTCGTCCTGCCCCGGCCCGAGCAGCGCGGTGACGACCGGCTTGGCGAGACCCCCGTCGCCGAAGACACAGTCCCGTACGGCCCGGGCCACCTCGGGGGCGGGCGGTTTGGAGATCAGCACGATGAGCTCGGTTGCGGGGTCGGCGTCGAGCGCGCGCAGGGCCTGGACGGTGGAACGCCCGCCGACCTCGGCGGACAGATCGCGCCCGCCCACGCCGAGCACGTGGCCGACCCCCACCCCGGCGAGGTCGAGCAGGCACGTCACCTGCTGGGCGCCGGTGCCGGAGGCGGCCACCACGCCGACCGGGCCGGGCCGCAGCACGTTGGCGAAGCCCAGGCCGGCACCGCCGATCACCGCGGTGCCGCAGTCGGGGCCCATCACGAGGACGCCGCGCTCGCCCGCGCGGTCCTTGAGCAGGATCTCCTGATCGACGGGCATGTTGTCGCTGAAGACCATGACCGACAGCCCGGCCTCGACCGCGTCCATCGCCTCGGCGAAGGCGTGCTCGCCGGGGACGCTCACCAGGGCCACGGTCGCCTCTGCCGACCTCGCCGCCGAGCGCGTGGTGCGGGGGAGCGCGCCGGGCCCGGCCGCGCCGGATCCGGATCCGGCCGCCCGCTCGGAGAGCTGAAACTCCAGGTCGGCGGCGGCCGCCGCCAGTTCGTCCCCGTCCCCGGCCCTGATCGCGATCAGCAGGTCTCCGGGCGTCGCGGTGGCCGGTACGGCGAAGCCGAGGTCGCGCGCCATCTCGACGTTGAGCCCCGTCGCCATCGCGACGAGGGCCACGCTCACACCAGGCCGTGCGCTCAGCGCCCGGCTCACGCGCATCAGGCTCACCGAGTCGCGGTAGACCCCGGCGCGCACTTCCACCAGATCGTTCAAGAACGCTCCCTCTGGGACAGGACGGCGGACAGGCCGATGCGGATGCCCAGCAGCATGTCGGCGCCCGAGGTGTGGCCGAGGCGCAGCAGACGGTGGATCGCCGGCCGCAGCGGCTGGAGACCGGTGATGCCGCGCAGCACCCCCACCACCTCGGGACCGGCCTGGCCGTGCGCCGCGCAGTGGAGCAGGGTGGCCGAGATCGGCGTCGTGCGGGCGCGTGCGTCGTAGGTCACCGCGGCCGCGAGCCAGTCGGCCAGCCACACGGCGCCGGGCGCGTTCGCCGCCCGGCCCAGGTGCCGCAGCGTGACCAGCAGCCCCGACAGCATGTCGTCGCCGCTCGGGGTCAGCCCCGGGCCCAGCCCGATGAGCCCCTCCGCGGCCGTGACCCCGTCGACCAGGGATCCGGCCAGGCAGCCCCGCGCCAGCAGGGCCGGCGCACCGGCCGGGTCAAGTCCCGGCCGTCGGGGCGACCTGGTGCCGATCTCGTCGAGCACGGCCAGGGCGGCGGGCAGCCGTGCCGGGTCGGCGGCGCCCAGCGGCGGCGCCGGATCCCACCATCGGCGGATTCCGATCTCCAGCGCGCCCACCCCGACGGCCCCGTCGCCCGCCCAGCCCTCGTCTCCCGGCGAGATCCCGGCCAGCGGTTCGCCAAGCACGACGGCGTTGGGCAGCCGGCTGGCCTCCCCGGTCACGACCGCGATGACGTGCGGCTCGGTCTCGCTCCTGACCTCCAGGTAGACCGCGAGCGGGAAGGCGGCCAGCACGCGGGCGGGCCGGCGCGGCGACTCCAGCGTGGGGCGCAGGGCGGCACTCGCCGCCCCGGCCACCCGCGTCACCCTCCGAGTGCGCGTGCCAACGGTCACCGGACCTCCCCACCCAGTCGGTCGTCTGCTGCCGACGCTAAAGCGCCGTCGGCGGGGCACGTACGGAGAAAGATGCCAACAGTGCGGCGAATGCTTGGCTCTTCCTGACAGGAGGGTCTTCGGGCACAATCTGCCCATGAAGAACGACCCGGCCCCCCCGGCGATGCGGCTGGCCAGCACCGGAACGATCCTGTACGGAGTGTCGGTCGGCGAGGTGCTCGGGGTGTCGACCCTCGCGGAGGCACGGCTGATCGCGGGCGGCGGCGGCCTCGACCGCATCGTCCAGCGGCTCAACGTCATGGAGGTGCCCGACATCCTCGCCTGGGTGAAGCCGCACGAGCTGCTGCTCACCACCGGCTACCCGCTGCGCAACACCCCCCAGTCGCTGGACCGCCTGGTGACCGACCTCGACGAGCGGGGCCTGTCCGCCCTGGCCATCAAGCTCGGGCGCTACCTGGACGAGCTGCCCGGTGAGATGGCCGAGCAGGCCGACCGGCTCGGCTTCCCGCTGATCCTGCTCCCCAACGACGTCGCCTTCGACGACATCCTCAACCAGGTGCTCACCGACATCCTCAACCGCCAGGCCGCGACCCTCGCACGCACGGAGGAGGCGCACCGCGCACTCGTGCAGATCGTGCTCGCCGGGGGCGGAATGCGCGAGGTGGCCGCCGAGGTGGCCGGGCTGCTCCAGGTGGCCGTGGCCCTGATCGACGCCTCCGGCCGGATCCTCGTCACGGCCGGCGAGGCGGAGCAGGTCGCGATGCTGCGCGAGGACCTGGCCGCGCTGCGCGAGGGCCGGGCCTCCGGCGGCGAGCACTGCACCGCCGTGCCCGTGGTCGCCGGGGGCCACCATCACGGCAAGATCGTCGCGTACGCCGCCGCCGGCCCCCTCTCCCCCAGCGACATAGGAATCCTCGAACGCGCGGCGACCGTCGCCGCCCTGGTCATCACCCGGCAGGAGGCGGTCACCGCGGTCGAGAGCAAATATCGCGCCGACTTCCTCAGAGACGTGCTCACCGGCCGCGGCGGAACCAGGGTGGCCGAGCGGGCCAGGGCGTTCGGATGGGACCTCGAACGCCGGGTGAGCGTGGTCGTGGCCGAGATCGACCCGGAGACCGACGAGCGGCCGGTGCAGGACCGGATGCTCGCCGCCTGGCAGTCCGCTGTGCGCCGGCACGACCCGCGCGCCGCCGTCGCCGGGTTCTCGCACGAGGTGGTCGCGATCGTCGGGGCCGCGGTCGACACGACCAGGCTCGCCCGCGACGCGCTCGCCGCGGTCTCCGACGGCACGTTCTCCACCGGGTTCAGCCGCGTCGCCGAGGGCCACGACGCGATCCCGGCGGCGTACGGCCAGGCGCTGAAGGCCGCGCGGGTGGGCCGCCAGCTCCACGGCGCCGGGGCGGTCGCGCACTTCGACGAGCTGGGCGTCTACCGGCTGCTCTCGCTGGTGAGCGACACCGGCGAACTGCACGCGTTCGTGCGCGAGACGCTGGGCTCACTCGCCGGGGACGACGACGCGGAGAACGCCGACCTGCGGCGCACCCTGCAGATGCTGCTGGACACCAACCTCAACGTCGCGGAGACCGCACGCAGGCTGCACTTCCACTACAACACGCTCCGCTACCGCATCGGGAAGCTGGAACGCATGCTGGGCAACTTCACCGAGGACGCTCATCTCCGGCTCAATCTCACGCTGGCTCTGCACGTACTGCGTATGCGGGGCATCTGAGTTTGGCAGATCATGCCCATGTCTATGTGGTCGGCCAGACCTAAAGTGCCCCAAACGGTCGAGTGCGGGTGGCCGCCGGCCCATGGCCCGTTACCCCGAAGGGGCTACATATGGCTCTGAAATGGAAAGTACACGGCGACGGGAGAAATCTCGCGCCGGGTGAAGTAGTCAAGCCCGACGAGCGTCTGAGCTGGCCGCGCACGGTCGGCATCGGCGCCCAGCACGTCATCGCGATGTTCGGCGCCACATTCGTGTTCCCCCTCGTCATGGGACTCGACCCCAACGTCGCAGTGATGATGTCGGGTGTCGCGACGATCATTTTCCTGCTCATCGTGCAGGGCAAGATCCCCAGCTATCTCGGCACGTCGGCCTCGTTCGTGGGCGGCGTGGTGGCGATCCGCGCCGCCGGGGGCGACAGCGCCTCGGTCACCGGCGCGATCCTCGTCGTCGGCGTGGTGGTGGTCGCCATCGGCGTGGCGATCCACTTCCTCGGCGTCCAGATCATCCACCGGCTGTTCCCGCCGGTGGTGACCGGCGCGGTGGTCATGCTGATCGGCTTCGGCCTCGCCTACGTGGTGGCCGACGTCTACTGGCCCCAGGACCCCTGGATCGCCCTGATCACGATGATCGCGACCTTCCTGATCATCGCGCTCTTCCGCGGGTTCCTCGGCCGGGTCGGCGTCCTGCTCGGACTGGTCTTCGGGTACGCCGTGTCCTGGATCGCCGACGTGGTCTTCGGGAACATCACCGCCTTCAACGCGGGCACCGGCGAGGTCGACACCCATCCCCGGGTGAGCTTCCAGAGCGTGATCGACGCGGACTGGATCGGACTGCCGAACTTCCACGCGCCGTCCTTCCAGGTGTCGGCGGTCGTGCTCGTGCTGCCCGCGGTGATCGCCCTCGTCGCGGAGAACGTCGGCCACGTCAAGGCCGTCGGCGAGATGACCGGCACCGACGTCGACCCCCAGATGGGCAAGGCGATCGCGGCCGACGGCGTCGGCACCGTGCTCGCCAGCGCGGTCGGCGGCTCGCCGACCACCACCTACGCCGAGAACATCGGTGTCATGGCCGCCACCAGGGTGTACTCGACCGCCGCCTACTACGTCGCGGCGGTCATCGCGATCCTGTTCGGTCTGTGCCCGAAGTTCGGCGCGCTCATCGCCGCCACGCCCGGCGGCGTGCTCGGCGGCATCACGGTCATCCTCTACGGCATGATCGGCCTGCTCGGCGCGAAGATCTGGATCGAGAGCCGGGTGGACTTCGCCGATCCGATCAACATGCTGCCGGTCGGCGCGGGCGTCATCCTCGCCATCGGCCCGGTCACCCACCACGTCACCGACGACTTCTCACTCGCCGGCATCGCGCTCGGCACCATCGTGGTACTTGGTGGATATCACCTGCTCCGCGCCATCGGGCGCGGACCGGCGAAGGAGGCATCCGGTGGACAGAGCGGAGTGCGACGGGATCCGGAACAGGACCCGGCGACCGGCTGAGCCCTGGCAGATTGAGCTGGGGCCGGTCGAGCCAAGGGTCGCGAACCGGTGAAACCGTCTCCGTTCGACTATCACGCTCCGGCCGGCCTGGACGAGGCGCTCGACGTCCTCGCCCGGGTCGGCCCGGACGGCGGCAAGGTCCTGGCCGGCGGCCAGAGCCTGATCCCGCTGCTCAACATGCGGCTGGCCGCGCCGGCGCACCTCGTCGACATCAACCGGGTGGCCTGCCTGGACACGATCGAGGCCGGGCCGGAAGGCGTCCGCGTGGGCGCGCTGGCCCGGCACGCCGCCGTCGAGCGGTCCCGCCCGGCGGCGGCCGTGCAGCCGCTGCTCGGCCAGGCGCTGCGGCTGGTCGCCCATCCGGTGATCCGCAATCGGGGGACCGTGGTCGGCAGCCTCGTCCACGCCGACCCCTCCGCCGAGATGCCCGCCGTCCTGGCCCTGCTCGGAGGTTCCGTACGGCTCGCGCACCGGGGCGGCGAGCGCGAGGTGGCGGCGTCGGAGTTCTTCACCGGGCCGATGGAGTCGGCCGCTGCGCCGGGGGAGCTCGCCGTCTCGGCGTTCTTCCCGGCGCTGCCGCCGTGGTCGGGCACGGCGTTCCACGAGGTGGCCAGGCGGCACGGCGACTACGCGATGGCCGGGGTGGCCGCCGTCGTGACGCTGGACGAGGACCTCCGCGTCGCGGCGGCCCGGGTCGCCTGCATCAGCGTGGGGCCGGTCCCGATGGTCGTGGACGTCACGGCGGCCTGCGGCGGCCGCCCGGTCGCCCCCGCGGGCCGGACCGTGCCGGGCCGGAGCGGGCCGGACTGGGACGGGGCGGCGGCGGCCGTACGCGACCTGATCGAGCCGGAGGACGACATCCACGCGACCGCCGACTACCGCCGGCATCTCACCGGCGTGCTCGCCGTACGGGCACTGCGCGATGCCGCCGAGGGAGTGGCCGCCGAGGGAGTGGCCGCCGAGGGAGCCGCCGCCGCGTGGGCGGCCGGTGAGGGAGAGAGATGAATCACCCGATCACGCTGACCGTCAACGGCGTTCTGCGGGAGGCGACGGTGCCGGCGCGGCGGCTGCTGTCGGACTGTCTGCGCCACGACCTGGGCCTGACCGGCACCCACGTGGGCTGCGAGCACGGGGTGTGCGGTGCTTGCACGGTGCTGCTGGACGGTGAGCCGGTCCGCTCGTGCCTGATGTTCGCGGTGACCGCGGACGGCCACGAGATCACCACGGTCGAGGGGCTCGCGGCGGCCGACGGCGCGCTGTCGCCGGTGCAGCGGGGCTTCGCCGAGTGCCACGGCCTGCAGTGCGGCTTCTGCACCCCCGGCTTCCTGTGCACGGTCACCGCCTTCCTGCGCGAGAACGCAGCGCCCACCGACGAGGAGGTGGTCGAGGCGATATCCGGGAACCTGTGCCGCTGCACCGGCTACCAGAACATCATCAAGGCGGTCCACCGCGCCGCCGAGATCCAGGCCGAGACTCAGGGCGGGGAGGCGGGCCGGTGACGACCAAGCTGTTCGGGGAGCCGGTCAGGCGGCGCGAGGACGCCCGGCTCATCACCGGCCGGGGCCGCTACCTCGACGATCTCGGCGCCGACGCGCTGGCCGTCGCCTTCGTCAGATCGCCGCACGCCCACGCCCGGATCCGCGACATCGACGTCTCGGCCGCCCTCGACGTGGAGGGACTGGTCGCGATCTACACCTGGGAGGATCTGCCGGGCGCGCTGGCCGAGCCGCTGCCGCTGCTGATCCCGCATCCCGCGCTGACGCACGGCCGCACGGCCTACCCGCTCGCCCGCGAGATCGTCAGGCACGTCGGGGAGCCCGTGGTCATGGTCGTCGCCCGCGACCGCTACCTCGCCGAGGACGCCTGCTCGCTGATCCGCGTCGACTACGAGATGCGCAAGCCCGTGGTGGGGGTGGAGGAGGCGGCCGAGGCCGTACACCTGGTGCACGAGGACGTGCCGGGCAACGTCGGGGCGCACCTCGTCCAGGAGGTGCCGTCGGCCGACGGGCGCTCGGCGCGTGAGGCCATCGAGACCGCCCCGCACACGCTCACGTTCCGGCTGGACGTCGAGCGCAGCGCCTGCATGCCGCTGGAGGGCAAGGGCGTGTACGCCCGCTGGGACGCCGACGACCAGTCGCTGCGCGTCTACTCCTCCACGCAGTCGTCCACCAGCGTGCGGATGGCGATCGCGGCCAAACTGGGGCTGCCGCTGCCCAAGGTCGAGGTCATCGCGCCGGACGTGGGCGGCGGTTTCGGCGTGAAGATCGTCCACCCGTGGCCGGAGGAGGTCCTGATCCCGTGGGCGGCCCGGCTGCTCGGCCGTGAGGTCAAGTGGACCGAGGACCGCCGGGAGCACTTCGTCTCCTCCTCGCACGAGCGGGGCCAGGTGCAGTTCGTCCGGGTCGGCTTCGACGACGACGGCCGCGTCCTCGGCCTCGACGTGAACATCCTGCACGATCACGGCGCGTACACGCCGTACGGAATCATCGTGCCGATCATCACCTCCACCCAGCTGCTGGGGCCGTACAAGATCGGCGCCTACCGGGTGGAGTTCTCCTCGATCTACACCAACACCGTGCAGGTCACGCCGTATCGGGGCGCGGGGCGCCCGCAGGGCGTGTTCTGCATGGAGCGGACGATGGACCGGATCGCCGCCCACCTCGGCCTGGACCGGACCGAGGTCCGCGCGGCCAATCTCATCCAGCCCGACGAGTTCCCCTACGACCAGGGACTGATCTTCCAGGACGGCCGGCCGCTGATCTACGACAGCGGGAACTACCCCGAGGCGCTGCGGATGCTGAAGGAGCTCATCGGCTGGGACTCCTTCCCGGAGATGAAGGCCGCCGCCGCGGCCGAGGGCCGGACGATCGGCATCGGCCTCGCCTGCTACGTCGAGGGCACCGGGGTCGGGCCGTACGAGGGCGGCCACGTGCAGGTGACCTCCGACGGCAGGGTCCACGTGTCGACCGGCCTGACGTCCCAGGGGCAGGGGCACGAGACCGTGTTCGCCCAGATCGCCGCCACCGAGCTCGGCGTGCCGATCGAGAACGTGTCGGTCGTCACCGGCGACACCCGGCGGTTCGGCTACGCCGTGGGCACCTTCGCCTCACGCGCGGCGGTGATGAGCGGCAACGCCATCGCGCTGGCCTGCCGGAAGGTGCGCGAGAAGGCGCTGCGGATCGCGGCCGACGCGCTGGAGGCCGACCCACGCGACCTGGAGATCACCGACGGGGTCGTCCACGTGGCGGGCACGCCGTCGGCGTCGATCCCGCTGGCGACCGTCGCCGTACTGTCCAACCCGCTCAGGTACGCCTTCGACGAGGAGGCGCAGCGGGCCACCCAGTTCGCCGGAGGCCCGTCGTCCATGGACCGGCCGCCCGTCGAGGAGGGAACAGAGCCCGGCCTGGAGGGCAGGGACTACTACTCGCCGATCCGGTCGACGTTCGCCTGCGGCATGCACGCGGCGATCGTGGAGACCGACCCGCTGACCGCCGAGATCGAGATCCTCAGGTACGCCGTCGTCCACGACTGCGGGCGGCTCATCAACCCGATGATCGTCGAGGGGCAGATCCACGGGGGCGTGGCTCAGGGGGTCGGCGGCGCGCTCTACGAGAAGATGGCCTACGACGAGCACGGCCAGCTGCTCAACGCGTCGTTCATGGACTTCCTGATGCCGTACGCCACCGAGGTGCCGCGCATCGAGACCGCCCACCTGGAGACGCCGTCGCCGCTCAACCCGCTGGGCATCAAGGGCGCGGGCGAGGCCGGGGTGATCCCGGTCTCCGCCGTCATCGCGGCCGCCGTCGAGGACGCCGAGGGCATCCGCATCGACAGGATGCCGATCTCCCCCTCCGACCTCCACCACCTGCGCCTGGAAGCGGGGTGAGCCGGCGGGCCCGCCGATGAGGACGGTGTCGCCGGGAGAACGGGTTCGCCGCAGAACCCGTCGTGATCGGCTCCTCTGATCAGGAGATTCCGGCGGTGGTGAGGCGCTTGCGGAACACCCAGTACGTCCAGGCCTGGTAGGCGAGCACGCCGGGCAGGGCGAGCAGGCCGATCCAGGTGAGGACGGTCAGCGTGTAGGAGGCCGAGGCCGCCTCCGCGACGGTGAGACCCGGCAGCGGCGCCCGCCACAGCGCGCCGAAGAGCGCGGCCGTGGCCAGCGTGATGAACGCGGTCGTGGCGGCGAAGGCCGCGCCCTCCCGACGCCGGCCGATCAGTGCGACACCCGCGGCGAGCGCCGCCGTCGCCGCTGTCGCCGCGGCCCACGTCCACGGTGCGGCCGCCGCGTCGGCGACGGCCGGCAGCGCGAGCACCGCCAGCGGCACCGCGCCCGCAGCGGCGAGCAGGGCGGCCCGCCGGGCCCGGGCGCGTACCGGCCCGGCCGTCTTGAGCGAGAGGAACACCGCGCCGTGCAGCACGGCGACCGACAGCGACAGCGCGCCCCCGATGACGGTCGCGGCGGCGGTGCCGCGTACGACATGACCGAAGATCGCGCCCCACAGGAACGCGCTCAGCACGCTGCCGGTGAAGATCCCGGCGTCGCACAGCGCGGCCTCCCGCCGGGAGGCGACCTTGCCCCGCCACTCCAGGCCGACGCCGCGCGCGATGAGACCCACGACGACCAGGAAGAACGGCAGGTAGTAGCCGCTGAGCAGGTCCGAGTACCAGACCGGGAACGCGGCGAACATCGCGCCGATCGCGGTGATCACCCACACCTCGTTGCCGTCCCACACGGGCCCGATCGTGCCGATCATCTGCCTGCGCTCGGCATCGCCGCGCGACAGCACGGGCAGCAGCGCGCCCACCCCGAAGTCGAATCCCTCCAGGACGAAATAGCCGGTCCAGAGGAACGCGATCACTATGAACCAGAATGTGACCATTGTCTGCTCCTCAGTACATGAGCGTGGGCGTGAGCCGCGCCTTGCCCGGCTCGGTCTCCGCGGGGGTGGGCGCGGGCTGTTCCGGCCGCCGGCCGGGCCGGTCCTCCGGTCCCGCCTTGATGTGGCGCACGAGCAGCGCGCCCTCGGCGACGGCGAGCAGGCCGTACAGGACCGTGAAGACGGCCAGGGAGATCGCCACCTCGGTGAGGCCGACGTCGGGTGACACGCTCGCCGCCGTCAGGAGCTCGCCCTGCACGGTCCAGGGCTGGCGGCCGATCTCGGAGAGCAGCCAGCCCGCGGTCACCGCCAGCGTCGGCAGCGGGAGGGCCAGCACGCACACGCGGGCGAACCAGGCCGGGACCACCTGCGCCGTCGTACGGCGCCGCCCGCGCCCGCGCCGGGTGAGCCACAGGCCGAGCGCGGACAGTCCCACCGTCGCCATCCCGAAGCCGATCATCACGCGGAACGACCAGTAGATCACCGGGAGGTTCGGCGTGTAGTCGGCCGGGCCGAACCGCTGCTCGTAACGTGCCTGGACGTCGTCCACCCCCTGGACGACGGCGTCCGGATCGTGCGTGGTGAGGAGGCTGAGCAGGCCGGGCACCTCGACGCCCGGCACGATGGTGAACGCGGCGCCGGCCGTGTCGTGCCGCAGCCCCTCGGCCGCGGCGAGCTTCATCGGCTGCTGCTCGTGCAGGAGCCGCGCGGACATGTCGCCGCTCGCCGTGACCACGACTCCGGCGATCGCGGTCATCACGAGCGCGCCGCGCAGCGCGGTACGCCACATGGGGGAGCGCCGGGCCTGCTCGGCGGAACCGCGCTCGCGCAGGAGGCGATATCCGGCGACGGCGAGGACGAAGCCGCCGGCGACGACGAACGCCGCGCCGACCACGTGGGGAACCTGGGCGAGCGCCGTGGAGTTGGTCAGCACCGCCCACAGGTCGGTCATCCTGGCCCGCCCGTCGATCACCTCGTAGCCGACCGGGTGCTTCATCCAGGCGTTGGCGGCGAGGATGAAGTAGGCCGACACGTTCGACCCGATGACGGCGGCCCACAGGCAGGCGAGGTGCACCCGCTTGGGCAGCCGGTCCCACCCGAAGATCCACAGCCCGAGGAACGTCGACTCGAGGAAGAACGCGAGCAGTGCCTCCATCGCCAGCGGCGCCCCGAAGACGTCGCCGACGAAGGTGGAGTACTCACTCCAGTTCATCCCGAACTGGAACTCCTGCACGAGCCCGGTGACCACGCCCATCGCGAAGTTGATCAGGAAGAGCTTCCCGAAGAACCTGGTGAGGGCCAGGTAGTGGTCCTTGCCCGTACGGTGCCAGGCGGTCTGCATGGCGGCGACGAACACGCCGAGACCGATCGTCAGAGGCACGAAGAGAAAGTGGTACACGGTGGTGACCCCGAATTGCCACCGTGCCAGGTCCAGCGCGTCCATGTTCCCTCTCACAGAGCTCTACAGCTCGTAGTTCTATCGTAAGTAGTACTACGGCTTGTAGAGCATCTTGTCGCGTCGTGAGGGGTGCGATCCTCGTCACAGCCGGGCGGCCTCGCCGTTCCCCCTGCCCGGCATGCCGAGTCGGGGTCGCCCGGTCCGGCGAGATCCGGGGCGTCCGCCCCGCCGCGCTCAGGAGACGGGCACTCCGCCCGCCTTCAGATAGGCGCCCAGGTCGCCGATCTCGAACCCACGCCGCTTGATCTTGGCGACCAGGACGCGGAAGTCCCCGGCCAGGCCGGGCCGGAAGTGCAGCAGCAGGATGTCACCCGGGCGCAGCCGCTTGTCCGGCACCTGATAGGCGATCTTTCCCTCCGGCTGGACGGTCGCGGTCCACATCACCAGGGCCTTGATCCCGCACTCGCGGGCCGCCCGGGTGGTGTCCCCGTTGTAGTTGCCGAACGGCGGCCGGAACAGCGCCGGGCGCCGGCCGACCTCCCGGCGGATGAGCGTGCTCATCCCGCAGATCTCCGCCTTCTGCCGCTCGTAGCCGAGGGTGCGCAGGTTGGGATGGGTGAGGGTGTGGCCCTCGATGGGCGCACCGGCGTCACGCAGCTCGCGGAAGTAGTCCCAGCCGCCGGCGCCCATGTACCGTCCTCCGCCGGAGGCGGCGTCGGGCGAGCCCTTCGCCTCGACCGCGTCCCGCATGGCGAACACCGTGATCGGGATGCGCTGATCGCGCACCTGCCGCAGGAACCCGGGGTCCTGCTCCCACCCGTCGTCGATGGTCAGGAAGACGACCTTCCGCTTCGTGGGAATGCTGCTGATCACCGGCACCCCGCCCGCGGGCACCGGGATCCGGCCGACCTCGCCACGCCGGGGGAGCCCGGTGCGCGGCGGCGGCGAGACGCGGGCCGCCGGGGATTCGACGTCCGCCGGGCCCGGCGACTTCGGCGCAGCCGGTGACTCCGCGCTCGTGACGCCGCCGCAACCGGCGGCGAGGGTGAGTCCCGCGATCAGGCATGTCAATCGTCGTCTGCCTTTCATAACCGGCCATCCTGGCCCAAGTTCGGCTCAAATGGATCATTCGGTTTTCTCCGACATCGCCGAAGAGACCTGACGAGGGCCCACGAGAGCGGTAAGCAGATGTTGCCGTTCTCGCAGATGCCGGTGATTGTTTAGGGTGCTCGGCATCGGAGGTGGCCATGAAGGTCGTGGGCAGTGCACTGCTCTGTGTGGATCGCAAGCGGGTCTGGGACGCCCTGCGGGACCCCGGCGTCCTGGTGCGGACGATCCCCGGCTGCGAGCGGCTGGAGGAGACCGGCGAGGACGTCTACAGGATGACGGTGACGGCCGGCGTCGCCTCGTTCAAGGGCGTCTACCAGGGAGAGGTGGCCCTCGCGGAACCCGAGGAGCCGGAACGGTTCGTGCTGCGCGCCCACGGCCAGGGGGCCCCCGGCACCGTCGAGGCCACGGTCCAGGTGCGGCTCAGCGAGGCCGAGGGCGGCACCCGTGTCGACTACGAGGCGGAGGCCGTGGTCGGCGGCATGATCGGCGGTGTGGGCCAGCGCATGCTCGGCTCGGTGGCCAAGCGTACGGCCGGGGAGTTCTTCTTGGCCGTCGAACGTCATCTCCTGTCCGGGCCGGTCGCCGAGCCCGCCGCCGAGCTCGCCGGGCTCGCGGAGGCGGCCGCCGCCGTACCGGCCGCAGCGCAGGCCCGCGAGGAGAGCCCGCTGGTCTTCACCCGGCCACGCGACACGGGCGACACGCGTGCGCGCGGCGCCTCCTGGCCGGTCCTCGCGGCGTTCGGCATGGGCGCGGGCATCGCACTCGGCAGCGCCGTCATCGGCTGGGTGCTCGGCCGCCAGGGCCGCCACAGGTGATCCGGTAGGGGGGAAGGCGGGAATCACGTGGCTTCCCGCCTTGTTCGACTGTTCTATGAAGGTCGAGATCTTTTCTGACGTCGTCTGCCCGTGGTGCTACATCGGGCATCGGCGCCTGGCGAAAGCCGTACGGCTCTATGAGGGCGAGGTCGAGGTCGTCCAGCGCCCCTTCGAGCTCGCCCCGGACGCGGTCTCCAACGGAGAGCCGGTGCGGATCGCGCTCGCGCGCAAGTTCGGCGGGCCGGATCGGGTGGCGCAGATGACGCGCCGGGTGACCGAGGTGGCCGTTGCGGACGGTCTCGAACTGAACTTCGATCGGGCGATCCACGCCAACACGTTCGAGGCTCACCGGCTCATCTGGCTGGCCGGACGCGCCGGACGTGACGGTGCGATGGCCGACCGGCTCTTCCGTGCGCACTTCACGGAGGGGCTCGACGTCGGAGACCCCGCCACCCTCGCGAAACTCGCTGCGGAGGTCGAGGTCGAGGACACCGGCGAGGGAGCGGAGCAGGTGCGTGCCGAGCTGGCCCGTGCCCGGACGCTGGGCATCAGCGGGGTCCCGCTGTTCCTGTTCGAGGACCAGTTCGCCGTTTCCGGCGCGCAGCCGGTCGAGACCTTGGTCGCCGCGCTCCACGAGGTCCGGGCACGGACGGCCGTCGCGTCGGCCCAGAACGGGGGCGACGGCTGCGACGACGGATTCTGCGCCGTGTGACCTTCGGCGGTGGCAGGGAATGACGACGGGATGCGGATTATTCGGCAGAGTGCGCCGGTTCTGCGGATCGGTCCGGACAGGTAGACACTGAGCATGCCCAGCAGCGTCCGCATCGGGGTCGACACCGGAGGCACGTTCACCGACGTGGTCCTCGTCGACGAGGAGACCGGTCAGATCATCACGACCAAGACCCCATCGACTCCTGCCGATCCCGCAGAGGGGTTCATGGCAGCCGTGCACAAGGTGCTGGAGGCCCACGGCGCCTTTCCACCCGGCGAGGCCACCGGCCCCGACATCGACGGCAGCGCGCCCCGGATAATCGACACGGCCGCGATCGTGCACGGCACGACCGTGGCCACGAACCAGCTCCTGGAGGATCGCGGCACCGCCGGCCTCGGGTTCGTCACCACCGAGGGCTTCGAGTTCATCCTGGAGATCGCCAGGCAGAGCGTGCCGGACGGCTACGGCAACTCCTACTTCTGGGTGAAACCGCCGAGGATCGTCCCGGCGCACCGGGTCAAGACGGTGGGCGGACGGCTCGACCACCTCGGCCGGGAGGTCCGGCCGTTCGACGAGGAGCAGGCCGCGAAGGCGGCCCGCTGGTTCAGAGACCGCGGCATCACCGCGATCGGGGTGTGCTTCCTGCACTCGTACGCCGACCCGTCGCACGAGCGGCGGATGCGCGAAGTGCTGGAGCGGGAGCATCCCGACGCGGTCGTGTCGCTGTCGAGCGACGTCCTGCGGGAGTACCGGGAATACGAGCGTTCTGTCACCACGCTGGTCGACGCGGCCGTCAAGCCGATCATGCGGCGGTACATCGCCAACCTGTCGCAGCGGCTCGGCCGCGGGTTCTCGGTCATGAAGAGCAACGGCGGAGTGCTGTCGGCGGCCGAGGTCGTGCACCAGCCGATCACCACGGTCCTGTCCGGCCCGGCCGCCGGAGCCCTCGGCGCGGCCCTGATCGCCGGCGTCGGCGGCCACTCCGGAGCCATCACACTCGACGGCGGCGGCACCTCCACCGACGTCGCGGTGATCGTCGACGGTGAGCCGTCCCTGACCACAGAGGGCACCATCGGCCGCTACCCGTGCAAGATCCCCATGATCGACATCGTGACGGTGGGGGCCGGCGGCGGCTCGATCGCCTGGGTCTCGCCGGAGGGGACGCTCAAGGTCGGGCCGAGATCGGCCGGCGCCGACCCCGGCCCGATCTGCTACGGCAAGGGCGGCACCGAGGTCACCGTCACCGACGCCCACGTCTACCTCGGGCGGGTGCCCCCGCACCTGCTCGGCGGCGAGATCTCCCTCGACGTCGCGGCCGCACGCTCCGGCATCGAGGCGCTGGCCGGCAAACTCGGCCTGACCCCCGAGCGCTGTGCCACCGGCATCCTGGAGATCAGCGCGTTCAACCAGTCGAACGCCATCCGCCAGATAACCGTCAAGCGCGGCCTCGACGTGCGGGACTTCCCGATGGTCGCCTTCGGCGGATCCGGGCCGCTGCTGGCCTGCTCGCTGATCGACATCCTCGGGCTGCGCGCCGCGATCGTCCCGCCCGACCCCGGCAACGTCTCGGCGTTCGGCCTGCTCACCGTCGACGTGAAGAACGACTATGTCCGTACGCAGGTGTCCCGCGACCCCTCACCCGAGTCCCTGGGGGAGATCTTCGCCGAGCTGGAGGCCGAGGCCGCCGCGGCGCTCACCCGTGAGGGCTTCGCCGACCACGTGTACGCGCGCACCGCCGATCTGCGTTACTTCGGTCAGGCGTACGAGGTGCGGGTGGCCGCCCCCGACGGCCCGGTGGACGAGGCGTGGCTCGCCACCGTTACCGAGCGGTTCCACGCCGAGCACGAGCGGCTCTACGGGTACGGCTACCGCGACGATCCGCGGCACGCCGTCGAATGGGTCAACCTCAGGGTGTCCGGCATCGGCCCGATCACCCGCCCCACGATCGCGAGGTTGCCGCGCCAGGAGGACGAGCCCAGCCCGGTGAGCACCCGCGACGTGTTCTACGAGCAGTGGGGGCGCACGGTCATCTACCGCCGTGCCGACCTCGGCGCCGGCGCCGTGGTGAGCGGCCCTGCCGTCATCGAGGAGTACGGCTCCACCCTTCCGGTGCATCCCGGATTCACCGCGACCATGGACGACTTCGGCAACCTGCTGGTGGTGAGCGATCTGTGAACGGCACTGCCGACCCCATCCTCGTGGAGATCGTCGAGGGCACCCTCGCCTCCGTCGAGATGGAGGTGGAGACCGCGATCGCGCGGACCGCCAGGTCGCCGATGATCCGCGACGCGCACGACTTCCGGGCCGGCATCCACGACGTACGGCTGCGCAAGCTGACCGGCCGGTCCTACTCGGCGCTGGTGCAGCCGATCGTGCGGGACTTCCCGATCGAGACGATGCGGCCGGGCGACGTCTTCTTCCACAACGACGTCTACCTGTCCGAGGGCGGCATCGGACACCTGCCCGACCTGTGCGTCACCGTACCGGTGTTCCACGCGGGCGAGGTCGTGGCGTTCGTCCAGGCGTTCGGCCACCACGACGACATCGGCGGCGCCGTACCCGGATCGATGCCCTCGCACGCGCGCAGCGCCTTCGAGGAGGGCCTCATGGTCCCCCCGATCAAGCTGTGGGACGGGGGGATGCCCAACCGCGCCGCGCTGACGATCATGACGCGTAACTCCCGGATGCCCGACTCGCTCGCCGGCGACCTCGACGCGGAGTGCTCGGCCTGCCTCATGGGCGCACGCCGGCTCGGCGAGCTGTTCGACCGGTACGGCAGGCAGGCCGTCGAGAACTGCTTCGACGCGATCATCTCGAAGACGACAGAGACCTTCCGCCGCGAACTGCTGGCGAAGATCCCCGAGGGTGTGCACGTCTGGGAGGACTACGCCGAGCACGACGGCGTGGACGAGCCCCGGCTGCACACCCAGCGGATCACGCTGACCGTCGACCACGCCGCAGAGGCGCCGCTGACCATCGACTTCACCGGCACCTCACCCCAGGCCAAGGGACCGATCAACCATGCGGGCGACTACGCCGACGGGGTCTTCCTGAAGAAGTGGCTGGCCCCGATCCTGCGCAACCTCGCCGACACGCCGGAGCGGATGGCCGAGCTGGACGTCAACGAGGGCGTCGTGCCGCTGATCAAGATGGTCTTCCCGGAGAAGGGCACGCTGCTCACGCCGATCTTCCCGGCGCCGACCAACGCCCGCACGTTCGTCATCCTGCGGCTGCTGGGCGTGCTGGCCGGGGTGCTGGCCAAGGCGACCGGCGGCCGGATGCCCGCCGATCAGGAGACCATTCGCTACACCGGTGTGTACGGAGACTCCGACGACGGTCCGTACCTCATGCGCGAGGTGCTGGGCGGCGGTTCCGGCGGCCGGTGGTACGCCGACGGGGAGGACACGATCCACGTCGTGCCGGACTCGCGGAACATCCCGGTCGAGTTCGCCGAGGCCCGCTGGCCGCTGCGGGTCGAGCGTCTGGGGCTGGCCGTCGACAGCGGCGGCCCGGGGGAGTTCCGGGGCGGCCTCGGCTACGACAAGCACATCCGCATGCTGCGCGACGCGTCGTTCATGTCGATCGCGGACCGGTCGATCCTGTCCTGCTGGGGCGTGAACGGCGGCCGGGCCGGGCGGCCCTTCGTCGTCACCGTCGACGGGGAGGAGATGGAGGGCCTGGTCGACGACTTCCCGGTCGAGGCCGGAGACATCGTCAGGGTCCGCACCACCGGGGGCGGCGGCTGGGGCTCGCCGTACGACCGCCCGGCCGAACGGGTCGCGGCCGACGTGCGCGACGGCAAGGTCTCCTATGAAGGCGCCCGGGATGACTACGGCGTCGTGCTGTCGGGCCCGCGGGACGACCTGCGGATCGACGCGGAGGCGACCGAGCGGCTGCGGGCCGAGCTGCGCGCCGCCGTACCGGAGGACACCCCGTTCTTCGACCGCGGCCCCGGCTACCCCCGCCTGTCCGGCGGCCTCCCCTACGCCGAGGTGGACACGGTCTGACCCGGCCCGAGCGACGGACGGCGTCACTCCTCGGCGAACACGATCACATTCCTGTCGGCCCGGAGCCTGGATTCCGGTCCCTCCGGGTCGCGGACGATGAGGATCGGAACTCCTTCGGGAACGCCGAGCGCGCGGCGTTCCTCCGGCGAGGGCATCCGAGCGGCGACTCCGGAACATCACTGTACGCATCGATCGTCATGCGTCATGGCTAGACAGGGGCTCGTCCGGTCATAGCCATGGCTACGTCAAGACGTCGCCATATCCAGATGTATGTCTGGCCGACCGCCGGCATCGGATGGTGATGAATCGACTTCGGATCGTAATCATCCATGTCATGCTTGGAGCGCCAACCGACCGGGTGAGAAGGGGGCGGGGATGACCGCGCGGAACTACTATGCCAGGACCCATGACGGCTACCGCGTCGACGATCCCTCGCCTGTGGCGCTCGCCGTATTGATCGACGAACTGAACCATGTGGACAACACGTTCATGACCGTCCAGCCCGACCGGGCCGGCGTCGGCTGGCGCGCGACGGTGTCGCTGCGGCGTGACGAGGCCTACGAGATCCTCTTCCGGGACGAGTCGGGGAGGGCCCACGAGGTCCGCACCCTCACCGCCTCCGACGCGGTCGTGAGTGCGTTGACCCGGTGGCTGGCCGCCCGCGTCCCCGACGCGACCGGCTGATCGGGACCGTCCGGATGATTGACCGCGGCGACTGTGGGTAACCGTATCCGGATAAGCCGGTAAAACCGCCGGCGTACGGGGGGTGACGACACAGATGCCGTCGATCATGGAGCGGATCAGGAACTACCTGAACAGCCAGTCTGGCCGCCAGCACCGCGAGAAGGCCCGCGACCCGCACACGAGGCAGCGGCTACGCCATTTCGTGGACCAGTGGCGGGGACAGCGGCACCGGCACTGAGCCGCAGACCCGAGGGAAGGTGGCGCGGACGGCCATATCCAACCAAAAACGCTGAGGGCTCCTTGGCACGTAGCGGGAGTGCCGATCCCGTGGAAGGCCTGGCAGGCTGTGGCGTGAAGACCGAAGTCGGTTCTTCGTGGCGCGACACCTGGAGGCTGAACCGTGGAGGGACCCCTCAGCGGCATCGTCGTTCTGGATCTTTCTCGTGCCCTGGCCGGGCCCCACGGGGCACAGATGCTCGGCGACCTGGGCGCTCACGTGATCAAGGTGGAGCATCCTTCGGGGGACGAGTCACGGGGATGGGGACCGCCGTTCGTCGGCCCTGATCAGGATATTTCCACCTACTTTCTGGCGGCCAACCGGAACAAGCGGTCCATCACGGTCGACATGAAGTCCGACGAGGGGCGCGGGCTCATCGAACGGCTGGTACGGCAGAGCGACGTGCTGATCGAGAACTTCCGTACCGGCGTGCTGGACCGTCTGGGCCTGCCGGTCAGCCGGCTGCACGAGCTGAATCCGCGCCTGGTGATCCTGTCGATCACCGGGTTCGGGCATGACGGTCCGGAGGGCGGCCGGCCGGGGTACGACCAGATCGCCCAGGGGGAGGCGGGCCTGATGTCGCTGACCGGGCCGTCGCCGGACGAGCCGTACCGCGTCGGCGCCTCGATCGCCGACCTGCTGGCCGGCATCCACGGCGCGTACGGCGTGGTCGCCGCGCTGTACGAACGCGAGCGGACGGGGCGTGGCCGGGTCGTCCGCACGTCCCTGCTGGCCTCGATGGTCGGGGTGCACTCTTATCACGGCACGGCCTGGACCGTCGGCGGCAAGGTGCCCCGCGCGGGCGGCAACCATCACGCGTCGATCACGCCGTACGGAGCCTTCCGCTGCGCGGACGGAATGATCCAGATCGCGGTGGCGAACGAGGGCCAGTGGCGCAAGGTGGCCGATCTTCTGGACATCGACCCCGAAACCACGAAATATGCGACGAATATGGATAGGTTCGCGCATCGGGATGAGTTGATCGCGGACATGGAGAAGTCGCTGGCGGCGCACGGCCGGGCGCACTGGCTGGCCGCGCTCGGCGAGCTGGGCGTGCCGGCCGGCGCTATCCGGTCCATCGACGAGGTCTACGCCTGGGATCAGGTCCGTTCCCAGGGCCTGCTGGTGACCGTCGACCATCCGGTCCTCGGCCCGATCGAACTGCCCGGCCCGCCGCTGCGCTTCGAGACGCCGGACCACACCCGGGCCGGCGTCCCGCGCTCTCACACACCGCCGCCGGCGCTCGGCCAGGACAACGACGCCGTGCTCGAGTGGCTGCGCGAGCGGGAACAGGCGGGGGAGGGAAACCAGGAGTGAACCGGTCAGAGCAGATGAGCCGCCGGGAACGCGCGGACCGCCCGGACGCCCGCACGCTGATCTCCCGTGTCCTCGACGCCGGTTCGTGGCGGTCGTGGGACGAGCCGATCGAGGACCGGGCCGCCCCCGGCACGCCGTACGCCGATGACCTGGCGGCGGCCAGGGCCAGGAGCGGATACGACGAATCGGTGATCACGGGGGAGGGGACGCTGGCCGGTCGCCGCGTCGCGATCATGGCCTGTGAGTTCTCCTTCCTGGCCGGATCGATCGGCGTGGCGGCGGCCGAGCGCCTGGTCAGGGCGGTGGAGCGGGCGACCGCCGAGCGGCTGCCGCTGCTCGCCGCCCCCGCCAGCGGCGGCACCAGAATGCAGGAGGGCGCCCTCGCCTTCGTCCAGATGGTGAAGATCACCACGGCCGTGGCCGCCCACCGCGCCGCCGGTCTGCCGTACGTCGTGTATCTGCGCCACCCGACCACGGGTGGGGTGTTCGCCTCGTGGGGCTCGCTCGGTCACGTCACGGCGGCCGAGCCCGGCGCGCTGATCGGCTTCCTGGGGCCGAGGGTGTTCGAGGCGTTGTACGGCTATCCGTTCCCCGAGGGCGTGCAGGTGGCGGAGAACCTGTTCGCCAACGGCCTGGTGGACGCCGTGGTGTCGGCCGAGGACGTCCGCGAGGTGGCCATCCGTGCTCTCGCCGTACTGTCGGCGCCCGCCGACGGCCTGAACCGTGACGCGGACCGTGACATGGAGTGGGGCATGGAGTGGGGCATGGAGCGGGGGCCGGAACCGGAGGAGGCGGACGCCGACGTGCCGGCCTGGGAGGCGATCACTCGCTCGCGCGACGCCGACCGGCCGGGGGTGCGGGCCCTGCTCAAGCTCGCCGCCCGCGACGTCACCCCGCTGCACGGCACCGGGACCGGCGAGGAGGACCCCGGCCTGCTGCTCGCGCTCGCCCGGTTCGGTACGGCTCCGGCCGTCGTGCTCGGTCAGGACTGGGGGCGCCAGCGGGCGGCGGGCCCACTCGGCCCTGCCGGGCTGCGGGTCGCCCGGCGTGGCATGCACCTCGCAGCCGAACTGGGGCTCCCACTGGTGACGGTCATCGACACGCCGGGCGCCGCGCTGTCGAAGGCGGCCGAGGAGGGCGGCCTGGCCGCCGAGATCGCCCGCTCGCTGGCCGATCTCGTCATGCTCGAAGCACCCACCGTCTGCCTCCTGCTCGGGGAGGGCGCCGGCGGTGCGGCGCTGGCCCTGCTGCCCGCCGACCGGGTCGTCTGCGCGCAGCACGGCTGGCTGTCCCCGCTCCCGCCCGAGGGCGCCTCGGCGATCATGCATCGGACCGTCGACTTCGCCCCGCGGATCGCCGAGGCGCAGGGCGTGCGGGCGGCCGACCTCAAACGGGACGGCATCGTCGACCGGATCGTCCCGGAATGCCCGGACGCCTCCGTCGAACCGGAGGAGTTCTGCCGCCGCGTGGCCAGGACGCTCGAATACGAGATCATCGGTCTGCTGGGACGGCCCGCGAGCGAGCGCCTCGCCGCCCGGTTCGCCCGCTACCGGTCGCTCGGCTCCGCCTGACCGTCCGGTGCTCCGTCGTCCCGGTCCCGGCCGTCCGGCTGCTCGGCGCCGGAGGTCGGGACGGGCACCCGCTCGACGCGGATCGCGTGGACATCCTCGCGCGGCACCACGACCTCGTAGGCCCCGTGGTCGACGAGCCAGTAGCCGATGGTCTCCGCCCTCGTGCCGCTGTGCCCGAGGTAGGCGATGTGCAGGCCGCCCTCCTCGTCCGCGCCGTCGCCGTCGTCCTCGTCCAGCACCAGGCACGGCTCCCCGCCGAACGCGCCGACCGTGCGCAGCAGGGTCAGCGACTCCAGGTCGGACCGGTGCACCCGGAGCCGCCAGTAGTTCCCGGCCCGGGTGAAGCCCTCCTGGGCCGACTCGCTGAACAGCACCACGTCGTCCCCGCCCGGCCCGATCGCCGCGGCGAAACTCCGGTTCCGGTAACCGGCGGTGAAGCCCAGCCCGACGAGCTCGATCCGTTCCGTCTCGCCCATCACGCGGGCCGCCAGGTGAGTCCGTCGTAGTCGGCGAACCGGCGTTCCCCCGAGCCGGTCAGGTGCACGATCTCGGCCCCGGCCGGGATCGGCATGGGCATCGTGTGGAACTGCGGCACCACATGCTCGCGCGAGGTGGTGAACCCGTTGCCGGTGAACGGCGGTGCATCGCTCCAATCCCCGCCCATGTGCTCGCCGTACGGCACGACGTAGGTGTCGATGTCCCGCGCATCCCACCGCATGATGTACAACTCGGGCACCTCCGGGGTCAGTTCCGAACCGTCGAAGCCCAGGTCGAGGGCCTCGACGAGGGCGGCCGGGGTGGTGAGGCGCGTGCGGTCCTGCTCGCGGTAGACGTACCCCGAAATGATCGTCCGCCGGCCCGACAGGTACGGCACGAGCAGCCTCGGCGGGATCACCTTGAGCATCCGGGACCGGCCTTCTGGCTCACTCATGGGGCCAAGTTTACGATCTGTGGAGCCGCCGGTGGTCCAGTGACGGAAGGGTCGACCGCACGCTGACGGTGACAGCGGGGTCGATCTCCCCGGTCTGTACGGCGTGGCCGGGGCCGAGGTCGTGCCGTACGACCCCCATCGGGTCGACCAGCATGCTGCGGCCCACGCCGAAGCCGTCCCTGGCGGAGGGGGTGGGCGCCTGGCCGACCGCGATCGTCCACGTGGTGTTCTCGATGGCCCTGGCCTTGACCAGGGTGATCCAGTGCTCCTCCTTCATCGGCCCGCTGCCCCAGGCGGCGATGACGGCGAACGCGTCGGCCCCCCGGTCGACCAGGGCGCGGGCCAGCTCGGGGAAGCGCACGTCGTAGCAGGTGATCAGGCCGATCCGCAGCCCGGCCAGCTCGACCACGACGGGGACGTCCCCGGGCGCGACCACGTCGGACTCGCGGGCGCCGAACGAGTCGAACAGGTGGATCTTCCGATAGGCCGCGGCGAGCCCGCCGCCGGCGTCGAGGGCCACGGTCGTGTTGTACACCCTCCCGTCGGCCGACGGCTCGAAGACACCCGCGATGACCGCGATGCCGTGCTCGCGGGCCGCCTCGGCGAGCCCGGACACGAACGGCCCGTCCAGCGGCTCGGCGGTTTCGGTCACGCCCCGGCCGAACCGGGTCAGCGTCGCCTCCGGGAACACCGCGAGTTCGGCGCCCTGCCCGGCGGCGTGGGCGAGGGCGTCGCGGGCGGTCTCGAGGTTCGTCTTCGGCTCGTGGACGACCGGGATCTGGCACAGGGATACACGCGTCACACCTCACAGTGTGCCGGTCGGCCGGCGCCGCCCGCTACGCTGGCCCGCGTGAACGAGCCGCTGGTAAGACGGATGCGCGAGTTCGGCACGACCGTTTTCGCGACGATGACGAAGCTGGCCGTGGAGACCGGGTCGATCAACCTCGGCCAGGGGTTCCCGGACACCGACGGGCCCGCGCGGATGCTGGAGCACGCCGTCGCGGCCGTCCGCGACGGGTTCAACCAGTACCCGCCCGGCCCCGGCGTCCCCGAGTTGCGCCAGGCGGTCGCCGACCATCGCAAGAAGTGGTACGGCCTGGCCTACGACCCCGACGGCGAGGTGCTGGTCACGGTCGGGGCGACCGAGGCCATCGCCGCGGCCGTCCTCGCCCTGTGCGAGCCCGGGGACGAGGTCGTCGTCTTCGAGCCCTACTACGACTCCTACGCCGCCGCCGTCGCGCTCGCGGGGGCCGTACGCCGTCCCGTGACGCTGCGGGTGGACGCCGGGCGGTTCACGTTCGACCCGGCCGAGCTGGCGGCTGCGGTCGGCCCCCGGACCAGGGCGATCCTCGTCAACTCGCCGCACAACCCGACCGGAACCGTGTTCAACCGGCAGGAGCTCGAGGCGATCGCCGAGGTCTGCCGGGAGCGTGACCTGATCGCGATCAGCGACGAGGTCTACGAGCACCTGACCTTCGACGGCGTCGAGCACATCCCGCTGGCCACGCTGCCGGGCATGCGCGAGCGGACCGTCATGATCTCCTCGGCGGGCAAGTCGTTCAGCGTGACCGGCTGGAAGACCGGCTGGATCTGCGCCCCGGCGCCCCTGGTGGGCGCCGTGCAGGCGGTCAAGCAGTTCCTCACCTTCACCGCCGCGGCTCCCTGGCAGCTCGCGGTCGCGTACGGCCTGCGCGAGGAGATGGACTGGGTGGCCGGGCTGCGGGCCGGCCTGCAGGCCAAGCGCGACAGGTTGATCACCGGGCTGGAGTCGGCCGGATTCGGGGTGCTCCGTCCGTCGGGCACCTATTTCGTGCAGACCGACATCCGGCCGCTCGGCTTCGACGACGGGCTGGAGCTGGCCCGGCGGCTGCCCGAGCTCGCCGGGGTGGTGGCCATCCCCACCCAGGCCTTCTATGATCACGCCGCCCGGGGCCGGCACTTCCTCCGGTTCGCCTTCTGCAAGAAGGACGAGATCATCGACGAGGCCGTCACCCGCCTGCGCCGCCTCGGCGGTTGATCTACTTTGTAATGGCCTCCCCGTGCGGCCGCGCCGTACGACCGGCGGCCTCAGCGACGACCTTCCCGATGATCCGGACGGGAAGGTTCTCGTCCCGGATGGCCAGGCGGATCGCGGCGGCGAGCTCGCCGTACTCGTCGCCGCGCGGCGAGGTGGCGCGGTAGGCGAGGCCGATCCGGCGGCCGGGCGGCCGATCGAAGCGGCGCAGCGCGATCCCGAAGGGGGTGCCGGTCTCCGCGTGGGCCGCCAACTCGGGGATGAGCGTCACGCCGAGACCGCCGGAGACGAGCTGGATCAGGGTCGGCAGGCTGGTCGCGTAGGTCGTCATCGTGGTCCGCACGCCCACCTCCCGGCACACGTCGATGGCCTGCTCGCGCAGGCAGTGACCCTGGTTGAGCAGCACGATGTCCAGCCCCTGCAGGACGTCCCGGCACAGCGGCGCGTCGTCCCGGGCCAGGGGGTGATCGCAGGGCAGCGCGAGCAGGAAGTCCTCGTCGTAGACGGGCTCCTCGGCGAGGCCGGTGACGTCCGTGGGCAGCGCGAGCACCGCCACGTCCAGCCGGCCTTGGCGCACCTCCGCCAGGAGGGTCTCGGTCTTGGCCTCCTGGACGATCAGCTTCAAGCGGGGAAAACGCCCGGCGAACATCGGCAGCAGCAGCGGCAGCAGGTAGGGCGCCACGGTCGGGATGACGCCCAGGTGGATCGGCCCGCTGAACGGCTCGCGCGTCCGCGCGACATCGGCGACGAGGTCGTCGACGTTCGCGAGGACCCGTGCCGCGTGGGCGCTCACCCGCCTTCCCGCCGGGGTGAGCAGGACCTTCCTGGTGGTCCGCTCCAGCAGCTGGATCTGCAGGATCTCCTCCAGCGTGGCGACCGCGCTGGACAGCGCGGGCTGGCTCATGCGGAGGGCCGCCGCGGCCTCCCTGAAGTGCAGATGCTCGGCCACGGCCAAGAACGCGCGCAGCTGGGCTAAGGTCGGGAGCGGCTCACTGATAGGGATCACCTCTCAGATTGGTCCAACTGCTCGATTTCTCGGATCAATGGTAGGTCGGGCAATCTGAAGGGGACAAATCCGAAGATTTGGCCGGGGCGGGAACGCTCCGGAGGAGGGGGGATTCACATGTTGACCGTGGGTGACCGGTTCCCCGAGTACGAGCTCACCGCCTGCGTCTCGCTCGACCCGGACAATGCCTTCGACGCGATCGACCACAAGACCTACGAGGGCAAGTGGCGCGTCGTCTTCAGCTGGCCGAAGGACTTCACGTTCATCTGCCCGACGGAGATCGCCGAGTTCGGCCGGCTGAACGACGAGTTCGCCGACCGCGACGCCCAGGTGCTCGGCTTCTCGGTCGACTCCGAGTACGTCCACTACGCCTGGCGCAAGGACCACCCCGACCTGCGCGAGCTGCCCTTCCCCATGCTCTCCGACATCAAGCGCGAGCTGTCGACGGAGCTGGGCATCCTCGGTGAGGACGGCGTCGCCCAGCGGGCCACCTTCATCGTCGACCCCCACAACGAGATCCAGTTCGCCATGGTCACGGCCGGCTCGGTGGGCCGGAACGTGAAGGAGGTCCTGCGGGTCCTCGACGCCCTCCAGAGCGACGAGTTGTGCCCCTGCAACTGGAACAAGGGTGAGGAGACGCTCGACGCCAAGAAGCTGATGGCGGGCGTCTGATGTCGATCGACAACCTCAAGAGCGCCCTCCCCGGGTACGCCAAGGACATCAGGCTCAACCTGGGATCGCTCGTCACCACCTCGTCGCTGAGCGAGCAGCAGCTGTGGGGGACGCTGCTCGCCACGGCGATCGCGACGAAGTCGCCGCGGGTGATCGCCGAGGTGTCGGGCGAGGCGGCCGGCCACCTGTCGGCCGAGGCCTTCACGGCGGCCAAGGCAGCGGCGAGCATCATGGCGATGAACAACGTCTACTACCGATCGACCCATCTGATCGGCGATGAGACGTACGCCACGATGCCGGCCAGGCTGCGGATGACCGTCATCGGCAACCCGGGCGTGGACAAGCTCGACTTCGAGCTGTGGAGCCTCGCCGTCAGCGCGATCGGCGGCTGCGGCCAGTGCCTGGAGTCCCACGAGAAGGTCGTCCGCTCCGCGGGCCTGTCCCGTGAGCAGGTCCAGGAGGCCATCAAGATCGGCGCCGTCGTCAACGCGGTGGCCACGACCCTCGAGGCCGAGGCCGCTCTCGCCGCGGTCTGACCCGGGTTCACCGAGCACGCAGCAGGGGCGCCCCACCCGGGGCGCCCCTGCTCGGTTGGTAGGCGGGTGCCAGGGACTGTTCGAGGGATCCGCGTCCGCGACCGCTCGCATATCGGTAGGCGGGCCTCGCGAAGCCGGGCCTGACCGGCTCAGTCTCGGCGGTGCAGGGCGCGGGTGAGGACGTAGGCCAGGTTGACGACGCCGATCAGGGTGAAGACGAGCAGCATGGCGGTGGTGCCGCCGCCCGCGCTGAGCGAGATGGCGACGAGCGGGATCGACAGCGCGAGGGAGCCGAGGCCGAGGGTCATCTGCGCCCAGTCCAGCGGCGGACGCCGTACCTTCTGCGCGGCCAGCCGGTTGTCGATCACCGCGTTGACCCGGTCGGCGAGCGACTCGGCGAGCTCCAGCTCGTACTGCGGGCCGAGCTCACGGTGTGCCGCGAAGGCGGCGCCCAGCTCGGCGGCTTCCAGCTTCTCGGGTTCCCGAGAGGAGGGGGGCATGTCATGATTCTGCCGCCCGATCCACGCGTACGGCCTCGCCGATGGCGACCTTGGTGAATCTTGCCCAGGGAGGGAGACCGCGTGGGCGATTGTCGCCCATGCAGGCATGTTGTGGTCTGGATAGTTTGCCCGATGTGGGCGGACGTGTACTGATCGCGGCGGATGGCAGCGCCGTGACGGCTTCCGACCGGATTCCGGTGGACCGGTGCGTGACGCGGACGCCGGGCGCCATCGGCGACCCGGTCGTGACGGCCCTCGGGTCGCCGGAGGCGGCATGGGCCCGAAGGCCGGGGCGGCGCCGCGGTTCGTCGAACGGGGCGGGGAACGCGCCGTTATCACCTCGCTGGAACACATCGGCGAGGCCCTATCAGGAAATATCGGGACAAGGGTATCCAGAGGGGTGGAGGAACAGATGCCGGATCCGATCGAGGTACGGAAAGTCGCCATCGAGAGCGTCACCGACGCTTCGGGGCTCGCGCGGCTCATCGACGACGGGGTGATCGAGGCCGACCGGGTGCTGGCGGTGATCGGCAAGACCGAGGGCAACGGCGGCGTCAACGACTACACCCGGATCCTGGCCGACCGCGCCTTCCGCGAGGTGCTCATCGCCAGGGGCACCCGTACCCCCGAAGAGGTGGCCCAGGTGCCGCTCGTCTGGTCCGGCGGCACCGACGGCGTGCTCAGCCCGCATGCGACGATCTTCGCGACCGTCGACCCGGCCGAGGCCGTACAGACCGACGAGCCGCGCCTGAGCGTCGGCGTGGCGATGAGCGAGGTCCTCCTGCCCGAGGACATCGGCAGGCCCGCGATGGTGGAGAAGGTCGCCGCCGGGGTACGGGAGGCCATGAAGATCGCCGGGATCGACGACCCGGCCGACGTGCACTACGTGCAGACCAAGACGCCGCTGCTCACGCTCGCCACGATCACCGACGCGAAGGAGCGCGGCCAGACGGTCGTCACCGAGGACACGCTCAAGTCGATGGACATCTCCAACTCCACCACCGCCCTCGGCATCGCCGTCGCGCTCGGGGAGATCGAGATGCCGGCGGCCGAGCAGATCCACAGCGACCTGTCGCTCTACTCGTCGGTCGCGTCGTGCTCCAGCGGCGTGGAGCTCGACCGCGCGCAGATCGTGGTGGTCGGCAACGTGCGCGGCATCGGCGGCCGCTACCGCGCGGGGCACTCGGTCATGAGGGACGCCCTCGACACCGACGGTCTCTGGGAGGCCGTCCGCGGCGCCGGCATCGAGCTGCCGGAGCGTCCGCACCCGAGCGACCTCGGCGGCCGGCTGGTCAACCTGTTCCTCAAGTGCGAGGCCGACCCGTCCGGACGGGTGCGCGGCCGCCGCAACATCATGCTCGACGACTCCGACGTGCACTGGCATCGGCAGATCAAGGCCACTGTCGGCGGTGTCGTGGCGAGCGTGACCGGCGACCCGGCGGTATTCGTCTCGGTGGCGGCCGTCCACCAGGGCCCCTCCGGCGGTGGCCCGGTCATCGCCATCGCCGACCTCGGCTGACGCCGCTCCCGGGTCGTGGCCGCGGCGCCGGCCGCGACCCGGCATCGGTACGGCTCGGCGCCGCGCGGCATCGGCGTTCCGGGATCTCATGCCGTGCGATTCAGAGCGGTGCGCCGGCATGCGCGGCGACACGGGCGGATTCGGGGACGGCGGGAGGCGGCCCGCGGGCCTGCTTCGACCTCCGGGCCGGGCCGGTCAGAACGCCGGCAGGTCGGCCCACCGGGTGATCGTGCCGGACCGGTCGTCGGTGCCGCACCGGGTGGCCAGCGCCTTGACGACGGCTGTGCCGCACTCGTACTCCTTCGACGGCTGCGCCGGGGGCGATGCCGCGGCCGAGCTGGAGACCTCGACGCGCATGACGGTGCGCACACCATGGCGGTGCAGCGAAACACGCAGCCTGATCGGGGGCAGGCCGTGCAGGATGCCGTCGGTGACCAGTTCGGAGATCACCAGCAGGGCCTCCTGCGCCGCCGGCCTCGGGATTCCCCAGGCCGCCAGCACACCCTGCACGTGGCGGCGTATCGTCGCGGCCGCCCGGAGCACACGCGGCACCAGCGTCGTGTATTCACGGTCGGGCGGCGGCTCTGCGTTGACACCTGAACGGTCCGTGATCTGGACGTTCATCATCGCTGCCTCCTCGCCCCTGCCGCGGGTGGGTGTCCGGCGGGCGGTTCTCAAAACTGTCCATACTGAACGCTAGGGATCCGCGGTCTGATCGGCTATCCGTGCGGCGAGGTCCGCTATCCGGATAGCGAACGGCGCGAGGGTCACGCCGTGCGGCCGTGCATCCGTGCGGCGGACTCCGGCGACCCGCGGCCCGGCACGGCCTACGCCATGGACTCCTCCTCGGCCCTGCGATGTGTCCGGATCCCCGCTCGGCGACGGACAGGCCTTGTCCGGCACTCCCTAGGATGGGGAAGCGTGCCAGTGATTCCGCGACCTATGCGCCCTGACGACGACGGCGGCACCGACGAGGCGGTCGCCTCGGCCCTGGCCGGGCTCCAGGCCGGTACGGCCACGGCCGCCGACGTGCTGGCCGCCCTCGCCGAGGCCAGGCTGCTGGTGCCCGTGGTGGCGCTGCTGACCGAGGCTGAGGTCGGGGAACACGGCCTGCGCCAGGAGAAGGAGAGCGAGATGGCGCTCCCCAAGCTGGTCGGCAAGGACGGCAGGGAGGCGGTGCTGGCCTTCACCGGGGTCGATCCGATGAAGAGATGGCGCCAGGACGCCCGGCCCGTGCAGGCGACGGCCCCGCAGGTGTGCCAGGCCGCCCGGCACGAGCAGGCCGCCGCGGTGGTCGTCGACGTCGCGGGCCCGGTCCCGTTCGTGATCGAGGGCGGCATGCTGCGGGCGCTCTCGCTGGTCGAGGAGGCCAGACGCGATCCCACGGCGCTCGACCGCCTCGCCGATGCCGTGCCGGACGCGACCGTCGCCAGGATCCAGACGGGCGACGAGGCCGGACGTGCCAGGAGGCGGTGGTGGGGGAGGCGGAGCCGTCGCTAGTGTCAGCGGCGTGACTCCCCTCATCGTCGCGGGCGTCTCGGCGTCGGGGCTGGTCGCCGGGGCGTATGTCCGGGTTTTCGCCGGCGGATTCGGCCCGGTCGGACGGCCCGGGGAGGTCCGGGAGGCCGTCGGCGTCGCGGTGCGGACCCCGCCCGTGCCCCGCTCGCCCTACATCGCGGAGGCGGCGACGGCGCTGGCGGCCGCCCTGCTGGTCTGGCGGATGGCCGGTGCCGGCGGCTGGGTCATAGCGGCCTGGTCGTACGCGATCGTGATCGGTGTCGCGCTCGCCCTGATCGACTGGCGGACCCTGCGGCTGCCCGACGTGATCACGCTGCCGTCCTATCCGGTGCTGCTGGCCCTGCTCGCCCCGTCCGGCAGGCTGTCCGGGGCGCTCGCGGCCGCGGCCGCCTTCGCCTGTCTCTACGCGGTGATGTGGTTCGCCCGTCCCACCGGCATCGGTCTCGGCGATGTCAAGCTGGCCGGGCTGATCGGCCTGCTGACCGGTGCGATCGGGGTGCGGACGACGGTCGCGGCGGGCATGGGCGGCTTCCTGCTCGGCGCGCTCTACGCGGTGGCCCTGCTGGTCACCGGCCGGGCGACACGCAAGAGCGAGTTTCCGTTCGGGCCGTTCATGCTCGTGGGCGCGCTCGCGGCGGCGGCCCTGCCCCTGGAATGACTGTGTCTGGTGACGGTGCAGTCGGGTGCTCATGGAAGACTTGTCGTCATGTTGCGTTGGTTGACCGCCGGGGAGTCCCACGGCCCCGAACTCGTCGCGATCCTTGAAGGCCTGCCCGCGGGTGTGGAGGTGACGACCGCCCAGATCGACGAGGCACTGCGGCGGCGGCGCCTCGGCTACGGCCGGGGGGCACGGATGAAGTTCGAGCAGGACGCGGTGACCATCTGCGGTGGCGTGCGGCACGGCCGCACCCTCGGCTCTCCGGTCGCCGTCCGCATCGGCAACACCGAGTGGCCGAAGTGGGAGCTCGTGATGGCGGCCGACCCCGTCGACCCGGCCGCTCTGGACGGGCTCGCGCGCAACGCGCCCAGGTCACGGCCCCGCCCCGGCCACGCGGACCTGGCCGGCATGCAGAAGTACGGCTTCGACGACGCCAGGCCGGTGCTCGACCGGGCCAGCGCCCGGGAGACGGCGGCAAGGGTGGCGCTCGGCCAGATTGCGCGTGCCTTCCTCAAGCAGGCCGTCGGCGTCGACATCGTCAGCCACGTCGTGTCCATCGGCGCGGCGAGCGCCCCGCGTGACGTGCTTCCCGGTCCCGGCGACATGGCGGTGGTCGACGCCGACCCGGTGCGCTGCGTGGACCCGGACGCGAGCGCGGCGATGGTCGCCGAGATCGACAAGGCGCACAAGGACGGAGACACGCTGGGCGGCGTGGTCGAGGTCGTCGCCTACGGCCTGCCGCCGGGTCTGGGCAGCTACGCCCAGTGGGACCGGCGGCTCGACGCGCGCCTGGCCGCCGCGCTGATGGGCATCCAGGCGATCAAGGGCGTGGCCGTCGGCGACGGTTTCGAGACCGCGCGCCGCCCGGGCTCGCGTGCCCACGACGAGATCGAGAACACCCCGGAGGGCGTGCGCCGGATCACCAACCGGGCCGGTGGGATCGAGGGCGGCATGACCAACGGCGAGCCGCTGCGGGTCAGCGCGGCGATGAAGCCGATCTCCACCGTGCCCCGCGCGCTGGCCACGGTCGACGTGCTGACGGGGGAGGCGGCCAAGGCCCACCACGAGCGATCCGACGTGTGCGCGGTGCCGGCCGCCGCGATCGTCGCCGAGGCGATGGTGGCGCTGGTGCTGGCCGACGCGGTGGCCGAGAAGTTCGGCGGCGACTCCGTCGAGGAGGTCGCACGCAACCTCGCGGGCTACCTGTCATCCCTTGTGATCAAATAACACAATAAGGTCTGATCATGAATTCACTCGTGGTCCTCATCGGCCCGCCGGGCTCGGGGAAATCCACGGTCGGGCGGCTGCTGGCCGACCATCTCGGCGTGCCGTTCCGCGACACCGACAGCGATGTCGAGGCCGTCGCGGGCAAGCCGGTGAGCGATATCTTCGTCGAGGACGGCGAGGCCCGGTTCCGCGAACTGGAGGCGGCGGCCGTACGGGAGGCCGTGACCGGCCACGAGGGGGTGCTGTCGCTGGGCGGCGGCGCGATCCTGCACGAGCCGACCCAGGAGTTGCTCGCCGGTCGCCGGGTCGTCTATCTGCGGGTGGGGCTCGACCAGGCGGTCAAGCGGGTGGGTCTCGCCACGGCCAGGCCGCTGCTGGTGCTCAACCCGCGCAGCCGGCTCAGGAAGCTGATGGAGGAGCGGCGCCCGATCTACGAGCGCCTCGCCGCGATCACGGTCGCCACCGACGATCGCGAGCCCGAGGAGATCGCCGCCCAGATCGCCGCTGAGATCGCCGCCGAGACGACGGCGGAAGAGACGGGGGAGCTGTGAGCACGACGCGCATCACGGTGCGGGGCGACAACCCCTACGACGTCGTGGTCGGCACCGGCGTGCTGGGTGAGCTGCCGGGTCTGCTGGGCGGCGGGGTACGGACCGTGGCGGTGGTTCACCCGGCCGGGCTGCCGGAGATCGCCCGCCCGGTGTGCGGCGCGCTGGAGACGGCCGGGTTCGAGGTGATCCCGCTGCCGGTGCCGGACGGCGAGGAGGCCAAGAACGTCGACGTCGCGGCCGGGCTGTGGTCGGCACTCGGACGGTACGGCGTGACCAGGTCGGACGCGATCGTCGGCGTCGGCGGGGGTGCGACCACCGACCTCGCCGGCTTCGTGGCCGCGACCTGGCTGCGCGGCGTGCGGGTGGCGCTGGTCCCGACCACGCTGCTCGCCATGGTCGACGCCGCGGTCGGCGGCAAGACCGGGATCAACACCCCCGAGGGCAAGAACCTCGTCGGGGTCTTCCATCCGCCGGCGGGTGTGCTGTGCGACCTGGCCACGCTGGTGAGCGTGCCGCGCCTCGACTACGTCGCCGGCCTCGCCGAGATCATCAAGGGCGGGTTCATCGCCGATCCGACGATCCTCACGTTGATCGAGGCGGATCCGGCGGGCGCCTGCACCCCGGAGGGCGAGCACACCCGGCGGCTCATCGAGCGGAAGATCCAGGTCAAGGCCGACGTCGTCGGAGCCGATCTGCGCGAGAGCGGCCTGCGGGAGATCCTCAACTACGGGCACACGCTGGCCCACGCCATCGAGCGGGTGGAGGACTACCGCATCCGGCACGGCGAGGCCGTCTCCATCGGCCTCGTCTACGCGGCGGAGCTGTCCCGGCTGGACGGCAGGATCGGCCAGGACGTGGTCGACCGCACCCGCTCGATCCTGGAGTCGGTCGGGCTGCCCACGTCGTACCGGAGGGACGCGTGGCCGCACCTGCGCGATCACATGCGGGTGGACAAGAAGGCGCGCGGCGCGAAGCTGCGGTTCGTCGTGCTCGACGGGATCGCCCAGGTCTCCCGGCTGGAGGACCCGGCCGAGGAGCTGCTGGAGGCCGCGTACGGGGAGGTCTCGCGTTGAGAGGGATCTCTCGCTGAGGAAGGTGGCCCGTTGAGGAGGACGGCTCGTTGAGAGAGGTGGCACGGTGAGGCAGGTGCTCGTGCTGAACGGCCCGAACCTGGGGCGGCTCGGCAGCAGGGAGCCCGATGTGTACGGCGCGCAGACCTTCGAGGACCTGGCGGCCCTGTGCCGGGAGACCGGCCGCGAGCTGGGCCTTTCCGTGGAGGTGCGGCAGACCGACGACGAGGCCGAGATGGTGTCGTGGATCCACGAGGCCGCCGACAGCCGTACGCCCGTCGTGCTCAACCCGGCCGCGTTCACGCACTACTCCTACGCCCTGCGCGACGCGATCGCGCAGCGTACGGCGCCGCTGGTCGAGGTGCACATCTCGAATCCGAACGCCCGCGAGGAGTTCCGCCACACCTCGGTCGTGGCGGCGGTGGCGACCGGGACGATCGCCGGGTTCGGCATGCGCTCCTACGAGCTGGCGCTGCGCGCGATCGCGGATGCCGCTGAATAACATAACGCTGAATCGATGTTCAGGGCGGAGCGATGGGTTACAGGTCGTACGTCGCGGTCGGGGACAGCTTCACCGAGGGGCTGAACGACCCCGGTCTCGACGGGACGTCGGAGTTTCGCGGATGGGCCGATCGGGTGGCCGAGCGGCTGGCCCGGATCGAGCCGGGTTTCCGGTACGCCAACCTGGCGGTGCGCGGCCGGCTGCTCGACCAGATCGTCGAGGATCAGGTGCCGGAGGCCGTCCGGTCGGCCCCCGATCTGGTCAGCCTGTGCGCGGGCGGCAACGATCTGCTCCGGCCGGGCAGCGATCCCGACCGGATGGCCAAGAAGCTGGCCGCGGCCGTACGCGACCTGCGCGCCACCGGCGCCGACGTGGTGCTGTTCACCGGGGTCGATCCGCGCGACACGCCGATCATGCGCCGGGCACGCGGTAAGTTCGCCGTCTTCTACCTGCACATACGCTCGATCTCCGATCTGTACGGCTGCCGCCTGGTCGACCAGTGGTCGATGCAGGGGCTGCGGGACTGGCGGGCGTGGAGCGAGGACCGGCTGCACATGAACGCCGAGGGGCACCGGCTGGTCGCGGCGAAGATGCTCGACGTGCTGGGTGTGCCCGCCGACGACGACTGGCGCAAGACCTGGCCCCCGCGCGAGCGGGTGGACCCCCGGGCCAGGCGCCGGGAGGACGCGCGCTGGGTCAGGGAGCACCTCGGCCCCTGGATCGGCCGCAGGCTCCGTGGCCGGTCCTCCGGCGACGGTCTCGACCCCAAGCGCCCGGACCTCACCCCCCTCGCGTGATCTTGCAGTTGCTCGCACGGATGCCCGCCGACCTGCCGAAATCCCTTCCGTGATCTTGCAGTTGCTCGCACTCATGTCCTCTGGCCAGCGGAAATCCCTTTCGTGATCTTGTATGGGCGACCTAAGATGCGATCGTGCATGTCGCCGGGATCCGGATTTATCCGCTGAAGTCGTCCGCTGGGATACCGCGGGACAGTGCGGTGCTCGAGCCCTGGGGTTTCGCGGGGGATCGCCGCTGGGCCGTGATCGGCGAGAACGGCGAAGATCTGTGGCTCGGAGAGTTTCCCAGAAGGCTCACCGTGGTGGCCCGCAACCTCGACGACGGCGGCCTCGCGCTCACGGCACCGGATATGCCGGATCTGACCGTTCCGCCCGCGACCTCGGGAGAGCCGGTTCCCGTCCGCTTCAGCGGCCTCGATCGTGCGCTGCTCGCGGCCCCGGAGGCCCATGACTGGTTCACCCGGCTGCTGGACCGGCCGGTGCGTCTCGTCTGGCTGGACGACCCGCGCCGCCGGGCGATCAGCCCCGCCCACGGCGGCCTGCCCGGTGACACGGTCAGCTTCGCCTCCGACGCGCCGCTGCTGCTCACCTCCATCGCGTCACTGAAACAGCTGGATCAGTGGATCGCGGAGGGTGCCGCCGAGCGGGGCGAGGAGGCCCCACAGCCGCTCGACATGGCCCGGTTCCGCCCCAGTGTCGTGGTGGACGGCGCCGAGCCGTACGAGGAGGACCGCTGGGCGGAGGTGCGCATCGGCGAGATCGGCTTTCGCGTGTCGGAGCTGTGCGACCGCTGCGCCGTCACCACGATCGACCCCGCCACCGCAGTGAAGGGCAAGGAGCCGCTCCGCACCCTGGCGCGGCACCGCAGATGGGACGGCAGGACGTGGTTCGGCATCCGCCTCGTGCCCCGCGCCACCGGCACGATCGCCCTCGGCGACCCCGTCACGCCCCTGCGCCGGAGCTGAGGCGGCGCAGGGCTTCGCGGACCTTGACCGGGTCGGTGGTGCGCCAGAACGGCGGCAGCGAGTTGAGCAGGAACCCGCTGTAGCGCGCTGTCGCCAGCCTGGGATCGAGCACGGCGACGACGCCTCGGTCGTCCATCGATCGGAGCAGCCGGCCGGCCCCCTGAGCCAGGAGCAGCGCCGCGTGGGTGGCGGCGACGGTCATGAAGCCGTTGCCGCCCTTCGCTGCGACGTGCCGCTGCCGCGCGGAGGTGAGCGGGTCGTCGGGCCGGGGGAAGGGGATCCGGTCGATGATGACGAGCGAGAGCGACGGCCCCGGCACGTCGACGCCCTGCCACAGCGACAGCGTGCCGAACAGGCAGGTCGCGGGATCGGCGGAGAACTGCTTCACCAGCTGTGACGTGGAGTCGTCCCCCTGGCACAGCAGCGGCACCTCCAGCCGCTCGCGCAGGGCCTCGGTGGCGGCCTTGGCCGCCCGCATCGAGGAGAACAGCCCGAGCGTGCGTCCCCCCGCCGCCTCGATCAGCTCGGTGATCTCGGTGAGGTACGCCTCGGGAAGCCCGTCGCGGCCCGGCTGCGGGAGGTGCTTGGCGACGTAGAGGATGCCCCGGTGCGGGTGATCGAACGGCGAGCCGACGTCGAGCCCGGTCCAGTCGTCGGTGCCGAGACCCCACTGGCGGGCCAGTCCGTCGAACGTGCCGCCGATGGCGAGCGTGGCGCTCGTCAAGATCACTGTCCGCTCGCCGAACAGCTTGTCGCGCAGCATGCCGCCGACCGACAGCGGGGCCACGCGCAGGGTCGGCGGGATGCGGCCGCGCCCGTGCTCGTTGGCGGGATCGAGCCAGACGACCTCGGCCCGGTCGACCTCGGGCGCACAGTCCCCGGGGTCGCCGCCTGAGTCGTCTCCCGTGCCGTCCCCGGACGGCGGCCCGAAAGCGTCGAGCATCCGCTGCGCCGTGTCGTGGACATCGTCGAGCATGCCGGACGCAGCCTTGCGCGCCGCCGCCTCCTGGTCGTCCTTCCCCCGTGAGCCGAGGGCCGTACGGCACGCGGACGCCGCGTCGCGCACCAGCGCGAGGGTCGCGCCCAGTGACCGGGGCAGGTCGTCGATCCGGCCGGGCGGGGCCACGGCGAGCAGGGCGCGCAGGTCCTCACCCGCCTCCTGCAGGCGGTCGGCCAGCCCCTGCTCGATGAGCCTGCCCACCCGGCGGGCGGCCAGGGCCACGCCGTTCTCCGACAGCTCTCCGGTGACCACCGAGGTGACCCGATCGACGAGCTCGTGCGCCTCGTCCACGACCACCACGTCGTGGTCGGGCAGGACCGAGAGGTCCTCCATGGCGTCGATGGCCAGCAGCGCGTGGTTGGTCACCACGACGTCGGCCTCACCCGCGCGCTCGCGCGCCAGCTCGGCGAAGCAGTCGGCGCCGCTGGGGCAGCGCTGGGCGCCCAGGCACTCCCTGGCGCTCACCGAGAACTGCCGCCACGCCTGGTCGCTCACCCCGGGCACCAGCTCGTCGCGGTCGCCGGTCTCTGTCTCGTTCGCCCACTCCAGGATGCGCTGCACCATCCGGCCGGTCGCGCCGACCTCGCGCGGGTCGAAGAGCTGGTCGTCCTCGTCGTCCGGGACGTCGGCGCTCATCTTGTGCCGGCACAGGTAGTTGCGGCGGCCCTTCAGGATGGCGAACTCCGGACGGTGCGGCAGGCGGTCGGCGAGCGCGTCGGCGAGCCTGGGCAGGTCACGGTCCACCAGCTGGCGCTGCAGCGCGATCGTCGCGGTCGAGATCACGACCGCGTCGCCCGTCTCGGCGGCATGCTTGATCGCGGGCACCAGGTAGGCCAGCGACTTGCCGGTGCCGGTGCCCGCCTGCACCGCGAGGTGCTCGCCGTCCTCCACGGCCTGCCGTACGGCCTGGGCCATCTTGACCTGCCCGGGGCGCTCGGTCCCCCCGAGCGCGGTCACCACGGCGGTGAGCAGCTCTTCGACGGGTGGAAGCTCTTTGGGCACGGGAAGAACCGTACCTCCTGTCGCCGACAATCGCTCCGTGACCGAGTGGGCGCATCCTGACGTTCCAGAAACCGGACGTCGGTCGACATGGCACACTGAATTCGCACGCTTACGAGATCAGTGGTGATCTATAGAGGTCGAGTGGACGGATAAGGCCAGGTAAAGGCACTATGTCTGCCATGTCAGAAGTTGTCCCGCTGCCATCGTTCGGTGAGGTGTTCTTCGACGCCCGAGGTCAGGACCGCGTGCTCCGGGTCACCTGGCACGAGGGCACACTGGTACTGAGCCTGTGGCGAGGCGAGATGTGCACCGCGAGTTTCCGGATGCCGATGGCCGACGTGGACCGTCTGATCGACACCCTCGACGAGGGGCTCGCCGAGGTCGGCGACCACGACGGCGAGGACGCCGACGACCCCGCGACGGGGCCGTTCCCCGGCCCCCAGATCCCGGCCGCACAGGCTCCGGGGCCTGAGGGGTACGCGCCGCCGCCACACGAGGGTTACCAGGATCAGGTCGCCTATCAGGAGCAGGGTTACCGGGATCACGCTGCGTACCAGGACCAGGGCTACCCCGATCAGGGTTACCAGGACCAGGGCTACCAAGATCAGGCATATCAGGATCCGGGTTACCATGAGCAGGGTTACCAGGATCAGGTCGCCTATCAGGAGCAGGGTTACCGGGATCACGCTGCGTACCAGGACCAGGCCGCTCATCACGATCAAGCGGCCTACCAGGGGCAGGCGGCGTACCACGACCAGCCCTACCAAGATCACTCCGCCTATCAGGACAGTGCTCCGTACCAGGACTATCCGGACTATCCGGGCACTGGTCAGTACGCGCGGCCGCCGATCCCCCCGCCCGTGTCCAACGACGTGCTCGTCGCACGCGGGGCCGTCACCCAGGATCGCCTGGTCGCCGCCCCCACTCCCGAGCCCGACGTGGATCCCAACGACCCGCTCGGCCTCGGCGCGGTCCGGCCGTACGTCCCGGATCCGATGTACGCCACCGGCGAGCGCCTGCGCCCGGACAAGCAGCAGCGGAGCGCTCAGCCGCAGCATGGCCGGCCGCACGAGGACGACTGGGGGCGCTAACCCCGCTAAATCCAGGGGAAATGCGGCGGAACTAGCCTGAGACCCATGGAAGGGAACGAGCCTGATCCCCGCTTCACATTGGCCAACGAACGCACCTTTCTCACCTGGCTCAGCACCTCCCTCGCGCTGAGCGCGGGGGGAATCGGCCTGGCGGTGGCGCCGGAGAACGTCTTCGGCACGTGGGTGCGCATCCCGCTGGCCGTCGTGCTGGTGCTGCTGGCCGCCGTCGCCGCCGGCTCCGCCTATCCCCGGTGGCGGCGCATCCAGGTTGCGCTGCGCCGCGACGAGCCGCTCCCGCCGCCCGCGCTCGCCCCCCTTCTGGGGTACGGCGTGGCGGGCGTGGCGGTGCTGGCGCTTGTGTTCGTCTTCCTGAACAGGTGACTCGCCGTGGTCGACAAGGGCCTGCAGAGCGAGCGCACCCGGCTGGCATGGGTGCGTACGGCCGCGCTGCTGGCCGCCGGTGCGCTGGGTGCGGCGGGGGTGGCGCTGAGCCATGGGGCTCCTGTCTGGGTCGCGACGCCCTTCGCGCTGGCGGCGCTCATCGGCGCGGTGCTGCTGCTCCGCACGGGCGTCCGGTTCCGCCGCGTGCAGCGTGCGCTGCGCGACGGTCATCCCCTCGACGTCACGGCTGATGCCCGGCTGGTCTGGCTCGGCACGCTCGCGCTGGTGGTCGGCGCGCTGGCCGTGGTGATCGACGCGGCGGCCTGAGCCGTACCGGCTCCCCGTGATCTTGCGAATTCTCGCAATGTAGCCGTCTGACCTGCGTAAATCAATCTCGTGATCTTGCAGTTTCTCGCAGACAAACCGCTTGACCTGCATCTACGTGTAGCTGATCTTGCAGCAGCGAGTGCAAGATCACGAACGGTGTTTTCGCTGCTCGCCGAGTATGTCTGCGAGAAAGTGCAAGATCACCAACGTGAAGTGCCAGCTTGCGGCACCTGAGTGCGAGCATTCGCAAGATCACGGCATCGGGGGGGGTGAGATCGGCTAGAGCGTGTCGGCCGCGGCGATGGTCTCGGCGACCTCGGCATGCCGTTCGGCCTCCTCGGCGGCGAAGCGTTCGGCGTCCAGCTTCTCCGCGATCTCCTCGTCCTGCTTCATCAGCGCGTCGAGGCTCTGCCCGGCCATGTCCAGCACCCCCATGTCGGCGTAGGCCTGCTGCAGGCGGGGGCTCCACAGCCCGATGTCCTTCACACACGGCACGATGCGGCTGAACAGCAGCGACCGGAACAGGCGGAGATATTCGGACTGGTCGACGTACCCCATGGCCTCGGCGACCTCCTGCCTGGACAGGCCGAGGGTCTCCCAGGTCTCCTGGCCGCGCAGGCGGTCGCGCATGAGGTAGCAGCCCTCGATGACGAAGTCCTCACGCTCGCGCAGTTCGGCCTCCGACAGGCCGCGGTAGTAGTCGCGCAGGGCCATCCGGCCGAAGGCGACGTGCCGCGCCTCGTCCTGCATCACGTACGCCAGGATCTGCTTGGGCAGCGGCTTGGTCGTGATGTCGCGCATCACGCCGAAGGCCGCCAGCGCCAGCCCCTCGATCAGCACCTGCATGCCGAGGTAGGGCATGTCCCACCGGGAGTCGCCGAGCGTGGTGTCCAGCAGCGCCTTCAGATGCTTGTTGATCGGATAGGCGAGCCCGACCTTCTCCTGCAGGAACCGGGCGTACGTCTCGGCGTGCCGCGCCTCGTCCATCGTCTGGGTGGCCGCGTAGAACTTCGAGTCCAGGTCGGGCACCGACTCGACGATGCGGGCCGAGCAGATCATCGCCCCCTGCTCGCCGTGCAGGAACTGGGAGAACTGCCAGACCGCGGTGTGCCTGCGCACCTCACGGCGCTGTTTCTCGTCCATCCGCTCCCACAGCGGGGTGCCGTAGATCGCTATCGTCTTGTCGGGGAAACCGAGGATGTCGTACGGATCGACCTCGAGGTCCCAGTCGATCCGTTTGACCGAGTCCCACTGCTTGTCCTTGCCCTTCTGGTACAGGGCGAGCATGCGATCACGGCCCTCGTCGTACTCCCAGGTGAAGCGGGCCGCCCCGGACATCTCCACATCCCAGGTGGAGAGCTCTGCGGGGATCGTGTAGAGCTCGTGGGTCGACACGGGAGCCTCCTAGACGTACACCGTACGTGTACTTTTGAGCGTGTCACGTACGCTGTACGTGCGTCAACGGGCGCGGGAGGACCTGGTCATGCTCAGCCGGGACGGGATCGTCGCCGCCACCATCTCCCTCATCGAACGCGAGGGCGCCGACGCGGTGTCGATGCGCCGGATCGCCGGGGAGCTGGGCGTGGGGGTGATGTCCCTGTACAACCATGTCCCGAACAAGTCGGCGTTGCTCGACGCGGTGGCCGAGGCCGTGCTGTCGCGGATCGAGTTCACCGACGACCCCTCGGCGCACTGGACGGAGCGGGTCCGGATGCAGGCCAGGGCGTTCCGGCAGATCGCCCACGACTTTCCCCGCTGCACCATGGTCGTGGTGAGCCGCCAGCTCAGATCGACGGCCGGGTTGCTGCCGGTCGAACGCGCCCTGGCCACCCTGCGCGACGCCGGCTTCGACGGCAGGCAGGCGGTGCGGATGCTGCGCGTGTTCATCGCCTACGTCGTCGGCTCCCTGCTGCGCGAGGTGGGGGTGACCCCGACGTTCGCGCCGATGCGGCCCGACGTATCCGTGGCGGAGGTGGACCCGGCTCTGTTCCCGCTGGTCGGGGAGTTCGCACCGGATCTGATGGCCTGCGATCACGAGGAGGAGTTCGACTTCGGCCTGGAGTTGCTCGTCCAGGCGATGGCCGTACGGGCGGAGCAGGCCGCCGGGCACGAGGGGCCGCATCGGCTTTAGTCCCCAGGGAGGGGACCTCAGTACCAGTTGTGGGACCGGAAGTGGCCCCAGGCGCCGCACGGCGAGCCGTACCTGGCCTCGATGTAACGCAACCCCCATTTGATCTGTGTCTGAGGGTTGTCCCGCCAGTCGTGCGCGGCTGAGCGCATCTTCCGGCCGGGCAGCGCCTGGGGGATTCCGTAGGCGCCGGAGTGCGTGTTGTAGGCCCGGTGGTTCCAGTCGCTCTCCCTGGTCCACAGGCTGTCCAGGCACTGGAACTCGGTGCCCGGCCAGGAGCGCCGGGTCACGAGCCGGAAGGCGTAGGCCTTGCTGCGCTCCTTGGCGGGGGCCCGCCTGCGGGCCTTGCGGGTGTCCGCCTTGGCCTGGGTCCGCCATATTCCCACCCTGGCCGCCGAGGGCGGGTGGGTCTCCGGGGGGACCGGCTTCTTCGCCCAGGCGGGCGAGCAGTTCACGAAGCCGGCGACGGCGAAGGCGATCACGGCGGTCACCGCGGCACGTTGTGCGTTTCCGCCCCTGCGCGCGTTCTCACTGCTGTCCACATCGCTCCTTGTCGTCAGGTCGCGAGCGGAGGGCGGGCGGCGGCGACGGGCGCCGTGCCCGCCGTACGGCGCCGCACCCATGGCGTGGGCGCGGCCGTCCGCTCGGCCGCACCGGATCGTGTCTCCGGTGGGCGCCGCGACGGGTCCTCAGCCCGGATTGAAATACGGGCGGACACCCGAGGACCCCCGGCACCGGGCCGTCGCTGGTGATTCTTTGCCGATCTCGCCCCCTCGGCAGACTCTCGTGAGGGGCGCGGTTAGAGTCACGGCATGAGCATCCTCGATATCCCCGTGAACACATTGGACGGCGAGCCGACCACGCTCGCGGACCTGCTCGGCGGCCGGGCCGCCCTGGTGGTCAACGTGGCGTCGCGGTGTGGGCTGACGCCCCAGTACGCCGGTCTGGTCCGGCTGCGGCAGACGTACGGGCAGCGCGGCTTCACCGTGGTCGGCGTGCCCTGCAACCAGTTCATGGGCCAGGAGCCGGGATCCGCCGAAGAGATCAAGGAGTTCTGCTCCACGACCTACGGGGTCGACTTCCCGTTGCTGGAGAAGACGGAGGTCAACGGCCCGGGCAGGCACCCGCTCTACGCCGCGCTCACGGAGGTCCCCGACGCCTCGGGTGAGGCCGGCGACATCCAGTGGAACTTCGAGAAGTTCCTCGTCACGGCGGACGGCGAGGTCGCCGCGCGGTTCCGGCCGCGTGTCGAGCCGGAGGCCCCGGAGATCGTCGAGGCGATCGAGAAGGTCATCGCCTGAGGGACGTCGAGTGGTCGTCGGCCGGGGCGGCGGGGGAGACCCGGCCCGGGAGCGCTTCAGCGCAACCGGGGGCCGCAACTGGCCCGTACGATCAGTTCGGTGGGCAGGGCGACCGTACGAGGGCGGCGCCCCTGCCGCAGCGCGAGCTCGGCCGCACGGTAGCCGAGGTCCTGCGCCGGCCGGGCGACCACGGTCAGCGGGGGCGAGCACAGCTCCGCCCACGGCACGTCGTCGAACATGATCAGCGATACGTCCTTGGGAATCCGCACGTCGAGCTCGCGCGCGGCCAGCACGGCCGCCTCTCCGAGAACGTTGCCCCCGGCCAGGAGCGCGGTGACGTCGGGACGGTTCTGCAGCAGTCCGGCGGCCGCGGCGTACGCCGAGTCGCGGCTGGCCCGCGCGTGCACGACGAGGCCGCGATCGGACGGGACGCCGAATGAGGCCAGCGCCTCGGTGAAGGCGGTGACCCGCTGTGACTGCCCGTGCCGGGTCAGGAAGGCGATCTTCTTGTGGCCGAGGCCGATGAGGTACTCCATCGCCGTCAGCACCCCCGCCGCGTCGTCGGCGACGACACTGGGCACGTCGGTCCGGCTCCGGCGGTCGACGAAGACGACGTTCAGCCCGGCACGCAGCGCCGGCGCCCAGGTCTCCCCGGCGGTCTCCTCGTCGCGCGAAGGAACGGCGATCACCCGGTCCATGCTCTGCTCGATCAGCGCGCCGATCAGCTCGGCCTCCCGTTCGGGGTCGTCGCCGGTGACGCCCACCGTGACCGGCTCGCCGTAGGAGCGGGCGCATGACAGCACGCCGTCGGTGACCCTGGCGTAGAAGGCGTCGGTGATGTCCGGGATGAGCAGGCCGATGCCGCCCGTCCGCTGCCGTCGCAGGTTCCGCCCGAGTGCGCTGGGGTGGTAGTCGAGCCGCGCCGCAGCGGCCAGCACGCGCTCGCGCGTCTGCGCGCTGGCCGAGCCGCCCGACAGGACGCGGGACACCGTCGCGACGCCGACACCCGCCGCCTCCGCCACATCCTTGATCGTCGTACGACGCTGCGTTGGACCGTTCATGGAAACGATTCCATCATAGTTTCATGACCTAATCAATCGATATCTTGACACTGGTCGGGGTTTCGCGGGACAGTTGTGAAAACGTATCCACATCACCCGTATCGAGGGGACCGGTATGGCATCAATCGTTCTGAACAGCGTTGACAAGATCTACGCGGGTGGGGTGAAGGCCGTCAACGGCCTCAACCTCGAGATCAAGGACGGCGAGTTCATGGTGCTGGTCGGCCCCTCCGGGTGCGGCAAGTCCACCGCGCTACGTATGATCGCCGGTCTTGAGGACATCAGCGGCGGCGAGATCGTGATCGGTGACCGGGTGGTCAACCACCTGCCCCCGAAGGACCGCGACATCGCGATGGTCTTCCAGAACTACGCGCTCTACCCCCACATGACGGTCGAGGAGAACCTCGCCTTCGGCCTCAAGCTGCGCAAGATGTCCAAGCCGGAGATCCAGAAGCGGGTCGGCGAGGCCGCCAAGATGCTCGGCCTGGAGCAGTACCTCAAGCGCAAGCCGGCCGCGCTGTCCGGTGGTCAGCGCCAGCGTGTCGCGATGGGCCGCGCCATCGTCCGCGAGCCGCAGGCCTTCCTCATGGACGAGCCGCTGTCCAACCTGGACGCCAAGCTCCGCGTCTCCATGCGCGCCTCCCTCAACCAGCTCCACGAGAGCCTCGGTGTCACCACCGTCTACGTGACCCACGACCAGGTCGAGGCCATGACCCTCGGCGACCGCGTCTGCGTCCTGCGCGACGGCGTGCTGCAGCAGGTCGACACCCCGCAGAACCTGTTCGACAGCCCGGTCAACCTGTTCGTCGCGGGCTTCATGGGCTCCCCGGCCATGAACTTCGCCTACGCCGACCTGGTCCGCGACAACAACGGGACCGCGGTCGTCTTCGCCGGCTACCGGCTGCCCGTCCCCGACTCGTCGTTCGCGGAGAAGCCGGGCCTCGACCGCTACCTCGGCAAGAAGATCATCCTCGGCATTCGTCCGTCGGACTTCGAGGACTCCGGGGCGGCCAACGGCAGCATCGGCGGCTGGGTGCGCGTCCCGGTGCGTGCCAACGTCACCGAGGAGCTGGGCTCCGAGATCAACGTGCTGTTCACGATCGACGCTCCGCCGGTCGAGCACAAGGACACCATGGCCGCCCAGCACGACGGCGACGAGGAGGAGACCACGCTGCCGCTGAGCGGCAACAAGTCGCTGTGGACCGCGCGTGTCAACGCCCGCAGCCGCGTCCGGCCCGGCCAGGAGATCGAGCTGGTCGTCGACACGCACAACCTGCACTTCTTCGACGTCGACTCCGGCCTGGCGATCGGCCACGAGGCCAACGTCGGCCGCTGACCCCTCGCGCCGGCCCTCTCCCGCCGATCCGGCCCGGTTCCGGGCCGGATCGGCGGTTTCTCAGATCGCGTCGAGCGGCAGCATCGGCGTGATCCAGGGGAACACGACGTACCACAGCAGCGCCGCCACGGCGCCGATCAGCAGCAGCGATGCGACCACCCTGGCCGCGGTGCCGCCGGGCAGCCTGCGCCAGATGAATCCGTACATGCCGACTCCCTACGCACGCTCCTCGCGTTTCGCGAGCACTCCGTACACGATCAGGCGCTGCCGGGCGGAATACTCCGGGTGACAGGTGGTCATCGTGATCATCGCCTTCGACGGCCGCCGGGAGGGATGTCCGGGCACGGGGTCGACGACGGCCAGATCGGTGGGCTCGACGATCTCCTTGTGGTCGACACGGTAGGTATAGCGCGCGTCCGCCGCGTCCACCACGATCTCGTCGCCCCGCCGTAGCTCATCGATTTTCTTGAACGGCGCGGCGTACGTGGTCCTATGTCCGGATATCACGAAATTGCCTATCTGTCCGGGCAGTGCCGTTCCCGGATAATGTCCGGGCCCCTTACGCAACTCCTCGGGACCGACGCCCTCCACTACGGCGTATTTGTAATCGGCGCCCAGCCGTGGGATGCGGAGCAGCGCCAGAGCGCGTCCGAGTTTGATCTTTTTGATCGGCTGATTTCCGGTTTTTCCGTGCGCGGAACCGTCGCCGGATCCACCGCCGGGCTCCTGGCCGAACACCTGAGCGAGCTGGCGCTGCAGCGCGCGCTGCTGCCCTTCGGTATAGGAGTCGGTGCCCCAGAGCAGGTACGCGTAGAACAGCAGCAGGACCAGCCCGACGGCGACGCCGAGCTCGCCGATGGCTCGCAGGGTTCTCATGGCGAAGTCAGGTCGGTGAGCACGGATCGAGTATCGCCGTACCGCGGGAAGGGCGGCGGTGGTTCGACGGGAATTGGCGAATTCTTTGGCACCGCCGAGAGCGGCCGTATTCCTGCGGAGCGTCGAGATGGCCGAAACGCGGTCCGAACGTCAACGAACCGGGAACCGTAGCCGATGATTCGGTAAGTAACGCGTAGCCGAGGGACACGTCACGGCCCGAACCCAATATAACTGTTGGCTGGCAAACACGGCGCCGAACCTGAGCAAATGCCGTACAGACCTGAACAACGGTTACTGGGAGTCCAGGTGACACGAAAGCATGCGGGATCTATTCTTCTGGCGCTGACGGCCGCGGGCGGTCTGGCGCTGGGGAGCAGCGCCATCGCGGCGGCGGAGACCTGCCCGCCGTCGAAGGTCGCGGCACGGGAGAATTCGGGCTCCGTCCGGCCGATCCTCGCCGCCTCGCTCGGGGTGTTCACGCCTCGGCACAGGCATGTGGCCTGCGGGGCCCGCCGCCTCGACCACGTCTGTCCGCAACGCCCCGCCTGCCGGGAGAGCCAGGAGAACCGGGTGAAGCGGACCGCAGACTGCGGCGGCGACTCCGGCGCCCGGGCCGCGCGGTCGGCGGCCGACCGCTGCGAGGACCGGGGCGACGGCACGAACGCGGTCGCGGCCAGCGGGATCAACGAGACGGCTCCAGCGGAGGCGACCGCGGAGACGGGCAGGGCAGGGCGGATCGCCCCGGGCGAGGCGGACATCCCCGCGCGCGGTGAGAGCGAGACGCCACAGGAGAGCGGCCCCAGGCGGGTCGTTCCGCTCGGCGGGCCCCGGTCGCCCGTCGAAGCGGCGGCGTCGCTCGGAGGCGCGGCTTCGCTCGGCGGAAGGGGGCCGGTCGGGGGGACCGGTCCGGTCGGGGGAACCGGTCCGGTCGGGGGAACGGTGCCGGGAGGTGCCGGCCAGGCCGGTCCCGTCATCGCGCCCCCGGGCACCGGCGGTGGAACGCCGGTCGGCAACGTTCCCGGGCAGCCGGGACAGCCGGGGCAGCCGGGGCAGCCGGGAGGGGGGCCGGGACGGCCAGGACAGCAGACGGCCCCCGGAGGCCCCGCCGATCCGGGAGCACGTACACCGGAAGAGGGCAACACACCCGGCGAGATCTCCACGCCGGAGGAGAAGACGCGGCCGCAGGCCGCCGACCCGGGGTACGGCATGCCGGCCGGCCGGGTCTCCGGACTGTTGCCGTTCACGGGTGCTCCGGCGGGGATCGCACTCGCCGGAGCGGGCCTGCTCGCCGCCGGCTTCGGCGTGACCATGGTCTCCGTACGGCGCCGCCGTTCCGCCGCGAAGTAGGCCGATGGCCGCGGAGCAGGCCGCGAAGTAGGCCGATGGCCGTGAAGCGGACCGCGAAGTCGGCCGTCGAGCAGGATGGGAAACGGGTCCTCACCACGGTCCGGCGGAGAATCGGCCGGGGCCGGGGTGGGGACCGGCGGGAACCGATCGTCAACGAACTGGGAACGCTCACCGATCTCTCGGTAAGCATCGTGCGGCGGGTCGGGGTCGCTCATGGGCCGGACCCATATAACTGTCGAGGGGTTAGCAGGTCGCCGGGATTCCGGGCGAGCTGCCCTATGACCTGAACGACGGTTATCGGGGGTCCAAGTGGCAAGAAAAAGTACGATACCCATTCTGCTGGCGGCCACGGCCGCCGGTGGACTCACATTGATGACGGGGGGAATCGCGGCGGCGGCGACCGGCCCGTCGCCGTCGGGCGTGCTGGTACGGGGGACTGTGAATCCCTATCCGCCGATCCCCGCCGCGCCCATCGGGTCCTTCGTGGAGCCGGGCGTCGGCCCGGCCGCCCAGTTCCAGTCCGACCCGACACGGGTCGAGCAGGCGCAGACCAATCCGGTCGTGGTCGACCAGACCCCGGCCAACCAGGCGGCTCCGGCCGTTCTGGCTAACCCAGGCAACGCGGGCAACGTGGGCAATCCGATCTGGTTCCCCCAGGGCGGCTTCGGGCAGTTCATGCCGAACATGTGGCCGGGGATGGGAATGGGCCCGGGAACGGGCGGAAACACCAACCCGCAGGGGACCACCAGCCAGACCACCCCCATCATCGCGCCCGTGGCACAGGATGGGGTCGCTCCCGTGGGGCCGGCCCAGGGGCAGCCGGGCGTCACGGAGGCGGGCCCGATCCAGGCGGGTCTGGCGGACGCCCAGGCGGCGGGACCGTGGGATGACACCTTCGCCGACGAGGAGGCCGAGCCGGACGAGTACGAGGAGTCGGAGGGCGAGGAAGGGGCGCCGGAAGAATTCGCCGAGGAGGAGGCCGCCGGGCCGGAGGACATGCCGATGGACGGTCCGATGGGCGCTCCCATGGGCGCCATGCCTCCGCAGGCCGGCGGGCCGGTCGGCGGCATGGCCCCGGCAGGCGCGGGCCGGCTGCCGTTCACCGGCGCACCGATGGGGATCGCGGCGGCCGGGCTTGGCCTGCTGACCGCGGCCGTCGGCTGCATGCTGGTCTCCGTACGGCGCCGCCGCTCCTCTGGTGCCCAGTAGCAGGAGCCGCCGGGCCGTGCTCATCGGCCTGCCGTCGCTAGCCCTCGGCCTCATGCTGGCCGGGGGCTGGTCGGCGCATCTCGCGTTGGGCACGCGCGAGCACCTCGAGGCGGCCAGGGACGCCCTGCTCCGGCTTCGCACGGCCGACGTCGAGTCCGCCTCGGCCGTGGCGGGGGTGCTCGCGGACGCCCGGCGACACGCGCACGAGGCTCGGCGGCTCACCGACCGCCCCGAATGGCGGCTGTTCACCCATGTTCCCGTCGTGGGCGCGGGGGCCACGACCACCCGCGGGCTGGCGGCGGCCGCCGCGCAGCTCACCGATGTGCTGTCCGAGATCCAACGCGCAGGCACCCCGCTGATCGAGGCAGGGACGCGTTCCACCGGCGCGGGCGACCTGCGGCCGATCCTGGCCGGCCTCGACGCCGTGGCGCCGGCCCTGGACCATGCGGTGACGCGGATCGCCGCGGTGCGCACGCTGGTGGCCGCGACGCCCGAGTACACCGGCGTGCCCGCCCTGGACCTGGCACGCGGCACGATGCTGCGTGAGATCGACCGGTTGAGCGGTTGGGTGCGCGCGGGCGCCGACGCCGCCACGCTGCTGCCTCCGATGCTGGGACGCGACGGCCCGCGGCAATACTTCCTGGCATTCCAGACCAACGCCGAGGCACGCGGCACCGGGGGGCTGGTCGGCGCGTTCGGCATCCTGACGGCCGATCACGGCAGGCTCGGCATCAGGCGTCTGTCGGCCAACAACGGGCTCGCGCCCAGCTCGGCCCCCGTCGCCGACTTCGGGCCGGCCTTCACCTCGCGCTACGGCCGGGGCGCGACCTCCCTGCTCTCCGTCTCCAACCTTTCGCCGCATTTTCCGTACGCCGCGGCCACCTGGGCCGGGCTGTGGGAGCGCAAGACCGGCCGATCGCTGGACGGCGCCATCGCCACCGACCCGGTCGGCCTCGCCCACCTGCTGAAGTTGATCGGGCCGGTCAGGCTGCCCGGCGGCGAGACGGTGACGGCGGCCAACGTCGTCGATCTCACCGAGCGCACGTCGTACGCCCGGTATCCGAATCCGGCCGAGCGTAAGAGGTTCCTCATCAGGATCGCCGCCGCCGTCAGCGAGGCGCTGGTCGGCGCCGAGGACGTCGCCGATCCCGCGCGTGCGCTGCCCGTGCTGTCGCGGCTGGTGAACGAGCGGAGGGTCCAGGTCTGGAGCAGAAGGGACGATGAGGAGCGGCGTCTCGCCGCCACCCCGCTCGGCGGAACCCTGCCGCGGCGGCCCGGACCCTTCGCCGCCCTGGTGATCAACAACTCGGGCGGGACCAAGCTCGACTACTACCTGAAGCGTTCCTTGACCTACACGCTCGGCCCGTGCCGCGGCGACGGCCGGCGCACCAGCACGGTACGGATCCGGCTCGCCAACGACGTGCCGCGCGGGCGGCTGCCCACGTACGTCACCGGCCGGCTCGACGCGCCGCGGAGCCGGCACACGCCCGGTTCCAACCGGTTGTGGGTGTCCCTTTACGCGGGAATCGGCGCCAGGGCGACCGCGGCGCGCCTCGACGGTCGTCCCGTCGGCTTCTACGCCGAGACGGAGCTGTCGCATCCCGTCTACTCGACGGTGCTGGAGTTCGCCCCGCGGCAGGCGAGGACACTCGAGTTCGACCTGGTCGAGCCCTACTCGGCGGCGTCGCCGGTCGTCCCGGTGCAGCCGCTCGTCCGGCCCCAGCGGACGGCGATCCGGCGGGAAGGCCAGAACTGCGCCCCCTCACCGTAAAGACCGGCGCGCCACGGGGGCGGCCCGCTGAGGGCCGCCTACCTTGGCGTCCATGAACGGCGGCTTTCACATTCTGTTCGTGTGCACCGGCAACATCTGCAGGTCGGCGCTGGCCGAGCGGCTGGCCAGATCCGTGCTCGGGCCGGGCTCCCCGATCGTCGCGACCAGCGCGGGGACCCGTGCGGTCCGTGGACGGCCGATGGCCGAGCGGGCGCGGCGCGAGCTGGCCCGGCTCGGCGGGGAGGCGGAGGGCTTCGTCTCGCGTCCGCTCACCGCCGGGCTGGTGGTCACCGCCGATCTGGTGCTCGCGGCCGCGTCCGAGCACCGTGCCGGCGTGGTGGCGCTGCATCCTCTCGCCGCGGCGCGTACCTTCACGATCGCCGAGTTCGGCGTGCTGGCCCGGGCCGTGCCCGCCGGGAACGTCGTGTGCCATCCCGATCCGGTGCGGCGGGCCGCAGCCCTGGTCGCCGAGGCGAGGTCGCTGCGCGGATTGGTCCGATCGGAGCGGCCCGACATCGCCGACCCCTACGGCCGGTCCCGCCGGGCCTACCGGATCGCGGCGCGGCACATCGCCGAGTCGCTCGCCGCGCCGCTCGGGCTGCTCATGTCCGCGCCGGTCGCCGACGCGCCCGTCACACGCTCGCCGGCGCCTTGACCGTCTCCGTCACCGGTTCCTCGCCGGGGCTGTAGCCGTACCCGTAGCCGTAGTAGGCGCCGTGCCCGGCCGGGGTGAAGTTCAGGACGCTCCCGATGAGGCGGACGCCGGCCGACGTCAGCAGCTCCTGGGCGCGCGTCACCTGCTCGCGCCGTGTCTTGCCGTACCGCACGACGAGCAGCGCGCCGTCGCAGATCGCGCCGAGCGCGGCCGCGTCGGTGACGGGCAGCAGCGGCGGCGCGTCGAAGATCACGATGTCGTGGTCGCGCGTGAGGCGGGCGAGCACCGAGCGCATCTCCTGGGAGCCGAGCAGTTCACTGGGGTTGGGCGGGACCTGCCCGCTCGGCAGCACCGACAGGCCCGACCCGCCCCACGTCTGGATGACCTCCTCCAACCGGGCCCTGCCGATCAGGACGTCGGTGAGGCCCACTCCGCCCTCGATGCCGAGGTAGTCGGCGATGCGGGAGCGGCGCAGGTCGGCGTCGACCAGGAGCACCCGCCAATCCGCCTGCGCCAGCGTGATCGCCAGGTTGGCGGAGGTGGAGGACTTGCCCTCGCTCGGCAGGCAGCTGGTCACGACGAGCGACTTCGGCTGCCTGTCCACCCCGATGAACTGCAGGTTCGTCCGCAGGGACCGGAACGACTCCGCTCGCGGCGACCGGCTGTCGCCGCGGACGATCAGCGGGTGCTGCCGTGCATCCCGCTCGAATCCGATGATCCCGAGGATCGAGCTCCCGGTGATCTGCTGCAGGGCCTCGGACGTCTTGACGGTCGTGTCCAGGCGGTCGCGCAGCACGAGTCCGGCGATGGCGGCGAACAGCGCCACCAGGGCGCCGAGCGCCACGTTGAGCAGCGGCCGGGGCGAGACCTGCTCACGCGGGATCTCCGCCCGGTCGACCACGGTGACCCGGACCGTGGGGCGGCCGCCGGGGGAGGGCCGCTCGATCTGGTCGATCAGTTTGGAAAACGTCGAGCCGAGCTCGTTGGCCCGGTCGGCGGCCCGGCGCGCGTCGGTGTCGGTGACGGTGGTGCGCAGGAGCGTGGTGTTGGGAATGCTCTCGGCCATGACGTCCGCCTGGAGGGCCGGGATGTCCGCGCCGTGCGCGATCTGGCCGATGACCCGGCGGCTGGTCAGCAGGGCGGCGTAGGACTGCACCCGCTGCTGGGACAGCGCTCCCGCCTGGAGGGCGGCGGCTACGCCGTCCCCCCTGCCGTCGGCGGAGACCAGCATCGTGATCGTCGCGACGTACTTGGGCGGGGTGTTCGCGGTCACGACGAGGGCGCTCCCCACTCCGACGCCCAGCGCGAGCAGGAGCAGCACCCAGTTCCTGCGGACGAGTTGCGCGTAATAGAGCAGTTCCACGATCATTACCGCTTTCCGGTAGGAGTTCTCTGCGGGCGAGCCGACGGATAGACCCGGACGCGTTGCGGCAGGCCGATGAGGACGCAGGCGGCCCCCAGCCCGATGAGCGACGCTCCGAGCGGCGAGATCCAGCCCAGCGTCATCACGAGGTGCAGCATCCCGGCGGCGGCCGCGAGGGCGGCGAGCGCCAGTGCCGTGAGCCTCGTGCTGAGGCCGAGCTTGCGCAGGCGGTGGGAGAGGTGGTCGGTCCCGCCGCGCAGGATCGGACGTCCCGCCCTCTTGCGTGACAGCAGCACGATCCCGGTGTCGACGGTGGCGACGAAGGTCGGCAGGAGCAGTCCCGCGACCGTGGTGCCGGCGTTCCCGCCCGTGGCCAGCAGGGCGGCGGAACAGGCGAGGACGAACCCGATGAACAGCGAGCCCGCGTCCCCCATGAAGATCTTCGCGGGCGCCCAGTTGTACGGCAGGAAGCCCAGGGCGGCGAGGGGCAGGGTGGCCAGGAGCAGTCCGATCACCGGCTGGGCGGACACGAAGGCGGCGGCCGCCAGAAGCGTGGCGCTGACCACCGTCACGGCGCCGAGCGCCCCGTCCATGTTGTCGAGCAGGTTGAAGGAGTTGGTGACGACGACGATCCACAGCACGGTGATGGGGATGTCCGGCCAGCCGCCGGTGAGCGTGGCCTGGACCCCGCTCAGCACGACGCCGACGGCCGCCAGCGTCTCGACGGCGAGCCGGGTCAGCGGGCTGAGCGGCCGCAGATCGTCGATCAGCCCGAGTAGGGTCACGGCCAGCGCGCCGATGACGATCGCGGCGGCGTGCGGGTCGGCGAGACCGGCGAGCGCGGCCGGGGGGAGGACGGCGCCCAGCATGATGGCCACACCGCCCAGGTAGGGGGTGGGCCGCCGGTGCGCCTTGTGTCCCCCGGGCCGGTCGGTGAATCCCCAGTGCAGCGCGACCCGGCGCAGCACGTGGGTCGCTGCCGCGGCGACGAGGAAGCCGCTGGCTGTGGCGGTGAGGAGGATCGAGCCGTTCATCACCGGGAGTTCGCCAGTTCGGCCCGGGCCTCGGCGATGGTCTCCGCCAGGATGTCGTCGAGCGTCCGCACCGGCGACCACCCGGTGAGCTCGCGGATCTTGGCGGTGTCGGGCACCCGGCGCTCCATGTCCTCGAACCCCGTCCCGTACGCCTCGGCGTACGGGATCAGCTCGATCCCGGACGTGCTCCCGGCGAGCTCCGTGATCAGCTTGGCGAGCTCCAGGATGCTCACCTCGTCGCTGCAGCCGACGTTGAACGTCTGTCCGACGGCGTCGTCGTGGTCGAGCAGCCGGACCAGGGCCGCCACGACGTCCAGCACGTGGGCGAAGCAGCGGGTCTGGGTGCCGTCGCCGAAGACGGTGAGCGGGAGCCCGCTGATCGCCTGCCTGACGAGCCGCGGAATGACCATGCCGTAGGCCGGGCTCTGCCGGGGGCCCACGGTGTTGAACAACCTGACGACGATCGCGGGCAGGCCGCGCTCCCTGTGGTAGGCGTTGGCCAGGATCTCGTCGACGGCCTTGGCCGTGCTGTACGCCCACCGGACGACTCCGGGGCTGCCCAGGATCCGGTCGGACGCCTCGGTGAGGGGCCCGCCGGAGTTCTTTCCGTAGATCTCGCTCGTGCTCGCGAGGAGGATCTTGCGCCGGTAGCGGTGGGCCGCCCCGATCACGATCTCCGAGCCGCGGATGTTCGTCGTCAGGGAGCGCAGCGGCTGCTCGACGATCAGCTTCACACCGACGGCCGCCGCGAGGTGGACGACCGCGTCGCACTGGTGGACGAGCTCGTCCACCATCAGCTCGTCGAGCACCGAGCCGTGCACGAACCGCAGATGGGGATGGCGGCTGAGGTTGGCCAGCCGCCCGGTCGACAGGTTGTCCAGGACGACGACGGAGTCGCCCCGCGCGAGCAGCGCGTCGGCGAGATGGGATCCGATGAAGCCGCTGCCACCTGTGACCAGGTAGGTGCGCCGTGGCGAGTTAGTCACCGACTTCTCCAAGGAATCGAGGCCGGCCGGGCCGGCGGATCAATGGGGTCATACATGCGGGGCGACCACGAGGGGCCGCGTGGGTGTCGGCCCGGGCGTGACCGGCCCGCCGGCCTTCTCGGGCCCGGTGGTCTGCTCGAACCAGGCGACGGTCGCGCCGAGCCCGTCCTCCAGCGGCACGGGACGTACGCCGGGGAACAGGTCGAGCAGCAGGCGAGAGGCGGCCCGCGACTCGCGGATGTCGCCCGCCCTGGCCGGCAGGAAGGCCGCCTCGACGGGACGGCCGAGGACGCCGGCGAGGGCGTCCTTCAGCGACAGCAGGGAGATCCGGTTGCCGAAAGCGAGGTTCACCGGTGCGGTGCTCGTCACCCGGCGGAGCACGGCGTCGGCGAGCACCTCGGCCACCGACCCCACGTAGGTGAAGTCGCGTGCCTGGTGCCCGTCGCCGTGTATCGGCACCGGCCGGCCGCGCAGCGCGGCCGAGACGAAGGCCGGGACGACGGCGGCGTACGCGTGACCGGCCGGTTGCAGCGGGCCGTAGACGTTGAAGAAACGGAACGGCAGGATCGGCATGCCGAAGCTCTTCGCGTAGGCCAGGGTGTAGGCCTCGCCGGCGAGCTTGCTCGCGCCGTACGGGCTGAGCGGCCGGGTGGGCAGTTCCTCGTGCTTGTGCTCGGCCGGGCTGTCGCCGTAGACAGACGACGACGAGGCCATGATCACCTGCGGCCGGGTGGCCCGGCACGCCTCGAGGACGTGCAGGGTGCCGGTGGCGTTCACCGTGTGCGAGGCCAGCGGGTCGGCCAGGGACCGGGGCACCGAGGGCCGCGCCGCGAGGTGGATCACCGCGCTGACGCCCGTCACCAGGCGGGCGAGCAGGTCGGGGTCGAGGATGGTGCCCACGACCAGGTCCACGGGAAGACCCGCGAGGTTCGCCGGATTCCCGGTGGACAGATCGTCGAGCACGGTGACGTGCTCGATCTCCGGCCGTGCGAGCAGCGCGCGGCACACGTTCCCGCCGATGAACCCGGCACCCCCCGTTACCAGGACTTTCATCGGATGCTCTCCTCCCGTTCCGGGCGCGGCCGCCGGCCGCGGTGACATGAATGCCCACGTGATGAAGGCCCGTGCGATGAGGGCCCGTGCAGCGACCGGTAGAGGTTCTCCGTGTCGGCGACCAGCCGCTCCACCCCGAAAGCCGACGTCGTCCACCGGCGGGCCGACTCGCCCATGCCGCGGGCGAGCTGCCGGTCGCCGAGCAGTCGCAGGACGTGTGCGGTGAGCTCCGCGGCGTCGGGTGCGGCCAGCAGTCCGGTCCGCCCGTCCCTGACCACCTCGCCGACGCTGCCCACCCGGGGCGCCACCGCGGGTGTGCCCGCCATCCCGGCCTCCACGAGCGTCAGCGGCGTGCCCTCGTTGTCGGAGGTCAGCAGCGCCAGGTCGGCGGCGGCGTAGACGGTTTCGACGTCCTTTCGCCAGCCCAGCAGCCGGAAGGAGTCTCCGGCGTCCGCGGTTCCGCGCTCCACCTCCTCGCGCAGCTCGCCGTCTCCGCAGACGAGGAACCGGCAGTCGGGCACGCTGTCGAGCACCGCGCTCGCCACGGCGAGGAACCGGTCGGGCCGCTTGACCCGGGTGAGGCGGCCGACGAAGGCGACGACCGGCGCCGCCGGGGGAAGGCCAAGTGTGCGCCGGGCCGTCTCCCGATCGGGCACGGGGCCGATCCGGACGCCGGGCGGGATCACGACGTACTGCTCCGGCCTGCCGATGCCGGCGGCGAGCAGCTCGTCGCGCACCCCGGTGCCGACGGTCACCAGCCGGTCGGACATGGCGGCGAGGAGCCGCTCCGTCCGTACGTACAGGCGGTGTTTGAACGGCGAGAAGTATCCGTGCAGCAGGTGTCCGTGGAACACGTGCACCCGGGCGGAGCCGACGCCGGCGAGACGGGCGGCGATCCGGCCCAGGGCGCCCGCCTTGGCCGTCCTGGTGTGCACGATGTGCGGCCGGAACTCGCGCATGGCGCCGATCAGCCGCAGCAGTGCGCGGGCGTCGTCGGCGGGCCTGACGGAGCGGCCGAGGCCGGGGACGTGGTGAATCGGCGGAGCGGCGCCCCTGAGCCGCAGATGGTCTCCCTCCGCCTCGTCGACGTCCCCGGCGTAGAGGCGGTGGTCGAACTCATCGCGGTCCAGCCCGTCCAGCAGTCCCATGATCTGCGTCGCGGGACCGCCGACGTTCATCCGCGCGATTATCTCCATGACCCGAATACGTCCGTCCGGTCTCACTTACGAGCTCCTCGGTGATGGGCCTGTTCACGTCGGAGAAGCTAACCCGCGATTTGAGTTTTTCGCTGCCACCGTGACGGCGGCGGCGAAGCCTTTTCATATTCCCTACCGACGCATGATCCGGGCCGATCGGCACGCCTCAGGCAAAAAGGTAAAGCGCCGGAGGGAATCGAAAAGGAGCCGATCGGCCGCGTGCGCCGTCTTTTCCGGCCGGTCCCGGGCGCCCCCGGCGTACAAAGGAGTGGCAAGGACTCCGCCGGGCCGCTGCGTCGCGGACGGAAGTTCCGTGCGCGGTCGCGAGGCTTGCCCCCATGGCCGAGACATCGCCCGGCACGCTGAGCGGAACAGAGCAGGGCAGGACCGACCGGGGCAGGACCGACCGGGGCGGCACACGAGCGGCCGGGCCGGCCGGGACGGGGTGGTCGCGGCCCGGCGCGTACGACCGCGTTTCCCGTCCGGGCCGGCTGTCGGCGTGGCTGCCGGCGGCGGCGGTGACCGCGTTCACGGCGGCCGTCCTGCTGTATTTCGGGGTGTCCGTCCGGGACCTGCTCCTCTTCTGCGCCTATGCCGTCGTCTGCGTGGCCCTGCCGGGGACGCTGCTGGTCCGCGCTCTCTATCGGGGGCGGCGCACCCTGGCCGAGGAGATCGCGCTGGGCGTGGCGCTGGGCTACGTGCTGGAGGTGCTCGGCTACATCGCGGCCCGGGCCGCCGGGGCGCCGCTGCTCGTGCTGGCGTGGCCGGCCGTGACCTACGCGGCCGTCGCCGTGTTCCCCCGGCTGCGCGGACGTGGCGCGGGGGAGTCGCGGACACCCGCGCCGCTGTGGTGGTCCTGGGCGCTGGCGCTGATCGTCGCGGGCCTGGTCGCCTGGAGCGCGGCCACGTTCTTCCGGCACACCGCCCTCACCTGGCCGCTGATGGCGACGGCGAACGTGGACCTGCCGTTCCACCTGGCCCTCATCGGCGAGTTGAAGAACCACGTGCCGCCCACGGTCCCCCTCGTCGCGGGCGAGCCGCTGCTCTACCACTGGTTCGTGTACGCGCACTACGCGGCGGCGAGCTGGATCACCGGCATCGAACCGCTGACGCTGCTGTTCCGCCTCGGCATGCTGCCCGTGCTGGCCGCGCTCGCCGTCCTGCTCGCCATGGTGGCCAGGCGCGTCGTCAGGTCGTGGGCCGGGGCGCTGGTCGCCCTCGCCGGCACGTTCTTCATGGCGACCCCGCACCCTTACCTCGGGCCGAACACCGGCGTGTTCACCTGGCGGGTCCAGTCGTGGACGAGCCCGTCCCAGACGTTCGGCGCGCTCCTGCTCGTGCCCGTCGTGCTGCTGGTGATCGAGCTGCTCGAGCGCCGCACCGCCGGCGGCCGGCACTGGCCGCTGCTCGGCGTCTTCCTCGTGGGGGTCATGGGGGCCAAGGCCACCCAGCTGCCGCTGCTCGCCGCCGGGCTGGCGGTGGTCGGCGCGGCCGAGATCGTGAGGCGCCGGCGGCTCTCCCCGGCCCTGCTCGGCGTCGCCGCCGTGACCGGGGCATGCCTGCTGTACGCGCAGTTCGTGCTGTTCGGTGGCGCACGTAACGCGATCATCGTGGACCCGCTGTCGCTCATGCGGTTCACCTGGCACGAGCTGACCGGCCAGGAGGAGGCGCGCGCCGGAATCTCCGCCCTGCTCGGGGTGGCCGTCCTGTACCTGCTGTGCTGGACGGCGATCTGGGCGGGCGTCCTCGGGCTGGTGGGCCGGTCCCGGGCGCTCGCACGGCCGGCGGTGCCGCTCATGCTCGGCATGGGCCTGGCGGGTCTGGGGGCGGTGCTGGTGCTCGGACACTCCCAGATGAGCCAGATCTACTTCCTGGCGGGGGGCTATCCCTATCTGGTGATCCTCGCGGTCCACGGGCTGTCCGTCGTGCGGCGGCGGGCGCGGCTGACCTACCGGACGGCCGCGGTGGCGGTCGGGGCCGGGGTGCTGGCCGAACTGCTGGTGCGCCGTCTGTGCGGGGTCACGGTCCCGCTGGCTCCCGGCCGTCCCGGCACGCTGCTCTACCTGCCGTACGTCGTCCTCTGGGCCACCGTGGTCGTGGTCGCCGTCGTCCTCGCGGTCAGCGGATGGCGTGGGATCCGCCTGTGGGCCTTCGTGGTCTTCATGGTCACCGCCCTTGGCCTGCCCTCCGCCTGGGCCGCGCGGGTGCTCCCCTCCGGCGGTACCGGGGTCGGCTCCGCCCCGGACGGGAGTCCGGTGCCGATCTCGGCCGTGCCCGCCGGGGCGATGAGCGCGGCGCGGTGGCTGCGCGCGCACTCCGGCCCCGGCGACGTCGTCGCGACCAACGCCCACTGCCTGTGGGGGTATGAGAATCCCTGCCAGCACCTCCACATGTGGCTGGCCGCGCTGGCCGAACGGCGGGTGCTCGTCGAGGGCTGGACGTACACCCCGTCGAACAACGACCGCTGGCGGCCCGGAGAGCGCACCGAGACGCTTCCGTTCTGGGACGCGGAACGGCTACGGCTGAACGACGCCGCCTTCCGTGATCCGGCCTCGGCGGCGATCCGGCTGCTGAACGCCCGCTACGGCGTGCGGTGGCTGGTGTTCGAGCAACGGCCAGGAATGGCGCGGCCACGGGTCGGGGAATGGGCGCATCCGGTGTACCGCTCCGGCGATTACGCGATCTACCGAATTACATGAATTTCCATGCCGCGCTGTTTTCCGAGATATTGAGTGGCGCTCCACATCGTGAATGAATGCCGCACATAGCATTCGGCCATGGATATTCGTGTCGTCGCTCGAAACGCCGTCCGCCCCGAGCGGCAGCCGCACTTCCGCGTCTTCGCGTACGAGGGCGAGTACATCGGCGTCACCGGCCCCGGGCCGCGGCCCGCCGAGTGCCGTTAGCGGACCGATGCGACGCCTTCGGAGGGAATCGAGCGCGATGCGCGGAATCCATGTCTGTGAAGTGATCAAGACGCTCGACGTCGGCGGAGCCGAGGTGCTCCTCGTCGAACGGCTGCTGGCCGCCACCGACCGGGCGAACCGCTACACCGTGGTGTGCTTGAGCGCCTCCACCGCCGAGCTGACCGGGCGGCTCCGATCGGCGGGGATCGAGGTCGTCGACCTCACCTCCTGCCCCCGCCCGCTGCGGCTCGTCCGCCTGCTCGGCGAGGTCAGGCGCGTACGGCCGGACGTCGTCAACCTGCACTCGCCGCTGCCCGGCGCACTGCTGCGGCCGGTGTCCCGGCTGTGGCGTCCCCGGCCGGTCCTCGTCTCGACGGTGCACAACGTGCGCTACCGTCCGCTGACCATGCTGCTGGACCGGCTGACCGGATGGCTGGACAGCCGCACAGTGGCGGTCTCGCCCCAGGTCGCCCGGGCGCGTACCGGCCGGCGCGGCCGCGCCCCGGACGTCTGCGTGCACGGCGTGCGCGTGGCGGAGCAGCGGCAGCGGGCCGCGCTGGCCGCGCGCACCCGGCGTGAGTGGGGCGTGCCGGACGGGGCCTTCCTCATCGTCAACGTCGCGAACTTCCGCCCGCAGAAGAACCACGGGCTGCTGGTCGAGACCGCGGCCAGGGTCGTGGCGGCCGAGCCGCGTGCCGTCTTCCTGCTCGCCGGGTCCGGCCCGGAGGCGGAGCCGACGGCTCGCCGTATCGCCGGGCTCGGACTGGAGGCCGCCGTCCGGATCGTCGGCCATGTGCCCGACGCCGCCCGGCTGATCGCCGCCGCCGACCTGCTCGTCCTCAGCTCCTCCTACGAGGGGCTGCCGGTCGTCGTCATGGAGGCGCTGGCAGCGGGGGTGCCGGTGGTCTCCACCGCCGTCGGCGGCGTACCCGACTTGATCGAGAGCGGGCGCAACGGCGTCCTCACCCCGCCGGGCAGCGCCGATGCCCTGGCCGAGGGCGTCCTGCGCGCGATGCGGCCCGGCACGCTGGCCCGGCTGCGCGCGGGCGCGGGGGACAGCGCCGACATGGTCGACATCGGGCGGGCCGCGCGGTGGTTCGACGCGTTGTACGCCGAGGCGAGCGCCGGGAACCCCGGGTGACGCCGGTGGAGTACATCGTCGTCATCGCCGTCTCGGCGCTGCTCGTCGTGATGGCGCACATGACCCTCGAACCGCGTGTCGCGCGGCGCGCGCTGCCCGTGCTGTTCGCCGCCTTCGTGCTCCGGCTCGCCGTCCACCTTCTGATCATGCGCTCCGGCGAGTTCGCCTATGGCGGCGACAACATCACCTACGAGGCCAGGGCCCTGGAGATCGTCGAACTGTGGCGGCACACCGGAGTGCACTTCGTCACGTCCGCCGAGCTCGGCTCGCTCTCCGGCGTCACGGTGCCGTGCCACGTCTTCGCGCTCGTCATGTACCTGTGCGGGGGGCGGGCCGCGCTCGCCTGCACCGCCGTCGTGGCGCTGATCGCCTGCGGGGTCTGCATCGTCCTCTACCGGTTCGCCCGGGTCGTCGGCGCCGACGAGCGGGCGGCGTTCCGGCTGCTGGTCGTCGCGGCGTTCCTGCCCGGCTTCGTGCTGCACACCTCGGACACGTTCAAGGACGGCTTCAACGCGTTCCTCGTGGTGGCCTGCCTGGGCCTGGCCGCGTCGAACATGCAGCGCTTCGACCCGCGCAAGGTGCTCCTCCTCGGGCCGATGCTGTGGACGCTGTTCAACGTCAGGCCGTACATGGTGGTCATGTGCGCGCTGCCGCTGCTGGTCGGCGTCGCCCGGATCAAGCGCGCGCTGTCCGGTCGCGCTCTGGTCGTGTTCGCCATGCTGGTGATCCCGGCTCTCGTGCTCCTGCAGGGAATGGACCATGGCGTCGACGGGCCGCTCGGCGCGGTGCAGGAGCAACTCGACCGAGGGCAGTCGGAGCACGTACGACTCGCCAACGCCGAGGGGGGCTCCGGCGTGGTCTTCGACGACGGCGGGAACGCGTGGGGCTCCCTGGGCCCGAAACTGGCCTACACGCTGCTGTCCCCGTTCCCGTGGACGGGCGGGAGCGCCACCCTGCAACTCGGCAAGCTGGACACCCTGCTCTGGTACTGGCTGCTCTACCACGCGTTCCTGGGCGCACGCCGGCTGTGGCGCGACGATCGCAGGATGTTCCTGATCCTGCTGCTGTTCGTCGTCCCGGGGTCCATCGCCTACGCGACGACGATGTCCAACATCGGGCTCATCTTCCGGCAGCGCATACCCATCGTGATGATCACGAGCCTGCTTTCGGCGGTCGCGTGGACGAAGACCCGGCGGGACGGCGAGCCCGCCGGGGAGCCGGGGCGGCCCGCGCCGCCAGCGACCGTCCCCGCCGGATCGTCCGTACGGGAATGAGACGGACCGATGCCGGAGGGAGATGGACGGCGCGGCGTGCCGGACGGCGCCGCGAGCATGGGAAAGCTGCTGCGGACCATGGCCAGCCAGGCCGCTCCGCTGGCCCTGGCCGCGGTGGCCGGGGTGTTCCTCAGCCGCTGCCTGCAGCCCGAGGGCCGGGGCGTGTACGCCACGGTCACCGTCACGGCGGGGACGGCGCTGGTGGTGGGGCACCTTTCCGTGGGCAGGTCACAGCTGGCGCTGTGGCCGGTGCTGAACCGCCACCGGCCGCTCGTCGGCAACGCCGCGATCCTCGGGCTGCTCCTCGGGGCCGTCTCGGCTGCGGTGGCCTTCTGCCTGGTGAGCGTCCTGCACGTGGCCGCCGACCCCCGCCTCATGGCCATGGCGCTGCTCGCCGTGCCGTTCGGCGTCGCGGCGGTCAACCTCAGGGGGATCGCGCTGCTGCAGTCACGGGTCGGGCTGGCCAACCTGGCCACGGTCCTGCCGGCCGTCGTGCTGTACGTCCCGATCCTCGTGCTGGCCGTGACGGGGGCGGCCACGGTGCCGGTCGTGGTCGCCTGCTGGGCGGTCTCCACGATCCTGCCCTTCGTGCTGTTCTTCCGTCCCCTCGGCCTGCCCGCGCCGGGTGAGGTGGCGCTCGCCTGCCGGCAGCTGACGCTGTCGGGCCGCTATCACCTGGGCACGGTGGCGGTCCAGCTGCTGCTGACCGCGGACGTGCTGCTCCTGAACGCCCTCGTCGGACCGGCGGAGACGGGTCTCTACACGGTCGCGACGTCGTTCCTGGCGCTGTCGAGGGTGCCGACCGACGCGCTGGCCCAGATCGTGGTCTCCCGGCAGGCGGTGCGGGACGAGTCGGACGCCCGGGCCGTCACCGCGCGGGTGATCCGCCTCACCCTGCTGCTCGTCTGCGCCGTCGTGGGCGTGCTGGCGCTCGCCGCGCCCCTGGTGATCCCGCTGGTGTACGGCCCCGCCTTCGCCGGTGGCGTCGCCCCGCTGCTGGCCCTCGCGCCGGGCATGATCCCGTGGTCGCTGCAGCGGCCGGTGGAGCAGTACCTGGTGCGGCTGGGCCGGCCGATGACGATGACGGCCGTGGCCGCCGCCGCCCTCGCGGCGAACCTCGCGCTCAACGCCGTTCTCATCCCGCACTGGGGGGCGCTCGGCGCCGCGCTCGCCTCCACCGTCGGCTACAGCGCGCTGGCCCTGGTGGAGCTCGCCTGGTTCGCGCGTACGGCCCGCCTCGGCCTCGCGGACCTGCTGCCCCGGGCACGGGACGTCCGGTGGGCGATGTCCGCGCTGCGGTCGCGGCGCCGCCCGGCCCCCGGGGAGGCGGGCGTCCTGAGCGGGCCGGCTCGGCGGTGATCCGGGCTGCGGGAATCGGCCGGTCGATGACTTGGCAAGAAAAGGGCGGCGGGACCGCGTCGGACGTGCTCCCGGGCCGGGGCGCGATCAGGCTTGCGCCCATGCACACCTCCGCCTGTCAGCGGCCGGACACGCGTGCGACGGCACCGGGGAGCCCCCCTGACACCGGCCGGGCGGCCCGGCCCGGGAGCCGCCGGACGATCGTGGGCCGCCTGCTGAGATCACCCCTGCTGCCCGCCGTCCTGATGGGCGCTGTCGCTGTCGCCGTGCTGCTCCGTTACGACGTCGCGCCGCGCGACCTGCTCGCCTTCACCGCCTATCTGCTGCTGGGCCTGGCCCTTCCCGGGGTGCTGCTGATCAGGGCGCTGTGGCCCGCGCGCCGCACGGCCGCGGAAGAGATCGCGCTGGGGCTGGCGCTGGGCTACGCCGTGGAGGTCCTCGTCTACATCGCGGCCCGCGCGGCGGGCCACCCGCTGTTCGTGCCGGCCTGGCCTGCCGCGACGTACGCGCTGTTCCTCGGCGTGCCCCGACTGCGGCGGCACTGGAGGCGCCCGCGGCGCAGGCCGGCCCCGTTGTGGTGGTCGTGGGCGCTCGCCCTCGTCATGCTCTATCTGCTGGCGCTCGGCGCGCTGACCTTCCTGAGCGAGAACGCGATCGCCTGGCCCGCGATGGCCGCCTCCTACATCGACATGCCCTACCACCTGGCCCTGGTCGGCGAACTGCGCGCCCACATGCCGCCGACCGTGCCGGCCGTGGCCGGGGAGCCGCTCTTCTACCACTGGTTCGTGTACGCCCACCTCGCGGCGGCCGGCTGGATCACCGGGATCGACCCGGTCGTGCTGCTGTTCCGGCTCGGCATGCCGCCCATGATGGCCGCCATCACGGTGCTGCTCGGCATGGTCGGCAGGCGCGTCACCGGCTCGTACGCGGGCAGTCTGGTGGCGCTGGCCGGCACCGTGCTCATGACGGCGCCGAACCTCTATTACGGCGTGAACGTGGGGACCCTGACCTGGCGGGGGTTCCAGTCCTGGACGGGGCCGAGCCAGACCTTCGGGGCCCTGCTGTTCGCGCCGGTCGTGCTGCTGGCGATCGACATGCCGGCGGCCCGTCGGCGCGACCCGCGTCGCATGCTCCTGTTCTGCGTGTTCGTCCTCACGGTGATGGGGGCGAAGGCGACCCACCTCCCTCCGTTCGCCTTCGGCCTGGCCCTGGTGGCGGGGGTCCGGCTGGTCACGCGCCGCCCGCGGGGACCCGTGCTCGCCATGCTCGGGGTGACCGCGATCTGCTGGGCGTACGCGCAGTTCGTGCTGTTCGGCGGCGCTCGGCAGGCCATGGTCGTCGCCCCGCTCTCGCTGCTGGAGCGCGCCTGGGGGGAGCTGACCGGCCGGCCGGGCGCCGTCGTTCCCGTCGGCTCGCTCCTCGGGATCACAGCGGTCTACCTGCTGTGCCTCGCCGTCACCTGGTGCGGCGCCCTCGGGCTGCTGGCCCGGCCGCGGCTGCTTCTGCGGCCCGCCGTGACGCTGCTGCTCGGCATGGGCGCCGCCTGCGCCGGGGCCGCGCTGGTGTTCGGCCACCCCCATCTCGGGCAGCTCTACTTCTTCGGCGCCGGATATCCGTACCTGATGATGGTCGCGGCGTTCGGTCTCGTGACCGTGGTCCGCCGGGCGGCGGTCACCCCGCGGACCGTCGGGTACGCCGTGGTCGCCGGGGTGGCCGGCACGTGCCTCGTGCGGGCGCTGTGCGGCGTGCGTACGCCGCTGTCTCCCGGCGGCCCGGAGGGCCTTCTCTACCTTCCGTACGCCGTGCTGGCCGTCACCGCGGGCGCGGCGGCCGCCGTCGCGGTGCTGACCAGGCGGGGCGTACGCGCCTGGGCGGTCGTCCTCGTCGCGTTCGCCGCCGCCGGCTGGCCCGCCGCGTGGTCGGCCCGGGTGCTGTCGGCGCTGGACCGGACTCCGCGGGGCGCGACGTACGCGGAGGTGTCCCCGGTGGAGCCGGGGGCCGTGCCGGACGGTTTCCTGACCGCGGCGCGCTGGCTGCGCGCCCACTCGTCTCCCGGCGACCTGGTGGCGACGAACGTCCACTGCCGCTGGGGCCACGACCATCCCTGCGACAGCCGTCAGTTCTGGGTGTCGGCGCTGGCCGAGCGGCGGGTGCTGGTCGAGGGGTGGACGTACACCGGCACCAACATGAGCCGGTGGCGGCCGGGTGAGCTGCCCGAGCGCCTGCCGTTCTGGGACGGGGAGCGGCTGCGGGCGAACGACGCCGCCTTCACCGCGCCGTCCCGGGCCACGACGGGACTGCTGCGCGACCGGTACGGCGTGCGGTGGCTGCTGGCGGACGAGCGGTACGCGTCCCGGCGGCCCGGGCTCGGCGCCGTGGCCGAGCTCCGCTTCCGCTCGGGCGACTGTGCGGTCTACCACCTGGGCCGTCCATCGCCTGACGTGACATCGATTCAGGAGAGGTCTAAGAGGTCGACGTGAGGATTCTGCACATCGGATATCGGCTGGCACCGGAGCCGGGCGGCAAGGAGCGCTATATCGCGCGCCTCGCCCGGGAGGAGCTGCGCCGCGGGCACGAGGTGCTCGTCGCCCGGCGGCGCGGCGCGGTCCCGCCGGGCGCGGCCGCCGTCACCCTGCGGCCGACCCGGGTCGGCCGCGCGCTGGCCCGCCGCTCCGACCCGGTCGCGTTCGCTCTGGAGTGCGCACGCGCGCTGCCGAGCCTGGGGCCGCTGGACGTGGTCAACCTGCACGGTGACCACCGCGAGGCGCTGTTCCTCGGCCCGGCCGCCGCGCGGCTGCGGATTCCGCTGCTGCTCACCGTGCACGGCGCGCTGGCGATGCGGCACCGGCCGATCATGCCGTTGGCCTTCCGGCGGGTGGACGGGTTCGTCGCCATCGGCGCGCGGCCGGCGGCCGAGCTGTGCCGGGCCGGGGTCCCGCCGGAGGTCGTACGGACGATGTCCAGCGGACTCGATCTGCCGCGACTGGACGCGGTCAGGGCGGGTACGGCCAGGGAACCCGGCCTGATCGTCAGCGTGGGCAACCTGCTGCCGGTGAAGAACCACGCTCTCACGATCGAGGCGTTCCACCGGCTGCGTGCCGTACGCCCCGGGGCGCGCCTCGTCATCGCGGGAGAGGGCCCGGAGCGTGGGCGGCTGGAGCGGCTCGCGGCGGCGGGGCCGGGCGTCGAGTTCGCCGGGCACCTGCCGGGCGATGAGGTCTACGCGCTGATGGCCAGGGCGGAGATCTTCGTGCTCGCCTCGCGCAGGCTCCCCTCGATCGGGGAGGGGATTCCCACGGCGGCGCTGGAGGCCCTCGCCCTGGGCACCCCGGTCGTCCTGTCCTCGGAGGCCACCCTCGACCCGGTGGTCACCGACCCGGCCGCCTGCCGCGTCTTCCGCGGCGGCTCGGCCGGCGACCTCACGGCACACCTGCGGGCGCTCGCCGAGGACGGCGCCCTACGGGCGCGGATGGCCGAGCGCGGGCGGCGTGCGGTCGCCGACCTCGACTGGCCCCGGGTGGCCGCCCGGATCGAGGGTCGGTACGAGGCCGTCGGGTGCGGCTCGCCGTCACGACGGCGCCGTGTCACCCACGCGACCGGGCGGATCTGACCTGAGCCGGCCGCGTCTCCGCGGGGGCGTGGCCGCCTCGTGACGGGCGGGCGCTGCGCAGCGCCCCGGCCGCCTGCGGCGGATCGGGATCGAACAGCACGTCCACCCAGTAGTTGGAGGCGTGGTAGGCGTTGGTCGGGAAGGCGTTCGTGGTGCTGTAGCGGTAGACGCCGTTGCCTCCCGCCGTGCCGTCGGCCGGCGCGGAGAGCGGGTCGCGCGTGTAGGGGTTGACGAAGTAGTACGGGTCCAGCGAGTAGAACCCCGACGTGGTGAGGTACGAGGCGACGTACGTGGTGCCGGCGGTGATCGAGATCGGCGGCGAGAACGTCGCCTGCTGCCAGCCGCTCGCGGTCTCGCCGGTGAAGGCCACGCTCGCCAGGAGCTGCCCGGTGGCGGTCCACAGGCTGCCGATGTGGGTTCCCGTGTTCTGCGGACCCTTGTAGAACCTGATCCCCCGGATCTTTCCGGACTGCGTGGACTGGAACTTGACCCCGACGACGACCGGCTTGTTGTCGGGCTGGGACGCGATCAACGGTGTCGCCGTGTCGTCCCACAGGGTTGTGGCCGGTGCGTAGACCACGTCGACGTAGTAGTTGGTGGCCTGGTAGACGGCGGACGGGAACGTGCTCGCCGCGCTGTAGGCGTACAGGCCGTTGCCCCCGCCGTCGCCGTTCGCCGGGGCGGTGATGAGCCCGTTGGAGTACTGCGTCGTGAAGTAGGGCCTGGTCACCGAGTAGAACCCGGACGTGTGGTAGGAGACGACGTAGTCGATGTTCTCGGACACGAGCACGGGGTCGGAGAAGTTCACCTGCTGCCAGCCGCTCGCGGTCTCGCCGGTGAAGGTCGCCTGCGCCAGGAGCTGCCCGGTGGCGGTCCACAGGCTGCCGACGTGGGTTCCCGTGTTCTGCGAGCCCTTGTAGAACCTCACCCCCGAGACGTAGCCCGGCGAGGTGAAGCGGAGCCTGACGCCGGCCTCCACGGGCTTGGTGTCGTTCCAGTTGGCCTGGGCGGGCGTGCTGTCCGGCGCCCACAGCGAGCACGGGCAGCCCGCGTTGACGGTCACCGTCCGCGTGGCCGGGGTGGTCTGGACGTTGCCGATGTCGTCGATCGCCCGCGCCTGGATCGTGACCGTCTGCGATTTGGGCGTCGTCCAGCGGTAGAACCAGGTGGTCCGGCCTGTGGCCCTGCGCCAGGTCGTGCCGCCGTCGGTGGAGACCTCGACGCCGGCCACCACGCCGCCCCCGGTGTCCGCGGCCGTTCCGCTGATCGTCACGGTCGTCCCGCCGGGGATGGGGGCGCCGGTCGACGGGATGACGATCGTCGAGGTCGGGGGCGCGGTGTCGGTCGACTGTGTCGCCGGGACCAGGCCCGGCTGCAAAGTGGCCGGCTGAACGTCGGCCATGTCGGCGAAGAGGTTGACCGTCGCCTGCTGCATCCGGATGTCGGTGGGGGCGCCGGGGGTGTCGTGCACGGCGTCCAGTCCCCAGGCCCACTGCGTGGTTCCCGCGCCGAACACGACCGAGCCGCTCGTGCTGCGATAGAGCGACACGTGGTGCGCGGCCGTTCCGCCGCCGTACGAGCTGCCGTAGTTGAGCAGGAACTTGCTGGAGGTGGTCACCTTCGTCTCCGAGAGCAGCACGGCTCCCGGCGGGGCGACACCGTTGTCGGGGGCCTCGTCCCACTCGTAGCCCAGCGTGCCGGTCGGGAAGACGGCGACCTGCCCGGGCTGGAGGTTCGCCACCGAGGTGTTGCGCCACAGCCGCATCTTCGCGTAGTCGGCCGGGACCGTCATCGCGTCGGCGGAGACCCCGTTGATGCGGAAGAGCGTTCCGGTGACGGTGTTCTCCGGTCGGCCGCCGTCCGAGGGCGGCGAGAAACGGGGGTCCCGCCAGGTGCCGGTCCACTGCGTGCTGGGATCGATCTTCGCGTTGGCGAGCGTCTCCTTGTAGCAGACGATCGTACGGAACGGCGTGCCGGAACCGTCGATGCTGCTCTCCCACCGGGTCTTCCAGAACGACTCGTTGCCGGAGAAGAACGCGATGCCGACGCCGCTGTCCCTGGCGTTGGTCACGTTGGCGCGGGTCTCGTTCGACCAGTACTCGTCGTGCCCGGACGAGATGAAGATCTTGTGGTTGAGCATGGCGGAGGGACGCGAGGCGGTGTCGACGCCGCTGGTGTAGGCCACGTCGTAGCTGTTCGCCTCGAGCCACCTGACGAGCGGGTATTCGGAGTCGAAGAAGTTCGTCTCCGGCCGGGAGGCCCGGGTGAGCAGCGGACGGTTGTAGCTGACCTTGTACGCCCGGCCCGCCGGGTTCCCCTTGTAGAGGCTGTTGCCGCCGTAGTCGTTGTACGCCTGCCAGGTCGTGTCGGAGGTCTGGACGAGGATGTCCACGTTCCGGGAGTCGTTCCGTACGACGAAGATGTTCTGGCTGACCCCGCCGGTGCCGTCGGTTCTGACGAAGTTGGCCAGGTAGACGCCGGAGACGGCGTCGGCGGGCACGGCCCAGGACGCGGAGACGTTCCAGTTGCCGCAGTCGATCAGTCCCGTCGTCGTGTCGGTGAGACAGTTCGGCTGCGCCTGCGGGAGCGGCACGGACGGATTCACCGTGGCGATCTTCCGTGCGCCCATGCCCTGGTAGTAGCCGACGCGGTAGATGTCGATCCGGTACGCGCTGATGCGCGGCGCCTGCACCTTGAACTGCTGGGTCTGCCCGGCGTTGACGCTCATCTGGGTGGGGAAGCCGTTGATGGCGTCGTCCCCCGCTCCGGGCACGTTCCATTCCGACGGCGGGGTGCCGGGCAGGCTGTTCTCCAGGCAGATGACCGAGGTGGGCGGGCAGGTCGCGGCGCGGAGCCGGGAACCCCGGAGCCGGTTGCCGCGAGCGGGGCCCGTCGAGGGGGCGGGCTTCCGACCGGGCGCGGTGTGCGTTCCGGACGGTTCCGGCGAGCCGCCGGGAGAAGGCGCGGGGCCGGCGGGCGAGCCTTCCGGTGTGCTTTCCGGTGAGCCTCCGGGCGAGGCCTCCGGTGAGGCGGCGGGAGAGCTCGGAGAGGCGCTTGAGGATGGGCTCGGCGAAATGTTCGGAGACGCATTCGGCGAGGCGCTCGGGGAGACGTGGGCGTCGCCGGGGGGCGGCGCCCACGCGGCCATGAGCAGGACGGCCGCCGCCGTGAAAACGGCGCAGAAGACGCGCGTGGCCGGGGTCCTCCGCCTCACCTCGGCGGCTCCTTTCCGTTCGCCTGGCACGATGCACCCTTGATGGAGCGCAGTGGAACGCCATGAACCGGGGGAGGTCAGCGCAGGATAGCGACCGCCGGGACCCGGCTCGACGCCATGACGGGAAACGGCGTGTTCCCCGCAATGCGGAAACTCCTTCGCGTTTCCTGGATGTCCATTTATCTGGAAATAAGGGTATTTTGTGGGTCGTTGTTATCGGGATGGGTGGAATTAAGGGAGGGGGAAAATAAAGGGTGGAAATTGCGAATGTTCGGGAGTAGTATTCAGACCGAGTGAGTTGATAACGTAAATCTTCCGAGCTCACTCCATAGATCATCGGTACAGGCGCGGCAATCCGCGGTCCCGCCCGCTCTTTCCCGCGCCATCGTTTCCGGGTGACCACTCTCGCCCCTGGTGTCCCGCCGACTCCACCGGCCCGGTAGCCCGCGACCGGTCGCGCCCCCCGGCACGAGAGCGCCGAGAGCTGGTTCGCATACAGAACCCATCAGGACGCGGGCGAACACGTGCGTCCGCGGTACGACGCGAGGTAGGTCGGAAATGAGACGCTCAGCCGCCACAGAGAGACGCGGGCGGGAGCCCGCAGCGACCAGATCGGATGGGCGCCGTCGTGGTCCTTCCCCCGGCACCCGCCGTCGCCGGCTCGCCGCGGCCCTGCTCGCCGCGCTCACCGCCGGCGCCCTCGTCACGGCGCCGGAGGAGGTCGCGGCCGTCGCCTCGCCTGACCTCGGCGGCTCCGCCTCCTACCCGGTCCTGGCCTCGATCTCGGTCACCAACACCGGTCTCACCCAGGTCTTCGGTGACCTCGGCGTGAGCCCCGGCGACTCGGTCAGCGGCTTCCCGCCCGGTAGCGTCGCCGGGACCATCCACAAGGGCGACTCGGCCGCTGCGAACGCCATGGCCGACGCGGTCGCGGTACGCACCGCCATCGCCGCGATGCCCCGCACCGCCACCATCGGCCCCAACCTCGGCGGCACGACTCTGAGCCCCGGCGTCTACGAGACGGCCACCGCCGCCTTCTCCCTCGACGGCACGCTCACCCTCGACGCCCAGACGGACCCCGACGCGATCTTCGTGCTCCGCGCCACCAGCCTCGACGCCGCCAGGATCAGCAACATCGCCCTGGTCAACGGTGCGCAGGAGGACAACGTCTACTGGCAGCTCAGCGGCACGGCGTCGATGGGCATGTGGGCCACCTTCCGCGGAAACGTCCTCGCCAACGGCAACATCTCGGTGGACCCCGGTGCGAACGTCTACGGCCGGCTGTTCTCGCTCGGCGGCACCGTCGCTCTGCAGGGCACCTCGCAGATCCCCGCCACGCTCATCATGCTGCCGAACGACCGGCCCACGACCACGACCCTGACCAGCTCCCCCAATCCCTCGCACACCGGAAAGGTGGTCACCTTCACCGCGATCGTGCAGGCGCAGTCCGGCTCGATCCCTCCCTCCGGCGAGGTGGCGTTCAAGGAGAACGGCGTCGTCCTCGGCAGGGTCCGGATGAGCGACGGCCGGCCCGCCAAGTTCACCACGTCCAGGCTCGCCGCCGGGCAACACCAGATCACCGCCGTCTATCTCGGCGGGGTGACGTTCGACAACGAGGCGCCCGTCTACTTCGCGCCCAGCACGTCGCAGCCGGTCGTGCAGAGCATGACGACCACCGGCCTGTGGAGCGACAGCGCGACCCCCGCGGTCGCCTCGCAGAACGACCCGAACGCCGTCGTGGTCGGGGTGAAGTTCAGGACCACGCAGGACGGCATGATCACCGGGATCCGGTTCTACAAGGGTCCGCAGAACACCGGGACGCACACCGGGAGTTTATGGACCGCCGACGGGCAGCGGCTCGCGAGTGTGACCTTCTCCGGCGAGACCGCGTCCGGCTGGCAGGCGATGAGCTTCTCGGACCCGGTGGCCGTCTCGGCCGGCACGACGTACGTCGCGTCGTATCACACGACGTCGGGGTACTACTCGGTCGATCGTGACTATTTCACCTCGCAGTATGTGAACGGCCCGCTCATCGGGCTCGCCAGCGGCGCTTCCGGCGGGAACGGCGTATACGCCTACAGTGCCACCGACACCTTCCCCGGCGACTCCGTCCGGGCCTCGAACTACTGGGTCGACGTCATGTTCAACCCCGCGTCCACCCTCTGGCCCGACACCGTGACCCCCGCGACGGTGACCCAGGCCGACTCGCAGGCCGTGGCACTCGGGGTGAAGTTCAGGACCACGCAGGACGGCCTGGTCACCGGGATCCGGTTCTACAAGGGTCCGCAGAACACCGGGACGCACACCGGGAGACTGTCGACCGCCACCGGCGGGGATCTCGCGACGGTGACGTTCACCGGCGAGACCGCGTCCGGCTGGCAGACGATGAGCTTCCCGGAGCCGGTGGCCGTCTCGGCCGGCACGACGTACGTCGCGTCGTATCACACGACGTCGGGGTACTACTCGGTCGATCGTGACTATTTCACCTCGCAGTATGTGAACGGCCCGCTCATCGGGCTCGCCGGCGCCGCTTCCGGCGGGAACGGCGTCTACACCTACAGCGCCACCGACATTTTCCCCAGCAACTCCTTCCGCGCCTCGAACTACTGGGTGTCGCCGGTGCTGGAGTTCGGTAGTTGACGCGCGAGCGCCGGTAAGGCTTGCGCAATGACATGCCCACGGCGGGTGGTCGGGCACCCCCGCCCCCGCCGGGGCGTTGTTCACTACCGCGGTGAGCACAACCAGCCTGAGGACCGTCCCCTTCAACCGGACCCACGTCTGCGACAACGAGCTCGGCTATCTCGCCGAGGCCGTACGGCTCGGCTCGACCTGTGGCGACGGGCCGTTCACGCGACGCGCCACCGCACTGCTCAAGGAACTGACGGGGGCGGGGGAGGCGCTGCTCACCACGTCGTGCACCCACGCGCTGGAGATGTCGGCGCTCCTGCTCGACCTCCGTCCCGGTGACGAGGTGATCATGCCGTCGTTCACCTTCTGCTCGACGGCCAACGCGTACGCCCTCAGGGGAGCGGTGCCGGTGTTCGCCGACTGCCGGCCGGACACCCTCAACATCGACGAGCGGCTGATCGAGGCCGCGATCACCGAACGCACCCGGGCGGTCGCCATCGTCCACTACGGCGGGATCGCCTGCGAGATGGAGACGATCGGCGAGATCTGCGAGCGGTACGGCCTGGCCCTGATCGAGGACAACGCACACGGACTCGGCGGGTCCTACCGAGGCCGCCCCCTCGGGTCGTACGGCCGCATGGCGGCGCAGAGCTTCCACTCGACCAAGAACGTGCAGTGCGGCGAAGGCGGCGCGCTGCTGCTGAACGACCCGGAGACGGCCGCCCGCGCGGAGATCATCCGGGAGAAGGGCACCGATCGCAGCCGCTTCTTCCGCGGCCAGATCGCCAAATACCAGTGGGTCGACATCGGGTCGAGCTACCTGCCCTCGGACGTGCTCGCCGCCATGCTCACCGCCCAGTTGGAGTCGTTCGACCGGATCCAGGCGCGGCGCCACGCGGTCTGGCAGGCGTACCACGAGGGACTGGCCGGCTGGGCCGCTGCCAACGGCGTCCTGCGGCCGACGGTTCCGGACGGCTGCGCGCACCCGGCGCACCTCTACTACCTGCTCATGCCCGATCTGCACCATCGTCAGCGGTTCATCGCCCACCTCGCGGCCGCGGGCGTGCAGGCGGTGTTCCACTATCAGCCGCTGCACAGCGCCCCGGCCGGCCTGCGGTACGGGCGCACCGCCCCCGGCGGCTGCGCCGTGACCGAGAACGTCGCCGACCGGCTGGTACGGCTGCCCCTGTCCGCCGGTCTCGACGGCGACGAGGTGACCCGGGTGATCGACGCCGTGCTCACCTACAAGGTGCGCTGATGGGCTGGCAGGAGGTGATCGAGGCGTCCGGGCGCGTCCGGGCCGTCGCTTCGCCGCTGGAGACCGCGAGGTTCGGCCGCACGGTGGCGCGCATCACCGTCTCGGCGGAGTCGGCGGCACCGCTGCGGGACGTACGCGCCGCCGTCGCCGAGTCGGCGGCCGACGTCGTCGTGCTGCGCTACCCCGCCGCGTACGTCGGCTGGTTCGCCGAGCTGACCACGCTCGGCCGTACGGCCGTGCTGGCCGACTCGCTCGTCTACTGGCGGTTGCGCGCGGGGGAGGGCCGTACGCCCCGGACCACGCCCGGCCTGACGGTGTGCGGCGGGGCGGACCCCGCCGAGGTCCGGGCACTCGTCCGCGACGTCTTCGCCGCGTACGGCAACCACTACCTGGCCGATCCCCTCTTCGATCCGGCGGACGCGCTGGCCGGCTACGAGGAGTGGGCGCTGGGGTCGGCCGCCGCGGGGGAGTGCCTCACCCTCCGCGGGCCGGCCGGCCCGCTCGCGCTGGCCACGCTCGCGGAGGACGCGGCGCGTACGGAGATCCTGCTCGCCGGGGTGGTGGCCGCCGCCCGGGGACGCGGCGTCTACGCCCACCTGCTCAGGGCGGTCGAGGAGCGCACCCTGTCACGCGGCGCGGCCGAGGTGGTCATCTCCACCCAGGGGCACAACACCGGGGTGCAGCGGGCCTGGGCCAGGTACGGCTTCGAGCCGGTGCACACGGCGCTCACCGTCCATCTGATCCGGAGCCCACTCCCGAGATGACCACCGCGTCGCCCGGCACCCGGCCCGCGTCCGTCCGCTCGCTCACCACGTAGGTCGGGCGGCCCATCCCGCCGCCGTGGATGCGGCCGACGTACTCGCCCAGCACTCCGATGGACATCAGCTGCGCCGACGAGAACAGCGCCACCATCGAGGCGATCGTGGTGAAGCCGGCCACCGTGGTGTCCCCGGCGATGAACCGCCACAGCACGACGGCACCGAGCACCAGGCCGATGATCCCCGCGAGGAATCCCAGGTAGCTGGCCGCACGCAGGGGGGCGGCGCTGTAGCCGAGCAGCATGTTCACGGCGTGGCGCACCAGCGTCCTGGGCGTGTAGTTGGACCTGCCGTCCTCGCGCTCGCTCATGTGCACGAGCACCGACCCCACCCGGGTGGTGGCCCACGAAAGCGCCACGTCCACCGAGGCGTGCGGTCCGGACAGCCCCTCGAACGCGTCGCGCAGCCGGGTGCGGAAGGCGCGGAACGCGCTGATCTCCCGCGCGGTGCGGATGCCGAGCGCGACCGACATCCCCGCCTTCACCGTGCGGGAGGCGAGACTCCGCAGGAAGCCGTGTTCCTCCTGGTACGGCATGCCGTACACGAGGTCGAGCCGTTCGCCCCGCAGTTCGGCCAGCAGGTGGGGGATCTGCTCGGGCTGGTGCTGGAGGTCGTCGTCCATCGTGACGACGACGTCGAACCTGGCCTCCCTGATGCCCGCGACCAGGGCATTGTGCTGTCCGTAGTTGCGCGACATGCGGATGGCGCGCACGTTCTGGAACCGGTGCGCCAGATCGGCGGCCACCGTCCAGGTGTCGTCCGGGCTTCCGTCGACGACGAGGATCACCTCGTGCGGCGGGGAGACGTCCCGCAGCACCGGCAGCAGCCTGGCGACCAACTGCGGAAGGGTCCGCGCCGAGCGATAACACGGAATCACCACCGACACCGACATTGATTCCCCCGGTTCATTCCCAGCACCTATTACACTGCGCGACATGCTCGAATTGAAGAGCCCAGATCACAGGAAATCTACGGCGGCGCGGTGGGACTCGCTGCCGGCTCTCCCGCGTCTTCTCGTGTCGCTTCTGCGGGGCCAGCGCAGCACATATCTACTGGCCGGCGCCATGACCGCCGGTGTGTATTACGCGCTTCTTTGCCTGGAATTGCTGGTGGCCGGGGGAGCGGTGCCCTATCTTTTCCTCGTCGTGGTCGGGCACCTGATCACCGTGGTGATCGTCTATCCGGTCTACCGGCTGGTCGTGTTCCGGTCAGGAGGCGGCTGGATCACCGGCTACCTGCGCTTCTACGTCGTCGGGCTGAGCTTCCTCGGCGCCTCCGTCATCGGCCTGCCCGTTCTGGTGGAGCTCGCCGGGATTCCGCTCCTCATCGCCCAGGCGCTGATAATCCTGCTGAGCCCGCCGCTGAGCTATGCGATAAACCGGTCCTGGACGTTCCGGGACCGGGCGTCTGAATCCGGCAAGGTATGCGACGTCGTTCGGTAAAAGCGGCCGGTGCGACGGAACCCGGCGATTCCGCGGCCGATAATTTCAAGCGGAGATCCGGCCGCTCGGTGTGTTCTCTGTTCGGGCGGCAAAATCCAGGAAAGGACTCGGCACGCGTGAAGGCACTAGTCCTGGCGGGTGGCAAGGGGACGCGGCTGCGCCCGCTCACCCACACGTCGGCGAAACAACTGGTTCCGGTCGCCAACAAACCGGTGCTCTTCTATGGGCTGGAGGCCATCAGGGACGCCGGCATCACCGACGTGGGGATCATCGTCGGCGACACCGGGCGGGAGGTCAGGGAGGCCGTCGGCGACGGCTCCGCCTTCGGCCTCGACGTCACCTACATCGAGCAGGAGGCCCCACTCGGGCTGGCGCACTGCGTGCTCATCGCCCGGGAGTTCCTGGCCGATGATCCGTTCGTGATGTACCTGGGCGACAACTTCCTCGTCGACGGCATCACCGGTCTGGTCGACGCCTTCCGCGCGGACCGCTGCGACGCGCGCATCCTGCTCACCCGCGTGGCCGAGCCCCAGTTCTACGGCGTCGCCGAACTCGGCCCGGACGGGGAGATCGTCAGCCTGGAGGAGAAGCCCGAACACCCGCGCAGCGACCTCGCCATCGTCGGGGTCTACACGTTCTCGCCCGCGATCCACGAGGCCGTACGCGCGATCGAGCCGTCGGCACGCGGCGAGCTGGAGATCACCGACGCGGTCAAGTGGCTGATCGACACCGGCCACCGCGTCCGGTCCCACCTCGTCACCGGCTACTGGCGCGACACGGGCCGGCTGCAGGACATGCTGGAATGCAACCGCATCGTGCTGGAGGCGATCGAGCCCGACACCGGGGGGACCGTGGACGGCCTGTCGGAGGTGACCGGCCGTGTCGTCATCGCCCCCGGCGCCGTCGTCGAGGGCTCGGTCATCCGGGGGCCCGCCGTGATCGGAGCCGACACGAAGATCATTCGCTCGTATGTCGGGCCCTACACCTCGATCGGGGAGGGCTGCGTGCTGGAGGACGCCGAGGTCGGCTACAGCATCGTGCTCGGCGACTCGGCGATCAGGGGCGTCAGCGGGCTCACGTACTCGCTGATCGGCCGCAACGTCGAGGTCACGCGGGCGGCCGGAGTGCCCAACACCCATCAGCTCATGGTCGGCGATCACAGCAGGGTTCAGGTGCGCGCATGAAGATCCTGGTCACCGGCGGCGCCGGGTTCATCGGCTCCCACTACGTGCGGTCGCTGCTGTCCGGGGCCTACCCGGGCTACGAGAACGCCCACGTGACCGTGCTGGACAAGCTCACCTACGCGGGAACGCTGGCCAACCTGGCCCCGGTCGAGACCAACCCCAGGCTCGCCTTCGTACGCGCCGACATCAGCGACATGGACCGGCTCAGAGACGTCGTCCCCGGGCACGACCTGATCGTGAACTTCGCCGCCGAGACCCACGTCGACCGCTCGATCACCAGCGCCGGCGACTTCGTGACGACCAACGTCCAGGGCACCCAGCGGCTGCTGCAGGCCGCACTGGAGGCCGGCGTCCGCACGTTCGTCCAGGTCTCCACCGATGAGGTGTACGGATCGATCGAGACGGGATCGTGGACGGAGGAGGAGCCGCCGCTGCCCAACTCGCCCTACTCGGCCGCGAAGGCCGGTGCCGACCTGCTCTGCCGCGCCTACCACCGCACCTACGGCCTGGACGTACGGGTGACCAGGTGCTCCAACAACTACGGCCCCTACCAGCACCCGGAGAAGGTCATCCCGCTGTTCGTCACCCATCTCATCGACGGCAGGCCGGTCCCACTGTACGGCGACGGCCGCAACGTGCGGGAATGGCTCCACGTGGCCGACCACTGCCGGGGCGTCCAGCTCGTCGTGGACAAGGGTTCGGCCGGTGAGATCTACAACATCGGGGGCGGGGTCGAGCTGACCAACCTCGAACTCACCGAGCGGCTGCTCGCGGCCTTCGGCGTCGGCTGGGAGATGGTCAGGCACGTACGCGACCGGCCCGGGCACGACCTGCGCTACTCGGTCGACTCCAGCAAGATCCGCTCGATCGGCTATGAGCCCCTGGTCGACTTCGGCGATGGCCTCGCCGAGGTCATCCGGTGGTACCGCGACCACGAGCACTGGTGGCGCTTCCACTCCTGTCCGTGATCTTGCGAATACTCGCACATCGGGCTGTGAGCAGGGGTTTCACGGTCGTGATCTTGCAGTTTCTCGCAGATCTGCCCCCTGAGCGGCGGAAACTCTGTTCGTGATCTTGCATTGACAAGTGCAAGATCAGCTAGAGCATTGCCGCAGGTCGGACGGCCGGCGTGCGAGAAACTGCAAGATCACCGATTCGATTCGCGCAGGTCAGGTGGATGGTCTGCGAGAAAATGCAAGATCACGGGGAAGGGGGTGTGGGGTGGCGGCGTTACGCGCCGCCCACCACGTACCGCCCACGCGGCCCCCGCGATAGCGATGGATGTGGGGAGCAGCAGTCCTGAGACGATCGCGCCGGCGCCCCGCCCGCAGACCAGGACGGTCGTCGCGGTGGCGAGGACGAACCCGGCGAACAGCGAGGCGGACGGGCCCAGCCGCGTCCGCCCGCCGCCGAGGCAGGCGCAGGCCAGCCCGGCGAGCAGCGCGCCCGGCAGTACGGCATGGGCCGGCTCGGCCGAGGCGAGTGCCGCGCAGGCGAGGCAGGCGGCCACCGCGGCGGCGGCGCTCGTCGCCGCCCGGTCGAACCGGTCGAGCAGGGCGAAGCCGTTCGTCGCGGCCACCGTCCACATCACCGTGACAGGTCCGTCCACCAGATCGCCGGTCAGCGTGATCTGCAGGCCGCACAGCACGATGCCGCCGGCGGCCAGCGACTGCACGCTCAGCCGCGTTATCACGGGAAGCGGCGAGATCTCCTCGATCACGCCGAGTACGGCGACCGCCCACGCGGCCAGCAGGATCGCGGAGATCCGCCAGTCGGCGAAACCCGTGGCGGCCACCGGCACCGTCGTGATCGCGGCGATCGCGATGCCCCTCATCGGCGGGCGGCTCATCGCGGCGCGCCGCAAAGCGACCGGTAAAGCGCCTCGATGTCGGCGACGAGCCGGTCGACCCCGAACGCCCGCGTCGTCCAGCGGCGGGCCGCGTCGCCCATCCACTTGGCGAGGCCGGGATCCTTCAGCAGCCGGACGGTGTGGTCGGCCAGGTCGGCCACGTCGGGACCGGCCAGCAGCCCGGTACGCCGGTCCCGGACGACCTCCTCGACGCCGCCCGTCCGGGTGGACACGACGGGGACCCCGGCCATCCCCGCCTCGACCAGTGCCAGCGGTGTTCCCTCGTTGTCGGAGGTCAGCAGCAGCACGTCGGCCGCCGCGTAGACGGTCTCCACGTCACGACGCCAGCCCAGCAGCCGGAAGGAGTCCCAGATCGGGCGGATCGCCCGCTCCACCTCCTTCTTGAGCTCGCCGCCGCCGCAGATGAGGAAGCGGCAGTCGGGCATGTGCTCCAGGACCTCGTGCGCCACCTCGACGAACCGGTCCGGCCGCTTGACCCTGGAAAGGCGCCCGACGTAGGCGACGACCGGCACGTCGGCCGGGATCCCGAGGGCGAGCCGGGCCGCCATGCGGTCGGGAACCGGGCCGAGCTGGACACCCGGCGGGATCACGACGTACTGCTCGTGGCTGCCGACGCCGGAGCTGACCAGGTCGTCCCTGACCTTCGCCCCGCCGGTGACCAGCCGGTCGCATCCCACCGCGACGTACCGTCGCAGCCGGACGCGCAGCGACCGCCTGAGCGGTGACGTGCGGCCGAGGGGGAGCGGGGTGTGGAACACGTGGACGCGCGCCGCTTCGACACCGGACAGCCGTACGGCGAGCCGTCCCAGCGCCCCGGCCTTGGTGGTCCGGGTGTGGACGATGTTCGGCCGGAACTCGCGCATGGCGGCGACCAGCCGGCGCAGGGCGCGGTAGTCGGCCGGCCTGATCGATCGGCCGAGGCCCGGGATCCGGTGAACCGGGATCGTCACGTCGCGTAGATGCAGGTGGTCGCCCTCGCCGCCGTCCACGTAGCCGGTGTACAGGCGGTGGTCGAACGCGTCGGAGTCGAGCCGCTCACATAGCCCCGCCACCTCGGTAGCGGGGCCGCCGACGTTCATTCGGGTGATGATTTCCATGACACGAATCCGGTTGTCCGGTTTCATGCGGGCTCCTCCCTGATCACGTCGGAGAAGCTAACCCGTCACCCTGTTCCGTCGCGCCCACCGTCGCGCCGTTTCGTGGAAGGTTTTCCAGATCTCTAGCCGTGCCTTGCCTTCACGCACCGGGGGCTACGAGGCTCGGACGGGCTCAGTGATCGGGCGTGCCGAGAAACCTGGCGATCAGCTCCTCCGTCCGGGTGGCGAGGAGGGACGCCCGGGTCCAGCCCGCGTAGTGGGTGAGGAAGGAGACCACCTCGCGCAGTTCGTCCGGGGTCAGCACGCCGGTACGCAGAGCCGCGTCGAGCTGAGTCTCGATCATGTCGTGCATGCCGTCGCCCACGAGGAGGCCGAGCAGCAGCAGACGCCGGTCCCGATCGGTGAGCGTCTCGCCCGACCACACCTCGGAGAACAAGCGCTCCAGTGCCGACCCGTCCATTCGCTCAGCTCCCCTACCGGCCAAGGATTTCCTGACAACATTGAAGATGTCGTGTCCGAGACCCTCAGGTGTTACACCCCCCGCAGGTCAGGTCCTGATGACCTGGCCATTCCCCGGAGTCGAGGTCACGAGGCCAATCAAAATTCGGACAAGATTCGGTCAATTTCATCGGGGTGGCATGGAACGCCCCGGCACGGGAGAGCCGGAAAAGCGGGCATGAACACCTCGTGCACCCGCTGAGTGGTCGGACGCTGATGGGGGCGGCCCTCGCCGCATCGCTGCTGTCCGGTTGCGCCGGGCCCGAGTACACCTACATACACGACGATGACGGGGCGACCTACTTCAAGGTGCCCGCCGAGTGGCGGCGAGTCGACCAGAAGGCGCTCGACAGGGCGGTGTTCGGCGAGGAGGAGCGAGAGGACCGAAGGGCCCTCAGGCGGGCGGTCTGGATCGTGGCCTACGACGCCGACGAGCGCCCGTCGATCGAGCATCTGGTCAGCGGCCCGGCAGGAGCCGGCGACCGGCCGTTCGTGCTCGTCAAAGTGCAGAAGCTCAGTGAGGAACAGCGGAACCGGGCCTCGCTGAACATGCTGCGCAACTCCCTCGGCTTCCCCGTCGCGCTCGACGACGACGTACGGCGCAGACTCGACCAGAGCGGGATATATCCGTACAAGGACTTCAAGCTGCTGACGGACCGGGTGCTGCCGGTGGAGGACGGGGTACGCGGCGTGCGCAGCGTATTCACCCTGCGGCACGGCAGCGGGCCCGTCCAGACGTACGACGAGACCGCCTATCTGTCCGCCGACGGGTCGCGGATCTCCTCCCTGGTCGTCAGCTGTTCGCCCGAGTGCCATCGGGTGCATGCCGCGGAGATCGGCCTGATCGCCGAATCCTTCAAGGTCAAGCGCATCCTCAACCCATGAAGGAGTCTCTTGTATGAGCCTTCGCGCACCGGGCTCCGGTCCCGTCGACCGAGATCCGGCGACCAGGAAGCGACTCGCGCTGTGGGACAGGGGGAAGTTCCTGATCCTGCTCGCCGCCGCCTTCTGCGTGCTGATGTGGAGCGACATGGTCGCCTTCCCCGGGCTCATGTCGGCCCGCGACGCCCTGGCGCGGACGGTCACGGGTTCCTCGTGGATCCTGTGGCTCGCCGGTCTGGAGGCCGTCAGGCAGGCGCACTTCCTGATCAGTGAGCGTTCCGCCGCCTATCACCGCTTCTGGACGCACCGGATCTTCGGCGGCTGGAACCGCTGGACGCGGCGCAGGTTCAACGACTGGAACCGGTACCGCATCGCCCGCGCGGTCAAGTGGGCCGTCTGGATCGCGGTCGTCGCGCTCGTGCTCGGCGAGGTGCAGCACGTCTCACCGATCGAGGTGTTGTACGGCGTGCCCGCCACGGTATGGGGGTTCCTGCCCACGGTCCTGCAGGTCGTGCTGCTCATGCTGCTCGCCGTCGGCCAGTTCGTCGCGATCTTCTGGTTTCTGTCACGCGGCGGCGTCGACGTCTACTACCCCGACGACATCAAGACCCGCTTCTCCGATGTGTGGGGCCAGGACCACGTCGTCGAACGGGTCAAGGAGAACATCGTCTTCCTGGAGAAGCCCGACGAGATCGAGGCCAGGGGCGGCTACGTGCCGAGCGGCATCCTGCTGTGGGGGCCGCCGGGCACCGGCAAGACCCTGCTCGCCGAGGCGGTGGCCGGCTCCACCGGCAAGCCGTACGTCTTCGTGGATCCCGGCGCGTTCATCAACATGTTCTTCGGCGTCGGCGTGCTCAAGGTCAAGTCGCTGTTCCGCAAGCTGCGCAAGCTGGCCCTCCGCTACGGCGGTGTGATCGTCTTCTTCGACGAGGCCGACTCGCTCGGCAACCGGGGGGCGCTGGCCCAGGGGGCACCCGGCGGCGCCGGCGGCTGGGGCCGCGCCACGACCGCCCCCTTTCGGCCCGCGCCGTTCCAGCGGGCGGGATGCAACGGGTTCGCCTATCTCGGCGAGGACACCCGCCGGCTGATCGCCGACCGCCTGGTGTACGGCGGCGGCATGGGCGGCGGTGGCGGAATGGGCACGCTCGAGGCGCTGCTCACCGAGATCTCCGGTCTGAAGAAGCCGCGCGGCTTCGTCAACCGCTACGTGCGGCGGCTGCTCGGCATGCGGCCCAAGCCGCCGCCGAAGTACCGCATCCTGATCATGATGGCGACCAACCTGCCCGAGGCGCTCGACGAGGCGCTGCTGCGGCCGGGGCGGATCGACCGCATCTACAAGGTCGGCTACCCCTCGAAGGCGGGCCGGATCCGCACCTACCAGGGCTACTTCGGCAAGGTGCGGCACGAACTGACCGCCGGGCAGATCGACAAGCTCGCCACGATCACTCCGTACGCAACCGGGGCCACGATCAAGGACCTCGTCAACGAGTCGCTGATCACCGCGATCCGGGACGGCCGCGAGCTCATCACCTGGTCCGACGTCATGCGGGCCAAGCGGCTCAAACAGCTCGGCCCGCCCGAGGACGTCGAGTACATCGAACGCGAGCGTCACGCGGTGGCGGTGCACGAGGCCTGCCACGCGGTGGTCGCCTACCGCACACGGCACCACCTGGAGATCGACATCGCGACGATCGAGAAGGGCGCCGACTACCTCGGCATGGTCGCCAGCATCAGGCCCGAGGACCAGTTCACCCGGTGGAGGTCGGAGTACGAGGCGGACATCATGGTCTCCCTCGCCTCCCTGGCCGGGGAGCGGATGTTCTTCGGCGAGGACAACTCCTCGGGAGTGTCGGGCGACCTGCAGTCGGCCACCATGCTGACCGGGCTGATGGAGGCGCACTGGGGCATGGGCATCGGTGTGGCCTCGCTCCCGGCGCTGCAGGAGCTGGGACTGCGTGAGGGCAGAGCGGCCCAGGGCCGGCCCGGGGCCGTACGCGATGAGCCGCTGCCCGACCTGCTTCCGGAGCGGATCGAGGTCAACCTCGCCCGCCTGCTGGAGAAGACCGCCGACCTGCTGCGCGACAACCGCCGCGAGGTGCTCTCGGTCGCCCACGCCCTGGAACAGCACAAGACGCTGGGCGGCGACGACGTGGTCGCGGTCATCGAGTGCGCGAGGGGACCGCTCATCGACGGCGGCGTCTACGGCTCCGATGAGTTCTACGCGGAGATCGAGACCTACCACGAGGCCGCCGCGCGGGCGCACCGCGTGCACAGCACCGTCTCGGTGGAGCTGCCCGTCCCGCCGCACCGGGAACCGGCCCCCCTGCGCTCGACCGGATCGGCGCCGTCGGCCATGCAGCCCCGCCCGTCGGCCATGCAGCCCCGCCCGTCGGCCATGCAGCCCCGCCCGTCGGCCATGCAGCCCCGCCCGTCGGCCATGCAGCCCCGCCCGTCGGCCATGCCGCCTCGGCCGTCGGCCATGCAGTCCCGCCCGGCGGGCGGGCCGCCCGTGCTGAGCGCGCCGCCGCCCGCGCTGGTCGCCCCCGCCTTCGTCCGGCATGACGGCTTCGCGTCCCGCAGGGGCGGGCCGCCGCCCGTGCCGCCCGCCGCCGCTGCGGGGAAGTCCTCCGGCGGCACGTTCTGGGCGATCGCCGGCGCCGTCACGGCCGTGCTGCTGTTCGTCCCGCTCGGCATGGTGCTCGCCGAGCCGCCGAAGGGCATGCCGAGCGGACTCGTGCTCGCGCTGGCCGTCACGCTGATCGCGTTGATCACCGGTCTGACCGCGGCCGTCGTGGTGGCGCGCACGCAGCGGAGGGCGCGCAGGCAGGCCGAGGCGGCCAGAGACCGGGCCGCCGAGCGTGCCCAGTTGCTCGCCGCCGCCATGGATCCCGAGGTCGCGATGCGGCTGCTCGGTTACGACGGCCGCCGCGGCCCCGGCCCATCCAGGTGAGGCCGGTCGCCCCACCCGCGAAGATCAGTAATCGAAGCCGACGACCTGGGACGCCGATCAGAGCCGGAAGCCCAGATCGGGCGTGATCTCCGCCACGTCCATCTGGGCCTTCTGCAGGCGGCCCGAGTAGTCCCAGTTCATCGCCTGCCACCGGGTGAACTGGTCGAGGACCCACATCCCGCTCTGCCTGCTCCCGTTGCCCGACCTGCCGTTCCCGCCGAACGGCAGGTGGGCCTCGGCGCCCGACGTCGAGTTGTTCACGCTGACCATGCCCGCCGAGATCCCGGAGCGGAACCGGAACGCCGCCCGCGGGTCCGTGGTGTAGATCGACGACGACAGTCCGTACCCGGGCCGGTTGGCCAGCTCGATCGCCTCGTCCAGCGTGCCGAACGTCGTCACCCCGACGATCGGCCCGAAGGTCTCCTCCAGGAACAGCCGGTCGTCGGGGCGGACCCCGTCCACGATCACGGGATGGTAGTAGAGGCCCGTGCCGTCCATCCGCCCGGTCGGCCCGGGCAGCACGGTGTGGTGCGGCCTGACCCAGGTGAGGTACTCCTCGTACCGCTCGGCGAATCTGTGGTCAAGCAGCGGGCCGTACAGCACGTCGCCGTTGGGGTCGCCGATCTTCGCGTTGCGTACGGCCTCGGCGAACCGGCCGAGGAACTCGTCGTGGACGTCCTCGTGCACGATGACCGTGCCGAGTGAGGTGCACCGCTGCCCGGCCGTGCCGAAACCGGAGAACAGGGCGCCCTCGACCGCGAGATCGAGATCGGCGTCGGGCATGACGACCATGGGGTTCTTGCCGCCGAGCTCCAGGCACGGCGACTGCAGGTGCCGCCCGCACAGCTCGCCGATCTTCCGGCCCACCTCGCTGGAGCCGGTGAACCCGACCTTGTGCACGGTGCCCTCGCCCAGCGCGGAGTCCAGGCCGGCATAGGTGTCGGCGCCGGAGGCGAAGACGATGTTCAGCACGCCGGGGGGCAGCCCGGCCGCGGCCAGCAGCCGGTAGAGCGCGTGGGCGGAGGCCGCGGCGTACTCCGCGGGCTTCCACACCACCGCGTTGCCGCAGAGCAGGGCGGGCACCAGATACCACGAGGGGACGGCCACCGGGAAGTTGCCCGCCGTCACGATCGCGGCCACGCCCACCGGCACCCGGAACGTGAACAGGCTCTTGTCCGGCATCTCCGACGGCACCGTCTGCCCGTACAGGCGGCGGCCCTCGCCCAGGAAGAAGTCGCAGGTGTCGACGATCTCCCGCACCTCGCCCAGCGCCTCGGCGTACGGCTTGCCGATCTCCTCGGTGACCAGCCGGGCCAGCGCCTCGGTGTTGGCCTCGACCAGGCGGCCGATCGACGCGATCACCCGCCCGCGGACCGGTGCCGGGACCCGCGCCCACTCCCGCTGGGCGGCGGCCGCCGTACGGCACGCGCCGGCGAACGTGCCGGCATCGGCCAGCATGACGGACGCGACGATCTCGTCGGGCCGCGCCGGATTGATCGACTCGTAGACCGTTCCGGAAACGGCCTCACTGTCCCCGATGACGGAAACGATTTGGCGGGTCACGCTGACCTCCGGATTTTCTGGTGTCTGCAGCCTCGACTACACCGTATTCTCCGGCCACCGTGCCTGCCTATAGCCTTCGCCGTGTCCCGCCTCAGTCATGCCCCGGGCATGTCAGCCGCCACCGACGATTCAGTCCTCGCCGAGGTAGGCCTTGCGTACCTGATCGTCGCCGAGCAGGGCCTGCCCGTGGTCTTCGAGCACGATGCGGCCGGTCTCCAGCACATATCCGCGGTCGGCGAGGTCGAGCGCCGCCTGGGCGTTCTGCTCGACCAGCAGGATGGTGGTGCCGGACGCCCTGAGCGCGGCGACGGTCTCCATGATCTTCTGCATCATGATGGGGGACAGGCCCATGGACGGCTCGTCGAGCATGAGCAGCTCGGGCCTGCTCATCATGGCCCGGCCCATGGCGAGCATCTGCTGCTCGCCGCCCGAGAGCGTCCCGGCGGCCTGCCTGCGGCGCTCGCCGAGCACCGGGAACAGCTCATAGGTCCGCCGCACGTCCTGTTCGATCGCCGCGCCGTCCCGGCGCAGATAGGCGCCGAGCAGCAGGTTCTCCTCGATCGTCATGCGGGGGAAGATATGCCGGCCCTCCGGCGAGTGCGCGATCCCCAACTCGACGATCTTGTGCGCGGCCATGCCGTCGATCCGCCGCCCCTTGAACCTGATCTGTCCGCCGACGGGGTGGAGCAGCCCGGACAGGGTGCGCAGGGTGGTGGTCTTGCCGGCGCCGTTCCCGCCGATCAGCGTGACGACCTGCCCCTGCTCGACCCGGAAGGTGATCCCCTTGACGGCCAGGATGTTGCCATAGGCGACCCGCAGGTCGTCCACTTCGAGCATCGCGCTCATGACCGCTCCGATCCAGACGATCCCGCCGGCGTGCCGATGTAGGCGGCGATCACCCGCTCGTCGCGCTGCACCTCGCCCGGGCTGCCCTCGGTGAGCTTGCGTCCCTGGACGAGCACGGCGACCCGGTCGCAGAGGGTGAAGATGAACCTCATGTCGTGCTCGATCACCACCACGGCCAGGCCGCGTTCCCGGATCTTGAACACCAGGTCCTTGGTCTGCTGGGTCTCCTGCGGGTTCATTCCGGCGGTCGGCTCGTCCAGCAGCAGCAGACCCGGGTCGCTTGCCAGCGCCCGGGCGATCTCCAGTCGCCGCTGGTCCCCGTAGGACAGGTTGCGGGCCAGGCCGTCGGCCGTGTCGGCAAGGCCGACGAAGTCGAGCAGTTCCCGGGCCCGTGCCTCGGTCTCCCGTTCCTCCCGCCGATACTTCGGACCGCGCACGAGCGCGGAGAGCGCGCCGACGGTGGTACGGCAGTGCCTGCCGACCTTGACGTTCTCCAGCGCCGTCATGTTCGGGAACAGCCGGATGTTCTGGAAGGTGCGGGCGATGCCGGTCTTGGTGACCAGGTGCGGTCTGCCCGACAGAGGCGTGCCGCGGTAGGTCACCCGGCCGGCCGTGGGCACGTACATGCCGGTCAGGCAGTTGAAGAACGTCGTCTTGCCCGCCCCGTTCGGGCCGATCAGCCCGACGATCTCCCTCTCGCCGACCGTGAAGTCGACGCCGTCGACCGCGGTGAGCCCGCCGAAGCGCATCGTCACCCCGGACGCCTCGAGCACCGGGGCGCGCCGCGCGTCCGCCTTCATCGCGCTCCCTCCGCCCGGGCCTCCCGGCCGAGCCGCTCGGAGATCTCCTCCTCGTGGAACTCCGCCTGCCGGCGCTTGTTCGCGATCATTCCCTCCGGCCGGAACCGCATCATCAGCACCAGCGTCAGGCCGAAGATCAGCAGCTTGTTGTCCTGGAAGAACCGGAACTTCTCCGGCAGCAGCAACAGCACCACGGATCCGAGCATCGCGCCGGTGACCGTGCCCATCCCGCCGAGCACCACGGCGGCGACCAGGAACGCCGAGTTGAGGAACTGATAGGAGTCGGGGGTGATGGAGGAGATGGCGTGCGCCTGGATGGTGCCCGCCATCCCGGCGAGCGTCGCGCCGAGGGCGAAGGCCAGCAGCTTCAACCGGAACGTGTTGATCCCCGCCGCCTGCGCGGCCACCTCGTCCTCGCGGATCGCCAGCCAGGCCCGGCCGAGCCGGGAGTTGTTCATCCGCGAGAACACCAGGATCACGAACGCGATCAGCACCAGTTCCAGGAAGAAGTAGTTCGCGAAATATCCCAGGTTCATCCCGAAGACCGTGTGCGACCGGCCGAAGTCGACCCCGAGGAACGTCAGGTCAGGAATCCCGGGGATGCCGTTCGGCCCGTTCGTCACCTGCGGGCCGGTGCTGCCGTCGAGGTTGTTCACGGTGATCCGGAAGATCTCGCCGAAGCCCAGTGTCACGATCGCCAGATAGTCGCCGCGCACCCGCAGCGTCGGCGTCCCGATGATCACTCCGACGATCGCGGTGACCACCGCGCCGATCACCACGGTGACCGCGAACGGCGGATTCCAGCCGATGGAGCTCGCGGCGGCGCCGGACAGCAGCGCCCCCACGTACGCGCCCACGCCGAGGAACGCCACGTACCCCAGGTCCAGCAGCCCGGCCAGGCCGACCACGATGTTCAGCCCGATCGCCGTGGTGGCGAAGATCCCCACGTTGACCATCACGTTCAGCCAGTGGTTGTCCGAGCCCTGGGTGAACGGGAAGGCTGCGGCGACGACGAACGCGGCGGTCACCGTGACTCCCCGGTGCCGTGCGCCCACCGCGGAGATCCACGCGGCCGGTCCCAGCCGCCAGGCCGCGGCCAGGGCGGCGCCCAGGGCGACCAGGTAGCACAGGAAGATCTCCCACTCGGGAATCGCCAGCGCCTGCACGAACGCGGCCAGCGCCAGGCCCAGCACCACGGCGATGACCAGGAACTCCACCCAGTCGGGCAGGCGGTACGACCACACCGCCGGCCGATCGGCCGGCAGCAGCCGGGCGGCCACGACGAACACCGAGGCGGCCAGCAGGGCGACCCAGCCGCCCCACTCCACGTTGATCATCCCGCCAAGCTCGACGCCGATCGCGATCACCGTGAACGCCGTGATCAGGAACACGCCCGAGGCCAGGACGCGGACCGTGCCGCCGGCCCCGCCCGGCGTCACCACCCGGCGCAGCGGACCGGCCTCGATCAGCAGCAGCGCGATCGCGACGGCCGCCAGAACCAGCACATGCACCTGGGCGCCGCCGGGGTAACCGTAGATCGTCAGATCTCCGGGGAACGCGCTGCCGTACGACCAGGCCAGGAACGTCGATGCGAGGCTCGACGCCGCGCCGAGCAGCGTCGCCGTACGGGCCGTGGCCGTCGAAACCCGGCCCTTCTCGGCCGGTCGCCGCGGTGGGGTGTCCGCTCCGCCGTTCATGCCCGGTCCGCCACTCGCTCACCCAGCAGCCCCTGCGGCCGGAAGACCAGCACCAAGATCAGCAGCGCGAACGCCCACACGTCCTTCCACGCCCCTCCGCCGAACTGGCCGGGGATGTACTGCACGGCCATCACCTCGACCAGGCCGAGCGCGAACCCGCCGACCACCGCGCCCTGGATGTTGCCGATCCCGCCGAGCACCGCCGCGGTGAACGCCTTCAACCCGGCGATGAACCCCATCCGGAAGTCGATCTGTCCCAGGTACAGCCCCTGCGCCATCCCGGCCACCGCCGCCAGCGCCGCCCCCAGCACGAAGGACACCACGATCACCCGGTCGATGTCGATCCCCATCAGCCGGGCGGTGTCCGGGTCCTGTGCGGTCGCCTGCATCGCCCGCCCCATACGGCTCCGCCGTACGAACAGCGTCAGCGCCACCATGCAGAGCACCGACACGAGCACCACCACGACCGAGGCACGGTCCACGCTCGCGCCGAACCCGAGCGGGACCGGCGACCCGCTGATCAGCTGCGGGAACGCCAGCTTCGACCGGGCGTCGGGGTAGTAGAGCCGCACCGCCTCCTGCAGCGCGATCGACACGCCGATCGCCGTGATCAGCGGGGCCAACCGGGGCGCGTTGCGCAACGGTCGATAGGCGAACCGCTCCATCGCCACGGCCACGAGCACGGCGGCGAGCACCCCGCCGATCAGCATCAGCGGCAGCGCGACCCACAGGCTCGTCTCGTCCGGCAGGACGTACCGGTAGACCGTGAACGCCCCGAACGCGCCGATCATGAAGATCTCGCCGTGTGCGAAGTTGATCAACTGGATGATGCCGTACACCATCGTGTAGCCCAACGCGATCAGGGCGTACATGGCGCCCAGCACGACCCCGTTGGCCAACTGCTGCACGAACTGGGTGAGCACCCGAACCTCCGCGGACCCGTCACCACTCCCGGCGGACTACTTGAAGGAGTCGGTGTGGGCCGCCGTCCACGCGCCGCCCTCGACCTTGTAGACCGTGAGGATCTTCGTGGTGTTGTCGCCGAACTCGTCGAACGCCACGTGCCCCGAGGTTCCCTCGAACGAGGTGTTCTGCACCGCCTGGATCGTCGCCTCGCGCACGTCCGCGGTGATCTCCGTCGCGTCCTTCAGCGACACCTTCAGCCCGTTGATGATCGCGTTCGCGGCGTCGAAGGCGTAGGCGCCGTACGCCGAGTACGACTCGCTGAACCCGGCCTTCTGATAGGCGTCCACGAACGCCTTCGCCGAGTCCAGCGACTCCACCGGAGCACCCACGCTGGTGCCGAAGTCGCCGGCCGAGGTGTCGCCGCCGAGCTCGATGTACTTGGGGTCGACGATGCCGTCGCCGCCCATCAGCGGGACATTCAGCCCGCGCGCCTTCATCTGCCGGCTCAGCGGGCCGCCCTGGGGGTACTCCCCGCCGTAGTAGAGCAGGTCGGGCTCGGCCGCCGCCACCTTGGCGATCACCGACGAGTAGTCGGTGTCATCCGGGTTGATCGTCTGCTCGGAGACCACCTCGCCGCCGAGCGCCTTGAACTCCTTGGTGAACTGCGCCACCAGGCCCACGCCGTACGTCTTCTTGTCGTTGATCGTCGCGATCTTCTTGATGCCGAGCGTGTTGTAGACGTAACGCGCGCCGAACGGCCCCTGGACCGCGTCGGTGGTGCAGGTGCGGAAGTAGTTGTGGTAGGGCCGCTTCGGGTTGTCCAGGTCCTCGCCCATGGTCAGCGCCGGGCCGGTGTTGCCGGGCGACACCTGGACGATGCCGGCCTTGTCGAGCACTGGCATCACGTTCTGGGCCACGCTCGAGTTGTACGTCCCGACCACTCCGGCGATCGCCGGGTCGTCCGCCAGCGTGCTCGCCGCCTGCTGGCCCACCTGCGGGGTGGCCTGGTCGTCCTCGGCCCGCAGCTCGATCTTCCAGCCGGGGAGCGCGTTCTGCTCGTTCGCCTGGCGGATCGCCAGATCGACCGAGTTGCGTATGCCCAGCCCGATCGCCGACAGGTTGCCGGTCAGCGGCGCGATCACTCCGATCTTCACGACCTTCTGCCCGTCCGCGGACCCGCCGCCGGACTCGTTCGCCCGCGTCCCGCACGCCGCCAGGGCCAGGGCTCCGACGACCAGCAGAGCGCCGCTCCTGAGAAAAGCACGCTGACGCACGGTTTCCTCCGCGAATTCTTCAAGAGGGAAAGGGAGATCACAAGACGACGTGAGGACGTTACTCGTGATGCGAGCCGTCCCAGCGGGGTCGTTCCAAACCGTTACTCTTGCGTTATTTCTCGTCATGACCGGCAGTCGTGTCGCCGCGACGGCGACGGTCACAGCCCGCCCGGGCGGGCCGACCATGCCGGCCGGGAGGTCGCCGTGACCGGGACACCCGCCCGTTGGGCGTAGGGTCTATCCGAAGGGGGTCAGGTGCCGCGCGTCCGAGAACTGGAGGTCTTCAGGATGATCCTGCCGTACGGCAGGCGTCCGGAGACCACGCTGGTCAAGCTCACGGACTACGGCGGCGTGACCGGCTGGGGCGAGGTCGTCGGGCCGGCTCCCGGGGTGGAGCGATCGCTTCCCGCCCTCGTCGGCGTCGACTGGGAGCACCCGGCGGAGCTGGGGGAGATCCCCGGCGGATCGGCCGGGGACATGGCGGTCTGGGACCTGTGGGGCCGGATGAACGGCGTCCCGCTCGCGCACGCCCTCGGCGGGAGCCGTACCTCCCTGATCGGCACCGTGCGGCTGGCGGCCGACCGCTCGCTGGAAAGCATGATCGCCCGGGTGAACCGGCACGTCTGCGCGGGGTACGGGCACGTGACGCTCGACGTCTACCCGGGCTGGGACGTCGAGCCGCTCCGGGCCGTCCGCGCCGCCTATCCGGGCCTGGCCATCGCCGTCGACGGGCACGGCGCCTACACCGCGACGAGCCAGCTCGAGGCGCTGGACGCCTACGGCGTCGTCGCCATCGAGCGTCCGTTCAAGGATCTGCTGACCAGCGCCGACCTGCAGGACCGGGTGGCCGCGGCGGTGGCGGTCGAGGTCGGCTCGGTGGCAGAGCTACAGGAGGCGATCGGCCTGAGAGCCGGTCGCGCGCTGCTGCTTCGCCCGGCGCTGATCGGCTCGCTCGGTGCCGTACGGCTCGTGCACGATCACGCGGTCGCCGCCGGGTGGGACATCATCTGCGCCGGCGGGCACGGCGCGGGTCTGGCGCGTGCCGCCACCGTGGCGGTGGCGAGCCTGCCGGGCTGCTCGATGCCGAGCGACGTGGCCGAGCCGCCGCGAAGCGCCCAGGTCGTCCTCCCGCCCGTCGACGCGTCGGGCGGCGTCGTCGCCGTGCCGCTCACCCAGCCGGGCCTCGGCCACACCGTGGACGAGTCGCGGGTACGGCGCCTCGCCCGCGAGTCCTTCCGGGTCTAGCCAGACCTCGACCCGCCCCACACCCCTCCCGTGATCTTGTACTTTCTCGCAGATCACCCTCCTGGCCTGGGGCGATCGCTCCCGTGATCTTGCAGATCCTCGCACGCGAGTCGTCTGAGCTGCACATATGTGTTTCGTGATCTTGCACTCGCGAGTGCAAGATCACCAATGGTGTTTCCGCTGCTCAGGGTGTATGCCTGCGAGGAAGTGCAAGATCACGAACGTGAAATCCCTGCTCACGGCTCTTCCTGCGAGTATTCGCAAGATCACGGGTGGGGTGTGCCGCAGCCGTCGGAGATCGGGGCGGTGGCGGACGGGGCGGCGGACGCCCGCGTACGCCGCCTGGGGGAGGGGCGGGGCTCGATCGCCTTGGCGGTGAGCTCGCGGATGCGCTCCCAGTCGGGGTGGACCGTACTGATCGTCGGTGGCATGAACTGCAGGCTCCGCACCTCGGCCCGCTTCACCTTCCAGGCGAGCGGCACCAGGTGCTCCAGCATGGGCCGGGGGATGTCCGTACGGATGATCCCGCGGGCGATGGCGGCGATCTCGCTGAAGCGGCGCAGCACGGCCGCCGGGTCGGCCTGGGCGAGCAGCGCGTTGAACACGCAGCGCTGCCTGCGCATGCGGGCGAAGTCGTCGCTGAAGGTGCGGGACCGGGCGTACCACAGCGCCTCGGCGCCGCTGAGCCGCCGGGTGCCCGCCGGGAGCAGGCCCTCGTCGTACCGGCCGAACACGATGTCGTGGTCGACGGTGAGGACGAGGCCGCCGAGCGCGTCGATGATCTTCGCGAAGCCCCAGATGTTGACCAGCGCGTACCAGTCGATCGGGACGCCGAGCGTGTACGCCACGGTCTGCTTCAGCGTCTCGGCCCCCATGCCGCGGCGCCCGCCGAACAGCTCGGGGTGATCGTCGGCGTACTGCCACACCGAGAACAGCAGGTCCTCGCGCCAGCCCGGCTTCGACTCGGGCAGCTCGAAACCGTAGGGGAAGCGGCGCTCCATGGGGCTGCCCGGGGGAAAACGGACGTGCTCCAGGTTCCGCGGCAGGCCCAGCAGCACCGTCTCGCCGGTGCGGACGTCCACGCTCGCCACGTTGATGCTGTCGGTACGCACGCCGACGCGGTCGCGCCCCCAGTCGCCGCCGAGCAGGAGCACGTTGATCCGCTCGCGGCCCGCCCAGGGGTCGTGGCTCCGCGGACCGGAGACCGGCGTGCCGAAGACCGAGTCGAGCGTCTGCCGGGAAACGGTCAGATATCGGGCGGCGAGCGCGAACGGCGCCGCCGAGGCCACCGCGAGCACCCCGGCGATCAGCCCGGTGGCGACCTGTCCCCGGTACGGCAGGCGTCTCGGCCGCAGCACCAGGTAGGAGTGGAGGATCAGGCAGAACCACGCGACGGCGGCGGCCCAGGCGACGGCGGCGATCTGGCTGAGCCAGTTGAGCGCCCGCCCGGCCAGCCCGGCGTCCGCGCCCGCTGCCACGAGGATCACGCTGGTGACGGCCGACAGATGGCAGACGAGCAGCAGCGTTCCGGTGCGCCGCCAACCGGCCCGCAGGTGCGCGGCGCCCGGCAGCACGGCCGACAGCGCCACCCAGCCGATCAGCGCGGCGCCCCGCCCCGTCTCCTCCGGCGCTGTCCGCTCCTCGGTCGCTTCCCGCATCGCCGACACGCCTCAATTGAAGCGGTCACCTCGCGCGAAAACCGGGCTCGTGGGCCGGCTGGGAGAGTCGGTACCGCCATTTGACCGTCACCAGGGAATGGCGAACAACCCGAAGTAGGCGGCCGTGAGCAGCAGCAGCGCGGTGCCGCCGAGCACGCCCGCGAGCACGCTGCGCTGCCAGCGCGTGGGCTCCCACCCGGCGCGCAGCGCGGTCACGACGGCCACCGCCGCCGTCACCTCCTGCACCAGCATCACCACGGTGAGCAGCCGTACGACCAGCCATCCGGCTTGTACGGCGGGCCACGCGCCGGCCTGGTTGACCGAGAACAGCACGATCAGTGTGATGAAGGCGACGACCGCGGCCAATTCGCCCAGGCCGACCCAGGCCATCCGGCGCAGCCGTCGCCGGATGCCCGGCCACATCTCCAGGTCCGTCTGGAGCCGTGGGTCGCGGCCTCGCAGCCGGACGACCATCTCGGTGACCGGGGCGGCGACATAGCCGACGGCGGCCAGGCAGAGCGTCAGCCACAGGATCGAGGTGTGGCCGTACCACGGCGCGGCCGGCACGTCGCTGGCCTCGTAGCGCTGCACCGGCGTCGCCCCGGCGATCGCCGCGGCCGGCGTGGCCGTACGCGGCAGATCCTTGATCCAGTTGGCGAGCGTGGGCAGGTACGCGGGCGCGTACGGCCCGCCGCCGATCCGCATCGCGTGGTCGGCCCCGGCGAGGAAGCGGATCGTGTAGTCGGGGTTGCCGCCGTCGCGGAGGGCGTTGACGAGCGTTTCCGTGCTCTCCACGAACGGGATCGACGGGTCGTCCGTGCCGTAGAGGGCCAGGACCGGCCGTTTGATCCCGCGGAGCGCGGGGACCCCGTCGTGGCGGAGGAACTCGAAGCCCACCCCGCCCATCGCGCGGGTGAGCAGGTCGCGCACGCCCGGCGGGGCGTGCAGGCGCAGCAGCTGCTCGTTCAGCGCCCAGGCGACCTGCCGCATCGGCGACACGTTCGGCGAGGACACCAGCACCACGAACGCGGCCTCACCGGTGCCGGCGGCGATCGGCACGACCCAGCCGCCCTCGCTCACCCCCCATAACCCCGCCCTGGCCGGGTCGACGTCGGGCCGCTGCAGCAGCACCCGCAGCATGCGCAGGGCGTCGTCGGCGAGCAGGGAGAAGTCGCGGGTGGGGAAGGAGTAGCCGACCGTGCGCTTGTCGTAGGCGAGCGTGACGATGCCCGCCCTGGCCAGCCACTCGGCCTGCTGGTCGAACTCGGATCCGTTGCCCGACCCCGAGCCCTGCACGAACACCATGGCGGGATGCCTGCCGGGTGTCAGCGGATATCGGATGACGGCCCTCAGCGTCTCGTGGCGGGCCGGCACCGAGATCGTCTCGGTGCGGATCGGCGCGCTCGCGTCGACCGGGCGGGTCTCGATCGCCGGCTGCGCCGGCAGGGAGTGGAAGTTCTCCGAGGCCGCCAGCGGCGCGGGGTCGAACGTCGGAGGGGAGAGCACGTAGCCGAGCGTGGCCAAAATCACCATCAGGCTGCCGGCGATCATTCCGATCGTCCCCCGCCCGACGCTCATACCCCGACTCCCGGTACGACTGCGATACCAAATCCAGATTAAGTCATTACTCGATCAACGAGGAGGTAGCCGCCGGCGCCGAGGGCGGCAACGGAGACGAGCAGGAAGAGCGCGACCCAGAAGGCGCCGGGGACGTGGGTGAGCCGGGCGAGCTGGTCGGCGTCGGAGTCCGGGGCGCGGCCGCGACTGCGCTTGGACCGCAGCTCCAGGATCGGGCGCACGCCGCCGAGCAGCAGGAACCACACCCCGATGTGCGCGCAGACGGCCCGCACCTCCGGTGGCGCGAACCAGGTCAGCGCGAAGATCGCGCCGCCGACGACGAGCAGCGACACGGCGCCGAAGAAATTCCTGATCATCAGCAGCATGCAGGCCAGCAGCGTGATCACGGCCCACAACAGGAGCGTGACGTGCCCGTCGGCCAGCAGCCAGGCGGCGCCCAGCCCGATCAGCGACGGCGCGACGTAGCCGGCGGCCGCCGTGATGATCATGCCGGGCCCTGTGGGCCTGCCCCTGGTCAGCGTCAGGCCCGAGGTGTCGGAGTGGAGCCGGATGCCCTTCAGCCTGCGCCGGGTCAGCACCGCCGCCAGCGCGTGGCCCCCCTCGTGCGCGATCGTGATCAGCCCGCGGGAGGCGTGCCAGGCCGGGCGGTACGCCACGAGCGCGAGGGCGGCGAAACCGGACAGCACGACCAGCCAGAGCGGGGGCGGGGGCTGGATCGAGGTCAGTTCGTGCAGGTTCAGGGGGACACCTCCGCCCTGCATCGTACGGCTTGGCGAACGGCGACGGGCGCCCGCCGGCGATGGCGGGCGCCCGTCGGTGACGGTTCGGCTTCGGGCACTCCCTAGCGCCGGACCGTCACGTACGCGGTGCTGGAGTTCGAGCGCTTGGCGCCGTGGCCGCCGGTGAACACGACCCGCCAGGCGCCGGACTGCGTCACCCTGGTCTTGGCGTGGAAGGCGCCGGAGCCGTTGGTCCTCGTGGTGGTCACGGAAGACCAGTGGCGGCTACCCGCCTTCTTGAACTGCACGGTGACCTTCTGGTGGCCGTAGCCCTTCCAGCCGTGGGCCCAGCGCTGCAGCGTGCCCCGGAGGTTCACGTGATGGCCGCGCTTCACGGACTTGGGGCTGACGCCGAACTTGATGACGCGGGTGGCGGCCGCCGGCTGCGGCACCCGTACGGTCACGCGGATCGTGGCGCTCGTCGCGCTTCGCACACCGCTGTCGCCGGCGTACTCGGCCCGCCACGAGCCGGAGGACGCCGCGGTCACCTTGGTGCTGAACCGCCCGCTGCCGTCGGTGCGGTCGGTGGCGACCTGCTGCCAGCGGTGTTCACCGTCGGCCTTGAACATGATCTTCACTGTCCGGCCGCGGTAGCCGTCCCAGTGCCGCCGGTCGGCGACCTGCAGCGTGCCGCCCAACCGCAGGTCGCCGCCGCGGGCGACGGGGTTGGGGGAGGCGGTGAACCCGGTGATCCGGCTGTCGCGCGACACGGCCCTGACGTTGACCCGCTTGCCGTCGCTGGTCGCGGCGGACGTCGTGGTCGTGCCTTCGAACTCGGCCCGCCACCAGCCGGACCGCGAGGCCCGCTGCTGCAGGCGGAACTCGCCGTGCCTGTCGGTCTTCACCGAGCCGACCCGGGTGTAGGGGCCGCCGCTGAGCGGCTTGAAGGCGATGAACACCTTCTGACGGGCGTGCGTCTTCCAGCCGATGTGCCTGCCGGAGGCCTCACGGTGCTTCAGCGTGCCCTGGAGCGTGACCTTGCCGCCCCGGCCGACCGTGGCGGGGGAGGCACGGAGGTCCAGGCTGCTCGCCTGATGGACCTCGAACGAGGTGCTCGTGGTGGTCCGTTTACGGTGCTTGGTCGCCGTCGCCTGGAACTTCCAGGTGCCGAACCGGTCGGTGAGCTTGAACGTGTGCTTTCCGGTGTAGGTGCCCCTCCTCTCGGTGAGGGAGAGCGGGATGATCTTGCCGCGCGGGTCGACGAGCCGGGCCGAGCCCGTGTCCGCGGTCTTGAAGGTGAACGTCGCCGTCGTTCCCCGGCGGTCGCTCACGACCACGGGGCCGGGGGACACCGCCAGGGTGTTCGGGGCCGGGGGACGCACTGCCGCCGCCGCTGCGGGCAGCGCCGCCGTGGTGGCCGTAGCGGCGGTCGGCGCCACTAACAGCGAGCCGCCCAGGGCCGCTGCCGCGACCACAGCATGAAAGCGCTTGAACATGGACAACCTTCCTCGCGAGGGTGCAACTCACTATTTAATAGACGTCCGAAACAGTAAAAAGGTTTGTCCGGTTGACCTGTCGTCATCGACTTGTGTCCGCCGTGGGCTGGTTCGCGACCGTGACCGGGTGTCCTGCGACATAATCGGACTGTGAAGCGGGACGCTGTGGAGACGCACTTCGCCGAGACCGTCGGGGCGCTGACGCCTGGGCCGCTGATGGACCCGGCGCTCCCGATACGGCCGGGCACGACGCTGACCGGGGTGATGTGCCGCGAGATCTTCGGGGTCCAGCTCGCCAGCCGTCTCCTCGACGTCGCCGCCCGCGTGCTGCGTGAACAGGACGAGGGCTTCTACACGATCGGATCGGCCGGCCACGAGGGCAATGCCGCCGTCGCCGCCGCGACACGTGTGTCTGATCCCGCGCTGCTGCACTACCGCTCGGGGGCCTTCTACCTGACCAGGTCGGCCCAGGCGGGACGGCTGGCCGAGGAGGGCCTGCGCGACGTGCTCCTCGGGCTGACCGCCTCGGCCGAGGAGCCGATCGCCGGCGGGCGGCACAAGGTGTTCGGCCACCCCGACCTCGCGGTGATCCCGCAGACCTCCACGATCGCCAGCCATCTGCCCAGGGCCGCCGGTGTGGCCTTCGCCATCGAGTGGGCCCGGGTGCTCGGCGTGCCGTCCAGGTGGCCCGCCGACGCGATAGCCGTGTGCGGCTTCGGCGACGCCTCGGTCAACCACGCCTCCGCGCTCACCGGGCTGAACGCCGCGGCCTACAGCCGGTTCCGCGGGCTGCGGATGCCCGTGCTTTTCGTCTGCGAGGACAACGGGATCGGGATCAGCGTGAAGACCCCGCCGGGGTGGGTGGAGCAGGCCGGGCACCCGCTGCTGGAGCACTTCGCGGCCGACGGCTGCGATCTCGCCGATGCCTATGACGTGGCGCGCCGGGCCGTCGACCACGTCAGGACCACCAGAAGCCCGGCGTTCCTGCACCTGCGCACCGTGCGCCTGATGGGACACGCCGGATCGGATGTGGAGATCGCCTATCGGTCCCGCGGGGCGATCGCCCAGGATCTGGATCGCGATCCCCTCGTCGCCACGGCACGGCTGCTCGTCGAGGCCGGTCTCGCGCTGCCGGACGAGTTGCTCACCCGCTACGAGGCCGAGCGCGACCATGTGCTCAAGCTCGCCATGGAGTGCACCCGCCGGCCGCGGCTGAGTTCGGCCGAGGAGGTGATGGCGCCGATCGCGCCGCGCCGTCCCGACGTGGTCGCCGCGGAGGCGGCACGGGTCGCCCCGGGGCGAGAGCGGGTGTTCGGCACCCTGCCGGAGCTGGAGGGCGGGCTGACCTTCGCCCAGGCCGTCAACCGGACGCTGGCCGACGCGATGGCGCTCGACCCGGAGATCGTCGTGTTCGGTGAGGACGTGGCGCGCAAGGGCGGGGTTTACGGCGTGACGCGGGGGCTGCTGCGCAGGTTCGGCGCGGAACGCGTCTTCGACACCCTGCTCGACGAGCAGGCCATCCTCGGCCTCGCGCTGGGCGCGGGGGTGTCCGGGCTGCTGCCGGTGCCCGAGATCCAGTATCTCGCCTATCTGCACAACGCGCTCGACCAGATTCGCGGCGAGGCGGCCACGATGCAGTTCTTCTCACGCGGCGCGTACCGCAATCCGCTCGTTCTGCGCGTGGCATCATATGCGTATCAAAAGGGCTTTGGGGGACATTTCCACAATGATTCCTCAATTGCCGCATTGAGGGATATTCCCGGCATTATTCTCGCTTCACCGTCCCGGCCCGACGACGCCGCCGCGATGCTGCGGACCTGTCTCGCCGCGGCCCGCGCCGACGGGAGCGTCTGCGTCTTCCTGGAGCCGATCGCCCTCTATCACACCCGCGACATGTTCGAGAAGGGCGACGGCGGCTGGCTCGCGCCGTACGCGCCGCCCGCCCGCTGGGCGGAGACGCACGTGCCCGTCGGCCGGGCCCGTTCGTACGGCGAGGGCCGGGACCTGACCATCGTCACCTTCGGCAACGGGGTCAGGATGAGCCTGCGCGCGGCGGTGAAGCTCACCGCGGAGGAGATCGGCTGCCGGGTGCTCGACCTGCGCTGGCTCGCGCCGCTGCCGGCGGCGGACCTGCTGCGCGCCGCGGATCTCACCGGACGTGTGCTGATCGCCGACGAGACCCGCCGCACCGGCGGCGTCTCGGAGAGCGTGATGGCGGCGCTGCTCGACGGCGGCTTCACCGGCCCGATCGCCCGGGTCACCTCCCGTGACAGCTTCGTCCCGCTCGGCCCGGCGGCGCAGACCGTGCTGATGTCCGAGGCCGACATCGAGCGGGCGGCACGCGAGCTCCTCAAGAGATAGAACGGGCGCGGCGGCCCGGCCCGGTGCTCGCCGAGCCGCCGGGTGCGGTCGGCGGCGGCCGCATCAGCGAGGTGGACTCGTCCTCGACCCGGACATGCCGGTGTGACCGGCATCGTGCCTTCGACCGGATCGTTCCGGTACGAGCCCGGATCAGGCCTGCCGATGCGGCGTCGTCCCTCGTCAGAATGTGGGACATGAGCCGAGCACTGATCGTGATCGATGTCCAGGAGTCCTTCCGTGCCCGTCCGCTGTGGCAGAGGATCGCCAATCCGAAGATCGCCGACCCGGTCAACCGGCTGGTTCGCCTGGCCCGCGCGAACGGCGACCTCGTGGTCTGGGTGCTGCACACCGAGCCCGGCAGCGAGACCGTGTTCGACCCCGCTCTGGGACACGTACGCCTGCTCGACGAGCTGGAGCGGCCGAGGCCGGGCGAGCCCGTCCTGCACAAGACCTCGCACAACGCCTTCACCACCACCGACCTGCAACGGCGGCTGACCGAGGCCGGCGTGCGCGAGCTGCTGGTCTGCGGCATCCGCACGGAACAGTGTGTGGAGACCACCACCCGCCTGGGCAGCGATCTCGGATATCGGATGGTCTTCGTCACCGACGCCACCACGACGAACCCGATCGGCGATCTCAGCGCCGAGGAGATCATCGAGCGTACCGAGGCGGTTCTGCGCGATCGGTTCGCCCGGATCGCCACGGTGGCCGAACTGGAGGCGGAGCGGGGAGCGTCCGGGCGGTGAGCCACGTCGTCTTCGTCCTGCTGCCCGGAGTCCATCTGCTCGACCTGGCCGGGCCGGCCCAGGTCTTCAGCATGGCGGCGGATCTCGGGCAGCCCTACCGGCTCTGCTACGTCGCCGAGTGCGAGCAGGTGCGCAGCGCCCAGGGCCTGCCCCTGACCGCGCGGACCCGGTGGCCGGATCTGGGCCCCGGCGACCTGATCGTGGTGCCCGGCTGGCGTGCGCCCACCCTGCGCGGCGGGCCGGAGCCGGGACCGGCCGTGCTGGCGAGGCTGCGCGCGCATCACGCCTGCGGGGGCACCGTCGCCAGCGTGTGCGCCGGAGCGGACGTGCTGGGGCGGGCGGGACTGCTGGACGGGCGTCGCTGCACCACGCACCACGATCTCCAGGACGAACTGGCGGCCCGGCATCGCCGGGCGATCGTGACCCGCGACGTGCTGTTCACCACCGACGACCGCGTGGTGACCTCGGCCGGCATCGCCAGCGGCATCGACCTGGCACTGCATGTCCTGGCCGTACGGCACGGCCCGGCGCTCGCCGCCCAGGTGGCCAGGAGCATGGTCGTCTACACCCGCCGCAACGGTCATGAACCGCAGGCCAGCGCGATGCTGCGGCACCGCTCCCATCTGGACGACATCGTCCATCGCGTGCAGGATCTCATCGACGCGCGCTTCACGGAGCAGCTTCCGCTCGCCTACCTGGCCGCAGGCGCCGGTGTGAGCGAGCGCACCCTGACCCGGCTGTTTCGCCGGGCCACGGGACTGACCCCGCTGCGCTATCAGCAGACGCTGCGGCGAGAGCACGCCGAGCATCTGGTCGGTCACGGCGCGACGGTGGAGACCGCTGCGCGGGAGGTGGGTTTCGAGGACGCCCGGATGCTGCGCCGGCTCCGTGCCCGGGCACTGGGCGATCAGACGCCGAACTCCCCGGCCGGTGCGTGACGAGTGCGCACGGGCGGGGAGCAGGGGCAGAGCCCGGCCGGGCACGCCGGAGGGGGTGTTGCGTGCCCGGCCGGGGCTTGTGTCGGCGCCGGCGCCTGCCGACGGTGAGGTCAGCGCTTGCCGACGGTGAGCAGCGCCTTGTAGGCGGGCTTGGGAGCGAGCTTGTCGTCCATGATGCAGGCGGCGCCCTCACCCTCGAACCAGCCGGGCACCCATGAGTGTCGGTCGGTGTAGCCCCAGACGGTGAACTCGACGCAGCGCTTGTTGGCGGCGCAGGTGGACAGCATCCGCTTGTAGTAGTCGGCCTGGGTGGCGAGCTTCTTGCGCGTCACCGGCAGCACCATGCGCACGTCCGCCTCGGTGATCGCGGCCTCGAGGCCGAGGTCGGTGAACTTGCGCATGATGTTGGGGAAGTCGGCCGGGTAGTCGTACTGGATGCCCAGGTGGCCCTGGAATCCGATGCCGTCGATCCGCACGCCCTTACGCTGGAGATCCTTGACGATCTTCAGCGTCATGTTGATCTTCTTGGCGTCCCACTCGAGGTTGTAGTCGTTGATGTAGAGCTTGGCGGAGGGGTCGGCCTGGTGCGCCCAGCGGAAGGCGTCGGCGATGTAGTCGGGACCGAGGTACTTGAGCCAGATGCTGTCGCGCATCTTGCCGTCGTCGTCCACCACCTCGTTGACCACGTCCCACGCTCTGACCTTGCCGCGGTAGCGGCCGACCTGGGTCTTGATGTGGTCGCGCAGGATCTCGCGCAGTTCCTTGGAGTGAATGCTGCCGTTCTCGACGCCCTCGGTCAGCCAGGTGGGGAGCTGGTTGTGCCAGACGAGGGTGTGCCCGCGCACCTTCTGCCCCCACTTCTGGGCGTTCCGGACCACCAGGTCGGCGTCTTTCCAGTTGTACTCGCCGCGCTTGGGCTCGACCGACTCCCACTTCATCGCGTTCTCGGCGGTGAGATTGGTGAACTCGCGGTTGATCATCCGACGGTAGTCGGTTTCGGTCCTGAACGCGTCAGGGTTGACGGCCGTGCCGATCCGAATTCCGAGCTTGTGCGCCAGGTCGCGCAGGTCGTCCGGTGACTTGCCGGCACCGGCGCTCGCCGGAATCGGCGTGGCCAGTACGAACGCGACGGCGGCCAGCCCTGCCAGGAGACGTTTCATGCTTCCTCACTTGGATGTCCGGTAACGATCTTGCCGCCCCCCGATGGCGACACGACAAGAGGCTTACTGAAACTTTCTGGCTACACCCGAGATGTTTCGTGAGATGAAACCGTAGGCTGAACCTACTTGCACGTCAATCTTTCGAAATATTTCGGTCCCATTTGTCCTGATGGCGACCGGTGTCGATCTTCCAGGGGCGCGTCACGGCTTTCCGGGGCCGGGGAGACGGCCTCGGGTCCGGACCGGCGGGTTGATGCCGCTGGATGTTCTTCCTTCGCATGTTGTCTACTATCGGATATATAGCCCTGTATGGGGTTTATCGGGCATTCAGTCCACATTTCCTTTTGAGGGACGATTGGCATAATGGCCGAATGGACCACGCGGAACCCGGCGATGTCTCTCCTCCTCACCAGGTGGAAGCCGGTCACCACGCTGATCCGCGCCGCGTCGCGTCCGGCGATGTCGCCCCCGGGCCCGAGAGTTTCGATGCGGCCGGGGCGACGAGCTTCTCTGTAATTTTCAAAACGCTCGTCGAAAACGCGGCCGATCGGCTGGTCGCCGGATGCTCGTGCCTCGAAGGCGACATCGACACGGCCTCGATCCGGGCCGGATTCGCCGCGGACCTGACCACCACGCTGGTGCGGATCGCCGCCAGAGTCCTGGCCTTCGAACTCGACGCGCGAAGATCCGGCGGACGGTTGCCGGGAGCCACGCCCGCCGGGCGCTTCGCCGGCTTCGTGCGTCAGATGGCGGAGGGCGGGCTGGACGCGTCCCTGAAGGCATATCCGGTGCTGGACGAGCTGCTGGTCCAGGCGGCCGATCGGGCGGTGGACGGCGGACGGGAGTTGCTGAAGCGGTTCGCGGCGGATCGCCGGGGGATTCGCGAGTTGCTGGGGGGCGAGCCGGGAGGACTGGTCGAGTTCACGCCCACGGGGGATCGGCATCTCGGGGGCCGGGCCGTCTCAGTGCTGAGCTTCGGCACGGGGGCGAAGATCGTCTACCGGCCGCGACCTGTGGAGTCCCACCTGTGCTTCAACGAGGTCACCCGGTGGCTGAACGGCCGGGTGTCCGACCTCGGCCTGCGAACCCTGCGGATGATGGGCGCAGAGCGGTACGGCTGGGCGGAGTTCGTCGAGCCGCGGCCCTGCGCCGACGTGGCAGAGGTGGAGAGGTTCTATCGACGTATGGGCGGGCTGCTGGCGCTCCTCTACATCCTCAACGCCGGCGACGTTCATTACGAGAACGTCATCGCCTGCGGTGACCAGCCGGTGCTGGTGGACGTCGAGACGCTCTTCCATCCGGTGATCGCCGGCGCTGCCGTGACCGATCCGGCGCTGCTCGCGCTGTACGACTCCGTGCAGCGCACGGCCGTACTGCCCACGATCATGATCGGCGACCGGGGTTCGCTGGACGTGTCCGCACTGGGCGGAGACAAGGGTTCGGTCCATCCGTTCTCCGCCGCCGCATGGCAGGACGTGGGCACGGACCGCATGCGCCTGGTGCGAGGGCCCGTCCGTTTCACCGGAGCGCATAATCGGCCGCGACTGTACGGCGTGGACGCCGACCCCGCCGATCACGTACCGAGCCTGCTGGCGGGTTTCCGTGAGGCTTACGACGCCATCGCGAGCGGGCGGGAGGAGCTGGCGCGCGAGCTGCTACCCCGCTTCGGTCAGGCTCAGGTGCGGCTGCTGCTCCGGCCGACGCGTGTCTATGCCGAACTGCTAGCCGAATCGACCCATCCCGATGTGGTCGCGGACGCGGCCGGCCGTGATGGGCTCATTTCCGAGACGCTGGGGGCGATGTCCGCGGGCGATCCTGCCCTGTCGGCCGCCATACCCTCCGAGCAGGCTGAGCTGCGGGCGGGAGATATCCCCTATTTCTGGACGTGTCCCGGCTCGCGGGTGATCAATGGAGGCGCCACCGGGCGATTGCCGTGGGAGCTGCCTCGGAGCGGGCTGGAGTCGGTGGCCCGAAAGCTTTCGACGATGGGACCCGCCGACCGGGAACAGCAGGAGTGGATCATGCGGGCGTCGCTGGCGACGCGGGCGGGCGGACGGGGACACGATCCCGGCGCACCGGTCGACACGGCGCCGATTCAGGCCGAGGAGCCCCGCCCTGATCTTCTCCTCGCCGCGGCCGAGAGCGTCGCCGGCCGGTTGTGCCGGATGTCGTACCGGCAGGGCAGGGCCGTCAACTGGCTGGGGCTCGAGGCTCTGGACGATCGCCACTCGGCGATCATGCCGTTGGGCGGCGGACTGGCGACCGGATATCTCGGGGTGGCCCTGTTCCTGGCACAGGCGGGCCACGCCACCGGCACGTCCGGCCACCTGGAGATCGCACGGCAGGCGGTGGAGCCGATTCCCCGGCTGTTGGAGACCCTGGCGACCCACCGGCAACTCCTCGACGTCGTCGGCTGCGGTGGGTTCGGCGGCCTGGGCGGCATGGCGTACGCCCTATCCCAGCTTGGAGACCTGCTCGGCGATGATGACGTGGCCGATTGGGTGGAGCCGGCCGTGGATCTCGCCGGCGCCGCGGTCACCGACGGCAGCCCATTGGACGTCTATGACGGCCTGGCAGGCTGTCTCGCCGCCATGCTCGCCGTTCACGACGTCACCGGGTCGCCGTCCGCCGCGCGTGTGGCCGGTGAGTGCGCGCAGCGACTCGAGTCGGCGGCGCCCTCGGCCGGCCTGCCACCGGGGTTCGCGTTCGGACTCGCCGGGGTCGGATGGGCACTCGTCAGATATGGGATGACAACGACCGGCGCCGAACTGCTCGAACGAGCCGCCCGGCTTGGGGAGGGGCGGACCTGGTGCCATGGTCTGCCCGGAGTCTGGTTGGCGCTGGCCGACGTTCTTCCCGATGTTCTCCCCGACGGCCTGGCATCATCCCCTGTCCTCGACATTCCCCTGGGAGGGCACGGCCTGTGTCATGACGAGCCGGGGTGCCTGGAAGCACTCGGCGCCCTGGCGGAACGGGGGAGCCCGGCGGCTCGGCGGTCCCTGCACCGCCGTGCCGGCCGGCTGCTCGCGTCGGTGAACGGCGGCGCACGTTGTGGCCCTCCCGGCCACATCTTCACTCCTGGGCTGCTTGACGGCGTGGCCGGCGTCGGCCACGGGCTGCTCAGGCTCGCCACCCCAGAAAAGACCGCATCAGTGCTGCTGCTGCGGTCATCTACCGGAAGGAGAGAAAGTGAATGAGCAGGTGAATTCGTCGGATGAACGAACGGAACACTCCGTGGCAGGGAGGGCCACCAGGATGTTGGCAACGGCGCGTCCCGTGACACGTGCGTTGGTGCTGGCCGGGCTGACGATGGCGGCCACGCTCGTGCTCCGCTCGCCGGAGGCCGCCACAGACGCGCTTATCGCGATGCCCCCGGTTGAGCCGCCGACCTACTTCCCCATCTCGGTCAGCAACCGTTGAGCGGCCAAGAGAAACCTGACCGCTCAGGAGATCGGCGTGTGCGTTGACACGATGTGAACCCGGGGGTACTGCATGGCGGCCGATATCCTGCCGCCATGCAGTACCCCCGGTCCTCATCGGTCGAGATCGTGAGGTCGAGCTGCTCGATACGCACCTGGCCGCGGCGGGGAAGGGCCGGGGCGGCGCGGTCTTCATCGTGGGCGATCCCGGCATCGGCAAGTCTCGGCTGACAGCGGAATGTCTTCACCGGGCCCGTGAGGCGGGGATGACGACGCTGCGCGGGCGCGGTAGCGGCGTCAGCGCGGATGTTCCGTTCAAACCACTGAGCGAAGCTCTGTTCTCCTTCGCCAGGTCCCGGCGGCCGCCCAGTGATCCCGCCCTGGCTCCCTACCTGCCGGCGCTGACCACGCTGATCCCCGAATGGCGGCAGGACGGGGCCGCCGCCCACCTCGAATCGAAGACGATCCTGGCCGAAGCGGTGTTGCGGCTGCTGATGGTGATCGGCCGCGGCACCGGTTGCCTGCTGGTCCTCGAAGATCTTCACGAGGCCGACGCCGACACGCTGGCTCTGGTCGATTACCTGGCCGACAACCTCGCCGAGGTGCCCGCCGTCCTGCTCGTCAACCTGCGCGGCCACGCCGGTCCGGCCCTCACCCTCGCCTACGCGTGCGCGCGGCGGCAGGTCACTGAGATCATCGAACTTGCGCCGCTTTCGCCGTCGCAGACGAGGCTGCTGGCCGAGGCCTGCCTGGACCCCCCGGGCGACCTCCCGCCGCAGCTCATCCCACATGTGGAGCGTGAGACGGACGGCGTGCCGTTCCTCGTCGAGGAGTTCATCGGCACGCTGGTCGGCATGGGCGCGTTGTGGCACGACGGCGAGCAGTGGCGGCTGAGTGCCGACTCGGCGACCCGGGTGCCGACCACGCTGGCCCGAAGCATCGGCATGCGCCTCGCCACGCTCGGGCCGAGCACCCACGATCCGCTCCGGACGGCCGCCGTGTTCGGGGTCCGGTTTCCGGTCTCGGTCATCCAGGAGTCCGTCGGCATGGGTGATCACGAGATGGCGGCGTTCCTGCGTTCGGCGACCGTGGCGCGGCTCATCGCACCGGACGACGAGTGCGCCGGCGAATGGTACGCCTTCCGGCACTCCTTGACGGCCGAGGCCCTGCTCGCGCCGCTGATCCCCGCAGAGCGCGCATCGTTCGCGAAACGGGCGGCCGACGCGCTGGAGCGCCTGCATCCGGACCTGCCAGGCGAATGGTGCCAGATCGCGGCCAACCTGCGGCTGGCCGCCGGGGACACCCCGGCGGCGGCCGGTCTGCTCGCGGAGGCGGGCTCCCGCTATCTGAACAGCGGCGCCGCCAACCTCGCCGCGACGATGCTGGAACGGGCCTACGCCCTGCGGGAGACGGCGCCGGCCGATCTGCGGGCGCGCACCCTCCAGCAGCTCCTGCATGCGCTGACCGAAGGCGGCGGGGTGGATCGAGCCCTCGCGCTGGCCAAGGACATCTCGCTCGCGGATGACCTGACCATGACCATCGGCCATGAGATCGATCTTCGGACCAAGCTGGCCTGGGTGGCCGCGGAGACCGGCGGGATCGACGACGGCCGCGCCCATGTGGCGGTGGTACGCCGGCTCCTGGACGCCTGCCCCGATGAGGCCCGCACCGCCGCCATCGATGTGATCGAGGCCGAGCTCCTGGTCCCCGACCATGGGGTGCTCCAGCAGAGCGCGCAGGAGATGACGGCCCCGGAGTCCCTGGTGACGCGGGCGGCGCAGGTCGCCGAGCGCATTCCGCTGCCCGAGGTCGCCTGCCAGGCATGGGAGCGTATGGCGATGCTCTCCCGCGTCTGGGGGTTCGATGAGTCCGACCGGTGCCTGACCCGGATGCAGTCGATCGCGGAGGCTCACGACCTGACGTTGTGGAAGCTGCGCGCGATGCTGCGTCTGGCGGGCAACCACGGCATGCGCACCGGGGAGAACGAGCCGCTGGAAGAGGTGCGCCGGTCGGCGGCCCAGGCGGGTGCGATCAGCCTCGTGCACAGTGCGGAGGCCACGCTCGCGATGACACGGGTGCTCCGGGGGGAGTACGCCGCCGCCGATGAGATCGCCACTTCCTGCATCGAGACGACCATCCGACTGGGCCACATCGCCTATACCCAGTATCTTCTGCTGGCCCAGGCGACTCTCGCCGCGCATCAGGCCAGACGCGCGGACATGGAGCGCACGCTGGCGGAGTTTCGCCGATGGGGCGGGGAGCAGAGCCTCCACATGCCGGTGGTCTACGGTCTCTGCCTGGCCATGTGCGCGCTGCTTGAGGAGGACCGCGATGGCTGCCGCGAGCTGCTGACGCGGGCCAGAGAGTGGGAGGACGAACATCCCACGATCTACTACATGACCGGCCGGTACGGCCTGGGCGTGCTGCTGGACGCACTCGCCGCCCAGGTGGGCCTGGCCGAATGGGAGATCGCTGAGAAGGAGCCGGCCGCCGAGCTGAGATGGAATCGTCATTTCCTCTACCTGGCCAAGGCGGTGCTGCTGGGCCGTCAGGGCGACTCCGAGGGTGCGACGGGCGCGATGGAGATGGCTCGGGCCGCGGCGGAGCCGTACCCGCTGGCGGAGCATCTGGGGCTGCGTCTGGTGGCGGAGTCGGCCCTGGCCGACCAGTGGGGAGAGCCGCTGGTCTGGTTGCGCACCGCCGAGGAGTACTTCCATGAGGCGGGAATAGCCGCGGTCACCGCGGCCTGCCGCGCGCTCCTGCGCAAGGCGGGGGCCACGGTGACCTACCGTCGTGCCGGTCATGACGAGCTGCCCGCACCCTTGCGCAACCGAGGAGTGACCGTGCGGGAGCATCAGGTGCTGGTCCTGCTCGCCGAGCGGTGCGGCAACGTCGAGATCGGCAAGAGACTGTTCATCTCGCCACGGACGGTGGAAAAGCATGTGGCCAGCCTGCTGTCAAAGACGGGGCTGCCCGACCGTGCCGCCTTACGTGAGTACGCGGCCACGCTTCCGCGGTAGGCCGCCGTGATGAGACCGAGTGGCATGCCGCGCCACGTGAGCGGCGGACGGTTCAACGGCCGCCGTCCACCGCTCAGGCATGGCGGCTCAGTAGCTCCAGGAATAGCTCCAGGACACCGTCACGGTGAGGGTGACCGTTACGCTGACCGACCCCGGCTGAAGGGCGGCGTTCTGCTGCTCGTGGAGGATCGCCTCGGTGGAGGCGTAGTTCGCGTAACCTGCGATCAGTTCGTTCATTGAGGTCTGTTCCTTGTCAGAGGCTGATGGTGGCGGTGACGACGGTGTAGGGGTTGATGGTGATGGAGTAGGTGAGGCTGGGAACCGGGATGTCCTGAAGGGCGGCGTTCTGCTGCTCGTGGAGGATCGCCTCGGTGGAGGCGTAGTTCGCGTAGCCCGCGATCAGTTCGTTCGTCATCGGGGGCCGTCCCTCGTCAGATCGTGATGGTGATGGTGGGGGTGACGATGGTGATGATGGTGATGGGGCCCGTGATGGTGATGGGTGCGAGGGCGGCGTTCTGTTGCTCGTGGAGGATCGCCTCGGTGGAGGCGTAGTTCGCGTAACCCGCGATCAGTTCGTTCGTCATCGGAGGCCGTCCCTCGTCAGATGGTGATGGTGATCGTGATGGTGATGGTGATGGTGATCGAGAGCAGTGCCTGATCCATGAGGTGAGCGGGTGAGGCCTGCTCGTGGAGGATCGCCTCGGTGGAGGCGTAGTTCGCGTAGCCCGCGATCAGTTCGTTCGTCATTGGAACCTGCCTGTCGTCTTCGTGTAGAGCCGTTCTCGGCGTGGCCGGCCGGGTGCCGTCCCGGCCCGGTACCACCAAAACAAATCGCCTCTCGGGCGGAAATGGCGAAAGTCTGTGTATTTCCGGCTCATCTGACCTGTCATCGAACGGCAGGACGCTGCGATTGCCCTGCCATTCGATGCGCGGATGTCCCCTTGCCGGCAAACCCTTGCCGGGCACCTGTCACATGCCTGCTGCCGGTGAGTTATTGCGATATCGCGGCACCTCGGAGCCTCCCTAGGGTGCCGGTCATGGATGTGAGAGAGGAAACCGGCCGAAAGGCGCCGATGACGGCGCGTCTGGTGTCTTCCAGGCCGGTGAAACGCCCGGCCGAATTCACCCGAACCATCGCCTCGGTCAGCGGCGCGACCCCGATCGTGGCGGACATGCAGAGCTTTCTCGGCCGCAACGACAACTGGCGAGTCCCCACCGTCGAAGCGGGTGACCTGTTCGTGAAACGCCTGAGGGGCGATCGCGCACACGTCGAGGCCCGGATGGGCCGGATGCTCGCGTTCCAGCAGGTGATCGCCGACCAGCGGGCCGCCGAGCTGCGTACGGTGCCGTTCCGCGGCAGTGACCTCGATCAAGGTCTGCTGGTCTTCGACTACGTGCCGGAATCACGCACCGGCGCCGACCTGCTCGCCGGTGGTGAGCTGGACGGCGAGACCGCTCACCGGCTCGGCCGGGTCCTCGGCGAGATCCATCGGCTGCCCAGGCCGTCGGCCGAGCTCCCCGAAGGCGCCGAAAGCAGGAAGGCGACCGCCTTCTACGCGCTGAGTCCCGAGGACTACGCCAACTGCAGCGGAGGCGAAGTCGAGGCCTGGTCCATGCTGCAGCACGACAAGGTGCTGGTGGAGGGGCTGAACCGGCTGCACCGCATGTCGGCCGAGGCTCCCGTCACGGCCGTACACGGAGACATCAGGCTCGACCAGTTCCTTTTCGCCGGCGACGACCTCTACGTGATCGACTGGGAGGAGTTCCGCTACTCCGATCCGGCGCGTGACGTCGGGAGCTTCGCCGGTGAGTTCGTCCACCACGCGGTGGTGCGTATGTTCGCCGAGCTCGACGTCGATCCCGATCTTTCCCCCGGCGCCGCCCATGAGGCCATCGTGGCGGCCGGAGACCGGCAGCTGGCGAACGTGCGCGAGCACATCAGCCGCTTCTGGCGTGGTTACCGGGAGATCGCGGAGATCGACGACGGGCTGGCGGTCCGCGCCACCGGATACATCGGGTGGCACTTCTTCGACCGCCTGCTCGCGGGCGCGGTTCACGGCGGCCGGCTCAGCGCCGTCGAGCGGGGCACGGCCGGGATCGGGAGGAACGCACTCGTTCAGCCCGAGCGATTCGCCGCCACCATCGGCCTCGGAGAGGACTGACACGATGACGACCGTCCACGCCGGCCTGCTCGGCGAACTGGAACGGGCCCTCGGCGACCTGCGCATCGACCACGAGCGCGAATGCGTGACCGTCGGCGACGAGACGATCTCATATGACAGCCGGACGCGCCTGCGCCAGGAACTCGGCGGGGTGCTCTACCGGCACTGGCACTCCGGCTCCGGCCGCCGCCCCGATGACCGTGATCCCCGCCGGGACTACGATTTCGAGGAGCTGCTGCGCGAAGCCACCCCGCACCGCACGAGCAAGACGCCGGCGGTCGTGAAGTCCGCCCTGCTCGACGGCCCACTGGGCCGGCACGCCCTGTTCGACGTGGGGCGGGTCCGCCTGCGGATCCCCGGAGCCGAGGTGCTGTCCCCGTTGCCCGAGATCGGCACCAGGACGACGCTCGACCTGCCCGCGATCCGCCCGGCGCTCTCCCCGGGCTTCTTCCTCGTCGACGGCTCGGCCGGCGGCCATGCGTCCGGCAAGCACCTCCTCCGGCTGTACCTGCACGTCGACGAGGCGCCGACGGCTCCGGCCGTGTGGCATGCCGTACTCACGCATCTGGAGTCTCAGGGGGCGACCTATCGGGCGAAGATCCTGGCCAGGGCGGGCTGGTATCCCCGGCGCGACGCGATCGTGGTCTACCTCACCGAGGAGTCATGGCACACGGTGGGCGGCGTCGTCGACGCGGTCAGACATCTGCCGGGACTGAATCCCGAGCACTCGGTCATGACCTGCCCGATCGCCGAAGGGGTGGCCTTCGGCTGGGAGCCGAGGGACTCCCGGGTCGGCTGGAGCCGCATGAGCCTCGGCCAGCACCGCACCGCCGTGATCGCCCATGCGGTCGCAGCGCACCTGTTCGAGGGTGTGGATCTGCCCGCGGCGGTCGCCGGCGCCTTCGTCGAGGCCAACGTCGACCCGCAGGCGCCGTACCGCAACAACGACAGCCCCGACTGGGCCGCGGCCACTCCGGGGGCGGCGTCGTGACCTCCACCCGGGTGTCCTTCATGTTCCCGCAGCAGCCCACCGATCCGGATGCGATCGTGCCGTACGGCCGGCTCGTGCCGGAGATCGGAGCAGAACGGCTCTGGCTGGGGCAGTCGCTGCGCATCGAGTCGCATCCGGCCCTGGCCTACCTGGCGGGCACCGGTTGCCGGATCTCGGTGGGCATGGCCGTCGCGCTGATCGTTCTGCGGCATCCCTACGACGCGGCCGTTCAGGCGCGTTCGCTCGCCCGGCTGATGGGCAATCCCGTGGCCATCGGCTACGGCGCGGCCTATCCCCAGTTCGTCGCGGGCGTGCGGGGAGCCCCCTACCCCAAGCCGGCCGCTGCGGTGGGGGAGTTCATCGACATCGCCCGCAGGCTGGCCAACAACCGGGCGGTCGCCCATGACGGCGAGCATTTCACCGTACACGCCAGGCTCGCCCCGATGGAGACGCCCAAGGTGGAGATCGGGGCGGGTGTGCTCCGCCCGGCGATGGCGCGGATCACCGGCCGGACCGGCGACCTCGCGATGACGTGGCTGACCCCGCTGAACTACCTGGAGAACGTCGTGATGCCGGCGGTGGCCGAGGGCGCACGGGGGGTGCAGGCACCGCCGCGCATCGTCTCGGTGGTCCATGCCGCGGTGCGGCGGCCCGGACGCAATCCGATGCTGCTCGCCCAGTACGGCAGCATCAGTCACCTGCAGGCCCCCCACTACACCGACATGCTGCGCAGGGCCGGCCTGGACGTGGACGCCTCCGACCCGGTCTCGGGCGCGCGCGAACTCGTCCAGGAGGGAATCTACCTCTATGGCGACCCGTCCCACATAGCCGACGAGATCGCCAAATACCACGCGATAGGCGTCGACGAGGTGGTCATCAACCCCACCTCGGTCAGCAACATGTACGGCACGCAGGCGGCCATTGAGGATCTCCGCGAGATATTCGCCGCGCTCGCCGAGCGGCGAACCGCCCCGACCCGGAAGGGAGGAGCCGATGTCCCGTCGACCGGAATCGCCGACGCTGCGGCTGCTGTCCCGGTCGCTTAGATCCCGGCGTGCCCAGCTCTCGGCCGCGATCACGCTGGCGCTGCTGTCGGCGGCCTCGGGGGTCGTCGCACCCCTGCTGATCGCCCGCATCATCGGCGTCATCGGCGCCGGGCGCACCGGCCTGGTCGTGCCGATCATCCAGCTGGTCGTCTGCGTGCTGGCCGGGGCGTTCGCCGGCGGCTGGTCGTCCTACCTGCTGAGCGCGGCCGGTGAACGCGCCATCGAGGATGTGCGCACAGCGGTGACGCGCCACGCCGTCCGGCTGCGCGTCCCGGTGATCCGCCGCATCGGGGTGGGCGAGATCGTCTCACGGATGGGTCCCGACGCGGCGCAGCTACGGGCGATCACCGATACGGGGGTCACCGTCCTGCCGGTCTCGGCGATCACGGTGGCCGCCTATCTCACGGTCATGGGACTGCTCGACTGGGTGATGCTGGCCGTCACCGTCGTCACCTTCGCGGTCGCCTCGATCGCCATCCGCGCCTTCCTCGTCGGCATGCGCAAGGCGGCGCAGGGCCAGCAGGAGGCACTCGGCCGCCTGGCGCAGTCCGCACAGTCCGTGTTCACCATGATCTCCACCGTCAAGGCGTACCGCGCGGAGGACCGCGCGACCGAGCCGCTGAAGGAGGAGGCCGCCGCCGCGGCGGCCGCGGCGATCCGGGCGGCTCGCGCGCAGGCGGCGATCAGCCCGCTCATGGGGCTCGGCCAGCAGATCGCGATCATCGGTGTGCTCGCCGTGGGCGGCATCCGTCTGTCGTCGGGCGCACTCGGCATCGCCGGCTTCATCGCATTCCTGATGTACCTCTTCCAGCTGGTGAATCCGCTGATGACCCTCGCGCAGGGCGCCGGCAGGATCCAGATCGGCAGGGCCGCGGCCAGCCGCGTCGACGAGGTGCTCGGCGCGGAGGTCGAGCCGCCCGACTCCGGGCCGGCACCCGCGATACCTCCCCAGGCGCCGGCTCTCCGGTTCCGTGAGGTGAACGTCACGCTGGCGGACAAGCTCGTGCTCGACGACGTGTCGCTCGAGGTGCCGCGCACCGGCGTCCTGGCCGTCGTCGGGCCGTCGGGGGCGGGAAAATCGACCCTGCTGAACGTCGTCGAACAATTCACGGAACCGAACAGCGGACGTGTCGAGCTGCTGGGCGCCCCCCTGGACGCCTGGCCGATCGGCGAGGCACGCCGGCGGATGGCGCTGGTCGAGCAGGACCGGACGATGCTCAACATGAGCATCCGGCGCAATCTCACCCTCGGTCGGCGGGACGACCCGGCCGACGAGCAGTTGCTGGACGCCCTGCGCGAGGTCGGCCTGGACGAAGCGGTGCGGGCACTGCCGGACGGGCTCGACGCCGTCCTCGGCAGGGACGTGCAGATGTCCGGCGGCGAGGAGCAGCGACTGGCCATCGCCCGTGCGCTGCTCACCGAAGCGGAGATCCTCCTGCTCGACGAGCCGAGCGCACACCTGGACGGCGCCAACGAGCTGCGCCTCGTCGACCTGCTGGAACGGCTGGGCCGCGATCGGGCGGTGGTGGTCGTCACCCACCGCCCGTCCACGGTCGCCGCCGCTCGATCCGTCGCCGTCATGGAGGCCGGCCGCGTGGTGGCCGTGGGCGATCACGAGACCCTGCTGGCCACCTCTCCGGCCTATCGGGTGATGGCCCACGACCAAGGCGAGGCCGTCATGGCGGCCGCCCTGCCGTAGCCGGCGAAGTAGCCGGCGAAGTCGTCGGCGAAGTCGCCGGCGGAACAGGAGACTCGACATGCTCATGACACCTGCGCGCCTGCCGATGGAGGTGGTGAGCCGTCGGCTCCCCGGCGGTGCGACCGCGATCGTCCGGGCCGATCCCCTGCTGGGTTTCGTGGCGGTCAACGTCTGGCACAGCACGGGCTCGATCCACGACCCGGCCGGGCGGTCGGGGCTGGCCCACCTCGTCGAGCACGTGCTGTCCGACCACGGTGAGGGCGCGGCCGGATCCCCGCACGCGAGCGGATCCATCCAGGCGACCACTGCCCACGAATGCACCAACTACCTCGAGACCGGGCCGGCCGAGGCGCTGCCGGAGCTGCTGTCCAGAGCGGCCGAGCGGATCCGGCGCGGCAGAGCGGGCGTCACGCCCGCCGGCCTGGATCGGGAGCGTGCGGTCGTGCGGGAAGAGATCCGTCAACGTGAGGAGTCGGGGCGGTTCGGCTCGGGGCTGCGGCGGAGCCTGCGGCTGCTGTTCGGCGCCGACCACCCTCTCGGCCGGCCGCCGCTCGGGGATCCGGAAGAGATCGCACAGATCACGCCGGCCGATGTCGATGAATTCATCGAGCGCCATTACGGTTCCGCACGCCTCGTCATGTCGATCGTCGGATCCGTCCATCCCGAGCACGCCATGGAGCTGGCCGCGAAGTGCCTGGGCGGGCTGCCCGCCGGGCTCCGGCCCGAGACCCGCGTGCTTTCCGGGCCGGAGTCCGGCGGCTATCGGCGAGAGGACGTGCAGGAGGGGGAGCGGTCCGGGATGCTCCGGTACACCTTCGCCCTTCCCGCGATGGGCGAGCGCCTGTCCGCGGCGGGCGAGGTCGCCATGGCGGCCCTCGCGGGCGCCTCGTGGTCGGTGCTCGGAGCCGACCTGTCCGACTGCTACCGGCTGCTGGGTTCCGCGGCCCAGCATGGACGCTGTGGCAGCGGTCCGTCGCTCGGGCTGGTCAAGCTCATCGCGCCGACGGGTGTCGACCTGTGCGAGCTCGAAGAGGCGGTGACCGCCCGCCTGGCGGATCTGGCCCGCACCGGTCCGCGTGAGGACGTGCTCGCCGCGGCGAAGGCGAAACGCGGCAAGGAACGGCTGGCCGTGCTGGGCGGCGCGCGGACCTGCGCCGAGGAGCTGTGCCGGGAGCAGGCGTGGTCCGGTGACCCGGCCGGGGTGATCGGTCGCCTGGACGCCCTCCGGGCCGTGACCGTCGACCAGATCGCGGAGATCGCGGCGGGACCACTGGCGCGACCGGCCGTCGTCGCCTTCCACACCGACTCCCTGGGGAATTCCACATGGATCGCATGACCGTCCCGCGCACCTGGCGCTTTCCGGCCGCGCACACGATCCTGCTCGACAACGGGATGCGAGCGAAGCTGGTGGACATGCCGGGCCGGTTCGTCGCATCGGTCGCCGTCGTCGTCGACCTGTCCACCGCGGTGGAAACCCCCCGGACCGAGGGCGTGGTGGCCGCGTACACCGCGATGACGCTCGCCGACGCGCCGCATGCCAGGGCCGGCCGGGTGAGCGAGGTCGCGAAGGCCGGCGGAATGATCACGGCCAAAGCCGGACACCGGGGCCCGATGGTGCTGGCGGACTGCCCCGTGCTCGAGCTGCCGCGGCTGCTCGATGCGCTCGCGGTCATGTTGCTGCGCTTCGAACCGACGGCCCGTTCCTTCGACGCCCACCGGCGTCTCGTCGCCGCCGAGCTCGCCCTGGAGGCGGGCGACCCGGTCGGCCTGGCCAACAAACTGTTGCACGAGTCCGTGCTCCACCCCGAAAGCCGGTACGGCCGCCCGCTGAGCGGCACCGAGCGGTCGTGGGAACGGCTGACCCTGGCCGACGTCGTGGAGCTGTACGCGACCCGGGTCAGCGCGCGCCAGATGACCGTGGTCGTCGTCGGCGATCTGTCGATGCTGGACGCGGCCGGGGCCGTCGCCGGGGCCTTCGGCGGCTACCCCGGCCGGGACCGCCCCGCGGTGGCGGAACGGCCGCCGGCCCCCGGCGGCGGGCCGCGCCTGGTGTGCCGTCCCGGGCGCGGCGGACCGCAGACCAGGCTGATGCTGGGCTGCTTCGCGACAGACCGCCTGGATCCGCGGTGGCCTGCGGCCAGGGCGGCTGCCGAACTGCTCGGGGCCGGCACGGACTCCCTGCTCAACAGGGAACTACGTCGCCGTATGGCTCTCACCTACGGCATCGAGGTGAAATTCATCCCGTTCTTCTCGGGGGGCGTGTTCGTGGTGAGCGGAGCGGTGGACGCCGCCCACAGCGAGCAGGCGGCGGAGGCGATACTGCGGGTGTTGCACGAGGTCCGCCAGGGAGGGGTGGACCCCGATCTGTTCGCTCGGGTCCGCCGCCGTATGGTCGCCGGCGCGGCGGAGCTGTACGAGTCCACTCTGGCCGTCGCCCAGCAGTACGCGGAGCTCCTCTCATGTGGGATCGAGGAGTCCTTCGTCGACGATCACCTCGACCGGCTCGGTTCTCTGGACGTGGCGCGGATGGCGGACGCCTTCAGCGGTCTCGTCGATCCCGACCGGCTGCACACCGTCGCCGTCGGCCGATTCGATCCCGGGGCGCCGGCGGACTCCGCGCTCGCCGGACTCGAACGCGGCTGACCCGGGATCGGCCCGCCGAGACGAGGATCGCGAGGGCCACGTGGCCTCCGCCGGAGTGATCGACTCCGTGTCGTGCACCCAGCGGGCGACCTGCACCCGGGAGGTGCAGGAGAGCTTGCGCATAACGTGGCGGAGATGGTTGATCACCGTCCATTCCGAGATCCGGAGGCGGCGCGCGATCTGCTTGTTGGTCAGCCCCGTGGCCACCAGGCTCGCCACCTCCGATTCGCGGGCGGTCAGGTCCGAGTGGTCCTTGAGCAGGTGCGGATCCGCCGTACCGGGAGACGGCGCACCGGGATGCCGGGCCATGGCGGCGCCCGCCACATCGTCACTCCAGCGGCGCTGCAGGATTTCGCAGAGCAGGTCGACGAGGTCGACGGAGGCGCCCGTCACCGACCACCGCCGCAGGGAGACCGTGTCGATGCGGGTGGTGAGCCCCCTGACCGCCTCGTCCCCGACCGGCCACCACGCCGGGGCGCACTCCGCACCGTGCGTGTAGGCCCGGCCGAGCGAGCCGGCGACCATCGCGAGATCGATGCCGTCCTGGCGGAGATCGCGCGGATAGCGGTCGTCTGCCGCTCGCGCGATCGCCGACATCGTCGCGGCGGGCCCCAGCGGCAGCAGTTTCGTCAGCGCACGCCCGAGATAGAGGCGCGGATCGCCCAGCCCGGTGCCGTACGCGGCCACGGCCCGCCACAGCAGCAGGGAGCCGGCGGCGTACTCGTCGCCGTTGCGCATCGCTTCGAACATGGCCGTGCGGCATTCCGCGTCGGCCCGTTCGAACAGCCGCATCCGGGCCAGGCACGCGACGTACTCGCCGACCGACTCGCTCAGCCGGGTCAGATCCCCCCGTTCCCTGTGGGCTCTGACGCACTCGGCCAGAGCCTCGGGCAGGTCCTCCGGTTCGCGACCGTCGTGAACCAGACCGCCCAGCAGCGTGATCTCCGATCTGTCCGGAACCGCGAGCCTCGAAAGGTCCTCGAAGCAGACCGCCGCCGCCTCCTGCTCTCCCGCCTCGGCGAACACCCGTACGGCCAGCCTGGCCAGCGAATATCGCTCCTGAACGGTGACCGGGGCGTATTCCCGGATGACGGGCAGGAGGTGCGGGAGCAGCTCGGCGACGCCGCAGGTGCGGGCGAGCAGCGGCAGGGCGTCGCACATGAGGGCGACCGCCTGGGCGTATCTGCCCTTGCCGACCAGCTCGGTGAGCGCACAGCGCAGGTTGCTTCGCTCGTACTGGAACTCGGCGAAGGCGGCGCGCTGCGACTCGGAGAAGCAGCCGCCGGCCATCCGCCTGATGTGGGAGGAAAGGTAGTCGGCCTGGGACTGCCGGATGGCGGCGAGCGACACCTCGGGCTGGCCGGCGGACCAACTCGCGGCAGGGAACCCGCTCACCCGCAGGTGATAGCGGGCACGGGGCTCGCCCCGGCCCGGCCCGGTGCTGAACACGAGGCCGCGATCGACGAGCGAACGGGTCAGGCCGTCGATGTCGCAACGCGGCAGCGAATGCCGCAGGACGCTCGTGCCGGCGCCGCCCGGCAGGGTGAGGATCGACGCGAGGACGACCATCTCGTCGCCGGTCAGGCCGAGGTGGGCGGAGCCGGTGTCGCCGATGAGCTCGGCCAGGCGATTGCGCGGGTTGTCCTCGCCGACCGCCTCGCACACCGCCGTCAGGCCGTACCGCGCGACGAGGCCGGCGAGCAGGTCCACATCCGACGGGATGCCGAACGAGGCGGCGCAGACGCGCGTCACGCCGTCGACGTCGTTCGGCGTCAGGGTGAAAGTCGGGTCGCGGCGCTGCAGACAGCGGAGGAAGAAGCGCACCGCCTCACCGGGGTTCACCGGATCGGCGTCGGACGCGATCGGGACCGCCGGACCGCTCAGCGGCCGTATCGGCAGGGTGAGCACCCCGTCCAGTTCGTCCTTGCGTCGCATGGTGAGGACGACTCGGACCCGCGGGTGGTGCAGGGGCAGCTCCAGCAGGGCGCGCCGCCGGTCGGCGTCCAGGAACTCGACATCGTCGAGCAGGATCACCAGGTGCGATTTCGGGCCCGTCGCGCCGACGGCCCTGTCCAGGCGCGCGAAGAGATCGCGGGGCTCCTGGTCTGCCGCCGGGGCGGCGAACACGCTGACGCCGTCGGATGTGGAGAGACGTTCGCGCAGGTGAGCCAGGAGTGTGGTCTTGCCGAAGCCGGGGCAGCCCGTCAGCGCCAGGGCCCTGGTGTCGGCGGAGGCGAGCCAGGCGCGTACCGTGCCGAGCACGGCATGGGCCTGCGGGAGATCCGGGCCGTCCGCTGCCCGGTCGGAGCGGCCCGACCACGGCTGCTCCCCGGCATGCGCGGCGACGGACACCGCGCGGATTCCTCTGACCTGCTCTCCGGCTTCGTTCACGCAGGTCAGTATGGTGTCGTGGCGTCCACCCTCACATGAGGGAAATGCCCCCATCTTCTGGGATCAGGCGGCATCGTCCGGCGTAGGTGGGCACCTGTCGCCGGACGCGCTGACCTGCGCATGGATCCGATGACCGGACCGGGAGGAGACACCGGCGGATGACGGTCACGCATCGTCCAGGGACATGAGGGCGGTGCGGGCCAGCCGGTGCAGGAGCTCGGCCATGGCCTCGGGCGGGAGCTCTCTGGCGCTGTGCGGGGTGGAGTTGAGCAGTCCGAAGACGGCGTGGGTGGCGGCGCGCAGCCGCGCCGGCGGGCAGCCGGGATGCAGCTCGGTCAGCACGGTCACCCATTCCTCGACGTAGAGCCGCTGCAGCCGCCGGATCGCCCGGCGGGCGGGGTCGGGCACGTTGTCGAGCTCGCGCTCGTGCACGCGGATGAGCGCGGGCTCGCCGAGCGCGAAGTCGATGTGCCCGCGCAGCAGCGCGTCGAGCGCGGCGTCCGCCCGGTCGGCCGTGGTGGCCAGCCTGGCCCCCTGCTCGTGCAGCCGCCCGCTGATGTCGAGCAGCATCTCGGCGAGCAGGGCCTCCTTGCCGGTGAAATGCCGGTAGAGGGCGGGGCCGGAGATCCCCACGGCCGAGCCGATCTCCTCGATCCGGACACCGTGGAAGCCGCGCGCGGCGAACAGCTCCGCGGCCGCCGACAGGATCTCGGCGCGGCGATTGCGGGTAGGGGTGCCCATGGGCCCCCATGGTAGACGAAGCAAGTTAATGATGGTTAACATCCGGACATGAGCACGAGCGGATGGCCGGCCCTGGAGAGCCGGTGCGATCCCGGCGGCGAGCCGTACAAGCGGAACGCCGAGGCGGGCGAGCGCCTCGCGGCTGAGCTGCGTGAGCGGCTGGCGGCCGCAGCGCGCGGCGGCTCGGAGCGGGCACGCGAGCGGCACGTCCGGCGCGGCAAACTGCTGCCCCGGGACCGGGTGGACACCCTGCTCGACCCGGGCGGCCGGTTCCTGGAGCTGTCGCCGCTCGCCGCGACCGGCCTCTACGACGACCAGGCCCCGGCGGCCGGGATCATCACCGGCATCGGCCGGATCTCGGGCCGTGAATGTGTGATCGTCGCCAACGACGCCACGGTCAAGGGCGGGACGTACTACCCGATCACCGTCAAGAAGCACCTGCGCGCCCAGGAGGTCGCGCTGCACAACAACCTGCCGTGCGTCTACCTGGTCGACTCCGGTGGGGCGTTCCTCCCCAAGCAGGACGAGGTCTTCCCCGACCGGGAGCATTTCGGGCGGATCTTCTACAACCAGGCGACGATGTCGGCCCGGGGCATCCCGCAGATCGCGGCCGTGCTCGGCTCGTGCACGGCCGGTGGCGCCTACGTCCCGGCGATGAGCGACGAGGCCGTGATCGTCCGCGGCCAGGGCACGATCTTCCTAGGCGGCCCGCCGCTCGTGAAGGCCGCCACCGGCGAGGAGGTCACGGCCGAGGAATTGGGCGGCGGCGACGTCCACTCCCGCGTCAGCGGCGTCACCGACCACCTCGCCGCCGACGACGCCGACGCGCTGCGGATCGTCCGGGACATCGTGGCGACGCTCGGCCCGCGACCGCCCCGCCCGTGGGAGGTCGCCAGCGTCGAGCCGCCCGCCTGCGATCCGCGCGAGCTGTACGGAATCGTCCCCCCCGACACGCGGACGCCGTACGACGTGCGCGAGGTGATCGCCCGCATCGTCGACGGCAGCCGCTTCCTCGAGTTCAAGGCCGAGTACGGTCCGACCCTCGTCACGGGGTACGCCCACATCCACGGCCATCCGGTGGGGATCATCGCCAACAACGGCATCCTGTTCGCCGAGTCGGCGCTGAAGGGCGCCCACTTCATCGAGCTGTGCGACCGGCGCGGCATCCCGCTGGTCTTCCTGCAGAACATCAGCGGCTTCATGGTCGGCAAGGCGTACGAGCACGGCGGCATCGCCAAGCACGGCGCGAAGATGGTCACCGCTGTCTCCTGCGCCCGGGTGCCGAAGTTCACCGTGATCATCGGCGGGTCGTTCGGCGCGGGCAACTACGCCATGGCCGGCCGGGCCTACTCGCCGCGTTTCCTGTGGATGTGGCCGAACGCCCGCATCTCGGTGATGGGCGGGGAGCAGGCCGCGACCGTGCTGACCACGGTGGGCGACGCGGACGCGGACGAGATCCGCGCGCAGTACGAGCACCAGGGCAGTCCCTACTACTCGACGGCCCGGCTGTGGGACGACGGGGTGATCGATCCGGCGGACACCAGGACCGTGCTCGGCCTGGCCCTCGGCGCCGCCGCCAACGCCCCGCTCGAACCCGTCGGCTACGGCGTCTTCCGGATGTGAGGTTGCCAGTGACGTTCGCGAGCGTACTCATCGCCAACCGTGGCGAGATCGCGGTCCGGATCATCCGGACGCTGCGGGCCATGGGCGTCCGCTCGGTCGCCGTCCACAGCGACGCCGACCGCGACGCCCGCCACGTGCGCGAGGCCGACCTCGCCGTACGGCTGGAGCGCGGCTACCTCGACATCGACGACGTCATCGGCGCGGCCCTGGCGGCCGGGGCAGAGGCCGTCCATCCCGGGTACGGATTCCTCGCCGAGAACGCGGAGTTCGCCCGCCGATGCGCCGCGGCCGGCCTGGTGTTCGTCGGCCCGCCGGCCGAGGCGATCGAGGCCATGGGCGACAAGATCCGGGCCAAGGAGACGGTCTCCCGGGCCGGGGTGCCCGTGGTGCCCGGCGGGGCCGAACCGGGCGACGACCTCGTCGAGGCGGCGACCAGGATCGGCTTCCCTGTGCTGGTCAAGCCCTCGGCCGGCGGGGGCGGCAAGGGCATGCTGCCGGTGTGGTCGGCCGACGGACTGCCCGCCGCGCTGGAGTCGGCACGCCGTACGGCGCTGGCCGCTTTCGGCGACGGCACGCTGCTGATCGAGCGCCTGGTGGAGCGTCCCCGGCATATCGAGATCCAGGTCCTCGCCGACGGACACGGAAACGCGGTGCATCTGGGGGAGCGCGAGTGCAGCCTGCAGCGCCGCCACCAGAAGATCATCGAGGAGGCGCCCTCGCCGCTGCTGGACGAGCCGGCGCGGCGGCGGATGGGCGCCGCGGCGGTCGAGGCGGCCCGGGCCGTCGGCTACGTCGGCGCTGGAACGGTGGAGTTCATCGTCTCCGGTCGCGAGGGGCCGATCGAGTTCTCCTTCATGGAGATGAACACCCGGCTTCAGGTGGAGCACCCGGTGACCGAGATGGTGACCGGGCTCGACCTCGTCGAGCTGCAGCTGCGCGTCGCCGCGGGCGAGCCGCTGCCGTTCGGGCAGGACGACGTACGGCTGCGCGGTCACGCCGTCGAGGCCCGCCTCTACGCGGAGGATCCGGCCAGGGACTTCCTGCCCACGGGCGGGCGGATCCTGGCCCTGCGCGAGCCGGCCGGGGCTGGCATCAGGGTGGACAGCGGGCTGGCCGAGGGCATGGTCGTGGGCAGCGACTACGACCCGATGCTGGCCAAGGTCGCGGCCTGGGCGCCGGACCGGGCGGGGGCGCTCGCCGCCCTCGACCGGGCGCTCGGGTCGACCGTCATCCTCGGCGTCACCACGAACGTCGCGTTCCTGCGCGGTCTGCTGGGCGATCCCGACGTCGCCGCCGGGCGGCTCGACACCGGCCTCGTCGAAAGCCACATGGCAGAACGGCACACGACCGAACCGGGAGCCGTGCCCGACGAGGTCCTCGCGGCCGCCGCGCTCGTCTTCCAAGCGGAGACAGATCGTGGGACCGGTGACCCGTGGGACATTGCGGACGGCTGGCGGATCGGGGAGCGGGCGTGGACCCTCCACCGGCTCGGCGTGCCGGTGCGGGTGCGCGGCCCGGTGGACGACGCCGAGATCGAAGTTAACGGCCGTTCACTCGGCCGGGCGCGGCTTGTGCCGTACCGCGGTCCCGTCGGCGAGGTGGCGGTCACGGTCGGCGGGGTCACCCGGCGCTACGCCCTGGCGAGGGACCGCGACGCGCTCTGGCTCGGCGCGCTGTGGCACGAGGAGGGCGGCCGCACCTGGCGGATCACCCGGGCCGAGCCCGGCCGTGACCGGGAGGCGGCCGGTCACATGGGCGACGGGGTGGTGCGCAGCCCGATGCCCGGGACCGTTCTGGTGGTGAAGGCGGCGGAGGGCGACCGGGTGACCGCGGGCCAGCCGCTGCTGATCGTGGAGGCGATGAAGATGGAGCACACGCTGACCGCCCCGGTCGACGGTGTGCTCGCCGAGCTGCGGGCCAGACCCGGTCAGTCCGTGGAGCTCGACGCGATCCTGGCGAGGGTGACGGCATGCGAGTGACGATCTACGAGGTGGGCCCGCGCGACGGCCTGCAGAACGAGTCCGTGACGGTATCGGTCGAGGTCAAGCGGGAGTTCATCCGGCGGCTGGCCGAGGCGGGCCTGACCACGATCGAGGCGACGAGCTTCGTGCACCCCACATGGGTGCCCCAGCTCGCGGACGCCTCCGAACTGCTCGCCGACCTGCCGCGCGCGCCCGGCGTCCGCTACCCGGTGCTGGTCCCCAACGAGCGGGGGCTGGACCGCGCTCTGCAGCATGGTGTGACCGATATCGCGATCTTCGGCAGCGCCACCGAGACGTTCGCGCGGCGGAACCTCAACCGGACCTTGGAGTCCCAGTTCGAGATGTTCGCCCCGGTCGTCGAACGGGCCCTGGCGGCCGGCATGCGGGTCAGGGCGTACGTCTCGATGTGCTTCGCCGACCCGTGGGAGGGCCCGGTCGCGCCCGAGCAGGTGGCCCGGGTGGGCCGCCGGCTGCTCGACCTGGGCTGCTACGAGCTGTCGCTGGGCGACACGATCGGGGTGGGCACGCCCGGCCACGTGGACGCCCTGCTGGACGCCTTCGAGAAGGCCGGCGTCGGGCCGGACCGGCTGGCCGTCCACTTCCACGACACCTACGGCCAGGCCCTCGCCAACACCCTCGCCGCGCTGCGCCGGGGGATCACCGTCGTCGACGCCTCCACCGGCGGCATCGGCGGCTGCCCGTACGCGAAGAGCGCCACCGGCAACCTGGCGACCGAGGACCTGGTGTGGATGCTCGACGGCCTCGGCGTCGAGACCGGGGTCGACGTCAGGTCCCTGGCGGCCACCAGCCTGTGGCTCGCCGGCATCCTGGCCCGTCCGAGCCCGTCCCGGGTCGTGCAGGCCCTCGCTAAGGAGTTGTAGAAGATGCTCAAGGACGAGCACATCGAGCTGCGCAAGTCGGTCGAGGCGTTCGCCCGCGAGGTGGTCGCCCCGGTCATCGGGGACTACTACGAGCGGTGCGAGTTCCCGTACGAGATCGTCCGGAAGATGGGCGCGATGGGGCTGTTCGGCCTGCCCGTCCCGGAGGAGTACGGCGGCATGGGCGGCGACTACTTCGCGCTGTGCCTCGCGCTGGAGGAACTGGCCCGGGTCGACTCCTCGGTCGCCATCACGCTGGAGGCGGCGGTCTCGCTCGGCGCGATGCCCCTGCTGCGGTACGGCACGGCCGAGCAGAAGGAGCGCTGGCTGCCGAAGCTGGCGTCGGGGGAGATGCTCGGCGCCTTCGGCCTGACCGAGCCCGGCGGCGGCACCGACGTGCCCGGCGGCATGCGGACCACGGCCGTCCTCGACGGCGGCGAATGGGTGATCAACGGCACCAAGGCGTTCATCACCAACTCGGGCACGGACATCACGGGTTTCGTCGCGGTCGCGGCGATCACCGCTCGCGAGGGTCGTCGGCCGGAGATCTCCACGATCATCGTTCCGTCGGGCACGCCGGGCCTCACCGTGTCGAAGAAGTACTCCAAGGTGGGCTGGTCGGCCTCCGACACCCGAGAGCTTTCGTTCACCGACTGCCGGGTGCCGGAGGAGAACCTCCTCGGCGAGCGCGGCCGGGGCTACTCGCAGTTCCTGCGCACCCTCGACGAGGGGCGCGTCGCCATCGCCGCCCTGTCGGTGGGCCTTGCCCAGGGCTGCATCGACGAGTCGCTGCGCTACGCGCGTGAGCGTACGGCCTTCGGCCGGACGATCGGCGGCTTCCAGGCCATCCAGTTCAAGATCGCCGACATGGAGGCCAGGGCGCACACGGCGCGGCTCGCCTACTACCACGCGGCCGAGCGGATGCTGGCCGGCCTGCCGTTCAAGAAGGAGGCCGCCATCGCCAAGCTCGTCTCGTCGAACGCGGCGATGGACAACGCCCGCGACGCGACCCAGATCTTCGGCGGCTACGGGTTCATGAACGAGTTCCCCGTCGGGAGGTTCTACCGGGATGCCAAGATCCTGGAGATCGGCGAGGGCACGAGCGAGGTGCAGCGCATGCTGATCGCCCGCGAACTCGGCATGGACGCGTGAGCCGGCCGGGTTTTTCTGGGAAGTATCCGTCTCACCGTGACCACGGCGGATGGACGTGTCCGCCCGGCGAAACTTAGAGTCTTCCCATGACGTCTGGTCAGCTGATGTTCCGTAAGGCCGAGAAGTCCGATGCGGACCAGATTTTCGCGCTGGCGCGTGAGTTCGCCGTGACGTTCCGCCCGGAGCGTGCGCCGTTCGACGCGGCCTTCCCGCAGCTCCTCGAGAACGAGGACACGCTGCTGATCGTGGCCACGCTCGACGGGGCGGTGCGTGGCTACCTGCTCGGTTTCTCGCATCTCACGTTGTTCGCCAACGGCCCAGTCGCCTGGGTGGAGGAGGCGATGATCGAGAACAAGTACCGGCGCCACGGCATCGGCCGCAGACTGCTCGAGGAATTCGAGACGTGGGCGCGCTCGCGGGGAGCCGGTTACGTGGCGATGGCCACCCGGCGGGCGGCCGAATTCTACGGCGCCCTGAATTACGAGGTAGCGGGCACCTACTACCGCAAGATGTGCGACTGACCCCCACCGCTCCCCACATCCCGTGATCTTGCGAATTCTCGCACGCGGGCCGCTCTGCCTGCGGTTTCACCTTCCGTGATCTTGCAGAAACTCGCAGAGATCCCCGTCTGCCTGCGGTTTCAGCTTTCGTGATCTTGCACTCGACACTGCAAGATCACGGAAGGTGAAACCGCAGGTCAGTGGTGGTGCGTGCGAGTTTCTGCAAGATCACGAGGGGTGGAGGGCCAGGTCAGCCGGTATTTATGCGAGTATTCGCAAGATCACGAGGAGAGGGAGGTGAGCTGGGCGTCGAGGCGGTAGCCGTCCACGGTGACGTAGACCGAGTCGCCCGGCTGCGCGTTGAGCCGCATCAGAACGGGCTGGAGGGAGTCGAAGACCGGCTGCCGGTCACGCCAGACGAGCACGACCGCGTTGTCCCCGGGGCCGGTGACCGACAGCAGCGTGCCGGGACGCATGCCGAGCTGGGCCGCGTACCCCTCGGGGACGGCCACCGGCTCGCCCCGCAGGTGCCCGCTGGTGACGTCGATCCGCTGCCAGCGCCGGGGGTCGGAGGCGGGGCTGGACGCCGGGCGGGGATTGGGCACGAGATGCGGCCGCGGCTGCTGGCGCTGCGCGCCGCCGGTGAGCGCGTTGAGCGCGGCCAGCGCGGTCGCCGCGTCGGGCCCGTTGTTCGCCTGTGACGGTATCGGCACACCGCCCCGGTGGTGATGGTGGCCGTTCGCGCCCGGCGTCCGCCTGGGCAGCGGTGTGGGCTTGTCCGGCTCGGCGGCGGGCGCCTCGGGCCGCGGCATCGACTCCAGCCAGGCGCGCGCCGAATGCGCCCGGATGCCGAGCCGGCCGAGCAGTTCGATGACGTCGGCGTCGGCCGGCTTGCCGGCCAGCAACTGGTGCGTCTTCTCCCGGAGCCCGACCAGGTCGCCGACGACGAGCCAGCCGTCCTGGAGACGGCGGTCGGGCATCAGCGTGACGAGCACCCGCCACAGCGGCACGCCGAGAGCCGGCACCTCGACCGGATGGGAGGGGTCGGCGGAGATGAGCTGATCCTGGGTGGCCGCCGCGCCGAGCCACTCGGTCAGCCCGAACAGGTGACCGGTGAGCGGCGCGGAGTCCGGGGAGCGCAGCCAGTGGAGCACGCGCTCCTCGGCGGCACGCTGCGCGTGGGACAGGGCGTCGCGGTCGACGTTCAGGTTGTGGGCGAGCGCGCGCAGGCCGACCGGTTCGGCGGCGAACAGCCGCTGGGCCGCGACGGCCCTGGTCAGCGGGTCCCAGCCGCGGAACAACCCGTCCACGAGCACGACCATCGGGTGCTCGCCCGGCGGCGGGGGAGGCTCGGCCGCGGTGGCGGCCGGGGCCGCCACCTGTGTCGGCACGGCGGGCATCGGCCCGGTCTGCCGTACGGTCGGAACCGGCCCGGCCTGCCGCGCGGCGGGCATCGGCCCCGTGTGCCGTACCTCCGGGATCGGCCCGGTGTGCCGCGTCGTCCGGGCCGGTCCCGTCTGCGGCGGCGGCGCCTGCTGCGTCGGAGCCGGTGCCGGAGCCAACTGCGGCGGTGCCGGCGGCGCCGGTGGCGTCTGTACCGGTGCCTGCTGCGCCGGGGCCGGTACGGCCGCCGCCCGGGCGGCGGGCTCCGCCGGGAGGGTCAGATGGCCGAAGACCTCACGGAAGACGGTGGCGAGAATGACCTCGGGGGTGGCGGGAGCTGCGGGGGCCTGGAGGTCGCAGGGCGTGAGGCGGCGCAGCCGATACCAGCCGCCCAGACCGTTGATGAGAGAGCGGACAGGTTCCGGCCAGCCGGGCATGGCGGGGTCGATGGCGTGCACCTGCAGTGCGGGAAGCAGGTCGGTGAGCGGGAGATGGTCCCAGCGGCCCACCGCCAGCCGCGCGAGCCGCTCGCAGAGCCAGTCGACTCCGGTCGCGTCCATGGCCTGTCTGAGCGTGACGGAGGCCCACCAGCCCCCGGGCAGACGCGGGTCGGCCAGCATTTCGGCCACCTGCTGCGGACGGCTCCAGCGCAGGGCGGGGACCATGTCGCTCAGGCAGATCCTTGACTCGGCGTCCATCGGATTGACCGCACCCTCCCGCGAGTGACGCTTGTTGCTAATGGTGCAGCTTACGCCGCCGACGTGCAATTGGTGTCAATAGGATAAAGTTCTCGGCGACCTGTCGGCCACCGGCCGGCCGCCGACCTGTCCGACGGCCGCCGATCCCGCGGCGCAGCCCTTTCCGAGGGCGTCTTCGAGAGCCAGTCCGGACAGCAGACCGGCGAGCAGGCCGGCCGCGAAAGCGTCTCCCGCCCCGGTGGAGTCGATCACCTCGTCGAGGGCGGCCGGAGCCCGCGCGACCACCCGCCCGTCCCGGGCGAGCAGCGCCCCCTCGGCGCCCAGCTTCACGACCGCGAGGCCGTACGCCGCGCTGAGGGTCTCGGCGGCCGCCTCGGCGTGCCGCTTCCCGGCGAGCAGCAGCGCCTCCTCCTGGTTGGGGATCACGAGCCCGGCGGGGGAGGTCTCCCGGAGGAACCGCCCGGGGCCGAAATCGCGCAGGAACCCGGCCGAGGCGGGGTCGACGCTGATGGTCGCGCCGCGCTCGCCGGCCTCCCGCATCGCCAGCCGGGCCAGCTCCAGTCCCGGCTCGGCGAACAGCGTGTATCCCGACACGTGCAGGTGTCCCACGTCGTCGAGCAGCGAGGACGTCCAGTCGGCCACGCCGATGCGGCCGCCGGCGCCGCGGTTGGTGAGCATGGATCGCTCACCGGTGTCGTCGACCATCGAGATCACGACCGCGGTCGGCCGCTCGGGGTCGATCCGCACGTGCGGCCGTACGCCGGTCCGTGCCAGCTCGGCGGTGTGCCACTCGCCGGTGTCGCGGCCGGCCCGGCCCAGGAAGCGGGTGTCCACGCCGAGATGGGCGGCCCAGGCCGCGGTGTTCGCCCCCGAGCCGCCCGGGCGCAGCGTGATGTCGGCGGGTGTGTCGGTGCCGGTGGCGATCGGCTGGGAGTGCAGCGCCACGATGTCGGTGACGACGTCGCCGATCACCAGCAGGCCGGCCATCAGGCCGCGCCGTCCATCAGATCCCCCCGGTCCAGGATGTCGCGATCTCGGCGGCGAGGCGGGTGTTTCCCCGTACGGCGGCCAGGTTGGCCTCCAGTGAGGCGCCGCCGGTGCCCTCGACGAGGTACTCCAGCAGGAACGGCGTGATCGCCTGGCCGGTGCAGCCCTGTTCGTCGGCCGCGCGCAGGGCCTCGGCCAGCACCCGGTCGTGCAGGGCGGGGTCGAGCTGCAGCTCGATCGGGACGGGGTTGGCCACGATCAGCGCGGTCGTCGGGCCACCGAGGGCGTCCTGGGCCTTCATGATGCCGGCCGCTTCGGCGGGCTTCTCGATGCGCCAGTCGACGGGCTCTCCGGAGCTGTGCAGGTAGAAGCCGGGGAAGTGGTCGGTGCGGTAGCCGACGACGGTCACCTGCCGGGTCTCCAGGCGCTGGAGCGTGGCGGGCACGTCGAGGATCGACTTCACTCCCGCGCAGACGACGGTGATCCTGGTACGGCTCAGCATGTCGAGGTCGGCGGACTCGTCCTGCACGGTCGTCCAGCCCCGGTGCACACCGCCGAGCCCCCCGGTGGCGAACACCCGGATGCCTGCCCTTGCCGCAAGGAACGAGGTCCCCGAGACCGTGGTCGCGCCGCTGAGGCCGAGTGCCACCGCCGGAGCGAGATCGCGGAAGCCGATCTTGCGCAGGTCCGGCTCGGTGGCGATCCGCTCCAGGCCGGTCTTGTCGAGGCCCACACGCGGGACGCCGTCCAGCACCGCCATCGTGGCCGGTACGGCTCCCGCCGTCCGGACGATCTCCTCCAGCTCCAGGGCGACCTGGAGGTTTCTGGGCTGCGGCAGCCCATGGGAGATGATGGTGGACTCCAGTGCCACGACCGGCCTGCCTCCGGCCAGCGCCTCGGCGACCTCGTCGGATACCCGCATGGTTCTCCTGCCTCTACCGTTAACGGGATTTGTCCCGCTTCGGGACATTATGCCGGTCATAGTGCCTTTTGGGGTGCTTGAGGCGCCGTGACACTCGGCCCGGCGGCGCCGGTCGGCGAATCGGCGGGAGGGGGCGCTACGGGAGGGGACGCCGGCCGGGCATCTGATCTCCAGGCCCGGGCGGTTCGTTCAGGAGGGCGTCCAGGAGGGCGGCCGCTTCTCGCGGAAGGCCCGGATGCCCTCCTGGCCCTCGGCCGAGGTGAAGCGGTCCGCCGACAGGTCGGCCATCCGGCGCAGGCCCTCGTCGAACGACATCAGCGGCACCTCGCGCACGAGCCGCTTGGTCGCGGCCAGCGCCTCGGGCCCGCCGCGCAGCAGCATGTCCGTGTAGCGCGCCACCTCGGCGTCGAGGTCGCCGGCCGGCACGGCCCGGGTCAACAGCCCGATCTCCACGGCCCTGCGGGCGTCGAAGACCTCGCCGGTCAGGAAGTACTCCGCCGCCGCCCGCCGGTCGAGCCGCCGCAGGCAGGTCACCGCGATCATCGCGGGGGCCACCCCGAGCCGCACCTCGGTGAACGCGAACGACGCGGAGTCCGGCGCGACGGCGAAGTCGCAGGCCGCCACCAGGCCGAGGCCGCCCGCCCGGGCCGTGCCGTTCAACCGGCACACGACCGGTTTGGGACTCTCCCAGATCAGCCGCAGGACGTCGGGGAACGACGTGGTGACCGGCGCGTCCCCGCTCCGCTGCTCCTTCAGGTCGGCTCCGGCGCAGAAGACCGGCCCGGAGCCGGTCAGCACGATCACCCGGACCGACGGCTCGGCCAGCGCCAGGCGCAGCGCGTCGTCCAGCTCGCCGAGCAGCCGGGACGACAGGGCGTTGCGGTTGCGCGGCGAGTCGAGCGTGATCGTCGTCACGCCGCCGGCACGCTCGTGGCGGACCAATGGCTCCATCGAACCTCCTGTCGATCGGCGGTCAGCCGCAGTGGGACCACCCGCTGCGCCACGTGGCTGAACCGTACCCGCCTCCCCAGATGACGCACTTGCGCGCCGCCGCCAGCCTGAGCGGCCCGGCGTACACGGTGTAGGAGCCGGAGTCGGCGGCGGAGCCGCCGCCCTGCACCTGCAGCACCGCGCTCATCTTGATCCTTTCGGGGATCTCATGCTTCGACAGCGTGATCACGCAGTTCCGGCCCGTGGCAGCGTCGTAGAGCAGGTACGTCGTCGCCGCGCCGCCGTACGAGTGCGAATCGATCACCTTGAAGCCGGCTCCGCAGACCCCCGCCGCGGTGTACGGATTGGGCTCGGACGGTGGCGCGGCCGACGGCTTCGGCGACGGTTTGGGGGAGGGCTGCTGAGATGGCGCGGGCGACGGCGGGTCCGGCCGGCTCGACGGGAGGGGCGAAGGCTTCGCCGACGCCCTCGCCGACGCCCTCGCCGATGGTCTGGCCGAGGGCGCCCGCGACGGCCCTGTCGTGGGGTCGGCCCGCTTCGTCGGGGCGATGACGGCACTCGCGCCCGGGCTGGGCCGTTCTCCGGCCGACGGGGCGGGGGAGGGGAGGCGCGGCCGGTCCGGCACCGGCGAGAGAGCCGTCTCGCCGCCGGGCGTCTCGTCGCGGACGGTGGGCGTGGCCGCCGCCTGACCGCCCTGGCTCTCGTTTCCGCTCAGCGATATCGCGGTCGCGGTTCCCGCCGCCGCCACCGCCATCCCCGCGGCGACGGCCAGGGGCAGCAGCGGTACGCGCGGCCTGCGCGGCCCCTTGGAACGCCCGTCTTCCGTCCGCGGCGCCGTGCTCGCGGGCAGGGGCATGGCCGGCCCGCCGGTGAGCCGGGCGACGATCTCCTCGGCCGGCGGGCGCAGCGCGGGATCCTTCGCCAGGCAGGCCGCGACGAGATCCCTGAGTGGATCGGTCAGCAGGCCGAGGTCGGGCTCGGCGGTCAGGATGCGGGTGATCACCGAGGGGATCGTGTCCGCGCCGAAGGCGGGCCGCCCCGTCGCGGCGAACACCATCGTGACGCCCCAGGCGAAGACGTCGGCCGCGGGTGTGGCCGTTCCCCCGCTGAGCAGTTCCGGCGCCAGGTAGGACGGTGTGCCGATCGTGGTGCCGGTGGCGGTCGCCTGGGGGGAGTCCAGCGCCCTGGCCACCCCGAAGTCGATCACGACGGGGCCCTCCGGGCCCATCAGCACGTTCGCCGGCTTGAAGTCGCGATGGGTGATCCCGGCCCGGTGGATGGCGACGAGGGCGGTGGCCGTGCTGATGGCGAGGCGTTCGAGGGCGGCGCCCCTGCGTGGTCCCGTACGCTCCACCAGCTCGCGCAGCGACGGCCCGGACACGAACTCGCTGACGATGTACGGCCGGTCGCCGGCGAGGTCGGCGTACAGCACCGGCGCCGTGCAGAATCGGGCGACGCGCCGCGCCAGCGCCACCTCCCTCAGGAACCGCTCCCTGGCCTCCGGGTCGGCGACGAATCGCTGGTGCAGCAGCTTGACCGCGACGGGTTCGCCGGTCGGGCCGCGGCCCAGGAAGACGACGCCCTGGCCGCCCTCCCCGATCCGGTCGATCAGCTCGTACGGCCCGAGCCGGATCGGATCACCTGCTGCCAACGCCACCATTGCCCCCGTTTAGCATCAAATAGTGTGACTTGGCGGAACGTTAGCAGTGTTAGATGGCTTTGCCGGGATTCAAGATGTTCAGCGGATCGAATACCTGCTTGATGCCCTGATGGATCTCGGTGATCACCGGTCCCGTCTCCAGGCCGAGCCAGCGCCGCTTGATCACCCCGACCCCGTGCTCACCGGTCAGCGTGCCGCCGAGCGCGAGGGCGGCCCGGAACACCTCGTCGGCGGCGTCCCAGACCTCCGGCGGCGGCTCGGTCAGGCCGCGCTCGAAGATGAACACCGGGTGCGTGTTGCCGTCGCCCGCGTGCGCCACGGTGGCGATCTTGACGCCGTGCCGTGCCGCCACGTCCTCGATCGTGGAGATCAGGTCGGGCAGCGCCGACCTGGGCACGCACACGTCCTCGACCAGACACTGGCCGAGCCGCTCCTTCGCCTGGTAGGCCAGCCGCCGAAGGCCGATGAGCTCGGCGGCCTCCTCCGGGCTCGACGACACGGCGACGAACGACGCCGCCCCGCACAGTTCGGCCATCCGGTCCGGCGAGCCCTCGCACTGGGCGATCAGCATCGCGCGGGTGGCGGGCTCCAGCCCGATGTTCTTCCACTCGTCGATGGCCTCGAGCGTGGTGCGGTCCATCAGCTCCAGCAGGGAGGGGTCGCAGCCCGCCGCGATGATCGCGGCGACGGCCGCGGCGGCGTCGCGCAGCGAGGTGAACTCGGCCGCGACCGTGGCCGGCTCGGCGGGCGCCCGCCGCAGCCGCAGCGTCGCCGCCGTGATCACCCCGAGCGTGCCCTCCGAGCCGACGAACAGGCCGGTCAGGTCATAACCGGTCACGCCCTTCATGGTCCGGCGGCCGGTCTGGATGACCCGCCCGTCCGCCAGCACGACCTCGACCCCCAGCGTGGAGTCGCGGGTCACGCCGTACTTCACGCAGCGCAGCCCGCCTGCGTTGGTCGCGAGATTGCCGCCGATCGTGGAGATCTCGTACGACGAGGGGTCGGGGGCGTACATCAGCCCGTGCTCGCGGGCCGCCCGGTCCAGGTCGGCGGTGATGACGCCGGGCTCGGCCACCGCGATCTCGTCCCGGGGCGACAGCTCGCGTATCCGCGTCATCCTGGCGAGCGAGAGGATCAGGCAGCCGTCGGTCGCGGTGGCCCCGCCGGCCAGGCCGGTGCCCGCGCCACGCGGCACGACCGGCACCAGGTGCTCCGTCGCCCAGCGCATCGTCGTGACCACATCGTCCCGTGACTCGGCGAGAACGACACCGAGTGGTCTGCCCGGCGGCACGAAGGTCCGGTCTCTGGCGTACGACTCGGTGACGTCGGGGTCGGTGAGGACCCGCCCGTCCGGAAGCGCGGCGATAAGGTCATGCACGCCTGGACTTTACGCCATGTTCCCGGCATCGGTGGTAACCGTAACTTTACATAACTTTTTGGTAGATCACGGTTTTACAACCGTTATTGGTTCCCTTTACCTTTTCGCTTAAGGTCCCGCATGCGCGCTCATCCCGGCGCGCCGAGCATGGGCGTCCGGGAACCCCGGACGGGAAGGGATCTCGTTGTCCAAGACACTCCGGCGTATCGCCGTGACGGTGCCCGCGCTGAGCTTGGTGGCCGCTGGTCTGGCCGTCGTCGGCACGGCCACGCAGGCGGCCACCGACACGGTCACCCCCACCGCCGGGTATCAGCCCTCGGCGAAGGACCACTACATCAACTACGCCCCACCCCGCATCCAGAGCGACACGACGCTCATCGACGAACGGGTCCCGGACAAGGGCGCCAGGCGTACGTTGGCCCTGGCGCACTCGATCGACCGCAAGTTCGCCATGGGCAACCCCGTCGCGGCGCGGGTGCTCGCCAAGCACGAGCGGCAGGCCATCAGGACGGGGAAGAACCCGTGGGACTTCATCTACAAGAAGTCGAAGACCACCAAGCAGGCCAAACTCCTCACGCTGCTCGTCGAGTTCAACGACCAGGCCGATGACGACTTCTCCGGCTGGTCGCACCCCAGGACGACCGCCGACGTCAACGACTGCGTCACCGAGCCGCCCGGCACGAAGCTGAACGGGCCGCTGCACAACCGCATCCCCGACCCGGCGCTCGCGGCCGGCGGGGGCAAGGACAACAACTCGATGTGGGTGCAGGACTTCGACACGGCGTTCTACAACGACATGCTCTACAGCTCGAAGGGGATCACCAAGCGGGTCCGCATGGACCTGACCGACCCCCGTGACGGCAAGAAGGGCATCGACATCTCCGGCTACACGATGAAGAACATGTACGAGGAGATGTCGAAGGGGGCCTATACCGTCACCGGCGAGGCGGTCGGCTGGATCAAGGTCCCGCACTCCGAGGCATGGTACGGCGCCGGCAAGTGCGGCACCTATCCGCAGGACATGACCGGCCACCCCGACAACCCGCGCGGCCCCGCCCAGCTCGCCATCGACGCGGTCGACGCCCTCGCGGCCCATGACCCGTCGTTCCCGTGGGCCGACTACGACCGGGAGGACGTCTCCGACGCCGACGGCGACGGCGACTACGACGAGCCCGACGGCGTCATCGATCACCTCGTGCTGATCCACGCCGGTGAGGACAAGTCCGGCGGCGGCGGCGCGGAGGGGACCTTCGCCATCTGGGCGCACTCCAGCGACGTGGCGGGCGGCTACACCGTGCCCGGCACGAACGTGAAGATCTCCAACTACATCGTGCAGCCGGAGAACTCCGGCGTCGGCGTCTTCGCCCACGAGTACGGCCACGACCTCGGCCTGCCGGACCTGTACGACACCAGCGGCAACGGCGACTCGGACGTGGACTTCTGGGACCTCATGTCCAGCGGCTCCCACTCCGGGCCGATCTTCCAGTCCATGCCCACACACATGGGCCTGTGGGACAAGTGGGTGCTCGGCTGGGCCAACCCCAAGATCCTCGACCCGGGTGACCACAAGAAGCTGCTGGCCGTCGGCCAGACCTCGCGTACGCCCAAGGGAACCGAGGACGGTGTGCGGATCAACCTGCCGGACAAGCACGTGGTGCTGTCCACCCCGCACAGCGGCGGCAACCTGTGGTGGTCCGGCAACGACCAGGCCTGGGGCGACTCCAAGCTGACCAGGTCGGTCGAGGTCCCGGCCGGATCGGACGCGAAGTTCGAGTGGTGGAGCGACTGGAGCATCGAGCAGGACTGGGACTTCGGTTTCTTCGAAATCTCCGCCGACGGCGGCGCCACCTGGACCGAGCAGAAGGTCTACTTCGAGGGCGGCGCGCTCGCCAGCACCGGCGACGGCTACACCGACCCCAACAACCGCCTGAAGGACTACGGCAACAAGAAGTACGGCATCACCGGGGAGAGCGGCGGCTGGGTGAAGCTGTACGCCGACCTCGCGCCGTTCGCCGGCCAGACCGTGCAGGTGCGCCTCAGGTACGCGACGGACGCGGCGGCCATGGAGCGCGGCTGGTTCAACGACGACTTCTCGGTCACCGCGGGCGGCACGGCCGTCTGGAGCGACGACGTCGAGAGCGGCGAGAACGGCTGGACCGCCACGAAGGGCACCTTCACCGACACCGCCGGCGCAGGCTGGGTGATCCACGCCGGTGAGCTGAACGCGGCGCAGTACTACCTGGCCGAATGGCGCAACCTCGACGGGTTCGACAAGGGCCTGCAGTACGCCTACGACACGACCTACATGCGCGACGGCGCCTGGAAGGTGGAGAAGGTCAAGTACAACGCGCCCGGCCTGCTCGTCTGGTACCGCGACGCGGCCCGTACGAACAACAACGTGGCGGACGCGGCGTTCGACCTGCCGTCGGTCGGCCCGAAGGGTCAGCTCCTCCTCGTTGACTCGCACTTCGAACCGCTGCGCCGTACCGGCGAGGCGGCGGAGAAGGACGGAAGCGTCCTGAAGAACCTGCCCTCCCGCCCGCAGTCTTCCAACGCGGCGTTCAGCTTCTTCGGTACCTACCCGTTCGAGGAGTGCATCGAGGGTGAGCCGTTCACGGAGTACTGCACCTCGTTCGGCAAGCTCCCGGCGGTGAAGACCTTCACCGACGCCAAGGGCTGGTACCCTGGCCTGGAGATCCGCGACGGCGCGCTGTACTTCCGGCACCGTGACGCCTCGGTCGTGGTTCCGACCAGGAACAACGAGCCGTACACCACCAGGATCGTCCACCCCGACGGTTCCCCCGCCACCGAGCTGTACGGCACGGACATCGGCGGACCCATCCTCGGCACCGGCAACCCCGGCGACGAGGGCAAGCAGCTGGGCGTGAAAATCCAGCTCGTCAGCCCGCTCCCGGCCAATCTGGGCGCGCTCGTCTACGTCACGCCCGCCAAGAAGTGATGGGCGACGGGCAATGACAGGGTAAAGCGACGCCCTAGCATGTGATCATGCGGACGAAGGCGGAGCACACGGCGGCCATCCACGACAAGCGGATGGCCGCCGTCGTCGTGAACACCAGGTCGCGGCGGGGCCGCCGCCGCTACCCCGAGGCGCTGAGCCTGCTCAGGGCCCGGGGTTTCCTGCTCACCGGCGTGCACGCGGTGACCGACCCGGCACGACTGCGCGAGACCATCGACCGCGCCCTCGCCGACGAACCGGATCTGCTGATCGTCGGCGGTGGCGACGGCACACTGAGCAGCTCGATCAGACACATCGCCGGCCGGGACGTCGCGCTCGGCGTGCTGCCGCTCGGCACCACCAACAACTTCGCCCGCAGCCTCGGGCTGCCGCTGGACCTGCCCGGCGCGACGGCCGTGCTGTCCGAGGGGAAGGTCGCCGACATCGACCTCGGCATGTGCGGCGACCGGCCGTTCGCCAACCTGACCAGCTTCGGGGTCTCCGTCGAGGTGGCCGGCACCGTGCGGCCGCTGCTCAAGCGCGTCCTCGGCCGCGCCGCCTATCCGCTGACCGCGATGCGCGTCCTGCCGGGCCACCGGCCGTTCCGGGCGTTCGTCACGGTCGACGGCGTGCGCCACGAGCTGCTCACCCACCAGCTCAACATCGCCAACGGCCGCTATCACGGGGGCTGGCAGATCGCCAAGGACGCCGGAATCGACGACCGCAGGCTCGTCGCCTACCAGCTCGGCTCGGGCAAGCGGCTGCGGCTGCTCGTCGAGACCCTCATCAGGGCCACCACCGGGCGATGGCGCAGCCTCGCCGGCGGTCCCTTCGTCACCGGCGGCGAGATGCTGGTGGAGACCGACCCGCCGATGGCGGCCGACATCGACGGCGAGGTGCGGCTGCGCACCCCACTGGTCGTCAGGACGATCCCCAACGGAGTCCGCGTGATGGTCCCGGCGGACTTCGTCGACACCTGATCGCTACTCGCCGTCGCCGTCGCCGTCGGCGGTGGCGAAGGCGCGGTAGGCGGGCCGCAGCAGGTCGAGGAGCGGAATGTGCCGGGCCTTCACCCGCGGCGGGTCGAGCGCGCGCAGCAGCAGGTCGGACGGAGAGCCGGGACCGGCCGACGCGTCCGCGGCCGGGAACAGCCGGGCCGGTGACATGCCCGCCTCGTAGAAGTCGTCGATCCGCTCCGCGAACGGTACGTCGGCCACGTCCAGAAGCCCCGGCGGCCGGTCGCCGCCCGCGCCTCCGGTCCGGCCCTCGATGTGGCGCAGCGCGTCGAGCAGCGCGTCCCTGGCCATGCCCCGCCAGGCCAGGACGAGGAACGGATCGTCGTCGAAGGCCTCCGCCAGGACGTACAGCACGGCCGACAGGTGCTTGCACGGGAAGCCCCAGTCCGGGCAGGAGCACTCCATCTCCAGCCCACGCTCCTCGGGGAAGAGCGGCAGCCCGCACCCGCCGAACACCTCCTCGATCTCCGGCGGCATCTCCCCGGCGAGCAGCTTGGCCCGGTGGAGCGCCTGCGCGGCCAGCGCGCCGACCAGCTCGCGCCACTGCTCCCGGTCATAGGCGGCGATGCCGATCGTCACCCGGTACGGCGTCCGCCGCGACCCCTGCACCAGGGCCTCGACCAGACCCGGCCCGATCTCGAGATCGAGGACCTGCCCCGAGCGGGCGTACGAGCGGCCGCGGGCGAGCCGGCCGGGGTCGCAGACGCGCTCCAGGATGTCGACGAACCTGCGCGACCACCACCGCTCGCCGATCGAACCGCGTCTGCCCCGCGCCCGGATGCCGCCCTCGACCCGGATCGGCCGGGAGCGCTCGAACCATCCGGCCTCCCGCCCCGCCATCACGCGACCGCCTCGGGGCCGAGCCGGAACAGCTCACGCAGGCTGTCGGTGGACAGCGAAGCGATCCAGTCCTCGCCCGTGCCGACCACGCTCTCGGCCAGCGCGAGCTTGCGCTCGATCATCTCGTCGATCCGCTCCTCCAAGGTCCCGGCGCAGATGAACTTCCTGACCTGCACGTCGCGGCGCTGGCCGATGCGGAACGCCCGGTCGGTCGCCTGGTTCTCCACGGCCGGGTTCCACCACCGGTCGACATGGATCACATGGTTGGCCGCCGTCAGGTTCAGCCCGGTGCCGGCCGCCTTCAGCGACAGCAGGAAGACCATCGGCTCGTCGTCGTGCTGGAACCGCTCGACCAGCGCGTCGCGCCGCTTCTTCGGCAGCCCGCCGTGCAGCCACAGCACCGGGCGGTCGAGGTGCGCCGCCAGGTACGGCTGGAGCAGCGAGCCGAACTCGGCGTACTGCGTGAAGACCAGCGCCTTGTCACCCTCGCCGACGATCTCCTCGGCCAGCTCCTCCAGACGGGCCAGCTTCCCCGAGCGGCCCGGCAGCCGGGAGCCGTCCTTGAGCAGGTGGGCGGGATGGTTGCACACCTGTTTGAGCTTGGTCATCGCGGCGAGCACGTTGCCGTGCCGTTCGATGCCCTCGCTTCCGGCGATCCGGTCCATCATGTCCTCGACGATCGCCTGGTAGAGGCCGGCCTGCTCAGGCGTGAGCGTGCACCAGACCTTCATCTCCATCTTCTCCGGTAGATCGGAGATGATCGTCTTGTCGGTCTTGAGCCGGCGCAGCACGAAGGGCCCGATGGCCCGCTTGAGCGCGGCGGTCGCCGCCTCGTCGCCGTCCCGCTCGATCGGCTCCTGGTAGCGCCTACGGAACGTCGCGGCCGGGCCGAGCAGACCGGGATTGCAGAACTCCATGATCGACCAGAGCTCGGCCAGGTGGTTCTCCACCGGGGTGCCGGTCAGCGCGAGCCTGGTGCGCGCCGGGAGCGACCGTACGGCCTGGGCCTGCCTGGCCGCGCTGTTCTTGATCGCCTGAGCCTCGTCGCAGACGACCCGCTCCCACTCGAAAGCGGCGAGGACGTCTCGGTCGCGCAGGGCCGTGCCGTACGTGGTGAGGACGAGGTCGGCCCGGCCGACCCGCTCGGCCAGTTCCTCGCCGCGCAGCCGGCCCGCACCGTGATGGAGGTAGACGTCGAGCGACGGGGCGAACCTCGCCGCCTCCTTCTGCCAGTTGGTCAGCAGCGACATCGGGCACACCAGCAGCGTCGTCCTCACCCGCTCGCCTGATTCGCGCTCGTTCAGCAGCATCGACAGGATCTGGATCGTTTTCCCGAGTCCCATATCATCCGCGAGAATCGTGCCGAGTCCGATGCGGGACATGAAGCCGAGCCAGGCCAGGCCGCGCTCCTGGTACGGCCGGAGCGTGCCGTGGAAGGCGGCCGGAGTGGCGACCGGTTCCAGGCGGCGGTCGGCCTCGCCGGACAGCAGATCGCCGAGCAGCCCGTCGGCGTCCACCTCGACCAGCGGAAGACCGTCGTCCCCGCCGTCGACGACCTCCTGAAGGATCTCTCCCGCCGTCGTACGACCCGACCCGCGGCGCGCCACGGCCTCCAGCGCGGCGTTCAGCTGCCGGGCGTCCAGCTCCACCCACTGCCCGCGCAGCCGGATCAGCGGCACCTTGAGCCTGGCCAGCTCGGCCAGTTCGGCCTCACTGATCGTCTCGTCGCCGACGGCCAGTTCGGCGCGGAAGTCCACGAGCTGCGCCAGCCCGAATTCTCCGTCCACGGCGGCCCGGCCGGCCGCGGCCCCCGATCCGGAGGGGGAACGCACGGTGAGCTTCAGCCCGAGCCTGGTGCGGCCGGCCCACGCGGGCAGTTGCACGCCGAACCCGGCCGCCTGCAGGAGCGGCGCGGCGTGCCGGAGGAAGGAGAAGGCCTCCTCCACGTCCAGTTCGATCCGGGCCGGCCGGGCCTCCCGGAGCGCGTCGTCGATCTTCGGGTAGAGGCGGGCCGCCCGGCCGAGCCCCGCGAGCAGCGTCTCGTCGAGGCGTCCCGGCAGTCCGGGCGCGGTCTCGCCCGCCCAGACGAGCGGAGCGGGAAGGTAGAGGCTCTGGTCCTCGGCCGACCGGAGGGCGAACTCGACGGCCCACGTACCGGTGCCCTGTTCAGGCCCCTGCCCGGCGGTGTCCGGTTCGTCGGTGTCTGGACCGGTGGTGTCCGGTTCGTCAGTTCGCGGTCCGGTGGTGTCCTGTTCGTCGGTTTCCGGCTCGATCAGGCGGAAACAGACCTGGACCGGGCCGTCGAGCTGGTGGGCGGCCCGGAACCAGTCCTGGAGCGGCCCGGCGAGCTCGCTCGCCTCCGCCTCGCGCACGCCGGGAAGGGCCGCGGCCTCCCCGGTGAGCGCCACCGTCCACCGGTCGGCCAGCGGGCTGCGCTGCCCGGGGCGGTGCCCTCGCAGCAGGCGCTCGGGCAGGGCCTGCCGTACGACCGCGTCGGCCAGGCAGGCGAGCGCCTCGATCAGCACGTGGACCGAGGGGCGTTCCTCCCGTACGGCCCGGCACACGGGCGGCATCGCGGCGGCCAGCTCCCGGAAACGGGCGGTGTGCCGCCCCGTCAGGACGGGCCGCCAGCGTGCCGCGTAGCCGCCGTCCTCCGCGACGAGCTGGGGCAGCACCCGGCCGCGCCGTACGATCTCACGGGCGTGCGCGGCGACCGCCGCGAGATAGCGCAGGGACGGCCCGGCCGTCGGCGGCGGCTCCACGGCCGCGGTCAGTAAACGCAGCGCCGGCCCCGGCTCGACCAGCAGCGCGGGCACCCGCCACATGCTGATCTTGGTCGTGCGGGCGGTGACCTGAAGGCCGGTCTCCGGAGAGGGGAGCGGACTACGCGCCGAGCTCGGCAGCAGCAGCACCGTCTCACCCGACGCGGCCTTGCCCGCCGCCTCGGCGGCGGCCTCCCCCCAACGGGGCAGTTCCGCGGCGAGGGCGGCGGCGGAAGCGGCGAAGGGATGGGAACGGATCCTGGCCCGGGAGGTGCTCGGCCCCGCGTCCGTCGTCTCCTCGGCCCAGAGGACGAGCCTCCCGCCGTCCCAGGCCGCATGGATCACGAGCATGCCGTCTCCTCCCGTCACCTCCGGAACGCTAGCAGCGCATCCGCCCCCCGATTCCGCTCAGATCACCGGGGCCGGGCTGTGGGAACGGCCCGGTTCACGAGACGGGCGCGGGTGAGGACCGAGAGGTCGGCTGCGCGCAGTGCGTCGGTACGGTCCCACATGGCCGATGGGACCATGTCGCGCTGCCGGACGTGCTCGATCACCTCGAAGCCGCGCTCGCGCAGCATGGCCGACATCTCATCGGGCGACAGCAGGGTCAGCCAGGGTTCGCCGTGCTCGGCGGCGAAGGGCATGACCTGATCGGCGTAGGCCCGCCCGCGGTCGTCCCGCAGCCCCTCGGGAAGCATGTGCTCGACGATGATCTCACTGCCTGGCGCCAGGCCGGCCAGCGTCGAAAGGGTCCGCCCGACGGCGTCGCGGGTCAGATACATGGTCACGCCGAGCCAGCCGACCAGCGCGGGCCGTACGAGGTCGAGACCGTGCCGGGCCAGGTGCTCCGGTGATGACCCGGCCTCCAGGTCGGAGGGGACGAAGGTGAGGGCGGGCGGCGCCTCGATCCCCGCATCGGCGAGGGCCCGGCGTTTCCAGTGCTGCGTAGCCGGATGATCGACCTCGAAGACCCTGAGCCCGCCGGCCGGCGCCGCCGCTCCGGGTCGCTCGGTCCGGGTGGACTGCGTTGACCGGGTGGACTGCGTTGACCGGGTGGACTGCGTTGTCCGGGTGGGTCGGGTGGCCTGAGGGACCGGTGCGGTCTGGGGTGGGGTGGTCTGGGGTGGGGTGGCCTGAGCGGGCCGCGTGGTCTCGGCGGGACGGACGGCCTGGTGGATTCGGTAGGCGAAGGAGTCCAGCCCGGCACCGAGGATCACATATTGCCGGATACCGGTACGAATCGCCTCGCTGAGGCGGGCCTCCGTATAGTGACCGCGGGTGAGCACCGTCGTGCGTGCCTGGGCGAGGACGAGGTGATCTCCATGGCTTCGGTGGAAGCCGACGAGTTCCTCGGCCCGCTCTGCGAGCAGGGCGTACGCCAAGGTGTCGCGGAAGATCAGAGGTTCGCTGTCGACGATCAGGTGCGCTGCGCGTGCCGCGGCGGCCGTGAGCGCGGTCTGGCTCGGTCCTCCATTGCTATTCACAATGAGGAAACTAATACACGATTTCGAGATTATACCACGAAACAAAAACCTTCACGACAGCATATTTGTCTCTGTTGGATATCGAATTCTCCGCTGAGTGCATCCCTACTCGGGAAACGCATGACATGAGAATCGGCGGTGAACGCGTCTTCCCCTACTTGTCGTGCTGCCGGCGCACCATCTCGGTGATCCAGATGGGCGCGAACGGAGATGTGCAGTTCGGCGGAGTCGGGTAGTCCTTGAGCACCTCCAGGCGCTCACCGATGTCGATGGCGCGGGCGCGGTGCTCGGCGTGCTCGATGCCGATCTGGGCCAGACAGTGATTCATCGCCCACTGCAGGCGATCGGGGGCGTTTTTCATCTCCCCTTCGATGACGTCGAGCAGCCCCACGAGGTCGAGTCCCTCGGGCTTTCTCGCCACGCGTTCCGTGGTCAGCGCCCAGCCGGCGCTCGCGACCACCGGATCCGGATCGGCGTACCATGCCTGGCGCAGCTCTTCGGCATGCGGGCTCTTCTTCACCACATAGTTCACGAGCCAGTCGTGCACCTTGGGAGTGCCCGCCGCACGCAACATGACGTCCAGCTCGTCACGGTCGAACGCCTTCGGGCGGCAGACCAGGATCGCCAGCAGTCTCGCCGCGGTGTCACCCGTCTCCCAGAGCCGGCGAGCGAGGTCCTGCTGTGTCTTCAGCCGCTTCGCGAGTGCGCGCAGCTTGCTGAGGTTCACACCGTGATCGTCGCCGTGTCTCCTGTTCACTTCGCGTATCTTCGGGTCCTCGAGCTCGGCCAGCTCGGCCATCACCTCGGTCACCGTCGTCTCGATCATCTGAGCCTCCTCCGCGGCCGTCCGGTCACCGCTTTCCGAGTGCCATGGTGTCGACCTCGCGGGTTCAATGTATCGGTCGGCGACGGGGTCGACCGGTGGGCGGCTGCTCCGCCGCGATGAATCGGCGCAGGTCGTCGTCGGTGCGCTGGGTTCCAGGAAGCGCGTGCCCGAAACCGGCGCGCGGACCGGCCGGCATGATCTCCGTCGCCCGGACCATGGCCGGTTCGCCGGGCAGGCCCGGTGGCGTGTACGCGTCGGCGCGGCCACGGACACGGGCGCGGCGGCTCCGCGTCGAAGCGCTGCGGGGCAGGCTCCCGTCCACCCGCAGGCTCCCGTCCACCCGCCGCCCGAGTGGAAGGTCCCGAAAGGTGTGCTGAAGCTGTTGTGATCTCCCGCCGGCAGTGGCTCAGCCGTACGCGGGGCGTCTCTCAACGCCTGATGAAGCGGATCGGGCACCGACAGGCCATGCTGCCGATCAGTCCTTCTCCGGAGAGGGGGACACGGTCGGTCCGGGAGCGCCGGCATCGGTGATCAGTTTTGGCGCGATCAGTTTCATCAACGCCGCCACATCGGCCGCGTTGTCCCGCCCCTCGACCCCGATCACCAGATCGATGCCGAGCTCCGCCTTGCCCCGAACGAGCAACGCATACGCGGCATTGTTCTTGCTGTCCGGGTCTTTGAAGTAGGAGCCGACGGCTCCAGGCAGGATCTCTGGCAGGGGGAGAGCACCGAGCCGGATCTGCTCCTCGACCCCGTCCGAGGAGCCGAGCGAGGTCAGGCCGATCTGCAGCACCTTCAGCCGATCGCCGTCACGCTGATAAACCGCGCAGTCTCCATCGCCCAATCCTCCGGCAGACGTGAGATCGAAGTAACCGCGTACCAGCGGGTCTCGTGTACCCGTCATCAACTCGACTGCCTTCAAAGGGATGTATTGACAGAGGTAGGGCGGTGCGGCCATCGCCGGTAGGGGTGAATCGTCGATTTTCGCTTCACCGTCCTGACAGGCGGTAGACAAGATCAGAATGAAGACCATTCCAAGTATGGCGAATGAAGTTCTCATCACGATCCGTACTGGCTGAAGCCGTTGCCGAACCCCATATCCAGGCGGTCTTCGATGTTCCGCCAAGGCGTTCCGGAGGGTCCTTCATGGAGCCAGCGTTCATAGGCCTCGAACCTGCGGTATTTGTCGACGCTGTTGGTCGCTGTGTTGTCGATCATCTCATCCTTGGTCATAAGCGTGCGGCCGTCGTTTTTCAGGAAGTTGTTGGGATTGGCGCGCGGGTCGTCCCCCTTGTTCATGCCTTCGAGCGTTGCCCAGGGGTGAGTGGAGGAGGCCGGGTCAGCCGAGCCGAACAGGCCGTGCTTGAGCATGGCCTGTGCTGTGAGGTCGTGTAAGAGGCTGCGGGTCCGGTCGGCGGCCGCGTTGGCGTCAATGCGGGCCTTGCTCTCGGCATCGCCCTTGGCGATGTCTTCGATCAGCCCTGTCCAGGCACCGACGACGCCCGCGGTGATCGGCCAGGCCCCAGACTGTGGGAAGGCGAGCCCCATATTCAGCGTCGCGGTCAAGATCTTCATGTTCCGTTGCTGCGCCTCATCGAGCTCCTTGCCCGCCTCGATTTCGGCTAGTCCTGCCGCGTCGGTGATCAATCCGAAGCCGGCACCGATCCCCTTGGCATTAGTCAGGAGAGCATTGTCGCCGTGTCCAGCGGCCATCTCCGCCGCACCGTAATCGAGAAGCCGCCCGCTGAACGCTGTTTGAGCGGCTAGGACAGGGGCGAACGCATGGGCATCGACGAACGCCTCCCGCATCACTCGGCGCAGTTCTTCTTTATTGAAGAGCGCCCCCCATGGATCCACTCCCCGAATACTGGGATTGTCGGAACTACCGACGCCGGGGGCCACGATGACGTGTCCTAGCTGGGTGGCGTTGTTCACGTCGCCGATGTAGCCGGCGAGGATGCGGCCGGTGGTGGTGGGCGGCACGCGTGAATCGGGAGGAGAGCCGTCGGAGATGCGCTGGGCCTCCAGGTGGATGAACTCCGAGGTCAGTTCGGCGGACAGATAACCGCGGGACGGCTGTTGCGGTGAGCCGTCGTGGTCGCGGAAAGTCAGTGTGGCGGCCTCCAGGGCCTTGCCCAGCGCCGCCCCGTCGTCGGGCATGGTCTGCCAGGTCAGGTAGCGCCTCAGCATGTTGGGATCGCTCGCGAAGAAGTCCTGGGCCGCAGCGGGATCACGACTGAGTGCCTCCATGAGGTGCACGCCGGTGGCCGGCCCGTTGTACGCCGTCCACTTCCATGTGTCGATCTTCTTGGCGACCGCCAGCAGGAAGGCTGAGTCGAACGTGCCGTGCTTGAGCGCCAGGGCCAGTCCGTAGCCCGAGCGCCAGTCGACGGTGGAGCGGCCGAGGCCGTCGGTGAGCTCGTCACGCCAGGACGTGCTCAGCCGGGAGCTCGCCGTGCCGAGGGTCTTGCCGAGCGCGGTCTGCAGCCGTGCCACGTTCTCATCCTGCTGACGATTCACCGTCTTGGTCATCAGATTGCGGAATCCCGCCGCGCCCAGCGCGTTCATCAGCGCCACGGCGAACGCCTGGTCCCCCGTCCGTTTCTCCAGCGCGGCCACGGTCTTCTTGTCGGCGTCGCCGCTCTCGACCGCCTCGGTCAGCCTGCCGGCCGCCGCATAGACGTCGGGATCGTGAGCGGCCTTGCCGTACAGCTCTTCGTCGAAGGCGGTCAGTCCGCTGGGCACTCCGGAGGATGTCGCCCACTCGGTGTGCTCGGACCGGATCGTCTCGCTGCGGCGCCGCAGATCGGGTCGGATGGTGCCGATCCAGCTCTGTGCCTCGCGCAGGGCGCCCAGGCGGGAGGTGTCCAGGTCGAGCCGCTGCAGTATGCGGCGCAGCTGCGGCTCGTTGCGGCCGAGTGCGTCCTGCGCGCGGCCGAGGCCTCGCTCGAAGTCGTCCATCGCGGCGGGATCGATCCCCGAGAAGTCGGCGCCCACTCCCCGATCCGAGGCGGTCGGGGCGGCCTGGGGGAGTGGGGAGGGCGTCGGAGAAGGCCGCGAGCCAGACGACGGCTGGGGCGTGGGCGGTGGAGTGGCCGAGGGCTGAGGGCTTGGCGAAGGGACGTCGTCCGGAGTGGACCGGCCGTTGTGAATCGACCCGGATGACAGCGACGGAGGTGTCGGCGCCGGCTGAGGGGTGGGCGCCGGCTGAGGCGTACGCGACGGATCGGTCATATGGGCCGGGCTCCCACGATGTCGGTTGAACGCGACAACTCCGGCGGCAAGATTATTTACGATCGCCTCGTCTCGTAAACATGTCCGTCACATCCGGTATGACGGATCAGTTGCCGTCCGCTCCCTCATAGTGTCCGGCTCGGCCGGTCACCGAGGAAGAAATTTCCCGACCTGCTGCTCCAACGGAAGCGACGACGCGTACGGCCGGCCGTGCTCGCTCGCCGCCGATGCGGTCGCCGGTGTGGCCTGGGCTGCGCCGTACTGTCAGATCGCCTCAAACGTGGACATCGACACAATTCCGAAATCTATGGTCAATGTGAATATTCTTGGCATTCTGCTATTTACTTCTCGTATTTCTTTGCAATTCACTGGAGGCAAGTGTTGGTATTGTGCGATGGGGCATGAGAGAATTAAGACAGGTTTTCGAACTACTGGTTCGGCGGGGGAGGAGTGGTCCGGTGAAGCGTGACAGGTCGGTGCGGCCGGGACGGCCGAGGTCGATGGCGCTGAGGCTGGCGGAGCTGCGGCCGGTCGACCCGCTCATGTTCGAGGAGCTGCGGGAGGCGTCGCTTTCTCCGGTCCCGTCGTTCCTGAAGGCCGTGTGGTGGATCCAGGAGCAGGAGAATGCGGAGCCGGAGGAGATGGACCGCACGGAGACCAATACGCCTGCCCCTGCCGATTCCCCCGCTGAGTCTCGTGTGGTGGTCCGTGCGGAGAGGTCCTCCCCCGGAGGCTCGCATGCCGGGCCGCGGCCGGACCGTCGTGTCGGTGCCGCCGGCCCGGCCTCCTCCGGAGACCACCCCCTGACCGGCCTTGGGCGCGGTCACGGATACGGCCCCGCGCGCGGGGGCTTATGGGCGAGCGCGGCTGTGTACGCGGCAGGCGCGCGGAGTCCGGCGGGTCCGGTGAAACCGGCGAGCCCGCCGCGTCGCGTGAGTGCGTCGAATCGTGCGAGCGCGGCCATCCGGGCGGGCCCGCCGAACTGGTGGAATGCCTCCTGACCCGGTGCCGCCGAGCCGGATGGGATCACTGAACCAGGCGGGCGGCCGGCCGGACCCGTGACCCGGAGCCGTCCGCTGAGCGGCGGCGTGCCGTGCCCGGACAGGTGGGCCTTCACGGCGGTGGTCTCGCTCGCTGGGCGTGATCTCTTTGTGGCCACTCTTCGTGCTGGGCGCTCGGGGATGTGGTCGCGGATATGGACCAGGAGGAGAACGCCGGTCTCGGACGCTCCGGCGCAGGTGGCGGGAACACCTCGCACGGTTCCTCGTCGGCGATCCAGACCGCGAGTGTCTGCTCGCTGTGCGTTTCGGTGTCGACGCCGGATGTTCATATCGCCGCGCACCGATTCGGGAAGACGGTCCTCGTAGCCGCGCTGCGGTGTGGGGCGCGCACCCTATTCGGGATCGCCGGAGCGGGCTAAGCCGGTCCGGCGGGATGACGCGGTGGCCATCCTGGTAACGGCTCGGATCACGTGGAACGGATCGACACGAGCTGGGTGTGCGAGAGGAGTTCCCGCACTGCCTGACATGGACGCGCGGGGTCGTGATGGGAGAGGAGCACCCGCATGGGCTTGGTATGGGGGACGCCTCAAGTCGATCGTGACGATCTCGATCTGCGCGTCTCAGGATCCGGACCGGGGTGGACGGCCAGACGACACATCGGCATGGCAGAGTCCTTCGACCTCGCCGAGCGGCCGACGAAGTACGTGGACCGCGTCGAGGTTCTGATGCTGATCGACGGGCGACTGCCGGAGGAAGACAGGGGAATGCGGCGATCGGAACGTCAGGGGCGGGCGCCGGCCGAAGATGCGTGGCGGAGCCGCGGTGTGAACGCACGGATCCCCCGGGCGAGCCGCTGCCCGGGGGATGCGGTGGTCCTTGTCGAGGAACGTCAGAGCGGTGTGCAGACGACCGGGTCGGGGGTTTCGGCCGGTACGGGACCGCGGGTGGCGAAGCCGAAGACGGTCGAACCACGGACGGCCAGCTCCCCGTTGTACGTCTCGTTGCCGAACGCCTGGGTGCCGACGGGGCCGATGACGGGGAGAGGCACCGCACCCCAGACCTGGGTGATGGTCGTGCCGTCGGCGTAGCGCCACGACACCCGCCAGCCCTTCATGGGGGAAGAGCCGGTGTTCTGCACGGTGACCTGGCCGAGCGAGATGCCGTCGCGGGTGCTAGAGGCAGGCCATGTGTTGGTGATCTGGTAGACCGCCTTGCAGGACAGGACGTCGGCCGAGTCCGAGGTCGAGGCCGAGGCCGAAGCCGGGACGGCTACCAGCGCTCCGACGATCAGAGTGGCGGCGGCGAGTGTGGTTTTGACCATCTTGCTCCTCCTTCTTTGATCAAATGGCGGTGCAACTCATGATCGAGGGCGTGCCGTTGTAGCTCTCGTTCTTGACGGTCACGCTCGATCCGGACTGGGTGTGAACGCCATTCCATAGCCGGCTGATCACCCGGCCTCCGGGGAAGGTCCAGCTGACCGACCACTTGCTCTGCGTCGATGTGCCGTTGTTCTTGACCGTGACTTCGGCCTGGAAGCCGCCCGGCCACTCGTTTACGGTCTTGTACGTAGCGGAGCAGACACCGGCCGGAAGCGGAGTCTGCGTGGGGGTCGCTGACGGCTTCGGCGTGGGTGTCGGGGTCGGGGTGGGCAGGCCACCGAGGGCGACGAGCGTCGCGTAGTACGCCGGCTTGGGGTTGTGGTTCGGCGGGAACCGCACCCAGCGGGATCACCAGGCCCGCCCTCCATCCTGGAGATCGAACCGACACTGGGTACCTTTCCTGCGCCGCGGATGCTCGAAATCTGAGAAGAGAGCGAGTTGGATGCCCCACCCTCCCCGGAGAGGGGTCTGTCCGAGGAGGGCAGGGCTGCTGGAAAGCCCCTACCGGGGGGTGCAGGTCACGGGCGACGGCACGGCGTTCGTGCCGTTCCAGTTGCCCGTGAACCCGAAGCTCGTGGCGGCGCCGGCGGCGAGGACGCCGTTGTAGCCGACGTCCTTGACCGACACGTTGCCGCCCGACTGGGTGAGGGTGCCGTTCCAGAGCTGGGTGATGGTCTGGCCGTTGGCGAAGGTCCAGGTCACCGACCATCCCGAGATCGCCGAGTCGCCGGTGTTCCGCACCGTGACGTCACCCTGGAAACCGCCCGGCCAGGAGTTCGTCACCGTGTAGGTGGCGGTGCACTCCTTACCGATGGGCGAGGGCGACGGTGAAGGCGACGGAGACGGACTCGGTGACGGGCTGGGGCTGGGCGACGGGGACGGGCTCGGCGAGGGCGAAGGGGAGGGCGAAGGGGAAGGCGAGGGGGAGGGGCTCGGGCTGGGCGACGGCGACGGGGACGGGGACGGCTCGGCACCGGGCGGGTTGCCCCAGATCTTCGTGCCGCCGGAGTAGAGCGTGAGGTTCTCCACCGTCACGGGCGTGGAGGGCGTCGTCGACACCCCGGTGTACGACCAGTCGTTCGACGGGTCCCATGTGCCGGAGCTGGCGATCCGGAACTGGATCTCCCGCCGCGACTCGGACTGTCCCTGCGGCGCGATCACCTGGCCGGAGCAGTCGATCGTGACGTAGTAGATCTTTCCGGAGAACTGGGTGGGGCCCGTGGGCGGCTTGCACTGGTTGTAGGCCGCGGTCAGCGTGATCTGGCTCGGCGTGGTGTCGCCGTCCAGCGTGAAGTAGTAGCGGAACGACCCGTCGGTCAGCGCGCGGGCCGGCCACGCCGAGTGGTTGTAGACCAGCGTCTTGATCTCGGTGAAGTTCTGGCCGCTGGCGTTGACCGCCGCCTGGAGGTAGATCTCGGGCCCGTCCGGCGTCTCCTCCGTGGGGAAGTTCGCCAGCGGTGAGCCGCCGTACTCCTTGTACAGGCGGGCCAGCGCGCTGGTGAAGCCGGCGTTGTAGTCGGTCGCGACCTCGTTCATCGTGTAGTCGGCCCGGCTGTCGGTGTAGGCGTCGTCGGCCGACTTGGGGCCGCCGACCAGCGCGCCGAACAGGATGTGCCGGCTCTGCTCCGGCTCACCGTTCAGGTTGTTGGTCCAGGTGCCGTGCGCGGTCCGGTGGTGCGGATTGCGCGGCGGGTTGTTGCCGAACCCGACCACGTAGGACGACCTGCGCGGGTTGTCGCCGAGCGCGTAGTTGATCTGGCGTACGGCGAAGTCGTGGTAGCGCGCCTTGCGCGTGGCGTCGGTCAGCCAGTCGCTGTAGACGAGGGCGACGAACGCGGTGTTGGCGGCGTAGCGCAGCGAACCCCACGTGTCGAGTACGGCCTGGCCGCCGGGGGAGTAGTTGATCTTCTGGCCGTTGACGCCCACCGTCCACCAGTCGAGCCAGCGGTTGGCGTCGTCGACGTACTGCTGCTTGCCGGTGAGCTTGGCCAGCAGCGCGTAGCAGCCGTACGACTTGTCGTCCCAGGCGATCGTCCACTTGTATGACTTGGTCGTCGACTGCGGCTCGGTGCCGAGGTTGGCGTAGTAGGACTCGGCCTTGGCGAGGTAGGAGGCGTCCTGGGTGGCCCGGTAGAGCCAGATGGCCCCCCAGACGAGCTCGTCGTTGTAGCCGCTCCACGACTTGTAGAAGTTGGTCGCGTCGGTGATGCAGTCGCTGTACTTGCCCCGCACGGTGTCGGCGAACGTGTACAGCTGCTTGGCGTGGGTCAGCAGCTTGTCGGCGTAGGCCGGGTCGGTGGGCCGGAAGACCATCGAGGAGGCGGCCATCGCCGCCGCCGTCTCACCGGCGAGGTCGGAGCCGCCGCAGGAGGCGTCGATCTTGTACGACGGGCGGTTCATCGGCAGCACCTCGGCCGAACCCCACCAGGCGTGGTCGGCGTTTCCGCTGCCGACCTGTCCGTACAGCACGTTGGCCGACGGGTGGGCCTTCACGAAGTAGTCGTTGACGAACCGCAGGTTGTTGAGCAGGTAGGTGAGCTGTCCTGAGGAGGCGTAGGCGTCGCGGTATTCCACGGCGCCCCAGGCGAGCATCGTGGTGCTCGCCGCCATCGGCAGCCCGAACTTGACGTGGTCGCCCGCGTCGTACCAGCCACCGGTCAGGTCGAGCCCGACGTCCTTGCCGTCGTTCAACGCGGAGTCGCCGCGCCAGCTGACGCGGTTGGTCGAGGGGAGCTTGCCCGACTGCTGGGCCTCGTAGAAGAACAGCGACTTCTGCAGCGCCTCGCCATAGCTGAACGAGGACGCGGCGAGGGCCGGGGTCGGGGAGACCGGCGATATCGCGGTGGTGAGCAGCACCGCCGCGAGCGCCAGGAATGTACGACGCATATGTGGGCCTCACAAGGTTGGGGGGTCGGGGGCGCGGCGGTGGGTCAGGCGCCGCCGCGCCCCGGCAGGGGGTCACGGTGAAGGGTCAGGCGACACCGTGCCCCGGCTTACATAGGGCCCCGGTCGGGACCCAGGCTCGCTCAGCCGGTCGGGAAGAGCAGGCCGTACTGGCCCAGGGCGGTGGCCACGTCGACCTGCGCCCAGAACCGGTGGTAGTTGAACGACGGCGCGGCGCCACCGTTCAGGTAGGACTGGACCTTCGACCAGTCCGGGTCGCTCTGGTAGAAGGACCGGATGGAGAGGAAGGTCGAGTTGCTGTTGATCGTGTCGCCGTTCGGCATCGTGCCGGTCCAACCGGACGGGATGTAGACCGGGTCGTTGAACCGCTCGTAGTCGTTCCGGGTCTCGGTGACCGAGACGCCCTTCGAGTCCTGGTTGTTCTGCCAGATGCCGTCCAGCAGAGCCTTGGCCGTGCTCTTGGCCTCAGCGTGGTTCGCCTTGGCGGCGTAGAACATCAGCGTCTTGGCGTAGGCGCCGGCCACGCCGATGTCGTTGGTGTAGTCCTCGACGGTGACGTGCAGGCCCGTGTTGGCCGGCGGCATTCCGGTCCCGCTGAAGCTGGCGTCCGGCTGGCCGGTCCAGGTCAGCGTCGACGGGATCTGGAAGGTGCCGTCGGAGTTGACCGTCGTGTGGTCGAGCGCCCAGCTCACCCACTTGTCGAGCACCGACTTGGCGTCGGCGTTGCCGGTGGCGTAGTAGAGCTCGGCCACACGCTCCATCGACCAGGCCTGGAAGCCGAACCACTGGTTGGACGGCGGGTCGTGGTAGACCGGCTGCCAGTCATAGGCCATGCCGAAGAACTTCGGCAGACCGGACGGCGGAGCGGCGTAGTGGCCTCCCCAGCTGTTGGTCGCGCCGCCGGCGATGCCGCCCTCGGCCGACTGCAGCCACTTGTAGAACTGGATCTGCCGGGTGAGGCTGGTCGACCAGTCGGTCACCGCGGTCGAGCCCTTGGGCTTGAGCTCGTTGACGTTCGACAGCACCCAGGCCGCCATCGGGTTCTGGTAGCCCGAGTGGTTGTGGCTGGAGCCGATGCGCCAGGCCCAGCCCGCGGACGTGTCGGTCGCGCCGCCCCAGGCGTAGTACCAGGACAGCAGGTAGTTCGACGCGTTCTTGCCGGTGCCGGCCGGGCAGGAGGTGCTGGTGCAGCCCGGCTGCTTGAAGTACTTGTCGTACATCGCGTAGCGCAGGTAGTCGCCCATCTTGGCGGCGTTGGCCACCGGGGTGGAGATCTGCGACGCCTTGCCCTGCTCCTTGGCCCAGGTCAGCGCCCAGTAGGCGGCCTGGACGGCGCGGGCGTCGGCGTCCGGCGCGTTGGTGTACTTCCACTGCTTGGCGTAGTTGCTGTCGCCGGTGAACAGGTCCAGGTACCCGTTCGGGCCACCGAACTGGAAGGTGTCACACGACGGCTGCGGCACGGTCTCCCACACCGACTCCTGCGAGCCGCGCTGGAAGGTGTTGATGTACGCCGGCTTGGTGGTGCCGTCACCGCAGCGGCCGAAGCCGTAGGTGTTGTCGACGTCCAGCAGCCAGTGCATGCCGTAGATGTCGCTGGTGCCGTAGGCGCTCTTCAGCTCGGACGCGATCGGGTCGCTGCCGACGCTGACGCCGCTGTCGAGCGCGCTCGGGTACTGGCTGGGGTCGTCCCACTCACCCGCGTACGTCGCCGGCTTGCTGGCGTCGTACTTGTCGTTGGTGGGCTGGTCGGCGTGCGAGGGGATGATGTACTGCTCCATCGACGCCCAGGCGTTGTTGAACTTCGTCCAGTCGCCGGTGACCTTGCCGTACATCGCCTCCAGCCACAGGTAGTAGCTGTAGGCCTCGGACGTCGTCTCGTGACCGTGGTCCGGCGCCTCGACGATCAGCGTCTCGACCGAGTGGTAGGGCACGCCTTCAGGCGAGAAGTAGCCGTTCGCCGGGTCGTGGATCTTGTTGTACATCGTCATGAAGTTGTCGATGTACGCGTTGTCCCCCGGTGTCGGCGTCGGCGTCGGCGTCGGTGTGGGTGTCGGCGTCGGAGTCGGGGTGGGGGTCGGGGTGGGCGTCGGCGTCGGCGTTGGCGTCGGCGTCGGCGTGGGCGTCGGGGTCCCGCCGTTGCAGGTCACTCCGTTGATCGTGAAGGAGGTCGGCTTGGGGTTGCTGCCGCTCCACGCTCCGTTGAAGCCGAGGTCCGTGGACGCGCCGGTCCCGAGGCTGCCGTTCCACGACATGTTCGTGGCCGTGACGCTGGAGCCGCTCTGGCTCCAGTTCGCCGACCAGCCCTGCTGGACCCGCTGACTGGAGTTGGGGAAGTTGAACTTCAGCGTCCAGTTGTTGATCGGGTCGCCGAGGTTCTTGATGTTGATGTTGGCGGTGAACCCGCCGGGCCAGTCGTTGGTGTTGTAGGTGACGTCGCAGGCCACGGCCGCGGAGGCCGGGGTCTGCGCCAGCCCGCTGAGCAGGCCGGCGGTCAGACCGGCGGCCGCTACCCAGGCGATCCGTCTCCGAGATCGTGGGAGCGCTCCCGTTCTAAGAGCTCTCGTACGCATTTCTGGGGGGTCTCCAAATTGCGTTGGGGATGGATGCATCGGGGAAGGAATGCCAGGTGGCGGCTTTCGCAGCCGATGCGGACTAGGTCGTGTTTCAAAAGCCATGTCCTGCTGCGCGCGGCCCAGATGGCGCCTCGCTGCGTTCTCGTCGTCGCCCGTAGGCTTGGCTACGGGTTCCTCCTCGGTCTTGCGATGTCTCCATCCGGATCCACGCTCGCGACGGACAGCACTTTCTCCACACTCTTGACCGGTACTATGGGAGCGCTCCCACCTCGAATCGTGGAGGGGGTCACCCGGGATGTCAATGAAGGGCCGGGCGGCTGTCATACGACGGGGCGCGGGGGACAGAAGTGAGCGCCACAGGCTGGTCTTTTGCTTTTCGGCGGAAGAAACCCCGCCATCGCCTTACTGAAAATTTCATCTACCGCCGTGTACGGATCCGCTCCGCGCGGGAACGTGGTTAGGCCTCTCGGCTGGGGGTAGGCGCTCCCCAATCCGGAAGGGAGGCATCCATGACCAACCAAGTGGAATCGCTGTCCACCGGCGAACTCGTCCGGAGACTGTCCGACGACGTCTCGCGCCTGGTACGCGACGAGTTTCGGCTGGCGCGGCTGGAGATGACGGAGAAGGGCAAGCGGGCCGGGACCGGAGCCGGACTGCTCGGCGGCGCGGGAGTGGTGGCGCTGCTGGGGGCCGCGGCCCTGGTGGCCTCCGCGATCCTGGCGCTGGCTCTGGTGCTGCCCGGGTGGGCGAGCGCCCTGATCGTGGGCGTCGGGCTGGTGCTGGTGGCCGGGCTCCTCGGCCTCATGGGCAAGCAGCAGGTGTCCCAGGTCTCCGGGCCGACTCCGGACCAGACGATCCAGAGCCTCAAGACGGATCTCGAAATGATGAAGGAGAGCGTGCGCAGATGACCGAGACCGACCCCGGAAGCGCTCGGCCCACTGCCGGACGCATGGGAGTACACAGGCAGGACGCCGCCGAACCGGGGACGCGATCCGAATCGCTGAACACGGTGCCGCAGCGCCTTACGACCTCTCCGGCCGAGGAGTACGGACAGAGACACGGCCAGGGAAAGGACGAAGTCGCGAAGGTGCGCCAGGACATCGAGCGCACACGCGACGACCTCGGCGACACCATCGAGGCCCTCGCCGCCAAGGCCGATATAAGGGGCCGGGCGCAGGAGCGGATGCACGCGACCGCCTCGCTGGCGCGCGAGAAGGCGGCCGGGGCCGCCGACAGAGTGCGCTCGGCCACGCCCGAGCCGATCAGGGGCGCGGCCGGCAAGGTCACGGAGCAGGCCAGGCGGCGGCCGAGGGCGGTCGCGGCAGGGGCCGGCACCCTGGCCGCGGGAGCCGTGATCATGCTGATCAGCTCCCGGATGACCAGGTACCGGCGGGCCAGGCCGAAGCTGACCGTCGAGGGCATCCGCGGTGTCCGCGGCGTTCGCGGTGTCTCGGGCCTGCGCCGGATCTCCGGCACGCGCGGTGTCCCGCGCACCCGCGGGCTCTCCGGCTTCACCGGCATGCGGGGCATCGGGCGCGCGCCCATGCGGCGGTCCATGCGCCGGTCCATGCGCCGGTCCGGCATGGCGCGCATGCGGCGGATGGCGCGGATGGCCCGCATGACACGGATGACCAGAAGGGGGCGCCGGGGCATCATGCGGCTGTTCACCTAGGTCGGAGACCGGCGCAGGTCGCCGGCACCCGGTCGTGTTCCACGGGCCGTGCCCTCGCTGACCGCGGCCCGGATGGCGCCTCGCCGCGTGGCCGGAGGCCCACAGGGCGCACGCCCTGTGCTCCTCGCCGGCCTCGCGATGCGTCCATCCGCATCTACGCCCGTGACGTACGGCGCTTCCGAACACCTCTTAGGCGTGCGTGAGGCGACCGAGTAGGCTCCGGCGGCGTGGAACCCGTCGTAGCCGCTCTGGTCGTCGTCGTGCTCATCGGGGTGCCCGCCGTGGTGCTGTGGCGGGTGCTGCGCGGCCGACGCGATCTCGGCGGCGGGCCGGCCGAGCGGGCGACGTTCGTGACCCTGCACACCGCCTCGCTCGCCGCGCCGCCGCTGCGGGCCGGGCTGACCCAGGCCGGTGCGCTCAAAGCGTCGCGCCACCTGCGGGACCTGCTCGGGTCGCCGGCCATCGCGATAACGGACCGCGAGGAGCTGCTCGTCTACGACGGAGCGGGGGAGCACCACGCCGGCGAGGCCTTCGGGCACGCAGGAGCCACGCTGAAGGACGGCAGGACCCAGGTGCTCTCGCTCGACTGCGGGGCGCCCGAGTGCCCGATCAGGCACGCCGTCGTCGTACCGCTCACGACCGACGACCGCGTGGTGGGGTCGCTCGCCGCCTACGGCGATCACGCCTCCGCCGGCCTGGTCAGGGCGGCTCAGGAGGTGGCGCGCTGGGTCGACTCCCAGCTCGAGCTGGCCGATCTCGACCGGTCCAGGACCATGCTCATGGAGGCGGAGGTCAGGGCGTTGCGCGCACAGATCTCCCCGCATTTCATCTACAACTCGCTGACCACGATCGCCTCGTTCGTCCGGACCGACCCGGAACGGGCCCGCGAGCTGCTGCTGGAGTTCGCCGACTTCACCCGCTACTCCTTCCGCCGCCACGGCGACTTCACCACGCTCGCCGAGGAACTGCGGTCGATCGACCGCTATCTCACCCTGGAGCGGGCGAGGTTCGGCGACCAGCTCCGGGTGACGCTGCGCATCGCGCCGGAGGTGCTCGCGGTGGCCGTACCCTTTCTGTGCCTCCAGCCGCTCATCGAGAACGCGGTACGGCACGGCCTGGAGGGCGTCGGCCGGATCACGATCGTCGCGGAGGACGCGGGCGCCGAGTGCGCGATCAGCATCGAGGACGACGGCGCCGGCATGGATCCGGAACACCTTCGGCGGATGCTGGCGGGGGAGGACCGCTCCGGCGCGGGGGGAAGCGGCATCGGCCTGGCCAACGTGGACGAGCGGCTCCGCCAGGTCTACGGCGACGAGTACGGCCTGGTGGTGGAGACCGCCCCCGGCGCAGGCACCAAGGTCATCCTCCGGGTCCCCAAGTATCACCCCGCCGTATCGGCCTGACCCATCCGCCGCCTTACCCCTTCTGACATCGGACGTAACCCTGTCGTGATGGCGGGAGTCGTTGACTTTCCGGTGCCCTGTTCATCACGCTCTAGGTCGTGTCCGACAAATCACGCCCTGCTGTGCGCGGCCAGGTCAGGCACACCCGGGGATTCGTCGGTGAGAGGGGTACGTGGTGACCGGCCTGCGCGTCCTGGCGGTGGACGACGAGCAGCCCGCGCTGGAGGATCTCGCCTACCTGCTGAGAGCGGATCCCCGAATCGGGGACGTCCTGACCGCCCGCGACGGCGCCGCCGCGCTGAAGCTGCTCGACCGGGCGATGGCGGACGGCCGGCCCGTCGATGCGGTGTTCCTCGACATCCGGATGCGGGGCCTGGACGGCGTCGTGCTCGGCCGGCTGCTCACCCGGTTCATCCGGCCGCCGAAGATCGTGTTCGTGACGGCCTACGACGATCACGCGGTCGACGCCTTCGAGCTCAAGGCCGAGGACTACCTGCTCAAACCCGTCAGGCCCGAGCGGCTCGCCGAGGCGATCAGGCGCGTGTGCGGGAGCCGTACGGACGAGGTCGAGGGGCCGCAGGCGGACATGATCCCGGTGGAGCTGGGCGGCGTGACCCGGTTCGTGGCGAGCACCGAGGTGCGGTACGTCGAGGCGCAGGGCGACTACGCCCGGCTGCACACCGCGACCGGCAGCCACCTGGTGCGCATTCCGCTGGCCACGCTGGAGGAGCGCTGGGCGTCGGAGGGGTTCCTGCGCGTGCACCGCAGCCATCTCGTCGCGGTCAAGCACATCGACGAGTTGCACATAGACTCCGGCAAGTGCGTCGTGCGGGTCGGAGAGACCGAGATCCCGGTGAGCCGTCGCCACACCCGGGAGCTGCGTGACCTTCTCGTGCGTCGCGCCCGCCGGGCCAAGCGGGACGAATGACCGGCCGGGTGGATTCGACGATGGGTGAGGCATGAGCGGGAAGCCGCGCAGGGTGGTGGTGACCAGTCCGCGCACGGGCGCCGCGCGCCGTCCGCGGCACCCGCTGACCCTGGAGATCGACGAGCAGACCCAGCTCGGCGAGGTCTACATGAAGTCGCTGGTCCGGACCCAGTTCCGCCTGGCGCTGTTCGTCTGCACCGTGCTCGCCTGCGTGGTGGGCGGGCTGCCGCTGCTGTTCCTGCTGGTCCCCGAGCTGCGGGGGGTGCGGCTGCTCGGCGTGCCGCTCGCCTGGGCGGTGCTCGCCGGGCTCATCTACCCCGCCTTTGTGGCGGGGGCCTGGCTCTACGTACGGCAGGCCGAGCGCAACGAGCGGGACTTCGCCGAGCTGATGGACGCTGAGTGAGCGGCATCACCGCCGTCGTCATCGTGATGCTGGCGACCGTACTCGTCGGCGCCTTCGGCATCCGCTTCTCGCGCACGACCTCGGACTTCTACGTCGCGTCCCGGACGGTCTCGCCCCTGTGGAACGCGTCGGCGATCGGCGGCGAATATCTGTCGGCCGCGTCGTTCCTCGGCATCGCCGGGCTGATCCTCGCACACGGCGCCGACATGCTCTGGCTGCCGGTCGGCTGGACCGGCGGCTATCTCGTGCTGCTGGTGCTCGTGTCGGCCCCGCTGCGCCGATCGGGGGCGTACACGCTGCCCGACTTCGCCGAGGCGCGGCTCGAGTCGATGACCGTGCGCCGGGTGTCGAGCGTGCTGGTCGTGCTGATCGGCTGGCTCTATCTGATGCCGCAGTTCCAGAGCGCCGGGCTGGTGTTCCGTACGATCACGGGCGCGCCCGCGTGGACCGGCTGCCTGCTGGTGGCCGTGGTGGTCGCGGTCAACGTGCTGTCCGGCGGGATGCGGTCGATCACGTTCGTCCAGGCGTTCCAGTACTGGCTGAAGCTCACCGCGCTCGCCGTGCCGCTGGTGTTCATGATGCTCGCGTGGCGGGCCGACGACGCGCCGGGGCTCGACCCGGGCGACCTGTGGGCGCTGCCGCTGCACGGCCGCGGCCACGTGGTGTACGAGACGTACTCGCTGATCCTCGCGACGTTCCTCGGGACGATGGGGCTGCCGCACGTGCTCGTGCGCTTCTACACCAACCCCGACGGGCGGGCGGCCCGCCGGACGACGCTGGTGGTGCTGAGCCTGCTCGGCGCCTTCTACCTGATCCCCGCCGCCTACGGCTACCTCGGCCGGGTGTACGGCCTGCCGGAGAGCGACACGGTGGTCATCGCGCTGCCCGACCGGGTGATCGGCGGGACGCTGGGCGAGCTGCTGACCTCGCTGGTCACGGCGGGAGCCTTCGCCGCTTTCCTGTCCACGTCGTCGGGGTTGACGGTGTCGGTGGCGGGTGTGATCGCGCAGGACATCCTGCGCGGCGGGGTGCGCTCGTTCCGGATCGCCACGATCCTCGCGGTCGTCGTGCCGTTCGCGCTGGCCGGGACCGCCAGGTCGCTGCCGGTCGCCACCGTGGTGGGGCTGGCCTTCGCGGTGGCCGCCTCGTCGTTCTGCCCGCTGCTCGTGCTGGGCATCTGGTGGCGCAGGCTCACCACGGCCGGGGCGATGGCGGGGCTGCTCGTCGGCGGCGGGCTCGCCTGCGCGGCGGTGCTCGCCACCATCACCGGCGGGCCGTACGCCGGCTGGGCGGGCGCGCTGCTGTCCCAGCCGGCGGCGTGGACGGTGCCGGTGGCGTTCGCCGTGATGATCACGGTGTCCCTGCTCACGCCGTCGCGGGTGCCGCCCGGCGTGGCCCGGACGATGGTCCGCCTGCACACCCCCGAGACGCTGAACGTCGACCGCGGCGACTGGCGTCCGCGCTCTGCCTGACGAGCGCACGCGCCCGGCCCGCTGACCGCCGTCGCTGACCGTCCGAGCCGGGCCCGACGACCGTTCGCCGCACGCGATCGACCTTTCGCCGCACGTGCCCCTCCTGTGAACGACCGGGCGGTACGGCTGGGCGACGCGATGCCGTCCGGGTCTCGAAAGGGGCGGGAGCGTGCTCTTACGTTGGGGTGATCCAGATCACTTTTGAGGAGGGCACGTGACCGTCCAGCATGATTCATCGGTCTACGAGCGGATACAGGCGGGTGAACGGTTCCAGGAGCTGCGCCGGCGCCACCGCTCCTGGGCCTTCCCGATGACAGTTGCGTTCCTGATGTGGTACCTGCTGTACGTGCTGCTGTCGGGCTTCGCCCGTGACTTCATGAGCACCCGGTTGTTCGGCCACTTCAACGTGGCGTTGCTCTTCGGGATCCTGCAGTTCGCCTCGACGTTCCTGATCACCTGGCTTTACTCGCGGTACGCGGCGGCCAAGCTCGACCCGATCGCCGACGAGCTGCGCGCCGAGGAGGAGGGCAAGTGAACCACGAAGCCCTGTCCACGATCCTGTTTCTGATCTTCGTTGCCGGCACACTGGGGATCACGTTCTGGGCGAGCCGCAACACCAAGACCGCCGCGGACTACTATGCGGGCGGCCGGTCGTTCAGCGGTCTGCAGAACGGCCTGGCGATCGGCGGCGACTACATGTCGGCCGCCTCGTTCCTCGGCATCGCGGGCATCATCGCGCTGTCGGGCTACGACGGGTTCCTCTACTCGATCGGCTTCCTGGTGGCGTGGCTGGTGGCGCTGCTGCTCATCGCCGAGCTGATGCGCAACTCCGGCAAGTTCACGATGGCCGACGTGCTCGCGTTCCGGATGTCGCCCCGTCCGGTGCGCACCGCCGCCGGGGTGTCCACGATCGTCGTGAGCATCTTCTACCTGCTGGCCCAGATGGTCGGCGCCGGCGCACTGGTCGGCCTGCTGCTCGGCGTCCACTCCGAGGCGGGGAAGATCTGGACGGTCATCGCGGTCGGCCTGCTGATGATCATCTATGTGGTCTTCGGCGGGATGAAGGGCACCACCTGGGTGCAGATCGTCAAGGCCGTCCTGCTGATGGCCGGCGCCGCGCTGGTCACCCTGATCGTCCTCGGCAAGTTCGGCTTCAACCTGTCCGGGCTGCTCGGCGAGGCCGCGGCGCAGAGCGGCAAGGGCGAGGCGTTCCTGCAGCCCGGTCTCAAGTACGGCACCGAGGCGCAGGGCATCGCCGGCAAGATCGACCTGATCAGCCTGGGCCTGGCCCTCGTGTTCGGCACCGCCGGTCTGCCGCACATCCTGATCCGCTTCTACACCGTGCCGACCGCACGGGACGCGCGCAAGTCCGTCCAGTGGGGCATCGGCATCATCGGCGTCTTCTACCTGCTGACGCTGGTGCTCGGCTTCGGTGCGGCAGCCCTGGTCGGCTCCAAGGCGATCGCGGAACAGGACAAGGCGGGCAACACGGCGGCACCGCAGCTCGCCCAGAAGGCGGGTGAGATCCTCTTCGGCGAGCTCGGCGGCACGATCCTGCTCGCGGTCATCGCGGCGGTCGCGTTCGCCACGATCCTCGCCGTGGTCGCCGGTCTGACGCTCGCCTCCTCCTCCAGCTTCGCGCACGACCTGTACGCCCACGTGTTCAAGCGCGGCACCGCCACCGAGCGGCAGGAGGTGGTGGTCGCCAGGATCGCCGCGTTCGTGATCGGCGCCATCTCGATCGCGCTGAGCATCTTCGCCCAGTCGCTGAACGTCGCCTTCCTGGTCGCGCTGGCCTTCGCGGTCGCGGCCTCGGGCAACCTGCCCGCGATCCTCTTCAGCCTGTTCTGGAAGAGGTTCAACACGGCGGGCGCGGTCTCGGCGATCTACGGCGGTCTGATCGCCTCGGTCGTCCTCGTCTTCTTCTCGCCGGTGGTGTCCGGCGCGCCGACGTCGATGTTCCCCGACGCCGACTGGCACTGGTTCCCGCTGTCCAACCCGGGCATCCTGTCGATCCCGATCGGCTTCCTCGCCGGATACATCGGGACGATCCTCAGCAAGGAGTACAACGCGGCGAAGTACGCCGAGATCGAGGTCCGCTCGCTCACCGGCCTCGGAGCCGAGAAGGCGGGTCAGCGCTGATCAGTCCGGCGATCGGACGTACGCCACGGTCGGGGTGTGGTCGCCCTGACCGTGGCGGCATGGTGCGGGGGTGGTCGCAGTGACTATCGTCTGGCCTGTGGACAGGAAAGAAGCGCCGGACGCCGGTGCTCGCGCACGCATCCTGGACGCCGCCGAGAAGCTGTTCGCCGGCGGCGGCTACGACGGCACGCCTACGGCGCGGATCGCGGAGCTGGCCGGGGTGCCGAAGGGACTCGTCTTCCACTATTTCCCCCGGAAGATCGACGTGCTCATCTCGCTGGTGGACGAGCGGACGGTGGTGACCGAGGAGGAGGTCGAGGCCGTACCGGGAGATCCGGCCGGCACGCTGTCCCGCCTGGCCCGCCGGATGCCGCTGCGCGCGTCCCCGGCGATGCGGCGCATCCTGTTCCGCGAGGCCGACACCCACCGCAAGGTCCGCGAGCGGCTCGGCCGGCTCAACGGGGAGATCATCAGAAGGGCCCGGTTCGCCCTTGAGCTCGCCCTGCCCGGCAGCCGCGGGGACGCGGCCCGGCTGGAGGCCGCCGCCGCCACCTTCGCCGCCGTCCTGCTCTATCAGGAGAGCATCTGCCTGCTCACCGGTCATCACATCGACCCCGACGCCGTCGCCGAGCTGATCGCCCACGCGCTCGGCAACCTCGGCTAGAGCAGATCAAGCAGCTCGTCCATGGACTCCCGCAGGTGGGCGATCATGCTCCAGACGTCCGGCACCAGGGACGGGCAGACGACGATGCCGAAGTCCAGCCGCCCGTCGTAGGAGACGCAGGTGATGCTGATCCCGCCGGTCGCGTCGGTCACCACGGACAGCGGGTGATACGAGATCATCCGCGCCCCGCACAGGTAGAGCGGCCTGCGCGGCCCGGGGACGTTGGAGACGATGAGGTTGACGCCCGTCCCGGTCAGGCCGGCCAGCCGGAAGGCCACCGGCGTGGCCAGCGTGGACAGCGGCGGGGGAAGCGCGGCGCACACGTCGCTGAGCCAGCTCCGGCGCGAGAGCGCGAAGCGCCGCTTGGCCGTCGCCATCGCCGAGCGCACGGCCGCCAGGCGCTCCTTGGGGCAGGCCACGTCGGTGGCCATCGGCGTGATCATGGCGGAGATCCGGTTGCCCACCCCGTCGCCCGTCTTGCGCAGCGCGACCGGGACGGCGGCGATCAGAGGACGGTCGGGCAGCGCGTTCCTGGCCAGCAGCCAGCGGCGCAGCGCCGAGGAGCACAGCGTCATCACGACGTCGTTCGGGCCCATCCCGAAGGCCCTGGCCACCCGCCTGACCTCGCTCAGCGGGAGCGATCCGAACGAGAAGGCCCGCTCGGACGTGATCGGGCCGTTGAACGGCGTACGCGGCAGGGCCAGTACGGGCAGCGCGTCCAGGTCTGCGGCGGCGCGGGCGAGCGAGCACAGCGTCTCGACCGGCTGGACGACCGACCGGGTGATCGCGCCGGCCAGCATCCCCAGGACCCCCGGTCCGGGGTCGGGCCGGGCCGGCGGCGGGGGCTCGACGACGCGCGGCTCGGGGGACGGGTCGAGCAGCGCGGAGAGGATCTCCGAGCCGGTCACGCCGTCGATCGCACAGTGGTGGACCTTGGTGTAGAGGGCGACCCTGCCGCCCGCCAGGCCGTGGATCAGATGCGCCTCCCACAGTGGGCGCCGCCGGTCGAGCCGCCGCGCGTGGACCCGGGCCACGTACGCCGCGAGCTGCCGGTCGTCTCCCGGGCCCGGCAGCACGGTCTCGTGCACGTGGCGGTCGGGGTCGGCGGCGGCGTCGTCGATCCAGTACGGCCGGTCCAGCCCGAACGGCACGTCGGCCAGCCGCATCCGCAGCGGCGGGGCCAGATGCAGGCGCTCCCGCAGCAGCCCGACCAGCCGGTCGCGGGTCACCGGTTCGCCGGCGCCGGGGTCGAGGATCGCCACCCCGGCGACGTGGGCGGTCGTGGTGGCCGACTCCACGCTCAGGAACTGGGCATCGAGTGCCGTCAGCTGGCGCATCGCCGTCCTCTCCCCTGGCTCGTTCTCCGGATGACGGTAACGGGACGCCCGGCCGTCCGGCCGATGCGACGGCCCATGGCGGTGTAAGCCGTCCGCAAAGCCTAGGAGCCGCCGGCCGTACGGAGAGCGGCCGGGTGCTCGATCGGCGGCCGATGGTGGTCGGCCCGCTGTGCTTCCGCCCGTGCCCCTCAGCGGCTTGTCTCGTACGGCGGGCGACGATGAATGTACTGGGTTCGAGAGTTACAGGATGCCCTGCAGCCGGTCGAGCGGCCAGGTGTTGACCACGTCGTCCGGGGTGAGCCAGGCCCGCTGGGCGATCCCGACGCCGAACCGCTGGTGGTCCAGGTGCGGTACGGCGTGGGCGTCGCTGTCGATCGAGAACCTCACGCCGTGGTGGCGGGCGAGCCGGACGAGATCGGAGGGCAGGTCGGCGCGGTCGGGATAGGAGTCGATCTCCATGATCGTGCCGGATCGGGCGGCGGCGCGGAAGATCTCGTCCCAGTCCGCGTCCACCGGGGGACGCCTGCCGATCTTGCGCGTGGTCGGATGCCCGATGATGTGGACGTGCGGATTCTCGCAGGCGGTGATGTAGCGGCGGGTCATCTCCGCCCGCGGCTGGTTGAAGTGCGAGTGCACCGAGGCGACGCAGACGTCGAAGCCCGCCAGGACCTCCGCGGGCCAGTCCACCGAGCCGTCCGGGGCGATGTTCAGCTCGGTGCCGTGCAGCAACCGCATGTCCGGATATTTCATTTGGAGTCGGGCGAGACGGGCACGCTGGGCGAGGGCCTTGTCGAGCGTCATCCGCTGCATGACCAGATCCGGGGCGTGATCGGTGACCGCGTAGTAGGAATGGCCGCGCAGCGCGGCAGCGGCCACCATGTCCTCCAGGGAGGCGATCCCGTCGGTCAGATCGGTGTGCGTGTGCAGGTCGCCCCGCAGGTCGGCCGGTTCGACCAGCCGGGGCAGCTCGCCGCGCAGCGCGGCGGCCACCTCGCCGCCGTCCTCGCGCAGCGTCGGCGGGATCCACCGCATGCCGAGTGCGTCGTAGACGTCCTCCTCGGTCTCGGCCGCGATCAGGCGGCCGTCGCCGTCGAACAGTCCGTACTCCGACAGCTTCCAGCCCTTCTTGACCGCCATCTCCCGGATGCGGACGTTGTGCTCCTTGCTGCCGGTGAAGTAGATCATCGCGGCGCCCCACGACCCGTCGGGCACCAGCCGCAGGTCCACCTGCAGTCCCCGGTCGGTGCGCACCGACGTCTTCCGCTCGCCCTTCGCGATCACCTCGGTGACGTACGGCTGCCGGGCGAACAGGTCCATCAGGCCGGGCGGGCCGACCGCCAGGATGTCGATGTCGCCGATCGTCTCGCGCATCCTGCGCAGCGAGCCGGCGTAGGCGATCCGCTCGGCGGGCAGCGATCCGATCACCCGTTCCGCCAGGGCCGTGGCGATGCCGAGGTGGACCCTGCCGCCCGACAGCTCCAGTTGCTCGACGCCCTTGAGCAGGTTCTCCTCGGTCTTCGCGCCGAAACCTCGCAGCCCGGCCAGCCGGCCGGCCCTGATCGCGTCGGCGAGCGCGGCCGGCGAGTCGATTCCGAGCTCCTCGAACAGGAACAGCGCACGCTTCGGGCCGAGCGAGGGAACCCGCGTCAGCTCGCGCACCCCCTCGGGCACCCGGCCGCGCAGTTCGTCGAGCTGGCGGAAGCTTCCCCGCGCCAGGAACTCCTCGACCTTCTTGGCGATGGCCTCGCCCACGCCGGGGATCTTTCTGATGTCCGCCCGCCGCAGGTCCTCGGGGAACCCGGCGATGGACTTCGCCGCCTTCTGATAGCTCCGCACCCGGAAGGCGTCGCCGCCGCTCAGTGCGAACAGCTCGGCGTATTCCTGCAGCGCGGCCGCCGCGTCGTCGTTCACCCGTCCCATGAATCTCAGGGTAGGAGAACGGGCAGCGCCCGTTTCAGCGACCGGATCCAGTACGGCCAGGTATGCGTGCCGTCTCCGTAGAAGTCCGTCGTGACCTCCACGCCGGCCTTCTCCGCCGCCGCGGCGAAATTCAGGTTCTGCCGCATTATCGCGGCCTCGGTGTGATCCTTCGGTCCCTTGGCGGGATCCAGCGGACCGGACGTGCCGTTGCCCGACGCCGCGTACAGGCGCACGCCCTTGAGGCGGGCGACCAGGTCGGTGGGATTGTGCTCCGCCCAACTGCCGGGATCGCCCCAGACATCCGCCGTGTCCAGACCGTAGTCGGCGAACAGCGCGCGATGCCCGCTGACGTCGGAGCGGGTGTCGAGCACGCCGGAGAACGAGGCGGCGGCCTCGAACACGCCCGGATGCCGGGCCGCGTAGCCGAAGGCGCCGTGGCCGCCCATCGAATAGCCCGCGATCGCGCGACGCGGGCCGATGCCGTACCGCGGCTCGACCAGGCCGGGCAGTTCGGTCATGTGGAACCTCTCCCAGGCCGGGCCGTCCCGCCAGTCGGCGTACCAGCCCATCGGGCCGCCCTCGGGCACGATGACGACCGCGTCGAGGCGGGCGGTGAGCTCGGCCACCTCGCCCGTCTGGAGCCAGTCCCAGCCGCCGCCGGCGCAGCAGCCGTGCAGCAGGTACAGCGCACGCCAGCCGGTGGAACCGGCCGTCCACGCCGACGGCTTCACCACCCACACCGAGCGCCGGGCGCCCGTCGCCGGGGAGTCGATCACGAGCCTGTCCGTCCGGCCGTCCACGGTCTCCTGCGAGACCACGGACGCCGCGGAGCGGGCGGGTCCGGCCGGGGCGACGGCCGCGCTCTGGCAGCCGCTCAGCGCGATGATCAGAGGGAGGGCGCCCAGGATCTTCTTCACAACAGAGCTAATTGTCACACCGGGCCCGTCCCGTCAACCTTCCGCCGGGTTTCGGACTCCTGTCCGGCCCGGACCGGGATGACGACAGCGGCCTTCCCAGCGGCGGGGACCTGCCCCGGAGAGGCCGGCTTCTGATATCGCTCCCCAGTTCACGGCGGTGCGGTCAGACGCGGGAGAACGGCTCGGCGTAGGTGAAGGGGCCGCGCGGCGACGGGACGGGCCCGTCGAACACGCGCACCTGGAAGTAGTGTCCCCAGGCCGGGACCGGCGGCGCGACGCCGTGCCTCTCCGAATGCTCGAATCCGAACCGGGAGTAGTAGCCGGGATCGCCCAGCAGTGCCACCAGCGGCTCTCCCGTCGCCTCGGCCGCGCCGAGCACGGCGTGCATCAGCGCCGAGCCGACGCCGCGGCCCTGGTGCTCCGGACGCACGCTCAGTGGTCCGAGGCCGAGCGCGGGGACCGGGCCGACGTGCCCGCGGCTGCACACCACGTGCCCGACGATCTCCCGGGCGGGGGTGACCGCGACGAGCGAGAGGGCGGGCAGCCAGCCCTGGTCGTCGCGCAACTCGTCGACCAGTGTCGCCTCCGCCGGCGTCTCGCCGGGCTTCTTCGCGAAGGCGGCAGCGGTCACGGCGCGGATGGCGCCGACGTCTGCTGGGGTCTCCCGGCGGATCATCATAGGGCCAGCCTGACGTTCGGCGTGGCCTCCGGGCAACGTGGTTTCCCTGGGACTTTTTTGCCCGGTCTCGGGAGGTTTCGGCATCGCCCGATTGGTTGGACTAGATGCCGGGCCTGACCCGATGTGGCTGTTATGTGCGGTCGCGCTTACAGTGAAGCGGGCAATATCACGACATCAAGAGAAGGGATGGTCGATGCTGCACGAGAGACTGTCGTCGGTGTACGACAACGTGCTGCGCCGAAACCCGGGCGAAATCGAGTTCCATCAGGCGGTCCGGGAAGTGCTGGAGAGCATCGGGCCCGTCCTCGGAAAGGATCCCGAGTACGCGGAGCACAAGATCATCGAGCGGATCTGTGAGCCGGAACGGCAGATCATCTTCCGGGTGCCCTGGGAGGACGATCACGGCGAGGTGCACATCAACCGCGGTTTCCGGGTCGAGTTCAACAGCGCGCTCGGGCCGTACAAGGGAGGGCTCCGCTTCCACCCGTCGGTCTACCTCGGCATAATAAAGTTCCTGGGCTTCGAGCAGATCTTCAAGAACGGCCTGACCGGGCTGCCCATCGGCGGCGGCAAGGGCGGTTCCGACTTCGACCCGAAGGGGCGCTCCGATCGCGAGATCATGCGCTTCTGCCAGAGCTTCATGACGGAGCTCTACCGTCACCTGGGCGAGTACACCGACGTGCCCGCGGGTGACATCGGCGTCGGTGGGCGCGAGATCGGCTACCTGTTCGGCCAGTACAAGCGCATTACCAACCGGTACGAATCCGGCGTGATCACCGGCAAGGGGCTCACCTTCGGCGGCGCGCAGGTGCGCACCGAGGCCACCGGGTACGGGTGCGCGTTCTTCGTGGAGGAGATGCTGGGGGCGCGCGGCACGTCGTTCGACGGCAAGCGCGTCGTGGTCTCCGGTGCGGGCAATGTCGCCATATACACCATAGAGAAGGTTCAGCAGCTCGGCGGCACCGTCGTCGCCTGCTCCGACTCCTCCGGGTACGTCGTGGACGAGAAGGGCATCGACCTCGACCTGCTCAAGCAGATCAAGGAGGTCGAGCGGCGCCGGCTTGACGCGTACGCGGAACGGCGTGGCACGGACGCCACGTTCGTGGCCGGGCACAGCGTCTGGGAGGTGCCCTGCGAGGTGGCGATGCCGTCCGCCACGGAGAACGAGATCACCGGCAAGGACGCCGAGGCGATGGTCCGGGGCGGCTGCGTGGCCGTCGGCGAGGGCGCCAACATGCCCACGACCCCCGAGGGCATCCGGATCTTCCATGAGGCGGGTGTGTCTTTCGGGCCGGGCAAGGCCGCCAACGCGGGCGGCGTCGCCACCAGTGCCCTGGAGATGCAGCAGAACGCCAGCCGCGACTCGTGGACGTTCGAATACTCCGAGCGGAAGCTGCGGGAGATCATGAAGGACATCCACAGCCGTTGCCTGCAGACAGCGGACGAGTACGGCATGCCCGGGGACTACGTCGCCGGCGCCAACATCGACGGATTCAAGCGCGTGGCGGACGCGATGCTCGCCATGGGCCTCATCTGACCGCAGGACGATCGACGCTGATCGCAACCTCTTGATCCGAAACGCGGATCTTCACCCGGATCCCTGCTGATCACAAGCAAGTCACCGCCGAGTGTCGCATCGTATTGACAATGGCGTACACGAATTCGACATCAGACGGCCCCATCGGGCCGACGCCATGGCGGTCCACGAACTGGTCGCGGAGCACGACGCCGAGGTGATCGGCAAGCCGGACTGGACCTTCTCCAGGACATGGCCGACACGCTCGCCGACATCGACCTCGCCAATGACGCCTGGGTTTCACATCGCCGGCGACCGGATGGTGGGCTGGGACCACGCCCAGCGCAATAGGCATGAGTGACACTGTGGACATCGACGTCCAGGTCAGGGATCCGGAGGCCGCGAACCTCCCGCAGAGCGCGGGAACCCCCCGGGGGCGGAGGCCGGGACCGAGGTCAGTCGGATAGATCGTCGAAGCCGTCCAGCCCGCCGAAGGCGGCGCCGTACCGCACGCACACCATGCGGGCGACCGCCTCATGGGCGCCGAGCGGAGCCGCGCAGCCCGCCTCGATCGCCTGGGCGGCGGAGGCGATGCGACCGTGGTCGGCCTCCGGCCCGATCACGAAGGGGACGAGTGCGAGCCGGTTGGCGCCGATCTTGCGCAGCCGCTCCGCGGCGTCCCGGACCGTGGGCACGCCGTCGATCGCCGCTGGCACGACGGGCAGGGTCAGCCGGGAGGCCAGCAGGACCGCGGTGGCGTCGGCCCCCCTGGCCGCCTCGTCGCCCCCGGCGGTGACCACGATGATCCCGTCGACCGGCGAGGAGACGTTGAACAGCCGCATCCGGTCGACCCTGGCCAGACCCGCCTCTGCCAGCCGGACGTGCAGCGCCTCGGCCAGCACGGGGTGGGGCCCCAGCGGATCGGTGATTTTGACGTCGGCCTCGCTCTGGGTCGCGGCGTCCCGTACGGCGCGCAGCAACCGGGGGTGCGGGCCGGTGACCAGGGGGACCACGACGGCGGCCGGGCCCTCGAAGGCGCGCCCGGCGGCGATCGCGCCGAATTCCTTGGTCAGCTCGCCGCCGCCGTCAGCGAGGGAGACGAGACGAAGGTCGATCTGGGGATTGTCGAGCCGGACGATGGAGGCGACCTCGGCCGCCGCGTCCACGTCGTCGGCCGCTTCCCCGACCTTTCCGGGCACGGCCAGGACCAGGGGTGGCGCTTCAGGCGGTAAGTCCGCCGGCAGCGGCCGCCGGTGCCGTCCGCCTCCGGGCCGGTGGGACCGCTCCCGCATGGGAAGCCGCGGCGGCTCTTCGTGACCTTCGTTCACAAGGGCGGATTCTAGGGCGAAACCGGTCGAATAGTAGAACCAACGCGAGGCTTGTTGCCGAGGGGTGATCTAGGGGCGTCTGTTGATCTTCGTCGTGACGGCCGCAGCGGCCGAGGAGATCGGCGGGGCACGACCTCAAGCCCCCTGGCGCGGCCGGTGGACGTCCCACAGCTCGCCGAGGAAGAACCAATATCTCTAGGCCGTCAAAGCGGTCACCTGCCGTAATTAACCCCATTTGGCAAGTATTCGAAAAGCAACCGGTCAGTTCCCGTGATTCCGCGATGAGGGATGCCTACCAGCGGGTACGGGGAGCGTCGTTCACACATCGTCACCGCGGAGGTGTCAGGTGCTGGACCGGACCGCCGCCCTCAATGGTGGGGTGCTCAGTGGACCGCGCACGCCGTACGGACCTCCCGGGGCGGTGGAACGGCTGGCCGCCGCCCTCCCGGGACGCCTGCGCGACGCGCTGCCCGCGGAGATCTGCCTCGCCAGCCCCTGGCCGGTGCGGGTCGACGTCCTCCTCGACGAGGGGACGACCGAGGCCGATGTCGAGGCATGGGTGCCCGCGGTCTCCGCGGACGGCGACGCGCTCGACCTCGCGGTGCGCGGCGGTCGAGTGGTGGGCATGCGGGGGAGGGCCGGCGACCGGGTCAACCACGGCCGGTTGGACCCCCAGGAGCGGCATGCCTGGCGGCATGTGCTCCGGGACCGGCCGAGGAGATTGACCAGGCCCCTGGTCAGGGAGCACGGCAGGCTGGTGGAGACGACCTGGGATGTCGCCATGGAGCGCGTCGTCGCCCGCTCCCGGGAACTGCTGGCGGGACCAGGGGGGTGGGGCCGCATCGGTTTTCACACCGGCGGGCGGCTGTTCCTCGAGGAGTGCTACACCCTGGCCGTCATCGGCTGGGCCGGGATCGGCACGCCCCATCTGGACGGCGACACGCGCCTGAGCGCGGCGGCGGCGGCAGCCGCCCTCATGGAGAGCTTCGGCACCGACGGGCCGCCCGGCTCGTACGGCGACGTGGACCACTGCGACGCGCTCGCGCTGTGGGGCTGCGACCAGAGCGCAGGGAGCGGCCAGGGCGTGCAGCCCGTGCTGTGGGAGCGGGTGCTCGACCGCCGCCTCGGCCCCGGCCCCCCGGCGTTGATCGTCGTCGGTCCGGAGGGCACGCCAGCCGCGCGGGAGGCCGACGTGCACCTGGCCGTACGGCGTGGCACCAACGTCGCCCTGATGAACGGCCTGCTGCACGAGCTGATCGCCAACGGCTGGTACGACGAGACCTATGTGGCGAACCACACGGCGGGTTTCGACGAGCTGTGTCTGGCCGTGGACGCCTACCCGGCCGAACGGGCCGCCGAGATCTGCGGCGTGCCGGTGAGCCTGATCGAGCAGGCCGCCGAGATCCTCGGGGCGGCGGAACGCCTCGTGTCCGTCGTGGCGGGCGGCTTCCACCTGGCCTGGCAGGCCACGGCCGCCACCTGCCAGGTCGACAACGTCCACCTGCTGCGCGGCATGCTGGGCCGCCCGGGGGCCGGCATCCTGCACGCGGGCGGGCCGCCGTCGGCGCGGGGCGCGCTGGAGACCGGCGTGGCCGGCGGCCTGCCGGGGCTGCGCAACTGGGCCAACCCCCGCCACATGCGCGAGCTCGCCGCCCTGTGGAACGTCGATCTCCCGAGCCGGGGACCGGCCACCCACGCCATGCGGATCTTCCGGTACGCGGAGGAGGGCTCGATCGAGCTGCTGTGGATCTCGGCTGCCGACCCCGTGCGCTCGCTGCCGGGCGCCGGCCGGATCCTGCGGCGGGAGGACCTGTTCGTGGTCGTCCAGGACCTGTTCCTGACCGAGACGGCCCGGCTCGCCGACGTGGTGCTCCCGGCCGCCGGCTGGGGCGAGAAGGCGGGCACCGTCACCGGGGGCGACCGTACCGTGCACATCTGCGAAAGGGCCGTGGATCCACCCGGTGAGGCCCGCCCCGACCTGGACGTCTTCCTCGACTACGCGCGCCGGATGGACTTCCGCGACCGGGACGGCGCGCCTCTGATCGGCTGGTACGACGCCCGGTCGGCGTTCGAGGCGTGGCAGGCGTGCTCGAAGGGCCGCCCGTGCGACTACACCGGCATCACCTATGAACGGCTGCGCCGGGGCGGCGGGATCCAGTGGCCGTGCACGCCGTCCTCCTCGCACGGCACCGAGCGGTTGTACGCGGGGGGCCGCTTCAACACCGGCCCGGACATATGCCAGACGTACGGCCACGACCTCGTGACCGGAGCGGAGCACGGCGCGGAGCCGTACCGGGGGGCGCGGCCGGGGACGCGGCGGAACCGGGAGGCAGGACACGACGACCGCGCCTTCCTGCCGGCGGCGGACCATGAGCCGTCGCAGGAGGCCGGGGCGCCGCTCGACGGCGGGGCTCTCAACGGCGGCCACCTGAACGGCACGCACCTCGACGTCCTGAACGGGAGCGCCGACGGCGCGATGAACGGCGCGGTGAACGGTGCGATGAACGGTGCGAACGGCGCGGTGCACGGTTTGGTGGACGGTGCGCTGGACGGTGCGCTGGTCGTCACGGGCTGGGATCCGGTCGCCAGGCAGCCGCTGCTCGCCCCGGCGCTGGTCCGGGTGATGCCCAAGACGGCAGAGGCCGGCGGCGTCTACTCCGTCGCCTCCCCCCTCGATCTGACCGCATCCCATCCTGCTTGATCATCATGGCTGAAGAGTTCCGGGAGGTGACAGCCGGCGGCTGAAGCGGGGACAGGTCAACCGAGCCGGAGGGAGACGGCCGATGAGTATGCATCTCGCCCATTACCTCGGTCTGCTCCACCGGTCCCAGCACGAGTTGGCCGACGCCCTGTACGCGGTGCGGCGCGCCCATCCCGACGAGCCCGACCTGATCGGCGTGTGCGAGCGCCTGGCCGGGCAGTGCGGCGACAACGCCCGGCGGCTGGAGCCCTTGGTCCGGAGGTATTCGGCGCACCTGTCCGAGGAGCCCGAGCGGATGCATTCCGCGATCTTCACCGGGGCCCGGCGGGGCCGGCTCGGCCTCCTGCGCGACCTGCACGACCTCTATCTGCTGGCCACCCAGTGCGAGATCTCGTGGACGCTCATCGCGCATGCCGCGGAGGGGGCCGGGGACGAGGAACTGATCGATGTCGTCCGCCGCTGCGGCGCCGCGACGGCCGCGCAGCTGCTGTGGCTGCGCACGCTGATGCGCCAGATCGCGCCGCAGACCCTCATCGTCGCCTCCTGATCGGGCGGGCTCGGCACGCCTCCCATGACGTCCGGTCCGTACGCCCGGCCGGTGGCGGCGGCCCGTACCGCCGGGTCTGTGACGGCGGCCCGCCCGGCCGTTCCTCCTCCGTGTCCCATAGGCGGGAAAAAACGCCATCGCATTGAGGCGCGGTCCGGCATGTCCCCCGGTCATCGCTGACCGGCGCACATAACCTCCGGAAGTGATCGCGTGCCCGTGAGGGCGGTTGTGTCATTAAGCGGTCTATTAAATTTTTCGGGAAAGAGAGTAATGAAATGGTGCGTCGCCTCGCACTTCTCATGGCCGGTGCCGCCGCCCTGACGGTGATGAACGTCGCCCCGGCGAACGCCGAGGACACCACGACGACGTTCACCGTGACGGCGGGCGCGCTGTCGATCGCGGTGCCCGCCGCCGTGACCATCGGGTCCGGGGCTCCCGGAACCACGATCACCGGGCAACTGGGGACGGTGACGGTCACCGACGCGCGGGGTGCGAACCCGGCCGCCTGGACCGCCACCGTGTCCTCGACGGACTTCGCCGCCAGTGGTGTGCCGGCGATCCCCGCGTCCGCCGTGACGTACACCCCGGGGGACCCCACGTCGACGGTCGGCGACGGAACCTTCACGCCGGGCACGGCCGGTCCGCTCGGCACCACGCCCATCACCGCCTACTCCCACGCGGACGGCACGGGCAGCAACGTGGCCGGCTGGAATCCGACGCTGTCCATGGCGGTGCCCAACACGGCCACGGCGGTCGACTACACCGGGACGGTGACCCATCTGGTCGCCTGATCGCCCGCTCGTGGTGTTCCGGATGCTGACGACGACGCTGCTGCTCACGCTCGCGCTGGGCGGCGGCGGTCCGCGTGCCGCCGCCGCCTCCGGCGGCCGGGACGACGGCGGCCGTTTCGGGATCCAGTTGCTGGAGGCTCCGGTCAACCGAGCGAACGACCCGCGCGCGCGTTACGAGATCGTCGACCACCTGCGGCCCGGAAGCACCATCCGCAGGCGTGTGCGGGTCACCAACACCTCGGCCAAGCCGCTGCACGTCGACATGGGCGCCACCGCCGCGACCATCGAGCGGCACCGGTTCACCGCCGGCGCGGGAAGCGCGCGCAACGAGCTGACGAGCTGGATCTCCTTCGACCGCCCGGCCTTCGACGTGCCCGCACGCGGCCATGCCGTGGTGGTCACCACGATCCGGGTCCCCGGCACGGCATCGGAGGGGGAGCGCTACGCGATCGTCTGGGCGCAGACCGGCGCTCCGCCGAGCGGTACGCACAACATCGGAGTGGCTGCGCGGGTGGGCATCCGCGTCTACCTCGACGTCGGCGTCGGCGGCGAACCCGCCTCGGACTTCCAGATCGAGAAGCTGGTGCCCGCGCGGGCCGGGGACGGCCGGCCGGAGGTCCTGGCCGAGGTCGGCAACACCGGAGGCCGGGCCCTGGAGATGAGCGGCGAGCTGACCCTGTCGGACGGGCCGGGGGGACTGCGGGCCGGTCCGTTCCCGGCCACGCTCGGTACGGCACTGGCCCCGGGTGATCGTGCTCCCGTGCGGGTGGTGCTGGACAGAGAACTCCCGGACGGTCCCTGGGACGTCCGCCTGGAGCTGTCGAGCGGCATGATCCGGCGTACGGCGACGGCGACGCTCACCTTTCCCGCAGCCGGGGGAACCACCGGCCGGCCCGTCTGGCTGAGACCTGCCCGCGTCGGGGTCGTCGCGACCGCGGTGGCGGTGCCCGCCCTCGCCGCCGCCGGTTTCCTCCTCGTCCGGCGGAGACGCAGGGCGCGGGAGACGGGGAGAGCGTGAACGGGGGTGGTCGCGCCCCCGCGGTGGCCTTCGGCCTCCGGATCCCGGTGGCCGAGGTCCGTCGCCGAAGAGGCCCTGCGCCCCTGGCCCCCGGCGCCTGCCTCGGCCGACGCTGAGATCGGCGGCCGGAAGACGGCGCCGGCAGGCGATGATCGACCGGTGTGACGAAGAGGAGAAGCCATGACAGAACCGATCGTGGTCGCGACCGACGGCTCACCCGCCGCCACCTCCGCCGTGGAATGGGCGGCCGACGACGCCGCACGCAAGCACCTGCCCCTGCGCATCGTCCACGTCCTCGACCTCACCCCGTACGACATCCCCCGCTATCCGGTCTCCGACGTGTACGACCACCTGACCGGTTCCGGACGGGAGATCCTGCGGCAGGCCGGGCGGACAGCGCGGGAACGGCGGCCCGGCATCGAGGTCACCACCGAGATGATCGAGGGGGATCCCGTCCAAGTCCTGCGCAGGCAGGCGGAGCGCGCCCCCGAGCTGGTCGTCGGCAGCCGCGGGCTGGGCGGCTTCGCCGGGATGCTGCTCGGGTCGGTCAGCACCCACGTCGCCGGTCACGTGGACGCGCCCGTGGTCGTCGTACGGCCGGGCCCGACGGCCGTCCGGGGGGAGATCGCCGTGGGGTTCGACGGCTCACCCGAATCCGAGGCGGCTCTCGCCTACGCATTCGAGGAGGCCGCGCTGCGCGGAGCCCGGCTGAGGGTGGTGCACGCCTGGCAGCTGCCGACGTACGCCTACGCCCCCTCGATGGTTTACGACCTCGACGAGGTGTGGCGGGCGCACGAGGAGCTGGTGACGGGCAGGCTCAGGGAGTGGCGGGAGAAGCATCCCGGAGTGGACGTCGTGCCGTCCGTCGTGTCGGTCCACCCGGTCACCGCCCTCGTCGATGCATCGGCGGAGGTCGACCTGGTGATCGTCGGCTCCAGGGGACGCGGTGCGGTGCGGTCGCTCGTGCTGGGGTCGGTCAGCCGGGCGGTCCTGCACGATGCCCACGGCCCGATCGCGGTGGTACGGCCCTCGGCACCGGAGAAGCCGCGACCGGAGACGACGTGGTGATACGCGCGGCCGCCCAGGCGCGGCCGGGCTCCGCGACGAGCGGAACCCGGCCGTGCCCTGATCGGGATCTGTCTCCGGCGGCCTACGCTTCGGTGGGCGTGAGCGTACGCCGCCAGGCGTCGTACCCGCCGATCAGGTCGGACACCTTCGCACGCCCCGTGTGCGTGAGCAGGCTGGCGGCGATCGCCGAGCGGGCGCCGCCGGCGCAGTAGACCACCACCGGCCGGTCGGCCGGGACCTCCGCCAGCCGTGCGGCGAGCTCGGCGAGCGGGATGTTGATCGACGTCTTGATGGCCCCGCCGGCGACCTCTCCCTCGTTGCGCACGTCGAGCAGCGTGGGCGGCTCCTGCCCGTTCAGCGCCTGCCGGAGTTCGGCCGCCGTGATCCGGGAGGCGTGGGCGATCTCGCCGGGCACGGTGAGGAAGGCGGCCTCCGGATCGCGCAGATGGCCGGTGACCGTGTCGAAGCCGATCCGGCCGAGGCGCGTCACGACCTCGTCCTCCCGGCCCTGCGGCGCGACCACGACGATCTCACTGCCGGGCGTGACGACCGTGCCGGCCCACTCGGCGAACCGGCCGTCGGCCGACACGTTGATCGAGCCCTGCAGATGGGCCAGCGCGAACTCGTGGGCGTCCCTGGCGTCGAGGACGACCGCGCCCGCCTCCCGCCTGGCCAGGACCTCCTCCACCGACAGCGAACGGACGCGTGCGCCGGTGTCGAACAGTTCGCGGTTCCTCCGGTTGAGGATGGCGTCGTAGCCGAAGTAGCCGGGCGCGGACGGCTGTCCCTCGGTGACGATGGCCAGGAACTCCTCCTCGGTCATCGGGGCGCAGGCGTAGTTGGTCAGCCGCTGCCGTCCGATCGTCGACCGCAGTTCGGTGGACAGGTTCTTGCCGCAGGCGGAGCCCGCACCGTGCGCGGGGAAGACCCGCACCTCGTCGTCCAGCGCCATCAGTTTGCGCTGGACGCTGTCGTACAGCATCCGGCCGAGCTGGTCCGCCGTCATGCCGAGTGAGGCGAGCAGGTCCGGTCGGCCGACATCGCCGATGAACAGCGCGTCGCCGGTCAGCACGCCGTACGGCACCGCATCGCCCGCGTGCTCGTACACCAGCACGCTGATCGACTCGGGTGTGTGGCCGGGCGTCTCCATGATCTCCAGCACCACGTCGCCGAGCTCGATCCGCTCGCCGTCGGCCAGCTTGCGGATGGGATACTCCGCCTCGGCCCGGCGGCCGTACCCGATCCAGGCTCCGGTGCGGTCGGCGAGCTCCAGGTGGCCCGCGATGAAGTCGGCGTGGAAATGGGTGTTGATCACTCCTTCGATCCGCAGGCCGTGCGCCTCGGCGTCGGCGACGTACTCGGCGATGTCGCGCCTGGGGTCGACCACGACGGCGCGGCCGCTGCTCTCGTCGCCGATCAGGTACGACGCCTGCGAGAGGCAGTCCAGATAGTACTGCGTGAAAATCATTTCGTTTCCTCCTGTGGGTGACGATCCGGATCGCGGCTGGAACCGGGCGTGGTCTTTCTGGTGACGTCTCCTGCGTGCGCGAAGCAGGTATGCGGCGGCGGCCGGCAGAGCGGCGGCGACCAGTGCGGCGGCGGCCCACGGAGAGCGGAGCAGCTCCGGTGGCGCCTGCCCGCTCAGTACGAAGGTGCCCATTACGAGCACGAACCAGCCGAATGCCTTGCGCAGGCGGTCGGCCTGGATCCGCCGGGCGAGTCGCCCGCCGGCGAGACCGCCGGCGACGGCGGCGGCGGTGAAGGACAGTGCGATCGACCAGTCGACGGAGGTGGTCTGCAGGTAGCCGGCGAGGCCGGCGAACGACTTCATCGCGATGACGATCAGCGACGTGCCCACCGCCACACTCATCGGCAGGCCGCCGAGGAGCACCAGCGCGGGAACGACCAGGAAGCCGCCGCCGGCGCCGACCAGGCCGGTGACCACGCCGACGATCACGCCCTCGGCCACCACGTGCGTGATCGGCGGATCCGTGCGTCCCGGGGCCCGCCGGGGTGTTCCGCTGTCGCGGATCATCGCGATCGCGGTGGCCGTCATCATCAGCGCGAACGCGGCGAGCAGCAGCGTCTCGGGCAGGTGCGGCCCGAGTAGGCCGCCGCCGTAGGCGCCCGCCATGCCGGCGGCGCCGAAGACGAGCCCGGTCCGCCACCGGACCCGCCCCGCCCTGGCATGCCCGATCGCGCTGACCGCGCTGGTCACCCCCACCACGAACAGGGACATGGCGATCGCCTGCTTGGCCGGGACGCCGGCGACGTAGACGAGCAGCGGCACGGTGAGGATCGACCCGCCGCCGCCGAACAGCCCGAGCGTCAGGCCGACCACCACAGCGGCGGCAAGGGTCACGATGAGCATGTCATTGCCTTTCCTGTTACCCCCGGGGGTATATGGGAGACAGACCGCCCCGCCGTATGGGACGGGAAGCGGGGTCGGGTCAGGCCCGGGGGCGGGCGGGTTCGGCGATGCAGGCCAGCGCCTCGGCGGCATCGGCCCGGCCGCGGTTGTAGGGCAGCCTGGACAGCAGCATGCCCATCGCACAGGTGTCCGTCACGGAGGCGAAGACCAGGCCCGCGCCGATGAGGGCGCCCGCGAACCGCGCCCCCGGCAGCCACAGGTCGGCCACGATGGACGTCAGCACGAGGCCGCCGGCGACCAGGCGCACCTGACGCTCCAGGCTCCATTTCCGCCTGCCGCGGATGACCGGCGCCCCGGAGGCGATCCAGGAGTTCATCCCGCCGGACAGCACGACCGTGTCCGGCAGTCCGGCCTCGCAGAGCCGCTGCCGCGCCTTGTCGGCGCGGTTGCCCGACTGGCAGATCAGCAGCAGCCGGCCGCCCGCGTCGGCGACGATCCGGCGCAGGTGGACGTCCACCTGGTCGAGCGGCAGGTTGATCGCGCCGTCGATGTGCGCGGTCTCGAACTCGGCGGCGGTCCGTACGTCGACGACGAGCACGCCGGCATCGGACGCGATCATCGCGCGTGCCGTGGTGACATCGACGGTCGTGGGCGGAACATTCATGGTCATCGGTTCCTCGCTCTAGCAGATACCCCGGGGGGTATACGGAGGGCATGAAGCGGCCAAGGCCGCAGGGAGGGGGGATCGCTCCCGGGGCATGTGGAAGCCCCGGGAGTGGGTCGGTGTGGATCGGGGGAAGGAGGGTCGCCTACGCGAGCGCCAGGAACAGCTTCTCCAGCTCGGCCACGCTCATCGGGGCCTGCTCGCCGCGCTCCTGCGCGGCCTGGCAGTGCCGCAGGCCCGTCGCGACCAGCTTGAAGCCGGCCCGGTCGAGTGCCTTGGAGACCGCGGCGAGCTGGGTCAGCACCTTCGTGCAGTCCTCGCCCGCCTCGATCATTCCGATCACCCCGGCGAGCTGGCCGTGCGCTCGCCGCAGTCGTGTCAGTGCGTCGCCGACCATGGCCTCGTTCAACTCCATGGTCGTAATGTACCCCCGGGGGTATCCAGATCGCAAACGCGAGGGCTGCCCTCAGCTTTGATCACCTGCTGCGACAGGCGAAAGGCGGTGGCCTCTCGCCTCCGCTCGAACCCACAGCGCCTCACGGCGCAAACCGATTGCGGGACAGGGCCGATCACGGACAGACCTCTGTTCGGCTCGACGGCGAAGGGTTGCACCAGCGATGCGGCTTGTCTGAATGGGGTTTCCAGAACAGTGCTCTATCGTCTATCGTCGATTTTCGATGAAGGAAGATGAGAAGGGTCCCCTGGCTCGGGACGAGGCCGAGGAGTACGCGAGCTGGTTCAAGGCGTTGGCGGACGCGACGCGGATCCAGATCGTGTCGCTGCTGGCCCGGCGGCGCGAGCCGATGAGCGTGGGCGAGATCGTGACCGCATCTGGTGTGGGCCAGTCGACGGTCTCCCACCACCTGAAGCTCTTGGCCGAGGTGCGCTTCGTCCTCGTGGAGCGACGGGGCACCTCCGCCTTCTATCGAATCAACGACGACTGCGTGAGCTGCTTCCCCACCGCCGCCGATGTGGTGATGGGCAACCCGGTCCCGGCCGCCCCCACCTGCGAGTGAAGGAGAACCGCGATGGCACACCACGAGGTCGTCGAGCGCTATTCGGAACTGGCCCGTGCCGCACTCACCGGAAAGATCATCGTGGATTGCGGAGCGGAGGAGTTCGAGCGGGGCTGCTTCGGCGCCGCGGGCTACGACGACACCGTCGGCCTCCCGGAGGGTGCGTTGCGCGCCAGTCTCGGATGTGGGAACCCGGTGGCCGTCGCCGAGCTGCACGCCGGTGAAACAGTGCTCGACCTCGGCTCGGGCGGTGGTATCGACGTGCTGCTGTCGGCCCGCCGGGTCGGACTGTACGGCATGGTCTACGGGCTGGACGCCAGTGCCGACATGCTCCGGCTGGCCCGCGCCAACGTAGAACAGGCGGGGGCGACCAATGTGGAGTTCCTGCACGGCGCCATCGAAGCCGTCCCACTGCCCGATCACGCGGTCGACGCCGTCATCTCCAACTGTGTGATCAACCTGTCGGACGACAAGGCCGCCGTCATGGCCGAGGCGTTCCGTGTCCTGCGCCCCGGCGGCCGGTTCGGCGTGAGCGATATGGTCACCAGCGGCCCGAACGATCCGGTACGCCGCCAGGCGGCCGAGCAGCAGGTGGGCTGCGTGGCCGGGTCTTTGACCGTCGAGGACTACCGCGACCTGCTGTGCCGGGCCGGGTTCGTCGGCGTCACGATCCGCCTGACCGCCGATCACGGCGACGGCGTGCACTCGGCCATCGTCCAGGCGACCAAGCCGGCCGTCGGTCCTGGCTTGGAGATCCGGCCGATGCGCGACAGCGACGCCGACCACGTGCTGGCCATCTATCAGGCGGGCTTGGACACCGGGGATGCCGGCTTCGAGACGACCGCACCCAGCTGGGAGGGCTTCACCGCGGGCAGGCTGCCGTACCTGCGCTATGTCGCCGTCGACACCGAGACCGGTGACGTGGCCGGCTGGATCGCCGCAAGCCCCGTCTCGGCCCGGCCGGTGTACGCGGGTGTCGTTGAGCACAGCATCTACGTCCATCCCCGCTGTCAGGCGCACGGCATCGGCCGGGCTCTGCTGGGCGCGTTCATCACCGCCAGCGAGGACGTCGGCGTCTGGACCGTTCAGACCGGTATCTTCCCCGAGAATTCAGCCAGCCTGTCCCTGCATCAAGCCCTCGGCTTCCGTCTCGTGGGCACCCGTGAGCGTGTCGGCCGCCGTCACGGCACCTGGCGCGACGTTCTGCTCCTGGAGCGCCGCAGTACGGTGGTCTGCCGCTGAAAACGCGTGCGTTTCCGGACAGGGGAACGGCGCGCGACGGGTGACGATGACACTCACTGTGGCCGGTGTGCCCAGTCCTCACCCGCTGACGTTCGGTTCGAAGGACGAGTCCCTTCGCTCGATCCCAGGTCGCCGAGGCCTGATCGCTCACTCCCGGGTCGAGTCGACAGACCCTTGCCGTCGAAGCTGCTCGATGCTGATGCGTGTGCCATTGCGGACGGCGACGAGTGGCGACGTCGACGCGGGCCGACGGCTGGGGTGTGCCCGGCAAGCGTCCGACAGTCGCCAGGGAGGACCCGGTGTTGTGAGCCTGAGCCGGTTCGGGACGGTCCGGCGGCTTCTCGGCTCATTTTGGGATCACTCAGCGTTGTCGACGCTTCTCACGCCAGAGATGGGCTGTTGAGAGGAGTCGATCCTGATGATAGCTATGGTGTATGGTGAAAGAACTGGACGTCCGTCTCTTTGACGGCGAAGAGCTGTCGAATCGAGAACGAGCCCGGCGGCTCGTCCCCAAGCTCAAAGCACTGGCCGATGAAAACAGAGCGATCTTGGCCCTGCTGCTTGCCGAACGTCCACGTACGGTGAAGGAGTTGCAGGAGGCCACGGGCCTGAGCCAGACGCTCGTCAGCCACCATCTGCGACCTCTTCGTGAGGAAGCGCTCGTAAAGGTCGTGCCTCGCGGTCGTTCCAACGTCTACGCCCTCTGCTGTGAGGAACTCGGGACGCCGGTCCGCTGGCTCGCATCGTTGGCGGCTCTGACCCCAGAAGGGGCTCAGGCGTGCTGCCTGAGCGAGGAGGACCCAGATGTGTCTGGGACGGCGATCGCGGACCGCGATCTTTGATCGCGTCGCTGGGCGGTGAGCAGGCGCCGGCGAGATGATGTTTCTGTGCGAGAGCGGACGCCATTGAAGCGGGGCCTCGCTCAGGGACGCCTAGATGAGGATTGTGGCTGGTGGCTCACGCCGCATGCAGAGCGACCAGCAGAGGTCGACCGCGCTGTAACTCCGTGAGGCGAACGCCAGTATGAGAGCGTCCGGGACAGGCGGCGGTCCATGGTTCCAGGCTGACGTCACCCATGTCGTCACCCTGTGGAGCCTCGAGCTGTCTGAGGCCGCATAGCCGCCAAAGGATCACCTGACCCTTGATTCAGCCTATGCGGTTGACACCTGTAAACACTGTTGATATTAATGAATTTAGTTCAGAGTTGGATGTCTGTCGGAATGGTCCTCCACCGCTCGTGTTTCGGCTCCTGACCTCCGTGAACCAGAGTGGTGCAGGTATCGACCGGATGGGTGAACCACGTCCGGTGACATCCCCGGTTTGGAGATGAGGACATGGCTAGAGGACTTCTCGGCAAGCTCTTCGGCGGCGGCCAGGAGGCAGCGCTGGACAGTTGCTGTGGTGCCGTCAATGTGGCACCCGAGGACGAAACATCCGAGAACGAGGCGCAGCAGCAGGTCCGCGTTACTGCGACCGAGTCTTCCCAGTAGGGCCGGCCGAGCGGACTCGTGTTAATCCACATGCGGCTCGACGGGCGTCGTTCAGGAAGACGCGGATCCAATCTCTACAGGCGGGACCTAGTGAAGATCGGCCTCTCCTTGGATCCGCGTTTCCGGCGGCTCTGGAGCTTAACGGGCTATGGCGAACACCGCGGCGGCGACCACGGCGGCGAACAAAGGCGTCACCAACCACGCGATCAAGAAGTCACGCAGGGTTTTGCCACTGAGCCGGCTCAGATTAGGTCCCGCTGACCCGGCGATCGCACCTGTGGAGACGTGGGTGGTGGACATGGGCAGTCCATAGCTCGCGCCCATGCCGACCAGAACCGCGGTGGTGAGGTTGGCGAGAAAGCCTTCCCTGTGGTTCATCTGCACCACGCCCTGGCCAAGCCGCTCGGCCACCCGCATGCCACCCAGCAGGGAACCGACAGCCATGGAGATCGCGACGACCAGCATGATCTGCCATGGCGTCATCCCCGCGGGGACGAGCGCGAAGGCACCGATCGCTACCATTTTCGGAGTGTCATTGAGGCCGCGAGCGAAACCGGTGGCGCCGCTGGTCAGCCAGTGAGCTATGGTGAGGGCCCGGTGAGGGGCGTGCTTTTCGGCTACTTTGATGCGCTCTGCGGACAGCAGCGCTGATGTGCCCTGGTCAGCAGTCGCCGGAGAAACCGTTGTGGGACTTGCGTCGGCGCGCGTGGTCCGTACTCGTCCGAAGCAGAGTGCCAGGACCAGGGTGATGGCGTACGCCACGGCAATGCTGATCAGCAGCGGGGCGACGACTCGTTCCGGGATGGAGTTCCAAGCGACGGAATCGGGGGCGAACAACACGCCGGCGCCCAGGAGGCCGCCGATCAGGGCGTGAGTGGTGGAGACGGGTAATCGCAGTACGGTCGCCAGACCGACCCAGCCGGCAGCGCCGATGAGGACGGCCACGGCGAAGGAACTGGTCGGCGTCGCCGTGACGACGCCGGAGGAGAACAGCTGGGTCATTTTTGAAGCGAGGGCAACAGAGCACAGGCATCCGACCAATGTGGTGACGGTTCCCCACAGGATGGCGACTCGGTACTTTGTCACCCCCGCTCCGGCCAGCGTCGCCACTCCTTTCGGCACATCGTTACTGCCGTTGACCGCGGCCAGCGCTACGATCAGTAGAAAGACCAGGACTGTGGCTATCGACATGTCGTATCTCCTGTCGGCTGACGAGCCGGATCCATTCAGAGCCGTTACGCGGTTGAACCGTCAGCGCTTTGTCCGTCAGGCGGAGCGGCCTCGGTATCGGCGTAACGGTTTGGCTTTAGGTGACCTCCGACCGGCCTTGCGACGCCTACTCCTGCCCCGTGAGCGGCAGGCCGGCCAGGGACATGATCATTCGGGCTGCGGAGCAGCGGTCTGTCCGTCACCTGCGGCGGCCGTGAAGCGAGCCCGCATTGACTCGGGGGGATGGGCGGAGGTCGCACGGGGTGGCATGGGACCGCTGCGCGGACGGGTGGATATGACGCACATGTGCGGTCCTGGGGAGGTCAGTGCCGTGGCGATGGCATCGTGAACCTCGGTGAGCGTGCGGCAGTGTCGGCCGCTTCGGTATCCGGATGCGGTGGCGACCTCCTCTAGTCGGGTGGTGGCCGACGTCGTGGGCTGGCCACCTGTGGACTCGTGTATGCCGTTGTCCAAGACGATGTGGACGAGATTGGCGGGCCGCTGGGACCCGATGGTGGAAAGGGCGCCCATGTGCATGAGCACGGCGCCGTCCCCGTCCAGGACGACCACGTTGCGGTCGGGGCGGGCCAACGCGGTCCCCAGCCCGATCGAGCAGGCATGCCCCATTGAGCCTTGCATGTAGAAGTTGTCCGGCCGATCCTCGATGCTGAAGAGTTCGCGGCCGGTGTAGCCGGTGGTGGCGATGATGAGGGCGGAACCGGCGAGCTTGGAGATCACACGGACTACTTCGGCGCTGTCGAGCCTGTTGTTCTCCGCGTGAGGCGACGGAGAGGCGACTTTGCCGACGGCGCCTTTTTCGACGAGCACGAAGGGGGCGTCCCCCGCCGCCATCGCCTCAAGGGCGAAGTCGAGGATGGTCCGGAAGTCCTGCGGGCCATCCTCGGCGCGCAGTATCCGGTGTGGCAGGTCGAGTAGTTGTAGGTATGGCTGTGTGGTCGATCCCATGATGACGTGCTGGGGTTCGTCGTTGGCGGGATCGGGCCAGCCACGAAGGCTGACGAAGCTCAGTAGCGGGATCCGGTAGGTCATGACCAGAGAGGTCAGGGGGTTGATCAGATTGCCCAGACCGGAGTTCTGCAGCATGACATAGGCCCGGCCACCGGCAAGGGCGGCTCCTGCGGCCACGGCGAGAGCTCCGCCCTCGTTGGCAGCCGGTATGTATCGGCCCGGCATCCGACTCAGCAGCGCGATCGGACCGCCGAAGAACGAACAGGGGACCCCGCTGGCGATGTTGAAGCCCCGCTGCTCCAGTTCATCGCAGAACAGCTCGGCAGAGATCATTCTGTGCTCCTTGGCCCGAGGTCATGCAGGTGTGCGAGACAGCACAGGTGCCGACATGGTCACCGGAACCGGTAGGCCGAGCAGATGCAGGACCGTGGGGCCGATGGAGGCGATCGCCGGCGGGTAGGAGGATGGGATCAGGCGTTCCCTGCCCGCCGGCACTAGTGCGCAGGGCACCGGATTGCAGGTGTGCCCCCCGTAAGGGACAGGAGAAGTGCCATCCTGCGGAGCAGTGAGCATTTGCTCGGCGTTTCCGTGGTCGCCGACAAGCAGGACCCAGTGCCTGCTCTTGCGGGCCGCGGCGCAGATGCGGGCCGCGGCGCGGTCCACCGCCACCGTTGCCTCTCGGGTCCCCTCGTAGTCGCCGGTGTGGCCGACAACGTCCATGTTCGCCAGGTTCGCCACGATTAGACCGACCTCGCGGCGGGCCGCAGCGTCGATAACACTGTCAGCGACGCCCATGACGTTCATGCGGGGGTGATACTGGACAGGGCCGTCGGCGACTGAGGGAACCAGCAGGCGCTCCTCGCTGCGCCGCCGACGTGCGTCCCGCCCATTAAGGAAGAACGTAACGTGCTCGAACTTCTCCCGTTCGGCAATGCGCACGGAGCGCACGCCCGCTTCATCCAGCGCGTCGGCCAGCCCTCCGGACGCGTCGGGACGGGGGACCAGCGCTGAGATCTCAGCACGCGTGTCGTACTGACCGAGGCTGATGAGCCGTACCCTCGCGCGGGCGCTGGAGGCCAGGCCGGCGGCGACCATGTCCGCCAGAGGAGCGGTCCGGTCGCTCCGGAAGTTCATGAAAAGGATCACGTCGCCGTCGCGGACGAAAGTCGCTTCTCCGGAAGCCGACAGGACCGCGGTCGGGGGGATGGAGCCGTCGCCGCAGTCTGTGCGGACCGCGGCTTCAGCATCGGGGACGGTGTGTTCGGCCTCGCCGTCGAGGACAAGACGGCAGGCCTTGGCGGTCAGATGAGTCTTACCGCTTTTGTCCATCGCATAGTCGCGGCCGATCACACTAGCGACGAAGCCGACCCCTATTTCCTTGATCATGGCCGTAAGCCGGGACATGTACATCCCGGAGGTACGGTCGGGGACGTCGCGCCCATCAGTGATCGCGTGGATCGCAACCCGATCGAGCCGGTGGTTCCATGCGGCCCGCAGTACTTCCGGTAGGTGGGCGATGTCGGAGTGGATGCGTCCGTCGGAAGCGAGCCCGACGAGGTGAAGTGTTCCGTCGTCTCTGGCGAGCTGCCGGCAGATCTCTACCAGGAGAGGATGGGAGCGCAGGGCACCCGACTCGACCTGACGTTCTACGAGCAGGCTGTCGTACTCGATCGGTCGTCCGGCTCCCATCACAAGATGCCCGATTTCGGAGTTGCCGACGACTCCTTCGGGCAGGCCGACCGCGCGGCCGGAAGCCGCCAACAGCAGTCCGTGCGGGCCGGAGGTCAGCTTGTCGAGGAATGGGGAGTCGGCGGCGGCCACGGCGTTACCCGTGGCCGGCGGCGCGTGTCCCCATCCGTCGAGGATGAGCAGAATCCCAGGTGACAACGCCATCACCGGCCCGCCCGCAGGCCTTCGAACCGCTCCCAGAAGTCGGGGAAGGACTTGGTGACGCATCCCGGGTCGCGGATGACGACTCCCGGGGTACGAAGGCCGGCGATGGCGAACGCCATGGCGATCCGGTGGTCGTCGTAAGTGTCTATCGCAGCGCCTTGGGGCTCCGTGCCGCCGTGGATCGTCATGGTGTCCTCGGTCGAGTCGACGGTGACGCCCATCTTGCCGAGCTCGGTCCTGACCGCTGCGATCCGGTCGCACTCCTTGAAACGCAGATTGCCGATGCCGGTGATGTGGGTACGCCCGCGGGCGTATGCCGCCACGACGGCGAGCGTGGGGACGACGTCCGGCATGTTCGTCATATCGATATCGATTCCGGACAGCGGGCCGCCCTCCAAGCTGATGCCATCGGCCTCGTCTCGGGAGGTGCACCCCATGTCGGTCAGCGCCTTGACGAGTCCCACATCCCCCTGCGTGGAGTCGAGGCCTATTCCAGGGATGGTGATTCGGCCGCCGAGGATCGCCGCCGCAGCGAGGAAGTACGACATGCCGGAGGCGTCGGGTTCTACGGTGATCTCTCCACCTGCGTAGCTCTTGCCGCCCGGGACGGAGAAGGCCGAGTAGCCGCTGCGCTTCACCTCGATCCCGGTCTGACGCATGGCGGTGAGCGTCATGTCGATGTAGGGCTTGGATACGAGGTCTCCAACGATCTCAAGCTCGATTCCCTCTGCGGTCACCGGACCGGATATGAGCAGGCTGCTGGTGAACTGGCTGCTCACGGTGCCGTTGACACGGGTGGACCCGCCGCGCAGCGCCGGACCCGAGATCTGGATCGGAGGGGAGCCGTTGCCTTCGAGAGCCCGCGCGTCGACTCCAAGAAGATCGAGGGCGTCCAGGAGGTGGCCCATCGGCCTCTCGCGCATGCGTGTGTTACCCGTCAGCACCGTCTGCCCCTGGGCGAATGCCGCCATGCTGATGAGCAGGCGTATGGGCGTCCCGGCGTTGCCCATGTTGATCTCGCTGTCGGGCGCGCGCATGGGTCGGCCGTTCGGGGTCACCGTGATCTGCTTCGAATCGCTGTCCGTGACCACGTCAACGTGGCCGAAGGCACGCAGTGCGTTGGCCAGCAGGAGTGTGTCCTGCGAGTGCAGCGCGTTGTGCAGGACCGTCTGCTCATGACAGAGGCCGGCGATCGCCAGAAAGCGGTTCGTGTAGCTCTTGGAACCGACGATGCTGACGGTTGCGTTGAGGTCCTTCAGAGGCGCGATACCGAACTCGGGGAGGTCGAGGATCGACTTTTGGGAGGCGTCCTTCATTGGTCAGCCCTTTCCTTTGGCCGTGGCGGATTCGGAGAAAGCCGAGCATTTCGGCAGGGTCACAGCTGCCTGTGGATCTTGTGCTGCGCCGCTTGGGCGCGGGGCCGTAGTACAAGGGAGTCGACGTTCACATGGGATGGTCTGGTGACAGCCCACGCGATGGCGTCGGCGACGTCCTCGGCGACCAGCGGGTACTGGACGCCCGCATAGACGTCAGCCGCCCTGTCCGCGTCTCCGCGGTAGCGGTTCAGGGAGAACTCCTCGGTATGCACCATTCCGGGAGCGATCTCAATGACTCGGACTGGTTCGCCGCACAGTTCGAGTCGCAGGGTCGCGGCCAGGACGTGTTCGCCGTGTTTAGCGGCGCTGTACCCTCCGCCTCCCTCATAGACGGTGAACGATGCCGTGGAGGTCACGATCACAACCGTGCCGTCTCCGCTGGCGATGAGCTTGGGCAGGAACGCCTGCGTGAGGTGGAGAGTCCCGATCACGTTCGTCTCGAACATGGCGCGCCAGTCAGCGGCCAGGGCATGTGCGACAGGTTCTGTGCCTATTGCCCCCCCAGCGTTGTTGACCAGGACGTCACACCGTTGCAGGTCCTCCGCGAGGGCGGACACGGCAGCCTGGTCGGTAACGTTCAGCGCGTAAGCCTCCGCTGTGCCCCCATCCGCTGTGATCTGTTTGGCGACGCTCTCGAGCCGCGCGAGGCGCCGGCCGGTGAGTACGACTCGGTAGCCTTCGGCGGCCAGGCGGCGGGCCGTCGCCGCACCGATGCCGCTGCCGGCGCCTGTGATCAGGGCGGTGCGTGGTCCGCCGACAGGTTCCGGACTCATGAGCGGGAGCCGTCATGCTGGCGGCCGGCCGGGTGGAATCGGCCGGGCGCTTCGGCGATGCCCAGCGGAGTCGCCTGGGATCGCCGGATGTGGGCACCAGAACGTGTACGGAAGTGCGAGAGACGCCCCAGGGCGGCTGCCATCTTCGCCTGGCCGGCAAACAGCACTGTGACCGGATCAGGCATGTCTGGTGATGTGGCCGCTCCGCAGTACGCCGGGCCGATGTCGATCCTGGATCCGGTCGTTCCGCAGAGCGGTGCCCCGGTGAGCATCAGCCGGTCGAAGCGGCAGGGAAAAGGATCTCTGTCCGAGATGGCACGTTGATCGGGGGGGATCGCGGTTACTTGAGTCATCTTCCTTGCTTCGTTATCGACATGGTCGCCGTGAGGCAGGGGAAGGCGGAGCCTGGACCAGATGGCGAGGCAGCCTGAACGTCTGGCGGGCGCGGCGAAGTCAGGACAGTCCGTCGCGAATCAGCCCGGGGGCCGATGTCGGCCGCGAAATCAGGGACTCACACTCCAGTGTCCTGGTGGGGGTCCAGGGCACTGGAGGTGTGGTGGTCAGAAGTTGATGGAGATGACTTTGCCCGGTCCGGAGCCCTTGGTGGTGGTCAGGGTGTGGGGGACGTTGGGGGCGATGTAGAAGCTGCTTCCCTGGGGGAGGGTGACTTCCTTGGGGTTGTCGGGGTCGCCCCACTTGAGGTGGATGTCGCCTTCCATGCAGTAGATGACTTCGTGGGCGTCGTGGCCGGCGTTGAAGGCGGCCTTGTCGGGGTCGTCGACGTTGACCTCGAGCAGGAGGGGGACGAGTTTGGGCACGGTGCGGGTGCGTACGAGGCAGTTGTAGGTGTAGTAGTTGGTGCCGGCTCGCATGCCTTCGATGACGGGGTTGTCGCCGGGCAGCTGGTAGCGGACGCCTTCGTCGAGGTCGCTGATGAACTCGGGGGTGAGTTCGGCGATGGAGGTTCCGAGCAGGCCGGCGATGGAGGTCAGGGTGCCGAGGGTGAGGTCCTTCTTGTCGTCTTCCAGGGCGGCGATGTCGTCGACCGTCATTCCCAGGGCGCGGGCGAAGGCGTGGCGGTCCATCTTGATGTGTTCTCTGCGGGCCCTGATCTTCTGGCCGTAGGTCGCTTCGAGGGCGGGTGCGGCGGTCATTTGTTTCTCCTTCGTGTTGTGGGAGCGGTTGCCGATTTCTGGATTGCTTACTGGTGTGGTTTCTCGGGCGGTGTTGCTACTGCCTTCTTTCCCCGTGCCCGGTTTCACGTGTTTCTGTCTGCGGGGGTGCGATCCGGGTGTAGCGGATGTCGTCGGGCCACTGGTGGTGGGGAGAAAATAGATATCGGCTGTGTGCGTGGTGGGTGGATCCCTTTAGGATGAAGCATTCCGCGCCTGATGAGGCGCAGGTGATGAGTGCGTCGATTTTGGTTCTGAATCCGCCGGTTGTGTCCCATTCGCTGTTGGTCCAGAGCGCGTTGTAGGCCTTCTCTGGCTGGAATGGGTCGACGTATTTGAGTGTTTGTTCGCCGTTCGGTCCGTCGAGGAGGATTCCCGGGACGTCGGTGAAGCTGACGATGCGCAGGGGTAGTCCCAGGGCGTGGACGAGGAATTCTGGGACGCGGTCGCTGGAAAGTCCGTGTAGGGCTCCGTCGTTCGCCAGGACGCTGTCCCCGGACAGGACGGGGAGCACACCGTGGTTGAGGGCGTGGCGGATGGTGTCTGCGGTGACGGAGAAGGTTCCATCCTGGTTCAGCGAGGCCATGGCACCGAGCTGGAGGGGGAGTGCCCGGACTCCTTGGCCTATCAGTGCCTGGGTCCATGCCCATCGGACCTGTGCGAGTGCTTCGGTCAGGGGGAGGCAGGCGAAGGGGTCGGTTTCGTCGAGTCCGCGGAGGGCTGCGTGTCCGAGGGCGCCGCCTCCGGTGATGAAGACGATGTGTCCGGGGTTTTTTCTGTGCAGGTCTGCAATCAGGTGTGCGTATTCAGCTATGGCTGCTGTGTCCAGGCTGCCCTCGATGCTCTTGTCGGAGAACAGGCTTCCGCCGATTTTGATGGCGAGCATCTGTCGGGGTGTGGTCTCGACGGGTTTTGTTGGCGGGTAACGTTTTTTCTTTTCCGTGACGGTCGAGCCACTGGTCAACGTTCTGCCTTCCATGGTCCGAGGGGGTCACCGGTGCCGTCTAACTGGTGCGCGGATCGGCCATGCGGGAATCGCTTCCCTATTTATTGTTGATCTTAGCTTTGTCCCTCTCGCATGCTAACGTCTGTCTTGGGTCGAGTCCAGAGGGATTGAGCAGAAATCTACTCACTGTCAATGAGAATGTCATAGCGTGCAATTATGGTCATCTAACAGCATCTATTATTGACAACCGCAACCGTTGTTGCGACGCTGGGTAGCGTGATGTGTTTGGCCTGTAATGAGCCTTGACGGGTGGTGGGCACTGCACGCAACCCGCACGCCCCCGCCGATGGCTGATCTCCGGTAAGCGCTGACCTCTGCCGAAGCCGGAGTCAGGTGCGGGCAAAGGCGTGGGAAAGGCTGTCGTGTCGCTTCGGTCAGGGACCGCTCCGCTGATAACTCTGCTGCGAGCGCCGCCGATCATTCCGGTTGGCGGTGCCGGCCGTGTCCACGTCGGCTGTTGTAGCGCTCGCGATTCGGAACCGTTGGAAGGAGGGGTAGCGTGACCAGGTGCACGGGTTCGATCTCAGTGCCGAATCCTTCGGTCCTGCACGACGCGGGGGTACGACTCACCGTCGACTACTGGACGGTGGCCATGAACGGGCAGGACTCCTGTGGCTCCTGCGATGCCACTCTCGCTACGCTCACAGAGGCGATCGAGATGATCCGCCCCCTGGCGACTCGGCTCGGCATCACCATTGATGTCCAGCCGCGTACGGTCGACAGATGGGCCGAGGCGATCGAGTATGGGATCAGTGCCTCGCCGACCATTCGTGCCGCGGGTGTCGAACTTCGTCCCTGTCACCCCGACGGTTCCGAGCACCGTCTGTGGACCTGGCGCGGCGAGACGGGTGCAGAGCTGCCCGTTGAAGCCGCCCTCGACGGTCTGCTCCGCGCGCTCGTCGCGCGCAGCGCGCAGCTCGGTGGCTTCCTCGCCGACGGTGGTCCATCTCCTTACATCCGGCAGCATCTCTCCACATCCCGGCAGCCGACGACAATCGGTGGTTCGTCTGGTTGCGGCACCGACTGTGCTTGATCAGGTCACGATCGGCCTCAGAGGTTCGTCCGAAACCTCCGCGCCTGCCTCATGCCATGTGACTTCCGCCCGTCTCATCGGCTGCTGACTGATTTCCTGGTTCATGGCAGCAAGGGGTATCGCGGAACGCATCGCCCTCAGCGATCAAATCGGGGCGATGTGCTTGTCGAGTGAGTCGGCGTCGGCCTTCACCGTGTACACCTCCCACGGCTCACTCCCCGGGGCCGTGCACCCACGCCCTGTCCTGGGGGGCGTGGCAGCAGTGGCGCCGTAGTCCTCGAGATCGCCAGGGCCTCTTCAGGAGCTGCATCGCCATAGTGACCTGGTCGTGTTCTCGATCTCGACGCCGAGGTGGTCCCTCCGGGCCGGCTCGCCCTCCTCACCTTGCAGGAGGGCGAGCTTGAGTGGCGGCTCCATGTTCCAGGGTCGACGCCGTCGTGGTACTCAGTGATCACTTTGCTTGTGCATCGAATAGATATGCATCTATATTGATGGCAACTGAATTTGATCCACATCTATACCGGGTAGGACGTGATGAAACCGCTGAGGCTACTCGAGTGCAGTCCGCCGCTGGCACGCCAGCCCCTCGACGCCGAGCAGGCGGGCGCGGTGGCACAGGTGTTCAAGGCGCTGGGCGACCCGGTACGGCTGCGCATCGTCTCGATCGTGGCCAGCCATGCCGGTGGCGAGGTATGCGTATGTGACATCACCGGCGCCTTCGATCTGTCCCAGCCGACCATCAGCCACCACTTGAAGGTACTCAAAGACGTCGGACTGCTGACTTCTGAACGGCGCGCATCCTGGGTGTACTACCGGCTTGTCCCTGAGACCCTCAATGAGCTGTCGGCGCTGCTCAACGTGGCCGCCACCACCTGAAGAGAGCAACCATGTCCACCTCACGACTCGGTACCGTCCGGCCTGCCGGAGAGCAACCTCCAGGGGTGATCGGCGCACTGTCGGTGCTTGACCGGTTCCTGCCGGTATGGATCGGTATCGCGATGGCGGTCGGGCTGCTACTCGGCCGGGCCGTGCCCGGGCTGAACTCCGCACTGGATGCGGTGAAGATCGGTGAGATTTCACTGCCGATCGCGCTGGGCCTGCTGTTGATGATGTACCCGGTGCTGGCCAAGGTCCGCTACGACCGGCTGGACACGGTCACGCACGACCGAGGCATGCTTCTCGCCTCGCTGGTGCTCAACTGGCTGGTCGGCCCGGCGCTGATGTTCGCCCTGGCGTGGATCTTCCTGCCGGACCTGCCCGAGTACCGCACCGGTCTGATCATCGTCGGGCTGGCCCGCTGCATCGCCATGGTGCTCATCTGGAACGACCTGGCCTGTGGCGACCGCGAGGCCGCCGCCGTCCTGGTCGCCCTCAACTCGATCTTCCAGGTGGTCGCCTTCGGCGCGCTGGGCTGGTTCTATCTGGAGGTCCTGCCCGGCTGGCTGGGACTTTCGCAGGCCGCATTGGAGGTCTCGGCCTGGGACATCGCCCAGTACGTGCTCATCTTTCTCGGCATCCCTCTGCTGGCCGGATACCTGTCGCGCCGGCTGGGGGAGCGTGCTCGCGGCCGGGAGTGGTACGAGCAGCGCTTCCTGCCCCGCGTCGGTCCGCTGGCCCTGTACGGACTGCTGTTCACCATCGTGATCCTGTTCGCCCTGCAGGGTCACACGATCACCTCTCAGCCTGGCGACGTCGCCCGCATCGCGCTGCCGCTGCTGGCCTACTTCACTCTCATGTGGGGTGGCTCGTTCGTCGCGGGTAAGGTGATCGGCCTGACCTACCAGCGCGCCACCACGCTGGCCTTCACTGCGGCGGGCAACAACTTCGAGCTGGCCATCGCCGTGGCGGTCGGCGTGTTCGGCGTCACCTCCGGCCAGGCGCTGGCCGGAGTGGTCGGCCCGCTCATCGAAGTCCCTGTCCTGGTCGCTCTGGTCTACGTCAGCCTGGCCGGCCGCCGCCTGTTCAAGGAGGCCGCCCATGTCTGACAAGCCCAGCGTGCTGTTCGTCTGCGTCCACAACGCCGGCCGTTCCCAGATGGCCGCCGGCTGGCTCAGCCATCTGGCCGGCGAGCGCATCGAGGCCCGTTCCGCCGGGTCGGTCCCTGCCGACCAGGTCAATCCGGTCGCTGTGGAGGCGATGAGCGAGGTGGGTATCGACATCACCGCTGAGCACCCCAAAGTCCTGACCGTTGAGGCGGTCGAGACTTCTGATGTGGTCATCACGATGGGCTGCGATGACGCCTGCCCTATTTTTCCCGGCAAACGGTACGAGGACTGGAAGCTGGACGACCCGGCCGCGCAAGGTATCGAGGCCGTTCGAGCGATACGCGATGGGATACGCCGACGTGTAGAGCAGCTGATCGCGGAGTTGGACGGCACCTGAGCAGCGGTCGGCGCGATTCCTGCGACGTTCTCCTCCCGGTGTCACACGGGATGGGCGGAAGCGGGGGCCACCAAGGCCCGCCAGATCGCCGCCCGCATCCACTTCGCCTCGTTGCCGGCGCCCTGGACGCCGGCCGATCACGACTTTTCGGCCCAGCCCGGCGCCGACGAGACGCTGATCCGCGAGCTGGGCACCGAAGTGTCTCGGTACCGGTGCCGGTTGTGGTCATGGCACAGCCCTTCGTTCACGGGAACAGCTGTCATCCAGGGAGACGCCGAACGAGGCGGACGGATGCACTCATACCCTCTTAATTAGACTCAGATCTAATTTGACACGCTTCTAAACAGTGTGCAAAACTGAGCCTTGCTTCGACAAGCTTTGAAGTAGGGGGTGCGAGAGCGTTTTCGTTTGCGCTCGCCTTCTGACTGTCGGGCCCTCGTCTTCGACGAGTCCGCCCGACAGCCCCATCTGGCCACGAGCGCGGCCGAACCGCGGCGGACCGGGTGAATCCTGGCAATCAATCCGATACAGGAGGAACGACCATGAGCAGTGGATGCTGCGGCTCGGAGGCTGGCCCCGCCGAGCAGGCCGTACAGGACGTCTACACCGAGCCGCTGGCGCTCCGGCCGCAGCTGGATAAGCTGCCGGTCGTGGTGATCGGCGCCGGACCGGTCGGCCTGGCTGCCGCAGCCCATCTGACCGAGCGCGGACTGGACTTCCTCGTCCTGGAGTCCGGACCGCAGGTCGGGGCCTCGATCACGCAGTGGGGACACGTCCGGACCTTCAGCCCGTGGAAGTATGACATCGACGCCGCCGCCCGCCGCCTGCTGGAGGCCGACGCCTGGGACGCGCCCGACCCCGACTGGCTACCGACCGGGTCTGAGCTCGTCGAGCACTACCTCGCCCCGCTGGCCGCCCATCCCACGATCGCCCCGCATGTGCGATTTGAGGCGAAGGTAACCGGCATCAGCCGAGCCGGGGTCGACCGGGTCCGTACCGTTGGCCGCGAGCAGGCCCCGTTCGTGATCCGACTGGAAAGTGGGGAGGAGCTCACCGCCCGCGCTGTCATCGACGCATCCGGCACCTGGAAGACGCCGAACGTGCTGGGGGCCTCTGGCCTCCCTGCCCACGGCGAGTATGACGCGGCAGCGTTCATCGATCACGCCCTTCCGGACGTACTCGGCGCCGATCGTGAACGCTATGCCGGAAGGCACACCCTGGTCGTGGGTGCGGGCCACTCAGCCGCTACCACTCTGCTGGCGCTGGCTCACCTCGCTGAGGATGTCCCGGAAACTCGTATCACGTGGGCGATCCGTACCGGATCAGCCGCCCGTACCTATGGCGGCGGCGCGGCCGATGCCCTGCCGGCCCGGGGTGCTCTCGGTACACGCCTGCGCCGACTGGTCGAATCCGGCCGGATCACGTTGCTGACTGGTTTCTTCACCCACTCGATCACCCCCCACAGTCAGACCGTGACAGTGATCAGCCGAGATCCGTCGGGCGCAGACCAGAAAGTGGTCGCCGACCGAGTCGTGGCCGCCACTGGTTATCGGCCCGACCACGTCATCGCCGGCGAACTGCGTCTGGACCTGGATCCGATCCTCGGTACCACCCGCGCCATGGCGCCACTGATCGATCCCAACGCCCACTCCTGTGGCACCGTACCCCCTCACGGCGTCGATGAGCTCGCGCACTCCGAGCCCGGTTATTACATCGTCGGTGCCAAAAGCTACGGCCGTGCCCCGACTTTCCTGATGGCCACCGGCTATGAGCAGGCACGCTCCGTCGTGGCGGCCCTGGCGGGAGATTGGGAGGCCGCCCGCGATGTACAACTCGATCTGCCGGAGACCGGGGTGTGCTCGGCGGACCTGGCCGAGGCACAGGAAGCCCGCATCGGCCTGGCCACCGGCATCAGTGGAGGCCTGCTGTCCGCCCCTCTACCTTTGGTGAGCGCAGGTGCCTCCGCCTCTGAGGGCGGCTGCTGCGGCTGAGCCAAATCCTGTTCCGTTGCCGAAAGACGGAAGGAGATCCATTGGTCGGCCAAAGGTTCCCAATCAAGACGGCAGGTGGCTCCGCCGTCCGCTGCACAACGACCACGCACCGGAAGTGACGCAGCATGTCAGGGGCTCCGCCGCACCGCTCGAGAGCACGGGTGGGCGGCGTAGCCTCACCGGACTGGTGGCCACTTTGGCGGTCACCCAGATCGTCGGGCATGGCGTGTTGTATTACGCCTTCGCCGTCCTGCTTACACCCATGCAGACTGATCTGCATGCCAGTACTGCTCAGCTCGCCGGGGCGCTGACCGCGTCGGTGCTGGTTTCGGCGTTGGCCGCGCCGTTGGTGGGCCGGTGGTTGGACGCGCGTGGTGGCCGAGGTCTGATGACGTTCGGGGCAGCGCTCGGTGCCGGGATGGTGCTGGTCTGGTCTCAGGTCACTACGCTCGCGCAGTTGTACGCGGTTCTGGTCGTGGTCGGTATCGCCACAGCGATGGTGTTGTACGAGGCGGCCTTCGCCATCGTTGTCGCCTGGTCCGCACCTGCTAGGCGGGCGAAGGCGCTGCTGGCCATCACAGTCGTGGCTGGGTTCGCGTCCAGTGTTTTCTTGCCGTTGACCGGACTCCTGGTCGAGGAGCTCGGGTGGCGCGAGGCCCTGATGGTCCTCGGCGTCGCTTACGGCTTGCTGGCCGTACCCCTGCACGCGCTGGTCCTCCCCCGACATGCCGGACCGGTATCGGCGCCGCGGGCACGTCGCGGTGAGGCCGTACGGCGTGCCCTGCGGGAGTGGGCGTTCTGGATGCTGGCCGGCGCATTCGTCGTCCAGACCGGAGCAACTGCGGTGGTGGGGGTGTTGCTGGTCACCTATCTGATCGCCCTCGGCCATAAGCCGATCTTCGCCGCTGTCGTCGCTGGGTTGCTGGGCGTGCTGTCGGTCACAGGACGTCTGATCAGCACCGCGTTGGCGAGCCGATGGTCGGTCGCATCGATTACTGCGTCGATCTTCGCCCTGCAGGGTGCGGCTGCCCTGGCGCTGCCGCTGGCCGGTCGGTACCCGGCCGGAGCGGTCGGTGCGGTGACGCTGTTCGGCCTCGGGTTCGGGGTGGCGACCATCGCCCGGCCCGCCCTCCTGGCCGAGCGTTACGGCACCACGGCGTACGGCAGCGTCAGTGGCGCTCTTGCCTTGCCGGTCATCGTGGCCAAAGCCTGTGCTCCCTTGCTGGCCGCCACCCTGGTTCCCGCGATCGGCTACAGCAGGGTCATGGCGGGCGTTGCGCTCGCTTGCACCTTGGCTGGGCTAGTGCTGGCGGCGTACCATCGGCTACTATTTCGATCAGGGTCGAATTAGGGGGTCCCTATGCCTACGACGGTCGGCGCATGCTGTCCACCGATCGCCCGAGGTCCATTGGACGAGGCCGATGCCGCCGAGCTCGCGGTGTTGCTCAAGGCAGTGGCCGATCCGGTACGACTGCGCCTGGTGTCCATGATCGGCTCTCACCCTGATGGCGAGGTGTGCGTGTGTGACCTGAGCGGCGCCTTCGACCTGAGCGCCCCCACCATTTCCCACCACCTGAAGGTGCTCCGCAGGGCCGGACTGATCGACTGCGAGCGGCGGGGCACGTGGATCTACTACTGGATCATCCCGGCCACCGTTGCCCGCCTGGGTGAGTTGTTCTCCCCCCGGGCCGAAGTGGCCGGCACCTGAAAAACGGTGATGACCGTCGTACGCTCGATCGGCGTGCTGGTAGTCGGTGGCGGCCAAGCTGGACTGGCGGCCGGCTATCACCTGCGCCGCGATCGGCCGGAGGGTACCCCAGCACCGGCGACGTGGTGGCCTATCTAACCGATTATGAGCAGCGCTACCAGTTACCGATTTTCCGGCCGGTCACGGTGCGGGCCGTTCGAGACGTTGGAGAGTATCTGGCCGTCGAAACCGACAAGTCCGGCCCCGCCTCGGCCACTCCGATCGGTGTAGGCCGCAGCGCCAAGACGATGACGGCAATGATCAATCACCAGCTGTCAGCACGGCAGGGCGGTATACGGCCTGGTCGACCATCCACGTGAACGGTCCACGGTCCATCCAGCGGATCTGGAACCGTTCATGAATCGCCGGCCAGGGGATTCGCCGGACCTGCCGTGCATTCCTCTCTCCTCGCCAGAGACGTCAACGCGTCTTGGCCAGGAGTGGTCGAGGGAGTGCATGCCTCCTGCCCTTCCAGCTCCCCGTGGAACGTGTCGATCAGGCCGCGGTCGATTGGGGGATACCTGGACATGAATAATCAACGAAGACTGTTGACATGAGCAAATGCTGTTGATATTTATGAACTCATGGCAAGAGAGCCGGACATCCGCCTCCTTGAAGGCGAAGAACTCTCCGATCGAGAACGGGCCCATCGGTTGGTGCCCAAGCTCAGGGCATTGGCCGATGAAAACCGAGCGGTCTTGGCCCTGCTGCTCGCCGAACGCCCACGCACGGTAAAGGAGCTTCAGGAGGCGACGGGCCTGAGCCAGACGCTCATCAGCCACCATCTGCGACCACTCCGCGAACAAGCCCTCGTGAAGGTCATACCTCGCGGGCGCTCCAACGTCTATGCCATTTGCTGTGAGGAATTCGGAACACCGGTCCGCTGGCTCGCATCTCTGGCAGCCCTGACACCCGAAGGAGCTCGGGCGAGCTGCCTGAGCAGAGACATGGAGGACGGCAACGATGTCCGACAAGTGGATTGAAACGATCAAGACCTTTGGGACGATAGCCATCGAGCTCACCGTCCTATTCCTGGCGGTCGCCTTCCTGGTCGCGCTATTACAGCGACGGCTGGGCGAGGAGCGGTTACAGCGCTGGATGGGCGGCGGAACGTTCACGGCACCGCTCAAGGGGATCGTCTTAGGAGCCGTGACCCCCTTCTGCTCGTGCTCCACGCTCCCCATGCTGATGGGGATGCTCAAAGTCGGGGTCCCCTTCACGGGTGCCGCAGCATTCCTCATCGCATCCCCGCTGCTGGACCCGATCGTCTTCGGCGTCGTCTGGATCCTCTTCGGCTGGAAGATCATGATCGGCTACAGCATCGTCACGTTCGTCGTGACCATCATCATCTCCCTGATATGGGGAAAGATGGGAATGGAGCGGTTTGTTCGGCGAGTTAAGGTAAGCGCCGAGGGGCACGACACCTCACCGTGGCAGGGTCTGCGCACGGAGGCCGGCCCCGCCTGGCACCAGGCCAAGTCGTTCTTCAAGCCGCTGATCATCCCGATGGTAGTGGGTGTCAGCGTCGGAGCGTTCATATACGGTGTCGTTCCGCAGTCCTTCCTGGTCTCCGTTGCCGGCCCCGGCAATCTGCTCGCTGTTCCCATCGCCGCCCTGATCGGGATCCCTCTCTATGTTCGCACCGAGTCCATACTCCCGATCGGTCTCGCCCTGAGTTCGGCGGGCATGGGTCTCGGGCCGGTGTTCGCATTGGTCATCGGTGGCGCTGGAGCAAGCATTCCGGAAGTGACCATGCTCTCGGCGATCTTCAAGCCCCGGTTGGTGGCGACCTTCGTCGCTTCTGTCCTGCTGGTGGCTGTCGCCGGCGGGGTAATCATTCCGCTCTTCGCTTGATGATTCTCCGGTGTGCCCCGCGTTCCTTACGGTTCTTCAGCACCGTTGGGCCGGGGTGTCCGGTGGGTGAGTCCATCAGCTCAAGTCGATCCGCGTCGTCCCGGGCCCGCCGATGGCACAGCCCGGGGTGACATCGCTCGCTACGGGGGGCACCTTCCGAGCGGCCACATTCCTCTGAAGGAGTGACGACCCCGCGAGGCCTGATGACCGCATAGGCGGGCCGATCGCTCGAAATATGTCATATCCGAACTTCGGTGGCCACGATCTCAATCGATACCGTTACCGCAGCCGACAGCACGGTATTTCCAGTTGACACCTATTAATCCTGGTGATAACAATGAAATGTAATCAAGGGCCGGATGTTGGGCGAGCTCAGCCGCTACGGTCCCCTCGGCGAGGGCGGCAGGCGCTTCGGCTGCTGCGCTGAGTCGCTGCCGATGGCCACCGGATAGCGGGAACGTCTACCGGCGGAGAAACTCTGGTTCCGCAGATTGGAGAAGAGGACATGGCTGGAAGCTTCCTGAACAAAATCTTCGGAGGCGAGAAGAAGTCGGAGTTGGACAGCTGCTGCGGCTCCGTCAATGTGACCCCCGAAGAGGAGACCACACCGAGTCTGGAGACGCAGGGGGCGGAGGCTGCCGCGGCCGAGACCTCCCGAAGCAACCACTGAGAGCGCCGCCAGGGCCGTACCCCATGTGCTGGTGTGGCCCTTGGCGTTCTCTAATCGTCGGCCCGATACTGCTCAAAGCACTGTGCCCGTACGGCGTGTTCCAGTTGCAGTAGCCGCTCTGCCTCGTGACATCACCGCCGATCGATCCAAGTATGGCCGACCCTTCAATAGAGATTATTTCCCGAATTTTCGGATAGTCGATTCCTGTATATTCCAGTGGTTTCCGAAGTGCAGCCCCCAGTGCCGAGTACGCCTCCGGCTCCATCGCCGGCCGGCTGATGCGTCCAACCCCCGGAAAAGCTTCAGCGCCGCGCAGAGCCACTTGGATGACTTGCGGATGGGCCTCCGCCGCAGTTCGGCCGGAGGAGGGGAGTCCGAATCGCGCCGATCAACCCCGAAAAGAATCACGGAAATCCACTGGCTCTGACCGTAGCTTCTGAAAGCCGTCGACGGGGTGGTGCGAGGTAATGCACCCTTTCACATACTCAGTGGTGCATCCCCAACCTCCCGCTGGCAGCACGGTATTGACCAATGATATGTTAATCCGGCAGAATGGTCGTATGGTATTCACCAACTCTTTCATGGTTCCTCTGGGAACTCCCGCCCCGGACTTCTCCTTGCCCGACATCAACGGCCGAAAAGTGGCGATCGGTGAATTCAGCGACGCTCGGGCACTACTCGTGGTTTTCCTGTCCAACCGTTGCCCGTATGTGCTCCACGTGGAGTACGAAATCGCGAATCTCGCCGCACGGTACCGTGAGCAGGGAATGGCCACGCTCGGAATCTGCTCGAGCGACACAGACGCCTACCCAGAGGACACACCCCAACAGTTGACCGAGCAGGCACGCCGGGCAGGGTTCATGTTCCCGTACCTGGTTGATGAGTCCCAGGAGGTCGCGAAGGCCTTCCGAGCCGCGTGTACTCCAGACTTCTTCCTCTACGACGCCGAGCACAAGCTCGCCTACCGTGGCCAGCTCGACGCCGCGCGGCCGGGCAATGGCAAGGTTGTGGACGGACGCGACCTGCGTGCGGCCGTGAAGAACGTGCTGGCTGGACAGCCCGTACCAGAGCCGCATACGCCCAGTGGCGGCTGCAATATCAAGTGGCGGCCCGGTAACGAACCTGTCTGATCAAGGTGTCTGAGGGACGGGCGTGGACGTCGCCCGAGATCTGGCGACGTCCACGCACCTGGGATCAGGGCAGACCGCAGCAGAAGACACGGGGAGGACCACAGGCGGCATTGCCTTTGGAGCATGCGCTGTGGGTGCGGGTCATATCACGGGATATTCAATCCGCCTTGCGGACCCGGCAGGCGAAGCACTTGTAGGACTGCTGACCGGAAAGATTGTCGTAGAGAGTGTCGTCGGTCAGGGCGTTGGCCACTTCGTAGCGAGGGTTGCCGAAAAGGTCGCCGACCTCCTGGGCGGGACCGAAGGTATTCGGCAGGAAGACGGTATCGGGGCGGATACCCGAGTCGATCAATGCGGTGGCACCCACCGATCCGCGAGGGCTTTCTACTACCACGGTGTCGCCATTGGCTATGCCGTTGCGGCGGGCAGTTTCCGGATGGATCTGCACGAAACGGAGGCCGTTGAGCTGTTGCGCCGTGTGAGCCCAGTGGGTGAGGCTGGCGAAGTGCGCGACACTTGGGCGCCCGGTCATACCCATCAGCGGAAACTTCTTGTGTACGGCCTCATCGCCGGGGACGCCGAGTCGAACCGGGTGGGTCAGGGCGTGCGGGTAGATGGGGTTGGGGACGAACTCCCTACCGTAAGAGAGGGTCGGGTGGGCACCGGTGACCTCGGGGTGGGTATAGAAAATCGGAAGGGCGCGATGACCAGTGGGCGCCAGCTTCTGGTCGAGATCTGAGGTGAAGATCTCAATTTTGCCGCTGGGAGTCAGAAACCGCTTCCCCTTGTTCGTGGGGGCGAGTGCCTCTGCAGCCTCGTACCAGGACGGGTGGTCGAGGTAGAGAGTGCTGACGCCTGGATGATCGAGAGTCGGGCAGGGCCAGCGCAGAGGTTCCGCGCGGGCTCGCATGCGTTCGCGCGTCATACCGGCGGTTGCGGGAGTGTGGGTGATAAAGGCATCCCAAAGGTTCTTGTAATCGGTCCATTCCTCTGGGAAAGCGTCGGTCCAGTAGCCGGCGGGATGGTGCCGATCATGTCGGGCCATCGCGTGCGCTAGGCCGATCCAGATCTCGGTATCAGGCCGGGATCGGCCGACCCGGGGTACGACCGCCTCCTGCCAGCGGATGGCGCGGTCGTCCCGCCTCATGTACACGCCTTCGAACTCGAGTCCGCTGCAGACCGGCAGGATGATGTCGGCGTAGTATGCGGCCTCCTCCATGAACAGGCCGGTGTAGACGTAGAAGTCCAGCGCCGCATAGGCGCGGCGAACTTTACTCGAATTGGCTGAGCTGATCAGTGGGTTACCTTCGGTGATCACCGCGCGCAGCCGGTAGGGCCTGCCTGTGAGAATGGCATCGGCGAAGGCGTCCGGCCCGACGGGTATGGCAGGGCCGGGATCAGGCACTTTGACGGTCAGAGCCGGCAACTCAAGATGCCCGGGCCATGTGTTGTGCATGAAGTTGCATCCGCCGCCCGGAGTTCCGATGTTGCCCGTCACCGCAGCGAGCATGGCGATCGCTCGGTAGGTGTCGAAGGCGTTGAGCTGGTGAGAGATCCCGGCGTTACAGAAGATCGCTGCGGGTTTCGCCTTGGCGTATTCGACGGCCAATCGCCGGATCGTGGCAGCCGGTACATCGGTGATCTTCGCCGCCCACTCGGGGGTGTACTCCATTGCGGCAAGATGGTCGCGCAGCTCGGTGAAGCCCAGGACCCAGCGATCGACGAACCGCTTGTCGTACAGCTCTTTGAGAATGACCTCGTGGAGCATACCGAGGACCAGCGCGAAATCGGTGTGTGGTTTGGGTGCGATCCATTCATCGGCGATCACGCTGGTGGGGGTGCGCCGCGGATCGACGACCACCAGGCGTGCACGCGTGCGCCGGCGGGCGCGTAGCAGGTCGGCGAAGGTGACCGGATGGGTCTCGGCTTGGTTGGTCCCCAGCAGGAGCAGGTAGCGAGCGGATTCCAGATCCGGCTTTCCGGTAGCGGGGTCGATCCCGTATCCGTTTGTGAAGTAGCCCAAGCCGAAAGTTTCGGCCAGCGCGTTGCCCCCCGAGTCGTTGCAGACCGGTCCGACGTCGGTGTCATTGGGACTGCCCAGTAGGCGAAACAGGCGGTGGACCAGAGCGCCGGTGCCGCGCGGCTGACGGCCCGTGGTGCGGTTGGCGATCGCACGTGCCTCACCTTGATCGCGTAACGCGAGCAGGCGGGTGGCGACGATGTCGAGGGCTTCGTTCCAGGAGACCGGTTCGAATCGCGAATCGGGGTCACCTTTCGTGCCGCTTACACGCTTGAGAGGTGAGGTCAAGCGGAGCCGGTTGTAGACCAGTTCGGTCATCATCGGACCCTTGATGCACAGGTTCCCCGCCTGCACCGGATCGGCCGGTTCACCCCGCACCTCGATCACCCGGCCCGCCTTCATACCCACGCGCAGTCTGCAGTTGCAGTTGCAGAACTGACATGCGCTGGTCAATACGGTATCGGGATGCAGGGCGGCCGACCCTTGACTGAAGTCGGGCATCTCCGACCCGGGTTCCTGTCCCAACTCATCGCTGAAGGATGCCTGCGCGGCGAGAGGAAGCAGAGTAGGTAGAGAGAACGTTGCTGCGGTGCCGCTCAGCAAGGCGCCTTGCAGAACAGTTCGACGTGACGGGCCATTGTCGTCGTGCGGAGAGACGGGGTGGTATGTCATAATGCTCCTTCTAATTAGGACGATCAGGTGTGTCATCCATGCCTTGACATCACCTGAGAATCCAGCAGGAGATTATGCGTGAACGCCAGGACAACCAGAGTGATCACCTCTGATATGAGAAGGTTTGCGACAAGTAAATGCCAACGCCTCCGTCTTGGACGGATTTCAGCAGAGAAAGACTTCGTCGCCCGGTTCAGGAAGATCACGGGCTCTTTCGTCTCCGGATCGTTCATCAGCACCTCGCACCGCTGATGTCGTACCGCACGGGGAGGGGCCGGCTGCCCGCTAGCGCCTGCCACGCGCGACAGGCCCTCATTCCCATGATCTTGCATATTGGACGGATGGGGACGGCCTCGCTTCCGTCTGGAGAAGCGCGGCGGCAGGGACGTCCCGGGTAAGGTCGCCGCTACCGACTCCCGTGATCAGGGCGGTGCAGGTATGTCGGTGGCGGATCTCGGACACATGAACCGAAGCGCATGCTCGTGATCAACGAGACGGGACTACCCGGGATCTTTGATATCTGCTGGATCAGCCGTCTGTGAAAGCCAGACGTGGGCACCGGGGCGTAGGCGGAAGCGCAGGGGTGCACCAGGGCCGGCTGAAGTCTCCACCTGACCGCCAACGAACACCATGTAGGCCCGCCCCTCCACGACATCTGGAAAGTGCGCGCCTGCAAGGATTGCATGAATATCGACACGAGGACTCCAGTGCCCTGGTGGGGGTCCAGGGCACTGGAGGTGTGGTGGTCAGAAGTTGATGGAGATGACTTTGCCCGGTCCGGAGCCCTTGGTGGTGGTCAGGGTGTGGGGGACGTTGGGGGCGATGTAGAAGCTGCTTCCCTGGGGGAGGGTGACTTCCTTGGGGTTGTCGGGGTCGCCCCACTTGAGGTGGATGTCGCCTTCCATGCAGTAGATGACTTCGTGGGCGTCGTGGCCGGCGTTGAAGGCGGCCTTGTCGGGGTCGTCGACGTTGACCTCGAGCAGGAGGGGGACGAGTTTGGGCACGGTGCGGGTGCGTACGAGGCAGTTGTAGGTGTAGTAGTTGGTGTCGGCTCGCATGCCTTCGATGACGGGGTTGTCGCCGGGCAGCTGGTAGCGGACGCCTTCGTCGAGGTCGCTGATGAACTCGGGGGTGAGTTCGGCGATGGAGGTTCCGAGCAGGCCGGCGATGGAGGTCAGGGTGCCGAGGGTGAGGTCCTTCTTGTCGTCTTCCAGGGCGGTGATGTCGTCGACCGTCATTCCCAGGGCGCGGGCGAAGGCGTGGCGGTCCATCTTGATGTGTTCTCTGCGGGCCCTGATCTTCTGGCCGTAGGTCGCTTCGAGGGCGGGTGCGGCGGTCATTTGTTTCTCCTTCGTGTTGTGGGAGCGGTTGCCGATTTCTGGATTGTCTGCGGGGGCGCGATCCGGGTGTATTGGGCGAGGCGCAGGTGATGAGTGCGTCGATTTCGGTTTCGAATCCGCCGGTTGTGTCCCATTCGCTGTTGGTCCAGAGTGCGTAGCATTTTTCTGGCCGGGATGGGTCGACGTATTCGAGAGTTTGTTTGCCGTTCGGTCCGTCGAGGAGGATTCTCGGGACCTCGGTGAGGCTCTATGGCCCGAAGGGCTCACCGGTTCTGTCTAATCGGTGCGAAGATCAGTCATGCGGGAATCTCTGCCCTATTTACTGTCGATCTTAGCTTTGTCCTTCTCGCATGTTAACGTCTGTCTTGGGTCGAGTCCAGAGGGATTGAGCAGAAATCTACTCACTGTCAATGAGAATGTCATGGCATTGTAATTATGGTCATCTAACAGCATCTATTATTGACAACCGCAAACGCTGTTGTGACAGTGGGTAGCGCGAGGTGTTTGCTCTGTAGTGGCGCTGGCGTGCTGTCGGCACGGTGTGCGTCCTCCATCGCCCAACCCGGCCCGTACGGCCCCGATTCTGGCGACGCGTGCCCCGGCACACGACTATGGGGAGGCCGCTGCTTGTCTGGCGATGGTCCTTGTCATCGTGGCCTGCCAGGTAGAGGAGGGCTCCGTCATGCCGCCTCACCCCGCTTCAGGAACTCCAACTTCGCTTGTTTTCCCGCCGTCACCAGATAGGCCGCGAGGCTTCGTCCTGAAGACATATGTCGAGTACTGGAAGGTTCTTTCTGCGGCTGGCAGATCCTCTTCGGAAGAGGCCCGTCTGTTGCTCACGCCGTATGTCCAGGGTGCCTGTCTCAACCATCTCGTTGACGGCACGTACCGGATGACCGAACTGGGCCAGGAGCCGTACGGAGAGGTGGTTCCGCGGGTGAAGGAGGTGCGTGTTGATCGCGCCGAGGGCACAGTCCGGGTGCCGGCCGGACCGAGTTCGGCTCGAACTCGTTGGTGCCCGCTGGGACGGTGAGCGCGAAGGTCAAACGATCAAGAGGTTGGGACCAGGCCTCTGAGCTGGGACTTCGTGGTGGGCGATACTGGGATTGAACCAGTGACCTCTTCCGTGTCAGGGAAGCGCTCTCCCGCTGAGCTAATCGCCCGAGTGCTGCGAGCGGAAGACGGGATTCGAACCCGCGACCCTCACCTTGGCAAGGTGATGCTCTACCAACTGAGCCACTTCCGCGCGATCTCCGGGATCTCCCCGGCGACGCGAGTCCCACTGTAGCGGATCCTGAGCCGTCCCGGTGCCGTCCGCCCACCCGGAAATGCGGACCTTCCTCATGCGGACTGATCCTGCCCGGATTCGGGCAGAAAACTTGATAGTCGGCATCCTCGCTGCGTTAGGGTCCTGCTCTGTGTCCACGGCACGGCATCCCTTCGAGGATCTGATCAGTCACCTCACCCGGACGACGCCGCTCGGCCCGGGGGAGGCCGCGCGGGTGGTGGCCGACGTCCTGACGTACTTCGGCGAGCCCACCGAGGAGTACGTGCGCCGCCGCCACGGCGAGCTCAAGGCGAGGGGACTGACCAACGAGCAGATCTTTCCGAGGATCTCGGCCGAGCTCGCGGGAAGGCGCGTCGCGGCACCGGAGCTGTCTTTGCGTCAGCTCCGCCGGATTGTTTACGGATAGGAGCGGATATGTGCGGAATCGTCGCTTACGTTGGCCCCAAGGATGCGGCACCGATCCTGCTCGAAGGACTCCAGCGCCTGGAGTATCGGGGCTACGACTCGGCCGGCCTCGCCGTCGTCAACGCCAGGAGCCTGAAGACGCGCAAGGTCAAGGGCCGGGTGGCCGACCTGGCGGCGGCCGTACCCGCCCGCTTCAAGGGCGCGACCGGCATCGGGCACACCCGGTGGGCGACGCACGGCGCGCCCAGCGACGTCAACGCCCATCCGCACCTCGACGATGAGGGGCGCATCGCGGTGGTGCACAACGGCATAGTCGAGAACGCCGACGAGCTGCGCCGCCGACTCGAGGCCGACGGCGTCGCCTTCCGGAGCGAGACCGACACCGAGACGCTCGCGCACCTGATCGCGCGCATGGTCCGGGAGACCGAGTCGCTGGAGGAGGCCGTCCGGCGGGCCCTCGCCAACGTGGTCGGCACGTACGGCATCGCCGTCGTCGACGCCCAGCGCCCCGGTGAGATCGTGGTCGCACGCAACGGCAGCCCGATCGTGCTCGGCATCGGCGAGAAGGAGATGTTCGCCGCCTCGGACGTCGCCGCGCTGATCCGCTACACCCGGCAGGTCGTGCACCTGGAGGACGGCGAGCTCGCGGTCCTCACGGCCGACGGGTTCCACACCTTCACCAGCGACGCCAGGGAGACCGCCAAGGAGCCGTTCACCGTCGACTGGGACGCCGGACACTACGACAACGGCGGATACGAGCACTACCTGCTCAAGGAGATCTCCGAGCAGCCCGACACCGTCGCGCGCACGCTCCGCGGCCGCATCGACGACCGGTTCCACATCGCGCACCTGGGCGGCCTCAACATGAACGCCCGCGAGACCCGGTCCTTCCGCCGAGTGAAGATCATCGGCTGCGGCTCGGCGTACTATTCCGGGCAGATCGGCGCGCAGCTCATCGAGGAGCTGGCCCGCATCCCGGCCGACGCCGAGCCGGCCTCGGAGTTCCGCTACCGAGGCCCGGTGGTCGAGCCCGACACCCTGTACGTCGCGATCAGCCAGTCGGGGGAGACGTACGACACCCTCGCGGCCGTCCAGGAGCTCAAGCGCAAGGGCGGCCGGGTGCTCGGCATCGTGAACACGGTCGGCAGCGCCATCGCCAGGGAGACCGACGGCGGCATCTACCTGCACGCAGGGCCCGAGGTGTCGGTGGCCTCGACCAAGGCGTTCACCTCGACCGCCGTCGCGTTCGCGCTGCTGGCGCTCCACCTCGGCCGCGTGCGGGACCTGTCCCCGGCCGACGGCAGGCGCGTCTGCGAGGGGCTGCGGCGGCTGCCCGAGCAGATCAAGGAGATCCTCACCCTGGAGGAGCAGATCAGGGAGCTGGCGATCAAGTACGCCGACGCGCCGGGGATGATGTTCGTCGGCCGGGTGCGCGGCTACCCGGTGGCCAGGGAGGGCGCCCAGAAGCTGAAGGAGATCTCCTACGTCCACGCCGAGGCGTACCCGGCGAGCGAGCTCAAGCACGGCCCGCTCGCGCTGATCAGCCCCGAGCTGCCCACCGTCGCGATCGTCCCCGACGACGAGCTGCTCGACAAGAACCTCACCACGCTCGGCGAGATCCGGGCCAGGCACGGACGGATCCTGATGGTCGGGCACCGCGCCTCGGAGGCCGCCGACGACTGCATCGTCGTGCCGAAGAACGAGAACGAGCTGGACCCGATCCTGCTCACGATCCCGCTGCAGCTCTTCGCCTACCACGCCGCCGTGGTACTCGGCCGCGACGTCGACAAGCCGCGAAATCTCGCGAAGAGTGTCACCGTGGAGTAGGCCTCGCCCCTAATGTCCGATATAGTCACAATGCGTGGTTAGTCCGGTTCTGAGCGCAACGCAAGGCTTCTTCGGGGGAGGATGCCGAGGTGCGACGCCGTACGGTCCTCGTATTGGGAGCGCTCGCGCTCACGGCGGGATGCGGGACGCAGGCCCCACCCGTCCAGACTGAGATCTCCCTCGTGGTGCCGGGCAGGGCGGGGGGCCGGGGGGACGGCTTCGCCAGGGCGCTGCGGGTCGTCATCGAAAGCCGCCGCTGGGCCAGGAGGGTGGCCCTGCGTGAGCAGGGGGACGGCGCCGCCGCGCTCGCCAGGTTCGTCGCGACCGCGCGGTCCGGCGACCTGATGGTCGCCGACCCCGCCCTGCTCGGCGCCGTGGCCATGCGGCACGCCGCGCCGCTGGTCTCGCGGACGGCGCCGCTGGCCAGGCTGGCGGGGGAGTGGGAGGTGCTGGTCGCGCCGCCGGACTCGGGGTTCAGGACGTTCGACGAGTTCGCCGCCGCGCTGCTGCGCGATCCCGCCGGGCCGCGTGCGGCCGGCGGAACGGCCGGCGGCCCCGAGCACGTGCTGTACGGACTGACCGCGCTGGGGCTGGGCGCGGATCCCCGGCTGCTCAACTACGCGTCGTACGACGACGCAGCCCAGGCGGTCGCGGCGATGCTCGACGGGCGGGCGGCCGTGGGGGTCGGCGCGCAGCGGGATGTGGCGCCCCACATCCGCGCCGGGCGGCTGCGGCCGCTGGCGGTCTCGTCGCCCGAGCGGATGACCGGGCTGGACGCGCCCACGCTGATGGAGTCGGGGGTGCGGCTGGTCTACGCCAACTGGTCGGGCCTGGTCGGCGCGCAGGCGGCGAGCGAGCGCGGGCGCGACGCCATGGCCGGTCTGTGCCGGGCCATCGCCGACTCACCGGCCTGGTCCCGGATGTGCGCCGGCAACGGATGGGTGCCGATGTACCTGGACGGCGACGAATTCCGCCGGTGGCTGGTGAACGAGACCCGTCGCACCAGCCACGTGCTGGGAGAGCTGGGCCTGCCCTGACCACGTACTCTCTTGGACGGCAAAATAGGCATAAGCGTGACTCGCAGCGGTAATGACCCTGTGAGGTGTGAGATGACGCAGAATCCATTCGCCAGGTTCGCCAGATGGCTCGGCCTCGACAGGAATCCGCTTCGCCGCCGGTGCGACCGGGTCGAGGCGGTGGTCCGGCTTGCCGCCGTGCTGGGCGTCATGGTCGCCGTCGTGCTCGGGGTGATGCTCGCCGTCAGAGCGTACGACGACGGCGTGAAAACGGAGGCCCAGCAGCGGCACACCCGCCATCAGGTGACCGCGACGCTGATGAACGAGCCGGACTCGGCCCGGCTGTCACCGGCCGGAGCCGCGGTCGGACACGTGAAGGCCCGATGGCAGGCGCCCGACGGCCGTCAGTGGGAGGGAACGATCGACGCCTCGACGAGCAGGCACCAGGGCGACAGGGTCCGGATCTGGACCGACGGACACGGCGCTCCGGTCCCGCGCCCGCAGCAGCGGGAGACCACTGTGGTGTCGGCGTTGACAGCGGGCATCGGCATTCCGCTGGCAGCGGCCACCGGGCTGGCGCTGGTCGTCGCCGCGACCCGGGGCGTCGTCCAGCGGCGTGCCAAGCGGGCCTGGGAGGCGCAGTGGACGGTCGTCGAGCCGACCTGGCGCATCAACGGCCGCTGAGCCGCGACGACGACCTGAGCCCGTTCAGAGCGCCGACCCAGGGGCCGACCGACCCGGTTTCCAGGAGGCAGGGGCCGGCCGGGAGCCGGTCGGTCCATCGACTCGGGCGCATAGGCCGGCGGCTCGGGGTTCGGTTCAGAGGTCGACGACCTCGTTCTTGCCGATCACCACGATGCCCTCTCCGGTGACCGTGAAGCGCTCGCGGTCGTGGTCGAGGTCGTAGCCGATCCTGGCGCCGTCGGGGACGATCACGTTCTTGTCGATGATCGCTCTGCGGATCCGCGCGTGCCTGCCCACCTGCACGTTTCCCATCAGCACCGATTCCTCGACGTGCGAGTGCGAGTGGAGCACGACGCCGGGGGACAGGATGGAGTGCAGCGCCGTACCGCCGGAGACGATGACCCCCGGAGACACCAGGGACTCCAGCGCCCGCCCGACCCGGTCGCCGGTGTTGTGCACGAACTTGGCCGGCGGCAGCGGGTCGTGGCCCGTGTAGATCGGCCACCTGCTGTTGTACAGGTTGAACACCGGATGCACCGCGATGAGGTCCATGTTGGCCTCGTAGAAGGCGTCGAGCGTGCCCACGTCGCGCCAGTAGCCGCGGTCCCGGTCGGTGGAGCCCGGCACCACGTTGTCCGCGAAGTCGTACACCTCGGCGCCGCCGGTCTTCACGAACATCGGAATGATGTTCCCGCCGAGGTCGTGCTTGCTCGCGGGGTCGAGCGCGTCCTCGCGCAGCGCCGCGATCAGCGACTGGGTCCGGAAGACGTAGTTGCCCATCGAGGCGTAGATCTGGTCCGGCGCGTCGTGCAGGCCCACCGCGTCCGCCGGCTTCTCCCGGAACGCGGAGATCCTGCGGCCGGAGGGGTCGGTCTCGATGACGCCGAACTGGTCGGCCAGCTTCAGCGGCTGCCGGATGGCCGCGACCGTGACGTCGGCGCCGGAGTCGATGTGCTGGGCGACCATCTGCCGCGGATCCATCCGGTAGATGTGATCGGCGCCGAAGACGATGACGTGCTCGGGCTGCTCGTCATGGATCAGGTTGAGGTTCTGGAAGATCGCGTCGGCCGAGCCGGCGAACCAGCGCGGGCCGAGCCGCTGCTGGGCGGGGACCGGGGTGACGTAGTTGCCCAGCATCGACGACAATCGCCAGGTCCGGGAGATGTGCCGGTCCAGACTGTGGTTTTTGTACTGAGTCAGCACGACTATCCGGAAATATTCGGCATTGGCCAAATTCGACAACACGAAGTCGACGAGCCGGTAGATCCCCCCGAAGGGGACGGCGGGCTTGGCCCGGTCCGCTGTCAGCGGCATCAGCCGCTTTCCTTCACCACCAGCGAGCACGATCGCCAGGACCTTCATAGGCAGGACCTTAACCCGCCGAACCCCGAACAAACACCCAAGGACCTAAGCTCCTCAATATGCGGGTCGATCTGCTCAGTCGTGAATATCCGCCCGAGGTGTACGGCGGAGCCGGGGTCCATGTCGAATATCTCGCCCGTGAGCTGCGGGAACTCGCCGACGTCCGGGTGCGCTGCTTCGGGGCGGACCGTACGGAGCCCGGCGTCCACGCCTATCGCGTACCGGAGGGGCTGGGCGAGGCCAACGCCGCGCTCCAGGTGCTCGGCGTCGACCTGGAGATGGCGGCCGGCTGCGCCGGCGCCGACGTGGTGCACAGCCACACCTGGTACGCCAACTTTGCCGGGCACGTCGCCAAGATGCTGTACGGCACGCCGCACGTCGTGACCACCCACAGCCTGGAGCCCCTGCGTCCGTGGAAGGCCGAGCAGCTCGGCGGGGGATACACGCTGTCGTCGTGGGCCGAGCGTACCGCGCTGCGTGAGGCCGACGCCGTCATCGCCGTGTCGGAGGGCATGCGCCGCGACGTGCTCACCGCATATCCCGAAATTTCGCCTGATCGGGTGCGAGTGATCCATAACGGGATCGACACCGACGAGTACGCCCCGGCCCACGACGTCGACGCCCTGGTCGAGCACGGCATCGACCCCGCCCGGCCGTACGTCGTCTTCGTGGGGCGCGTCACCCGGCAGAAGGGGCTGGTGCACCTGCTGCGCGCGGCCAGGTCGTTCGACCCCGGCGCGCAGATCGTGCTCTGTGCCGGCGCGCCGGACACCCCCGAGATCGCCGCCGAGGTCGCCGGCCTGGTCGGCGAGCTCTCGGCGGCACGCACCGGGGTCGTCTGGATCTCGGAGATGCTGCCGAGGCCCGAGGTGATCCAGATCCTCACGCACGCGACCGTCTTCGTCTGCCCGTCGGTCTACGAGCCGATGGGCATCGTGAACCTCGAGGCGATGGCCTGCGAGACCGCCGTCGTGGCGACCGCGACCGGCGGCATCCCCGAGGTCGTCGACGACGGCACGACCGGCCTGCTCGTGCCCATACGGCAGGGCGCCGACGGCGAGCCGTACGACCCGGAGGCGTTCGCCTCGGCCATCGCCGAGCGCGTCGGCACACTGCTGGCCGACCCGCACCGCGCCGCCGAGATGGGCAGGGCGGGCCGCCGCCGGGCGGTCGACCTGTTCTCCTGGCGGCGCATCGCCCAGCGCACGCACGACCTCTACGTGGAGATTCGCGGATGACGACGATCACGATCGGCCGGGTCGGCATGGCCTTCACCGACCGGCACGGCGGCGTGAGCGCCGGGCCGTACGGCTCACGCAACCTCGGCGGCGCGGTCGGCGACGATCCGGCCGCGGTGGCCGAGAACCGGGCCAAGACGGCCGCCGAGCTCGGCCTCGACCGGGTCGTGTTCATGCGGCAGGTCCACGGCGCCGACGTGGCCTACGTGACCGAGCCGTTCGGGGCCGAGCCGCCGGCGCTCGACGGCGTGTTCACCGACCGGCCGGGTCTCGCCCTGGCGGTCCTGGTCGCCGACTGCGCCCCGGTGCTGCTCGCCGACCCGGTGGCCGGGCTGGTCGGCGGCGCGCACTCCGGGCGGCCGGGCACCGAGGCCGGGGTGGTCCCCGCGCTGGTGGCGGCGATGACCGCCGGGGGCGCCGAGCCCGCACGCATGGTGGCGGCGATCGGCCCCGCCGCGTGCGGGCGGTGTTACGAGGTCCCCGCCGAGTTGCGCGAGCGGGTCGCCGCCCGGGTTCCCGAGACCTGGTCCGACACCCGGTGGGGCACCCCCGCCCTCGACCTCCGCGCCGGGATCGCCGCCCAGCTTCGCCGGGCGGGCGTCGCCGACGTCAGGCACGACGACCGCTGCACGATCGAGACGCCCGATCTCTACTCCTACCGCCGCGAGCGGGACACCGGCAGGTTCGCCGGTTACGTCTGGACTCGTACGTAGGCCGCGACCCCACCGGCCCGCCTCCGCCGGGGTCGCCCTCGGCGACGAGGCGATCGAGATCATCGGTCCGGGCGGTGGGAGCCCGCCGGGCCGGCGGAGCCGTACCGGCGCGGCCCTCAGCCGCCGGACGCGGGGCAGGCGGTGTCGGCAGGGGGAAGCGTCCCGCCGGCGAGGAAGCCGTTGACCGCGTCGTTCAGGCACCCGTTGCCGTGGTAGAGGAACGGCGCGTGCGTCTGCGCGTCGATCGTGACCAGGCGCGAACCGCGGATGTGGGCGGCCACCGGCACGGCGAGGCTGTTCAGGGCGGTGGCGCCGGCGCGCCACGATGAAATTTTCCGTACGGTCCCGCCGGCCCAGGCGAAGGTGCTCGCCGAGACCCGCAGGGTCGCACGCTGCCGCCGGCCGCGGCGGATCAGCGTGTGGTGAGGCGGCAGGCGTCCACCCACCGCGCCGGATCGACGACCTCGGCCGCGTGCGGCGGGACCAGTGCGCGGCAGTCGGCGATCGCGCCGGCGAGCAGGTCGCGCAGCAGCGCGTCCGGGTCGGGAACGCATGCCTGGGCGATCCCGCGCACCGCGAGCTGCACCGTGCTCGGCGCGGCGTACCTGCGGAAGCCCTTCAGGGAGACCCGGACGCCGCGGCCGAACTCCGCCGCCCACCGCGCCGCTTCGGGCACCTGCGCCAGCGCCTCCTGGCCGCGTTCCGCCATGTCGGGGCTTCCGTCGAGTCCGATGAGGACGTGCTCGGCCGACAGGATCGACACCGCCATGGCGAGCTGTCGCTCGTGCGCGACCACCGGCAGCGCCGTGGTGGCGCAGCGCAGCGCGATCCGCACGTCCAGGCGGGGATCGTCGCCCGTCACCCCGATCACGGACGGGATCAGCGCGGCCAGGCGATGCCGGGCCGAGTCGGAGGTGTGGTCGTTGACGAGGCGCGCCAGTCCGGCGAGCAACGGGTGGGTGCAGGCGGGACGGTCGCTCCACCGTTCACCGGCGAGGTAGGACGCGAGCTCCATGAAGCATGCGCCCTTACTGGGACTGCGGTGCTTACCGCGAGACAGCATCGGCATGACTGCAGGTACCGGAGACATATCACCAGTGTGCGCCCGCCACACCGCGGTTCATAGAGGTGGAGACGGGATTTGAACCCGTGTACGCGGCTTTGCAGGCCGCTGCCTCGCCTCTCGGCCACTCCACCGAGCGAGGCCCAGAGGGAAACAACCCGGCAAAGACCTCCCAGAGCGGAAGACGGGATTCGAACCCGCGACCCTCACCTTGGCAAGGTGATGCTCTACCAACTGAGCCACTTCCGCGCCCGCCTCGCGGCGACATGACAACTGTATCGGGTTTTCGCTCCCGATGCGTACTCAAGGCCGCCGGACCCCGACAATGTAAGCGTGAAAATCGGCACGTTCGACGTCTGGCCTCCCGTGGTGCTCGCCCCGATGGCGGGCATCACCAACATCGGCTTCCGCACACTGTGCCGGGAACAGGGCGGTGGGCTGTTCGTCTCCGAGATGATCACCTCCCGGGCCCTGGTGGAACGGGTGCCGCTGACGTTCCACATGATTCGGTTCGGCGAGCACGAGACCCCGCGCAGCGTTCAGCTCTACGGCGTGGACCCGGTGATCATCGGCAGGGCCGCCAGGATGATCTACGAGGAGGATCTGGCCGATCACATCGATCTCAACTTCGGCTGCCCTGTGCCCAAGGTCACCAGGCGGGGCGGCGGGTCGGCCCTGCCGTACAAGCGGAACCTGCTGCGCGCCATCCTCAGGGAGGCGGTCGCCGGCGCCGGGCCGCTGCCGGTGACGATGAAGATGCGCAAGGGCATCGACGAGGACCATCTGACCTATCTCGACGCGGGCCGGATCGCCGCGGAGGAGGGCGTCGCCGCCATCGCACTGCACGCGCGTACGGCACGGCAGCACTACGGCGGAGCCGCCGACTGGGACGCGATAACCCGGCTCAAGGAGGCCGTGCCGGAGATCCCGGTGCTGGGCAACGGCGACATCTGGAGCGCCGACGACGCGCTGCGCATGGTCGAGCGGACCGGCTGCGACGGCGTCGTCGTCGGGCGCGGCTGCCTCGGGCGGCCATGGCTGTTCCGCGACCTGGCGCTGGCCTTCGACGGCTCGGCCGAGCGTACGCGGCCCGGCCTCGGAGAGGTCGCCGACATGATGTTCCGGCACGCCGAGCTGCTGTGCGAGGTGATCGGCGACGAGCCGCACGGCCTGGCCGACTTCCGCAAGCACGTGGGGTGGTACCTGAAGGGCTTCACGATCGGGGCGGACACCCGCCGCGCGCTCACCGCCGTCACCGCCCTCGCCGAGTTGCGCGACCGCCTCGGCGAGCTGGACCGCGGCCTGCCCTGGCCGGGCGGGGTCGCCGACGGTCCGCGCGGCAAGAGCGGGGAGCGGGCCAAGGTGGTGCTGCCGCACGGGTGGCTGGACGATCCCGAGGACATGACGGTCCCCGGCGCCGAGGCCGAAGATCCCACCTCCGGCGGTTAGGTGAGGGTTCGCAACCGTCCGGGTGCGTTCGCAAAGATCGCCGAGCAATGTCGTGCGAGATGGCGGCGACCGCCGATGTGTCCCGGTGATCCACGTTGCCCCTGTCCCCGAGGAATTCGAGTCCCCCTCTCGGACACCGATCATTCGACATGTGAAGGCCGGGTTCCGACCGGGCCTCTTCGGGACCGAGCGCGGGCGTCGGTCAGTAGACGGCGTTGAGGATTTCCTCCAGGCGGCGTTCGCCCTCGCGGGTCTGGGCTCCGGCCGCGAGCTGCTTTCGCGCGAGCACTGCGGCCTCGGGGGTGAACAGGCCGGTCAGCAGCTCGTTCTCGAGGCTGAGCCCTTCCTCCGTGATCGGGGTGGCCGCGGCGTCGACGGCGGTCTTGACCGCTGCGATGATCTCCGGACGCAGCCGTGCGATGCGGCGGTGCTTCTTTCCGTGTACGGGCCGGCTGCTTCGCTCCGAGCCCCGTGGACGAACGTTCATCAGGACCTCCGAGGAGACCCCCGCCTTCAGGCGGGGGAGGAATCGGACCCCTGCGGAGCAGGGCAGGGATAGGCGGTTCGCTGCCAGGCGAACCGCCGTCTCGAACACCTGCATGATGCTTAGCTGATCGTACGGTAAAATGTGAGGCATGGCGCAGCTTGTGAAGCGGGCGTACAAGTACCGCTTCTACCCGACCCCCGAGCAGGCCGAGGAGCTTGCCCGGACGTTCGGGTGCGTGCGCCTGGTCTACAACAAGGCTCTTGAGGAGCGGACCCGCACCTACACCCAAGAGGGCCGCCGGGTCTCCTACGTGGAGACCTCGGCGATGCTCACCGCCTGGAAGCGCACCGAGGAACCGGCGTTCCTCAACGAGGTGTCCAGCGTGCCGCTCCAGCAGGCGCTTCGGCACCTGCAAGCGGCGTTCGCGAACTTCTTCGCCAAGCGAGCCAAGTACCCAGCGTTCAAGTCCCGTAAGCGCTCGCGTGCGTCGGCGGAGTACACCCGCTCCGCGTTCCGCTGGAAGGACGGGCGGCTGTTCCTGGCGAAGATGGACGGCCCGCTGAACATCGTGTGGTCGCGCCGGCTTCCGGAGGGGGCGGAGCCGTCCACGGTCACCGTGAGCAGGGACGCGGCCGGGCGGTGGTTCGTGTCGATTCTGGTCGAGGAGAAGATCCGCCCACTCGACCCGAGTGGGAACCGGGTTGGGGTGGACGCCGGGGTCACCGCCCTGGTCACGCTCTCCACCGGGGAGAAGGTCACCAACCCCCGGCATGAGCGGCGTGACCGGCGCAAGCTCGCCAAGGCGCAGCGTGCCCTGGCCCGCAAGCAGAAGGGCTCGAAAAACCGCGAGAAGGCCCGATTGAAGGTCGCCCGCGTGTACGCGCGGATCACCGACCGACGGCGCGACTTCCTGCACAAGGTCACCACACGGCTTGTTCGCGAGAACCAAGTGATCGCCGTGGAAGACCTGACCGTCCGCACCATGGTCCGCAACCACAGCCTGGCCCGCGCCATCTCCGATGCGTCCTGGCGGGAACTCCGCTCGATGCTGGAGTACAAGTGCGCCTGGTACGGACGCACGCTGGTGACCGTGGACCGGTGGTTCCCCAGCAGCAAGCTGTGCTCGGCGTGCGGCACCCTGCACGAGGCGATGCCGCTGAACGTCCGGTCGTGGGAGTGCGCCTGCGGGGCGGTCCACGACCGGGACGTCAACGCCGCACGTAACATCCTCGCCGCCGGGCTGGCGGAGAGGTAAAACGCCTGTGGAGCTGGTGTAAGACCTCAACGAGAGTCCTCTCGGACGAGGCGACCGGCGGTGAAGCAGGAAGATCCGACCGGCGACGGTCGGAATCCCCTCCCTTCAGGGAGGGGAGGAAGTCAATGCCTTGCACTACTAATGGCCGTATGTACAGTAAGACCCATGCCACAGCCGGATAAGTCCAGAAGAAGAACCCGGGACCCGCAGGCCAAGCGCGCGGCGATCATCGAGGCGGCCCGCGCGACCTTCGCGGAACTGGGCTACGAGAAAGCGACGATCAGGAAGATCGCCGAACGGGCCGGAGTCTCCAACGGCCTGGTCACGCTCCACTTCTCCTCCAAGGAGGACCTCTTCACCACCGCGGCGGCCCCCCAGCAGATCGTCCAGAATGTGGCCGGCGACCTGGAAGGACTCCCGCGACGCGTCGCGAGCACCTTCATCACGCGGATGGAGACGGGCGAGCTCACCGAGTCCTTCACGGCGCTGGTGCGCAGTTCCGCCGGCGACCGCACCGTGGCCAGGGAGCTGATGCGGGCCATGCGGCAACAGAGCGTCGACGCCTACCGAGAGGTGTCCCCTGATGCGGACGCCGAAGCCAGGGTCGAGATGTTCATCGCCGTGCTCAACGGCGTCGCCTTCGGTCGCTATGTGCTCGCCGACGGCCCCCTGTCCACGATGACCCCGGAAGAGGTGATCGACCGTACGACGGCGCTGCTGCGCACCGTGGTGTTCGGATGAGATGCCGTCCGCTCGGGTTCAGGCGGCCCAGGTCGAACAGGCGGGGCGGGTTCGTGGTCGCCTCGGCGAACTCCTGGGCGGCGGTCTCCGGAATGGGGCGGTAGGGGTGTGGCCGGACATGATGCGACTCCGTAAGGGGGTTGGTCACGGATGGCCCGGGCGAGCCTGTGCAGGCAGATCATCTGCATGTCCACAGGCCGGAGCCGTTTCCGCGACCTTAATGGCCTGACGTCCATTAATCTACGGCACTAATGGCCGGTTGTACAGTAGTGCTCGCGTTTCAGCCGGGAACGGTTGTCAGAGCTGATCGAAGCCGGTGACGTGGAGCACGGCGTGCCCCTCCTCGTCCGAGGCGGCGAGGTCGACCTCGGCGCTGATGCCCCAGTCGTGGTGGCCCGCCGGGTCGTCGATGATCTGGCGCACCCGCCACAGCTCCTTCTCCTCCTCGATGAGGATGAGGGCCGGTCCCCGGGCGGCGGGCCCGGTCCCGATCTCGTCGTGCTCGTCGTAGTAGGCGTCGAGCGCGGCCCCCCAGTCGAAGTCCGGATAGAGCTCGACCAGCTCCTCCTCGCGGTCCAGGGAGGCGAGCTCGACGAGGCGGAACATCGCGTTGCGCACCAGCACCCGGAAGGCGCGGGTGTTGGCGGTGACCGGCCTGGTCCTGGCCTCCAGCTCGTCGGCGGCCTCGAGCGCGGCCGACGGGTTGGCCAGCTTCTCCCACTCGTCGATCAGGCTGGAGTCGACCTGGTGCACCAGCTCGCCGAGCCATTCGATCAGGTCGAGCAGGTCGCCGGTCTTGAGGTGCTCGGGGACGGTCTTCGACAGCGTCCGATAGGCGTCGGCGAGGTAGCGCAGCACCGTCCCCTCCGAGCGGGCCAGTTCGTAGAACTGGATGTACTCGGTGAACGTCATGGCCCGCTCGTACATGTCGCGCACGATCGTCTTGGGACTGACCGTGTGGTCGCCGACCCACGGGTGCCCGCGCCGGTAGGTCTCGTACGCGCCGAAGAGCAGGTCGGCCAGCGGCATCGGATAGGTGATCTCGGCGAGGCGCTCCATGCGCTCCTCGTACTCGATCCCGTCGGCCTTCATCTCCGCGACGGCCTCGGCGCGCGCCTTGTTGAGCTGGGCGTGCAGGATCTGCCGCGGGTCGTCGAGGGTCGACTCCACGATCGAGACCAGGTCGAGCGCGTACGTCGGGGACTCGGCGTCGAGCAGCTCGAACGCGGCGAGCGCGAACGTCGACAGCGCCTGGTTGAGCGCGAAGTCCTCCTGCAGGTCGACGGTGAGCCGGGCCCGGCGGCCGTGCTCGTCGGGCTCTTCGAGCGCCTCCACGATGCCGCCCGTGAGCAGCGAGCGATAGATGGCGATCGCGTGGCTGATGTGCCGCCGCTGGGCCTTGCGGTCCTCGTGGTTGTCGGTGAGCAGCCGTTTCATCGCCTGGAAGCAGTCGCCCGGCCGGTTGATCACCGCGAGCAGCATGGCGTTGCTCACCTTGAACCGGGAGTTCAGCGGCTCGGGCTCGGCCGTCTGCAGCTTCTCGAACGTCTCCTGGCTCCAGCCGACGAAGCCCTCCGGCGGCTTCTTGCGCGCGTAGCCGCGCCGCCGTTTCGGATCGTCGCCGATCTTGGCGAGGGCCCGCTCGTTCTCGATGACGTGATCGGGGGCCTGGCAGACGACGTAGCCGACGGTGTCGAATCCGGCCCGGCCGGCCCGCCCGGCGATCTGGTGGAACTCCCGCGCCCGCAGCCGCCGCACCCGGTTGCCGTCGAACTTCGACAGCGCGGTGAACAGGACCGTCCTGATCGGGACGTTGACCCCGACGCCCAGCGTGTCGGTGCCGCAGATCACCTTCAGCAGCCCCGCCTGGGCCAGCCGCTCCACCAGCCGGCGATACTTGGGCAGCATCCCGGCGTGGTGGACGCCGATGCCGTGCCGTACGAGCCGGGACAGCGCCCGGCCGAAGCGGGTGGTGAACCGGAAGTTGCCGATCAGCTCGGCGATCGCCTGCTTCTCCGCCTTCGAGCACACGTTGATGCTCATCAGCGCCTGGGCCCGCTCCATCGCGGCCGCCTGGGTGAAGTGGACGACGTAGACCGGGGCCTGCTGGGTGGACAGCAGTTCCTCCAGCGTCTCGTGCAGCGGCGTCACGCGATAGGAGTACAGCAGCGGGACCGGGCGCTCGGCGTGCTTGACCACCGAGGTGGCGCGGCCGGTGCGGCGGGTGAGGTCCTTCTCGAAGCGCTCGACGTCGCCGAGCGTCGCCGACATCAGCACGAACTGGGCCTGCGGCAGCTCCAGCAGCGGCACCTGCCAGGCCCAGCCGCGGTCGGGCTCGGCGTAGAAGTGGAACTCATCCATGATCACCGTGCCGACGTCGGCCTCGGCGCCGTCCCGCAGCGCGATCTGCGCGAGGATCTCGGCGGTGCAGCAGATGATCGGGGCGTCGGCGTTGACCGAGGCGTCGCCGGTCATCATGCCGACGTTCTCGGTGCCGAATACGGCGCACAGATCGAAGAACTTCTCCGACACCAGGGCCTTGATAGGCGCGCTGTAGAAGCTCACCTCGTCCCTGGCCAGCGCGGCGAAGTGGGCCCCCGCCGCCACCAGGCTCTTGCCCGACCCCGTCGGGGTGGCGAGGATCAGGTTGTTGCCGGAGACGACCTCGATCAGCGCCTCCTCCTGGGCCGGATAGAGCGTGAGACCGCGTTCGGCGTTCCAGTCCACGAACGTATCGAACAGCGAGTCGGGTTCGGGGTCAGGGGGGAGGCGCCGGATCAGGCTCATGCTTTCGCTCACGCTTCCTATCCTGCCGAAGCCCTCGGACTGTTTCGACCGTACGCGTGCCGCGGGCCACGCCGCGGCTACCGGCGTTCGATGACGACGATCGGGATCTCCCGGTCGGTCTTCGCGGCGTACTCGTCGTAGGCGGGCCAGGTGGCGGTCATCGTCCGCCACATGTCCGGCCGCTCCTCCGGCGTCGCCGTACGGGCCCGCCCGCGGAACCGGTCACTCCTGATCTGGAACTCCACCTCGGGGTCGGCCCGCAGGTTGCGGTACCACAGCGGGTGCTCGTCGGCCCCGCCCTTGGAGGCGACGACCAGGTAGGCGTCGCCGTACGGCTGGTAGATCAGCGGCGTGCTGCGTTTCAGGCCCGATCTGCGGCCGGTCGTCGTGAGGATCGCGACCGTCGTGCCCTGCCAGTCGTGGCCCTCCGCGCCGTGGGTCTCCAGATAGCGCTTCACATGTTCCTGTCCGAACAGCATGATGTTCACCTACCCATCGTGACGCCGTACCCGATCGGCGGCGTCGGCCAGTTCCAAGGCGACCTCGAGAGCCGCCTCCATGCGCTGCCGGGGGGTCAGGTCGTCCTCCGGCGGCGAGAACCAGACGGCGTGCAGCGCGAAGAGCGCCATCGAGCGCCTGAGCCGGATCGCCAGGGGGTCGTCGGGCGCGCTGAGCACGTCGATGAGCTCCTGCATCCGCTTGCGTATCAGCTCGGGCTTGCGCATGCCGTGCAGCGCCGCCTGGTTGCGCTGCATGAGCCGCATCACCTCGTGGTGGCGCCCGTCCGTCATCTTCGCGGCGTAGCGCCGGATGACCTCCTGGCGGGTCTGCGGGGTCGCGGGCTGCCGGCGCGTCCAGTCGATCAGCTCGTCGAGCGCCTGGGCATGGTCCTCGATGAGGCTGGCTATGATGTCCTCTTTGGACTTGAAGTGGTAGTAAAGTGCCGCCTTGGTCACGCCGAGGGCTTCGGCGATCTCCCGTAGCGAAGTGGCCTCGTACCCCTGCTCCGTGAAGAGCCGGATGGCGACGTCCTGGATACGGGTTCTCGTATCTCTCTGTGTACCCATGCCTGCTTTGGTCCTTATTCAACTTGACGGCCGGCAAGTAAGCACTTTACCGTAACGCTGGTCACTAGCCGGTTGGCAAGTAGGCACATTCCTGCAAGGGGGCACCCACATGACGGAGACCTCGGCCGCGCCGGCCGGCCGGTCCAGGGAAGTGATGATCGTTTTACCCGGCCTGTTGCTGGCGATGATGCTGGCGATGCTGGACAACATGATCGTCGGCACCGCGATGCCGAGGATCGTCGGAGAGCTCCAGGGCCTGGACTACTTCACCTGGGTCACCACCTCGTACGTGCTGGGCACCACGGTCTCGACGCCGATCTGGGGCAAGCTCGGCGACCTCTACGGGCGCAAGAACATCTTCCTGAGCTCGATCGTCATCTTCCTGGTCGGCTCCGCGCTGTGCGGCATGGCCGGCTCCGTGCTGTTCGGCGGCACCGACGGCGGGATGATCGAGCTGATCGCGTTCCGGGCGCTGCAGGGACTCGGCGCGGGCGGGCTCATCGTCGGCGTGATGGCGATCATCGGCGATCTGGTGTCGCCGCGTGAGCGTGGTCAGTACCAGGGCATCATGGCCGCGATCATGTCTCTGGCGATGATCGCGGGCCCGCTCGTCGGCGGCTTCATCACCGACCACCTGGACTGGCGCTGGGCCTTCTACGTGAACCTCCCGCTCGGCGGCGTGGCGCTGATCTGGCTGATACTCAAGCTGCGTCTGCCCAAGCACCGCACCGAGCACCGCATCGACTGGTACGGCGCCGCCGTGCTCACCGTCGGCATCACCGCGATCGTGCTGGTCACGTCGTGGGGCGGCCAGAAGCACGGCTATCCCTGGGGCTCCTGGCAGATCCTCGGGCTCGCCGGCCTGGCGGTCGTGGCGCTGGCCCTGTTCATCCCGATCGAGCGGCGGGCGGCCGAGCCGATCATGCCGCTGCACGTGTTCCGCGACCGCAACTTCACGCTGATCAACGTGCTGGGCTTCCTGCTCGGCTTCGCGATGTTCGGCGCGATCACCTTCCTGCCGATGTTCCAGCAGATCGTGCAGGGCGCCTCGGCCACCAACTCCGGGCTGCTCCTGCTGCCGATGATGGCCTCGTCCATGGTCGTGTCGCTGTTCGTCGGCAAGGCGATCACCCAGACCGGCAGGTACAAGATGTACCCGGTGCTGGGCGGGACGATCATGGCGGTCGGCATGGTCCTGCTGGCCTTCCAGGACGCCTACACCCCGCTGTGGCAGACCGGCGTGTTCATCGCCGTCCTCGGCCTCGGCATGGGCTTCCTCATGCAGACGACCATGCTGATCGCGCAGAACAGCGTGGAACAGAAGGACATGGGCGTGGCCAGCAGCGCCGCCACGTTCTTCCGCTCGATCGGCGGGTCGTTCGGCATCTCGCTGTTCGGCGCGGTCTTCAACAACCGGCTCGCCGCCGAGATCACCGAGAAGCTCGGTCCGGAGGCGGCCGTCGTGGCCGGCGCGGGTGGCGGCGGCCAGATCGAGAAGAGCTTCCTCGAGCAGCTGCCGCCGCAGATCAAGACCGGGTTCCTGGAGGCGCTGGCCGGGGCGATCGGCTCGGTCTTCGTGTGGTCGCTGCTGTTCGCCGCGCTGGTGCCGGTGATCGCCGCGTTCATCAAGCACGTGCCGCTGCGCAGTGGCGCTCCCGGTCGGAACGGGGAGCCGGGCCGCGAGTCGGCCGAGCCGGCGGCGGTGGCCGCCTTCGAGTGACCGCCGGGCCGGCACGTCGCGTACGACTCACGCGAGTGACCACCGGGCCGGCACGTCGCGTACGGCTCACGCCCACGCCGGGCGTGAGCCGTACGATCGTGTCGGTTCGGGCAGCCGGGGTCAGGCGGGCCGCTCGACCCGGTCGCCGGACCAGTCGGTGTGGAAGACACCCTCACGGTCGACCCGGCGATAGGTGTGCGCGCCGAAGAAGTCGCGCAGCCCCTGCAGGAGTGCCGCGGGCAGCCGGTCCCGCCGCAGCGCGTCGTAGTACGCGAGCGCCGAGGAGAAGCCGGGAGTCGGGACGCCGATCGTCGCCGCCGTGGCCACCACGCGCCGCCAGGAGCCCTGGGCGTCGGCGAGCGCGGCCGCGAAGGTCGGATCGACCAGCAGCGTCGGCAGGGTCGGCCGGGCCTCGTACGCCTCCCGGATCCGGTCGAGGAACCGCGCCCTGATGATGCAGCCGCCCCGCCAGATGGTCGCCATGGCGCCGGGGTCGATCTTCCAGCCGTACTCCGTGCTCGCCGCGGCGATCTGGTCGAATCCCTGGGCGTACGCGACGATCTTGGATGCGTACAGCGCCCGCCGCACGTCCTCGACCAGATCGCCGCCGGAGGCGACGCCCTGCTCCTGCGGCCCGGCGAGCGAGCGGGCGGCCGTCCGCTGGTCGGGGTGGCCCGAGAGGGCGCGGGCGAACACGGCCTCGGCGATGCCCGTCACCGGCACGCCGAGGTCCAGCGCGCTCTGCACGGTCCAGCGGCCGGTGCCCTTCTGCTCGGCCTGGTCCACCACGACGTCGACGAACGGCCGGCCCGTCTCGGCGTCGGTGTGGCCCAGCACCTCGGCGGTGATCTCGATGAGGTACGACTCGAGGTCGCCCCGGTTCCACTCGCGGAAGACGTCGGCCAGCTCCTGCGGGCTGAGTCCGAGCGCCTGCCTGAGCAGGTCGTAGGACTCCGCGATGAGCTGCATGTCCGAATATTCGATGCCGTTGTGCACCATCTTGACGAAATGTCCCGCGCCGTCGGGTCCGACGTGCACACAGCACGGCGTCCCGTCGACCTTCGCGGCGACGTCCTCCAGCAGCGGGCCGAGCGTCTTGTACGCCTCCGGATCGCCGCCGGGCATGATGCTCGGGCCGTTGAGCGCACCCTCCTCGCCGCCGGAGATCCCGGCGCCGACGAAGTGGATGCCCCGCTCCCGCAGCGCGGCCTCCCTGCGGCGGGTGTCCGCGTAGTGGGCGTTGCCCCCATCGATGATCATGTCGCCCGGCTCCATGTGGGCGGCGAGCTCCTCGATCACTGTGTCGGTGGGCGCCCCGGCCTTGACCATGATGATCGCCTTGCGGGGCCGCTGCAGGGCGTCGACGAACTCCTTGACGGAATCGGCCGCCAGGAAGGCGCCCTCGTCGCGGTGCTGCTCCATGAAGGCGGTGGTGCGGCTGTTCGTGCGGTTGTGCACCGCCACCACATGGCCGTGATGGGCGAAATTCCTCGCCAGGTTGCGACCCATGGTCGCCAGCCCGGTCACTCCGATATCTGCCTTGTTCATGCCTCTAGTCATATACCGCCGAGGGCCGAACCACTGAGGCGTGTTCAGATGCCGGAACGGGCCGCCTCGATCCCGGCGGCGGGGATCCGCGTGCCGGGGCCGGGGGCGGGGGCCGGCGGCGGACGACCGCTCGGGTCCGCGCCACCGGCCTGGCCACCGCGGCCGGACCGGCCGCGGACCCGCACGGGTGACCTCAGTGCGAGGCGGAACCGTTCACGCTGAGCACGGGCTCGGGCACCTCGATGGCAGGGAACGTGCCGGTGTCGATGATGCCGTGCTCCCGGTACGCCGCCTCCAGCAGCGCGTGTGCCCGGGGCTCCAGCTTCCACAGCGCGCGGTACTTCTTCGCCGTGGCGAGCGGGATGCCGACCTCCTGGGCGATGTCCCCGGCCCGGGGGACGTACTTGCGCTCGATCTGCTGCTCCCAGTACTGCCGCGCGGCGCGGATCCGCGCCGCGCGCTCGGCCGTGTCGACGGTGGGCGGGGCGGGCTCGGCCGGGCCGTGCTCGTCGTCCTCGTCGTCGACCAGGTAGGCGACCTGGGACCTGGGCAGGGCCGCCGGGGGAGCGGCGACGTCGCTCGGCGGCTCGGGCGCCCACGGGACCGGCGGGGTGAGGTCGAGCAGAGCGGAGGTGTTGTAGAGCGCGCCGATCTGGGAGAGCAGCGCCTCCTGCCGCTTGTCGTCCACGGCGAGGCCGGTGTACTCGACCGCGCGGTCCATGGCCTTGTCGAGCCTGGCCAGCGCGGCGCGCATCTTGCGATCGGAGGCGCCCGCCTCGCGCAGCGCGCGGGCCTTCTTCGCGGCCAGCGCCACCCGGGTGAGCCTGCGGTGGGCGTCCACCTCGCTCGTGGTGCGGTCGCCCGCCTCGGCCAGCCCGATGCGGACCAGCATCCGCTCCGGGGTGATCCGCCAGTTGATGCGGGAGCGGCCGGTGATGCGGTGCCGTTCGATCGCCATGCCCCGCTCCCACAGCCAGGCGGCCACGAGCGGTGCGGCGAGACGGAAGATGGCCTCGGCCACGCTGCGGGCGTCCATGCTCGACAGCACGGCCGACAGGCCGGTGAGCGCCCATACGGCGATGCCGTCGATGCCGGCCGAGTAGTTCTCCCGCATGTTGCGCCGGGCCCGTACGGCGCTGGTGATCACCGCGACCTCGATGAACGCGAAGAGCAGCAGCCGCAGCGGGCCGTCGAAGCCGAGCACGTCCCCGGAGAAGCGCCACATGCCCTGGGCGGAGACGCCGGTGGCGATGCTGGCGGCGACGATCGTCAGGATGTCCTCGGCGGGACGGCCGGCGGCCCAGCGGCGCAGGAGCCGGATCAGCGCGCGCAGCGCGAAGAAGGCCAGGGTCAGCAGGATCAGGGCGAAGATAGAGATGATGACCGCTTCGACCGGATGGTCGGATGCGAAGACGGTCAGTTGATCAATGGGGGGCATCAGTAGTCACGGTCTCTCGACGTCCGATGTGATTTCCAACGGGATCATTCCAGAAGCGCGCCGTCCGATGTGACGGAAACTGGGGCTCGCCCCGATGAGGGGCCCGCCATGTGACAGGGTGAGGGCGCCTCCTTGCCGGCCGCCCGCGGCACACCGCAGGGGGCCGCCGCGGCTCGCCGAGCCCGCCCGGGCACGGCGGATGGCGCTGCTCCAGATCGTCAGATGACCCGCACGCACAGGGCCACGGAGTGGCGGATCGACGCATGGTGACGGAGGCGTCGCGGAATAATGGCCACAGCCGCCACGATCCGAGGGAGATCGTCTTGACCGGTTCATTCAGCAGGGACAATCTCGATCTGGCCGCGAGCGCCCAGGAGATCGCCGACAGCATGCCCGAGGGGTCACTGCACCACACCGCCGCCAGATCCGTAGCGATCACCTGCGCCACCACACGGGACGCCGCCCACGCGCGGACCACCCTGGACGGCCTCACTCCCGAGGACGTCCGCCGGGCCGCGCTGGAGCTCTTCGACCGGCTGTCCGCCCCGTCGCAGTGACCTCGCCGCTCCGAGCGGGGCGGCGGGATCTCCCCGCCGGGCCTGGGAAGATCTTCGCGGGCATGCCGGGTTCTGTGCGCCCGGACAGTCGACGGACTCGGTGCGTCCCGGGTGGTCGCCGGCTCTGGAATCGCGCTGTTCCCCGGTCGGGAGCGTCTGCGGTCAGGCGGGGATGTGATGGCGCAGGGCCAACTCGTGCGGATAGGGCGACAGGTAGGTCTGACCGTACAGGTAGGTGGCGCCCGCTCCGTGTGCGTGGTGTCGCAGCAGGGCCAGCGGCACGCTCAACGGCACCAGGTGGCGCTGATAGTCATGGATGGCCTCGACGAGATCGGCCCGCCGGACGCGATCCAGGTCATCGCTCACCATGCCCAGGCAGTGCTGCAGCACGTTGACGTTGCGGCCGACGGTCGCGCGTACGGCCAGCGCCGCGCGGAACGCCTCGGCGTAGTCGGCGGCGAGCCGGTCCCCGGCGAGAGTGCCCGCCTGTGCGACGAGCCGCCCCAGACGGCGGTAGCTCGCGGGGTCGTGCGCGAGGATCTGCAGCTTGTGGCGGGCGTGGAAGGCGACGAGGGCACGGGGCGACATGCCGGCCGAGAGGAACGCCCGTAGCCGGGCATGGGCGAAGATCCGCTCGATGAACGCCTCCCGGATCACCTCGTCGTTCAGCCGGCCCTCGTCCTCCACCGGCAGGAGCGGGTGTGCGTCGATGATCCGGGCGGCGAACACGCCCCGGTTGCGCCGGTCGGCTGCCGCCGAGCCCACATAGGCGGGGATGCCGTGGGTGCCGCAACTGGGGCTCCTGGACTTGAAGACGTACCCGTCCACGTCCAGCGTCGCAGCCCTCGCCGCAGCCAAGGACGTCATCGCCTCGGTCAGATCCCTGCCGGTCTTCCCGGTGATGAGGTGAGGGCCGCCGGGACGCCGTTCAAGCCGGAGCGTTTCGCGCGGTGTTCCCAGACCGAGCTCCATTTCGGGGCAGATCGGGACCCAGTCCACGAACCGCGACAGTTGGTCGGCCAGGAAACGGTCGCGACTGTGGCCCGCGTTGAACCGTACGGGTTCGCCGAGCAGGCAACTGGACACCGCCACTCGCGGCCTGACGTGTCCGGCTCCGCTTTCGGCGGTCGTGTCGGTGATGTGTGAGTTCATGTCGGTGCCGATTCCGTTGGGCTCGATACGCCGGCTGAACTCGCTACGCCGGCGCGAGGGCCGGACGGTACGTTTCCCGGCGGGACGGGACGGGCTCCGGCAGCAGGATGCCGCGGGTGTGCGGCCGGCACAGCGAACGGCCCGCTTCGCCGACCGCCCGCGGTCTCGCGCCACGGCCGGGGGCGCGTCATCGCGTCGCTCCCGGAAGGCGGTCCCTCCATCGCCGTGGCGGCGGCAGCGGCGCTACATCCCCGCCCGTGCGGGCTGGCGGATGTCCGCACGCTGCTCCTCGAACTCCGGAGCCTCGCGGCCCTTCTCCTCCTTCATCTCCTCCAGGCGCAGGGCGACGCCGAGCGCGAAGAACGTCGGGGCCCACTCGCCGATGAACAGCCCCCAGCGGTCGGCCCGAGCCGTGCCCGCCCGTTCGAACTGCATCGAGAGGAACCACGAGGCGACCGTGGCACCGATGGAGGCGAAGCCCGCCCCGTACGCCATGTTGGAGCGCATTCCCATCCGGTGAAGCGTTTTGATCATCCGATCCCCCTGATATGGATGTGTCTCCTCTGGGGCTACCCGCGAACAAATGGCACAACCCGAACAATCCAGCCCATAGCGGACCGATGAACGATGCGATCGGCGCAGTGGCATCTACGACGTCCGGCTCCCCGGTTCCGCCGCCCCGGTCACGGGAAGTAACCGTCTGTGACGAAGGGGGCGAGATGAGGACCGTGCCGGGCCGTACGGACCATGTGGTGGTGGTCGGAGCCGGGCTGTCCGGGCTGTCGGCCGCGCTGCACCTGCTCGGCGCCGGACGGCGCGTGACGATCGTCGAACGCGACCGCCTGCCCGGCGGCCGGGCGGGCCGCATCGAGCTGGGCGGCTACCTCATCGACACCGGTCCCACCGTGCTGACCATGCCGCACCTGGCAGAGGAGGCGTTCGCGGCGGTCGGCCGGTCTCTGCGCGACCGTCTCGAGGTCATCGGCCTGCACCCCGCCTACCGGGCGCGTTTCGCCGACGGCACGAGCCTGGACGTGCACACGGATGCGGCGGCCATGGAGGCCGAGGTGGAGCGGTTCGCCGGACCGGGGGAGGCCGCCGGATACCGGTGCCTGCGCGTCTGGCTGGAGCGGTTGTACCGGGCCCAGATGCGCCGCTTCATCGACGCGAACTTCGACTCGCCGCTGCAGCTTCTCCATCCCGACCTGGCCCGCCTCGCGGCGCTCGGCGCCTTCGGCAGGCTGGATGCGCGCGTCGGCAGGTTTCTCTCGGACGAGCGGTTGCGCCGGGTGTTCTCCTTCCAGTCGCTGTACGTGGGCCTGGCGCCGGCCCGGGCGCTGGCCGCGTACGCGGTCATCGCCTACATGGACACGGTCGCCGGGGTCTACTTCCCCCGGGGCGGCATGCACGCCCTGCCGAGGGCGATGGCGGACGCGGCGCTGGACGCCGGAGCCGACATTCGGTACGGGCACGATGTGACCCGGCTGGAGCGGGCGGGCCGGCGGATCACCGCGGTGATCACCGAACAGGACCGGATTCCCTGCGATGCCGTGGTGCTCACCGCCGACCTGCCCATCACTTATCGCCTCCTTGGCCGCCGGCCCCGGCGCCTGCTACCGCTGCGTTACTCGCCGTCGGCGATGATTCTGTACACGGGCACCGACCGCACCTGGCCTGAACTGGCGCATCACACCATCTCGTTCGGCGCGGCATGGGAGGGCACGTTCCGTGAGCTCACCCGAATCGGAGGCCTCATGACGGATCCTTCGCTGCTCATCACCCGGCCGACGGCGACCGATCCCTCGCTCGCGCCGCCCGGCCGTCACGTCCACTACATCCTGGCCCCGTGTCCCAACACCGACATAGGGCCGGGCGCGCGGGAATGGTCCGACCTCGGGCCGCGCTACCGCGACCGGCTGCTGGCCGAACTCGACCGGCGCGGCCTCGCCGGGATCGGCGAGGCCGTCGAGCGGGAGTGTCTGGTGACGCCGGCCGACTGGACCGCGGCGGGGCACGCGGCAGGCACTCCCTTCTCGGCCGCCCACACGTTCGCTCAGACCGGGCCGTTCCGCCCGCGCAACCTGGTGCGCGGCACGGACAACGCGGTCCTCGCCGGGTGCGGCACCACACCGGGCGTCGGCGTGCCCACCGTCCTGATCTCCGGGAGGCTCGCCGCCGCGCGCGTCACCGGCGTGAACGGCGGGCGGCGCCGCCGGTCCGCCGCCACTCCCGCCCGGCGTCGGGGATCCGCGCCGTGAGCGCCCGGGAACTCGACGCGGCGGGCATCGCCGATCCCGATCTGCGCGCGGCCTACGAGTGCTGCCGCCGGATCAACGCCCGGCACGGCAAGACCTACTTCCTGGCCACCCGGCTGCTGCCCGTCGAACGCAGGCCCGCCGTGCACGCGTTGTACGGATTCGCCCGCCGGGCGGACGACATCGTCGACGATCTCGGCAGCGAGGCCGGCGTCGACGAGCGCGCGGCGGCGCTGCGGGCACTGCGCGAAGAACTGCACGCCGCGCTGCGCGGCGACGGTCATCGCGGGGAGCCGGTCGTGGCGGCGCTCGCCGACACCGCCCACAGGTACGGCATCGACGCCGCGTACTTCGACGACTTCCTGGACTCGATGCTCGCCGACCTGGAGGTCACGGATTACCCTACTTACGCCGATCTGTGCCGTTATATGCATGGTTCTGCCGCCGTCATCGGACTGCAGATGCTGCCCGTACTCGGCACCGTCACCCCTGCCGAGGAGGCGGCCACGCACGCCGCCGCGCTGGGCGTCGCCTTCCAGCTGACCAACTTCCTGCGAGACGTCGGTGAGGATCTCGACCGGGGCCGCGTCTACCTTCCCGCCGATCTGCTCACCGCGCACGGCGTCGACCGGGAGCTGCTGGCGTGGAGCAGGCGGACCGGCGGCCACGACGCCCGGATCACCCAGGCCCTCCGGGCGGCCTCCGACCTGACCCGGGGCGTGTACCGGCAGGCGGCCCCCGGCATCGCCATGCTCGACCCGCTCTCACGTCCCTGCGTCCGCACCGCCTTCATCCTCTACCGCGACATTCTCCGGGCCGTCGAGGCCGGCGGATACGCCGTGGTGCACGGCAGGGCCGTCGTGCCGAGCACCCGCCGGGCGGCCGTGGCGCTCGGCGGTCTGGCCCGGGTCACGGCGGCTCGCGTGGCGGCCGGCGGCAGGAGCCGGGTGCCGCTGCGCCTGCGTCGCGTGCCCGTGCCCTGGGAGGGGCAGCCGCCCACCTGGCGTCAGGCCAGGCCGGGCCGCATCGACGAGGCGGTCAAGCGCGCGCAGATGCGCGCCTCCGGCAACTGGTACGCCGTGGGGGCCACCCGCGACCTGCCCCGGGACCGGCCGCTTGGCCGCACGGTTGCCGGGACCGAAGTCGTGCTCTGGCGCGACGCCGGGGAGGTGCTGCGGGCGGGCCCCGGCGTGTGCCCGCATCTGGGCGCGCCGCTCAGGGACGCCCGGGTGAGGTGCGGAACGTTGATCTGCCACTGGCACGGGCTGACCCTGAACGGCGACCCGATGCCCGGATGGGAGCCGATCCCCGCCTACGACGACGGGGTGCTGCTGTGGGTGCGCCTGGACCACGCCGGCGGCGAGGAACCGACGGAGCGGCCCCCGGTGCCCACGCGGCCGAGCCTTCTCGGCGCCGTGAGCGCCGTTTACACCGGTGTCGGCCGGTGCGAACCGGAGGACGTGGTCGCCAACCGTCTCGACCCCTGGCACGGCGGGTGGCTGCACCCGTACTCCTTCGTCGACCTCACCGTGCCGGACGCCGCAGCGGACGGAGGCGGGTCAGCCGACGGCGACGACGGCGTCGCCGTCGAGGTGTCCTTCAAGGTCGCGGGCCGCGTGGTGGTCCCGGTCAGGGCCGTCTTCACCGCCCCGGGTCCGCGCTCGGTCGTGATGCGCATCACCGAGGGCGAGGGCCGGGGGTCGGTGGTGGAGACGCACGCCACGCCGCTGAGCCCGCCCGGCGCGGCCACCCCGGTGACCGCGGTCGTCGAGGCGGTGATCGCCGTCTCCGACCGCCCGGGGTTCACCGTGGCCCGCGCGATGGCGCCGCTGGTGCGCCCGCTGTTGCGTGCGACGGCCGGCCGGTTGTGGCGCGACGACCTCGCCTACGCCGAGCGCCGCTGGGCGTTGCGCAGCACGGGCCGTTTCCCGGGCTGACGGCCGCCTCAGCGCACGCGGCTCAGCCGGGCCAGGGTGCGCAGGAGGGCGGACCGTCCCCGCCTCGGCACCGTCCACAGCGTGTGGCCACGGACGCCCCACCGCCGGAGCAGGGCGTTCGCGGCGAGAAAGCCCGTCGTGGCGGCGCGCTCCATCAGGGCGACGGGCAGGTCGGTGCGCACCAGGTCGCCCGCGACCAGCACGGCCGGGTCGGGGGTGCGTACGGTGGGCCGGTCGCGGTAGCCGCCCACCGGGAACAGCGGACAGTCCGCGCGCCACTCGTGCCGCTCGTCGACGATCCCGGCCGCGCGCGTCTCCGGGTATACCGTGCGCAGCTCTTCCAGCAGCCGGCGTTGTACGGCCCGCCTGTCGGACCCGGCGCCGACCGCGTAGGCGTGCAGCTCGACCACGGACCCGCCGGTTCCCGCGGCCCAGCGCGCCGCCTCGCCCTCCCAGCGCTCCAGCACGCTGACGTTGTCGAGCGGGCCGTACCCGCTGGTGCCCAGGAACCCGGGGCGGCCCGCCGCGACCGGGTGGTCGAGCCAGAGCCGGGAGACCAGGAACGCGGGCGCGGTGCGCAGCCGCCCGACGCGCTCGCGCCATCCGGGGTCGGCGAGCCTCGGCGAGGCCGCCACCACCCCGCGCAGGCCCTCCGTGTCGAGCGCCAGGATCACGGCGTCGTGACGCTCGGCGGCATGGGCGGTGTGCACGGCGAACCCGCCCGGCCGCAGCGGCTCCAGTGATCGCACCGCCGTCGAGGTGCGCAGAGCGACGCCGTGTCCGGCGAGATACGCGGCGAGGGGTTTCCACAGCGCATGCGGGAACGGCTCGCCGGGAACGTCGAAGAGCAGACCCTCGGCCGAGCCGAGGAAGTAGATGTGGAACATCAGGGCCAGTTCGGCCGCCGACAGTTCCCGGGGGTCGGCGAAGAAACTGCGCGAGAACACCTCGAACGCCAGGTGCCGCGCCGCCTCCGGGAAGCGGATCCGGTCCAGCAGGTCGTGCGCGCTGACGCCGTCGAGCGTCTCGTACACCCGCGGCACGCGGACGTCGAGCAGGGGCAGCGCGGCGAGCGCGTTCAGCCCGGCCAGATCACGCGGTCCGAAGGACGGGCTGAGGGCGACGAAGCCCAGTGCGTTCCAGGGCGGAGTGCGTGGTACGCGGGCGAAGCCGTCGCACCTGCCGCCGGCGCCGCGCAGCGGATAGTCCGGCAGTCCGGTGAGCATGCCCAGCGCCGGATCGACCCGGCGCAGCAGCTCACGCAGGTTGTAGTACTGACGGAAGAAGGCGTGGAAGCCGCGGGTCATGGTGGCCGCAGAGCCGTCGGCCAGGGTGACCGGCCATCCCGCGAGGCGCCCGCCCAGGCTCTGTTCGCGTTCGTACAGCGTCACGGCCACGCCGCGCTCGGCGAGCCCGGTGGCCGCGGCGAGCCCCGCGATCCCGCCGCCGATCACCGCCACCCGGGGTGCGGGGTCGCCGCAGAGCCGGCGGCCGGGGGGCGGCTCGAGGACGCGGGCCCGCCGGTCGCGGCCGGGCATGGCGGCCCTCGCCCCGCTCATGACGCCGCCCCCGACGCGCGCCTGGGCAGCCAGAGGAGTTCCGCGGCGGTGCGCAGCATGGGCAGCACCGGCGTGTGCAGCCCGATCGCCACATCCTCACGGACCCCGGTGCCTCCGTCGAGGAAACGCAGCAGCCGTTCCATCGGCACCTCGCGGAACAGCCGCGTGAAGAAGCCGGCGCCGTCCACACGTCCGCCGGCCAGGGCACGCAGCAGCACGGCGTCCATCGCGCGGGCGCGCGCGGAGTGCACGGGTGGTGGGGCCGGGCAGCGGCCTTCGCCGAGGGCGAGGGCGACGGCCCGGGTCTGCCGCTGCACGGCGGCGAAGGTGTAGCCGGTCGACGGGCGCGTCGCGCCTCCGGCGGCGCCTATGCGGAACACCGAGGCCCCGACGCGGCGTGGAAAGCGCCCGTCGCTCATCGGGATCACGCCGCCCTCGGCGGCGGTGACCGCGAAGCGCGGCAGCCCGAGAACCTCGCCCGTGTAGTGCCGTAGCGCGCGCTCGTACCCCGCGTCATCGAGCACCGTGGGCGAGAACTCGGTGTACTCGACGAGCGCCTCGTACTCACCCAGCGGCAGCACGTAACCGAATGACAGCCCGGTCGCGGGCTGCGGCGTGCGGAAGTCCATGAGCTCCGCCACCGCCGGGTCGAACACCGGCCGGGTGGTCCGGACGAACCACCCCCGGAAATGCTGGAGCAGAGTGGTGCGGGCCGGCGGCAGCGCGCGCGGCGGACGCGAGTCGAACGCCCACCTGCCCCGCAGCCGGAGACGCCCGCCGCCGGCGGTGGTGCCGCGCACCTCGACGCCCCCGGGCAGGTCGATGATCGCTTCGACGACGGCCTCCAGCCGCGGCACCCCCGGAGCGCGCTTCAGCACCAGCTGTTCGAACGGCCCGGAGCGCAGCATCTTGTACCGCAGCGGATCGATGCGGCCCGACAGGCGTTCGCCGTCCGGGCCGCGCACACGCAGCCGCTCCCAGGAGGCGGTGAGCACGTCGTCGTACTCACCGCCCGGCTCCTCCCAGAAGCACCAGGTGCGTTCCGGGGGCCGCAGCCGCCCGGGTGGTGCGTCGACGAGCGTCACATCGAGGGGACGACCGCCCGGCGGGGGCGCGGCCAGCCGGTACGCGAGCGAGAGCCCGGCCGCCCCGGCGCCCACGATGACAATCTGCGTGTCGTGCACCATCGCTCCCTCAACGGGGTACGGATCACCTGGCCGTGCCGCCGCACCATCGAATCCGGCCACTCGTCCACGTCTCATACCCGCCGTGGCGGCGACGGAGGCGCGGCCGCCATGGAGACCGGGGACGGCCTGTCCGCCGGCCCGGGCGCCGTTCAGATCAGGCGCTCCAGGTAGCCGTTGTCGGCCAGCCAGCCGATCGACACCTCTCCCTTGTCGTTCGCCGGCGCCCCGGGGACGTACTTCGCGAGCGTGTGGAACTGCAGCCCCTCGCCGGGCTGCTGGAAGGCCGCGGCGATGGGGCCCGCGTCGACCTCGAACGGCCGGGTCACCTCGTAGACGTGGTAGTTGCACCTGTGCGCGGGATCGCCGGAGAAGGTGTTGAGATTGCTCGGCGGCAGTGCCCGCTGCGAGTACGGCGTGCCGAACGGCGAGAGGAACGCCCCCGACTCGCCGCCGAACCGGTCGACCCTGTATCCCACGGGGAGGAGCTTCGGATAGATGATCGGCTTGGCGTTGCCGGACTTCCCGGGGTGCGCGAAGCCGAAATCAGGCGGGTAGTTGTAGGTGTTGTCCTTCTCGTTGAAATATCGGGTGAGGAACTCGGTGGGGGGCAGGCCGCCGTACAGGGTGTAGCCCCGTACGATCTCGCCCAGGTTGCCTTTCGCCGGGAGGATTTCCGGCCCCAGAGCCGGATTTCCCAGCACATATGGTGGAGCGCAGGCCGCCCCATCGGCTTTCCGGCCGTCGGCCGCCTTCGACTTGAGACCATTGACCGACGACGTCACGTCTTGGACGAGCGCACCGGAGCTCGTGCCGGTGTCGTCGTCGGAGGCCAGGGCCGGGGTTACGGCGAAGGTCGCCGCGGTCAGGGCGAGCGCCGCCACCACCGGACCACACCGCAAGAAATTGCGCACGAATTCTCCCGAAGAGTATGCACGGGCATGTGATCGGATATATTCGCATCAGTTGCCGGATCGGCGCGATGAATCGCCTGCTGATCATTCTGACGCGATCGATCCGTGCGTACCCGGCCCGCCTTAAGGCGCATCACCGGTGATTATCTGGAGCTGCAAAAAGTGCGCGAGACGGAGTCAGAAAGGGCGTGAAAAATCCGATATCAAATGATGAAGAGGATCCATCGGATCAAGGGTGGTTGGATTCTGTCATTCGCCGTGAATCAGACGGGGTGGACATTCCGGTACGGCCTTCCGGCCGGGCGCCTCGCCGGCGAGCGAGGTCGCGACGGCGGCGGCCTGATCGACCGCCAAGCCGTCCGCCCGGCAGCCCGGTCGCCCGGCTCACCGGGAGAGCCTTCTCCGACATACCGGTGTCCGCAGGCGACGACGAGCGCGACCGTCAGAGGACGGCCGAACGATCAAGGCCGGATCCGCTGTCTTGGGATCCGGCCTCTGAGCTGGGACTTCGTGGTGGGCGATACTGGGATTGAACCAGTGACCTCTTCCGTGTCAGGGAAGCGCTCTCCCGCTGAGCTAATCGCCCTCATGAGGTGGAGACGGGATTTGAACCCGTGTGCGCGGCTTTGCAGGCCGCTGCCTCGCCTCTCGGCCACTCCACCGGGTGTAGCCGCGAGCGGAAGACGGGATTCGAACCCGCGACCCTCACCTTGGCAAGGTGATGCTCTACCAACTGAGCCACTTCCGCGTGCCGTCCGTGAGCCGGACTCACGCAGAGAACCTTATCCAATTCCCGCCTGCTCCCCAAATCGATCCGAATGTAAGGACCCAGTCTTCGATACGCTGGTTACAGAAGACGACACGACCCTCAAGAGAGTTGGAAGATGCGCGACAACGAGGTCGTTGCGGTCGGGCCCGAGCCGCTGTCCTTCGCCGACGTCGTCCGGGTAGCCCGGCACGGCACGGCCGTACGGCTGACCGACGAAGCCGTCGCAGAGATGGCCGCGTCCCGGAGCAGGGTGGAGGAACTCGCACGGGCCGAGACCCCCGCGTACGGCGTCTCCACGGGGTTCGGCGCCCTGGCCACCCTCCACATCGCGCCGTCGATGCGGGCCAGACTCCAGCGCAGCCTGATCCGCTCCCACGCGGCCGGCTCCGGCCCCGAGGTGGAGATCGAGGTGACCCGGGCCCTGATGCTGCTGCGGCTGCACACGCTGGCCACGGGGCACACGGGCGTCCGCCCGGAGACGGCGCGGGTCCTCGAGGCGCTGCTCAACGCCCACATCACGCCCGTGGTCCACGAGTACGGCAGCCTGGGCTGCTCGGGCGACCTCGCCCCGCTGGCGCACGTCGCGCTCACGATCATGGGGGAGGGCGTCGTCCGCGATGCTGAGGGACGGCTCAGGCCCGCGGCCGACGTGCTCAAGGAGTCCCGCGTCGAGCCGGTCGAGCCGGCCGCCAAGGAGGGCCTGGCCCTGATCAACGGCACCGACGGCATGCTCGGCATGCTGGTGCTCGCCATCGACGACCTGACCCGCCTGCTGAAGACCGCCGACATCGCCGCCGCCATGAGCGTGGAGGCGCTGCTCGGCACCGACCACGTGTTCGCGGCGGATCTGCAGGCGCTGCGCCCGCATCCCGGTCAGGCGGCGGCGGCGGCCAACATGCGCGCCCTCCTGCACGACTCGGGCATCATGGCCTCGCATCGGGACGGCTCCTGCACGCGGGTCCAGGACGCCTACTCGCTGCGCTGCGCGCCGCAGGTCGCCGGCGCGGCCCGCGACACCGTCGCCCACGCTTCCCTGGTCGCGTCGCGGGAGCTGGCCAGCGCCATCGACAACCCGGTGGTGCTGGCGGACGGGCGGGTGGAGTCCAACGGCAACTTCCACGGGGCGCCCGTTGGCTACGTCCTGGACTTCCTGGCCATCGTGGTCGCGGACGTCGCGTCGATGGCCGAACGGCGGACCGACCGGATGCTGGACGTCGCGCGCAGCCACGGGCTGCCGCCGTTCCTCGCCGACGACCCGGGGGTGGACTCCGGGCACATGATCGCCCAGTACACGCAGGCCGCGATCGTGTCGGAGCTCAAGCGCCTGGCCGCACCGGCGAGCGTCGACTCGATCCCGAGCTCGGCCATGCAGGAGGACCACGTCTCCATGGGATGGTCGGCAGGACGCAAGCTGCGCCGGGCCGTGGACGGCCTCACCCGGGTGCTGGCCGTCGAGATCCTCACCGCGGCCCGGGCCATCGATCTGCGCGGGCCGTACGACCCCGCCCCCGGCACCGGCGCGGTCGTCGCCCTGCTGCGCGAGACCGTGGCGGGCCCGGGCGCCGACCGGTTCCTCGCTCCGGAGATCGAGGCGGCCGTCCGGCTCGTCGCCGACGGCTCCGTGGTCGCCGCGGCCGAGTCCGCCGTCGGCCCGCTCGCCTGACGTCAGGACGCCGCGGCGACCGCCTCCCGGCTACCCGGCGTCTACGCCGGACCGGCTACGCAGCGGTGCCCCTCCCGGCCGCCGGCGCGCTGCCCGGCCGCTGCGTGCCGAGGCCGGCGGGTCGGGCTGAGAGAATGGAGGCGTGCACGATCCCTTCGCCCACATCGGGGGATTCCTGGCCACCGAATTACAGGAGGTGACCACGGATCTGGCCGCCCTGGACAGGTCGGGCTGGTGGGCGGTCGTCGTCTCCTACGAGGGCAAGGTCACCTGCGCCCGCTTCGGTGACGTGCGCCGCGCGCCGCTGCCCCGCCCCGCGGCCCCCTGGATCGGGCCGGGCCGTACGGCATGGCGCAGTTCGCTCGACCGGGACGGCTACGAGCACGGAGTCCAGCGCATCAGGGACTACATCGAGCGCGGCGAGGTCTACCAGGCCAACCTGTGCCGGGTACTGTCCGCGCCGCTGCCCGGACGGGCGGATGCGCTCGGCCTCGCCGTACGGCTGGCCGAGGGCAACCCGGCCCCTTACGCCGCCGTGATCGACGTGCCCGGACTGGCGGTCGTCTCGGCCTCGCCGGAGCTGTACCTGTCACGCCGCGGCGACGTGATCGAGTCCAGGCCGATCAAGGGGACCGGGGTCACCGCCGGCGACCTGCTCGACAAGGACTACCCGGAGAACCTGATGATCGTGGACCTGGTCCGCAACGATCTCGGCCGGGTCGCCGAGGTGGGCAGCGTGACCGTGCCCTCGCTGTTCGAGATCGAGGAGCATCCCGGCCTGGTCCACCTGGTGTCGACCGTACGGGCGCGGCTGCTGCGCGGCGCCGGCTGGCCGGAGCTGTTCGCCGCGACCTTCCCGCCCGGCTCGGTCACCGGTGCGCCGAAATCCTCCGCGCTGCGGATCATCAATGAGCTCGAACCACAGCCTCGGGGGCCGTACTGTGGGGCCGTGGGCTGGGTCGACGCCGACCGTGGACAGGCTGCGCTGGCCGTCGGAATCCGCACGTTCTGGATCGAGCAGGACATGATCCGGTTCGGCACGGGCGCGGGCATCACCTGGGGCTCTGACCCCCGGCTGGAGTGGCAGGAGACCGAGCTGAAGGCCGCCCGGCTGATCGGGCTCGCTTCGGGGGGCGAGCCGTGAAGACGAGAACGGAGAAGGAGATGTCGGTACCCATCTGGGTGAACGGGGAGCTCTACGAGCCGGACAAGGCCGTGGTCTCGGTCTACGACCACGGGCTCATCGTCGGCGACGGGGTGTTCGAGACGGTCAAGGCGGTGCACGGGAAGGCCTTCGCCCTGACCCGGCACCTGGACCGCCTGGCGCTGTCGGCCAAGCGGATGGACCTGCCCGACCCCGATCTCGGCGCGATCGCCGACGCCGTCGGCCGCTGCCTGGCCGCGGCGCCGAAGTGGCCGCTGAGCAGGATCAGGATCACCTACACCAGCGGACCGGGCCCGCTCGGCTCCGACCGGGGCACCGCCGGCCCGACCACGATCGTGATCGTGGGCGAGCAGAAGCCGTTCCCCGCCACCGCCGACGTGGCCGTCGTGCCCTGGCCGCGCAACGAGCGCGGCGCGCTGGCCGGGGTCAAGAGCACGTCGTACGGCGACAACGCCAAGGCCCTCGCGTACGCCAAGGAGCGCGGCGCCGGTGAGGCGATCTTCGAGAACCTGACCGGGCACCTCTGCGAGGGCACGGGCAGCAACATCTTCATCGTCACCGGCGGCCGGCTGCTGACCCCCACCCTCGCCTCCGGCTGCCTGGCCGGGGTGACCAGGGCGCTGACGCTGGAGTGGTGCGGCGGCGAGGAGGCCGACGTGCCGATCTCCGCGTTGCACGAGGCGCAGGAGGCGTTCCTCACCTCCACCACCCGCGACATCCAGCCGATCCGCATGGTGGACGGCACGGCGCTGCCCCAGGCGCCCGGCCCGGTCACGCTGGCGGCGATGAAGGCCTTCGCCGAGCGGTCGGCCGCCGACCTCGACCCCTGATCGTTCAGGCCCCGCCGTACGACCGCTGGGTCTGGGCGTTGAGCTCGGTCAGCCGCAGCGACTTGGCCGGATCGGTGAGCGGATCGTCGAGGCGCAGTATGTCGAGGCCCTTGGTGATGTCGCTCGAGTAGATGTGGCCGTTGTAGTAGTAGGCGGACCAGGAGCCGCCGAGGCTGAGCTTCGGGCCCAGCGGCCCGCGTTCGAAGAAGGCGATCTCCCGGGGACGCCGGGAGTCGGTGAAGTCCCAGACCGAGACGCCCCCCATGTACCAGGCCTGGACCATGATGTCCCGGCCGGGTACGGGGATCAGCGCCCCGTTGTGGGCCACGCAGTTCTCCGACTGCCCCTGCTGACGCGGGATCTTGAAGTAGCCGCGCAGCTCCAGCCGCAGGTCCGGGGTGAGGTCGTAGATGGCGTCGGCGCCCTTCGTGGGGGAGACGGGCAGGCCGCAGGTCGCCATCATGCCGCCGCCCAGCTCGTCGCTGAAGACGACCTTGGTGCCGGTGTCGTTGAACGTGGCCGCGTGCCAGATGGAGAAGTTGGCGACGTCGGTGACCCGCTGGAGCACGCGCGGCTTCACCGGGTCGGAGATGTCGAGGAGCCAGCCGTCGCCGAAGCACGCCGCGGCGGCCAGGCCCTTCTCCGGATAGGCGGTGATGTCGTGGCAGCCGGACGAGGAGGATCCGGCGTCGCCGCCGGACTTCCGGCTCTCGAACAGCTGGGGCTCGGCCACGACCCGGGCGGCCTCGGGGTTCCCGACCGGCACCTCGATGATGGAGATGCCCTGGTGCGGCGACGGGCAGACCGTGGAGTCCGGCTGCCCGGCGGAGGAGGTGTAGAGGTAGAGCCGGCCGGCCTTCTTCCCCGGAATCATCGTGTGCGTGTGCGAGCCGCAGTGCGTCCGTACGGACTTCACGTAGCGGGGGCGGGTCTTGTCCGAGACGTCGAAGATGCGGACGCCCTCCCAGGCGTTCTCGCCGAACGAGCCCGGGCCGCTCTCGCAGGTGTCGTCCTCGCGGGGAAAGTCGACGGAGACGAACAGCAGGTCACCGGAGACCGAGACGTCGTTCTGGCCGCCGGGGCACTTCACCCGGGCCGTCACCTTCGGATGCGCCGGATCGGCGATGTCGTGGATCGTGAATCCCTCGAAGTTGCCGACGAAGGCGTAGTCGCCCTGGAAGGCCAGATCGGTGCCCCACGCCTCCGGCCCGTCGAACGGCGGACCGAGCGGCACGTTGGCGACCAGCGTCATGTTCGCGCTGTGGCTGATCTCGTCCTGCCCCAGAGACGCCGACGGCGACTGTGCCGGAGGCTGGGCGGATGGTGGGGGAGAAGGAGGCTGCGGCTGGGCCGTGGTGCAGGCGGTGGCCATGAGGAGGAGTCCGGCCAGCGCGGCCAGCGGCCTCGCTCGTCTCATCGCGCGCCCCCCAGGGTGGAAGAACTGATCCACTAGGGACGCTATGCCGCCGAGGCGGCCGGTGCAGGGGAGTTTCGTAACGGTTTGGGCCCGGGGACGTGGGCTACGAGCTCCAGAGCATGTTGCCGAGTTCCTCGTCGAGATCCATGAAGTCGGTCTCGCGGCCGGCCGGGACCAGCTCGTAGGTGCGGTGCAGGAACTGGGTCAGCGGGGCGAGCGGCACCTCGAACAGGGCCTGCCCGAAGGGGGAGGTCAGGCTGATGTGCAGCGAGCGTTCACCCTCTGAGCGGGCCGGCCAGACCTGCACGTCCCCGTCTCCCACCCGTCGCACGATGCCCACCGTCAGCAGCTCACGGGCGAAGATCCACTCGACCGGCTCGTCGTTCCCGACATGGAACGCCATCCGGATCGCGTACGGATCGTCCGCCGTGTAGCTCAGCCCGGCGAGCAGCGGGACGGTCGTACGGTCGGGGACGACAAGCCGAAGGCCCAGCTCGGCAGAGACGGTGGTGCTGTTCATCGTCAGCCAAACCTCTTCGTCGTCGGGTCCCCTGACAGGGGCTCTCTCGCTGCTAGGACGGGGCTTCGTCCGCTTCTCGTGCTACGAGGCGAACGAAGAGGCCCGTAGGAAAGATTCCGCCTCCAGGCCCTTCTGTAACGCACATCACAGCTTGACATTCGGTCATCTACCTGCTCAAACATCGCTAACAGGCACAATCATGCCCCTGCTTTGCGTGGTGGTCGGCCCTCCCTGCATCGTAGGTGGTGCGTATCGGTCGAGCGCGGAGTATCACGATGCTATGCCACCAGACCGTCAGGCCGGGGACGGTCCGGAGAACTCCGTCGAGGAGGCGGCGGGCCTTTCTTTCGCCAGCACCCCCGGCGGTGCGGTATGGTTTTCCCGTCGGCACCACGGGGTGCCGGTGGTCCCGGGCGATTAGCTCAGCGGGAGAGCGCTTCGTTCACACCGAAGAGGTCACTGGTTCGATCCCAGTATCGCCCACCACGAAAAACACCAGGTCAGAGCCCGGATTCGCTACCAAGCGGCCGGGCTTTCCCCTTGCCCGTGCGCTGCTCGTGCGTCAGATTGCGCAGACCACGCCGCACGCACCGCATCACGCGCGTCCGGCGCCAGGTGAGCTGGCAGGAAGCCGGCCCGCTGCGTGTCCGCAAAGAGATCGCCGACCACCTCCGCCGCATCGCCGATGCCGGCCACCTCGTCATCGCCGATGCCGATCTCGCCGCCGTCCACCTCGTACAGCTCGTAGCCGGCGACGCGACGACCCGCACCTACCATGGCGCGATCCCGCTCTCGCCCGAGGAAACCCGACGGCTCGCCGACGCCGGAGTCCGCGCCTTCCTGCACGGATATGCCGCCTAGAGTCGCAAGGCAGACCGCACACGCACGATCACGGTGAATTCCCGGTGGTCCGCTAACTGGCGCTTGCGGCGGCAGGCACGCCAGGGCTCCGAAGCTTGTGAGGGTGCGGGCGAGATTCCAATGGTTCCAGGTGGCCTCGAACGCCAAGCGGGCATCCTCGTACTGCGCCGAGGTCGTGGTGAGCGCGGCGTCCAGGGCGTGGTTCGTCGGTGAACCTCCGATCGCCTACCTCACCCGCTGGCGAATGAACATCGCCGAAGCGAGACTGCGTGAACAGGTAGGACATCACGGGGGCCAAGCTCGCCACCGAACTCGGCTACCGGTCCGAAGCGGCGTTCAACGGCGCCTTCACCCGCGTCATCGGCCGGACCCCCGGCTCCATCCGCATTCACCAGGGGTCTGTACGGTCTGTCTTCGGCTCTGCCCCGGGCCGCCAACCCGCAGCGTTCACCCGCAGGCCGAGCCTGCCCGAGATTCCGACCGTGGCGTGGATCAACAGGCCTGACGACGACCGGGCTGATACGGCCGAGGAGGCGACAGCTTAGCGGTGACCACCCCGATGTCCCGTTTGACTTGACATGCCTTCTACCGCCTTCTTCGAGCGGGTCGTCCTGGAGACCGGCCGCCCGGCTGGGGCCGTGCCGCCTTGTCTCAAAGAGACGCCGGCGCCGCGCCGGTGCGATCAGCCTCCTGCGAAGCCCTTCACCAGGGTGTGCGCCACCTCGTTGAGGTGTTCTGTCATCAGGGCGCGGGCCTTTTCGGCATCGCGTGCGCGCACCGCTCCGAGAATGAGTGTGTGAGCTCGCAGTTCCTCGGCCGATGTGATGTGATCCGCGACGTTCGGCAGAAGGTGGTGCAGGCGCCGTACCTCGTCCACGAGTTCGCTGAGCATGGACTGGATGCGATGGCTCCCCGAGATGTCGGCGAGTGCGAGGTGAAAGCGCCGGGCGGCGTCGAGGGCGATGGTAGGAGACTCGTCGCCCGGTCGTGACTGCTGGGCGACCAGCGACTCGAGCGCGGCCACGTCATCCGCCGTCGCCGCGGTCGCGGCCTCCGCGGCCAGGGTCGGCTCGACCATGCGCCGGAGCGCGAAGATGTCGCGGATGTCGCGCAGCTCGACCGGGCGGACCAGGTAGCCCCGACGGGGCAGCACGACGATCCAGCCGGTGTGCGCCAGCAGCCGCAGTGCCTCGCGGACCGGGGTCTTCGAGACTCTGAACTCGGCGGCCAGCTCGGCCTCGTACACCACGTCACCGGGGCGTCGAACGACATGGACGATCTCGTCCTTGAGTTTGGCGTAGACCTCGTCGGTTAACGACACGTTTCGATCCCCCACGGCGCTGATATACCAGAGGTCTAAATATATCACCAGTATACTCGCGAGATTGCAGTGGTGTACCAACCTGTGTACAGTGCTACAAACCGATCGGTCGGTAAATATTTCGCCGTCGCCATGCCCAGGTCGGCGGGCGGACGAGGGAGGAACGATGGACACCGCATCGCAGGTGAGCGAGGCCGGCGGGAGAGCCCGCACTAGGACGATCATCACCCCGGCGACCGTGCCGCCCGCACCGGGATGGAGTCATGGCGTGCGGGCCGGCGGCTGGCTGTTCGGCGGCTCCATGATGGCGACGGATTACGAGAGCGGCCTGTTGCCGGGTGCGCGGCCCGATCCGCATGCCCCGTGGCTCGACGAACCTCTGGGTCTGGAGTCCCGGCTGGTTCTGGACACGACGGGGGCGGTCATCGCCGAAGCCGGGGGCGATCTCCGCAGCGACCTCCTGCGGGTCTGGCAGTGGATCACCGCCTCCTATCCGGACGACGACTCGTACGCGGCCTCACGTTCGCACTGGCCGGCGTTTCCGTCCGGGACACCGTACGCGCGCAACTTCGCGTCCATGGTGGGTGATCGCCTCCGAGCGTCGACCGGAATCGGCGTCCGTCAGCTGCCGGTGCCCGACGCGATGCTGGCGCTGGACTTCATCGCCGTGGACCCGGGAACGGGCGACCGCAAGCAGGGGGTGACGCTGCCTGCCGACATTCCGGTGCCCAAGACCGGCTATGCGCCGGTCGTGAGATACGGCGACTGGGTCTTCCTCTCCGGGTTCGGTGCGACGGACTTCAACGGTGACTGGATGGCCGACCGCCACATGGGCGAGCCGAGCATGATCGCTCCCGCGGCGCGGGTGAACCCCTACATCTGGGTGGGCTCGGAGATCGAGGCCCAGACGCGCTACACGCTTGAGGTGATGGCGAAGATGGCGGAGGCCGCGGGGGCTTCCCTGGCCAACTGCGTCAAGGCGGACGTGACGCTCACGCACCCCTCCGACTTCGCGGGGATGGACCGCGTGTGGCGCGAGTTCTTCCCGGACGAGCCGCCCGCCAGGACCGTCGTCACCGGATCCCAGCTGGTCATCAAGGGACTGCGCATCGAGGTCGCGCTCGTCCTGCTGGCGGGCGACGGCACCACGACCCGCCGCACGATCGAGGTCGAGGGTGTCGCCAGGCCGTACGGTCACGCCCCGCAGGCCGTGCACGCCGGCGAGTTCCTCTTCACCAGCAGCCTCCTGCCCGTCGACACAGGCGGGGGAGTCCCCGATCGTGCGCGGCCGGATCCGCGCGCCCCGTTCTCCCGGGACGCGTCGGCAAGGCAGACCGACCTGCTCGCCGAGCAGACGGCCGGCCTGTGCGAGGCCGCCGGGACGACGCTCGGCGAGGTGTGCAAGGTGCAGGCTTTCCTCTCCGACATGGCGTTCATGCCCGGGATGCTGACGTCCTGGCGCCAGGCCTTCCCGGACAGCCCGCCGGTGCTCAGCAGCGTCGCCATGGGCGGTCCCCATCCTCTGCCGGCGCCCGGTGCGGGCGTGCAGTGGGATGTCATCGCGCACGTCCCCTCCTCTGGCGAGTAGCTCCGTACACGACGTGTGGCCGCCGACCGGCCGGTCGGCGGCCACACGTCGTCTCCGTGCCCGGCCGTTCCGGTGTCACCGGCCGACGAAGGCCGGCCTCTCCTTGTTCAGGAAGGCGCGGACGGCTGTGGTGTGGTCGGTGGAGGCGCCCGCCCGGCTCTGCGCCCGGCTCTCCGCTGAAAGGGTGGCGTCGAGGGTGCGGGTCCACGTTTCGGTGATCAGGCGCTTGGTCTCGGCATAGGCGGTGGTCGGGCCTGAGGCGAGGCGTTCGGCCAGGCCGGTCGCCGCTGCGAGGGTCTCGTGCGGGTCGACCATGTCGCCGGTGATTCCCCATCGGACGGCTTCGGCCGGGGTGAAGGGTTCGGCCAGCAGGACCAGGTGACGGGCGCGGGCGTCCCCCACGGCACGTGGGAGGGTGTGTGCCAGACCGGAGTCGCAGGTGAGGCCGATCGCGCTGAAGGCGGTTGCGAGAGTCGCGTTCTTGGCGAAGACGCGGAGGTCGCAGGCCAGGGCGAAGCCGAGTCCGGCGCCCACGCAACTGCCTTCGACGGCCGCGATGACCGGCTTGGGCATGGTCGCCAGGCTCCGCACGATCGGCGCGTAGTGCTCGGCGACGGTCGAGAACGCGCTCTCCGCGCCGCCCGTGCTCAGTTCGTCGGCGTGCTCCTTGAGATCCTGTCCGGCACAGAAGTGTCCACCCGCCCCGGCGAGGACCACCGCGCGGATCTGCTGGTCGGCGGCGACCTCGGTCAACGCGTTCCGCAGGGCGGTCTTGACGTCGCCGTTGAGCGAGTTGCGGCGTTCGGGACGGTTGATCATGACCGTAGCGACGGCGTCTCGGCGCTCGATCAGCACGGAATCCATAGCCACCTCTTCTATTTACTGACCTATTGGTCAGTATTGCAGATGTCGCGGGTCTCGGGCCAGTGGGGGATCAGCGGTGGACCTGGATGTGGGAGCCTGCCCGCATGAGTAGCTCGACACCCGCGGAGGCCCGGGAACCGGCCTCCACGCCACGACGGGGACGGCCCGGGTACGACCAGGCGACGGTGCTCAGGCGTGCGATCGACCTTTTCAACCGGCAGGGGTACGACGCGACGAGCATGGGCGACCTCGCCGCGGAGCTCGGGCTCACCAAGTCGGCGATCTATCACCATGTGCCGAGCAAGACCCACCTGCTGGAGCAGGCCCTCGACGAGGCGCTGGACAACCTCACCGCGGTGCTGGACGCGGCGGACGCGGATCGGACGGGGTCGGCGTACGAGCGGCTGCGCGGCGCCGTGCGGGGCAGTATCGAGGTGCTCGTCGCGCACCTGCCCGCCGTCACACTGCTGCTGCGGGTCCGGGGAAACGGGGAGGTCGAGCAGGAGGCGTTGCGCCGCCGGCGGCTCATTGACGACCGGCTGGCGGGGTTGGTGCAGGCGGCCGTCGCCGAGGGCGCGCTGCGGGACGACCTCGACCCCTACCTGATCAGCCGGCTGCTGTTCGGCATGGTCAACTCGCTCGTCGAATGGGTTCGTCCCGGGGGCCGGTACGATGCCCGGCAACTGGCCGAGGCCGTGGCCACCGTCGCGTTCGACGGCCTCAGGCGCCGGGAGTGATCGGCGCGCCGGGGGGTGGCCGCTTCCGCTGAACCCGGCCACCCCGGCCACCCCGGGGCATTGCCGACGGCGCCCTGGACTCGCATCGCCTCGGCCGGCCTCCGGACCGGGTCTTCGGCATTCACCGTGTCGCGCTCACCAGGTGTAGAAGCCTTCCCCGGTCTTGCGGCCGAGCTTGCCTGCGGCGACCTTCTCGCGCAGTACGGACGGTGGCGCGAACCGCGGGCCGAGCGTGCGTTCGAGATGCTCGGCGATGTCGAGCCGTACGTCCAGGCCGACGATGTCGGTGGTCCGGAGCGGTCCGGCGGGATGGCGGTAGCCCAGCGTCATCGCGGCGTCGATGTCCTCGGCCGTCGCGACGCCCTCATCGAGCATGCGCATCGCCTCGAGTGCGAGCAGCACGCCGAGGCGGCTGGAGGCGAACCCCGGTGAGTCGGTGACGGTGATGCCCGTCTTCCCCAGGTCGAAGACCCACTTCCGCGCCCGGGTGACGAGCGCCGGGTCCGTGCGGGGACCGACGACGATCTCGATGAGTGCGCTCGCCGGTACCGGGTTGAAGAAGTGCAGCCCGATCAGCCTGCCGGGGACGGCGAGCGCGTTCGCGAGGGAGTCGATCGAGAGCGAGCTCGTGTTGGTGCCCACCACGGCGTCTGGAGCCGCCTTCTCGATCGTCGCGAGGACGTCGGCCTTCAGTCTCGGCAGTTCCGGCACCGCCTCGATGACCAGTTCTGTGCCGCCGAGGCATGCGGCGTCCGTGGTCACCGTCAGCGTGCCGGCCGCGCCCAGTGCGCCGCGCTCGGCCGCCTTGGCAAGGCTCGCTTCGACCCGGGTCCGCGCGGCGCCGGCCGCGTCGCCCGAGCTCTCCACGATGATGACGTCAGAGCCCTTGATGAGGAAGGCGTGGGCGATGCCTGCGCCCATCCGGCCACCGCCGTACACGCCGACCTTCGTGGGCAGGTCGCTCATTTCTTCTCCTTCCGGCGTTCCAGGAACGCCGTCATCCGGTCGTGCTTCTCGGTGGCCTCGAACAGCACCGCTTGCGCGACGTCGTCGATCAGCGGGTGTGCGTCGCGCGGTGCGTGGAACAGGGCCTTGGTGAGCCGCACGGCGATCGGGGCCGAGGCGGTGATCCGATCGGCCCACCGGTGGCCGGCGGCCGGCAGGTCGTCGGCGGCCACGACCTCGTTGAGCAGTCGCAATGTGTGCGCCTCGTCCGCGTCCAGCACCCGGCCCGCCAGCAGGATCTCCTTGGCGACCGGCTCCCCGACCAGCTCGGCGAGCCGCCACGTGCCCCCGGCCGCGGCCAGGATGCCGAGGCCGGGCTCGGGGTTTCCGATCTTGGTCGTGGGGGTGCCGAGCCGGAAGTCGCACGCGTAGGCGAGCTCGGCCCCGCCGCCGAGCGCGTAGCCCTCGACGAGGGCGATCGTGGGCATGGGGAGCCTGCGGACGCGGTCGAACAGGCCAGAGTTGATCCCCCGCAGGGCGTCGTCGCGGCGGCGCTCTCGCAGTTGTGCGATGTCGGCGCCCGCCGCGAACGTCCCGCCGGAGCCCCGGATGAGCAGGACGCGCGGGTCGGACTCCAGGGTGCCGCAGAGCTCATGCAGGTCGTCCACCATCCGCTGGTCGATGGCGTTCCGTACGTCCGGACGGTTCAGCGTGACGACGACGCGATCCGCGCTCGCCTCGACGACGACCGGCGAGCCGCTCACACCCGCTCCAGGACGAGCGCGGCGCCCTGCCCCACGCCGACGCACATGGTGGCGAGGCCGCGCCGGCCGCCGCCCCGCTCAAGCCGCCCGAGCAGCGTGAGGACGATGCGGGTGCCGGAGGCGCCGAGCGGGTGACCGAGCGCGATCGCGCCGCCGTCGGCGTTGACCTTCTCGATGTCCAGGTCCAGGTCGCGGATGCAGGCCAGGGTCTGTGAGGCGAAGGCCTCGTTGAGCTCGACGGCGTCGAGTTCACCGACTCCCCAGCCCGCCCTGTGCAGCGCCTTGCGCGTCGCCGGGACGGGTCCGATGCCCATGATCGCCGGGGGGACGCCGGCGCTCGCGGCCGCGACGAGACGCGCCCGCGGTTCGAGGCCGTGCTCGGAGATGAAGCCTTCACCGGCCACCACGACGGCGGCGGCCCCGTCGTTGAGGGAACTCGAGTTGCCCGCGGTCACCACGCCGTACGGCCCGTTGACGGGCTTCAGCCGGGCGAGGCGCTCCATGCTGGTGTCCGCCCGCGGCCCCTCGTCGACGGCGAACTCGTCGTCGCCGATCGGGACCGGGACGATCTCCTCGGCGAAGCGCCCGTTCTTGCTCGCGTCGACGGCCCGCCGGTGGGAGCGTAAAGCGAAGGCGTCCAGCTCCTCGCGGGTCAGCGACCACTGCTCCGCGACCCGCTCGGCCGTCTGCGGCATCGACAGGGTGGTGTCGGCGCCGAAGCCGGGGTTGGTGAAGCGCCAGCCGATCGAGGTGTCGAAAGTGGCGCCCGGCTTGGCGAAGGCCTTCTCGGGCTTGGCCATCACCCAGGGCGCCCGGGTCATCGACTCGACGCCGCCCGCCACGACGACATCGGCTTCACCTGCGGCGATCAGCTGACGCGCGGTCGCGATGGCGGTGAGCCCCGAAGCGCAGAGCCGGTTGACGGTGAACCCGGGCACGGTCTCCGGCAGCCCGGCGAGCAGGGCGGCCATCCGCGCGACGTTCCGGTTGTCCTCACCCGCCTGGTTGGCGGCGCCGAGCACGACCTCGTCGATCAGTTCGGGGTCGAGGCCGGCGCGCCGGACGGCCTCGCCGACCGCGAGCGCGGCGAGGTCGTCGGGGCGCACGCGTGCGAGCGCCCCGCCGTAGCGGCCGATCGGTGTTCGGGCACCGGCCAGGATGAAGCTCTCTCTCATGGGTCTCCTCAGGGACGTTTTCAGGCGTCGTAGTCGACGGTGACCGCCTCACCGACGGGATAGGTCTGGCAAGTCAGGACGAACCCGGCGGCGACTTCGGCCGGGTCGAGCGCGTAGTTGCGGATCATGTCGACCTCGCCGGTGGTCACACGCGCCCGGCAGGTGCCGCAGACGCCGCCCTTGCATGCGAACGGGAGGTCGCCGCGTTGCGCCTGGGCGGAGTCAAGGATGCTGCGGTCGCGTGCCATCGCGGCCGTGGTGCCGCGGCCGTTCAGTACGACCGTGACCTCGCTGGCGGTCCCGCTCAGCGCAGGGTCTCGGTGGCGCCGCGCCGGTGGCGGTTCGTCCACGAAGAACAGCTCGGCGTGCACCCGCTCGGGTTCTACTCCGAGCTCGGTGAGGACGTCGCGGGCGTCCTCGATCATCGCGAGGGGGCCGCACAGCCAGACGTGGTCGATCTCGGCGATGGGCACGAGGAGGGTCAGGATCCTGTGCAGCCGGTCGGAGTCCAGCCGGCCGGAGAACAGCTCCACGTCCCGTGGCTCACGGGAGAGGACGTGCACCAGGTCGAAACGCGGCCCGTGCAGGTTCTTCAGATCGGCGAGCTCCTCGGCGAACATCACCGTGTTGGTCCTGCGGTTGCCGTACAGGAGCGTTACAGCGCCCTCCGGGTCGGCCAGGACCGTGGACGCGACCGACAGCATCGGCGTGATCCCGGAGCCCGCGGCGATGCACAGGTGCCGGCCACCGGGGGCGGCCTCCACGCGGAAGCCGCCGGAGGGTGCCTGGACTTCGATGCCGTCGCCCGGCCTCACCTCGCGTACCAGCCAGGACGAGAACAGGCCCTGCGGGATCTCACGTACGCCGATCCGGGGTGGCGCGCCAATCGCCGCGCAGATCGAGTAGGTGCGCCGGTGCTCGACGCCGTCGACGACCCGCCGCAGGGTCAGTGACTGCCCCGCCTCGAACGCGAACGTTTCGCGCAGCGGGGGTGGCACATCGAACGTCACGGCGACCGCGTCGTCGGTGAGCCGTTCGACGGCGGTCACGGTCAGGGTGTGGAACTCCGTCGACGGACGGGGCCGAGCGGCCAAGACCTGGGTCACGTCAGATCTCCTTCATATGGTCGAACGGCTCAAGGCACGCGTGGCAGCGGTAGAGCGCCTTGCACGCCGTCGAGCCGAACTCCGAGGTGAGCTCGACGTCGGCCGAGCCGCAGCGCGGGCAGGCGATGTCGCGGCGTATCGGCCCGAGCGTGAGCGGGACGGGACCGCCACGGTTGTGCGCCGGAGAGGGAGGCGAGATGCCCGCCTCGGCCAGCGCCGCGCGTCCACGGGGACTGATCCAGTCGGTCGTCCACGCCGGCGCGAGCGCCACGCGGACGCTCACGTCGGCGAATCCTGCGGTGTTGAGTGCGTGTACCAGGTCGTCCCGCATGGTCGCCATCGCTGGGCAACCGCTGTAAGTCGGCGTGATCGTGACATCGACCCGGCCGCCCTCGTCGACCTGGACGTCTCGTAGGATGCCGAGGTCGGCGAGGGTGAGCATGGGCAGCTCCGGATCCCGCACCGATGCCGCGACGGAATGCGCGCGTTCCAGAACCTCGCTCATCGTGGTCACCACCTGCCCCGCGGATGCGCCCGCGCTACCACCTGCATCTCCGCGAGCAGGCGGCTGAGGGCCTCGGTGTGCGATCCGTCGCGTCCGGTCCGGCCCCGCATCCTGGTCGGTCTCGCCGCGTCCGGCCGGGGTGTTCCCGCCACGGCGAAGACCTGGTCGAGGACGGCGTCGGTCTCCTGCACGACCTCGGCCGGGTCCACGCCGAAGCCCGAAGCGGCAGCGGCCTTTTCGATCGCGTGCGTGGCGAACAACTCCGGCCACAGGGGCATCAGCCCGTCCAGCGCGGTGACGAGCCGGCGGCGCGACTCGGCGGTGCCGCCCGCCAGTGTCACGAACCAGCGGCCGGTGAAGTCCCGGTGGTAGGCGAGTTCCTTGATCCCCTTGGCGGCGACGGCCGCGAGGACCGCGTCCCGGCTCCGCGTGAGCCGCTCGAACAGGGCCAGACGCCAGGTGGCGAACAGCAGGATCCGTACGATGATCTCGGCGAAGTCGCCGCACGGCACCTCGGCGAGCCGGACGTTCTTGAACCCCTCCGCCTCCCGGAAGAACGCGAGCGCGTCCTCCGCCGGGACCGGCGAGCTCTCTGGAAGTTCCGGAACGACGCCCGGATCGGCCGCTGCGGCGCGGGCGAGCAGCAGCCGGGCCTGGCCGAGGAGGTCGAGCGCGATGTTGGCCAGCGCGATGTCCTCCTCCAGATCCGGCGCGTTACCGCACCACTCGGCGATGCGCTGGGACAGGACCAGCGCGTCGTCGCCGAGCATCAGGCAGTAGGCGGCGAGGGCCCGCGGGTCCGCGCCGTCCGGAACCGTCGTGTCGACACCGGCCAGCGGGTCCTCGAAGTCGGTTCCGAACGCCCAGCGCGCGTCGTCGAAGAGCAGGCCGTCGTAGACGTTGTCATCGGACATGGCAGGTCCTCACATGTGGGGGACGTTCTCGGGGATCTCATAGAACGTCGGGTGCCGGTAGACCTTGTCTCCGGAGGGCGCGAAGAGCGGATCCTTCTCGTCCGGGCTGGACGCGGTGATCGCATCGGAGCGGACGACCCAGATCGAGACGCCCTCGTTGCGCCGGGTGTAGACGTCGCGGGCGTGGCGGAGCGCCATCGCGTCGTCGGGAGCGTGCAGCGACCCGACGTGGACGTGGTTGAGTCCGCGCCTGCCGCGGACGAACACCTCGTAGAGCGGCCATTCCGCGCTCACCGGGCCGGTCATCGCGTCACTTCCTCGTTCCGCGAGGCGGCGAACGCCATCGCCGCCTCGCGGACCCAGGCACCCTCGTCGTGAGCCTTGCGGCGGTGCGCCAGTCGCTGGGCGTTGCACGGGCCGTGGCCTTTGACGACCGTCCAGAACTCGTCCCAGTCGGGCCGGCCGAAGTCGTAGTGTCCGCGCTCTTCGTTCCAGGTGAGGTCGGGATCGGGCAGGGTGACGCCGAGCGCCTCCGCCTGCGGCACCGTCATGTCGACGAAGCGCTGCCGCAACTCGTCATTGGTGTGCCGCTTGATGCCCCATACCATCGACTGCTCGGTGTTGGGCGAGTCGCCGTCCGGCGGCCCGAACATCATCAGCGACGGCCACCAGAACCGGTCGACCGACTCCTGCACCATCGCACGCTGCTCGTCGGTGCCCCGCATCATCGTCATGAGCAACTCGTAGCCCTGCCGCTGGTGGAAGGATTCCTCCTTGCAGATGCGAATCATCGCGCGTCCGTAGGGGCCGTAGGACGTGCGGCACAGCGGCACCTGATTGCAGATCGCCGCGCCGTCGACGAGCCAGCCGATCGTGCCGACGTCGGCGTACGACAGCGTGGGGTAGTTGAAGATCGATGAGTACTTCTGCCGCCCCGACAGCAGTCTGCGGGTCAGCTCGTCGCGGGAGACGCCCAGGGTCTCGCAGGCCGAGTAGAGGTAGAGCCCGTGGCCGGCCTCGTCCTGCACCTTGGCCAGCAGGATCGCCTTGCGGCGCAGCGACGGCGCCCGCGAGATCCAGTTCCCCTCCGGCTGCATGCCGATGATCTCCGAGTGGGCGTGCTGGGCGATCTGGCGGATCAGCGTCTTCCGGTAGTCCTCGGGCATCCAGTCCCGCGGCTCGATCCGGTCGTTGCGTGCGATGGTCGATTCGAACGACGACCGCAGGTCGGCTTCGTCCGCGACGGCTGTCATCGACGTCCTCCGGCTTCTGGGGGCTATTTACTGACCGAACGGTCTGTAATAGCGTGGCACAACGAACGCCCCCTTGGCAACGCACCCTGCATGGAGGAAGACGACGTGAGTGAACTGCTGGAGAGCTACGCCTCGGGACACTGGTTCCGGGCCGCCGACGAGGGCGCGCCGCTGCTCGACGCCGCGACCGGCGCGGAGGTCGCCCGCATCTCGAGCCGGGGTCTGGACCTGGCGGCGATGGTCGATCACGCCCGCACGGTGGGCGGGCCGGCCGTCCGGGCGCTGACCTTCCACGAACGGGCGGGACTGCTCAAGAAGCTGGCCAGACATCTTTCCGCGGACTCCGCGGGAAAGGAGGAGCTGTACGCGCTCTCGTCCCGGACGGGCGCTACCAGGCGCGACTCCATGATCGACATCGACGGCGGCTTCGGCACCCTGTTCAGCTATGCGAGCAAGGGCACCCGCGAACTGCCGAACGACACGATCGTGATGGACGGACCGCCCGAGCCGCTGGGGCGCGGCGGCACCTTCGTCGGCCAGCACGTCTACACCTCGCGCCCCGGTGTGGCGGTGCAGATCAATGCTTTCAACTTCCCGGTGTGGGGCATGCTGGAGAAGCTCGCGCCCGCCTTCCTGGCGGGCCTGCCCTCGATCGTGAAGCCGGCCGGCCAGACCGCGTACCTCACCGAGGCCGTCGTCCGGCGGATCATCGACTCCGGCATTCTCCCTGAGGGCGCCCTGCAACTGCTCTGCGGCAGCGCCGGCCCCCTGCTCGACCACCTCGGCGTCCAGGACTCGGTGGCCTTCACCGGCTCCGCGTACACCGCAGGCATCCTGCGGACGCACCCGTCGGTGGTGCACGGCGGACTGGCACTCGGGGTCGAGGCGGACTCGCTGAACTGCTCGATTCTCGGCCCGGACGTAAGAGTGGACGACCCCGAGTTCGATCTCTTCGTCAAGGGCGTCGTCACCGAGATGACGGTCAAGGCCGGCCAGAAGTGCACGGCCATCCGCCGAACCATCGTCCCGGCACCGATCGCCGACCGGGTCATCGAGGCCATCACCGCCCGATTGGCCAAGGTGACCGTCGGCGACCCCGCCGACGAGACGGTCCGGATGGGTGCGCTGGCGAGCCTCGGGCAGCGCGACGAGGTGCGCAAGGCGGTCGAGGCCCTGCGCGCGTCCGCCGACATCGTCTTCGGCGACCCCGACCACGTCGAGGTGGTCGGCGCCGACGCCGAACGCGGCGCCTTCCTCTCCCCGGTGCTGCTCCGCGCCCGGCCCGGTGCGGTGGAGCCGCACGACGTCGAGCCGTTCGGCCCCGTCTCGACGGTGTTCACCTACGACTCCGTCGACGAGGCCGTCGCGCTGGCGGCTCGTGGCCGCGGCAGCCTGGCCGGGTCGTTGATCACCCACGACCCTGCGGTCGCCCGCACGGTCACCCTCGGCCTGGCGCCGTGGCACGGCCGGATCCTGGTGCTGGACCGGGATGATGCCGCCGAGTCGACCGGCCACGGCAGCCCGCTTCCCGTGCTCGTCCACGGCGGTCCGGGCCGCGCCGGGGGCGGCGAGGAACTCGGCGGCATCCGCGGCGTGCTGCACCACATGCAGCGCACCGCCCTGCAGGGATCCCCTGACATGATCACCGCGATCACCGGCCGCTGGACCATCGGCTCGCGCCGGACCGTGACCGATGTCCACCCGTTCCGCAAGAGCCTGGCCGAACTGCGGATCGGTGACACAATCGAGAGCGCGGAGCGCACGGTGTCGCCGGCGGACATCGAGCACTTCGCCCGGTTCACCGGCGACACGTTCTACGCACACACCGACCCGGATGCCGCCGCGGCGAACCCGCTGTTCGGCGGCATCGTCGCCCACGGGTACCTGGTCGTCTCCCTGGCGGCGGGTCTGTTCGTCGAGCCGAACCCCGGCCCGGTGCTGGCCAACTTCGGCGTCGACGACCTGCGCTTCCAGACTCCCGTCAAGGCAGGGGACACGATCCGGGTGACGCTGACCGTCAAGCAGATCACGCCGCGCACGTCCGCTGACTACGGCGAGGTCCGGTGGGACGCGGTCGTCTTCAACCAGGAGGGCACCGCGGTGGCGACCTACGACGTGCTGACGCTCGTCGCGAAGTGACGCGGGTGACCTGACCGGATCGAGGCGGGCGGCTGCAGGCCGCCCGCCTCTCACCATCGAGGTCGGCTGTGATGTGGGTGCGCCCGACGGCGACGAACAGGTGATCGGCTCCAAGCGGCCGGCCCGTCTCCAGGCGCACCCGGACACCCGACGGCATGGTCTCCACTTTCACGACCGGTACGCCGGTGCGCAGGCCGATCCCGCCTCCCGGAACGCGCGGGTGATGGCGTCGCTGATCGTCTCGTCCTCGGCCGTGCGATGCTCGTCACAGCCTCGCGATCGCCGACGCCGGATTCTCGATCGCGTCGGCGACGAAGCGCATGAAGCCCGCGGCGGTGCCGCCGTCGCAGACCCGGTGGTCGAACACGAACGACATCTGGGTGATCTTGCGGACCGCGATCTCCCCATCCACGACCCAGGGCCGGTCGATGATCCGGCCGAAGCCGAGGATGGCCACCTGCGGGTGGTTGATGATCGCAGCGCTGCCGTCGACACGGAAGCCGCCGTAGTTGTTGAGGGTGAAGGTGCCCGCGGCCAGCTCCTCGGTGCTCACCTTGCCGGCCCGGGCGCGCCGGGTCACATCCCGGATGGCCCGATCGAACTGGTAGGTCGTCAGGGCCCCGGCGTCGAACACGGCGGGCACCACCAGACCGCGCTCACCCTGCACGGCGATGCCGAGGTTGATCTGGTCGTACTCGACGATCTCGTTGCGCTCGGTGTCGACACTGGCGTTGAGGACGGGGTATTCGCGCAGGCCCGCGACCACGAACCGGGCGATGTAGGCCAGCAGGCCGGGACCGGGGTCGGCGGGGGTCCGTGCCGACTCCCGCAGGCTCCACAGCGCCGTCGCGTCGACGTCCACCCAGACCGTCGCCTCGGGGATCTCGGCGCGGCTCCGCGAGAGGGCGGCGGACACGGCCTTCCGGAACCCCGTCAGGGGCGTACGCCGTTCCCCTCGCGCGGCGATGGCGGCCGGGGGCCGGGAGGACGACCGCGCCCCGATGGCCCGCTCGACATCTGCCCGGGTGATCAGCCCGCCCGCTCCGGAGGCGGTCACCCGCGTCAGGTCGACCCCGTTGTCCCGCGCCAGCTTCCGTACCAGCGGCGAGAGCACCGGGACCGGCCCGCCGGGCGCCGTCGGCTTGTCAGTGGGCTTACCGGTGGACTTGCCGGTGGACTTGCCGGGGGGCGCGGTCTTCCTGGGTCTGCGTCGCCGGCCCGATGCGCCATGTCCGGACGTCCCGTAGCCGATGAGGACGTTTCCGGAACCGGCCTGCTCCTCCTCGCGGTACCGCTCCGCATCGGGATGTGCGGCCCCGTCCCGGCCGGCGCCGACGGTGATCAGCGGCTTGCCGACGTCGAGGGTCTGCCCCTCGGCGGCGTGCAACGTCAGCACGATGCCCGCGTACGGCGAGGGCACCTCGACCATCGCCTTGGCGGTCTCCACCTCCGCGATCGGCTGGTCGATCGAGATCTCGTCGCCCACGGCGACCAGCCACCGGACGATCTCGGCCTCGGTCAGTCCCTCGCCGAGGTCGGGCAGGACGAAGGTCTGTTCTGCGGCTGTCAGGGTCACTGGTCCTCCCACTGGAGGTCGTCAACGGCGTCGAGCACCCGGTCGACCGACGGCAACTGGAAATGCTCCAGCTTCGGCGGCGGGAACGGGATGTCGAACCCCGTTATCCGCCGCACCGGGGCGGCAAGGGAGTGGAAACAGTGCTCGCCGACCCGGGCGGCGATCTCCGAGGAGACGCTGGCGAAGCCGCTGGCCTCCGCGATCACCACGGCGCGGCCGGTGGACCGGACGGCGGCGAAGACCGTCTCGTCGTCGAAGGGGACGATCGAGCGCAGATCGACCACCTGCAGGCTGCGCCCCTCGCGGGCGGCGGCCTCGGCCGCGTCCAGCGCGACCGGGACGGACGGCCCGTAGGCGATGAGCGTCGCGTCGGTCCCGGGTCTCCGGACCACGGCGGTGCCGATCCCGGGAACCGTCCCGGTCCCGAGGGGCACCTCATCCTCGGCCCAGTAGAGTTTCTTGGGCTCCAGGAACACGACGGGATCGGGGGAGGCGATCGCCTCGCGCAGCAGCCCGTACGCGTCACCGGGCGTAGACGGGGCGACGACGTGCAGGCCCGGGGTGTGGGCGTAGTAGCTCTCCGAGGAGTCGCAGTGGTGCTCGACGCCGCCGATGCCGCCGGCGTACGGGATCCGGATCACCACCGGGACCGACACCTTGCCGCGGGTGCGGTTGCGCAGCTTCGCCACATGGCTGACGATCTGCTCGAAGGCCGGGTAGGCGAAGGCGTCGAACTGCATCTCCACCACGGGACGCATGCCGTTCATCGCGAGGCCGACGGCGAACCCCATGATCCCCGACTCGGCGAGAGGTGTGTCGAAGCAGCGGTCCTCCCCGAACTCGCGGGTGAGCCCGTCCGTGACGCGGAAGACGCCGCCCAGCGGGCCGACGTCCTCACCGAATGTCAGGACCGCGGGGTCCTCGGCCATCGCGTCGCGCAGGGCCCGGTTGATGGCCTTCGCCATGGTGAGTTTCTCGCGGTCGACATGGTCGATGACGGCGGCCATCAGTGCGTTTCCTCTCGGCTGATCTCGTCCAGCACCACGGCGAGCTGGGCGCGCAGCTGCGGTGTGGGTGCGGCGAACACGTGGCGGAACAGGTCCTCAGGGTTCGGCTCGACGTCCTGGTTCAGGGCCTCGCGGGTCCGCTGGGCGAGCTCCTCGGCCGCCGCGGTGAACTCGGCGAGCTTCGTGTCGTCGATCGCGCCGGTCGAGCGCAGGTAGGTCTCCAGGCGTAGCAGCGGATCCTTGGCCGCCCACTCCTCGACCTCGGCGTCCTCGCGGTAGCGGGTCGCGTCGTCGGCGTTGGTGTGCGCCTGCATGCGGTAGGTGTGCGCCTCGACCAGTTGAGGACCCTCGCCAGCGCGGGCCCGCTCGACGGCCGTCCCGAGCACGTGCAGCAGCGCGGCGGCATCGTTGCCGTCGACGTGTTCACCGGGTATCCCGTAGCCGACGCCCTTGTACGCCAGGGACGGGGCGACCGTCTGACGGGAGAGCGGGACGGAGATGGCGTACCTGTTGTTCTGCACGAAGAAGACGACGGGGGAGTCGAAGACGGCGGCGAAGTTGACCGCCTCGTGGAAGTCGCCTTCGCTGGTGGCGCCGTCCCCGCACAGGGCCATCACCACGGTCGGCTCGCCGCGCAGCCGGGCGGCGTGGGCGACGCCGACGGCGTGGACCAGCTGCGTCGCGAGCGGGGTGGACAGCGGGGCGACACGGCGGACGTAGGGGTCGTATCCGGAGTGCCAGTCGCCCTTGAGCAGCGTGAGGACCTCGACCGGGTCGACGCCGCGGGCGACGGCGGCGGCGGTGTCCCGGTAGGTGGGGAAGAGCCAGTCGCCCTCGTCCAGCACCTGGGCCGCGGCGATCTGGCACGCCTCCTGGCCGTGCGAGGACGGGTACACGGCGAGCCGTCCCTGCCGGACCAGAGCGTATGCCTGGTCGTTCAGCCGCCGAGCGGAGATCAGTCCGGCCAGCGCCCGCACGAGCCGTTCGGTCGCGGGCAGGTCGCGGCCGTCCGGGGTGACGGCCCTGCCCTCCGAGTCGATCAGGGTGACCGGTGCTGCCGACGGCAGCAAGTGCTCTGCGTCACGTGTCATGGCGATATCCTCATTTAGGTTGCCATTTGTTTCTATAGTCGGCGAGAATCGGATAAAACGTGACTGAATAACCGGTTCTTCGTGGCAATACATCCAACTCCGAACGGGCTGGAACGGGAAAGTCGAGACAGATGGCCGACGGTATCGACAGCATCGACGATCGCATCCTCGCGGAGCTCACCCGGGACGGCCGCATGTCTGTGCGTGCGCTCGCCGAGAAACTGCACATCTCCCGTGCGAATGCCTACGCACGCATCCAGCGGTTGACCGAGGACGGCGTCATCAGAGGTTTTCGCGCAGACGTCGATCCGGTCGCCGCCGGCATGGGCACCTCCGCCTACGTGACGCTGAACCTGCGGCAGGCGGAGTGGCGGAACCTCCGCGAGAAGCTGAGGGCCCTGCCGGGGGTCGCGCACCTGGCCCTCGTCGGAGGCGAGTTCGACGTGATCATGCTGGTCCGCGCCCGTGACAACGCGGACCTGCGGCGAGTGGTGCTGGAGGAGATCCATCAGATGGAGGGCGTGCTCACCACGCGCACGCTGCTCGTCTTCGACGAGCCCCAGGTGGACGTGAGCACGAAGGCGCCCCCCAGCTAGCCGGGGAACCTGGCGGGCGCCGCCGGTCAATGCGCGTGCACCTCCGTGTTCGCGGGCAGATTCGGCAGGCTCTCGTCGGCCCAGCGGATCCGCGCGCCGGGAGCCTGTCCGACCGCCTGCCGCAGCGCCCGGCATTGTGCGGTGTCGAGCGTCATCGCCGCTCGTCCACGACCGGGGTCTCCATGACGCCCAGGCCGCTGATCTCCATCCGGACCACGTCCCCGCCCTTGAGGAAGGACGGCGGCTTCTGGAAGGCCCCGCAGCCGGTCGTGGTACCAGTCATGATCACGTCGCCCGGGGTGAGCTCCAGGACCTTGCTGAAGTCCTCGATGAGGTGCGGAATGTCCACTATCATCTCGTCGCTGCCGCCGGACTGGCGTAGCTCGCCGTTCACCCAGCAGCGCAGCTCCAGCCTGTGCGGGTCGGGGATCTCGTCCTTGGTCACCAGCCAGGGGCCGAGCGGCGCCCCGGTGGGGATGCCCTTCGCACGGGTCATCTGGGCGAACACCGGCGAGATGTGCACGTCCTTGAACGCCAGGTCGCGTGCGGTGACGTCGTTGGAGATGAGGTACCCGGCCACATGATCGTAGGCGTCGGCCGCCGCGATGTAGCGGCCGCCGCGCCCGATGACGACACCGATCTCGGTCTCATAGTCGAACTGCTCGGTCTGGTGCGGGACGATCAGGCTGTCGTACGGGCCGATGACCGTGTTGGACGGCTTGAGCATGATGATCGGCTCCGACGGTGACGGCGCGTTCTTCATGCCCATGGCCTCGTCGACGTGCGACTGATAGTTGCCGCCGGCGACGAGAATCTTCTCGGGGAAGGGCACCGGGGGGCCGAGCCGCGTCGTCGCCGGGTCGATCCAGTCGGCGTCCGCGTCGTCGAGCGCTTTTTCGATCAACGGCTGCAGCAGGTCGAGGAGCCCGAGCAGGGGGTTGGTGTCGAGCGCGCAGAACCCGAGCGAGCGCAGCAGCGGGTCGAGGGGGGCGATGCCCCGGTCCGGCACGAAGACTCCCGGACGTTCGGCACGCCTGGCTCCGTAGCTGACGATCTTCATGCTGTCGCCTCTCCTGTCTTCGGGTCGTACTCATAGCCGATGAAGCCGCCGTAACCGACGGCGCGCAGTTCTCTTTCGACGGCGGCGAAGTCGATCTGCCCGGTGCCGGGTCTGCCGCGGCCAGGGAAATCGGCGAACTGGACGTGGCCGATCAGCGGGGCGTGATCGCGCACGGCCGCCGCAGGGTCGGTGTCCATGGTGGCGAGGTGGTAGGTGTCCAGCAGCAGCCGCACGTTGCCGTGGCGACTGGCGTCGTTGGCGCGGCGAACGAAGGCGGCGGACACGGCGATGTCGGTCAGCGGGAAGCGCGGGCTGTCCACGAGATTGAGGGTCTCGATGACCACGGTGACGCCGAGCCCGCCCAGCCGGTCGGCGACCCGCACGACCTGCCGCAGCGCGAGCCGGTCCTGCTCGCCGGGGCCGACGTCGGGCACGCGGTTGCCGTAGAGGGCGTTGACGACCGGGCAGCCGGTGCGGGTGACCATGTCGGCCACGGCCTCGAGGTTCGACGCGACGCGCTCGACATGGTGGGGGATCGACAGGAGCCCGCGCTCACCGTTGCGCGGGTCACCGGTGTCGAGGTTGAGGGTCACGAGTTGTACGCCTGCCCGGCTCAGGGCCCGGCAGAAAGAGTCGACCCGGCCTTCCTCGGCGACAGGCGTCTCGAACGGCCACCATGACTCGACGTATCTGAAACCGTCCCCGGCCGCGGCGGCCGGGCGCTCGTCGACGGGAAGGTCCGCATAGAGCATCGACATGTTGGCGCTGACACGCAGGTCGCTCACCGGCGAAGCGCCTCGTCGAGCGCGGCGCGGAGCTCTGCCGGTCCGTCCCCTGGCCGGGCGACCCAGGCGACGATGCCGTCCGGGCGGACCAGGACCCCGGGGCAGCCGGCGGGAATGCCGCCCTTGGTGACGACGACATCGGTGTCGGCGCCGTCCCAGTGGTGTGGCCGGTCGGTCACGACGGTGAACTCGTCGCCGAGTGTGCAGATGCTCGACCGCTCTTCCTCGTCCACGACGACGACCGTCTCGGGGAAGCGGTGGCCTCGCCGGGCGACACGCAGCGGGTCGGCGCCTTGGTCGTCGTCCCCTGCGACGGCCCCTGTCGCGTATCCGTAGCCGAGATCCTGGTCCGTGGCGTCGATGTGTCCGCGCTGGTCCTCCAACAGGCGGGCGAGCTCCTCCCTGTCGTCGGCCGCGATGGCCTTTCCGATGTCGCGCATCCGGTTGCTGTTGGCGACGCTCCATGCGGCGTTGCTGCGTGCGATGTCGATGCGCTCGGCTTCGTAGGTGTCGAGCAGCGCGTCGCCCGCCGTCCCCGCCGCGACCAGGGCGAGCTTCCAGACCAGGTTGTCGACGTCCTGGACGCCGGTGTTCATGCCGAACCCGCCGGTGGGCGGGAAGGAATGCGCGGCGTCACCGGCGAGGAAGATCCGCCGGTCCCGCCACCGGGTGGCGACCTGCGCGCTGAGCCGCCAGGTGGCGATGTCGATGATCTCCGGATCGATGTCGGCGCCGACCGCCGCCCGGATGACCTCGACGGCCTCGTCATGTGTCGGAGGCTCGGGACGCGCCTGGGCGCCCGGCCGCATCAGCATCGTGACCCAGCGCTCGGCCCCGTCGATCGGGGCGATGTTCGCCGGCCTCCCGGACCGGTGGCCGGTGATGAACTGGATGCAGAGCCGGTCGGCGGTCCACCGTGACAGGTCGCCGCGCCAGTAGACGCTCTGGCCGTAGCCGAGGAGCGGCTCGCCTTCGAGATCGATGTCGAGCAGCCGCCGGACCGCGCTGCCCACCCCGTCGGCGGCGATGACGTAGTCGGCTTCGACCGACAGGCCCGTTTCGGTGGTGAGGGTGACGGTGTCGTCGTCCTGCTCGGCCCCGATCACGTTCTGACCGAAGAGCAGTTCGACGTCGTCGAGCGTGCGCACCGTGGAAAGCAGGACCCGCTCGACCGTGTCCTGGGCGACGCGGCAGCTTCCCACCGGACTCAGGTGATCGGTCGAGCCGTCGGAGCCGGGGCTGCGTCCGACCTCCTCCCCGGCGAGCGAGTCGCAGTAGATGAAGCGGTTCGTCTCCGCCGGCAGGCCGTACGCGGAGACGGCGTCGGCGAGACCCCACCTCGCGAAGAGCTCCATGGTGCGCGGGCGCACGCCACGGGCCTTGGGATGCCCGCTCGGCCCGACCCGGCGCTCCAGCACCGTGGCTCTCATCCCGAACCTGTTCAGCAGGAACGCGGCGCTGAGCCCGACAGGACCCGCTCCGACCACCGCGACGTGCGGCTTCATGGGTTCACCTCATTGATCTGCTCGCTGATCCGAAAGAGGCCGGCCGGGTCCGCTTCACCCAGACCCCGGCTCGCGGCCGTCAAGAACATCTGCCTGCCCGCCTCGAAGACCACCGCCGGGACCCCGTGCCGGCTGAGGAGATCGGCGACCAGGTCGAGTACCTCGGTCATGCCCTCGACCGTGGCGCCGGTGCCGTCCGTCCGGTCCGCATGGACGAGGCGGAGCGTGCGGGACAACATCGCGCTCTGGGCCCATCCCGCGGTCAGCAGCTCATCCGCCACACCGAGGTCGATCCCGACTTTGTGCAGCAGCGCCACTGCTTCTCCCGCCACGGCCATGTGGCAGCTGGTGAGGAGCTGGTTGACGAGCTTGAGCTCCAGGCCCGCGGTGGGACCGCCGACATACGTGATCCGGCCGGCCAGTGCCGCGAGTACGGGACTGGCGCGTTCGAAGGCGGCCTCGTCCCCGCCGGCCATGACCGCCAACGATCCACCGCGGGCTCCGTCGGGACCGCCGCTCACCGGAGCGGCCAGGAAAGCCGCACCATGCTCGGTGGCGATCTGCGCGATGCGGCGCGCCAGGGCGGGAGCGAAAGTGCCGTGCTCGACGAAGACCCGGCCCTCGGTGGCGGTCGCATTCGACAGAAGGCCGGATTCACCCAGGTAGATGACCTCCGTGGCGGTGGTATCGCGCATGCAGGTCAGCACGATGGCGCACCGCTCGACGACCTCTCCCAGGCTGGGCGCCCAAATCGCGCCCGCCTTTTCTGCCGCGGCGGCATTGGCACGCGTCCGGTTGTGCACCACGATCTCGTGACCGGTGTCGAGCAGTCGTTGGATCATCGCGGTGCCCATGGCGCCGGTGCCGACGTAACCGATGGGGCCGGCGCAGCCGGTCGGGCCGATCATCGCGGGCCCCTGAGGAAATCGAAGTCGCAGCCGAGGTCGGCCTGCTGGACGTGGTGGCGGTAGAGCCTCTCATAACCCCGGGCCTCGACGGTGACCGGCACCCATCCGGCGGCCCGGCGGGCCAGCTCGTCCGGTGGTACGAGCAGGTCGATCCGGTTCTGCTCGGTATCGAGCTCGATGAGGTCGCCGTCCCGGACGAGCGCCAGCGGTCCGCCGGCGGCCGCTTCGGGCGCCACGTGCAGCACGACGGTGCCCGACGCCGTCCCGCTCATCCGGGCGTCGGAGACGCGGACCATGTCCGTCACTCCCCGCCGCCGCAGCTTCGCCGGGATCGGCAGGTGGCCGACCTCCGGCATGCCCGGGCCTCCGACGGGCCCGGCACCGCGCAGCACGAGCACCGAGTCGGCGTCGACGGCGAGTTCGGGGTCGTCGATGCGGGCGTGCAGGTCGTCCACCCCGTCGAAGACCACGGCGCGTCCGGTGTGCCGGCACAACCGCGGGTCGGCGGCGGACCGCTTCAGGACGGCCCCCGAGGGCGCAAGGCTGCCGGAGAGCAGGGCGAGGGGACCCGCCGGGCCCGCGGGGTCCTCGACACTGCGCAGGCAGCGCGGTGCCGCTGGGGGTGCCTGCACCGACTCCTTCCACGGACGGTCGTCCCCTGCCAGCGCCTCAAGGTCGGCGAGATCGGCGAGCCGGTGCATCAGGGCGGGCACGGCGCCGTCGATCTCCAGATCGTGCAGGAAGTGCCTCCCGGACGGGCGCACGTCGGCCAGGAAGGGCGTGGTGTCGCTGAGGTGGCGCAGTTCGTCCATGCTCAGCGGCGTCCTGAGTCTGCCGGAGATGGCCTGCAGGTGCAGGACGGCGTTGGTGGAGCCCCCCACGGCGCACAGCGCCCGGAACGCGTTCGCCAGGGAGGCCCGGGTGACGACGGCGTCGGGGGCGAGGCCCGCCCGCGTCCGGGCGACGATCGCCCGCCCGGTCTCCTCCGCCACCGCCGATCGCTGTGCCGACGAGGCGGGCAGCAGCGCGCTGCCGGGGAGGGACATGCCCAGGACTTCGGCGATGACGGCCATCGTGACGGCCGTGCCCATCACGTTGCACGTCCCGACGCCGCAGCTGAGGCAGCCCTCGAGCTCGGCCCAGCCATCGTCGTCGAGTTCGCCGGAACGGCGCGCGTCGATCAGCGGCCAGAGGTGCTCGACGGTCATCGGCTCGCCCTGCCAGCGCGACAGCGGCCGTGGCCCGGCGGCCAGCGCGAGCGCCGGCTTGCCCGCGCTCAGCGCCCCCATGAGCTGGGCGGGGATCGTCTTGTCGCACCCGCCGAGGAGGACGACGCCGTCGATCGGGGCCGCGAGGATCATCTCCTCGGTGTCCATGGCCAGCAGGTTCCGCAGATACATGCTCGACGGCCGGGTGAAGGCCTCGGCGATGGAGATGGTCGGAAACTCCAGCGGCAACCCACCGGCTGCGATCACACCCTTCTTCACCTGCTCGGCGAGCTGCCGCAGGCCGCCGTTGCAGGGGTTGAGCTCACTCCAGGTGTTGGCGATGCCGATCACCGGGCCGGTGCCGACGGCCCCGGCCGACATCCCCGAACCGCGCAGGAAGCCCCGCGTGATCAGTCCGTCCGGCCCGGGGTCCTTGAGTAGTTCCCCCCGGGCGCGCTTGATTCCTTCCTGGGACATCTAGGAGCCGTGGATCATCTTGTCGGCCGGAACCGAGCCCTTGATAGCGCCGTACCGCTCGAAGATGTCGAGCAGGCGCTGCACCTTGGCGGCATCGAGCGGTCCCCGCTGGTACTCGCCGAGAGCGACGACCGGCGGTACCTGGTCGTTCAGCTTGGTCGACGGCACGAACCGCGCGACTTCGTCCATGTGGTCCGCGGCGTAGTCGTAGGCGGTCCGGACCCCCCTGATGAACTTCTCGGTGACATCGGGGTTGGCGGTCATGAACTTGTCCGAGCCGATGAAGACCGCACCGGGCGACCCTGGCACGGCCAGCTCTCCGGTGACGTACGTCAAGATCTCGGTTTTGCCGGTTTTGAGCGCGACCGACAGCCACGGCTCGTTGACCAGCGCCGCGTCGACCGTCCCGTCCGCCACCGTGTCGCCGATCGCGGGGAAGGGGACGGCCACCCTTTTCAGCGCCGTGTAGTTGCCACCGAGACTGTCGACTGCGTGCGCCTGCGCGGGGTCGACCTCGGTGGAGTCGGCCGCCCAGGTGCGGACGTCCTTCATGTTCTTGATGCCGGCGGCCTTGTTGACGATGACCGCCTGGTACTTGCTCTCCGGGTCGGTCGGGATGACGTTCGCCGCCCCGATCATCTTGATGCCGAGGCCCTTCTCGATGGCCTGGGCGGCGGCGCCGAAGCCGGACATGCTGAACTGCGTCTGGCCGTTCAGGGTGTTCGGGATGGCGACGGAGCCGTCCTCGAGCACCTTGAGGTCGAGCCGGAGCCCGAGATCCTCGAAGACGCCGTTCTCGACGGCGAGGTACATCGGGGTCGAGGTGGCGGCGCCGGGGCTGACCGCCACCGTGAGCTCGGTGAGGCCGTCGGCGCCCGTTTCCGGCTTGCCGGAGTCCGACCCGCAGGCCGTGAGGGCCAGTGCGAGCGCGACGGTCGTGGCGGGCGCCAGGACGGCGCGGATGCGTCTGATGAACATGCTGCCGGGACTCCTTGGTAGGGATCTGCTGGAGAGCACCCGAGGGCTCAGTGTCTGACCTCACGCAGCACGCGGGCGCGTAGCCGCGCGAAGCGGGGGTCGGACTTGGTGGTGATCTGGTCGCGGTCGACGCCGAGATCGACCTCCACGCACTCGGCGACCGAGGCCGGGGAGCCGCCCAGGACGATGACGCGATCGGACATGTAGACCGCCTCGTCGATGTCATGGGTGACGGAGATGACCGTCATGGCGTACTTCTTCTTCAGGGACAGGACGAGGTCTTCGAGATCGGCACGCGTCTGGGCGTCGACCGACGCGAACGGCTCGTCCATCAACAGCACCTGCGGCCGGTAGGCCAGGGCACGTGCGATGGCGACGCGCTGTTGCATGCCCCCCGAGAGCTGCCAGGGGTACTGCCGGCGCGTGTGGCCCAGCCCCACGGCCTGGAGCGCTTCGTCCGCCCGGAGTCGTCGCTCGGCGGCGGGGACGCCTTTGCCGCGCAGGGGTAACACGACGTTCCCCGCGATGGAGAGCCACGGCAGCAGGGAGCGGCTGTAATCCTGGAAGACCACGGCCAGGTTGGCAGGGGTCTCCGCGGCGACACGCTCGTCGCCGACATGGATCTCACCCGCGGTGGGCGTCAGGAGACCGGCGATACAACGCAGGACCGTCGTCTTGCCGGAGCCTGACGGTCCGACGATCGACACGTACTCCCCGCTGGAGACGGCGAAGTCGACGCAGCCGAGCACGGTCCGTGCCGCGGTGCCGGAGCCGAAGGCCCGGTGCAGGCCCCTGACGCGGACGTGCCCGCCCGCTGCCACGGCCTCGGCCGGCGACTCGAGCGTCACGTGGCCACCGCCCGCATCTGCAGATGCCATCGCAGGATCCTTTTCTCGAGCACTTCGAACAATTTGTTGAGGATGTAACCGACCAGGCCCATCAGCAGGATCGCCGTCCACATGGCCAGCAGGTCGAAGCTGTACTGGGCGGCACGGGCGAAGGCTCCGACCCCCTCGGCGGAGACCACCATCTCGGTGACGATCACGGCGATCAGCGATAGCGCGAGCCCGACCCGGACACCCGCGAAGATCTGGGGGGAGGCGCCGGGAAGCGTGACGTAGAGCAACCGCTGGAGCCGGGGGACGCGGAAGACCTGCGCGCTGTCCCGCACCACCGTGTCGACACCGCGGACGCCGTCGATGGTGTTCAGCAGCACCGGCCACACGGACGCGAAGACCACCACACTCAGCCTCATCCGCTGGTCGATGCCCAACGCCGAGATGAAGGCGGGGACCAACGCGATGGCAGGAAGGGCCCGCAGGAACTCCAGCAACGGTGCCAGGAAGTCGGCGATCACGCGGTTGGCCGCGAGCAGGACGCCCGCGGTGATGCCCAGCACGATGGCGATGCCGTACCCCACCGCGAAGGTCGACAGCGTCATCCCCAGGACGTGCAGGTCGCCACCCGCGAGCCAGGTATCGGCGAACGCCCGCAGTATGTCGCGCAGCGGCGGGAAATAGAGCGAGGTGCTGCCGGACGACGCGAACCACCACACGGCGACCAGCACCGCGGGGAGAACGAACTCAAGTGCGACCTGCCTGAGACGCTTCATGCGGCATCCCTCCGCCGCTGCGCCGCGTGCCAGAAGATCGCACGCCGTTCGACGGCGGCGAACGTCTGGTTGACGAGCACGCCGAGGCAACCGCTGAGCAGGACGTACACGAATCCGCGCGCCGGGTTGCCGTTGGCCTGGCTGAGCAGGATCTCGTGGCCGATGCCGGGGGCGCTGGTGACGATCTCCGCCCCGATCGAGATCAGCAGGGCCACCGTAGCGGCGACCCGGAGTCCCGTCGCCACCAGCGGCAGCGCGCTCGGCAGGTAGAGGAAGACGACGCGCTGCCGGCGGCTGAGCCGGAACACCTGAACCGATGCGCGGGCGACCGCGTCGACGTGGCCGATGCCGTACGCCGACTGAACGAGAATCGGCCACGTCGCCGCCAGCGCGATCAGGAAGACCTTCATCTCGGACGTGGCGCCGAAGACCAGCACGGCGAGCGGCACCAACATGATCGCCGGGACCGTGCGCAGGAAGTCCACAAGCCCGCCGGTCATCCGCGTGGCCACCGTGCTGGCGCCGACCATCAGCCCGAGCGAGATTCCGGCCGCGGAGGCGATGAGCATTCCCAGCGCCCACGACTGGAGGGTCCCGCCGAGGGCCGTCCAGAAGGCCGAGGTCGGTACTGTCGCCCGCAGCGCCTCGAGAACCGGGGCGACCGGCGGAACCGCCCGCGCATCGAGCCACCGCGCGCCGAGTTCCCACAGGGCCACGGTCAGCCCGGCGAGGGCGAGGCGTTGGGCGACGGCAGACACGACGGTCGTCGCCCCTCTCGGTTGAGCCATGGCCACAGACGTTTCCCCCTCGACGACCAGGAGTAATGTGGGCCACACCGTGTCATATAAGTGATAGATCTCTCAAGAGTTCTTGTGATATATCTGTAGCGAACGCTTCCCGTCCAGAAAGAGCCCAACACTGCGGGGGTGGTCCGCGGCGCCTGGTCGCAGGTGTCAAGTCAAACAGGACATCGGGGTAGTTATCGCTATGCTGTCGCCTCCGTGCCCTTGTCGGCCCGGTCGTCGTCAGGCCTGTTGATCCACGCCCCGGTCGGGATCTCGGGCAGGCTCGGCCCGCGGGTGAACCGCCGCGGGTCGGCGGCCCGGAAAGCCTCGATGGTCGCGGCACGGTTGTGTGGACGGCCTGCGGTGGCGATGTGCGTCGAAAAGGGGGTAGGTAGGTTAGAACCTGAGCGCGTTGTGCCTGGTGAGCCCGGAAATCGCCCTGGAAGCGTGATCACCGCGTCACGATCTCACGGCGTATCCCGGCCTGCGGCCGATCTCAGAACACGTCATATCGTCCGGAGGTGAGAGGAACAGATCCAGCCGTGGGCCCCAGTCGTGATCTGTCGACCGTGCGGTGTCGATCCCGAGCACCTCCGATCCCGGGCCGACCCTCGCGGCGGCGTACCGCAGCCCGGGGTATTCCACATTGAGGATCGGCCGGACCGCCTCCCCGTAGAGGATCCGTGACAGCGTGAGACCCGGCAGGAACTCGGCGGCGGGAGTCGTCATGAGATCACAGTGCAGGGCCGGCGGCCCGGGGGCCACCGGGTTTCGCCACGCCGTCCCGCCCCTGGCGTCGCGGATCGCGGGCACTCGGCTGCTGCCTCGCCTCGCGCTCTACTCCAGCGCGTTGACGGCCGAGCCCGCCGCGGCCCACTCCCGCGTGACGCGGCGGCGCCGGGTCGGCAGCCCGAGCGTCGGGTTGGCGACGCCCCAGGCGGCGCCCTTGCAGACCAGCTCCTTGTAGACGGCGGCGAGTCGTCCGGTCAGGACCGCCCGCACGGCACGGTCGTCGGCGGTGACGTACTGGATCAGGCCCTCCTTGCGGCCCAGCGAGATGCACTGATTGAAGTAGCGGATCGGCGCGTTCGGGAGCTTCCCGCCGGTCAGGCGCGCCGCGATCGCGTCGGCGGCCTGCCAGGCGGTCGGAGTTCCGGAGGCGCAGGACATCCGCAGCGGCTTGTTTCCGGGGCCCATCGCCATGGCCGCGTCGCCGATCGCGTACACGTCCGGGTGCGACACCGAGCGCATGGTCCCGTCGACCACGATCTGACCGGTGCCGGTGACCTCCATGGTGGTCGCCTTCGCGATCGGGTGCACCGCGAAGCCGGCGGTCCACACGGTGACGGCGGCCGGGATGGCCCTGCCGTCGGAGGTGGTTACGCGGCCGGCTTCGACGCCGGTGACGGCGGTGTGCTCGTGCACGGTGATGCCGAGCCTGCCGAAGACCTTCCGCAGGTGCTCGCGGCCCTTGGGTGAGAGCCCGTCGCCGAGGCCGCCGCGGGCGACGAGGGCGACGTCGAGGTCCGGACGGGCCTCGGCGATCTCGGTGGCGGCCTCCAGGCCGGTGAGGCCACCGCCGACGACGACCACGGTCTGCCCGGTGTCGAGGCGGGCCAGGCGCTCGCGCAGCCGGAATGCTCCGGGGCGGCCGGCGATCTCATAGGCGTGCTCGGCGGACCCGGGGACGCCTTGGGCGTTCCAGCCGCTGCCGAGGGCGTAGACCAGCGTGTCGTAGCCGAGTTCTCCGGGACCGTCCGTGTCGATGACGGCGACGGTCTTGCGGTCGACGTCGACGCCGGTGACCTTCGCGAGCCTCAGCTCGACGCCGGTGCCCGCGAACATCTCGCTGAACGGCCGGGGCTTGAGGTCCTGGCCCACCGCCAGCTGATGCATGCGGACGCGTTCCACGAAGTCGGACTCGGCGTTGACGACGGTGATGGCGACGTCCTCGCGGCGGAGCCGCTTGGCGAGGCGGCCGGCGGCGGTGGCTCCGGTGTATCCGGCTCCGAGGACGACGATGCGGTGCCGCATTTCGTTGCTCCTGTCTTGCGCGGGTTCGCCACTTGAACCGGGCGGCCCGTCGTTTCCTGACAGGAACACGGTGTGAAGCACCTCACATAGTGATCAGAAGGCGTTGAACAGGGGCTCCCCGTGGTCGGCGGCCGTCCACCGCGCGGTCGCGCGTTCGAGCTTGTCGGGGTTGACCTGGGTGCGGAACGCGGCGATGCCCTCGGCGGTGACCTCCAGGCACATGACGCCGACGACCCGGCCGTCCACGACGGCCACGACGGCGGGGTCGCCGTTGGCGGTCCAGGCGTAGACCTCGGGCGCGCCGCCGGCCACGGTGCGCTTGGCCTCGCTGGGTTTGAACAGCCCCCGCAGGAACTTCGCGACCGCGACCGCGCCCTCGAACGCCTTGACGCGGGTCGGGACCTTCCCGCCGCCGTCGCCGATCGAGGTGGCATCCTCGGTGAGCAGACGTACGAGCGGCTCGATCTGGCCGCTGGTGGCGGCCGCCAGGAACTCCTCGGTGATCCGCCGGGCGGTGGCCTCGTCGATCTCGGTACGGGCCCTGCCGTTCGCGATGTGCTTCTTGGCTCGGTGGAAGATCTGCTGGCTGGCGGCCTCGGTGACGTCGAGGATCTCGGCGATCTCCTGGTGCGGGTAGTCGAAGGCCTCCCGCAGCACGTACACCGCCCGCTCGTTGGGGGAGAGGCGCTCCATGAGGGTGAGGACCGCGTACGAGACCGACTCGCGCTGCTCGGCGGTGTCGGCCGGGCCGAGCATCGGGTCCCCGGTGAGCAGCGGTTCGGGAAGCCACTGGCCGATGTAGGTCTCGCGGCGCGCACGCGCGGAGGTGAGCTGGTTGAGGCACAGGTTGGTGAGGACCTTCGTCAGCCAGGCCTCGGGGACCTCGATGCGGTCGACGTCGGCGGCCTGCCAGCGCAGGAACGTCTCCTGCACGGCGTCCTCGGCCTCCCCGGCGGAGCCGAGGAGGCGGTAGGCGATGGCCTCCAGACGCGGCCTGGAGGCCTCGAACCGGTCGACGTCGCTCGCGGTCAGGGGCATGGCCCGATGCTAGCCCGCGTGGCGCGGATCGGCCGCCGCGGCGATGGGCCCTTCACGTGCATCGTGAGGCTCCTGACTCGGATTGGGAGGTCCACGCGTGGACGGCGGTGATCGCAATCAACGGCCGCGTCAAGGCGGACCCCTAAATGACCGGCCGAGTGACCGGCTGTAGGTGTCCGTGCCACGGGGGGAGGCTGAAGCTCACGCCGGCCGGACCTGCCGGCGCCGCCGAACTCATCGGCGCCGCGGCGATGAGTTTCCGTGATGCCGGCGGTCCTATCCACGTGACCGCCTCAGCGATCTCCTTCGCCATCGGCGCGTCGGTGACGCGTGCGGACATCCCTGGCCTGTGCGCCGGCCTCGCCGAACTGCTGCGCGGCAGGGGCGGCGGTGTCGTGGTCTGCGATGTGGCCGGCGTGGCCCGTCCCGGCGTGGCGACGGTCGAGGCACTGGCCCGGTTGCGCCTGACCGCCCGGCGGCATGGCTGGACTCTGGTGGTCACCGGGGCCGGCCCGGACCTGCTCGAGCTCGTGCGCCTGCTCGGATTGACCGACGGGCTACCGGGATCGTCCGCAGTGCTCCGGCCTTCAGGCCGGGGGTGAAGCGGACTCTCCCGCGTAGCGGGGCAGGAAGAGCCGATTCGCCGTCAGGCGGATCGGCGTCCAGGCGGGCTCAGACCGGGCGGTTTTGCCGCTCGATGTACTGGCGCAGGACGCTGATCGGTGCGCCGTCCACGCTCCCGGCGAAGTAGGAGCCCGACCACAGCTTGTTCGCCCGGTAGTAGTGGCGGGCCAGCTCGGGGAACTCGGTCCGCACCCGCCGTGAGGAGACGCCCTTGAGGCTGTTGACGAGCCGGGACAGGGCGACCTTGGGCGGGAAGTTCACCAGGAGATGCACGTGGCCGGCCTCGCCGTTGAACTCGGCCGGCTTGGTCTCGAAGTCGGCGCAGATGTCCCGCATGATCTGCTCCATGCGTTCCAGGTGTGCCCCGGTGAACACCCGGTGCCGGAACTTGGTCACGAAAACCAAGTGGGCGTGCAGGACGAAACCACGGTGCCTGCCAGTTCTGATGTCTCCATATTCGGCCATAGACCAACGCTATGATCACGGTGTGCAGCTCAGGTACAACTTCCGTCTCTACCCGACGCCTGGTCAGTGCGGGTCGCTGGCTCGGGCGTTCGGGTGTGCGCGGGTGGTGTTCAACGACGGGCTGCGCGCACGGCAGGACGCGCGTGAGAACGGGTTGCCCTACATCTCGGACGGGGAGCTGTCCATCCGGGTCATCACGCAGGCGAAGAAGACGCCGGAGCGTGCCTGGCTGGGCGAGGTGTCCGCCGTGGTGTTACAGCAGGCGCTGGCCGATCTGAACACCGCGTACCGCAACTTCTTCGCCTCCGTGACGGGGAAACGGAAGGGGCCGAAGGCCGCTGCACCGAGGTTCCGGTCCCGCAAGGACAACCGGCAGGCGATCCGCTTCACGAAGAACGCCCGCTTTGCCGTCACGGCGGGTGGGAAGCTGCGTCTGCCGAAGATCGGTGACGTGCCGGTCCGCTGGTCCCGCGAGCTGCCCGCTGAACCCTCGTCGGTGACGGTGGTCAAGGACGCGGCCGGCAGGTACTTCGCCTCGTTCGTCGTCGAGACCAGCGATGAGCCGCTGCCCGAGTCGGCCGCCGAGGTGGGGATCGACCTGGGCCTGTCCCACTTCGCCGTCACCTCCGACGGTCGGAAGGTGGACAACCCCCGTTTTCTCCGCAGGGCCGAACGCAGGCTGCGTAAGGCACAGCAGGATCTCAGCCGCAAAGCCAAGGGCAGCGCGAACCGGGCCAAGGCCAGGGCCAAGGTCGCCAAAGCGCACGCCAGGGTGGCCGACGCGCGCCGTGACTGGGCACACAGGCTCTCCACCCAGATCATCCGTGAGAACCAAGCGGTGTACGTGGAGAACCTTGCCGTGTCCGGCCTCGGGCGTACCCGCCTGGCGAAGTCCGTGCATGATGCGGGCTGGTCGCAGTTCGTCGGGATGCTGGAGTACAAGGCGGCCCGGTATGGCCGCCATTTCGCCAGGATCGACCGGTGGTTCCCCTCCTCAAAGCTGTGTTCCACACCGGGGTGCGGCCACATCGACGACACCATGCCGCTGAACGTCCGGTCGTGGGAGTGCCCGCAGTGCGGCACCGTCCACGACCGGGACGTCAACGCGGCGAAGAACATCCTGGCCGCCGGACGGGTGGACAGGCTCAACGCCTGTGGAGCGCGGGTAAGACCGGGGCCTGCCCCGGCACAGCGTGAGGAAGCAGGAAGCCTCAGAGGTGCCGCATGGCGTGGCACGGGCTGAATCCCCGGCCTTCAGGCCGGGGAGCGCGTCAATCCAGGCGGTCCGGCAGCCCGAACAGCGGGAAGAGACGGGGGGTGTCGAGGAAGTTGTTGACGGCCGCGATTCGCCCCGCTGAGATCTCCAGCACGATCAGCGCCCACGGGTCGTGGCCGGAGCCGCCGAGGCCGGGCCGGTACTGCCCGAACCCCGGCATGCCGTTGGCCACCACCGGCACCAGGCGCGAGCCGCGGCAGCCGCTGCCCGTACCGGCCATCCAGGCGACGATGTCGTCGTGGCCGCACAGCCACAGCGGCAGCGGCGGCATCGACAGCGTCGCGTCCTCGTGCAGCAGCGTCGTCAGCGCCTCGAGGTCGTACTCTTCGAACGCTTTCACATAACGCGCCAGCAGCGCCCGCTGCCCGTCGTCCAACGGCTTGTACGCCTCGGCGGCGGTGTCGGCGGCGGCGATGGTGGCCCGGGCCCGTTGCAGAGCGCTGTTGACGCCGGGCACCGAGGTGTCGAGCAGATCGGCCACCTCCTGGGCCGACCAGGCCAGCACCTCCCGCAGGATCAGCACCGCCCGCTGCCGCGGCGGCAGGTGCTGCAGCGCGGCGACGAACGCCAGCCGGATCGACTCGCGTTCTGCGACCACGTCGGCCGGATCGGCGGCCTCGGGCAGCACCCGGCCGTCCGGCACCGGGCCCACCCAGATCTGATCGGGACGCGGCTCGCCCGGGTCGGTGGCGCGGCCCGACCCGGCCGGGCCGAGATCCATGGGCCGGACCCGCCGTTGAGCGCCGGCGAGCAGATTCAGGCAGACGTTCGTCGCGATCCGGTACAGCCAGGACCGCAGCGCCGAGCGTCCTTCGAACCGGTCGAAACCACGCCAGGCGCGGACCAGGGTGTCCTGCACCGCGTCTTCGGCCTCGAAGGGGGACCCCAGCATCCGATAGCAGTAGCCGGTCAGCTCGGACCGGTACGCCTCCAACCGCGACTCGATCGCCGCGCCGGCCGCCACATCGTTCACCCTGACGAACCTAGCGAAACATCCTCAAGCCGGCGACCGGGGGCGAAGCGGCGGCCGGCCTACCCGGCATCGGGCCGGGGGCCGTCACGCCTGCCGGCGGCGCTCACCGCGCCGCCCCCCCGGGCCGCACGGGGCGGGAAAAATCGTCCGGCAGGCAGCGATGAGTTTCCGGTGCCCGCCCGGTCTACACCCGCGTCAAGCCGAACGGAAAGGCACAAGGAGTCATCATGACCGCCATGGAGTGGACCGCTGAAAGCGCCGGCTCGGGCCGGTACGCCGACGTCAACGGAATCAACCTGTACTACGAGACGTACGGGGCGGGACGCCCGATGATCCTGTTGCACGGAGGCCTCGGCTCGGGTGAGATGTTCGGGCCGATCCTTCCCACCCTGGCCGACCACCACCAGGTCATCCTTCCCGACCTGCAGGGCCACGGCCGGACCGGCGACATCGACCGGCCGCTCGACACCCGGCTGATGGCCGACGACGTCGCCGCGCTGATCGACCACCTCGGCCTGCACAAGCCGGACGTGGTCGGCTACTCCCTCGGCGGCGGGGTGGCGTTCCAGGTCGCGGTCGGGTATCCGGAGAAGGTGGGTCGCCTGGTCATGGCATCGGCGAACATCAGCCGCGATGCCGTCTATCCGGAGATGCTGGGGCAGCAGGGCCAGGTGAGCGGGGCGGCCGCCGAGTTCATGAAGGACACCCCGATGTACGAGCTCTACCAGCGGGTGGCACCCCGCCCCGAGGACTTCCCGAAGCTGCTCGACAAGATCGGCGAGGCGATGGCGAAGGACTTCGACTTCTCCGAAGAGGTGCGCGGCCTGCGGGTGCCGACGCTCGTGGTCGCCGCCGATGCCGACATGGCACCGCCGAGCCACTACGTCGAGGTCTTCAAGCTCCTCGACGGCGGCCTGCGCGACGGTGGCTGGATGGGCGAGGGCAGGCCCAAGGGCGGTCACGCACTGGCGATCCTGCCCGGTCTCACGCATTACGACATCTTCCTGTCCCCGATCTTCGCGGCGGTCGCCCTCGCCTTCCTCGACCAGGAGAGCTGAGCCGGTTCGCCCCGCCCGGCGGCCGTTCGGATCGGCCGCCGGGCGGCCCGCCGTCCACCGCCCGCTCGCTGACTCGGAGGCCGTGCACACTGGAGCCGGAGCGACCGCGGCGGGTGGACGCCTTGAGCATCGGACGCCTCAGGCATCGACGCCGGGTACGAGCGTTTCGCGCCTCGCGGGCGGAAGGCCCGGTAGGGGGAGCCGTGGCCCCACCCAGGTGTCCGGGCCTCCGCCCGAGGCGGTTCAGCCGATCGCCCTCATGCGCCGGACCGGGTGGCCGGAGTCAGCTGCGCAGGCTCCACTGCTGGTTGGCCTGTCCGTTGCAGGACCACAGGATGAGTTTCGTGCCGTTGGCGGTGCCGGCCGCGTTGGCGTCGAGGCACAGCCCGGACTGCACGCCGGTGATGGTGCCGTTGGCGTTGACGTTCCACTGCTGGTTGGCCTGGCCGTTGCAGCTCCAGATGATCACTTGGGTGCCGTTGGCGGTGCCCTGCCCGTAGGCGTCCAGGCACTTGTCGCCGTACACCTGCAGGCTCTTGCCCGATGTGTAGGTGAACCGCTGGTTGGTGCCGCCCCAGCAGTCCCACAGCTGCAGCTGGGTGCCGTCGGTGGTGCTGGAGTTCGGCACGTCGACGCACCGGCCGGACTGGCCGCCCACGATCTCGACGTTCTGCTGCGGGTTGTCGCCGCCCGCCGGCGCGTAGCCTGCGGCGACGATGTTGGCCTGTACGGCGTCCTCGGTGGCGGCGCTCGGATAGCCGGAGGTCAGCACGCCCTCGAAGAAGGTGCCGCGGCCGGAGACGCTGTTGTCACCGCCGATGCCGAGCAGGATGGCGCCTTCCTTCTTCATCGGGTGGTAGCCGTTGGGGCGCCGTCCGTCGAAGTAGGTCGTCAGGCTGCCCGACTGCGCGTTGCCGCCCCGGATCGCCCAGTGGTTCGGCTCGCCCTTGACGATGGCCGTGACGAAGCGGTGGTTGATGGGGGCGAGGTCGTTGTAGCCCGCGTTCACCCCGGAGAACAGTCCCCACTCCAGGTCGGCCATGATCCAGGGGCCGGCTCCGGTTCCGTACCCCCACTGCTTGTTGGCACCGAAGTAGACGGTCTCCATGATGGCGGGGGCGTCGGCCTGGCCGTCCGTCTGCGCGTTGCCGTAGTCGAAGCAGCACCACTGGTTGTAGTGCGTGCCGTCGACCACGGCGTAGATGCCCTCGGGCTGGTCGCCGGTCGCCACGCCGTTGGTGTTGTTGTTGCGGTAGCCGGTGCCGGGCTCCACGCGGACGCCGTACGCCCTCTGACCGCCGACGGTGATCGGGGCCGCCTTCGCGTCGGCGAGGTTGTCCCATCCGCCCGGAGCGGGGCCCTTCCAGTAGCCGGGAGGTGCCTGGGTGAGGTGGTTGTTCCGGCCGGACTGGTCGTAGATGACGGTGATGACGCAGGTCGTGCCGGCGCAGAACGAGTCCTGCGTGGCCGCGTTGGCCACCCCGCCCGCGCTCAGCACGCCGATGTCGCGGGTGGTGTTGTCCGAGGCGCGCCTGACCTGGTACAGCGGGCCGTTGTAGGCGCCGTACAGCGCACGGGTCGTGCTGTGCGCCGCCACGCATGGCGTCCCGCCCGCGGCGTAGATGTCACACGACTGCGACGTCGCCGCCTGGGCCGTACCGCTGCCGACCAGGCAGGTGGCGGCGATCAACGCGCTCGCCCCGGCCGCGAGCGCCCTTCTCAGGCTCCCGAAAAGCATCATGCCTTCTTCTCTCGGTCAGGAATCATGAGCGGACGGCACCGATGGGGCAGGCCTGGCCAGGCGGGTGTTATCGCTAACATTAGCGTCGTCCGACATGATTCGCAGGTGGTGGTAGTGCGAAGTCAAATCACCGAAGGTCCCTGTGTCAAGAACGTGGATCAAAGCTCTCGGACGCACCGGCGCCGTCGGCGCGCTGCCTGGGCTCGTACCATGACGCGTCCGCACCCTCGCGATGAGGCGGCATGTAACTTTCATCCCTCGTGTCCGCGGGGCGGTCGCCCGCCGCACCGGACCGCCGTTCGGCGGCTGAGCCCGGCGTCCGGCGCGCACACGGCGCCGGTGCTCCACCACGCCTCATCGCATCGACAGACCGCCGTCCACGTAGAGTGTGGTCCCGGTGGTGTAGGAGTTGAGGAAGAGGAACACGACGGCCTCTGCGACTTCCGCCTCGGTCCCCACCCGTCCCAGTACGTTCAGGCGTGAGTAGCGCTCGAACGCCTCCAGGCGAGCTTCTGCGGACTTCCTCGTCGCCCAGAAGTTTCCGTCCATGGCGCCGGACGAGAGGGCGTTGACTCGGATGGGGGCGAGTTCCACGGCGAGGCCGCGAGCCAGTCCCTCCAGGGCGGCGTTACACGCGACGTACGCCGGCGTGGCGACCGTCGGCCGGGCCCCGTCCGCTCCTGCCATCAGCACCACCGCACCGTCCTGGGATATCTTCGGGAGCGCATACTTGACGGCCATGTACTGGCCCCAGAACTTGGCCCGGAACGCGGATTCCGCCTCGCTGAAGCTCAAGTCTCGAAGCGGCCCGGTGACGTAGTCGCCGGCCGTGTTGAACAGGAAGTCCACCTGCTCGACGCGGGAGAAGAAGCGCTCCAGTGATCTGGAGTCGCCGGTGTCCACCTGCATCCAGCTCGCCCGGCATCCGAGCTCGGCGGCGGTCTTCTCGAGCTTCTCGCGCGTCCGGCCCCCGAGAATCACCTCGCCGCCCTGGGCGCACACCAGGCGGGCGACCGCCCGGCCCAGTCCCGAGCCACCGCCCAGCAGCACCGCCACCCGACCGGCGAAGTCACCCTCGCCGGAGTCTCGCCGACGCATCCGATCCCTCCCTTGCACGTCAAGCCCCTCCCTGGCGCGGCGCGGGCTTGAGCCAGCGCCCGTGGCCGGGGCCGACCCGGATCGAGGAGCCGTCGAAGACACAGGTGCCACGGACCCAGGTCTGCGCGACCCGGGATGAATAGACCTCGGTCCCGAAGAAGGGCACGTTCTCCACCGCCGCGGACTGATGAGGCAGGTCGGCGAACGGCGTCGGGGCGTCCAGGTCCACGACGACGAAGTCGGCGTCCATGCCGACCGCGACGTCACCCTTCCGCGCCAGCGAGAACCGCCGGGCCGGTGCGAGGCTGGTGGCCCTGACGACCTGGCTCAACGACAGGCGCCCCTCGGACACGAGGTTCAGCAGCGACGGCAGCATGTACTGGATTCCGGGGAAGCCGGCCGGCGCGCGTACCGGATCGTCGGCCAGTCTGCGCACGTCGTCGATCGGATAGGAGCAGTGGTCACTGGCGACGACGTCGATGGCGCCGCTGTCCAGACGACGGATCAGGTCGGCCTGAGCCTGCGGAGACCTCAGGGGAGGATTGCATCTCGCTCTCATGCCGAAGTCGCTGACCTGGGCCGACGTGAAGCGGACGTAGTGAGGGGCGGTCTCGATGGAAAGGTCGGCGCCTCTGCTGACGAGAAAGCCCAGCAGGTCGACGGTCAGGGCGCTGGAAACATGGACGAAGTGCATGCTGGCACCGACCGCCATCCCGATGATCGCCGCCCGCACGGCGCTGACGTCCTCGGCGAGAGTCGGCCGGCTGGAGAGATGGAAGGTGGCGGGGTCCGATTCGCGATGCTGCGCCTGCAGGAAGCCGATCAGGCCGTCGTCCTCGGCGTGGATCGCGTGTACGAGGCCGGCCGAGGCACCGGCCTCCAGCACGCGAAGCATCTCGTCGGTGGTGACCGCCGTGATCGCCCCGAGGGTCCCCTCCCGTCCCGGGCCGGCCCGGTGGAGGAACGTCTTGACTCCGACGGCGCCGGCCGCCCTGAGGCCCGCGGCCTCGTGCAGATTACCGACGCCGAGACCCCCGTAGAGCGCGAAGTCGCCGATCGACTGCGTGGAGAGGCTGTTCCCGCGTTCACGCAGGAGGCGGCCGGTCAGCACCATCGGATCGGTCACGGGCATCTCCAGGACCGTCGTGACCCCGCCCGCCGCGGCCGCCGCTGAACCGATGGCGAACGATTCGCCCGCGTCCCGCGGCGATCCGCGGAAGTGGACATGAGCATCGACCAGGCCGGGCAGGAGCGTCAGACCGTCCAGGTCGGCGTACGAACGCGCCACCGCGGCGCTGCCGGCGGGGAGCACCGCGGCGACGACGCCGTCCGTGACGGCGAGGTCACAGGCGCCCTGAGTGGACTCGGAAACGACGGTGGCGCCGCGGAGAACCAGGTCATACATGGCGTGCCGTGCCTGTATCCGTCTGTGCGCACGCCGTGTGCGACTCGGGGGCCGGGAACGTCTCGCGCCAGAACCGGGCGATCTCGTCCCTTCTCGCGATCCAGATTTCGGAGCTGCGGTCCTGGCAGAACGCCAGGAACTCACGCAGGACGTCGGCCCGGCCGGCCTGTCCCATTATCCGGGCGTGCAACCCGATCGAGAGCATCTTCGGTTCTCTGGCACCTTCCGCGAGGAGGAAGTTCACCGCCCGCTTCAGCAGGTCGAGGAAGTCGCTGGGCCCGCCGATGTTGAAAGCGAACTTGGTGTCGTTGTACGTGGCCGTGTACGGGATCACCAGATGCCAGGCGTCTCCGACCCGGGTGTAATAGGGCAGGTCGTCGTTGTAGGCGTCCGAATCGTAGTCGAATCCATGTTTCACCAGGAGATCTCGGGTGTGGATCGACGGGCTGTACCTGCTGTACCAGCCGGTGGGCCGGTCACCGGTCAGTTCCCTGAACAGCTCGATGGCTCGGGCGATCTGGGCCGACTCCTCGTCCCGGTCCAATTCCCATGCCTCGGTCCAGCGAAGTCCGTGTCCGCAGATCTCGTGCGGAGAGTCGTTGAGCCGGTCGAGGAGCGCCGGGTTCACCTGGAGCGCCACAGCGGAGGCGAAGATCGTCGCCGGCAGGCCGAAGTCCTCGAGCACGTCCAGGATGCGGTGCGCACCCCGGCGGCTGCCGTACTCGAAGACGGACTCGGTCATCAGGTCGCGCACGTGTGCGGGGAACGACCGATGCGACTCCCAACTGGATTCGTTGGCTCCGTCGCCGAAGTAGTGTGAACGCTCCGCTCCCTCTTCGATGTTGAGTACGAGGCTGATCGCGAGTCGCGCGCCGCCGGGCCAACTGAAGTTCAGGGCTTGTCGGCCATAGCCCACGAAATCGCGAACCGGAAAATTCATCTCGCCATCCTGTGCAGCACTCATCTCACACGCTCACTCCCTCGACTCGGCGTACCCTGCCGCATGCCGTGAACGGCCGCGTCCTACCTCAGGAAGGCGTTCCAGCCCGCGTCGCGATAGCGGTCCCAGACCGCAAGGCAGTCCCCGGCGTCCACACCGCCGGTCAAGACGAATCGCTCATCGGTTCTGCCCAGCAGTTCGAGCATCGTCGCGCACGAGTAGCCTCCGTATCTCGCGCGGAATCGCTCCTCCGGGTGGATATCGCGCAACGATATGCCGTAGATCAGTTCCGAGATCCCGGCGTTCAAGATCGCACCCAAACACATGTAGCACGACTCGACCGTCGAGAAGAGCCGGGCTCCGACCAACGTCAATCCTGATTCCACCGCCCGCAGGATCGCGTCCACTTCGGCATGCAGGACGGGATTCGCGGAGCTGGCGATGCGATTGGACCCCACGACGAAGTCGGTACCGGCCACCAGAACGGCGCCGACGGGTTGATCGCCGCGTGCACCGGCCTTCTCGGCCTCTCGCAGGGCGATGTGCATGTATTCCATTCGTCTCTCCGGGTAGCGGGATCGATCCTCTGGACGGGCGGGTTCCAGATCAGAAGGGGAGGGTGAGGTCGGACGCCGACCATTCGGGCTCGGCATCGTCGGCCGGTCGCCACGGCATCTGTGCGGTGCGCATGTTCACCGCGTTGTAGTACGGACGCAGCCGCTCGGCCAGGGCCCACGCCTCGGCGTTGCGTGTGATCATGGCCTGGCCTCCGAGCCGCACCCGCTCGATCATCGACTCCTCGTCGATGGTCCCGATGCGGCCGTTCTCCAGGACGAACCTGCCCGCGACGATGACGTCCGAGACGGAGGCGCCCGTCTCCGAGTAGACGAGTTGGGCGACGAGATCGAGGCCCGGAGCGAGGTAGGTGGACCGCGTGTCGAAGAGCGTGAGGTCCGCCTGTGCACCGGGACGGATCCCGCTCAGGTCGTGGGCCGAGCCGAGGGTCTTCGTCGATCCCGCGAAGGCTCGTTCCAGGAGTTGCCGGGCCGTCAGCCAGGTGGACGTGTCGTGGGACCAGATCCGCGACGACAGGCCCGCGCACTTGATGGTCTCCAGCATGTTCAGGTTGTCGCTGGACACCGCACCGTCCGAGCCCAGGGTCCAGGCCACGCCTGCCCGCTCCCACTCGTTGACCCGGGCGACGCCGGCACCCAGCCGCAGGTTCGACATCGGACAGTGGACGAGAACGGAGCCCGCCTCGGCCAGGCGTCCCAGGTCGCGCCGGCCCAGCCAGATCGCGTGCGCCGCCGAATGGCCTTCCCCCAGGATGCCGAAGTCGATCAGCCTGGCCACGAACGCTCCGGCGAACCTGGTCTGGCTGCTCACGGTCTCGGTACGGCTCTCCGCCAGGTGCGTGTGGATCGGGACGCCCAGTTCGGCCGCCAATCGGCCGGTGTCCGCCAGGAGCCGGTCCGTACATTGGTGCGGGACCGTCGGCGCCAGACCGAAGGTGATGCGCCCCTCGCAGGCGTGGTTCCACTGCCGGCTCGCCTCCGCGGTGATGCGGAGGTCGACCTCGTCGGCGGCCGGCTGACCTTCGATCTCCGCTCGAAGATCCGCCGGCAGGGACTCGACGAACCCGGGCAGGTGGGCCTGGGAAGAAAGATCCGTGAAGTGAGGGGCCACCAGGGCGCGGACCCCCACGTCCACATACGCCTGCGCGACGGCGTCGATGTGCTCCCGGCTGAGCGGGTAGGTGGTGAACATGTCGACCAGCGCGGTCGACCCGCCCCGAACGCACTCGATGGCGTTCAGCGCCGCCGCCGCGTAGGCCTCCTCCGGCGTCCGGTCCTTGTTCGCCGCGTCGATATTGCCGATCAGCACCTCCAGCGACGACGCACCGAGGGTGCCTCTCGCCAGGATGTTGTGGCTGTGGGTGTGTGCGTTGACCAGACCGGGAATCGCGAGCTTGCCGCCGCAATCGACCCGGTGGACGCCGGACGGCAGAGCCGCGTCCACCGGGTAGAGAGCGGCGATGTTCGAATCGCGCACGTGAATCGAGCCCTCGGCGATCCCGCCGTCGACGTAGTACCGCAGGCGGGTCAGGAGAAACTCGTTCATCGGTTACCTCATCCTCCAAATTTCCGGGAGCGGGTGCGAATTCGTCTGTCAGACACGTTGCGCGCGCTTGACGAAGCGCCGCGTCTCCTCGCACTCGGGGTCGTCCAGGATCTGCGCGGGAGTGCCCGTTTCGAGCACGACGCCGTTCGACATGAACACGATCCGGTCAGCGACCGCTCTCGCGAAGGAGAGCTCATGCGTCACCAGCAGCATCGTCATCCCGTCGGACGCCAGCTGCTGGATGACGCTCTCCACCTCCTCCACCAGCTGCGGGTCCAGGGCGGACGTCACCTCGTCGAACAGCATGACCCGCGGGTTCAGCGCCAGCGCCCGGGCGATGGCGACCCGCTGTTGCTGTCCGCCTGACAGTTGCAGCGGGTAGGAGGCGGCCTTGTCCGCCAGGCCCACGCGGGCCAGCAACTTGATCGCGGCGGCTTCGGCCTCCGCCTTGCCGACCCCGTGCACGTGCCGCGGGGCGACCGTCATGTTCTCCAGCACCGTCAGGTGGGGGAACAGGTTGTACTGCTGGAACACCATGCCGATGTCCGATCGGAAGGCCCGCAGCTCCTTCTCGCCGTAGCTCCGCTTCCCGGCCGGTCCGTAGTCCAGCCGACGGGAGACCACCCGGATCGATCCCGAGTCCGGCGTCTCCAGCGCGGCGACCGAGCGCAGGAGAGTGGTCTTGCCGGAGCCCGAGGCACCGATGAGCACGACGCACTCGCCGGCCTTCACCCGTAGGTCGACGCCCTTGAGCACCTGGTTGGCGCCGAAGCTCTTCGTCAGACCGGAGACATCGACGTATACCTGGGCCGTCTCGTCATGGGATGACGTGAGGGAATTCGTCATGCTGTTTTCCTCCGCTCCCTCGCGAAACTCTTCTCAAGGCGGTGCTGCAACTTGGCCGCACCCCAGCTCATCACGAAGTAGATTGCCGCGGCGACCGTGAAGAGTTCGAAGTAACGAAAATTCTGATTGGCCATGAAGTTTGTCTGGAAGAACAATTCTCCATACGTGATCGTGCCCGCCAGCGCGGAAGCCTTGATCACGGTTTGGAGGTAGTTCCCCCACGTCGGGATGACGTTCCGAACCGCCTGAGGGAGGATCACCCGGCGCCACATCACGCCCTTGCCCAATTGCAGCATCTTCGAGGCTTCGACCTGCGAATGCGGGATGGCCTCCAGGCCGCCGCGGAAGACCTCCGAGAGGAACGCCGAATAGTGGACTCCGAACACGAGGACGGCCGAGACGAACGCCGAGAGCAGGATGCCCAGTTCGGGCAGCGAGTAGTACACCAGGAAGAGGAGCACGAGTTCCGGCACCAGGCGCATCACCTGGACGAACGCCGCGAGCAACTGGCTCAGCCCCGGCACCCTCATCCGGCGCACCACGGCGATGAGGAGGCCGAGCACGGTGGCCAGGAGCATCGACATCACGGTGAGCTGGATCGTCCGCCATGCTCCGACGGCGAACATGGGCAGGTACTCCGACCACCACATCGAAACGCTGTCGCTCACGGCGTCGCTCCTGTGTTCACGAGGGCCCGGTTGATCCTTCGTTCGAACCTCCGCATGCCGATGGCGGCCAGGCCCGCGATGACCACGTAGAAAGCGGCGACGAGAAGCCAGCTCGACATCGGATCGAATGTCGACACTCCCAGTTGCCGGCCCGCCCTGATGAGTTCCGCGACCGTGATCAGTCCGAGCAGCGAGGTGTTCTTGAACAGCTCGATGACCTGGTTGACCAGGGACGGAGCGGAGACCACCAGCGCCTGCGGGAAGACGACTCTCCGCAGGGCCTGACGGCGGGTCATCCCCAGCATGGTGGCCGCCTCGTACTGGCCGTTGGCGACCGAGCCCAGGCCCGACCTCATGATCTCCGAGGCGTAGGCCCCGAAGTTCAGTGACAATGCGAGGACACCGGCGACGATGGGGTGGAGGCGAATTCCGATCAACGGCAGACCGTAGAAGATCCAGAACACCTGAATCAGCAACGGCGTACCGCGGAAGATCGCCAGATAGACATTCACCACCCGCTTCGCCAGGCGGCCGCCGTAGACCTGCGAAGTCGCACTCAGGGTGCCGATCGAGAGAAAGATGGGAATCGTGATCAGAGTCACCAGGATGGCCACTCCGGCGGGGGGAATCAGTTCTCGCCAATTCTGGGCGAAGAACTCAACTAGCTTCACGACATATCTCCATCCTGCGCACCAGAGATACCTCTCCTCGCACTGTCCTGGCCTCAGGGGAGCCCCGGCGGCAGGACTTACTTCCGGTTCGGGGTCGTCTCGTCCGGACCCGTCACCGCTTCGACCGGGTAGTCGTTGGCTTCCAAGATCTTGGTGAGCTCGCCGTTCCCCTTGATGTCCTTAACGCACTCGTTCACCTTGTCCACGGTGCTTTCGAGGCCCTTGCGGAACCAGATCACCGCGCCGGCCGGCTCGTAGACGCCGTTGAAGGGCTGGACGATCTCCAACTTCGGGTTCGGGCTGGCCTTCAGGTACTGCACGACGAGGGCCTCGTTGTCGATGACGGCGATGACGCGGCCGTTTTCCAGGTCCCGGTACGCCGACTGGCTGGACTCGTATCCGACGACCCGGTCGCCCAGTTCCGGATGCTTCACGAGAACCTCGTAGTCGTAGGTTCCCTGCTTGGCCCCGATGCGGCCCTCGGCGGCGATCAGGCTCTGGATCTCCGTGGTGATTCCGTGCGGATTCCCCGCCTGAACCATCGCGGCCAGGCGGAACTGGTAGGTGGGCGATGTCGCGTCCGCGAGCTTCTGCCGCTCGTCGTTGTACAGCAGCCCGCCGGCGATCACATCGAACCGCTTGCCCTGCAGGCCGGGGATCAGGCCTTCGAAGTCGGCCTGGACGTACTCCAGATTCGCGGGCCCGTCGATGTGCTTCATGCAGGTCTTGATGATGTCGATGTCGGTGCCCTTGACATCGTCGCCGTCGATCCAGGAGTACGGCCGCTCGTTGACGTAGCCGACCTTGAGGGTGTCGCCCGACTCGCCGGAGGCACCGCCACATCCCGAAGCGACCAGTGAGAGACCGATCCCTGCCACGATCGCCCACATCTTTTTCTGGAACATATCCCTGATTCCTCTCTCGGTGTCCTGATCACCGGTAGAACGTCGTCACGTTCCAAAAGCTCATTGAATGAGGGCCGGCGCCCTTGATCCTCTTGCTTGTCGCGATGCTGTGATGCGACCGATACAGCTCGGTGTACATGCAGGCTTCGTCCGCGACCGCCATCGCCTGCCGGTAGATCTCATCCGCTTCGGGTTCTCCGGCCCGGGCGTCGAGGGAGTCGGCGAGTTCGTCCAGAGCCGGGTTCCTGATGCCGGTCGCGTTGAACGGGCCGTCGGAGTGGTATTCCCGGCGAAGCGTGACGGCGGGGTGCGGACGCGCCGGCATGCTCTGGATCGCCAGATCCCACTCCGGCGCGGAAAGACCCGGGTAGACCAATGGCCACCACGGCGGGTCGTCGTACAGAGCGACGGACACGGCCAGGCCCTGGGCCTCCAGCTGCCGCGCGATCTCGTGCGCCGCCTCATGGACCGGACTGATGTTCGGAGCGGCCAATCTGATCGGTCCGCACTCCCCGGCGCCGGAGGATTCGGCCCTCTCGCCGGAGATGCCGCTCGGCGTCCTGCTGAGGCCGGCGGCCTCGCCGAGGACACGGCGCCGCAGCTCATGGACATCGACCATCCGGGCCAGCCGCTTCCGCTGCTCGGCGGAGCGGAACCGGCTTTTCCTGGCGTTGTAGGTGAGGACGGTCCTGCTCCCCGAGGCGACGGGCATGATCGTGTAATCCCGCCTGAACCGGTCATCGTCCAGGAGAGCGGGCGGCAGCGTCTCGATGAAGTCGAACTCGCCGGTCAGCGCCTTGTCTCGCCGTAGCTCCGATGTCGGCGCGAACTCGACGTGGATGTTCTCGAAATAGGGCATCGGTCCCAGGCGGTAGGCGGGGTTCCGTCGCAACCGGACGGAGTCTCCGCGGATCCACTCGACCAGCCGGTAGGGGCCGAGACCGGTGGGCTGGAGTTCTGTGTCGGCGACCACATAGTGTCTCCAGGCCAGATACCAGGGCAGCATCGGAGCCGGCCCGTCAGTGCGAATCCGGAGCTCGTCCGCCGAAACGGCCCTCACCGTGTCGATGGCGCCCAAGTCCCGGGCGTGCAGGGAGTTTCGGCGAGGATCGAGACTGCGTCGGATGCTGTCAGCGATCGCTTCCGTCGTGGCGGCCTGTCCGTTGCTGAAGGTCAGGTCCCGGTGGACATGGAACCGGAAGTCGTCCCATTCCGGTGACGCGCTCCACGAGCGTGCGATGGAGGGCACGATCTCCCCGGAGGAGCCGAGATCGAGCAGTCCGGGGCAGGTGAGCTTCAGAACGGGGGTCGCCGCGCTGGAGTCGGAGAACGACTCGTTGGGCTGCAGCGACAACATCTCATGGTTCGCCAGCACCTTCAGTGTGCTCAAGGTTCTTTCCTCTCCCGCTCGCGCACAAGGTGCAGCTTGATTCCGGAGAAGGTGTCCCGGTCGTACGCCGCCACCTGGTTTCCGAAGGCCGCCACTCTCGGGTGGTCGTCCAGCGACTCGAAACCGGCCGAAGCGAGGTCTCGCATCGCCGGGACGATGTCGCTCGTGCCTATCGCGATGTGGTCGAGAACGGCCTGCTCGTTCCCAGCGGGCGGATCCTCCGGGTCCTCGATCAACTCGAGGCGACAGTTGCCGAACATCGCGTAGGCGATACGCCGGAGTCGCGGGGAACGGGCCGTCGTGTCGTACCGGATCTCCACTCCGAATGCTCGAGTGAGGACGGACACGGTCTTCTCGATGTCCGCGACGCGTACGCCGATGTGGTGGATGTCAGTCATGGCTTCTCGGGTCCAGGCCCAGGCCGATGGCTTCCACGGCGGCCGACAGCAACTCCGTGAGACGCTGATCAGAGGCGGAGGGCATACGGTGTGCCGGGCCGGCGATGCTGATGGCGCCCTTCAGTCTCTTGCGCGCGTCGAAGACCGGGCATGCGACCGCCTTGACGCCGGGCTCGTACTCACCCTCGGTGATCGCGACGCCCTCTTCTCTGATCCCGGCGAGATTCGCGAGGAGTCCGTCGACGTCGGTGACCGGGTGGTCGCTGTAGCCGGGGGTCGTGACCGCCTTGACGGCCTCGCCGAACTCGGGCTCGGGGAGGTTGGCGAGGAGGATCTTCGATGAGGCGCCCACATGGAGCGGACGCAGTGTCCCCGGCTTGAACGACAGGCTGATCGGCTGGGGTCCGGACACCTGCTCGAGCGCCAGCGCCCTGTTCCCGACCACCGTGGTGAGGATGACGCTCTCGCCGGAGTCGACCGCGAGCGTGCGCATCACGGGCAGTGCGACCTCGGAGAGCGATCCTCGCGCCTCGACGTGCCTGGCCAGGGTGAGGATCGCGGGGCCCAGCGAGTACTCGCCCGTGGACTGACGCACGACGAGGTTGCGTTCGCGCAGGCTCTTGACGAAGCGATAGGTCGTGCTCTTGGTCTCGTCCATCTGCTCGGCGAGGGCATCCACGGTCCACGTCGGCCGATCCGAGAAAGCCAGGAGCAAGTCGAGGACTCGGCCGTAGGCGGGCTCGCCGTCGCTCATGCTGGTTCCCCAATCCATTCTCACATCGTGCGAATGCCTCGCACCATATAGGAATGAAGTTGCCCTTAGCAAGGGAGCCGACCGCGGCGCCGGCGGGGCGCTGACTCACCGGAAAGCGGACGGACCAGCACCTTCTTCGCGGTCAGCGCATCTCGGGTTGCCGAAGCGCGCCTTGCCGCGGATTTCGGACGACAGAGCGGCAGGTGCTGCCGGGACCTGTGGGAAGGTCGGTACGGATCCGATCTGGGAGTGGCCTCCTCGCGCCCGCCTTCCGCCGCCGTCAACGGTAGGGAGCGTGTCGCCGCCGGTCGCCGGGTGCGAGCAGATCCCGAGTGCGCGGCGTTCACGGGCGGAGGTGAGCCGGAAGAGCGGCCGGGCGCCGGTGTCGCCGGAGGGGGCGGACCCGGCCTCGTCGGTGACGGCCGGGCCGGCGCGGAGTGGGTTCGGCGAGCCGGGGATCGGCGGGCTCACCGGGGGTGATGGCTGTGGATCGTTCCAATCGCGCCGGGTCGCCGGGCGCGTACGGAACGGAGGCGAGAGCCGTACGGCCCGCGCGTTCATGGCGGTGCGACGCCGTCGGCGAGCGGCCGGGCCCGTGCCGTGTCGGTCTCTTCGGCAACCGGGGACGAAGCCGGCCGGCTGGACATCGAGCGGGAGATCCGCGGTTCGGGCGGCGTCGTCACCCGACTCGGCGGGATGTTCCACCGGGGACGTCGCGATGGCCGTATGACCCGCGACGTCGAGAGGTGGTCATCGCGCGCGGTCTGTCCACGGTGGCGGGCGCCGACCGGATCGTGATGACGGCAGCCGAAATTGTTATCGTTAACATCGCAGTCCGCGAAACGGTGCTCCTCTCCCTCGGCTGATGGAGGTGGTGGTGCGGCGGAGCAAACACGAATCGATGTCACTTTGTCAAGGATCGGGACGATTCCTCCCGCAGGATCCATGCGTCGGCTCGGGCGCCGGCTGAAACGTTCATCGGCGGTGCGGCCGTCCGTGCGGGCGGGGTGATTGTGCAGCGCGAATCGAAACGGTTCGCACGGACCCTTGACAGGTGACACCCGTGGTTTCCAGACTGAGCACTCAACGACCTCTACCTGCCGGGTCGGTGGTGGGCGGCAGGGGACGCCGAACGCGACGTGGTCCGACGATGGATCGGGCCGTGATTCCGCTGGCGTCCATCCGCGTTCCCTCGTCGATTCCCCAAGTGGAGGCTCAGGCATGGGCGAACATCCCTCACCCGCCGGCTACCGGTCGCCATGAACATCTCGCCCGTCTGACCGTCCCGAACCGCGTCGCGGCGCACTCCATGGAGTGCCGCGGCCAGGCCGCACGCGGTCGCGGGATCACCACCTGCCCCTTCCCCCCCAGAACGTCCCGCCCGCCTGGATCGGCCCCCGGAGCCGCGCCCGCATCGTTGACGCCGACCTCGGTGCCGTAGCGGTATGCCGGTCGGCGCCGCCAGGCGGGCGGGATACCAGACGCACGCACACCCCAGGAGGCTTCCGGTGCCGCGGTCATCGTCCGAATCGCCCTCTCATGCGATACGAGGAATCGTCGAGCGGTTCCCCTGAGCGCGTCTTGAACCGTGAGCACTTCACCGTCCCAGCGAACGATCGCGAGAGGAGACAGATGAGAACCGGAGTATGGCTGATCGGAGTACGAGGATCGGTCGCGGTCACCAGCATGTTCGGGGCGCTGGCGGTGCGGGCGGGCCTGGCCGAGCCGATCGGATGCGTCCTGGAGTCGCCCGAGCTGCACAGCGACGCCCTCCCCGGCATAGGGGAGCTGGTCTTCGGCGGCCACGACATCTCCTCGATCCCCCTGGCTAAGAAGGCCGCCGCGCTGGCCGAGGCGGGCGTGGTTCCGGCTCGACTCGTCGAGGCCGTGCAGGACGCGCTACAGGAGATCGAACAGGACGTACGGCCCCTGCCGCTCGGCGACACCCAGGCCGAGGTCGCGGACGCCATCGGCGCCGATCTGGACGATTTCCGCCGACGCCACCAACTGGATCACGTCGTCGTCATCAACGTGTCGAACACGGAACCGGCGCCGCGCCCGCATCCCGCCCACGCCGATCTCGACGCGCTGCGTGCCGCGCTGGCCGGTCCGGAGCCCGTACTGCCGCCCAGCGCCCTGGCCGCCTACGCCGCCCTGCGAGCCGGCTGCCCGTACGTCGAGTTCACGCCCTCCACCGGCGCCCGCCTGCCCGCCCTCGACGCCCTGGCCCGCAGCAAGCGGCTTCCGTACGCCGGCCACGACGGCAAGACCGGCGAGACCCTGGTCAAGTCGGCGCTCGCGCCGATGTTCGCCCTGCGCAACCTGAAGGTACGCACCTGGTCGGGGGTCAACCTGCTGGGCGGCGGCGACGGCGCGAGCCTGGCAGAGCCGGACGCCAACGCGGCCAAGTCCGCCAGCAAGCAGCGCGTGCTGACCGAGACGCTCGGCTATGCCCCCCAGGGTGACACCCGGATCGACTACGTCGAGGACCTCGACGACTTCAAGACCGCCTGGGACCTGATCTCCTTCGAAGGCTTCCTCGGAACCCGCATGCGCATGGAGTTCACCTGGCACGGCTGTGACTCGGCGCTGGCCGCGCCGTTGGTCCTGGACCTGGCGCGGCTGACGGCGGCAGCGCACCGGGCCGGGCGCACGGGCCCGCTCACCGAACTGGCCTTCTTCTTCAAGGACCCCCTCGGAGACGTGCCGCACGCGCTGGTCGAGCAGTGGCAGGTGTTGCGGGCCGCCGTGGACGCGCTCGGCCCGCGGGGGACGGCGCCGTGATCGCGCTTCGCGATCTGATCGACCTGGTCCGGGCGCCGGCCGCGCTGTCGGTACCCGGCGATGTGGTCGCCGGGGCGGCCGCCGGTGGGACGCTCGGCCGCCGTACCGTCGGCCTGGCCTGCTCCTCGGTCTTCCTCTACTGGGCGGGGATGGCGGCCAACGACTGGGCCGACCGGCATCTCGACGCCGTCGAGCGGCCGGAGCGCCCCATCCCCTCGGGGCGCGTGCCGGCCGGCGCGGCCCTCGGCACGGCGGTGGGGCTCACCGTCGCCGGGCTCGCCGTGGCCGGGCTCGCGGGCGGCCGGCGTGCCCTGGCGGTCACCGCCCCCCTGGCCGCCGCCGTCTGGGCATACGACGTGGCGGCCAAGGGCACACCCGCCGGTCCGCTGACGATGGCGCTCTGCCGCGGCCTCGACGTGCTGCTGGGCGCCACCACCGGCTCACGCACCGCCGCCGCGCTGCCGTGCGCCCTCACCGTCGCCGCCCACACGTACCTGCTCACCGCGCTCTCGCACGCGGAGGTGTCGGGGGCGGACCCGCGCCTGCCCGCTGCGACCCTCGCGGGCACCGCCGTGCTCACCGCCGCCACCGTCCGGGGCGCCGCCCATGACGCCTGGGGCCCGGCGCGGCCGGTCCTCGCCGGCTGGTACGCCGCGCAGTTCGGTCTTCCCCAGGCGCGCGCCGTCGCCGATCCCTCGGCGCAGCGCGTCCGTGAAGCGGTCAGCGCCGGCATCGTCAGCCTGCCGGCCCTCCAGGGAGCCCTCGCCGCGCGCGGCGGCGCCCCACGCCTCGGCCTCGCCCTCGCGGCGGCGAGCCCGCTGGCCCGGCGCCTGGTCAGGAGGATCTCCGCGACATGAGGTTCGGCTACGGCACCAACGGCTTCGCCAATCACCGGCTGCCGGACGCCCTCGACGTCATCGCCGGCCTCGGCTATGAGGGAGTGGCCCTGACCCTCGACCACTGCCACCTCGACCCGTACGCGGACGGGCTGGGACGGCGCGTGGCCGAGGTCGCCGACAGGCTGCGCGACCTCGACCTGGCGGTGGTCGTCGAGACCGGTGCGCGTTACCTGCTCGACCCACGGCGCAAGCACGCCCCGACACTGCTGGACGACGACCGGGAGCGGCGGGTGGACTTCCTGTGCCGCGCCGTCGCGATCGGCGCGGACCTCGGCGCCGAGGCGGTGTCGTTCTGGTCCGGCGTACGCCCGGCCCGGCTCGGCCCGGCCGCCGCCTGGAACCGGCTGGTCGACGGCTGCGAGCGCGTCCTCGACGCCGCGCGGCGCGCGGGTGTTCCGCTGGGATTCGAACCGGAGCCGGGGATGCTCGTCGAGACGATCGCCGGCTGGCGGACGCTGCACAAGGCGCTCGGATCTCCGGAGGGCTTCGGCATCACGCTGGACATCGGGCACTGCCGCTGCAACGAGCCCGACCCGGTGCCCCACTGCGTCGCGGCCGTCGCCGGGCACCTGGTCAACGTCCAGATCGACGACATGCGACGGGGCGTGCACGAACATCTGGAGTTCGGGGAAGGGGAGATCGACTTCCCGCCGGTGCTGCGCGCGCTCACCGACGCCGGCTACCGGGGCCTGGTCGCGGTCGAGCTTCCCCGCCACTGCCACGCCGCGCCCGACGTGGCCGCACGTTCCGTCGAATTCCTGCGCAGAGCCGAGCACGCGTCCAGACGTCAGGGTGAAGGGGGAGCGGGATGACGGATCCGGAGCGGCTGCGCGCCGCGCTGCGGGAGACGCCGCGATGGGAATGGGTGGACACCGCGCTCACCGCGGCGGGCGAGCGACCCGAGACGATCGGCCGGTCCTTCGTCCAGGCCGGACGGCGGGCCGGTCGCACACCGCTGCCCGGTGTGCCCGGCTGGACGGCGGACGAGGCGGCGCGTGCGCTGCTGCTCGCCGCGCTGCCGGCGGACCGGGTGGAGACCGAGATCGGCGACCTCTACCGCTTCGGCGACGCCGACGAGAAGCGGGCCGTGCTCAAGGCCCTGCCCATGCTCGCCGTCGGCGCTGCCGGGCTGCCCCTGCTGCACGACGCGATCCGCACGAACGACGCGCGGCTGCTGACCGCCGCCCTCGGGCCGTACGCCCGGCGCCTCCACCAGGCCGCCTGGCGGCAGGCGGTGCTCAAGTGCGTGTTCATGGCGGTGCCGCTGACCGTCGTCGACGGGCTGGACGAGCGGGCCGACCGTGAGCTGGCGGTCATGCTGGCCGCCTTCGCCGACGAGCGCGCCGCCGCGGGACGCTCCATGCCCGCCGACGCCGCCGACCTGCTCGACCGTCTGACCCGCGAGGAGTCCTGATGCGCATCTTCGACCCGCACATCCACATGACGTCGCGCACCACCGACGACTACGCGCGGATGGCCGCGGCCGGAGTCCGGGCCGTCGTCGAGCCGGCCTTCTGGCTGGGGCAGCCGCGCACCAACACCGGATCGTTCACCGACTACTTCGACTCGCTGATCGGCTGGGAGCCGTACCGGGCGTCCCAGTTCGGCATCGTCCACCACGCGACGATCGCGCTGAACCCCAAGGAGGCGAACGATCCGCGCTGCCGTCCCGTGCTCGATCTGCTGCCGCGTTACCTGGACAAGGACCGGGTCGTCGCGGTCGGCGAGATCGGCTACGACTCGATGACCCCGGAGGAGGACGACGCCTTCGAGCGGCAGCTCGCCCTCGCCGTCGAGCACGACCTGCCGGCGCTCGTCCACACCCCGCACCGCGACAAGGCCGGCGGCACCCGGCGCACTCTGGAGGTGGTCGCCGCCTCGGGGATCGCGCCCGAGCGGGTCGCCGTCGACCACCTCAACGAGGTCACCGTCGGCATCGTGCACGGCTCCGGATGCTGGATGGGCTTCTCCGTCTACCCGGAGACGAAGATGTCGCCGCCTCGCATGGTGGAGATCCTCCGGCGGTACGGCACGGAGCGGGTGCTGGTCAACTCGGCCGCCGACTGGGGCGTCTCGGACCCGCTGCTCACGCTGGAGACCGGGACGGCCATGCTGGCCGCCGGGTTCACCGAGGACGACGTCGACCGGGTGCTGTGGCGCAACCCCGTGGAGTTCTACAGCGGCTCCGGGCGTCTCGACCTGACCGGCGCCGGCACCGACGCGGACCAGCCCACCTTCGCCGGCAGCTCCATCAAGCGCGGGGGAAGCTGATGCGGCTACGCCATCCGGGAGGAGCCCCGCTGCACCTCGGCTACTGCACCAACGTGCACGCGGCCGAGGATCTCGACGGCGTCATCGCCCAGCTCGACACCTACGCGGTCCCGATCCGCGTCCGCCTCGGCACGGACGTCCTGGGGCTCGGGCTCTGGCTGGCGGCGCCCGTCGCCGCCGCCCTCGCCGCGGACCCCGCCCTGCGTGCCCGGCTCCGCCGCGAGCTGACCGCTCGTGGCCTGGAGGTGGTCACGCTCAACGGCTTTCCGTACCGTTCCTTCCAGGACAAGGTCGTCAAGCGCGCCGTCTACCATCCCGACTGGACCACCCGGGATCGTCTGTCGTACACCCTGGACCTGGCGCTCATCCTCGCGGACCTGCTGCCCGGCGACGTGGCCAGAGGGTCGATCTCGACGCTGCCGCTCGCCTGGCGCGACCCCTGGGACGCCGGGATGGCCGACCTCGCCGCACGCCGGCTCGATCGGCTGGCCGACGGTCTGGCCGCCATCGAGTCCGCCACCGGGCGGGTGATACGGGTGGGGTTCGAACCCGAGCCCGGCTGCGTCGTGGAGACGACGGGCCAGGCGGTGGCACGGCTCGCCGGCGTCGACGGCGACCGGCTCGGCGTCTGCCTGGACCTCGCCCACCTGGCCTGCGCCTGGGAGGAGCCGGCCGGTGCGCTGAAGGAGCTGAGCCGGGCCGGTCTGCCGGTCGTCAAGGTCCAGCTCTCCGCCGCCCTGGAGACCGCGGACCCGGACGCCTTGCGGGAGTACGCCGAGCCGCGCTTCCTGCATCAGACGCGCAATCCCGCCGGCGACGCCGCCGACGACCTCGACGAGGCCTTCGAGCGGCGGCTTCCCGGGCCGTGGCGGGTCCATTACCACGTTCCTCTCCACATCTCACCGCCGGCGCCGCTGGCCACGACCATCCCCGTGCTGCGTACGGCGCTCGCGGAGCTCGTCGGCGGGCCGCGGCCGCTCTGCGACCACTTCGACGTGGAGACCTACACCTGGGGGGTGCTGCCACCCGCCCTGCGCCCGCGGACCCCCGGACAGCTCGCCGCCGGCATCGCCGGCGAGCTGGACTTCGCCCGTGCCGAGCTGTGTGACCTTGGAGTGAGTACATGACGTCGTTGCTGGTCCTGGACGTGGTGGGGCTGACCCCACGGCTGCTGGCGCACATGCCGCGGCTCCGGGCCGTCGCCGCCGGCGGCTTCCAGGCGGAACTCGGCACCGTGCTGCCCGCCGTCACCTGCTCGGTGCAGTCCACGTTCCTCACCGGCGTCCCGCCGGCCGATCACGGCGTCGTCGGCAACGGCTGGTACTTTCGCGACCTGGGCGAGGTTCTGCTGTGGCGCCAGCACAACGCGCTCGTCGGCGGAGAGAAGGTGTGGCAGGCCGCCCGCCGCGAGCGGCCCGGCCTCACGGTGGCGAACGTGTGCTGGTGGTACGCCATGGGCGCGGACGTGGACTGGACGGTCACCCCCCGGCCGATCTACTACGCCGACGGGCGCAAGGAGGCCGACTGCTACACCTACCCGCCGGAGCTGCACGACGAGCTCACCGCGGCGCTCGGCGCCTTCCCCCTGTTCAGCTACTGGGGGCCGGGAGCCGGCATCGCCTCATCGACCTGGATCTGCCGCGCCGCCCGGCACGTCATGACAGCGCACGACCCCGATCTGACGCTGGCCTACATCCCCCACCTCGACTACGACCTGCAGCGGTACGGCCCCTCAGACCCGCGCGCCGCCGCGGCGGCCGCCGAGCTCGACACCGTGCTGGCACCGCTGCTGGACGCAGCGGCGACGCAGGGGAGGACCGTCGTCGCCGTGTCGGAGTACGGCATCACCGACGTCTCCCGCCCCGTCGACGTCAACCGGATGCTCCGCGCTGAAGGGCTCCTGAACGTCTACACCCAGGACGGCATGGAGTATCTCGATCCGTGGACCTCGCGCGTTTTCGCCGTCGCCGACCATCAGGTGGCGCACGTCTACGTCGCCGACCCCGCCGACGTGCCGGCCGCCGCCGAACTCTGCGCGTCCCTGCCCGGCGTCGCCGAGGTGCTCGGCGAAAGCGGAAAGAAGGCGCACGGGCTGGACCACCCCCGCTCCGGCGAGCTGGTCCTGCTCGCCCAGCCCGACGCGTGGTTCACCTACTACTACTGGCTCGACGACGCCCGCGCGCCCGACTTCGCCCGGCTCGTCGACATTCATCGCAAGCCCGGCTACGACCCGGCGGAGCTCTTCTTCGACCCGGCGGACCCCGGCGCCGCCAAGCGGAGGGCCGGTGTGGCACTGCTGCGGAAGAAGCTCGGCATGCGCTACCTCATGAACGTCGTCGGCCTCGACCGGGGCGCCCGTGCCGTACGCGGCTCGCATGGGGTGCTTCCCGCCGACTCCGCCGACGCACCGGTGCTGCTCTGCTCCGATCCCTCCGCGGCCAGGGAACGGTTCGAGGCGACGGATCTCAAGGACCTGCTGCTCCGCCTGCTGGCCGGGTGAACGGGACCGTCCCGCACGGGGCGCCGGCGCCGCCGACGCGAGTCTTGACCATGTTGCGGACGGTCGGGTCCTCGATCACGAGCGTTTGGTTTTCGCGCACGAGTCGAGTGGTCGGCTTGTGCAGGTGGTCGCGCCCGCGGTCGGTGATGCGGGCGTAGATCCGCGCGACCTTGCGCCGGGCCTTGGCCCGGTTGGCCCCCTCGCCCCTGGCCTTGCGGGCGAGGTTCCGATCTACCATGTCAGCTTGTGAAGCCCTGCGGCGTATTCGGCCGGCAGACCACGATCGCCCAGCGGCGATTCGTCTTTCCCTGCCCTGCTCCGCAGGAGTCCGATTCCTCCCACGCCTGAAGGCGGGGGGTTTCCTCGGAGGTCTCCGATGAAAGCGAGTGCCCCCGTCTACGGGGGGATCGAAGCGGGCGGGACGAAGTGGGTGTGCGCGGTCGCCGGCGCCGGGGGAGACGTTCTCGCGACCGAAGTGATCCCCACGACCACGCCGGAGACGACCATCGGCGCCGTGGTGCGGTTCTTCGGGGACCGCTGGCCCCTCGCCGCGATCGGTGTCGGCACCTTCGGCCCGGTCGATGTGCGGCCGGGCTCGCCGACGTACGGCCGCATCCTGGCCACGCCCAAGCCGGGCTGGGCGAACACCGACGTCGTCTCCCCGCTGCGCGCCGCGCTGGGCGTACCCGTCCGCCTGGAAACGGACGTCAACGCCGCCGCGCTGGGGGAATGGCGGCGCGGAGCGGGCGTGGGGCTCGGCTCGCTGGCCTACATGACCGTGGGCACCGGAATCGGCGTGGGAGCGGTGGTGAACGACGGGCTCGTGCACGGACTCCTGCACCCCGAGTTCGGGCACATCCGCATCCCCCACGATCCGGTCCGGGACCCGTTCCCGGGCTGCTGTCCCTTCCACGGCGACTGCCTCGAAGGGCTCGCGTCGGGCGAGGCGATGCGCCGGCGATGGGGGCGGCCCGCCGAGCATCTGGACGACGAGTCGGCCTGGAGACTCGAGGCCGAGTACGTCGCCCTCGCCGTCATGAACCTGACCTACACGCTGTCTCCCGAGCGGATCGTCGTGGGCGGAGGCGTCGCCGAGCACCCTTCGCTGCTTCCGGAAGTGCGGGCGCGCCTGCTCGGCCTCGCCGGAGGCTACCCGGGTCCGCCGCTGCCGGCCGACCCCGAAACCATGAACGAGTACGTCACCGCACCATCCCTCGGCGATCGCGCGGGAGTGGTCGGAGCCGTGGAGCTCGCACGCGCGGCGCGGCCCGCGCCGTGATTCATCGTTTCCCACGGGTCGGAGGTTGTTCGGATGGCCCTGTGGGGGCGGCGAGTCGAGACGCCCGGACCGCGGCCAGGTCCCGGCGTTCGCATCGGGCTCGCCGGCGGCCGGCGACGCGGCGGGGGGCCACGTGAGCGGTCGGCGTCGCCGTCGCATGCTTTCGCCGGCTCGGCGAACTCCGGCACCGCGGCCACTTCTCACGAAGCCGCGGTGCCGGGGTCGCTGAACGGACGAGATCTGCAGGGGCACGGCGATCCGGGGCTATCCCCGAAGGGAGACCGCCGGCGTCAGGTCCGGGTCCACTGCTGGTTGGTGCCGCCGTGGCAGCTCCAGATGTGCACCTTGCTGCCGTTGGCGGTGCCGTACCCGGACACGTCCAGGCACTTGTTGGCGCCCACGGCGGTGATGGTGCCGTCGGAGTTGAGGCGCCACTTCTGGTTGTTCTGGCCGTTGCAGTCCCAGATGATCACGCTGGAGCCGTCGGCCGTGCCGGCGCCGTTGACGTCGAGGCACTTGTTGCCGTAGACGCGCAGCTCGCCGGCGCTGGTGGAGGTCCACTGCTGGTTGACGCCGCCGTGGCAGTCCCAGATCAGCGTCTGCGCGCCGTTGGTCTGGGAGGCGCCGTCGACGTCCAGGCACCGGCCGGACCCGACGCCCCGCAGCGCGCTCGTGCTCCCCGAGGACGACGGAGTGGGCGAGGGCGACACCCCGTTCCTGGGCCCGGCGGACGACATCACGGCCTGGGCTCCCGACGGCCAGTTGCCGTTGGTGACCGTGACGTTGCCGTTGACGACGTTGCCGCGGTCGCCGTTGGTCACGTTGGTGCTGCCGTTGGTCGACCAGTTGCCGGTGACGGTGAAGTTCCCCATGTTCTCGGCGAACCAGTAGTTGGCGGTGGCCCAGGTACCGGTGTTGGCGAGGACGTTGTTCCTGGCGGTGTAGTACTTGGAGCCCTCGTCGAAGTAGATCCCGAACCAGCCGTTGGTCCGCAGGCAGTAGTTGTCGCTGATCAGAGCGTTCGGGTTGGCCGACAGCGTGTAGATGCATCCGCCGTCGGTCATCTGCTGCATGACGTCGTGCACGTAGTTGCCGACCAGCCGGTTGCCGGACGCCGTGGTGGCCGTCGTGTACCGCGGCTGGTAGTTGTACAGGCCGCGGTCGGCGTAATGGTTGCTGCCGCCCGCGTCGTTGGCGCCCCAGCCGTATCCGATCGACATGCCGGTGTAGGGCATGTTGTAGACCTCGTTGTGGGACACGTCGCTGCCCGTGACGTAGGTGGTCAGAACCGAGACGACGCCGCGGTAGTCCAGGCCGAGGTCATGGATCCGGTTGTCGCTGACGGTGATGTTCCGGTTGACCATCCGCTGGTCGCCGGGGTGGTGCGCGTCGGCGCGGACACCGCCGACCACGATGCCGCCGGCCGAGCTGTGAGCGATCTCCGACCGGGTCACCGCGATGTCGGAGGCGCCCAGGCCGACACCGCTCGCGTGGGCGTTGGCGTCGTTGCCGATTCCGATGGCCGTCTGGCCCAGGTTGACGAACCGGGAGTCGGTGAAGGTGATGTTCTTGGCCGCGGAGACCTGCACGGCGGCGGGCATCTGGTACCAGTTCGGCCTGGTGGCCTCGAACTGCGGGCAGCCCTCCTGGCAGGAATTCGGCAGGTCGCCCGGCCAGTTCCAGTTACCGGCGATGTAGGCGCCGGTCTGCTGGTCGGCGAAACCCTGGTTGCTGCTGGGCCCCAGCCAGCTGGTGCCGGTGAACGTGATCCCGCTGAACGTGATGTGGTGCGCGGGCGCGTCGTAGGTGCCTCCGACGTTCACCAGGGACTGCAGGACGGGCAGCTCGACGCTGACGTCGTTCACGTTCCGCCCGGCGGGGGGAATGTAGTAGAGGACGCCCGTCCCGGGGTTGAGGTACCACTCGTTCGGCGAGTCGAGGAACTCGTAGGCGTTCTGCAGGTAGAGCGGGCCCGCCCGGTGTGGGGTGGTGAACACGTCGTATCCGAACATGTTGTTGTTCCAGCCGGGCTGCTGCATCGTGATGAAGTTCCCGCTGATGCTCTGCACCCGCACATAGCGGTCCGTGAACGAACCGATGCTCTCCAGCTCGACCCGGTTCTGGTCGGCGAGGTTGTTCAGGTAGTTCAACGCGCCGTTGCTGAACCTCATCCCCGCGCCGGTCGCGGTGAAGTCGGCCCGGTTCACCTGGGTGCGGGCGCGGGTGGCGAGGGCGCCGTCGACGTACAGCTGCCGGGCGTCGATTCCGGCGCCGACGTTGGCGCGCCAGATGTTCTTCCCGGAGTCGGCCTGCGACCATCCGGTGACCGCCCGGGCGCCGCTGATGACAGGGTGCGCACCCTGCGCGGCCTGCCATCTGACGGTATAGCCGTTGTTTCCGGAGTCGGCGGCGGTCAGCCGGAGCGGAGCGGAGAGCCGGTAGACCCCGTCGGCCAGCTCCACGACGATGTCGCCGGACATCGCGCCGTTCAGTGACCGCACCGCCGTCTGCGCGGCGGGGAGTGAGCACGGCTGGGCGGAGGTGCAGGCGGTGCCGGAGCCGGAGGGCGACGCGTACAAGGTCGTGGTGGCCGCGAGCGCCGGGGCGGCCGGGGAGACGAGGGCGGCCGCCGAGGCCAGCGCCGCGGCGGCGATTCCGGTCAGGACCGGTCTCAGCGCCGCGACGGGCGAAGTTGATCGCACGGTGGTTCCTTGGGGGGTTAGGTGTCTGGTCAGGTCACGCCGGTGAAGTGGGAGTGCGGACGTGGCCGGCGGGGGACGCGGAGGGCCGTGAAACGCCTCCCGTCCGTGATCCGGCCCGGAGGTTCCGGAAGGGGTTCGTACGCCGGGACCTCGCTACCAATTACGATCGGAGCACTGATGCCAGTCAAGACCTTAAGCCCACCTATTTTTCCATTCGTACAGTGAAATCCGGGTCGTCGCGAGCCCCTTTTCTCCGTTCACCAGCGGAGATGTTCACCGAACCTCCCCTCTCGCCGGACACTCCCATATGAACGGTTCAGATGTTTCGTACTGATCCGAGTCCGCCGGGCCGGGGAGAAACCGGCTCGATCAGTCATACTCTTGCAAGGGAACGGCGAGGAGGAAGCACGGTGACCGACACCCCGCGCGGAAGCGGATACCGGCCGGGCTACGAGGTGGCCGCGGAGCAGCTACTGGAGTTGATCGTCCGGCTTGAACTTCGTCCGGGCGACCGCATGCCGACAGAGAACGAGCTGGCCGCGCAGCTGGGCACCAGCCGCACGGTCGTACGAGAGGCGGTGAAGATCCTCTCCGCGCTCGGCCGGGTGCGCGCCCAGAAGGGCCGCGGCCTGTACGTCGCCGACGACGAGGGGATGCTCGGCACCGGACGCTGGGCGTCATTCTTCCTCCCCACCGACCTGGACCACGTCTACATGCTGTTCGAGTTCCGCCGGGCGCAGGAGATGGAGACCAGCCGGCTGGCCGCCCACCGTGCCACTCCCGCGGAGCTGCGGGCCATCGAGGAGGCGGCCGGCGTGTGCCGCCACGGCTTCGAGACCGGGCGCGAGGACCTGTTCAACGGGGGCGACGACAGTTTCCACACCGCCATCGCCACCGCCTCGCACAACATGTTCCTCCAGATCGCGGTGCGGGAGGCCCGGCGGCTGCAGGCACAGTCGAGCCTGATCGGGCTGCGGGGCTCGGTGGGCGAGCACGCGGCCAAGGCCGTCGAGGAGCACGATGCCATCTACCGGGCCATCCGCGCCGGCGATCCCGAGGCGGCCGCGCAGGCCGCCGCGACGCACATCGACAACACTCTGGACGACTACCGCAGGGAGATCCAGCAGCGCCTCTTCTCGTCTCACTGATCCCGGTCGGCCCGCCGCTTGCCGAACCGGTTCGACGACAGTAGAACAGACGGGGGCCCGTACCGGCAAGCGGCGCGATGATACTTTCATCGCGCTCGGATCGGCGAGACGCACAGGACGTGGGCCTTGACAGACGGTTCGGCCGTCGTATGTGCTTCCCTCTAGATATCGTCTCTCCCGTTGCGCGTGCCAGTGCCCACGCGAATCGATTCGCGTGTGGTGATCGGCTGCCCGAGCCGGTTCTCCGTCTCCGCCGCGCCCTACCCCCGAAGGAGTACGACAATGCAGCCTCCATCAGTTCCCCTACCTGGCCCCTTATCGGGCCGTGCGACGCGCGGCCGGCGCTTCCGGACGGCCGTCGTCGTGTTCGTCACGGCCGTGCTGACGACCCTCCTGCCCACCGCCTTGACGTGGTCGGCGCCCGCCTCGGCCGCGACGACGCCACTGATCGGTGTGGGGTCGGGGCGGTGCCTGGACGTCGACGGCGCCTCCCAGTCCAACGGCGCGCAGACGCTGATCTGGGACTGCCACGGCGGCGTCAACCAGCAGTGGACCTCCACCAGCGCCGGTGAGCTGCGCGTCTACGGCAACAAGTGTCTGGACGTGTACGGAGCCGGCACGGCCGACGGCTCCAGCGTGATCATCTGGGACTGCAACGGCCAGAACAACCAGAAGTGGCGCCTCAACTCCGACGGCACCATCACCGCCGTGGGCGCGAACAAGTGCCTGGACGTGTCCGGGTACGGCACCACCAACGGCTCCAAGGTGCACATCTGGGCCTGCCACGGCGGCACCAACCAGCAGTGGACCACCGGAGCCGAGCCCAGCCCGACCCCGACCTTCACGCCGACACCGCCGCCGCCCGGCGCGCGCTCGTGCGACATCTACGCCTCGGGCGGCACGCCGTGCGTGGCCGCGCACAGCACGACGAGGGCGCTCTACGACTCATACGCCGGCAACCTGTACCAGGTCAGGCGCTCGTCCGACAACACGACCCGGAACATCGCCGTCCTCACAGCGGGCGGCGTCGCCAACGCCGCGGCACAGGACTCCTTCTGCGCCGGCACGACGTGCGTCATCACCGTCGTCTACGACCAGTCCGGGCGGGGCAACGACCTGTGGTACCAGGGCTCGAGCGTGGTCCCCGGCTCCCCCCAGAGCAGGCCGGCGATCGCGACCACCGAGTCGCTCACCGTCGGCGGCAACAAGGCCTACTCCCTCTACATCAACCCCGGCAACAGCTACTGGCGCGACGGCCACCTGACCGGCGTCCCCACGGGCAGCGCGCCGGAGGGCATGTACATGGTGACCAGCGGCACCCACGTCAACAGCGGCTGCTGCTTCGACTACGGCAACAGCGAGACGACCAGGAAGGCCGACGCCGCGGGGGCCATGGACGCCATCAACTTCAGCACCCAGTGCTGGTTCGGCGGCTGCTCCGGTTCCGGTCCCTGGGTCCAGGCCGACCTCGAGTGGGGTCTCTACCCCGGCGGTAGCCAGTCGTGGAACCCCAACCAGCGGGCCTTCCCCCACAAGTTCGTCACCGCCACGCTGAAGAACAACGGCACGAGCCGGTTCGCGATCAAGGGCAGCAACGCCCAGTCCGGCAGCCTCTACACCCTGTACGACGGCCCGCTCCCCAACGGCTACAGCCCCATGAAGAAGCAGGGGGCCATCATCCTGGGCAGCGGCGGCGACTGTTGCAAGCCCGATGGCGGCGCCAACCTCAGCGCGGGCACCTTCTATGAGGGAGCCATTGTCGCCGGTTACCCCAGCGACGCCACCGAGAACGCGGTCCAGGCCGAAATCATCGCCGCCGGTTACCGCTGATCCGCTCCCGGGACGACACCTTCACATGAACCGGACGCCGGCCGCCACTCCTCATCGGGGGGTAACGGCCGGCGTCGGTACGCGGGGCGCGGGGACGGTCAGCGCCGGACGGTGTGAGTCACCTCGTCGCCCGGTCGTGTGCGGGGTGAACCGGTGTGGCCGTGCGGGGTGAGCCGGTGTGGCTGTCCGGGATGGTCGTGGTCGGCCACCGAGAGCAGTCGCCGCCCGGCCTGCTCCGGCCGGACGTTGGGGGTGCCGGCCGTCGTGTCGTCCGGCCCGCGGGTGAACGCGTTGATCGCGTTCTCGTCGATCGTGACGCCCAGGCCAGGCGCGTCTCCGAGGATGAAGGCGCCGTCCTCGATGTGCAGGTCGAGTGACATGCCGAGTGGTGGGTGCAGGTCCTGCAGTTCGCTGGTGATGTGGTTCGGCACCGACGTCGCGGCGTGCAGCAGCCCGACCGGTGTGTTGCCGATCGGGCTGACCGGCAGGTCGTGGGCGTGCGCCAGGGCGGACACCCGGAGGAAGTGGGACACTCCCCAGACCGCGGCCGTCTGGACGATGTCGACGGCCCCGGCCGCCAGCAGCGGACGGAACTGCTCCAGCCCGGTGAGGTTCTCCCCGGTGGCGACGGAGGCGCGGATGCCACGGCCGACCAGGGCCAGACCTTCGGCGTCCCACCGGCGGACCGGCTCTTCGATCCAGGTGAGGTCCAGGGCGCGCTCGATCTCGCGGACGTGCCGGACCGCCTGCTTGCGGGTCCAGGCCTCGTTCACGTCGAGCATGAGGCCCGGCCGTGATCCGTGTCCGGCCTCTGTCAGGACCTCGCGTACCAGCATCAGGCGGTGCCGGTCGCGTTCGATGTCGAGACCACCCTTGATCTTGGCCGCGCGCACACCGCGCTCGGCGTAGACCTGGTAGACCGCGACGAGGTCGTCGTCGGTCAGGCCGATGTCCAGGCCCGAGGCGTAGGCGGGAACCCGTCTGTCGCGCCCGCCCAGCAGACGCCAGAGCGGTTCGCCCGCCGCCTGTGCCTTGATGTCCCACAAGGCGGTGTCGAGCGCCCCGATCGTGCCGAACACGACGCCCGCGTGCCCCGCCTTGAAGGTCTGCCGCAGCATGCGGTCGTAGAGGGCCGTCACGCCGCGCGGGTCCTCGCCCTCGATCGCGGCGAACACGGCGTCGATCTCCACGTGCGGCCCGAGGCCGACTCCGGTGATCCCCTCGTCGGTGTCCACCAAGACGATCGGTACCGGGACGGTCCCGCCGGCGAAGACGCCGTTGGCGTCACCGACGGGACGGTCCCATTCCTGGACGGTCGTCATGGTCCGATACCCCGTGATCCGCATGTCAGCCCTTCGTGGAGCCGGCGGTGACCCCGTCGGCGATTCGGCGCTGGAGGAACAGATAGATCATCAGCACGGGTATCGCGGCGATCAGGACACCCGAGGCGAAGGTGGGGATGTCGCTGGAGTACTGTCCGCGCAGCGAGTTGACCCCGATCATGAGAGTGCGGTGGTCGGGCGACGGCATTATCAGCAGGGAGATGAGCACGTCGTTCCAGCAGAACAGGGTGTTGAGGATGCCGACGGACAGCAGCGCCGGCACACCCAGCGGGAGCATGATCCGCCGGTACACGCCGTAGATCGTGTTCCCGTCGATTCTGGCCGCGTCGACGATCTCCGCCGGAATCGTTGTGTAGTGGCTCGTCATCAGGAAGACGGTGAACGGGAGGAACTGCGCGACGTAGGCCAGGATCAGCCCGGGATAGGTGTCGACGAGACCGCCGTCGGCCAGGACCCTGGTGAGCGGCACCATGATCACCTGGAACGGGATGAACAGCCCGGCGAGGCAGCCCAGGAAGATCAGGGAAGAACCGCGGAACCGCAGCTGACTCAGCGCGAAACCCGCCATCGACCCCAACAGCAGCAGCAGGGCCACGGAGAACGCCACGACGATGAAGGAGTTGGCGAAGTACCGCGCCATTCCGGCGCCGGCCCATGCCTCGACGATGTTGTCCCAGCGCAGCGAATCCGCCGGGGAGAACCGGTCGAGGACGTAGTCGCGCCTGGTCTTCATCGCGACGTTGGCGGTGAACAGAAGAGGGTAGATCGTCGCGAGAGCGAGAACGGCCATCGGGACGGCGGCCAGCCACTTGGCCAGGCGCATTCCGGGCATCAGTCCTGCCTCCCAGAGCGGCGGAGCAGAGTGATCTGCAGGAGCCCCACCACGAGCATGACGACGAACAGAACCGTCGAGGCGGCGGAGGCGAGCGCCGGCCGGTTCATCTGTCCCTGCTGGTGCCAGATGTAGTACTCCGGAAGGTAGGTCGATCCCTCCGGACCTCCGCTGGTCATGATGAAGAGCAGGCCGAACATGGACGTCAGCATCCCGATCATCGTGGTCACGAAGACGAACTGGATGGTGCGGGTAAGGCTCGGGATGATCACGTGCCAGATGATCTGGTGGAGCGACGCGCCGTCCATGCGGGCGGCGTCCAGCAGCGAGGCGTCCAGGGTGCTGAATCCGGCGAGGAACACCACCAGTGCCATCCCGAACGTCGCCCATACGTGCACGCCGATGACGGTGAACATGGCGATGCCCGGATCGCCGAGCCAGTCGACCGGGCCGACGCCGACCGCCCCGAGCACGGTGTTCAACGGGCCGTCGAACGCGAGCATGAGGTTGAAGATCGCACCGACGATCACCGGTGACAGCACGGCCGGGAAGAAGTAGACGCTGCGGTAGACGCGGTGACCGGGCACCCGCAGATAGATGAAGGTCGCGAGCAGGCCCGGAATCGCCACCGCCACGGGGAGCAGCAGCACCAGCAGCCCGACGTTGCGCAGCGACGTAAGGAACAACGGGTCCGCGGCCAGCTCCAGGTAGTTGCCCAGGCCGACCACAGTCCCGTTGAGCTCGCCGTCGCCCGTGAAGGAGAAGTTGACTCCCAGGACGAGCGGCCACAGCCGCAGCACCACGATGATCAGTACGGTCGGGGCCACCAGGACGTAGGGCGCCAGACGTTCGGCGCGAGCCCTACGGGAGACCGGCCGTAGTGAACTCCCCATCGGCACGCGATCAAGCCGTCCGATCGGAGGCGGCCAGCTGCTCCAAAGCCTCGTCCACGGTGGTCGACCCGCTCAGGAGTTGCTGGGACAGCCTTCCCATCAGGTCCAGGGTCTTGGACGACAGCGCGACGTGCAGGGCGGGCTTACCGGTTTTGATCTCGGACAGGATCGTGGCGACGGCCGGGCCGGCCTGTGAGACGTCGATCGTCATGTCGGACGCGATCGCGCCGGCCTTGGCGTAGAACGCGGTCAAGGCCTCGGTCGAGGTCAGCGATCGCACCAGGTCGGCGGCCGACTCCGGGTCCTTCGTCCACTTGGCGACCGCGTAGCCGATGCCGCCGTCGAACGCGAGGCTCGGGGTGGTCCCGTCTGTGACGACGGGGGCCGGCATGACGCCGATCTTGTCGGGAGGCAGGAACTCGCCGAAGTCCTTCCAGTGCCCGACGTCCGACATCAGCCCGATGATGTGCGCGGCCTTACCGGTCTGGAAGACCCGGAAGATGTCGGTGAACATCGCGGTGGAGTTGGCGCCCTCGTTGTTCAGCCCCTCGTCGCCGGCGCTCTTCCACAACTCGAAGATCCGCTTTACGTGGGGGGAGGTCCAGTCGCGCTTCCCGGCGATCCAGTCGTCGTACTCCTGGGGCGTGAGGATGCCGGACCCGAGGCCCGACATGAAGAACTGGATGCCGGCCCCCTCCTTGTTGCCGAGCGCGAAGCATGACGCCTCGGTCGCCTTCTTGATGGCGGCGCAGCCGCTCACGAACTCGTCCCATGTCTTCGGCGGGTTCGCCGGGTCGAGCCCGGCCTCCTCGTAGAGCGCCTTGTTGTAATAGATCGGGTGCCCCTGCAGGGTCACCGGCGCCGCATAGATCTTGCCGTCCTTGGTGAACGCGTCCCAGCCCGCCAACCGGCTCTTGTCCTCGGCCACGTACTGGTCCAGCGGGAGAAGCGCGTCGACCCGGTCGCGGATCTGCCCGCCCCCGTTGAAGAGCATGACGTCGGGCCCCTTGCCGGTCTGGATCGCCGTGCCGAGCAGGGTGTAGTACTGGTCGAACGGCTGGGCGACGAACTCGACGGTGACCCCGGGGTGCCGCTTGGCGAAGTCGGCCTTCGCCTTCTCGATGTACTCGGCGGCGGTCGGTTCGCCGGACTTCCAGTCCCAGACCACGAGCTTCTGCGGCTTCTGCTGCGATTCCTCGGCCGGGGACTCCGTCTGGGCCGCGCTCCCGCAGCCGGCCAAGGCCAGTCCGGCGACCATCAGGACCGGTATGAACACTCGCAGCTTCATGGCTTGCTCACTTTCCGAGATCGGCTGGGGGGACGCCGCCTCCGCGGAAAGGTAACTCGTATGACGTATGACCGTCAATACGGTCACGTATACTCGGCGTTGGCGCTTCACCAGGCCACCGGAGGGGGACATGACGGCATCGCAGGAGACAGTCGGCGGTGTCCCGGCACCACCCGCCTGGGTACGACGCCCGGCCAGCCTCTCCAGAGCGGTCACGGCCGAGTTGGTGGAGCGCATCGTGCGCGGCCTCCACCCCCCGGGAACGCCGCTGCCCCCCGAGCCCGCGCTGTGCCAGGCCTTCTCGGTGAGTCGCACCGTCGTCCGGGAGGCCGTGAAAGTCCTGCAGGAGAAGGGGCTGGTACAGGTCCGCCAAGGCGCCGGCACGATGGTGACCCCGCCGGCGATGTGGGACATGCTGGACGAGCTCGTCCTCGCCGCGACCATCGCCGAGGACGAGAGTCTGGCGATTCTCGACGACCTCGTCGTCACCCGGCGTGTTCTGGAGTGCGACATGGCGAACGTCGCCGCCCGTCTGGCCGGGCCGGACACCGTGGAGCGGCTGCGCGCGTTGGTGGACCGGATGGACGAGCTCGTGGACGACCACGTCATGTACGCCGAGAGCGACCGTGCCTTCCACGACACGATTATGCAGGCGTCGGGAAACCGCATCGCTCGTGGCGTCGTGCGGGCGCTGGAGAGCCAGGTCGTCAACACCGCCCGGTACATGGGCCGGACCGAGCGGGCCCTTTGCGTGGCGTCGAACCGCGGCCACCGGCGCATCTACGAGCGCATCGCCGCCCACGATCCCGAGGGCGCCGCCGAGGCGATGTTCAATCACATCACCGAGGCCTGGCTCGTCCGCCGCAGCGGACAGGCCGATCCCGTCCGGCTGCAGCGTTAGATCGCGTCCGGCGCCCCCGGCCCGACCTGATCGCGTGTTCGCATCGGCGCAAACGATTCGACCGGCGACGCTGAAAGTTTCATAGGAGTGTTTCGGCGGTGATCACGGCCGCTTTCCCTGGCCAAGCGACAGGAGGGGCGGAGTGTGCCGGGTGGCGGCCCGCACCGTCGGAACGGCCGAACCTTGACAGGTCCGGTCACGGTCATATTTGCTTCGCTGAACCACCGCACTCCAGCCACCCGGAAGAAAGGAGATCCGGTTCGGCGGTGATGAGTTAGCGTTAACATCGAGCCTCTCGACCGGCCGGTCGATAACACCCCCGGGCCGGCGGGTTTCGACTGGCAGAACGCGCCGTGTGCGGCGAACCGGTATCCGCCGAGCCGGCGACCGGAAAAGCCGGCCGGCCGACTCCCGCACCCCCCGGAGAAGGCGGAAGAAATGACTCCCCCACGCACGTGTGTCACCAGAAGATTCGAAAAGGAAATCGCGTGATGTCGCGGCACAGGTCTCTCTTCACCGTTATCGCGACCACCGCGCTGCTCCTCCTGACCTCGGCACAGACGGCGCTCGGCGACAGCACGACCACGTCGCGCACCGAGGCGAGCGCTCTCGCGGCCACCGCGGGATGCGGCAAGACTCCGACGCTGAGAAGCGGTACGCAGTCGATCACGACCAGCGGGAAGAATCGCAGCTATATCCTGAGGATTCCCGACAACTACAACAACACCACCCCCTATCGATTGATCTTCGGGTTCCATTGGAACGGCGGCACCGCCAATGACGTAGATTCGGGCGGAACCAGCGGTTATGTCTGGTCCTACTACGGACTCAGGGCATTGTCGAACAACACCGCGATTTTCGTCGCCCCACAGGGAACGAACAACGGCTGGGCCAACCCCGGCGGTGAGGACATCACCTTCGTCGACGACATGATCCAGCGGATCGAGGCGGATCTCTGCGTCGACACCGCCCAGCGCTTCGCCCTGGGCTTCAGCTACGGCGGCGGCATGAGCTACGCGCTCGCGTGCGCCCGGGCGACGACCTTCCGCGCTGTGGCGGTCTACTCCGGTGCGCAGCTCAGCGGATGCAGCGGCGGCACCCAGCCCGTCGCGTACATCGGCCTGCACGGCCTCAGGGACCCGGTGCTCAACATCTCCGCCGGCCGGTCGCTGCGTGACCGGTTCGTCAGGAACAACGGCTGCACGCCGCAGAACCCGCCGGAGCCGGCGCAGGGCAGCCTGACCCACGTCATCACCTACTACTCGGGATGCCAGGCCGGGTATCCGGTCGCGTGGGCGGCGTTCGACGCGGGTCACACCCCCAACCCCGTGGACGGGAGGTCCGGCGACTTCGAACCGGGCGAGAACTCCTGGACCAGGCATGCCGTGTGGGATTTCTTCACGCGGCTCGGCGGTGGTAACCCGACGCCGACGGCGACTCCCACGAGCACTCCTACGGGCAATCCGCCGGCGACGAGCGCGCTGCGGGGCGTCGGGTCCGGCCGGTGCCTGGACGTCGACGGCGCCTCCCAGTCCAACGGCGCGCAGACGCTGATCTGGGACTGCCACGGCGGCGTCAACCAGCAGTGGACCTCCACCAGCGCCGGTGAGCTGCGTGTCTACGGCAACAAGTGCCTGGACGTCAGCGGCGCCGGCACGGCCGACGGCTCCAGCGTGATCATCTGGGACTGCAACGGCCAGAACAACCAGAAGTGGCGCCTCAACTCCGACGGCACCATCACCGCCGTGGGCGCCAACAAGTGCCTGGACGTCGCCGGGTACGGCACCACCAACGGCAGCAAGGTGCACATCTGGACCTGCCACGGCGGCACCAACCAGCAGTGGACCCGGGCCTGACACCGTCTGAGGGTCTGCCCTCGTCGCTGTCACCGGCGAGGGCGAGACCCTCCTCCCCGTGCCGGCCGCGCACATGCCGGCCGGATAGGCGACCAGGGGGCGGCACCCCCTGGACGCGAAGCAGAACTCTGGCACACGATCTGGCAACAGCGCGGCGGCGCGCGCCTTGCCCTGACTGACCTCCATATGTCAGGAAGGAACACCGATGCCCCGACGTCCGTGGCTCACATCGCTGACCACGATGGCGCTGATCATCCCCGGAGCCTTCACGCTCACCGCCTCCCCGGCGAACGCGCTGACCATCCCGGCGTCCGACTACCAGCAGGTGTCGCTCGCGTCCGGCGGCGCGGAGCTGGGTGAGGCGATGTCGCTGGCCGTGATGCCCAACCGATCGGTCGTCCACACGGCCCGCGACGGCACGGTGCGCGTCACCGACGCCAACGGCAACACGAAGGTGGCCGGCAAGCTCAACGTCTACACCCACGATGAGGAGGGCCTGCAGGGTGTGGCGGTCGACCCGGGCTTCGCGTCGAACCGGTACGTCTGGCTCTACTACTCACCACGGCTGAGCACGCCGAACGGTGATGCGCCCGGCACCGGCACGCAGTCGCAGTTCGACCAGTGGAAGGGGCACCTGAACCTGTCCCGCTTCACGCTGAAGTCCGACGACACGCTCGACCTGAGCAGTGAGAAGGTCGTGCTGGAGGTGCCGAACGACCGGGGGATGTGCTGTCACGTTGGCGGCGACATCGACTTCGACGCGGCCGGCAACCTGTACCTGACGACCGGCGACGACAGCAACCCGTTCGAGTCGAGCGGCTATTCCCCGCTGGACGAGCGGACCAACCGCAACCCGCAGTACGACGCCCAGCGTACCGCCGCCAACACCAACGACCTGCGCGGCAAGGTGCTGCGGATCAAGCCGCAGCCGGACGGCTCGTACACGATCCCCAGCGGCAACCTGTTCCCGCCGGGAACGGCGAAGACCCGGCCGGAGATCTACGCGATGGGGTTGCGCAACCCGTTCCGGATGAGCGTGGACAAGGCCACCGGCATCGTCTACCTGGGCGACTACGGGCCGGACGCGGGAGTGACCAACTCCAACCGCGGGCCGAGCGGGCAGGTGGAGTTCAACCGCATCACCGGGCCGGGGTTCTTCGGCTGGCCGTACTGCACGGGTGGCAACACCACCGCAGAGACCTACAACGAGTGGAACTTCGCCACCAACAGCACCGGCCCGAAGTACAACTGCGCGGGCGGGCCGATCAACAACTCCTTCCGCAACACCGGGCTGACCACGCTGCCGGGGGCCAAGCCGGCGTGGATCAAGTACGCCGGTGACTCGGGCTCGCCGCCGGAGTTCGGCGCCGGGTCGGAATCGCCGATGGGCGGGCCGGTCTACCGCTACGACCCGAACCTGAACTCGGCCGTCAAGTTCCCGCAGGCGCTGGACGGGCGGTACTTCGCCGGTGAGTACGGCCGGCGGTGGATCAAGGCGATCGAGGTCAAGACCGACGGCGGCTACGGGGAGATCTCGTCGTTCCCCTGGTCGGGGACGCAGGTGATGGACATGGCCTTCGGCCCCGACGGGGCCCTGTACGTCCTCGACTACGGCACCGGCAGCAACAACCAGGCGCTGTACCGGATCGAGTACATCGGCGAGGCCAACCGCAACCCGATCGCCAAGGCCTCCGCCGACAAGACGTCGGGACCGGGTCCGCTCGCCGTGAGCTTCTCCTCCGCCGGCAGCTCCGACCCCGAGGGGGGCGCGCTGACGTATTCGTGGAACTTCGGCGACGGCACCACCTCCACGGCGGCCAACCCGAGCAAGACCTACACGGCGAACGGCACCTACACCGTCACGCTCACCGTCCGCGACCCGCAGGGGCTGACCGGCACGGCGAGTGTGATCGTGACCGTCGGCAACACCGCGCCGACGGTCGCCCTGACCCTGCCGGCCGACGGCCAGTTGTTCTCCTTCGGTGACACCGTGCCCTACCAGGTGCAGGTGAGCGATCCGGAAGACGGCACGATCGACTGCACCGAGGTCACCGTCGCCTACTTCCTCGGCCACGACAGCCACGCGCACCAGATCACTTCGAAGAGCGGCTGCAGCGGCTCCATCGCTGTGCCGGTGGACGGCGAGCACGACGCCGCGGCCAACATCTTCGGCGTCTTCGAGGCGTCCTACACCGATAAGGGCGGCCTGACCTCCACCAGTCGCCGTACGCTCCAGCCGCGCCACCGGCAGGCCGAGCACTTCGGCGCCCAGCAGGGCATCCAGACGGCCGACCACACCACCGCCGAAGGCGGCAGGACGGCCGGTTTCATCGACGACGGCGACTGGATCTCCTTCCAGCCGTACGTCCTGAGCAACGCGACGAGGATCACCGCCCGGGTGTCCTCGGCGGGCGCGGGCGGCCGGATCGAGGTGCGGGCTGGCTCGACCACGGGCACGCTGCTCGGCACGGTGAACGTCGCGAGCACCGGGAGCTGGGACACCTTCACCGACGTCTCGGCGAATCTGAGCGGCGCGCCGGCCGGCACGACGACGCTGTACCTGGTCTTCCGCGGCGCGACCGGACAGGGCTACCTGTTCGACGTGGACGCCTTCACCTTCGACACCGGCACGTCTCCCTCACCCACTCCGACACCTACTCCGACGCCCACCCCGACGCCCACTCCGACACCGACCCCGACGCCGTCGGCGACCACGAGTGCGCTGCGGGGCGTGGGATCGGCGCGGTGCCTGGACGTCGACGGGGCCTCCCAGTCGAACGGCGCGCAGGTGCAGATCTGGGACTGCCACGGCGGCGTCAACCAGCAGTGGACCTCCACCAGCGCCGGTGAGCTGCGTGTCTACGGCAACAAGTGCCTGGACGTCAGCGGCGCCGGCACGGCCGACGGCTCCAGCGTGATCATCTGGGACTGCAACGGCCAGAACAACCAGAAGTGGCGCCTCAACTCCGACGGCACCATCACCGCCGTGGGCGCCAACAAGTGCCTGGACGTCGCCGGGTACGGCACCACCAACGGCAGCAAGGTGCACATCTGGAGCTGCCACGGCGGCACGAACCAGCAGTGGACCCGCGTCTGACATCTGCCGCCGGTGTCCAATCTCGACCCACCACGATCACCAATCATGTGACTCCCGGCGCGGCCCAGCTTTCGATGTCGGAAGAGGCCGCGCCGGGCATCGCGACGGAAGGACACCCATGCTTCGACATCTCTTCCCCGCCGCGCCCGGGCGCATCGCGGGGCGCGACCGCAGGACATCCGTGTTACGGCGCCTGTCGGTGACCGCGGCGGCCCTCACCGCCGCCGCCGCGATGGTGATCCCCGCCGTCCCCGCCCAGGCCGCCGACTTCAAGGTGCTGGTGTTCTCCAAGACGGCCGGGTTCCGGCACGACTCGATCCCCAACGGAGTCCAGGCCATTCGCGACCTGGGGGCCGCGAACGACTTCGCGGTCGACGCGACCGAGGACTCGAACGCCTTCAGCGCCGCCAACCTCGCCCAGTACAAGGCGGTGGTCTTCCTCAGCACCACCGGTGACGTGCTGAACAACACCCAGCAGGCCGCCTTCCAGGCGTACGTGGACGGCGGGGGCGGTTATGTGGGGGTGCATGCGGCCGCCGACACCGAGTACGGCTGGCCGTACTACGGACAGCTGATGGGAGCCTGGTTCAACAGCCACCCGGCGATCCAGCAGGCGACCGTACGGAACGAGGATCGGGCGCACGCCGCGACGGCCCACCTGGGGACGACCTGGACGCGTACGGACGAGTGGTACAGCTACCGCACCAACCCCCGCTCGAACGTGCGGGTGCTGCAGAGCCTGGACGAGAGCAGCTACAGCGGCGGCGGCATGGGGGACCACCCGATCACCTGGTGCCACCCCCAGTCCTCCGGCCGCGCGTTCTACACCGGCCTGGGGCACACCCAGGAGTCGTACACCGACACGAACTTCCGCACGCTCCTGCTGGGCGGGATCCGGTACGCGGCCGGGGCCGCCAACGCGGACTGCCGTCCGGAGACCGGGTACACGGCGTTGTACAACGGGTCGACGACGGGCTGGTCGCAGGCCGGGCCGGGGTCGTTCGGCAACAGCGACGCCACGCTGACCTCCCAGGGCGGCATGGGCATGCTGTGGTACAGCGCCAAGGAGTTCCATTCCTACTCGCTCAAGCTCGACTGGAAACTGACGGGTGACTCCAACTCGGGAGTGATCGTCGGGTTCCCGGCCACCGGCGATCCCGACGCGGCGCTCGCTACCGGGTATGAGGTGCAGATCGACGCGACCGACACTCCGGACAAGACGACGGGGGCGGTCTACGGCGTCAAAGCCGCGGACATCAACGCGCGCGATGCGGCGCTGAATCCGCCGGGTCAGTGGAACACGTACGAGCTGCTGGTGGAGGGTGAGCGGCTCCAGGTGTTCCTCAACGGTACGAAGATCAACGACTTCACGAACACCGATTCGGCCCGCTCGCTCCAGCAGGGTCACATCGGCATCCAGAACCACGGATCCGGCGACGTGGTGTCGTTCCGCAACATCCGCGTCAAGGAACTGGCCGGACCGTCTCCCTCACCCACGCCGACGCCCACTCCGACACCCACGCCGACGCCCACGCCCACGCCGACTCCGACGCCGTCGGAGACCACGAGTGCGCTGCGGGGCGTGGGATCGGGTCGGTGCCTGGACGTCAACGGAGCCTCCCAGTCGAACGGCGCACAGGTGCAGATCTGGGACTGCCACGGCGGCGTCAACCAGCAGTGGACCTCCACCAGCGCCGGTGAGCTGCGCGTCTACGGCAACAAGTGCCTCGACGTCAACGGCGCCGGCACGGCCGATGGCTCCAGCGTGATCATCTGGGACTGCAACGGCCAGAACAACCAGAAGTGGCGTCTCAACTCCAACGGCACCATCACCGCCGTGGGCGCGAACAAGTGCCTGGACGTGTCCGGGTACGGCACCGCCAACGGCAGCAAGGTGCACATCTGGAGCTGCCACGGCGGCACCAACCAGCAGTGGACCCGCGTCTGATCCTCCCCTCCCGGGGAACCGCGGAATCCGCCCCGTTCACCGCGACATGACACCCGGTGTGGCCCCGATCGGGCCACGCCGGGCCCGGCCGGTGCGCCCGTCGGGGTCCGCCGATCAGCGGGTGCGTGCGGGTCCGGTCGTCCGGCGCAGGGAGATGGGCGGGGAGAGGAGGATCTGGTGATGCGGGGTGGCGGGATCGGAGATCCGCCGGATGAGCAGTTCGACGGCGTGGGCGCCGAGCTCGTCGGCGGGCACGTCGGCGGCCGTGAGCGGCGGATGCAGATTCTCCGCCCAGTGACGGCCCGCCACACCGGCGATGGAGAAGTCACCGGGCACGGTCAGGCCCGCGTTCTCGATCGCGTGGTACATGCCGGGTATGGCGGCCTCGTTGATGGTGGCGATGGCGGTGAGATCGGGATGGTCGGCGAGGAGCCGCCCGACGCAGGAGAATCCGGCGCGGGAATCGTCGGCGCAGCACATCTGGACGCCTTCCACGCCGCGTTCCGCCGTGGCGCGGTCGAAACCGGCCTGAGCCCGGTGGGCGGGGCCGTACCCGGCGGCCATCAGCTCGGCGGAGCGGTTGACCAGGGCGATGCGACGATGACCCAGATCGGCCAGGTGGTGCACGCATTGTGAGATCAGCGTCTCGTAGTCGAGGTCCACCCAGGACATCTCGTCGGCGCGGTCGGTGCGGCCGATGCCGACGAAGGGCAGTCTGGTCTGCCGCAGGCGGGCGACCCGGTCGTCCTCCAGCCGGATCTCCATGACGATCACGCCGTCGACGCGCCTGCCGCCGACCACCCGCTCGAACGAGCGGTCGTGCTCGCCCCCCGAGGGCGACAGCAGGACGTCGAGGTCGGCGCGTGCGGCGGCGTCGACGACGCTGGCGACGAAGCCGAGCTGCATGTCGGTGAAGTGCCGGCTGGCCGGAGGGATGACCAGCCCGATCGTGCGGGTCCTGCCCTCCTTGAGCGCCTTGGCGGTCGCGTTGGGCTGGTACCCCAGTTCGTCGATGACCGCCTGAATGCGCCGGCGGGTCGCCTCCGACACCGGGCGCTTGCCGCTCAGCGCGTAGGAGACGGTGCTGCGCGACACGCCCGATCGCTTGGCGATCTCCCCGATGTTCATCCCGCTCCTCAACCGGTCGTCCCACCGCTGACTATCGTAGATCGAACCGATAGAACCGACGAGTCGCGCTGTTTTCGCCGGACCCCATTGACGCGAGCGATCCGCGGCCCTATCTTCAGGCGAACCGATTCGAATCGATTCGACATCGGATGACAATAGCCGCAGAACGCGTGTCAGCGGAGGTCAGATCATGGGGCCAGGGACAACGAGTCGGCGTGCGGCCGGCCTGAGTATGGCGGTGCTGGCAGCCGCCGGCGGTCTCGTCGCATGCTCCTCATCGTCCGGCGGAGACGCCGCCACGGATGCGAGCCAGGCCGGGACCTACACGATCTGGGACCCCTACCCGCAGCACGACAAGAGCTCGGAGTGGGTCGAACTACTGGAGACGTGCGGCGCCCAGGCGGGTGCCACGGTCCAGCGCACGGCCTACGACACCACCGACCTGACGAACAAGACGCTGCTGGCCGCGCAGCAGGGCAACGCGCCCGACGTGCTCATCGTCGACAACCCGGTGGTCTCCACGCTGGCCGAGGCGGGGGTGCTGACGACGACGGAGGAGAACAAGCTCGACACCTCGGCCATCGCGCCGAACCTGCTGGGGGCGGGGCGGATCGGCGGCAAGACGTACGGCGTCCCGATCGGGGCCAACACCCTGGCCCTCTACTACAACGAGAACGTGCTCGAGAAGGCCGGGGTGGACATCGCCTCGGTGCGGGACTGGGCCTCGCTCACCGCGGCGCTGGAGAAGGTCAAGGCGGCCGGCGACAAGGGCATCACGTTCTCGGCGATCGGCACCGAGGAGGGCAGCTTCCAGTTCCTGCCCTGGTTCTGGGGGGCCGGCGCCCAGCTCACCGCGCTCGACTCCCCGCAGGGGGTCGCGGCCGTCGAGTTGTGGACCGACTGGCTGCGGAAGGGGTACGCCCCCAACTCGGTCATCAACAACACGCAGACCACCAGCTGGCAGGAGTTCACCGGCGGCGACTACGCCTTCGCCGAGAACGGGACCTGGCAGCTGGCCAACGCCCAGAAGGCCGGCTTCGCCTACGGCATCATCCCGATCCCCGCCAAGGACGGCGGGACGGCGCCCGCGCCGACCGGGGGCGAGTTCGTCAGCATCCCCGTGCAGAAGGACACCGGGCGCTACGCCACCTCCCAGAAGCTGGTGACCTGCCTGACCAGCACGGACAACTCCCTGACCACGACCACAGCCCTGTCGTACGTCGCGCCGACGGAGCAGGTGCAGGCCAAGCAGGTCGCCGAGAACCCCGACCTGGCGGTCTGGGTCGAGGCGGTCAAGGCCGCCAAGGGCCGTACCAGCGACGACCTCGGCACCAAGTATCCGAGGATCTCCGAGCCGATGTGGGGCGCGGTGCAGGCGGCGCTGAGCGGGTCGAAGAACCCGCAGCAGGCGATGGCGGACGCGCAGGCCGCGGCCGCGAGCGCCACCCGGTAGCGGCGATGCACGCGGCTGCGAGCGCGGCGGCGCGCGGTGCGAGGGCCGGTCGGTGGGCGGCCTGGGCCTTTCTGGCGCCGGTCGTCGTCTACCTGCTGGTCTTCTACGCCTATCCGCTGTACCGCAACGTCGATCTGAGCCTGCGCGACTACACGGTGCGCTCGTTCGTCCAGGGGGACGCGCCGTTCATCGGGCTCGCCAACTACGCGAAGGTCGTGGGCGACATGACCTTCGGGCCGGCGCTGTGGCACACGGTGGTGTTCACGCTGGTGTCACTGGGGTTCCAGTTCGCCATCGGGCTCGCCCTGGCGGTGTTCTTCTACCGGAACTTCCGGTTGTCGGCCACGTTGCGTGCGCTGTTCCTGGTGCCGTGGCTGCTGCCGCTGATCGTGTCGGCCTCGACGTGGTCGTGGATGCTCAACAGCGACTCCGGCGTCGTCAACGCGGTGCTCGGCGTCTTCGGCGTGGGGCCGGTCCACTGGCTGACCTCGCCCGACTGGTCGCTGTGGTCGGTGACCCTCGCCAACATCTGGATCGGGATCCCGTTCAACCTGGTCGTGCTGTACTCCGGCCTCCAGTCGATCGACCCGGTCGTCTACGAGGCGGCGGCGCTGGACGGCGCGACCGGCTGGCAGCGGTTCTGGAAGGTGACCTTCCCGCTGCTGCGGCCGGTCTCGGCGATCACGCTGCTGCTCGGGCTGGTCTACACGCTGAAGGTGTTCGACATCATCTGGATCATGACCAAGGGCGGGCCGAGCGACTCCTCCACCACGTTCGCCACCTGGTCGTACCGGCTGGGCTTCGGGAACCTGCTGCCGGCCTTCGGCCCCGGGGCGGCGGTCGGCAACCTCCTGATCGTGGCGGCTCTGGCGTCCGGGCTGATCTACATCCGGGTGCAGCGGAGGCTGGCCCTGCCATGAACGGGCGGATCGAGCGGATCGTGGGCGCGTCATGAAGGCCGCGCGCAGCTGGTGGAAGACGGCGACCGGGCTGGTGCTGACCGGTGTGATGCTGTTCCCGGTCTACTGGATGATCAACGTGTCCTTCACCCGGGAACAGGACATGCGCAAGAGCCCGCCCTCCTGGTTCCCGCTGGACGGAACCCTGGACGGCTACCGGTCGGTGCTCGACCAGCAGCTGCCCTACCTGGGGGTCAGCGTGATCGTGGGGCTGGGCACGGTCGCGCTCACGCTGCTGGTCGGTACTCCGGCCGGATACGCGCTGGCGAAGCTGCGCCCGAGAGGCGGCGGGGTGCTGAGCTTCCTGCTGCTGATCGCGCAGATGATCCCGGGGATCATCATGGCGATGGGGTTCTACGCCGTCTTCCTCAACGTGGGAGTGCTCAACACGATCCCGGGCCTGATCGTGGCGGACTCGACGCTGGCGGTGCCGTTCGCGGTGCTGATCTTCACGACGTTCATGTCCGGCATCCCCGAAGAGTTGCTGCAGGCGGCCCGGGTCGACGGGGCCGGGGCGCTGCGGACCTTCTGGTCGGTGGTCGTGCCGGTCAGCCGCAACTCGATCATCACGGTGTCGCTGTTCGCGTTCCTGTGGGCGTGGTCGGACTTCGTGTTCGCCAGCACCCTGGACCAGGGCGGCTCGCTGCAGCCGATCACGCTCGGCATCTACCACTACATCGGCAACAACAACCAGCAGTGGAACGCCATCATGGCCACCGCCGTGATCGCCTCCGTCCCCGCCACCGTGCTGCTGGTCATCGCCCAGCGTTACGTCGCCGCCGGAGTCACCGCGGGTGCGGTGAAGAACTAGCCCGGCTCTCTCTCCGACAGAAGGGACCCTTCGTTCATGACCGCCGCCGCAGGCCTGGCATTCTCCCTCTGGGAGATCCCGTTCAGCTTCCGCGGATCGTGGTTCGACTTCTCCCCGGTGATCGGTGAGAAGATCTACGCGCCCGATGTCCATCTGGTGTCGCACCAGACCGGCATGCATCCGATCCTGCGGCTGGTTCCCACCGTGGGCGGAGCCCGCGCAGAGACGACCCTGTCCGCGACCCCGCACGTGCTCGCCTGGGATCACGACGCCGGACGGATCGAGCTCGCCTACGAGACCCCCGACACCGTGCGGATACGCGGTCAGGGCCTGGGGCTGGACCTCGTGGCGGCCGATCCGGTCCTGACGCCGTTCAGCGGTCCGTACTTCTACGCCGATCCCGGCGACGGCTCGTGGGTCTTCACGGTGTACCAGACCGGCCGCCGCTACCGCGTGACCCTCCTCGCCGGGCAGGCGGAGCCGAAGGGCGCGCAGGTGCTCGGCACCGCCGAGCGCGGCGTCGTGCTCCTCGGCGGCGAGTCGTGGGAGATCGCCGTCGAGGAGTACGAGACCGCCCGCGCCCCCTACCGGAGCGGGACCGGCTTCGAGCAGGTTCTGGGAGCCGCGCGGAGCGCCTTCGAATCGTTTCGAGACGCGGTGGCGCCCTGGCGCAGCGACAGGACGCCCGCCGCCGAGCTGGCCGCCTACGTCCTGTGGTCGGCCACGGTGCGTCCGGCAGGCTTCGTCACCCGGCCCGGGGTGCTGATGTCCAAGCACTGGATGGACAAGGTCTGGAGCTGGGACCACTGCTTCAACGCCATCGCCCTCGCCGACGGGCTGCCGGAGCTGGCCAGGGACCAGTTCCGGCTGGTGTTCGACCACCAGGACGCCACCGGCGCGCTGCCCGACTCGGTCACGCATTCGGAGATTCTGTATAACTTCGTCAAGCCGCCCATCCACGGCTGGGCCCTGGGGCGGCTGCGCCCGCTGAGCGCCGGCGAGACCGCCGAGGTGTACCGGCTGCTGGAGCGGTGGACCTCCTTCTGGCTGACCCACCGGCGCGTTCCCGGCCACGAGTTCGCCCACTACCAGCACGGCAACGACAGCGGCTGGGACAACGCCACCACCTTCGACCCCGAGCGCGTCGTCGAGACGGCGGACCTGGCGGCCTTCCTCGTCCTCCAGATGCGCGAACTCGCCCGCCTGGCCGCCGAGCTCGACCTGCGGGACGCGGCCGCCGCCTGGGCCCGGGGGGCCGACCGCATGCTCCAGGCGCTGCTGGCCGAGCTGTGGGACGGCGACCGGTTCGTCGCCAGGAGCGCCAGGACCGGACGCACCTGGTCCAGCGCGAGCCTGCTCGACCTCATGCCGATCGTCTTGGGGGCGGAGCTGCCGGAACCGGTCCGGGCGTCGCTGGCCGCCCGGATCGAGACCCACCTGACCGAGTTCGGGCTGGCCACCGAGCTGCCCGGCTCATCCCACTACCAGGACGACGGCTACTGGCGCGGTCCGATCTGGGCGCCCTCGACCATCCTGATCGAGGACGGCCTGCGCCGCGCCGGTTACCCGGGCCTGGCCGACGAGATCAGCACGCGCTTCCGCCTCCTGTGCGAGAAAGCCGGGTTCGCGGAGAACTTCGACGCCCATAAGGGCACGGGCCTGCGCGACCGCGCCTACACGTGGACCGCCAGCGCCTACCTCATCCTCGCCGCCGCCCACGAACGCCGGGAGGAGCCCATCACGGCGGCGTCCGTTTGAGCCACGCCCGCCGTCGAATCGCTTCGATTCCGATTCCCGGCCAGACCACGCCATGGAGATCACCGTCCCGCTTATCGGCGTGGACGACTTATCGGCGTGGACGACCACGAGCGCATCGGAACGGCCCTCGCCGGGATCGGTCGATCACCCGGCGAGGGCCGTTCGCTCCGAGCGGGACGCGGGTCAGACGCGGGTCAGACGCGGGTCAGACGCGGGTCCACTGCTGGTTGGTGCCGCCGTGGCAGCTCCAGATGTGCACCTTGGAGCCGTTGGTGGTGCCGTACCCGGACACGTCCAGGCACTTGTTGGCGCCCACGGCGGTGATGGTGCCGTCGGAGTTGAGGCGCCACTTCTGGTTGTTCTGGCCGTTGCAGTCCCAGATGATCACGCTGGAGCCGTCGGCCGTGCCGGCGCCGCTGACGTCCAGGCACTTGTTGCCGTAGACGCGCAGTTCACCGGCGCTGGTGGAGGTCCACTGCTGGTTGACGCCGCCGTGGCAGTCCCAGATCAGCGTCTGCGCGCCGTTGGTCTGGGAGGCGCCGTCGACGTCCAGGCACCGGCCGGACCCGACGCCCCGAAGCGCGCTCGTGCTCCCCGAGGGCGTGGGGGTCGGCGACGGCCCCGGAGTGTCGGGGGGCAGCAGCGTGATGGTGAAGGTCTCATCGACGTTGGTGTGCGGCAGGTTCACCGTCGTGCCGTTGTTCGACAACGTCACCACCGTGTTCGACACGGTCACGGGACCGGCGACCGCTCCTCCGCCGTTGTACGGGATGCGCTCGGCCACCACCCGGACCTGGTTGTTCTGCACAAGGCCGCTGGTGGTGTCCAGCCGCTGCAGGGCGACCGCGATGTTGCCGGTCGTGCTGCCTCCGCCGACCAGGACCTTCGCCTCCCCGCTGGCCTTGGTCGCGAACGCGTCATAGGCGGAGCTCGGCGTGACCGAGGCGATCTGCCCGGTCTGCGAGCCGTAGAAGCGGTAGACCCACCACTCGCCCTTGGGCTGGTACTGCCCGGCGGAATCGCGGACGAGCAGGTTGGCCAGGTCGTTGTGCAGGTTGCCGCCGCCGGCCCAGTTGGCCCGCAGGCCGTCCGCTCCGGCCCGCTCCAGCCGGGCTATGTACCAGGCTCCGTCACCGGGGTTCTGCTCGTTGGACGCGCCGTACTCGTTGATCTGGTACGGGCGCGGGTGCGGGATGCCGCGGGAGTCGAGGGTGGTGTTCGCTGTGGCGACATTGGCGACCGGGTCGCCGGGCAGGGAGTGCCAGCTGACGATGTCGGGGACGACGTTGTTGGCCTTGACGTAGTCGAGGTACTGGGTCCAGAAGCCGCCGGTGGACGGCACGCAGGCGCAGCTGGGGCCGACGATCAGGTGGGACGGGAACGCGGCGCGGACGCGCTGGTAGGCGCGCTTCCACATCTCGAAGTACTGGGAGATGGGACGGTTCCAGAACAGGGTGATGTTGGGCTCGTTCCACAGGTCCCACTGGACGGGGGCGCCGGTGGCCCGCACGTCGTCGATCAGCCGGGTGAGGAAGCTGTCGTAGTCGGCCCAGTTGCCGTTGTCGCCGGGGAAGCGTGAGATCGGGTAGCCGTCGGCGCCCCACAGGTCGTGCACGAGCAGGACGAACTCACCGCCCAGTGACCGGGTGCGCAGCAACTGCGCGCGGGTGGCGTTCCACCGGCGGTCGTACTTGCCCGACACCCAGCCACCCGGGCCGTCCAGCTGCGCGCCGCCAGCCCGCATGTAGCGGAACCGCACGTCCGTGAAGAAATGGTCCGGGGGGTTGGCGGCATTCTCCGTCATGCCGTAGATCCACCCGGAGGCCCGGTACGTCGGGGAGCCGTCGGTGACGGAGAAGTTCACGGTGATGGACTGGTCCGCGGCCTGAGCCGGCGCCGTCGTCGTCAGGACGGAACCCGCGACGAGCGCGCCGACGGCGAACAGAACGGCGATCCCGCGGCGGCCTGTACGCCGCCTCTTGCCTTGTGTATCCACACATAACTCCTTGACAGAGGGGTGGGGGAGCGGCGCGGCCATCGGCGGGCCGTCTCCTGGTGAGCCGCCCTGCCCCGCCGCCCCGGCCATGCGAGACCGGTGCGGGCGTCGGCACGGAGACGACGTCGCCGATCAGGAGGTCGCTCAAGGGCCGCGAGCCGGTTCGCGCGGGTTGGCGCGGACCGGCTCAACGGTTTGCGATCACAGGTGGCCGGAGGGCGTCAGGCCCGGGTCCACTGCTGGTTGGTGCCGCCGTGGCAGGTCCAGATGTGCACCTTGGAGCCGTTGGCCGTGCCGTACTCGGCGACGTCCAGGCACTTGTTCGCGCCCACGGCGGTGATGGTGCCGTCGGAGTTGAAGCGCCACTTCTGGTTGTTCTGGCCGTTGCAGTCCCAGATGATCACGCTGGAGCCGTCGGCCGTGCCCGCGCCGCTGACATCCAGGCACTTGTTGCCGTAGACGCGCAGCTCACCGGCGCTGGTGGAGGTCCACTGCTGGTTGACGCCGCCGTGGCAGTCCCAGATCAGCGTCTGCGCGCCGTTGGACTGGGAGGCGCCGTCGACGTCCAGGCACCGGCCGGACCCGACGCCCCGCAGCGCGCTCGTGCTCCCCGAGGGCGGAGGGCTCGAGGTCCCGCCGCCGTTGAGCACGTTGAGTACGGCGTCGTAGGCGGGTTTCTTGTTGTAGTTGCCGTCGAACAGCAGCGGGGTGTCGCCGCTGCGCCAGGAGTACTTGTCGGTGACGCCCCACACGGTGATGCCGGTGCAGCGGGGAACCGCCATGCAGGCCTGGGTGACGCGGCGGTAGGCGTCGGCCTGGGCCGAACCGGAGCCGCCGACGTCGAGCTCGGTGATCTGCACGTCGACGCCGAGCGCGGCGAACTGGGCGATGTTCTGCTGGTAGTTGGACGGAGGGTTCCCGAAGTGGGACTGCAGGCCCACGCAGTCGATGGGCACGCCGCGCGCCTTGAAGTCCCTGACCATGTTGTAGACGCCGCGGGTCTTGTTGGCGTTGGCGTCGTCGATGTTGTAGTCGTTGTAGCAGAGCTTGACGTTCGGGTCGGCCGCCCGGGCGGCGCGGAAGGCCTCCTCGATGAAGCCGTTGCCGAGCTTCTGGGTGAAGATCGAGTCGCGCAGCGTGCCGACCGCGCCGCCGTCGGCGAAGGCCTCGTTGACCACGTCCCAGGCGAATACCTTGCCCTTGTAGTGGTTCATGACCTGGTTGATGTGGTTGGTCATCGCCGAGCGCAGGTCGTTGGCGGACATGCCGCTGTTCACCCAGCCGGGCAGCTGGGCGTGCCACACCAGGGTGTGGCCGCGGACCTTCATGCCCTTGCTCACGGCGTGGTTGACGATCTGGTCGGCGGGTCCCCAGTTGAAGGAGCCGCGGTTGGGCTCGATCGGGCCCCACTTCATCTCGTTTTCCGCGGTGACCGAGTTGAACTCCCGATCCCACGTCGCCACATAGGCCGAGTCACCGAGATGGCCGGCCGCGATCGCGGCGCCGTAGTAGCGGCCACTCTGCGCGGCCGCCGCGCCCAGGGTGCCCTCGGCGGCCCCCGCGGCGGTGGGGATCGCCGTCAGAGCCGTCGCCATGCCCAGGGTGCCGAGAGCCGCGGCGACCAGGGCCCGGCGAGTACCGTAGAGCGGCCGCCGGGATCTTGTGGTGGATAGAGGATTTCGGGCCATGCGTGAGCCTCCAAAGACGGATCACGAGGGAAGGGTCGCAAGATCACGGTTTGATCCATGGTCGAACCGCGTCACATTCGGCGTCCCCCTGCCGCCCACCACCGACCTCGGCAGGTAGAGGTCGCCTGAGTGCTCAGTGTGGAAACCTCGGGTGTCGCCTGTCAAGGGACCGAACGAATCGTTTCGATCCACTGTCGCTCTGCACGCCGTCATCCGCCCGGCCGGTCACACCGCAGATGAACGTTTCAGGGGGCGGCCGGGCCCACGACGGACCTTACCGGACGAACCGGCCGAACGCTTGACGGATTCTCGTCATGTCGTGTTGTCTCCAGTACACCACCACCTCCGTCAGTCGAGGGAGAGGAGACTGGGTTCATCGAGTGTGATGTTAGCGCTAACATCGCCTGTGCGGCCGCACAAGGAGAACGAGAATGCATGCACTCCCCATCCATGTGGCGCCCACGGCCGGCATCGTTCGCCGGTCGGCGTCGCCGGCAGCCCCGACGGGGTCAACCGTCCGGCGAAGACATATGTGACATTTTCATGACATCCGCGCTTGTAAGACTCATACTTATCGCGTGTGTGTCCGCCGGATGTCCTGTCGGCCTTCACCGGGCGAAGAGAGGCGAGCCGACCTGATGGATCGGCGTCATCTGGCGTTGCGCGTACTCCCGGAGACGGCGGGGCGCTCGTCCGGCGTGTCGGCAAGCCGCCCTCCGCTCACCGGAATAAGCATGCTTGACAGGTTCGTTGGGTAGATCTATTTTCCTTGCGAATCGATTCGATCAATTTGCACGGTCGGTCCCGGCGTCCATGCGCGCCGAGTGCAGAGCGCCGCGTCCCGCCGGTCCAGCACGACTCCCACCCCCCACTAGGAGCTACACGTGCACGACTCCTCACCTCGTACGGCGCGAAGGCCGGTCCCGGCCGGTGCCACCGCCGTGGCGCCGCCCGCCGGTCCCGGCCCCGCCCTGCGTTTCGCCGGGTGGGCCGCGTGCTGAAGATGACCGGCATCGGCAAGAGCTTCCTCGGCGTCCGGGTCCTCGACGGAGTCGACCTGGAGGCGGCCGCCGGTGAGGTCCACGCGGTGGTGGGGGAGAACGGCGCGGGCAAGTCGACGCTCATGAAGATCCTCGCCGGAGTGCACGCCCCGGACGAGGGGACGATCGAGATCGACGGCAGGAGCGTGGCGTTCGGGCACCCGATCGAGGCCCAGCGGGCCGGGGTGGCGATCATCTACCAGGAGCTCACCCTGCTGCCCGAGCGGACGGTGGCCGAGAACGTCTTCCTCGGCCGGGAACCCGTCCGGCGGGGGCTGGTCGACCGGGCCGCGATGGAGTCGGCGACCGGTGAGCTGCTGAGTTCACTCGGCGAGGAGTCGTTCGGGCCGCGCGATCTCGTGCGGCGGCTCTCGGTCGCGCAGCAGCAGGTCGTCGAGATCGCCAAGGCGTTGTCGCTGAACGCCCGGATCGTCGTGATGGACGAGCCGACGGCCGCCCTGGCCGACCACGAGGTGGAGCTGCTCTACACGCTGGTGCGGCGGCTCACCGAGCGCGGCATCGCGGTCCTGTACGTCTCCCACCGGCTCCGCGAGATCTTCGATCTCGCCCACCGGATCACCGTGCTGAAAGACGGCGCCCGGGTCGCCACCGCGGAGGCCTCGAGCCTGGACGTCGCGACCCTGATCCGCCTGATGGTCGGCCGGGAGCTGGACTCCTACTACCCTCCCCGCGCGGCGGATCCGCCGGGAGAGGTGATGGTGAGCGTGCGCGGCGGCGGCAACGCCAGGCTGCGCGGTATCGATCTCGACCTGCGCGCGGGGGAGATCGTGGGAGTGGCCGGGCTGCAGGGCTCGGGCCGGACAGAGCTGGCCAAGGCGCTGTTCGGCGCCGAGCCCTTCACCACCGGCGAGATGACGCCCTGCCGTCCCCGCTCGGTGCGCGAGGGCATCGCAGCGGGGATCGGCCTGGTGACCGAGGACCGCAAGGCCGAGGGAATCCTGCCGCACCAGCGGGTGCGCGACAACGCCCTGCTCGTCGCGCGGGCCATAAGAAGATCCGCGGGAACGCCCGCGATCGAGCGGCTGCTCCGGCGGGTGCGGCTCAACCCGCCCCGGCCGGCCCAGGAGATCCGGCTGCTGTCCGGTGGCAATCAGCAGAAGGTCGTGCTGGCCAAATGGATGACGGTCGCGCCGCGCGTCCTGCTGCTCGACGAGCCCACCCGCGGCGTCGACGTCGGCGCCAAGGCCGCGATCCACGAGCTGATGCGTGAACTCGCCCGGGACGGCATGGCCGTCCTGATGATCTCCTCCGAGCTCCCCGAGCTCATCGGCATGAGCGATCGCATCGTGGTCATGCGTGATGGCGGCATCGCCGGAGAACTGCCGTCCGGCTCCACCGAGGAGTCCGTGATGCGCCTGGCGGCCGCGTCATGACCCAGCAGCTGAAGCTCCGGCGCGTCGCCGCCGCCGAAGGCTCGTTCCTCCGGAGGCTTTCGGCCGACCAGCCCGCGCGTGCCGTCTACCTGGCGCTGGCTCTGCTCATCATGCTGGGCTGGCTGCTGTTCACGCTGGACGGCGGGCGGTTCCTGAGCCAGGAGAACATCGTCGGCATCCAGCAGCGATCGGCGGCACTGGGCATCGTCGCGATCGGTCAGACCCTGGTGATCCTGGCCGGGGGCCTCGACCTCTCGGTGGCCTACCTGATCAGCCTGACCACACTGGTCGCGGCCGAGATCATGGCGGGGGCCGGCGCGAACGTGCCCGCCGCGATCGCCGCGGTGCTGGCGGTGAGCGCGTTGGTCGGACTGGTGAACGGGCTGATCGTCACCAGGCTCCAGGTGCACGCCTTCATCGCCACGCTCGGGACGGCGCTGATCATCAGAGGTGTGCTGGACGCGCGGTACGACGGGCCGGCCGGCAGCGTGCCCGCGTCCTTCCGGCATCTCGGGTACGACCGCATCGGGCCGCTGGCGGTGTCGGCGCTGCTGTGGGCCGCGGTGGCGGTGTCCGCATGGCTCCTGCTCAGCCGGACGCGGCTGGGATACCGGATCTACGCGGTGGGCGGGAACACCGAGGTCGCGCGGCTGTCGGGAGTTCGCACCGAGCGGGTCATGATCGCCGTCCACGTGCTCTGCTCGGTCTGCGCAGGGATCGCGGGGCTGCTGCTCGCCTCCCGGCTCGGAGCGGGCACGCCGACCGCCGGGACCGACGGCGGGTACGACCTGGAGTCGATCGCCGCGGTCGTGCTCGGCGGGACCGCCCTGGCCGGAGGCCGCGGCGGGGTCGCCGGGACCGTCGGCGGAGTCCTGCTCCTGGCCGTACTCGACAGCATCTTCAACCAGATGGAGGTCAACTCCTTCGCCAAGGACGTGGTGCGGGGAGTGGTCCTGGTGGCGGCTCTGGCGATCTACGCTCGCAGGAGGCGGACCGCATGAGACGCGCGCTGCCGATCTTCGTGGTGCTGGCCGGGCTGCTGATCGCGATCGCGGTCGTCAACCCGTACTTCCTGGAGCCGCCCGCCTTCCTCGCCTTCGTCAAACGTGCCGCGCCGCTGGTGATCCTCGCGGCCGGGCAGTACTTCGTCATCGTGTCCGGCGAGTTCGACCTGTCGGTCGGCTCCCTCGTCACCGCCGAGGTGGTGATCGCCGCCCGGCTCATCGACGGCTCCGCTGAGGCCACCTGGCCCGTCCTGGCCCTGCTGCTCGTCCTCGGCATGCTCGTCGGGCTGGTCAACGGGATCGTCACCACCATCTTCCGCGTCCCGTCGTTCATCACGACGCTCGGCATGCTGCTGATCCTGTCCGGGGCGGTCTTCCTCTGGACGGGCGGCGCGCCCCGGGGCGCGCTGTCCCCGGAGTTCCGCGAGCTGGGCCGGGGGAGCCTGGGCCCGGTTCCCTGGTCGGTCCTGATCCTCGTCGCGGTCGTGGCCGCCGCCGTCTACGCGATGCGCGCCGGTTTCGGCCACACGCTGATCGCGGCCGGCGACAACGACCGGGCCGCGGCCCTGTCCGGTGTCCGGCTCGCCCGGGTGCGGACGGCGGCATTCATGATCTCCGGGCTGTCCGCGGCGGTCGCCGCGATCCTGCTCGGTGGCTTCGCAGGGGTGTCCGCGCAGGCCGGCAACGGCCTGGAGTTCCAGGCCATCACCGCCGTTGTGCTCGGCGGAGTGGTCCTCGGCGGCGGCCGCGGCTCAGTGGTCGCCGCCATGGCGGGCGCCTTCACCCTGGAGGCCCTGTTCACCCTCCTCAACCTGTACGGCATCTCGGGGGCGCTGGAGCCGGCCGTACAGGGTGTGATCATTATCGCCGCGGTGGCGCTGGGAGCCGTGCGCTTCCCGCGCAGGAGAACCGCGGCCGCCTCGTGATGGAAGGAAGACGATGCGTTCATATTCGCGGCGGTTCCTCGCCGTGGCAGCACTGGCCGTGCTGACGACGGCGACGGCCGCGTGCACCACCGACGAACCTGCGCCCTCCGCCGCGCCGGCAGGGTCCTCCGGGCCGGCCGAGTCCGCCGGGCCGGGGGACAGGGGCACCGGAGCGCAGTCGAAGTTCTTCGTGCAGGCCGACTACGACGCTCAGATGACGATGCGCCGGGCAGAGCCCACCGGCCCGGCGGACAAGCCGTGGGAGCAGAGCATCGACCCGCAGCTCATCGACACCGCCGCGTACAAGAAGGCGGCGCCGTACCACCTGTGCTTCTCCAATGCCGCTATCGACAACCCCTGGCGGCAGGTCGGCTGGAAGACCATGCAGGCGGAGGTCGCCCTGCACAAGGAGATCGAGCGCTTCACCGCCCTGGACGCCGAGGGCAAGGACGACAAGCAGATCTCCGACATCGCGGAGCTGCAGGGCAAGGGCTGCGACGTGCTGATCGTCTCGCCCAACACCACGGCCACGCTGACTCCCGCGGTGTCCGGGGCCTGCCCCAAGGTCCCCGTCATCGTGTTCGACCGGGGGGTCGAGACCGACTGCCCGGTCACCTTCATCAAGCCGGTCGGCGGATACGCCTTCGGCGCCGAGGCGGCCGAATTCCTCGTCGGCAAGGTGCCGGCCGGCGGGAAGATCCTGGCGCTGCGCATCCTGCCCGGGGTCGACGTGCTGGAGACCCGGTGGTCGGCGGCGAAGGTCGCGTTCGACAGCAGCGACCTCGATGTCGTCGGCGTGGAGTTCACCGACGGCGACGCCGCGAAGACCAAGAGCATCGTCGGTGACTACATCCAGCGCTACGGCAAGATCGACGGAGTCTGGATGGACTCGGGCGCGACCGCGGTCGCCGCCGTCGAGGCGTTCGAGGACGCGGGCCTGCCCGTACCGCCGATCAACGGCGAGGACCAGCAGGACTTCCTGGAGAAGTGGAACGACGCGAAGCTGACCGCGATCGCCCCGACCTATCCGACGTACCAGTGGCGCACCCCCGTCATCGCGGCACTCAAGATCCTCAAGGGGGAGCAGGTGCCGAAGATCTGGAACCTCCCGCAGCCGGCGATCACCCAGGAGAACCTCGCCACCTATCTCAAGCCCGGCATGCCGCCGCTGCACTACGCCCTGTGCGGCTGCGAGGACCTGCCCGGCTACCCGGAGAAGTGGGGCGGCACGTCGTGATCGGCGTCAACACGTGGGTCTGGGTCTCCCCGCTCACCGACGACTCCCTGGCCGCCCTCGCGCCGAGGATCGCGGAATGGGGATTCGACGTGGTGGAGCTGCCGGTCGAGCACCCCGGCGACTGGGACCCGGGCAGGGCGGCGGCCCTCCTGGCCGGGCTCGGGCTCGGCGCGTCGGTCGTGCTCACGATGCCGCCGGGACGTGAGCTGGTCGCCGCATCGCCGCAGGGCGTCCGGGAGACCCAGGACTACCTGCGGCACTGCGTGGACGTAGCGGTGACCGTGGGTGCGCCGGCGGTGAGCGGGCCCGCCTACGCCTCCGTCGGCCGGGCCTGGCGGATGAGCCCGGACGAGCGGCGCACGCTCTACGCCGAGTTGAGGGAGAACCTGCGGCCGGTGGTCGCCTATGCCGCCGAACGCGGGGTCCAGATCGGCGTCGAACCGCTCAACCGGTACGAGACCAGCGTCATCAACACCGTCGAGCAGGCGCTCGAAGCCCTTCCGGAGGAGTGCGGACTCGCCCTCGACACCTACCACATGAACATCGAGGAGAAGGATCCCCTCCGGGCCGTCCGGCTGGCCGGGGACAGGATCGCGCACCTGCAGGTGTGCGGGACCGACCGCGGCGCCCCCGGCAGCGACCACTTCGACTGGCCGGGCTTCGCCGCCGCCGTGCACGACGTGGGCTACCGCGGGCCGCTCGTCATCGAGTCCTTCACCGCCGGCAACGCGACCATCGCCACCGCGGCGTCCATCTGGCGTCCCCTGGCCTCGAGCCAGGACGCCCTCGCCACCGAAGGCCTCGCCTTCCTCCGCACCCTCGCGAACCTGCACACCTCGACGACCTGACCGCCCCCTTCCCCCGACCACCCAAGCCTTCGCACTCCCGCAAGTCCAACCGTCACCGGTAACCTCAGGAGATCCTTCATGCGGAGATCACGATTACTCCCAGCCCTGGCCGCGGCCCTGCTGGGGCTGCTGCTGTCCGCGGCGCCGCCGGCGGCGCACGCGGCCGAGCCGCAGTTCAAGGTGCTGCTGTTCACCAAGACCGCGAACGGCGCCTACCGGCACGACTCCATCCCCGCCGGCATCTCGATGTTCCAGCAGATGGCGGCCGACAACGACTTCCAGCTCGACCAGAGCGAGAACTCCGCCGTCTTCACCTCGTCGACCCTCGACACCTACGACGCGGTGATCATGTTCCAGACCTCGGGCATGGTGTGGGACAACGACGCCCAGCGTCAGGCCATGCAGGCCTATGTGCGCAGCGGCCACGGCGTCGTGGCGGTCCACAACGCCACCGACATGAACATCGAGTCGCAGTTCCCCTGGTGGGACCAGGTCGTGCTGGCCGGCGCGCACATGACTCAGCACTCCTCGACCGTGCAGGGCACCGCCAAGGTGGCCGACAAGGTGCACCCCTCCACGAAGGGTCTGCCGGATCGGTGGACGCGTACCGAGGAGTGGTACAACTTCGACAAGAACATGCGTGGCTCGGTGCACGTGCTGGTGACCGCCGACGAGACCACCTATGACGCTGGCTCGTACAAGATGGGCGCCGACCACCCGATCTCCTGGTGTCACAACCCGGAGGGCGGCCGGGTGTGGGCCACCGCGATGGGCCACCAGTCGTCCTCCTATTCGGAGCCGCTGTTCAAGCAGCACCTGCTGGGCGCGGTGAAGTGGGCTGCCGGCGCGGTGCCGGGTGACTGCGGCGGCACGGTCTCGGCCCGGTTCCAGAAGGTGACCCTCGACGGCGCTCCCGACCAGCCGATGGAGCTGGACGTGGCCGCCGACGGCAGGGTCTTCTACATCTCGCGCTCCGGCAAGGTGAACATGATCCCCGCGGACGGCGGGGGCACGCGCGTCATCGGCACGCTGTCGGTGTACGACGGCGGTGAGGACGGCGGAATCGGGCTGGCGCTCGACCCGAACTTCTCCACCAACGGCTGGATCTACCTCAACTACTCGCCGTCCAACGGCGGCGAGGTGAACCGGGTGTCCAGGTTCACCTTCAACGGCACCAGCCTCGACATGGGCAGCGAAAAGAAGATCATCGAGGTTCCGGCGTACCGCAACGTCGACGAGCCGGGCCACACCGGGGGCTACCTCGCGTTCGGGCCGGGCGGCAACCTGTACATCGGCCCGGGTGACGACACCAACCCCAACGCCTCCAGCGGGTACGCCCCGATCGACGAGCGGTCGGGCCGGGAGCACTACGACGCCCAGCGGTCCTCGGCCAACACCAACGACCTGCGCGGCAAGATCCTGCGCATCCACCCCGAGCCCGACGGCACCTACACGATTCCGTCCGGCAACCTGTTCGCGCCGGGAACCGCCAAGACGCGGCCGGAGATCTACGCCATGGGCTTCCGCAACCCGTTCCGCTTCTCGGTCGACAAGGTCACCGGGTGGATCTCGTTGGGGGACTACGGCCCTGACGCGGGCAGCACCAACCCCAACCGTGGTCCCGAGGGCACGGTCGAGTGGAACCTGATCAAGCAGCCGGGCTTCTACGGCTGGCCGTACTGCACCGGCAACAACACCCCGTTCAACGACTTCAACTTCGCCACCAACACCTCGGGGCCGAAGTTCAACTGCTCGGCGCCGGTCAACGACTCGCCGAACAACACCGGGCTGACCAACCTGCCCGCGGCCAAGCCCGCGACGGTCTGGTACAACTACCACGCCTCGGCCGAGTTCCCCGAGATCAACTGCTGCGGCGGCGCTGCCCCCATGGGCGGCCCGTTCTACCGCTACGACGCGAACAGCACCTCGGAACGCAAGTTCCCCGAGTATTTCGACGGCACGCCGTTCATGTACGAATGGAGCCGCAACTTCGTCAAGGAGTTCCGTCTGGACTCCTCCGGCAATCTCCTGAAGATCAACGCATTCGCCGCACAGCTCACCCCGCACGCGCCGATCGACATGAAGTTCGGCCCCGACGGCGCTCTGTACATGGCCGACTGGGGCAACGGCTTCGGCCACGCGAACACCGATGACGCCATCTACCGGATCGACTATGTGGCCGGGAACCGCGCTCCCGTCGCCAAGGCGAGCGCCGCCCCCGACTCGGGCACAGCGCCGCTGACGGTGGCGTTCTCCTCGGCCGGCTCGTCCGACCCGGACGGCGACGCGATCACCTACAGCTGGAAATTCGGCGACGGCGGGACCTCCACCAGCGCCAACCCGTCCCACACCTACACCGCCAACGGCAACTACACCGCCACACTGACCGTACGGGACTCCGGCGGGAAGACCGGCAGTGTCACGTTGCCCATCATCGTCGGCAACACCCGTCCCAAGGTCGCCTTCGCGGCGCCGCCCGACGGCGGGTTCATCGGCTTCGGTGATCAGGTGGCCTACACGGTGAACGTCACGGACCCCGAGGACGGCACCATCGACTGCGGCAAGGTCAACGTGATCACCGCGCTCGGTCATGACCAGCACGCCCACGACACCGGTCAGTACACCGGTTGCTCCGGGACGGTCACGACCACGGCGTCCGGCCACGACGAGGCCTCCAACGTCTACTACGTCCTGTCCGCCGACTACACCGACGGTGGCGGCCTGAAGGGCACGGCCGGCGTCATGCTGCAGCCCAAGCACAAGCAGGCCGAGCACTTCACCGGCTCGTCCGGGATCCGGGTCGTCGAAGAAGCGGGAGCCGAGGGTGGCAGGCGCATCGGCGACATCTCCAACAACGACTGGATCTCCTTCACGCCGATCAACCTGTCCGGGATCGACACGGTGTCCTTCCGCGTCTCGGCGCCGTCCAACACAGGAGGCTCCATCGAGCTGCGCGCCGACTCGCCGACCGGGGCGCTGATCGCCTCCAGTTCCGTGCCGGCGACCGGGGGATGGAACAACTACGTGTCCCTGCCCGCGGTGGCCGTCACCGACCCCGGTGGCACCCGCGACGTCTATGTCGTGTTCAAGGCGCCGTCGGCGAACGCGTTCGACCTCGACTCGTTCACCTTCGGCGGCGATGGCGTCGCGCAGGGCGGCACGTCTCCCACGCCCACCCCGACACCCACCCCGACGCCCACCCCGACACCCACTCCGACTCCTACTCCGACGCCGTCGGCGGGGACGAGTGCGCTGCGGGGCGTGGGATCGGGCCGGTGCCTGGACGTCAACGGGGCCTCCCAGTCGAACGGCGCGCAGGTGCAGATCTGGGACTGCAACGGGCAGCCCAACCAGCAGTGGACCTCGACGAGCTCGGGTGAGCTGCGCGTCTACGGCAACAAGTGCCTGGATGTCAGCGGCGCGGGCACGGCCGACGGCTCCAGCGTGATCATCTGGGACTGCAACGGGCAGAACAACCAGAAGTGGCGCCTCAACTCCGACGGCACGATCACCGCTGTCGGGGCGAACAAGTGCCTGGACGTCGACGGCGCCGGCACGGCCAACGGCAGCAAGGTGCACATCTGGAGCTGCCACGGCGGCACCAACCAGAAGTGGACCCGCGTCTGACCTCGGCATGACGCCGGGACCCGGCCGGTCCGCCGGAGGCGGAGCGGCCGGGTCCCTGTCATTTCCAGAAATATGTGATCTTCAATGGGTGCGGCGACGTGGATTCGGGCGTGTGACCACCGCGGGTGGAGTGCGAGGGCCCGGGAACCGGCCGCCGTACCGGTTGAGGTCCAGACGGGGTGTCATGCCGGCCGGGGTCCTGCCGCTCGCCGCGGCGGCGTCCCGGCCGGGGGCGGGCGGAGCCGGGTCAACCGCGATAGGTCTCCAGCAGCCGCAGCCAGATCTCGCTGATGGTCGGATAGGAGGGTACGGCGTGCCACAGGCGGGCGATCGGGACCTCGGCCGTGACCGCGATCGTCGCCGAGTGGAGCAACTCGCCCACTCCCGGACCGGCGAACGTGACACCGAGCAGCGTTTCACGATCGAGGTCGACCACGGCCCGGGCCCGCCCCCGGTAATCGTCGGCGAACAGGGAGGCTCCGGCCACGTTGCCCAGGTCGTAGTCGACCGCCCGCACCCGGTGCCCGCGCCGGGTCGCCTCCTCGAGGGTGAGACCGACGGAGGCGACCTCGGGGTCGGTGAAGACGACCTGCGGCACCGCCCGCTCGTCCGCCGTGGCGACACTGCGGCCCCACGCGGCGGTGTCCAGCTCTCGCCCGGCGGCGCGATCGGCGATCACCTGGCCGAAGACCCGCCCCTGGTACTTGCCCTGATGAGTCAGCAGCGCGCGGCCGTTGACGTCCCCGGCCGCGTAGAGCCAGCCGCCGGAAACGCCGACCGCCCGTCCGGTGGCATCCACCTCGATGGACTTACCCGGGGTGAGGCCCACCGTCTCCAGCCCCAGGTCGGCGGTGGCCGGCACCCGGCCGGTGGCGAACAGCACCTCGTCCGCCGTCACCGTCTCGCCGCCGGCCAGCGTGAGCGTCACCTGGTCGTCGCGGCCGGCCTTGACGACCGAGACACCGAACCGCACGTCCACGCCGCCCGTCAGCAGGCTCTCGGCCACCAGCTCCCCCGCGAAGGGCTCCATCCTCGCCAGCAGCCGTGATCCGCGCACCAGCATCACCACTTCACTGCCCAGCGCCCCCCAGGCCGTGGCCATCTCGCAAGCCACGACTCCGCCGCCGACGACGGCGAGCCGTGACGGCACGAATCCGGACCCGGTCGCCTCACGGCTAGTCCACGGGTGTGCCTCGGCCAGGTCCGGGATGCCGGGCAGCGCGGCACGCGTCCCCGTGCACACCGCGACGGCATGGCGGGCCGTCAGCACCCGCCGTCCGCCGTCGGCGGTCTCCACGGCGACGCGCCTTTCCCCTTCCAGCCGCCCGTGCCCACGCACCAGCACCAGCCCGGCCTCTTCCAACCAGGTGACCTGGCCCTCGTCGTTCCAATGCGAGGCGAAACCGTCCCGGCGGTCGAGCACCGCCGCCACATCCAGCGCACCGGTGACGGCCTCGCGGGCTCCCGCCACGCGCCGGGCGTCCCCGAGCGCGGTAGCCGGCCGCAGCAACGCCTTGCTGGGCATGCACGCCCAGTACGAGCATTCCCCGCCGACCAGTTCGGCCTCCACCACCGCGACGGTCAGCCCGCCGGCCCGTGCCCGCTCCGCCAGGTTCTCCCCTGTAGGTCCGGCACCCAGCACTACGACATCGAACTCATCCAACGCCGGTCTCCTCTCGGTGTCCGTCCATCATGCGGTCCTGCTTCCCCTGGTTCATCCACGTACCGTGCCACACCGCATGAATGGGAGACCGACCCTTGCCAGTGCCGCCGGGGCCGTCGGGCCCCAAGGCCCGGTGGTATCAAGGCGCGCCCGGGTGTCACCGATCGGTTGTTGTGCCAGATCGTCGCGGCCATCGCCAGGGGCCGGCAGGGGCGTCACCTACCATCCCATTGGCCGGTTGCCACCGGAGTGTGGCCCCGGACCTCCAGGACCTTGGCGAAGGCCCGCTGCCGGTGTCGCAGGCCATGGACGATCATGATCTCATGGGCCCCCACCTCGTCGGCGATGTCGAGAAGTCCTCTCTTGTCGGCGTGTGCGGAAAATCGCATCATCTCGACTCGGGCACGCAGTGGGATGCTCTTCTCGACTCCGTGGTCGTCGACGGACAGGTGCGAGGCCTGCGCCTCGACCAGCTTGAGCAATCTGGCGCCGGGCGATTCCTCGTCCTGGTAGCCGGAGAGGAACAGAGCGCTGCGAGGCTCCGGCAGGATCCGGGATGCCCACTGGACGGCGGGTCCCCCGCTGAGCATGCCCGATGTCGTGATGACGACACCGGAGACGAACAGGTCCAAGTCGCTGGGGCGCCGAGCACGTGACACGCTCTCGCCGAGAATGTGCAGGGGAGATGGCAGGTCCGCCGTGATGCGCTCGAACGATGACGTGACATCCGCGGCCATCCCGTCGAGCAACACGGGCACGTGCGGGAGGCGCCTGCGCATGATCATGGCGAGTTCCTGTGCCCGCCCCAGCGCGAAGGCCGGGATGAGCACGCGACCGCCGGCCGTGTAGATCTCTTCGACGGCCCGGATCAGGTCCAGGACCCGGGTCTCCCGGGAGTCGTGGTCCTCGGCACAGCAGGTGGACTCCATAACGAGGAGATCCGCCTCGCGCGCCGAGTCCGGGATGGAGTAGCCGTCCACGGTCTCCTGGCGGAAGCCGGAGATGTCGCCGGTGATGACGACTCGTTGGTCACCGGCCTGGATGACGACTCCCGCGGCACCGAGGATGTGCCCGGCCGGGAACAGCTCCACGGTGATGTCGCCGATTCTGCGCACGGCCCCGAAGGGGACCTCCTCGCAGCGCTGCGCGGCCGCCTCGACCGCGTCGCGCCGGTACAGGACCTCGCTGTCCGCACCCCACCGGCGGTGGAGTCGCTCCCGCTCGCCCATGAGCTTCGCGGAGTCGGCCCACGTCCGGGGCATGAGTGCGGTCGTTTCCGAGGTGGCGATGATCCGCAGATCCGGAAGGCATTCGACCAGGGCGGGGATGTAACCGCAGTGGTCGGTATGGGCGTGCGTGACCACGACGGCATGGATCGACCCCGCCATGGCCTGGTCGATGTGGCGCGGAGGGAGCGCGGGATCGCCGGGTCGCAGCCCCGCATCGACCAGCAGGCGGGTGGCACCCGCCTCGACGAGTACGCAGGAGCCGCCGATCTCGTCGGCGCCTCCCAGAGGATGGACACGGAGGCGACGCTCCCCGGTGACGGCCACCCGAGAGGCTGCCGACAGCGGCTGTGGGGGCGTGACGATCGCCTGGAGTGCGGTGGTGAGGTCTTCCGGTGCGATACCGGCCGCCTGGGCCGCCAGAACGAGCGGGGGCACGGACCGCTCCTGAGGCTCGGCCTGGAGATTGCGCGGATCCCGAGTCTCGGAGCCTTCGTCTGCGGGATCGGGAACCCGCTGCAGGGCCGCGAGCAGGGTGGACGCCAGGATGCGGGGATCCTGCAGCCGTCGCTGCAGGGCTGCCATCTGCGTGTCCAGTTCTTCCGCGCGCTTCTCCGCTTCAATGAGCGTGCCCTTGGCACTCTGGAGCGCCCTTTCGGCGTGCTCATGCCGTCCCTTGGCCGTTTCCAGTCTGCTCCGCAGCTCGTGGAGCTTCTCCTGGTGGCGTTTGCGGAGAGTACTGCGAGTGGCTTCTTCCCTCCCCAGTTGTCCGACAAGGCGCAGGCCGGCCCGTACGACACGGTCGTCGGGGGACAGGAGCAGCGTGGCGAGAGCCTTCAGGTCCGGCTGGTCCCGATGGATCCGCAGGTCGCGACGGAGCCTGCCGCGGAGAGCGGGAACCCGGAGCAGCGCGTCGACGACCAGCCGGCGGTTCTCAGCGGTGAACCGCTCGATGTCGTGTCCCTGCTCACGCAGCCCCGGCCGGGACAGGATCACCTCCGTCGCCGCTCGAAGGATCGGCAGGAGATGGTCCGTCACCGGGATAGCCCCATTCTCTGGGTCGCCTTCAGCAGAACGGGCTCCGGCTTCAGTGTTCCGTCGTTTTGAGGAATCAGCGCGCCGAGGATCCGGAGCACCTCCACGAGATCCGCTGTGGAGATGAAGCCTTCCTCCTGAAGGTTCGCCTCCGACAGCGGGTGGTCGTCACTGTCGCCCCCGATCGAGGTGAGGAGGCCGGCGAGCGTTTCGGGACTCTCTGCTCTGTCGAGGATCTCCACCAGCGTGTGCCACGCGGCACCGAGCGCCGGGCCGGAGAGCATTCCCGCCGAGCGCACGAACTCCTCTGGAGTCTCCTCCAGGTATGTCCGGCAGTGCTCCAGCGCGTGTTCGGGGTCGGCGTCTCTACCGCTAAGCGTCTGAACCACCTTACTGATCAGCATGGGCCAGCCTCCGGTGGTACGCAGCAGCGCGTCCTGGCTCGCCCTGTCCTGGAAGCCGAGGCCGACCTCGTGCATCCACTGTCGGACGGCGGCCTGGTTGAAACGCTGCAGCTCGATCAACTCGGCGCCGCCGGTCAGGCCGCCGGGGCCGTCTGGTCCCGCCTCCGCCCCGCGACTCGCGGAAAGCCACTCCGAGGCGTGCTCGGCAGGCGCGATCAGGGCGATGGATCGTGTCCCCTTGGTCGGCGCGGGGATCGCCTTCGCCGCCGCCCGTACGAGAGTGGTCGCCTTCCTGGGCTGCTGGCCGGTGAGGTCGACGATCACGAGGTCGTGGCCCGAGCTCTGCGCGGCACGCTGCAGCGCCCCTTCCAGGGTGAGGCCGTCCGCCCCGACCCGGAGCGTCCGCGCCTGCTTGTGCCGCGACGCTGTTTCCTCCAGCGCGGCGGCCACCCGGTCGATCTGCAATGCCGGGGAGCCGGCGATCAGGTGTAGCACGTTGCGGTGGCCGAGCAGTCGCGTCACCTGGCTGCCGGTCAGGGGAGATCGCTCGCCGTGCTCCTTGTAGGCGTCGCGGTAGGACTGCGCATCGAACTCCTCGGGCCGCTCGAATGTCTCGGCCTGCCCGAGCACGGCCTCCACCTCGTCGGCTCCGCCGAGCAGATTGAGGATGTGCGGGGTGCGCAGGCGGTAGCGTTCGCCGTCGGCGGCGAGCACGCCGAGGTTGACGCACTCCTCCATCAGCCCGCGGAATCCGTCGCTGGTGGAGTCCTTGAACCCGTGTGGCCACCATTCCAGGCACTCGGCCCGCAACTGGCCGGCTGTCAGCTCGCGGTCGGTTCCCTCGTCGAGTGCGTGGAACGCCACGGTGTAGGCGATGACCTTGTAACGCTTGTCCAGATTCAGGGTCCATTCGAAGCGGTCACGGAAACCGCGCGCCAGCTTGTTGTCCCGCCAGACCGCGTCCACGTCCTTCCGCGTGATCTCGTACGGCAGCGCCGTGTGCGCCGCCGAGATCCGGCGCAGCCGGGTCAGCAGGGCGTCGGCGAACAGCTGAATGAGGGCCGGTGCGTTGTTCGCCTCCGCGATGACACGCGCGGCCAGGCGCGGTGAGAACCGGAACCCCAGCGCCTCCAGGGGCTTGGTCAGCAGACTGTAGGCGCCCTGCGGGTCGAGCGGACCGACCGCGATGGGCGTTCCCAGGTGGGCGAGAGGCTGGTTGGACAGGCTCTCGAACCGGGCCGTCTGGTGCAGACCGGCGAAGACGACCTTCACCCGCCCGTCCGTCTCGTTCATGAGGTTGCGCAGTGCGATGACGTTGCTGAAGGAGGCGTCCCGCGCGTCTGCGTTGAGAAACTCGTCGGCCTCGTCCAGCAGGATCAACAGCTGCCGTGCCGGATCGCCCTCGATCCACTCCTTCACGCCCCGGCAGATCTCCTCACGATCGGTCGACGGCGCCGAGACGCGCGACAGGACCTTGCTCCGGGTGAGCCGGTCGGCGAGGGTCCGCCACAGCGCGGTAACCGATTCGATCTTGCCGATGTTCTGGATGACCTCGGAGATGACCGCCCGGGTTGGGTCGGTCTTGCGAATGTACCGTTCAGCTTTGCGTAGCAGCGCGGACTTGCCGAGCTGGCGCCCTCCGTACACGAACGAGGATCCGGCCCGGCTGATCACCTCCTGTAGCTGGTCCTGGCGTCCATAGAACATCTCCTCCGGCACGTCGCCAGTGGGCGCGTACGGGTTCGTGGCGGTGAACGGTGCCAGCAGGCTGACCGTCGTGCTCCAGTCCGCGCCGGGTACGCAGGCGAGGTAGCTGATCGCGGCATCGTCGAGGAACGCCGCGACCGGGGCGGGCCGCCTACGGCTCACAGCGGCCAGTTGGCGGCGCTGCTCCACCGTGAAAACGCCGAAGTAGAAGACGAGGACGGTCTGGTCCGCCGGCTGCTCCTTCAGCCACTCGACGACCTGCTGCGGTCCCGGCGATCGCCAGACCAACAGGAGTTGGAGCCGGTCACCCGACGGGCTCATCCGGGAGCCGAAGGCCGGCAGTAGCGGATCACCGATCGTCCGCACCTGGTCCAGCGTGATCCAGAGTCGATCACGGTCCTCTCGGGAGGCCCCCTGGTCGCCCTCGAGGCCGATCACCCGTAGTACGGCGGTGATAGCGGACCTGAGGTTGCCCGCTCCCTTCGGTCCCCGGGACAGCGCGTGCCAGAGGCGCAGGCCCTCAGCCGCCACGCCTCGCCGGTTTTGTGGGATGCCGGCGATCGACAGCTCGGTCCGGCGCAGGAGGGTGCCCAGCTCGGGCCCCTCGACCTCCTGGCCGGTGCGGAGCGCATCCTTGAGCCGCTGCAGCCACTGGGCCCCTCCCTGGCCCTTCTGCTTGCTCGGCAGCCGAGCGGACATGTTCTCGAAGGTCTGCGGGAAGTTCGGGAAGAACCGTTCCAGATGGTGGACGGCATCCGCTATCTCAGGAAGCCGGTTTCCGTTCTTCGCCTGCACCATGAACTCGCGGGCGGTGGTCAGGTCGCCGTCTTCGATGTGCGTTCTGATGCGTTCATAGGCGGTGGCCACGTCGGCGTTCTCGGCGCTCAGGGAGGCCAGTGCGGCCAGCGCTTCGGCGATCTCATCACCGCGGATCCGGGCCGCCTCCTGCTCCAACTCGCCCAGCTCACGGCTGATGACGTCGAAGTCGTCCCGCTCGTTCTTGCCGAGGGCCTGAAGCACGGCGGAGAAACGGGTGGCGGCGACCTCGGGAAGCGCGCCGGACCGGAGCCACTCCGCGATCCGCTCCCGCACTTCTTCGATGCGGTCGTCCCGCTCGTGTCGGGCCGCGTCGACCATTTTGTCCCTGCGCTGGCGCAGCTCAGAGTGAAGCCCCTGGTCATGCTGGGCCAGGACCAGCAGAAGGGCCCGCGTGCCGCGGTGGTCGCGGAGTCTGGCGCGTTCTTCGAAGGCGGCTCGCCAGTCGTGGTCGACGACCACACAGAGCGGGATAACGGCTTCCAGTGGGGGTTTGGTCAGCGGAGCGAGGGTCTCCGCGTCGAATCCGATCGCGGGGGACAGCAGCAGGTCACCGTTGAGCAGATGTGTGATGAGGGGTTCCGGCTGCGAGAGCGGGGTGCCGTCCAGCAGGCCCAGGGTGTCGTGGACCAGCTGGGAGACGCCGGTCGCCGCTGCGGCGACGAGTGAATCGCCAGAGGCCTCGAGCATGGTGAGTTCGGTCTCGACCTGTGCGTGGTGACGGTTCACAGTTCTGCGGAGCTCGTTCAAGTGCCGGGCGGCCCAGGAGACACCGGAATCGTCTGTTCGCAGCGACTCCACGTCGCGGATCGCCGCCACCCAGTTCGCCCCCAGGTCGAGCGCCTTTTCGATCTTCTCGATCAGTTTCGCTCTGGCACCGGAGTGGATGCGCCCGGCTCCTCTGCGGGGAGCCCGGGCCTTGGCTGTCGTGTCGATCAGCCGGTCGATCGCGTCTCCGGTCCGCAACTGCGCCAATTCCTGTTCGACCTCGCGAGCCCGGGATACGTCGTCGCGGGCGGCGATGGTCAGCAGCTTCCCCGGCCCCGATGAGTCATCCTGGATCAGGGTCTTCCACACATCCGTCGCCGGAGCGAACTTGATCTTCTGAGAGGGGGCCTCTTCCAGGAACCTGGCCGCGGCCGCGGAAGCCTGCTCCCGGCTTCCCTCCGCCAGCGAGGTGTCATGCATTCGGTCCGACAGACCAGGCACCAGATAGGCTCCGGCCTTCGCCATCTTGCCGAATGCTTCGCCGTAGGCCGTCAGAGCGGGGTACCGCGACAGCGCCGGCGACAGCTCGTCCAGCAGGCGGGTCGTCTCGTGTGTCGGGTGAACCAGGCCGGTACGCAGCGCGGCCGCCCAGGCCAGCAGCTGCCCCGGAGCGTCGTTGCCGAGGGCCTTCGCTGTCACGTTTCCGGCGAACTCGGTGAAGGCGGCCGACAACCGCCCGGCGAACTCGCTTGTCCGAGAGGAGATCGCGGCGCATCGGCGAGCGTTCACCTCCGCGGACGGCCTGTCAGAGGTCTCACGCAGCCACGCGGCCAGTCCGAACCGCCCAGTGCGGAGCGCGGCCGCCTCGGCCTCGATGACGGTGCCGGTGAGACCCACGCCTTCGGTCGGCCGCATAGCGCCGTCAGCCGCCGAAGCGGTCGGCTGGGGTGTTTCCACCGGAGACCAACTGGACGTGTCCGCCTCGATCGCTTCCGTCTCAGATGGTGAATCGAGCCGGTGGACGCCTGGGGTGCACGGCCTGGCCGGACGTGGGGGCTTGTTCTTCGCAGGTTGCGCCGCGGCTTGAATGAAGGTGTCCAGGTCGGCCAGGTCGTCCGGATCGGTGTGCTGCTCCTCGTCCGCTGGGACGGTGGGAGCCGCAGCGACGGGGGACGAGGAGGGCGCCGGCGGCTCTTCCGTCGAAGGAGTGGCTTCTCCGGAGTCTTCGCCTGCTGAGTCCGCAGCCATCGAGCCCTCGTCCATGGAGTGCTCGGCGGACGGGGTGTTCGGCAGGGCGGCCGTGCTTTCTACGCCCTTCTCCGGCGAGATCGTCGTAGGTGGCTCGTCGCTCCGGGGAGGAGGCAGGGTGATGTCGGTCTCGTCGGGAACGGTCAACCACCCTCGCACGGCGGCCGTACCCAGTTTCCGCCATTCCACGGGCGCCTCCTGGCGGAAGCGCTCCTGTAGTTCCTCGGTCCTATCAAGGGCGTCGGGATCGTCAGTCAGGGCGATCAGCTCCGCCAGGATCTCCAGCACGGGATTGTCGGCGACGGCGGCATCGCGGACCTCCTGGAGGAGGGCTTCGAGGCCGGGCGGACCGCTGACCTGGGCCAGCGCGAGAATACGCTTGCGCCGGGACTCGGCGGCCTCCAACCGGTCGATCACGTGCTGAAGCGCATGGGCGGTCGTGTGAGGGGCAGGGGAGCCGCCGGACTCGAGTCTGCTCCGGAGTTCATCGAACTTTCGGACACCCCCCAGGATCACATCGATGTCTTCGTCCAGAGGCCGACCGGCGTCGACGAAGGCCTGCCGCACCCGCCCGGCGGCGTCCGCTGCGTTCTGCAGTGTCAGACGCAGGAGGTCGAGCTCCGCCCGGAGGGTGGAACTGGAGGGCCGCTGTTCGTCCTCGACGGGTTCGCGGACCGGGTTCACCTCTTGCCCTCCGGCCCCGGCCGGATGAGAAGCGTCGGCGTGGGACATCTGGCGCGGATGAGCGGTCGGAAGAGACAGAGCGGCCTTTCCGAGCTCAGAGAACGTGATCGGTTCCTCGGGAAGCGCGGGATGGCCGGTGCGCAGTTCCCTCCAAGCGGAGCGGACGGCTTCCACGGCGGCAGGGCTCATACGCTCAGTGGAGCGCACGAGCAGACCGAGCGCCACCGTGGACAGCGCCAGGTCATGCTGGTAGATGTGCGCGAGCACGAGGTCGACCAGGTTCTCGGTGAGCCCTTTGCTGAAGGTCAACACCGAGGTGAGCATGGGGGCGTTGGACAGGGCGCTGGCGGTATCGGCAGGGCGCAGCAGGCGGGCGCAGTCGTCCTCGGACAGCTCGTCGTGGTTTTCGAAGCCGGGAAGGAAGGGTGTGCTCAGGGCACAGGCGAGAGAGCTCCGCAGTTTTCCGTCGTTTCCCTGAAGGATGCGGGCGAGTCCGGTGACCGCCGAGCGGGGTATCGACCGTACGTTCCTTAGCTTGACGTGGTTCAGGACCCTTCTGCGGAGCAGTGGCGGGTAATGGCGGACCACCACCAGGTCTTCCGGGGTCACACGGGATGCCATCTCCGCTATGACCAGACCGACGTGTTCGAATGCGGCCAGGGCTCCGACGTCGCCCAGCGGTGCCGGGTGCCGGTCGTGCGGGCCTTTCTCGGTGCAGTGTTGTCCCACAGCGTCCCGCCTTCCTTGCCATGCGGTCGGTGGCCGCATGGACTGTGAGTCGCGGTTAGTCGATGAACAAGAGGGATGTCGAGCGGTATCGCCGGTCCTTGCCTCTCCCGCTGGATGGAGAACCGGCGGGGACGGGTGGAGCCGGGGCCTGGGGTGAGGCGATCAGCCGGCGAAGGCTACGCCGGATTCGACGAGGCGAAGAGATCATATCGTGGGCCGGCTCGGCAATCAAGTGTGAATCCTATTCACATAGGACCCGTGAGGGCGATAAGGGGTCAAATATCTCGAATCTGGATAAATGGGAGGAGTGGGTGGTGGAGGTAAGAGTGAGAGGGTCCGCCACGTCTAATTGTTACCTGAGTTCACAGTTGAAGTACGTAGACGTGTGGGTGATGACCCACTACTGTTGCCGCGTGCCCGGTGAAGTTGTGCGGGTCTGATCTCGTCGCGGCCGGGAAGGCGCAAAGGGGTGTAGGCCATATCCTGGGCGTCCCGATGCGTTTCCCCCGACGTCGCGGTTGAGGTTGGTGAGCATGGACCCCCTGGATCGTTCCGACCCTCAGCAGATCGGTGGCATCACACTGTGCGGTCGGCTCGGCTCCGGTGGGATGGGCCGTGTCTTCTACGGTGTCACCGATGACGACGAGCAGGTCGCCGTGAAGATCATCCGTGAAGATCTCCTATGTCACGCCGAGGCGCGCGCCCGGTTCGCCCGGGAGATCGAGGCCCTGCGGACCGTGCGGGGGGCGCATGTCGCCGCCCTGGTCGACGCTTCCGATGAGGGCGAGGAGCGGCCCTGGCTCGCCGTGGAGTACGTTCGCGGCCTGAGTCTGAAGGAGTTCGTCGAGACCCGCGGCCCGCTCGGCGGCGAGCACGTCGCGACGCTCGGCGTCCTGCTGGCGTCCGCGCTGGACGATATTCATAAGGCTGATCTGCTCCACCGCGACCTCAAGCCCGGCAACATCCTGCTCGGCAGGGACGGGGCGAAGGTCATCGATCTGGGCCTCGTCGCCTTCGCCGACGGTCCGACCGACCTGACCACGACCGCCTCGACGCTCGGTACACCCGCGTGCATGTCGCCTGAACAGGCCAACACCCCAAAGCAGGTCACCGCCGCCACCGACGTCTACTCACTCGGCGCGACGCTGACGTTCGCGCTGGCCAAGCACTACCCCTACGACGGCAAGACCGTCGCGGCGCTGTTCATGAACATCATCAGCTCCGAGGTGAAGCCGGACCTCTCCGGCGTTCCGCCGGAGTTCGCTCCGCTCATCGCCGCGATGCTCGCCCACGACCCGGCCGCCCGCCCTGGCGTGTCCGAGGTGTACGAGCGGCTCAGGGAGTTGGCGACAGCCGGCGGGGTCACGCTGCCGGTGGCCGTTCGGCGCCTGGCCGTGGCCACCTACGTCGAGCGGGAGAGCGACCCGAAGGACCCCGTCCCGCCGGTCCGGCCGCGCCCGCGTGACCTGTCCGAGGTCGTCGTGCCCGGCTCGGTGGTCGCGAAGCTCGCCGACCGTCTCCGCGGCGCGTACGCCGCCGGCGCCCGTTTTTAAGAGGAGAACCGTGACCGAGACATCCTTTCCGCCAGGCGCTCGGATCGAAGTCAGGGACGCCGAGTGGATCGTCCGGACCTGTGCGCGGCTCGCCGCGCGCGGAGACGGACCTCGCTACAAAATCACGGCGGTCGGTGCGTCGGAGTTCGTCCGCGACGAGGACGCGGTCTTCTTCACCGACCTGGACACGGTGAGCCTGCTCAAACCCGAGGAGACCGTCCTGGAGCAGGACATGACTCCGCGTTTCGCGCAGAGCCGTCTGTTCATCGAGGCCGTCCTGCGCCGGACCCCGCTCCCGCAGACAGAGCAGGGCCTCTCGCTCACCGACGGCTTCCTGCTCGACCCGCTGCCCTACCAGCGGCGCCCCGCCGAACTCGCGCTGAAGGGCCTGCGCCCGCGCATCCTCATCGCCGATGTCGTGGGCCTCGGCAAGACCCTGGAGATCGGCCTCATCCTCGCCGAACTGATCCGGCGAGGCCGCGGCGAGCGCATCCTCGTCGTCACCCCGCAGCAGGTGCTGGAGCAGTTCCAGCACGAGCTGTGGACCCGCTTCGCCATCCCGCTGATCCGCCTCGACTCCGTCGGCATCGAGCGCATCCAGCGGGAGATCCCCGCCGGCCGCAACCCCTTCACCCACTACAAGCGGATCATCGTCTCCATCGACACCCTCAAAAACGAGGGCAAGTACGGCCAGCACCTGGAGAAGATGGACTGGGACGCGGTGGTCATCGACGAATCGCACAACCTGATCGGCGAGGTCAGCCTGCGTAACAAGCTCGCCAAGCTGCTCGCGCGGAAGACCGACGCGCTGCTGCTCGCCAGCGCCACTCCGCACAACGGCAACAGCGAATCGTTCGCCGAGCTGATCCGCATGCTCGATCCCGCGGCGATCGCGGACGACCGCAGCTACTCGGCCAAGGACATCGAGCATCTCTACATCCGCCGTACCAAGATCAGCCCTGAGGTGCGCGACCAGATGGGTGAGAGGTGGCCCGACCGCGGCCCCTCCGTCCCCGTTCGGTGCGCCGCCACCCCTGTCGAGGAGAAGATCTTCGAAGAGCTCACCCGGGTCTGGCTCGCCCAGGGCTCGCCGGCTGAGCGCCGGCGCGCGGGTGGTCCGGTCGTCGACGGCAAGAACCGGCTCTTCCCCTACACACTGCTCAAGGCATTCCTCTCCTCGCACAGGGCACTGGCCAAGACGGTCGCCAACCGGCTGAAGAACGCCAGGGGACCCCGCGAGATCGAGGCCCTGAAAACTCTCGCGGACCTGACCGCGCAGGTGACCGACGACGACTCGGCCAAGCTCGACGCCCTCGTCCGCCTGCTCCGGGACGAGATCGGCGTACGGCCGGGCCGCGGCACCCGGGCCGTGGTCTTCTCCGAGAGCGTCGAGACGGTCAGGTGGCTGGCTGAGATCCTGCCCAAGCGGCTCGGCCTGACCGGTAAGGGCGCGGTCGAGATGATGCTCGGCAACGGGATGTCCGACCAGCAGCAGCAGGAGATCATCGAGCGTTTCGGGCTCTCCGACAGTCCCGTCCGCCTGCTGGTGACCACCGACGTGACCTCCGAGGGCGTCAACCTTCACCGGCAGTGCCACCACCTGGTTCATTACGACGTGCCGTGGAGTCTCATCCGGATCGAGCAGCGCAACGGCCGCATCGACCGGTACGGCCAGACCCGGCAGCCGCAGTTCCGGGCGCTCATCCTCACCTCCGAGGTCGACGGCGCCAAGGACGACCGGACCGTCGCGGAGAAGCTCCTCGACAAGGAGGAGACCGCGCACCGCAGCCTCGGCACCGCCGAGGCCGTCACCGGCGAATACCGCGCCGAGCGCGAGGAGCGCCGTCTCATCCAGGACCTTCTCGCGGGCAAGACCGTGGAGCAGTCCCTCGCGGAGCAGCAGGACGACGACCCGTTCGCCGACCTGTTCGGCTCGGTCGACGGCGGAGTCTTGGGCGCCGACCCGCTCCGTGCGGACGTTCCACGGCTCTTCGACGGCTCGGAGGCGTTCGTCAAGGAGGCCGTCGGCACGCTCGGACTGCTCAAGGACCTTGAGGACGACGGCGAGATGCTCGCCTTCCCGCCGCCGCCCGACCTCGTCCACCGCCTGTCCGTACTGCCCGCCGACTACCTGCGCACGCACGACGTGCGCAGGCGGATGAAGGTCACCTTCGACCGAGAGCTGGCTCGGCGCAAGCTCGACGAGGCACGCGCGACCAAGACGATGTGGCCGGAGATCGCGTACCTCTCCGACCTGCACCCCATGGTCGACTGGGTGACCGACAAGGTCCTGGTACGGCTCGGCCGCCAGAAGGCGCCGGTCGTCACCGCCCACGTCGGCGAGGCGATCTTCCTCATCCAGGGCATCTACTCCAACCGGCTCGGCCGGCCGACGGTGGTCGAGTGGATGGCGGTCGCCTCGGCCGGTGTGCTCGACCGGAAGATGACCGATGTCCTCGCCGCGGCCGGCGTCGGCCCCAAGATGATCAACACAGGGCAGGCGATCGACCTCAGGCGGCTCCAGGATCGGGTGCCCCAGGCGGTCGCCACCGCCCGCGCCCATCTGGAGGAGCGCCGCTCGGCCTATGAGAAGAAGGTCGTGGAGCCGCTCGACTCCTACCAGAACCGGCTCGATGAGTGGCGGCAGCTCACTCTCGACGGCGTGCACGTCTCCCAGCGCGGGCGCAAGGAGCAGAGCGTCCGCGAGACCGTCGAGCGGCAGCGGCGCCTGCTCGACTCCCTCAAGATCACAGGGGAGCCGCTCCTGCGGGTCCTCGCCGTACTCGTTCCCGAGGCGCCGGACTCGGGCGTGGTCAGACAGGATGGACCCCGATGAGCTTCGACTCGCTGGTCAACCGCGGCGACTACTTCTCGGCCCACTACCTGGCCGAGGTGCTACCCAAGGACCTGAAGAAGAAGGACGGTCTGTTCGCCCGCTGGAGCGAGGCGGAGAAGGCCGGTCGGCGAACCCCGCGCAAGGGACTGCGCGCGCTGGCCAAGCGGTACTTCGCCGACCGGCCGTACTTCGCGGACCTCGACGAGCGGCTGCGCGACGGCGAGGAGCCGACCCCTGACGAGCGCGACGAATGGCGCAAGGAACTGGGCGAGCTCCACGGCGAGGTGTTACGCGCCCTCGGATACGACGCGAGTCCGCGCGAGCTGACCGTGGAGCGGGCGGGCAAGGAGCACGTCGTCGAGGTCGCCTACGCCGACCGGTACCTCATCGCGATCGAGTGCGGCTGGGCCGCAGACGTGGACGCCGCCCTCGACGACGACCAGGCCGGGCGGCTGCTCGCCCCGGTCGGCCTCGACAACACCGAGCAGATCACCTCCGGCACGAAGCTCGCTTCCTGGCTGCTGACCACCGAGGAGCCGCCGCGCTACGTGCTCATCCTCGCCGGTGGTGTGGTCGTGCTCGCCGACCGCGCCGTCTGGGGCGAGGGCCGCTATCTCGCGGTCAGCCTCGACGTGGCCCTCGGCCGGAACAACGAGGCCGAGCTGGGCACGATCGCCGCACTGTTCGGCGCCGATTCCCTGCTCCCGCCAGAGGAGGGCGGTTCCGAACCGCTCGCCGAGCTGCTCGACCGGTCCCGAAATCACGCCGTCGGCGTCTCCAAGGAGTTGCGCGACGGCCTGAAGGAGTCGGTCGAGCTGATCGCCAACGAGGTGCTCGCCCGGGTCCGCGCGCAGGGCGTGCGTCCCGAGGACGTCATGGAGCCCGCCGCGCTGGCGAAGGAGCTGGGCCGCGAGTCGTTGCGCTACCTCTACCGGATCCTGTTCCTGCTGTACGCCGAGGCCCGCCCCGAGCTGGGCATCCTGCCGACCGACGACAAGGACTACGTCAAGGGTTACAGCCTGGCCCGCCTCGGCGACCTGGTGGTGCGTGACCTGACGGGGGAGGAGGCCCGCAACTCCTTCCACCTCTACGAGTCGCTCGACCTGCTCTTCCGCATGGTCAATCGTGGCCACCGGCCCCGGATGGGTGCCGAGCCCGACGGCTCGGAGGGGGAGGGGCTGCGGTTCGAGCCGCTCCGCTCCGACCTGTTCGAGCCGGAGGCGATAAAGCTCATCGGCCGGGACGTGATCTCCCTGGACGAGGACGACCCCGACGCGCCGCGCGTCGACACCCGGCTGCGCAACGAGACGCTCCACAAAGTACTGCGCAAGCTCATGCTCACCAAGGGACGCAAGAAGGAGCGCGGCGGATTCATCTCCTACGCCCAGCTCGGCATCAACCAGCTCGGCGCGGTCTACGAGGGCCTGATGTCGTACACCGGGTTCATCGCCACAGAGGAGCTGTACGAGGTCGCCAAGGGAGGTGACCCGAAGGACGGCTCCTGGATGATCCCGGCCTCCAAAGTCGACGACTACCCGTCGGAGGTCTTCGTCCACGCCGTCGACGAGGACGGCGACAAGCTCGACGAGTACAAGCGCTATCGCGAGGGCTCCTTCGTCTACCGCCTGGCCGGCCGCGACCGGGAGACCAGTGCGTCCTACTACACGCCCGAGTCGCTGACCCGGGTCACCGTACAACTCGCGCTCCAGCACCGTCTCGACTCCGGCGGCACGGTCACCCCGGCCCGGGAGATCCTGGAGTGGACGATCTGCGAGCCCGCCCTGGGCTCCGGTGCGTTCCTCAACGAGGCCGTCAACCAGGTAGCCGCCGAATATCTCAAGCGCCGCCAGCAGGAGCTGGGCGTCTCGATCGACCCGGAGCGGTACGAGGAGGAGCTGCAGAAGGTCAAGGCGTACGTCGCGCTGCACAACTCCTATGGCGTCGACCTCAACGAGACCGCCATCGAGCTGGCCGAGGTCTCGCTCTGGCTCAACGTCATGCACCCTGGGCTACAGGCCCCCTGGTTCGGGCTCCACCTGCGCCGCGGCAACTCGCTCATCGGCGCGGGCCGGAGGGTGTACGGCGCGGCGCAGCTCACCAGGGGCACCTGGTGGAAGGAGGCCCCCGAGGACCTGCCGTTCTCGGCCGGTGAGCTGCCCGCCGGGAAGGTCCACCACTTCCTGCTCCCCGCCGGGGGCTGGGGCGCGGTCGCCGGGGCCAAGGAGGCCAAGGAACTGGCGCCCGAGCAGGCCAAGCGGCTCGCGGCCTGGCGAAAGCAGATCCACAAGAGCGTCTCCGACAAGAAGAAGCAGGGCCACAGGCTCACCCGGCTCCAGCGCCTCCAAGGGCTGTCCAGACGGGCCGAGTACCTGTGGGATCTGGTCCAGCAGCGGCTGGCCATCTCCGAGCGGGAGATCAGCCGGAAGATCGACCTCTGGGGCGCCGACTGGATCGAGCGGCCGGCGAACGTGGTGCCCAAGGAGAAGGTCTATGCGGACCTGCATGCGCCGGGCACGCCGTACTGGCGGTTGAAGAAGGTCATGGACGCCTGGTGCGCGCTGTGGTTCTGGCCGCTGGACAAGGCCGGCCTGCTCGACGGATCCGCCGAGATCTATGCGCGGCGCGCGCGGGAAAGAGCGTCGGACTACGGATCAGACGCTTCTGCTCCGGTGCGAGCCGCGGTCACGCCGGTGCGGTCCGTGCCCGCGACGTCGACGAATGGGACGGATGCCGTTGCGGACGAGTCGATCGGCTTCGGGAACGTCTACGTCACCGACTCACTGTTCAGCGTGGGGGACAAGCAGCTCGACCTCGTCGGGTACGCCCTGGACGTGAAGACCACCAGAAGCGGGGGGCCGGCCAAGGCCGCTGCCCGCAAGCCCCGGCCGCCCCTGGAGCCGCTGCGCCCGGTGATCCCGCTGGCCACCCTGGACGACTGGCTCGACTTCGCCGAGGCCGTGCTCGGCCGCGCGGACATCCCCGACGACTCGCTCGGCGCTGTCTTCGCGTCACTCGACGACCTGGAGGTGTTCGAGAACGAGCTCCACACCTGGATGGGCATGGACTCCGAGTTCAAGCTCGACGAGCGCTTCCCATGGCTGCACACGGTCAGGGACATCGCGGATCAGCAGGGTTTCTTCCACTGGGAACTCCACTTCGCCCAGGTCTTCAAGAAGGGCGGCTTCGACCTCCAAGTAGGCAACCCGCCGTGGGTGAGGCCGACATGGCAGGAGGACGCGGTCCTCGCCGAGATGGAGCCGTGGTTCAAGCTCGCGGAGAAGCCGAGCATCATCGAGTGGAAGGCGCGCAAGGCGGCGGTGCTGACGGGGAAGACCGCGCGGGCCTACTACCTGAGTGAGCTGTCGGCCAATACGGGCACGGTCGAGACCATTGGCTCGGGAATCGTCTATCCGCTCCTGGCCGGCACCCAGCCGGACCTCTACCGCGCCTTCATGTGTCGCATCTGGGCAAATCTCGGCTTGGCGGGCATGGCCGGCCTCATCCATCCCGACACGCACTTCGGTGGTGTGAAGGAGGGCCGCCTGCGGGCGGCGGCCTACCGGCATCTCCGTGTCCACGGGCACTTCACCAATGTGGGCAACTGGGCCTTCCCCGAGCCGGTCAGCAGGAACACCGAGTTCGGCCTGCACGTCTACGGTTCGTTGGGGGATATCGGCTTCATCAACGTGAGCTGGCTCTTCCATCCCGAGACGCTGGTCGGGTCGCTTACGCATGACGGTGCGGGCGGGAGCGTCGGGATGAAGCACAATGGCAACTGGGACCTCCGCCCACACCGAGACCGCCTGGTCCCAGTCGATGAGGGGCTGCTGCGTAAGTGGCAGCGGCTGACCGGCCATGACGGGCTGCCGGAGGAGACGCCGCTGCTCGCCCCGGCCACGATCGTCGAGCAGGATGCGATCACGGCCCTGGCGGGGGTCCGGGACCGGCTCGGCGGACATGTAGTGCGGATCAGCTCGGGTTACCATGAGGCGAATGCGAAAAAGGACGGCCTCATCCGCTGGGCGACCGGAGCGCGGGACACGCTGGATCAGGTGATCATTCAGGGGCCGCACTTCGGTATCGCGACCCCCTTCGCCAAGCAGCCGAACATCCCGTGCCGCAACAACCAGGACTGGTCGACGTTGAGCACCGAGGGCCTTCCTGCCGACGTCGTCCCGATCACCAACTACGAACGGGCCTGCGACGAGGAGACCTACCATGCTGCGCAGGACCACTGGACGGACGGGCAGAGCGCCATCCGGCGCTCCACCGAGTTCTATCGGCTCGCATGGCGGCGCATGATTCCGTTCAACACGGAACGGTCGCTGTTCGCCGCGCTGATCTCGCCGGGCCCTGCGCACGTGCACACCGTGCACACGCTGGCGCTGTCCAACAACAGGGGCACCGCGCTTGCCGCCGGGTTCTGGGCCGCGCTTCCGCTCGACTACCTGCTCCGGATCACCGGGCGATCGGATCTCCAGTACGCCGAGGCCAACGCCATGCCCGCAGCCGATCCGGACCACCCGCTGGCCTCGGCGCTGCTGCTCCGCACCCTTCGCCTCAACTGCCTCACCAGTGCCTACGATTCGCTTTGGACAGAGCTGTACGACCCGGCCTGGAACGACGAGCGATGGGCTGTCGACTGGTCCGGGCTCAGGCCGCTCGGGGACCCGGCATCGGTCACCTCGAAGTGGGTTTATGCCACTCCGCTCCGTACCGAGCGGGAACGCCGGGCCGCGCTCGTCGAGATCGACGCGCTGGTGGCCGTCTGGCTCGGGATGTCGGCGGAGCAGTTGGTCACCGTCTACCTTTCGCGGTTTCCGGTGCTTGCCGACAGGGAGAGCGAGATCTGGTTCGACTCCAGAGGGCGCAAGATCGCAAACAACTACAACACCTACGGATACGGCCAGACCAAGCAGCATTTCGAGCAGCTCATGGCCCACCTCGACCCGGAGGTGAACGGGCCCGTTCCCGAGGGGTACACCGCTCCGTTCTACAAGGCCGACCGGGAGGCCGAGTACCGCCAGGCCCATGCCGTCTTCTCCGAGCGCCTCCGCCGCTCCGGCTGGCAGCCGCCGACCGGACCGGCCGACAGCGACGAGAGCGCGTCGTGACCAAACCCGCTTGCCCGGTCACCCATCGTGCGACACCCTCAGTAGTGCCGCACTCCTGGGAGTGTGGAAGTGAGGCCGGGCTTCCCGATGGAATCGGGCGTCCGGCCTTCGCGCTCCTACCACCGGCCAAGGTCAGGGCAGGGTCTGTTGCTCTGAGTGAGTTGACAGACACGGAGACGACCCTGTTTGTTGTTCACAACTGCACCACTCATTTCGATGGGTGGCCCGGAGCCCCGTTCATTGAACGGGGCTCTATGTTTTGGTCGTCACTCAATGCCGCTTGCCTGATCACTTTCGGTGAGGCATACTTGGTGGTGCCGCACCCCTGGGAGTGCGGAAGTGAGGCCGGGACTACCGAGGGATATCGGGTGCCCGGCCTTCGCGCTGTCATCTCACTCCAGGCAGATCACACGGATGCGGTCGGCGAGCACCTCGAAGCACTGTGGTTGTCCATCGAGCCACCACGTCGTGGCGCCGACGACGGCATCAGCCGCCCACAGCAACGGCTCGTCATAGGGCGATGTCCAGCACACCTCCATGGTCAGCGAGATGCGAAGCGACCGGCGCATGCTGGTCAGGAGGCTCCTGTCGAGCCGGTCTTCGGTGTAGCGGCTCTCCAGAGTCACCCTCTCCACGTTCCTCGAGTCGAGCTCATAGAACAAGCGTTCCAGGCAGAGGCGTCTCGCTCGCTCATGCCGGATGGTCCTGTCGTGAATGCATACGGTGACGATGCTGTCCAGAGGGAGCTCTGTCAGCGTTCGGCTGATGTCGAGCCGATGGGCCGGAGATTCGTCGCGCCAGTGCAGACGGCGTTGTTTGCCGAGGCGGAGGGTCTCGAGAGTCAGACGGATGTCGTCGCGGTCGGCGAGATCCACGATCACCGCCGCCATCGCGTAGACGCTGTCGTCATGGGGGCGGCGGCGAAGGCTCTCGTCAATATAAGCGGTAAGCACTGCGTAAAGATATCGTCACTAAGGGTCAGATCGTTCAGCGTTGCTCGAACGGGAGTGCGGGTGCGGAGCAGGTTCAGGCGTGGGCGGGCCGTACGAGTTCATGCCGTAGTTCACGGGGAGGACCGGTGAGGCCGACGCTGGCCGCCGAGGAGTTGCGGCAGAGTCTGACGCAGTACCTCACCACCACGTTCGCGCTGGCCGACCGGCCCGTTCGGGATGCCCTGAAACGGTTCCTCAACCATCCTGAGCAGGGCATCTTCCGCGGTCCTTACCTGCGCATCCGCACCCCGTTCCGGACGGCGGACGACGGCTGGCGCAAGACCCTGGAGTGGGCGCCGGCGGGCTTCTCGCCGTACCGGCACCAGGCGAAGGCGTTCGAACGGCTCAGCACGGTCGGCAAGAGGGCAGAACCGACGCTGATCACGACCGGCACCGGCTCGGGCAAGACCGAGTCGTTCCTCATCCCGGTGCTGGACCACTGCCGCCGGGAGCGGGCCGACGGGCGCGGCGGCGTCAAGGCCGTCCTGCTGTATCCGATGAACGCCCTGGCCGCGGACCAGGCCCACCGCATCAGCGGCTACCTTCAGCGGCCGGAGCTGCGCGACGTGACCGCCGCCCTCTACATCGGCGACACCCCGGAGGTCGGCTACCCGAAGGTGATGACGCAGCGCTCGGAGATCCGCCGCAACCCGCCGGATGTGCTCATCACCAACTACAAGATGCTCGACCTGCTGCTCCAGCGGTCCGACGACCTGCCGCTCTGGCGGGACGCCGAGATCGCCTACGTGGTGGTCGACGAGTTCCACACCTACGACGGCGCGCAGGGCACCGACGTGGCCATGCTGCTGCGCCGGCTGGCCGCCGCGACCGGCCACGCCCGGCCGGGCCGGCCGCTCGGCGACATCTGCCCGGTCGCCACCTCCGCCACCCTGGGCGAGAACGGCCCCGGGCACGGAGACCCGGTGGGGCGGGGTGGGAGCGTCATCCGCGAGGTCGCCCAGCAGGTTTTCGGTGTGGCGTTCCCCGTGGATTCCGTGATCGGCGAGGATCGGCTCACCGCCGAGGAGTTCATCGGCGACATCGACGTCACGCTCCCACTGCCCGGCCCCGACGACCTCATCGCCTGTGGCGACCCGCTGCGCGACTCCACGGCGATGGACGAGCTGGCCACGGCCGTCACCGGCAGGGCCGGGCTCGGCCCGCAGGATCTGGGGGAGGTGCTCCGCCGGCACATCCTCACCCAGGCCGTGCTCGACGTGCTCGGTGGCGAGCCGCGCACCTTCGACGAGATGCTGGACCTGCTGCCCCGGCGCGGCGCCTACAACTGGGGCGCCGCCATCCGCGACAACCCGGCCCGGGCGGCCACCGCGCTGGCCCGGTTCGTCGCGCTGCTCTCGTGCGCCCGCGACCCCGAGGACACCGACGACGTCGGCAGGCGGCCGAGACGACCATTCCTGCTGGTCGAAACGCACATGTGGGTGCGTGCGGTCTCGCGGCTGCTCCGCCTGGTGCATCACACCCCGGCCTTCGCGTGGATCGGCGAGCCGCTCGTGATGGACGCCGACTCGACGTTCAACCCGCTCGACAAGACCCGGCTCCCGGCCGTCTACTGCCGCCACTGCGGCCGCTCCGGCTGGGCCGCGTTCTCGCCGGAGCGTGACCCGGAGCAGTTGGTCACCACGCCGGAGAGGATCTACCGGGCGAACGTCGGCGCGGAGAAGAAGCGGGTCAGGCCGCTGATCCAGGCGACCGAGCGCGAGGTGGCGGCGGCGGTACGGAACCTCGCCGTCCTCGACGGACAGCGGGTCCGGCCCTACGACCCGGCGAGCGACGCCTACGGCGAGGGCGACATCGTCTTCGTGCTGACCGACCTGCGCACCACTCCGGAGGCGCTCAACGCCGCCGAGCAGGACCGCTGCCCGGCGTGCGAGATGGATGAGGGCATCCGCTTCCTCGGTTCCGGCCTGGCCTCGCTGGCCTCGGTGGTCGTCACGCAGCTGTTCGCCGGCGGCCAACTGGAGCCGGAGCAGCGCAAGACCCTGCTCTTCAACGACTCCGTGCAGGATGCCGCCCACCGCGCCGGGTTCGTCGCCAACCGCTCCTACGCCTTCTCCCTGCGCCGGCTGCTCACCTCCCGGCTGGACGGAGAGGCGCCGATCCTGCTCAACGATCTCATCGGCGATCTGGCGGCGGCGGCCAGCGAGGCCGGGGTGCTGCCCGCGGTCGTCCCGCCCGACCTGCACGATCGCCCGGAGATCGACGCGATCCTGGCCGAGGAGAGCGAGGGCGGCCCCGACACGTGGAACCTCATCGGGGAGCGGCTGGCGTTCGCCACCGTCATGGAGCTCGGCCTGCGCTCGCGGCAGGGCCGTACGCTGGAGCTCACCCGGACGGCCGCCGCCGAGGTCGTGCTCGCCTACCCGATGAGGATCGCCGAGCTGGCCAGAGACGTGCACACGGCGACCTCCGGCCTGGTCGAAACGCAGACCGACGAGCGTTATCTCGTCTTCGTCCGCGGCCTGGTGGAACGGCTCCGGTACCGGGGAGCGATCAAGCACGCGTGGCTCGACAGGTGGATCGGCAACGCCGGGACCAGCCGCTACAACGCCATCTGGGGCCGCCGCCCGGACGGCATGCCCGCGTTCCCCCGCGGGGTCGGCGCCCCGACGTTCCTGCTCGACCGGCTCAAGCGGAAATCGGAGTTCGACCGGATCGACGCCGACCAGGGCTGGCCGCAGGACTGGGCCGCCCGCTGCCTAGGCCTGACCAGGGGCCAGGCCGGCGATTACCTGTCCCGGCTGCTTCCCCTGCTGGCCGTGGAGGGCGTGGTCGCCAAACGCACCGCGGACGACGGCTCCACCGGCGTGTACGGCCTGCAGCCCGGCCACATCCAGGTGCACCTGCTCGGAGACGAACATGTCGACGACGCCGGGATCGGCTGCGACCGGTGCGCCTGGCAACAGACCGTTCCGCCCCATCTCGTCGGCGACTGGTACGGCCAGCCGTGCCCCCGCTACCGTTGCGGCGGCACCCTGACCGAGCACGGCACCCGCGATCACCGGACCGACTACTACCGCCGGCTCTACCTGGGTGAGGGGGTGATCCGGGTCGTCACCGCCGAGCACACCGGGGCGCTCACCCGCCGCCAGCGTGAGCAGACCGAGGAGCGCTTCCGCGAGGGCACCCGCTACAGCGACCCCAATGCGCTGTCCTGCACGCCCACACTGGAGCTGGGCATCGACATCGGTGATCTGTCCGCGGTCATTCTCGCCTCGCTGCCGCCGGGACCGGCGAACTATGTGCAGCGGGTCGGCCGGGCGGGCCGTCGTACCGGGAACGCGTTCCTGGTCACCATGGTCGGCAGGTCCCCCCGTGACCTTTACTTCCTGGAGGAGCCGCGCGACATGATCGCCGGTGAGATCGTCCCGCCCGGCAGCTACCTGTCGGCCGTGGAGATCCTGCGCCGGCAGTACGTCGCCCACCTGGTCGACCTGTGCGCTCGCGACCGGGTGCCCGGCGTTCCCGCGCTACCCCGGCGGGCATCGGCGCTGTTCGGCGAGACCGGCTGGCTCGCCGGGTTCACCGCCGCCGCGCAGGCGTCCGGCGCTGCACTCGTCGGAGGGTTCCTCGACCTGTTCGGCGACGCGGTGAGCGAGGCGGCCGCCGCCCGCCTGCGGGCCTTCGCCATGGGCGGGCTGGAGGAGACCGTGGCGGAAGCCGAGCGGGTGTGGAACCGGCGCCTGGACGACCTGCGCGAGCGGCTGGGCGTGATCGACGCCACCTCCGAGACGCTTGTGGAGTCCGACCCGAGCCAGCACGCGATCAAGCGGTCGCTGGCGGCCGAGCGGCGGGCCGTGGCCCGGCTGATCGGCGAGATCGGCAGAGAGAACGCGCAGGGCGCGCTGGTCGAGCTCGGCCTGTTGCCGAACTACTCCCTCATCGACGCCACCACCACCCTGGAGGCGACGATCACCTGGGACGAGGAGGTCCCGGGTGGCAGGCGCTACCACAGCGAGGTCCGGGAATACAAGCGTCATGCCGGACTGGCCCTCACCGAGCTGGCGCCCGGCAACTCCTTCTACATGCGCGGCTATCAGCACCGGATCAGCGGCCTGGACATCGGCACGCCGTCCCGCCCGGCCTGGGAGGACTGGCGGGTCTGTCCCGGCTGCGGCCATGTGCGGACCTTCCGGGCGGCCGAGGACACCTCCCCGTGCCCGCGCTGCGGCAGCCGGGAAATCGGCGAGTTGGCCTCGCTGCACAGGACGCTGCGGCCTGCCCGCGTTACCGCGCACGACCGCCGGGACGACGTGCGGATCCGCGACGACAGCGACGACCGGCAGCGGCGCTACTACGAGACCGCCGTCGCGGTCGACGTCGACCCCGCCGACATCGCGCCGGGCTCGTGGCGGCACGGCACGGCCGTCTTCGGCGTCGACTTCACCCGCCGGGCCGTCATCCGCCGGTTCAACCTGGGCACCGCCCGCTACGACCGGCCGGCGGGAGACCGGTTCGCGGGCGAGCTCGTCCGGCTCAACCCCTTCCACGCCTGCCCATCCTGCGGTGGTACGACCCTGGACGGCCCACCAGCCTCCGGCGAGTCCGACGGGCTCGTCGCCACCTCGTCGTTCGACCGGTCGCGCAGCCACCACCGGCCGTGGTGCCCCTTCCGGCGCGCCGCCCACGACACCGAGCACGTCAAGCTGATCCTCGCGCACGAGCTGCACACCGAGGCGCTGCGCATCCTGCTCCCCATCGCCACGCTGATGGTCGAGCAGCGCACCGCCTCGTTCCAGGCGGCGCTGATGGCCGGGGTGGCGGCCAGGTACGGCGGCGATCCCGACCACCTCGACATCGTCACCGCCACCATGCCCGACCCGGGCACCGGGCGGCAGCGGCGCTTCCTCGTGCTGCACGACGCGCTGCCCGGTGGCACCGGCTACCTGCACCGGCTCTCCTCGCCCGAGGGCTTCCGCGAGGTGCTCACCGCGGCGTATCGGATCGTGGCGGAGTGCCGCTGCAAGGAGGAGCGCGACAAGCGGGCCTGCCACCGTTGCCTGCTCTCCCACGTTCCCGGCAACTTGTACGACAAGGTCAGCCGGGCCGACGCGCTGGAGATGCTCGGCGAGCTGCTCGAGAAGTGGGAGGTCGCGCCGGTCGCGACAACGGCCGAAATCTCACTGTGGGACCAGGTCGAGAGCGAGCTGGAGGCGCGCTTCCTGGACGGCCTGGAGGCGTGGGCCCGCCGGCCCGACACGCGCGCCGCGCTCGCCCGCGGCGAGGTCGTCGACGGCAGGAAGACCGCCGACCTGCGTATCGAAGCACCGGGGATCGAGGGACCGGACGGGGTGATCCGGCACTGGCGGATGACACTGCAGAACACCATCCGGGGAACCCGGCCCGACGTGCTGTTCCGACTGGTGGACGACGAACCGCAGGAGGTCGCCGTCTACCTCGACGGCTACGCCTACCACGCCACCGCGGAGATCAACCGGCTGGCCGACGACGCGGACAAGCGGACCCGGCTGCGCGCGCACGGCCGGTTCGTCTTCCAGCTGACCTGGGAGAACCTTGACGAATGGGAGCAGCGCTCTTTCGCTCCCGACCTGTCCGTCGAGCCGCTGCGCAAGCCGTACATGGGCAATGCCCAGGAACAGGCGCGGGGGTTCTACCGGCGCACGGAGCCGGAACGCGACCCGGTCGAGCTGGTGCGCACGGTGTGGACCAACCCGGTGGAGACGCTGCTCGCCTTCCTCCGCGAGCCCGACCGGCGGCTCTGGCTGCACCGGGCCGAGGCGGTCGTCGCCGGCACGATCCCGGCGCGGCGCGCCATGAGCACATGCGACGCGGGTGCTGTCGCGGAACGTGTGGCCGCATCCCTACGCGGTGAGGACCTTCCGCCCGGCCCCGGAGGGCCGATCACGGTGTGCTCCACCGTCGACCTGGACGGTGCCCCCCTCACGGTGGTCCTGGACCGACGCGCAGAACCGGCGTGGAGCGCGTTCACCGTGGTCGACGACCGGGCCGGGACGATCACTGGCGACGAGGAGACGCACCGGCGCCGCTGGGCCGCCTGGTTGTACTGGGGCAACCTGCTGCAGTTCCTCGACGCCGGAGGAGGCGACGGAGGGCAGCTCGCCCTCACCGGCCTGGACCTGTTCGATCCGAACCTGCTCGCCGCGGCCGGCGGCGACGGTCACCTGACCATGCTCAGTGGGCTCCCGCTCGACGAGGACCTCCCGGACGGCGCGGTGTTCGTACCGCGCCCGCCCGCTGCGGACGCCGAAGCCGTACGGCCCGCGACCGAAACCGAGGCGCTCACCGAGGGGGCGGAGACGACCGTGCCGCAGGCATGGGAGCAGGTGCTCGACCTCCTCGACCCGGAGGACCCGGTGCTGGCGCTGCTCGCGCACGCTCTCACGGAGCTGGGCGTGTCCGCCCCCGAGGCGGGCTACGAGCTCGGTGAGCAGGCCTGGCAGGCCGAGATGGCCTGGCCGCGGGCGAAGGTGGCGGTCGTGCTCGCGGGGGACGACGACGAGGCGCACAAGCGCGACGTCGCCTATGCCCAGGCCGGCTGGGATGTACGGATCGCAGGGCGCTGGACGGCTGAGGAACTGGCCGGGCGGATCGGTGCCGATGAAAGGGGAGGGGCTCGGTGAGTGAGCGGAGCGACCGGGAGAGCGGTATCGCGAACGCGCCGACCAAGGAGGATGCGTGAGTAGGGTGACGCTGCGGCTTCTCGACAGGGCCGATAAGGAGATCCTCAAGCTCCCGCGGGCGGTCAAGGGCGCCATTTACGACTTCCAGCACAAATTCCGGCAGGATCCGGAGAGTCCCGGTCTGCGACTCAAGCAGCTCAAGGGGCACCCGCGGCTGTACTCGGCCCGGGTGAACCTTGACTACCGGGCGCTGCTGCTGCACGCCGGTGGTGGTGACTACATCCTGGTCGCGGTTAAACCGCGTCAGGAGGTCTACGACAATCTGGACAAGTTCGCTTATCAGATCAACCCGGTGACGGGCGGCATCGAGTTCCTCGACCTGTTGACCATCGGGGAGACGGTCACCCCGGTGCCCCCCACGTCGAGTAAGGAGGTTCCGGCGCAGCCGGAACCGCTGTTTGCGAAGTTCTCCGCCGAAGCCCTGCTGGACCTGGGTGTGGCGGAGCCGCTGCTCGGCCTGATCGCGAAGATCACCACGGAGGACGAACTGCTCGGCCTGATCGCGTACGCGCCGCAGCTCACCGGCGAGGTGCTGCTCGCGTTGTACGACGGCAAGACGGTCGACGAGGTCATGGACCAGATCACCGCGCCGGTCGCGGTCGAGGAGGCGATCGACGGCGACGACTACCAGGCGGCGCTCGCCCGGCCCGCCACAGTCGTGACCACGGAGGACACGGCCCTGCAGGAGGTGCTGGAGGAGGGCGACTTCGGGCGCTGGAAGGTGTTCCTGCACCCCACCCAGCAGAAGATCGTGGAGCGCGCTTACAGCGGCCCGGCCCGGGTTACCGGCGGCCCCGGCACCGGCAAGACGATCGTGGCGCTGCACCGCGTCAAGCACCTGGTCGAGCGGCTCGGCCCGGGCGAGGGCAAGGATGTGCTGCTGACCACGTTCAACAAGAACCTCGCCGCCGACCTGCGGCGGCGGCTGTTCGACCTGGCGGGGCAGGAGGTCGTCAAGCGCGTCGACATCGTCAACATCGACAAGCTGGCCGGCGATACCGTCTCGGCCACGCAGGCCGGCACCGGACGGCGGTGGATCGACGACACCAAGGCCGTCATCGAGTGGCAGGAGCTCCTCGACGAGCTGGGGGAGCACCGGTGGGACCCCGAGTTCCTGCACGCGGAATGGTCGCAGGTGATCCTCGGTCAGGGGGTCGCGACCCGGGCCGAATATTTCCGCGCCCGCCGGGCCGGGCGTGGCCGTGCGATCAACCGACAGGACCGGGCGGAGATCTGGCGGCTCGTCGAACGCTACGTGATGCGCCTGGACGAAAAGAAGCTATGGACCATCCGGCAGGTCGCGGAGCGGGCGGCGAACCTGGCGATCGAACGGGCCCGGGCGGTCGCCTCCTACCAGGCCGACCAGCTCAGCTCGGTGAAGCTGCAGCACGATTCCGGCATCTGGTATCGGAATCCCTACCGCCACATCGTCGTCGATGAGGCGCAGGACCTCAGCGCGGCGCACTGGCGGATGCTGCGCGCGATGGTCCCCGAAGGCCCCGACGATCTGTTCATCGCCGGCGACACCCACCAGCGGATCTACACCGATCACGTCTCCCTGGGCAGCCTGGGCATCAACATCCGGGGCAGGTCGTCGAAGCTCACCCTCAGCTACCGCACCACCCAAGAGATCCTCCGTGCGGCCTGCCGCCTGCTGGGTGATGAGGAGTGGGACGACCTCGACGACGGCAGCGACGACCTGACCGGTTACCGTTCGGTGCTGCGCGGGCCGGCGCCGGTGCTCACGCCGTACCCCACCTGGGACGCCGAGCTCGACGGGATCGTCGAGCGGGTCAAGGAGTGGGACGGGGGCTCGATCGCGATCTGCGTGCCCGAACGGTGGATGGTGGCGGAGGTCGAGAACCGGCTGGGCAGAGCAGGCATCGTCGCGGCGTCGATCGGCCCCGACGGGCCGAGGCTCTTCGAAGCGCCCGTGCATGTGGCGACGATGCATCGTTTCAAGGGCCTGGAATACCAACGCATGGTCCTCGCCGGTGTCGCGGAGGGTGTGGTGCCCGCTCAACGGGTGCTCGCCTTCGAGCAGGACGACCCGCTGCGCTTCCGCCGGGAGCTGCGGCGCGCCCGGTCGCTGCTCTTCGTGGCCGCCACCCGGGCGCGAGACAGCGTCGTCATGAGCTGGCACGGCACCAAGAGCAGGTTCCTGCCATGAGGACCGTCGCCGACCGCTACCGGATCACCTCACCCATCGGGCGGGGCGGTATGGGTGAGGTATGGGAGGGCACCGACCTGCGGCTCAACCGGCCAGTCGCGATCAAGCTGATCAACTCCGATGACTTGACCTCGGAGAAGGATGCACGAAGGCGCTTCCACCGTGAGGTACGGATCACCGCCCGGCTTCGCCATCCGGGGGTTCCGGTCGTCTATGACTTCGGTGACGACGGTGACCTGTTCATGGTCATGGAGGCGCTGCGCGGCGACTCGGTCGGCAAGCTGAAGGACGAGGAAGGCAGCCTGCCCGTTCCGTGGGCGGCCTTCATCGCGGCGCAGGTCTGTGCCGTGCTCGCCGCGGCACACCGGGCCGATCTGATTCATCGGGACGTCAAGCCGGAGAACCTGGTGCTGTGCCGCGACGGCACCGTCAAGGTGATCGACTTCGGCGTCGCCACCTCGCTCGGCGCGGGTGAGTTCTCGAAGATCACTCAGTCGGGGCAGATCCCGGGTTCCGCCCGGTACATGGCACCCGAGCTCATCCAAGGAGCGCAGGCCAGCCGTGCCAGTGACCTTTACACCATCGGGTGCGTCATGTACGAGCTGCTCACCGGCGCGCGGCCGTTCGAATCCAGGGACCTGCTCACTGAGATCGCCCGCAGTCAGAAGGAGGATCCCCCTCCGATGCACGGAGTTCCCGCCGAATTGGAAGCACTGACACGCGGATTGCTCGCCAAGCGTCCGGAACGACGGCCGGAAAGCGCAGAGTCGGTCTACCGTCGCCTGCTGCCGTGGATCCACCGGCTGCCCCCGCTCCAGGGCTGGGTCGACCGGGACCTGTCGACGGATCCCGTGCACATGTACTCAGCGGTCATCTCGAACTTGGAGTGACTCATGCACGACCACGACGCCGCGGTCGCCGCGGCCCCCGCCGGTGAGCCTTCCGGCTCTATGGGGCGAGTCAACTTTTACGCACGTGAACGCTTAAAAGGCTTGGGGTGCGAGTGGGATGGTAGCGCGGATTTCTGCGACATCGGTAACGATCGAGCCGGTTACCGATAGTAGTGTGGCCATCGGGAATTCAGGATGGGAAAATCTTCCTCGTCGTATGCCGTCGGATCACGACGGCGGGCCGGAGAAGGTCAGGCGCTGATTGTCGCACTCGTGTGAGCCGACCCGTCGTCTGCCGCCGCCGTGAGGAGCGCCTCTGAGGGACCGGCGCCGTCGGGTCCCTAGGAGGCACTACGGCCCGAGGCCGGCGGATCGGCCCGCCCTACGTCATCGCCTGGCCGGTCGGCGAGCAGGAGAAGTGAAACGTTCACCGCCGTTTCGCCGGTCGGCCGTGCACACGTTTTCCGAAGTGCCTGCTCGACGGGGTTTCCGCGTCGCGAGGTGAGAACGGCGGGGACCGCATCTCGTTGACGCATCCGTCCTCGCCGGGATTGGCTCGCGGCAGTAGCAGATCACCACCAGCGGACGTCGGTGTCCTGAAATCGGCAGCGCTGGCACGTCACGTCGCGCCGACGCCGAGTCCTCAACCGGTGGTCCACGAGGACGTATTCTCGCCGTCCTCGAGAACGGCACTCTCGCAGAATGGGAAAACATCCGTGCGACAAGTCAGCTCTTTCCACCGGCGGTTGAGGCTGTCGGCCGCCGCCCTCGCAGCGGTGTTGACGGCCGGTGCCGGTGTGGCCGGTACGTCCGTCGCGTCGGCTGCCACGGCCGGTTGCCAGGTCGACTACACGGTCACCAACCAGTGGCCGGGCGGCTTCGGCGCGAACGTGATCGTCAAGAACCTCGGGGACCCGATCAGCGGCTGGAAGCTGACCTGGTCGTTCTCCTCCGGGCAGACCATCACCCAGCTGTGGAACGGCACCCACACCCAGTCCGGCTCCCAGGTCACGGTGACCGACGCCTCCTACAACGCCGGCATCCCCAGCGGAGGCAGCACGAGCTTCGGGTTCAACGGAAGCTGGAACGGCTCCAACCCGGTGCCCGCGAGCTTCGCCCTGAACGGCGTGACCTGCACCGGCGGGGTCACGTCCCCCAGTCCCACCCCCACCCCGACTCCGACACCCACCCCTACGCCCACGCCCACGCCCACTCCCTCGCCTTCGCCTTCGCCGAGCGCGCCGGGCGGCACCCCGGTCGAACGGCACGGCCAGCTGCATGTCTGCGGCACCACGATGTGCGACAAGAACAACGCGAGGGTCCAGCTGCGCGGGGTGAGCAGCATGTGGCTCAACTGGGAGACCGCCCCCTACGCGGAGAACCTGTCCGCGCTGAAGTGGATGCGGGACAACTGGAACCTGCAGGTGATCCGGGCCGCGATGGGCGTGGAGCCGGCCGGAGCCTATCTGAGCGATCCGAACAAGGCCCGTGCGCAGGTGGAGACGATCATCAACAACGCCGTCGCCGCCGGGGTCTATGTGATCGTGGACTTCCATGCGCATGAGGCGCACAAGGAGCAGTCGCAGGCGGTGGCGTTCTTCTCCGACCTGGCCAGGCGCTACGGTCACCTGCCCAACGTCATCTGGGAGGACTGGAACGAGCCGCTGCAGCTCAGCTGGACCGGCGTGCTGAAGCCGTACCACGAGGCGGTCGTGTCCGCGATCCGCGCCGTCGACCCGGACAACATCATCGTGCTGGGCACCCCGACCTGGTCGCAGGACGTGGACACCGCGGCGACCAGCCCCGTCTCCGGCACCAACCTGATGTACACGCTGCACTTCTACTCGTGTACGCACGGCGCCTACCTGCGCGCCAAGGGCGACACGGCGATCAGGGCGGGCCTGCCGCTGTTCGTCACCGAGTGGGGCGCGAGCAACGCCGACGGCGGTCTCGACGGCAGGGTCTGCCTCGACGAGGCGCAGACCTGGATCGACTGGATGAAGGCGAACAACATCTCCTGGACCGCCTGGAAGCTCGATGTCGGCACCGACTCCACCAACATCCTCGCGCCCGGCGCGCCGGTGACCGGTGGCTGGGACAACTACCTGCACGGTCACGCCCCGTTCGTCGTGGCCAACATGAAGTGATTCGAAGCTCCTGAACGCCGCCGGATCGCGGGCCGTACGCGGCCTGCGATCCGGCGGGCGGCGTCCGGCCCCGCCCACTCCCGGGAGCCGCGTCCGGCTCCGCCGTCTCGGACGGGGCCGCCGGTCTGCCCGTTCGCACCGGCCCGAGAGACGTGCCGCCTGGCGTCGTTCATGCGGTGGCGTTCCGGGCGCCGGCTGAGCCATCACCTCCTCGGCCGCGGATCGGATCAGCGTCCGTTCATGCGCAGCACGATGACGGCCTCGACCGTCACATGGCCACGCCATTCGAGTGATGCGGCGGCCGAATAACTGGTGAAGTCGACCGTCCACCCGCCGTCCTGCCGCTGCCCGAGTTCCAGGCGGTCGAGATCGTCCGACACGGCCTGGGGGTCGAGCAGGCCGCGGATCGGCCGCCCGGGCTCGGGCGCGTAGTCGAGAAGACGCAGCGTCTCGCCCTCGGCTCCGCCGACGACCGGGAGTGCCCCGTTCTTCGGGACGAACCGTCCGAGGCGGTCGAGCAGATCATGTGCCTCCGGGTGGGTGCCGGCCGCGATGTCGAGGAACTGGAGCGCGAAGGAGAGCACGTACGCGAAGGGCGCCTCGTCGATCCGGCGGATCGCGTCGAAGCAGTACCGCGTCGCCGTCGCAAGCCATGGATGGTCTCGTACGGCTGCGTCCCAGCGTGCGGCGCGGTACGCCTGCGTCGCGACAGCGGCCGTGATCTGCAGCGATGACTCCGAGGGATCCGCCTGCACCCAGAACGGGGCGCACGCCACGGGGTCGCTGACCGGGAGCGCGAACGGCAGCCCGCCATCGGGCAGTGTCACGGACTCCAGCCAGTCGAGGAGGGCCGGGGCGTGCGGCGAGGTCGCGGGGCCGGCGTCGGCGAGTGCGGTGAGCGCGTGCTGGGCGCCTCCCGGCTGGCTCTCCGGTGCGCGAAGGTCCGGTTCGAGTCCCCATCCATAGCCGCCGTCGGGGTTCCGGTAGGCGTCGAGCGCGTGGATGACGGCCGTACGGGCCGCGTCGCCGCCGGTGGTGACGGCCTCGAAGCGCAGCCGATCGAGAACTCGTGCGTGCGATGCCATGAACGCTCTCGCGCGACCCAGGTCGATGCTCATACGAAGATTCTGTCATCCGGTGGCTACGCCGGGCTCTGGACGAAACGGCCGGCCGAGGGGCGCGATCCCGTTGTGAGCGGCTGAGCTCAGTACACCTACGACGCCCAGGTCTCCACCGCGAGCAGGTCGCGCATCGACACCATGCCGACCAGGCGTCCGTTCTCCTCCACCGGCATGTGCCGTACGCCCGCGTCCAGCATGCGGCGGGCCACGTCGCGGGAGTCCTCGTCGAGCCGTGCCGTGCGCAGCCGGGTCGTGGCGTAGGAGGCGGCGCTGACGGCTGCGGGGTCCTGGCAGGTGGCGAGCGCGTCCGTCAGATCGCGCTCGGTGATCACGCCGGTCACCCGTTCGCCCTCCAGCACGGCGAGTGCGCCGACGTTCTTCTCCATCATCTGCCGGGCGACCTGGGGCAGCCGCTCATCGGCCTGGCACCCGTAGACCGCCGGACGGTAGACGTTACCGATCCGCATCGTCCCTCCCCTGACACACCGATTCCCGTCACGTCACGCCGGCCCCCGCTCAGCGGTCCCGCGGGGAGTTTCGGCGGAACCAGACGGGACAGGATTCCCGACAGAGCGCCGGGCGAAACCTTCTGCCCGGAAGACGGACGGCGGGGGTGATCTCCATGTTCACGCTGAGCGTCATCGGGGCCGGCACCGGACCCCTCACCCCCCACCGGACCACGCGGACGACGGAGGCGGCGCCGTCCTCGGCCCGGCCGGCGGGAGGGGAGGGAAGGCATGACACCGGAGGGCGGGCGCCTGTTCGACCGGCCCGATGAGGAGCTGGGGCGCATCCAGGACGGCCTGCGGCAGCTCGCGGACCACTACGGCATGCTGCGCGGGCTGCTGGACGCGGTGCTGGCGATCGGTGCCGAGCTCGAACTGGAGCCGGTCCTGCACCGGATCGTGGACGCCGCGCGGACTCTGGTGCAGGCCCGCTACGGCGCCCTGGGCGTACTGAACGAGGCGGGACAGTTCATCGAGATGATCAGCTCGGGGTTCTGCCGGGACCATTCGGCCGCACGCGGCGAACAACTGCCCCACGGCACCGGGCTGCTCGGTGATCTGGTGCGCGACCCGCGGCCGCTGCGCGTGGACGACCTGGCCGTCCATCCCCGCGCGGCCGGCTTCCCCCGGGAGCATCCCGTGATGACGACGCTGCTGGGGGTGCCGATCCGGGTCCGCCAGGCGATCTACGGCAACCTCTATCTGGCCGACAAGAAGGACGGCCCGTTCACGGTTAAGGACCAGGAGGTGGTGATGGCGCTGGCCGGGGCGGCCGGCATGGCGATCGAGAACGCGCGTCTCTACCGGCGGATATGCCGGGCCACGGAGGACTTTCAGCGCCGGCTGCTGCCGGAGATGCCGCACCTGGAGGGCTGGGAACTGCAGGCCCGCTTTCAGCCCTCCAGCCGGGCGCCGTGCATCGGAGGCGACTGGTACGACCTGATCCGCCTGTCCGACGGGGTGTCCTGCCTGGTGATCGGGGACGTGATGGGCCACGATGTGCGGGCGGCCATCGTGATGAGCCAGATCAGCAACATGCTCCGCGTCATCGCCCTGGACGAGCAGGAGTCGCCCAGCCGTGTCATGTGTCACCTGGACCGGGTGCTGCACTGGTTGCACGGCGGGCCGATGGCCACCGTCGTCGTCGCCCGCCTGGAGCCGGTCGGAGGGTCGAGACTGCGGCTGCGCTGGACCAGCGCCGGTCATCTGCCGCCCCTGCTGGCCGTCCCGGGGGAGCGGGCACGCTATCTGTACGCCGATGTCGGCGTTCCGCTGGGGGTCGACCCGGACCTGCCGCGGACCGACAACGAGATCGAACTGCCCGGCGGCGCCGTCGTACTGTTGCACGCCGACGGCCTGGTGGAGAGCCGCGAACAGTCCATCGGCCAGGGGATGAGCCAGATCGCCGCCGTCGCCACGGCTTACGCCGCCGCTCCGCTGGCGCGGCTGTGCGACGCCATACTGGCCCATCCCGGCGGCGCCTTCGAAGACGACGTCGCGCTGCTGGCCGTCCGCCCGCCCGCGTGACGTGAGGGCGTCGGTCTCCCGCGTGGGGCGGCGCGCCTGTCATCGGAAGGCGGCGCACCTGTCATCGGAAGATCGCGTTCGACGGGTCGGCCCGGCCCGCGTGGCCGGACCCACGGGCGGCGTCGTGACTCAGCGATCGCCCCGGAGCAGACGTCTCGCCTCGGCCGGGTCGTCGGCCTCCAGCGCCGCCCTCGCCGCCTCCCGGCATTCCTCGAGTGTGCGCCCGGCCAGGGATTCCCGTACGGCGGGGATGCTCGGCGCCGACATGGACAGGCTCGTCACGCCGAGTCCGACCAGCACGGTGGCCAGGAGCGGGTCGGCGGCGGCCTCCCCGCACACGCCGACCGGTTTGCCCGCCCGCTCGCCGGCGGCGGCGCACTCGGCGATCAGCCGCAGCAGCGCGGGCTGCCACGGGTCGAGCAGGTCGGCGAGTTCGCCGTGCTGCCGGTCGGCGGCGCAGGTGTACTGGCTGAGGTCGTTGGTGCCGATGCTGAGGAAGTCGAGCTCGGCCAGCAGCCGGTCCGCCCGGAGCGCGGCCGCCGGCACCTCCACCATCGCGCCGACGTCGGTGATCCCCCTGGCCCTGGCCATGCGGGCGAAGGCGGTCGCCTCCGCCACCGTGGTCACCATGGGCGCCATCACCCACGGCCGTACGCCGCCGGACCGCGCGGCCGCCGCGATCGCGTCGAGCTGGGTGCCGAGCACACCGGGGCGCACCCGGTCCACCCGCAGCCCGCGTACGCCGAGCGCGGGGTTGATCTCATCGGGCAGCATGAGGAACGGCAGCGGTTTGTCGGTGCCCGCGTCCAGGGTGCGCACGATCACCCGGTCGCCGGGAAGCGCGCGGAAGACCGCCTCGTAGGCGGCGACCTGCTCGTCCAGGCCGGGTGCCTCGCGCCGGTCGAGGAAGAGGATCTCGGTGCGGAACAGCCCGACGCCCTCGGCAAAGACACCGGACTCCAGATCGGCCGCGGAACCGATGTTCAGCAGCAGCTTCACCGTGTGGCCGTCGGCCGTACGGCCCGGGCCGCCGCTCGCCCGCAGGCGTTCGCGCTCGCCGGCCGCGCGCTGCCGGATCGCCGCGGCCTCGTCCTCGCCGACGGCGGTGCGTACCTCGCCGAGCACGCCGTCGACGGCGACCCTCTCGCCGTCTTCGAGCGCGGCGGCGCCGGAGCAGGCGACCACGGCGGGCAGCCCACGGGCCCGGGCGAGGATGGCGGTGTGGCTGGTGGGCCCGCCCTTCTCCGTGACCAGCGCGAGCACCGTCGCCGGGTCGAGCGTGGCGGTGTCGGCGGGGGAGAGGTCCTCGGCCACCAGCACGAACGGGTGTCCCGGGTCGGGCACGCCCGGCATGGGCAGGCCGAGCGCGGCGGCGATCGCGCGGTTGCCGATGTCGTCGAGGTCGGCGGCGCGTTCCGCGATGTAGCCGCCGACGGCGAGCAGCGCCTCACGGTGGTGTGCGCAGGCGGCGGCGATGGCGTGCGCCGCGGTCATCCCCGTGCCGACCTTCTCCCCGACCATGTCGCACAGGCCGGGGTCGGCGGCGATGAGCGACTGCGCCTCCAGGATCTGCCTGGCGGCGGGTTCCGCCGCCTTGGCGGCGAGCGCGCCGAGCGTCGCGGAGGTCTCCCGCAGGGCGCGCTCGGCCGTCCGGAGCTCGGCGGCCCGGTCGTCCGGTGGGACGGCTGCGGGGGCGGGGAGCTTGGCCGGGCCGGCCATCCGGCATACCGGCCCGGCGGCGGCGCCGGGGCTGACGCCGAGCCCGCGCAGCGTACGGCTCTCGCGCGGGGAGGTGTTCTCGCCGGTCACGGTGGTCTCGTGCATCGGAGCCTCAGCCGGCGTCGAGGTCGCGGGAGAGGAGTTCGGCCAGGGCGTCGAGCGCGGCGTCGGCACCGGGGCCCTCCGCGTCGAGGGTGACCTGCGTGCCGTGTGCGACCCCGAGGGCCAGCACGGCCAGGATGCTGTTGGCCGGGACCGGTTTCCCGTCGCCGACCCGGATGCGTACGGGTGTGGTCTGGCGGGCCGCGGCCTCCGTGAAGATCTTCGCGGGCCGGGCGTGCAGGCCCGTGCGGGAGGCGATGACCACTGTCCTTTCCGGCATCGTCGTGACCTTTCTCTGCGGGGGCTGGGAGATTCCGTCGGGGTGGTCGGTCAGGGTTCGATGGTGACCTTGATGGCGGCGCCGCGGCCGACGATGTCGATGCCGTCGAGGACCTCGGCGAGCGGGAGCCGGTGCGTGATCAGGTCGTCGACCGGCACTGACCTGCCGGCGATCAGTTCGAGCGCTCGGGCGTTGTGCGCCGGGCTCGATCCGTTCGCGCCGACGATGGTCAGCTCCCGGTAGTGCACGAGGTTGGAGTCGCAGCGGATGATCGGGTCGTTCTTGGGCAGGCCGCCGAAGAAGCTGATCCGTCCCTGGCGGGCCGCGATCCGCAGGGCCTGCTCCTGGGCGGCGCCGGAGGCGGCCGCGGTGATCACGACGTCGGCGCCCCGGCCCTCGGTCAGCTTGTGGATCTGCTCGACGATGTCGCCGCCGTGCACGGCGGCGTCCGGCCGCACCCGGTCGGCGGCCAGGGCGAGCCGTTCGGCGTTGATGTCGGCCAGGAAGACCCGGGCCGCTCCGCGTGCGCGGGCCAGCCGTACGTGCAGGCAGCCGATCGGGCCCGAGCCGATGACCAGGACGTCGTCTCCGGCGCCCACCCGGGCCAGCTCCTGCCCGTTGAGCACGCAGGCGAGCGGTTCGGCCAGTGACGCCTCGGCGAAGCCGACCCCGTCAGGGATGCGGTTGAGCCCGCCGACGGCCAGGACCTTGGCCGGGACGACCATGTATTCGGCGAAGCCGCCGTCGTAGTGGTAGCCCATCGACTCCTGGCCGGGACAGACCGTCATCCGGCCGCGGCGGCATTCCCCGCAGGTCCCGCACGGGATGGCCGCGATGACCTGCACCCGGTCGCCGGGTGACCAGCCGGGCGCGTCGGTCTCGACGATCTCCCCGGCGATCTCGTGGCCCATCACCCGGGGCGGCCTGATGTGGTGGTGCCCGTACTTGAGGATCTTCGCGTCCGTGCCGCACGTCGAGCAGTTCCGTACGCGGATCTTCACCTCGCCGGGACCGGCGACGGGCTCGGGCGCGTCCTCGATGCGGATGTCTTCTGGGGCATGGAACCGGGCGACCTTCACGCCGCGGTCTCCTCTCCTGTCGGGTGCAGCAGGCGGACGACGTCCTCCACCCGGGTCGCCTCACGCAGCGCGCGGGCGCGGTCCGGGTCGAGCAGGATCTGGGCCAGCTCGGCGAGCAGCCGCACATGGCCGTCGCCGCGTGCGGCGATGCCGACGCACACGGTGACCGCCTGCCCGTCCCAGTCGACGCCGCCGGGGAAGCGCAGGACGCAGATGGCGTCGTGATGGACGGAGTCCTTGCCGTCCAGGGTGCCGTGCGGGATCGCGACGCCCTCGCCGACGTAGGTGGAGATCGAGCGCTCCCGCTCGATCATCGTGTCGACGTACGGCTCGGCGACCGCGCCGACGTCGACGAGGGCCCGGCCGCACTGGCGGATCGCGTCGTCGCGGCTCACCGCCGAGGCGGTGAGCCGGACGGCGCGGGGGTCGAGCGGGAGCGGTGCCGTCTCAGGCATTCACGGTCCCGCCGTTCTTGATGGTGGTGACGAGCGCGGTGACCGCCGGGTCGCCGATGAAGATCTGGAAGGGGACGATCACGGTGCCGGGGGCGGTCTTCCTGGCCCGGTCGGCGAGCCCGGCGTGGCAGACCACCACGTCGGCGTCGGAGGGGATCGAGTTGACCGGGGTGTGGGCGACCTCGATCCCCTGGCCCTTGAGCTGCCTGCGCAGCTGGCCGGCGAGCATCACGCTGCTGCCCATCCCCGCGTCGCAGGCGACGATGATCTTTCGGATGTCCTTGCTGTCGATGCCGGGCATGTCGGTCAGGCCTCCTCGGTGGCGGGCTGGGCGGTGGATTCCGGTTCGGTGGCGGGTACGTCCTCGCCTGCGGCGCGGCCGAAGCCCAGGAGTACGGAGGCTACGGCGAAGGAGGCGGCGGTGGCGACCAGGACACCGGCGAGCATGCCGAACCAGCCGCCCTTGGGGGTGACGGCGAAGTAGGCGAAGATGCTGCCGGGGGAGGGGGTGGCGATCAGTCCGGCGCCGGTGGCCATGAACGTGGCGATGCCGGCGGCGCCGCCGGCGATCACCGCGAGGATGAGCCGCGGCTTCATCAGGACGTAGGGGAAGTAGATCTCGTGGATGCCGCCGAGGAAGTGAATGACCATGGCGGCGGGGGTCGAGGGCCGCAGCGAGCGGGGGCCGAAGAACAGGAAGGCGAGCAGGAGGCCGAGACCGGGCCCGGGGTTGGACTCCAGCATGAACAGGATCGACTTGCCCTGCGCGGTCGCCTCTGCGACGGCCAGGGGACCGAGGACGCCGTGGTTGATGGCGTTGTTGAGGAACAGGACCTTGGCGGGTTCGATCAGCAGTGAGGCCACGGGGAGCAGGCTGTGGTCGATCAGCCAGGCGACGGCGTCTCCGGCGGCCTCGGTGATGACCCTGACGATCGGTCCGATGCCCCAGGCGCCGAGGACGGCCATGGCGCCGCCGACGATGCCCGCGCTGAAGTTGTCGACCAGCATCTCGAAGCCGGCCCTGGTCCGTTGCTGGGTGAATCCGTCGACGAGTTTGATCACCAGGGCGGCGAGCGGTCCGATGATCATGGCGCCGAGGAACATGGGGATGTCGGTGCCGACGACCACGCCCATGGTGGCGACGGCGCCGACCACGGCGCCGCGCTGGCCGTGGACCATCCGGCCGCCCGTGTAGCCGATCAGGACGGGCAGCAAGACGGTGATCATGGGACCGACGAGTTCGGCGAGTGACTCGTTGGGCAGCCAGCCGGTGGGGATGAACAGCGCGGTGATCAAACCCCAGGCGATGAACGCGCCGATGTTCGGCATGATCATCCCGGCGAGGTGACCGCCGATGCGTTGGATGGTGGCCTTGGTCCCGGTGCCGTAGACCGTGGGGGTGTAGTTGGCCATGGGTCGTGCTCCTTCCGAAGGGGGGTGAAGGGTGCCTGTCGGCTGGGGCTTCACCCCCTGTCCCACACCGCCCCCGGCCTGGCTCGGCCTGCGCCGGCTGGTCGGCGTGGGTTGGGGGTCATGTCACCGCGGATCTCAGCGGCCGGTCGGGGTCGGGCCGGCCGATCCGGACCAGGTCGCGCCGGATGTCGGCGGGACCGGGCATCCGGCTGCCGGGCAGGGCGACGGCGGCCGTTCCCCAGGCCAGGGCCTCGACCAGGGCCCCCTCGCCGCCGGCGCAGCCCGCCAGGAAACCGGCCAGCATGGCGTCGCCCGCGCCGACGGCGCTGCGGGGTTCCGCCACCGGGCACTGGCCGTACCACGCGCCGTCGTCCTGCACCAGGACGGCGCCGTCGGGACCGATGCTGGCCAGCACCGTTCCCGCGCCCAGCGCGCGAAGCTTGTCCGCCGCCTCGATGACGTCGCCCACACGGGTGATCGTCATCCCGGTCGCCTCCGCGAGCTCCTCGCGGTTGGGCTTGATCAGCGCGGGTCCGGCGGCGATGGCGGCCGGAAGCGCCGGGCCGCTGGTGTCCACGGCCACCTTCAGGCCGGCCTCGGAGAACCTGCGGCACAGCCGGGCGTAGACATCGGTGGACAGGCCGGGGGGGAGGCTGCCGGAGGCGACCACCCAGTCCGCGGTGTCCGCGGCGTCCACGACGGTTTGGGCGATGGCCTCCAGTTCGGCCGCCGTCATGGCCGTACCGGGCTCGTTGATCTTGGTGACCGTGCCGTCGGGCTCGGCCAGGGTGATGTTGGACCGGGTCGCCCCGGCGACCGGGACGGTGATCATGTCGATGCCCTCGCGGCACAGCAGATCCACCAGCTGCCGGCCCTCATGGCCGCCGAAGGGGACCACCGCGCAGGACTCGACCCGGTTGGCCAGCAGCGCCCGGGACACGTTCACACCCTTGCCGCCCGGATCGAGACGTGCCGCCGACGCCCGGATGACCGCGCCGCGCTCCAGCGCGCCGATCCCGATCGTACGGTCCAGACTCGGGTTGAGAGTCAGAGTGAGGATCACGCCCGCACCACCTCGGGGCCGGCCGCGGTGATGTCGGCGGCGATCGCCGGGTCCAGCCCGTCATCCGTGATGATCATGTCGATCTCGGTGAGCGCCGCGAACCTGGCGAGGTAGACGCCGGAGAACTTGGTGTGGTCGGCCAGCACCACGGTGCGCTCGGCCGCGCCGATCATCGCGCGTTTGATCGCGGACTCGGCCGGATCGGGCGTCGTCAGCCCCTTGTCGACCGAGCATCCGTTGGTGCCCATGAAGGCCACGTCGACGTTCAGGTCCGCGAGCGGGCGCAGTGCCCAGTCGTCGACGGTGGCGAGAGTACGGCCGCGCACCCGGCCCCCTAACATGATCACGTTGAGGTTGGCCCTGGTCGCGAGCATCGTCGCGAGCGGCGGCGCGTTCACGATGACGGTGAGCTCACGATCGCCGGGCAGCGCCCGGGCGAGACGACGTGTCGTCGAGCCCGCGTCGATGATGATCGAGCCGTCCTCCGGCAGCTCGGCCAGCGCGGCCTTGGCGATGCGCTCCTTCTCCTCGGTCATGACCTCGTCTCGTGTGGCGAGCGCGGGCTCGAAGCCGAGCCGTTCGACCGGGATCGCGCCGCCGTGTACGCGTCGGAGGACGCCGGCCCGCTCCAGGACGGTCAGGTCGCGGCGGATCGTCTCCGTGGTGACGGCGAACTCCTCCGCCAGCTTCACCACATCCACCCGTCCAGCGGCGCGCGCACGGCGCAGGATCTCCTGCTGCCGTTCCTCCGCGTACATGATGTTGGTTCACCACCGTTCAGTGTGTTGTTTCGCCTTTGTTTATACCTATATTCCGTGGAAGTCAAGGGGTGCGCGATGCGCGCCCAACCCCCACCCCCGTGATCTTGCACTTTCTCGCAGATCGTCCTTCTGGCCTGCGTAAATCCCATTGATGATCTTGCAGATAATCGCAGACGGACCATCTGACCTGCGCCTGCGTGTTCCGTGATCTTGCAGTTATGGGTGCAAGATCACGGATGGTTTTTTCGCTGTTCAGGGGCATGTTCTGCGAGAAACTGCAAGATCACGAATCGTGAAATGCCTGGTCAAGGCTCGATGTGCGAGTATTCGCAAGATCACGGGCTGGGGTGGGGGGGGGTGGAGGTCGGTGACCCTGAAACGGCGAGGTGGCCGACCTCGGGTTCGAAGTCGACCACCTCGTGGGAGATCCGGTGGGTCAGGCGGCCGCGCAGGCGATGCCCGTGGGGGTGCCGTTGGAGCCCGAGTGCGAGCCCTGGAACCCGAACGTCGTGCTCACGCCGGCGCCGAGCCTGCCGTTGTAGCTGACATTGCGGACGGTGACCGACGACCCGTTGGCGGTCAGGTCGCCGTTCCAGAGGTTGCTGATCCGCTGACCGTTGGGGAAGGTCCAGGTCACGGTCCAGCCGTCGATCTCGGTCGTCCCGGAGTTGCGGACGGTGACGTCGGCGGTGAAGCCGTTCTGCCACTGGCTGGTCACCTGGTACGACGCCGTGCACCCGTCATCGCCGGGCGAAGGCGTCGGAGAGGGCGACGGGGAGGGGGACGGAGACGGCGAGGGAGAGGGGCTGCTCGTGGCGCCGAGCGCAGCGGCGACGGCGTAGTAGGCCGGCTTCTTGTTGAAGTTCTCGTCGTAGAGCAGGGCGGCCCCCTGGCCGGGGAAGACCGAGGGGATCCAGGAGTGGTGGTCGGCGAAGTCCCAGATCGTCATGCCGACGCAGCGGGAGACCGCCAGGCAGGCCTTGACGACCTTGCTGTAGTCCTCGGCCTGCTGGGTGTCCTTGGCGGTGGTGCGGGGCAGGTCCATCCGGATGTCGAGCTCGGTGATGGCCACGTCCACGCCGAGGTCGGCGAAACGCTGGATGTTCTGCTGCAGCGTGGTGGGGACCTGGCCGACGATCAGGTGGGCCTGCAGCCCGACGCCGTCGATGGGGACGCCCTGCTGCTTGAACGACTTCACCATGTTGTAGACGGCGTCGCTCTTCGCGTTGACGCCTTCGATGTTGTAGTCGTTGTAGTACAGCTTGACGTCCGGGTCGGCCGCGCGGGCCGCCTTGAACGCCTCGGCGATGTAGCCGTCCCCGATCTTCTGCTGGAACACCGACTGGCGGCGTGAGCCGTTCTCCTCGAAGGCCTCGTTGACCACGTCCCAGTGGATGAGCCGGCCCTTGAAGTGGGCGGCCTCGTTGGCGATGTGGTTGCGCATCACCCCGAGGAGCTGGTTGGACGGCACGTTGTTCACCCAGTCGGGAAGCTGGTTGTGCCAGACCAGCGTGTGCCCACGGACGAGCTGGCCGTTGGCCTCGGCGCGGGCGACGATCGCCTCGGCCTGGGTGTAGTCGAACTGGCCCTGCGACGGCTCGATGTACATCCACTTCATCGTGTTGCCGACGGTGATCTGGCCGAACTCGCTGCCGAGGATCTGCTGGTACGGCACGTCCGACAGGGTGGGGTTGTCGGTCGCCGAGCCGAAGTAGCGGCCCTTGGCAGCGGCCAGCTGACCGAGCGTGGAATCCGCCGAGGCCGCCGGCGCGGTCAGGACGCCGGCGGTCAGGACCGTGGCCGCCGCCACGGCCCCGGCTATCAGCCCGGCCGTACGGCGTCGACGATGGGAGGTGCGTTCCATACGCGCTCCTAAGGGGTCGGGGCCGCTGCCCTCGGGTAAGGACCGCGGCGGGATCGAGGCATTCGCACGAGGGAGGAGATTAAGTTTCGAATGCCGTATTGATCGTTAACCAGGGACCCTAGAGCGGACTGGATCAGAGCGTCAACAACGTGTTCGTTCGCCCGTCGAAACGGTCGGTACGGCCACTCCCCGGGCTGCGGGACAGTGGCCGTCGCGATGGCCTGGAGGTGAAATTTTCACGCTCGGCCGGGCTCCGCGCAGGACGGGGCGTCAGGCCGTGCCCGCGTAGTCGAACCAGTCGAAGGCCGCGCTGCCCTCGGTGACGTACATGCCGATGACGCGGCCGGTGAAGCCGGCGGCGACCTCGGTGGACAGATATCGGCCGTCCAGTTCCGCCAGGAGCACGCGCTCGTCCCCCGTGTGCACCGAGAAGGCGAGGGTGTCCGGTCCGTGGGCGCCGACGCCGGTCCCCTCGCGGTCCGCCTCGCCGGGCCGGGTCACGGTCGGCGGCGGCACATCGGCCGTACGGACCCGGATCTCGGCGGTGAGGGGCCCGGGCGGCACCGGGCGGACGGCGACGCGCTGGCGCAGCGGCCCGATCCTGGCGATCACGGACGCCTGCCCGTCGTGCACCTCGAGGTCGTAGTGGTGGGCCTCGTCCAGCCGTACGGAAAGTCCGGCGCGTGCGCCGCGGGGGTCGAGGTGTGCGGCGATCCGGCAGTCGTGGTGCTGCTGGCGGCGTCCGATGAAGGTGTGTCCGGGACGGTCGAGGGTGGGACCGGTCGCGTGCAGCGTCAGCCGGCCCGGCCGTTCGGTGAGGGACCAGGAGCCGTCGGGACGGCCGCGTGGAGAGATCCACTGCGGGGCCAGCGCCGGAGCGTCGAAGTCGTCACGGGAGGACTCCGGGGGGAGGGGGTGCCAGGCGGCGGGCGCGGCATGCCGCTCCTCGACCGGGCCGACGACCGGCCAGCCGCCGGCCCACAGCACGGGGGTCAGGAACGTCTCCCGCCCGAGGACGTGGAACTCCGGTGTGTGACCGCGCGGGCGGGTGCCGAGCAGGACCATCCACCACGTGCCGTCCACGGCCTGGACGAGGTCGGCGTGGCCGGTGCTCTGGATCGGCCGGCCGGTGCCGCGGTGGGTCAGGATCGGGTTGGCCGGGCCGGGCTCGTACGGCCCGCGGGGCGAGCGCGCGCGGGCGATCGAGACGGCGTGGGCCCGTTCCGTGCCGCCCTCCGACATCAGCAGATACCACCACTCGCCGATGCGGAACAGGTGCGGCGCCTCGGGGTACTTGCCCCCGGTCCCGGACCAGACGGGGATCGGCCCGTCCAGCACCTCGCCGGTCAGCGGGTCGATTCGCGACACCTGGTTGCCGGAGGTGGTGCACCAGCAGTTCCCGTCGTCGTCCCAGGCCAGGTCGGGGTCGATGCCGGGAACGTCGATCCAGACGGGATCGGACCAGGGGCCCTCGGGGCGTTCAGCGGTGACGAGGAAGTTGCCGCGGCCGCTCACGTTGGTGGTGATCATGTAGAACAGGCCGTCGTGATGGCGGATCGTCGGTGCGTAGACGCCGCCGGAGGCCGGTGCGTCCGGGGACAGGCCGAGCTGGGACGGCCGGTCGAGCACGTTGCCGATCTGCCGCCAGTGCACCAGGTCGCGACTGTGGAAGATCGGGACGCCGGGAAAGTACTCGAAGCTGGAGCAGACCAGGTAGTAGTCCTCGCCGACCCGGCACACGCTGGGGTCGGGGTGAAACCCGCTGATGACGGGGTTGTCGTAAGTCCGCACGGCTCGGCGGGTCCCTTCTGAGTGGGTGGACACGGTGGGCCGGTTCCGGCCGGGTTCCGGGCAGGTGCGCATCGGCCGCGTCGCAGCCCCGATGCCGAAATCGACTAACTTTCCAAGATCGTATCGAACGTTAATTTGGGAAGATAGGCCGACGGAAGCCGATCGTCAATAAAGTTTCTGGACACGTGACGAAAAGATCGAGCCGGATGGTCGAGGTCGTGTCGCTAGACTGCGGTCCATGACCGCGACGACAGGGCCGGCCGATTCAGCGGAGCGGCCGCAGGCGCTCACCATCGCGCAGCTCGCCGAGTTGGCGGGGGTCTCGACGGCCACGGTCTCGAAGGTCGTCAACGGCAAGTCGACGGTCGCGCCGGAGACCCGCATGCTGGTGGAAGACCTCATCCGGCGGCACGGATATCGGCGGCAGAAGAAGCGCGCGAGCGCGGCGCCCCTCATCGACCTCGTCTTCCACGAGCTCGAGGGCGAGTACCCGATGGAGATCATCAAGGGCGTCGAGCGGGTGGCGCAGGAACATCGCCTGGCCGTGGTGCTGTCGGAACTGCAGGGACGTCACGTCCCTGGCCGGGGCTGGATCGAGGACGTGCTGAGCCGGCGTCCCACGGGTGTCATCGCCGTCTTCTCCGGTCCCACGCAGACCCAGCGGGCCCAGCTCGCCACCCGGGACATTCCGCTGGTCCTGGTCGACCCGACCGGCGATCCGGGGCACCAGGTGCCGTCGGTGGGAGCCGGCAACTGGTCCGGCGGGCTGTCGGCCACCCGCCATCTGCTCGACCTCGGGCACCGTCGCATCGCGATCATCACCGGCCCCGCCCACGCGCTGTCCGGCCGGGCCAGGCTCGACGGCCACCGCGCGGCCCTGGACGCCGCCGGTGTGCCGATCCACCCTGAGCTGATCGCCGAGGGCGATTTCAACATCGACGACGGACTGGAGCACGCCCGCCGGCTGCTCGCCCTGCCTGATCCGCCGACCGCGATCTTCGCCTCCAACGATGCCCAGGCCGTGGGCGTCTACCAGGCGGCCGGCGAAGCCGGACTGCGCATCCCGCGGGACCTGAGCGTGGTCGGGTTCGACGATCTGCCCATGGCCAGGTGGCTCGTCCCGTCGCTCACCACGATCCGCCAGCCTCTCGCCGAGATGGCCGCCGAGGCCGCCACCATGCTCATCTCCCTCGCCCAGGGCGAGCCCCTGCCGCGGAAGCGCCTCGAACTGTCCACCGATCTCGTCGTACGCAGGAGCACCGCCCCACCCCGCTGACGGGCGGGACCCGGGCCGGGGGGACGTGGCCTGCGCCTGGGCCCTTTCCGCTCGCGGGCGTCACGATACGAGGCCGCCCGAGCCCTGCCCGCCCCCGAATGGGGCAGGGCAGGCGGCCGTACGGCCGATCAGCGGGTCGGGTCGAAGTCCAGCAGGGCGGCGGGCGGCTTGCCGGTGACGATCTGCTCGGCGAGCGCGCGCCCGGTGACCGGCCCCTGGGTGACGCCCCACATGCCGTGGCCGCCGGCGACGTAGATTCCCGGCACGGCGGTGGCGCCGATGAGGGGCTTGCCGTCGGGGGTGACGGGCCGGGGGCCGACCCACAGGTCGGTCATCGCGTCCCAGTCGACTCCGGACAGCAGCGGCCTGGCCGACCTGACGATCGCGTCGATCCGCCGATGCACCAGCGGGTGGTCGGGCCCGCGGAACTCCATCGTTCCGGCGACCCGGAGCTTGCCCTGGTAGGGCGTGCAGGCCACCCGCACGGCGGGCAGGTAGATCGGCCCGCGCACGGGTTCCGCCGTCGGCACGGTGAAGGAGTAGCCGCGACCGGCGCGTACCGGCACCCGCACGCCCCACTCCCCGCCGAGCCGGTTCAGCCAGGCGCCGGTGGCCAGGACGACGGCGTCGGCCGTGACCGAGTCTCCGGTGCTCGACACCACGGTCAGCCGGCCGGTCCCGGGACGGACCGCGGTGACCTCGAAGCCGGGCCGGATCTCGGCGCCGCGGGCGGCGACGGCGCGGCCCAGCGAGTGGGTGAACTCCCCGGGGTCGATGTAGCGCTGCCCCTCCAGCCGGATGCCGGCCCGCACCCGCGGGGAGATCTGCGGCAGCAGCGCGCCGAGCTCGTCACCCTTGAACGCGGTGTACTCGATCTTCAGCCCCGACTCGTTGATCCGCCGCAACTCGTGCAGCAGACCCACGGCCTGGCGCTCGGTCTCGAAAGCCGCCATGATCGGCGCGTCGATCGTGGGCGCCTCGACGCCGTTCGACGTGAGCACGTCGAACGCCTCCAGGCATTCGTCGTTGAGCGGGATGTTGGCCCGTACCGCACTGCCCCAGGACTTCCAGGTGCAGTTCAGGGCGAACCGGGTGAGGAATGCCCACAGCCCGGGGTCGGGGGTGGCCGGCACGTGCAGCGGGGCGTTCGGGTTGAGCAGGGAGCTCAGACCGTAACGCAGGACGCCGGGCTCGTTCAGCGGGATGGCCAGCCCCGGGGAGAGCCAGCCGGCGTTGCCCCACGACGCGCCGGCGGCCACGCCGTCCCGGTCGACCACGGTGACGTCCACGCCGTGCTCCTGCAGGAACCACGCGGTGGACAGCCCGACCACACCGGCGCCGATCACTACCGCTGTACGCGGCTCACGGTCTGTACCCATCGTCACTTTTCTCCGCCTATATCATTCTCCGCCTTCCCCCGAGGATCGCTCGTGCGCGGGGGTGATGTGCTGTCCGCGCCGGACAAGCGCGACCCCGGTCTTTGTCATGCCCGGACAATCACCGGTATCAGGGACGGCCGTCCTGGTGCACGGCCAGCGCGATGATCATGGCCAGGCGCTTCTCCGGCACGTCGAGCCGCAGGTTGGTGATCTCGGCCATCTTCCTGAGCCGGTAGCGCACGGTGTTCGGATGGACGCCGAGGCGGTCGGCGGCGGTCGGCAGGTCGCCCTGCGCCTCCAGCCAGGCGCGCAATGTCGCGATGTAGCGTGTGCCGCGCTGGGTGTCGTACCGGGTGAGGTCGGCGACCGGCCCGCGCGCCGGGGCGCGTCCCGAGGCGGCCGCCGCCCGGAGACGCTGCATCAGGATCTCGTCCCAGGACTCGTCGTAGACGACGGCCGGCGTCCTGCCGGTCCTGGAGGCGTGCAGGGCGAGGCTCTCGTCGGCCTCCTGTCTGCCGGCGGGGAGCTGGGCGGGCTCGGCCGCCGCGCCGATGCCGGCGTACACGGTGACCTGCCTCGGCAGGACGCTCGTGATCGAGGTGAGCCATTCGCGTGCCGGGGCGGCGTCGGCGGCGCAGGGGAGCACGGTGTAGAGGGTGTTGCCGAACAGCGCGCTGCGCCCGGGACGCGACCAGCCGAAGCCGGTGGTGGCGCGCTCGTAGGCGAGCAGGATCGCGGCGTGCCGCTCGTCGGCGACGTGCGCCTGCAGTGCGATCACCCGGAACTGCCCCCCGGGCAGGCCGAGCCGGCTGACCACCGCGAGGGCGTCGGCCGTACCCTCCAGCAGTTGGATGACGAGGTCGGACTCGACCTGTCGTTCCAGATCGGCGCTGACCCGGGAGCGCAGCAGGTGCAGCGCCACGGCACGCGCGCCGTCGCCCAGGACGGTCCGGTGCGCCTGCGACAGCGGCCGTTCGCACTCGACCCAGATCGATCCCAGCAGCTCGCGCCCGGCCCGTACGGCGATCACCATGCGGCCGCGCAGCCCGTGCCGCGGCGAGGGCTCGACGAACAGCGGCTCGTCGGAGGCGCGCAGGTGCGCGAAGACGCCCTTGCGCTCCAGCAGGCGGTGCATGGCGTCCGGCACCCGCCGGCCCAGGATGGTCTCCAGGCGCACCGGGTCGGCCGACTGCTGAGCACGGGAGTAGGCCAGGACCCGGGACATCTGGTCCTCGATCGTCACGGGGGAGCCGATCTCGGCGGCGAGCCTGTCGGCGAAGGCGAACAGATCGGTCGGCCCCCGCCCGGCGTCGGTCTCCCTGCCTTCGAGCACCAGGCCGTACACCACGCCGAAGAGCTGGCTCCAGGACACCGCGGGCTCCACGAGCAGCACCGCGATCCCGCCGTCGCGCGCCTGCGCCAGCGCGCCCTCGTCGAGCGGCGGGGTCCCGCGCACCAGCACCGCGGCCGCGCGGGCCTCCCGGGCGAGCCGTACGGCGTCCGCCGCCGACTCCACGCCGACCGAAAGGAACACGTCGCCGGTCGCCGGGCGCGGATCGGTCGGGTCGTGCACGACCACGCTGCCCAGCGCCACGTCGCGGGAGGCGGGGGCACAGCACAGCCGGGCCCCGTAGCCGCCGAGGACGTTCACCAGCCGGTCCAGCTTCAGCATCTGCCGACCTCACCTGTCTCGAGGCCTCGCCTCATGCTAACGGCGGCCGGCGAGGCGCCGCGCACGCGAAGCGGCGGCCGATCCCGATTCTCCTGGTGCGCGTGGCCGGGACATCACCTGGCATGCTGGTGCCCATGAGAGGTTTCCCCGCGAGGACGGCCCCCTGATGCGTGACGACGTCCTGGTGAACGCCGCCGACATCGCCCGGATCGCGGACGTCGGCCGGGCCGCCGTCAGCAACTGGCGCAAGCGGTTCGACGACTTCCCCCAGCCGGTCGGCGGGACGGCCAGCAGCCCGTCCTTCTCCCTCGCGGAGATCGAGCAGTGGCTGCGCAAGCACGACAGGTACGTCGAGGTGCCGCCCATCGAACGGGTCTGGCAGCGGCTGCGGACCGCCGGCGACGACCTCCGCCTGGGCGACATGGTCGTCTACACCGGGGCGTTCCTGCTCTTCCTGCTGCGTGATCCCGCCGCCTGGCGCAAGCTCGCCGGTCTCACCGACGACGAGATGGCGTCGCGGCTGCCCGGCGCCGTCGCCGCCGCTGTGCCGGAACCGCCCGGCGAGCTGCCGCACGACGATCTCGGCATGGACCCGTCGCTGATCAGGGCCATCGCCGAGCTGGGCGAGGAGGAGGGGCCGGCCGTCGCCTTCGACGCGATCTGCGCGCGTTACATCGACGTACACGCCCGCCGGCTGCTCGCCACCCCGGAACCCGTGGGAGCGTTGATGGCCCGGCTCGCCGCCACCGCGGGGAAGACCGTCCTCGACCCCTCCTGCGGCATCGGCACGCTCCTGCTCGCCTCGGACGCGTCCCGGGCGCTCGGCCAGGACGTCAACGGGACGGCCGCCCGCCTGACCGCGGTCAGACTGCTGCTGCAGGGAATCGACGCGGTCGTACGCGACGGCGACTCGCTGCGGGCCGACGCCTTCCCCGACGAGCTGGTCGACGCGGTCGTCTGCAACCCGCCGTTCAACGACCGCGGCTGGGGATACGAGGAGCTGACCAGCGATCCGCGCTGGGAGTACGGCCTGCCGCCGCGCGGGGAGTCGGAGCTGGCCTGGGTGCAGCACTGCCTGTCCCACGTCCGCCCCGGTGGGCTCGTCGTCATCATGATGCCGGGCGTCGCGTCCAGCCGCAGATCGGGCCGCCGCGTCCGCGGCAACCTGCTCAGAGCCGGGGCGCTGCGCGCCGTCGTCACCCTGTCGGCCGGCGCGGCCCCCGCCTCCAGCGGAGCTCCGGACCTGTGGGTGCTGCGGCGGCCCGAGGTCGGCGAGCCGCCCGCCTCCGACGTGCTCATGGTCAACGCCGGAGACGACCTCGCCGCGGTGGAGGCCGCCTGGCGGGCGTACACGAGCCGTACGGCAACCGGGTCGCGTGCGCTGCCCGCGGCGAGCCGTGCGGTGCGGATCATCGACCTGCTCGACGAGGAGGTGGCGCTCACCCCCGCCCACCGGGTGAGCCGCCAGACCCGGTCGGAGCCGTTCACCGCGGTGCGCGGGCGAGCCGGGGAGGCGATCTCCCGGCTGGAGGTCCCGAACCTGACCCCGCTGCCGGTACAGCGCGAGCTGCCGATGACGAGCATCGGCGAGCTGTCCAGGGCGGGGGTCGTGACCATCGCCCAGGGCCCGCTCAGGCCGGCGGCTGAGGACGGCGACCTGCCCGTGCTGACCGTCGAGGACCTGGTGCGCGGCCGGCCCCCGAGCGGGCGCACCCGCGACGAGCAGGGCCTGGTGCTCACCCGGGAGGGGGACGTCGTCGCCCCGCTCATCCCCGGAGAGAACACGCCGGCGCGCGTCGTGGCGGCGGGCCCCGCAGCGGTGCTCGGCCCCCGGCTGCTGCTGTTCCGGGTGGATCCGGAGCGGCTCGACCCCTACTATCTGGCCGGCTGCCTGCGCGTCACCGGCGAGACCAGCGTGCGGCTCGGCTCCTCCGTACGGATGGATCCCCGCCGGGCGCGGCTGCCCCGGCTGCCGATCGAGGAGCAGCGGGAGTACGGCGAGGCCTTCCGGCGGCTGCTCGCCTACGAGGACGCGGTCCGCGAGCTGGAGCGGGCCAGCGACGATCTCCTCCGGGTCGGATTCGAGGGCCTGCTCGACGGCACGCTCCACCCGGAATGACCCGTTCACCCGCTCGGTGAGCCGCCCATGACGGCCGGGGGGTGGCTTCGCCGTCTCCCGCGCGGGTGCGCGCCATGTCTATGTCCCGCCGGGGAAGTTCCCTCTGACGATGACGGGACATGCCGGGGTGAGGAATCCGCCGCCGCCGTACGCGGCGGAGTCGCGCGCGGCGCTCGACCGCGCCGTCGCCGGCGACGAATCGTCCGCCGGTCGCTGGGTAGAGCCGAGCGCATGGGGGGTGATTACCATGCGCATGGGTGACCGATCAGGACATGGGCGGTTGGACGGGTACATCACGGTGATCGAACGGGGGCCGTCGCTGTCGCGTACCGCCGGCGCGGCCGGTCTGGGCGCGTGCGCAGGGGCGCTGGCCGAATACCTCCTCGATCCGGACCTCGGCCGGACCCGCCGCGCCCGCTTACGCGACAAGGGCGTGCACGTCGTGCACCGGTCGAGGGGCGGCATCGGCATCCTCGGCCGGGATCTCGGCAATCGAAGCCGGGGCGCGGTCGCGGGCGTCCGCTACCGCATCCTGGGCAGGCACGTCGACGACCGGGTGCTGTCCGAACGCGTGCGCGCCGAGTTGGGCCGGCATGTCAGCCATCCGCACGCGGTGGAGGTCCACGTCGACGGGGGCCAGGTGACCCTCGCCGGTCACGTGCTCGAACGGGAGACCCGCCGGGCCTGCCGGGCGGTGGCGCGCATTCCCGGCGTCAGGGGCGTCGATGCGGACTGGACCGTACATCACGACACCGAGGGAGTGATCCAGCTGCAGGGGGGCGGGCGGCCCAGAGAGCGCGTGCCCGAGATCTTCCAGCAGTGCTGGTCGCCGACGGCGAGGTTCTTCGCCGGGGCGGCGGCCGCGACCACCTGGGGGATGGCGGGGCGGCTGCCGAAGCCGCTGGCCTGGACGGTAAGGGCCGGCTGCGCCGTCCTGGCCGCCCGCGCTGCCACGAACCTCCCGCTGAAGCGGCTCAGCGGGATCGGGGCCGGCCGGCACGCGATCGACATCGAGGACGCGATCACGGTCGCCGCGCCGGCCGAGGACGTGTGGCCGCTGCTCAGCGATTACAGCGTCTTCGCCAAATGCATGCCCGACGTCCTGGAGGTACGGCGCTCCGCCGACGGGCGGCGCTCCCAGTGGGTGATCTCCGGACCGGCCGGGGTGCCCGTCGGCTTCGAGGCGACCGAGATCAACCGCGAGGAGGGGCGGGAGATCTCCTGGCGGACCACCGAGAGCAGGCTCATCGCCCACACGGGCACGCTGCGGCTCACGGCCGAGGGGGCCGACCACTGCCGGATCGAGGTACGGCTCGCCTACAACCCGGTGATCGGCGCGGTCGGGCACGCGATGGCGGCGCTGCTCGGGGCGGACCCGGCCAGGAAGCTGCGGCAGGACCTGATGCGGCTGAAGTCGCTCATCGAGACGGGCAGGCCGCTGGCCGGCACGGTCTCCAGTGAGGAGCGCGGGCACGGTCTCCAGTGAGGAGCGCGGGCCGTGACGCGCCCGGCGGCTCCGGGAGCGAACCGGCCCCGGACACCGCCCCCGTCCACGGTCAGGCGGCGTGGCCCGTGTGCCCCCGGACGCATCGCGCGATCCTCCTGAGCGAGGCCGACGTCGCCGTGCTCGAATCGTGGAGGAGTCATCCCCGTCCGTGATCGGGGCGCCGAGGGTCGGCGGGACTTGGCGTGGTCTGGAGACAGCGAGCAGAGGATCTCCGCGGAGCGGTCTTCGCCCCTGAGCGGTCAAGACCGTCTCGAGCGTACGCTGACGACCATGGGGGGCACCGTCAGGCTGACCGCGACCGTCACCTCGGACGACGAGGGCCTGTACTGCGCGCGGTGCGTGCAGGTGGAGGTCGCGGCGGAGGGCGGCACGATCGACGAGGCCGTCGCCCGGCTGCGCGAGGCCCTCGTGTCGTACTTCCGGCACCGGCCCCTGCCCGAGGTCTCGTCCCAGCCGCCGATCGTCATGCCGATCGAGATCCGGCTGCCGGACTGACCCGGACGCGCTCGGGCCTGAGGACGAACCCGCTCGCCGTACGTGCCGGCATCCGTCACGGGCCGACCCGCCCGCTGCCCGATCACCCTCGCGCGGACGATGTACGACCCGGCGCTGCGGCGCAGGCCGGGCGTAGCCGATGTGCGGGAGCGGCGTGTTGCCGGGCGGCGGCATGCGCCGGGCCCGCCCGGCCGATGCCGGGAGGAAACGGCGGGCTCGGTGTGCGCGAACCAGGCCGCGGTTTGTAGATCTTTGCGGGATGAAGCGCCTGATCCTCAGGTTTGACCCGACATTGAGCGTCGGAGACATGATCATCCACCACGGGCCGCTTAGCGTCTTGCTCGTACCTTCCACGACATCGGGGGAGTCCATGCCTATCTGCACTGCCATACTCGCAGCCGCCCTGTTCGCCGCCCCGGCCGCCGCCACACCACAGGAAGCGGGTCCGGGCGACGTCAACAGCAACTCCGATCCCTACAGCAGCCAGATGTACGGGGCGCCGCAGTTCGGAATGCAGCCGCCGTGGCTGCAGCAGGCCGGCGCGCAGCAGCCGCAGCAGAACCAGAGCACGATGCAGCAGCCGGGCATGATGCAGCCCGGCATGACCCAGCCGGGCATGATGCAGCCCGGCATGACCCAGCCGGGCATGATGCAGCCCGGCATGACCCAGCCCGGCATCGCTGAGCAGCCGGGCATGATGCAGCAGCCGGGCGCGATGCAGCCCGGTACGGCACAGCAGCCGGGCATGATGCAGCCGGCGATGTTCCAGCCGATGCAGCCGCCGTGGCTGCAGGAGGCCGGGACGCAGCAGCAGCAGCAGCCCCAGCAGCCGCAGCAGGAAGGGGGCCAGCAGCAGGCGCCGCAGCAGCAGGAGGACGCGGAGGACGACGGCCCGGCCTTCATGTTCCAGCCGCCGGCCAACAGCACCTCCAACGCGGCGCCCGCGACCGCGGGGGGTCCGCAGGCGGCGGTGCAGGAGAAGTCCGACGACGACTTCTTCCCCGGGCGCTTCACCTTCCCCGCGGAGTGGGGCCGGAGCGGGCGCGACGCGAAGGGGCAGGACCTCGTCATCAACCCGACGGCCGACATGTCGAAGCCGGGCAAGCAGTCGGTCGAGATGCCCGAGGTCAAGGGGCACCAGGTGGCGAAGTCGTGGCCCTCGTTCGGCTGGGGCGCGCGTAAGGGCGCTCAGCACCGGGCATCGCGTTGATCCACCTGCCGATCGGCTGATCGACGCGTGAGTTCCACGGCCCGCGGGCGGCAGGCATCGCCGGTTCCTTTCCGCACCCTTACGCCTGTCACCCGCGGGCCGGCGGGCGTCACCTTCCTTCTGTCCCGCTACGAGGGAGGTCCAATTCCTCCTCTGCCTGAGCGCAGGGGACTCCTCGGAGGTATCTGATGAAGACGCGACTTCTCGCCTTTTCCGCTCTGGCCACGGTGCTGTCGCTCACCGCGGCCTGCGGCAGCGACGGCAGCGGAGGCGGGAGCGACGCCGCAGCCCCGGCCGCGGTGAACGAGACGGTGACGGACACGGCGACGCCGGAGACCGGGGCGAGCGCCTCGGAGACGGAGTCGCCCGCCGCCTCGCCATCCGCTTCGGCGTCCCCGTCCGCGTCCGCCTCGCCGTTCGGCGCCGCCTGCTCGGATGTTCCGGCATCCGTGACGGGTGAACCGGCCGGTAAGGCCATCTCCGGTATTCCGTCGCTTTCGACGCTTTCCGGAGTGGTGCGGACCGCGGGTCTGGCTCGTACGCTCAACAAGGGCAAGGACTTCACGCTGTTCGCGCCCACGAACGAGGCCTTCACCAAGGTCCCGAAGAAGAAGCTCGACCGCCTCATGGGGAACAAGCAGGCGCTCAGCGCCCTCCTGGCCTATCACGTGGTAAAGGGGCGTAAGACGCCGGCGGATTTGCGGCGCGGCAAGCTGAAGACCGTGCAGGGCGGCGAGCTGACCACCACCGGTTCCGGGCAGAGCTTCAAAATCAACGACGCGAACGTGGTCTGCGGTGACGTGGTCACACGCAACGCCACCGTCTACATGATCGACAGCGTGCTGATGCCGAAGTAGCCGACGCGGCCGAAGTGACGGTAACGAAAAGAGAATTCAGCGGACGTCGGGAAAGACGACGAGGGGTGGGCCGAATCACGGCCCACCCCTCTCCGTATGAGGGTCATTCTGCGGCTGTCGCAGGTGAAATGCCGGATTCCTTTCTTTGACCGGACACTGGGCATCGGGTACGTGATCACCCGACTTGAGGCGCTTAACGTCTTGCATGTACCGTCCACCATTTCGGGGGAATTCTCATGCCTATCTGCACTGCAATAATCGCGGCCGCCCTGCTTTCCGGGCCGGTCGGCACACCGGCGGATCAGCATTCCGCCGCCGACGCATCCCCGGGCAAGAAGATCGCGTCCTTCGCGATGCAGAACGCGGACCAGCCCGATCTCATCGCCAGCAAGGCCATGGAGCAGCTTCTGAAGGACAAGAACGAGAAGATCGGCCCCCTCGTGGCGGCCGGCACCCAGGAGCCGGCCGCGCAGGCCGCTCAGACCGCGCAGGGCCCCGCCGGCCAGACCGGCCCCAACGGGCAGGTCGCCCCGCAGACGGCTCCGGTGGCGCAGACGGCCCAGGCCGGTCCCGAGGTGCAGACCGGGCAGTTCGGCCAGGGGCCCCAGGGGCCGGTCGTCCAAGGCGGGGGCCAGGAGCCGCAGGACATCTTCCTGCACCCGCAGGCCAACTCTCCGATGGTGCGGAAGCTGTCCGGCCAGGACCTCGTCAAGCAGATGCCGGGCCAGCAGATGCGTGAGACCGGCTCCGGCCAGTGGTCGTCGGACGACGAGGACTGAGCGGGCGGCACGGCCGACCGACAGGGAGGGAGGGGCGAGCACTCGTCGGCTCGCCCCTCCCTCGCCGCTCAGAAGGACGACCGGAGATGCTCGTGCACCAGGCGTGCGGCCATCGCACCCTCTCCGGCCGCGGAGACGACCCGTTTGGTTGAGCCGCTGCGCACGTCACCGGCGGCGAACACGCCGGGTCTGCTGGTCTCCAGCGGGAACGGCCGGCCGGGCGCACGGCCCTCGGCCGTCGTCTGGAAGCGTACGGCGCGCGCACCGGTGAGGATGTATCCGCGACGGTCGAGGGAGATCTCGCCGGACAGCCAGGGGGTGTGCGGCTCGGCCCCGATGAGGACGAACAGCGCGCGGGCCTCGATGCTGCTGCGCTCCCCGGTGACGTTGTCCTCGGCCACCACCGCCTCCAGCATCTTCCCGCCGGTCAGCTCTCTGACCTCGGTGTTCAGCATGACCTGGATCCGCGGGTCGCGCTCGACCTCGACGGCCAGATAGCGGGACATGTTCACCCGCAGGTCGCCCTCCCTGGCCAGCAGGCGGACCCACGCCGCGTGCGCGGCCAGGAACAGGGCCGCCTGCCCGGCGGTGTCGCCCCCGCCCACGACCACGATCGGATCCCGCCGGCACTCCCGTGCCTCGAACATGGTCGCCGCGTAGTAGACGCTCGTCCGCTCGAACCTGTCCATATCGGGCAGTTGGAGCCTGCGGTACCGGATTCCGGTGGCGACGATCAGCGCGCGCGAGTGGATCACCGTGCCGTCCCGCGTGGTGACGACGTGGTCACCGCAGCTTCCGTCGAGCGCGGCGGCCTCCGCAGGGACGCGGAAGCAGGCGCCGAGCCCGGTCGCCTGGGTCATCGCCCGGTCCACCAGTTCGTCCCCGGAGATTCCGTACGGGAACCCCAGGTGGCTCTCGATCCGGGGAGAGGTGCGGGCCTGACCGCCGATCGCGCCTCCGTCGACCACGATCGTCGACAGACCGTCGGCCGCGCCGTACACCGCGGCGGCCAGCCCCGCCGGGCCCGCCCCGACGACGAGCAGGTCGCACACCGTCTCCCAGGTGCGCGGGGCCGGCAGGCTGACGGCCCCGGCCAGTTCGGCGTTGCTCGGGTTGCGCAGCACGGTCTCGCACCGCAGGATCACCACGGGCGTCTCCTCCGGCATGACGCCCATCGCCCGCAGGAAGCACTCCGTCTCCCAGTCCTCCTCCAGGTCGATCCACTTGTGCGGCAGACGGTTGCGTACAGCGAACTCGCGCAGTCGGCGCGTGTCGGCGGAGAACCGGGAACCGACGATGCGCAGGCCCGTGCCCAGCCCGGTGATCATCGATCGGCGGATGACGAACGCCCGCAGGATCAGATCCCCCATCGCGGCATCCCGGCCGATCATCCGGCGCAGCTCGTCCACCGGTACGGCGAGCACCTCGCCGGACTCGGCGCACACCGCCGTCCGGTGTCCGGCCAGGCCGCTCAGCACGTTCATCTCGCCGAGGAACCGTCCAGGGCCGTGGAGTCCGTCGACGCGGTCGGCCGTGCCGTACTCCTCGACCATCGCCACCTTGCCGTCGAGCACGACGAAGAAGTCGTCGGTCAGCTCGCCCTCGGTGAAGAGCACGTCGTCACGGCTCAGCGGCCGCCGCTCGCCGCGCGCCGCGAGGCGCTCGATCCGGGCCCGGCTCAACCGCGGATAGGCCCCGTGCAGATCCGGGGTCTCCGTCAGCTCCTCTGGCCAGTGCATGGTTCACCCTGCCGGTTGACTCTTTGGGATCTCTGCCCATCCTTGACGGTCCTTATCGTCCCCATTTGTCCCATTGATCCAAACCGTAGCCAAGGCTTCCTGTGGTTCCGGCATGCCGACGCCCGGTCCGCTCCCGCCCGTGCCGGAAAGCGTTTGCCGCGCCCCCTCCGGGGTAAGGCGTCCAGACCCGCCTGGTCGGCCGGTTCGGCGCGGTGAATTCCGTGAATCCACAGCGACGAGACCCGGGCGGTCGAGCCGCTGGAGCATACGGCCCGCTGGGAGGGCGGGCGCAGAGCCGCCGGAGATTCACCCGGCGACCGTGTGACGGCAAGGGGGGAAGGAGAACATGAACGCTGTCGAGGTGAGCGTCCGGATCCCGGCCGGTGACGTCGTGCTCGACGCCGATGTCGTGGTGCCGCGGCCTGCGCACGGGGTGGTGCTGTTCGCGCACGGCAGCGGCAGCGGGCGGCACAGCCCGCGCAACCGGTACGTGGCCCGTGAGCTGCAGCGCGCCGGGCTGGCCACCGTGCTGGCCGACCTGCTCACGGCCGAGGAGGAGCGCGCCGACGCCCACACCGGTCACCTGCGGTTCGACATCGGCCTGCTGGCCCGGCGGGTGGCGGCGCTGACCGACCGGATGCCGCTGGACGTGCCGGTCGGCGGGCTCGGCGTCGGCCTGTTCGGCGCGAGCACGGGCGCGGCCGCCGCCCTGGTGGCCGCGGCGGCCCGTCCGGACACGGCGCGCGCCGTCGTCTCACGGGGTGGACGGCCCGATCTGGCCGGAGAGCACCTCGCCTCGGTCAGGCAGCCGACGCTGCTGATCGTCGGGGAGAACGACCCGATCGTCATCGAGCTCAACATGGAGGCGATGGGCAGGCTCACCGCCGAGACCCGGCTGGAGATCGTTCCGGGCGCCTCCCATCTGTTCGAGGAGCCGGGGACGCTCGAGGCGGTCGCCGACCTCGCCCGCGGCTGGTTCGACCGCCATCTGTCCTGATGACCGCCCGCATTAGGATCGTCCGTCATGGAACAGCGCGTGTTGGGCAGGACGGGCAGACAGGTGGGCGTCGTCGGGCTGGGAGCCTGGCAACTCGGAGGGGACTGGGGTGAGGTCAGCGAGGCGGACGCGCTGGCGACCCTGAACGCGGCAGTCGACGCCGGGGTGAACTTCATCGACACGGCCGACGTCTACGGCGACGGCCGCAGCGAGAAGATCATCGGGAGGCTGCTCAGGGAGCGTTCCGGCCTGACCGTGGCCACCAAGATGGGGCGGCGGGTGCTTCAGACTCCCGAGGCGTACAAACTGGGCAACTTTCGCGCCTGGACCGACCGGTCGCGGGCCAACCTGGGCGTGGACACGCTCGACCTGGTCCAGCTCCACTGCCCGCCCACCGCGGTGTTCGACGACGACGAGGTGTTCGACGGTCTCGACACGCTGGTGGCCGAGGGCTCGATCGCGGCCTACGGCGTCAGCGTGGAGACTGTGGGGGAGGCGCTCACCGCGATCTCCCGGCCCGGCGTGGCCAGCGTGCAGATCATCCTCAACATGTTCCGGCTCAAGCCGCTCGACGAGGTGCTCCCGGCGGCGGCGAAGGCCGGCGTCGGCATCATCGCCCGCGTCCCGCTCGCCAGCGGCCTGCTGACGGGACGGTACGGCCCGCAGACGGTCTTCGCCGAGAGCGACCACCGCAACTTCAACCGGCAGGGCGAGGCGTTCGACGTCGGCGAGACCTTCTCCGGGGTCGAGTACGGCGTGGGACTGCAGGCGGCCGACCGGATCAGGGAGCTGGTCCCCGCCGGCATGACGATGGCCCAGTTCGCGCTGCGCTGGATCATCGATCAGGCCGGGGTGAGCGTGGTGATCCCGGGCGCCCGCAATTCGCGACAGGTCCGGGCCAACGTCGTGGCCGCCGACCTGCCGCCCCTGACGGCCGAGGCGCACGCCGCCGTCCGCCAGATCTACGACGAGCTGATCCGCCCCCAGGTGCATCACCGTTGGTAGAGCCGCACGTTCCCGTCGCGACACAATCCGATCCCCGCACCGGTAGCATCGAAGCCTGGAGTCCCGCCGGCCCTGGATCTCCCGGAGGCCTGTGCCGGACGGGGTGAGTCAGCGAATCCGTTTTCGCGCGAACGCGCATGAATGCCAGCTGAAGGAGCCACCGTGTCTGCCGCCCTCGAAATACGCATCACCCTCGCCGGAGCCGAGCGTGTGGTGGCGGCGGGCACGACGGCCGGGGAGGCGCTCGGCGCCGACGGCCGGTCGGTCATCGCCGCGATGATCAACGGTGCGCCGCGTGACCTGGCCGCCCCGGTCGCCGACGGCGACGTCGTCGAGCCGATCGCCGTCGACAGCCCCGACGGCCGGGCGATCCTGCGCCACTCGACCGCCCACGTCATGGCCCAGGCCGTACAGGAGATCTTCCCGGAGGCCAGGCTCGGCATCGGCCCGCCCGTGGACAACGGCTTCTACTACGACTTCGACGTGGCCGAGCCGTTCACCCCCGACGACCTCAAGCGCATCGAGAAGCGGATGCGCGAGATCGTCAAGCAGGCCCAGACCTTCCGGCGGCGGCCGGTGAGCGACGAGGAGGCACGCGAGGAGCTGGCGGCCGAGCCGTACAAGCTGGAGCTGATCGGGCTGAAGGGCGGCGCGGCCGAGTCGGCCGAGGGCGCTGACGTGGAGGTGGGCGCCGGGCAGCTCACCATCTACGACAACCTCGACCCGAAGTCGGGCGAGCTGTGCTGGAAGGACCTCTGCCGCGGGCCGCACCTGCCGAGCACCCGGGTCATTCCGGCGTTCAAGCTGATGCGGTCGGGCGGGGCCTACTGGCGGGGCAGTGAGAAGAACCCGCAGCTCCAGCGCATCTACGGCACCGCGTGGGAGTCGCGCGAGAAGCAGGACGAGTACCTGAACTTCCTGGCGGAGGCCGAGAAGCGCGACCACCGCAAGCTCGGCGCCGAGCTCGACCTGTTCTCCTTCCCCGACGAGCTGGGCTCCGGCCTGCCGGTCTTCCACCCCAAGGGCGGCATCGTCCGCCGGGTGATGGAGGACTACTCGCGCCGCAGGCACGAGGAGGCGGGCTACTCGTTCGTCAACACCCCGCACATCACCAAGGAGAACCTCTACAAGATCTCCGGCCACCTGGACTGGTACGCCGACGGCATGTTCCCGCCCATGGAGCTGGAGGGCGCACGCTACTACCTGAAGCCGATGAACTGCCCGATGCACAACCTGATCTTCAGGTCGCGCGGGCGGTCCTATCGCGAGCTGCCGCTGCGGCTGTTCGAGTTCGGCACGGTCTACCGGTACGAGAAGTCCGGTGTGGTGCACGGCCTGACCCGGGTGCGCGGCCTCACCCAGGACGACGCGCACATCTACTGCACCAAGGGGCAGATGCGCGACGAGCTCAAGTCGCTGCTGCGGTTCGTGCTCGACCTGCTGCGCGACTACGGCCTCGACGACTTCTATCTGGAGCTGTCCACCAAGGACCCGGAGAAGTTCGTCGGCTCCGACGATGTGTGGGAGGAGGCCACGGCGACCCTGCGCGAGGTCGCCGAGTCCGAGAAGCTGGACCTGGTGCTCGACCCGGGCGGCGCGGCCTTCTACGGCCCGAAGATCTCGGTGCAGGCGCGGGACGCCATCGGCAGGACCTGGCAGATGTCGACCATCCAGCTCGACTTCAACCTGCCGCAGCTGTTCGAGCTCGAATACCAGTCGTCCGACGGCGGCCGTCAGCAGCCCGTCATGATCCATCGCGCGCTGTTCGGCTCGATCGAGCGGTTCTTCGGCGTCCTGGTCGAGCACTACGCCGGCGCTTTCCCCCCGTGGCTCGCGCCGGTGCAGGCCGTCGGCATCCCGATCTCCGACGCGCACGTGCCGTACCTGCAGGACGTGGCCAAGCGACTGCGTGAGCGGGGAATCCGGGTGGAGGTGGACGCCTCCGACGACCGGATGCAGAAGAAGATCCGCAACGCGCAGAAGGCCAAGGTGCCGTTCATGCTGCTGGCCGGCGACGACGACATAGCGGCGGGCGCCGTGTCGTTCCGTTACCGCAGCGGCGAGCAGAAGAACGGCGTCCCGATCGACCAGGCCGTCGCGGAGATCGTCGATGCCGTCGAGCGCCGCATCCAGGTCTGACGCCCCGGCCCCTGCCGGTACGGCTCCGCGTGGCCGTACCGGCAGGATCGGCCCTGGACCGCTGCCGTGGTACGGCGTCGGCGGAGTCACCGTTCCGTTCTGCGTCAGGGGAGGCCGTACCGGCGGCCGTATGCCGGATCGCGAGTCATATCCTGCTGCCGACGGCAGCCGCGTGCACCGGGAGTGGAGGAGAGGGCGACCGTGGATTCAGAGCCGATCGAGCAGGCCGGTGCGGGGGATCCCGACAACTTCCAGCGGTTGTGGACCCCCCACCGCATGGCCTACATCAAGGGCGAGAACAAGCCCACCGGGTCGGGAAAGGACGACGGCTGCCCCTTCTGCGAGATCCCGAAGCTCTCCGACGAGGACGGGTTGATCATCGCCCGCGGCTCCGCCGTTTTCGTCCTGCTCAACCTCTATCCGTACAACTCCGGCCACCTGATGGTCTGCCCGTACCGCCACGTGGCCGACTACGCGGACCTGGACGGCGCCGAGACCATGGAACTGGCGGAGTTCACCAAGCGGTCGACCCTGGCGCTGCGCAAGGTGAGCGGCGCGCAGGGGTTCAACGTGGGGATGAACCTGGGCGGCGTCGCGGGCGCGGGCATCGCCGCCCACCTGCACCAGCACATCGTGCCCCGGTGGGGCGGTGACACCAACTTCATGCCCGTGGTGGGGCACACCCGGGTCCTGCCCCAGCTTCTGCGCGACACCCGCGATCTCATCGCCGGCGCCTGGCCCAGCTGAGCGGCAGGCCGCCGGGGCCGTGGCGATCACCGGGCGGGGGCCGGGGTGCTTTCGTTGCCGAGGCGGTCGAGGGTGGTCACGTAGTAGGCGCCGGAGCCGCCGGCGGCGTAGGAGGGGGCGTCGCTCGCCGGGACGATCGCCACGAGGTTGCGGGCGTCGGCGGTGACACAGGCACTGCTCGCCGCGGCCGCCGCGCCGCCGGTCTTGCCGGCGGGCGCCCGATAGACGGCGTACGCCCGTGCGTCCGGCCGGGCCTCCCAGCTGAGCGTGCCGTTCGCGTGTCGCACCCCGCGAGGTGCGGCCGGCGGCTTGGCCTCGAACCGCTCGGGCAGGGGGAGCAGGGCCGGCCTCTGGTAGTGCTGGGACACGATCCGATCGAGGACCGACAGGGGATTGGAGACGAGATATCGGGCGCTGAAGTAGACATCGCCCCCGACCTCGGGATATTTCCGGTTCAGGGTGAGATGGGAGGGTAGCTCGCCCGCCTTCCGCCAGGCCGGGGTGTCGGCGCTGCCCACGCGGTAGAGCGCCTGTCCGATGTAGAGGTCCACGCCGGTGCCCTTGACCGCGCCGGCCCACCAGGGCAGGAGCTCTTCGTAGGCGGCGGCGGAGAACCCGCGCGGCCAGTAGAGCTGGGGCATGACGTAGTCCACGCTGCGCGCCTTGATCCACGCCTTCGCGTCCGCATAAATGCTGTCATAGGCGGACATTCCGCTGGTGTTCGAACCGCTGGGATCCTCCTTCTTGTTGCGCCAGATCCCGAAGGGGCTGATGCCGAACTTCACGTACGGCTTGGCCTCGCGCACCGCGGCCGACACCTGGCCCACCAGCTTGTTCACGTTGTCGCGCCGCCAGTCGGCCAGCTTCATGCCGTTGCCGTACTTCTTGAACGCGGCCTGGTCGGCGAACCGCGTGCCCTTCCCCGGATAGGGGTAGAAGTAGTCGTCGAAGTGGACGCCGTCCACGTCGTAGCGCCGCACCACGTCGGTCACGACACGGGTCACCCAGTCCCTGACCTGGGGGAGGCCGGGGTTGTAGTAGAGGCCGCCCTCGTGCTTGACGGTCCAGTCGGGGTGGCTCCGGGCCGGGTGGCCGGGCGGCAGCTCGGACGCGGCCGACTCCGCTGCCCGGTACGGGTTGAACCAGGCGTGGAACTCCAGGCCGCGCTTGTGCGCCTCCTCCACCAGGAACGGCAGCGGGTCCCATCCCGGGTCCCTGCCCGCCGTGCCGGTCAGCCACTGCGACCAGGGTTCGAGCGATGACCGGTAGAGCGCGTCGGAGGCCGGCCGCACCTGGACGAACACCGCGTTCAGCCGCCGCTTGACCGCGTTGTCGAGGATCCGCAGGTATTCGGCGCGCTGCCGGTCCCGGCTCAGGCCGGGCCGGGACGGCCAGTCGAGGTTGCGCACCGTGGCGATCCACACGCCGCGCAGCTGCCGCTTGGGGAAGCGCGCGCTGGTGGGGCAGGAAGCGGCGGCGGACGAACGCGCCTGCGTCGCCTTGCCCCCGGTTCTGCCCCCGGTTTTGGCCGTGGTCTTGGCCGCGGCGGCCGATCCCCGGGCTCCCTGCTCTGCCCGCGCGTCGGGCCCGAAGGTGTACGCGGCCGTGCCCGTGAGCAGCGCGATGGCCGTGGTGGCGATCAGCGGGCGGCCGATACGGCGGTGACCCCGATCGGTCATGTGGCGCCCCTCCCCGAAATGCCGACATGTCCGGACGTCCAGTGTGGCATCGGTAAATGCCGGATTCGGCCAAGAAGTGAAATCCGCCGCCTGTGACCTGTGCCTATCGAGGCCTGTGTGACGGGGCTCACCCGCTGGGACTGCCCGGACGCCGGCCGTACCAAACCCCGGCGCCCGGGGAGGCCCCTCACTACGAGGCCGCTGCGACCTTCTCGGCGAGGTGCGCGGGCAGCGGCTCGTAGCGCAGGAACGTTCTGGTGAAGCTGCCCGTCCCGTGGGACATCGACCGGAGGTCGATCGCATACCTGGTGATCTCCAGCTGGGGCACCTCGGCCCGCACCAGCGTCCGCCCGCCGGCCCCGTCGGACGCACCGCCCACCGGCTCGGTGCCGAGGACCCGGCCGCGGCGTGACGAGAGGTCGGACATGACGGCGCCGACGAACTCATCGGCGACCAGGACCGAGACCTCGTCGACCGGTTCGAGCAGCAGCGTCTGGACCTTGGCGGCGGCCTCCTTCAGCGCGAGCTGTCCGGCGATCTGGAAGGCCATGTCGGAGGAGTCGACCGAGTGTGCCTTGCCGTCGTAGAGCGTCACCCGGATGTCGACGACGGGATATCCGGCGAGGACCCCCCGCTCCATCTGCGCACGCACGCCCTTCTCCACCGACGGGATGAACTGGCGGGGCACGACGCCGCCGACGATCTTGTCCACGAACTCCAGCCCGGAGCCCGGCGGCAGCGGCTCCACCTCGATGTGGCAGATCGCGTACTGTCCGTGGCCGCCGGTCTGCTTGACGTTGCGGCCCATGGCCTGGGCCTTGCCGCCGAACGTCTCGCGCAGCGGAACCCGCAGGTCCACCTTCTCCACCTCGACGCCGTGCCGCTTGGCCAGCCGATCAAGCAGGACGTCGGCGTGTGCCTCGCCCATGCACCACAGCACGAGCTGGTGGGTCTCGGCGTTGTTCTCCAGCCGCAGCGTCGGGTCCTCGGCGACCAGGCGGGCCAGAGCCTGGCTGAGCTTGTCCTCGTCGGCCTTCGACTTCGCCCGGATCGCGACCGGCAGCAGCGGCTCCGGCATCGTCCAGGCCGTCATGAGCAGCGGCTCGTCCCTGCTGGACAGGGTGTCGCCGGTCTCCGCCCGGGAGAGCTTGGCGATGGCGCAGATGTCGCCGGCCACGCACTTGGCCACCGGCCGCTGGGTCTTTCCCAGAGGCGAGCCGAGCACGCCGATGCGCTCGTCGAGGTCGTGGTCCTCGTGCCCGCGCTCGGCCAGTCCGTGGCCGGACACGTGCACGGTCATGTCGGGCGTGAGCGTGCCGGAGAAGACGCGGACCAGGCTGATCCGGCCGACGTACGGATCGCTCGTGGTCTTGACGATCTCCGCCACCAGCGGGCCGTCCGGGTCGGCGCCCAGATCGGCGACCGGCCTGCCGTCGATCGTCGTGACCGCGGGCAGCGGACGCTCCGGCGGCGAGGGGAATCCCTGCGTGACGACCTCGAGGATCTCGCGCATGCCGACTCCCGGCGCGGTGGCGAGGACCGGGTGGAAGCCGCCCCTGGCCACGGCCTTCTCCAGGTCATCGATCAGCACCTTGCTGTCGATCTCCTCCCCGGAGAGGTAACGGTCCATGAGGGACTCGTCCTCGCTCTCCTGGATGATCCCCTCGATGAGGTCGCCGCGGTACTGCTCGATGAGCTCGAGCCGCCCCTGGTCCGGATCCCGCTCCACACGCGTGCCGCCCGCGTAGTCGAAGAACCGCCGGGAGAGCAGCCCGAGCAGGCCCGTGCCGTTCACCGGCAGGTAGAGCGGCGCGACGCCGTCGCCGAACGCGTCCTGACAGCCCGCGAGAACCTCGTCGAAGTCGGCGCGCTGGTGATCGATCTTCGTGATGACCACGGCGCGCGGCATGCCCACGAGGGCGCACTCCTCCCAGAGCATCCGCGTCAGCCCGTCGACGCCCTCGGCCGCCGAGATGACGAACAGCGCGGCGTCGGCGGCGCGCAGCCCGGCTCGCAGGTCTCCGACGAAATCGGCGTACCCGGGCGTGTCCAGGAAGTTGATCTTGATGCCGTTGTACACGGCCGGGGCGGCGCAGAGGTTGACGGAGCGCTGCTGGCGCATCTCCACCTCGTCGAAGTCGCACACCGTGGTCCCGTCCTCGACCCGGCCGATGCGCTGGATGACGCCGGTCTCCGCGAGCAGCGCCTCTATCAGGGTCGTCTTGCCGGCACCGGAATGGCCGACCAGCACGACATTGCGTACCATGTCCGGCCGATCGGCCGCGGGTACCCTGCCCGCGGCCCCTGCGGTCGCGCCGGTTGATCTCTCGGCCACATCGCCTCCCGCATCTCCTGAGCGGTCCGGGACGGGCGCGCGGCAGGCACCCGCGCCCATCCCGCGTCGGCCGCTCCGCCGTCGCTGTCCCGCGCCCGGGGCCCGCCCTCGCTTGTCCACGCGGGCGCTTGTTCTTCAGCCTTTACCCATGTGGCGGAGATCACAAGACTTTCGGGTCCAATGTGCCCGCGACCTGCCGATCGTGTTCATGGCCTACGATCGAACCGCGATGTTGAACGTCCTGCGCCCCGCCGTCACCCGAGTCCTGACCCCGCTGGGGCGAGCCCTCGCCAACCGCGGCGTGTCACCCGATGTGATCACGACGATCGGCACCCTCGGGGTGGTGATCTCTGCCCTGGTCTTCTACCCGGCCGGTCATCTCTTCGCGGGGTCGCTCGCCATCACGTTCTTCGTCCTCGCCGATCTGCTGGACGGCGTGCTCGCCCGGATGACGGGCAAGCCGAGCAGGTGGGGCGCCTTCCTGGACTCCACGCTCGACCGCTTCGGCGACGCCGCGATCTTCTCCGGTCTGATCATGTACTTCGTCCTGAGGGATGAGCCGGAGATCCTCCTCGCGGCCGTCGCGCTGTTCTGCCTCGTCGCGGGAACATTGGTCTCCTACGCCAAGGCGCGTGCCGAGGGTCTCGGGATGGAGGCCAACGTCGGCATCGCCGAGCGTGGGGAACGGATCGCGGTCATCCTGGTCGCGGCCGGGCTGTCCGGCCTCGGCGTGCCGTACATCCTGGCCGTCGGGCTCTGGCTGCTCGCGGCGGCGAGCGCGATCACGGTGGTCCAGCGGATGGTGCACGTCTACAGACAGGCGGTGGTCCGATGAACGGCACGGCGGGACCGCCCGCCCGGCCACGCATCCCGCTGGGCGACCGGGTCGTGGCGGCCTCGTTCACGCTGGGCTGGACCGTCGTACGGCACGTGCCCGAGCGGGTGGCCGCATCGTTCTTCCGCGCACTCGCCGACGTCCTGTGGCGCAGACGCGGCAAATCGGTGCTGCGCCTGGAGGCCAACCTGGCCCGGGTGCTCGGCAGACGGCCGCCCGGCACCGCGGCCGCCGTCGCCGCGCCCGGCACGGGCGCCCCGGCGGCCGACCCCGCCGTGCGGGCGCTCGCCCGCGCCGGGATGCGGTCCTACTTCCGCTACTGGATGGAGCTGTTCCGCTTCGCCTCCTTCGACCGGGAGCGGATCCTGACCCGCACCCACGCCGTCGGAGCCGAGGGCATCTTCGACAACCTGGCCGAGGGCCGCGGGGTCGTCGTGGCACTGCCGCACATGGGCAACTACGACCTCGGCGGCGCCTGGCTGGTGCACAAGGGCCACCCGTTCACCACCGTCGCCGAGCGGCTGAAGCCCGAGTCGCTGTTCGACCGGTTCGTCGACTACCGGCGGCGGCTGGGCATGGAGGTCCTGCCGCTCACGGCCAGGGACGGCGGCAGCGCGATGGCGTTCGGCACGCTCGCCAAGCGCCTGCGCGAGGGTCGCCCGGTGTGCCTGCCCGCTGAGCGCGACCTCACCGCCTCCGGCGTGGAGGTCGAGTTCTTCGGCGCGAAGACCCGCATGGTCCCCGGCCCGGCGCTGCTGGCGATCCAGACGGGGGCCGCGCTGCTGCCGGCGACGCTGTGGTTCGAGGGCGACGGCTGGGGCATCCGGATCCATGAGGAGATCCCGGTGCCCGCCGAGGGCACCAGGCAGGAGAAGGTCGCCGTGATGACGCAGGCGTTGGCGGTCGCCTTCGAGAAGGGCATCGCCGAGCACCCGGAGGACTGGCACATGCTTCAGCGCCTCTGGCTCGACGACCTGGAGCCCCGGCCTGAGAGCGCATCATGAGGATCGGCATCGTCTGTCCCTACACCTGGGAGGTCCCGGGAGGCGTACAGGCCCACATCAGGGATCTCGCCGAGGCGCTCATCGCGGACGGGCACCAGGTGTCCGTCATCGCCCCGGCGGCCGACGACGCCGCCATGCCGTCCTACGTGACCTCGGCCGGCCGGGCCGTGCCCGTGCCGTACAACGGGTCGGTGGCACGGCTGGCGTTCGGCTTCCTGTCGGCCAACCGGGTGCGCAGATGGATCGGAGAGGGCCGGTTCGACGTGCTGCACGTCCACGAGCCGGCCATCCCCTCGCTCGGCGTGCTGGCCTGCTGGGTGGCGCGCGGGCCGATCGTCGCGACCTTCCACGCGTCCTATGAGCGCTCCCGGGCGATGTCGGTGGCCGCGCCGATGCTGCAGAGCGCGCTGGAGAAGATCACCGCCAGGATCGCGGTGTCCGACGCGGCGCGCAAGACCCTGGTGGAGCACCTCGGCGGCGACGCCGTGCTGATCCCCAACGGCGTGACCGTGAGCAGGTACGCCGAGGGCGAGCCGCTGCCCGGCTGGGGCCCCGACGGCGGCGTCATCGGGTTCCTCGGCCGGATGGACGAGCCGCGCAAGGGCCTGTCCGTGCTGCTGGAGGCGTTCGAGATCCTCGCGCCGCGGCGGCCGTCCCTCCGGCTGCTGATCGCCGGTCCCGGCGACCCGGACGACGTGCTCGGCCGGGTGTCCAGGGCGCACCGGGACCGGATCGGGCTGCTCGGCATGGTGAGCGAGGCCGACAAGGTGCGCGCCTACCACTCGGTGGACGTCTTCTGCGCGCCCAACCTGGGCGGGGAGAGCTTCGGCATCGTGCTCACCGAGGCCATGTCGGCGGGGGCGCCGATCCTGGCCAGCGACATCCCCGCCTTCCGCCGCGTTCTCGGGGACGGCCAGGCCGGGGCGCTGTTCGCGACCGGCGACGCGGGCGTGCTCGCGGAGGAGGCCGCCCGTCTGCTGGACGACCCCGGGCGCCGCGCCAAGCTCTCCGACGAGGCGCGCCAGGCGGTGCGCAAGTACGACTGGTCGACGGTCGCCCGTGACGTGGTGCGCGTGTACGAGACCGTCACGCACTCGGCGGCCGGCGTCGAGGAGGACGTCCTGTGACCACGCTGACCGTGGTGATCGCGCTCGTCGGGCTGGCCGTGCTCGTCGGCGTCTACATCTCCTGGCGGGCCGGCCGGCTGGACCGCCTGCACATCCGGCTGGAGACCGCGCAGGCGGCCCTCGACGCCGCCCTGCTCCGCCGCGCCGCCGTCTGTCTCGAACTCGCGGGCTCGCGCATCCTCGACCCCGCCGCCTCGCTGGTGCTCGCCGCCGCCGCACACGAGGCCCGTACGGCAGGGCCGGACGAGCGGGAGCACGCCGAGAGCGACCTGTCGAAGACGCTGCGGGCGATGGTCGACCAGGAGCGGTTCCGCGAGAAGCTGGCCGAGCGTCCGATGGGCGCCGCGCTGCTGACGGAACTGGACACCGCCGTCGCCAAGGTCGTCTACTCCCGCCGGTTCTACAACGACGCGGTCTCGATCACGCGTACGGCTCAGCGCCGCTGGCTGGCCCGCACGTTGCGGCTCGCCGGGCACACCGACTACCCCGTCTTCTTCGACATCGACGACGCCCCGCCGGAGTCGCTGTCGGCCGAGTAGATCGACCATGGTCGTTGTTACCCGGTCGATGGGAGAGATGTGACGATTCGCCGGTAAGCTCGTGGCCCCTGTCATAATCACACGGTCCGGTGATCGGGAGGAGCTCACGGTGCGGGCAGTGATCCGCTTCACGCTGGCCACGGCGGTAGTGCTCACCGGGGCCGCGTGCTCCTCCGACGACGGCGCCGGAAAGCAGGCCCAGGCGGAGGCTCCGGAGCCGGCTCCGTCCCCGACGCCGCCCCCGGAGCATCCGTTCACCGGCAGGCCCGTGGAGCAGCGCCGGCCGGTGCTGGCCGTGAAGATCGAGAACACCTCGGCGGGCAAACCGCAGATGGGCGTGCGCAGCGCCGACATCGTCTACGTCGAGCAGGTCGAGGGCGGCCTGACCCGGCTCATGGCGATCTTCTCGTCGAAGCTGCCCGCCCAGGTCGGCCCGGTCCGCAGCGCCCGCATCTCCGACCTGCACATCATCCCGATGTTCGGCAAGCCGGCCTTCGCCTACTCCGGCGTGCAGACCAAGATGATCCCGTTCGTCCAGCAGGCCCCGCTGTTCGACGCCTCCGACAGCAGCGCGCCCGGGGCGTACTTCCGGGCACCCGGCCGCTACGCGCCGTACAACCTGTTCGCGACCCCCAAGAAGCTGCTGGCGAAGACGCCGCGGGCGAGCAAGGCCGCTGACATCGGCTTCACGTTCTCCGACGAGCCGCCTCCCGGGGGCACGCCGCAGAAGAAGGTGTCGGTCAGATATCCCGCCGCCCAGTTCACCTTCAACTGGTCAGAGCGGCACAAGCGCTGGCTGATCACACAGGACGGCAAGAAGGACATGGCGGCGGAGGGCGGCCAGCAGGGCGCGCCCACCATCGTCATCCAGTGGGTCAAGACCGAGCGCTCCCAGTTCCACGACTTCACCGGCAGCTACACCCCGCTCGTCCACACCGTGGGCAAGGGCACCGGGGTGGTCCTGCGGGACGGCCAGGCCTACCGTGTGCGCTGGTCGCGGCCCTCGGAGGAGGAGGGCACGACCTTCACGACGGCGGACGGCAGCCCCATGCCGTTCGCCCGAGGTCAGGTCTGGGTGGTGCTCGCCAGCAAGAAACCGATCGCCCCGTAAGGCGGCGTCACGACCGGACACCGGTGACATCACGTGACCATGCTCTAGGCGGCCGTGAGTACGATCTTGCCCTGGAGGTGCCCTCGGGCGGCGTGTTCGTGCGCCGCCCGGGCGTCCGCGAGCGTGAACGTGCTGTCGATCGCGACGCGGACCGTGCCGGCGTCGAGCAGGCGCCCCAGCTCGGCGAGCTGCGCGCCGTTCGAGCGGACCTGGGTGCTCGAGACCGTGACGCCGAGCTTCGCGATCTCTTCTTCGTCGAAGTCGCCGGGAAGCACCGGGAACTGGGAGCCGCCGTGCTTGAGCGTGCGCAGGAAGCGCTTGCTGCCGGGGCCGCCGACGGCGTCGAGAACGAGGTCGACGTCGTGCACGAGTTCCTCGGGACGGCTCCGGGTGTAGTCGATGAACCGGTCGGCGCCGAGCTCGCGCAGGAACGACTCGTGCGCGCCCGATGCCACCGCGATGACATGTGCGCCCTTCCACTTCGCCAGCTGTAGCGCGAAGTGCCCGACGCCGCCCGCGGCGCCGTTGACGAGCACCGTCGTGCCGGCGTCGAGTGCCGTCGGCCGATGCCGTGCCTCCTGGAAGGGCGAGGGGTGATCGTGTCCGAGCTCGATCAGGAACTGCCACGCGGTGAGCCCGGACATGGGGGCCCCGGCGGCGTGCACGTGGTCGATGCCGGCCGGCTTGCGTGCGAGGTCCGCCGCGGGTGCGGCCACGTACTCGGCGTACGCGCTGCCGTCGAAGCTGGGAAAACGCAGAAGACCGAAGACCTCGTCACCTGTGGCGAGGCCCTCCACGTCCGCGGCGACGGCCTCGACGACGCCCGATATGTCCGTCCCCGGAATCACCGGCAGGCGGACCGTCGACTCCGTCTCCCCGGGAACCCTGGTGTGCCCGCCGCGCAGGTACCGGTCCGGAGGATTGACGCCGGCGGCGTGAACGCGAACGAGCACCTCGCCCGGCCCCGGCTCGGGGATCGGCACCTCGTCGTAACGCAGGACGTCAGGGCCGCCGTACTCATGGAGCCGGACTGCCCTCATCGTGCGTGGCGGCATCGTTTTCTCCTGTCAGTGCTGAGGGATACGCTTATTCGGATCAGCGACCCAGATATGTGGACCGCTGATCCGAATATATGGACCACTGATCCGGATAGTCAAGAGGGACGGATGCGGGCCGACGCCAGGAAGAACCGCGACCACCTGCTCGCAGTAGCGGGCGCCGCCATCGCCGAGCAGGGCGTGGACGTGCCACTGCGCGGCATCGCGCGCAGGGCGGATGTCGGGCTCGCGACGCTGCTGCGGCACTTCCCGACACGCGAAGCGCTGCTCGATGCCCTGCTCCGCACGAGCTTCGACGAACTGACGGCGAGGGCGGGCGAGTTCGAGACGTCGAGATCGCCCGAAGACGCTCTCGTTTCGTGGCTGCGCGACTGCGTCGCGTGGACGACCGAGTATCGGGGCGTGACCGTACTGATGGCAGCCGCCATCGAGGACCCCGACTCCGCACTCCATGCTTCGTGCGTCAGCGTGCGCGCGGCCGGTGCGCGGCTCCTCACCCGTGCCCAGGCCGCCGGCGTGGCACGGAGCGATATCGACGGCGCGGATTTGTTCGCGCTGGTGGCCATGCTCGCGTGGCTCGGCGATCAACCCGCGCTCGCGCCACGCGCCGATCGTCTCTTCGAGGTCGTCGCCGGCGCGATCCTGACGAGCGCGGGGAGCGGCCATGCCGAGGGGGGAACGCCGCCTCGGACCCATGGCTGAGATGGCCGCATGCTGACCGGCGGATGCGGCCGCGCCCGGCGGAGGGGTTCGACGCCGGGTGCGCCGTGCCGGCCTTCGCCCGCTCGGCGCGTACCGAGACGATCCCGCTCGTCCACACGGTGGGCGAGGGCACCGGAGTGATCCTGCGCGGCGGCCGGGCGTGCCGCGCCGGGGCGGTGTTCGCCGGCGGGAAGCCCCTGCCGCGCCGTCATCCCCGGATCGTACGGAGCGGTTGTACGGAGCGGACCAAAGGCGTTATCGGATTCGCCGGGGTGGAGCAGCCGGGCGGGGGGCGAACAGCCGACGGACAAGACCTAACATGGAGGGGAATCCGTAGCCCCATCGTGAGGTAGGACCGTGTCCAGCAGCGCCCCCGAAGTCAACGAGACCACCGCCGTCGGCACCGCGCGCGTAAAGCGCGGGATGGCCGAGATGCTCAAGGGCGGGGTGATCATGGACGTCGTCACCCCGGATCAGGCAAAAATCGCTGAGGACGCCGGAGCCGTCGCCGTCATGGCGCTTGAGCGCGTTCCCGCCGACATCCGCGCCCAGGGCGGGGTTTCCAGGATGAGCGACCCCGACATGATCGACGGCATCATCGCCGCCGTGTCGATCCCCGTCATGGCCAAGGCCAGGATCGGGCACTTCGTCGAGGCTCAGCTGCTGCAGTCGCTGGGCGTCGACTACATCGACGAGTCCGAGGTGCTCACGCCCGCCGACTACGCGAACCACATCGACAAGTGGCGCTTCACCGTCCCGTTCGTGTGCGGGGCCACCAACCTCGGCGAGGCGCTGCGCCGCATCACCGAGGGCGCCGCGATGATCCGTTCCAAGGGCGAGGCCGGGACCGGCGACGTGTCCAACGCCGTCACCCACATGCGGACCATCCGGGCCGAGATCAAGCGCCTGTCCTCGCTGCCCGAGGACGAGCTGTACGTCGCGGCCAAGGAGCTGCAGGCGCCGTACGACCTGGTCGCCGAGGTCGCGAAGAACGGGAAGCTGCCGGTGGTGCTGTTCACCGCGGGCGGCATCGCGACCCCGGCCGACGCCGCCATGATGATGCAGCTCGGCGCCGAGGGCGTGTTCGTCGGCTCGGGCATCTTCAAGTCGGGCGACCCGGCCAAGCGCGCAGCGGCCATCGTCAAGGCCACGACCTTCCACGACGACCCGGACGTGATCGCCAAGGTGTCGCGCGGCCTGGGCGAGGCCATGGTGGGCATCAACGTGGACGACATCCCCGTCCCGCACCGCCTCGCAGAGCGTGGCTGGTGACCACGGCGACAGCCGAGATCGCACCCGACGCCCCGAAGATCGGTGTGCTCGCCCTCCAGGGCGACGTCCGCGAGCACGTACGCGCCCTGGCGGCCTGCGGCGCCCGGGCGACCGCCGTGCGCCGCCCGGAGGAGCTCGACGCCGTCGACGGGCTGGTCATCCCCGGTGGGGAGTCCACCGCGATGTGGAAGCTCGCCGCCGCGTTCGGGCTGCTGGAACCGCTCAGGCTGCGGATCAAGGAGGGCATGCCGGCGTACGGCTCCTGTGCCGGAATGATCATGCTGGCCGACCGCGTCGAGGGCGGCATCGAGGGCCAGCAGACGCTCGGCGGGATCGACATGGTGGTGCGCCGCAACGCGTTCGGCCGCCAGGTGGACTCCTTCGAGGCCGACCTCGACTTCGCCGGGCGCGGGACGGTCCGCGCGGTGTTCATCCGCGCGCCGTGGGTCGAGTCGGTCGGTGCGGATGTTAAGGTGCTCTGCCGGACGGGGAGTAGGATCGTCGCGGTCCGGCAGGGACCGCTGCTCGCGACGTCCTTCCATCCGGAGCTGACCGGTGACTTGCGAGTCCATTCGTACTTTGTCGACATGCTGAGGGAGCTCTAAACGCGATGTCCGGCCACTCGAAATGGGCGACGACCAAACACAAGAAGGCGGCGCTCGACTCCAAGCGCGGCAAGCTGTTCGCCAAGCTCATCAAGAACATCGAGGTCGCCGCCAGGACCGGCGGCCCCGACCCGGACGGCAACCCGACCCTGTTCGATGCGATCTTCAAGGCCAGGAAGAACTCCGTCCCGATCGAGAACATCGAGCGGGCGCGCAAGCGCGGCGGCGGCCTGGAGGCCGGCGGCGCCGACTGGCAGACCATCATGTACGAGGGGTACGGCCCCGGCGGCGTCGCGATCCTGATCGAGTGTCTCACCGACAACCGCAACCGCGCGGCCTCGGAGGTCCGCGTCGCGCTCACCCGCAACGGCGGCTCCCTGGCCGACCCCGGGTCCGTGTCGTACATGTTCAACCGCAAGGGCGTGGTGATCGTTCCGAAGGGCTCGCTGAACGAGGACGACGTGCTCATGGCGGTCCTGGACGCGGGCGCCGAGGAGGTCAACGACCTCGGTGAGACCTTCGAGGTCGTGTCCGAGGCCGGCGACCTGGTGCCGGTGCGCAAGGCGCTGCAGGAGGCCGGCATCGACTACGAGTCGGCCGAGGCGAGTTTCCTGCCGACGATGAACGTGCCGCTCGACGAGGAGGGCGCGCGCAAGGTCTTCCGCCTCATCGACGCGCTGGAGGACAGCGACGACGTGCAGAACGTCTGGGCCAACTTCGACGTCAGCGACGACGTCATGGAGAAGCTCGAGGTCTAGCCGCCGGCGGCGCGGGAGGCGCCCGATTCCGGCCCACCCGGCTGGATCCATACGTACCAGCACAGCGCCGACATCCGGAGCGCGGCGCCGGACCCGGCCGTGATCGCCATGGGGCGCGGCGCGGTGTCGCGGTGGCGGGAACGGCACGGGCGGCATAGCATCTGCCGCTTGTGGAGATTCGTGAGCTGACCCCCGATCACCTGGACGCGGTGCTCGACAACCGCACCCGCGCATTCGGTCCCCTCTCGGCGAGCGATGCCGGACTCTGGCGTGAGATGGTCATGCCGATGCTGCCGGAGGGGCGCTACCTCGGCGCCTTCGACGCGGCGAGACTCATGGGCACCGCCCGCATCAACCCCTACACGCAGTGGTGGCACGGACGGCCGGTCTCGATGGGCGGCGTGGCGAGCGTGACCGTCTCACCGGAGGACCGGGGCCGCGGTGTGGGCGGACGGCTCATGCGCGCGGTCATCGACCGCGCGGCCGAGCTGGGGCACGCCGTCTCCGCGCTGTATCCGGCCACCACGCCGCTCTACCGGAGCCTGGGCTGGGAGCACGCCGGCGCGCAGTACATCGCGACCCTGCCGGCCGAGGCGCTGCGCACGCTGCGCGGCGGCGCCGACGTCAAGCTGCGCCGGATGGGCCCGGACGACGCGCCCGAGGTCATCGCGGTGCTGAACCGGGTCTACGCCGCCACGCGGGCCGACGGGCCGCTGGTCGCCGACGAGCGCACCTGGCGGGGCCGGCTGGCCGACAAGGACGACTTCTGCTACCTGGCGGCCGACGGCTACCTGACCTACCGCTGGAGCGGGCGCGACATCCGGGTGGACAACCTCGTGGCCGGATCCGAGGACACGGCGCGGGCGCTGTGGTCGCTCGTCGGCACCGCTTCCTCGATCGTCGAGTCGGTCAGGGCGTGCGTGGAACCGTACGACCCCGTCCTGTGGCTGCTGCGGGAGCGGTCGAGCGACGAGGTCGCACAGACCCGCTGGATGCTCCGCGTGATCGACCTTCCGGCCGCCGTCGCGGCGCGGGGCTACCCCGTCGGCGCCTCGCTCGACGCCGTCGTCGAGGTCGAGGATCCGCAGCGCCCCGCCAACTCCGGGCTCTGGCGGCTGCGGGCCGAGGCCGGAACGGGGTCGGCCGCCCGGCTGCGCGGCACGGATCAGCCCGCCGCCCCGCGGTTCACGATCGGGGGTCTGTCCGCGCTGTTCGCCGGGGTCCCGACGGCGACGCTCCGCCGCACCGGCCGGCTCAGTGGCGGTTCGCCCGATTCCGACGCCGCGCTCGACACCGCATTCAACTGCGATCCGTACATGATCGACTACTTCTGATCCGCGCGCCGGGGCGATGATCGGGGTAGAGTTCGACGCCGAACACGTGTTCGGCGGTGACGCGAGGAGGAGGCGGCGGGCGTGCGGTTGTCTGCGCTGCGGGTGCTCGGAGTGGACCCCGGGCTCACCAGATGCGGCCTCGGCGCCGTCGAGGGCCGCCCCGGCGCGCCGCTGAGCCTCGTGGCGGTGGGCGTGGTGCGCACTCCCCCAGAAGACGACATCGGGCCGCGCCTCGTCGCGATAGAGGCCGGCATCGATCGGTGGCTGGACGAGGTCCGGCCCGACGCCGTGGCGGTGGAGCGCGTGTTCGCCCAGCACAACGTGCGGACCGTGATGGGGACGGCGCAGGCGGCCGCGGTGGCGATCGTCTGCGCGGCCCGGCGTGGCCTGCCGGTCGCCCTGCACACCCCGAGCGAGGTCAAGGCGGCGATCACCGGCAACGGCAACGCCGACAAGAAGCAGGTCGGCGCGATGGTGACCCGGCTGCTGCGGCTCGACGCCCCGCCCCGGCCCGCCGACGCCGCGGACGCGCTCGCGCTGGCGATCTGCCACGTCTGGCGGGGCGGCGTGCAGAACCGCCTGACCGAGGCGCTCGCCCAGGCGCGCTCCGGCAGGACCGTGCGACCCGGGACCGGGCAGGCCGGGGCCGGGCGATCGAAGGGAGCGCAGCGATGATCGCATCCGTGGCGGGACCGGTGGCGATGATCGGGCCGGACCACGCGGTGATCGAGGTGGGCGGCGTCGGGGTGCTCGTGCACTGCACCCCGGGGACGCTGGCCGGGCTGCGTGCCGGCGAGCCGGCCCGGCTGTCCACCACGCTGGTCGTGCGCGAGGATTCGCTCACCTTGTACGGCTTCGCCACCGACGACGAGCGGAGGGTCTTCGAGCTGCTGCAGACCGCGAGCGGCGTCGGGCCCCGGCTCGCCCTGGCCATGCTCGCTGTGCACACCCCCGACGCGCTACGGGTGGCGGTGGCGAGCGCCGACCTCAAGGCGCTGACCATGGTGCCGGGCATCGGGCAGAAGGGGGCGCAGCGCATCGTGCTCGAACTCAAGGACAGACTCGGCGCCCCCGACGGGGTGCCCGCCGCCGGCCCCCGCGTCGCAGCCGGCGCCGCCGCCTGGCGCGAGCAGGTCCACTCGGGGCTGGTCGGGCTCGGCTACCCGGCCAGGGACGCCGACGAGGCGCTGGCCGCCGTGGCGCCCGAGGCCGAGGCCGCCACGGCCGCCGGGCGCGCACCCGATGTCGCCGCGTTGCTCAAGTCCGCCCTCCGCGCACTGAGCGTCAGGTGAGGCGCCGGTGAGCATCGAGCGGGATCTCGTTTCGCCGGAGCCCGAGGGCGACGAGCGGATGATCGAGGCGGCGCTGCGGCCCAAGCGCCTCGACGAGTTCATCGGGCAGGGCCGGGTGCGCGAACAGCTGTCGCTGGTGCTGGAGAGCGCACTGCGCCGCAGCAGGCCGCCGGACCACGTGCTGATGAGCGGGGGGCCCGGGCTCGGGAAGACCACCCTCGCCATGATCATCGCGGCCGAGCTCGGGGCGCCGCTGCGGATGACGTCGGGGCCGGCGCTGGAACGCGCCGGCGACCTCGCCGCGATCCTCTCGACGCTGTCGGAGGGCGAGGTGCTGTTCGTCGACGAGATCCACCGCATGGCCCGGCCGGCCGAGGAGATGCTCTATCTCGCGATGGAGGACTTCCGGGTCGACATCGTCGTCGGCAAGGGCCCGGGGGCGACCTCGATCCCGCTGGACATCGCGCCGTTCACGCTGGTCGGCGCGACGACCCGGGCCGGTCTGCTGCCGGCGCCGCTGCGTGACCGGTTCGGCTTCACAGCGCACATGGACTTCTACGAGGTGGCCGAGCTCGAACGGGTGCTGTGCCGCTCCGCCCGGCTGCTGTCGGTCGAGCTGCCCCCGGAAAGCGCGCACGAGATCGCGCGCCGGTCGCGCGGCACGCCCCGGATCGCCAACCGGCTGCTGCGGCGGGTGCGCGACTTCGCCGAGGTGCGGGCGGAAGGCGTGATCACACGGGATGTCGCCGCGGCCGCGCTCAACCTGTACGAGGTGGACGCTGAGGGCCTCGACCGGCTCGACCGCGCGGTGCTCGACGCGCTGCTGCGTAAGTTCGGCGGCGGCCCGGTCGGGTTGTCCACGCTGGCCGTCGCGGTGGGGGAGGAGCCCGAGACCGTGGAGGTCGTCGCCGAGCCGTTCCTCGTCCGGCAGGGGCTGCTGGCCCGCACGCCGAGGGGCCGGGTGGCCACCGCGTCCGCCTGGGCGCATCTCGGTCTGACTCCGCCTCCTGACGCCTTCGGCGCCGGCGCGATCCCGGGTCTGCTCGGCGAGGGCTGAGCCGTACGGGTGCCAAACCGTGCATCCGGGGAACGAAAAAGGGACGGCGTACGCCCAGACTCGCGAAGCGACACCGGGTTGGGATCACAGAACGATTTCAAACCGGCCGAAAGCGGAACTTTCCCGTGTGCCGGATCGTGAGTTCGTTGCCGGGCTTTGAACGGCTCGCATACACTGCGTGGCTTGACTGGCCGCTTACGCTGACGCCGTCTGCGTATCGCCGGCCGCGCGGAATGCGCTCAGAACCTCCGGCATCATGCCGGCTCTATCACCTAATGGAAGGGTGGCCCCCGTGGATAGCGGCTCGCTTGGGACGTTCGTGCCACTGATCTTGCTGGTAGTGGTCTTCTACTTCCTGCTGATCCGCCCGCAGCGCAAGCGGCAGCAGGAGATGGTCCGGATGCAGAACTCGCTCACGCCCGGCGCCCGGGTGATGACCACCACCGGTCTCTTCGGCACCGTCGTCCGCTTCGAGGAGGAGGATGTCGTCCTGGAGGTGGCGCCGGGTGTGGAGACCCGCTGGGTCAAGGCGGCGATCGGCCGGATCGTCACTCCGGTCGAGGAGGCGCGACAGGACGGCGCCACCGGTTCGACCGCAGACATCTCCGACACGGGGAAGGATGACAATACGAGCAGTAACCAGTCCTGAGTACGCTGATCTCAGACCCTTTGACGGAAAGAACTGACCACCAGTGGCCCCACCGACAAGCAGCCAGAGCAAGCCAGGACGAACGCTCCTGGTGCTGCTGGCGCTCATTCTCGCCATGGGGGCGACGGTCGCGCTCCAGAAGGCGTTCGTCCCCAAGTTCGGCCTCGACCTAGCGGGCGGCACCACGGTGACGCTCACGCCGGTCACCCTGGACGGGAAGGCTCCTCCGCCGGAGTCCCTCGACCGCGCCGTGAACATCATTCGCGCCAGGGTGAACGGCACCGGCATCTCCGACGCCGAGGTCGCCAAGGCCAACGACAACATCGTGATCCAGATCCCGGGGGTGGGTCAGTCCGAGGCGCTCAAGCTCGTCTCGACCACCGCCGAACTGCGGATGCGCCAGGTGCTCGCGGTCGCCCCGGCGAAGATGCAGCCACAGCAGATGCCCACGGAGGCGCCCACACCCGACCCGGGCAACAGCCCGAGCACGATGCCGGGCACCGCACGGACGCCGAACGGAGCCCCGAGCGGTGGTCCGGGCGCCGCCGCGACCACGACGCCGGCGGGACGCGCGCTGTCCTCGGCGCTGCTGGCCGCGCCCACCCCGTCTCCGGCCACCAGGACCGGGCACAGAAGCGGGGCGAAGTCGGGAGCGGCGAACGGCGCGCGGGCCGGAGCCGGTTCCGACAGCGGATCGGAGGGTGGATCAGCGGACGGTGAGGGGGCCGGGACATCGCCCTCGCCGGCGCCCAGCCCCCAACCCGGCGACGACCCCCTGGCCGGACAGGACATCAGCGGCATCGAACCCGCCCTGCTGACGGCGTTCCGTGAGATCGACTGCACCGCCAAGGACCGTGGCCAGGGCGCGCAGGACGACCCGGGCAAGCAGATCGTGGCCTGCAGCGACGACGGCGCGGCACGATACATCCTCGACAAGGCCGCGGTGCAGGGCACCGAGATCAGCGGAGCCACGGCCGGCACCGACCCGACCACGGGCGAGTGGATCGTCCAGGTCAACTTCAAGTCCAAGGGCGCCACGCTGTTCGCCGACATCACCCGGCGGATCACCAGCCTCCCGGCGCCGCGCAACCAGCTCGCGAACGTGCTGGACGGCGTCGTCATCGTCGCGCCGACGATCGAGGAGGCCATCCCGGGCGGCAGCGCCCGGATCTCCGGCAGCTTCACCCAGACCAGCGCCACAGAGCTGGCCGACCAGCTCAAGTACGGCGCGCTGCCGCTGAAGTTCAAGCAGGGCTCGGTGGAGTCCGTCTCCTCGACGCTGGGCCAGGACCAGTTGCGCGGCGGCCTGATCTCGGGCGCGCTGGGCCTGCTCGTGGTCGTGTTCTACCTGCTGCTCTACTACCGGGGCCTCGGCCTTATCGGCATGGCCAGCCTCGCCTGCGCGACGCTCGTCACCTACCTGACCGTGGCCGTCCTCAGCGAGAACGCCGGCTTCCGGCTCTCGCTGCCGCACATCATCGGTCTGGTCGTGTCCATCGGCATCACGGCCGACTCGTTCATCGTCTACTTCGAGCGCGTCCGAGATGAGATCAAGGAAGGCCACCGCACGCTGCGTTCCGCCGTGGAGGTCGCCTGGCGGCGGGCCCGGCGGACGATCCTGGTGGCCGACGCCGTCATGTTCATCGCCGCCGTGGTGCTGTACTTCCTCGCGGTGGGCGGTGTGGCCGGCTTCGCGTTCGCGATGGGCCTGACCACGCTGATCGACATCGTGGTGGTGTTCCTGTTCACCAAGCCGTTGATGACGCTCGCGGCACGCCTGCGGTTCTTCGCCAAGGGCCATCGGCTGTCCGGACTCGACGAGGCGCGCATGGGTCACACCAGCCCCGCCGAGCAGACCCTGCAGGAGGCGTGATGCCGGGAGTTATCAGCCGCCTCTACCGCGGCGACATCGACATCGACTTCGTCGGCAAGCGCAGGCTCTGGTACGGCCTGTCCGCGTTCCTGATGGTCGTCTCCATCCTCGGTATCGTGATCCACGGGCTCACCCTCGGCGTGGAGTTCAAGGGCGGATCGGTCATCGACTTCGCCCGCACGCCGGGGTCCAGCCTGGAGCAGGTGCGCGAGGCCGTACGGGACGTCGTCGGGCACGACCCGATCGTGCAGCAGGCGGGCCCCAACTGGCGGATCACCACTCAGAGCCTCGACGGGACCGAGGTGTCCGCGGTCCAGAAGGCCGTCACGCAGCGGTTCGGCGTGCAGCAGGAGCAGGTGAGCACGCAGGTCATCGGCGCGAGCTGGGGCGGTGAGGTGTCCCAGAAGGCGTGGATCGGCCTGGCTGTCTTCATGATCGCGATCATGCTCTATCTGTCGGTGGCCTTCGAGTGGCGGATGGCGCTGGCGGCCATCGTGGCGCTCGTCCACGACCTGATCATCACCGCCGGCGTCTACGCCTGGACGGGATTCGAGGTCACCCCGGCGACCATGCTCGGCTTCCTCACGATCCTCGGTTATTCGCTGTACGACGCAGTCGTCGTCTTCGACATGATCAAGGAAGTGACCGCGAAGCTCGGCACGAGCGCCAAGATGACCTACACGCAGGCGGCGAACGACGCGCTGAGCCACACGCTGATCCGGTCGCTGAACACCTCGCTGACCGCGATCCTGCCGGTGGCGGCCATCCTGTTCGTCGGCACAACGCTGCTCGGCGCCGGCACGCTGAAGGACCTGTCGCTGGCGCTGTTCGTCGGAATGGTCGTCGGCACCTACTCGTCCCTCTGTGTGGCCACGCCGATCCTGGTGACGCTCAAGGAGCGCGAGCCCAAGTGGCGGGCCCTGGCCAAGCGGGTGGCCGCCAAGCAGGCCTCCGCGGCCAAGGCGGCCGCAGCGGCGGTGCGTGACGACCGTACGGCCACGGCGGCCGTCGCGGCGCCCCAGAACGTCACGATCACCGACGCCAAGCGCAAGAAGCGCTGACCAGGGGAGCGTTCGTGCGCCCCGCGGCCCCGACGGGTCGCGGGGCGCACGCGCGCGTGCCCTAATGTTGGCGTCGTGACAGATTGGACGGCGCTCATCAGAGATGTTCCCGACTATCCGAAGCCGGGCATCCTCTTCAAGGACATCACCCCGCTGCTGGCCGACCACGCGGCGTTCACCAAGGTCGTGGACGAGCTCGCGCACGGTCTGGCGTTCGACAAGGTGGTGGGGATCGAGGCGCGGGGGTTCATCCTCGCCGCGCCGGTGGCCTACCACAGCGGCGCCGGTTTCGTCCCGGTACGCAAGAAGGGCAAGCTCCCCGCCGACACGTTGGAGGCGTCCTACCAGCTCGAGTACGGCTCGGCCGCGATCGAGGTGCACGCCGACGCGTTCACCCCGGGCGAGCGGGTCCTGATCGTCGACGACGTGCTGGCCACCGGCGGAACGGCGGCCGCGACGGTGGAACTGGTCAGGCGGGCGGGGGCGCGGATCGTCGCGGTGTCGTTCCTGATGGAGCTGTCCTTCCTCGCGGGCAGGGACCGGCTGCCCGGGCTGGACGTCCGTACGCTGGTCAGCGTCTGAGTGTGGAGACGGCACGGATACACTGAGGAATCTGGACTCGACGTGAGGAGTCTGTGTGCCTCGTGATGTGGTCGTGCCCGACGGCGCGAGGGCTGAGCGCGACGCGGTCTCGCGCGGCACCGCCGAGTCCGCCGCCCCGGACCCTGTCGCCGTCGTGCCAGCTGCCGATGCGGAGCCCCCGGTAGAGGCGGAGACGGCGTGGCCGCAGAACGCGGGGCGCGACCCGGCGCGGGAGGAGAGACCGGCGTCGGCCGCACGACGTAGGCTGGCCCGGTTCGGTGGGCAGTGGGGGGCGGTGAATCCGGTGCTTGAGCCGCTCTTCAAGACGGTCCGCGTGACCCATCCCAAGGCCGACCTGCGCCTCATCGAGCGCGCCTACGACATCGCCGCCTACCACCACCGTGATCAGAAGCGCAAGAGCGGCGACCCGTACATCACGCATCCGCTCGCCGTGGCGACGATCCTCGCCGAGCTGGGCACCGACGACGAGACGCTGTGCGCGGCGCTGCTGCACGACACGGTGGAGGACACCGCCTACAGCCTCGACGAGTTACGAGCCGATTTCGGCGAGAACATCGCGCTGCTCGTCGACGGCGTGACCAAGCTCGACAAGGTCAAGTTCGGCGACGCGGCGCAGGCCGAGACCGTGCGCAAGATGGTCGTCGCGATGTCGCGCGACATCCGGGTGCTGGTCATCAAGCTCGCCGACCGGCTGCACAACATGCGCACGATGCGCTACATGCCCGAGCACAAGCGGCAGCAGAAGTCCCGGGAGACCCTGGAGATCTTCGCGCCGCTCGCCCACCGGCTCGGCATGAACACCATCAAGTGGGAGCTGGAGGACCTCGCGTTCGCCATGCTCTACCCCAAGCGGTACGACGAGATCGCCAGGATGGTGTCCGAGCGCGCGCCGCGGCGCGACCTGTTCCTGCAGGACGTCATCGAGAAGGTGTCCGGCGACCTGCGCGAGGCCAAGATCAAGGCGACCGTGCGGGGCCGGCCCAAGCACTACTACTCGATCTACCAGAAGATGATCGCGAAGGGGCTCGCCTTCGACGACATCTACGACCTGGTGGGCATCCGCATCCTGGTCGAAACGGTCCGCGACTGCTATGCCGTGCTCGGAACGATCCACGCGCAGTGGCGGCCGGTGCCGGGGCGGTTCAAGGACTACATCGCCATGCCCAAGTTCAACATGTACCAGTCGTTGCACACGACGGTCATGGGCCCCGAGGGCAAGCCGATCGAGCTGCAGATCCGCACCTACGCCATGCACAACCGGGCCGAGTACGGCGTGGCCGCGCACTGGAAGTACAAGGAGGAGATGGCGTCCTCGGGGCCGGCCAAGGTCAAGCAGGTCAACGACATGGCCTGGCTGCGGCAGCTCCTCGACTGGCAGAAGGAGACCGCGGACCCCGGGGAGTTCCTGGAGTCGCTGCGGTTCGACCTGTCGGTCTCGGAGGTGTTCGTCTTCACTCCGCGCGGCCAGGTGATCTCGCTGCCGGAGGGCGCCACCCCGGTCGACTTCGCGTACGCGGTGCACACAGAGGTGGGCCACCGCTGTATCGGGGCCAGGGTGAACGGCCGCCTGGTCCCGCTGGAATCCCGCCTCGGCAACGGCGACACCGTTGAAATTTTCACCTCGAAATCACAGGACGCCGGGCCGTCCCGCGACTGGCTGAAGTTCGTCAAGAGCGGCCGCGCCCGCAACAAGATCCGTCAGTGGTTCTCCAAGGAGCGCCGCGAGACCGCGATCGAGGCGGGCAAGGAGGCCATCGGCAGGGCGATGCGCAAGCAGGGCCTGCCGCTCCAGCGGCTGATGTCGGGCGAGGCGCTGCTGGCGCTGGCCCGGGATCTGCGCTACCCCGACGTGTCCGCGCTGTACGCCGCGGTGGGCGAGGGCCATGTGGGGGCCCAGTCCGTCGTCGAGAAGCTCGTACAGGCCGTGGGCGGCGTCGCGGGGGCGGAGGAGGACATCGCCGAGGTCGCGCTCCCCACGAGGCTCACAGGGCGCGCCGGGGCCCATGCCAACGCCGGCGTCATCGTGGCAGGAGACCCGGACGTGTGGGTACGGCTCTCGCGGTGCTGCACCCCGGTCCCCGGCGATGAGATCATCGGCTTCGTCACCCGCGGGCACGGGGTCTCGGTGCACCGGACCAACTGCCCGAACGTCGCCCAGCTGCACGCGCAGCCCGACCGCCTGGTGGAGGTGTCCTGGTCGCCGGGGGGTGACTCGGTCTTCCTCGTCGCGATCCAGGTGGAGGCGCTGGACCGGCCCCGGCTGCTGTCGGACGTCACCCGGACGCTGTCCGACCACCACGTGAACATCCTGTCCGCGTCGGTGGCGACCAGCCGGGATCGGGTGGCCATCAGCAAGTTCACCTTCGAGATGGGCGACCCCAAGCACCTGGGCCACGTGCTCAAGGCCGTACGCGGCGTGCACGGCGTCTACGACGTCTACCGCGTCACCAACTGATCCCCCCCAGGGCGTGATCTTGCAGTTTCTCGCAGAGATCGCCGCTGACCTGCCCTGATGCAATTCGTGATCTTGCAGAAACTCGCATCTAGGGTCGTTCACCAGCGAGAATGCCTGTCGTGATCTTGCAATTGCAAGATCACGACAGGCATTCTCGCTGGTGAAGCCGTATCGGAGCGAGTTTCTGCAAGATCACGCACTGGGAGCGCGCAGGTCAACCGCCCTCCGTGCGAGAAACTGCAAGATCACGGGGGGGCGGGTGGCGGGCCGGGCGTCAGGAGAACTCGGCGAGCGTGCGCTCGGCCTCCAGCAGCCAGGAGCGGCGGGCGGCCAGGGATTCCTCGGTCTCCTTGGCCTCCTTGTCCCGCCCGGCCGCCTGGGCCTTGGCGAGCCGCCTCTCAAGCTGGTCGATGGACCTGCGCAGCTGGTTGACGGTGTCCTGGGCGCGGGCCCTGGCCTCGGGGTTGGTGCGCTTCCACTCCTGCTCCTCGGCCCGGCGGACGGCGTCGTCGACCTTGCGCAGGCCGCCCTCCAGGCGGTCGCGCATGTCGCGCGGCACCGGACCGGCGGCCTCCCAGCGCTCCAGGATGCCGCGCAGCGCCGCCCTGGCGGAACGGGCGTCGGTGACCGGCAGCAGGCGCTCGGCCTCGGTCAGCAGCCCCTCCTTGACCTCGGCGTTGGCCGCGAACGAGGCGTCCCGTTCGGCGTACACCGCCGACCGGGCCTGGAAGAACTGGTCCTGGGCGCCCTTGAACCGGGCCCACAGGTCGTCCTCGACCTCCCGGGACGCCCGACCGGCGGCCTTCCACTGCCGCATCAGCTCGCGGTAGGCCGCCGCCGTGCCCGTCCAGTCGGTCGAGGCCGACAGCGCCTCCGCCTCGCCCACGATCCGTTCCTTGGCCGCGCGCACCGCGTCGCGCTGCTCGTCCAGCGAGGAGAAGTAGGCCTTGCGCCGCTTGGCGAACGCCGTACGCGCCGCGGACATGCGCTTCCACAGCGCGGCCTCGGTGGCACGGTCGATCCGCTCAGCGGCCTTCCACTCCTCGACGAGCTGACGCAGCCGCTCCCCGCCGGACTTCCAGTGGGTCGCCTCCTCGGCGATCCGCTCGGCCTCGGCGACGATCCGCTCCTTGGTCTCCCGCGCCTGGGCGCGCGCCTGCTCGCGGGCGGCCCGCAGCTCCTCGCGACGGCGGCCGACCAGCTCGCTCAGCGTCGTCAGTCGCGTCTCCAGGGATGCCAGGTCCCCGACGGCGTTCGCCCCGGCCACCGCCTCCCGCAGCTTGACGATGCTCGCCTCGGCCTGGGCCGGTGCCAGGTCGGTCTCGCGCACCCGCTGCTCGAGAAGCTGGACCTGTCCGGCCAGCTCCTCGAACTTGCGGTGGAAGTAGGCCAACGCCTCCTCCGGCTCACCGGCCTGCCAGGACCCGACGGCCCGTTCTCCCTCGGCCGTACGCACGTAGACGGTGCCGTCATCGTCTACCCGGCCCCACGGGTCGGTGCTCACCGTGTCCTCCCGCACTTGAATCAGCCTCCAGGGCCCGATATCCCCTTGGTGTAGTAATTACGTCAGCTCTTGCCGGTGATTGTCACGTCTTTGATCTGGACCGTCTGCTTCGGGGCGCCCGTACCGTCGCCGGGTCCGCCGGCGAGGACGCCCTTCTTGGCGACCTTGTCCACGATTTCGAGTCCTTTGGTCACCGTACCGAAGGGCGTGTAGCTCGGGGGCAGCGTGGTGTCCCCGAACACGATGAAGAACTGGCTGCCGTTGGTGCCCGGGCCGCTGTTGGCCATGGCCAGCACCCCTCGCGTGTACTTGGCGCCCGCCAGGTTCTCGTCGGAGAACCGGTAGCCGGGCCCGCCCTGGCCGTCGGTCGGGTTCTTGCCGTCGGCCTTGGCCAGCGGGTCGCCGCACTGCAGGATCGGGAAATCCGTGCCCATCCGGTGGCACTTGGTGTCGTCGAAGTAGTCCTTCGACGCCAGATGCCGGAAGGAGTTGACCGTGCAGGGCGCCTTCTCGGTCTCCAGCTTGACGTCGATGGCGCCGAGATTGGTCTTGATCCGCATCGTCGCGGGCGCGGTGCTGACCTTCGACGGCGGCAGGCCGACGTTCTTCACCTGACCGCTGCCCTCGTCGGCGACGTAGCCGCACAGGCCGGTCGCCGGGTCGTACGGCTTGGGCTCCTCGACCGCGGCCGCCGGGCTCTGCTTCGGCGCGGGGTCCTCCTCGTGGTCGATCATCGCCGCGGCGGCCACGACACCGCCCACCACGACCACGACCGCGGTGCTGGTGCCGATGACGGCGTTGCGCCGGGCCCTGCGCTGCCGTTCGGCCCGTGCCTGGATCTGCCGCTCGTAGTGCTCCCTGGCGAGCTGCCTGCGCCGGTCCTTGCCGGTGGCCACTTCGACCTCCCTGTTTCCCATTGTCGTGCGCTCGGTGCCGCCTCGCCGGAGCCGCCATGGTTGTATAGCATCCGGCTCGACTGCTCCAAGAATGACTATTGAGGTGGGCGAATCGTATCGGCTGACGGGCGTTGGTTCGCAGCCTGCCGACCCGCACCGGTACCCTTCGGTTACATTCGCTCGCGTAATCCTTGATACATCCTCACGAGACGCAGAGGCCGCTTCCGTGCTCGTCGCCGGGTTTCCCGCAGGGTCGTTCCAGACCAACTGCTACGTCGTCGCTCCCGCTCCGGGCGAGGAGTGCGTGATCGTCGATCCAGGTCAGGACGCCGTCGAGGGTCTCGACGACCTCCTGCGCGAGCATCGTCTCAAGCCCGTCGCGGTGCTGCTGACCCACGGTCACATCGACCATATGTGGTCCGTCGTGCCCGTGTGCGGCGCCCGTGACGTCCCCGCCTGGATCCACCCCGACGACCGCGAACTGCTGTCGGATCCGGCCAAGGGCTTCCCGGGCCCGGCACGGCAGATGTTCGGAGGACTGGAGTTCGGCGAGCCCGACGACGTGAGGGAGCTGTCGGACGGCGCGGTGCTCGAACTCGCCGGTCTGGAGCTCACGGTCGACCACCGGCCCGGCCATACCAGGGGGTCGGTGACGTTCCGGACGCCCGTGCGGGACCCACAGGGGAGCGACACCCAGGTCCTGTTCGCGGGTGACCTGTTGTTCGCCGGCTCCATCGGCAGGACCGACCTCCCGGGCGGGGACCACGCGGTGATGCTCCGCAGTCTCGCGAAGACGATGACGCTGCCGGACGACACCGTGGTCCTGCCCGGTCACGGACCACAGACGACCATTGGCCGCGAGCGCGCCACCAACCCTTTCCTCGGGGACGTCGCGGCAGGCCCTAGCAGGGGATTGTGATGACTTTTCAAGCGCCTAAGGGCACCTTCGACTGGATGCCGCCGCGTTCTGAGATCGTGCTCGCCGTGCGCGACGCGCTGGCCGCGCCCGCCCGCCGCGCGGGGTACGGATATGTCGAGACGCCCGCGTTCGAGGACACGGGGCTGTTCTCACGCGGTGTGGGCGAGTCGACCGACATCGTCACCAAGGAGATGTACACGTTCACCAGCAGGGGCGGCCAGTCCCTGACGCTGCGTCCCGAGGGTACGGCCAGCGTGGTGCGCGCCGTGATCGAGCACGGCCTGTACGGCGGGCCGCTGCCGATCAAGCTCTGGTACTCGGGCAGCTTCTTCCGCTATGAGCGCGCGCAGGCGGGCCGCTACCGCCACTTCTCCCAGGTCGGCGCCGAGGCGCTGGGGGCGGAGGATCCGGCGCTGGACGCCGAGCTGATCGTGCTGGCCGTGGACGGCTACGCCTCGCTCGGCCTGACCCGCGTGCGTCTGCTGCTGAACTCGCTGGGCTGCAAGGAGTGCCGTCCCGCCTACCGCGCCGCGCTGCAGGACTTCCTGCGCGCGCTCGACCTCGATGAGGCGACCCGGCAGCGGATCGAGATCAACCCGTTGCGCGTGCTCGACGACAAGCGCCCGGAGGTGCGCGCGCGGCTCGCCGACGCGCCGCTGGTGACCGATCACCTCTGCGGTGCCTGCAAGGCCTACCACGAGGAGGTCCGCGGCCTGCTGACCACGGCCGGCGTGCCGTACGAGGACGATCCCCGGCTGGTCCGCGGTCTCGACTACTACACCCGGACGACCTTCGAGTTCGTCCACGACGGGCTCGGCGCCCAGTCGGCGGTCGGCGGCGGCGGCCGCTACGACGGGCTGAGCGAGATGATCGGCGGACCGCAGCTGCCCGGCGTCGGCTGGGCGCTCGGGGTGGACCGCACCGTGCTCGCGCTGGAGGCGGAGGGACTGCTCGCCGAGCGGGCCGGCCGCGTCGACGTGTTCGCCGTGCCGCTCGGCGAGGAGGCCAGGCGGCGGGTCTTCCCGCTGGTCGCCGCGCTGCGCCGGGCCGGTGTCGCCGTCGACATGTCCTTCGGCGGCCGCGGCGTCAAGGGCGCCATGAAGGCCGCCGACCGCAGCGGCGCCCGCTACGCCGTCATCGTCGGCGACCGCGACATCGAGGCGGGAGCCGTACAAGTGAAGGACCTGACCACAGCCGACCAGACCGCGGTGCCGTTCGCCGAGGTCGTCGACGTCCTGAAGGGAAGACTCTCGTGATCCGCACCCACGAAGCAGGGGCGCTTCGTAAGGAGCATGCCGGCCGGCGGGTGACGCTGGCCGGATGGGTGGCGCGCCGGCGCGACCACGGCGGCGTCGTGTTCATCGACCTGCGCGACGCCTCCGGCTCGGCGCAGGTGGTCTTCCGTGAGGAGGATCACGCCCACGACCTGCGCTCCGAGTACTGTGTGAAGGTCACGGGCGAGGTACGGCTCCGCCCGGCGGGCAACGAGAACCCCGACCTGCCCACCGGCGACGTCGAGGTCGTCGCCACCGAGGTGGAGGTGCTGAGCGAGTCGGCTCCGCTGCCGTTCCCGATCGAGGGCACGACCGGTGTGTCGGAGGAGGCGCGGCTGAAGTACCGCTACCTCGACATCCGCCGGCAGCGGATCGCCGACGCGCTGAAGATCCGCTCCCAGGCCACCTACCTCGCCCACGAGGTCATGCGCGAGCGCGGCTTCGTCTACGTCGAGACCCCGAGCCTGACCCGCTCCACCCCCGAGGGCGCGCGCGACTTCCTGGTGCCCGTACGGCTCCAGCCGGGCAGCTGGTACGCCCTGCCGCAGTCGCCGCAACTGTTCAAGCAGCTCCTCATGGTCTCCGGCCTGGAGCGCTACTACCAGCTCGCCCGCTGCTTCCGGGACGAGGACCTGCGCGCCGACCGGCAGCCCGAGTTCACCCAGATCGACATCGAGATGTCCTTCGTCGACCAGGACGACGTGATCGAGCTGGGCGAGGCGCTGATCGGGCGCATCTGGAAGGAGACCCTCGGCTACGAGCTGCCCACGCCGCTGCCCAGGATCTCCTACGCCGAGGCGATGTCGAGGTACGGCTCGGACAAGCCGGACCTGCGGTTCGGGGTCGAGCTGACCGACCTGACCGGGTACTTCGCCGACACCTCCTTCCGGGTGTTCCAGCAGCCGTACGTGGGCGCGGTCGTCATGCCCGGCGGCGCCTCGCAGTCCCGCAGGGAGCTGGACGGCTGGCAGGAGTGGGCCAAGTCGCGCGGCGCCCGCGGTCTCGCGTACGTGCTGGTGCAGGAGGACGGCCTCGGCGGCCCGGTGGCCAGGAACCTTTCCGAGGCGGAGCTCGGCGGGCTCGCCAAGGCGACGGGCGCGCAGCCCGGGGATGCGATCTTCTTCGCCGCCGGCCTGCCCGGTCCCTCGCGTGAGCTGCTCGGCGCGGCCCGGCTGGAGATCGGCCGCCGGTGCGGCCTGATCGACGAGTCCCAGTGGTCGTTCCTGTGGGTCGTCGACGCCCCGATGTTCGAGCCCGTCGTCGACGAGGTCGGCAGGCAGACCGGCTGGACCGCGGTGCACCACCCGTTCACCGGGCCGAAGCCCGAGTGGGCGGAGAGCTTCCAGGACGCCCCGGGCGAGGCCCTGGCGTACGCCTACGACATGGTCTGCAACGGCATGGAGATCGGCGGCGGCTCGATCCGTATCCACCGGGCCGAGATGCAGCAGCGGGTGTTCGACGTGCTCGGCATCTCCAAGGAGGAGGCGGAGAACAAGTTCGGCTTCCTGCTGGAGGCGTTCAAGTACGGCCCGCCGCCGCACGGCGGCATCGCCTACGGCTGGGACCGGGTGTGCATGCTGCTGGCGGGCGGCGAGTCGATCCGGGACGTCATCGCGTTCCCGAAGACGGCCTCCGGCTTCGACCCGCTGACCGGGGCGCCCACGCCGATCACCGGCGAACAGCGCAAGGAGGCCGGGGTGGACGCCAAGCCCAAGTCGGAGACCCCCGCCCAGCCCCCCGCCCCCGGCGTGTGATCCCCACCCCGGCGTATGATCCCCACCCCCCGGCGCGTGATCTTGCGAATTCTCGCGCCGGGGCCCGTTCACCTGGGCCTTCGCGTGGCGTGATCTTGCAGAAATGCGCACTCGTACGGCTCTACCTGGGAAGACAACGTTCGTGATCTTGCAGTTCCGATATGACTGCAAGATCACGAACGTTAACGGCGCAGGTCAAGCGGGTCGCATGCGAGTTTCTGCAAGATCACGAAGGGTTTTCGCGCAGCTCGGCGACCATGTCTGCGAGAATTCGCAAGATCACGATGGGGGGTGGGGGGTCAGGAGATCCTGACGTCCTTGATCACGATGCGGGTCTTGGGGGCGTTGGAGCCGCCCTCGTCGCTGGTGATGTCGCCGCCGTCGGGGAAGACGATGACCCCGCCCTTGGCGATCTTGTCGACGATGTCGAGACCCTTGGTCACCATGCCGAACGGCGTGTACGCCTGCGGGAGCTGGGCGTTCTCGTCCGTGAACGAGATGGCGAACTGGCTGCCGTTGGAATTGGCGTCCTCCCCGCCCTGGGCCATGAAGACGACGCCCCGGACGTAGTGCGGGCCGAGGTTCTCGTCGTCGAACAGATAGCCGGGGCCGCCGGTGCCGTCGGTCGGGTTCTTGCCGTCGCCCTTGGCCTGCGGGTCGCCGCACTGCAGCAGCCCGACGCCGTTGGTCTCCAGCGTGGCCAGCCGGTGGCAGACGGTGTTGTCGAAGAAGTTCTTCTGGGCCAGGAACGCGAAGGAGTTCACCGTGCACGGTGCGTCCCCGGTGGCCAGTTCGATCACGATGTCGCCGAGATTCGTTCTCATCGTCATCTTGGACGCCTTGATGACCTTGGCGCTGAGCTTCTTCGGCGGGTAGCCGACGAACTTGGCCGGGCTGCCGCTGTCGTCCTTGCGGTACTGACAGGTGATCTTCCGAAGGTCCGTGGGGCGCGCGCTCGGCGTCGGATCGGCCAGTTCCGAGGGGATGGCGGAGGGACCGGCGGACGGCGCGGCGCTCGGGCTCTCCTCTCCGGAGCCGGCCCCGGCGGCGTCGTTCTTGCCACCGCACGCGGCCAGGCCGCCTATGAGCGCGAGCATGCTGAGGCCCACGCCGAGACCCAGGCCGACACGGGGGGTGGTAGTACGCTTGGCCGTGCGCGAAGCCGGCTGCTTCTGCCAGTCAGTGTCGGTCACCGCTTTGCCTTCCCTTTTACCTTCGATGACGATTTCGAACCGTCACTCTAGTCGTGATCGCGTTCGCTTCGTGTAAAGCACGCTCGTTGTGGGTATTACTACACTTTTGCCGTAAAATACCTGCCTCCCCGCCCTGACCCGCCGGAGAACCGATCCGTGTGCGAACCGATCGGCCGGGGAACCGATCGCTGATCCGCCGGCCGAATCGATCCGCCGGCCTTGAATCGATCCGCCGGCGAGCGATTCGGCGGCGAGCGATTCGGCGGCGAACCTTCCGCGACTCGGGGGTGTATTCGGGGACGAGGCGCCGGGACACTCCCGCCCCGGGCCCACATGACCCCGCTCAGGAGGACCTCGATGTTCGACCAGATCTTCGGCCTCCCCGCCCACCCCCTGATCGTCCACGCGGCCGTCGTGCTGAGCGCCCTGGCCGCGCCGGTCGCCGTATTCGCGGCCAGGGAGAGCGGCGAGGCGCTCCGGGACCGGCTGTTCCAGGGGAACGTGCCCGCCCCCGTCGCCGAGCACGAGAGCCTCGCCGGTCCCCTGATGGTGCTCACGGCGGGGCTCGCCGTGGCCGCCGTCCTGCTCGTCCGGTTCACCCGGCCCCGGGCCGCCGGTCCCGCCGCGAGCCCCGCCGTCGTGGCCGTCTCGGCCGTCGCCGTCGTGTTCGCCCTGGCCGTCGGCTACTACGTCGTACGGCTCGGGCACAGTGGAGCGACCGCGGTCTGGGGACGTTAGGGACCGTCTGACATCCCCTGACGGTAGGGTCGGCGTTGTGGAGAGCCTGTTCGATTCGGCGGCGGAGGAGGCACACCGCGGCCAGGAGCCGCTGGCGGTGCGGATGCGCCCGCGCGGCCTGGACGAGGTGATCGGGCAGCGGCATCTGCTGGGCCCGGGCACCCCGCTGCGGCGGCTCGTCGAGAGCGACGCGCCGATGTCGCTGTTCCTGTGGGGGCCTCCGGGGACCGGCAAGACCACGCTCGCCTACGTGGTGTCGAACGTCACCGAGCGCAGGTTCGTGGAGATCTCCGCGGTGTCGGCCGGCGTGAAGGACGTGCGCGCCGCGATCGACCAGGCCCGCCGCGAGCTGGGCATGACCGGCAGGCAGACCGTGCTGTTCGTGGACGAGGTCCACAGGTTCAACAAGGCCCAGCAGGACGCGCTGCTGCCGGCGGTGGAGAACCGGTGGGTCACGTTCATCGGCGCGACCACGGAGAATCCGTACTTCTCGGTCATCTCTCCGCTGCTGTCCCGCTCACTGCTGCTCACGCTGGAGTCGCTGACCGAAGACGACATCCGTCTCGTCCTGGAGCGTGCGGTCGCCGACCCGCGCGGTCTGGACGGGCGGGTCACCCTGCGGCCCGAAGCGCTCGACCAGCTGGTCCGGCTCGCCGGGGGCGACGCACGGCGCTCGCTCACCTACCTGGAGGCCGCCGCGCTGCTCGCCGACGACGTCACGGTGGAGGTCGTGGAGCGGGCGGTCGACAAGGCGGCCGTACGGTACGACCGCCAGGGCGACCAGCACTACGACGTGGTGAGCGCCTTCATCAAGAGCATGCGCGGATCGGACGCCGACGCCGCGCTGCACTACCTGGCCAGGATGGTGGAGGCGGGGGAGGATCCGCGGTTCATCGCCCGCCGGATCGTGATCTTCGCGTCGGAGGACGTGGGCATGGCCGACCCCACCTGCCTGCAGACCGCGGTCGCCGCGGCCCAGGCCGTGGACTTCATCGGGCTGCCGGAGGGCCGGATCAACCTCGCCCAGGCGGTGATCCACTGCGCGCTCGCGCCCAAGTCCAACGCCGTCGTGACGGCCATCGGGGCCGCCTGTGACGACGTACGGCGCGGCCTGCTCGGGCCGATCCCCGCCCACCTGCGCGACTCCCACTATCCCGGAGCGAAGAAGCTCGGCCACGGGAAGGGCTACCAGTACCCGCACGACTTCGAGCATGGCCTGGTGAGGCAGGACTACGTCCCGGAGGAGTTGCGGGAGCGCCGCTACTACCGGCCGACCGCCCACGGGACCGAGGCGCGGTACGGTGAACGCTGGGCGAAGATCAGATCCTTCCTCCGCGGGGAGTGAAAGCCTCCCAAGCGCGCGGTGAGGATCGGCGGGCGGTGCGTTCGCGGTAGGGTCTGGTGCCCTGGGGGGCACCACATTCCAGCCTCGGCTGATCGAGGAAACAACCTAGGGAGATCGGCACATGCTGAGCGCGGGAGAGCTGGCGGGTCTGCTCGTCGCCGTCTTCTGGGCGATTCTGGTCTGCTTCATGGCCGTCGTGCTGGTGAAGCTGACCAAGCTGCTGAACGAGACGACCAGGTCGGTGGCCGAGCTGAGCGAACGTCTGGCGCCGTTGCTCGACGACATGGGCCGCACGGTCTCCGAGGCCAACCGCAGGCTGGCCGACACCGAGGCCATCACCGACAACGTCCGCACCGCCAGCGGCGATCTGGTGAAGATCACCGGTGTCGCCTCCGCGCTGTTCGCCACCCCGCTCATCAAGATCTCCGCGCTCGGGTACGGGCTGCGCGCCGCGATCGCGGCACGCCGCGCCGGCCCCGTGGCCGTACCCGCCCCCCGGAGGGGTGAGCGGTCGCCGGTCCGGAGGGGGCACGGGTGATCCGGCGCCTCTTCTACATGGCCCTGGGAGCGTGCCTGGCGGTCTGGGTCATGCGTAAGCTTCAGGCATTGCGGCCCGACCACGTCGCCCGGCGCGCGGCCGACCGCACGGTCACACTCGCCGGCCGGTTCAGGGAGTTCGCCGGTGAGGTACGGCGGCACGCGGCGAGCAGGGAAAGCGAGTTGCGGGCCGAACTCGGGCTCGGCAGTGTTAGCCGAATCAGCAGTGTTGACAGGATCGGCGCCGTCGACGCAGGCGGCGCCCACGGATACGACGACGTAAAGGATGGCCGCTGAAATGGAGTCGGCAGAGATCGCCCGCCGCTTCCTGCGCTTCTTCGAGGAGCGCGGGCACACCGTCGTGCCCTCGGCCAGCCTGGTCGCCGAGGACCCGACGCTGCTCCTGGTCAACGCGGGAATGGTCCCGTTCAAGCCCTACTTCCTGGCGCAGCAGAAGCCGCCCTACCCGCGGGCGACCAGCGTGCAGAAGGTCGTGCGCACCCTCGACATCGACGAGGTGGGCAAGACGACGAGGCACGCCAGCTTCTTCCAGATGCTGGGCAACTTCTCCTTCGGCGACTACTTCAAGGCGCAGGCGATCCCGTTCGCCTGGGACCTGCTCACCCGGCCGGAGTCCGAGGGCGGCTTCGGCTTCGCCGAGGACCGGCTCTGGGCGACCGTCTATCTGGACGACGACGAGGCCCAGAACATCTGGCACCGCGAGGTCGGCCTGCCGCTCGACCGCATCCAGCGGCGCGGCCTCGCCGACAACTACTGGCACATGGGCGTGCCCGGTCCCGGCGGCCCGTGCTCGGAGATCTACTACGACCGCGGTCCGGAGTACGGTCGCGAGGGCGGTCCGATCGCCGACGAGAACCGCTACCTCGAGGTGTGGAACCTCGTCTTCATGCAGGAGCAGCTCGCCGCCGTCCGCAGCAAGGTCGACTTCGACATCGAGGGCGAGCTGCCGGCCAAGAACATCGACACCGGCATGGGCCTGGAGCGCATGGCGGCGATCCTGCAGGGCGTCGACAACATCTACGAGATCGACACCACCTACAAGATCCTCGACCGCGCCGCCCAGCTCACCAGGTCCCGGTACGGCAGGGACAAGCGCGGCGACGTGTCGCTGCGGGTCGTGGCCGACCACATGCGGGCCGGCGTGATGCTCGTCGGCGACGGCGTGCTGCCGTCCAACGAGGGCCGCGGCTACGTGCTGCGCCGCATGCTCCGCCGTGCGATACGCAACCTCCGCCTGCTCGGCGCGGGCGAGGAGCGGTACATGCACGAGCTGACCGCCGTGACCATCGACGCCCTGGGCGAGCAGTACCCCGAGCTCAAGGTGGACGCGGCGAACATCCACACGGTCATCGACGCGGAGGAGGCGTCCTTCCTGGGCACGCTCCGCACCGGCACCGCGATCTTCGAAGCGGCGGTGGAGGAGACCAAGCGCAAGGGCACGGCCGCGCTCGGCGGCGACCAGGCGTTCCAGCTGCACGACACGTACGGCTTCCCGATCGACCTCACGCTGGAGATGGCGGCTGAGCAGGGCCTCCAGGTCGACGAGGAGGGCTTCCGCCGGCTCATGAAGGAGCAGCGGGACCGGGCCAAGGCCGACGCGGCGGCGAAGAAGACCGGCAACGCCGACATCTCGGTCTTCACGAACATTCTGGAGAAGTCCGGCCGGGTCGACTTCCTGGGCTACGACAACACCCTGGCCGAGGCCCGCGTCATCGGCCTGCTCGTCGACGGCCTCGCCGTACCGGCCGCCGGGGCGGGCACGACCCTCGAGGTGGTCCTCGACCGTACGCCGTTCTACGCGGAGGGCGGCGGTCAGCTCTCCGACCAGGGTGTGATCCGCACCGACGGCGCCGAGATCGAGATCAACGACGTCCAGTCGCCGCTCGCGGGCCTGATCGTGCACCGCGGCAAGGTACGTGCCGGCGAGGTCCGCGTCGGAGACCAGGCGCAGGCCGAGATCGACCTCGAGCGGCGGCGCGCGATCTCCCGCAGCCACACCGCGACCCACCTGGTCCACCGTGGCTTCCGCAACGCGCTCGGCGAGTCGGCCGCGCAGGCGGGGTCGGAGAACTCGCCCGGCCGCTTCCGGTTCGACTTCACCGCGGCCGGCGCCGTCCCGGCCGGCGTGCTGCGCGACGTCGAGGACGAGGTCAACGCGGTCCTGATCGACGACCTGAAGGTGAACGCCTTCTACACCAGCCAGGCGCAGGCACGCGCGATGGGCGCGCTCGCGCTGTTCGGCGAGAAGTACGGCGACGAGGTCCGGGTCGTCGAGGTCGGCGACTACTCCCGTGAGCTGTGCGGCGGCACCCATGTCGCCACCTCCGGCCAGCTGGGGCTGGTCAAGGTGCTCGGCGAGGCGTCGATCGGCGCGGGCGTGCGCCGGGTCGAGGCGCTGGTCGGCCTCGACGCGTTCCGGTTCCTCGCCCGGGAGAGCGTGCTGGTCGCCCAGCTCAGCGAGCAGCTCAAGACCCGCCGCGAGGAGCTGCCCGAGCGGATCGAGGGCATCGTCACCCGCCTGCGCACCGCGGAGAAGGAACTGGAGCGGCTGCGCTCGGCGCAGGTGCTCGCCGCCGCCGGCGAGCTGGTGGCCGGCGCACGCGACGTCCACGGGATCTCGGTGGTCACGCACCGCGCGCCTGATGGCACCTCCCCGGACGACCTGCGTAAACTCGCCCTCGATGTGCGCGGGCGGTTCCCGGGCGACCGCGCCGCCGTGGTCGTCGTGTCCGGCATCCCCTCTGACCGTCCGGTCGTCGTGGCCGCGGTCAACGAGGCGGGACGCGAGCGCGGCCTGAAGGCCGGTCGGCTGGTCGGCGTCGCCGCCAAGACACTTGGGGGTGGCGGTGGCGGCAAGGACGACGTGGCGCAGGGCGGCGGAACCCGCCCGGAGGCGATCGGCGACGCGCTGCGCGCGGTCGAGGAGGCCATCTCCTCGTCCGTCGGCTGACGGCGGTCGTGACATGAGACACGGCGTCCGGATCGGCGTGGACGTCGGCTCGGTCCGGATCGGGGTGGCACGCAGCGACCCGTCCGGCCTGCTGGCCACCCCGGTCGAGACCGTACGGCGCGGCCGGGGAGACCTGGACCGGATCGCGGAGATCGCGGCGGAGCACGAGGCGATCGAGGTTCTCGTGGGGCTGCCCACCTCGCTGTCGGGCCGGGAGAGCCACGCGGCCAAGGCCGCCAGGCAGTTCGCGGCACGGCTCGCCGCCCGGCTCGCCGGGTCCGTCGAGAAGGTGCCGGTCCGCCTGGTCGACGAGCGGCTGAGCACGGTCACCGCCCAGCGGGGGCTGCGCTCGAGCGGCGTGCGATCCCGCGACCAGCGCGCCGTGATCGACCAGGCCGCCGCCGTCGTGCTGCTGCAGGCCGCTCTCGACGGCGAACGAGCCACGGGCAGACCACCGGGCGTCGCTCCCGGGGAGGAAGCGAGCGGCGGGGCCGGCGCGTGAGGCGCGGGCCGGTCGTCGTGGCCGGAGGCGCCGTGCTTTTCACGGTGGTCGCCGTGTTCGGGGCGCGCTCGGTCCTGCGGACCGCCCCGGAGGCCGGGGACTTCGCCGGCTCGGGTTCGGGCTCGGTCATCGTGGAGATCACCCCGGGCGCGAGCGCCGGCGAGATCGGGGAGACCCTGCGGCAGGCGGGTGTGGTGGCCAGCACCCGGTCGTTCGTGCAGGCGGTCGTGGCGCGATCCAAGGAGGGCAGCCTGCAGCCCGGGCGTTACCGGCTGCGCCGCGGGATGGCGGCCGCCTCGGCGCTCGAGCTCCTGCTGGCCCCCACGTCACGGGTGACGCGCACGGTCACCGTGCCCGAGGGACTGCGCCTGTCGGAGGTGCTCGCGGTGCTGTCGGCCAAGTCGGGCATCCCCTCGGACGAGTTCACCAGGGCCCTCGCCAGGCCCGGCGGGCTGCGCCTTCCGTCGTACGCCGAGGGCGTGGTCGAGGGATTCCTCTTCCCCGCGACGTACGAACTCCACCCGGGCATGACCGCACGCGGCCTGCTCGCCACCATGATCGACCGGTTCCGTCAGGCGGCCGGGGACGTCCGCCTGGAGCGGCTGGCCTCCCGGCGTGGGCTGTCCCCGCTCCAGGCCGTGACCGTGGCCAGCATCGTGCAGGCGGAGGGCGGCCGGGACTCCGACTACCCCAAGATCGCGCAAGTCGTGTACAACAGGCTGCGGCGGGGCGCGAAGCTGGAGATGGACAGTACGGTCAACTACGCGCTGCGCAGGCACACGCTGAAGGTCTCCGTACAGGACACCAAGGTCGAGTCGCCGTACAACACCTATGCGCACCCGGGGCTGCCGCCGGCGCCGATCGGCAACCCGGGGGAGAGCGCCCTGAGGGCCGCACTCCAACCCGCCAAGGGTGACTGGTTTTGGTTCGTCACGACCGATCCACAACGGAAAATCACCAAATTCACTGACAAAGAGACGGAGTTCCGGAAATATCGGGAGGAGCTGAACAGGTACCTCGGGACCAACTAGGGAGTGTGAAGCACGACCTGGTGCTCTGACTGACAGGATTCGCCAAGGAGGAGCGGTGCCCAGGCGGCACACCCGCGAGGCGGGCGAAGACCGGAGGGAGGGGCACGAGGGCGGCGGACGGGACCCGGAGGAGACGGCCCCGACCCCCGGTTCGGTCCACTCACTTGACGTGGGACCGTTCGGACCGGGAGATTGGCCAGCGCACACTATGAATGATCTGGACATGGACTTCTTGCTAGGTGCCGAGAACGACGAGGCGCCCTCTCGCCGCCGGTCCACCGGCAGCAGGACCCAGCAGCGCCGCAGCCGCAGGCGGCGCAAGCGGCAGCGCCGCAAGGGCTACGTCGCGACCCTGTTCGCGGTCGTGATCATCGTCGGCGTCCTGGGCGGCGCCGGGTACTACGGCTTCAACTGGGTCCGCGGGGTGATGATCCCGAAGGACTACACGGGCGAGGGCAGCGGCGAGGTCGTGGTCGAGATCAACGAGGGAGCCACCGCCTCCGACATCGCCCAGATGCTGGAGGACGAGGGCGTGGTCGCCAGCGCCCGGGCGTTCGTCAACGCGGTCGGCGCCGCCGGGAAGAGCTCCTCGCTCCAGCCGGGGCAGTACACGATGCGCAAGGGCATGTCGGCGGCGGCCGCCGTCGTCCTGCTCGACCCGAGCAACCGGGTGCTCAACAGGCTCACGATCCGCGAGGGCCTGCGCCTCAGCAAGATCTTCACAGAGCTGTCCACGGCCACGGGAAGGCCCGCCTCCGAGTTCCGCAAGGCCGCCCGCGCGGACATCGGCCTGCCCTCCTACGCCAAGGGCAAGCTCGAAGGGTTCGCTTTCCCCGCGACCTATGAGATAAGCGCGAAGCAGACGCCGAAGCAGATACTGTCCAAGATGGTCGAGCGGTTCACCCAGACCGCGGAGAAGCTCGACCTGGAGGAGCAGGCCAAGCAGATCGGCTTCTCGCCCCGCCAGATCATGATCATCGCCAGCATCGTGCAGGCCGAGTCCGGCAGCGCCGAGGACATGCCGAAGGTGGCCCGGGTCATCTACAACCGGCTCGGCCGCAACCCGCAGATGCCGCTCGCGATGGACAGCACGGTGATGTACGGCCTGGGCAAGTACGGCATCTCGGCCACGCACGCCGACCTGAAGAGCACCTCGCGATACAACACCTACAAGTACCTCGGCCTGCCGCCCGGCCCGATCACCAACCCGGGCGACCACGCCATCGAGGCGGCGCTGAACCCGGCCGACGGCAAGTGGCTGTACTTCGTGACCGTCGACCCCAAGCGCGGCATCACGAAGTTCACCGACAGCGACACCGAGCACCAGAGGTTCGTCGAAGAGTTCAACAGGAACAACCGATGACCGGAACCGTCTCGCGTGCCGCCGTCCTCGGCTCTCCGATCGCCCACTCGCTGTCGCCGATCCTGCATCGGGCGGCCTACGCGGAGCTGGGCCTGCGTGACTGGCGCTACGACGCGATCGAGTGCGACGAGGACGGCCTGGCCGGGCTGCTCGGCACGATGGGACCGGAATGGGCCGGCCTGTCTCTCACGATGCCGCTCAAGCGGGCCGTGCTCCCCCTGCTCGACACGGTCTCCGACCTGGCCGTGGCGGTCGGCGGCGCCAACACCGTCGTCTTCGGGGACGGCGGCGCGCGGCACGGCGAGAACACCGACGTGTACGGCATCGTGGCCGCGCTCACCGAGGCCGGGGTGTCCGCGCCGAGGGGGGCGACGATCCTGGGCGGCGGCGCGACCGCGGCCTCGGCGATCGCCGCCCTGTGTGAGCTGGGACTGGGCGGGCCGGGGCTCGGCGAGATCACTCTCGTGGTCCGCGATCCGGCGCGCGCCGGGGAGACCCTCCGGGTGGCCGAGCGGCTCGGGGTGACGGTGGCCGTCGTGCCGTTCGACAGAGGGTTCGGCCGGGAGCCGACCGGCCGGATCGGGACGGGTGAGCTGGTGATCTCCACGCTGCCCTCGGGGGCGGCCGACCATCTCGCCGGGGAGGTGGCCGCGGCGCTGCCGGACAAGGGGGCGCTGTTCGACGTGGTGTACGCGCCCTGGCCGACTCCGCTGGCGGCGGCCGTGCTGGACCGGGGGCTGACGGTGATCGGCGGCTTCGCGATGCTGCTGCACCAGGCGGTCAGGCAGGTGGAGCTGATGACGGGCCGCAGCGAGGTCCCGGTCGAGGCGATGCGCGCCGCCGGCGAAGCCGAGATCACCCGGCGGGCCGGGTGACCCACCGGGCCGGGAGCACGGAAGGAATGGTTCGTGCTCCGGCGACGTTGTGCTATCGTAAGTCATCGATCGGTCCGGCGCGGCGCCGGACGCGCAAGCGGAGGTCCTCCTCCCACCTGATTCGCCGAAAGGTGGACGGGTCAAGGATCACACCGGAGTTTCCGGCAGGCTGGGACTCCGGCGAAGAGTTCGGCTCAGTGACCCCGCATGCGTGACGTGCGGGGTTTTCGTGTTTCCCGCACGGTCGAGTAGCAAGCGGAAGTCTTTTGGAGGTCCCATCAGCACCGAGCCCCGCATCAACGACCGCATTCGTGTGCCCGAGGTCCGCCTCGTCGGCCCGAACGGCGAGCAGGTCGGCATCGTCTCCATCGGCGACGCCCTGAAGCTGGCCCAGGAGAGCGACCTCGACCTCGTGGAGGTCGCGGCGACGGCCCGGCCGCCTGTCTGCAAGCTCATGGACTACGGCAAGTTCAAGTACGAGTCGGCCATGAAGGCGCGCGAGGCCCGCCGCAACCAGGCGCACACGATCATAAAGGAGATCAAGCTCCGGCCTAAGATCGATCCGCACGACTACGAGACCAAGAAGGGTCACGTCGTGCGCTTCCTCAAGGCGGGAGACAAGGTCAAGGTCACGATCATGTTCCGGGGCCGCGAGCAGTCCCGTCCGGAGCTGGGGTTCCGGCTGCTGCAACGGCTCGCCGAGGACGTCACCGAGCTGGGCTTCGTCGAGTCACAGCCCAAGCAGGACGGCCGAAACATGATCATGGTCATCGGGCCGCATAAGAAGAAGGCCGAGGCCAAGGCCGAGAAGGCCGCGGCCAAGGTGCAGCGTGGAGAGAACCCGGCGATGGAGAATTCCGCCGCGGAGTGATCCACGAGATCCGGGCGACGGCGCGTCCGGCCTGAGGGCCGGACCGACCACCCGGAAACAGACCACATATTGGACGAGCCAGGGCTGACATGGTCCCGGCGCGGTAGGTCACGCCGTCGGAACGGAGGGCACTGGACTCGGTCCGGCGGCACGGATGAAGTAGGGAGAGACGGCTGACATGCCGAAGATGAAGACGCACAGCGGTGCGAAGAAGCGGTTCCGGCTGACCGGTACCGGCAAGGTCATGCGCCGCCGTGCCAACCGGCAGCACCTTTTCGAGCACAAGCCGTCCACCCGCACCCGCCGTCTCGACGGTTTGGCTGTCATGTCGGACGCCGACACCAAGAAGATCAAGAAGCTGCTCGCCAAGTAACCGACCCGGGGAGATAGAACGAAATGGCACGCGTGAAGCGGGCGCTCAACGCCAAGAAGAAGCGCCGGGTCGTCCTCGATCGGGCGAGTGGTTACCGTGGGCAGCGGTCGAGGCTGTACCGCAAGGCCAAGGAGCAGATGCTCCACTCGATGACCTATGCGTACCGGGACCGCAAGGACAAGAAGGGCGCGTTCCGGCGTCTGTGGATCCAGCGCATCAACGCGGCCGCGCGGCTCAACGGGATGACCTACAACCGGTTCATCCAGGGCCTGCGTCTCGCCGGCATCGAGGTGGACCGCAAGATCCTGGCCGACCTCGCGGTGAACGACGCCCAGACCTTCGCCACGCTGGTCGAGTCCGCCAAGAAGGCGCTCCCGGCCGACGTGAACGCGCCGGTCGCCTGAACTGAATCCGCTGAGGGCTCACCGTCGTCCGGTGGGCCCTCAGTCACGTTGAGGGATCGGGAAGGTAATGGCGGAGATCACGAACATCAGGTCGCCACGCGTGAAGGCGGCGCGCAGGCTGGCCAAGCGGGCCTTCCGTGACCGCGACCGCGCGTTCCTCGCCGAGGGGCCGCAGGCGGTCCGCGAGGCCCTGGCGATCGAGGACGCGACGGTCGAGCTGTTCGCGACCGCGGAGGCGCAGCTCAGGCACGGCGACATCGTCGCCGCCGCCACCGCCGCCGGCGTCCCGGTCCACTGGGCCAGCGGCGAGGTCATGGCCGAGCTGACCCAGACCGTCACGCCGCAGGGCATCGTCGCGGTGTGCCGGTTCGTCCACGTGCCGCTCGCCGAGGCCGTACCGCCGTCCGGGGCCCGGCTGGTCGCCGTGCTCGCCCAGGTGCGCGACCCCGGCAACGCGGGCACGGTCCTGCGTACGGCGGACGCCGCCGGAGCCGACGCCGTGGTGTTCGGCGGGGCCTCGGTGGATCCGTACAACGGCAAGTGCGTGCGGGCCAGCGCCGGGAGCCTGTTCCACCTCCCGGTCGCGATCGGCGCCACGGTGGCTGAGGTCGTACGGCACGTACGAGAGTCGGGGCTGCGCGTGCTCGCCGCCGACGGTGCGGGAACCCGGACGCTCGACGAGACCGACCTGGGGCGGCCGACGGCGTGGATGTTCGGGAACGAGGCCTGGGGGCTGCCCGCCGAACTGCTCGATCTCGCCGACGAGGTGGTGCGGGTGCCCATTTACGGCCGGGCGGAAAGCCTCAATCTCGCCACCGCGGCCGGCATCTGCCTCTACGCTTCCGCGCGTGTTCAACGGAAGACTTTACACTCCGTAGAAGAACCCACTACCCCGCGCAGTTGACCCTGCCGACATTCCCTGGAAACCCGCTATTGTCGGCGGTCAAGGCACAGGGCGAAGTCGAGGAGGCGTTCTCGTGCGATGTGACGACACCCCCGGCGGCACCCAGGAGCGGGCCGACTGCGGGAGTGCGTACATCGATGTGGACGAACTCCCCGACGGGCTCGTCGTGGTCGACGGCGACGGCGTCGTCCTCAGCGTGAACCGGGCGGCCGAGCGGCTGACCGGGGTGACGCGCCGGGCGGCGATCGGCAGGCACATCGGCGACGGCCTCCCGTTCCGCGACACCGACGGCCGCGACTGGTGGAAGAGCCTCGACCCGCACGGCGGCCTGGCCATCCGCAGCCGTCAGCCGGAGCGCCCGCTGCATCTGCCCGGCCGTCCCGAGTTGCTGGTCGCCACGCGCCTCGTCCGCAGGCCCGAGCGGGGCGGCCCGGTCGTCCGCATCGTGATCACGCTCAGGGACGCCTCGGCCAGGGCCAGACTCGAGCGCAGCAGGGCCGACCTCGTGTCCACCGTCGCGCATGAGCTCAGGTCGCCGCTGACCAGCGTCAAGGGGTTCACGGCGACGCTCCTCGCGAAGTGGGAGCGATTCAGCGACGCGCAGAAGCTCGTCATGCTGGAGACCGTCAACGCCGACGCCGACCGGGTCACCCGGCTGATAACCGAGCTGCTCGACGTCTCCCGGATCGAGTCCGGCCGGCTGCAGATCCACCGTCAGATCGTGGACATCCCCGCACGCGCCCGCCGGATCGTCGCCGGTCGCGTCGCTGCGGGGGAGCGCGAGGACCGCTTCCACATAGAGGTACGCGGAGAGTTGCCCGAGGCCTGGCTCGACCAGGACAAGATCGACCAAATCCTCGCCAACCTGGTGGAAAACGGGCTGCGGCATGGACGCGGTACGGTGACCATAGTGGTCGAGCCGGTCGAGTGGGGAGTGGCGGTGTCGGTACGCGACCAGGGTGAGGGCGTGGCGCCCGAGCTGGTCGGCCGTGTCTTCCGCCAGTTCTGGCGCGGCAACGGGCGTCGCCGGGGGGGCACCGGGCTCGGCCTGTTCATCGTCAAGGGTCTCGTGGAGGCCCACGGCGGAACGATCAGCGTGCAGCGCGCGCCCGGCGGCGGCGCCGAGTTCCGATTTATCCTGCCCACCGGCGCCCCCGACTTCGGGTGACGGTCCCGGTGGGCTGATCGGACTAAACTGACTCCGCCGAGCGCCCGGCGCTCGCTGCCCTGGATACGGAGCTTTCTCTTGTCGAACACCTATGACCCGGTCGAGGTGACGCCGTTGCACGCGGACGAGGTCGCGCGGGCGCGGGCCGATGCGCTCGCCGCCATCGCCGCGGCGAAAGACCTCGATGAACTCAAGCAGGCCCGGCTCGCGCACGCGGGAGACAGGTCGCCCATCGCACTGGCCAACCGTGAGATCGGCGCGCTTCCGCCCGCCGCGCGGGCCGAGGCCGGCAAGCGGATCGGCACCGCGCGCAGAGCCGTCGCCGAGGCGCTGGCCGCCCGCCAGTCCGAGCTGGAGGCCGAGCGCGACGCCCGCGTGCTCATCGAGGAGACCGTCGACGTCACGCTGCCCTGGGACCGCAGGTCCCGCGGCGCCCGGCACCCGCTCACCACGCTGCAGGAGCACATCGCCGACGCGTTCATCGCGATGGGCTACGAGATGGCGGAGGGCCCCGAGCTCGAGGGCGAGTGGTTCAACTTCGACGCGTTGAACATCGCCCCCGACCACCCGGCCCGCTCCGAGCACGACACGTTCTTCGTGGAGAGCACCGAGTCGGGCAAGGTGCTGCGCACCCAGACCTCGCCGGTGCAGGTGCGCGCGCTGCTGTCACGCCCGCTGCCGGTGTACGTGATCTCGCCGGGCAAGACCTTTCGCACCGACGAGCTCGACGCCACCCACACGCCGGTCTTCCACCAGGTGGAGGGCCTGGCGGTCGACAAGGGGCTGACGATGGCCCACCTGAAGGGCACGCTCGACCGGTTCGCTGAGGTGATGTTCGGGCCGGGCATACACACGCGGTTCCGGCCGAACTACTTCCCCTTCACCGAGCCGTCGGCCGAGATGGACCTGCGCTGCTTCGTCTGCCGCGGCTCCTCGGCGCTGCCGGGCAACCCGCCCTGCCGTACGTGCAAGGGCGAGGGCTGGATCGAGTGGGGCGGCTGCGGCATGGTCAACCCGCGGGTGCTGGTCGCCTGCGGCGTCGACCCGTCGGTCTACTCCGGGTTCGCCTTCGGCATGGGCATCGAGCGCACGTTGATGTTCCGGCACAACGCCGAGGACATGCGCGACATGGTCGAGGGCGACGTCCGGTTCACCCAGCCGTTCGGAATGGAGGTCTGATGAAGGTCCCGCTCTCCTGGCTGCGGGAGTACGTCGATCTCCCCGCGGTCACCGCCCACGAGGTGGCGGACAGGCTCACCGCCGCCGGTCTCAAGCTGGAGGCCATCACCTCGCACGGCCACGAGATCAAGAACGTGGTCGTCGGCAGGGTCCTCGAGATCGAGGAGCTGACCGGCTTCAAGAAGCCCATCAGGCACTGCAAGGTCGAGGTCGGGGAGGCCGCGCCGCGCGAGATCGTGTGCGGCGCGACCAACTTCTCCGTCGGCGCCGTCGTGCCGGTCGCGCTGCCCGGCGCCGTCCTGCCCGGCGGCTTCGAGATCGGTTCACGCAAGACCTACGGGCGGCTCTCGGACGGCATGATCTGCTCGGAGGCAGAGCTCGGCGTCGCCGAGTCCTCGCCGGGGATCCTGCTGCTGCCGGACGACACCCCGATCGGCGCCGACGTGGTCGAGCTGCTCGGCCTGCGCGACGACGTGCTGGAGCTGGAGATCACCCCGGACCGCGGGTACGCGCTGTCGATCCGGGGCGTCGCGCGTGAGGCCGCCATCGCGTTCGGCGTGTCGTTCCGCGACCCCGCCCGGATCGAGCTGCCCGCCGCCGACGGCGAGTCGTGGCCGGCGTCGATCGGCGACCCCACCGCCTGCGATCGGTTCGTGCTGCGCGCCGTGTCCGGGTTCGACCCCGCCGTCGAGAGCCCGCTGTGGATGCGGGTGCGGCTGGCCCGCGCCGGCATGCGGTCGGTCTCGCTCGCCGTCGACGTGACGAACTACGTGATGCTGGAACTGGGCCAGCCGCTGCACGCCTTCGACCGCGCCCGCCTGACGGGCGAGATCGTCGTGCGGCGCGCCAGGCCGGGGGAGCGCCTGGAGACGCTCGACCACGTGGTGCGAGGGCTCCACGAGGACGACATCCTGATCACGGACGCCTCGGGGGCGCTCTCGATCGCCGGCACGATGGGCGGCCTGCACACCGAGATATCGGACGACACCACCGACATCGTGGTCGAGGCCGCGCACTTCTCCGCCACCGGCATCGCGCGTAACTCGCGCAGGCACAACCTGGTGAGCGAGGCGTCCAAGCGGTTCGAACGCGGCGTGGACCGCGAGCTGCCGCTGGCCGCCTCCTGGCGTGCCGTACGACTCCTCGTCGAGCTGGGCGGGGCCACGGCCGAGCCCGGGGTCACCCACGCCGAGGTCGAGCCCGCCCCGGTGCGGATCACGATCCCGGCCGACTACCCCGGCCGCGTCGCGGGCCTGACGTACTCACGGGAGACCGTGATCCGCAGGCTGGAGCAGATCGGCTGCGTGGTGACCGAGGGCTCGGCCGGGCAGGCCGTCGCGGCCACGGGCGGTGTGGCCGCCACCGGTGTGGTCTCGAGCAGCGGCATGGCCGGCAGGCTCGCCGTCCCCGGCGACGACCTGATCACGGTCACCCCGCCGAGCTGGCGGCCCGACCTGTCCGATCCGAACGACCTCGCGGAAGAGGTCATCCGGCTGGAGGGCTACGAGCACCTGCCGTCGGTCCTGCCCGTCGCGCCGGCGGGCGCCGGACTGACCGAGGAGCAGCGGCTGCGCCGCAGGGTGGGCCGGGCGCTCGCGTTGTCGGGGTACGTCGAGGTGCTGTCGTACCCGTTCATGGGCGGACGCGACCTCGACAACCTGCTGCTCGCCGAGGACGACCCGCGCCGGCGGGCCACCCGGTTGGTGAACCCGCTGAGCGAGGACGAGCCGTTCATGCGGACCACGCTGCTGCCGGGCCTGCTGAAGACCCTGGTACGCAACGTGGGCCGCGGCTTCGGCGACGTCGCGCTGTTCGAGACCGGCCTGGTCTACCGGCCGGAGCCGGACGCGCCGGCCACAGCGCCGGTGCTCGCGGTCGACAGAAGGCCGTCGGCCGAGGAGATCGCCGAGGTCGAAAGGGCGCTGCCGAGGCAGCCCCACCGGGTCGCCGTCGTCCTCACGGGCGAGTTCGAGCGCTCCGGCTGGTGGGGCGAGGGCCGCCGGGCGTCCTGGGCCGACGCCGTCGAGGCCGCCCGGGCCGTCGCCCGCGAGGCGGGGACGGATCTCGAGGTCCGGTCCGGCCGGCACGAGCCGTGGCATCCCGGACGCTGCGCCGAGCTGAGCATCACCGACCCGGGCACCGGCGAGCGCGTCGTCGTCGGCCACGCGGGTGAACTGCACCCGCGCGTCGTCGAGGCGTACGACCTGCCGCCCCGCACGGCCGCGATGGAGCTGGAGCTGTCGCTGCTGCGGCCGGCGGGACCGGTGCAGGCGCCCGCCGTGTCCACCTATCCGGTGGCGACGCAGGACGTCGCGTTGATCGTCCCGGCCGAGACGCCGGTCGCCGAGGTGGCGGCCGCGCTCACCGAGGGCGCCGGCGAACTGCTCGAGTCGGTCCGGCTGTTCGACGTGTACGAGGGCCCGCAGGCGGGTGAGGGCAACAAGTCGCTGGCCTACGCGCTGCGCTTCCGGGCGGCCGACCGGACGCTCACGGCCGAGGAGACCACGGCGGCCAGGGACGCCGCGGTCGCGCTGGCCGCAGCTCGCACCGGAGCCCGGCTCCGCGGGGCCTGAGCGCACGGCGAGAAGGACAGGGGGACGGGCGCCGGAAAATGCTTCGGCGCCCGTTCGCGTCTGTGGGTACGCTGTGGAGTCCCCGCCGGGCCGTACGGTGGTTTCCCGTGCCTTCGCTGGCCGGGAAGACGGACGGCCGCGCGGGGGGCAGGCCTCCCCGCGCGGCCGTCCAGACGCCCTCCCGGGATCAGGAGGTCGTCATCGTGGTGGGCGTCACGCCGTGCTGCAGCTCGGCGTGGGCGTGGCGGCGGTGCCGCCGGCCGTGAATCCGAAGGTGGTGGAGGCGCCTGCGCCCACGCTGCCGTTGTAGGTCTCGTTGCGTACCGTGACGGAGGAGCCGGAGCCGGACAGGAAGCCTCCCCACAGCTGCGTGATGCTCTGGCCGCTCGGCCAGGTCCAGGTCACCGTCCAGCGGCTGATCGCGGAGCTGCCCGCCTTCACCGTGACGTTGGACTGGAAACCACCGGGCCAGGAGTTCACCGTCTGGATCGTCGCGGTGCACCCGCCCTGTCCGGGCGTCGGAGTCGGAGTGGGCGTCGGCGTCGGCGTGGGGGTCGGCGTGGGGGTCGGGGTCGGAGAGGTGGGCGGCGGGCTGGTGCCGCCGTCAGGCGCGACGGCCCGGCCGGTCGACGGGGAGATCATGCCGGGGCACAGGTTGCGGCTCCTCAGGTTCGCGACGATCTGCGGGATCGCGGCGACCGTGGTCGCGTACTGGTCGTGCATGAGGATGATCTGACCGTTCTGCAGCCGGCTCGCGGCCTGCACGATCTGGGCCGTGCTCGCGCCGTTCCAGTCCTGGGAGTCGACGTCCCAGATGATCTCCCTGAGGCCGAGTTGCTGCTCGACCGACTTGAGCGTGGCGTTGGTCTCACCGTACGGCGGGCGGAACAGGCTGGGCGCGCTGCCGGTGATCTGCTGGATCGCCTGCTGGGTCTGCTGAAGTTCCGACTGGATCTGCCAGCTGCTCATCTGGGTCAGGTGCGGATGAGTCCAGCTGTGGTTGCCGATCCACATGCCGGCGTCCACCTGGGCCCTGACCAGAGACGGGTAGTTACTGGCGTTCTGCCCGATGTTGAACATGGTCGCCCGTACGCCGTTGGCCTTCAGCGTGTTGAGCAGCGTGGTGGTGTTGCTCGGGTTGGGACCGTCGTCGAAGGTCAGGCCGACGTATCCGGCGCTGCAGTCCGCGGCCCTGGCCGTGGACGGCAGGGCCACGGCCAGGGCCGCGCCGACGATGCCGATGGCGCTCATGACGAGTGCCTTTCTCAAACGTGCACGGCGGCTGCGGCCGCTGCCGGTGGAAACGGCGCTGTCGATCATGTCTGTTCCTCCACTGGAACACTGATCAAGACGGGATGGGTGCGGTGCCGGCCACGCATGTCGGGGGAGAGCTCTGCCTGCCGCTCATTCTGTGGAGAGTCTCTGAAACATGTCAACGATCAACTGAAAAATTTCAAGAACCCGACCGATCAATATGGCCTTGTGCTGCTGTAACGTCGAAGGTCTCCAATGGAAACTTTCAGCAGGAAAACGCGGCAGTCAGCCCCGGACATGCGAGCAGGCCGGTCATGGCGTCCGCATGACCGGCCTGCGACAGACGGGGATCAGAGGCCGAGGATCTCCCGCCTGAGCCGGGTCTTCAGCACCTTGCCGCCGGGGTTGCGCGGCAACTCGGCCTCCCGGAACCAGAATCGGACCGGCACCTTGAAGGCCGCCAGGCGCCCGCGAAGGAACTCCTGGAGCTCCCCGGCGGTGGCCGCCGAGTCCGGCCTGAGCCGTACGACGGCCCCGACCTGCTCGCCGAACTCGTCGTCGGGGATGCCGATGACGGCGGCGTCGTCGACAGCGGGGTGGTCGAACATGGCCGCCTCGACCTCGGCGCAGTAGACGTTCTCGCCGCCGCGGATCACCATGTCCTTGGCCCGGTCGACGATGTAGACGAAACCCTCCTCGTCGATCCTGGCGAGGTCGCCGGTGTGCAGCCAGCCATCCACGAACGTCTCGGCGGTCGCCTCCGGCCGGTTCCAGTACCCCTTGATCACGATGGGGCCGCGGACGCACAGCTCGCCGACCCGGCCCGGCGGCAGCTCGTTCCCGAGGGGGTCGCAGACCTTGACGTCCACCACGGCCAGCGGACGGCCGATGCTGTCGGGTCTGGCGAGGTAGTCCCCGCCGCTGTTGTACACGGCCAGCGCGCTCGTCTCGGTCATGCCGTACCCGTTGGACGGGGTCCGGCCCGGGAGCAGCTCGGTGAGCCGCTCGAGCAGCTTGGGCGGGGCCGGCGCGCCGCCGTACGAAACGCCCCCGAGCGAGGAGATGTCGTGGTCGCCGAGGGAGGGGTGGGACAGGAGCTGCCAGGCGTTGGTCGGCACGCCGCTCAGCACCGTGACCTTCTCGCGCTCGATCAGTTCGAGCGCGGCTCCCGCGTCCCACCTGTACATCAGCACCAGCCCGCCGCCGTTGAACATCGTGGTCAGGAGTACGGCGAAGCACCCGGTGGCGTGGAAGAGCGGGACCGTGAGCAGGGTGTTGGGGCGCACGCGCGCGACGGCGGCCGGGTCCTTCCCGGCGAGCGCCGCGCTGTGCAACCTCGCGTATGCCACGGTCATCGGGGCCTGGCCCAGGTTGCGGTTGCTGCCGAGCGCGCCCTTGGGCCTGCCGGTGGTGCCGGAGGTGTAGAAGATCGTGGCGGGGTCGTCCGGGGCGACCTCGACCGGCGGCAGCGTCACATCGGCACGCACCTCGCCGAGCACGTCGGCCCAGTCGGCGCGACCAGAGGGGCTCGCGCCGTCGCCCCTCGCGACGATCATCGGCAGGCCGGCGCCGGAGAGCCGTTCCGCGCGCTCGCCGTCCGCGATCACGAGCTTGGCCCCGGAGTCGGTCAGGCCGTACGCCAGCTCCTGCTCCGTCCACCAGGCGTTCAGCGGCACGGCCACGGCCCCGACGGCCAGGACGGCGGAGAAGGAGATGATCCACTCCGGGTGGTTCCGCATGGCGATGGCCACCCGGTCCCCTTTGCGCACGCCGTAGTCGTCGACCAGCCGGTGGGCCAGTGTCGCCGCCAGCTGGAAGTGCCGCTCGTACGTGTACCGCTCGCCGGAGTAGACGACGAACACCCTGTCGCCGTGGAAGCGGGTGATCTCCAGCAGCGCCCGGAAGGCCGATGGGGCGTGCTTCCAGATACGGATCTTGTGGCCGTCCGCCTCGTCCTCTTCCATCTCGAAGAGCTGGCCGGGGGCCGTGAGTCTGGCCTGGACCTGTTCCCTGGTGATCGCCATGTGGGTGCACGCTCCCGGGTCGTCACTTGCCGAGACTTCACGATACCGACCAGTTGGTACGTGGACCAGTTGTCCACTGCGCGAGATGGTGCTTGCATGATCATGCCTTCGGTTGCATACTTTCTAAGGAAGCAATTTCATGAGTCATGCTGCATAATCATGCAGGCAGGTCGATGGACAGGAGGACGGCATGAGAGCGGCGATCGCCGGTGCGAGCGGGTACGCGGGAGGCGAGCTGCTCCGGCTGCTGCTCGGCCACCCCACGATCGACATCGGCACGCTCACCGCCGGATCGAGCGCGGGGACCCGTCTCGGCACGCATCAACCCCATCTGCCCGAGCTGGCCGACCGGATCATCGAGGAGACCACGCCGGAGACGCTGAGCGGCCACGACGTCGTCTTCCTCGCGCTCCCGCACGGTCAGTCGGCGGCGCTGGCCGCCCGGCTCGGCGAGGACACGCTGATCGTCGACTGCGGCGCCGACTTCCGCCTCACCGACGCCGCGGACTGGGTGCACTTCTACGGCGGCGAGCACGCCGGCACCTGGCCGTACGGCCTGCCTGAGCTGCCCGGCCAGCGCGAGCCGCTGCGCGGCGCACGCAGGATCGCCGCGCCCGGCTGCTACCCGACCTCGGTGACGCTCGCGCTGTTCCCTGCGTTCGCGGCCGGCCTGGTGGAGCCCGACGTCGTCGCGGTCGCGGCCAGCGGCACCTCCGGCGCGGGCCGGTCCCTCAAGCCGAATCTGCTGGGCAGCGAGGTCATGGGCTCGGTCAGCGCGTACGGCGTGGGCGGCGTGCACCGGCACACACCGGAGATGGAGCAGAACCTGTCGGCGGTGGCCGGGCGGCCGGTCCGGGTCTCCTTCACCCCGACGCTCGCGCCGATGAGCCGCGGCATTCTCGCCACCTGCACGGCGCCGGCCGCGCCGGGCCTCACCGCGGCCACGCTCCGGGAGGCGTACGAGACGGCGGTGAAGGACGAGCCGTTCCTGCGCCTGCTGCCGGAGGGCGTCTGGCCCGCCACCGCGATGACGATCGGCGCCAACACGGCCGCGCTGCAGGTCACCCTCGACGAGCGGGCCGGCCGCGTCGTCGCCGTCGCCGCGATCGACAACCTCACCAAGGGCACGGCGGGCGGCGCGATCCAGAGCGCCAACCTCGCCCTCGGCCTTCCGGAAGAACTCGGCCTTCCCCTGAACGGAGTCGCCCCTTGATCACACCGAGCACGCCTGGCACACCAGGAACACGGCCAACCGAGGAGCAGCCATGAGCGTGACAGCACCGCAGGGGTTCCGCGCGGCCGGCGTGGCCGCCGGGATCAAGAGCGGCGGTGCCCGCGACCTCGCCATCGTCGTCAACGACGGCCCGTCGCGCGCCGCGGCCGGCGTCTTCACCCGCAACCGGGTCAAGGCGGCGCCCGTGGTGTGGTCGGAGCAGGTCCTGAGCGGCGGGCGGGTGCGTGCGGTGGTCCTCAACTCGGGCGGTGCCAACGCCTGCACCGGGCCGCTCGGCTTCCAGGACACCCATGCCACGGCGGAGAAGGCCGCCGGGGTTCTGGGCGACAGCGCCGCCGAGATCGCGGTCTGCTCCACGGGCCTGATCGGCGAGCGGCTGCCGATCGACGCGCTGCTGGCCGGGATCGACACGGCCGCGGCCCAGCTCTCGCGGGACGGCGCGCTGGCGGCCGCCGACGCGATCAGGACGACCGACACGGTCAGCAAGATCTCCTTCCGCCGGGGCGAGGGCGGTTACATGGTCGGCGGCATGGCCAAGGGCGCCGGCATGCTCGCCCCCGCCCTCGCGACCATGCTCTGCGTGATCACCACCGACGCCGACGTCGGCGCCGGGGACCTGGACGCGGTGCTGCGCGACGCCACCGCCGTGACGTTCGACCGGCTCGACACCGATGGCTGCATGTCGACGAACGACACCGTGCTGCTGCTGGCCAGCGGTGCGTCCGGGGTGCGGCCGGACCTCGCCGAGTTCGGCAAGGTCGTCACCGCGGTCTGCGCCGACCTCGCCCACCAGCTGCTGGTCGACGCCGAAGGCGCGACCAAGGCCATCGCGATAGAGGTGGTCGGGGCGGCCTCGGAGGACGACGCCGTGACCGTGGGCCGGGCGGTGGCCCGCTCCAACCTGCTCAAGTGCGCGATCCACGGGGAGGACCCCAACTGGGGCCGGGTGCTCAGCGCGGTCGGCACCACCGAGGCGGTCTTCGCGCCCGAGCGGCTCAACGTCGCGATCAACGGCATCTGGATCTGCCGTGGCGGCGCGGCCGGAGACGACCGTTCGAAGGTGGACCTGCGGCCCCGCGACGTGACCATCACCGTCGACCTGTCCGCCGGATCGCACTCCGCGACCGTCCACACGACGGATCTCACCGCGGCGTACGTCCACGAGAACTCGGCGTACTCGTCATGACGGCCGCACTCGACGGCGCCGGCGCACGGCTCGCCGGCGCGCTCGACAAGGCGTACACGCTGGTCGAGGCGCTGCCCTGGCTGGCGCGCTTCCACGGCGAGACCGTCGTCATCAAGTACGGCGGCAACGCCATGACCGAGGAGCACCTGCGCGCGAAGTTCGCCGCCGACGTGGTCTTCCTCAGGTACGCCGGGCTCAGGCCGGTGATCGTCCACGGCGGCGGCCCGCAGATCCAGGCCCACCTCGACCTGCTCGGGATCGACAGCCACTTCGTGTCCGGCCTGCGGGTCACCACGCCGGAGGCCATGCGGGTCGTCCGGATGGTCCTGGCCGGCCAGGTCAACCGGGACGTGGTCGGTCTGATCAACCGGCACGGGCCGTTCGCCGTCGGCATGTCCGGCGAGGACGCCCACCTGTTCACCGCCGAGCGCAAGCATGCCGTCGTCGACGGCGTCAAGGTCGATATCGGCCAGGTCGGCGAGATCGTCCGGGTGGACGCCGGAGCCGTACGGGCCCTGCTCGACGACGGCCGGATCCCGGTCGTCTCGTCGATCGCCCGGGCCGACCAGGGCCCGGCGGAAGACGGGGAGGGCGATGAGTACGGCGCCGACGTCTACAACGTCAACGCCGACACCGCCGCGGCCGCGCTGGCGGTCGCGCTCGGCGCGGCCAAGCTGATCATGCTGACCGACGTCGACGGCCTGTACGCCGACTGGCCCAGCAGTGACGAAGTGATCAGCAGGATCGGTGCGACGGAGCTGGCCGAGCTGCTGCCGTCGCTGTCCAGCGGCATGGTGCCGAAGATGGAGGCCTGCCTGACCGCCGTACGCGGCGGAGTGCCGCAGGCACACGTCCTCGACGGGCGGGTGGCCCATGCGCTGCTTTTGGAGATCTTCACGGACCAGGGCATCGGCACGATGGTGGTGCCCGACGACGAGAGCGAGGAGGGGGTCAGGTGAGTACGCGTACGGAGGTGCTGAGCGAGCGCTTCGAAGCGGCGTTCATGCGCAACTACGGCGTGCCGCCCGTGGCGATCGCCCGGGGTGAGGGAAGCGCCGTGTGGGACGTCGACGGCCGCCGCTACCTCGACTTCATCGGCGGCATCGCGGTCACCTCGCTCGGCCACGGCCATCCGGCCCTGGTCGAGGCGGTCTCGCGCCAGGTCGCCACCGTCGCCCACACCTCGAACCTGTTCCTGCACGAGCCCGAGGTGCTGCTCGCCGAGCGGCTGATCGGCCTGCTGGGCGGGCCGGCCAGGGTGTTCCTCGCGAACTCCGGCACCGAGGCCAACGAGGCGGCGCTGAAGCTCGCCATCAAGTACGGCAAGGCGCGCGGCAAAAGCCATTTCGTCGCCGCCGAGATGGGCTTCCACGGCCGGACCCTCGGTGCGCTCGCGCTCACCGGCAAGGCCTCGATCCGCGACCCGTTCGGGCCGTTCTCGATCGACGTGCGCTTCGTGCCGTACGGCGACGCGGACGCGCTGAAGAACGCGGTGACCGGCGACTGCGCCGCGGTGTTCCTGGAGCCGACCCAGGGCGAGGCCGGGGTCGTGCCGCCGCCGGACGGATATCTCGCGGCGGCCCGGGAGATCTGCTCGGCGGCCGGCGCGCTGCTCGTCGCCGATGAGATCCAGTCGGCCATCGGGCGGACCGGCAGATGGTTCGCCCACCAGGCGGAGGGCGTGCTGCCCGACGTGCTGACACTGGCCAAGGGCCTCGGCGGCGGCATGCCGATCGGCGCCTGCATCGGCTTCGGCGAGGCTGCCACGGTCTTCGGGCCGGGCGATCACGGGTCGACCTTCGGCGGCAACCCGGTGTCGTGCGCCGCCGCGCTCGCCGTGCTCGACACGATCGAGCGCGACGGGCTGCTGGAGCACGCCGAGGCCATGGGACGGCGGCTCGCCGACGGGATCTCGGCCATCTCGCACCCGCTGCTGAAGGGGGTCAGGGGCCGCGGGCTCTGGCTTGCCGCCGTGCTGACCTCCGGCCGGGCCGCCCGGGTGCAGGCGGCGGCGCAGGAGGCCGGTTTCCTGGTCAACGCGGTGCAGCCCGATGCCGTACGGCTCGCGCCTCCGCTGGTCGTCACCGACGCCGAGGTGTCGAGCTTCCTCGACTCCTTCCCCGCAATCCTGGAGGCCGCAGATGCCTGAGGTGCCGATCGGACAGGGCGCGGACCCGGCGCGGACGGGGCAGGGCGCGGACCCGGCGCGGACGGAGCAGGGCGCGGACCCGGCGCAAATTAGACACTTCCTGCGGGATGACGACCTGTCGCCGGCGGAGCAGGCACGGGTGCTCGATCTCGCCGAGGAGATGAAGAAGGAGCGCGTCGCCACGCGGGGCGGGCGCAGCCGCTACCGGCCGTTCGAGGGCCCGCGGACGGTGGCCGTGCTGTTCGACAAGGCCTCCACGCGCACCCGGCTCTCGTTCGGCGTCGGCATCGCCGAGCTCGGCGGCCGGCCGCTGGTGATGGAGGTCGGCTCCTCGCAGATGGGGCGGGGAGAGCCGATCGAGGACACCGCCCGTGTGCTGTCGCGCCAGGTGGCGGCGATCGTCTGGCGGACCGGGGGACAGGAGCGCATCGAGGCGATGGCGTCGGCGTCCTCGGTCCCGGTGGTGAACGCGCTGACCGACGAGTTCCACCCCTGCCAGGTGCTGGCCGACCTGCTCACGATCCGCGAGCACCGGGGCGCCCTGCGCGGGGTGTCCCTGGCCTATCTGGGGGACGGGGCGAACAACATGGCCCACTCCTACCTGCTGGGCGGGGCCACCGCCGGCATGCACGTGCGGATCGGGGCTCCGGCCGGATACCTCCCGGACGCCGTCGTGGTGCAGCGTGCCGCGCGGATCGCGGCGGAGACGGGCGGCTCGGTCAGCGTGATCAGCGACCCGGAGGCGGCGGTCGCCGACGCCCACGTCGTCGCGACCGACACCTGGGTGTCGATGGGCCAGGACGGCAAGGAGGAGCGGATCGCCGCTTTCGGCGCCTACCAGGTGAACGCGAAGCTGCTCGAACTGGCCGCGCAGGACGTGATCGTGCTGCACTGCCTGCCCGCCTACCGGGAAATGGAGATCACCGCCGAAGTGATCGACGGCCCGCGCAGCGTGGTCTGGGACGAGGCGGAGAACCGGCTGCACGCGCAGAAGGCCCTGCTCCACTGGCTCGCCACGGGCGGTGTGGAGGCAACATGACCATCCCGCTCACCAAGGCGGCGCGGCACGCGCGCATCGTCGAGCTGCTGACCAGGCACAAGGTCCGTTCCCAGCCGGAGCTGGCCCGGCTGCTCGCCGAGGGGGGCGTGGAGGTCACGCAGGCCACGCTCTCCCGGGATCTCGACGAGCTCGGCGCGCTGAAGCTGCGGGCGGACGACGGCACGCTGGTCTACGCACTGCCCGGCGAGGGCGGCGGGCGGATCCCGCGCTACCGGACCGGTGAGCTCAGTGGGTCGGCGGAGAATCCGGACGCCCGGCTGCGCAGGATCGCGGAGGAACTGCTGGTGTCGGCCGAGGCGTCGGCCAACCTGGTGATCCTCCGTACGCCTCCGGGGGCGGCGCAGTTCCTCGCCTCCGCCATCGACCACGCCGGATGGGGGTCTATCCTCGGCACGGTGGCCGGCGACGACACGATCCTGGTGATCAGCCGGGATCCCCTCGGGGGTGGGGCCCTGGCCAGGTCGCTGCTCAACCTGGCCGACCCGGCCACCCCCCGCCACCCCCCGCCGTGATCTTGTAAATACTCGCAGCGGGCCCCGCCGACCTGCGGATCGGCTGTCCGTGATCTTGCACTTTTTCGCGGAAACCCGCGTCACCTGCGCGAACACAGTTCGTGATCTTGCAATTGCACTGGGAAAAGAGAAACTCATGAGCGACAGGGTCGTACTCGCCTACTCCGGTGGCCTCGACACGAGCGTGGCCATCCCGTTCCTGGCCGAGAAGACCGGCGCGGAGGTCGTGGCCGTCGCCGTCGACGTGGGCCAGGGCGGCGAGAACATGGACGTGATCCGGCAGCGGGCACTCGACTGCGGCGCGGTCGAGTCGGTCGTGGTGGACGCCCGTGAGGAGTTCGCGCGGGACTACTGCGTGCCAGCCCTGCAGGCGAACGCGCTCTACATGGACCGCTATCCGCTGGTCAGCGCACTGTCGCGGCCGCTGATCGTCAAGCATCTCGCCGCGGCCGCCGGGGAGTTCGGCGGCACGCACGTCTCGCACGGCTGCACCGGCAAGGGCAACGACCAGGTGCGGTTCGAGGCCGGCCTGGCCGCGCTCAACCCCGATCTGAAGGTCATCGCCCCGGCCCGCGACTACGCCTGGACCCGCGACAAGGCCATCGCCTTCGCCGAGGAGAAGGGCCTGCCGATCGACGTCACCAAGAGATCTCCGTACTCGATCGACCAGAATCTCTGGGGCCGCGCCGTCGAGACCGGCTTCCTCGAGGACATCTGGAACGGCCCGGTCGAGGACGTCTACGACTACACCTCCGACCCCGCCGTGCCGCGCGAGCCCGACGAGGTCGTGATCGCCTTCGCGCGGGGCGTCCCGGTGGCGCTCGACGGGCGGGCGCTGTCGCCGTACGAGATCATCGCCGAGCTCAACCGGCGGGCCGGGGCGCAGGGCGTCGGGCGGCTCGACATGGTCGAGGACCGGCTCGTCGGCATCAAGTCGCGCGAGGTGTACGAGGCGCCGGCGGCGATCGCGCTGATCACGGCCCACATGGAGCTGGAGAACGTCACGGTCGAGCGCGACCTCGCCCGGTTCAAGCGGTCGGTCGACCAGCGGTGGGGCGAGCTCGTCTACGACGGCCTGTGGTTCTCGCCGCTCAAGCGGGCCCTGGACGCCTTCATCGCCGATGCCCAGCGCCACGTGTCCGGCGAGATCCGGCTCGTGCTGCACGGCGGCCGCGCGGTGGTCACCGGCCGCAGGTCCGACGACTCGCTGTACGACTTCTCGCTCGCCACCTACGACACCGGCGACGCCTTCGACCAGTCGCTGGCCAAGGGATTCGTCGAGCTCTGGTCGCTGCCCAGTAAGATCGCCGCCGCGAGGGACGCGCGCTAGCCGGATCACTCGCGGATCGTCGGTACGCCCCGGTTCCAAATGCGGAGCTGGGGCGTACGCGCGGGGCTGGGGCGCACCTCGCTAATGTCGCGGATGAGTTCCTCGGGAAAGGGACATGAGGGGCGAGCGGATCCGGGGCTTTTCTATCGATATCGGAGGGAGAAGACGGTGGCGGACAACAAGCCGATGCGGCTGTGGGGCGGCAGATTCGAGGGGGGTCCCTCGGACGCGCTCACGCGCCTGTCGGTGAGCGTGCAGTTCGACTGGCGGCTCGCGCCGTACGACCTGCTCGCCTCGCGCGCGCACGCCCGGGTGCTGCACCGCGCCGGGCTCCTCACGCAGGATGAGCTCGACCGCATGCTCGGCGCGCTCGACGACCTGGAACGGGCGTGCCGGACCGGGGAGTTCCGCCCCACGGTCGCCGACGAGGACGTGCACACCGCGCTGGAACGCGGCCTGCTCGAACGGCTCGGCACACTCGGCGGCAAACTACGCGCGGGGCGCAGCCGCAACGACCAGATCGCCACCGACCTGCGGCTCTACCTGCGCGACCACGTCCGTACGATCGTCTCCCGGCTGGTCGAGCTGGAGACCGCGCTGATCGGCCAGGCCGAGGAGAACGCCGAGACCGCCGCACCGGGCATGACCCACCTGCAGCACGCGCAGCCGGTGTCGTTCGGTCACCAGCTGCTCGCCCACGCCCACGCGCTGACCAGGGACGTGGGCCGCCTCCGCGACTGGGACCGGCGGGCCGCCGTTTCGCCGCTCGGCTCCGGCGCACTCGCGGGGTCCTCGCTGCCGCTCGACCCCGCCGCGGTGGCGGCCGAGCTCGGCTTCGACTCCGCCGCGCCCAACTCGATGGACGCGGTCGCCGATCGCGACTTCGCCGCAGAGTTCCTGTTCTGCGCCGCCATGATCGGGGTGCACATCTCCCGGCTCGGCGAGGAGCTGGTCCTGTGGGCCTCGCAGGAGTTCCGCTGGATCGAGGTGGACGACGCCTACTCCACCGGCTCGTCGATCATGCCGCAGAAGAAGAACCCCGACGTGGCCGAGCTGGCCAGGGGCAAGAGCGGCCGGCTGATCGGAGCGCTGATGTCCCTGCTGACCACGCTGAAGGGCCTGCCGCTGACCTACAACCGGGACCTCCAGGAGGACAAGGAGCCGGTTTTCGACGCCGTCGACACGCTGCTGCTCGTGCTGCCGGCGGTGGCGGGGATGGTGTCGACGATGCGGGTGAACAAGGCCAAGCTGGAGGCGAGCGCCCCCGACGGGTTCGCGCTCGCCACCGACCTCGCCGAGCTGCTGGTGCGCCGGGGCGTTCCCTTCCGGGACGCGCACGAGGCGGTGGGTCATCTCGTGGTGTGGTGCCAGGTCAACGACAAGGACCTCGGCGAGCTGACCGACGAGGAGCTGGCGAAGGTCTCCCCGCACTTCGCGCCGGGGCCGGACGGTAGTGTCCGGGACGTGCTGAACGTGCCGGGCGCCCTCGCCGCGCGTGCCGCCAGGGGCGGTACCGCACCCGATCGCGTCCGGGACCAGATCGCCACGCTGCGCGAGACGGTCGACGATCAGGCGGCCTGGGCGAACGAGAACTGAGAAGAGGGAGAGTTGGACGGGCGAGGAGCGGACACGGCGGGACTGGACACGCACCGGCCGGGTGCGGACGAGCCGGAGGAGCGATGTGACAGCGGTGGCCTCGCCGGCCGTCCGCTCGACCGGGACTTCTTCGACCGTCCCTCCCACGAGGTCGCGCCCGACCTGCTGGGCCGTGTGATCGCCCACGGGCCCGTGGCCGTACGGCTGACCGAGGTCGAGGCGTACGGCGGCCCCGGGCAGGACCCGGCGGCGCACACCTATCGGGGGCGCACGCCACGCAACTCGGTCATGTTCGGCGAACCCGGCCATGTGTATGTGTACTTCACGTACGGCATGCACTTCTGCGCGAACCTCGTCTGCCTGCCCGAGGGTTCCGGCTCCGCCGTGCTGATGCGGGCCGGCGAGGTGATCGCGGGCGTCGGCGCGGCCCGCTCCCGTCGCCTCGCCGGTGCGAACGGATCATCCTCCGGCCGTCCCGGGCGGACCATCCCCGACCGCGATCTGGCGAGGGGACCGGCACGGCTCGGGGTGGCGCTCGGCCTGGTACGGGAGCACAACGGCCTCGACTGCTGCTCGCCGGGCGGACGGATCCGGGTGTACGAAGGCGTGCCGGTCGACCCGTCGCTGATCAGGACCGGACCCCGTACGGGGGTTTCGGCCGCGGCCGAGACCCCCTGGCGGTTCTGGATCGACGGCGACCCCACGGTGTCGCCCTATCGCCCGCACGTACGGCGGCGCCGGACCTAGCCGATCAACGTCCGGCGAAAGCCGCCGGGCATGCAGCGGGCCTCGGCCATAACCGAGTGGCGATAGGGTTTCCTGGTCAGGCAGGCTCGTACGGGGGCGAAAGCCGTACATCATCGATTAGCGAAAGCCAGGACAGTGACAGACATCCTCGATGAGCTCGAATGGCGCGACGTCACCGCGCAGACCACCGATGCCGACGCACTGCGGAAGGCACTGGCCGAGGGTCCGATCACGGTCTATGCGGGCTTCGACCCCACCGCGCCGTCGCTCCACGTGGGCAACCTGGCCACGCTGCTGATCCTCACCCGCTTCCAGCGGGCCGGCCACCGGCCGATCGGCCTCGTCGGCGGCGCGACCGGCCTCATCGGCGACCCCAGCGGGCGCAGCACCGAGCGCGCGCTGAACTCCGAGGACGTCGTGGCCGAGTGGGTCGCGCGGATCCGGAGGCAGGTCGAGAGGTTCCTGTCGTTCGAGGAGGGCCCGGCGTCCGCGTCCCTGGTGAGCAACCTGGACTGGACCGCCGAGCTGTCGGCCATCGATTTCCTGCGTGACGTCGGCAAGCACTTCCCGGTCAACCGGATGCTGGCGAGGGAATCGGTCGCGGCCAGGCTGGGCGGGGAGGGACTGAGCTACACCGAGTTCAGCTACCAGATCCTCCAGGCCAACGACTACCTGGAGCTGTACCGCCGGCACGGCTGCACGCTGCAGGTCGGCGGCAGCGACCAGTGGGGGAACATCACCGCCGGTGTCGACCTGATCCGGCGCGTCGAGAGCGCACACGTCCACGCCTACACCGGAAAGCTGATCACCAAGGCGGACGGCACCAAGTTCGGCAAGACCGCCGGCGGTGCGGTCTGGCTCGACCCCGCCCTCACGTCGCCGTACGCGTTCTACCAGTACTGGCTGAACTCCGACGATCGGGACGTGACCCGCTTCCTGAAGGTCTTCACCTTCCGGACCCGGGAGGAGATCGACGAGCTGGAGAAGGCGGTGGCCGACCGCCCAGCGGCCAGGCAGGCGCAGCGCGCCCTGGCCGAGGATCTGACCAGCCTGGTGCACGGTGAGGACGAGCTGGCACGTGTCATCGCCGCCTCGCGGGCGCTGTTCGGCCAGGGCTCACTCGCCGAGCTCGACGCCCGGACCATCGAGTCCGCGCTGGCCGAGGTCCCGAAGGCCGCCGTACCGGCCCTGGGCGCGACGTACGTCGACCTGCTGACCGAGAGCGGCCTGGTCGAGTCGAAGTCGGCGGCGCGGCGTGCGGTCAAGGAGGGCGGCGCCTACCTCAACAACGTGAAGATCACGGATGAGGAGTACGTACCGACTTCCGACGACCTGCTCCACGGCCGCTACCTCGTGCTCAGGCGCGGCAAGAGGACCATCGGCGGCGTGGAGGTCGGCTGACCCCGTCCGGCCCTGCCCTCGCCTTCGGACGCCGGCGGGGGTGGGGCCGTGTTGTGTGCGCGGTTGGTGTCCAGCTCTGGTAATCTTGTTGAGCCGGGTGATCCGGCGGATCTCTCTCCCGGTCGTTTCGACGGGGTGTGGTTCGTCCGGGTATGGTCTCGGTGCCTCCTCTTCTTTTCGGATCTTGGGTTCGCTGCGGTTTGCGTGGTGGGGTCGGGCCGGGTAAGTTAGAGGGGTTGCCCCGGAAGGGGTGGTCGGAATTCCCGCCGGGTGGCGGGGGTGATGTCAAGCGGGTTTGGCCGGGTTGCCGGTGGGGCTGGTTTGACAGGATCCTCCGGGACTGGCGAGAATAGATGACACAAAGTGAAGCTGATGTAACGCCCCGGATCCTGGGTCTGCCTGACGGCTGGTCTGGGTGGTGGTGTACGCGTCCGTTTCTTGAGAACTCAACAGTGTGCTAAAAGCCAGTGCATTTTGATGCATTACCCCGTTCTCGCGCGCCCTCTTTTTGTGGGTGTGTGGGGGACGGATTCCTTTGATCGGCATCCACTGCTGTTTCGGTGGTGGTGGGTGTTGGCTGGGGTTTCTTTTCAGACATTGTTTGGAGAGTTTGATCCTGGCTCAGGACGAACGCTGGCGGCGTGCTTAACACATGCAAGTCGAGCGGAAAGGCCCTTCGGGGTACTCGAGCGGCGAACGGGTGAGTAACACGTGAGTAACCTGCCCCTGACTCTGGGATAAGCCTGGGAAACCGGGTCTAATACTGGATATGACCACTCCGGGCATCTGGTGGTGGTGGAAAGTTTTTCGGTTGGGGATGGGCTCGCGGCCTATCAGCTTGTTGGTGGGGTGATGGCCTACCAAGGCGACGACGGGTAGCCGGCCTGAGAGGGCGACCGGCCACACTGGGACTGAGACACGGCCCAGACTCCTACGGGAGGCAGCAGTGGGGAATATTGCGCAATGGGCGGAAGCCTGACGCAGCGACGCCGCGTGGGGGATGACGGCCTTCGGGTTGTAAACCTCTTTCGGCAGGGACGAAGTTGACGTGTACCTGTGGAAGAAGCGCCGGCTAACTACGTGCCAGCAGCCGCGGTAATACGTAGGGCGCAAGCGTTGTCCGGAATTATTGGGCGTAAAGAGCTCGTAGGTGGCTTGTCGCGTCTGCCGTGAAAGCCCGTGGCTTAACTACGGGTCTGCGGTGGATACGGGCAGGCTAGAGGCTGGTAGGGGCAAGTGGAATTCCTGGTGTAGCGGTGAAATGCGCAGATATCAGGAGGAACACCGGTGGCGAAGGCGGCTTGCTGGGCCAGTTCTGACGCTGAGGAGCGAAAGCGTGGGGAGCGAACAGGATTAGATACCCTGGTAGTCCACGCTGTAAACGTTGGGCGCTAGGTGTGGGGGTCTTCCATGGTTCCTGTGCCGTAGCTAACGCATTAAGCGCCCCGCCTGGGGAGTACGGCCGCAAGGCTAAAACTCAAAGGAATTGACGGGGGCCCGCACAAGCGGCGGAGCATGTTGCTTAATTCGACGCAACGCGAAGAACCTTACCAAGGTTTGACATACATCGGACGCGCTCGGAGACGGGTGTTCCTTTCGGGGCCGGTGTACAGGTGGTGCATGGCTGTCGTCAGCTCGTGTCGTGAGATGTTGGGTTAAGTCCCGCAACGAGCGCAACCCTTGTTCCATGTTGCCAGCGGCGGCTTCGGCCGGCCGGGGACTCATGGGAGACTGCCGGGGTCAACTCGGAGGAAGGTGGGGATGACGTCAAGTCATCATGCCCCTTATGTCTTGGGCTGCAAACATGCTACAATGGTCGGTACAGAGGGCTGCTAACCCGTGAGGGGGAGCGAATCCCTAAAAGCCGGTCTCAGTTCGGATTGGGGTCTGCAACTCGACCCCATGAAGTCGGAGTCGCTAGTAATCGCAGATCAGCAATGCTGCGGTGAATACGTTCCCGGGCCTTGTACACACCGCCCGTCACGTCACGAAAGTCGGCAACACCCGAAGCCCGTGGCCCAACCCGTTTGGGGGGGAGCGGTCGAAGGTGGGGCTGGCGATTGGGACGAAGTCGTAACAAGGTAGCCGTACCGGAAGGTGCGGCTGGATCACCTCCTTTCTAAGGAGCATGTGGCCGGCTCGTGGCATCTGTTCTTTTCTGCCTTCGTGGTGGGAGTGGACGGGGTGTTGGGGGTTTGGTCTAGTGTCGCTGCGGTCACCGGCGTGTGTTCGGTGCGTGGCGTGCTGCTTAGTGGAGCACTGGTTAGTCAGCTGGTCGTGGTTGCCGGTTCGGTGAGTACCGCCGTGGTTTCTGTCTCTTCATTCGTGTGGGGGTGGGGGTTGCGGAGTGGGAAAGGCGGGGTTCGGGGTCAGGGCTGGTTGGGCACACTGTTGGGTCCTGAGGGAACGGCTGTGTTCTGCTCTGGGCGTCGTGGGATGTTCTGTCCTTTCGCGTTGTGCGTGTGTGTGTTGCACGCTTTCGTGTGGGGTGGGGGGTTTCGCGGGTGTTCGGGGTGGGGGGTTTTTCCTTCGTGCGGGGCTGGTCTCCTGCCATACCGGCTTGGGGCTTGCTTGTGGGTTGTGGTCTTGTGCTCGTTGGGGTGCGGGGTTGCGGCTTGTGGGTGGGTTTCGGGTGTTTGGTGGTGGGGTGGGCTGGTTTTTCTGGTTGTTGTTTGTGAATTGCATAGTGGACGCGAGCATCTTTTGTGGCCAAGTTGTTTAGGGCACACGGTGGATGCCTTGGCATCAGGAGCCGATGAAGGACGTGGGAGGCTGCGTTAAGCCTCGGGGAGTCGCCAACCAGACGTTGATCCGGGGATGTCCGAATGGGGAAACCTAGCACCAGTCATGTGGTGTTGCCGCCGTCTGAATGTATAGGGCGGTTGGTGGTGACGCGGGGAAGTGAAACATCTCAGTACCCGTAGGAGAAGAAAACAATAGTGATTCCGTGAGTAGTGGTGAGCGAAAGCGGAGGAGGCTAAACCGTGCGCGTGTGATAGCCGGCGGGCGTTGCGTGTGCGGGGTTGTGGGAGCTTCTGGAGGAGACCGCTGTCTTCTCAAGCAGTGATAAATCGGTGTGGTAGTCGAACGTTCTGGGATGGGCGGCCGGAGACCGTGAAAGCCGGGTAGGTGAAATCATGCCGACTGCTGGGGGTTGTCCCGAGTAGCACGGGGCTCGAGGAATCCTGTGTGAATCTGCCAGGACCACCTGGTAAGCCTAAATACTTCCTGATGACCGATAGTGCACGAGTACCGTGAGGGAAAGGTGAAAAGCGCCCCGGTGAGGGGTTGTGAAATAGTACCTGAAACCGTGTGCCTACAAGCCGTGGGAGCGTACACAGGGTTCGCCTTGTGTGTGATGTGACTGCGTGCCTTTTGAAGAATGAGCCTGCGAGTCGTGGTGTGTGGCGAGGTTAACCCGGGTGGGGGAGCCGTAGCGAAAGCGAGTCTGAATAGGGCGTTTGAGTCGCATGCTGTGGACCCGAAGCGGAGTGATCTACGCATGGGCAGGGTGAAGCTCAGGTAAGACTGGGTGGAGGCCCGAACCCACCAGGGTTGAAAACCTGGGGGATGATCTGTGTGTAGGGGTGAAAGGCCAATCAAACTCCGTGATAGCTGGTTCTCCCCGAAATGCATTTAGGTGCAGCGTTGCGTGGTGCTTGCCGGAGGTAGGGCTCTGGTTGGCTGATGGGCCCGACAAGGTTACTGACGTCAGCCAAACTTCGAATGCCGGTAAGTTGAGCGTGGCAGTGAGACTGCGGGGGATAAGCTCCGTGGTCGAGAGGGAAACAGCCCAGATCGTCGACTAAGGCCCCTAAGCGTGTGCTGAGTGGGAAAGGATGTGGAGTCGCAGTGACAACCAGGAGGTTGGCTTAGAAGCAGCCATCCTTGAAAGAGTGCGTAATAGCTCACTGGTCAAGTGATTTTGCGCCGATAATGTAGCGGGGCTCAAGCATACCGCCGAAGTCGCGGCACCTGTGACTGGACGTTGTTCTGGTTGTGGGTGGGTAGGGGAGCGTCGTGCGTCCGGTGAAGCTGTCGAGTGATCGGTGGTGGAGGGTGCGCGAGTGAGAATGCAGGCATGAGTAGCGAGTCAGAAGTGAGAAACTTCTGCGCCGGATGACCAAGGGTTCCTGGGGCAGGTTGATCCGCCCAGGGTTAGTCGGGGCCTAAGGCGAGGCCGACAGGCGTAGTCGATGGATGACGGGTTGATATTCCCGTACCCGCTGTGGTGCGCCCATACTGAACCTGGTGATACTAAGAGTCCTTAGCCCCCTGTTGCCTTCGGGTGGCGGGTGAGGGTGAACGCTCGGCCTGAGCTGGTAGTAGGTAAGCGATGGGGTGACGCAGGAAGGTAGCCCATCCCGGGCGGTGGTTGTCCCGGGGTAAGCATGTAGGGCGAGGGGTAGGTAAATCCGCTCCTCATGTGCCTGAGGTGTGATGCCGAGCCGATTGTGGTGAAGTGGGTGATCCTATGCTGTCGAGAAAAGCCTCTAGTGAGTGCTGTGGCGGCCCGTACCCTAAACCGACTCAGGTGGTCAGGTAGAGAATACCGAGGCGGTCGGGTGAACTGTGGTTAAGGAACTCGGCAAATTGCCCCCGTAACTTCGGGAGAAGGGGGGCCTCTGCTGGTGATCGACTGTGCGTTGTGAGCTGGTGGGGGTCGCAGTGGCCAGGGGGAAGCGACTGTTTACTAAAAACACAGGTCCGTGCGAAGTCGTAAGACGATGTATACGGACTGACGCCTGCCCGGTGCCGGAACGTTAAGGGGACTGCTTAGCACTCTTCGGGGTGCGAAGGTGAGAACTTAAGCGCCGGTAAACGGCGGTGGTAACTATAACCATCCTAAGGTAGCGAAATTCCTTGTCGGGTAAGTTCCGACCTGCACGAATGGCGTAACGACTTCCCCGCTGTCTCAACCACAGGCCCGGTGAAATTGCAGTACGAGTAAAGATGCTCGTTTCGCGCAGCAGGACGGAAAGACCCCGGGACCTTCACTGCAGCTTGACATTGGTGTTTGGGGCGGCTTGTGTAGGATAGGTGGGAGACGGTGAAGCGGTGACGCTAGTTGTCGTGGAGTCATTGGTGAAATACCACTCTGGTCGTTTTGGATGTCTAACCCGCGCCCGTGGATCCGGGTGGGGGACAGTGTCTGGTGGGTAGTTTAACTGGGGCGGTTGCCTCCTAAAGGGTAACGGAGGCGCCCAAAGGTTCCCTCAGCCTGGTTGGTAATCAGGTGGTGAGTGTAAGTGCACAAGGGGGCTTGACTGTGAGACTGACGGGTCGAGCAGGAGCGAAAGCTGGGACTAGTGATCCGGCATCGGCGTGTGGAAGCGGTGTCGCTCAACGGCTAAAAGGTACCCCGGGGATAACAGGCTGATCTTCCCCAAGAGTCCATATCGACGGGATGGTTTGGCACCTCGATGTCGGCTCGTCGCATCCTGGGGCTGGAGTAGGTCCCAAGGGTTGGGCTGTTCGCCCATTAAAGCGGTACGCGAGCTGGGTTTAGAACGTCGCGAGACAGTTCGGTCCCTATCCGCTGCGCGCGCAGGAGACTTGTGAGGGGCTGTCCCTAGTACGAGAGGACCGGGACGGACGAACCTCTGGTGTGCCAGTTGTTCCGCCAGGAGCATGGCTGGTTGGCTACGTTCGGTAGGGATAACCGCTGAAAGCATCTAAGCGGGAAGCTTGCCTTTAGATGAGGTCTCCCACCCGTTTGGGGTAAGGCCCCCTGTAGATGATGGGGTTGATAGGCTGGGAGTGGAAGCGCGGTAACGTGTGGAGCTGACCGGTACTAATAGGCCGAGGACTTGACCACAAGACTTTTCGGTGTTTGCGTCCACTGTGTGATTTTCGAGCAGCAACCGGACCGTGCCCGCGTGCGTGGCCCTCTTTGTGTGGGGTCGGTGTGTGGGGTTGGTGGTTGGCTGTTTGGTAGGGTTACGGCGGTTTTAGCGGTTGGGAAACACCCGGTTACATTCCGAACCCGGTAGTTAAGCCTTCCAGCGCCGATGGTACTGCATCCGTGGGGGTGTGGGAGAGTAGGTCGCCGCCGGACAATTGTTGTGTGCGGGCCGTCCTTTTGTGGGGCGGCCTGCACGCGTTTCCGGGCTTTGTGCGTGTGTGTGTTCGGGGGGTGGTGTGGCCCCCCGTTTTTTGTTTGTGCCGGGTGTGGGTTGGGAGGCCGTGGGTGCCTCCCTTTTTTTGTTTGTGGCCGGGGGTTCGTGGGGGTCGGTTCGTGTTGGCCGGGGGGCGGTGCTGTGGCGCGTCCGTGGTGTGGGTGGGGGCGGGTGGGTGTTCCGGCCGGCGTAAGACCGTGCCGGGACCACCGCGCCCGGGGAGGCCGGAGGCCTCTGCCGCCAGGGCGTGACTGTCAGGCCGGCCGGAACAGCTGCCCGTCCCTGCCCGCACCTGTCAGGGCACTCGGCCCCGGACACCCACCACATCAAACCCCGGTACCACCACATCAGACTCCTTCACCCGACCACCCGTCCTGCTACCGCACCCTGATCTCGCTGCTGTCGAGCCCCGGCCACAGGGCTGGGGTGCAGGTCGATACGTGAAATAGGCCGATCTGGAAACTGCAGGTCGAGGCGGGAAACCGGAGATCGGTCGTGGTTATCGCCACCACCGGCCGCGCTATCGGTGGGTGGGATGGGATAATCGAGTCGGCTTACGTACTGCCGCCGGCGCGTTAGGCTGGAAGGACCGGGCCGCCCACCACGGGTGGCCTTCTTCGCGTCAGGTAGAGAGCGAGAAGCTACGACGCGAACGTGGTCTGAGTGACCACGATCACAACTGGTCTTCCTGGAAAGCCGCCGGTATCGGACTTCTCCCCTACACAGAGCACCGGGAAGAGCCCAGAACCCGCGAACAGGAACTCGAATGCAGAGCCGTACGCGGTGAGCGAGCAACAGAGGATAGAAGTGAACAGAGAAGACGGCCGTGACGGCGCGGGCCGTGGCGAGAACGAACGCCCAGACAACCGCGGAGAGGGCAGGTACCGAGCCGGAGATGCCGGTGCCTTTCGCGGAAGTGGTCGCGCTGGTGGAGGAAGCAGGGGCGAGGGAGGACGCTACGGCGAGCGGCGGCACGGGTCTGCCCAGAACTTCGGAGACCGTGACAAACGTGGTGAGCGCGGAGACCGAGGCGATCGTCCGTTCCGGGATGACAGAGGCGGCCCACGTGACCGGGATTCTCGCTTCGGTGGCGGGGGGTATGGCTCGCGAAACCGCGATGAACGGGGCGGTAGGGGCTTTGGTGAGCGCGGTTCGTACCGCAACGGCAACGATTACCGCGACCGCGACCGGGATCGCGACAGGGATCGCGGCCGGGATCAGAACGATCGCGGCCCTCGTGCCTCTCGCCCCGATGCCCGCGGTGGCTTCGGCGGCCGCTACCAGGGTGATCGCCGCAGAGAAGGCGGATTCGACGATCGTCGTGAGCGTGGATCGTGGAGCCGGGGCGACGCGGCTGAGGGGATGAGCGGCGGCCGCCGCTCGTACGGTGATCGAGACACCTCGCGAGGCGGTTACGGTCGTGACCGGAGCGGCCGAGCTGACGGTGGTGACCGTGGTGGCAGGCCGTTCCGGCCTGGCGATCGCGATGACCGCGGACGTGATGACCGCGGACGTAGGGACACCCGGCCCGGTTCTCCTGGTGGCAGGCAAGGAGGTCGCCGCGAAGACTCCGGCCGGGAGGGCCGGGGTTACCGCGATCGTGAGTGGGATCGCGACCGGCCGGCGGAGCGTCGGGGCGGCGGTGGCTTCGGGGGCCGGTACGGCGTCCGTGACCGCGATCGTGACCGTGACCGTGATGGGCGTGGTGGTCGTCCGTACGAGGGCCGCTATGACCGAGACGAGGCGGGCCGCCGCCCGTTCCGCGACCGTCGCTTGGAGTCGGAGGGCCGCCACGAGGCGGCCGGTGGGCGTTCTGAGCGCCCGCAACGCACCTACGGTGACCGGGACTCCTACCGTGATCGGGACAGCCGGCCATCGGGTGACCGGGGTGGATCGCGCGGGAGGTACGGCTCCCGTGATCGTGACGAGAGGACCGGTCGAGACGCTGGTTCTTTCCGGGATCGTCCGGAAAGGCGGCCTGGGCGGGACCAAGGCGACCGGCCCTTCGGTGGGCGTGACCGTGACCGCGGCAGTGACAGGCCTTCCGGTGACCGGTCGCGTTCTTTCAGTCGTGACGACAGGGACCGGTCGCGTTCTTTCAGTCGTGACGACAGGGACCGGCCACGTCCTTTCAGCCGTGACGACCGAGGAGCCGGCGACTCCGAGCACCGTGAGGTGCTGCCCGAGCTGGAAGCCGACATCACGCCGGAGGAACTCGACCGGGAGGCCCGGGCGGAGTTGCGCTCACTGCCGAACGATCTGGCCGATCTGGTGGCCAGTCACCTTGTCGCGGTGACGCGTGCGCTGAGCGCGGACGACCCCGAGCGGGCTTACGAGCATGCGAAGGTGGCCCGGCGCTTCGCCACCAGGATCGGTATGGTCCGGGAGGTCAGCGGTATAGCCGCCTATCGGGCGGGGCAGTACGCCGAGGCGCTCAACGACCTCCGGGCGGCGCGCAGGCTGACGGGGACCGATGAGTACCTGCCGGTGATGGCGGACTGCGAACGTGGACTCGGCCGTCCGGAGCGGGCGCTGGACCTGATCCGTTCGCAGGAGGCCGATCGGCTGGATCGTGCGGGCAGGATCGAGCTCGCGATCGTCGAGTCCGGGGTCCGGCGTGATCTCGGTCAGCACGACGCGGCGGTGGTCACGCTTCAGCGCGTGCCCGAGCTGCGTGACCCGCAGCCGAAGCCGTGGTCGGCACGGCTGGCCTTCGCGTACGCGGATGCTTTGGCCGAGGCCGGGCACGAGACCGCGGCGGTCGACTGGTTCGCCCGGTCGATGGCCTTCGACGAGGACGGCGAGACCGACGCCGCCGAGCGCTACGCCGAGCTGACCGGCGCCGCGATCGAGGACCTCGAAGAGGACTTCGAAGAGGGCGTCGAGCCGGACGTGGATCTGGACGTCCTGGTCGAAATGGTCGGCGGACCGGCCGCGGCGGACGCGGACACCGAATCTGAGCCGGCCGACCCGGACCCCGGGCAGCGGACCGGTACGGACGCCGCATCGGCGGACGATCTCGTCGCGGACACCGGGGATGACGCCGCGGAGGGGGCGGAGCGCACCCTCCCGGCCGGAGCGGCCGATCCGACCGATAGCACTAGCGAGGCCGCTACCGAGGCGTCGGCTGCGGTCGCCGCCGACGCCCCTGCCGATGCCCCGGCCGATAAGAAGGAGCCCAGGCAGGACGCCTCCGCGTACGGTCCCGCGTTCATCGAGCCCGACTTCGGCGATGTGCTCGACGACATCGAGGAGCCGGACGACCTCAAGGAGCCGGACGACCTTAAGAAGACGGACGTCGACGAGACGGAGCCCGTTCCGGGTGACGTGCTCGACGACCCCGCTGGGCGGGGCAAGCCGCGGGAGTGATCACATGACGTACGGCAGGGCGGCGCTCGCGACGATTCACGATGTCGGGCGCCGCCCTGCGGCCGTGCCGTGCCTCTGGGGGATCACGCGTCCGGTATGCGGTCCAGCCAGTGCAGGATGCCGGCGACGTTGGACGGCGCTCCGCTGAGCAGTTCGAACTGCTCGGCGGTCGGGTCGTCGTTTCGCAGCGCCGTGTAACGCTCACGGGTCCGGTCGCGGACCATGGCGACGGCGTGGTCGAGGTCGAGGCCCTCCGTCCGGGCCTGCCGGGTGAGGTCCACCCAGACCCGGAGTTCCTCCGCCGAGCGTTCCAGGATCTCGGTCACCTCGTCCACCGGTCCGTAATGGCTGAACAGCAGCCGCTGCGGTCCCAGCGCCTGGAACAGGGCGATCGAGTCGAGCGCGATGTCCAGATCGAAGTCCGGCGGCGGGGTGGCGGGCCGCAGATCACCGGTCTCCGGCAGGTAGACGCCTGCGGCGTCGCCGACGTACAGATCGCCGGTCAGGGAGTCGAGCAGGCCGACGTGGTGCTTGGCGTGGCCGGGGGAGTAGTGGCTCGACAGGGTCCGGCCGTTGCCCAGGTCGATGCTGCCGGTGTCTCCCAGCGCCCGGATCCGTGCGGCGTCGGTGGGTGCGAGCGCGCCGAACAGCACGTCGAGTTTGTCCCCCCACACCATCTTGGCGCTGGACATCAGACGCGACGGGTCGGCGAGGTGCCGGGCGCCCTTCTCGTGTACCACGATCTCGGCCGAGGGGTAGTAATCGGCGATGTCGCCCACCCCGCCCGCGTGGTCGAGGTGGATGTGCGTGACCACGACGGTGGCCAGGTCGCCGGGTCCGACCCCGAGAGAGGACAGCGCGTCCCTGACGATGGGCGCCGACGTCGACGTGCCGGTCTCGACCAGGCACGGACGGTCGCCCAGGATCAGGTATCCGGCCGTGATGCCCGAATAACCCGCCATGCGAGTGTCGATCTCGTAGACGTCGCCGCCGAGCGGTCTCACGTTGTCCATGTCCACCCCATAATCCACAGAACGGCATTCGGCGCCTCGGAGAGCCAGCCTAACCAGCGACAGTGACCCCGGAAAGGAAGGGGATCGCATGCATCGCAACGAGGTGGTGCTGGTCGGCAGGCTGTCGATGGAGCCGGTCCATCGGGATCTGCCGAGCGGCGGCGTGCTCACACAGTGGCGCCTGGCCGTCCGCCGGCCCGCCGGCCATGCCGGCCGCCAGTGCTCCGACGCGGTCGAATGCGCCACATTCGACGATCGTGTGCGCGACATGCTCGGCGGGTGGCGTCTCGACGACGTCGTCGAGGTCGAGGGCGCACTGCGCCGCCGCTGGTGGCGGGGCGGCAGCCGCTACGAGGTCGAGGTCGGTACGGCCCGCCGCATCGAGGAGGGATGAGGTCCATGACGCCGTGGACCCGCAGACGAGGACGCCGAGGGCGGCGGGCGCCACCATGAGGAGGCTGCCGGAGAACGCGGCGGGCGTCTCGCCCTCGTGCCGCACCTCACTCAGGTCGCCGGACAGTACGGAAAACGCGAGCGGACGGTTCCGATGTGGGATTCGTCAGGATGAGTTGACCTTGGGCCGGGTCCCAGTCGGTACGCCACGCGGGCAGGTGACGGGGATAGAGGACCTCGATGTCGACATGCCGGCCGGCCAGGTGAGGCAGTGACACCGAGGTGGTCCTCGGTCTGCCGCCGCGGGACCAGACTCCCAGGTAGGTGTGATCCGGGGTGGACAGGCCGAGGCTCAGCCAGCGGTCGGTCCAGCCTGGCAGGCCCAGCGGCCAGATGGGGAGGGACACCGCCAAGTCGGTGCGGATGTCGCGGTACGCGGCGACGGCCGCCCGCACCGACGCTCGCTGTGCGCCGGTCATCGTGGTCAGGTGTCCGGACAGGTAGAGGCGGCCCAGCAGGCCCGTGCACAGCGTGTAGGCGATCTCCTCGTCGCTCATGTCCGGCTGGGGGTAGGCCCAGTTCGCCGACTGCTCGGGCAGTACGGACATGGGAGCCGCGACCGCGATCGGCGGGTACCGGAGGGGGTCTTGCTGGTCGCTGGTGGACTGCAGCTGCATCCGCGACAGCAGCGCGTAGTCCATCCGCATGGCGCCCGAGGCGCAGTTCTCCAGGATCAGGCCGGGATGCCGGTCCAGAACCGCGTCCAGCCAGGCGAGGTGAGCCCGGTTGTGGGCGAGCAGACCCGCGCCGGGGCTGGCGGAGTCCAGATCGGTGCCCGAGCCGGGGTCGATGTTGTAGTCGAGCTTCAAGTAGGCCACACCCAGTTGCTCCACCAGCCGGTCGATCACCTCGTTCAGGTGGGCGACGGCGGCGGGGTGGCGCAGGTCGAGGTGATAGCGGCCCTGTTCGGCGATCCTGTGGCCACCACGCTGCAGGAACGCCGTGGCGGGCAGCTCGTCGGCCAGGGGGCTGTGTACGCCGACGACCTCGGGTTCCAGCCACAGCCCCGGCTTCATCCCGCGTGATCTGATGCGCGTCAGCACCTCCTCGATGCCGTGGGGGAAGCGGGTCTGGGACGGTTGCCACTCGCCCACGCTGTCCCACCAGGCGCCGCCGTCGTCGTACCAGCCGGCGTCGATGCAGAACACCTCGGCACCGACGTCGGCGGCGGCGTCGACCAGTGGCAGGAGCTTCTCGGTCGTCGGGTCGCCCATCAGGGTGTTCATGTAGTCGTTGAACACCACGGGAAGATGCGTCCGGTCCGGATGGGGCCGCACCAGGGCGCGGCGGTGGGCGGTCAGCGTGGCGGCCGCGCCGTGCAGCCCGTTGGCGGAGACGGCGATGGACGCGGGGACCGTGGTGAACGACTCGCCCGGAGCCAGGACGGCGTGCCACTGGTGGTCGATGTCCGTGGGACCGAGCAGCGCGACGTAGGCGCCCTCACGGCGCTCGCCGATCTCCCAATGCCAGGGGCCGTTGTGCTCGACCTGCCAGAGCCACGCCTGTCCGCAGGCACTGTCGACCAGACCCCCGGTCGGCAGATGCTGCCCCGTCGACCACGTTCCCGAGCTGGTGACCGCCACCCGCCCCCGGGTGTCGTGGCCATGAAGCGGCAGGTTGAGGTCCACGGCGACCTCGCGCAGCGGGCGTACGCTCCAGCGGCTCTCGCCCAGCCACTCGCTGTCGCCGCACACCACCTCCAGGCGGTCGGCGGTCCGGGCCGGAAGCCCGGCGGCGAAGGAGGTCACCCCCAGCACCACCGCGGTATCGGCGCCGCGGTTGGTCACGGTCGTCCACGATTGCACGGCCGAGACGCCCTCCGCCGAGCGGAGATGCACCTGCACCTCGAGGTGAGAGTGCTCATCGTTCAGGGTCATCCGCAACCTGTGCCACTGACCGTCGCGGGCCTCCTCCGCGCCCACATAAGTCAGGCGGCGGCCGACCGCCGTGTCGGAGAAACGGTGGGAGGCCCGCGCCCGCCCCTGACCGGCCAGCAGCACCTCTGCCAGCGGCTGCGCCGGCGGCTTCGGCCCTGACGCGGGGCTCCCGGTGGTCAGTTCACGGATGCTCACCGCACCGCCGGGTGTGATCGCGATCGCCACCCGCAATGCCGAGTGTCCCCACACCAGGCTGGTCTCGGTGTGCCGTGAGTTCAACGCGTCTCCTGACGATAGAAGCAGTCATGGGAAGCGGTGAGGAGGCCACGCTCGAATGTGTGACCGGTCACATCCGCCTAGCAGGAGTGTGACCGGTCACACGACGATAAGGAAGATCCTGTTACCTTGTTGTAAATGTTCAGCGGGAGGGACGGGTGGCCGCCCGCCACACGGGAGGGGGTGCCGTCGACTCCCGCACCACCAGCCGCGGCGGCGTCAGTGACACCGCGGGCTGGGGCGCACCGGACAGTTCGGCCAGCATCGCCGCCACGGTGGTGCGGCCCAGCCCGACGAAGTCCATCTCCACCGTCGTGAGCGCCGGAGTCCAGTACTGCGAGCCCGGCACGCCGTCGAAGCCCACGATGCTCACGTCGCCCGGCACGTCCTTACCCGCCTCGTACAACGCGCGGCGCACCGCCAGGGCGATGTCGTCGTTGCCGCACAGGATCGCCGTCACCTCCGGGTCGGCGGCCAGGACCCGGCCGGCCTCGTACGCCGAGCGCACGTCCCAGCCCGCCGCCAGCACGGGCGGGATGACGGCCCCGGCCTCGCCCAGCGCGCGGCGCCAGCCCGCCTGACGCCCGCTGTGCTCCGACTCGGAGGGGATCGCCACATGATGGACCGTCCGATGCCCCAGCTCGAGCAGGTGCCGAGTCGCCTCCGCCGAGGCATGCCGCTCGTCCAGGCAGATCGCCGGCCGCCCCACATCCGGCATCCCGGGCTCGATCGCGGCGGCCGCGGGCAGCGAGCCGGGAAGCGCCCGCAGCACCGCGAGGCCGGCCGCGTCGAAGGCGATCACGATCACTCCGCCGGCGCTCGGATCGCTGACGTAGTCGGTGGCGTTACGCACATCGGCCTCGCGGTCGGACTCGACCACCCGAACCCCGACGGCCAGGCCCTCCACCCGGGCGGCCTCCTCGATGCCCTGCAGCGTCGCGGCATAGCCGTACAGCATCGTGTCGTGGGTCACCACCGTCACCGCCCATGTCCGCCCTGTCCCCAGAGCCCGGGCGGCGCGGTTGGGCCGGTACCTCAGTCGCTCGATCACCGCCATGACCGTCCGCCGTGTCTCGGCGCTCACGTTCGGCGAGGCGTTCAGCACACGGGACACGGTCTGCCTGGACACGCCGGCCGCCGCCGCGACGTCCCGGATGCCCGGCACCATGTCTCGGTCAGGGGACGACGAGGGCGTACCGGCAGGTGGCTTGTTCACCGTTCCATCGTGATCGCCGTACCGAGCGAGGGTCAAAACGGCCTCCCGCCCTGATCACCGCAGGGCACGGGCCGCCGGGACGGTCGGTATCGGTCCCGGGAACGGTCAGTCCATCGCGAACATGCGCAGAACCAGGCCGGTGCGCGGTTTGGGGCCGAACGAGGTGGACTTGCGCGGCACCCGTTCACCCTGGGCCGCCACCTCCAGCACGTCGTCGGTCGCCAGCGGATTGAGCACCACGGCCGTTCCGCCCAGGCTGCGCGCGAGCCGTACGGCGGCCTGCGCGTCGTGGTGCACGACCAGCACCGTCTGCTCGGTGTCGTCGATGCCCCAGACCTTCGGCAGCAGGAACATGGTGAGGATGGAGGTGTCGAGCGACTTCCACCGAGCCGAGTGCTCGGCCGGCATGGCGTGGTTGACCTGCAGCGGGTCGGGGTCGGTCAGCAGATGCGGCGGTCCCTCCCCGGCCAGCACGAACGCCGGTCCCGAGGCCGTGGCGAGCCCGGCCAGGGCGTCTTCGAGCGAGGTGAACTCGTGGACCTGCCCCGCGCCCTTGGCCCGGGTCACGGCCTCTTCCAGGGACAGTCCGGGGATCACCCGGTGGATCGGCCTGAGCTCGGGCGGGTAGGCGGTCGAGTCCACCAGGTAGGCGAGCCCGTAGTCCCACGGCCCGGGTCCCGGGTGGTCCCTGCGCAGCGCCTCGTAGGTGGCGTAACGGTGGTGGCCGTCGGCGATGAGCGCCTGCCGGTCCCGCAGGTCCTCGGCTACGGCGGCGATCTCGACGGGATCGGTGACCTCCCACAGCCTGTGGTGCACGCCGTCGTGGGTCCGTACGTCGACCAGGGGGAAATGCTGGGTCGCCACGTCGTCGACCAGCCGGGAGGCCGTGCCGCCGCCCTCGTACACCAGGAAGATCGGCTCCAGGTTCGCCTGGGTGGCCCGCATCAGCGCCAGGCGGTCGGCGACCGGCCCGGGCATCACGTTCTCGTGCGGCAGCACCGACCTCGATCCGATGCCCACCGCGCCGATCAGGCCCCGCTGCAGGAAACCGACCCCGCTCTGCTCGTACACGTACAGCCCCGGCAGGTCGTCCACGGCCAGCACGCCGGTGTCGAGCCACTCGAGCAGTTCGTCCCGCGCCTCCCCATAATGACTGATGCCGGGAAGGATCAGCCGCACCACGTTGTTCGGATGACGGCGGAGCAAGTCCCGGGCGTCGTCCGGAGAGACGAGATCGTACGGCGGGGAGGTGACGGCGGCCAGATCGTCCACCCCGTAGCGCACGCCGCGGAACGGACGTAGCACCAGTCCCGCCCGTTCAGAAATCTCCATATCGGGCATGTTGCCATAAGGACCGGACGACCGAACGCGGCGGTGCCCGGATGTCGATTAAGTAAGACCACAGGAGGCCATACCCAATGACCCAGGGAAGAAACGGGGCGTCGGAGTTCTCCGATCGCGGTGCCCCGTCGGGAGACGTCTACGAGTGGTTCACGCGGGGGACGAGACTGCTGCGCGAGGGCAGTCCCGCCGCGGCCGCCGCGCTGCTCGAGCGGGCCGCGCAGGCGGAGCCGGAGTCGTGCAGCATCCGCGAGGCGCTCGCCCGGGCCCAGTTCAACTCCCGCCGCTACATCGAGGCCGCCGGCAGTTTCCAGTGGATCGTCGACGCCAACCCCGTGGAAGACTACGCCTACTACGGCCTGGGCATGGCCCGGTGGCGTACCGGTGACGTGGAGGGCGCGCAGGAACCGCTCGCCGTGGCCGTGGCGATGCGGCCCGACCTGCGCCACTACGTCTCGGCGCTGAAACAGGTCCGCGCGACGCTCCGGGCGAGGCACGCATGACCGCCCCGGTGATCGGCCCGCAGAACGGCGGCGTCGGGAACGACGAGGGGGAGCGGTCGCGCGGGCCGGCGCTGGTCGGCGCCTACGACACGCTCCTGCTCGATCTCGACGGGGTGGTCTATCTCGGCAGGCATGCCGTCGAGGGCGCCCCCGAGGCGCTGACGGCCGCCCGTGACCTCGGGGTGCGGCTCGCCTTCGTGACCAACAACGCCTCCAGGACGCCGGGCGCGATCGCGCAGCACCTGCGTCATCTCGGGGTTCCGGCGGAGCGGGAGGACGTCGTGACGTCCGCTCAGGCGGCCGCCCGGCTGGTGGCCGAGCGGGTTCCCCCGGGTTCGGCCGTGCTGGTCGTCGGCGGCATGGGCCTGCGCCTGGCCGTACGATCACACGGACTGCGGCCGGTGACCACGGCTCGGGACGCACCCGCCGCCGTGGTCCAGGGCATGTGGGAAGGCGTGTCGTACAGCCTGCTGTCGGAGGGCGCGCTGGCGGTACGGCAGGGCGCGTGGTTCGTGGCGGCCAACGCCGACACGACGATGCCCACCGGCCGGGGCCAGCTGCCGGGCAACGGCGCGATGTCCCGGGTGATCGCCACGGCGACCGGCGTCGAACCGGTGGTGGCCGGCAAACCGGAGCCGCCGCTGCACCGTGAGTCGATGATCCGTACGGGATCGCGGCGCCCGCTGGTCGTCGGAGACCGGCTCGACACCGACATCGAGGGAGCCAACCGGGCCGGAGTGGACAGCCTGCTCGTGCTGACCGGGGTGGCCGGACCGCTCGACGCGCTCACGGCGGGCCCCCGCCATCGCCCCACGTACATCTGCGCCGGCCTGTCCGGTTTGCACGAGCCCGCGCCGCCGGTGCGGCGGAGCGACACGGGCTGGAGCTGCCGCGGCTGGGAGGCTTCGTGGGAGGACGGACAGCTGGTGCTCGCCGCTCCTCGCGATGGCCGGGGGGATCGCGTGGACGGGTTGCGCGCCGCATGCGCGGCCGCCTGGGCGATGGCCGGGGACGGCCGGGCCGACGAGGACGCCGTCAAGCCCGTCCTGTCCGCCATCGACACCTGACCCCGCCCGTGATCTTGCACTTTCTCGCACGTCATCCCCGTGAGCTGCGCGAATCACATCCGTGATCTTGCAGATACTCGCAGTCGGGCCACCTGACCTGCATGGATGCGTTAGCTGATCATGCACTTGCGACTGCAAGATCACGAACGGTGTCTTCGCTGCTCAGGGCGGATGCCTGCGAGAAAGTGCAAGATCACGGATGTGAAAGACCTGGTCCCGGCTCGACGTGCGAGTATTCGCAAGATCACCATGGGGGAGGTGAGGGGGCCGCGTCAGAGGAGTTTGCGGAGACGGAGCAGGTCGCCGAGGCTGGCGTCGATCTTGACGCGCCCGCAGAAGAGGGCGCGGGCCATGTCGAGTTCGCCGTTCACCATGGAGACCAGGTCCGCGCTGCCGAGGGTGAGCTTCACCTCCGCCGGTCGGCCGTCCTCCGGCGGGACCTCCTTGAACGGGTCGAGTCCCTCCGGGTGGATCCGGCTGTAGAAGGTGACGCCGAGGTCGGAGATCCGGCAGGCCAGCCTGCGCTCCACCACGTGTTTGGCTCGATCCTTCGCGCTTATCTCGGCGAACTGCTCGATGAGCTTTTCCAGCGCCGCCCGACATTCCTCGACGGTCGCCATGCGCTGTCCTTTCTCTTCACGGACCTTCAGAGGGCCTTCCCCGGACACGACTGTCCGCTACCACCGACGGTAGCTTTCCACGTGAGCGTTGTGCGAAATCAAGGAAGTGCCAAAGACGAGATGGGGCTCCAATATGTGGCAGGAGACGGCGCGGCCCTCGTCGGCGTCCGATAACGTCGAGGCGAACCAGGAGGGCGGCGAACACCGCGATGCCGGCGGACACGGCGCGCCTCGCCCGTCCGCTTCGTGGAGGGGATCGATGACCGAGATCGGCGGTGCCGGGCCGGAGCGCCCTCCGTTCGCCGGCGGCGTGGATCCGGTGATGTCGCCCATCGACCGGCTCGGCGGCACGCCGGTGGCGGGGCACGTCGCTATCTTCGAAGAGGTGCTCACCGGTCTCGAGGCCGTGCTCGCGTCGGTGGACGACCCTGCCCCCGGCCCGGACGCGACAGCGGACGTGCGGTCGTGACCAGGCGGATGAGACTGGACAGCGAGCTCGTACGCCGCGGGCTCGCCAGGTCACGCGAGCAGGCGGCCGGCCTCATCAGGGCCGGCCGGGTCTCGGTGGCGGGCCGCCCGGCCGGCAAGCCCGCGACGCAGGTCGACACCGCCATCGCGATCGTGGTCGCGGAGACCTCCGAGGGACCGGACTACGTGTCACGGGGCGCCCACAAGCTCCTCGGCGCGCTGAAGGCGTTCGAGGGGCTCACGGTGGCGGGCCGGCGGTGCCTGGACGCGGGCGCGTCCACCGGCGGCTTCACCGATGTGCTGCTCAGGCACGGCGCGGCCCACGTGCTCGCCGTGGACGTCGGGTACGGCCAGCTCGCCTGGTCCCTGCGCACCGACGAGCGGGTGACGGTGATGGAACGGGTGAACGTCCGCGACCTGACCCCTGACATGGTGGGGGAGCCGCCGACGCTGATCGTGGGCGACCTGTCGTTCATCTCGCTGCGCCTGGTCCTGCCCGCTCTGGCGGCCTGCGCGGCGGAGACGGCGGAGTTCGCCCTGCTGGTCAAACCGCAGTTCGAGGTGGGCAGGGAGCGGGTCGGGCCGGGCGGCGTGGTCCGCGATCCGCTGCTGCGGGCCGGGGCGGTCGCCGATGTCGCGGCGGCGGCCCGGACCCTGGGGCTGACCGTGAAGGGCGTCACGGCGAGCCCCCTGCCCGGACCATCCGGGAACGTGGAATATCTCCTGTGGCTTGGGAAGGGATCGGAGCACAAGCCGGTCCCCGATCTGACGGCGGCCATCGAGCGGGCGGTGGCGGAGGGACCTCGGTGAGCGACGCGTGAACACCAGGCGAACGGTGAACACCGATCCGACGGTGAACACCAAGCGGATGGTTCTCGTTACGGCCCATACGGGCCGGCCGGCCGCGGTCGAGAGCGCCAGGCTGGTGATCGACCGGCTGATCGACGCGGGGCTGAACGTGCGGGTGCTCGACTGCGAGGCGGACGAGATCGGCTGCACCGGCGCCGAGGTGGTCCCGGATGGCCCGGCGGCGCTCGACGAGGTCGAGATGATCATCGTGCTGGGCGGCGACGGGACACTGCTGCGCGCCGCTGAGCTGGCCCGTCCCCTGGGTGTGCCGCTGCTCGGTGTCAACCTCGGGCACGTGGGCTTTCTCGCCGAGGCCGAGGTGGAGGACCTCGCCGCCGCCGTCGACCGCGTGGTCGAGGGACGCTACGACGTCGAGGAGCGGATGACCATCGACGTCATCGCCCGGCTCAACGGCTCGGTCATCGCCGAGACGTGGGCGCTCAACGAGGCGTCGGTCGAGAAGGTGGACCGCATGCTGGAGGTGGTGGCCGAGATCGACGGGCGGCCGCTGTCGCGGTGGGGCTGCGACGGGGTGATCTGCGCGACGCCGACCGGGTCGACCGCCTACGCGTTCTCCGCCGGCGGTCCCGTCGTCTGGCCGGAGGTGGAGGCGCTGCTGCTGGTGCCCAACAGCGCGCACGCGCTGTTCGCCCGGCCGATGGTGGTCTCGCCGCGGTCCACGCTCGCTGTCGAGATCGTCCCCGGCACCGGCCCCGGGGTCCTGTGGTGCGACGGCCGCCGCCGCTTCGACGTCCCGCCGGCGGCCCGGGTGGAGGTCCGCCGGTCGGCCGTGCCCGTACGGCTCGCGCGCCTGCTCGGCGTGGAGACCACGGGCGCGCCGTTCACCGACCGTCTGGTCGCCAAGTTCGAGTTGCCGGTGGAGGGCTGGCGGGGCCGTTCCCGTCCACACTGACCGCGCACTCATCGAAAATCTTGACGTATAGCGCGTAGGATCTCGTGGGCACTTAGGGAGACGACTCAGTACGGTCGGCGAATCGGGAGGGACCAGTGCGGCCAAGGGTCGAGGAGGTCCGCATCCGGGGGCTCGGCGTGATCGACGAGGCTGTCCTGGAGCTGTCACCGGGGTTCACCGTCGTCACCGGGGAGACGGGCGCGGGCAAGACGATGGTGGTGACCGGGCTCGGCCTGCTGTTCGGCGGCCGGGCCGACCCGGCGAGGGTCCGGCCCGGGGCCGACCGGGCCACGATCGAGGGGACGCTCGTCGTCGAGCCGGACGGCCGGGTGGCCCGGCAGGTCGCCGACGTCGGCGGCGAGGTCGAGGACGGCACGCTCATCATCTCCAGGACCGTGTCGTCCGAGGGCCGATCCCGCGCCTGGCTCGGCGGCCGCTCGGTCCCGGTGGGCACCCTCACGTTCATCGCCGACGACCTGGTCGCCGTGCACGGCCAGATGGACCAGCAGCGGCTGCTCCAGCCGGGCCGCCAGCGTGCGGCCCTCGACCGCTACGCGGGCGACGAGCTCGTCAAACCGCTGCGCGCCTACGAGCAGGCGTACAAGCGCCACAGGAAGGTCGGGGAGCTGCTCGGCGAGCTGACCGCGCGGGCCAGGGAGCGGGCCCAGGAGGCCGACGTGCTGCGGTTCGGCCTGACGGAGATCGAGAAGGCCGAGCCGAGGGAAGGGGAGGACGCCGAGCTGAGGGAGGAGGCCGACCGGCTCTCCCACGCGGACGCGCTGCGCACCGCCGCCGTCACCGCGCACGGCGCCCTTCTCGGCGACCCCATGTCCGGCGAGCAGGGCGTGTACGACGCGGTGTCGCTGGTGGGCCAGGCGCGCTCGGCGATCGAGACGGTGCGCGACTTCGACTCCGTGCTCGCCGGCCTCGCCGACCGGCTGGCCGAGGCGGGCTATCTGCTCTCGGACATCGCGACCGAGCTGGCGGCCTACGCCGAGTCCGTCGAGGCCGACCCCGCGCGGCTGGCCGCCGTACAGGAGCGCAGGTCGCTGCTGACCGGGCTGACCCGCAAGTACGGCGCGGACGCTTCGGCGGTGCTGGCCTGGGCCCGGCAGGCCGCCGCGAGGCTCGCCGAGCTCGACGGGGACGACGAGCGGATCGATGAGCTGAGGCGGGAGCACACGGCGCTGACGGAACGGCTCGGCGAGCTGGCCGCCGAGCTCACGGCCATCCGCGGCGGCGCGGCCGAGCGCTTCGGCGCGGCGGTGACCGAGGAGCTGGCCGCGCTGGCCATGCCGCACGCCAGGGTGAGTGTGGCGATCACCGAGGGCGGCGGGTTCGGCCCGCACGGCGTGGACGAGGTGGAGATCCGCCTGGCTCCGCACCCGGGTGCGCCCGCGCTGCCGCTGACCAAGGGGGCGTCGGGGGGTGAGCTGAGCCGCGTCATGCTCGCGATCGAGGTGGTCTTCGCCGGCGCCGATCCGGTGCCGACGTTCGTCTTCGACGAGGTCGACGCGGGTGTCGGCGGCAAGGCCGCCGTCGAGATCGGCAGACGGCTGGCCAAGCTGGCCAGGACCGCCCAGGTCATCGTGGTCACGCACCTGCCGCAGGTCGCGGCCTTCGCCGATCAGCACCTGGTGGTGGAGAAGGCGGGGGACGGCCGGGTGGTGCGCAGCGGCGTCGTGGCGCTCGATCAGGAGGGCCGCGCCCGGGAGCTGTCGCGGATGCTCGCCGGGCTGGAGGACTCGGAGCTCGGCCGGGCGCACGCGGCGGAGTTGCTGTCCATCGCCGCCGCCGACAAGGCGGCGTGGGAGAAGGCCGCCGACGGCCGACAGAAGTCTTAACAACTTGTGGCGAAAATGACACGCTCCGGGGTGAGCCGCCATGCCCACCGCCGTCATCTGGCAGGATGGTTGTTGATGAAGGTCCCGAGCTTGAACGTTCCGGGCCTCCGCCGCAGGAAGGCCGACGGCCTTCCCGGGGTGACGGCAGTGGCGAGAATCGACAGACGGACCAAGAGGCTGACCAAGCGCCTCCAGGCCGGCGAGATCGCGATCATCGACCACGTCGACATCGACCGGGTGAGCGGGGAGGCGCTCGCGGCATGCGCTCCGGCAGCCGTGATCAACATCGCGGCGAGCATCAGCGGGCGCTACCCCAACATGGGGCCGCGGATCCTGGTGGAGTCCGGCATCCCGCTGGTCGACAACGCCTCTCCCGAACTGCTGGAGCGGGTCGCCGAGGGCGACGTCATCCGTCTGCACGACGGGATGGTCTACCTCGGCGACGAGCTGGTCGGCAAGGGCCAGGAGCAGACCGCCGAGACGATCGACGCCGCGATGACCGAGGCCAGGGCCGGTCTGGCGGTGCAGATCGAGGCGTTCGCCGCCAACACCATGGAGTACGTCAGGCGCGAGCGCGACCTGCTCATCGACGGCGTGGGCGTCCCCGATGTCCGTACGGTCATGGAGGACCGGCACGTCCTCATCGTGGTGCGGGGCTACCACTACCGGGAGGACATCGCGACGCTGCGGCCGTACATCAGGGAGTACCGCCCGGTTCTGATCGGCGTCGACGGGGGCGCCGACGCGCTGCTCGACGCGGGCTACCTCCCGGATATGATCATCGGAGACTTCGACTCTGTCTCGGAGAAGGCGCTGTGCTGCGGCGCGGAACTCGTCGTCCACGCCTACTCCGACGGCCGCGCCCCTGGCCTGGAGCGCGTGCACCGGCTGGGGCAGAACGCCGTCGTTTTCCCCGCCACCGGCACGAGTGAGGACATCGCGATGCTGCTCGCCGACGACAAGGGGGCGTCGCTCATCGTCGCGGTCGGCACGCACTGGACCCTCGACGAGTTCCTCGACAAGGGGAGATCCGGCATGGCGAGCACGTTCCTCACCCGGTTGCGTGTGGGCAGCAAGCTCGTCGACGCCAAGGGCGTCAGCCGGCTCTACCGGAGCCGGATCTCCACCTCCTCGCTGCTGCTGCTGGTCGCCACGACATTGGTCACCATCGGCGTCGTACTGTCGGTCTCGCCGATCGGGCAGGTGTGGCTGAACGCCCTGCGGGTCGCCTGGAACGGCTTCGTCTTCTGGTTGGTCGGACTCTTCTCGTGATCGATTTCCGCTATCACCTCGTCTCCATCGTGGCCATTTTCCTGGCGCTGACGGTCGGAATCGTGCTGGGCAGCACGGTTCTCGAACCCACGTTCTATAAATCCACGGAGGAGCTGACCGCGACGCTGCGGCAGAACAACGAGAAATACCTCGCGCAGATCTCGGACCTGCAGGCTCGGGAGGAGGGCAACGACGCGCTCGTCACCGCGCACACCGAGGAACTCGTCCGCGCCGCGCTCGCCGGAGAGCACGTCGTGCTCGTCGAGGCCCCGGGCGCTCCGGCCGCCCTGCGCGACCCCTTCCAGCAGCTCCTGGCCGATGCCGGGGCGGTCTTCACCGGCCGGATCAGCCTGACCGACAAGTTCACGGCCAAGGACCAGGCGGGCGTGGTGGACGGCCTGGCCGGCTCGCTCGCCGCAGCGGGCACCGGCTTCCCCGACGGCGCCACGCCGTACGACAAGGCGGCGGCGCTGCTCGCGAGCGCGGTCGTGACCACCGACCCGGCCGAGGCGGGGCAGCCCGACCCGGCGGCGGCCGGTGTGCTGGACGCGTTCGAGAAGGGCGACTTCCTGATCAAGAGCGGGAACCCCGCCCAGCGGGCCACGCTGGCGATCGTGCTCGCGCCGGCCCAGCCGTACGAGGGCGAGGACGCCGAGCGGGAGACGGCGGCCATCGTCTCGGTGGCCGCCGGGCTCGACTCGGCGGCCCTCGGCACGGTGCTCGCCGGCAGCGTGAGCGCCTCCGGCGCGGGTGGCGTGATCGCGGCGCTGCACGACAGCGGAGAGGCCGCGTCGAACGTGTCGACCGTGGACACCGCCGATCTCGCAGCGGGCCGGGTCGTGGTGGTCTACGCTCTGCGGGAGCAGCTCGGCGGCGGGTCCGGCGCGTACGGCATCGGCCCCGGCGTCGCGGCGTTCGAGCCCGCCCCCGGCTCAGGGCCCGCCGCCGGTGTGACACCGGCCGCCAGTCAGAGTCCCGGTCCGAAGCCGAGCCCGGCGGGCACGCGCGGTTGACCAGGTCGCGGGCGTGTCTCCGTGACGACCCGTGACAACCCCTGAGAAGAGGAAGAAGTCGTGGCGAACCGTTCCTCATCGGCCGCCCGTGCAGGCGGCGCCGCGGGTGCGCTGCTGGGCGCGGCCGCCGGCGCCGCGCTGGGCGCCGTGGCCGCCCGCATCGCCTATGCCGCCTTCAAACGGAGGCCGCCCCTGCCGGCGCGGCGTGACGAGAAGACCGCCGAGCGGTACTGGACCCGGACCAACCACCGGGGGGAGCCGGTCACCCTGCTCGAGGGGCCGGCCCTGGTGGCGGGCGCCGGCGCGGCGGTCGCGCTGACCCCGGGACTGCCGGGCCGTGTCCGGGCCGCCGCCCTGCTGGCCGGGACGGGCAGCGGGATCCTCGGCGCGTACGACGACGTGTTCGGCACGGCGACCACCAAGGGTTTCAAGGGGCACCTGAGCGCCCTGAGGCGCGGCGAGGTCACGAGCGGCGCGGTGAAGATCCTCGGCATCGGCGTCACCGGGCTGGCCGCGGCCGCCCTGTCCCCGGGCCGGACGCAGGCCGGCCGCCCCGTGGTGCGCACGCTCGACACGCTCGCCGACGGCGCCCTTATCGCGGGCAGCGCGAATCTGGCCAACCTGTTCGACCTGCGGCCGGGACGGGCCGTGAAGGCCGGCCTGATCGCCGGGGTTCCGCTGCTGGCCGCCTCGCTGACGTCGCGCCGCCGCGGCGCGGCCGTGCTCGCCGCGATCCCGCTGGGCGCGGCGGCTGCGCTGCTGCCCGAGGACCTGGGGGAGCGGGCCATGCTCGGCGACGCCGGGGCGAACGCGCTCGGCGCGCTGCTCGGCCTCGCCGCCACCACCCGGCTCGGCCGGGCAGGACGGCTCACGGCCCTCGGCGCGGTCGCCGCCCTGACACTCGCCTCCGAGAAGATCAGCTTCACCAGGGTGATCGCGGGCAACCGGGTGCTGAACCGCCTCGACATGCTGGGCCGCCGTCCCGTCGAGAGCTGATGGCCGTACGCGCCGGCCTGACCGGACGGGTGGGCAGGGGCATCGCCGGGGCGGCCGTCCTGATCGGCGCCATCACGATCCTCGCCCGCGTCACCGGCTTCGCCAAGCAGCTCGCGCTCGCCCGTGCCGTGGGCACCAACTGCCTGGGCACGGCCTACGCCACGGCCAACATGGTGCCGAACGTCGTGTTCGAGGTCGTGGCCGGCGGCGCGCTGGCCGGGATGGTGGTCCCGGTGCTCGCCGCGGTGGCGGCCCGGGAGACGGCGGAGGCACGCGCGGAGGCGGGGCGGATCTCCTCGGCGCTGCTGACCTGGGTCGTGCTGCTGCTGGTCCCCGTCGGCGTGCTGACCGCGCTCGCGGCCGGGCCGGTCACGCGGCTGCTGGTGGGCGACCAGGTCGACAAGTGCGTGTCGGGCGAGGTGGTCGCCGTCGCGACCCGCATGCTGATCGTCTTCGCCCCCCAGATCCCGTTGTACGGCGTGGCCGTCGTGCTCTACGGGGTGCTCCAGGCCCACCGCCGGTTCACCGGGCCGGCGTTGGCCCCGCTGGTGTCGAGCGTCGTGGTCATCGCCGCCTACCTGGCCTTCGACCCGCTCAGCGGGGGCGACCGCGACCCTGCCACGGTGCCCGGCGTGGCGGAGTACGCGCTCTCGATCGGGACGACGCTGGGCGTGCTGTCCCTGGCCGTCACCGTGATCGGCCCCACGTCGCGGCTGGGCCTGCGGTGGCGGCCCACCCTCCGCTTTCCGTACGGCGTGGCCGTACAGGTGCGCCGGCTGGCGCTGGCCGGGCTCAGCGCGCTGGTCGCCCAGCAGGCCGCGACCGCCGTCGTGATCCCGCTGGCCAACCGGGAGATCGGCAGCGGCGGCCTGCTCGTCTACACGTACGCGTGGGCCGTCTACCAGGTGCCATACGCCGTGCTCGCGGTGCCGATCGCCACCAGCGCGTTCCCCGTGCTGTCCGCCCGGGCGCAGGGCCACGACCGGGCCGGGTTCGCCGCGCTGTCCGCCCAGGCCGCCCGCGCCATCGTGCTGATCTCCGGGCTGGCCGCGGGGGTGCTCGCCGCCGTCGCCGGGCCGGTCGCGTCCGTCTTCCTCGCGGGGACCGCCAGCGACATCCCGACGGCCCAGTTCGCCCGCGCGATCGCGCTGTTCGCGCCCGGACTCGTGGGCTACGGGCTGATCGCCCACCTGAGCCGCGTCCTGTACGCCTCCGGAGAGGGCAGGGCGGCGGCCCGGGGCATGGTGATCGGCTGGCTCGCCGTCCTCGTCGCCCAGGCGGTGTTCGTCATGACCTTCCCCGGCGACTGGAAGCTGGGCGGTCTGGCCCTCGGCCAGGTGGCCGGCATGACGGTGGGCGGGGTGCTGCTCGCGGGATCGGTCCTGCGGGCGCGGGGCGGGGAGGCGCTGAAGGGGCTGCCCCGGGCGGTCCTCGCTGCCGTGGCGGGCGGCTGCTGCGCCTTCCTGGCGGGTTCTCAGGCGGTGGGCGGCGGGCCGTGGAGCGGGGTCGCCGGAGCGGTCTTCGCCTGTGTCGGCGGGGTCGTGGCCCTCGTGGCGGGCGCCCTGGCCGTGGTGGCGGTGGACCGCGGAACACTCGGTGCCGTGCTCGCGCGTTTCGACCGGCGGGCAGGCCGGGCCCCGCGGGGAGATCGGGTGGCCGCTCCGGCGGAGGGCGAGGAGGAGCCATGACAGAGCCCAGAAGGCGCATTCTGCTCGTGCTCGGGACGAGCGCGGGCGGCGTGGGCGCGCACGTGCGCATGCTGGCGGCCGGGCTGGCCGGGCGCGGCCACACGGTGATCGTCGCCGGGCCGCGCAGCACCGAGGAGGCGTTCGGCTTCACCGCCTCGGGTGCGCGGTTCGCCGAGGTGCCGATCGCCGACCGGCCGAATCCCCGGCATGATCTCGCCTCCGCCGCCCGGCTGCGCGCCCTCGTCCGCGACGCGGACGCTGTACACGCGCACGGGCTGCGGGCGGGGGCCCTCACCGCTCTGGCCGGAGTCGGGGCCGGGAGCCGTCCCCGGCTCGTGGTCACCCTGCACAACGCCGTCACGGCCGGCGGCGCCGTCGGCGCGGTCTACCGGGCCCTGGAGGTGATCGTCGCGCGGCGGGCCGACCACGTGCTCGTCGTCTCACCCGACCTCGGCGACCGGATGCGCGCCCGGGGAGCCGAGCGGGTGGAGGCCGCCGTCGTGCCGGCGCCGCCCCTCGCCGAGCCGGCCAGGTCCGCCGACGAGGTCAGGGCGGATCTCGCGCGCCGGGCCGGCGGATCCGCGGCCGACCGGCCCGTCCTCCTCACGGTCGCCAGGCTGGCTCAGCAGAAGGGACTGGAGACGCTGCTGGACGCCGCGGCCGGGCCCTATCCCGGCGATCCGCTGTTCGTGGTCGCCGGTGACGGACCGCTCCGGCCGGAACTCCAGGCCCGGATCGACGCCGAGGGCCTGCCCGTGCTCCTGTACGGCTGGGCCGCCCCGGCCGATCTGCTCCAGGTGGCGGCGGCCGTGGTCGTGCCGAGCCGGTGGGAGGGGCAGCCGCTCGGCGTCCAGGAGGCGCTGCGGGCGGGCAGACCGATCGTCGCCACCAGGGTGGGCGGCATTCCGGACATGGTGCGGGACGCCGCGGTTCTCGTGCCCGTTGGCGACCCCGTCGCGCTGCGCACGGCGATCGCCGGGCTTCTCGGCGACCCCGGGTCGGCCGCCCGTCTGGCTCGCGCGTCCGCCCGCCGCGGCCGGGAACTGCCGGGTGAGGCCGAGGCGCTTCGCTCCGTTCTGGAGGCCTACGGCCCGTGGCAGGAGTAAGCCGGAGAGGAGAGGATCGACTGGATTAGGTCAGAGTAACCCTGATCCCTATACTGAACGCGTTGGGGGGGAGTATCCCTTCGCGACAGTTCCGTCATCACGGCGTATGCGCCCGGGGCTGTCGGTCCGCACGCTGCGGGCGGGAGAGACCTCCGGCAGTGTGTTCAGCGCGCGCCGGAGGTTGAGTGTTGTGATGGTCCCGCTGTGGGCTTGGGCCGCCGTCATCGTTGGACTGCTGCTCGTGGTCGCCGTCGATCTGTGGATCGTCGATCGCGGCGAACCCCGGGAGTTCTCCGTACGGCAGGCCGGAATCTGGGTGGGTTTCTACGTCTTCCTGGCCGTGCTTTTCGGCATCGGCTTAGTGGTCTGGGCCGGGGGACGTGTCGGGGGAGAGTTCTTCGCCGGATACATCACCGAGTACAGCCTCAGCATCGACAACCTGTTCGTCTTCTACCTGATCATGTCGCGGTTCGCGGTGCCGCGGCCGTACCAGCACAAGGTCCTGCTGGTCGGCATCATGCTCGCGCTCGTGATGCGTGGGATCTTCATAGCGATCGGCGCCGTGGCGCTCGCCAGGTTCAGCTGGTTGTTCTACGTCTTCGGGATCTTCCTCGTCTGGACGGCCTACACCCTCGTCCGCGACCACAACAAGGACGAGGACGACTTCAAGGAGAACATCCTCCTGCGCTGGGCGCGCCGCGTCTTCCCGACGACGCCCGGCTACGTCGGCGCCCGTGTCACCGTGCGCGTGGACGGCAAGCGGATGGTCACCCCGATGCTCATCGTGATGATCGCGATCGGCACCACCGACCTGCTGTTCGCGCTCGACTCGATCCCGGCGATCTTCGGGCTGACCAAGGAACCCTTCATCGTCTTCACCGCCAACGCCTTCGCCCTGATGGGGCTGCGCCAGCTCTACTTCCTGCTGGGCGGGCTGCTGCAGCGGCTGGTCTATCTCAGCTACGGACTCGCGTTCATCCTCGGGTTCATCGGAATCAAGCTGATCCTGGAAGCGTTGCACGGAAGCGGGGTCCCCTGGGCGCCAGAGGTCCCCATCTGGGTGTCATTGGCGGTGATCGGGGTCACGATGTCCGTGACGACCGTCGCGAGCCTGATCAAGGCGAGGAAGGGCAAGGCGGCCGCTCCCGCTGCGGAAGCGCCGCAAGGGTAGGGATGTATTTAACGGACATCCCCGAGCAAAACGGGCAACGGCGATGTTTTGCTTCTCTCGTTGTGCCGTGCGATGACGGCCGGATCGGTACTATCGCTCGTTAACCTGCAGACCGGTCCATGTCGTGAAAAGAGTTCAAAGGTTCCCTGTGTCCAACGAATCGTTGCCCAGCTCCCGGGGTCGGGTCCGGCTCGCGCGAGGGGTGTCCCCCTGGCTCGCGCCGACCGTCGCGGCCGCGGCCGTCACCACCCTGCTCACCCGCAGGTCGCCCAAATGGGCCCTGGCGGCCGTACCGCTCACCGCGCTCACCGGCGGGATGCTGTGGTTCTTCCGCGATCCTGAACGCGTGCCGGGGGCGGGGCGACTCATCTCGCCCGCCGACGGCGTCGTGCAGAGCATCGACCCCTGGCCGGACGGGCGTACCAGGGTGGCGATCTTCATGAGCCCGCTGAACGTCCACGTCAACCGGGCGCCCGCGGCCGGCGCCGTCACCTCCGTCGAACACGTTCCCGGCGGCTTCGTCCCGGCCTTCAACAAGGACAGCGACAAGAACGAGCGGGTGGTCTGGCACTTCGACACCGCGCTCGGCGACCTCGAGGTCGTGCAGATCGCGGGGGCCGTCGCCCGCCGCATCGTGCCGTACCTCGCGGCCGGGGCGAAGGTGACCCAGGGCGAGCGGATCGGGCTGATCCGCTTCGGCTCCCGGGTGGACGTCTACCTCCCCGAGGGAGTGACGCCCGCGGTCACCGTCGGTCAGAAGACCGTGGCGGGGGTGACACGCCTTGACCACGCCTGATCTCGGCGCCGGCGCGAACTGGCCGGTGGAGGGGCTGACCGCCGACGAGGCGGCGGCCGACGAACCGCGAGGACCCGTGGGCAAGGCGTTCCGCCTGTCGGCGGCCGACTCCCTGTCGCTCGGCAACGCGCTCAGCGGTTTCCTCGCGGTATGCGTGCTCGCCTGGTCGGCGATAAGCGATCTGATGCAGTCCAGCGGAAAGTTCGAGCCCGACCCCCGGTTCTTCGGCACCGCCGTGGTCCTGCTGCTCATCGGGGCGACCTGCGACCTGTTCGACGGCCTCGTCGCCCGGAGGTTCCGCGCCTCCGCCATGGGCGCCGAGCTGGACAACCTCGCCGACGTGATCAGCTTCGGGTTCGCGCCCGCGTTCATGGTGGTGATCTGGGCGGGCTTCTCCGGCCGCCTCCCGCTGTGGCTCGTGCTGTGCGCGGCCGCCTCCGTCCTGCTCGCCGGTGTCGTACGGCTGGCCAGGTTCGCCTGCGTCAAGACGAAGAGCGGCGACTTCATGGGGCTGCCGATTCCGATGGGCGCGATGACGGTGGTCTCGATCGTGCTGCTCTTCCAGCCCGGTTACCTCACGATCGCGGGCATCGTCGCGGTGGCCTGGCTGATGGTCAGCCGGATCGAATACCCCAAGCCGAAGGGCAATCTCGCGGCCGTGGTCCTCGGCTGGATGCTGATCAACGTGGCCTGCCTGACGATCTGGGCGTCGGGCCTGGACGGCGGCGACCGGCTGATCACGGTGGGTGCGACCATGCAGATCGCGATCGTCTCCGCCATTCCGCTGCGGGTCCTGATGTTCAAACAGCAGCAGCGCAGGGAACGACGCTCGGAGAACGCGGGCTGACTGAAGCCGTCACACGGACAGGGGCCCCGGCCAATCAGCCATGAGGGCCCCTTTTCCATGGGTCCCGGCAGCACATCCATATGATCGTCTAGCCCGATGGAGCCCTGGTCGCCATGCCTCGCGAGCACACCCTGACGTACTTCCTCGGCAAGCTGGCGCGGGAACTGGAACTCCGCGGGCTGGAGGCGTCGCTGCGCCCCGATCCGCCGTCGCTGAAGGTCCGCGACCCGGATGCGGCGATCTTCAGCGAGACGGTCGACTGCGTGGCGATGTCGGACGGCTGCTTCTACCGCTGGTCCTGGGGCGACGTGGTCGAGAGTGCGGACGAGCCGGCCGCAGCCGCCGACCGGATCGTCCGGGTCTTCACGACCGGCGATCCCCGCCCCCACCCCGGCCTGGAGGGCGTCTGAGCGCCGCCCTCCGGCCGGTGCGGCTCACCAGCCGCGTGCCTTCCACTCCGCCAGGTGCGGACGCTCGGCCCCGAGCGTCGTGTCCTTGCCGTGGCCGGGGTAGACCCACGTCTCGTCGGGCAGCCGGTCGAACAGCCGCTCCACCACGTCGGTGTAGAGCCGCTCGAACCTCGCCGGGTCCTTCTCGGTGTTGCCGACGCCCCCCGGGAAGAGCGAGTCGCCGGTGAACAGGTGCCCCGGGTAGTGCAGCGCGATCGAGCCGGGCGTGTGGCCGCGCAGATGGACGACCTCCAGCGCGATCACCCCGACGGTCACCCTGTCCCCGTGCTCGACCTCCTGGGTGACCCGTACGGGCAGCTCGGGCGCGTCGAGCGGGTGGGCCACGATCTGGGCGCCGGTGGCCCTGGCCACCTCCTCCAGCGCCATCCAGTGGTCCATGTGCCGGTGGGTGGTCACGATCGAGCTGATCGGGTGGTCGCCGATGAGCCCGAGCAGCCGGTCGGGCTCAGCTGCGGCGTCGATCAGCAGGCCGTCACCCGTCTCCGCGCACCGCAGCAGGTAGGCGTTGTTGCCGAAGTCACCCACCTCGATCTTCGAGATGGTCAGCGCGGGCAGCTCCCGCACGTCCGCCGGCCCGTTCTTGACGACGTCGCCCGTGTAGGTCATCTGTCTCCCCTTCGTGCTTCCGTACGGCTCACGCTAGCGCGGTGACCCCGACGGCGGCGGGGCCGCTCACCGCGCCGGGAGGAGGCGCGAAGCCCGCTCCTGCGGGCCTTCGCCTGCGGTCCTCGCCCCCGAGTCCCCGGGAACGGGGACGGGGATTCGCCGGTACGCATACCCTGGACAGAGAGGTCGCCGGAAATTGTCGGTGGCGCCGGATAGCCTCCCCGGGCACCTCTGTTGACTTCTTCGAACTATCGGGACCGCCGTGGCTGACCGCCTGATCGTGCGTGGCGCACGTGAGCACAACTTGAAGGACGTCTCGCTGGACCTGCCGCGAGACGCTCTGATCGTCTTCACCGGGCTTTCCGGATCCGGAAAGTCCAGCCTGGCCTTCGACACCATCTTCGCCGAGGGCCAGCGCCGCTATGTCGAGTCGCTGTCCGCCTACGCCCGGCAGTTCCTGGGGCAGATGGACAAGCCCGACGTCGACTTCATCGAGGGGCTGTCCCCGGCCGTGTCGATCGACCAGAAGTCGACCAGCCGCAACCCCCGTTCGACCGTCGGCACCATCACCGAGGTCTACGACTACCTGCGCCTGCTCTGGGCGCGCATCGGCAAGCCGCACTGCCCGCGGTGCGAGCGGCCGATCGCCAGGCAGACGCCGCAGCAGATCGTCGACCGGGTGCTGGAGCTGCCCGAAGGCACCCGCTTCCAGGTGCTCGCGCCGGTCGTGCGCGGCCGCAAGGGAGAGTACGGCGAGCTGTTCCGCGAGCTGCAGACCAAGGGGTACGCACGCGCCCGGGTCGATGGCACGGTGGTCAGGCTGGAGGAGCCGCCGACGCTGAAGAAGTACGAGAAGCACGACATCGAGGTGATCGTCGACCGGCTCGCCGTCAAGGACGGCGCGCGGCGGCGGCTCACCGACTCGGTGGAGACCGCGCTGCGCCTGTCCGGCGGCACGATCACCCTCGACTTCGTCGACCTGCCCGAGAGCGACCCCAACCGGGAGCGGTTCTACTCCGAGCACCTCTACTGTCCCTACGACGACCTGTCGTTCGAGGAGCTGGAGCCCCGGTCGTTCTCGTTCAACTCGCCGTTCGGCGCCTGCCCCGAGTGCACCGGCCTCGGCACCCGCATGGAGGTCGACCCCGAGCTGATCGTCCCCGACCCGGAGCGGACCCTCGGCGACGGCGCCGTCACCCCCTGGTCGAACGGCCACACCAGCGACTACTTCGTCCGGCTGCTCGAAGGGCTCGGCAACATGCTGGCATTCGACCTGGACACCCCGTGGGAGCGGCTGCCGAAGAAGGCGCAGAAGTCGATCCTGCACGGCCACGACGAGCAGGTCCACATCCGCTACACCAACCGGTTCGGCAGGCAGCGGTCCTACTACACGACGTTCGAGGGCGTCATCCCCTGGGTGCAGCGCAGGCACGCCGAGTCGGAGAGCGACACGGGCCGGGAGCGGTTCGAGGGCTACATGCGCGAGATCCCCTGCCCGGCCTGCCGGGGCCGCCGTCTCAAGCCGGTGTCCCTGTCCGTCACCGTCGGCGACGCCTCGATCGCCGAGGTCGCCGCGATGTCGATCGGCGAGTGCGCGGCGTTCCTGTCGGGGCTGTCGCTGTCGGATCGCGACCGGCACATCGCCGAGCGGGTGGTCAAGGAGATCAATGCCCGGCTCGGCTTCCTGCTGGACGTCGGCCTCGACTACCTCACGCTGGACCGCGCCGCCGGGACGCTGGCGGGCGGCGAGGCGCAGCGGATCCGGCTGGCCACCCAGATCGGCTCCGGTCTCGTCGGCGTGCTGTACGTCCTGGACGAGCCGTCGATCGGCCTGCACCAGCGGGACAACCACCGGCTGCTGGAGACGTTGATCCGGCTGCGTGAGATGGGCAACACACTGATCGTGGTCGAGCACGACGAGGACACCATCGCCGCCGCCGACTGGGTGGTGGACATCGGCCCCGGCGCGGGCGAGCACGGCGGCCAGGTCGTGGTGTCCGGCACCGTCCAGGAGCTGCTGGCCTGCGAGCAGTCGCTCACCGGGGCCTACCTCTCCGGCCGCAGGGCGATCGCCGTACCCGAGCAGCGGCGCAAGCGGGACAGGAAGCGGCAGCTCGTCGTCAAGGGCGCCCGTGAGAACAACCTGACCGGCGTCGACGTGGAGTTCCCGCTGGGCGTCTTCACGGCCGTGACCGGTGTGTCGGGGTCGGGCAAGTCCACGCTGGTCAACGACATCCTCTACGCCGCGCTGGCCAAGGAGCTGCACGGCGCGCGCACCGTGCCCGGCCGGCACTCGCGGGTGACCGGCACGGACCTGCTCGACAAGGTGGTGCACGTCGACCAGTCGCCGATCGGCCGTACGCCCCGGTCCAACCCGGCGACCTACACCGGCGTCTTCGACCACGTGCGCAAGCTGTTCGCCTCGACGACGGAGGCGAAGGTACGCGGCTACCTGCCCGGACGGTTCAGCTTCAACGTCAAGGGCGGCCGGTGCGAGGCCTGCTCCGGCGACGGCACCATCAAGATCGAGATGAACTTCCTGCCGGACGTCTACGTCCCCTGCGAGGTCTGCCACGGGGCGCGGTACAACCGCGAGACCCTGGAGGTCCGCTACAAGGGCAAGACCATCTCCGAGGTCCTCGACATGCCGATCGAGGAGGCGCTGGAGTTCTTCGACTCGATCCCGGCGATCCGCCGCCACCTGCAGACGCTCAACGACGTCGGCCTCGGCTACGTACGGCTCGGCCAGCCCGCCACCACGCTGTCCGGCGGCGAGGCCCAGCGGGTCAAGCTCGCCTCGGAGCTGCAGCGGCGGTCCACGGGTCGTACGGTCTACGTGCTGGACGAGCCGACGACCGGCCTGCACTTCGAGGACATCCGCCGCCTGCTCGGCGTGCTCAACCGTCTCGTGGACAACGGCAACACGGTCATCGTCATCGAGCACAACCTCGACGTGATCAAGACGGCCGACTGGATCATCGACATGGGGCCGGAGGGCGGGTCGCGGGGCGGCCGGGTCGTCGCCACCGGCACGCCCGAGGAGATCGCCAAAGTCGAGGAGAGCCACACCGGGATGTTCCTCAGGAAGATATTTGAGATTTGAACCTTCCTGCCGCGCGGGGTGTACAGACGGCATAGGGTTCAGCGGAGCAAGGCAAGAGAGGACGAACGATGACTGAGAGCACGACGGACACGACGCGCCGTGCTGTGATCTTCGGAGCCGGGGGAGCGGGACTGGCGGCGGCGCTCGCCGCGTGCGGTGGCGACGCGGGGGCTCCCGCGGCCAAGCCCACCGGCCCGATCGCACAGACCTCGGACATCCCCGAGGGCGGCGGAAAGATCTTCGAGGATCTGAAGGTCGTCGTGACCCAGCCCGTCAAGGGGGAGTTCAAGGCGTTCAGCGCGGTCTGCACGCACCAGAGCTGCCTGGTCGGCACCGTCTCCAACGGCACGATCAACTGCCACTGTCACGGCAGCAAGTTCGACGTCGCCGACGGCTCGGTCAAGGACGGCCCGGCCGGCGCGCCGCTGCCCGAGCAGAAGATCAGCGTGACCGACGGCGGCATCACCCTCGCGTGACATGCGCGGACATACGTAACCGAGACCGGGGCGGCCAGGGTGATCGACTTCATGCCGCCCCGGTACGCCGACTCGGACATGGTTCGTATCGGGGAGCGCCCCGCAGCGAGAGCACCCATTGAACGCTAACGCGGATTTACTCAGCGCCGGACAACAAACGATCAGGCGGCCTAGCTTGAAGGGCATAGAAACCCGCGGTCAGGCCACCATGACTGCTCCTCGCATCGGCCTGTCCCAGCGAATACCCTCGGTCAGGTGACCAAGCGGTTTCGGGACGCCATGAGTGCTTTCCATCATCCTTCCCGTCCCTGTAGGACTTGGATGGCTTTGACCAGCTGACGTGCCCGTTTGGGGCAACAATGGAGCTTTCGAAGGATCCGCCGGCCCTTCAGTTGCGCATTTGCCTGTTCGCCGGGACCACGCAGCTTGGCATGGGCAGAGTTGGCGACCTTCTGCCCGACCGGCTTCCCCCGCCCCTTGTACGGCACCCGGACCGGCTCACCAGCGCCGATGTACCCTTGTCAGCGAGCGTGACCAGGCCGACAGTCCTGAGACGGCGGATGACTCCCCAAATCCGGTCGTGCACCGAACCCGGCAGCGATCCCGACGTCACACGATCGTGCCATCCGGAGCAGCCAGGACCTGGATGTTCATCCGGTGGCACCGGCTCTTACCCGAGTAGTACGGCCGGTCGGCGGCGACCCGGTCGATACGGATCAGCGTCCCGTCAAGCACCAGGTAGGGGTGAACTTGATGCGCCGAAGCGACCCGCAGAAGCAGGAAGACGGCTTTCAGAGTCTTCGGCCCTACGCCGCAGAGCCTATACAATCAGATATTGAACTGATGTGTTGCATTCGGATCGGCTAAATCCCTGAATTCGTCGAAATGTTTGCCGTTCCTTTTATGGATTGTGGTGCCTCATCCTCCGTTCTGGTGCATAATGCGGACCCCCTCCCCTGCTGCGTTATGAATCGCTTGAGTCGATGTTTGCGACTCATCATCGAATCGTCAGCTCTCATTCCTTTGATTTCAGGTGAGTCAGCCATCGACGAGCAAACGCTCCTGACACGGGTTCGAAAATCTCAGGCGATGATGCTTCCATAAAAAAGTCTACAAGCCGCTCATCGAGCTGGATATCTTCCCTCATCTCAACTGCGTCGGCCCATTCCGATACCGTATCCGCCGAAATGTCGTCGGACAAAAAGGCCTCGAGGATTCGCGTTACGTCTGCGACAGATACGAAAAGAAGTGGATGATCAACGTCCCATGGGTATGTGTGAAGTTGGTCGACAAGAGCGGATACGGGCCTTTGTAGCCTGACCAGGTCGTGGAGGAGTGCTAGACGTTCCTCGCTTCCTCTCTCTGGCATCACATTTTGTCCTTGATGTGAGCGACTTTTCCGTCCGGAGTGACGGTGATCTTTCTAACGGATATCGTTTTTCCTTCGGCATTGACTATCTTACGATAGATTGCGTAAGAGCCCGGAACTCTCCCAGGAACCCGAACTTCAAATTTTACGTTTCCTGTTCTGTATCGAGTGATCTCGATATCGTCCTTGTATTTCGATAGTTTCCCTGCGAAACGCTTGTAGTTCTTGGCTTGGGCGGCGTTAAGAGCTCCGGGCCCAATCTTGCATGGACCAGCGTTGTGGACGAGGACGTCAACATCTCCGGCAGCCACATGGTAGGTGTGCAGTCCGCTGACCGTGAGGTTGTGGACACGCTGGTTGCTTCGATGATAGGTGCTGGTGCTTAGGACCGCGAGCCCGTCACCGCCGTCGGAGGTGAGTACCCGCATCCCGGCTTGCAGGTCCTTGGCATTGAACCAGTGGCCTTGGTCTTCGGACCAGAAGGGATGCTGGTCGGTGGCGATGATGACACCGGTCTCGTCTCCATACGTTCCGTCCGTGTCGACGGTGATCTCAACGAGGTTTTTGTCTCCTTCGCTGGTGAGCAGTGCGAGGACAGCGCGTGCTTCAGTCTTCCTGGTGACCGGGTCGGTGGCCAAAACCTCGTCGCCGACTTCGACTTGCTCGATCGGCTTTTGGGTGCCGTCGGCCATCAGCACCATAGTGCCGGGGATGAAACTGCTGCAGAGCTTCTTAACAGTCTTACCGAGAAAACCGAGAGCTTTACCGAGTTCGTCTCCGTAGCCGAAGGCCAGTTTTATGCCGGTGGCTCCACCTTTCCCTGCGGGAATCATGCCCACGGCCGCCATTGCGCAGGCACCGAGATCTGCATCATTGATGCATTTATCGAAGTCCTCCATGAGGAACTGCATCACTTGGTCAACAAATCGTTCTGGCTGCTCGCTGTGTTTGAACGGGTTGTAGCCGAGAAGGTTGGCGACGCCGAGCGCGCAGTCGGGGACGATGGCACACATCTTGCCATGGTCGCTGAACAGCACCCTTACCTGGTTCCATCGCTTTATCAGGGTTTCCTTGGCCTTCTGGGCCGACTTGCGAACCCTGTCGCACTGCTTGGCGCCGTGCTCCTTGGCGCATTCACGCCACTTCGCATCGGCAGCCGCTTTCTTACATGTCGCAGATGCCCTCTCTGCGGGGTGATGCTCGCACGGTTTTGTTGCTAAGCCAGTCGGGTCGGACAGGCCGATGGGGTTGTTGCCGGCGTAGGCGTAGGGATTGGCCCATTGGGGTTGGCGCAGGTCAAGAAGCGGGTCGGTGGTGATGAATTTGGCGATTGTGGGGTCGTAGTAGCGCGCGGATAGGTAGGTCAGGCCGGTGGAGTCGTCTTCGACTTTGCCGAGGAAGCCCAGGTCGGTGAAGGGGAGGTCGTCGGCGCCGCGGCGCTGGCCGAAGGGCAGGTAGCGTTCGCGGGAGACGGCGCCGGTGTTGTCGTTGACGGCGAGTTGGACGGAGCCGTGCAGACCGGATGTGAGCCAGGTGACGCCGTCGCCGCCGATGCGCATGGCGACGGTGGCGCCGTCGGGGGTGGTGTAGTAGCGCTTGCCGGTGATGGTGTCCCCGTCAACCTCGATGTCCATCGAGCCCAGATAGAGGGTGGCCTTGCCGCCGGGGTCGCGGCGGATGAGGCGTTCGCCGTCGGCGTCGTAGACCATCGTGGTGTCCTGGCCGTCGATGGTGGCCTTCTCCAACTGGCCGAGTTCGTTCCAGGTGAGGGTGCCGTTCTTGCCGCCTACGGTGCGGGCAGTGAGCTGTCCGGTCTTGTCGTAGGTGTAGGTGTCGGTACCGCTGGGGCGGGTGATGGAGGTGACCGCATTCGGCCGTACCGCGTTCGCGCCGGGCTGTGGATAGGTGTAGGTGGCGGTCTGCCCGCCATCGGTGATGCTGGTGATGTTGCCGACGGCGTCGTAGGTGAACGACTGGGCGTAGGGGTCGATGCCCTGGTTGTCGGCCGCGCCGGTGCCCGTGCCGCAGTCTGTGGCGGTAGTGGTCCAGGCCTGGGTCAGCCGGTGTAGGCCGTCGTAGGTGAAGCACTCCGCCTGTCCCGGGCTGGTGTCGGCGGCGGTGGCGGCGTCCAGGATTCGGGTGATCTCGCCGGAGATGTCGTAGGTGTAGCGGTCGTCCTGGGTGGTCACCGGGTTGAGGGTGTCGGCCTTGGTCGTGGTGGTGACCGACTTCAGCCAGCCGGTCGAGTTGTCCCAGGCCAGGGTGCGTTTGATCTTGCCGCTCGCGCCGTAGGAGCGTTCGGTCAAGCGTGCGGTGGGGGAGTAGGTGGTGGCGTGGACGTAGGTGAAGCCGCCGCCGAGGCCGGAGGTCATGGCCTGCGGCAGTCCGAGGTCGGTGTAGGTGGAGGTGACCGTCTCCGTTGGGAGGCCGCCGGCGGCGGGCATGGTGTAGGTCGCGGTGTCGCCGGCGGTGTTGTAGGTGGTGGCGAAGGTGTAGGTCCCGGCCAGCAACCCCTCTGAGGACGGGACCGTCAGGGTGGAGCCGGTGGGGCGGCCCATGGTGTCGTAGCCGGTCACCGCGTCGACGTAGGCGTTGCCGCCGGAATACCGGGTGGCGGAGGTCAGCTGGCCCTTGGCGACCGTGTCGTACGTCCATTCGGCGAGCTTGGTGCCCGAGTCGGGCTCTCCGGACCAGACGGCGGTGGTGCGGCCGAGGTCGTCATAGGTGTAGGAGACCTTCTGGCCCTTGCCGTCGGTGGACCACAGCAGGCGCCCGGCCGCGTCGTAAGCCTGCTCGGAGTCGCCTGCGTCGGGGTCATGGGCGGCGATCCGCCGTCCGAGCAGATCGTAGGTGAAGGTGCGGACGTTGCCGTTCGCGTCGGTCTGCTTGATGAGCTGACCCTTGCGGTCGTATTCGTAGTTGGTGTCGTAATACGCGGGGACGTCCACGGTCAGCTGCTGCCAGGCGGTCCATTCGGAGGTGAAGCCGGCGTTGACCGAGCGGACCCGCCAGCGGATCTTCCACCCGTCCTGTAGTTTCCCGGCCGGGACGGTGGCGACGGCGTCGTTACCGGAGGTCACCCCGGTGACGGTGGTGGTCCAGATCTGACCGGTGCCTTGGCCGTCGGGGGCCGCGGGGTCGTGCTCTAGCTCGAACTCCGCGCCGAGTTGCCCGCCCTGCGATGAGGTGACCGTGGCGAGCAGGGCAGGGGTCAGCGTGGGTGTGGTGGTGCCGGAGGCGGGCTGTACCCGCGGGTTGGCGACCTCCGGGATCGGTGAGCCTTCGGTGACCCGCAGTTGCTGCCAGGCCGACCAGGCGGAGGTGCCGCCGCCGGTGATGGCGCGGGCGCGCCAGCGCACCAGCCACCCATCAGACAGCTTGTCCTCCGGCACGGTCACAGCGGCCTGGGTCCCGGAGGCCACATCATCCACGGCGCCGCCCCAGATCTGACCGGTGCCTTGGCCGTCGGGGGCCGCGGAGTCGTGCTCCAGCTCGAACTCCGCCCGCACCGTGCCACCGATCGGGTCGGTGACCTGGGCGAGCAGTTGCGGGGTCAGCGAGGTGGTAACCGTAACCCCATCAACGACATGGGAGGGGGTGACCTGCAGGGTGCCCAGCACGGGGTCGGGTTGGTCCACCCGGAAGGTCTGCCACTCCGACCAGGCCGAGGCGTCCTCGCCCGCGACGGCGCGGGCGCGCCAGCGCACCAGCCACCCCTCACTGAGGGTGTCGCCGGGGACGGTCACGCCGGCCTGGGTGCCGGCGGGTACGTTGTCGACGGCTGTGGCCCAGATCTGACCGCTGCCTTGGCCGTTGGGGGCGGCGGGGTCGTGTTCGAGTTCGAATTCGCCCCGCAGTGTGCCGCCGGCGGGGTCGGTGACCTGCGCCAGCAAGTGCGGGGTCAGCGAACTGGTGACCGTGGTACCGTCCACTGCCTGGGCGGGGGTGACCTGCAGTGCGGTCACCCCGGGGTTGGAGGGGATGGTGCCGGTGTTCACGGTGGCCACCTGCCAGTCCGACCACGGCGAGGCGACCTGTGTGGTGGTGTTGACCGCCCGGACACGCCAGCGTACGCCCCAGCCGTCGGCGAGTTTCCCGGACGGAATCGTCACGGCGGCCTGGGTTCCGGACGCCACGTCATCGACGGCGCCGGTCCAGATGCTGCCGGTGCCGTGTGCGGTGTCGGCCGGGTCGTGTTCCAGTTCGAACTCCGCCCGCAGCGCCGCCCCGTAGGAGTCGGTCACGGTCGCCAGGAGCCGCGGGGTCAGCGAGGTGATCACCGTGGTGCCGTCGGCGGTCTGGGACGGGGTGACCTGCAGCTGGCCTACCGTGGCGGCCGGGACCTGCACCGTCAGGGCCTGCCACCCGCTCCAGGCCGAGGTGTTGGACCCGGCACCGACCGCGCGGGCGCGCCAGCGGACCTTCCACCCGTCGCCCAGGGTGCCGGATGGGACGGTGACCGTCGCTTGGGTGCCGGAGGCGACATCGTCCACCCCGGTAGCCCAGATCTGGCCGGTGCCGTGTGCGGTGTCGGCCGGGTCGTGCTCCAGTTCGAACTCCACCCGGGCGGCGGAGCCGTCGGGTGTGGTGACCCGGGCGGCGAAGGCCGGGGTGAGGCTGGAGGTGACCTGCACCCCCGACTCGTCCTGCGATGGGGTGGTCTGCAGCTGGTCCACCACCGGATCGGTCACGGTGACCGTGGCGGTCTGCCAGGCCGACCAGGCCGAGGAGGTGGAGGTTGCGGTGTTGGTGGCCCGGGCCCGCCAGCGGATGTGCCACCCGTCGGTCAGCTTCCCGCCTGGTACGGCGGTCGGCGCGTCGCTGGCGGAGGCGACCGCAGCCGAGCTGCCTGCCCAGATCACACCCGTGCCCTCGGCGGGGTAGGCCGGGTCGTGCTCGATTTCGTAGTCGGCCCGCAGGCTGCCCCCGGCCGGGTCGGTGACGGTCGTGTGCAGGGTCGGCGTCACCGAGGTGACCGTGGTGCCGGTCGACGGGGTGATCGACAGCGTGCCTACCGTGGGGGTCGAGGCTGGCCCGCTGGAGGTGACGGTCAGCTTGGGCGGGCTGTTGAACTGGCCGGTTTCCTCCGCGGAGGCGAAAACCCGGTAGTTGTTGGCGGTGGTCTCCGACGGCGACTGCAACGCCACCCCGTAATTAGGCGCACCTGCCGCCCAGTCGGCCACGATCCCGGTGATCGTCCAATCCAGATAGCCCGCACCGGTCCCGCAGCCGTCCTGGAACGCCTTGGTCGTGGTGACGGCGTCCTCGGTGGTGTCAGTGGGCTTGCCCGCCCAGGTCAGCGTCGCCGCGTCCCAGGTGCTGGTCAGCCGTCGTGCCTGGATCCCGGCCCCGACCGACGCACCGCAGGTCGGCGCGTCGATGTTGAACACTTCCAGCTTGGCGTCGGTGATCGTCGACCCGGCCAGTGAGGAGGTGTCGAACCGCAGGTAGACGCGATACTTCTCGCTAACGGTCCGGGTGCCCGCCTGCATGAACGGGTTGGTCGGGTCAACCTCGTTGAAGAAGCTGTTCACGTCCACGTCGTCGTTGAACGGCAGCGTGGTCGTCGGGTCCACCCGCAGCGGATACACCGTCTTCGGGTCCGTCAGGAACGCGAAGTCGGGTTTGAGCACCAGCACCTGACGCCCGTGCTCGGTGACGACGCTGGTGGAGATCTTTCCCCGCCGGCCGGTGTTCGGCACCCGGGCCTTGACCGCCTCAGCGTCCAGCATCACCGGCCGTGGGGCGGAGGCCGCGACCGTGCCTGTGGCATCGGTCAGTGTCAATCCGCCGTTCTTGGTCACGGCGAGTTCCAGGCCGCCGCTGGTCTGTACGGGCAGACGGAACTCCACCGGTGTGACCGGCCGCTGCCGCAGCACCACATCGTGCCGGAACCCCGTGGGCAACGCGGTGACGACCAATTCGGCGCCATCACCGAGACCGTAGGCCGCGGTGTTTCCCTTGATTGCGGGTCGCGGAAGCGTGCTCGGCCACTCCAGCGCGAAGACGCTGCCATCCTTGCGGGTCAGCTTGGCGAACGCACCCGGCCCTCCGGTTGAGAACTCCACCTGGGCAGCGGCGGCTTTGGGCCGCAGCACACCACGGTCTTCGACCAGCGAGGTATCGACCGGCACCCACCGGCCGCCCTGATCGACCCGGACCGGCCCGGAGGTCATCTCCGTGGTGAACGTCTTACCGTCGGGATTGGCGTACATGACCGACGACTCAGTCGTCGCCGCATCCACCTGCACCCGCTTACCCTGCCTGGCCGCGTTCTTCAAGGCCGCCTGCGCAGCCGCCGCGATCTCGGCCTTCACCGTGGCCGAGGCCGCATTGCCGTCGTCTGCCGGCGACGTCCTTACGGCGTCGGCGGTTGCTGCCGACCCAGGCTGTTCTGGCTTTGCCGGCTCTGCGGTCGTGCCGGTTGACGCGACAGGCCGCGGCCCGGCGACAGCCGTCGCGGCCTGCTGCCCGCCCGCACCGGTGAGCCATTCCTCGATCTTGGTGACCTGGTCGGCCGCATCGGTGTAGTAGACCGTCTTACCGCCCGTCGGCGGTGTCACCTCATACTTGTCCGCGCCCAGGTAGTTCGTCGTGGTACGGCGAAACTCGCTCGATCCGGTCATGTCGAGCTGCGCCGTCGCGCGTCCCAAACCGTCATAAATCGGCTTGGACCACTGCGGCAGCGACGTCAGCACCGGGTTGAGCAGCCCCGAACCCGGATCAGCGGTGTTATGGACCGGGGCGGAGGCCGCGGCCGTCAACCCCCGCGCGTCATAGGTGGCGACCTGGACGATCCGCCCGCCCGCCGGGGAGGCCGTCTGGGTCTCCCGGGCACGGCCCAGCCCGTCAATGTAGGTGTGCGTGGACACCCACTTGGCTGAGCTGCCGCTGCCCGACTGCAGCCGCGAAACCGTGGTCGTGGCCGGTCCTGTCACCGTCCCGTTGGCATCGGCCGGAATGGTGTAGGCGACCTTGGCCGCCGGCGTCCCACCGGATTTCGGCGCGACCGGGGTCCACAACAGCAATGTCCGGCCGAGCACGTCGTAGTCGATGTTCACATCGTTGTTGTTCGCATCCCGCAGCCCCACAGGCAGGCCGTTATACGGCGAGGACCAGGTGGTCACCGTATGCCCTAACGGGTTGGTGACCGTGACACCGCCCGAGGGCCAGCCCACCGCTGGACTGTAGGCCGTGGTCGTCGTCTTGCCCAGCGGGTCGGTCACGGTCAACGGCCGGCCGTAATCATCGAACGTGCTCTCGGTCGCCGCGTAGTCGGAGGCCGTGGAATAAGCGCGAGTTTCGGTCACGTTCCCCTTCGTCGGGGTGTTCGTGCTCGGGCTGGTCGCCCCGTCATACAGGGTGACCGTCCGCCCCAGCAGTGTCCCGGTCTCGCAGTCGTCCCCGGCGCGCCGCTCCTGGTCGGCCGGGTAGGAGATCATCCAGGCCCCGCTGGAGGTGTTGCGGGCGTAGGTGGTCGCGGTGCAGGTGTTGTCGGCGCCGTCGCCGCGTTCACCGTAGTCGTTGACCGTGACCGGTAGCCCGTCGGCGTTGTAGGCGGTCTTGACCTCGGTGTATCGCCAGCCGGAGGTGGCCTTCTCCCGGGTGACCTCGCGGGTCTGGTTGACCCGATGGGGGTCGTAGTCGATCGGCCCGCTGCCGGTGACCACGTCGGCGTACTCGTACCGGGTCGAGGCCTCCTCACTGAAGGCATCGGGAGCCGACGTGGTGGCGGACACGCCGGTGACACGCAGGGTCTGCTCCTGCAATGTCATGCCCGACAGGGCACGAAGGTCGTCGTGGGTGGTGCCGTCGAAATCGGTCACCGTGGTGTGCCGGGCGCTGCCGTCGGCGAGGGTGTCCTCGTACAACCCCCGGTAGAAGGTGGTGGAGGTGACGCTGTAGGCGGACAGGTCCCCGCTCCCACTGGGTGTTCCCTTGATCACCCGGACCGTCGGGTAGCCGCGGAACTCCGTCCAGTTGCCCGCCCAGTCATAGCAGGTGGGCAGCCACGGGTAATACTCCTCCAGAATGTAGGAGTCGCCCACGCACTCCCGGAATAGGGGCTCGGTATCCAGCAGCGGCACCGGCTTGGCCCACCCCGGACCGCCCAGATACTCATACCGGGTCACCTGGTCGGGAGAGCCGGCCACCAGATCCCGCTCCATGGTCGTCATGACCAGCCACTTGTTGTAGATCGCGCCATGGCGATACAGCGACGACTCTCCCAGGGTGTAGTTGTACAGCTCCCAGCCGTAACAGTCCTGGCCGCTGTCGTCCCACCCCGTCATCCCGTGGTCATCACACGGGCTGGCCTGCCCATAGGTGATCTCGGTCACGCCACCCAGGCCGGTGGTCACCGCCGACATCCGCGGTAGCTGAAACCGTGGATGGTCATCGCTGTACTCGACATAATCAGCCCGGTTGTCCAGCAGCGTGGCGCTGAAGTCGATCGGCGGTGCGGCGATCTCCGGCCCACCCCCCGCCATGCCCACGGCCCGGATCCGGTCCAGCCACAGCACCGATTTGCCCATGCAGAAGGGAGTCCCATCAGGGCAGTCGGTCTCGATCCACCGATAGGTCAAATCCAGCCGCGTCACATCCTCCCAATCAGAGGAGGCGACATTCCACGACTGGGAGGTGATCGCATCCAACCGCTTGCTCGTGAAGAACGTCGGCGTGCCGTTGTCGCAGTCCGAACCGCTGCTCAGGCACAAAAGGTCGGTCGGCGTGTCATCGGACCAGTTACCGATCCCCGGCGGCGGCGTGCCACGATCGGCGACGGTAAAGGTGATCCTCCCCGTCGGCGTCGACCCCGCCACATTCAGGTTGTGGCCATAACCGATCTCGGTCAGATACCCGCCGCGGTCGTAATCCAGGGCGTATTCGGGGAGCCAGCCGCACTCATACCCACCCGCCCGGCAGTAGAAGTTGGTCTCCCGCGCCCAGGTGTAATCGATCACATTGCCCTTAGGGTCGACCTCCCGGTCCAGCTGCCACCGCCACGTCGCATCACAGAACGCAGACGTCGTCGGATACGAGGTGCCCGACGCCAGGAACTGCGCATGGCACGGCTCACCCGGCCAGTCCCCCAGCACCGGCACCTGCCAGGAAGAGTTCCGGTGGTATCCGAACCGGTAGACCGTCCCATCCTGGGTGGTCACCTGCCAGTACGGCTGCCCGCTCTGGCTGCCCGAGGCGACATAGTCGATCTTCCAGCCGAAATCATCGGCGGTCTTGTACGTACCCGACAGATCGTCCTTAACGATCTTCGAAGAGCGGCCCCCCACCGACAGCGTCAACGCCGAACTCTCCGGATCGGAATCGGGAGACTCCCAGCACAAATGCCCCTGCAGCCGGTCCTCCCACAACCCGCACGGCTGGAACTGCCGCTCGATGAACCCCGCGTTCAACTCCCAGCCCATCCCCACCAGCGGCGCCTGATTGTTGGTATAGGAGGTCAGCGAGTCCACCGACGACGAGGAATACTCCAACGCCAGCGTCGGAGCCGACCCACCCGGTGGCGGCACCGCCGGCACCGGGTAACTGTAGGAGAAGGCGCCACCCGACAGCCCCACCTGCCAGGTCCCCGACGGCTTGAGATCGGTCGCAGCGAACGACCCGGCCGCATCCGAGCCCGTCGAGGCCGCCGAACTCGCCAGCACATACACGAACGCATCCGCCGACGCCGTCCCCGAAGTAGGGGCGGCCTCCATAACCGCGGTCAGCCTGCCATGCGCCACGTCGTTGACCACCGGCAGCGCCCGCGTCTCGGCCTTGGCCTGCTCCAGGCAGTCCCGCGACGGCTTTGCCTCCAGCATGCACACCGGCACCTTCAGCATCGTCAACCGGGACGCGAAACCCCCCGGATGGGCGTTACCGAAAGAGGAGTAATCCACCGTCACCTTCGCCGGCGCCACCTCCGCACCGCCGTCATCGCGCGTCAGCCGTACCGCCAACCCGACCCCGCCCAACCGCCGGGCCACCGTGGTGTCGAACGTCTCCACCCGCACCGACGACGGCGACCGCTGCGACAACGGGGCTGCAGAGGCTGCCGATCGTGACCGCGACGCCCTCGTGTCCCCGGCCTTGCCGCTCGGCGAGGCCGACGGCTTCGCAGTGGGTGACGGCGTAGCAGTAGGGGACGGCTTCGTAGTCGGAAGCACCACGGGAGCCACCGACACCGGCACCCCCGCAACCGCCACCGCTCCTGAACCCTTGGAAAGATCGGCACGGCCCGAACCCGCCTTCGGCCACTGAGGCGCCGTACGCCTGGCCGGCACAAGTTCGTCCTCAACCCCCTTCGGCACCGGCTTCGCCGCGACCGCGTGGCCCTCGACGCTGCGCTCACCACCCGACGAAGACGAATCCGCCGCGGCCTTCCGCACCAGCCCATCCGGAACGCCGACCCCGGCGACGAACACCGCCAAACCGACGACCGCGCCGGTCAAAGCATGCGCGAGCCTGCGACGTGACCACCTGAATCGTTCCACCCGAGCACGTGAAACCGGCACGCCGCACCCTCCCGCATCACCAGCGGGCGCACGGCCACGCTCTTAGACCGCCCGCCTCACAAGACCCGCATAAAGCCCAGATAAATAACGAAAGGGATCATGCGCCCCTGACAGTGACCAGTCAAGATCAGAAGTGCGGCGAGAGCGCTACGCAAAGTGACCGGGATGGATATTCGGCAGCTCGTATGCCGCCAGATAGGATCATGTGATCTGCATCACAAAGATCGATTCGGCATACCGCAAGATCCTTCACGAGGGTTCCCGCAGGCGGCTGGACGGGAATCGGCGCGCTCCTATGTAGGGAATGCGCAGAATCGCGCGTTCCCGACCGACTACGGACAACGTCGCGGGGTCGTGCGTGAGACTGTGCCGCCGCCTCCGTGCGCGGGACGGGTGTGCAAGTCGCCCGCCACAGCCCGGCGAGCACGACGACTGCGATGCCCTGGGGGTCACCCGCTAGCACGGCTGACCACTGGGCATTCCTGGAGGTGATCTGCTCGATCTTCGGCTGTCGGTGCGGACAAGTAGGCTTTGCGATGTGGCGGATCCGGCAACCTATCGACCGGCGCCCGGCTCGATCCCCGAATCGCCCGGCGTCTATCGTTTCCGCGACCCCGGCGGCGGGGTGATCTACGTCGGCAAGGCGAAGAGCCTGCGGCAGCGGCTCAATTCCTACTTCGCCGACTTCGCCGGGCTGCACCCGCGCACCCAGACGATGCTGACCACCGCGGCCTCCGTCGACTGGACGGTGGTCGGCACCGAGGTCGAGGCGCTCCAGCTCGAATACTCCTGGATCAAGGAGTACGACCCCAGGTTCAACGTGAAGTACCGCGACGACAAGTCGTACCCGTACCTCGCGGTGACCATGGGGGAGGAGTTCCCGCGCGTCCAGGTGCTGCGCGGGGCCAAGCGCAAGGGCACACGGTATTTCGGCCCCTACTCCCACGCCTGGGCGATCAGGGAGACCGTCGACCTGCTGCTGCGGGTGTTCCCGGTGCGCACATGCTCGGCCGGGGTGTTCAAGCGGGCCGGGCAGATCGGCCGGCCCTGCCTGCTGGGATACATCGACAAGTGCTCGGCCCCCTGCGTCGGGCGGGTCACGCCCGAGGAGCACCGGGCGATCGCCGAGGACTTCTGTGACTTCATGGCCGGCAACAGCGGCCGGTTCATCAAGCGGTTGGAGCGCGAGATGCGCGCGGCCGCCGCGGCCGAGGAGTTCGAGCGGGCGGCCAGGCTCCGCGACGACGTCCAGGCCCTCCAGCGGGCGCTGGAGAAGCAGGCGGTCGTGCTCGGCGACAGCGTCGACTGCGATGTGATCGCCCTGGCGGAGGACGCGCTGGAGGCCGCCGTCCAGGTCTTCTACGTGCGCGGTGGGCGCATCCGCGGCCGCCGCGGCTGGGTCGTCGACAAGGTCGAGGACACCACGACGGGCGAGCTCGTCGAGCAGTTCCTGCTGCAGATCTACGGCGAGGCGGCCGTCCCCAGGGAGATCCTCGTCCCGGCGCCGCCCCCGGAGGGCGAGGCGGTGGCCGAGCTGCTCAGCGAGCAGCGCGGCGCCCGTGTCGACGTCCGCGTCCCCCAACGGGGCGACAAGAAGAGCCTGATGGAGACCGTCGAGCGCAACGCCAAGGAGGCGCTGGCCCAGCACAAGCTCCGGCGCGCGAGCGACCTCACCACGCGCAGCCTGGCCCTGCAGGAGATCGCCGACGCGCTCGGCCTCGACCAGGCGCCGCTGCGCGTCGAATGCTACGACGTGTCGCATCTGCAGGGCTCCGACGTGGTCGCCTCCATGGTGGTCTTCGAGGACGGCCTGGCGCGCAAGAGCGAATATCGGCGGTTCTCGGTCAGGAGCACCGACGGCGACGTCGCCTCGATCCACGAGGTCATCCGCCGCCGGTTCCGGCGCTATTTGGAGGAGCGTTCGGCCACCGGCGAGCTGGACGCGGCGGACGGCGAGAGCGGCGCCGACAACAGCGGCGCCGACAACAGCCGCGCCGACAACAACGGCGCCGACCAGAACGGCGGCGGCCAGGGCGGTGCCGGCCAGGGCGGGGGCGAGCAGGGTGCGGGCACGCCGATCGACCCGGAGACCGGCCGCCCGCGCAAGTTCGCCTACCCGCCGAACCTCGTCGTCGTGGACGGCGGCCCGGCGCAGGCGGCGGCGGCCCAGCGCGCCCTCGACGAGCTCGGCATCGACGACGTGGCGGTCTGCGGCCTGGCCAAGCGGCTGGAGGAGGTGTGGCTTCCGGGAGACGACCAGCCGGTGATCCTGCCCCGCTCCAGCGAGGGCCTCTACCTGCTCCAGCGGGTCCGCGACGAGGCCCACCGGTTCGCCATCACCTACCACCGATCGAAGCGGTCCAAGGGCCTCAAGGAGAGCGCGCTCGACGGCGTCCCCGGCCTGGGGCCGGCGCGCAGGCAGGCGCTGCTGCGCCACTTCGGCTCGGTCAAGCGGCTACGTGAGGCCGACGCCGCCGAGATCCGCGAGGTGCCGGGCATCGGCCCCGCCACCGCCGAGGCGATCGTCACCGCGCTGCGCGGGGAGCGGCCGTCCGGTCAGGGGGCGTGACATGGTCGTGGCGTGCCGTCGGCGGCGCCGCCGGGTAGGGTGGCAAGCTCCGGGGTAGGGGAATCGGTTTCTCCTGGTGGAGGGTGGTGAGGAGACATGGGCACGACCGACTCGGCGGTCGTGGTGGTGACCGGCATGTCGGGGGCCGGGCGGAGCACCGCCGCGAAGGCGCTGGAGGATCTCGGCTGGTTCGTCATCGACAACCTGCCGCCGGGCCTGCTGTTCTCCGTGGCGGAGGAGGCGGGCAAGGCCGGCATGGCCGCCGATCGGGTGGCGGCGGTCGTCGACGTGCGCAGCCTCGCGTTCACCACCGACCTCAACGCCGCGATCAAGGAACTGGACTCCCGGGGCGTCGCCGTACGCACGGTGTTCCTCGAGGCCAGCGACGAGAAGCTGGTCCGCAGGTTCGAGGCGGTCCGGAGGCCGCATCCCCTGCAGGGCGACGGGCGGCTGGTCGACGGGATCGACCGCGAGCGCGGCATCCTGCGGGAGGTCAGGGCCAACGCCGACCTGGTGATCGACACGTCCCTGCTCAACGTCCACGAGCTGCGCAAGAAGATCGTCTCGTTCTTCGGCGGCGAGGACCGGCCGGGCCTGAAGGTCAACGTCGTCTCGTTCGGTTACAAGTACGGCCTGCCGGTGGACGCCGACCTCGTCGTCGACTGCCGCTTCCTGCCCAACCCCCACTGGGTGCCGGAGCTGCGCCCGATGAACGGCCTCGAAGGCCCCGTAAGAGACTACGTGCTCGGCCAGCCGGGGGCGAAGGAGTTCCTCGACGGCTACGAGGAGGTGTTCGCCGTCGTGGCCGCCGGCTACACCCGCGAGGGCAAGGGCTACGCCACGCTGGCCGTCGGATGCACCGGCGGCAAGCACCGCAGCGTCGCCATGTCCGAGCAGCTCGCCGCCCGCCTGCGCGAGCGCGGCATGGACGTGCAGGTCAGCCATCGGGACGTGGGCCGCGAGTGATGCCCGGCCCGGCCGCAGCGATTGGGAACGACTCGGTTACGTGATCCCCCTGGACCCCAAGGTCGTCGCCCTCGGCGGCGGGCACGGCCTCTATGCCTCTTTGTCCGCGCTCAGAACCGTGACCGGACGGCTCACGGCCGTCGTCACCGTCGCCGACGACGGCGGCTCAAGCGGCCGTCTCCGGCGCGAGCTGGGCGTGCTGCCGCCGGGCGACCTGCGGATGGCCCTCGCGGCGCTGTGCGGCGACGACGAGTGGGGCCAGACCTGGAGCGAGGTCGTCCAGCACCGGTTCCGCAGCGAGGGGGAACTGCACGGCCACGCCGTCGGCAACCTCCTCATCGTCGCCCTCTGGGAGCTCCTCGGCGACACCGTGAAAGGGCTGGAGTGGGTGGGGCGGCTGCTGGGCGCGCACGGCAGGGTGCTGCCGATGGCCTCGGTGCCGCTCGACATACAGGCCGAGGTCGAGCTGGACGGGCGCGTCACCACCGTACGCGGGCAGGTGGCCTGCGCCCTCACCCCGGGCCGGGTCCGGTCGATCTCGCTGCTGCCGCCCGACCCGCCCGCGAGCCCGCAGGCCGTACAGGCGATAGAAGAGGCCGACTGGGTGGTCTTCGGGCCCGGTTCGTGGTTCACCAGCGTGCTGCCGCACCTCAAGGTGCCCGCGCTGGCCCGCGCGCTGCACACGACGCCGGCCAGAAGGCTTGTGATCTTGAATCTCGCCCCGCAGCCGGGCGAGACCGACGGCTTCTCCCCGGAAAAGCATCTGGAGGTGCTCCGGGAGCACGCCCCCGACCTGGCCGTCGACGCGGTCATCGCCGATCGGGGCGTGGTCGGCGATCTGCGCGCGCTGGAGAAGGCGGCGGCTTCAATGGGCGGGCGTTTGGTTTTGGCGGATGTGGCGGCTTCTGACGGTTCTGCGCGCCACGATGGACCACATCTTGCCGCGGTCCTGGATGAGATTTTCCGTGGGAAGCGGTGATTGCCTCCTCCCAACCTGCGAGAGACTGACGGCAGAGTCTTGTTTTGGGGGAGGCACGCGTAGATGGCCATGACGGGTGTGGTGAAGGACGAGCTGAGCCGGCTTCCGGTGCTCAAGCCCTGCTGCCGCAAGGCCGAGGTCTCGACGCTGCTGCGGTTCGCGAGCGGCCTGCATCTCGTGGGCGGGCGGATCGTGATCGAGGCCGAGCTCGACACCAACGTCACCGCGCGACGGCTGATCAAGGACATCGGCGAGGTGTTCGGTCACAAGGCCGAGGTGCTCGTGCTGGCGCCGGCCGGGCTGCGCAAGGGTTCGCGCTACCTGGTGCGCGTCTACCGGGACGGCGACGCCCTGGCCCGGCAGACGGGCCTCATCGACAACCACGGCAGGCCCGTACGCGGCCTGCCCAGGCAGGTGGTCTCCGGGGCCACCTGCGACGCCGAGGCGGCCTGGCGCGGCGCCTTCCTGGCGCACGGCTCGCTGACCGAGCCCGGACGCTCGATGTCGCTGGAGGTGACCTGCCCCGGACCGGAGGCGGCGCTCGCGCTGGTCGGCTCGGCCCGGCGGCTGAAGATCCACGCCAAGGCCAGGGAGGTACGCGGCGTCGACCGGGTGGTGGTCCGCGACGGTGACGCGATCGGCGCGCTGCTGACCCGCATGGGCGCCCACGACAGCGTGCTGGCCTGGGAGGAGCGGCGGATGCGCCGCGAGGTGCGGGCCACCGCCAACCGCCTGGCCAACTTCGACGACGCCAACCTGCGTAGATCCGCGCGCGCCGCGGTCGCGGCCGGGGCCCGGGTGCAGCGGGCGCTGGAGATCCTCGGTGACGACGCGCCCGAGCACCTGGTGATCGCCGGCCGGCTGCGGGTGGAGCACAAGCAGGCGTCGCTGGAGGAACTGGGGCAGATCGCCGATCCGCCGCTGACCAAGGACGCGATCGCCGGCCGGATCCGCCGCCTGCTCGCGATGGCCGACAAGCGGGCGCAGGATCTGGGCATCGCAAACACCGAGGCCAATCTCACAGCCGACATGCTGGCCCAGTGACGGTGCCCCGTGGTCTACACCAATTTGGGGCGCGATAAGGTCTGTGATTGAGATTCAAGAGTTTCGTCGCCGGACTCGCCGGCGCAAGACGTACGAGGAGATCTGTTCCGTGAGCATCCGCGTAGGCGTCAACGGCTTCGGCCGTATCGGCCGCAATTTCTGGCGCGCTGTGGCGGCCAGCGGCAAGGACATCGAGATCGTCGCGGTCAATGACCTTACCGACAACGCCACGCTCGCCCACCTGCTGAAGTACGACAGCATCCTGGGCCGCCTGCCGTACGAGGTGAAGGCGTCCGCAGACGAGATCACCGTCGACGGCAAGGCGATCAAGGCCTTCGCCGAGCGCGACCCGGCGAAGCTGCCCTGGGGTGACCTGGGCGTCGACGTCGTGGTGGAGTCCACCGGTCTGTTCACCGACGCGACCAAGGCGAAGGTGCACGCCGAGAACGGGGCGAAGAAGGTCATCATCTCCGCTCCGGCGAAGAACGAAGACGTGACCGTCGTCATGGGCGTCAACCACGACAAGTACGACCCGGCCGCTCACACCATCATCTCCAACGCGTCCTGCACGACGAACTGCCTGGCCCCGATGGCCAAGGTCATCAACGACACCTTCGGCATCGAGAAGGGTCTGATGACCACGATCCACGCCTACACCCAGGACCAGAACCTGCAGGACGGCCCGCACAAGGACCTGCGCCGCGCCCGTGCCGCCGCGCTGAACATCGTCCCCACCTCGACCGGCGCCGCCAAGGCCATCGGCCTGGTTCTGCCGGAGCTGAAGGGCAAGCTCGACGGCTACGCGCTGCGCGTGCCGATCCCCACCGGCTCGGCCACCGACCTGACCGTCGAGGTCAAGCGCGAGACCACGGTCGAGGAGGTCAACGCCGCGCTCAAGGCCGCGGCCGAGGGCGAGCTGAAGGGCTTCCTCACCTACACCGAGGACCCGATCGTCTCCGCCGACATCGTGACCGACCCGTCGTCGTGCATCTTCGACGCGGGCCTGACCAAGGTGATCGGCAACCAGGTCAAGACCGTCGGCTGGTACGACAACGAGTGGGGCTACTCCAACCGTCTCGTCGACCTGATCGAGTACGTGGGCGCCTCCCTCTGATGATCGGAATCGACGAGCTCGACGTGAAGGGCCGGCGCGTGTTCGTGCGCGCCGACCTCAACGTCCCCCTGGACGGGGAGACGATCACCGACGACGGCCGGATCCGCGCGTCGGTGCCCACCATCAGGAAGCTCCTGGAGCGCGGCGCCCGGGTGATCGTGGGCGCCCACCTCGGCCGTCCGAAGGGCACGCCCACTCCGAAGTACTCGCTGGCGCCGGTCTCGCGGCGGCTGGCCGAGCTGCTCGGCGAGGACGTCGCGTTCGCCGCCGACGTGGTCGGCGAGTCGGCCAGGAGCACGGTGGAGGCCCTGCAGGACGGCCAGGTCGCCCTGCTGGAGAACCTGCGCTTCGAGCCGGGTGAGGAGTCGAAGGACGACGCGGTCAGGGGCGAGTTCGCCGACCGTCTCGCCGCGCTGGCCGAGCTCTACGTGGGCGACGGCTTCGGCGCGGTGCACCGCAAGCACGCCAGCGTCTACGACGTGCCGAAGCGGCTGCCGCACGCGGCCGGCGATCTCGTCCTCGCCGAGGTCGAGGTGCTCAGGCGGCTGACCGAGGACCCGGCCAGGCCGTACGTCGTGGTCCTGGGCGGCGCGAAGGTCTCCGACAAGCTCGGCGTGATCGCGAACCTGCTGACCAAGGTCGACCGGCTGCTGGTGGGCGGCGGCATGGCCTACACGTTCCTCAAGGCACAGGGTCACGAGGTCGGGGCCTCGCTGCTGCAGGAGGACCAGCTCGACAAGGTGCGCGGTTTCCTGGACGACGCGGCCGCCCGCGGGGTGGAGCTGGTGCTCCCGGTCGACGTGCTGGCCGCCACCCACTTCGCCGCCGACGCGCCGCACGACGCCGTCGACGCGACGGCGATCCCGGCCGACCGCCAGGGTCTGGACATCGGCCCGCGCACCCGGGAGCTGTTCGCCGCCAAGCTGGCCGACGCCCGCACCGTGTTCTGGAACGGCCCGATGGGCGTGTTCGAGTTCGACGCGTTCTCGGGCGGGACCCGGGCCGTGGCGGAGGCACTGGTCGGCTCCGAGGCGTTCACCGTGGTCGGTGGCGGCGACTCGGCCGCCGCCGTACGCAGGCTCGGCCTGCCGGAGGACCGTTTCTCGCACATCTCAACCGGTGGCGGCGCCAGCCTCGAATATCTCGAGGGCAAGACGCTGCCCGGACTCGCGGCGCTGGAGGAATAAGCAGATGGCCCGCAAGCCGCTGATCGCCGGCAACTGGAAGATGAACCTCAACCATCTCGAGGCCATCAACCTGGTGCAGAAGCTGGCGTTTTCGCTCACCGACCGCGACTACGACGCCGTCGACGTCGCGGTGCTCCCGCCCTTCACCGATCTGCGCAGCGTGCAGACACTGGTCGACGGCGACAGGCTGCGCATCGTGTACGGCGCGCAGGACGTGTCGCGGTACGACTCGGGGGCCTACACCGGAGAGATCTCCGGGGCGATGCTCGCCAAGCTCGGCTGCACCTTCACGCTGGTCGGCCACTCCGAACGGCGTCAGTACCACGCCGAGGACGACGCCCTGTGCAACGCCAAGGTCAAGGCGGCCTACCGGCACTCGCTGACGCCGATCCTGTGCGTCGGCGAAGGGCTGCCGGTCCGGCAGGAGGGCCGCCACGTCGAGCACACGCTCGCCCAGCTCGCCGGGGCGCTCGACGGAGTCCCGGCCGAGCAGGCCAGGTCGATCGTCGTGGCGTACGAGCCGGTCTGGGCGATCGGCACCGGTGAGGTCGCCACCCCGGCGGACGCCCAGGAGGTGTGCGGCGCGATCCGCACCCGGCTCGCCGACCTGTACGGCGGCGAGGTGGCCGGTGAGGTGCGCGTCCTCTACGGAGGGTCGGTGAAGGGGGACAACATCGCCGGCATCATGGCGCAGCCCGACATCGACGGTGCCCTCGTGGGCGGGGCCAGCCTCGACCAGGGGGACTTCGTCAAGATTTGCCGCTTTGGTGAAATCTCCGGCTAGCTGAGCGATTATGGGGGTGCGACTTGACATCAGGTCGTACCCTCATAGAGCAAGATTGAACCATCAAGCCCGATGATCGTGCGCGCCGACCGTGCGCACGCCGGACATAGGAACAGGTCTACGGTGCAACTCGGAATCTCCATCGCTCTCATCCTGTCGAGCTGTCTGATGGTGCTGTTCGTCCTGCTTCACAAGGGCAAGGGCGGCGGTCTGTCGGACCTGTTCGGTGGCGGTTTCTCGTCGTCCTTCGGTGGGTCCTCGGTGGTCGAGCGAAACCTGGACCGGCTCACCGTCATCACGGGCGTCATCTGGTTCGTCTGCATCATCGCGCTGGGCCTGATGCTCAAGCCGTAGCCCGGCCGTACGGCGCGACGCGCGAGTGAGATTCACCATCCCCGTCGCGGGGGGATCGAGGCAAGGAGTTCTTCGGTGGGTAGTGGCAACGCGATCCGTGGCAGCCGAGTCGGCGCAGGCCCGATGGGAGAGGCCGAGCGCGGCGAGGCCGCTCCCCGGGTACGGGTCTCGTTCTGGTGCGCCAAGATGCACGAGACGCGGCCCAGCTTCGCCAGCGACGCTCAGGTTCCCGAGCTGTGGGACTGCCCGCGTTGCGGCCTTCCGGCCGGTCAGGACAGTGCGAATCCGCCCGCTCCGCCGAGGAACGAGCCGTACAAGACGCACCTGGCGTACGTGAAGGAGCGCCGCAGCGACAAGGACGGCGCTCAGATCCTCGCCGAGGCTCTGGAGCGGCTGCGCTCCTCCTCGCGCCCGATCTACTAGGCCGTGTCGATGCGAAGGCCCTCTCCGCACACCGCGGGGAGGGCCTTCGGCGCGCCTCAGCCATGGACGGGCCGCCCGTCGACGAACGTCATCCGCACCCGAGTCGTCCAGATGTCGTCGGGTTCCAGGGCGAAGGGGTCCCGGTCGAGCACCACGAGATCGGCGGGCCGTCCCCGCTCGATCGCCCCGGCCGGTGAGCGGTTCAGCCAGGCAGAGCCCGCCGTGTAGGCGGTCATGACCGTTCTGAGGTCGATGCGCTGACCGGGCAGGAACGGGATCCGCGCGGTGGGGTAGGAGGCGTGCACCGATCCGCCCGGTTCTGTGCGGTTGACCGCGACGTGCATGCCCTGGAGCGGGTCGGCCGACGACACCGGCCAGTCGGAGCCGGCCGCCAGGCGGGCGCCGTGCCGTACGAGATCGGCGAAGGGATACTGCCACGACGAGCGCTCCTCGCCGAGGTAGGGGATGCACAGCTCGTCCATCTGGGCGTGGTGCGTGGCCCACAGCGGCTGCAGGTTCGCGGTCACGCCGAGCGCGGCGAAGCGCGGCACGTCCCGCGGGGTGATGATCTGCAGGTGGGCGACGTGGTGGCGGTTGCCTGGATCGGTTCCGGTCAGGGCGTCCAGGGCCTCCCGTACGGCACGCTCGCCGATGGCGTGGAAGTGGACCTGGAACCCCTGGGCGTCGAGTTCTTTGACGTACACCTTGAGCTGTTCCGGATCCACATACGACAGACCGGTCCCGCCGCAGCGGCAGTAGGGCTCGATGACGGCGGCGGTGAAGTTCTCCGCGATGCCGTCCTGCATGATCTTCACAGCGCCGGCCCGGAACCGCTCCAGCCCCTCGGCCGCGGCGCGCCGCTCGGCCAGGTCGGAGACCTGCTCGGCGCCGCGGGCGCGGTCCCACCAGAGCGCGCCGATCACGCGCGCGACGAGCCGGCCGGACGAGGCGGCCGCGAGGTACGCGGGCAGCTGGTCGTCCGATCCGGCGTACGATCCCACGATCGCGTCCTGCCAGCCGGTGATGCCCAGGGAGAACAGGTGCGACTGCGCGTCGAGCAGGGCGGCCACCAGGTCGCCGGGGGTCGGGCGCGGGGTGAGCAGGCCGACCAGGTCCATCGCGCCCTCGTGCAGCACACCGCTGGGCGTGCCGTCGGGGTCCCGCTCGATGCGGCCGTCAGCGGGGTCGGGGGTGTCCCGGGTGATCCCGGCCAGCTCCAGCGCCCGGCCGTTGACCCAGGCGGCGTGGTGGTCGCGCTGGATCAGGTACGCGGGACGGTCGAGGAAGTCGAGCTGGGACCGGTGGGGGAGACCACCCGGGAAGGCCGACATGTCCCACCCGCCGCCATTGATCCATGCCTTGTGTGGATTTTTCGCGGCATAGTCGGCCACGGTGGCCAGGTAGACGTCGAGGCCGTACACCTCGGACAGGTCGCACCCGGCCCGCTCCAGCCCGGCCTGCACGGGGTGCGTGTGCGCGTCGGTGAAACCCGGGACGAGCAGGCCGCCGTCCAGGTCCACCGGCTCCGCCCGGGGCGAGAGCCGTACGAGATCGGCCTCGGCGCCCACGGCGGCGATGACGCCGTCGCGGACGAGCACGGCCTCGGCGAAACCGTCCGGCGTGAACGCGCGGCCGCCGCGGAACAGCAGCGTGTCTGAGCTCACGAGGTGCCTTCCGCTCAGTGACCGGTGATGAGGTCGGCGATCTTGGCGAGTGCCGAGGTCCGTTCGGCCCCCCGGTTCTCGCGGGCGTCGGCCAGCCGGTAGAGGCGGTACATCGAGTGCACGCCGAGCCAGCGCAGCGGTTCCGGCTCCCAGGACCGGACCCGCCGGTCCACCCACGGCAGCACGCTCAGCTCGCTCTCGCGGCGCAGCACCAGGTCCCGGAGCGTACGGCCGGCCAGGTTGGCGGTGGTCACGCCGTGCCCGGTGTAGCCGCCCGCCCAGCCGAGGCCGGTCGTCAGGTCCAGGTGGACCGTGGAGCACCAGTCGCGTGGCACGCCGAGCACACCCGACCAGGCATGCGCCACCCGGGATCCGGCCACGGCCGGGAAGAACGAGATGAGCAGGTGCCACAGCGCGTCGATCGTCCCGGCCGGGGTGTGCCCGCGGTCGTCGATCCTCGACCCGTAGAGGTACGGCTTGCCGCGGCCGCCGAAGGCGATCCGGTCGTCGGCCGTCCGCTGGGCGTACATGTAGTAGTGCGCCATGTCGCCGAGCAGCTCGCGGCCGTCCCAGCCGATCTCCGCCCACACGTCCTCGGGCAGCGGCTCGGTCACGATCATCGAGCTGTTCATCGGCAGCCAGTCTCGGTGGTGGCCGCGGAGGCTCGCGGTGAAGCCCTCGGTGCAGCGCAGCACGTACGTCGCGGTCACCGTGCCGCGCGGGGTGACGGCACGGCCACGGGAGATCTCCGTGACCGGGGTCTGCTCGTAGACCTCCACCCCGAGGTTCCGTACGACCCGGGCCAGGCCGCGGGCGAGTTTCGCCGGCTGGATCCGCGCGCAGTGCGGGCTCCAGGTGGCCCCGGTGGCGCCGGAGACCCGCACCCGGGAGGCCATCTCGCTCCTGGTGAGCAGGCGGACGTCCGCCTCGGTCCACCCCCACCGCCGCTGATATTTCAGCTCCTCGCGCAGCCGGACGTCCTGTGCCATGCTTCTCGCGACGGTGAACAGGCCGCCCTTGACGATGTCGGCCTCGATGCCCTCCGCGTCGGCGACCCGGATGACCTCGTCGATCGTCTCGAGCATGACCCGCTGGAGCCGCTTGGCCGCGTCCGGGCTGTGCGTCTTCGCGTACCGCTCCGGCGACCCGGCGAGCGCCCCGGTCAGCCACCCCCCGTTGCGGCCGGAGGCGCCGAACCCGGCGAACTCCTTCTCCAGGACGACGATCCGCAGGTGGGGCTCGGCCTTCTTGAGGTAGTAGGCGGTCCACAGGCCGGTATACCCGGCGCCGACGATCGCCACGTCGGCCTGGAGGTCGCCGTCGAGCGGCTCTCCGGACTCGGGGACTCCGATCGAGCGGTACCAGAAGGACACCTCGCCGTTGGCGAAGCCCGGCGACAGCGGAGCACTCATGCCGCACATCCCGTTGTATCCGCGTCAGCCACACCAAGCCGCAACCGAAGCCGTCGGTAAATCAAATCTTTCATAGGGATAACGGTAGTCGTACGGAGATGCGAACCGGCTTCGGCTCGCAGTACGGCACGCGACGCCCGACAGGCCGGACCCGCCGCAGGCCGTCCACGCCGCGGAAGCGGTCGATCACCGATGGGGATGCCGGCGGGGCCGGAGAGCCGCCGGACACGACGGCCGCCGGGTCGCCCGGCGCCGCCGCTCTCGGTGGCCTGAACGTTTCACCCTCTCTCGGATCACGCTCGCGGCCTCCAGCAGCCCTGATGCCGGTGAGGGCAGGGGTGCGCGAGCGCCGTCGGCGGCGAAGCGTTGACCCGGCGATCCGCTGGACCGTAGCGTGATGCGCGGTGTTCCTGTTCGTGGATGTCGTTCACATTCACGAAATGGCTGATGGGACCAGGAGGCACCCCACGGTCAGGTGGTCCTGCACGACTACAAGGAGCTCGGCTTTGAGAACCAGAACGAGAACGGGCGTCGGCGCCGTCGGCCTCCTGGCCGGGGTCACCGCCATGGCCGGCGTCGTGGCCACCCCCGGAACGGCGCAGGCCGCGATCGGCTGCCAGGTCGCGTATGCGGTGTCCGCGCAGTGGCCCGGTGGCTTCACGGCGAACATCGACCTCACCAACCTCGGCGACCCGCTCACCTCCTGGACGGTCAGCTGGTCGTTCGCCGCCGGCCAGAGCGTGAGCCAGGGCTGGAACGCCGACTACACCCAGAGCGGCAGCGCCGTACGGGCGTCCAACGTGAGCTGGAACGGCAACCTGGGCACCAACGCCACGACCACGTTCGGCTTCAACGGCACCTGGAACGACAGCAGCAATCCGGTCCCGGCCGGCTTCGCGGTCAACGGCGTCTCCTGCACCGGCGGCGTCACCCCGACCCCCACGCCGACGCCGACCCCCACGCCGACGCCGACCCCCACACCGACGCCGACCCCCACACCGACGCCGACCCCCACACCGACGCCAACGCCGACGCCGACCCCCACACCCACGCCCACGCCGTCGACCGGCACGCTGTACGTGTCGCCGAACGGCAGCGCGAACGCGGCCGGAACCCAGTCGGACCCGACCACGCTCGCCTCCGCGATCACCCGTGTCGCTCCCGGCGGGACGATCTACCTGCGTGGCGGGACCTACAACTTCGCGCAGACGATCACCATCGCGCCGGGTAACAACGGCACGTCGAGCGCACGCAAGAAACTGTTCGCCTACCCCGGCGAGACGCCGATCCTGAACTTCTCGGCCCAGAGCGAGGACTCGGCGAACCGCGGGCTCGCCGTGAACGGTTCGTACTGGCACGTCAACGGCATCATCGTGCAGCGTGCCGGGGACAACGGCATCTTCGTCGGCGGCAGCGGCAACATCATCGAGCGCACGGTGACGCGGTTCAACCGCGACACCGGGCTGCAGATCTCGCGGATCTCCTCCAACACCCCGCGCGATCAGTGGCCGTCGAACAACCTCATCCTCAGCGCTGAGTCGCACGACAACGCCGACTCCGACGGAGAGGACGCCGACGGCTTCGCCGCGAAGCTCACCGTCGGCTCCGGCAACGTCTTCCGCTACGCGGTGTCCCACAACAACATCGACGACGGCTGGGACCTCTACACGAAGTCGGAGACGGGAGCCATCGGCCCGGTCACCATCGAGGACTCGCTGTCCTACGGCAACGGCACGCTCAGCGACGGCAGCCAGGCGGGCAACGGCGACCGCAACGGCTACAAGCTCGGCGGCGAGGACATTCCGGTCAATCACGTCATCCGGCGCAGCATCGCGTACCGCAACGGCAAGCACGGGTTCACCTACAACCGCAACCCCGGCACGATGACGATCTCGGACAACGTCAGCATCGACAACACCCAGCGCAACTTCTCGTTCGACGGCGGCACCTCGGTGTTCCGCGGCAACGTGTCCTGCCGCAGCGGCAGCAGTGGCACCAATGACAGGACCATCGGTGACGTCGACGGTTCGAACCAGTTCTGGCTCGGCTCGAACGGTTCCCGCTGCTCCTCCTACACCGGCGCGCTCAACTGGTCCTTCGCGACGGACGGCCGCCTCGTCGTGACCTTCGGCGGCAGGACCGTGACGCCGTAACCCGGCCGGAGCCGCCTGGCTCCCATCCGGTTCGACGGGTCCGGGCCGGTACCTCTCCCTACCGGCCCGGACCGGACGACGGGTCGCCGGGCCGTCGCCCGCCGAGGCGGCGGCCCGGTCCATGCCCCGGCACCGTGCACCGCGACAGGATCAGGGGGAGGCGATGCGGCCGAGGGACGGAGGGATCTTCGCGGCGGCGGCGCGGTCCAGCAGGAACAGCGTGCGCTGCCACCCACGCGCCCCGGCGGCCGGCACCTGGAACGGCCCGGCCTCCGACAGCGCCAGATGTACAGCCTGGGCCTTCTCCGCGCCCGCCGCGACGATCCACACCTCCCGGGCGGCCTTGATCGCCGGGAACGTCAGCGACAGCCGGGTCGGCGGCGGCTTGGGGGAGTTGTGCACCGCCACGACCGGCCGCTCCTCCTCGTACAGGGCCGGCTGGCCGGGGAACAGCGAGGCGACATGGGCGTCCGGTCCCATGCCGAGCAGGAGCACGTCGAAGGACGGCACCGCGCCGTGGTCTCCCGGTCTGGCCGCCCCGGCGAGCTCGGCCGCGTAGGCCTCCGCCGCCTCCTCGGCGGTCATCCCGGAGTCGGGGCCCGGCATGATGTGGATCCGGTCCGGATCCACGTCGACATGGTCGAGCAGGGCGGTGCGCGCCCCGGTCTCGTTGCGTTCCGGGTCGCCGTCGGGCAGGAAGCGCTCGTCGCCCCACCAGACGTCGAGCGCCCGCCAGTCGATCGCGTCGCGGGCGGCTGTTCCTGCCACCGCGGCGAGCGTCGCGATGCCGACGCTGCCGCCCGTCAGCACCAGGTGGGCAGACCCCTGCGCGGCCTGGACGTCGACCAGCCGGGTGATCAGGCGGGCGGCCACGGCCTGGGCCAGCACCCCGGCGTCGCGGTGGACGATGACTGTGGGTACGCTCACGGTCTTTCCGGACTTTCTGCTAGCGGGCGGACTTCGTCAGCTGCGCCAGGCGCTGGATGGCCGAGGCGTAGACCTCGTCGGGGTCGAGCCGCCGCAGCTCCTCGGCGAGCAGTTCGGAGGCGGGCCGCCGGGCCAGCGCGACCCGCCGGTCCGGATGTCCGGGACGCGACAGCGTGGCCAGCCGGGCGTCCGTCCTGGTCACCACGAGCTCGCCACCGCCCTCGATGGCCAGCCGCACCCCGGTGAGGCCGGGCCCGGGGGAGTCGGCCACGCCGATCGGCGCGGCCAGGCGGTCCGACAGCCACGCGGCCAGCAGCGGCGCGCTGGGGTTGCCGGAGGCCCCCTCCACCACGCCGTGCTCGATCTTCCCGATCGGCTGGTCGAACGCCGCCGCCAGCAGGCTGCGCCACGGCGTCAGCCGGGTCCAGGCCATGTCGGTGTCCCCGGGGACGTACACGTCCGCCCGGCCGCTGATCGCCGCGACCGTGTCCCGGGCCGCCTGCGCGTCGGTGATCCGCCGGCCGGCGAGGCGGCCGATCGGGTCCGTGGCCGGCACCGCCGGGCCCTGGCAGGGCCACCAGGCCACGACGGGCGTGTCCGGGAGCAGCAGCGGGGTTATCACCGAGTGGGCGTGATCGGTCAGCTCGCCGTACAACCGCAGCAGCACGACCTCGCCCGGCGCCGACTCGCCGACCCGGATCTCCGCGTCGAGCCGGTTGTGCTCCCTCGGGCTGCGGTTGATGACCACCAGGATGCGCGAGGGGTGCTCACGGGCGGCGTCCGTCGCCGCGCGCACCGCGTCGTACTGCCCGGCCTCGTCCACGACGGCGACCAGCGTCAGCACCATGCCGACCGCCGGCGCGCCCATCTGGTGCCGCAGCCGGGTCAGCGTCGAGGAGATCTTCGACGCGGTGGTCTCGGTCAGGTTGAACGTCGTCACAATCGTCTCCAGGCTCGCCCGTCCCTGGCGAGCATCTCGTCGGCGGAGGCGGGACCCCAGGTGCCCGCCGGGTAGCCCTCCGGCCTGCCCTGCGACGCCCAGAACTCCTCGATCGGATCCATGATCGTCCAGGAGAGCTCCACCTCCCGCTGGTGCGGGAACAGCGGCGGATCGCCGATGAGCACGTCGAGGAGCAGCCGCTCGTACGCCTCCGGAGACGACTCCATGAACGACTCGCCGTACGCGAAGTCCATGAGGACGTCCCTGACCTCCATGGCCGTGCCCGGCACCTTGGAGCCGAAGCGCACCGTGATGCCCTCATCCGGCTGGACCCGGATGACCAGCGCGTTCTGCCCGAGGATCTCCGTGTCGGTCTTGCTGAACGGCAGGTGCGGCGCCCGCTGGAAGACGACGGCGACCTCCGTCATCCGGCCGCTGAGCCGCTTGCCGGTCCGCAGGTAGAACGGCACCCCGGCCCAGCGGCGGTTGGCGACCTCGAGGCGGACGGCGGCGTAGGTCTCGGTGGTCGAGTCCGCCGGGATGCCGTCCTCCTCCAGGTAGCCCACGACGGGTTCGCCGCCCTGCCAGCCGCGGGTGTACTGGCCGCGTGCCGTGCCGGTGGCGAGGTCGGTGGGCAGCTGGACCGCGCTCAGCACCTTCTCCTTCTCGCGGCGCAGCGAGTCGGCGTCGAAGAAGGTCGGGTCCTCCATGGCGACCAGCGCCAGCAACTGGAGCAGGTGGTTCTGGATCACGTCGCGGGCGGCGCCGATGCCGTCGTAGTAGCCCGCCCGGCCGCCGATGCCGATGTCCTCCGCCATCGTGATCTGGATGTGGTCGACGTAGCGGCGATTCCAGATCGGCTCGTAGAGGGTGTTGGCGAACCGCAGGGCCAGGATGTTCTGGACCGTCTCCTTGCCCAGGTAGTGGTCGATCCGGAAGACGGACTCCTCCGGGAACACCGCGTTGGTCAGCGCGTTCAGCTCGCGTGCGCTCTTCAGGTCGTGCCCGAAGGGCTTCTCCACGACGACCCGTTGCCAGGACCCGCTCGGGCCCTGCGCGAGGTTCGTCCGCTTGAGCTGCTCGATCACGACGGGGAAGTACTTCGGCGGCACCGACAGGTAGAACGCGTAGTTGCCGCCGGTGCCCCGGGTCTCGTCGATCTCCTTGAGCATCATCGCCAGCACGTCGAACGCGCCGTCGTCGTCGAAGGTGCCGGGGCAGAAGTGGATGCCCTCGCTGATCTGTTTCCAGACCTCCTCGCGGAACGGCGTGCGCGCGTACTCCTTGACCGCTTCGTGGGTGACCTGCGCGAAGTCCTCGTGCGCCCAGTCACGCCGGGCGAAGCCGACCAGGGAGAAGCCCGGGGGCAGCAGCCCCCGGTTGCCCAGGTCGTAGATCGCCGGCAGCAGCTTGCGCTTGGCCAGGTCGCCGGTCACGCCGAACAGCACGAGCACGCACGGCTCGGCCACCCGCGGCAGCCGCCGGTCGCGCGGGTCGCGCAGCGGGTTGACGGCGACCACCTGCTCGGAGGCCGGCTGCGTCGCGGCCTGGGCAGCCGCCTGCGTCACCGTTTCCGCGGCGGTCCCGTTCGCGTCGGCGGCGGCCGGCGCCGCTTCCTCCGTCCGCGTCTGTTGTTCTGTCATAGCTCCTCCGCCACCGAGAGCAGGTGCCGTACGCCCGCGACCCGGTCGGTGAGGTGCAGACGGACGGCCGGCCTGCCCCGTGAGGCCAGCGCCCGCAGGTCGCCGAGCGCCTGCGCTAGCTGCAGCCTGCCCAGGGTGTACGGCTTGCCCGGCACCTCGACGTCGTCGGTGACGGCCCCGGTGATCTGCAGGAACACCCCGGCGGCCGGACCGCCCTTGTGGTACTGGCCGGTCGAGTGGAGGAAGCGCGGCCCCCACCCGAACGTGACGGCGTGATCGGTCCGGTAGTCCAGCAGCGAGCGGAGCGTGGCCACGTCGGCCGCCGCCCACGTCTCGGTCGTCTCCTCGAAGGAGGCCTCCCCGATCGGGGCCGCGTCGAACGCCGCCTCCCGGTCGAGATAGGCCATGATCGCCAGGTAGCCCCGGTCGGGAATCGCCCGTAGCAGCCAGGTCAGCACGTCGGCCAGATTCTTCGGATCGCCCGGCAGTTCGCCGTACACCTCGACGGGACCGTCGGTCAGGATCGGCGTCCCGGCGGGCAGCGGTCCGTCGCCGGACTCCCGCAGGATCGCCGTGGTGTTCTCCTTCGACTCGGCCACGTTCGGCTGGTCGAACGGGTTGATGCCGAGGACCCTGCCCGCGATCGCGGTCGCGTACTCCCAGACGAGGAACTGCGCGCCCAGCGGGCCGTCGACGGCGGTCCCGCCGTCCGGCCCGATCGACACGGTGTACTGGTCGTCGGCCTCGGCCGCGTCGGCGCCGACCACCGGCAGGATGCCCTTGCCCTCCTTGCCGGTCGACTCGGCGACGAGCTGCTCGATCCAGTCGGGCAGCCCGGAGATGTCCGACATCGCGTCGCGCAGCACCAGCTTGTCGCTGCCGTCCAGCGCCCGCGCGCCGAGCAGCGCGCCGAGGTCCAGGCCGGGGTTGCCCTCGGTGCCCTCCAGCAGCGGCTGTACGGCGGCCGCCTCGTCGAGGAGCCTGCTCACATCGGCGCCTGCCAGCGCGCTCGGCACCAGGCCGAACGCGCTGAGCGCGCTGTAGCGGCCGCCCACGTTCGGGTCGGCCAGGACGACCTGGTAGCCGGCCTCGATGGCGGCCTGCTCCAGCGGGGAGCCGGGGTCGGTCACGATGACCATGCGCTCGGTGGGGTCGAGCCCGGCGTCGCGGAACGCCTTCTCGTAAATCCTGCGGTGGCTGTCGGTCTCGATCGTGCCGCCGCTCTTGCTGGACACCACCACGAGCGTCCGGTCCAGCGGGGCGGACAACGCCCGCCGCACCTGGTGCGGATCGGTCGTGTCGAGGACGGTCAGCGGCACGTCCTGGGTGGCGCAGATGACCTCCGGGGCGAGCGAGGACCCGCCCATCCCGGCCAGCACCACGTTGTCCAGGCCCTCGGCGTGGGCCTTCTCGACGAGCTTGGTGATCTCGGGCAGCAGCTCCCGGCTCGTGAGCGGCAGGTTCAGCCAGCCGAGCCGGATCTCCGCCTCGGCCCGGGCCTCCGGCCCCCACAGTCCGGGGTCGCCGGCGGCCAGCGCGGCCGGCACTCCGTCGGAGATCAGCTCGTTCCTTACCGCCTCGACCGCTTGCGCATGCTCCCCGTCGCCGAGGTTCACCTCAACTGTCATGTCGTCTCAGGCCTTCCCGAGCTCGGCCTTGACGGTCTCGAGCAGTTCGTTCCACGACGTCTCGAACTTCTCGACGCCCTCCTCCTCCAGCACCCGCACGACGTCGTCGTAGTCGATGCCGGCGTCCTTGAGCGACGCCATGACGTCCCACGCCTGCTGGTAGAACGAGCGGACGGTGTCACCGGAGATCCTGCCGTGGTCGGCGGCCGCGTCGAGGGTCTTCTCCGGCATGGTGTTGACGACACCGGTGGTCACGAGCTGCTCGACGTAGAGGGTGTCGGGGTAGTCCGGGTTCTTCACCCCGGTCGAGGCCCACAGCGGCCGCTGCGGGCGGGCGCCCGCTGCGCGCAGGGCCTGCCAGCGCGGCGAGTTCATGACGTCCTCGAACGCGGCGTAGGCGAGGCGGGCGTTGGCGACACCGGCCTTGCCCCGCAGCCCGAGGGCCTCCGGCGTGCCGATCTTCTCCAGCCTGCCGTCGATCTCGCTGTCGAGCCTGCTGACGAAGAACGACGCCACGGACTCGACGGAGGCGAGGCTCACCCCGGCCGCCTTCGCCTTCTCCAGGCCGCTCAGCCAGGCGTCCATGACCTGGCGGTACCGCTCCAGCGAGAAGATCAGCGTGACGTTGACGCTGATGCCCTCGGAGATGGCCTGCGTGATCGCGGGAAGGCCCTCGAGGGTCGCCGGGATCTTGATGTGCACGTTGGGCCGGTCGACCAGCCACCACAGCGCGCGGGCCTCGGCGATCGTCTGCTCGGTCTTGCGTGCCAGGCGGGGGTCGACCTCGATGGAGACCCGGCCGTCGACCCCGTGGGTCGCGTCGTACACCGGCCGCAACACGTCGGCCGCCCAGCGGATGTCGAAGGTCGTGATGGCCCGCACGGCCTCCTCCACCGACACGCCGCGCAGCGCGAGGTCGTGGAGCTGCGTGTCGTACGCGTCGCCCTTGCTGAGGGCGTTGGCGAAGATCGTCGGGTTGGACGTGACCCCGGTCACGTTCTTGTTCCGGACCAGAGCGGCCAGGCCGCCGCCGCGCAGACGGTCCCGGTTGATGTCGTCGAGCCAGATGGAGACTCCGGCCTCGACAAGGCGGTTCAGATTCTCACTCATCTTGATCCCTCAGTTTCCGGTCGTCTCGCCTTTGTCGGCACCGGTCCTGGCCAGGCTGGCCTTGGCGGCGGCGACGACCCGGTCGGCGGTGAGGCCGAACTGCTCGTAGACGGTCTTGTAGGGGGCGGAGGCGCCGAAGTGCTCCAGGCCCAGCACTTCACCCGCCTCTCCGACGAACTCCCGCCAGCCCAGCGCAATTCCCGCCTCGACGGCCACCCGGGCGCGTACCGAGTGGGGCAGCACGGTCTGCTGGTAGGCGGGCTCCTGCGCCTTGAACCACTCGACGCACGGCATCGAAACGACCCGGGTGGGGATGCCCTGCTCCTCCAGGTTCTTGCGCGCCTCCACCGCGAGCTGGACCTCGCTGCCGGTACCGATGATCACCACGGCCGGCTGGCCGGTGGACGCCTCCTGCAGTACGTAACCGCCGCGCGCGATGTGGTCGGGGTCGCCGGTGCCGTCAAGGACCGGGAGGTTCTGCCTGCTCAGGCACAGCCCGGCCGGACGGTCGGTGTGCTCGAGGATCGTCTTCCACGCCGCCGACGTCTCGTTGGCGTCGGCCGGGCGGACCACGTCCAGGCCCGGGATGGCGCGCAGCGACCACAGGTGCTCGACCGGCTGGTGGGTCGGGCCGTCCTCGCCGAGGCCGATCGAGTCGTGCGTCCACACGTAGGTCACCGGGAGCTTCATCAGCGCGGCCAGCCGTACCGACGGGCGCATGTAGTCGCTGAACACCAGGAACGTGCCGCCGTACGGGCGGGTGCCGTTGTGCAGGGCGATGCCGTTCAGGATGGCGCCCATGCCGTGCTCGCGGATGCCGAAGTGCAGCGTCCTGCCATACCGGTGGCCGGGGAACTCCCGGGTCTGGAACTCCTCCGGGATGAAGGACGGCTCGCCCTTCATCGTCGTGTTATTGGAGTCGGCGAGGTCGGCCGAGCCGCCCCACAGCTCGGGCAGGACCGGCGCGAGCGCGGTCAGCACCTCGCCGGAGGCCTTGCGCGTGGCGACAGACGACCCGATCTCGTAGGAGGGCAGCGCCTTGTGCCAGCCCTCGGGCAGCTTGTGCCGCGAGATCCGGTCGAACAGCTCGGCACGCTCGGGATCGGCCGCCCGCCAGCTCTCGAACCGCTTGTCCCACTCGGCGCGGAACTCCCGGTTGCGCGCCACGACCTCGCGGGCATGCGCGAGGACCTCGTCGGGGACGTCGAAGTGCTTCGACGGGTCCATGCCGAGGACCCGCTTGGTCGCGGCCACCTCGTCGGCGCCGAGCGCCGAGCCGTGGATCTTGCCGGTGTTCTGCTTGTTGGGGGCCGGCCAGCCGATGATCGTACGCAGCTTGATGAACGTCGGCCGCTCGGTCTCGGCGCGGGCCGCCTCCATCGCCGCATGCAGCGCCTGGACGTCCTCCTTGTACTCTCCGCCCGCGGTCCAGTCGACCTCCAGGACCTGCCAGCCGTACGCCTCGTAGCGCTTGGCGATGTCCTCGGACAGGGCGATCCGCGTGTCGTCCTCGATCGAGATCTGGTTGGAGTCGAAGACGACGACGAGGTTGCCGAGCTTCTGGTGCCCGGCGATCGCGCTGACCTCGTGGCTGACGCCCTCCTCGATGTCGCCCTCGGAGGCGAAGCACCAGATCATGTGGTCGAAGGGGGAGGCGCCCGGCTCGGCGTCGGGATCGAACAGGCCGCGCTCGCGGCGGGCGGCCATGGCCATCCCGACCGCGTTGCCCAGGCCCTGGCCCAGCGGGCCGGTGGTCGTCTCCACACCCGCCGTGTGGCCGTACTCGGGGTGACCCGGGGTGAGGCTGCCCCACTGACGCAGGGCCTTGATGTCGTCGAGGGTGAGGCCGTACCCGGAAAGGTAGAGCTGAATGTAAAGCGTCAGGCTGGTGTGCCCGCAGGACAGGACGAACCTGTCACGTCCCACCCATTTCGGGTCGGAGGGATCGTGGCGCAGGACACGCTGGAAGAGAAGATATGCGGCGGGGGCGAGGCTCATCGCGGTGCCCGGATGCCCCGAGCCCGCCTTCTCGACCGCGTCCATCGCCAGGGCCCGCACCACGTCGACCGCTCGCCGATCGAGGTCACTCCACTCAAGGTTCGCGCTGCTCAACTACTCGATCCCCTCTAGTCATCGCGCCGGTTGTGCAATTCCCGCCCACCTCGGACCCTAACGGTTTCCCGGTTGTACCGTTTGGTAGGCCGTTCGCCATGTGGACATCGCCGATCCGGCCGGTGCGTACGGCCCCGATTAATGGACCACCGGATCCTGCGACTACAGTGATTTCGCAAGTGCCCGCCGTGTTCCTGCCGGAATGAAAATCCGGCCGGGGCGCCGGGAGATCCCTGTCGCAATCAGAGGTTACGCGTTGACCCCGCCCTTGCTGGAAGCGCCTTGACGGTGCTCACGAACAAGCAGACGATGACCCCCTTCGGGTCCGCCGCGTCGGCCGCGGCCCCCCGCTCCGTCGGGGGGCTCTTGAAGGCCTACGTGGCGCTCACCAAGCCGCGGATCATCGAGCTGCTGCTGATCACGACTCTGCCGACGATGTTCCTCGCGGCACGAGGCCTTCCCGATGCGTGGGCGGCCATCGCGACCATGCTCTTCGGCACCCTCTCGGCGGGCAGTGCGAACGTCCTGAACTGCTACATCGACCGGGACATCGACCAAACGATGCGGCGCACCCGCCGCCGTCCGCTGCCCAAGCACGAGGTCTCGCCCCGCGGGGCGCTGGTCTTCGGTGTGATTTTGGGCACGCTGTCCACGATCGGCCTCGCGCTGTCGGTCAACGTGCTCGCCGCCGCCCTGTCGCTGGCCGCGATCCTGTTCTACGTCTTCGTCTACTCGATGGTGCTGAAGCGGCGGACCGCGCAGAACATCGTCTGGGGCGGGATCGCCGGCTGCATGCCCGTGCTGATCGGCTGGGCCGGGATCACCGGCGGTGTGTCGTGGGCGCCCGTGGTGCTGTTCGGCGTGGTCTTCTTCTGGACGCCGCCGCACACCTGGACCCTCGCCATGCGCTACCGCGAGGACTACGCCTCCGTCGAGGTGCCCATGCTGCCCGTGGTCGCCACGGAGCGGCGGGTCCTGCACCAGGTCCTCGCCTACACCTGGGCGACGGTGCTGTGCTCGCTGCTGCTGTGGCCGGTCGCCGGCACCTCGCTGCTCTATCCCGTGGTCGCCGCGGTCCTCGGCGCCGTGTGCCTGGCCGAGGTGTACGGCATGCTGGCCCGGCTCAACGCCGGAAAGACCGGGATCGACCTGCGGCCGATGCGGTTCTTCCACTGGTCGAACGTCTATCTCGCGATCCTCTTCCTCACCGTCGCCGTCGACTCCCTGATCGCCTGATCCCGGCCGGATGAGCCCGGTTCTCCTCCGCGAAGGGCCTCCGAGCGGTAGGACAGGACGTGGGCGGTCGGTTACATTCGCGACATGGCGAGCCTCGATCCGCGTGCGGTGCTGAAGGAACGGCCCTCGATGGGCCTGATCGGCGGTCTGGTCGTCGCCGGGCTGTGCGCGTTGGTGTCGTTCTCGTTCGACGTACTGGACGGCGACCCGGTCCAGTTCTTCATCGCGCTCGTGCTGGCCGTGGCGCCGGTTCCGCTGCTGCTCGCGGGGGTGCTCGCGCTGGACCGGATGGAGCCGGAGCCGCGGACCAACCTGGTCTTCGCCTTCGCATGGGGGGCCGGCGTCGCCGTCCTCGTGGCGGGTCTGCTCAACTCGCTCAACCTGCTGTGGCTGCAGCGCTGGCTGGGGCACGGCGCGCACGATCTGGTGGCCACGTTCGGGGCGCCCCCGGTCGAGGAGACGATGAAGGGCATCGTGCTGCTCGGATTACTGTGGTTTCGCCGGCAGGAGCTGGACGGGCCGACCGACGGAATCATCTACGCGAGCATGGTCGGCCTCGGGTTCGCCATGTCGGAGAACGTCAGCTACTACATCACGGCACTGAGCGAGAACGGCCCTGAGGTGCTGGCCGCCACCGTCGTGGTGCGCGGGGTGCTGTCGCCGTTCGCCCATCCGCTGTTCACGTCTCTGATCGGCATCTCGGTCGCGTACGCCGCCGCCCAGCGACGGAACGCGAGCGGCGTCGCGGTGATCGTCGCCGGCTGGATCGGGGCAATGATCATGCACGGCATCTGGAACGGCTTCGCCCTGTTCGGCGGCCTCGGCGGGCTGGCCATCGCCTACCTGCTGCTGATGATCCTGCTGATCATCGAGCTGATCGTGGTCTTCCGGGACCGGCGGCGGATCGTCGGGCTGATCAACCACTATCTGCCGCCGTACGAGGCGTACGGTCTGATCAATCAGGCGGACATCTTCATGCTCTCCTCCCTGAAGGGGCGGCGGCAGGCCCGCCTGTGGGCCAAGGCACACGGCGGCCGGTCCGGAGTTCGGGCGATGTCCGACTACCAGCTCGCCGCCACCGAGCTGGGGCTGCTGCACGCCCGCGCCGCGCGCGGCGGGGTGGAGGAGCCCGCGTTCCGTGCCGCGCAGCGGTCGCTGGTGGACCTGATGGCCTACGCCCGCATGTCGTTCCCCATCCCGGACCGCCACCGCCCAGGCGCCGCTAGGGGCGTGCCGCCGCCGGGGTACGCCTCGGGCTACGGAGCGGCCAACCGGTGGAGCCCTCCGCCGCCGCCCCCCGGCCGGGCGCCGCGCTCCCCGGGACAGGAGCCGCCGCCCGACGTCTGACCGGCGGCTTTGCCGAGTGCGGGTTTCCGTGTTTGAATCATGGTGCGCGGTGGCCACCGATGGTGGGCGACAGGAGGACGTGCGGCGCTGCCGCACGCGGTTCTCATACGGCAGCCGGTAACGGCACGGCCTCGGTCCGTGCCCGCCATCATGAGGAGAACCCCCCTTGAGATCCCTGAGATCTTTGGCCACCCCGAAGTCCGGGCGCAAGTTCGCCGTGTTGACGGCGATCACCGTGGCGCTCGCCGGTGGCATCGCGATCATGACTCAGCAGGCGGCCGAGGCGCACGGGGCGCTGCAGGCCCCGGCCAGCCGCACCTACGCCTGCTACGAGGACGGCCTGACCGGAGGCCAGATCATCCCGAACAACCCCGCCTGCAAGCAGGCGGTCGAGACCGGCGGCACGCAGCCGCTCTACGACTGGTACGGAGTCCTCCGCTCCGACGGCGGCGGCCGTACCAGGGGCTTCATCCCCGACGGACAGATCTGCAGCGGCGGCAACACCAAGTACGCGGCGTACGACGAGCCGCGCACCGACTGGCCGACGACCACGCTGAAGGCCAACAGCACCTACAACTTCGTCTACGGGGCGTGGGTGCCGCATCCGGGCGGCTTCAAGCTGTACGTCACCAAGGACGGCTACAACCCGACGAAGCCGTTGACCTGGGATGACATGGAGGACCAGCCCTTCCTGACCGTCGACCCCGAGCCGGCGGTGAACAACGGCGCCTACCGCTTCTCCGGCAGGCTGCCCGACAAGACCGGGCACCACATCATCTACGCCGTCTGGTACCGCTCCGACAGCCAGGAGACGTTCTACGGCTGTTCCGACGTGAACTTCATCAAGGACGGCTCGTCGCCCAGCCCTTCGCCGACGCCCAGCCCTTCGCCCACGCCCAGCCCTTCGCCCACGCCGACCCCCACGCCGTCGCCGACCCCCACGCCGTCGCCGACCCCCACGCCGTCGCCGACCCCCACGCCGTCGCCGACTCCGTCGCCGAGTTCCTCGCCGACGATCGTCCCGACGTCGTGCACGGCCACGGTGAAGGTGGTCAACGCCTGGCAGGGTGGTTTCCAGGCTGAGGTGACGATCAAGAACACCGGAACGGCTCCGCTGGTCGACTGGTACGTCCAGTGGATGATGACGCCGATGGCGACGATCACACAGGCCTGGAACGGCACGTCCATGCAGAACGGGCCGTCGGCGATGATCCACGCGCCGTCGTGGAACGCGAACCTGGCACCCGGCGCCTCGGCGACGGCCGGGTTCCTGGCCAGCTCGACGAGCACGCCGGAGTTCACCGACGTCTCCTGCGGATGAGAAACACGCCCGGGGAGGCCGTTGACACGGTCTCCCCGGGCGTCGTGTGTGCGGTGGGCGGAAGGAGGTTCCGCCTCATACGTGATGCGTGCGATGCGATGCCACCGTGCTGTGGGCCTCACCTCCCTGTGGGAGCGCTCCCACTTTGGGAAAGGCGCTCAGGTGGTCGGACCTTAACCCGCGGGTGGCCGACAGACCAGAAAGGGGACGGCCGCCCCTCCCGCCCCGAGCGGTTTCGGCTGGTCAGCGCACCAGGCCAGATGAAACTTTCCGGTGGTCCTCGCCACGCCGCGAAAAAGCCCCACCCCCCACTTTGCCGTGATCTTGCAGTTTCTCGCAGGCGGAGCCGGGAGCAGGCGTTTCCCGTCCGTGATCTTGCAGTTTCTCGCACATCTGCCCGCCGACCTGCCCGAACGGCTTTCGTGATCTTGCACTTTCGACTGCAAGATCACGAATCTTAGCGACCCAGGTCAGGCCGCATTCCTGCGAGAAAATGCAAGATCACGAAGGTGATCGGAGCAGGTCATGGGGTGTCCCTGCGAGTATTTGCAAGATCACGGGAGGGGGGTGGCGGGTTCGAGGGGCTCTGATCCGGAGGGGACCGGATCGCGGCTGCGCATCGCGAACACGACCCGCAGCGCGCAGATCCACACCAGTGTCGAGCCGAGCACGTGCAGCAGGACGAGACCGGCCGGGATGGCCAGGAAATACTGCGTGTAACCGATCACACCCTGGGCCAGTTCGACGGCGAACAGCACCAGGACGGCACGCCGGGCCCGGGCCGGGGAATCCGTCAGGTGGAGCGCGAACAGCAGCGCGAACGTGAGACCGACCACGATCCAGACGATGTCGGCGTGCAGTTGCGTCACGTCCCGGATGTCGAAGTCGAACCGCGAGGCGGCGGCGTCGCCCGAGTGCGGGCCCGTGCCGGTGACCACGACACCGGCCACGAGAAGCGCGCCGACCGCTGCGACCAGGACGGAGCCGAGTGTGCGTATGTGCCGGTGGACGAGCGGCCGCGGCGGCTCGTGGCCCTCCCCGGCGCGGGCGAACATCGCGTACGCCGCCCAGATCATGGCGATGGACAGCAGGAAGTGGACGCTCACCGTGAACGGGTTGAGCATGGTCCGCACCACCAGGCCGCCCCACAGCGCCTGGGCGAGCACGCCGATCGGCTGCAGCGAGGCGAGCAGGATCAGATCGCGACGGCCCCGGGCGCGGCCCGTTCTGACGAGCCGCGTCGCGGCGACGAGGCAGGCGATGCCCACGGCGAGGACCAGGAAGGTGATCAGCCGGTTGCCGAACTCGATCGCCATATTGAACGGGGAATGCGAGTCGTGCTGGGCCGGGATGTAGCTGTCCGGCGTGCACTTCGGCCAGGTGGGGCAGCCGAGCCCTGACTTGGAGACGCGGACTCCGGCGCCCGTGACCGTGATGCCCACGTTGACGACGACGCTCGCGAGCGCCCATCGCCGGAACGTGACGGTGCTGGGCCGCCAGTACGACCGGTGGAATCCGATGACGCGATCACGGATCTGGATGGAAAGGCTGGTCACGGTGAAAATGGTAGGCGGCATGCTGAGTGGTCCCTCCTCCGGCCTGTCGGCGGATGGCGGTATGGCAGGCCTGCGAGCACATCGCCGTCCCGGAGGCGCCGACCGGCGGCGGCACCACGGCGGCGGAGCGCGTCACGCGCCGCCGCATGGGCCGGCCGGAGGAGCGGGCGGATCGTCAGCCGGAGCGGGTGGCGCCGATCGAGGCGACGACGACGCAGCCGATCGCGGCCCACTCGCGTACCTGGAGGATCTCCCCGAGCACGAAGAGCCCGACCAGCGCGGCGACGGCGGGCTCGAGGCTCATCAGGATGCCGAAGACCCGTTTGGGCATGCGGCGCAGCGCCTCGAGCTCCAGTGAGTACGGAATGACCGAGGAGAGCAGGCCGATTCCGGCGCCGATGAGCAGGATGTCCGGCCGCAGCAGATCGGCCCCGCCCGACGCCACTCCGACGGGCGCTGCCGTGATCGTGGCCACGATCATGGCCAGGGACAGTCCGCTCGTGCCGGGGAAGCGGGCCCCGGTCGCGGCCGACAGCAGGATGTAGGCGGCCCAGCAGGCGCCCGCCAGCGCGGCGAACCCGATGCCCGCCCAGCTCGTGTCACCGGCCTGTCCCCAGGGGGCGAGCAGGACCACCCCGGCGCCGGCCAGCACGACCCACAGCAGGTCGAGCCGCCGCCGGGAGGCGAAGACCGCGACGCCGAGCGGCCCGATGAACTCGATCGTGACGGCGATGCCGATCGGCAGCCGGGCCAGCGCCTCGTAGAACGACAGGTTCATGATCCCGAGGCTCAGCCCGAAGAGCGCTCCGACGGCGAGGTCACGGCGGCCGAGCCCGCGCAGGCGGGGCGGGGCGAAGGGGACGAGGATGACGGCGCCGATCGCGATGCGCAGCAGGACCACGCCGCTCGGCGGCAGCTCGGCGAACAGGTTCTTGGCCAGTCCCGCCCCGAGCTGGACCGACAGGATGGCGAGCAGCACCAGCCCGGACGGCGGTACGGCGCCGGTCGCAGCGAGCAACGACGCGCCCGGCCGGGCCCGGCCGCGGTACGGCTCGGCCGGCGGGCACTCGGAGGTCATCCGGGTGGCCCCGTGGTCTTGCGCACCGTCATTCCCAGCGGAACGTCCGCGCCGCCAGGGCCAGTGTGCCTGCCGCCCAGCAGGCCAGCACGAGAAGCTGCGTCACCGGCAGACCGGCGCCGTTCGTCAGCACCCCGCGCAGCCCGTCGGACAGCGCCGTGATCGGCAGCAGCGTGAGGATGTGCTGCACGCCCTCGGGGAACTTCTCGATCGGGAACACCACGCCGCCGAGCCCCAGCAGCACCAGGTAGACGAGGTTGGCCGCGGCCAGCGTCGCCTCGGCGCGCAGGGTGCCCGCCATGAGCAGGCCGAGCCCGCTGAAGGCCGCCGTGCCGAAGAGGATCAGCAGCACCGTCCACAGCGGGTTGCCACGCGGCGACCAGCCGAGCGCGACCGCCACCACGCCGATCACGATCACCTGGAGCACCTCGACGGCGACGACCGCCGCCGTCTTGGCCAGCAGCAGCCCGGTCCGTGACAGCGGGGTGGCGCCGAGCCGTTTGAGCACGCCGTACCGCCGCTCGAAGCCGGTGCCGATGGCCTGGCCGGTGAACGCGGTGGACATGACCGCGAGCGCGAGCACGCCGGGGGCGACGAAGGCGACCCGGGATCCGCCGCCGACGTCGATCAGCGGCGCCAGGGAGAAGCCGACCAGCAGCAGGATGGGGATGATCAGCGTGAGCACGAGCTGCTCGCCGTTGCGCAGCATGGCCCTGATCTCCGCGCCGGTCTGGGCGAGGACCATCCGGTGGAGCGGCGCGGCTCCGGGTCTGGGGGAGAAGTCGATGGTGGGGATTACTGCGGTCACCGCAGCTCCCGGCCGGTCAGCTCCAAGAACACGTCCTCCAGCGTACGGCGCTCGATGCGCAGATCCTCCGTCATGACGCCCTCGGCGGCGCACCACGCCGTCACGGTGGCCAGCATCTGCGGGCCGACCTGGCCCTCGATGATGTAGTGGCCGGACGGCGACTCCTTGGCCGCGCTGCCGGACGGGAGCGCGCAGAGCAGCTGGTCCACGTCGAGGCCGGGCCGGGCGCGGAAGCGGAGCTGGCGTTCCGCGCCGGTCAGCTCCCTCGGGGCGCCCTCGGCCACCACCCGCCCGTGGTCGATGACGACCACGTGGTCGGACAGTCTCTCGGCCTCGTCCATCTGGTGGGTGGTCAGTACGACGGACACGCCCGCGTCCCGCAGCCCGGTGACCACGTCCCAGCAGGCGTGCCGCGCCTGCGGATCGAGACCGGCGGTCGGCTCGTCGAGGAACACCAGCTCCGGCCGCCCGATCACGGCCGCCGCGAGCGACAGGCGCTGCTGCTGGCCGCCCGACAGCCGCCGGTACTGCGTACGCGCGTGGTCGGCCAGGCCCAGCAGAGCGAGCAGGGCCTCCGGGTCGAGCGGGTGGGCGTAGAAGCGGGCGACCACCCGCAGCCACTCGCCGGCCCGCACGGCGGGCGGGACGCCGCCCGCCTGGAGCATGACCCCCAGGCGAGGTCTCAGCGCGGGGTCGGCCGGGTCGAGGCCGAGGACCCGTACGGTCCCGCCGTCGGGCCGGCGGAACCCCTCGCAGATCTCGATCGTGGAGGTCTTGCCCGCGCCGTTCGGCCCGAGGATCGCGGTCACCTCGCCGGCACGGCAGGTCAGGGTCAACCCGTCGACGGCCGTCTTGCGTCCGTACCGCTTGATCAGCCCGCGGATCTCCACGGCGTGCGGAGTGCTCACGTTCCGAGTCTAGGGAGCAGGTGCGCCGCTCCCGCAGCCGGAGCCGTCCGCCGCCCGCACGGTCAACGTTAGGTAAGGCTACCCTGCGTGAGGAATCGCACTTGAATCGATATGCCACCGGGTTTGTGGGCCGGGAAGGAATTACGGCACACTGATGTTGTGAAATACGTGCCCGGGAGAACGAACGCCGAGGACGCCGCGCGACGGCGGCAGTCGGCCCTGCCCGCGCACGCAGAACCCAATCAGGAACCACGGCAGGAAAACAAGCAGGGGGACATCGGCAAGCCCGGGGAGATCGGCAGCGAGGGCAGCACCAGGGCCCGCGTCGCCAGGCTCATCCTGGAGCATGGTCCGGTCACCGCGGCCGCGCTCGGCGAGCGGCTCGGTCTCACCCCGGCCGCGGTGCGCCGTCATCTCGACGCGCTGCTCACCGAGGGCATGATCGAGCCCCGCACGGCCAGGCCGTACGGCAGGCGGGGGCGCGGCAGGCCGGCGAAGACGTTCGCGATCACCGATGCGGGTCGCAGCGCCTTCGTGCACGCCTACGATGACCTGGCGGGCAGTGCGCTGCGCTTCCTGGCAGAGCGGCTGGGCGGGCAGGCGGTGTCGGAGTTCGCGCGCACCCAGGTGTCCGGCCTGGTGAGGGCTCTGGACGAGGTCATGCGCGAGGTGCCCGCCGACCAGCGGGTCCGCGTGCTGGCCGAGGCGCTGTCCGCCGAGGGCTACGCCGCTTCGGCCAGCAAGACGGGCAGCGGCGGCGAGCAGCTCTGCCAGCATCACTGCCCGGTGGCGCACGTCGCGGCCGAGTTTCCTCAGCTGTGCGAGGCCGAGACCGAGGCGTTCGCGCGGCTGCTCGGCACACCGGTGCAGCGGCTGGCCACGATCGCCAACGGCGACGGGGTCTGCACCACCCATGTGAGCCCCCACGCGCTGGCCGGACGGCGGGCGCGTGCCCCCGAAGCGAGCACATCGACAATATCGACGAGCAAGGAGTCCGGAAGGTGACTGTCACCGACCGCCCGGAGCTGGAAGGCCTCGGGAATTACAAGTTCGGCTGGGCCGACACGGACGTGGCCGGTGCCACCGCCCGGCGTGGACTGTCGGAAGAGGTCGTCCGCGACATCTCCGCGCTCAAGAATGAGCCGGAGTGGATGCTCGACCTGCGTCTCAAGGGCCACCGGCTGTTCCGCAAGAAGCCGCTGCCGACCTGGGGCGCCGATCTCACGAGCATCGAGTTCGACAACATCAAGTACTTCGTCCGCTCGACGGAGAAGCAGGCCACGTCCTGGGACGAACTGCCGGCCGACATCAAGAACACCTACGACAGGCTCGGCATCCCCGAGGCGGAGAAGCAGCGTCTCATCGCCGGTGTCGCGGCGCAGTACGAGTCCGAGGTCGTCTACCACAAGATCCGTGAGGACCTCGAGGAGAAGGGCGTCATCTTCGTCGACACCGACACCGGCCTGCGCGAGCACGAGGACATCTTCAGGGAGTACTTCGGCTCGGTCATCCCGGTCGGCGACAACAAGTTCGCCGCGCTGAACACCGCGGTCTGGTCGGGCGGCTCGTTCATCTACGTGCCGCCGAACGTGCACGTCGAGATCCCGCTGCAGGCCTACTTCCGGATCAACACCGAGAACATGGGCCAGTTCGAGCGGACCCTGATCATCGTGGACGAGAACTCCTACGTGCACTACGTGGAGGGCTGCACCGCCCCGATCTACTCGTCCGACTCGCTGCACTCGGCGGTCGTCGAGATCATCGTGAAGAAGGGCGCCCGCTGCCGCTACACGACGATCCAGAACTGGTCGAACAACGTCTACAACCTGGTCACCAAGCGCGCCGTGGCGTACGAGGGCGCGACCATGGAGTGGATCGACGGCAACATCGGCTCCAAGATCACGATGAAGTACCCGGCGGTCTACCTCATGGGCGAGCACGCCAAGGGCGAGACCCTGTCGGTCGCGTTCGCCGGCGAGGGCCAGCATCAGGACGCCGGGGCGAAGATGGTGCACCTCGCGCCGAAGACCTCCTCGACGATCGTGTCGAAGTCGGTCGCGCGCGGCGGCGGCCGGACCTCCTACCGCGGCCTCGTGCAGATCGACGAGGGCGCCGCGGGGTCGGCGTCCACGGTCAAGTGCGACGCGCTGCTGGTGGACCAGATCAGCCGCTCGGACACCTACCCCTACGTCGACGTCCGCGAGGACGACGTGTCGATGGGCCACGAGGCCACGGTGTCCAAGGTGTCGGAGGACCAGCTCTTCTACCTGATGAGCCGCGGCCTGACCGAGGACGAGGCGATGGCGATGATCGTACGCGGCTTCGTCGAGCCGATCGCGCGTGAGCTCCCCATGGAGTACGCGCTGGAGCTGAACCGCCTGATCGAGCTGCAGATGGAAGGAGCTGTCGGCTGATGGGCCTGGACACGAAGCCACTGTCGACGCTGCACGAGATCTCGTCCTACAACGTTGCGGACTTCCCGGTGCCGACCGGGCGCGAGGAGGAGTGGCGGTTCACCCCGCTGTCCCGCCTGCGCGGTCTGCACGACGGCACGGCCGAGGTGACCGGAAACGTCGTGGTCGAGGTGGACGCCGCGCCGGAGGCGACGGTCGAGACCGTCGGCCGAGAGGACGCCAGGATCGGCCGGGCGTACGTGCCCGCCGACCGGGTCAGCGCCCAGGCGTACTCGTCGTTCGAGAAGGCGACCGTCATCACGGTGCCGCGCGAGGCGGTCACGTCCAAGCCGATCGAGATCGGCGTGCGAGGGACCGGCGGCGCCCGCGCCGGCGTGGCTTACGGCCACATCCTGATCGACATCGGCCCGATGGCCGAGGCCGTGGTCGTGCTGGACCACCGCGGCAGCGCGGTCTACGCCGACAACGTCGAGTTCGACGTAGCCGAGGGCGCCACGCTCAAGGTGGTCAGCCTGCAGGACTGGGACGACGACGCGGTGCACGTCTCGCACCACCACGCCAGGGTCGGCAAGGACGCCACGTTCCGGTCGTTCGTGGTCACCCTCGGCGGTGATCTCGTACGGCTGTCGCCCTCGGTGTCGTACACGGCGCCCGGCGGCGACGCGGACCTGACCGGGCTGTACTTCGCCGACGCCGGCCAGCACCTGGAGCACCGCCTGCTCGTCGACCACACCGTGCCGAAGTGCCGCAGCAACGTGACCTACAAGGGCGCGCTGCAGGGCGACGGCGCGCACGCGGTGTGGATCGGCGACGTGATCATCCGGGCCGAGGCCGAGGGCACCGACAGCTACGAGCTGAACCGGAACCTGATCCTCACCGACGGCGCCCGCGCCGACTCGGTGCCGAACCTGGAGATCCTCACCGGCGAGGTCGCCGGGGCGGGCCACGCCTCCGCCTCCGGCCGCATCGACGACGAGCACATCTTCTACCTCCAGGCCCGGGGCATCCCGTTGGACGAGGCACGCCGCCTTGTCGTGCACGGGTTCTTCGCCAAGCTGCTGGAGAAGATCGAGGTCCCCGAGATCCGGGAGCGGGTGCTTTCGGCGATCGAAGCGGAGCTGGCCCGATGAACGGTGAGTGGGAGAAGGTCTGCGCGCTCGGCGACATCCCCGACGAGGGAGTCATCGGCGTGGAGGTCGGCGAGGTCCCGGTCGCGGTCGTCCGCGTCGGCGACGAGGTCTTCGCCCTGCACGACGTCTGCTCGCACGCCGAGGTGAAGCTCAGCGAGGGCGACGTCTACGACCACACGCTGGAATGCTGGCTGCACGGTTCGTGTTTCGACCTGCGCAGCGGCAAGCCGACCGGACCGCCCGCCACCAAACCAGTGAACGTCTACCGAGTCAAGATCGAAGGCGATGACGTGTTCGTCTCGCTCTCGAAGGAGTAAAACGTGCCCACCCTTGAGATCCGTGACCTGCACGTCAACGTCGGCGACAAGGAGATCCTGCGCGGCGTCGACCTGACCGTCGGCGCGGGGGAGACCCACGCCATCATGGGGCCGAACGGTTCCGGCAAGTCGACCCTGGCCTACGCCGTCGCCGGTCACCCCAAGTACACGATCACGTCGGGCGCCGTGCTGCTCGACGGCGAGGACGTCCTGGCGATGTCCGTCGACGAGCGCGCCCGGGCCGGTCTGTTCCTCGCCATGCAGTATCCGGTCGAGGTGCCCGGCGTCAGCGTCTCCAACTTCCTGCGTTCTGCGATCACCGCGGTCCGGGGCGAGGCGCCCAAGCTGCGCCAGTTCGCCAAGGACCTGAAGTCCGGGATGGACGCGCTGTCCATGGACCCCGCCTTCGCCCAGCGCAACACCAACGAGGGCTTCTCCGGCGGTGAGAAGAAGCGCCACGAGATCCTCCAGCTCGAACTGCTCAAGCCGAAGATCGCGATCCTCGACGAGACCGACTCCGGTCTCGACATCGACGCGCTGCGCGTGGTGTCCGAGGGCATCAACAGGTTCCGCAGCGGCGACACCGGCGTGCTCCTGATCACGCACTACACCCGCATCCTGCGGTACGTGCAGCCCGACTTCGTCCACGTCTTCGCCGGTGGCCGGGTCGTCGAGGAGGGCGGCCCCGAGCTCGCGGAGAAGCTGGAGGCCGAGGGATACGAGTCCTACACGAAGGCATCGGCCTGATGACGAGCACCGGCGTCCAGCCGACGGTCGGCGCGGGCGGCCTCGACGTGGAGAGGGTCAGGAAGGACTTCCCGATCCTCTCCCGCGAGCTGCCCGGCGGCCGCCCGCTGGTCTACCTCGACTCGGCGAACTCCTCGCAGAAGCCGGTCCAGGTGATCGACACGATGCGCGAGCACCTGATGTCGCACTACGGCAACGTCGGCCGGGCCCTGCACGTGCTGGGCAGCGAGTCCACCGAGGCGTACGAGTCGGCCCGCGGCAAGATCGCCGCCTTCGTCGGCGCGCCGTCGCGGGAAGAGGTGATCTTCACCAAGAACGCCTCCGAGGCGATCAACCTGGTGGCGTACGCCTTCGGCAACCCGACGAACACCGACGAGCGGTTCCGCCTCGGCCCCGGCGACGAGATCGTCATCAGCGAGATGGAGCACCACTCCAACATCGTGCCGTGGCAGCTGCTCGCGCAGCGGACCGGGGCGACGCTGCGCTGGTTCCCGGTAACCGACGAGGGCCGCCTCGACGTCACGGGCCTGGACGAGCTGGTGAACGAGCGCACCAAGATCGTGTCGATCGTGCACCAGTCGAACGTGCTTGGCACGGTCAACTCGGTCTCGCCGATCCTGGCCCGGGCCCGCGAGGTGGGCGCGCTGATGATGCTCGACGCGTCGCAGTCGGTGCCGCACCAGGCCGTCGACGTGCGCGAGCTCGGCGTCGACTTCGTGGCCTTCACCGGGCACAAGATGGTCGGTCCTTCCGGGATCGGCGTGCTGTGGGGCCGGCGGGAGCTGCTCGACGCGATGCCGCCGTTCCTCGGCGGCGGCGAGATGATCGAGGCGGTCTGGATGGACCGCTCGACCTACGCCCCGGTGCCGCACAAGTTCGAGGCGGGCACGCCGCCCATCGTCGAGGCGGTCGGCCTGGGCGCTGCCGTCGACTATCTCACCTCGATCGGCATGGACCAGGTCAAGGAGCACGAGCGGACGCTCACCGCGTACGCGCTGGACGCGCTGGCGGAGATCCCGGGGCTCAGGATCATCGGCCCGCGCGGCGTGGTCGCCCGCGGCGGCACGGTCTCGTTCGTCCTCGACGGCATCCATCCCCATGACGTCGGGCAGATCCTCGACGACGTGTACGGAATCGCGGTACGGGTAGGCCACCACTGCGCCAGGCCGCTCCATCTGCGTTTCGGCATCCCGGCGACCACCCGGACGTCGTTCTACCTGTACAACACGACGGACGAGATCGACGCTCTGGTCCGCGGCCTCCACCACGTGCAGAAGGTGTTCGGCTGAGCCATGATCGCTGAATCCATGTACCAGGAGCTGATCCTGGAGCACTACAAGCGCCCCCAGGGCCGGGGGCTGCGCGAGCCGTACGACGCGGAAGTGCACCACGTGAACCCGACCTGCGGCGACGAGGTCACGCTGCGGGTGAAGCTGGCCGACGGCGGCAAGGTGCAGGACGTCTCCTATGACGGCCAGGGCTGCTCGATCAGCCAGGCGGCCGCCTCGGTGCTGCACGACCTCGCCACGGGCTCCACGGTGGAGGAGTCGCTGGCGGTCGTCGACGAGTTCACCCGGCTGATGCAGGGCAGAGGCCAGGTCGAGGCCGACGAGGACGTGCTGGGTGACGCGGTGGCGTTCGCCGGGGTCGCGAAGTTCCCCGCCCGCGTCAAGTGCGCCCTGCTGGCGTGGATGGCCTACAAGGACGCGGTGTTGAGAAGCCAGGAGGCGATGTGAGTAAGCCGACGGAGACCCCGACGACCCTGACCACCGTCGACGAGGGGGAGGTCTCCACCGAGGAGGTGCTGGAGGCGCTGCGGGACGTCGTCGACCCCGAACTGGGGGTCAACGTCGTCGACCTCGGCCTCGTCTACGGGGTCAACCTCGACCCCGCCGGAGAGGGAGAGCTTCCGGTCGCGACGGTCGACATGACGCTGACCAGCGCGGCCTGCCCGCTGACCGACGTGATCGAGGACCAGGCCCACTCGGCGCTGGCCGACCTCACGTCGAGCGTCGTGATCAACTGGGTGTGGCTGCCGCCGTGGGGACCGGACAAGATCACCGAAGACGGGCGTGAGCAGCTGCGCATGCTCGGCTTCAACGTCTGATCTCCCGGCCGCTCCACCACGCCCCGCCCGGCCGCTCCGCCGGGCCCGGCCCTTCGGCCGGCTGAGCACGATGCCCGGGTGAAGTCGCGGTGGAAGACCGGGAAGAAGCCGATCGACGGCAGGGGGGCGAGCATGCCGCCCGCCGGGACCGTGCGCTGATTTCGCGCGGCGGGGAGTAGGCGCCGGGCCGGTGCGACCCGGACGTTCGCCGTCCCGTCGCGCCGCACGGTGATCGGCGGTCGGAGGGAGTCGTTCCACTCGGCGAGCACGACGGCGAGCACGATGAAGATCGACGTGGCGGCGAGGGCGGGGCGCGGCGGCGGCACGATCCGCCGCCTGATGCGCCACCCGGCGCCGTCGATCCGTGTGCCCGGAGGCCTTGACCGGGTCAGACATCTGTCGCCCGTACGGCTTGGGTAGCCTTGTCCGCGGGCCGAAGATCACCCGGCCCTCGTACCATCCGGCCCCCCGGGAGATCACCGTGTTCGTTGACATGCCACTCGACCAGCTCAGGACCTACCTGCCCGAGCGACGCGAACCAGAGGACTTCGACGACTTCTGGTCGCGTACGCTGGCCGGGGCGCGTGAGCATGATCTCGGCGCCGAGTTCCGGCCGTACGACACGGACCTCGCCATGATCGACGTGTCCGACGTGACCTTCTCCGGGTTCGGCGGCCATCCCGTCAAGGGGTGGCTGCTCCGGCCGGTCTCGGCGGCCGGCGGCGACGCGCTGCCGTGCGTCGTGGAGTTCGTCGGCTACAACGGCGGCCGGGGGCTGCCGCACGACTGGCTGCTGTGGCCCTCGGCCGGCTACGCCACCTTCGTCATGGACACCCGTGGCCAGGGCGGCGGCTGGCGGACCGGCGACACCCCCGACCCGGCGCCCGGCCTCGGCCCCGAGGTCCCGGGCAAGCTCACCCAGGGCGTCTTCGACCCGGACGGCTACTACTACCGCAGGCTTTACACCGACGTGGTCCGCGCGGTCGAGGCGGCCCGATCCCACCCCGGCGTCGACGCCGACCGGATCATCGTGGCCGGCGGCAGCCAGGGCGGCGGCATGGCCCTGGCCGCCGCCGCGCTCGTCCCGGGGATCGCGTACGCCTTCGTCAACGTGCCGTTCATGTGCCACATCCGCCGGGCGGCGGAGATCACCGATGAGGAGCCCTACGCCGAGCTGGGCCGGTTCTGCGCCACGCAGCGCGCCCGCGTGGACGAGGTCTTCGCCACGCTCGACTACTTCGACGGGATGAACTTCGCGGTCCGCGCCCGTACGCCCGCCCACTTCTCCGTCGGCCTGCGCGACGGCGTCACCCCGGCCTCGACCGTCTTCGCCGCCTACAACCACTACGCCGGGTCCAAGGACATCTCGGTCTGGCCCTTCAACGGGCACGAGGGCGGCGGGACCCGGCAGGCCCTGGAGATGCTCGGCATCGCCAGGAAGGTCTTCGGCTGAATCGTCCGGACGCCGGGCACCGCCGGTGGGAGCCGGCGCGCGCGGCCGTGACGTTCGGCCCGGATACACTGAGTCGTCCACGCGGACCGCGGTGTTCGCCTATGTACGGCTTCTCAACGCTCCGTCCAGGTCTTGTGCGGGCGGCCCACTCGCAGCACGTTCAGATGCGCGACCTCGTCCGAGCCGGTGACGCCGCTGCCCTGGAAGAGGTCGTGCGGCTCCGCGTCGGCCGCGTACGTCACGAGTGCGCGGGCCGGGGGACCGCCCGGCGGGTGGAGAATCTCCCGGGGTCCACGGAGCCCCGAGCCCGTCCGCTACCCTGAATTGGCACGTCCGACGACTTCGAGAGAGACCATGAAGACCTTCGAAGAGCTGTACGCCGAACTGGCTGAAAAGGCGCGCACCCGGCCGGCGGGATCCGGCACCGTGGCCGCACTGGACGCCGGCGTCCATGCCATCGGCAAGAAGGTCGTGGAGGAGGCCGCCGAGAGCTGGATGGCGGCGGAGTACGAATCCACGGAGCGGACCGCTGAGGAGATCTCGCAGCTGCTCTACCACATTCAGGTCCTCATGCTGGCGCGCGGCATCGGACTGGACGAGGTGTACAAGCATCTTTAGCCGCGACGGCCTGATCCGTCGCGGCCGATGCGGGCCCCATCTCGTTCCATCCGACTCCTGAAGGGTTATCTCACGTCATGCTGCGTCTGGCCGTACCGAACAAGGGCGCGCTCACCGAGGCCGCCCAGGCGATGCTGAAGGAAGCAGGCTACCGGCAGCGCTCGGACAGCAAGGAGCTCGTGGTCGTCGACCCGGAGAACTCCTGCGAGCTGTTCTTCCTGCGTCCCAGGGACATCGCCGTCTACGTCGGCGAGGGCACGCTCGACGCCGGCATCACCGGCCGCGACATGCTGTTCGACTCCGGTGCCCCCGCCGATGAGGTCATGCCGCTCGGGTTCGGGCGGTCGACGTTCCGCTTCGCCGCCGCCCCCGGGGCCTTCTCCGGCGTGGCGGAGCTCGCCGGGCTGCGGATCGCCACCTCGTACGCGGGGCTGCTCGGCAAGCACCTCGCGGACAAGGGCGTCGACGCCCGCGTGATCAAGCTCGACGGGGCGGTCGAGACCGCGATAAGGCTGGGTGTGGCCGACGCCGTGGCCGATGTGGTCGAGACCGGCACCACGCTGCGCAACGTGGGACTGGAGGCGTTCGGGGAGCCGATCGCCCGCTCCGAGGCGGTGCTGATCAAACGGGCCGGCGTACCGGAGGAGAACGGCCTGGGGCAGCTCGTCCGCCGTCTCCAGGGCGTCCTGGTGGCCCGGGACTATGTGATGATCGACTACGACATCCGGGTCGAGCACATCGACGAGGCCATCGCGATCACCCCCGGCATGGAGGGGCCGACGGTCTCCCCGCTGCACCGCGAGGGCTGGGTCGCCGTCCGGGCGATGGTCCCGCGCAAGGGCCACCAGCGGGTGATGGACCGCCTGGCGGAGATCGGCGCCAAGGCCATCCTCGTCACCGCGATATTCGCCTGCCGGCTCTGAGCGATCGGCCGCCCGGCGGCCCTGGCGGGCCGTGCCTGCGCCGCCGGTGCCGACCCGCCGTTGGCGCCGACGGCATCCGATGTTGTAGGGTGTTCTTTTGTTACGCCCGAAGCGACTTGAACGACGGTGTTCGTGACAGAGTCGCTTATGAAGACGTGGGCGAATCGCGTGGCGCTGCGTCCGACGCAGTAGCCCCACCCTCCGGCCAAGTCGCATTTCCGGTTCACGCCTGTGTCCGATTCCGGTAGGGCTAGACAGCAGATGTCCCGGCTCGTCCTTTCGCAGAAGTGACGTGCCCCCGCGTTTCGACGCGTTCGCTTCGATGAAAGGCACGACCCCGTGACCATGCTCGACGCTGGCCATATCCTTTCCGCCTCCGACTCCATGCCCGACCTCCTATCCGGCTCCACGACCGACCTCCTGCCCGGCTCCACGTTCACCGCGCTCGGGCTGCCCCGGCCGCTCGTGACCGCGCTGGCCAGGGAGGGCATCACCACGCCGTTCCCCATTCAGGAAGCGGCCATTCCCGACGCGCTCGCCGGCCGTGACGTGCTGGGCCGCGGTCAGACCGGCTCGGGTAAGACCCTCGCCTTTGGCCTGCCGGCGATGGCCCGCATCGCGGGTGAGCGCGCCGCGCCCCGGCGGCCGCGTGCCCTCGTCCTCGTGCCCACGCGCGAGCTGGCCGTGCAGGTCGCCGACGCCCTCGAACCGCTCGGCCGGGGTCTGTCACTGCGCACCAGGATCATCGTCGGCGGCATGCCGATGGGACGGCAGATCGAGGCGCTCCGCCGCGGCGTCGACGTCGTCGTGGCCACGCCCGGACGCCTGACCGACCTCATGAGGCAGGGCGAGTGCTCGCTCGAGGATGTCGAGGTCACCGTGCTCGACGAGGCCGACCACATGTGCGACCTCGGCTTCTTCCCCGTGGTGAGCGCCATCCTCGACGCGACCCCGGCGCACGGCCAGCGCCTGCTCTTCTCCGCCACCCTCGACGGCGACGTGGACAAGCTGGTCCGGCGGTTCCTCACCGACCCGGTCACGCACTCGCCGGTGGAGGTGACCTCCCCGGTCGAGACCATGGAGCACCACCTCTTCCAGGTGCACCGGGACGACAAGATGGACGTCACCGCCGAGATCGCCAACCGTGAGGGCCGTACGATCCTGTTCGCCCGCACCCAGCGCGGAGTGGACCGGATCGTCAAGCAGCTCGCCAGGGTGGGGGTCCGCGCCGGCGGGCTGCACGGCGGCAAGCGGCAGAACCAGCGGACCCGCATCCTCGATGAGTTCCGCGAGGGCAAGGTGACCGTCCTGGTCTGCACGGACGTCGCCGCCCGCGGCATCCATGTCGACGACGTCAGCCTCGTGCTGCACGTGGATCCGCCGGCGGATCACAAGAGCTACCTCCACCGCGGCGGCCGTACCGCCCGCGCCGGGGAGCGCGGCAGCGTCGTGACGCTCGTCATGCCGGACGAGCGCCGCTCCATCAACGCGATGACCCGGCGGGCGGGCATCACGGCGATATGGCATCGGGTCCGGCCCGGCGACGAGGTCCTCAGCGGGATCACCGGTGCGCGGCGGCCCAGCGGCGAGCCCGTCTCCGTGTGGCAGCCCGAGGCCGCCAGGCCGCCGCACCCGCGCCGTGAGGGCCGGTCGACCGACCGCCGCCCGCGTTCCTTCTCACGCCGACGGGGCTCCGACGGCGGGAAGAACCGCGTCCGGGAGGCCGGCGGGTTCCGCGGGTCAGGGACTTCGCACGGCCGCTGACCCTCTCTGACCCCCGCTGACCAGCGGTCACCGTCGGTGACCGCTGGTCAAGCCCTCCTCGTCAGAGGAAGTAGCGCAGCCAGACGTAGCCCCACGCCATCAGCAGGCTCAGCGCGGTCACGAAGATTCCGTACTTGGTGAACTGCCAGAAGCTGATCTTGTGGCCGGTGCGGGAGGCGATGCCGAGCGCGACGATGTTGGCGCTGGCCGCCACCGCCGTGCCGTTGCCGCCGAAGTCGGCGCCCAGCGCGAAGGACCACCACAGCGCCTGCCCGATCTGCGGATCGGCGGTCTGCGCGACCAGGCCCTCGACGATCGGCGCCATGACGGTGGCGTAGGGGATGTTGTCGAAGAAGGCGCCCAGCACACCGGAGCCGAACAGCAGCGTCGTGGCGGTGAGGAAGTGGTCGCCGCCGAGCACGCCGACCGCCCAGTTGCCGACGGTCTCGATGACACCGGTGTGCACCAGTCCGGCGACCATCACGAACAGGCCCATGAAGAAGACCAGCGTGGGCCACTCGACCTCGCGCAGCACCTCCGCGACGTCCGTGCGGGCCACCAGGATCATCACCCCGGCGCCCACCAGCGCGACGATCGCCGGCTCCAGCGGCAGCACGGAGTGCAGACAGAACGCGAGGATGACCCCGCCGAGCACGATCATGCATCGGATGAGCAGCCGCCGGTCGGTGATGGCGCGCCGCTCCTGCAGGGCCATCACCGATGCCACATGCTCGGGGTTGTACTGGAACGCATTACGGAACAGCACCCGGGTGAACAGGACGAACGTCGCGAAGATGATGACGACGATCGGCGTCATGTGGACGATGAAGTCGTTGAACGTCAGTCCGGCGCGGCTGGCGATGATGATGTTGGGCGGGTCGCCGATGAGCGTCGCCGCTCCGCCGATGTTGGACGCGAGCACCTCGGCGATGAGGTACGGCTGGGCCGGGATGCGCAGCCGGTCGCAGACCACCACGGTGACCGGCGCGACGAGCATGATCGTGGTGACGTTGTCGAGGAACGGCGAGGCGATCGCGGTGATGGTCATCAGCATGACCATCAGCCGGTACGGCTGCCCTTTCGACTTCTTCGCCGCCCAGATCGCGAGATAGTCGAAGATCCCCGTCTGCTTGATGATGCCGACGATGATCATCATGCCCAGCAGCAGGAATACAACGTTCCAGTCGATGCCGGCGTGTTCGGAGAAGAACACCTCGCTGCCGGGGATCAGTCCCAGCACGGCCATCAGGCCGGAGGCGACCAGCACCACCTTGACTTTGTTCACCTTCTCCGTGGCGATGAAGAAGAAGGCGACGAGGAAGATCGCTAGAGCTGCGATCGCGCTCATCGACGGCCCCCCGGCGGTGCGGCCGGAGTCGGGCCGGTCACGACGGAGCCGGTCCGTACGGTTTCAAACGGTAGGGGTATGGCAAAAACAGGCATGGTGTAACAAGGCATGACAGGCCTCCTGACGTCGGGCACGTTGTGGCCAGGCTGGACGAAACGGAGCGGCCCGGTGGGTCAGGTACCCGGGGTGAACAGCGCCAGACTGGTCAGCAGCCGTTCCAGGGTGATCGCCCCGGCCAGCCTGCCGTCGGGGGTGACGACGGCCACGAGCGGGTTGCGCAACTGAAGCATCATCGCGGCCACTTCGAGCAGGGTCGCGTCGAGCGAGACCGTGACCGGTTTGACCGGCGGACTCGGCAGACAGTCGCCGACCGAAAGGTCGCCGAGGTCCTGGGAGAAGGCGTCGGCGTAGGCCTCGTCGACGATCCGGGCGAGGGAGGGATCCTCGTGATAGGCCCGGGGGATCGCGAGCCGCAGTACGTCCGTGCCCGAGAGCACCGCCCCCGGCCGCCCGGCCTCGTCGACGACGATCAGGCCGGGCATCCGATTCAGCGCCATGATCTGAAAGGCCTTGGTGACCCGGTCATCGATGGTGACCGTGGGAGGCTTCATGGCGATATCGCGTGCTTGCACGGTGCTGTTCCGTTCAGGGGCGGCGGGGTTCCGCTCGGTGGCGACAGTGCAGGTCGCCCGATCGTTCGGGGTCGTCGCCGGCGCGCTCACGACGTCGTTCCGGCGATCTGTGCCATTTCGCTGATCTGGGCGACGCGGCGCTCGAGGTGGGCGACCCGATCGACGATGGGCCGGCTGTGCAGGATCTCGGCGAGCTGATCGGCCTCATCCTGCTCGAGTACGATGCTCTGCAGTGGTTCGTCCGACCCGGCCGCGTAGATGAGAAGCCGGTACCGGCCGGCCCTGTCCGAGAGGACGCCGAAACGCTGCCCTCCTCGGGTGACGCACTGATGTATGGTGCCGGTGCCGGGCACAGCCGTGCGGGAGACGCGCACGCAGAGATACCTCCGTTCCGACCTTCCGTTGGTCGCCGATCCTTATCGCGGGTGATGCCGGAAGGTTCCGGCCCCACAGTCCATTTTCGACCGTGGCGCGGCTGTCCGCCATAGGGCCTGGCACCCATTTCGGCAGGGGCGCGACCTGCAATCTCTGACCGAGATGGGAGCGAACCCCCATGGACATCCGGATCCTACGGGGCTAGGAAGGACTGCGGAAGGGAGGAAGGGCGCCTGCGCGCCCGTCCGAAGGACGGGCCGGGGAGGCCAGGACCCCGATGAGCCACTCCAACGACCGGCGACCGCAGCAGGCCGCCAGACGTTCGCGGACGCCGTCGCGCGCGCTGTTCTGGCGGCTGTTCGCGATCAACGGGTTCGTGTTCACGGCCGGCACGCTCGTGCTCGCGCTGTCGCCCGCCACGGTGTCCTCGACGGTCCGGCTGGCCGAGGTGCCGGTCCTGACGATCGGGCTGACACTGATCATCGCCGCGAACGCGCTCCTGCTGCGGGCCAGCCTGGCTCCGCTGGACGCGCTCGCCACGCTCATGCAACGCGTCGACCTGCTGGAATCGGGGGACCGGCTCGCCGACAGCGGCACCGGCGACCTTTCCCACCTGATCGGCACGTTCAACGCGATGCTCGACCGGCTCGAATCGGAGCGCAGCGCGAGCAGCGCGCACGCGCTGGCGGCGCAGGAGGGAGAGCGGCAGCGCATCGCGCGCGAGCTGCACGACGAGATCGGGCAGAGTCTCACCGTGGCACTGCTCAGCCTCAAGCGCGTCGTCGACCGCGCGCCGGAGGACCTGCGCGAGGACCTGCGCGCCGCCCAGGAGACGGTCCGTTCCAGCCTCGACGAGGTGCGCCAGGTGGCGCGCAGGCTGCGTCCAGGCGTGCTCGAAGACCTCGGGCTGCAGAGCGCCCTGAGCGCGCTGAGCAGCGAGTTCTCCCAGGCCAACCAGGCCTCGATCTCACGGAAGGTCGATCCGGTCCTGCCCGATCTCAGCGAGGACGTGGAGTTGGTCATCTACCGGATCGCGCAGGAGAGCCTGACCAACGTGGCCAGGCACGCCCACGCCGACCATGTGGGGCTGTCGCTGACCGTGAGCGACGGCGGCCTGATCCTGCGCGTCACCGACGACGGACGCGGCGGCGTCCGGCAGGAGGGAGCCGGCATCCGCGGCATGCGGGAGCGCGCCCATCTCATCGGCGCTCGCCTGACCATCGCGTCCCCGCCCGGCGCCGGCACGGACGTACGTCTGGTCATACCCATCGAGGCCGAACGGAGCCGAACGCGGTGAACACCTCAGCTGAGCCGAGCACGGAGACCGCCAAGACCCGCATCCTGCTGGCAGACGACCACGCCCTGGTCCGGCACGGGCTGCGCCTGATCCTCGACGCCGAGCCCGACCTCATGGTCGTGGCCGAGGCGGCAGACGGCGCGGAGGCCGTCGAGGCGGTCGCCGGCGGGGGCATCGATGTGGCGATCCTCGACATCGCGATGCCCCGGATGACCGGGATCCAGGCGGCCAGGGAGATCAGCCGGCGGGCGCCCGGTGTCCGCATCCTGATCCTTTCCATGTACGACAACGAGCAGTACTTCTTCGAGGCGCTCAAGGCGGGGGCCTCGGGCTACGTGCTGAAGTCGGTGGCCGACCAGGACCTGCTGGAGGCGTGCCGGGCCGCGGTGCGCGGCGAGCCGTTCCTCTATCCGGGGGCGGTCACCGCGCTCATCCGCGACTACCTGCACCGCGCCCGGCAGGGCGAGCAGATGCCCGAGAGCATCCTGACGCCGCGTGAGGAGGAGATCGTCAAGCTGATCGCCGAGGGCAACTCCGCCAAGCAGATCGCCGAGACGCTGTTCATCAGCGTCAAGACCGTCGACCGGCACCGCGCGAACATCCTGCAGAAGCTCGGCATGCGCGACCGGCTTGAGCTGACCCGCTACGCCATCCGCGCCGGCCTCATAGAGCCCTGATCGCCCCCACCCCCCTCATGGCCGTGATCTTGCAGTTTCTTGCAGACCGGCGCCGTGAGCAGGAACTTTCACATTCGTGATCTTGCAGTTTCTCGCAGGACTGCTGTCTGGCCTGGTGAAATACCATTTGTGATCTTGCATCCTCCGCCAACTGCAAGATCACCAACCGGGTCTGCGCACGTCGGACGGCGTTCCTGCGAGAAACTGCAAGATCAGCGCAAAGGTTCAGGCAGGTCATGAGGGTCGTGTGCGAGAAACTGCAAGATCACGGCCACGGGGGTGGGGTAGCCTGACCTGTCATGGCGGCGCGACCGGCGGCGGGCGGGGGCAGATGGGTCTCGGTCGCCCCCGAGCGGCTCTCCCGGTGGATCGACGGCTTCGCCGTACGGCACGGGAACGTCGCGACCACCGTCGCCGACGACGTGGTGCGGCTGGAGGCGGCCGACGGCTCGGTCGCCGAGTGCCTGGTCCCGTTCCCGCCGCTGCGCGGAGATCTGGTCGAGCACGCGTCCCGGGAGCGGACGGTGGGGGTCCTGCTGGTACGGCTCGGCGGCTACGCGGCCGGGGTGTTCACCGGTGAGCGGCTGGCCGCATCGAAGGTCGGGTCACGGCCGGTGCACGGGCGCAGCGCGGCCGGAGGCTGGTCGCAGCAGCGTTTCGCCCGGCGCAGGGAGAAGCAGTCGGCCGAGGCTCTCGGCGCCGCGGCCGAAGCCGCGTTCCGGGTGCTCGTGCCGTACGCCGCCGAACTCGACGCCGTCGTGCTCGGCGGCGACCGGCGCGCGGTCGCCGAACTGCGCGGCGACCGGCGGCTGGCGCCGCTGTTCGCGCTCGCGGCCGAGCCGTTCCTGACCGTGCCCGACCCCCGGCGCGGCGTGCTGGAGAGGACCCCCGCGATGTTCCGCGGCGTGCGCGTCCGCGTCGTCGACGTCGTTTCGGAACCGTCCTGATCGCCGGCACACCGGTCGCCGGCCGGGAGCGAGGGAGCGGAGCGCGAGGGAGCGAGGACCGCACGCGAAAGCCCGCCGGAGCGCACCTCGCGGCGGACCGGAGCCTCCTTCCGGCGCGGTGACCGGGCCTCGGGCGAGGCCGCCGACCAGGGGCGGCGGCGGACCGGGCCGTCGACCACGTTCGGCTCGGGGCGGCCGGCGACTACAATGGCGGACATGCGCGCTCCCGACTGATCGGCCCGTGCGCCGATCCCCTTCGAAATTTCCTCACGGGAGTGTCCCCATTCATGATCATCGCCACTGACGTCGAACTGCGCGCGGGATCCCGGCTGCTCATCGAGGGCGCCTCCTTCCGGGTCAACCCCGGCGACAAGATCGGACTGGTCGGCCGCAACGGGGCCGGCAAGACCACGCTCACCAGGGTCCTCGCGGGTGAGGGCCTGCCGGCGGCCGGGACCGTGAGCGTCACAGGCGAGATCGGCTACCTGCCCCAGGATCCGCGCACCGGCGACCTGTCGGTGCTCGCCCGCGACCGCATCCTGTCGGCCCGCGGCCTGGACGAGGTGCTGCGCGAGCTGCGCGCGGCCGAGCTCGGCATGGCCTCGGCCGACACGCGGACGCGCGACAAGGCGGTACGCGCCTACGGCCGGCTGGAGGACCGCCTGCACGTGCTCGGCGGCTACGCGGCCGAGGCGGAGGCCGCCTCGATCGCCTCCAGCCTCGGGCTGCCCGACCGGATCCTGCGGCAGCCGCTGGGGACCCTGTCCGGCGGGCAGCGCAGGCGGGTGGAGCTGGCCCGGATCCTGTTCAGCGGAGCCGAGACTCTCCTGCTTGACGAGCCCACAAACCACCTCGATGCGGACTCAATCGGGTGGCTTCGGGATTTTTTGCGTGCGCACCAGGGCGGCTTGGTGATCATCAGTCACGACGTGAACCTTCTTGAAGCGACGGTAAACCGGGTGCTCCACCTCGACGCCAACCGGTGCGTGATCGACACCTACAACGTCGGCTGGAAGGCGTACCTGACACAGCGGGAGACCGACGAGAAGCGCCGCAAGCGCGAGCGGGTCAACGCCGAGCGGCAGGCCTCGGCGCTGCTGTCACAGGCCGACCGCATGCGGGCCAAGGCCACCAAGGCCAAGGCGGCGCAGGACATGGAGCGCCGGGCCCGCCGCCTGCTGGCGGGCGTCGAGGGCGAGCGGCGGGCGGACAGGGTCGCCAAGCTGCGCTTCCCCGAGCCGGCCCCGTGCGGCAGGACGCCGCTGACGGCGCACGCACTGTCCAAGTCGTACGGCTCGCTGGAGGTCTTCACCGACGTCGACGCCGCCGTGGACCGGGGATCCCGCATCGTCATCCTGGGCCTGAACGGCGCGGGCAAGACCACGCTGCTGCGCCTGCTCGCCGGGATCGAGAAGCCCGACACCGGCGACGTCCGGCCCGGTCACGGACTGAAGATCGGCTACTACGCCCAGGAGCACGAGACCCTCGACCCGGGGCGTACGGTCCTGGAGAACATGCGCTCGGCCGGGCCCGATCTCGCCGAGGTCGAACTGCGCAAGGTGCTCGGCTCGTTCCTGTTCTCCGGCGACGATGTGGACAAGCCGGCCGCGGTGCTGTCGGGCGGTGAGAAGACACGGCTCGCCCTTGCCACGCTGGTGCTGTCGAGCGCCAACGTGCTGCTGCTCGACGAGCCTACCAACAACCTTGATCCGGCGTCACGGGAGCAGGTTCTGGCGGCCCTCGGCTCGTACGCCGGTGCGATCGTGCTGGTCACCCATGATGAGGGTGCCGTAGAAGCGCTTCAGCCGGATAGGGTGATTTTGCTGCCGGACGGAGTCGAAGACGCGTGGAGTGACGAATTTTCCGATCTTGTGGCACTCGCCTGATCTTAATTTGAGCGGGTAGGGATCTTTTCCCGCGGAGTAGGTAGCCGATCTCGTAGAAATGACTGATCATGGCGTGAGTAACGCTGCGGAAGTCTGGCACTACAGGAGGTACTCGTGGCCGAGACTCTCAAGAAGGGCACCCGGGTGACCGGGGCCGACCGTGAAAAGCTGGCCAACGATCTGAAGAAGCGCTATGCCGCGGGTGAGAGCATCCGCGCTCTGGCGGCTTCCACCGGCCGGTCGTACGGGTTCATCCACCGCATCCTCAGCGAGTCGGGAGTGACTCTGCGCGGGCGCGGCGGTGCGACCCGGGGCAAGTCCAAGCGCTAGCGATCCACCTCAAGACGCGCGACCGCAGCCGCTCGTTCCAGCAGTCGGAGTGGTCGCGTCCGAGCCGCCAGAATGAGATTCGGTAGGCTCGGGCGCGACCGCGGAGACAGGGGAGCGCGAGCGATGGCACGTACGGAACACGTACGGGCCGGGCGCGCACGGACGGGACGCCGCACCGGACCCGGCCGTGTGTGAAGGCGAGCGACCGCCCACCGAAGGCAGGAGCGAGCAGCGATGGCGGAAGCGGCAATTGGGGGGAGCGGACTGCGCTTCGAGATGGACGGCGAGATCGCGACCGTCACCTTGAACCGGCCGGAGAAGCGGAACGCACAGACGTTCGCCACCTGGTCGGCTCTGGCCCGGATAGGAGAAGACCTTCCGGAGCAGGTGCGAGTGGTCGTGATCCAAGGCGAGGGGCCGTCCTTCTCGTCGGGCCTCGATCTGGGCATGTTCGCCCCGGACCCCGAGCCGCGCGCTCAGCATTCCGAACCCGCTCAGCATCGTGGGACCGAGCGGGAGTCCGGGACGGATTCGTTCGCCGCGGCGGCGGCGCACGGCGACGCCGATCTGCGTCGGCTGATCGCCGAGGCCCAGCGCGGCTTTCTCTGGCTGCGCCGGCCGGACATCGTCTCCATCGCGGCGGTGCAGGGCCATGCCATCGGCGCGGGTTTCCAGCTCGCGCTCGCGTGCGACCTGCGGATCGTCGCCGACGACGTCATGTTCTGTATGAAGGAGCCCGCGCTCGGGCTGGTCCCCGACCTGACGGGGACCAAGCCGCTGGTCGACATCGTCGGGGTGCCACGGGCCATCGAGATATGCCTGACCGCACGCGTCGTCGGCGCGGCCGAGGCGCTGCGGCTCGGACTGGCGGAGACGGCGGTGCCCCCGGACGAGCTGGGCCGGGCCGTACGGGATCTGACCACGGCGCTGCTGGCCGTCGACCGCGAGGCGGCGACCGCCACCAAGAGACTGCTCCAGGGCGCGCCGCAGCGGACGCTGGAGGAGCAGGCCGCTGCCGAGCGGGCGGAACAGGCGGCCCGTATCAGGGCGCTGTTCGCTGGAGGCTGATGATGGAATCGGGCGCCTTCCCTCGATGCTGCATCTCCCGGGAGGATGGCGACATATGGCGATGATGGGCGGCGGTTACGGCTTCGAGGCGTTACGGTCCCTGCGGCGCGACAGTTCGGTGACCAGCCAGCGGCTGGCGCCGGGGACGGTGCGCCGCATAGCGGGATACGCCCGGCCGTTCAGATGGCAGATCACGGCGTTCCTGGTGCTGGTCGTGGTCGGATCGGTCATCGCGGTGGCCAATCCGCTGCTGATGAAGGCGATCATCGACGACGGCATCAGGCCGGGGCTGACCGACCTCGTGATCTGGCTCGCCGTGGCCATAGCCGCCCTGGCCGTCGTGGACGCGGGACTGACCCTCGTCCAGCGGTGGTACTCGGCGAGGATCGGCGAGGGCCTGATCTACAACCTGCGCACCGAGGTCTTCGACCACGTACAGCGCATGCCGGTGGCGTTCTTCATGCGGGCCCAGACCGGAGCGCTGGTCTCCCGGCTGAACAGCGACGTCATCGGGGCCCAGCGGGCCCTCACCAGCACGCTGTCGTCGGTGGTCTCCAACGTGGTCAGCCTGATCATGGTGCTCGGCGCGATGCTCGTGCTGTCGTGGCAGATCACGCTGGTCGCGCTCATCCTGCTGCCGATCTTCATCTTCCCGGCCAAATGGGTCGGCCGGCGCATGTCAGCGCTCACCCGCGAGCAGCTGGAGCTCGACGCGGAGATGAGCTCGGTGATGACAGAGCGGTTCAACGTGGCCGGGGCCACGGTCGCCAAGCTGTACGGCAGGCCGGCCGACGAGGCGGCCCACTTCGGGCACCGGGCCGGGCGGGTCCGCGACGTCGGGATCACGGTCGCGATGTACGGAACCGTGTTCCGGGTCGCGCTCGGCCTGGTCGCCGCGCTCGCGACCGCGCTCGTCTACGGCCTCGGCGGCGTCTTCGCCGTGTCGGGGACGCTCGAACTCGGCACGCTGGTCGCCCTGGCGTCCCTGCTCATGCGGCTGTACGGCCCGCTGACCAGCCTGTCGAACGTCCACGTCGACGTGATGACCGCGCTCGTGAGCTTCGACCGGGTCTTCGAGGTGCTCGACCTCAAGCCGATGGTCGCCGAGCGGCCGGACGCCCGGCCGATCCCCGAGGGGCCGGTGGAGATCGAGTTCGACGACGTCAGGTTCCGCTACCCGGCGGCCTCCGAGGTCTCGCTCGCCTCCCTCGAGTCGGTGGCGCGGCCGGACACCGGGCCGTCGCAGGAGGTCCTGAAGGGCGTGTCGTTCACGGCACGGCCGGGGGAACTGGTCGCGCTGGTCGGCCACTCCGGCGCCGGCAAGACGACGATCACCTCCCTGGTCTCCCGCCTGTACGACGTCGGCGAGGGCGCGGTCCGGATCAACGGCCTGGACGTACGGGACGCCACCCTCGACAGCGTCAGGGACACGGTCGGCGTGGTCATGCAGGACGCCCACCTGTTCCACGACACGATCGGCGCCAACCTGCGCTACGCCCGCCCGGGGGCCACCGACGAGGAGATCTGGGCCGCGCTGCGGGCCGCGCAGATCGCCGAGCTGGTCGAGGGCCTGCCCGAGGGGCTGGAGACGGTCGTGGGCGATCGGGGCTACCGCCTGTCGGGCGGGGAGAAGCAGCGCATCGCGCTGGCCCGCCTTCTGCTGAAGGCGCCGCGGGTCGTCGTGCTCGACGAGGCGACCGCCCATCTGGACTCCGAGTCCGAGGCCGCGGTGCAGAAGGCGCTGAAGACCGCGCTGCGCGGCCGGACCTCACTGGTGATCGCCCACCGCCTGTCCACCATCCGCGAGGCCGACACGATCCTGGTGATCGAGGACGGGCGGGTGGCCGAGCGCGGCGGCCACGAGGAACTGCTCCGGCGGGACGGCGCCTACGCCGAGCTCTACCGCACCCAGTTCTCCGGTGACTTCTCCGGCGATGGAGCCAGGGGCGAGGCGGTCACCGGTAGCCGAGGCGTCTGAGTTCCTCGCGGGCCACCTTCTCCACCAGTTCGGTGTCGGCGGCCGACAGCCGCTTACGCCAGCCGCCCGTCTTCGCCGAGTACAGGGCGATGGCGGAGATCTCCGCGCCGAGGAAGTCCGACACCGCCCGGATCGCCCGGCCGGGGGAGGCCACCATGTCCTCGTACCGCAGGGTCAGCAGCTGCTCGGCGGGCAGCTCGCGGCGGAGCGTCGCGCTGAGCCGTACGGCGCTGCGCCACCGCAGCGCGCACTTGCCCGCCGCCGGCATGGCGTTCCACCGGTCCCGGTGCTCGGCCGAGCGCACGCCGAGGAACGGGCTGGGGAACTCGGCGTCATGCCCCAGCATGTGCGGCTTGAACCAGGCGAGGCAGGCCGGGTCGGCCAGCATGTCGGCGACCACGTCGCGGCCGTCGCGGATGATCTGGATGAGGCGTGCGTCCGGGAAGGCCTGCAGCAGCACCGGGGTGCTGTAGAGGAGATCGGGCCCGGCGTCGCCGAACCTGGTGAGCGAGCGTGCCGTCACGCAGGGCCCGGCACCGACGATGCCGCCCGCCTCCTTGCAGGCCGCGCCGCATTCCGCGCACGCGCCGGGGACGACCTGCCAGGCCTCGGCCAGCACGTCGCGCAGCACGCGGTGCGCGCCCCGGCTGCGGGCGATCGACGGCCGCCGGGCGAACGCGTACACGACCCGGGCCACCGGGGCGCGGCCCATGGTGACGTGGAAGCCGGGAGATCGTTTCAGGGCACGGCCGAGAAGGTCCGCGCCGGAGTGCGGAGCGGAGATCACGAACACCGGCTGCCGGACCTTGACGCCGTTGACCACGAGTATGTGCGTCGGAGGTCGCATAGATACGCTCAAGTCTGACACCCTTTGGGAGTGGAAGAGCGCATCACACGCGGGGTGACGTCGTTCCCGCGGCGGCTGCGGCCGGGGGACAGGGTGGCGCTGGTGGCGCCCGCCGGTCCCGTCGACCCGGAGCGGCTCGCGCGCGGCCGCGACCTGCTCGCCGGACTCGGCCTCGAGGTGGTGATCGGCGACCACGTCCTGGAGCGCGAGTGGTTTCTCGCCGGATCGGACGCCGGTCGCGCCGCCGACCTCCAGGAGGCCTGGTGCGACCCGGGGGTCGCCGCGGTGATCTGCGCACGCGGCGGCTACGGCACCACGCGGCTGCTGGACCTGCTCGACTGGGACGCGATGGCGGCGGCCGGCCCCAAGATCCTGCTGGGCTCCAGCGACATCACCGCGCTGCACCGGGCGTTCGCCCATCGGCTGGGTGTCGTGACGCTGTTCGGCCCGATGCCGGCGACCGCCCTGCTGGGCGGCCCGGAGGGGCCGGACCAGGTCACGTTCGCGCACCTGAAGGAGGTCCTGTTCGAGGGCGGACGGCCCGGTCCGATCGTCGGCGACCGCCTGCTCGTGCCCGGCCGCGCCGGCGGCGGGGTGATCCGCGGTCCCGTCGTCGGGGGCAACCTGGCTCTGCTGGCCGCGCTGTGCGGGACGCCGTACGAGCTGCGCGCCGAGGGGTGCGTCGTGCTGCTCGAGGACGTGACCGAGGAGCCGTACCGGATCGACCGCATGCTGACCCAGCTCCGCCAGGCCGGGTGCCTCGACGGGGCGTTGGGCTTCGCGCTCGGGTCATGGGTCGAGTGCGGCGACCCGCTGCCGGTGCTCGCGGAACGGCTCGCCCCGCTGGGGGCGCCGGTGATCGCGGGGCTCCCGGTGGGGCATGGTGCACCACAGCTGTGCGTGTGGATGGGGGCGGATGGGACTATTGTGACTGAATCGTATTCTTTGACCAGCATGTTCCGCGATCCGAGGGCGGCACCCTGAAACCCGGCCCGGAAGGTCCGGGCAGTGGCGAAGGGATGGTGCGTTGGGACTCTTGCGGCGACTGCTCGGCCGGCCCCGGGCCGATTCCCCCGCTCCGAGGCCCGTCGAGGACGTGGACCTCGACTCCCTGCTCGCCCTGGTCGCCGAGACCATGGGATTCACCTGCTCGTTCGCCCCTGACGGCGGGTCCCTGACGCTGCGCTCGGCGGATCCGATCGTGGCCCGGGTGGTGAACCTCGTCGGCCTGCGCCGCGAGGCGGCCCGGCGCTCGCGCGAGGACTGGCCGATGCTGGTCTCCGAACATCTGGCCCACTCGGTGTCCGGCGAGCCGTTCGACGCCTGCAATCTCGCGCCGATAAAGCCGCTGCTGCGCGCCCGGGTGCACGCCGCCGACGACCCGGCGATCCCCGACCCCTCCCGCATCATCGGCCGCCACCTCAGCGCCGACCTGATCGAGGTGCTCACCATCGGCACCCGCCCGGTCCGGCCGGAGGAGGCGTTCTGCTGGCCGATCCCGCCCGGTGAGGCGCTGGACGTCGCGGTCGGCAACGCGCTGGCCGACGACCGGCCCGCGGTGTCCCGGCTCGATCTCGGCGGGACCGGGGTGTCCCTGCTGTCCGCGCCGAGCGTCACCGCTCATCTGCGCCGCCTCGCCGAGCACGTGCTGGTGCCGAAGGACGGCGTGCTGGTCGCGATGCCGCACCGGGGGATCATGGCCGTCCATCCGGTGGCGGGCATCGAGGTGGTGCGCGCCATCGAGCGGCTGCGCGTGTTCGCCCAGCGGGAGTACGCCACCAGGGACGACGGCCTCACCCCGCACATCTACTGGTGGCACCGCGACCGGCTCACCCGCATCCAGGCCGACCTGGTCGCCCGTGACGGCCAGACCCGCCTCGTCGTCACGCCCCCGCCGGCCTTCGCCCGCCTCCTCGCCCGCATCACCCGCCGGCCCTGACCGTCACAGCACCGGGCGGGCTCGCGCCGGGGTCGTCAGGCGCGTGGCGCGTACATGATGACGGCGACTCCGGCCAGGCAGATCAGCGCGCCGAGGACGTCCCAGCGGTCGGGCCGGAACCCGTCCACGACCATGCCCCAGGCGAGCGATCCGGCGACGAACACGCCGCCGTAGGCCGCGAGGATCCGGCCGAAATGCGCGTCGGGCTGCAGTGTGGCGGCGAACCCGTAGACGCCGAGGGCCAGCACGCCGCCGCCGATCCAGAGCCGGCCGCGATGCTCGCGCACCCCCTGCCAGACCAGCCAGGCACCGCCGATCTCCAGGAGGGCGGCGAGCACGAACAAGACGACGGACCGGGCTACGGACACGGCGGGCGGGCTTTCTGTCGGGGAACGGGCGAATATCAGGCCGGGGAGAACAGGCCGGTCAGCAGCGCCGCACCGGACGCGGGCGCGCGAACCTCCATTTTCACCACCGAACCGTTCAGGTGCAGACGGAAGTCGAAGAACGGGCAGCACCGCTGCTCGTCGACGGCGAGTGCGGTCGACGCGGCGGCGCGGTCGGCCGGCAGCGTCAGCCGCATCCCGTCGGTGATCTCCTCTCGTTCGGCCCTGCCGAGGAGCCGTCGCCACTGGCCCGCACGCTCCGCCGGGCCGTCGCCGGTGAGCGAGCGGGCCACCGGCATCCCGCGCCACCGCCCGCCGTCGTCATCCGGCCGCGGGTCCGGCTCCACCCGCGCCACGGTGATCGGCTGAGGACCCGTGGTCAGCTGAGGGCCAGGGCGGTGCGGACGAGGTGGATGTGGCTGAATGCCTGGGGGAAGTTGCCGAGCTGGCGTCCGGTGCCGGGGTCGTACTCCTCGGCGAGCAGGCCGACGTCGTTGCGCAGGGCGAGAAGGCGTTCGAACAGTTCGACGGCCTCGTCCTTGCGGCCGATCATCGCTTTGGCCTCGGCCAGCCAGAAGCTGCAGGCGAGGAAGGCGCCTTCGCTGCCGGGCAGGCCGTCCACCGCGTTGTCCTCCGCGACCGGATAGCGCAGGACGAATCCGTCGACCAGTAGTTCTCGTTCGATGGCCTCGATGGTGCCTGTCACGCGGGGGTCGTCCGGGGGGAGGAACCCGAGGATCGGGATCAGCAGCAGTGCCGCGTCCAGTTCCTGCGAGCCGTAGGACTGGGTGAAGGTGTTGCGCGCCGGGTCGTAGCCCTTGTCGCAGATCTCGGCGTGGACGTGGTCGCGCAGGGCGCGCCAGCGTTCCACCGGGCCTTCGCGGCCGAGTTCCTCCACGGCTCGCACCACGCGGTCGAAGGCCACCCAGACCAGGACCTTGGAGTGGACGAAGTGCCGCCGCGGCCCACGGACCTCCCACAGGCCCTCGTCGGGCTGGTCCCAGTTGTGCTCGAGGTAGCGCATCAGCTTGCCGACCAGGTCCCAGGTGTTGTCGTCGGCGGCCAGCCCGCCCTTGCGCGCCTCGTACAGCGCGTTGATCACCTCGCCGTAGATGTCGAGCTGGAGCTGACCGACCGCGCCGTTGCCGATGCGGACCGGCAGGGAACCCTCATAGCCCGGCAGCCAGTCGAGCGTCAGCTCGGGGAGCCGCCGTTCACCGGCCACGCCGTACAGGACCTGGACGTCCTCGGGGCGGCCGGCGATGGCACGCAGCAGCCAGGCGCGCCAGGCGTCGGCCTCCTCCAGATAGCCCGAACCGGTGAGCGCGTCGAGCGTCATCGCGGCGTCGCGCAGCCAGCAGTAGCGGTAGTCCCAGTTACGGACGCCGCCGAGGTGCTCGGGCAGCGAGGTCGTCGGCGCTGCCACGATCCCGCCGGTCGGGCTGTAGGTGAGGGCCTTGAGTGTGATCAGCGAGCGGACCACGGCCTCCCGCCAGCGGCCCCGGTGCCCGCACCGGGTGACCCACTCCTCCCACAGCAGCCGGGTCTCGGTGAGCTGCTCGATCGGGTCGATCATCTCGGGCTGGGGCTGATGCGAGGGATGCCAGGTGAAGACGAACGGCAGCCGTTCCCCGGCCGACACGGTGAACTCGCCGGTGTGCCGGAATCCGCTGCCCTTCAGCGGCACGGGGGAGTGGATCCACACCGAGTCGGGGCCGCCGATCGCGTGCAGGTGGCCGTCGATGCGGCGGACCCACGGCACGATGCGGCCGTAGTCGAACCGGATGCGGATCTCCGTGGTCATGTCGACGGTCCCGGACAGGCCCTCGACGATGCGCACCATGTCCGGGTTGGCGTGCCGGGGCGGCATGAAGTCGATCACTCTGGCGGCCCCGGTCTCGGTCTCCCACACCGTCTCCAGGATCAGCGTGTCCTCCAGGTAGGCACGCCGTACGGCACGCTCCTGGCCGGCGGCGGCGAGCCGCCAGAAGCCGTTGGTGTCATCGCCCAGAAGGCGGGTGAAGCAGGACGGGGAGTCGAACCTGGGCAGGCACAGCCAGTCGACGGAGCCGTCGATGCCCACGAGCGCCGCCGACTGCATGTCACCGATCAGGGCATAGTCCTCGATCCACATGCCGCCACGCTACTACCGACGCGGAGACCACAGCTTCATGAAGACCTGCGTGAGCGGGCCGATGGCCGCGGCGAACAGGATCGTGCCCACGCCCACGGTGCCGCCGAGCAGCCATCCGGCGGCGAGCACCGTGATCTCCACGATCGTCCGGCCGAGCCGGATCGACAGACCGAGCCGGTGGAGGCCGGTCATCAGGCCGTCACGCGGTCCCGGTCCGAAACCGGCGTTGATGTAGAGGCCGGTCGCGGCGGCGATGACCACGACGCCGGCGAGCAGGAAGGCCCCTCTGAGCAGCCAGGCGGACGGCGCCGGCACCAGCCACAGGAACAGGTCGGCGCAGGGGCCGATCAGCAGCACGTTGCTGATCGTGCCGAAACCGGGCCGCTCCCGCAGCGGGATCCACAGCAGCAGCAGGAGCACGCCGACGATGTTGATGCACAGTCCTATCGACCAGCCCGTGTGGATGGACAGGCCCTGGTGGAAGACGTCCCATGGGGCGAGGCCGAGCTCGGCCCGGACCAGCAGCCCGATGCCGATGCCGTAGGCGGCGAGCCCGGCGTAGAGACGGATGAGCCTGGACGCGAGGGAGTGGAGACGGGGAACGGAGAGTTCAGTCATAGCGGTCCCAATCTTCCAGTCCAGTCGCTTGAGATTAAAGAGCCAATTCGACAAAATGGCCTGATGGCGGAGCGGTATGTGAGTGAGACACAGCTCGCACGGCTGATCCGGGTGCCGCCGGACGCCCGGCCGTACTACCGGGCCCTGGCGGAGGCCGTACGGACCCTGATCCTGGACGGGCGGCTGCCGGTGCGCGTGCGGATCCCGCCGGAGCGGCGGCTCGCCGACGCGCTGGGGGTCAGCCGCACCACGGTCACCACGGCCTACGACCGGCTGCGCGAGCAGGGTTATCTGCGGAGCCGCCAGGGCGCGGGGAGCTGGACGGCCCTGCCCGACGCCGGCGCGCTCGGCACGGACAGCCTGTGGATCGCCCCCGACGACGACGGCCTGCTGCCGCTGCACGTCGCCGCGCCGCCGGCGACGGCCCTGCTCGGCGAGGCGGTCGAGGAGGCCGGCCGGACCTACCATCGGTACGCGCTGGGAATGGGCTACGAGCCGCTCGGCGTGGCCGTGCTGCGCGAGGCGATCGCGCGGCGCTACCGGGAGCGCGGGCTGCCCACCAGGTCCGAGCAGATCATGGTCACCGCCGGCGCCCAGCACGCGATGCACCTGCTGCTGACGATGCTGGCCGGTCCGGGCGATCCGGTGCTGCTGGAGTCGCCGACCTATCCGCACGCCATCGACGCCGTACGGCTGCGCGGGGCGCGCCTGGTGCCGGTGGGGATTCCGGAGGACGGCCGGCACGTCGACCTGACGATCTCCGCGATGCGGCAGTCGGCAGCCCGGCTCGGCTACGTCATCCCGGACTTCCACAACCCGACCGGTCATCTGATGCCCGACGAGGACCGCGCCGCGCTGGTGGCGGCGGCGCGACGGCACGGCGCCACGCTGCTGGCCGACGAGAGCTGGGCCGAGCTGGCCATCGACTCGGGGGCGGCGGCGGCGCCCCTGGCGGCGTTCGACACCGACGACCGGGTCGTCTGCATCGGATCGGCGGCCAAACTCTGGTGGGGCGGCCTGCGCGTGGGCTGGATCCGCGCCGCCCCGGGGGTGCTGCGCCGTCTGGCCGTGCTGCGCGGGACGGTCGACATCGCGGGCCCGGTGTTCGAGCAGCTCGTGGTCGCGCACCTGTTCGACCGGATCGAGGAGGCACGTGCCGAGCGCCGCCGCGTCTTCGGCGCGTCCCGCTCTGCCCTGGCCGAGGCCCTGCGGGAGGATCTGCCCGCCTGGAGGTTCACCGTCCCGCGCGGCGGCGGCTCGCTGTGGGTCAGGCTCGACTCGCCGACGGCCGGCGCGGTGGCCGAGGCCGCGGCCTCCCGCGGCGTACGGCTCGCGCCCGGACCGTGGTTCGGCGTGGACGGGACGCTCGAGCGCTACCTGCGCCTGCCGTTCACCCAGCCGCCCGACGTCGTACGTGAGGCGGTGCGGCGCATCGCCACCGGCCCCTCCGGGACCTATCGCCCCCGTGAGCCGCTCATCCACGCGCTCTGACCACGTGCTCTGACCTCGAGCCGTGATCGCCGGTTCTGAACCGGGTGCGCCCGGTGGGCGCTCAGCCCATGAGCGCGCGGAGCCGCCTGGAGCACGCGCCGAGAACCAGTCCGGCGACGATGGCGACGAGGGCGAGGCCGAGGTAGTACGCCGGCATCGGCACGACGGTGGTCAGCCGGTAGACCTGCCCGAGGGCCGCGTCGCCGAGCGCGATGGACAGGAACCAGACCCCCATCATCTGATTCTCGAAGGCCCGGGGGGCGAGCTTCTGGGTGATGGAGAGCCCGACCGGGCTGAGGAACAGCTCGCCGATGGTCTGGATGACGTACACCGACAGCAGCCACATGACCGACACCCGGACGCCGTCCGACGCCAGGCTCGAAGCGACCGACATCACGACGAAGCTCAGCCCGACCATGACCAGCGCGACGGCGAACTTGAACGGCTCGCTGATCCGGTCGCCCGCCTTCAGGAAGAAGTCGGCGAACATCGGGGCGAACAGCACGATCACGATCGAGTTGACGTTCGACACCCAGCCCGGCGGGATCTCGACCCCGAAGACGTGCAGGTCGGTCTGGTTCTTGGCGAACAGCAGCAGCGCGCTACCCGAGTGATCGTAGATCAGCCAGAAGATCGAGGCGGCGAGGAAGAGCCAGACGTACGCGCGCAGCCGGGTCCGCTCGGCGGGCGTGACCTCGCGGCAGCCGGCGAACAGGAACGTGAAGTACGCCACCGGGACGGCCGCCGTCACGACCGCCAGCACGAGCGCGAACCGCTCGACCGTGAGGCCGCCGATCCAGGACCACAGCGCGAAGACCATGGTCACGGTGGCCAGCCCGAGGCCGAACACCCTGGTGAAGCGGCGCCGCTCCCGCGGCGTGAGCCGGTGGTCGGGCTCCTCGCCCACCCCCCTGAGATGACGGCGGCCCAGCACGTACTGTGTCAGGCCGATGGCCATGCCCACGGCCGCGGCCCCGAAGGCCAGATGCCAGCGGTCGCCCCGCTGCAACCAGGGCACGGCCAGGATGCCGACGAAGGCCCCGAGGTTGATGCCCATGTAGAACAGCGTGTAGCCCGAATCGCGCCGGGCGTCGTCCCCGTCCGGGTAGAGCTCGCCGACCAGGGTCGCGATGTTCGGTTTCAGCAGGCCGCTGCCGAGCGCGATGAGCAGAAGGCCGAGCCAGATGAACGCGCCCCCGAAGGGGACGGCAAGGCTGAGGTGCCCGCACATGATGGTGACGGCCGCGGCCAGGACGGTCCTGCGCGGGCCGAGGAGCCGGTCGGCGACCCACCCGCCGGCCAGCGCGAGGAGATAGACCGAGGCGATGTAGATGCTGTAGATGCTGACCGCCGTCGTCTCCGAGAGCCCCATGCCGCCGCGCACCTCGGGCGCGGAGAGGAAGAGCACCAGGATCGCCCGCATGCCGTAGTAGCTGAAGCGCTCCCACATCTCGGTGCCGAACAGCGTCGCCAGGCCTCGTGGATGGCCGAAGAACGTCCTCTCCCGAACGCGCTGCTGGGTCGTCATGCGCTCTCCCCCCGAATGCGCGGTGCCCCTGTTCCTACCCGCTCGGTCGGGGGCAGGTCCTCGCCCAGAGTACGGCCGGACAGAAGGAGGTTTTGCCTGGTGAGGGGTGTGTTGGGACCGATGTGGTGACAGTGGAGTGCGTACCGTGATCGGACATGATGAGACGTTCGCTGGTGACGTTGGCCCTTGCCGCGACGACCGTGCCGGGATCCGCCGGAGGACTGGTCTCCGCCGACGGGGATCTGGCCATCCGGTCCATCACGGTGCGGCCGGATGATCCGGTCGTCGGGCCGAGCGACAGCGTCAAGCTCGTGATCGACGTGGTGGCGCGCGGCGCCGAAGACGTCACTGTCGTGATCAATCCCGGTCGTGGGAAACCGGACCGGCCGGCGGATCCGGACTCGCCGGACACGGCCGGAGGCGCGGGCGACCCGACGCCGTCACCGACTCCTACCCCGGCCCCCGCGCCGAGCCCGTCGCCGGCTCGGGCCCCCGCCGGGACTGCGGCGAAGACTCCGGATCCGGTCGCGTCACGGCTCACCGATGCGCTGGTCTCCGCCCTTCCGGCGGACGGACGGGTGCTGCCGGGCGACCGGACTTCCTCACCGGCGTCCGGAGCGGACGGCGCCGCGCCCGGAGACGGCTGGGAGGTCTGGCGCTTCCTGCCGCAGAAGCCGCTGTCGCGGTGGTATCCGAGCGGCCCGTGGACGATCACCGCCACCGCCACCGGCGCGGACGGCGGCTCGGTCACCGCCCATACCACCTTCTCCCTCAGGCGCGCCACCCAGCTGGAAGGGGTGAAGGTGGCCCGCGACGGAGACGACGTACGGATCACCGGCACGCTGCTGCGGGTCGATCCGCAGGGCCGGGTCGACTACCGGCCGTTCGGGAAGCAGCGGGTCGTGTTCTGCTTCCGGCCGTCGGGTTCGGACGACTGGCAGGACGTGGGCAGCGCCGTGACCAGGAAGGACGGCTGGTTCAGCGGCCGGATGCACAACGCGGGCGACGGAGCCTGGCGGGCGGAATATGTCGGAAACAAGCATTACGCCAGAGAAGCCAGCGCCGGTAAGGGCGCGTGAGCCCAGGCCCGCCCGGTAAGGGCGTATGGGCCCGGCGCCGGTAAGAGCACGTGAGCCCGGCGCGGGTGAGACCCCATGAGCCCGGCGCAGATGAGACTCCATGGGTCAGAGCGCCGCAACGGTTGCCGCGGGACACTTAGTTGCGGATGCGTGACTTCTGTTGGGGTTTGACTGAGCAACTTTTCCTTTCCTTTGCGCGTCTATGACATAGGCGCGCCCCAATCCCGGGGTGTGTCCGCACAACGGGGAAGGAAGTACCGAAATGGCGAAGCGCGTGGCCACCGTACTGGTGGCGGCCGCCATGGGCGCCGCGACTCTCGCGACGACCCCCGCGTACGCGGACGACGGATCAAGCCGCCTGAGTCCCCCTGACAGGCCGACGGGTCAGTTCACTCAGCCGAGCCCGTCCGGGCAGTCGGCCAGGAAGGACTTCGGCAAGAAGCATTACGTGCCCGACCCGCGGATCCTGTCCGTCCACGTCAGTCCCGATCCGGTCGTCGTCAAGCGACGGGGTTCCGTCCAGGTGACCGCCACGGTCCGGACCAAGGACGTCCGGAGCGTCTCCATCGAGGTCTGGGAGCCCTCCGGGCGCAGGCATCACGAGCAGCACCGGTTCGGCAAGCAGAGCGGTGAGCACGACAGGCACGACGGCAAGGCACGCTACGGCACCGCGTCACGGTCCTGGACCTTCACCTCGGGGCACACGACCGGGCAGTGGAAGGTCCACGTCGAGGCCATCGGCTTGGACGGCAAGCGGCTGACCGCCGACCGCGGTTTCCAGGTGAAGCAGGACAGGTGGCGGCCGAAGCCGCCGAAGGGCCCGAAGGCGACCCGGATCGTCGGCTTCGACGCCACCCCCGAGCCGGTGCGCCGGGGCCACAAGCTCAAGCTCCGGGGCAAGCTCCAGGTCGCCAGGTGCTACGCCGACTGGTACTACCGCGACTGGAACAGCTACGTCAGCGTCCACCACGGCAGCGGCAGCTGCCATGACGGCCGCTCCTACTGGCACGACTGGAACCGGCTGAGCCACCAGGACATCGACGTCTACTTCCAGGCGAGCGGCTCACGCGTCTGGAAGCGCGTCGGCACCCTCAAGAGCAACAGCGACGGGGGCTTCTATGGCAAGGTGCGGGCCACCCGGTCCGGCACCTGGGCCGTGAAGTTCGACGGCGCCCGCGGCCTCAAGGGCTCCCAGGCGCAGGACTACGTCAAGGTCGTGCGCTGACAGCCGATACCCGGATCACTCAGGTGTCCATAGTGAACGCCCGGTTCCTCGTGGAACCGGGCGTTCGGTGTCTGATGCTTGAAACGTGATTAAAGCCGTGATCCTGGGTAGACGTGTCCCGGATCTTCCGCGAATGAGCGAAGCGGGCCACACGAGGACGGATTCCTCCCGGCGCTGCTCCACGACCGACAGTGAAAGAGCTTGGGGGAACAGAGTTGATCCGGTTGCTGCTCGCCGAGGACATGCACCTGATCCGCAAGGCCCTGATCGCCCTGCTCGACCGCGAGGACGACCTCGAGGTGGTGGCCGAGACGGGCACGGGCGAGGACATCGTACGGCTGGCCTGCCTGCGGCGGCCCGACGTCGCGATCCTCGACATCGGGATGCCCGGGACGGACGGGTTGACCGCGGCCGCCGAACTCGGCCGGCGTCTGCCGAGCTGCCGGACGGTCATACTGACCGGCCTCGGCACGCCGGTCGCCCTGCGTAAGGCGCTGGAGGCGGGGGCGCGCGGCTTCGTGGTGAAGGACGCCCAGCCCGGCCACCTGGTCGACTGCATCCGCCGGGTGGCCGCGGGGGAGCGGGTCGTCGACCCCGAGCTCGCCGTCGCCGCGCTCGACACCGCCGGAAACCCGCTCACCAGCCGGGAGCTGGCCGTCCTGGAGACCGCCGCCGTGGGCGCGACCGTCGACGAGATCGCCGAGCGGCTCTGCCTGTCCCGGGGGACCGTACGGAACTATCTGTCGAGAATCCTCGGCAAGGTCGGGGCCCGGTCACGCGTCGAGGCGATCCAGATCGCCTCGGAGTGCGGCTGGCTGTGGCCCTCGAGGGACATCGGCATCGTCCGATACCGCGCCCACCGCTGAATCCCGTCCCGGCGAGCGCGCCGGCGCCGAACTCCAGTGGCCGACCAGATCGGCGTAGAGCGGTGAGGCGGCCACCATCTCGTCGTGTGTGCCGGACATGACCCGGGCCCCGTCCATGACGAGCACCCGGCGGGCGCGCAGCGCCGAGGAGATCCGGTGCGCGATCACGATCAATGTGCCGCCGCGCGCCGCGAACGCCGCCTCCGCCCTCGCCTCGGCGGCCGGATCGAGGTGGCAGGTCGCCTCGTCCAAGACGATCAGGCGCGCCGGGGAGAGCCAGGTCCTGGCCAGCGCGATGAGCTGGCGCTCGCCCGCCGACAGCGCGGCCGGGTCGAGCTCGGCGTGCATCCCGCCGCACCGGCGGGCCAGATCCTCCAGCCCGAACAGCGCGACCGCCTCCGCCACCGCCGCGCTATCGGAGCCGGCGTCGAGGTCGAGATCGGGCGCGAGATAGGTCAGGTTCTCGGCGAGGCCGCCGTGGAAGACGTAGGCCTCCTGCGGGATCAGCACCCGCGCGGCGGGCGCGACATCGGCGGCCGGAACCCCGCCGATCACGACAGTGCCGTCCCCCGGCCGCAGCAGGCCGGCGATCAGCGCGGCCAGCGTCGACTTGCCGATGCCGCTCGGGCCGACCACGGCCAGGTGATCGCCCTCTGGCACCGTCAGGTCGAGCCCGGCGATGACGGGCTCGGCGGCCGGGCCGTACGCGAACGCGACGCCGCGCAGCTCGACGCGCACGCCGTCCGGCTCGCGCTCGCCCGGGGTGCGCGGCGTCCCGCCGCCGCCCAGGATCCGTTCCAGCGTCACGGCCAGCCGTACGCCGCTGACGCCGAGGCCCTGCACCAGGCCGGACAGCGCCGGCGTCAGCGACTGGGTCAGGTAGGTGACCGTGCCGAGGATGATCCCGCCGGTGATGCCGCGATGCAGCAGCCACGGGGCGCCCGCGAGCAGGAGGATGATCGGCAGCCAGCCGCCGACGGCGAGCGACAGCGTCCTGGCCGCGGTGACCCGCGCGAGGGCCTCAGCCGCCCGTGCCTGCCGGTCGGCCATCCCGCCGACGGCCTCGGCCAGCCGGGTCTCGCCGCCGCAGGCCGTGACGTCCCGCAGCCCGCCCGCCATCGCGGCGACCGCCGCCGTGGTCCGCTCGTCGGCCAGGAAGAACTCCCGCTGCCGCCGGGCCAGGGCGGGCAGCGAGGCCAGGAAGAGCCCCAGGCCGGCGAACACCGGGGGCAGTACGAGGGGAAGCACCTCCGGGGCGAGCGTGGCCATCCCCAGCGCCACGCTCACCAGCGTGAACGCGAACGACCTGATGACCGTGATGATCGCGCCGAAGGCGTCCCTGGCCAGCTCGACCTGGTGGTTCGTCCGGGCCACGGCCTCGACGCCGGAGCCGGCGGTCTCGGTGGTGAGGGCGGTGGTCACGACCCGGGTCAGCAGCTCGTCCCGGAACGGCTCGACGATGCCGGCGATCTCCAGCAGAATCCGCCGCGCCCCGACGGCCGCCACCACCCACGCGACGGCCAGCACCGCGAGCCAGGCGAGACCCGTTCCCGGGCGGCCGGCCGCGAAGCCGTCGTCGACCGCCCGCGCGACGGCCTGCCCGCCGAGGAACGAGGGCGCCGCCTCGGCCAGCGACCACCCCGCGAGACGGACGACGCGGTACGGCTCCCGCAGCAGAGCGCCGCGCAGCAGGTCCCGCACGGCGTCTCGCACCTGGCCGCCCCTGTGATCCCTCCGGCCCCTCACGGCGCCGCCTGGAAGACCGCGCGGTAGTCCGGGTCGTCCCACAGCGCCTCATGCCGCCCGCGTGCCCTGACCCGGCCCCCGTCCAGCCAGATCACCTGGTCGGCGAGGGCGGCCGTGGCGGCCCGATGTGCCACGACGAGCCGGGTGTGGCCGGCCAGCCGCCCGGCCGTGAGCGTCAGGGTGACCTGGCGCTCGGTCACCGTGTCGAGGCTCGACAGCGCGTCGTCGAGGATGAGCAGCCGCCCGGCCTGTGCGAAGGCGCGGGCCAGGCCGATCCGCTGAAGCTCGCCGCCCGACATCGGGGCGTCCGCCACCGGCGTGGCATAGCCGAGCGGCAGGCGGCGGATGAACGCGTCGGCGCAGGCGGCGGCCGCGGCGGCCCGCACCCGGAGGTGGCCGGGGTCGTGACCGGCCCCGCCGTCGTCCGGCCCGCCCAGCCCGAAACCGATGGCCCCGCCGATAGTGCCCGTCACCGTGCCCGCCGTCGTGTCCGTCACCGTGTCCTTCGCGGTGCCCGCTGTGGTGTCCGTCGCGATGTCCGCCGTGGTGTGCTTCGCGGTGTCCGCCGTCGTGTCGGCCGTGGTGCCGCCCGTCGGGATGCCGGACCGCTCACCCGGCGGCCCGCCGAACAGGACCGGCCGCTCGAACGCGTACCCGACCGCCCGGCGCAGCGCCCCGTGGGCGATCTCCGGCAGCGGGATCCCGTCCAGCAGGACCACGCCGTCATCGGGGTCGGCCAGCCGCCCCGCGACGGCGGCGAGCGACGACTTGCCCGACCCCGAACGTCCCACCACCGCCACGCACGAACCCCCGGGGATCACCACGTCGACGTCGCTCAGCAGCGGCGTGCCGTCCACGCGCACCGTGACCTCGCGCAGCTCCAGGCCGCCGGGCCCCGCGGGCAGCGGGCGGGAGCCGTACGGCATGGCCGGCTCGGCGAGCAGCCGTTCGACGCGCCCGGCCGCCGACCGGGCCCGGGCGATCCGCCCCACCTGTCCGATCGCCGCGCCGAGGCCCGCGCCGAGCGCGACGTAGCGCGCGGCGGCGAGCAACTCGCCCACGGTGAGGTCTCCACCGGCGAGCCGCAGCCCGCCGACCGCGAGCACGGCCGTCTCCAGGAGGGGGATCACCACGGCCGCCTGGACGCCGGCGCGCGCGTGCAGCCGCCACAGCGCCAGGCCGTGGGCGCGCAGGCGGGGCAGCGGAGTGAGCACGCGGCGGGCCTCCCGTTCGCCCGTCGCGGCGGCGGCGATGGTACGGGCGCCGGCGAGGGCGGTGACCAGCCGGGCGGCGATCTCCCCCTGGGCCTGCTGGTAACCGCCGGAAGCGGCCGTGGTCCGCCGCATGAACGCCCGGAGCACGGCCGTGATCACGACGAGCCCGGCGACGAGGGCGACCGCGAGCCAGGGGTCGATCAGCGTCAGCGCCACGACGCTGCCCGCCGACGGGATGACGAGCGCTGCGGCGACGACGGCGGCCTCGGGGGCGCGGGCGGCCTCCTCCACGTTGACGCCGGCCCGCGTGACCACGTCGCCGGGCGGATACCGCCCGGTGACGGCCGGGCCGACCGCCGGCACGTGGGCGACGACGCGGCGGCGCAACCATCGCGCCGCCCGGGCCCCGGTCACGCCGGACATGAGCACGACGACCGCGTCACAGGCGATCGCGATGACGACGAGGCCGAGGACGACGAGCGTGGGGGCCGCCATCGTCCACGTCCACCCCGCCCGGCCGGCCGGGTCGCCGGCGGAGCCCCCGATCAGCGTGTCCACGGCACGGCCGAGTGCCATCGGGATGAGCAGGTCGGCCGCCGCGCCGAGGAGCGCCGCCGCCGCGAGGACCGCCGGCCGGCCGCCGCCGTGCCGTACGGCGTCGATGATCAGCCGGTCGGCCGCCCGCGACGTCATCGGTTCTCCTCCTGGGTCCGCGTGAGAAAAAGTCCGTCAAGAAAGTCGGCCGAGAAGGTCCGTCGAGAGGGCCTGTCGAGAAAGTCCTTCGAAAGTCCTTCGAGGGGGTCCGCCGACGGGGTCCTTCGCGGAGTACGGCTCGGAATCACGCTCGGAACGAGAGAGACCTGGGCGGCGGGGCCGCCCAGGTCTCGCGGTCGTCGTCAGCCGCAGAGCAGGCTGAGGCTGCTGTTCTCGTGCGGAACGCAGGCGATCAGGCTGAGGTTGCTGCCGCCGCCGCCACCACCGCTGTGGCCGCCCGGGGTTTCGAGGGTCTGCAGGTCGAGAAGCGCCATGCCGATCATCTCCTTCTTATGGTGGGTTCGGCCGCGGATGAGGCCCGGGGCCGTGAACTGTCGGACTTGCTTCGCTATCAGCCGCAGAGCAGGCTGAGGCTGCTGTTCTCGTGCGGAACGCAGGCGATCAGGCTGAGGTTGCTGCCGCCGCCGCCACCACCGCTGTGGCCGCCCGGGGTTTCGAGGGTCTGCAGGTCGAGGAGCGCCATCACGTACACCTCCTTTCCGTGCTGGTCGGGACCGTTGACCCGGCGGTGGTGCGTGGGACGGCCCGCGCACCACCGCCGGGGGGCTCGAAGAACGGGAGGCTCACCGGCTCGTCGTGCAGCGCGGTGCCGAGTGCGAACAGCACGCCGGCGCTCCCAGTGGCGAAGTCCATGGAAAGGCGCAGGAGCTGGGCTCCGGGGAAGGCCAGGCCGTCCCCGTACGGAAGCTCGTGCCAGGCCAGGCGGGCGATCTGCGCCGTGATGTGCTCGTCGATCCGCCCGTCGATTCGTCCGGATCGCTCCGGGCCCGGCGTGTCCCGCCACGCGGTGAGACAGGCGATCATCCCGGCGCGGCCGGCGAACAGCCCGGGCTGGATGTAGTAGGGGAGCGCGGCAACCGGCCTGATGGCCGCCAGCGCCGTGGCGAACGCCTCGTCGTCCCGGTGGGTCAGATAGCGGTCCAGGACGAGCCCGATGCCCGCCGATCCCTCGTCGAGGTACGGATTGGTCCGCCACCCCTGCTCCACCTGGAGCTGCCCGTCGTCGCGGGTGACGCAGCGGCGAAGGTCCTGCCGCAGTGCCACGGACGCCAGGTCGAGCAGCGCGCGGTCGCCGGTGCGCTCGTAGACGTGCAGGAACATCAGCGCCGGGCCGGCCGAGCCGTACATGAGCCCGGCGTGCGGGTGCTTGCCTCCGCTGATCTCGGGGACGTCGTCGGGCCCGCCGAGCCGGTCGGCCACCGCCGCCACCAGCCGGTCGGCCTGCTCGCGGAAGCACGGTTCGCCGGTGGCGTCGTGGAGATGGAGGAGGTTCAGCGCCATCCCGGCCAGGCCCCGGTAGAGGCTGAGGTCGGGCCCGTCGCCAGGTGGGGAGCACAGCTCGGCCACGTCGAGCGCGTCCTGGCGGCGGCCGAGGGCCAGCAGGGCGTACGCCACGCCGTGCAGCCCGCTGTAGAAGCCCGTGTCGCGCCGCTCCGCGGGTGCCTTGGTCCGCCTGATCAGCCACTCCTCGTGCTCGGGGAACCGCCCTGCCCCGGTCGCCGCCAGGGCGTGGAGCACTCCCGCCGCTCCGTTGGCGAGACCGAGGCCGCCGCCCGGCTCGCCGAACTGCACGATGTCGCCGGGGAACAGGCGGTCGTCGCGCTCGGGGGTCGCGCTCGCGAGGATCGCCCTGGCGATGGCGTCCCGTACGGCCGGCCAGTCGCCTGCCGCCGTGCGCCCCTCCGATTTCGAGCCGCCCGTACGCCCCGCGCCGGCTCGCCCTGCGCCGGCTTTTCCCGTGTCGGCTCGCCCTGCGCCGGCTTTTCCCGTGTCGGCTTTCCCTGGTTGGGCTTCCCGGGCGTGGGCCTTCCCGGCCGCGGTGGCACGGGGCGGCGGCTCGTGCCCGAGGATGGTTCGTACGGCGGCCTCGATCCGCTCCGGCGGCACCGGGAACGTCTCGGCGACCAGCCGGCCGATCTCCTCGGCCTTCGGACGGTGCAGCTGGAGCAGCATCGTCGCCATCGGTGCGAACACGGCGAGCTGGAGGCAGGCCAGCGCGTACTCGTCGGCCGCCGTGCCGGCCCGGTCGGGAGGCGGGACGAAGCCCGGGTTGGCCAGTGTCGGCCGCCTGCGCTCGACGGCGAGCGAGGACACCTCGAAGTCGATGAGCACCACGCGGTCGCCGTCGACCATGATGTTGAAGGGATGCAGGTCGCCGAAGACCACGCCACGCCCGTGCAGTGCGGAGACGGCCTGCCCGATCCGGTCGAGCATCCCGGTGGCCCACTCCGCGTAGTCCGCGATCATCCGCGGGGTGCGGTCGGCCCTCGTCAGCGGGTGCCGCTGGGCGATGAGCCGGCTGAGCGTGTCCCCGCCGATGTACTCCTGAACCAGGAAGTGATGGTCGCCCAGGACGAACTGATCGCGCAGGGCCGGTACGGCGTCCAGGCCGGCGAGCCGCGCCATGATGTCGGCCTCGTGCCGCAGACGGGTCACCGCGTCGCGTCCGGCGGCGTCCAGACCGGCGTGCGGGCGCGCCTCCTTCAGCACCACCTGCTCATCCGTCCGGGTGTCGTGTCCCAGGTACACCCCGCCGCCGTTGGAGAAGTGCAGCACCCCGTCCACCTGATACGGCAGGCCCTCCAGCGTGATCGAGTTCCTGGCGGCCAGGTGCGGTTCGAGGAAGGCGGGCAGCGTGACCCAGGACGGCAGGGCGAAGGCGGGTCCCCGCACGTCGGGCACCAGCCGGCCGCCGGGATCCTCGATCGCGAGCACCTGCTCGCCGGAGTCCGACACACAGTGGCGTTCGGCGAACCCGCCGTACCGGACGAACAGCGGGCCCTCGCCGTACCGCAGGTCGCTCAGGATGTACGGCCCCCGCACCCCGTCGAGGGTCTCGGCGAGCTCCTTGAGTACGAGTTCGAGGCGGCCCTCGTCCTCGGGGTAGATGGTGACCAGCTTGCCGCTCGATCCGCGTAAGGCGTACTTGGAGTTCTGCATCGTCATGACCCGCCGGCCGCGGAGGAACTTGAAGGCCAGCCGGTTGGCCGTGCAGTAGTCCCATGTGGCGTCGAGGACCCGCTCCGCCTGCTCGCCGCGGGAGGAGATGTGGATCTTCCAACCCTGCGTCGGCAGCGACAGGCCGGCGGGTGCGTAATGCATCCAGGTCTCCGTGGACCGGTGCAGCCACCCGTCGGGTACGGGTCGCCGGGTTATCTCGAAATCGGGATGCTCCACCCGTTTGCGGTCGAGAGTGTCATAAAACAAGGGATCAGCGAGGCAGTAAATCTCATACTTACTAATCACCAGATGTCCCCTTAGGCCGGTCGCAACAAAGAATTCCGGAAATAACTGGACTGGCCAAGTTACTCCAGTCAACATCAATGTGTGAGAACGTCATAAGGTCAACCATGATTGACGTCATGGGCACCACATGAGTGATCCCCACCCCACTCCCCGCCGTGATCCCTCCGTGATCCCCGTCGTGATCTTGCGAAAGCTCGCAGATCAGGGCCGTGAGCAGGGATTCTCATGCCCGTGATCTTGCAGTTTCTCGCAGGCCTGCGGCGCGACCAGGTGAGACTTCTTCCGTGATCTTGCACTTTGCCGCCCACTGCAAGATCACGAAACTCATATGCGCAGGTGGGACGGCATGCCTGCGAGAAACTGCAAGATCACGGGATGGGTCTGGGCAGCTCAGAGACCGACTCTGCGAGAATTCGCAAGATCACGGGGAAGGGGGTGGGGGAACTCGGCGATCAGTCGGAACCAGCCGTCGGGGTCGGCGGACGTGCCGACAACGCCGCCCAGCTCGGCGGCCCGGCGGCGGAGGTTGCGTATGCCGCTGCCGGCGCCCGCCGCCACGCGGGATCGGACGCCGTCGTTGGCGATGCTCAGGCGCACCCCGGGGGCCACCGCCCGGGAGCCCGTGCCCGTCGCCCCGCCGGACGCGTCCACGCGGGCCCCGTCCGTCTCGACCGGCGTGATCCTGATCACGCACAGGCTCGCGTGGCTGTGGCGCAGCATGTTGGTCACGGCCTCGCGTACGGTCACCGCGAGCACCGCGTCCACCTCCGGCGCGAGCTTCACCTCGGTCGCCTCGACCTCGCAGCTCGTGCCGCACGCGGCGAGCACCGCTCTGGCGTCGGCGATCTCCGACCAGACGGAGATCTCCTGGTACGACCTGGTCACGTTGCGGACCTCGGCCGCCGCCTGCCTGATCGACTCCATCGCCTCCGCCAGTGCCGCCCGCGCGGGGGAGTCCTCCTCGACCAGGCGGTAGGCCAGCTCACTCCTGAGCGAGGCCAGCCACAGCCGGCCGCCGAGCAGATCGTGGACGTCCCGGGCGAGCCGCTCCCTGGCCTCGGCGGCGGCCTGCCGTACGGCCTCGGATCGCCGTGCGCGCAGCCGCCGTGACCGCCTGATCAGCAGGACCGGCAGCACACAGGGCGGCACGACGATGACGAGGAGTGCGAGCAGCACGGCAGGGCTGGACAGATCTGCACTGGGCAAGCGGCGATCCTCCAGTCAGTCGCGCCGGAAGATCGGCCTTGCCTTTCGGTACACGGCTCAAATCTTGTCACACTAATCGACGATATAGCGCGGCTTGCCGGTCGGTGGATTCCGGTCTATCGCGTCTTCCCTGGAAAATCCAAGAATACGCGGAAAACGAGGGTGATTCGGATGCCCGGAAATGGGGTCGGGGAAATCCGCGGGCGGCTGCCGCCGCCCGTCCTCACGAGGCCGCGCGTGAGGCCGCGTTCTCCGCCGCCGGCGTCCTGGCGCCGATCACGGCGAGCGTGAGGCCGCTCACCAGGAGCGCGACGAGTTGCGCCATGGTCACCGTGTTCAACGTCGCGGTGACCTGGTCGCCCGAGCCCAGGTTGAGGTACGAGAACCGGGACGACACCACGGGCACGGTCAGGATCACCAGCGCCAGCGGCACGGCGGGGGAGCGCCGCCGGGGCGCGTACAGGTGCGCCACGACATATGCGGCGCCCGCCACCAGCAGCGCCAGGCAGGCCAGACCGGAGGGCGGCAGCCACGGCCAGACCCATGCCCACGCGCCGGGCCACCGCGGTGAGCGGCTCGCGGTGACCATGGCCCAGGTCGACGCCACCATGATGAGGAAGACCGCAGCACCGGCGATCAGGGGAAGCGCGGTCACCCGGACCGGGTGGCGGCGTGCCGGGACGTCCCGGTGGAAGCCGGCCAGCAGGGCGAGCGTGGGGACGACGAACATGAGGGACCGGCTCACCCAGTGGGCGAGCAGCGGCATCTCCGGCGCGCCCGTCCATGACACGACGAAATCGGCGGTGTACGCGGTGAGGCCGAGCACCGCCGCGACCTTCGCGACGCGCGGACGGCCGCGGGTCAGGGCGGCGTAGCAGACGATCCACAGGGCGGGCGCGAGATCCGTGGAAAGGTGCCACGCCCGCTCGGCCGAAGCCGGCTCCCCGATCGGCGTCTCGCCGTTCGCGTACGGCAGGGCGAGCACGCCGTAGACACCCAGCGCCTGCGCCAGATAGACGAGACCCATCGTCGCCTGGAAGCCCAGCCCGGCCAGGGCGGTCAGCCGTACGGCACGCCCCCAGGCGTGGCTCCTCGGCGGCGCGCCGGCGCCGCCCAGGCGGACCCGCACCGCGAGCGCGGCCACGCTGGCGATCTCCGGCAGGCGCGGCCAGGCGTCGTCGTCGCCCACGGCGGATCCCGAGGCGTCCAGGAAGGCCGAGACCATCTCCTCTTCGCGCTCGGCGCGATAGCTCGGCGGCAGCAGCCGCAGCACCCGCCGATAGCGATCCTCCAGCGGGCTCATGCCGTTCCCTCCGCGTGCCGGGCGCGCAGCCGTTCCGTCGCGTAGCGTGCCTTCTCGGCGAGCCGTACGGCCTCCGCCTCCAGCGCGCCGGCTCCCCGATCGGTGAGCCGGTAGTAGCGCCGCAGCCGTCCCCGGTGGGCCTCCTCCCGGTCGAGTGCGACCAGTTCGTCGGCGGTCAGCCGGTCGAGCACTCCGTACAGAGTGCCGATCTTGAGCTGCACCCGCCCCGCGGAGAGCCGCTCGACCTCCTGTGCGATCCCGTAGCCGTGCCGCGGCTCGTCCACCAGCGCGGTGAGGACGAGGAACGCCTGCTCCGTCATGCCCTGAGAATTCATGCACTCCAGCATATAATGCTAGGCATGACATCCGCCGTACGAAACATATCCGGCGATGGCGTCGGTGTCGTCACCGGTCACCGGTCACCGCTCCACGCCCGATCCGCCGGAGGCGGAATCAGCCCGCGGCGCGGATTGCCGCTTCCGCGGCGCGCTCCCGCACCCGCGCGACCACCAGGCAGAGGAAGAACGCCGACAGGTAGCGCAGGCCCAGCGCCCGCTGGTCACGGCGTACGCGGAACAGTTTGTAGCCGGCGACCCCGACGGCGAGCGCACAGCGCACTAGTTCAGCCAGTGCGGCATCGTTCACCGGCTATCGAAGATCGAGCCCACGCGGGCCAGGCCGTCGGCGATCTCGGGGGCGACCGATCCGGCCGGCCGGCGCCGGGCCCGCTGCGAGATCATCGAGGCGACCAGTTCGGCCTCCTGCTCCTCCGCCGCCGAGTAGTCGGTCCGCCCGAGCACCCGCCGGATCAGGTCGCCGCCGAGGTGGGGGAACAGGATTTCCGGCAGCAGACCGGGGTCGACCTCGCCGATGTGCCCGCAGAGCAGATGCCCGGCCTCGTGCAGCAGGATGTGCTCCCGGTGCAGGCGGGTGGTGCTGGTGGCGTAGAAGATGTAGTCGACCTCGTCGGTGGCGACCAGCGCGCCGCATTGCACGGCGGGGCCCGGCATCGGCACCAGCTCGACGACCCGGCCGCGCCGCTCGGCGAGCGCGGAGATGAACAGGTCGGGATCGAAGGGCGCCGGGATGGACAGCCGATCGACGATCGACCGGCACTTGCGCCAGACAGCTCGATCAATCACCGTCGTGCTCCGTCAGCCCCTTGCGGCGCGCCTCGCGCCGTCTGATCGCGTCGATCATGTCGCTGATCGTGTCGAGCCCCTCGGGCGACAGTGTGACGGCGCGCAGGGCGATCTGCCGTACCACGTTGTCACGCAGCGCCCCGAGCAATTCCAGCTCCTCGGCGATCCGCTCGCTCTGCTCGTCGTCGAAGAAGTAGGCCGGTGGCACCTGGAAGAACCGGGCGAGCGCTTCGAGATGACGTTTGGTCGGATTGGTCCTGCGGCCGTTGCGCAGCTGCCACAGGTAGGTGGCGTGGAGAAGCTCTCACCGGTCGCCTCCCGGCAGGCGGCGGCGACCTCTTCGTTGCGGTACTGCTCCCGGTCCGGGCGCCGGACGACCTCGAAGAGCCGCTCGATCTTCTCGGCGAGGGTCGATCGGACGGGTGGCTCGGCCATCGGTCACTCTTCCCTTCCGCGACGGACGGATCCTGCCGTGCCTGTCGGCGTGGCCGCCGGGGTCCGATCATTCTAGTGTCGCCTCAGGTGCTCTCCGTTTCCGGCGGATCCGTTCCCGGACACGGCGGACGCGACGAGATCCAGCGGATCGGCGTGGATGCCGAACCGGTGGCGCAGCGCCCGGCGGGCGGCGTGGACCCCCGGCATCCCGTGCACCGCCGGGCCCGGCGGGGTGGAGGCGGAGCAGAGGTAGACCCCGGGCAGCGGCGTGCGGTACGGGTCCCAGCGGGGAACCGGGCGCATGATCATCTGCCAGAGGCCGGCGGCGCCGCCGGAGATGTCCCCGCCGACGTAGTTGGGGTTGTGCAGGTGCGCCCGCGCGGCGGTGACGACGTGCCTGGCGAGGATCAGATCACGGAATCCGGGCGCGAACCGTTCCACCTGGGCGATGATCTGGTCGCTGACGTCGAGGAGGGAGCCGTTCGGCACATGCGCGTACGTCCACAGCACGTGCTGACCGGCGGGCGCGCGCCCGGCGTCCACGACTCCGGGCTGCACGGCCAGGACGTACGGCCGCCGCGCGTGCCGGCCGGCGGCGACCGCCCGTTCGGCGGCGAGCGCCTCGGCCCGGGAACCGACCAGATGCAGTGTGCCGGCCCAGGCGCAGTCGGGGGACGCCCACGGCACCGGGCCGGAGAGCGCGAAGTCGACCTTGCAGGCGGCGCCGCCGGGGCGGAAGGCGCGCAACCGGCGGCTGTACCGGTCCGGCAGGAGATCACCGGCGATGCGCAGCAGCCCGGCGGGGGCGACGTCGAGCAGGACGGCGCGGGCGGGCGGCAGCTCCGCCAGGCTGTCGATCCGCCGGCCCGTGATGATCCGCCCGCCGAGGCGGGTCAGCTCGGCGGCCATCGCCCGGGTGATGGTGTGGCTGCCGCCCCGCGGCACGGGCCAGCCGACCGCGTGGGCGAGGGCGGCGAGCACCAGGCCCACTGCGGCCGGGGCGATCGCCCGGGGCGGTGCGATGGCGTGCGCGCCGACGCCCGTGAGCAGAGCGGGGGCCGCGTCACCGCGGAACCGGACCCCCCACAGCGCCGAGCCCTGTTCCAGGGTCCGCAGCGCCATGCGCAGCGCCGTACCGGGATGTCGCGGCGGACTACGGAAGTCGGACAGCGCCGTGTCGACGAGGGGCCGCCACTGTTCCACCAGGGGGCCGAGCAGCGACCGCCACGCCCGGCCGTCCGCCCCCAGCCCCTGCGCCGTGCGGTCCAGGTCGCGCCAGGCCAGCGCGGCGCGGCCGCCGTCGAGCGGATGGGCGTACGGAATCTCCGGCTGCAGGAGCCGCACGTCGTGCCGGGACAGGTCGAACGCCCGGAAGAACGGGGACGCCAGCGCCATCGGATGGACCGCCGAGCAGACGTCGTGCCAGAAGCCGGGCAGGGTCAGCTGTTCTGTGCGGGTGCCGCCGCCGATCGTGTCCGCGGCCTCGTAGACCCGCACCTCGAGGCCGGCCGCTGCGAGGACGAGCGCCCCGGCCAGGCCGTTGGGGCCGGAACCGACCACCACCGCGTCGACGCGGCCCCGGCCGGAGCCGCCGAGTCCGGCATGGTTCACTCCGGTGCCCTCCTCCGACTCCGTGACCGGGTCACGCCAGCGACTGCTCAGCCGCCAGCTCGGCGTGGAGCGGCGATTTCCGCAGCAGCTCCGTGTGTGTTCCGGACGACTGCGCCGTTCCGTCCGCCGGCACCACGATCTGTTCAGCATGGACCACCGTGGACCACCGATGGGCGACCATGATGACCGTGGTGTCGCCGGAGATCTCCCGGATCACGTCACGCAGCGCGGCCTCGTCGGCCGCGTCGAGCTGCGATCACCGCGTTGGCGGCGATCCGCTGCCGCGGCGACAGCGGAAGCCAGAGCGCGGCAGCGGCGGCGGCGCGGCCGCCACACGTCTATCGGGAGCCGTGGCGACCCGGGTCCCGGCTGGAATTTTCACGTCCCCACCAGCACAGATCGCCGGAGGCCGGGGGGCCCGTTGACTCGTGCGCCGGTTGACCGGATGATCGCTGCGGGGGGTGACCCGGCCCGGTCCGGAGCCGGGGTCAGATCGAGATCGAGGTGAACCTCTCTTATGAGATTTCTGAGACTTCGCAGTTCGGTGCTGTGGACGGGGGTGGCGGGCACGGCCCTCGCCGGCGTGCTGTTCGGCTCAGCCGCGAACCCCGCTCTCGGCGCCCGGCTGGAAGCCACGCCGAGCCCGACGGTCATCAGCCCGACGCCGAGTCCGAGCGGGTCGCCCACCGGTGCGATTCCCAGCAGGCCCGAGTCGCTGTACGCCTGCCCGCCGCCCGCACCTCCGGGCGGGACCGTGGGCGTGGTCGGGCTGTGCTGGGCGGCGTCCAGCGACGACGTCGGCGTGACCGGATACGAGGTCTACCAGCTGACCCTCGACGGCTTCGTCAAGGTGGCGAGCCCGACCGGGACCTCCTCCATGGTGGGATCTCTCGTCCTGAACCGCTCCTACACCTTCTACGTCGTGGCCAAGGACGCCGATGGCAACACCAGCGAACCGTCCTTGCTGATCACCACCACCGCGACGACGGGACCGCCGCCGAGCCCCACTCCCAGCCCGAGCCCGGGTGACGTCACGCCGCCGACCAGCCCGACCGGGCTGCGCGACTACTGCGTCGCCGACGGCCCCGGGACGAACTTCTGCTGGAACGCCTCGACCGACGACGTGGGCGTCACCGGTTACGACGTCTACCGGCGGACCGCGACCGGTTACATCAAGGTCGGCAGCCCTACGACCACGTGGTTCTATGAGACGGACGTCGTCACCGGCCACCGCTACACCTACTTCGTGGTGGCGAAGGACGCGGCGGGCAACCTCAGCCGGCCGTCGGACCTGATCTCCTCGCTCGCGCACGATCCCTACCCGTGGCCGACCCCGTCGCCGACTCCGCCTCCGGCGTGTGAGGTCACGTACGGCACCTGGAGCTGGGAGGGCGGCTTCGGCACGCAGGTGCGGATAACCAACGTGGGGACCGTCCCGATCGACGGCTGGACCCTGCGCTTCAGGTTCTCCGACTCCGGGCAGAAGGTCACCTACGGATGGTCGGCCGTCTGGTCCCAGGAGGAGACCTACGTGTCCGCCGCCGCGCTTCCGTGGAACTCCGTCATCCAGCCCGGGGCGTCCGTCGACGTCGGCTTCAACGGCACGCACACGGGCGCCAACCCGGTCCCCCCGTCGTTCACGCTCAACCACGGCGTCTGCGTCCTCGGCTGACAGACCGCCGCACCGCGGCCGTACGGCGAGCCGGAACCCGGCGATCGTCCGTACGGCCGCGTCGTTGTGTCCGGTGTGCGCGGCGGCCTGGGCGCCTGCCCGTCCGGTCCACCGCGAAGCCGAGCGGGTCGTGGACCCGGTCCCGTCCCTCGACCGGTGGCGATGGCGGCACTGATAGAAAATAACTTTCAGGTAAACGAAAAAAAAGAAAGTGTCATCTATGTGTAATCTTCCGCAGGAGGTCTTCGCCGGGGAGGTGAGGGTCCGCATGGCGTGAGGCGGCGGCCCGTCTCCGGGCGCACCCCCGGCACACCCCCTGGGAGGCCGTCCCGTTCGCCGCGCCCGGAGGAGGCGACATGATCGATGAGGCCCGCATCTGGTTGGCGAAACACGCCATTTCACGCTTTGCCTCAGGCATACGATCGGCGGCACACAAGCTGACCCGGTCTGAGAGAGGCTGTACGTGATGATCGACAACCAGGGCGCCGCCCCGAGCTCTCCAATGGCGCCGGCGAACCCCATCGCGACCGTACGTGCGGTGCTTCCCTCGCTCACCCCCGCCGCCCAGACCGTCGCGCGCCTCATCCTCGACGATCCCGCCATGGTCGCGCGAAGCACGATCACCGAGATCAGCGCGGTGTCGGGGATCAGCGAGGCGACGATCGTGCGCACCGCCCGGTCCCTCGGCTTCGCCGGCTACTCCCAGCTCAGGTTCGCCCTCGCGGCGGCCGTGGCCAGGCAGGCGCCGGAGCGGCTGGTCCCCGGCGACCTCGCCCCGGACGACCCGCTCACCGACGTGATCGCCAAGGTCACGAACGCGGAGTCCCTGGCACTCGCCGACACGGCGGCCCAGCTCGACCCCGACCGCCTCGGCGCGGTGGTGGACGTCGTGGTCGGTGCCCGCAGGGTGGACGTGTACGGGGTCGCCGCCTCCGGCCTGGTCGCGGCCGACATGGCGCAGAAGCTGCTGCGGATCGGGCTGCCGGCCCACTACTTCACCGACGCGCATCTCGCCATGACCAGCGCGGCGCTGGCGCGCGAGGGCGACGTCGCCGTCGGCGTGAGCTGCACCGGAGAGACACCCGACGTGCTCGGTCCGATGCGGGTCGCGAGCAAGGGCGGCGCGGCGACCGTGGCGATCACCAACAACCCGCGCTCCTCGCTGGCGGAACTGGCCGACCACGTGCTGATCTCGGCCGGGCGCGAGACGGCGTTCCGTCCGGGCGCGCTGGCCAGCAGGATCAGCCAGCTCCTCATCGTGGACTGCCTCTTCGTCGGGGTCGCGCAGCGCACCTTCGACGCCTCGGACGCCGCGCTGCGCGCCACCCGCGAGGCGCTCGGCGACTACCTCGACGAGGCCAGACGCAGGATCAGGTCCATCTGACCCCCCTCCCCCCCACCCCACCCACCCCACCCACCCCACCACCTCCGTGATCTTGTAATTTCTCGCAGACCTCGCCGCCGACCTGCCCACACCTCTTTCGTGATCTTGCAGAAACTCGCACCCTTCCCCTCCCACCTGCGGTTCCGTCTTTCGTGATCTCGCAGTTGCGGGTCGTCACGGGCGTCAGGCGCCGAGGTCGCGCCGTACGCCGGCCCGGCGTCGAGCCGCCCGCCGCCGGACCGCAGCAGCGCAGCAGCGCGGCGGTCTCGTCGGCGCCGAGAGCCCTCGCTCGACCATCAGTACGGCCTCATCGACGTTCCACCCGGCCGTTTCGGGCAGCCGAGCCCGGTGCCGGTGATGTCGGCGACCATCCGCGCCCGTCGGCCGCCGAGACCTCGATCATCGCGGTGCCGTACGCCCGGCCCGGCCGGATCATCGCGATCGCCGAGGTCATGCCGAGCACCGGCTTCCGTGCCGTCCCGGCCTCGTCAATGATCCGCGAAAGGCGTGGGATATCGGACCACGCCCTCGATGCATCCGGCCGCGGCAGGTGGATTGGCGCCGGACGCCGGGGGAACCCGTCTGTCGCGGCCCGTCATGGGCCGCCGACGACGGGGAGGGGCTGCTGTGCGGGACTGGGATCACTGGGTGCTGACCGACGCCGGGTGGACGGCGAGCGCGAGCACGGAACGGCTGACGGTTCGCGATCCGGCGACGGGCGAGCCGGTCGGCGCTGTGCCGGCCGGCTGCGCTGAGGACGTCGAACAGGCCGTGGCCGCGGCCCGCCGCGCCCGGCGGGGCTGGGCCCGTACGGCCCCGGCCGGCCGGGCCGGATGCCTGCGCCGCGCGGCCGACCGGGTCGAGGCACGCGCGGCGGAACTGGCCGAACTCGTCACCCGGGAGATGGGCAAGCCGATCGGCGACGCGCGGGGCGGCGTCGCGGCCGGCGTCGGAACGCTCAGGCAGTACGCCGAACTGGGCCCGCTGCACGGGGGCCGCAGCCTGCAGGGCGCCTGGGCGGCGACCGACCTCATGGTGCGCGAACCCCGCGGCGTGGTCGCGGTGATCACCCCGTGGAACGACCCGGTGGCCATCGCCTGCGGGCTCGTCGGCGCGGCCGTGGCGACCGGCGACTGCGTCGTGCACAAGCCGTCGGAGCGCACTGCGCACACCGGGGCGCTGCTCGCCGGGCTGATCGCGGCGGAGCTGCCACCGGGCGTGCTCACCGTGGTGCCCGGCGACCGGAGGGCGGGGGAGCCGCTGGTCGCGCACCCCGGCGTCGATCTCGTGGCCCACGTGGGCTCCACCGCGACCGGCCGCTCGATCGCCGCCGCCGCGGCTCGCACCGGCGCGGGCACGCTGCTGGAGAACGGGGGCAAGGACCCGCTGATCGTGGACGCCGGAGTCGACGTGAAGTGGGCCTCGGCCCAGGCCGCGACCGGCTGCTTCGCCAATGCCGGGCAGATCTGCACCTCGGTCGAGCGGGTGTACGTCCACCGGGACGTCGCCGACTCTTTCCTCGCCGCGCTCGTGCAGCGGGCGGAGGAGCTGCGGATGGGCCCCGGCCTCGACGAGGAGACCACCCTCGGCCCGCTCGTCGACCGGGCCCAGCGCGAGATCGTGGACCGGCAGGTGCGCGCCGCCGTGGCGGCGGGCGCCCGCGCGCTGACGGGAGGCCGGGTGCCGGACGGGCCCGGCGCCTTCTACCCGGCGACCGTGCTGAGCGGCTGCACCGACGACATGGAGATCATGCGGGCGGAGACCTTCGGCCCGGTCGCGGCCGTCCGGGTCGTGGACTCCTTCGACCAGGCGCTCGACCTCGCCTGCGCCTCGCCGTACGGCCTGGCCGCCACCGTGCTCACCCCGTCGGCGGCCAACGCGCAGCGGGCCTGGCGGGAGCTGCCGGTCGGCACCGTGAAGATCAACGCCGTGTTCGGCGGAGCCCCCGGCGGTGCGGCCCAGCCGGTGGGGGCGAGTGGTCACGGCTTCGGGTACGGCCCCGAGCTGCTCGACGAGATGACCCACACCAAGGTCGTCCACTGGACGCCGCATCCCTGACCGTCCGCGCCGGCGTACCGCGGCCTCACCCGGGCAGCGCGTTCACCAGGTCTTCCGCGAGGTATCCGCCCGCGCGTGCCCCGGGCGGTACGGCGAACAGGGCGCTCGACTCGTGGACGATGAACCGGCTGAGGTCGTCGGCCATGGCCAGCCGCTGCTGGATGCGGGTGAACCCGTGCCGTGGGTCGCTCTGGAAGGCCAGGAACAGCAGCCCGGCGTCGGGCGCGCCGTCGGGCCGGTAGCCGTCGAAGTAGGAGAATCCCTTCCGCAGGATGACGGCACCCGAGTTGAAGGCGGGGGACGCCTGCCGGACATGGGCGCTCGGGCCGATGGCCAGCCCACCGCCGGGCCGCTGCGCGTCCAGATCGATCGGCGTGAACTCCTCGCCGCCCGACAGCGGCGCGCCGGTGTCCTTGCGCCGGCCGATGATCTGTTCCTGACGCTCCCGTGACAGGGCGTCCCACGGATCGAGCAGCATCCGGATGCGCCGGAAGACCAGGTAGGTCCCGCCGCGCAGCCACCCGGGATCGCTGTCGGGCCCGGCGAAGACGTACGCGTCGAACCCCGGATCGCCCGGCTTCGGGTTGCCGGTGCCGTCGAGCTGCCCCATCAGGTTGCGCCGGGTCGTGCCCTGGTCGACGGTCACCCCGTCGACGGGATTGAACCCGCCCATCTGCCAGCGCACGTGCGCGGTGCCGCGTGCCGTACGGGTGAGCGTCCGCAGGGCATGGGCCACCACGATCGCGTCGCCCGCGGTGAGCAGGACGCCGATGTCGCCGCCGCTGCGGCGCTCGTCCAGCTCGTCCCGGGGGAAGGGCGGGATCGGCGCGAGCGGGCCGGGCACCGGGACGCCCAGCTTGCGCAGGAACGAGGAGCCGAATCCCACCGTGATCGTCAGTGCGGAGGGGCCGTGGCCGGTGGTCATGGCGTCGTCGCCGGGTACGGGTTCGCCGCGGGTCAGCAGCCGGGCGTCCCGCGTCCAGGTGCGCAGCAGCGTCTCCACCTGGCGGGCCGTCACCCCCGGAGTCAGGTCGAACCCGGCGAGCCAGCCGTGCGCGGCGGCCGGGGCCAGGACGCCCGCCTGGTGAGCGCCGTCGAAGGGGATGGAGCGCTCGCCGACCCGGCGGGCGCGATCTCCTTCCAGCGCGGCCGAGGCGGCGTTGCCGCCCACCGCACCAGCGACGGCGGCGGCCCCCGCGGCGGACGTCGCGGCGAGCAGCCCGCGCCTGCTGATCCGGCCGCGCGGCCGATCGCCCCCTGGACCCGTCACACTCATCACCCCTGGGACGGCGACGGGGGACGATAGCCGACCGACATGACGGGAGCGTCCACGGTGATCTCCTGCCCGTCCTCGAAGCTCAGGGTGAGCTTCACGGTGTCGCCCTCCCGGAGCCTGCGGGTGAGCGATTCGATCATCACGTGGTAGTGGCCGCGGCTGAAGGTCAGCGTGCTGTGCGGGGGCACCGTGACCGAGGCGAGATGCCGCATCTTGGTGCCCATGGTCTCGTGCAGCATCGACATCTCGGACACATCGGTGCGGACTCCGGAGAGCACGGCCGGGCGGCCGCCGGAGTTGGTGATGGTGAAATAGGCGGCGGCGACGTCCGGGGAGGCGGGCTCCGGCACGTACGCGTCCGTCACCCGCAGGTCGCCCGAGCCCGAGGACGGTACGGCCGCAGAGGCCGACGGCGCCGCCGACGGCGACTTCGATGTGGACGGTGCGGTCGCGGCCGACGGCGGGTTCGGGGCCGTGAGCGGAATACGTTCCAGCAGCCTGCGCAGATCCGCCGTGAACTCGGCCGACGACGTGCCCGAGCTGAAGATCAGCCGGCCCTGGTGGTCGCCGTCGAAGGCGATGATCTGCCCGCCGTGGGTCACCTCGTAGTCGCCGGCCCCGGGCGTTGGCCGCTCCAGGGCGATGCCCACCGATTCGGCCGCCGTCTGAATGGTGGCGAAATCGCCGGTCAGCCCGACGAACGAGGAGTCGAACGACGCCAGCCACGACCGGATGACCTCGGGCGTGTCCCGGCCGGGATCCGTGGTGGTGAAGACGACGGAGATCTTGTCCCGGTCCGCCGCCGGCATCTCCCGCAGCGCCGAGGCGAGGTCGGCCATCGTCGTCGGGCAGATGTCGGGACAGTGGGTGTAGCCGAAGAAGAGCAGGGTGAGGCGCCCCGCCGTGCGCTCCCGCAGCTTGAACGCCTTGCCGGAGGTGTCGGTCAGCGTCACGTCGGGCTTGGCCAGCGGCTCCTGCAGCCACGTGCCGTGGAACTCCGACGATGGCCGGATGAGCCGTACGGGAGGGTCGGCCGCCCCGGTCGAGCCGCCGCATGCGGCGAGCGCGGTGAGCAGCATCAGCGCGGCGAGCAGACGCGGCACCGTTGTCCCGCGACGCCGGTTCGCATGGGGGCCGCTGGCTTCACCGCTCGTGATCGGTTGTGCAGACATCATGGTTTCATCCGGTTCGGCGGGACAGGGGGAACCCGAGCTGGGCCGCCATGGCGGGCCAACTGGATGCCGGCTGTGGCGTCAACGGACGTGACCGGTCTGATCGACACCCGGCGCTGTTTGCTCTACGCCTTGTAGAATACGGCCTTGTCGCCCTGGTGGGCACACTGGGGCGAGGCGGGACACGGCCCGATGTGAAGACCGGCATCCGGGCGTAGCGAGGCGGAGGACGGCACCGTGGAGAGCGCAGACTGGGATCGCCGCTATGAGACCAAGGATCTGCTGTGGTCCGCCGGTCCGAACCGGTGGGTCGAGGAAATCGCCGCCGAGCTGCCGCCCGGCCGTGCGCTGGACCTCGCCGCGGGGGAGGGGCGTAACGCCCTGTGGCTGGCGGAACGGGGCTGGACGGCCACCGCCGTCGACTTCTCCCCGGTGGCGCTGCGCCGGGCGCGCGTGCTGGCCGCCGACCGGCTCGGTGAAGGCGCCGGCCGGCTGGAGCTCGTCGAGGCCGATCTGAGCGAGTACGTCCCGGAAGCCGGTGGCTACGACCTGGTGGTCTCCGCCTACTTCCAGGTGGGCGCCGAACTGCGCCGGCAGGTCATGCGCGCGGCGGCCGCCGCGGTGGCCCCGGGCGGCCTGCTGCTGGTGGTCGCGCATGACAGCGACAACCTGGAGCACGGCGTCGGTGGCCCACAGGACCCGGCGGTCCTCTACACGGCCCACGACGTCGCGTCCGACATCGACGGTCGCGGCCTGGAGGTCGTACGGGCCGAGACCCGTGGTCGCGAGGTGGAGACCGGCGACGGCCGGCGTACCGCCCTCGACGCATTCCTCCTCGCTCGCCGCCCCCGGTAGGGCGACGGCCGGTAGGGCGACGGCGGCGGCGGCCACGTGCTCGCCATCGCCCGCTCGACCGGGCCGCCGTCGCCTCCGGCGCGCCGCCCTGATCGCGTGTGGAGCCGCTCGTGTCGAGGGCACCCGGCGAGCTCGCCCTCGTACCTCCCGGGCCGGTATCTGTCCCGGCTCGCCGGGGCACTCGGGTAGGCCGACGCGCCAGAGCAGGCGGTCCCCGCCGTCCGGCGGATGTCCTTCCTGGGAAAGGACGTGGCCGGGCCGGATCCGATGACATGATCGCAGGGTGGCGATCCAGGTGTCGGTCTGCGGGCCGCGAGACTGCACGGGCGAGGACGAGCGCAACGCGCGTGAGGTCGGCAGGTTGCTGGCCGAGCGCGGTGCGGTGGTGATCTGCGGCGGCTACACCGGCGTGATGGCCGCCGTCGCCGCCGGGGCGCGTTCGGCCGGCGGGACCGTCGTCGGCATCCTGTCCCGGCCCGACCGTGAGCACGCCGACCCCGACCTGAGCATCGTGATCCCCACCGGGGTCGGCGAGGCACGCAACACCATCATCGTCAACTCCGGCGACGCCGTGATCGTCATCGGCGGCTCCTGGGGCACGCTGTCCGAGCTCGCCCTGGCCATGCGTCACGGCCGCGTCCCCGTGGTCCAGCTCGGCGGCTGGCGGCTGCTCGACCGGGACGGTCGTCCCGTCCCGGGCGTACGGCACGCCTCCTCACCCGTGCAGGCCTTGCGTCTCACCGGCCTGTGGCCCTGACCTCCTCTCGCCGGGCGGTGCCGAACCGGGCCCCGCGGAGCCGGGCCCCGCGGAGCCGGGCCCCGTGGAACCGGCGCCTGTGGAACCGGCGCCTGTGGAGCCGGCGCCTGTGGAGCCGGCGCCTGTGGAGCCGGGCCACGCGGTCGGGCGCCGTTCCCGGCGGCCTCCACCTGTCCGGGACACGGTGGCGCCGCCGCCTCAAGCATCGAGCCCGGGTTCCACGCGAGGTCGTCCCCGACTGATCAGCCCTTGTAGTTGAACACCTGCCGGAGCGTGTGCCGGATCTCGACCAGGTCCTTCTGATCGGCCATCACCCGGTCGATCGGCTTGTACGCCTCCGGGTGCTCGTCGACGAGGGAGGCGGCCCGGTCGGCATTCCAGGTCCGCCCGCGCATCGCCTCGGTGAGCGACCCGGCCGACAGCTCCCGCTTGGCCCGGCTCCGCGACATCCGGCGGCCGGCGCCGTGTGAGCAGGAGTTGTACGAGGCCGGGTTGCCGCGGCCGCGCACGATGTACGACCTCGTCCCCATCGACCCGGGAATGACGCCCTCATCACCTTGGTCGGCCTTGATGGCCCCCTTACGGGTGATCCACAGCTCCCTGCCGTGATGCGTCTCCATCTGGGTGAAGTTGTGATGGCAGTTGATCGTCCGCACCCGGGCGCCCCTGCCGACGACGCGGAACAGGGCCTCGACCAGCACCCGGTCCATCCGCGCCCGCGAAGCCATGGCGTACCGCTGAGACCACAGCATGTCCTCGATGTACGCCTTGAACTCCGGCGTCCCCTGCGAGAAGTAGGCGAGGTCGGGGTCCTCCAACCCGACGAGACCCCGCCTCATCAGCTTCTTGGCCTCGACGATGTGCCTGGTGGCGAGCTGGTTGCCGATGCCGCGCGAGCCGGAGTGCAGCACGGTCCAGACCCGGTCCCGCTCGTCCAGGCAGACCTCGACGAAGTGGTTGCCGGACCCGAGCGTGCCGAACTGGGTGGCCACCGTCTTCTCCTGCTTGGGGGTCAGATCGGTGTGCGGCAGGCCGAGCTCGCCGAGGGCCCGGTCGACGGCGCGGTCGCCGTGCCCCTTGCCGACACCCGCCGGGATGCGCCGCTCCACCAGTGGCATCAGCGCGTCGAGGGTGCCGGGCAGGTCGGCGGCGGTGAGCGTCGTCTCGGTCGCGATCATGCCGCAGCCGATGTCGACGCCGACCGCTGCCGGGATGACGGCGCCCTCGGTGGGGATCACGGACCCGACGGTCGCCCCGATGCCGATGTGCGCGTCCGGCATGAGCGCCACGTGACCCGACACGATCGGCAGGCGGGCGGTTCTGGCGGCCTGCTCGATCGTGCCCGCGTCGATCTCGCTCGCCCAGGACAGGAGGTTGTGTGCTACCTCGTTCGGCATGTCGATCCCCTTCTTCCCGAGATCCACTCTGCCGAGATTCCCCGTCGTTTCCCACCGATTTTTTCTCCGGCCAGGTCAGGCGGCCGATCGGCCCCGGCCATGCCGATCATGGGGAATCCCGGTGTGGCGGGGGAGGTTGCCCGGACAGGTGGACTGCCGCACCGTCGGCGGCAGGCCGTAGGCTGAGGGTTCTCGCACAAGGGAGGTCATCTTGCTGGTCGACTCCTTCGGCCGGGTCGCGACCGATCTGCGGGTGTCGCTGACTGACCGGTGCAACCTGCGCTGCACATACTGTATGCCCCCCGAGGGCCTCGACTGGCTGCCCAAACCCGATCTGCTGACCGCCGAGGAGATCGTCCGCCTGGTGCGACTCGGCGTGGAGCGGCTGGGCATCACCGAGGTGCGCTTCACCGGCGGCGAACCGCTGCTCCGCCGGGAACTGCCGCAGATCGTCGCTGCGGCGGCCGCGCTGCGCCCGCGCCCCCAGATCTCGCTGACCACGAACGGCATCGGTCTCGCCCGGCTGGCCGGGGTTCTCGCCGAGGCGGGGCTCGACCGCGTCAACGTCTCCCTCGACACGCTCGACCGCGAGGTGTTCGTACGGCTCGCGCACCGCGATCGGCTGCGGGACGTGCTCGACGGCCTGGCGGCGGCCGACGAGGCCGGGCTCACCCCGGTCAAGGTGAACGCCGTGCTGATGCGGGGGATCAACGACGCCGAGGCGGTCCCGCTGCTGAGTTACTGCCTGGAGCGGGGTTACGAGCTGCGGTTCATCGAGCAGATGCCGCTCGACGCCCAGCACGGCTGGCGGCGTGAGGACATGGTCACAGCCGACGAGATCATCGGCCTGCTCAAGGACTCCTTCGACCTCACCGATGACGACCCGGCCGCACGGGGCAGCGCGCCGGCCGAGTTGTTCCTCGTGAACGGTGGTCCGGCCCGGGTCGGCGTGATCGGTTCCGTCACCCGCCCCTTCTGCGGCACCTGCGACCGCGTCCGCCTCACCGCCGACGGTCAGATCCGCAACTGCCTGTTCGCCACGGAGGAGTCCGATCTCCGTACGGCACTGCGCTCGGGGGCCTCCGACGACGACCTGGCCGAGCGGTGGACGGCGGCGGTGGCGCGCAAGAAGGCCGGGCACGGCATCGACGACCCCGGCTTCCTCCAGCCGGCGCGGCCCATGTCGGCCATCGGCGGCTGATCACGGGACCGGCCATGAACGACGACGCCCGGGACGAGATCGGCCACGACGCCGTGATCCTGGCCGGTGGACGGGCGAGCCGGCTCGGCGGCCTGGACAAGCCGGGCACCCTCGTCGGCGGCGTGCCCCTCATCGAGTGGGTGGCCGCGGCCGTGGCCGGCGCCCGCACGCTGGTCGTCGTCGGCCCCGAGAGGACGCCGGCGGACAGTGGCACCTCCCGGGCCGTCCGCACGCGCGCGATCTTCACCAGGGAGGACCCGCCGGGCTCCGGCCCGATCCCGGCGCTGCGCGCGGGCCTCGCCGAGGTCACCGCCGCGTGGGTGGTCCTGCTCGCCGCCGACCTGCCGTTCCTCGAGTCCGCGCACGTGACGGCGCTGCTGCGGCGGGCCGCCGCCGCTGAGGCCGCCGGTGCCGTACTCGTGGACGACGGCGGCAGGGAGCAGTGGCTGACCGGCGCCTGGCGCACCGCCGTGCTCACGGACGCACTGCGCGCCTATACGGGCGGTTCGCTGCGCGGCCTGCTCGGCCCGCTGGGGCCAGTGCCGGTCCGGCTGCCCGCCGGACGGGGCGGACGCGCGCCGTGGTTCGATTGCGACACGATGGGCGATCTCAGGACGGCCGACGGCCTCAGGACGGCCGGCGGGACGGGCCGGGAGCGAGAGAGAGACGAGGAGCAGGCGTGAACGTGCTGGAGGAATGGACCGCGCTGGTCTGCCGGGAGCTGGGCGTGGACCCCGCCCTGCTGGACCGGGCCGCTGTGCTCGACCTGACCAAGGACGTCGCCCACGGCGTCGCCCGGCCGGCGGCGCCGCTGACGGCCTATCTGCTCGGGCTGGCCCAGGGGGCCGGTACGGCCCCGCCGGACGCGCTGGAGCTGCTGTCCCGCATGGCGGGCGACTGGGAGAAGGCCACAGCCGAAACACGCGAAGATTCTTGACAATACAAAAAATTGTTCGAAAATCGGGACGAAAAACTCTGAATAACAACCGCATTGAGATAGGGCGGGAAAAAGGGGGCGGCGCCGGGTGGTTACGGGGGCAAACCACCCGGCGCCGCATCATCGGCGTTCCGACGGGGGCCCGGAACGCCGGTACCAGCGCTCCGACGGGGGACCAGAGCGCTTGGCTAAACTGTACACCTCTAACCCTTGGATTGCGTCAAGAGTTTGTCACGACCCGATCTCGCGTCGATGGCGTGGTATCTCGTTTTGGTTAGGTGAGGTCATGTCCTGGACAGGCGGGACGTCCTTGCCTCGTTGATTGGCCCCGATCACGGCAACGTATGGCAAAAGAACCGCGCCGGCGACGAGTAGCAGCTTGACGGGCCAGGGAGCCGGTAGGGCCACCGCGAGGAGGAGACAGACCAGCCGGATGCCCATCTTGATCAGATAGCTGCGCTCGCGGCGCCTGATGTCATCGGTGAGCGACGGTTGGGCGTCCGTGACCTGATGAACGACGCTCCGGTGCCGTCGCGACTCGCGCCTTCGATTCACGCTCTCCACCGTAACCCGCCCGGGGGCGGACGGTCATATGGCGATACGATCACCAGAGGCGAAACACTCCACAGGAGGACGAAGATGTCGGATCGCACCTATCGGGTGACCGAGATTGTCGGAACCTCGACGGAGAGCGTCGATCAGGCCATCGGCAACGGCATCCGGCGGGCCGCCCAGACCCTGCGGCACCTGGACTGGTTCGAGGTGACCGAGATACGCGGGCAGATCGTCGACGGCGAGGTGGCCCACTTCCAGGTCGGCATGAAAGTGGGCTTCCGCCTCGAAGACGCGGGCTGATCCGGCCCGGCGACCGCGGCCGATCAGTTCGCCCGGCTCACCGTCGACATGTTGAAGTCGGGCACGCGTACCGGCGGCATGACGGCGCGGGTGAAGTAGTCGCTCCACTCCCGGGGCAGCGTCTGCCCGCTCGCGCCCACCTCGGTCAGACGGCCGAGCAGGTCGACCGGTGACTCGTTGAATCGGAAGTTGTTGACCTCCCCGACGACCTCGCCGTCCTCAACGAGATAAACGCCGTCCCTGGTCAGGCCGGTCAGCAGCAGCGTCTGCGGATCGACCTCGCGGATGTACCACAGGCAGGTCAGCAGCAGGCCGCGCTGGGTGCCGGAGATCATCTCCTCCAGGGAGCGGCCTCCCTCCGGCCCCGTCATGACGAGGTTGTCGATGCGCGGGGTGGCGGCCAGCCCGGTCAGCCCGGCGGAGTGCCGGGTCTGCACGAGACCGGTCAGCGTGCCGCCGGAGATCCAGTCGGTTGCGCCGAGCGCGAGGCCGTTGTCGAACACCGAGTCCTCCCGGCTGGAGGTGTGCGCGACCACGAACGGCGCGCACTCGATGCCGGGATGCGCGGGGTCGCTGTAGAGCCGCAGCGGCAGCTCCGACAGCCGCTCGCCGACCCGCGTGCCGCCGCCCGGCCTGGAGAAAACCGTCCGCCCGTCGGCCGCGTCACGGGCGCCGGCCGACCAGTACGTATAGATCATCAGATCGGCGACGGCGGTGGGCGGCAGGATCGTCTCGTACCGCCCGGCGTCCAGGGCGATCCGGCGCTTGGCCCACTCCAGCCGCTGGGCCAGCGTGGCGTCGAGCGCGGCCACGTCCACGTCACGGAAGTCCCGGGTGGCGACACCCGTCCAGGCGGAACGCGACATGTCACCCGATTTCGCGTTGAGCTCCAGCCGTCCCGTGGGCTGGTCGTGCCGCAGCCGCAGACCGGTGGACGACCCGACGAACGTCGACGTCAGCGTGTGCTCGGCGAAGCCGTACAGCCTCCGGCCGGACGTCTCGGCGGCGGCGAACGACCGGCCGAGCGCGGGCGCGAAGTCGCTGAACACCTCGATCGTCGTCGGCTCGACCGCCCGGTCCCACCCGGCGGACGCCGTACCGGCGACGAGCGGCAGCGCGTCCTCGGACGGCTGCGCCTCGCGCGCGGCCCGGTCGGCCGCCGCCACCACGTCGGCGAGCTGGTCGGCCCGTACGGCGGAGCGGGACACCACGCCCACGCCACGCCCGACGACCGAGATCACGGTGAGCCGCGACGAACGGGCGACGCCGTTCGTGGTCAGCGTGTTGCCGGCGAAGCGCAGGTTGGCGGTGGAACCCTCGTCCGCGATCACGATGCGGTCGTCGGCCCCGCTCATCGCGAGCGCGCGCTCCACCGTCTCCTGCGGTGTGGTCACCACGTCGCTCACTTGCCACCCTCCTGGACGGTGTTGAGGATCCGCACGCCGCGCAGCAGCGCGGAAGGAGCGCCGTGGCTCACCGGCGCGATCTGGCCCGGCTGCCCCTTGCCGCAGTTGAACGCGCCGCCGAGCACGTACGTCTCCGGCCCGCCGACGGCCTCCATCGACCGCCAGAAGTCCGTCGTCGTCGCCTGGTAGGCCACGTCGCGCAGCTGCCCGGAGAGCCGGCCGTTCTCGATCAGGTAGAACCTCTGCGCCGTGAACTGGAAGTTGTATCGCTGCATGTCGATCGACCAGCTCTTGTCGCCCACGATGTAGACGCCGCGCTCGACCCGGGAGATCAGCTCCTCGGTGGCGGGGCCGTCCTCGGCCGGCCGCAGCGACACGTTGGCCATCCGCTGGATCGGCACGTGCCCTGGGGAGTCGGCGAACGCGCAGCCGTTCGAGCGGCCGAGCCCCTTGAGCAGCGCCATTCTCCGGTCGAGCTGGTAGCCGACCAGCGTTCCCCCGCTGACGATGTCGAACGACTGGCCGGCAACGCCCTCGTCGTCCCACCCGATCGTGGCCAGGCCGTGCTCGGCCGTGCGATCGCCGACGACGTTCATCACGGGAGATCCGTAGTGCAGGTTGCCCAGCTTGTCGAACGTGGCGAACGACGTTCCCGCGTAGGCCGCCTCGTAGCCGAGGGCGCGGTCCAGCTCGGTCGCGTGCCCGATCGACTCGTGGATGGTCAGCCACAGGTTGGACGGATGGACCACCAGGTCGTACGTCCCCGGCTCGACCGAGGGCGCCTTCAGCTTCTCCGCCAGCAGTTCGGGGATCTCGGCGATCTCGGCGGGGAAGTCCCAGCCGACGCCGGTCAGGTACTCGTACCCGCGTCCCACGGGAGGCGCGAGCGTGCGCATGTCGTCGAAGCGCTCGCCGTCGCCCTTCATCGCGGTCAGCACGGGATGGACCCTGACCCGCTGCTGGGTGGTGACGGTGCCGGCCGAGTCGGCGTAGAACTTCTGCTCCTTGACCTGCATCAGGTGGGCCGAGACGTGGTCCACCCGGCCGAGCATTCCCGCCGACCAGTCGCCGAGCAGCGCCGTCTTCTCCGAGAGCGGCACCTCGAACGGGTCGATCTCGTAGGACGACACCCACGTCACGTCGGCGTAGACCGGCTCGGGCGCGAGCTCGACGGGTTCCCTGTTGATGGGCGCGCTCACCGCCGCCACCCGCACGGCCTCCTCCGCGGCGAGCACGGCGGCCTCCGGGGTCAGCTCGATCCCCGAGGCGAACCCCCACGTGCCGTCCTTCACCACCCGTACGGCGAAGCCGAGGTCGTCGGCGTCCACGGCGCCTTCGAGCCGGGCGTCGAACAGCCGCAGAGTCTCGGCACGCACCCGTTCCAGCCGGAAGGAGGCGTGTTCCGCTCCGAGATCGCGGGCGCGCTGCAGGGCGGCGTCCGCCAGGCGCCTGAGCGGCAGGGCGAGGAAGTCGGCGTCGATCTGGCGCATGTCCACGATCCTAACCCTGTGATCTTGTGCTCAGCGGACAAGTGGCCTACCCCCGGGTAGCCGATACCGTCGCTTGCATGGTTCGCTCTGTTCTCGTCACTGGTGGGAATCGCGGCATCGGCCTCGCGATCGCCCGCGAGCTCGCCGCCGCCGGAGACGCGGTCGCCGTCACCTACCGATCAGGAGAGCCGCCCGAGGGGCTGTTCGGCGTCCGCTGCGACGTGACGAGCATGGCGGACGTCGAGGCCGCCTTCGAGAAGGCCGAGGCCGAGCACGGCCCGGTCGAGGTCGTCGTCGCCAACGCGGGCGTCACCCGGGACACCCTGCTGCCGATGATGAAGGAAGAGGCCTTCGCCGACGTCATCGACACCAACCTGACCGGGGCCTACCGCGTCGCCAAACGGGCGGTCCGGCCGATGCTCAGGCTGCGGCGCGGCCGCATCATCCTGATCTCCTCGGTGGTGGCGCTGCTGGGCTCGGCCGGCCAGACCAACTACGCCGCGTCCAAGGCCGGTCTGATCGGATTCGGCCGGTCCCTCGCACGCGAGCTGGCCTCGCGCGGCATCACGGTGAACGTGGTCGCGCCGGGGTTCGTGGAGACCGACATGACGGCGGCGCTCGACCAGGCGCAGCAGGAGAACATCCGCAAGAGCATCCCGCTCGGCCGGCAGGCCTCACCCCTCGAGATCGCACGGGTCGTACGGTTCCTGGCGAGCGACGACGCGTCGTACATCACGGGAGCCGTCATCCCCGTCGACGGCGGCCTGGGCATGGGTCACTGACACACTGAGGCACCACGAGAGACTGGAGCTGTACATGGGTTTGCTCGAAGGCAAGCGACTGCTGGTCACCGGTGTCCTCACCGAGTCCTCCATCGCGTTCAACGTGGCGAGGCTGGCCCAGGAGGAGGGCGCCCAGGTGGTGCTGACCGGCTTCGGCCGCCTGAGCCTGGTCGAGCGCATCGCCAAGCGGCTGCCCGAGCCGCCCCCGGTCGTCGAGCTCGACGTCCAGGACACCGAGCACCTCGACACGCTGGCCGACCGGGTCGGCGAGCACCTCGACGGTCTCGACGGCGTCGTCCACTCCATCGGCTTCGCCCCGCAGTCCTGTCTGGGCGGCAACTTCCTCAACACGTCGTGGGAGGACGTCGCCACCGCCGTGCACGTGTCGACGTTCTCGTTCAAGTCGCTGGCCGTCGCGTGCCTGCCGCTCATGAAGGGGGGCGGCGGGGCGATCGTGGGCCTGGACTTCGACGCCACCAAGGCGTGGCCGGTCTACGACTGGATGGGCGTGGCCAAGGCGGGGCTGGAGTCGTGCTCCCGTTATCTCGCCCGTGACCTCGCCGAGCACGGCATCCGCGTCAACCTCGTCGCGGCCGGTCCGCTGCGCACGATGGCCGCCAAGAGCATCCCCGGGTTCCGGGAGTTCGAGGAGAGCTGGCCGGCCAGGGCGCCGCTCGGCTGGGACCTGAGCGACACGGTCCCGGCCGCCAAGGCGTGCGTGGCGCTGCTGTCGGACTGGTTCCCGGCGACCACCGGCGAGATCGTCCACGTCGACGGCGGCGTGCACGCCATGGGCGGCTGACCGGCGGCGAGGGCCGCTCAGGCGAGCCGGTGCCGGCCAGTCCGGCGCGGCAGCCCGATCCCGCCTTCGAGCGGGATCGACTCCCGCTGCCCGGCGCGCGCCCGCCGGGCGGAGACCACGCGCGTGGCGGTCAGAGCCGACAGCAGCAGCGCGGCCGTCAGCGCCGTCCCCGCCGGGTCGTGCGTCCGGCTCGGCAGCACGGTCTTACCGCGCTTCCGGTAGGCCATCTCGGGCATCCGCTGCCCCGGCCACAGCAGCGGGAGGATGCCGTCGGTGTCGGGATGCACGTGTTCGCCGTCCGCCTCGGTCCGCCGGTCCACCGGAACGTAGCGCGGGCGGTACGGCTCGACCGGGAGTGTCCCCCGGGCCGGCCCGGGGGACACCTCGGCGGTGTGCCCGCGCGGGTGCCTGGGGCGCTCCGTCTTCCCCGAACCTCCCGGGTCGACGCACCGGCTTCCGTTCAGCAGCGGCAGGCAGGTCTCCCGTACGGGATCGGTCAGCCCCTCGGTGATCCGCCCGGCGGTGGGGGCGATGTCCGGGGCCAGCCGGCCGACCGTCTCGCCGACGGCCTTCCCCGTCTCGCCGACCGTCTCTCCGACGGCCTTGCCCGTGTCGCCGACGGCCGTCCCGACCGTCTTTCCCGCGTCGCCGACCGTCTTCGCGACCGTCTCGCCGACCTTGCCCAGGGCGCCGCCCGCCTCACCGCTCAGGGCGCCGTCCAGGGTCTCGTCCACGGTGTGGCCCACGGTGTCGAGCGTGCTGCCGGCCGCGCCGCCCACGGTGTCCAGCGTGCCGTTCACCGTCTCGCTGAGCGGAGCCGTCGCGCCGCCGGTCGCCTGGTCGAGCGTGTCGGTCACCTGGCCGACGGTGCCGGTCACGCCGCCCACGACCGAGCACAGAGTGTTGGTGACGCCCGATACGATCCCGGCGCCGGTGCAGTCCAGCGCGTACGCCGGTGTCGCGCTCAGAACGGGGAGTCCTCCGCCCAGGGCGAGCGCGAGCGCCCCCCCGGAGATCGCGGAGGTCTTGCGTCCGATCCCCATGAATTGAATTCCCTCTCCCTGACCCGTCACGTCCTGCCCCGTCGCCCCCGATTCCCCTGACCCCCGGGGTTCTCACGGTCCGAGACCCGTTCTCGCTACCTCTGTCACTCTTCGCCACACTGCCGGAGTTATGCAGTAGAACATTGCGATTCGGTATCGATGTGTGATACGTGAATGGGTTTCTCGTTCTGACCGTCACGAGTCGGAGACGTCGTCGAGGGCCTCGCGGATCTCCCAGGGGAGGGTCAGCTTCTCGGCCTGCAGCACGCCGAGGAGCTGCGCGTGGGTCCGCGCGCCGATGATGGCCGAGGACACGCCCGGCCGGTCGCGGATCCAGGAGAGTGCGACGGCGAGCGGCGACACGCCGAGACCCTCGGCCGCGGTCGTGACGGACTCCACGATCCGCCGGGAGCGCTCGTCGAGATAGGGCCGGACGAAGTCGGCGAAGTGCGGGGTGGCCGCGCGGGAGTCGGCCGGGATGCCGGTGCGGTACTTCCCGGTCAGCACGCCCCGCCCGAGTGGCGACCAGGCGAGCACGCCGACGCCGACGTGCGCGGCGGCCGGCAGCAGCTCAAGCTCCGCGTCGCGGGCGAGCAGCGAGTATTCGACCTGTGCCGACACGATCGGGGATCGCGCCTCGCCGCACCGCTGCCACACGGCGGCGGCGGCGAGCTGCCACCCCGTGTAGTTGCACACTCCGGCATAGGCCGTACGTCCGGTGGAGACCGCGAGGTCGACGGCCGAGAGGGTCTCCTCCAGGGGGACGGCGGGATCGAAGGCGTGGAGCTGCCACAGGTCCACCTCGTCGATCCCGAGCCGGGCGAGCGACGCGTCGAGGGCCCGGATGAGGTGGCGGCGGGAGGCGTTGCGGTCGCCCCCCGGGGTGAGCACGGCCTTGGTGGCGATCACCAGGTCGGATCGGGGCACCACGTCGCGGATGAGCGTGCCGATGAGGCGCTCCGCGTCGCCCTCGCCGTACACGTCGGCGGTGTCGATCAGCGTGCCCCCGGCGTCGGCGAATGCGGTGAGCTGAGCGGTCGCCTCCTCCGCCGAGGTGTCCCGGGCCCAGGTCATCGTGCCGAGCCCGATCCTGGACACCGAAAGACCGCTGCGCCCGACTAATCGCTGGTCCATTGCCTGGTAAGACTAGCCGATAGGCTGTCCGGACCATGGACGTACTGCAAGCCATCGTGCTCGGCGTCGTGCAGGGGCTGACGGAGTTCCTGCCCATCTCGAGTTCCGCGCACCTGCTGATCGTGCCCAAACTGGCCGGGTGGCCCGATCCCGGCGCGGCGTTCACCGCGGTGATCCAGCTGGGCACGATGCTGGCGGTCGTCATCTTCTTCTGGCGCGACATCGTCAGGATCCTCTGGACCTGGGCGCGCAGTCTCTGGACGCCGGAGCTCCGCGGGCACCTCGACGCGCGCATGGGCTGGTACATCGGCCTCGGCACGATCCCGATCGGCGTCGCCGGCCTGCTCTTCAAGGACGCGATCGAGGGCCCGGCGCGCAACCTGTGGCTGAACGCGACGTTCCTGATCGTGTTCGGGCTCCTCCTGCTGCTGGCCGACCAGTGGGGGAGGAAGAAGAAGGAGGTCGCCGACCTGGGCATGCGCGACGGCCTGGTCATCGGCGCCTGGCAGATGCTGCCGCTGATCCCCGGTGCCTCGCGCTCGGGCTCGACGATGACCGGCGCGATGTTCCTCGGCTACACCCGTGAGGCGGCGGCGCGCTACTCGTTCCTGCTGTCGGTCCCCGCCGTGGTCCTGTCGGGGCTGTTCGAGCTGCGGCACGTGGGCGGCGGCGTGCCCGTGACGCCGACGGTGATCGCCACGGTGGTCTCGTTCGTCGTCGGGTACGCCTCGATCGCCTGGCTGCTGCGTTACGTCGCGAAGCATTCGACGGTCCTGTTCGTGGCCTACCGCGTGTTCGCCGGCGCGTTCCTGCTCACCCTGCTCGCCCTTGGGGTGGTCTCATCATGACGACGGTTCTTCTCGTACGGCACGGCCTCACCGAGCTGACCGGGCCGGTGCTCGCCGGACGGACCCCTGGCGTGCACCTCGACGAGCGCGGGCGCGAGCAGGCTGGCGCCCTGGCGCGGCGGCTGGCGCCCCTCGAACTCGACGCGATCGTCTCGAGCCCGCTGGAGCGGTGCCGGGAGACGGCGGCGGCGATCGCGCGCGGCCGGGCGCTGTCGATGGAGATCGACGAGCGGTTCGAGGAGTGCGGTTACGGCGAGTGGACCGGCAGGCCGCTCGGGGATCTCGCCAAGGAACCGCTGTGGCAGGTCGTGCAGGCCCACCCGAGCGCGGCGGTGTTCCCCGGCGGCGAGGCCATGGCCGAGGTGCAGAGCCGGGCCGTGCGTGCGGTACGCGAATGGAACGAGCGGCTGGGCGACAAGGCGACCTACCTCGTGTGCAGCCACGGTGACGTGATCAAGGCGATCGTGGCGGACGCGCTCGGCCTCCACCTGGACCAGTTCCAGCGGATCACGGTCGATCCGGCGTCCCTGACCGTGATCAGGTACACCCCGCTGCGGCCGTTCCTGCTCAGGGCCAACGACGTCGGCGGGGAGGTCGGTAATCTAGCGCCCCGGAGTGAGGTTCCGGAGGAAGCGAGCGGGGGAGAAAACATCACCGGAAGCGACGCCGCCGTCGGCGGTGGAGCCGGAACCACGTAAGGTCGGGCTATGCCGGTCTTCGACTACGATCCGCCTGAGAGGTTCGTGGCTGGTGCCGTTGGGCAACCGGGCGCGCGAGCCTTCTTCCTGCAGGCCCGGGGCCAGGGCAGGGTCACGACGGTCGCACTCGAGAAGTTTCAGGTCGCCGTGCTCGCCGATCGGCTGGACGAGCTGCTCGACGAGGTGCTGCGCCGCACCGGCGGGCGCGCCCCCGTCCCGGCGGTGGCGCCGACGGAACCGGCCGACGAAGGCCCGCTCGATCTGCCGCTCGACGAGGAGTTCCGGGTGGGGACGATGGCGCTCGCCTGGGACCCGGAGACCGCCCAGGTGATCATCGAGGCGCAGGAGGCGACCGACGAGGCCGAGGACGAGGAGGAGATCACGGCCGCGCTCGGCGACCGTCCCGACCCGGCCGTGCTGCGCGTGCGCATCAGCGCCGCGGCGGCCCGCGCGTTCAGCCGGCGCGCGCTGGAGATCGTCGCGGCCGGCCGCCCGCCCTGCCCGCTGTGCGGCAGGCCACTCGATCCTGAGGGCCACATCTGCGTCCGGCTCAACGGCCATCACCCCGGCGAGCTGTCCGGGCAGGGACCCGCATGACCCCCGGAGGCGAGCCGAGCTTCACAGAGACGGACGGCCCCGCGCTCGACGACGCCACCGCGCTGCACCTGCTGCGGGACGGCGTGATGGAGGTGGCCGGACGGCTGGTCGAGGCCACCAACATGACGCTCTACTGCACGATAAGGAACGGCCGGCACAGCGCGGCCTGCGTGTACAAACCGGTGCGGGGGGAGCGGCCGCTGTGGGACTTCCCCGACGGCACCCTCGCCGCCCGGGAGGTCGCCGCCTACGAGGTCGCGGCGGTCACCGGCTGGCGGATCGTGCCCCCGACGGTCTACCGCGACGGCCCTTTCGGGCCCGGCATGGTGCAACTGTGGATCGACACCGATCCCGAGGCCGATCCGGTGGCCCTGATGCGCAGCAGCAACCCGGCGCTGCGCCGCATGGCCGTGTTCGACGCGGTGGTCAACAACGCCGACCGCAAGGGCGGTCATCTGCTGCCGCTGACCGACGGGCACGTGTACGGGGTCGACCACGGGGTCTGCTTCGCCGTGCAGGACAAGCTGCGTACGGTGCTGTGGCAGTGGCGGGGCAAGTCGCTCTCGCGTGAGGCCGTCTCCGTGCTGAAGCGGCTGGAGCGTGAGATCGACAAGGGCCGGCTCGGCCGTAGACTACGGGAACTGCTCATCCCGGCCGAGGTCGTGGCCACCCGGGACCGGGTCAGACGCCTCATGGAAAGCGGCGTCCACCCCCACCCCTCGGAGGACTGGCCGGCCATCCCCTGGCCTCCCGTCTAGGCCATGCGTCCGGGCGGACGACTCGGGGAAACACGGCCGATTCCGAGCGGCTCTTGCATAAAACGTAGGGATTGTGCACTCTGCAGAAGTCTCTACCGTTATGGAGGGAACGCGCATTGTGTACGGTCATCGTGAGCGTCGCACCGGAGGCTTCGGCACCGGTGCTTCTCGCCGGGGTGCGTGACGAGTTCGTCACCCGTCCCTGGATGTCCCCCGCACGCCACTGGCCGGCTCATCCCGGACTGATCGGCGGCCGGGACCTGGAGGCCGGCGGCACCTGGCTGGCCGCCGACCCCGCCGTGCCGAGGGTCGCCGCGCTGCTCAACGGCCGGGGGGCCGCCGCGCCGCCCGCCATCCGCAGATCTCGCGGCGAGCTCCCGCTGCTGGCGGCGGAGGCCGGTGAGCTCCCACCCCTGGAACTGCGCCGCTACGACCCGTTCCATCTGCTGATCGGCGGGATCGACGGGGCGCGGCTGTGGAGCTGGGACGGCGACCGGCTCACCGAGGACAAGCTGCCCCCGGGGCTGCACATGGTGGTCAACTCGGGATGGGAACGCGGCGACGGCGATCCCAGGACGGCGTGGTTCCTGCCGAGGTTCGCCGCCGCGCCGCGGCCACGGTGGCGGGAGGGCGGCTCACCGGCGCGTTTCTGGGGCGAGTGGCTGCGCCTGAGCTCGACGGCCGAGTTGCCCGGCGACGATCCCCGGGCCCTGCTGGTCCGGCACACGCTGCCCGACGGGCGGGTCTTCGCGAGCCTGTCGGTCACGCTCGTCGCCCTGGCCGAGCACGGCCTGCGCTATGATTTCTGCCCACTGCCCGACGATCTTTCGTCGTGGCATCAGGTGGACACCGGCTGAACGGAATCGGCCGGGGCGCGGATAGGCTTCAGACCATGCGATCGTGGTCTGCCCCGAATGTCCCCAGGTTGCCCGGTTCAGGTCTTCCGCTCCGGCTGTACGACACCGCTGTGCGCGAGATCCGCGAGACCGCCCCGTCCGGGGAGGCCCGGATGTACGTCTGCGGAATCACGCCGTACGACGCGACCCATCTCGGGCACGCGAACACCTACCTCGCCTTCGACCTGATCAATCGCGCCTGGCGAGACGCGGGCCGCGACGTCCACTACACCCAGAACGCCACAGACGTGGACGATCCCCTGCTGGAACGTGCCGAGACGACGGGCCAGGACTGGCGGGAGCTCGCCGAGCGCGAGATCCAGTTGTTCCGGACGGACATGGAGGCGCTGCGCATCCTGCCGCCCCGCGAGTACGTGGGCGTCACCGAGGTCGTCGGCCAGATCACCGACCTGATCGGCCGGCTCGCCGAGCGGGACGCCGCCTACGAACTCGACGGGGACGTCTACTTCCCGGTCTCCGCCGCCCCCAAGTTCGGAGCCGTCTCCGGCCTGCCGGAGGAGACGATGCTGGAGCTGTTCGCCGAGCGTGGCGGGGATCCCGGGCGTGCGGGCAAGCGTCACCCCCTCGACTGGCTGCTGTGGCGGCGCGAACGCCCCGGCGAGCCCTCCTGGCCCTCCTCGTTCGGCCCGGGCCGCCCCGGTTGGCACATCGAATGCACCGCCATCGCGCTGGGCAACCTCGGCACCGGCTTCGACGTCGCGGGCGGCGGCTCCGACCTGGTCTTCCCCCATCACGAGATGGGCGCATGCGAGGGGCACGTCGCCACCGGCGAATGGCCGTTCGCCCGCGCGTACGTGCACGCCGGGATGGTCGGCCTCGACGGCGAGAAGATGTCGAAGTCCCGCGGCAACCTCGTGTTCGTGTCCCGCCTGCGGGAGACGGCCGACCCCATGGCCGTCCGGCTCGCGCTGCTCGCCCACCACTACCGGGAAGACTGGGAGTGGACGCCGGAGCAGCTCACCGAGGCGGAGGCCAGGCTGGCACGCTGGCGTGCCGCGGTGGCCCGGCCGGCCGGGCCGGACGGCGTCGCGGTGCTCGCCGGGGTGCGCGAGCGGATCGCCGGCGATCTGGACACGCCGGGCGCGCTCGCGATCATCGACGCGTGGGCGGGGGCCGAGGGTGACGACGCCGCGGCCCCCGGCCTGGTCCGCGACCTGGCCGACGCGCTGCTCGGCCTGGCCCTCTGACGGGGGGCCGCCGCACCGATCGCTCCGGCACCCCCCGGGTTCAGCCGATCGCCAAGTTTTCCACAGCCACGGCTCAAGATGGGCTGGTCGCACTGAGCCTGCTATAGCGTCGAGCACGGTCGTGCCGGGTGGCGGACCGGGGTGGGCCGGATGTCGTACGCCGGCCTGTTCGGGCAAGGGGGAGCGGTGCGGGTGGGGTTTCGCCGGCGGGCCGTCAGGGCCGCCGGGGCGCTGATCGCCGGGCTGGTCGTGCTGGCCTGCTCGGGGACGACGGTGAGCGGGGCGTCGAGCGACGCTCCGGGTGGCGCCGCGGCGAGCCAGGGCCCGGCGACCGCCGCGGCGGTGCCGGAGGCGGACGCGGGAAAGGGATCCTCCCCGGGTTGGCCGGTCGTCGGTTTCACGCATACGCAGTACACGGCGGACTACGGTGACCGGGACGCGATCGCCTCGGTGCACCGGGCGCTGGCACAGCGACGGCTGCTGCAGAACCAGCACATCATGGGCTTCGGCGCGCTCAACCCGGAGCCGAGCCCCGGCAGGTACGAATTCGCCTCGCTCGACGAGCGCATCGACCTGATCAGGGAGACCGGCGGCGTTCCGATCATCACGCTGTGCTGCGCCCCCGACTGGATGAAGGGCGGCAAGCCCGGCGACACCGACTGGCGGCACATCGAACGGGCGCCGGAGCCCGAGCACTACCAGGACTTCGCCGACCTCGCGGCCAAGGTGGCGCAGCGGTACCCCGACGTGACCCACTACATCGTCTGGAACGAGTTGAAGGGCTTCTTCGACGAGTCCAGGCACCGGTGGAACTACGAGGGATACACCGCCATGTACAACAAGGTGTACAAGGCGCTCAAGGCGGTCAATCCAAAGATCAAGGTAGGCGGGCCCTACCCGGTGATGGCCGACTTCGACGCCCCGTCCGAGCTGCACGGGCCCTGGGGGAACGTCGACCAGCGGGTGCTCGACGCGCTGCGCTACTGGAACAGGCACAAGCTCGGGGCCGACTTCGTCGTCGTGGACGGGACGGCCGAGAGCGAGGAGGGCATGCTGCCCGACGACTTCGGCGCGCAGCGGAAATTCGCGGCGATCGGGCGCTGGCTGCACCACAACATCAAGCTGCCGATCTGGTGGGCCGAGTGGTATCCGGAGCCGATCCGCTCGGGCTGGTCCGACGCCAAACGCCTGGCGGTGAGCGCGGTGTCGCTGATGGAGCTCACCAGGAGCGAGGCCGAGACCGTCCTGTACTGGAACCGTCAGGAGCCGGGCCGGGAGTGCCCGGTCGGCTGCCTGTGGACCGACCCCCGCGTCAGGGGCGGGGGACGGCCGACGCACATGCTCGCGCTCCTGCAGGACTTCGCCCGCTGGTTCCCCCGGGGCACCGAGACGGTCCACGTCCACGCCTCGCCGTCGTCGGTGCGGGTGCTCGCGCAGCGGGCGCGGATGCTGGTCGTCAACACCTCGGGCGAGCGGGTCCGGGCCGAGGCGGACGGCAGGAGACTCGATCTGGCCCCGTACGAGGTGCGCTGGATCTCCCGCACCTGACCGGTGGTCTCGCTACGATCTGCTTGCATGAGCGAGCGAGTCCCGCCGTCCGTCGCGGCCGTGATCTGCACCCGGGGAGACCGTCCGGAGCTTCTCCGAGAGGCCGTCGCCTCGATCGTCGAGCAGGACTATCCCGGTCCTGTCGAAGTGATGGTCGTGTTCGACCGGGCCGAGCCCGACGAGAGTCTGGCCGAGCCGGCGGGCGGGCGTGAGCGGCCGGCGGGGCCCGAGCGCCGGGTCCGCGTCATGCGCAACGATCGCGCCGCGGGGCTGCCGGCCGGCCGTAACGCCGGGATCCTCGCCACCGAGTCCGAACTCGTGGGCTTCTGCGACGACGACGACCTGTGGCTGCCGGGCAAGCTGGCCCATCAGGTCGCCGCGCTGCGCGAGCGCCCGCGTGCGCTGTTCGCCTCCTGCGGAGCGGAGACCGTCTACACGGACAGGACCGTCACCTGTCTGTGGGGCAAACCGCAGATCGCCCATGTGGATCTGCTGCACTCGCGGATCAAAGAGGCGTGCGCGGACTCGTTCCTCGTACGCAGGGAGGCATTCCTCGGGCCGCTGGGCCTGTTCGCCGAGGACATCCCGGGCGGGTTCGGCGAGGACTACGAGATGCTGCTGCGGGCCGCACGCCACTCGCCCGTCGTGTACGTGCCCGTGGTCGGGGTCAGGGTGCGGGTCCACGGCCGGACCTCGCACTTCACCGGAGACTGGGCCACGATCGCCACCGCCTGCGAGTGGCTGCTCGCCGGTTATCCGGAGTTCTCCACCGAGCGCCGCGGATTCGCCCGGCTCGCCGGGCAGATCGGCATGGCGTGGGGCATGTTCGGGATGCGGCGTAACGCGCTGCGCTGGGCGCGCCGGTCGTTCCTCGCCAGCCCGCTGGAGATCAGGTCATACGTGGTCGCCGCGCTGGCGCTCGGCCTGGTGTCCAAGCCGTGGGTGCGGCGCCGTCTCGAGGCCGCTGGCGCGACCAGCTGAACCCCGGGGGCGCGGGGCCTCAGAGGGGGGCGTGCTCCGCGAGGCGGGCGATGCCCTCCAGGAGGGGCGGCACGGCCACCATCTGCCCGGCGGCGATGTGGCCGGCCGCGCGGACCGGCCTGATCTGGCGGAGCCGGCCGCGCAGCCACTTCTCGACCGGTTCCATCCGCAGCCGCAGCGGCCCGTACCGGTCTCCGACACAGGATCGGGTGTAGGCGTAGGGGGCGGGCTCCGGATACGGGTCGACCGTGACGCATCCGTAGGCGTACCCGGCGGCCCGCACCGCCCCGAGGACCCGCTCGTCGGCGAAGCCGTACGGATAGCAGATGCCGTCGGTGGGCTGGCCGGTGATCTCCTTGAGTACGGCCCGGCTGGTGACCAGTTCGTGTTCGAGAGCGGCGTCGTCCAATGTGGTCAGCGCGGTGTGGGTGAGCCCGTGCGAGGCGATCTCCATGCCCTCATCGCTGATCTCACGGAGCTGGTCGGCGGTGAGCAGCGGCTTACGCGGTCCCGGCTCATCCCAGCTGTTGTACTGACCGAGCAGCCCGGAGACTATGTAAAGGCTGGCCGTGAAACCGTACCGTCGCAGCACGGGCAGCGCGTGCGGCAGGAAGTCGGCGTATCCGTCGTCGAACGTGAGCGCGACCAGGTCACGAGGGTTGTCGGCGGCCAGCAGCTCCCGGGTGGAAACGCCTCGCTTGCCCTGTTTGTAAAGCCACCTGATCTGGGCCTCGAATTTCTCCGGATGCACCGTCAGTGTATAAGGATCGTACGTGTAATGGTCGATCGAGTGATACATCCAGATCGCAGGCACACCGCGACTCTACAAAATTCCGGGCCGCACCACGATTGCCCGTTACGCCATCGTGACCCGATCGTAGGGTCGCACGCGATCTTGTGCGCCGATAACACGTGAAATGGATTCGCATCGGGAAAGCGGGTTTATCGGTCGGTGGGAGTTTTCCCCGAATCGCCGCGCAACCCGCCGTAGCTCCGGAGCATCCGGTCGGCGAGGCCGTGCAGCCGGGGGTTGTCGAGGACGTACTGCCGGGCCCGGCGGACCGGTGTGTTGCGCACCCAGTGCACCGCGGCCCCGGCGGAGCGGCGGCGCGCGCAGCCCTCGGCCACCGGGTGACCACCCGTGCGCAGCGTCTGCTTGTAGTCGTCGCCCTTGCTGGTGCTCCAGTCCATCTGCCGGATCCCCGCCTCGGCGGCCGCCCTGGCCATGAGCAGGTGCTGGAGCAGGCCGGGGGAGTACTTCCCGTAGCCGGCGTCGTAGGCGGGGAACCACCCGGCCAGCAGGGACGGCGAGCGCAGCCCGATGTGGCCGGCGATCGGCTCCTCTCCCGCGTACAGCATGGTGAGCGTGCCCGAGCAGCCGGGAGCCCGGCCGGCGTGCAGCCGCTCGACCAGCTCGACGACCCACGGCTGCCCGAAACGGTCGGGCCGGCCGATGCGCCGATATTGGGCGGACTTCCACTTCATGAGCAGGCGCAGCTCCGCGACACTGGCGGAGTGCAGCTCCACCCGCGGCTCCCCGATCTCGCGGCCGAGCTTGCGCAGCCGGGACATCGCCGTCTTGATCGTGCGGGGCGACCGCGCCTTGATCCGCTCCAGGTAGGCGTCGTAGCCGTCGGCCACGTCGATGAGCACGGACTCGGCGGTGAGCGCCGCGTGCGGGGCGAACCACGGCTGGCCGCCCACCAGGAACTCGAACTCCCAGACGGCCAGGCCGGCGCCCTTCAGCAGCGCGGCCGTGTCGAACTCGGCGCCCGGCGCGTGCACGACGCCCTGGGCGAACGACACCCACCCGGCGATCGGCCTGCCCACGCCCATCGCATGCCGCTCGAAGGGGAAGAAGCCGACGTTGCGGCCGCCCTCGGAGATCACAGCGACGAACGCGCCGGGCCGCACCTCCCCGGCGGCGATCGCGAATTCGGGCGCGAGGAAGGGGCTGGCCAGCTCCGGCGTGGACTGCTGCATCGCCCGCCACTCGGCGATCTCGCCGGGGCCCAGCTCGCCGGGGCGTATGACCGAGATCTGCATGTATTCCTTCTCAGAGACGGAGATGCTCCATCGTAGGTTGTGCCACTCTGGTGAGGTGACCGTCATCGCCGAACTCGACATCGCCGCAATCGACTTCTGGGCGCGGCCGGCGGCCGAACGCGCGGGCGTGTTCACGCGGCTGCGCGAGCGGGAGCAGCCGGTCTTCTTCGCCCAGCCCAAGGTGCCGCTGGCCCGGTCGGGCAAGGGCTTCTACGCGCTCGTACGGCACGCCGACGTCGTCGAGGCGAGCCGGAACGCCGCCGTGTTCGCCAACAGCCCCGCCGTGAGCAACCCCGAGCCGCCGGGCTGGGTGAAGCACGTCTACGGCGACTCGCTGGAGAACATGGACGCGCCCGAGCACACCCGGCTGCGCCGCATCGTGTCCCGCGCTTTCGCGCCGCGCATGATGGCCAGGCTGGAAGACGACATCCGCCGCCGGGCCGCCGACGCCGTGTCCGAGCTCACCGCCGCCGGGGGAGGGGACTTCGTCGAGCTGGTCGCGCAGCGGTTCACCACCCACGTGGTCTGCGACCTGCTCGGCATTCCCGAGCGGTACCGGCCCCAGGTGCTGGGCTGGGTCAGGGACACGGTGCAGTACCAGGCCGTGCGCAGCGACCCGAAGGGCATGCTCCGGCACGCGGTCAAGAACACCCGGGCGACGCTCGGCCTGCGCAACCTCGTGGTCCGGCTCGGCCGGGAGCGGCGCAGGCGGCCCGGCGACGACGTCATCTCGGCCCTCGCCAACGCCGACGTCGACGGCGAGCGGCTGACCGGCATGGAGCTCGGCGCGTTCTTCCTGCTCCTGGTCGTCGCCGGGATCGACACGCCGGGTCACGCGCTGTCCCACGCGGTCACCCTGCTCGCCGAGCACCCGGAGCAGCGTGAGCTGCTGCTGTCGGACTTCGACGGCCGTGTCGGCGGCGCGATCGACGAGATCGTGCGGTACTCCTCGCCGATCACCCAGCTGCAGCGGACGGTCGTGGCCGAGCACGAACTGCGCGGCCTGCGGCTCGTGCCCGGCGACAAGGTCGTGCTCTTCTACAACTCGGCCAACCGCGACGAGCGGGTGTTCGCCGATCCCGACGTCTTCGACATCACCCGCACGCCCAACCCCCACGTCGCCTTCGGCGGGCCGGGCGCGCACTACTGCCTGGGCGCCCATCTGGCCAAGCGCGAGCTCACCGTGCTGCTGGGCGAGCTCTACGCCCGCCTGCCCGGCATCCGCCTCGCCGGGCCGCCCGAGCCGATGGTGTCCACCTTCAACAACGCGGTCAGGCGGCTGCCGGTCACCTTCTGACGAGCCTGCCGTACGCCTTGAGCATCCGGTCGGCGGGGTCCCTGAGGTACGGCCTGGCCAGCACGGCGTTGCGGAGGCCGCGCACGGGCACGCGCAGCGCCCAGTGCACCCCGGCCGCCGGGGTAGCCCGCGCGACCCGGCCCTCGGCCACCTGCAGGTCGCGGGTCTTCAGGCTCTCCTTGTAGTCCTTCTCACCACGGCCCATGTCGATGTGCCGCAGGCCCATCGCCGCGAAGTCCTCGGCCATCCCGAGATGCTGCAGAAGCCCGGGGGAGTACTTGCCGAACCGCGTGTCGTAGGCGGGGAACCAGGTGCACAGCTGGCTCGCCGTACGCACTCCGAAGTGGCCGGCGACCACCTCGTCGCCCGCGCGCAGCAGGGACAGGCAGCCGGCGAAGCCGTCGGTGCGGATGGCGTGCAGCCGCTCCACCAGCTCGACGATCCACGGGCTGGCGAACCGGTCGGTACGGCCGGTGCGCCGATACTGCAGCGACTTCCACCGCAGCAGGTCGCGCAGGGCCGCGGTGTCGGACGACTCGGCCTCGTGGCGCACCTCGCCGATCTCCCGGCCGAGCCGGTTGCGCTTGTAGCGGGTCATCCGATGGGTGGTCGGCGAGCGGCGGCGCAGCCCGGCCAGGTAGGCGTCGTACCCCTGGTCGAGGTCGATGACCGGGGAGGGGTGACGGCCGGAGTGATGCCGGGCGAACATCGGCTGGCCGGCGTGCAGGTGGTCGAACTCCCAGGCGGCCAGCCCGGTCGCGCGCAGCAGCCGCGCCGCCTCGAGCTCCAGGCCCGCTGCGTACACCATGCCCTGCAGGTCGGTGAGCCCGGCCGCGACCGGCCTGCCGATGCCGAGCCGGTGCCGCTCGTACGGAAAGAAGCCGGCGACGCCGGAGCCGTCCTCGATCACCGCCACCCGCACCTGCGGGCGCAGCTCCGCCACCGTCGTGACGAACTCCGCCGACAGGAACGGGTTGTCCTGCTCGGGGTCGGCGTCCTGGAACTCGCGCCACCGGGCCAGCTCTGTCGGGCCGAGCTCGCCGGGACGGATCACCGATATCTGCACGTGCCCCATCTTCTCCTGTCTTCTCCCATGAGGGGGCCGCTTGCCGGGGAAACGGCTACGCTTTCCCGGTGGCACCAAGCCGAGGACGCCATGTCAGGCCGCCCGGCGGCCGTCCCCGCCCCCGCTGGCCGATCGCCCTGCTGTCCGCGCTGCTCGCCGTCGGTTCGGTAGCGGCGCTCCTGTGGCTGGTCGCGCTCCGGCGCGGCTCCGGGCAGTCGCCCGTGCCCGGCCGCGGCGCGGCCGCCACGGTCGAGCCGCTCGGCCTCACCCGGACGGGAGGGCCCGCCGACTGGCCGCGCTGGGGGCTGACGCACACGCAGTACACCCCGGTGGAGGACGCGCCGGAGATCGCCGGGCCGGCCGAACGGGCGCTCGGCGCCCAGAGCCTCGTGCAGAACCAGCACATCATGGGCTTCGGCGCCGACAATCCGGAACCCCGGCCGGGGATCTTCGACTTCGCCTCGCTGGACGCGCGGGTGAAGCTGATGGCGGAGACGGGCGGCGCGCCGGTCATCACGCTGTGCTGCGCCCCCGACTGGATGAAGGGCGGCCACCCGGGGAAGACGGACTGGAGCCTGATCGAGATGGCGCCGCGGCAGCGGCACTTCGACGACTTCGCCGCCCTCGCCGCCGCCGTCGCCCGCCGCTACCCGCATGTCCGCAGGTACATCGTGTGGAACGAGTTCAAGGGACTGTGGGACAACGGACGCGGCGAGTGGAACGCCATCGCCTACACCGACCTGTACAACCGCGTCTACGACGCGTTGAAGGCCGTGGATCCCGGCATCCAGGTGGGCGGGCCGTACATCCCGGTCGACAGCTACGCGGGCGACTCGCCGAGCCCGTCGGACGTGCGCGGGCCGTGGGGATCGGTGGACGGCCGGGCGCTGAAGGCCGTCGACTACTGGCTGCGCCACAAACGGGGCGCGGACTTCGTCGTCGTCGACGGCGGGTCCGTGCCGCGTGACGGCGTTCAGCGGCCCGACGAGTTCGGCGCGCTCGGCAAGTTCGGCGCGATGACGCGGTGGCTGCGCGAGCGGTCGGGCCTGCCCGTCTGGTGGGCGGAGTTCTACCCGCTGCCCTGCGTGTCGATCGAGCCGGGCGGCTCCTGCCCGGCGCTGGAGTGGACCGAGTCGCGGCGGCTGGCGGTGACCGCGGCCGCGCTGATCGAGTTCGCCGAGAGCGGCGCGGACACGGTGCTCTACTGGGACGCCTACGCGCCACGCGACAGGCGGGACGACTGCGCGCTCTGCCTGGTCTCGAACACCGATGGAGCCCCGTCGCCGACGCTGGACCTCCTGGGGGAGTTCGCCCGCTGGTTCCCGGCCGGCACCCGGATCGATCCGGTGGCGGGGTCGAATTCCCGGGTGCGCGTTCTCGCCCAGGAGCGCCGTCTCGTGCTCGTCAACACCACGGGCGACCGCCAGGACGTGCGGGCCGGCGGTGATGACGTCGTGCTGGAGCCGTACGAGGTCCGCTGGATGGACCGCGCGGCCTCTTAGGCGATCCCGGTTCGCAGGCCCGGCTGATGCGCCGGGTTCGCGGGCCGGGCTCACAAACCCAGCGTGATGAACCGCTCGACGACCACGGCGACGGCGACCACGCCGGCCGCTGCCGCGATCAGGAACAGGCCGCGGCGCCGGCGGCGGGAGCCGCTCAGGCCCAGCGTCTCGGCGGCGACGAGCACGCCGGAGTACAGCGCGAAGGCGATCAGCCCGAGCGGCGTCCACGGCGTGTCGGCGGGCGGGGCGAGCGTGTAGTCGGCGGGGGGCGGCACCGATCCCGGCGGCTGCCTGCGCAGCGCGTAGACGGCCGCGTCGTCGTCGGTGAACAGGGTGACCAGGTCGGGGGAGCCGCCGAGGGCGGCGCGCAGCCGCTTCCCCCATCCGACGGGGATGCCCTGGGCGAGCGGGTCGGTCACCTCCAGCATCGTCTCCTGGCTGCGCAGGGTCACCAGGAACGAGCCGGGGCCGAGTTCGCGCAGCGCGGAGACGATGGGCGCGACATCGGTGGGGTCCGCGGGCGGCGTGGTGCCCATCCACTCGACCCGTTCGACGTCCCGCTCCCGCCACGGCACGACGCTGTAGGTGATGTCCGGGCTCACCGTGCCCGGCGCCGCCTCGGTCGGGGTGAGCAGCAGGACGCGGGCGCTCGGCCGGTCGTGGGCGTAGACGTACTCGAGCGCGCGGGCCTCTCCCGTGGTGACGCGTTCGAACTGCTCGTTGCCGTACCGCGCGATGAAGAAGCCGCAGGCCAGCGCCAGCACGGTCACGAACGCGGCGGTCATCGGAAGCCGGGCACGGACCAGTTCGAGCACGGACGGCCTGCCGACCACCTGCCGCATGCCCCGCAGGCTGCCGGGCAGCTCGGGGAAGAACGCGTAGGCCGCGAGGAGGCACGCCCCCGGCAGCAGGAAGAAGTACACCCGCAGCCCCATCTCGCCGCCGTAGCTCTGCATCGCCATGGCGGACACCGGGGTGATCGTCAGCACCAGCGCGACCCGGTCGACGACCCCGCGGCGGAACCTGCGCACCACCCCGGCGACCGCCAGCAGGGCGAGCACGGCGGCGAAACCGAGGCGCAGCTTGAGCACGTAGGGGTGGAGGGGGTCGCCGGTGGCGGCCGCGAGCCGTCCCGTGGTGTTCGCGGACAGGTTGCTCAGCAGGGAGCCGATGCCGCCGAGCATGTCGCCGAGGTGGCCGCCCCAGTAGGGCGTGGCCAGATAGCTGACCCAGGCCACGGCGAAGCCGCCGACGAGCCAGGGCAGGGTGACCAGGCCGCACCGCCGGACGAGGACCAGGCCCAGGGCGGCGGCCACCATCATGAACGGGGTGATCTGGTGTGTCGCGGTCGCCGCCGCGCCGAGCAGGAGCAGCACGACGTACAGCACCAGGCGGGTGAGGCGGTCGGCGGGCCGGGAGACGAACTCGCCGGGCTCCGGCCGTTTCCCGGACCCGGGTCCGGTGTTCCGGCGGCCGAACCACGTCACCACGATCGCCAGGAACAGCAGATAGAACAGATAGGTGGTGCCCTGGGGGGAGAAGTAGTCCTGGCCGATCCACTGAAGCGTGACGTACAGCACGGCCGCCAGCCACTTGGCCCGCCGGTCGGCCCGCATCCGGCGCAGGATCAGCAGCAGGGGGACCAGGTAGAGGATGTTCGAGACGACCGGCACCCAGTTGACGAACTCCCGGAAGTCCTCCATGCCCATCGCGCCGGAGACGAAGGCGAACGCCGCGAAGAACCCCGGCCAGCTGAACCGGGCGTCGAGGCCGGGCAGCGTGCCGCCGGTACGCGCGATGTACTCGGTGAACCCGACGTGCAGCCACGCGGTGGGGAAACGGGGCTCGGCCGAGACGAGCGCGGACGCGCCGTGCAGGCAGAACGTGATGGCGAGCAACTGCACGAGCAGCAGCACCGGGCGGTAGCGGAGCTGGGCGAGCGTGACGAAGAACGCGAGGATCAGCAGCGCGAGCCCGGCCAGCGACAGCGGGGGCAGCACCGAGATCAGGCCGAGGCCGTTCATCCGGCCGGGATCGACCCCGGTCAGCGAGGTGCGCGGGGCCAGCAGCGCGACCAGGTAGATGGTGAAACCCTCCGCGGCGAGCAGCGGGAGCAGCCAGTTCGCTGCCCGCTCGGGCCGCCAGGCCGCAGCCACACGAGTACTGATCGTCGTCACGAGGACCATCATGCGGTACGGCAGCGCACGGGCGGCGGCGCCGGCCGGGGCCGAACCGGGCACGATCAGAGAGCGCAGCAGCGCCGGCATGATCGCGACCGCGGTGACGAGCTGCGCGACCAGCAGGCCGATCCCGACTCCGTCGATCCCGAACCGGGGGAGCAGCATGAACGTGACGGCGAAGGCGACCGCGCACATGCCGCCCTGCACGATGGCGAGCATCCTCGGCCGGCTCTTGGCCCGCAGCACGCCGAGGTGGATCTCGATGAGCGCGCGCGGCAGCGTGGCGAGCGCGATGAGCCGCAGCAGCGTGGTGGCGTGCTCGGCGTGCCCCGGGCTGAACACCGCCATCAGGTACGGCGCGAGCACGACCGTGCCGAGGACCGTCGGGACGAGGATGAGGAGCGTGCGGGTGAGCGCGCGGCGGCCGTTCTCGGCGAGCCTGGCGGTGTCGAAGGCCCCTTCGACGGTCAGCGAGGCGGCCATGTTGACCGCGAGGATCTCGATGATCGCCCCGAGCATGCCCGTGCTGTAGAAGTAGTTGAACGTGGTGGCGTCGACGAAGGCGCCCACGATCACCGGCAGCAGGTAGGTGATCGCGAGGACGAACATGGAGCCCAGGTAGTCGCCGGCGAGGAACCTGCCGACCGTCCTGATCGGCGGCGGGCTGCGGTGCGCCGTCTCCCGCTCGTGCGCGGGGATGAGCCGCCGGAACATGAGCAGATCGACCGGCAGCACCATGATGACCACCGGCACCACCCATGACACCGTGATGCCGTGCTCGGGCAGCGTCCCGGCCAGCACCACCAGCAGGACGATCTTGATCACGCCGTACGTGATGTTCTCGACCGGCACCCAGATCGCCTTGCGCAGGCCGGTGAGCGCCACGTCCTGCAGCGTGAAGATCACCCACGTCAGCACGGCGCCGACGAACATCAGGCCGGGGCCGAACCCGCTGAGACTGCTGTAGTTGTCGCCCCAGTAACGGAGCGTCAGGAGGAAGACGACGGTGACGACGGCCGCAGCGCCGGTCGACGCCAGGTAGACGCCGCGGATGAACCTGCCGGTGGCGCGGCCCGTGTCGGCGATGAACCTGGTGAGCGTGCCGACGAAGCCCATCGAGGTGAGCGCGGCCAGCAGCCGCATCGCCCCGATGACGGCCATCGCCCGGCCGCCGTCGTCGGTGTCGTACAGGCGGGCGGCCAGCACCCAGTAGATCAGGCCGAGCACCCCGGAGGCGCCCGCGCTGAACATGAGCGCGTAGGCGTTCTTGAACAGGGGGTCGTCCAGGCCGGGGAGGAGCCTCCTGCGCGACCGCGGGGGGCCCTTCCCGGACTCGGCCGCCGGCGGCGTGCTGGGGAGGGTCTCGGTCACGGAGCGGTTTTCCCCCGGGTTTCCGCCCCGGCGCCGACTCCGGCGCCGACCGCGGTTCCGGTCCCGATGCCGGCGCCGATGCCGGTCCTGGTGCCGGCCGCCGTCATGCGGCCCCCCGGTCGGCCATCGGCGATCGGCCGGCGGTCGGCGACCCGGTGGGCGGGAGGGCCCGGCCGCGCCGCTCGCGGACGATGGTCCTGAGGACCCGCCAGCCGTCGCGGAACGTCCGCAGGTTGCTCGTTCCGTGCAGGCGGCAGCGCTCGTGGCTGGGGATCTCGTGGACGCGCAACCCGGCCCTGGCGGCCCGGATGTTCATCAGCGTCTCGACCTCGAACCCGGCGCAGTCGGGTGCGAGCGTGTCCAGGTGGCGGGCCCAGAAGGCGTTGTAGCCGTAGCACAGGTCGGTGTAGCGGGTGCGGAACAGCAGGTTGACCAGTGAGCTCAGCATGAGGTTGCCGAGCCTGCGCCCGGTCGTGATGTCGTCGCTGCCGCCGCCGTTGAGGAAGCGCGACCCCTTGGCGTAGTCGGCGCCGGCGACGAGCGCGCCGACGAAGCGGACGATCTCCCGCCCGTCGGTCGAGCCGTCCGCGTCGATCATGACGATGATCTCGCCCGTGCACGCGGCGAAGCCCTCGGCGAGCGCGTCGCCCTTGCCGCTGCCGCGCTGGCGCACCACCCGCAGACCGGGCCGCAGCCGTCTGGCCACCGCGACCGTGTCGTCGGTGGAGTCGCCGTCGACGAGCACCACCTCGTGGATCCACCGGGGCAGGGTCGCGAACACGTGGGGCAGATTCTCCGCCTCGTTCAGCGCCGGTACCACGACGCTCACCCGAGGGGTGATCGCCATCGAGGGGGAAACTCTCACAAACCCGTCCATGGAGGCTTGCTGGGAGAGCGGCCCTAAGTGCGGGATGGAGCTGCTGCTCTCGCGGTTCATGGGTACGGATCCTCCGTGGCGGGGCTGATCGGCGTCTTCGCGCGGTTCACCGAGGGTATGTGTCGGGGGCGGAACACACGCGAAATCGGGCGGGAGACCGTCCGAAATCTCGCGGAGACCCGAGACTATCGTTCCGGCCTCGCCGCGCGTGCGCCACCCCGCGAAGCGGTCGTCAAAGAAGAAATCGCCACAGTGCCCCCCACCCCTCGCCGGTGATCGGCGAAATCAGGATCACCCGCTGATCGTCGTGCTTATCTGACCAATCGATGGCCGAACTGTCAACGCGGACGCCCGGTGGCGTACCGGTGGCGTTTTGGGTCCCTCATCGATCGGCCTGCGACTTGTCCTGATCTTCCGGTTCCTCCGGCTCCCCCGGGTCCGGCCGTTCGCCGTCGGGCAGGCGGTCGCCCAGCCGGCGGGCCACCCCCGCCCGCAGTTCGGGGAGGTATTCGTACAGGCGGTCGCCGGGGCATGCGGTCGCATTGAGGTCGCGGTGGCCGATGATCGCCTCCTCGGGGTCGAGCCGGTAGGTCGAGCACAGCCAGGCCAGCAGCGCCGTCAGCGAGTCGAGCTGGTCGGTCGGGGGCAGCTCCGTCGTGTAGGTGCCCTCGGTCTCGATCCCCAGCGTGTGCCGGTTGTGACCGGCGGCCTGAGCTCCCACGACGTTCCCGCCCTGGGCGATCGCGGGCAGCGTCCGGTTGCGGCCCTCCATGATGTGACCGCCCCGGCTGACCGTGAACTGCTCGCCGATGTCCGCCCAGCCGTTGCGCCGCATGTGGTAGCGCTGGATCGCGCGGGAGAGCCGGAACGCCGCCTCCAGGCTCACGTCGCGCGTGTTGGCCGTCGCGGTGTGATGGATGACGAGCCGGTCGGGCGGGGTGTCGAGCACGACGGCCTTGCTCTTCGGCGCGGCGGCGTCCCACTCGTCCCTGGTGTGGATGCGGGGACGACTCGGCGGGGCATCCGCCTTGTCTGTCTTGCTGCCCTTCTTCTCCTTGCCGTCCTTTTTCTCTTTGCTCCCCTTGTCGTCCCCGTCCACTGTGCCGGCCTCGGCCCACGGGCCGCTCAGGATCGCCAAGGCGATTCCGCTCCCGGCCGACAGGAACACCCGGCGTGTGATCGCTGGCAAACGCGCGCCCTCCCACGAGACGTCGTCCGTCGGGAGGTTGCATCGATATTTCCCAGGCCCGCCCCGGCTATTCCCGCGCGGCGAGAAGCGGTCACATGTCAACCGAAATGTCTAGCGAAATGTCCGGGTTGTTCTGGTCCGGTTCTGGAGCCGTTGCGAAAGAGTCCCGGAACCGCTCCGGAAGGGGTGCGGGACAGCCTGTAAAACACTCTAAAAATCGCGGAAACAGCCCCGGAAAGGCTTCAAATCGGCTATGAAACGGCGAAAGCCGTGTGAGAGAAAAAAGGGCCTATGTCGGGAAAATCACCTGGGAATGGCGGAGTGGAAACGCCGCTGCTCCTCGTCGGGCAGATGATCGATGAAGAGCACGCCGTCCAGGTGGTCGGCCTCGTGCTGGAGCACCCTGGCCAGCATGCCGATCGCCCGCAGCGTCACCGGCTTGCCGTACATGTCCCTGCCCCGGGCCACGGCGGAGAACGACCGCTCCCTGGGCCACCAGACACCGGGTGCGGACAGGCATGCCTCGTCGGCCATCACGGTCCGTCCGGCGAGCTCCAGGCGCGGGTTCACCAGATGGCCCGACCTGCCGTCGACGGCGTACGCGATCACCCGGAGCGGGACCCCGATCTGGGGCGCGGCGAGCCCGGCCCGGCCCTGACCGGCCCGCAGGGTCGCGGTGAGCGACTTGACGACCTCACGCAGCGAGCGGTCGAACGCGGTGACCGGTTCTGCCGCGGCCCGCAGCGCCGGATCGTCGAACATCAGGATCTGCCGTACGGCCATGCACGCTCCCTGCGGCGACGACGAAACCGTCAAGACGATGCCCATTCCGAAGGTAGATCAATCTATCGGAGATCCATGCCGTGCCGGTCGCCGGCGCGAGCGGAAGGAACCTCGGGCCATGCCCTCGGTCACGCCCGCGGCTTTTAGCGAATCGGTAACAAGGCGGACTCAGCGGCGAAACCGTCGGTGCCCACCATCGAACCCATGCAGATCCCACCTTCCTCCGCACGGTCCCCGGCCCCGGCGGGCGTGGCGACACACTGCCCCTACTGCGCGCTGCAGTGCGGCATGCGCGTGACGGACGCCCGCCCCGCTGGAGGGGGGATCCGCGTGACAGCCCGCGAGGACGTCCCGGCCAACCAGGGGGGACTGTGCCAGAAGGGCTGGACCGCCGCCGAGTTGCTGGTCTCGCCAGAACGGCTGACCACGCCGCTGCTGCACGGCCGCCCGGTGGACTGGGACGAGGCGCTCGGCTTCGTCGCGGAACGCCTCGTGGCCGTTCAGGCCGAACACGGCCCCGACGCCGTGGCCGTATTCGGCGGCGGCGGGCTGACCAACGAGAAGGCCTATCAGCTCGGCAAGTTCGCCCGGGTCGCGCTGCGCACCGGTCAGATCGACTACAACGGCCGGTTCTGCATGTCGTCGGCCGCCGCCGCCGCCAACAGGGCGTTCGGCATGGACCGCGGCCTGCCGTTCCCCATCACCGACATCGCCCGGGCCGACGCGGTCCTGCTCGCCGGAGGCAACGTCGCCGAGACGATGCCGCCGTTCGTCCGGCATCTGACGCGGATGCGGGACGGCGGCGGCCGGCTGATCGTGATCGACCCCAGGACCACGCCCACGGCCCGGCTCGCCGATCTGCACCTGCGGGTGACCCCGGGCACCGATCTCGCCCTCGCCCTCGGCCTGCTGCATCTCGTGATCGCACGGGACAGCGCGGATCTCGGTTATCTGGCCGAGCGCACGGTCGGGTTCGACGAGGTACGTACCTCGGTCTCGGCCTGGTGGCCCGAGCGGGTCGAGCGGGTGACCGGGGTGCCGGTCGCCCTCATGCGCGAGGCCGTCCGGATCCTCGGCGCGGCCGGCCGGGCGATGATCTTGACGGGAAGGGGCGCCGAGCAGCATGCCAAGGGCACCGAGACCGTGACCGCGTTCATCAACCTGGCCCTCGCCCTCGGCCTGCCCGGACGGGAGGGCTCCGGCTACGGATGCGTCACCGGCCAGGGCAACGGCCAGGGCGGCAGGGAGCACGGGCAGAAGGCCGACCAGTTGCCCGGTTATCGCCGGATCGACGACCCGGCGGCGCGGGCGCACGTGGCGGCCGTGTGGGGAGTCGATCCCGGCGATCTGCCCGGGCCGGGCCGATCAGCCTTCGAGCTGTTCGACGCGCTCGGCACGCCGGCGGGTCCACGGGCGTTGCTGCTGTTCGGGTCCAACCCGGTGGTCTCCGCGCCGGACGCCGGCCGCGTCGCCCGGCGGCTGGCCGGGCTGGACCTGCTGGTGGTCTCCGACATCGTGCTGTCCGAGACCGCCGCCATGGCCGATGTCGTGCTGCCCTCCACCCAGTGGGCCGAGGAGCACGGCACGATCACGAACCTGGAGGGCCGCGTCCTGCTGCGCCGCCGGGCGGCCGATCCGCCCCCGGGCGTGTGGACCGACCTGGAGATCATGCGCGGGCTCGCCGACCGGCTCGGCCGCGGCGACGCCTTCCCGGCCGACCCCGGCGAGGTGTTCGACGAACTGCGCAGGGCCTCCCGGGGCGGGATCGCCGACTACTCCGGCATCACCCACGCCAGGCTCGCCGCCGGGACCGGGCTCTTCTGGCCCTGTCCGGCCGAGGACCATCCGGGCACGCCCCGCCCCTTCATCGACCGGTTCGCCACCCCGGACGGGCGGGCCCGCCTCGTCCCGGTGGAGCATCGGCCGCCCGCTGAGGACGTCGACGCCGAGTTCCCCCTGTACCTGACCACGGGACGGGTGCTCGCGCACTACCAGTCGGGAGCCCAGACGCGCCGGATCCCGGCACTCAACGAGGCGGAACCGGAGGTCTTCGTGGAGCTCCATCCCGACCTGGCGCGGCGGCTGAACGTCGCGCCGGGCGACCGGGTGCGGGTGCGCAGCCGGCGCGGTACGGCCGAGGGCGAGGCCAGGGTGAGCGCGGCGATCCGGCCCGACACGGTCTTCATGCCGTTCCACTGGGAGGGGGTCAACCGGCTCACCAACGCGGCCCTCGACCCCATCTCGCGGATGCCGGAGTTCAAGGTCTGCGCTGTCGGCGTGGAGCGTGTGATATGAGGCTCGTCGTCGTGGGCAACGGGATGGCCGGGGCGCGGCTGGTGACCGAGGTGCGGCGCCGGGACGCCGGGAACGACGTCGAGATCTCCGTGTTCGAGGCCGAGCCGCTTCAGCCGTACAACCGGGTGCTGCTGTCGAACGTGCTCGCCGGGACCGCCGGGCCCGAGCAGGTCCGGCTGCTGGACCCGGGGTGGTACGCGGAGAACGGCGTGCGTACGCGCCTGGGGGTCCGGGTGCGGGGGATCGACAGGGCCGCCCGCGTGGTCGTCGCCGAGGATGGCACGCGCGAGCCGTACGACGTGCTGGTGCTGGCGACCGGCAGCGAACCGGTGGTGCCGCCCATCCCGGGCGCGGGGCGCGCGATGGTCTTCAGGACGCTGGACGACTGCGACCGGATCCGCGCGGCCGCGGCGTCCGCCCGGCACGCGGTGGTGGTCGGAGGCGGCCTGCTCGGCGTCGAAGCGGCCCGGGGCCTGGCCGGCCTCGGTCTGCCGGTGACGCTGCTGCATCGCGCGGGTCACCTGATGGAGCGCCAGCTCGATTCGGAGGCCGGGCTGGTGCTCCGGCAGACCCTCGCGATGGTCGGTGTGACGGTGCGCACCGGGGTGACCGTGACCGCGATCGACTCCGGACGCGTGCGCCTGGCCGACGGCGCCGCGATGGACGCCGACCTGGTGGTGCTCGCGTGCGGGGTGCGGCCCGTCGTGCGGCTCGCCCGTGAGGCCGGTCTGCGGGTCGACCGGGGAGTTGTGGTCGACGACGGGCTGCGTACCGACGATCGGTCGATCTTCGCGATCGGAGAGTGCGCCCAGCACTCCGGCACGGTGTACGGACTCGTCGCACCGGCGTGGGAGCAGGCGGCGGTGGTCGCCGACATCGTGACCGGCGCCGACGGCGGCGCGCGCTACCGCGGCTCCCGCGTGGTGACCAGGCTCAAGGCCGCCGGGGTCGAGCTGGCGGCGATGGGCGAGACGCATCTCACCGACGACCAGGCGGAGATCGTCCGCTTCACCCATCGGCGCAGCGGCACCTATCGCAAGCTCGTCATCCGCGGCGAACGGCTGGTGGGGGCGATCCTGCTGGGTGAGACGCCCACCGTGGGCTCGCTCACCCAGCTGTTCGACCGGGGCGGCCCGCTGCCCGGCGATCGGATGGGCCTGCTGTCGCAGGATCCGTCCGCCGCCGGGGCGGCGAGCCCGGCGTTGCTGCCGGACTCGGCGCGGGTCTGCCGGTGCAACAACGTGACCAAGGGCCGGATCAGGGCCTGCTGGGAGGCCGGTGCCCGCGATCTGCCCGCCGTCGTCGCCGCGACGGCGGCCACGACCGGGTGCGGCGGGTGCCGCGACGTGGTGGACGGAATCGTCGGCTGGCTGTGTGAGCAGGAGGGTGTCAGCGTATGAGTTCGCGAATCGTGGTGGCGGGGTTCGGGCCGGCGGCGCACCGGCTGGTCGAGACCCTCCTCGCCCGGGGCCTGCGGGGAGATGAACTCACCGTCTTCGGGGAGGAGCCGCGCCCGGCGTACGACCGGGTGGCCCTCACCTCCTATCTGAGCGGGCGGACCGTGGCCGATCTGACCCTTCCCGTTCCCGGCGGCGTCACGCTCCGGCTGGGATGCGAGGTCGTGGCGGTGGACCGCGACCGTCGCGTCGTCGTCGCGGCGGACGGCACGCGAGAGCCGTACGACGTGCTGGTGCTGGCGACCGGATCGGCGCCGTTCGTGCCGCCGGTGCCCGGCCGCGATCTGCCCGGCTGCTTCGTCTACCGGACCATCGAGGACCTCGACGCGATCAGGGCGGCGGCCGGGGACGCGGTCGCCGGCGTGGTGGTCGGCGGGGGCCTGCTCGGCCTGGAGGCGGCCGACGCGCTGCGCCGGCTCGGGCTGCGCACCCACATCGTCGAGATGGGCGACCGGCTGATGCCGCGCCAGGTCGACGAGGGCGGCGGGGCGGTGCTGCGCCGTCACGTCGAGTCGCTCGGGCTGACCGTGCACGTCGGCGCGGGAGTGGCGGCGGTGGAGGCGGGCGAGGACAGCCGGGTCGCCCGGCTGGTGAAGCCGGACGGCGAGGCGATCGAGGCGCAGATCGTGGTGTTCTCCGCGGGGATCAGGCCGCGCGACGAGCTCGCCCGCGGCTGCGGGCTTCCGGTCGGCGAACGCGGCGGCATCGTCGTCGACGAGGGCATGCGCACCGCCGACGAGCGCGTCTACGCCATCGGCGAGTGCGCGCTGGCGGCGGGGATGGTCTACGGCCTGGCCGGGCCGTGCTTCACCCAGGCGGAGGTGGCGGCGGACCGCATCCTCGGCGGCTCGGCCTCCTTCCGCGGCGCCGACCTGTCCACCAAGCTCAAACTGCTCGGAGTCGAGGTCGCCCAATTCGGGGAGACCCGCTTCGACGACCCCTCCGGCGCGCTCGACGTCGTCTACATGGATCCGGTCGCCGGCGTCTACAAGCGGCTGTTCGTGAGCGACGACGCCAAGACGCTGCTCGGCGGCGTCTGCGTCGGCGACGCCGGGCCGTACGGCACGCTGCGGCCCTTCGTGGGCAAGACCCTGCCGGCGCCCCCGAGCGACCTGCTGTTCGCGGGCGCGGGGGTCCAGACCGAGATCCCCGGCGACGCTCAGATCTGCTCCTGCAACAACGTCACCAAGGACCGGATCGTCGCGGCCATCACCGAGAACGGCCTGACCGACGTGCAGGGGATCAAGGACTGCACCCGTGCGGGCACCACCTGCGGAAGCTGCGTGCCGATGCTGAAGCAGATCCTCGTCGAGTCCGGTGTGGACGTCGGCACCGCGCTGTGCGAGCACTTCGCCCACAGCCGGGCCGAACTGTTCGACATCGTCGCGGTCCGCGGCATCACCACGTTCTCCCGGCTCATCGCCGAGCACGGCACCGGGCGCGGCTGCGACGTCTGCAAACCCGTGGTGGCCTCCATCCTCGCCTCGCTCGGCAACGGGCACATCCTCGACGGGGAGCAGGCCGCGCTGCAGGACACCAACGACAAGTTCCTCGCCAACATCCAGAAGAACGGCACCTACTCGGTGGTGCCCCGGATCCCGGGCGGGGAGATCACCCCCGAGAGGCTGATCGTGATCGGTGAGGTGGCCCGTGAGTTCGGGCTGTACACGAAGATCACCGGTGGCCAGCGCATCGACCTGCTGGGCGCCCGGGTCGAGCAGCTCCCGCTGATCTGGAAGCGGCTGGTGGACGCCGGGTTCGAGTCCGGCCACGCGTACGGCAAGGCGCTGCGCACGGTGAAGTCCTGCGTCGGCTCCACCTGGTGCCGGTACGGCGTGCAGGACTCCGTCGGGCTGGCGATCGCCCTGGAGTTGCGCTACCGGGGGCTGCGCGCGCCGCACAAGATCAAAGCGGCGGTCTCCGGCTGCGCACGCGAATGCGCCGAGGCCCGGTCGAAGGACTTCGGCATCATCGCGACCGAGCAGGGCTGGAACCTCTATGTGGGCGGCAACGGCGGGTTCCGGCCGCGGCACGCCGACCTGCTCGCCGCCGACCTGACCACCGACGAGCTGATCCGCACCGTCGACAGGTTCCTGATGTTCTACATACGCACCGCCGACCGGCTCCAGCGGACCTCGGCCTGGCTGGAGGCCATGGACGGCGGGCTCGACCAGCTGAGGGCGGTGATCACTGAAGACTCTCTGGGGATCTGCGCCGACCTGGACGCGCAGATGGAGCGGCACGTGGCCGGCTACGTGGACGAGTGGCGCGCCACCCTGGAGGATCCCGACAAGCTGCGGCGCTTCGTCAGCTTCGTGAACGCACCGGGCACCCCGGACCCCTCGATCGAGTTCCGGACGGAGCGCGGTCAGATCAAACCGATACCCGTCACTGTGGAGGTGACCCCATGACCATCCTCGACCGGACACCCGTCGACCGGGCGCACGCCGACGAGACCGGCGGCAGCGGGCACGGCTGGACCCCCGTCTGCCCCGACACCCAGCTCGTTCCCGAGTTCGGCGCCGCCGCCCTCGTCGCGGGCCGCCAGGTGGCGGTGTTCCGCACGTTCGACGGCGGGCTCTACGCGCTCGGGAACCGCGACCCCTTCAGCGGGGCCCAGGTCCTGTCCCGCGGCATCGTCGGCACGAGGAACGGCGAGCCCACGGTCGCCTCGCCCATGCACAAGCAGGTCTTCTCCCTGGTCACCGGGGCCTGCCTGGACGACCCGGACATCACCGTCCCGACCTACCGGGTCCGTGTCGCCGGTGCCGCCATCGAGGTGAAGGTGGCGTGATCGGGACGGCGGGCGGTCAGCGGTCGGTGCCGCGATCGCGCCGGCGCAGGTAGCGCTCGAACTCGGCCGCGATGGCGTCACCGCTCGCCTCGGGCAGGTCGGCCGCGTCCTTGCGCTCCTCCAGTTCCCTGACGTAGTCGGCGACCTCGCTGTCCTGCGCGGCGAGTTCGTCGACTCCGTGCTCCCAGGCGCGGGCCTCCTCGGCCAGTTCGCCGTACGGCATGGGAATGTCGAGGAGGTCCTCGATGCGGCGCAGCAGCGCCAGCGTGGCCTTCGGATTAGGCGGCTGGGCGACGTAGTGGGGGACCGACGCCCACAGGGAGACCGTGCGCAGCCCGGCGTGGCCGAGGGCGTGCTGCAGCACGCCGACGATGCCCGTAGGGCCTTCGTACTTGGTCGGCTCCAGGTTGAGCGAGCGGGCCATCCCGGGATCGCTCACCGAGCCCACGATGGGCACCGGCCGGGTGTGCGGGGAGTCGTTGAGCAGCGCGCCGAGCAGTACGGCGAACTCCACCCCCAGGTCCTGGCACAGGCCGACGATCTCCGCGCAGTACGACCGCCAGCGCATGTTGGGCTCGATGCCGCGCAGCAGCACCACGTCACGCTCCGCCCCCGGCGGCCGGGCCAGCAGCAGGCGCGTCGTCGGCCAGGTGATGGACCGGGTGACGCCGTCGCCCATCTCCACGATGGGACGGGTCATCTGGAAGTCGTAATAGTCCTCCGGGTCCAGCTCGACGAGCGGTGTCGCCTTCCACTCCGCCTCGAGGTGGGCGAGCACGCCGCTGGACGCCTCGCCGGCGTCGTTCCACCCTTCGAACGCGGCGATCAGCACCGGGTCGACGAGCTCAGGGAGCCCTTCGAGCTCGATCACGCCGCCTCCCTCACTGGCCCACGGCACGTATGGTCGAGTCCAAGACTATTCGCTGAGGGGAGCGGGGAGGCACATTCGGCTCCATCCGGGGTGGCCCGGGCGCCTCGCCGGGGTGTCTCGCGCCCGCGTCGAGGCACCGGGCCGGCGGCGGGCGGGCGGATAGTCTTTCCCCCATGAACAGCGGCAGGCCGTCCTTCCGAGAAGTGCTGTCCGAGCGAGTCCTGGTCGCCGACGGGGCAATGGGGACGATGCTGCAGTCCTACGATCCGACGCTCGAGGACTTCCAGGGCCACGAGGGCTGCAACGACGTGCTCAACGTCAGCCGTCCCGACATCGTGCGCGCGGTCCACGACGCCTATCTCGAGGTGGGCGTCGACTGCGTCGAGACCAACACGTTCAACTCCAACCGCGCGGCCCTGGGCGAGTACGGCATCGCCGACCGGATCCACGAGTACTCCGAGGCCGGCGCACGGCTCGCCCGGGAGCGGGCCGACCACTGGTCCACCCCCGGTCACCCCCGTTTCGTGCTCGGCTCGATGGGCCCGGGCACCAAGCTCCCCACGCTGGGGCATCTGCCGTACGCGACCCTGCGCGACGCCTATCGTGACAACGCCGCCGGGCTGATCGCGGGCGGGGCCGACGCGCTGATCATCGAGACCTGCCAGGACCTGCTGCAGGTCAAGGCCGCGATCGTGGGCGCGAAGCGGGCGATCGAGGCCGCCGGGCGCGACGTGCCGATCATCGCGCAGGTGACGATCGAGACCAACGGCGCGATGCTGCTCGGTTCCGAGATCGGCGCGGCGCTGACCTCGATCGAGCCGCTGGGCGTCGATCTGATCGGCCTCAACTGCGCCACCGGGCCGACCGAGATGAGCGAGCACCTGCGCTACCTGGCCAAGCACGCGCGCCTGCCGCTGTCGTGCATGCCGAACGCCGGGCTGCCGCAGCTCACCGCCGACGGCGCCCACTACCCGCTCACGCCCGATGAGCTCGCCGAAGCGCACGACACGTTCCTGCGCGACTACGGGCTCGGGCTGGTCGGCGGCTGCTGCGGCACCACCCCCGAGCACCTGCGCCGGGTCGTGGAGCGCGTGGCCGGCCGGGCCCGTGCCGTACGGCGTCCGCTTCCCGAGGCGGGGGCCGCCTCCCTTTACCAGAGCGTGCCGTTCCGGCAGGACACCTCTTATCTGGCGATCGGCGAGCGCACCAACGCCAACGGGTCCAGGGCCTTCCGCGAGGCGATGCTGGCGGGCGACTACGAGGAGTGCGTCGAGATCGCCCGGGCGCAGGCCCGCGACGGCGCGCACATGCTGGACCTGTGCGTCGACTACGTCGGCAGGGACGGCGTCGCCGACATGAAGGAGCTGGCCTTCCGCTTCGCCACCGCCTCGACGCTGCCGATCGTGATCGACTCGACCGAGCCGGCGGTGATCGAGGCGGGGCTGGAGATGCTCGGCGGGCGGGCGGTCGTCAACTCGGTGAACTACGAGGACGGCGACGGGCCCGACTCGCGCTTCACCAAGGTCATGCGGCTGGTCCGGGAGCACGGCGCAGCCGTGGTCGCGCTGACCATCGACGAGGAGGGCCAGGCCCGCACAGCGGAGGGGAAGGTACGGATCGCCTCCCGCCTCGTCGACGACCTCGTCGGGAACTGGGGCATGCGGGTCGAGGACATCGTCGTCGACTGCCTGACCTTCCCGATCGCCACCGGCCAGGAGGAGACCCGCCGCGACGGCATGGAGACGATCGAGGCGATCCGCGAGCTCAAGCGCCGTCATCCGGGCGTGCAGACCACGCTCGGCGTGTCCAACGTGTCGTTCGGCCTCAACCCCGCCGCGCGCATGGTGCTGAACTCGGTCTTCCTGAACGAGTGCGTCGACGCCGGGCTCGACTCGGCGATCGTGCACGCGTCCAAGATCCTTCCCATGGCCCGGATCCCCGGCGAGCAGCGTCAGGTGGCGCTCGACCTGGTCTACGACCGCCGCCGGGACGGCTACGACCCGCTGCAGCGGTTCATGGATCTGTTCGAGGGCGTCGACGCCGCGTCGATGCGGGCGGGCAAGGCGGCCGAGCTGGCCGCGCTGCCGCTGTGGGAGCGGCTCAAGCGGCGGATCATCGACGGGGAGCGCAAGGGCCTGGAGGCCGACCTCGACGAGGCGCTCGCCCAGCGGCCCGCCCTGGAGATCATCAACGAGGTGCTGCTCGACGGTATGAAGACCGTCGGCGAGCTGTTCGGCTCCGGCCAGATGCAGCTCCCGTTCGTGCTCCAGTCGGCCGAGGTCATGAAGGCGGCCGTCGCGTACCTGGAACCGTACATGGAGCGCGTCGAGGGCGCCACGAAGGGCCGGATCGTGCTGGCCACGGTCAAGGGCGACGTACACGACATCGGCAAGAACCTCGTCGACATCATCCTGTCGAACAACGGCTACGAGGTGGTGAACCTCGGCATCAAGCAGCCGGTGACGGCGATCCTGGAGGCGGCCGAGGAGAAGAAGGCCGACGTGATCGGCATGTCCGGGCTGCTGGTGAAGTCGACGGTCGTCATGAAGGAGAACCTCGAGGAGATGAACTCCCGGGGGATCGCCGGCAGGTTCCCCGTGCTGCTCGGCGGCGCGGCGCTGACCCGGGCCTACGTCGAGCAGGACCTGGCCGGCCTCTTCCGGGGCGAGGTGCGCTACGCCAGGGACGCCTTCGAGGGGCTGAGCCTGATGGACGCGATCATGGCGGTCAAGCGCGGCGAGGCGGGGGCGGCGCTGCCCCCGCGGCATGCGCGCCGGGTGAGGACCGGTGCGACGCTCACCCGCACCCCGGTGGAGGAGCTGCCGTCGCGCTCCGACGTGGCGGACGACAACCCGGTGCCCGTGCCGCCCTTCTTCGGCGACCGGGTGATCAAGGGCATCCCGCTCGCCGACTACGCCGCCTTCCTCGACGAGCGGGCCACGTTCATGGGCCAGTGGGGACTGAAGGGCGCCAGGGGCGGCGGCGGGCCGTCGTACGAGGAACTCGTCGAGGCCGAGGGCCGGCCGCGGCTGCGCATGTGGCTGGACCGGCTGCAGACGGAGAGCCTGCTGGAGGCGGCCGTCGTCTACGGCTACTTCCCCTGCGTGAGCGAGGGCGACAGCCTCATCGTCCTGGACGGGGCCGGGAACGAGCGCACCCGCTTCACGTTCCCGCGTCAGCGCCGCGACCGGCATCTGTGCCTGGCCGACTTCTTCCGGCGGCGTGAGTCCGGCGAGGTCGACGTCGTCGCCTTCCAGATCGTCACGATGGGCCACCGGATCAGCCGGGCGACGGCCGAGCTGTTCGCGCAGGACGCCTACCGCGACTACCTGGAGCTCCATGGCCTGTCCGTCCAGCTCACCGAGGCGCTGGCGGAGTACTGGCACGCCAGGGTGCGTTCGGAGCTGGGCATCGGGGGCGACGAGTCGCTGAGCGACATGCTCAAGGTCGACATCACCGGCTGCCGCTACTCGTTCGGTTATCCCGCCTGCCCGCATCTGGAGGACCAGGTCCAGCTCATGGGGCTGCTCGATCCGGCGCGGATCGGCGTCGAGCTGTCGGAGGGGTTCCAGCTCCACCCCGAACAGGCCACCTCGGCGCTGGTCGTCCACCATCCCGAGGCGAAGTACTTCAACGTGTAAGGCATGAAAGAACCGGGGGAAGGGGCTACGTGGACGCGGTGCTGTTCGACATGGACGGTCTGCTCGTCGACACCGAGCGGGTGTGGTTCGAGGTGGAGTGCGAGGTGGCCACCCGGCTCGGCGGGACGTGGGGGCCCGAGCACCAGCAGCGCCTCGTCGGCGGCTCCTGGGAGCGGACCATCGCCTACCTGCTCGAGCTGACCCGGGCGGACGTGGAACCGGTCGTCGTCGGGTCGTGGCTGATGGAGGGCATGGAGCGGCGTCTGTCCGCGGGCGTCTCCCCCATGCCGGGGGCGTTCGAGCTGCTGCGCGAGCTGGCCGACCACGGCATACGCACCGGCCTGGTCACCTCGTCCCTGCGGGTGATCGCCGACTCCGTGCTCAAGTTCGTCGGCCGCGAGCACTTCGAGGTGATCGTGACGGCGGACGACGTCACCCGCACCAAGCCGCACCCCGAGCCCTACCTGACCGCCACCCGCCTGCTGGCGGCGCGACCCGGGCGCTGCGTCGTGCTGGAGGACTCGCCGAACGGGGTCGCCGCCGCGACGGCGGCGGGCTGCCGGGTGGTCGCCGTCCCGAGCGTCCTGCCGATCGCGCAGGCGCCCGGACGGCTCGTCATGCCGTCGCTGCGGCACGTGGACGTGGGCCTGCTCCGCTCGCTCGTCGGCTGACCGCCCATCCGGCTTCGCGCGCCGTACGGCAGGGCTCCGGCGGCGGTCCGTGCGGCAGGATGAGAGAAGGCTGTACGAAACGAGGGGTTCGTCATGACATACGCCGACATCGCCTGGCTGCCGCTGTGCGCCGGGCTGACAGCCGTCGGGATCGTCCTCAGCTTCCTGGTCTTCCGCCGCAGGGGAGCGACCGCCGGCCTGCGCGCCACCGCGTGGTCGCTGCTGCCGCTGGCCGCCTACCTGACCGGGGCGCACCGGACGCTGTGGGACGTCGGCACCGCCGCCGTCCGTTTCGTGTCCGGGCTGGTCCTTTCGCCCACGGTCTGGGCGGGGGTCGCGCTGGCCGGGCTGTCCGCTGTTTTGTTCGTCGTCTCCGGCGCCCTGCGCGGCCGGACGCTCTCGCGGGCCCGTACGGCCGGCGGGCCGGACACGATCGAGCCGCGTCAGGCCGAGCGGCCGGCGGGCACGGGATCGCCGAAGACCGCGAGCATCGGCTCCGCCCAGCCGGGGCCGGCCGATTCGGGGCGCGCCAAGCGGGGGGCGGCTCAGCCGGGGGCGGCCGGGTCCGGGGCGGCCGACGATTTCTCCGACATCGAGGAGATCCTCAAGCGCCGCGGCATCAGCTGACCGTATGCTGAGATTTTGTTACAGGTCTTGTGTAATGTCACGGTTCTGCGACACAACCGAGACGGGGTCCGGATAGTCCGATCAAGATCGATACGAATGAGTTTCGCGTGCATCACAGTTGAGCCACAGGGAGCCCCGGGGGACTGGTCATCCCAGTTCAGGCCATAGATTCTGCGTCCGGGGGGTCCGCATACCCAGTGGATCTCCTTGGACCACGTCGTCTGGGACCCAGGGGGCTGACAGCACATGACCGCACCGCTCGACGTCTCCGGTGACGAGCTGCACGCCGCACCGGAAGCCGTCACTCAGGGCGCGGGCGCCAAGGCCATCCAGGGCCGATCACTCGGCCAGATCGCCTGGATGCGCCTCAAACGCGACAGGGTCGCGATGGCAGGCGGGTTTGTGATCATCTTCCTGATCCTGGTGGCGATCTTCGCACCGGTCCTCGTCCGCTGGTTCGGGCATCCGCCGAACGAGTTCCATCAGGAGATGATCGACACCCTGACCATGCAGCCCAAGGGCGGCACCGGCATCAGCGCGGACTTCCTGTTCGGCGTCGAGCCGGTCAACGGGCGCGACCTGTTCAGCCGGGTCGTGTACGGAGCGCGTATCTCGCTGCTCGTGGCCTTCCTCGCCACGCTGCTGTCGGTCGTCATCGGGACGATCATGGGGATCACCGCGGGCTACTTCGGCGGTTGGGTCGACACCGTGATCAGCCGCCTGATGGACCTCTTCCTCGCCTTCCCGCTGCTGGTCTTCGCACTCGCGCTGGTCGGCGTGCTCGCGCAGTTCGAGACCCAGCTCGCGGTGCAGGGCGACACCCTCCGCATCCTCCTGCTGATCTTCGTGATCGGCTTCTTCAACTGGTCCTACATCGCGCGCATCATCCGGGGACAGACACTCTCCCTGCGCGAGCGGGAGTTCGTGGACGCGGCCCGCAGTCTCGGCGCACGCGGGCCGTACATCCTGTTCCGGGAGATCCTGCCCAACCTGATCGCGCCGATCCTCATCTACGCGACGCTGCTGATCCCGACGAACGTGCTGTTCGAGGCGGCGCTGTCGTTCCTCGGGGTGGGCATCCAGCCGCCCACCGCGACATGGGGTGGGATGCTGGCGTCGGCCGTCCGCTTCTACACGCTGCCGCACTTCATGTTCTTCCCGGGCATGGCGATCTTCATCACCGTGCTGGCCTTCAACCTCTTCGGCGACGGTCTGCGCGACGCGCTCGACCCCAAGTCGTCACGCTGACCTCCCCGATTGATCGACGGCCCCTGCGGTCGATCGACACAGCCGACCTTCTCCGTTCCCCAACTCGCATTCACAAGGGGTGCCAACCAATGAGAAAGAGATACGCCTCGTCGGCCCTTCTGGCCGCCGGTGTCGCGCTCAGCCTGGGCCTGTCGGCCTGCGGCGGCGGCGGAGAGAAGAGCACAGGCCCGGGCGATACCGGCGGCGCCGCCCAGCAGGGTGAGCAGTCCGAGTTCAACGCCGCGATGGAAAAGGTGGTCAACCCCTCCGACAAGAAGGGCGGCACGCTCAAGCTGGCCGTCACCGAGGCGTGGGACTCCATCGACCCCGGGGACACCTACTACGGCATGTCCTGGAACTTCCTGCGCGTCTACGGCCGCTCGCTGGTGACCTACAACCTCGCCCCCGGCGCCGAGGGCCGCGAGCTCGTCCCCGACCTGGCGGAGAGCCTGGGCGAGGCGTCCGACGACAACAAGACCTGGACGTACAAGCTCCGCGAGGGCCTCAAGTTCGAGGACGGCACCGCCATCACGTCCAAGGACGTGAAGTACGCCGTGCTGCGCCAGCTCGACAAGGAGACCTTCGTCAACGGCCCGACGTACTTCAACGACTACCTGGACCTGCCGAAGGACTTCAAGAGCGTCTACAAGACGCCGGACGTCGACACCGACTCCGCGATCGAGACGCCGGACGACCGCACGATCGTCTTCCATCTGAAGAAGGCCTTCGCCGGCTTCGACCAGTTCGCCGTGCTGCCCGCGACGGTCCCGGTGCCGAAGGACAAGGACACCGGCATCAAGTACCGTCAGCACCCGATCGCCTCCGGACCGTACATGTTCGAGAAGGTCGAGGAGGGCAAGCAGTACACGCTGGTGCGGAACCCCCACTGGGATCCGGCGACCGACCCGGTACGCAAGGCGCTGCCGGACCGGTACGAGGTCCAGCTCGGTGTCGAGGCGAACGACCTGGACAACCGGATCATCTCCGGTGACCTGCACGTCGACATCGCCGGCACGGGCGTCCAGGCCGCGGCCACGGCGACGATCATGGGCGACCCCGCGCTCAAGTCCCGGGCGGACAACCCGACCTCCGCGCGGACCTGGTACCTCGCGATCCTCAGCGACAACCCGCCGCTCGACAACATCGAGTGCCGTAAGGCCATCATGTACGCCGCGGACCGGGTGGGCCTGCAGAACGCCTACGGCGGGGAGCTCGCCGGCGAGATCGCCACGGGCCTCATGCCGCCGTCGATCGGCGGCTGGCAGAAGCTCGACCTCTATCCGACCGGCACCGGCGACGTGGAGAAGGCCAAGGAGGCCCTCGCGGCCTGCGGGCAGCCGGACGGGTTCGAGACGACGATGACCTTCCGCTCCGACCGTCCCAAGGAGCAGGCGGCCGCCGAGTCGATGCAGCAGGCGCTCGCCAAGGCCGGCATCAAGCTGACCCTGAAGGGCTTCCCCACCAGCGAGTACTTCAGCAGCTACGCCGGCAAGCCGGAGTACACGAAGAAGAACAACATCGGCATCGCCACACACGGTTGGCAGGCCGACTGGAACGACGGCTTCGGCTTCCTGTCGCAGATCGTCGACAGCCGCACCATCCGCGAGTCCGGCAACTACAACCTCAGCATCAAGAGCCCCGAGGTCGACGGGCTGATCGACGAGGCGGTCAAGGAGCAGGACACCGCCAAGCGTGACGCCATCTGGGGTGAGATCGACCGCAAGATCATGGAGGGCGCGTACGTGCTCCCCGCGGTGTGGAACAAGGGGCTGCTGCTGCGCGGCAAGGATGTGACCAACGTCTACATCACCGGCGCCTTCGACATGTACGACTACCCGAGCATGGGTGTCGAGTAACCGGGTCGACGCAACCGACAGGTAAGGCGCAAGGGGGCCGGCCGGCCGGATCGGCGGGCCGGCCCCCGGAGCCGGGGGAAGAGTGGTCACTTACATCATCCGGCGGCTGATCGCCGCGGTGCTCATGCTGGTCGTGGTGAGCATCGTCACTTTCTCGATCTTCTTTGTGATTCCGCGGCTCGCCGGGGTCACCGCGACCGACTTCGCTTATCGCTACGTCGGGAGCAAGGGGGCCACCGCGGAGACCGCCGCGGCTCTCGCGGACAAGCTCGGCTTTACCGACCCGCTGGCCGTGCAGTACGGCAGGTGGATCAAGGGGATCGTCGCCGGTGCGGAGTTCGACACCGGGGCGTCGATCGAGCAGTGCCCGGCTCCCTGCCTCGGTTACTCCTTCATCACCAAGACGCCGGTGTGGCCGGAGCTACTGGACCGGCTCCCGGTGACGACATCGCTCGCCATCGGCGCGTCGATCATCTGGCTCGTCGCGGGCGTGGCCACCGGGGTGCTGTCGGCACTGCGCCGGGGGAGCTTCTTCGACCGGGCCGCGATGGGCGTCGCGCTCGCCGGCGTCTCCCTGCCGATCTTCTTCACCGGACTGATGTCCCTGGTCTTCTTCAGCTACACGCTCGGCATCACCGTGCCGGGCGGAACCTTCGTGGCCTTCACCGAGAGCCCGGTGCAGTGGGCGTACAGCCTGATCCTTCCGTGGATCACGCTGGCCTTCCTGTACGCCGCCATCTACGCCCGGCTCACCCGGGCCGGCATGCTGGAGACGATGGGCGAGGACTACATCCGCACCGCCCGGGCGAAGGGCCTGCCGGAGTCCAAGGTAATCGCCAAGCACGGCCTGCGCGCCGCGTTGACCCCGATCGTCACGATCTTCGGTCTGGACGTCGGCCTGCTGATGGGCGGAGCCATCCTGACCGAGAGCACGTTCACGCTGCACGGGCTCGGCATGTACGCGGTGCAGGCGATCAAGGCGAACGACCTACCGAAGATCATGGGGGTGGTCATGCTGATCACCTGCTTCGTGGTGGTCGCGAACCTGATCGTCGACCTGCTGTACGCGGTGGTGGACCCGAGGGTGAGGCTGGGATGAGTTTCCTCGAAGTGAAAGACCTGCGGATCCACTTCCCGACCGACGACGGACTGGTCAAGTCGGTCGACGGGCTGTCCTTCACCCTGGAGCGCGGTAAGACGCTGGGCATCGTCGGCGAGTCCGGATCGGGCAAGAGCGTCACCAGCCTGGGCATCCTCGGCCTGCACAAGGGCACCCGGGCGCGGATCTCCGGCGAGATCTGGCTGGACGGCGAGGAGCTCGTCGGCGCGAGCGCCGAGCACGTGCGGAAGCTGCGCGGCAAGAAGATGGCGATGATCTTCCAGGACCCGCTGTCGGCCATGCACCCGTTCTACACGGTCGGCGACCAGATCATCGAGGCGTACCGGATCCACCACGACGTGAGCAGGAGGGCGGCGCGCAGGCACGCCATCGACATGCTCGGCCGGGTGGGCATCCCGCAGCCCGACCGGCGGGTCGACTCCTACCCGCACGAGTTCTCCGGCGGCATGCGCCAGCGCGCGATGATCGCCATGGCGCTGTGCTGCGACCCCGAGCTGCTGATCGCCGACGAGCCGACCACCGCGCTCGACGTGACCGTGCAGGCGCAGATCCTCGACCTCATGCGCGACCTGCAGCGCGACTTCGAGGCCGCGCTGATCATCATCACGCACGATCTCGGCGTGGTGGCCGAGCTTTCCGACGACATCCTTGTGATGTACGGCGGCAAGTGCGTCGAGTACGGCTCGGCCGAGGACATCTTCGAGCGGCCCGAGCATCCCTACACCTGGGGGCTGCTGGGCTCGATGCCCCGCCTGGACCGGGATCCGGCCGACCGGCTGCTCCCGATCAAGGGGTCGCCGCCGTCGCTGATCAACGTGCCGTCCGGGTGCGCGTTCCACCCGCGCTGTTCCTTCGCCGAACGTACGGCCGGCCGATCCGAGACCGAGGTGCCCGAGCTGCTGGAGACCGCGGGCGGCCACCAGGTGCGCTGCCATCTGGCGGCGGAGCGCAGGCGCGCCATCTGGGCGAACGAGATCAAGCCGAACCTGGAGGCGTCGTGACCGGTGAACCGCTGCTGTCCGTCCGGGGGCTGGAAAAGCACTTCCCCGTGACGAAGGGGCTGCTCAAGCGGCAGACGGGCCTGGTCAGAGCCGTGGACGGGGTCGGCTTCGAGGTGCTCAAGGGCGAGACGCTGGGCCTGGTGGGGGAGTCGGGGTGCGGCAAGACCACCACCGGCCGTCTGATCACCCGGCTGATCGAGCCGACCGGCGGGAAGATCGTCTTCGCCGGGCAGGACATCACGCACATGTCGCAGGGGCGGCTGCGCCCGCTCCGCCGCGACATGCAGATGATCTTCCAGGACCCCTACAGCTCGCTGAACCCGCGGCACACCGTCGGAGCCATCGTCGGCGCGCCGTACCGCATCCAGGGGATCAAGACCGAGCACGGCGTCAAACGGGCCGTCCAGGAGATCCTGGAACTGGTCGGCCTCAACCCCGAGCACTACAACCGCTATCCGCACGAGTTCTCCGGCGGTCAGCGGCAGCGGATCGGCATCGCCAGGACGCTCGCGCTCAAACCGAAGCTGATCATCGCGGACGAGCCGGTCTCCGCGCTCGACGTGTCGATCCAGGCACAGGTCGTCAACCTCCTGGAGGACCTGCAGGACGAGCTCGACCTCACCTACGTGGTGATCGCGCACGACCTGTCGGTGGTCCGGCACATCAGCGACCGCGTCGCCGTCATGTACCTCGGCAAGATCGTCGAGATGGCCGACCGCGCGGCCCTCTACCGGTCGCCGATGCATCCGTACACCACGGCGCTGCTGTCGGCGGTCCCGATCCCCGATCCCCGGCGCCGCACCGAGCGGGAGCGCATCCGCCTGCAGGGCGACGTGCCGTCACCGCTCGACCCGCCGCCCGCCTGCCGCTTCCACACGCGGTGCTGGAAGGCGCAGGAGATCTGCCGGAAGGTCGAGCCGTCGCTGACGGAGCTCGCCCCCGGCCACCGGGTCGCCTGCCACTTCCCGGAGAACTCCCCGGGAGAAGCTCCGCCGGCGGGTCAGGAGAAGGAACGGGGCACGATCAGCCCGGTCTCGTAGGCGAGGACGACCGCCTGGACCCGGTCGCGCAGCCCCAGCTTGGTGAGCACGTTGCCGACGTGGGTCTTCACGGTCGTCTCGCTGACCACCAGCCTCGCGGCGATCTCGGCGTTCGACATGCCCTTGGCGATCAGGCGGAGCACCTCCGTCTCGCGCTCGGTCAGCCGGTCGAGCCGCGCCGGGGTCGCCTGGCCGTGCGCCGAGGGCAGCCGGGTCGCGAACCTGTCCAGCAGCCGCCGCGTCACGCTCGGCGCGACGATCGCGTCGCCGGCGGCCACCACGCGGATGGCCTGCACCAGGTCGTCCGGCGGCACGTCCTTCAGCAGGAACCCGCTCGCGCCGGCGCGCAGCGCCTCCACGATGTACTCGTCCAGATCGAACGTGGTCAGCACGAGCACCTTCGGCACGTGCGCCCTCGGCGCCGCCTCCCTGACGATGCGCCGGGTCGCCTCTATGCCGTCCGTGCCCGGCATGCGCACGTCCATCAGCACGACATCGGGCAGCAGGGCCCGGGACTGGTCCATCGCGGTCGCGCCGTCGCCGGCCTCGCCGACGACGGTGATATCGCGCTCCGCCTCCAGGATGAACCGGAAGCCCGTGCGCAGCAGCGGCTGGTCGTCAACCAGTAACACCCTGATCGTCATGCCGTTTCCTTGAGGGGGCCGCCCTTGAGCGGGCTGTGTTGTCTGAGGGGGAACTGAGCGTGTACCTCGAATCCACCCCCGCTCCGGGGACCGATCCGCAGGACACCACCATAGAGCGCGACACGCTCCCGGATGCCCACGAGACCGTGGCCGGTCCCGCCGGGACGTTCGGGATCGGCGGCCACGGCGCCGCGCCCGTCGTCCTCGACGTGGACCGTCAGCTCGTCCGGCCCGTGCCGTACGGTGACCCAGGCGCCGGCGGCCGGCCCGGCGTGGCGCAGGCTGTTGGTGAGGGTCTCCTGCACCAGGCGGTAGGCGGCCAGGTCGATGCCCGGCGGCAGCGCGACCTCCTCGCCCTCCACCAGCAACCGGGTGTGCAGGCCCGCCTCCCGCATCTGCTCGACCAGCGTCCGCAGATCCCCCATGCCCGGCTGGGGACCGCGCTCGGCCGGGCCGTCCGTGCGCAGCACGCCCACGATGTCGCGCATCTCGGCCATCGCGGTGCGGCCCATCTCCTCGATCGCGGTCAGCGCGTCGCGTGCGACGGCCGGCCTGGTGTCCAGCATCCTGCGCGCGGCGGCGGCCTGGACGGTCATCACGCTGACATGGTGCGCCACCACGTCGTGCAGCTCGCGGGCGATCCGGGAACGCTCCTCGGCCCGCGCCGCCCGGGTGTCGGCCTCGCGGGCGCGCTCCAGCCGGTCGGCCCGCTGCACCAGTTCCGCGAGGTAGGCGCGGCGGAGCCGGACCGTCCGGCCGCTCACCAGGCAGAGCAGGATGACCACGATGATCACGGTGTGCTCCGGCCACGACAGCGTCAGCGGCGAGAGGCCGGTCCCGACGGCGTAACCGATCACGGTGACGGCGAGACCGGCCAGGCTCAGCGCCAGCCCCCGGTGGGCGGCCACCGTGTAGAGCAGGATCAGACCGGCGATCTCGCTGAGCCCGGTGTTGTAGCCGAGCGCGTTGAGCACGCATTCCGGGACCGCGGTCAGCGTCAGCAGCACGAACGGCAGGCTCCGCCGCAACGCCACGGGCAGCGTGCACAGCACCGCCAGGATCACGTTCAGCGCGTCGGGCGGGCGGATCTCCACGTGCACGGCGCCGTGCAAGCGCGCCGCCTCCTCCACGCCGATCAGAGTGATCACGGCGAGCGAGCCCGCCGTCAGCACCACCGCGAGGAGCGAGTCGCCGAACAGGGGATGAGACCTGAGCCAGGAGCGGAGACCGGCGGAGGTGAAGCGCACGTACCAAATTTAGGCCGTCCTTCCGGCAGGCCACCCCTGCTCAAGAGGGATGGCCGGCTCCTCCCAACGGATGAGACGGACCGCTGTTCGGCGCCCGGGTCAGATCTCGTCGGTCGCGGACCGCCTGCTCACCCGTGCGGACAGACGGGGCTCCCGGTCGGGGACCGGCGGCGGCGTGCCGCCGAACTCCGGGCACAGCGCCTGATGATCACACCAGTCGCACAGCCGTGAGGGCCGGGCCCGCCACTCGCGGGTGCGGACCGCCCGCTCGATCGCCGTCCACAGTGCCTCGACCTTGCGCTCGGTGGCCCGCAGGTCGGCCTCGTCGGGCACGTAGCGGAGGATCTCCCCGTTGCCCAGATACATGAGCTGGAGCATCCGCGGCACGGCGCCCCCGCTGCGCCACAGTGCCAGCGCGTAGAACTTCATCTGAAACAGCGCCTTGGCCTCGAAGTCGCGCCCCGGCGCCGCGCCGGTCTTGTAGTCGACGATCCGCGTCTCACCGGTGGGCGCCACGTCGAGACGGTCGATGTAGCCGCGCAGCAGCAGCCCGCTGTCGAGCACAGCCTCCACGTACATCTCCCGCTGCGCCGGCTCCAGCCGCTGCGGATCCTCCAGCGTGAAGTAGCGCTCCACCATGCCCCTGGCCCGGGTCAGCCAGGCCTCCCGCTCCTCGTCGTCGGGGAAGAGCCCGCCGTATTCCGGCTCCTCCTCCAGCAGCCGGTTCCACTCCGGCTCCAGCAGGTCGAGGGCGGCCGCGACCGTACGGCCCCGCGCCGGCAGGTCGTACAGCCGCTCCAGCACCGCGTGGACGAGCGTGCCCCGGACCGCCGCGGGACTGGGCCGCTCGGGAAGCTGGTCGATCACTCTGAACCGGTAGAGCAGGGGGCAGGTCATGAAGTCGCCGGCACGGGAGGGGGACAGCGCGCCGATGATCGAGCGCTCTTCGGCGAGGGTCATGCCCTGAACTGTAAGGCACCCTGCCGACAGAACGCCTCCCGGCCTCATACGCTGATCCCACCTCGCGGCACGTAGCATCGGGGTCAAGGGAGGGAAGGCGGCGAGTTATGAGCACACCTGTCAACGGGTCGTCCCAGGGACTGAGAATGGGGCGCCCGTTCGGTATTCCGGTGTACGTTTCACCGACATGGCTCATCGTGGCGGCGTTCATCACGATCACTTTTCAGCCGCACATCGCCACCATGCTGCCCGGCTACGGCGAGTTCGGGACCTATGCCGTTGCGCTGGCCTTCGCCGTCCTGCTGTACCTGTCGGTCCTGCTGCACGAGCTCGCCCACTGCGTCGTGGCCAAGCATTACGGCCTGCCGGTGCGCCGCATCACGCTGTACATGCTCGGCGGCGTCTCGGAGATCGAGCGCGAGCCGGAGACGGCGGGCCGCGAGTTCAACGTCGCCTTCGCCGGGCCGCTGCTGTCGCTGGGGCTCGCCGGGATCGGCTACCTCTTCTACGCCTTCGTGGTCCCCCCGACGGGCGTCATCACCGTGCTGGTCTGGCAGCTGTGGTGGTCGAACCTGATCGTCGGCGTGTTCAACCTGCTGCCCGGGCTGCCGCTCGACGGCGGCAGGATGCTGCGCGCCGCCGTCTGGAAGGTCACCAGCCGGCCCGGCACCGGCACGCTCGCCGCCGCCTGGGTGGGCCGCGGCGTGGCCGTCGCCGTCGTCGCCGTGCCGTTGCTGCTGAACCTGATGGCCGGCCAGGAGCCGGGGCTCGGCGAGATGCTGTGGTCGGTCGTGCTCGCCTCGTTCATCTGGATCGGGGCGTCCCAGTCGCTGCGGATCGCCAGGGTCAGGGCCCGCCTGCCGCAGCTGCGCGCCAGGCTGCTGGCCCGGCGGGCGATCCCGGTCACCGCCGGCACGCCGCTGGCCGAGGCGCTGCGCCGCGCGGTCGAGGCGGGCGCGGGCGCGATGGTCCTGGTCGACCACGACGGGCGACCGGTCGGCATCGTCAACGAGGCCGCCGTCGACGCCACCCCGGAACAGCGCAGGCCGTGGGTCGACGTCGGGACCGTGACGCGCAGCCTGGAGCCGTCGCTCGTGCTCGGCGCCGACCTGGAGGGGGAGTCGCTGCTCGCCGCCATGCGCGAGACCCCGGCGGGGGAGTACCTGTTGGTCGAGGGCGGCGGCGAGATCTTCGGCGTGCTGGCCACGGCCGACGTCAACCGGGTGTTCAGCGGGGTCTGACCGGCCGCTGAGCGGTGCCTGAGCGATGCGATCGAGACCAATCCGCTGAGACCGGATGGTGTCACTTTTTGCTACGTTCTGGGGGTCGAACGGTATCGACCGCGGCGCGGTTCATCCGGTGGCGTTTCCGGGAGGGAGAGTTCTGTGACGGAACAGGGCGTGGGGGTGGTCCGCCCGCTGCCGGGGGAGGGCGTGGTCGCTCATCTGAACGGCTTACTGCTGGTGTGCGCGACCGGCCAGCCGGTCGAGGAGTTGCTGGGTGCCCTGCACGAGACGGCCGTGGCCGGCGGGGACGGCCGTGCCCTGGCCCGCAGGGTCGCCCACGTCCTCGCCCGGGCGATGGACGGGCAGATCACGGGCGAGCCGGTGGCCTGCGCCGTCGCGGGCCCGGTCACCGGCGGGGTGGCCGTGCTGGTCAGCGGTGACGCGTCCGCGACCGTTTCGGGCGGCCCGGACGGCGACGTCCACCTGGCCGGGCGCGAGGCGCTCACCTGGATGGACCGGCTGGTGGCCGGCCCGGTCGCCAAGATCGAGTTGCGGCTGCCGGGGGCGGGCCCGGCCGTCCCGTACGGCAGGCTCGACGGCGGCGTGGTCACCGGAGCCGGCCTCGAGTGCGACTTCACCCAGGCCGGTGAGCGCGCCTTCCCCCCGCCGCCCGTGTCGCGGCACCGGTCTCAGCAGGTGCGGCCCGCCCCTCCCGGCCCGCCCGAGCCGATCGCCGCTCAGGATCCGGTGGTGCCGTCGCCCGTGGCGCCCGGACCGATCGCGCCGCCCGTTCCTCCCATGCCGCCCGCGCCGCCCGTTCCTCCCATGCCGCCCGCGCCGCCGGCTCCTCCCGTGCCGCCGCTGCCGCCGCTTTCCGCCCCGCCGCCGGCCGAGCCCACGCCCTTGTCGGGTCCGCATTCCGGCACCGGCCCGAATTCCGGACCGATCTTCGGGCCGTCCTCCGAGCCGATTCCACCGCCCGTCCCCGGGCCGGTCTCCGGGCCTGTCGCGGTACCCGTTCCCGGGCCGGTTCCGGGGCAGGGGGACCACGCGCCGTCGGGGGAGGACGCGCAGCCGGAGAACCTGCCTCCGGACGTTCCCGCCGCTGAGGAGGAGCCGGGGGACATCACCCGGCTCGACACTCCCCCCGACTCCGACGGACTGCTCATGGTCTACGGCGTCGACTGCAGGAACGACCACTTCAACGATCCGCGCGCGCCCTACTGCGCGGTCTGCGGCGCCGGCATCGACCAGCGGGCCGTCGTGCCGTACAAGGGGCCCCGGCCGCAGCTCGGCGTGCTCCTGCTCGACGACGGGGTGGCGCTGTCGCTCGACGGCGACTACGTGCTCGGGCGCGACCCCGAGCGGGCGCCCGAGGTCCAGTCGGGCGAGGCCCGGCCGGTCCGGGTGACCAGTCCGGACGGCTCGGTCTCCCGGCGGCACCTGCGGGTCGCCCTGAACAACTGGGACGTCAACCTGATCGACCTCGGCTCGGTCAACGGGACGCAGATCCAGCCGCCGGGCGACCCCAACTTCTACGACATCCCGCCGAGCGAGCCGGTCCCGATCCTGCCCGGCACGACCGTGCGGGTCGGCGTCTCCCGGACGATGCGGTACGAGGCCCGGCGCGGCGGGTGACCCTCAGGGGCGCAGGCGCACCCACTGGAGGTCGTCGACGCGGGTGCCGTCCGGGCCGGGCAGCAGGCCCTTCGCGAGGTGCTCGCGGGTGAAACCGGCCCGTTCGAGCACGCGGTGCGAGGCCGTGTTGGCCGGATCGGTGCCGGCGACGATCCTGCCCAGCGAGGTGTTGGCGAAGGCCCACTCGACGAGCAGGTTCACGGCGCGGGTGACCAGGCCGCGTCCGCGGAAGCCGGGGTGCAGGCTGTAGCCGACCATGGCCTGGCCCAGCGGCGGGATGATGCCGGCGAGCTGGATGTCCCCGGCGAGGGCGCCCGTCTCCGCGTCTCTGATCGCCAGGTCGGCCCGCTGTCCGGCGAACCATCGGTGACCCGCGTACCGGCAGCGTTCCCTGGCCTCGGTCCACGTGATCGGCCGCGGCGGCACACGGTGGCGGACGACGTCCGGGACGTTCGTCAGCGTGTGCCAGGCGTCGGCGTCGGCCGCCGTGAGCGGCGTGAGCCGTACGACCCCGTCGGTGAGTGCGCCGCCGGGGTGGCCGCCGGGGAGGAACGGCAGCGGCGGCGTGATCGGCTCGCCGGAGTCCGTGGCCAGCCGGGCGAACGCCGCCAGGTCGGTGCGTGAGCCGTCCCGTCCGGCCTGCGCCCCGCGCTGCACGCCTTCGAGAGCGAAGCCGCCGCGGCGGGCGACCGACTGGCTCGCGATGTTCTCGACCTCGGCCCGCAGCGTCATGCGCGCCAGCCCGTGGGCGAACGCCCAGCCGGCGAGGGCCCGCAGCGCGGTCGTGGCGACCCCGCGGCCGCGCGCCCGGGGCGCGAGCCAGTAGCCGACCTCGCCGTCGCCGTACCGGTTCGGCGGCCGCAGGCCGATCGCGCCCAGCATCTCGCCGGTCGTCCGATCGGCGATCACGAAGTGGGCCCCGCCGGCCTTCCAGGCGTCGGGGGTGACCACGGTGATCCATTCCAGCGCTTCGCTCCGGGTGTACGGCGAAGGGATCAACGGGATGAATCGGGCTATCTCCGGATCGGAACAGGCCCGGGTGACGGCGTCTGCGTCCCCTTCGGCGGGGAGCCGTAGGACGATCGGTCCGGCGGAGACGACTTCTCGGGGAAACATGCTCGATTGTCGCTGTTCGCATCGCCGATACGCGACGGATTTCCCGCCCGGCGGAACAGCCGTGGAGGGGCACTAGTGTTTTCGGCATGGGCTTTCGCAGGCACGGGCCGTTCCAGGCCGGAGATCAGGTTCAGCTCACCGACCCGAAGAACAAGCGGCATACGGTGACGCTGAAGGAGGGCGGGGTCTTTCACACGCACAAGGGCTCGATTCCGCACGATGACCTGATCGGTCAGCCGGAGGGCTCGGTCGTGCGTTCCTCCGGCGGCACCGCGTATCTGGCTTTCCGGCATCTGCTGCCCGACTACGTGCTGTCCATGCCGCGCGGCGCGGCGGTCATCTACCCGAAGGACGCCGCCCAGATCGTCGCGATGGCCGACGTCTTCCCCGGCGCCCGGGTGGTCGAGGCCGGGGTGGGGTCGGGCGCGCTCACGTGCTTCCTGCTGCGCGCCGTCGGCCCCGAGGGGTCGGTGACCTCCTACGAGAGGCGGGCGGACTTCGCGGAGGTGGCCACCAAGAACGTGGGGAAGTTCTTCGGCGGTCCGATGGACCAGTGGCGGCTGGTGGTCGGCGACTTCGTGGCGGCACTCGACGAGACGGACGTCGACCGGGTGATCCTCGACATGCTCGCGCCGTGGGAGTGCGTCGACGCCGCGGCCAAGGCCCTCACCCCGGGCGGCGTTATCTGCTGCTATGTCGCCACAACCACCCAGATGTCCAGAACGGTGGAAACCCTGCGCGAGCACGGGAGTTTCACCGAGCCCCACGCGTGGGAGACCTTGATTCGCGACTGGCATGTCGAGGGCTTGGCGGTACGACCGGATCATCGGATGGTCGGTCACACCGGCTTTCTCGTCACGGCCCGTCGCATGGCGGAGGGGGTCACCCCGCCGCCGAGGAGAAGACGCCCGGCAAAGGGGGCGTACGGAGAAGGGGCCGAACTAGTGTGACGATTCAGCCACGAACCGGCAAAACCGCGTGACATGGGAACATAAGGGTGTGTTCCTAATGCTGAGCCGATTAAACGGTCCATTAGGCATCAAACGCCGAACACCCAACGTAACTACACGAACACTGCCCGGCCAGGTTACGTACAGCGCCAAGATAGGTAGGGTCTTGAGTAGTCGTTCTCGACGGGGAAGGAGGTGACGGGGCGTGGCAGCTCGCGACGACGCCGAGGCTCGAGCCGCGCAGCGCGAACGGGAGGTCGCGGATCTCACAACACAGGTCTCCTTCCTGCAGGAGGAGATCACCGCGCTGAGGCGAAAGCTGGCCGAGTCTCCCCGGCAGGCCAGGATCATCGAAGAGCGTCTCCATGAGGCGCAGGCCCAGGTGGCCGCCCTCACCAGCCAGAACGAGCGGCTGGTTTCCACCCTCAAGGAGGCCAGGGACCAGATAGTCGCCCTCAAGGAGGAGGTCGACCGGCTGGCACAGCCGCCGTCAGGCTTCGGCGTGTTCCTCGAGGCCAGGGAAGACGGCACTGTGGAGGTGTTCACCGGCGGCCGCAAGCTCCGGGTGAACGTCAGTCCGGCCGTGGAAGTCGAGTCGCTCAAGCGTGGCCAGGAGGTCATGCTGAACGAGGCGCTCAACGTCGTGGAGTCCCTCGGCTTCGAGGAGGTCGGCGAGATCGTCATGCTCAAGGAGCTCCTTGAGGACGGCGACCGCGCCCTCGTCATCTCGCACGCGGACGAGGAACGGGTGGTCAAACTCGCGCACTCGCTGCTGGACCAGCCGCTGCGCGCCGGCGACTCACTCCTGCTCGAACCCCGGTCGAACTATGTCTACGAACGGATTCCGAAGGCCGAGGTCGAGGAGCTCGTGCTGGAGGAGGTCCCGGACATCTCCTATGAGGAGATCGGCGGGCTCAGCCGGCAGATCGAGCAGATCAGGGACGCGATCGAGCTGCCCTACCTGCACGCCGACCTGTTCCGGGAGCACCAGCTCCGCCCACCGAAAGGCGTGCTGCTGTACGGCCCGCCCGGTTGCGGCAAGACGCTCATCGCCAAGGCCGTGGCCAACTCCCTGGCCAAGCAGGTCGCGGAGAAGACCGGCCAGTCCGGCAAGAGCTTCTTCCTCAACATCAAGGGCCCCGAGCTGCTGAACAAGTACGTCGGCGAGACCGAGCGGCACATACGCCTGGTCTTCCAGCGGGCCCGGGAGAAGGCCTCCGAGGGCACCCCGGTGATCGTGTTCTTCGACGAGATGGACTCGATCTTCCGTACCCGGGGATCCGGCGTCTCCTCCGACGTGGAGAACACCATCGTCCCTCAGCTCCTGTCGGAGATCGACGGCGTGGAGGGCCTGGAGAACGTCATCGTCATAGGCGCCTCCAACCGCGAAGACATGATCGACCCCGCGATCCTGCGGCCCGGCCGCCTGGATGTGAAGATCAAGATCGAGCGGCCGGACGCCGAGGCGGCCAAGGACATCTTCTCGAAGTACCTGGTCAGCGAGCTGCCGCTGCACGGGGACGATCTGACCGAGCACGGCGGCAGCCGTGAGAGCACGATCCTCGAGATGATCCAGCGGGTCGTCGAGCGGATGTACGCCGAGAGCGAGGAGAACCGCTTCCTGGAGGTGACCTACGCCAACGGCGACAAGGAGGTCCTGTACTTCAAGGACTTCAACTCCGGAGCGATGATCCAGAACATCGTGGACCGCGGCAAGAAGATGGCCATCAAGGAGTTCCTCGACACCGGGCAGAAAGGCCTGCGGATCTCGCACCTGCTGGCCGCCTGCGTCGACGAGTTCTCCGAGAACGAGGATCTGCCCAACACCACCAACCCCGACGACTGGGCCCGGATCTCCGGCAAGAAGGGCGAGCGGATCGTCTACATCCGCACGCTCGTGCAGGGCAAGCAGGGCACCGAGGCCGGCCGGTCGATCGACACGGTCGCCAACACCGGTCAGTACCTGTGACCCGATAGCACGAAGTGGAGGGGGCGCGACCTGTCGCGCCCCCTTTCTCGTTCGGCCCGCCCTGCCGGCGCCGTCCCATCCGGAGTGCGGAGTCTCGGCCGCATATCGACCCGGTCTCCGAGTGGGCAAGATCCCCGAACCGGGGAACCGGTTCGTGCGCGATCACGTCAAAGGGGCGTGATCTACCTAGGTGTGGCCGAGGACAAGCCCACGGAGGGCCGGGCCATCGGAGGCAGGGCCGGCGGGGGCGGCGGCACTCGGACGGGGAAGGGCCGCCGCCTCGTCGAGCTGGACGCCCTCAGGTTCGTCGCGGCGTTCGCCGTCATGTCCTTCCACTACCTGGCGGCCAGCCGATCCCTGTGGAACGAGCACCCCACCACCCTGTTCTCCGAGGTCAACCGCCTGACGACGCTCGGCATCCTCGGGGTGGAGCTGTTCTTCCTCATCAGCGGGTTCGTCATCCTGATGAGCGTGTGGGGCCGCACCATCGGCCAATTCGCGATCTCCCGGGTGGCCCGGCTTTATCCGGCGTACTGGTTCGCCGTTATCGTGATCTTCATCCTCTACCGCTTCAGTGGTGTCTCCGGCTTCAATCCGAAGCTCGACGACGGCGAATACCTGCTCAACCTGACCATGCTCCAGGGCGCGTTCGGGGTGGGTCACGCGGGCAGCGTCTTCTGGTCGCTGTGGGTGGAGCTGCGCTTCTACGTCCTCGTCGCCGTGTTCTCGCTGTTCGGGATCACCGTACGGCGCTGCCTGGTCTTCATGGGGTCCTGGCTCGCGCTGGCCCTGGCCGCCGAGTTCACCCAGAACGAGGTGCTGGTCTTCGTCTTCCTGCCGCGGCAGGCGTCGTACTTCATCGGCGGGATGGCCTTCTACCTGATCTACCGGTTCGGCGCGCGGGCCCGGTGGCCATGGCTGTTCGTGGCCGCCTCCTTCGCGATGTCCCTGTACGTCGCCCAACTGCGCGTGGGGTCGCGGGTGGAGCTGATCGGCCTCAAGCACTTCCCCGCGCCGCCGGAGGGGGTGATCGTCGCGATAACGCTGATCTACCTGCTGATGGCCGCCGTCGCGCTCGGCTGGTTGCGCTGGCTGAACTGGCGACCCCTGATCACCGTGGGGGCCCTGACCTACCCCCTGTATCTGCTGCACCAGAACGTCTCGGCCGTCCTGATCCCGGCCTACCGCGACGAGCTCGACCCGTGGGTGCTCGCCGCGATCACCATGGGCGTCTCCATCGCACTGGCCTATCTGGTTTACCGGATCGTCGACAAGCCGGGCCAGCGGCTGCTGAAGGCCGTCCTGGAGGCGCTGCGCGCCCGTGTGCGCCCGGCCAGAGGCTCCAGGCGAAGTCATCGGGCATCCGTGCCGTAAGTATCTGGCAACAGGGCATAGAGAAAGGGCCAGGGAGTGTTGACGCGGCCCGCGTCCGGCAGGGCATGGTTTGTGAAACATGACCTAGGCTCGGGGATATAACTTACGACGGCCTGAGCGGCGGGGTGCGAATGACGGTACGGCGGGTGATGGGCATCGAGACCGAGTACGGCATCGCCGTACCCGGGCAGCCCGGGGCGAACGCGATGGTGACCTCCTCACAGGTCGTCAACGCCTATCTCGCGGCGTCGGCGGCGCGGGCGCGCCGCGCGCGATGGGACTTCGAGGAGGAGAACCCGCTCCGTGACGCCCGGGGCTTCGACCTGGCCCGTGAGGTGGCCGACCAGAGCCAGCTCACCGACGAGGACCTCGGCCTGGCCAACGTGATCCTGACCAACGGCGCGCGATTGTACGTCGACCACGCCCACCCGGAATACTCCACGCCCGAGTGCACCAATCCACGGGCCGCGGTGATCTGGGACAAGGCGGGGGAGCGGGTGATGTACGACGCGGCGGTCCGCGCCTCGGCGATGCCAGGCAACGCCCCCATCCAGCTCTACAAGAACAACACCGACGCCAAGGGCGCCTCGTACGGCTGCCACGAGAACTACCTGATGCGGCGGGCCACGCCGTTCGCCGACATCGTGCGGCACCTGACGCCGTTCTTCGTGTCGCGCCAGGTCGTCTGCGGCGCCGGGAAGGTCGGCATCGGGCAGGACTCGCGCGGCGACGGCTTCCAGATCAGCCAGCGGGCCGACTTCTTCGAGGTCGAGGTCGGCCTGGAGACCACGCTCAAGCGGCCGATCATCAACACCCGGGACGAGCCGCACGCCGACCCGGAGAAGTACCGCCGCCTGCACGTGATCATCGGCGACGCCAACATGTCGGAGATCTCGACGTACCTGAAGCTGGGGACCACCGCGCTGGTCCTCGCGATGATCGAGGAGGGGTTCCTCACCGCCGACCTCACCCCCGAGTCGCCGGTCGCGGCGCTGCGTGCGGTGTCACACGACCCCACCTGCCGGTACGAGATCGCCCTGCGCAACGGGCGGAAGATGACCGCCGTCCAGCTCCAGATGGAGTATCTGGAGCAGGCGCGCAAGTACGTCGAGGACCGCTTCGGCGCCGCCGCCGACGAGATGACCAAGGACGTGCTGACCCGCTGGGAGTCCGTGCTCACCCGGCTCGCCGAGGATCCCATGCAGCTGTCGAGGGAGCTCGACTGGGTGGCCAAGCTGGAGATCCTGGAGGGCTACCGGACCAGGGACGGCCTGCCCTGGTCCCATCCGCGCCTGCAACTCGTGGACCTGCAGTACTCCGACATCCGCCCCGACCGGGGCCTCTACAACCGCCTCGTGGCGCGCGGCCGGATGCAGCGGCTGGTGAGCGACGAGGAGGTCGACCGCGCCGTCGAGCTGCCGCCCACGGACACTCGCGCCTACTTCCGCGGCCGGTGCCTGCGCCAGTACAGCGACACGGTGGCGGCGGCCTCCTGGGATTCGGTGATCTTCGACATCCCCGGCCGGGAGTCGCTGCAGCGCGTGCCGACCCTGGAACCGCTGCGCGGGACCAAGGCGCACGTGGGCGACCTGCTCGATCGGTGCCGCACCGCCGCCGACCTCGTCGCCGCGCTCACCGGGGAGAGCTGACCGCCCGGGTCCCGGCGGAACCCGCGCTCAGCGTGCCGGGGTGCGGGGCGTGGGATTCAGGGCCCGGCGGCCGGGCGGCGCCGCCGGGATGCCGCGCCGCCGCAGGAACTCGACCAGCACGGCGGCGGCCTGGTCCGCCGTCGGCCGCTCGCGCGGGTCGCGGCGCAGCAGGCTCGTCAGCAGACCGGTGAGCGGCCCGGCCGACGGCGGCGGTACGGAGCCGCCGGCCGCGATGGGAGGCACGCCCTCGATGCCGAAGTAGAGCGTGGCGCCGAACGACCACAGGTCGGCCGCGACCGACGGCGGCGCCCCGTGCAGCCGCTCGGGTGCCAGATAAACCCCGGTACGCACGATCGGGACCGTGGCCGACGACGAGGAGTCCCGGTCGTAGGCCGCGATCCCGAAGTCCGTGAGCACCACCCGGTCCTCGGTCAGCAGGACGGTGCCCGGACGGATGTCGCCGTGCAGCACGCCCATCGCGTGCGCGTGCCGTACGCCGGCCAGGAGCTGGAATCCCACCCAGCCGGCCCAGTGCACCGGCAGGCGCCCCAGGTGCCGCAGCGTGTCGCCGAGCGTGAGGCCCTGCAGCAGCTCGGTGACGATCCAGAGCCGGCCGCGGTCCTCCAGCAGGTCGTGCACCGTGATGATCGCGGGATGGCTCAGCCGGGCGGCCGCGCGCGCCTCGCGCAGTGCCTGCCGCCGCGCCGCCGGCAGGTCCACCTCATCGGCCCGGTACGGCGGCTGCACCTCCTTGATCGCCACATCCCGCTTGAGGCGCAGATCGTGTCCGTGCCACATGATCCCCGCGCCGTCCCGGCGCAGTGGTGACAGCAGCCGGTAGCGCTTCGCCAGCAGTCGCCGTTCCCCGGTCTCCATCAGCCACCCGTCATCCCATGATCCCGTAGTCACATTCTCCCTGGGAACGGTCCCAACCGGTGACCGTAGGACCCGTGGGGGGCGGCGACCTCGATAACGATCCGGTCTACCGGGGCCGGGCGGTGAAGACCGCGAGACCTTTCGCGCGCATTGTCGTCCGGTTCGGGGAAGATAGGGGGTAAGGGGTCCCCCGAGCACCGGAGGTGGGAGAGATGGCGACCAAGGAGACCGGCGGCCAGAAGCAGACGGGCCGTCAGGATCACGAGGTCGAGGAGGTCGAGGCGCAGGCGTCCCCGGACGTCCAGGAGCGCAACGAGAAGCTCACCGACGACGTCGACGCGATCCTCGACGAGATCGACGAGGTCCTCGAGGAGAACGCGGAGGAGTTCGTCCGCAGCTACGTGCAGAAGGGCGGTCAGTAGGGGGCCGGGCCCGGCGAAGCCGACCAGTCGCGATCTCGACGGGGCGGAGCGCGGGCCGTACGAATTCTCCGGGACTTCCAGCGGGGCGGTGCATGAGCCGAGCACGCCCCGCTGTCCCGTTCCCGGGCGGTCTCGCGGTCAGGGGCCGCCGGCGCCCTGCTCGGCCTCCTCCGCGCATTCGCCGCCCAGCGGCGTCCCGGTGGAATCGGCGTAGGCACGGATGATCCGCTGGGCCGCGATGACGTCGCGCAGCGCCCCGCCGAGTCCGGTGAGCGGCGGCTCGTCCTGGGTGACGAACCGGTGGAAGGCGACGAGCTGCCGCTCGAAGGCCTCGGCGACGTCCAGGAAGACCGTCGTCCGCTCGGTGGTTCCCACGCGCGACCTGACGGAGAGCCGGGTCGGCGCGTTGAGCAGGTAGGGGGAGGGGAAGCACAGCTCCAGTGAGCCGTGCTCGTGGTGCAGCGTCACCGACTCGTGGTAGGCGGGGTAGCTCGGCAGGTAGTGCCAGCGCAGGCCGTACCTGCCGTGACCGGCGGCGGCCGGCGTCCCGGGCAGGGTCCCGGTCACCTCGATCGACGGCGGGAAGGCGTCAGGCGGCCACACGGCCACGTGGTCCACGGTCGGCGGGATCCGGGTGTCCTGCCCCCGGGAGTGCCGCTGACGCGGCCGCTGAGATGACCATGGGGACGGCCCCGGGGACGGCTCGGCGAACAGCCGCATGAGCGCCAGTTCGTGGCTCACGCTCCCCAGCAAAATCTCGGAGTAGAGGCGGCGCAGCCGATCCGGCGCGGCGCCGATGGCGGCGGTGACCGACCGCTCCGCGGCCTCCAGGTAGGGGGCGAGCCGCTCGGGACGGGGGGATCCGGACGCCCGCACGCGGGCGAACAGACGCTGGGACTCCTCGGAGGGATGCAGCACGGTGACGTCCAGATGGCGCACGCACTCCGGGCCGCCGACCTCGTGGAGGCACTCCAGCAGCCGCTGGACCGCGGGGTCGTACTGCTTCATGTAGCCGACCATCAGCCGGGCCTCGCCCGCCGCCGCCAGGTCGCGCACCTCGGCACGGCTGTAGGCCAGTGGCTTCTCGCACAGCACCCAGTGGCCGCGCTCCAGCGCGGCCCGCACGAGGGGGCCGTGACCGCCGGGGGTGAGCACGAGCACCGCCTCGACGCCGCCCGCGTCCAGCATCTCGGCCGGGTCGCCGTACGCCCGCGCGCCGAGCCAGCGGCCGACCTCACCGGCATGGTCGCGGTCCAGGTCGCACACGGCGGCCACCTGGAACATGTCCCACCGCCGGGCCAGCAGTGGCAGGTAGACGACCTGCGCGACCACGCCAAGCCCGACGACGCCCACCCTCAACGTGTCCATGGCCCCCGCCCCCCGCGTCACATTTTCACGGCATCACCGTCCCCAGGCCGGAACTCGTGGAAACCGTACGGCTCGGCCGCCGGTTCGCGTTCAGCTGATCGGGAAGAGTGCAACGAGTGGGGAGACATGAGTAGGGTCGGGCTAACAACGCACGCTTGGAGGGAGTCGCGTGGCATCTCAGCAGGCCTGGATGAACCACCTCTTCACTAACACGGGGTCGTCGTCGTTCACCGAGTTTCTCGGGGCCTATGCCCCGAATCTGCTGCCCACCCGGGAACGGGCGCTGGCGGCGCCGGTAGGCGACCAGATCCCGCACGCGACCACGATCGTCGCGGTGACCTGCGCAGGCGGAGTCGTCATGGCAGGTGACCGGCGCGCGACCTCCGGAAACATCATCTCGCAGCGGGACATCGAGAAGGTCTTCCGCACCGACGACTATTCCTGCATGGGCATCGCGGGCACCGCGAGCATGGGTCTGGAGGTGGCCCGGCTCTTCCGTGTGGAGCTGGAGCACTACGAGAAGACGGAGGGCAGGTCGCTGTCCACCGAGGGCAAGGCACAGCGCCTGGCCACCATGATCCGTGGAAATCTGGGCATGGCGATGCAGGGCCTGGCGGTCGTCCCGCTGTTCGCGGCGTACGACGAGAGCGCGGGCAAGGGCCGCATCTTCAGCTACGACGTGGGCGGCGGGCCGTACGAGCAGCACGATCACCACTCGATCGGCTCGGGTTCGATCTTCGCCAGGGGTTCGCTGAAGAAGCTGTACCGGCCGGACTCGACCCCACGGGTCGCGGCGCTGGCGTGCCTGCACGCGCTCTACGACGCGGCCGACGACGACTCGGCGACCGGCGGGCCCGACGTCACGAGGAAGATCTGGCCGGTGGTCGTCCTGATCACCGAGGACGGGTTCCGCCGACTGCCGGACGAGGAGGTCGCCGAGCTCGTCCAGTCCATGCTGGAGGGGCGGATGACCGATCCAGAAGGCCCGACCGCGCCGCTGCGCTGACGTAGAGAGGATCACCCCCGGTGTCCATGCCCTTTGGATATGCCTCACCCGAGCAGATCATGCGGGACAGGGCGGAGTATGCGCGTAAGGGCATCGCGCGTGGCCGCAGCGTGGTCGTCATGCAGTACGCGGACGGCATCCTGTTCGTGGCCCCCAACCCGTCCAAGGCCCTCCACAAGATCAGCGAGATCTACGACCGCATAGGATTCGCCGCGGTCGGGCGGTACAACGAGTTCGAGTCGCTCCGCCTGGCCGGCATCCGCTACGCGGACATCAACGGATACACCTTCAACCGCAACGACGTGACCGGCAGGGGGCTCGCCAACCTCTACGCCCAGCAGCTCGGGATGATCTTCACGGAGTCGATCAAGTCGCTGGAGGTGGAGATCGTCGTGGCCGAGGTCGGGGAGACCCCGGCCGACGACCAGATCTACCGGCTCACCTTCGACGGATCGGTCTTCGACGAGCAGGGGATGGCCGTCATAGGCGGTCAGTCCGACGCGGTGGCCGGACGGCTCAAGGAGCGGTACCGGGACGGGCTGCCGCTGCCGCGCGCGCTCGACGCGGCCCTGGCCGCGCTGACCGAGCCGGGCGGCGAACGGCCGCCGACCACCCAGCTGGAGGTGGCGGTCCTCGACCGGGGCAGGGAGCACCGCAAGTTCCTCCGGCTCACCGGCGCGCGCCTGGAGCGGCTGCTGGCCGAGGCGGCGGCCCAGGAGGCTCAGGAGGCCCCGGAGAGCCCGGAGAGCCCGGAGAGCCCGGAGAGCCCGGGAACCGGGGAAGAGGGCGCGGCCCCGGACGGCGGGGCGCCGCCGACCGCGCCGGAGGGCGACATCGACACGGGCTCACCCGAGTAGACCCAAGCCGGGCCGGAGCCGCCGGACCGCCGGGAGACGATGATCGAGGTGGTCACAACCAGATCGGGAGTTCGCTAGTCTCATCCGGTTATGACAACAGTTGACCTTTTCCGGCGGGCGGCGGTTCCGGCCGCTGCCGCTGCCGTACTCCTCTCCCTGACCGCCTGCTCCGGCGAGGCGGGCTCCCCCGTGGCCGCGACCGCGACGGTCACGGTCACGGCGACGCCGGCCGAGCCGTCCGCCGAGGCTCCGCCGGAGGAGCCGGAGGGCTCGGCGAGTCCCTCGGCCGGGCCGGTCGACCAGCCGGCCGAGGACGATGAGCGGCAGCCGATTTCGGACAAGACCCCGGCGGTGTTCGGCGAGGTCTTCCAGTTCGATCCCGGCCACGACTTCACCAAGGGCATCAGCCCGAGCCGCGACGGCGTCCTGCGCGGCGAGATGAGGGCGATGAACGACGCGAACGTGGCCGAGTACGTCCCGGTCCGCTGGGTGCCGGAATACGGCGGCTCGACCTCGGGCCACTTCGAGGGCCCGCCGGAGGGCGACGTGACGGCCTTCGCCGCGCCGATCGCCCAGAACGTCGTCTTCCTCAGCGCCGTCGGCTGTGACGGGAAGGACCAGACGATCGACAGCAACTATGTGGGAACCCAGCGCTGCTCCCGGGACAGGCTGATCTCCCTGGCCGACAAGGGCGGGCTGTACGGGCTGATCACGGTGAAGAATCGCCAGATAGTGAAGGTCGTCGAGATCTACACGTCCTGATCACTGTTCGACTGCCCGTTTCGGGGAATAGGGTTAGGTGATGGATCGACGCATCTTCGGGCTGGAGAACGAGTACGGCGTCACCTGCACGTTTCGCGGGCAGCGGAGGCTGTCACCGGACGAGGTGGCGCGGTACCTGTTCCGGCGAGTGGTGTCCTGGGGCCGATCAAGCAACGTCTTCCTGCGCAACGGTGCGCGCCTCTACCTCGACGTGGGCAGCCATCCGGAGTACGCCACCCCGGAGTGCGACAACGTCGTGGAACTGGTGACACACGACAAGGCGGGTGAGCGCATCCTGGAAGGTCTCCTCGTGGACGCCGAGAAGCGGCTCCGCGAGGAGGGCATCGCGGGAGACATCTACCTGTTCAAGAACAACACGGACTCGGCCGGCAACTCCTACGGCTGCCACGAGAACTACCTGGTCGGGCGGCACGGCGAGTTCGGCCGGCTGGCCGATGTCCTCATTCCGTACCTGGTGACCCGGCAGATAATCTGCGGCGCGGGAAAAGTGCTGCAGACCCCGCGCGGCGCGGTCTACTGCGTCTCGCAGCGGGCCGAGCACATCTGGGAGGGCGTCTCCTCGGCGACCACCCGGTCCCGGCCCATCATCAACACCAGGGACGAGCCGCACGCCGACGCCGAGCGGTTCCGCCGGCTCCACGTGATCGTCGGCGACTCGAACATGAGCGAGACCACCATGCTGCTCAAGGTCGGCGCGACCGACCTCGTGCTGCGCATGATCGAGGCAGGCGTGGTGATGCGGGACCTGTCGCTGGAGAACCCGATCCGGGCCATCCGCGAGGTCTCCCACGACATGACCGGCAGACGGCGGGTCCGGCTGGCCAACGGGCGGGAGGCCTCGTCGCTGGAGATCCAGCAGGAGTACCTCACCAAGGCGAGCGACTTCGTCGAGCGCCGCGGCGGCGACGAGATCAGCAAGCGGGTTCTGGAGCTGTGGGAGCGCACGCTCAGGGCGGTGGAGACCGGTGATCTCGACCTCGTCTCCCGGGAGATCGACTGGGTCACCAAGTACCAGATGATTGAACGTTACAGGCAGAAGTACGACCTGCCGCTGTCGTCGCCCCGGGTCGCACAGCTCGATCTGGCCTACCACGACGTGCACCGCAAGCGCGGGCTCTTCTACCTCCTGCAGAAGCGCGGGGCGGTCGAGCGCGTGGCGAGCGACGTCAAGATCTTCGAGGCGAAGTCGGTTCCGCCGCAGACCACGAGGGCCAAGCTGCGCGGAGAGTTCATCCGCAGGGCCCAGGAGAAGCGGCGCGACTTCACGGTCGACTGGGTGCACCTGAAGCTCAACGATCAGGCCCAGCGCACCGTGCTGTGCAAGGATCCGTTCCGCAGCGTGGACGAGCGGGTCGAGAAGCTGATCGCCGGAATGTGATCCTTTACATCCGGCAGACGGTGGGTTCGGGTAGTGTTTCCCGGACCCACTTGTCTTCCTGAGGAAACCTCACATGCGCTGCCGCACGGCAATCGCCGCCGCCACCATTCCCCTGCTGTTCGCCGCGGCCTGCGGCACTGCTCAGCGGACCACCGCCACCGGTGAGAGTGCCTCCGCCGGTGCCTCCGCCGGTGCGTCCGGGCCCGTGGTCTCCGCTGACGACATCAAGGTGGAGGGACAGGTCGGGACGAAGCCCAACGTCACCTTCCCGGCAGGGAGCCCCGCCCTCACCTCGATCTCCCGCACGATCGTCGAGGGTGAGGGCGCGCCGGCCAAGGACGGGGACATGCTCACCGCGAACGTCACCGTCTACACCTGGGACGGCAAGGAGAACAAGTCCGGGGGCTCGGCCTACGACCAGGGCAGGGCGGAGTTCGTCAGCGTCAGCCCGCAGCTGCCCAAGCCGCTGCACGAGGCCCTGCTCGGCGCGAAGCCGGGTAGCCGCAAGCTGGCGGTCATCGCCAAGGACAGCCTGGAAGCCGGGCAGGTCGAGGAGGCCAAGAACCAGGGGGTCGACTTCGGCACCAGCAACCAGGTGTTGGTGATCGACGTCGTGGGGGCCGTGGCGAAGTCCGTGGAGGGCACCGCCGTCGATCCCGGCGTCAAGGGCGTCAAGCTGGACAATCCGGATGGGGGCAAGGCGCCCGCGCTGAACACCAAGACCGACGCGAAGCCGTCCGGCAAGCTCGTCGTCAAAACGGTGATCAAGGGCACCGGGCCCGAGGTCAAGGCCGGACAGCAGATCATGGCCCACTACGTGGGCAAGATCTGGGGCAGCGACAAGCAGTTCGACTCGAGCTGGGACCGAGGCCAGCCGGCGTCCTTCGGTCTCGACCAGGTCGTGAAGGGCTGGTCCGAGGGCCTCACCGGCGTCACGGTCGGCAGCCGCGTGCTCCTCACGATCCCGCCGGACCTCGGGTACGGCAAGGACGGCAACGAGCAGGCCGGGATCAAGGGCACCGACACCCTGGTCTTCGTCGTCGACGTCCTCGGCGCCGCCTGACGGGTTTCCCAGGACCGGTCGCTGGGAAGACGAAGCCCGCACCGGCGACCGCGATGCCGCCGGCGCTCCGGGCGATCCGGTGCGGCGTGCGTTCCGTCGCTTCACGCACCGGACCGGCCCGGGAGCACAGCGCGCGTTCCGCGGTTCGGAAGGCATCCGGCGGACGGCGCCCGCCCGGGCGATCCTGCGCCTCGGCCCGTTATGAGCCGAGCAGGTCGGCGGCGTGGCGGCCGGCGGCGGCGGAGGCCAGGAAGTAGGCGAGGTCCTCCTCCAGCCCGCGGCCCATCGTGGACAGCCGGACCGGTGCGGCCTTGAGCGCGTCGAGCAGCCCGTCGACGGGCACGGTGACGAGGTCGTGCCGTACGGCCAGGGGCGCGGCCTGCTCGCGCACCCGATCGCCCAGCTCACCGGGCAGCTCGGGCAGCACGACCCGGGCCGGGGCCAGCGCCACCCGGCCGTAGGCGGTGAGCGAGTGATGGGACACCCCGATGTGGCGGTCGCGCCGGTCGCCCTCGCTGATCCGCAGGGCGGCGACCGGCCGGCCCGACAGCACGGCGGTGGCGTTCACCGCCTCGCCGGCGCACACGCCGGAGAACCCCCAGCGCGTGCCGGTGCCGAGATTGCCCGGCCCCTGGGCCACCACGGCGACGTCGGCGTCCAGCACATGGCGGGCCGCGAGCAGCCCGGTGTGCAGGGTGACGGCCTCCAGATCGCCGCCGAACGCCTGCCCGACCGTGATCACCCCGCACAGCCACTCACGCGCCTTCAGCTCGGCGCACGACATCGAGAACCACGCCGGCAGCGCGCCGCCGTCCTGCATCACGTACGCCACCCGGGGCCGCTCTCGGCCGCCGTCGCCTCCCGGGGCGTAGAGGCCGCACAGGATCGCGGGCAGCGCCGAGTGCAGGTCGGCGATCACGACCGGCATGCCGTCGAGCGAGTCGGCGTCCCTGAGCGCCTCGTGGTACGGCGAGCCCTGCTCATCCGCCCCCGCCACCGTCGCCTGCAGCGGCGTGTAGCGCGCCTTCACCAGATGTCCGGGGCCCGCGGGGTCCGGCGGCAGCCGGTCGGGCACCGCGACCACCATCGCGTACCCGCCCGTGCCGAGGCCCATGGCGAGCGCGGTCGTGTTGAGCAGTACGGCGTCGCCCGGTTCCGGCCGGCCCACCAGCGCGGGATAGGCCAGCGCCCGGCACGCGCCGTCCGCGGTGGCGACCTCCAGCTCCACCGCCCCCGGCCACTCCCGCCGGACCCGCGTCACCTCGCCTTTGCGCCATCGGATCACCAGGAAAGGGTAGCGTTCTCCTCGGAAGGGAGGCCCCCATGTCGCGGCGGAAGACCGAGCGGCTGCTCAATCTGGTGATCTGCCTGCTCGCCACGCACCGGCCGTTGAGCGCCGAGCAGATCAGGCACGCCGTCCCGGGTTACGACCCGGACAACGACGAGGCCTTCCAGCGCATGTTCGAACGCGACAAGAACGAGCTGCGCGAGATCGGCATCCCGATCGAGGTGCACAAGGACCCCTGGGAGGACGATCCGGGCTATCGGATCCCGCGTGAGGCCTACGAGCTGCCCGAGATCACCCTGGAGCCGGACGAGGCCGCCGTGCTCGGCCTGGCCGCCCAGGTCTGGCAGCGGGCCAGCCTCGCCGATGCGGCCGGCGGCGCGCTGCTCAAGCTCAGGGCCGGGGGCGTGCGGACCGATCTCGCGGAGAGCCCGCTGGAGCTGCGGCTGCACACCCGCGACCCGGCCTTCCCCACCCTGTGGGAGGCGGTGCGCGACCGGCGGGTGGTGACCTTCGACTACCGCTCGGCGGGCAGCGAGGCCGTGCTCACCCGGGTCGTCGAGCCGTGGGGCGTGGTGAGCCGCTACGGGAGGTGGTACGTCGTGGGGCACGACCGCGATCGGGACGCCTCCCGCGTCTTCCGGCTGAGCCGCATCACCGGCCGCGTGTCGACGGCGGGCCGCCCGGGGGCGTTCACCGTGCCCGATGGCGTCGATCTGCGGGCGATGGTCGGCTACCCCGAGCAGCCGGTCGAGCGGGTCGCGCTGGTTCTGGTACGGCAGGACACCTGCCAGGGTCTGCGCCACCTCGCCCGGGCCGTACGCACCGGGTCCGGCGGGTGGGACGAGGCCGAGGTGGTGTTCACCGACCCGGAACGGCTGGCGGGGTGGATCGCCAGCCTCGGCCCGCACGCGAAGGTCGTCGATCCGCCGGACGCTCGGGAGGCGGTCATCCGCCGGCTGAAGGGGGCGCAGAGGAAGGAGGCGCTGCGATGAGCTCCGACCGGCTGCCGCGGCTGCTGGCGCTCGTGCCGTACCTGATGTCGCATCCCGGGGCCGAGGTCTCCGAGGTGGCGCGGCTGTTCGGCCTGTCGGAGAAGCAGCTCATCGACGATCTGCAGCTCGTCTGGATGTGCGGCCTGCCCGGGCACACCCCGGGCGACCTGATCGACGTGTCGTGGGACGGCGGCGAGATCCTCATCGACAACGCCGACACGATCGCCCGGCCGCTGAAGCTGGGCGTGGACGAGGCCAGCGCGCTGCTGGTGGCGCTGCGCATGCTCGACGAGCTGCCGGAGTTCCAGGGCCGCGACGTGCTCGGCCGGGTGATCGCCAAGCTGGAGCAGGCGGCGGCCGAGGGCGCGGCCACGATCAGCAGCCAGGTGCACGTGGAGCTCGGCGCGGCGCCCGACGCCCACGCCGTGATCACCGACGCGGCCCGGCGGGGCCGGCGGCTGTCCCTGCGCTACTACGTGCCGGGGCGCGACGAGATCACCCCGCGCGAGGTCGACCCGCTGCGGGTGGTGCTCGTGGACGGTCGGCACTATCTGGAGGGGTGGTGCTATCGCGCCGAGGCGATGCGGATGTTCCGCATCGATCGGATCGTCGACGTCGAGGTCCTGGACGTGCCGGTCGATCCGCCGGCCGAGGCCGAGCCGATGGACGTGGCGGAGGGCGTCTTCCGGCCGTCCGACCGCGACGAGCTCGTCGAGCTGGAGCTCACCCCGGCCGGGCGCTGGGTCGCCGAGTACTACCCGTGTGAGGAGGTCACGGAGCTGGGCGAGGGCCGCCTGCGGGTGGCGCTGCGCGCCCGCGACCAGTCCTGGGTGGTACGGCTCGCGCTGCGGCTGGGCGACAGCGGGCGGGTGGTGTCCCCCGGGTCCCTGGCCGATCAGGTCGCCGCCACGGCCGAGGAGGCCCTGGCCAACTACGCGGCGGTGGGCTGACCCGTAGCATGTCGGGCATGACGTGGATCTTCGCGGGTGCCGCTCTGGCGGTCGCCGGGCTCGCCGTCCTGGCGGTCTTGACCGTACGGATGTTCGCCGCGGCGCGTGGCCTGGGCGCGGAGTTGGCCCGGACGAGGAGCATGCTGCCGGGGGAGGGGGACGAACCGCCCGGGTTGCGCGTACGATCGGGGGAGACAGCATGGCCCTCGCTTTAAGGACATGACATGCCCACTCTTGGTCCGATGGAATGGATTCTGATCCTTCTGGTTCTGATCCTCCTGTTCGGCGCGAAGAAGCTCCCGGACACCGCGAAGGCTCTGGGACAGTCGCTGCGCATGTTCAAGAAGGAGACCAGCAAGCTCAACGAAGACGAGTCCGGCGAGGTCGTGCAGGCCAAGGCGGAGCCCGCGGCGCCGGCGGCTCAGCTCCCGTCGGGCGGACAGTCGATCGAGGAGCGGCTGCGTGTGCTCGAGGAGGAGAACCGGCGGCTCAAGGACTCCCAGACCGTGGTCAACGCCCAGGCCCCCGTCAACGCGCAGGCGCAGAACGAGCGCAACCCCGGCTGAGACACACCACCGCGTTTCACCGGCCTCCCACCCGTCTCCTGACATAGGAATAGCGTGATGGCTCTGCTGAAGCGGTCGACTCCCTCCGTGCCGGACGACGGGCGGATGACTCTCATGGAGCACATCCGCGAGCTCCGCAACCGGTTGGTCAAGGCCATCTTGGCCGTCGTGGCGGGCACCGTCCTCGGGTTCGTCTTCTTCGAGCCCATCTGGAAGTTCCTGAAGCAGCCGTACTGCCGGCTCCCGCAGGCGCACCAGCTGGACGAGGACAAGTGCCTGCTGTTCGTCAACGGGGTGTTCGACTCGTTCTTCGTGAATCTCAAGGTCGCGCTGATGTTCGGCCTTGTGGTGTCGGCCGTGTTCTGGCTGTATCAGCTGTGGGCGTTCGTCACCCCCGGGCTCTACCAGAACGAGCGGCGCTACACCATCGCGTTCCTCGGACTCGCCGTGCCGCTGTTCACCGCCGGAGCGGCGCTGGCCTACTTCATCATGGACAAGGGGCTGGGGCTGCTTCTCGGCTTCGCTCCCGAGGACACGCTGAACATCCTCACCATCAACGAATACCTGAACTTCACGCTGGCGATGCTGGCGATCTTCGGTGTCTCGTTCCTGATGCCGCTGCTGATGGTGTTCCTGAACGTCGTCGGCGTGCTGCGGTTCGCGACCGTGGCCAAGCACCAGCGGATGGTCGTCTTCCTGCTGTTCGTCTTCGCGGCGGTGGCCACGCCCAGCCAGGACCCGATCAGCATGCTGATGCTGGCCCTGCCGATGGTCGGGCTGTTCTACCTCGCCCAGGCGATCATGTTCTTCCACGACAGGAGACGCGACGCCGCCGAGGCGGCTCACGCCCGTGCCATCGAGGAGGAGCTCGACGGTCCCGCCGCCACCTCCGACCCCGAGTCCCAGTAGGCGAGATCCGGTCGGCCGGACGGCCGGGAATCCGGTTATCGGTAGGGTTGGCGATATGAGTACGCCCGCGGAACGCTACGCCGCATTCCGTCAGCAGCAGGCCGAATCCGGGCCCGCTCTCACCTCGTTCCGTGGCCTGTACGACTTCGAGCTCGACGAGTTCCAGCTCGACGCCTGCCGGGCGCTTGAGGCGGGCGACGGCGTGCTGGTGGCGGCGCCGACGGGATCGGGCAAGACCGTCGTCGGGGAGTTCGCCGTCCACCTCGCCGTCGAGCACGGCAGCAAGTGCTTCTACACCACGCCGATCAAGGCGCTTTCCAACCAGAAGTACAACGACCTGGTCCGCCGGTACGGCGCCGCCAAGGTGGGCCTGCTGACCGGCGACAACAGTGTCAACGGCGAGGCGCCGATCGTGGTCATGACCACCGAGGTGCTGCGCAACATGCTGTACGCGGGGTCGCCCACGCTCGCCGGGCTCGCGTACGTCGTGATGGACGAGGTGCACTACCTGGCCGACCGGTTCCGCGGGGCGGTCTGGGAAGAGGTGATCATTCACCTGCCCGAGTCGGTCCGGGTGGCCGCCCTGTCCGCGACGGTCAGCAACGCCGAGGAGTTCGGCGAGTGGCTCGGCGAGGTCCGCGGCGACACCACCGTGATCGTCGACGAGCACCGCCCGGTCCCGCTGTGGCAGCACATGCTGGTCGGCAAGCGGTTGTACGACCTGTTCGTCCACGAGGACGACGACACCCAGCGGGTCAACCCGGCGCTGATGCGGATCACCAGGGACGAGGCCCGGCTGGCGCAGACGCGCGGCAGGCGGGGCTACTCGAGGCCGGGCCGGGCGAACACGCCCAACCGGGTGGACGTGATCGAGAAGCTCGACGACGAGGGGCTGCTGCCCGCGATCACCTTCATCTTCTCCCGCGCGGGCTGCGACGCCGCGGTCATGCAGTGCAGCTACGCCGGGCTGCGCCTGACCACCGACCGGGAGCGGATGGAGATCCGCCACGTCGTCGACGAGCGCACCGCGCACCTGCCCGACGAGGACCTCGCCGTCCTCGGCTACCTGGAGTGGCGCGACTGCCTGGAGCGGGGCCTGGCGGCCCATCACGCGGGCATGCTCCCGGCCTTCAAGGAGGTCGTGGAGGAGCTGTTCACCAGGGGCCTGGTCAAGGCGGTGTTCGCCACGGAGACGCTGGCGCTCGGCATCAACATGCCGGCCAGGTCCGTCGTGATCGAGAAGCTCGACAAGTGGAACGGTGAGACACACGCCGACCTCACCCCGGGGGAGTACACCCAGCTCACCGGCCGGGCCGGGCGGCGTGGCATCGACGTCGAGGGCCATGCCGTGGTGATCTGGCAGCCCGGCATGGACCCGCTCAGCGTCGCCGGCCTCGCCGGCACCCGGACCTACCCGCTGCGCTCCAGCTTCCAGCCGTCGTACAACATGGCGGTCAACCTGGTCGGCCAGGTCGGCCGCGACCGCGCCAGGACGCTGCTGGAGGACTCCTTCGCCCAGTTCCAGGCCGACCGTGCCGTCGTCGGGCTGGCCCGGCAACTGCGCAAGGCCGAGGAGGCGCTGGAGGGCTATTCCGAGGCCATGACCTGCCACCTGGGGGACTTCCAGGAGTACGCGGCGATGCGCAGGCGGCTGTCGGACCGGGAGGCCGAGCTGTCGCGCCAGCGCGGGGCGGCCCGCCGGGCCCAGGCCGTACGGTCCCTGGAGGTGCTGCGGCCGGGCGACGTCATCCGCGTGCCCGGCGGCCGCCGCGCGGGCCTTGCGGTCGTGCTCGACCCGGGGGTGAACCCGGCGAACGGGCGCGGCGACGGACCCTCGCCGCTCGTGCTGACCATCGGCAAGCAGGTCAAGCGGCTGTCGGCGGCGGACTTCCCGGTGCCGATCGAGCCCCTCGAGAAGATCAGGATCCCGAAGGGCTTCAACGCGCGCTCGCCGAAGGAGCGGGCCGACCTCGTCTCCACCATGCACGCCAAGATCGGCGACCGCGATCTCGGCAAGCCCACGCGGGCACGCGACCACACCATGGAGGACGAGGAGGTGACCCGGCTGCGGCGGGAGCTGCGCCGGCATCCCTGCCACGGCTGCGACGAGCGCGAGGACCACGCCCGCTGGGCAGAGCGCTACCACAAGCTGCTCCGGGAGACCGAGGGGCTGCGCCGCCGGGTCGACAGCCGCTCCCACGTGATCGCCCGGACCTTCGACCGGGTCTGCGGCGTGCTCGACCAGCTCGGCTATCTGGACGGCGAGACGGTCACCGCGCACGGCCGGCGCCTGGCCAAGATCTACACCGAGCTCGACCTGCTCACCTCCGAATGCCTGCGCGCGGGCGTGTGGGAGGCGCTCGACCCGGCCGAGCTGGCCGCGTGCGTGTCGTCGCTGGTGTACGAGTCGCGGCAGTCGGACGACACGCGCAGCCCGAAGATCCCCGGTGGGGCGGCGCGTGAGGCACTCGCCGAGATGGTCCGGCTCTGGGGTGAGCTGGAGGAGATCGAGCGAGATCACGGTCTGTCGTTCGTCCGCGAACCCGATCTCGGATTCGCCTGGGCGGCCTTCCGCTGGGCCAGGGGTCACAATCTGGACGCCGTGCTCACCGACTGCGACCTCGCGGCGGGCGACTTCGTGCGCTGGGTCAAGCAGCTGCTCGACCTGCTCGGCCAGCTCAAGGACGCCGCGCCGCGCGGGGCGAAGGTGGGCGACAACGCGGCCAAGGCGATCGAGGCCATGCGCCGGGGCGTCGTCGCCTACTCCTCGGTGAGCTGAGCCCGCGGTTCAGGCGAGTGGTCTCGGGCGAGGCGGTCCAACGGCCTGGTCGAGCGACGGTTCGACGGCAGGGGATTCGACGGCGGGGCTCAGCGGCAGGGCTCAGTGGCAGGGGCTCGGCGACGGTTCACCCCAGGGCGGCGAGCAGGCGGTTCAGCGGGCTGTCGAGGCCGTACCGCTCGGACAGGGCGACCAGGCGTTCCGGATCGCGCGGCTTGGCCGGGCGGGTCAGATCCAGCGCGGGGAGCGGCGCGTCCCGCGCCACCCAGACCACGGCGGGGGCGACCTCCAGGTAGTCGCGGGCCGCCACGAGCTTGTTGCGTACGCCGCCGGTGAAGCCGTCGGTGGCGCCCGCGTCGAGTGCGGCCAGCATGGCGGACAGCGAGCCGAACCGGGTGATCAGCGCCGCGGCCGTCTTCTCGCCGATCCCGGCGACCCCGGGCAGGCCGTCGCTCGGGTCGCCGCGCAGGGTGGCGAAGTCCGCGTACGTTCGGCCCGGAATTCCGTACTTCTGGCTGATAAATGCCTCATCGACCACTTGAAGGTTACGAATGCCCCTTACTGTGTAAAGGGCTCGGCAGGGTTTCGCGTCGTCGACGAGCTGGAACAGGTCCCGGTCGCCGGTGACGATGTCCACCGCTCCGGTCGCCCCCGCCGCCAGCGTGCCGATCACGTCGTCGGCCTCGTAGCCGGGAACGCCGACACGGGCGATGCCGACCGCGTCCAGGACCTGCTCGATCACGGGCACCTGCGGGGCGAGCGCGTCGGGCACGGTCTCCGCGCCGTCGTCGGTCGCCACCCGGTGGGCCTTGTACGACGGGATCGCGGCCACCCGGAACGCGGGCCGCCAGTCGGCGTCCATGCATGCCGCGAGCCGGGTGGGGGAGTGATCCCGGACCAGTGAGGCCATCATGTCGATGAGCCCCCGCACCGCGTTCACCGGCATGCCGTCCGGAGCCGTCACCGACTCCGGGACGCCGTAGAACGCGCGGAAGTAGAGCGACGGAGTGTCGAGAAGCATCAGCACGAGCCCATTGTGACCTGCCCGACCGACAATCCGCGCCAGGTCACGCGCGGGCCGGCGCCCTCACCCCGTCACCCGTACCGCCAGCAGGCACACGTCGTCCTCGGGATCGGGCCCGCCCATCGCGGCGACGAACCGGTCGAGCCGCGCGTCGAATCCCGCGTCGAAGCGCGTTCCCGGGCCCGCGTCCGAGCCCGTGTCGCGGCCCGGAGCGGGGGCCGTCTCCGGGCCGGAGCCGCGGCGATCGCCGCCGGTGCTCTTCTCACCGGTGATCTCCTCAGCGCCGTGCAGGGCGAGCGACACCCCTTCGCCGATGTCGCGGTCCCGCCGTTCCACCAGGCCGTCGGTGAACATCAGCAGCAGGTCGCCGGGGGCGAGCCGGAGCTCCGCCATGCCGTACGGCGGGTTCGCCGTCGCGCCGAGCACGACCCCGGCCGGGGCGGCGAGCTGGCGGGCCGAACCCCGCCGCACCAGGATGGGGGCGGGGTGGCCGGCCTGGGCCCAGGACAGCCGCCGGGTGGCCGGGTCGAGGTGGCCGCAGACCACGGTGGCGGTCGTGTCGGCGAAGCCGTCGAGGACGAGGGTGTTGAGCCGGGCGAGCAGCAGGCCGGGGGAGTCCCCGGACATGCTCAGCCCGCGCAGTGCGCGTCGCAGCCGGGTCATCTTGTCGATCGCGGGCTCGCCGTGGCCGGACACGTCGCCGACGGCCAGGAACAGCCGGCCGTCCGGCAGCCGGACCGCCTCATGCCAGTCGCCCCCGAGGCCGGTCGTCACGCCGGCCGGGACCGAGCGGGCCGGGACCGAGCGGACCGCGATGCTCGCGTAGGGGAGGTCGCCGGAGTCCACCCGTCCGGGCAGGATCACGTCGCGCAGGCCCGCCGCCGTGTGGGCACACTCCGCGGCCCGTGCTCGGACACTCTGCAGCTGGTGTGACGACTCCTGTTCGGGGTCGTCGGCGGGGGGAAGGGACGGCTGTGCGCCGTCCACCAGGCCGACCATGAAACTCGCTCTCAGCATGCTCGCGGATACGGGGACCGGGCAGAACGAAACGTGATCGTTCTAGCGCGGAGCGTAGCAGTAGAGGATGCCGCCGGGATGGGATTTCTTCTATGCGGTGGAATAAACCCCAGCCCGGTGGCACCGTCGCGTGTCGTCCACCGGCGGCGAGCGCCGGAGTGGAGATCGGTGGGAGGGGCACTAGATTGGGCCTTGTGACAACGACGTCCTCTGAGCTTTATCCGGTGACCCGACTCGCCGAGGTCCGCGCTGCCACCGCCCGGGCCGGTCTCGGCGCGCTGCTGCTGACCCCGGGGCCCGATCTGCGCTATGTGACCGGCTACGACGCGATGCCCCTGGAGCGGCTGACCTGCCTCGTCGTGCCCGCCGCCGGGGAGCCGTTCCTGATGGTTCCGCGTCTGGAGCTGCCCGCCGCCGAGCACTCGCCGGCCGTGCGGCTCGGCATCGAGTTCGTGGCCTGGGACGAGACAGACGATCCGTACGAGGCGGTGGCCGGCCGGCTGGGCGCCGTCGAGCGGGTCGGCCTCGCCGACCGCATGTGGGCGATGCAGTCGCTGCGGTTCCGGGCCGTCATGCCGGGGGCGGAGCAGGTGCTCGCCGGGAGCGTGCTGCGCGAGCTGCGCATGCGCAAGACACCGGCGGAGAAGGCGGCGCTGGCGGAGGCGGGTGCGGCCATCGACGCGGTCCACGGACTCGTCCCGGGCCTGCTGAAGGCCGGCAGGACCGAGCGCGAGGTGGGCCGGGACATCGCCGAGGCCATCATCGACGCGGGGCACACCCGGGTCGACTTCGTGATCGTCGCCTCGGGGCCGAACGGCGCGAGCCCGCACCACGAGCTGTCCGATCGGGTGATCCAGTCCGGCGAGCCCGTCGTGGTCGACATCGGCGGGACCATGCCGAGCGGGTACTGCTCCGACTCCACCCGGGTCTACTGCGTCGGCGATCCCCCGGCGGAGTTCGCGGCCTACTACGAGGTGCTCAAGAACGCCCAGGAGGCGGCCTGCGCGCACGTGCGGCCCGGGGTGACCTGCGAGTCGGTGGACGCCGCCGCCCGCGAAGTGATCGCCGAGGCGGGGTACGGCGACCGCTTCGTGCATCGCACCGGCCACGGCATCGGTCTGGAGACCCACGAGGAGCCGTACATCGTCAGCGGCAACACCGAGCCGATGGAGCCGGGCTTCGCGTTCTCCGTCGAGCCGGGCATCTACCTGCCGGGCGAGCACGGCGCACGCATCGAGGACATCCTCATCTGCGGCGAGACCGCCGGCGAGCGGCTGAACAACACCACCCGCGACCTCGTCATCGTCTAGATCGGTTCCGGAAGATCCTCTGGATCGGTTCCGGTAGCCGGTCAGATCGGTCGCGCGAGCCGATTCGGCGGCCCGGCCGAGCCCGATGGGGCGCCCGCCGGGCCGCCGGACGTTCAGGCGTTGGCGGCCTCGCCGGTGCCCGCGCCTCGCCTGCGGGGCCGTACGAGATCGTGGTGGGCGTCATCGTGGGTCTCGTGCCGATCGCCGGGCGCCGCGCCCTCGACGACGAAGCCCGCGTCGTGGATCAGCTGGAGGTCGTCCTGGCCCGGCTGCCCCTCGCTGGTGAGGTAGTCGCCCAGGAAGATCGAGTTCGCCACGTGCAGCGCCAGCGACTGCATGCTCCGCAGATGGATCTCCCGTCCGGCGCCGATCCTGATCTCGGCGGCCGGGCAGACGAAGCGGACCATGGCGAGGATCCGCAGGCAGCGCTGCGGATTCAGATGCCACTGACCACCCATCGGCGTGCCCTCGAACGGGATGAGGAAGTTCACGGGGATCGAGTCGGGCGCCAGCTCGCGCAGTGCGAACGCGACGTCGACCAGATCCCCGTCGCTCTCCCCCATGCCCGCGATGAGGCCCGAGCACGGGGACAGCCCCGCCTTCTTCGCCCGGTCCACGGTGTCCACCCGATCGGCGTACGTATGCGTGCTGCAGATGTCGGCGTAGGCGGCGTCGGAGGTGTTGAGGTTGTGGTTGTAGGCGTCGGCGCCGGCGTCGCACAGCCGGTCGGCCTGGCCGTCGGAGAGCAGCCCCAGGCAGGCGCACACCTCGACGTCGGGGTGATCGGCCTTGATCGCGGAGATGCTCCGGGCGACCCTGTCGACGTCCCGGTCGGTCGGGCCGCGGCCGCTGGCGACCAGGCAGACCCGCCTGGCGCCGCCCGCGATGCCGGTGGCGGCGCTCGTGACCGTCTCGTCGGTGCTCAGCCAGGTGTACTTGAGCACGTCGGCCTTGGAACCGAGCCGCTGGGAGCAGTAGGAGCAGTCCTCCGGGCAGAGCCCGCTCTTCAGGTTGACCAGGTAGTTGAGCTTGACCCGCCGGCCGAAGAAGTGGCGGCGCACCCGGAACGCGGCGGCGACCACGTCCAGGATGTCGTCGTCCGGCGTGGCCAGCACGGCGCACGCCTCGTCGCGGGTGAGCGGCTCCAGGCGGATCGCCTTCTCCGCCAGGGCCTCGAGTGACATCATGCGTTTCTCTCCATTCGCGTGGTCGGCCGATCGGCGATCAAGCAACAGCACACAGCATCGCATCCCGGCCCCGGAGAGGGGAGCTCGCCGGTTACGTCAGGCGGCCACGGGTAGGCAGAGGTTTGACCGGCACCTGACTACGCCGCTGGGGGACGATATGGCGAGCAGCGAGTTCTGGCCGTACGGTTTCAGCCCGCTGGACGAACTGATCACTCGTTTCTTCGGGGGTCAGCCCGGTGGAACCCCCGGAGCCGGTCGGCCGGTGGACATAGGGCGACTGCTCAGTGAGGACGCGATCGAGCTGCTCCGGGTCGCCGCGGCCAAGGCGGCGGAGTGGGGCGCGCCCTACCTCGATACGGAGCACCTGCTGTGGGCCGCCACCCAGGTCGACTCGACGCGGCGACTGCTGGAGCAGGCCGGGGCGGATCCGGAGGAACTGGCCGGGAACGTGGCCGAGCTGGCCGAGCGGCACGAGCCGCGGCAGTGGCCGATGCCGCTCGCCCCGGCGGCGAAGCGGGCGCTGCTGGACGCGCGGCGGATCGCCAGGGCCACCGGGCACTCCTACATCGGTCCCGACCACATCGTCTTGGCGCTGTCGGCCAACCCCGACTCCATCGCCGGGCGGCTGCTGCGGCGGATCCCGCCGCAGGCGCTGGGCGCCGACGCGGCGGCCGGCGCGGCGGAGGCGATGCCGGTCCGGCGGTCGCCCAGCACCACGCCGACGCTCGACCAGTACGGCAGGGACCTGACCGAGCTGGCCAGGGAGGGCAGGATGGACCCGGTGATCGGCCGGGACGACGAGATCGCCCAGACGATCGAGGTGCTGTCGCGGCGCACCAAGAACAATCCGGTGCTGCTCGGCGAGCCCGGCGTGGGCAAGACCGCGGTCGTGGAGGGGCTGGCGCAGCGGGTGGCCGGCGGGGAGGCGCCGGAGACCCTGCGCGGCAAGCGGGTGGTGCAGATCGACCTCGCCGGGATGGTGGCCGGCACCAAGTTCCGCGGCGAGTTCGAGGAACGGCTGAAGAAGGTCATCGACGAGATCCGCGACCACGGCGACGAACTGATCGTGTTCCTCGACGAGATGCACACGGTCGTCGGCGCGGGCGGCGCCGAGGGCGCGATCGACGCCTCGAACATGCTCAAACCGGCGCTGGCCAGGGGCGAGCTGCACGTGGTGGGCGCCACCACGCTGGACGAGTACCGGCGCTACGTCGAGAAGGACGCGGCGCTGGAGCGGCGCTTCCAGCCGGTTTTCGTGCCGGAGCCGAGCGTCGCTGACACGATCGAGATCCTGCGCGGGCTGCGCGACCGGTACGAGGCGCATCACCAGGTGCGGTTCGGCGACGAGGCGCTGATCGCGGCGGCCGAGCTGTCGGACCGGTATCTGACGGGGCGGTTCCTGCCCGACAAGGCGATCGATCTGATGGACCAGGCGGGGGCGCGGGTCGCGCTGCGTACGAGGACCACTCCGTCCGACACGCGCGAGCTGGAGGAGCGGCTGGAGCATCGGCGGCGCGACAAGGAGCAGGCCGTCGCCTCCGAGGACTACGAGCGCGCCACCGAGCTGCGGGACGAGATCGCCGAGCTCGGACGGCGGATCGAGGAGACCAGGGGAGGCCGCAGGGGCGTGCCGGAGGTCACCGCGGCCGACATCGCCGAGATCGTCTCACGGGCGACCGGCATTCCCGTCGCGCAGCTCACCCAGGAGGAGAAGAAGCGCCTGCTCACCCTGGAGGAGCACCTGCACCGGCGGGTCGTCGGCCAGGACGAGGCGGTCGAGGCGGTGGCGGAGGCGGTGCGGCGGTCGCGCGCCGGTCTCGGCGACCCCAACCGGCCGATCGGCTCGTTCCTCTTCCTCGGCCCGACCGGCGTCGGCAAGACGGAGCTGGCCCGCGCGCTGGCCGAGGCGCTGTTCGGCGACCAGGACCGCATGATCCGGTTCGACATGAGCGAGTTCCAGGAGCGGCACACCGTCTCCCGGCTGGTCGGCGCGCCGCCCGGCTACGTGGGCTACGAGGAGGCTGGCCAGCTCACCGAGGCGGTACGGCGGCGGCCGTACTCGGTGGTCCTCCTCGACGAGATCGAGAAGGCTCACCCCGACGTGTTCAACCTGCTGCTGCAGGTGATGGACGACGGCCGGCTCACCGACGCGCAGGGCCGTACGGTCGACTTCAAGAACACCGTGCTGATCATGACGTCGAACCTCGGCGCCGACCTGATCATGGCGCGCCCGGGGGAGGCGGCCGCCGAGCTGCGCGGGCAGCTCATGCGGCTGCTGCAGCGGGCGTTCCGGCCCGAGTTCCTCAACCGGATCGACGAGACGATCGTCTTCCACGGCATCGACGCCGAGCAGCTCAGGCAGATCACGGTGCTGCTGCTGGAGAAGAGCAGGCGGCGGCTGCACGCCCAGAACATCGTCCTCGACGTGGACGCCGCCGCGGTCGACTGGCTGGCGCGGCAGGGATACCAGCCCGAGTTCGGGGCGCGGCCGCTACGCCGTACGCTCCAGCGCAAGATCGACAACACGCTCTCCCGGCTGCTCCTCGACGGCACGCTCAAGCCCGGGCAGCGGGTCCACGTCGGAGTGCGGGACGGCGACCTGGCGTTCACGGTGTCGGAGGAGGAGGGCGCCCCGGCGCCCGGTGCCGAGCCGCACACGCTGGTCGCCCCGGAACGGGGGGAGGGCCGGCCGGAGGAGCGGGTGCGGTCTCCCGGGCACTACCTCTGAACCGTCTCATTCTGAGGACGTGACGCACACGGGCACACCGGGACGGCGCTACCGTTTCAGACGTGGAGGAGATCGATCGCCGAATCGTGACATTGCTGGCAAGCGACGGCCGGATGAGCTTCACGGACCTGGCCAAGGAGACCGGACTGTCGGTGTCGGCCGTGCACCAGCGGGTGCGCAGGCTGGAGAAACGCGGGGTCATCCGCGGATACGCGGCGCTGGTGGACCACGACGAGATCGGTCTGCCGCTGACCGCGTTCGTCTCGATCAAACCGATCGATCCGGCCGCGCCCGACGACGCCCCCGAGCGGCTGAGGCATCTCACCGCCATCGAGGCGTGTCACAGCGTGGCCGGGGACGAGAGCTACATCCTGAAGGTCCGCGTCGCCTCGCCGCTCGCGCTGGAGGAGCTGCTCCAGCAGATCCGCGCTTCCGCGAACGTCAGCACACGCACCACGGTCGTGCTGAGCACCCCGTACGATTACCGCACCCCGATGGGCGGACCTGATCCCGGCTCCGAGGCCGCCCCCGGCGGCTGACCCCGACGAGCGGGGCCGGTCGGAACGTCGCAGGGGTCCGGTAGGACGGTCCGCGTCGGGTTCCCCGGCCGGGGGACGCCGTCGTGTTCCCCTGTACTCCGGCCCCGTACGAGCGGATCCCGTTCCGGCGGCACTCCGGGCGCGGCGCCCTCGTCGATCGACCACGGCGGGTTCGGCGTGCCCGCCAAGCGCGGCCCGCTCGCCGGTCGCCCCTCCGACCTGGCCCTCCGCACAGGCCGGGAAAGTTCACCGGCCATCGGACATGGTGATCGCCGGTGTCGGCGGCGCGGCGTTTCCGCGACCGAGCTGTGACCCGCGGGTCGTGGGGCCACTAGACTCTGTCGGCCTATGTCTGAGACTTCGGCGGGTGAGCTGGCCCGGGAACAGAAGTACGTCGCCGCGCTGTACCAGCGCCTCGACGTGCTGCGCGAACGTACGCGCAGACAGCTTGACGACGTGCTGGCCCAGGGCGCCTCGGGCACACACCAGAACCGCTCCGAGCGCGATTCGTTCGCCGGCATGTACGCCCAGCGCCTGGCCCGGCTGTGGGCGGTGGAGGACCGGCTGTGCTTCGGCAGGCTGGACCTCGCCACCGACGACCATGCCGCCGACGACCTCGCCGGCGAGACCACGCTGTACATCGGCCGGATCGGCCTGACGGACGACGACCAGCACCGCCTGCTCATCGACTGGCGCGCCCCGGTCGCCCAGCCGTTCTACCGGGCGACCCCGGCGGCGCCCATGGGCGTGACCCGCCGGCGCCACCTGCACACCAAGGGCCGCGCCGTCACCGGCGTCGACGACGACCTGCTCGACCTCGACCGTCTCACCGAGGCCGACCGGGCCACGCTGAACGGCGAGGCCGCCCTGCTGGCCTCGCTGGACGAGCGGCGCACCGGGCGGATGCGCGACATCGTCGCCACCATCCAGGCCGAACAGGACGCGATCATCAGGAGCGACCTGAACGGCGTCCTCGTCGTCCAGGGCGGCCCGGGCACGGGGAAGACCGTGGTGGCGCTGCACCGGGCGGCCTACCTCCTGTACACCTATCGCGAGCGCCTGGAGCGGCGGGGCGTGCTGGTCATCGGGCCCAACCCGACGTTCATGCGCTACATCGAGCAGGTCCTGCCCTCGCTCGGCGAGACCGACGTGCTGCTGTCCACGATCGGGGAGCTCTATCCCGGGGTCGGCGCGACCCGCCACGATCCCCCGGAAACCGCCGCGATCAAGGGATCGGCCCGGATGGCCGAGGTGGTGGCGGCCGCCGTACGCGAGCGGCAGCGGGTGCCGGACCGGCCGGTGGAGATCAGACTCGACAAGTTCACGCTGCGGCTCGACGTCAAGTCCTTCGAGGCCGCGCGGGCGAAGGCGCTGCGCAGCCGCAAGCCGCACAACGAGGCGCGGCCGGTCTTCGTCCGGCATCTGCTGAACACGCTGACCAGGCAGGCCGCCCGGCGGCTGGGCCGCGGCATGCTCGACGATGCCGACTTCGCCGACCTGCGCGAGGAACTGCGTACCGAGGAGCCGGTGCGGACCGCGCTCAACCGGCTCTGGCCGTACCTCACCCCGCAGCGCCTGCTGATCGCCCTGTTCACCTCCGCCGAGCGGATGGCCGCCGCCGGGCTGGCCGAGCGGGAGCGTGAGTCGCTGCTGCGGGAGCCCCCCCGGCCGGGCGAGGGCGGCGGCTGGTGGAGCGAGGCCGACGTCCCGCTGCTCGACGAGGCCGCGGAACTGCTCGGCGAGATCGACGAGGGGGTGGTCCGGGCGGCCAGGCTCGCCGAGGAGGAGCGGCTCGAACGGATCGCCTACGCCAGGGAGGTCCTGCAGCTGACCGGCATGGCCGACATCATGGACGCCGAGCGCTTCGCGGCCCGCCAGCAGGCCGAGGAGATCCACCTGACCACGGCGGAGCGTGCGGCACGCGACCGCACCTGGGCGTTCGGCCATGTGATCGTCGACGAGGCGCAGGAGCTGTCGGAGATGGCCTGGCGGATGGTCATGCGCCGCTGCCCGAGCCGGTCGATGACCGTCGTCGGCGACATCGCGCAGACCGGCTCGGCGGCCGGCGCGGCGAGCTGGGGCCGGATGCTTGACCCGTACGTCAAGGGTCGCTGGCGCGAGGCCGTGCTGACCGTGAACTACCGTACCCCGGCCGAGCTGATGGCGGTCGCCGCCCGGGTGCTGGAGCTGGTCGGGCCCGACCTGAAGGCGCCGGAGTCGGTGCGCGAGACCGGTGAGCGGCCCTGGGCGCTGCATGTGCCTGACCTGGCCGGGCTGGGGCCGGTGGTGCGTGAGGAGATCGTCGAGGGGGGCCGTCTCGTCGTGATCGTCCCGGCATCGTCGGAGCGGGAGATCGGGGCGATGATATCCGTCGCCGTGCCGGGACCCGCCGCACTCGACGCGCCGGTCGCCGTGCTGAGCGTGGCGGACGCCAAGGGACTCGAGTTCGACTCGGTGATCGTGGTCGAGCCGCTGCGGATCCTGGCGGAGTCGGCCCGGGGGCCGAGCGACCTCTACGTGGCGCTGACCCGGGCCACCCGGCGCCTCGGCGTGGTGCACACCGGTGCGCTGCCCCCCGCCCTGGCCGGCCTGACCGCTCGGTGACCGGCATACGAGGCGACAGGCGTACAAATGGCCATGGGTGACCCGCTCGGCGCTCCCCAGCTGCGGAAAGTTGACATTACCGCTGTTTGGGGCTCGGTTGACATCTGAGCTGAGGTCGGTAGTTTGCTGCGAGTCCAGCACGGGACTGACCGGTTGGCCGTCTCCTGGCGCCATCGACTCCTGCGTCCGTGACGGAGAGTGACTCCGTCTGCACAGCCAGGCGTAGAGCGATGTTCCGCGGGGCCGGGGCACCCCAGCCGGCCGGGGGGTTGGACCCAGGGAAGGGGTCCGGGCACCCAGTAGACAACGGTCTCCGCGCCCGTCGCCGGCGGGACGGAACCGGTCCGAAGGGCAGCCCGGGCCCCCTTCCGCCCGGCATCCCCTCCCAGCGGCGGCACTAGAGTGTGCCCGTGTTACTGAAAGCGGCCTCCTCCCTCGCCGGCGGCCTGGTGCTCTACCTGGCCTTCCCGCCCATCGGGTGGTGGTTCTGCGGGCCGATCGGCGTCGCGCTCCTCGCCCTCGCGTTGTACGGCACGCGCCCGCGCCGCGCGGCCTGGATCGGATATGTGGGAGCGGTCGCGTTCCTGTTTCCCACGCTGTCGTGGGTGCGGCCGATCGGGGACGACGTCTGGCTGGCCCTGGTCGGCATCGAGAGCCTGTTCTGGGCCGCCCTGGCGGTCGCGGCCACCCTCGTCATGCGCCTGCGCGCCTGGCCGCTCTGGGTGGCCTGCCTGTGGGTCGCCCAGGAGTGGGCGCGCGGCCTGTTCCCGGTCGGCGGCTTCCCCTGGGCGCGGCTGGCCTTCAGCCAGGGCGAGTCGCCGTACACCCCCTTCGCCGCGCTCGGCGGCGCGCCGCTTGTAAGTTTCACCGTCGCCCTGTCGGGGACTCTGCTGTCCGCGCTGGTCATCAGGCTCGCCGGGGGTGTGCGGTGGGACCGGACCATTGCCGGAACGCTGCTCGGCGCGATAGCCGTACCTGTGCTGGGGTTCGTGGTTCCCCGGCCCGGCGACGAGGGCGAGACTGTGCGGATAGGCGTCATTCAGGGGAACGTCCCCGGGCGGGGGATGAACTTCCTCGGCGACGAGCCCGCCGTCGTGCTGCGCAACCACGCGAACGAGACACACCGCCTGGCCCGGGCCGTACGGGACGGCGAGCTGCCCGAGCCGGACCTCGTGGTCTGGCCGGAGAACTCGACCGACATCGACCCCTACAGCGATCGGTCCGCCGCAGAGGTGATCGACTCGGCGGCCAAGGACATCGGCGTGCCGATCCTCGTCGGGGCCGTCGTGAAGATCGGGACAGAGAACCGCGCGACGCGCGGCCTGGTGTGGGACCCGGTCACCGGGCCGGGCGCCTACTACGACAAGCGCAAGCTCGTGCCGTTCGGCGAGTACACCCCGATGAAGGAACTGGTGCTGGCGCTGTCGTCGCGTGCCCATTTGGTCGGCAGGCAGTCGATCGCCGGTAAAACGCCGGGCGCGCTGCGGATGGGCCCGGTTACGGTGGGTGTGGTCGAGTGCTACGAGGTGGCGTTCGACGGCATGGTCAGGGACACCGTCGACGCCGGTGGCACCCCGCTGGTCGTGCAGACGAACAACGCCAGCTACGCGCTGACCAACCTGCCGCCCCAGCAGCTCGCGATGTCGCAGCTGCGCGCGGTGGAGTTCAACCGGGCGGTGATCACGGCGGCGACCACGGGGATCTCGGCGTCCGTCGCCCCGGACGGCCGGGTCGCGTGGCGTACGGGCGAGCTGGTCGCGGACATGAACGTCGTGGAAGTCCCCGTCAGGACGCGGAGCACGCTCGCCGCCAGGGTGGGTGCGCTGCCGGAATGGATTTTGATATTGATTGGGGCGACTGCGACCGTGGCGGCGATTGCGAAAGCGCGGAGGAACAGCTGATGGAGCAGCCTGACGGGCGAGTGCTCGTGATCGTTCCCACGTACAACGAGCGAGAGAACCTGCCCGTGATCACGCGGCGGCTGCGCGAGGCGCTGCCGGACGCGGACCTGCTCGTCGCCGACGACAACAGCCCCGACGGCACCGGCGAGATCGCCGACGAGCTGGCCGAGCGGGACGACCACATCCACGTCATGCACCGGCCGGGCAAGCAGGGCCTCGGCGCGGCCTACATCGCGGGGTTCCGCTGGGGCCTGGAACAGGGCTACGACATCCTGTGCGAGATCGACGCCGACGGCTCGCACCAGCCGGAGGAGCTGCCCAAGCTGATCGACGCTGTCGCCCGGGGCGCCGATCTGGCGATCGGCTCCCGGTGGGTGCCGGGTGGCAAGGTCGTCAACTGGCCCCTCCGGCGCGAGCTGCTGTCGCGCGGCGCCAACGTCTACGTGCGGCTGATGCTCGGCATCCCGGTACGCGACGCCACCGCCGGCTTCCGCGCCTATCGCGCCGCGACGCTGCGGAAGATCGGCCTGGACGACGTCGAGTCGCAGGGCTACTGCTTCCAGGTCGACCTCACGCTCAGGACCGTACGGAACGGCCTGCGCGTGACCGAGGTGCCGATCAGGTTCGTGGAGCGCACGGTCGGCGCCAGCAAGATGAGTGGGAACATCATGAAGGAGGCCCTGTGGCGGATCACCGTCTGGGGCGTCCAGGGCATCGACCGGCGGTTACGCCTTCGGCGATGACCGGAACCACTCGGGCGGCGGCGACGTTTGACTCTGTATGTACGGCCGCCGTGTGATTGAGGCATGACATGCTGAGAATCGGGTTGCTCCTGGCGTTCCTCGCGCTTCCCATCCTGGAGATATGGTTCCTCATCCAGGTGGGGTCGGTCATCGGCGGCTGGCAGACGGTCGGCCTGCTGATCGCCGCCGCCGTCCTGGGCGTCTGGCTGATGCGCAGGGAGGGCAGACGGACCTGGGCCGCGCTGCAGAGCGCCATAGGGTCCGGGCGGATGCCCGATCGCGAGCTGGCCGACGCCGCCCTGATCATGGGCGGCGGCGCGATGCTGCTGGCGCCCGGTTTTCTCAGCGACGTGATCGGCCTCCTCTTCATCCTGCCGCTCACCCGGCCGGTCGCCCGTCGCCGGCTGATGTGGTTCCTCGATCGGTGGATGCGCTCGCTGGCCGCGCGTTCGCCGTACGGCCCGCTGCTGGACCACACCGGCGCGTTCGGCGGCCCCGACGGCTCCGGCCCCGAGGGATTCGGCCCTGAGGGTTTCGGCCCCGGCGGATCCGGTGCTGCCGGTCGGCCGGGGGGCGGCGGGCGCGTCCGCGTGGTGCACGGCGAGGTGATCGACGACGAGGGACCGGCCGGCGGGCCGAATCCCCCGGCGGGAAGGTGAGGCCGCGGGCCGATCGATCAGCCGGAGAGAACGCGAGACGCCCCCGGTGACCGTTCGGGCGAACGGTCACCGGGGGCGTGCGTCATGTCGTCATCGATCGGCGGGCTCACTAGGCGCTCTTGCGGCGCTGCTCCCGCAGGATGGCCAGGCGCTCGTTCAGCACCTCTTCCAGATCCTCGATGGACCGGCGCTCGAGCAGCATGTCCCAGTGCGTCCGCGGGGGCTTGACCTTCTTCTGCTGCGGCTGCTCGCCATCGAGGCGCAGCGCGGTCGTGCCGCAGCTGCGGCACTCCCAGGTCGCGGGGATCTCAGCCTCGGCGGCGAGCGGCACGGTGGTGAGATGACCCTTGGGGCACGTGTAGGACACCTCCTGGCGCGGAGCCAGGTCGGTGTTGCGGTCGTTCTCGTAGCTGGTCGCGCCGAGTCGTGTGCCGCGAAGTGCACGCTCTCCCATGTTGCAAGCCTCCTGAGGTCCCCGCCTAGAGGGGTTATGTCGCCACCGCGTACAACGCCTGATACCGTTTGTGGATTCCCAGGACTGGCCTGATCCAATCCCGCGGGGTTCCGGCTCGTGGTCTAGATGTGATCGGGGACCTCGTTACCGGCCTCGCGGATGGCCCGGGGAAGATTGACGATCATGAGCAGCACGAAGCCGATCACGAAGAACACGATCAGCGAGACGATCGCGGTGCGATAGCTGTCGGTGACCTGCAGAGCCAGCGTGAGCACGAGCGAGCCGAGGAAGGCCGAGCCCTTGTCGCTGATCTGGTACAGGCTGAAGTATTCGGCCTCCCGTCCCGGCGGGATCACCAGGGAGTACAGCGAGCGCGACAGCGCCTGGGTGCCGCCGAGGACGATCGCGATGAAGAACGCGATCGCGAAGAACTGGACCGCCGCGCCCTTCTCCAGGAAGTAGGCGACGCCCACCACGGCCGTCCAGACGACGAGGCTGGCGAGCACCGTGCGCTTGGTGCCGTACCGCAGGGCGAGCCGGCCGAGCAGGAGGGCGCCGCCGAACGCGACGAACTGCACCATGAGGATCGCCCCGATCTGCGTGCTCTTGCCCAGCCCCAGCTCGTGCTCCGCGTAGGTGGACGAGAAGCTGATCACGGTCTGCACACCGTCGTTGTAGAGCAGATAGGCGACGAGGAACAGCAGCGTGCGGGGGTAACGGCGCAGGTCGGCGATGGTACGGCCGAGCTGGCGGAGGCTGCCGGACACGGCGCGGGGGACGGTGGCGTCGTGGGCGTGGCCCGGGCGGTCGCGCAGCCGCAGCATCGGGATGATCGCGAACATCGCCCACCACAGACCCGCCGAGGCCAGACTGATCCGTACGGCGAGGCCCTCTTCGATGCCGCCGCTCAGGTAGAGGGCGAGGTTCAGCGCGAGCAGCAGGCCGCCGCCGAGGTAGCCGAACGCCCAGCCCCGGCTGGAGACGGCGTCCCGCTCGTCCGCCTTCGCGATCTGCGGCAGGAACGAGTCGTAGGTCACCCGCGCTCCGCCGAAGGCGACGTTGGCGAGCAGGAACAGCCAGCCGCCGAGCAGGTAGCGGTCGCCGGAGACGAAGTAGAACCCGATCGTGGCCGCCGCGCCCAGATAGGCGAGGAAGCCCATGATCTGTTTCTTGCGGCCCGTGTGGTCGGCCAGGGCCCCCACGATCGGCATGGTCACGATCTGCAACAGCACCGAGAGCGTCACGATGGACGTGAAGTACGCCTTCGGCCGCAGGTCCAGCCCGAGGAAGGCGACGAATCCCTCCTCGCCGCCGGCCGCCGTGATCGCCACCGCCGTCAGGTAGGGCCCGAGGAAGACGGTCAGGGCGGTCGTCTGGAACGCCGAGTCCGCCCAGTCGTACCAGTACCAGGCGCGGTGCTCACGGCGCCGCGCCTGCGGCGACTCCTCTTCGACGACCTGGGGGGCGGTCATGCTGTCTCCCTCATAAGACGATCAGGGGAAATCGAAGCCGAGGCTATCCCCGATCCCGCGCTCGCGACAGGCGGGGCGTCCCCGTCGCGTGGAGGCCGTTCGGCGGGAACTCGTGAGTTCACGCGAGGGGCGGGGCCGGCGGAGCGGAGAACTCCGGAAGCGAGTGCAGGTGCACCCGGCCGGTGGGAAGCGCCGCGCGAGCGAGATCGACCAGGTGATCGTGGTGGGTGAACACGATCATCTGGAACCGGCCGGCCATCCCGTCGAGCACGCGCAGCGCGGCCTGGGCGCGCCGGTCGTCGAAGGTCATGAAGATGTCGTCGACGGCGAACGGCAGCGCCCTGCCCTCCTCGGCGTACCGCTCCAGCGTGGCGAGCCGCAGCGCCAGATAGAGCTGGTCGGCCGTGGCCTCGCTGAGCTGCTCGACCCGCAGCGGCCCGCGCGCTGCGGAGCCGGCCAGCACGGTGGGGGAGTCGCCGTCGGGGTCGAGCTCCAGCCCCGTGAAGCGACCGAGGGTCAGCTCGGCGAACAGTCCTCCCGCGCGGGCGAGCACCGGGTCCTGCTGGGCGTCGCGGAACTCCTCCATCTGCCTGCGCAGGACGGTCCGGGCGATCTCCAGGCGCAGGTACTCCTCGGTGTCCTCCACCAGGGCCGCCGCCGCGGTCTCGACGTCGGCCGCGGCCTGCGCGGCGGTCGCCGACCCGTCCAGCCGGGCGAGCTCCGCCTTCTGCTCGCCCAGCCGCGTGGCCTGCTCATCGCGCCGCGTCTCCAGGTCGGCGACGCGGGCGGCCAGCTCGGCGAGTTCCGCTTCGAGCCGGTCCGGGCCGGTCTCCTCGGCCCTGGCCAGCAGGCCGGTCAGGTCCTCGCCCTCGGCGGAGATCGTGTCGCGCACCTCTCCGAAGGTCGCCGTCAGCCGGTTGTGCTCCTCGCGGCGTCGTACGGCATCGCGCAGCTCATCGGCGTCGGCGGCCCCGGCCGCCGTCACAAGGGCGGCCAGCTCGGCCTCCGCCCGCTCGACCGCCGCCCGGGCGGCGTCGGCGTCGGCGCGCAGCCGGTCCCGGCCGGCGGTGAGCGAGTCACGCGCCTCGGCGGCGGAGCGGTTCGCCTTGGCGTCCGCGTGCAGCCGGTCGACGAGCAGGTAACGTTCGGCCTCGTCGGCGGGGACCGTACGGCCGCAGGCCAGTGCCGTCGTACGCAGCAGCGCGTGGAACCGCTCCACCCTGGCGGTGTCCTGCTCCGACTCGTGGCCGGTCCGGGAGGCCTCGGCCACCTTGTCGGCCGCCTGCTCCAGCAGCTCCAGATCGGTGAGCGCGCCCACGGTGTCCCGGTCGGCCGGCAGTCCGGCCTGGGCGAGGGCCGGGCCCCACTCGCCGGCCCAGTCGGCCAGATCGGCCTCGTGCCCGGCCACGATCGCGGCGGCCTCGGCCAGCTCGGCGCGTTCCACCTCGACCCTTTTCTCCTGCGCGGTGCGCTCCTGGGCCGCCGTCTGCTGCTCGGCGAGCCGCTGCTGGGCGATCTCCATCAGATGGGGCAGCTCGGCCAGCACGTCATCGGCGCCCACGCCGGGCAGAGCCTCCTCGACGTCTCCCAGAAGCCCCGGCCCTCCCAGAAGATCGGTGTCCGCGGCCTCCGCGTCTCCCCTGGTCTCCGCGCCCGCCGAGGGGTCCGGCAGGCGCAGGACCTCCCGGAGCCGCCGCACATGCCGTACGGCCCGGGCGTGCTGCGCCGCGAACCGGCCGCCGGCCTCGGCGATCTCCTCCAGGGCCTCCCTGAGCCGCCTGGCGTCGTCGGCCACCGCGCCGGCGTCGCCGGGGTCGGGCGCGGGACCGGCGAATCCCTCCCACAGGCCGGTCCACTCGGCCTCGAGCTCGGCGGCGCGCGCGTCCAGCGCTTCACGGTCCCCGCCGAGCCGGTCGAGCTCCTGCTCCGCCTTGCGGATGTCGAGCTCCAGGTGGTGCCGGGCGGTCACCCGCTGCGCGTCGCGCCGCATGCGGTCGGCCATCCGGTCGGCCCGGCCCATCGCCTCCTCGAACGCCTCGTGGAGCTCCTCGGCCCGGGCGGCGTCGCCGGCGCCCGGCGCGCGGATCGCCCGCCAGAGCTCGTCGCGTGCGGCCCTGGCGGCGGTGAGCTCCTCCTCGGTCGGCGGGGGATCGCCCCGCAGCAGCGCGTCCAGCTCCAGCCGCAGGTCCGCCAGTTCCTTCTCGGCGGCCCTGGTCCGCCCGCCGAGGTCGCGCTGGTCGCGCCGGAGCTCCGCCCGGGCCCCGGCGTGCGCGTCGAGCCGCTCGCGAGACGGCGTCGTCACCGTCGCGGCCGCCTCGACCGGGAGTTCGGGCAGGCGTAGGTCCAGCAGGATCTGCTCGGCCCGGCGCCGATGCTTCCTGCCGTCCTCGTCGGCGGTGGCCAGGAGCGTGAGCAGGTCGGCGGGGACGGCCGCGACGGCGGCACGCAGCGGCTCGGGATCTTCGGCCTGCGGCAGCTCGCTGAGCGCCTTTTCGGCCTCCTCCAGCTTGCGCCGCCGGGTCTCCAGCGCGCGGCGGCTCTGCTCCAGGCCGGTGTCGATCACGGTGCGCCGGTCGTGCAGCGTCTGCACCCGGGACCGTACGGCCTTGGGCACCCGATAGCGGGCGGTGTCCTCGACGGTCGCGTCGGGATGCACCTGGTGCAGGAGCCGCTGCGCCTCCTCGGCGAGTCGTTTGGCCTCGCCCTCGGATCTGCCGAGCCGCAGGGCGGCGTCCTGTACGGCCTTGCGGTCCTGGAAGAGGTCCTCGATCGTGTCCGCGTGCGCCAGCAGGTCGTCGTCCACGACGAGGGCCGCCAGTTCCTCACGCGCCCGATCGAGCCCGTTCTCGGCCGCGGCCAGCCGGTCGCGCGCGCCGCCGAGCTCGTTCAGCAGGGCGGGGTGCCGTTCGGCCGTCTCGACCGGGGCGAGCACGCCCCGCCCCGACACGGCCTCGATCTGGGCGAGGAGGTCACGGCAGCGGCGCAGCGCCGGGAGCGCCTGCCGCAGCCGGGTGAGGCGGGTGTGCGCGCCGCGCGCCTCGGCCAGCTCACGGGTGAGCCGGTCGAGCTCCCGCTGCGCGGACGCGGCCTCCTTCTCCAGGGTCTCGTACCGCTCCGGGCGCAGCAGGGCGGTGCGCTTGCGCTCCCTGGCCTCCTTCAGCGTGTTGATCTGGGCGTTGATCCGCGGCTTCGAGGCGGCCCGCTTGTAGAGATCGCCGATGCGCGCCTCGATCTTCTTGTGCGCGTTGGTGAGGCTGAGCCCGGACCGCGAGGCGGCCAGCGCCTGGCCCAGATCGCCCCCGCCGCTCACCAGCGCCCGGCCGCCCTGCCGCAGCTCGGCGCTGTTCAGCGCGAACACGGTGACGAAGGTGTGCCGGTCGACGCCGCCGAGGAGGGACAGCAGCTCCGCCTCGGGGAGCTGTGTCCCGTCGGGCCGCCGCAGCGGGGCCTTGCGGCTCTTGGTACGGACGATCTCCAGTGTCTTACCGTCGTGGGATCTGAGCCGGGCGCCCAGCCGCAGCGACGGCTTGGGATGGACGAAGTCGTACGGCGACTGCAGATCTATACCGTAAAGGAGCTGGCCCAGGGCGTATAACGCGGTGGACTTGCCCGCCTCGTTCGGCCCGTGGATCACCTGGATTCCGGCGGCGGACAGATCGAGCGTCCGATCCGTGAACGGCCCGAAGGCCGTGAGATCCAGCCGGTCGATCCGCATGGCTCAGCCCTCCCGCACTTCGGAGATCATGGACTCCAGCAGCCCGACGGCCTCGTCGCCGATGCGGCGCAGCCACTCCGGATCGGCGGGATCAACCCGCCCCGGGCCCCTCGCCTCGTTCGGCAGCGGCCCGCTGAGCAGCGCGGTCTCCGAGACCAGCCGGCGGAACGCGTCCTCGTCGGCCCGCAGCTCCGCGGCGGTGCGGCGCAGATCGGCCAGCAGGCCTGCGGCCCCCTCGGCCGGGGCGTCCGCCGGACGGGTGGCGATCCGCACCTTCTCCACCCAGACGTCGCCGAAATCGTTGGCCAGCGCGCGGATCTCGTTGACCAGACGCTGCTGCTCGCGCCACAGCCGCAGGTGGGCGCCGCTGTGCCCGGTGAGGCTGACCCGCACGGCGCGCAGCCGCTCCCCGCCGGTGTGCTCCAGGTCTCTGAGCCGCTCGGCCACCAGGTCGACGGCCGCGTCGGCGTCAGCGGCCGCGGCCACGTCGACCTCCAGGTGCTCCCATCGGGCGACGTCGAGATCGCGATGCTCGGCCGAGGTCACCCGGAGATCGTCGACCGTGACGATGGTGCAGCCCTTCGGGCCGGTCTCGCGGGCGTGGCGGCCCTGCAGGTTGCCGGGGAAGACGATCCAGGGGTCGCGCGCCACGATCTCGCGGGTGTGCACGTGACCCAGGGCCCAGTAGTCGTACCCCTTGCCGGCGAGGTGTTCCACCGTGCAGGGGGCGTAGGTGTCGTGACCCTCCCGCCCGGTGAGCGCGGTGTGCAGCAGGCCCACGTTGAACAGCCCGGCGCAGGGGTCGGGGTAGGCCAGCGCGAGGTTGTCGGTCACGTCGCGATGCCCGAACCCCTGACCGTGTACGGCCAGGCCGAGGTCCTCGTCGCGGATCGTCTCGGGCCCCTCGGTCTCCAGCACGTGGACGTTGTCCGGCAGGCGCAGCCGCCGCGTCATCCGGTTCTGCGCGTCGTGGTTGCCGTACACGAGGTAGGCGGGGATGCCGGCCTCGCGCAGCAGCGACATCTGGCGGGCGAAGAACAGGCCGGTCTGGTAGTCGGGCCAGTCGCCGTCGTAGACGTCCCCGGCGAACAGCACCGCGTCGACGGACTCGGACGTGGCGAGGGCGACCAGATTCTCCAGCGCACGCCGGGATGCCGTGCGCAACTCCTCGGCGGGAGAACCCTCATAGGAGGCGAGACCGCGCAGGGGGCTGTCGATGTGAAGATCGGCGGCGTGGAGTAGCTTCACAGCGGCGTCACCTGGGGTCCCTCGCTCGGCGGATGCGGCAGTTGTCCCTGATGATGACGCGCCGCGACCAGAAAAGTGATGCCAACGACCATATACGCGGTTCGTCGGCATGGGCGGCGAAGGCGTGGACGATGCAGGTTCGGACGGTTTCTCCGGGGTGTGAGTGTGTGAGGGCGTGGGGGATCTACCTTCGTGAACGGGTAGATTGGGGACGTGCTACCCATATAGGGCGAAATAGGTACCGCTGTGGGGGTTTTCCCCCGTCCGCAGTAGAGGTTGGGAGGGCATGCTGAAAACGTCGTAAAGAACGTTCCAGCCCCTCGAGGTCGCCAGCAGGTCCCAGCCGGAAGGAAGCCGACCATGTGCCAGCACCAGCCGCCGTGTCCGTCCGCCGACGCAGCCGACCGTGATGCCGCCTACCTGGTGGCGTTCCACCCGGAGCAGGGCTGGGGTCTGCTGTGCAACGGTGTCGTGCTGTTCGAGGACTGGGGAGAGTTGCTGCCGGACGGGCGCAGCGTGCCCTCCCGCCGGCCCGCGGGTCGTGAGGTGCTGGGACGGGCGGCGTGAGCCCGCCGGCCATGATCTTCGGCGCCGCCGGCCGGTCCGACCCCGGGCAGCGGGTCCCGGTACGAGCGCGCTGGCGGGCCGCGCGACGCCTTCTCGGCGAGATCGTCGTCCAGCTCGTGGAGGAGCCTGAGATCAGGTCGCTCTCCTGGTGTCTGCCCGCCGGTCGGCGCTCGCCTGCGGCCGCGCGCCGGCTCACCCGCGCGAGCCTGGAGCGATGGGAGATGGACGGGCTGTCCGACACCGCAGAACTGCTGGTGAGCGAGCTGACCACCAATGCCGTGTGCCACGCGCGGGGACCCATCCGGCTCACACTGATCGCGCAGGAGAACCTGCTGCGATGCGAGGTGGAGGACACCGGTCACACGCTGCCCAAAACCGACTCCATCCAGGACGCCGACGACTTCGGCGAGGGCGGGCGGGGTCTGCACATCCTCGACATTCTGGCCTGCTGCTGGGGCGGCGCGCGCACACCGACCGGCAAGGTGATGTGGTTCGAGCTCTCCGAGGACGGCGACGCCGCCGCCTGACCGTGCGGCGGTCGTAGATCTTTCCGGCGCGGCTTACTAGGATGTCCTAGTATTTTGCTAGGACATCCTAGTAGTTTGGCCTGTGATCGCGCTGCCTTAGGAGACGACTTCGATGCACGTTCCCCTGCACCCGGTTCGCATCGTCACGGCGGCGGCGCTGTTCGACGGTCACGACGCGGCGATCAACATCATGCGGCGGATCCTGCAGTCGCAGGGGGCCGAGGTCATCCATCTGGGGCACAACCGGTCGGTGGAGGAGGTCGTCACCGCCGCGGTCCAGGAGGACGTGCAGGGCGTGGCGATCAGCTCCTACCAGGGCGGCCACGTGGAGTTCTTCACCTATCTGGTCGACCTGCTGCGCGAGCGCGGAGCCGGGCACGTCAAGGTGTACGGCGGAGGCGGCGGGGTGATCATCCCCGAGGAGATCGAGCGGCTGCACGCCTACGGGGTGGCGGGGATCTTCTCCCCTGAGGACGGGCAGCGGCTCGGCCTGGCCGGGATGATCAACACGATCGTCGCGGCGTGCGACGTGGACCTGGCGGCGGAGCGTCCGCCCTCGGTCGCGGCGGTCACGGGAGGCGATCAGCGGGCGCTGGCACGGGCCGTCACGATCGTGGAGTCCGGCGCGGCCGACGGGGAGTGGCTGGAGGAGCTGCGGGGCGCCGCGGCCGACCGGAGGGCCCCGGTGCTGGGCATCACCGGAACCGGCGGGTCGGGCAAGTCCTCCCTCACCGACGAGCTGCTGCGCCGGATCAGGATCGATTACGAGGACAAGCTGCGGGTCGCGGTGGTGGCGGTGGACCCGACCCGCCGCCGCGGCGGGGGAGCGCTGCTGGGCGACCGGATCCGGATGAACAGCCTGGCCGGTGGCGGGATCTACTTCCGGTCGCTGGCCACCAGGAGCGCGCGCGAACTGCCCGGCTACACCGACGACGTGATCGCGGCCTGCCGGGCGGCGGGCTACGACCTGGTGATCGTGGAGACCCCGGGGATCGGACAGGGCGACGCGGCCATCGTGCCGTACGCGGATGTGTCGCTGTATGTGATGACCCCGGAGTTCGGGGCGGCCTCCCAGCTCGAGAAGATCGACATGCTCGACTTCGCGGACGCGGTCGCGATCAACAAGTTCGAACGCCGGGGCGGGCAGGACGCGCTGCGCGACGTGCGCCGCCAGCTGGTGCGCAACCGGGAGGCGTTCGGGGTCCCGCCGGAGGAGATGCCGGTCTTCGGGACGATCGCCTCGCGCTTCAACGACGAGGGCGTGACCGCGTTGTACCAGCGGCTCCGCGACCTGCTCGGTGAGCACGGGCTGCCCGCGGGGCCCCACCTGCTGCCGCGGGTGGAGGGCACGACGTCGAAGGTCACCGCCGGTGTCGTGCCGCCGTCCCGGACGCGTTACCTCGCGGAGATCGCCGAGACCATCCGCGCCTACCACACCCGCACCGGCGAGCAGGCCGATGCGGTGCGCCGCCGGCAGCACCTGGCGCACGCCCGTGAGCTGGTCGCCGCCGAGGGCGCCGACACCGCCGCCCTGGACGCGCTCCTCACCCGGGCCGAGGCCGGCATCGACGCGGAGAGCCGCGTGCTGCTGGCCGAATGGGAGACGACGGCGGAGGCCTACCGGGCGGACGAGTTCGTGGTGAAGGTCCGCGACCGGGAGCTGCGCACCCCGCTGTGGCGGGGCACGCTTTCCGGCAACCGCATCCCCCGCGTCGCCCTGCCGCGGTACGCCGACCACGGGGACCTGCTGCGGTTCCTGCGCGCGGAGAACCTGCCGGGCCGGTTCCCGTTCACCGCCGGGGTCTTCCCGTTCAAACGGGCCGACGAGGACCCGACCAGGATGTTCGCCGGGGAGGGCGACCCGTTCCGCACCAACCGGCGGTTCAAGCTGCTGTCGGAGGGGCAGCCGGCGACGCGGCTGTCCACGGCGTTCGACTCGGTCACCCTGTACGGGCACGACCCGGACGAGCGCCCCGACATCTACGGAAAAGTCGGGACCTCGGGGGTGTCGATCGCGACGCTGGAGGACATGAAGGCGCTGTACGACGGGTTCGACCTGTCGGCGCCGAACACCTCGGTGTCCATGACGATCAACGGCCCGGCGCCGACCATCCTGGCATTCTTCCTCAACACGGCGCTCGACCAGGCGCTCGACCGCTTCCACGACGAGCACGGCCGTGCCCCCTCGCCGCAGGAGGCCGAGCAGGTACGCGCCCGGACGCTCGCCACCGTGCGCGGGACCGTCCAGGCCGACATCCTCAAGGAGGACCAGGGGCAGAACACCTGCATCTTCTCCACCGAGTTCAGCCTGCGCATGATGGCCGACATCCAGGAGTGGTTCATCGCCAACGGGGTGCGCAACTTCTACTCGGTGTCGATCTCCGGCTACCACATCGCCGAGGCCGGGGCCAATCCGATCAGCCAGCTCGCCTTCACCCTCGCCAACGGATTCACCTACGTGGAGGCCTACCTGGCCCGGGGGATGGACGTCGACGACTTCGCGCCGAACCTGTCGTTCTTCTTCTCCAACGGAATGGACCCCGAGTACAGCGTGCTCGGCCGGGTCGCGCGGCGGATCTGGGCGGTCGCCATGCGCGAGCGGTACGGCGCCGGCGAGCGGGCCCAGAAGCTGAAGTACCACATCCAGACCTCGGGCCGGTCGCTGCACGCCCAGGAGATGGACTTCAACGACATCCGCACCACGCTGCAGGCGCTGATCGCGATCTACGACAACTGCAACAGCCTGCACACCAACGCCTACGACGAGGCCGTCACCACACCGTCGGCCGAGTCGGTGCGCCGGGCCATGGCGATCCAGCTCATCATCAACCGCGAGTGGGGCCTGGCCATGAACGAGAACCCGCTGCAGGGGTCGTTCATCATCGACGAGCTGACCGACCTGGTGGAAGAGGCCGTGCTGACCGAGTTCGAGCGCATCTCCGACCGCGGCGGCGTGCTGGGGGCGATGGAGACCGGCTACCAGCGCGGCAAGATCCAGGACGAGTCGATGCTGTACGAGCAGCGCAAGCACGACGGCTCCCTGCCGATCATCGGAGTCAACACCTTCCGCAACCCCGACGGCGACGTCGAGCATGGTCCGCTGGAGCTGGCCCGCGGCACCGAGGAGGAGAAGCGGTCTCAGCTGGAGCGGCTGCGCGGCTTCCACGAGGCCCATGCCGACGAGGCGCCAGCGGCCCTGTCCCGGCTGCGGCAGGCGGCCATGTCGCAGGACAACGCCTTCGAGGTCCTGATGGACGCCGCCCGCGTCTGCTCACTGGGCCAGATCACCGAGGCGCTGTTCGAAATCGGCGGCCAGTACCGCAGGAACGTGTGAGCTGACGCCGGAGGCGGCCAGCGGCCCGGCCGCCCCGATATCAAGAAGAAACGATTGTGAGCGTGTTTCGGTAAAGCCGCAAGGCGGGACCGGCAAACTCGCCGTCAGAGGTGCGAATCCCTCGCGTTCGATATGGCGGGGCAAGCGCACGCCATGACGGGACGGCGTACGTCTGTGCATGTCCATTCGATTACACGGAATGGCGATCTGATCGTGCTAAGAAAGGTCAATTCGCCTGGACGTGCTGGGACGGCGGTGCCAACGATTGAGATACGACCTGATCGCCCAATGCGATCTGATCGAAGAGGAGTATCTCTATGCACGGCAATCGATTCTCATTACTGCTCGGTCCGGCGGTACTCGGAATCGTCGCGCTCTGGCCCGCGGCGGCCTCGGCCACGACGACCAATCACACTCCGGGTCTGGCTGCGGCGGTGGCCTCGCCCAGCGCGGCGATCCCCGGCGTCCACGGATACGGCGAGGAGGAATCGGAGAGCGGATACGCCCAGGAGAGCTCATACAGCGGTGAGCTGATCGGTCAGCAGGCCGCCTACAGCCGGCTCGGATCGATCCGCGAGAGCGGCATCAGCTCCATCCGCGAGAGCGGCATCAGCAGCCGGGCGATCAGCAGTCAGGAGGTCGCGTCGTACGCGAGCCCGGTGTCGGTCTCACGCACGATCACCTACCAGCGGCCCGTGACGACCACGCGGATGGTCACGACCCAGCGTCCGGTCACCCAGACGCGGATGGTCACCCATCAGCGTCCGGTGTCGTACACGCGGATGGTCACGACCCAGCGTCCGGTCACCCAGACGCGGATGGTCACCCATCAGCGTCCGGTGTCGTACACGCGGATGGTGACCGAGTCGCGTCCGGTGACGCGGCAGGTCACCTTCCAGCGCCCGGTCACCGAGACGCACATGGTGACCGAGTCGCGTCCGGTCACCCGCTGGGTCACCTACCAGCGTCCGGTCACCCGGACCCGGCTGGTCACAGAGTCGCGTCCGGTGACGCGGCAGGTCACCTTCCAGCGCCCGGTCACCGAGACGCGGATGGTCACCGAGAGCCATCCGGTCAGGGAGACCCGGCTCGTGACCGAGAGCCGTCCGGTCACCGAGACCCGGCTGGTCACGGAGAGCCGTCCGGTCAGGGAGACCCGGCTCGTGACCGAGAGCCATCCGGTCACCGAGACCCGGCTGGTCACCGAGGCACGGCAGGTGTCGTTCACCAGCCCGGCGTCGGCGTCGTTCAGCAGTCAGTCCAGCGAGGCCGGCTGGTCCGGCCAGTCCAGCCAGTCCAGCCTGTCCAGCGAGGAGGAGTGTGACTGACCTCAGTCTCGACCGGGGGCACGGGCATCCGCCCGTGCCCCCTTCTGCGGTGCGTCCCCTTCCTTTCCCGGGGCCATGCCCGCCGATGGCGGAGGTGAAGGTAAAGTCGGTGGCGGTGCGCCGGGAAGCCTGGTCGGCAAAGTGGCAGATCCGTCTTCTCGTATGGAGCGACCGTGACCGACCCTTCGCCGCCGGCGCCACGCCCGTCCGTCTCCCGGTCCGTCTCCCGGTCCGCCCAGGGGCCCCCGCCGGATCGTGGCGAGCGGCTCGATCACGAGGGGCTGTTCACCTCGGGCTCAGGGGTGGAGACCCGCCGCATCGCCGACGTCCTGCGTAGGGAGACCGTCGGCGGAATGCTGCTGCTGGCCGCCGCGGTGCTGGGCATGATCTGGGCCAACTCTCCCTGGTCGGACGCCTACCGGTCGCTTCGCGCTCACACCTTCGGACCCGCAGCGCTGCACCTCGATCTGGACCTGGCCGCCTGGGCCTCCGACGGCCTTCTGGCGATCTTCTTCTTCGTCGCCGGACTGGAGCTCAAGCGCGAGTTCGTCGCCGGTGACCTGCGCGATCCGCGCCGCGCCGCGGTGCCGATCGCGGCCGCGGTCGGCGGTGTGATCGTCCCCGCCGTGTGCTACACGCTGGTGACCCTCGGCGTCCCCGGCGCGGCCAGGGGGTGGGCGATCCCCGCCGCCACCGACATCGCGTTCGCGCTGGCGGTGCTCGCCGTCGTCGGCCGCTTCCTGCCCTCGGCGCTGCGGACGTTCCTGCTCACCCTGGCGGTGGTCGACGACCTGCTCGCCATCGTCATCATCGCCGTCTTCTACACGGCGAAGCTGTCGGTGATCCCCCTGCTGGCGTCCCTGCTGCCGCTGGCCGTCTTCGCCGTGCTGGCGCGGCGTGGCGCGCACTCGTGGTGGCTGCTGCTCCCGCCGGCGGTCGCGACCTGGGCGCTGATGCACGCCTCGGGCGTGCACGCCACGGTCGCCGGTGTGCTGCTCGGCTTCGCCGTGCCTGTCCTGGCGGGTGCGCGGGGCGATGGCCGGAAGGCAGGTCGGGGACCGGCCGAGCACTTCGAGCACCGGTTGCGGCCGATCTCCGCCGGAGTGGCCGTGCCGGTCTTCGCGTTCCTGTCGGCCGGCGTGTCACTCGGCGGTCCGGCGGGTCTGGCCGAGGCGTTGGCCGATCCGGTGGCGCTCGGCGTGGTCGTCGGGCTCGTCGTCGGCAAGCCGATCGGGATCACGGCGGCCACCTGGGGAGTGGCCCGGTTCACCAGGGCCGATTTGGACGAGGGGCTCTCCTGGGTCGATGTGGCCGGGCTGGCGATCCTGTCCGGCATCGGGTTCACCGTGTCCCTGCTCATCGGGGAACTGGCCTTCGGCACCGGTCGCGACGCGCAGGTCAAGGTCGCGGTGCTGGCCGGATCGCTGGTCGCCGCGACGCTGGCCGCGGTGGTCCTCCGCTTCCGCGACCGCGCCTACCGCCGGATCGCCGAAGCCGAAGCCGCGGCCGAAGCCGAGACGAAGGCCGAAGCTGAAGCCGCGGCTGAAACCGAGACGAAGGCCGAAACCGAGACGAAGGCCGAATCCGTGTCCGCTGCCGGGGCCGGGTCGGCGGCCGTCGAACGCACCGGCTCGCGGCGGGCGGATCGGCCGGGAACGGAGACCCCGGGCGGCGGCACTCGCGAGCGAGCTCAGGGCGGGACGGACGGGCCCGGACGGTCGATCCGGCAGAGGTAGTGCTCGCGGCCGTCGATCGGGTCGTCCGGCTCGAGTTCGCCTCCGGCGACCCGGCGAATCCCGGTCACGGCGGCCTCGTCCGCCGGTCGGCGGCCGCGCAGACAGCGGATCACCTCGGTGACGGCCGTGACGGTGAGGGCGATGCCCAGGCCGAGCAGCAGACCCTTGACCGGGTCGTGCTCGAAAGCCGCGCCGCCCACCATGCCGATCATGGTCGAGTACACGGCCCAGGAGGAGGCGGCGACCGCGTCGAAGAGGGAGAACCGCCCCGGCGGGTAGCCGACGGCGCCGGCGGTCGTCGTGGCCGCCGTACGGCCTCCCGGAATGTAGCGGGCGACCACCAGCAGCAGGCCGCCACGCCGCGCGAGCGTACGTTCCGCCCAGGTGAACACCGTACGGCCACGCCCACCCGGTCTGAGCCGCCGCACCACCCGCCGCCCGCCGCTTCGCCCGAGGAGATAGGAGACATGGTCGCCGGTGAAGGCGCCCAGCGCCGCCACGGCGATCACCAGGGCTGATCGCCGGGGTGCGGGCGGTCGCGGGCGGGGCGGCGTACCTGTCTCCCCGGGTCGCGCATCGGGTGATCACACAGCTCAGCGGGGGACGGATGCGCCGGGCCGCCGCCGCGCGGACCAAGATCGAGGGCCTGACGCCGCGTGAGCGGGAGGTGCTGGCACTGCTCGGTTCGGGGCTGTCCAACGCGCAGATCGCGAACCGGCTCCATCTCGTCGAGGGGACGGTGAAGGCCTACGTGAGCGCCGTCCTGGCCCGCCTCGGCGTCGGCAACCGCGTCCAGGCCGCGATCATCGCCTACGAAGCGGGCCTGGTGTCCTAACGGCAGATCTTCTTCTCGACCGAGCAGTGCTCGACCTCGGGGTAACGCGCCGACGGCCCGTTCAGCAGAGGTTGGCGCCTCTCGCGCAGGTGCAGGTCGAAGAAGGCCGCGACGTACCTGCGGGTGATCTCCACGGAGCGTAGGCCGGGTATGTCGGCGCCGAGGTCGATGCCGAACTGGTCGCCCAGCATGCCGAGATCGGTGAAGGAGGTGTGGGCGGCCCCCGTGACGAGCAGCGAGCGCTTCCATCCGGTCATGAGCTTCCAGTCGTGTTCCCAGCCGGCGACCTCCGGCTTGCCGGATCCGGGAGTGTACGAGGACGGCTTGCCCAGGAACAGGAACGGCCGCGACAGCCCGCTGTCCGGGATCGAGGCGTACGTGCTGCCGTCGATGTCGATTCCGGCGCGTATGCGGGAGTCCCCGACCATGGCCGCTATGGCACTCGCTCCGCCGACGGAGTGACCGGCCATCGCGATCCGTGATCGGTCGATCAGGCGCGTGCCTTTCCATTCGGCACGCGACCCGGTGAGCTGGTTGAGCACGAAGGAGACGTCGGCCGCCCGGCTGTTCACCAGCTTCTCCCACCACGCCGGGTCCTTCTTGATCTTGCAGGTGACACAGGTGGTCACCCGGCCGTCGGGGAAGGTGGTGGCGACGTTCTCGTAGGTGTGGTCGATCGCGGCCACCACGTAGCCCCTGCTGGCCAGGTCTTCGGCGAGCGAGGTGAGTTCGCTGCGGGGCTTGGAGTGGCCGGGGGAGAGCACGATGAGGGGCAGGCCGTGCTTTTTCCCGGCCGGTTTCGCATCGGTGAAGGCGTTGGTCCGCGTCCTGCTCAGGACGTCCAGGGGAACTCCCGTGATTCCCCCGTCCTCCAGGAGGAGCTCGGACTCCTTCGGCGTCATGTACCGTGCCCGGTGGCGGCCGGGAGACTTCGCCGGATACCACAGGGAGACCATGAGCTCCCTGGCCTTCATCTCCGGGACCCACGGGTCGGGGCGGGAGGTGTCCTTCAGGTAGAGGGCCGTGGTGCCGACCGCGTGCCCGCCGGTCGGCTTGGGCAGGTACGGCGTGCCGTCCGGCCCGGTCGCGGATGCGGCCGTGGGCGTGGCGGCGGCGGGTGCGGACGCGCCGGCGGTGGTGGCCGCCATGGCGAGCAGCCCGGCGACGACCGCCCGGCCGATGCCGGTGCGTCGGTCGGCGGCATGACACGGTTCGATCGCATGACTCATGGAGACAGTGGTCCTTTCGAAAGGGGGATGACAGACCGGTCAGGACAGGCGGCTGCGGATCCACCTGAGGCAGAGCCGGGCCGCCAGTGCGGACAGGGCAAGGAAGATCGCTGTCTCGATCCCCTGCAGGGCCCAGAAACGGCCGGCGGGCTGGTAGGTCACCCGCTGCCGGTAGCCGAGGTCGGCGAGCCTCGTGAGGCACTCTCGGTCGATCACCGGACCTGACGGGGACGCCTGCTCCAGTGGCGGCGGCAGCAGGCAGGCCGCCGCCCAGGACGGCACCGTGGCCGGTCGGCCGGCGGCGTCGACGGTCTCGTTGCCCAGGACCCACGCGCCCGGTGGCCCGGCCACGGCCAGTTCCTCCACCTCGCCGGAGCTGTTCACCCCCACCTTCGAGATGTTCTCCGCGGTGATCGTGACGGTCTCCTGGATCGCGGGGATCACGTACGGGCGCACCGCGAAGGGCACGGCGATCTGGACGGCGGCGAACGCGGCGAGCATGACGGCCATGGCGGGCACGGTGCGGCGCAGCAGGATCCCGGCGGCGACGCCGGCGACGAAGGCGAAGGCCGTGTAGCCGATGGGCGCGATCCCCCGGGCGCCGAACAGCAGCGGCGAGATACGCGCGGCGAACGACTCGGGGTCGGGCATGCCGGTGACGGTGTCGGCCCCGACCGGGATCGTGGCCGGGCGGCTGGCGGCGTCGACGGGACCGGCCCACCAGGTGACCAGGAGACTGAGCGACCCGGCCGCGGCCATCGCGGCCAGGCCGGTGAACGCGAGTTTGGTGGCCAGCCACCGGGCCCGGGTGACGCTCTGGTTCCACACCAGGCGGTGGGTGCCGGCCTCAAGCTCCCGGGTGACCAGCGGAGCGCCCCAGAAGACGCCGATGACGGCGGGCAGGAGGTACATCACCACGACGCCGGCGTAGTACAGCCTGCTGTCGGCCGGGGCGAGCCGCACGACGCCGTGCGGCGGACGTCCGGCGATCACGAGGACGACGGCGAGCACGGCGAGCAGGCCGTACATCGCCGTGGCCTGGGCGCGGAACTGCCGCCAGGTCAGCCAGATCACCGCAGCACCTCCAGGGTGGGGCGCGGGCCGGAGCCGGCCTCGGCGGGGCGGCTCATGTAGGCCAGTACGAGGTCTTCCAGGCCGACGGCGCTGACGGTCCAGGCAGGGTCGAGGATGGGTGCCTCGGTGCGTATCACCAGCGTGGACTGCCGGTCGGTATGGCCGGCCGAGATGACCTCCTGGTCCGCCGGCAGCTTGGCGGCATCGCGGCGTGGCCCGCTCAGCCGGTGATGGGCGGCCAGGATCTCCTCGACCTCTCCTGCCAGCCGCACCTGCCCGGCGACCAGCACGACGAGGTGATCGCAGACCCGTTCCAGGTCGGCGATCAGGTGGGAGGACATCACGACGCTGAGTCCGTGCTCGGCGACGGCCTCCATCAGGTCCTGCAGGAACTCCCGCCGGGCGAGCGGGTCCAGGGCGGCGACCGGCTCGTCCAGGATCAGCAGCTCGGGCCGTTTGGCGACGCCCAGGGTCAGGGCGAGCTGGGCGCGCTGACCGCCCGACAGCTTCCCGGCCTGCCGGCCCGGGTCCAGGCCGAGCCGCTCGATTCGGCGGTGTGCCAGGGCGTCGTCCCAGTTCGGGTTGAGCCGGGCGCCGAGGCGCAGGTGGTCGGCCACGGTCAGGGTGGGGTACGTGGGGGTGTCCTGGGCGACGAAGCCGACTTTGGCCAGCTGCGCCGGACCGCTGCCTGGTACGCCGCCGCACACCTCGATGGTGCCCGTCGTTGGGGCGAGCATCCCGGCGGCCAGGTTCAGCAGCGTGGACTTCCCCGCGCCGTTGGGCCCGACCAGGCCGGTCACGTGCCCGGCCGGGATGTCCAGCGTGCAGCCGGTCAGCGCCCAGTGCCGCCGGAACTTCCTGCCCAGCCGCCGGGCCAGCAAAGCGGCGGTCATGCTATGTCCTCCTCGGCGGTGGTCCGAAAGGTGGTCAGGAACAGGGCCTCGATGCTTTCGTCGTCGAGCCCGGCCCGGCGGGCCCTGGCCAGCCAGCGCCGCAGGTCCTGCCGCAGCGGTCCGTGTGCGGCGAGCGTGGCGTCGGTCAGCGTCCGGGTGACGAACGTCCCGACACCGGGGCGGGCGGCGACGAGCCCGTGGTGTTCGAGTTCCCGGTACGCCTTGAGCACGGTGTTGGGATTGATCGCGAGCTGGGCCACCACCTCTTTGACCGTTGGAAGCCGGTCACCCTCGCGTAGCAGCCCCAGCCGCAGCGCGTGCCGCACCTGCTGGACCAGCTGCAGGTACGGCGAGAGGCCGGACCTGCCGTCCAGATGGAACTCGATCACCACTTCCTCCATTTATCTATGATGCTAGTACTTTAGATAAATGGAGGAAGCCGGTCAAGTGGCATCTCACCCTCGTGATCTTGCGAAAACGCGGAACTCTCCGGCTGAGCGGTGTGCCGGCGGGCGCGGCGGGTGGCGCACCCGGACTCAGGGGCTCCTGAAGACTCTTCGAGGTTCTGCTTCGGCCGCCGCGGTGGCGGCCATCGCCCTCATGGCAGGGGCGGCCCGGCCGTCGTGGTCTTGTCGGCGGTTCCCCTGACATGGAACAGATCGAGACCGAATTGCCGGTGCCGCCGGTCGCCGGCTACGCCCAAGCGGCCGATCCGCAGTCACGGATGGAAAATCCGTGCCGGACTTCTACCCGAATGCCAGATGATGTCTCCAGGCAAATGAAAGGTAGCTCAGTGGGCGGTTTCGGTAGAATCGGGGTTCTCGTCGTCGCCAACCTGCTCGGTGGTGTCGGCGTCGCCTCCGGTGCCACGGTCGGGGCGTTGCTGATCGAGCAGGTCGGCGGTACGACCATGGCGGGGCTGGGTTCGGCCGCGAACGTGCTCGGCGCGGCGATCGCCGCGGTGCCGCTGGCCGCTGTCGCCGCCAGGCGCGGGCGGCGCTGGTCGCTCACCCTGGGCTATGTGATCTCCGTCGCCGGCGGCGCTTTGATCATCGCCGCCGCCGTGCTCTCCAACATCGTCGTCATGCTGGCCGCGCTGGCCCTCTTCGGCGTCGCACAGGCGGTGAACCTGCAGACCCGGTACGCGGCGGTGGACGACACCCCGCCCGCCGCCCAGGCCAGGGCGATGTCGACGGTGATCTGGGCGACCACCGTCGGATCGGTGGCCGGGCCCAACCTCAGCGAGGTCGGGGACAGGCTCGGGATCCGGCTGGGGCTGCCCGGGCTGTCCGGTCCCTACCTGTTCTCGATCCTGTCGTTCGCGTCGGCGGCGGCGGTGGTCGCGCTGCTGTTCCGGCCTGCCGTACGGCCCCAGGCGGCAGCGGCGGCAGCGGCCGCACGGGCGCAGAGCGCGGCCGGCGCCGGATCAGGTCCGGCCGGGGCGGGGCAGACGGGTGCGCTGGCCGCGCTGCGCTGGGCGGCGGCGCATCCGGTGGCCCGCTTCGCCGTGGTCCTCATCGCGGCGGCGCACGCGGTGATGATCACGGTGATGGTGATGACGCCGCTGCATCTACAGCATCACGGAATGACGCTGCAGGTGGTCGGGATCGTGATCAGTCTCCACATCATAGGAATGTACGCTTTCAGCCCGATCTTCGGCTGGCTGGCGGACCGGTATGGCGCGATGCGGGTCGCGTTCGGCGGCGTCGCGATGCTCTCGGTGGCGCTGGTGCTCGGCTTCCTGGCCGCGACCACGCCGGCGGGCGGAACCCTCACAGCGGTCGCGCTGACCATCCTCGGCGCCGGCTGGTCGGCGTCACTGATCTCCGCTTCCGTGCTGCTGTCGAAGGCCTCCCCGGCCCGGGTCCGGGTGCCGCTGCAGGGCGTCACCGACGCCGGCATGAGCTACGCGGGAGCGGCCGCGGCCGCGCTGGCCGGGCCGATCCTCGCCCTCGGCGGCTTCCGCGCGGTCAACACCGCCGCGGCGATCATCCTCGCGCCGGCCGTGCCCGCCGGGATCGCGGCCCTGCGTCGGCGGGATTCGGGCCGGGAGGGCTCCGATGTCGCCGACGCGGAGCCGGAGGGCCCGTTCGACGAGGGAGAGCGCCAGGACGCCGCCTCGCCGTACTGATCGCCGGCGGCTCGGCCGGCGCCCTCGAGTCGCTCCGGCAGGATGTTCCGCGACTGCTCCGCGAGGTTGCTCCGGCGGTTTGATCTGGATGCGCGGAAAGGGTTGATTGTGCAGATTGTCTTGCGCTGATCGACACGGCCCCGATCGGTCTGAGCACATTGCCGGGTACGGAACGGGCGCGGCGAGTTCGCGCTGATCAGCGGGGGGAAGCTCCGTTAGCATGCGATCGTGGACAGCGACGAGATGACGTTCTCCGGTGGCGAGGCTCTTTTCGCCTCGCTGTTCGACGACGCCGCGCTCTTCCCGCCCGGCGACGCACCCATGGCCGAGGCCGTACCGGCGCATCGACTCCATCGCACGTCGTGGTACGCCGGTTTCGTGGGGCCGTTCATCTGTGCGGACACCCGGCTGGCCGAGCTCCCGGCGGATCTGGTGATCAGCGTCGTGGTGACGGGTGGTCCGGGCGCGGTCGAGCGGATCGGCCCGCTGCCGAACGCGGCGGCGCTGGAGGTCTCGGGGGTGGCCGACCCGGCGGGCGCCACCGCGGCCGTGGCCGCGTTGCGCGGCCGTACGGGTCGCGACGGGGACACGGCCGGGTTCGTGGAGGTCCCGCGGACGGCGTGCCTTCCCGTGCTCGACGCGCTCGCGGGCACGGGGTTCTTCGCCAAGTTCCGCACCGGCGGCCTCCAGGCGCGGGCGTTCCCGTCCGAGGCCGAGCTGGCCGAGTCGATCGTCGGCTGCGTCGGCAGGGACCTGCCGTTCAAATGCACCGCCGGGCTGCACCATGCCGTACGGCACACCGCGACCGGCACGGGCTTCGAGCACCACGGGTTCCTCAACGTGCTGCTCGCCACGAGCGCGGCCCTGGACGGCGCGTCGGCGGCCGAGGTGGCCGGGGTGCTCGCGCTGCGGGATCCCGCCGCCGTGGCCGGCCGGATCCGCGTGCTGGGCGAGGACCGGGCGGCGGCGACGCGCCGGATGTTCCGTTCCTTCGGCACCTGCAGCATCGACGAACCCCTCGAGGATCTGGCCGCGCTCGGCCTGATCGGCGTTCGGCCCGGGACCGCGACCAAGATCCCGACCGCGACCACGAGTCCGACCACGGCTACGACCGCAACCACGACCGCGGCTACGACCGCGACCACGACCACGACTCCGACCGCGCAGGAGCGACTGTGACCTGGCTCGATCTTCGCCCCGACGATGCCGGATGGGGCCTGGACAACCTGCCCTACGGCGTGTTCTCCACCCGGCCCGACGGGCTGGATCGCCGGGTCGGCGTGGCGGTCGGCCGGCACGTCCTGGATCTGGCCGCCGTGGCGGAGGAGCTGTGGCCGGCCATGGCCGGCACGTTCGCCGAGAGCACGCTCGACCGCTTCATGGCCGGCGGCCGGGCCGTGTGGGACGAGACACGCGAACGCGTCACCGGCTGGCTCACCGATGGCGCCCACGAACGGGCCGTGCGTCCGCACCTGGTCGGACGGGACGAGGTGCGGCTCCACCTGCCCTTCACCGTCGCCGACTACGTCGACTTCTACGCCTCGGAGCACCACGCCACGAATCTCGGCCGGATGTTCCGTCCGGGGCAGGAACCGCTGACCCCGAACTGGCGGCACCTGCCGATCGGCTACCACGGCAGGGCGGGGACGGTCGTGGTGTCCGGCACGCCGGTCGTACGGCCACACGGGCAGCGCCGTACCCCGGACGGCGACATCGTCTTCGGCCCGTCGACCCGCCTCGACATCGAGGCCGAGCTGGGATTCGTCGTGGGCGCCCCCTCCGTGTCGGGCACGCCGGTGCCGATGGAGGAGTTCGCCGAGCACGTCTTCGGGGCCTGCCTGGTCAACGACTGGTCGGCCCGGGACATCCAGTCGTGGGAATACGTGCCGCTGGGGCCCTTCCTCGGCAAGTCGTTCGCCACGTCGGTCTCCCCGTGGCTGGTCCCGCTGGCAGCCTTGGAGCACGCCCGGGTCGAGCCGCCGGCACGCGACCCGAAGCCGCTGCCGTACCTGGACGACGCCGATACGGGACCGTGGGGGTTCGACATCCGGCTGGAGGTACGCCTCAACGGCCACGTGGTATCGCGGCCGCCCTTCGCCGGGATGTACTGGACGGCCGCGCAGCAGCTCGCCCACATGACGGTGAACGGCGCCGGCCTGCGCACCGGAGACCTGTTCGCCTCGGGCACGATCAGCGGGCCCGGTTCCGACGAGCGCGGCTCCCTGATCGAGCTCTCCTGGTCGGGCGAGACACCGATCGAGCTGCCCGACGGGAGCAGGCGTACGTTCCTGGAAGACGGCGACGAGGTCGTCATCACCGCGACCGCCCCGGCATCGGGCGGGTGCGTCGTCGCCTTCGGCGAGGTCCGCGGCACCGTCATGCCGCCCCAATCGAACTGACCTGCCACGACTGACCTGCCACGACTGACCCGTCTGGGCTGACCCGTCTGGGCTGACCCGCTCAGGGGGTGTCCGGGGGAGCACGCGGATCCCTCCGGGATCAGTCGGGTGCGCGTCTGCGCCGGGCGGCGTATGCGCGCGCCTTGGCCCGGTTGCCGCAGACGCTCATCGTGCACCAGCGCCGGGTGCGGCTGCGGGTGCCGTCCCAGAACACCCACTCGCACGTGTGATCCGGACACTGCTTGAGGCGCTGCCATTCCCCGGCGGCCACCACCAGGGCCCATGCGACGCCGATCGCGGCGAGCGGGCCGTCGCCGAGCAGGGGACCGCCGGGCTCGGGCTCCGCACCCAGACGTGCTCGCAGGGGCACCGTGTCGAGCACGGACTGCGCCTGCTCGATCGCCCGGGCGGTCTCGCCGGCCTCAGCGGTGTCGGGCGTCCCGATGTTGTTCAGCAGCAGGCGTGCACGCAGACCGGCGCGCAGCGATATCGCCCGGACATGGGTGGTCTCGTCCACCTCGCCGGGCAGCCCCCGATCTCGCGCCCAGGCCGAGAGCCCCTCCACCGTGGCGATCACGTCCGTGCCGGCTTCGACGTCGAGCGTGTTGGCGAATTCGAGGATCAGGGCCGCGTGGGCGGATGGCTCTGTCATGACTGCGCACGCTCCTCCGAGCCGACTCTATTCCAACGGCCTGACTATTCCGCTTATCAAGATAGCCGGTTAACATCTCACCATCTATCCAGATAGACGGTTGAGGTGGGGGCGGCGTGACCGAGACGATGATCCGGGCAGAGCGGGGGAGCGGCAGAAACGAGGCCGTGCTCGTGGCGTTGACGGGCATCACGAACCTGGCCGACGGCGTCGTCAAGATCTCACTGCCCGTCCTCGCCGTGGCGGCCGGCGGCTCCGCCGGGCAGGTGGCCGGGGTGGCGCTCACGCTCACTCTGCCGTGGCTGCTGGCGTCGCTTCCCGTGGGCGTGCTCGCCGATCGGGTCGATCGCCGCCGGCTCGCGGTCGGTGCGAACCTCTTCCGGTCGGCCGCCGTCGTCGCGCTGCTCGCCGCGAGCACGGTGGGGGCGCCGTCGCTGCCGGTTCTGTACGCCGCGGGACTCGTGATCGGTCTCGCCGAGGTGGTGGCCGACACCGCGGTCAGCGCGGTGATTCCCGCCGCCGTCCCCGTGGAGCGGCGCGCCCGGGCCAACGCCTGGATCGCCGGGACCGAGACCGTGGCCAACGAGTTCTGCGGGCCGGCGATCGGCGGCCTGCTCGTCGGCATCGGGGCGGCCGTCGCGCTCGGCTCCGCGACCGCCGCCTTCACCCTCGGCGCGGTGCTGATGACCCTGCTGGTCGGCCGATTCCGAGCCACTGGAGAGCACATCGCCGTCGGAGATGCCTGGGCGGCAGGAGCCCACGGCGACGCGGCGCACTTCGGGGCCGCCGGAGACGTCCGTGCCACCGGAGAGCAGGATGCCGCCGGGCACTCCGAGGCAGCGGGAGACGTCACGGCCGCCGGGGACTCCAGGGCCGGTGGGGGGAGCGTGGTCGCGGACATCCGCGAGGGACTGGTCTTTCTCTGGCGGCATCGGCTGCTGCGCACGCTCTCGCTGACGATCGCCGTCCTGGCGGGGAGCTGGAGCGCCTGGCTCGCCCTGCTGCCGTCTTATGCGACGTCCGTACTGGAGCTGGATCCCGCGGGGTACGGCCTGCTGGTCGGCGCGATCGGCGCGGGCGGCCTGGCCGGCGCCGTGTCCACCTCGGCGGTCAACCGGCTGCTCGGCGTCCGGTGGGCGCTGTTCGCCGATCTGGTCGGGACGTTCCTGATGATGGCCGTGCCCGCCGTGCTCCCGGCGGCCTGGGCCGTCGGCACCGCCGCCTTCGTCGGTGGCATGGGCGGAACGCTGTGGACGGTGAATTCCCGCACCATCTCCCAGGCCCTCGTGCCCGACCGGCTGCTCGGCAGGTACGGCTCCGCCGCCCGGCTGCTCGGCTGGGGCACCCTTCCGCTCGGCGCCGGCCTCGCCGGGGTGCTGGCCGACGCCTTCGGTCTCCGACCCGCTTTCGCCGTCTTCGCCGCGGCGGTCGCCGTGCTCGCCGTGCCCTTCCTGCGCACGGTCACCGCCGCTGAGCTCGCTGCGGCGGGCGATCCTTACGGCCACGACCAGGACAGGACGTGAAGGACCTCCTGTGCGCTCTGGCCGCCGGGCAGGCCCCTGCCGATCCCGGCGTGATCGACCTGCTCGACTCGTATGTGGGAGTCAGCTCAGGGAGCCGACGATCGGCGGCAGTTTCAGGGCAGGTGGGACGGCCAGGAATACGGTCACCGCGGGGTGAGCCGGACAACGGGGTATTCCCGGTTGGATTTGCTCTGGTATTTGGCATAGCGAGGTTGGGCGGTGATGATGCGCTGCCAAGCCTGCTTGAGATCGCTGCCGTCGAGCCTGCGGGGTGTCACCGGCAGGGGGTCGCGGCCGGGTAGTTCGATCGTCGCCCGCTCCGGGCGTGCCATCAGATTGAGGTACCAGTCCGGGTGCCGGTTGTCGCCGCCCGAGGCGACGATCAGCCACGCGTTCTCGCCGTCGGCGAACCACGCCAGAGGTGATTCCCGCGGCTGCTCGCTTCGGCGCCCCACCGTGTTCAGGATCAGTACGTCCATGCCCATGACCTTGTCGCGGCCACGTCGGATCTTGCGGCTCGCCCGGGCGTTCATCCGGTGCAGGAACCACCGTGACACCGGCCCGGGTGAACCGCGCCCGCGCCCTGAGTGACTGCCTGCCCGCCGGTTCTGCGTCATGTCGCCAACGCTAGGACGGCGGTGGCGCTGCCCGCTTCTCGAATCCTGACTGATCACACGGCCGGCGTCACCGACATCTGCGCCCGACCCTGATCCCGGTTTCCCTCGCCGCCCCGCACGCACCCCAGGGGATCAGTTTCAAGATCCGGCAACGGTCCCCTGCGTCTCCCTGAGGTCTTCGCTTCTCAGGCGGGTCTTGCCTTTTCAGGGGATGTAGCCTCTCGAGGAGGTGTCCCTTCAGGAGGCGCTTGCTCTGCCCTTATCGGGGAGGGTGCCTTGACATTGGTGTTGGAGACGGTCTCCTCCGGCGTCTCCGACCTTTCCGGCGTCTCCGGATCGGAAGGCCGGACGCCGCGTCCGCCGACGCGGGAGGGGTCGATGTAAATGAATTCCCAGCGGTCGGGGCCGATCTGGCGGCGTTGGTAGCGGTCGGGGTGCAGGTAGCGGTCGCGGTTGTGGAATTGGCAGGCGGGGCCGAGTCTGGCCAGGTCGGTGTGGCCGCCTTCGCTCCAGTTGTCGAGGTGGTCGACTTGGCACATGCTCGCCGGGAGCGGGCAGCCTTTCACCCAGCAGGTGTCGTAGCGGGCGGCGATGGCGCGGCGTTGGGCGGGGGTGGCCAGGCGGGTTTTGCGGCCCATGTCCAGGGCCTGTCCGTCGGCGTTCATGACCAGGCGGACGAGGGTGGAGGTGCGGGCCAGGCGGTGGATGTCGATGATCGGCAGCAGTTGCCCGGTGGACAGCAGCAGCCCGGGCAGGGTGCGCAGCACCGACCGCCACCACCAGTCCCCGACATCGACTCTCCTATCCCCTGACCCGCCGCCCCCGCCACCTGTGCTTCCGATCCCGGTGCCCGTGGCGTTCGTACGGCCCGGGCCCGTGCCTCCGAAGATCGTGCTTCCGGGGTCTGCGCTGTCCGGGCCCATGTCCTCGGAGCCGGGGCCTCCACAAGCAGACTCCGGAGCCGGCTCGGGAGTGTGATCAAGACCGAGGTCCTCCCCGGCCTCCCCGCGGGTTTCCCAGACGGTCTCCTTACGGTTCGCACCCGCCGGCCCGCCGCTCCGGACGGCGTCACCAGGCGCGACGTCATCAGGCACGGTGCCGCCGGACGTGATGTCACCAGGCACCGCGTCGTCGGGTGCGGCCTCACTGGGAGTGACATCGCCGGACGCGACATCGCCGTCCGCGCCGTCGGATGTGGTGCCGTCCCCTGTCATGCCATCGGTCGCGCTGCCTTTGGGCGCGCTGTCTTTGGGCGCGCTGTCTCCGGATGAGACATCGCCGGGTCCGGTGGTGCCGCCGGGTGCGGTGTCGCGCGGGGTGTCGCCGGGCACTGTGTCGGCGGGCACTGTGTCGCTGGGCACCGTGTCGGCGGGTGTGGCGTGGCCGGGAGTGGGCTGCCGCGGAGTGGTGGTGTGGCGGGTGGGGTCGTCGGGGAGGGATTCGGCGTTGATCAACACCAGGAGTTCGGTGGTGATCTGCTGTTCCAGCAGCGCGATCAGCGCGTCGGCGTTGCGGACCCGCAGCGGCCGGTCATCTCCTTGAGCCTTGGGCTTGGCGTAGGCGTCCAGCAGTGCCCGCAGCCGGGCGGCGGCCTCCCGCGGCAGACGGAACTCCCCCTCCACCCCGCCGGCATCGGTCTCCCGCACCAGCAGGAACCGGGCATCGAAATCGGCACCGGCATCCCGGAGCTCCCCATCGGGGTCCAGCACCGCGCGGAGATACCGTCCCGCTTTGGCGATCTCCTGCGGCCCGGCCGAGCCGGCCAGCTCCAGCAGGATCGTCTCGGCCTTGGCCGCGTCCGCATCACTGAGCCCGGTGGTGGCCGCGCAGATCGCCGCCACTATGGCCTCGGTCAGGTTCCCGGCGGCGAACCGCGCCCGAATCTCGGGCAGGCGTGCCAGTTCGACGCCCAGGGCCACGGTGCGGCAGGCCGTGCGGCGGCTCATCCCGCACCCCGACTGTAGCCAGGTCTTGGTGGAGGCATGCCCACGCTCGCGGGCGGCCCCGGCGGCGTGCACGTGGGCGGCCCGTACGGCGATCGCCGCCTCCAGCCGGTCCCGTGCGAACGCAAGCTCCTCCACCTGCGCCAGACACTGCTGCGGCGAGTCCGGGAGCGGGGTCAACGCCAGCGCCAGCGCGGCCTCCCGAACCTGACTCACCAACGGCCACGAGAGATCACCAGCACCATCCCCACCCTGCTGACCACCCCAAACCCGGCCGCCCCGAGCCTGGGCGCCGCCGTCAACCGGGTGAGCCGTTCCGCCGCTCGCGTGGCCACTCTCGCCGTCAAATTCAGCGTCACCGGTCTCCGCATCGCCAGGTGCGTGATTGTCGGTCCGCCCGATCTCGAGGTCCGCAGCGGGATCGCTCACGATGCCGCTGCCCATATCGCCTTCGCACCCGCCTCGGTGCACACCGTCCGAAATCGCGGTGTTCGGGATTGCGCTGTTTGAGGATATATCGGGGACGGCGCCAAGCCAGTCGGGCCAATCGGACCACCGCGCGGTGTCTCCCGGCCCGCCCTGAGCGTGGGCGGCAGCACGGGCCTGTGTCTCGACCTTCATACCGGCCCACCACTCAGGACCCAGCAAGGGCTTGGCATGGGACAACGGCAAGACGGGACCGACCCGATCCGCGGACTTCGTCTCCCGTGCTGCCGACATCATCGATCCCCCTTCCGCATCACCGGTTCGAACGCCTGTTGCAATTCTTTCACCCGTGATTTGGTCAGGGCAATAGTCCGACCCAAAAAATTCAAAGAAATTATGAGAGATAAGTACCTGGTCGAGTGCTACCGACTCTATGTCGGATGAATCACGGTCACCCTATTTTCGATGGTCCTTGCGACATTTGCTGCCAATCTACTATTGTCGCGCTAAGTTCATTTAACCTCGAATGTCGCAATTGGTGGCACTCTGTGCTCGATTGAATGCTGTGGCTGGGGCGGTTGACGGAACCCGTCAGGGGCCCGGGCCGTACGCGAGCTCCAGGGACCCGGCGGACCGGTTCTGATGTTCGCCTCGGCTGAATGGGTCGCCTTCATGAGCGACATCGAGCACGACATCGAGCACGACATCGTGAGAGACATTGTGAGAGACATTGTGAGAGACATCGAGTGCGGCGCTTTCGCCGGACGCCGCACATCGCCCAGAGAGCCGCTGAGTCGGGAGGTTGGTCTGGTCCGCTGAGGCGGGGATGTCAACCGGGTACGGAGCCGAGCGGCCTGCCGAAATCCGAAGTGGCCCGCCGCGTACGTTCGCGGGGAACTTCCCTGTCGCCCTTGCATCGCCGATCGAGGGCCGATGAGTGAGGTCCCGACCGGCTCAGCCGGTCGGCGAGGTGCTGGCCCGGATCACCAGTTTGGCGGGGAGGACCTCGACCGTGCCGGGCGCGATGTCCCCGTGGGACCGGCATCGTGAGCTGGACCAGATCCCGGAGCTCCTCGGTCGGCGGGAGGCCGGCACCGCTCCCGCGGGAGGTGGAGACGCGCCGGGCCGGTTCCGCCCCACCACCGTGAAGATCATGACCGACGGGGTGATGGAGAACTACACCGGCGCGCCGCACCCCGACGACGTGCCCCGCTTCCGCGAGCTGGGCGTCACGGCCAACTGCCAGGCGTACTGGGCGCAGATGGAACCGCAGATGGAGGAGCTGACGCTGCCTTTCCTCGGCCGGGACCGCGCCGACCTGCAGTATCCGTTCTGGGACCTGCTCCGCAACGGCGCGACCCCGGCGATGGGCAGCGACTGGTCGGTGACCACCGCCGATCCGCTGGAGGAGATCGAGGTCGCGGTCCCGCATACCCTGCCGCAGCGCGCCGTGCGCCGCCGGGCCGAGCACGCGAAGGGGCCGGGCGGCGAAGTCCGCCGCCCGGCCCGCTTCACTCAAGGGGTCTTCGGATCAGGAGCTGGTGCAGGTGGCCGTGGGGGTGGCCGCGCTGCCGTTGCCGGTGAAGCCGAAGGTCGTGGAGGCGCCGGAGGCGATGGAGCCGTTGTAGTCGACGTTACGCACGGTCACGTTGGAGCCGGACACGCTCTGTGTGCCGTTCCACAGGTTGGTGATGCTCTGCCCGCCCGGCCAGGTCCACGTCACGGTCCACCCGTTGACCGCGGAGCTGCCCGCGCGGACCGTCACCTCCGTCTGGAAGCCGCCCGGCCAGCTGTTGACCGTCTGGAGCGTCGCCGAACATGCCCCGCCGCCCGGTGTCGGAGTCGGGGTGGGTGTCGGTGTGGGCGTCGGTGTCGGTGTCGGGGTGGGCGTGGGTGTCGGGGTGGGGTTGGGGGTGGCGGCGTTGAGCGCGTTCAGCACCGAGGTGTAGGCGGGCTTCTTGTTGCCGCTGCCGTCGAACAGCAGCGGGTTCTGGTAGGAGCGCCAGGAGTCGCTGTCGCGGACGCCCCACACGGTGATGCCGACGCAGCGGGAGACCGCCAGGCAGTCGTTGACGATGTTGGCGTAGGTGGTGGCCGAGGCGCCCTCGACGTCCAGCTCGGTGATCGCCACGTCCACGCCCAGGGCGGCGAAGCTCTGCAGCGTGGTGCGGAAGTTGGGGTTGTAGGCGCTACCGCTGTTGAAGTGGCCCTGCAGTCCCACGCAGTCGATCGGCACGCCGCGCTGCTTGAAGTCGCGGACCATGTTGTAGACGCCCTGCGTCTTGGCCCAGGTCCAGTTGTCGATGTTGTAGTCGTTGTAGCACAGCTTGGCGGCCGGGTCGGCGGCCCGCGCGGTGCGGAAGGCGACCTCGATCCAGTCGTTGCCGGTCCGCTGGAGGTTGGAGTCGCGGCGGCCGCCGGAACCGTCGTCGAAGGCCTCGTTGACGACGTCCCAGTAGGCGATCTTGCCCTTGTAGTGGGCCATGACGCCGTTGATGTGGTCGATCATGGCCTGGCGCAGCGAGCTACCCGACAGCGACTGCATCCAGCCCGGCTGCTGGGAGTGCCAGGCCAGGGTGTGGCCGCGGACCTGCTTGCCGTTCTGCACGGCCCAGTTGTAGATCCGGTCGGCCTGGGTGAAGTTGAACTGCCCCCGGTTGGGCTCGGTGGCGTCGATCTTCATCTCGTTCTCGGCCGTGATCATGTTGAACTCACGGTTCGCGATCGTGGTGTACGTCGAGTCACCGAGCTTGCCGGCGGCGATGGCCGTACCGAAGTACCGCCCGCTCTGCGCGGCCGCCGCGCCCAGCGTGCTCGCCGCGGCGTCGGCGGGAGTCTGCACCGCCACCAGAGCTGTAACGCCGAGCACGCCTACTGCTGCCGTGGCGAGGGCCCTGCGCAGACCGCTGAATGGCTGCCGGGGTCGATCTAAGGGGGTGGAACCTGTGACCATGCTTGGGCCTCCACTGAGTCACAAAGATAGGAATACGGCGGGGGAGTCCCCGTGGACAGACGCCGCGTCCCATGGCCGGGGACGCACACCACGAGGGCGCCGGAGCCGGCCCCTGCCATGCACCTCCAAATCGGCAGGGGGGACCGCTCTGGGGATTCAGTTTGGAAACCCATCCGAAATGTGTCAAGGAGGATCAGAAATGTTTCGGATGCTCCATTCGCCTACCTGCGGCGTACGTGCTCGAACGCCCACCCACCTCCTGAAATTTTCGCCGAATCGCGCTGGGGTGAGAGCGCGGCCGATGTAACTTTCAGCACGGCGCCCTCGTCCGCAGACCGGACGAGCCGCACCCCCGGTGTCGCATCCGGCGCCGGAACCCGCTCCCGATGCCCGGTACCGATCGCGCCCCGGGCGCCGGCACGCTCGGGCCCCGGACGCGCCTCGGAACCGCGTGTGGCCCGGAGACGGCTCGCTCCCGGGTGGGAGTGCGGGCGCGGCGGGATGCCTCCGATCCGGGCGATGACGAAACCGGCCGCCGGACCCGTCGGCTCTACCGGGTGGGTGATCGCCCGTCGCACGCGTCGAACACACCGACAGAGGGTCGGAGCACATCATGTTCTGGACGGTGCTTGAAAACCTCACCCGGCCGTCCCCGATCCCGGTCGAGTGAGAACGGCCGTCGGCTGGGCTCTCGACGAGTTCACAGCCGAGAAGATCTCCGCAATCTGACGGAGGGCATTAACGACTCAGTAAGAGTGGGACCGATATTTTCGTCATACCACCGAAACTTTTGAAAACCCGATGCCCGCCAGCGCCGACACCAACCGCCGACACCAACCGCCGGCAGCGACCGCTGTCGGTCCCCGTCATTCCCACGACCCAGCCCTACGACGGTCTACCGACCCCGCATGGTAGGGCGCCGAGACAGCGGCATGCACCGCACCGCTCTCCGCGCCGGGGCGTCCCGGCCGGTCGGCGCGCGGCGGCAGAGGGCAGAGGGTCAGAGGTCGTTGCCGGCGTAGGACAGGTTGAAGCTCTTGTTCACGAGCGGGAAGTCGGGGACGATCGTCCCGCTGAGGGCGACGGGCAGGGCCGGCCAGTTGAAGAACGACGGATCCACGATCTTCACGCGGGACAGCGTCCCGTCCTCGGCGAGCTCGACGCGATGGACGATCGTCCCCCGCCAGCCCTCCGTGATCCCGACTCCCGACGCCGGGCCGGCCGCCGTCACGCGCTCCGCGTACCTGACGCCTGCGGCCAGGCCGTCCACCAGCCGGTTGATCAGCTCGGCGGAGACCGCGATCTCCGCAGCGCGCACCTGGAACCGGGCGAGTACGTCCCCGCCGGTACGGGTGGCCACACAGAAGGGTCCGATGTCGGCGAAGGGATGGTCGCGGCGGGCGTCGGTGTCGAGACCGCTGGCCCGTGCGACGTAGCCGAGTACGCCGAGGTCACGTGCCGCCTCGGCGGGCAGCTCCGCCGTGCCGGCGAACCGGTCGAGGACGACGGTGTGCCCGAGCGCGAGATCGACGATCTCGGCGACGTCGGCGGCGACGGCCGAGATGACGCCGGGGCCGGGCAGGGCGCGCAGCTCGGCGCCGCCCAGGGTGACCCCGCCGCGTAGCAGCCGGTGGCCGGTCACCTCGGCGTTGAGCCGCAGCAGCCGCTCGCGTACCCGCTGGGCGTGGGCGTTCAAGATGCCGTGGGCCACGTCGTTGCACAGCGCCCCGAGGTCGGTGACGTGGTTGTACAGCCGCTCGAGCTCGAGCAGTACGGCCCGCATGAGCTGGGCACCCGGCGGGACGGCGCACCCCGTGGCCTCCTCGACGGCGAGGCAGTACGCCAGCGCGTGGCCCACCGAGGTGTCGCCGCTGATCCGCTCGGCGAGCTCGATGCCGTCGGCGGGGGCGCGGCCCTCGAAGAGCTTCTCAATGCCCTTGTGCACGAACCACAGCCGGGCCTTCAGCTTCAGGATCGTCTCGCCCACGACCGAGAACCGGAAATGTCCCGGCTCGATGAGCCCCGCGTGCACCGGCCCCACGGGGATCTCGTAGACGCCCGGCCCGGCCACGGTCACGAACGGATAGGGCCCCTCCGGGTCGCCGAACGACGGCGGCGGCCCGGCGTCGGAACGCATCGGATACCACCCGCGCGGCCAGTGGTGGTGGCGTACCAGACGGCGCGGCAGCGGGTGCTCGGCCGGGACGATGCCGTACAGGTCGCGTATCTCGCGTTCGAACCGGCCGGCGGGGAACGACAGCGCGGCGAGGCTCGGCAGGACCGGGTCGTCGCCCGGCAGCCGCACCCGCAGCTCGGTACGCCGTTCCGGGCCCAGATCGAAGCCCGGGGCGGTGAACAGATAGACGACGCGGAAGCCGCCGACCTCCTCGCCGGCGGACACCAGTGCCAGCCGGTGACCGCCGTCGAGTAGTCGCGCCGCCTGGCCGGGCAGCTCGCCGGGGCCGATGTCGAGGACGAGGCGTTCGGTCATGGGGTGACTCCGGCGATGGTCGCGGCGGTTTCGAGCAGTGGCCGCAGCGGTCCGGTCCAGACGCCGAGTACGGCGGCGGCGGCCAGTCCGGCGACCAGCGGGACGGCGGCCGTGCGCGGCAGCCGTACGGCGCCCGCCGGGCCACCCGGCCCGCTCGTCTCGGGAAGCTCGGGAAGCTCGGGAACCTCAGGAAGCTCGGCAAGCTCGGGAACCTTGGGCGCCATATCTGCGATCTCGGCGGTCTCGGTGGCGCGTGGGGAGCCGAGCAGCATGCGTGCGGCGTGACGGGCGACGGCGGCGAACACCACGAGCAGCGGCACCAGGGCGACGGCCGTCGCCCAGCCGACCGCGGTGCCTGCTTCAGCTCCGAATCCGGCACGCACGATGCCGATCATGCTGGCGAACAGGCTGAACGGCGGCAGCCCGAGCACGGCGGCCAGCCCGAGGCCGAAAGCGCCGGCCAGCAGCGGCGCCCGCCGGGCCAGGCCGCGGACCGCGGCGATCCGGCTGCTGCCCGTCGCCAGGTTGATGTGGCCGGCCGACAGGAAAAGCACCGACTTGGCCAGCCCGTGCCCGAGGATGTGCAGCAGGACGGCCATGAGCGCCAGCCGGCCGCCGATGGCGGCGCCGAGCGCGAGCAGGCCCATGTGCTCGATGCTGGAGTAGGCCAGCATGCGCTTGTAGTCCCGCTGGGCGATCAGCAGCGCGGCGGCCACCGCGAGCGAGCCGAGCGCGGCGACCAGCAGCAGCGTCCGGGCGAAACCCACGCCGAGCGCCGCATCGGAGATCACCTTCACCCGCAGGATCGCGTAGAACGCCACGGAGAGCAGCACGCCGGACATCAGCGCGGACACCGGTGCCGGCGCCTGGCCGTGGGCGTCCGGCAGCCAGGCGTTCATCGGGGCGAGCCCGGCCTTCGCGCCGAAGCCGAGCACGAGCAGGGCGACCGCCATCCGCGTCACACCGGGGTCGAGCGCGGCGGCGTGTCCGGCCAGCACCGCCCAATCGAGGCCGGCGCCGGCGGCCACCCCGGCGTGCAGCCCCGCGTAGTGCAGCAGCACCACGCCCAGCAGCGCGAGCGCGATGCCGACCGAGCAGATCACCACGTATTTCCACGCGGCCTCGGTCGCCTCGCGGGTGCGGCGGTGCCCGACGAGGAACGCGGTCAGGATCGTGGTGGCCTCGACCGCCACCCACAGCACGCCCAGGCTGGCCGCCAGCACGGCGAGCGCCATCGCGGCGATGAACCCCTGCGTGTACATGCCGTAGCGGCGGGCCGCCCGCGGCCCGGCGTGCCCCACGGCAGACTCGGCGGCCAGATGGGCCGGGCTGGCCAGCATCGCGAGCAGCGAGACGGCCCCGATCACGATCAGCATGAACGCGCTCAGCGAGTCGGCGCGCAGCAGCCCGCCGAGTGCCTGCCGCGGTCCGTCGGCGGTGACGGCGGCCAGCGCGATCGACGCCGCCAGCGATCCGGCGGCGGCCACCGCGCCCAGCCAGGCCGTGGCGGGGCGCCAGCCGAGGGCCGCGTACAGGCAGCCGGCCAGCACCGGCAGCAGCACGGGTGCGCCCACCAGCAGGGTCACGACAGATCCTCCTCCGCCGCACATGTGCCGGGCCGTACGCTCCGGGCCGTGCGCAGGTCGTTTCGCGGCTTCTTCACTCGCTCGTCCATCAGTCGTGCAGCTCGCGCAGCTCGTCGAGGTCGGTGCCGCCGAAGGCGGCCCGCATCCTCGCGGTCAGGACCTGCAGCACCAGTACGGCGAGCAGCACGTCCAGCGACACGCCGAGCTCGACCACCAGCGGCACCCCGCTGGTGGTGAGGAACGCGGTCGCGGTGATCGCGTTGTCGATCAGCAGGAAGCCGACCACCTGCGACAGCGCCCGCCGCCGGGTGACCAGCACGAAGAAGCCGACCAGCAGCACGGTCAGCGCCACCGGCACCGCCCGGGTGGCGGGGTCCGGCGACAGCCGTACGATCGGCTGGGACACGGCGTAGGCCACCAGCGCGAGCACCGCCGCGGCCAGCAGCGAGGTCGCCACGTTGACCAGCGGGCGCGTCTCGCGGGCCTCGTCGCCCGCCGTCTCGCCGCCGGGCCGCGGGGTGTCCAGCGCGCGGCGCATCAGATACGGCAGCAGCCCAGCGCGCAGCGCCCCGACCCCCACCGCGACGGCCACCAGGTGGACCGACCCCTGCCGCAGGCCGAGCACCACGACCATCGCGCCGAGCGCGACGCCCTGCAGCGCGAACAACCTGACGATGGCAGCCAGGTCGCGCCGCCACAGCACCAGCACCCCGGCGAGCAGGAACGCCCCGCAGGCCAGGGCGAGCCACTGGGCGTACAGCGAGTCGCTCATCAGGCACCGCCCGCCAGGAAGTAGGAGGCGGCCACCGCGAGCAGGGCCAGCAGGAAGGACCCGGCGAGCAACTCGGGGATGCGGAACAGCCGCAGCTTGGCCATGAAGACCTCGCCCGCTGCCAGCAGCATCCCGAGGACGGCCGTCTTCGCGGCGAACGCGGCCACCCCGGCCAGCACGGCGACCAGCGCGCCCACGCCCGCCGCCCCGCCGGTGGCGACGCCCCACGGCAGGAACAGGCTGCCCAGCAGGCCGAGCAGTACGGTCAGCCGCGCGGCGGAGGCCCACTCGATCAGCGCGAGATCGGGACCGGAGTACTCCAGCACCATCGCCTCATGGATCATCGTCAGTTCCAGGTGGGTGGACGGGTTGTCCACCGGGATCCGGCCGGTCTCGGCGATCGTCACCAGCGCCAGGGCGACGGCGGCCAGCAGGCTGGCCGGGGACAGCACCCGCATGGGGTCCGCCTCGGTCAGGCTGACGATCGTCCCCAGGTTGGTCGAGCCGGCCCGCACGGACAGGGCGAACACCGACACCAGGATCGTCGGCTCCACCAGCGCAAGCACGGTGACCTCCCGGCTGGCCCCCATGCCGCCGAACGCGGTCCCGGTGTCCAGGCCGCCCAGCGCCAGCGCCACCGATCCCAGTGCGAGCAGCGCGGTCACCGCGAACAGGTCGGCGGCGGAGTCCAGCGGCGACGCCGTGGTCACGAGCGGGATGACGGCCGCCACGACCAGCGCAGTTCCGGCGAGCACCAGCGGCGCCAGGCGGAACGGCCATCCGGTGCCGCGCGGGTCGATCGGCTCCTTGCGCAGCAGCTTGCGCAGGTCACGCCACGGCTGCAGCACCCCGGCCCCGGCCCGGCCCTCCATCTTGGCGCGCACCTGGCGCATCAGCCCGGTCAGCAGCGGCGCGCCGGCGACCACCAGCACCACCTGCAGCACGGCCGCGATCAGGCCGGTCGTGTTCAACCCGGTCATGGGATCACCGCCAGCAGGATGAGCAGCCCGGTGAGCGTCCAGAAGCCGTAGGCCAGGTAGCGGTGCACGCTGCCGTTGGCCAGCGCCCGCGCCCTGCGGCCGATCGCCTCGGCCGCGGCCAGCAGCGGGCCGTACAACCGCCGCTCGATCCGGTCGGGGACCATCGCGTGGAAGCGGATCCGCTCCACCAGGTAGGCAGACTCCTTCTTGGGGGTCACATCGACGTCCATCTCCGGTCGCAGCACGTCGTCGAAGACGCGCTGCAGCGGCTCGGCGAACGAGGTCGCCGTGTACTGCATGCGCGGCGACATGGGTCCGGCGCCGCAGTCCCACAGGCGTGCGGCCCGCCGCCTGCGCGCCGAGAACATCCGTACGGCACCGGCGGCCAGGGCGATCGCCGCCGCCAGCGCCACGGCGATCAGCAGCGGGGACATCGTGCCCGCGATCCCGGACAGGTGCAGCGTCACGGTCCGCATGGCGGGGCCGGTCACCGGAGCCGCACCCGGGAGCAGCGTGCCGACGGCGCGGGCCAGGCCGGGCACGACCACGGTGGGACCGACGGCCAGGACGGCGCAGCACAGCGCGGCCAGGCCCATCCCGCCCAGCATCGACGGCGGGCTCTCCACCGCCCGCTCCGCCTCGGGACCGCGCGGCCGCGCGAGGAAGCCGACGCCGAAGGCCTTGACGAACGTGGCGACCGCCAGCCCGGCAGACATCGCCACGACCCCGACGGCCAGCGGCATCGCCACCGCCCCGGCCACGCCGGAGGCGGGAATCGCGTGGACGAGGCTCTGCAGCAGCAGCCACTCGCTGACGAACCCGTTGCCCGGCGGCAGCGCGGAGGCGGCCAGCGCCCCGACCGCGAACAGCACGGTCGTGTACGGCATGCGGGCGCGCAGCCCGCCCAGCGCGTCGAGGTTCCTCGTGCCGGTGGCGTGCAGCACCGACCCGGCGGCCTGGAACAGCAGCGTCTTGAACGCCGCGTGGTTGACCACGTGCAGCAGCGCGGCCACCAGCGCGAGGGCGGCCAGCTGCGGCGCGCCGCGTGTGGCGAAGAACCCCGCGGCGCCGAGGCCCATCAGCACCAGCCCCATGTTCTCCGTGGTGGAGTAGCCGAGCAGCCGCTTCAGGTCGGAGGAGACCGCGGCCTGCAGGATGCCGTACATCGCGGAGGCCCCGCCGGCGGCCAGCACCAGCAGCCACCACCAGGCCGGCGTGCCGCCCTCGGAGGCGCCACCGGCCGAGCCGGGCAGCAGGTCGAGGCCGACCCGGGCGATGCCGTACACGCCCATGTTGACCATGGCGGCGCTCATCAGCGCGGACACGTGGCTCGGCGCCTCCGGGTGCGCCCGCGGCAGCCACGCGTGCAGCGGGACGATGCCCGCCTTGGAGGCGAACCCGGCGAACGTCGCCAGGAACACCGCGTCGCGGGCGAGGGGCGAAAGCTGCGCGGCGCGTAGCTGGTCGAAGGCCTCTCCGTGGGCCCCGGCGGCGAATCCGGCGAGCCCGCCGAGGATCGCGATCAGCCCGAGATGGGTCATCACGGCGTACCAGAGGCCGGCGCCGCCGACGGCCGGGCGGCGGCCGTGCTCGGCCAGCACCAGCAGCAGCGAGGTGATCGCCATCAGTTCCCAGGCCACCAGCAGCGTGCTCACGGCTGCCGCCGCCGGCACCAGCAGCATCGACGCGACGAACAGCGGCAGCGTCGCCTGGACGACCCGGCCGGACAGGCCGTGCCGGGCGTAGCCGATCCCGTAGACGCCCGCGCAGACGGCCACGCCGCCGGTGACCGCGATGAACAGCCCGCCCAGCGGATCGAGCGTCAGCCGCAGCCCGGCCAGCGGCAGCAGATCGGGCAGCCAGGCCGACCAGGTCTGCCCTGCCATGGCGGACCCGCCCGCCGCAGCCCCGGCCGCGCCGGCGGCGGCCGTGCCCATGCCCGAAAGGACCGGCCGGATCCGGGCGGGTACGGCCAGCGCGAGCAGGGCCGTCGCCAGGCACAGGCCGAGCGCGACCGTGAGGAGAGCCCCGGGGAGGTTCATCGGCCGGTCAGCCGCCGCAGCGCCGCGATGATGGCCTCGGGCTCGGGTGGGCAGCCGGGCACCTCGGCGTCGACCGGGACCACGTCGCCGACCGCGCCGGCCACGCCGTACGCCCCGGCGAACACGCCGCAGTCGCGGGCGCAGTCACCGACGGCGACCACGAAGCGGGGCTCGGGCACCGCCTCGTAGGTGCGGCGCAGCGGCACCTCCATGTTGCGGGTGACCGGGCCGGTCACGAGCAGCGCGTCGGCGTGCCGGGGAGAGGCCACGAGCCGGGCCCCGTACCGCTCGGCGTCGTACACGGGGCCGAACACCGAGCCGATCTCCACCTCGCAGCCGTTGCACGAGCCGGCGTCGACGTGCCGGAGCTGTACGGATCCGCCCAGCTCGGCCGCCTCGGGCGGGGCCTCACCCGCGGGACGTTCCGGCGCGGGTTCGGCGACCCGGCCGGTCTTCCTGATCTTGCGCCATAGATTCACGCGGCGACTCCTGCTTTCTCGCGCGGTGACACTCCGCGATGACACTCCGGGGCTGAGACGACACACACGGCGGTCGGCTCACCGGGACGGCGGCGGCTGCTCCTCCTGCCGCAGCTCGGCCAGGACCCTCCCCTGACCCATGAGTACGTCGGTGAGGATCCGCCGGGCCGCGCGCAGCAGGTCGGCCACGTCGCCGCAGCTCAGCGCGTACACCACGGTGGATCCCTCACGGGTCGCTGTCACGAGGCCGGCCCGGCGCAGCACGGCGAGCTGCTGCGACAGATTCGACGGCTCGACCTCGATGTCCGCGAGCAGATCACGCACCGGCAGCGGGCCGTCCTGAAGCAGTTCGAGCACCCGCACGCGCACCGGGTGGCCGAGCGTACGGAAGAACTCCGCCTTGACCTGATGGAGGGGGACGGACACGGTCAGCCTCTTAACGTCCGGCGAGGCGCGGTGCGGCCGATCAGCGGCGGCGCACCGAACGGTACTTCGGGCGGCGTGTACTGAAACAGGGTGACATGTCCGAAACTCACGAATCCATTATGTGACAAATTGAAGATTTCTTCAACTCGCCAACTGACCGCTCCCGGCCGTCCTCCTCCACGGTGTCTCAGCCAGTGGGCCGGCGTGCCAGCGTGAGGATGGATTCGTCGTCGTTCGTGGCAGGGGTGCAGGCTGCGATCGTGGCCGGGGGCCACGTCGTGGGCGGCGATATCCCGCTGGGCCTCGGCCGCCCCGCAGGACATTCCGGCCGAGCTCGTTGGATGGCGGGTCCTTCGATCGGCAGGATGGCACCGCATCCCGGATGGACGTCGCCCGTCGGGTTCTCGCCCTGGCCGGTGTCGAGGGGACGACTGAGTGCGGAGCTGGAACGCCCTTCAGTCCGCTACGGCTGCCCTGGTGCCGGTGGGCGGTGGGACCTGACTGGATGACGCGATCATGCCGTCGGGGGGCGACACCGGTCGTCTCCACGTCGGCGACAACGTGACCGACCGGACCGTTCGCCATGACGTCACTCCCTGCCAGCTGAATCCATAAAAGTTCAGCCGAAACAGGCAGAGTGTTATCAGCTCGTGACGACCCGAGGAGCAAGCTCCGGGGACATGTCCGATTCGCGGGCGGGCGAATTCAGCGAGCAGAAACGATCTTCCGCCATCTTTCGATCGTCCGCTTGTACGGCTCGGGCATATGGAGGGCCGGCACATCGGCATAGGCGAAGACGCCCAGCTTCTTGTGCTCGTTCGAACTGCGGATCTCTTCGTCGCCAGTGTATGTGGCGCCGAAACTCACGATGAACGTATGGCGTAGCGGCGTTATCTCGTACACCCACGTGTCGATGATCTCCTCCACGGCCACCGTGATGTTGAGTTCCTCGAAGACCTCTCGGCAGACACAGACCTCCGGGGTCTCGCCCACTTCGAGCTTCCCTCCGGGCAACTCCCACTCGTCACGCTCGTTCATCAGCAGGGGGATCTTGCCGCCCATGTCGATGACGAGTTTCACCGATATCGGGAGCTGATATTCGAAATAACCCGGGTTGCGTTCGACCATATATTCCGGCATGCCGTTGCTGCGGATACGGTCCGGTCCGTCCATTTTCGGATCTCACCTTTCGATGGTCAATAGAATCGCTGCCAGATCGTCGGCGTTCTTGAACTTCTTCGACCCTGCCGCCCGTACCGGATCTGATTCGTACCGCCTTATCCGGGTGGTCTCCGATTGTGAATCAGATAGCCCTGCCCCTTGTCGAACAAGTAGACGGCGGGTGTCGCGAGCGGGCGCTGCATCATGGTGAGCAGGGGTTGTGCGCTGATGGTCGCCGCGTGTGGCCGGCCTATCTGATCGTCTCTGTACCGGATGTGGTAGCGCTTCCCGTCGGCGGTGAGCGACATGACGGGAGGCCAGGGGCATCCCCTGGCTCGCAGGACGACGTGTCGGGCCTCGGAGAGCAAGGTTTTGTGTTCGACTGCCCGGATGATTTCGGCTCCGTCCAGAAGAAGGGACTCACCGCCATCCGCGGAAGGTTGGGTGTAGAGGCATCCCACTATCGTGGGCGGCACCCTCGAGTGGGCGCGGTCGGTGTGCAGGGCCAAAGAACGACGCGTGAATCCGTTGTGGTTTTCGCCGCTCACCGACAGCGGCTGGATGACGGTGATCCCGGGCCCACTCTCATGAGGGTGGGGGTAGGGAACCGTCCAGTCGCCGAGAAACGAGATGAGTTCCGCTACGGTGGCCTCGGTTACGAGAACCAGGCCATGAGCGGCCAGCCATCTTCTGGCCTCTACGGCGGTGAGTTGTCGCCACATCGACGTCAACAGTCTCATGCCACGACCCTCGCTGTGTAGACAACAGATCCCGGGTGGGTGGTGCCATGGCAAGTAGACCGCACATCTGTCGTCCTATCCAGTCCGGGTGACTTCGTTGCCGAGTATGCCCGGTTCATAATCCCGGTTGTGGTCTTGTCCCCTTGCTAGCGGGTAAATAGTTTCTGATGCGATATGAGCACGTTCCGAAGCGAAAGGGGGATTTCTCCTCAGGGTGAACCCGGTCGCCGTCCCACCCGTCACAAGAAAGACCGACAGTAGAGATGCCGCTTCATGCCCTGGTGGTAACCGTCGCATCTCCAATCGCAGCGGTCTGCTGGGCGACCGATCGCGCGAAGCGGAAACCGTATGGCGGGGGTCAGGCGCTTTCCTCGTCCTCCAGGCCGACCGCCGACCCCGGCTCGCCGATCTCGCGCCGCCGCTGCTCCTCGTCGTCGTACTCCTCGTCGAGGTCCGCGATGGCGTTGAGCTTGTGCCGACACGGCGTCGTCGGCCGAGTCTGGGTGTTCTGCGGCAACGCGATCAGCAGGAAGGTCACGATCGTGGGTGACGGTGTTGATGATCGGCTGCCAGGCGTCCACATCGTGCATGACGAGGAACGACGGCCCGCACACCGGCACAACGACATGCACATGACGAAGAACCAGGTCCGGAGCACGGACGCCGTGGTGCCGGCGGCGAAGCCGTCGAACGGCGACAGCCGGGAGCCGATGACGGACGGAGAGATGGGGAACGAGGACTTCGCCCCCCGGGGGGCTCCTCCGCAGGCGACGATCGGAAGCCCGGCTAGCCAGCAAGGTCTCAAACGTGTACACACAGCCGTTGACGGCGCACACGGCTCGATTACTCGGTTAAGATCAACAAAAGACGCGTCTCAGGCGGTGATGGCTGATGGAAAGAGTGCCGGCGGGAGTCGATCCGACTGTTCCGAGCGTGGCCCGCATCTACGACTACCTGCTCGGCGGCAAGGACAACTTCGCTTCCGACCGGGCTGCGGCGGAGAAGCTGATCGAGCTGACTCCGAACATCCGAGAGGGGGTGCAGGCCAACCGGCGCTTCCTGAGCCGAGCCGTACGGCTCATGTGTGAGAGCGGGATCCGCCAGTTCCTCGACATCGGCACCGGTCTACCGACCCAGGAGAACGTGCACCAGGTGGCGCTTCGGGCGGCGCCCGAGTCCCGGATCGTGTACGTCGACAACGACCCCATCGTGCTCAGCCACGGGCGCGCCCTGCTCGAGGACAACCCGCAGACCCTCGTCGTGGACGGCGACATGCGGGAGCCGGAGACCATCCTGAACGATCCCAGGGTCACCGAGCACCTCGACTTCGGCAAGCCGGTCGGTCTGCTCATGCTCGCCGTCCTGCACTTCGTCCCCGAGGACGAGGACGCCGAGCGGATCGTGAAGACGCTGCGCGGCCGCCTCGCCGCCGGAAGCGGTATGGCGATCAGTCACCTGTCCTACGGCGATCTCGACGAGGACAAGATCCGCGAGGGCCGCGAGCTCTACAAGAAGACCTCGGCCGGCGCGGTGACGCCTCGCTCGCACGCCGGAATTCTGCGCTTCTTCGACGGGTTCGAGCTGGTGGAGCCGGGGCTGGTACCCACGGAGGACTGGCGTCCCGAGGATGGGGAGCCCCAGCTTCCCCCGCTCCCCGGTGTCGTGGGCTACGCGGGGGTCGCCCTGCTCCGCTGACCTCGGCCCGGCCCGCCGTACGCCTCCGGAAAGGGTGGTCAGTAGTTCCGGCTGCGCCCGACGTAGATGTCGCGGGCACGATAGTAGGTGTCCGCGCTCGGGCCCGGCGAGCCGGACGATCCCTCCATCTGCAGATTGATGATCAGCCACATCGGTCTGCCCACGAACCCGCGGGCATGGTGGACCGCCTTCCACTGGCCGTCGATGTAGTAGTGGATGTCCACGTCGGTGGCGCTGACCTTGGTGATCCAGGCGCGGTAGTTGTGCCACGATCCCGGCGACGAGACGCCCACGATCGTGCTGTCCACGTCCGAAGACGTACGGAACGTGTTGAACCAGTTGCGGCTGTCGCCCTTGAACTCCAAGATGTCGCTCTCCGGCGGCCAGCTGTTCACGCCGGTCAGCCAGAACGCAGGCCAGGTGCCCCGGGCCGAGGGAGCCTGGAAGTCGCCCTTCACCTCCCAGTTCGGGAACTGGTCGTTGACCACGACCTGATCGCGGGCGTGCACCGCGCCCGAGTGGTAGCGGATCGGCAGGTGCGGGCTGGAGCTGCTGGTGCCCTCATCCCAGTTGATGCGGGCGGCCCGCAGTGTCAGCACCCCGCCGGACAGGGAGACGTGGTTGTGGTCGGTGGCCGAGCCGTACATCCGGGCGGAGCCGTTGTGGTCCGAGCCCCAGGGATACAGGTACGCCCATTCGGTGGCCAGCGCGTTGTAGTCGTTGAACGAGGACGGGCCGATGACCGTCTCCCAGGTGGCCGCCGCGCTCGCCGGGGTGAGGGCCACCATCGCCGAGCCGGCGAGCGCGATCGCCGTGACGAGACGGAGGAGCGATCTGCGGCGTCCCATCTGTGTCCTCTCAACCCCGGTCGGGAACGGATCTGACGAACAGAGTCCGATCACTGAACGGCATCGGTCAAGAGGGTCGTCGCCGGTGTCCCGTCCTGGTCGCGCCCGCCCAGGTCAGCCGTGGCCCGGCGGGTCGGCCGCGTGAAAAGAGCTGAAAGCGGCGACGGTACGGCGGGCCCGCCCGCCGGCGGGTCGACTCGTCGGCTCCCCGGCGTCCGCGTGGTCGCCCTCACGGGCCCGTCCCCAGCTCGGTCAGGTCGTCGGCGGTGAGGCGAAGGCCGGCCACCGCGACGTTCTCGGTGAGGTGGTCACCGCGTCCCCTGCCGCCGGCGGGCTCGTCGTGCCGTCCGGCTCGCTGCCCGACCTGCTCCGCGCGGCGCTCGCCCCGCTCACCCCCGCCCTCGACGCGGCGGAGGAACGACGGGCGGCCGCGCCGGAGAACTGAGAGCCGGCGCTCAGGCCGGCGAGCTCCGCCAGTGGTCAGCGCCGGGGTGCCTACGGAGTGACCTTGATGTTGGTCAGACCGGACAGCGCGTTGCGGACGGTGTTCGAGGAGTACACGACGTTCGGGTTGCCCGCGCACTTGGAGGTCGAGGTGATGCGGATGGCGTACATGCCGACGCCGCCGAGGTCGGAGGCGTTGTCGCGCCACACGTTGCCGCAGCCGTTGGCGTACGACGGGGTGGTCGCGGGGTTGTGCGTCTCGTAGCCGTTGGCGAAGGTGCCGGGGGAGGAGAAGGACCCCGTGTTGCGTTCGATCACATAGCCGATGCCCTTGACGTCGATCCACGAGTCGGCCGAGTTCTGGCCGGAGATGCCGGTGCCGTCGAAGACGTTGCCCGAGATGACGCCGTCGAAGGTGCCCTCCTTGATGTCGATGTGCTCGGCGGTGATGTTCGGGCCGAACCGGTTGTCCAGGACTTGGACGCGATCAGAGCGGTCGACGCCGCCGCTGTTGCCGTGGCACGCCCAGTTGGAGTTCGCCGAACCGATGTAGACGCCCTCCCCGTATCCTGCCTGCACCAGGCCGGTGTGCGAGATCCGTGAGTTCCGGATCACGCCGTCGGCCGAGGACCTCCGGAAGTGGACGGCCTCCTCGTCGATGTGATGCACGTTGACTCGGTCGATGGTCACGTGCGGGGAGTCGTCCAGGACGATCCCCTTCTTGGAGTCCTTGACCGTGAATCCGAACAGGTTCCAGCGCGGCGCGGCGTACAGCCAGAGCCCGTATCCGGAGTCCCACCCGCTCACCGGGGCGGGACAGGAGGGGCCGGAACCCGAGGGGCCGTCGTTGACCAGGACGGCATCGGCAGGACCGACCAGCGTGATGGGCAGCGAAGCCGTCCCCGCGCGCTGGGTGACGAACGCGCCGTGGTACTCCCCGGAGGCCAGCCTGATCGTCTGCCCGGGCCGGGCGGCGGCGAGCGCGCTCCGCAGTCCGGCCGCCGTCGACACGTCGACGACGCCGCTTTCGCCCGGGGAATGCTGAACGGCCGCGGTGACGGCCGCGGCCTCGGCCGCCGGTTGCAGTGCGTTCGCCCCCGCCGACGGCGCCACTAACGCGATCGACGCTGCGAAGAGCCCTGCGGCGGTGCGCGACTGCACGAACACCTCCGAAACTGTTAAGAAGGCTTCCTGATCTTTTCGCAGGCTAAAGGGGCCGGGTGCTCCGCGCAAGGCCCAATCTCCACCGGTTCCCGGCGGCCGGCCCCGCTCCTCTCGGTCGTGTCCGCGACCGGAAAGCCGCCGAAGGGACCGATGAGGCGGATCCGCCGATGTGTTCTACGATCCTCTATCCTTCCCTGCTGTGTGGTAGCTTGACCGAAGTCAGAGCCTTTTAGGGAAGGAGAGTGGTGTCGCCGCAGTTCTACTCGGTCGACCAGGTGGCGGCGCTGCTGAACCTCCACGTGAAGACTGTCCGCGCCTATGTGCGGGACGGTCGGTTGAAGGCAAGCCGGATCGGCAAGCAGTATCGGATCGCGCGCGAGGACCTGGAGGCGTTCACCGGTGGCGCGGTGCCCTCGGCCACTCGGGGCGGCTCGCATGCCGAGGTGTCGTCGATCGTACGGATCGACGGGATCGACCGTACGGCGGTCAGCCGCCTGACCAACACGGTCATGGCCGCCATCGCCCACGGGTCCGGCGGCGACGGGCGGATGCGCGTCGAGGCCGTCTACGACGAAGAGCGGGCCAGCCTGAAGGTCATCGTCCTCGGCGGCCTGGACGGCACGGCTGAGCTGCTCAAAATCATCGACGTGCTGGCCGGGGAGGCGGGATGACCCGCGCCCACCCCTCCGCCCGTGCTGGGAGCGACCCCCCTTCTAGAGGCCGGACACCTGCTCATGGGTGGCCTGCCGATTCTCCGATTCCCTGCGGACCCCGGGAGGTACAGATCCCCATGACCGACACTCTCCAGCACATCAATGGCACTGCGGTCTTCGTATGCGCGGCGGACGGCGAGCCGCTGCGCGACGAGCGCGATGCCATCGACCTCATCGGCAACGCGTACTATCAGGGCGCGTCGTGGGTCGCCATCCCGGCCGACCGGTTCACGGACGACTTCTTCAGTCTGCGTACGCGGGTCGCGGGGGAGATCGTGCAGAAGTTCGTCAACTACCGGCTGGGCCTCGCCGTCGTCGGCGACATCTCCCGGCACACGAGCATCAGTTCCGCCCTGCGGGACTTCGTCTACGAAAGCGATCGGGGCACGCAGTTGTGGTTCGTCCCCGACATGGACGCCCTGCACGACCGTCTCGGGACGGCTGCCGTCTGATTTCAGGTGTCCGCGTCGGAGAGCCGGAACCACACCACGCGGCCGGTGCCGGTGTCGTGCCAGCCCCACGCCGTGGCCAGTCGCCCCACCAGCCAGAGGCCGCGCCCTCCGTCGCTCGGCCGGTCAACGAGGTCGTCGGGGAGAACCTGTGGTTCGCGTACGGCTGAACCCGCGTCGATGACATCGATGTGGAGCGTTCCATCGCGCAGCGCGACGGGTGACCCGGCCGCCGGGGCGGGCCGAGTTGGAGTGCCGTACGGCATTCGCGATCAGTTCGGAGGCGAGCAGCAGGGCGTCGTCGACGCGGGGGTGGCCGGTGGCGGCCGGCAGGACCCGCAGATAGCGGCGGGCCCTCGGCACGGAGGCGGCCTCACCGGGGAGGTCGACCCGCCCCAGCAGGCCGAGGGCCGTCACCGCGCTCTCCAAAAGACCCGGACACCCGGTGTGACCTGCGAGTCCCGGTTGGGCAGGGCCTCCGCCGCCCGTGCCACCCGTGCCGCCCCCACGGCCATCGCGAGGCCGGCGACATCGGTGGCCCGTGCGGCCTGGGCTGCGACGGCGATCCTCCGGGAGGCCTCGGGCGTCGTGGTCGGGACGCGCCTGCGGCGGCCCCGGCCGAACGCCGCCTTCGAGATTTTGGACTTCTCCGAGCCTTCTCACCCCGACGTGGTATTCCTGGAGAATCTGACGGGCAGTCTCTATATAGAGCAGGAAGCGGATGTTTGCCGTTATACGGTGATGTTCGACCACCTTCGCGCCAAGACACTGGACCCGGATACATCTCGGCGCCTCCTTGCCGACGTAATCGCCGGGCTCAGTCAATAGGCATGAGAGGAGAGAGCGGGATGTTCGAGCCGGATCTGCCTTGCATCACGTGGCGGAAGAGCGCCCGTAGCGGGAACGGCCAGAACTGCGTCAAGGTGGGCGTCTGGCAAAAGAGTTCTCGCAGCGGCAACGGTTCAGACTGCGTCGAGGTAACGATCGCCGAGGCGGGCCAGGCTGGAATCGAGCACAAGGCGAACGCCGAACGGCTTTACCTGTTGCGCGACTCCAAGGACCCCGACGGCCCGGTCCTGGCCTTCACCCCCGGCGAATGGGACGCCTCCAGCGGCGGCGTCAAGGACGGCGAGTTCGACGACCTCGCCTGAGCATCGCCGTACGTCGAGAAGAGCCGCCTGCCGGTTTCGGCTCTTCCGCGAACTGCAAGATCGTCTTATGCTGTCGCGCTATGGACTGGGTCGAGCGGGTCACGAGCGTCAATCAGTGGTCACGTGGCGGTGAACGGGCACCGCACAAGCCGTTGCTCCTGCTCTACGCCCTCGGCTGCTTCCAACGCCAGGGCGGCCGTCCGATTCCGTTCAGCGCCGCGGAGGCGGACCTGAAGCGACTGCTGCAGGAGTTCGGCCCCCCACGTAAGACCAGTCCCGGATATCCGTTCCATCATCTGACCAGAGACGGCATCTGGCTGGTGGAGACCGCCGAGGGGCCGGGCAGCCCCGGCTCCGAGCTCGGCCGGCTGCGTGACAGCCGGGCGGCGGGCCGCCTGCACCCCGACCTCGTGCGCGCGCTGCACGATGACTCCCGCCTGGTCGCGCAGATCGCCCGCGCCCTGCTGGACGCGAACTTCGAGCCGTCGCTGCACCCGGACATCTGCCTGGCCGCCGGCCTCGATCTGACCGTCCTGGAAGCCACCGCTGCCGGGGGAGACACCCGGACGGAGGTCCCGAGAACACGGCGGAACCCGGCGTTCCGCGAACAGGTCCTGACGGCCTACGAGTACTGCTGCGCTTTCTGCGGCTACGACGGCTGGTTGGACGGCATCGCGATCGGCTTGGATGCCGCGCACGTACGCTGGTGGGCCTTCGAAGGGCCGGACGAACCGGCCAACGGACTCTGCCTGTGCGCACTGCATCACAAGCTGTTCGACAAGGGCGTGTTCGGCCTGACCCACGATCTGACGATCAGCGTCTCACGCGAATTCGTGGGCCGGACGCCGACTGCCAGGGAGATGGTGCTCTCCCTGGCCGGGCGTCCGGTCCGTGAGCCGCAGCCGGGCTTGGAGCGTGTCGAACCCGAATACATCGACTGGCACAACCAGCAGGTCTTCCGTTCACCGGCTCGTCTGGGCTGACAGGTCCTCGGCGACGGCGAGATCGGGGCAGGCGCGCCATTTATCGCATGACCCCTGCCGGGGCATGCGATCACGCGCAGGACGTGCCGTTGAGCAGGAATGCGGCGGGGGTGGGATTGGCGCCGGTGTGCGTGCCGTTGAAGCCGATCCACACCGTCTTCCCGGGGGCGATGTCCTTGTTCCAGGGCATGGCGGTCGCCGTCACCGCCGAGCCGGTCTGCGACCAGGTGGCCGACCACCCGGCGGTCACCTGCTGGCCCGGGTTGGGGAAGTCGAACGTCAGCCGCCAGTCCCGCACGGTAGTGGACCCGGTGTTGGTGATCGCGATGTTCGTGGTCATTCCGCCTCCCCAGGTCGAGGAGGTGGCCTTCACCTCACAGGTGGGGTTCGGCGATGCCGAGGGCGATGTGATGACGTCGTTGTAGATCGTCACGGCCACCGTGCCGGACGCCGCCCCCGTCGCCCCCTTCGTGTCGACCGCCACGACGTACAGATTGTGCGTCTGGGAGGGGACGCCGGACGGCGGCCAGGGCAGGTAGACGTCCCCCTCGGTCACGGCGGGCTGGAAGCTGGCCACGATGGCGAACGAGCCGTCGCCCCGGTCCTCCCGTACGTAGTAGCAGGCGATGCCGTCCGAGTCGGTGGCCGGGGCCCAGCGCAGCCGGACCCAGTTCATCGAGACGCTGACGATCTCGGGTGTTCCCGGGGCGGTGGGCGGCGTGTTGGCCGGAGCCGCGGACGGTGCCGGGGAGGTCTTGCACGGGTACGGAAGGGTCGGCGACGGCATGGGTATGGGATCGGCCGTCGTCCCGGCCCCGGCCACCGCCGGTGGGATCAGGAAAGCGGCTGTCCCCAGCACCGCCGCTGCCAATGTGCTCACCCGTGTCCTCGTCCGCATCGCGTGGCCTTTCCCGCCGTACAGTCATTTCCGGTTTACGGAAATTGTCATGTCTAATGGTGTCATGGTCAATAGATCACCGCGGCTGACCATACGTCGCTGATGCTCGATTTGAAGCGATTCGACTTGCACGGCCTGCCGTTTCGAACCGTCGTCGGGGAGGCTCTCCGGAACAAGGGTTTGCGGCAAAGCCGCGGTAACCGCATAAAAGGCATCAGACAGGGACGAACATGCCGTCGGGGTCACAGTAAACCCGAGCACCGAAATCACCGCTGAACTCGTCGAGGGTGGCGCGTAACCACTCGACGTCGTGAGGGGCCGCGGGGCACAGCCGCATTCGGCGGGACTGCATAGGCGTCATGCGCAGTTGGGTCAGCCTGCCCGAGTCCCGGTCGATCGAGGCGAAGTAGAGCAGCCGGAGGTCGTCCCGGAACTCCTCATATCCCCTGATGCCCTCGTAATCGTTGATGAGGTCGCCGCAGCCGTACAGCACGAGCCTCCCCTGATAAAGCTCGATCGGCCGCGGGTGGTGTGAGGAGTGCCCGTGCACGATGTCGACACCGCCGTCGATCAGCGCGTGCGCGAAGCGGACGTCCGCCCTGGAGATCTGATATCCCCAGTTCGAGCCCCAGTGGATGGAGGCGACCGCGATGTCGCCCGGCCGCCTGACCTTCCGTACCCGCTCGGTGATCTCGCGGGCCGCGTGTTCCGATGATTCCGGCACGAGGTGGACGCCGGCACGGTGATCGGACGCCGCCCAGGTCGGCGGGATCCCGCTCGACTCCATGCCGAAGGAGAACACCAGCACCCGGCCGTCTCCCGCCAGCGGCACGATCACCGGCCGGCGCGCCTCGTCGAGATCGCGGCCCGCCCCCGTCGCCGCGATGCCGGTGGCTGCCAGAGTGCCGAGGGTCTCGGCGAGGCCTTCGCGGCCGAAGTCGAGCACGTGGTTGTTGGCCAGTGCGCACGCGTCGGGCCTGACCACGGCCAGGGCGGGCAGGTTGGCCGGGTTCATCCGGTAGTTGACCGCCTTTCCCGGGGCGAAGCGATCACTTCGGGTGACGCTCGTCTCCAGGTTCACCACCCGGACCTCGGGCGCGACCTCGTCGAGGATTCCGAGCGCGTCGCCCCAGGGATAGGCGTAGTCGGCCCGGCGCGGGATCGGCCCGGTCGCCTCCTCCGCGAGTTCGACGTACGTCCTGGCGTCCAGGACGTACGACTCCCGCAGGGCGGGGTCTCCCGGGTGCGGCAGGATCTGGTCCACTCCGCGCCCGAGCATGACGTCGCCGCAGAGGAACAGCGTCACCGCCCCGGCGCCCATACCCCCAGGCTAGGCCGGGCCGAGCGGCGTACCCGATCCCCCGCCGAGCCGTGGCGTTCCGACCGGGCACGCCGGTCAGAAGGGGAGGATCGGTTTCGACGGCCGGTGCTAGCCGCTCTGTGCCGGGTCGTTCTCCCGGCTCTTCAGGATGGCCTCGAAGACCTGGGCCAGTTCGGCGGCGTCCTCACCGGCGTGGTGGGTGTGCGTGAGGCCGGTGATCCCCAGCTGCTTTATGATCATGGTCTTGCGCGAGCCGGCCCACTCGCAGCCGGTCATCCCCATCCAGTAACTGCGCAGGTCGAGGCCCGCCCCCGAGGCGTTGAACGGGCTCTTGCCGAGGAAACGCATGAAGTACCAGTGCACGAACATCCCGTCGAAGACGGCGGGACCGGCCAGGAAGACGGGACGGCCGATCCGCCGCAGGTCGTTGATCCAGCGCGCGGCGGCGGTCATGGCCTGCTCGGCCGTGGGAGCCTCCCGGAGCAGGCGGTCACGGTCGAGCCCGGAGACGGCCAGGGCCTCCGGCACGAACTCGTCGGAGATCGGCCGCAGCTCGGTGTAGAAGGCGAGGTCGGGGCGGCCGACGACGGCCATGCCGAGGGAGATCATGCTGTACGGCCCTGGGATGGGCCCGTCCGCTTCCACGTCGACGGCCACGTAGAGCTCGGGGAGTTTCGCCATGTGGGCCACGCTAGAGGCGGCCGACGATGTGATCAACGGGGTTCCTGCTGCCGACGAGTGCACTTCGCGGGTTCCCGCGGTATGCGAGGGGCCCGGCGAGCGGCAGGATCAGACCGGCAGGGTCGCCGCCAGTGGTGCGCCGATCTGGATGTCGAAGTACGCCACGAGCTCGTCCTTGCCTACAGCGCCTCGGCGCGCGTCGATGATCTCCGCATGCTCGTCCCGCCACGCGGTCCGGGGGATCTCATCGCTCCGCTGAACCCTCCGGTTGAGCCGGGACTCTCGCGTCTACGCGAACGTCGCCGGAGAGCGTCTGCTGGGTGTTGCGATCCGGCGTATGCGGCTGTCAGGGAAGTCGTGACGCGCAGGAGGTCGCGCACGCGCAGGTGCGGCCGAACTTCCTGTCCGGTCAGTTCGGAGGGATCACCATCGACCAGTGGCGGCGGATACTCACGCTGCCCGGCGTGGAGGCTGCCGCTCCCGTGGCGATGGTGGGTTACGCCGAGCCGGCTGTCGGCTTACCGCCGCAGCGTGGGTTTCGTCTTCCAGCGCTTCCACCTGCTGCCCGCGCTCACCGTCCTGGACAACGTCATAGCTCCAGTGCTGCCTCGCCGGGTGGACTTCGACCGGACCGAGCGCGCGCGGCAACTGCTCTCCGCCGTGGGCCTGCTGGACCGGGCGCATGCCGTACCGTCGCAGTTGTCCGGTGGGCAGCAGCAGCGGGTGGCCGTCGCCCGGGCGCTCATCGGTGACCCGCGGCCGCCGGAACCGTCTGCCTGGCGGGACGACCGCCACCGTGCTGTCGTGAGATCGCCGGCGCCTCCCACGCGATCGCCGCCTCGCAGCCCGACGCCGTGGCCGCCGTCATCCGCGACGCTGCGGACCACGCCACCAGGTGAAGATCACGACCGTCGACGGTAGGCCAGTCGCCCGCACCGCGCCTGTGCGGCGATGCCGACAGGATCCTGTGTCACATCGGTCTCCACGTGCGGGATCCCCTCAGTCCGAGGTGCCGGAGGCGGCCGCGATCGCGGCCCGGACCTGCTGGGCGAAGCCGGCCACGGTGAAGTCGGGCCCGACGCTGTCGACCAGAATGAGGTCGCTAATCGAGTTGTTGGCGCGTAACGGCAGGATCGCCTGGTATTCCGGCGAGTTGTACCAGCTGTCGGCGGCGGCGCGGTCAGGGAACTCCATCAGGACCACCGAGCCGGCCCAGGCTCCCTCGACCACGGTCGCGGGACCCTGGGCCAGCCACTTTCCGCCGTACGGCTTTGCGGTGGCCTCGACCTGATCGAGGTAGGACAGCCCTTCCTCGTTCGGGACGTCGCCGGGGATGCGCAGGTGGTTGATCAGGTAGGTGCTCATGTGCCGGAACCCTTCGAGCTGCGTTTGGATGATGACCATCATCCACCCCGGCCAGTAACCCGACGAACGGTGGCGTAGGTCACGGCGTGCCCCTCGTAGAGGATTCGCCGGTCCCCGGCGCCCACCGCGTCGCCGTCTTCCGCGAACACCAGCGGCCGGTCGGGCAGCGGCTCGACCCGCCTGCCCACCCCTTCGAGTGCGGCGCCGCGGCCAACAATGGCCGTCCGCGCCAGTCCCGCAGCCCGCCGCTAACGGCGGGGATCACCCGGCTGCGGGACGTAGTCGCTCAACCCCGGTTCGTCCAGCGCGCGGATACCGTTCGGCATGATCACGACTGCGGTACCCGCCTCTCGGACCTCGGCGCCGCGTTCGCACAGCACCACCTCGTGCCCGGCCCGGTGCAGTCCGACTGCGGCCGCGACACCACTCCCAGGCCGGCACCCACCACCACGACGCGCATGCGTTCACCTACCATGGTCAGTACATCTAGGGGATGCCGATCAAGCGCAATATGGCGGTGACGCCCGCGGCGGTGAGGACGACCACCAGGAACGGCGCCCGGCGCCAGGCGAGGACGCCCCCGGCCAGCACCCCGGCCGGGCGGGCGATGCCGGCGAACCCCTGCTCCTCGGTCAGCGCCATGGTCAGCGCCAGCGCGGCGAGCAGGACCACGGCCCCCACCTCCAGCAGTTTCTCCACTCGGGCCGGAAAGTCGATCCGTGAGCGCAGCGCCGGGCCCGCGAGCCGGAAGGCGTACGTTCCGACGGCGAGTGCGAGCAGCGAGCCGGCCAGTGGCACGTTCATGGGGACGCCTCCCGGGGCTTGGCTACGAAGATCGCGAGCCCGGCCAGGTCCCCGACGTGACGGCGATCGCGCCGTACGACAGCGCGACGGCCAGGACGGCGAGGCAGACAAGCGCGATGTCGCGCAGGACGACGCGACCCAGCTGCTCGCCACGTGCCCGCCCGGGGCACGCCGCGACGTGTACCGGATCGCCGCCGAACCGGGGCACCGCAGGTCTTCCGATCCGCACATGCCGGGGGTGGTGGAGCACGTGGTGCTGGGCGCGGGCCGGGCACTGGTCGGGGTCGCCGACGAACCGGTGGAACTCCACGCCGGGGACTACGTCTCCTATCCGGGCGACGTTCCCCACGTCTTCGAGGCCGTCGAGCCGGGGACCCACGCGGTGCTGGTCTCCGAGCACGTCTAGGCAATGCTCATGATCATATCCTGCCGGTGTGTGATTGGCCAAGCGGTGCCCGGCGCGGCATGCTTCCTTCGAGATCCGAGGAGACCCCCGCCGCATGAGCGCCATCTATGACCAAGCCGACGGTGAGCGCATCGCCGTCGCCGACACCGGTGACTGTGTGAGCATCATCAACAACACCGGGAGGATCGTCGTCGCGAAGAAGGACACCCGACGACTCGCCGAGCGGGTCCTCGCGGCGGCGGGCAGGATGGCCGTGGTGCTGTTTCCGCCGTCTCTGCGGAAGGAGAGCCTGTCGGTCTCGTCCTCGGCGGGGCGGTGGCGGGTCCGGGTCTCGCCGAAGAACGGCGCCCGCGTCCTCGTGGAGGTCGATCCGCAGGGCCTCGGCCCGGCCGAGGCCTACGAACTCGCGGCCGCGGTCGCGGTGGCCGGGCGGCATATCGGGGACGCCTCGGAGGCCGATCTGCGCATGACCGCGCGGATCCGGGAGGTCATCGAGGCGAACCAGGGCAGGGACGCGGAGACGATCGCGGCCGAGATCGTCGCCCGGGTGCTGGACGGACCGAAGCCGTGACGCCTCCGCGGGACGCGCCCTGAACGAACAGGTCGCGGTTCAGCACGAACAGGGCGCGGTTCGGCCGGAACGCGCGTCGAAGGAACGCACGTCCGTCTGAACCGCTTCAGACGGACGTGGTTCAGACGGAACGCGCTTCGGTCTAGTCGGTGCCGAACTCCATCGCGGCATTGTCGAGCAGCTCGTCGTCGCCCGGGACCTCGCCGCGGGAGGCGATCGTCTCGGCCCCGCCCTCGGGCATCGCACCGATCAGCTTGGTCGAGGCCGCCTCAGCGACGCTGATCAGGCTCTGGTGCCGGCTGCCGACCATGCCGAGCCTGGCGTACTGCTCCAGCTTGGCGCGGGAGTCGGCGATGTCGAGGTTGCGCATGGTCAGCTGGCCGATACGGTCGACAGGGCCGAAGGCGGAGTCCTCGGTCCGCTCCATCGAGAGCTTGTCGGGGTGGTAGCTGAACGCCGGCCCGGAGGTGTCCAGGATCGAGTAGTCCTCGCCGCGCCGCAGCCGCAGCGTCACCTCGCCGGTGACCGCCATGCCGACCCAGCGCTGCAGCGACTCGCGCAGCATCAGCGCCTGCGGGTCCAGCCAGCGGCCTTCGTACAGCAGCCGGCCCAGGCGGCGTCCCTCGCTGTGGTAGATGGCGAGGGTGTCCTCGTTGTGGATCGCGTTGACCAGCCGCTCGTACGCCGTGAACAGCAGCGCCATTCCCGGAGCCTCGTAGACGCCCCGGCTCTTGGCCTCGATGACCCGGTTCTCGATCTGGTCGGACATGCCCATGCCGTGCCGGCCGCCGATGGCGTTGGCCTCCAGCACCAGATCGACTGCGGAGGCGAACTCCTTGCCGTTGATCGTCACCGGCCGTCCCCGCTCGAAGCCGATCGTCACGTCCTCGGCGGGCACCTCGACGGAGGGGTCCCAGAACCGTACGCCCATGATCGGCTCGACGGTCTCGACGCCCGCGTCGAGGTGTTCGAGCGCCTTGGCCTCGTGGGTCGCGCCCCAGATGTTCGCGTCGGTGGAGTAGGCCTTCTCCGCGCTGTCCCGATATGGCAGGTTGCGGTCGAGCAGCCACTCGGACATCTCCGCCCGGCCGCCGAGCTCGCCGACGAACTCCGCGTCCAGCCACGGCTTGTAGATCCGCAGGGCGGGGTTGGCGAGCAGACCGTAACGGTAGAACCGCTCGATGTCGTTGCCCTTGAAGGTGGAGCCGTCCCCCCAGACCTGCACGTCGTCCTCGAGCATCGCGCGTACCAGCAGGGTGCCGGTGACGGCCCGCCCGAGCGGGGTGGTGTTGAAGTAGACGCGGCCGCCGGAGCGGATGTGGAACGCCCCGCAGGCCAGGGCCGCGAGGCCCTCCTCTACGAGGGCGGCCCGGCAGTCGACCAGCCGGGCGATCTCCGCGCCGTAGGCGGTGGCCCGTCCGGGCACGGAGGCGATGTCGGGTTCGTCGTATTGGCCGACGTCGGCGGTATAGGCGCAGGGGACTGCACCCTTCTCGCGCATCCACGCGACCGCGACCGAGGTGTCGAGGCCGCCTGAGAAGGCGATGCCGACACGTTCACCGACAGGTAGGGAGGTGAGCACCTTGGACACGAGTAAGAGTATATACAGGCGAGTACATAATCATGCAATGGAGGGGGGCGGTGTCGAAGGTGGCTCGGCGAGAATGCGGTCACGGTAAACCCCACTTTCCCTGTAGGGAATATTGACTTTGCCCTTTCCTGACCATAACTTGATGACTATGAGCCAGTGCCTCTACCTGACCCGGCGCTGGCACGTGGACTTCGGCCACGTCGTCAGCGCGCAGTGTTGCTGTTGATCACGCACCCGTGACCGCCCCTCCGTGCCCCGCAGCGTTGCGGCCGGGCCGGTCACGCCTGTCACCGTTCCCGTGCCGTACGGCCATGCCCGCCGAGCCGTCCGTGCCCGCAGAGCCGTGCCGTACGCCACGGGGACACGGCATGTCCGCCTTTCCCAGTGAGGACTCATTTCCGTGATCAGAATCAGACATGCTCTGCCGCCCCTGCTGGCGCTGACCGCACTGGCGGCCTCCGCCGCGTGCGGCACGGCCGAGGCCGGGCCTGGCGGAGCCGAGACGACCGAGCTGCGCTACCAGGGCAGTGTCGGCGCGGTCACCTTCGCCGAGCTGGCCGAAGACCTCGGCTATCTCGACGGAGTCAGGCTCAGGTGGATCGGCAACACCACCTCGGGCCCGCAGGACATCCAGTCGGTCGCCACCGGCCAGACCGACGTCGGCGGCGCGTTCAACGGCGCGATCGTCAAGCTCAGGGCGGCCGGAGCGCCGATCAGGGCGCTGGTCGGCTACTACGGCTCCGACGCCAAGAGCTTCTCCGGCTACTACGTCACGGCCGACAGCCCGATCAGGACCGCCCGCGACCTCATCGGCAAGAAGATCGGCGTCAATACCCTCGGCGCACACCACGAGGCGGTGATCAAGGAGTATCTCAAGCGCGGCGGGCTGACCCCGGAGGAGATCGACCAGGTCCAGCTCGTCGTCGTGCCGCCGGTCAACACCGAGCAGGCGCTCCGCCAGGGGCGGCTCGACGTCGGCACGCTGGGCGGCATCCTCAAGGACAAGGCGCTGGAACGCGGGGGCCTGCGGCCGCTGTTCGCCGACATCGACCTGTTCGGTCCGTTCACCGCCGGGTCCGTCGTCATGCGCGACGACTTCATCGCCCGCAACCCCGGCACGGTCGGGAAGTTCGTCACCGGCTTCGCCAAGGCCGTCGCGTGGACCCAGACCCACTCACGGGAGGAGGTCGTCGCGCGGTACGAACGGATCGTCGCGGGGCGCGGCCGGGGCGAGGACGGCGAGGCCGTCACCTACTGGAAGAGCTCCGGCGTCGCCGGCCGCGGCGGGGTCATCGCGGCGGGCGAGTTCCAGACCTGGATCGACTGGCTGATCCGCGAGGGCGACATCCGGCCCGGTCAGGTGAAGGCCGCCGACCTCTACACCAACGAGTTCAACCCCTACGCCGACGGGAGCGGATCATGACCATCACCCTCGACAGCAGGGCCGCCACGCGTACGAAGATCGGCATCCGGGACGTGAGCCGGGTGTTCGACTCGCCGGACGGCGGGCCGCCGTTCGTCGCCATGGACGGGGTGACCCTCGACGTGCGGGAGGGCGAGTTCCTCACCCTGGTCGGCCCGAGCGGCTGCGGCAAGTCCACCCTCCTGGAGATGATCGCCGGTCTCACCTCGCCGAGCTCCGGTGAGATCGTCATCGACGGCACGCCGGTCACCGGGCCCGGCCTCGACCGGGGGATCGTCTTCCAGCAGTACGCGCTGTTCCCGTGGCGTACGGCGCTGAGCAACATCGAGTTCGGCCTGCAGGCGAAGGCCGTACCACGCCGGGAGCGCGCCGAGCTGGCCCGGCACTACCTCGACCTGGTCGGGCTGAGCGGATTCGAGCGGCGCTATCCGCACGAGCTGTCGGGCGGCATGCGCCAGCGTGTCGCGATCGCGCGCAGCCTCGCCTTCGACCCCGACGTGCTGCTGATGGACGAGCCGTTCGCCGCGCTCGACGCCCAGACCCGGGAGTCGCTCCAGGAGGAGCTGCTGACCATCTGGGAGAAGACCGGCAAGACGGTCGTCTTCATCACGCACGGCATCGACGAGGCGCTCTACCTGGGCCAACGGGTCGCGGTGATGAGCTCGCGGCCCGGCCGCATCCTGACGACCGTCGAGACGCCGTTCGGCTCGCGCGAGGGCGACCTCCGGGCCGATCCGACGTTCGGCGAGTACCGCCATCACCTGTGGACGCTGCTGCGCCCCGAGACCGCGGGCCCGGGTTCGGGACTGCTGCGGGTGGTGACCCATGATGGCTGATCTGCAGCTCGGCGCCGAGCCGCGTACGGCGGGCCGTACCGGCCACGGGACACCCGCCGTGATCACAGCGGCCGAGACGGCCGGGACCACGACGGGAAGGACGTTCCGGAAACCGGCGGGCAGATCTTTCCAGAAGGCGGCGGGGAAGATGCTGCGCAACTCGGCGGCGATCGTCCTGCTGCTGGGCCTCTGGGAGGCGCTGCCCCGGCTCGGCGTCGTCGACCGGGTGTTCGTGCCGCCGATCTCGACCGATCTGGCCGCCTGGTGGGACCTGCTGGTCAGCGGCCGGCTGACCGAGCACTTCCAGGCGTCGCTGCTCCGGTCGCTCGCCGGATTCGGCCTGGCCATCGTGCTGGCCGTACCGCTCGGCCTGTTCATCGGGTGGTACCGGCCGCTGAACGACTTCCTCACCCCGGTCCTCGAACTGTTCCGCAACACCTCGGCCGTGGCCCTGCTGCCGGTCTTCATCCTCATCTTCGGGCTGGGGGAGACCTCGAAGGTCGTCTTCGTGTTCTACGCCTGCTCCTGGCCGATCCTGCTCAACACGATCAGTGGGGTGCGCACCGTCGAGCCGCTGCTGATCAAGTCGGCCAGGTCGCTCGGGCTGGGCCCGATCCGGCTGTTCCGTAAGGTCGTCCTCCCCGCGGCCGTGCCCACGATCTTCACGGGTGTGCGGCTGGCCGGGGCGCACTCGATCCTCGTCCTGCTGTTCGCCGAGATGGTCGGCGCCAAGGCCGGTCTCGGTTACCTGATCAACGACGCGCAGGCCAGCTTCCGCATCCCCGACATGTACGCCGGGATCATCACGATCTCGCTGCTCGGCCTGCTGTTCAACCTGCTGCTGCTGGCGCTCCAGCGCCGCTTCTCCACCTGGAGGGTCTCCTGATGCCGTCCGTACGCAAACTGCACCTGAACACCTTCCTGATGGGCGTCGGCCACCACGAGGCGGCCTGGCGTCATCCGCTCACGGAGCCGTCCCGGCTGACCGACGTCCGGCACTACCAGGAGCTCGCCCGGATCGCCGAGCGCGGCCGGCTCGACTCGGTCTTCCTGGCCGACGGGCTCGCCCTGAAGGGGGAGGTGCGGCACAACGCCCTCGGCGGGCTCGAACCGCTCACCCTGCTCGCCGCGCTGGCGGCGGTCACCGAGCGCATCGGGCTGATCGCCACGGTCTCCACGACGTACAACGAGCCGTTCCACGTGGCGAGGAAGTTCGCCTCGCTGGACCATATCAGCGGGGGCCGGGCCGGCTGGAACATCGTCACCTCGGCCGGTGAGGCCGAGGCGCACAACTTCGGCATCGAGCGCCCGGCGCACCGCGACCGCTATCGGCGGGCCGACGAGTTCCTGGAGGTGGTCACCAAGCTCTGGGACAGCTGGGAGGACGACGCCGTGATCGGCGACCGCCGGGCCGGCGTCTACGCCGACACCGCCAAGATCCACCCGATCGAGCACGCGGGCGCCCACTTCGCGGTGCACGGCCCGCTGAACACCTCACGCCCCCCGCAGGGCCACCCGCTGCTCGTGCAGGCCGGCTCCTCCGAGGACGGCACGGAGTTCGCCGCCCGCCACGCCGAGGCGGTGTTCACCGCGCAGCAGACCCTGGAGGAGGCCCGGCGGTTCTACGCCGACATCAAGGGGCGTCTCGCGCGTTACGGCAGGTTCCCCGAGGAACTGCTCGTCCTGCCCGGCATCTCACCGATCATCGGATCCACGGAATGCGAGGCGCTGCGGCTGGAAAAGGAGCTGGAGGATCTGATCGTCCCCGCCTACGGCCTCGCCCAGCTCTCCCAGATGACCGGGATCCGGCTCACCGAGGACCAGCTGGACGACCCGCTGCCCGACATTCCGGTGGAGACCGAGGGGGCGCAGAGCCGCCGCAGGCTCGTCATCGAGCTCGCCCGCCGGGAGCGCCTGACCGTACGGCAGTTGCTCACGCGGCTGGCCGGCGGCCGCGGCCACCGCGTGGTGGCCGGCACACCCGAGCAGATCGCCGACCAACTGCAGGAGTGGTTCGAGGGCGGCGGGGCCGACGGCTTCAACGTCATGCCGCCGCTGCTGCCCAGCGGCCTGGCGGACTTCGTGGACCATGTCGTACCGGAACTGCAGATCAGGGGACTGTTCCGCATCGACTACGAGGGCCGCACGCTGCGCGACAACTACGGCCTGGCCCGCCCGGCCTCCCGCTACGCCGCTTCCGGCTCTCCGCGGTCGGGAGAGCGGGACGGCGGGCCACTCGACCTGGCGGGGGCGGCGTGATGGGCGGATTCGTGACGCTGGTCGGCAATCCCCGGGCGGGCTCCAGAACGCGGTCGGCCGCGATCGAGGCGGCACGCCACGTCGCCGGGCTCAGCGGCCTCGACGCCTCCGGAGAGATCATCGACCTCGCGGCGTTCGGGCCGCACCTGCTCTCGCCCGTCCCCTCCGCCGTCGTGGAGGCCGCCCTGGACCTGGCGGCCGGCGCGTCGGTGCTGCTCGTCGCCAGTCCGACGTACAAGGCGAGCTATCCCGGGCTGCTCAAGGCGTTCCTGGACCGGCTCCCCCCGAACGCGCTGGCCGGGACCGTGGCGCTGCCGCTGATGGTGATGGGGGACCCGCGGCACGCCCTCGCCGTCGAGGTGCACCTACGGCCCGTGCTCGTCGAGCTCGGCGCAGCCGTACCGACCCCCGGGCTGGCGTTGCAAGAGAGCGAGCTGCCGAGCGGGCTGCCGGACGAGCCGCCGACGGGCGCGCTCACCCGCTGGGCCGCCCTGGTCGCGCCCCAGGTGACCACCGCGCTGGGACGGGCGGTGCCGGCATGACCGAGATCCTTCCTGATCGTGCCTTTTCACCCCGGGGCGTCCCAGATGGTGTCGGCCCTGATCGTGTCGGCCCGGCTCGGTACCACCGGGATCGGTGGATTCCGGACGCCGCGGTCCTCGACCGAGGCGTCCTCGACCGCGCCGTCGACCCGGCGGGCTTCCGTGGCGCCCTCGCCGAACACGCGGCGGGCGTGGTGATCGTCACCGCGCAGGTGGCCGGTGTGCCCTTCGGGCTGACCGCCACCTCGTTCTCCTCGGTCAGCCTGGAGCCGCCGCTGGTCTGCTTCTTCGTCGGCCGGGCCTCCAGCACCTGGGCCGGGCTGCGGCGCGCCGACCAGTTCGCGGTCCACGTCCTGACCGGCGACCAGGCCGAGCTCGCCGCGAGGTTCGCGCGCAAGGGGATCGACCGCTTCGCCGAGCCGACCCGCTGGCGACGGGGGCCGCTCGGCACGCCGCTGCTCGCTGACGTGGCGGCACACCTGGTCTGCGTGCCGTACGGCACGGCCGGTATGGGAGACCACGTCCTTGTCGTCGGCCTGGTCACCGACGTGGACGTGCGCCAGGCGGCCCGCCCGCTGCTCTACCATCGGGGCCGCTTCGGGGAGTTCAGCCCCGGTCTCTGACCGTGGGTGACGGGCGCCGAGCGGACACCTGCACCGGGGGGTCATCTGCTCCGGGGGCCTCGGCGCCCGGCTCCCGCCCCTCAGCTCGCTGCGGCGGGGGTGAGCGGCGTGAACAGCGTGCCCAGGCGGGCGATGGCGGTGGGCACGATCCGGTAGTAGACCCACGTGCCGCGCCGTTCGCTCTCGATCAGCCCGGCGGTGCGCAGCACCTTCAGGTGATGGGAGATGGTGGGCGCGGTCAGGTCGAAGGCGTCGGTGAGGTCGCACACGCATGCCTCGCCGCCGGGGTGTGAGCCGATCATCGACAGCAGGCGCAGCCGTACTGGATCGGCGGCGGCCTTGAGCAGCACGGCCAACTCGGCCGCGTCGTCCGGTGACAGCGGCTCACGCGTGATCGGCGCGCAGCAACGGCCGGTGACGGCGGTCATGACCGAACCCCCTGATTGGAAGCTTGTCCAAAATGATAGGCGACGGCGCCGGCCGGGGTGGCGGTCAGCGCCTCCGGTTCCCCCGCCCGGCACCGCTGACCTGCCCTTTCGCCCGTCGATCCGGCATCGGGCGATCTCGCTGCGTGGACCGTTCCCAAGTTCTTTCCGATCAACTCTTTCACTGTCCGTGACCGGATGATAGCTTTCCGTTGGCATCGGGGCTTCCTTGAGGAAGGACTGACGATGACGGTGGAAACCGGTCAGGCGTCGATCGGGCAGGCGGCCGAGGAAGGGGCAGGGGAGGCGGCACGAACCAAGGCATCGACCAGGGAATCGGCCAAGGCTTCGACAGAAGCGTTAACCGATGCTTCGACCAGGGCATCGACCAGGGCATCGACCGGGGTGTCGACCGACGCGCCGGCCGGGGGAGCGGCGGAGGCGGGCACGACGGCGGGCGGCGAGCCGGGGGAGGAGACACCGGCCGAGGCGGCGGAGCGGATAAGGGCGCTGATCGACCGGCGGCTCGCCCGGTTCCTCGACGAGCATGCGGCTCCGATCGCCGACCCCGACGTGTCGACGGCCTACGGTTTCCTGCGCGACTTCATTCTCGGCGGCGGCAAGCGGGTCCGCCCCCTGCTGTGTTACTGGGGCTGGCGGGGAGCGGGCGGCGACGGCGCCGGCGATCAGATCATCTCGGCGGGGGCCGCACTCGAGCTGTGCCACTCCGGCCTGCTCATACACGACGACATCATGGACGGCAGCGAGCTGCGCCGGGGCCGGCCCACCATGCACCGTCGTCTCACCGGCCTGCACCGGCACCCGAGCACGCACACGCATTCCGACGAACGGCCCCGTGAACCGGCCGGCGGGCCGGCGGCCGGCTCCTTCGGACTGGCGGCGGCCATTCTGCTGGGCACGCTCACGCTCGCCTGGTCCGACGAACTGCTGTCCGGCAGCGGGGCCGAGCCGTCCAGGCTGCGGACCGCCCGCGGCCTGTTCGACCGGCTGCGTACCGAGGTGATCGCCGGCCAGTACCTGGACATCCTCGCCCAGGCCCGCGGGCCGGCCACGGTGGAGGAGGCGCTCACCGTGGTCCGGTACAAGACGGCCAAATACACCGTGGAGCGTCCCCTGCAGATCGGCGGCGCACTGGCCGGGGCGGAGCCGTCGTTGCTCGGCCTCTACTCCAGGTTCGGCCTGCCGCTGGGCGAGGCCTTCCAGCTCCGCGACGACGTGCTCGGCATGTTCGGCGACCCGGCCGAGACCGGCAAACCGGTGCTCGACGACCTCAGAGAGGGCAAGCACACGATCCTCATGGCCTACGCCCGCAGGCATGCCTCGGAGAGCGAGGCGCGCCACCTGGCGGCCTGGCACGGCAACCCGGAGCTGACCGGGGAACGCGCCGCCGAGCTACGGCAAATCGTGGTCGGCACCGGAGCACTGGCCCGGGTCGAGGCGATGATCGACGAGCGTGTCGGCGAGGCGCTGCGCGTGCTCGGCGACGCACCGGTCGATCCGTACGTCAAGGAGGGGCTGGCCGGTCTGGCCGGCAGCCTCGTCGACCGCGTCCGGTGACCGTTCACCACATGCCGGTTCACCACATGCCGGATTCCCGGGTGTCCACCGGGATCCCCATGAATTCCCCCCGTGTACCCCCTCGTGTATCCGTACGGCACGTCAACGCAGAGGACAGGTGGTTCAGGTCATGACGGAGACGACAACCTCGAACGGGCAGCCGCAGCTGAGCCTCGGCACCGCCACCGCGCGGAACCTGGCGACGACGACCAAGTCGGTGCCGCAGATGCAGGAGATCACCTCGCGGCATCTGCTGCGTGTGCTCCCCTGGGTGCAGGTGGCGGGCGGCACCTACCGGGTCAACCGGCGGCTCAGCTACGCGCTCGGGGACGGGCGGATCACGTTCGTCTCCACCGGGGCCGACATCGGCGTCATCCCCGCCGAGCTGTGCGAGCTGCCGGCGCTGCGGGAGTTCGACGACATGGACACGCTGGAGGCCCTCGCCGCGAGGTTCGGCCAGCGGGAGTTCGAGCCGGGCGATGTGCTGGCCACGGCGGGCATGCCGGCGGACCGGCTGATCCTGATCGCGCACGGCAAGGTCGACAAGATCGAGCCCGGTCCGTACGGCACGGACGTCGTGACCGAGGTCCTGGCCGGCGGCGATCACATCGGCGGCCGGATGCTGACCGAGGAGACACCCGACTGGGACTTCACGGTGCGGGCCGCCACCGCCTGCACCGTGCTGGTCCTCTCCCACGGGGACTTCCAGGACGTCCTCGCGCAGTCGGACGAGCTGCGGGCGTACCTGGAGGACCGGCAGCGGGGCGGGGACCACGCGGTCAACGCCCACGGCGAGGCGGCGATCGAGCTGGCGGCCGGGCATGAGGGGGAGGTGACGCTGCCGGGGACGTTCGTGGACTACGAGCAGTCCCCCCGGGAGTACGAGCTGAGCGTGGCGCAGACGGTGCTGCGGGTGCACACGCGGGTGGCGGACCTCTACAACGAGCCGATGAACCAGACCGAGCAGCAGCTGCGGCTGACGATCGAGGCGCTGCGTGAGCGGCAGGAGCACGAGCTGGTCAACAACCGCGGATTCGGCCTGCTGCACAACGCCGACCTCGGCCAGCGAATCCACACCCGCTCCGGTCCGCCCACGCCCGACGACATGGACACGCTGCTCGCCAAAGTGTGGAAGGAGCCGAGCCACATCCTGGCGCACCCGAAGGCGATCGCCGCCTTCGCCCGCGAGTGCAACAGCCGGGGCCTGTACCCGCAGACCATCGACTACCACGGAAACCGGGTGCCGGCCTGGCGCGGCGTGCCGATCCTGCCCTGCAACAAGATCCCGGTGAGCGACCGCGGGCTGAGTTCGATCATGGCGATGCGGACCGGCGAGGCGAACCAGGGCGTCATCGGCCTGCACCGCACCGGACTGCCGGACGAATACCAGCCCGGGGTGTCCGTCCGGTTCATGGGCATCGACGACAAGGCGATCATCTCGTACCTGGTGACGATCTACTACTCGGCCGCCGTGCTGGTGCCGGACGCCCTCGGCCTGCTGGAGAGCGTCGAGATCGGCTAGAGGGGACCGGGACGCGAGGACGAGCCGAGAGACGGAACATGCGACCCTTCGAACTACCCGACTTCTACGTGCCGCATCCGGCCAGGATCAACCCCCACCTGGAGGGCGCGCGCACCCACACGAGGGCCTGGGCGCGGGACATGGGCATGCTCGACCCCGGTCTGGGCGTCTGGGACGAGCGGCTCCTCGACGCCATGGACTACGGCCTGATGTGCGCCTACACCCACCCCGACGCCTCGGCGCCCGAGCTGGACCTCGTCACCGACTGGTACGTCTGGGTGTTCTTCTTCGACGACCACTTCCTGGAGACGTTCAAACGCGGCCGCGACATGGCGGGCGCCAAGGAGTATCTGGGCCGGCTCCCGTCCTTCATGCCCGTGCGGGACGGGGATACGGCCACCCCGCCGGAACCGGACAATCCCGTCGAACGGGGTCTCGCCGACCTGTGGGCCCGCACCGTGCCCGGCATGTCGGCGGACTGGCGGGTCAGGTTCGCCGAGAGCACCGCCAACCTGCTGAACGAGTCCCTGTGGGAGCTGGCGAACATCGACGCGGGGCGGGTCGCCAATCCCATGGAGTACATCGAGATGCGGCGGCGGGTCGGCGGCGCCCCCTGGTCGGCGAACCTCGTGGAGCACGCGGCCGGCGCCGAGATCCCCGCGCGCGTCGCCGGGGCGCGGCCGCTGCTGGTGCTCAGGGACGCCTTCTCCGACGCGGTCCACCTGCGCAACGACCTGTTCTCCTACCAGCGCGAGGTCGAGGAGGAGGGCGAGCTCAGCAACGGTGTGCTGGTGCTGGAGCGCTTCCTCGGCCTGCCGGCCCAGGAGGCGGCCGACGCCGTCAACGACCTGCTCACCTCGCGACTGCACCAGTTCGAGAACACCGCCGTCACCGAGCTGCCGCCGCTCTTCGAGGAGCACGGCCTCGACCCGGGAGAGCGCCTGGCCGTGCTCGCGTACGTCAAGGGACTGCAGGACTGGCAGTCGGGCGGCCACGAGTGGCACATGCGCTCCAGCCGCTACATGAACGATTCCGCCGGCGGCGCGGCCGGCTCCGGCTGGGTGCTCGGCGGCCCGACCGGGCTCGGCACCTCATCCGCGCAGGTGCGGCTTGCCGCCGGTCTGCTCGGGCCGGGCGGGGTCAGGAGCTTCTGCCACGTGCCGTACGAGCCGGTGGAACCGCTCCCGCACCCCCGGATCTTTCCGGCGGAGATGCGGCTCAATCCGCATCTGGACCGGGCGCGCCGGGAGAGCCTGGAATGGGCGGGGCAGATGGGGTTCTACGACCCGGTGCCGGAGGTGCCCGGGCCCGGTCTGTGGACGGCGGCCAAGAACGCGGGGTTCGACTTCGCGCTCTGCGCGGCCGCGATCGACCCGGACGTCTCCGCGGCCGAGCTGACGCTGTCGGCGCAGTGGCTCACCTGGGGCACATACGGAGACGACTACTTCCCCGCCGTCTTCGGCCCGGTGGGCGGCAGGCCCGGTGACATGGCCGGGGCGAAGGTGTTCCACGAACGGCTGGGGGCGTTCATGCCGCTGGAGCCGGAGGGTGAAGCGCCGCCGGAGCCGGTCAACCCGGTGGAGCGTGCCCTCGGCGACCTGTGGGCCCGTACGGCGCAGGCCATGCCGGTCGACGGCAGACGGTCGTTCCGTGCGGCGGTGGAGAGCATGACGGAAAGCTGGCTGTGGGAGCTGGCCAATCACCTGCAGAACCGCATCCCCGATCCGGTCGACTACATGGAGATGCGGCGCAGGACCTTCGGGAGCGACCTCACCCGGGCGCTCACGCGGCTCTCCCACGGGCTGCGGCTGCCGGAGGAGGTCCATCGGAGCCGCACGTTCCTGGGTCTGGAGAACGCGGCGGCCGACGTGGCCTGCCTGGTGAACGACATCGTGTCGTACCAGAAGGAGATCCGGTTCGAGGGGGAGCTGCACAACTGCGTCCTCGTCGTACGGAGCTTCTTCGACTGCGACGTGAACCGTGCCGCCGAGATCGTCGTCGACCTGATGGAGTCGCGGCTGCGGCAGTTCGAGCACCTGGCCGCGGTCGAGCTGCCGGTGCTGTTCGACGACCACGGCCTCGGCCGGGCGGACCGGGAGGCGCTGGAGGGCTACGTGACGGGCATGCGGACCTGGATGGCCGCCGTCCACCTGTGGCACGAGCGGACCCGGCGCTACGACGAGGCGGAGCTGACGTATCCGCCGGGCCGGGGGCCGGCGCTCGACGGCCTGGGCGGACACCGTGCCGGCGGACACGGACTGCCGGGCGGCTCATGGGGGCGGGCCCACCCGGCCCACGCGATCGCGGGTGCGATGACAAGGGCGGTGGTGTGAGCGATGACGGCACCCGGAGCCGGGGACGCCCAGCAGACGAGCCTCGGCACCACCGCGGCGCGGAGACTGGCCACGACGGCCAAGTCGGCGCCGCAGAACCAGGAGATCACCTCCCGGCACCTGCTCCGGGTGCTCCCGTGGGTGGAGGCGAACGGAGGCGCCTACCGGCTGAACCGGCGCAGGACCCACCGCAGGCCCGGCGACGGCCCGATGCCGCGCGTCAATCGGTACGGCGAGGCCGCGATCGAGCTGGCGGCCGGGCATGAGGGAGAGGTGACGCTGCCGAAGACGTTCGTGGACTACGACCCGGCGCCGCGGGAGTACGAGCTGAGCGTGGCGCAGACGGTGCTGCGGATGCACACGCGGGTGGCGGATCTGTACAACGAGCCGATGGACCAGACCGAGCAGCAGTTGCGGCTGACGATCGAGGCGCTGCGTGAGCGGCAGGAGCACGAGCTGGTCAACAACCGCGGATTCGGCCTGCTGCACAACGCCGACTCCCGCCAGCGCATCCGCACCCGGACCGGCACGGGGCCGCCGACCCCCGACGATCTCGACGAACTGCTCTGCCGGCGAAGGAAGTCCCACTGCTTCCTGGCTCATCCGCTGGCGGTCGCCGCGTTCGCCCGGGAGTGCAACAGACGAGGCGTCTACCCGGACTCGGCGCGGGCGGGGACGGCCACGGTCCTCGCCTGGCGGGGCGTGCCGATCCTGCCCTGCGACAAGATCCCGATCACCGGCCGTGGCCTCAGCTCGATCCTCGTCATGCGGCTGGGAGAGGACGACCAGGGGGTCATCGGCCTGCACCGCACGGGACTGCCGGACGAGTACCGGCCGGGGGTGACGGTCCGGCTCACCGGCGTGGACGACAGAGCGATCGCCTCCTATCTCGTCACCCTCTACTATTCGGCGGCCGTCCTCGTGCCCGACGCCCTCGGCGTCCTCGACGGCGTCGCCGTCACGTAGGGCGGCGGGGTGGTCCGGCCGTGCGCCCGGAAGATTTACGTCACATAACGTGATTTTTGCATCACTCCCTTGTTGCACATTGATGTACGGAAGCTCCACTCCGACGCTGCCGCCGGGTGCCTCTGCCGCGTTGGACCGGTGTGCTCGGGAGGACCACGTTGCGCACATGGCACCGCTGCTCCATCCGCACTCGCCTGACCGTGCTGGCGTGCACGACCATGACCCTGATCTGCACCGTCATCACGCTCCTCGTCATCGGGGGTACCCGTGCCGAGGCGATACGCTCGCAGCAGGAGGAGATCGTCGCCCAGGTGGGCCGCATCGTGGACGGGGTCTCCCGGCAGGGTCCTCCGCCCGCTCTGCCGGAGGCGCCCGACTCGGCGGTCCAGCTGTTCAGCCCCGAACGGGAGCTCGTGGCGGCGACCGGCAACGCGGCGAACATGCCGCCGATGGTGAGCCTCGACCCCGAGCCGTCCGATTTCACGACGCACGAGGTCTGCGATCTGCCCCCCTTCCCCGACCGGTGCGCGGTCCTGTTCGACCGCCCGGTCCGCCTCCCCGAGGGGACCTGGCGGCTGTACGTGGCCACGCCCCGGCCCCCGCCGTACGGCAGCACCGCCCTGCTCGGCGGGCTCGTCGCGGGTTCGCTCCTGGCCGTTACGGCGACCGCGTTCGGCACCTACCACACTGTGAGCGGGACGCTTCGACCGGTGAGAACCATCAGGGGAGAGCTCGCCGCGGTCACCGGGAGGGATCTGGACAGACGGGTGCCGGTGCCGAAGTACGAGGACGAGCTCAAAGACCTCACCCAGACGATCAACCAGACGCTGGAACGGGCGCAGAAGGCGGTCGATCAGCAGCTCAAGTTCGCCTCGGACGCCTCGCATGACCTACGCAGCCCCTTGACGGCCATGCACGTGGAGATCGAGGAGGCGCTCGTGCATCCCCCGGGTACGGACTGGCCGCGAATGGGGCGGGCGCTGCTGGGCAGCGTGGAGCGGCTGCAGAACCTGGTCTCCGACCTACTGCAGATCTCCCGGCTGGACGCGGGGGCATGCGGGCGGCGCGAACCCGTCGACCTGGCCGAGCTGGTGCGGGAGGAGCTGGACCGGCGGCCGCGCGATGTCGAGCTGCTTCGGCGGCTCACGCCCGGGGCCACGATTGACGGAGATCGGATCGGCCTGGCCCGGCTGCTGGTCAATCTCCTGGACAACGCGGAACGCCACGCCGGTTCCACCGTGGTGGTCACGGTCGAATCCCGGCCCGGCGCCGCCGTGCTCGAGGTCGCCGACGACGGAGAGGGCGTTCCGCCCGACATGCGGGAGGTCGTCTTCCAGCGGTTCGCCCGCCTGGACGCCGCCCGAGCCAAGGACGCCGGCGGCACCGGCCTGGGCCTGCCGATCGCCAGACAGATCGCCGAGGTGCACGGCGGCACCCTCACGATCGAGGACGGCCTGGCCGGCGGAGCGAAATTCGTCCTGTGCCTCCCCCGGCCGACCCCCTGAACGTTCGCCGCCCGATGGCCCTCCGACCGGTCGGCGGGGGACTACGCGGTGATGTGGGTGATAATGCTCGCGGGCCTGGCGTTTCGGCGATCGGTCGCCTCGACCGACAGGGACCGCAGATAGCGGAACGTGGGTGTCTCCTGTGCCCTGTGCAAGGTGAGGTAGACGAGCAACTCGAACAGAACGCTGTCGTAATGGACGTCGGGTTGCGCCCTGCCGTAGACGAACCGCTCTCCCAGGTATTTCCGGATGTTCTCCGAGATGACCTTGCTCCGGTCCGCCTCCAGCTTGGCCACCGCCCTCGCGTAGTTGGCGTCGGCGATGTCCTGCTGCTTCCGGAGCGACTCGCCGATCGCGTCGTCGTCCGCGGCGTTTCTGTCGATGTGGAAGTTACGGCCGTACAGACCGTCGACCGGCGGCTTCTCGTAGCCGTGATCGCAGATCACATGCATGACCTCGTGCAGGAGGGCGGCGGTTCGGAAGGTCTGGGGGTCGGCGTGCCCGCTGCCCAGGGTCGCCTTCGGATCGAAGGTGATCTTGGGGCCATGGCTGGAGAAATGCACCCGCCCGGCCTCTCCCTTCGCATCCTTCTCGAAGGTGATGCCGGGTATGGCCAGGCTCACCTCGTCGAGCAGTTCCGCCAGGTGCTCGTCGATCTCGTCGTCATCGGGAAGTCGCGCGCCGGCGACGTCCTTGACGAGCTCGTCGATGGCGAACCGGCGGAGTGGGATCTCTTCATTGCTGGGATGGGTCATCTCGGCTCCGATTACGTGGTCGTGCTGCTGGACGGGGTCCTCTCGATTTCGGCTGCACGGGTCCTGTCCCGTGATCGAGCGGGTACGGCCTACGTCATCGTACGGCTACGCCTTGTGATGAGATGGATACAATTATCAGGCGTGCGGTAGCGGAAACGTCACAGCCGTCCGGCGTTTCAGGTGAACCGGGTCGAGGTGCCGCCCGCCTTCTGTCATATGGATCAGCGCAGGGCGACGGTGACGCCGCCGGAGAGGATCGAGTCGTGTAGCTCGATCGCCTTGATCTTGAAACTCTTCGGCACGTCGAAGATGAGGACGCCGTTCACGGTGTTGCCGGGGTTGATGTTGTTGAAGAAGGCGTTGGAATCCTTCAGCCAGATGGCGGCGCTGGAGTCGGCGTCGAACTGCCGGCCCTGGGTGTCGATGAGCTTCTGCGCCCAGTCGGTGAAGGTCTGAGCCTCGTCGCCGATGTTCTTCACGTTCAGGTGGACCAGGACGTACTGCCCCTGGGCCGTGGAGACCGTGAATCCCTCGCCCACCTGCGACAGTCCCTTCTCCACCCTGGTGACCTTGAACGCGAACCTTCCGTCCTTGACCACGTCGCCGATGCCCGGGGCCTTCGGCCTGTCGGCCTGCTTCGGCCTGCTCGCCTTCTCGGACGGCTTCTCGCTCGCGGTGGTGACGGACGCCGTCTCGCTGTTGTCACCGTCCGGGGAGCCGCCCCCGCTGAAGATCGTCGCGAGGATGATGAGGCCCATGAGAACGGCGGCGCCGATCAGCACGGCCTTGAGGCAGCCGCCGCCCTTCTTCTGCACGATCGCGGTCTGCGGATAGGGGTACCCCGGGCCGTACGGACCGGGGTTCTGTGGGTTGCTGTGCACGGGGGCCTCCAGCTGTGGGGGACACGTCGGCGGCAGGCCCTGCGACACACGCTCAGTTGCCTCAGCCCGGCGATGCCGACATCGTGTAGACGCAAAGCATTAGAGCACGATGTGAACTGGCAACACAAGTCAAATTCTGGAGACTGTGACTCGCAGGGAGAGGACGGCGTTGAGCGCTTCGGCCCCGTCGAGCAGGGCCCTGGAGCGTGCCGTGATGTCGGCGTCCCTGGCGGCGAGCGCGGCGGCGACGTCCTCCGACCGGCGGGCGCGTCGCAGCTCCGGGACGAGGGAGCGAAGGGGTGCGATGCCGTAGCCCGCCCTGCGGAGTTGGTGAACGATGCGGGCATCCCTGACCTGGGCCGGCGTGTATCGGCGCGTTCCTCCGTCGCGGTCGGGGACCACGAGGTCTTCCGCGTCCCAGTGCCGCAACGTCGAAGGGCGGACACCGAGGGCGGCCGCGAGTTCGGAGACACTCATCGAGTCCGACGCGCGTACGGCTCCGATCGGCTCGCCGGAGATCGCCGCGGCGGCCTCCCTGGCCTGCCTCAGTTCCGCGCGCTCCGCGTCGAGCCGTGCGTGCGCCGCGTCGAGGAGGGCGAGCACCACCTGCGAGGCGGGGAACAGATGCGCGGCCCGCATGATCTTCTTGGCCTCGGCCGGACCCGAGCCCGCCGCGAGGGCCCGGTAGGCCAGCGCAGACCGCAGATGTATCTCCTCGTACACACGGTAGCCCCTGGCCGTGCGCGCCGCCGGTGGCAGCACACCGTCGCGCTCCAGATTGCGAACCTGCTGAACGGAGCACCCCGCCCGCCGCGCGACGTCGACCGTGCGCAGGTGACCCGATTTGAGACCTGGCATGCTGAATCCCCTCGATTTCCGCGGCGAAGTCTCCACAAGCACGTCAATGCGACGCTGGAGCACATGACCATAGAGGAGATCATCGGCTTCGTGGACGGCCTCGACGGCGTCCTGACCTTCAGACCGGCGCCCGGCGACGGCTCACCGGAGATCAGCTGGGGCGACGCGTTCTTCTACTACGCGCCCGACGGCGTCATGCCGACGACGACTCAGCCGTTCGCGACGATCGTGACCAAGGACTACCCCGGCGACGAGGCATCGCGTCTGGACCGTCCGGATGCCTTCCGCGTGAACATCTCCGCCGGGAGGGAGGCGTTCATCCGGTGGACCGGGCACGCGCCACGCGAACCGGCCCCCACCGAGGCCGACCCCGGTGCCTCCGACACCGTGATCGCGCACCCCGTCTACGGTGACCTCGGCTGGCTGGCAGTCGTGAACCCGGGCTCGCGTACGGAATCGGCGATCCGTGAGCTGCTGCGTACGGCCCATCGCCTCGCACGCGCACGCTGTGAACGACGCGCCGAATCGAAGGCGTGATGGGCGTTTGCCATTGCCCGGCCGACGATCTCGTCGACGTTCGCCGCCGTCTACCTGCCGTTCCTGGGGTGGAGCGGCGGATGGATCGACACGTACGGCGTCGCCGTACTGCTCGCGATCGCCCTGTGCGCCGTGGTCGTCGCCCTGGCCGTCCGATCGATCAGACGGGCCTGACCGGCCCCTAGCGACCACCCCTCGCTGCCCCGTTTCACCCCATTTGGGGTTTATGGGCGATCTGTTCGGGCACCAGCAATAAGCGCCGCGCAGGGACGTACGGCACGGCGGCGATCCATGACGGCGCACTTCACCGGCGGCCGGTCCGGCCGGTGACACCTCCTCGGATCTTCCCGGTGCATCCGCTGGAGGGGCCCGATGCACGAGATGGGAGTCGGGAATGGCTCAGCACGCGCTCGAACGGCTGATGCGGAAGATCGAGGGCCAGGAATGGCTCGACAGACCGGGCCACACGCTCGAGCACGGCTACGCGCTCGTCCAGAACGTGCTCGGCATCTCCCAGGGGCCGGTTCGCGGATTCCTGCACGGTGTGTGGTTCGGGCATCCGCTGCATCCCGCGCTCACCGACGTGCCGATCGGGTCCTGGACGACGGCACTGGTCCTGGACGTCATGGGTACGGGGAAGAGCCGGCGCGAGCGTGCGGGATATCAGCGTGCCGCCCGCAGGGCGGTGGGGCTCGGGATCGTGGGCGCGGTGGGCGCGGCGGTCACCGGTCTCACCGACTGGCAGTACACCCATGACTACGCCCGGCGGCTCGGGCTCGTCCACGGCGCGCTCAACGCCGTCGCACTCGGCATGTTCGGCTGGTCCTGGTGGGAACGCGGCCGGGGACGGCACGGGCGGGGGCGTCTGGCCGCCCAGCTCGGTTATCCGGTGATGGCGCTCAGCGCCTATTTCGGCGGCGGCCTGACCTTCCGGCACCGCATCGGCGCCGACCAGTCGGAGCAGGAGGCGGACAGGCTCCTGCAGCCGCGTGATTTCACCCCGGTGCTCGACGTGGACGAGCTGCGTGAGGGCACTCCGCGTCGCGTGCGGGCCGGCGACGTCGGCATCGTGCTCGTCCGGTCGAACGGCCGGATCCACGCCCTCGGTGACACCTGCCCGCACCTGGGCGGTCCGCTGTCCCAGGGCTGGCTGCGGGACGGCACGATTGTGTGCCCCTGGCACGGATCGGCGTTCGACCTGGAGACGGGAGACAGCAGGAACGGCCCCGCCGTCGCATCGGCGCCGTGCTTCCAGACCCGGGTCCGCGACGGGCGCATCGAGGTGCGCCGAGTGCCGCCGGTGACGACCGCACCGCCCGGAAGCGCCGTGGTGCGCCGGTGGGAGACGGCCGAGCAGCGGGAGGTTTCCCCCGACCACGAGGAGAGAGTGCCGCGGCAACGGGAGATGCAGCGATGAAAAAGGGCGCACAGGTACTCACTGAGCGCAGGAGGCGCCACCATCGGGTGGCCACTCCGCCGAAGACGGCGACGCGGGTGCTCTGCGAGCATCACGGCGTCCTGCGCGGAATCATGGAACGGCTCTCGCGCACCTCACGCGACGACGTCGAGCAGCGGCGGGCGCTGACCGACGAGCTGTACGGCGAGGTGCAGATGCACGAGCGAATCGAGGAGGACATCTTCTATCCGGAGATCGGCGACATCCACACCGAGCTCGACGCCGCGTGGTCGGAGCACCGCCAGATGACCGACCAGCTCGTCGCGCTGCTGCGCGCCGACCCCGGCGGCGTCCGGTTCGAGGAGGAGCTGCGGGTGATGCGCGACGTGCTGGAGGCCCACGCCCATCTGGACGAGGAACTGGAGATGTTCCCCGAGGTCGAGCGGCAGATGGACGAGGAACGGCTCGTCGAGCTCGGCGAGAGGCTGCAACAGCGTCTGGAGCGGCTGCGGTCGTCGAGGGCGCTGCGGGCCCGCCACCGGCTGGAGCGCATGCTGCTGCGCGGACCAGGACGGCTGTTCGCGCGCGGCGCGGGTCGTAGGAGCGTGCGCGGTGACCACTGAACCGATCCGCCGGAGGGGACTGCTCCACCGGACGGGACTGGGCAGGCTCGTCTCGTTCTACCGGTACTTCGCGTTCAACGCGCCGAAGACGACGACCGCCGGGGGGATGGCGCTGCTCGGGGCCACGGCGGTGGCCCAGATGTTCCTGCTGATCCGGCACTTCGACGTCCCGGCCTACGTCGTCGTCTGGTTCCTGCTGATGATCGTCGGCTCGCTGCTGGCCGCGTTCGCGATGTCGGTGGGGACCGTTCCGAAGCTGACACGGTCGGGGTGGGCCCTGGGCAGCGCGGTCTCGCTGGCGTCGATCGCCATGTACTTCGCCGGCCGCGCCGTGGGGCTGCCCGGCCTGCCGCAGATGGTCGGCCGATGGCACTACCCCCTCGGCAACCTGACCCTGGCGGTCGGCCTGCTGTTCCTGGCCCTGCACTTCTCGGTCGTCACAGGGATGAACGTCGCATACCCGCGGACACGGTGCTGGCATGACTGACGGCATGCGGCCGATCCAGACAGATCTGACGGGGGACCACCGCGATGCACAACGACTTTCCGGCATGGCTGCGGATCGAACACTGGCTGAACGTGCTCTTCGTCACCCTGCTCATCCGCAGCGGGATCGAGATCCTCGGCACCCACCCGAAGCTCTACTGGCATGATCACAGCAGGCCGGGCACCGAGTGGGCGAGGTTCACCCGCAAGACGATGCCGAAGGACAAGCTGTACGACACATTGGACGAGGAGGAGGACTACTCGTCGATCGTGTCGCTGCCCGGCCACAAGAAGATCGGGATAGGCCGGCACTGGCACTTCTTCACCGTGGTCGGCTGGCTCCTGCTCGGCATCTCGTACGTGACCCTGCTGTTCGTCACCGGCCAGTGGCGCCGCTACCTGCCCACCTCCTGGGACATCTTCCCGGCGGCCTGGCACGACCTGGTCACCTACGACAGCTTCCAACTGCCGCCGATGATGCCGGGCCAGCCGTTCGACGCGCTGCAGAAACTGACGTACGCCGGGGTGATCTTCGTGCTCGCCCCGTTCCAGATCCTGACCGGGCTCGCGCAGGCACCGGCGCTGGAGGCGCGTTTCCCATGGTTCGTGCAGATGTGGGGCGGCCGGCAGGCCGCGCGCAGTCTGCATTACCTCGGCCTGCTCGCGTTCGTCGTGTTCACGGCCGGGCACCTGATGATGGTCGCGTTCTGGGGCTGGCCGCGCCTCAACGCCCTCATGATCTTCGGGGCGGCTCGGAACCTGACGCTCGCGTTCTGGCTGTCCCTGGCCATCATCGCGGCGATCGTGGCGGTGCACGTGGCCGTCACCGTGTGGAGCCTGCGCAGGCCGCGTTCCGTGCAGCGCAGGCTCGGCGCGTTCAACGGCGTGGTCAAGCGGCTGCTGCTGCGTCCGTGCCGGTCCCGGCAGGACTACCCGGCCTCCGCCATCAGCCCGCAGCACCGGGTGAACGGCAAGCCGCCCGACTGCGATGCGTACAAGATCATGGCAGTGCACGACTTCGCCAACTGGGAGTTGCGGGTCGGCGGGCTGGTGGAGAACCCGGTCACGCTCACGCTGGCGGACATCCGGGCGCTGCGCGGCAAGCAGACCCAGTGCGTGCTGCACAACTGCGTGCAGGGCTGGTCGAGCGTCGGCAAGTGGGGCGGCCTGCCGCTGCGCGACCTGGTGGAGCTGGTCAGGCCGCTGCCGGAGGCGCGCTACATCTGCTTCCTGACCATGCAGGAGAACCGCCGGGACGAACCGAGCGCACCGGGCGTCGGGGGCGGGCAGTTCTACGAGGTCATCGACCTGGAACTGGCGTACTACCCCCAGGTCCTGCTCGCCTACGAGATGAACGGCGAGCCGCTGCCGATCAAGCACGGCGCCCCGCTGCGGCTGCGGCTGGAGACCCAGGTCGGCTTCAAGATGGCCAAGTGGATCGAGCAGATCGAGTTCGTCGCCGACTACTCGAGGATCGGGATGGGGATGGGCGGATGGCGCGAGGACAACGCCTATTTCGACAAGGACGTGGAGATCTGATGGGACGCGGAGATCTGATGGAGGGCGGCGTCGAGGCCGTACGCCGTCCCGAGCTCATCACACTGACCGAGGCGCAGCGGGAACGGGTCCGTGAGCGGATCCACCGGGACCGGAAGACCTGCACCGGCTGCGGCTCCGGGGGCTTCCGCGTCGGCGACGCCCTCTATCTGGGCTTCCTGTTCCGAAGCGAGCCGCTGGACGCCTACATGGTCGCGCTCACCTGCGCCGATTCCGCGTGCCCTGACCCGTACAACGGGATCACGGTGCGCGGCTCCGAGTTCCTGTTCCCGTGACCCGTGAAGGCGCGCGTCCGCCTCACCGGTCGTCCGCGCCGCCGAGCGGGATGGACGGACGCGCGATGCCCAGCCGTTCCACCATCGGCAACGCCTCCCGCAGGGCGACGCGCAGCGCGTCGTAGCGTGCCCGCTCGTCCGGTGTGAGACCGCCGTTCCGGTAGTAGTGCTCCAGGCGCGGGAGCCGGCCCGCGAGCAACGTCCCCCACCGGATGCTGAAGTCGTAGACCCGCGCCTGGTCCGCCGACGCCTGCGGGTCGCCGGCCAGCTCGCGCAGCGCCTCGACCTCACCGAACAGCATGTCGAGGTCCGCGGCGACGCCGGCCACCCGATGTTCCCCGTTCACGAGCTCGTCGTTCAACCAACCCACCTCGCCCCGTGACGCCCCCCGCCCTGCGGCCTGGAAAATCGTCCCGCGGGCACCTCGAACGTACACCAACGTCCGCCGCGACATGCCGTGCCGCCGAGAGGCACGGAAGCCCCTTGTGCGCCCCGGGTCGCGTGGGGTTGTGCGGTGTGTCAAGAGGATTCAAGGAACGTCCCTCGTCCGGTGGGACGGCCAATGGAAAAAGAATGAGCAATCGGACCAATCCACGGGAATCACCCGTCCCTTTGAGGCTATTTTCGCCATTTTGTGGCTTCTGTGATTGTTGGGTTTGACTACATCGCCATACGGATACGGAGAGTAGTCAAGGAGTACCTACAGTGACGAAACGGGGGAAATGCCGATGCGCACGTATCGAATGCTGTCCTTGGCCCTGCTGACGGCCGCCGGATTGGCCGTCGCCGCGCCGGCCTGTGCCGCGGTCGCTCGACCGGCGGACGCGACGGTCGGTCTCGGAGTCGGGGCGGGCGTCGGTCTCGGCGTCGGCCTCGTTCTCGATGTGGACGCCGCGCTCGGCCTGGGGCTCGATGTCGCCGGCGCGGCCGGCGTCGACGCGGACGCCGTGGTCGGTGCCACGGTGGACGCGAGTGCCGTGGTGGATGCGGGTGTCACGGCGGACGCGGGGGTCGGAGTGGACGCGGACGCCGGAGTGAGCGCGCCCGCCGCCGAGGGCCTCGGGGGTGGCGTCTGAGGAACCTCACGACGCGCCCGCGACCCGACCCCCGCGTGATCTTGTAGTTGCTCGCAGGGGTGGCCCCTGACATGGTCATATCCTTTTCGTGATCTTGCAGAAGCTCGCACGCCACCCGGTCTATCTGCGACGACGCCATTCGTGATCTTGCACTGCCAAGTGCAAGATCACGAACGAATGAACCGCTGGTCAGCGGCCATGGCTGCGAACTTCTGCAAGATCACGAGAGGTGAGCGCCCAGGCCAGGTGGTATGTCTGCGAGCAACTACAAGATCACGCGCGGGGGGTGCCATCACCCCCATGGGGCGTCAACGCACCGCCAGCCGTACATCGAGGGCGGGTGGACGGCCTTCCCGCCGGCCGTCGAGAGACGGCGGATTCGAAGGCGCGACCGGAGGCCACCCTCGCGGCGGCCGCACGGCGGGAGCGGGCAGGCGATCACAGGTGGCGCCCCGGCCCGGTCGCGCCGTACGGAATCGACGTGAGGAGACGGGCCGGGCGTCACGCGTCGGGTGAAGGAGGAGTGGCCACGGGGACATCGGGGAATTCCTTCCATTGTGTTGGAAGGACCGTTTAGATTTTTTTACCCTTCACAACGGTTCATTCCGTTAAAAGTGCTTTCACTGCATGGCAATCTGTCTGTCATGCGTGGTGGAAAAGTTGGTTTTGCCCTATGTGCCGGGGTGTTTGCGGTAATCACCGGGATCACCGGTGTCGCGACCCCCGCACATGCCCAGCCCGTGGTCGCGCACTCCTCGGCACCGTCCCGGACCGTGGCCGTCGCACACGACGCGGCGGCCGCCTACGATCCGCCGGCCGTCTACGGGCGTGCCGCCTTTCTGGCCGACGCCACGACGGGTGAGGTCCTGCTCGACGCCAACGCCGGACGGCGGATGCCGGTGGCCAGCCTGACCAAGGTGATGACCGCCTACATCGTGCTCCAGGAGGCGAATCTGGCGGACAAGATCAGAGTCAAGGGTGAGGACGTCCGGTACGGACGGGACTACGGGGCCTCGAAGGCATGGCTGCGCCTGGGCGACCGGCTCACCGTCGAAGACCTGCTGTACGCGCTGATGCTTCCCTCGGGCGCCGATGCGGCCCACGCGCTCGCCCGCACCTACGGCCCCGGCATCGAGGGCTTCACGGCGAAGATGAACGCCACCGCCCGGGCGCTCGGGCTGCGGGACACGGAATATCTCAACGCCGACGGGCTGCCCACACCGCACGGGCAGGGCGGCGTGTCCACCGCCCGGGATCAGGCGCGGCTCGCCGAGATCGCGCTGCGCGATCCGCGGCTGGTGGAGATCACCTCGGCTCGGCGCCATCATGTCCCCAGGACCGCCGATCACCGCTCCTACACCTGGACCAACACCAACAGACTGACCGGCGGGCGGGGCGTGATCGGGCTGAAGACCGGGTTCACCCGGGCGGCGGGCCACTGTCTGACCTTCGCCGCAGACCGCGACGGCCACCGGCTGATCGGCGTCATCCTCGGGGAGCGGCAGTCGAACCGGCGCTTCCAGACCGCCCGCGCCCTGCTCGACTGGGCGCAGGACGGCCTGGAACGGCACGACAGGACAGAGGGCGAGGCGGCGGCCTGACCGCGCGCCACGCCCCGTCGTCCGCCCCGGCCGGACCGGCCGGGGACGGTCCATCAGATCAGACCCGCTGCCACAGGGCCGGGACGTTCGGCGGCTCCCAGCCGGCGAGCGCGGTGTGCGCCTGCAGGCATCGGTAGGTGGATCCGCCGTAGGTGACCTGGTCGCCCACCGCGTAGGCGGTGCCGGCGGCCCAGCTCCCGCTCGGCGCCGGCTGGCTCGGCGTCGGGGTCGGCGTGGGCCTCGGGGTGGGGGTCGGGGTCGGCGTGGGGGTCGGGGTGGGGGTGCCGCCGCCCCCGCCTATCTGCAGGTCGACGCAGGAGTAGAACGCGTTGGGCGTGTCGGCGATGTTCCAGACGGCGATGACCTTCTGGCGGCCGCTGTAGCCGCCGAGGTTCACGTTGTGCGTGACCGTCGCGCCCGGCTGCCTGCCGCCGCCGCTGAACGACGCGATCTTGTTGCCGCCGATGTAGTAGTCCCACGTGCTCGTGGCGTGGCGAGCGGTGAACGTCCAGGTGAAGCTCACCGAGCCGCCCACACTCGTGGGGCGCCAGGCCTTGCCGTCGTCGTTGAGCGGGGCCCACCGTGAGTCGCCGGCGTGGCAGTTCAGCTGGCCCTTCGGACCCTCGACGCTCTGCGGCTCCCAGACGATGGCACCGCAGTCCTGCACGATGCCCTGGGCGCACTGCGCCTGCCTGCTGAGCGGCGACGACACGTAGCCGTGTGCCATCGCGGGGGAGGCGACGAACACGCCGGCTCCGATCGCGAGGGTCGCCGTCGACACGAAGGTCAACGTCCTTCGCATGTGTTGCTCCTTCCGCTGGGGGGTGGAGCAAATATAAAAGAAAGTTTCCTAACAGTAAAGACCTGTCATTACCGTTGTCCAGGGATTGTCAACAGCGTGGGCGGTGCCGTACGCGTCAGCCGGCCACGGCGCAGAGCGCGCCGATCCCGTGTCTTCGGTAACCTCGTGCGGGACGCCGTGCCGCGCGGCGGGCACTTGATCCGACGGGTCTGGGATGATCTTCAAGAACGCCACCGTCGTCGACGGGACCGGGGCCGAGCCGTACGTCGCCGACGTGGCCGTACGGGACGGCCGCATCGGCGAGATCGGCGCCACCGCGGGCGGCGGGGCGGTGATCGACGCGGCCGGGCTGGTTCTCGCGCCGGGCTTCATCGACATGCACGCGCACTCCGACCTGGCGCTGCTGACCGAGCCCGACCACCTCGCCAAGGTGAGCCAGGGCGTGACCTGCGAGGTGCTCGGCCAGGACGGGCTGTCGTACGCCCCGGCGGACGAGACGACGCTCGGGCCGCTGCGCCGGCAGCTCGCCGGGTGGAACGGCGATCCCGGTGGCTTCGACTGGAGCTGGCGGACGGTGGGGGAGTACCTCGACCGCCTGGACGAGGGCATCGCGGTGAACGCCTGCTATCTCGTCCCCCAGGGCACGGTGCGGGCGCTGGTCGTGGGCTGGGAGGACCGGCCGGCGACGGACGCCGAGCTGGCCGGGCAGAAACAGGTGATCGCGCAGGCCATGGCGGACGGCGCCGTCGGCATGTCCACCGGCCTCACCTACACCCCCGGCATGTACGCGGGAACCGGCGAGCTGGCCGAGCTGTGCGGGGTGGTCGCCGCCTACGGCGGGTTCCACGCGACGCACCACAGGTCGTACGGCAGGGGCGCGCTGGAGGCGTACGCGGAGATGATCGAGGTGTCGCGCCGCTCCGGCTGCCCGCTGCATCTGGCCCACGCGACGATGAACTTCAAGGTCAACAAGGGACGGGCGGGGGAGCTGCTCGGCCTGCTCGACGACGCCATCGCGGGCGGCTGCGACATCACGCTGGACAGCTATCCGTACCTGCCCGCCTCGACCACGCTGGCCGCGCTGCTGCCGAGCTGGGCGTCGGCGGGCGGGCCCGGCGCCACGTTGGAGCGGCTGCGCGATCCGGCGGCCTGCGCGCGCATCCGGCACGTCATGGAGGCCGAGGGCTCCGACGGCTGCCACGGGGTGCCGGTCGAGTGGGACACGCTGCTGATCTCCGGCACCCGCTCGGCGGCGTCGGCCGGCCGGGTGGGCACGCGCGTGACCGGCTTCGAGGACTTCCGCCGCCTGCTGCTCGACGACGAGCTCGGGATCACGATCGTGCAGTTCGCCGGCGACGAGGAGAACGTTCAGACGATCATGCGGCATCCCGCGCACACCGGCGGCAGCGACGGGCTGCTGGCGGGGGCCAGACCGCATCCCCGGGCGTGGGGCGCCTTCCCCCGCTACCTCGCCAGGTACGTCAGGGAGCTGGGCGTGCTCACCCTCCCCGAGTGCGTCGCGCACCTCACCGGACGCCCGGCCCGGCGGCTCGGCCTGCGGGACCGGGGGCTGGTCCGGGTCGGCTACCACGCCGACCTGGTGCTGTTCGACCCGGAGTCGGTGCGCGACACCGCGACGTTCGACGATCCCCGCCGGCAGGCGGAGGGCGTCTCCCACGTGCTCGTGGGCGGCGTCCCGGTCATCAGGGACGGCCGCCACACCGGCGCGCTGCCCGGTAGGGCGCTGCGCCGTACGAGCACGGGCACCGCCGCTATTTGATGGATCCGGCGGTGAGTCCGGAGACGACCTTCCGTTCGATCAGCGCGAAGAGGACGATGACCGGGATCGTGGCGATCACCGAGCCGGCGAACAGGCTCTGCCAGTCGACCTGGTACTGGCCGATGTAGGAGTTGAGCGCCACGGTCAGCGGCTGGTTCTCCGGCGTGGTGGTCAGGGTCAGGGCGACCACGAACTCGTTCCAGGCCGCGATGAACGTGAAGATCAGCGCCGTGACGACGCCCGGCATCGCGAGCGGCAGCGTGATCCGGAACAGGACGCCGAACCTGCCGGAGCCGTCCATGGCGGCGGCCTCCTCCAGCTCGCGCGGGATCGAGGCGAAGTAGGCGTGCAGGATCCACACGGCGAAGGCCAGGTTGAAGCCGCCGTTGACGAGGATCAGGGACCAGACCGAGTCGACCATCCCGAACTGGGCGAACTCCCGGTAGATGCCGACCAGCATCGCGGTGGGCTGGAACATCTGGGTGATCAGCACCAGGAACAGGAACACCATGCGGCCGCGGAAGTCGTGCCTGGCCGAGTAGTAGGCGGCGGGCAGGGCGACCAGCAGCACCAGGATCGTCGAGCCGGCCGCCACCTCCAGGGTGACCAGCAGGTTGCCGGCCAGACCGCCGGACCAGAACTCGACGAAGGCGCTCCAGTGGAACGAGCTCGGCAGATAGACGGCCTCGCGCTGCTCCTCCCTGGGCCGCAGCGCGGCGATGATCATCTGCAGATAGGGGAAGATGAAGATGATCGCGATTACGTACGCGCCGGCCGCGGTCAGCGTCTTCTTGAGGGGCGCCGGACCTGGCCGGAGCCGAGGGGCCTTGTGAGAGGTCATCGGGGCGCCTCTGTCTTCCAGCCGGCGACCTTCAGGAAGATCGCCACGAGCACGATCACCATGCCGAAGTTGATCACGGACATCGCGGCGGACTCACCGATGTCGGAGCCCTTGAGGATGAACATGAAGATCGTGGACGTGGCGGTCGAATAGCCCGGCTGGCCGTGCGTCATCACCCAGATGATCGGGAAGTTGTTGAAGACGTTCATCACGTTGATGAGGGCCGCCACGGTCAGCGCCGGCCGCAGCAGCGGCAGGGTGACCGACCAGTAGGTGCGCCACCTGCTCGCACCGTCCGCCTCGGCCGCCTCGTACACCTCGGCGGGGATCGTCGCCAGCCCGGCGAGCAGCGCGTACGTCGTGAACGGCACCGAGACGAACACGGCCACCGCGATCAGCCACGGCATCGCGGTCGAGGCCGCGCCGAGCGGGTCGGCCTCGGCCCCGCCGAGCGCGTCGATCAGACCGAGGTCCCGGCGGATCATGTTGATCAGGCCGACCTCGGGGTCGAGCATCCACTTGAACATGATCGACGTCATGACCACCGACGCGGCCCACGGCGCGATCAGGGCCCAGCGCGTGACCCGGCGGCCGGGGAAGCGCTGGTGGAACACCTGGGCGAGGCCGAGCGAGATCAGGACGGTGAGAGCGACCACGGCCACCACCCAGATCACGCTGCGGATCATCACCCCGCCGAAGTCGGCCTCGTCGAACAGCTTGGCGTAGTTGCCGGTGCCGTTGTAGCCCTGCACGACGCCGAACCGGCTGATCTTCAGGAACGACGACCGGATCATCTCGATGACCGGCCAGACGACCACGACGGCGATCAGTGCCATCGCCGGGCCGACCCAGGCGAGGGGTTCCAGCCTGCGGGCCACCCGTTTGACGGCGGGCATCTGCTGCATTGATTCCTGCTTCCTGCTTTCGGGAAGAAAGAGGCACGGCCCGCGCCTTTCCGGGATCTGGCCCCCGGCGCGAGCCGTACCGGCGGGTCAGCTGCCCTCGGCGATCTTCTGGATCTCGCCCAGCACCTCGGCGGGGTCGCCGCTGACGGCGCTGCCGATCGTCTGCTTGATCGCGGTGTTCACCTCGGACCACTTGGGGTCGGTGAACGGGTAGAACGTGGCGTTCGGCAGGGCGTCGAGGAACGGCTTGAGCTTTTCGTCCGCGGAGAGCTTCTCGATGCCCGACTTCGTCACCGGCAGGAGCTTGTAGGTGTCGCTGATCTTCTGCGCGGCCGAGGAGGAGTAGAAGAAGTCGAAGAATTTCCTGATCTGCTCCTGGTGGCCGTTCTTGTTGAAGGCCATGATCCAGTCCTCGACGCCGAGGGTGGTGTCCAGCGGGCCGTTCTTACCGGGGATGGCCGTCACCCCGTAGCCGGTGAGGCCGCCGCTCTCGAAGATCGGGATGGACATGGGGCCGCCGTTGACCATGCCGACCTTGCCTGCCGCGAAGTCCTCCCAGACCGTCTTGCGGTCCTTGGTGCCGGGGTTCGGCGTGGTCAGGCCCGCGTCGTGCAGTTCCTTGATGAACGCGAACGTCTCGACGTTCTGCGGCGAGTCGATCGCCCATTTGCCCGATGCGTCCTTGTAGCCGCCGCCGTTGCCCATGAACCACAGGAACGACTCGGCCTGTGCCTCCTCCTGGCCGAGCGGCAGGCCGAACGGCTGGGAGACCCCCGCGTTCTTGAGCTTCTCCGCGTCGGTCTTGAGCTCGTCCCAGGTCTTGGGCGGCTCGGCGATCCCGGCCTTCTCGAACAGGTCCTTGTTGTAGAACAGCGCCCGGGCCGAGGAGACGAACGGGATGCCGTACGCCGTGCCGTCCACCTTGCCGAACTCGGCGAACTTCTCCAGCAGGTCGGACCGGGTGTTCGGGGAGAGCACCTCGTCGACCTTGTGGAGCAGCCCGTCCTGCACGAAGCCGGAGTAGTCGCCCGTCTGCAGGATGTCCGGCACCTGGCCGTTCTGCACCATCGTGGCGACCTGCTTGTCGATGTCGTTCCAGTTGATGACCTGGACGTCGACCTCGATGCCGGGGTTGGCGGCCTGGAACTCGCCGACGACGCTCTTCCAGAACCTGTCCCCGCTGTTCTCGGCCGTCGGGCCGTCGCCGTAGTCGGCCGCGACCATCTTGAGGGTGACCGGGCCGCCTGCGGCCTTGTCACCGCCGCCACCGTCACTTCCCGACCCGCAGGCGGACAGGGCCAGTACGGCCGCCAGGCCGATCGCGGCCGTGCCGGCGATCCTCTTGCTCATCTGATAACCACCTCGAAATCGACTGGTCTGTACCGGATCGAGGGCAGATGGCCGCCAGACCTCTGATCCGCGCTGTCGAAAGCCAGGGTAAACACGAGGTAACCGACTGGTCTATACCGGAGAATATCGGATCTGCAACGAGAGGATGTCGGTATCGGACTCCCGGTCTATACCAGCCGGGCGGAGCCGGGATCTTCGCCGGAACCGGAGTGCGCCGCACCGGGTGAGGATCTGCTGGTCGCCGCGCAGAACCACCTGGTTCGCATGATTTCGGCGCGTGTGTCGGCCGCGTGGCTGCGCGTGGGACGTGGCGACGGCCTCGGCCGGGCGCCTCGTCGTCGCGCCCGGTCCCAAGGCGAACGGCTCCGACGAACCGGCCGGGTCGGGAGGGAGATCGTCCACACCCCGGTCTCCGATCACTACGGAGACTTCACCCCATCGGCCGGACAGCGGCTTGATCGCCGGGACCGCCGAGATGATAGGACCGGATCGCGGGCGCTGAACGGCGGCGTCCCCCGCCGATGGACGACGCGGCGGAGCCGGCCGGCGGCCTGGCCGGGTTCGACGGCATCGGGCCGGGACCGGCCCGCCCGGCGCACGGTCGCGCCGTCGGGCTGATACGAGCGGAGGAGCAGGCATGATCTCGGTGTTCGGCAGCGCCAACATGGACCTGGTGGCGTACGTGCCGGTGGCGCCCCGGCGCGGAGAGACCGTGACAGGGCGGGCCTTCCGCTCGGTTCCCGGCGGGAAGGGGGCCAACCAGGCGATCGCCGCGGCCCGGGCCGGCGCCCGCGTGGCGTTCCTCGGCGCGGTCGGAGACGACGCGTTCGGCCCCGAACTGCGGCGGGCGCTGACCGATGCCGGGGTCGATGTGGCGCGGCTGCGCACCGTCCCCGGGCCGTCCGGCATCGCGCACATCGTGGTGGACGACGCGGGCGGCAACTCGATCATCGTGGTGCCCGGCGCGAACGGCACGGTGACCGGTCCGGACCCGGCCGACCTGGCGGTCATCGCCCGCTCCGACGCGCTGCTGCTGCAGCTCGAACTGCCGCTGGAGGCGGTGACGGCGGCGGCCCGGGCCGCGCGGGTCCCCGTCGTGCTCACCCCGGCGCCCGCTCGGGAACTGCCGGACGACCTGCTCGACGCGGTCGACCTGATCGTCCCCAACGAGCACGAGGCCGTCGCGCTCACCGGAGCCGCCGACCCGGAAAGCGCGCTGGCCGCCCTGCTGGAGCGGGTGCCCGAGGTGGCGATCACTCTGGGAGCTCGGGGCGTCCTGTACGGCTCCCGCGACGGGCTGCGGCTGCGGGTGCCCGCGCCGCCGGTGCCGGTGGTGGACACCACGGCCGCGGGGGACACCTTCGCCGGGACGCTGGCCGTCGCCCGGGCGGAGGGACGGGAGCCGGAGTCCGCGCTGCGGTTCGCCACATCCGCCGCCGCGCTGTCGGTGGGACGCCGGGGCGCGAGCACCTCGATGCCGCACCGGCCGGAGATCGACCGGCTGCTCCGCTCCCACGGGTGATCCGGACGCGCGGAGCGTCAGGCCTCGACGACGTCCACGCCCGCCTGGGTGAACGCCCTGACGATCCCCGGGGCGGCGCCGCGGTCGGTGACCAGGGTGCCGATCGCGTCGCACGAGCAGATCCGGGCGAACGCCCGCGTGCCCAGCTTGGTGGAGTCGGTCACGACGATGACGTGCCTGGCCTGGGCCGCCATCAGCCGGTTGATGCCGGCCTCGCCCTCGTGATGCGCGAACGCCCCGCGTTCCGGGTCGAGCGCGTCCACACCGAGGATCGCGTAGTCGAGCGCGATCCCCTGCAGCACGCCGTCGGCCAGCGGGCCGATCAGCTCGTATGAGGCGGGCAGTGCGACCCCTCCCGTGACCACCAGCTTGACGTGCCCCCGCACGACGAGCTCGTTCGCGATGTTGAGCGCGTTCGTCACCACGGTGAGTCCGGGCTCCCCGCTGGGCGGGCCGGGGTCGGCGCGGCTCGCGAGGATCCTGGCGACCTCGGTGGTGGTGGTCCCGCCGTTCAGTCCGACGACGGAGCCCGGCGGGACGATCGCCGCGGCGGCCGCCGCGATCCGGTGCTTCTCCGGGGCGTTGCGTGCCGCCTTGTACTGCAGCGGCAGGTCATAGGAGATCGCGTTGACCACCGCGCCACCGCGCGTGCGGGTGAGCATCTGCTGGCGGCTCAGGTGGCCGAGGTCGCGCCTGATGGTGGCGGCCGACACGCCCAGCTCCGCTGCGACGGGCTCGACCTCGATCTTGCCGTCCCTCGCGAGGATCGCGAGCAGCGCGTTCCACCGTTCGTGGCTCGTCATGGGTTCCTCTCAGCGGTTCGCCCCCCAAAGCGTAGCCAACCCCCACTCTTGCGCATATTTGACGGCCAGTGGCATCTTGTGAGCAGGAACGCGCACCAAGGAGGCGTCTGTTGACATATGTCCAGGAGGAGATCGCCAGCCAGCCCGAGTGCTGGCGCAGGGCGCTGGATCTCGGGGCGGGCGCCCCCGAGGGGCTGCCCCTGCCCGGTGAGCGCGTTGCGGTGATCGGCTGCGGGACCTCGCTCCACATGGCCCAGGCGTACGCCGCGCTGCGCGAGGGCGCGGGGCAGGGCGAGACCGACGCCTGGGCCGCCTCCGAGCTGCCCGCCCGCCGTTACGACCGGGTCGTGGCGATCACCCGCTCCGGCACCACCACCGAGATCCTCGACGCGCTCGGCGCCGTGGACGACGCAAGACCCACGGTCGCGATCACGGCGGATCCCGTCACCCCCGTCGCCGACCTGGCCGGCACCCTGATCACGTTGGACTTCGCCGACGAGCGCTCGGTGGTGCAGACCCGCTTCGCGACGAGCTGCCTGGCCATGCTCCGCGCCCACCTCGGCGAGGCCCCCGCCGACCTGCCAGACCAGGCCGAGCGGGCGCTCGCGGCCGACCTGCCCGACCAGGCCCTCTCCCGCCGCCAGTTCACCTTCCTCGGCGGCGGCTGGAGCAACGGCGTCGCGGCCGAGGCCGCGCTCAAGCTGCGCGAGGCCGCGCTGGCCTGGTCGGAGTCCTATCCCGCCATGGAATATCGCCATGGTCCGATCAGCATCGCCGGCGAGGGCTGCCTGGTCTGGTTCTTCGGCGGTGCCGACGGGCTGCTCGACCAGGTGGTCCGTACCGGGGCCGCGACCACCGTGGCCGTACTCGACCCGCTCGCCGACCTGGTGCGGGCGCAGCGACTGGCCGTGGAACTGGCCCGCTCACGCGGTCTCGACCCGGACCGTCCGCGCAACCTCACCCGTTCCGTGATCCTCGGTCCGACATGATCCTCACGGCCACCCTCAAAGCGGCGCTCGCGGCCGTCGTCACCCGCCGGGGGTGACCCGGATGCCGGTCACGGCGAACCGTTCGACCTCGGCGATGTGACCGCCGGTGCTGGCGACGAGGGTGACCGCCTGCCCGGAGTCCTCGCGTAGGGCGACGGTGGCCGACCACGACTGGTCGGTGCCGCCCGCCTGCACCGGCCGGGATTCGCCGAGCACCCGGTCGCTTCCCGGCCCGCGGGCCTGGACGCGGATGCTCTCGTCCACGCCGGTGACGCGTCCGCCGACCTTCACCGGTGACGACACGCGGGCGCCGTACGCCGGGGTGGTGAGGGACAGCGTGGTGTCGTCGGTGCCCACGACCTCCCACGGCGCGTCGGTCCCGTCGCCGAACTTCACCAGGTGGAGCACGGCGGCGGTCAGCGCGCGTCCGCCCTCCTCGGCGTGGAATCCGACCGTCACGCGCGCGTGTTCGCCCTCGATCGTGCGGCTGATCACCTGGTCGATCTCCTTGAACCCCAGGTAGCCCTGGGTGAAGCTCAGCGCGGTCTGGTCCGCGTCGAGATGCCAGGGCTGGTGGCCCCCGGAGCGGTAGGAGCGCACCCAGGCGTCCGCCTGCGCCCGATCGGCGAACGGCCACAGCGGCTGGTAGCGTCCGGCCACCAGGGACCCGTCGCCCGTGGGGGAGGGGCTCGGCCCGGTGGCGTCGCCCGTGTCGGGGGCGGCCGGGCTGCCGGAGGGCGCGTGGGCCGGGCCGTCGGTGGGGACGGCGGTCGCCGTCGTGCCCGGCGGTCGCTCCGCATCGGGGGTCTTCTCCGCCGCACCGCAGGCGGACACGAGCAGGCAGAGCGCGATCAGGGCCGCCATCGTCCGCCCGTGCGCGTTGCGCGCTGTCATGAACCGTCAACCCTCCGTCGATCGTTTCTCACCAGTGCAGCACACTCGCGTCCGGGTCGTCCGGCCGATCGGGAAACCGGCGTCACGGATCCCGGTGGAGCGTGGCGTGCATGAAGAACTTCACGTTCTTCGTGTACTCGTTCTCGCCGCGGCCCGCGTACTCGAAGGACAGCGTGCCGTCCGGGTTCAGGGTCAGATGGATCTCTCCGTTGTGCACGCAGTTGCCGCGCATGCCGGTGCGTTTCAGCCGGACGACCGTACCGCTGACCTCCTTGATCGCCGAGGTGCCGGTGCAGCGGTAGTCGAGGAATCGTTCTGTGATGGTCGTGCCGCCCTTCGTGATGGTCACGACCAGCCGGTCCTCCGCGCCGGGATCGTAGTCCACCGGGCCGCGCCACGTTCCGGCGAAGCCGGCGGGAAAGGAGGCCGGCTTCGGACGTCGGGTGGTCTCCACCGGGGGATCGGTGTTCTCGGTGGCCGGCTCTGTGCCCTGGGCGAGGACGGTGGGCGACGCGGTGGCGGACGGCGATGCCGTGGGGGAGGGGGAGACGGCGGGGGAGGGCGGGGGCGCGGGCGTGTCGGCGGCGGTGACGCCCTGCCCCGATCCGGACTCGGAGGGCGCGGGCGAGTTCCCGGCTTCGACGCTCCGGGCCAGCAGCGCGCCCGCCGTCGCGGCCAGCGCGAGCACGCCGCTGGCCGCGCCCATGAGCAACCTCCGGCGGCGGCCGCCGGTGCCGTACGGCCGGGGGAGGGTGACGTGGCCGCCGGGCGAGGGAACGGTGGGAGCGGCGGGCCGTGTCTCCCCCGGCGTCGTGCCGGGGGGCAGTGCCGTGCCGTACGGCGAGCCGGGAACCGGATCCTCGCCGGCCACGGAGAGCAGGCGCATGGTGATGTCGAACATCGTCGGGCGGCCGGCCGGATCCTTGCGCAGCGCGTCGGCGACGATTCCGCGTAGCGGTTCCGCCAGGTCGCCGAGGTCGGGCTCCCGATGGAGGACGCGGTTCAGCACCGCGGGCACCGTGTCCTCGCCGAAGGGCGGCCTGCGGGTGGCGGCGAAGACCATGACGCAGCCCCAGGAGAACACGTCGCTCGCGGGACCGGCGGGCTCGCCGGCGATCTGCTCGGGGGCCATGAAGGGGATCGTGCCGACGACGTCGCCGCTCGTCGTGCTCGCATCGAGGCGGCGGGCGATGCCGAAGTCGACGACACGGGGGCCGTCGGAGCCGAGCAGCACGTTGGCGGGCTTGAAGTCACGATGGACGACTCCCGCCCGGTGGACGGCGGCCAGCGCGGTCGCCGTTCCCACCGCGAGCCGGTGCAGCGCCCCGCCCGAGCGCGGCGCGGCCTCCTGAAGCGAGGGGCCGTCCACATACTCGCTCACGATGTACGGCCGAGGGCCGGTCACGTCGGCGTCGATCACCTGTGCGATGCAGAACGGCGCCACCCGCCGGGCCGCTGCGATCTCCCCGGCCAGGCGTCGCCGGGTGTCCTCCTCCGCCGCCCAGTCCTGGTGCAGGATCTTGACGGCCACCGGGGCGCCGTCGGCCGTCCTGCCCAGATAGACGACGCCTTGGCCGCCCGAGCCCAGCCGTCCCTCGAGTCGGTGGCCGCCGACCTCATCGGGGTCACCCGGCAACAACGGGCGAGTATGCGGCATCGGGTGCCTCCAGCTCCTCGATTCGCCTCACGTGTGGTTCGTGTCCGGCAAATCATGCCCTGTAATGCGGCCGTGAGTTACCCGCACGACAGGGGGAAGCCGAGATCATCCAGATCTACAACGTAAAGGCGCCGGCGTCCGGGGCTATCCCCAGTGATCGCCCCAGCCCCACAGGTTCGGCACCAGCCGCGGTCGCGGCTCGTCGATGCCGAAGCGGCCACGGTAGAAGATCATCGGGTGTCCCTCGCCGGCCGACTCCAGCTCCAGGACCCGGCCGACGACCACATCGTGGTCTCCGGCCACGTGCACGTCGTACACGTCGGCGTGGACGCGCAGCAGCACGTCCCGCAGGGCGGGCAGTCCCCATCGGGACGTGTCCCAGTCGAGCCCGTCGAACTTCTTCCCCCTACTGGAGCCGAACCGGTCGCAGACGTCGACCTGATCTTCGGCCAGAACGTTCACACAGAACCGGCCCGACCTCCTGATCCGCGGCCAGGTGCGGCCGTTGTGGTCGGCGCAGAACAGCACCAGCGGCGGTTCGAGGGAGACGGACGCGAAGGACTGGCAGGCGAAACCCACCGGCTCGCCGTCGTCTACGCCGGTCACCACGGTCACCCCGCTGGCGAACATCCCCATCGCCCGCCGGAACTCCGGCGGCGCGGGTGGAGCCGCGTCGACCGGCCCGTCATCGGGGCCGGACGTCGGCACGGATTCGGCGGACTCGACTGCCATGCGTTCACCTCGCGTTGCCATCGCACCCGCCGCGTCGCGGCGGCTCTCCTGTGACGAACCTACAAAGTGCCGCTGGCCGCGCCGGAGGGCGGATCCCGTTGAGTGGAAGGCATCCGGCGGACCGGGCATTCCCGGCACCGGGCCGCGAGGTCAAGGCAGGGGGTGCGGACGGCTGGGCTCGCGAAACGAGATTCCCAGCCGAACGAGACGAGGTCGTGACATGCCGATCCGGTGGCGGTCCCCCGGATATGGACGAGCCCCCGGCGCTCTACCACGCACCGGGGGCTCGTCCTTCTCGGCTGGGCCGATGTCGACCGGCCGTTACAGCACCGCGCCCGACCCCTCGCGGACGCGGGGCGCGCGCCGCTTGGTCGTCTGCTGGGGCGGCGGCTGCTTGCTGAGCCTCTCCAACACGATCGCCGCCGGCCCGGCCAGGAACGACGACGACAGCGTGCCCACGACGATGCCGATGAGCAGGGCGATCGCGAAGTCCCGCAGCGAGTCGCCGCCGAACACCGCCAGCGCGGCGAGGATGAACAGCGCGCCGAGACCCGTGTTCACCGTACGCGGCACGGTCTGCAGGATCGCGCTGTTCACCACGCGGTCGAACGGATCCTTGCGCTGCAGCGGCCACAGCTCACGGACCCGGTCGAAGAGCACGACCTTGTCGTTCACCGAATAACCGATGATCGTGAGCATGGAGGCCAGGAAGACGCCGTCGATGGGCTTGCCCATCCAGGCGAAAGCGCCGACGACGACGGCGGTGTCCACGAACAGCGCGATCACGGCGGCGGAGCCGAACGTCCACCTGAACCGGATCGCCAGGTAGAGGAGCTGCGCGGCGAGCGCGACGGCGAGCGCGATGAGCGCGTTGCGGCGCAGCTCGTCGCCGAGGCTGGGGCCGATGAGCTCGTCGCGCTGCTTGGTGACGTCGCCGACCTCCTTGTCGAGCGCCTGCTCGATGCGGACCACCTCGTCGGCGCTGATGTCCCCGGTTCGCACGGAGATCGCGTCGTCCGACTCCTGCACGACCGCCGAGGGGAACCCGGCGTCCGCCACCGCCTGCCTGGCCGTGGCGGCGTCGACGGGCTTGGTCGTGGCGAACTCCATGATCCGGCCGCCGGTGAACTCCACACCGAAGTTCAGTCCCCGGCTGAACAGGCCGACCGCCACCACCACGAGCAGCCCGGCCGAGATGGCCATCCACAGCCGCCGGCCACGCATCAGGTCCGGGTTCCGCTTGGTCAGCCAGGACCTGACCCGGCCGATCGAGCCGAGGCCCGACACCTTCGGGCTGATCCTGCCGATCACCAGCTGCGTGAACACCCGGGTGATCAGCATGGCCGAGACCAGCGAGGCGAGCACACCGATGGCCAGTGTCACACCGAAGCCCTTGACCGGCCCGGAGGCCAGCCAGAACAGCAGCCCGGCGGCGAGCAGGGTGGTGATGTTGGAGTCGGCGATCGCGCTCCAGGCGTTCTTGAACCCGCGGTCCAGAGACGCCTTGAGTCCCCTTTGTGGTGCTTCGCCGTACTCCTCCCTGGCCCGTTCGAAGACCAGCACGTTGGCGTCCACCGCCATGCCGATCGCCAGGACGAAACCGGCCAGACCGGGCAATGTGAGCGTGGCGCCCATCGCCACCAGTCCGGCGTATGAGATCAGGCCGTAGCAGGCGAGCGCGAGCGCGGCCATTAGGCCGACCACGCGGTAGATGATGATGATGAACACCGCGGTCAGGATCACGCCGACGATGCCCGCCTTGGCGCTGGCCTCGATGGCGTCGGCGCCGAGCGTCGGGCCGACCGTGCGCTGCTCGACCAGCTCCAGCGGCACGGGCAGCGAACCACCCTTGATCAGCACCGCCAGGTTCTGCGCCTCCTCGGCGGTGAACGAACCGGTGATCTGGGTGGTGCCGCCGGAGATGCCTGCCCTGCAGGCGATCGACTCGTCCACCTGCGGCGAGGAGATGACCTCGTTGTCGAGCACGATGGCGACCCGGCGCTTGGGATCGCCGACCGGCTCACAGGCCGCCTGCCCGGTCAGCTCCCGCCAGGGGCCCGCCTCCTTGAAATCGATGGTGACGAACCAGCCGGGACCCATCTGGGGGTCGCTGCGCGCTGAGGCGTCAGTGACACCGGCGCCGCTGATGGCCACCGGGCCGAGCTTCAGCTTCTGACCGCTCTCGTCCGCGACGGCGTCTTTGTCGTCGGCTTCTGCGATGCCGAGCACCGAATGGAAGTTGAGCTGCGCGGTCTTGCCGATGACGTCGGCGGCCTCGCGCGGGTCGAGCACACCGGGCAGCTCGACGATGATCCGCTTCTCGCCGGAGCGGACCAGGGTGGGATCGACGACTCCGAGGGCGTCCGCCCGGCGCCGGAGCACGTCGAGGGCACGGTCGGTGGATTCCGAGTCCGCCTTGACCGTGGGAGAGTCCTTCGTCTCGAAGACGAGTTGGGTGCCGCCGCGCAGGTCCAGACCGAGGCGGGGGGCCATGGTCAGGGCTATCAGCAGCGAGGACGCGATGACGGCGAGCGCCGCCAGCGCACGCCACAAGGGCGCACGTGACATTCGAGCCTCCACAGGCTTGTCGTTTATGGGAAACGTGTCACTGCGCTGTGGAGGGCGGAGCTCTGGCCGGGACGCTCGACGCGCCGGCGGGGATCGGCAGGCCGGGGCCCGCCGGCAGGTCCTCGCCGGTGGCGAGGCCCGGACGGTGCGGCATGACGGCCGGCAGTACGGCCAGACCGCCCGGTGCGGCATGCGTGCCGGAGCGCAACTGGAGCCGGGGCACCCGCTGCTGCTGGTCCACCCCTGGCCTGGGCAGCCGCCACTGTGAGATCGTGGCATGGTCGTCGGCCCACTGCAGCGCGGTATAGGCCGTCGCCGCCCGGTGTGCCGCCGTCTGCGCGTCCGCCTGGGCGGCCCCCGCCGCCAGGAAGAAAACGGGCAGCAGAAGGAGCAATGCGGCGGCGAGTCTGCTCCGCATGATTCCTCCTCTCCCGTTCAACACGTCACCGTATCCGCAATCCCTTCCGGGTATCCGCCACCAGGATCGGGAATGGGATAACGATGGTGCTCTTTTTCGCAGGCTGGGTTATGGTCGGCATCATGGTGACCTCGTGGCGAAGCGGATCCGGGTCCACCGCCTTCTCGATGGCGGTGGGCCTGCTCGCGCTCGCCCTGGTGCTCGTCGCGTCGTCGCCCGCCTGGTACAACGACGACCAGACTCGGAGCCTGACGGGGGCCGCTCAGGTGTGGGCACCCGGGGGATGGGTGGCGCAGCCGTCGACGTCGCCGGCCACCGCCTTCGCGTCCGAGCACCCGCCGGCGTTCTGGCGGCTGCGCGGCCCGGCTACCACGGGGGCGGCCGACAGCCTGGCGTCACTGCGCGTCCCGACCTGGCCGGATCCGGGTGCGATACGCAGCCCGCAGCAGACGGCGCATCGCACCGCGGGCTCGCGCAGCCCTCCCACCATCTGATCACTCGTTCTCACACCCGACACACGCGGCGCATCAGCCGGTCGGGCGTTTACGCGTACCGGCCGGATTTTCGCGCGCCTGCTTCCCTGCCCTCCGGAGCGAGCCGGAGCAGTGCGCGCCGCGTTCGTTGATTTTGGAGTGATGCCATCATGGCAGAGATCGGATCGGCTCGCCGCCTGATGGAGGATTATCAGCGGCATATCGTGCAAATCGCGGAACTCCGCGTGCTGCTGGAGGAACGACTCGGCGCCCCCGGCGCCGCACTCGACGACATCGCCGAGATCGAGGCGGCCATCGAACGGATGGACCGCGGGCTGTACGGCACCTGCACGAGGTGCGAGGCCTTCATCCCGGTCGCCCAGCTCAGGCTCGCCCCGCACAAGCAGGAGTGCGCGTCCTGCCGGGATCGCATACGGATGAGCGCGTGACGGCCCTCGTCCGGCACTGAATCCATCACCCGGTTCCGGCCCGCCCCCCCACGCCCGCCGGTGCGGTCGGCCTGCCATGCCGCAGGTCATCTCTCACCTCGACGACCGAGCTCCGCGACCTTCCCTCACCGAAAGGATTTCGACCATGACCACCAGTGACGAGTTCACCGGGATCAGCGACGTGCAGATGCGGCTCATCCGCGAGGAGCTGGAGGAGCAGCTCTCCCGGCGGAACACCCAGCTGCGCGATCTCAGGTCCGCGGTGGACGGCGGTGGGGGCGAGGCCGTGGCGCGCCTGGACGCGCTCGCGGAGATCGCGACCACCGAGCGAGCGATCTCGGAGATCGGCAAGAGCCTGGCGCGGATGGACGACGGATCGTACGGCACGTGCGCCGACTGCGGCACCGAGATCCCGTTCAACCGGTTGAAGATCCGGCCGCTCACCCGCTACTGCATCACCTGCCAGCGGCGGCACGAGACCCGCTGAGCCGCGGGCGCGCGCGGGCCCCGGCGCCCGGCGAGGTCGTCGCGCGCCGGGGACGCCCGAAAAGCATGGGCGGGACGACCCGGAAACGCGGACATCGGCGTGACGCACCATCATGGACGGCATCTGTCCGGACGAGCGCGACACGGAGAAACCCCGCCATGAGCAATGAGGTGAGCAACGAGGTCCTGGAATCCGTCCGCGGGCTGCTGCCCGGGATCGCCGAGCGGGCCGGGTCGACCGACGACGACCGGCGGGTTCCGGCGGAGACGATCCAGGAGCTCACCGACGCCGGGCTCTTCCGGATGCTGCAGCCCAAGAGGTACGGCGGGGCCGAGAGCGAGCCGGTGGCGTTCTTCGAGGTGATCCGCGAGATCTCCGGCGCGTGCGGGTCCACCGGCTGGGTGGCCTCCGTGTTCGGCGTGCACCCCTGGCATCTGGGCCTGTTCGCCGAGGCCGCCCAGGACGAGGTCTGGCGGGAGAACCCGGACGCGCTCGTCTCCTCGTCGTACTCTCCGGTGGGGCGGCTGACCCGGGTGGAGGGCGGATACGAGGTGTCGGGCCGGTGGCGGTTCTCCTCCGGCTGTGAGCACGCCTCCTGGGCGCTGCTCGGCGCGCTGATGCGGGACCGGCCGATGGACTTCATGACCGTCCTGATCCCCCGCACCGACTATCGGATCGAAGACGTCTGGGACGTCATCGGACTACGCGGGACGGCCAGCAACGACATCATCGTCGATCGGGTGTTCGTCCCCGAATACCGTGTGATGCGCAACCGCGAACAGGCGCGGTTGCGCGGTCCGGGGCAGGAGGTGAACACCGGGCCCCTCTACCGCATGCCGTTCGGCACGTTGTTCACCAGTGCGATCACCGCGCCCGTGATCGGCGCGGTGGCCGGCTGCTACGTCGCCTACATCGCCGCCATGCGCGACAGGGTGCGGCTCAGCCTCGGCGGCGGCCGGTTCGCCGAGGACCAGTTCGCCCAGGTCGCGGTGGCCCGGGCCGCCTCGGAGATCGACGCGGCCATCCTGCAGACGGACCGTAACGTGCGCGAGATGTACGAATGCGCGGTCAGGGGCGAGCCGATCCCGATGGAGCTGCGGCTGCGCGCCCGCAGGGACCAGGTCCGCGGCACGGAACGGGCGCTGGAGGCGATCGACATCCTGTTCAAGACGGCGGGCGGCAACTCGCTCGGCCGCGGCAACCCCATCGAGCGGGCCTGGCGCGACGCCCACGCGGGCAGCCTCCACGTGGCCAACGACGTCGAACGCGCACTCGCCATGTACGGCAGGGGCGAGTTCGGGCTCACGGTCGAGGACAACCTGATCTGACCGATCCGCAGCGGACAGGGGGAGACCATGCCGAAGACGGCGACGGCCGGGCCACCCGCGAGGACGGCACGCCGTACCCGGACGGCCCGGCGGTCAGGCCTGACCGCCGTCGTGCTCGTCGCCTGCGCCACCCTGTCCGCCTGCCCGGCCTCCTCGGCCTCCTCGGGGGAGCCGGTCGTCCAGCCGGGGGCGCCGGGACAGGCGGGCCGGGTGCTGCCGGCCGACCGGCTGCCCGACACCGGCGGCGCGAGGTACACCGAGGCCGATGTGCGCTTCATGCAGGGGATGATCGAACACCACGCCCAGGCGCTGCGGATGACCGCCCTGGTCGCGGGCCGCGGCACGAGCGGGGAGCTCGCGATTCTCGCCGAGCGGATCGAGATCTCGCAGCGGAGCGAGATCGGGCTGATGCAGGGCTGGCTGCGTGCGCGGCTGAAGGAGGTGCCGAGCGTGGGCCGGGCCGGTCACGGTCACCACGGCGGCGGCTCCATGCCGGGGATGCTCACCGAGGCACAGTTCGCCGAGCTGGAGCGGGCCAGGGGCGCGGAGTTCGACCGGCTCTTCTGCACGTACATGATCTATCACCACACCGGCGCGCTGCGCATGGTGGAGCGGCTGCTCGCCGGCAAGGGCGGCGAGCAGCCGGAGATCCGCCGGTTCGCCTCACACGTCGACTCCGACCAGCGCGTCGAAATCGACCGGCTGCGAAACATCCTGGCGTCGATATCGGAGAAGAGGTACCAACCGGCCGGATGAACATTCTGCTAAGGAGGCCTCGCGCTGGAACACGGCCGTCGAAACGAGAGGGGCCGACGAAGCAGATGGACGCACTGACCATTCCCGCCGTCGTGGAGCGCGCCGTGCGCGAATCCCCGGCCGTGGTGGACGGCCGGGTCCGGCTGACGTAGGCGGAGTCGCTGCCCCGGGCCGCCGGCGGTCTACATCTCGATGCTCGACGCGCCGCGGCGCCACCCCCCGAGGCCGCCGCGACCGGCGCGGGGCCCGAGATGCCGCCGGCGATACCGGTCAGCGGCCGGGACGGTCGCCGTCGAGGTGCCACTGGCCGCGCGACTTCAGCACCTCGCGCAGGCCCGTGATGTTGTCGGTCATCACCCCGTCGACCCCGAGGTCGAGCAGCCGCTCCATGACGACGGGGTCGTTCACGGTCCACACGTGCACCTGCATGCCGATGGCGTGGGCCGTACGGACCAGGGGGCGGGTGATGAAACGGAGCCCGAACAGCCCGACCGGAACCTGTGCGCACGGCACACCCGCCTGGGCGAGCCGGGCGAGCAGCCGGCCGTAACCGTTGCCGACGGACGCCGCGCGCAGCGCGGCGATGCCGCGCGGGCCCAGCGAGGAGCACACCTCCCGGCCGATCGCCCGGCGCGCCTGGGCCAGCCGAACGTCGGAGAACGACGTCAGGCACACCCGGTCGTAGGCGCGGGTGCGCCGGATGGCCCGGGCCAGCGGAAGGATGGCCGGGCTCTCCTTGACGTCGATGTTGAACCGCACGTCAGGCCAGGTGCCGAGGAGGTCCTCGATCAGCGGGATCTCCTCCCGGCCGGCGATGCGCGCCCGGCGCACCTCCCGGTAGGGCAGCGCGGAGATCCGTCCCCTGCGGTCGGTGACCCGGTCCAGGGTGTGGTCGTGGAACGCCACCAGCACCCCGTCGGCGGTCGCGTGGGCGTCGGTCTCCAGGTAGGTGTAGCCGAGTTCGACCGCCCTGGCGAAGGCCGGCATCGTGTTCTCGTGGCCCTCGGCGGCGCCGCCGCGGTGCGCGAACGCCAGCGGCCCGGGGTGGTCGAGGAAGCCGAAGCCCCGCATCATGAGGGGGCCCCGGAAGCCGTTGAGGGGGGCGCGGACGGCGTGGCCCACTCCTGCCGGCGGGCCTCCGCCATCACGATCCCCGCCGCGATGGACACGTTGACCGACCCGACCCGGCCCACCTGGGGGATGTAGACCACCGCGTCGGCCGCCTCCAGCGCCGCGGGGGAGCAGCCGTGGTCCTCCCCGCCCAGCAGCAGGCACACATCGCCGTCCAGCGCGGCCTGCGGCAGCGGTACGGCGTCGCCGGTCAGCTCCACGGCGACGATCCGGTAGCCCCGCTCCCTGGCGGCGCCGGCGGCCTCCACGACAGGGACCGCCCTGTGCCACTCGACCAGCCGGTCGGTGCCGAGGGCGGTCTTCTGCGCCTTGGGATTGGTGGGCGGGGTGGCGTTGCCCGCCAGCCAGATCGTCTCCACGCCGAAGGCGGCGGCCGTACGGAAGATCGATCCGATGTTGAACGGCCCGGTGACCGACTCCAGGATCAGTGCGAGCCGGCTCTGTGTGCCGCGCCGCCAGGTGCGGTTGAGCCGTTTCACGTCGGTCGGCCTGAGCTGCCTGCGCCCGGCGGTCTGCCTGCCGGCGCCCGTCCCGCCGGCGGTCGGTTCGCCGGTCATCGGCCCTCCACCGGCCGGGCGCCGGCCCGCAGCACGCGGTAGGCGGAGCGGGAGGCCAGCCGTACGGCCGGCCAGCCCTGGTCGTTCAGCCACCGCTGCAGCGAGTCGGAGCCCAGATGCTTCTGCACGACGAGGAAGGCGGCGCCGTCGGGGGTGAGCCGGTCCAGCCACCGGGTGAGCATCTCCCGCAGGGCCTGCTTGCCGATCCGGATCGCCGGGTTGGACCAGATGGCGCGGAACCGGACGTCGTCGGGCACCTCGTCCACGTGCACCGACCTTACTTTGTCAAGGCCGGCGCCGTGGGCGTTGCGCGCACACAGGTCGACCGACCGGCGGTTCACGTCGACGGCCCACACGGTCGCCCGCGGCGCACGCGAGGCCATGGTGAGCGCGATCGGGCCGTAGCCGCAGCCCAGATCGAGCAGGTCGCCCTCCTCCGGCGGTGGCGGCACCGTCTCCAGCAGCACCCGGGTGCCGGGATCGACCCGGCCCGGTGAGAACACCCCGCTGTCGGTCTCCAGCCGCAGATGAAGATCCGGCAGGACCAGCGTGACCACGCCGGGCCGGCCGGCCGCCTCCGGACTCTCCTCGAAGTAATGCGCCACGGGGCAAACGTACCAACGCTAGGGAATGCGGGAGCCCAGGAGCATGGCGGCCCCGGCGAGCAGCAGCCCGGCCGCGACCGCCCCCAGGATGAACCGCTGGGTGATCTCCTGATGCACCAGCCGGTAGCCGAGGGAGGTGCCGATCTGCGCGTACACCTCCCGCAGCTGGCTGCTCGACTCCGCGGCGTAGGCCCGGCCGCCGGTGCCCTCGGCCAGCGACTTCAGCGTGCTCTTGTTGACCGGCACGAGCACCGGCCGGTTGTCGATGTTCACCGTGCCCTCGGGCGTGCCGTACGCGATCGTGGAGACCGGCACCTTCGCGTGCAGCGCCGCCTCGATCGCGTCGGCGACCGACCTGCCGGAGGTGTTGTCCCCGTCCGACAGCAGCACGATCGCCGACGGCGGCGGATCGGTCACCGCCCGCTGGTCGAACGACCTGATCGAGTCGAGCGAGTTGAACACCGCCTCGCCGATCGCCGTGCCCGGCCGGGTGGTGAGGTTGGCGATCGCCGCCGTGACCGCCGAATGGTCGGTGGTGGGGGAGACGACCACGGCGGCCGACCTGGCGAAGGTCACCACGCCCACGTTGAACCGCTCCGGCAGGTCGGCCACGAACTGCTGGGCCGCCTGCTTGGCCGCGACCAGCCGGCTCGGCGGCACGTCCCCGGCGTCCATCGACAGCGAGATGTCCACCGCGATGATGATCGTGGCGCGGTCGCGCGGCACCCGCACCTCCCCGCTCGGCCGCGCCGCGCCCACGATCAGCAGGCTCATCATCACCAGGAACAGCGCGGCCGGGACATGCCGCCGCCAGCCCGGCCGCTCGGGGGCGACCAGCGACAGCAGCGCCAGGTTGGTGAACCGCACCGTGTAGCGGCGGCGCCGGAACTGCATCGCCACATATCCGGCCGTCAGCGCGGCGAGCGCCGCGAACAGCCACAGCCAGCCGGGGGACAGGAACCTCACCGCGCCGCCCCCCGTCCCGAGGGCGACCGCCGCACGCTGCGCCGCTGCCCCAGTACGAACCTGGCGAGGTCGGCGACCCAGTCGCGGTCGGTGCGCAGGACGAGATGCCCGGCGCCGGCGCGGCGCAGCGCGGCCCGGTTGGCCTCACGCTGGGCGGCCGCCGCCGCGGCGTACCGCTCCCGCACCCGCCGCGACAGGTGCACGTCGCGGGAGCGCCCGGTCTCCGGATCGGTGAACGTGACCAGCCCGACGTCGGGCAGGTCGAGCTCGCGCGGGTCGATCACCTCCACGGCCAGCACCTGCTGGCGGGCGGCCAGGCGGCGCAGCGGCCGCTCCCACGACCCGGCCCCGGCCGGGGAGCCGTTCAGAAAGTCCGACACGATCACCCGCAGGCCCCGCTTGAGATGCGCCGCCGCCATCATCTCGATCGCCTGCCCGAGATCGGCCGACCCCGCGGCCTCGGGGGCGGCCAGCAGCGTGTGCAGCAGCCCGTACAACGCGGGGCGGCCGGGCCTGGCCGGGTAGCGATGCACGTCATGGCCGTGCAGGACATAGGCGCCGAACCGGTCGCCCACGCGGCCGGCCAGGAGACCGATGGCGCCGACGGCCGACACCACCAGGTCGCGCTTGGCCATGTCGGCGGTGCCGAAGTCCATGCTGGCCGACAGATCGGCCAGGGCCCAGGTCTCCAGCTCCCGGTCGGCGATCAGGTCCCGCACGTGCGGAACGGTGGTGCGCGCTGTCACCGCCCAGTCCATCCGGCGCACATCGTCCTCGCCCGGGACGTAGACCCTGGTATCTCCGGGCTCGCTGCCCGGTCCGGGGAGCAGCCCCTGGTGGCGGCCCTGCAGCAGCCCGTCGAGGCGGCGCAGCACGGTCAGCTCCAGCCGCCGCAGCGCCCGCTCGGGGTTCACCCCGCGGCTCATCGGCTCACCGCCGGTCCCGGTTCCACACGACGAGGGGAGGCGGCACGACGTGCAGGATCCGGTGCACCACGTCAGCGGGGTCGACGTCGTCAGCCAGCGCGTCGAAGGTCAGCATCAGCCGGTGTGCCATCACGTCGACGGCCACGTCGCGGACATCGTCGGGCAGCAGGTAGTCACGCCCCCGCAGCAGCGCGAGCGCCCGGCCCGCCGCGATCAGCCCCAGCGTCGCACGCGGGCTCACCCCGATCTCGATCGTCTCGGCCAGCTCGGGCAGGCCGTACTCGGCGGGCATGCGCGTGGCCATGACCAGCCGTACGACATAGTCGGCGACGAGCTGGTGCACCGAGACCTCGTCGGCCATGTCCTGCAGCCGCAGCAGCCGTCCCGGGTCGAGCACCGCCGCGGGCACCGGCGGCCGGACGCTCATCCGGTTCAGGATCTCCAGCTCCTCGTGCGCGCTGGGGTGGGCCACCCGCACCCGGAACAGGAACCGGTCGCGCTGCACCTCCGGCAGCGGATAGACGCCCTCGGACTCGATCGGGTTCTGCGTGGCCAGCACGACGAACGGCCTGGGCAGCGGATGGGTGCGCCCCGCGAGCGTCACCTGCCGTTCGGCCATCACCTCCAGCAGCGCCGACTGCACCTTCGCCGGAGCCCGGTTGATCTCGTCGGCCAGCAGGAAGTTCACGAACACCGGCCCGAGCTCGACGTCGAACCGCTCGGTGCCCGGATGGTAGACACGCGTGCCGACGATGTCGCTCGGCACCAGGTCGGGGGTGAACTGGACCCGGGCGAACGTCCCGCCCACCACCGTGGCCAGCGTCGAGGCCGCCAGCGTCTTGGCCACGCCTGGCACGCCCTCCAGCAGGCAGTGCCCGCGTGCCAGCAGCGCGGCCAGCAGCCGCTCGACCATGTGGTCCTGCCCGACGATCACCCGTCTGACCTCGTTCAACGCGTCGCGCAGCGACTCCAGATCGGCCCCGGCGGCATCGTCTCGCTCACCCTGCGCCCGGCCGGGCTCGGGCCGCTCACTGGCAACGGTCATGAAGGTTATTCAATCGTGACTGAGTGCGAGGTTCCATCCCCTCCCATCTGCCCGCGCCGCCGGGCGACCACACCCGTCGCGACGCCGTACGCGCGGACCGCTGTGTTTTGATGAGGTGTGATGTGAGGAGGACGATGAGCAGCCCGCTGCGGCACCACGACCCGCCCCGTCTGGGGCCGTTCGTGCTGCAGGCCCGCCTGGGCACGGCACCGGCCGGGCTCGTGTACCTCGGCCAGGGGCCCGACGGGCGGGCGGTCTCCGTGGCGGTCCTCACGACCGGCGCCGCGCTCGACGGCGCGGCCAAAGACCGGTTCGTCACCGCGATCAGGGCGGCGGCCCGCGGGCGCGGCGGCGGGGACCTGCCGCCGATCGTGGCCATGCACGACGGGCAGGCCCCGTGGGTGGCCGTGCCGTACGTGCCGGGCGGCCCAGGAGCCGAGCGCTTCCTCGACCGGATCATGGTCTCGGGCATGCTGACCGGGCGGCGAAGCGGTCCCGACTTCGCGCCCTACTGGCTGGGTGACCGCGACCCCGCGCTGCCCGGCCCGCCGGGGCCCCCGCCACCGCCGACCGCCACCCGCAGATCCGTTGTGCTGGCCTCGGCCCTGCTGGCCGCGCTCACGCTCACGCTGGCGACCGTGGTGTGGCAGCTGCTGTTCCGCGGCGGGGGTGATTTTCACCCGCGGCCGCCGCTGCCGGCGACCCACTTCGTGCCCACGCCTCCGCCCGAGCCCCCCGCACCGCAGCAGCAGGAGCCGCAGGAGTCGGCCACACCCCGGCCGGGGCAGCCGTCCCCCGCGGTCTCGCCCCGGCCCGGCGGCCCCGACGACGAGGGCGAGCCCATCTGATCCGGCCGCCCCGGCCTGGCCGTGACCGGAGACCGGCCCGGACTGGCGGGCGCAGACCCCGGCCTGGCTCGGCCGTCGCGTTCCGCGTGCCGGAGGATCCCCGGCCGGCGGGGACCGCCTCCCCTTTGAGCGGGAGAACGGCTCAGTGGGAGAACGGCGAAAGCGGGAGGCGGACGCCGGCCCGCTAGGCTCTGGGCCGGACGACGGCGAGAAAGGGGCGCACCGCGTGGAGGCGGGCCAGATCGCGGTGCTGCTTCTGGCGGCGTTGTCGGCGGGCTGGGTGGACGCCGTCGTCGGCGGGGGAGGGCTGCTCCAGCTTCCCGCGCTGCTGCTGACCGGGCTGTCCCCGGTGCAGGCCCTCGCCACCAACAAGTCCGCGGCCATCTTCGGTACGGCGTCCGCCGCCGTCACCTACGCCCGGAGGACGAAACTCGACCGCGAGGTCGCCGTACCGGCCGGGGCGCTCGCGGTGGCCTTCGCGGGTCTGGGCGCGGCCTCGGCCGCCCTGCTGGAAGCGGGGGTGCTGAAGCCGCTGGTCATGGTCGTGCTGCTGGGAGTCGCCGCGTTCGTCACGCTGCGCCCGGATTTCGGGCGGATGCCGCACCCGCATCTGCGCACCCGATGGCGGGTGATCGCGGCGGCGGCCGCCGGGGGTGTGGCGATCGCCTACTACGACGGCATCCTCGGGCCGGACACCGGCACGTTCCTGCTCATCGCGTTCACCTCGATCCTGGGAATGGACTTCGTCCAGGCGTCGGCGACCGCGAAGGTCATCAACACCGGCACCAACCTCGGCGCGCTGATCGTGTTCGGTCTGCAGGGGCACGTGATGTGGGCCCTGGGCCTCGGCATGGCGGTCTGCAACATCGCCGGGGCCCAGCTCGGCGCCCGGATGGCGCTCAACCGCGGCTCCGGGTTCGTACGGATCGTCCTACTGTGCGTCGTGGTGGCCCTGGTTCTCAAACTCGGCTACGACCAGTTCGCCGCCCCGTGACCCGCTCTTCGGCGACGGGGGCCGGAGCGCGGTCGCCGCGAGCGCGACGAACAGCGCCAGCACGGCCGGTGCGAACAGGGCGCGGGGGAGGGTGACCAGTTCCGCCAGCGCTCCGATCAGGACGGGCCCGGCGAGGAACCCGGCGTAACCCAGGCTGGCCACGGTGGCCAGGGCCCGGCCCGCCTGGGCGGGATCGCGGTGGCCCGCCGCGGAGAACACCTGGGGGACGATGCACGAGAGCCCGGCGCCGAACAGACCGAACCCGATCACGCCGGCCACCGGGCCGTCGATCAGCAGGGAGACTCCGAGTCCCGCGCCGGCCAGGATCCCGCAGCCGCGGACGAGCACGACGGGGCCGAGCCGGGCGGCGAGCAGGTCCCCGGCGAACCGTCCGCCGGTCATCGTGATCGAGAAGGCGGCATAGGCGGCGGCCGCGAAGCCGGGGGAGGCGCCCAGGTCGTCGCGCAGGTAGACCGAGCTCCAGTCGGCGGCCGCACCCTCGCCGATCATGCCGCAGAACCCGAGGACGCCGAGCAGCAGCACGGTCGTGCCGACGCGTGACCGCCCCAGCCTCTTCGACTCCGTCCCAGCGGCGGGACGCCGGTCCGGTTCGTCCCGTACGGCCCAGCGGGCGCACAGGAGGGCGATCGCGGCTATCAGCGTGCCGACCGCGGCGAACGTGATCGCCGGGCTCACCCCGTGGTGGGCGAACAGCCCGCCGACCGCGGCGCCCGCGAATCCGCCCACGCTGAACACCGCGTGGAACGACGACATGAGCGGCCTGCCGTATACGCGCTCCACGACGACGGCGTTGGCGTTCATCGCGACGTCGAGCGTGCCGTTGGCCGCGCCGAAGGCGAATAGGGCCAGGGCGAGCGTCGCCAGGTTGGGGGCGTAGGCGGGGAGCACCAGCACGACGCCCACGGTGAGGGCCATCGGCACCGCGACGCGGCGGCTGCCGTACCGGTCGACCATGCGGCCGACGAACTGCATGCCGGTGATGGCGCCGGCGGCGATCCCGAGCAGCCCCAGGCTCAGCTCGCCGTTGGTCAGGCCGAGACCCGACTTGATGGCCGGAATGCGCGCGGTCCAGGCGCCGATGGCCATCCCGGACAGCAGGAACAGCCCGTAGACGGCGATGCGGGCCCGCTGCCGCGCGGACGGCGCGAGTGTGACGCTCACGAGCCGGCCCGGACCCCGACGGTGCGGACGGCGACCCCGGCGGCGGTGAGCGCGTCGTGCTGATCGCGGGGGAGCGCGTCGTCGGTCACCACGACGTCGAGCCGATCCAGCGGGCAGACGGCGCCGAACGCGGTGCGGCCGAACTTGCCGGAGTCGCAGGCGATGACGACGCGCCGGGCCGAGGCGATCGCGGCCTGCTTGACGGCGACCTCCGGCAGATCGTGGGCGGTGAGCCCGTGCTCGGCCGACAGTCCGCAGCAGCCGATCACCGCCGTGTCGAAACGCAGCGCTTTGATCGAGGTCTCGGTGAGCGGGCCCACGAAGTTCATCTCGCCCGGCCGCACCTCGCCCCCGGGCAGGACGAGGCGGACCCGGGGGGCGCCGGCCAGCTCCTGCGCCGCCTGCATGGCCAGCGGGAGCACGGTGAGGCGGCGGTCGCGTACGGCCCGCGCGACCTCGAGCGTGGTCGTTCCGCTGTCCAGGAGCACGGCCTCCCCGTCCGCGAGCAGGCTCGCGACCTCCGCGCCGATCAGGCGCTTGGCCTCGACGGCCTCGCGTTCCCTGACCCCGAACGGCGGTTCCTCGCCGCGCAGCAGCAGGCTCAGCGCGCCGCCGCGCACCCGCCGTACCACGCCCTGCTGGGCGAGCTCGTCGAGGTCGCGGCGGATCGTCATCTCCGAGACGCCGTGCTCGGCGGCGAGCTCGGTAACCGACACGGTGTCCGACGTCCGGAGCGCGTTCATGATCGAGAGAATTCGATCGGAACTTTCCATTTGTGCATTCGAACACAGCAGGTGTTTCAAAAGCAATAGAATCTACAATGTAAAGGCGATCTCGTAGGAAACCGCCGACATCAGCGGGCGCCGAAGGCGAGCCCCACCCCGAGCGCGACAAAGGAACAGGCGAAGGCGCGGTTCAGCCACGCCGTCACACGTGGGCGTGCGAGCACATGCTCGCGCACCCCGGCGGCGGACAGGCCGTATGCGGCGAACACGACGAACGTGACCAGCATGAACACGATGCCCAGCCAGAGCATCCGTACGACCGAGTCCGGCTCGCCGGGGGTCACGAACTGCGGAAGGAACGCGAAAAAGAAGATCGCCAGCTTGGGGTTGAGCACGTTGATCAGGACGGCCTTGACGATCACCCGGTGCGCCGGCCCGGACGCGCTCTCCGCCCCCGCCATGTCGTTCTTCCGGCCGCGGATCGCCGCCCAGGCCAGATAGAGGAGGTAGGCGACGCCCAGATATCTCAGCACCTGGAACGCCGGCGTGCCGGCGCGCAGCACGGCAGTCAGGCCGGCGATCGTCGCGGCCAGCTGCGGCACGGTGCCGAGCGTGCAGCCGAAGGCGGCGATCAGGCTCGCCCGGCGGCCGCCGGAGATGCCCGCAGACAGGGTGTAGATCACGCCGGTGCCGGGCGTGACGACCACGACGAGTGTGGTCATCAGGAACGGAAGGGTGACGGGGAAGCTCACCGCTCGCCTCCCGTACGGGCGGACGCATATGGCTGTCGCGGTCGCTCGGGACGCGCCGCGATCGCCGGTCGGAAACGAAGATCCATGCCCCCAACCTTTGCTGGGAGAATGGCCCTGTGCACAGGTCCAAAGGGACGCGAACCGACTGGTCCATAACGCCGGGGGCCGACTTCCTGCAGCTGAACATGGACGAGGCGCCGGCCGGCGGGCTGTCCGACTGGCTTGCCCGGCGCCTGCGTAAGGCGATCTCGGACGGCCGGCTGCCGGTCGGCGCCAGGCTGCCGCCCACCAGGGTGCTGGCCGCGGAGCTGCGCGTCTCACGAGGCGTCGTCACCGAGGCCTACCAGCGGCTCGTCGAGGATGGGCACGTCGCGGGCCACGGCCGGCGCGGAACGATCGTCGTGGCGGCTCCGGCGCCACCGGTGGCCGCAGGCCCGCGGCGGCCACCGGACCAGCGGCCGGCCGAGCCGTCGTCGGCTGACGCGCTCTTCACCGGCGTGCCCGGACTGGACGTCTTCGACGCGCTGCGCGCCTTCCCCGCCAGGATCGACCTGACGCCCGGGCGGCCCGACCTGGCCGCGTTCCCGCGGGCGGCGTGGTCGCGCGCCGTCCGCGCGGTGCTGCGCGACCTGCCCGCTGCCGAGCTCGGGTACGGAGACGCCCGAGGCGCGCCGGCGCTGCGCCTCGCCGTGGCCAACTGGCTGGCGCGCAACCGCGGGGTCAGGGTGGAACCGGACGAGGTGATCATCGTCTCCGGCGTCGCTCAGGCGCTCGGGCTGCTCGCGCAGGTGCTCCGCGGGCACGGTGTCCGGGAGGTGGCGGTGGAGGAGCCCGGATCGCTCGGGGAACGCCAGCACCTGCGCGGCCACGGGCTCGACGTGCTGCCGATCCCGGTCGACTCCGAAGGAGTACGCGTCGACGCCCTGCGTGCCACCGACGCCCCGGCCGTCCTGCTGACCCCCGCGCATCAGTTCCCGACGGGGGTCGTGCTCGGCGGGGAACGCCGCCGCGAGCTGATGCGCTGGGCCGACGCCGGCGGACTGGTGATCGAGGACGACTACGACGCCGAGCACCGGTACGACCGGCCTCCCGTGCCCGCCGTGCGGGCCATGCTGCCGGAGGGGGTCTGCTACACCGGCAGCGTCTCCAAGCTGCTCGCCCCCGCCGTGCGCATCGGGTGGGTGCTGCCGCCGCCGCGGCTGCGCGGCGCCATGGTCGAGGCCAAACGGTTCGCCGACCTGGGCAACGCCGTGCTGCCGCAGTTCGTCCTGGCCCATCTGATGGAGTCGGGCGAGCTGGAACGGCAACTGCGTTTCCTGCGCCGGCGCCACCGCGGCCGCAGGGACGCGATGGTGGCCGCGATCGGGACCCACCTGCCGGGCGCGGTCGTCCACGGGGCTGCGGCCGGCCTGCACCTCATGGTCACCTTCGACGACGACGTCGACGATGCCGAGCTGGCCGCCGCCGCGCTGAAACTCGGCGTCAAGGCGCAGCCGCTCTCCTGGCACCGGCAGCGGCCCGGCCCGCCCGGGCTCGTTCTGGGCTACGCAGCGAGCACGCCGAGCGACGTCGCCGAGGGTGTGGCGGTCATCGGCAGGGCCCTGCGGCGCGTCCGGCGGTGGAGGTGACCCGTCCGGCGTAAACCGGTTGCGCGGTGATCCGCCGATCGCCAAGCTGACCGGGTGTTCCTGGTAGCTTTCATCGGCTCCTGCGTCGTACTCGCGGTGATCCCCGGGGTCAGCACGGCTGTGATCTTGCGTCAGACGATCCGGGAGGGCCGTGCCCCCGGCGTCGCCGCCATGGCCGGCAACGAGACCGGCATCTTCCTGTGGGCGATGGCCGCCGTGTTCGGGCTGTCGGCCCTGGTGCTGGCATCGGAGGTGGCCTACGGTGTCATGAAGGCGGCCGGGGCCGTGCTGCTGGCGGTGATGGGCGTCCAGTCGCTGTGGCAGGCTCGGCGCGGTCATGCCGTACGCGACGCACGGCCGCCGGAGGGCGGGCCGGAGGCGGCGCGCGGATGGCGGCGCTCATATGTCCTGGGGCTCACGACCTGCGGCGCGAATCCGAAGGCCGCCGTTTTCGCCATGTCCTTCCTCCCGCAGTTCGTCCCGGCGGGCGTGAACGTCCCGGCGACGCTGACGCTGCTGGCGGTGATCTGGGTCGTGGTGGACACGCTCTGGTACCTCGCTTTCATCTGGATGGTGGGCCGGATCGGGGCCGTCTTCGGCCGGCCTGCCGTACGGCGCCGCCTGGAGCAGGTGTCGGGGACGGTGCTGATCGCCCTCGGTGTGCGTGTGGCCATGGAGGCACGATGACGAAGGAGTACGGGCACGTGGCGGACGAGGTCATCTGGCACGAGCACGGGGGAGCGGGCGACCCGGTGGTCCTGCTGCACTCGAGCGTGGCCGACGCGCGGATGTGGGACCCGCAATGGGCGGCGCTCACCGAGGTCTTCCACGTGGTGCGGACGGATTTCCGGGGTCACGGGCGTACGCCGTACCGGGCGAATGGTCCGTACTCCGACGCAGCGGACGTCGCGGCGGTGCTGGACGCGCTGGACCTGAAGGATGTCACGCTGGTCGGATCGTCGTACGGCGGGCGGGTTGCGCTGGATCTCGCGACGGAATACCCCGGCCTGGTGTCGCGGCTTGTGCTGCTGAACGCGGGCTGCGGGCTGCCCCCGACGCCGGACCTGACCGGGTTCGGCGCGGCGGAGGACCGCCTGATCGAGGCGGGCGACATCGGGGGAGCGGCCGAGCTGAACATGCGGACCTGGCTCGGACCGGAGGCGGATGAGGCGACACGCGAGCGGCTGGCCGAGATGCAGCGGCACGCGTTCAAGACGCAGCTCGCGGCCGATCCCCGGCCGGAAGGCCGCCGCTGGCGCATCGACCTGTCACTGATCGGCGCGCCGGCCGTCGTGGTGACCGGGGCGCACGATCTGCCCTACTTCCGGGAGAGCGCCAGGCACATCGCGAAGGGCATGGCGGACGCGACGTTGGTGGAGCTGGACTGGGCGGGGCATCTGCCGAGCCTGGAACGCCCCGACGAGATCGCCGCGCTGCTGCTCCGGCTCCTCTAAAAGATTTACATTGTAAAGGTCCTGGGCGGGGCGACGAATCTCCCAACCGAAACACAGAACCCGTCACCCGCGCTCCGGATCTCGTGCGCGTTCGTCTGCCACGACGGCCGGGGCCCGCCTGTCGCGGGCTTCGCGTGCGGCCCTCGCCTTCTTCTGCTCCGCTCCCTGTCTCCGGCCGCTCCGCTCCCTGTCTCCGGCCGCTCCGCTCTCTGTCTCCGGATGGCGGTTACCCGGCCGATGCTCTAGCCGGAGGCCGTCGCCCCCCGACGACCGCGGAAGTGTCGGTGACGGACGGCATGATGCTGCCATGGCGACGTGGCAGGAAATCGAGAAGGAGATCCCCGAGCTGGCCGCCCGCGTGCTGGCGATCATGGGGAGGAACAGGCACAAGACCATGGCGACCCTCCGCAGGGACGGTTCGCCGCGGATCAGCGGCACCGAGGTCGAGTTCGAAGACGGCGAGGTCTGGATCGGCTCGATGCCGGGCGCGGTGAAGGCGCTCGACCTGTGCCGCGACCCGCGGGTGGCGATTCACAGCGCATCGGAGGAGCCCGATCAGGCGAGCCCGGGCGGGTGGATCGGCGACGCGAAACTGGCCGGCCTGGCGGTCGAGGTCGTCGACCCGGAGGTAAAGGCGGCCCACGGGGCTACGGCCGAGCGGGATTTCCACCTGTTCCGGGTCGACGTAGGTGAGGTGGTGGTCACCCGCGTGGACGAGGCCGGGGAGCGGCTGGTGATCGAGATGTGGCATGAGGGCGCCGGGCGCCGCGTGGTCCGCCGCAGGTGAGCCCGGGCGGACGGCACGGCCTCCGAGGCGTGGCTTCAGAGTGGCGGTTTCAGAGTGGCGGTTTCAGTGAACGCTGAAGCCGCCGTCCACGCGGATGGTCTGGCCGGTGATGTAGACCGACGCGGCGCCGGACAGGAAGACGGCGGCGCCGGCGAAGTCGGTGGGGACTCCGTTACGGCCGATCATGGACCGCGCGGCGAGGGCCTCGACCCGTCCGGGTACGGCCTGGACCGGTGCGGTCATCGGGGTGAGCACGAATCCGGGGATGATCGTGTTGCTGGTCACTCCGTACTGTGACCATGCCTCGGCCTGGGAACGGGTGAGCCCGCAGATGCCGGCCTTGGCCGCGCCGTACACGCCGCTGTCGCCGAACGCGCTGATCGACTGCTGGGAGCCGATGTTGATGATGCGGCCCCAGCCGCGCTCGGTCATGCGGGGCCCGAAGTGCTGTCCGAGCAGGAAGGGCGCGGTCAGGTTGACGGCGATGGTCTGGTCGTAGTCGTCGGGGGTGAGCTCCGTCATCGGCTTGCGTATGTTGTTGGCCGCGGCGTTGACCAGGATGTCGATCTCGCCGAACGCGCGCGGGGCCTCGGCGCATACGCGGGCGACGGCCGCGCGGTCGCCGAGGTCGGCGCTGACGGCGGCGGCGCGCACGCCCTGACCCTCCAGCGCACGTACGGCCTTGGCGAGATCGTCGAGCCGCCGGGCCACCAGGATCACCGCGGCGCCGGCCCGGCCGATCGCCTCGGCCATCGCGTATCCGATGCCTGAGCTGGCGCCGGTGACGAGTGCGACCCGCCCGCGGAGGGAGAAGAGAGTATCGAGGTAGCTTGACACAGCCGATCATCCTACTTATTTCGCGGAAACGCCGGGAGTGTTCGGTTCACCCGCGCTTCAGGATGTGGTTCAGGGGCCGAGCCGGGTCTCCTCCGCGTACATCTCGGCGGCGGCGACCTGGATCTTCAGCATCACCCGTTCCATCGACTGGAGCGTTTCGGTGTCCAGCCGGTCGAGCAGACGCAGATAGCCGGCCGTGCTGGCGTCGAGGAGCTCTTCGGCCAGGACGCGCCCGCGCGGGGTGAGCTCGACCAGACGGACCCGCCGGTCGGCGGGGTCCTCCCTGCGACTCACGAGGCCCTGGGCCACCAGCCGGTCGACGATCCCGGTAACGGTTCCGAGCCCGGTGCCGAGAGCCCTGGCCAGGGTCTGCCCGGGGGTCGCGCCCTCCCGTACGAGCACGATGACGACCTTCAACTGCTGCATCGTGAGCGTCGACACGAGCAGGGGGTTGGATCGGTCGTGGGTGAACAGGCGGGTGAGCTCACGTTGCAGTTCGAACAGCCGGCCGATGAGGGCACGCCGCTCGCTCCGCTCCGGCCCGTCACCCGCGCCCTGATCGTCGTCCGCCTGCTGCGATGCTGTCGTCACGTTGTCGCTCACGTCCACCTCTCGCCGGGACGGCAGGCTATCAGTTGGTACGAATGGGAGAAATTGTTCGTCTCACCCGAAGTGTTATTGTGTCTCGAATACTTTGCTTAAGAAGATCCATCGAAGATCGTCGATGACGAAGGGGCCGTAGATGACCTCCCTGGCTCGGCTGAGCCTCGGGAACCGCGCTCTCGTGATGATGGTGACCGTGGTGCTCAGTGCGCTCGGCGCCTTCGCGATTCCCTCCCTCAAACAACAGCTGTTCCCCTCCCTGGAGTTCCCCGGGGCGTTCGTGGTCGCCGCCTATCCCGGCGCGTCCCCCGAGATCGTCGAGGAGCAGGTCACCAAGCCGATCGAGAACAGCTTCCAGGGCGTCGCGGGCACAGCCGAGATCACCTCCTCCTCGAGGGAGGGCCTGGCGCAGATCCAGGTGGCCTTCGACTTCGGCACCGACATCGACGACGCGGTGGCCAAGATGCAGCAGGCCATCTCCCGGATTCGCGCGCAGTTGCCGGCGAACGTCGATCCGCAGGTGGTGGCCGGCAGCACCGACGACATCCCGGTGCTCGTCATCGCGGTCGGCGATTCCGGTGACCAGCACGTGCTGTTCGACCGGCTGCAGCAGGTCGTGGTGCCGAGACTGCAGGCGATCGAGGGGGTGCGCGAGGCGACCGTCACGGGCGCACGCGCCAGAGAGGTCGTGATCACCCCCGACCAGGGCGAGCTGGCCTCGCGCGGTCTGTCCGCCGCACAGATCCCCGAGCTGCTGCGCGCCAACGGCATGGCGATCCCCGCCGGCAGTCTCACCGAGGACGGCAGGACTCTGACCGTCCAGGTGGGCGACCGGATCGAGACCGTCGACGACCTCGAGAACCTCTACCTGACCCCGGCCGCGCCTCCCGGTGCTAATGGCGCCATGACCGACCCGGCGGCCCGGACCGCCAGGCCGGGACCGGTCAAGCTCGCGGACGTCGCCGACGTCAAGGTCGAGGAGGCAGCCGCCAGCACGCTCACCCGCACCAACGGCCGGCCGAGCCTCGGCGTCTCGATCACCATGCGGCCGGACGGCAACGCGGTGCGGATCTCCCACGACGTGCGTGCCGCGCTACCGGAGCTGACCCGCGCCCTCGGTGCAGCGGCCGAGGTGACCGTGGTGTTCGACCAGGCACCCTACATCGAGCGATCGATCGAGGATCTCACCACAGAAGGTCTGCTGGGCCTGGCCTTCGCCGTACTGATCATTCTGGTGTTCCTGCTGTCGGTACGGTCGACGATCGTCACGGCCGTGTCCATCCCGCTTTCCGTGGTGATCGCGCTGATCGCGCTGTGGGCGGGTGACCACTCGCTCAACATGCTGACGCTGGGCGCGCTCACCATCGCCATCGGCCGCGTGGTGGACGACTCGATCGTGGTGCTGGAGAACATCAAGCGGCACCTCGGGTACGGGACCGAGAAGCGGCAGGCCATCTTGACGGCGGTGCGTGAGGTGGCGAGCGCGGTGACCGCCTCGACGCTGACGACGGTGGCCGTGTTCCTGCCGATCGCGTTCGTCGGCGGCATGGTGGGGGAGCTGTTCAGCCCGTTCGCGATCACGGTCACGGTGGCGCTGCTCGCCTCGCTGCTGGTGTCGCTGACGGTGATCCCGGTCCTGGCCTACTGGTTCCTCAAGACGCCCGATCTGAGCAGGGCCGAGGCCGAGGCCGTACGGGAGGAGGCGGAGCTGCGGGAGCTGCGCAGCCCGTTGCAGCGTGCCTACCTGCCTGTTCTGCGCTTCGCGACCAAGCGGCGGTTCGTCACCCTGCTGATCGGACTCATGGTCTTCATGGGAACGATGGCGCTCGCACCGAGCCTGAAGACGAACTTCCTCGACGACTCCGGCAACAACACCGTTCAGGTGACGCAGCAGATGCCGGCCGGCGCCGATCTGGCGAGCACGGACGCGGCCGCCAAGAAGATCGAAGCCGTGCTGGGGGAATTCCGGCAGATCGAGTCCTACCAGGTGACGGTGGGCGGCGGCAACCAGTTCATGGGCGGACTCGGCGGCAGTTCCGACCGGGCGTCCTACTCGGTGACCCTCGACGAGGAGGCGGACGCCGTCGCGGTGCAGGAGTCCCTGCGGAAGCGGTTCGCCGATCTGACCGACGTGGGGGAGGTCACGATCGGCGGCGGCGGCACCGGTTTCAGCTCCGACCAGATCCAGGTCATCCTCAAGGGAGCCGACCCCGCCGCGCTCAAGACGGCCGCGACCGCCGTGCGCGACGCGCTCGACGGGATCGACGGGCTGCGTGATGTGACGTCGAACCTGCAGGAGAGCGCTCCGCGCATCGAGGTGCACGTCGACCGCGAGAAGGCCGCGGCCAGGGGGCTGACCGAGACCGGCATCGGACAGCTCGTCGCCCAGGCGTTCCGCGGCGCCCCGATCGGGTCGCTCAGTTTGGACGGCCGGTCCAGTGACATCGTGCTGCGTGGTGGCAGTGCTCCCGCCGACCTGACCGAGGTCAAGAACATCCCGCTGCCCACGGCCGCTGGCCTGGTCAAGCTCAGCTCGGTCGCCGAGGTGGTGCTCGCCGACGGCCCGATGCAGATCACCCGCCAGGACGGGGATCGCACCGCGACCGTGTCCGGCAAGGCCGACGCGGCGAACCTGGGCGCGGTGACCGCCGCGGTCACCGACAAGCTCGATGGTCTGACGCTTCCGGCCGGGGTCTCCCACGAGATCGGCGGGGTGAGCGCCGACCAGGATGAGGCGTTCGCCGATCTCGGGCTGGCCATGCTGCTGGCGGTGGCGATCGTCTTCGTGATCATGGTCGCGACGTTCCGCAGCCTGGTGCAGCCGCTCATCCTGCTGGTGTCGATCCCGTTCGCGGCGACCGGTGCGATCGGACTGCTGCTGGTCACCGACACGGCCCTGGGCGTGTCGGCGCTGATCGGCATGCTGATGCTGATCGGCATCGTGGTGACGAACGCGATCGTGCTGATCGACCTGATCAACCAGTATCGCGAGCAGGGCATGGGGGTGGTCGAGGCCGTGCTGGAAGGCGGCCGGCGGCGGCTGCGCCCGATCCTGATGACCGCGATCGCCACGATCTGCGCGCTGACCCCGATGGCGCTGGGCGTGACGGGTTCCGGCGGGTTCATCTCCCGGCCGCTGGCGATCGTCGTCATCGGCGGCCTGGTCTCCTCGACGCTGCTCACGCTGGTCCTGGTGCCGACCCTCTACACGCTGGTCGAACGGACCAAGGAGCGGCTGAGCGGGCGGCGCAGGCCGAAGAGCCGGGCGGAGGGGCCCGAGGTGAAGGTCTACGACGAGGAGTCCCTCACTCCGGCCGGGTGATCCCGGGTCCGTCCGGGAAGCGGCCGAAGCCGATCACGGTCGTCGGCCGCTTCCCGGGGCCGTCTTCGCGTTCTGTCCCGTGCCGTGTCCGCCTTCCGGCCTCGACCGGGACTCGGCGGTGTGGACGCGCTCACGCGGAAATAGACTGACCCAACGTGAGTGCCAAGCCGCGTATCCCGAATGTCCTGGCCGCCCGCTACGCCTCTCCGGAGCTGGCGCGCCTGTGGTCCCCGCAGCACAAGATCGCGCTGGAGCGCAGGCTCTGGCTGGCGGTGCTCAGGGCCCAGGCCGACCTCGGGATCGACGTGCCGGACCAGGTGATCACCGATTACGAGAAGGTCGCCGACCACGTCGATCTGGCCTCCATCGCCGAACGCGAGCGCGTGACCCGGCACGACGTGAAGGCCCGCATCGAGGAGTTCAACGCGCTCGCCGGCCATGAGCACGTGCACAAGGGCATGACCTCCCGCGACCTCACCGAGAACGTCGAGCAACTACAGATCCGCGACAGCCTGTCGCTGGTACGCGACCGGGTCGTCGCGCTGCTCGCCCGGCTGGGCCGGCTGGCCGGCGAGCACGCCGCCACCGTCATGGCCGGCCGCTCCCACAACGTCGCCGCGCAGGCGACCACCCTCGGCAAACGCTTCGCGACCGCGGCCGACGAGCTGCTGACGGCGTCGCGGCGGCTGGAGGAGCTGCTGGAGCGCTATCCGCTGCGCGGCATCAAGGGCCCGGTCGGCACCGCCCAGGACATGCTGGACCTGCTTGGCTCGCAGGAGCGGCTGGCGGAGCTGGAGGACAGGGTCGCCGCCCATCTCGGTTTCGCCAGGCGCTTCACCAGCGTCGGACAGGTCTACCCGCGCTCCCTCGACTACGACGTGCTCACGCTGCTGGTGCAGCTGGCAGCGGCGCCGTCGTCGCTGGCCAAGACGATCCGCCTGATGGCCGGGCACGAGCTGGTCACCGAGGGCTTCGCCGAGGGCCAGGTCGGCTCGTCGGCGATGCCGCACAAGATGAACACCCGCTCCTGCGAACGCGTCAACGGCCTGACCGTCGTCCTGCGCGGGTACGCCTCGATGGCCGGGGAGCTCGCCGGCGACCAGTGGAACGAGGGCGACGTGTCCTGCTCGGTGGTCCGCCGGGTCGCTTTGCCCGACGCGTTCTTCGCCTTCGACGGCCTGATCGAGACCATGCTGACCGTGCTCGACGAGTTCGGCGCTTTCCCCGCCGTCATCGAGGCCGAGCTGAACCGCTACCTGCCGTTCCTGGCCACCACCAAGATGCTGATGGCCGCGGTGCGGTCCGGCGTCGGCCGGGAGACCGCCCACGAGATCATCAAGGAGCACGCCGTGGCCTCGGCGCTGGCCATGCGTTCACGTGGGGCGGCCAACGAGCTGCTGGACAGGCTGGCGGCCGACTCCCGCTTCCCCCTCGGCCGCGACGAGCTGGACGCCCTGCTCGCCGACCGGATCTCCTTCACCGGCGCCGCGGCCGCCCAGGTGTCCGCGCTCGCCGAGCAGATCGGTGCGGTCGTCGCCCGGCATCCCGAGGCCGCCGCCTACACCCCCGGCGCCATCCTCTGAGCCGGCGGTGCGGGAGCTGAAGGACGCCGCGGAGGTCGCGGCCGCCTGCGATGACGACGACCTGATCGTGTGGGCCGCCCAGGGCATGAGACCCGGGGTGCGGGCGTGGACGTACGGCGATGCCGTCGCCGTGGCCTCCCCGGGGATCGCCCGCGGCGACCGGCTCGTCATCCGGGGCGGCCCGGTCCAGGCCATCAGGCTGGTACGGCACGCCCTGGCGGAGGCCGGCCGGTCGTTCCGGCCGTTCGGCGACGCCGTCCTCGTGCATCGGGTGGCGGAGGCCGTCGAGGGGCTGCGCGTGCCGTCCGATTTCTCCTGGATGGCGACGCGCAAGCCGCCCGAGCCGTACGCCGCACAGGGGCCGGGCGGGCCGGCGGCCTGGCTGGCCCCCGGCGACGAGCCCGGGGTGACCGACCTGCTCGCCGCGGCCAACCCCGGCTCCTATGCCGTACCGGGCCTGGCCGGGGTGCGCCGCTGGGCGGGCATCCGTGACGGTGCGGGCGGACTGCTCGCGGTCGCCGCCGACGCCTGGTCGGCCCCGGCCGTGGGTCTGATCGCCGGTGTCGCGACCGCCGTACGGGCACGCCGGCGCGGCCTCGGGGAGCGGGTGTGCCGTTTCGTCACCGAGGAGCTCCTGGGCGAACACGGCAGGGTGGCGCTGATGGTGGACGACTGGAACGACACCGCCCTCCGCGTCTACCACCGGCTCGGGTTCTCCCGCAGGCGCGTGGCCGCCACCAGGATCGACACCTGACCGGGTCATTCCTGGGGCCGGCGTGCCTGCCGTACCTCACGATCGATCGCCCAGGCGTCCGCCACCGGGCCCACATGCCGGAGCTTGTCGGGGTTGATCACGGAGCGGATCGTCTGGATCCGCCCGTCGAGAACGTCGAGGGTCATGGTGTGCAGCACCCGTCCGTCCCGGTCACGGAAGATCGCCCCCGGCTGGCCGTTGACCTCGTGCCGCTCGAACGTCAGGCCGATCCGGGCCATCCGGGGGAAGACGGAGACGAGCAGCCGGGCTACCGTGTCGGCGCCGTTGACGGCCCTGGTCAGCTGAGGGGCCTTGCCGCCGCCGTCGCCGACCATCGATACGTCGGCGGCGAGCAGTTCCCGCAGGCCCTCGACGTCGCCCTCGCGGAGGGCGTCGAAGAAGCGCTCGGCGAGTTCCTCCTGCTTCCGGCGATCGGCGTCGAATCGGGGCCGGCCCGCGGCCATGTGGCGGCGTGCCCGTACGGCGAGCTGGCGGCACGCCGCCTCCGAGCGGCCCACGGCCGAGGCGATCTCGTCGAAGCCGAATCCGAACACCTCCCGCAGCACGAAGACGGCGCGTTCGAGCGGGCTGAGCCGCTCCAGCAGCAACAGCGCCGCCATCGACACCGAGTCGGCCAGCTCCGCCGACCGCTCCGGATCCGTGTAGGGGTCGGCGAGCAGCGGTTCCGGCAGCCACGGCCCGGCGTAGTCCTCCCGCCGCACTCGGGCGGACCTCAGCACATCGATCGAGATCCGGGCGACCGTGGTGGACAGGAATGCCTTGGCCGATCCTGGCCGGGGCGGGGACGCCTCGAAGCGCAGCCAGGTCTCCTGGACCGCGTCCTCGGCCTCACTCACGCCGCCCAGGATCCGGTAGGCGATGGAGAACAGCAGCGGCCGCAGCTCCTCGAACTCCTCGGCTCGGGTCACGCCTCCTCCTCCGTTCAGCCCTGACGGTCAGCCGGTGAAGGGCTCGACGGCGAAGCGGCCCCAGGCGATGAATGCCGCGAGCGTGAGATAGATCAGGTTCAGCAGCATATGCATGGGTTCGCGGCGGCGGCCATGGGTGATCGCCGCACCGACCATCAGTAAGATCCAGCAGGTGGCGGTCACCGGCACGAGGACCGGGGCGATGCCGAGCGCGGCGGGCAGGATCAGGCCCGCCGCCGCCAGGATCTCGAGGATGCCGAGGGTCTTGACGAAGCCGGCGCCGACGTCCGCGGTCCATCCCCCGCCGCGAACCGCGGCCAGTTTCTCCCTGGGCACGAATGTCTTGGTGACGCCCCCGGTCAGGGCCACCGCGGCCAGCAGCCCGGCGGCGATCCACAGGGCGAGGTTCATCGTCTACTCCTTGAGCGAGGATTGTCGTGCACCTCGTAGACGAGATGGCGACCCCGCCTGTGACATCGCCGTCCGAACCGATCAGGACATGAGGCCGCCGATGACGCCGGGCAGTTCCGACAGGGAGGTGATGGTGACGACCGGAGCGGGCACGGGCCGCCCGGTGCCGTGGCGGTCCAGCCAGACGCCGTGCATGCCGACCCGTGCCGGGCCGACGGCGTCGAGTTCGAGGTTGTCGCCCACGAGCAGCACTTCGTCCGGGCGCAGGCCCAGCTTCGCGGCCGCACGCAGATAGCACTCCGGATCCGGCTTGAAGCGGTCGCCGAGCGCATCGGGCGTCAGCACCGGGTCGAGCCGGTCCAGCAGGCCGAGGCGGCGCAGTTTGGCCTCCTGCTGCAGGGGCATCCCGTTGGTCAGCACGCCCAGGGTCAGTCCCCGGCCGTAGCCGCTGAGGTCGTCCAGCATCGGCACGGCGTCGGGGAAGGCCGCCCAGGCGGTCTCATAGTGCGTCAGGAACCGGGCGTACGCCTCGTCGAGGTCCGGTGGCACCGGCAGGCCGAGCCGCCGGCAGAACTCCCGCAGCCGTCTGCGTCGCTGCTCCTCGAAGGTGCACTCTCCGGAATGCCAGGCCGGCAGGTGCTTGTCCTCCAGCTCCCGCCACAGTGTGAGGGTCTCCGGGGGCGGCTCGTGATCGGGGGCGACCGACTCGGTCCAGCGGGTCACGCCGTGGGCGACCGCGCCGCGGTGGTCGAAAAGGGTCTCGTCGAGATCGAACAGAATGGACCTGATCATAGGAAGCGATTCTGTCAGGCCGGGTGGAGCCGTTCGGCCAGTTCGGGCGGTGTGCGGCGAACGGCGCTTCTCGGCCAGGCCGTCCGGCCTCCGGCAGCCGGGAATGCCCTGGCCGAACCCGATGAGCACCGGTCTGATGCACCCGCCGCCTTCAGCTCTGTCCGGCCTCGTCCGGGCCGCGCGGGGCGGCGTCCCGCCGGAGCAGGGGATGGAAGTTCATCGCGGCCTCCAGCTCGCCGGGCAGCTCGTCGCGGTAGCGGCCGAGAGTCGACAGGTCGCCGTGGCCGAGCACCCGGCGTACCGCGTCCATGTCGGTGCCGTCCGCCAGCAGGTGGGTGGCCGTGGTGTGCCGCAGGCCGTGCGGGGTGACGTCACGCCGCTGTCCGGGCTCCACCCGCCGCTGCACCCGGTCGATCACCGCCTGCACGTCGCCGCGCGCCAGCCTGCGGCCGCGCCACGACAGCAGCAGGGCCTTCTCCTCCCCGCCGGTGGTCCGTACGCTCAGGTAGGCGTCGAGCAGCCGGGCGACGTCGCGGGGAAGGGGGACGTCGCGGGTCCGGCCGCCCTTGCCGAAGATCCGCCAGTAGCGCACCCCGTCGTTGGTGTAGAAGTCCTCGACGTTGGCCCGCACCAGTTCCGACACCCGCGGCCCGAGGGTGACCAGCAGCAGCACGATCAGCGCGTCGCGCACCTCGGTCCGCTGGTCTCGCCGTTTCCGCTTCGCCGTACCCGGCCCGGTGGCGGCCTGTTCTGTGCCGGCCTGTTCTGTGCCGGCCTGCGGGGAACGGGCCGCCTGGATCAGCCCCTCGGCCTGCTCCCTGGTCAGCGCCCGGCGCTCGGGCCGCAGCCCGCCCCGTTCCCTGGCCGTCACCGAGGACGCCGCCATGGGGTTGAGGTGCACCCATCCCGCGACCGCGGCGTGCTTGAACAGTGCCGACACCGACCGTCGGAACCTCGCCTGCGACGCCGCGCTCTGCGTGGACTTTCCGGGCGTCTCGCGCTGGGCCGGCCTAGTGCGCCGTTCATCCGGTTTGCGGGCGAAGGCCAGTAGCACGGCGTCGACGTCCTCGCCGGTCAGGTCGTCGAGCACGCGCTCCGGGCCGGCCAGGCGTACGAACGTGGCGACGTCGCGGGCGTACACCTCGGCGGTGGCGGGGGAGAGGGCGCCGGTCAGCGTCCTGGCCCGGACCAGCTCCACATAGCGGTCGGCGGCCTCCTGGACGGTCAGTCGATTCACCTGGGCGGGCAGCATGATCTACACGGTATCGATCCCGTCCGGCAGCCGATGCCGGCCCCGGTCGTGCCCCGGTGGGGTCAGCAGGTGCTCGCACCGTCGAAATTGCGAGGCCCCCTGGGGATCTTGTGCTTGAGAGTCTGCCCCGGGGCGAGGCTGCGGCAGGGGCCGTCGGCCCCGTGCGCCCAGATGATTTTGATGTTCATGCGGTTGCCGCAGTCGTTCCTGGCGTAGCCCGTCTTGGTGACGTTGCCGGTCCGCTGCCAGACCGCGATGCAACTCGGGGCGTTGCCGAGAGGCGGCACCGCCGAGGGCGCGGTTACGCCGGCCGAGGCGGGTGCGCTCATCAGCGGCGGTACGGCGAGGCAGGCCGCGAAGGAGACGAGTGCGGCGACGACGGAAGCGGGGCGTGGGACGTGCATCGGCAGCCCTTTCTCTCTTGTGGACCAATGGTGGCTCACGGGAGCCGAAGCGCGTCCTGATAGCCGTATCAGGAGAACGGGAAATTCATTTCCGGTTCGTTCTCGCTTCTCTCCACCTGGAAGAGACTGACATGGGTCGCGATGGCTGTAAACCCCTTCGACGGGACTTGTCGATGGCTTCCACCTGCGAGGGAGGAAGAAATGGGAGGTCTCGCGGAACAATGGGGAAATGACGTTATGACGTTTTCGTACGGATTTATCGTGGTGTTGGGATCGATATGTCTATGTGTCAGCCGACGTTGGCGGCCCGCTTGAGGAATACGATGCCGTCGATCGTGTCGAGCCGATCGGGGTCGAGCGGGAAATAGGCGAAATCGCGGGAGACGCGTGGAGCGGGCGTCGTGGTGACGGCTTCGGCCAGCCGGTGGGCGTCGATGAGAGCGACGTCCCACGGGAGGGTGGACAGGATGCCCTCGACGGTGTCCGGGGGCGGGGTGTCGTCGCCGACCGTGCCGAGGGCCGAGGCCAGGAAGGCGTACCGGTCGCCCAGGTGCGTCGCGACGATCGCCCCAGCGCTCCACCACTCCAGCCGCTGATCGCCGAGCGGCATGTGGCTCACGGTCCGCTGCAGGTGGAGGTTGTGGCCGAAGACCAGGGCCGGACCGTGCTCGGCGGCGGCACGCAGGTTGGCGGCCATCATCGCGTCCCGCAGGGCCGACAGCCGCGACATCCGCGCCGGGGACTCGTCGGCCATCCAGTGGTGGTAGCGGAGCAGGCCGACGGCGGTGCGTCCGTACAGTGCCGCCCGCTCCCCGTCCTTCGCGCTCAGCCGCGGCGCCTGCGTCTCGAGCAGCGCCACCAGGTCGTCGGCGAGCAGCCGCAGCCGCTGGGCGTCGGCAGACCGGCCGATCGACTGGGACGGATCCATGACCGTGGCCTGGTTCGTCCACCGGTCGTCCGGGCCGAGCAGCGTGTCGAGGGTCTTCGCCGTGCAGGGGAGCGGGCCGTCGAGGAGGGCGTACAGGGAGGTGAGCGCCTGACGCGGGCTCTCGGCCCAATACTCCAGCGGGCCGTCGAACCCGAAGAACCGGAGCTTGTCGTCATGCTCCTCGTTGTACGCCCGGATCCAGCGTACGAGCTCGCGGTTGGCCGGTACGGCGCCGAAGCCGTGGCTGAAGCCACGTTCCATGACGTCGTCGAGCGTTCCCGCGCCCGTCGTGATGTGATCGTCCACCGCCAGGCCCCTGAGGCAGTCGCTCTCGATGGCGAACGACCGGTAGCCCTCGTGCTCGACCAGATGCTGGAAGATCTCGTTGCGCACCTCGCCCAGCTCCCCCACGAAGTGCCTGGCCTCCCCCAGGCCGAGCAGCAGGGGTTCGGCGGGAAGCGACCGGAGGAATGCCGAGACGCCCGCGCCGCCGAGCGGACGGGCCGTGTCCTTGATGTCCATGGATTGAACGCTATCGTTGAACCTTCGGTGTAAACTTTTCCCGGAAATCCCCGCATTTATCGTGATAGACCTTCAAACGGTGGTGCATCCATGAGGCCGGTGGACCTGGCGCGGGAGCACGGCCTGTCCACCCAGGCGATCAGGAACTATGAGGACGCCGGCATCCTGCCCGCCGCCGAGCGCACCGTTCACGGCCATCGCACCTATGCACCGCTGCACGCGCAGGCCCTGCGCGCTTTCCTCGCCCTCGTGCCCGGCCATGGTCACCGGACGGCCACGTCGATCATGCAGGCGGTCAACCGGGAAGCCGTCGAGGACGCGCTGCGGCTCATCGACGAAAGCCACGGCCGGCTCCTCGACGACCGTCGTACTCTCCAGGCCGTCGAAGCCGCGCTCCGCGATCTGGCGCCCGTGGCGGCCGAGCACGGCGACGCCTTCATCGGCCCCCTGGCCAGAAGGCTCGGTATCCGCCCCGCCACGCTGCGCAAATGGGAGAGGGCCGGGCTGGTCCGGCCGCGCCGCGATCCGCGGACCGGCTACCGGGTCTACAGCGCGGCCGACGTACGGGACGCCCGGCTGGTCCACCAGCTCAGGCGGGGCGGCCACCTGCTGGAGCAGATCGCCCCGCTGATCGCTCAGGTACGCTCCGCCGGAGGCGTCGCCCCGCTGGAGGCGACCCTGCACGACTGGCGGGCCCGCCTGTCCGCCCGGGGCCGCGCCATGCTCGCGGGCGCCGCCGGTCTGGACGCCTACCTGTGCGCCCGCGAACGCCGCGGCGACTGAGGGTTCCGGCCCTGCGAGTACCGGTAGGCGGAGCACCGGCCACCAGGGACGCCAAGGGACGCCATCTGAACCGGGGGTGCCCGGCGCCCTGCTGCGGTGATCCGGTGACCGACGGCCCGGTCGCGGATGACGAAGGTCCCTGCCGCCGGCCGGTGATCGCGGCGGACACTGAGATGGGCGTCCCGCCGGACGGACGCCGCCCAGGGAGTGCGCATGTGCGAATACTGTGGCTGCCAGGCGCTGGCGACCATCGACGAGCTGACCCGCGAGCACGACGCGGTCGTCGACCTGATCGGCGATGTGCGGACCGCTGACCGGCACGGCGACGTACGTCTCATGACCGAACTGGCCCGCAGGATCGAGGCCGTTCTGGAACCGCACACCGAGGTCGAGGAGCACGGCCTGTTTCCCGCGCTCGCCGGCGACTTCCCCGACCAGATCGCGGCGCTGGAGGCCGAGCATCGGCTGGTCGAGGAGGTGCTCGCCGAAGCCGCCGGCGGCGTTCCGGCCGATCCGGCCTGGCCGGGGCGGCTCCTGGAGGTCCTCGACCTCCTGCGCCGGCACATCCTCAAGGAGCAGGACGGGGTGTTCCCCGCCGCGCTGGCCGGTCTCAGCACGGGCGACTGGGAGGCGATCGAGGCGGTACGCGAACGCGCCGGATGCCTGGTGCCTCCCGCCGCCGCCTGACCGGTCCGGCCGCGTCCGGGAAACGTCACGGTCCCGGCTCGCGGCTCTCCTGCCGGGCCGCGCCGCTGTCATCGGGCGAGCCGGGCCGGTGCCCGGCCGGACCGGGGCCGTCGCCAGTCACACCGGATGCCGCCGGGCAGCCGCACGATCCGCGGCCGTCGGCGCCGGCCGCGAGGGGTGGCCTGGTGCCGATGACCGCGGTGGCGTCCAGGTCGTCCGACCCGATCAGACGGGCGGTCAGCCCGCCGCCGGCCACCGCTTCGACGGCCGGTCGCACCTGGTCCCGGCCCGTCTCTACCAGCAGGTGACCGCCCGGCGCCAGCCAGGCCGGCGCCTCGTCGATCACTCGCCGTACGATGTCGAGCCCGTCGGCTCCGCCGTCCAGCGCCACCTGCGGCTCGTGCAGGCGGGCCTCCGGCGGCAGCAGCCCGATCGCCTCGGTGGGCACGTAGGGCGCGCTGGCGACCAGGACGTCGACCCGGCCGCGCAGCGTGCCGGGCAGCGCGTCGTACAGGTCGCCCCGGTGCACCCGGCCGCCCACGCCCGCGACGTTGCGGCGGGCGCACCGCACCGCAGCCGGATCGATGTCGGCCAGGTGCAGCTCGACCGGGTGAGTCGTGCCCGCCGCCGCTGCCAGCGCGGCCCCTATCGCACCGGAACCGCAGCACAGGTCGACCACCACGGGCCGGGAGCGGGTGGCCAGCCCGCGGATGAGCGCGATCGCCTGGCGTGCGAGGAACTCGGTGCGGCGGCGGGGCACGAACACCCCGGGCTCCACCGCCATCCGCAGGCCGCAGAACTCCGCCCAGCCCAGGACGTGTTCGAGGGGAAGACCGGATGCTCGCCGCGCCACCATCGAGGCCAGCTCGTCCGGCGTACGCGCGGCGCGGACGAGCAGAGCCGCCTCGTCCTCGGCGAAGACACAGCCGACCGACCGGAGCCTGGCCACGATCTCGGACATGGGGAGCGGGGAAAAAGGGGAACCCGGCATAGGGCGCCTTTCGGAATGCCGTGGGGCTCCGATCGCCTACGCGGGGCGAGGGGAGGGGAGCACCCGAACCGATCTGACGGTAATGGGTCTCACCTCCTCGGGACGATCACTTGCGAGGCGTAAACGCTATCAGAGGCGATCACGGCCCCCGGCGACCGGCCCGTCGTACGGCTCCGTACGACGGGCGACGGCGACGGCTGCCGGTTCAGGGAAGATCGGCGATCGGGACGTACACGGCGCCGCCCTGGTCGCGGAACTGGGCGGATTTCTCTGACATCCCCGCCGTGAACGCCTCCGACTCCGTCAGCCCCCGCTCGGCGGCGAACCGCCGCAGGTCATGGCTGATCTTCATGGAGCAGAACTTCGGGCCGCACATGGAGCAGAAGTGCGCGGTCTTGGCGGGCGCCGCCGGGAGCGTCTCGTCGTGGAACGACCGGGCGGTGCCGGGGTCGAGCGACAGGTCGAACTGGTCCTCCCAGCGGAACTCGAACCTCGCCTCCGACAGCGCGTCGTCCCACTCCTGGGCAAGCGGATGCCCCTTGGCCAGGTCGGCGGCGTGCGCCGCGATCTTGTAGGTGATCACACCGGTCTTCACGTCGTCCCTGTCGGGCAGGCCGAGGTGCTCCTTGGGGGTGACGTAGCACAGCATGGCCGTGCCGTACCAGCCGATCATGGCGGCGCCGATGCCGGAGGTGATGTGGTCGTAGCCGGGGGCGATGTCGGTGACCAACGGCCCGAGCGTGTAGAACGGGGCGTCGTCGCACAGCTCGCGCTGCAGCTCCACATTCCGCTTGATCTTGTGCATCGGCACGTGTCCAGGACCCTCGATCATCACCTGCACGCCGTGCTCGCGGGCGATCCCGGTCAGTTCGCCCAGCGTGCGCAGCTCGGCGAACTGGGCCTCGTCGTTGGCGTCGGCGATCGAGCCCGGCCGCAGTCCGTCGCCGAGGGAGAACGCCACGTCGTAGGCGGCGAGGATCTCGCACATGTCCGCGAAGTGCTCGTACAGGAAGCTCTCCCGGTGATGTGCCAGGCACCACGCCGCCATGATCGACCCGCCGCGTGAGACGATGCCGGTCTTGCGGCGGACGGTCAGCGGCACGTACGCCAGGCGGACCCCGGCGTGCACCGTCATGTAGTCGACGCCCTGCTCGCACTGCTCGATCAGGGTCTCGCGGTACACCTCCCACGACAGGTCGGCGGCCACCCCGCCCACCTTCTCCAGCGCCTGGTAGACGGGTACGGTCCCGATCGGCACGGGGGAGTTGCGGATGATCCACTCGCGGGTGGTGTGGATGTCCCGGCCGGTGGACAGGTCCATGACCGTGTCGGCGCCCCACCGGGTGGCCCAGGTCATCTTCTCCACCTCCTCCTCGACGGAGGAGGTGACCGCCGAGTTGCCGATGTTGGCGTTGATCTTCACGAGGAAGTCACGACCGATGATCATCGGTTCGCTCTCCGGATGATTGACGTTGGCCGGGATGATGGCCCGTCCCGCGGCCACCTTCTCCCGGACGAACTCGGGGCTCACCCCCTCCCTGACCGCGACGAACTCCATCTCCCGGGTGATCACGCCACGCCGGGCGTAGGCGAGCTGGGTCACCGGCGCGCCGGTCGCGCGCAGCGCCCGGCCCGTGCCGCCCGGGGCGACGTCGCCGCGTTCGCGGATCCACTCCTCGCGCAGCCTCGGCAGCCCCTGGCCGGGGTCCGTGGTGACGGCCGGGTCGGTGTACGGCCCGGAGGTGTCGTAGAGCCGTACCCGTTCGCCGTTGGACAGCAGGACCTCGCGCATCGGCACCCGGAGATCACCCACGTGGACCTTGGCGAAGCGGGGCCCGGAAGAAGGATGAGGCATGGTAGGACGGGGCTCGGAAAAACGCGCGTCGCTCATCTGCGCAACTCCCTTCGCCGGCATTACCCGGAGCAGGTTCTGGCGGTCGGCGGCTGATCGGTAGCCGTCCTCTCAGCCCGGTCACACCGGGCTCCCGCGTCGGACGGCGTCAACGTAACCCGGCCCCGCATGACGCGCAAGGGTGTGATCGCCTTACTCGAACGCCTTCGCCGGGATCGGGTCCTCGCGCCCGCCATCGGGGTGACGCGCCGCGCCGTGCCTGCCGGCGGCGGCCGGTCACTCCCTGCGCGCGTGGTCGGCGGGGTCCGGCAGGACCGCGGCCAGCCGGTCGATCTTCTCGTTGAGCGCCCGGATCTCCTTCATCACCGCGATGTGCTGCTCCAGCTCCAGAGCCTGGTCCTCCTCCCATCGGACGGCGTTGACCTCCTGCTCCATCGCGGAGACGATCACGCCGATGAGCAGGTTGAGTACGAAGAACGCCGAGACCACGATGAAGCCGGCGAAGAAGATCCAGGCCAGCGGCTCGGTGGCCATCACGTCCTCGGCGACCTGCGGCCAGTTCTCCACGGTGAGCACCGTGAACAGCGACCTGCCGAGGTTCCCGAAGTGCTGCGGCGCCGCCTCGCGGAAGAGCCGTTCGCCGATGACGGCGGCGACGTACAGCAACAGCAGCAGCAGGACCAGGATGGAGGCCAGCCCCGGAATCGCGGTGAACAGCGCCGAGACCACGCGGCGCATGTTGGGGACCACGGAGACCAGCCGCAGGACGCGCAGGAACCGGAACAGCCGCAGGATCGACATCGACTGCGAGGCCGGTATGAGCGCCGCCCCGACGACGATCAGGTCGAACCAGCTCCACGGGTCGCGGAAGAACGCCTTCCCCTTCGCGGAGATCCGCAGGATCATCTCCACCACGAAGATCGCTGTGATGGCATGGTCGATCAGGAAGAAGGCCGTCGAGTATCGGCCCGCCGGGTCGGCCGAGGACTCCAACCCGAGGGTGATCCCGTTCAGCGTGATGACGGCGATGACGGTACGTTGGAACGCCGGAGCGTCCACCACGGTGCGGAGCCGTTCACGAGAGAAAGCGGGCAAGCCGAAACTCCAGGGGGCGAGTTACCTTGATCGCCCGAAATCCTACGTTGCCGCTGCTGCGGGCGGTGACATCGGCCCGGACCGAAGATTACGCGACCACACCGGCCTACCCGCGGCGTCTTCATGTCGTTTTGCCGCCGGGCGGCAGCACGGTGCCCGCCCGGACGGCGACAGTGAGCGCGATCGTCTTCCCGTCGTGCAACGCCTCCCGCGGCCCGGTGCCGAGGCTGGACAGGGTGTAGAGCAGGGCGACCACCCCTGGCCGGCACCACCACGGCCCGGACGGTCACGGGATGAGAAGGGTCTTACCGGTGGTGGCGCGGGCCTCGATCGCGCGGTGCGCGTCAGCGGCCCTGGCCAACGGATAAGTCTGGCCGATGACCGGGCGCAACCGGCCGGCCACCGCATGGCCCAGGGCCTCCTGCGCCGCGGCCCGGATCTCCGCGGCGCCGAGTGCCGTACCGGGGACGACGCGCACCCGGTCATCGGGTTCGGTCCACGAGCCGGAGGCCATGCCGTAGATCACGGCCCGCCCCCCGGTGCGTAAGGCCGCCAGGCCCTGAGCGCCGATCCGCCCGCCGACGCCGTCGAACACTAGATCGACGCCCTCGCCTCCGGTCGTCTCGGCCACCGTGCGTTCCCAGCCGGGAAGGGAGTAGTCGACGTAGGCCGCGGCGCCCAGCGAGGCGACCAGTTCGCCCTTGTCGGGGCCGCGTGCCGCGCCGATCACCTCAGCGCCGGACGCGGTGGCCAGCTGGACCAGCAGGCTGCCCACCCCGCCGGCCGCCGCCTCGACGAGCACCCACTCGCCGGGCTCGATCCGCGCCCGCCGGTGCTGCAGGACCGCCGTACGGCCATCGGCCAGCAGCGCCACCGCGTCACGCAACGAGAGGCCCGCCGGGAGCGCGATGGCCTCCCGGGCGTCTGCCACGGCGAGCTCGGCGTAGCCCCCGGTGCCGCCGGTCGTGCTCACCACCGTCGCACCGGCGAGCCCGGGGTCAACGCCCGAGCCGACGGCGACGACGCGCCCGCCCACGCCGTTGCCGGGAATCCGCGGCAGCGGCGGCCGCCCCCAGGGGCCGCTCCCGGCCCTGACCTGTGTCTCGACGAACGTGATACCGGCGTACTCGACCGCCACCAGCACCTGGCCCGGCCCCGGCTCCGGATCTTCGACCTCCCGGACCCGCAGCACCTCCGGCCCCCCGAACCGCTCCATCACCACAGCGCGCATGGTCGCCCCCTTCCAATCGGAGTGAATTACTCCGTTTTTGGGCACCCTATAACGGAGCGATCAGCTCCGCAATCGGGATAGGATCCACGTCGTGACCCAGCCGCGCCGCGCACCCCGTCAGGCCGAGGCGGAACGCAACGACCGGGCGCTCCTGCGGGCCGCGCGGGAGGTGCTCGCCGCCGACGGCGCCCACGCCTCGGTGGCGGCGATCGCCGCCCGTGCCGGAGTCGGCATCGGCAGCCTCTACCGCCGGTACCGCACCAAGGAGGAGCTCTTCCAGCGGCTGGCCGAGCTGTCCCTCGACAGCTGGAACGAAGCGGCCGAGCGTGGACTGGCCGCAGAAGACCCATGGGAAGGGCTGGCGGGCTTCATCACCGCCTGCATCGAGTTCGGTCAGGGCTCGCTCGCCCCGATCGCCGGGACGATCGAGGTGACCGAGCGGATGCAGGCCAAGAACGACCGCTCCGACGAACTCCTGGCCGCGCTTGTGGACCGCGCGCAGGCGGCCGGCACGCTCCGCCCGGATGTCACCCCCGTCGACATCTCGCTGCTGATCGAGCAGCTCGGCAGGTCGCCCGTGCTCGACCAGATGCGCAAGCAGGGGCACGAGGAGCTGATCGAAGCCGCTGTGCAAGCACGGGAACGCATCGTCGCCATCGCCCTGGACGGTCTGCGCGCCGTCCACACCCGGCCGCTGCCCGGCGACCCGCCCAGCGACCGGCTCTTCACCGAACGCTGGGCGCTTCCGGCCGAGCGGTGAGCCCGCCGCGTCCAGTCCGCGTTGACGAGCCTCTCCGCGGCCCTCCGACGGGGATAACGACAGGTCCCCGCGTCAGCCGGGGCTGAGGACCGGCGCGGGTCGGCCGGCCGGGGGAGGAGACTCACCGTGAGGATTTCTCGCCCGGCTCTGTCACCTCGTCCGTCCCGCCCGATGAGGGGGCGGAGCGGCGGAAGCGGATCACCAGGATCACCGCGCCGATGACGGCGGCGGCGAGCAGGAGGACCGCCGCGTCGGAGACGCCGGAGGAGATCCGGCTCACCCACTGCTCGGCGGCGTACTCGGCGTCCACCCCCAGGAGCCCGGGAAGCGCCGAGGCCCCGTCGAAGAGCAGGAACAGCACTCCGAGGACGATGAAGAACACCCCGGACAGCAGCGAGTTGGTGTGCAGGTGCAGCCGCCCCAGGCGGAAGCCCCGACCCCGGAGCCAGCGCCTGCCTCCCAGGTCGAACCGGTCCCACATCAACGCGAGCAGGAACATCGGGAAGGCCATCCCGAGTGCGTAGACGGCCAGCAGAGCGCCGCCGTACACCGGGTCGCCGCCGATCGCGGACACGGCCAGCACGCTGCCGAGGACCGGCCCGGCGCAGAACCCGGCCAGGCCGTACACCGTGCCGAGCACGTAGACAGACCCCGCCGAGCCCGGCCGGATGCCGGCCGCCTTCTCCTGCATGCGGCGCGAGGCGAAGCCGAGCCCCAGCACCTGGGCGACGCCCAGGGCGATGACCGTCCAGCCGCCGACGGCCACGAGCAGGTCGCGATGGCCGTAGAACAGCCGCCCGGCCAGCGACCCGGCCGCGCCGAGGGGCACCAGGGTGGTGCACAACCCGGCATAGAAGAGCAGCGTACGGCCGAGCAGCCGCGCCGGGGTGCCGAAGGCGTAGGCGAAGAAGGCGGGCAGCAGGAGGGCGCTGCACGGGCTGAGCAGCGCGAGCAGCCCGCCGAGGAAGGCCGCGAGATACCCGACGTCGGTCATGTCCCTGCGGCCTCCGGCGACGACGTCACCGCGGGCTTACCGGCGGTCGCTCTGGCCTGCTCGATGGCGGCCTCGAAGACCTCCAGCGGCTGCGTGCCCAAGATGGGCTGCGTGTTGACCAGGAACGCGGGGGTGCTGGTCACCCCGAGAGCGTATCCCTCCTGGCTGTCGCGGTCGATGGAGTCCTTGGCCGCCTCGCTCTCCATGTCGGCGCGGAAACGGTCGAGATCGGGCACGCCCGCCTCGCGGGCCATCTTCTCCAGCTCGCCGGGGGCGAAGTCGCCGCTGTTGGGCTTGCGCTCCTTCGCGAAGGCGATGCCGTAGAACTCCCAGAACCTGCCCTGCTGGGCGGCGGCGTATCCGGCACGGGCGGCGGCCGTCGATTCCTCACCGAAGATCGGGAAGCTGCGCCATTCGATGCGCAGGGTGCCGTCCTGCACGTACTTCATCAACTGCGGGTGGATGTCGCGGGCGAACTTTCCGCAGTACGCGCACTGGAAGTCGGCGTACTCGATCATGACGACGGGCGCGTCCGCACGTCCCGCGGCGCTGCCGTCGTCGGCGTCACGCCGGGCCAAGGCGAGCAACGCGCTTTCCAGCTCCGGCGGCATCTGCGCCTGAGCACCGTCGGTGGCCGATGTGGAAGGGGTGGCGACCGGCGCGCCCGAGGGACCGCCGGGGGTCGCGGTGAGCGAGGCGAGGCCGAGGATCACGACGACGAAGAGGACGAGCACGGCGGCGACGGTCCCGCGGGTTCGGCCGCCGCCGGAAGTGGTGCTGGACACGGGATGCTCCTGATGAGACGAGAGGAAAGCTGTGGATCGGTCGCCGTTCACTCCTGACCGGGGCCGGTGGTGAACGGCGTCGGTACGGCGGGTGGCGCCGGCCATGCCGGGCAGTCCCCCCTTAGCCGGACGGGTGGCGGACCTCCGGGCGGGCGCCGTCCCGGATCCGCGGCGCGACCGGTGCCGGACGCCCCGCCGTGAGCGCCTCACCCGGCACGGACATGTCTAGATTCGCAGGACGGACAGGAAGATCGGCGCGGGGGCTCGAGAAGCCGGTCCGGCGCACCCGGTCCCATGCCTGTCCGCCGGAAGCCGGCCGGTGGCCTGCGGCCTGGCGATGTTCAGGAATCCGGTCCCGTACGAGTCGGTCCGCAGCGACGGTGATCCCTCGGTCGCGCTCGGCTTGTTCGAGCAGCCACGGCCCGGACTGTGATCGACGGCGTCGTCCGCTGTGGCGTGCGCCACGAGGAGGCCGGCCGCGTCAGGCGATTTCTGGGCGGTCACGGCAACGGGCGGCGCGACCTGCCCGCCGGGCCAGGCGGTGACGCTCACCATGGAGATCAGCCCGCAGGCGAAGGAAGCGAAGACGAGCAGTACGAGCACCGATGCCGGCATGGAGAGCCTCGGCACCGCAGGCGTCGGCACCATCCGGGCGGTGCGGCTGCGGTGCATGGAAAGGCGTCCCTCCGTGGCGACATGCGACATCAGCCACCCTATGAGAGGGGGCGCCGGCGCGGCAAAAGAGCACTCTCCGAGCATGGTGACGGTGGGATCAGCGGTGAGGCAGGGTGGGGTGAGGGTCCCAGAGGCCGTCGCCGGCCATGTTCGCGGTGATGGCCCATCGTTCGTGGTCGCACCAGGCACCGTCGATGAACAACAACTCCGGCGAGTAGCCCTCGTAACGGAATCCGAGGCGCCGGACCATCTTGATGGAGGCGTGATTGTCCGGCTGGATCTGCGCTTCCAGCCGGTGTAGCCGCAGCCGCTGGAACGCGTACCGCAGCACCAGCGCGAGACCTTCGGACATGTACCCGCGGCCCGCCGAGGGAGCGAAGGCGGCGTACCCGAGGGAAGCGGACTGCAGACGCCCCCGAATGATGGAATTGATGTTGACGGTGCCCGCTATCGTCCCGTTCTCCCGTACACAGATCAGCAGGCCCTGGCCGGTCACGTGGTCGAACCTGTCGATGTAGGACCGGAACTCCTCCGGTGTGGCGGGCAGCGACATCCACGGATGGTGCAGGTCGGCACTGGCGCGGACCAGGTCGAGGAATTCGCCCTGGTCTCTGCGGGTGAGCGGGCGCAGGGTCACGCGAGACGACCCCGCGTGACCACCGGCCAGGAACACCTCGAGTTCCGCAGCGGTCCGGGCGCTCGCTCCGGCCCCGTCGCCTTGGATCATGGGCGGAACACTATCGGGCGTCGCCCTCCCGGCCCGCCTTCCACTCTCGGTCAGGGACGCCTGCGTGCCCGCAGGACGGCATCGTGAAGGGTGATCTCGTGGCCGCGCGTCCAGGCGGTCAGATCGGCCTGGACCCAGTCGATCCGGTTCATGCCGATCCGGTTCATGACGTCGTCACCGAGGGCTTCGGCCTGCTCCCGGGCACGGCGCAGCGCGGTGGAGGCGATGTCCGCCGCCGTCACGTGCCAGCCGCGTGCGGCGAGCCAGATCGCCTCGGCCCCCTCACCGCAGCCCGCGTCGAGTGCCCTGCCCGGCCGCAGATCTCCGGCCTCCGCCACCAGCTGCGGGTTGGGCGGTCTCTCGTGGACGGCCGTGTGGCTGCGGTAACGCTCCTCCCAGTACGCCTCGTCGAATTCCACCGACATGACGGTTCTTCTCCCCTCCGTGGCCGGACACCTCACTGGAACCATGCATCCCAGCCGCCTCGATGGCAACTTCTATTGCCGATCCGGCAAAACGGCTTACATGGCTGAGGCCTCGGACATCGGTGTGCCGCTCACGCATGCGGCCCCGTGGCCGGCGAATCCGTCATGGCCGTGAGACCGTCCCGCGCGCCGGGCGGCCCGCGGTGTGGCAGGACCCGAGGCCGCCGCCGATCGGGGCGATGGCCACGGTGAATTGCGCCATCAGCCGCGGGAGTGCCGGCGCGGCTGGAGCCGGGCGTTCGGCAGGACGGGTGCGGGCAGACGAGATGTCCGCCCGGCGTACCCGCGCACCTCGCCGAACCGGTCGGAGCCTTCCTCCCACGCTTGCCGGAACTCGACGATCTCCTCGTGGTCGCGCCCCACGAAGTTCCACCACATCACGATCTCCTCGGCGAACGGCTCGCCGCCCAGCAGGAGCAGCCGGGCCGGCCGATCACCGGTGTTGTGCAGCACGAGAGTCGACGCCCCCGCCGCCAGATAGCCCAGATCGCGGTGGGCCAGCTCCGTGTCTCGGACGCACACGGTTCCGGTGTCGACCAGGATCCCATGCTCGAAGCGAGGATCCACCTCCAGCTCCGCCCGGCCTCCGGGCCGGAGGGTGAGCTCGGCCCCCAGCAAGGGCGTGAAGGTCGCAACGGGGGACGCCTGCCCGGCCAGCGATCCGAGGAAGACCCGCATCAGGTACCCGTCCGCCTGGACGGGGTCGGGAACGTAGTGCCGGAAATCCCGTGCCGCGTCCCGTGCGGCGTCCGGCAGCGCCACCCACAGCTGGACACCGTGCAGGGTCGTGACCGAGGGAAGGGAGACCTCGGAATGGGCGATCCCGTGACCCGCGGTCATCAGGTTCAGCTCGCCCGGCCGTACCCGGGCGTGCACGCCCAGGCTGTCGCGATGCTCGATCTCCCCGGCGAACAGCCAGCTGACCGTCTGCAGACCGGTGTGCGGATGGGGTGGCACGTCCATGCCGCCCGTGCGGACCACGTCGTCCGGGCCGTAATGGTCGGCGAAGCACCACGCCCCGATCAGTGATCGGCGCCGCTGCGGCAGGGTCCGGTGGACGTTCATCGCCCGGGGCCCGCCCAGGGGGACCCGCCGCGGTGTCAGGACCTCGACGCCGTCTTCGCCCGCGGGGGTGCCGGCCCGGCAGCGCACCTCGGCCGGTACGGATTCCACGTTGCTCATGGGGGACGCGCTCCAGGGGGACTCGTGCCGGATCGGATGCGCCGGATCGGTCGGCGGCCTCAACCATAACCCGGCTATCCCGTGACCAGATTGACAGGACGGGTCCCGGCCGCTGTTGATGCCGACCTCCACCGGCGTCCTCGCCTCCGGGGCAGATGCGATCACGATTCGGTCGTTCACTCGCGTTGATCTATCCGCAGCGGAATGATGACGTTATGTCACCGCGTGGAGCGAGGTGGGGTTGTGGCTGTTGTGGCCGTGGCCGGCCTGGTGGGCGCGCAGCCGTGCGCCAGGCCTGGAAATGGGCGGCTCCCATTCAGACGCAGCCGACGATTCCGATACCCAGGGTGGGGCAGGGAACTCGTCATGTGAAAGGCCCGTCACTATCTCTGCTCCGGAGTCAGGACGTGTCGGGTCCGGTCCCCGATCCAGGCCGCTTCGAGGATCGCGGTCAGGCTGGCGGTGTCGGTCGGGCCTGGATGGTTCTGGATCAAGCGGGTGACGCTACTGGCCATCTCCGCGAAGCGTGGGAGGTCGGCACGTGCCACGCCGATGTCCGCCAAGGTGGCAGGGATGCCGATGTCGGCAAGGAGGCCGTCGAGCCAGGTGAGGAACGCATCTGCGGCCTCGGCGTCCGAGGCGTCGGTCACGTCGAGCCCGCACACCCCGGCGAGGATGGCCAGCCGGTCGCCGATGGCATCCCTGGCCGCATCCAGCGCGTAGGGCAGCAGCAGCCCGACGCCCAGGCCGTGCGGCGTGTGGGTGGCGGCGCCGATGGGGTACTGGAGGGCGTGCGGAGCCGCGGTGCCCGCGTGGGAAAATGCGAGCCCGGCTAGCATGGACCCATAGGACATGTCCGCGCGCGCGTCCTTGTCGCCTCCGTCCCTGACGGCATGGGGCAAGCTGCGGGCGATTCGCTTCGCGGCCAGGAGCGCGTAGTAATCGGTGATCGGGTTGCGGCCGAGGAAAACCTGCTCCACCGGGTCGCGCGGTCCGTGAGCCCGGGGTCGCGCGGTGTAGCTCTCCACCGCGTGACAAAACGCGTCGATGCCGGAGTGGGCAGTGACGGCTGCAGGGCAGGTGTAGGTGAGCTCGGGGTCGACGATGGCGAAGTCGGGCACGATGTGGACGCTGGAGACCCCCACCTTCAGCTCGCGGTCCGGGTCGGTCAACACCGAGACGGGCGTGAGCTCGGAGCCGGTGCCTGACGTCGTCGGGACCGCGACGAGAGGAATCGTCGGTCCCGGCACCTTCGACTCGCCGTAGAAGTCGCGCGGCGTCCCACCGTGGCGCCGGATGACGCCGACGATTTTGGCGAGGTCGATCACCGTGCCACCCCCGATGGCGAGGATTACGTCGGCGTCCACCTCCGCGGCGACCGAGACGGCCAGGGCGACATCGGCGAGTGGTACGTCCGGAGTCGCTTCGGCAAACACCCCGACGACTGCGACCTTCTCCCGCACGGCGGCCACGATCTCGGCCACGCCCGGCTGCCCCACAAGAACCCGGTCGGTCACAATGAGGATCCGCGAGCCACACTCGGCCACCACTCGTGGGATGTTCTGCGCGACCCCTTCGCCCACTATCAGCTGGCGTGGTCCGCGGACGGTCTCAAGCATGTCAGTGCCTCTCTGGAACGTCGACGGTGATTTGCTGGGCGGACGTCCAGGTCACCTGCGAGACCGGGACGGCGTCGCCAAGGTTGGCTGCCGGGTGGCGCAGGCGCGCGCCGGACTCCCAGGCTCGGTCGTGCCCGGGCGCCCTCGGGTCCATCGCGATAAAGTGGATTCGTGCCGACCATGGCCCGGGTCCCGCCCTACGGGTGGAGCCGGTCAAATCATGTGTGGACAGGGCGCGGTGACCCTCGGCGGGAACCCGGAGCAGCAGGCCGGTCACGGTAGGTCGATCGCCGCGTAGGTGACGTCGAGGTACTCAAGGATGCCCTCGTGCGACCCCTCCCTGCCGATCCCGGACTGCTTCACGCCTCCGAACGGAGCTGACGGGTCCGAGATCAGACCACGGTTGATGCCGACCATCCCCGTCTCCAGCCCCTCGGCGAACCGGAGCGCCCGATGGAGGTCACGGGTGAAGACGTATCCGACCAGGCCGTGCTCGGTGTCGTTGGCCTTCGCCATTACCTCGTCGTCGGACGTGAACGAGATGATCGGCGCCACCGGGCCGAAAATCTCCGCCTCCAGCATCCGCGCGTCTTCGGGCACGTCGACGAGGACCGTAGGCGGGTAGAAGTGGCCCGGCCCATCCGGACGCTCACCGCCCACCAAGACACGGGCGCCGCGATCGACCGCGTCGGCGACGAGCTCGTCGATCTTGGTGACCGAGGCCTCGTCGATCAACGCCCCGACATCCACGCCGTCGTCGAGACCATGGCCCACCGAGAGCGCGCCCATCCGCTCGGCGAAGCGCGCCGTGAACTCCTCACGCACCGGCTCCTCGACGTAGATTCGGTTGGCCGCGATGCAGGACTCCCCGATGTTGCGCATCTTGGCCACCATGGCGCCGTCGAGCGCGACGTCCAGGTCGGCGTCGGCACACACGATCAAGGCCGCGTTGCCGCCAAGTTCCATGGAAGTACGCAGCACGTTGTCCGCCGCCTGTCGTAGCAGCACGCGCCCGACCTCGGTCGACCCGGTGAACGAAAGCTTGCGGGTCCGACGGTCGGCTAGCAGTGCTGAGACCACCTCGCCGGAACGCTTGGTTGTCACGACGTTGACGACGCCCGGGGGAACGCCGACCTCCTCCATGATGCGGGCCAGGAACAGCATGGTGAGTGGCGTCTGGCCTGCCGGCTTGGTGATCGTCGTGCAGCCCGCCGCCAGCGCAGGAGCGATCTTGCGGGCACCCATGGCCAACGGAAAGTTCCAGGGCGTCACGAAGACACACGGTCCGACCGGCTTCGGCACGGTGAGGATGCGATATCCACCAGCGGGAGCGATGTTGTAGCGACCCTCAACGCGCACCGCCTCCTCGGCGAACCAACGGAAGAACTCGGCGCCGTAGGCCACCTCTGCCCGAGCCTCGGCGAGCGGCTTGCCCATCTCGAGCGTTATCAGCCGGGCGACCTCCTCGGATCGCTCGGTCAGCGCCCGGTACGTCGCGGTCAACAACTCTGACCGTTTTCGCGGCGGGGTCGCCGCCCACTCCGCCATTGCCTTGCTCGCCACGTCCAGAGCGGCGAGCCCGTCAACGACGCCGGCGTCCGCCACCTCGGCGATGGTCGTGCCGGTGGCCGGATCCTCGACGACAAAGGTGGCTCCGCTGGCGGCGTCGCGCCAGGCGTCGCCAATCCGGAGCCGCCGGTGCTCAGGGGCCAGGACGTTCATCGGGTCGCTCATTGCGTCGCCTCCTGTGATGTTCTTGGTGATGTCCAGCGTGACCTCGGCGATCGCGCCACGCGCGGTGACGAACGGGACCTCGTCGAGGTCGAGGTTGCCGAGCGGGTCGAACGTGGCCCTGGCTGCAGGGCGACGCCCCGCGCCACCGATCGCCTTATCGGGCCATGGCTGCTTCAGCGTCGTCAGGCCGTGCTCACCGGTGACGGTCCGCCGAGGCTCGATTGCCATGTGCGGGCGCATGTTCACGTCGCCGCCCTGCGCGGTTACCTCCCGGCCTCGGACAACGCCAGCCCGGTGCCCGCATCGAACAGGTGCGCACGGTCCAGGTCGACCGTGATATGCAGCCGCTCGCCCGGTGTACCGGTGACGGTGGGTCGTGCCTTGACCTTGAGGATCTCCGTCCCCACTCGGACGTCGACCACCGTTCGGTCACCGAGCGGCTCAAGGCCGTAGAGCTCACCCGGCAACGACGCGTCCCCACGCTGCTCGATGGACAGGTCCTCCGCGCGCAGGCCCAGCACCAGCGGACGACCGTCCTCAGCCGTGGTCCAGCGGGGCCGCGGCAGCGTCCAGCCTTCCGCCCCGACCAGACGATCTTCCTCGGCGTGGCAGGCGAGCAGGCTGATCGGCGGGCTCCCGACGAAGCCTGCGACCCATTGGTTGGCTGGACGCTCGTACACCTCGGTCGGCGTTCCGACCTGTTGCACTTTCCCCTCCTTGAGGACCGCGACCTGGTCGGCCATGGACAGGGCCTCGACCTGGTCGTTGGTCACGTAGACGAAAGTCGCCCCGAGGCTCCGATGGATGCGGGTGAGCTCGGTGCGCATCTCGACGCGGAGCTTGAGGTCGAGGTTCGTCAGCGGCTCGTCCATAAGAAACGCGCGCGGGCGACGGACCAGCGCCCGGGCCAGGGCGACACGCTGCATCTCACCGCCTGACAACTGCGCGGGACGACGCTGCAGCAGACGTTCGATGTGCAGCAGGCTCGACATCCGCTCGACGGCAGCGGCGATCTCGCTCGAAGAACAGCGGCGTGCCCTCAGCGGCGAAGCGATGTTCTCGTACGCCGTGAGTCGCGGGTAGAGAGCGTAGCTCTGGAAGACCATGGCCAGGTCGCGTGCGGCCGGGGCGTCACCGGTCGCGTCCCTCCCGTCCAGATGCACCGACCCGGCGTCAAGCTTCTCAAGGCCGGCGATCGCTCGCAGGGTCGTCGTCTTGCCTGCCCCGGAGGGTCCGAGCACGACGAAGAACGAGCCGTCCGCCACGTCCAGCGTCACCCCGTCCAGGGCCTGGACTTTACCGAAGGACTTGCGCAGCCCTCGCACTGCCACGGTTCCCATCAGGCCACCAGCTCTTCCGTGCTCACGTCGTAGACCGGCGGGGGGCCGCCGGTGTGCCGCAGCCCAACCGGTGCGTCAGCAGCGAAACGGACAGTCGGTGGCATCCGAACCCGTACGTCGCGCTGGCCGCCGTGGTCAACCACGTAGATGATTTCGTCGCCTAGCCACTCCGCCGAGACCACGCGGGCCGGGACCGAACGTTCCGCCCCTGGTTCTGTGACTTCCAGAGCCTCTGGCCGGACGCCTGCGATCAGGGAACGGTCGCGCGGCAGGCCTGGCGGTGGCGTGAGGACCGGTCCGCTCTTACTGCGCAGCTTTCCGTCGGCCACCTCCACCTCAATCAGGTTCATCGGCGGGGAGCCGATGAACGCGGCGCAGAAAAGACTCGCCGGACGGTCGTAGACTTCCAGCGGCGTGCCGATCTGCTCGACGCGGCCCTTGTTGAGGATGGCGATTCTGTGACCGAGCGACATCGCCTCGACTTGGTCATGGGTGACGTAGACCATCGTCGTCCCCAGCTCCCCCTGCAGGTGCTTGATCTCCGTGCGCATGTCCGCCCTCAGCTCCGCGTCCAGATTGGTGAGAGGTTCGTCCATGAGGAATGCGCGCGGTCGTCGCACCAGGGCGCGAGCAAGCGCGACGCGCTGCTGCTCCCCGCCGGACAGCCGGTGCGGTCGCCGGTCCAGGAGCGGACCGAGCCGCATCAGCCGAGCGGCCTCGTCGACCCGCTCGCGCACCTCCGCCTTGGGCAGTCCCTCGGCCCGCAGTGGGAACGCCAGGTTGTCGCGGGTTCTCAGATGCGGGTAGAGAGCGTAGAACTGGAACACCATGGCGATGTCGCGCTCGGCGGGCGACAGGTCGTTGACCAGCGTGTCGCCGATGCGGATGTCGCCCGTCGTCTGCCTCTCCAGGCCGGCCATGGCCCGCAACGTGGTCGTCTTGCCGCAGCCCGAAGGGCCGAGCATCACGAACAGCTCGCCGTCGCTGATGGACAGGTCCACGTGATCAACCGCGACCGTCCCGTCCGGGTAACGCTTGTGCAGGGCGGTCACCTCGATGCCCGCCATCAGCGTCGCACCGCCCCGAGCGTCACACCGGCGACGAGGTGCTTGCGTACCAGGTAGGCGAAGACGAGCACCGGCAGGGCGAACACTACGGATGCGGCGGCCACGAGGCCCCAGTCCACAGTGGTTCCACCGATGAGGCCGGCGATGGCGGGTGGGGCCGTACGCACGGTGTCGCTGGAGGTAAGGAAGATGGCGAACACGAACTCGTTCCACGAGAAGATGAGTGCGAACACCGCCGTCGCGGCGATGCCGGGCAGGAGCAGGGGAAGGGTAAATCGCCAGAACGCCTGCAGGCGGGTGTAGCCGTCGAGCATGGCGGCATCCTCGTACTCTCCGGGCACCTCGTCGACGAACCCCTTCATCATCCAAATCGTGAACGGGACGTTGAACGCGGTGTAGATGAGGATCAGGCCGAGCTTGCTGTCGATGAGTCCGACTTGGCGGTACATGAGGAAGATTGGGATCACGACCACCACGGGCGGCATGAAGCGGGTGGACAGGATGAAGAACAGTTGGTCCTTCTTGGCCTTCACGGCGAAGCGTGAGTAGGCCCAGGCCGCCGGTACCCCCAGCGCGGTGGCCAGCACCGTGGAGACCCCGGCGACCACGATGGAGTTGAGGAACGCGACGGACAAGGCCGAGCGACCGCCGCCGGAGGCGAAGAATACGTCCTTGAAATGGTCCATAGTGACCGTGAAGCCGAAGAACTTGGCCGGGATGGCGTAGACGTCCCGGTTCTCCTTCATGGACGTCTCGATCATCCACAGCACCGGAAAGAGCATCACGACGGCCAGCACGGCCAGCAGCGCGATCTCCAGCATGGAGCGGCCCCGGCCGCTGAAGCGACGCGCGGGGGGCGTGTGATCCCGGGCAGGACCTGTGGACACGGCCTCGTTGACGGAGACGCCCATCAGTCCTCCTTGAGCTTGTTCAGGTAACGCAGGTAGAGCTGCGTGAGGACGATGACGACGAGGACCATGAGGATCCCGTACGCTGAGGCGGTTCCGGTGTTGAAGCCCAGGAACGCGACCTTGTAGACGTGGAACGACAACGTCTCGGTGGAGACCCCCGGACCTCCGCTGGTGAGGATGTAGACGAGGTCGAACAGCCGGAAGGCCTCGATGGCCCTGAACAACACAGCAATGAGGAGCAGCGGCCACACCAGTGGAAGAGTGATGGTGCGGAACCGGAACCACTCGGACGCCCGGTCGATCGCGGCGGCCTCGTACAAGTACTTGGGGACCGCGGTGAGGCCCGCAAGTGCGATGAGCATGATGAACGGCGTCCATTGCCAGGTGTCGACCACGATCAGGGAAATCAATGCCGTTTGCTGCCGGGTGAGCCACTCCACCTGCCCCAGGCCGAGCGAACCGAGCATGCTGTTGATCACGCCGAATTGCGCGTCGAGCATGAAACGCCAGAACAGCCCGACCACGACCGGTGACAGCATCATCGGAACCAGGAACAGAGTGGTCAGCAGTCCTCGCCCGTGCGTGCGCCGTGAGATCAGGTAGGCGATGGCGAAACCGAGCACGGTCTGCAGGGTGACCGCGCCGACCACGTAGATCAACGTCGTCAAGGCCCTCAGATGGACCTGCGCCGAAGTCAGGATGGCGGTGTAGTTCTCGAACCAGACGAAATGGGCCGACCCCCCGCGGGTGGCCGAGTAGTCGGTGAAAGACAGGTACAACGCCCACAGCAACGGGAACACCGACATTGCGAGCAACAGCAGCAACGCGGGGGAGATGAAGGCCACGGCGAGCCAGCGGTCGCTCAAGTGGCGGGACCGACCCCGTGCAGGCGGCGTCGCGGACGCCACCTGCACGGGGTGGTCGGTCGTCAGAGGGACGGGGTCACTCACAGTCCGCCGCCGCCCCTGCGGCCGCTGGAGTCGAGCACGCTCTGCTGTTCCTTGGCGATGTCGTCGAGCGCGTCCTTCGGCGTCTTCGCGCCGTTGAGAGCCGCGTTCACGTTGGTGTTCTCAATGTCGACGAGGCGCGCGTACTCGGGCACGTTCCACATGTCCCGCATTCGCGGAACCGAGTCGGCGTACACCTTGTTGAACGGCCCGGCATTGAGGAACTCGGGCGACTCCAGGGCGTCCGTACGCGATGGCACGCCACCGGCGGCGGCCCACTTCTTCTGGATGTCAGCCTGCTCGAACCACTTCATGAAGTTCAAGGCCTCCGCCTGGTTCGCCTCGGAGGAGTAGGCCGACACGTGCATCCCCATGCCGCCGAGAGGCACCAGGTTCGTCTTCTGGCTCGGCAGGGTGGCAAAACCCAGCTTCTCGAGAATCTGCTCCCGCGTGGTGCCGAGCGTCGACTGCTTCGGGTCAAGCAGGCCGCCGCTCGCGGCGATCCAGTTGAACGCGATGCATGCCTTGCCCTGGGCGACCGCCGCGTTCACCTCGTCGATGAACCAGTTGCCGGAGCCCTTGGCGGTCAGCGGCTTCATCTTGTTGACCAGGACGTCCATCGCCTCCTGGCCCGCAGCATCATTGAGGACGCCCTCGATCCTGCGCGTCTTGGAGTCCCAGAGGTTGCCGCCGTAGACGCCGTTGACCGTGTTGTAGGTTACGGCCGCGGCGTCGGAGCCGTTGGCCTGGTGGAAGGCCAGCCCGCTGACGCCAGGGTTGTCCGCCTGGCACTTCCCGGCGATTGAGATCATCTCGTCCCAGGTCTGCGGTGGCTTGTCGCCGATCAGGTCCTTGCGGTAGATCATTGTCCAGGTGTCGCCGAGCAGCGGCAGTCCGTACAGGCTGGCGCTTTCGTCGCGCTTCCCGGTCTCCGCCTGGGGGAACTGGCCGTAGGCCGCCAGGAGGTACGGGTTGTAGGCCGTGACGTCGATGTTCTTCTTGACGAAGTCGGTGATGTCGAGGATGTTGCCGTTCGTCACGGCCTCGCCGATGTGTTGCGAGTCCAGGATCGCGATGTCGAAGTCGGTCTTGTGCGCTGCGAACTGGGTGAACATCGCGTCGTGCCAGTTCGCGTTCGGCACGGTGTTGACCTTGATGGTCACGTTCGACCGTTCCTTGGTGTACTCCGCGTTCGCGAAGGCTTCCAGCGCGTGGGCGGGGGGCCAGTCGAACCAGATGAAGCTGAGGGTCAGCGGGTCCTTGGTGAGCTCCGGGATGGCCGCCGGCGCCTTGGGGGCGCTCGCCTCCACGCCGTCGTCCTGGCCGCAAGCCGCCATGGTCGTGGTCACCAACATGGCCGCCGTCGCCAGCTGCACTTTTCGACGGGGAACGGACAGTCGTCCTATTCGCTTTGGATACCGCATCTTCTTGCCTGCTTTCTGGGGGGACCTGTGGAGCCTTGCTGCGTGCTTCGCCGAGCAGTTGCTGGGGGGTGTTCAGGCGTGTTGCCGGCTGTCGCAGGGGCTGACCCGCAGACCGGCGTCACGAGTACGCCGCGACGTGATGGGGCTTCAAGCAGTCGAGAAGTCCTTCGGTCCTTATGCGGCCCGATGGCGAATCGAGTAGGACGTCGAGCATGCGCATAGGAGCTCCAACCGATCGATGCGGAGTGCTGGCGGGGGTTCCGCGATGGGTGAAGGATGGCTGGCATCTGTCACCTTTCCTATACGATCCGAGTGGGGGCGTCAACATCCCGCGGCGTTGCGACCGAAGTCAACAGGTTCCCGAAAACGTAAGGAAGGACCTCGCGTCACGATGGACGACGAAGTGGTGATCGCGCGGCGCTGTGGGGCCATGACGGGCGGAACGCCGCCGAGAAGATCTCGCGGCCGGCTTGCCGACGAGGTGTACGACACGCTGCTCGGACAGCTGATGTCGCTACGGATCGAGCCTGGCTCCCGCGTCACGATCGATGCCCTGGTGCGAGAGCTGGGGGTCTCGCAGACGCCGATCCGAGACGCTCTGAACCGCATGGAGGCCGAGGGCCTGGTCGTGCGTGTGCCCCATGCCGGCTATCGTATTCCCCCCCAAATCACCCGTCAGCGATTCGAGGACATGCTTGAGCTCCGCCTGCTCCTCGAGCCGGCAGCAGCGCGCAGATCCGCCGAACACGCATCCTTGGAGCAGGTGGCCGGTCTGCGACGAATGCTGGAGGAGATGGCGGAGCTGGAGGAGGGCAACGGGCTCATGGCCTATGGCGCCTTCGGGCTACGCGACGCCGCTTTTCACGATCTCGTCGCCCTGAGCGCGGAGAACCAGGTCATCCGCGAAGCGCTCGCTCGCCTGCACACGCACGTGCACCTGTTCCGGCTTCTCCACGACACCCGGGTCACTCACTTGGCCATGGCCGAGCACGAAGAAGTTCTGGCCGCGATCGCCGCGCGTGACCCCGACGCCGCCGCCTACGCCATGCGTCGGCACATCCTGCTGTCCGGCGAGCGGTTCCGACGATTGTTCGACGAAGTCAAGGGCGCGGACGGAATGGAGTAAAGGCTTGACGGGCGGGCTGGGCCGAGAAATGCTAACGAAATCGGATCGGATCGGATCGGATCGGATCCACCTCACTCCGCCCCAGATGCGAGGAGAAGCAGGTGCCCAGAGCGCTGCTCCTTACCGGCGACGCCGCCGAGGAGCTCGACACCATGTATCCCTACTATCGCGTGCAGGAGGGCGGCTGGGGCGTTGACGTCTCGTCACGGACGATGCGTGACGTTCAGCTGGTCATCCACGAGTTCGACCCCAACTCCGATGCCTACGTGGAGAAGAACGGCCGAAAGTTGCCGGTCGACGTGCCCTGGGCCGAGGTCGACGTCGAGCGCTATGACGCCCTCATCATCCCTGGGGGACGTGCCCCCGAGTGGATCCGGGTCGACGCCGACGTCAGGCGCATCACCGAGCACTTCTTCGCGCGCAACCTCCCGATCGCGCTGGTGTGCCACGGCGCGCAGGTGCCAGCTGTGTACGGGCTGCTGAAGGGTCGAAAGACGGCGTGCTTCCCCCCCATCACCGGTGACATGGAGAACGCGGGCGCGACGGTCGTCGACGCTCCCGACGTCGTGGACGGCAACCTCGTCTCCTGTCGGGGGTGGCCCGACATGCCGCAATTCGGCAGGGCGATGATGGAGGTCTTCTCAAAGTCCATGAACTCCGCATCGGCATGAGCACACCTGGCCTGTCTCGGTGACGGCACTTCGGACCTTCACCGTCGATGGCTCCCCCGTCCACGTCCTGGAGAGCGGCACCGGGCCCGCGGTGCTGATGCTGCACGGCTCCGGACCGGGTACGACCGGATCCGGCGCCTGGGCAACGACGGCACAGGCGCTGGGCACGTCCTGGCGCCTGGTGGCTCCTGACCAGGCGGGGTTCGGCCGTACACCGATCCCGGCGGGCTCCAGGGGTGGGCTCCGGCTGTGGACGGAGCAGGCCGCGGGCCTGATGGATGCTCTCGGTGTCGAGCACTACGCCGTGGTGGGTCACTCCATGGGCGGTGCCGTGGCGCTGGCGTTGGCGGCCGCGCGTCCCCAGCAGGTCACCCGTGTCGTGGCGGTCTCGACGATGGGCGCCCCCGGGGCACCGCTGTCCGCCGAGCTCGACGCGGTCTGGGCCGCCCCCGCCGGCCCGCTCGGGGCACGAGACATGTTGAGTCGCCTCGTCTTCGACCAAGCGCTCGTGACCGAGTCGGCCGTCGCTGCCCGTGCAGCCGCGATGCGAGCGGGGGCGGCCGAATTCGCGTCGTTGTTCCCTCCACCCAGGGCACGTTGGGCCGACGAGCTCACCCTCTCGGCGCAAACGCTGGCAGGGGTCCGCGCGCCCGTGCTGCTCGTCCACGGCGCCGAGGACCGTGTCACCCCGCTCGGGACGGCGGCCCTGCCCCTGCTCGAACATCTGGCCGATGTCCGTCTGTACGTGCTCGGCCGATGCGGGCACGTTCCGGCGCTCGAGCACCCGCACGACTTCAGGCGACTCCTGTCCTGCTTCCTCGGCCGGGAACGAGGTCACTGATCGCTCAACAGGTCCGCAGCCCGTGCTCAAGCAGATCAGCATGAAGCAGGCGGATGGAGTGCTCGGGGTTGGGGAGCATATCGCGGGCCGCGCGCAGGATCTCCGGCGTGACCACGGTGGGGCGGCCGCGGGCGCGGGCTGCGGCCAGGCCCTCGCGGGTGCCGGCGACGATGAGAAGCCGATGAACCAGGCGGACGTCAACTGTCGGGTGAACTAAACGATCGATTCCGAATACGGTCAGTGATCATAGGTGGTCAGTGAACGGCTGACCGCCTGCCCGGTCTGGAAGTTATGCCAGATCGCCGCGCCCAGCGCTCGGCGCGGCGGGTCGCCGAGCCGGCGTCGATGCACAAGATTCTGATCGAGAAGGACGGCGGCAAGATTCTCGGAGCTCACCTCTTGGGCCCGGAGGCTGACGAGTTCGCGAACCTCTTCGCTCTTGCCATCCGAGCGGATGTCCGCGCCGACGCGCTGAAGCATGCCCGCCGCCCCGACCGGCCGGTGCCGGGGGCGGTTGTGCATCTGCTGGCCGGCGCTGCCTACCGCCTGCGGCTAGCGCAGATGCCGGGCGAAGAACCCGGCCGCATCCTCCCCTGCGAACTGCGGGATACCGGTGTGCCCGCCCATGTTGGCGTGCAGCGTTTTCTCCTTGGAGCCGGAGGCGTCGAACAGGTCCAGGGCCGCCTGCCTGTCGTTGCCTTCGTCATCCCACTGCAGCAGGACATGCAGCGGAATGGTGACCTGTCGGGCTTCCTCGAACATGGTGCGAGGCACGAAACTCCCGGCGAAGAAGCCGGCGGCCACGATGTGCGGTTCAACCACCGCAAGCCGGATGCCGATGGAGATCACTCCCCCCGAGTACCCGACCGGGCCGCCGATCTCGGGCAGCGACAGGAGGGCGTCCAAGGTGGCCTGCCATTCCAGGACCGCCTTGTCGACCAGCGGGAGGATGAGGGCGTCGATGATCTCGTCGCCGACCGGCTCGCCGGCCTCCATAACCCGGCGCCGGCCAAACGGGGCCGGTCACCGCTCCCGGGGAGCTCGATGGTGGCGGCGGCGAAGCCATCCGCCGCGGCGTGCCGTGCCCGCGCCACCAGCCGGGGGTACATCTTGCGCAGCCCGAGCGGGGGGTGGCCGAGCAGGATCAGCGGGACCGGTGCGGACAGGGATGAGGGCAACAGCTAGTGGCAAAAGCGCAGGACCACTTCGCGGCAATTCGCAAGACGTTCCGGGTCGGATGACCATGCCGGAGATTACTTGCGGGAATTACACGTCTCACAAGTTATCCGAACTCTCCGGCCGCGCAAGAGATAGGGGTTTCTGAATTTTGATTTCCAGAAATACAGAAAATCGATAGACTGGCACGCGTGACGATTCCCCCCGAGACGGGCACCGCACCGCCCGTGACGACGCGGGCCTGCAAACACTGCGGCGCCGCGATAGAGCAACAGGTGAGGCGCGGCAGGCCACGGGAGTACTGCCCGCAGGGGGCCTGTCAGGCCGCCGCCAAACGGGAAAGGGAGATGCGCCGCGCCGCCCCAGGGCTGGAAGGGGCGCTCGCCCGGGTGGAGGACCTGTACGAACGCATGGAAAAAAGCCTGGCGGCGGCGATCGAGCCGCTCGCCCAGGTGCTCGCCGACGAGTTGAGCCCCGCGGGAGTCGAGGCGAAGCTGAGTGCCGTCCAGGCCGAGGCGCACACCCGTGTCGCCATCGCCCGCACCGAGCGCGAGCAGGCGCTGGAGCAGGTGCGGCTGGCGCGCGAGGCCACACAGGCCGCCCGGCGGGAGGCACAGGAGTCCCGGCAGGCGGCCGAGGACGCCTACGCCGAACGCGACAGCGCGTTCGCCGACGCGGAGACCGCCCGTGAACAGGCACTGGCCGCCCTGCGCGAGGCGGCGAGCACCGAGCGGAGGGCCCGGCAGGAGACCGCCGAGGCCAGGCGCCGGGCAGAGGCGGCCGAGACCGCCCGCGAGCAGGCCGTCAAGGAACTGACCACGCGAGTCGACCAGGCCATCGCGGAAGCGCGCCAGGCGCGGGCGGACGCCGTACGGGAACGGCAGGAGCACGAGCGGGCCGCCGCCGAGGCCGCCGCCGCGAAGAACGAGGCCGAGCTGGCCAGGCGCGCGCACCGTGAAGCGGAGCAGGCCAGTGCGGGTGCGCTCGCCCGAGCCCAGGCCGCCGAGGCCGAACGCGACCGCGCCGTCACCCGCGCCGAAGCCGAGCGCGATCGGGCGGTCGGCCAGGCCCATGCCGAACGCGACCGCGCCCTGTCCCACGCGCAGGCGACCGAGACGGCCAGGGATCGGGCGGTGGCGGCCGCCGCGCGCGCCGACGCCGAGACCGCGCAGGCACACGAACGGGCACAGGCCGCCAGGGACGAGACGGATCGCGCCGTCGAGCAGGCTCGTACGGCCGTCGCCGAGCGGGAGCGGCTCCAGGCCGAGCTGGCGCTGGAGCGGGCCCGCCTGGCCGACCTGCGGGCGCAGCTCGACGTGGCCAGGGCGGAGGCCGCCCAGCTTCGCGAGCGTGCGGTGGCCGCCGAACTCCGCGCGGCCGCGCCCGACACGCCGGCGACCTGAGGACCGGCGGCTTCACCGCGCGTGAGTGCGCCGCCCGAGTGCGGGGGTTCGCGCCCGCGTCGATGCCGGACGGGCCGGGGTGATCAAGACGTGACGGAGCGACTCGTCTGCGCGGTGACGTCCTGGTCCTCGATATACGCGCAGCCGCTGCCCGGGCTTCCGGAGACCTGGATGACCGTGTCCAGCCGGTCGCGGGTACGGATCAACGCGGCGATCTGGGCATCGATGCGATCGCGCTCGGCGGCGAGCCGGGCACGCGAGGCCGGAGTGCTGACCTTGGCATCGACGCAGGGCAGCAGCTCGGCGATGGTCCGGCTGGACAGGCCGGCCGCGTACAGCATCTGGATCAGGTCGACCCGGTCGGCCGCCGACTCGGGGTAGTGGCGCTGCCCGGAGTCGCTCCGGTGGGCGTTCAGCAGTCCCTGCTCCTCGTAGTAGCGCAGAGCCCGGGCGCTGACGCCCGATCTCGCCGCCAGCTCGCCGATCCGCACCGTGACCTCCATCACACGACTTGCCTCTGACGTCAACGTCAGGTCTTAGCGTAGCCGCATGCAGATCAACGGAGCACATGTGCTGGTCACCGGGGCCAACCGGGGCCTGGGCCGGCAATTCGTCCTGTCCCTTCTCGACCGCGGCGCAGCCAAGGTGTACGCCACCGCCCGCCGCCCCGACCTCATCGACGTGCCGGGGGCCGTCCCGCTGCGCCTGGACGTCACCGATCCGGCATCGGTCGCCGCCGCGGCGGCAGCGGCACCCGACGTCAAGATCCTCATCAACAACGCGGGAATCGCGACCGGGGCGAATCTGATCACCGGGGACCTGGACACGATTCGCCGCGAGATGGACACCCACTTCTACGGCACCCTCGACGTGATCCGTGCCTTCGCGCCCCGGCTGGCCGACGGCGCGATCCTCAACGTTCTGTCCGCGATCTCATGGCTCGCATACGACGGTGCGGGCGGATACCCACGCGGCGAAGGCCGCCGAGTGGGCGCTCACCAACAGCGTACGGCTTGAGCTGGCCGAACAGCGCACCCTGGTGACGGGCCTGCACCTGGGTGCTGCCGACACCGACATGATGGCCGGGTACGACGGCTACAAGAGCGCCCCCGAGGTGATCGTCGCGGCGGCCCTCGACGGCATCGAGGCGCACCGGCCCGAGGTGCTCGCCGACGACTGGAGCCGCCGGGTGAAGGCATGGCTGTCAGAGGACCCGGATCTCATCTACCGGGAAGTGGCGGCCGCCCTCACGGTCTGACCCACCGCCCCCGCCTGACCTTTCAGGGGCCACCCGTACCACCGGCAGGGTGCGTACGCGGCCGCGTCGTCGCAGGCGAAGACCGGTCCGATGGCGAACGGGCACGGGTTCACCAGCTGATCTCGGCCGCCACCGGCAGATGGTCGCTGCCGGTGGCGGGCAGCACCCACGAGCTCTCCGGCTGCACGCCGCGGACCAGGATCTGGTCGATCCGCACCACCGGGAACTTCGCCGGCCAGCTGAAGCCGAAGCCGTCCCCTGCGACATCCTGGGCCGGACGCAGCCGCGAGGTGATGCCGGCGAACGCGCGGTCGTCCATGGTGCCGTTCAGGTCGCCGAGCAGGACAACCCGCTCGTTCCGCTCGGCGGCGACGGCCTCGGCGAGCGCCTGCGCGCCTCGGTCCCGATGGGCCGTCCAGAAGCCCGTCCTGGGAGTCACCCGTACGGACCCCAGGTGGGCCACGTACACCGCCAGCGGACCCTGGTCCGTGGCCACCGTGGTGCGCAGCGCGCGGTTGTAGGCCATCTTGATGTCGGCCGGCTTGGTGTCCGCCAGCGGCCCGTGGTCCATGCCGATGTCGACCTGACGGGTGTCCGACAGCGGCAGCTTGCTCCACAGTCCGACCGTGCCCTGCACCGTGTGGTACGGGTACGTGTTCGCCAGTTCCTTCTCGTATATGTCCCGGGTCTGCGCGGCCAGCTCCACCAGGGCCAGCACGTCCGCCCCGGAGGCGGCCATGGCGCGGGCCACGCCGGCCGGGTCGGGATTGCCGACGTCGACGTTGTGGCCGGCCACCATCAGGTCGCCGCCTGGGCGGGACCTGTCGCCGAGCAGCCCGCCGAAGAGGTTCAGCCACACCATGACCGGCAGCAGCAGCGCGACCACGGCGGAGGCGGAGCGGCGCCACAGCGCCCCGGCCGACAGCACCGGGATGAACAGGCCGAACCACGGCAGGAAGGTCTCCACCAGGCTGCCGAGGTTCCCGATCCGGTTCGGGATCTTCGCATGCAGCAGCATGAGCAGGCCGAGCAGCAGCGCCAGCGTCGCGAGCACCAGACCGCGCCTCCAGGGGCCCGGCCGGGAGATGGCGCGTATCGGTCGGCGGACAAGCGCAAACCAGGTCCCGGCGCCGGCGTCCCGGCGGCCGGCTCGGCCGCCATCGCCGTCCTCCGCCGTCTCCACCGGTGTCATCGTCTGTCCTTGCTCACTTCCGGTCACTGCTGCATCCTCGGGTCCTGAACGGGGTCGCCATCTATACGCGGACAATCACGATCGTGCCCGATGTCGACCGCATCACCCGAACCGTGAGGAGACGTCGCCGCGGGTGCCGTCATGACGACCTTAGGTCGGACGACCACGCCGCCCGGCGACCTTGATCGCACCGGTCTCCGTGATCATGCCACCATGCTGGGAGATCGACCCGGCGTCGGGGTCAAACGGCGCGGCGACATGACGTCCGCACACCCGCGACAGCCCGGCACGCCGGCAGATAACGAATCTTCGAAGCGCTGTACCATCGGCGCGTGAATCCCTACTGGGACGTCGGCTAGCCGTGTTGAGTGACTCGGGGCGCTCATTCCAGGGCTCACTCGCCTGCGGAGCGGCTGACTGATCAGGACGTGGGGGCGGACTGCACGGCAGGACCATGGATGATCTGTTCCAGGCAGTCGCGGAACAGATCGTCGGCGGTGCGGCCGGCCTGGAAGTACTCGGTCACGCCGGCCATCACGGTGGGGTACGCCGTGGCGTAGGCGGCCATGTCGAAGCCGTCCAGGGCGTCCGCGTCGGGGCGGCCGGTCTGTTCCTCCAGGACGTAGCCGACGGTGAAGCGCAACACCGTCAACACGATCAGGCGCGCCTGCCGCAGGGGAATGCCTCGCCCGACCAGTGTGCTCATTGCCAGTTCGGAGATGGCGGCCATCTTGAGCGACAGCTGGGAGGCCGCGATGATCCGGGCTCCGTCCGGGTGGGCCAGCAACGCGCGCCGCAGCCGCTCGGCCAGGCCCATCAGCCAGTCCGGCCAGCACTCCTCCGGCGCGGGCGAGGCCGGCTCGGGGAACTGCTGCTCAAGGATCGCCTCGGCGATCGCGGTGACCAGCGCCGCCTTGTTCGGGATGTGCCAGTAAAGAGTCGGTGACTGTACGCCGAGCCGGGCGGCCAGTTTGCGCGTGGTCACGCCGTCGAGACCCTCGGCGTCCAGGAGCGCGACGGCCTCGGTGACAATCCGCTGCTTGTCCAGAGCCAATTCCGAAACCTCCCTTGCGCAACCTATCACCGATAGAGCACTCTATCAGTGATAGAGAACGTCTGCGCCAGAGGAGGCGACGATGAGACACCAGCCCTCGCTCCGCGACCTGCTGCACTGGGCAACCCATCGCATTCCGGGGGTTCCCGTGCACACCAAACGGCCGGCCGGGCACCAGAGCCAGTCCAGCCACGGCCATGGGCGGCGGCACCCGCTCACGCACCACCGTTCGCACCACCACGGGTTCAACCACTCTCCGGCCCGTCCGCCTCGCGTCCTGGCGGCGTGGCAGATGCGGATCGCCCGCTTGTTCGGGCAGGAGCTGGGATGAAGGCAGCGGTGCTTCACGAGGTCGGCGGCATCCCGCGCTATGAGGACTTCCCCGATCCGGTGGCCGCCGACGGCGAGGTGATCATCGACGTCAAGGCGGTCGCCGTCGAGAATGTCGATAAGGCGATCGCGGCCGGTACGCACTACGCCAGCCGGCAGTACATCGGCCGACTTCCGATGATCCCTGCCTTCGACGGCATCGGCGCCCTCCCGGACGGCACGCTCGTCGGGTTCGGCAACATCCGCCTGCCCTACGGCGCGCTCGCCGAGAAGACCGTCGTGCCCCAGGGCTCCTGCATGCCGGTCCCCGACGGCATCGACCCGGCCGTGGTAGCGGTGATGGCCTCGGCCGTCACCGCGATGTCGATGAAGACGGCCGCGGGGTTCGTTCCCGGGGAGACGGTGCTGGTGCAGGGCGCCACCGGGGTCGCCGGGCGGCTCGCGGTCAAGGTGGCCCGGCTGCTGGGCGCCGGCCGGATCGTGGCCACCGGCCGCGACGACGACCAGTTGCGCGAGGTGCAGGCCGCCGGGGCCGACACGGTGATCAACACCGCGGTCTCCGACGAGGCACTGGCGCAGGCGTACCTCGACGCCAGGGGGGACGGCTACGACGTCGTCGCGGACTACCTGTGGGGCAGGCCCAGCGAGATCCTGCTGCGCGCCCTGGTGCCGCGGTCGTTCGCGTTCGGCAAGCCGACCCGGGTGGTCCAGATCGGCGAGTCGGCCGGCACCGCGCTCGCCCTCGCCGGGTCGAGCCTGCGCACCTCCGGCGTGGAGATCTACGGCGCGGCCAAGGGCCTCGACCCGCAGACCATGGACGAGGTGTACCAGCAGGTCGTGTCGTGGACGCGGTCCGGTGAGCTCACCTTCGACGTGGAGAAGGTCCCGCTGAGCGACATCGCGACCGCCTGGCAGCGAACCGACCTCAAAGGCAGGCGACTCGTCGTGATGCCATGACCGGCCCGCGCCCACGGCACACCATCGATGATCATCGGTCGGCTTCCGTCGCCGTCCCCGCCCACGACGGCGACGGAACCGTCCCGAGCGGTGGTGCCCGGTCCAGTGGCCACCGTCCCCGCCGCTCCAGGGCCCACGAGACGATCACATAGCGGCCCCAGGCGGCTGAGGGCGCGGCTTTTGAGAACGGCCGACCTGGGAGCCACGGAAGCGACAAGATCGACTGACCGCGTCTCGATAGCGATCGATTCCGGACAAGATCACAGCAGGGCCGGCCGAGGTCCGGCGCGGTGCACCTCGCGACGAGGACGTGGGCAGAACCGCTCGTTTGGGGCCCATGAAGCGACCGTCGATCACGTGGAAGTGGGCGTCGAAGAACGGGCGTCGTTCGGTCACGGTGAGCTCCTCCGGCCACAGTCGAGGCTGGGCGCCGATCCGCCGTGCCCAGTACGCCACCCGCGACGGGCATGGCCGGGGCCCGTGGCGCGGCGGGCACCTGGCGCGGCGAATGCGACCGCCGCACCAGGTGCCCGCCGCAGCACGGGCCCGTTCTACGTACGGTTCAACCGGCCGGGACCGGTGTGATCACGGACTGGTGCAGGTGGCCTGCGGGGTGGCCGAGGACCCTGCGCCGATGAAACCGAAGGTCGTGCTCGCGTTGGCGGCCACCGAGCCGTTCCACGACTCGTTGCGCACCGTCACGCTCGAACCGGAACCCGAGTGCATGCCTCCCCACACCTGGGTGATGGTCTGCGAACCGGGCCAGGTCCACTTCACGGTCCAGCCGTTGATCGGCGAGTTGCCCGCCCGCACCGTGGCCTCCCCCTGGAACCCTCCGGGCCAGGAGTTGACCACCACCAGTGTGGCCGAGCACGCGCCGGTCGGCCCGGACGGTGAGGGAGTCGGCGTCGGGCTGGGGCTGGGTGTCGGAGTCGGAGTCGGAGTCGGCGTCGGCGTGGGAGTAGGGGTGGGGGAGGGCGTCGGAGTGGGGTTCGGCCCGTCGCCGAGGGTGGGGGTCTGCCAGTCCCGCCACTGAGACAGGTCGCCGGATTTGCTGGGGGAGACCCGGAACACACCGGTGGTGCCGCTGGTCTTGAGCAGGAACTTCCTGATGTTCTGCTGCAGGGGGTCACGCCACTCCGACCGGGAGGCGCAGTGCGTGCCGTCCTGGACGTCGGACCAGTAGCTGATGTTGGACTGGGCGCCGAGTGCCTTGTAGATCTCGGCTCCGGCCAGGGCCGCCACGCTGCCGGAGCGGGCGGCCAGCCAGTCGACGTGGGGGTTCTCCATGATGAACAGCCCGCGTGGCGCGATCATGCCGATCATCTCGTGGGTGTCGACGGGCAGCGCGCCGGGGTTGCCGGTGTAGGAGCCGAAGGCGTCGCCGAGCCAGGGCTGCTCGGAGTAGGCGCTGCTGAGGGGCTGGGCACCGCTTTCCTGGGCGATGCCGCGGAAGACCGGCACGCCGGCGCTGCCGGACTCGATGGGCAGGGTCAGCGCGATGCGCTGGTCGAAAACGCCGCTGACGAAGGCGCCCTTGCCATAGCGGGAGCATCCGGTGACGCCCATGGCGTCGGCCTTGAGCACGGTGCCGTCCGATTGCTCGATGACGTCGATGATGCGGCTGACGCCCCAGGCCCAGGCGGCCAGCAGCCCGGTGCCGCTGGAGGAGCCGTAGACGCTGTAGAAAGCGCCCTGCTTGTTGTTGCGCGCGGTGCCCTCCTTGCCGACGGCCAGGGGGTCGTAGCTGATGACGGCGGCTCCGGCGGCCTTGATGGCGGCGGTGTCGGCGCCGAAGCCGCCAACGACGATCACGGCCGGGAACGGCCCATTGCCGGAGGGCAGATCGACCCCGGCGGTGAAGCCGGCGCTGCGGCCGTTGTGGGACACGTTGACGGTGATGCCGGTCCGGGAGACCGTACCGGTGACGCCGGCGGGCTTCGCGGGCTTTTCGCCGTAGACGAACCGCTCGGCCAGCTTTTTGATCTCCTCGCGCCGGCAGCGCCACTCGGCCTTGGTGGTGATGCGGGTGCCGTCCAGCTTCGTGAAGGGATCGGGGAGTTTCGCGTTGGACGGGCCGGAGCCGGGCACCGTCACCGCGCAGTCGGCTCCCTCGTCCTCCACACCGGATGCGGCGCCCGCGGTGGGGCTCTGCGACACCGCGAAGGCGACGGACAGCATCGTCGCGACGCCCAGGATGAGCATGCGGCGCACACCGGAGATCCGGCTCCCCCCGCGGGAGGCGATGTCGCCGGTCATCGGGCTCCTCCGGGCGAGAGCCGTTGGTTGCCGAGGAACAGTGCGGGACGTTTCAAGGCGATGCGTCCTTCCTCTCGAGGGTCCGTGACCTGTCACAGGTCCATGGAGAGCCGCAGACCGAACCAGACGATGAATATTTTCGAAGTTTCACCGAAACATTCCGAGCAGACAAGGCCCAAGTCAGGACGTCCCCACGGCAGGCAGTGGGGTCGTCAGTAGCCGCTTGCGCCCTTCGGTCCTGAATCGGGCGGATAAAGACGCCCGAGGGTGAAGACTCTCCATCGTCCACCACCCCGGCTGCCTCCGAAATCTTTCTGGTACGTGTGAAAAGTTCATGGTCTGCCGAGAGGGACGCTCTCCGGACACTTCGGTCCGTACGCCTCGCGCACGGGTGGGAAGGCATTGCGTCCCGAATACTCGATATGTGGTGTTACGGCATGTTCTGCAGCTGAGCTGTAAAACAAGATGTCGGCCGACGCCGAGGCCGCTGAGATCGGCAAGACCCGAGGGCCGACGAGATCACCTGTCGGTGCTCGCGCCCGAGACTCATGGAGAGCAAGGTGCCAGAACGACGGGAGTATCCGGATCCGGCTGCGGCGGCCAGCACGACACGGCCGTCGCGCAGGCTCGCCCGGTACTCGTCACCGGTCTTGAGCATGGACCCTCAGCTTTCGATGGGGTCGTCGGGCAGGTGGTAGAAGTCGCGGTCGCAGTACAGGAGCGGGGCGAGGTCGCGGGCTCCCTCGCGGACGGTCTCCACCCTGGCGAAGAGCACGTCGTGGTCGCCGACGGTCACCAGGTGCGAGACCGCGCAGTCGACGTGGGCGAGCGCGCCGTGCACCGACGGCGCCGGCGGTACGGCCACGCCGTCGTGCGGGTCCCAGCGCCGGTCCGGCGTGGGATGCGGCATGCCGGTCTCGCCCAGTCCCTCGGCCTCCGGTGAGAAGAACTCCAGGAACTTGGGGGCGCCGGGCAGGGCGGCCGCGCGGGCGACCGGGACCTGGTCGGCCGACAGCACCGAGATGCCCACCCGGCCGTGCAGTCGCCGGCCTGCATCACCGCCGTGTGCGAGAACAGGCAGACCGACACGACCGGCGGGGCGAGGGTCACCGACGTGAAGCTCGACGCGGTGACACCCCAGGGACGGCCGGACACGAACGAGGTGACCACCACGACCGTGGCGGGGACCCGGCGCAGCACGCTGCGGACGGAGCCGGACAGATCCGTTTCTGCAGTCTGACTGTAGAAAATGCTGTCAGACTACAGATCGCGTATCCTGGGTGCAATGCTTTCCCGGCCACGGCAGTGCGGGCCCAGCGGCCGTATGCAGTGCTCACCAGGAACGGAAGGACGGAATGGACACGAACCACCCCATCGGGCCGGTCTCCGGCACCGAGATCCCGCGCTATGCCGGGCCCGCCACCTTCGCCCGCCTGCCCCGCACCGATCAGGTGACGAGGGCCGACATCGCCGTCATCGGCGCGCCGTTCGACAGCGGCGTCAGCTACCGTCCGGGCGCACGGTTCGGCCCCTCCCACATCCGCCAGTCCTCCCGGCTCCTTCGGCCGTATAACCCGGCGCTGGAGCGCTTCCCGTTCGGCTCCGTCCAGGTCGCCAACGCCGGCGACATGGTCATCAACCCGTTCGACATCACGGACGCCATCGGCCAGATCCAGGAACAGGCCGGGGCGCTGACCGGCGCGGGCACGCGCCTGGTGACGCTGGGCGGCGACCACACGATCGCGCTTCCGCTGCTGCGGGACCTGCACCGTCACCACGGCGAGATCGCGGTGCTGCACTTCGACGCGCACCTGGACACCTGGGACACCTACTTCGGGGCGCCGGTCACCCATGGCACGCCGTTCCGGCGGGCATCGGAGGAGGGCCTGCTGGATCCCGGGGGCTGCCTGCACGTCGGCATCCGGGGGCCCGTGTACGACAGGGACGACATCACCGACGACACCCGGCTCGGCTTCCAGCAGCTGACCTGCCGCCGGTTCGCCCACGAGAGGCTCGACACGCTGATCGGCATCATGCTGCGGCGGCTCGGCGATCGCCCGATCTACGTCTCCGTGGACATCGACGTGCTGGACCCGGCGTACGCGCCGGGGACCGGCACCCCGGAGGCCGGCGGCCTGTCCAGCCGGGAGCTGCTGGAACTGCTGCGCGCCCTCGACGGGCGCAACGTGGTGGGCGCGGACATCGTCGAGGTGGCGCCGGCGTACGACCACGCGGAGATCACCGGCGTCGCGGCCAGCCACGTCGCCTACGAACTGCTGACCGTGATGGCCGGCGGCGACCACATCAGCGCCGCCGGCCCGGCACGCTGACCTCGACGTCGTGGCCGGCGAACACGGGCTCGCCGGCCACGAACGTGGCCGCGACCGGCGCCTCCGGCCGGTGTCGAAGCCCCTCCATTCGCCGCGGGTCGTGGTCGAGCACGGCGAAGTCCGCCGGGGCGCCCGCCCGGAGCGTGCCGGCCGGCCCGGACCCGGGACGCACCGACGCCGACCCTCGCGTGTAGAGGTGCAGCGCCTGCGCCGGGGTGAGGCGTTCGCGCTCGCCGAGCGTCTCTCCCTCACGGGACCGTCGCGTCACGCAGTTCCAGACGCCCTGCCACGGGTCGAGGCCGGCACACGGGTGGTCCGAGGTCTGCGGATTCTTCGGCGACTCCCGCCCGGCCCTCGTGCCGGTGCCCCTGCCCGTGCTGGCCTACCCGGACATGGACGTGGAGATCGAGGTTCAGGCCCTGGCCGGCTGAGCGCTCCGCCTACGGTCAGAACGCCGGAGGAGTCATCGAGATGATCAACCGGGTGCCGTCCTCCAGCCCCTGGAACTGGTGGGGGAGCCGGGCGACGTAGGAAAGCGAGTCACCGACGTGCAGCGTGAGCTCCTCGGTGCCGACCTTGATCCGGGCGGATCCGCTCGTGACGATCAAGCACTCTTCGCCCGCATGGGACAGGACGTGGTCGAAACTGCGGGCTTCCCCGCCAAGGTGCATCTCGATCATCTGCAGGTTGCGCAGCTGACCCGACGAGAGCAACTCATAGGACACCCCGCCGCTGTCCGGCGGCCGGATGACGTTGCGTGAGCCCGCCCGGATCAGCGCCGGCCGGTCGGCCGGGGAGCCGAACAAGTCGAACATCGCGATGTTGAGGACCTGGGTGATGCTGTGCAGGGTGGCCAGCGACGGGGTCACCTTGCCGCGCTCGACCTGGCTGAGCAGGCTGGGGCTGATCCCGCACGCGGCGGACACGGTGTCGAGGGAAAGACTTCGCGCCGCGCGCGCCTCCCGCAGCCGCCGGCCTATCTCCACCACGTCCAGGGGCTCTGCGATCTCGTTCGGCATCCGTCTCTCCTCCGGATCGGGTCGGCGGGGCAAGCGGGCAGCCCTCGTGCGACAGGGGCCAGAGTACCGATTCTGCAGCCGGACTGTAGACCTTGTAATAAGACCGGCCGGCCGCGCGGCACGCCTCGGTACGCGAGCGACACGCTGCCCACGATCACGACCCGGCGGACCCGCACCCCACCCCCCGGTGGGCGGCGCCCGCCGCGTGACCGGAGACGGCCGGACGACGAGAGCACGGGCCGGCGGCGTCGCGATCTCGCGGATACGATGGAACATCCCCAGGAGGTATCGCTGCTGCGAGGAAATACGGGTATTCAGACTGGCATATGCGCGGGATAGGGTGTGGGCCTGTGACGACATTCCGGATCAGCGAGGCCGCCGCGCTGCTCGGGGTCAGCTCCGACACCGTCCGCCGCTGGGTGGACACGGGCCGGCTGCGGGCGGAGCGGGACGAGCACGGCCACCGGCGGGTGAACGGCGGTGATCTGGCCGCCTTCGCCCGCGCCCAGGTCGAGTCGGTCGAGGGCGGCCGCTCCTCGGCCCGTAACCACTTCCGCGGGATCGTGACCGAGGTGATCAAGGACGCGGTGATGGCGCAGGTGGAGATCGCCGCCGGGCCGTACCGGGTGGTGTCGCTGATGAGCCGCCAGGCCGCCGACGAGCTCGGCCTGACGCCGGGGGTGGTGGCGATCGCCGTGATCAAGTCCACCAACGTCGTCGTGGAGATCCCCGGCCACGAACGCGTGGCCGCCCACCCGTGAGGAGCACCCCTTGGCGTTCAGGCGTCTTTCCCGATGGGCCGTGCTCCTTCCCATCCTGATCGCGCTGGGGCCGACGGGCTGCGGCTCCGGCGAACCGGCCGGCGCGGGCGCCGGCGAGGTGACGGTGCTCGCCGCGGCCTCGCTGACCGGCGCCTTCACCGAGCTCGGCAGGCTCTTCGAGGCCGCCCATCCGGGCACCACCGTGAGATTCGGCTTCGGCTCCAGCGCCACGCTGGCCCAGCAGATCGTCCAGGGCGCACCGGCCGACGTGTTCGCGGCCGCCAGCCCGGCCACCATGAAGACCGTGACGGACGCGTCCCTGGCGAGCACGCCGACCACGTTCGCACGCAACAGGCTGCAGATCGCCGTCCCGGCCGGCAACCCGGCGAAGGTGAACGAACTGAAGGACCTGACGGATCCGGAGGTGAAGGTGGCGCTGTGCGCCGAGCAGGTGCCCTGCGGGGCGGCTGCGGTCAGGGCGCTGGACGCGGCCGGGCTCGAGGTCACCCCCGTCACCCTGGAACAGGACGTCAAGGCCACGCTGACGAAGGTGGAGCTGGGTGAGGTGGACGCGGCGCTGATCTACACGACCGACGTGCTCGCCTCGGGCGGCAGGGTTCACGGCATCGCGTTCCCCGAGGCCGGCCAGGCGATCAACGACTATCCGATCGCCACCCTGGCCACGCCGCCCGCCGGCGACCTCGCCCGGCGGTTCGTCGACCTGGTGCTGTCACAGCGGGGCAGGGACGTGCTGACCGAATCCGGCTTCGAGACGCCCTGACGCCGAATGATCACCACCGACCGCACCGGCCCGGTGGAGCCGCACAACGGCTCCACCGGCCGCCCGCCGTCGTCGGCCGGGCCATCCGGCCGGCTCCCGTGGATGCTCGTGCTGCCCGCACTGCTGGGGCTGGCGTTCCTGGTGCTGCCGCCGGCCGGGCTGCTCATCCGCGCCCCCTGGTCCACGCTGCCGGAGCGGCTGGCCGAGCCGCACGTGCTGGAGGCGCTGAGGCTGTCGCTGCTCTGCGCCACCATCGCCACCGCCGTCTGCCTGCTGCTCGGTGTGCCGCTGGCCTGGCTGCTGGCCCGGGTCGATTTCCCCGGCCGCCGCCTGGTGCGCGCCCTGGTCACCGTGCCGCTGGTACTGCCCCCGGTCGTCGGCGGCGTCGCGCTGCTGCTGGTACTGGGCCGGCGCGGCCTCATCGGCCGGTCGCTGGAGGCGGGCTTCGGCATCACGCTGCCCTTCACCACCGTCGGCGTCATCGTGGCCGAGGCCTTCGTGGCGATGCCGTTCCTGGTCATCAGCGTCGAGGGCGCACTCCGCGCGGCCGACCAGCGCTTCGAGGAGGCCGCCGCCACCCTGGGCGCCTCCCGGTGGACCGTGTTCCGGCGCGTCACGCTGCCCATGGTCATGCCGGGCGTGGTGGCGGGGGCCGTACTGTGCTGGGCGCGGGCGCTCGGCGAGTTCGGCGCGACGATCACGTTCGCCGGTAACTTCCCCGGCACCACCCGCACCATGCCGCTGGCGGTCTACCTGGCCCTGGAGACCGAACCCGAGGCGGCCATCGTGCTCAGCCTGGTCCTGCTGGCCGTCTCCGTCGTCATCCTGGCCGGCCTGCGTGACCGGTGGGTGAGCACGCCATGAGCCTGCGGGCCCGGCTGGTGGTCACCCGGCGCGCCTTCGAACTGGACCTGACGCTGGAGGCCGCCCCGGGCGAGGTGGTCGCACTGCTCGGTCCCAACGGCGCGGGCAAGACCACCGCCCTGCGCGCCCTGGCCGGGCTCACCGCCATGACGAGCGACGGGCGGATCGACCTGGACGGCCGGGCGCTCCACACCCTGCCCGCCGACCGGCGGCCGATCGGCGTGGTCTTCCAGGACTACCTGCTCTTCCCGCACCTGTCGGCCCTCGACAACGTCGCCTTCGGCCCTCGATGCAGAGGCGTCGGCAAGGCCGAGGCCCGCCGCGCCGCCGCCGCCCTCCTGGAGCGCGTCGGCCTGGCCGGCCACGCTGCGGCCAAACCCCGCCGGCTGTCCGGCGGACAGGCGCAGCGGGTCGCACTCGCCCGGGCCCTGGCCGTACGGCCGCGCCTGCTGCTGCTGGACGAGCCGCTGGCCGCCCTCGACGCACACACCCGGCTGGAGATCCGCTCGCAGCTGCGCCGCCACCTGGCCGAATTCGACGGCGTCACCGTCCTGGTCACTCATGACCCGCTCGAGGCGATGGTGCTGGCCGATCGGCTGATCGTCATCGAGCACGGCTCGATCGTGCAGCAGGGCACGCCGGGCGAGGTCGCGCGGCACCCGCGCACCGACTACGTCGCCCGCCTGGTCGGGCTCAACCTGTACCGGGGCGTGGCCGACGGCACCCGGGTCGAGATCGGCGAGCTGGTGTTCAGCACCTCCGACCGGCTGGACGGAGCCGCGTTCGTGGCCTTCCCGCCGACGGCCGTGGCCCTGTACCGCTCCCGGCCGGACGGCAGCCCGCGCAACCTGTGGCAGGCACGCATCGACGGGATCGAGCGCCACGGCGACAACGTACGCGTGCACCTCGACGGCCCCATCGCCGCCTTCGCCGACATCACCCCGGCCGCCCTGGCCGAGCTCGACCTGGTCCCCGGCGGGTGGGTCTGGGCCTCGGTCAAAGCCACCGAGACCCATGCCTACCCGGCGTGAACCGCCCAGCGGTCCACGCCGATACGCCCCGGCGCCGGTGCTCCAGCGGACGCGCCGATGTGCCCGTACGGATGCCGGACCCGGCCGTCACCACGACGCCCGGCGGTTCGCCGACCGCTCAGGACGCCTCGTCCGCGATCCCGGGGGAGTCCCGCACCACCAGGGTCGTGCTGGGAGCGGGTACGCGGTCGGCCGCCTGGGGGGAGGGCCCGGCGGTCCCGAGGGCCCGGCGGCGCAACAGGCGGGCCAGCGGTTCGGCACCACGGGCCAGCAGTGGCCCGGCGACCGCGAGAATGAGCACATAGGCGGCGGCCAGCGGCCCGAGTTTGGCGCCGACGCCGCCGCTGACGGCCAGACCGGCGATGACGATGTTGAACTCGCCCCGTGAGATGAGGGCGGCTCCCGCCCGCAGCCGGCCGCCCGGGCCCACCCCGGCCCGCCGTGCGGCGATCCAGCCGGTGGTGACCTTGGTGGCCACCCCGATCACGGCGAGCAGCGTGGCGATCCCGAGCACCGGCGGCAGCTGACGCGGATCGGTCTGCAGACCGAAGAACACGAAGAAGACGGCGGCGAACAGGTCGCGTAGCGGCTCCAGCACGCGCCTGGCATTGTGGGCCAGCGGTCCGGACAGGGCGATGCCGACCAGGAACGCCCCCACCGCGGCCGACACCTGCAGCTGCTGGGCGACCCCGGCGACCAGCAGGGTCAGCCCGAGCACCTTCAGCAGCAGCACCTCTTCGTTGGGACTGGAGACGAAGCGCCCCACCGTACGGCCGTGCCGCAGCGCGATGACCAGGATGACGGTGATCGTGCCGGCCGCGATGGCCAGGCTCATCGCCCCGGCGGCCAGCCCCGCCCCGGCCAGCAGCGTGGTGAGGATCGGCAGGTAGGCGGCCATGGCGAGGTCCTCGAACACCAGCACCGACAGCACGGTCGGGGTTTCGCGGTTGCCCAGCCAGCCGAGATCTCCGACCACTTTGGCCGTGATGCCGGAGGAGGTGACGTAGGTGACGCCGCCGAGGGCGACGGCCGCGACCGGCCCCCATCCCAGCACAAGCGCCGTGATCACACCGGGGGCGGCGTTCAGGACCAGGTCGAGCAGGCCCACCGGGGCAGAGGTGCGAAGCGTCCCCACCAGTTCATCGGCCGTGTATTCCAGGCCGAGGGTGAACAGGAGCAGGATCACGCCGACCTCGGCGCCCAGTGAGACGAATTCCTCGCTGGTGGTCAGAGGGAGAATCCCGCCGATACCGAAGGCCAGACCGGCCAGCAGGTACAGCGGGATCGCGGAAATGGAGAAGCGGATCGCCACGGCCCCGAGCAGTCCCAGGGCCAGAATGATCGCACCGAGTTCGATTAGTTGGACGGCACCGTGCACGGGCGTCATCCGTTGGCGAAGATGTCGGCCACCGCCGCTGTTCCCTCCCCAGTGCCCACCACGACGACGACGTCGCCGGACGCGAACACGAAATCGGGACGCGGGCTGGCTATGACCTGGCCCTGGCGGACCACGGCGACGATCGACGCCCCGGTCCTGGTGCGTACTCGGCCGGCGCCGAGCGCGCGTCCGTCGTACGGTGATCCCGCCGCTATCGGGATTTTCTCCGTCATGAGTCCCTCTACCTGGCGATGCAGCTCACTGAGGCGCTCCACGATCCGGCCGGTGCCCAGCAGTTCGGCCAGCGCGTTGGCCTCGTCGGCGGTCAGCATCACCGTGACCACGCAGGTGTCGGGGTCTTCCTTGTCGTAGATCACCAGGTCGCGGCGGCCGGTGTGATGTGAGATCACCCCTACCTGCCGGCCGCGCTCGGTGGTGAGCACATGCTGCAGCCCGATACCCGGCAGTCCCGTCCGCGTGAGATCCACGTCTCCTCCTGAGTGTTCCTTTTCGTCGTGATGCCGCGGACTCCGGCGGCCTTACGGCCACAGCATTACAGAACATAAAAGGGCGGGCGAACCGGCTGCCCGGGGTGGAACGAAGACGGAAGGACGGATGGAACGAAGACGGCAGGACCCCGACCGGGAGCCGGGTGACGGCCTCTGATCGGGGTCCTGCCAGCGTTTCGGCGTTTCAGCGCCTCGCGTGCTGGATCGCGTGCGGGAACGGCGTCAGGGCGCGGTGTACAGCGGGTAGCCGTACCCGGCCACGTAGCCCTTGGAGCGGGTACGCTGCTCCACGGCGCCGCCGTCACCGGTGTTGCCCTCGATGGTCTCGATGGTGCCGTTGCCGTTGTCGCGGACGACGAAGCCGACGTGGTCGATGCCGCCGATGGCCTTGCCGCCGCTCCAGTCGAAGAAGACGACCGCGCCGGGCTCCGGGGTGTTCCCCCACCGGCCGTGCTTGGCGAACCAGGCGGCGTGCTGGACGGTGTAGGCGTCCGAGCCCATGACGGGGCCGATGCCGAGCTGCTCGCCCACCCAGGAGACGAACATGTCGCACCAGGGGGCGTTGGCGTAGCCCTTCAGGGTGCCGCCGTCACGGGCCAGGGTCTCCAGGGCACGGGGGGAGTTCATGTACCAGTCGTGGAACTTGGTCCCGCCGCCCGCGCTGTTCTCGGTGATTCCGACCTGGCTGGCGGCCAGTTGGAGCACGTCCTGCGGGCTGACCTTGGGCAGCGTGGCGGCGATCTGGGCGAGAGTGTCGGGGCTGCCGGCGGTGCCGTTCGCCTGCACGATGTGGGACGTGACCGCGGCGGCGTGGGTGGTACCGGCCTGCGCCGCCTGCGGTCCGGCGACGACGGCCGAGACGAGGGCGCCGGCGGCGACGCCCGTGACGAGGGCAGCACGGACACAGGACTTGAGGGCGTGCATGCGGGGTCTACTCCCTTGCTTCCATGCCGCCTACCGGGTTAGCTGACGGGTTCGGGCTGGAAGTTGCCCTACGGCGCGGCACTGCGCGCCGATTCACCCCAAGGAGAGGTGGGTCCCCGGCTCCGCGCGGGCGCGGACTCGGCGGCCGGGCGGCGTCCCGGCAGGGACTCCGCGTCGGTCAGAGGCGGGCACACTTGACCAAAACCGGACATATGTGCCCTTGGATGCATAAAAGGTAATAGATGCCACGACACCGGTCAAGTAAAGACAAGTGGGGTTTTACCGGATGGATCGGTGGGAAGGTCGTGGCGTCGCGAGCAGGCCGCCCCGCACCCGCGCGTCATCCCCGCGCGGTCACCGCCACCCCCGGGGGTCGACCCCTCCGGGCACCGGGACCTGCGGATCGTACGGCTCGCGGGTGAACACGAACGTGTTGAGATCGAGGTGCACACCGCCATCGGAGCGGACCACCCGCAGCGTCTCACCGGCGTAGTAACCGTCCAGCCCGACCCAGGTGCCGTCGTCCCGGGCGGCGAACCGCGACGCCCGGCCCTTACCACTGACCGGCGTGAGCGACAGCCCCCGCCGCGGCAGGACCCGCAGCACGTACGGAGCCGGCCCCCAGTACCACGGCCCGGTCAGCTCCAGCAGATCGTCGTCGACCTCGGCGGGCTCCCACTCGGCCGGCAGCGGCGGCTCATGCTCGGAGAGGATGTCCAGCAGGTCGAGGTCGAGCGGCCCGCGCACCCCCGAGGTGGTGTTGGCCAGCCACAGCACGCCGACGCCCTCGGCGGGGTCGGCCCACACGGTGGCCAGGAACCCGGGCATCGACCCGGTGTGACCGGCCAGCCGCCGGGTGCCGCGCGGGCCGGTGTGCCGCACGAGCTGGAAACCCAGGCCATAGCCCCGGATCCAGGAGTCGCCGTCCTCCACGATGGCCGGCTCGCGCATCTCCGCGAGCGTCTCCGGCCGCAGCACCTCGGCGGTGTCACCCGCGACGAACGCCGCCCAGCACGCCAGATCGGCCGCCGTCGACCACATCTGCCCGGCCGGGGCCATCGCCACATGATCGTTCTCCGGCTCCGGCAGCAGCACGTCGGCCCACGGGTGCACCGCGTACCCGATCGCGTGCGGGGGCCGCGGGCGCGGGGTGGTGTCACGCATACCGAGCGGCCGCAGGATCTCCTCCCGCACGACCTGCTCCCACGGCGCCGACCGCTTACGCGCCACCAGCTCGCCCAGCAGCCCGAACCCCACGTTGGAGTAGTGGTAGCGCCGCCCCGCACGATGCCGGGCCGACTCCGGCCCCATCGCGCCGATCAGCTCGGCCACCGCCACCCCCGGCGTGCGCTCCCACCACGCGCCGGGCGGCTCGGCCGTCAGCCCGCTGGTGTGCGACAGCAGCTGGGCGATCGTCGCCTCACCCACCGGCGTACCCGGCACGTGCTTGTCCAGCGGGTCGAGCAGATTCAGCCTCCCCTCGTCGCGCAGCCGCATCACCGCGACCGCCACCAGCGTCTTGGTGATCGATCCGATGCGATACTGCGTGTCCCGCTCCGGCCGCTGCCCGCCGGCCCGCCCCCGGGCCCCGAACCACGCGATCTGCCCGTTCCGCACCACCGCCGCCACCATCGAGGGCACCCGCGACTGCGCCTGCTCGATCGCCAGCCTGCGCAGCATCGCGCGAGCCGTACCCTCCAGAACCATTCCACCGACCTCCGCAATCACGACATCATCGTCGTTCGCACCAGGCTATCGGCCGGGGGCGCACACCACGGGGCAAGATCGTACGCGGCGCGGCGCCCGCTGGGGGACAATGCCAGCCATGACCAACCCCTCCGGCGAGCCCGCCGGCAGGCCGCCCGGCACCGAGCTCGACTGCGTTCTCGAACGGATCACCTACACCAACGAGGAGACCGGCTACACGATCGCCCGGGTCGCCGCCGAGCGCTCGGGCAGCGAGCTGCTGACGGTCGTCGGGCCGCTGCTCGGAGCGCAGGTCGGCGAGTCCCTGCGGCTCACCGGCCGGTGGGGGTCGCATCCCCGGTACGGCAGGCAGTTCGAGGTGTGGTCGTACACCACGGTCCTGCCGGCCACCATCCAGGGCATCCGGCGTTATCTGGGCTCCGGCCTGATCAAAGGCATCGGCCCGAAGATGGCCGAACGGATCGTGGACCACTTCGGCACCGACACCCTGCGCGTGATCGAGGAGGAGCCGGGCCGGCTGGTCGAGGTCCCCGGGCTCGGCCCCAAACGGACCCGCATGATCGCCGACGCCTGGGAGGAACAGAAGATCATCAAAGAGGTGATGGTCTTCCTGCAGGGCGTCGGGGTGTCCACCTCGATCGCCGTACGGATCTTCAAACAGTACGGCGAGGCCTCCATCGGCGTGGTCAGGAAAGAGCCCTACCGCCTGGCCGACGACGTGTGGGGCATCGGGTTCAAGACCGCCGACACCATCGCCCAGGCCGTGGGCATTCCCCACGACAGCCCCGAGCGGGTCAAGGCCGGGCTGCGCTACACGCTGTCCCAGGCCGCCGACGACGGTCACTGCTACCTGCCGGCGCCCAACCTCGTCGCCGACGCCGTCAAGATCCTCGACGTGCCCGCCGAGCTGACCGCCGCCTGCCTGGAGGAGCTCGTCGCGCAGGAGGGCGTCGTCCGCGAGGACGTCCCCGCGGGCGAGGCCGGGGACACCACCGTCCCGGCGATCTACCTCGTGCCCTTCCACCGGGCCGAGCAGGCCCTGGCCGGCACCCTGCGGGGCCTGCTGACCTTCGGTCACGACCGGCTGGAGGCGTTCCGGTCCGTCGACTGGAACACCGCCTTCGACTGGCTGCGCGGCCGGACCGGCGCCGATCTCGCCCCCGAGCAGGCCCAGGCCGTACGGCTCGCGCTGACCGAGAAGGTCGCCGTCCTCACCGGCGGCCCCGGCTGCGGCAAGAGCTTCACCGTCCGCTCGGTCGTCACCCTCGCCCGGGCGAAACGGGCCAAGGTCATCCTGGCCGCGCCCACCGGCCGGGCGGCCAAACGGCTGTCGGAGCTGACCGGCCACGAGGCCACCACCGTGCACCGGCTACTGCAGCTGCGCCCCGGCGGCGACGCGACCTTCGACCGCGACAACCCGCTGGACGCCGACCTGGTCGTGGTCGACGAGGCGTCCATGCTGGACCTGCTGCTCGCCAACAAGCTCGCCAAGGCCGTACCACCCGGCGCCCACCTGCTGTTCGTCGGCGACGTCGACCAGCTCCCGTCGGTCGGCGCCGGGGAGGTGCTGCGCGATCTGCTGGCCGCGCCGGACATCCCGCGCGTACGGCTGACGCAGATCTTCCGCCAAGCCCAGGAGTCCGGCGTGGTCGTCAACGCCCACCGGGTCAACACCGGGCAGCAGCCCCTGGTACGCGAGTTCCCCGACTTCTTCCTGTTCCCCTGCGAGGAACCGGAGGAGATCGCCGCGCTGACCGTCGACGTGGTCGCCCGGCGCATCCCCGCCAAGTTCGGCATCGACCCCCGGCGCGACGTCCAGGTCCTGGCGCCCATGCACCGCGGCGCCGCCGGGGCCGGCGCGCTGAACAACGCGCTGCAGGAGGCGCTCACGCCGGCCAGGGAGGGCATGCCGGAACGCCGCTACGGCGGGCGCGTCTTCCGGGTGGGCGACAAGGTGACCCAGCTGCGCAACAACTACGACAAGGGCGCGGCCGGGGTGTTCAACGGCACGGTCGGCGTCGTCACCGCCATCACCCCGGAGGAGAGCAGACTGACCGTACGCACCGACGAGGACGAGCACGTCGACTACTCCTTCGACGAACTCGACGAGCTCGCCCACGCCTACGCGGTCAGCATCCACCGCTCCCAGGGGAGCGAGTATCCCGCCGTGGTGATCCCCCTGGCGACCAGCGCGTGGATGATGCTGCAGCGCAACCTGCTCTACACCGCGATCACCCGGGCCAAGCGGCTCGTGGTCATCGTGGGGTCGCGACGCGCGCTGGGTCAGGCCGTACGCACCAGGGGCGCCGGCCGCCGGCACACCGGCCTGACCCACCGGCTGCGTCAGTAGGCGGACAGGTAGGTCACCAGGGAGGGCTGGTCGACCAGGACGGTGCCCTTGTAGCACGCCACGTCGCGCACGATCGCGTCACCGCCGCCGGTGCCCCACGGCGCCAGCAGGTTGCAGTATTCGGGGCCGGGCCCGTAGGCGGTCACCTGGACGTGGTTGGGCAGCACGCCCACCTTGGGGAAGATCACCAGACGCAGGCCGGGTCCGGCGCTCTGGATCGTGTTGACCGCGCCCAGGGAGTTGTAGTTGACCGGGGCCGGGGCCGGGGCGTACGGACCGGGGAGGCTCGGCTGGTTGTCGAAGGTGTAGGCGAAGCTCTTCGGCGGGATCGCCGCTCCGGTGACCGCGCGGTCCCGATGGTAGGTGAGGGTCCATCCGGTCTTCAGCGGCTTGTCGTACTTGTCGTGGCAGCGCACCACGATCTGCTGCATGCTGGGGCTCGGTCCCCACTTGGCCACCTTGCACCGGGCGGGCTGCTGGGGGTCGACCGCGGTGACCTGGATGTTGCCCGCGTATCCGGAGGAGCCGAGGCCGGGCATGTCGACCAGCCACTCTCCGGGCCCGGTCGGCGTGACCGTGTTGACCGCGCCCGCCGAGTTGTGGTGGCTGAGGATGGCAGCGCCGTCCCAGAACACGTAGCCGAACGCCTGCGGCGGCGGCAGCGTCCCGGTGCTGTGGGAGAAGACGATGGAGAACCGCGCCCAGACCGGGCCGCCGCCGTACTTGTAGCACTGCACCGCCACGATCTCGTCGGGCCCGGACTGTGCCCATTTCTGGATCTGGCACCATTCTGCGGCCGGAGAGACCGCCGTCACGTGAACGACGGCGCCTTTGGGCACGCCGATCTGCGGGAACTTCACGAACACCTGGCCGATGACGCCGGGGGAGACCTGGACGGTGAACCCGGGCGGCCAGCTACCGGCCTGGTGAGCGGTGCTGGGGACGCCCGACGTGGTGTCGACGAGCGCGAATCCCCACAGGTTGGGCACCGCGGCCTGAGCCCCCGTGGCCCCGGCGCCCAGACCGGCCACGATCATTGCGATGGCTAGGAATGACCGCACGAGTAGTGCCTTCAAACGGCGCACGTGAATCTCCATCCATCCGACGAGGTCTGACAAAGGTGGAGCATCCGGATGCACAGCATTTACGCTGTCCTCTGCACTCTTGATAACTCTCGTTACGGTTTACGAGTAGACCCAAGTCACTATGCGGTCATGACACGGTGGGGCGGTACGATGCCGCTCATGTCCGGCGTCCGGCCCCTCGCCTCGACGCCTGAGCCGTCCGCGCTTACTGGAGGCTTGGAGAATCCTGACGCGGACCTTACCCTGAGCAAGTGGAACCTGTCCGTCAGTGACCGGATCGTGACCGAATCGACCGTGAAAGTGTGCATATTGCTGGCAACCCCCAATAGAGTATTTAGGGTGCCCTTTGCACTATGGGGGAGAGATCGTGCCGAGCACTCGCACTCGTTCGAAGTTGTCGATCGCCGGAGTCGCCGTGGCCATGGCCGCCGCATTGTCGGCATGCTCCGGTGGGTCGGGAGCCCCGGGATCGGCGGGCGGGGACGCCACTGAGGCCACACCGGCCATACCGGCGCCCACCATCAAGATCAGCCCGGTCAAGGGCAGCGCCACCGTGCGCCCGGACAAGACCGTGATCGTCACCGCCGACAACGGCGCACTCGACGACGTCACCGTCCAGACCCCCGGCGGCGAGCCCGTCGAGGGCAAGTTCAACTCCGCCCGCACCCGGTGGATCTCCAAGCAGCCGCTCAAGCCCGCGAGCAAGTACACCGTGTCGGCCACGGCCAGCGGCGAGGGCGGCCCCGCCACGCTGACCAGCCAGTTCACCACGCTCAAACCGAAGTACGAACTGGCCGTCGCCGACGTCACCCCCGGCATCAAGGGCGAGACGGTCGGCATCGGCATGCCGATCATGGTCACCTTCAACCAGGCCGTGGGCGACAAGGCCGCCGTCGAGAAGGCACTGAAGGTCGACGCGGAGAAGCCGGTCAAGGGCGCCTGGCGGTGGATCAACGACCGGCTAGTCATCTACCGGCCGGCCAAATTCTGGCCCGCCCACCAGAAGGTGAAGTTCACCGCCGAGCTGTCCGGCGTGCGCGGCGGGCGCGACATGTACGGGGTGGAGGACCACACCACGACCATCAAGATCGGCGCGGCGTGGGTCAGCACGGTCAACATCAAGACCCACACGATGGTCGTCAAGCGCGACGGCAAGACCCTGCAGCACATGAAGATCAGCGCGGGCAACGGGACGACCCGCGAATACACCACCACCAGCGGCATCCACCTGACCATGGAACGCGGCAATCCGGTCACGATGATCTCGCCGGGCCGGAAGCCGGGCGACCCCGGGTACTACAAGGAGGTCGTCGACCACGCCGTCCGCATCTCCAACAGCGGGGAGTACATCCACAGCGCCCCCTGGTCGGTCGGCTCCCAGGGCCGCGCCAACGTCAGCCACGGGTGCATCAACGCCCACCCGACCCAGGCCAAGTGGTACTACGACAACTTCCACCGCGGCGACATCGTGAAGATCGTCGGAACCAACCGGCCGCTGGAGTGGAACAACGGCTGGGGTTTCTGGCAGATGCCGTTCAGCCAGTGGAAGAAGGGCAGCGCCCTCGAGGGCGCGGGCTCCGACGTCTGAGCCGCCCCGCCGCTTCTCCGCGACAGACGGCGAAGTGACGGCGGGCGGCCCCTCTCCGGATCGGGGGAGGGAGGCATCGACGACGCCGCGACAGAGGCCTCCACGCGGCGGGGCGTCAGGCTCCGCCGCGTCCGCCGGGAGCCTCGCGGACCAGGGTGCATCGCGGTGTGTCACCGGCACGGACGACGCCGGATCCGTGCGGTTCCCGTACGGCATCGGCCCGGATGTCGGCCCGGGGGTCTGAAGCACCCGGGCCGGGAGATCAGAACACGCCCATCCACATGAGCACGAACGCGCCGACGACCTTCAACAGGGCGATCGCGACGACAACGCAGAACACGATCAGCGCCGGGCGGTGCTCGAAGTGCTTACCCTGCTTCAGCGGCGGCCGCTTGGCCACGCGGTCGGCAATGCGCTCTTCGAGCGGCTTGCGGTAGAACATGCTTTTAGTTTATCCGTACCGGATGCCGCCCCCCTTTTCCGGTATCCACCCGGGTGGGCTCACCGATACCCGGTCACGTCGGCCGGTTTTCCGGCGTCCTGGACCTCGACCATGTACCGCCAGGCATCCGGCCGGCTGCCGTCCACATCGGTGAAGCCGTACACCTGAGCGAGTTGCCCGCTCGACAGCGACCGCCCGTTCCACCGGCCGACCTCCGGGTCGGCGGCGAGCGCCGCGACCGCGCGCCCCACGAACGCGGGCGTCTCGGAGATGGCGAAATGAGGCTCCTCGGCCAGCGCATCACGCCAGTTCGCCTCCGTCACCCCGAAAAGTTCGAGCATGATCTCCGAGCGCATCCAGCCGGGGGTCAGCGACACCGCGGTGGCCCCGTAGGGCGCCAGTTCCTGCGCCTGGCCGAAGGCCATGCGCGTCACCGAGGTCTTGGCCAGGTCGTAGAAGAAGGAGATGCGGTAATTGTTCGCGTTGTAGTCGGTCGTCCCGTCGGTCACCTCCACCACCAGCCCGCCGGGCCGCCTGATCAGCAGCGGAAGCGCGTAGTGGCTGGTGATGACGTGCGTATCGACGGCCAGCCGCAGGATCCGCAGACCCGCCTCCAGCGAGTGCTCCCACAGCCGGTCACGCCAGCTGAACAGCAGCTCCCCGCCCCAGATGTCGTTGACCAGGACGTCGAGCCGGCCCTGCTCCCGGTCGATGCGCTCCACCAGGGCCTGCACCTGCGCGGGCTCGAGATGGTCGACCTGGACCGGGACGCCCCGGCCACCGGCGGCGTCGACCATCTCCGCGGTCTCCTCGATCGTCTCCGGCCGGTTCATCTCCGACCGCTGCTCCCGCGTGCTGCGCCCGGTCACGTACACCGTGGCCCCCGCCGCGCCCAACGCGACGGCGATGCCCCGCCCCGCGCCCCGCGTCGCCCCCGCGACCAGGGCGACCCTGCCGTCCAGTTTTCCGCTCATGAGGACCGATACTCGCACTCGGGACCGACACAACCGCGCGGGCGCCGGGTCAAACCAGGGCAAGCTGCCGGGCGGGGGAGCGGCGGCGCCGCCAGCGGCGGGCCGAGTTGCCGATCCCGTACATCTCGGCCAGGGCCCGCACCCGCTCGGTCACCCGGTCGCGATAGCCGGCATCGGCGACCTGGCCCCTGCCGTACAACGCCTGATAACGCGGCACGAGACCGGGATGCTCGCGCTCCAGCCACGCCAGGTACCACTGGCGGACACCGGCGGAAAGCCGCAGGACCAGTGGCGTCACGCTGACCGCCCCCGCCTCGGCGGCCCTGCGGACGGTCGCCTGCAGATGGTCGGTGGAGTCGGTGATGAGCGGCAGGATCGGCGCCATCAGCACCCCGCACGGAATGCCGGCCTCGTTGAGCGCGGCACAGATCTCCAGCCGCCGCTGCGGCGTGGCCGCCCCGGGCTCGACGGCCCGGCGCACCCGGTCGTCCACGAAGCCCACGGACACGGCCGCGCCGACCCGGGTCACCTTGGCGGCCTCGCGCAGCAGGTCGAGGTCGCGCAGGACGAGCGGGCTCCTGGTCAGCACGGTGAACGGGTTCCCGGCGTCGGCCAGGGCACGGATGACGCCCGGCATCAGCCGGTAGGTCTCCTCCACCGGCTGGTAGCAGTCTCCGTTGAGGCCGATCGCCACCGGGTCGCCGGCCCAGCGGGGTGCGCCGAGCTCGCGGCGTAACCGGTCGGCCAGGTCGGTCTTCACCACGATCCGGGTGGCGAAGTCCGCGTCCGGGTCCAGCCCGAGATAGCGGTGGCCGCGCCGCGCCACGCAGTGCCGGCACCCGGCCTCGCACCCGCGGTAGGGACTGGCCGCCCACCGGAAGGGCAGCCCGGCGCTCTCCGGAACGCGGTCGATGCCGGCCCGGGCCGGCACCTCCAGGCAGGTGACGCCGCCGACCACGCGAGCGACCGCACGCCGCTCGATCGGCCGTACCGCGCCCGGGTCGGAAGCGTCGAGGGCGTCGTCGAGCAGCGACTGCTGGACGGGATGCCGGGCCGCCGGAGCCGGAGTGGGAGAGGCGTCGCCACGCATAGAGATCAGTAGAACACGCATTCGACCCTCCCGCCAAGCGCCCATGCCGTACGGCCGCATCGTCTCCACCGTCTCCGGGCAGAGGACGGCGGCCCGTGCCGGTGGCCGGGATAGCTGGAGTCCCTGGCCGGAAGGCTCTCGCCACGACGACGATCGCCATCTAAAGTTGGACAAGCGTTCTGTTTAACGGGAGGTCATGATGGCCTGGCTTCTGCTCGCCGGCGCGATCGTCTCCGAGGTCGTGGCCACCTCCGCGCTCAAACTGAGCGACGGGCTGACCCGGCCCGGCTGGACCATCCTGGTCGCCTCCGGATACATCGCCTCCTTCGTGCTGCTGGCCCAGGCGCTCAAGCTCCAGATGCCCGTCGGCTTCGCGTACGCGATCTGGGCGGGCACCGGCACGGCCGCGATCGCGGTGATCGGGGCGATGTTCCTCGGCGAGGCCATGAGCCTCATCAAGATCGCCGGACTCGCACTGATCATCTGCGGTGTCATCGTCCTCAACCTCGCGGGCGGCCACTGACCCTCCATCTGATCGTTTGACCCGGCGGGCCTCGGCCGCGAGAGTTGTCGACGGCGGTTCCCGATCAGAGAGAGGCAGTGCAGGAGATGGCGCCGGACCAGGATCAGGCCGTCGACCACGGCGGCGGGGCGACCAGCACCGGCGCCCCGGCGGCGACCGGCCGCCGCCGGCCGCAAGAGCGGGCGGTGCGCCGCCGCGAGGCGCTGCTGGAGGCGGCGGTCGACCTGCTGAGCGAGGGCGGCTTCACCGCCGTGACCCACCGCGCTGTCGCCCAGCGGGCGGGCCTGCCGCTCGCGGCCACCTCCTACTACTTCTCCTGCCGCGACCGGCTACTGACCGAGGCGTTCGCCCTGCTCGTGGAGCGGGAGCTCGACCAGATGCGCACCTACCTCGACGCCATGCCCGCCGATCCGCCGGAGCGGCTCGCAGAGGTCCTCGCGACCGTGTACACCCTCGACCGTCCCAGGCAGCTCGGCCTGTGGGAGCTCTACCTGCAGGCCGGCCGGGACCCCGCGCTGCAGAGCGTCGCCCGCGCCTGGACCGACGGATGCGACGAGATCGTCGCATCCGTACTGCGCCGGGCCGGACGCCCCTGCGGCCGCGCACAGGTCCGATTCGTCACGACCGTGCTGTCCGGGCTGTGGCTGGAGGACATCGTCGAGGCACGGCCGCAGTCCCGGGAACGCGCCCGCGACGTGGTCGTACGCGCGCTCGACGCGATCGGGTGAGAACCGATCGCCCGGGTGACGACGAGCGGCGACAGCAGCGCCGTGCCCGCGAACCCGGCGGTGACCCTCACGCCGTCCACCCCTCGCCGGCGTGTGCGGTTCGACCGGCCTCGTCGATGGCCCAGGCCGCGTTGACGAGCCCGATATGGCTGAACGCCTGCGGGAAATTGCCGAGCAGCTCACCGCTGCCGGGATCGACCTCCTCCGACAGCAGGCCCACGTCGTTGGCGTACGCGGCGGCTCGCTCGAACGCCTCCCCGGCCCGGCCGACCTGCCCGGACATGGCGAGCGCCTGCGCCAGCCAGAACGAGCACAGCAGGAAGGTGCCCTCCGCACCGGCGAGGCCGTCGACGCCGCCCCCGGTGCGGTAGCGGTAGACCAGGCCCCGACCGTCGGTGAGCCGATCCGCGACCGCGTCGATCGTGGCCAGCACCCGCGGGTCGCGGGCGGACAGGAAGCCGGTGATCGGCATCATGAGGGCGCTGGCGTCCAGCTCATCGGAACCGAAGGCCTGCGTGAACGCCCCCACCCGGTCGTTCCAGCCCTCCCGCAGCAGGGTGTCGCGGATCTCGACGCGGGTCCGCCGCCAGGACGCCACACGATCCTGCGCCCCCAGCAGGCCGGCGAGGGCGATGCCGCGGTCCAGCGCCACCCAGCACATCAGCTTGGAGTACAGGAAGTCGCGCGGCTCCCCGCGCATCTCCCAAATACCCTGGTCCTTCTCCGTCCAGCGCTCGGCCGCGGTGTCGGCACACGCGACAAGGAAACGCCGGACGTCGTCGTCGATGTCGCCGATCTGCCGTTCAAGGCGCACGGCCGCGTCGAGCAACTCGCCGTACACGTCGATCTGCCGCTGGTTCCATGCGTCGTTTCCGACGCGTACCGGTCGGCTGCCGCGCCAGCCACGCAGGTGGGGCAGGGTACGCTCGCTCAGGTCGTGCTCGCCGCGCACGCCGAACATGATCTGCAGCGCGCGGTTCCTGTCGAGGGACGGGGCCGCGGCGGTGAGGAAGGCGAAGAAGTCGCTCGCCTCGTCGGGGCAGGCCGCGACCCACAGGGCGCCCATGGTGAGCGACGCGTCCCGCACCCACGTATACCGGTAGTCCCAGTTGCGCTCGCCGCCGGACCGTTCGGGCAGCGATGTCGTGGCGGCCGCGACGATCGCGCCGCTGGGCTGGAAGGACAGCGCCTGCAGCACCCGCCCGCTGTGGTGCACCAGGTCACGCCACGGGCCGTCATAGGCCTGGTGGAGGCTGGACCACGACCGCCAGGCGGCGATCGTGTCGTCCAGCCGGGCCGCCAGTTCCGCCTGATCCCACACCCGCGCGGGAGTCTCCTGCGGCGTCGAGCAGTGCAGCCCGAAGTGCCGCGTCTCACCCTCCCGCACACTGAACACGCCGTATCCGCCGCAGCCGCCGATGCCGAGGGGAACCGGCGTGGTCAGCACGATCCGCTCGGCGCCGCCGCCGGCGACCACGCCGCCCTCGATGACGGACAGGATCGGGTGGATCAAGCCGTACTCCGGCCGGGGCCGGTACTCGAGCTCCATCGGCACCTCGCCGCCGAGGCCGGACACCCGTCGGGCGAGCAGGTGCGGCGCACCGACGCCGAGCCGGTGGCCGCCGTCGTCCGGTCCGGTGAGCAGGGCGTCGGTGAGGACGGCCGTGCCGCTTCCGGTGTGGAAGGTGGTCTCCAGCACCATCGTCTGCGGCAGGTAGCGGCGCGTCGTCTCGTACGGGACAGCCGGGCGGATCGCCCAGTGCCCGGCCTCGTCGTCCAGCAGGCGGGCGAAGACGGACGGCCCGTCGAATCGGGGGTGGCACAGCCACTCGACCGACCCGTCCCGGCTGATGAGGCCGGCGGAATGGCGATCGGACACCAGGGCGAGGTCGGCGATGGGTGTGGTGCTCATGAGCGGCCGGTACCCGGAGAAAGACGACGATGTTACGCACGGGCCGGAAAATCGCGGTAAAGGCATGATTCGCTCCGGGGATTCTGGGTCGTGAGGACGACGAGGCGTCACCGCTGCGCGCATGTGGCCAGGAGCGCTACCCACGCCGCCCGCGACCGGACGAAAGATACCGGCGACGCACGGGGCCGTCACAACACGGCAGCCGAGAAGGCCGGGCCGGTCTCATCGCGTCCTGACGACATCGGGAATTGCTCAACCCAGGCGATTCGCCGCTGATCGCTTCCGGTCATTCGCCCGCGCGTGATCCTGTCGCTTCAGGGCATTCCGCCGTATCGCCGGGGCGAACGGCCTCACGCTTACCAGGACGCCGCACCGGTACCGGTACCCGGCCGGGTCTCGGCGGCTCGCAGGGCGTCCGCCGCCGTCAGCAAGGAGGCTCCGAGAAGCACGACGTCCTTCACCAGGAACTGCCCCGTGAGAGACAGTTTCGGTTCCCCGCGTGTCTCCTGCCACGCCTCGGGCGTCGTAGCGAGGAAACTGAGGGTGCTGGCGAACACACCGACGGCGGCGAGGGAGCCGAGGGCGGACGCTCTCGGCGCGATCGGTTTTGCTCCGATCAGCGAGCCCACGACGATTTCGGCGACGCCGAGCAACCTGGCGGCCTTCTTCTCTCCCAACCTGCCGACAAGCCACGCGAACGGGGGGCTCGAGGTCACGAGGGGACGAATATTCTCCACCTCGTAGTCTTCGAATTTTATCCGCCCGATCTCCAGAAAATTGATCACCAACCCGTACCGGATGGTCGAAATCCCCGCACTATGCATTATTTTTCCGATGCGGTGTCTTTCCATGAAATCCCCGCCTACCGCATAGGTCGATCGCTCGATGTAGTAGACCTCGAGACAGCAGCCGACGCCGCGCATCAGGTCATGCTTCACCATCGGTGTCGAGGCCACCGCCGATCGCTGCCACATGGTCTGCGAGACCACGCGGCCGGGTCGTATCAGCGGCGCCACCCACCACGCTATCTCTCCTCTCTCCGGCCGGTCCCCTCACCCACTCCTCGTACGGGACGTCCCAGATCGCGGGCGGCTCCGGAGATTTGTTCCCGAGATTTTTCCGGCGGCGCTTCCGGGGAGCACCGCCCCGGGCGCGGGTGATTCCGCTCGCCGATCCGTTCCGGTCGAAGAGGCGGCGGCCGGAGCCGGCCGACCGCGAGCGGGTCTGCCACCGCGGCCGGGCCGGGGGGACCACGTAGCGGGCCTGGCGTCCAAGGCGGGGCTCACCGAGGTCGCCCGGCTGCGCCGCGAGCCGGGCGCGGACGAGAGGTTCCAGCACGGCCGCCTCCTCGCCCGCAAGCCGACAGAGCCGCAGGCCCAGCCGGGACGGATGCCGCCGCCGGGACCGACTCCGGTGCAGCAGGGACGCGATCGGGGCGGACGGCCGCGGTCCTGATCGCGATGGCACGAACCTGGGCTCGTGCCGTATGCCGGAGGGGCGTATGCCGCGTTGAGCCGGTTATCGTCACGCAGGCAGTTGCCCGGGGTCATGGTCGTACAGCCAGCCGGTGGCCTTCTCATAGAAGCGGTTGAAGAAGAACGGCATGATGATCTCTCGGAGCCGGGCAGCCACCGGCCCCGCCGTCTTGGCGTCCCGGTTGGCGGCCGCCGTCTTGGCCAGCTTGCCCGTACGGTCGTGGCGGAGCCGGTCGAAGGCGGCCAGGGCCGCGGGGACGGTCTTGGTGGCCGCCACTTCACGGGCGAGTGCGACGGCGTCCTCGACCGCCATCGAGGCACCCTGCCCGGCGCCGACCGGATGGGCCGCGTCACCGATGAGTACGATGCGGTCGCCGTGGCGGCATGTCACCGGGGGCAGCACGTGCAGCAGCGTGGCGGCGGCCACCGCCGTGGAGGCGAGGAGCACGGCGAGCGGCGTCTTTTCGGTCCGGAAGGACTCGGTCAGCTCCGCCAGACCGACGGCGGCCACGTCCGGCGGCGGATCGGTCGCGGCGACCTGAGCCGACCACCACACGGTGCCGTCGGGAGCAGGCAGGTAAATGAAGGCACCGCGGCGCGCGAAGACCATGTTGAAGCCCTGCGGCCGGTCGCCGGGCAGGCGCACGGGCCCGTCAGTGGCGCCGGAGACCGAATACAGGCCCGCGTAACGGGGCTGGGGAGCGGCGGGGTTCAGGGCCCGGCGGGTAGCCGACCAGATCCCGTCCGCGCCGACGACCAGATCGGCACCGCTGATCAGCGGATCGTGTGAGTCGCCGGAGACCCGTCTGCCCACGATGATCCGGGCACCTGATCGCGCCGCCTCCTCCCGAAGTGCCCTGATCAGGTCGGCGCGCATCAGCGTCACGCTGCGCAACGGATCGCCGGACCGCCGCCCGCGAGGCACATCGGCGAGTAGCCGGTCCCTGCCGGACCACATGCGCTGCCTGTCCACCGGGAAACCCGCCCGCTGAACCGGCTCCAGGCACCCGAGGGCGTCCAGGGCGCGCAACCCGTTGACCGACAGGCTGACGAACGACCCGACCGGTCCGGCGGGATCCTCGTGCGCCTCGTAGACCGTGACCCGAGCCCCGACCCGCGCGAGCGCGATCGCGCTCGCCGACCCGGCGACGCCGCCGCCCACCACCGCTACTCGCACGACACATCCTCCTGAATCGATATTCACTGAATCTCTATTCGGTGAAGTTACGTTCAGTATGATGAGGTGGCCATGACGAGGTCAAGGGAGTAATCCTGTGGGAGTACGCAAGACCAGGGCGGCCGAGACCGAGGCGGCGCTGAAAGAGGCCGCCCGGCGGCAGTTCGCGGAGCGCGGCTACCTGAACACAAAGATCACAGACATCACGGCCGCGGCGGGCCGTGCCACCGGATCCTTCTACGACCACTTCGCGAGCAAGGAGGAACTGCTTGCGGCCCTGCTCGCCGAGATGCACGAAAAGGCGCACGACCGGTTCGCCGGGAAGGACCACCCTCCGCATGACCTGACAGACGGGAACCAGCTCCGCGAGCACCTGGCGGTGGCCTGGCACCTGATGCGCGACAACCGGCCCGTCATGGTCGCGCTGTTCGAGTCCGCGATGGCCGCGGGGACCGGTGCGGGCGAGATCCGGCAGCGCCTGATCGAGGACACCCGAGTGCTCCGCGAGCATCTGGAGCACCTGCGGGGGAGGGGGCACTCACTTCCGGGCGACCCCGAACTGGTCGCGGCGGCGATGGGCGGGATGCTGTCGATGCTCGCCTACGCGCTGCTCGGCGACGACCCGCCCACCCACTCCGACGACGAGGTGATCGACACCCTCACCCGGCTCCTGCTGCATGGCCTCGCCGGTCCGGGCGGCTCCGATCCGGCATGACCGGAAGACGGCGCGGCCGAGCTCCCACGGCGACGCCGGCCCGTCATCGACCCGCCGCAGAACGCGGCCCACCCACCGCAGGCCAGAGCACAAGATGACCGATTTATGACTTAAATCCCCTTATTCTCATGAACCTCTCCGGTCAAGGCTGAGGTAAACCCCTCTCGCCACACCGGAACGAGGTGAGACGGATGACCGCGCCGCCGTCAGCGGACGCCGTACCCCACCGCCGGCTATTGATCAGCAAAGCCTGGGTACAGGTGGCCGTCCTCGTCGTCCTGTTCGGATTCCTCGTCCTGGGCGTCCTGGCCTACCTCGTCTACCGAGACGAACCCCCCGTCCCGCAGCAGGTCGTCGGCGACAGGGGACAGGTCCTGTTCACCGGCGACGACATCACCTCAGGCCAGCAGGTGTTCCTGCGCTCCGGCCTCATGCAGTACGGATCGATCTTCGGCCACGGCGCCTACCTCGGCCCCGACTTCACCGCCGACTACCTCCACCGCGCCGCGACCATCGCACGGCCGAACGAACCCGGCGGCGACACCGCCCTCATCGCCGACTTCCAGGCCAACCGCTACGACCCCGCCACCCGCACCCTCCGCTTCAGCGGCCCCCAGACCACCGCCTACCTCGCCAACGAACGGCACTACGCCGACTTCTTCGGCGACCCCACGACCGGCAAGGGCCTGCTGCCCAACGCCATCACCGACCCCGCCGAGATCCACCGGCTCACCTCCTACTTCGCCTGGTCGGCATGGGCGGCCGCCGCCCACAGACCCGGCGCCGACCACTCCTACACCAACTCCTGGCCGCCAGAACCCCTCGTCGGCAACAGACCCACCGCCGACAACATCGTCTGGAGCGTGCTGTCCCTCATCGCGCTGCTGGGCGGCATCGGCGCACTCTTCGGCGTCTACGGCCGCTACGGCGACCGGCTCGGCTGGCGCGGCCGCCAGGCCGACACCCTGTCGTTCCGCCAACCCGGCGAGGTCGCCCTCACCCCCGCCCAGCGCGTCACCGCCCCCTTCTTCTTCGTGGTCGCCGCACTGTTCGTGGCACAGTCACTCCTCGGCGGCGCATCCGAGCACTACCGCGCCGACCTCAGCGGCTTCTTCGGACTCGACCTGGCCCGGCTCCTGCCGTACAACCTCACCCGCACCTGGCACCTGCAGATGGCACTGTTCTGGGTCGCCGCCGCGTTCCTCGCCGCCGGCATCTTCCTGGCGCCCATCATCGCCAGAAGAGAACCACGCGGCCAGGACCGCCTGTCGATGATCCTGCTCGGCGCGCTGATCGTCGTAGTCGCCGGCAGCCTGGCGGGGGAGTTCTTCAGCATCCGCGGCATGGTGCCCGCCTCCGCCCGGTTCATCGGCGCCAACCAGTACGAATATCTCGACCTGGCCCGCCTGTGGCAGATCCTGCTGACCGCCGGCATGGGCCTGTGGGCCTTCATCCTCTGGCGCGGCCTGCGCGGACGCCTACGCGGCGAACACCGCGGCAACCTGCCCTGGATGTTCTTCTGGGCAGCCCTGGCCATCCCGGTCATCTACGCCATCGGCCTGCTCAGCCGCACCACCGACACCTTCACCACCGCCGACTTCTGGCGCTTCTGGGTCGTGCACCTGTGGGTGGAGGACTTCCTCGAACTGTTCACCACCGTGGTGGTCGCCTACATCTTCGTCCTGCTCGGCGTCATCCGCGAGAAGGTCGCCCTCATCGTCGTCTACTTCGACATCGTGCTGTACTCCGTCGGCGGCGTCATCGGCACCATGCACCACCTCTACTTCAGCGGCGCACCGGCCCAGCACATGGCCCTCGGCGCGTTCTTCTCCGCCGCCGAGGTCATCCCGCTCACCTTCCTCACCGTCGAGGCATGGGCCTTCCTGCAACTCGGCGCCCGCCAGGAAGCCGCCTCACCCACCCCGTTCCCGCACCGCTGGGCCGTGATGTTCCTCGTCGCCGTCGGCTTCTGGAACTTCCTCGGCGCCGGAGTGTTCGGCTTCCTCATCAACCTGCCGATCGTGTCCTACTACGAGATCGGCACCGGTCTCACCGCCAACCACGCCCACGGCTCCATGATGGGCGTGTACGGCATGCTCGCCATCGCGATGGCGCTGTTCTGCCTGCGCTACATGATCCCACCCCGCCTGTAGCCGGACCGCCTGGCCAAGATCTCCTTCTGGTCGCTGAACATCGGCCTGGCCTGGATGTGCTTCGCCACACTGCTGCCCGTCGGCATCCTCCAGCTCTACCACTCGGTCAGCACCGGCTACTGGCACGCACGCAGCCTGAAATACCTCACCAACCCCACCAACAGCCTGATCGAATGGCTACGCCTGCCCGGCGACGCCGTGTTCATCGTCGGCGGGACACTGCCGTTCCTCTACATCGCCTGGCTCGGCCTGCGCCACGCCGCCAAGGCCACACCCGCCACCCCCGGAGAGACGGAAGACCGCCTCTTCACCGACATCACCGGCCCGGCCGGCCGGTGACGCGACGATGACCGCGATCAACGCCGAGGTCCTGCTCGCCGGAGGCTACGCCGCCCTGCTCATCCTCATCGCCCGCGGCCTCGACCTGCTGGCCCGGCACACCCACGCCCAGGCCGAGCGGTTCCGCACCGGGGGATTCCGCTACGACCCCGACCACGACCACTGGACCTGCCCGGAAGACCAGCTACTACGGCCACACGGCTACGACCACCGGCGGCGGCTGATCCACTACCGCGCCCCCGCCGCCGCCTGCGCCGCCTGCCCGGCCAGAGCCCTGTGCACCGACTCCGCCGACGGCCGGGAGATCACCCGGCCGGTCGACCCCTGGCCGCACTCAGAGGCGGGACGCTTCCACCGCGGCATCGCCCTGACCCTCGTCGTGCTCGCCACCGTGATCGTGCTGGGCGAGCTGCTGCGCAACCACCACCTCGGCGAAATGGTCATGCTCGGCGCCCTGCTGACCGGATGCCTGACCACCGGGCGGCGGCTCACCGACCACCTGCGCGCCACCCCAGGCGGATTCCCCACCCCCACCCGATATCAGGGCCTGCCGCCCATCCCCGAGACCGATGACCGGCCACATGACTAGCCAGACCCCACCGGCCCCGCCCGCGGCCCGCAGGACTTCCTCGCCATCGGGCCGCACAGATGACCCGGCTAGACGCAGAGCAACCTGGTCAGGCGGCGAGAGGCGAACCACAACCCACCCGCGATCATCACGGCCAGGTAGGCCACATGCACCAGCGACCCCGGGCCGATCACGCCGAGACACAGGCCACGCACCAGCTCCACCGCGTGATACAGCGGAGTGACCTGGATCAGGATCTCCATGACGAGCGGGTAGTCCCGCACGGGGGAGAAGGTCCCCGAGAACAGGAACAGCGCGAACTGACCGACGCTCAACAGGTCGAAGTCCTGCCAGCCGCGCATCAACGTGCTGACCGCCATGCCGACCCCGCCGAACGCCAACCCCACCAGCACGGCCGCCGGGAACGCCGCCAGCGCTCCTGCGGGTGTGGTCAGCCCCATCGCCACCATCACCACCAGGAAGATCGCCGTGTAGACGGAGCCGCGCGCCACCGCCCACACCAGCTCGCCCATCGCGATCTCGATCGGCCGCACCGGTGTCGCCAGCACCGCCTCGAACGTCTTGGCGTACTTGAACTTGAAAAAAAAGTTGAACGTCGTCTCGGCCAGCACCCCCGTCATGGCCGACACCGCCAGCATCGCCGGGGCGACGAACGCCGCATACGACATGGTCCGCCCGTCGACCGTGAGGTTCCCGACCAGCGCGCCCACGCCGACACCGATCGACAGCAGGTACAGCACCGGCTCGAAGAAACCCGACAGCAGGATGATCCAGTACGACGGCCCGGACCGCAGCGCGCCGACATTGCGGTTGATCACCGCGCCGACCCGGCCGGGAGAGAGCCGGGCAGGGGAGACCCGTGCCCGGGACACCACGAACGTGGTCAGCATCAGTCCTCCAGCCTTCGCCGAAACGCGAGCACCGCCAAGGCCACCCCGCCGGCCGCCCACAGCAGCAGATAGCCCAGATGCACGGCGAGCGGCCAAGCGGTGGCCCGGCCTAGCGTCGCCGCGCGGCACATCTCCACCCCATGCCACAGCGGTGACGCGTACGCCAAGGGCCGTACCATGACGGGAAGCTGCTCCACCGGGAAGAACACCCCGGCGAACAGCGTCGACGGGATCATCACGAAGCGGAACAGCAGCGAGAAGTAGCTGTCATGGTCGATCCGCGCGGCGAACGCGGTCACCGGCGCCGCGGTCGCCACCGTGAGCAGGCCGCACACCAGCGGGGTGACCAGCGCCCATGGCGAGTGCAGCCCCCCGAAGAACACGACGACGATCAGGAAGGCCAGCACTGCCGCCTCACCCCGGATCACCAGGTAGAGCAGATGCCCGCAGACCATGTCCACCGGCCGCAGCGGCGTCGCACGCATGGCGTGATAGGCCCGATTCCACTTGAAATCGCCCAGCACGGAGTACGTGGACTCGCCAAGAGCGATCTGGAAGGCCGTCGAGGCGAGCACACCCGGCACGATCCACGCCAGGTAGTCGACCCCTTCGAGGGTGCCGACATAGCGGCCCACCCCGATGCCGATGCTGACCAGGAACAGCACCGGCAGCACGAAGGACGAGAAAACCGACGCCTGCCACAACCGCCGATACAGCGCCAGCTGCCGCCCGAGGACGGCGAGAGTCGGATGCAACGTTCCGGCCGTCATGTCAGTCCACCAACGTCCGGCCGGTCAGCTGGAGGAACACATCCTCCAGCGTGGAGCGCCGCACCAGCACACTGGACGGCGTCAACCCCCGCCGGTACACCTCGGCCAGCGCGGCGTCCCCGTCGCCGGCGTAGACCAGCACCCGGTCGGGCAGCGGGTCGATGCGTTCGCCGACGCCCTCCAGCTTGGCCGCGTAATCGCCGTTGAGGTCGAGCCCGTCGGGGAAGCGCAGTTCGAGCACCTCCGCCGTGGAGTAGGTCTCGATCAACGAACGCGGCGAACCCGAAGCGATGATCTTCCCGCCGTCCATCACCACCAGCCGGTCGCACAGCTGCTCGGCCTCGTCCATGTAATGCGTGGTCAGCACCAGCGTCGTGCCGCGCTGCTTCAGCCGGAACAGCCGCTCCCACAGAAGGTGGCGGGCCTGCGGGTCGAGCCCCGTCGTCGGCTCGTCGAGCAGCACCAGATCGGGCTCGTTGACCAGCGCGCGGGCGATCGTCAGACGCCGCTTCATACCGCCGGACAGTGGCTCCACCCTGCCCTTCGCCCGATCCGACAACCGCACGAACTCCAGCAGCTCATCGGCCCGTCTGCCGCTCTCCGCCCGCGACAGCCCGAAATACCGCGCGTACGTCGTCAGGTTCTCCCGCACGGTCAGATCGGGGTCGAGGTTGTCCAGTTGCGGGCAGACACCCAGCCGCGCCCGGATCGCGGTGCCCTCCCGCGCCGGGTCCATCCCCAAAATACGCAGTTGCCCGGACGTCGGCACCGACACGCACCCGATCATGCGCATCGTCGAGGACTTGCCGGCGCCGTTGGGACCCAGGAAGCCGAACGCCTCGCCCGGCGCCACCTCCAGGTCGATCCCGTCGACCGCGGTGAAATCGCCGAAACGTTTCACCAGGTCACGAGCGAAAATCAATGGTTGATCTGCCACGCTTGCCGACCCTAACCAACGCCACCGACAGTTCCGCAACAGGTTTTCCGTGCGGTCCCTTTCCCGCACGCCGTCACTCCGATGCTCCCCCCGCCGCGGCCTCCATCACCGGATCGGCCGTCGATCCGGCCGCGTCAGTCCAGATCGCGCAGACCCCGCAGGACCCGCAGCAGAGTGTCCCGATCGGGCCCCTCGGCCCGGTCCGCCCGGGGATGACGCCGCAGCCGCCGGGGCAGCGCGTGGGCGGGCAGGGCCGACGGGGCCGGGGGAGTGCCGACCGGGACGGCGACAGGGGGAGAGGTCACGGGAGCCGGAACGATATCGGGCGCGGCCACCGGGGAGATCGCCAGCTCACACCACACGATCTTGCCTCGGTCGGGAGCCGTCCGACACCCCCAGCGCATGGCCAGGCTCTCCACGAGCGTCAGCCCGCGGCCACCCTCCTCGAGCTCACCGTCGTCCGGCCCGGCACCGCTGCGGGGGACCGGCACACTCGCGCTCGCGTCCCACACCTCGATGAACAGGCTGCGCGAGGCGGACGGCAGGCGCAGCCGTACGGCGACGCTGCGCAGCGTCACCAGGAACATCGACGACACGATCATCAGCGGACTCGGCCCGGATCGCATCGCCCGGACCGCATTCGTCACCAGCTCCGACACCAACAGCTCCGCCGTATCGGCCAGATGCGGCAACCCCCACCGCCCGACCTGACCGTGGACGAACGCCCGGGCGCGGCCCGGCGCGGTCCACCCCGCACCGAGCACCTTGTGCGCGGCCCCGCCGCCGTCGTCCTCCACGGGGAAAGGAGATGTCAGCATGCCCGAGACGACATCCGGACGGCCCGGCCGCGTACGGCCCGAGTGGAAAGCGGCGGAAAGCGCATAGCTTCGATAATCCGCCATCGACCCGTCCGAGGTGACCCGGTTGACTGGATTGGACGATATTTTCTTCCCGGGCTGTTAACTGTATTTCTCCTCGGAATGGGTTTCTTCCGCCCGGCCTATCAATGCTCGTCGGGGTAGCCCCGTAAACCATCGAAAACGATGTCGAGAAGCCGCGTCGCGGAGCCGTCAGGCGTGCTGGAGTACACGTGGCGCGGCGACGTCCGCGCCGCAGCGGGGACGCCGGACCATCGCGGAAACGCGGATCGGCGGCCGACCGGACGGCATCGTCACGTCAACCCCTGACGCCACCTGCGACAGCCGTACGGCATGGTGCTGACAAGCGCGGGCGCACATCGACCGACCAGAAGAAAGGGGGAGGTCGTCCGCCACGCCAAGCCCACTACTTGACATAATGTGCATTATCGAGCATTGAGAGAACCTCGGGAGAGGGGTCCACACGGCCGCTCCGGCGTCTTATCCACAGACGGACGCACTCTCTCGCTACGGGATGCGAAGCACCGTACGATCCGTACGTGGCCGAAATTGTCTTCCTCTTATTCGGCGTCCTCGTGATCGGCGCGGCGATCTTTGTGATCTTCGCAGCCGTCCGCGCGGGGGCGAGACCCGGTGGTCAGCTCGCCTGGCGGACACCGGGCCTGCTGCCTCCCGTCCCGGCCCACGTGCAGCAAGAGGTCCGGGAACTCTGGGCGGCCGGCAAGAAGATGGCGGCGATCAAGCTCGTCCGGGAACGCACCGGACTCGGCCTCAAGGAGGCCAAGCTGCTCACCGAGACCCTGGGCGCCGGCCATGCCGTTCCCTCCGACCCCGCCGGGACCGCCGTGCCGGACCTCGCGACACGGGTACGCGACCTCAAGGCCGCCGGCCGTACGGAACAGGCCGTATTCCTGGTACGCGGTGAGACCGGAATGGGACAATCTGAGGCGGAGGCATTCATAAACGCACTATGAGTACGATACCGGACAGAAGGTGAATTCTGTCCGGTATAAGACCCCACCCCCGCTGCAACAGGAGAAGGCCGTGTCCTCTCTCAGGGAACTTGGCCCCTGTCTCACCAAGGTGGCCCCGTACGGGGTTTCGTCTCACTAAAGTGGCTCCGCTCCCGGATTTGTGCGGATCGGGTTCTTAGCAAAGTGGCCCCTCGTCGTCTGTCTCATTCAAATGGCCCCGGATCCCAGCCCTGTGTCGATGAGCGTGCAGGCCGCACCAGTAGACCCCTCGAGCGTCTTCAGCGTGGGCTTCGTGACGCAGGAAGGCGAGGAACGGTGGTTTCCGCTGGGTTTGGCCTGGTCTGCCGCATTCGAGGAGATGGCCCCGGTCCGGGGTTCTCCTTCCGCAAGGGGCAGCGTAACTACGCGGGCTGGTACTGGTTCGCCAGTACTGAGGACCACGTGGGGTTCGAGTCCTGGGTGGAGATGACCAGGGATGTCCGGGCTATCGCCGCCGTCGGCGCGATCGCGCTCACTGCTGTCTCGGCAGCGGCTTTGGCCGCCCCATACGGGGTGGTTGGGTCGGGGACGCATGTCTCGTCATAACGGATCGCGGCACCAGAGAAGACCGCGTCGCTAGACACTTGGACCAGGCGCCCTCCAACCGCAGAGGCGGCGAGGGCCACATTCGCGGCTCCAATCGCGGTGGTAGCCCAATCTGTCTGCTGGAACGCGGCGTTGATAATCACATCAGGCCGAAATGCGCTCATCAACGCGTCGACGTCTTCTCTCCGGCGCACATCGAGGGGCAACCAGTCAACGTCGGCGGTCTCTCCTGATCGGGTGAGGTAAGTCGCGGCCACCTCATGTCTGGTCGCCGAACACTGCCGAGTGAGTTCGCTGCCGAGCAGTCCACTGCCACCGACGATGAGGAATCTCATGGCCGGTCACCCTAGTTGATCGATCATCTGAAGCCCCGCCGGCGGGCGGCTGCCGTACAGCTCCCTCGATAAGGTGACACCGGATGCCTACGGGGTCTGACGGGTACGACCCCGCACACCAGGATGCCCCCGATCGCATCCTGCAGCGCATACAGCCGCATCAGGCCTCTCCCCTGGTTCCCGAGCTCCCGGCGAGCTCACATCGGTCAATGCTCAGGAAGCCCCACCAGGGGGTTGCACACGCCGTGACACCCCGCCCTTGTGGCCTCGAATCCGGGGCACGCGGTCCGAGGCCGCTCATCCAGACTGTCCGGGGGTCGCCGTAGTACTCGGGAAAGAATCCAGCGGATACGGCCCTGACCTGGGGTTTCGCTAGTCCGGACAGACCAGGTCGGCGGAGGACGACATGGGTGAGCCCCCGCCGTGACGGGGGCCGGCCCGGTTACGGTGTAGCGGTTGATTACTCCGCCGTTGCCGCCGTTGCCGGTGCCCGCGGAGCAGGCGCTGGGCACCCCGACCGCGGCCGCGCCTCCCATCCCTCCCCGGCTCGATCCGCTGGAGGCGCCGGCCTTGCCCATGGCCAGGGCACGGTTGGTACCGGCGCACCCGGAGGCTCCCCAACCGTCACCTCCCAGACCGCCGGCCCCGCTCCGGGTCTTGTGGGCTGTCTCACCGCCGTGGCCGCCTTCGGCGCTGCCTCCGTTGCCGAGGATGGTTGCTCTCGATCTTTCTCCCGCTGGGGCGCTTTCGGCGAAAATGGCGCCGCCAGCGCCGCCGGCGGCGACATTGATGAGCAGCGCATCGCCGGGACGAACGTTAAAGGTGCAGGACACTGTGGCGCCGCCGCCTCCTCCTCCGCCGCCCCATGCGGGTTGAGCGTCGTCGCCGGGGTGGGCGCCGCCGCCACCACCACCAGCCCCGGTCAGGGTCACTCTGATCTGGGACACGCCGCCGGGCACAACAAAGGTGTGCTCCCCCGGTGTCGTGTAGGCCTTTGTGGTCTCGGCGTGGGCGGGGGCGGCCATGGTCAGCAGCAGCCCTGCAGCCGCCGTGGCGGACGCGACGCCTCCTGCGGTTCGGGCTAGCAGACGGCCTGGCATGGTGTGGCCAGGCCCGGGGGTGGCGGTGTGCATGCGCTCTCCCGTGACAGTTACGGATCTTCCATGTGCACTCCAAGACTATGACTACGTATCGCATTCGAGTGGCCACTGTTCGGAGTTGGACGCGTAGGTGATGAAGACGTGGAGACAGCGGGCGGCCGTGCTTGGTCAACCAGCGTCGGGGCGCGTGAGCCTCGCCATGCCGGCGCTCCGCTCGGGTCGCTTCGATAATCCGAAAAGTAACTGACAGTTACGTTGCCGGAGCCCGCGCGCATCCGGTCAATCGTCGACGACCTGTTTCTCTCTCTCGTTCACCGTCACCACGCCGGGCTCACCGGCGCCTGATCACCTGCGGCGGGCGGCCCAGACGGTGCGCTCGGTGCGTACGGCGAGATCCTCGCGGCGTAGCAGGCTGTTCGGGCCGTTGGTGTCCAGGAGCTCGTCGAGTGCGGCGAGATCCTCGCGGCTCAGGGCGGGGGCGGCGACGCCGCGGATGCGCTGCAGACTGCCGTATGCGTAGCGGCGGATCGCTTCGTTGCGCGCACCTTCGATGTTGACGGTGATGGTGCGCTCGGCCTCGACGGTGAAACCGGCGGCGGTCAGCATCGGGCCCCAGTCGGCCCCGCGGTGCGGGACGTGCTCGGCGTGGAAGCTGTCGGTCGCGGCGTGGGCGCGCTCTTCGAGGCCGGGCCGGTTCTCGGGAGCGTCGGCGGGCAGGAAGCGGGGGAAGCCCGCGAGCTCGACGATGGCGAACAGGCCCCCGGGGGCGAGCAGTTCGCGCACGCTCGCCAGGGCGCGCTCGGGGTCGGCCATGTGGTGCATCGAGGCCGAGGCCCACGCCAGGTCCGGCCTGCCGAGGTTGGGCCAGTGGGCGCTGTCGAGATCGGCCTGCACGGTCCGTACGCGCCCCTCGGCACCGCGGGCGCATGCCTTCTCGCGCAGGAGCTTCAGGTGCCCGGCCGAGGCGTCGACGGCGGTCACGTGCGCGTCGGGGAAGCGTTCGAGGAGCGCGAAGGTGCCCGCACCGGTGCCGCAGCCCAGGTCCACGATCTGGCGCGGCTCACTTTTGAGCGGCAGCCAGGCGGTGATGGACGCTATGTGCTCGGCGAGCACCTCGGCATCCAGATCGAGGATCTCCGCCTGGGCGGCATCACCGTGCTCGGGGTGGTGGCCGCCGTCGCCATGGTGGGGGGTGTGCTGGTGCGCTGGGGTCATGGCCACACCGTAACCTCGCCATGCTCCTGCAGCACGACTGCTTGCGTAATGGGCAAGAAGGTTGCGCGGTCCGCTGCCCGGCACGCAACGTCACCCACGATGACAGGGCCTCCGAGGCGGCCGTGGTCCGCTATTCGCCGGGACCCCGGACGCCTCCGCAGTCGGCTGCGGAGCCGTCGGCGCCGGCGTCTTTCTGGTGGCCGCGGCGGGCGTCGCGGTCGAAGATGCCCATGATCTCGCACGGTCCGCCTTCGGCCCCGATGGCGTGCGGCATCATGGTGGGGAATTCGGCGGCCTGGTTGGTCTCGATGCGAAAGCGCCGGTGACCGAGCAGGAGGACGGCGGTGCCGGACAGCACGACGAGCCATTCGCGGCCGGGGTGGGCGCGCATGCGGGCGGGATTGTCGGGCGGCGGGTCGGTCAGCCGCTGACGCATCACGCTCATGCCGGGGTAGCCCTTTATGGGCCAGCGCATCAGGCCGTGGGCGCCGTCGATCATCGGGCTGATGACGACGTCGTCGGCGGCGTTCTCCACGAGCTGGTCCAGCGTGGTGTCCAGTGCGCGGGCGAGAGTGACCAGCTGATCCAGGGCGAGGCGGCGCTGACCGTTCTCGATCCGGCTCAGCGAGGATTGACTGAGGTGGGCCCGGGCGGCCAGTTCCTCCAGTGACCAGCCCTGGGCGACGCGCAGAGCGCGGATCCGTTTGCGCACGAGGCTGTCCAGCTGCCCATCTTCTTGCGTCATAGGCAACATTGTATGCCCTTGATGCAAAGCTGGCTAACGTCGCATGCAGATGGTCCGGCACGGGCCCGTACGACGAAAGGGCGCGACATGTCTGCGCAGACTTCCCGCTACGACAGCGACGCACTGCCCACCGAGACCGTGGATGCCGTAGTGATTGGCGGCGGTGCCGCGGGGCTCAACGGCGCGCTGATGCTGGCCCGCTCCCGCCGCTCGGTTGTGGTGATCGACAGCGGCACCCCACGCAACGCCCCCGCCGCCGCCATGCACGGCTTCATCGTCCTGGATGGCACACCGCCGCCCGAGATCCTCAAGCGCGGACGCCAGCAGGTACGCGAGTACGGCGGCCGGATCGTGTACGGGGAGGTCGCCTCCACCGAGCCCGCTGAACCGGTCGAGGGTGATCTGCGGTTCACCGTCACCCTGGCCGACAGCCGCACGCTGACGGCGCGCCGCATCCTGGTGGCCACCGGCCTGCGCGACGTACTGCCCGATGTGCCCGGTCTGGCCGAGCACTGGGGCCACAGCGTGGTGCACTGCCCCTACTGCCACGGCTGGGAGGTCCGCGATGAGCCCACCGGCATCCTCGCCACCGGCCCCGCCTCCGTCCACCACGCCTGGCTGTTCCGTCAACTGACGGATGACCTCATGTACTTCACCCGCGGCACCGAGTTGGACGCGGACACCCGCGCCCGCTTCGCCGCCCGAACCATCCGCATCATCGAGACCGACGTCAAGGAAGTCGTCGACGACAGCGGCACCCTCGCAGGCGTCCGCCTGACCGACGGCACCGTCGTGGAGCGGCGGGTTCTGGCTGTGGCCACGCAGATGCAGGCCCGCACCGAAGGCCTGGAGGGTCTTAAGCTGCCGATGGAGGACCTGCCCGACAACATAGGCCGCCGCTTCGTCTCCTCCACGGCCGGCGCCACCGGGATCCCGGGCGTGTGGGTGGCCGGCAACGCCACCGATCTCACCGCCCAGGTCGGTGCCTCCGCCGCAGCCGGCGCCCTGGCCGGCGCCCACATCAACGCCCTGCTGGCCACTGCGGACACCGACGCCGCGCTCGCCATCGCGCAGAAGACCACGGACTGACACGTAAGCACCCACTGCTGAAGCACCGCGCGACCGCCATGCAGCGGTTCGCGCGGCGAGCAGGTCCCCATCTCACCAACCTGGCGACCGGATCTGTCCCGGCGCCGAGTCGGCACGCCCTTTTCGGAAGGAAACCATGAGTATCCATCAGCCTCCCCAGGCAGTAGACGCCGGGGAATTGCCGGACGCGCGTCGGCTGCGCGCGATCCTGATCAGCGTCTCGCTCGCGCTGATGGCTGTCATCGCGTCGGTGTCCGGCCTGAATGTCGCCCAGACCCACATGGCCGTCGAGTGGGGCGCCTCGCAGACCACCGTGCTGTGGATCATCAACAGCTACACCCTTGCCCTGGCCGCGCTGCTGCTGCCGCTCGGCGCGATCGGTGACCGGCTGGGCCGCAAGCCCATGCTGATCGCTGGGCTGGTCATCTTCGGGGTCGCAAGTGTTGTCGCGGGGCTCGCCCCGTCGGCCGGGGTGATGATCGGCGCCCGTGTGGCGGCCGGTGTCAGCGCCGCGATGATCATGCCGATCACGCTGGCCGTCATCACCTCCACGTTCCCCGAGGAGGAACGGGGCAAGGCCATTGGAGTGTGGACCGGTGTCGCCGGAGGCGGCGGCATCCTGGGCATGTTCCTCTCCGCCCTGCTGGTCGACGTCGCCGACTGGCGCTGGCTGTTCGTCCTGCCCGTGGTCCTGGTCGTCATCGCGCTGGCGATGACGTTGAAATCGGTGCCCAACTCCCGCGAACGCTCCGCCCATTCCTTCGACACCATCGGCGCGCTGGTCTCCGCCATCGCCGTGACCGGTCTCATCTTCGTCCTGCAGGAGGGCCCCGAGCGCGGCTGGACCGCCCCCATCCCCCTGATCAGCCTGGCCGTCGGTGTCATCGCCGCCGTCGCCTTCGTGGCCTGGGAGCTGCACCGCCGCGACGCCTCGCTGCTCGACGTGCGCCTCTTCCGTGAGCGCGGCCTGGCCGGCGGCTCCATCACCCTGCTCGTCGTCTTCGGCGTGCAAGCCGGTATCGCCGTCGTCCTCTTCCCGTTCTTCCAGGCTGTCCTTGGCTGGTCCGGGCTGCTGTCCACCGTGGCGATGATGCCGATGGCCGTCATGATGATGATGGCCTCGGGCCTGGCCCCGAAGATGGCTGCCAAGATCGGCGCCCGCTCCACCATGGCCGCCGGTGTCGCCCTGGCCGCTCTTGGCCTGGCCCTGATGGCCCTGTTCGTATCGGTCGACGGCGGCTACCTGTCCATCCTGGTCGGTATGCTCGCCATGGGCATCGGCATGGGCCTGTCGATGACACCCTCCACCGAGGCCATCACCAGCTGCCTGCCCCGCGCCAAGCAGGGTGTTGCCTCCGCGCTCAACGATGTCACCCGCGAGTTCGGCACGGCCCTGGGCGTCGCGCTGCTCGGCGCGTTGCTGGCCAACGGCTACCGCGGTGCCATCGACGACAGGCTCGACGGCATCCCCACCGAGGCGGCGGACACCGCACGCGAAGGCATCGCCACCGCCATCGAGGTGGCACCCAGGACCGGCGGCCACGCGCAGGACCTGATCCACGCCGCGCAGCAGTCCTTCGTCGACGGCTGGCAGCAGGCCATATGGATCGGTGCCGCCGTGATGGGTGTCCTGCTCGTCTACGTCGCCCTGCGCGGCCCGAAGAATACCACCCCCGTCGAAGCCGACGAGGAGGCGGCCCCGGAGGCCGGGGCTGTGGAGAGCATCGCCGCCCGCTGACCTCACAGGAACGCCGTGCGGGCGGAGCACGACGCCGCCCGCACGGCGTCAAGGGCGTGCTCATGCACCGGTGGGCCGAACGCGACGGCACCTACGCCGGTACGCCTCGGCCAGCGACACACTTAACGAACGGCCACGGTGCCCCTCCTCGTCCTCGCCCCGCTCACCCCGGCCTGCCGCGCACGGCGCCGGGGACCAGCACGCACAGCTCGTAGGGGATGCGGCAGGTGGGGCTACTGCTGGCCGGGCAGGACTTCGCGGGCGAGCTCGGCGAGGGCGGCGCGGTCTTCGGCCAGCGCTTGGCGGCCGGTGTCGGTGGCCCGGTAGACCCGGCGCACTCGTCCAGCGACGGTGCCTACCCGGGAAGCGGAGACGACGTCGTCGTCCACCGGAAGCGCACCAAGCGCTGAAACCCGGCGGTGGAGATCAACGTCGTCGACCCGGTCCGCCGCAAGGGGTACCGCTTCCGCGGCCTCGGCGAGGTCCACACCGAGGGAGAGCTGAGGGAGAGCCGTACGAGCGGATCGTGGAGCGCTTCCGGGGCACCGGCGGGGCACCCGCCCGGACCGGGTGAGGTCCGGGCGGGTGCTGGTCCGGTCCTGGAGACGAGCCAGCTGATCTCGCCCGCCTATGAGGACCCGCGAGCTCACACGACCAGCAGGGGGTCGCGGGTCGCCGGCGCGTCCCATTGAATGCGGTACCTCTGCTCAGGGCCCATGGTCCTTTCCGGGTTCATGACCGTCTTCGCCATCAGCGGCATCAGGATCGGCATCAGGGTCTGAGCGACGGGGCCCGGGGTCTTGCTGTGGTTGATCTTGGAAGCGCGCGCCGCGACCTTCTCCACCCTGGCCCGGCGGAGTCGCTCGTACGTCGCGAACGCCTGCGGCACGTCCTCGATGTCCCGCAGGCAGCGGGCCAACTGGATGGCGCTCTCGATGGAGAGCGACGCGCCCTGTCCCGAGCTGTTGGACGGCGCGTGCGCGGCGTCGCCGACCAGCACCATCCGATCCCCGTACCAGCGCGGGACGCTCGGCATGATGTAGAGCGCGCCCATCACCTGCAGCGACGCCGGCGGCGTGCGCCGGATCAGGTCGGCGCCGGGTACGTCGTCGCCGTAGGCGTCGCCCAGCTTGCGCATCCACTCCTCGGTCGAGATCTCGCGGGCCTGGAGAAGGGTCAGTGGCCGGTGGTAGGGCAGGTTGGCTCCCCAGGCGGTGCCGCCGCCGGGCGACTGCCAGTAGAGGTAGTAGGCGCGCCTGCCGTAGGAGAAGACCATCGTCTGCGGGTCTTCCGGCACGGTGTGATGCGACAGCCCTTCCAGGCCGAGCATGCCGGTCCATTCCGGGCCGGGCGCGTTCGGGTCGATCAGCCGGCGAACGGTGGAATGGATGCCGTCGGCGCCGACGAGGACGTCGAACTCCGCCCGGCTTCCGTCGTCGAAGACCGCGGCGGTGTGCTCGACGCCGACAAGACGCTTGCCGTACTCGATCGTGATGCCCTGCCGTACGGCCTCGTCGTGGAGCGTGCGGTAGAGGTCGGTGCGGCGCACCACGAACAGGGGGCCGACATCGGACAGCGCGGGCAGTCGCATGCGCTTGCGGCTCGCGACCGTCATCACCATCCGCGAACTGGGCTGCGCGACCGACTTCACCGCGTCGGCCGTACCGATGATCTCCAGTGCGGCCATGCCGTTGGGCGCGAGGGCGAGGGTGCCGCCGATGCCGTCGGCGGGTGTCGGGTACGCCTCGTAGACGGTGGCGTCGATGCCCGCCTTGCGTAACGCCAGCGCGGTGGCCGGGCCGGCGATGCCGGCTCCGATGATCGCGACGTGTCTCATGTCTCCTCCTGATCGGTCGATGGGTGTGAACCGGAACGGCAGGAGAGCGTTATCCTCGTGTTCGTCATCTTCGGGCCAGCCGTAGTTCCGGTTCGAAGGTCCCTGGTGGCGGTGCTGCAACACCGTCACCAGGGCTAAAGGTCTGTGATGTCCTTCTCGGCGAGTTCTCGCAGGTCGTCGGCGATCTCTCCCGTCTCGTGGAAGGCCCGCCATTCACTCAGGCCGGGGAAGGTCCCCTCGGTGAGCTCTCCGAGCAGGGCGCGGACCCATGCGGCCTCCGCCCGCAGGATGGCCAGGTCATATTCCGTCTCGATGAGGAACAGGCGGGGGATCTCGGCGACGTCCCTCGTGTGCTGCTCCCCCAGCGTCCCGATCTCTCCGTCGAGGACAGCGAGCCGGTTCTCGAGGAGCCCGATCACCTCGTCCGGGTCGAGCACCGCCATCACCGAAAGTCCGGCCCGGAACCGTGGAAACTCGGTGTAGGGGACGCCGAGCAGTTCCCGCGTCCAGTCGACCAACTCCTGCCGGCCCGCCTCGGTGATCTGATAGACGGTCCGTTCCGGACGGCGCCCCTGGCGCGTGCTTCCGGTCTCCTCGATCAGCTCGTGCTTGGCGAGGTTTCTCACGACGGTGTAGAGCGATCCCCACTTGATCTCCATGTCCCGCTCTTTGTTCCAGCCGCGCAGGGTGGCGGCCATCTCGTAGGGATGCATGGGACGGGTCGCGACCGCGGACAGGACCGCCAGTGCCAACAGGTTCGCGACCTTGCGGCGCTTCGCCATCCCGACCACCTCGCTCACGTATACTTGTACACGAATATACGTGAGCGAGTCCTGTCCCGCAACAGGATCGGGGTCCTGCTGCGGGCCTCGAGCCCCGGCCTCTCCCCCGCGAATGCCGCCGACGACATGCCCGGCGGGTGCCGCGCCGATCCCGGTACGGCACTCGGCACTCGGCACTCGTCGCTTCGTCGGGAAAACGATCCGCTCGCTCCGATTCTCGCAAGCGGCTTTCGATCCTGGTGGCGGGTTCTTTGGGTTTTGGGTGTTCTGCTCTCTTATCCCAGTGCCTTTACATTGTAGATTTAGATTATGATCGGCCGGTGTGAACGCGCCTGCCACTCCGCCTGCCGTACCTGAGCGCAAGCCCCCCGCGCAGGCGGCACGAGACCCCTATCACGTGTACCTCGACGGCCTGCCCAGCCCCGAGTCCCGGCGCACGATGCGAGGCTGTCTCGATCGCATCGCCCGCCTCATCACCGGCGACCCGCAGGCCACCGGAGCCGGCCAGCCCTGGGAACTGCTGCGGTACGAGCACACGGTCAAGCTGCGCGCGCTGATGCGTGAGCAAGGGTGGTCGCCGGCACATGTGAACAAGCACCTGGTGGCCCTGCGCCGAGTGCTCAAGGAGGCGTGGCGGCTCGGGCTGATGAGCGGTGAGGACTTCCAGCGGGCGGCCGACCTGCCGGCCTACACGCACACCAGGGTGCCGGCCGGGCGGCATGTCCAGGCCGAGATCCTCACCGCGGCGCTCGCCGGATGCGACGAGGACCCCTCCCCCGCCGGAAGACGGGACGGGGCCATGCTCGCGGCCCTGTACTCGACCGGCTGCCGGCGGGCGGAGATCGCCGGCCTCACGCTGGCGGATCTCGACCTCGACGCGAGATCCCTGCGCGTTCGCGGCAAGGGCGACAAGGAGCGTCTGGTCTACCTCACGGGCGAGGCGGTCGAACGGCTCGAGCTGTGGCTGGAGGTGCGCGGCCGGGTGACAGGCCCGCTGTTCTGCCCGATCAACAAGGCGGGACGGCTGCGGTACGCCCACATGACCGGGCAGGCGGTCGCCGACATCGTCTCCCGCCGCCTGTCCTCAGCCGGTGCGTCGAAGCGGACGCCACATGACTTCCGCCGCACGTTCATCGGCGAGCTTCTCGACGCCGGGGTCGATCTCGCCACCGCCCAGGCCCTGGTCGGCCATGCCTCCCCCGCCACCACAGCCCGCTACGACCGCCGCCCGGAGCGCCGCCGCCGCGAGGCCGTCGACCGGTTGAACATTCCCCCGGCGGCGCGCTGACCCGGCCCCCGAGGTGGTGGTCATACCGGGCCACAGGCGCAGGCCGCGGACGATTCCGATGCAGCGGACTTGTCGAGGGTGTCGGCGTCGGCCTTCACCACATAGACCTCCCACGGCTCGCGGCCGGGCCCCTGAACCCAGACCTTGTCCTGCAGGGCGTAACAGCAGGAGGTGTCGTTCTCCTCGAAGGTCGCCAGGCCTGCCTCCTTCAAGCGTCCGGTCGCGGCCGTGACCTCGCCGGTGCTGCCGACCTCCACTCCGAGGTGGTCCAGGCGGGTGTCCTGGCCGGGCTCGCCTTCGAGGAGCACGAGCTTCAGCGGAGGCTCCGTGACGGCGAAGTTCGCGTAGCCGGGGCGACGCTTGGCCGGCTCCACGCCGAAGAGCTTGGAATAGAACGCGATCGAGCCTTCCAGATCGGAGACGCGCAGGGCGAGCTGGACACGGGACATGGTGATCCTCCTCCGGTACGGACAGGCGGCGACGGTCACCACCTCGCACACCTGATTAGATGAACATCTAATCAGCACATTGCAAGCATGAACCCGGATTCGATAGACGTCAAGTTAGAAACTCCTCGAATCAGCGCTTCCGTCCGCGGACACTTCCATACGGCGGCCCTGCCGTAAGGCTGAGGGTGACGGCCATGTCCCTCCCGTCCCCGCGCGGAAACACGAGTGGGAGCGCGATCCGGCCGGACCCGCGCAGGTCGGACTTCATCCGTACGGTGCGCGGTTCGAACGGCCTGCCCTCCTACGCGGCGTCCCTGGGCATGTAGCCGAAGCATGGCTCGGCGGCCTCGTCGAACCGTTCCCCGGCGTAGATGTTCACCTGAGGGATGATGATCGGCTGAGTGGCGTCGGACAGACGTACGTCGATGAACTCCAAGGCGCCGTCCGCGCCCGGGCCGGTCCTCGGCGCAGAAGGCTGCCAGCGTGCGCAGAGCGGCAAGGTCCTCGGCGGCGAGCGGGACCTCGGAGCCGGCCAGTGAGAGGTAGAGCTCTCGCGCCTCGCGCAGCAGTCCCGTCCAGAAGTCCAGGGTGTCCGGGACATTCCTTGGAAAGTCGATGAAGTAGGCGTTGCGTTCGACGTGGTCGCCGACCAGGCGGCGGACCGCGGCCAAGACGCGCACACCTGCGCGGATCGCCACCTGAAAAAGGTGGGTTCCGCCGGGACGGAGTCGCACGGGTCGGAGGTGATGAGCTGATCACTCCGGGCTGAACCGGCGCGTAGCCGAACGACATCCAAGTCGCTGTGACCCCGGGAAGCCCTCTGTCGCGTCTGCTGCTCTGTCTTGCCGTCCTAAAATCTCAAGGCATAACCTAGGGATATTAGGCCAAGTCTAATCACTCTAGAAAAAGGGGGGCGTGTGGTAAGGGCCGGGTTGACAGCGGACCGGGTGACGCTCGTGGGCGCCGAGTTGGCGGATGAGGTCGGGCTCGACCACGTGACCATGTCGGCGGTGGCACGGCGGCTCGGGGTGAGGGACGCGAGCCTGTATGCGCACGTGCGCGGCCTGGAGGATCTGCGCGGGCGGATCGCGCTGCTGGCGGCGGACGAAAAGACCATTCGCATCGCTGAGGCCACCGCCGGGCGGGCCGGGAAGGACGCGCTGACGGCGTTCGCGAACGCCTGGCGGGCGTACGCCCGCACCCACCCCGGGCGGTACACCGCGACACAGATCCCGACGCAGATCGATCCCGCGCTCGCGGCCCGTGCGCCCGGGCCGCGACGTGCGGTCGAGCTGACCTACAGCATGCTGCGCGCCTACGCGCTGGACGAGCCCGACCTGACCGACGCGGTCCGGCTGGTACGCAGCACGCTCCACGGCTTCGTCAGCATCGAGGCCGCCGGGGGGTTCGCGCACGCGCGCCCGGCCGAGGACTCCTGGACCCGCTGCCTCGATGCCCTGCACGCGCTCCTGGAGCGCTGGCCCGCATCCCCTATAGGAGACCCGTCATGACCGGACCGACCATCGGACGCCTGCGCGTGGACGGCGCCGCCCTGCACTACGAGGTACGCGGAAGCGGCCCGCTCCTGCTGCTGATCCCCGGCGGCGCGGGCGACGCCGCCTCCTACGACGGCATCGCCGACGATCTGGCCACCGACTACACGGTCGCCTCCTACGACCCACGCGGCATGTCCCGCAGCCCGCTGGACGACCCGCAGGCCACTCAGCAGGTCGAGCAGCATGCCGGCGACGCATTCCGGCTGCTGGAGCTGCTGTCTCCGGATGCGCCCGCCCGCGTGGCCGGCTGCAGCTCAGGTGCGATCGTCACGCTACACCTGCTCGCCACCCATCCCGAGCGGATCGTACGCGCGGTGGCGCACGAGCCGCCGGTGGTGGAGGTGCTGCCGGACGTCACCGAGCATCGCGCACTGCTCGCCCGCGTCCAGGGCACCTTCCGCCGGGACGGGCTGATGCCCGCGGTGGCCGAGTTCGCCGCGGGCCTCCGACGGCCGGGCGCGGAAGAGCCCATCGCCGCCGAGGCGGCCATCGAACTGCCGCCACAGGCGGCGGGACGAGCCGAGCGGACGATGGCGAACATGCCCTACTTCCTCGGGCGTATCGTGCCGAGCTTCATGGCCTACGCCCCGGACGTGGATCGCCTGGCGGCCCTGTCGGACCGGCTCGTGCTCGCGGGCGGAGTGGACTCGCGCGGTGAACTGCCCTACCGTCCCGCCGCCTTCCTGGCCGAGCGGTCCGGCACAGAGCTCGTCCACTTCCCCGGCGGGCACACGGGTTTCAGCACGCACCCCGCCGAGTTCGCCGAGTCGCTCCGCAAGGTGCTGAGCGCCTGGAAAACCGGGGGAACGGCTGCGGATCTCACCGGCACACCGGACCTGCTCCCCTTCGGCTAAGCCACCTCCGACCCGGCCGCACGCCTTCACCTCTCCCGGCTCCGGTAGGTGGCACGCAGAATGATCAGCTTCTCCCTGGCCACTTCATCCAAGGCCCGGCGCAGATCCTGATCCTCTTCCCAGGTGGGTCGCGCACGCGCTGGTCCTCAGCGACTCCGCGTGCGGCTCACGACGGCCGCCCCGCACGGGCCGCGGCCACGGCCTGCCGCACCGCCGGAGCCACCTCGGCGGCGTAGGTCCGGGTCGTCGTGGCGTCGTCGGAGGCCAGGATGAATCCACTGGTGCCGTACGTGAGAGCGACCGCGGTGAGCTCCTCGACCCACTGCTTCGGCGGGCCTTGGAGGAAGCCCGCGCCCCGGGCCGTGAACCGCCCACCGATGTTGAGGAACCGGCGTACGTCGCTCGGCTTGCGGCCCGCGCTCACGGCGGCCTCGTCGATGAGCCGGTTCCCTGTGGTGAGGTCGGCCAGGCCGTTGCCGAGGTACTGGATCGACGGGAGCCAGCCGTCGGCGGCGCGGCCGACCATCCGCAGGATGCGGGGCTTGTAGGCGCCGACCCAGATGCCGACGGCGTGGGCCGGCGCCGGTCCGCGCTTGGCACCCTCCACCTGGTAGAAATCTCCCTTGATCGACAGGCGGCTGCGGTCGCCGGCGTCCCAGATGCCGCGGATGATCGCAATGGCCTCCTCCAGCGCGTCGATGGACTCCCCGGGGGTGCGCCGGGGACCGCCCATGCTGACGATGGGGTCCCAGAAGCCGCCGGCGCCGATGCCCAGTTCGGCGCGGCCGCCGCTGAGCAGGTCGAGGCTGGCGATGGAGCGTGCGAGCACGGCCGGTGGGCGTAGCGGGAGGTTGGTCACATTGGCCGACAGCCGGATGCGTTCGGTGCGGGCGGCGGTGTACGCCAGCAAGGTGGAGGTGTCGTGGAAGGTCGGCAGGTAGGGATGGTCCTGGAAGGTGACCAGGTCCAGGCCGGCGCGGTCGGCGACGACGGCCTGCTCGACGGCGTGGTGCACGGGCTGGTTGGTCGGGCTCACGAAGGTGCCGAAGAGCAGGTCGTGGCCGTAGTCGGTGGTCGTGCCGGTGCTCATGAGACGCTCCTGGAGGTGGACGGGGTGATGTTGAAGTTGTCCTGGAACAGATTGTGCGGATCCACCTGAGCCTTGAGCCGGCGCAGCCGACGCAGCGTGGCGGGCGGGAACGCGTCGGTGATCCGCTCCGGGCTGCGGTCGGACTCGAAGCTCAGGTAGAGGCCGTCGGACTGTCGGCGTACGGGCTCGAACCAACGGTCCAGTCGCTGCGCGTTGACGCCCATCGCCGTCAGCGAGAAGTTGGCGTCGCGATGTGCGTAAGCGGTGGCATCGGCGGCTACGTCCGAGACCGCGCCGCCGACGGTGCGGATCTGGTACCAGTAAGCGGCGCCACTGTTGATCAGGTCGGCGGACGCGGCGGCGAAGGCGGGTGTGATCTTGTGGACGAGGGCCGACCTCGAGACCGGTTCCCCGCGACCGTTGTGCGGTGACTCGGGGAACATGTTCATCACTGCCGCATACGGCGCGATCACCACCTGCTGCTGCACCAGCGGCGCGATCTCGGCGAACGGCTGCAGTTGGTCGATGATGACGTCGGGGTCGGCGGAGCCGACCATCGCCATCATGTGCGCGACACCGTTACCGAGGATCAAGAATGGGGTGGTCTCGCGCGGAGCGGCCATGGCGACGCGGCCGAATGCTTCGAGGTAGGCCGCCGGGTCGGAGACCTGGAACGACAGTTGCGCCCAGCCCACCTCGTCGACCTCGTCGACGACGAACTCGAAAGCGACCGCGATGCCCAGGTTCGCACCGGCGCCCCGCACCCCCCAGAACAGCTCGGAGTTCTCAGTCTCACTGGCCCGTACGACGGCTCCGTCGGCGAGCACCATCTCGACGGCGCGCAGGTGGTCGATGGTCAGCCCGTGTTCACGGTTGAGGAAGCCGATGCCGCCGGCGGTCGCGAGCCCGCCGACGCCCACCCCGCCGTAGTCGCCCGAGCTCAACGCCCATCCGTAGGGCTGCAACGCCGTGGCGACATCGCGCCACCGGGCGCCCGGCCCGATGCGAACCAGTCGCGCCGACTCGTCGAGGACCGTTATCTCGTCGAGGCGGCCGACGTCGATGACCAGACCACCGTCATTGGTCGAGCGGCCGCTGATCCCGTGACCGCCGCTGCGGACCCCGAGTGGGACATGCCGGTGCCGACGGGCGAAGGCCAGTGCGCTGACCACCTCCGGCACACTGCCCGGGCGCAACACCAGACCCGGGTCGCCGCCGCGCAGGTACGTCGAGCGAACCTTGGCGAACCCGACATCACCAGGTTCGACGACTGTCCCGGCCAGGTCCTCGGGAACCTCGTCGTAGGCGATGCCGGCGCGGCGACGCGCGCGGACCTCGGCGCTGCGCAGCGGACGCGAAGACGGCGTCCCCGGCCGCCCGGCCTCGTCAGCCGGCGCGACCTCCTCGAAAAGCTCGGGGGTACGCCGGGCGGCGGTGGTGTCGCTCACCGGCAGGTCGGTGAAGGCGGACCGACCGATTTCCATAGTGCTCACTTCTTTCCCTGGTGCTCACTTCTCATCGTTGGCGGTTGGGCCGGCGCCGACAGCCTCGTCGACCCAGAACCGGCGGGTACTCGTACGGCATCACCTGGCGGGCATCCCTGCGGCCACCGCGTCGTCGAGCGGGTCGAGGCCGGTCGCCCGGACCCGGATCGGGACCGCCTCCTCGGGGACCTCAGGAATGGGGGACGCCGGCGAGGACGGGCCGCTCCCGGGCGACGGGGACGTGGACGGCGCGCATGTGCTGCTCCTTGATGGGCTTATCTGACGCGGGTGCGTCGGTTACATACGCTTACCTAAGTAACGCACGTACGCCGCTTATTCCTCCAGGGGGCATGTGATGGCAGGCACATCGTCCACATCCGCGTCCACATCCGGGTCCGCGCCGCGGTTGCGCGCTGATGCCGCGCGTAACCGTGAGCTGCTCCTGGCCGCCGCTCGTGAGGCGTTCGCCGAGCACGGCCTGGACGTGTCCATGCGTCAGATCGCGGCCCGCGCGGGCGTCGCCGAGCCGACATTGCGGCGACGGTTCGCCTCCAAGGAGGAACTGGTCGCCGAGGCCTTCGAGGACAAGGTCGCCCGGTACGCCGACCTGGCACTGGCCGCCCTCGACCAGCCTGACGCCGGCGCCGCCTTCCGCTGCTTTCTGAACCAGGTGATGGAGATGCAACTCGGCGACCGCGGGTTCGCCGACGTCCTCACCATCACCTTCCCGCCCACGATGGCCTGCGAGCAGCACCGTCGCCGTTCCTACGAGGCCGTCGAGCGGCTGATCGCCCGCGCGAAGGACGACGGCGTCCTGCGGCCTGACTTCGTCGCCGAGGACATCGTTCTCGTCCTGCTGGCCCACGCGGGGGTCGTCGGCTGCGGAGGGGCGGTCGCGGGAGCCTTCTCGGCGCGGCTGCGCGCGCTCCTGCTCCAGACGTTCGGCCTTGAGCCGGTCGGGGAGTTGCCGCCGGCGCCGTCAGTGGGCCGCGTCTACCACGCCCTCATGAGGCTCCACGACCAGAAGACGACCCCGGGCAGCCCGGGCGGCTGATGCCGTGTCAGCCTGGGTTCGCCCTGTTTCGCAGGGTGTGCCGATCAAGGTGTCGCCGCGGTCTGCGTGATCGCCGCAGGCTCCGCACGTGGCCGTCGCCATCCGCCGAGGTCCACGAGGGCCACGAGGTCCGCATGGCGATCGTGGGTGATCACTTCAGCCCCACGCGGCCGACGACGGGGACAGGCGAGCGGCCAGTGGGCGGAGGCGAACGACGTCGAGATCGCCTACCACCCACTCGCCCCTCCTACTCGAATCAGATCGAGACACGATTCGCCCGCCGCGCGGGTCCATCCGCGACGGCCACGCCGAGCCGGGCGGCGTGGTCCGCCGCTACGTCACCCGGCGTACCCGCACCACCGAGAATCCCGCCACGCCGAATCGTGTCAAAGGCCTGACGCGGCGCTAGTCGAGGACGGCCAGCACCGTTCCCGCGCCGACCGTCAGTCCGCCTTCGCGGATGGCAAAGCCCAGGCCGGACTCGAGAGCCACGTCTTTACCCAGCTCCACGACCACCTCTACCGTGTCTCCCGGCCCGGCAGACGAGTCCATGACGATCCGGCCGGGTACGTCGGTGGTGCGGACGTAGAACTGTGGCCGGTAGCCGCCGGCGATGGGCCTGCGCCGCCCGCCCTCGGCCTCCGTGAGGAGATAGATCCTGGCGGTGAGGCGCCGGTGGGCGCTCTGCGAGCCGGGCGCGGCCAGCACCTGGCCCCGACGTACCTGCTCGCGCCGTACGCCACGCAACAGCACCGCGGCATTGTCGCCGGCCTCACCCCGGTCCATGGTCCTGCCGAAGGTTTCGACCCCGGTCACCACCGCGGTGAAGCCTCCGCCGAGACCGACGACCTCGACCGTGTCGCCGATCTTGACCGTACCGCGCTCGATCGCGCCGGTGACGACGGTGCCGCGGCCCGTGACGGTGAGCACGTTCTCCACCGGCATGAGGAACGGCGCGTCGACATAACGGACCGGGACCGGGATGTGGTCGTCCACCGCCTGGAGCAGCGCCTCGACGGACGCCGTCCATTCGGGGTCGCCCTCCAGCGCCCGTAGCCCGGAGACCCTGATCATGGGCACGTCGTGGTATCCGTGCTCGGCGAGCAGCTCCGTGAGCTCCAGCTCGACCAGGTCGGCCAGCTCGGGGTCGGCGCCGTCCGCCTTGTTCAGTGCGACGACCAGGTGCTCGACCCCGACCCGCTTGGCGAGCAGCACGTGCTCGCGGGTCTGCGGCATGATGCCGTCCTGTGCGGAGACCACCAGGACGGCCCCGTCGAGCTGCGCCGCACCTGTGATCATGTTCTTCACGTAGTCGGCGTGGCCGGGCATGTCCACGTGCGCGTAGTGGCGGGTGGCCGTCTCGTACTCGACGTGCGAGATGTTGATCGTGATGCCCCGCCGCGTCTCCTCCGGCGTACGGTCGATCCGCTCGAACGGCGTGTACGTCGCGCCGCCCCGCTCGGCGAGCACCTTGGTGATCGCGGCGGTCAGCGTGGTCTTGCCATGGTCGACGTGCCCCATCGTGCCGATGTTGAGGTGGGGCTTGTTCCGCACATAGGCCTGCTTGGCCATGATTCCTTCTCCGAAAGCCCGAGGTCTTGTGACCCGTGTACGGACGGGGTGGTCAACCTCTCCCCGCCGGGTCACATCAGGACTTTTACGGGAAGAGGTCAGCGCTCCAGGCCGTCGAGGACACGCTCGAACGCGCCCGCGGTGGCGGGCGTCGTCAGGAGAGCGTGGCGGAACATGAGCGTCATGGTAACCCACAGAGCAACGAGCCGCCTCAGACTATTCCGTCGCCTGGCGTCACACGGGTCGGCCATGGGGCCGAGTGATCCGCGCCGGGCCCGGCGAGGCGTCCCGTACGGCTTGGCCACGCGCCTGGTCCTCCTGGTCGGGTGCCTGGCCGCGGCGTACGGCCGCCGCCACCGTCCCTGTCGTCGCCGGGCGACCTCGTCGCGGTGGTCGTCGCCCACACCCGGCGGCAGATCGGCAGGTGCCCCGATGATGAACCCTCCGGGCCGGTGACGCGTCCCTCGGGTATGAAGAGATCGCGTTTGACCGTCATCGCGTTACTCGCGTCGTTGTGCGCCTGCGGCCAGTCCGATGCCGGTCCGATATTCGCTGTGGCCGGGACCGAGACGATCGTGTTGCCACGGGCCGATCAGCCCACAGCGCATCGGCCCACCCTGGAGCGGCTCAAGCGAGAGGCGGCGGCGTCGGGCCGGCCCCTGGAGGAGGTCGTCAAGCGGTACGCGACCCGGGTGGCCGCCACCTCATCGCCCAGGCCGACGGACTTCGAGGGTTACGACCCCGCGGTGACCGAACCGGACGTGACGATCGACGGCATTCCCTACGCCGAGCTGGTCGACCTCGGGGCCGTCGCCAAAGCGGAGGGCATCTCCTACGAGGAGGCCATCGACCGCTTCGGCTCACAGTCGTCCGACAGCCGGGTGATCGACGAACTCAACGCGGAGTTCCCCGACGAGATCTCCGGCGTCGCCTACGTCGACGACGGGCTGCGCGTCGGCTTCAAGGGCCCCGTCCCGACTCGCGCGATCGAGTCGGCCAGGACCCTCCCCATGGAGGTCACCCTGGTCGGCGGCAAGGGATTCTCGACCTCGGAGCTCCGGCGAGCCCAGGACACGATCGTCTCCTGGCTCCGATCCCGTCCCGAGGTGGCCACGATGATGGCGCACCCAGATGACGAGACCGGCCAGGTCAAGGTCACGGTTCAGCCGAGGGTGATGCCGGACGACACCGAGGCGTTCAAGCGTGGGCTTCAGCTCCCGCAGCCGGACAATCCGCACATCACCGTCGAGGTCACGATCTCCGCCGAACCGATCGCCGATCACCTGCGGTGAGGGCCACCGGTCGGCCGGAGTGGGTGTCCGCAGCGCCTTCTTCAGGGGGACCTTGGTGAACCGGCCGTAACGGCGAACAGGTGTCTCGCGAGGCGGCCGGACGCCGGGTGGTTTTCAGTGGAGCGGCCAGTTGCGCAGGGCGGCGTCGGCCATCTCCTGGAGTTCATCGTGGCCGACGCCGCTCGCGGTTTGCACGGCGATGCCGAATGCCAGGGTGGTGATGTAGCGGGCCAGGAGTCCCGGGTCGGTCTCCGGAGGCAGGTCGCCGTCGTCGACGGCTCGCTGGAACCGCTCGCGAAGGCGGGAGCAGCCGTCGTTTCGCCAGGCGGTGAGCAGGTCGCGGACGCCGCGTCCGGGGTCTCCGGTGGCCAGGGCGCCCTGGACGCCCAGGCATCCATGGGGGCGGGCGGGGCGGCTGGTGGTCCGGATGGCGCCGGTCAGGATCGCGGTGGCGACGCCGAGGGCGGTCGGCTCTTCCAGGGCCCGGTTCAGGTAGGCGCCCGGGCCCTGGGTGTAGCGCTCCAGGGCCTTGCGGAACAGTTCCTCCTTGTTGCCGAAGGCCGCGTACATGCTGGTGGCGGAGATGCCCATCGCCTCGGTCAGCCTGGCCAGGCTGGCCCCCTCGTAACCGTGCTCCCAGAAGATCAGCATGGCGCGTTCGAGTGCTTCGCCGGCGTCGAATCCTCTCGGCCGGCCGACGGGGCCGCTCTGTCTGGTCTTCACACCCCGCAGCCTACCGCTTCTGTATCGATCGTTGCAGAACGTGCTATCGTCGAATTACGCATCGATCGGTACAAAATTCGACGGAGGTCATCCACGTGGGACTGCTTGAGGGTGGGACCGCTCTCGTCACCGGCGGCAGCACAGGAACGGGCCTGGCCGGTGCCGTACGGCCGGCGGCCGAGGGCGCACACCGGCCAGTGCGAGACCGGACTCGACGCGGCCGACGACGCGACGGTCTCACCAAAGGTTGAGGTAGCGGACCAATGACAGTAATCGGCATCATCGGCGCAGGTGAGGTCGGTAGCCAGATCGCGCGTGCGGCGATCGCGAACGGCTACGACGTCGTCATCGCCAACTCACGAGGACCTGAGACTCTGCGGGACCTCATCGACGAGCTCGGCCCGTCAGCGCGTGCCGCGACCGCTGCCGGCGCTGCCGCCGCCGGTGAGTTCGCAGTCGTGGCGGTCCCCCTCAAGGTGGTCAACGACATGCCTGAGGAGGAACTGGCCGGCAAGATCGTACTCGACACGAACAACTACATGATTTGGCGCGACGGCCATATCCCGGTCATCGACTCGGGTGAGAAGACGGTCCACGAGCTGCGCCAAGAGCACCTTCCGCGATCCAAGGTCGTCAAGGCCTTCACCCACATCCAAGCTCCCCGCATCACCACCGCGGGCAGACCGGCGGGCACCCCCGGTCGCCTGGCGCTGTCGGCCTCGAGCGACTTTCCCGAAGCCGTGGAACTCGTGACGCGACTGTACGACCGGTTCGGGTTCGACACCGTGGACAACAGCCCGCTCAGCGAGTCGTGGCGCAGCGGTCCCGGTCAACCCGCGTGGATCGCGCACGAGCACCAGACCCGTTCCGAACTGATCGCCAACCTCGCCAGGGCGCGGCAGATCATCTTGAGGTGAGACTGTCCCTGGAGCACCGTCACGACCCGCAGGTCAGCGTCCCGAAGTGCCTCGCGGCGGAGGCCCCGACCTTCCGGTCGCCGGCGTCCGCGAGTTCCTCCGGAAGCCGCGCCGAGCCGGATCGGCACGCGATCTCCGTCGAACTTCCGGTACGCCGCCGGAGCCGCGGCTGACGGCCGATCCCCCGGATGGCCTGGCCGTATGGCCGGACCGGCCGGAAAATCCCCCCGGCGATATGCCAAGTCATGAGGGACCGATGGAATAACAAGGGCTGAGAGTCGGTTAGAGTCGATACCGGTCGATGTGGTCTGTGTCCCCCGGGCCGCAATTATCGCCTTCACGGAATACCGTTCGGCTGGAGCCGTGTTGTGCCTCTCGCCGAGGAGGCGACCGCCACATCGGCCTTAGCGTGGACGCCCCGCGAGACCTGGTTCTCGCGGGGCGTTCGCGTCTCACCCTCCACACGGCCGCCCCGTTGGGCGTGCCGTACAAATCTCGGCCCGGCGCGTTGCAGGTGCCCCACAGCACACGGACGTCCGCCGCGGCTTAAGGTTGACGCACGTGCCCGACCGAGGAGAGCCCGTGCTTTACCGCGCCAGCAAGATCATCAGTGTTCCGGTGATGCGCCTGCTGTGGCGGCCAAAGGTGGAGGGGGCCCGCAACGTCCCCGCGAACGGGCCGGCGATCCTCGCCTCCAACCACCTTTCCGTGCTCGACTCCTTCCTGCTTCCGGCGGTGCTGCCCCGGCCGGTGCGGTTCGTGGCCAAGAACGAATACTTCACCGGCAACCCGCTGACCGCCCTGTGGATGCGCGGCATGGGAACCGTCTCCATCGACCGGGAGAACGCCTCGGCCGCCCAGGCCATGCTCGACTCGGCGGCGGAGGTGCTGAAGGCCGGCGACCTGTTCGGCATCTACCCCGAGGGCACCCGTTCTCCCGACGGCCGCCTGTATCGCGGAAAGATCGGCGTGGCCTGGCTCACGCTGACCACCCACGCCCCGGTGATCCCGGTCGCGATGATCGGCGTCGACAAGGTGCTGCCGCCCGGGGCCTCCATTCCGCGCGTGCGCCGGATCGGCGTACGGATCGGCGAGCCGATGACGTTCACCGGCGACCCCGGCCGGGCGCGTGACCGCCGCGAGGTCACCGACCGGATCATGGAGGCCATCCAGCGGCTGTCGGGGCAGGAGTACGTCCCGATGTACGCGACGAGCGTCAAGGCGGCCGGCTGATCGCCGGCGGGATGCGCATGCCCGCCTGATCCCGTTAGGCTCAGAGATTGATCTGGACCTCAGGGGGTGTCGCGCGGTGCCGCGAAAACGTACGGTCGTGATCATGTCCGCCGCGATCGTGGTGGTGGCGGCAGCGGGGGCCGGGGGCGCCTACTACCTGCTGCACACCCGGGGAACGCCGCTGGAGACGGCGCAGCGGTTCACGTCCGCCTGGTCGCGTGGCGACTTCGCGGCCATGAAGACCGAGCTCGCGGCCCCGGCCGCGGACTTCGAAGCGGCCTATGCCGAGCTGACGAAGAACCTGCGCGCGACCGAGATCGCCGTGAGCGACATGCGCGTGAGCGAACCGGTCGACGACCGCTCCACCGCCTCCTACACGACCACGGTGAAGCTGAAGAACCTGGGCGAGTGGACCTACGAGGGCGAGCTGAAGCTCGTGGTCGAGGACCGCCACTGGAAGGTGGACTGGTCCCCGTCCGCCGTCCATCCCGCGCTGACCGGGACCAACCGTCTGGCCGTCAAGACGACCTGGCCGGCCAGGGCCGCGATCACCGACGCGAGCGGCGCGCGCATCGACGACGGCGACGACGGCGGTTCGGTCCAGCAGCTCGTCGGATTCCTCGACAAGGCCACGGCCAAGGACGTCGGGAAGCTGGGCCCCGCCTATCGGGTGGGCGACGCGGTGGGGCGCGGCGGTCTGCAGGAGACCTTCCAGCGGCGGCTCGCCGGCACGCCGACGACGGAGATCCAGGCGGTCGGCGGTGACGAGCGCGAGACCCTGCACACGCTCGAGGGCAGACCGGGCGAGGAGGTGCGCACGAGCCTCGATCCCCGCGTCCAGCGGGCAGCGGCCGACGCCGTACGCGACCTGGAGAAGCCCGCGTCCCTGGTGGCCGTCCGGCCCTCGACCGGCGAGATCCTCGCCGTCGTCAACAACAAGGGCGGCTTCAACCGGGCCCTGGACGGCCGCTATCCACCCGGATCGACGTTCAAGGCCGTCACGGCGGCGGGGCTGCTGGCCGCCGGCCTCACCCCGTCGTCGACGGTGTCCTGCCCCCGTGAGGCGAACGTCGGCGGCCTGAAGATCCGCAATTCCGACCATGAGGCGTTCGGGTCGCTGTCGTTCCTGGACTCCTACGCCCACTCGTGCAACACGACTTTCGCACCGCTGGCCGCTGCCAAGCTCGGCGCGCAGAAGCTGTACGACCTGGCGAACGACTTCGGGTTCAACCAGGCGCTGAACATCGGCGTGCCGGCGACGAAGGGCAGCATGCCCAAGGCCACCAGCGACGCCGAGCTCGCGGCCGAGTCCTTCGGCCAGGGCAGGATCACCGCCAGTCCGCTGGTGATGGCGGGGGTGGCGGCGGCGATCGCCGACGGGTCGTGGCGTCCGCCCACGCTGGTGCCGTCCCTCAAGCAGAAGTCCTCGCCCAAGCCGCTGCCCGACGGGGTCGCCGAGCAGCTCCGTTCGATGATGAAGGCGGTCGTGACCAAGGGCACCGCGCGCGGCGCCAAGCTGCCGTCCGGGACGGCGGGCAAGACCGGCACCGCCGAGTTCGGCACCGGTCCCAAGCTCGACTCGCACGCCTGGTTCGCCGGCTACCGGGGCGATCTCGCCTTCGCCGTCGTGGTCGAGGGCGGGGGCGGAGGCGGCGCGGTCGCCGCCCCCGTCGCGGCCGCCTTCCTCAGGGCCCTCGGATAGGAGGGCCCTCTGATGGGCCGGTACGGCACCGGGCGTCGTGCGGCGGGTTCCGCATCGCGATGATCGGCCCCGCCGTCACGGAGGCGGGACATGGCGTGCGCGGCACGTACGCGTGCCCGGCGGCGGGGCCCGGTCAGGATCCGGCGCTGCGGACTTCGAACAGGAAGCAGCCGAACTCCACGGCGCGGGCGTGGATCAACGCGACCTCCGGGTCGTCCAGCATCGACCCCAGCAGCGCGGACGCCGTCGCCGGATCGGCCGAGCGACGCTCGTCGACCAACCGGCCGCCGAGGATCGATCCATCGGCCCGGTAGGCGCGGAACACGCGGAGCGGCCCTCCCATCTCCTCCGGATAACCCGGTAGCGGGCTCGCGCACGGGCCGGCGTGGATGAACACGGGCCCCAGCTCCTCGTACGGACCGGGATCGGCGCCGGTTTCGGCCGCCCAGCGGCGAAGCGGCGCGTAGGAGACCAGCACGATCTCCTCGCCGGGGAGCGAGCGTCGAAGACAGCAGCGCAGCGGGCTGCCGCCCGCCATGTCGGTGATCTTCCGTGGTTCGCGGCCCGCGTCGTCCACGTTCCTCAACCGGTCCGCCACAACGGGCCCGATGGCCCGGATGTCGAAATCCATGTTTCCGAGCATCGTCCTCCCCCGACGACGAACGCTGGCGGAAACCGGCCATCGCAGTCGGCGGATCAGAGCGCGAGGGCGGCCGCGTTGTGCTGGAGAGCCATGATCAGCAGGGCCGTGATCAACACCACGATCAGCACCCAGCTCAGCGTGATGATCAGGGTGGATCGGCGTGGCCATCGGCTCCCGGCCCCGTCGGCGGACGGATCGGCCGGCCGTCGCCGGCCGCCGTGCTCCCTCCGTTCCACCCGATGGTTGAAGGACTCGATCCTGGCAGCCAATTTGGGGTCTTCGTCGGTGAGGTGCCGCTCGATCATCGCAAGCATTCGCTCTTCGTCCTGCGACCAGGCCATGGCGCAACTCTCCAGAACGCGAGGTGTGTGCCGACTTTCTGCCCATCGTTCAAGATCGTTAGCCGTTTCCAGGGACGCTATTTGCCTGGGGTTGAAACTTGCGATCGGGATCGAAATCTTGTTCTAATGGAGTTGTGCGCTGGGATCACCTACGTCTTGACGATCAAGGCCCGGACGGGCGACGGGGCGACGAACTGGAACGTTCCGATCAGCGGGACGGCGAGGCCGTGCCGCTGATCGCGCGCGGTGCGGTCGCCAGGACCTTCGACACCCCCGAGTTCCGGGGCATCACGTTCTACGAGATCCACGCGCGCTCGATCATCAATCGCGTCCCCGGCGCGAGCCGCGTTCCGTTCGAGTGGACGATCAACCCCTATCGCGGCTGCAGCCACGCCTGCGTCTACTGCTTCGCCCGGAAAACGCATGAATATCTGGATCTGGATGCGGGACGGGACTTCGACTCCAGGATCGTCGTGAAGGTGAACGCGGCCGAGCTGGTCCGCAAGGAGCTGGCCGCGCCCAAGTGGGCCGGACAGCACATCGCCATGGGCACCAACGTCGACTGCTACCAGCGGGCGGAGGGCCGCTACCGCCTGATGCGCGGCATCCTCGCCGCGCTGCGGGACGCGGCCAACCCCTTCTCCATCCTGACCAAGGGCTCGCTGATCCTGCGCGACCTCGACCTGCTCACCCAGGCGGCCGAGGTGACCGACGTCGGCACGGCCGTCTCGGTCGGCTTCGCCGACGAGGGCCTGTGGCGGCAGGTCGAACCGGGCACGCCGCATCCGCGCAAGCGGCTGGAGGTCTGCGCCACGCTCAACGACCACGGCGTCCGGTGCGGCGTGCTGATGGCCCCGATCCTTCCCTACCTCGCCGACTCCCCCGCCATGCTGTCCGACACCGTCCGGCGGATCGCCGAGGCCGGCGCCGCGCACGTCACCCCGATCGTGCTGCACCTGCGGCCCGGCGCCCGCGAATGGTTCCTGGCCTGGCTGTCCCGCGAGCATCCCCGGCTCGTTCCCCGCTACCTGGAGCTGTACGGCAGGGGCGCGTACGCCCCCAGGGCCTACCAAGAGCGGATCACCCGGCAGGTGGCCGAGCTCGCCGAGCGCCACGGGATCGGCCGCGCCACCCCGCGCGATGCCCGGCGTCCCCGATCCGATGGCACTCGAACCCGCCGTGACCGGCCCGGGCGACCGCATCGTCCCGCTTCGGAGCAGCTCACGCTCCTGTGACGTGTTCGCATAGACAACCCGCCTCCTTTACAGTGGAGATTAACTAGTTTGGGCAGGACAAATGTCCTGCCGGAAAGCGGATCGTTCGATCTACTCGGCCGGGCGGCCGGTTCCTATCGTTTCCAGCACGCGAAGCGACGAAAGCCCGGCCGTACTGCTCTCCTCGGTGACCAGGAACTTCGGTCCGGTACGCGCCGTCGACGGGATCGCGCTCACCATCCCCCGGGGTCAGACGGTCGCCCTGCTCGGTCAGAACGGAGCAGGCAAATCCACGACGATCGGTCCGCTGCTCGGCCTGCTGGCGCCCGACTCCGGACGCGCCGCCCTGTTCGGCCTCGATCCCGGCCAGGCCGTACGGCAGGGCCTGGTGGGCGCGATGCCGCAGGAGGGCGGCCTGATCGGACGGGTCACCGTACGCGAGCTGCTCACCTTCGTGGCCGGCACCTATCCCGCGCCGCTGCCGCTCGACCGGGTCCTCGAACTCGCGCTCGGCGCGGCGTTCAACAACGGCAGCGGCATCGCCGAGGACCGGGCGGCGGGATGGCTGCGCCGGCTCCGCCTCACCCCGCTGACCCCGGCCCAGGTGATCGCCGGCAAGGTCGTCACCGGCGCCATCGGGGTCGTGCCGGGCATCGCCGCCGTGCTGCTCACCGGGGCGCTGGTCAACCAGGTCACGCTCGCCCCCTGGCGGTGGCTGTCCATCGTGGGCGGGCTGTGGGTGCCGGTCAGCGGATTCCCGTCCTGGCTGCGCGCCCTCGCCGAGTGGACCCCGTCCAACGGCTACGCGTCCCTGTCCTGGCACGTCGCGTTCGGAGCGGCCCCCGGGGCGCGCGAGACGGCCATGCCGACCGCCTGGCTGGTCGTCTTCGGCCTCTACGCGATGTACGGCTACCGCCGCGCCGGCCGGACCGGCTGACGCCCGCTGAAGCGGCGGGCGGCGGCGTCCCGATCTGCCCTCAGCAGACATATCGGCGGCCGGCGGGTGCGCGGCGGTTACAAATGCGCCATGCGTGTTTCACCGAGCATGAGCTACCGAGACCGGCTGAACGAGAGGCTGTTCCAGCAGCGGACCCTGCTGTTGACCGGAGAGGTCGACGACGAGATGGCCGAGCGGGCGTGCGCCGAGATGGTGCTGCTGGCGACGGCGGACTCCGAGCGCGACATCATCCTGTACATCAACTCGCCCGGAGGGTCGGTGTCGGCCGGGCTGGCGATCTACGACACGATGAAGCTGGTCCCGAACGACGTGGTCACCGTCGCGCTCGGGTTCGCGGCGAGCATGGGGCAGGTGCTGCTGGCCTCCGGCACCCACGGCAAGCGGATCAGCCTCGCGCACAGCCGGATCATGATGCATCAGCCGTCGGCCGGCATCGGCGGCACGGCGATCGACATCGCGATCCAGTCCGAGAACCTCGAGTACATGAAGCGGCAGTCCGAGGAGATCCTCGCGGCGGAGACCGGGCGGACGGTCGAGGAGATCGCCGCCGACAGCGACCGGGACCGCTGGTTCACCCCGGAACAGGCTCGCGACTACGGCATCATCGACCAGATCGTCGACTCCTTCCACAGCCTCGCGCCGTACGCGGCGCCCAACCTGATGGGGTTCTCCTCATGAGCCAGTACATGATCCCGCACGTGGTCGAGCGGACCCCCGCCGGGGAGCGGTCGTTCGACGTCTTCAGCCGGCTGCTCAACGAGCGGATCGTCTTCCTCGGCACCGAGATCGACGACGGCGTCGCGAACGTCGTGATGGCGCAGCTGCTCCACCTGGAAGCGGAGAGCCCCGACCAGGAGATCAACCTCTACATCAACTCCCCCGGCGGGTCGCTGACGGCGATGCTCGCGATCTACGACACCATGCGGTTCCTGCGGGCGAGGGTCGCGACGTACTGCATGGGCCAGGCGGCCTCGGCCGCCGCCGTGCTGCTCGCCGCCGGCGCGCCCGGACGGCGGTTCATGCTCGCCCACTCCCGTGTGCTGCTGCACCAGCCGTACACACAGGGCCAGGGCACCATCTCCGATCTCGCTCTGCAGGCGGCCGAGGTGATGCGGGTGCGCGCGCAGACCGAGGAGATTCTCAGCGCCCACACCGGGGTCGACGTCGCCCGGCTGCGCAGGGACACCGCCCGGGACCGGGTCTTCGACGCCCGTGAGGCCGTCGAGTACGGCCTGGCCGACGAGCTGATCGTCACCCGCGAGGCGGTGTAGCGCTCACGCCGCCAGCAGCTCCACCCGCGGCGCCTCGGACGGCCGGCGGGTCGCGATCCGGCGCGACGCCGTGATCCGCCGGACGGCGCGGGTGAGCAGGTGCTCGACCGGCAGCCCGAGCGCGTCGCACACCGAACGGAGCATCTCCGACGACGGCTCCTTGCGCCCGCGCTCGACCTCCGACAGATACTGCTTGGACATGCCGACCGTACGCGCCACGTCGTGGAGCGTACGGTCCTGGTCCAGCCGCTCGTCGCGGAGGATCTCCCCGTAGACCTCGCGCAGCAGCGGGCCGGGGCCGTCGGGGATCTCGGAACCGTGCTTCCCACCCGCCCTGCGGGTCCGGATGTCGATGACCACTGATCGGTCCGCGGCTGCCATACCGGCATTCTGACACGCCGGGATCTCCACCGGGCCGGTGTTCGCGGACAGACGAGCGGGCGGGGGCCGCACGGGGGCGTTCCGCCCTCGACCGCGCCCGGGTTCGCGGGCGCGTCCGCGGCCGGGGCTGTCGTACGGCGTGGCGCGGGCCGATCAGACCCGGTCGAGGGGCCGGTGCGGTCCCGCGGGCAGCTCGACGACGATCGCGTCGCCGGGCCGCACCACGCCGCCCTCGCGCACGACGCCCATGATCCCCGCCTTTCTGACGATGCCGCCGTGCTCGTCCCGGCCGACGACCTCCTTCAGCAGTCCGTCCTGGAAGTCGTCGATCTGCCGGCAGGGGTTGCGCAGCCCCGTGACCTCCACGACCGCCTCGTCCCCGAAGCGCAGCAGGGTGCCCACGGGCAGGCCGAGCAGGTCGATTCCACTGGTGGTGATGTTCTCCCCGAGTTCGCCCGGCGCCACCCGGAACCCTTTCCCGCCGACCTCAGCGAAGAGCTCCTCGTGGATGAGGTGGACCTGGCGAAGGTTGGGCTGGGTGGGGTCCTGCGCGAGCCGGACGCGGTGCTTCACCGTCACGCCGGCGTGCACGTCCCCCTCCACGCCGATCCCCGCGAGTAACGTGATGCTGCTCCGATTCGGCTTGGTGAACGTGTATTCGCCGCTGCTGCTGACCGCCCGTACTGTCCCGCCCATGCCGCGAAGCCCCCTGTATCGCGTTGATCCATCACAACCAAGACTAATCGGGCAATCGCCGCGGGCAAGGGGTCACCAGCCGAGTTCGTCGCAGCCGCGGTGGTCGGCCGGCTCGACCTGGAGGGTGGCGTGGGCCACGCCGTGGTGGCGCAGCAGCAGGTCGCGGGCCCGGTCCAGGACCGCGTGGTTGTCGTGCGGGTCGACGGTGACCAGGTGGGCGGTGGCCACGTGCATGCCGGAGGTGAGCGTCCACAGATGCAGGTCGTGCACGTCGCTGACGCCGTCGATGGCGGCCAGATCGGCGGCCACGGCCGCGGGGTCCATGCCCTCCGGCACGTGCTGGCCGAGCACGGCGAACACCTGACGGCCCAGCGAGACGGCCCGGACGGCGACGAACGCGCCGATGACCAGCGCCACCAGCGTGTCCCACAGCGCCTGCCCGGTGGCCGCAACCAGCGCGCCGGCCGCGATGACGCCGACGGACCCGGCGGTGTCGGCCATGACCTCCAGATAGGCGCCCCTGACGTTGAGGCTCTCCCCCGCCCCGGCGCGCAGGATCGCGAGCGCGGCGAGGTTGACGGCCAGGCCGATCGAGCCGACCACGAGCATCGGACCCGAGGCCACCTCCGCCCGGGCGCCTATGCGCCCGATCGCCTCGATGACCACGTATACGGCGACGCCCAGCATCATCATCACGGCCAGCAGGGAGGCGAACACCTCGGCGCGGTAGGAGCCGTAGCTGCGCCGGCCGGTGGTGTCCGGGCGGGCGGCGATGCGCGTGGCCACCAGCGCGGCGCCGAGCGTGACGACGTCGGCGGCCATGTGCCCGGCGTCCGACAGCAGCGCCAGCGACCCGGAGACCAGGCCGTACCCCAACTCGACGAAGAAGAACGCACCCACCAGGCAGAAGGCGACGGCCAGCCGCCATCGGTGCCGGGCCCCCGCGTGTCCGTGCCCGTGGCCGGCGCCCATCACTCACCCCCGTCGCGTTCGGGATGCAGGATCTCGGTGTGCTCCGTGTGCGCCAGCGCCAGATCCAGCAGCATCCGCACATGCGGGTCTTCCAGCCGGTAGTAGGCCATCCGCCCGGCGCGGCGCACCGCCACGATACGGTGCGCGCGCAGCAGGCGCAGCGCGTGCGAGGCCGCCGACTCGCTCAGCCCGCTGACCGCGGCCAGATCACACACGCAGAGCTCCCCCTCCAGCAGCGCCACCAGCAGCCGCAGCCGGTTCGGATCCGACAGCAGGCCGAAGACGTCGGCGGTGTCGGCCAGATCGGCGGCCGCCGGCATCCGCTCGCACACGGCGGCGACCCGGTCGGCGTCGACCACGCGGGCGGCGCACGCGTCCACCGCCAACGCATGCTCATCTGAAGAGGTGTTCATATGAGCAAGGTAGCGGAGAGCGCTCGCCCCCCGCCAACCACCCCGCGGGGGGACCTCCCGGCGGCCGACCGGGGGTGCGGGCCGCCGTCACCGGCTACCGGGGGCGCGGCCTGGCCGCCGAACTCGACTCCGCCCGTACGGCGCCGGCCGACGCCGGCATCGCCGCCGACGTCCGCGTCCCGGCCGCGGGGGGCTCACGCCGGAGACAGACGCCCTGCCGGGCTGGGCCGTGCGGGAAGGCGTCACCAACGTCATCCGGCACAGCGGCGCCACCGCCTGCGCGGTCGAGCTGCACGTGGGCGACGATCTCGTGCTGGAGATCCGCGACGACGGCGGCGGACCCGGCCAGGGCCGGGCTCGGGGCAACGGGCTGGCCGGGCTGCGGGAGCGGGTGACCGCGCTCGACGGCACTCTGGCGGCCGACCGGCTGCCCGGCGGGGGCTTTCTGCTGCGTGTGACGGTTCCGCGCGGGGAGGACAAGACGTGATCAAGGTGCTGCTGGCCGAAGATCAGGGCATGATGCGCGGCGCCCTGGCCCTGCTGCTCGGCCTCGAAGACGACATCGAGGTCGTCGCCCAGGTCTCCTCCGGCGAGGAGGTGGCCGCAGCCGCACTGGCGACCCGGCCCGACGTGGCGCTACTCGACATCGAGATGCCGGGCCGTGACGTGCTGTCCGCCGCCGCCGACGGGACGACCATCGCCGACATCGCCGCCCGGCTCCACCTGTCGGAGAGCACCGTGCGCAACTACCTGTCCTCGGCGATCGGCAAGACCGGCACACGCAACCGGATCGAGGCGGCCCGCCACCAGGGCCGGCTGTGACCGCCGCGTGGTCACGCCTTCGCATCGGCGAAGAAGCCGGCGGCGAAGGTGACCCGGGCGAGCGCCCGCTGACCGGCCTCGTTGGGGTGGAAGAAGTCCCAGCCGCTCAGCATCTCGAGCGTGAAGGGGAAGGCGAAGACCGCGCCGCCGTCGTAGCGGCAGGCCGGGCCGTACCGCCGGCAGGCCTGCCGGAGCTGCTCGTTGTAGTCCATCACCCGGTCGCGCACCTCGTCGCGCCTGGCCTGGTCCTCCTTCGCCATGGATCCGGGCTTGGCCAGCATCGACCGGCAGGTCCGGCCGATCGTCCAGAACACACGGGCCCAGCGGTCGTCCTTGCCGATCTGCCAGAGCCGCTTCAGGTCCGGGATGCTGGCGATGAAGACCCGTGCCCCCGTCGGCCGCAGCACGTCGAGTGCCTCGTCGATCCGGCGCCGGTAGGTGTCGACGGGGGTCATGAGCTCCGGCGACTCGGCGCACACGTCCTGCGCGCCCACGAGGATGGTGACGTAGTCGGCCCGGCCGTCGACCGCCCGCCGGGCCTGCTCGGGCAGATCGGCGCTGGTCGCCCCGGGGACCGCGAGGTTGAGGTTGTGCCCCTTCAGGTCCGGCGCGAGCGCGAGCAGGCGCAGGTAGTGGCTGTTCACCTCTGCGCCGTCCCCGGACGACCACGACCGCGAGGTGCACGGGACGTACCAGCCGCACGCGTTGAACCCCGCGCTGATCGAGTCTCCCAGCGCCGCCAGCACCCTGGGAGGCGCGGGCGGCGCCGCCGCCGGCGGACGCCCGGCATGGGCCGTTCCCGGCGCGAGCAGCACGGAAAGGGCCAGGAACGACGTGATCTTCTTGATCATGAACACCTCCGGGTGACCCAACGTAGGGATCACCGTGGGCGCGCTCCATCTCCTTCGGGGAATCCGGCGATTCTCTGACCGAGTTCCTATCCGCGCTTGACGCAGGCACTTCGGGCCTGGTGGACGGCCGACCATCGGGGGTCCGGGACGAACCACGGTCAGATCGTGCGTAAAGTGAATTGAGTGAGTGTCGCCCTTATCCGCCCCCTCGTGGTTCGCACGGTCGCGGTGAGCGATCCTGGCGATCTTGTTACCCGTCTGCCGGATGTCATGCCGTACGCCTGGGTCAGGCATGGCGAAGGTCTGGTCGGCTGGGGAGAGGCGGCACGTACGGTGCTTCCACCGGGCCCGGACCGTTTCGACCGGGCCCGGGAGTGGCTCGGCATGCTCTTCGACCTCGCCAGCATCGACGACGAGGTCGGCGTGCCCGGCTCGGGACCCGTGGCGTTCGGCTCGTTCACCTTCGACCGCGACGCTGCCGGGTCCACGCTGATCGTCCCGCGTGTCGTGCTCGCCCGCAGGAACGGCCGGGCCTGGCTCACCACGATCGGCGAGACCGCGTCCGTGCCGGTGACACCGCGCGTCGGGCCGGGGCGCATCCGGTACGGCGACGGCACGCTGACCGTCCCGGAGTGGAAACAGGCCGTGGCCGCGGCCGTGCACAGGATCAGGGGCGGCGAACTGGACAAGGCGGTGCTCGCCCGCGATCTCACCGCCGTCGCCGAGCGTGACATCGACATCCGGGTGCTGCTGTCGCGGCTGACCGCCCGCTATCCCGAGTGCTACGCGTTCTGCGTGGACGGACTGACCGGGGCGACGCCCGAGCTGCTGGTCCGGCACACGGGCCGGTCGATCGAGTCGCTGGTCCTCGCGGGCACGACGGAACGCGGCTCGGGACCGGCCGAGGACGCCTCCCGCGGCGCGGCGCTGTACGCCTCGGGCAAGGACCGCCACGAACACGCCTGCGCCGTCGCCTCGGTCCGGGACGCCCTGGCTCCCCTGTGTTCCACGCTGGACGTGCCGGCACGACCGGAGCTGCTGATGCTGCCGAACGTGCAGCACCTGGCCAGCCGGGTCACCGGGCGGCTGTCGGACGGCGCCTCCGTGCTCGACGTGGTGGCCGCCATGCACCCGACGGCCGCCGTCGGCGGCACCCCCACCGGCGCGGCCCTGCGCGTCATCCGGGAGCTGGAGGGCATGGAGCGCGCCGGCTACTCGGGCCCCGTCGGCTGGATCGACTCCCGCGGCGACGGCGAGTGGGGCATCGCGCTGCGCTGCGCGCAGATCTCCGGCCGCCGGGCCCGGCTGTTCGCCGGCTGCGGCATCATGGCCGGGTCGGACCCGGCCGCCGAACTCGCCGAGGCCGGGGCGAAGTTCCGCGTCATGCGGTACGCCCTGGAAGGCTGAGCCTCCGGTCCGCGACAGCGGGACGGGTCAGCGCGGCGCCGTACGGCTTCGCGTCCGGGCCAGACGGGTCGTGCCGCCGGAACGGACGGTGGCACGGCCGGCGGTCACCGTGGCCAGCCACTCCTCGAAGCCGGGCATCGCGTCACGGGCCACCGCGACCTCGAACGTGACGCGCGCGCCGTAGTCGACGCCGCGCAGCGGGTACGGCGAGGCGCGCAGATCGTTTTCCAGTCGTCCGGCGTGGGCGTGGTCGATCGTCACGGCGGCGACGGTCGCGGGGACCATCTCGACGCTCTCGGCCCGGTCGAGCGTCTCCCCCACCGCGCCGCCGTACGCACGGGCCAGTCCCCCCGCGCCCAGCAGCACGCCACCGAAGTAGCGGGTGACCACGGCCACGACGTCGGCGAAGCCGCGCCGGGTGAGCATCTCCAGCATCGGCGTGCCCGCCGTGCCCCCGGGCTCGCCGTCGTCGTCGGCCTTGCGCAGGTCCGGCCCGATGACGTACGCCGTGCAGTTGTGCGTGGCGTCGGCGTACCGCCGCCTGCGCCCGGCGATGAACTCCCGCGCGGCCTCCTCGGTCTCCACCGGCGCGATCGCGCAGATGAACCGCGAACGGCGGACCTCGGTCTCGTGCTCGATGATGTTCTTGATCGTCAGGTACGGCTCGGCCACGACGCCCAGGCTACTCGGAGGGGGATCCGCGATCGCCGTCCGTCCCGCTGACGTGGTGGTTGTCCGTCCCGCCCGGGGGTAGGGCGAGCGTGACGGCCCCACGTGTCGTGGGCGCCGCGCGGGCGGGAGGCACGGGTGGTCTCCCGGGCGAAACGGGGAGGACGCGATGCTCCTCAGTCTGCCGGAGCGCGAACGGCTGATGATCTACACGGCGGCCAGGCTCGCACAGGAGCGCAGGGAACGCGGGCTCAGGCTGAACCTCCCCGAGGCGACCGCGCTGATCGCCTCCTTCCTCCTCGAAGGCGCCCGTGACGGGCGTACCAAGGCCGACCTGGAGGAGGCCGGGCGGGATCTGCTGCGGCGCGACGAGGTGATGGACGGGGTCCCCGAGATGCTGAGCCAGGTGCAGGTGGAGGCGACCTTCCCCGACGGCACCAAGCTGATCGCGGTGCAGGAGCCGATCCGATGAGCCCCGATGCCGGGTAGGGAGGGGCCCATGCCCGCGTCGGGACCGGGGCGGACGCTCGGGCTGGTACAGCCCGGCGCCGACTCCGGTGACCGGGAGACGGCGCCGGGACAGATCGTGTACGGCTCCGGGCCGGTCACGATCAACGCCGGCCGCCCGGTGACGCCGATGACCGTGACCAACACGGCGGATCGGCCGATCAGCGTCGGCTCGCACTATCACTTCGCCGAGGCGAATCCGGCGCTGCGGTTCGACCGCGATCTGGCCTGGGGACGGCGGCTGAACATCCTCGCCGGTGCGATGGTGCGGTTCGACCCCGGAACGACGGTGGAGGTGGAGCTCGTCCCACTGGGCGGCCGGCGGATCGTGCGCGGGCTGCGCGGCGAGTGCGGGGGTGCGCTGGATGGCTGAGATCGACCGGCGCCGCTACGCGGCGTCCCTGGGCCCCACCACCGGCGACCGGATCCGCCTGGCCGACACCGACCTGTTCGTCGAGATCGAGGAGGACCGTTGCGCCGGTGGCGACGAGACGGTCTTCGGCGGCGGCAAGTCCGGCCGGGAGTCGCAGGGACAGTCGCACGCTACCCGGGCCGAGGGCACCCCTGATCTGGTGATCACCGGGGCGGTGCTCCTGGATCACTGGGGGGTCGTCAAGGCCGACGTGGGGGTGCGGGACGGCCGCATCGCCGCGATCGGCAAGTGCGGCAATCCAGACATCATGGACGGGGTCCATCCGGATCTCGTGGTCGGTCCCGCCACCGAGCTCGTCAGCGGCTACGGGAAGATCATGACGGCGGGTACGGTCGACACCCACGTCCATTTCGTGTCGCCGGACATGTCGGTGGTGGCGCTGGAGTCCGGCACCACCACCCTGGTCGGCGGCGGCACCGGCCCGACGGAGGGCTCGAAGGCCGCGCTGGCCACCCCGGCCGGCTGGTGGGTCGAGCGGATGCTGGAGGCGTTCGATCCCTGGCCGGTCAACGTGCTGTTCCTCGGCCGGGGCACGACGGTCTCGCGGGAGGCGCTGTGGGAGCAGCTCCGCTCCGGGATGGGCGGATTCAAGTGCCACGAGGACTGGGGCGCCACCCCCGCGGTGATCGACGCCGCCCTCAGCGTGGCCGAGGCCGCCGGAGTGCAGGTCGCCATCCACAGCGACACACTCAACGAGGCAGGCTTCGTCGAGGATCTGCTGCGCACCGCGGCGGGCCGCAACTTCCACGCCTTCCACACCGAGGGCGCCGGGGGCGGGCACGCCCCGGACATCATCCGGATCGCGGGCGAGCCGAACGTGCTGCCGTCCTCGACCACCCCGACCCGGCCCTTCACCGTCAACACCCCCGGCGAGCAGCTCGACATCTGCCTGATCGCCCACCATCTGAATCCGGCCGTCCCGGCCGAGCTGGCGTTCGCGGAAAGCCGCGTCCGCGCCTCGACGATGGCCGCCGAGGACATCCTGCAGGACATCGGGGCCATCTCGGCCATGTCGTCCGACGCCCAGGCGATGGGCCGGATCGGCGAGGTGGTGCGCCGCACCTGGCAGACCGCGCACGTCATGAAGCGGCTGCGTGGGCCGCTGCCGGGGGACGGACACGCGGACAACCACCGCGCCCGCCGCTACGTCGCCAAATACACGATCGTCCCCGCGGTGATCCACGGACTGGAGCACGAGATCGGCTCGATCGAGCCGGGCAAGGTCGCCGACCTGGTGCTGTGGGAGCCCGCCCTGTTCGGCGTACGGCCCTCCGCCGTCTACAAGGCCGGCATGGCCGCGCTCGCCCTGCTCGGCGACCCCGGCGCCGCTGTGCCCACCCCTCAGCCGGTGCTGCCGCGTCTCGGGTACAACGTGCACAGCAGGGCCGCGGCCGCCACCGGCGTGGCGTTCGTCGCACCGGCCGCGATCGAGGACGGGCTGGCCGACCGGCTCGCCGTCGAACGCCGTCTCGTCCCCGTGACGAACATGCGGGGCCGTACCAAGGCCGATCTCCCGGAGAACGACGCGCTGCCCGTCATCGAGGTCGACCCGGACACCTTCGACGTCCGCATCGACGGCCGTCAGGTGGACCACGCCCCGGCCACGGAGCTGCCCATGACCCAGCGATACTTCCTGTTCTGATGAACGTGCACGCCGGACATGCGACGGACCCCGGCCACGGCGGCCGCGCCTGCCCGGGTCTCGCCACGCTGCTGCTGCTGACCGACGGCCGCTACCCGTCCGGCGCCCACGCGCACTCGGGCGGGCTGGAGGCGGCGGCCGCCGCCGGTCTGGTCCACGACACCGCCACCCTGGCGGCGTTCCTGACGGGCCGCGCCGCCACCGGCGGAGTCACCGCGGCCGCCTTCGCCGCCGCTTCCTGCGCCCGGTTCCCGGACGGCGCCGCCGACGCGGCGCACCCTCCCGGCCACGGCGGCGGCGGGAACGGACCACGACCCGGCCTCGGCGACGTGTTCGGCCTCCTCGACGTCGAACTCGACGCGCGCATCCCCTCCCCCGCCCTGCGTGCCGCCTCGCGCAGGCTCGGCCGTCAGTTCCTGCGCGCCGCGCTGGCCATGCGCCCGCACCCCGGGCTCGGCGCACTCGCCGGCGGCCCGTACGGCGGCCCGCATCAGCCGATCGCGCTCGGCGCGACCGCCGGCGCACTCGGGCTCACCCCCCGCGCGGCTGCGGCAGCGGCCCTGCACGAGACGGTCACCGGGCCGGCCACGGCGGCGATCCGGCTGCTGGGCCTCGACCCCTTCGCCGTCCACGCGATCCTCGTCCGCCTCGCTCCAGAACTCGACGAGCTGGCCCATGCGGCGGCCGGGCACGCGCTGGCGCCACCCGATCGGCTGCCCTCCCCCGGGGCCCCGCTGCTCGACGTCCTCGCCGAGGCCCACGCCCGCTGGGAGGTGCGTCTGTTTGCGTCCTGACGACGACCCGCCGTCCCGCCACGCGGAGGACCACCACGCGGAGGACCACCACATCCGGGACCGCCGCGCGGAAGCGCGTCCGCACGGCGGCGGCCGTCCCGGCGGCCCGCCAGGGCCCGACCGGCCGCTGCGGATCGGCCTCGGCGGCCCGGTCGGGTCGGGCAAGACCGCGCTCGTGGCCGCCCTGTGCCGCCACCTGGCCGGGCAGCTGGAGATGGCCGTGGTGACCAACGACATCTACACCATGGAAGACGCCGAGTTCCTGCTCCGCGAGGCCGTCCTGCCCGCCGAGCGCATCCGCGCGGTGCAGACCGGCTGCTGCCCGCACACCGCCATCCGCGACGACATCTCCGCGAACCTGGAGGCGGTCGACGAACTCGTCCGCACGCTGCCGCCGCTCGACCTGCTGCTGATCGAGAGCGGCGGGGACAACCTCACCGCCACCTTCAGCCGCGGCCTGGTCGACCACCAGATCTTCATCCTCGACGTCGCCGGAGGCGACAAGCTTCCCCGCAAGGGCGGACCCGGCGTCACCTCCGCCGACCTGCTGGTCATCAACAAGACCGACCTGGCCGACCGGGTCGGCGCCGACCTTTCCGTGATGGCCCGCGACGCCAGAGCCCGTCGTGGCGATCGCCCCGTCTGCTTCCTGTCCCTCGTCCACGATCCCTCCGCGCACGAGGTCGCCGCCTGGGTGCGCGAACGGCTGGCGGCGGCCGGCCACGCCGGGTGATCCCCGAGCCGGCCCGGCTGGCCACAGAACCCGACACGCGGGCGGGCCCGCCACCCGGCACCCGCGTCCGCCTGCTGCGTTCCGCCTGGCCGCTCATGCTCCGCCGTACGCTCCCGTGCACGCCGGCGCCGATCGCCGCCTGGAGCCGACGCGACGCCACCGCCGCCTGGGTCCATCTGGTCGCGGGCGGCGCCGGCCCGCTCGGCGGCGACCGCCTGCGGCTGGAGGTCGACGTCGGCGCCGGCAGCACCCTCGTTCTCGGCGAGGTCTCCCCGACGCTGCTGCTGCCCGGCCCGTACGGTGAGGAGTCGCGGACCGAGTTCGACATCCGCGTCGGCCCGCGCGGCACACTCGTGTGGCTGCCCCAGCCGGTCGTCCCGGCGGCCGGCTGCCGCCACCGCACCGACGTCCGGATCACCCTGTGTCACGACTCCCGCCTGCTGCTGCGGGAGGAGGTGCTGTTCGGCCGGTACGGCGAACGGCCCGGCGCGCTCCGTCAGCGCCTGCGCGCCATGGCCGGCGGACGCGTCCTGTACGACCAGGAACTCGTGGTCGGGCCGGAGGCTCCCGGCTGGGACGGACCCGCCGTCACGGCGGGCCTGCACGCCGCGGGAACCGTGCTGCTGGCGGATGCGACGCTCGTGGAATCGCGGCACGTACCGCACCCGCACTCCGGCGGCTCCGACGATCACACGGCCGTGTTCACGCTGCCGGGGCCCGGTCTCGCGTTCACCGCGCTCGCCCCGGACTCGGCGACGCTCCGGCGGCGGCTGGACGCCGCGGTGGGCGCGCTGCTGTCCCGCACCGGTCGGAAGGACCCCGGCTGATCCGGAAGGCCCCCGGCCGGTCCCGGGTCATCGGCAGGGCGGGCTCACCGGCTGCGGGGTCTCCTCCTCCCGCATGGCCGCCGCCGCCTTGCGCTTCAGCCAGATCGTGCCGGCCACGCCGCACAGGACCGCCACCACGAGCCCCACCCAGGAGAAGCCCTTGAGCCACCGGTCGGCCACGATGCCCAGATAGTAGACGGCCGCCGTGGTACCGCCCGCCCACACGATGCCGCCGAGCACGTTCGCGACCAGGAACCGCCAGTACGGCATGTGCAGCGCCCCGGCGAGCGGGCCGGCGAGGATGCGCAGCAGGGCCACGAACCGGCCGAAGAACACCGCCCACACGCCCCAGCGCTGGAAGAGCTGCTCGGCCTTGGCGATATGGGCCGGCCCGAAGTGCTTGGGGAAACGCCGCCCGAGCCGGTCGAACAGCGGTCTGCCGCCCTTGCGCCCGATGAGGTAGCCGAGCGAGTCCCCCACGATGGCCCCGGTGCTCGCGCAGACGCCGACGAGGAGCGGGCTGACCACGCCCTTGGCCGACAGCAGCGCCGAGCTCACCAGGACGATCTCCCCGGGTAGGGGGATCCCCAGGCTTTCGAGGCCGACGACACCGCCAACGAGCACATAGACCCAGATGGCCGGGATCGTCTGCAGCCACTCCTCGACGTGCATGTCACTCCTCTGCGGGGCGGAGAGAAGACCATTGTGCCGTCCCCCTGGTCACCCGGCATCCCTACCGGGAACCATGCCGGGCCGGCCTGCGGGACGGCACCGCCCCTGAGCTGCTCCCCCGAGGGTCACTTCCGCATCGCCGCGTGAGCGGCGTCGCGCATCTTGACGTGCACCTCGGCGTTGTGGCCGCGGTCGGTGCGGACTTCGACCATCCGCAGGCCGTCTCCCTTGATGGCCCTGGGCAGCTCGTCGATGTCCTCCAGCAGCGTATACGGAACGTCGGCGGCGGCCGCGACATGGGCCAGGCCCACGCCGTGCGGCGTGCCGAAGATCCGCTCGAACGAGTCGGACAGCGCCGCCTGCGGCAGCATCGAGAAGATCCCGCCGCCGTCGTTGTTGACCACGACCAGGCACAGGTCCGGCCGGGGTTCACGCGGGCCGAGGATCAGCCCGTTCTGGTCGTGCAGCAGCGTCAGATCGCCGATCAGCGCGTAGGCGGGACCGTTGTGGGCGAGCGCGGCGCCGACGGCCGTGGAGACCAGGCCGTCGATCCCCGAGGCGCCCCTGGAGGCCATCAGCCGCAGGCCGCGGCGCGGGCGCATGGTCTGGTCGAGGTCCCTGACCGGCATCGACGATCCGCACAGCAGCAGCGCTCCGTTGGGCAGCGCCTCCACCAGGTCCCTGGCCAGCCGGGGCTCGCTCAGCCCGGAGGAGTCGAGCACCCGGTCGACCGCCTGGCGGGCCAGATAGTCGGCGCGCCGCCAGGAGCTCAGCCAGGAGTCGTCGCCCGAGACGATCGGGATCTCCACGGCCTGGGCGACCTGGGTGGCCGAGCGGGTGGGGTCGGGCCAGCGGGTCAGGTCGCCCGCCACGACGATGTGCTCCCCGGCTCCGCCCAGCCACGACAGCAGCGGCCTCGACAGCCCCGGGCGGCCGAGGGTGACCACGACGTCCGGCCGGTGGGCTTCAGCGAACTCCTCGTCGCCGAGGAGGAAGTGATAGGCCGAGATGGCGTGGTCGCCGTACCTGCCGCCGCCGTTGGGCTCCGACAGCACCGGCCAGCCGGCCATGCCCGCAGCGGCGACGTACCGCCTGACGCCGGCCGCGCCGTCCCCCACCACGAGCACGCCGCGGCGGGTCGGCGGGATGTGCAGCGCGGGCGCCGGCGGCACGGCCCTCGTCCGCACCCACGGGCGGTCGCCCTCGGCGGCCAGCGGCTCGCACCAGCTCACGTCCCCGTCGGGGACGAGCGGCTCGCGGAAGGCCGCGTTCAGGTGGACGGGCCCGGGGTCGTACGGCCCGGCGGCCCGCTGGTAGGCCCGGCAGCCGAGGGACCGCCAGTACGCCACCTGGCCGGGCCGCTCCTCCGGCGCGCCGATCTCGGCGAACCAGCGTACGGCCGAGCCGTACATCTTGATCTGGTCGATCGTCTGGTTGGCTCCGGTGCCGCGCAGCTCGGGCGGACGGTCGGCGGTCAGCACGAGCAGCGGCACGCCCGACTCCGACGCCTCGATCACCGCCGGATGGAAGTTGGCCGCCGCCGTGCCGGAGGTGCACACCAGGGCGACCGGCCGCTCGGAGCGCCTGGCGAGGCCGAGCGCGAGATAGGAGGCGGACCGCTCGTCGATGCGCACGTGCAGGCGCAGCCGCGGCTGGGCGTGCGCCGCGAGCGCGAGCGGTGCGGAACGGGAGCCGGGGGAGAGCACCAGGTCGGTCATCCCGCAACGCACCAGCTCGTCGACCAGGACGGTCGCCAGCGCGGTCGCGGGATTCACGGCCGGCGGGGGAACTTCGCGAAGTCGGGCTTGCGCTTCTCCTTGAACGCGTCGCGGCCCTCCTGGGCCTCCTCGCTCATGTAGTAGATGAGCGTGGCGTCACCGGCGAACTGCTGCATGCCGGCCGCGCCGTCGGTGACCGCGTTGAGCGCGCCCTTGAGCATGCGCAGCGCGAGCGGCGACTTCTCCAGCAGCTCGCGGGCCCACTGGACGGTCTCCTCCTCCAGCCGCTCCAGCGGGACGACCGCGTTGACCAGGCCCCACTGCAGTGCGGTCTGCGCGTCGTACTGACGGCACAGGTACCAGATCTCCCTGGCCCGCTTGAGCCCGACCGTCTCGGCCAGCAGCCAGGAGCCGTACCCGCCGTCGAACGAGCCCACCTTGGGCCCGGTCTGGCCGAACCTGGCGTTGTCGGCCGCGATCGTCAGGTCGCAGCACACGTGCAGGACGTGACCGCCGCCGATCGCGTAACCCGCGACCATCGCGATGACCGGCTTGGGGCAGCGGCGGATCTGCACCTGCAGGTCAAGCACGTTCAGCCGGCCGATGCCGTGGGTCTTGTCGTCCACGTAGCCGTCGTCGCCGCGGATCTTCTGATCGCCGCCCGAGCAGAACGCCCTGTCACCGGCCCCGGTGAGGATGATCACACCGACCTCGGTGTCCTCCTGCGCGAGGTTGAACGCATCGCGCAGCTCGAACAGGGTCGTGGGGCGGAACGCGTTGTGTCGCTCGGGCCGGTTGATCGTGATCTTCGCGATGCCCTCCGCGGTCTCGTAGACGATGTCCTCGTACTCGCCCGACCGCTTCCAGTCGACCTCGCTCGCCACACTCGCTCCTCAGTCACGTCACCTACCGGCCGGCCACTCCCCGGGAGTGCCCGGACTAACCTTACGACCGTGCTCACCCGTCTCGGACACCGAATGGCGCAACCCTTGGACGGCACGGCCCGGGCCCGGCCGGTGCACGCCCTGCTCATCCCGCCGGGCCCGGAACTGTTCGAGGCCGTACGGCTCGCGCTGTCGGGCGACGGCCCGGCCGTGCTGCCGCTCTCGCCCGACCTGCCCAGGCCCGCGCTGGCGGCGGCGCTGGCCTCGCTGCGTCCCACCCACGTCGTGACCTCCGAAGGCGTACGGCGCGAGCCGGACGGGCGGCCGACCTCAGCCGCTGTGATCATCGCCACATCCGGGTCCACCGGTGCGCCCAAGGGAGTCGAGCTGCCGGCGGCGGCGCTGACCGCCTCGGCCCGGGCCTCGCTGGCCCGCCTGGGCGCCCGGCGGGGCGATCGATGGCTGTGCTGCCTGCCGCCCTCGCACATCTCGGGCATGCAGGTGCTCGTACGGTCGCTGCTGTGCGAGACCGAGCCGGTGATCCACCCGCGCTTCTCTCCCGGCGACGTCGCCGCCTCGGGGGCCGATCACGTGTCGCTGGTCCCGACCCAGCTGCGCCGCATGCTCGACGCCGGGGCCGGCGTCGCGGCCTTCCGCACGATCCTGCTGGGCGGCGCGGCCGCTCCCCCGGGTCTGCTCGATACGGCTCGTACGGCCGGGGCGCGCGTCGTCACGACGTACGGCTCGAGCGAGACCAGCGGCGGATGCGTGTACGACGGCATCCCCCTTGACAATGTAGATCTCAAAATCGGGGACGACGGCCGGGTGCGGATCCGCGGGCCGGTGCTCTTCTCCGGATATCGGCTGCGCGACGAGCGGCCGTTCGAGGACGGCTGGTTCGTCGCCTCCGATCTGGGCACGATCGAGGATGGCCGGTTGCGGGTGCTGGGCCGGGCCGACGACGTGATCAACACCGGTGGCCGGAAGGTGGTCGCCGGCGCCGTCGCCGAGGTCCTCGCCGCTCACCCCCGGGTGCGGGACGTCGTGGTGGTCGGCCGCCCCGACCCGGAGTGGGGCGAGATCGTCGAGGCGGTGGTGGCCGGCCGGGACGGCGAGGAGGAGGTGACCCTCGCGGAGCTGCGCGACTTCGCCAAGGAGCGGCTGCCCGCCTACGCCGCTCCGCGCGCTGTGCGGCTTGTGTCCCGAATTCCGCTGTTGCCGAACGGAAAACCGGATATGGTCGCCCTGCGGAACCAAAGATGACCATCGCGCGTCTATCCGGTCAGGGAGTGGTTCAAGAGTGCCGAAGGGGGGACGCGGATGAAACCGGCCCAGAAGATGCTGGTCTCCACAGGCGTCGTCGGCGCCATCCTCATCGGCGGGGTCGCCGTCACCGCGGCCGCCTCGGCGAACCGCCTGCGGGAGGCCGCGACCCAGATGACCGTCCTGCACCCGGGCGCGGAACAGGCCACCCCGCCGGCCTCCGATGAGGAGACCGCGAGCCCGGCGAACGAGCACCCGGCCGCACAGGACGACCCCGACGTCGTGTCGAAGGAGTTCGACATCGACCCCGGCGAGGTCTCCGACTACTGGACCACCCAGCGCATGCGGGACGCCGACCCCATGCCCGGCCCCCAGGTGAGCATCATCGTCCCCTCCCCCATCGACTGAGCCCCATCCCACCACCCCCCTGGGCGTGATCTTGCAGTTGCTCGCAGAGATGCCCGCCGACCTGCATCTATTCCGCTCGTGATCTTGCAGAAACTCGCAGTCGTACGCCCCGACCTGCGAGAAGGAATCAGCCGATCTTGCACTTCTCCGCAAACTGCAAGATCACTAACACTGTTTCCGCTGGTCAACCAGGTCAGGTGCGAGAAACTGCAAGATCACGGAGGGCGTCGTGCCTGCTCAGCGCGTACGACTGCGAGCATTCGCAAGATCACCCACGGGAGGGGAGGGGTCGGGTGAGGGAACAAACTGGGCGCGACGGCGTTATTGCTACTGGTGCGCCGAGCCGCCCACAGACCGCCGCGCCCAATCGCAAGCACCCACGATGACGGACTCCGTCAAGGAGGAGGTGTCCTCATGCCCCGGACCTCCGTGGCGACCTCGCTCGGGCACGAGGTGACCCCGAAGACTCTCGACCAACTGCTGGAGCGAGGGCGGGCCAAGGGTCGTCTCTCCCTGCCGGAGCTGCGCGAGGCCTTCACGCAGGCCGGCGTCAGCCCCGCCGAGGGCCGTACGATCTTGCGTGAGCTGGCCGAGGCCGGCGTCGACCTCGCCGACGACGGGTCGAAGACGACGCCCGCGAAGAAGGCGGCCGCCGCCCCGAAGACCCGCAGGACCGCCGAGGTAGCGGCGTCCCCCCGGCCGGCCGGCGAGAGCCCCAGGACCACCGCCCCCGCCGAGCGGGCCGACGACGACGCCGCCGCGGACGACACCGTCACGAGCGTCAAGGCCGCGAAGACCACCAGGACGCGCAGGACGCGCAAGACCGCCGCTACGGCGTCCGCCGCCCCGGGCACGCCGGAGAACGCGCACCGTGCCCCGGAGCCGGCGGCCGAGGCCGCGTCCGACACCGAGGAGACCGAGGTCGTCGACCTCGACGACACCTCCTCGGTGATGGGCGACTCCGTCCACACCTACCTGAAGTCGATCGGCCGCCGGACGCTGCTGACCGCGGCCCAGGAGGTCGAGCTGGCCAAGCGCATCGAGGCCGGGCTGTACGCCGAGTACAAGCTGGAGGCGGCCCTGGAGAACGGCGAGAAGCTGCCGCCGGGCGTGCGCGAGGACCTCGAATGGATCATCGAGGACGGCAGACGCGCCAAGGACCACATGCTGGAGGCGAACCTCCGCCTGGTGGTGTCGGTCGCCAAGAAGTACACCGACCGCGGCATGTCGCTGCTCGACGTCGTCCAGGAGGGCAACCTCGGCCTGATCCGGGCGGTCGAGAAGTTCGACTACGCCAAGGGCTACAAGTTCTCCACGTACGCCATGTGGTGGATCAGGCAGGCCATCCAGCGCGGCTTCGCCGACTCGGCCCGCACGATCCGGCTGCCCGTCCACGTGCTGGAGATGCTGTCGAAGCTGTCGCGGGTCGAGCGCGACATGCACCAGCGGCTCGGCCGGGAACCGACACCGGAGGAACTGGCGGTCGAGCTGGACAGGACTCCGGACCAGATCGAGGAGCTGCTCCGTACGAGCAGGCAGCCGATCAGCCTCGACTCCACGATCGGCGAGGACGGCGAGACCCGCATCGGCGACCTGATCGAGGACGTGGACTCCCCCGAGGCATCCGAGGTCGTGGACCGGCAGCTGCTGGCCGAGCAGCTCAAGGGCGTCCTGGGCAACCTGTCGCCGCGCGAGGCGAAGATCATGAGCCTGCGCTTCGGGCTGATCGACGGCAAGCCGCACACGCTCGACGAGATCGGCAAGCACCTCGGCCTCACCCGGGAGCGTATCCGCCAGCTCGAGAAGGAGTCGCTGTCCAAGCTGCGCCATCCGAGCAACACCAGCCCGCTCCTCGACTGGGCCAGCTGACCCGACGACCGCATGCGTACGGCCCGCGCCGGAAACGGCGCGGGCCGTACGCATGCCGGCGGCCCTGCTCTCAGCGGACCGTCGCGTAGGTCCGGGGAACCCGGGGGATGCTCAGCTTGTTCTCCTCCCGCAGCGTGCGCAGGCGGCTGACCTCGGCCGTCCACAGCGCCCCCTCGGGGGTGGCCCTGGCCTTGCGCCGCGCGATGCGGTCGTCGTACGCCTTGATCCCGAGCGTGGACCGCTGCCCGGCCTCGGCGGCACGCAGGGCCTCGGTGAGCGCGCGGGCGAGGTCGCGACCGGCCGCACGCCGCTCGGCCACCGATCCCCCGGCGGCCTGCACCTCGTGCAGGCGCCGCTCGGCCGCGCGAGCCTTCTCCAGCAGGGCCGGGTAGCCCTTTCCGATCTCCAGGTCCGCGTGGTAGCGGACTTCCGCCTCCCGGCTCACCCGCGGACGGAAAAACGCCATCGTCAGCTCCTCCAGATCCGGCGAACGCATCGCCCCTCGGGTAGCGTACGCGCTGCCCGGCGAGTCCCGCACATCGCGCCGGCCGGCCCGCCCTCGTTTACAAAGTAAGGTGACGTGTGGCAGAGTGGTCCCCATGCCGGCCAAACGCCCACCCGTCCCGCTGTCCCGGGAACGCATCATCGACGCCGCCCTGCACATCGCCGACGGGCAGGGCCTGCGCCGGCTGACCATGCGCCGTCTCGGCGACGCCCTCCAGGTGGAGGCGATGGCCGTCTACCATCACCTCCCCCGCGGCAAGGAGGCGCTGATGGACGCGCTCGCCGAGCACGTCACCGCCGTACGGGTCGATCCCGGCCCCGGCGAATCGGGCGCGGCGCCCTCATGGCAGGATCTGGCCCGTGCCTGGGCCCGGGCGAGCCGTACGGCTCTGCTGGAACATCCCGGGGTGCTGTCGCTGGCCCTGGTCAAACCGCCCAAGGGAGCGGCGCTGATCTCCATCGGGGAGCAGACCGAGCAGTTGCGGGAGGCGGGGCTGGGCGACGCCGCGCCGGCCGCGGTGCGGGCCCTGCGCTCCTACGTCCTCGGCAGCGTCGCCGTCGAGGTCCAGCAGTCCGGCTGGGCCGACCCCGACGCCGACGTCGTGAACGCGCGTACGGCCGAGGGCGAGCGGGAGTTCGAGCAGGGGCTCGACGCCCTCATCGAGGGTCTCGGCGGCCGGCGAAGCGGACAACCAACCGGATAACGAATCAGTTACCAGACGGTCGGCGTGTCGAGGTTGGACCGTTATCGTCCGTGAGGCACTCTTGTGTACTGGGTCACATCAGGTGTGCCACAGCCTGTTCGGGGGCGATCCGACCAGACGGGGTTCGTCGACGTCCGTCCGGTTCACGACCTGATCGGGTGGCGGTACGAGCCCCCTCCGAGCGGCGGAAACCGCCCGAACGGACTATGTCGCTCTGATGCGGCCGCCCCGCAGACTGGTGTGGTCCAGTGTGCGGTGTGTCACAACGTCAACCCCATACGCTCGATCTCCCGAGAGGGAAGGACGACATCGGTGGCAACACCCACTGGGGTCACCACCGGCCCGGCCTCCGATGACGACCCGCGAGCGAACGAGAAAAACACGGAGCCCCGGCGATGTGCTCTCATGAACCGGCCTGTCCCAGCGCCGAAGCGAAGGACCGCGAAGCCGCGCGTACCGTGGCGACGCACCCCGAGCAGGGCTGGAGCCTGCTCTGCAACGGCGTCGTGCTGTTCGAGGACACCGGTGAACTACTTCCCGACGGCGGCGTCATCGCCCCGCACCGCCCCACCGACGTGACCGTCAACGCCGCCTGAGCCCCTCGCGGCCGTTTCCAGCAGCTCCGGCAGCCAGCGCGCGACCTCCTCGCCCACCAGGGCGGGGTCTTTCTTCAACTCGTGCCCTTCGCCCGGCAGGACCACCAGGCGCGTCGCGTCGGCCTCGTCCGGGACGCCGAACGGGTCGCGATCTCCATTGATCACCAGCACGGGGGTCGCCGCCTGCCTGAGCTCCCCCGCGCGTGAGCGGCCCGGCTTGCCCGGGGGGTTCAGCGGGAACGCCAGCGCGATCGCCCCCGCCGCGCCGGCGGCCCGTGCCGTACGGCAGGCCACCCTCGCCCCGTTGCTCCGGCCGCCCAGAACAAGGGGCAGGCCGGGGTGGCGCGCACGCAGCGCGGCCACGACGGCCAGCCACGCCTCGTCCTGTTTCACCGCCGAGCCGGGTGCTCGCGCGCCGCGCATCCGGAACGGCTGGACGACCCGGGCCACGGTGCCGCCGATCTTCAGCGCGGCGTCCCGTACGGCCAGCAGGTCGGGGGCGTCGATCCCGCCCGAGGATCCATGGGTCAGCACCAGCAGCAGCCTGGGATCGGAGGCCTCGTCCACCTCGGCCAGCGCCGGGCCGTGCGGGGTCTCGATCTCCATGCCACGACGGTATCGCCTCCGCCTTCAGCAGGAGCGGTCGCCCCTCCTCATGGAGGAGACCGCCCGGGCCGCGGAAGAGGCAGAATGGCAGCGTGCCGGAATCAGCATCGCAGCAGCCCGCGACGGGCCATCCCGCTGTGGCCCAGCCCCCGCCCGCCTGGCCGCAGCCGCCCTATCCCCCGCCGCCCTACCCGCCCCAGACCGAACCGGCGCAGACGCAACCGGCGCACTTCCAGCCCGCACCGGGCCGGTCGCCGCAGCAGCCGGTCGCGCCGTCGACCCGCGAGGACCTGCGCGCCGTCCTGGCCGCCCGGCGGGATCTGGGGGCGGAGTACGAGGACGCCCTGGTCGACTCGTTCCTCGACAAGCTCGACGTGGAGATCGCCGCGCGGGTGCGGGGCGAGGTCGCGGCCCAGATCGCGCACCAGCGGCAGGGGGCGCAGCAGGAGAAGAAGGACAGCGGAGTCGGGGTGGCCCTCGGCTCTCTCGCCCTGGGGATCCCGTTGACCGGGGCCGCCGGGGCCACCGCCGGGGGCCCCGGCGTGATGCTGGTCTGGTTCGGGATCATCGCCGTCAACGTGGCCTACGCGCTGGGCCGGCGCAGGCAGCACTGATCCCGGCCACGGCACAGGGCCCGTCCGCGACGATCCGTGAGACCACGGCCGGGTGTGCGTTGAGCGCGCGGGTCTCAGGGGGTGCTTTCCGCGGTTTCCTGGCTCGATGACACGGCCGGGCGGACGTCCCGGCCCAGACGGAGCCGCACCAGCTCGGCCAGTGCCGGGTCCGGGTGGTCCAGCCCGTAGCGCCAGACCGTGGCGGCGTCGCCGTCGCGGCCGCGCAGCGGCAGTGTCCGGGCCAGCAGTTCGATGGCGAGGGCTCCGGTGCCGGCGTCGGCGCCCTCCCGGCGGCCCTCCTCGACCGCGCCGGCGAACTCGGCGCACGCCAGCTCCAGGTGGGCGATGCCGAGCAGGACCCGCAGGCGGGCGGCGTCCGCCACCGCGTCCACCGACAGCGCCCGGACCAGCACGTCCCCCGCCTGCTCCGGCTCGCCCTCCTCCAGCAGCAGCTCCGCCATATGCTCGGCGACGGCCGACAGGCCGGCGCCCGCCTCCGCCCTGTCGGGTGACTCCGGGTCCTCGGCCAGCTCGGCGAAGATCGCGGCCGCGCCGTCCAGGTCGCCGGACTGTGCCAACTGGTGAGCCTGGGCGAGCCGGTGGGCATCGTCGAGCCGCCCGGGGTCGATGGCCGTCATCGAGGGGCCTCGCATCGGATCTGGGTGACAGGAAACGATCACCAGGATCCTAGCGTCCCGGCCGCCGGGCGGGACCGGACATGCGCCAAACCGTACGGAACTCAGCCCTCGTAGGCGTCCAGGGGCGGGCAGGAGCAGACGAGGTTGCGGTCGCCGTACGCCTGGTCGATCCGCCGAACGGGCGGCCAGTACTTGTTCTCCCGCGACCCCGGCAGCGGATAGGCGGCCACGCTACGCGGGTACGGGTGCGGCCACTCGTCCGCGGTCACGCAGTCAGCGGTGTGCGGGGCATTCCTGAGCGGATTGTCCACCTTGTCGTACTCTCCCGACCCCACACGGGCGATCTCCGCCCGGATGGCGATCATCGCGTCGGCGAAGCGGTCGAGCTCGGCCAGGTTCTCGCTCTCGGTCGGCTCGATCATCAGCGTGCCGGCGACGGGGAACGACATGGTGGGCGCGTGGAAGCCGTAGTCGACCAGCCGCTTGGCCACGTCGTCGACCGTGACGCCGGTCTCCTTGGTGATCGGCCGCAGGTCGATGATGCACTCGTGCGCCACCAGCCCGCCGCGGCCGGTGTAGAGCACCGGATAGTGCGGCGCGAGCCGCCGGGCGAGGTAGTTTGCCGACAGGATCGCCTGCTCGGTGGCCTGACGCAGCCCCTCGCCGCCCATCATCCTGAGGTACGCCCAGGAGATCGGCAGGATGCCCGCCGAGCCGTACGGCGCAGCCGACACGTGCGTGGGCAGGTGGGGGGCGAGATGGGCCTTGACGGCCACCGGGCCGACTCCGGGCCCTCCCCCGCCGTGCGGGATGCAGAACGTCTTGTGCAGGTTCAGGTGGGAGACGTCTGCGCCGAACTCGCCGAGCCGGGCCAGCCCGACCAGCGCGTTGAGGTTCGCCCCGTCCACGTAGACCTGGCCGCCCGCCGCGTGCACCCGCTCGCAGATCTCGACGATCGTCTCCTCGTACACCCCGTGCGTCGAGGGGTACGTCACCATGATCGCGGCCAGCGCGTCACGATGCTTTTCGATCTTCGTGGCGAGGTCGCCGAGGTCGACGTCGCCGTCGGCGTCGCAGGCCACCACGACCACCCGCATCCCGGCCATGACGGCGCTGGCGGCGTTGGTCCCGTGGGCGGACGAGGGGATGAGGCACACGTCACGTCCGGCCTCGCCGCGGGACCGGTGGTAGCCCCGGATGGCCAGCAGCCCGGCGAACTCCCCCTGCGAGCCCGCGTTGGGCTGCACGGACACCGTGTCGTACCCGGTGATCTCGGCGAGCCAGCCCTCCAGGGTCTCGATCAGCTCGGCGTATCCCGCCGCCTGCCCGATCGGCGCGAAGGGATGGACACCGGCGAACTCCGGCCAGGTGATGGGCTCCATCTCGGTGGCCGCGTTGAGCTTCATCGTGCAGGACCCCAGCGGGATCATCGACCGGTCCAGGGCGATGTCCTTGTCCTGGAGCCGCCGCAGATAGCGCAGCATCGCGGTCTCCGAGCGGTGGGTGTGGAACACCGGGTGGGTGAGGTAGGCGGAGGCGCGCAGCAGACCGGCGGGCAGCGCGTCGGGCGTCACCCGGTCCAGATCGTCCAGCGCGTCGTGCTCCGCACGCTCCCGCGGGTCTGAGGCGAACGCGTCCCAGACGGTACGCAGGTGGCCCGCGGTGGTCTTCTCGTCGCAGGCGATCGCGACGTGGTCGGCGTCCACGTGGCGCAGGTTGATCCCGGCGGCCTCGGCGGCGGCGACGACCTCGGCGGCCCGGCCGGGCACCCGGGCGAGCACGGTGTCGAAGAACTCCTCGTGGACGACCGTCACCCCGCGCTCACGCAGCCCGGCGGCGAGGACGGCCGCGTGACGGTGGACCCGCTGCGCGATCCGTCTGAGCCCCTCTGGGCCGTGGTAGACGGCGTACATCGAGGCGATGACGGCGAGCAGGACCTGTGCCGTGCAGATGTTGCTGGTGGCCTTCTCGCGGCGGATGTGCTGTTCCCGGGTCTGCAGGGCGAGCCGGTAGGCGGGCCGGCCGTCCGCGTCGACCGAGACCCCGACCAGGCGGCCCGGCATCTGCCGCTGCAGCCCCTCCCTGACCGCCATGTAGGCGGCGTGCGGGCCGCCGAAGCCGAGCTGCACCCCGAACCGCTGGGTGGAGCCGACCGCGATGTCGGCGCCCTGCTCGCCCGGGGCGGCCAGCAGCGTCAGCGCCAGCAGGTCGGCCGCGGCCACGACGAGCGCGCCCGCGGCGTGCGCCCGCTCGGCCAGACCGGCGAAGCCGGCCACCCGGCCGCTCGCACCCGGATACTGCACCAGGACGCCGAAGCAGTCGGGCAGGTCTCCGGCGAGGTCGGACTCGACCAGCGTGATCCCCAGCGGCTCGGCCCGGGTCGCCAGCACGGCCTTGGTCTGCGGCAGCGCCTCGGCGTCCACCACGAACACGGCGGACTTCGACCGGCCGGCCCGGCGGGCCAGCGTCATGGCCTCGGCCGCCGCCGTCGCCTCGTCCAGCAGGGAGGCCCCGGCCACGTCGAGCCCGGTCAGGTCCGTCACCATCGTCTGGAAGTTCAGCAGCGCCTCCAGGCGCCCCTGGGAGATCTCCGGCTGGTACGGCGTGTACGCCGTGTACCAGCCGGGGTTCTCCAGCACGTTGCGCAGGATGACGCCCGGGGTGATCGTGTCGTGGTATCCCAGGCCGATCATCGAGGTGAGCGTCCGGTTGCGGCCGGCCAGGGCGCGCAGCTCGGCCAGCGCCTCTGTCTCGCTCGCCGCCTCGGGAAGATCGAGCGGCTTCCTGGCGCGGATCGCCTCGGGTACGGCCGCCGCCACCAGCGCGGCGACCGACTCGTGGCCGACGACGCGCAGCATGTGCGCCCGGTCGGCGTCCGAGGGGCCGATGTGGCGGGTGGCGAAGGGGGGAGCGGAAAGATCGCGAAGTTGTGACCTATCAGTCATGACAGGGCCTCCCGGCGGGTCGAGACCAGATTTGCGGTCTCCCCCTCTGTCATCGGACCTGAGAGCTTCACCGGGCCGCCTCGCGCGCGGCCCACATCGCCGCGCCGGTCCCGGTTTTCCCCTTCGGTGAGGCGCCACCTGGCTGGTGCGCCCGCTTTTCAGAGTCGCCTCGTCCGTGCGGTACGGATGCCTGAGAGATTCCGGGGAGGTTGCTCCTTCGGCGCCCCTGTGGTCAGAGGTCTCTCCCGCACGTGGTCGTCGGCCGCCTTCACTCTACCGTTACCCGGAATCCGGCCGGCCCATCCGCCCGGCCGTCAACCGATCTTGCGTGCCTTCCGGCGGCGGGCCAGTTCGTCCGCCGGATGGTCTCCCTCCGCATCGGAGGCGGCTTCCGCCCGCTCACCCGGCAGCTCGGCGAGCGATCCCTCCACCTCGCGCCAGACCCGGCCGAGCGCGATGCCGAACACGCCCTGCCCGCCCTGCAGCAGGTCTATGACCTCGTCGGCCGACGTGCACTCGTAGACGCTCACGCCGTCGCTCATCAACGTGATCTGGGCCAGGTCGTTGACCCCGCGGTCCCTCAGATGCCGTACGGCGGTGCGGATCTGCTGGAGGGAGACGCCGGTGTCCAGGAGGCGTTTGACGACTTTCAGCACGAGGATGTCGCGGAAGCTGTAAAGTCGCTGCGACCCCGATCCCTGGGCGGCCCTTATCGTCGGGAGGACGAGTTCGGTGCGCGCCCAGTAGTCGAGCTGCCGGTAGGTGATACCGGCCGCGGCGCATGCCGTGGGGCCGCGGTATCCGATGTCCTCGGGCAGCGCGGTCGGCCGCTCGTCGAACAGCAGACCCTGCTCGCCGGCGCGCTCCCGCGCCGACTGCCGGACCGGGTCGTGCTGGCCGGCCGACTTACCCTCGCCGCTGCTGACCGCCACTGCGGACCTCCGGCTTTCTCTCATCCCACGGTCTGATCTGGGGGTTCGTGAATTACAACCGTGGTTTCCCTTGCACCGTAGGACTGGGCGCATCGTCAGTCAACGACCCTGTCCGGCGCGTCGTGAAGCGTAATCTCCCGATATCGACCAGCACGTCAGCCCGCCCTGCCGAAGTCTTCTGGAGTGATTTTGTCCAGGAACTGGCGGAACTTCTCGACCTCGTCCTCCTGGTCGTCGGGCATGCTCACACCCGCCTCCTGAACCACGTCCTCACTCGCGTAGATCGTCGCCCCGGTGCGCAGCGCCAGTGCGATCGAATCCGACGGCCGGGCGCTCACCTCCACACCGTTCGAGAACACCAGATCGGCGAAGAAGATCCCATCACGGAGCGCGACGATGTTGACGGTGCGCAACCGCACCCCCAAGGCCTCGAGCACGTCACGGAACAAGTCGTGGGTCAGCGGCCTCGGCGGCGGCTCCTCCGCCTGGGCCAACGCAATAGCAGTCGCCTCGGTCATGCCTATCCAAATCGGTAGATACCGATCACCGCTCGTCTCTTTCAACAGGACGATCGGCTGGTTGGTGGGCATCTCAACGCGAACCCCCACGACCTCCATCTGCAACACGGGCGGCTCCGTCTCAAGCGTCGCGGCATATCACCAGGCATTCAACGTAACACCCGGGACCGACCGGGTATGCCGGTCACCGCCCCTGAATGCCGCGAACACTGCCACGAAGTAACGCGTTGTGCAATTCTTGAATAAGTCCGGAGATCTCCCTGGCGGTCTCGTCCGCCTGCGCGATCGCGCCGGGCGCCCGGCGACGCATCAGCGGGGCCACCGCCTGCTCGATCAGGCCCGCCTCCCGCTCCACGGCGGCCCTGACGGCCCGCAGATGCCTGGGATGCAGGCCGAACTTCGCCAGCGCGCCCACGCTACGAGCGACCTCGAGCGCCTCCCCGTCGTAGTGACGGGCCACGGGGGCGACCAGGCCGAAGCTCTCCATCTCGGCGAGCGTCTCCTCGTCGATTCCCGCCGCCTCGATCAGCCCCTCCCGGCTCAGCCGTACGGGCGGTGCCCCGGCCGCCGCGTCCGGCACGGGACGCGGGCGGGCGGCCTGCTCGTCCAGATGATCCTTGATCACCCGGAGCGGCAGGTAGTGGTCGCGCTGCGCGGTGAGGATGTAGCGCAGGCGCTCGACGTCGTGGTGCGTGAACTTGCGGTAGCCCGAGGGGCTCCGCTGCGGCTCTATGAGCCCCTCACCCTCCAGGAAACGGATCTTGGAGATGGTGATGTCGGGGAACTCCCCCTGCAGCAGGGCGAGCACCTCCCCGATGCTCATGAACGCCCGTACGGCCTGCGCGCCCATGATCCCCCCTCCTCAACGATCAAAATCCTCCAGGGCCACGGGTGAGGAACACCAGCCGGAACTTGCCGATCTGCACCTCGTCGCCACCCGTCAGCGGGGACTCCTCGATGCGCTCCCGGTTGACGTAGGTGCCGTTGAGGCTGCCGACATCACGCACGGTGAAGTGGCCGCCGCGCCGGTAGAACTCCACGTGTCTCCTGGACACGGTTACATCGTCCAGGAAAATGTCACTTTCCGGGTGGCGACCCGCCGTAGTGAGGTCGCTGTCGAGCAGAAAACGACTCCCCGCGTTGGGTCCGCGCATGACGACCAGCAGCGCCGTGCCCGGCGGCAGGCGGTCCACCGCCGACCTGTCCGGCAGCAGGGCCTGCCCCGCCTCGGCCTCAAGCGCCTCGAGCGAGATCGTCGAGGTGGTGTCGGCCGCGGTGGGCACCGGTACGCTCAGCGGCGAACCGCATCGTGAACAGAAACGGGCATCCTCGGGGTTGGCATGACCGCACTGCGTGCAGTAGACGCTGGGCATCGATCGGCTCGGCCTCTCTCACGACTTGCTCGGACTGCGAATGCCGCAACTTACGCTGATCAAGGATCAAGGTCAAGAAGCATGGCTGGGCGTGGACTGACCAACGCTACAGCCAGCATACGTTCAAGGTCCATCCCGCCACACATGGACCGGGTCCGTCCGCCCTCATCGGGCTCCCGCCGCCCGCTCCACGACAGCGGCCCAGCGCTCCAGCAGGGCCTGGGCGGTGTCCATGTCGTGCCCCTCGGCCCACAGGTGGGTGACGGCCTCCGCCGGGTCGGGCAGGACGAGGGTCCAGCTCCCGTCGTCCTCCACGATGCGCACGCCGTCCGTGGTGTCCAGGCTCCGGTCCTCGGCGGCCTCGACCACCGCGCGCATCACGGTCCCCTTGTGCGCCCAGGGGGTGGGGACCGTACGCTTGAGCAGTCTGGCCTCCGGGATGCGGGCGTCGATCTGGCTGAGCGACAGCCGGGTCCGCGCCACGAGGCCGAGCAGGCGCAGGAAGACGGCGGGGCCGTCAAGCGTGGGGGCGAACTCCGGGACGATGAAACCGCCGCGGCCGTCGGCGGCGAACACCGTGCCGGGACGGCCCGCCGCACGGGTCAGCGTGTCCAGGCTGGTGGCCGTCCAGTCGACCTGCACGCCGTGGAACCGGCAGACCATCTCGGCCACCCGGGTCGTGGTGACCGGCAGGGCCACCCTGCCGCCCTGGCGCTCGGCGGCCACCAGATCGAGGACCACGAGCAGCGCACGCTCCTCGCTGATCAGCCGGCCCAGCTCGTCGACCAGGGAGATCCGCTCGCCCACCGGGTCGAACCGTACGCCGAAGGCCGCCCGCGACGAGGCGACGAGCTCGGCCAGGCGCTGCAGGTCGCGGCGGCGCTCGGCGAGGGTCTCGGTCGGCGAGGCGTCGTCGAGCCGGTTGTTGACGGTCAGCACGTCGACGCCCGCCGGGCCGAGCAGGCTGGGCAGCACCAGCGAGGCGGTGCCGCCGGCGCAGTCGACCACGACCTTCATCTCGGCGTCCTTGACGCCGCTCATGTCGACGCAGCGCAGCAGCTCGCGGGTGTAGGCGCCGACGGCCCTGGCCGGGAAGGTCAGCTCGGCGATCTCGCCGGGGAACGCCCTGCGGTACTCCTGCCGCGAGAAGACACGCTCCAGCTTCCGCTGGGCCGCCTGGGACAGGTCGGCCCCCTCCTCGTCCATGAACACGATGTCGACGCTCTGCGGGTCGCCCGGGGTCGTCCGCAGGGCGATCCCGCCCTTGACGTGCTCGCGCGAGGTGTGGAAACGCGCGACCGGCAGGGCGGCGGCCTCCAGGTCGATCACGTTGATCGCGCTGGAGTTGAGCGCGCTGATCACCGCGCGTTTGAGCGCCCGGGCCGCGCGGGAGACGTCGCGGGAGGTGACGACGGTGTCTCCCTTGCGCAGCGTGGTGGCGTAGGCGCTGGCCAGCCGCACGCACAGCTCGGGCGTGATCTCGACGTTGACCAGGCCGGAGACGCCGCGCGGGCCGAACAGGCTGCGCTGGCCGCGCGACTCCCAGATGACGCTGGTGTTGACGACCGTGCCCGCCTCGATCGTCTTGAACGGGTAGATCTTCACGCCGGAGGACACGTACGCCTCCGACTCGATCACGCACTCGTCGCCGACGACGGCGTTCTCCTCGATGCGGGCCCCGGTCATCACGTCGGTGTTCTTCCCGATCACGCAGCCGCGCAGGTGCGCGGCGGGGCCGACGTAGACGTTGTCGCTGACGACCGCGCGGTGCAGGAACGCGCCCTCCTTGACGACCGCGTTGCTGCCGAGCACGGTGTACTCCCGCAGCTCGGCGCCGGCCTCGACCTTCGCGTAGTCGCCGATGTAGAGCGGCCCCTTGAGCACCGCCTCCGGGTCGACCGAGGCGCCCTCGGCCACCCACACCCCGGGCGCCAGCTCGAACGCCTCGAAGTCGATCTTTACCTTGCCCTCCAGGACGTCGGCATGGGCCTTCAGATAGCTCTCATGGGTGCCCACGTCCTCCCAGTAGCCCTCGGCCACGTAGCCGAACAGCCTGCCGCCCCGGTCGAGGAGCTTGGGGAAGACCTCGGCAGACCAGTCGACGGGCTGCCCGGGGGCGATCTCGTCGAGCACCGACGGCTCCATGATGTAGATGCCGGTGTTCACGGTGTCGGAGAACACCTGCCCCCAGGTGGGCTTCTCCAGGAACCGCTGGATCCGCCCGTCCTCGTCCACGATGATGATCCCGAACTCGAGCGGGTTGGGCACCCGCTTGAGCCCGATCGTGACCAGCGCGCGGTTCTCCCGGTGGAAGCGGAGCATGTCGGTCAGGTCGATGTCGGTGAGCGCGTCACCGGAGATCACCAGGAACCGGTCGTCGCGCAGCCTGTCGGCGGCGTTCTTCACGCTCCCCGCCGTGCCGAGCGGCACCTCCTCGGTGGCGTAGTGCAGGGTCATTCCCAGCTCGTCGCCGTCGCCGAAGTAGTTGCGGATGAGCGCGGCCAGGAACTGCACGGTGACGACGGTCTCGGTGAAGCCGTGCCGTTTCAGCAGGCGCAGCACGTGCTCCATGATCGGCCGGTTGATGATAGGGAGCATCGGCTTGGGCTGGTTGGCGGTCATCGGCCGCAGCCGAGTGCCCTCCCCGCCCACCATCACGACGGCCTTCACGCCTCACCCCCTTTGTCAGGCGGCGCGCCGGTCGATCAGCCGGCGCGCGTGCCGATCAGCTGCCGCACCTGGACGACGTACAACACCCCCGCCCACCAATACAGACCCGTTCCCCAGATGGCGAACGCCCATCCGGAGATCGCGCAGATATCGGCGTACCAGCCGTCGTGCGAGGCGAGGAACAGCAGCGGGAACGCGTACATGAGGGCGGCCGTTCCCGCCTTGCCGAGGAAGTGCACCGGCAGGGCCGGGCCGTACCCGTGACGGCGCAGCAGGGGCGGGACCCACAGCAGCAGGACGTCGCGCAGCGGCACGATCAGCGCCAGCCACCAGGGGACGGCGTCACGCAGGACCAGCCCGAGGAGGGTGGCGAGGATGTAGAGCCGGTCGGCGAGCGGGTCGATCAGGCGGCCGAGTCTGCTCATCTGGTTCCAGGCCCGTGCGATCTTGCCGTCGAGCCAGTCGCTGAACCCGGCGAGGATGAGCAGCCCGATGGCCCAGCCGTCCGCCTCCGGGCCCAGCACGAGCCAGAGGAAGACGGGAACGCCGAGCAGCCTGAGCGCGCTCAGCAGGTTGGGCAGCGTCCAGATCCGGTCCTCGGCAGCGGTCACGCCCCAGACCCTACCCGGCGCCCCGCCGTGCGCCGCCGGGTGTCCGTGAGGGCGCCCCGCCGTGCGCCGCCGGGTGATCGAGGCGTTCGAGGAGCCGATGCCGTGACCACGGTCCGGCGGGACCCTCCGCCCGCGTTCGCCGGTGAGCGCGCGACCCCGCGGCGCTCCGGCCGCCCGCCCCCTCCGATCGGGGAAGAACCCCGGCTCGTTCGCGGACGGCGGGTATTCGCCGAGCAATGCGGACGAATCTGTTGTGACTCCATGTCTCCGATGTCACACTCACGGTGAGCGCCCGGCGAGCCGGGACCGCCGGCGCTCGTCACCCGGAATCTCAGGGAGGCGTACCGAACACGACCAGGGTGGGAGCACGATCTCATGTCGCCGAACGCGCGTCTCGTCAAGGAGAGCTTCTCACTCGTCGAGCCCGTCGCCGACCGGGCCTCGGCGTATTTCTACGGCCGGCTGTTCGCCGAGAATCCGAGCCTGCGCGCGCTGTTCCCGGCCGCCATGGGCGCGCCCGACGATCGCGTCTTCCGGGCGCTCATGAAGATCGTCCGGGCGCTCGACGACCCCGCCGCGCTCTCGCCGTTCCTCGCCCGGCTCGGCCGCGACCACCGCAGGTTCGGCGTCGTCGCCGAGCACTACGAGGCCGTCGGCGCAGCGCTGCTCGCCACGGTCCGGCACTTCACCGCCGGGTCCTGGACCGCCGAGGTCGAGGCCGCCTGGACCGAGACGTACGGCATGGTCGCCGGCGTGATGATCGATGCGGCCCGGGCGGAGGCGAGAACCCGTCCCCCCTGGTGGCTCGCCGAGGTCGTCGGTCACGAGTCGCGCGGCCCCGACATCGCCGTGGTCACCCTGCGCCCGGCGCAGCCGCTCGACTTCACCCCGGGACAGCACGTCACGGTGCAGACGCCGCGCTGGCCACGCGTATGGCGTCCGTTCTCGATCGCCAACGCCCCGCGGGCGGACGGCACGCTGAGCCTGCACGTGCGGGCGGTCCCCGGAGGCTGGGTGAGCTCGGCGCTGGTGCGGCACACCCGGATCGGCGACCAGGTCATGCTCGGGCCCCCGGGCGGCACGATGACCCCGGCCGACACCGGAAGGGACATGCTGTGCGTCGCCGGCGGCACCGGCCTGGCCCCGATCAAGGCCGTCATCGAGCACGTCATCGCCTCGGGCCGACGTCCCGGCATCCATCTGCTGTTCGGCGCCCGGCACGCCGGAGATCTGTACGACCTGCCCGACCTCGTCCGGATGGCGGCGGACTTCCCGCGGCTGCGGGTGCTGCCCGTGGTCTCCGACGATCCCGGCTTCTCCGGGATGCGGGGCAGGCTGCCGGACGTCATGGAGCGGCTCCACTCCTGGCCCGATCACGAGGTCTACGTGTGCGGGCCCGACGCGATGGTGGACGAGACCGTACGGCGCCTGCGCAGGTCGCAGGTGCCGCCGTCCCGCATCCACCGCGACGGGGCGCCGGAGCATCCCGTGGAGACGGCGGGCGGGCCGGCCTCCTGACCGGCATGACGACCACGGCCGGCGGGAAACGGCGGGCGTTCCCGGTGGGGCCGCCCGGCGAGCCGGTGTACTCCCCGGTGCTCAGACCTTGCGCCAGCCGGGGATCCAGGCGCCGTCCTCGACCACGTAGTCGCCGAACAGCGCCGGGGCCTCGTCCTTCATGATCTCGCCGATCCTGCCGAAGACGAGGCGGATCTCCTCCTCGGCTCCGGCGGCCGTACGCGCCTCGATCGTGTGACGCAGCGCGCGCACGTTGGCCGTCCACACCAGGCCGGTGGCGACGCCCTCGGGGGCGAAACGGCGCATGAACGAGGTGCGGTGCTTCTTCTCCGCGAACGGCACCCCCTCCTCGTCCAGCCCGAAGTGGGCGGCCGCCCAGGTCTGGAACTCCTCCATCCGGTCGAGCAGCTCGGTGGCCCGCTTCATCAGCTCCGCGTCCTCGTGTGCCCACTCGGGGAACCAGAACGGGATGTCGGCGAGCCGGACGAATCGCAGCGACTCCTGCGAGATCGCCACCCCCGGGCGGTGCCGCGCGAGCTCATGGGTCAGAACTCTCGAGACGTTGTGCAGGACGAAGCTGAAGTTGAGGTGCTCAAGGACCGAGCCGTGGGCGCTGGCCAGGATGTTGCGCAGATAGGCATCCTGATCCTTGCGCACACGGGTCACGTTCGGGTTCAGCCCGGGCTCGAACGACCGATAGCACAGGCGGCCGGCGAACTCGGCGAGATTCTGCGCGTCGAACTCACCCCGCTCCAGCCGCTCCAGCCAGCTCTCGCCGCCGACCTCCTGGAGATAGCGGGCGAGCTCGTCGTAGTCCAGGTCGGGCCTGGCGACGAGGAAGACCTCGGGTTCGACGCTGCGCATGTACTTTGAATCCCCGTTGTTGCGGTTGAGACCGGATAAGCACACCGTACCGGGCCGCGGCGCGCGCCACGGCCCGGTACGCACGTAAGCCGGCTCAGGTGATGTCGCGGCGGAGCGTGGTGGCCGAGGCGACGGCCGCGAACAGCAGGCCGTACGCGACCAGGATCAGCGCCCCGCCCCAGGCGGGGAGCAGGTCGGGCCTGCCGAACCCGGTGTCGACGTCGATGCTCATCAGCGACTGCGCGGCACCGCCGGGCAGCCACTTGCCGACGACCTGCAGGACCGGGATCCCGCTCAGGATCGGCTCGACGATGTAGGTCCACACCACGGCGATCACGATGCCGGCGACCTGGTTGCGCACCAGCGCCCCCAGTCCGATGCCGAACAGCGCGTAGAGCGCCATGGACACGACGATGCCGACACTGATCTGCGGGATGTGGGAGGCCGACAGGTCGAGCCCGCCCCCCGAGATCAGCACGGTGGGGATCACCACGATCGCCTGGAACACCAGCAGGGCCAGGGCGAACAGGGCGCCGACCACCAGACCGGTGATCAGCTTGCCGGCGACCACCTGACCGCGCCGCGGGGTGGTCAGCAGGGTGCCGGTGATCGTCTGGTAGCGGTACTCGGAGGTCATCATGACGACCCCGAGGACCATCACCATGATCCAGCCCATCTGCACACCGCTCGCCCAGACCATCTGCGCCCACTCGGGGGTGTCCCGGCCGGGGAAGGACGCGCCGTTGTTCTCGATTCCGGCGACCACGATGAAGATGACCAGGAACACCCCGACCAGCAGCAGCATGACGAGCAGCAGGATCCACCAGAGACGGGTGGTGAAGAGCTTCTGCAGCTCCGCCTTGACCAGCTTGATCATCGTCCCTCCGTCAGATCGAGGAAGACCTTCTGGAGGTCCGACCGCTCCTGTGTGACCTCGGTCAGCACGACCCGCCGGTCGAGCGCGACCTGCCCGACGGCCTCCGCGTCAAGTCCGCGCACGCGCAGCGTCCCGTCGTCGACGACCTCGACCTGCGCGCCGGCGGCTTCGAGCGCGGGGGCGAGCTCCGCAGCCTTGGCGGTGCGTACCCGGACGGCCTCCCCTCCGTTGCTGGTCAGCTCGGACAGGCTGCCCTGCCGGACGAGGCTGCCCCTGGCGATGATCACCACGTGGTCGACGGTCTGCTCGACCTCCGACAGGACGTGGCTGGAGACCAGCACCGCCGCGCCCTCGTCGTACGCGAGGTGGCGCAGGAAACCGCGGAGCCATTCGATCCCGGCGGGGTCCAGGCCGTTGGCCGGCTCGTCGAGGATGTACACCTTCGGGCGGCCGAGCAGGGCGGAGGCCAGCGCGAGCCGCTGCCGCATGCCCAGCGAGAAACCGCCCACGCGCTTGTTCGCCACGTCGGCGAGGCCGACCTGGCCGAGCACGTCGTCGGCCCGCGCGGCGGGCAGCCCGGCGGCCGTGCACATGATGCGCAGGTGATTGCGCGCGGTGCGGCCGGGGTGGAAGCTGGTCGCCTCGAGCACGGCCCCCACCTCGGTCAGGGGCTCGCTCAGCGTGATGTAGGGCCTGCCGTTGACCAGCGCCTCACCCGAGTCGGGTGTGACCAGGCCGAGCAGGCTGCGGAGGGTGGTGGTCTTACCGGCTCCGTTGGGGCCGAGGAAGCCGGTGACGGATCCGGCCTCCACCCTGAACGACACGTCGTCGACGGCTTTCACTGCCCCGAACGACTTGACTAGATTTTTGATCTCTATAGCAGTCATCGCCTCCCGATTATCTCGCCCGAGAACTGCGCTTTTCTCCTCCTTTAAGAGGATCTCGGACACTCTCCGGAGGAGGAGGAACCCGGGGGCGCCTCAACGCACCGAATCCCGCACGGACGTTCGATATCGATGTTCCGTACGGGATTCCGGTGCTGGACGCTACGCCGAGGCGAGGCGCAGGACGTTGGCGATGATCCTGGCGCCGGAGCCGCCCTGGGTGGTGAGGATCGACTCGGGGTGGAACTGCACGGCGAAACGCCGGTTGACGGCGTCCTCGATCGCCATCACCGCCCCGTCCGGGGTGCACGCGGTGACCGTGAACCCGTCCGGCACGCCCGCCCGCTTGGCGTGCAGCGAGTGGTAGCGGGCCGCGACGAACTCCTCGGGCAGGCCGTCGAGCAGCGCGCTCTCCCCCTCGCGGCGGACCCGTCCGCGCTTGCCGTGCTCCGGGTACGGCAGCAGCTCGAGCGTGCCGCCGGCCTGCTCGACCATGGCCTGCAGCCCGAGGCAGACGCCGAACACCGGCAGCCCCCTGGCGTACAGCGCGTCGATCAGCGCCGTGCAGCCGAAGTCGGACGGCCAGCCGGGGCCGGGCGAGAGCACCACCAGCGTGGGCGCGATCTCCTCGATCATCTCCGGCGGGAAGCCGTGCCGCAGCGTCACCACCGAAGCGCCCTGCTGGCGGAAGTAGTCGGCGAGGGTGTTGACGAAGGAGTCCTCGTGATCGACCAGCAGCACCGTGTGGCCCTCGCCCGGCAGGTCGGCCGCCGGCGCCGGCGCCGGCTGCTCCTGGCGGCCACCGGCCGCGGCGAGGGCGGCGAGCAGCGCGCTGGCCTTGAGCTCGGTCTCCCGCTCCTCGGCCTCCGGGTCGGAGTCGAACAGCAGGGTCGCCCCGGCCCGCACGGTCGCGACGCCGCCGCGGATCTGCGCGGTGCGCAGGGTCAGGCCGGTGTTCATCGAGCCGTCGAAGCCGATGAAGCCGACGGCGCCGCCGTACCAGCGCCGGGTCGTCTCCTCGTGGTCCTCGATGAACTGCATCGCCCAGGTCTTCGGGGCGCCGGTGACGGTGACGGCCCACATGTGAGTGAGGAAGGCGTCCAGCGCGTCGAATCCGGGGCGCAGCCTGCCCTCGATGTGGTCGACGGTGTGGATCAGCCGGGAGTACATCTCGATCTGGCGGCGGCCGATGACCCGGACGCTGCCGGGGACGCAGACGCGCGACTTGTCGTTGCGGTCGACGTCGGTGCACATGGTGAGCTCCGACTCCTCCTTGACGCTGGACAGGAGCGTCCGGATGGCCTCGGCGTCCTCGACCGGGTCGGCGCCGCGGGCGATCGTGCCGGAGATCGGGCAGGTCTCCACCCGATCGCCGGTGACCCGCACGTACATCTCCGGGGAGGCCCCGACGAGGTGCTCGCCGCCGAGGTTGAGCAGGAACTCGTACGGCGCCGGGTTGGCGGTGCGCAGCGAGCGGTAGAAGGCGGCGGGGTCGACGCAGGCGCCGTGGAAGACCTGGCCGGGGACGACCTCGAACAGGTCTCCCCTGGTGAACCTCTCCTTGGCCGTGGCGACGATCTCGGCGTAGGCGCCCCTGCGCGGATCGCCGGGGATCCGGCCGGGCGAGACGAGCGGGACGGCCTCCCCGGTGCGGGGCAGGTCGTGGGTGGAGACGCCGTCGACGGTGAACTCGTAGCGGTACTCCCTGCTGGTCTCGCGGACCCGGTCGATCACGACGAGCCGGTCGGGCAGGTGGAGGACCAGGTCGCGCTGGTCGTCGGGGCGGGTCAGCCGGTAGCGGATCGGCTCGAACTGGAAGGCCAGGTCGTAGCCGAACGCGCCGTACAGGCCCAGGTGCGGGTCGTCGCAGCGGAAGGCCGCGATCACCTCGCGGATCGCGGTGAAGACGGTCGGCCGGCGGGTGCGCTGCTCCTCCGGCAGCAGGTCCTCGGCCTCGGCGACGTACACCTCGACGAACCCGTCGGTGGGCTCGGTGACCGGCTTGCCCGCGGCGAGCAGGCAGGACGCGACCACGGGGAGGACGACCAGGCCGCGGTCGTTGAGCGCCCGGGCGGAGATCCGCCGCCCTCGCGCGACGAGCTCCAGGCAGGGGTCGACGTAGCCGAACGCCCATCGGCTGTAGCGTCCGGGGTAGTCCATGCCGGAGGAGAAGGCCCCGCCACGGTGCTCGCCGAGCGCCGTCACGATCTCCTCGAGCGCCTGCTCCGGCACATCGCGCACGCCGCGTTCCACGGCGACGCCGCCGGCGGTGGTATATCCGCTGATCTCCACTTGTCGATGCCCCTTTTTACTCGAATCTCGTCGAATGCCCCAGGGGCGGACAACGAAAAAGGCCGCCTCTCGGGGCGGCCGGTCCACTTGCGCTTGCGAATGCGAAACCCACGCCGCCTGTCAGCGGCGCCACCACTGAAGGGTCGCGGGAACTCGCATGGCTGAAGATTAGCCCCGGTCGCCGTGATCATGCAACGGGACGCACCGGCGGGGCGGTCCCCCGGATGGATACCACCCCGGCTGACGATCACGTGACCGACTCTCCGGTCGTGTTCGGACAGTCATGTGGCCACGCGCTGCCGCGCTCGTGACGGGGCTTCTCCCCGGCGCTTCCCGGCCGGTCCGTGTGTCGTTCGGCGCACCGACCCGACCGTTCGGCGCTCGGTGACGACACCGTGATCCTCGCGAATTTAACGTGATCCACGTCACTTTACACGCGGCACTACAGAGTGTCGCCGTCCGGTTGGAGAGCGCGTTTGACCACGCCCCGTACCGACCGCAGCCACTGGTACTGGCTGCTGCTGATCCCCGTCGCGATCCCGCTCGCCACTCCCCTGTTCAACGCCGTCGAGCCCCGCGTGTTCGGCATCCCGCTGTTCTACTGGCTGCAACTCGCCTTCATCGTCCTCGGCGTCACGACGACCACCGTCGTCTACCGCATGACGCGGAGGGGCCGATGACCACCGAGATCGTCATCTTCACGGTGCTGTTCCTGCTCGTCAGCGCGGTGGGCTTCGTCGCGGCCCGGTGGCGGCGCGCCGGCGATCTCGCCAGCCTGCACGAGTGGGGCCTCGGCGGGCGCAGCTTCGGCTCGTGGATCACCTGGTTCCTGGTCGGCGGCGACCTGTACACGGCCTACACGTTCGTGGCCGTCCCCGCCCTGCTGTTCGGCGCCGGCGCCATGGGCTTCTTCGCCGTGCCGTACACGGTGGTCGTCTATCCGCTGGTGATGCTCGTGCTGATCCGGCTGTGGTCGGTCTCGCACGTGCACGGCCTGGTCACCCCGGCCGACTTCGTGCGGGCCAGGTTCGGCTCGCCCACGCTGGCGCTGCTGGTCGCGATCACCGGCATCGTCGCGACCATGCCGTACATCGCGCTGCAGCTCGTCGGCATCGAGGCGGTGCTGAAGACGATGGGCGTGACGGGAGACCTGCCGCTGATCATCGCGTTCGCGATCCTGGCCGCCTACACCTACCAGTCGGGGCTGCGCGCACCGGCGCTGATCGCGTTCGTCAAGGACTCGCTGATCTACGTGGTGATCCTCGCGGCGATCCTCTACATCCCGGCCAGGCTGGGCGGCTGGGAGATGATCCTGGCCAAGGCCCAGGCCAAGTTCGAGGCCACGCCCTCGCCGGGCGACGGCATCCTGCTCAACGCGAACAACCAGCTCCAGTACGTCACGCTCGCACTCGGCTCGGCGCTGGCGCTGTTCCTCTATCCGCACAGCGTCACCGGCGTGCTGGCCTCGCGGGACCGCAATGTGATCAAGCGGAACATGTCGGCGCTACCCGCCTACAGCTTCCTGCTCGGCATGATCGCACTGCTCGGCTACATGGCGATCGCGGCCGGCGTCACCCCCATCGGCGGGGACTCCAACACGGTCGTGCCACTGCTGTTCGACAGGATGTTCCCCGACTGGTTCGCCGGCGTGGCCTTCGCCGCCGTCGGGATCGGAGCGCTGGTACCCGCCGCGATCATGTCGATCGCCGCGGCCAACCTGTTCACCCGCAACATCTACCGCGAGTACCTCAGGCGGGACGCCACCTACGCGCAGGAGGCCCGGGTCAGCAAGATCACCTCACTGGTGGTCAAGGTCGGCGCCGTGCTGTGCATCCTGCTCATCGATCCGCAGTTCTCCATCGACCTGCAGCTCATCGGCGGCGTGATCATCCTGCAGACGCTCCCGGCGGTCGCGCTCGGGCTGTTCACCCGCTGGTTCCACCGGGCGGGCCTGATCGCCGGGTGGACGGCCGGGATGGGCGCGGGCCTGTGGATGCTGTACAACATCTCCAGCCCCGCCCACGCCCATTTCGCCGGATCGGGGTTCCCGCTGGGGCGACTCGGCCTCGACACCGAGGTCACGGTCTACGCCGGGTTCCTCGCGCTGATCGTCAACCTGGTCGTCGCCGTGCTCGGGACGCTGCTCGCGCGGGCGCTCAAGGCGGCGGACGGACCGGACTCCACCCGCCCGGACGACTACACGGCCGACCGGAACGATCCCCGCGTACACGAGCTGGAGACCTCCGGCTCCGCCTGACCACCCGCGTGCCCCGGGTGCGGCGGCCCGGCGGCGGGGCCTCGCCGGCGGGCGAGTGGCGGGCCGGGGCCGCCGTCATCCGCCCTCTCGCGCGGCCGGGCTCCGCTCGCCGGCGAGCGCCGTCAGCTCGTCCAGCGCGTCACGCAGGTAGTCGATCAGATCCCACACGTCGGGGACCATGTCGCGGTCGGCGATGATCCCGAAGTCGACCCGGCCGTCGTAGGAGAACACGGTGATGTTCACGCCGCCGCTGACGTCGGTGATCACCGAGATCGGATACTGGGCGACGACGCGCGCGCCGCAGACGTACAGCGGGATCTGCGGCCCCGGCACGTTGGAGATCATGAGGTTCATGGCGGGGGCCCGGCACGAGGCCAGCCGGAACGCCGACCTGGCGGCCAGGGCGTTCAGCGCGGCGGGCATCGCCTGACTGAACTCCAGCAGCCAGGTCGCCGGCGCGGCGGAGAACCGCTCCTTGACCAGGTTCATCGAAGCGCCGACCGCGTGCAGCCGGTCCAGCGGGCCGGCGAGGTGGGTCGGCAGCGTGGTGATCGCCGGGATCACCTCGTTGGCCGGCCCGCCGTTCTGCGCCGCCGCCGGCGAGCGGTTCTTGATGGAGATGGGAATGCCGACGACGAGCGGCAGGCGGGGCAGCTCGTCCCGCTTGGCCAGCCAGCGCCGCAGGGCGGCCGCGCACAACGTGAGCACCACGTCGTTGACCGTCCGGCCGAAGACGTTCTTCACGTCCTTGATCTCGTCGAGCGGCAGCGTCCCGAACGCGAACCGCCGATGCTGGGAGACCGGCCCGGAGAACGGCGTACGCGGCACCGGCATACGGGGCAGGCCGGGCAGGTGTTCCGCGCCGATCCCGCGGATCAGCCGCGAGACCAGCCCCGCGCCCGGGATCTGGGAGATCACCGGCATCTCGTCCAGCCTCGGCACCGCGTCGGCGAGGAAGCGCAGCAGGGCCAGCGGGTTGTCCAGCACCCGGGCGACCCCCCTGACCGTCATCTCCAGCGGGCCGGGGGCCAGCGCCCCCGCGCCGGGCTCGGACGGCTCGGCGGCGGACGGCTCACACGACCGCGGCTCGAAGTCCATCAGCGCCGCCATCACCTCGACCCCGGTCACCCCGTCGATCGCGGCGTGGTGGACCTTGGTGTAGAGGGCGACCAGACCGCCGGCCAGGCCCTGGATCACGTACAGCTCCCACAGCGGCCGCCGCCGGTCCAGGGGCCTGCCGTGCAGGCGGGCGACCTGCTCGGCGAGCTTGTGGTCGTCCCCGGGCGGCGGCAGTGCGAGCTCGCGGACGTGGTAGTCGAAGTCGACCTCCCGGTCCTCTGCCCAGTACGGATGATCGAGTCCCAGCGGCACCTCGACCAGGCGGCGGCGCAGCGGCGGCGCGAGGTGGAGCCGCCTGCGCAGCAGCGTGATCAGGTGCTCCCGGTCGATCGTGCCCCCCGGCGCGCCGGACGGATCGAGGATCGTCAGTCCCGCGATGTGCGCGAGGTTCGTGGCGGTCTCGAAGTTGAGGAACTGGGCGTCGAACGGGCTCAGCTGCTGTCCCATGCCTACAAACTGCCCCAAAACGGTGCCCCTGGACCGCTTCGCGGCCTTCTCCGCCGCCCTTCTCGTACCCGGCGCACACGCCGCCTGATCACCGCTCGCGGCGATCTCCGTTGAAAGTTTCGGATGCCGGTCCAGGTGGGAGGGCACGCGCCGCCAGGACTTTTGACCGGCGAACGGCGCGATTTTACCGTCGGAACCGGATATCGAGGAAGGAATCCGATGGCATCCCGGCTCAGGCTCGCGTGGATCTCCACGCTCGCGGTGGCGCTCGCTGCCGCGCTCACTGTGGTTTTCACCGTCGACCGCGGCACGGCGATGGCGGCCGACGCACCGTACAAGGACCCGGGGCTGCCGGTGGCCACGCGGGTGAACGATCTGCTTTCGCGCATGTCGCTCGACGACAAGGTCGGGCAGATGACCCAGGCCGACCGCTCGGCGGTCAGGAACATCTCCGACGTGGCGACCTACCGGCTCGGGTCGATCCTGTCCGGCGGCGGGTCGGCCCCCTCCTCCAACACCCCGTCGTCATGGGCGGACATGTACGACGACTTCCAGCGGCAGGCGCTCGCCACGCCGCTCGGCATCCCGATGATCTACGGCATCGACGCCGTGCACGGCCACAACAACGTCGTCGGGGCCACGATCTTCCCGCACAACATCGGGCTGGGCGCGACCCGCGATCCCGACCTGGTCGAGCGGATCGGCCGGGCGACGGCCGAGGAGGTCTCCGGCACCGGGATCGACTGGACGTTCGCGCCCTGCCTGTGCGTGGCCCGCAACGACCGATGGGGCCGCACCTACGAGTCGTTCGGTGAGGACCCCGCGCTCGTCAGCCAGATGACGACGATCATCGACGGCTTCCAGAACGCCGGGAACGCCGCGATCCTCGCCACCGCCAAGCACTACGTCGGCGACGGCGGCACCACCGGCGGCAGGGACCAGGGCAACACCGAGCTGAGCGAGGCCGACCTGCGCGCCATCCACCTGGCGCCGTTCCAGGCCGCGGTGCGGCGCGGCGTCGGCTCGGTCATGGTGTCGTACTCGTCGTGGAACGGCGTGAAGTTGCACGGCCACAAGTACCTGATCACCGACGTGCTCAAGGGAGAGCTGGGCTTCAGCGGGTTCGTGGTCAGCGACTGGGCGGGCATCGACCAGCTCGACGGGCAGTCCGGATTCACCGCCACCGAGGTCGCCAACTCGATCAACGCGGGCATCGACATGGTGATGGTCCCGAACGACTACCAGCGCTTCGTCTCGCTGCTGAAGTCGGAGGTCCAGGCGGGCCGGGTGCCGATGTCGCGGATCGACGACGCCAACCGCCGCATCCTGACGAAGAAGTTCGAGCTCGGGCTCTTCGAGAAGCCGCTCACCGACCGCTCCCTCACCTCCACCGTCGGCAGCGCAGCGCACCGGGCCATCGCCCGCGAAGCCGTACGGAAGTCCCTGGTGCTGCTGAAGAACTCCGGCGGCGTGCTCCCGCTCGCCAAGACCGGCGGCAAGATCTTCGTGGCCGGCAAGAGCGCGAGCGACATCGGCAACCAGAGCGGCGGATGGACGATCTCCTGGCAGGGCTCCTCCGGCGACATCACGCCGGGCACCACGATCCTGCAGGGCATCCGCGACACGGTCGGCTCCGGCACACAGGTCACCTACAACCGTGACGGCAACGGCATCGACTCCTCCTACCGCGCGGCCATCGCCGTCGTGGGCGAGACGCCGTACGCCGAGGGCCAGGGCGACCGCACCGGCTCGATGGGCCTCGACTCGACCGATCTCGCCACCCTGCAGCGGCTGAAGGCGTCCGGGGTGCCGCTGATCGTGGTGCTGGTCTCGGGACGGCCGCTCGACATCGCCGGGCAGATCGACCAGTGGAACGCGCTGGTCGCGGCGTGGCTGCCGGGCACCGAGGGCCGGGGCGTCGCCGACGTGCTGTTCGGCGACCACGCGCCGACCGGCCGCCTGCCCATGACCTGGATGCGCAGCGCCGACCAGCAGCCGATCAACGCCGGGGACGGCAAGCAGGCGCTGTTCGACTACGGCTTCGGGCTCTCGTACTCGACCTCCACCCCGACACCGACACCGACGCCCACGCCCACCCCGACACCGACGCCCACTCCGACGCCCACTCCGACGCCCACGCCCACCCCGACGCCTACTCCGTCGCCCACGCCCACGGGTGGCAGCTGCGCGGTGAACTACCGGCTCAACAGCTGGAACACCGGATTCACCGCGGATCTGACGATCACCAACCTGTCGGCGAAACCGATCGACGGGTGGAAGCTCGAGTGGGACTTCGCCGGAAATCAGCAGATCACCAACGCGTGGAACGCGGAAATCTCCCAGTCCGGGCAGCACGTGATCGCGAAGAACCTGTCATGGAACCAGACGATCGGCGCGAACGGCGGCACGGTGGCCTTCGGTTTCCAGGCCACCTACAGCGGCTCCAACGGGATCTCGGCGTTCACCCTGAACGGCACGACCTGCTCGACGGGGTGAGCGACGGCCGGACCGGGCGGGCCGAGCAGGCAGGCCCGGCCGGTCCGGCCGTTCCGCACCGCCCCCGGCGCCACCGCCCGGGACCCGGTGCCCTCAGGGACGCAGCTTCATCAGCTCGTCGGCCACATCGAACACCGAGGCGCCGAGATCGAAGCGGCTGAAAATGTGGACCTGATCGCCTGCCTCGATCTCCAGCAGCTCGGTGGTCAGCCCGTAGCGGCGGCGGGAGTCGACCCGGATGCGGTCGACGTCGTTCCAGGACACCCACTCCCTGCCCGCCAGGCCGGAGACGACCAGGCCGTCGGCGCCCGCTGACAGCCGTACGGGGACGACGAGATCACGGATCGCCACCACGGCGAACCCCAGGGCCACGACACCGGCGAGGAAGAGCTGGTGGTGGTCGCCGATCGTCGCCACCACTCCGAACAGGACGGCTCCGGCGATCTTCAGCGCGACGATCTGCCATGGCACCCGCCACTCGTGCCGCGGTTCCTCAACACCAGCCACCGGGGCAGCGTAACGAATGATCGTCCCACCGTCCGGTCCGGCTCCGTCTCCGGAGCCCGAAGCCGTGGACCGGCCTGCCGGGACGGACTCCTGTGAAGTCAGGTCACCGGGATGACGCGTGCCTCCAGCAACCGGCCGTTCTCGATCTCCAGTACGCCCAGGGTGCCGCAGGGCTGACGGCGGCGGTCGGTGGGCGAGCCGGGGTTGAACACGCGGACCCCGTCACCGGTCAGGTCCATCGGGACGTGGGAGTGGCCGAAGACGACCAGGTCCGCGTCCGGGAAGCGGCGGCGCATCCTGGCCGTCCTGCCGGTCTTCGGGCCGCTGTCGTGGATCATCGCGACCGTGAGTCCGTCCAGATCGAACCGCAGGGTCCGCGGGGCGCCCCACTCTTCGACGTCGGGGCCGTCGTTGTTGCCGAGCACCGCGTGGACGGGCGCGTAAGCCGACAGCTCGGCCAGGACATCGGCCGTGCACACGTCTCCCGCGTGGAGGATCGCGTCCGCCTGCCGGAGGTGCTCCGCGACCCGGGGCGGGCACGTCTTCCACCGGCGTGGCGCATGGGTGTCCGCCAGCACGACGACCTTCACGTTTCCATTGTCTCCGCCAGGGTCCTGGGTCCCTACTCCGGCACGAGGAAGTACCCCGCGGGTGGGACGGACGGCCCTGGCAGCCCGACGGCGATGATCAGCAGACTGGCCTCATGAACGAGATGCTCAAACCCGAAGCAGTCATGGTGGAGACGAACGGAAAGGTCCCGGCGGCGGCGGTGACCGAGGCGCGGGAGCGGATCGCCGCGCTGAGCCGTTTCACCGGCAGGCCGATCCTCTACGCCCGGGTCGTCCTCGGCGACTCGCCCGCCCGCGACCCGGAGGAGCGCTGCCGGGCCCGGGCCGTCCTCGACGTCAACGGGCACGCCCTGTACGCCGAGGCGCGCGCTGAGACCATGTACGGCGCGATCGCCGGCGTTCAGCAACGGCTGCGCGGCGGCCTGGAACGGCTGGCCGGACGGCACTCCAGGAAGCACACGCAGCGGCCACCGCGCAGAGAACCGGAGAGGGCGCGGGAGGACACACGGCAGCCCCGGGTGCCCGTTTGACCGCGTTCCCACCCGAGTGACCCGTACGGCCCGCCGCAGCCCTCCGGCGGGCCGTACATCATCTCCGCTCGGAATCCCGGAGACGGGAGCGGCGCTCCCATATGGTCATGACGACGAGCACGGCCAGTGCGGCCAGCACGGCGATCGAGATCACCAGCAGCGCCAGCGTGACCAGCACCGCCACGGCCGCCAGGGAAGCGGCCACTCCCAGCAATTCCGCCACATGACCTCCCGAGATCATCCCTCGCCATGGGAGATTGCCGGATATGAGTGCCTTGCCGTAAAGGAGTCATACCCTACTCCCGCCTCTCCCGTTCGATCGGGGGCTCCCGCCTCTCCACCGCGGTCGAACTCCCGAGTCGATCTCCGCGTTCGGCCACCGCGTTCGGCCCCCGGATTCGGCCTCGCCACCGCGGGTACGGCAGGGCTGGTCTGCTGAGGGAGCCATCGGGTGATGAACGTCAGGCGGGGATCCGGCCGGCGGCCGGGGCACTGGTCAGGGCACTGGTCCCGCGGCCGGCCGGGCAACGGACTCGGACGGCGGCCGCACCGGCGGGCGGGACGGCTGCGCGCCACCGCGCGGGACGCCTTCGGCTGGGAGCGGCTGCGGCCGGGCCAGCGGGAGGCGATGGAGCACCTGATGGCGGGCCGCGACGTGCTGCTCGTCATGCCGACCGGCGGCGGGAAGTCGGCCGTCTACCAGGTTCCCGGCCTGCTGCTGGCGGGTCCGACCGTCGTCATCTCGCCGCTGATCGCACTCCAGCGCGACCAGGTCATGAGCCTGCTGGCCGCGGACGCGGGCGGTGCGGTGGCGGTCAACTCGGCGGGGTCGGTCGAGGCGGGCCTCGACCAGGTCACGGCGGGCCGGGCCGAGTACGTGTTCCTGTCGCCCGAGCAGCTCGCCAAGCCCGAGGTCGTGGACCGGCTGGCCGAGGCCCGGCCGTCGCTGATCGCGGTGGACGAGGCGCACTGCGTCTCCGCCTGGGGCCACGACTTCCGCCCGGAGTATCTGCGGCTCGGGAAGGTGATCGAACGGCTGGGCCATCCGCCCGTGATCGCGATGACCGCCACAGCCGCGCCGACCGTGCGCGAGGAGATCGTCCGGTCGCTCGGGATGACCGCCGCCCAGCAGGTCGTCCGGGGCTTCGACCGGCCCAACATCCACCTGGAGGTCCGCCGCTTCACCTGCGACGGCGACAAGCGCCGGGCCCTGGCCGAGCACCCGCTGGACGGACTCGGCCTGGTCTACGTCGCCACGCGGCGCCAGGCCGAGGAGTACGCCGAGATGCTGTCGGAGCGCGGCAGGCGGGCCGAGCCGTACCACGCGGGGATGAAGGCGGGGGACCGGCGCAGGATCCACGAGCTGTTCCAGAACGACGGCCTGGACGTCGTCGTCGCGACGTCGGCCTTCGGGATGGGCATCGACAAGCCGGATGTCCGGTTCGTACTGCACGCCGCCCCGCCGGAATCCCTGGACGCCTATTACCAGGAGATCGGCCGGGCCGGCCGGGACGGCGAGCCCGCCTCGGCCGTGCTGTTCTACCGTCCGGAGGATCTCGGCCTGCGGAAGTTCTTCGGCGGCGGCCGGGCCGACCGGGAGACGCTGCGGCACATCGCCGAGATCGTCCGGGAGCATGACGGCCGGGGCGTCGCGGTGCCGACCGCGCGGCTGCGCGAGCTGCTCGACGTCGGGCCGGTCAAGCTGGCCTCGCAGGTGAATCTGCTGGAGCGGGCCGGCGCGGTGGAGGTGGCACACGGGGGCGGGCTCACCTATGCCTGCGACGGCCCGCCGCCGGACAAGGCGGCCGACCACGCGATGGAGCTCGACGACATGCGGCACCGCCTCGACGACTCCCGCCTGGCGATGATGCGGGGCTATGCCGAGACCACCGGCTGCCGCCGCCGTTTCCTGCTCGAATACTTCGGCGAGCCGTACGAGCGGATCTGCGGGGCGTGCGACACCTGCCGCTCCGGAGAGGCGTCCGTTCCCGAGGTCACCGGCGACGCGGGGCCCTACCCGCTGCACGCCGGGGTACGGCACGCCGAATGGGGCCACGGGACCGTGATGAGCCGGGAGAGCGACCGGATCACCGTGCTGTTCGACTCGGTGGGCTACAAGACCCTCGCGCTCGGCGCCGTGGAGGGTCTCCTCGATCTCGTCTAGCCCCTCGGCCACGAGGACGCCGACGCTCGAGCGCGAGTTCCGGGCGGCGGCGGGTGAACGCGTCCACGCCGCCCAGATCACCATCCACGGTGAGCGATGTAAAAATTACCGAGCGTGACCGTTTTCGTGTTGCGGGAGTTCCCCGACACGAGGAGACTCAAAAGGGGGATTTATCACATTTCGGGGGGTGAGTCGGGTGCAGGAGGATTTCAGCACCTATGAGACGTGGCCGTTCGAATGTCTGCGCTGCCTGCTCGTCTGGGAGGAGGAGTACCTGGTACGGCGGATGTCGGACGGACACGGGAACGACGTGGTGGTGTGGACCCGGGAGGGCACGCCCGTCCAGCCCCCGTGGTCGGGCATGAGCTGCCCGGCCTGCGGCTGCGGCAGCGTCACCACGTTCCCCACCGGCTATCTCGGGCATCAGGCCGAGGCCGTACGGCGATCGCGACCGGCCGTTCCCGTCCCGTTCACGCGGGCTCCCGCCGCGCCCGCCCCCACCACAGCGCTGCCTGCGGAGGCGTAGATCACCGCTCCGCGCCTTCCAGTGCACCTTCGACCCCCGCCTTCCGCCGCGGCCGGGGCCTCCCGGTGACCGTCCGGGAAACGGGAGAGCACGGCGAGCCGAGACCGCCGGGCTCTCCCTTTGTCCCCCACCCCCGTCTCCCGCCTCCGGCGCCGCCACGTCCTCCGCTCCGCCCGTGCCTGATCCACCCGTGCCTGATCCACACGGGCATCTGGCGGGTCACGTCGGCGTCCTGTCCGTCCATCCGTACGGCGGGCTCGGGGAGTCGCCGGACGGCACCCGAGCGAATCGAACCAGGCGAATCACACCAAGTGAGGCGACACTCGGAGCGCGCAGCGTGCAGAATCTTCCCCGAACCTCAATGTGAAGGCGGATCAGGATTGTGACGACGTCCATTCAGCAGCGGATCGCCGAAGAGCTCGGCGTGCGCGAAAGCCAGGTGGCCGCGGCCGTCGACCTGCTCGACGGCGGGGCCACGGTGCCGTTCATCGCCCGTTACCGCAAGGAGGCGACGGGCACGCTGGACGACACGCAACTGCGCACGCTCGAGGAGCGGCTGCGCTACCTGCGGGAGCTGGAGGAACGGCGGGCCGCCATCCTCGACTCCATCCGCTCCCAGGGCAGGCTCGACGACGCCCTGGAAGCGCGGATCATGGCCGCGGACTCGAAGGCGCGGCTGGAGGACATCTATCTCCCGTTCAAGCCCAAGCGCCGCACCAAGGCCCAGATCGCCAGGGAGGCGGGGCTGGAGCCGCTGGCCGACAGGCTGCTCGCCGAGCCTGACCTCGATCCGCAGGCCACGGCCGAGACCTTCGTCGCAGAGGGCGTGGCCGACGCCGCCGCGGCGCTGGAGGGGGCCAGGGCCATCCTGGTCGAGCGTTTCGCCGAGGACGCCGACCTGATCGGCGATCTGCGCGAGCGGATGTGGACCCGCGGCCGGCTGGTGTCCCAGGTGCGGGAGGACCGGCAGGAGGCCGGGGCGAAGTTCGCCGACTACTTCGACTTCTCCGAGCCGTTCACATCGCTGCCCTCCCACCGGATCCTCGCGATGTTCCGCGGTGAGAAGGAGGAGGTCCTCACCATCACGCTCGACCCCGAGGCCGAGGACCCGAACGACTACGAGCTGCGGATCGCCCAGCGATTCGGCGTCTCCGACCGGGGCCGGCCGGCCGACCGGTGGCTCGCCGACACGGTCCGGTGGGCCTGGCGCACCCGGATCCTCGTGCACCTCGGCATCGACCTGCGCACCCGGCTGTGGCAGGCAGCGGAGGAGGAGGCCGTCCGCGTGTTCGCCGCCAACCTGCGCGACCTGCTGCTGGCCGCGCCCGCCGGCACCCGGCCGACCATGGGCCTCGACCCCGGCCTGCGCACCGGCGTGAAGGTCGCGGTCGTCGACGGGACCGGCAAGGTGGTCGCCACCGAGACCATCTATCCGCACGAGCCGAAGCGGCAGTGGGACAAGTCGCTGGACGTGCTCGCGCGGCTCGCGGCGGAGCACGGCGTCGAGCTGATCGCGATCGGCAACGGCACCGCCTCGCGGGAGACCGACAGGCTCGCGGGCGAGCTGGTACAGCGCATGCCCCGGCTCACCAAGGTCGTCGTCTCCGAGGCGGGCGCCTCGGTGTACTCGGCCTCGGCCTACGCCTCGCAGGAGCTGCCCGGCCTCGACGTGTCGCTGCGCGGCGCCGTGTCGATCGCGCGCCGCCTCCAGGACCCGCTGGCGGAGCTGGTGAAGATCGACCCCAAGTCGATCGGTGTGGGGCAGTACCAGCACGATCTGTCCGAGCTGAAGCTGTCGCGCTCCCTCGACGCGGTGGTCGAGGACTGCGTGAACGGCGTCGGAGTGGACGTGAACACCGCGTCCGCCCCGCTGCTGACCCGCGTGTCCGGCATCGGCGCCACGCTGGCGGAGAACATCGTGGCGCACCGGGACGCCAACGGCCCGTTCCGGTCGCGCCGGGGCCTGAAGGACGTCCCGCGGCTCGGCCCGAAGGCGTTCGAGCAGTGCGCGGGCTTCCTGCGCATCCCCGGCGGGGACGACCCGCTCGACGCGTCCAGCGTGCATCCGGAGGCGTACCCGGTGGTGCGCCGCATCCTCGGCGCGACGGCCGGCGATCTGCGTGCCCTGATCGGCGACACGTCGGTGCTCCGCTCGCTGCGGCCTGCCGACTTCGTCGACGACACCTTCGGGCTGCCGACCGTCACCGACATCCTCAAGGAGCTGGAGAAGCCGGGGCGCGACCCGCGTCCGGCCTTCAAGACCGCCGCCTTCAAGGAGGGTGTGGAGACGCTCGCGGATCTCACCCCGGGGATGGTGCTGGAGGGAGTGGTGACCAACGTCGCGGCGTTCGGCGCGTTCGTCGACGTCGGCGTGCACCAGGACGGGCTCGTGCACGTCTCCGCGATGTCGCACTCGTTCGTCAAGGATCCCCGCGAGGTGGTCAAGCCGGGCGACATCGTGCGGGTGAAGGTGCTGGACGTCGACATCCAGCGCAAGCGCATCTCGCTCACGCTGCGGCTGGACGACGAGGTCACCGGTCGCGGCCAGAACGGCCAGAACGGACCGGGCGCCCAGCGAGGACGCCCGTCCGCCGGGCAGCAGCAGGGCCGGGGCGACGGCCGGCGACGGGGGCAGGGACAGGGGCAGAGACAGGGCGGAGGCGGCCGCGGGTCGGGCGCCGCCCCCGCGGGCGGTGCGATGGCCGAGGCCCTGCGCCGGGCCGGCCTCACCGGTCCCGACTCGCGCTGACAGGGGTGGCCGGCGGCCCTGTCGAGCCGCCGGCCTCTCCGGGCCTCCTGGCCGCGGTGAGGGGAGAGCCGGTCCCGATGACGCGCGGTCTGAGAGGTTTGCCGAGGTCACACGGTTGGGTACGCCCTGCGCCGACGCCTAGGAAATGCCCGGGTCGATGCTGCTCTGTCCGGGCAGGACCTGTATGTCCTATCGGGGGAAGGAGCAGGCGAGATGACGTTCAACCCACTGGAGGAACGGGGCATTCCTCTCGACCGTCAGCTGCGCGACTGGCGTGAGCTCGACGTGACCCCGATCGATCCTGACCACGCCGATCCGTACACCCGGTGCCGGATCATCACGATGAACGGCATCGAGATCGAAGCGATCATGTTCAACCGTCATCTCGCCCGGCACTGCCCCGACCTGGAGGACCGGCAGCAACTGGCCGAGACCCGATTCATCGAGGCGCAGCAGCAGAAAGCGGTCAACTGGCTGCTGCCGGGGCTCGCCTCGGTGCTGGAGACCACGCTCGCCTACGAGCAGGTGGCCACCGATCTGACCGCGTGGGTCGCCCGGATGGAACCCGATCCGTACCTCAAACAGGCCTACCAGTTCGGGTTGCTGGAGGACTTCGATCACCTCTACCGGTACGCCAACCTGTTCGAGATGATCGAGCACCGGAAGGCCGAGAAGATCGTCGACGCGCTCACCGAGGTGATGCCGGGCCGGCCGACCAAGATGCACCAGCGGCATCCGATCGACAACGTGCGCGAGCCGTACGACAGGAACACCGCGGCTCCGATCTCCAAGCTGCACGCGCTGACCATCATGTCGGCCGAGCAGCAGACGATGAACTTCTACATGAACGTCGGGCCCATGTACATGGAGCCGATCGCCCGGCAGCTCTACCAGGAGATCGGGCTGATCGAGGAGGAGCACGTCACGCATTACGAGTCGCTCGTGGACCCGGGCGAGACGTGGTGGGAGCAGCTGGTCAACCACGAGTACAACGAGTGCTACCTCTACTACTCGTTCATGGAGACCGAGAGCGATCCCAAGGTGAAGGCCATCTGGGAGCTGCACCTGAACATGGAGCTCGAGCATCTGCGGATCGCGGCGGAGATGATGCGCCGGCACGACGGGCGGGATCCGCAGGAGATTCTCGCCCCGCGGCTGCCGGCGCCGGTGACGTTCGAGCAGAACAAGGGCTACATCCGCGAGGTGCTCGCCACCCAGATCGACTACACCACGCTGGGCACCGGGTACGTCCAGGAGGCGCACGAGCGCTTCCAGCGCTGGCAGGCCCAGATCCACGGGGACCAGGAGCCGGCGAGCGAGCGTGTCATCGACGAGAACCGCGCGAAGTCCGGCCGGGAATACCGCCTGGAGTCCGAGGGCGCCCACCCGATGTACAGCCTGCGGCCCCACTGAGCGCCGGGCCCTGGACCGCCGCTGCCGACCGGTAGTGGCACGGCCCACGCCCGCCGGGTCGTGGGCCGTGCGACCTCCGGTCAGCCCTTCTTCCTGCCGACGGCCGTCATGATGAGGTCACGGGCCCTGTCCATGATGGCCGCGGGCGGCCCGAGCAGCAGGTTCCGGGTCGCGGACTCCACCCCGGGGCGCGGCCGGGTGGGGGCCATCGCCTCCGCCGCACGCAGGCCCAGCGCCATCGCCCGGCGTTCCATCATCGACGTGCGGGCCCGTAGCCGAGGGAACTCGTACCGCTCCTCGGCACGCGCGTGCGTCAGCACCGCGATCCGCAGCTCGTCGAGGTTCGCGAGGAAGTCCGGGTGCCGCGGCCCGTCCCTGTCCATCATCGCGAGCAGCCGCTTGGCCGCGCGTTCCTCCGCCAGGCGGTCGGCGACCACGGCGGACCCGCCGTCCAGCTTGCGCCGGGCGTAGGGGTGCACGATCTCCTCCTCGGCGGTCTCGTGCACGGCGAGCATCCGCACCAGCCGCCGGAACGCCGCCTCCCGCCCGTCGTCCGGCGCCTCCGCCACCTCGTCGAACATGTCCCTGATGATCGAATGCTGGTGGACGAGCAGATCGATGACGTCGTTCTCCCTCATCAGCTCGGGAATCGGGTGTCGTACGTCGGTCATGGGACTCCCCCTTCGGATTCGCCGCCCATGTCCGTGCCCGCCCCGCTTCGGGCCGGATCTCCCCCGTGCCCCGAATCGGGCACCGTCGAATGCCTACCCTCCCGAGTTCGGGATCACGCCGGGGACCGGCGTACCCGAAAACGGGCGGAGACCCGCCCGTTTCCTGTTCGACGGCGTCGGTTCACTGGTTCGGCGGCGCGGCCGAGATGTCCCCCAGAGCCGACCGGGAGTCCCGTTCCATCGCGAGATCCCCGATGCTGACGATGCCGACCGCCCGGTCGTCCCGCACGACCGGCACCCGGCGAACGGCCTTTTCCCGCATGAGCCGGACGACCTCGTCGACGGTGGCGTCCGGAGAGACGGTCGTGAGCTCCTCGCTGCTGGCCCCGCGTACCGGGGTGTCCGGCCCCTTTCCGTCGGCCATGACGCGGATGGCTATGTCACGGTCCGTGATGATGCCGCGGACATGCCCGCCGTCGGTGACGATGACGCCGCCGGCGTCGTTGTCGCGCATGAGCCGGGCGGCCGCCGACACGGTGTCGTTCGCCTCCACGGTCGCCGGGTTGGCCGTCATCACATCCGCCACGGTCTGTGCCATGGGAAACCTCCTGTCCTCGGTATGGCAGAACTTGTCCCCATACCCGCCACACCGGCGGCACACGTCCGGACGGACGGGAAGTTCCCCGGCGGCGTTCCACCGGACATGAGCGGCCCCCCGCGCCGGGGGGTGCGGGGGGCCGGGTCCGTGTCGGTGCTCAGCGGTTCAGCAGCCGATCGGGTTGGCGCCCAGGGCCACGTCGTCGTACCACAGGGTGTCCTGGTCGCCGGCGTAGCTCTCCCAGCCGAGCCGGAACGTCGTGGGCCGCGGCGCGGTGGTACGGCGCAGCCACTGGGAGTCGATGTCCTGGGTCGGAACGCCGTCCACGCGCAGCCCGGCGATCTCCTGACCGTCCAGGTAGGTGCGCATCGACTGCTGGGTGGTGTCGATCTGGAAGCGCAGGCACACCCATCGGCCGGTGGGCAGCGGGGAGCTCTGCGCGACGCCGGACGGGCTCTGCTCGGGCAGGGTGGCGTCGTCGGACTCCCGGTTCCACTGCAGCGCGCCGTTCTGCCCGCCGATCCTGAGGTCCTTGCCGCCGTCGCGGGAGTCGGACATCGTAATCATGGAGACGTGGGTGGCCGGCAGCGCCGTGGTGTGCCGGACCCACAGCCGTCCGTACACCACGGGGCCACGGCCGAGACGTCATGGGTGGTGGCGGCGAAGACGTGGTCGCAGTAACTCCCGCCGCCGTTGACGCGCAGCGACTTCGACCCGCTGTGGGCGGTGGAGGTGTCGATGACGGCGGTGCCGGTCCCCTGGCAGTTCGGCGCGACGACCTGCCAGTCACCGGTCGGTGTGCCGCCCGGCTGGTCCTCGAAGCCGCTGCAGACCACCGCGCCCGCGCAGTCGCCCGAAGGCGTCGGGGTCGGAGTCGGCGTGGGGGTAGGCGTCGGGGTCGGGGTAGGCGTAGGCGTCGGCGTCGGAGTCGGCGTGGGGGTCGGCGTGGGGGTAGGCGTCGGAGTCGGGGTAGGCGTCGGAGTCGGGGTAGGCGTAGGCGTCGGAGTCGGAGTCGGAGTCGGCGTGGGAGTAGGCGTCGGAGTCGGAGTCGGGGTTCCGTCGTCGCATGACACGCCGTTCAGCGCGAAGCCGGACGGCTCGGCCAGGCTGCCCGACCAGGTCCCCTGGAACCCGAAGTCGGCCGAGCCTCCCGTGCCCAGCGAGCCGTTCCAGGCGGCGTTGGACGCCGTCACCGTCGTGCCCGACTGGCTGACCTGGGCGCTCCAGGCGTTGGTGATCTGCTGGCCGGGCCCCGCCGTCCAGGTCAGCGTCCACGAGCCGACCGCCGAGCCGAGGTTGGTGACCCTGACCTGGGCGGTGAAACCACCCGGCCACTGGTTGGTGGAGTAGTCCACATCGCACGCGGAGGCGGCCGCGGCCGTCCCCGGCACCAGCGTGACCGCGAGACCGGCCGCCAGCGCGGCGAGAGCGGCGATCAGGCCGCGCCGCCCGCGTGCCGCCGTGCCCGATCCCCGGACGCGAGGCGAACCTCCCCCGAAGCCCGCGATCCGCGGGCCACGTGTGGGACGGGAATGCGAACCGTTCATGCGTCCCTCACTTCCTCGTTCGTTTCGCGCGGTCTTCGATTCGCGCGGCACCGGCGGGTGCCGCCCCGGCTTCGTGCGTCGGGAGGCTGTCTCGCTCGGCTGTTCTGCGGTGCTGACGGGCCGCCCCGGGCCATGACCGGCCGCGGACCGTCCCGGACGCAGATCGTTCTGCGGATCCCCGGCCCCGGTCAACGGCTCCCGTCCGCCGGCTCCGCCGTCCCGTCCCGCCGCCCGCGGCCTCACCGCAGCTCAGACGGTGTCGCCGGACGCCGCGCATACGGGCGGGGCGGGGCGCGCGAGCTGAACGTTTCACCTTTCGCCGGGCTCGGATCATTGTCAGAAGTTCTCCGGCACATGGCCGGGATCCCGGCGTCCCGCAGGGTGGCCGCCCCCCTTGGCTCCACCCGCCGAAACCGCGCCGCCCGGGGGAAACTCTCGTAGTCTTCGCTCTGGACATGCCGGGCGTAAGGAAGGAGTCCCATGGCCGGCTCAGCGTCCTGGGTCGTCGTCGGCCTCGACAACGGAGGCACCAGCAACAACGCCACGGTCCTCGACGCCTCGGGCGCCTTCCTGGTGGACCGGCTGGTCGAGACGCCCAGCCTGGTGCGGGAGGGGCCCGAGGTGGCGGTCGACCGGCTCCGCCACGCCTTCGACAACGTGCTGGAGCTCACCGGCGTCGCGAGGTCGCTGGTACGCGCGGTCGGCCTGGACTCCCCCGGCCCGGCCGGCGCCGACGGAGTGATCTCCACGAAGGGCGCGACCAACTTCGTCGACCCCGGGTGGTACGGCTTCGACTTCCGCGGCGCACTGGAGGAACGGCTCGGCCTGCCCGTCGTCTACAACAACGACGGCAACGCCGCCGCCCTGTACGCCCATCACGTCCATTTCGGCGCCGACGCCTCACGGCACTCGTCGGTGGCCGCGATCGTCGGCACCGGTCTCGGCGGCGGCGTCATCGAGTCCGGGCGAGTGGTGAAGGGCGCCGCCGGAATGGCCGGCGAGTTCGGTCACGTCCACATCCCGATGCACGGCCTGCTTGCGGAGGGGCAGCCGGTCCCCGTCTGCAACTGCGGTTTCAGCGGCGACGCGGAGAGCGTGGCCTCGCTGACGGGCATCGAGAGGAACCTGCTGCCGTACTGGCTCACCCGGTTCCCCGAGCACGAGCTCGCCCGGGTCGAGCCCATCGGCAAGGCGGCCAAGCTGCTGCGCGGGTACGGCGAGAACGGCGACCCGCTCGCGCTCGGCATCTTCGAGCAGCAGGCGATGGCCATCGGCCGGCTGTTCACGATCGCGGCCAACTTCACCGACCCGGGGGCGTACTTCCTGGGCGGCGGCGTCGTGGAGGCCGCGCCGCACTTCCGGGAGTGGTTCCTCGGCAAGGTCGGCGAGCACACCCTGCTGCGGGACGAGCAGCGTCAGGTGGCCGCGGTGAGGCTGGTGGAGGATCTCGACATGGCGGGGGCGCGCGGCGCGGCCCTGGCCGCGTACGCCGAGACCGCCGCCCGCTGACCGGGGACGCGCCGGGCCGCGTACGGGCCGTGTGATCTCGGCTCCCCCGCCCGTGGAGGCCGGGGCGAAACGGTACCTGCAAAAGTGGGCAAACAACCGTTATCGCCACGAGCAACCCAAGCGGCGGCGGTGGAGGATAGAAAGGTCATTTTGCGTCTGTGGGCCGCCCGGGTCGGTCACCCCGACCCGCCATGGAGCCTTGGCATACGGGGGAGGAAGCATGACCGTGACCCAGACGACGACCAGCGGTACATCGGCCGCGACCGCGACTCCTGCGGCGACGGAGGAGGCGGGCCGTCAGTTCAATGTGAACCTGCCATTCGTGCGCATCCAGGTGCGTCCCCCGGATCTGCGCCTTCCGCACATCGAACTGCCGCATGTGAGCCGCCACGACGTGGGCCAGGCCGTCGGCATCGCGCGGACGTTCCTCCCGCCGCCGGAGCGGCTCGCTTACTATGGGGGGCTCGGCGCGCTGGCGGTGTTCGGTCTGATCGATTGGCCGGTGGCCGCGGCGATCGGCGCCGGGACGATGATCGCGCAGCGGACCCGCGCACAGGAGCAGCGGTGGTCTCCGCTGCGCGCGCCACGGCAGGAGACCCCGGCGCCGCCCGGCGCCGCGGCACCGGGCGCCACCCCGGCCCCTGCGGGCGAGAAGACCGTCCGGGAGGCCGCCACACGGGCCGCCCAGCGGGCTTCGGCGAAGGCCGAACCCAAGACCACGGGCAAGCCGGCGACCACGTCGGGTCGCGCCAAGAGCACCGACAGGTGACGTAACAGACGGACCAGAGGGGCCGGACGGACCGATCCGGCCCTCCGGCCGCCTACACGCTCACCGGGACTTCGTACGGGTGGACGGGAAGGCCCTCCCCCATCGTCCGGAGACGATGATCCAAGATCGATCTCCAGCACGTTATGCACTGTTCACCGTACGGTAACCTCACCTACGCCCGCATGCGAGGTTTCTGCGTCATGCTCCCATTACACGCAGCTTCGTCCTAATAAGGTGCCTCATGTCCGACTTCATCGCCGCCATCCTCGCCAAGGCGGCCCTCATGCTCCTGGAAGCGCTGATCATGCGACTCGTCCAGGCTTTCGTGACGTCAAGCCTCCGGGTCGACTTCGCCCGGGCGGCCTGAGCCCGTCTCCCCCGACCATGCAGCCCCGCCCCGGGGGCGCCCACCGCACACGGGAACATCCCCGACACCCCTCCGCCGTCCGGCATCCCCCGCCGCGCCGGAAGGATCTCGACGCCGGCGGCCATCGCGTGAGGGAGGTCACTCTCCGCTCCCCAATCGGAAACCCTCAAATCGGGCAGGAGGGGATGAGTCAGGCGTAGCCTGGCCTTAGATCCGCATCTCGGAGGGACGGTGTGCACGATGCCGCATAGCGCCGATATCAGAACACACCCCGACATCATGGCACTGCGGGCCCGTTACGAGGCCGCGGCCGCGAACCCCGCGGCGCAGCTGACCGACGGTCTCACGCTGTTGAGCGGCCTGTATCTCGCGCTCTCACCATGGATCGTCGGATTCCAGAACCGCCCGATCGCCGTCAACAACCTGGTCACGGGCCTCGTGATCGCGATGCTCGCGCTCGCCTACAGCTCGGCGTTCGACCGCACCCACGGCATCTCCTGGCTCGCACCCGTGATCGGGCTGTGGACCATCATCGCCCCCTGGGTCGTCCGGGGCGGGGCGAACACGGCGGGGACGATCGCGAACAACGTCGTCACCGGTGTGATCATCCTGGCGCTCGGCCTGGCGACCATACGCTTCGGCATGATGGGAAGCGCCCGGACCGCGGAGGTCCACGCACCCGCCGCCGAACACTGAACGGCCGCGGACGCGGCCGCAGGAGCGGCTCGTGATGCGGGCCGAGGCGGAAGACGCCGGGTCGCTCGCCGTCGCGGAGGATGCGGTCGGCCGCCGTCTCAAACGGGTGCCCGGTGCGACGAGCCGGTCGTGAGCCCGGCAGCGGGATGATGCCTGACGGTTCGGCGGGTTAACCTCGACATCCCGAGGAGAGGACGCCTCCGATGACGCCGACAGCCCCCGTCGCGAGCCCAGTGGACTTCGCCGCCCACGGCGACTACACGGTCAAGGCCGCCACCCGTCCCGACGGCTCCTTCGTCCGCCCGCTCTACCGCTTCCAGGGCCGGATCAGCGGGAGCGGCTTCCCCGCCGAGCCCGGGCGCTACCACCTCTACGTGTCGCTCGCCTGCCCGTGGGCGCACCGATCGGTGATCGCACGGTCGCTCCTGGGGCTGGAGGACGTCGTGACCATGTCCGTCGTCGATCCCGTCCGGGACGGCCGCGGCTGGGCCTTCCGCCACGGGCCGGGGCACGGCCCCGACGAGGTCAACGGCTTCCGGCTGCTCCGGGAGGCGTACGAGGCGACCGAGCCGGGGTACGACGGCCACGTGTCGGTGCCCGTGCTGTGGGACCGTGTGACCGGCCGGATCGTCAGCAACAACTTCCCCGACATCAGCATCGACCTGGCCACCCGGTTCGGCGCCTGGGCGAAGCCCGGTGTCGATCTCTATCCGGCGGCGCTGCGCGGCGAGATCGACGCGCTGAACGAGCGCGTCTACACGACCGTCAACAACGGGGTGTACCGGTGCGGCTTCGCCGAGAGCCAGGAGGCGTACGGCACGGCCGTGACGGCGCTGTTCGACACGCTCGACGAACTCGAACAGCGCCTGGCGAGCCGCCGATACCTGTTAGGCGACCGCATCACCGAGGCGGACGTGCGGCTGTGGGTGACGCTCGCCCGTTTCGACGCGGTCTACTTCGGCCATTTCAAGGCCAACCTCCGCCGCCTGACCGACTATCCGAACCTGTGGGGTTACGCGCGCGACCTCTACCGGATCCCGGCCTTCGGCGGCACGACGGACTTCGACCACATCAAGCGCCACTACTACGGCACCCACCCGCGGATCAACCCGTCGCGGATCGTCCCGGCCGGACCCCTGATCGACTGGACCGCCCCGCACGGCCGGGACACCCTGTAAGGCTCCCGGCCCGGGGAATAGTCCAGCATTCAACTGTGCTGCAACGGGTGGCGATCCCCCAACGACTGCTCGACGGTTCACTGCGAGAGGACCCGGAATGGCGAGAATGCCCACCCTGTACCTCAGTCACGGAGCGCCGCCGCTGGCGGACGACGCCCTGTGGAAACGGCAGCTCGCCAACTGGTCGGCCGAGCTGCCCCGGCCCGAGTCGATCCTGATGGTCTCGGCGCACTGGGAGGACGCCCCGCTCACGTTGGGCGCGACCCGGACCGTCCCGCTCGTGTACGACTTCTGGGGCTTTCCGGACAAGTATTTCCAGGTCCGCTACCCGGCGCCGGGATCCCCCGGGCTCGCCGAGGAGGTGCGCCGGCTGCTCGGCTCGTCCGGACATCCGACTCACGACGACCCCGAGCGCGGCCTCGACCACGGTGCGTACGTGCCGCTCGTCGAGATGTACCCGGCGGCGGACATCCCCGTCCTACAGGTCTCCATGCCCACGCTCGACTCCCGCGAACTGTTCCGGCTCGGCCGTGACCTGGCGCCGCTGAGGGACCAGGGCGTACTGATCATCGGCAGCGGGTTCACCACCCACAACCTGAAGCTGGCCGACTACACCAACTCCAAGCCGGTGCCCTCCTGGTCGATGGAGTTCGACGACTGGATCGACCGGGCCATCGCCGCGCGGGACGTCGACGCCGTCCTCGACTTCCTGGACAAGGCCCCGGCAGCCCGGATCGCCCACCCCCGTACCGAGCACTTCGCCCCGCTCTTCGTCTCCCTCGGCGCCGCCGTCGACGACCTGGCCGATCAGCGCGCGGTCATCGACGGTTTCTGGTACGGCCTGGCCAAGCGGTCCTTCCAGTTCAACTGACCAACCTCCCGTGATCTTGCAGTTTCTCGCGAGTCCTCCTCCTGACCTGCGCGAATCCCATCGGTGATCTTGCAGATACTTGCACACGGGCCGCTGACCTGCACCTACGTGTTGGTGATCTTGCAGTCGCGAGTACAAGATCACGAATAGTGTTTTCGCTGCTCAAAGCATATGTCTGCGAGAAACTGCAAGATCACGAACATGAAATGCCTGGTCAAGACCCGACATGCGAGTATTCGCAAGATCACGGGTCTGGTTTGGGGGGGTGTTGATCACGGAGTCCGGAGGCGGCTTAGGCGAGCCGGAGGGCCGCGTCGGCCACGGCCGTGCGCAGCTCCCGGATGCCGGGCCGTCCCCGCACCGGGTGGACGTTGTTGGTGAGCAGCACGACCGTGAGGCGGCGTCCGGGATCGACGACCAGCGACGTCCCGGTGAAACCGGAGTGGCCGAACGCCTCGGTCAGCGGGCCGACGATCGCCGGGTCGCCGATCCGCACGGCGAGCCCCTGCCGATAGACCGCGCCGGCCACCCCCTGGTCGCGGACCATCTCGGCGGCCAGGTCAGGGCGCACGGCTCCGGCCCCGCCGGTACGCAGCGCCTCACCGAACCGCAGCAGGTCTCCGGCCGTGGAGAACAGCCCGGCGTGCCCGGTGACGCCGCCGAGCGCGTGCGCGGTCTCGTCGTGCACCTCCCCCCTGACGCAACCGCTCCCCCGGTCGGCCTTGTACTCGGTTGCGACGGTCCTGGGCAGCAGCGAAGGGCCGGGGCGGTAGAGGGTGCCGGCGAGACCGAGCGGGCCGGTGATCCGCTCCCGGACGAGGAGGTCGAGCGGCGCTCCGCCGGCGATCTCGGCGACCCGGCCGGCTGTGATCAGGCCGACGTCGGAGTAGAGGTGCGTTCCCGGCGGCCGCTCGGCGGGGGTGGACAGCACCAGCTCCCAGCGGAGCTCGGCGGGCTCGCGCTCCACCCGGCGGCTCGCCGGCAGGCCCGAGGTGTGGGTGAGCAGGTGCCGGAGTGTGATCTCCGGGCGCTCGCCGTAGTGCCTCGGCAGCCAGGTGGCGACCGGTTCGTCCAGGTCCACCCGTCCCTCCGCCACCAGGGACAGCAGCACCAGCGCGGTGAACGGCTTGGTGTTCGAGGCGATGTCGAAGACGGAGCCGAGCGTGACCGGCGGCCGGTCCGCCGCCACCCGCTCGGAGGCGTCGGCGTAGCGGACCGCCTCGCCGACGGCGCAGGCCGCCACCGTCCGGCCGTCGACGGCGATCGTCGCGACGGCGGCCGACGCGACCGCGGGCACGGCGGCCCGCAGGATCCGCTCAAGCATCGCCGCGCGCACCCGGGGCCGCGCCGGCCAGCGCGGGGGCCAGCCGGTCGCCGTACGCCGCGAGCAGCGCCCGCGCGTCGTCGGCGGCCAGGCCTCGCTTGATCATCACCACCGCGGTCTTCACGTCGCGCCCGGCGTCCTCCAGGACCTCGCGGGCGGCGGGGACAGCCGCTCCGGTGATGTCCGCGACCATGCGCGCGGCCCGGTCGACGAGCTTGGAGTTGCTCGCCACCACGTCGACCATGTAGTTCCCGTACGTCCTGCCGGACCTGATCATCGTGATCGTGGAGATCATGTTGAGGACCAGCTTCTGGGCGGTGCCGGCCTTGAGCCGGGTCGATCCGGCGACCACCTCGGGCCCGACGATCACCTCGATGGGATGCTCGGCCGCGCCGGCCAGCGGGGTCGCGGCGTTGCAGGCCAGGCCCACGGTCAGCGCACCGGCGCGGCGTGCCTCACGCACCGCGGCCACGACGTAGGGCGCACGCCCGCTCGCCGAGATCCCGACGACGGAATCACCCGGGCCGATGCCCTTCCGCCCGATCACGGCGGCGCCCGCGGCCGCGTCGTCCTCGGCTCCCTCGACGGCGTGCAGCAGCGCGGCCTCGCCGCCCGCGATGACGCCCTGCACCAGCTCGGGATCGGTGCCGAAGGTCGGCGGGCACTCCGAGGCGTCGAGCACCGCGATCCGCCCCGAGGTCCCGGCGCCCACGTAGAACAGGCGGCCGCCGCGCATCATGCGCTCGGCGATGCCGTCGATCGCCGCGGAGATCGCCGGTACGGCACGGCCGACCGCCGCCGGCACGGTGGCGTCGGCCGCGTTCATGAGACGGGCGATGTCCTGCGTCGGCAGCGTGTCGATCCCGCTGTAGCGGGGATCGCTCTGTTCTGTGGCGAGAGCGGCGAGTGACTCCGCGGTGGAATTCGTCATGGATTTCGGCATCGGTTCCGTCATGATGATGGCCTCGGATTCGGAGAGCTCTGTCCAGATGACTGGCGTTCGTACCGGCCTGGAGCGACTGGTCGCAGGCCGTGCCCGTGGTGAGCGGGCCCTCAGCGGGCGGATCGGGCTCGTCACCAACCCCACCGGAGTCCTGCCCGATCTGACCCCGTCCGCACCGGCGCTGCTGCGCGCGGGTTTCCGGGTGACCGCGCTGTTCAGTCCGGAGCACGGGCTGCGCGGCACCGGCCAGGCGGGCTCCGGCGAGAGCGGGGACGACGGCGCGGCCCGCGCGGCGGCCGACCCCGCCACCGGCCTGCCCGTGTTCGACACCTATCAGCGGGCCGGCGCGGCCCTCGACGAGCTGGTGGCGTCGGCCGGGGTGGACGTCCTCGTGTTCGACACGGGCGATGTGGGCGCCCGTTTCTACACCTACGTGTGGACGATGCACGACCTCATGGGCGCGGCGGCCCGCCTCGGGCTGCCCTTCGCCGTGCTCGACCGGCCCAACCCCATCGGCGGGGCGGTGTGCGAGGGCCCGCCGCTCGACCCCGCCTTCGCGAGCTTCGTCGGACGCGCCCCGCTGCCCATCCGGCACGGCCTCACCGCCGGGGAGATCGCCCGGTTCGTCGACCGCGAGATCGGCGCCGAGCCGACGGTGGTCCCCCTGCACGGCTGGCGGCGCGAGTGGTACTTCGACGAGACCGGGCTGCCGTGGGTGATGCCCTCGGTGAACATGCCGACCCTGGACACCGCGCTGGTATACCCGGGGACGGGCCTGTTCGAGGGGACGAACGTCTCCGAGGGCCGCGGCACGACCCGGCCGTTCGAGCTGATCGGCGCGCCGTACCTGGACGGACGCTTCGCCGAGGCGCTCGACGCGCTCGGCCTGCCCGGCGTGCGGTTCCGCGACACGTGGTTCGCCCCGGTCTTCGGCAAGCACGCGGGGTCGCCCGTGCGCGGCGTCCAGCTGCACGTCACCGACCGTACGGCGTTTCGGCCCGTGTTCACGGCCGTGTCCATGCTGCACGTGCTGCGCACGCTCCATCCGGACGATTTCACCTGCGAGCCGTTCCTGGACCTGCTGTGGGGTTCCGGCTCCCTGCGCCTGGCGCTGACCTCCGGACGGGACCCACGCGATCTGTGCGGTCCCCCCGGCAGGCCGGGCGATCACGCCGAGCTGATGTACGCGTAGCTCCACGGCTCATCACCGTCAGCCGAGCGGGCGGCGGTAGAGCCAGAAGACCCGCTCGACCCGCGCGGCCACCGCCCGCGAGTAGAAGCGGATCGGGCCCACCCAGCCGATCTGCGCGCTGCGCTGCCCGGCCGCCGCCTGATCGGCCAGGCACCGGCGCAGCAGCACCCGGCCGACGCCGAGCCCGCGTGCCGCCTCGGCCGTGCCCATCGGGCCGAACCACATGGGCCTGCTGCCCCACGCGGCGAACCCCAGGATCTCCCCGTCCCGCTCGGCGTAGTGGCAGCCGGCCGCCTGCTCGGCCTCCCAGGCCCACGCGTCGTTCCACTGCCGCCGCACGAAGCCGGCGACCGCCGCCCGCCGCCCCACCGGAGCAGAACGTACGGCGACGCCGGCCGCGGCCAGCCGGGCCAGGTCGGCCGCGTCCTCCGCCTCCGCGTGGACCGGCAGCTCGGCGGTCATGTTCCAGGCGATCCGGTAGCGCTCGTAGCCGAGGCTCTCGGCGAGACAGGCCGCCGGGGTGTAGCGCACGTCGATGCCCGGCCAGCCGTAGCACGGCGGGTTCCCGGCGAAGCGCGCCTCAGTCGCGCCCTGCCCCCGCAGCCACTCCTCCGCGGCTGTCATGAGCGCGCGGCCGACGCCCCGGCCCTGCGCGCCCGGGTGTACGGCCAGCAGGTCCACATGACCGGCCGTGCCGCCTCCGTCGGCGGCGTCGCCGATCGAGGCGAGCACCACGCCGTCCAGGTCCGGGGTGGCCAGGGCGGTCCACCGGCGTCCCCCGGGCGGGTCGGCGAGCCGCCGCACGACCAGCGGCGCCTCGTCGGCGTCCGCCCACAGCGCGGCCGCCGCGGTCTCGGCCACGCCGGCGGCGTCCGGCCGCACCGGATCGATCCTCACCGGGCTCCGGCCGCTCATCCGCGCGCTCCCGCGTCCGCTCCCGTGTCCGCTCCCGTACCGGATCCGGTCCCGGATTCCGGGTCCGTTCCGGTGTCGGCCTCCGTGCCCCCGCCCGGCTCCGCGCGGGTCACCGCGTCCACCGGGATCACGCTGCGGATCCGGGGGTGGAGGCAGGCGTGCTCCTGGAGGGTCGTGCCGTCGTGGCTCAGTTCCGGCCGCCGCTCGACGCACAGCCGGGTGGCGAACGGGCAGCGGGGGGCGAACAGGCAGCCCTCGTCGCCGCCGTCCGGGTCGAGCGCCTCCGTCGGCACGACCCGCTCCGCCCCGGGCAGCTCCAGCCCGTGCAGGACCGGGGTGGCCGACAGCAGCGACTGGGTGTACGGATGCACCGGCCGGTTGATGATCGTCTCGGTCGGCCCGCGCTCGACGACCCGGCCCCGGTAGAGCACGTACAGATCGCTGTCGTCTCCGATGTAGCGCGCGGTGGCGATGTCGTGGGTGATGAACAGCACGCCCACGCCGAGCCGTACGCGCAGGTCCTTGAGCAGTGCGAGGATGCCGAGGCGCAGCGACACGTCGATCATCGACACGGCCTCGTCGGCGACGAGCACCTCGGGGTCCATCGTCAGCGCCCGGGCGATCACCACGCGCTGGCGCATGCCGCCCGACAGCTGGTGCGGATATCTCGGCAGGACGTAACCGGGGTCGATGCCGACCAGGGAGAGCAGCTCCGACGCCCGCGCGTCCACCCACGATCTCGGCCGGCCGGTCTGCTTGGCGCGCAGCGCCAGCGGCGCCTCCAGCGTCTGGTGGACGGTCCTGGTGGGGTTGAGCGCCGAGTAGGGGTCCTGGTGGATGAGCTGGATCCGGCGGAAGTACGGCTGCCGCCGCCGATGGCCGAGCCCGGACATGGGCACGCCGTCGATGACGATCTCACCGGCGTCGTAGGTCTCCAGCCCGGCGATGATCCGGCCGAGCGTGGTCTTGCCGCAGCCGGACTCCCCGATGAACGACACCGCTCCGCCCGCCTCCACGGCGAAGTCCACCCCGCGAAGCGCCCGCACCTCGCGCGCGCCGAGCACGCTCCCGCGCTGCTTGAAGGTCTTGGTGATGCCGGTTCCGGTGATCAAGCGTACTCCTTACGACGGGCGGTCGTGAGCCGCCGGTCGGCGTCCTCCGCCGCGGCGTGGCAGGCGACCGTCCTGCCGTCGCGGGTCAGCGCGGCGGGCTCGACGGTGTCGCAGACGTCCATCCTCCGGTCGCAGCGCTCGCGGAACACGCACCCGGCGGCCGGGAGTGTTCCGAGCGTGGGGGGCCGCCCCGGCAGCGCCCGCGCCTCGCCGATGTCCCCCGACAGGCGCGGGATCGCCCGGATCAGGCCCCGGGTGTACGGGTGCTCGGGGCCGCCGAGCACCTCCTTGACCGGGCCGTGCTCGACCACACGCCCGCCGTACATCACGGCGAGGTCGTCGGCGACCTCGGCGACGGCGCCGACGTCGTGGGTGATGACGAGCGTGGTGAGCCCCCGCTCGTCGTGGACCTCGCGGACGATGCGCAGGATCGTCGCCTGCGTGATCATATCGAGGGCAGTGGTCGGCTCGTCGAGCACGACGACCTTGGCGTTGAGCACGAGCGCGAGCATGATGCCGACGCGCTGGCGCATGCCGCCCGACAGCTCGTGCTGGTAGGAGTCGAGCACGCGGGCGCCGTCCATTCCCATGCGGGCCAGCAGGTCCTTGGCGTCGCGCACGAGCGCGCGCAGGTCCGCCACACCGTGGGAGCGGCCGAGGTCGAGCAGCTGCTTGCCGATCGTCTTCAGCGGGTTGAGCGAGTTCTGCGCGGCCTGGAAGACGTACCCGACATGCCGGCCGCGGGCCCGCCGCAGCTTCTCGCCGCCGAGCTCGACCACGTCGCCGAGGCCGTCGATCTCGACGCTGCCCGCCGCGATCCTGCCCGGCGGCTGCACGGCGTTGAGCAGGCACAGTGCGAGCGTCGACTTGCCCGAGCCCGACTCGCCGACCACACCGGTGATCGTGCCGGGCGCGAGGGTGAGATCGACGTTCGAGACGGCGGGCAGCTCGCCCATCGGGGTCTTGTAGACGACGGTGAGCCCGCGCACGCGCACGCCCGGCGCCGAGGCCGGGGGCCCGTGGGAGTCCTGTGCGGCCGGATTGGGGGACATGGCTACTCCTCCCGCAGGCGGGGGTTGAAGATCTCGTCCATGGCGTCGACGATGAGCACGATGCCCAGCGTCAGCAGCAGGATCGCGAGCAGCGGAGCCATCAGGTACGGCAGCGCCGCCGGGGTGGTGAGCGCCCCGCCGTTGAACACGGCCAGGTTCAGCATCACGCCCCAGTTGCTGGACTCGAACGGCAGGACGCCGAGGAAGAACAGGCCGACCTGGGCGTAGACGGCCCCGGTGACGGCGATCAGCATGTTCATCGCGATGTAGGGGGCCATGCTGGGCAGCAGTTCCCTGCCGATGATGTGGGTCGTGGGCAGGCCGAGCCCGCGCGCCGCCTCGATGAACCCGCGCTCGCGCAGCGACAGGGTCTGGGACCGTACGGCTCTGGCCACCCCGCCCCAGCCCAGCAGACCGAGCACCAGGCCCATCTCCAGCGGGCTCTCGAACTTCCACACGGTGGACAGCACGAGCAGCAGCGGCAGGCCGGGGATCGCCAGGTTGACGTCGGTGATCCGCATGAGCACGCTGTCCCAGCGGCCGCGCCGGAAGCCGGCGAACAGGCCGATGAGCGTGCCGAGCGCGACCGTGATGACCGCGGTCGCGAGGCCGGTGAGCAGCACGTAGCGTGCCCCGGTGACGACCAGCGCGAGCACGTCCGTGCCCTCGAAGTCGGTGCCGAACGGGTGCCGCAGGCTGGGCGGGGCGTAGAGGGCCTCGTCGTCCCTGGGCAGGTGCTCGGGGTAGATCAGCGGCCCGGCCACGCCCATCACGGCGAAGCCGGCCACGATGACGACCCCCAGCATGCGGCTCGGCTTGCGGCGCAGCACCCGCCACACCCCGCGCCAGAAGTTGCGGCGGAGCGTCGCCCGGGTCACACCGGGCGGGCCGCCGGGGGCCGGCTGGAGGCCGGCCGCCTCCTGGGGGTTGATCATGATGCTCATGCCGACCCTCCGCTCCTGACCCGGGGGTCGATGGCCGTGTAGAGCAGGTCGGCGACGATGTTGGCGACGACGATGCCGATCGTGATCACCAGGAACGTGCCGCCCATCAGCGCGTAGTCACGGCTGCTGATGCTGCCCACCAGCAGCAGCCCGAGCCCGGGGTAGTTGAAGATCTGCTCGATGAAGATCGATCCGCCGAACAGCATGCCGATCGACAGGGCGAGGATCGTGAACAGCGGGAGGATCGCGTTGCGCGCGATGTAGCGGAACACGATCCCGCGCTTGAGCCCGCGAAGCTCGGCGGCGAGGATGAAGTCGTCGCCGAGCACGGCGACCACGTTCGACTTCATCGCGAGGATCCAGCCGCCGTAGCTGGCCAGCGTGTACGTCACGACCGGCAGCACGGCGTGGTGTGCCAGCGAGCCGAGATATCCGGGGTTGAACCCGGGCACGTGCTCGACGTCGACCGGGCCGCCCGACGGCATGATCGGCCACAGCGTCGCGAAGATCGCGGTGAGCAGCAGACCGATGACGTACACCGGAACGCCGTGCAGCAGCGAACCCGACAGCGCGAGCACGTCGCCGAGCCGGCCCGACCGCTTGATCGCCGCGTAGACGCCCATGATGACGCCGAGCAGGAAGCTCAGCAGCGTGCCGGCCAGCACCGGCAGCACGGTCCACCGGGCCGCCGAGCCGATCAGCGTGGTCACCTCGACGCCCGGCGTGCTGAGCGAGCGGCCGAGGTCGAAGTGGAGCAGCGAGTTCATGTACCCCAGGTACTGCTCCCACAGGCTGCCCGTGGGCAGGAAGCCGTACAGCACGGCCGTGGCCCGCTCGGCCTGCTCGGGCGACATGCCCTTCTGGATCAGGCTCTCGTACTGACCGCGCACCGGGTCTCCGGGGATCTCCCGGATGATGACGAAGCTGATGGTGGCGACGACCCAGATCATGACCAGGCCGCGTACGACGTGACCCGTCACGCGCCGGGCGACCGCCTTCGGCGACGCCGACGAGGTCGGCGATGTCTTCGACCGGGCGCGTACCCGGAGCGTTGCCGTCATGCCTGCCTCTTCTTGATCATTCCGAGCTGCATCCACACGCCCGACGACAGCCGCAGCGCGTCGTGGTCGTCCGGCGGGAAGGCCGTGTACCGGGAGGTGTTGGCGAACTGGGTGTTGACGTAGTCCCAGAGCTGGATGACCGGCAGCTGCTCGTTGGTCAGCCGGGCGAGGACCCCGACGATGCGCTTGCGCTCCTCCGGGCCGGTGTAGCTGAGTTCGCTGGTCAGCTCGCCCGGGTTCACCGTGCCGTCGGCTCCCGCGTCGACGGTCTCCGGGCCGCCCATCCAGTTGCCCTGGGTGCCCGGCGGCACGTGCGACAGCCGGCCGCCGAACATCTGCCAGCCGTTCGCCTGGCCGTACAACCGCTGGAAGATGTTGTACGGCGACGGCCCCAGCCCGATCAGCCAGAACGCGACGTCGTACTTGCCGTCCGCCAGTTCTCCAAGATAGAGGGTGTAGTCGGCCGCGGTGACCACGGTCGCGTCGACGCCGTGGTCGCCGAGCTGGCTGCTGATCGACTTGGCGGCCGCCACCCAGTCGGAGAACGAGGCGGGAACGTGGATCCGCACCTTCCACGGCTTGCCGCCGGGCAGGGCCCACCGGCCGTCCCGCTTGGTCATCCCGGCGGCACGCAGCTCGGCCTCGGCCTTGGCCGCGTCCACGCGGTAGGGGTCGAGCCGGTCGAACCCGTCGTCCAGCCAGGCCCTGGCGGCCTTGGCGTGGATGCCCGAGGTGGTCACGGCGGGCGTGCCGCCCTCGGGGGAGGCGATCTTCGTGACCTGGGCGCGGTCGATCAGATAGGCCAGCGCCCGCCGCACGTGCACGTTGTCGTACGGCTTGTGCGACTGGTTGAACGCCAGTGAGGTGGCCACGGGCGAGTAGCCCTTGATCACCTTGCTGCCGCCGGCCGCGCGGATGCGCTCCATCACGGCGGAGGGCACCGACGTAAACGGGGCGTTGTCGAGCTTGCCGGCGATCAGGTAGTTCCAGATCTGCTCGTTGCCGGTGTAGTTGAGTACCTTCACCTTGTCCGGCACGATCGCGCCGCTGTCGTAGAAGTAGGGGTTGCGCTTCAGCAGCGCGGCGCCGGGGTTCACCCGCTCCAGCACGAACGGCCCGGCGGACACGTCACGCCCGGGGGAGAAGGCGATGACCTTCTCGGCGAGCCCGGTGATCTCGGCCTTGGCCTTCTCGGCCGCCGGGCCCTCGCCGTCCTGGGCGACCTTCAGGGTCTGCCAGAAGCCGTCGGGCAGCAGCCCGCCGAAGACGTGGGCGGGCACGACGACGGTCGACAGCAGGTTGCTGAGGAACATCCCGCTGCGGTTCGCCCCCTGGGTGATCTCGATGGTCTTCGCGTCGACGATCTGGATGTCGGCCGCGGCGCCGGCGGCCCTGGGGTCGAGCGCGTAGGCCGTGCCGCCCTGCGTGTAGGCCAGTCCGATCGAGACTCGGACGTCCTCGCTGGTCACCGGCTTGCCGTCGGACCATTTGGCGTCCGGCTGCAGGTGGATGACGACCTCCGACTGGTCGGGCGTCGTGGTCCAGTCGGCGGCCAGTCCGGGGTAGAACCGGTTGGGATCGACCGGGTCGTTCTTCGGCCAGGCGAGCGCCATCCCGTTGTAGCCGGCGAAGACCGACCCCACGGGGTTGAACGGATTGATCGGCGCGCTGGCGTTGATCTGCTTGCTGCCGTCGATCGTGGTGTAGACACCGCCACCCGCCGTCTGGGCGGCCTCCGTGGTCCCGGTCGTGCCGCAGGCGGTGGTGGCGGCGAAGGTCGTCGCCAGAGCCACGATCGCTGCGAGTCGCTTCATGGGCTGCTCCTGGTTCCCGATTGCCTGGACGATACGGGCGCTCCAGCGGCGGCGTCAATTTTTTCCGCCCATGCAGCAAGGTGCGGAGTTATTTTTTACCAAGCCTGCTTTACCTGGGAATACGTCCCGCGAGATCGTCCACGTTGATCGTTGAGGAACCGATAGAGCACCGCCCTCGTCGCCCGCAGCGCCCCGTCCGACGTCTCGGAAGCACGCTGGGCGACGCCCACGACGACGCGGCCGACGATCAGCGGCCGGCTGATGCGGCTCGCCGGCGCCCCCGGCCGGAAGGCCGTCTCCCGGCCCGCCGGGACGAGCACGTGATCGGCGGTGGCCGCGGGCCGCCGGTGATCGCCGCGTACGGCTCTGTGCGGGGCGGATTCGGGGGGACCGGTCACGAGGCCGGTGCGCCGCCGGTCAGCCGGCGGGCGGCGGCGCGCATGGAGGCGGCCGAGTCGCCGTGCGTGGCGAGGTAGACCGCCCCGGCGGGCGGGCCGGGCACCCCGGTCTCCACCACCACCGTGTCCGGGCGGGCCCGTACGGCCTCCGCGATCAGGCGGCGCATCCAGGCGTGCCGCACCGCGTCGTGGACGGCGAGCACGACCGGCCGCCCCGCCGCGAGGTCGGGCAGGCCGTCCCCCTCGCCGATCTCGGCCCGCAGCGTCCCCGGGAGGATCTCGGCGATCGCCGCGGCCAGGCCCGCCCTGCGGGATCCCACGGTAGGCCCGACCGCCTCGGTCAGCCGGGCCGACACCTGGACGACCAGCGGCGCCGTACGCACCACCGGCCGGGCCGCCGCACCGGTCATCCGCAGCGCCGCCTCCGCCGCCGCGTCCCCCAGCCCCTCGTCGGCGTCGGCGGCGGCCGCGGCGCGGGCGTCCGCCTGGGCGGCGTGCCAGCGGGCGAGGCGGCGCACCCGGCCCGCCGCCTGTGCCAGCCGTTCCTCGGCGAGCCTGCCCTCCCGGACCGCCCCGGCGATGGCGTCGCGCAGTTCGTACACACTCTCGCCATCGGGCGAGGACCGGCCGACGCAGATCGCGTCGACTCCGGCGGCCAGGGCCCGTACGGCGATCTCGCCGGGCTCGTGGAGCGCGGCGACGGCCCGCATCTCGATCGCGTCGGTCACCAGCATGCCCTCGAAGCCGAGCTCCTCGCGCAGCAGCCCGGTCAGCACGGCGCGGCTCAGCGTGGCCGGCACCTCGTCGAGGGCGGGCACGAGCAGATGCCCGCACATGATCGCCTGGACGCCCGCCTCGATCGCGGCGCGGAACGGCGGCAGGTCACGCAGGTCGAGCACCTCGCGCGGCGCGTCGACGGTGGGCAGCTCCAGGTGGGAGTCGCTGCGGGTGGCGCCGTGGCCGGGGAAGTGCTTGGCGCAGGCCGCCACCCCGGCGCCCTGCAGCCCGTTGATCCAGGCCACGGCGTGCCGGGAGACCTCCCCGGGGTCCGCGCCGAAGGAGCGGATGCCGATGACCGGGTTGAGCCGATCGGCGTTCACGTCCACCACGGGGGCGTAGTCGAGCGTGATGCCGGCGGCGCCCACGAGCCGGCCGATCTGGCGGGCCACCCGCTCGGTCAGCCGGACGTCTCCGGCCACGCCGAGGGCGAGGTTGCCCGGCCAGGAGCTGCCGGTGCCCGCCTCCAGCCGGGTGACCGTGCCGCCCTCCTCGTCGACGGCGACGATCGCCTCGGGGTTGTCCGCGCGCAGCGCCGCGCTGAGCTCGGCCGTCTGCGCCGGATCGGCGATGTTGCGGGCGAACAGCACCACCCCGCCCAGGCCCTCGGCCAGCGCCCGGCGCAGCCAGCCGGGCGGAGCCGTGCCATCGAAGCCGGGCTGGAGCACGGTCATCGCGAGCCGGCCCAGCTCGCCCGCCGTCCGGCCGTCCGCCCGCCGCCCGGCCTTCCCTATTTGGGGCGTATGCTGCGACCTGTCCGTTTTCCGGCCACCCATCGCGCCCCCTATGAGCTGAGCCGCCGTGCGATGAGCCTGCGGTGGCCGTCCAGTGCGCGCGGATCGTCCGCGGGCAGGGCGGCCCGCAGCGCGAGGGCGGCCGCCCCGGCCGCGCCGTCGCCGGCGAGCAGCCAGCCGCCCGAGGCGGTGTCCGCACCGGCCTGCTCCCCCAGCTCGGCGCGCACCAGTCCGGCCAGTTCCGTCGGCTCGGTGAGCAGGGACCCGGCCAGCACGAGCGGGCCCGGCGCCGGGAGGCCGGTTCCGTTCGCGCCCGGCGGAGGTCCGGCGCGTACGGCACGTGCCGTACGGCACAGCAGCGCGGCGCCCTCCCGGAGGATCTCCCGCGCGGCCGGGTCCCCGTCGTCGGCGGCGGCGTCGGCCACCGGCGCGAGCGTGGCGAGCCAGGCAGGACCGGCCTCGGCGACACGGGCGTAGACGGCCGTGACGATCGCCCGGGCGAGCTCGGCGGAGTCCCGCCGGTCCCCGCCCTCAGGGCCGGCGCCGAGGACAGCGGCCGCGACGCCGTCGACCAGCGCGGTGGGCGCGGCGCGGCCGTCGAGGGCGGTCAGCGCCGCGGTGACGGCACGCCTGCCGAGCCACACCCCCGAGCCCTCGTCGCCCAGCAGCCAGCCCCAGCCGTCGGCGCGGCGTACGACCCGCCGGTCATGGACGCGGGCGCCGACCGCGCCGGTGCCCGCCACCAGGACGGCCCCGTCCGGCCGCGTGGTCGCACTCGCGAACGCGACGAGCATGTCCGGGACCACGAGGGGACGGCCGGGCAGCCCGGCCTCCTTCCAGGCGCGTTCCGCCAGCCCGCCCATGGCCTCGGCGCCGGCCAGGCCGAAGACTCCCCCGGCCACGTGCGAGTGGTCGAGGCCGTCCAGCGCGGCGAGCAGCGCGGCCAGCAGGTTGGCGGCCGGATCGGCGACGGAGACCGCGTTCGCGCCTCCGGCGCGGCCACGTCCGGCGATCTCCCCACTCCGGCGGGCGGCGACACACCGCGTGCTGGTGCCACCGCCATCCACTCCGACGAACAGAGCCCCCACGGTCGCCCCTCGCACTCTCCGTAGATATCCTCCGACAACATATAAGCGAGTGGAGAATTTCTACAACGCTTCCCGGCGGGCCGCCCAGGCGGAGCTATTTCCTGCTCTCGGCCAGATCGACGATCGCGGTGGCGGCGCGGAAGAACTTGTTGCGGCCCATGTCCCCCACCGTCTTGATGTTGAAGGCCTTCTTGAGCATCTCGGCGTCGCTTTCCGACACACCCGCCAGGGCCTGGACCGGCGCCTTGACGAGATCCTCGAGGTTCACGTCCTCGTAGTCGCGGTCGAGCAGCTTGCTGAGGTCAGCGTTGACGGCCATGAGTCCCCCGCTCAGGAGTCATCGGACGGACAGAACGCCCATACACGTGAAAAATGCCCTCCCCGCCCCGACCCATCCCCGTGATCTTGCAGTTTCTCGCACATCCGGGTCGCGACGACGAAGGCGGGCCGCACGGCACGGTGCCGTACGACCCGCCCACTCTCCTCAGCAGGACCGGACCAGGGGCTACTGGCTCCGGGAACGGCGCAGACCGGCGACGCCGACGGCGGCTCCGGCCACGCCCACAGCGATGCCGATCCCGGCCAGCAGCCGGGCGGTGCCGTCGGATGTGTCCGCGGCGGCGGAGGGCCCGGCGTCGGCGGCGACCGGGGCGACGGACGGCGACGAGCTCGCGGCGCCGTGGCCGCCCTCGCCGTCGGCCGGCGCGGTCAGCTTGAGGACGGGGACCGGGTGGTCCGCCTCCGAGCCGTCGTCCTTGGCCACGTCGGCCCACTTGACGACCTCGCCGCTGGTGTAGGTCTGAGCCGTCGGGAACCGCAGCTGGTCGACGGACTTCGGCAGCGGGCCGAGCGACGCCTCGAACTCCTGGAACTCCCCGGGGTTGATCTTCCCGCCGGACCAGGTGATCTTCAAAACCGCCTCGGTGACCTTGTCGCCGTCGTCGTTCACGACGGGGGCGGGCAGCTCGCCCCTCGTCACCTTCACGTCCCAGCCCTGGACCGGCTTGACCGAGACGAACGGCAGCGGATGGTCGGTGGGGAACTCGACCTCGATCTTGCTGGTCGAGGCGTTGTCACGCTCGTTCGGCACCCGGAAAGCGATCTTCGTCCAGCCGCCCTGCGTCGCCGTTCCCGGCTGGATGGTCACGTGCGCCGAAGCGGGGAAGGCGAGACCGAGGGCGAGTGCCAGAGCGCCGGCGCCGACGATCGCGACACGGCGTGTCACAGCGGTGAATGCCATGAAAGTTTCTCCAGTCGTATGGGGGATATGGGCTACGAAAGGAGGGGCGCGGGCGGCCCGCGCCGGATCACGGCGTACCGGAGGAGCACCTCGCACCCGGGCCGGACCGGCTCCGGTTCACGCGAAAGCGGGCGCGGCGCGAGACCGTCCCCGGCCCCGGGCCGGCCGAGCATCGGCCGGAGCCACCTGACCGCGCGCACGCCGATCCGGTGCAGGATCGACCACACCAGAGCCTCGCCGCGCGACAGCCACCAGCCCGTGATCAGCGCCGCCGTCAGGTGGGCGACCAGCATCCCCGCGCGCACGCACAGCGACTCGTCGTACTCGTATGACACCAGCTCATGGGCCGGGTCGTGGCCTACCGGAGGGCGTGGCACGACATCGGGCCGCACGGCCGGGCCGAGCATCTGGTGCAGGAGCACCTGGGCGGCGAGGACCAGCCCGATGATGGTCGCCGGCGAACGTTGCCTGCCCGCCAGAGCGGTGGCCGCCGCCATGACGGCCAGCCAGCCCACCAGGAGGACCCGGGGGGTGGGGCCGGCTCCCCCGGCGAACCAGTGCGCGCCTAGGGCGAGCAGCACGCAGACGGCGGAGAAGGCGGCCGACCGCGCGATACGCAGGGAGACGTTGGCGGGCATGACGGGGAAATTGTTCCACACGAGCCGACCGGTGGCGGCGGCGGAACCGCGGTCGCCCGCGATCGGGGACGACTCAGCGGAACCGCGGCCGCGCGATCGGTGACGGCTCAGCGGTGCCCGGAGAACTCGTCGCGGTCCCGGCGGACCGGCGGCTTCTTCCCCTTTATGGTGGTCTTGCGCAGCGCGTTGATCACCTCGTGCGCGGCCGACTCGGGGATCTCCACGAGGGAGAACCGGTCGGCGATCTCGATCGCTCCGATCTCACGGCCGCTGACCCGGGTCTCCCCGGTGATGGCCCCGACCAGGTCACGCGGACGGACCCCGACGCTGCGCCCGGCGCCGACGAAGATCCGGGTCATCCCGCCGGCCGGGCCGCGGCCGCGGCGATCCTCTCGCCCGTGGCCGCCGTCGCGACGACCACGCTCCGGCCGGGACGCCCTCGGGGCGACCTCCGGGATCTCCTCCTCGTCGGCGGCGGCTCCGGTGGACTCGTGGGCGAGTTTGACCGCCGCGAGCGCGATGTCCATGAGGTCGAACTCGCCGGCCAGGGTCTCGACCACGACGCGGAACCGGTCGAGGTCGACGTCCTCCACCATGCTCTCCTCCAGGGCCGACCTGGTCAGCTCCAGCCGCCTCGCCCGCAGGTCGGCGACGGTCGGCACCTTCTCGACCGTGATCCGGCTGCGGGTCACCCGCTCGATCGTCTTCAGCATCCGGTGCTCACGCGGCTCCGCCAGCGTGATGGCCACGCCCTCGCGGCCGGCCCGGCCCACCCGGCCGATCCGGTGGACGTACGCCTCCGGCGCCGACGGCACGTCGTAGTTGATGACGTGGGTGAGCTGCTCGATGTCGAGTCCGCGTGCCGCGACGTCGGTGGCGACCAGCAGGTCGGCCGTACCGGCGCGCAGCCGTCCCATCACGCGGTCGCGCTGCTCCTGCCCCATCCCGCCGTGCAGCGCCTCGGCCCGGTAGCCGCGGCCGTTCATGGTCTCGGTGAGATGATCGACCTCCTCACGCGTGCGGCAGAACACGATCGCGGCGGTCGGTGCCTCCACGTCGAGCACCCGCCCGAGCGCGGCCGGCTTGTGGGCGCGCGCGACGATGTACGCGCTCTGCCGTACCAGCGGAGCCTCGCCGGCGGGCCGCTCGCGCTCGATCTTGATCCGGACCGGATCGCGCAGGTGACTGCGGGCCATCCCGTTGATGCGCGGCGGCATGGTGGCCGAGAAGAGCACGGTCTGCCGCTCCTCCGGGACGTCCTGGAGGATCGCGTCGATGTCCTCGGCGAACCCCATGTCGAGCATCTCGTCGGCCTCGTCGAGCACGATCATCTTCAGCCCGTCCAGGGCGAGCGTGCCCCGGCCGATGTGATCGAGCGCACGTCCCGGCGTGGCGACCACCACGTCGACCCCGCGTTCGAGCTCGCGCAACTGCCGTCCGATCGGCTGCCCGCCGTAGATGGGCAGGACCCGCGCGCCGAGATCGCGGCCGTAGCGGTGCATCGCCTCGGAGACCTGCACGGCGAGCTCGCGCGTGGGCAGGAGAACGAGCGCCATCGGCTTGCCGCCGCCGCCCCCGCTCTCAAGCTCCCGCGCCCGCTGGTCGTGCATCCGCTGCAGCACGGGAAGCGCGAACGCGGCCGTCTTGCCGGTCCCCGTCGCGGCCTGTCCCAGCAGGTCCCGCCCCTCCATCAGCGGCGGGATGGCCTCCCGCTGGATGGGGGTGGGCTCCTCGTATCCCAGGTCGGCCAGGGCCTTGAGCAGTTCGGGAAGCAGCTTGAGATCGGCGAAACCCGATCCGTCGTCGATCATGTTCTCGACCATCTCAGGCTCCTCCGGGACAGACACACGCGGTACACATCGGAAACTATGATCCCCTAATCCCGGAGTTCGCTGGTCAGTGGGCGTCTCATTCGCCCGGTCCCGCCCGTTGTCCTCACCATTGTAGATTCCGGGCAAAACCCCCATCCTGTACCGTCAAGCAGTGGATCAGCAGTCGCTGCGGCGGGCCCGCGTCTGCATCTCGGTCACGTTCGCGCTCCACGGCGCTGTGATGGGCAGCTTCGCCACCCGCATCCCCTGGCCGGTCTCCTTCGCCCTCGTCACCGCCATGCCGGCCGCGGTCCTGCTGGGTGCCGGCGTGCTCAGAAACCGGACCGGGGGGACTGGGCGGACTGGGGAGACTGGGCGGACGGGGCGGACTGGGGCCCGGCCGGCCGTTCATCGCCGCACCACCATCGCACCGCCGCGGCGGCGATCCTGGCCGGCACCTCGTGCCCGCCGGCGAATTCCTTGTAGGTGACCGCGTAATCGTTTTGGCGCAGCCCGCAGACGAGGCGCCTGCTGCAGACGTCGATCGGCAGCACCCGGTCGGACATGCCGTGCGAGATGAACACCCTCGGGCGGCCGTGGCGGACCATGGGCGCCATGAAACCCGGCGAGAAGGCGAGCACGGTGCGGAACAGGTCTCCGTTGGACACCCCCAGGGAAAGGGCGTAGGACGCGCCGTCGGAGAACCCGGCGACGGCGACCGCTTCCGCGTCGACCGTCGTCCTGGCGAACACCTCGTGCAGCACGGTGTCGATCCGCGCCACGTCCGGTCCGTATCCGCCCACGATCACGTCCCAGGTCGTGGAGATCGCCTGCGGGGCGAGGATCAGCACGCCGAGACCGGCCGCCTGGTCGGCCAGCCAGCGCAGCGCCTGCTGTGCCGTGCCACCGGCCCCGTGCAGGACCACGGCCAGCCGGGCCGGTCCGTCCGGCAGGTCACGTGGCACGTGCAGCAGCGCCTGCCCGTCCAGCCGGTGCAGGCCCGGCTCGGCGGTGGTACGGCTCATCGCGGGGCGGGCGGCGAGCCGGCCGTGCCGGGCGCCCTCGTCCGGAAGCGGATGGGGAGCGGCCCTCTCCAGCACGGACACGCCGACCACCTCCCGGTTCCGGACACTCCTTGTGTCCCTTCCCCCGGAAGCGGGGTTTTTCCCGGCGGACCGGATGCCCATCCCACCCCTTTGGCATTTCCGTACGCCCACCCGGGACCGGTGAGATCCGCCGGCACTCATGGTGACGTGGTTCCGTCCCGACAAACGTGTGACCAGCGGAAACCGCGCTTTCTTGACCGAGTCGGCCGATCTCCGGGCGATTCATGTCAAGCGCCGGTAATACCGATGCAATGATTCGGCGTCCTTCCCTCTCCCCCACGCATAACCGGTATTGATAACGCCATATATGAGGTTGGAGCTAATAGGTTCTCCCAGAGGAGACGCCATATAGACGCCCCGGAAAGGACGGACCCGTGACAGGCGGACGCCTTCTCCCCCGCCCTCGGTCGATTCGGGCACGCTACACGCTCACCGTGGCGCTTCTGTCCCTGATCGTCCTGACAGCGATCGGGGCGAGCCTCGACTTCGCGATCAGGAACGCGGTCGAGGCCCGGCTGTTCCAGGCGACCCAGCGCACCGCCGTCGACTGGATCGTCTCGATGACCTCGGAACGCGCGCCGCTGACCCCCGCTCTCCCGCGCCGGGCCGACCTGCTGCAGGTGACGGACTCCCGGGGCCGGGTGGTGGCCGCCCCTCCTGAGGGCACACCGCCGGTGCGCACGACCCCGTTGGGAACCGCCGAGCGCGTACGGAACCGCACCGAGTGCGGCCCCGGCGGCGATCGGTGCTTCCTGGTCACCGCCATCCGGATCCCTCCTCAGCTCAACCACCTGTTCGGACCGGACGAGATCGACCACGTCCACTACATCCACGTGGGGAAGACGCGGCCCGCCCTCCTGGCGGCGTACCGGCTGGAGCTGCTCACCGGCGCCGGGGTCCTCGCCGCGGCCGCTCTCGCGGCCTGGGCGACCTGGGCGGGGGTGGGCCGCACGCTGCGTCCCATGGCCGCGATCCGCGCACGGGCCTCCCAGATCACCGCGGGCGACCTCAGCCTCCGGGTGCCCGAACCCGCCAGAGACGACGAGATCGCGCAGCTCGCCCGTACCGCCAACCGGACCTTCGCCGAGATCGAGGAGACCGTGGGCTGTCAGCGGCAGTTCGCCCAGATCGTGTCGCACGAGCTCAGATCTCCGGTCACCGCTCTGCGCGTGCGGCTGGAGGAGGCGCTGATGTACCCCGACGAGGTGGACCTCCGCGACGCCATACGCAAGGCGCTGGCCACCACGGAACGGCTGCAGTCGATCATCGACGCGGTGCTGACGTACGCCCGGGTCAAGCGCGAGGTGCCCACCTCAGAACCGGTCGATCTGGTCGCGCTCGTCCGGGAGGAGACGAGCTCCCGGACGTACGGTTCGCCGGTGCGGGTGCCGGTGCGGGTATTCGCCTCGGGTGAGCCGAAGGTCCTCGGCAACAGGTCGCAACTGGCCGGCGTCCTCGGCAACCTCATCGCCAACGCACAGCGGCACGCGGAAACGGCCGTGGAGATCAGCGTGGCGAGCGGGAACGGGGAGGCGGTGGTCACGGTGTCGGACGACGGCTGCGGCGTCGCACCGCAGGACCGGGAACGGGTCTTCGAGCCCTTCGTCCGCCTCGCGGACGGACGCCGCCGTGATCCCGGAGGCAGCGGGCTCGGCCTCGCCATCTGCCGCGCGATAGTCCGGGCCCACCACGGGACCCTGCGCATCGAGGACTCGCCGCGTGGCGCCCGGTTCGCCCTCCGCCTGCCGCTGCTGAGCTCGGACCGGCCGTCGGCCGTACCGACGACCGCCATCCGCCCCGCCCCCGTGATCCCGGCGCACTGAGCGCGCCGGAGGACTCCCCTGTGCGGGTACGAACCCACCCGTGCGCGGCATGCGGCCTGATCCCCGGCGGATCACACCGGAACGAGCCACAGGACCCCGTCGTCCGGGGCAGGTGGCCGGGGACAGTGCTCACGGTCAGCGGCGGCAGCGCCGCCGGGAGGAGGAAACGATGACCGTTCCCCGCCTCGACGGGAGTCCCGTCTCCGGGAGGCCGGTGTGAGCCGGTCCCGGCGCGACCTGCTGGATCGCGATCTCGAATGCGCCGCCGCCGACCTGCTCGAACACGATCCCCGGCTCGGCGCGCTGGAGGTGTCCGTACGGTTCGACGGCGGGGTGGCCCATGTCGAGGGCTCAGCCCCGGATCCGGAGGACCTCGCCGTCCTGCGGGAGCTGCTCGGCCGGATGGGCGGCGTGCTGGCGGTGTGGGACCGGGTCCGCGTCGGCGGCGCAGCACCGAGAGTCGTGGATCTCGGCTGCGGCGGCACCAAGCAGCACGCCGACAACCTCGGCCTCGACGTGTGGCCGGGGCCCGCCGTCGACGTCGTCGCCGACCTGGTGGACGGCGTCCCGTTCCAGGACGAGTCGGTGGACCAGATCTTCGCGGTCCACGTCCTGGAGCACCTCGCCGACTATCTGCCGCTGCTCGCCGAGTGTCACCGGATTCTGCGCCCGGGCGGCGTCCTGCACGTCCTCACGCCCTGGTGGCGCCACGTCAACGCGGTGGCCGACCCCACCCATGTGCGCCTGCTCGACGTGCAGACCTTCAAGCACCTGTGCCGGCCCGACCGCGCGGGGCTGTGCTGGTATCCCCTGCTCGTCACCCGTGACGAGGCGACCGTCTTCGCCGACCTGATCCCCGTGAAGGCGGGCGTACGGCCGCCCGGCGACCGGCGGCTGGCGCGGTTCTTCGACTGACGGCACGGTTCTCCGGCTGATGCCCGGTTCTCCGGCTGATCGCGGTTCTCCGGCTGACGGCACGGGTGCCGCCCGGGACCGCGGGGCCTCAGATATCGGCCTGGGGCGTCTCCCCCTCGACGGGCGCCTTCGGCCGTACGACGGCGACCGGGCACCGGGCGTGGTGCAGCACGGCCCGGCTGACCGAGCCGAGCACGAGCGACCGTACGGCGCCGCGCCCCCTGGAGCCCACGACCAGCAGGGCGGCCTCCGCCGAGGCCTCGACGAGCGCCGTGACGGGGTGCGCGGAGACGGCGTCCAGCACGGTGTCCACGCCCGGGTACCGCTCCCGCCACGCCGCGAGCCGGTCGGCCACGAAGTCCTCCTGCACCCGCCGCGTCTCGTCCATGTCGTAGGCGAGCTCCGGGGCGTAGACGTACACCGGAATCTGCCAGGCGTACACCACCCGCAGCCGGCAGCCGCGCACCCCGGCCTCTTCGAAGGCGTAGGCCAGGGCGGCCTCGGATTCCAGCGAGCCGTCGAACCCGGCGACGATCTCCGGGTGGACCGTCGCCGCGCCGGGTCGCACCACGATCACGGGGGCCTCCACCTGACCGGCCACGTGCGTGCTGACCGAGCCGAGCAGCATCCCGGTGAAACCGCCCAGGCCGCGGCTGCCGACGACCAGTTCGACGGCGTGCTCGGCCCGCCGTCGCAGGACATGGACCGGGTCCCCCTCGGCCATTTCGACGGTGACCTCGATGTCCGGCGACCGATCCCGGGCGATCCGCTCGGCCTCGTCCAGGATCTGCCCGCCGGACCGGCTCAGGTGGTCGTGCAAATCCGGAATCGGATAGCGGGGGATGTCGTACGGCAGGCGGTCCAGGACGTGCACGATGCGCAGGGGCAGGCGCTTGCGCGCCGCGTCGTCGGCCGCCCACTCGACGGCGGCGGTCGCCGCGGGCGAGCCGTCGGTCGCGACCACGATCGGTTCTGTCATCGGAATCCTCCAGTCTCGGTGCGCGCCGGCCGGCGCCGTGCCACCCCCGCCACCCGGCGTGCGTGGCCCGGGTGAGCGCGCGCCCCCTCACGCGGACCCCTTCCCCCGGGGGCCCGGCATGCCCCGATCCCCCGGCCATTCTGGCGGGGGACCCGGTCCGCCGCCCGAAGCGAAGGCCGAAGGTCATCGCGAGGCGTGGGCCAACGCCTCTGCATCCGGCGCACGTCCCGGCCTAACGTCGAAATAGATCACATCGTGCCGGGAGGACACCATGCAAGTGAAAGTGAAGGACGTCATGACGCGTGACGTCGCCGGCGTGAACGCGGAAACCCCGTTCAAGGACATCGCCGAGCTGATGATCAAGCGCGGCGTCAGCGCCGTACCCGTCGTGGACGACCAGGGCCGGGTCTCCGGCGTGGTCTCCGAGGCCGACCTGCTGCGCAAGGAGGAGTTCCGGGAGCGGTACTACCGCGAGGGCTACCGGCCGCCGCTGCGCGCCCGCCTGCGCCACCGCCTCGACCTCCTGGGCGGCGACCCTGCCGTCAGGGCCCTCGGGGACAGCGCGGGCGAGCTCATGACCACCCCGGCCGTGACCGTCTCCTCCGACACCTCGGTGGTGTCGGCGGCCCGCCTCATGAACCGGCACGGCGTGCGGCGGCTCCCCGTCGTCGACGGGCACGGCCGCCTTGCGGGCATCGTCAGCAGGCACGACCTGTTGAAGGTGTTCGTCCGCCCCGACGAGGAGATCGCCCGCGAGATCGCCGAGGACATCGTCGAACGCAACCTGTGGACGGACACCTCCAACATCGAGGTCACCGTACGGGACGGCGTCGTCACCGTCGGCGGCACCATCCCCGAGCGGAGCAGCGCGGACATCGCCATCCGGCTCATCCGCCGGGTCAACGGCGTCGTCGACGTCGTCAACCGTCTCTGCTGGGACTGGGACGACCTGCGGCAGCAGCGGTGGGTGAGCAGCTGACCCCGCCGCCCCGCCGCCACCGATCCGGGCGGCCACGCTCTCTCCCACACCCGGGCCCGCCGGACCTGCTCCGGCGGGCCCCCACCATGTCCGGGCATCCCGTACGTCCCGGCATCCTGCTGTGCGCTGGTGCGCCGTACGCCCAGGCGTGTCGGCGGGATCGGTCGCTCAGGAGGCCCCCCGGCCGGCGGGCTCGGCGTCCCGCCCGGCCGGCGCCCGCCCGGTACGGCCGCCCGCGCCGTCCTCCGCACCCCCGCGAGCGCCGTTCTCACCGAAGCGGATCAAATCGCACACGATCACGGAGAGCACGGCGGCGCCGAGCGCCATCGCCCAGCCCACCGGCGGCAGCGGCACCAGCGCGAGCGGCGTGCCCAGCGGCGGGACCACCGTCACCAGCACCTGCAGCGCGGCGGTCGCGGTCACCGCGACGAGCACGGCACGGCCCCGCCACCAGCCGCGCTCGAAGGTCCTGCGGCGGGCCCGTACGACATAGGCCAGGGTCAGCCGGGCGAAGACCAGGGCGAGCACGGCCTGGCCGCGTACCTGCTCCTCGCTCCAGCCGAGGTGGCGTGCCGTCTCCACGGCCGCGAAGACGAGCGCGCCGACGACCAGCGCACGCAGCGCGATCCGGCTCAGGACCCGCCACGACAGCAGGCCGCCCGCCCGCGGACGCAGCGCCAGCGGATCTCCGGCCGGCCGGTCGACGCCGAGCGCGATGGCCGGGATGCCGTCCAGCACCAGGTTGATCCAGAGCAGTTGCACGGGAAGCAGCGGCACGACGAGCTCCGGCCAGGCGATCAGGCCGGTGAGGACGATGAGGATCTCCGCGAGGTTGCCGATCAGCAGATATCCGATCATCGAGGCCACGTTGTGGTGCAGCCGGCGGCCCTCGCGGACCCCGCTGACGATCGTGCCGAGCTCCCCGTTGGTGACGACGACGGCCGCCGCCTCCCGGGCCACGTCGGTGCCCTCCTCGCCGGCCATGGCCACCCCCACGTCGGCGTTGCGCAGCGCCGGCGCGTCGTTCACGCCGTCGCCGGTCATCGCCACGACCTCGCCGCCCGACCGCAGCGCACGTACCAGGTCGAGCTTGGTCGCGGGGTCGACCCGGGCCAGCACCGCCGCCTCGCGCAGCCGGGCTGCCCGCTCGGCCCGGACGTGCTCGCCGGTGCCGTTCGAACCGGCCGCGTTCGAACCGGTGCCGTTCGAGTCGCCGGAACCGCCCAGCGCGTCGAGTGCGGCGCCCGTCACCACCGGGTCGGCCTCGATACCCACCTCCTCGGCGATCGCGCGCGCGGTGTCCGCGTGGTCACCGGTCACCATGACGACCCGGATGCCGGCCGCGCGGCAGTCGGCCACCGCCTGGGGCGCCGACGGGCGGATCTCGTCGCGCAGCGCGACCAGGCCGAGCGGGCGCAGCCCGCCGGCGTCCAGATCTCCGGTGTCCTTCTCGGCGAGCGCGAGCACCCGCAGGCCCCGGTCGGCGAGACCGGACACCGCAGCCGCCAGCCGATCGGTCTCCTCTCCCGGAACGCACCGGGCGAGCACCACCTCGGGGGCGCCCTTGACCGTCAGCAGCGGCCGCGCCGTACGATCGTCTCCCGCCGCCGAGGTGACCACGGCCATGGACCTGGTCTCGGCCTCGAACGGCCGGTCGGCCAGCCGCCTCTCCCCCGGCGGGAGCCGTACACCATGGCGTTCCGCCGCGACGGCGAGGGCCACGTCGACGGCGTCGCCAAGGCCGTCACGGGCGTCGTTGCAGCGCAAGGCGGCCCGCCACAGGTCACCGCCGGGCACCGTCACCTGGTCGGCCACGGTCAGGTGGCCGGTGGTCAGCGTGCCGGTCTTGTCCGTGGCGATGACGGTGGTCGCGCCCAGTGCCTCGATGGCCGACAGCCGGCGGACGATGACGCCGAGCCTGGCCATGCGCTGTGAACCGAGCGCCAGCGCGGTGGTGACGGCAGCGGCCAGGCTCTCCGGCACGGCGGCGATGGCCAGCGCCACCCCGGCCAGGATGATGTCGAGCAGCGCGGCCTCGCCCCGCTGGACCCGGGTGAGCCCGATCAGGATCATCACGATGCCGGCGAGGACGGCGACCAGGCCGATCCGCCGCGAAACCTGTGCGAGCTCCACCGCGAGCGGGCTCTTGACGCCGCCGCCGAGCGCGGCGGCGATGCGCCCCATCTCGGTGCGGCCGCCGGTGTGGGTCACCTCGGCAACGCCCGCACCCCGGACGACCAGCGTCCCGGCGAACAGCTCGCCGTGCCGATCGGCCGGCGGGACGTTCTTCCCCGTCTCCGTCTCCCCCGTCTCCGTCTTCCCCGTCTCCGCGCCGGGCTCCTCACCCGGCGCGGTCACCCGCTTGTCCGCCGACAGCGACTCCCCCGTGAGCATGGACTCGTCCACGCCGAGCCCGCTCGCCTCCAGCAGCCGCGCGTCGGCCGGGACGCGGTCTCCGGCCGCCACCTGCATGACATCGCCGGGCACGACCTCGGCCGCGGGGATCCTGCGTACGGCGCCGTCGCGGACGACCTTGGCCATGGGGGCAGTGAGCGTGCGCAGGGCCCGTACGGCGCGGTCCGCCTTCGTCTCCTGGCTCACCCCGATGATCACATTGACCAGAAGGATGGTCACGATGGCCGCGCCCTCCGGCACCTCTCCGAGGACGACCAGGGTGACCAGCCCGGCGACCAGCAGCAGGATCGACATGGGGTCGGCGAGCTGACGTACGGCCCGGGCGAGCAGGCGGGGCGGGCGAGGCTGCGGAAACTCGTTGGGCCCGCACTCGGCCAGCCGCCGGGAAGCGGTCTCCTCCGTCAGTCCGGTCAGTGCTCGCACGGTGGCCTCCATGCCCTCAAGCAGATCATTCAGACGTCCGGACCACCCCGGGCGAAAGGCATCCCGGCCGGGGACCTTCGGCCCGTCGGCGCAGCGAGCCCGCCGCAGGTTAGCGTATGGGCATGATTCGTGTGTTCCTGGTGGACGACCACGAGGTGGTACGGCGAGGGGTCGCGGCGCTGCTCGAGGCCGAGACCGACATCGAGGTCGTCGGGGAGGCGGGCACGGCCGAGTCGGCGCTGGCCCGGATCCCCGCACTCAAACCGGACGTCGCGGTGCTCGACGTCCGCCTGCCCGACGGCAGCGGCGTGGACGTCTGCCGCGACCTGCGTTCGAAGATGCCGGAGCTGGCCTGTCTGATGCTGACGTCGTTCGCCGACGACGAGGCCCTGTTCAACGCCGTGATGGCGGGAGCCGCGGGCTATGTGCTCAAGCAGATCCACGGCTCCGACCTGGTCGGCGCGGTGCGCACGGTCGCGGCCGGCCAGTCGCTGCTCGATCCGCAGACAACGGCGACCATGCTGCAGCGGCTGCGCGACCAGGCGACCAGGAAGGACCCGCTCGCCGCGCTGTCCGATCAGGAGCGGCAGATCCTTGAGCTGATCGGCGAGGGGCTGACCAACCGCCAGATCGGCGAGCGGATGTTCCTGGCGGAGAAGACCGTCAAGAACTACGTCTCCAACCTGCTGAGCAAGCTCAACATGGAGCGCCGCACCCAGGCGGCGGCCCTCGCCGCCCGCCTCAAGGCCGACCGCGACCGTTGACCCCCCCACCCCTGGCCGTGATCTTGCGAATGCTCGCATGCGGGTGCCGTGAGCAGGCGACTTCTCGTCCGTGATCTTGCATTTTCTTGCAGCCCTACCCACTGAGCGGCGAAAACAGCATTCGTGATCTTGCACTCACAACTGCAAGATCACGAACCGTACAGACGCAGGCCAGACGGCCCGCCTGCGAGAAACTGCAAGATCACCTAGCCGGTCCATGCAGGACAGGAGGGTGACGTGCGAGCAATTACAAGATCACGGGGGGGTGGGGGGTTGGTGGAGGGGGACGCTCCACTGGAGGCGGGTGCCTCCGCCTTCGGGTGCGGTGAGCTCGAAGGCCCCACCGAGCCGGTGTGCGCGGTCCTCGAGGTTGCGCAGCCCGCTGCGCCGTCCCTCCGCGGGCACCCCGACCCCGTTGTCCGTCACGATCAGAGTGAGCAGCCGGTCCTCGTTGCGCACGGTCACGTCGGCGCGTGACGCCTTGGCATGGCGCACGAGGTTGGACAGCGCCTCGCGCAGGACGGCCAGCAGGTGCTCGCCGACGGTCTGGGACACCTCGGTGTCCAGCCTGCCCTCCAAGCTCAGGCCGGGCATGAAGCCGAGGTGGCCGCGCGCCCCCTCCACGAGGTCGACCACCTGGGCCCGCAGGCTCGGCGCGCTCTCCTCCCTGGGGGTCTGCAGGGCGAAGATGGTCGACCGGATCTGCCGGATCGTGGTGTCCAGCTCGTCGATCGCGCTCTGCACCCTCGACGAGGCCTCCGGCCGTTCGACCAGGCGGACCGCCCCCATCAGCGTCATGGCGACGGCGAACAGCCGCTGGATGACCACGTCGTGCAGGTCCTTGGCGATGCGGTCGCGGTCTTCGAGCAGTCCCAGCCGCTCGGCGTTCTTCCTGGTCTCGGCGAGCTCCAGCGCGACGGCGGCCTGTCCGGCGAAGGCGTGGAACATCTCCAGCTCCAGGTGACTGAACGGCATGCGCCCGTGACGCTTGCCGAGCCACAGCACGCCGCGCACCGCCCCGACCCTGCCGATCGGCACCACGGCGACCGGCCCCACCGAAAGCTCGTCTTCGACCTCGGTGTCGATGTCGTCATCGCCCGAGTCGTTGCTCATGAGCGGCTCCCCGCTCAGGAAGGCCCGCCCGGCGAGGGTGCCGGAGATCGCCACCGCCCGGCCGGTGATCCCGGCTCCGGCGGAGATCCCCCCGGCCGCGCCTTCCGCGACCGTGCCCAGAAGGGTGTCGCCGTCATCGCCGGGCAGCAGGACCGCCACGACGTCGGCCTCGGACATCTCGCGGGTCCGCCGCGCCATCAGCGCGAGCACCTCTTCCGGCTCCGCGCCGGACAGCAAACGGGTGGTGACCTCCGACGACGCCTTGAGCCAGGTCTCCCGGCGCCGGGTGTCCTCGTACAGGCGGGCGTTCTCGATGGCGACGCCGGCGGCGGTGGCCAGGGCGACGACGATGGCCTCGTCGTCCTCGTCGAACTCCCCTCCCCCGCGCTTCTCGGTGAGATAGAGGTTGCCGAACACCTCGTCGCGCACCCGGATCGGCACGCCGAGGAAGCTGCCCATCTCCGGATGGCCGGGCGGGAAGCCGTACGACTCCGGGTGGTCGGAGATGTGCGTGAGCCGCAGGATCTGCGGTTCCTTGATGAGCAGACCGAGCAGGCCCAGGCCGTGCGGCCAGTGCTCGATCCGGGCGATCTCCTCCTCCGTCAGCCCCACCGGGACGAACTGGACAAGCGTGTTCTCTTCGCCGATCACTCCCATCGCGCCGTAGCAGGCGTCGACGAGGGTGGTGGCGGTCTCGACGATCCTGCGGAGCACGGTCTCCAGGTCCAGGTCGCTGCCCACCGAGACGACGGCGTCCAGCAGCGCGTGCACGCGGTCACGGGTGGCCAGCACCGCCTCCAGCCGGCCCTGCAGTTCGGAGAGCAGGTCGTCCAGCCGCATGTGGGGGAGCAGCGAACGAGGCTCGTCTTTCTTCATGCGAGAAGTGTCCCATTCGCCCCCCTCGGTCTCCAGAGCGAAGCACCCGCCCCCCGGAGGTGGGGGGCGGGCGCTCGCGTGCCGGCGGTGTCTACTTGAGGATCGGGAGCCGCTTGACCAGGTCGGTGCGACCCCACCGGGCGCCGATGCCCAGGGTGTCGCTGGCGTTCGCCAGGGCCAGACCGGCCAGCACGATCGCGTAGACGATGTGATCGTCCATGAAGGGGTTGGTGGCCAGGGGCAGTGCAGCGGCCCACATCAGGACCATCATCAGACCTCCGGCGACCGCCGCGATCCGCATCCCCGCCCCCACGATGAGCGCCCCGCCGACGCCCAGCAGGCCGAGCATGAACAGCAGATCGACCCAGCCCTGACCGGCCAGCCCGGCGTAGAACCCGCCGAGCGCGTTGTCGGCCGTGCCCTTCAGGAAACCGGTGGTCGGGCTGCCGCCCTGCACCCAGGCCTTGTCGGCGGGGGTGGCGAAGCCCCAGCCGAAGGTCTTGTCGAGGAAGGCCCACAGGAACACCCAGCCGAGGGCGATCCGGGCGAGCGCCCAGGCGTAGGCGGCAGGCCGGGCGCCTCCGGTCCGCGGTGCGGTCCGCCCGGCCACGTCGCCCCGGTCGACCTCTGTGAGGTGATTACGCTGGTGACGTCCTTCGATGGTGGCCATGACCGGCACCTTCCCTTCGGTTTGCGACCCCTGCTTTCGCGTCTCCATCACATCGCGTCCGGCGTCGGGGGCGCAGAGCCGTACGGCACGGCCTTTCGGCCCTGACGTCCCGGCGCCGTGGGACCTTCGGCTCTCCGGGGAGGTGTGGCCCGGCCGGCGGTCGGGTGGTCCGCACCGGTTCAGGCGTGGTCGTCGAAGAGGCTCGTGACCGAACCGTTCTGGAAGACCTCCCTGATGGCTCTGGCCAGCAACGGCGCGATGGACAGGACGGTCAGCTGCGGGAAGCGCCGCTCGTCGGGGATCGGCAGGGTGTTCGTGAAGATCACCTCGCGGGCGCCGCAGGTGGCCAGCCGCCGGCTCGCCGGACCGGACAGCACGCCGTGGGTGGCCGCGACGATCACCTCTGCCGCGCCCTCACGCAGCAGTTGCCCGACCGCCTCGGAGATCGTGCCGCCGGTGTCGACCATGTCGTCGATCGTCACGCAGATCCGGCCCTTCACATCCCCGACGACCCGGTTCGCGACGACTTCGTTGGGCCGCACCGGATCACGGGTCTTGTGAACGAACGCGAGAGGGCAGCCACCGAGCCGGTCGGCCCACTTCTCGGCCAGCTTGGTGCGTCCTGCGTCCGGTGACACGACCGTGATGGCCGCGCCGCCGTACTTGTCGCGTACGTACCCGGCGAGCAGGTTCTGCGCGAAGAGGTGGTCCACCGGGCCGTCGAAGAAGCCCTGGATCTGCGCGGTGTGCAGGTCCACGGTCATGATCCGGTCGGCGCCCGCCATGGCGAACATGTCCGCGATCAGCCTGGCCGACACCGGCTCGCGGCCGCGGTGCTTCTTGTCCTGCCGCGCGTAGCCGTAGAACGGCATGACCGCGGTGATCTGCTTGGCGCTGGCGCGCTTCAGCGCGTCCACCATGAGCAGCTGTTCCATCAGCCACTTGTTGACCGGCGCGCAGTGGCTCTGGATGACGAACGCGTCGCAGCCGCGCACCGACTCCTCGAACCGCACGAAGATCTCGCCGTTGGCGAAGTCGTACGACGACTGCGGCGTGAGCTGCACGTCCAGCCGTTTGGCCACCTCCTCGGCCAGCTCGGGATGGCTGCGCCCGGCGAACAGCATCATGTTCGCCGACGCCGGGCTCACGGCCGGGTCTCCCGGAGGTACCGGGCGTGCGCGGCGGCGAGCCGGCCGCCGACCTCCGCCGTGCTGATGAGCACGGACATGTTCGCCCTCGAGGACCGCCCCTCGGTGGCCGCGTCGACCGCGCGCATCAGATACTTGGTGATCGCGTTGCCGCGGATGCCGGCCCGCTCGGCGGCGGCCAGCGCGTCGGAGATGACCGCGGTCACTTCTGAGCCGTCGATCGCGTCCTCCTCCCGTACCGGCGTGGTGATCAGGAACGAGCTCCGGTTGCCCAGCGCCCAGTGGTTCTCCAGCGCCCGGGCGATCACCCGCTCGTCGTCCAGCCGCTGCGGGCTGCGGATGCCGCTGGAGACGCAGTAGAACGCGGGAAAGTCGTCCGACCGGTAGGACACCACCGGCACGCAGTGGGTCTCCAGATACTCCATGGTGAGCCGCAGGTCGAGGATGCTCTTGGCCCCGGCGCAGACGACCGCCACCTTCGACCGGGTGAACTGGATCAGATCGGAGGAGATGTCCATCGTCTTCTCCGCGCCCCGGTGCACGCCGCCGATGCCCGCTGACGTGAAGAACGGGATGCCGGCCAGCTCCGCCGCCACCACCGAGCTGGCCACCGTCATCGCGCCGCGCCCGCCCTGGGCCAGGATCACCGGTATGTCCCGGCTGCTGACCTTGGGGATGTCGGACGCCGAGGCGAACCGCTCGATGTCCTCGTCGGTCATCCCGACCTTGATCCGGCCGCCTTCCAGGCAGATCGTGGCCGGGACCGCGCCACCGGAGCGGACCGCCTCCTCGACCTTCCGCGCGGTCGCGGCGTTGTCCGGATAGGGCAGGCCGTGCGTGATGACGTTCGACTCCAGCGCCACCACGGGCCGGCCCTCACTGAGAGCGTCCGCGACCTCCTCGCTGTACACCAGCGGAATGCCGCCATGCTGATCTCGGGTCATCATCGCCCCTCAGTTCGTCTCTGTCCCGTAGGTCGGCACCTTGCCCAGCCTGTGCTTCTGACCGGCGATCTCCGGGATGTACACCTTCTCGTTCCACAGCTCCTTCTCGACCGGCTCCAGGATGATCGACACCGAGCCCTCGTCGCAGCCGAAGGCGCTCGTCATCGCCTTGGTCACGGCCGCGACGAGTTCGGAGTGCTGCTTGTCGCTGAGTGACACCGGGAAGTGCTTGATGCTGACGTGCGGCATGGTGATCTCCTTATGGCGGGTGCCGAGACGGTTTCGGACGGCGCCGACCAGCTCGTCGATCCCCGGCTCCTTGAGCAGGGCGTAGTGGTCGGCCTCCAGATCGATGACGACCGGGGCCGTGGCCGAATACCCCCGGCTGTTCTCCAGGAACGAGTAGTCGTCGCCGCTGGCCTTGAAGATGGTGATCGGCGCCTGGATCCGACGCTGGGCCAGTTCCCGGAACGTGTAGCTGAACTCGAAGGTCTGGCCGACCACCCGCATGATCCGCCGCACCAGGTCGATGTCCAGCCCGGGGAAGTTGCGGTGGATGAAGGCGGCGAAGCCGTCCTCGTCCCGGGCCTCGGCCAGGCACCGCTCCAGCAGCGGCCCGGTGATCGTGCCGGCGAAGACCGAGAAGAGGATCGTCACGTACGCCTTGTTGTCGTAGCCGGCCTCGTACTCGCGTACGGGCCCGTCCACCAGGCCGACCTTCGGCGAGCCCGGCGCGATCAGGAACAGGTGCTCAACCCGCTCACCTGCCTGTTCCAGCCGGTACGCGGTCTCGAACGCGACGCGCGCGCCGAACGAGTAGCCCCACAGCGTGTACGGACCGGTCGGCTGCAGCCGGCGGATCGCCTTGACGTCCTCGGCCGCCATCTCGCCGATGGTCGAGTAGGGGACCTCACCGGGGTTGATGCCGTACGCCTGCACACCGTAGAAGGGCCGCGTCTCCCCCATCCTGTCGGCCAGCAGGCGGAGATTCATGGGGTATCCGCCGAGGCCGGGCCAGCAGTAGACGGGGTCGCCCGTTCCCTTCCGCCGCAGCGGCACCAGCCGTGAGGAGACCTGGGTGCCGAGTCCTTCGACCCGCCGGGCGAGCTTCTCGATCGTGGGACACTCGAACAGCACCTGCAGGGGCAGCGAGCCGGAGAACTCCCGGTTGATCTTGTTGATCAGCCCGACCGCGATGAGCGAGTTCCCGCCGGACGCGAAGAAGTCGGCCTGCACCGAGACCATGTCCTGCTTCATCGCCTTCTTCCACAGAGCGGCGATCCTGCGCTCAGCGTCGGTCCGCGGCGCGACGAACGGCTGGTCCGCCGTGTCCACGTCCGTCTTGTCGGACGCGATCAGCGCGTTGACGTCGATCTTGCCGTTGGCGGTGAACGGAAGCCGGTCCAGTACGACGACCTTGTTCGGGATCATGTAGTCCGGCAGGAAGTTGATCAGATCCTCTCTGAGGATCTCCGCGGGCCCCTTCAGATGGACCAGGTCCTCCTTCATTCCCTCGCTCGTCCGCTGGTCGTCGCTGACCCGGCCGCCGATGAAGAAGTAGGAGGAGAAACCGGGGTCCCGGCCGCAGTCGCGCAGAATGCCGTCGATGCGGCGCGCGGAGGGCAGGTCGTCGCCGGATTTCGAGCTGTATCCGGACGACATGAACCCGAGGCCGACGTCGTTCATCGACAGGTGCTGCAGCTTCCGGCCCAGGTCGACGTAGCGCAGCCACTCCTTGCGGTTTCTGCCGATCACCGAGATGCCGATGCCGGACCGGTCATAGACCTGCTGGTTGATCGCGATGACGTGCTTCTTCAGGATGAGCTCGGCGGAGATCCGCCGCAGCCGCCCGTCCTCGTAGGCGTACTGGCCGGTCGGCAGGTCCGCGACCTTTCCGGGATGCGCCTGGACGTAGACGTCGAGTTCGTCCGGCGGCGGCGGCGCGTACGGGATCAGCTGGAACGTGCCCAGGTAGTAGTCCTCGTCGGCGCATTCCAGGGCGTCCTTGGTCGCGGGCGCGTACTCCAGATCCGTGATGTACAACCCGTATTCGGGCAGCACCTCCTCGAACAGGCCGACCATGTGGCCGGTCTCGATCTCGAGGACCTCGCGGATGTTGTTCTTGTAAACCGGTTCTATCGCCCGCTTCTTGCCGATGAAGTGCAGCCTCACCTGCGCCTCCGGCCGTCCGGCCGTCGGCCTGATCAGCACGAGCCGGTGGTCCAGCGGCTGGTAGTAGTAGAAGCCCGGTCCGAGGCCGGCGACCCGGTCGATCTCGAGGTACAGCTGGGTCGCGTACAGGGCCCCGGGCGACGCGTAGGCGTACTTCGGCAGCAGCCGCTCCTCGCTGAGATGCTGCCCGAAATATCGCAGGATCTCGCCGAACTCGGCGAGGTCGAGGGTGTCCAGACCACGGGAGTGCGTGCCCTCCACTTTCCTGGCCAGCAGCCTCAGGACGTCGTCCTTCGTGACCTCCCCGCCTTCGTAGAACCGGTAGGTCTTGCGCGCGAACGCCAGCTTGCGCTGTTTCCCGGCCGGTTCCTTGCCGGGCAGGTCGATCACCGGCTTGCCGCCGATCTCCTCGGCGTCCCTGACCCCGGCGTTGGACAGCTGCGCCCTGACCTGGAGCCTGCTCTCCTTGGACTGATGGTGGGCGCCGTGATTGCCCTGGTCCATCAGCATCGCTTCCTTGGGATCCAGTTCGACGCAGGCGACCAGGTTCTGGAACCCGGTCCGCGGATCCTTCTTCACGATGGCCGCGGCGTGCCTGACCCAGTCGTGGGCCTCGATCGCCAGCCTGATCTCGTCCAGCTCGACGCGGAACCCACGCAGCTTGACCTGGTTGTCCGCGCGCCCGACGAACTGAACGGTGCCGTCGGGGTTCCAGTAGGCGAGGTCACCGGTCCTGAACAGCCTGCCCTCGCCGAAGGGGTTGCGCACGAACCGTTCCGCGGTCAGCTCGGGGCGATGCAGGTAGCCGCGGGCGACCTGAACGCCGCCGATGTACAGCTCGCCGATCTCGCCGACGGCCACGGGCGAACCACCCTCGTCGAGGATGTGGTATTCGGTGTGGGCGACGGGCGCGCCGATCGAGATCGCGTTGGGGCCCTCCCCCACGGTCTCCCGGTCGACGGTGAACGCGGACGAGTTGATCGTGCACTCGGTCGGTCCGTACAGGTTGACCAGCGCGCACCCGGGCAGAACCTCGAAGAACGAGGTCGCCAGCGATCTGGACAGGGCCTCGCCGCCGGTGAAGACCTGGGTCAGCGACGTGCAGCTCCCGAGTTCCTCGGTGTCCAGCAGCGCCGTCAGCAGCGTCGGCACGCACTGCAGCGTGGTGACATCGTGCGTCCTGATCACGTCGATCAGCCGCTCCGGGTCCCGGTAGACCCCGGGCGGGCCCGATACGACGGTCGCGCCACAGGCCGGTGCGAGGATCTCCCACTGCGCCGCGTCGAAGCTCATCGGCGTCTTCTGCAGGACGGTCTTCCCGCGGTCGATCCCATAGTGGGCTCGCAGCCACCGCAGCTGACTGACCACGCTGCGATGCTCGATCATCACCCCTTTCGGCCTGCCGGTGCTGCCGGAGGTGTAGATGACGTAGGCGAGGTTCTCCGGACGCGGCCCGGCGCTGATCGCCGCGCCGGAAGAACCCGCGAACCGTGCCGCCTCCTGCCGGGTGACGATCCTCGTGCCGGCGGGCGCCAGCTCGGTCAGCCTGGCCGTGAACCCTTCCTGCGTGACGATCACCCGCACGCGGGCGTCCTCGATCATGTAGCGGAGCCGCTCTTCTGGGTACTCGGGGGACAACGGCAGGTACGCGCCGCCGGCGAACAGGATCCCCCACGCGCCGGCCATCAGGTCGATCGACGGCTCGACGAACAATCCGACGCATTCATCGGGGGAGACGCCGATCTCCCGCAGATATCCGCCGAGTTCCGAGCTGTTCTCCGCGAGTTCGCGGTAGGTCATCCGGTGTTTATCGTGAATGATGGCCGTGTCGTCCGGTCTCACCCGGACCTGGGCGTCGAGTAAGTCAGGAAGACACACGTCGTCGGGCAATTCCCGCCTCGCCCGAGCGACTGAAGTGGTGATCATTTCCTCCCCTTGCAATGGACGGAGAAGAGTTACCGATAAGCTGTTTCCCTCGACTTTTCCACCGGTTTCCCGCGCTCACCCGAGGGTGCTGCCGAAAGGTTGGCGAACACGACGGATCCGATGATGATCAGAGCTCCGATGACCTGCACACCGGTCAGCACCTGATCGAGGAAGAAGTAACCGAGAACGGTCGCGACGATCGGGCTCGCGAAGGCGAGGAACGAAACCGCCAGTGCGGACAACCGCTCGATCCCGCGGAACCACACCGAATACCCGACCAAAGAACCCAGCACGACCAGGTAAATGAAACCCGCGATGTTGGGGCCGTCGAGCTCACCCGGCAGCCCTTCGGCCAGCACCGTGACCGGCAGCAGTACGAGCCCGCCCGTGGTCAGCTGCCATCCGGTGAACTGCAGCAGGGACACACCCGCAGGCCGTTTCCACCGCTTGGTGAACACGATGCCCGCCGCCATGCAGGCGGCGCCGGCCAGCGCCGCCGCGACGCCGACCAGGTCAAGCGCCGCCGTGGGCCGGATGACCAGCAGCGCCACGCCGGTCGCGCCGACCACGCAGGCCACCACATGGACGAACCTGATCCGGTCGCCGAGCAGCAGCGCCGCGAGGATCAGCACGATCATGGGCTGGAAGGACATGATCAGCGCGGCCACGCCGCCCGGCAACCGGTACGCGGCGACGAAGAGGAAGTAGAAGAACGCGCCGATGTTCAAGGTGCCCAGCACGAACGCGCGCCACCACCAGACTCCCCTCGGCAGGACCCGCCCGATGCCCACCAGGATCAGTCCCGCGGGCAGCGCGCGGACGGCGGCGGCCAGCAGCGGGCGACCCGCCGGCAACAGCTCGGTGGTCACCAGGTAGGTGCTTCCCCAGACCGCCGGCGCGAGCGTTGTCACAACCGGGTCCAGGAGCCGGCCGCCGCTCTTCATCGCACGATGTCTGTGCCGAAGTAGCGGTCGCCGAAGTCGCCGATGCCGGGGAGCATGTAGGCGTTCTCGTTGAGCCGCTCCTCGATGGCCGACGTCACGATCCGCAGGTCAGGGTGGCGCGCCCGGACCGCGTCTATGCCCTCCGGCGCCGACAGCAGGTTGATGAACACGATGTTGTCCTCCTCGACCCCCCGGTCGAGGAGGACGTCGATGGCCGCCAGCGCGGTCCCGCCGGTGGCCAGCATCGGATCCAGCAGCAGCACGTGCCGCCGGTCGATGTCCGCGGGCAGCGCCGAGTAGTACAGGTGCGGCAGCTTCGTCACCTTGTCCCGCTGGATCAGGATCTTGCCGATCCGCACACCCGGCAGGATCGCCCGCAGCTCGGACTCCATGCTCTCCCCGGCGCGGGCGACCGACACCCCGCAGATCCCGGGAGCCGGCCGCAGGCCGTGATAGGTGCGCCCCACCGGTGTGAGGACCTCGCACGAGTCGAACGGGAGAAGATCCAGTCCCGCTTCGAGCAGCTGGCGGATGATCCGGCCGGACGAGGTGACGAAGTCCTCCCTGCCGACGTTCCGGTCGCGGATGACCGTGTGCAGCGCTCGCAGCTGCCTGGTCTGCGGCAGCAGATGCACGGTGCCGGTCACCGGCGTCATCGCGCTGGTCATGCGTCCTCATTCGCTAGTTGGGCGAAGGCCTTGCGGGCCTCCTCGACGAACTTGCGCACCTTCATCCGGTCCTTGCGGCCCGTCGCGTTCTCCAGGCCGGTGTGCGCGTCGACGGCGGCCGGGCGGATCTCGGCGATCGCGGCTGCGACGTTCTCCGGGTTCAGTCCGCCGGCGAGCATCAGCGGCCGGGGCGAGATCCGCACCAGCTCGGCGCTGATCGACCAGTCGTGCAGCAGTCCGGTGGCTCCCTTGGCACCGGTCGCCGGGTTGAAGCTGTCGGTGATGAACATGTCGACCCACTCGGCCGCCTGGTCCACGATCTCGGCCAGCTCGCCGAGGTTGTCCTGCTTGACCACGAGGCTCTTGAGCACGTACAGGTCGGGCGCGATGCGCCGGAGGGTCCGCAGCTCACCGGGGGTGACGTCGCCGTGCAACTGGATGGCGGTGACACCCAGCTCCTGGCAGAACCGCGCGATTTCCTCGGCGTCGGTCAGATAAGTGATCACGACGCCCCGGTGAGCCGGCTGGATGGCTTTGATGATCGCCGCGGCGTCTTTCTCCGACAAATCCTCGTTCTTCAGTGGAAGCCGCAAGGCGAAACCGAGCCAGTCCGCGCCTTCCTCGCAGATCAGGTCCGCCTCGGCCTGGTCGATGACACCGGCCACCTGAATGATTCCCTGCATGTTGAACCGCCTTTCAACCGGCCCGAGCCGGTACCGCTGAGAACGAATTGCATTAGGCTATGAGAATTGCCTTTAGCGCCCGCCGATATCGCAGGTCTGACCAGAGAAGAATTCACTCGGCCCAGCCCGCGACACCACGATGTTTACTCTGGTGTCCGAACCGGTAACCGCGATGATCGTGACACATCGACCCATCGCAGTCAACACTTTCCCGGGCAGATTTGACATCCGCGGTCCACCTGCGGGCACCACATCAAAACGGACCGCTTAAAATAGGAGCCAATACACGAATAACCGCGATGGCAAGCCTGATCAAGGCGCCGTCGCGGATTACCGGAAATGGAATATCGGACAGTTCTGGACGGGGGCGGGGCCCGGCACGGTGTTCAACCGTGGAATTCTCCCGTCCGTTTCCGGATGGTCGTCTCCACCATGCCCGTGACACACGGCTCCCCGCCCGGCCGCCTTCGCCGAGGCGGCGCGGACGTCACCCGGTCGCGCCCCGGGTCAGGAAGGAAGCAGATCTACGCGGGCCGAACGGCCGGGGCCGAACCACCCACCGGGCAGCGCAGGCCCTCACGGTCGTGGCGGTGTTCCGCGCTCGCGCCGGATCGACCACGGGCGTCTCGCCGCGTCTCGGGCATGGCCGAAGACTTGGCAGTGCCGAACGGCCGAGGCGCCACCCGCCGCGACATCGGTTCCCCTCGCCTGATCTCCCGGTCACCTTCACCACCCTTTGACGGTCGAGACGGTGATGCCGAACACGGACACGGTGTCCCGGTCTCCGCGGGCGGCACGTCTCACCCGAGAACGACCCACTCCTCGCGAATCACACATTTGCCCTACTGCCTCACGTATCATGAGCAGCCCACTCCGCGAACCGCAAGCGGTGTCCTGGTGACTCCTTGACGGGAACCGAGGACACCGTCCATGCGGTGACGTGCGGATCACGGGTTGCCCGGACGGTGCCGGCGAAGGGCGGGCCGGCGGACGGCCGCCTCACCTCATGCTCGCGCTCTCTCCCTCGCATACAGCCGAAGCGGGTTGTGGAGCCGATAGCGCTGCGGACCGACCGGTTCGATCAGGTGCGCCGCCGCCAGCCGCTCCAGTGCCCGCTCGGTCTCCACCGGCGGCAGACCGGTGACCGCCGTCGCGGCGGTGATGCTGAACTCGGCGCTGGGGTGCAGTCCCAGCTGCTGGAACACCCGCGCATCCGCGGGAGCGAGCGCCAGGTAGGACCAGGAGAACACCGTCCTGACCGCGGAACGGGGGTCGCCGAGGACGGTGAGCATGTCGAGAGCGTGCTCCTCAGCCGCCAGTTCCGCGGCGAACGCGTGCAGCGGCTTGGCCGGCAGGTTGGTGAGCCGCTCTCCGGCCAGCCGCAGCGCCAGCGGCAGGCCGGCGCAGCAGGCCGCGATCGCCGCGGCCGCCTCGGGTTCCGCGCCGACGCGGACCCGGCCGATCATCTCGGCCAGCAGCGCCACAGCGTCGGCCTGCCCCAGGGGAGGGAGTGTGATCCGCTGCGCGCCGTCACGTACGGTCAGGCCGGACAGGCGTTGCCGGCTGGTGACGACGACCGCGCATCCCGGCGCCCCGGGCAGCAACGCGCGCACCTGCTGGGCGTCCGCCGCGTTGTCCAGCACGATCAGCAGCCTGCGGCCGTGCAGGAACGACCGGAACAACGACGCGGGCTGCCCGGTCGCGACCGACGGCAGCCCGCCGATGCCCAGCTCGTGCAGGAACACCTTCAGCACGGCGTCGGGCGACTGAAGATCGCCACCGTACCCGCCGAGATCGGCGAACAGGACCCCGTCGGGGAACAGGTGGCTGTTCCGATGAGCCCATCGGACCACCAGCGCGGACTTGCCGACACCGGGCGGCCCGTCGACCGCGACCACCGGCACGACACCCGCCTGGCTGTCGTCCGGCAGCAGCGCCGCGGTCAGCTCGGCCAGTTCCCTCGTACGGCCGACGAACTGCACCGGCCCCCGCGGCAGTTGAGCGGGCCGAGGCCAGGCGTCCGGCGCCGCCGGCGCCAGCGCGCGGACGGTGAGCGACTCGGCCAGTTCCCCGCCCAGATCGAGCACCTTGTCGCAGCGTTGCGCCAGCTCCACCGACGGATGCTTGATGCCGTTCTCCACCTTGGACATGTAGCTGTGGCTGTAGTGCGTCCGGCGTGCCAGTTCCCGGAGGGTGAGTCCGCGTCGCAACCGTGCGGCACGCAGCGAGGCGCCGAAAGCGGTCGTGCCGTCGGATGCCGCCGCGGCGGGCAGCGCTGAATGATCTTCAGCGGACACTCACTCACTTCCTTCCTCATGGCAGGGATGAGCTGGAATCGAGGATTCAGTCCGGCAGGTCGCCCAGCGAGACGAGGAGGTCTCGCAGGGTGTCGGCCAATGCTTCGCGATCTGCCGGGTCGAGCGCTACGAGCAGCCTGTTCTCGGTCTCCACGTGGTAGGGCAGCACCCGTTCCATGAGCGCGACGCCCTCCCCGGTCAGTGCGACACGAACACAGCGGCCGTCCGAGGTGCTCGGCGTGCGCGTCACCAGCCCCCGGGACTCGAGCCGGTCCAGGCGCTGGGTGACGGCACCGGACGTGACCATCGAGGCTCGCATCAGGTCGGCCGGCGACAGGGAGCGCGGCTCGCTGCGATACAGCGTCGCGAGGACGTCGAACGAGGCCGGATCGAGCCCGTGCGCGCCGAACGTCCGCCGCAGCGCCGCGGTGAAGAACCGCATCAGCCGCGGCAGCCGCCCGATCACCTCCATGGCCGACATGTCCAGGTCAGGGCGCTGTCCCTCCCACTGTTTCAGCACGAAGTCGACGTGATCCGTCGTCACCGTGCCCACCTGCGATCTCCTCCCGGCTGGTTATTTTGCTTAGCACTAAGTTATAGTATCTTAGCGTTAAGCAAAATCAGTCATGCGGGGTGGCCTGATCGGCGGCCTGCCCGATGTCTGCCACCGGACCCGGCAGGCATCCAGGTCCCGGCCACCGGCCCCACCCGACGACCGGAGCCGAACCCGACCGATGCGCGCCGGTCGGTCGTTCCCGCCTGCCCGGACCGGGCCCAAGCTCATAGGAGTAGGAGTAACCCGAATGACAAACGTCGAGTCCGTCGCCGCCGGGACCGTCCCGGAACGGGTGCCCATCAAGAGCTGGATCGCGGTCACCGCCGTCGCATTGGGCACCTTCCTGGTGGTGACCGTCGAGAACCTGCCCATGGGCCTGCTCACCGCGATCGGCGGCGGGCTGAACGTCTCGGACGGCGAAGTAGGCCTGATGGTGACCGTGTCCGGCCTGGTCGCCGCCGTCACCGCACCGCTGCTGCCGGTGGCGATCCGGGGGCTGGACCGGCGGTTGGTCCTGCTCGGACTGATCCTGCTGGCACTGGTGGCCAACGTCGTGTCCGCCGTGACCCCCAACTACGCCGTGCTCATGGTGGCGCGGCTGTTCGTGGGCATCAGCATCGGCGGGTTCTGGGCGCTCGCCGCGGGTCTCGGCGTCCGGCTGGTCCCCGAGGCGTACGTGGCCAAGGCCACCTCACTGATCTTCTTCGGCGCCATGGCCGCCAACGTCATCGGCGTACCGGCCGGCACGTTCGTGGGTGAGCTGACCAGCTGGCGCATCGCGTTCGGCGCGGTCGCCGCCGTCGCACTCCTCCTGGTGATCGCACTGGCCGTCCTGCTGCCGCGGATGCCGGCGACCGAGCCGGTCCGGCTGCGCACGCTGGCCGAGCAGTTGCGCACACCGGCCGTCCGGGTCGGCGTCATCGCCACCTTCCTGCTGGTGGCCGGGCACTACGGCGCCTTCACTTTCGTCAGCCCGATCCTGCAGGACATCTCCGGGATCGACGCGACGTACGTCGGGCCGCTGCTGCTCGCCTACGGCGTGGCCGGCATGATCGGCAACCTCGTCGCCGGCTCATGGGCCGGCCGCAACGTCCGCGGCACCATCATCGTGGTGAGCATCGCGCTCGCGATCATCCTGGCGCTGCTCCCGTTCATCGGCGGGAACGCGACCAGCGGGTCGATCCTGTTGATCCTGTGGGGTTTCGCGTTCGGCGGCCTGCCGGTGAGCGTCCAGACGTGGATCATCAAGGCGGCGCCCCAGGGCATCGAGGCCGCGACCGGGCTGAACACCTGCATGTTCAATCTGGCGATCGCACTCGGCGCACTGTTCGGCAGCCTCATCGTGGGCGTGGTCACCGTGACCGGCGTGCTGTGGGTCGCGGCGGGTCTCGTGGTCCTGACGTCCATCGTGGTGTGGGGCACCAAGCGGATCTAGGCCTCGTCGCCCAGCGAGACCAGCAGCCGCCTGAGGATATCGGCCAGGCTCTCCCGCTGATCGGGGGTGAGCCCGGCGAGCAGACGCTGTTCGGCGTTCACGTGATCCGGCAGGGCCCGGTCGATCAGCTCGCGGCCCTCGTCGGTCAGATCGACGTGAACGCCGCGGCCATCGGACTCGTTGGGCGTCCTGACCACCAGTCCCCGGGCCTCCAGCCGGTCCAGGCGCTGGGTGACCGCCCCTGAAGTGATCATCGATGAGCGCATCAACTCGGCCGGGGTCAGCCGGCCGCCACGACGGAGGGTGGCCAGAACGTCGAACGACGAGGGGTCGAGGTCGTGTTCCGCGAACGTACGGCGCAGCTCGCCGTTGACGAGCCGGGTCAGTCTTGAGAGCCGGCCGAACACGGCCATCGGGGAAACGTCCAGATCAGGGCAGGCGGCGGCCCACTGCCGCAGGACGTGGTCGACGTGATCTGCCACATCGAGAAGGTTACCGCCCAAAGCAACCGACAAGGTCGAGAGGAAACATAGGCATGCGCATCTCAGTGTTCGGAGCAACCGGAAACGTGGGCCGCCGCGTCGTCACCGAGGCCGTGTCCCGCGGACACGAGGTGACGGGCGTGGCCCTGAACGCGGCGGCGTTCGCCGATCTCCCCCCCGGGGTGGACGGGCGCGTCGGCGACGCGACCGATCTGGACGCGGTCCTCCCCCTGATCACCGGACGGGACCTGGTGATCACCTCGACCTGCCCGACACCCGGCAACGAGCACGAACTCGTCACCGTCGCCCACACGCTTCTGACGGCGTGCGCCAAGACCGGCACGCGCCTGCTGCTCGTCGGCGGCGCCGGCAGCCTGACCGTCGAGGACGGCGGCATCCTGATGAACGAGGTGGGCTACCCGTCCTACCTGCGGCCCATCGCGCTGGCGTGCATCGACCAGCTGGCGGCCTGCCGGGCCGACACCGTCGTGGATTGGGCCTATCTGAGCCCCGCCAAGCTGCTCGTGCCCGGCGAGCGCACCGGCCGGTACCGGATAGGCGGTGACGAGCTGCTGGTCGACGCCGACGGGGACTCCCGGATCTCGCTGGAGGACCTGGCGGTGGCGCTGCTGGACGAGGCGGAACGACCGCGGCACCACCGGATGCGTTTCACCGTGGCGTACTGACCTCGGTGACACCGGCACGTGCGGGGGATGGACGGAGATGGAGCCGGCTCCGGCCGTTTCCCGCCGCGCCGGGCGGAAGCACCGGCCACGGACCGGCCGGCTCGGAAGCCGTCAGGCCTGTTCCTCGACCACCTCGGCGGGCGGACGGCGTACGCTGCCCGTCTCGTCCACCGCGAAGCCCAACCTCATGATCATCTGAGGGTACGCCCCGTCGCACACGTGCTTGCGGATGAACTCCCGCAGGTCGGGCAGCTCCAGGGCCTGCGTGTGGAAGGCGGCGCTGAGGCCGTACGCCGAGGCGTACAGCAGGACACGCTGCAGCGCCTGCCCGGCGGTCAGCCAGTCGTCGGCGCCGTCGCCCCGCGTCGTGAGCACCGCGACGAGGCCCGTGACGCCGGGTTCATCGGACTCGACCCCCCAGTCGTGGCCTCTGGCGTAGTCACGCTGCGCGAAATACTGCGGCCGCGTCCGCCCGGAAGCCGCCGGATAGCTTCCCGCGGGCACACCGTCCTGCCTGGTGCTCCCCGGAGGCCGGGCCCATCGCATGATCTCCAGGCTGAACAGGCGGTCTCGGGCCTGGACCTCCTGGGCGGCGCCCGTGAGCGCGGCCAGCACCCGCGCCTCCTCCTCCGTCCGGATCGGCCGCAGCCGCGCCCCCTCGTCGGCCGCCTGGGCGACCAGCACGTCGACCAGTTCGCCGGCGACGGCCAGCCCGGTGAAACCGCTCCGGTGGGTCCTGCGACGCTCGATCTCCGCGTGGAGCAGGCGGGCGTGCTCGTCGGGCTCTCCCCTCGCCTGCGCTCCCGCCTGGGCGGGCCGGACCGTGGCCAGCAGCAGCGGGCGCTGTGGATCGGGGCGCGTCCGCACCTCGGGGTGATAGCCGAGCGCGCGCAGTGTGATCCGTACGTTGAACAGCGCCGCCCCGCAGCTCACCACCATCTGGCGGCCGTCGGGGTCGGCGACGCGCAGCTTGCGGTCCGGGTCGGCGCGCAGGGCGATCTCGTCCCCCGCCACCACGAAGGACCACGGCTGGCTGTTGTGCGGCGAGGGCGCCCATACGGCGGCCTCGACCGCCTCGTGCACCGCGCGGGTGGTCTCGTCAGATGTCCGAGCGTCCATGGCGTCCCTCCATCCGGTGGTCTGCCGCCCGGTCACAGGAGCGGCGGGGCGATCAGCAGGTCGTCGATCTCGAAACCCACGTCAGCGTCCACCTCGATGACGCCGTCGACGCCGCGGACCGCGTGCAGGAACGGCCGGATCTGCGACCGCCGGGCGAACGTGCCGCGCAGCGTGACCATCCCGGCCGCGACGACGATCTCCAGGTTGTCCGTCTCGACCGCCATCCGCTCGGCCATGTCGTCGATCTCCGCCCGCATGTCCGCCTCCGGCCGGGCGAACACGCGCAGCAGGTCACCCTGGTGGACGGTCCCGACGATGCGGCCGCTCATCGAATCGATCACGGGCAGCTGCTTGATGCGGTTGCGGTGCATCAGCCTCGCCGCGTCGCGCACCGGCGTTCCCCCGGTCACGATGATCGCCGGAGTCGTCATGATCTCACCGGCGGTCGTGCCCGCCGCCTTGCGGCGCTCTGCCCGCGTCTTCCGGCTCTCGAACAGGCTTCCACCGGGATCGATCTCCTTCAGGAGGATGTCGTCCTCGGACACCACCCCCACCGGACGGCGGTCGGCGTCGATCACTGTCACGGCGCCCACCTTGAACCGCCTCATCGTGTCGACGAGGTCGGCGAACGACGCGTCCATGCGAACGGCGATCGCCACCTTCCCCATGACGTCCTTCACCTTCATGCCCATCGGAACTTCCTCCCATCCGTGTCTCTACCAGCGTGTACGCCGGAGTCCCGCCAGATCAGCGGTGAAGGTCCCGACCCGGCGGGACTTTCGGCCGCACTCTCGGGGAACGGTTCCCGGAGGAGGCGAGCGGACACTAAGGACGGTGGAGGGAACCGGCATGCACAAGAAGGTGCGGGACGTGATGACCCGTCAGGTGGCCTCGGTCAACGGCAGCACGCCGTTCCGCGACATCGCCGAGGTGCTCGTCGCCCACGAGGTGAGCGCGGTGCCGGTCGTGGACGGCGAGGGCCACGTCATCGGCGTGGTGTCGGAGGCCGATCTGCTGCGCAAGGAGGAGTTCCGTGACCAGTACTACCGCGAGGGCTACCGGCCGCCCCTGCTGGCGCGCCTGCGCGACCTCACGATCCGTTCCGGCGCCGGGGCGGAGGAGAAGGCCCTCGGCGAGACGGCGGCCGAGCTGATGACCGCCCCGGCCGTCACGACCAGGCCGTACACCAGCGTGGTCAGCGCGGCCCGGGTGATGGCCGAGCGCGGCATCAAGAGGCTGCCCGTCGTCGACGACGAGGGACGGCTGGAGGGCGTCGTCAGCCGGCACGACCTGGTCAAGGTCTTCGCCCAGTCCGACGACGAGATCGCCCAGGAGATCCGCGAGGAGATCCTCGACGACGCCCTGTGGGCGGACACCTCGGGTGTCGACGTCCGGGTGAGCGACGGTGTGGTGACGCTCGTCGGCACGATGCCCCGTCCCGCCGACGCGCGGATCCTCGTCCGGATGGTCGAGCGGGTCAACGGTGTGCTCGATGTGGTCGACATGCTGACCTGGCAGGAGGGCGACGACCCAGACACGGGATGACCGCCGACGTCGCCCTCCCCGGCCGGCTACCTGCCGCGTACGACCGCGAGCGGGCACCTGGCGTGGTGCAGCAGGGCGTGGCTCACCGAGCCGAGGACCAGTCCCGCGAGGTTGCCCCGGCCGCGCGAGCCGACGACCAGCAGGTCGGCGGCGTCCGACGCGTCGCTGAGCACGTCGACGGGATGGCCGCGGACGACCTCCTCGACCACCTCGACGTCCGGGTAGCGCTCCCGGTGACCCGACAGCGCCTCCGAGACCACGCGGACCTCGGTCTGCTCGACATCGGGATCGTCGGGTCCGGGGACGAATCCGCCGCCCGCCTCGAACCAGGTCCAGGCGTGCACCGCGCGCAGCCTCGCCCCCCGCAGCGCTGCCTCGGCGAAGGCGAAGTCGAGCGCGGCCGCGCCCACCGGTGAGCCGTCCACCCCGGCCACCACCTCGCCGCGCGCCGGCGTGGGCGTTCCGCGCACGATCACGACGTCACACGGGGCCTGCCCCGCCACGCCGTACGCGACCGAGCCGAGCAGCAGCCCGCGGAAGCCGCCGAGCCCGTGGTTGCCCACCACGAGGAGATCGGCCTTGCCCGCCGCGTCGATCAGCGCGGTCCTCGGGTCCCCCGGCAGGTGGGCGGAGTCCACCTCGACCTCGGGCGCCTCACGCCGGGCCCGGTCGACGGCGGCGGCCAGCGCCGTGTCCGCCCCCTCGCGCATCCACCTGGCGACCCCGGCGTAGCGCCGGCCTTCCTCTGCCGTCTCGCCGCTCTCCAGCACCCAGCGCGGGATCGCGTGGACCAGCCGCAACGGCATGTCGCGCAGCACCGCCTCCCGCGCGGCCCAGGCCACGGCCTCCAGTCCGGCCTGCGAACCGTCCACCCCTGCGACGATCATGACGCCCTCCTGTTTCCGATAGCCGGCGTCTCTCCATCACATCCTGCCTCGCCGAGTCCGGGCAGCGGCGAAAGTCCCGAGCGCCCAGGACCATGAGCAGCGGATCACGGGTCGCCCGTCACCGGCGGCGGGACGGTCAGGGCAGGCGGCCGACATGGGCGAGGGCCTGCTTCAGCAGGACGTCCTGCCCGCCCGACATCTCGCTCAGCACCATCGGCGAGGCCGCCTCCTCGGGCGTGAACCACACCAGGTCGAGGGCGTCCTGACGGGGGCGGCAGTCTCCCGCGACCGGCACGACGTACGCGAGCGAAACCGCGTGCTGCCTGGGATCGTGGTACGGCGTGACGCCCGCGGTGGGAAAGTACTCGGCGACGGTGAACGGCTGCGGGGAGGCCGGGACGCGGGGCAGCGCCACCGGGCCGAGGTCCTTCTCCAGATGGCGCATGAGGGCGTCGCGCACGCGCTCGTAGTGGAGCACGCGGCCGGACACGAGGGCACGGCTGACCGTCCCGTCCGATCCGATGCGCAGCAGCAGTCCGACACGGGTGACCACCCCGGTGTCGTCGACTCGCACCGGCACGGCGTCGACGTAGAGGATCGGCATTCGCGCGCGCGTCGACTCCAACTCTTCCGGAGAGAGCCAACCAGGTCTGGTTCCGGTCATTTCGGTCACCAGTCGATCCTACGCGGCGGCCGGGCGATCCGGCCCGAGTACCGCGCGAACGCCTCCACGCATGCCGGTCTACCTGCGCATGCCGCCTCCTCAGCGATCACGCGGGATCCGCGTCGGCCTCGCGAGCCGCCGCCCCCGGCCGCGCCGATCGACCGCTCCGCCTCACGGAACAGGGGGCCCAGGCGTGATCTCGCGGGAGGCGGACGACTAGCGGACGGGCAGGCCGGTGACGGCGCGGCCGATGATGAGGCGCTGGATCTCCGACGTCCCCTCGAAGATGGTGTAGATCTTCGCGTCGCGGTGGAAGCGCTCGACCGGGTGATCGCGCGTGTAGCCGGCGCCGCCGAGGATCTGGATGGCCTGCTCGGTCACCCAGACGGCGGTCTCGCTCGCGACCAGCTTGCTCATCGAGCCCTCCGCCTGGGGGAACGGGCCGCCCCTCCGGCCCATCCAGGCGGCCCGCCAGGTCATCAGCCGGGCCACGTCCACCCGGGTGGCCATGTCGGCGAGGAGGAAGGCGATCGCCTGGTTCTCGCCGATCCTGCGGCCGAACTGCTCGCGCTCACGGGCGTAGTCACGCGCGTACTCGAACGCCGCCCTCGCGGTGCCGACGGCCATGGCCGCGACCAGCGGGCGGGTGGCCTCGAAGGTCCGCATGGCCGCCTGACCGCCGGCGCGGGCCCCGGAGCGCACCCGGGCGAGCCGTTCGTCCAGCTTCTCCTTGCCGCCCAGCAGGCAGCGGCCGGGCACCCGTACGCCGTCCAGGACGACCTCGGCGGTGTGGGAGGCGCGGATGCCGTGCTTCTTGAACTTCTGTCCCTGGGCGAGCCCCGCGGTCCCCGGCGGGATCACGAACGAGGCCTGGCCGCGGGTGCCGAGGCCGGGATCGACCGAGGCGACGACGACGTGGACGTTGGCGATCCCGCCGTTGGTGGCCCAGGTCTTCACCCCGTTGATCACCCACTCGTCCTTGACCGCGTCGTACTCGGCCCGGGTCCTGATGGCGCCGACGTCACTGCCGGCGTCCGGCTCGGACGCGCAGAACGCGCCGAGCCTGACGTCGTCGGGGGTGCCGAACATCTGGGGCAGCCACTCCCCCATCTGCTCGGGGGTGCCGTTGGCCGCGAGGGAGGCGGCGGCCAGCCCGGTGCCGACGATCGACAGGCCGATGCCTGCGTCGCCCCAGAACAGCTCCTCGAAGGCGACCGGCAGCCCGAGCCCGGACTCCTCGAACCACTGCTGGGCGAAGAAGTCCAGCGAGTAGAGCCCCAGCTTGGCGGCCTCCTGGATGATCGGCCAGGGGGTCTCCTCACGCTCGTCCCACTCCGCGCCGGCCGGGCGGATCACGTCGGCGGCGAAGCCGTGCACCCAGTCGCGCAACTCGCGCAGGTCGTCGCTCAGATCGGGGCGGAAAGCGTCGTTCTGCTCGCTCATGGACCATCCCTGCAGTCCGGTGAGGTTTACCGGAAGTAGCGGTTACTGGCGGGTAACCCTATCACCGCGGAGATCTCGAGTCACATGGCCGCGTGCCGCTCCAGGAAGGCGTAGAGATCGGCCTCGTCGACGCCGGGGAACGACCCCGGCGGCAGCACGGTCAGCACGTGGGAGTTGGCCCGCGCCGACGGCCAGGCGTACCCCTCCCAGCGCTGGGCGAGCTCGGCGGGCGGACGCCGGCAGCAGTCGCCTCCCGGGCACTTCGACTTCGTCCGTACGGTCGTCTCGCGGCCGCGGAACCAGCGCGACTCCCGGTACGGCACGCCGAGCGTGATGGCGAAGTCCTTCTCCTGCGAGGGGTCGACGTGGGCGATGCAGAAGTACGTCCCGGTGGGCGAGTCCGAGTACTGGTAGTAGAGCGAGAAGCGGTCGGGCGAGCGGAACACCTGGCGGCCCGACCACTCCCGGCACATCCGCTGCCCCTCGATCGCCCCCTGCTCGTCGGCGGGGAAGACGATGCCGTCGTTCTCGTACGCCTTGTAGATGATCCCGTCGGCGTCGTTGCGCACGAAGTGGCAGACCAGATCGAGGTGGCGGGTGGCGAGGTTGGTGAAGCGGTGCGCGGCCATCTCGTAGGAGACGGCGAACACGTCGCGCAGGTCCTCCACCGACAGCGCCCGGTCCTGCTTGGCCTCCCGCAGGTACGGCGCAGCGGCGGTCTCCGGCACCAGCACGGCGGCGGCGAAATAGTTGGCCTCCACCCGCTGGCGCAGGAAGTCGGCGAAGTCGCGGGGCCTGTGGTGCTGGAGCGCGAAGTGGCCGAGCGTCTGCAGCAGCACGGTGCGCGGGCTGTGCATGCCGCCGAGATGCTCGCGCTTGAGGTAGATCCGCCGGTTGCGCAGATCGGTCACCGATCTGGCCGAACGCGGCAGGTCCTGGACGGTGTGCAGGGTGAACCCGAAGTGCGACACCAGCGCCTGCACGGTGCTCTCCGACAGCGCGCCGGCGCGGTAGCCGACGGCGTCCAGCGCCTCGGCCGCCGCCTTCTCGATCTCCTCGAAGTAGTTGCCCAGCTCACGCTGCTTGCGCCGGAGCTCCACGTTGGCCGCCCGCGCCTCCTCCGGCGTGGCCGTACCCTTGGCCTCTCTGGCCTTGAGCTCCTGGAACAGGCCGAGGATGTGCTCCAGCACGTCGTTGGGCACGCGCGCGGAGACCTTGAGCCTGCTGAGCCCGATCGCGGCGTAGAGCGGATCGCGCTGGGCCTCCTCCAGGGCGATCTCGAGCTGGGCCCGCCGGTTGGGCGCCTGCCTGCGCAGCAGTTCCTCGACCGGCACGTTCAGCGCGGCCGCCAGCGACTTCAGCAGGGACAGCTTCGGCTCGCGCTTGCCGTTCTCCAGCAGCGAGAGCTGACTCGGCGCCCGCCCGACCCGCTGACCGAGCTCGGTCAGGGTGAGGCCGCGCTGTCTGCGCAGGTGCTTGAGCCGCTGCCCGAAGGCCAGGAGGTCGAGCTCCTGCGTCAAAGACAGCGGTTCTTCGCCAAGAATCGAGGCCATGAACCGATCCTAGGCGAAAAATTCTCGGATCTTCCACCCGGGAGTGACCCACACCACTCGATTGGTCTAGTCCATAGGGAAAACTCTCCATTTCTTCGCTGCTGAATACCGGCGAGTCTTCGGATAAGCAGAATATTTTGCGTTCTTCCGTGACGAGGATCCTTGTTGAGCTCATCCCGGGGCCACAAACTCGGAAGCAAGCCCCAGGTGACGACAGAGCACGCAACAAGGGAGTGATCTGGACATGTCGGATCGCATTGCCGCTGCCGCCCGGCAGTTGCAGCAGGATTGGGAGACCAACCCCAGGTGGAAGGGCATCGAGCGGACCTACACCGCCGAGGACGTGATCCGGCTGCGGGGTTCGGTCCGGGAAGAGCACACGCTGGCCCGGCTGGGGGCCAAGCGGCTCTGGCACCTGCTCCACACCCGGGACTACGTCCACTCGCTGGGGGCGCTCACCGGCAACCAGGCCGTGCAGCAGGTGAAGGCCGGTCTCAAGGCGATCTACCTGTCCGGCTGGCAGGTCGCCGCCGACGCCAACCTGAGCGGGCACACCTACCCGGACCAGAGTCTCTACCCCGCCAACTCGGTGCCGGCCGTGGTCCGGCGCATCAACAACGCGCTGCTGCGCGCCGACCAGATCAGCTGGTCGGAGGACGACCAGAACGCCCCCTACTGGCTGGCCCCGATCGTGGCCGACGCCGAGGCGGGCTTCGGCGGCGTGCTCAACGCGTTCGAGCTGATGAAGGCGATGATCGCCGCGGGCGCCGCAGGCGTCCACTGGGAGGACCAGCTCGCCTCGGAGAAGAAGTGCGGCCACCTGGGCGGCAAGGTGCTGATCCCGACCGGCCAGCACATCAAGACCCTCAACGCGGCCCGCCTGGCAGCCGACGTCGCGGACGTGCCATCTCTGATCATCGCGCGGACCGACGCCCAGGCCGCGACGCTGCTGACCAGCGATGTCGACCCCCGCGACCAGGCCTTCGTCACCGGCGACCGCACCGCCGAGGGCTTCTACCGGGTTCGCAACGGCGTGGCGGCCTGCATCGCACGCGGCCTCGCCTACGCCCCGTACTCGGACCTGCTGTGGATGGAGACCTCCACGCCCGATCTCGACGTGGCCAGGGAGTTCGCCGAGGCCATCAAGGCCGAGTACCCCGACCAGATGCTCGCCTACAACTGCTCGCCGTCGTTCAACTGGAAGAAGCACCTCGACGACTCCACGATCGCCAAGTTCCAGCGGGAGCTCGGCCACATGGGGTACAAGTTCCAGTTCATCACGCTGGCCGGCTTCCACTCGCTGAACTACTCGATGTTCGACCTCGCCAGGGGCTACGCCGACGAGGGCATGACGGCCTACGTCGGGCTACAGGAGGCGGAGTTCGCCGCCGAGCGGCGCGGCTACACCGCCACCCGCCACCAGCGCGAGGTCGGCACCGGATACTTCGACCTGGTCAGCACGGCCATCGCGCCGGACTCCTCGACCACGGCCCTCAAGGGCTCCACCGAGGAGTCGCAGTTCGCCGAGGCTCACTAACTCGCACGGGCAGCGCACGGCAGCAGGTCGAAACCGGCCCCGCCGCGGAACCGCAGGTCACTCCCGGACCCGACGGACCGCGGCGGGGTCCCTCACAGGGGTCGTCCCCTCATGGTGCGGAACGCAGCGCGCGTGCGTACCAGCGGCCGTCCACGGTGTCGAGCCGCAACCGCCGCCCGAAGCAGTCGGAGAGGTTGGCCCCGGTCAGCACCTCACGCACCGGACCGGCCGCGACGATGCGGGTGTCCTTCATGAGCAGCGCGTGGGTGGTGGTCGCCGGCACCTCCTCCAGGTGGTGGGTGACCAGCACGGTCGTCAGGCCCGGCCGGGCCGCGGCGAGATCCTCCAGCGCCTCGATCAGGTCCTCGCGGGCGGGCAGGTCGAGGCCGGCGAACGGCTCGTCCAGCAGCAGGATCGCCGGGTCGGCCATCAGCGCCCGGGCCACCCGGATCCTGGCCCGCTCCCCCTGCGAGCACACCTGGAACGGCCGGTCCCCCAGGTCCTTGCAGCCGAGGTCGGCCAGCAGCCGCTCGGCCCGCTCCCGCTCGGCTTCGCCGTACCTGTCCCAGAGCGGGGCGCTGGTCCCGGTGTGCCCGGTCAGTACGACGGTGCGCGCGTCGGCCGCCTCCTCCTCGAGCAGGGCCTCGTCGACGAGCCGCTGGCTGGCCGCCACCAGCCCGATGTCCCGCCGCAGCTCCCGCAGGTCGACCCGGCCGAGCCGCCGTCCGAGCACGCTGACGGTGCCCGAGCTCGGGTGCCGTACGGCCGCCGCGACCGAGAGCATCGTGGTCTTCCCCGCCCCGTTGGGGCCGAGGATCACCCAGTGCTGGCCGTACTCGACCCGCCAGTCCGCCCCGGATACCAGGGTCCGGCCGACCACACGGATTGTCACATCGTTGAGTTCGAGAGCTGCGTCCACCCGACCAAGAATGCACCAGACCGCCCATGGACCGCTGCGGCTTCGGCCGCCTCGGCTCGATCAGGCGGCGGCCTCGCTCTCGGAGCGGACGGCGGTTCCGGCGCGGCCGGCCGACTCGACGGCGCCGAAGAAGCGGGAGATGTGCTTGAACACCATGCGTGCCTCGGGGAGGAGGTCGGCGAGGATCGGGAAGACGTGGGGCATCCGGCGCCACTCCTCGTAGGTCACCGGCACGCCGTTCTCCCGCGCGCTCAGCGCGACCCGGTGGCCCTCATCCCGCAGGACCTCCGTCGAACCCGTCACGATCATCAGTGGCGGGATGCCGGTGTAGTCGCCGTAGACGGGGGATACGAGGGGGTCGAGCGGGTCGAGGCCGTCGGTCCAGCGGCGGGCGAGCCAGTCCACGCGCCCGGCGGGAAGCATGGGATCGCTCCAGTGGTTCGCCCTGCGGCGTGAGCTGCTCAGGTCGGTCCAGGGGGAGAGGCATACGCCGGCAGCGGGCAGGGGCATGCCCCTGTCGCGCAGGGCGAGCAGGCTGGCCAGGGTGAGGTGGCCGCCGGCCGAGTCGCCGGCCAGCAGGATGTCCTCGGGGGCGTAACCGCGCTCGAGCAGGCACTCGTAGGCGGCGAGCGCGTCGGAGAGCGACTCGGCCAGCGAGTGGACCGGTCCCTGCCGGTAGTCGAGGGAGAGCACCGGCCGGCCGGCCGTGAGCGACAGCCGCCAGGTGATCGGGCGATGCGTGGCGGCGGAACACAGGAAGTAGGCGCCGCCGTGGAAGTAGAGCAGCACTTTGCCCTCCTCCAGGCCGTCGCCGGCCCGCACCCACTCACCGGAGCAGGCGCCGAACTTCTCCTGATCAATGGTCACGTGCTTGGGAAGGATGCCCGGCACGCGCTCGCCCAGGCCCATCACCCGGCTGGCGACCGTCATGCCCGTGGTGTTGCGGAGGAGGAGGCTGGTCATCGGCTTCATCGTCCCCCGGAGCAGTCCGTTGAGGGCGGCCGCCTGCCAGCTCACGGGGTAATCAGGATGAACATCACGGTTCAGCTCGTCACCCATTCAAAACCTCCCAAAAGGGACATTCCCGTATAGGTAACGGTTCTACCGGCCGGTATGTTTCACCCCCCTCACGGAATGGTTACGGTCAGGTAACGCTCCCGGTGGGAGCCGTGTAGGCAGGACGGCCCCCTGTGGTTCCCGCTGCCCAGAAAAGCGCTCGGTAATCAAGTGCGCGCGTCCGCATGATGTTTTACGATCTCCACGGCCCGAACCACGCACCCGGACCCCCGAACCGCACGACCCCACCCGACACGTTCCGATCCCCGCCCGACTCCGACCACCGACTGTCACCGTCCGACTCCGACCGTCCGATCCCTGGGCCCGACTTGGGGAGGTGTCCGCCTTCTTCCTCTATGTGCGACTCGTCCGGTACGGCTTCCGCAGGCATGCCACCTACTGGGGTGCCGCGGCGGCCGGGGCGCTCACCAACACCGTCTTCGGGGTGCTGCGCGCGTACGTGCTGATCGCCCTGTGGGAGTCCCGCCCGGGGCTCGGCGGCTACGACGTGGGCGACGCGGTCACCTTCTGCTTCCTCACCCAGGCGTTCATCGGGCCCATGCAGCTGTTCGGCGCGGGTCTGGAGCTCTCCCGGCGCATCCGCAGCGGCGACATCGCACTCGATCTCGTCCGCCCGGCGCCCCTCCAGATGTGGACCCTGGCGGAGGACCTGGGCCGGGCCGCGTACCTCTTCCTCGCCCGCGGTCTCCCGCCCACGCTCACCGGCGCGCTGCTGTTCGGGATCGAGCCGCCGGCCGACGCGGCCGCCTTCCTGGTGTGCCTCGTCCTCGCCGTCGTCGTCGGCTTCGGCTGGCGTTACCTGATCGCCATGGCCGCCTGCTGGGTGCTGGACGACCGGGGTCTCAACGTGATGTCGGCGGTGCTCACCACGTTCTTCAGCGGAATGATGCTGCCGCTGGTGATCTTCCCCGGCCGGCTCGGTTCGCTCGCCCGCTCGCTGCCCTGGGCGGCGATGGTGCAGGTGCCCGCCGACGTGTACCTGGGCGGGATCGGCGACCGGACCGGCGGCCTGGCGGGGGCCCTGGCGTTCCAGTGCCTGTGGGCGGCCGTGCTGCTCGGGCTGGGCGCGGCGCTCACCGCCGCCGCCCGGCGGAAGGTGGTGATCCAGGGTGGCTGAGCCGGCGGACGCCGCCGACGCGGGAGGTCCCCGTGGTTAGAACCTACGCGCTGCTCGTGTGGACGTGGACCAGGGCCGCGGCGCAGTACCCGCTCTCCTTCGCCCTCATGACCGCCGGCGGGTTCGTCGTGAGCGGCCTCGACATCGCCGTGATCTGGGTGATCTTCGCGAACACCTCGTCGCTCGGCGGCTTCGGCCTCGCCGAGGTCATGTTCCTGTACGGCTCGGCCGGTCTGGCCTTCGCCATCGCCGACCTGCTGTTCAGCAACGTCGACCGGATCAGCGAGCACATCAGGACCGGCACGCTCGACGCGATTCTGATCCGGCCGGTCAGTCCGTTCGTGCAGGTGGCCGCCGACCGGTTCATGCCCCACCGGATCGGCCGGGTGGCCCAGGCGGCCGTCGTGCTGGGCATCGCGCTGCCCCGGCTGGACGTGCCGGCGGGCCGCGCCTGGATGATCCTGGTGATGGTCGCCTGCGGCATCGTGATCTTCACGTCCGTCTGGGCCCTCGGCGGCGCCGTCCAGTTCCTGCTCACCGACGCCCCCGAGGTCGCCAACGCGTTCACCTACGGGGGCGGCATGCTCACCCAGTATCCGCTGAGCGTCTACGGCGATCACATCGTCCGGGGTGTCACGTTCATCCTGCCGCTGGCGTTCGTCAACTGGCAGCCGGGGCTGTACGTGCTCGGCCGCGACGATCCGCTCGGTCTGCCGCACTGGGTGCGCTTCCTCTCCCCCGCCGCCGCCGTCGCGCTGGCGCTCATCGCCGCGTCGGCCTGGCGGGCCGGGATCCGCCGCTACCGATCGACAGGGAGCTGATAATGATCAAGGCCGCCGGTCTCGGCCGCGCCTTCAAGGTTCGCGGCCGTGTCGTGCATGCCGTACGGGACCTGTCCTTCCACATCGAGGCCGGGGAGTTCGTCGGCTGCCTCGGCCCGAACGGCGCGGGAAAATCCACGACGATCAAGATGCTCACCGGCATCCTGTCGCCGACCTCGGGCCGGGTCAGCGTGGCCGGCCTCGACCCCACCCGCCGTCGTACGGCTCTCGCCCGGCGGATCGGCGTGGTGTTCGGGCAGCGGACGACGCTGTGGTGGGATCTGCCGCTGAGGGACAGCTTCGAACTGATCCGCCTCCTTTACAAAGTAGATCGAAAGCCGTTCCGGGAGCGGCTGGAGGAGTTGACCGCGCTCCTCGACATGGCCGGGTTCCTGGCCACCCCGGTCCGGCAGCTCAGCCTCGGCCAGCGGATGCGGGGCGACCTCGCGGCGGCGCTGCTCCACGACCCGGCGGTGCTCGTCCTCGACGAGCCGACGATCGGCCTCGACATCGTCAGCAAGGCTGGAGTGCGCGACTTCCTGCGGCGGCGCAACGCCGAGCACGGCACCACGGTCCTGCTCACCACCCACGACCTGGGCGACGTCGAACGGCTGTGCCGCCGGGTGCTGCTGATCGACCACGGCAGGCTCGCCTTCGACGGCACGGTCGGCGAGCTGCTGGCCACCGTGCCGGGCGAGACCTCGATCGAGGATGTGGTGGCGCACCTCTACCGCAACGGCTCGTCGCCGACCGGCGAACCCCGGTAGCCGCGGCTCAGAAGCCGAGGCCCTCCTCGTCCTCTTCGTCCTCCTCGCTCCCGGCCCGGCTCACCCACCGGGACGGCATGAGCACCGGGAGGAACAGCGCGATGCCGACCATGGCGTAGACCCCGCTCGACAGCAGCGTGAGCGTCCCGTGTCCCGCCTGGGCGAGCTCATGGTGCACGGAGGCGTCGGTGGGGGCGAGGGAAGCGGCCCGCGAGACGTCCAGGACATAGACCACGGTCCAGGCGAGCAGCGCCATCGACGGGACGAACGTCGCCAGCGGGGACACCCGGCACACCAGGACCAGCCCGAGCAGCAGGCCCACAGCGGCCATCACACCGATCGCGATCAGCATGCGGGGTTCCTTGATCGGATCGACGTTCTGCATCGCGCCGCGAATCACCTCCTGGGAGGCCCATCCACCACCGAGGAGCAGGGCCGCGGCGACGAAAACGCCCAGCAGCAGCCCGAAGAAGTGCCGCATGCACACCACCTAGTGAGAGGTTCGCGGCAACATTAGCGACAAATCTCCGCCGCGGGCAGCAACTTAGGCGGTTATGCCGTGGATGTGAAGCGAGACCTGGCGATGGCACCGAAGATCGCCACGGTGCCGGCCCATGGCGGTACCGTCCATCTCGAGGACGCCGCCCCCGGGCCGCACGCGGTCGTACGGCTCCCGCCCGCCGATCCCCGAACCGGCGGCTCCTCGCCGCCGCCCCCGAGCTCACCCTGGAGAGACCACGATGCTTCCCGAGCACGGCAGGCCCGCTTCCGAACTGCTCGCCGAGCTGTCCGCGCTGCGGGCCGGCGACCTGCCGGTACGCGGCGGCAGGGTGACCGCGTACGTCTACGACACCGGGCGGCCCGAGGTGCACGACGCCGCGCACCGGGCGTACGCCGAGATGATCGAGGTCAACATGCTCGACCCGACGGCGTTCCCCAGCATGGTCGCGCTGGAGAAGCAGGTGGTGGGCGCGGCGGCCGAGCTGCTCGGACGGCCCGGCGCGCCCGGGATCTTCACCAGCGGCGGCACAGAGTCGATCATGCTGGCCGTGAAGGCGGCGCGGGACACCCGTCCGGGGACCGGCCGCGTGGTGCTGCCGGTCACCGCGCATCCCGCCTTCCACAAGGCCGCGCACTACCTCGGCATGGAGACCGTCCCGGTGCCGGTCGACGCCGGGACGTTCCGTGCGTCGGTGCCCGCGGTCGCCGAGGCGATCGACGAGCGGACGGCCCTGGTCGTGGCGTCCGCCCCCGCCTACCCCCAGGGCGTCGTCGACCCGGTCACGGAGATCGCCGGGCTCGCCGCCTCGCGGGGGGTGCCGTGCCACGTCGACGCCTGCGTCGGCGGCTGGCTGCTGCCCTGGCTGCGCGAGGCCGGCGCGGCGATCCCGCCCTTCGATCTCGGTGTTCCCGGGGTGACCTCGATCTCCTGCGACCTGCACAAGTTCGGCTACGCGCCCAAGGGGGCCTCGGTGCTGCTGTTCCGTGACGCCGAGCTGCGCCGCGCCGCGTACTTCGCCTCCGCCGCCTGGCCCGGATACACGATCATCAACGCGACCGTGCAGAGCTCGCGCTCGGCCGGGCCGCTCGGCGGGGCGTGGGCCACCCTCCAGTCGCTCGGCCGCGAGGGCTATCTGGAGCTGGGCCGCAGGACGCTGGAGGCGACCCGGCGGCTCGTCGCCGGGATCGGCGGCATCCCCGGGCTGCGGGTGCTGGGCGAGCCGGACGCTTCGCTGGTGGCGATCGCGGGTTCTCCCGAGATCGACGTGTTCGTGCTGGCCGACGAGGCGCGGCGGCTGGGCTGGTTCCTCCAGCCGCAGCTCTCCTACGCGGGGATCCCGGCCAATCTGCACATCACGGTCACCGGGGTCACGCTGGCGGGAGTCGACGCCATGCTCGAGGTGATCGCGTCGGCGGCCGGGACCGCCCGGCTGCGTGGTCCGGCCGCGGTGCCGGAGGGCCTGCCGGAACTGATCGCCTCGATCGACCTCGACACGATCGACGACGAAACGTTCGCCGGGCTCGCCGCCTCGGTCGGCATCGACCTGCGCGGTGCCGGCCAGCCCGCCATGGCGACCGTCAACGCCGTGCTCGACGCGCTGCCGGCGCCGGTACGCGAGGCGGTCCTCGTCCGCTTCCTGTCCGTGATGTACGGCTGAACGAAAACGGCATCGAGAGTTATGGATGTCCTATTCATAGCTTTTGGAGCGCTCCAATCAAGCGGCCGAGCCACCCTCCGTCAGCATGAGGAAGTCCTGCGCCGTGGCGGGGAGCCTGCGCCGGGTGTGGACCATGGCGATGACCTTCGTGACCGGCGGATCGAGCGAGCGGACCACCAGTCCGGCGCGTTCCGCGCGCATGGCCATTCCGCGATACCACAGCAGCGAGGCCTTCCCCGTGCGAACCGTGCGCAGCCAGCCGCGGCGTTCGTCCGACTCCACCGTCGCCAGCGGCCGGATGCCGTACACGGCGAAGGTGTGGTCGAACTCCCGGCGCCGGGCGGTCCCCTGGGCCGGCAGCACGAGACACATCCCGTTCAGCCTGGACATCGGCACGGGGTCGGGCAGATCCGCGCCGGGAGGCGAGATCAGCACGATCTCCTGCCGCTCGAACGGGTGGCTGACCAGGTCGGCCGGCACCGGGAGATCGGTGAGGCCGAGGTCGGCCCGCTGCCTGCGCACCGCGTTCACCACGTCCTCCCGGCCGTCACACCGCACGATCCGCACACGGATCCCCGGATGCTGCGACGCGTAGGCGGGCAGCAGATGTCCGGCGAGGCCGGGCTCCAGGCTGGGGGTCGCCGCGATCCGCAGGTCGTCGGAGGACTCCGCGGACTGCCGGGCGAGCAACTCGATCTCCTTGACCGCGTCGAGCGCCTCCCTGGCGAGTTTGACGACCTGGCGCCCGTACGCGGTCACGACGACACCCCTCCCGGAACGCGCGAAAAGCGTCACCCCGAGCTCGCGCTCCAGATCCCGGATGGCACGGGAAAGCGCCGGCTGCGCGATGTACAGCGACTTGGCCGCGTCAGTCATGGTGCGATGCTCCGCCGTGGCGACCACGTAACGAAGCTGCTGCAGATTCATGCGAAAAAGCTAAGGCAGATCAGCCAAATGATTCCGGAACATTACCGAGATCACCTCGCCTGATTACGCATCGTACGCGAGCGAGTGCGACATCCTCGGCTGATCGGAAAATCAGTATGATTTCGCCCCGAATCCGTAAAGGGGGCAAAGTCTTGGCGTCGCAGTACCCTCCACCGCCGCCGTCACGCGGGCGTGCTCCTTACCCGGTCGGGCCGTACCGCCAGCCGCCCCAGCCGCCACCCGCGCAGTACCCGCCGGCCGGCCATCCGCCGGGACAGCACCCTCCTCCGGGGCGGCCGCCCTACCCGCCGCCACCGGTGCCCCCGCCACCCCCGCCTCCGCCTCCGCCTCCGCAGCCCTGGCCGCCGCAGCCGGGGCCTTCTCGGCCCCGGCCCCCGCAGCCCGGCGCGGGCGGGCCGCCCCGGCCCGGGTGGCCCCCGGGGCGTACGCCTCCGCCGTACGGCCCGGGGTCGCCGTACGGCCACGCGCCGAACCGGCGGCCGCCCAGGCGGAAGACCAGCGCGGCCGCGACCATCGGCGGGGTGATCGGCGTGCTGGCGTTCACGTTCCTGGTGATCGTCGTGATCGCCGCGGCGCGGAAGGCGACCGAGCGGCAGCCGATCGCACTGCCGACCCGAACGTCCGAGACCGCCGCCGCCGAGCCCTCGGCCGCCGAACGCCCGACCTCGAAACCCACCTCCCGGCCCACCCGCGAGGACGACGCCTCCGAGAAGCCGGCCCCGAGGCTGAACCGCACTCTGAAGAACAACACGGTCTACCAGGCCGGCTCACTGGCCCGGCCGAAGTGCCCGGCGGGCAACGCGAGCATCTACGACCACGCGCGGTTCAAGGCGCTGATCCTGAAGACCGGCAGGTGCATGGGCCAGGCGTGGGCCCCGGCGCTGAGGCGCGTCGGGATCGAGTGGAGTCCCCCCGGCTACGTGATCGCCCGGAGCAGGGGCAGGGGCGCCTGCGGCGACTATCCGATGCCCGGGAGCAATGTGCCGTACTACTGCCCGAGCAACAGCACGATCTACGCCTCGACCTCGGCGATGGCCAAGGAGTACGGCCCGCTCGGAGCCTGGAACGGGATCATCGTCAGCATGATGGGGCACGAGTACGGCCACCACATCCAGCACATCACCGGCATCTCGGACTCCTGGTGGGCACGCTATCAGGAGTCGAGCTCGCGTAGCGCGCAGCTGGCCCTGACCCGGCGGCACGAGCTGCAGGCGACCTGCTTCGGCGCGATGTTCATGCGCTCCGTGGAACGCAGCTATCCGATCACCCCGGCCCGGCGCAACACGCTTCTGTGGGCGTACGGATACATCGGGGACCAGCCGGGCGGGCCGCGCGACCACGGCAGCACGCGCAACAACGCGGTGTGGTTCCGCCAGGGCTACACACGGCCGAAGGTGCACCAGTGCAACACCTGGGTCATGGGCTCGTCCTACGTGTCCTGACGGGACGCCGCAGCATTTTGCTTATGTCAATCTTGTCCAGGTATGGGGGCTAGAATCCCTAGCCAAGTTTTCACTGAGGGGTGGAGAGCGGTGAACCATGCGCGGCGAGGGGCCCGCTGAACCAGCCGACGGCCCGGAACGCGCGGCGCGCCGGACCACGGGCCGATCACCGGGCCGGGCCAGAGGGCGGGCGGCGGGCAGGAGCCCGGAGCGGGCCGACACGGCCCGCGACACGTCACAGCCCCGGCCAGAGCCACGGCCACAGCAGAGTGGCGAGCCCCCGCAGCCACCGCGGACGTCCGGTCAAGCGCCCCAGGCGCCCCAGCCGCCTCAGGCGTCCCGGCAGCGAGGGCAGGAGCAGCGCGAGGCCGGGCAGCGCGAGCCTGCCCGGCGTGGGCAGCGCGCGAGCGGTCAGAGCCGGCAGGGTCAGCGCACGCGCGGGCAGCGGGGCTCCGGCCCCCGGCAGACACCCGGGCCGCAGCAGACACCGGGGCCGCAGCAGGGGCCCGGAGCACAGCAGGGACCCGGCTCGCATGGTCCTCACCGGGGGCCCGGCTCGCCCGGCCCCCGGCAGGGACCTCCATCGCAGGAATCTCCGTCGCAGGGGCCTTCCTCGCACCGGCCTTCACCCGGGCCGTCACGGCAGGGGCAGGCGCCACCCGGTCCCCGCTACGCCCGGCCGTTGACCACCGCCTCGCTGATCGGCTGGACCGCGCTGTCCGCGCTGGTCCCCGGCGCCGCCCATCTCCGGGCGGGCCGGCGGCGCACCGGATTCGTGCTGCTGGCGGTGTTCGGCGTGGTGCTGGTCGCGATCCTGCTCTACGGGCTGCGGTTCATGGGCGACGCGGGCGCGGTCATCAGGTCGAGCACGCTCACAACGATCATGGTCGGGTCGGGGGTGTGCGCGCTCGCGTGGTTCACCCTGACGGTCCTGTCCTTCGTCGCGCTGCGCCCCAAGCGTCTGTCCCAGAACGGTCAGATCGTGTCGGGCATCGTCGTCGGCGTGCTGGCGGTGTCGGTGATGGCGCCCTTCGCGCTGACCGCGAGCACGATCAAGGCGGTGGGCGAGACGCTCGACGCCATCAGCGCCCCCGACGGTAGTCAGCCGACCCACGTCCCCATCAGGGCCGAGGATCCGTGGAACGGACGCAAGCGCATCAACTTCCTCCTGCTCGGCGGGGACGCGGCGGGCAACCGGGAGAGCGTGCGGACCGACTCCATGACCGTGGCCAGCGTGAACCTCGCCACCGGCAACACCGTGCTGTTCAGCCTGCCGCGCAACCTGCAGTACGTCCGCTTCCCGGCCGGCAGTCCGTTACACAAGCAGTTCCCCAACGGCTTCACCGCCGAGCAGGGCCTGCTCAACGCGGTCTGGTACTACGCGGACAACAACCCCCAGGTCATGGGCGGGAGGAACCGCGGCCCGCAGGCGCTGAAGGACGCGATCGGACACACGCTGGGCCTGAAGATCGACTACTACGCGATGGTCGACATGTTCGGCTTCGCCCGGCTGATCGACGCGATGGGCGGTCTGCAGATCCGCGTCGAGCAGGACATCAAGTGGGGCGGGAAGTTCGGCACGGCCGGCACGATCAAGGCGGGCCATCGCAGGCTGAGCGGTGAGGAGGTGCTCTGGTACGGACGGTCCCGGGTGGACAGCGACGACTTCTCCCGGATGGGCAGGCAGCGCTGCGTCATCGGCGCACTCGCCCAGCAGGCCAACCCCGCGACCGTGCTCACCAACTTCACCAAGATCGCCACTGCCACCCGGCACATGTTCCGTACGGACATTCCGCGCGATCTGCTGGAGCACCTGGTCCCGCTCGGACTGAAGGTGAAGGACGCCAAGATCACCAGCCTGCAGTTCGTGCCGCCGCTGATCTGGCCGGGCAATCCGGACTGGCACAAGATCAGGACGCTGACGCTGAAGGCGATCCGCGAGTCGATGACCGACCGCCGTGCCGTCGCGGCGAACGCGTCCCCCTCGGACGCCCCCGCCACGCCCGGCGCGACGACGCCCCGGGTCCCGGCGTCTCCCTCGCCCTCGGAGACCCAGTCGCTCGCGAAGCGGCCGACGCAGACTCCGACGCAGAACGATCAGGAGGCCAAGAGCCTGACCGAGCTGTGCGGTTTCTGATCTGACATCTCGGGATGCCGCCCGGCCGGCGGCATCCCGATGGCTTTTCAGCGGCTCTACATCGGTTTCGCGAGGCCCCTTCCGGCGGCCTCCCGGCGACGCGGGCCGCCGGTCCGCCGGAATGAGTGGACGTGACCTTCCCCGAGGAGGAAGGTGGTGACGTCGCGTAACGGAATCGATACGGAGCGAATCGTCATGCGCGTTCTCATCCAGATCCGCCCGTCGTCCGACCTGGTCGCGGCGGTGGCCGACCCCACCGTCGCGGTCACCGCCTCCGACGTGGCGGACGGGCTGCCGGGCGTCGTCCTCGACCACTCGTTCGCGCCCGTCGCGGTGCCCCGCCCGGTCCCCGCCACGCCCGGGGCCGACCCGCTCTCCCTCAACCAGCCGCTGACCTTCTCGATGCGCCCGGACGAGGCGTCCGTCGTGGTCTGCGGCGAGATCGCCGACGACGAGATCTCCACCCGCGTCTCGCTGCTGCCCATGACCCGCAGGGAGGTCGTCGCCGTCTACGCCGACCCCGTCATCGAGAGCTGCCTCACCTGCGGGGACGACCCGGCCGTCGGCGACTGGCACGACGTGGAGCGGCTGCTGCACGTGGCCGAGCTGGCGGACGAGGGGCTGGACGGCGGCGGGGTCGCCCTGGCCGTCGTCGACACGGGGATCAACGCCGCCCATGCCGGGCGCGTGCTCGGGCACGAGATCACCGTCGACGAGGACCGGAGCTGGAACCCTCCTGGCGTGCCGGGAAAGCCGGGCGAGCATCCGATCGACCACGGCACGATGTGCGCGTTCGACGCCCTCATCGCCGCGCCCAGGGCGTCGCTCCTCGACATTCCGGTGCTGCTGTCGCGGCGGCGCGGCGGATCGACGCTCGACGGGCTGCTCTCCGACGCGATCGCGGCGTACGCGCATCTGCGTGACGTGCTGGAGGCCCAGCCAGCGCGGTCACGCGCGCTCGTGGTCAGCAACAGCTGGGGGTCGTTCTCCCCGCGCTGGGACTTCCCGCCCGGCAGCCCGGGCAACTACTCGGACAACCCCGCCCATCCGTTCAATCTGATCGTCGGCAGCCTGGCCGAGGCCGGGGCCGACATCCTGTTCGCCGCGGGCAACTGCGGCCGCGACTGCCGGGACTCGCGCTGCGCCTTTCCCGACCGGCCCATCGTGGGGGCCAACTCCCATCCCAAGGTGCTGTCGATCGGCGGGATCGACACCGAAGGGGAGCGGGTCGGCTACTCCTCCCAGGGGCCCGGACGGCTCACGGAACGCAAGCCGGACTTCTGCGCGTACACCCACTTCTCCGGCTCCCAGGCCTTCGGCGACGCGGAACCCGACTCGGGCACCTCCGCCGCCTGCCCGGTCGCGGCCGGTCTCGTCGCCGCCGTACGCACCCTGTGGCCTTCGGCCAAGTTGTCCGCGAGCCAGCTCAGGACCCTGCTGCGCCGTACCGCCGATGATCGCAGCGACATAGGCTATGACCACGACTACGGGTACGGCGTCGTGGACGCCGCCGGCGTCATCGCGGCCCTGCGGCGCAGGGCCGCGAGGGCGGCCTGATCCTCGGCCGGGCAGCGGGGAGCGAGATTGCGCAAAGTCCTCATCACCGTACGGCTCCCGCACGGCGCGAGCCTCGAGTCCGCCAGACGGCACCTCGACCTCGCCGAGGACGAGGTGGACGCGGGCTACGGCCTGATTCCCGTCGACCCCGCGCATGATCTGTATGCGATGCGGGTGACCGAGGCGGCGAGCCACCGGGTGGCCGGGAGTCACCCGGAGGCGTCGGGGCCCTACGCCGATCCCCCGATATCCCCGATCGACCGGGGCGAGCCGTACGGCCGGCCCGAATGACCGCCACGGCACCGGCGTGGGTGGTCTCGGGGCCGCCGGGCGCGGGCAAGTCCACGGTGTGCGAGCTCCTGCTCGCCCGGCTCGACCCGGTCCCGGCGCTGCTGGACAAGGACACGCTCTACGGCGGCTTCGTCGGGGCCGTGCTCGCAGGACACGGCAGACCTCCGGACGAGCGGGAGGGGCCCTGGTACGACGAACACATCAAAAAGTACGAATACGGCGGAATGACGCAGACCGCCAGGGAGATCCGTTCGCACGGCTGCCCGGTCATGCTCAGCGGGCCGTTCACCGGTCAGGTCCACGACGCCGCCCGCTGGCACGCCTGGGTCCGCGAGCTCGGCGGCCCCGAGGTGCGGCTGGTGTGGATCCGCTCCGACGGCCCCACCCTGCGCGACCGCCTCATCCGCCGCGGTCTGCGCCGGGACGGCGGGAAGCTCGCCCGCTTCGACGAATATCTGAGGGCCATCCGCGTCGACGAGCCACCGGTCGTGCCGTACGCCGAGATCGACAACCGTCTCGACGCGATCCCGCTGGAGCGGCAGGTCGCGAAGCTCCTCGATATCTGACCGGGCCGAAGGCCCAGCCGTCCTCCGCGGAGATTCGCACCGTGCCGCGCGGCGAGATCGACGGACCGGGTCAGGACGGGACGCGGTCGGTGAGCGCCTGGCGCAGGCCCTGGATCTCCGCGCGCAGGGCGGCCATCTCGGCCAGCACGGTGGCGTCCTCGTTGCGCTCCTCCCGGCTCTCCTCCTCCATCGCGCTCACGACCACGGCGATGAAGAGGTTGAGCACCACGAAGGTGCATATCAGGACGAACACCACGAAATACAGCCAGGCCGACGGGTGGGTGTCCATGAGATCGCGGGTGATCTCCGACCAGCCGTCTCCGGTCATCACCTGGAACAGCGTGAAGAGCGAGGTGGGCAGATCGCCGAAGTACTCCGGCGCGGCCGTGCCGTACAACTTGGTGCCTATGACGGCGGCGACGTAGAGCACCAGCCCGAGGAGCAGCACGATCGAGGTCATTCCGGGCACCGCGCCGAGCAGCGCGGAGACCACCCGCCGCAGCGAGGGCACCACCGAGATCAGCCGCAGCGCACGCAGCACGCGCAGGGCACGCAGCACCGACAGCCCGCCCGCCGTGGGCAGGAACGAGAAGCCGACGATGAGCGCGTCGAAAACGTTCCAGGGGTCGCGTAAGAACCGCAGCCGGTAGACGTAGACCTTGGCCAGCAGCTCGGCCGTGAAGACGTACAGCGCGACGTGGTCGACGATGTGCAGCTCGATGTCGTACCGGGTGAGCACCCAGGGCGAGGTCTCCAGACCGAGGGTCACCGCATTGATCAGGATCACCGCGATGATGAGCCGCTGGAACCGCCGCGACTCGACCACACGGCGGACTCGCTCACGCACACGCACTCCCCGAGATCGAACACCTGGCACTCGTCCAGATCGCCAGGATTTTAAAGCCACCCCCGTGATCTTGCGAATTCTTGCAAGGACACCCTCCGAGCAGCACAGATCATCGCAGTGATCTTGCATTTTCTCGCACGCGGGCCACCTGACGTGCGCTTTCACACAAGGTGATCTTGCACTCGCCGGGAAGTGCAAGATCACGACTGCCGTTTTCGCCGCTCAGCGGACATCCATGCGAGAAACTGCAAGATCACGAACGCGAAGTGGCCGCTCTCGGAGCCGGCTGCGAGAATTCGCAAGATCACGGCCATGGGGGGCGGGTAGTCAGGCGATGCGGTCGATGGCGTCGGCGGACAGAACGCGGTCGAGGACCATGAGGGCGCAGCCGGTGATGCCGGCACCGGCCCCCAGGCGGCTGCGCTCGATGCGCAGGCTACGGGTGGCGAGCTGGGTCGACCGGCGATAGACCACCTCGCGGACGCCGGAGACCAGCGGCTGGAACATCTCCGCCACGTCGCCGCCGAGCACGACGACGGCCGGGTTGAGCAGGTTGACGGCGGTCGAGATGACCTCCCCGAGCCTGCGGCCGGCCAGCCGCACCACCGCCATGGTCTCGGCGTCGCCCGCGCGCACGAGGGCGGTCACGTCGGCGAGCGAGCGTACGTCGCGGCCTTTGGCGCGCAGGTCGCGCAGAATGGCGGTGCCGCTGGCGACCGAGTCGACGCAGTCGAGGTTGCCGCAGCGGCAGAGCACTCCCCCGCCGTCCCTGACCTGGATGTGACCGATCTCACCGGCCGCGCCGAGCGCGCCGCGCAGGATGCTCCCGCCGGAGATCACCCCGGCACCGATCCGGGTGGAGACCTTCACGAACAGCAGGTCGTCGAGATCGGCCGCGTACGCCGCCCGGTGCTCGCCCATCGCTATGACGTTCACGTCGTTGTCGACCAGGACCGGCACGGGGAACCGCTCGGCGATGACCGGCGGGATGACCACGCCCGTCCAGCTCGCCATGACCCGGGCGCTCTCGGTGCGCCCGGCGGCGAACTCCACGGTGGCGGGGACGCCGAGCCCGATGCCGACGACCGGGCCCCGCCCGTCGAGCAGCTTGTCCCAGGTGTCCATGAGCAGGGGCAGCACGACGTCGGGACCGTCCTCGACGTCGATCTCCACATCGGTGCGCACCAGCACCTCGCCGGCCAGGTCGCAGAGCGCGATCTGCGTACGGCTCGCGCCCAGCGAGGCCACCGGGACCACTCCCCCGGAGGCGGCGAAGCGCAGCCGGACCGGCGGCCGGCCCCCCGTGGAGGGGCCCTCGGCGTCCTCCACGATGAGCCCGCGATGGAGCAGCTCGGCGACCCGCGTGGCGACGGCGGGACGCGACAGTCCGGTCACGCGGCCGATATCGGCACGCGTGACCCCTCCGCCGCTCCTGATGAGCTGGAAGACCTCGCCGGTGGTCGCCAGTCGCGTCATCCTCAAAGTTAAGCACATCCACTGACCGAAGCCCAATGACTTATTCACATCAACATACAAAAGTAGGCTTGAAAGAACACATAACTCCCCGCTACGCTCGCTAGCGTGACGAACCACGTGATCAACCGGGTCACCGACCGGATCCGCCGTCGCAGTCGGGTGAGCCGTGCCGACTACCTCGACCGGATCAGGCGGGCCGGGCAGGAGCTGCGCGAGCGGGGGCCGGCCCGCGGCCGGCTGGCATGCGCCAACCTCGCGCACGGCTTCGCCGCCGCCCCGGCGGCCGACAGGCTCGACCTGCGTGGTACGGCCAAGCCCGGGGTGGCGATCGTCACCTCCTACAACGACATGCTCTCCGCGCATCAGCCGTACGAGACCTATCCGGCCCAGCTGAAGCGGGCGGTCCGCGCGGCCGGCGGCGTCGCGCAGGTCGCGGGCGGCGTGCCGGCCATGTGCGACGGCATCACGCAGGGGCGCGCCGGCATGGAGCTGTCGCTCTACAGCCGCGACGTGATCGCGATGGCGACCGCGATCGCGCTGTCGCACGACATGTTCGACGCCGCCCTGCTGCTCGGGGTCTGCGACAAGATCGTGCCGGGGCTGTTGATCGGGGCGCTGCGCTTCGGCCACCTGCCCGCGCTGTTCGTGCCGGCCGGGCCGATGCCCTCGGGCCTGCCGAACAAGGTCAAGGCGCGGGCCAGGCAGCGGTTCGCCGAGGGCGCGATCGGCCGGGCCGAGCTGCTGGAGGCCGAGGCCGCTTCGTATCACTCCCCCGGCACCTGCACGTTCTACGGCACCGCCAACTCCAACCAGCTCCTGATGGAGGTGATGGGCCTGCACCTGCCGGGCGCGACGTTCGTCAACCCGCGTACCGAGCTGCGGCAGGCGCTGACAGGGGCGGCGGCCCGGCGGGCGGTCGAGATCACTCCGCACGGCGGGGAGTACATCCCCGCCGGCGAGATCGTCGACGAGCGGGCGATCGTCAACGCGGTCGTGGCGCTGCTGGCCTCCGGCGGCTCCACCAACCACACCATGCACCTGGTCGCCGTGGCCGCGGCCGCCGGCATCACGCTGACCTGGGACGACATGGCCGATCTGTCGCGGGTCGTGCCGCTGCTCGCCCGCATGTACCCCAACGGCCAGGCGGACGTGAACCACTTCCAGGCCGCGGGTGGCATGCCCGTGTTCATCGGCGGTTTGCTCGACGCCGGGCTGCTGCACCGCGACGTTCTCACCGTGGCCGGCCCCGGCCTCGACCACTACCGAAGCGCTCCCGAGCTCAAGGAGGGAGAGCTCGTCTGGGCGGAGCGCGCCGCCGTCCCCGCGGGCGGCGACGGCCTCGACGGCCTGGACGCACGCGAGGTGCTGCGCCCGGTGAGCGAGCCGTTCTCCCCCGACGGGGGCATCCACATCCTGTCGGGCAACCTCGGCCGGGCCGTCAGCAAGGTGTCGGCGGTCAAGCCCGAGCACCTCGTGATCGAGGCCCCGGCCAGGGTCTTCGACGACCAGCTCGACCTGCTGCGCGCGTTCGAGGACGGCGAGCTCGACGACGAGGACTTCGTCGCGGTCGTCCGCTACCAGGGCCCGCGCGCGAACGGGATGCCCGAGCTGCACAAGCTCACCCCGCCGCTGGCGGTCCTGCTCGACCGGGGACGGAAGGTCGCGATCGTCACCGACGGCCGGATGTCCGGCGCCTCGGGCAAGGTGCCCGCGGCGATCCACCTGTCGCCGGAGGCCGCTGACGGCGGGCCGATCGCCCTGGTCCGCGACGGCGACATGATCCGTCTCGACTCGTCCGCCGGGACGCTCACCGTCCTCGCCGACCTGTCCGGCCGCGCCCCCGCGGACGCCCCGTCCCGCGACGAGCGGTGGCAGGGCACCGGGCGGGAGCTGTTCGCCGCGTTCCGGCACGCGGTCGGACCGGCCGACAGCGGGGCGAGCGTCTTCCCGGCGAACCTCTCGCCCGGCGCCGCCGGGCACGCCTTCGGCTCCGGCGCCGGTACGGACGTCCTCGGGAACGCCTTCGGGGACGTCGCATGAGGCCGCCCTGGCTGGTCGCCGACATCGGCGGCACGAACGCGCGATTCGGTTTGGTGACCCGCCCCGGCGGGCAGCCGGAGGCGATAGCCGTACTCGACGTTTCCCAGCATCTCGGCCTTGCCGATGCCGTAGCCGCCTATCTCGCAGAACATGCGGGCGGAGTTCGGCCGGGGGCCGCGTGTCTGGCGATAGCCGGGCCGGTCGAGGGCGACCGCTACCGGCTGACCAACGCGGGATGGTCTGGCTCGGTCGCCGAGCTGGGCATTTCGCACACGGTGCTGCTCAACGACTTCGAGGCGCTCGCGTTCTCGCTGCCGCACCTGGCGGGGGACGACCTCGTATCGCTCGGCGGCCCGCCCCCGGCGGCCGGCCTGCCCAAGGCGGTGCTCGGTCCGGGGACCGGCCTCGGCGTCGGGGGGCTGGTGCCGTACGGCACGCGATGGGTGCCGCTGCCCGGCGAGGGCGGGCACGTGTCGGTCCCGGTCGTGTCCGATCTGGAGATCGACGTCGTCCGGGCGCTGCGCGCCGACGGCCTGCCGTACGTGGACGCCGAGCACCTGCTGTCCGGCCCCGGGCTGTCGCGGCTCCACCGGGGGCTGGCCCTGGTGCGCGGGGTCGGCCCGCCGGCGCGGACCGCCTCGGAGATCGTGACGTCGGAGCACCCGCTGTGCGTCGAGACCGTCGAGGTGTTCCTCGCGCTGCTCGGCGGGTTCGCCGGCAACGTGGCGCTCACGCTGGGCGCCAGGGGCGGCGTCTATCTCGGCGGCGGCGTGCTGCCGAGGATCGCCGGCCGCATCCATGCGAGCGCCTTCCGCGAGCGGTTCGAGGCGAGCGTCCCGGCGCTGCACGGATATCTCGCCTCGATCGCCACCTCGCTGATCGTCGCCGGGCAGCCCGCGCTGGCCGGAGCCGCGGCCTGGCTGACGCAGCGGTCGTCCGGAGCCGTCCCGATGCGCGAGTCGTCTAATGTGGAGCCGTCATGAGCCTGCTCGACCTCACCCCCGTGATGCCGGTCGTCGTGATCGAGGACGCCGGTACGGCGGTGCCGCTCGCCCGCGCCCTGGTGGCCGGCGGACTTCCGGTCATCGAGATCACGATGCGCACGCCCGCCGCGCTCGAAGCGATCCGGCGCATCGCGGCGGAGGTGCCCGAGGCCGTGGTGGGCGCCGGGACGGTCCGCACGGCGGACGACGTGACCGCGGCGCTCGGCGCCGGCGCGAGGTTCCTCGTCTCTCCCGGGACCACGCCGTCCCTGCTCGCCGCGATGGTCGCGGCCGGCGTGCCGTACCTGCCGGGGGTGGCCACGGCGACTGAGGCTATGATGCTCGCGGAACAGGGTGTGCGGGAGATGAAGTTCTTCCCCGCCGAGTCGGCGGGCGGTGCGCCTTATCTCAAGGCGCTGTCCGGTCCGCTGCCCGACGTCCGGTTCTGCCCGACGGGCGGGATCACACCGGCGAACGCGCTGTCATATCTGGCCCTGGCCAACGTGGGCTGTGTCGGGGGAAGCTGGGTCACCCCGGCGGTCCTGCTGGCGGCCGGCGACTACGCCCGGATCGAGAAACTCGCCACGGAGGCCGCCTTCCTGCGAAACAGTCCCTGATCCCGCAGACCTCGTCGGCCGAGCCATCCTCCCTCGGCGGAGCCGACGGCCATGCTCGTGCCCGCAACCCGGTGTCACGTTCATGGAAACCTGGGCCCGTGACCTTGTAACCCGGCGGTCACGGGCCCGCCCCTTGCCCACGACGCGACGCGGTCACCGATGAACGAGGGGGCCTGAGCCGGTGGAGCCGCGCACGACGAGCTCGGGCTGGTAGACGAGCTCCACGTGCTTGGCGGGCGTGCCACCGATCTCCTCGAGCAGCGTCTGCACGGCGGCGGCCGCCATCGCACCGATCGGTTTGCGCACCGTGGTGAGCGGCGGATCGGTGAACGCCATGAGCGGCGAGTCGTCGAACCCGACCACCGACACCTCACCCGGCACCGACAGCCCGCGCTCGCGCGCGGCGCGGATCGCGCCGAGCGCCATGAGGTCGCTCGCGCAGAAGACGCCCGTGCAGCCGCGGTCGAGGAGCGCGCCCGCCGCGGCCTGCCCGCCCTCGACCGAGAACAGCGAGTGCTGGATGAGGTCGTCGACGTCGGTCAGGCCGAGCAGCTCGGACATGGCCCGCCGGAACCCCTCGATCTTGCGTATGACGGGGACGTACCGCCGCTGCCCCAGGGCCAGGCCGATCCGCTCGTGCCCGAGATCGACCAGGTGCTGTACGGCCAGGCGGGCCGCGAGCCGGTCGTCGGGTGAGATGAACGGCGCGGGGATCGTCTCGTTGTAGCCGTCCACCAGCACGATCGGCAGGCCGCGGTCGGTGAGGCGGGCGTACCGGTCCATCCGGGCCGTGGTGTCGGCGTGCAGGCCGGACACGAAGACGATGCCGGAGACGCCGCGGTCCAGCAGCATCTCGGTGAACTCGTCCTCGGGGGCGCCGCCGGGCTCCTGGGTGCACAGGATCGGGGTGTAGCCGTGCTGGGTCAGCGGTTTCTCCACGGCCTGGGCGAACGCCGGGAAGATCGGGTTGCCGAGCTCGGGGATGACCAGCCCGATCAGGCCGTTGCTGCGCCGGCGCAGCCGCTGGGGGCGCTCGTAGCCCATGAGGTCGAGCGCGGTCAGCACGGCCTGCCGGGTGGCGGCGGAGACCCCCGCCTTGCCGTTCAGCACGCGGCTCACCGTGGCCTCGCTCACCCCTGCCTGAGCCGCGATGTCGGCGAGCCGCGTGGTGTTGTTCATGGGTTCAGACATTACCGACCGATATTCCACCAGGTAGCCGAGTCCGGGGGAAGCCGGACCTGATCGCCGTGCACGGCCGGGCCGTCGCTCGCGAGGAGCGGCTCCCCCGGCGCGGCGTCGATCTCGACCCAGTCGTGCGTCATGTTCACCAGGCAGGCGAAGGAGCCGCCCCGGGAGAACGCCAGCGTGCCGGGCGGGCTGTCCAGCCAGCCGAGCCGGCCGTCGCCGAGATCGGGGTGGGCGCGCCGGATCTCCAGCGCCGACCGGTAGAGGCCGAGCATGGACGTCTCCTTCCCGAGCTGGGCCTCGACGCTGAGGTCCCGCCACTCCGCCGGGACCGGCAGCCAGCTCTCGTGGATCCCCGGCGGGGCGAAGCCGTACGGCGGTTCCCCGGTCGCGGTCCACGGCAGCGGCACCCGGCAGCCGTCCCGGCCGCTGCCGGGGTCGCGCAGCCGCTGCGGGTCGCGCAGATATTCCTCCGGCAGGTCGAGCACCTCGGGCAGCCCCAGCTCCTCACCCTGGTAGATGTAGGCCGACCCGGGCAGCGCGAGCATGAGCAGGGCGGCCGCCCTGGCCCGGCGCAGGCCGAGCTCGCCCCCGCCGTACCGGGTGACGTGCCGTTTCACGTCGTGGTTGGACAGCACCCAGGTCGAGGGCGCGCCCACCAGCCCCGCCGTACGGAGCGACTCGTCGATGACCGTGCGGAACCCGGCCGCGTCCCAGGGGGTGGTGAGGAAGTGGAAGTTGAACGCCTGGTGCAGCTCGTCGGGGCGGACGTAGCGGGCCAGCCGCTCCGGGGTCGGCGCCCAGGCCTCGGCCACGCCGATCCGCTCGCCGTCGTAGGAGTCGAGGATGCGCCGCCAGGCGCGGTGGATCTCGTGCACGCCGTCCTGGTCGAAGTACGGCACCACGTCGGCGCCGATCATCCGCACCTGGCCGGCGTGGCCGACGTCCGGCAGGCCGGGCGCCTTGACCATGCCGTGCGCGACGTCGATCCGGAAGCCGTCCACGCCGAGGTCGAGCCAGAACCGCAGCACATCGGCGAACTCCTCGTGCACCTCGGGGTGCTCCCAGTCGAGGTCGGGCTGCTGCGGGGCGAACAGGTGGAGGTACCACTGCCCGTCGGCCACCCGGGTCCAGGCCGGGCCTCCGAAGATCGACTCCCAGTCGTTGGGCGGCAGCTCCCCGGCCGCGCCCCTGCCGTCCCGGAAGATGTAGCGCTCCCGTTCCGGTGCGCCGGGACCGGCCGCCAGCGCGGCGAGGAACCACGGGTGCGCGTCGGAGGTGTGGTTCGGCACCACGTCCACGATGATCTTCAGGCCGTGCCGGTGCGCGTCGTCGATCAGCGCCCGGGCGTCGGCCAGCGATCCGAAGATCGGGTCGACGTCGCGGTGGTCGGCCACGTCGTAGCCGAAGTCGGCCATCGGCGAGGGGTAGAACGGCGTCAGCCAGATCGCGTCCACGCCCAGATCGGCCAGGTAGCGCAGCCGGCCGCGGACGCCGAGCAGGTCGCCGACGCCGTCGCCGTTGCCGTCGGCGAAGCTGCGGACGTACACCTGATAGATCACCGCGTCCCGCCACCAGCGGGTGGCCGTCTCCCGCGCCGACGGGTGCAGGGCGACTTCGGTCATGTGTATCCCCCGATTCTCATGATGGTGTCATGCCTTCGCGGCGCCGGCGGTGAGACCGGTGACCAGATGGCGCTGGACGAGCAGGAAGACGACGGCCGCCGGGACGGCGATCAGCACCGACGACGCCGTGAGCAGGCCCCACTCCGCCTTGTGCTGGCCGACGAACTGGCTGAGGCCGACGGCGAGCGTGTACTTGTCGTCGCCGGTCATGAACGCGGTGGCGTACGCGACCTCCGCCCAGGCGGTGAGGAACGAGTAGAAGGCGGCCACGGCCAGCCCCGGCTTGGCCAGCGGCAGGATGAGCCGCCAGAACGCGCCGAACGGGGTCAGCCCGTCCACCAGTCCCGCCTCGTCGATCGACACCGGCACCGTGTTGAAGTAGCCCCGCATCATCCAGGCGCAGAACGGCACGGTCGAGGTGAGGTACGCGATGACGAGCGACGGAAGCCGGTTGATCAGCCCGAGCCCGGCCAGCAGGTTGTAGATCGGCACGATCAGGATGGCCACCGGGAACATCTGGGTGACCAGCAGCATCCACATGACCGGCCGGTGGCCGGGGAACCGGAAGCGGCTCACGGCGTAGCCCGTGGTGGCCGACAGCAGCACGCCGATCACCGCGGTGAGCAGCGAGACGACGATCGCGTTGGCGGCCCAGGTGAGGAACTCGGTGTCCCCGAGCACCTGCGCGTAGTTGTCCAGCGTCGGCTGTTCGAACGGCCGGACCGAGGCCGACTCGATGACCGCCCTGGGCTTGAGCGAGGTCAGCACCAGCCAGGCGACGGGGAAGACCGCGATCAGGCTCGCCGTGATCAGCGTGAGGTGCAGCGCGACCGACTTCAGCGGGCCGCGCTCGCCACGCGGCCGGTGCGTCCGCCGGGAGGAACCCGTCACCATGCCTCCCCCTGCCGGCCGAGCGCACGCCGGTAGACGACGGCCATCACCGCGAGCAGGGCGAGGATCACCATGCCCCAGGCGGCCGAACCCGCGTAGTCGCGAATGCCCTCGAACGCCTCCCGGAAGGCGTACGTGACGAGGATCTCCGTGGACCCGGCGGGCCCGCCCTTGGTGAGCAGGAAGATGACCGGGAACTGGTTGAACGTCCAGATCGTGCCGAGCAGGACGACCGTGCTCGACACCGGGCGCAGGCCGGGCAGCGTGATGTGGCGGAACCGCTGCCAGGGCGAGGCTCCGTCGACCTCGGCCGCCTCGTGCAGCTCGCGCGGGATGGCCTGCAGGCCGCCCAGCATGGCGAGCATCATGAACGGCACGCCCAGCCAGACGTTGCAGACGATCACCGAGACCTTCGCCCAGAAGGGGTCGTCCAGCCAGGCGATCCCCGCGAACCCGGCCGCCCGGAGCATGGCGTTGATCACGCCGAACTCGCCGTTGAGGAGGTAACGCCAGATGAACGCCGACACGAACGCCGGTACGGCCCAGGGCAGCACGAGCAGCACCCGGTAGACCGACCGCAGGCGCATCGGCCGGTCGAGCAGCGACGCCATGCCCAGCCCGATGCCCACATGCAGGGCGACGCACACCGCCGTCCAGACGACGGTCCAGGTCAGGCGACCGGCGAACGTGGCCGACGTGAGGATCTCGACGTAGTTGCGCAGCCCGATGAACTCGTACGTCGCGGGGATGACGTTCATCCCGATGGTGCGGCCCATGTTGGCCTCGGTCGCGTCGGTGAGCGACAGGTACACGCCGCGCAGCAGCGGGTAGCCGACCAGCACGAGCGTGACGATGACGACCGGGGCCGTCATCGCCCACGCGTACCAGTGCCGGGAAAGGACACGCCGCAGCGCACCCGGGGGCGCGGCCCGCCCGCCCGCGGCGGCATCGGTCGTCATCGGGTCACCGACTCCAGCCCTTGAGGATGCCCTCGTAGGCGGTGGCCACGTCCTCCAGCATCGGCTCCGTGGTGGCCTGGCCGCCGGCGAGCTTCTGGTAGCCCTCCACCAGCGGCTGGAACAGCGAGGCCGCCTCGGGGATCCACGGCCGCTCCACCGCCGACTCCATCGGCTTCTGCCACTGCGCGATCTTCGGATTCGCCGTCGCCGCCGGCATGCCGTACGCCGTGGTGCGGGTGGGCAGCAGGCCCAGCTCGCCGGCGATCTCGGCCTGGCTCTCCGCCGAGGCCATGAACTGGACGAACAGGTACGCCGCCGCGAGGTTCTTCGAGCCGGCGTAGACGGTGTAGTCGTGCCCGCCGACGGGGGAGCCCGATCGCACCGAGCCGGCCGGGACCGGGGCGACCCCGAAGTTGTCCGGATCGTCCTTGAAGACCTTGCCGCCGAGGTTGTCGGCGTTCGACCACGGGCCATTGAAGATCATCGCGACCTTGCCTTCCTTGAAGGCGGTCTCGGCGTTGGTGTAGCTGTCCTGCAGGGCGGGCTTGGCGGCCGCACCCGACTCGATCAGATCCTCGACGATCTTGACGCCGGCGACGGTCCGCGGCGACGCGATCGTGATCTTCTTGTTCGCCGCGTCGACGAGGTCTCCGCCCTCGCCGTAGATGAACGGCAGCAGGAAGTAGGCGTCGACGTTGAGCGCGATGCCGTCGGCGTCGGTCTTGGATCTGACGTCGAGCGCGGTCTCCTTCAGCTCGGCCATGGTGGCCGGCGGGGCGTCGTGGCCCGCCTTCTTCAGCAGCTCCCTGTTGTAGAGCAGGCCGATCGTGTCGGTGACCTGTGGCACGCCGTACGTCTTGCCGCCGAACCTGCCGCTGGCCGCGGGCGTGGGCAGGAACTCCTCCGGCCTGTCCACGGCCGGGGTGCCGTCGAGCGGCGCGAGGTAGCCGAGCGAGGCGAACTCCGCCACCCAGCCGACGTCGGTGCGCAGCACGTCGGGGGCGCCCGATCCGGACGGGGCGGCCGTCTTGAACTTGTCCCTGGCGTCGGCGAAGGGCACGTTGACGTAGTTCACGTTGATCTTCGGGTACTTCTCATGGAACTCCGCGACGAGCGCCTTGAACGCGGGAGCCTCGGTGGTCGCGTCCGAGGTGTCCCACCACGTGATCTCACCCGCGATCTCGGCGGGCGCGGCGCTGGAGGCGGGAGCCGTACCGGTGCCGCCGCCGTCGCCGCCGCATGCCGCCACAGCCAGGGTCAGCGCCGCGGCGGTAGCCGCGGCCGAGATGACTCGCCGCATCTGGTTGTGCTCCTTCTTCGGGGGGTTTACGCCGGAACGTACCGGCCGGTGGGCCGCCATGAAAGACCTTGCAGAAAGTTTCCGCAAACTTGTTACCTCCGACCGACCCGGCCCACGGCCGCCGACTTCGACAAACCACTTGCCGTGGAGAAAGTTTATTAGTCAGTCTGAAATGACAGTAGTTGCCGGATTGTTCATTGGATGTATGGACATTCGTAGCCGAGACGCGATGTACTACCTCATCAATCACAACCGATGGCTGGGAATCCGGGCGCGGCGCCCGGGGGGAACGAGCTTTTGATGAGCACCGTCGTCCTCGACAACGTGACGAAGGTCTACCCGGGGGGATTTCTCGCGGTAGACCGCCTGAGCCTGCGCGCGGACGAGGGGGAACTTCTCGTCCTGCTCGGGCCTTCGGGCTGTGGGAAGTCCACGCTACTGCGCATGATCGCGGGGCTGGAGGAGATTACATCAGGCGATCTGTGGCTTTCCGGCGAACTCGCCAATGACTTCGCACCGCGCGACCGCGACGTCGCGATGGTGTTCCAGAACGGGGCGCTCTATCCGCACCGATCCGTACGCGGCAACCTGTCCTTCCCGATGGAGATCGCCAAGACCGACCCGAACATGGTCCGCGAGCGGGTGGTGGAACTGTCCCGCGCGCTGCACATCGAGGAGACCCTGGACCGCCGGCCGGGCACCCTGTCCGGCGGGCAGCGCCAGCGGGTGGCCATGGGCCGCGCCATCGTACGGCAGCCGTCCCTGTTCCTGATGGACGAGCCGCTGTCCAACCTCGACGCCGGCATGCGCACCGAGTTGCGCATGGAGATCTCCTCGCTGGTGCGGGCGCTCGGGGTCACCACGATCTACGTGACGCACGACCAGGTCGAGGCGCTGACCCTGGCGGACCGCATCGCGATCATGAATCGTGGCGTGCTGCAGGATGTCGGCACCCCCGCCCAGGTCTACAACGACCCCGCCACCGCCTTCACCGCCGCGTTCCTCAACTCACAGCAGCTCAACCTGCTCGCCGCGACCGTCCGGACGCCGCAGAACCAGTTCATCATGCTGGATTTCGGCCCGCATCAAATCACAATGCCATGGACCGATCCACGTGCGTACGCGGTTTCCCAGCACACCGGCTCGCAGATCATCGTGGGCATCCGCCCGGACGGGCTGACCCCGGTGCCCGAGCGCACGGAGGGGCCGACCTTCTTCGGCCGGGTCCGCACCCTGGAGTATCACGGCCACGAGTGGCTGGCCTACCTGGAGGCGGGCATCCCCGCCGTCACCGTGCCGGAACCGCCGGACCCCCGCAGCCACATGAACGGCGGCGCCGGAGCCAACGGCAGGACCCGCTCGATCATGCGAAGGCTCCTGGGCGGTGGCGGGAGGTACGAGGAGGAGCAGACCCAGCAGCCGACGGCGGCGGGGAACGGCACCCACCGGCGGGCCGACCTCATCGTCCGGCTGGGCAACCGTCCCGTGTGGCGATCCGGTGAGCACGGCCGGGTCGCGGTCGACGTCTCCCGTCTGATGCTGTTCACCCAGAACGGCACCCGGATCGACCCGCCGCGCCGCTAGCGTGCTCCCGGCCCGCGGCCGACCGGGCCAGGGCGCGGACGACGCCCGTCAATCTGGAGATCTTGTCGAGCTCGGCCTGATGGAACGGCGGCCCCTGCGACCGGGCCACGACCAGGTGCGCCCCGTCCATCGGCACGCACGCCAGGTGCAGCCCGTCCCTGGTCACGGCGGAGGCGCGCAGCGGGGTCAGGTCCGCCGCCGGCACCTCCTCCGGCGCCTGCCAGCTCCCGTGCAGCACCGAGCCGCTCCCGGAGTCGACCACGACCGCCCACTCGGCGCTCACCACGTCGGGGATCGCGTCCACCAGCGTGACGACCGCCCGTTCCGGTTCGCCCGCGACGTGGCCGAGCAGGTCGTAGTCGGGGTTCGTGCCGGGAGCCTCCCGCGTCGGCCACACCCCGTCGACCCGGACGCCGGGGACCACACAGATCCGGTCACGTAGCTCGCCGGGCTCGAACAGGCCGGGCCAGAAGACGGTGAAGTCGTCCACGGCGCGCCCGGCCTGCCGTTCCAGCACGGTGACCTGCAGAATGTCGGCGCCCATCACCCCGAAGGCACGGGCCACCTGCCCCAGCACTCCCGGGCGGTCCGGGAGCGAGACCCGCAGCCGCAGCAACATGCCCACCACCTGCCTTCCTACCGGGCCGACACCACCAGTCTCCGACACGGATCGCTCCGCCGTCACGGCGGTGGGTCGGGCGAGGGCCGATATCGGAGCGCGCACACGACCGCCGATCCCTGCCATCTCCTGCAGCAAGTTTCAGCACGAACTTGCAGACGTCCGATTAGCCCCACTTTTAACAACTTTGGTCGTGAATTTTCGCTATCGCGAAGTTTCTGCGAGATGACCATCAGTAGCCTCGGGGCATGCCCCTCCCCTGGCCACGCGTACCGTCCCTCAGGGCGCGTCTGACGCTGATCGCCACAGCCGCCGCCGCGCTCGTGCTCATCCCGGTGGCGATCATCGCGGACATCGTCCTGCGGCACGGCATCGCCGACCGGATCTGGGACGACAGCCTGTCGACCGCGAGCAGGATCGCCGCGGAGGCCCAGGTGGAGCGGCTGCCGGACCCGCTGCCCACGAGCGGAAACGGCATCGACCTCATCGAGGTGGTCGCCTCGGACGGGCGGATAATGGCCGCCAGCACGGCGGCCAGGGATCCGCGCCGGCTCAGTCCCCTGCGTCCCGCCCCCGACTCACAGGTCAGCCGGGCCACCTCGTGCTCGCTCCCGCACGGCGAGTGCCTCTACGTGACCGCGGTCAAGGTCTCCCCCGAGCCGGACTCCGCCGTGGTGTACGCGGGCCGGGTCACCCCGGCCGTTCTCGGCACCCGGCTGCCGGAGCTGGGCTTCCTGCTCGCGTGCCTGCTGCTCTGCGGCGGGGTGGCATCGATCGCCTGGCTGGTCGCCGGACGCGCCCTGCGGCCCGTGGAGGCGATCAGGTCGGAGCTCGGGGAGGTCGCGCCGTCCAACCCCGGCTGCCGTGTGCCGGAACCGCCCGGTGACGACGAGATCGCCAGGCTCGCCAGGACCGCCAACGACGCGCTGTCCCGGCTGGAGCGGTCGATCCAGCAGCAGCGGCAGTTCGCTGCCGACGCCTCGCACGAGTTGCGCACGCCCATAGCGGGGATCCGCGCCCAGCTGGAGTGCGCCCGCCTGCATCCGGAGGACACCGAGGAGGCCGTCGAGGCGGCGCTGCGCGACACGGGCAGGCTCGAGGCGATCGTGGCCGACCTGCTCCTGCTGGCGAGGCTGGGCACCGCGCCGTCCACCGTGCGCGAGCTCCTCGACCTCGGGGAGCTGCTCACCGCCGAGGTCCGCTCCCGTCCGGTCGGGGTGCCGACGCACCTTCAGGTCATACCGGACGTGATGGTCAAAGGGCTGCGCCCGCAGCTCTGCCGGGTGGTGACCAACCTGCTCGACAACGCCGAGCGGCACGCGGCGACGCGGGTGCACGCCGAGATCGGCCGGGTCGGCGACGAGACCGGTGAGCACGCCACGCTATCGGTGTTCAACGACGGCGAGCCCATTCCCGAGGCGGATCGCGACCGGATCTTCGAACGGTTCTACCGGCGCGACACCGCCAGGAGCAGGACGCACGGCGGGACCGGACTCGGCCTGGCCATCGCCCGCGAGGTCGTGGAGTCGCACGGCGGCACGATCCACGTCGAGTGCGAGGACGCGGGCGTCCGGTTCGTCGTCAGGCTGCCACTGTCGCCCGGCCGGGACACGGCTCCCGGCCCGGCATCCGAGGCGACCTCCGGCACGACGTGCGGAGCCGCCTAGCACCTGGGCCGCGGTCTCCGGCTCGGCCTCCCGCTGAGGGCGGCCACGACGCAGCAGCGGCACGAGGACGTGAGTCGCTCGACGTTTCGCACGACTTTCGTGCGATTTGTTCACTGTTTACATCGGAGCAGTTACGCTCTGTGTGTTTCCGCCGTCCAGCGCGCGGTTACGATCCCTGCCGTGCCGTTCACGAAGAGAGCCCTGTTCCCCAAGAGAGCAGCGGTCCGCAGGAGAGCGCTGTTCCCGAAGAGGACGGCGGTCGCCGGGTGGCGCTCGCGATGGCCGGCCCGGCTGGCCGCCGCGCTCACCCTGTGCCTCGCGCTCTCCGGCATGACCCATGGTCAGCCCTCACGCGCGCAGCCCGCCACGCCCCATCGGCCGAACATCGTGTTCATCCTGGTGGACGACCTGGACGCCATGGACCTCAGCCGGTTTCCCAACATCTGGAACCTGCTGGTCCGGCAGGGGGCGACCTTCTCCCGCTTCTTCGCCACCAACCCCTGGTGCTGCCCCTCCCGGTCGTCGATCCTGCGGTCGCAGTACATGCACAGCCACCATGTGATGAGCAACCGGCCGCCGACCGGCGGCTTCCCCAGGTTCCGGCCCCTGGAGACCTCCACGGTCGGGACATGGCTGCACGGCGCGGGCTACCGCACCGCCCTGCTGGGCAAGTACCTCAACGGCTATCCGACCGGCGCGAGCTGGTCGTACGTCCCGCGGGGCTGGGACGAGTGGGCGGTCCCCGTCACCAGGCTCTATCAGGAGTACGGCTACGCGCTCAACGAGAACGGGACCGTCCGGCAGTACGGCCACGCGGACGACGACTACCTCGAGGACGTGCTCAGCGCGAAGGCCGGCGCGTTCGCCACCTCGACCACCGGGCCGTTCTTCCTCTACCTGGCCCCGGTCGCGCCCCATCTGCCCGCCAATTACGCCCCCAGGCACGCCGACGCGTTCAGCGACGAGATCGCACCCAGGACCGCGTCGTTCGACCAGGCCGACACCTCGGCCGAGCCGCTGTGGCTGAGAAAGCACGCGCCGCTGTCGGCGAAGGACGTGCGCAGGATCGACCGGGTGCACCGGAACCGGCTGCGCGCCATGCTGGGCGTCGACGACATGGTGGGCGCGCTGGTCTCCACCCTGGCCGAGACCGGCCGCCTGGACGACACCTACATCTTCTTCACCTCCGACAACGGCTTCCACCTGGGCCAGCATCGGCTGCGACCAGGTAAGACGACGCCCTTCGAGGAGGACATCCGCATCCCCCTCGTGGTCAGGGGCCCGGGCATCGTCCCCGGCAGCAGGATCGGCGCGCTGGCCTCGACGGTCGACCTCGCGCCCACGTTCGCCGAAATCGCCGGGACCATGGCGCCCGCGTTCGCCGAGGGCCGCTCGCTCGCCCCGCTCCTGCACGGCCGGGCGGTGCCGTGGCGCGACGCCGTGCTGGTCGAATTCGCCCACGCCGACTACTCGCCGAAGACCCCGCCCGACTACGGCGTGCTGCGCACCGACCATTACAGCTACGTGGAGTACGCCACGGGTGAGCGACAACTCTACGACCTCAGCGACGATCCCGCGCAGATGCACAACCTCGCCGCGACGGCCGATCCCTTCCTGCTGGCCACCCTATCGGCGCGGCTGGCGATGTTGCGCGCTTGCACGGGTATCACCTGCCGGGTCGCGGACTCGGCGAGCGCGACCGGCGGTCGCGCCCCGCCGGCGCCGGTCCCGTGATCGGCGGGTCCGCCTCGGATGGCCACCGCCCGGAGGGGCGGTGGCCATTCCCACGTTTCTACCCATATGACCATGGGAGCGCTCCCAGGAGAGGTTCGTCCGGTTCTATCCCTTTTCTGAGCTCTAACACCCCGCGGAGTAACAGTTAGGTTTCAGCGTATTGACGCCCGAGGGCCCAATAGAGGACTCTTCGTGGGAGCGCTCCCAACCTTGGATTCGCAACGGGCACGGCAGCGCCGAGCAGCAGTTACAGATCACGGGCCGTCAGCTCGGGGACCGGCCTGAGACACAACCCTCCCAATGAGACTTCGGGATACCACCTGAGAGGGGTCCGCAATGATTAGCAACTCGCGTCGCGGCAGAATGCTCGCGATCGCTGCGGCGTCCGCGCTCGCCCTGAGCGTCATCAGCGCCTGCAGCACCGACGACGGCGGCAGCAGCACGCCGTCCGACGGCGGGTCCTCGGCCGCGGCCGAGCCGGTCACCGTCGTCGTCCAGACCTTCGGTGGCGGTAAGAACTTCGGTTACCAAGAGGCGATCGACAAGTGGAACGCCGAGCACACCGACATCAAGATCAAGAATGACAACCTGACCGACCAGTTCGAGCAGGTCTACTGGCCGCAGATGATCCAGTGGCTGCAGTCGGGTGCCGGTGCCGGCGACGTGATCGGCATCGACGAGGGCGGCATGGGCCTCGCGAAGGCGCACCCCGAGTGGTGGGCCGACCTCGGCGAGCTCGGCCTCAGCGGCCGCAAGGCCGACTTCGCCGACTGGAAGTGGGAGAACGGCGTCACCGCCGACGGCAAGCTCTTCGGCCTCGGCACCGACATCGGCGGCATGAGCCTGTGCTACCGCAAGGACCTGTTCGAGAAGGCGGGCCTGCCCTCCGACCGCGAGGAGGTCAGCAAGCTCTGGCCCACCTGGGACGACTTCGTCAAGGTCGGCCACGAGTTCCAGGCCAAGGTCAAGAACACCAAGTTCGTCGACGGCACCAACACGCTCTACAACGTGGTCCTGGTGCAGGAGGCCGCCAAGAACGGCAACATCTCCTACTTCGACAAGGACAACAACCTCGTCATCGACTCGAACCCGGCCGTCAAGGCCTCCTACGACTTCGCCGAGAAGATCAGCAAGGAGGGCCTCACCGCCAAGCTGCGCAACTTCACCGAAGAGTGGTTCACCGGCATGAAGAAGGGGCAGTTCGCCACCCTCGGCTGCCCGTCCTGGATGCTCGGCGTGGTCAGCGGTGACAACGCGGGCGGTCCGGAGGGCAAGGGCAAGTGGGACGTCGCGGCGGTGCCCGGCGGCGGCGGCAACTGGGGCGGCTCCTGGCTCGCGGTGCCCAAGCAGTCCAAGCACCCGAAGGAGGCCGCGCAGGTCCTCGACTACCTCACCGGCAAGGACGCCCAGGTGAGCGTCTTCAACTTCGCCGGCAACATGCCCAGCAACACCCAGGCCCAGCAGGACCCGGCGGTCCAGGGCGCGAAGAACGAGTACTTCAACGACGCCCCGGTCGGTGAGATCTTCGCCAAGTCCGCCGCCGCGCTCCAGCCGGTCTTCCTCGGCGTCAAGCACGCCCAGGTGAAGAACGCGGTGGAGTCGGTGGTCTCCGCCATCGACGACGGCTCGGTGTCGTACGCCGACGGCTGGAAGAGGATCGTCGACGACGCTACGAAGGCCGCGGGCTGACCCTTGCCCGCCAGGTGAACCGGCCCGCCGCAGCGGCACCCCGCCGGCGGGCCGGTCGCCTGCTTTCGCTGAAAGGTAACCCATGAGCCTGCACGTCGACGCCGGACAGCCCACCCGGGCACCGGTCCCACCCGGCAGGAGGCACGTCCGGCGGAACTCGTCCCGATCCTTCCGGAACTGGCTGGACCTCAAGGCCGCGCCGTACCTCCTGATCTCTCCGTACTACCTGCTCTTCCTGCTCTTCGGACTGTTCCCGCTCGCCTTCACGCTCTACTACTCCTTCTTCGACTACGACCTCACCGGTACGGTCGATTGGACGGGGCTGGGCAACTACAGCGCGATGCTCGCCGACGCCGCCTTCTGGAAGGCGGTCGTCAACACGCTCGGCATGTTCGTCATCGCGACGGTCCCGCAGATAATGCTGGCGCTCCTGCTCGCCAATGCGCTGAACAAGCGGTTCAGGGGCCAACTGCTCGTCCGTATGGGCGTCCTGCTCCCCCTCGTCACCTCGGTCGTCGCGGTCGCGGTCGTGTTCACCCAGCTCTACGGCCGGGACTGGGGTCTGATCAACTGGGTGTTCGGCTGGTTCGGGATCGACCCGATCTCCTGGAAGACCCAGCGCATCCCCTCCTGGATCGCCATCGCCACCATGGTCGACTGGCGGTGGACCGGCTACAACGCGATCATCTTCCTCGCCGGCATGCAGACGATCCCGAAGGACCTCTACGAGGCCGCCTCGATCGACGGCGCGACCCGGCGGCGCCAGTTCTGGCAGATCACCGTGCCGATGCTCCGGCCCACCATGATCTTCGTGGTGCTGAACTCGACGATCGGCGGCCTCACACTGTTCGCCGAGCCGACCACGTTCTACAACGGCAACGTCCACGGCGGCACCGACAGCCAGTTCCAGACCGTCTCGATGTTCATCTTCGAGGAGGGCTTCCGGGAGTTCGACTTCGGCTACGCCTCCGCCGCGGCCTGGCTGCTGTTCCTGCTCATCCTGATCGGATCGCTCATCAACTTCATGCTCATCCGCCGAATCGGGGGCAACAAGTGACCACGCTCTCCGCGCCTGCCGGCACGCGGCGGCGCCGCCGCGCCACGGCACCGGGCGGGGCCGCCGGCATCTGGTCCGCCACACCGCTCACGAAGTTCATTCTCGCCGTGACGATCGTCATCTCGGCGTTTCCGCTCTACTGGATGATCGTCATCGCCTCGCGGTCCAACAGCGACGCCACCGACATCCCGCCGCCGTTCCTGCCCGGCGGCAACCTCGGCGAGAACATCCAGCGGGTGCTGTCCAACCCGGACGCGCACTACATGACCGGTCTGATCAACTCGATGATCATCTCCGTCGCGGTGACCGCTTCGGTGGTGGTGATCTCGACGTTCGCCGGTTTCGCCTTCGCCCGGCTGAAGTTCAAGGGTGGCAAGATCCTGCTGCTGCTGGTCCTGCTGACCATGATGGTGCCGCTGCAGCAGATGGGCATCGTGCCGCTCTACCGGCTGATGGTCAACCTTGAGTGGGTCGGCTCGATCAAGGCCGTGATCATGCCGTACCTGCTCAACGGCTTCGGCGTCTTCCTGATGACGCAGTACACGGACCAGGCCGTGCCGAACGAGCTGGTGGAGGCCGCCCGGGTGGACGGCGCGTCCACCGTGCGGATCTGGTTCAACGTCGTCCTGCCCGCCGTACGGCCCGGCATGGCGGTGCTCGGCATCAACACGTTCATGCTGACCTGGAACGACTTCATGTGGCCGCTGCTCGTGCTGACCCCGGACAACCCGACCGTCCAGGTCGCCATCAACTCGCTGAACGCGAAGTACGGCACGGACTACGTGCTGATCTTCAGCGGCACGCTGATGTCGATCCTCCCGCTCATCGTCGTTTTCATCGCGTTCGGCCGACAGATCATCGGCGGACTCATGGAAGGTGCAGTCAAAGCGTGACCACGCAAGGCACACGACCCGAGACCCAGTCCTCAGGCCTGATGTTCCCGACCGGGTTCGTCTGGGGAGCCGCCACGTCCGCCTACCAGATCGAGGGATCGATCTCGGCGGACGGGCGGGGGACCTCGATCTGGGACACCTTCTGCCGCCAGGACGGCCGGATCGTGGGCGGCGACCACGCCGAGGTCGCGATCGACCACTACAACCGGTACGCCGAGGACGTCCGGCTGATGGCCGATCTGGGACTGACCGCCTACCGGTTCTCCGTCTCGTGGCCGCGGATCCAGCCCCTCGGCTCCGGGGCGCACAACACCAAGGGCCTCGACTTCTACAAGCGGCTCGTCGACGAGTTGCTCAGCTACGGCATCGACCCCTGGCTGACCCTCTACCACTGGGATCTGCCCCAGGCGCTGGAGGACGCCGGGGGATGGCCGGCGCGCGACACGTCGAAGCGCTTCGCCGACTTCGCCGCCCTCGTGCACGCCGAGCTCGGCGACCGCGTACGGAACTGGAGCACGGTCAACGAGCCGTGGTGCGCGGCCTTCCTCGGGTACGCCTCCGGAGAGCACGCCCCCGGACGGCGTGAGCCGGCCGCGGCGATCCGCGCGGCGCACCACCTCAACCTCGCCCACGGCCTGGCCGCACGGGCGATGCGCGCGCAGAACGCGGACTCGCAGATCGGCGGGTGCGTGAACCTGTACGCGATCTCCCCGGCCACCGGCAGCGAGGGGGACGCGGACGCGGCACGGCGCATCGACGGCCTGCAGAACCGCTTCTTCCTGGACGCGCTGCTGAAGGGCGAATACCCCGAGGACGTGCTGAAGGACCTCGGTGCCGTCACCGACCTCGGCTTCATCGAGGACGGCGACCTGGCCACGATCGCCGCGCCCCTCGACATGCTGCTGATCAACTACTACAGCCGCTTCACCGTGTCCGGAGCGCCCGGCGGCGCGCAGTCGGCGTCGGCCGCGCCGACGGACTCCGGCTCGCCCTGGGTGGGCAGCGAGCACGTCGGGTTCGTCAACGGCGGCCGGCCGGTCACCGGGATGGGCTGGGAGATCGACGGCTCGGGGCTGCGCGAGGTGCTCGACCGGCTCGTCGCCGACTACCCGCGCCTCCCCCTCTACATCTCCGAGAACGGCGCGGCCTTCGACGACGTCGTCGCGGAGGACGGCACGGTCCACGACCCCGAGCGGGCCGCGTACATCGACACTCACCTGCGGGTCTGCCACGACGCCATTGAGGCGGGCATCCCGCTGCGGGGCTACTTCGCCTGGTCGCTGATGGACAACTTCGAGTGGGCCTGGGGGTACGGCAAGCGCTTCGGCCTGGTCTATGTGGACTACGAGACACAGATCAGGACAATGAAGTCGAGCGCCCTCTGGTACGCCGACGCCATCCGGCACGGCGGCCTACTGGGTCCGGCAGAATAAGCGCAGATAGGACGAGGGGGCAACCAGATGAACGGTGACCGCCGTTCGGGAGGTCGACCGACGCTCGAGGCGGTCGCCGCCCGCGCCGGAGTCGGCCGCGGCACGGTGTCGCGTGTGATCAACGGGTCACCCAAGGTCAGCGACAAAGCCCGGGACGCCGTGATGCAGGCCATCCAGGAGCTCGGGTACGTACCCAACCGGGCGGCGCGAACCCTGGTCACCAACCGGACGGACACCATCGCGCTGGTGGTGTCCGAGTCCGAACAGCGGGTCTTCGACGAGCCGTACTTCGCCGGGGTCATCCGCGGCATCGGCTCGGCGCTCGCGGAGACCGGTCTCCAGCTCATCCTGACCATGGCGCAGAACCGGCGCGAGCACGACCGGCTGGAGCACTACCTGACCGGTCAGCACGTGGACGGCGTCCTGCTGACCTCGGTCCACGGCGCCGACCCCCTGCCGGGACGGCTGGAGAAGATGGGCGTGCCGACCGTGCTCGGTGGCCGTCCCGTCGGGCTGAACCCGTACAGCTACGTCGACATGGACAACCGGGCGGGCGCCCGGCAGGCGGTCAAATATCTGATCTCCAAGGGCCGCGGCCACATCGCCACGATCGCCGGTCCCCAGGACATGGGGGTGGGTGTCGACCGTCTCGCGGGATATCGCGACGCCCTGCTCGCCACCGGCATGACCGAGCGCGTCGCGTACGGAGACTTCTCCGAGGAGAGCGGCGAGGCGGCGATGCACGAACTGCTGGAGCGGCATCCGGACCTGGACGCCGTGTTCACGGCCTCGGACCCGATGGCGATGGGCGCGCTGCACGTGCTGAAGGAGCGGGGCATGCGGGTGCCCGACGACGTCGCGCTCATCGGCTTCGAGGACTCCAAGTTCGCGCTGCACACCGATCCCCCGCTCACCAGCGTGCACCAGCCGACCGAGGCGATGGGCAGGCAGATGGTGCAGCTGCTGATCGCCCGGATCAACGGTGAGCCGCTGGAACAGCCGGTCGTGATCCTCGACACGCACCTGGTGATCCGCGCCTCCGCCTGACGGGGCCGCCGTAGGACCGCGGCGCTTCCCACGCGCCGACCGCCCGGCGGCGGAACCCGCGCCAGCCTCGCTTCCCTTCCGGAACGCGAAGGTCCGGCGAGCCCCCTCGGCATACCCGAGCCGCCGATCGCCCGCCACCCGTTCTCCCGCGGGCCTCGGCGAACTCGATCTCACCGAGTCCGCCGAGGCCCGGGAACCGCGGATCCTCTCCAGAAACCGCCGATCCTCTCCGGGCACGGCGACCCTCTCCGGGAACGGCGGACCAGGGCGGATGCTCGGGCCTCTCCCGGGATTGACAGCCATGACAGAGCCATTTAGGCTCCCTCGTGGGAGCGCTCCCACGTGCGACGAGGCGGCGCCTCGATCAGGAGAGTGCTCCCCCATGACGGCCTGCGCCGCGGCGTTCGAGCGCCCGGAAGAATTTCTAGGTGAGATGGGAATGACGCGATGAACTCTCCGGCGCGATTTCCGGACGGATTCGTCTGGGGAGCCGCCACCGCGGCCTACCAGATCGAGGGTGCCACGACCGAGGACGGACGGGGGGCATCGGTCTGGGACACCTTCTCGGCCACGCCCGGCAACGTCCGCGACGGCGACACCGGGGAACCGGCGGCCGACCACTACCACCGCTACCGCGAGGATCTCGATCTGATCGCGGAGCTCGGCCTCGGCAGCTACCGGTTCTCGATCGCCTGGCCGCGGATCCAGCCCACGGGCACGGGCCGGCCGAACCAGAAGGGCCTCGACTTCTACCGGCGTCTGGTGGACGGCCTGGCCGAGCGCGGCGTCAGCCCGATGGCGACGCTGTTCCACTGGGATCTCCCCCAGGAGCTGCAGGACCGGGGCGGCTGGGAGAACCGGGACACCGCCGCCCGGTTCGCCGACTACGCCGAGATCGTGTACGACGCCCTGGACATCGGCGACTGGCTCACGATCAACGAGCCCAAGACGATCGTGCAGAGCGGCTACCAGTTCGGCGACCACGCACCGGGGGTCAGCGACGACGCCCGCGCTTTCGTCGCCTGCCACCACCTGCTGCTCGCCCACGGCCTCGCCGCACAGGTGCTGCACGACCGGCACCCCGGGCGGCGGATCGGCCCGGCGCTGAACCTGCATCCCACCTATCCGGCCGACGACACGCCGGAGGCGGCGCGGGCGGCCCGGCACGCCGACGGGCTGGAGAACCGGCTCTACCTCGACCCGATCTTCAAGGGCCACTACCCGGAGGACACGCTGCGGTGGATCTCCGAGCGTGGCCCGATGCGCGACCACATCCTGGAGGGCGATCTCGCGACCATCAGTACACCCATCGACCTGCTCGGCGTGCAGTACTACACGCCGCACTTCGTCGACGGCGCGGGCGAGCGGGTCTTCAAGCACCCCACGGCGCAGGCCGAGTGGCTGGAGATCTATCCCGAGGGCCTGTACGACATCGTGACCCGGCTCACGCGGGACTATCCGCGGGTGCCGCTGGTCATCACCGAGAACGGGCTGTCGACCCTCGACGGACCGGGCCCCGACGGCCGGGTACGCGACGAGGGGCGCATCGCCTTCCTGCGGGACCACCTCGCGGCGCTGTACCGCGCCCTGGAGGAGGGCGCCCGGGTCGAGGGCTACCACGTCTGGTCGCTGCTCGACAATTTCGAGTGGGCCCAGGGATACAGCCAGCGTTTCGGCATCGTCTACGTGGACTACGCGACCCAGAAGCGGATCCCCAAGGACAGCGCGCTCTGGTACAGCGACGTCGTGAAGACCGGCGAACTCCGTTAGGTCGTCTCCGACGGTGGCGCCACCACCCCTGCCGTGATCTTGTAGTTACTGGCATACTCAACCGCCGACCTGCTGCTTCCCGTTTCGTGATCTTGCAGAAACTCGCACCGATCGGCCCCGACCAGGGCGGACAGCCTCACTGATCTTGCAGTGCAAGATCACGTACGGCGAAGCCCCTGGCAGGCCGCCCGGACGAGGAATTTCTGCAAGATCACGCACGGCGGAGCCGCAGGTGGAGCACTGAGCCTGCGAGTAACTGCAAGATCACGGCTAGGGGTGGTTGGGGGTGAAATTTTCATTTTTGTGGGTGCGGGGACCTGTCGATGAGGTTCGTTACCCGTCCCCCTTGATTACGAGGATTTAGCCGCTCACGAGGCACCTAGCCGCAATTCCGGGAATTAGTTGACCGTCCAGCCGTAAGGCGTTAACTTGGCGTGTCGTGGGAGCGCTCCCACAGCATGGTCCCCGCCTTGGATCTATGGCGGAGAGCTGGACTAAAGTCCCGTGCGTACTTGACCTGATTCATGACGTCTGTCAGTGAGAGGACTCCCCTGTGCCCGATCACACCATCCTCGGCGGCGGTTACCACGCCACGATCAGCGAGCGGGGCGGAGCCCTGCGCGGGCTGCGCCACGGCAGCCGCGATCTGGTGACGAGCTGGCCGTCGGACGGCCCGATCCCCTACTACAGCGGCACCGTGCTCGCGCCGTGGCCGAACCGGGTCGTCGGCGGCACCTACGTCTTCGGCGGCCGCCGCCACGTCCTGCCGGTGAACGAGCCCGATCTGGGCCACGCGCTGCACGGCCTGGTCGCCGACCGGGTATGGGAGTGCGCAGAGGTGTTCTCGGCCGAGGACGACCACGGCTTCGTACGGCTGACGCACATGATCGAGCCGGCCCCGGGCTACCCTTTCAAGATCGCGCTGGAGGTGCGGCACTCCGTCGCGGCCGACGGTCTCACCACGACGCTCACGGCGCAGAACGTGGGCGACGGCCCCGCGCCGTACGGCTGCGCCCCGCACCCCTGGCTGCTGGCCGGCCCCGACGTGCGGGAGTACGAGCTGGAGCTGCCGATCGAGCGCGTGCTGGTCACCGACGAGTCGCTCGCCCCGGTGACGCTGAAGGACGTGTCCGGGACGCCGTACGACTTCAGGGCGCCGCGTGCGCTCGGGGACACCGCGATCGACAACGCCTTCACGTCGATCGGCGCCGGCCGTGCGCGGGTGCGCGGCCCCGAGGGCGGCGTGGAGATCACCTGGGATCCCGCCGTGATGCCGTGGGTCCAGATCTGCACCGGAACCTACCTCGACCACCGGGGGCTGGCCGTGGAACCGATGACGTGCCCGCCGGACGCGTTCAACTCCGAGGCCGATCTGGTCGTGCTCAACCCGGGCGACAAGCACGAGGCCTCCTGGACCATCGCCGTCTTCGACGACAACTGATTCCTCCGAACCCCACTCCGAGGCACGGGACACCGAACAATGCAGAGCAGGACGAAAAGGCCGTTGTCCACTGACGAGCTCAAGGCGCTCGTCCGCGACGGGCTGGGCGCCGACGTGGTGTCGGTCACGGAACCGGCCGGCGGCTTGGCCAACGCGGTGTGGCGGCTCGGTCTCGACGACGGACGGCAGGTCGTGCTCAAGGCCGGGTCGCCGCCCGGGATACGCCTGCTGACCTACGAGCGACACCTGCTGCGCACCGAGGCCATGGTCTATCACCTGGTCGCCGGGAGGGGACTGCCGATGCCGGCCCTGCTGCACGCCGGGTTCGACGATCCGGCGCTCGGCGGCGGCGACTACCTCATCCTGTCCGCGCTGAACGGGACGCCCTGGAACCAGGTCTCGCTCACCCCCGAGGAGGAGGGCGCGCTGCGGTTCGAGCTGGGCCGCCATCTCGCCCGCCTCCACGAGGTGTCCGGCACGGGCGTTTTCGGTTATCCGTACGCCGGCCTGACCGGTCACACCTGGCGGGACGCCTTCCTCGTCATGATGGGCGCGCTGCTGGACGACGCGGTCCACTTCGACACACCGCTGCCCGCGACGATCGTGGAGATCGCCGGTCTGGTCCACACGAACTCCGACGTCCTCGACGAGGTCGTCACGCCGTCGCTGGTCCATTTCGACGTGTGGCCGGGCAACGTGTTCCTGACCGAGGACAGGCGGGTGGAGGGTCTGATCGACCACGAGCGGGCCTTCTGGGGCGACCCGCTGGCCGACTTCATCACTCCCACGATCTTCGGCGAGCTGCGCGAGGGCGATCCGCTGCTGGCGGGCTACCGCGAGGCCGGCGGCGAGGTCGCCCTGACCCCGCAGGCGCGGACCCGGCTCGCCCTCTACCGGGTCTACCTCTATCTGATCCACCTGGTGGAGCAGGGGCCCCGGCAGTATCCAGAGGAGCACTTCGGCACGATCCGCGACCTCGCCACCCGCTCGCTGGCCGGCTCCCTGGAGGTCCTGCGCGCCCGCCGCATCGCCGGCGTCAGCGTCTGAATCCAGCCACCTCCAGGGAAAGGATTCCGTTCGGGTATCGCCGCTCGCAGATGCGTTATGCGATGATTTCATCGGGTGATGAATTATGCGTACGACATGCGTGATCGCGGGCGGCGGCCCGGCGGGGGCGATGCTCGCGCTGCTGCTGGCCCGCGCCGGGGTCGACGTCACTCTGCTGGAGAAGCACGGCGACTTCCTGCGCGACTTCCGCGGCGACACGATCCACCCCTCGACCCTCCAGGTGCTCGACGAGATCGGGCTGGCCGAGGCGTTCCACCGGCTGCCGCACCGCAAGGCGTACCGCATGGCCATCGAGGCCGACGAGGCGCGGGTCCCGATCGCCGACCTGCGCGCGCTGCACGGCAGGTACCGCTACATCGCGTTCGTCCCGCAGTGGGACTTCCTCAACCTGATCACCGCGGAGGCCGCCCGATATCCCGGCTTCCGGCTGCTCATGCACTCCCGGGTGACCGGCCTGATCGTCGAGGACGGCGCCGTCCGGGGCGTGCGGTACCGGGACGAGAGCGGCGAGCGAGAGGGCACGGATCGCGAGATCAGGGCCGTGCTCACGGTGGGCGCGGACGGGCGCGGCTCGGACGTGCGGCGGGCCGCCGGGCTGCGGCCGAAGGAGTTCGGCGCGCCGATGGACGTGGTCTGGTTCCGCATCCACCGCGAGCCCGGCGATCCCCTGCAGCCGTTCCTGCGGGCGTCGGCCGGGCACCTCATGGTGGCGATCAACCGGGAGACCTATTGGCAGCTGGCCTACGTCATCCCCAAGGGCGGCTACGAGGAGCTCAAGGCGCGGGGTGTGGCTGAGCTGCGCCGGACGATCGCCCGGCTGCTGCCGTACCTGGCGGACCGGGTCGGCGAGCTGCGGGACTTCGACGACGCCGGGTTCCTGCGCGTGGCGGTCGACCGGCTCACCCGCTGGCACCGCCCCGGCCTGCTGCTGATCGGGGACGCCGCGCACGCCATGTCGCCCGTCTTCGGCGTCGGCATCAACCTCGCGGTGCAGGACGCCGTGGCCGCCGCCAACATCGTCGGGCCCGCCCTGCTGCGCGGCGAGGCCCCCGAGGCGCTGCTGGCCCGGGTGCGGCGCCGCCGGGCCCTGCCCACCGTGGTCACCCAGACCGCCCAGCGGGTGGTCCAGCGCCTGCTGATCCGCCCGGCGCTGACCCGGCCAGGGCGGCCGGCGCTGCCGCCCGACCTCACCCGGCTGCCCGTGATCAGGGGCCTCGTCCGGCGCTTCATCGGTCACGGCGTGCTCCCCGAGCACGTACGCCTGCCGGAGCGCGTACGTCTCCAGGCTCGGCAACGAAGATCTCACTAATTGGACGGATGGCGGCCACATCCGTCCCGGTGCAATAACCTTGTGTGCCGTGAGCGCTAGCAGCAACCTCGACACGTGGCGTGAACTGCCCGCCGCGCAGCAGCCCGACTGGCCCGACCGCGGCGAGCTCGACAGAGTCGTCCGCGAGCTGACCGAGCTGCCCCCGCTGGTGTTCGCCGGCGAGTGCGACAAGCTCAAGGCCGAGATGGCGGCCGTCGCGCGGGGCGAGGCATTCGTGCTGCAGGGCGGTGACTGCGCCGAGACCTTCGCCGGCGCCACGGCCGAGAACGTGCGCAACAAGCTCAAGACGTTGCTACAGATGGCGATCGTGCTCACCTACGCGGGCCGCGTACCGGTCGTGAAGATCGGCCGGCTGGCGGGTCAGTTCGCCAAGCCGCGGTCCAAGTCCACCGAGGTGCGCGACGGCGTCGAGCTGCCGGCCTACCGCGGGGACATGGTCAACGGCTTCGACTTCACCGCCGAGGCGCGCCGCCCCGACCCCGGCCGCCTGCTTCGGGCCTACCACTCCTCCGCGGCCACGCTCAACCTCGCCCGGGCATTCACCAAGGGCGGCTACGCGGACCTGCGGCAGGTGCACGCCTGGAACCAGGACTTCGTGGCCGGGTCCCCCGCCGGACGGCGCTACGACCAGCTCGCCAGGGAGATCGACCAGGCGCTCGCGTTCATGCGGGCCTGTGGCGCCGAGCCCGAGGAGTTCCAGACGGTCGAGTTCTACTCCTCGCACGAGGCGCTGATCCTCGACTACGACCGGGCTCTCACCCGGATCGACTCCCGTACGGGCCTGCCGTACGACGTGTCGGGGCACATGGTGTGGATCGGCGAGCGCACCCGCCAGCTCGACGGCGCGCACGTCGAGTTCTTCAGCAAGATCCGCAACCCGATCGGCGTGAAGCTGGGCCCGACGACCACCCCCGAGGACGCGATCGCGCTCATCGAGAGGCTGAACCCGGACAACGAGGCGGGCCGGCTCACGTTCATCAGCCGCATGGGCGCCGGCCGGGTCAGGGACGCGCTGCCCACGCTGGTGGAGAAGGTCAGGGCGAGCGGCGCCACCGTCGCCTGGGTCTGCGACCCCATGCACGGCAACACGTTCGAGGCCCCGAGCGGGCACAAGACGCGGCGCCTGGACGACGTGCTCGACGAGGTGGCCGGGTTCTTCGAGGTGCACCACGCGCTGGGCACCCACCCCGGCGGCATCCACATCGAGTTCACCGGCGACGACGTGACCGAGTGCGTCGGCGGCGGGCACGGCATAGTCGAGGAGGACCTGTCGCTGCGCTACGAGACCGCCTGCGACCCGCGGCTCAACCGCAGCCAGTCCCTCGACCTCGCCTTCCAGGTGGCCGAGCTCTACCGCTCGGCCTGACATCCCGTCCACCGTGCCCGGCCGGCTCGCGCCGGCGAGCGGGCGCGCGGGCGGGGCTCCCGGCCGACGGAGCCGCGTCAGCGCTGGTCGACCATGACCTCGATGCTGTAGTCCCGCGCCCGGTAGCAGTGGTCGCCGTACTCCACCGCGCTGCCCACGGAGTCGAAGGCGACCCGCGTCATCGTGAGCACGGGGTCTGCGGCTTCCAGGCGGAGATGACCCCGTTCCGACGGGGTCGGGGTGCGCGCGCCGATCGTCTGGTGCGCGACGACCGGACGCACGCCACGCCGCCGCAGCACGCCGTACAGGCCCCCGGACTCCAGCTCCGCACGCGTGACGTCCAGGTGGCCGGGGGGCAGCCAGTTGCGCATGACGGCCAGCGGCCGATCGTCGGACAGGCGCAGCCGCACGATCGACAGCAGCTCGGCGTCGGCCGGCAGGTCCAGCGCGGCCGCCACGCGTTCGTCGCACACCACCTCGTGGCCGAGGACGACCGTCGACGGCCGGCCGCCGGCTCGCACGAGGTCGTCGTAGAGGCCGGTGAGCTCGGCCCGCCGATGCACCTTGCGGTTGGCGACCGTGGTGCCGAGCCCGCGCCGCCGCACCAGCAGCCCCTGGTTCACCAGTTCCTGTATGGCCCGCCGGACCGTCGGCCGCGACAGGCCGAGCCGCTCGGCGAGCGCGACCTCGTTCTCGAACGGATCGCCCGGCTGCAGCCGCCCGCTCGCGATCGCCATGGTGAGCTGCTCGGCGAGCTGGTGGTAGAGGGGAACCGGGGATGAGCGGTCGATCGTCACGCCCACTTGGATTGCCACGGCGCAGAGTTTACCCCGAACATGTGCGTACGACATTACGAAAATATGTCAGGACAAACCCCTGACGGCGGTTCGCGGGTGGTCGCATTCCGCGGTGGAAAGCACCGATACGATCCCTTCTGCTGGTAAGCAGGGGAAGGGGAATGCACAGATGGAACCGTTGCGGCTCGGCGTCCTCGGCGCGGCCAGGATCTCCGCGCTCGCCATCGTCGCGCCGGCGCAGCTGACCGGCACCCGCCTGGTCGCGGTGGCGGCGCGTGACCGGCGACGGGCCGAGGCCTTCGCCGCGGAGCACGGCGTGGAGCGGGTCGTCGCCGCCTACGCCGATCTGCTGGCCGACCCCGAGGTCGAGGCGGTGTACAACCCGCTGGTCAACGCTCTGCACGGCCCGTGGAATCTCGCCGCGGCCGAGGCCGGCAAGCACGTGCTGTCGGAGAAGCCGTTCGCCTCGAACGCCGAGGAGGCGGCCGAGGTGCGCGACGCGGCGCGGCGCGCGGGGGTGACGGTGATGGAGGGCTTCCACTACCGCTACCACCCGGTCACGCTGCGGCTCCACGAACTGCTGGCCTCGGGAGAACTGGGCGAACTGGTCCGCGTCGAGACGATGACGGCGATCGAGGCTCCCGCCGAGGACGACCCCCGGTGGTCCCTGGCGCTCGCCGGCGGCGCGCTCATGGACGTCGGCTGCTACAGCCTGCACGCGCAGCGCGTCCTCGCCCCCTGGGGCGGCGGCGAGCCCGCCGTGACGTCGGCCAGGGCGGGTGAGCGCGCCGGCGCGCCGGGCGTGGACGAGTGGCTCGACGCCGACCTGGTCTTCCCCTCCGGCGCGACCGGTCTGGCGCGCTGCCACATGGCCGCCGACGGTTTGGAGATGAGCTGCCGGATCATCGGCAGCCGGGGCGAGGCCACCGCAATGAACTTCGTCCTGCCGCACATGGACGACCGCATCGTGATCGAGACCGGGGCGGGCCGCCGGGTCGAGCACCTCGGCAGGCGGCCGTCCTTCGCCTACCAGCTCGAGGCGTTCACCGCGGCGGTCCGGACGGGCACGCCGGTGCCCACCGACGCCGACGACGCGGTGGTCACGATGCGGCTGGTCGACGACTGCTACCGGGCCGCCGGGCTGACGCCCCGGCCGCGGATGTAGCGGGGGAGACACCGCCCGCGAACGATCGCCGGTGTCTCCGTACGCCGTGCCCGGTCCGCTGAGAGATCACGCAGTGATCGCCGCGGACCGGGGCGCGTTCCGCGGCGACGGCGCGATCACTGCGTGGTCTTGCCGCCGGTCTGGGCCGCCACCTCGGCGCGTACCGCGTCCATGTCGAGGGCGCGAAGCTGCCTGATCAGATCCTCGAGTGCCGTCGCAGGCAGCGCGCCCGCCTGGGCGAAGACCTGGATGCCGTCCCGGATCGCCATGATCGTGGGAATGGCCTGGATGTTGAACGCCTGGGACAGCGCGGGCTGCGCCTCTGTGTCGATCTTGCCGAACTTGATGTCGGCATGCCGCTCGGAGGCTTTCTCGTACACGGGCGCGAACGACCGGCAGGGCCCGCACCAGGACGCCCAGAAGTCGAGCAGCACGATGCCCTCTTCGGTGATGTCGTTGAAGTTCTTCTCGGTCACCTCGATGGTCGCCATGGGCGACTCCTTTCATCCAGTCCTCAGCGGGCATAACCAGCCGCGACATTCGGGCATTCCTCTTCGTGCGGTGATCGTGTGACCGGCGCGTGACGGGGCAGGGCAACCGGGGCAGGGGGACCTCCTTCGCCTTCGAAAGGAGCCGCCGCATGACCGCGCAGGCCACTCGGCCCGGTACGACGCCGGGACGGCGACGCCCGATCGGCTCGGCCGCCGCCTCCTGGCTGTCCAGCACGGATCACAAGGTGATCGGGAACATGTATCTGATCGCCTCGTTCGGCTTCTTCCTGCTCGGCGGCGCCATGGCCATGGTGATCCGGGCCGAGTTGCTCCAGCCGGGCATGCAGTACGTCGACCTGACCCGGTACAACGAGATGTTCACCATGCACGGCACGATCATGCTGCTGCTGTTCGCGACGCCGCTGTTCGCCGGGTTCGCCAACGCGATCATGCCGCTGCAGATCGGCGCCCCCGACGTGGCGTTCCCCCGGCTGAACATGGTGAGCTTCTGGCTGTTCCTGTTCGGCGGGCTGATGAGCCTGGGCGGTTTCGCGATGGGCGGCGCCCCGGCCTTCGGCTGGACGGCCTACACGCCGCTGGCCACCTCCGCGTACAGTCCGCAGATCGGGGGGGATCTGTGGATCATGGGGCTCGCCCTGGCCGGCGTCGGCACGATCCTCGGCACGGTCAACTTCATCACCACGATCATCATGATGCGCGCCCCCGGCATGACCATGTTCCGTATGCCGCTGTTCACGTGGAACGTGCTGTTCACCGGGGTCCTCGTGCTGCTGGCTTTCCCGGTGCTGGCCGCCGCGCTGCTCGCCCTGGAGGCCGACCGCAAGCTCGGCACGCACATCTACGATCCGCAGACGGGCGGCCCGGTCCTCTGGCAGCACCTGTTCTGGTTCTTCGGCCACCCCGAGGTCTACATCATCGCGCTGCCGTTCTTCGGGATCGTCACCGAGGTGATCCCGGTCTTCAGCCGCAAACCGCTGTTCGGCTACATCGGCCTGGTGGGCGCGACGATGGCCATCACCGTGCTGTCCGCGACGGTGTGGGCGCATCACATGTTCGCCACCGGCCGGGTGCTGCTGCCGTTCTTCTCGTTCATGACGTTCCTGATCGCGGTGCCGACCGGGGTGAAGTTCTTCAACTGGGTCGGCACGATGTGGCGCGGGCACCTGACGTTCGAGCCGCCGATGCTGTTCGCCGTGGGGTTCCTGGTCACGTTCCTGTTCGGCGGGCTCACCGGGGTGATCCTGGCGTCGCCGCCGCTCGACTTCCACATCACCGACACCTACTTCGTCGTGGCCCACTTCCACTACGTGGTCTTCGGCACGGTCGTGTTCGCGATGTTCTCCGGCTTCTACTTCTGGTGGCCGAAGCTGACCGGCAGGATGCTGGACGACCGGCTCGGGCAGGTGCACTTCTGGATGGTCTTCGTCGGTTTCCAGGCGACGTTCCTCGTGCAGCACTGGCTGGGCGTGATCGGCATGCCGCGGCGGTACGGCGACTACTCTCCGGTCGACGGCTTCACCCTGCTCAACCAGATCTCCAGCGCGGGCGCGTTCCTGCTCGGCCTGTCGAACCTGCCGTTCCTGCTCAACATCTGGCTCACCGCTCGGCGCGGCGCGCGGGTCACCGCCGACGACCCCTGGGGGTACGGCAACTCGCTGGAATGGGCGACCTCGTGCCCGCCCCCGCGCCACAACTTCGTCTCGATCCCGCCGATCCGGTCGGAGCGGCCCGCCTTCGATCTCCACTATCCGCGCCTCGGCGGCGAGCCCGGCCAACCTCCCGAGACCAGACGCGACGTGGTGGACCTATGACGCCGTGGACCCGTGACGCCTATGACGCCCCCGACCCGTGACGTCCGCCGTCCGGCGGCCGGCCGGGCAAGCGGACCGGTTCAGGAACGGGCGCCGGCGAGCACGGCCTCGGCGCGGCGCTCCCGCTCGCCGCCGGGCAGCACCACGACGACCGGGCAGCGCGCCCTGAGCAGGCAGGCGGTGACCACCGGGTTGATCACGGGGTACGGCTCGCTCTCGGCCTCGTGCGCGCCGAGGACGAGCAGGTCGGCGTCCGCGGTCGCACGCAGCAGGACCTGGGCCGACGGACCCTCGACGACGACGGGCGCGACGTGGCTCTCCCCCAGCTCCCTGACGGCGTGCTCGGCGACGCCGACGGCCGCCGCGCGCTCGTCCTCACGGGAGGTCCGGCTCGACAGCGGGGCATAGGGGGCGTGCAATCCGCCCGACCACTCCCAGGTGTACACGGCCTCGACCCGCGCACCGCGTAGCAGCCCCTCGGCGGCGGCCCACCGCAGAGCGGCCTGCGATGCCATCGACCCGTTGATGCCCACGACGATTTTCGGCTGGTCCACGTCCCGCCTCGCTCTCCACTTCCGCCAGGTACGACGGCTGCCCGTCACCTCGCCCCGGGGGGACAGGCGACGGTCCGGGAAGCCGGGATTCCTCTGAAGACAGGGTATCCGGGCAACGGTCCTCTTCTGCCCCACCATCTCCCAATTTTCGTGGGTTGTCCCCCACGGCTCCCACACTGCCATCGGCGGTCACCACCCGTCGCCCGCCGTACGGCCATCGGCGGGAGTCCCATGGTCACGAGAGTGATGGGACCTTGGGCCCGGCCGGCTCGCGCACGAGGACGCCGTTCGGCCGGTGCGGGACCACGTGGCCGATCCACCCCCGTCCGGCACGGCCGCGATCCGCCGCCTCCCTCGTCCCGCGACTACGCTTACGGGCAGCCGGGGCGAGGGAGGTTCCATGACGGGCGGGGGTCCGATCGACGTCCATGTGACCGCGCTGCGCTCCGCCCTGCGCGGTCCCGGGCGGCTGAAGCGTGACCTGCTCGCCGAGGCCCGCGACGGTCTGCTGGACGCCGCCGAGGCCTACGAGTGCGACGGCCTGCCGCGAGCGGAGGCCGAGCGGCGTGCGGTCGAGGATTTCGGCCCGGTGGCGGACATCGCGCCGGGATTCCAGCGGGAGCTCGCGGTCGGTCAGGGCCGCAGGACCGCCCTGCTGCTGTTCCTCAGCGTGCCGCCGACGGCGTTCCTGTGGAACCTCATGTGGATGATCTCCCCCGAGCCGTCGTCCCTAACGACCCCCAAGCCGGCCTGGTTCGGCCTGCTGGCCAGGGTCGTCGACTACAGCCAGCTCCTCACCGGGCTGACCGGCGCCGTCGTGCTGCTGGCGCTCGGCCGGGGACTGCGGCGGCTACGCCGCCCCGCGCTGGTCACCCGGTCGCTGGGCCTGTTCGTATGCCTGGGAATGCCGATGACCGTCGCGATGTGCATGGCCCTGGGCCTGACCAGGGGGATGTCGGACATCTTCGCCGACTGGCCGGGCACCGCCCTGGGCGCCGGCAGCCTCGCCCTGTGGCTGTGGCAGCTCTACAGCGCCACGCGCTGCCTGCGATTCGCCGGGGCGGTCACCCGGGCGGATCCAGCACATTCCCGATCGTACGCGTGAACGATCGCCACGCCGAGCGCTCCCCGGCCAGTGCCCGGCGGCCCGCGTCGGTGAGCCGGTAGGTCCGGCGCCTGCGGCCCCCCGCTGTCGACCACTCGCCGGTCAGCAGCCCCGCGCTCTCCAGCCGCCGCAACGCCGGATAGACCGTGCCGGTCGGAGCGTTCAGCTCGCCACCGCTGCGCTCGCGCAGCGCCTCGATGATCGCATAGCCGTGCAGCCGCTCCCTCTCCAGCACGGAGAGCAGCAGGGCGTCCATGTGTCCGCGGAGCTCGTCGGCGTTCACTTCCGAAGCCTATCCCGGTCCTCCATGCGACCATTCTATATGTAGGCTCCCTACACGTAGGTTGGCTACTTATAAGGGAGTCGCATGGACGTCGTCGATCTGGCCCGGTGGCAGTTCGCCGTGACGGGAAGCCTCCACTTCCTGTTCGTCGTGCTCACGCTGGGACTGGCCCCGCTCGTCGCGATCATGAACACGCGCCACGTGCTGAGCGGGAACCCCCTGCACGAGCGGATGACCCGCTTCTGGGGGCAGATATATGTGATCAACTACGCGCTCGGCATCTTCACCGGCCTCGTGATGGAGTTTCAGTTCGGGCTGAACTGGAGTGGTCTTTCGCACTACGCCGGTGACGTCTTCGGGGCGCCGCTGGCCATGGAGACGCTGCTGGCCTTCTTCCTGGAGTCCACGTTCCTCGGTTTGTGGATCTTCGGCTGGCACCGATTGCCGAAGAAGGCGCATCTGGCCTGCATCTGGCTGGTGACGCTGACCGCCTACGCCTCCGCGTTCTTCGTCATGGTGGCCAACTCGTTCTTGCAGCACCCGGCGGGCGCGGTGGAGGAGGGCGGCCGGCTGGTGCTGCGCGACTTCGGCGCGCTGCTCGCCAACCCGACCCTCGTCTTCGCGCTCCCCCATGTGATCGGCGCCGGCCTGATGACCGGCGGCTTCGTGATGTTCGGCGCCAGCGCCTACCACCTGTTCAGACGGACCGCGGAGCGCGAGTTCTTCGTCCGATCGCTGCGCATCGGGGTCGTGGCGGCGTCCGTCGGCTCGACGTTCACCGTCGGATCCGGGTTCGCCCAGTTCGGCCCGATCGGCAGCGTCCAGCCGGACAAGTTCGACGGAGCCGTTGAGGGCACCGCGCTCGGCGTGATGATCATGATCGGCCAGCTCGGGCAGTTCATCGTGCTCTTCGCGCTGCTGCCGCTGCTCTTCCGCGACCTGCTGGCCCGCTGGCGCTGGCTCCACCCGGTTCTCATGCTCATGGTCCCGCTGCCGTTCGTGGCGGCGATCGCCGGCTGGATCGCCCGCGAGGTCGGCCGTCAGCCCTGGCTCGTGTACGGCAGGCTCCGCGTGGCCGACGCGCTGACCCCGGGCATGACCACCGGCGGGCTCACCGCCTCGCTGGCCGCCTTCGCCGGTCTGCTCGGGCTGCTCGCCGTGGTCGACTACGCCCTGATCGCCCGTGCCGTACGGCGCGGCCCCGGGCTGGTCGCCCTCGGCGCTCCGGACCTCCCGGCGGAACCCGCCCCCGCCCCCGCCCGCTCGCTGTAGAGGAACCAGGCCAATGGAGATCTTGTGGTTCGGGACGCTCGCCGTCCTGCTGATCGGTTACTTCGCGCTGGAGGGCTTCGACATCGGGCTCGGCATGCTGCTGCCGGTGCTGGGCCGCACACCGGCCGGCCGCGACCGGCTCGTCGGGGCGATGGGCCCGTTCGTGCTCGCCAACGAGGTGTGGCTGGTGGCCCTGGTGGGCACGCTGCTCGGCGCGTTCCCGATCCTCGAGGGCAGGGTGATCGGCGGGCTGTACCCGCTGGTGGTGGTGCTGCTGCTGTCATGGATCCTGCGCGACGCCGGACTGTGGTTCCGCCGCCGCGTGGGCGGGGCCGCCTGGCGGTCCTGGTGGGACGCGGCGCTGTGCCTCGGCTCCGCCGGGCTGGCGCTCACCTGGGGGATGGTCCTGACCGCCGTCGTGCGCGGGCTGCCGCAGGACGCACTGTTCGACCCGCTGGGCATCGCGGGCGGCATCGTCGTCGCCGCGGTCTTCGCCTTCCACGGCTGGACCTTCGCCGCCTGGCGGCTCCCCGGCGAACCCGTCGTCGGCGGGCGGCGTCGGTCGAGCCGGGCCCTGCTGGGCTCCGCCTGTGTGGCCGCCGCGCCGGCCGCCGTGGTCGTGGCGGCCCTGGCCTCCCCGATCCTCGATCACGCCGCCCCGAGCGCGACACTGACTGTGCTCAGTGTCATGGTGTTGCCGTGCGTTCCCATCATGGTGGGCGCGCAACTATGGATATGGCGCACCTTCGCGAGGGGCGCCGTGCCGACGTTCTTCTGATTGGGTGGCGGCCGCGCGGTTCCGGGGCATCGTCGCGCGGCCTCCGATGGGGGCAGTGTGCACAGGGATCTTCTGCGGCTGGCGCGCGCCGAGCGGGCCGTCTGCGTCCATCTGGCCGGCTGCCTGGCCGCGGCCGTGGCGGCCGGGCTGCTCGTGCTCGCACAGGCCGAAATCCTCGCGCGTGTGTTGTCGGGTGCGGTGCCGCCGGGCGGAGTCGCCCCGGCCCTGTTCCTGCTGGCGCTCGTGGTCGCGGCGCGCGGACTGCTCGGCTGGGCGCAGGGGATCTTCGCGGGGCGCGCGGCGACCACGCTGAAGTCCGCGCTGCGCCGCCGGCTGCTACCCCGGCTCGGCGAGGCGGGCGGCGCGGCGACCGGCAGGGCCGGCAGCGGTACGTCCGGGGGCGTTTCCACGGCCGGTTCCGGGATCCGGTCCGGGGAACTGGTCACGCTCACCGGCCGGGGGCTCGACGCGCTCGACCCGTATCTCACCGGATATCTTCCCGCCGTCGCGGTGGCCGGGGTGGTGCCGCTCGCGGTGGCCGTACGGCTGCTGGTGGCCGATCTCACGACGGCCGTGATCGTCATGCTCACGCTGCCGCTCATCCCGGTCTTCGGCGCCCTCGTCGGGTGGACCACCAAGACCGTGACCGAGCGGCAGTGGCGGGCGCTGTCCCGGCTGGGCGGCCACTTCCTCGACGTCGTGCGCGGCCTGCCGACGCTGCGCGCCTTCGGGCGGGCACGCTACCAGGCCTCGGTGATCCGCCGGGTCGCCGACGACCACCGGGCGGCCACCATGCGGACGCTGCGCGTGGCGTTCCTGTCGTCGCTGGTGCTGGAGCTCGTGGCCTCGCTCTCCCTGGCCCTCGTCGCGGTGCCCGTCGGACTGCGGCTGCTGTCGGGCTCGCTCGATCTGCCCACCGCCCTGCTCGTCCTGCTGCTGGCCCCGGAGGCGTACGTCCCGCTGCGCGCGATGGGCACGCGGTTCCACGCCTCGATGGAGGGGGTGGCAGCGGCCGACGAGGCCTTCGCCGTGATCGACGGCCGGGAGCCCCGGGAGACGGCCGGGACGGAGGCGGCGGCGCGTGCCGCGGCATGCGGCCGCTTCGCCCCCCGGGTTCCTCCGGTCCCGGGCAGGGCCTGTGCGCCGGCCGCCGATCCGCCCGAGATCCGGCTGGAGGACGTCACGGTCCGCTATCCGGGACGCGACGTCCCCGCGCTCGACCGCGTACGGCTCACCGTCTCACCGGGGGAACGGGTCGCGGTCGTGGGCCGGAGCGGCGCGGGCAAGAGCACGCTGCTGCACCTGCTGCTCGGGTTCGTCTCGCCCGCGGAGGGCCGGGTGCTGATCGACGGCGCCGACCTCGCCGATCTCGATCTCGACATGTGGCGGCGGCGCCTGGCGTTCGTCCCGCAGCGGCCGCACCTGTTCGCGGCCTCGGTGGCCGACAACATCGCGCTCGGCACGACCGCCACTCCCGGGCAGATCAGGGCGGCGGCCGCCGCCGCCCAGGCGGACGAGTTCGTGACCGCGCTGCCGGACGGCTACGACACCGTGCTCGGCGAACGCGGGGCGAACCTGTCGGCCGGGCAGCGGCAGCGGGTGGCGCTGGCCAGGGCGTTCTGCCGGCCTTCTGCGCAGGTGGTGCTGCTCGACGAGCCGACGGCCCGGCTGGACGGCCGCAGCGAGGCCGCGGTGATCGAGGCCACCCGCAGGCTGTGCGAGGGCCGTACGGCCATCATCGTGGCCCATCGCCCGGCCATGATCGATCTGGCCGACCGGGTCGTCCGCATCGGCTCCGGCTCCCTGGTCGGGGGGTGAATCGCTCATGATCCACGGGCTCTCCCGCCGGCTCGTCCTCGCCGCGCTGGCCGGTGCGGCGGCCGACCTCGCCGGCGTCGCGTTGATCGCGGCGGCCGCCTGGCTGATCACCCGCGCCGCCGAACAGCCGCCGCTGGCGGCGCTGTCGGTCGCCATCGTCGCCGTACGCGCGTTCGCCACGACGAAGGGCATCTTCCGGTACGGCGAGCGCCTGTCCGGGCACGACGTCGCGCTGCGCGCGCAGGCGGGCACACGCGAGCGGCTCTATCGGGCGCTGATCCCCGCCGGGCCGCCGCGGCGGCGAGGGGCCGACCTGCTCAGCCGGATGGTCGACGACACCGAGGCCGTCCAGGACCTGCTCGTCCGCTGCCTGCTCCCGGCCGTCGCCGCCCTGATCACCGGGGTCGCAGCGGTGGCCGTCTCCGCCTTCCTGCTGCCCGCCGCCGCGCTCGCGCTCTGCGCCGGGCTGCTCGCCGCCGGGCTCGTCCTGCCCGCCGGCACGGCCGCCGCCGCCCGGCGGTGGTCGGCCCGGCTCGCGCCGGCCCGGGCCGAGCTGGCCGGCCGGGTGGCGGACCTGGTGCACGGTGCGGCCGACCTGGCCGCCTGCGGCGCCCGCGACCAGGCCATCGACGCGGCCATGGCCTCGGACACGCGGCTGGCCCGGCTGGAACGCGGGCGCGCGCGTATCAACGCGGTCGCCCTCGCCGCCGGCATGCTCGCGCAGGGACTCACCGTGGTCGCCGTGGTGCTGACCGCCCAGGCGGCGGCCGCTGACCGGGTGGCGACCGCCGTGCTCGCCCTCACCTCGCTGGTCGCGTTCGAGCCGGTGCTGCCGCTGGCGGCGGCCGGTGAGCGGTTCGCCGGGGTGCTGGCGGCGCTGCGCAGGCTACGGGAGATCGCGGCGACGCCCCCGGCCGTGGCGGAGCCGGCGGCGCCCGCTCCGCCACCCGAGCCGCCGCTGACCGTGGAGATCGAGAACCTGGTCGTCAGGCACGGCGATCGCGAACCCGCCCTGAAGGGGGTGGACCTCACGCTGACGCCGGGCAGGCGCGTCGCGGTGATCGGGCCGAGCGGCGCGGGGAAGAGCACGCTGCTGGCGGCGCTGATGCGGACGGTCGACATCGAGTCGGGCGAGATCCGCGTCAACGGTGCCGACATCCGCGCCTTCGCGCCGGACGACGTACGCGCCCGGATGACCGGGCTCACCCAGGACCCCTACGTCTTCCAGGCCAGCCTGCGCGACAACATGCGGCTCGCCGGGCCGGAGGCCTCGGACGCCGAGATCGCCCGGGCCGTACGACGGGCCCGGCTGGAGGAGTGGGCGGAGCGCACCGGCTGGGACACCGTGCTCGGCGAGGACGGGCGCACCGTTTCCGGCGGTCAGCTCCAGCGGCTCGCGCTCGCCCGGGCACTGCTGTTCGACCCGCCGGTGCTGCTGCTCGACGAACCGGCCGAGGCGCTGGACGAGGAGACGGCCGACCTGCTCATGGCCGACCTGCTCGACGCCACCCGGGGCCGCACCACCCTGCTGGTCACGCATCGGCTGCGCGGGCTGGAGCAGGTGGACGAGATCGTCGTCATCGAGGACGGGCGGGTGATCCAGCGGGGGCCGCACGCCGAGCTGGCCGCCGTGCCCGGGTACTACCGGGACCTGTGGGAGTCCGAGGCGTTGACCCGCCGCTGACGACGATCGCCGGCGGGCCTCCCCCTCTGAGGTCCACCGGCGATGCGGTCGTGTCGTTTCCCGTGCCGCGGGGCCGCGTCAGCCCGCGGCCTGCTCGGCCAGGGTGATGGAGGCCGTGGCCGTCTTGTCGTTGCGCGTGTACTCGATGGTCACCTTGTCGCCCGGCCTGGAGCTGCGGATCGTGCCGACCAGCGCCTCCGCGCTGTCCACCCGCTTGTCGTTGATCTTGGTGATCAGGTCGCCCTCCTTGAGGCCGGCCTTCTCCGCGGGGCTGCCGACCGTGATCGAGGCGACCACGGCGCCGGGGGTGCCCCCGACCGCGTCGGCGACGCTCACGCCGAGAAACGCGTGGCTGGCCCGGCCGGTCCTGATCAGCTGGTCGGAGACCTGCTTGGCCATGTTGATCGGGATGGCGAAGCCGACGCCGATGTTGCCGCTGCTGGAGCCGGAGGTCGCGATGGCCGTGTTGATGCCGACGACCTCGCCCGATCCGTTGACCAGGGCGCCGCCCGAGTTGCCGGGGTTGATCGCCGCGTCGGTCTGGATCATGCCGCCGATCGTCGTGCCGCGGCTCTGCCGCTGCTGCCCCCAGGGGAAGGGCTGCTGCCGGTCGTCGCCGCTCTCGGTCAGCGTGCGGTCGAGCGCGCTGACGATGCCGGAGGTCACCGAGCCCTCCAGGCCGAGCGGGCTGCCGATCGCCAGCACCGGGTCGCCGACCTGGAGCTTGTCGCTGTCGCCGAGCGAGGCCGGGACCAGGTCCGTGACGTCCTGCACCTGGATGACCGCGATGTCGGTGGTGGGGTCGGTGCCCTTCACGACGGCCGTGCCCGTCCTGCCGTCGCTGAACTTCACCGTGATCCTGGCGGACTGGTCCGCCTGTGCCACCACGTGGTTGTTGGTCAGGACGAGGCCGTCGGCCGACAGGATCACCCCGGAGCCCTCGCCGCCGCCCATCTGGGTTCTCACCTGGATCGACACGACCGACGGCATGATGTTCTTGGCCACCTCGGCGATGGTGTTCCCCGACGAGGTCGACACGGGGTTCACCAGGGGGCTGGACACGACGGTCCGATCGCCGTTCGCGACATTGGTGATCAAGGCCCCCGCGGCTCCACCACCCAGTGCCACGGCCACCAGGGCCAGGCCGGCGCCCACCTTCTGCCTGCCGGTCAGGCCGCCCCTGGGGCGCGGCGGCGGGCCGGGGAGCCCCACGGGGTCGAACGAGGCATAGCCCTGGCCGCCGCCCCCGAACGCCCCGCCGTACTGCCCGCGCCGCGGCGGAGTGCTGCCGAACTGACTCCAGCCGTGCCCCGGAAGCTCCTGGGTGTTCTCATTGGGAACGTCGTTGGGTTCGCTCATCGTCAATCCCCCTCGATGGATCCGCCGGTTACATCCCGGCTCTCCGCCGGTACGCGTTCCAGCATCGCAAACCGGCGATAAGGCCACGTTAAGCGATCTACGATGCGACCGGACGAGCCGCCGTGGATCATGCGGCCGCCGGTTGGACGGCCGACGCCGGAGTCAGCGCGATCTCGAGGACCTCCCTGACGTCCCCGACCGCGTGGACGGTGAGATCGGCCAGCACCTCGGCGGGCACGTCGTCCAGATCGGGCTCGTTGCGCGCCGGGATGAGCACGGTTGTGATCCCGGCCCGGTGCGCGGCCAGCAGCTTCTGCTTGACCCCGCCGATCGGCAGGACCCGGCCGGTGAGCGAGATCTCGCCGGTCATCGCCACGTCGCCGCGGACCGGGCGGCCCGACAGCAGCGAGGCGAGCGCGGTGGTCATCGTGACGCCGGCCGACGGCCCGTCCTTCGGCACGGCGCCCGCCGGGACGTGGACGTGGATGGACCTTTCCCGCAGCGAGCCGACCGGCAGCTCCAGCTCGGCTCCGCGCGACCTGAGGTAGGACAGCGCGATCCGCGCCGACTCCTTCATCACGTCGCCGAGCTGGCCGGTGAGCGTCACGCCGGTCCCCCCGGTCTCCGGGTCGGCCAGGGACGCCTCCACGTACAGGACGTCACCGCCGGCGCCGGTCACCGCGAGCCCGGTCGCCACGCCGGGCACCGCCGTACGCTGCCGTGCCTCCGGCAGGGACGACTCGGGCACATGCCGCGGCCGGCCCAGATAGGAGACCAGATCGCCGGCCCCGACCGTGACCGGCAGCCCGGCCTCGCCGAGCGCGATCCTCGCCGTGATCTTGCGGAGCACCCGGGCGATCGACCGCTCCAGCGACCGGACGCCCGCCTCCCGGGTGTACTCCCCGGCCAGGCGCCGCAGCGCGGCGTCCTCGACCGACACGTCACCGGCGGTGAGGCCGGCCTTCTCCAGCTGGCGCGGGAGCAGGTGGTCGCGGGCGATGGCGACCTTCTCGTCCTCGGTATAGCCGTCGAGCGTGACGATCTCCATGCGGTCCAGCAGCGGCCCGGGGATCTGCTCCAGCACGTTGGCCGTGGCGAGGAAGAGCACGTCGCTGAGGTCGAGCTCGACCTCCAGGTAGTGGTCGCGGAAGGTGTGGTTCTGCGCGGGGTCGAGCACCTCCAGCAGCGCCGCCGTCGGGTCGCCCCGGTAGTCGGCGCCGACCTTGTCGATCTCGTCGAGCAGCACCACCGGGTTCATCGAGCCCGCCTCGCGGATCGCGCGCACGACGCGTCCGGGCAGCGCGCCGACGTAGGTGCGCCGGTGACCGCGGATCTCCGCCTCGTCGCGGATGCCGCCGAGCGCGATCCGGACGAACCGGCGGCCCATCGCCCGGGCGATCGACTCGCCGAGCGAGGTCTTGCCGACCCCCGGCGGGCCGGCCAGCGCGAGCACGGCTCCGCTGCGCCGTCCGCCGACCACGCCGAGACCCCGGTCGGCGCGGCGCTTGCGCACCGCGAGGTACTCCACGATGCGGTCCTTCACGTCGTCGAGGCCGGTGTGATCGGCGTCGAGCACCGCGCGGGCGCCGGCGATGTCGTACTCGTCATCGGTCCTGGTGTCCCAGGGGATGTCGAGGACCGTGTCGAGCCAGGTGCGGATCCAGCCGGTCTCCGGAGACTGGTCGGACATCCGCTCCAGCCTGCCGACCTCCTTGAGCGCGGCCTCTCTGACCTGCTCCGGCAGGTTCGCCGCCTCGATGCGCGACCGGTAGTCCTCCTCCTCGTCGGAGGGGTCGCCGTTCAGCTCGGCCAGCTCCTTGCGCACCGCTGCGAGCTGCTGGCGCAGCAGGAACTCCCGCTGCTGCTTCTCCATGCCCTCCTGGACGTCCTTGCGAATGGTCTCGGCGACGTCCAGCTCGGCCAGATGGTCGCGGGCCCAGCCGACGAGCAGGTCCAGCCGCTCGGTGGGGTCGGCCTTCTCCAGCAGGAGCTGCTTCTGCGGCAGGGACAGCCAGGGCGCGTAGCCCGCACTGTCGGACAGCACGGCCGGATCGTCGATCTGGTTCACCGCGTCGACGACCTGCCAGGCGTCCCGCTTCTGCAGGATCGTCGTGGTCAGCGCCTTGTACTCCTTGGCGAGCTCCTCCGTCTTCGGTCCGGGGGCCACCCCCTGCAGCACCGCTGCCTCCACCCAGAGCGCGGCGCCCGGCCCGGTGGTGCCGGTGCCGACGCGCATCCGGTCCACCGCGCGGACCACGGCGGCGGGCTCGCCGCCCGGCAGCCGTCCGACCTGCTCGATCACCGCCGACGCCCCGACCGCGCCGTACCGGCCGTCCAGGCGGGGCACCAGGAGGACCATGCTCTCGCCACCGGCCCGTGCCGCGTCGACGGCCGCACGGACCTCCGCGGCCGACAGGTCGAGCGGAACCACCATGCCGGGCAGGACGACCGCGTCGTCCAGGGGGAGGACAGGAAGGATCTGGGTCATGAGCACTCCCATAGGTTGAGTTATGTCGGCTCAACTAACAGGAGTCGTATCGTGTTCCCTCTTCTGCGCGTGTTCGCTGCGAGCGATCGTAATCGTGTAATCAGCGGCCGGCATCGGGGCCGGGGCGCCGATCCCGTCCCGAGTTCAGCCGGTCGATCCGGGATGTTCACGCGCCGGTGAGACTGCGGTCCCGGCCTGCGGGGACGATCCGGCCATGAGCGTCCCGCGTCCGGCCGTCCTCTCCGTCCTCTCCGTCTTCCGCGTCCGCCGCCGATCCCGCTCCCTGCCGGTCGCGGCCGTCCTGACCGTCCTGGCCGTCATGGCCGTCTCCCCGCTCGTGGTCGTCCCTCCCGCCGCCGGCGTCCGGTCCTGCCCCGCGTTCCTCGCCGTGGCCGCGCCGTACGCGACCGTGGACGGGCACGCGCGCGCGGGAAGCGTCACCCTGTTCCAGGAGCGGTCCGGGCGGATGGCACCGGTCCAGGTGCTGCGCCAGGGCGCGTACGGGCTCGGGGACGCGCCCGAGCACGGCGACGCCTTCGGGTCGGCGCTCGCCCGGGGGGACTTCGACGGCGACGGCTGCGACGATCTGGCGATCGGCGCGTCCGAGGAGGTCCACGGCCCGCCCGGCCCCGTGCCCGGCGCGGACGGCGCCGGCGTCGTCCACCTGCTGTACGGCACACCGCGTGGGCTGCGGGCGGCGGGCACGGTGGACGTCACCCGCCTCGGCAGGTCGTACGGAACCGACCGGCTGGGTGCGGCGCTGGCCGCCGGCGACCTCGACGGGGACGGCGACGACGAGCTGGTCGCCGGGGCGCCGGGACTCGGCGGCGGGGGCGGGGCCGGGGTCTTCGGCATGGACGGCCGCCGCCCCGACGGGGAGGGCGTGCTGATCACGCAGCTGACCCGGTGGGTCGGCCAGGACTCCGGCGAGACCGACCAGTTCGGCGCGGCGCTGGCGACCGGCGACTTCGACGGGGACGGCCGGGCGGAGATCGCCGTCGGCGCGCCCGGCGACGGCGGGCCGCGCCCGGGGTCGGGGGTGGTGACCGTACTCGACCCGCGGCGACGGCATGCCGGGGTCTTCACCCAGGAGAGCCCGGGTGTGCAGGGCGGCGTGGAGGAGTGGGACGCATTCGGCGCCGCCCTCGCCTCCGGTGACTTCGACGCGGACGGGCGCGACGACCTGGCCATCGGCGTGCCGGGCGAGGACCTGACCCCGTTCGTGCGCGGCATGGACTACGGCGACGGCGCCGTCAACGTGCTGTACGGCTCCGGCCGCGGCCTGACCGGCCTGCGCGGCGAGCCCTGGTCGCGGCGGGTCCTCGCCGGGAGGCCGCGCTACTCCGACAGGTTCGGCGCCGCGCTGGCGGCCGGCGACCTCAACGGGGACGGCGACGACGAGCTGGTGGTCGGCGTCCCGGGCGCGGGCGCGGTCCAGGTGATCGCGGGCACCCGGTCGGGTGGCCTGACCCGGCGGCACAGCCTGCTGGTGCACGCGGGCAAGGCCGCCGGCGGGCACGGCGGCGACTTCGGCATGGCCGTACTCGTGCGCCGCGGCCGCCTGTTCGTGTCCGCCCCCGCGGCCGGCACCGTCACCCGGGTCGGCACGGAGGCGAGGAAGGGGCCGTACACGGGTGTCCGGCCCCACGTCCGGGACACGCTCCACGACGCCGCCCGGGGCGACTCCCAGGGCGACGCCCTCTTCGGTTACGCACTCGGCTGAGGAAGGCGCCCGCCCGGCGGCCGGGGGGCTGGGGGGCTGGGGGGCCAGGGGGCCGGGGGCCGCCGCAGGGCGAGGCGTCTATGCCAGCACGCTGTGCCCGTCGGGAACGGTGAACCGCGCCGACGTCCTCGCCGGAGCGCCGCGCCGGGACACGTACTCCAGGGTGCGGAACTCGGCCCGCAGTTCCTCCGGCGCGAGCCGGCACAGGATGTAGCCGCGCCGCTGGTCGATGTAGGAGATGTGCGGGTTCTCGCGCAGCATCCCGGCGATCCGGCCCTCGTCTCGGTAGCCGTCCCCGTCGCTGGAGACCGACGAGGCGACGAGCTCGACCGCCGCTGCCGGCGCGTCCATGTCGTCGAAGTCTTCGCGCAGCACGGCCGCGTGATGCATGTGCGCGTCGCCGGTGAGCACCACCGGGTTCGCCGCGCCACCGGACCTGATGCCCCGCAGCAGCCTCGCCCGGTCGGCCGGATAACCATCCCAGCCGTCCATGTTCAGCTGCCTGCCCGGCCCCTGTCTGAGGTCCCGCTGTGCCATCAGCACCTGCTGGCCGATCAGGTTCCACCGCGCCCGGGAGCGTGCGAGGCCGTCCAGGAGCCACCGGCGCTGCTCGTCGCCCAGCATCGTGCGCCGGCCGTCGAGCCGTTCGTCGCATCCCGCGCGGGCGCCGTCCCGGCACGCCTGGTCGTCCCGGAACTGCCGGGTGTCGAGCAGATGGAAGGAGGCCAGACCGCCCCACGCGAGGCGGCGATTGACGCGGATACGGGCACCCGCCGGCATGCTCGCCCGGCGCAGCGGCATGTTCTCGTAGTACGCCAGCAACGCGTGGGCCCGCCGCTCGCGGAACCCGGAGGCGCCGGTGCTCGACGCCGAGGCCGCCCAGTTGTTCTCGATCTCGTGGTCGTCGAAAGCGACCAGCCAGGGCGCCGCGCGATGGGCCGCCCCCAGGTCGGGATCGGTCTTGTACTGCGCGTGCCGCAGCCGGTAGTCCGCCAGCGTCCGGCAGGTGCTCCCGGCGAAGGACCGTACGGAGCCGCTCACCGCCGGGTAGCCGTCCGGCGGGTACTCGTACATGTAGTCGCCCAGGTGTACGACGAGGTCGGGCTCCTGTTCCGTCATCCGGCGGTAGGCGGTGAAGTGGCCGTGCTCCCAGTGCGCGCACGCCGCGACCGCGAACGTCAGGGGCGTGGTCGTCCCGGCGGGCACCGTGCGGGTACGGCCCGCCGGTGAGACGTGCCCCTCCGCCCGGAACCGGTAGAAGTACTCCCGTCCCGGCGCGAGACCGTCCACCTCGACGTGGACGCTGTGCGCCGCGGCGGGGCGGGCGACCGCCGTACCGGAGGCGAGGACGGCGGCGAACCGCTCGTCGGCCGCGAGCTGCCACTCGACCGCCACGGGACGCGAGGGCATCCCGCCGAGGCCGTCGGGAGCGACGGGATCGAGGGCGAGCCGCGTCCAGAGCACGATGCCGTCCGAGGTGGGATCGCCCGAGGCGATGCCGAGCTGGAACGGATCCCCGGGCAGCCTCCGGCGGGCCGTACGCGAGGACGCGGGCAAGGAGCCGGAGACGCGGGGCGGGGTGGAGGCGCTGGCCGGCGCGGAGCCGGGAACCAGGCTTCCGGCCCCCGCCGCGAGCGCCGTCAGGAATGCCCGCCGTGACGTGTTCCGCACCGCCCGTCCGGGCGCGGGGGGCTTCACGGGCCCGGTCGTGTCCGCATGAGCCCGGACTTCTCCATCAGCCGTCCGGTCTCCTCCGTGCGTGTCCGGTCTTCTCCGTGCGCGTCCGGCCTTCTCCATAGGCGTCCGCCCTTCTCGGTGAACGTCGGGCTTTCTCCATGAGAACAGTGCAACCTGCCCGGTCGAACTTCCGGCCGTTCCCCGGTCGCCCGCCGGGAAACCGCCGGTGAACAGTCGGCCAGCGGCTCGGAGACGACGCCGGCGGCTATGCGAGGAGCGGCTTCAGCTCCTCGCGGAGCGTCGGCACGCCGCGGAAGAGCAGGCCGTGGATGCCCACGGACCTGGCGGCGGCGATGTTCTCTGCGCGGTCGTCGACGAAGACCACGTCCGCGGCGGGCACCCCCAGCTTCTCGATCACCGTGAGAAAGATCTCCGCCTCGGGCTTCACCATGCCCATGCGGCCGCTGTAGAAGCGCGGGCCGATCGGGGCCATGAACGGCAGCGGGTCGATCCCGTCGGCGACGCAGACCGGGACGTTGGACAGCAGCGCCATCGGCACCGCCCGGCCGGCCAGCTCTTCGATCAGCGCCGCGGTGTCCTCGTTGGGACGCGACCAGCTCGCCACGTCCAGCGTGACGGCCCGGTCGAGTCCGGCGCCGGCCACCGGCCTGCCGTACACGAACGACCAGTACGCCCCGGGGTCGAGGTCGGCGCGGTCGAAGTCGAGGCGGGCCGCCCAGTAGCGCTGCTCGAACCCGGCCCGGCCGCCGGCGGGCGGGCCGTCCGGCGGGTCGGCGAGCCGGGCGACGTCCACCTCGGCCTGGGGCAGCGAGATGACATTGCCGTAGTCGAAAAGAACAGTTCTCATGATCGTACGATCATAGCCCGTGTTGATTTCCGGACATATATGGTTTGAGAAAATCGTTGATCGCGCCACAGCCGAGGTAGTTGCGCACGGTGTGGAAGTCGAGCGGATCGATGTTGCAGGTCACGTCGCGTTCCACACCTTCGAAGCAGCCACGCAGATCCGGCGGGATGGCCGCGATGTCGTCCTTGTCCGCGACGTTGATCCAGCGGCCGACGCCGGGCGGCCGGGTGCCCCGGCCGCTGACGGGGGCGGGCAGCAACCGCTCGAAGACGACGTCTCGCATGCCGAGCGGGCTGCCCAGTGTGATCAGCAGCTCGACCGACAGCTCCGGCTGCGCCCACAGCGCCTCGTACGTCACCACGCTGCCGAGCGAATGGGCGATCACCACCCGGGGCTCGCGCCGCCGGATCGTGTCGGCCACCGCGTCGCGGGCACGGCTACGCGGGGCGCCGCCCCCGAGATAGGCGGCGACCTCTGGGCAGAAGTCCTCGGCGAAACGCACCGCGTGAGGGCCGAGGGAGTCCAGCAGCCACCCGGCCAGCCGGTGCGCGAGACCGGTCAGCGTCTCCCCGGCCAGGCCACGCAGCCGCCCGTCCAGCTGAGCCGCCCAGTCGGCGAGCACGAGCCCGGCCGGAGCCTCCATCTGGCCCACCGGGGTGCGCCGGACCGGCCGGTTCCGGTCGGCGGGGCGCAGGTGATGGGCGTAGTAGGCGATCTCGGAGAAGTACTCGCCGTTCTCCCGGCCGAGCCCCCTGCCCAGATAGCGGTCCCACTTGACCCGCATGGCCTCGGCCGCGCCGCCCGGCGAGCCGCCGGCGTCCTCGTAGTAGCGGTACTTCCCGATGCCGTGGACTCCGACGATCTCGCTCAAGCCGCCGCCTCTCCTCGCGCCGAATCCCGCGTCACTCTGCACCAGGGGGTGGGCCGGGACAAGCTCAAGTCCGATTTGCGGCAATAAATAACGAGCGCGAGCGGCTTTACGGGGATAAGTTTATTGAGCCGCGAACAAGCCGGCCCGATGTCCTGGTGGAGAGGGGGGATCATGCCAGATCCGTTGTACGTCCGCGGCTCGGTCGTCATCGCGGAGGCCGAGCTCGCCTGGCGTTTTTCGCGATCGTCCGGTCCCGGCGGCCAGGGCGTCAACACCACGGACAGCCGGGTCGAGCTCTGCTTCGACGTGGCGGCCACGACCGCGCTCGGACCCGCGCTCAAGGCACGCGCCCTCGACCGGCTCGCGCCCCGCCTCGTCAACGGTGTGATCACCGTGACGGCCTCCGAGCACCGCTCGCAGCTGCGCAACCGTGAGGCCGCCCGGGCGCGGCTGGCCCGTCTGCTGCGTGAGGCGATCGCACCGCCGCCGAAGAAGCGGCGCGAGACCAGGCCGTCCAAGGGCTCGATCGAGCGGCGCCTCACCGCCAAGAAACAGCGTTCCGACCTCAAACGCCTCCGCCGCACCCCCAGGCCGTGATCTTGCGAATACTCGCACGCAGGCACCGTACGCAGGTATTTCACGTTCGTGATCTTGCAGTTCCTCGCAGAGACATCCGCTGACCAGGGAAAACCCGATCCGTGATCTTGCACTACTCCGCCAAGTGCAAGATCAGCTGACGCATGGGCGCAGGCCAGACGGCCCACCTGCGAGAAAGTGCAAGATCACGGAGTTGGTTCGCGCAGGTCAGGGGGCAGGCCTGCGAGCAAGTGCAAGATCACGGGGTGGGGTGGACGAGGTCGATGAGGTCGGCGACGGAGTCGACGACCTGGGAGGGCCGGAACGGATAGCGGTCTATCTGGTCCTGCTGCGTCACCCCGGTGAGCACGAGGATCGTGTGCAGGCCCGCCTCGATCCCGCAGACCACGTCGGTGTCCATCCGGTCGCCGATCATCGCGGTGCTCTCGCTGTGCGCGTCGATCCGGTTGAGCGCGCTGCGCATCATCATCGGGTTCGGCTTGCCCACGAAGTACGGCTCCACGCCGGTCGCCTTCGTGATCATCGCGGCGACCGCGCCGCACGCGGGCAGCGATCCCTCGTGCGACGGCCCGATCGGGTCGGGATTGGTCGCGATGAACCGCGCGCCGTTCTCGATCAGCCGGATCGCGCGGGTTATCGAGGTGAAGCTGTAGGTCCTGGTCTCGCCGAGCACGACGTAGTCGGGATCTAGATCTGTCAGGACATAACCGCATTCGTGCAACGCGGTGGTGAGCCCCGCCTCGCCGATCACGTAGGCCGAGCCCTCCGGGCGCTGATCGGCCAGGAACTGGGCGGTGGCCAGGGCGGAGGTCCAGATCGCCTCCGGCGGCACCTCCAGGCCGGCGGCGCGCAGCCGTACGGACAGGTCACGGGGCGTATAAATAGAGTTATTCGTCAGGACAAGGAACCGTTTGCCCGACTCGCGCAGCCGCTTGATGAACTCGTCCGCCCCCGGCACCGGATGTCCCTCATGGACCAGGACGCCGTCCATGTCGGACAGCCACGACTCGATCGGCCTGCGCTCGCTCATGGGTCCAAGAATGACAGCTTCCGCCTGCACCAGACGAATCCGGCAGAACACACCCGATGGAATTTTCACCGCGCTCCCCGGGTTGCCGCGACCATGAGCATGGACAACATCCACGGCCTGCCGCGCGGGACGGCCACGGTGCCGCTGTCGATCCTCGAACTCGCGACCGTCGGCGAGGGAGGCTCGCCGGCCGAGGCGCTCGGCGTCGCCACCGAGCTGGCCCGGCGCGCCGAGGAGTGGGGCTATCACCGCCTCTGGGTGGCCGAGCACCATGGGATGCCGGGGGTGGCGAGCTCCTCGCCCGCCGTGCTCATCGCGCACCTGGCAGCGGCGACCCGCACGATCCGGATCGGCTCGGGCGGGGTGATGCTGCCCAACCACGCCCCGCTGGTGATCGCCGAGCAGTTCGGCACCCTGCACGCGCTGCATCCGGGCCGCATCGACCTCGGCCTCGGCCGCGCCCCGGGCACCGACATGGCCACGGCGAACGCGCTGCGCCGCTCGGCCGAGGTGAACCCCGACGACTTCCCGCAGCAGCTCGACGAGCTGACCCGCTTCCTCGACGGGTCCTTCCCGCAGGGTCACCCGTACGCGAAGATCCAGGCCGTGCCGCGCGGGGCCGACCGGCCGCCGATCTGGCTGCTCGGCTCCAGCGGGTTCAGCGCCCGCCTCGCCGGGCTGCTCGGGCTGCCGTTCGCGTTCGCCCACCATTTCAGCGCGGCCAACACGGAGCCGGCGCTCGAGCTGTACCGTTCCTGTTTCCGGCCTTCGGAGGTGCTCGCCGAGCCGTACGCGATGATCGGCGTGTCGGCCGTCGCGGCCGACACCGAGGCGGAGGCGCTGCGGCAGGCCATGGCGGGCGCGCTGTCCTGGCTGCACCTGCGCTCGGGCCGCCCTGGCCGGATGCCCACCCCCGAGGAGGCGGAGGCCTACCCCTACAGCCCGCTGGAGCTGGAGTTCGTCCGCGAGCGGCTGTCCACGGTCGTGCACGGCGACGCCGAGCGGGTGCGGGCCGAGCTGGACGAGCTGCGCGGCCGCACCGGCGCGGACGAACTCATGATCACCACACAGGTGCACGGCGGCGCGGCCCGCCTGCGCAACTACGAGCTGATCGCCAAGGTGTACGGCATGCCGTAGATCCGGATCACCTTAGAGTTCGATCTGTGCACGCCCCCCGCGCTTCCGCCCCGCCCCCGCTCGACGAGCTCGTACGGCTCGCGCCGCCGGGCGCGCGGGCGGCCGGTCCCGTGACCGTGCTCAAGGAGACCCGGGTGCTGGTGGTCCGGGTCGGCGACGTCGTCGTCAAGGCCCACCCGCCGGAGACCGACGAGGCGGGACTGCGCGCCAGACTGGCGGCCGTACGGCGGCTGCCCGAGATCATGCTCACCCCGCTCGCGCTGCACCGGCTGGACGGCGAGCCGCCGTACGGGGGCCGGCTCGTCACCATCTGGCCGGCGGGCGTCCCTCTGACCCCAGACGACCTGGACGGGAGCGGCCCGGAGTCCCACGGCGGCGGATCGCCGTGGGAGGAGGGCGGGCGGCTGCTCGCCCTGCTGCACGCCCATCCCCCGCCGGCCGGGCTGCCTCCGGCGGGCGGGCCCGCCAGGGTGGCCAGGGCCGTCGCCGGGCTCGCCGAGACGGGCGCCCCCGCCCGGGTCCTCGCCCCGATCCGGGAGGCGTACGCCGCGCTGCCGCGGGGGCCGGGGCTGCCGCCGCGGCTGACGCACGGCGACTGGCATCTCGGCCAGCTCGTCGAGCATCGGGGCCGCTGGCTGCTCATCGACCCCGACGACCTCGGCGTGGGCGACCCGGCGTGGGACCTGGCCCGCCCCGCGGCGTGGTTCGCCGCCGGGCTGCTGGAGCCGGAGACCTGGGAGCGCCTCCTGTCCGCCTACCTCGCCGCGGGCGGCACCGCCGTGTCCTCCGGCGATCCGTGGCGGGAACTCGACGCGCCGGCCCGGGCGTTGACGGTCCAGTTGGCCGCGACGGCCGTGGCGACGGCGACGAGGGCGGGCGAACCCCTCGACGACGTGGCCGCGGCGATGGTGTCCTCGTGCGAGAGGATCGCCGCGGCCGGCCGGTGACGGATTCGACGACGCAGGGAGACGCAGTTGATGGAGTGCCCGAAGTGCCGCGGCGACATGCGGACGTACGAGCGCAACGGTGTCCGCATCGAGCAGTGCGACAACTGCCGGGGGATCTTCCTCGACCACGGCGAGCTGGAGACGCTGACCCGGCTGGAGTCCCAGTGGGCGCAGCAGCACTACGCGCCGCCGCCGCCGCCCGCCCCCGGCGGCCCGGCCTGGGGCGCGCCGCACCACGGGCACTACGGCCACCGCCGCCAGCGCAGCTGGGTGGGCATGCTGTTCTCCAGCTGAGTCAGGTGTCCGTCAGCCCCTCCGGCCCCACCGTCAGCCACCTGGTGATCCCGACGGACTCCAGGAACGGCAGATCGTGGGCGGCCACGATCAACGCGCCGCGATAGGCCGACAGCGCCTGCGCGAGCACCCGGACGCCGGCCAGATCGAGGTTGTTGGTCGGCTCGTCCAGCAGCAGGAGCTGCGGGGCGGGCTCGGCCAGCAGGAGCGCGGCGAGCACGGCGCGGAACCGCTCCCCGCCCGACAGCGTGCCGGCCGCCCGCTCGGCCCGGTCGCCGCGGAACAGGAACCTGGCGAGCCCGGCCCTGACCGCGTTCACCGGCGCGGCCGGGGCGACGGCCCGCACGTTGTCGACCAGGCTCAGCGAGTCGTCGAGCACGTCGAGCCGCTGCGGCAGACAGCGCACGGGGACCCCGGCCCTGACCGTCCCCTCCACCGGCGGGATCTCTCCCGTGATCGTACGGAGCAGCGTGGTCTTGCCCGCCCCGTTACGGCCGAGCAGCGCGATCCGCTCCGGGCCCCCGACGATCAGGTCGCCGACGGGGCCGGCGGCCGTACGGACGCCGTCGAGGACGAGGACCGTGCGACCGGCCGGGACCGTCGTGGCGGGCAGCTCCACCCTGATCTCGGAGTCGTCGCGGAGCGCGTCCTCCGCCTCGGCCAGCCGCTCGCGCGCCTCAGACAGCTTCTCCTCGTGCATGGTGCGGTGCTTGCCGGCCGACACCTGGGCCTGTCGCTTGCGCTCCTGCATGATGATCTTCGGCTCGCGTTTGTTCTCGTACATCTTGGTGCCGTACCGCACCCTGCGCGACAGCTTGGCCTGCGCCTCGGCCAGCTCGCGCCGCCGGCGGCGCACGTCGCCCTCCGCGGCCCGGACCGCACGCTCGGCGGCCTCCCTCTCGACGGCCAGCACCTGCTCGTACTCGCTCAGCGTGCCGCCGAACGTCCGCGCGGCCGGCAGATCGGCGATCTGGTCGACCAGTTCGAGCAACGCACGGTCGTGGCTGACCACGACCAGCGTCCTCGTCCAGGACGAGACGGCGTCGTACAGCCGCCGTCTGGCGTCCAGGTCGAGGTTGTTCGTCGGCTCGTCGAGCAGGAGGATCTCCGGTTCCGCGAGGAACCGTGCGGCGAGCCCGACCAGCATCGTCTCTCCGCCGGAGAGCGTGGCGACCGTCCGGTCGAGGTCCACCTCGCCGAGGCCGAGCCGGTCGAGCTCGGCGCGGGCGCGCTCCTCGACGTCCCAGATCACCGCGTCGAAGTTCGCCTCGCTGAGATCCCCGCGCTCGATCGCGTGCAGGGCCCGCCGGGCGGGGGTGATCCCGAGCAGGTCCGCGACCGTACGGCTCGCGCCGAGCGGCAGGTTCTGCGGCAGGTAGCCGACGCCGCCGGTCACGCCGACGGTGCCTGCCGAGGGGGTCAGCTCTCCGGCGATGATCCTGAGCAGCGTCGACTTTCCCGACCCGTTGGCCCCGATGAGCCCGGTGCGGCCGGTGCCGAATGCGAATCGGAGGTCCTCGAATACGGCGGAACCGTCGGGCCAATAAAAGGACAAATCGGTGCAGACAACTGAAAAAGACACAGAAGACATGGGCGGCTCCCCGGACGTGAGCGGTGACGACGGATATGCGCGTGGAGACACCGCGGGCACAGGCCGGGAATCGGGACGCCGCGAAGAAGGGCCCTGAGGTCGCTGCGCCAGGCCACCGGCAGGGCGGTGGTCGAGCGCGGTGTCGTGACCTCAGTGCTTCAACGAACCCTCCGGGAGAAGGCGGCAGGACACGAGCCAGGGTAAATAAGCAGCGGCCGGGGACGCCACTCATTTAACGGGGCCGGCGCGATCGGCACGCACCGGATTGCGCCCCGATTCCAAGGGGGAGATAAATGGCTACCCCCTCTGCACCGGCGTACGGATCCAGGAGTAAGGTAACCCTGGCCTAAGTTAGGTCAGGCTTATCGGCTCTCAGAGGGGGCACCGTGTTCGCGAGCTACCTGATCGGTCTGCGCGAAGGCCTGGAGGCGGCCCTCGTCGTCTCGATCCTGGTGGCCTTCCTGGTCAAGAGCGACAGCCGCGACCGGCTGCCGCTCGTATGGGCCGGGGTGGGCGCCGCACTCGCGCTGTCGATCGGGTTCGGCGCGCTGCTCACCTTCACCGCCACGCACCTCGCCTCGCAGCAGCAGGAGCTGTTCGACGCCGTCACCTCCCTCACCGCGACGATCTTCGTGACCTTCATGGTGTTCTGGATGCGTACGGCCGCGCGGCGGCTGTCGGGCGAGCTCCGCCAGAAGCTGAGCGAGGCCCTCCGGCTCGGCGCGACCGCGGTCGCCGTGGTCGCCTTCCTCGCCGTCGCAAGGGAAGGGCTGGAGACCGCGCTGCTGTGGTTCGCCGCCGTGCAGGGCGCCACCACCAGTGCCAGCCCGCTGATCGGCATCACCCTCGGGCTGCTGACCGCCGTCGCGATCGGCTGGGGACTGTACCGCAGCGCCCTGCGGATCAACCTCACCAGGTTCTTCACCTGGACCGGGCTGCTGCTGATCCTCGTCGCGGCGGGCATCTTCAAGTACGGAGTGCACGACCTGCAGGAGGCGGGCGTGCTGCCCGGGCTCGCCACCCACGCCTTCGACATCAGCGGCGTGCTCGACCCGGGGGCCTGGTACTCGACGCTCCTCAGCGGCATGTTCAACATCACCCCACAGCCGAGCGTGCTGGAGACCATCGCCTGGGTGGCCTACGCGGTGCCGGTCCTCTTCTTCTTCCTGAGGTCCTCCGGCCGGACGCCCGCCGCCCCGGTGCCCACACAGGCCCAGACCGCCGCCTGATCCGGAAATCACGGAGTCCACATGCGCACCCCCATCGCCACGGCCGCCGCCGCACTCGCCCTCGCCGGCCTCGCCGCCTGCTCATCCGCCGAGACGTCCTCCGGGGCGGACGGCGACGCCGCGGACAAGAAGATCACGGTCGCGGCCACCGACACCGAATGCGCCGTCGGCACGGCCGAGCTGCCCGCCGGCACCTCGACGTTCACCGTGACCAACAACGGCAGCAAGGTCACCGAGTTCTACGTCTACGCCGCGGGCGACCGGGTGATGGGCGAGGTCGAGAACATCGTCCCCGGCCTGACCCGCGACATGGTCGTCGAGCTCCCGCCCGGGTTGTACGAGACCGCGTGCAAGCCCGGCATGATCGGCAAGGGCATCCGGAACCCGCTCAAGGTCACCGGCGAGCACCGGCCACTGACACAGGACGCGCAGCTCGCCGCGGCGGTCGCCGGCTACAAGCGCTACGTCAAGAGCCAGTCGGACACGCTGCTCGTCAAGACGAAGGAGTTCGCCGATGCCGTCAAGGCCGGCGACGCCGAGAACGCCAAGCGGCTCTTCCCCGTGGCGAGGACGTACTGGGAGCGCATCGAGCCGGTGGCGGAGATCTTCGGCGACCTCGACCCGGCCATCGACGCACGGGAGAACGACGTGGCCGAGGGCGAGGAGTGGACCGGGTTCCACCGCATCGAGAAGGACCTGTGGGTCGGCAAGGACATCAGCGGGGACGGGCCGCTCGCCGACAAGCTGATGACCGACGTCACCACCATCGTCGAGAAGGCCAACGCGACCGACCTGTCGCCCGTGCAGCTCGCCAACGGCGCCAAGGAACTGCTCGACGAGGTCGCCACCGGGAAGATCACCGGTGAGGAGGACCGCTACTCCCACACCGACCTGTGGGACTTCGACGCCAACCTGCAGGGCAGCAAGGCCGCGGTCCAGGCGCTGCGGCCGGTGCTGGAGGAGCGGGCTCCCGACCTGGTGAAGACGCTCGACGAGAAGTTCGCCGCGGCCGAGCAGGCCCTGGAGCGGCACAGGTCCGGCGACGGCTGGCAGCTGCACACCGAGCTGTCCAAGGACGATCTGCGCCTGCTGTCCGACGCCATCAACGCCCTGGCCGAACCGATCAGCAAGGTGGCCGCGGTGGTGGCCAAGTGAGCGGGATCAGCCGGCGCGGGCTGTTCGGCCTGGGGGCGGCGGGCGTGGCCGCGGTCGGCGTCGCCGGCGCCGGCACGGTGGCCACCCGCTCACTGGCCGGCGGCCCGACGGCCGCCCAGGCCGCGTCGATCTCCGAGGCCGTCCCGTTCTACGGTCCCCACCAGGCGGGCATCGTCACCCCCGCCCAGGACCGGCTGCACTTCGTCGCGCTCGACGTGACCACCGTCAAGAGGGCCGAGCTCGTCGAACTGCTCCAGGAGTGGACGGCGGCCGCCGCCCGGATGACCCAGGGCAAGGACGCCGGTACGTTCGGCGCCCTCGGCGGCGACCCACAGGCCCCGCCCGACGACACCGGCGAGGCCCTCGGCCTGCCCGCCTCCGGTCTCACGCTCACCATCGGCTTCGGCCCCACCCTGTTCGACGACCGGTTCGGGCTCGCCGGCCGCAGGCCGCCGGCCCTGGCCGACCTGCCCGCGTTCCGCGGCGACGCGCTGCTGCCGGAGATATCGGGTGGCGACATCTGCGTCCAGGCCTGCGCCCACGACCCCCAGGTGGCCGTACACGCGATCAGGAACCTGGTCAGGATCGGGTTCGGCAAGGTCTCGGTCCGCTACTCCCAGCTCGGCTTCGGCCGTACGTCCTCCACCTCCCGCGCGCAGGCGACGCCGCGCAACCTGCTGGGCTTCAAGGACGGCACCGCGAACCTCAAGCTCGAGGACACCGAGATGCTCCGCGAGCACCTGTGGGCCGCCCCCGGTGACGGCCCGGCCTGGATGGACGGCGGCGCCTACCTGGTCACCCGGAAGATCCGCATGCACATCGAGACCTGGGACCGCGCCCCGCTGGCGGAGCAGGAGGCCATATTCGGCCGCGACAAGGGCGTCGGCGCGCCGCTCACCGGGAAGGCCGAGTTCGACGAGCCGGATCTCGCCAGGACCGGCCCCGACGGCAGGCCCGTGATCCCCGGCGACTCGCACATACGGCTCGCCCACCCGTCCGCGCACGGCGGCGCCCGCATCCTGCGCCGCGGCTACAACTATGTCGACGGCTCCGACGGCCTGGGCAGGCTCGACGCCGGGCTGTTCTTCATGGCCTACCAGCGCGATCCGCGCAGGCAGTTCGTCCCGATCCAGCGGGCGCTGGCCGCCGACGACTCGCTGAACGAGTACATCAAACACGTCTCCAGCGGCGTCTTCGCCTGCCCGCCGGGGCTCGCCGACGCCGGCGACTACTGGGGCCGCACGCTTCTCTCCTGACCATGGATGCTGACCATGGACGTGGCGTACGACCCCCGTCCAAAACGGATTCCCGTGATCTTGCGAATACTCGCACGCAATGCCAGGAGCAGGCACTTCTCGCTTCGTGATCTTGCAGTTTCTCGCAGACATATGCTTTGACCGGGGGAAACACGCTCCGTGATCTTGCACCCAGAACTGCAAGATCACGGAACCCATCAGCGCAGGTCAGATCGTACGTCTGCGAGCATCTGCAAGATCACGGGAAGGATCCGCGCAGGTCAGAAGGCATCCCTGCAAGAATTCGCAAGATCACGGGCAAGGGTGGGTGGGGTCACGGGGTGGGTGGGTTTCCGTCGAAGAAGGCGGCCAGGAGACGGTCGGCGGCGAGCGAGGGGGTGAGGCCGCCGTCGAGCACCTGGGCCTCGACCTCCGCCGCTATCGGAGCCGCCCGTTCCGCCAACCGGGAGAGCAGACGGTCCCTGGCCAGCGACCAGGTCCACTCGACCTGCTGGTGACGCCGCCTGGCGGACAGGTCGGTCTCCTCCTGGTGGCGTACGACCTGTTCCCACAGCTCGGCGAGACCGGTGCCGGTGAGCCCGCTGCAGGTCAGCACGGGGGTGTGCGACCGCAGCAGGCGCAGCGCCCCGGCCAGCTCGCGGGCGGCCCGGCGGGCCGCCATCTCGTGCTCGCCGTCGGCCTTGTTGACCGCGATCACGTCGGCCAGCTCCAGCACGCCCTTCTTGATGCCCTGGAGCTGGTCGCCGGTACGCGCCAGCGTGAGCAGCAGGAACGTGTCGACCATGTCGGCGACGGCGGTCTCGGACTGGCCGACGCCGACGGTCTCGACGAGCACCACGTCATAGCCGGCCGCCTCCACGATGACCATCGCCTCCCGGGTGGCCCGGGCGACGCCGCCGAGCGTGCCGGCCGTCGGCGACGGCCGGATGAACGCCCTGGGATCGGCGGCGAGTCTGGCCATCCGGGTCTTGTCGCCCAGGATGCTGCCGCCGCTGCGCCGCGAGGACGGGTCGACGGCGAGCACGGCCACCCGGTGGTCGCGCTCGGTCAGATAGGTGCCGAGCGACTCGATGATCGTCGACTTGCCGGCCCCCGGCACCCCGGAGATGCCCACCCTGCGCGCCTTGCCGGCGTGCGGGGTGAGCTCGACGAGCAGCCGCTGGGCGAGCTCACGGTGATCGGGCCGGGTGGACTCGACGAGCGTGATCGCCCGAGCGGTCCACCGCCGGTCCCCGGCCAGCACACCCGCGAGATAGTCCTCCATCGACGTCATGCCGCGCCGGGGTGGGCCAGGCGCGCGGACAGATCCTTGAGCAGCCCGTGCGCCGCGTCCGCGATGACCGTGCCCGGCGGGAAGACGGCGGCGGCCCCGGCCGCGCGCAGCTCGTCGACGTCGCCGGGCGGGATCACCCCGCCCACCACGATCATGATGTCGTCCGCGCCCAGCTCGGCCAGCGCCTCGCGCAGGGCAGGCACGAGGGTCAGGTGGCCGGCCGCCAGCGAGGAGACGCCGACGATGTGCACGTCGGCCTCGACGGCCTGCCGGGCGACCTCCTCGGGCGTCTGGAACAGCGGGCCGACGTCGACGTCGAAGCCGAGGTCGGCGAAGGCGCTGGCGATCACCTTCTGGCCGCGGTCGTGGCCGTCCTGCCCCATCTTGGCGACCAGGATGCGCGGCCTGCGGCCCTCGGCCTTCTCGAAGTCCGCGCACGCGGCCCTGACGTCGTCCACCGCGCCGCCGACCTCCTCCCGGTACACACCGGAGATCGTACGGATCTGCGCGGCGTGGCGTCCGAAGACCTTCTCCATGGCCTCGGAGATCTCCCCGACCGTCGCCTTGGCGCGGGCGGCCGTGACGGCGAGCTCCAGCAGGTTGCCGTTCCCGGCGGCGCCCTCGGTCAGCGCCTCCAAGGCCCTCGCCACCGCGGCCGGGTCGCGCTCCTCGCGCAGACGGCGCAGCTTGTCGAGCTGCTGGCGGCGTACCTCGGTGTTGTCGACCTTGAGCACGTCGATCTTCTCGTCGGCCTCGGGGCGATACTTGTTCACCCCGATTACGGGCTGACGCCCGGAGTCGATGCGCGCCTGGGTGCGGGCCGCGGCCTCCTCGATGCGCATCTTCGGCAGCCCGGCGTCGATCGCCTTGGCCATGCCGCCGGCGGCCTCGACCTCCTGGATGTGTCCCCACGCCCGCCGGGCGAGGTCGTGGGTGAGCCGCTCGACGTAGTACGACCCGCCCCAGGGGTCGATCGTGCGGCAGGTGCCGGACTCCTGCTGGAGGACGAGCTGGGTGTTGCGCGCGATCCTGGCCGAGAAGTCGGTCGGCAGCGCCAGCGCCTCGTCCAGCGCGTTGGTGTGCAGCGACTGGGTGTGCCCCTGGGTGGCGGCCATCGCCTCGACGCAGGTGCGCACCACGTTGTTGAACACGTCGTGCGCGGTCAGCGACCACCCGGAGGTCTGGCTGTGCGTGCGCAGTGACAGCGACCTGGGGTCGGCGGCCCCGAAGTCCTTCACGATGTTCGCCCACAGCAGGCGGGCGGCCCGCAGCTTGGCGACCTCCATGAAGAAGTTCATGCCGATGCACCAGAAGAACGACAGCCGCGGCGCGAACGCGTCGATGTCCAGACCCGCCCCGACGCCCGCCCGCAGGTACTCGATGCCGTCGGCGAGCGTGTACGCCAGCTCGAGGTCGCAGGTCGCCCCGGCCTCCTGGATGTGGTAGCCGGAGATGGAGATGGAGTTGAAGCGCGGCATGTTCGCCGAGGTGTAGGCGAAGATGTCGGAGATGATCCGCATCGACGGGCCCGGCGGGTAGATGTAGGTGTTGCGGACCATGAACTCCTTGAGGATGTCGTTCTGGATGGTCCCGGCCAGCTTGCCGGGGCCGACCCCCTGCTCCTCCGCCGCCACGATGTACAGCGCCAGGATCGGCAGCACCGCGCCGTTCATGGTCATCGACACGCTCATCCTGTCGAGGGGGATGCCCTCGAACAGCTGCCGCATGTCGTAGATCGAGTCGATCGCCACGCCCGCCATGCCGACGTCGCCCGCCACCCGCGGGTGATCGGAGTCGTACCCCCGGTGGGTGGCGAGGTCGAACGCGACCGACAGGCCCTTCTGCCCGGCCGCGAGGTTGCGCCGGTAGAACGCGTTGGACTCCTCCGCCGTGGAGAAGCCGGCGTACTGGCGGATGGTCCACGGCCGGGTGACGTACATCGTCGGGTACGGCCCGCGCAGGTACGGCGCCACGCCCGGATAGGTCTGGAGGAAGTCCAGCCCGTCGAGGTCGGCGGCCGTGTACAGCGGCTTGACCTCGATCCCCTCCGGGGTCTCCCACACCTCAGCGCCGGGCGACGCGGGCACGGGTACGGACTCCGTCCCCGTCCCCAGCTCAATTCCCGAAAAATCCGGAATCACCGAACGTTGGCGAGTCATCGGGTTACTCCAAGGTCGTCGAACGTCGTACGGAGCACGTCGAGCGCATCACATCCGGCGTACAGGTTGGCGTCCACATCTCCATGCTCGCCCTTGCCCGCCAGCCAGATCCGCCCGGCCCCGGCCGCACGCAGCGCGGCCGCCACGGCTGCGGCGTGCTCGCCGTACAACCGGTCGCTCGAGCACAGGCAGGCGACCGGGGTGCCGGCCGCGCGGAACGCCTCGGCGATCTCGGCCGGGTCCGTGGCCGCCCCGGAGGTCACGGTCTCGACGCCGCCGGCGGCGAACAGGTTGGCGGCGAACGTCGCGCGCGCGGTGTGCGCGGCGACGGGGCCGATCGTGGCGAGGAAGACCCTGGGCCGCCCGGCCTGCGCGTCGGCGAGATCGCGCAGCGCCTCGAACTCCCCGGCGTAGCGGATGCGCGGCAGCCCTCCGGCTCCGCCTGCCGAACCCTCGCCCGCGAGGCCGGGCCCGGACCGGCGGGCCGGTGTCTTCTCGGTCAGATCGGGGAACTCGCTGACGCCGGTGACGGGGTCGCGGCGGTGCGCGAGTGCCCGCGCCCGCCTGTCCCGGGTGGCCGCGATCCGCTCGGGGACGAGCCGGTCGAGGGCGGCGGCCATCCCGCCGGCGCGCTCGATCTCCTGGAACCACGCCCAGGCGCGCTCGGCCAGGTCGGCCGTGAGCCGCTCGACGTACCAGGAGCCGCCGGCCGGGTCGGTCACCCGGGCGACGCCGGCCTCCTCCGTCAGCAGCGCGTGGGTGTTGCGCGCGATCCTGCGGGCGAACGCGTCGGGCAGCCCGAGAACGGCGTCGAACGGCTGCACGGTCACCGCGTCGGCCCCGCCGACGCCCGCGCCGAAGCAGGCCAGGGTGGTGCGCAGCATGTTCACCCAGGGGTCGCGGGCCGTCATCATCGCCGACGACGTCACCGCGTGCTGAAGCTGGCCGCCGGGCCCGCCGACGACCTCGGCCACCCGGGCCCACAGCCGGCGCGCGGCCCGCAGCTTGGCGATGGTGAGGAACTGGTCGGCCGAGGCGGCGTAACGGAACTCCAGCAGACCCATCGCCTGTTCAACGGAGAGACCGGCGTCGGTCATGGCGCGCAGCGCGGCCACGCCGGCGGCGATCGAACAGCCCAGCTCCTCGACGTCGCCGCCGCCCGCGTCGTGGTACGGCAGGGCGTCGACGACGACCCCGCGCAGGGCGGGCTGCTCGGCCAGGGACCGCCGCAGCACCGAGATCCCCTCGGAGACGGCGGAAGGATCAAGCCCGAGGTTGCCGCCCGGAGCCGTCACACCACGCTCGGCCAGCAGGTCGAGGTACGCCCCCGCGACCGGGACCGCCCCGGCGCCCGCGTCGAGGACGACGGGGGCGAGGTCGAGGAGCACGCCGTCGAGCACTCGCGGCAGCACGCCGGGGCCGTCGCCGGCCGGCAGGTCGAGCCAGATCGAGGTGACCCCGCCGTCGAGGTCGGACAGCACCGCCTCGTTGGTCACGGCGGGGTCGGGGTGGGCGTGGCGCTGGCGCACGTCCCACTGATCGCCCGGCCGTACAATCCGGGGGGCGGCGGGCAGGTCGGCGGTGTCGTGCAGCGGCGCGATCGTCACGCCGTCGTGAGTAGTGGAGGAAAGCGCCTCCTCCACGTCGGCGGGTGTGGCGTCCTCGCCGAGGGCTCCTGACTTGCGCAGGACCCCGAGCGCGAGCGTGCGCCACTGCTCCCGCGAGCCGGGCGGGAACCCCGAGGCGATTTCCAGAGGTGGCACCGTCGTCATGCCAGGATGCTAGGCGGAGCGTCTCCGGAACCATGCTTCGGGGTCCGGGTTTCGTCCCGTCCGAAACCCGGATGCCGCACCACGGACCGCTCGGCACGCCGCAGGCCGAGCGAGCACGTCCGGCAGGCGAACGCCGCCGCGGTCGAGGCCTGCGCCGAGTCCGGCCCGTGCCGTACGGCTCGGCCCCGGGGGCCGGGGCCCACGGGCGGGTTACGGCTTGGCGGCGAGGACGGCGAAGGCGGCGTTCCAGGTCAGCGGCCCGACGATGCCGTCGGCGTCGAGGCCGGCGGCCTTCTGGAAGCGTACGCACACCGCCCTCGACGCCGGGCCGTAGGCGCCGTCGACCACGATGACGTATCCGATCCGCTTCATCCGCGCCTGCCAGGTCCGCACGTCGCCGCCGCGCATGACGGGCGGATACCTGAGCAGCCGTCCCGGCCACCTGGGCGCGGGCCGCGGGGACGTGCCGCCCTTCCCCGGCCGGGGGGCGCCCTTCCTGATCCAGGCGTAGAGGGGGTCGCCGGGGCAGTCGGTGGGGTAGCCGTCTCGATGGCCCTTGATCTCCCGACCGGCGCCGCCGTGCTCGCGCAGGTAGCCGATGGCGTCGAGGATGCCGTTCAGCATCCCGTCCGTCGGCTGGGTCAGCCCGGCGTTGCCGACCAGGCCGAGCACCGCGTAGTGACCCGAATTGAGTCCGGGGCCGTTGGCGGCCGGCAGGCGCTTCGGGCCGCGCCCCACAAATACCTTTCTATGGGGACAGGCGACCATTGAATAGCCGATATCCATCCAGCCGTTGCCGTCCATGTGGTGATTCTGGATCGATCTGACCATGGCCGCGCACCTGCCGTGGTCGTCCACGATCGACGGGTCCACCCGACCGCCCGTGTAGTGAACCTTCACCCCCTTCGCCGAGCTCAGCGGGGAGTAGGAGCCCTTCGGGCGACGGGCGCCCCACGCGGCGCGGGATACGAGGTCGATGGACACGAATCTCTCCGGGGAAACGATCGGCGGGACGACCGAGCCTAGTGAGATCACCCGGCCGGCTGCGCGCTTTCCAGGTTTTTCGCCCGTCCGATAAGTCGTGGACGCCTCCCTGCCGGCCATAAGGCGCTCATCCCGCCGCCACTCCAACCAGAACTCCAACGTGCCCCGTCCCGGCCGCGATCTCGCGAACACCCGCACACGCCGCCGTGAGCAGGCACTGGATCCGCGGAGGTCAGGAGGCGACGCCGGGAGAGCTCACGCGATCACGGCGGCGAGGAGGGGCCGGGATGGGGGATCCGTACGTAAACGCGTCGACATCGGGCCGTACAGCCGAGATCATGGGTGCATGTCCTTCCTTAAGGAGGTCCCCTTCACCCCCGATCCCCGGCAGCCCGGCCAGAATCAGCTCGGCCAGCGGCAGCCCACGCTGGAACGGCCCGACGCGGCGCCGGACCAGGTGCCGATGCGGGTGTGGATCGACGACACCGACAGCCCGGCCGACGTGATCGACGCACTGGCGCTGTCGCCGTTCGCGACCGGCGCCCAGCCCTGGTCGCGCACCACCCGCCTCGACCGGGTCCGGCCCGACGCGCCGATGACGGCGGCCGGCGGGCTGCTGCTGCGCGTGGCCCAGCACACCGACGGCCACGAGGCCCGTCTCGTCGCGGGCGACGGATGGACGTTGCGGGTGGTCCGCCACGTCAACCGGTCCGCCACGCTCACGGCGACGGCTGTCAGCGAGGAGCTGGCCGCGTCGGTCCTCGCCGAGGCGGTGCGGGACGCGACGGAGAGCGCCCCCGACGCCGACCACGTGAGCATGGGCTTCTGGTGGGCGTCGGTGCACGGCCCGCGCCGATCCGTCAAGCCGATCACCACGTCGCCCTGGCCGGAGATCAGGCGCAACTACCCACGGGCCGCCGTGCCCCGCCTGGACGCGCTGATGAAGACGGCGCCCGGTGACATCTGCGGCAGGTTGCTACTGCTGCACGGCCCGCCGGGCACCGGCAAGACCACGCTGCTGCGCACGCTCGCCAGGGAGTGGTCCGCCTGGTGCCAGGTCGACTGCGTGCTCGACCCCGAGCGGCTGTTCGGCGAGCCCGGCTACCTGATGGACGTGGCGGTCGGCTGGGACGGTCCTGACGAGGAGGACGACGAGCCGCGCTGGCGGCTGCTGGTGCTCGAGGACTGCGACGAGCTCATCCGCGCCGAGGCCAAGCAGTCCACCGGACAGGGCCTGTCCCGGCTGCTCAACCTCACCGACGGCCTGCTGGGCCAGGGCCGGGACGTACTCGTCGCGATCACGACGAACGAGGACCTCAGCCGGCTGCATCCCGCGGTCGTACGGCCCGGCCGGTGTCTCGCCCAGATCGAGATCGGCCGGCTCGACGCCGCCCAGGCCGCCGAGTGGCTGCGCGAGTCCGCACCGGAGACCGCCGCCGGCATGCCGGCGACCGGCTGCGGTGCGACGCTGGCCGAGCTGTTCGCCCTGCGCGACGGCCGCCGGGTCGACGAGCCGGACCCGCCCACGTCGACGGGGCAGTACCTCTGATCCGCCGGACGCCGCCGGATACGTGAACCATCCGATGCGGCGTCAGGGCGGAGACGGCGATCGGCCGGGTGGAGCCGCCCTCCGCGAGGCTCGCCCGGGTCGCGCAGGGCGGCTCCACCCGCGGATCGCGGCCGCGCCGGTCCTCGGCGCCCGCACGGTCACCATCCGCCCGGAGCACGTCTTCGCCGAAGCCGATCGCGGCGGCCGTGCGCGCCTCATCACGAAGATCGTCGCCGCGGGACCGTGCCGCCTGATTCTCCTCTGAGCCCGATCTCAACAGGATCCCTACAAGCGGAGACGGGCCGTGGTCCGACATTATTGGCGCATGTCGGTTCACGAGCAGCGGCGGCTTTCGGCGGACCTGGGCCTGCTCTTCGGCGACGGCGGCGGGAACAGGTGGGAACTGTCCGTCGAGCTTCCCCCCGGGACACTCGTGTGGCCGGACCCCGACTACGACCGGTGGCGCACCCATCACCGGCCCTCGTTCTGGCTCAGCGACGACCCCGTGCCGGCCGGGCTGTGGAGCCGTCTGCGCGCCGAGCACCGCAGGTCGGGGCTGTGGCCGGTGCTGCTGGAGGACGGCATGCAGCCCTGGTCGGCGGGGCAGATCGCACCGGACTCGCCGGACGAGATCGACCACTTCACCGCCGAGGGCTTCATGGCCGAGGCCTGGGCGGATCTCGCCGGGGACTACGAGGCGGAGCTGACGCCGTTCGGGATCGAGTGCCCCGGCCTGGCCGAGCCGGGGACGCCGGTGGCCGACCCCGGCATGGTCGCCGACTGGTACGCCGACGTCATCGCCGAGCGGATGACCCCGCTCGGGCTCGCAGCGGCGGCGCGGAGCGCCGACGCGCTGGTCGCCATCGGCTGGCAGGGCGCCCTGCACCACAACGAATGGACCGTGCCGCTGGCGGCCGTCCTGCGCAGCTGGGAGGACAGGTTCGGGGTGCGGCTGGTCGCCCTGGGCTTCAACACGATGGAGCTGAGCGTGGCCGCGCCGCCCGTCACGGCGGCGCACGCGCTGAGCGTGGCCGCCGAGCACTGGACGTTCTGCCCCGACGCCGTCTTCCAGGGGCCGGGAACGCTGGAGGACTACGCCGAGCAGATCATCGGCCAGAACTTCTGGTCGTTCTGGTGGGACTGACCCCGCGGGGTGCCGCCGGGCGCGGGAGCACGCAGGAGGGGGTGCCGACGCGGAGGGTCTCGCCGGTCGGCTGCGGGACGCCGTCCTTCAGCGCGAGCACGGACACCGTGTCCGACCGCTGGTTCGCCACGTAGAGGAGATCGCCGTCGATCGCGAAGTGCCTGGGCCAGCTTCCCCCGGAGGGCGTCTCCGCCACCGGGGTGAGGCGCGGCCCGTCGATCTCGAAGGCCGACACGGTGTCGGGTCCCCGGTTGCCCACGTAGAGGTGGCGGCCGTCCGGGGAGAGGGCGATGTGCGACGGGTGGTTGCGCTCCCCGCTGCCGCTGGCGGGCACCCGGCCGGCCTCGCGCCAGCCCTCGTCGTAGACGGCGACGCAGCCGTCCAGCTCTCCCGCCACGTACCAGTGGCCGCCGTGGTGGACGAGGTGGCGGGGGCCGCTGCCGGGGGCGAGCCGTACCGGGCCGCCGGGGTGCGGCCGCATGCCGGGCAGGAAGCGGCGCACCAGGTCGGCGCCGAGATCGGTGACGTGCAGCACACCGCCGGGGCCGAAGACGGCCTGGTGGGCGTGCGGCCCCTCCTGCCGTTCTGGGTCCGGGCCGCCGCCCTCGTGCCGGAACAGCAGCGGCTCCGGACCGGGCAGACCGTCCGGCCCGAGCCGGAACGCGGCGACGGTGCCGTCGCCGTAGTTGGCCACGACGAGCCAGGCCGCCTCCGGATCGAGCGCGAGGTGGCAGGGGGACGATCCCCCGCTCGGCAGCTCGGCCACCGGACGCGGGCCGTCGGCCTCGTCAGCGAACACGGCGACGCCGCCCTCGTCGCGCTCCAGCACGGCGTAGAGCAGCGGCAGCCGGGGATGGCCGATGACGAACGACGGCCCGGAGGCCGCGGCCTGCGCGAGCACCGAGAGATGCCCGCCGGCGTCGGCTCCGGCGACGGTGAGCCCGGGGCCGGACCCGTCCGTGTCGGGGGTGTATCCGCCGATCACCAGCCTCCCCGATCGTGTCGGCCGGGGCATGGGTCGGGACATCGTCACTCCTCGGGTCGGGGCCGCCGCTCGGCATGCTACCCATCCCGGGGAGAACGTCCCGCCGGGTCACTGCTCGCGCAGGCGCGCCAGGTCGCTCTCCATCTTCGCCATCACCAGCTGGTACCCCTCCCAGCCGTACAGGCGGACCAGTTCGCACTTCATCCGGAGCGTCTCCTCACGCACCGCCTCCGGGCCGTTCCGGCGTACGGCGTCGAGCGCGAGCCGCGCCTGCCGTTCTCGTTCGCTGTGGCCGGGAAATTTTTCGCTCCGGATATCAGGAGTAGGCATGGGGTCGTGCCCTCTCGCGTTTGGGGTCGAACGGTGCCTACGTCTGACGCTCGAAGACGGCGGTAGGTTGACCGCCCCGTGAAATCCGATCAGGTTGTTTTCCGGCCTGATCACAAGCATCGCACGGACCCTCGGCCGCCGGGCCGCCGACGCCTCGGCCAGCTGGACCTTGTTAGGGCTATCATCCCCTTGATGCGTACTTTGAAAGCAAGTGTGGCCAGGCTTCACGGCGTGGGCGACATCCGCCTGCATGAGGAGCCGCCGCCCGTTCCCGGACCCGGGGAGAGCGTGGTCCGGGTCACCGCCGTGGGGCTGTGCGGCTCCGACCTCCACTGGTACGGCGAGGGCGGCATCGGCGACGCCGTGCTGGACAAGCCGCTCGTCGTCGGGCATGAGATGGCCGGTGTCATCGAGGGCGGTCCCCGGCACGGGCAGCGGGTCGCGGTGGACCCCGCGATCCCCTGCGGCGGATGCGCCGTCTGCGAGACGGGCTACGGCAACCTGTGCCCGAACGTACGGTTCGCCGGGCACGGGAAGCTCGACGGCGGCCTGCGCGAGCGGATGACCTGGCCGTCGGAGCTGCTGCACCCGCTGCCCGACGCCCTGTCCGACGCCGACGGCGCGATGCTCGAACCCCTGGGCGTGGCCGTCCACACGGTCGATCTCGGGCACGTACGGCTCGGCGCACCGGTCGCCGTCATCGGGTGCGGCCCGATCGGCCTGCTCGTCGTCCAGCTCGCCCGGCTCACCGGAGCCTCCATGGTGGTGGCCGTCGATCCCCTCCCCCACCGGCGGGCCGCCGCCCTGCGCGGCGGGGCCGATCACGCGCTCGCCCCCGAGGAGGCCGGGCCGGGCTTCTGGGCCGATCTGGAGGGAATGGGCGCCCAGACGGCCTTCGAGGTGGCGGGCAACGACGACGCGGTGCGGATCGCGCTCACCGCGGCGCGGCCCGGTGGCCGGGTCGTGCTCGCCGGCATCCCCGACGAGGACCGTACGGCCTTCCCCGCCGCGCTGGCGCGGCGCAAGGGCCTCACGCTCGCGCTGGTGCGCCGGATGAACCTCACCTATCCCCGGGCGATCCGCCTCGTGGAGAGCGGGAAGGTCGACGTCTCGTCGCTGGTGACCGAGCGCTTCCCGCTCTCCCGCGTGGCCGAGGCCTTCCCCGCGGCCGTCTCCCGCCGCGGCCTCAAGGTCCTCGTCGAGCCGAGCGGCGCCTGAGCGGTCCACCGGCCGCCGAGAGGCTCGCGCACCGGTCGGTCGGCTCCTCGATCGGAGTCCCGCACGGCCGCGAAGGTGACGTCGCGGCGACGCCGGCCACTCCCGGGAAGGGCGCACACGGCCTGGGCGCATCGTCGCCCCCGGAGATCGACCGGGCCGGCGCGTTCCGAATCGACGAACCCGTGTAGCCGAACGCGCCTCCGTACGATGCCGGGAGATCGGCTTACCCCGTCGGCGCCGTCTACGAGCCCGCCGAAACGGCGGTCACGCGAAAAGCAGATGCTCCTCTCGATAGAGAACCCTCAAATCGGACATTGAGGGATAAATCAGTCACAGACGGCATATAAGTGCTCTTATGTTAATAAGGTGGGCCAAAACGGCGCAGATCAGCGTTTGTCGCCAGCATGATCAGGAAATTATGACATCGCGGGGCGATGGCCACTTAACGGCCATCGGGTCGGTTTCACCGTAAATCAGGCACATGATCCTTTCGAGGGGGACTCATAATGCCCAAGCTCAATAAGGTCATCGCCAGGCTCGCACTCAGCACCGCGCTCGCCGGTGGCGTTCTCACCATGGGCTCCACCGCGGCAAGCGCGACCACCGCCCCCGCGGAATGGGGCTGGGGCGGCGCCTGCGGCAGCTCCTGCGACACCGCGGACTGGGACAACATCGTCTGGGACATCTTCGTCGCCGGCAACTGCGGCAACACCTGCCTCGGACGGGACGGCTGGTTCCACTAGAAGAACGACCCTCGGCGGCCGGTGCCCGGCACTCCCCTCCCCCGGCCGGGGAGGGGCCATCCCGCCATACCGTGGCAGCAGGCGCGCTTCCAGCGCCGGCGGCCGCCGCCGCGGCAGCCGCACCCGCACGTGCGGCCCGCGGATCGCATCACGCCGAGTAATCATTCGGTAACCCACAGCTGTGGATTCGGTTGTGGACAACCACGTGTACGGCCGTCGCGGCCGGTATGCTCTCGTCGCTCAGGCCGGCTCGTTCAGCGGGGTCAGCGCGGCCGAGGCCGTGTCGTGATCCATCCCGGTGGCCTGCAGCAGATCGACGGCGATGGAGCGCAGCTGCGCGATGGTGACATTCGCGGAGAATCCCAGGTTCTTGGGCCGCTCCCGGGCGGCGACGGCGAGCAGTGCCTGTCTGGCCAGCATCGGCTCGCGTCCAGCCGCCAGTTCGAGCTGGAGCAGCAGCGCCGCCTCCGAGACCTCGCGCAGCGACTCGGCCAGCGCGGCCGGCGGCGGGCTGGACTCCCCCAGCGCCGCGAGCGTGCGGCGGACCAGCACCCGTGCGTTCCGCAGCGCGAGATCCACCGGCACGGCGGCGGTCTCGTACCTGGCCAGTCTGCTCCGATGATGCCGGCGCAGCGGCGAGATCCTGATGATCTCCCTGCTGTTCGCCAGCGCGGCCGCGAGCTCCTCGACCGAGGTCTGGGTCCTGCGTCCGCGTTCCAGGGCCTCGGCGGCCAGGTCCATGTCGCCCTTCTCGATCGCCTCCGCCGCCTGTTCCAGCACGGTGGAGAAGGCGTCGAGCACGCCGGACAGACGCTTGCCCGCGATGGTGAGCGGGCTGGCGGGCAGCAGCGCGACCGCCGCGACGCCGATGACGCCGCCGGTGAGCGCGTCGATCATCCGGTCCAGCCCGCCGGCGTCCTCACCCGGCACCACCATGGTGACCAGCACCGCGGACGACCCGACCTGCGATATGAACAGCTCGCCGCTGTTCAGCAGCCCCGCGACGCCCATCGCCAGCGCGACAACGAGCGCCATCTGCCAGGGGCCCGAGCCGATCCAGGACACCAGCAGGTCGCCGATGCCCACGCCCAGACTGACGCCGACCACCAGCTCGACCAGCCTGCGCAGCCGCTGCCCGAGCCCCACACCCACGCAGATCATCACCGCGATGGGCGCGAAGAGGGGACGGGCGTGACCGAGCAGATGAACGGCGACGACCCAGGCCAGCGCGGCGCCCACGGCACACTGCGCGATGGAGGGCACGATCAGGCCGAACGTGCCCAGCCGATTCCTCACTTGATCATTAAGCCAATCTCGCACTCCTCCACCTTGACCAATTTTTATGACAGGGAGATCACATTTGTCCCGACTTATTCCGATTCGAACCATTCGGCGAGCGGATCGGCGAGCCGGGCAGCGGGCCTCCGGATGCTCACCGGCAGCGGCCACAGGCCCGGGGGAAGACGGCCGGCCGGCACGGCACGAGGCGGATCCGGGAACGGCGGCGTACCCGGCGCGGGGCGCGGTGCCGGGTACGCCCGTCGATCGGCGTCAGCTTCCCGCACAGGTGAGCGCGGGTGTGCCGGCGTTCCCCGTGGACGACCCGAGGAACCCGAACGTGGTGCTGGCACCGGCTGCGAGCGAGCCGTTGTAGGACACGTTGCGCGCGGTGACCGCGGCCCCCTGGCTCGTGACGGTCGCGTTCCACGCCTGGGTGATCGTCTCCCCGGTGGAGAGAGTCCAGGACACGGTCCAGTTGCTGATCGCCGTGGCGCCGGCCGTGACGCGGACCTCACCCTGGAACCCGCCGGGCCACTGGTTGATCACCGAGTACGTCGCGGTGCACCGCGCCCCGCCGGGCGAGGGGCTCGGGCTGGGCGACGGACTCGGGGAGGGAGACGGACTCGGCGACGGCGTGGGGCTCGGTGTCGGTGTCGGTGTAGGCGTGGGCGTGGGAGTCGGGGTCGGGGTCGGCGTCGGGGTCGGCGTCGGGGTCGGCGTGGGAGTGGGCGTGGGGGTCGGGGTCGGGGTCGGGGTGACCGTACCGCCCCATCCCGCGGTCGAGTCCAGCCAGGCCGCGCGGCGCAGCGTCCAGTCGCGCATGTACTGCACCTGGCCCTGCCAGGTGGACGCGGTCGGGGTGAAGAAGAAACCGATCATCGATGTCGTGAGGTTCGGCCAGCGCTGGAAGTTGCGCTGCGCGGCGTTGGTCAGCGGCCCGGCGAGCGCGTCGATCCTGGCCTGCACGGCCGAGTCGGAGAGCAGGCCGCGGCGCAGCTCCTGCCAGCGCGCCCTGACCTGGTTGACGAAGGCCGGATCCCGCATGAGCTGGTTGAACCAGTCGTTGGCCAGCGGCTGCCGGGTCTGCTGGTACTGCCAGCCCGAGGTCTGGTCGTTCTGGAAGAACCCGCCCACCCCGAAGGTGAGGTCGTAGTCCCACAGCGGGCCCGCGAAGATCTTGGTGTCCCGGTCCTTGTGGAAGTAGGCGCTGCGGACGTAGGCGTCCATGTTCCGGCTGAGCTCGTAGACGATCAGCTGGTCGATGAAGGAGTCGACGTCGATGTACGCCCGGTAGCCGGTCTCCGGGTCGGCGAAGTCCGGCCCGTGCAGCACGTCGTGGAAGGTCTGGATGTAGTCGCGCAGCCAGTCCTTCTGCTGCTGCTGCAGCGGCGAGGGATCGACCACCTCGAGGTAGTTCCAGCAGGTGCTCGACGAACCGCTGCACGGCAACGTCGGCTCCTCGGCGGCCATCCACTCGAACTTCCAGATGTAGCCGCCCTGGATCTTCGGCAGCGTGACGTCGTCCTCATCGAGCTGTTTGAGGTCGAGCCGGTTCTTGCTGTTCTTGATCGTCTCAACGATCATGTAGACGCCCATGTAGTCCTCGGCGCCCACCGAGGTGCCGTCGGTGTTGAGGTAGAACTCCACGAAGCGGTATCGCGGCGCGTACAGGCCCATCTCCCTGCCGAGGTCGTAGACGAAGGCCTCCCGGATCAGCGACTTGTCGGGGAACGGCCCGCGCAGCACCCAGTCGGAGTCTTCCGGCATGCCGAGCACCGGGTAGTCGGCGTCGTCATCCTCGTTGTCCCGGAACTCGATGCGGTACGGCGTCTTCGCGAACGTGGCCGACGACTGCCCCCGCAGCTTGAATCCGGCGCGGGTGGCCACGGCCGGGGTCGCGGCCAGCGAGGTCGTCCCGCCGCCCGGGTCGAAGATCATGGCGGCGGCGTCGAAGTACTCCCGGTCGGGCTTTCCCTTGCCGTACGAATCGAGCACCATCACCGGCAGGTCGTGGGCCGTGGTGGTGCCGCGAGCGACGTACAGGGCCGTACCCGGCGCGCCGGACGCGGTCTGACCGATGAACGCCTGGGCCCTGAGCTGGGTGGTGCGGGTGAAGCGCAGCGGGGTGCCCTGGTAGAGCGCCGACTGCTCGGTGGGCGGCTTCCCGTCGGTGGTGTAGCGGATCTGGGCGCCGCTGATCGCGGTGCTCAGCGACACGCTCACCTCCCCCTGGAAAGTGCCGCTCGGCACGGAGAAGACGATGTCGCCGACCAGATCGTCGGCCGCGCTCGCCGCTGCCGCTGCGGCGGCGCCCGCGGCCGTGGTCTGGGCGGACACCGTGTCCGCCTGGGCCGATGACGGGGTGAGGAGCCCCGCCAGTAGCACGGCGGCGGCCGCGACCACCGTCGTGCGATGGGTTAGACGCACGATGTCTCCTGTTCGGGTCGGGGGGAGATGGTCGGTTCCGGGGCGGCCGGCGACGCGGCGCCGCGGAAGTGGCGGCGCAGCGTCCGGCGCCATGGCACATCGGGCAGGTCCAGGCGGAGCGCGGCCAGGCCGGTGGCGTACTTGGAGATCCGGGCGGGTCTGATCCCTCTCCGCCACAGCATGCGGTCGACCGTCGTGGCGGCCGAGGCGGTTTTCGTCTCGACCACGGCGAGGCCGGGCAGCCGCAGCGTGGCGGTGCCGTCCCGCCAGGTGAGCCCGGTGTCGATGGTGACCCGGCTCGCGGTCTCCGGCAGCAGCAGGGTGGCGCGCCGGTATTCGGTGACCAGGACAGGGTCGAGTGCACTCCCGGCCGCGGGGCCGATCGACTCGCGGACGAGCGCTTCGTCCACGAAGTCACGTCCCGGCCGCACGGTGCCGCTGTCCCACGGGTGGTAGGGGAGCCGGTGTTTGGTGGTGCTCCCCCGCGCGCCGCGGATCTTGACCTCCAGCCAGCACTGTTCCGAGTCGACGTAGGTGCGGGTGCGCACCTTGAAGCGCCGGCGCCTGCGATACGCCGTGCAGTGGTAGCTGGCCAGTTGCGGAGTGTCGAAGTACACCGACTTGTAGCGGAAGGTGCGTCCGCCGTCGATGTCCAGCACCCGGGCCTGCGGCGCGAGCTGCTCCAGCAGGCGGGGCAGCACCTCCGTCGGGACGACGTACTTGCGGTCCACCCTGGTCTGCAACGCGGCTCGGTCGACCAGCTCGGCGACCCCGACCGGGGCCAGCCGCGCCAGCTCCGGCACGATGGGCGTCGTGCTCATCGGCGTGCTCCCGAGGCCACGGGCGCGCCGGGCTCGGCGGTCAGGCGGTCGGTCAGCGCGTATCGGACGTCGACGAGGGTGGTCTCGTTGACCAGGTCGAGCCGCTGGACGGTGACGGCGTGCACCCGGGCGTGCAGTACCTGTTCCAGGTGCGCGACGAGTGCGACGTGGTCGGTGATGGCCGAGTCGAGCACGAGGATCTGATGCCGGTAGTTCCGGAACAGCCGCCGGTGGTCGCCGAGGAACATCACCACGAGGATGAGCACCATCAGGCCGCCGCTGAGCCAGACCGAGGTGGTGCTCAGCGCGCCGAGGATGCCCAGCGCGAGGGCGGAGAAGTAGTACGCCACCTCGTGCTGGTCGAGCTCCGTCGAGCGCAGGCGGATGATGGACAGCACGCCGAACAGCGCCAGCCCCAGCCCGAGCCCGGCGCCGACGTTGCTGGCGCTGAGCGCACTCGCCACCGCGAGGACGCCGACATTGACCCCCAGATACGCGACGACCAGATCGCGGCGGCGGTGTCGCGGGAAGTAGAGCCCGAAGACGAGCAGTACCACCGCGCAGATATCGATCGCGAACAGGACGAGCTGTGACATGCGTTCGTTCCTCCTGAGCCGCTGCCGGGGTTGGCCGGACACCGCCCACTTCCTGGCCGGGTCCGCAGGACAGGCGACCGAAAAATTTCGGTCTTTTGGATAAACTTTCGGGAACTTGCCCGGAACCATAGATGAATGTCAGGTGTCGAGTCAATGAACTTCCGAGGCGCGCATGCCGGTGCTCACCGCATGCGCAACCGCCCGATACTCTTCGTGTAACCGTCCGCTGACGCCGTCACGTGCCGAAACGGCGAACTCGCCCGGTACGACCCGGTCACCGGTCGACGACCGGCGCCATCCAGCGAGAGCAGAGAGTGACGCAGAGACGGGTGGGTGCGTACCACCGGGTATGAAACTTTCGTCGAAGTCCCCGAAACACGTCAACCGAAGACACGGGCCTACGGGCGGCGGCGTGATCCGTCGTGATCCGGCGCGCCGGCCGGACACGAACGCCGGCGCCGCGGGTGGAGAGGGAGGGAGGCGGGGGACACAGCGGGGAGAGCGACACGGTGAACGGTCCCGGCGTCGGGCGGCTCCGGGGAGACCCGGCGCCGCCTGACCCCGCTGGACGACCCGGCCGGCTCCGTCATCGAGGTCATCGAGCACGTCCGGCCGCCCGGTTTCACCGAGATCATGATCTATGTGGCCGGCCTGCGGCCGCTTTGCCCCGTGCCCGTCTCCCGGCCGGTGCCACACGCGCGGATGACCGGTGCACGGATGGCCCATACGCGAATGGCCGACGCGCGGGTGACCAGTGCGCGGGTGACCGATACGCGGGTGACCGGTGCACGGATGGCCGCCGTGAGCCGGAGGCTGTGAGCCGGCCGCTCCACCAGTACCGCCCCGGCGTCCTCCTCTGGCCGGGCGAGCTGATGGGAGACGGCGGAGGGCGACAGCCGCAGGCTCCGGGCGGCTCCGGCGATGCTCCCCGGCCCTGAAAGACCTCGAGGAGCACCTTCAGGCGGTTGCTGCCGAGCATGCACCGTGCAGGGCAGACCGACCAGTTCCTAGCAGTCGCTGCAGATCTCTACCCGATTCGGCTTTCCACGGGTCTCTACCAGTTGCCGGTCCGGTGACCGCCGCCGCCACCAACGCGCTCGCCGCCACGCCCCTGGTGACGGAACGCCAGCGCCATGGCCAGCGCCGCCGCGCCGAGCAGCAGGATGATGATCCCGGTCACCACGTTGTTCCAGATCGTCCCGGCCGTGAGCGCCGAGGCGCCCGGTCCGGGCAGTCCCGGGGTCGCGGGCATCCCGGGCGTCGCCGCCGGCGTGAGAGTGCGGCCTCCCCGCACCACCCACGGTGAGACGAGGGTCCAGATGCCGAGAAGCGGGAGCAGCCAGCTGATGCCGTAAGTACGGCCGAAGGCCGACGCGCACGCGAGCGCGAGGGCGGCGACCGACAGCCCGACGACCAGGTTGCTGACGGCGAGTCCCGAGAAGCGGTCGAATCCCACGATCCAGGGTGAGAGGGCCAGATAGAGCCCGCTCAGGAAGGTGAGCCCGTCGACGATCTGGGCGGGGGTCGTCGACCCCACCCGGTCGTACGTCTGCCGGAGTTCCGCGAAATCGGGATGGCGCTCTAAGCCGGTGGGTCGAACCATGTCCGTACCGCCTTCCTGCTGGTTTGGACGAACAATCGCGGCCCTACCCGCCCTCATCTCCCCATTCTCTAAAATTTCCAATAAGCACGTCTATTCTTGGTTTGGCAGCGGGAAAGGCCGGCGTAGGCCGCGTCCCGCCCGCGCCGGCGACCATCGCGCCGGCAGGTCCGGCCGGAGATCACCACAGGGCGGCGTCGCCGGAGGACACGCCACATCGGGCGACCCGGTCTCCGTCCCGGCCTGTCCCGGCCTGTCCTTACGGATGCCCTCGCCGCTCCGGAACCGCGAGGTAATGGATCTTCCACCGCTCCGCCGATCCCGGGCGATCCCGGGCGATCCCGGCCATGCTGTACGGCGGCCCGCCGCCCGGCGTGCGACCGCCGGTCACACCCGGTCGGCCACGGCCGCCAGCAGCGCCACGAGCCGGTCGGGCGCCGAGACCATCGGCCAGTGACCGGTGTCGAGGGTTTTGAAGGTCCAGCCGGGCTCGGCGCGCAACGCCGAGACGTCGACGGAGACCTGCCCGCCGAAGTGCTCCTTCTCGCATATGACGTAGGTGGCGCGCAGCGAGGACAGCGGACGGGTCAGGACGGCCGGCTCGGCGACCGTACGCCCCGGGTGTCCCACGAAACGATCGGCGAGCCACCGGGCCTGGCGGAAGGTCAGGTCCTGCCCGTCGGCGACCACGGTGGCGTCGGGGGCCGGCCACCGGCCGCGGTTGCCGGCGATCAGACGCATCTCGTCGGCGCGCTGGCGCTCGGGGAAGGCCTGCAGCATCGATCTACCGTGGTGCGGCAGGAATCCCTCGACGAACACGGTGTGCGCCACGCGCTCGAAGGCCTGGTCGGCCACCTGGCCGGCCACGATTCCCGAATAGCTGTGGCAGACCAGGATGGCCTCGCGCGTCTCCTCGGCCTCCAGTGTCGCCAGCACGTCCTGGACATGGGTGGCCAGACCGATGGCCGACACGTCCGCGTCATCGGAACCGGCCAGCCCAGTCAGGGTGATCGCCCGGACCCGGTGCCCGAGGTCGCGCAGGCCGCGGGCGACCGGTTCCCACACCCAGGCGCCCATCCAGGGGCCGGGGATCAAAATGAACGTCGTGCTCACGGAAGGTCGATTCCTCTCCTGGTGCAGGTCCTGGCGCGGGCGACAGCAGGACGCCGCGTCGGACCGGGAGGACCGCCGGCGCGTCGGACGGCGACTTTCTTCCGTCATTCAGCAGCCTCCCGCCCTGCCTCGTCAAGGGTCGTCGAGCCTCGTCGGGCTTCTCGCGCTCATCAGGCGGCGGTGACGGCCACGGCCGACCGTGCGGTGTGGAGCCGACCGATGTACGACTCCGCCACCGACACGGCGTCGTCGGTGATGACCGCGAGAGCGCCGGCATATCCGGCGCCCGGGTGCAGGAGCCGGATGCGCACGCCGCCGGGCGGGATGGTGAGCGGCCATCTCAGCAGCGCGGGCGCCGGGTCGAAGGGACCGGTCATCTCGACCTGCTCCGGCGGGATCCGCAGCCCATGCCCAGTGGCCTTGAGCACCGCCTCCTTGCGCACCCACAGGCCGGTGAAGGCGGCATGGCGTTCCCGCTCGGGGACCGCCTCGACGGCGAGGCTCTCGGCCGGGGACAGCGCGCAGCGCGCGAGGTCGTCGAACGAACCGGCGGGCACGGCCTCGACGTCCACGCCGAGCGGCCCGGCGGTGGTCAGGGCCACGCCGACCCGGTCGGCCGAATGGGTCACCGAGACGTGCAGCGGGGTGTCGCGGATGTGCGGCTTGCCGTGCATCTTCGCGCATCCCGGGCATCGCCGGTCCACCGAGACCTCCCCCGGCTCGATGCCGAGCTGACGGGCCGTCACCGTGCGCAGCAGCCAGGCTCCGGTGAGATATCTGCGGCGGTCCTGCTCCCGGTGGAACCGTCCGGCCCGGTCCAGTTCGCTCTCGCTGAGCGTCTCGGTCAGCGTGCCGATCGTCTGCTCCCAGGGATCGGCCCACCACACCCGGCACTCCCCTGCCCGCACAACGGGGGCGATCATCTGATTCCCTCCTCGGGTTCGCAACGGTCGTCGGCGGTCACCGGCCGGCAGCTCACCAGCCGCCAGTGCTCGTTTCCGGGATCGGCGAGGATGCCGAGCACCTCGGCGCGAATACGCGCCGAGGTGAGCGCTCCGCCGGCGTAGACGCGAATGACGACCTCCCCGGTCGCTTCACGCAGGTCTTTCCGCCACCCGCCGGGCAGCAGCGCCATGATCCTGATCCCGTCGACCGGTGAGTTCCGTACGGGCTGCCCGGACGCGCGGCGGATGGTCAGCTCAACCTGCGGCTCCATCGCCGTCATGGTCTGCTAGTCCCAGGTGGTGCCGTCCGAACCGGCGGCGGCCAGGGGCGACGGCGCGTCCCAGGTGGTGCCGTCGCCGGCGGCCAGGTTCACGCCGACGGCGAAGGCCACCCCGGCGGCGAGGGTCACGGCGAAGGAGGCGGAGACAATGGCCGCCGAAATCCTGGCGACAATGGGTAAATCAGGCGGCGAGGTGATCCGGTCGTCCATTTCCAGTCACTCTTCCCGGGATTGTCGAAGTGCCTTCTCACCCACTCTGCGCTTTCACGCCGACCGTCTCCAGGCGGAACGGCAGCAGCAAACTGCCTCACCTCTGCAACTTGCTGTCAGGAAGCGTGCGGGCCGGAAAGCACAAGGCCTCCGGCCCGGGCGGTCTCCGGTGGAGACCGACTCGAGAGCCGGAGGCCTCACGTGCCGGCGGGCACTCGCCGCCGGGCACGGAGCGGGCGTTGAGAGGGCACGCCGCCGAGTCCGGGTCAGTCCGTCAGATCCAGTTCTCCTCCTTCGCGCGCAGCGCCGCCTGGAAACGGTTGGCCGCGCCCAGCCGGGCCATCAGATCCGCCACATAGCGGCGGTAGGTCCGTACCGACACCTTGATCTCGCGGGCGGCGACCTCGTCCTTGTCCGCGGTGGCCAGCACCTTGAGCACCCGTTTCTCCAGTTCCGAGAGCAGCGGGGGTTCCGCGGACGGCTCGGTGAACTCCCGCAGGTCGGTGGCCGACTCCCAGACTCCGTCGAAATAGGCGACGAGCTGGGAGACCAGCCCGGGTTCCCGGACCAGCAGCGCCCCTCTGGAGCTCTCCTTCGGATGAATGGGGACGACAGCGACGCTGCGGTCGAACACCACCATCCGATCCATGGGCTCCTCGGTGATGTGCACCTGGCCGCCCAGGTTGACCAGGTCACGCAGATAGGCGGACATCAGCGGGTCGTCGAGCGCCTCGGGGTGATAGACCGCCTTCACCTCGAGGCCACGGCGCAGCGAGCGGGTGTCCAGGGGAAGCGCCGTCTCGATGGCGCCCCGCGAGAGCGGGCCGCCGGGATGCAGGCACAGCGTCTCCTTGTAGGAGAAGAAGCCCAGGTCGTCCAGCCGCTGCCGGACCTGGTCCAGCCCCTCCACCCGCTCGATGTCCAGGGCGGTGGCCGTCTGCTCCCCCTGCTGCCGGTCCTTCACGAAGACCGAGATGGCGTCCCGCGCCGCGAGAACCCGGCGGATCTCCGCGTTCAGTTCGTCGAGGCGGCGTTCCACCAGTCGTTCCACGCCGATCCTCGGGTCGGCGGCCACGACCCTGTGCCGGTCGCGCAGGTCGAGCAGGGACAGGCGCTCCAATGCCTCCACCGCGTCCTCCACCGCGTCCGGGTCGAGGCCGAGAGCCTGACGAGCCGCACCCACTCCCTCCCCCCGGTTCCGCAGAAAGTACCGATAGATCTCCACATACCGGGGCGAGAGACCGATGACGGAAACGTCCATCACACCTCCCCGCACATACCACGATCGGTCCTCGTGACGCGCCTCAGTCGCCGTGCCGGAGCCCCGCGAACTGCCCCGGGGTACGGCCCGCCCCGGCCGGGCCACGGTAGGCCTGCGCGATGTCCAGCCAGTGATCGGCCTCCGCGCCGACGGCGGTCACCGCGAGATCGTCGCGGTGCCTGCGCCTGGTGACGAGCAGGCAGAAGTCGGCGGCCGGCCCGGTGATCCGCTGCGCCGCGTCCGGCGGGCCGAACTCCCACAGCTGTCCCGACGGCGCGGTGAGCTCGAACCGGAACACGGCCTCCGGCGGAGTCAGCCCCCGGGCCTCATAGCCGAAGTCCCTGGTCAGCACCGCGAAGCCGCACAGGTGGCGAATGCGGTCCGTCCGCTCCATGCGCACCCCGAGCGCGTCGGCGACGTCCTGCCCGTGCGCGAAGACCTCCATGATCCCTGCGCACGCGAGCACGGCCGGCGGCAGCGGATTGACCAGCCACGGCACCGTCTGATCCGGCGGGACGGCCGCGAGCGCCTCCAGCGTGGTCGCCCGCTGGTCCCGCCAGCGGGCGAGCAGTTCCGCCGGCGTGTCACCGGCGTAGTCCGCCAGCGCCGCGTTCACCGCCGCGTCGAAGCCCACCTCGGCTGCCCGGGCCGTCATGGCCTGGAACGCCCGCGGGTCCGCCGCGGCGGCCCCCGCCAGCCGGAAGACGAACGTCAGGTGCGCGATCTGGTCCGCCACCGTCCATCCCGGCGCCGGCGTGGGCAGCGCCCACTGCCCGGGTTCGAGATCGGCCACCAGGCGGTCCACCTCGTCGCCCTCGATCGCCAGGTCTTTGAGCACTTCATCCAATCGCATGGCCTGTTTCCTCTCTGGACTTCAAATTTCGTTCAGATGTCAGCGCAAGGCGTACGGCGAGCGGGCGCCCACCCGGCGAGCGGCGGCCATGCTCGCCCAGGCCGTCAGCTCGATGAGCTCCCGGTCGCCGGGCACGTCCCGGCGGAACTCCTCGATGACCTGTCCGTCGACCTGGTAGGAGGCCAGCGCGGTCAGCAGCGCCAGCCGCCCGGCGTGCCGATCGGCCCGGGGCAGCCCGGCCACCGCCTCCGCCGCCCATGCGCGGCTCGGCCCGGGGGCGGCGCCGTCCCACGAGCCCAGCCGTTCCGTCACCAGCTCGCGGACCGGACCGGGCACGCTGCGCCGGCCGGCCGCCTCGATGGCGGCGGCGGCCCGGCCGAAGGCGCCGGCCAGGTGCGGAGAGCCGGCCGCCCAGTGCAGATCGCCCGGCAGCGGGGCCTCTGGCAGCAGGTCGAGCGAATCGCCCGGCGCCACCGAGCGGCGGGCCGGCAGGCCCATGATCAGGCTGAACAGCCGCAGGACAGCGCCGCGCGCTCGGGCCGGTACCTGCGGCGGCAGCGGTGAGGCGCCGAGGAAGACGTTGACCATGCGGTTCAGGTATTCGAAGGTCGTCGCGACGCCCGCGAGCTCCTCGCCGAATCCGGCGCCGGGCGACGCGGCGGGGGGCGCCTCCCGCGCCGGATCGCTCCCGCCCAGCCCGCGCAGCGTCGCCCGGTGCACGTCCACGCAGTAGGGGCAGGCGTTCGCGGCCGAAACCCGGACCGCGACCGCTTCCCTCGCCCGCCGGCCGGCCCGTCCCCCGGCGAGCAGCGACTCGCGCAGCATCAGCCAGCAGGCCGCCAGGCACGCTGGGGCGGGCGAGTGCAGCGCAACGGGTGGCGCGAGCATGCCGAAGTCCCTGGTCATCTGGGCGTAGACCCGGGCGACGAGATCCGGTGCGGCATCCGGGCGCACCGGGGTGACATGGCGGACCTGGTCCAGTGATCCCCGCATGAGGCGGGTGAGCAGGGCTCCCATCGCGCTAGTCGCGGAGAAGGGCCGGCACCAGCCCGGCGGCCCCTCGCCGGGCGGCGGTGCCGCCGCTCGGGGCCGGCGCGCCGTACACGACGTCGACTCCGCGCTCGCGCGCCGCCCGTACGATGCCGGGTACGGCGCGCTCGGCGAGCGCGGCGATGGTCATCGCGGGGTTGACGGTGAGCGCCCCCGGCACCGCCGAGCCGTCGGTGACGAAGATGCCGGGATGTCCGCGCAGCTCGTGCCCGTCGTCGAGGGCCGACGTCGCCGGATCGTCGCCGATGCGGCAGGAGGCCAGCGGATGAACGGTGTAGGCGCCGACCACGTCGTTGGTCCATGCCGTCACCGTGGCCAGCCCGTCGCGCTCCAGGATGTCCTTCACATCCGCGTCCGCCATCGCCCAGGCGCGCAGCGTGTTCTCGGTCGGCCGGTACCTGAGGCGGCCGACGCCGAGCATCTGCTGGGAGATCCGGTCGGCGTTGCCGGCGACCGGCGGCGGGCCGAACACGCCCTCGTTGTCGTCTTCGATCATCTGGAAGATGATCAGCCACGACTGCCAGCGCCGGAGCATCTCCTTCTTCTTCACGCCGAACCAGGTCGGGCCGTCCGGGTCGGCCACCTGAGCGAGGATCGTGCCGAGGCCGGGCGGGAAGTAGAGCTGCTCCAGGGAGTAGCGGGTGTATTCGGGGAGGGAGCCGTCGAGCCGGTCCCAGTTCGCGACGGTGGGGCCCTTCCCGATCTGGTTGGCGGCGTAGCCCAGGCCGTCGGCACGGGTCAGCCCGAGCACCTCGCGCACCCGGTCCTCGTTGAGCACGGCGGTGTTGAGCCGCTCTCCGTTGCCGGAGAAGTATCGGCCGACGGCGTGCGGCATCGGGCCCAGTTCCGTCTCGCTGCGCTGCAGGATGACGGGGGTGGCCCCGGCTCCGGCCGCGAGAATGACGATCTTGGCGTCGATCGTCCCGCTCTCGACGCGGACGCGGTAGTCCTCGGCGTCGATGACGTCGTAGTGCACCCGGTAGGAGCCGTCGTCGTTCCTGGAGATGCGCTGCACCTCGTGCAGCGGCCGGATCCGCGCCCCGTGAGCGAGGGCGGCCGGGAGATAGTTGAGCAGCAGCGACTGCTTGGCGTCGAACCGGCACCCGGCCATCATCCAGTTGCAGTTCGTGCAGCTGCCGCGGTCGATGGCGGCCGGGACCGGGTTGGCCGTGCGGCCGGCGTGGTCGCAGGCCGCGGCCCACAGCCCCCCGGCGTAGGTGACGTCGTCCCAGCCCTGCTTGGTGATCTCGATGGACTCGGCCACCCGGTCGTACCACGGTTCCAGCGTGTCGCGGCTGAGGGAGGCCGGCCACATCCGCCGCCCGATGCCGCCGCGTCGCTCGAAGACGAAGCGCGGCGCGCGGGGCATCGCGGCGAAGTAGACGACGCTGCCGCCGCCGACGCAGTTGCCGCCGAGCACGCTCATCCCGTCACCGGCGACGAAGTCGAAGATCCTGGTGTACGAAGAACCGAGCTTGAAGTCGTGCTCGAACTCCTCGCTGTTCAGCCACGGCCCGCGTTCGAGCACGACGACCCCGGCGCCGCCGGCCGCGAGGTGGTAGGCGGCGATCGAGCCGCCGAAACCGCTGCCGACGACGAGGACGTCCGTACGTTCCGAACTGCTCATGCGGGGCTCCCTGAGGGGGTCGTGTCCGGATGCGTGCGAGCCAGCGGCCTGCCGTAGGAGAACGCGGGGAAGCGCCACAGGCCGTCGGCGCCGGGCCTGGTGATCCCCATCGCGGTCAGGCCGGGGTGGCCCGCGGCGATGGCCTCGGCCGTGGGCAGGTGGGCCGCGGAGTCGAAGGCCATGTTGCTGAAGAGGGTGAGCAGCACCCAGAACTCCTTCTCCGGGTGTTCCGGCGCCACCAGCCGCGCGACGAGGGCGGTGCGGTGCTCGAAGGAGAGCGCGACGAACGGCGGCACCGAGGCGTCGAGGTCCAGCCCGTGCTCGCCGGCGTAGGATCGGGCGTGGTCGTTCAGCAGGCGGACGTAGTCGTCCAGCCCTCCGGTCACCCCGGTGGCGTCCCACTCCAGCAGTTCGAGGGCCCCCGCCGCCACCGCGCCGCCGCCGGGGGCGACGCCGGCGACGGCGCGGTCGCCGGGGAACCGCTTCTCGCCCGGGACGATCGTGTCGGCGAACGCCTCCAGGGTCATCGTCTTGACCTGATTTCCGGCCGAATCTCGCGACATGGGCGCCCTCTCTTCTTCTTTCGGCACAGGTCGGTCAATTTCATAGTCCGGGCCTTGGCGAGTCCGGTGCATCTTCCGCATTGCCGGGGCCGGAGCCGGCCTATTTGTGGCCGACGACGAGCGCGTGGCTGAACCCCATGTCCTGGTAGCGCTCGACCCGGGAGAATCCCGCGGCGAGCAGCGCCTGCTCCATGTCCCGCGGCGAGTAGACCATGCCCTCCCCGGAGGCGAGCGTGAGAAAGTACGGCGACAGCAGGCCCGCGCTCATCGACCCGGTCCCCTCGTCGTCGGACACGAAGTTGTAGACCAGGCAGGTGCCGCCGTCCGGCAGCGCGGCGTGGCACTTGCGCAGCAACTCGGTGTTCCGCTCCAGCGACCAGATCTCGAATATGTGGAAGAACAGGATGGTGTCGGCCCCCTCGGGAAGCGGATCGGTGAACAGGTCACCGGCCTGGAAGCGGATCCTCCTCCGCAGGCCGGGGTCCTCGATCCGGCCGGCGGCGAGCCGGGTCACGCTCTCCTGGTCGAACACCGTGACCTCGAGGTGGGGGTGGCGCAGGGCGAGCTTGACGCTGTTGGTGCCGTCGCCGCCGCCGATGTCGACGACCCGGCGCGCCCCGGAGAAGTCGTACCGGTCGAGGATCTGGTCGAAGGCGTTGCGTGAGGCGTCGCCCATGTTGGCGTAGAAGACCTCCTGCAGCTCCGGGTGCGCGGTGAGCCGCTCGTACAGCGTCGTACCGGGGCCGGTGAGGTGGCGCAGGCCCACGTTGGCGCCGGCGCGCACGGACGCCGCGAGATCCCCCATGCTCGCGTTGATGACCCTGGCCTGCATGTCGACGAGCGGGCCGAGGAAACGCGGGCTGGACTTGAGCAGTTTGCGCCGGACGAGGTCGCCGTTGACGTAACGGTCACCGCGCTTTTCCAGCAGGCGCAGGGAGGTCAGGCCGAGCAGCAGGACGCGGGCGGGTTGCTCGCCGGTCCCGATCGCCGCCGCGACCTTCGCCAGATCCATGCCGCCGCTGGACTCGAGGATCTCGAAGAGATCGAATTCGAGGCCCGTGCGCAGCAGTTCGAACGCGGTGGTGCCGTGAATGATGATCCTGAGGTAGTCGGCGTCCCGGACGACGACGTCGCGGTCGGTGGTCATCGCTGCTCCTGGGAGGGGTGCGTAGCGCTCGCGGGGGGAGACTCATCGGCGCCGTGCGCCGGGCGCGGCCGCTCGGGCGGCCGGGCCCGGACGGCCATGGGCATGCCGCCGCGCGCGCGCAGCGACAGCATGGGTTCCGGGACCACCGTCCGGCCCGGCTCCAGCACCAGGCGCAGCTCGCGGGCGACCATGGCGATGACGAAGACCGCCTCCATCATGCCGAGGTTGCTTCCGACGCAGACCCGGGGCCCGGCGCCGAAGGGAATGTAGGAGTACCGATGGCGGCCGGCCGGCCGCTCGGCGTCGAAGCGTTCCGGGGCGAAGGCTTCCGGGTCGTCCCAGAAGGCCGGGTGCCGGTGCAGGGTGTAGGGACAGACCAGCACGTCCGCGCCGGCCGGCACGTGATAGCCTCCGACCTCGTCGTCCGCCTGGGCCTGCCGGGGGAGGATCCACACCGGCGGATACAGCCGCATGGCCTCCTGGACCACCATCGTGGTGTAGGACAGCCGGCGCAGGTCGTCGTAGCCGGGCAGCCTGTCCCCGAGCACCTCCACGGCCTCGGCGTGCAGCCGCTCCCAGACCTCCGGATGCCGGTCGATCAGGAAGAAGCTCCAGCTCAGCGTGCTGGCTGTGGTCTCGTGTCCGGCCAGCAGGAGGGTGACGAGCTCGTCGCGCATCCGCCGCTGTCCCACCGCGACGTCGGCCTCCCGCCCCGCCGAGGCGATGAGCCGGGACACCACGTCCTCCCCGTCGCCCGGGTCGGCCCGCCGCGCCGCGACGAGCCGGTCGACCACCTGCTGCAGCTGCCGGCGCGCCGCGCGGAACCGCAGCTGCTTGGGCAGGGGCACCCACATGGGCACGGCTCCCAGGGACACCATCTCGAACATCGCCTGGTCCTGCACGGCCTCGAAGGAGTGCCCGATGGACTCGAACACGCTGAGGTCGGCGTTCAGCAGCGTGTGCCCGAGGACGCCCAGCGTGAGCGAGGTCATCTCCCGCGTGATGTCGACCGGGCCGCCGCCGTCGCGCTCGCGCAGCCGGGCGACGACCTTCGCCACCTCGCCCGCGACCACGTCGGCCTGCCCGGCGATCCTCCGGTGCTGGAACACCGGCTGGATCACCTTGCGCTGCTTGCGCCACAGCGCGCCCTCGCTGGTGAGCAGTCCGTCGCCGAGGGCGCGGCGCGCCTGGGCCAGGCCGATGCCCTTGTGGTAGTTGGCGGCGTTGTCGGCCAGCACGTGCTTGGCGTGGTCGGGATGGTTGAAGAAGTACAGCGTCTTGGGACCGATGCGGAGCCGTACGGCGTCGCCGTACCGCGCAGCGGCGGAGGTCATCAGCGTGAGCCGGTCGGTGACCAGCTTCCAGAACAGGCCCGGGGTCGCCAGGAGCGGTGGGCCCGGCGGGGTCCGCCGGGAAGACCGGCGCGGGTCGTGTCGTCCCGGGCCGGGCGCCGTCCGGTCCGCACGCGTGGAGTGCTGGTCGGTGAGGCTCATCGGTGCCGCTCAGCCTCCCGCCATCGCCGTGAGGATGGTGAGCGTGCTACCGGCCTCGACCACCGTGGTGTCGCGCCGATGCCGCGGCACCAGATCGTCGTCGAGACAGAAGTTGACGTACGTCAGCGGCTCGGCGTCGGGCCCGAGCAGCCGCCGCCGGAAATCGGGATTGTCGGTCGTGAACTGCCTGATCACCGCGGGCAGCGGTCCTTCGATGCCTTCGAACTCGGTCCGTCCGTCCGGAGCCCAAACCGACGGCACAACGATCTTCACCATGGTCCCTCCCGTGTCGCGCTACTCGTCCCCGGCGCAGCGGAACCCGTGCGCGAAGGACGACCATCCAGTCGGATCACCGTGCATCCGTTCGCTGCAGCGAACCTGGTAGCGAAAGTTCATCCATGAGCCGCCGCGGATGACCCGATAACGACCCATCGCCATCCGGACGCTGGGATCGCAGCTCGTGCCGGGGGCGTAGAGATGCGAGAGCGTGGACGTCCACTCGTACACGTTTCCCGCCATGTCGCCGCAGCCGAACGCGCTGTCACCGCGCCGGGAGAACGAGCCCACCGGCGTGGTACGCGGAACGGGCCCGTTCTCCGCGCAATTCACCGCCCACCATTTCCGCCACTCATCGAGCGTGCTCAGCGGACCGGCGTGTAACTCGGCGGTGTTCGCGTTCCGCTCGTCCCAGGTGAGACCCCACGGCCAGATGCGGAAATCGGGGCCCCGGGCCGCGAACTCCCACTCGGCCTCGGTCGGCAGCCGCTTGCCTGCCCATCGCGCGTAGGCGGCGGCGTCCTGCCAGGAGATGTGCACGACCGGGTGGTCCCCGGCCTGACCGCCCTCGGTGCCGGGGCCGCCGGGGGCACGCCAGCACGCGTCGCGCTGTTCCAGCCACCCCTGCTCGCCGTAGACCATGCCGAATCCACGCCGTTCCGCGTCGGTGCGGTAGCCGGTGGCGCGCACGAACTCGCCGAACTCGTCGACGGTGACGGGGTGGCGGTCGATCCGGTACGGCCGCAGCCGCCGGTTGATCTGCGGTGTCTCGTCGGCGAACCAGATGCGCGGTAGCGGCTGGTCGGAGCAGTCCAGCCATTCGATGAGCCAGGGTGGTGATCCCTGGAGGAAGGTCCCTCCGGGAATCCGTACCATCTCCCCCATCCCGCTCTCCCATCGCGTGCCGGGGCGCGCCGCTCTCCATGGCACCGGCGCGTGAAGGTGGGTTCATCATCATCGCCGCGGCGCGGACGGCACATCTCGCCAATTGCGCTGTTCCAATCGAGCGCGCGCCGGCCGTCCAATTGCTTACGATGCCGTAGCAGTACGCGACCCGGTTTCCGTGTCGCCAGAAAAGGAGAGCAAATGCGAAAAATCATCGTTTGCACCATGATTTCCCTGGACGGTTACTATGAGGGCCGGGGCAAAGACGTGATGGCCCTGCCGTTCGACGAGGGGTTCAGCGCCTACAATCTCGAACGCCTCCGTGCGGCCGACACGCTGCTGCTCGGACGCACGTCGTTCGAGGGATTCCGCGGTTACTGGCCGCCCATAGCCGACGATCCGGGGGCGCCGCCCATCGAGCGGGAGATCTCCCGCCACAACAACGCCATCGACAAAGTCGTCGTCTCCGACAGCCTGACTCCCGGGGAGACCGCGCCGTGGCACAACACCCGCATCGTCAAACGGTCCGGCGCCCGTGACGAGGTCGCCGAGCTCAAGCGCAGGCCGGGCAAGGAGATCCTCGTCTTCGGCAGCCACCTGATGTGGAACGACCTGTTCGCCGCCGGCCTGGTCGACGAGCTGCATCTCATGGTCGGCCCGGGATTCGTGGGCGGCGGCACCCCCGTGTTCGAGGGACGCTCGCCCGTACGGCTGCGCCTGCTGGAGAACCGGCGCCTGGACGGCTCCGAGCTCGTCCTCCTCCGGTACGGCACACTCGGCCAGGGCGGCTGACCCCGCCCCTGTCGCGCGGCCGGCCGGTCACCACGAGATCACGGATGGGCCGGTGGCAGGGTCTCACAACGGGATGTTGCCGTGTACGCCCCGGGCGGGGGCCGCGGCGGAGATCGTCCGGGCGATCGCCCGCCGGGTCCGCGACGGCCTGATCACCTCGTCGACCACGCCGAGCTCGCGGGCGCGATCCAGCCCGCCGACGACCGTCTCGTGCTCGGCCGCCAGCCGTTCCTCCAGAGCCGGCCGGTCCTCCTCCGGCGTGGCGGCGAGGCGGCGCCGGTGCAGGACGCGGACAGCGGCGACCGACCCCATCACGGCGATCCGGGCGGTCGGCCAGGCGAACACGCGGGTCGCACCGAGCGCGCGGGAGTTCATCGCGATGTAGGCCCCGCCGTACGCCTTGCGGATGACGAGCGTGACGCGGGGAACGGTGGCCTCGGCGAACGCGTGGAGCAGCTTGGCCCCCCGGCGGACCACCCCGTCGTGCTCCTGCCCGACGCCGGGCAGATAGCCGGGCACGTCGACCAGGACGATGAGGGGCACCCCGAACGCGTCGCACATCCGCACGAAACGCGCCGCCTTCTCCGCGGCGGCCGCGTCCAGACAGCCACCGAGCCGCAGGGGGTTGTTGGCGACCACCCCGACCGTGCGCCCGCCGAGCCGGCCCAGGGTGGTGACGATGTTCGGCGCCCACCTGGGATGGAGTTCCAGCGAGCTGTCCTCGTCGAGGATCCCGGTGACGATCGGCAGGATGGAGTAGGCGCGCCGGGGGTTGCCGGGCAGCCGGTCCCCCAGGTCGGCGTCCTCGACCTCGGCCAGGTGCGTCCGCCCCTGACGACCCAGCAGGACCGCGATCCGCCGCCCCCTGAGCAGCGCGTCCGCATCGTCCTCGGCCACGATGTGGACGACTCCGCTGCGTCTGCCGTGGGGTTCTGGACCGCCCAGCGCGGCCATGTCGACGTCTTCACCGGTGACGCTGCGCACCACGTCGGGGCCGGTGACGAAGAGCCGCCCGGATTCGGAGAGGATGACGACGTCGGTCAGGGCGGGCCCGTAGGCGGCTCCCCCGGCCGCCGCGCCGAGCACCACGGAGATCTGCGGCACGATGCCGGACGCCCTGGTCATCGCGGCGAACACCCGCCCGACTCCGTGCAGGGAAGCGACCCCCTCGGCCAGTCGCGCACCGCCGGAGTGCCAGAGCCCGATGATCGGGATGTGCCGCCGCAGTGCCTGGTCGTAGGCTTCGGCGATCGCCTCGCAGCCGTCGGCCCCCAGGGCCCCGCCCTGGACGCGGGGGTCGGTGGCGAAGGCGACGGCGGGCATCCCCTCGATCCGGCCGGTGGCGGTCAGCACACCGGCCCGGTCGTCCTCCTCCGTGAGCAGACGGACGGTGCCGAAGTCGAACAGCGATTCCAGCCGTACCCGCGGATCACGTGGGTCCGCCGCGGTCCGGTCGCGGCTCCCTCCCTCTGCGGCGGTGACGGCGCTACCGTCGAGAACGGTCACGGCGGATCTCCTTCGGAGGTGCGTTCTTGCGAATCCACGATGGCCGGGAATACCGCTCGTCCCATGGCGTGGGACGGAAACGCCGGCGATCGCGGCGAGAGACGGGAACACATCAGCAGCCGAATCACCGCTGATATCGATCAGGGTCCGGAGAAGTCGGCGGTCACGGAAGACGATGTCGTTTCAGCAAGTTGCCGGGCGATGGCAGCTTGCTGTACGCCGGCCGGGCGTGACCGGCGACCGCGACCAGATCGATGCGGCCGGACACCAGCCCCACGTGGATCCGTGTCGGCCAGGGATCCGTGTCGGCCTCCCGCGCCAGGTCCAGCGCCCAATCCGCCGGCGCGTACACCGCCACGGGCAGGCCGGCCTCGACGCGGACCCGGGCGGCGTGCCGGAGCATCTCATCCCAGCACAGCTCGACCGGCCGCCCGGGGCGCAGCAGCACGCCGTCCACCCGGCGGCGCCGCAGCAGCCGGGCGCGCTCGACCAGGGCGTCGGCGGCCGCCGTCCACTCGGGGCCGTCCGGACACGCCAGCTCCACCAGGCACGGCGTGCCGGGCTCACCGGCCGCCGGCTCGGCGTCCGGCGGCAGCAGCCTGCCGACCACTCCGTACGGCGCCGCCTCCGCACCGGCGGCCTCGCCCGCGTCCCCGCGCACGAGTACCAGCCCGCTCGGAACCGGACCACTCGGCGTGTCTGGGGGCACCGTGACCAGCCGGTTGGGCAGGCGCACCGACCCGAGCCGCAGCGGCACCCCGATCGCGTTGCCCGGCCTCGCCCCGGCCGCCGCGCCGGCCTCCTCGCGGAAGACGGCCTCGGCCTCGTCGATCCGCTCGGGGCAGCGGCGCCGCAGGCCCAGATAGCTGATGGCGCCCGTGCGGGTGAGGAAATGCACGCCGAACTGCGCCGGAGGCAGGCCCAGGCGCCGGCCGTAGGATTCCCACCAGGTCATGCTCGGTTCGGCGAGCCGCTGGGTGCGGGCCACCGGGCCGCGCCTGGCCCGTTCGTAGGCCTTGAACGCGGTGGCGTTGTCGTCGTGCGTGCTCAGCGCCCCGGCGAGCGCGATCGCGTCCTCCAGCGCCATCTTCGTGCCCGAACCCACGGTGAAGTGCGCGGTGTGCGCGGCGTCTCCCAGCAGCACCGTGTCGCCGTCGGACCAGCGCTCGTTGCGCACCACCCTGAACCGGCCCCACCTGCTGCCGCCACCGACCAGCCGGTGGCCGCCGAGGTGACCGGCGAAGATCCCGGTGAGCAGGTCCAGCCCGGCCTCGCCGATGGGTGCGGCGGGATCAGGACCGGCCAGCCCCGCCCTGCGCCACGTGGTCTCGTCGAGCTCGACCACCACCGTGCTCATCCCCGCGCCGTACGGATAACAGTGCGCGGCCATCGGGCCGAACTCCGTCTGGACGAAGGCGAACGCGGTCACGTCGCCGAAGTCCGCCGTGCTGCCCAGCCAGATGTACCGCGCGCGCCCGGTCCGCACGCTCGTCCCGAAGGCCCGCCGCCGGGCCGTACGGTGCGCGGAGTGTGCGCCGTCGGCGAGGGCGACGACGTCGGCGTCCAGGTCGCCGACACGCACCTCACGCCGGAAATGGAGCCGAGCCCCGACGTCCTCCGCCTGTTCCCGCAGGATCGCCAGCAGTTCGTGCCTGGACACCGACAGCAGGTCGAAGCCGTCGTAGCGGAGCGTGGCTGCCGGCAGCCGCATCTCCACCCCCGACACCGCCACCCCCGCCGCCGTCATCCGGCGATGGGTCCCGGGGTCGTGCCGGGCCAGCCCGCGCAGGGTCCGGTCGGACAGGCTCACGCCGAAGCCGGACACCTCGTCACGCCCGTCGCGCTCGTACACGTCGACGACGGCGTCCGACCGGGTCAGGCCGATCATACGGGCCAGGAACAGGCCCGCCGGCCCCGCGCCGACCACGGCGACACGCTTGCCGGTGCTCATCTCTCCCCCTGCCCCCGCCCCTCACCGATGGCGCGAGACGCCGCCGGAAACGGGCGGTTTCCGCGGATATTCCGACGACCATGGTCGGCGGTGACATCGGACACCGGCCAGCGGACGGGGGGACAACGGCACGATCGGATAACCGGCCGGCGTACTCGCCGTGCTCCCCCGGGGATCCGGCGGAAATCCGGGCCGGCCCGCAGCGGACGCGCGGCGGAGAACAGCATCTACGAAGGTGCGCGGGCCGACCAGGCAAGATCACGATTGGGTCAACCTTTCACTCGTATTCGAGCTGCTCTCCGGGCCGGCTGACGGCCTGCGACGAGCGTCGGAGGGCTGTCCGTTCATGAACTCAAGCGAACCCATCGCAATCATCGGAATGGCCTGCAGATTCGCGGGAGGCATCGACTCGCCGGAGAGATTCTGGACCCTCCTGTGCGAGCGCGGCGACACCGTCGGCGAACTTCCCGCGGAGCGCTGGAGCCGGTACACATCCCATGGCCGCGAGTACGCCCGAGCACTTCGCGACGTGACCAAGCACGGCGCCTTCCTGGACGACGTGAAAGGTTTCGACGCCGACTTCTTCGACATCACCCCGCGTGAAGCCGCGCTGATGGATCCGCAGCAACGGATCATGCTCGAACTGGCCTGGGAGGCGTTCGAGCACGCCGGCATCCGGCCGCGCGACCTCGCCGGGACCGACACCGGCGTCTTCATCGGGGTCGGCGCCGACGACTACGGCCGCGGGCTGCTGGAGGACCTTCCCCGGATCGAGGCGTGGACCGGCATCGGCGGCGCCCACTGCGGGGTGCCCAACCGCGTCTCCTATGTGCTCGACCTGCGCGGCCCCAGCATCGCCGTGGACACCGCGTGCTCGTCCTCTCTGGCCGCGATGCACCTGGCGGTGCAGGCGCTGCGCAACGGGGAGTGCCCGATGGCCGTCGCCGGCGGCGTGCTTGTGGTGGCCGCCCCGGGTCTGTCGCTGGTGCTCGACGCGGCGGGCGCCACCGCACCCGACGGGCGCAGCAAGTCCTTCGACGCAGCGGCCGACGGGTACGGCCGCGGCGAGGGGGGCGGCCTGATCGTGCTCAAGCGCCTGTCCGACGCGCGCCGCGACGGCGACCGGGTGCTCGCGGTCATCCGCGGCAGTGCCGTACACCAGGACGGCAGGACCAACGGGATCATGGCGCCCAGCGGAACCGCGCAGGCGCACCTGATGCGGCGCTGCTACGAGGCGGCGGGCATCGACCCCGGCACGGTCGGCTACGTGGAGGCACACGGCACCGGGACGCCCGTGGGCGATCCGATCGAGGCCGAGGCGCTGGCGTCGGTGTTCGGGGCCGGGCGGCCCGGCGAGCGCCCTCTGCTGATCGGGTCGGTCAAGCCGAACATCGGCCATCTGGAGGCCGGCGCCGGTGTGGCGGGGGTGATCAAGACGGTGCTGGCACTGTGGCACGGCGAGATCCCGCCGAGCCTGCTGACCACCGGGCCCAACCCCGCCATCCCCTGGGCGTCCGCCGGCCTGCGGGTCGTGACCGAGCCCACCCCGTGGCCCGAACTGGACGGTCCCCGTCGCGCAGGGGTGTCCGGGTATGGCTACGGCGGCACGATCGCGCACGTGATCCTGGAGCAGGCCGACCCGGCTCCGCCGCGTACCGGCCCGGCCGAGGCCGAGGCGGAGCGCAGCCCGGCGAGCGTCACGCTGTTCCCGCTGTCCGGGGGGAGCCCGGACGCCGTCAGGCAGTACGCCGACCGCCTGGCCGTATGGCTGGCAGGCCACGGCCGCCTGCGGGACGTCGGCCACACGCTGGCGCATCGCCGTACCCACCTCGCCCATCGGGCCGCCGTGGTCGCCGCCGACCGGGAGCAGCTGATCGCCCGGCTCCGGGACCTCGCCGAGAACGGCACGCGATCGGCGACCGGAACCGCACCGCCGGCGACCGGCCGCGGGCTGGTCTGGGTGTTCTCCGGTCACGGCTCCCAGTGGATCGGGATGGGCCGCGAGCTCCTCGCAGCCGACCCCGTGTTCGCCGAGGTGATCGACCGGCTGGAGCCGGTCTTCCGCGAGGAGATGGACATCTCGCCCCGGGCCGTGATCCTCGGCGACACCCCGCAGCCGGTCCACGTCATCCAGCCGATGATCTTCGCGGTGCAGGCGGCACTCGGCGCGTCCTGGCAGGCGCTGGGTGTCCGGCCCGACGCGGTCATCGGCCACTCGGTCGGGGAGATCGCCGCCGCGGTCACCGCCGGGATTCTCACCCTGGAGCAGGGGGCGAGGCTCGTCTGCCGGCGTTCGCTGCTGCTGCGCCGGGTGGCCGGCCGGGGCGCCATGGCACTGGTCGCCCTGACGCCGGACGAGGCCGGGCGGCGTCTCGGCACCAGGCGGGACGTGGTCGTGGCCGTCGCGGCCTCCACCGCATCGGCCGTGATCTCCGGCGACGTCGCGGCGGTCGAGGAGATCGGCGAGCGGTGGGGAGCCGAGGGCGTCGTCACCCGACGGGTCGACTCCGACGTCGCGTTCCACAGCCCGCACATGGACGCGCCTGCCGAGGAGCTGGCCGTCACCGCCGCCGGGCTGACGCCGAGCCCGCCCCGGATCCCCGTCTACTCGACGGCCCTGGCCGACCCCCGCTCCGGCGCGCCCCGGGACGGCGGCTACTGGGCGGCGAACCTGCGCGGCCAGGTGCGGTTCGCGCAGGCGGTGGCCGCCGCCGTGGAGGACGGCTATCGCCTGTTCGTCGAGGTCTCTCCCCACCCGGTGGTGGAGCACTCCGTCGAGGAGACGCTCGACGACCTCGGCGTCGTGGACGCGTACGTGACGCATTCGCTGCGGCGCGACCGGCCGGAGCGTGAGACGCTGCTCGGCAACCTGGGCCGGCTCTACTGCCACGGCGCGCGAATCGACTGGACGGCGCTGTGGCCCGGCGGCGAGCTCGCCGACCTGCCGGTGACGGTGTGGCAGCACCGGCCGCACTGGGCCGAGGCGCCGGCCGGCGACCCCGCCTCCCGCGAGGAGCACGATCCGGCCGGGCACACGCTGCTGGGCGGCCGGATCACCGTGCACGGCGCCGCGCCGAACCAGGTGTGGCTGACCCACGTGGATCTCGGGTCACGCCCCTATCCCGGCCGGCACCCGGTGCGCGAGGTGGAGATCGTACCCGCCGCCGTGCTGCTGAACACCTTCCTCGGCGCCGCGTCGTTCGACGGCCCGTGGGCCGACCTGCTCGACGTGTCGCTGCGCGTGCCGGTCAGCATGACCCGCCCCCGCCACGTGCAGGTCGTGCGCGAGGGCGGCACCGTCCGGCTCTCCTCCCGGATCGTCGAGGGCGCCGAGGACACGGGCTGGGTCACCCACACCACGTCGGCGTTCGAGCCCTCGTCAGGGCCGGGGCCGGGCGGCGGGCCGGAAGCGCTCGCCCCGGAGGAGCTGCCCCCCGGCCACGTCGTCGACCGGCTCGCGAGCCTGGGGGTGGCCGCCATGGGCTTCCCCTGGGCCGTGGAGACGATCAGGCGCGGCGACGGCGTCCTGGTCGTCACCGTACGGGACGGCCGGGACCCCGGCGAGGCCCCGCCGGCCACATGGGCGCCCCTGCTGGACGCGGCCCTGTCCGCGGCGTCGGTGATGCTCCCCGGGCCGCCGGTGCTGCGCATGCCCGCGCACATCAACCGGGTCACGCTGGCGAAGCTCCCCCCTGCCCGGGCCCGGATCACCGTGCGGGTGACCGGCGACGACACGGTCGACGTCGAACTCGCCGACCTCGACGGCGAACTCGTGGGCAGGCTGTCGCACATCCGGTACGGCACGCCGGACGGAGACGCCGGACCCGTCGCCGGCCCTCGCCGCCTGGTGCACCGGCTCACCTGGCACCCGGTCGATCGCGGGGACACCGCGCGGCAGCCGGTCGTCGCGCTCGTCGGCCCGAACCGGGCGCTCGCCGCCAGGCTCGCCGCGCACCTCGACGGCACGCGCATCCCCCATCTCGCCGCCGAGACCCCGGAAGAGCTGCCCGACGCCGCGCTCGACGGCGACCATGTCGTCCTGCTGCTGCCCGAGCGGGCCGCGCCGGAGCAGACCCGCGGAAGCGGGCTCGGCGAGGCGGTCACCCGCTCGGCATGGCTGCTGGCCCGGACCGCGCAACGGCTGGCCGGGTCCGGGCGCGCCGCCCCCGCCCGGCTGTGGTGCGTCACCGAAGGCGTACACGAAGGCACGGACCCCGCGTCGCTCCCGCACGGCGCGCTCTGGGGTCTCGGACGGATCATCGCGGGCGAGCACCCCGACCTGTGGGGCGGGGTCCTGGACATCGGGGACTCGCCGAAGGACCTGCCCGCGCTCGTCGAGGTGCTGCGCGGCGTGCGCGGCGAGGACGTGGTCGTGGTGCGTGACGGCGAACCGTACGCCGCACGCCTGGAGCACCTGGACGGCGAGCCCAGCCGGCCGCCGGCGTCCCTGCGGGCCGACGGCACCTACCTCGTCACCGGTGGTCTCGGCGCGCTCGGCCTGGAGGTCGCGCGATGGCTGGCCGAACGCGGGGCGCGCCGCATCATCCTGGCCGGCCGGCGTGCGCTGCCGGACCGGGACACCTGGGACACGCTGACCGATCCCCGGGTCCTGGCGCGGGTGGAGGCGGTCCGATCGCTCGAACGGCTCGGCGTCACCGTGGTGACGGCCGCCGTGGACATCGCCGACGCCGAGGCGGCGGCGCGGCTGCTCGCGCCGCCCCTCCTCGGCCTGCCGCCGATCCGGGGAGTGGTCCACGCCGCCGGCGTCCTCGACGACCGGGTCGTCCGCGACCTCGACGAGCGCTCGCTGCGCACGGTGCTGCGGCCGAAGGTCGACGGCGCGGCGGTGCTGCATGACCTGTTCCCGCCCGGCGACGTGGACTTCTTCGTGCTGTTCTCCTCCTGCGGCCAGCTGCTCGGACTGCCCGGCCAGGGCGCCTACGCCGCCGGCAACGCCTTCCTCGACGCGCTCGCGGCCCACCGCCGGGCGGCCGGGGACACCGGGACGATCAGTTTCGGCTGGACGTCCTGGCGCGGTCTGGGCATGTCCACCTCCACCGAGGTGATCGACGCCGAACTGGCCGCGCGCGGCACGGCCGACATCGGCGTCACCGAGGCGTTCGCCGCGTGGGAGGTGGCCGAGCGGTACGACCTCGGCTATGCGGCCGTCCTGCGGACCGTGCCGGCGGGCCCCGGCGGGCACCGGCCGCCGCTGCTCGGTCTGCTGACCGCCGCCGACTCCGCCGTGGAGACCGCGGCCGAGACCGCTGACCTTCCCTGGTCCGGCCTGGACGGGGCCGAGCTCCGCAAGTATCTGACCGAGGAGATCGCCCGGCACGTCGCCGCCGAGACCAGACGCGCGACCGGCGAGGTGGACCCGCGCCGCGCGCTGTCGGAGATGGGCCTCGACTCGGTCATGAGCTCACGGGTGCGCCACGCCCTGCAGCGGCAGTTCGGGATCGCGCTGCCCGTGACGTTGTTCTGGGACCGGCCGACCATCGACGCGGTCGCCGAGTGGTTGATCGAGCGCCTCCGCGCGGCGGAGGCCGACCGGCGCGACGAGGGGGCGAACGTTTCATGATCAACGACACCATGGTGCCCTGGCCGGCGGATCTGGCGGAGGTGTACCGGGCGGCGGGATGCTGGCGCGGCCGTCCACTGGGTTCCTATGTGTGGGACTGGGCCGAGCGCTGGGGCGAGCGGACCGCGGTGGTCGACGGCGATCACCGCCTCAGCTACCTCGACCTCGCGCTCAGCGTCGACGCGCTGGCCGAGCGGTTCGCGCTGCTCGGCCTGCGCCCGGGTGACAGCGTGCTGGTGCAGCTCCCCAACCGCTGGGAGTTCGTGGTGGTCACCCTCGCCTGTTTCCGCCTCGGCGTGGTGCCGGTGATGATGCTGCCGCCGCACCGTGAGCACGAGCTCACCTCGATCGGCGCGCATGTCCGGGCCAAAGCGCTGATCGTCCCGGACGTCTGGCGCGGCTACGACCATCAGGCCCTCGCGCACCGGGTCGCGGCCTCGCTCCCCGAGCCGGCGCAGGTGCTCGTGGCCGGGTCGCAGGTGCGGTCCGGCAGCGTCGGCCTGCGTGCGCTGCTCACCCCCCGGGGCGACGGCGGCGCCCGGCGCCGATGGCTCGACGAGCGGGCGCCCGCCGCCTCCGACGTCGCGCTGTTCCTGCTGTCCGGCGGGACCACCGGCATTCCCAAGTTAATCAACCGGACGCACGACGACTACGAGTACAACATCCGCAGCTGCGCGCGGGCGTGCGCGTTCGGGCCGGACACGGTCTACCTCGCGGTGCTTCCGGCCGGCCACAACTTCACCCTCGGCAGCCCGGGGATCCTCGGCGCCCTGCACTCCGGGGGCCGGGTCGTCCTGCTGCCGTCGCCGCATCCGGAGACGGCGTTCAAGGCGATCGAGACCGAACGCGTCACCGCCACCTCGGCGGTCCCCGCCGTGGCCCTCACCTGGATGGCGGCGGCTGAGGCGGGCCGGTACGACCTGAGCAGCCTGCGGCACATCCATGTGGGAGGTTCCGTACTGGCGCCGGAGATCGCGGCCCGCGTCGGCCCGGCCCTGGGCTGCCGGCTGCAGCAGGTCTACGGCATGGCCGAGGGGCTGATCTGCTACACCGGGGCGGACGCGCCGGCGGAGGTGGCCCATGCCACCCAGGGCCGCCCGGTCAGCCCGTACGACCAGCTGCTCGTCGTCGACCGCGACGGACGCCCGGTGGCACCCGGCGAGATCGGCGAGCTGCTCACCCGCGGCCCGTACACACCGCGGGGGTACTACGACGCGGCCGACCAGAACGCGATCTCCTTCACCCCGGACGGCTGGTATCGCACGGGCGACCTGGTGCGCGTCACCGCCGACGGCCACGTGGTGGTGTGCGGCCGGGTCAAGGAGCTGATCAACCGAGGCGGCGAGAAGATCTCCGCCGGAGAGATCGAGACCCTGGTCCAGGAGCTGCCCCAGGTCGCCGAGGTCGCCGCGGTGCCCGTGCCCGATCCCGCTGTGGGCGAGCGGGTGTGCGTGTTCGTCCGGCTCAACCCGGGACACCGGCTCACCCTGGAAGAGATCGCCTCCGCCCTCACAGCGCGCGGCCTCGCCGCTTTCAAGATCCCCGAACGGCTCGAAGTGGTGGACGAGCTGCCGCACACCCCGGTCGGCAAGCCGGACAAGAAGGCACTGCGGCGGCTGCTCGTCGCCGCGCCGGCCGAGGTCGCGTGAGCCGGCCCGGCGCCGTTCCCACCGGGCCGGCCGGGCCACCCGGTTCATGACGTTCCTCGGACAAGGAGATCGACACGATGCCGAAGCCACACCCCGGCATGCTCCCCGTGCCGGGTGCGCGCCTGTACTACGAGGTGCGCGGCAGTGGGCCCGCACTGCTGCTGATCTCCACCGGAAACGGCGACGCCACGCCGTACGGCCCGATGGCGGACGCCCTCGCCGACCGCTACACCGTGATCACCTACGACCGCAGCGGTTTCTCGCGCAGCACGCTGGAGGGGCCGGTCGATGACGCGCGACGGCTGGAGCAGGAGGTCGGCGACGCCGTCCACCTGCTCGGCCACGTCGCCGGCGGACCGGCGCACGTCTTCGGCGCCTGCTCGGGCGCGATCGTGGCGCTGGCCCTGCTCACCCGGCACGCCGACCGGGTACGGACCCTGATCGCGCACGAACCGCCGCTCGCGTCGGTGCTGCCCGACGCGGACAGATGGTCGAGATTCCATACCGAGGTGTACGAGGTCTACCGGCGCTCCGGGGCCGACGCGGCCAAGGACATGTTCAAGGAGCACCTGGGCATGGCGACGGCGCGGCCGCCGAAAGGCTCGGAGCTGCCGCCCGATCAGCTGGCCGAGTTGCAGGCGCGGCTGCGCCGCAACCACCTGTTCTGGATGGAGCACGAGATGCGGACCTATCCCGATTCCGTGCTCGACATGGCGGCGCTGGAATCGGCGGCAGGCAAGCTCATCCTGGCCGGTGGGCGTGACTCCCGGGAGCATTTCCCGTACCGGCCCAACGCGGTCCTGGCGGAACGGCTCGGCACCGCTGTCGTGGACTTCCCCGGCGGGCACCTCGGGTGCGTGACCCACCCGTTCGAGTTCGCCCGCCTGATCGACGGCCTGATCGCTTCGGCGGCCCGCGGCCCGGCGTGAGGAAGGCCGCAATCTGGAAGATGCCGGCAGTGCGGCGACCGCCTAGCGTCGACCCAGTCCGCTGCCCGCGCCACGGGTGGCATGTCGTATCACGTCGCCCGATGATTCGAGCCGAAGAACGATTTGAGCTGACGGTGGAAACGCATTCCTGAAGATGTGCCTATAGCACCCGAAAGGCACGATAACGGTGTCGTGCATCGATCTGCTCGCGTCGGAAAGGACGAAGGCTCCCTCGGCAGAACCCCGACAGGGGCGACCGTTCGAAACCTGAGCGAGAAAGGGACCGAATCATGTCCGCACCCGAGATACCTCCGCAGGCAGGGCGGAGAGAGTGGATCGGCCTGGCAGTACTCACCCTGCCCACGATGCTCGCGATGCTGGATCTGAGCGTCGTCATCCTGGCGCTGCCCCAGCTCAGCGCCGACCTGAACGCGAGCTCGGTCCAGGCGCTGTGGATCACCGATATCTACGGCTTCCTCATCGCCGGATTCCTCGTCACGATGGGACGGCTGGGGGACCGGATCGGCCACCGCAACCTGCTGCTGATCGGAGCCGCCGCGTTCGGCCTGCTCTCGATCGCGGCGGCGTACTCGACCAGCGCCGAGATGCTCATCGTGATCCGCGCGCTGCTCGGCGTCGCCGGCGGCACCATCATGCCCTGCGTCCTCGGCCTGCTCAGGCACATGTTCCAGGACCCGAAGCAGATGGGCACCGCCATGGGCATCTGGTCGGCGGCCGCGATGGCGGGCGTCTCCCTCGGCCCGGCGCTCGGCGGGGTGCTGCTGAACTCGTTCTGGTGGGGGTCGATCTTCCTCATCGCCACGCCCATCATGCTGCTGCTGATGGCCACGGGCCCGTTCCTGCTGCCCGGGCATCGCGCCGCCGCCGACTCCGGCCCGCTGGACCTGTTCAGCGTGGTGCTCTCACTGGCCGCGATCCTTCCGGTGATCTACGGGCTGAAGGAGCTGGCCCGGGCCGGCTGGTCGGCGCAGGCGATCGCGGCCATCGCGGCCGGCGTCGCGCTCGGGGCGATCTTCGTCCGCCGGCAGCGGCGGCTGGCCGACCCCCTGCTCGACCTGGGGCTGTTCGGCATCGCCGCGATCGGCGGCGGGCTGGTGCTGTACCTGCTGGCCGGGGTCATCCAGGGCGGAAACGCCCTGCTGATGACGCAGCACCTGCAGCTGGTGGAGGGCCTGTCCCCGCTGGCGACCGCGCTGTGGCTGCTCATCCCGTCGCTGATGGTGATCATCGGCATCCAGATCGCGATGGCCTCGGCCAAGCGGTTCCGGCCGGCCTCGGTCATGATCGCCGGCGCGCTGGTCGCGATCGCCGGCATGGTGGTGCTCACGCAGATCAAACCCGTGGGCGGGCTGGCCACGATGGTCATCGGCATCAGCATCGTCTTCATCGGCGTCAGCCCGATCCCCGCACTCGTCAACCAGCTCGTCATGATGTCAGCTCCGCCCGAGAGGGCCGGGTCGGCGGCGTCGCTGTCGACCACCAGCGGCGAACTGGGCACCGCGCTCGGCATCGCCACACTGGGCAGCCTCGCCACGCTGCTCTACCGGGGCGGGGTCCAGGTGCCCGCCGGGGTCACGCCCGAGGCCGCCGCCGCGGCGGGCGACAGCATGGGGAGCGCGGCGGCCGCCGCTGATCGGCTCCCGCAGCCGATCGCCCAGGAGCTGCTCACCGCGGCACGTGAGTCGTTCAACGCGGCCTACGCCTCCGTGGCGGGCGTGTGCATCGTCTTGTTCATCGGATTCGCCGCGCTCGCCTACGCCACCCTGCGGCGCATCCCGCCGATCGGGGCGCCGCCGGGCGGGGGACCGGCGCCGGAGTCCGCCGATGGGCCCGATGCCGGCGACTCGCCGGCCCCATCCCAGCACACGACAGACCAGCACACGACAGACCAGCAGACGACAGTCCAGCAGGCGACCTCCTGATCCGTCAGGAAGACCAGCGAAGGAGTTCCCATGCGCGTCGCCATCGCCATGTGGCCGGCCCCGGCCCACCTCTACCCCTTCACCCCGTTGGCCTGGGCGCTGCGCGCCGCCGGGCACGAGGTCATCGCCGCATCCCACCCCTGCTTCGCCGAGGCGGTCTGCGGTGAGGGACTTCCCTTCGCGTCGATCTGCGACCCCGGTGTCCCTCCGCCGATGGGACCGGGCGGGGTGTACGCCGAGGAGCGCGCCGAGATCGCGCGGATCACCGCGGCGCTGGACCTCCCGGAAGAGCAACTGGTCACGTGGAACACCTTCAGCCAGTTCTTCCTGCCCTCGATGTGGGATTTCACCCCCTATCGCGGCTCCCCCGGCGACTCGATGCCCGTCATGGACGGCATGGTGCGGTTCTTCCGGGAGTGGCGGCCCGATCTCGTCATCTGGGACCCGTGCCTGCCCGGCGCGGGGGTGGCGGCACGGGCCGCCGGCGCGCGGCACTGCCGCCTGTCCGGTCCGGACATCGTCGGCTGGTCCATCGAGACCTTCCAGCGGCTCGCCGGCGATCCGGACGCCCCCGCGCTCGATGACCCGATGGTGGAGACGCTCCGGGCGATGGGCGACAAGTACGACGTCCCGATCGACCGCGAGACGCTGCTCGGGCAGTGGACGATCAACCCGATGCCGCCCGCCGTCCAGACCCACCTGCCGGTCGACACCCGGATGGTGCCGGTGCGGTGGCTGCCCCATTCCAAGCAGCAGGCCGCGCCGGACTGGCTGTACCCGGTGCCGGAACGGCCACGGATCGCGCTGTCGCTCGGCGTGTCCATGCGGGCGTATCTGGCGGCCAACTGGGACTACGTTCCGGTGCTGCTCGACGCGCTGTCGGAGCTGGACGTCGAGGTCGTGGCCACGCTGAACGACAACCAGCTGAGCGGCGTCAGGTCGATCCCCGACAACGTCCGGGTGATCGAGTACGTCCCGCTGAACCTGCTGGCGCCGACCTGCTCCGCGGTGATCCACCACGGCGGTCTCGCCACCATGGCCGGCGCAGCCGCGGCGAAGGTGCCGCAGCTCGTCGTCGACTTCCTCGACCTGCCCGTCGTGGCGGAGACCTCGGAGGACGGATCCGTCGGTGCGACCCGCTACGCCCTGGCGCCGACGACGGGGAGGTACATCACGGAGCACGGCGCCGGGGAGGTGATAGATCTGAGCAAATCCTCGGTCGAGGACATCCGCGGGCAGATCTCCCGCGTGCTGACCGAGCCGTCCTTCCGCGAGGGCGCGGTCCGGCTGTACGCGGACCAGGTCGCCGCGCCGAGTCCACGCGACCTCGTCCCGGTGCTCGAGACGCTCACGCTCGGGATCTGACCGTGCACTCCTGAGGGGGCCGGGCCGCCGCTGCGGCCCGGCCCCCTCGTCTTCTCCCGATTCCGTTCCTCATTCTTCGATGGAGGTGGCTGATGATGCGACGTGTGCTGATGACGGAGCAGGGCCCGCCGAGCGTCCTGCGTGTCGTGGCCGGCGAGGTGCCCGAGCCGGGTGACGGCCAGGTGCTGGTACGCCTGACGGCGGCCGGGGTGAACGTCGTCGATCTCTACCAGCGGTCCGGTGTCTACCGGGTGGCCCTCCCGTTCACGCCGGGCTTCGAGGCGAGCGGCGTCGTCGAACGGCTGGGCGGCGGCGTGACCGGCGTCGCCGAGGGTGATCGGGTCGCCTGGATGGGCTCCCCCGGCGCCTACGCGACCCACTGCGCCGTCGGCGCCGAGCGGCTCGTCCCGGTGCCGGAGGCGCTGTCCGACGACATCGCGGTGGCCGCGCTGGTGCACGGGATGACCGCGCACTTCCTCGCCTCGGACGTGGTGGCGGTGGGCGAGGGCGACACCTGCCTGGTGCACGCCGCGGCGGGCGGCGTGGGCGGGCTGCTGTGCCAGTACGCCGCGCTGCGCGGCGCCACGGTCATCGCGACCGTGTCCAACGCGGACAAGGCGGCGGCGGCACGTGCGGCGGGAGCCCGCCACGTCATCGACTACACCCGGGAGGACTTCGAGGTCCGGGTCAAGGAGATCACCGAAGGCGCCGGTGTGGACGTCGTGTACGACGCGGTCGGCCGGGACACCTTCTCCGCGGGGCTCACCTGCCTGCGGCCGCGCGGGACCTTCGTGCTCTACGGCCAGACGAGCGGGCCGGCGGCGCCGGTGGACCCGCAGGAGCTGGGCTCGCGGGGTTCGCTGTTCCTCACCAAGGTCTCCCTCGGGCACTACGACCGCACTCCCGAGCAGATGCTGCGCCGCGCCGGCACGGTGTTCGGCGACGTGGCCGCCGGGCGGATCCGGCCCCGGGTGCACGGGGAGTACGCGCTGGCCGAGGCGTCGGCCGCGCACGACGAGCTGGAGTCGCGCAGATCCATCGGCAAGATCGTGCTGCGGCCCTGAGCCACCCGACGTCCGCCGGATGAGCGGGCGCGAAAGAGGAAGGTGAGGAGCCCATGCTCCTCACCTTCCTCGTCGTGGGGCCCGCGGAGAGCCGTTCCTCCCCGATCCGCTCTCCGCGATCGGCGGGTCGCGCCGCCCGGTCCCCTCGTTCAGCGGCGCGCGATGACGGGCCGGCGGCGCAGCCACCAGTGGGCGATCGCCAGGTTCACGATCCAGCCCAGCCAGAACCCGGCGAACATGCCGAGGGTCGCGATCAACGACACCGCTCCCGGGAATGCCAGCAGGGCGAAGAACAGCAGGCGTCCGCTGACGGGAGCCAGGGCCAGCGCGAAGCTGTAGATCATCCAGCGGCGGTGCCGGTCATGGTCGCCCCGGCGGGCGGCGGTGTAACCGGCCAGAGTGGTGATCAGCGCGAACACCCCCCACAGCGTGGTGCCGAGCCGGCCGAACGCGTTGAGCGCTCCCATCGGCATGATGACCAGCGCCGTCACCACGGACGGCAGCATCCCCCCGAACACGTAGATCCGGCCCAGCGTCCGGTGCACCGCCGGATGGCTGCGGCGCAGCCACCGCCACGGCTGCAGGCAGCCGGTGAGCATGGCCACCGAGCCGAAGGCGACGTGCGTGACGAGCAGCGGATAGTGGAGCTCGATGCCCGGGTTGAGCGGGATGCGCGCCTGCCCGGGGTCGAGGGTGAGATACGCCGGCCAGGTGAAGACCAGGAATGCCAGCGTCAAGAGTGCGATGGGCGCCACCCACGGCCGGCGCCACCATGCCTGTCCCGGCCGGGACGGTCGCTCAGCACCGTCCCGGCTGGGAAATTCGACTGTGGTCGACAACGACGATCTCCTTGACTCGGTGGAAAACGGAGGCCGGTTTCACACCGCGGTGGTGCTTCGCAGTTTGCGTGGCGCGGGCGAGTTACGGGTCCGCTCGATCCACCAGTGCGCCACGACCAGGTTGAACAGCCAACCGCACCAGGCGACGGTCTCCAGGAAGAACACCAGGTCGAGCGAGGGGCCGGCGATCGAGGCGATGACGACGATCAGGAAGCGGGTGCTGAAGGCGTCCATGGTCAGCGCGAAACTGTAGATCATCCAGCGCCGGTGCGCGGCGTACCGGCGTTTCCGCGCCATGCGGTACCCCATCACCGTGGTCAGCACCCACAGCACTTCGAGGGATATGCGGCCCATCCAGCCCGGTCCGCCGATCAGCGGCAGCAGCACGCCGGCCATCAACGCGGAGGGCAGCACCCCGCCGAACACGTACACCCGTCCCGAGATCCGGTGCACGGCGGGACGGGTCTGCCGCAGCCGCGGCCACAGCTGCAGGCAGGTGGTGATCAGGGCCACGGAGCCGAAGAGGATGTGCAGGAAGAGCAGGGGGTACTTGAAGGGATACTGGGGCGGTATCTCCACCGTCGCCATCTTCGGGTCGAGCCCGATGTAGTGCGGCCAGATGTAGAGCAGGACGATCAGGACCAGGATCCCGAGCGGGATGATCCACGGCCGCCGCCACCAGGGGCGTGCGCGGGTGGAGCCGTTGGACTCCGGGCGTGCCAGGACAGGCCTGGCCTGGGTGTTCTGTGTCATTTGTGGTCCTTTACCGGCTGACGACTGGCGCCCTACGCCGTCAGTGACCGCGCGAATGCCCGTACATCGGCGACGTACAGCGAAGGTTGTTCCATGGCGGGGAAGTGGCCGCCCCTGTCGATCTCCGACCAGTGGGTGATCGTCGGGTGGTCCCGCTCGGCGAAGGCACGGATCGGGGTCACGGGATCCGCCTGGAACGCCGCCACGCCGATCGGGACTCCGACGGGCTCGGGGCGCTCGCCGGGCGTGAAGGCGGCCCGCAGGTAGGCCGCGGACTCGTAGTACAGCTGTGCCGACGAGGCGGCGGTGCCGGTGAGCCAGTAGATGCTCACGTTGGTCAGCAGCCGGTCCCGGTCGACCGCGTCCTCGGGCACCTTCGCCGAGTCCGTCCATTCGCGGAACTTCTCGACAATCCAGGCGAGCTGCCCGACCGGGGAGTCGGTGAGGCCGTAGGAGACCGTCAGCGGCCTGGTCGACTGCAGGCGCAGATATCCCGACAGCTCGGCGTCGTAGCGGGCCAGCTTGCCCAGCCGGGCCTGGTCGGCCGGGGTCAGCCGCGCCATCTCCGCCGGGTCGCCGGAGGGCAGCGTCAGCAGCATCGACAGGTGGGCTCCCGCGACGTGCTCCGGATCCAGCCGGCCCAGCTCCAGCGAGACGAACGAGCCCCAGTCGCCGCCCGCCGTGATGTAGGAGTCGTAGCCGAGCCCGCGCATGAGCTCGGCCCAGGCCGCGGCGACGCGCCGGACGTCCCATCCCGGCTGGAGCGGCGGACCCGAGAAGCCGTGCCCCGGCAGCGACGGGATGACCAGGTGGAACGCGTCTGCCGGATCGCCGCCGTGCGCGGCGGGATCGGTGAGCGGGCCGATGACGTCGAGGAACTCGACGATCGAGCTGGGCCAGCCGTGGGTGAGCAGGAGCGGACGGGCGTCGGGCCGGGGGGAGGTGATGTGCAGGAAATGCACGGGCACGCCGTCGATCTCCGTGATGAACTGCGGATGACGGTTCAGCTGCCGCTCGGCCGCACGCCAGTCGTAGGCGGACCGCCAGTAGTCGGCGAGCTCACGCAGATATGGGAGCGGCACACCGCGATCCCAGCCGGAGCCGGAGTCGGCGGGCCAGCGGGTCGCGGCGATCCGCCGGCGGAGGTCGTCGATCCGGCTGTCGGGGATCTCGATCTGGAAGGGTTTCATGGTCGGAGCCCTTTCCCGGAGCTAGGCCGCCATCGGCGTGTTCTGGTAGGCGGCGAGCTTCCATTCGCCCGCGCACCGGTGCAGGAGCCAGGTCGCGAGCACCACGCGGTCGTCGCCGAGCGTGGTCTCACCCGGTCCGAGCACCCCGCCCCTGCTGATCAGGACGGCGACATCGGGGCCGAGAAACCGCACGTGGACCGGGGTTCCGGTGACCTGCGTGCCCTTGTACGGCCCGGCGAAGGCGGCGGCCATGAACGTGCTGATCTCCTCGCGTCCCTTCGCGATCGCGTGCCCGGGGAGGATCATGGTGCCGTCCTCGGTGAACACCTCGGCGAACGCCTGTGCGTCGTGCCTGGACCAGGCGTCGACGATCTGCCCCTGCACCCCGCGCATCGCGGCGACATCGGCGTCCGCGGCACCCGCGGTCTCGCTGCCCGAAATCTCGCTGACCGTCATTGCACCCTCCTGATCGAATATGGCTGACCGGGCGCGCATGGAATCGCCGCACCCAGTTAGAGCGTCGTGAAGGCCCGCCTTCCGCACATCCTCAGAGTTGCTCTGTCGCCGCGTGATCGGCGCAACCGAGAAGATGCACCGGCACGGAGCTGATCCGCATGCTCTCCGGAGGAGGCCGGAACGCGTGCGATTCCGGCCCTGGCCACCGACAAGGAGGACTCCGTGTCCGTTCTCGTTGCCCCGTCGTCAGATCATGTCGCCCCGTCCCGGGAGGAAATGCTGAAGCGGGCCTGTGACCTGCTTCCGCTGATCGAGTCCAAGGCGCAGTGGTCGGAGGACAACCGCCGGCTGCACGACGACGTCGTCGAGGCGATGGCCGAGGCGGGCGTCTTCGACATGAGGCGGCCGCTTCGCTACGGCGGCTACGAAACCGATTCGCGCACGCTGATGGACGTCATCGCGACGCTGGCGCTCGCGGACGGCTCGACGGCGTGGAACGCGGCGGTCTGGTCGATCAGCAACTGGATCGCCTGCCTGTTCCCCGACCACGTGCAGGACGAGGTCTTCGCCGCCCCCGGCGCCCGGGTCTGCGCGGTGCTGAGCCCGACCGGCCTCGCCGAACCCGCCGACGGCGGCCTGATCGTCACCGGACGCTGGCAGTTCATCAGCGGCGCGCTGCACAGCCAGTGGCAGGTCGTGCTCGCGATGGCCCCCGCGCCGGACGGAAGCCGCTGGCCGGTGATGGCCCTGGTGCCGATGACCGACCTGGAGATCGTGGACGACTGGCACACCTCGGGGCTGGCCGGCACGGGCAGCGTGACCACCGCGGCCACCGGCCTTTTCGTGCCGCACGACCGGGTGCTGCCGATGCCCGCCGTGCTGCAGGGACAGTACGCATCCGAGGCCAACGCCACCTCACCGGTGTTCTCCGCTCCCCTGATGCCGACCGGCTGCGCCGGCTTCGCCGGAGTCGCGGTCGGCCTGGCCAAGGCGGCCAGGAACGACTTCTTCAGGCGCCTGCCCGGCCGGAAGATCACCTATACCGACTACGCCGCGCAGAGCGAGGCCCCGCTGACGCATCTGCAGGTCGCGGAGGCGGCGCTGAAGGCCGAGGAGGCGGAGTTCCACGCGTACCGCATCGCCGACATGCTCGACCGGAAGGGCGCCGGCGGCGAGCCGTGGACGGTGGAGGAACGGGTCACCGCCCGGGCCCGGCTCGGCCGCACGTTCGACCTCGCCAAGCAGTCGGTGGACGTGCTCTGCACGGCCGGCGGGGGGTCGTCGATCTATCGCTCGGTGCCCCTCCAGCGCGTCCAGCGCGATGTCAACGCCCTCAACCTGCACGCGCTGATGCATCCGAACACCAACTACGAGCTCTTCGGCCGGGTGCTCAGCGGGTTGCGGCCCAACTCGATGTATCTCTGACGTACCCACCGCGAACAGAACTGGAGCAATGGGTTGAAGGGCATCATCCTGGCCGGTGGGAACGGGACCCGGCTGTCCCCGATCACGCCGACCACCCACAAGCAACTCCTGCCGGTCTACGACAAGCCGATGATCTACTATCCGCTGTCGGTGCTGATGCTGGCCGGTATCCGCGACATTCTGATCATCTCCTCCCCCGACGCGCTGCCCGTCCTGCGCCGGCTGCTCGGCGACGGCGGTGACCTGGGACTGCGGCTGTCCTATGCCGAGCAGCCGGTTCCCCGGGGCGACGGCGACGCTCTGATCATCGGTGCGGACTACGTCGGCGACGACCCGGTGGCGCTCATCCTCGGCGACAACATCTTCGACGGTGCGGGGCTGCCGCTCCTGCTGCGCCAGGCCGCCGCCGGTCACCCCGGCTGCCTGCTGTTCGGTTACCAGGTGCCCGACCCCGAGCGGTTCGGTGTCGCCGAGGTGGACGCGGGCGGCCGGCTGATCTCGCTGGAGGAGAAGCCGCGGCTGCCGAAGTCGGATCTCGCCGCGACGGGGCTGTACTTCTACGACGGCGAGGCCGTGGAGATCGCCCGGGACCTCAAGCCGTCCTGGCGTGGCGAGCTTGAGATCACCGACGTCAACCGCGCCTACCTGGAAGCGGGGCGGGCCAGGGTCGTCACGCTGGACCGGCGGAGCCACGCGTGGTTCGACGCCGGAACCCCCGACGCCCTCCTCGACGCCGGCCGCTACGTACGGCTGGCGCGGCAGAGGCACGGCAGGAGCGTGGGGTGCGTGGAGGAGGTGGCGCTGCGGATGGGGTACATCGACGCCGAGTGGTGCCAGGTGCTCGGTGAGCGGCTCGGCGCCTCCGCCTACGGCGCTCATGTCCGGTGGGTCGCGGACGAGGCGGCGGGAGCTCAGATCAGGCGAGCCGGCTGAAGCCGACCAGGAGGTCACGTTGCCGACCCATCCCCTGGGCGCGCCCGTCCGCCCGCTGCGGATCCTCGCCGTCGGCGCGCACCCGGACGACATCGAAATAGGCGCCGGCGCGCTGCTGTGCAAAGCCCTGGCGGCAGGGCACGAGGTCACGTTTCTCGTCCTCACCGACGACCCGGCCATCGGAGAGATCCGCCGCCGGGAGGCCGTGGACGGCGCCGGAAAGCTCGGCGTGCCCCCGAGCCGCGTCCTTTTCGCCGGGTTCGCCGACGGCCGTCTGCGCGTCGACAGGACCACGGTCCAGCGGGTCAGGGAACTGCTGGCCGGAACGCGCCCGGACATCGTCGTCACCCACACCGAGGCCGACAGCCACAACGATCATGTCGAGGCGCACCGGATAGCGCACGCAGCGGTGCGGGACGCCGCCTTCCTGCACTTCTCCGTGCATGTCTCCAGCGAGTCGAGCCGGTTCGCTCCACGGGTGTTCGTCGAGGTCACCCGGGACCGTGCCGACGGCAAACGGCGGGCGCTCGCGGCCCACACCTCGCAGCGGACGACCATCGCCAGGCGCGATCTGGGCGAGTACGAGACCAGGATGGGAGCCCTGGCACGCCTGGGCAGGGCCGAGGCGTTCGAGGTGGCCTTCCAGTCGGGGAGCGCGCACCGTACAGCGCTCGCGCTGTCGGAGTCGCCGTTCCACCGCCTCTGGCTGCCGCTGATCGGCGACTCGCACGTCACGCTGCTCTACCCCTCGGCGCTCCAGCCGGCCGACGCGTCCGCCGCGGCGCCGTCCTCGGCGGAGCTGCACCTCAACATCGGCCGGGACCGGTTGCGGCAGTCGTTCATCGACGGCTGGAGCGGGACGCGGCTGCCGCTGCGTGAGGTCTTCGCCAACAGCGGCGAGGCCGCCGACGCGCTCCTCGACGGCGGCCTCGTCCTCGTGGGGAGTCCCGGCGCCAACGTCGTCGTCCGGGACGTGTACAACAAGATCCCCGGCATCCGCTGGGTGGTCGAGAGCGGACCCGGCCGGACAGGCCAGGCGCACGTGTACGACCGCCACAACGATCGCCGACTGTGCCCGAGGCCGGCGGGCGGCGGCCGGCACCGCGACTTCGGCGTGATCTCCCGGGTCGGTCATCCGGCCGGCGACCGGGGCGCCATGCTGTACGTCGGCGGCGCCACCCCGTTCGCCATCCGTGCCGGGCTCGAGTTCCTCGCCGATCCCGGCGCGTTCACGGAGATCGGCGACCTGCTGGCTGGCGAGGCCGCGATCGAACTCCTCTTCTCGGTCGGCCGCTCCCTCGACGACCTGCGGGTGGTCGACCACCACGCCCGGCAGCCCGGACCCGGTCCCGACCCCGTGGAGGGGTCCTTCAGCTCGGCCGCGTGATCGCGTCGGCACGCAGGAAGGTGCCGCGCCGCACGCCCGAGGAACACGATCGAGCCAAGCCACCTGATTCTGCAGTGGGAGGGCCATCATGCGTTTTCTACCCGACCGGCGCGCTCCGCACGTCGCCGTCATCGGACTCGGGTACGTCGGATCGTGCATCGCCGCGACGCTCGCCGATCGCGGCCTGCCCGTCGTCGGTGTCGACACCGACGCCCGGCTGCTCGACGAACTGACCGACGGCCACTGCCGGTTCGCCGAAGAGGGACTCGCCGAGCTGATCTCTGGCGGCATCCGGACCGGACGGATCCGGCTGACCTCCGACTACGGAGCGGTCTCCGCAGCGGACATCGTGCTGATCACCGTGGGCACACCGGTGCGCGAGGACGGTTCTTTCGCCGACGAGCAGCTGACCTCCGCCTGCACCGCACTGGGCAGGCGGCTGCGGCCCGGCCAGCTCGTGGTGCTCAAGAGCACGGTCCCGCCCGGTGCCGTACGCGAACTGGTCCTCCCGCTGCTGCAGGCCGGCGGTCTGACCGCGGGCACGGATTTCGGGCTCGCGGTCACACCGGAGCGGCTCTCCGAGGGCACCGCCCTGCCCGACCTGCTGTCCATCCCGATGGTGGTCGGCGGGCTGGACGCCGACTGCGCGCGGGACGCGGCCGAGTTCTGGCGATCGGCACTCGGCGTCGAGGTGATCCCGCTCGACTCGCTGGAGTCGGCCGAGATCGTCAAGCTGGCCTGCAACTGGTGGCTCGACGTGAACATCGCGCTGGGCAACGAGCTGGCGAAGTTCGCCGCGTTGTACGACGTGGACGTGCTCGACGTCATCAAGGCGGCCAACACGCTGCCCGTGGGCGGCGGGACGGTCAACATCCTGCTGCCCAGCGTCGGCGTCGGCGGATCGTGCCTGACGAAGGATCCGTGGATGGTCTGGAAGTCGGCCGGGGAACGCGGCCTGGAGATCCTCACCGTGCCGGCCGGCCGTACCGCCAACGCCGGCATGCCCGCCTACACCGCCCAGCTGGCCGTGGACGGGCTGACCAAGCTGGGCAGGGACCCCGCGGCGTCGAAGGTGGCGGTGATCGGGCTGGCGTTCAAGAACAACACCGGCGACCTGCGGGCGACCCCGACCAGGGACGCGGTGGCCGAGCTGGAGAAGGCGTGCGGCGAGGTGACCCTGTTCGACCCGCTGGCCGACCCCGCCGAGGTCGAGGCGATGTTCGGCCGCAGACCCGCGCGGACACTGGAGGAGGCCGTGGACGGCGCCGCGTGCGTCGCCGTCCTGGCCCTGCACCGCGAGCTCGAGTCCATCGACTTCGCCGCCCTCCCGGTCGCCGACTCCTGCCTGGTCCTCGACGGCCGGGCCTACTACTCCCGCGACCAGATCGCCCACCTGCGCTCGCTCGGTTACCACTACCGGGGCGTGGGACGGTGAGCGGGTCGCGGGTGGTGGTCACCGGCGGGTCGGGGTTCGTCGGCGGCCACCTGGTGGAACGGCTCGTGTCCGGCGGCGACGAGGTGACGGTGTTCGACGGATCGCCGCCGCCGGAGCACTCCCCCGCCCACGGTCACGTCGGCCACGTGAGCGGGGACGTCCGCGACGCCGCCGCGCTCCGCAGAGCCATCCCACGGGGCGTGGACGTGGTGTACCACCTGGCCGCTGTGGTCGGCGTGGACGAGTACCTGGCCCGTCCGCTCGACGTCATCGACATCAACTTCACCGGGACGCGCAACGTCCTGGACGCCGCGCACGCGGCCGGCGCCAGGGTCGTCGTGGCCAGCACCAGCGAGGTGTTCGGCAAGAACCCGGCGGTGCCCTGGCGGGAGGAGGACGACCGCGTCCTCGGCCCGACCACGGCCGACCGCTGGGCGTACTCCACGAGCAAGGCACTCACCGAGCACCTGGTGTTCGCATTCGCCCGCCGCCATGGCCTCGCGGCCTCCATCGTGCGGTACTTCAACGTGTACGGTCCACGCCAGCGGCCCGGATTCCTGATCAGCCGGTCGGTGCACCGCGCGCTCAACGGCCGGCCCCTGGTGGTCTACGACGAAGGCAAGCAGACCCGGTGCTTCACCTTCGTGGCGGACGCGGTCGACGGCACGATCCTCGCGGGAACCCGTCCGGAGGCGGTGGGCGAGGTGTTCAACATCGGCAGCATGACCGAGACCCTCGTGGGCGACGCGATCCACCTGATCGCCGAACTGGCCGGGACCGAGCCGGGCCTGGTGTCCGTGGACACCGGGGAGAAGCTCGGCAGGGGCTACGAGGATCTCGCCCGGCGCATCCCGGACAGCGGGAAGGCGCACCGGGTCCTCGGCTGGTCCTGCCCGACCTCGTTGCGCGCCGGTGTCCGCGAAACGATCGGCTGGGCCCGGCGCAACCCATGGTGGCTCGAGCTGCCCGACAGCGGCGCGGCGTGAGCGAGGCTCTCCGTGCCCGCGATTCTCCGTACCGGGGAGCGACACGGCCTCCCCGGAAATTCGACGATGGGGTTTTGACATGCGGATCAACTGCCGGGTCTGCGACGGGACCGTCGAGGCCGCGCTCGACCTGGGGAAGCAGCCCCTGGCCAACGGCTTCCTCGGCCCCGACGAGATCGCCGCCGAGCGCTTCACCCGGCTGGCCGTCGGGATGTGCGACCGGTGCACGACCGTCCAGCTGATCGAGGAGGTGAAGCAGGAGCTCCGCTACCACGACTCCTACCGCTACCAGGCGTCGGGATCGCGGGGCCATCGCAGTCACTTCGAGCAGGACGCGCGCCGGTTCATCGCCACCGAGCTGGCCGGGCCGGATCCGTTCATCGTGGAGATCGGCTGCAACGACGGCGTGATGCTGGAGACGATCGCGCGGGCCGGCATCCGGCACCTCGGGATCGAGCCGTCGGCCAACGTGGCGAACGCCGCCCTGGCCAAGGGCATCCGGGTGCACACGAGGTTCTTCGACGAGGCGGCGGGGCACGACATCCGCGCGACCGACGGACCCGCCGATGTGATCTTCGGGGCCAACACGATCTGCCACATCGCGCACATCGGGTCGCTGTTCCGGGGCGTGGACGCCCTGCTGGCCGACGACGGGGTGTTCGTCTTCGAGGAGCCCTACCTCGGCACCGTGATCGACCGGACCGCGTTCGACCAGATCTACGACGAGCACATCTTCTACTTCACCGTGCGCTCGGTGCAGGCCATCGCGGCCCACTTCGGCTTCGAGCTCGTCGACGCCGAGCACATCGCCATGCACGGCGGCGAGATCCGTTACACGATCGCGCGGCCGGGCCGACGCCGGCCGGCCCCGGCGGTGGCGGAGCTGCTCACCGCGGAGAAGGCCCGCGGCCTCGCCGATCCGGAAACGCTCAGGCGTTTCACGGCGACCGTGGAGCGCGTCCGCGCCGACCTGCTCTCGCTGCTGCGCCGGCTGAGGGCCGAGGGGCGCCTTGTGGTCGGGTACGGCGCCCCCGCCAAATGCACCACCGTCACCAACTACTGCGGAATCGGCCCGGATCTCCTGCCGTTCGTCATCGACTCGACCCCGGAGAAACAGGGGCTCCTGGTGCCCGGTTCGCATATTCCGGTGGTGCCGCCCGAAACGTTCACGGAAAAGCGACCGGACTTCGCCGTGCTGTTCGCATGGAACCACGCGGAGGAGATCATGGCCAAGGAGAAATGGTTCACCGAGGCCGGCGGAAAATGGATCGTCTATATTCCGCAGGTGCACGTGGCGTCCTAATACTGCAATGACAGTCTGCTGTTGTCGAGGCATCCGCGCCGGCGGTGGGCCTTCCGGGCGCCGGCCCGGTGGCGGCAACGGGAGGCGGGACCGTGCCGGGATGTGGCGCGCTACGTCCAGGGGCACCCCGAAGGGGTCGCGCCGCGGCCCCTATCCGCGGCTTCCCGCCGGGTGGCCCTTCACTTCGCCCCGGCCGTCGTCGGCCGGGGCGAACCCGTCTTCGACCAGGGCCGAGCGGAGCACGGCCAGCGCCCGGGCCGTCTGGCTGCGCACGGTCGACCCCTCGCTGCCCATCGCCGAGGCCGTCTCCGCCACGCTGCGGTCCGCCCAGAAGCGGAGGACGACGGCCGCACGCTGGCGGGACCCGAGGGTGGCCAGCGCGTTCATCAGCAGCAGCCGGTCGATCACAGGTGCGTACGGATCCGGTGCCGGTTCCGGCTCTGGCAGCCGTTCGTGGAGGATCTCGCGCGACCACCGGTGTGCCCTGCGGTCGCTGCGGATCAGCCGGATCATGATCGTGCGAGCGTAGCCGGCGATCCTGTCGCGCCGCTCCAGCATGTCCCAGTGCCGGTGAATCGCGATCAGAGTCCGCTGGACGATGTCCTCGGCCTCATGCCAGTCCGCGGAGAGCCGGAAGGCGGCCCGGCGGAGCGCCGGTCTGGCCTCCCGCGCGTAGCGCGAGAACTCATCTTCACGAGCCTCGGCCATCTGTGGTCACACTCCAATAGCCATCTCGCACTTCGCGACGGAAACACGGCCGACGCACCAAGAATTGGTCCCTGTCCACCGCCGTGACAACCCCTATCTCCGTCCTTCACGGACCTTTCCGAAATCTGGGGTACCTGTGCCGGCGACACCGATTCCACCCGCATCGCGACCCGGTTATGATTTCCGATGGGCGGGAGCCGCAGGATGCCGGCGGCTCCCGAAATATTTGCAAGAATCTCTCCCAACCTGTGCAGCGTTCCGCCCGGCTCACCACGTGTAAATAAACGAGTGGGTCCGGCACCCGTCCGGTGACAAATCCCTGGCACGAAAAGGAATAAGCACCGGCCGGGCCCTTCCGAGAAGAAGCGGAATGTGATCGGTCGGCCACTTCATATCCAATGCAGAACAGCTGGATCCAGCCGGTGCCGCCAAAAAGCGGGAGGAGCAATGGACGACGTCATCACCACCGCGGTGTTACGGGTCGTCGAGAGCATGCAGGAGAACTACGGCGAGCAACTCACAATCGATGACCTGGCGCGGACGGCCATGTTCAGCAAGTTCCACTTCTCCCGTGTCTTCCAACGGGTCACCGGCCTGTCCCCCGGCCGGTTCCTGTCCGCCGTACGGCTCCGCGAGGCCAAGCGGCTCCTCATCTCCACCTCGCTCACGGTCACCGACATCAGCCACCTGGTGGGCTATTCCAGCGTCGGCACCTTCAGTTCCCGCTTCACCCATAGCGTGGGCGTCTCCCCCAGCAGGTATCGCGGGCTCGACCTCCTCGTCCCGCCGCCGGGCGGATCCACACGGGGCGCCGCTGAGACGGGCACGGGCATCGGAACCCTCCGGGGCACCGTCGTCTCCCCGATCGAGAACCGGCCCGTCTTCGCCGGGCTGTTCCCGGACCGGATCCTCGAAGGCTGGCCGGTCAGATACACGATCCTCACCCGCCCGGGGCCGTACGTCCTGAAGGACGTTCCCGAGGGCAGATGGCACCTGATCACCCAGGCGGCGGCCGCCGGCCAGGAGGACGCGATCAACTATCCGGCGTGCGGCCACGACGGGCTGTGCATCGGACGGCAGGGCCCGATCACGGTGTCCGCGGGCAGCACCATCACGCTCTCCGACGTCGTGCTCCGGCCGATGAGCGTCTTCGACCCGCCGGTGCTGCTCGCGCTGCGCCAGCTGATGTCCGCCGAACTCTCCCGCCGTTGAACGAGCCGAGCGCCTGGGACACCGATCGGTGTCCCAGGCGCTCGGCCGCTGCTTCAGCCGGTCACGCGGTCATCTCGCTCCAATCCGGGACGATCTGGCGGAACCCACCCCTGAAGACCAGCAGGGCGTCGCGGTCCCGCCGGCGGTCCAGGGACAGCACCCGGCCGACGAAGATGGTGTGATCGCCGCCGTCGTAGCTGCGCCACAGCTCACATTCGAACCAGGCCAGAGCACCGGTGAGCAGCGGCGCGCCGGTCACCCGGCCGGGCCGCCAGCCGACCCCGTCGAACTGGGCGGCCCCAAGGGCCCGGGACCCGTCGGCGAAGTGCCTCGCCTCGGCCTCCTGATCGTCGGCGAGCACGCTCACCCCGAAGCGGCCGCTCGCCGCCAGGTGCCGGTGCATGACCGCACAGCGATCGACGCAGACCAGCACGAGCGGGGGGTCGAGGGAGACCGAGGTGAAGGAGTTCGCGGTCATGGCATGCGGGACGGCCCCGCCGGTCGTGACCACGGTGACGCCGGTGGCGAACGTCCCGAGCGCCCGCCGCAGGGACTTGGGGTCCGCCGTGTCCGGCACCGGGACGGGCTCGCGCAGGGTGGGGGATTCTGGCACGGTCACGCTGGCCTCCTGGGCTCGCTGTCGGGGTTCGCGCCTCACAGCGCGTACGGTTCGAGCGCCCTGATCAGCGAATCAGGGACCCGGGCGGGGGCCGTGCGCGTGTTCGGCCCCCGCATGCACGCCACCCGCTGCCGGCCTCGGGCGACGAGGGTCTCGGTCTCCCCCATCCCGTCAGCGGCCCGGGTCAGCTTGACGTAGTCGAAGCTGAACTCGACCTGGGTCTGGGTGAGATCGACCAGGCGCATCCTGATGGACAGCTGGTCGAAAGCCGTGATCTCGGCGAAGAACTCGCAGTCGACCTTCAGCGTGAACAGCTTGAGGTCCTCCTGGAGCTCGGCGAGCACCTCCGGCGCCCGCTCCTTCAGGAACATCTCCCGGCAGCGGCCCTGCCACCGCAGATAGTTGACGTAGTAGACGTTGCCGACGAGGTTGGTCTCCTCGAAGCCGACGGTGTGCTGGTATTCGTAGTGCTTTCCCATGGTTCACGACCGCCCTTCGGTGAGGATCGCGCACACGACCGGGCCGCTCGCCGCGTCGCGCAGGGTCGTGACGAGCGTCACGACCCGCACCTCGCCTGCGGCGAGGACCGCCCAGGCGGGACGACTGCCCGGAAGGAGCGTGAGCGGGAGATCCGCCGGGAGGCCGGCCGCGCGCAGGCACTCCACGGCGGCGAGCAGCCGCGTTCCCGCCGTGTCGGCCGCGTCGCCGGTCTGCCCGCTGATCGCCTCGGCGAGCCCGGCATGCGCGCCGAGCGTGTCGTGCCACCCCGCCGCCGGTCGTTCCACGACGGGCGTGACCGCGCAGCCGAGGGGGACGCCCGCGCCCCGCGTCTGCTCCGCCGCCGGGTCTGTCGCCGGCCCTGCCGGCAGGTCTTCCGGCGGGTCTTCCGGCAGGGGGGACGCCACGCAGAGGGTGACCCCCGCGCCGTGTGCGGCGGACACGACGAGCCCGTCCGCGAGGTAGCGCCGATCACCCGGTCCCTCCCGGAGCTCGACCGGGTGTCCGGCCGCCCGCCCGGCGGCCACCGCCGCCCGCGCCCGTGCCGCGTCCGCCCCGCCGGGGGCCCCGCGACCTTCGGGGGACGCGGATTCGAGTGGTTCGACGGCCACCGCCACCCGGGCGCCCACCAGTTCCTCGGTCATCCGCTCGAGGTAGGGGCCGAGCAGCGGTGCGGCCCAGGGACCTCGTCCGTCCTTTCTGCGTACGGCCTGCAGGTGCAGGCCCTCCCAGCGCTCCACGACCCGGCCGTCCGCGTCGCGTACCGCGACGTCGTAGACGTAGGTGTCGCCGTCGCGCAGCCGCTCGGTGGCGCAGTAACGCAGTTCCCCGTCCCGGGATCGCGCCGGGTGCAGCCGGTCGATCCGGGTGGGCAGCAGCGTTGCGTCCGGCACGCAGACCTGGTTGCCGTGCATCAGCGCGTCCCGCAGGCCCGGGTCGCCGAGCATCAGGTCCGCCGGGAGGTAGGCGGCGAACCAGTCGTCCGCCGGCACCGCGGCCACGTCGGCGTCGACGTGCCGGGCCGCGGCCCGGTGATAGCGGCGCAACCGGTGGAAGCGTGGCCCCTGGAACAGCACGTCGCCGTACATCTCGGTGGCCGGATCGAGCGGCACGGGAGCGAGACCGTCGGCGACCTGGGCGGGCGGCCCGTCCGGCACGGGCCCGCCGGTGAACCGCACCCGGGCCCGGAAGTGCTCCACGTCGAAGCCCGTCTCGGCGCTCCGGATGGCGACCTGGGCCGTCTCGTCGTCGACGACGGTCGCGGCGATGCGCAGGGTGGTGCTGCCGCCGGGCGACACGATGAGGGGCCGCAGGAAGTCCGCCTCCTCGATCACGGCGACCGTGTCCCGTCCCGCCGCCGCGCAGGCCACCTGGGACATCGCCTCCATGCCAAGCACGGCGGGGAACAGGAGGTTGCCGTCGAGCAGGTGATCGGCCAGATAGAGGTCGGTGCCCGCGTTCATCTCGATCTCGGTGACGAGTTCGACGCCGTGATAGCGGATCAGCGGCCTGCCGACGAACCGTCGCAGCGGCAGCGGCGGCAGCTCACGCCGCACCGTGGCGATCCCCTCGGTCCGGCCGCTGATCACGACCACGGACGGCGCGTCGGGGTCGGCGATCAGCCTGCGCATGATCTCCACACCCTGCTCGGGAGAGATCGGTGTGACGCCCTTGCGGGTCAGGTCGTCGACGACCGACAGGCGTTCGCCCATGCCGACCTTGGACCACACCGACCATTCCAGACACAACGTGCGGCAGTGGGGGTGCTCCGCGGCGAAGCCCGTGGTGAGGTCGGCGAGCCACTCGTTGGCGGTGGCGTAGTGGGCCTCCCCCGGCAGCCCGGCCCGGCCGATGATGCTGCCGAAGGTCACCAGGAGACGCAGCCGGTCGGGGTCGACCGCGTCGAGCACGTGACGCAGGCCGTCCACCTTGGGGGCGAACGTCCGGCGGAACGCGGCCGGATCGAGCCCGGTCAGCGCGGCCGGCTCGTTGCGGCCGGCGCCGTGCAGCACCGCGGTGACCGGTCCGAGTTCGGCGGTCAGGTCGGCGACCACGCGGCGCACCTGGTCGGGGTCGGCCACGTCGGCCCTGGCGTAGCGCACGGTCACCCCGGCGTCGGCCATGCGCCGGAGGTTGCCGTCCAGCTCCGGATCGTCGGCCGGGTCGGACCGGCCGAGCACGGCCAGCCGGGCGCCGGTGTCGGCGGCCACCGCCAGCGCGCACTCCGCGGTGATGCCCTTGCCCCCTCCGGTGACCAGCAGCACGTCGGACGCGTCGAGCGGCTGCCGGGTGCGGTCGGCCCGGGCCGGCATCGCCCGCAGCGTGGGCACCCTGCGTACGCCCGCGTCGTCGTAGTGCGCCTCGGCGAAGTCGGTGGTCGCCGCCACCTCGGCCACCACCCAGTCGACGGCGGCGGACCGGGCCGGCACGTGGACGACGGTGGTCCGCAGGTGCGGGGCCTCCAGGTGCAGGGTCTTGGCGAGCCCCGCCGCCCCCCGGCCGTGCTGGACCAGGACGAAGCGGGTGCCGGGCGGACCGGCCAGGGCCGCCCTGGCCCCGGTCAGGACGTGCTCCAGGTGCTCGGTGCCGCACTGCGGCGGCAGGCACACCAGCACGCCCGAGCCGATCTCCTCCCGCTGGAGTGCCCGGCGCAGCGGCTCGGCGAGCGCCGCTCCGCCGGGGGCGAACACCTGCCAGGTCCCGCACGCCTCGGGGGCGCCGCGTGCGGGCACCGGCAGCTCGTCGAGATCGACGCGGAACGGCCTGGCCCAGGGGGCGGCCCCGGCGACCGGGCCCGCCGCGCGCCTCACCGCACCACCGGACCGCGCCGCGCCGGTGGTGCCGACCACCAGTTCGTCCAGCGCCGCGGCCAGCTCGCGGAGGCTGGCGGTGGCGAGGTTGGTGGGGGCCATCCCGGCCGGCACGCCGAGCCGCTGGGTGGCCTGGTCGAGGATGTGCAGGACGGTGACCGAGCTGAGGTGCAGCTCGTCGAGGGGGCGGCTGTCCGGTCCCACCATGTCGAGCGGCAGCTCGGCGCGATCGGCCGCGAGGTTCCGCAGCAGTTCCAGGCTGGACCGGGTGGACTCGCCGGACGATCCGGCCGTCGGCCGCCCCGATGCGGATGTCATCGATGCGGACGGCGCCGGTTCCCCGTGGTTCCCGGCGGCGGAGCCGGCCCCCGGCCGCGCGGCCCGTGCCGCCGGCACCCGCGGCGCCTGCTCGGCGGGGCTGGCGAAGAACTCGAACTCGGCGCCGATCTCGATCGGCCGCACGAGGCGGCCGTGGAAGAGCTCCTCGTGGAGGATCGGGACGCCGGCCACGTAGGCCGCGCCGGCCACCCCCAGCAGGCCGGCCAGCGACTCGTCGTCGGTGTCGAGGGCGACGGCGGGCACGTCGGTGGCCGCCGCGGCCAGGCCGCCGAGCACCCGGCCCGGTCCGACCTCGACGAACAGGTCGGTGTCCTTGGCGGCCAGCTCGACGGCCTGGGCGAACCGCACCGGCTCGGTGATCTGGCGGCGCAGCAGCGCCGAGACGTCGGTGTCCCGGTCCAGCTCCGCCCCGGTGACCGTGGAGACGACCCGGCGCTCGACCGGGGCGGGAGACTCGTGATCGAGCCGTACGCCGAAGGCCTCGGCCGCCGGGGCGACCAGCGGGGAGTGGAAGGCGTGCGAGACCGCCAGCGGAGTCCAGGTCAGACCGGCCTCCACCGCCCTGCGGCCGACCGCCTCGACCGCGTCGACCGGCCCGGACACGACCGTCTGCCGAGGGCCGTTGTATCCGGCGATCACCACGGGCAGGCCGGTCAGCAGCTCGGCCACGGCCTCGGGCGCCGCCCGGACACCGGCCATGGTGCCGGAGGCGCTGAGATCGGCCATGGCCCGGCCGCGGTGGGCCGCCAGGCGCAGCACGGCCTCCTCCCCGAACGTTCCGGTCCCGAACACTCCGGCCCAGTGCAGCGCCGACAGCTCGCCCAGGCTGTGGCCGACCGCGACGTCGGCCTCCACTCCGAGCAGGGACAGCACGCGCAGACCGGCCAGCGAGCCGGTGACGATGCGGGGCTGGGCGACCTGGGTGGCCACCATGTCGCCCGACGTGGGCAGCGCCGCCCTGGTGTAGATCTCCTCCGCCTCGGCGAAGCGCCGCCGCAGCGCGCCGCCGCCGGTGCCGCGGCCGGAGCCCTGGCCGGGGAAGAGGTAACCGATCCGGGCCGGCTCCTCGGCCCGGCCGAAGAACGCACGGCCGTCCGGGGAGAACAGGCGCGTCTCGCCCTCTTCGATGGCGTTCAGCACCCGCTGCAGCTGCCGCTCCGCGTCCTCCGGGGAGGACACGACGACGGCCGCGCGGAAGGGCTGGTCGCGCAGTTCGCGTTGCAGTACGGCGGCCAGGTCGGCGAGCTGGGCGTAGGACAGCCGCGGCACGAACTCGGCGAGCTCGGCCAGCCGCTGGTGCATCGCCTCGGCCGAGACGGCATCGACCAGCAGCAGCTCCACGTCCTGCAGTGAGGAGGCGAGCATCCGGGTCCGCGACGGCGGCCGCGCGCGGCGGCGCGGACCGCTGCGCTCCAGCACCACGTGGGTGTTGATGCCGCCGAAGCCCATGGCCGTGACGCCGGCGCGCACCGGACCGTCCGGCCACGGCTCGGCCTTACGCAGCACGCGCAGCGCGGCGTCCTCGCCGGTCAGCACCTGGTGCGGGTCGACGCAGCCGATCGCGGGCGGGAGCACCTGCTCGTGGACGGCCATCGCCGCCTTGATCAGGCCGGCCACCCCGGCCGCCGCCTTGGCGTGCCCGATCATGCCCTTGATCGAGGTGACGGCGGCGGGCCGCGCCGTGGCGTCGGCTTCGGCCCTGGACTGCGACAGCGCGGTGAGCTCGGTGGCGTCGCCGACCGCCGTGCCGGTGCCGTGTCCCTCGAACAGGCCGACGGTCTCGATGCCGAAGCCGGCCCGGTCGTAGGCCCGCCGCAGCGCCAGCCGGTAGCCGCCGACCTCGGGCCTGGTCATGCCGCCCCGGCCGTCGGAGGAGATGCCCCAGCCCGCGATGGTGGCGTAGATCCGCCGGCCGGCCTCGACCGCGTCCGGCTCGCGCATGAGCACGACCATGCCGCAGCCCTCCCCCGGCCAGAAGCCGTTGGAGTGCCGGTCGTACAGGCGCATCTCGCTCTTGGCCAGGGCGCCGGTCTTGGCGAACCCGATGATCTCGAACGGGTCGATCGACAGGTCCACACCGCCGGCGACGGCGACGTCGACGTCACCGTCGAGGAGTGCCCGGCACGCGGTGGTCACCGACAGCAGCGAGGAGGAGCAGGCGCCGTCGACCGTGTAACCGCCGCCGCCCAGGTCGAAGTGGTTGCAGATCCGCCCCGCGATGGTGTTGGACAGGCCGCCGGCGAGGGTGTCCTCGTCGATGGGCGGGAAGGGGCTCTTGTAGGCGGTCTCGAGGTCGTCGAGGAACCCGGCCAGCCGTTCGTCGTCCCAGCCGTGCTCCTTCAGCGAGGCCGCCACCGTCCGCCGGACATACGGCCAGCGCAGGCGCATGACGTTGGCCCTGGTGAACTCGCCGGTGAGGGTGTTTCCCACGACGACGCCGGTGCGTTCGCGCGGCAGTCCCTCCGCCTGCGGGAACCCCGCGTCCGCCAGCGCACGCGCGGCGACGTCGAGCGCGAGCCAGTGGGTGAGGTCGGTCGACCGGTAGGTGCTTCCCGCGATCTTGTAGCCGATCCGGTCGAACTCGTACCCTTCGATCACCGCGGCGGTGCGGGCGTAGAAGCGGTCCGGCACCGTCGGATCGGGGTCCCAGTAGTCCTCCAGGCACATCCGCACGTCGGGCAGGCGGCGGAACGCGCGACGGCCGGCGAGAGCGTTCTCCCACAGCTCTCTCGGGGAGACGGCGTCCGGGTAAAGACACGCCATTCCGACAATCGCGATCTTGTTCATATGGATGCGACCTCTTTCTCCATGGCCGGGGCGGGCCCGACCGCGGCCGCCGCCGGAATCGGCGTCCGCTCCCCAGTCGGCACCGCCTCGGCCGCCGCGGCGCGCACGGTCGCCTCCCGCTGCTCACGGGCCCGGTCGACGAAGTGCAGCGCCCAGAAGAAGACACCGCGCACCGCGCAGACCACGGCGGTGGCGAAGAAGATCGCGTACGCGATGTGCAGCGCGGTGAGCAGGCCGTACACGAGCGCGACGCCACCACCGAAGGCCATCTGGGCGGCCGGTCTGGACGGGGTCGTCCCCGGGTCGGTGATCATGTAGTTGGTGAACAGCACGAAGGCGACGCCGGTCATCATGCCGAGGGCCGCGGGGATCGACGTGCCGAAGAAGACGCCGCGCACGATCGCCTGGAGGGCGAAGACGCCGACCCACGCGGCGATCAGCGGCATCCGGCCGGTGAGCTTCCCGTTCAGCATCGTCCCGCCGAGGATGATGATCCCGGGGATGAGCCAGTCCACCCAGCCGTCCACGTATTCGGTGAAGTGGTACGGCGGGGCGATGCTGGCCCAGGGCAAGAGCAGCAGGATGATCGCGATGCCGAAGTTCGACGGGTTCATGAAGTGCCGCAGCTTGCCCCGCACCGGCGCGCGCAACACCCATTTGGCGCCGACCGCGACGACGACCCCGAAGATGAGCACGAGGATCTGGTCGTTGACGTAGATCAGCATGTTCATGGCGAGGCTGGTGATGTGCGCCGGGTAGAGGAACTCCACCAGCCCGCGCGGTCCTCTGCCGAGGTAGCGGGGTGCCCGGCCCTCCACCCTGGCCCCGAGGTGCTCCAGCCCGATCTCGGTGGCGTAACCGGTGGCGATGGCGACGAAGGGCCACAGCCAGGGCTGCTCGAAACCGAGGAACACATAGCCGACGATGTTGAAGACCGAGATCGAGATCGCGAAGTTGCGTAGGGCGATCACCGCTTTGGGCTCGCGTGGCGACACGCTGGACTTCTGCTCAGTCATGTGGATCACTTCTCCCTGGCCTGCCGGCCGAGCGTGAAGATGTGCCGGCCCGGGGTCAGCCGGAGGTCCTGGTCCCGCACCTGTCCGGTGCGGTCGCGCCAGCGCAGGTGCACCTGCACCGGGCCGGTGACACCGGCGCCGAGCCCGATGTGGACGTCGCTGCTACGCCGCCCGGAGTGCCCGCTGCTGCCGTCGACCCGGCCGATCAGTTCGCGGCCGTCGGGGGCCGTCACGGTCACCTGCGCGCCGGTGGCCGGCGAGCCGGTCTCGTGGGCCAGCCGCAGCGACAGGTAGGACCCGGGTGAGGGGCTCTCGTTGTGGTAGAAGACCGGCTCGTCCCACTGCCTGGCGACGGCGAAGTCCAGCCGTCCGTCGCCGTCGGCGTCCCCGGTCGCGATGCCGCGGGTCGGCACGGGTACGGCCAGGCCGAGCTCGGGCGCCAGGTCCGCGTACTGCCCGGCGGGGCCCTTGACGAAGAAGCGCAGCGTCTGGTGGCCCGCGATGTCGTCCCCGGCCCGTACGTTCGGCCACCAGGTCGGGTTCTGCAGCAGGCGGTCGTTGGCGGTGGCCAGCTCCTGCAGCTGCGGCCAGCGGTCGGTCTGGCCCTTCACGAAGCCGGTGGCCTGGACGATGGCGGGTTCGCCGCTGTTGTCGAAGTCGTCGATCTTGACGTCCCAGCCCCAGCCCGACCACGCCGTGCCGGCCGGTCCGCTCTCGTCCCGCCACGGCGCCTCACCGGCGCGCAGCCTGGCGCGCAGCTCGGCCTGGTCCGCCGCCGTGGAGACGAAGTGGAAGTTGCTCTCCTGGATGCCCCACGACGTGGTGATGTTGCTGACGAACATGTCGTACAGTCCGTCACGGTTCAGATCGCCGAAGTCGACGCCCATGCCCTTGAAGGAGTCGTGGCCGAGCGACTTCGACTTGGGAATGAGGGGTGTGTTCACGCCCTCGACGAGCGCCATCTCGATGCGGCCGGGGGTGGAGCGGTTGTGCAGCAGCCGGTCCGGGCCGAAGTCGTTGCCGAGGTACAGCTCGGGGAGCTGGTCGCCGTCCAGGTCGACCGCGGCGGCGGCGAGCTCCCAGCCCCTGGACACGTCCTCGGGCAGCACGTCGTCGACTTGCTGGAAGGAGATCGAGGGCGTGTCGCCGGCGGTGGCCGAGGTCCACCGGAAGAAGTGGTCATCGCCGCCGTTGAAGCCGGTGGACATGGAGTCGTTCATGACAACGCCGCCGGCGACGTTGGGATCGAGCACCGGGCCGTCGGGGAAGTAGTTGCCGATGAAGATGTCGTCGTGGCCGTCGCCGTCGAAGTCGGCCACGGTCGCGGCGTTGGTGTTCCACTGCGGGCCCGCGTATCGGGTGCCCTGGCCGGGCACCAGCTCGACCGGGTGGTAGGCATCGGCGGCGAGGCCGGTAGCGCCGGATTTGGCGAGGTACACGATCGGGGTGCGGCCCCACATGTAGACGAGCAGGTCGAGCCTGCCGTCCTCGTTGAAGTCGCCGGGGACGCAGCCCATGGGGGCCATGTGGTCGTTCATCGGCAGCGTGCCGGGGTCCAGCGCGAACGGCTCGTACCGGCCGGAGCGCGCGTCGGGGACCGGCGTGACGACGACCTCGTCGATGCGGGGGTCGACGAGGCACAGGTCGTTGGCGAGACCGTCGCCGTCCAGGTCGTTCATCGCGATCGCCGCGCCGACCGAGGAGATCCAGGCGTCGATGTGCGTGTAGTCCTTGTTGACCTTGCGGATCGACTGCTGGGCATATCCGCCGGGCAGGGCGATGGACATCGGCTTGAACGAGTACCTGCCGGCCATCTCCGCCGTCTCGGCGGCGGAGTACGACGGCAGGCGGGCGATCAGGAAGACGCTCGCGACCAGCACGAGAGCGACGATGCCGGGCAGTTGCCTGCGCAGCCGGCCAAGTGTCGCGGTCACCGGGTTACACCTCCAAGGGATACGAACTCGCCGGCGACGCGCTGCCGCCAGACCTCGTAGGCGGGAACCTCACCGCCCTGAAGCGACTGCTCCTGCCGGAGCCGCCGGGTGACCAGCGCCGCCTGCTCGGCGCTCGTACCGCAGAAGATCTCGGCGGCGAGCGTGGTGTGCGGGCCGAGCAGCCCGGCCCGCACCCTGGCCTCAGCGGCGAACGCGCAGCCCTGCGCGATCTGGGACCGGTGGGGGCCGGCGTCTTCCCGGAGTCGCCGGAGCTCCCGCTCGTCGGCGCCGCCCGCGTAGGTCGCGGCCAGCCCCGCGCCGGCGTACAGGTCCGGGTGCCGCTGCTCGGCGAACCCCTCGATCAGAGACACCGTCCTGGCCGCGTCGGCACCGGCGACGAACCACAGGGCCCGCCCGATGCCCTGGTCGATGGCCCGGTTGGCGTAGGCCCGGTCGGCCGGGGAGACGGCGCCGCCGGACGGCCACGGGAAGGCCGGGGCCCGGTATTGCCGGTGCACGTACCGCTCGGTGTGGAAGTACGCCTGGTGGAATCCGTATCCGTCCAGCACCAGCCAGCGCAGCAGCGGATCGAGCGTGCCGGCCCGGGGCCACCGGAACCTCGGCACCCGGGCCATCGCCCAGCCGATGCCGACGTAGACCATGTAGATGTGGTCGTCACCGCGTCCGGAGAGGAAGGTCTCGACCCTGCGGCCGCCCGGCAGCGGCAGCGCGTCGAGGACGGCCAGCGCCATCCCGGCGCCCTCGTAGGCGAAGCCCCGGAAGCGCAGGGGGACGCGCTCCAGATGCTCCTCGGCCTCGGCGGGGGTGCGCGCCTGCGCGGCCAGGCCGTACCCGGTGAGAAAGGTGGCGCCGATCGTCTCCAGCAGGTCCTGGGCCTCGGGGCTCTTCACATGGAAACCGCGGGTCGCGAGCTTGGTCTCTGAAATGTCGGGGGTCATGATCCGGCGTCTCAGCGTCCGGAGAAAATTCGTCAATTACCTCTACCACCCTCCATCGGCGTGTCTTCAGAAACTCGGTGAAACAGCGGGAATTTCGGTGGGAGAAAGTCTGATGAATCTGAAGAAATACAGAGAAAAGTCAGGAGGAACTATCGAGCAGATTCGCCGGCGTGAAACGGGCGCGCACCCGGGTTCGCCACAGCTCGTACTGGGGAACCGGGCCTGACCCGGTGGGCTCGACGGCGGTGTCGCCGGCGAGCGCGACGGCGTCCCGTACGGAGAGGTCCGCCAGGGCGTGGGCGGCGACCTCCGTGTGCGCGGGCACCGATCCGGACCAGTCCCTCGCCGTGGCGGCGAACACCACGCCCTGGGCCAGCTCGGCGCGGTGCTCCCCGGCCGTCCGGCGCAGCGCGGCGAGGTCGTCGGCCCCGCACCCGCCGGCGAAGGCCGCGGCCAGGCCGACCCCGCTCCACAGATCGGCCTGGCGGTGGCTCGCGAAGCGCCCCACGGCCGCGGCGACGTCGGCCACCCTGGCACCGTGGATGAACCACAGCGCCCGGCCGATGCCCTGGTCGACGGCCCGGAGGAAGTACTCGGGCGAGCCCTCCCACGGGTACGGCTCCGGCACGCGCTGCTCGTCGACCCAGCGCCGGGTGTCGAAGTAGGCGCGGTCGAAGCCGTAGCCGTCGACGGCCAGCCAGCTCATCGTCGGGTGGTAGGGAGAGCCCGCCAAGTCGGGCATCACCCGCCGCCACAGCCGCCGGGGCAGCCGGGCCATGGCGAACCCGATACCGATGTAGGCGAGGAGGATGTGCGGCCGCCCCGGCCCGAGCAGCAGCTCCCGGGTGCGCCGGCCGCGTCCGCCGCCCATCGCGTCGAGGATGGTGAAGGCCATCGTCGTGCCCTCGTAGGCGAAGCCGCGCAGCTCGGGGTCGACCATCTCCAGCCGGCGTTCGACCTCCCACTGGTCCACGGCGTCGATCCCCCATTCGAATCCGCAGACCACGGCTTGGGGAATGGCCTCCAATCGGCGGGTGGCCGCTGTGGCGGATCCGGGAAATCCCCGTGCGCCGAAGGTCACATCGGCCAATGACGGGGCCAGAACAAGCCTGCGCAGTGAACCCAGCAGTGTCGCCATGAATGGTTCTCCTCACCTAAGGCCGCACCATTCCATGGTCATATGCGGGATAGCGTGACACATCTCCCGGATTGCGACACTCTACGTCGATTAATCGGCCGGAATTCGATACAGAAATGCGCAGGCCCCCGCATTTGCGGGGGCCTGCGGCAGATCGGCGATCGCTACCAGGGGATGACCGGATACCACGGGATGATCTCCCGGCGGGCGAGCAGGCGCACGTCCCAGTAGAGGAAGGTGAAGACGCCGGCGACGATCAGGGCGGCCCCGGTCAGGACCGCGATCCGGCTCGGCTTGGCGGTGAGCACTCGCCGCAACCGGTCGCCGGAGAAATAGGTGAGGGCGACGAACAGCACGGCCATGACGACGATGTTGCCGAGGGACTGCAGGGTGAAGGCCGCGGCGCCGTACAGCGGGTTCCCGCTCTCCGCCGCGCTCCGGAACATCTGCCGGAACAGCGGGAACGGGCGGCCGATCAGGAAGCCGCCGATGAGCGCGCCCATGAACACCATCGGCGCGTTCGGGAACCGCCGTGCGACGCCGGCGAACGGATCGCGGACGAGACCGAGCGCGGCCAGGCCGAGGTAGAGCATCGCCAGCCCGATGACGCCGAACACGACCACCGACTGGATCAGGTACGGAGGCATCGTGCCGGGGGCGACCGGCGCCGTGGAGAACTGCGGCATGCTCGTGCCCGCGAACCCGACGATCGTGCCGTACGCGGCCGACACCGCGATCATGCCGACCGACATCCAGGCCAGCGGTTTGAGCGTGTGCGCCAGCCGGGCCCAGCGCCGGTTCGCCGTGCCCATCATCGGCGCGACGACGCCGAACGCCGCGATGTTGCAGGCGGTGAACGTCCCGGCCAATCCCGAGACGAACGCGAACACGACGCCGGCGGCGACCCCGGCGATCGGCGTCGCCTTGGCATCGTGGCCGAGCAGGGTGTTGGCGACGTTGTCGCCGATCGTCCGGTCGACGAACTCGGCCGACCAGACCACGGTGAGCAGGAAGCCGACCAGACTCGCCAGCAGGACGATCAGCCCGCGCCTGCGGGGGAAGTGACCGTTGACGAAGATCGACGTGGCCGCGGGCGCGGCCGGGGGCGTCTCTAGCACGGTGCGGTGAGCTGCCATCTCGAATTATTCCTCCAGGGACGAGGCCGCGGCGTCTCCAGGTCCGCCGGGAATGCCTGTCTCCCAGAATCCGTCCCCGATCGGGACGGGGCCACCTCCAGGATGCTCGCTGCGAAATGTCCGCTCGGCGAGGGCACGATCCATCGGGAACTCAGACGACGGCGTGCTCGCCGGCCTCCACCGCCGACTCGGCGGAGGACCCCGTGTGGGAGTCGGCGGAGGGGCCGGCCGACGACCGCAGGGCGGGCGGCAGGTCGGCCCGTCGCGTGATCCTCAGTTTCCGGTAGGCGCGCGTGAGGTGCTGTTCGACCGTGCTGACCGTGATGTAGAGCTTCCCGGCGATCTCCCGGTTGGTGTGTCCGGCCGCCGCCAGCGCGGCGACCCGGCGCTCGGCGCCGCTCAGCAGATCGACCGGCTCGGGCGGCTCTGGCGGGAACACCGGCCGCCCGGCACGCGGACGGGCCGTCGCGGCGCCGGAGCACCAGGGGACGAGTCCGGGCACGTCGAGATCCCAGGCCGCCATGAGATCGCCGCAGAGCCGGAAATCTCGCAGCGCCGCCGCCGGCCGCCCGGTCGCCATGTGGTGACACCCCCGTGCGTGCAGATAGTGCAGGCCGTACCTGGTCTGGAACATGGCCTCGGCGACCGGTGCGCCGAGGCACTCCTCCGCCTCCTCGTGCCTGCCCTGGGCCGTCAGCGCGAGCACGAGACTGGACAGGGGGCCACCGACGGCGACGCCCCAGCTGCTCTCCGGGATGATCTCCAGGGCGAGGCGGGAGTCGCGCTCGGCGCCGCGCATGTCCCGCCGGCGGACCGCGATCTCGGCGTGGACGGCCGCGAGCCTGGCCTGCCTGCTCGGGCTCCGCTCGGACTCCGGGGTGTGTTCACCGCGCAGGCGGAACAGCTCGCACCACGACGCGGCGCGGTCGCAGCGGCCGCCGTAGGCGAGCGCCAGGAGCGCGTTCTCCAGGGTGTCGGTCGACGAGCCGTCCCGGTGGCAGGCCCGCAGGATCCGCTCGACAGCGTCCAGGCCCTCCCCGCACGGCCTCCCGGACAGGACCTCGGCGAGGGTGACCGCCGACTCCAGCCGCCGGTTGACCTCCGGGGACACGACGGCGCCGGGGACGCTGTCCGGGCGGCGCAGGTGGACCCGCAGGGGCGGGAAGGTGGCGCGCAGCCACAGCCGGGTGACGACCAGCTCCGCGTACGTCTCCGGATCCACGGCCGCACCGAGGCGATCCAGGTGCTCCAGCACGTCGCGGGCGTCGTCGAAGCGGCCGTGCCACAGCAGCGCCCGGGCCAGCGCCACCGCGTCGCTCCCCCGCAGCCCGCCCCGCCGCGTCATGTCGGCCAGCCCGGCGAGGTGGGCGGTGCAGGCGCCGGGATCGACGCGCCACTCGGCCCGCACCAGCATCATGGTGATCCTCGCGCGCCGGTCCTCGTCCACGCATTCTCGCCAGGCCCGCCGCAGGCAGGCGACGGCGCTCCGCACCCGCCCGGTCCGCAGCGCCGTCCTGGCCGCCTCCTCCAGGACCGGGACGACCCAGGGCTCGTCCAGCGGGCCCGCCTCCAGCAGGTGATCGGCGATCACGGATGGGGGCGCGCCGGTCTCGTGCGCGAGGGCGGCGGCACGGGCGTGCAGGCCCATCCGCTGCCCCGCGTCCATCTCCGCCAGCACGGCCGTCCGGGCCGCCTCGTGCCGGAACCGGCCTCCCCGGATCAGGCCGCCGGTGGCGAGGGCGCGCAGTTCCCGGTCGACGTCGGCGGCGCCGAGGCCGAGCAGCCGGGCGAGGTCGCAGGGCGGTTCGGAATCCTCGGGCCGGCCGGGTGCGGCGAGGACCGCCAGCCCCTGCGCCGCCTTCAGCGTCCGCCGGCCGGCGCGGTGCAGGCACGCCAGTACGGCCCGGCCGTACCGGCGGCCGACGACGACCCCGGGCGGACGATCACCCGAGCGGGTGGCGTCCCGGTAGTCCTCGGCCAGCGCCGCGGCCAGCAGCGGATTGCCGCCGCTGAACTCGTGCCATTCCTCGGCGAACGACTCGGCCGTCTCCCGGCCGAGCCGCTCGGCCACCACGGCCGCGATCCCGGCACGCGACAGCGGGGCGAGCCTGATCCGGCGGCAGTGCGGCTGGCGCAGCAACTCGGCGCTGAACAGCGCGTCGTACGGGCCCTGGGCGAACAGCATCATGATCCGGGCGGTCGCCGCCAGCCGTGACAGGTAGGCCAGGCAGAGCAGCGAGACGGGGTCGGCATGGTGCACGTCGTCGACGACGATCAGCAGCGGGCAGCGCTCGGCCAGCTCCAGCAGAATCGTACAGAGCCCATGCACGACCTGGGCGTCGACCTGCTGGAGCACGTCGGCCCGCGAGCCGAGCCGGCCCGGCCGCACACCGCCCGCGCTCTCGCCCAGCAGCGCGGCCGCTTTCTCCCGCTCGGGTCGGGCCAGCGGTGCGTCCTGGACGAGCTGGCCCAGCACGCCCAGCGGAAGGTCACGCCCCATCCGCGAACCGGTCGCCGTGACCGGCAGCGCACCGAGATCCAGGGACCGTTCGGCGAAGGCGCGCAGCAGTTCGCTCTTGCCGACCGCGACGGCGCCGTCGACCAGCACGACGACGCCCCTGCCCGCGACGGCGCCGGCGAGCAGGTCCGTCAGGCGGGCCATCGTCTCGTCTCGTTCAACCAAGCTCATGGCCGCCGTCTCCCGCGGGTCAGCTCAGTGCGCCGAAATACGCGGAGTAGGAGCACGGTGAGATCAGGATGTAGATCTGACATGAGTCGGTCTCGTCCTGCAGCCGGAACTGGAGGGCCACCTCGGAGTAGGCGGCACTGAGCCCGAGGGTGACGAAGTAGCGGCCGCTGTCGAGAACGAGGCGATACACGCCCCGATCGAACTTGCGGCCGCGCCATCCCCTGACGCGCCCCTCGGGATCGGTCTCGGCCTCGGCCACGGCCTTCCAGCGGCCGTTGTCCGCCTGCTCGAGACGGGCACGGACGCCGGCAGCCGACCGGCCGTAGACGCCATCCTGCGCCTGCACCGCGATACCCATGGTGACGATCACCCACCCTGCACCTACTCAGCCGGAACCCACACCGGCGGGTCTGGGGTCAGTCTGCCGGGCGCCGTTATCGGAACGGCATCGCCGTATTATTGGTCGTCTATTTCTCTTGATATCGGACGGCGATGGCCGTCCGGAAGAGACACGATAACGATCGGATGGCCGCCGGTGTCACGGTGAGAGCAGATCGACCGGGTCGCTCATGAACCACGCAGTCTGTGACAGGAAACCGAGGTAGCCCGAAATGAACGACACCTCTCACACCGTCGCCCGACTCGCCTCCTCCGCCGCGTTCGCCATCACCCTCGCAGCCGCCGGTCTCGTGGCGTCGGCCGCTCCGGCCGCGGCGGCCGGCGGCGTTCTCCCGCCGCCCTCCCCCGTCTCCGTCCCCGCTGTCCTGTTCGGGACGCCCTGGGGCTGATCCACGCGTTGTCCGGCGGCCGGGGACTCCAGCGGAGCCCCCGGCCGCACGCGTTCATCCGGAAAGTTTGATTTCCTGTCAAGCCTTCGTCTAGCCTCGTCGGAACACGGGAGGGTACTATCGCGCAAACGCGACACATCACACTTTTGACCGTCGTAAGTCCCGGGAATCGTTGGATGATTGACGAGGGACGACGGATACCGTATCGCGGAGGTTTCGTCCGATAGGTGCCGCGGTTTCATCGGGAGATGCGAGTGGAGTTTCGGATTCTCGGGGATCTCGAAGCTGAAGTACACGGTCACCTGGTGGACCTCGGTGGCATCCGGCAGCAGACGGTCCTCGCAGTCCTGCTCCTGGACGCGGGCCGGCCGATCACGATCTCGCGCCTGATGGAGGCCGTCTACGGCGACGATCCCCCCAACACCTCGCGAGCCCAGGTGCAGATCTGCATCTCCGCGCTGCGCCGTCTCCTCTCCGGCGCCGGCGCACCACCCGGGGTGATCTCCACGCGAGGGAACGGATACTCCATCACGGTCGAGGACGACCTGCTCGACTCCAACCGTTTCGAGCGCCTGGTCCGCCAGGCTCGCCGGGCACGCGACGGCCGCGCCTACGATACGGCGGTCAAACACTACCGGGAGGCGCTGCGGCTGTGGCGCGGACCCGCTCTGGAGAGCATCGTCAGCCCACTGGTGCGGGCAGCGGCCGACCGGCTCTGCGAGCATCGGATCACCGCCAACGAGGACTGCGTCGAGCTCGAACTCGAACTCGGCAGGCATCACGAGCTGGTCGGCGAGCTGACCCGGCTCGTCGAGGAGCATCCGCTGCGCGAACGGCTCCGCGGCCAGCTCATGATGGCCCTGTACCGCTCCGGCCGCCAGGCCGAGGCGCTCGAGGTCTACCGGCGCGCCCGCCGTACGATGATCGAGGAACTGGGCATCGAGCCCAACGAGCGGCTGCAGCAGCTCGAGTACGCGATCCTCACCTGCGACGAGAGCCTCAGGCCGCCAGAGCCGACCATCGAGGTCAGCACCGAACCCCCGATCAGCGTGCCCAGCGTGCCCGGCATGCTCCCGACCGACATCGCGGACTTCACCGGACGGGTCCAGCAGGTCCGCGAGATCCGCGAACGGCTGATCGGCGGGCCGGACCGCCCGGCGCGCTTCGCCGTGCCCGTCGTGGTCGTGGTCGGCAAGGCCGGGATCGGCAAGAGCACGATCGCGGTGCACGCGGCGCACAGCGTCACCGAGCACTTCCCCGACGGCCAGCTCTTCGCCAACCTGCACGGCGGGGTGAGCCGTCCGATCAGCCCGATGCAGGTCCTCGAACGGTTCCTGCGCGTGCTCGGCGTGCCCGGGACCGCGCTGCCGGAGGGCATGGAAGAGCGCGCCGAGATGTACCGGGCGCTGCTGGCCGACCGCAGGATGCTGATCGTGCTCGACGACGTGGGCAGCGAGAGCCAGGTTCTGCCGCTGCTGCCCGGCAATCCGGCCTCGGCCGTCATCGTCACGAGCCGCGGCCGCCTCGCCGGGCTGGCCGGGGCGGTGCACGTGGACGTGGACGTCTTCGACTCCGCGCAGTCGATCGACCTGCTGTCGCGCATCGCCGGCGCCGAGCGGGTGCGGTCCGAGTCGCAGGACGCGGCCGTGCTCGCCGAGCTGTGCGGCCGGCTGCCCCTGGCGCTGCGCATCGCCGGCGCCCGGCTGTCGGCGCGTCCGCACTGGAGCATCGGGCAGCTCGTGGATCGGCTCAAGGACGAGACCCGCAGGCTCGACGAGCTCGAACACGGCGAAATGGGGATCAGGGCCAGCATCTCCCTCACCTACGAAGCCGTGAGCGAGGAGGCCCGGCGGCTGTTCAGGCGGCTGGCCATCCTCGACTCGCACGTCTTCTCCGCATGGACGAGCGCGGCGCTGCTCGACCGGCCGCTCACCGACTCCCAGGACCTGCTGGACGACCTCGCCGACGCCCAGCTCGTGGAGACGACCGGTGTCGGGCGCGGGACGCACGCGCGCTACCGGTTCCACGACCTCATCCGCGTCTTCGCCCGCGAGCGCCTGGCCGCGGAGGAGCCCCCGGCCGAACGCAACGCGGCGCTGGCCCGGGTGCTCGGCGGGCTGCTTTTCCTCGCCGACGCGGCGCGGCACCGCGAGTACGGCACGGACACGCTGATCCGGAGCGGCACGTCCCACTGGTCGCTGCCGTCGCACCTGGTCGACCAGATCGTCGCCGCGCCGCTGGCGTGGTTCGAGCGCGAGCGGCTGGTCCTCGTCTCCGGCATCCGCCAGGCGGCCCAGGCGGGTTTCACCGATCTGTGCTGGGGCCTGGCGGTCAACGCCGTGCCGTTCTTCGAGTCCCGGGTCTATCTCGACGACTGGCGGGAGACCCACGAGATCGCGCTGGAGGCGACCAGGCAGGCCGGCGACGTCCGCGGCCAGGCCACCGTGCTCCACTGGACGGGCACGCTGTGCGTCAACGAGCAGCGGTTCGTCGACGCGCAGCGGCACTTCGAGGCGGCGGCCGAGCTGTTCGTGGAGATCGGCGACGACCAGGGTGTGGCGGTCGCCACCCGCAACATCGGCTTCCTGCACCGGATAAACGGCCGCCTCGGCGAGGCGGTGCGGCACTACGAGCGCTCCCTGGAGATCTTCCGCGAGTCCGGCGACGAGGTCGGCGCGGCCTACACCCTGCACAACCTCGCCCAGCTCAGGCTGGAGTGCGACGACCTCGACGGCGCCATGCCGCTGCTGTCGGAGGCGCTGACGCTCAGCAGGTCGGGCGGGAGCAGGCGGGTGAGGGCCCAGGTCCTGCACCGCATGGGGCACGGCCACCTGCAGTCGGAGGAGGTGCCTCTCGCCGTTCAGGCGTTCGACGAGGCGCTCTCGATCGTGCGCGACATCGGCGACCCCACCGGCGAGGCGTACGCGCTGCACGGCCTGGGCATCGCCCATCTGCGCCAGCACAGGTTCGCCGAGGCCGACGCCGTCCTGCGCCGCGCCCTGGACCTCGCGACCACCTCCCAGCAGCGGCTCGCCGAGGCACGGGTGCTGGTCGGGCTCGGCGAGCTGGCCCAGGCGGAGTGCGATCCGGCGCAGGCCGTCGCCCACTTCCAGCAGGCCGTCGCGCTCTTCCGCAAGATGCAGGCCCCGCTCGACGAGGCCCGGACCCTGGTCATGGTGAGCGAGGTGCTGCTGGCACTGGGGGAGGACGCCACCGCCGACGCCTCCCTGAACCGGGCGCTGGCACTCACCGAGCGGATCGACCCCCGCGCGGCCCACAGCATCCGCAGGGGCAGGCGCCCGGCGGGCCGGAGCGGACCCCCCTCGCAGCCGGTCGACGCCGGCCCGCAGCACGGTCAGGCGACGCGATAGCGTTCGGCGGCGCCGTGCCGCAGCGTCAGGCCGAGGCCGGGGACGTCGGCCCGCGGTCGCAGGTCGCCGCCGACGGGGTCGGCGGCGCCGTCGAACAGCTCGGTCTCGATCCGCGCGTGATCGTGGAACCATTCGACGTGGCGCAGGCCGGGGGTGGCCGCGGCCGCCGGCAGGTGCAGGTTCGGCGCGCAGTGCGCGGACACCTGCAGGTTGTGCCCGGCGGCGACAGCGGCGGCGGCGAACCAGCCGGTGTAGCCGCCGCAGCGGGTGGCGTCGATCTGCAGGCAGTCGACCGCGCCCGCCGCGCACATCCGGGTGAAGTAGACCTGGTCCCCGCCGTACTCTCCGGCGGCCACGTCGGCGTCGGAGCGCTCGCGCACCAGCCGCAGGCCGGCCAGGTCGTCGGACGACACCGGCTCCTCGAACCACCGCACGTCGTGGTCGCGCATCCGGCGCTCCAGGCGGACGGCCTGCTTGGCCGTGTAGCCGCCGTTGGCGTCGACGTACAGCTCGGCGTCCGGGCCGATCACCCTCCGGGCGAGGGCCACGCGGTGCAGATCGCGCGCGGGCTCGGTGCCCCACGACTCACCGATCTTGATCTTCACCCGGGGAATGCCCCGGTCGTGCACCCAGTGCCGCAGCTGCGCCGCGGTGGTGTCGTCGTCGTAGGTGGTGAAGCCGCCGGAGCCGTACACGGGGACGCGGTCGCCGGTGGCGCCGAACAGGCGCACCAGCGGCACGCCCAGCAGCCGCGCCTTGAGGTCCCACAGGGCCACGTCGACCGCGGAGATCGCGTATCCGGCGATCCCCTGCCGCCCGGCGTTGCGCACCCGGCGGACCATCGCCCGCCAGATGCCCGGGATGTCCGGCACGGCGGCGCCCGTCACCACGGGGGCCAGCGTCCGCGCGAGGAACGGGGCTGCCGCGGCGGGCGCGTAGGTCCAGCCCGTGCCCGTGACCTCCCCCGCGCTGATCTCGGCCACCACGAGCGTCGTCGCGTCCCAGGCGAAGGTTCCGTCGGCCTCCGGCCGGTCGGCCGGCACACGGTAGGCCGCCGCGCGCACATCCTCCACCGTCTGGTCGAGCACGTCGTTCATCACGGTCTCCCCCTACCCGTCCGTTACGCGATTTTCCGGCCGGTTGTGGTTTGTCCTATCCCAACGAGGCAAGGCGGCAGAGTATGACCGAAATCGCCGCTGAAGTGCTCATCGAACGTCTGGCCGACTGGGGGGTCGACACGGTCTTCGGCCTGCCCGGCGACGGCATCAACGGGATCATGGAAGGGCTGCGCCGCCAGGCCGACCGGGTCCGCTTCGTCCTCGTCCACCATGAGGAGGCGGCGGCGTTCATGGCGACGGCGCACGCGAAGGCGACCGGCCGCGTCGGCGTGTGCCTGGCCACCTCGGGGCCCGGTGGCATCCATCTGCTCAACGGGCTCTACGACGCCAAGCTGGACCATCAGCCCGTGCTGGCGATCACCGGCATGCAGGAGACCAGCGTGCTGGGCACCGGCTACCAGCAGGAGGTCCACCTCGATCACCTCTACTCCGACGTCGCCGAGTACAACCTGATCGTCGACAACCCGACGCAGCTCCCCGGCGTGGTGGACATCGCGATCCGCACGGCGTACTCCCGGCGCGGCGTGGCCCATCTCAGCCTCCCCAACGACGTGCAGGTGGCCCCCGCCGACGCCGATCCGTACCAGCACGTGGCCCCGGCCACGCCGCCGGCGACCGCGCCCGTCTACCTGCCCCCGCCGGGACTGCCGCGCACCGAGGACCTGGAGGCCGCCGCCGACGTGCTGAACGCGAGCGAGCGGCCGGCCATCCTCGCCGGAGCGGGCGCGCTGCACGCCCGCGAGGAGGTCCTGGCCGTCGCCGAGGCGCTGGGCGCCCCGGTGATCAAGACGCTGCCCGGCAAGGCCGTCATCCCCGACGACTCTCCGTACGCCGTCGGCGGCATCGGCCTCCTCGGCACCCGGCCGGGCGAGGAGCTGATCGAGGACTGCGACGCGCTGCTGATGGCCGGGACCAACTTCCCCTACACCAAACACCTGCCGGAGCCGGGCAGGGTGCGCGTGGTGCAGATCGAGGCCGACCCGATCCGCGCCGGGGTGCGCCTGCCCACCGAGGTGCCGATGGTCGGCGACGCCAAGGAGGGGCTGGCCGCCCTGCTGCACCTGCTCAAACCCCGCTCCGACCGCTCCCATCTGGACAAGTACCGGCGGGCGATGGACCGGTGGCGCGACGACATGGCCGCCCTGCAGTCCCCGGAGCGCGACCCGATCGCCCCGCAGTACCTCATGGGCTGCGTCGACCGGGCGGCAGCCGACGACGCGATCCTCACCTGCGACTCCGGCACGATCGCCACCTGGGCGGCCCGGCACTGGACGATCAGGGGGAACCGGCGGTTCTATCTGTCCGGCAACCTCGCCACGATGGCGCCCGGCCTGCCGTACGCGATCGCGATGCAGCTCGCCTTTCCCGGACGGCAGGTGATCGCCTTCATCGGCGACGGCGGCTTCGCCATGCTGATGGCCGAGTTCCGCACCGCCGCCCATCTGAACCTCCCGATCACGGTCGTGGTGAACAACAACGACTCGCTCGGCCAGATCCTGTGGGAGCAGATGGTGCTCGGCTTCCCCGAGCACGGCGTCCGGTTCGGCCGCCCGGCCGCCGACTTCTCGGCCTGGGCCCGGTCCTGCGGCGGCTACGGCCGCAAGGTCACCGACCCGGCGGACGTCGACGAGGCCGTACGGCAGGCCCTGGCGCACGACGGGCCCGCACTGGTCGACGTGGACGTCAACCCCGACGAGCCGCCCATGCCCGGCAAGGTCACCCACGACCAGGCGGTGCGGTTCGCCAAGGCGTTCATCAAGGGGCAGCCGCGCAAGGCGTCCATCGCCACCACGCTGTTCAAGGACAAGATCTCCCAACTGGGCGGGTGATCGCCGATGACCGGGCAGGTGACCCTCCCGCCGTCGGTCGCCGCCGCCCGCCGGGCCGAGCCGTACGTGCGGCTGCGCGACCTGGAGCGGGACCTCGCCGAGCGGGTCGACGGCGAGGTGCGGTTCGACCCGGGCACGCGCGGCGCGTACTCGACGGACGGATCGAACTACCGGCAGGTGCCGCTGGGCGTGGTGGTGCCGCGCACGGTCGACGCGGCGGTGGAGGCGATCGCCGTGTGCCGTGCGCACCGGGCGCCGATCACCTCCCGTGGCGGCGGGACCAGCCTCGCCGGGCAGACCTGCAACACCGCCGTCGTCATCGACTGGTCGAAGTACTGCCACCGCCTGGTGTCGGTGGACGCCGAGGCCGCGACCTGCGTCGTCGAGCCGGGCATCGTGCTCGACGTGCTCAACCGGGAGCTGGCCGGCACCGGGCTGATGTTCGGGCCGCGCCCGTCCACCCACGGCCAGTGCACGCTCGGCGGAATGATCGGCAACAACTCCTGCGGATCCACGGCCCAGGCGTACGGCAAGACGGCGGAGAACGTCTCCCGGCTGGAGGTCGTCACCTACGACGGGCTGCGCATGTGGGTGGGGCCCACGGACGAGCGGGAGTTCCGGCGCATCGTCGCGGCGGGTGGACGACGTGCGGAGATCTACCGGGAGCTGCGTTCGATCGTCGAGGCGCACGCCGGCGAGATCCGCCGCCGGTTCCCCGACATCCCCCGCCGGGTGTCGGGCTACAACCTCGACCGGCTGCTGCCGGAGGGCGGCTTCGACCTGGCCAGGACGCTGGTCGGCGCCGAGGGCACACTGGTCGCGGTGCTGCGGGCCGAGCTGTGCCTGGTGCCGGCGCCCAGGGCGGAGTCCCTGGTCCTGCTCGGCTACCACGACATCGTCGCGGCCGCCCGCGCGGTGCCGCGCATCGCGGCGCACGGCCCGCTGCAGCTCGAAGGCGTGGACGACAGGCTCGTGGACTACGAACGCCGCAAGCACATGCATCCCGACGCCCTCACCCGGCTGCCGGAGGGCGGCGGCTGGCTCATGGTCTCCTTCGGCGCCGACACCCGGGAGGAGGCCGACCTGCGGGCCCGCGCCCTGATCGAGGAGCTGCGCCGCACCGAGCACGCCCCGCACGTCGACTTCACCGACGAGGAGCGGGTGGAAAAGGAGCTGTGGGAGGTACGCGAGTCGGGCCTGGGCGCCACCGCCCGCGTCCCGGGCATGCGCGAGACCTGGGAGGGCTGGGAGGACTCCGCCGTCCCGCCGGATCGGCTCGCCGGCTACCTGAAAGACCTGCGCGGCCTGTTCCGGGAGTTCGGCTACGACGATGCCTCGTTGTACGGGCATTTCGGGCAGGGCTGTGTGCACACCCGCATCCCGTTCGATCTGGTCACCGCCGACGGCGTCGCGGTGTTCCGGGCCTTCCTCGACCGGGCCGCCGACCTGGTCGTCTCCTACGGCGGTTCGCTGTCCGGGGAGCACGGCGACGGCCAGTCGCGCGGGCAGCTGCTGCCCAAGATGTTCGGCCCGGTGGTGATCAGGGTCTTCGAGCAGGTCAAGGCGGTGTTCGACCCCGGCGACCGGATGAACCCCGGCAAGGTCGTCGCGCCGTACCGGGTGGACGAGAACCTGCGGCTCGGCCCGGAGTGGACGCCGGCCGACCCGGCCGTCCGTTTCGGCTACCCGGACGACGAGGGCAGCTTCCAGCGGGCGGTCATGCGCTGCGTCGGCGTCGGCAAGTGCCGGCAGCACGGCGACGGCGTGATGTGCCCCTCCTATCGGGCCACCGGCGAGGAGGAGCACTCCACCCGCGGCCGGGCCCGGCTGCTGTTCGAGATGCTGAACGGCCACGCGGACTCGGCGGTCGAGGACGGCTGGCGCTCGGACGCGGTGCGCGACGCGCTCGACCTGTGCCTGGCCTGCAAGGGCTGCCGCCACGACTGCCCGATGGGAGTCGACATGGCGACCTACAAGGCCGAGTTCCTGGCCCACCACTATGCCGGCCGGTTGCGTCCTGCCGCCCACTACTCGATGGGCTGGCTGCCGCTGTGGGCGCGGCTGGCCGCGGTGGCCCCGGGTCCGGTCAACGCGCTCATCCACGCCATGGGCCGGCCCGGCAAACGGCTGGCCGGAGTCGAGCCCGCCCGGCCCATGCCGCGCTTCGCCCGGGAGCGCCTGCGCGACTGGTACGGCAGGCGCGGACCGCGCGGCGACGGCGGACGGGGGCCGGTGGTGCTGTGGCCGGACACCTTCACCGACAACCTCACCCCGCACGTCGGGCGGGCCGCCGTCGAGGTGCTGGAGGAGGCCGGCTATCGGGTCGTGCTGCCGCCGCGCACGCTGTGCTGCGGACTGACCTGGATCTCCACCGGGCAGCTCGGCGTCGCCAGGCGGGTGCTGCGCCGCACGCTGCGTACCCTCGCGCCCGCGCTGCGCCGCGGGCTCCCCGTCGTCGGCCTGGAGCCGAGCTGCACCGCGGTGTTCCGCGCCGACGCCGTCGATCTGTTCCCGCACGACCGGGACGTGACCCGGCTGAGCAGGCAGACCAGGACGCTCGCCGAGTTGCTCACGGGCACCGACGGGTGGCGTCCGCCGCCGATCGACCGGGCCGCTGTCGCCCAGCCGCACTGCCATCAGCACTCGGTGCTCGGCTACGACGCCGACCGTGAGCTGCTGGCCGCCGCCGGGGTCCGGCTCGACGCGGTCGGCGGCTGCTGCGGCCTGGCCGGGAACTTCGGGTTCGAGGCGGGCCATCTCGAGGTCTCGATGGCCTGCGCCGAGCAGGAGCTGCTGCCCGCGATCCGCTCCGCCGGCCCCGCCGCGCTGGTGCTGGCCGACGGGTTCAGCTGCCGCACCCAGATCGAGCACTCCCGCTGCGGCCGCCGGGGCCTGCATCTCGCCGAGATCCTGGCCGCCGCCCAGCGCGGCACCCCGTTCGGCGACCACCCCGAACGCCTGATCGGCGGCTGACCTCCCGGAGGAGGGGAAAGGCCGGGTAACGATCCGGGACGGAGATCATCCGGATGGGCCGACGGCACCCGGCCGGCGGGTAGGCACCTCTCACCGGTCATGCCGCCATGGGCCGGAGCTTCCCGCGCACGGCATGAACAGCACGAACAGGAGCGTGACGAAAATGATCCATCACAGTGCGCGGATGCCGTACGGCACGGCGCCCGGCGTACGGCGGACCGCGTCCGCCGTGCTCGCGATCGCCGGAGCGCTGGCGTTCCCGCCGGGGGCCGCGCACGCGGCGGCGCCGCGAACCCTCGCCGCATCGGTGGCCGGCGTGGCGGACGGAGACGGTGCGGCGGGCGGGAACGGCGGGGACGGCGTCGGCACGGGCAGCGGGAACTCCCACAACACCAGCTCGGGCTCTCCCGTCCAGCAGGCCGTGTTCACCATCAACGGATACAACACCTTCCAGACCGCCAACTGCGATCAGGAGTTCCGCATCTGCAACCATCACCAGACGGCCGTGGTCCGGCGCGGCGGGTCGTGAGAGGCGTACCGGCCGATCACACCCGGGGCAGCGGAAAAGCAGTGGTAATGATCTGGAGCGGAGATCATTCGGACCGGAGACGGCCGGCGCGCAGGGGGTAGACACCTTCTCACCGTTATCTCCCCCGAACGGGGATCGGCTGGGCTCACCTCAAGACCTGGAAGACGGGGGCGCGAAGAGAAATGGTTCGTCACAGCGCGGGGACGCGGCTCGCCGGGGTACGTGCCGGTGCGCGGCGGCTCACGCTCGCGACGGTCGCGATCGCGGCCGCGTGGGCCCTGGCCGCTCCGCAGGCCGCCGCGCACGCGGCGGCAGCGCGCCCCGCCGTTCCCGGCATCGCCCCGGCCGGTGCGGGAGGAGGAGGAAACGGGGGCGGCACCGGCACGGGCACCGGCAGCGCCGTCAACTCCAGCGGCGGAACCCCCATCCAGCAGGCGGCGATCACGGTGAACGGGCTCAGCACGTTTCAGGCGGCCGTCTGCAACCAGCGCATGCAGATGTGCAACATCAACCAGCAGCTGTGGACCCAATGGTGACCCGGGAGCGACGGCCGGCGGGCCATCCGGAAATGGGACATCCATGACCCGCCGCTGATCGTCGGGAACGCACCCCCGGGAATGCCGCCGCGTACGCTGACCAGGGCGTCCGGCCGGCCGGGCGCCTGCCCGGACCCGTCCGACTCCCAGGGGCGAAAGCGAATGATTCGTCAGCGGTACGGCAAGGCATCCAGAACGTCGCTCTCCGCGTGCCTCGCCGCCGGTGTGTCCATTTCGGCCGTGCTCGTCCTCGGCGCCGCCGCCCCCGCCTCGGCCGGCCAGGACAGCGAGCCCCGCCCTGCCAGGAAGACGTCGAAGAACCTCGGATCCGACCGTGACGGGAAGGGCGTGCGCGGGTCCTCCCCGACCGCTGGGCGCGACCAGCGCATCCGGCGGAACTCATCCACGATCAGAACTCGGATGGCGAACATGCAGAACGCCCAGTGTCAGGGCGCGAAGGTCTGCAACGTGGTCCAGAGAATAGTCCTCGTCGTGCCCAAGAACTTCAAGAAGTTCAAGAAGCGGATCAGGAAAGCGATGCGGGGGAAGCCGCGGAGGACGCCGATGGTGAGGCTGCCGGAACCTTCGCCGCCGCCCGCCGTGCCCGTGCCGTCGGTGCCTCCGGCGCCCGCCCTGCCCCCGATCGAAATCGAGCCCGCCGAGGCCCCGGCCGCCGAAGCCGGGCCCGCCGGAACGCAGCCCGCCGAGACCCTGTCCGCCGAGACCCTGTCCGCAGAAACCCCGGCCGCAGAAACCCGGCCCGCCGAAGGCCCGGCCGCCGAAGCCGGACCCGCCGAAACCCGGCCTGTCGCGGCGGCCGGGCCGATCGGGACGCCGTCCGTACGGGCCCCGGCCGCCGCACCTCCGCTGCTGGACGGGCTCACCGGCGCCGGGCTCGGCCTGGTCCGGAGACTGGTGTGACGCGCGTGCCGAGCCGTACCCGTCCCCGGCCCCCTCGCGCGGAACGTACCGGAGGCCTGGTGTAGGCTCCGAGCCGCAAGCGACGGACGCGGAGTGAAGCCCGGTGTGAATCCGGCGCGGTCCCGCCACTGTCACCGGGGGTGATCCTCGGCCGCCGCCCTCAGGGGGGAGGCCGGGAGAGCGCCCGACCGGGAGCCAGGATATTCCGGCCGTCGGACCTTCGACCGGGGGCGCGGACCCCAGGGAGGACACGCCATGGCCGGCTCCGGCTCGCGCGCACGCACCTCATCGCCGGTCTCGCGACCCATCCGCTGACGTGCCACGACACACCGGCGGCGCGCTGCTCGTCGCCGGCACCACCTCCGACGCGGGCAAGAGCGTACTCACGGCCGGCCTGTGCCGGTGGCTGGCCCGGCGCGGCGTGCGGGTCGCGCCGTTCAAGGCGCAGAACATGTCGCTGAACTCGATGGTCACCGCCGACGGCGGCGAGATCGGCCGCGCCCAGGCGATGCAGGCGGCCGCCGCGCGGGTCGAACCGGAGGCGGCGATGAACCCCGTGCTGCTCAAGCCGGGCGGGGAGCGGCACGCCCACGTCGTCGTGCTCGGCCGTCCGCACGCCGAGGTCGACGCGCTCTCCTACCGGGGGCACAAGCCCGCCCTTCTCGACGTCGCCGTGGCCGCGCTGACCGACCTGCGCCGCCGCTTCGACGTGGTGATCTGCGAGGGCGCCGGCAGCCCGGCCGAGGTGAACCTGCGCGACCGCGACATCGCGAACATGGGTCTCGCACGCGCCGCCGGCCTGCCCGTCCTGGTCGTCGGGGACATCGACCGGGGCGGGGTGCTCGCGCACTTCGCCGGCACCCTGGCCGTCCTCGACCCGGCCGACCAGCGGCACATCGCCGGCTTCGTGGTCAACAAGTTCCGCGGCGACCCCGCGCTGCTGCGGCCGGGCCTGGACTGGCTGCACGGGGCCACCGGGCGGGCCTGCCTCGGCGTGCTGCCCTGGCTGGCCGGGCTCTGGCTCGACGTGGAGGACTCCCTCGACCTCGACAGCCGGCCCGGGCTGCTCACCCCTCCCGTCGGGCGGGACATCCTGCGGGTCGCGCTCGTACGGCTCCCGCGGATGTCCAACGTGACCGACGCCGACGCGCTGGCCGCAGAACCCGGCGTGAGCGTGCGGCTGGTCACCACCCCCGCCGAGATGGCCGACGCCGACCTCGTCATCGTGCCAGGCACCCGTTCGACGGTCTCGGATCTGGCCTGGCTGCGTGCGCGCGGCATCGACGCGGAGCTGCGACGCAGGGCCGGGGACGGCCGGCCGGTGCTCGGCGTGTGCGGCGGCCTGCAGATGCTCGGCGCCGAGATCGGCGACGACGACGGCGTGGAGAGCCGGACGCCCGCCGTCCCCGGTCTCGGGCTGCTGCCGGTGCGCACCGCCTTCACCCGGTCGAAGGTGCTCGCGTCGGCGACCGGGCGGTGGCGCGGCCATGAGGTGTCGGGCTACCGGATCCATCACGGCCGGGTCTCCGTCGACGGCGGCGAGCCGTTCCTCGACGGCTGCCGCAGCGGTCAGGTGTGGGGGACGACCTGGCACGGGATCTTCGAGCGCGACGGATTCCGGCGGGCGTTCCTGGCCGAGGTGGCGCGGGCCGCCGGTCGCACGTGGCTGCCCGGCGCCGAGTCGTTCGCCGAGCGCCGTGAGGCCCGTCTCGACGCGGTCGGCGACCTCGTCGAGGAGCACCTGGACACCGACGCGGTGTGGCGGCTGATCGAGCGCGGCGTGCCCGCCGGACTGCCCCCCGTCACGCTGACCTCACCCGGCCACCGGATCCGATGAACCCGACGATGAACGCCGCCATCGCCCCCGAGACCGGGCACGACCTCGGACACGGTGACTACGATCTCCGGCACCACGGCGACGCCGAGGCCGTGCCGGGGATGCTCGACTTCGCGGTCAACGTGCGCCTGACCGCGCCGCCGGAGTGGCTGCGCGCCGTGCTCGTCGACGCGCTCGGCACGCTCGGCCGATATCCGGACGCGGGCGCGGCGACCGCCGCCGCGGCGGCCAGGCACGGAAGGCCCGCCGCCGAGGTGCTTCCGACGGCGGGCGCGGCCGAGGCGTTCGTACTGCTCGCACGGGCGCTTCGGCCGCGCCGCGCCGTGTGCGTGCACCCGTCGTTCACCGAACCCGAGGCGGCGTTGCGCGCGGCCGGGCACGACGTCCAGCGCGTGGTGCTGCCCGCGCCGTACGACCTGCGGCCGGAGCCGGCCTCCGCCGGTTTCGTCCCGGCCGATCTGATCCCGGCCGACGCCGACCTGGTCGTGCTCGGCAACCCGACCAACCCGACGGGTGTGCTGCACGACCCCGCCGACCTGGTGCGGCTGGCCAGGCCGGGCCGGGTCCTCGTCGTGGACGAGGCGTTCATCGACACCGTCCCGGGCGAGCGGGGCAGCATCGCGGCCCGGCGGGACGTTCCCGGCCTCGTCGTGGTGCGCAGCCTGACCAAGACGTGGGGGCTGGCCGGGCTGCGGGTGGGCTACGTGCTCGCGGAACCGGCGATGGTCCGCACGCTGGCGCGGGCCCAGCCGCTGTGGTCGGTGTCCGCACCGGCGCTGGCCGCGCTCGCGGCGTGCTGCTCGCCCGCGGCGCTGGCCGAGGCGGACCGGGCGGCTGCGCTGCTCGGTGAGCACCGTGCCCGTCTGCTCGCCGGTCTCGCCGAGCTCGGGATCGAGGTCGTCGCGCCGTCGTCGGCCTCGTTCGTGCTCGTCCGCGCGGTGGGCGGCCTCGACCTGCGCGAGCGGCTGCGCGCGGCCGGCATCGCGGTCCGCCGGGCCGACACGTTCCCGGGTCTCGGCCCCGACCACCTGCGCATCGCCGTACGGCCGCCCGCCCAGACCGACCGCCTGCTCACCGAGCTGAAATCGATCGTCGCCGGGACCCCGGCCCCGGCTCTCCCGGACCGCGCCTGACGGCTCAGGCGAGGCCGACGTCGAACCGCACCTCGACGTCGTCGCTGAGCTTGAGCGCGCCGAAGAACGCGGAGTACGGCTTGATCCCCCAGCGGCTCTGGGTGACGGTCGCCGTGCCGCGCACGCGGTCCCCGTCGAACCGGCACTCCAGCGTCACCGGCCGGGCCACGCCGACGATGGTGAGATCGCCGTGCACCCGGAACGACTCCGGGGTCCCCTCGACACCGGTCGACCGGAAGGCGATCGTCGGGTGCTTCCCGGTGTGCAGGACCTTCTCCCGGATGTTCTTCTCGATCTCCCGGCGGTCGGAGTCGGTGAGCGGTTTCACGCCCCCGGTGCCCTCCCTGACCTCCAGCGAGCCGGCCTCGGCCTCGACGGTCAGCGCGGAGGCCGGCGGATCGCCGGGGTCGACCACCGCCTCCCCGCGCCAGCGTGTGACCTCGATGACGAGATCGTGTCCGGCCTTCGCGCCCAGCCCGGTCCGGCCGGTCCGCACGAGAAGCCGGTCGGTCTGCGTCCCCAGCTGATGTTTTCCCGCAGCGACGTCCATATCCCCAGGCTAGGTCGTGTCCCCGCGACCGCCGCGCCGCCATACCGGAGAGATCGCGGGTAGCGGGGTCGCCTCGATGACGTTCGGCGGCGCCCCGCGAAGGTGAGCCGGCGGCCCGACCTCGTCGCGGCGGCGCGCGGCCGCCGTCCCGGGGATCACGGCCCGCTGAGGACACCCCTCACGAGCGGGGAGCCTCCGACCGGCGGAGTTCGACGCAGCACTCGCCGGGACGGGGGTCGAGCACGGCCTCGACGGCGGTGCAGCGCAGGCCGTCGAGATAGCCCTCGAGGAACGCGTGGTTCATGCCGCATACCAGGTCGGGGGCCCTGGCGGCGAGGGGGTGGAACGGGCAGTTGCGCATCCGCAGCCGGGTGGGGGTCTCCCGGACGGGCTCGAATCCGTGCTCGTCGAGCATCCGCCGGCAGATCGTGAGCGCGCGTTCGGCGCCGAGCCGTCCGAGCCTGGTCCGTCCGCGCTCGGCCTGGCCGAGCTCCCGCCCGGTCTCCCCCGCCGTGCGGGTGGCCGCCTGCCCGGCGGTCTCGTCGTCGCGCTCGGTCAGTACGGCCCGCATGAGCATGTCGGCCAGCAGTTCGTGGCGGCGGTCGGGGATGCTGACCCGGATCTGCGTGTCGGTGGGTTCGTACGCCTTGGGCTGCCGTCCGACCTTCCGCACACCGCCGGGAGCCGCGTAGCGGGCACGCAGCAGGCCCGCGTCGACGAGCTTGTCGAGGTGGAAGGCGGCCAGTTTGCGTGAGATGCCGGCGCTGGCCGCCGCCTCGTCCCGGGTGACGGGACGGCGGGCGCGGCGAATGAAGGCGAACATCTGACGCCGGGTGCGCTCCCCCAGCACACTGACGGACTCGATCGCGGCGTCGCCGGAGCGATCCGCCACGACCGGGTCGGCCGAATCGGCCAGATCGAGCGGGTCGGCCGGGATCGCGTCCGGCGGAGGCGTGCCCGGGGCGTCTGGCCGGGGCATGTCGGGCGGGGTCGGTGGAGCGGCCACGATTCCACGATAACGCCGACGAGCGTGGATCCGAACCGGAGCATCGGCCTTTTCATCAGGAGCGCTTGACCATCCGCCCCCAATAAGACCAATATCTATTGGTGAAAAGGAGGTGGTAGACGTGAGCGGAACCACGCGACCGCAGGCCAAGCGGCCGGTCAGCGCCGCGCTCGCCGGGCCGTACGGACACCCGTTCCATCCCATGCTGGTCACGGTTCCGATCGGGGCCTGGGTGGCGAGCCTCGTCTTCGACGTCGCCTCGCTGTTCGTGAGCGAGCCGGAGTTCCCGGCCCGGGCGGCGATGTGGCTGATCGGGCTCGGCGTGATCGGCGCGCTGGCCGCCGCCATGGCCGGGTTCCTCGACCTGCTCGCAATTCCACCCGGCACCCGGGCCTTCCGCGTCGGCCTGACCCATATGACGCTCAACCTGCTGGTGACCGCGGCCTACGCGGGCGGCTTCTGGTGGCGTCACGCCGGTCCCCCGCCGAGCGGCGGCGTCGAACCGGGACAGCTCGCGCTCAACGCGGCGAGCCTGGCCGTGCTCGCCGCGTCCGGATATCTGGGCGGCATGCTCGCCTACCGTTACGGCGTGCGGGTCGCCGACGAGACGACCCAGGCCGAAGGCTTCGTCCCCGCGAACCAGGCCGGCACAGACCAGGCCGGCACAGACCAGGCCGGCACAGACCAGGCCGGCACAGACCAGGCCGGCCTCGGCCGGGACGACGCCGGCCGGGACGACGCGGGCGCCCGCTGACGCCGCCCCGCGGTCCCTCCCCCGATCGAGTCCCCTCCCCCCGTTTCCGTGACCGTCGTCCCGCGCCGGCCACTCCCAACCCCGTCTGGAGAGACAATGGACATCGCCGCACTCGTCACCTGGCTCATCACCGCCCTCGGCGGCTTCTACATGCTCGGCATCTGGATCTCACGGGGCGGCACCCGGGGCGGCGTGAGCCGGCTGCCCGTCCCGGTCGTCCTCGGCCACTTCGCGCTCGCCGCCGTCGGGCTGATCGTGTGGATCGTCTACCTGATCATGGGCGGCACCGCACTGGCGTGGACCGCGTTCGTCCTGCTCGTGCCGGTCGCCCTGCTGGGATTCATCATGTTCGCCCGCTGGATCCCCCAGCGCAGGGCGGCCCAGGCCACCGACGGGCGGCACGCATCGGCCGAGCGGGGCTTCCCGGTGCCCGTCGTCGTGGGGCACGGCCTGTTCGCCGTCGCGACCGTGGTGCTCGTGCTGCTGTCAGCGCTGGGTGCCGGCGGCGCGTTCTGAGGCGAGAATGGAACCATGGAGATCTGGATCAATCCGGCGTGCTCGAAGTGCCGGTCGGCGCTGTCCCTCCTGGACGCCGAGGGCGCGAAGTACACCATCCGGTACTACCTGGAGGAGCCGCCCACGGTCCGGGAGATCGAGGACGTGCTGGACCGGCTCAACCTGGAGCCCTGGGACATCACCCGCCTCGGCGAACCGCCCGCCGTCGATCTCGGCATGGCCTCGTGGCCGCGTGGTCGGGCGGATCGCGCGCGGTGGATCGAGGCCCTGGCCGCGCATCCCTCCCTGATCCAACGGCCGATCATCACGGCCGACGACGGGACGGCTGTGGTGGGCCGCTCTCCCGAGGCGGTGCGGTCCGTCCTGTCGTGACGTCTCAGGGCGACGCGAGCAGTTCGGACGTGATCTCGGCCGGGCGGGTGACCCCGGTCAGCGCCATCGCGATCTCCAGCTCGGCCAGCAGGCAGCGGATCACGTGCCGCACTCCGGCCTCTCCCGCCAGGCCGAGGCCGTAGGCGTACGGACGGCCCAGCATGACGGCCTTCGCCCCGAGCGCCAGCGCCTTGATCACATCGGTGCCCGTGCGGATGCCGCTGTCGAACAGCACGGTGATCCGGTCTCCCACGGCGGCGGCCACCCCGGGCAGCGCGTCCAGCGAGCCGATCGCGCCGTCCACCTGCCTGCCGCCGTGGTTGGACACGACGACGCCGTCCATCCCCGCGTCGGCCGCCCGCCGCGCGTCGTCGGCGTGCTGGACGCCCTTGAGCACGATCGGCCCCTTCCAGTTCTCGCGCAGGAAGGCCAGATCGTCCCAGGTGAGCGAGGGATCGCCGAAGGTCGCGGCCCAGCGCATGACGGCCGCGTCCCGGTCGGCGTCCCCGATCGGGCCGCGGCTGCCGATCGCCCGCTGGAAGGCCGGATCGGTGAAGTAGTTCGCCACGCCGACGCCGCGCAGGAACGGCAGGTACGCCTGGTCGAGGTCGCGCGGCCGCCAGCCGAGCATGTGCGTGTCGAGGGTGACGACCAGCGTCCGGTAACCGGCGGCCACGGCACGCGTCAGAAAGCCGGCCACCACGTCGCGGTCACTGGACCAGTAGAGCTGGAACCAGCGCAGGCCCCCGGCGTTCGCCTCCGCCGCCTGCTCCATCGAGTGGGAGGCGGCCGTGCTCGCGACGAACGGCACGCCGAGGCCCGCCGCAGCACGCGCCACGGCGAGATCCCCCTCGGGATGCATGATCGCCAGGACGCCGATCGGCGCGAGCAGCACGGGGACCGGCAGCGTCTGCCCGAGCAGCCGCACCGACAGATCCCGTACGGCGACGTCGCGCAGCATGCGCGGGACGAGCCGCCTGCGCTCGAACGCCTCGCGGTTCGCGCGGGCCGTCGACTCGGTGCCCGCCGCCCCGGCCACATAGCCGTACGCGGCCGGGGCGATCCGCTCGCCCGCGAGCCGCTCCAGCGCCGTGAGGTCGGTGGGCAGCTCCGGTGGCACGTCGCCGAGCCCGTTCAGGTATATCTCGTTCTGGAAGTCAGCCGGCGAACCCATGCGGGGTTCATTCCCCCATCTCCACCTGATACGACCTGCGAATCCGTCCGGCCGACGGCCCGCACCCCGGTCCCGGCCGCTCCGATGGCGGAGCGGCCGGGACGGTCCTCATCCGGTGGGGGTCCTTGTCCGGCGCAGGCTCCCCTATCCGGCGTAGGTCTCGAACTCGGCGACCTTCGGCGTGCCGCTCGACCCGTTGATCCTGAAGGTGATCTTCTTCAGCGTGGTGGGCGCGAAGCCGATGGAGCCGGCCCCGCTGCCCGAGGTCAGGACGGCGCCGGTGTCGTAGTTGAGCACCTGCCAGGAGCCGATGGTGCCGGCGGAGCCCGCCGCCTCACGGATGATGATCCTGGACACCGTCTTGGCGGAGTCCCACTTGATCGAGATGTCGCCGGTCGAGCCCTTCGGCGACCAGTAGGTGCTCATGTCGCCGTCCCGCACGTTGCCGTAGCTCGTACCAGAGGCCTTGCTGGAGCCGTCGGAGCCGGCCCCGATGCTGAGGTTGGTCCCACCGGGTGTCGGGTTGGGCGTCGGCGTCGGCGTCGGCGTCGGCGTGGGGGTCGGGGTGGGGGTGGGGGTGGGCGTCGGTGTGGGCGTCGGCGCCGGCGTCTGGGGCGAGCAGCTGCCGTTCGACACCTGGAGACCCTTGTTGGCGCCCGCCGTCTGGCGGACGATGTCCGGCACGCAGCCGGCCCCGTCCAGGCTGTAGGAGTACGGGATGCCGACCGTGGTGTTGGACCGCGGGTCTGGACCCGCGGGGTGGTTCTCGCTGCCGGGGGAGGACCAGGTCACGTTGTCGAAGATGTTGCCGGCGACCTGCCAGTAGCCGGCCTCGTCCGTGTAGAAGGTGCCGAGGACGTCCTTGGAGTCCTTGAAGTAGTTGTTCTCCACCTTGGCCCGCGCCCCGGCCCTGGAGTTGATGCCGGACTTGTTGAGCCTCACGTAGGAGTTGTTGTAGATGTGCGCGATGCCGCCGCGCAGCAGGGGCGTACGGGAGTCGATGTTCTCGTACAGGTTGTGATGGAAGGTGACGAAGCCGTTCGAGAGATCGCTCTCACTGGACCCGATGAGCCCGCCCCGGCCGGAGTTGCGCAGGACGCTGTACGACAGGGTCACGTACTGGGTGTTGTCCTTCATGTCGAAGAGGCCGTCGAACCCCTCCGACTCCCCGCCCGAGGCCTCCAGCGTGACGTGGTCGACCCAGACGTTGCGCACATTCTTCTCCATGCCGATGGCGTCCCCGCCGTTGGACGTGGGCGACCCCGACTTCTTCACGTTCCGCACGGTCACGTTCTGGATGATGATGTTGCTGGACTCGCGGATGTGGATGCCCAGCTGGTCGAAGACGGCTCCGCCGCCGACCCCGACGATCGTGACGTTGCTGATCTGCTTGAGCTCGATCACGCCGTCGTTGGTGTTGCAGCTGCCGCCCGACACCTTGCTGGTGTTGCCGTGATTGATGGTGCCCTCGACCTGGATCGTGATCGGGGTGCTGCTGCTGGGCCGGTTGCACAGGGCCGCGTGGATGGCGGTCCCCGTGGTGGCCCGCACCGTCTGCCCGCCCGCGCCGCCGGTGGTGCCGCCGTTGACGGACGCGTAGCCGGTGGCGCCGCCCGCGGCCGCCGAGGCCTGCGTCTGCGGTAAGGCCACACCGATCGTGGTCACGAGGGCCGCGGCGGCCAGTGCCGCCGAGTTTCGCCGTACGGCTGCTCGTTTCATCGAGAACCTCCGAGGAAACCCCCGCCTTCAGGCGGGGAAGGAATCGGACTCCCTGCGGGGCAGGGCGTGGGCAGGCGATTCGCCCCACGGCGAAGCGCCGTACGAACACAGATGTGTTCTGCTGGATCGGATCTGGCACACGGATCCGCGCAAGGGGGTGCGGCGACCTGCGTACCGTCGGGCTTCCTCTGAAAGCGCTTTCAGGGGCGAGTGAAGCACAGCATGGGGAGCATGTGAAGCAGAAGGGGTCGAATCGCGCGGCGGCGCCCGATCCAGACACCGCGAACGGCCTGCGGGACCGGGCCGCGCCGACCATCGCGGATCAGGGATTCACGCAGGTGGACGCGGGTGGCGGGAGGATCCCGGCGGCCCGCGCCCGGCCGGACCGAGGCGAAGAAACTTTCATGCGGCGGCGGGCGCCGTCGCCGCACCACCACTGCCCCGCACCATCGTCACACCGGGCCGTCACACCGGGCCATCGTCGAACCGGGCGGGGCCGTGATCGGGCCGCGAACCGTCACGGCCCGATCGAGCGCGCCGCAGATCCGTCGCGGCCGCCCCCGCCCGTCAGGCGACGTACTCGGTGGCGGCGTCGAGAAGCCATTCGGCCGTGTAGGCGGCGAAGGACGCGCGGCACAGCACCCAGAACTCGTCGGCGTCCCGGGCGGCGAGCACGACCTGGGCGCGCGCCAGCAGCGTCTGCGCGCACCGGCCGGGGCCGAAGACCCGGGGATGCAGGTCGAGCGAGCAGCCGTGGGCCAGCAGGTCGCGCGAGCTCACTCCCCCGACCACCAGGGTCGTCCGCTGCGCCGAGACGTCCACCACGGAGACGTGGTCACCCGCCGATCCGGCCGCGGCCTCCGCCAGCAGGTCGCACAGCCCGGGGCCGCGGGCCTCGCCCTCGTCCTCGCCCTCATCTGGGCCGACGACGAGCCACTCGTCGGGGCCGAGCCACAGCACGGTCAGGTCTCCGGACCGTACGGCGCCGCCCGGCTCTGCGGGCAGCGGGGCGCCGAGCGCCCGGCCGATCCGCTCCGCCGCCCGGCTCCCGGGATCCACCCGGACGTCGATCTGCGTCAGAAAGGGAAGCTCGGCCAGGCGCAGCCGCCCGCCCGCGCTCGCCGCCGCGAACCTGGCCGCGAACCCGGCCAGGGGACTCCTGCGCTCAGCCATCGCGGCGTGCTCCTTCCGGGTCGTACAGCACGTGATGGGCGACCGTCACCGGGACCGTCTCCGCCCCCGTCGCCGCGTGCAGCCGCTCGCCGATGCGCTCGCGTCCGCCGCTGATCAGGGCGAGCGCGAAGGTCCGCCCGAGGGCCGCGCTGCGATAGCTGGAGGTGACGTGGCCGAGCGGGCGCGTGCCGCCGGGCTCCACCAGGTGGACGCCCTCGGGCAGCAGCCGGCCGGTGTCCTCCGGCAGCAGCCCGACGAGCTGCTTGCGGTCCGGCCGGGAGGTGTCGGCCCGGCCGAACGACCGCCTGCCGATGAAGTCCGGCTTCTTCTTCGACACCACCCAGGCCATGCCGAGGTCCTGCGGGGTGACGGTGCCGTCGGTGTCCTGCCCGATGATGGGATATCCCTTCTCCGCGCGCAGGACGTGCATGGTCTCGGTGCCGTACGGCGTGACGCCCGCGGCCTCCACCGCCTCCCACAGCGCGAGGCCGAACCATGAGCGCACGTTGATCTCGTAGGCGAGCTCGCCGGAGAAGCTGATCCGGCACACCCGCGCCGGGATCCCGGCGACCTCCGCCTCCCGCCAGGTCATGAACGGGAAGCCCGAATTGTCCACGGCGAGGCCGGGCGCGAGACCGGCGAGGACCTCGCGCGAGCGCGGCCCGACCAGCGCCACCGTCGCCCACTGCTCGGTGACCGAGGTGCAGTGCACCCGCAGCGAAGGCCACTCCGTCTGCAGCCACTCCTCCATCCAGTCGAGCACGGCCGCCGCGTTGCCGGTGGTCGTGGTGACGAGGAAGCGATCCTCGGCCAGCCGGATGGCGGTGCCGTCGTCGAAGACCATGCCGTCGGGGCGGCACATCACGCCGTACCTGATCGAGCCCACGGCGAGCGTGCTCATCATGTTCGTGTAGAGACGGTCGAGGAACCCGGCGGCGTCCGGCCCGATCACGTCGATCTTGCCGAGCGTCGACGCGTCCATCATCGCCACGTCCTCGCGGGCGGCGCGGCACTCGCGCAGCACCGCCGCCGCCATGTCCTCGCCCTCCCGGGGGTAGTACCACGGCCGCTTCCACTGCCCCACGTTCTCGAACAGCGCCCCGCTGTCCACGTGCCGGTCGTGCATGGCGGTGACGCGCACCGGGTCGTGCAGGCGCCCCCGGTCGCGCCCGGCCAGGGCGGCGAAGGAGACCGGCGCGTACGGCGCGCGGAAGGTCGTCACGCCGAGGCCGGCCACGTCGACGCCCAGGGCGTGCGCCGTGATCGCGCTGGTCAGCAGCCCGGAGGTGCGGCCCTGGTCGTGGGCGGTCCCGGCGGTGGTGTACCGCTTGACGTGCTCGACCGAGCGCAGACCGGCCCCGGTCGCGCGCAGCACGTCGTCGACGGTCACGTCGCGCTGCAGGTCGACGAAGTGCTCGCGATAGTCGGCGCCGTCGGCGGGCGGCACGAGCCACAGGTGCTGTGCGGGCGCCGCCTCGGGTTCACGCTCGACCTCCGGCGGCGGAGCCGGGTCCGGTACGGCGAAGCCCGCCGCCGCGAGCGCCCGCCGGCCGGCGTCGGCGCCGTCGCGCAGGCAGCCGGACAGGGTCTGTACGCCACGGGCGGCCCCGGCCGCCTCCACCGCCTGGCGGATCTCTCCGGGCACGAAGGCGCCGATCTCCTCGTCGAACCGCAGCGCCCCGCCGGCCTGGCTGAACAGGTGGACGACCGGGGTCCAGCCGCCGGAGACGAGCAGCAGGTCGGCGGGCACGTCGGCGGTCCGCCCGCCGGACCGTGTCTGCCCGCAGGACCGTGTCTGCCCGCAGGACCGTGTCTGCCTGCGGGACCGTGTCTGCCCGCCGGACTCGGGCGCGATCGAGACGGCGGCGACCTCGCCGTCTCCCGTGGCCGCCCGCACCACGTGCCCGGTGCGCACCTCGATGCCGCGCTCGGCGCACCGGCGCGCCCACTCCTCGCCCGGCGCCCGCCGTACGTCCACGATCGCGGCGATCTCGATCCCGGCGCCGGCCAGGTCGAGCGCGGCGGGGTAGGCGCTGTCGTTGGCGGTGAAGACGACGGCGCGCCGCCCGGGCCGCACGCCGTACTGATTGACATAGGCGCGGGCGGCCCCGGCGAGCATGACGCCGGGCAGGTCGTTGCCGGCGAAGGCGGGGAAGCGCTCGTGGGCGCCGGTCGCCAGCACCACCCGCCGGGCCCGGATCCGCCAGATCCGTTCGCGTGCCATCGTGGCGGGCGCGGCCGCGCCCAGATGGTTCGTCCGCCGCTCGACCGCGACGACGTAGTTGTCGTCGTAGTGACCGAAGACGGTCGTACGGCGCAGCACCCGCACGTCGGCGCCGCCGCCCAGCTCGGCGGCGCGCTCGGCGGCCCAGCGGCGGCCGGGCAGACCGCCGACGCTCTCGGCGGTGCCGAGCAGGCTCCCGCCGGGCTCGGGCCGCTCGTCCGCGAGGATCACCCTGGCCCCGCCGCGCGCGGCCTCCGCCGCCGCCATCAGCCCGGCCGGTCCCGCGCCGACCACGAGCACGTCGCAGTGGGCGTGCGTGCCGTCGTAGCGCGCCGGGTCCGGCCGGTCGGCGAGCCGTCCCCTTCCGGGCAGGCCGGTGGCGACCAGGCCGTCGTAGAGCTCGACGGTCGTGGCGGGCAGCATCGGCTCGGGGAACGGCGTCTCGATCTGGACGAGCGCGTTGGGCTCCTCGACGCCCGCCGAGAAGATCCCCCTGGGCCGGCCGAGCTTCACGCTGGTGGCCACCCGGCGGACGCCGGACGCCAGCAGCGCGGCCGCGAGCGTGTCTCCGCTGCGGCCCTCGTAGTCGCGGCCGTCGAAGCGGAACCGCAGCACCTCCCCCGGCCGCCCGGTCAGGACCGGCCGCTCCGCCGGCGTCATGCGATCACCGGCCGGGGTTCGCCGATGCGGTAGACGGCGTGGATCTCGTTGGTCGCGGTGTCCCGTACGACGTTGAACCAGCGGCGGCAGCCCGCCGAGTGGCTCCACCGCTCGGCGAAGGGGCCCCTCGGGTTGTCCCGGAAGAACAGGTAGCGCGCCCACTCCTCGTCGGAGAGAGCAGCGGGGTCGTCCGGATAGGCCACGTGCGCCTGACCGCCGTAGTGGAACTCGATCTCGTCACGCGGCCCGCACCAGGGGCAGGGGATCAGCAGCATTCGGACGGGCTCCTCAGTGGACGGCTCGGCGGGAAACGACTCGGTGAACGGCTCAGTGGGCGACGGCGGCGGCGCCGTGCTCGTCGACGAGCGCCCCGGTGGTGAATCGGTCGAGGGAGAAGGGGGCGTTCAGCGGATGCGGCTCGCCGTGGGCGATCGTGTGGGCGTAGCACCAGCCGGCCCCGGGGGTGGCCTTGAAACCGCCGGTGCCCCAGCCGCAGTTGACGTACAGGCCGTCGACTCCGGTGAGCCCGACGATCGGCGAGGCGTCGGGGGTGACGTCGACCACGCCGCCCCACGTCCGCAGCACGTGGGCGCGCGCGAAGATCGGGAACAGCTCCAGCGCGGCCGACATCTGCCGCTCGATGACGTGGAACGCCCCGCGCTGGCGGTAGGAGTTGGGCGCGTCGATGCCCGCCCCCATGACCAGCTCCCCCTTGTGGGCCTGGCTGACATAGACGTGCACCGCGTTGGACATGACCACGGTCGGGTGCACCGGCTCCAGCAGCTCGGACACCAGCGCCTGCAGCGGGTGGCTCTGCAGCGGCAGCGCCACCCCGGCCATGGCGGCGACCACCGACGAGTGGCCGGCCGCGCTCAGCGCGACCCTGCCCGCCGCGATCGGCCCCCGGGTGGTCCGCACCCCGGTCACCCGGCCGTCGCGCACGTCCAGACCGGTGACCTCGCAGTTCTCGACCAGGTCCACGCCGTACGCCGCGGCGGCGCGGGCGAACCCCCACGCAACGTAGTCGTGCTTGGCGATGCCGGCGCGCGGCTGGTACGTCGCGCCGAGCACGGGATAGCGCACGTCCGGGGAGACGTCGACGATCGGGCAGACCTCCTGGACCTGCTCCGGATCGAGCCACTCGGCGTCCACGCCGGCCAGGCGGTTGGCGTGCACGCGGCGGACGCCTTCGCGCACGTCCTGGAGGCTGTGGGCGAGGTTGAGCACACCGCGCTGGCTGAACAGCAGCGGATAGCCGAGATCGTCCTCCAACCCCTCCCAGAGCTTGAGCGCGTGCTCGTAGATGCCGGCGCTCTCGTCCCACAGGTAGTTGGACCGGATGATCGTCGTGTTGCGCGCCATGTTGCCGCCGGCGAGCCAGCCGCGCTCCAGCACGGCGACGTTCGTGACGCCGTGATTTCTCGCCAGATAGTAGGCGGTGGCGAGGCCGTGGCCGCCGCCGCCGACGATCACCACGTCGTACGATCGCTTCGGCTCGGCGGCGGTCCACAGCCGGTCGGCGTGCTCCGGGAGGTTCTCAGTCACCGGTTTCCAGCCTTTCCTCGCGTGGTACGCGGAGAGCGCCTCGGGTGCGGGGCCCGCGGAGCCCCGCAAGCGCGGTGGCCCCCGCACTCGAAGATCCTCATGCCCGAAGACGCCGCATCGCGGGATCGTACAGAGGCTCCTGCGCCACGATCGCGGCCACCCTGCGGTCGAAGTAGCCGATGTCGAGCGCCCGGCCCGGTGTGGCCAGCTCGGCGGGCAGCCAGGCGTAGGCGATGCCCTTGCCGATCGTGTAGCCGAACCCGGCGCTGGTGACGTACCCGACGCAGGTCGCGCCGTCGTACACCGGCTCCTTCCCCATGACCACGTCGGCCGGGTCGTCGATGGTCAGGCAGGTGAGCCTGCGGCGGACCGACGCGGCGCGCTCCGCCAGCGCGGCGCGGCCGACGAAGTCGCCCTTGTCCATCTTGACGGCGAAGCCGAGCCCGGCCTCGTACGGATCGTGCTCGAAGGTCATGTCGGTGCCAAAGGAGCGGTAGCCCTTCTCCAGCCGCAGGCTGGTGAACGCCCCCCGGCCGCCCGCGATGATCCCGTACTCCCGGCCGGCCGCCCAGAGCGTGTCCCACAGTCTGGCCCCCATGTCCGCCGTTGTGTAGAGCTCCCAGCCGAGCTCGCCGATGTACGACAGCCGCAGCGCGGTGACGGGGACCGTCCCGATGTGGGCGCGCTTGGCGCGGAAGTAGCGGAAGCCCTCGTTGGAGAAGTCCGCGTCGGCGAGCGGCTGGACGAGGTCGCGGGCGAGCGGCCCCCACACCCCGACGCAGCAGGTGCCTGCCGTGACGTCGCGGATCACGACCGTGTCGTCCGCGTGCCGGTGCAGCCAGTCGAGGTCGAGGTTGCCGTTGGCGCCGACCTGGAACAGGTCGCGGCCGAGCCTGGCCACGGTGATGTCGCTGCGGATGCCGCCGTCGGCGTCGAGCAGCAGGCAGTACGTCACAGAGCCGACCGACTTGTCCACGTCACCGGTGGTCATGCGCTGGAGGAAGGCCACCGCGCCGGGGCCGGAGACCTCGATCCGCTTCAGCGCGGTCATGTCGTAGAGGGCCACGGACTCGCGGGAGGCCAGGGCCTCCGCGCCGACGATCGGCGACCAGTAGCGGGCCGCCCAGTCGTTCGGCACCGGGATGTCCCGCCCGTCCAGCAGTCGGGCGTTCGCGCCGTACCACTGCGGGCGCTCCCAGCCGGACGCCTCGAGGAAGAAGCCGTCCAGCTCCCGCTGGCGCGGGTGGAACGGGCTCAGGCGCAGCGGCCGGGGGTCCTCCATCGGCTGGAGCGGGTGGATGATGTCGTAGACCTCGACGTAGTTCTGGCAGTCGCGGGCCAGCACGTAGCCGGGCGCGAGCTGGTGGGGCTCGAAGCGGCTCAGGTCGCACTCGTGCAGGTCGAAGGACGAGCAGTGGCCGTCGACCAGCCACTCGGCCATCGCCCGGCCGACGCCCGCCGAGTGGGTGACCCACACCGCCTCGGCGACCCAGAAGCCCTTGACGTCCGGGGCCTCCCCCATCAGCGGCATCTGGTCGGTGGTGAACGAGAACAGCCCGTTGATGCCCTCGGTGATCTCGGCAGCGGCGGTGGCGGGCAGCAGCCGGTGCGTCTCGGCCCAGGCGGGGGCGAAGTCGCCGGGGGTGAAGGCGAGCACCGACGGCATGACCTCGGCCTTGTCGACGGACACGATGTCGTCGGGGTCGACCGGCATGGGCCGGTGCCCGTAGTAGCCGACGCCGAGGCCGTCGAAGCGCTGCCGGTAGTAGAGGTCGGCGTCCTGGTGCCGCAGGATCGGCAGCGTCGCCTCGTCCGTACGGCCGGCCAGGGCCGGCACGGGGCCGGTCCAGGCGAGCTGGTGCGCGAGCGGGGTGAGCGGCAGGGACAGCCCGACCATGCGGGCGATCCGCGGACCCCAGATGCCGGCGCAGCACACCACGATGTCGGCGGCGAGCTCGCCGTGGCCGGTCACCACCCCGGTCACGCGGCCGTCCTCGGTCCGCACGTCCAGCACCTCGTGCCGCTCCAGGACCCGCACCCCGCGGGAGCGGGCCGCCCGGAGCTGGGCCTCGACCGCGTGTACGGCCCTGGCCAGGCCGTCGGTGGGGATGAGCAGGCCGCCGAGCACGACGCCGGGGTCGACGAGGGGGTGGCGCTCGGCGCACTCCTGCGGGGTCAGCAGCCGGGTCTCGATCCCCCAGGCCGTGGCCCAGCCGTGGCGGCGGTGCAGCTCGGCGAGCCGCTCGGGGGTGGTCGCCACCTCCAGCCCGCCGACCTGGCGGAAGCAGGGCTCGCCGTCCAGGTCGAGCGCGCCGAGCTTCTCGACGGTGTAGCGGGCGAACTCGGCCATGGTCTTCGACGCGTTGATCTGGAAGACCAGCCCGGGGGCGTGGGAGGAGGATCCCCCGGTCGCGGGCACTGGACCCTGGTCGACGACGGTGATGTCGGACCAGCCGCGGGCGGACAGCTCGTCGGCGAGCGCCGCCCCGACGACACCGGCTCCGATGATGACGACGCGGGGGCCCGTCATTCCCACCTCCAGACGAGAGGTTGCACATAATGCAACATCATGCGCTCAACGCAACAAGCGTGACGCGCAGCCCGCCGAGTGTCAAGGATGAGATTCCGCCCTCCACGGGCGAGCAGGAAGCCAAGGAAGTGGCGGCCCACGCGCAAGACGACGATCAACTGAGCTGCTCAAGAGGTGGGTCTGATACGAGAGTGCAACGCCTCGAGCCAGCCAGCGGTCAGTGTCTATTCACGTCACCGATCGCTTGGCTATGTCGGTCCGGCGGGCCAGACGTGACGCGCCAGTGGCGAGAGCCGTCGGGCTGGGTGGCGGCCAGCGCTGCGAGGAAGGCCAGGGCGAGCATCGCCAGGGTGATGTGGCGGTGCCAGCCATCCCAGCTGCGGACCTGGTAGTGACCTCCAGTCCAACCTGGCCTTTTGCGGCTTGGAAGGACTCCTCCACCGTCCAGCTGATGCCGGCGATGCACACCAGGGCGGCCAGCGGCATCGGGGTGGGTGCGTAGCAGCGGTAGAAGGCCAGTTCCCCGGTGGCCAGATTGCGGCGGATCATCAGCCACCGGTGACCGGGGCCGTGGGTGTCGATGCGTGTCCAGGCCCAGGCGTACCAGCGGTGCCCCTTGGCGCCGTGCCCGGCACTGTAAGGTGCCAATGGTCGTCGGGGACGTGCGCGGCGACCTGGGCGGCCTGCCAGTCGACGCCCTCGCACCGCACCTGGGCCGTGCCCGCGATCACCAGCACATACCCGGCCTGCCGCGCTTCCAGCAGAGCGCGCAGGCGCGGGTCCTGCCCGTAGACCTCATCACCGGTCACCCAGGGCGCGAACATCCAGCACCTGCGTCCGCGTGCAAGGGCAGGCACCGCACCCCAAGTCCAGGTAGCTACACATCAAGAACGATCTACAACTGAAGGGTCGGTTCGTTTTTGGACGAACACGCCGGGAATCGATTCCTTCGACCAGTTGCTCGTCTGTGAGCCCCTGCGGGTAGTTGGCCTCCAGCAGCGGCAGCTCCACCGAGACGTTGTTGGCCTTTGCCTGTTCCAAGACTGTTTCGGGAGTATCTGCGGGTCCGGCCGGGATCGCGTCCTCGTCGGGGTGGGTGTCGATGGGTTCCCATGTGCCGCTGGCCGGGTTCTTGAGTTGTACGGGCCGGGTGTGCAGCTCGGCGCGCAGGTGCTTGCCGTCGGGGTTCGCCCAGACATAGGAAGGCGATGCCCGGGGCCGGCCGGAGAACGACCGGCCCCGGGCGTGTCGAGCCGCGGAGGGAGGACGGCCCGAGCTCAGCCGGCCGCGGCGGGCAGCCAGGCCTTGACCTTGTCCGGGTTGTCGCCGGCCCACTTCTCGGCCGCCTGATCGGCCGTCATGCCGTCCTCGGAGATGTACTTGGACACGGTGTTCTGGTCGTCGTTGGTCCAGTTAAAGTTCTTGACGAGCTCGTAGGCGGGGCTGCCCGAGTCGGCGAACTTCTTGCTGACGATCTTGTCGAGGTCGTACACGGGGTAGTCGCAGGCCACCTTCGCGGCGTCGGCGTCACAGCCCTCGGTCCACTCGGGCAGGTCGACCTTCACCAGCTTCACCTCGGACATGAACCACTGCGGGTCGTAGAAGTACCCGATGAGCGGGGTCTTCTGCTTCTCCGCCTGGCGGAACGCCGTGATCAGGGCCGCCTCGCTGCCGGCGTAGACCACCTTGAAGTCCAGCTTCAGGTTCTTCACCAGCGCCTCGTCGTTGGTCACGAACGACGGGTCGCCGTCCAGCAGCTGGCCCTTGCCGCCCGACTCGGAGGTCTTGAACAGGTCGGCGTACTTGTTGAGGTTCTTCCAGTCGGTGATGTCGGGGTACTTCTCGGCCATCCACGGCGGCACGAACCAGCCGATGACGCCCTTGTTGCCGGTCGGACCGACCGCAGCGGCGACGTTCTGCTCGTCGATGTACTTCTTCTTGAGGTCCTCGTGGCCCCAGTTCTCGACGATCGCGTCCACCTCCCCGGTGGCGAACCCCTGCCAGGCCACCTCCTCCTTGAGGTCCTTCTTGACGACCTTGCAGCCGAGCTCCTTCTCTGCGACATGGGCGATCACCGCGGCGTTCGCCTCGTAGCCGACCCACGGGTTGACCGCCAGGTTGAACGTGCCGCACTCCGGCCCGCCGCCGTCGCCCGAGGCCTGGGCGCCGGTGGCCTCGCCGACCTTCGCTCCCCCGCATGCGGAGAGCAGGAGCGCGGCGCCGGCCACGACGGCGCACGCGCGCAGGCCGGCGATCCAGGAAACTGCCATGAGGTCCTCCAGACCCGTTGATTTCATTCAGTGAGGTGCCGGACGCGCGGACGCGCGCTGCGCGGCGGCCCGCATGATCCGGTCGAGCATGATGCCGAGCACGACGATCGCCAGCCCGGCGGCCAGCCCCTTGCCCCGCAGGGCGTGCTGCGAGAACCCGGCCACCACGTCGTATCCGAGCGCGCCGGCCCCGACAAGGCCGCCGATGACGACCATCGACAGCACATAGATCAGGCCCTGGCTGGCCGCGAGCGTGATGCCGGCGCGGGCCATGGGTAGCTGGACCTTGGCGATGAGCTGCCAGGTGCTGGACCCGCCCGCCGTCGCCGCCTCGACCGCGGTCGGCGACACGCCGCGTACGGCCTCGGCCACCAGCTTGATCGACACCGGCGCGGCGAACGCCACGGCGGCGATGATGGCCGTGAACCGGGTCGCGCCGAACAGCCCCAGGATCGGGACGAGGTAGACGAAGGCGGGCATCGTCTGACCCGCGTCGAGGACCGGGCGCAGCACCTGGTCGACCCGGGCACTGCGCCCCATCCACACCCCGGCGACCACGCCGAGGACCATCACGATCAGGGTGGCCACCAGCGTGGTGGCCAGCGTCACCATGCTGTCGTGCCACAGGCCGAGCAGCACCAGCAGCACGAGCGACACCCCGGCGACGATCGCGGCCCGCGCTCCGGCCAGCAGCAGCGCGAGCGCGACCACGACCAGGGCGACCAGCCACCAGGGCGAGCCGGCCAGCAGCGACTGGAACGGGTTGAGCAGCCCGTAGGTGATGAGGTTCTTCACCGCGTCCGTATACGTGACGAACGTGTCCTGCGCCCACTGGCTCGCCGCCCCCGCGCCCTGTTTCACGTACGAGCCCAGGCGGGCCTCTCCGGGGAACTCGGCGGCCCAGACGTAGACGTGCGAGAGGTAGACCAGCACGGCGGTGGCGGCGAGGATCAGGCCCGCCTCGATCCGCCGCGCCCGCCGGCCCCGTGCCCTGCCCGACCGGCGCTCGGCCTCGACCCGCCGACCGGCGGCCGAGGTGACGCGGTCGAGCACGATCGCCATGATCACGATGGCCAGCCCGGCGTTGAACGCGGTGCCCACGTCGAGGGTCTGCAGCGCCTTCAGCACGGTCTTGCCCAGGCCGGGGGCGTCGATCAGGGCGGCGATCGTGACCATGGACAGGGCGGCCATGATGGTCTGGTTCGCCCCCACGATGATCGTCCGCTTGGCCAGCGGGAGCCGTACCTTGCGCAGCGCCTGCACACGGGTCGAGCCGAGCGAGGTGCTCGCCTCCAGCGTGCTGACCGGGATCTCCCGGATTCCGTGCGCGGTGATGCGGATCACCGGCGGGGTCGCGTAGATCATCGTGGCGATGGTGGCGCTGGCCGGTCCGATCAGGAAGAACAGCGTGAGCGGGGCCAGGTAGACGAAGGTCGGCATCGTCTGCATGAAGTCGAGCACCGGCGTGACGAACCGGTTGACCCGGTCGCTGAGCCCCGCCCAGACGCCGAGGGGGATGCCGGCGGCGAGGGCCAGCACGACGGCGGTCAGCGTGAGGGCGAGCGTGTCCATGCTCTCCTCCCACAGACCGAGCAGGCCGAACGACGCGAACCCGGCGGCGGTCAGCACGGCCGTACGGCGGTTGCCGTACAGCAGCGCGACGGCTGTGGCGATGCCGGTCACGCCGAGCCAGCCGATGGCCGGGACCGGCCGCCCGAACGACGGCCGGCTGATCAGCGCCTGTACGAACGTGACCGACTCGTCGATGAACAGCCGGATGTAGTTGATGAAGTACAGGAACAGCGGGTTGCTGTTACGCCCGGCGTCGATCGCGTCCATGCCCTCGCTGAGCCGGGTGTGCAGCGGCGTGAGCTCGGCGCCGCCGAGCGCGAGCGTGTCGCGGCCCCTGAGCAGGGCCCACAACGCCACCCAGGCCACGAGAACGACGACGGTCAGGTAGCGCGCGCGCAGCCACCCGGCGCGACCGGCCGCACCGGTGGCGGCGGTCGCGGTGGTGGGCACCGCCGCCATCAGGATCCCCCGCCCTCGTCCCGGTCCTGGATGGTGTCCGGGTCCGGGCCGGCGATCACCTCGAGGATCTCCGCGGTGGTGACCACGCCGAGCAGGGCTCCGCCGGAGACGACCTTGACCGGGCGGCCGGCGGACAGGACGGTCCTGGCCGCGTCGCGGATCACGGTGTCCGGGGCGAGCTCCGGCCCGTCGAGCGGCTCTCCGGGACGGACGTCCCGCATGATCCACGGCAGCGTCAGCACGTCGGACTTGGGCACGTCGCTCACGAAGTCACGCACGTAGTCGTCCGCCGGCGCGCCGACCACCTGGTCGGGGGTGCCCATCTGGACGAGCGCGCCGTCACGCATGATAAGGATGCGGTCGCCCAGCTTGAGCGCCTCGCTCAGGTCGTGCGTGATGAAGATCATGGTCTTGCCGACCTCGTGGTGCAGGCGGATGACCTCGTTCTGCATCTCGCGGCGGATCAGCGGGTCGAGCGCGGAGAACGGCTCGTCGAAGAAGAGCACCTCGGGGTCGACGGCGAGCGCCCGGGCCAGGCCGACGCGCTGCTGCATGCCGCCGGAGAGCTGGTCGGGGAAGGACCCCTCGAACCCGGCGAGCCCCACCAGCTCCAGGACCTCCCTGGCCCGCTCGTAGCGGTCGGCCTTCTTCGTGCCGCGGATCTCCAGGCCGTACGCGACGTTGTCCAGGACCCGCCGATGCGGCAGCAGGCCGAAGTGCTGGAACACCATGCCGAAGCGGTGCCGGCGCAGTTCGCGGAGCCTGCGCTCCCCGCAGCCGAGCACGTCCTCGCCGTCGAGGCGCACCTGCCCGGCGGTGGGCTCGATCAGGCGGGTGAGGCAGCGCACCAGCGTCGACTTGCCCGATCCGGACAGGCCCATGACGACGAACACCTCGCCGCGCCGTACCGAGAAGGAGACGTCCCGGACCGCGGCGACGCATCCCGTCCGCCGCTTGAGCTCCGCGCGGGACAGCTCGGCCAGCGGGGTGCCGACGACGCGATCCGCACGCGGTCCGAAGACCTTCCACAGTCCGTGCACATCGAGGATCGGGGGGTCGTCGGCGCCGGACGCGGCGGCCTGCGTGGAGGGTTTCGCGGTCAGTGACGGTACGGCCATGGCCACCCTTCGGCTAGTGAGGGAAATCCGGGAACCACCGCTGGGGCCGGGGGCGGATGTTCTGCCAGACGTGCTTGATCTCTCGGTACTCGTCGAGTCCCGTGGGGCCGAGCTCGCGGCCGACGCCCGACTGCTTGAATCCGCCCCACTCCGCCTGCGGGACGTAGGGGTGGTAGTCGTTGATCCAGACCGTGCCGTGCCTGAGCCGGGCGGCGACCCGCCTGGCCCTGCCGGCGTCGCCGGTCCACACCGCGCCGGCCAGGCCGTAGTCGGTGTCGTTGCCCAGCTCGACCGCCTCGTCCTCGCCGGTGAAGCGCTCGACGGTGAGCACCGGCCCGAAGGACTCCTCCCGGACCACCCGCATGTCGCGGCGGCACCCGTCCAGCACGGTCGGCCGGTAGTAGTGGCCGCCGGCCAGTCCGGGGTCGTCCGGCCGTGCGCCGCCGCAGCGCAGCACCGCGCCCTCGGCGAGGCCGGCGGCGACGTACTCCTCGACCTTGGCCAGGTGGCCGGCGGAGATCAGCGGCCCGGTCTGCGCCTCGGGGTCGAACGGCCCGCCCAGCCGGATCCGCTCGGCCCGCCTGACCACCTCGTCGACGAAGGCGTCGTGCAGGGAGTCCTCGACGAGCAGCCGCGCCCCGGCCGAGCAGACCTGGCCGGAGTGCAGGAAGACCGCGGTGAGCGCGAAGTCGACCGCGGTCTCGAAGTCGGCGTCGGCGAAGACGATGTTGGGGTTCTTGCCGCCGAGTTCGAGCGCGACCCGCTTGACGGTCGCCGCCGCGGCGGCCATGACGCGGCGGCCGGTCGCCAGGCCCCCGGTGAACGACACCATGTCCACGGCGGGATGCTCGGCGAGCGGCGCCCCCGCCCGCGGCCCGGCGCCGAGCACCAGGTTGGCGACCCCGGCGGGCAGCCCCGCCTCCTCCAGCGTCCGCATCAGCATGATCGCGGTGCTCGGGGTGAGCTCGCTCGGCTTGAGCACGAACGTGTTGCCGGCCGCGAGCGCGGGGGCGACCTTCCACGAGGTCTGCAGCAGCGGGTAGTTCCAGGGCGTGATGAGGCCGCACACGCCGAGCGGTTCGTACACGATCTGGCTCACGGCGTCGTCGCGGCCGGTGTCGACGACCCGGCCCGCGTCGGTGCCGGCGACCCCGCCGAAGTAGCGGAAGCAGGCGATCACGTCGTCGAGGTCGTACTCGCTCTCGACGAGCCGCTTGCCCGTGTCCAGCGACTCGGCCCTGGCGTACTCCTGCCTGTCCCTGGCCAGCAGGTCGGCGACCCGGAGCAGCAGCAGCCCGCGCTCACGGGCCGGGGTCAGCGGCCAGGTGCCCTCGTCGAAGGCCCGGCGGGCCGCCGCGATCGCGGCCTCCGTGTCCGCCCGGGTGCCCTCCGATACGGTCGCGACGAGGGACCCGTCGGCGGGGCAGTGGATCGTACGGCGTCCGCCCTCGACAGGATCTGTCCAGACGCCGCCGATGAAGAGGTCTGCCACGGGCAGCGTGCCTTCCGGTCGGGGTCACAGGCGCGCTCCGCGTCGTCACTCAGTTGCGCATTGCGCACCTGTTTGCTTATGGAGAAACAGAATTGACCCCTTGTCGCCTTTAGTCAAGTCGATGTCCGGTTTTTTACGGACACTGTCGAGTAACAACCCATGCGTTGCGAGATCTCCCGAGCTGCGGCGATGACCTGCTCGGCCACCTCGGCGATGGTGGTTACGGGCATCCGAAACGTCGGTCCCGAGGCGCTCAGCGAGGCGATGACCGTGCCGTCCGCTCCCCTGACGGGCGCCGCGACCGCGGTAAGGCCCTCCTCCAGCTCGTCGACGGCGGTGGCGTAGCCGCGCTCGCGCACCTCCGCCAGCGCGGCCCCGAGCCGTACGGGATCGGTGATCGTCTCGGCGGTGAACCGGCTCAGCGGGCCGGCCATGACCTCCTCGGCCAGGTCTCCCGGCGCGTACGCGAGCAGCACCTTGCCGTTGGACGTGGCGTGCAGGGGGATCCGCTGACCCACCCAGTTGTGCAGCTGGAGCGCCGACGGCCCGGCCGTCTGGTCGACGTACAGCGCCTCGCGCCCGACGAGGACGGCCACGTTGACGGTCTCGCCGACGTCGGCGGCCAGGCGCGGCGTGACGAAGCGGCTCTCCCGCACCAGGTCGAGGCGGGCGCTGGCCGACCCGGCCAGCCGTACCACCCCCACGCCGAGGCGGTACCTGCCCCGTTCGCTGTCCTGCTCGACGAGATCGTGGCTCTCCAGCGTCGACACCAGGCGGAAGGCCGTGGAACGATGAACGCCCAGCTCGACGGCGAGCTCGCTGATCCCCAGCTCGCCGTCGCGGGCGAGCAGCTTGAGAATGGTGAGCGCGCGGTCCACCGACTGGACCGCACTCTCTCCCGTCGCGTTACCCATCCCTCACGGTCATCCCTGGTGCCGGTAGAACGCCGCCTCGACGGGCGGCAGCGGGGTGTCGCCGAGGATCAGGTCGGCCGCCTTCTCGGCCACCATCATCACCGGCGCGTAGATGTTGCCGTTCGTCACGTACGGCATGACCGACGCGTCGACGATCCGCAGCCCCTCGACGCCGTGCACCCGCATGCTGTCGGGGTCGACGACCGACATGTCGTCGACGCCCATCTTCGCGGTGCAGGAGGGATGCAGCGCGGTCTCGCCGTCCCTGGCGACCCAGTCGAGGATCTCCTCGTCGCTCCGCACGGACAGCCCGGGAGACAGCTCGCCCGCGTTGAACTCGTCGAACGCCGGCTGACTCAGGATGTTCCGGGAGACGCGGACGGCCTCCACCCATTCCCGCCGGTCCTGCTCGGTGGACAGGTAGTTGAAACGCAGCGCCGGATGCACCCGCGGGTCCCGGCTCTTGATCTTCACCGTGCCCCGTGCGTCGGAGTACATCGGCCCGACGTGCACCTGGTAGCCGTGCCCGCCCGACGGGGACGAGCCGTCGTACCGCACCGCGATCGGCAGGAAGTGGAACATCAGGTTCGGGTAGTCGACGTCGTCGTTGCTCCGGACGAAGCCGCCGGCCTCGAAGTGGTTGGTCGCGGCGGGACCACCGCGCAGGAACAGCCACTGCGCCCCGATCCACGGGCGGTGCCGCCGCTTGAGGTAGGGCTGCATGGACACCGGCCGCTTACAGCCGTACTGGACGTAGACCTCGAGGTGGTCCTGGAGGTTCTCCCCCACTCCGGGCAAATGGTGCACCACGTCGACGCCGAGGGCCTCCAGTTCGGCGGCATTGCCCAGGCCGGACAGCTGGAGGAGTTGGGGCGTGTTGATGGAGCCGCCGCACAGGATGACCTCGCCGGCCCGCACCCGGCGTACCGGCCCGCCGCGGAAGGAGAAGTCCACGCCGACGGCCCGCCCGCCCTCGAAGACGACCTTCGTCACGAACGCCCGGGTCACGACCTTCAGGTTGGGGCGGTTCATCACGGGATGGAGGTAGGCGCGGGCGGCGGACAGCCGCCGTCCGGAGCGGATGTTGCGGTCGAAGGGAGCGAAGCCCTCCTGGCGGTAGCCGTTGACGTCGTCGGTCAGCTTGTATCCCGCCTGCTGCACGGCCTGGAAGAACGCGCCGAACAGCGGGCTCGACGCCGGGCCGCGCTCCAGCGCGAGCGGGCCGTCGTGGCCACGCCAGACGTCGTCGTCCTCGGCGGCCAGGCAGTTCTCCATGCGCTTGAAGTACGGCAGGCAGTGCGCGTAGTCCCAGTTCTTCATCCCGGGGTCGGCGGCCCAGCGCTCGTAGTCCAGGGGGTTGCCGCGCTGGAAGATCATGCCGTTGATGCTGCTGGAGCCGCCGAGCACCTTGCCGCGGGCGTGGTAGATCCGGCGACCGTGCATGTGCGGCTCCGGCTCCGACTCGTACCGCCAGTCGTAGAACCGGCTGCCGATCGGGAACGTCAGCGCCGCCGGCATGTGGATGAAGACGTCCCAGCGGAAGTCCGACCGACCGGCCTCCAGCACCAGCACCCGGGTGGAGGGGTCCGCCGACAGCCGGTTCGCGAGAGCGCTTCCCGCCGAACCGCCGCCGACGATGACGAAGTCGTACCGTTGTGCGCTCAATCTGCCCTCGTCTCGCTCGCGCGACGATTGTCTGACCGAGAAGCGTATCGAATCGCGCATTGTGTTGCACTGCCCGCAACAGGAAAAATCAACCGGTTGTGTGGATCAAGTGGACCGGGGTTGTGGACACGCCTACAGTTGCGCTAATGAGCAACGAGGCCGCAGCGAGCAACGGGGGTGGCATGCAGTCGGTCGACCGCGCCATCAGCATCATGGAGATCCTCTCCCGGCGCGGGGAGGCGGGGGTCACCGAGCTCGCGACGGAGATCGACGTCCACAAGTCGACCGCGTTCCGGCTGCTCGGCGCGCTCGAGGCACGCGGCCTGGTCGAGCAGACGGAGGAACGCGGCAAATATCGTCTCAGCTTCGGCGTCGTCCGTCTGGCCGGGAGCGTCGCCGCCCGGATGGACGTCACCCGGGAGGGCAGGCCGATCTGCCGGCGGCTCGCCGAGGAGATCGGCGAGACGGTCAACATAGCCGTGCTGCGCGCGCACTACGCCGTCAGCCTCGACCAGGCGCGCGGGCCGTCGGCGGTGACCGCGCACAACTGGGTGGGCCAGCTCACCCCGCTGCACGCGACGTCGAGCGGCAAGGTGCTGCTGGCCCATCTCGACGCGGCGCGCCGGGCCGAGCTGCTCCGGTCCACCACCCTCGAGGCCTTCACCCCGAACACCGTGACCTCGCGCGAGGCCCTGGAGCGTGACCTGGCCGGGGCGCTGGAGCGCGGCTACTCCGTCACGCTCGAGGAACTCGAGATCGGCCTCAACGCGATGGCCGCACCCATACGCTCCTTCCAGGGCGAGGTGATCGCGGCGGTGAGCGCCTCCGGCCCGGCCTACCGCTTCAGCGAGCAGCGCATACACGAGCTGGCCCCCATCCTCGTGGCCGGCGCCGCCGAGATCAGCCACCACCTCGGCGGCTGACCCCCGCCACCCCACCCGTGATCTTGTAGTTTCTCGCAGCCATGGCCGTTGACCTGGAAATATCCCCTTCGTGATCTTGCAGAAACTCGCAGGCAGTGCATCCCACCTGCGATTTCACCGTACGTGATCTTGCACTGCAAGATCACCGAAGGTGACTCCGCTGGTGAGCGGTCATGTGTGCGAGCTTCTGCAAGATCACGGATGGGGATTTCGCAGGTGACAGGGCACCTGTGCCAGCAAGTGCAAGATCACGGGGATGGGGGGTGGGATGTTGGTGGGGGTGGGGGGTGGGTGATGGGGGTCAGCTGGAGGTCGGGCGGAGGGAGACGACGACGCTCTTGGACGTGGGGGTGTTGGAGGTCTCGGCGACCGAGTCCAGCGGCACGAGCACGTTGGTCTCCGGGAAGTAGGCCGCGCAGCAGCCGCGCGCCGTCGAGTAGGCGACCACGCGGAATCCCGGGGCCACCCTCTCTCCGTCGGGCCACTCGCTGACCAGGTCGACCATGTCGCCGTCGGCGAAACCTCGCTCGGCGAGATCGTCCGGGTGGACGAACACCACCCGGCGGCCGTTCCGTACGCCCCGGTAGCGGTCGTCCAGTCCGTAGATCGTCGTGTTGTACTGATCGTGGCTGCGGATGGTCTGCAGCAGCAGCCGGCCGGCCGGGACGCGCAGCACCTCCAGCGGATTGACGGTGAAGTTCGCCTTGCCGGTCGCCGTCGGGAAACGGCGCTCGTCACGCGGCGCGTTCGGCAGCGTGAAGCCGCCGGGGCGGCGGGCCTTCTCGTTGTAGCCGGCGAACCCCGGCACCACCCGGGCGATCCGATCCCTGATCACGTCGTAGTCCGCCTCGAACTCGGCCCAGGGGACGTGCGGATCGTCGTCGCCGTAGACCTCGCGGGCCAGGCGGGACACGATCGCGACCTCCGAGAGCAGGGCGGGTGAGGCCGGCCGCAGCCTGCCCCTGGAGCCGTGCACCATGCCCATCGAGTCCTCGACCGTGACGAACTGCTCTCCCCCGCGCTGCACGTCCCGCTCGGTACGGCCCAGCGTGGGCAGGATCAGCGCCTCCTCGCCGCACACCGCGTGCGACCGGTTCAGCTTGGTCGACACCTGCACGGTGAGCCTGCATCGGCGCATGGCCGCCTCGGTGGCGGCCGTGTCGGGGGTCGCGGCCACGAAGTTGCCGCCCATCGCGAAGAACACCTTGGCGGCGCCGTCGCGCATGGCCCGGATCGCCTCCACGGTGTCCAGGCCGTGGCGGCGCGGCGGCTCGAAGCCGAACTCGTCGCGCAGCGCGTCCAGGAACGCCGCCGACGGCTTCTCGTAGATGCCCATCGTCCGGTCGCCCTGCACATTGGAGTGGCCCCGCACCGGGCAGACGCCGGCACCGGGCCTGCCGACGTTGCCGCGCAGCAGGAGGAAGTTGACGATCTCCCTGATCGTGGGCACCGACTTCTTGTGCTGGGTGAGCCCCATCGCCCAGCACACCACGACCGAGCGGGCGGCCAGCACGTCCCGGGCCGTCGCCTCGATCTCCGCCCTGGTCAGCCCCGTGGCCTCCAGCACCTCCGCCCAGTCCAGGTCGCGCACGTGCGCCGCCCACTCGTCGAACCCGTGGGTGTGCTCGTCGACGAACTCGCGGTCGATCACCGTGCCCGGGGCCGCGTCCTCGGCCGCCTGCAGCAGCGACGACAGCGCCTGGAAGAGCGCGCAGTCGCCGCCGAGCCTGATCTGCAGGAACCGGTCGGACAGCGTCGTGCCGCCGCCGGCGACGCCGGAGGGCCGCTGCGGGTTCTTGAACCGCAGCAGCCCCGCCTCGGGCAGCGGGTTGACGGCCACGATGCGTGCGCCGTTGCGCTTGGCCTTCTCCAGCGCGCCGAGCATGCGCGGGTGGTTGGTGCCGGGGTTCTGGCCGACCACGAAGATGAGATCGGACCGGTAGAGGTCGTCGAGCAGCACCGTGCCCTTGCCGATGCCGAGCGTCTCGGTCAGCGCCGACCCGCTGGACTCGTGGCACATGTTCGAGCAGTCCGGCAGGTTGTTCGTGCCGAACCGGCGGACGAAGAGCTGGTAGGCGAAGGCCGCCTCGTTGGAGGTGCGGCCCGAGGTGTAGAAGACGGCCTCGTCGGCGCCCACCAGCGCCTTCAGCTCGCGGGCGACGATGGCGAAGGCGCGCTCCCACGACACCGGCTCGTAGTGGTCGGCGCCGGCCGGCTTGTGCATCGGCTCGGTCAGCCTGCCCTGCTGGCCGAGCCAGTAGTCGCTGCGCCCGGCCAGCTCGCTCACCGGGTGCGCGGCGAAGAACTCCGGCGTGATCCTGCGGAGGGTCGCCTCCTCGGCGACCGCCTTCGCGCCGTTCTCGCAGAACTCGGCGGGGCTGCGGTGGTCTCCCTCGGGCCAGGCGCAGCCCGGGCAGTCGAACCCGTGCTTCTGGTTGACCCGCAGCAGGGTCAGCGCCGTACGGCCCGCGCCCATCTGGCGGTACGCCATACCGAGCGCGTGGCCGACGGCGGGGATCCCACCGGCCCAGTCCTTGGGCGGGTGGATCTCCAGGCGTTCGTCGCCGGCGTCGTCACGGGGTGCCTTGCGCGTCATCTGATGAACGCCCTTTCATGCTGTCGCTCGATCCGACAACCGGCCGCGCAGCCAGTCGTGGAACAGGCCGATGTGGTGCTCGCTGGGCACCAGGACCCCGCCGTCGGCGTACATGCGCGAGCCCATCGCGGGCTGGCACCGCTCGCACGCGTCGAAGTCCTGCGTGTTGACCCGGTGGAACAGCTCCACGGACCTGTCGATGTCCGCGCCGCCGTCCACGACCTCGGGGAGGTACAGCCAGTCGCACTCCACCACCGTACGATCCGCCGCCAGCGGGAACATCCTGTGCCAGATCACGTGGTCGGGCACGAGGTTGACGAAGACCTGCGGCTTGATCGTGATCGCGTAGTAGCGCCGGTCCTGCTCCCGGCTGATCGTCGGGATCCGGTCGAGGCCGCTGGAGCCGTCCACGGTGAAGCCCTGGATCTCCGCCCCGAACTCCGCGCCGTGACCCACGTAGTACTGCGCCGCGTAACCGTCGGCGAACTCCGGAAGCACCTCGGTGAGCTCCGGATGGATGGTCGCGCAGTGGTAGCACTCCATGAAGTTCTCGACGATCAGCTTCCAGTTGGCCTTTACGTCATAGACGATACGCCTGCCCACCTTGAGGCCCGCGACGTCGTAGTTGCCGATCTGGGCGACGTCGCCGAGCCGGGCGCGCACCTCCCCCACGACGTCCTCCTCGAACGAGGGCGGATCGTCGGCGAGGCAGACCCACACGTACCCCAGCCACTCCCGCACGGCCACGTTCACCAGCCCGTACGCCACCCGGTCGATGTCGGGCATCTTGGTGAGGTTGGGCGCGGCGACCAGCCGGCCCTCCAGGTCGTACGTCCAGGCGTGGTAGGGGCACTGGAAGGCGCGCCTGACCTCCCCCGACTCCTCGGTGCTGATCCGCGCCCCCCGGTGCCGGCAGACGTTGTAGAAGGCGCGGATCGAGTTGTCCCGCGCCCGCGTGATCAGGATGCTTTCGGCGCCGACCTGCACCGTCTTGAACGCCCCGGGCCGGGGCAGGTCGGCGGCCCGAATCGCGCAGAACCACATCGACTCGAAGACGCGGCGCTGTTCCAGGGCGAAAACGTCCGGGTCCGTGTAGTAAGCGCCGGGCAGAGTGGACATCAGGCTGGGGGGCGGGCTCTGCCGGGGCCCTGGGGGCAGGCTGGTGGTGCTCACTGGTTCGCTCCTGCTGGTCGTGCGCGATAGGGAGTGCGGCCAGGGAGTGTCTGACGGCCCGTCGCGAGCGCGGATCCGGACGGACGCGAGGCGCCGTCCGGGCCGCGTACGGCAGGGCGTGTTCTGTCAGGCGCTCCTAGTGGCCGCGGCGGATCCAGTCGTCCAGATGCGGCGCCTCCGCGCCGATGGTGGTGTCGGCGCCGTGCCCGGTGTGAACCACCGTCTCCGGCGGCAGCGGCAGCAGCACCTCGCGGATGGAGGAGATGATGGTCGGGAAGTCGCTGTGGGAACGTCCCGTGGCGCCCGGACCGCCCTGGAAGAGCGTGTCGCCCGTGAACACCACGCCGAGTTCCGGGACGTGCAGGCAGACCGCGCCGGGCGCGTGACCCGGCGTGTGCAGGACCCGTACGTCCACGCCCGCCACCCGCAGCGTCTGCCCGTCGGCGAGCGGGCCGTCCGGCTTGGCCTCCGCGTGTGCCATATTCCACAGCACCTCGTCGTCGGGGTGCACCAGGATCGGCGCGCCGGTCCTGGCCGCGAGGGCGGGCGCCGCGTTCACATGGTCGTTGTGGGCGTGGGTGCAGACGATAGCGGTGACCCGCCGATCGCCGACGGCCGCCGCGATCGCGTCCGCGTCGTGCGCGGCGTCGACGACCATCACCTCGTCGTCGTCGCCCAGCAGCCAGACGTTGTTGTCGACCTCCCAGGTCCCGCCGTCGAGGCTGAACGTCCCGGAGGTGACGACCTTCTCGATCCGCATCACAACACCACCACCGAACGCAGCACCTCACCGCGGTGCATCTTGTCGAACGCGGCCTCGACGTCGCCGAGCTCGATCGTCTCGGAGACGAAGGCGTCCAGGTCGAGCCGCCCCTGCCGGTAGAGCGCGACCAGCATGGGGAAGTCGCGGCTGGGCAGGCAGTCGCCGTACCAGCTGGACTTGAGCGCGCCGCCGCGGCCGAACACGTCGAGCAGGGGCAGCTCCAGCGTCATCTCGGGGGTGGGCACGCCGACCAGCACGACGGTCCCGGCCAGGTCGCGCGCGTAGAACGCCTGGCGGTAGGTCTCGGGCCGGCCCACCGCGTCGATGACGACGTCGGCGCCGAAGCCGCCGGTCAGGTCGCGGATCGCCTCGACGGGGTCGGTCTCCCGGGAGTTGACCGTGTGCGTGGCGCCGAAGCGGCGGGCCCACTCCAGCTTCCGGTCGTCGACGTCGACGGCGATGATCGTGGTCGCTCCGGCGAGGCCGGCTCCGGCGATCGCGGCGTCGCCGACGCCGCCGCAGCCGATGACGGCGACCGAGTCGCCGCGGGTCACGCCGCCGGTGTTCATGGCGGCGCCGAGGCCGGCCATCACGCCGCAGCCGAGCAGGCCGACGGCGGCGGGCGAGGCCGCGGGGTCGACCTTGGTGCACTGGCCGGCCGCCACCAGCGTCTTCTCGGCGAACGCGCCGATGCCGAGGGCCGGCGACAGCGCGGTCCCGTCGGCGAGCGTCATCTTCTGCGTGGCGTTGTGGGTGGCGAAGCAGTACTGCGGACGGCCACGCAGACAGGCGCGGCACGCGCCGCAGACGGCACGCCAGTTGAGCACGACGAAGTCGCCGGGGGCGACGTCGGTCACGCCCGCGCCGACGGCCTCGACGACGCCGGCCGCCTCATGGCCCAGGAAGAAGGGGAAGTCGTCGGAGATGCCGCCCTCCCGGTAGTGCAGGTCGGTGTGGCACACCCCGCAGGCCTGGATCTTCACGAGGGCCTCGCCGGGACCGGGGTCGGGCACGATGATGGTCTCCAGGCTGACCGGCTGCCCCTTGGCGAGCGCGACGACACCGCGAACCTCATGCGCCATGATTGTCTCCTTCACGATTTCTCGATCGACGTGCTGCAGGCCACGTCCGGCCTGCTCTCAGGGTCTCAGGAATCAGGGCGCGGCGCTCTGGAGCGCCTCGGCCGCCAGCCGTTTGCGCCAGCGGGTGAAGGGCCGCGGCAGATCGATCCCGAGCACCGCGACCGGACGGTCCCCGCGCCGGTAGACCGCCACGAAGCTCCGGTCAGCGAGGCTACCCTCCTCGACCGTGATTTCGTCGCCGGGTCCGGCGTGCCCGGCGAACTGGATCCGCACACCGCACTGGTCGGACCAGAAGTACGGCGGCTCCGGCGGCCGGACGACGCTCCCGGAACCGCCGGAACTCCCCGCGGCGGCGGAGGCGCCCGCCAGCAGCGTCCGTACGGCGACGGCGGGGCGGCGTGCGGCCCCGGTCCAGTGCTCGACCCTGCGGTGAGCCCCGGCGGCGGGGTCGAACCAGGCGGCGCAGTCGCCGACGGCGATCACGCCGGGCACGCCGGTGGCCCCGGTCGCGTCGCACAGCACGCCGTCCGCGATCTCCACGCCCGATCCGGCCAGCCAGGCCACGTTGGGCCGCGCGCCGATCCCGACGACGACCACGTCCGCCGGGACGCGCCGCCCGTCGGTCAGGACCACTCCGTCGGCTCTCGCGGTGCCGGTGACCTCGCGGACGCCGGTGCCGCACAGCACCTCGACGCCCTGCCCCGCCTGGAGCCCGGCCACCACGGCGCCCATCTCGGCGCCGATCGCGGACGCCAGCGGGGCGGGCGCCGGTTCCACCAGGGTGACGTGCAGTCCCAGAGCCCGGGCGGTCGAGGCGATCTCGGCCCCGATGAAGCCGGCGCCGACGACGACGAGCCGCTCGGCCCCGCCGAGGTCGGCCCGCAGCGCCCTGGCGTCGTCCAGGGTGCGCAGCGTGTGCACCCCGGAGAGGCGCTCGGCCCCGGGGAGGGTCCTGGCGGCCGCCCCCGTGGCGATCACCACCGCGTCGGCGCGCACCGTCCCTCCGTCGCCGAGCCGTACGGCCCGCTCGCCCGGATCGAGCGCGGCCGCCGCCGTCCCGAGGATCCAGGTCGCGTCCAGGTCGTCGGTCTCGGTCTCCAGCGCGAGGTCGGCCTCGTCCATCCGGCCGGCGAGGAACTCCTTGGACAGCGGGGGGCGGTCGTAGGGGCGATGCGGCTCGTCGCCGATCAGCACCAGGCGCCCGTCGTATCCCTGGTCGCGCAGCGCCCGTGCGGCGGACAGGCCGGCCAGCGAGGCGCCCACCACCGCGACGGTTCTCACGCGACGCCCTGAGGACGTAGGCAGACCCCCGGCGGCAGGTTGGCGGGGGCCTCGGAGGGGATGACGAAGATCGTGCCGTCCTCGATCACGACCCGGTGGGTGCGCACGGGGAGCTTCGCCGGAGGGGCGTCCACCTGGCCGGTCCGCAGATCGAATTTCGAGGCGTGCAGGGGGCACTCCACCTCGCAGCCCTCAAGCCATCCGTCGGCCAGGGAAGCGTCCTGGTGGGTGCAGGTGTCATCGATCGCGTAGACCTGGCCGTCCTCAGTGTGGAAGACCGCGATCGGCGGCTCGGCATCGAGCCGGAACGCCTCGCCGCGCGGTAGCGAACGAAGCGGGCACGCAGGAATCATCAATCATCCCCAGTTGTGTAAAGAGAAACGCGGAGCGCTATACGCAACAGATTGAGGTCACCGGAACCCCCTGTCAAGAGCTTTCCGCGTGCCTTCCGCAGCACGGAACACAGGCCCGATCCGGCACGCCGGACCGAGCCGTACGGCCCATTCCCGGCGGCTATCGTGATCTCGGCCCGGGGCCCGATTCAGGAATGGCCGGGGCACCCCCCCGGGGCGCGGATCCCCCGGAGTGCCGGCCCTCACGCGGCCCTCGTACGGGCGGCGGGCCCGGGGAAGCGGCGGAGGACGATCGCCTTCGGCACGCCGGCCCGCCGGGGCCGCCGGTTCGGATCACCTCACCGGTTCCGCACGCCGGCGACGGCCTACCCTGTGAGGTGATGGCGGGGATTTCTGCGGACGCATGGGGAGAGCTGCGTGCTACCTGAGGTGGAGGCATGGCTGGCCGGCCGTACGTCGTCGGCGTGCGACTGGCCGGTGAACACCCTGATGGCAGCGAAGGGAAGCACCACGGTCAGCGTGGTCCTCCCGGCCCGCGACGAGGCCGGCACCGTCGGGGAGATCGTGTCGGCCATCCGCCGCGACCTCGTCGACGCCGTCCCCCTCGTGGACGAGCTCATCGTGATCGACTCCCGGTCCACCGACGACACGGCCGACCGGGCCGTACGGGCCGGGGCCAAGGTCATCGCACAGGACGAGATCCTGCCCGAACTGGACGGCCCGGACTACGACGGAAAGGGCGAGGCGCTCTGGAAGTCGCTCGCCGTCACGTCGGGCGACCTGGTGGTGTTCGTCGATGCCGACCTGCGGGAGTTCAGCACCTCGTTCGTGACCGGCCTGCTCGGGCCGCTGCTGGCCGACCCCTCGGTCGCGTACGTGAAGGGCTGCTACGACCGCCCGTTCATCGGCGCCGGCGAACGGGGGGCCCGCACGGGCGGGCGGGTGACCGAGCTGGTCGCGCGGCCGCTGCTCAACCTGCACTGGCCGCTGCTCGCCGGGTTCGTGCAGCCGCTCGCGGGCGAGTACGCCGGCCGCCGCGAGGTGCTGGAGCGGGTGCCGTTCGTCTCCGGGTACGGCGTGGAGCTGGCGCTGCTCATCGACCTGCTCGACCTCGTCGGACTCGACGCGCTCGCCCAGGTCGACCTGGGCCGCCGGGTGCACTCGCACCAGACGACCGAGGAGCTCGGCCGCATGGCCGGGCAGATCATGCACACGGCCTGGTCCCGGCTGGAACGCCACAACAAGATCATTCCAATGGATGCGCCCTCGCTCCGGCTGGTCCAGTTCGAACGCGGACCGGACGGCCACCGGCCGGTGGAACGCGAGATCGCGGTCGCCGAGCGGCCCGCGATGGCGACGGTCCCGCAGTACGCCTCACGCGCCCTGCGCTGAGGCTTCGCCTTTACCCGGCGATCAACGCCGGCACCAGGAGCTTTGATAAGGTTTACCCGGCCTTCGGGCGGTGGACAGGAGGGGCGATCACGGCATGCTGAGGCTGGCTCCATGCTGAGACTGGGTCGACGTGCCGTGGGCGAGGACCTGCTGATCATGGCGATCGTCAACCGCACCCCCGACTCCTTCTACGACAGGGGCGCGACCTTCGCCCGCGAGGAGGCGCTGCGCCGGGTCGACGAGGTCGTGGCCGAGGGCGCCGACATCGTCGACATCGGGGGCGTCAAGGCGGCGCCCGGAAGCGACGTCGACGCGCGGGAGGAGATCGACCGCACGGCCTCGTTCGTCGCCGAGGTCCGGGAGCGGTATCCCGATCTGATCATCAGTGTGGACACCTGGCGTGGCGAGGTGGGCCGGGAGGCCTGCCGTGCCGGAGCCGACCTGCTCAACGACGCCTGGGGCGGCGCCGACCTCGAACTGGCCGAAGTCGCGGCGGAGTTCGGCGCCGGCCTGGTCTGCACGCACGCGGGAGGGCTGCCGCCGCGGACCCGCCCGCATCGGATCGAGTACGACGACGTGATGGCCGACGTGATCGCCGGCACCACCGCGCTGGCCCGGCGCGCGGTGAGCGTCGGGGTCGACCCCGAGCGCATCCTGATCGATCCCGGCCACGACTTCGGCAAGAACACCTGGCACTCGCTGGAGGTGACGCGCCGGCTGGAGGAGATGGTGGCCACCGGCTGGCCGGTCCTGGTGTCGCTGTCCAACAAGGACTTCGTCGGCGAATCCCTGGGCCTGCCGGTCGACGAGCGGGTGGTCGGCACCCTGGCGGTGACCGCGGTGTGCGCCTGGCAGGGGGCCCGGGTGTTCCGCGCACACAACGTCGCCCCGACCCGGCAGGTGCTGGACATGGTCGCGGTGACACGAGGCGTACGGGAACCCGTACGAACCGTGCGAGGTCTGGCGTGATCGTCGCCGCCTGCTGCGTCCCGCAGGCCCCGCTGCTGCTGCCCGGCCTGACCGGCGGGCCCGTCCCCGAGGTCGAGGAGCTGCGCGCGGCTGCGCTCACCGCCGTGCAGACCGTCGTGGGCCAGGGCCTCGACGAGATCGTCGTGGTGGGCGGGGCGCCGCGCACCCGGCCGTACCCGGCGGACTCGCCGTCCCCGGCCGGGCGGCTGGCCCCCGCCCCGGGACGGCCGCCGCTTCCGGGAGCACTGCCGGTGCCGCTGGCCGTCGGCCGGTCCCTCCTGTCCGGCCATCCGGTTCCCCTGATCTTGCATGGCGTCGACGAGCACGCGTCTCCGGGGGACGGCCGCGATCTGGGCCTCGAGATCGGGGCGCGGCCCGGCAGGACCGGGCTGGTGGTCGTCGGCGACGGCGGCGCACGCCGCGGGGAGAAGGCCCCGGGGTACGTCGATCCCCGCGCGCTGGACGCCGACGCGTCGATCGGCGACGCGCTGGCCCGCGCGGACCTCTCCACCCTGGCCGCCCTGGACCCCGGTCTGTGCGACGACCTGCTGATCCGGGGACGCGCCGCCTGGCAGGTCATGGCGGCGGCCGCCGGGGCGCGATCGTGGGCGGGGCACGCACTGTACGGCGACGCGCCCTTCGGCGTGGCCTACTGGGTGGTCACCTGGCTCCCCGCCGCTCCCTGATCCCCGCGGCGGCGTCCGGCCGGTCACGCCGCGTGGGAGGCGGGATCACCGGCGCAGTGTCGCCGAGGGGTTCTCTCCGAAACGCTCGCGGTAGGCGCGTGCGAACCGGCCGAGGTGGACGAACCCCCATTGGAAGGCCACGTCGGTGACCGTCGTGCCGTCCGGGCCGCACGCGGTCAGCTCCGCGTGGGCACGGTCCAGGCGCACGTCCCTCAGATAGCTCCTGGGAGTGGTGTTCAGGTGCCTGCGGAACCCTTCGTACAGCGCCCGCTCGCCGACGCCGACGGCCTCGGCGATGTCGCCCGTGGTGAGAGGTTCGGCCGGGTGGGTCTCGATCAGCTCCATGGCCCGTTTCACCGCACGCGGCGCGATCCGCGGCTGCGCGCTCGTCAGTGCCGACGTGTAGGTGCTGGGCTGTGCCAGCAGCAGCTGGGTCATGAGCAGCCCCTCCGCCTGTCTGAGCGCCGACGGCTGACTCAGCATGCCGCCGCCGGTCTCCGCGTCCTGGCGGATCATGTCGACGACCGACAGCCAGGACCGGGAGGGGGACCGGGTCAGGTCCATCCCCAGCGAGAAGACGAGCGGCGTGCGCGGCTCACGTCCCAGTATGCCGCCGAGGCGGGCCTCGAGCGCGGCACGGTCGAACCACACGACGAGGTGCGGCGCCCCGGCCCCCCACCGCATGGACAGCCGCTCGGTCGCCGACAGCACCGTGGGGAGCCCCGCCGTGGAGACGACCCGTTCCTTGCCCTGAGTCACCTCGGCGACACCCGCCAGCGGGATCTGGACCAGGAAGAAGCTCTCCAGCGCATTCGGCGTGATCACTACTTCCGCTCCGTAGTCGAGGCAGTAGAGACCCGTCCGGTCGAACACCGCCGCGTTCATCCGGGTGTCGAGCCGTGCCCCGCGATCGGCCAAGCGCAGCCCATGGGGACAGAAGACCTCCGCGACCTCCGCACGGGCCTCGTCGAGGTCATGCGTGCGGAGCCGCTCATACGCGGCGAGCGGTAGCGGCCAAGCGCTCATGTCCACCTCCGTCAGGTTGCGCGCTCCGGACGGACTCGCGCGGAACCGGCCGTGTCACGGTCCGCGCGTCCAGGAAGGGTCCGCCGGATGATAGGCACCTGCGAGACCTCACCCGCGCAGCGTCCGCGAGGGGGTCTCGCCGAAATGCCGCCGGTAGGCACGGGAGAACCGGCCGGGGTCGACGAACCCCCAGCGACGCGCGACGTCGGCGACGGTCGTCCCGCCCGGGCCGCGGAGACGCAGCTCGGCGCGCGCGCGTTCCAGGCGTACCTCTCGCAGATAGGCCGTGGGGGTCGTGTCCAGGTGGCGCCGGAAACCGTCCCGCAGCGCCCGAGCGTCCAGGCCGACGGCCACGGCGATGTCCGCCATGGTGACGGGCCGGGCCGCGTGCGCCTCGATCAGCTCCATCGCCCGCTTCACCGCGGCCGGCGCCGCACGCGGCGGTTCCTCGGCCAGGGCGGGAGTGTAGTTGTTGACCTGCGTCAGCAGCAGCTGCGTCATGAGCAGCTCCTCCACCTGATTGAGCACCAGCGGCCTGCCCAGCATGTCGCCGCCGGTCTCCGCCTCCCGGCGGATCATGTCGACGACCGACAGCCAGGACCGGGCGAGGGGTCGGGTCAGGTCCATCCCCAGCGAGAAGACGAGCCGTCTGTGCGGTTCCCATCCCAGCAGGCGGCCGAGGTGGGCTTCGAGCGCGGCACGGTCGAACCACGCGACGAGGTGCGGCGTCCCGGCCTCCCAGTGCATGGAGACGCGCTCCGTCGGTGACAGGACGAAGCCGAGCTCGGGTGTCGTCACGATCCGCTCACCGCGATGGGACACCTGCGCGGCGCCGGCCAGCGGTATCGGGACGACGAAACAGCTCTCCCACTCGTCGGCCGCGATCAACACCTCCCCTCCGTAGTCCATGAAGTACAGGCCGGTGCTGCCGAAGGACGTCCCGTTCATGCGCGCGTCGATCCGCGTCTCACGCTTCGCGATGCTCAGCTCATGGGGGAAGAAGGCGTCCGCGACCTGCGTACGGGCCTCGTCGAGGTCACGCGTGCGGAACCTCTCATACGTGGCGAGCGGTAGTGGTCGAGCGGGCATGTCCGCCTCCCCAGAGGTTGCGCGGCCCAGGCGGCGCCTCACCGTGTTCTCCGCCGAGCGCGGAGTCCGCGGGTCCCGGGTGGCTCAACTCGCAATGATAGGAGGTGAGGTCACGCCGATCTCGACCGGGATGACGTGCGGGTCCGGCCTGACCTGCCCCGGCCCGGCCCGGCGTTCTCCGTACCGCGGCCCGTCCTGGGACCTACTCGGTCAGGATCTGGCGCAGCGTGACGGCGAAGGCCTCCGGGTCGCCCTTCATGCCGAACTCGCCGTCGAGGAACCCGCCGTGGTGGCTGGGAAAGGTCACGGGCTCCGTGCCGAGCCGTTCGGCGACCGCCACGCCGGCGCGGTGGGCCATCTCCCCCTCCGACTCGGCCCCGACACCGATGACGATGCGGGTCGACGCCGCGCGCAGCGCCTCGAAGTCGTGCACGTGGTGCGTACATGTCCTGAGGTTCTGGGCGAACATCGGGTCGTCACGGGAACCGTCGTCCTCCGTCGGCAGTCCGAACTCGGCCGGGCTCTGCACCGGCCGATCAGCGAAATCCGCCGGGATCTCGCCCCGCAGGCTGCTGACGGCGATGAACTTCACCATCGCCGGTCCCAGGCCGCCCTGCTCGTATGTACGGCGGATGTCGGCCACCGCGGCGAGCGCCTGCTCTCGGTCAGGCAGGGCCTGGGCGGCCGGGGGCTCGTGCGCCACGAGCGTGCGCACCTGCTCCGGGTGCCCGGCCACCAGCACCAGCCCGTTCACGGCGCCTCCGCTGCTGGCAAAGATGTCCACCGGCCCGCCGCCGAGCTCCGTGATCAGCCGATGCAGGTCGTCGGCGTGCATCTCGGGTGTCGACTCGGCGGCGCCGCCGGTCCGTTCGCTCCGCCCGATCCCGCGCGGGTCGTACGTCACGACCGTACGATCTCGGAAGTGCCCGGCCAGGCAGGCGAATCCGTCGGCGCCCATCGGCGAGCCGATCATCAACAGCGTCGGTGCTGTGCTTCCCTCGGCCTCCCGCACGTCGTAGTGGAGAACCCCACCGGGCACCTCAAGGGTGTGGGTTTTGGGCTCGGTCATCGAAACCTCCGGTTCCCTCCTGCTCGCCATCCTGCGACGCGACCCTAGCCGTCCGGAGTGACATTTCCCGGCGCGCCGGAAGCCCCGGGGGCGGCGGCCGAACGCCCGTGGCCTGGCTGCGGCGGCCCGGCAGGTCGCCGGGGGATCCCCTGTCGCCGGGGCCGCCCTGCTGGTGGTGTTCGCCTCACTCGCCGGGTTGTTCTCTCCTCTGGCGTTCCCGAGGTCAATCGGCGCGGAAGAAGCGCAACGCCGCAGCGCGGCCGACGGCCGCCCGATCGTCTGCTGGAGGGCCGGCTGTCGATATTGCCTGCGGCTGCGCATCCGGCTGGGCCTCGATGCCCGCCGGGCGCACTGGGTCGACATCTGGCGCGACCCGGCGGGTGCGGCCGCGGTAGGGGCGCCACGGGCGGCGACGAGAAGGTGCCGACCGTGATGGTGGCGGGCCGGCTGTACGTCAGCCCCGACCCCGGGCGGGTACGCCGACAGCTGCACTGATCGATCGCCATGTCCTCCGTCGGCGCGGAGCTCCCGATGGTGGGAAGCGGGATGCGGAAGCGCCGCACCGATCGCCCGGACACGGACGCGGAAGGCACAGGCGCGGAGGGGTGCGGGTGTCGGGCCGCTCAGGTCGCCGGCCTGCGGTACCTCACCCAGACGTCGCCGGTTCGAACGGTGCCGACGAGCCGTACGGTGACGCCGCCGGGTGCCAGGGGCACGCGCCGGCGGTTGTGCACGGCGCCCAGCCACCTGCGGACGACCTCGTCGTCACGCACCCACCAGCCGTGGGGAACGATGATGACGACGTCACCGAACCAGGAGGTGATCTGCACGTCGACGAGGACCTCCGCGTGCGGGCAGTCCGCCGCCATGAAGTCGATCTTCACGGTGCCCCATCGACCGGCCCTGACGCTGATGCGCGGTGGGACCGTCCAGCGTCCCGTCCGTACGACTCTGCCACCGCCGGTGTGCAGCTCGAGCCTGTCACCTGTGTACGCCTCCACTGGACCGGCCCGCACTGCGCCCGCCCCCATCATCGCGGGCGGCGGGGCGGCCTGCGGCAGGTCGGCCACGAGATCGTCCAGTTCGCGGCGGGTGCGGGCGGTGTAGGTGCGATCGATCCGCTCGGTCAGCTCGTCCAGGCTGATATAACCTTCACCGGCCGCCTCACGGAGAATTTCAACCACTTTGTCCCGGTCACGGTCACCCACCCGTAATTCCCGGTGATCGGTCATGACGGCCAGCCTAGAGGGATGCGATCGGGCTGATCCAGACTCCAGGCGATCACATGTTTCCCACCAGGTCGAAGGACCACGAGACCTCCCGCCAGGTCGCCCACGGAACCTGTGAACGACGGCATCGCGGTCTCCGGCGACACATGCGAGTGCGGCCATCCGTGTGGGCCCGGCGGCGCCGGATCGAGGGGCCCGGCGTTCTCCGTACGGCTTCTCGGTGATCAAATTTCAGGGCCGCCTACACCTGCCATGGTCCGGCCGTCTGTGAAAGGATCACCGACAGCGGCGAAGCGTCTCCGAGGGCCCCTCCCCATAACGTTCCCGATAGACACGGGAGAACTGGCAGAGCCGGACGAACCCCCAGCGGCGGGCGACGTCGGCGATCGCCGTGTCGCCGGGGCCGCCGCCGATCAACTCGGCACGCACGCGTTCCAGCCGCACGTTGCGCAGGTGGGCCGTGGGCGTGGTGTCCAGATGACTTCTGAAGCCCTCCTGCAAAGCCCATACGCCCACTCCGACGGCCTCGGCGATGTCCGTCACGGTGAGGGGCTGGGCCGCGCGCGTCTCGATCAGTTCCGTGGCGAGTCTGACCGCCGCCGGTGCCGCACGTGGCTGCTGCTTGGACAGAGCGGAGGTGTAGTTGCTGGGCTGGGTCAGGAGCAGCTGTGTCATGAGCAGTCCCTCGAGCTGTTCGAGAGACAGCGGCTGGTTCAGCAGGTCACCACCGGTCTCCACCTCCCGGCGAAGCAGATCGATGACCGACAGCAGGGAGCGGGAGAAGGGCTGGGTCAGATCCATGCCCAGCGAGAACACGATCGGCCTGCGCGGCTCACGTCCCAGCATGCCGCCGAGGTGGGCCTCCAGCGCCCAGCGGTCGAACCACGCGACGAGATGCGGTGCCCCGGTCAGCCAACGGAGCGACACGCGCTCCGTCGGCGACTGCACGGAGCCGAGCTCAGGCGTCGCCAAGATCCGCTCCCGGCCGAGGGACACCTCGACCGCGCCGGACAGCGGAAAAGCGACAAGGAAACAGCTCTCCCACGGGGGTGTCGCGATCCGTGCCTCGGTGCCGTAGTCGATGGCGTACAGGCCGGTCCGGTCGAAGGCCACCCCGTTCATCCGGGCGTCGAAGCGGGTCTCATGCTTACCAGGGTGCAGTTCATGCGGAGCGAAGGCGTTGGCCACCAGCGCCCGGGCCTCTTCGAGGTCGCGTGTGTGGAACAGTTCGTACTCGGCGAGCGGTAGTGGTCGAGCGGGCACGTCCCACCTCCTCAGATCTCGCGTGGCGCGGGCTGGCGCCATGTCAAGTGGACGGCGGCCACGCCCTCGCCCTGCCCCTCTCTTGCATGATAAGAAAACGGACGGGTCGGTATCTATCGGTACGACCAGGGCATACCCGTACCGACCGCGATCACGAGTGAAGTCCCGGGCCGCTTCGCCGGACCCCTCACCGCACGATGCCCCGTCGAGGGGTCGGCGACTGCTAGATTCAGGCGATCATGAGGGACAACGTGAGGGTTCTGCGCTACGCCGCTTTCACCGGCGACCCCGAAGGCGGCAACCCCGCCGGTGTCGTTCTCGACGCCGCGGACCTGTCCGATGCCGAGATGCTCGCCATCGCCGCTGAGGTCGGATATTCCGAGACGGCCTTCGTGACCGGCGGGGACGGCGAACACCGCAGGTTCAGGGTGCGTTACTTCGCGCCAGCCGCCGAGGTCGACTTCTGCGGGCACGCCACGATCGCGACGGCGATCGTGCTCGCCGAACGACTCGGCCCCGGCCGCCTGGTGTTCGAGACCAACGCCGGTGAGATCGCCGTCGACACCGAAATCGGAGGCGACACGCTCCTCGCCACGCTCACCAGCGTGCCCACGCGCTCGCGTCCCGTGAAGGAAGAGGAACTCCGCGAGGCCCTCGCCGCCCTCGGCTGGTCACGCGACGACCTCGACCCGGCGTTCCCCCCGCACGTCGCCTTCGGCGGGGTCGAACACCTGGTTCTCGCCGCCGCCTCCCGTGCGCGGCTGGCCGACCTCGACTACGACTTCGACGTCCTGCGCTCGGTGATGATCCGTCATGGCTGGACGACGGTGAATCTCTTCTGGCGGGAGAACGACCGGCTCTATCACTCCCGCAACCCGTTCCCCGTTGGAGGAGTGGTCGAGGATCCCGCGACGGGAGCGGCCGCAGCGGCGTTCGGCGGATATCTGCGCGTGCTGGAAACGGGTCCTGCCGAGTTCACCGTGATCCAGGGAGTCGACATGGGCCGGCCGAGCACGCTCGACGTTTCGATCGCCTCTCCCGACGGCCGCACCAGGGTCAGTGGCGGCGCCGTGCCGATGAACGGTCCATCGCCGGATCGCCCAGCGCGATCAGGGCCGGCGTTCTGAACGCCCCACCGCCGCATCGCCCGCCGGACGCCTCCCGGATGTCGAGAGGCCCGGACAGACACCGCAAGTTGTTCTTCACGGGGCATCTGTGGCACCGTCGAGACGAGAACACCGTCAGACGAGAACACCGTTGAGACACGAGGAAGTGCCGATGCGCCGAGGCTTCAGGCGGGCCGCCGTTGCCGAGTGAGCGACTTGTCGCCATCAGCGACCTTCATATCGGCTATGCGGAGAACCAGACGATCGTCGACGCCCTCCGGCCGGGCTCTCCCGGTGACTGGCTGATCGTGGCCGGTGACGTGTGCGAGTTCCCCGACGATTTCGAACGCACGATGCGACCGCTCAGCGAGCGGTTCACGAAGGTCGTGTGGGCGCCGGGCAACCACGAGCTGTGGACGCATCCCCGCGACCCGTCGCGGCTGCGGGGCGAGGCGCGCTACCGCCACCTGGTCGAGATCTGCCGCTCGCTCGGTGTGGTCACGCCCGAGGATCCGTACCCGATCTGGACGGGCCCCGGCGGTCCCGTCGTCGTGGCCCCGCTGTTCGTGCTGTACGACTACACCTTCCGCATGCCGGGGGTGATGACCGCGGAGGCCGCTCTCGCGCTCGCCCACGAGACCGGGGTCGTGTGCACCGACGAGATGTTCCTGCACCCCGACCCGTATCCGTCGCGTGAGGCGTGGTGCGCCGCCCGGCTCAAGGAGACCGAGCGGCGGCTCGAGGAGCGGCCCGGCGGGCTGCCGACGGTGCTGGTCAACCACTATCCCCTGGTACGCGAACCCACGCTGGTCCTGCGTTATCCCGAGTTCGCCATCTGGTGCGGCACCACGCGAACCGCCGACTGGCACCTGCGCTTCCAGGCGGCCGCCGTCGTGTACGGCCACCTGCACATCCCGCGGACCACCTGGTACGACGGCGTCCGCTTCGAGGAGGTCTCCCTCGGCTACCCCCGGGAGTGGAAGCCGCGCAAGACCCCTCCCGGCCGTCTCCGGCAGATCCTGCCGGTGCCGTGACGCTCGGCTGCATCCCCGGGATCGCCTCCCGGTGATGCGGGCCGTATCCCGAAGATCGCGTACGGGTGATTCCGGCTATATCCCGGGGATCCCGGCGGGCTCGGGAAGCCCGGCGAGCCGATCGTGCCGGAACCGCTCCGCCGGTACGGCGCCGGCGAGCGCCGCGTAGCCCACGGGACCGAGATGCAGATGGTCGCCGGCGTCGAACGCCGCCCGGAGCCGCCGGGGGTCGGCCGGGTCGCGTACCGCACTGTCGAAGTCGATCACATGGTCGAACCGGCGGCTCGTGCGGATCCACCGGTTGACCGCCTGCCGTGCCGACTCCCGGTGTCCGCCCGGGTCGTCGTACGGCGTGTTGCCGCCGAACGGCGTCAGCGTCGCGCCGTACACCCGCAGGCCCACCGCCTGGGCGCGGACGACGATCTGCTCGTAGGCGGCGATCAGCTCGGCCGCCACCTCGCGCTGGGCGGCCCCGGTGGCGGCGGCCGTACCGATGTCGTTGACCCCGGCGAAGACGATCAGCCGGCTGACCCCGCTCTGCGCCAGCACGTCCCGGTCCAGCCGGGCCAGCACACCCGGGCCGAGGCCGTCGGCGAGGACCCGGTTGCCGCCGATGCCCTGGTTCAGCACGGCGAGGTCGGTCATGCCGTGCTGCGTGTGCAGGCGGTCGATCAGCCGGTCGGGCCAGCGGTCGTTCATATCCGTGGTGGATCCCCTGCCGTCGGTCAGCGAGTCGCCCACGACGGCCACGGCCGCCGCCGCGGGCGGGGCCCACACCTCGACGCCGCTGAGGAGGTACCAGTGCTCGACGGGCGTGGCACCCGGCAGATCGCCGGCCTGGACGTGGTCGCCGGTCAGCAGGTGGGAGGTGGTCCTGGAGCCGGGGTGCGAGGTGACGGAGTCGCACGGCTGCCCCTCGGCCAGGTGGATGGTGACGGTGAGGCCGGATCGGGGCGCCGGCTCGAAGTCGAGCGGGTCGGAGACCACCTGGGCTCCGGCCGGGACGACGGCGAAGGGCCGGCCGTTGAAGGTCACCGGACGGGAGGTCGACGGCCGGATGGCCCGCGCCCCCGCCCGCCCCCCGGCGGGGAGCGCCAGGGCGACCCCGGTGATCGGCAGTGCCGTACGGCCGAAGGCGTTGGAGAAGCGCAGCCGCATCCGCGGCCCGCCGATCGACGTGCGGACGGTCTGCCGCAACGTGCTGCCGGCGAACACGCGACCCTCCCGGGTGAACGGCGCCGGCGGCAGGTTGTCCGGCTCGGTCGGCTGCGGCGAGCACGCCCAGGTGCCGACCCAGTGCCCGCTCAAGGACGCTTCCGCTGGTCGATCCGATGCCACACGCCGACCCCCTGTGCCGATATTTTCGGCATAAAGACGAATATTTCGGAGAAAAGGTACGTCGCGCCATCACGGAGGTCAACACCCAGGTCGTGATCTTGCGACTTCTCGCACACATCCCCAAGACCAGGCACTTCGCGTTCGTGATCTTGCAGTTTCTCGCAGACCTATCCACTGAACTGCGAGAACATCATTCGTGATCTTGCATTACCCTGCCAAGCGCAAGATCGGCGAACTCAGATCCGCAGGTCAAACGGTCTCCCTGCGAGGAACTTCAAGATCACGAAGGGGATGAGCGCAGGTCATGGGGCATTCCTGCGAGAATTCGCAAGATCACGCGCCGGGGTGAGGGGGTGGGGGCCGGTCGTGTGATCAGCCGGATCGGCTGGTAGGACAGGAGCCTGAAACATCGGCGGCGAAGGGGAGATCATGACCGAGGGCGCCAAGGACCTGGTGAGGTACGAGTTCCGCGACGGCGCGGCCTGGATCACGCTGGCCGACGCCGAGCACGGCAACGCGTTCGACAATGCGGGGGCCGCCGCCCTGTGGCAGGCGATCCAGCGGGCCAGGGCCGATCGGGCGCCGGTCGTCGTGCTGTCCGCCGAGGGCCGGTTCTTCAGCGTCGGCGGCGATCTCACGTCCTTCGGCGCCGCCGACGACATGTCGGCGTATCTCGACGATCTCGTCGACGCGCTGCACCGGATCGTGAGCGAGCTGATGCACCTGGACGCGGTGGTGATCTCGGTGGTACGCGGCACGGCGGCGGGCGCCGGCTTCCCGCTCGCAGCCGCGGCCGATCTGGTGCTCGCCGCCAGATCGGCCCGTTTCACCCTGGGCTACACCAAGGTCGGGCTCACCGTCGACGGCGGGACCAGCCTGCTGTCCGCGACGCTCGGCCTGCACCGGGCCCTGCACCTGGCCCTGCTCAACCCCGTCCTGACCGCGGAGGACGCGTACCGGGCCGGGCTGGTGGCACAGGTGCACGACGACGACGAGCTCGGCCCGGCGGTGGACCGGGTCGTGGCGCGGCTGGTCGCCGGGCCGCACGCCGCCCAGGTCACGGTCAAGCGGCTGCTGCGCGGCGTGGCCGCCCCGGCGCCGGAGACCGCGCTGCGCCGGGAGGCCCTGGCGATCCGCGAGGCGGCGGCGCGGCCCGACGGCCGTGAAGGGGTGCGCGCCTTCCTCGACAAGCGCGCCCCGGTCTTTCCAGGAAACGCCGTCTTTCCGGGAAACACCGTCTTTCCAGGAAACGCCGCCTCTCCGGGGGACGCCGTCCTTCCCGGGGATGCCGCCTCCTCCGACGCCTGACCATTTCCCCTCGAGGAATACCTGATCGGGCATCTGGCGGCTCACCGTCGATGGTCCGGGTTCCGGCTTCGCGATCCCCGGCCGCGCACGTGCCCGGTCCACGTTTCCCCGCCGGCGAGATGGATCGATCGGGTCAGGACGCCGGTGGCCATCGGCCTCACCCGCCCGCCACCCTGCGGCGGCGGGCGGGCTCAGCGAGGATTCAGCGCGGTGTCGCGCCGGAGCGGCGTACGGCTACGCGGAGCAGGTGAGGGTGGGCGTCCCGCTGGTTCCGGACCCGACGAATCCGAAGGTGGTCGCGGCGCCGGCGCCGAGGGAGCCGTTGTAGGCCGCGTTGCGCGCGCTGACCGTGGATCCGCTCGTGGTCACGGTCGCGTTCCACGCCGAGCTGACGCTCTCACCGTTGGCGAAGGTCCACTTCACCGTCCAGCCGCTGATCGGCTGAGCGCCGGCCGCCACGCGCACCTCGGCCTGGAAGCCGCCGGACCACTGCGAGACGACCCGGTAGGTGGCCGAGCACATCCCGGAGGGGTCGGGGGTCGGGCTGGGCGTGGGAGTCGGGGTGGGCGTCGGAGTCGGCGTCGGAGTGGGCGTGGGAGTCGGAGTGGGCGTCGGCGTCGGCGTCGGGGTCGGGGTGGGCGTCGGGGTCGGCGTGGATCCGCCGCCGGTGAAGTTCACGTCGCTGCAGAAGTAGTACGACTGGTCGAGGTGACTGGCCTGCCAGAGCGTGAAGACGATGTGGTGGCCGGTGCGGCCGGGCGCGTAGACCTCGACCGGCGTCGTGGCCCCGGTGGGGATCTTGCCCGTCTGGGTGACCAGTTCCAGGTCGCTCCACTTCAGCCGCTGGGTCGTCGGGTCGAAGCCCTGCTTGGTGACGTAGACGCGGATGAAGTCGGCGCCGTGCGACGATCCGTCCAGCAGGTTGAGCGTGAACCGGCTGGGCTTGTCCACGGTCTTCCACGGGCCGGGTTCGTCCATCGCGGCGTACCGGCCGTCGAAGGTCAGGCCGCCGCTGCACAGCTGCCCGTCGGGTACGGCCGTCTGGTAGTCGCCGCCGACACCGTCGCGCAACAGGCCGTTCCAGTTCCACATCGCGTTGGGATCGGCCTGCCACGCCTGGTAGCACATCGGGTCTTCGGTGGCCATGCTCGGCGACTGCCAGTCGCTCGCCCACCGGGTGTAGCAGCCGTACTGACGGGCGGGCGGATCGCTGACCGCGCCGTGCGCCGAGGCGGGAGCGGCGAGCAGGGGGGTGAACAGGATCGCGGCCCCGGCCGCGACCAGCACCCGCCGGATCAGGCTCCGGCGAGCGGACGAGCCGTTCCCGCCGGAACTGCGGCCCCGCGGAAGGCAGAGCGCACGTAACCTCATTTCGTTTCTCCTTGATCAGGATGAGGGGACCTGGCACGTCGACTGGGAGGCCGATGCCCTCCCGCCAGGAATTCTCACCGTCCCTCAACCGTCAGTCAGGATCAACAGTGTCCGCCGGAGTCCGGCGATCACGCTCCCCCTACCTGGCGATACGATCACCGGCCAATGAACCGTTCACTTCTTCCTGTCTCACGAGACCGGTCCTCCCTCGTCCGCCTCACCGTCCGCACGGCGCCGTCCTCCGGATCACCGCCGCTCCCAGCGGGGGCAGGGTGACCTCGGCGACGGCCGGGGCGCCGGTGAGCAGGTCCGTTCCCGGGCCGTCCATCGGGACGACAGCGGCCTGATCGGCGCTGTGGTTGAGGAGGAAGACGTATTCATGCCGCTCGTCCTCCCGCACCGCGCATTCGACGAAGGCGGGGACGCCGGGGAAGCGGTTCGCCACGCCGGCGGCCCGCACCTCCCCCAGCAGCACGGCGTCGAAGGCGGACTGTTCCAGCAGCGTCGCGAGGTAGACGACCCGGCCGGAACCGAAGGCGTTCTCGACGATCGCGGCCCGGCCGGCCAGCAGCCCGTCGGCATAGGTCGCCTGCGCGGTCCCGGTTTCGAGGTGGATGTCCTCCCGCCACCAGTGGGCGGTGGCCGTACGGCCGTCGGCGAACGCGACGGCGAACTCCTCCCCCGGACGCGCCGGCCAGTACTCGTCGATCTTCGCGCCGATGAGATGGCGGAACGCGCCGGGGTAGCCGTCGGGGCGGACCCGGTTGCACTCGTCCACGACCCCCGAGAAGAACGACATGACGACGGTGCCGCCCGCTCGGGCGAACTCGGTGACGGCGGCCACGCCCGCGTCGTCGACGAGGTAGGCGTTGGGCACGATCAGCACCTTGTAGCGCGAGAGGTCGCCGTGGGGCGGCACGACGTCGACGGCGTAGTGGTGCTCCCACAGCGGCGTGTAGTGGCGCATGACGGTGCCGGGGTAGCTGAAGTCGTTGCGTGGCAGGCCCCACAGTTCCTCCAGCCCCCACCAGCCGTTCCAGTCGAACAGTACGGCGATCTCGGCGCGCGCTGTCGTCCCCGCCACCGGAGCCAGCCGCCCGGCCTCCCGGCCGAGGCCGGCGACCTCGCGGAACGTACGCGAACCGGGCCCGGAGTGCGGCAGCATCGCCGAGTGGAAGCGTTCGTGCCCGCCGCGCGAGGCCCGCCACTGGAAGAACATGACGGAGTCTGCGCCGCGTGCCACCGCCTGCAGCGAGCCGAGCCGCATCCGCCCGGGCTCCTTGACCACGTTGAGCCGCCACTGGCTGACCGCGCCGGCCGCCTGCTCCATCAGCAGCCACGGCCGGCCGCCCTTGAGCGACCGGAACAGGTCGAACTGGAAGGCCGCCGACACGTGCGAGTCCGGCTCGGCCGGGTCGGGATAGATGTCCAGGGCCACCGCGTCCTCCTCCGGGGCCCATCTCCAGTAGTCGGCGTTCCGGTAGAAGCGCATGAAGTTGGTCACGACCGGGATGTCGTCCCGGAAGGAACGGACGATGTCGCGTTCCGCGACGAAGCACTCCAGGAGCGCGTCGGAGGTGAAGCGCTTGAAGTCGAGGATGCGGCTGGGGTTCATCCAGGTGCGCGGCACGCTCGGCACCTCGACCTGGTCCCAGTCCGTGTAGATCTGCCCCCAGAACCGGGTGGTCCAGGCGTCGTTGAGCGTGGCGAGATCGCCGTACCTGCGCCGGAGCCAGCGCCGGAAGTTCGCCGAGGCAGCCTCGTTGTAGGCCGTGGGTCCGTACTCGTTGCCGATGTGCCACATCGCCAGCGCGGGGTGGAAGGAGTAGCGCTCGGCGAGCCTGGTGGTGATGTTCGCCGCGTACTCCCGGTAGATCGGGGACGAGGGGTCGTAGTGCAGGCGGTTGCCGAAGCCGAACCGCTCGCCGTCGGCCATGACCGGGAAGACCTCGGGATGCAGGTGGGTCAGCCAGGCGGGCGGCGCCGCGGTGGGGGTGGCCAGGTCGACCGCGATGCCGTTCTCGTGGAGGAGGTCCATGACCTCGTCCATCCAGCCGAAGTCGTACCTGCCGGGCTCGGGTTCGAGCGAGGCCCACGCGAAGACGCCGAGCGAGACCAGGTTCACCCCCGCCTCGCGCATCAGGCGGACGTCCTCACGCCACACGGCGGGATCCCACTGCTCGGGGTTGTAGTCGCCGCCGAAGGCCAGGCCGCCGAGGCGGTCCCTGAATCCGGACATGCGAGGGTCGGACATTCGATCGCTCCCGTGGTTCGACGAGGTGGGCCCGGCGGGGCCTCAGGGAATGCGGCGGCCGCGGGCGTCGGGCACCCCCGACTTGCGGAAGAAGTAGGCGTTGATCTGGTCTCGCCACTCCAGCGCGCAGCGCAGTTGCTCGTCGAGCAGCCCGGCCACCCGGGCGTGCAGTGCCGGGGGGACCGCGTCGGCCGCGTCGGCCCAGCGCCGCCGGAGCCGCTCCACCTGCTCGACACCGGCGAAGTGGCTGTCATAGATGTGCTGGACGACCGTCAGGCCACTGTGCAGCACATGCCCGTACGGGACGTGGTGGAAGAACAGCAGCAGCTCGTCGGGGCACCGGTCGAGCGACTCGTACACCTCCGCCCACGGCGGCGGGTACTGGCCGGTGAAGCCGGTTCCGGTGGCACGGGTGCGGTCGACGCCGACGCCGTCGCGGTCGGCGAAGTGGTAGGTACCCCACGGCGTGTACTCGTAGCCGTCCACGTCGGGGCCGTAGTGGTGCCCCGGGCGGACCATGAATCCGACGCCGAGCGGCGCGGTGTACCGCTCATAGGTGCGCCAGGAGTCGTCCATCATCGCGTGCAGGGTGCGCCGCAGCGGCTCGGCCTCCCCGGTCGCCGTCGGGGCGAAGGTGAGGTCGATCCATTCGTCGAGGATCGCGGCGGGGTCCAGCCCCGGCGCCCAGGCGAGCCGGCCGAAGGCGTACAGGTTGGCCTGCGCCAGCGGATGGCCGGTCCAGTAGGGGTCGTCGCCGGCGTTGGAGACCCCGACCAGGCCGCCACCGCCGCCGACGACGTCGGCCACGGCGGGCCCGTCCGGCCCCCACGGCCGGAACCCGAGCACCTCACGCCACATCGGGGCGAGGTAGCACACGTGCCGCTGCTGGCCGGTGTACTCCTGGGTCACCTGCAGCTCCGCCGCCAGGCGGGTGGCCGGCATGGCCGCGATCACCGGCGACACCGGCTCGCGCACCTGGAAGTCCATCGGCCCGTGCTTCACCTGCAGGATCACGTTGTCGCCGAACCGGCCGTCGAGCGGGGCGAAGTGGTCGTGCGCCGCGCGGGCCCGGTCGGTCGACCGGTCGCGCCAGTCCTGCCGGTGGTCGTAGACGAAGGCACGCCAGTGGACGACCCCGCCGTACGGCGCCAGCGCGCCGGCGAGGGCGTTCGCGCCGTCGGCGTGACTGCGTCCGTACGCGAACGGGCCGGGCTGTCCCTCGGAGTCGGCCTTCACCACGTAGCCGCCGAAATCGGGGATCGTCGCGTAGACCTTCGCCGTGGCCGCCGCCCACCATGCGCGTACGCCCTCGTCGAGCGGGTCGGCGGTCGGCAGGCCGCCGAGCACGACGGGCGCGGCGAAGTTCACCGACAGGTGGACCCTGATCCCGTACGGCCGCAGCTCGTCCGCGATCGCGGCGACGTCGCCGAGCCGGTCGGTCAGCAGGTGCGCCTCGGTGGCGTGCACGTTCACGTTGTTGACCGCGACCGCGTTCACCCCGCAGGCGGCCAGCAGCCGCGCGTAGGCCCGTACCCGGGCCAGGTCGCCGCGCGCCGCGCCGTCCCGCCAGAAGATCGAGCCGCCCGCGTAGCCGCGTTCGACCTGGCCCATCACCGGATGCACGTCGACGTTGTCCCAGTGGTCGAGCATGCGCCGGAGCATCGCGGGCCGGTGACGCTCGACCGGGCGGCCGGCGCGGAAGGCCGCCTCGCCGAGCCGTACGACCTGGAACAGGCCGTAGAGCAGCCCGGCCGGGTCGTCGGCGAGCGCGACGGTGACGCCGTCGCGGCGGGCGAGCGCGAACCCCTGCTCGCCGATCGTCGGGTCCGGCAGCCGCCGCAGCTCCGCCAGCACCTCGGCGGCGACGCCCGGCAGCGGCTCCGCCGTGGTGAGCGCGAGCACCAGATCGTACGGCCCGGCGTGGGCGTGCTGATCGCCGCCGTGCGCGCCGCCGTATCGGGCGCAGGCCCCGGCCACCTCCTCGCGCACGGTCTCGACGAGCGGGCCCTCGCCGCGTACGAGGACACGGCGCGAGCCGATCGCCCGGAACGCCTCGGGCGGCAGCCAGGCCTCGTGCACCTCGGTCGTGTCCGCACCGGTCCGATCAGGAATCGTCACGAGGCTCCTCAACTCCAATCCCGTGATCTTGCGAATACTCGCATCTCAAGCCGTGGCCAGGGAGTTTGTGTTCGTGATCTTGCACTTTCTCGCAGACCCACCCCCTGAACAGCGAAAACACTGTCCGCGATCTTGCACTTCGTGGCACAGTGCAAGATCGGCAATCGCATAGGTGCAGGTCAGGCCGTACGCCTGCGAGAAACTGCAAGATCACGAAATTGATTTGCGCAGGTCAGGAGGGACGCCTGCGAGAAACTGCAAGATCACGGGGAGGGAGGGGGGTCGGGTGGGGGTGACGGCGCGGGGGGTCGGATGAATCTCTCGGTGACCTCGGCGACCATCGGGCGGCCGTTCAGCAGCAGCGCCGAGACGAACACCGAGGCCAGCAGCGCCAGCCCGGCCTCGGTGACGACCAGCGTGACGCCGGCCGCCACGATGACGAGACAGGCGTTGCCCAGTGTGATCCGGGGCGAGCAGAGCAGGAAGTACGCCGCCAGGCGGCCGACGTCCCTCGACCGGAACTCGAACAGCGACGTGATCACGAGTGCGTTCGCGCCCCAGAGGGTCGCCGCCAGCGCCAGGATGACCAGCAGGACCGCCCACCATCCCGGCACACCGGCGGCGGCGAAGTTCGCGAGCGTCGACCCCAGGAGGGTCAGCCAGGCCAGCAGCGGGATCCAGATCTTCACGACGCCGCGGAAGTTCATCCGGTAGCCCCGCCAGAACGCCCTCGCCGGATGGAGATCGGTCAGATCCAGGCGGCGGCGGTGCACCGCGTACAGCGCGGCCGACAGCGCCGGAGCGACCGGGAGCAGGCAGAGCGCCGCCAGCGGGACGTTGGCGGCGTCGCGCGCGAGCAGGACGAGCCCGGCCAGGCCGGGCACGGTGGTGGCCAGGAACAGGATCTCGACCACCAGCAGGGTGTAGACGAGCGCGGAGGCCCGCGAGAGCGGCCCCTCCCCGAACCGCCCGATCGTCGTCTCGGTCATCGGGCGCCTCCCCGGCCGGGCTCGTCCGTGCCGAGCAGCCGGCGCTCGTCCCACCACGGCGGGGTCTCGTCCACCACCGGTGTGATCTCCAGCAGGGTGACCTCGTGCCGGTCGAGCGTGACGCGGAGATCGACGTGCCCGTCCTCGACCGGCAGCGCGCGGTGGCTCCGGACCGGCTCAGCCGCCTCACGCAGAGCGTCCAGCTGCCGTGGCCGGGGGGACGCCGGGCGGCCCATCTCGCACCACGCCCGCCAGGCGTTGCCCTTCTCCTCGCTCACCGACGAGCGCAGCACGAACGCCGAGGCGCCCGAGATCGGCACCGACAGCCGTACGGCGTGCCCGTCGACCGGCGGCCCTCCGGTGACGTCGACCGGCGCCCAGGCCAGTACGGTGACCCGGCCGGTGCCGCCCGCGGAGTCCCGGGTGACCAGGTGGTCCCGGCCGCGGGCGAGGATCTCCTCGCCCATCCGGGCCATGAACGCGTACAGATGATAGGCAGGCTTTTTGATCTGCCGGTGGGTCAGCAGGCCGAAGCCGCCGTGGAACAGCGAGGTCGGCACCCCCGCCTCCTCGAACACGTCGCAGAAGGTCCAGTAGGAGAAGGAGTCGGCCAGGTCTCCCCCCGCTGCCAGCACCGGGGCGAGGTAGGCGGCGTGGAAGGCCGTGTCGTGAACGGGGTTGTCCGGCCGGTAGGAGGAGTTGAACTCGGTGATGTGCACGGGCAGATCCGCCAGCGGGCCGCCCCGGAGCTGCCGCCGGGGGGTGGCGAACTGCTCCAGCAGCCGCGAGGCCGGCTCCAGCGTCTGGTGCACGCCGAACGGCACGTGCTGGGCCGGGCCGGAGGTGTAGGCGTGCCGGCTGACGAAGTCGATCGGCAGAGATCGCTCGGCGACGAACTCGGCGAACCGCACCATCCACTCGTCGGCGCCGGGCGAGATGGCCGGGCCGCCGACCTGGAGCCCGGCGTCGACGTCCTTGACGGCGTTCGCCGTCACCTCGTACAGGCGGTGGTAGGCGTCCCGGTCCGCGTTCAGCCAGAACTGCTCGAGGTTGGGCTCGTTCCACACCTCGATCGGCCAGGTGCGCACCTCCTCCAGGCCGTACCGGTCGATCAGGTGCGTCACCGTGGCCCGCACCAGCCCGGCCCACTCCCGCCAGGACCGGGGCGGGGTGATGTTGCCGCGCCACCAGAACACGGTCTGCTCGCCGGAGGCGAGTCCGGAGGGCATGAAGCCCAGCTCGAGGAACGGCTTGATCCCGAGGTCGAGGTAGGCGTCGATCACCTGGTCCACATAGGTGAACGCGTGCCGTACGTGCCGCTCCTCACGGTACTCGTACGGCCGGTGGACGCCCACCCCGTCGCTCAGCAGCCCGTGTCCCCGGATGTGCCGGAAGCCGATCTCCCGCTGGACCAGCGCCAGCGACTCCTGGTAGTCCCGGCGCAGCGCCAGATCGAAGCGACCGGTGCCGACGCAGAACCGCCAGGCGTCCGGCAGCCGGCCCGGGGTCTCATGAAAGGGCACATCGGGAACGGAGTCGCGCGTCATCGTCCTTCACCCGTCATCGTCGGTGATGCACGGGCCGGCCGCGGGACAGGCGTGGCCGGCCCGGGCCGATCAGCCGTGCTCCTTCGTGTACCGATCGTGGGCGGTGTTCATCAGGTTGATGTAGGCCGACATGTTCTTCGCCTCGAGCTCCTGGACGTAGGCGTCCCACTCGTCGAAGCTCCGCTTGCCCAGGATGAACTTGAGCGTGTTCTGGGTGGCGTGGTCCTTCAGCGGGGTCTCCCACAGCGAGGCCTGCTCGCGCTCCTCGTCGGTGAGCGGGCGCGGCGGCGCGGGCGGCAGCGCCTCCCTGGCGTTCATCACCTTCTGGAACTCGATCTCCTCCTCGGAGAACGTCGACTGGAGCAGCTCGGTGGTCCCGCCGTAGGCGAACACGCCGTTGGAGAAGCCGAAGTCCTTCTGCAGATGCTTGGACGCGTCGGGGTTGAGCCCGACGAAGTCGACGTCCTCGGCCAGCTGGTACTTGCCGGAGGCGTCCTTGGTGAAGGTGGTCCCCTCGATGCCCCACTTGGCGAACACCTGGCCCTCGTCGGAGTACCAGAGCCAGTCGATGAACTGCATCATCGCGACGAAGTTCTTGCTGTCCCGGGCCTTCTTGGAGATCATGATGCCGTTCTCCAGCCGGGTGGTGGTGGCGTCGGCCTTGACCGGCCCGAGCGGCCCGACGGGCACCGGGATCTTGATCAGCTTCGCCTTCGGGTTCGCCTTCTTCAGCGGCGGGCGGTACTCGTTGACCAGCGTCTGCGCGTTCGTGCTGATCACGAACGACTTACCGGACACCAGCTTCTGGATCGCCTGGTCGTCCTGCTGGGTGAAGCTCTCCGGGTCCATCAGCTTCTCCTCCACGAGCGTGTGGAGGAACTGCAGCATCTGCTTGTACTGCTCCATCGCGCCGGTGTAGGCGAACTTCTGCGCGGTGTGATCCCACGTCACGCCGTTCAGGTAGCCCCAGCCGCCGTGGGCGCCGTACGCGAGGCCGAGGATCTGGTTCAGCAGGGCGCCGCCCGGCGTGGGGATGCTCCACCGGTCGGAGAAGGGATAGGAGTCGGGGTACTTCTCCTTCATCGCCTTCAGCACGCTGTGCAGGTCGTCCAGGGTCTGCGGGATCTCCAGCCCGAGCTCGTCGAGGACGTCGGCGCGGATCGCCAGGGAGTAGTCGACCCAGTAGTCCTCGTGCAGACCGGGGAGCAGATAGAACTGTCCGTCGGCCTGCCGGAGGGTGTCCAGGTCGGGCTCCAGGTTCCACTTGGCGATCTTGTCCTTGAAGTTCGGCATCAGATCGATGTAGTCGCTGACCGGCAGGATGGCGCCGGAGGCGACGAACGGGGTCTCCTGGCCGGGGTAGGTCTTCGGGATGATCACCGGGGCGTCGCCCGCGCCGATCAGCAGGCTGCGCTTGTTCTCGTAGTCGCTCAGTGGCACCACGTTCGGCTCCAGCGTCACGTTGGTCCGCTTGGTGAGCTCCGACCAGAACAGCCAGTCCTTCTTGAGCGGGTAGAACGGGTGGTTGTTGTAGAGGATGCCGAACGTCAGCGGCGCGGCGGCGGTGAACTGCTTGCCGGCGGCGTAGTCGGGCATCGCGCCGTCCCGGTTCGCCGCGAAGTCGTCGCTCTTCCCGGCTTCGCCGGAGTCGCCGGAGCCGCCGTCGGTGGTGCTGCAGGCGGCGAGGGCGAGAAACGCTCCCATGGCGACCATCGCCTGGCGCCGGTTCATCTCATACATGAAGGGGGGTCCTTTCCCTGGAAATGGCTGGGTCGCGAACGGGTCAGGCGGGGGCTATCCCTTGACCGCGCCGAGCATGACGCCCTTGACGAAGTACCGCTGGACGAAGGGGTAGACCACCAGGATCGGGATGACGGTGAGCACCATCGTCACGGACTTGATGTTGGTGGCCACGGTCAGGTCGGTGGCGTCGGCGCCGACGGACGTCCCCGTGGTCGCCCCGGCGATGAGGTTGCGCAGGTAGACGGTGACCGGGAAGAGGTCGGACTGGCTCATGTAGAGGAACGCGGCGAACCACGAGTTCCAGAACGACACCGCGTAGAACAGCACCATCGTCGCGAGGACCGCCTTCGACAGCGGCAGCACGATGCGGAGCAGGATGCCGTAGGTGTTCATCCCGTCGATCGCGGCGGCCTCCTCCAGATCGGTCGGCATGCCCTCGAAGAACGCCTTCATCACCAGGAGGTTGAACACGCTGATCGCGTTCGGCAGCACGATGGACCAGATGCTGTCGGTGAAGCCGAGGCTGGAGATCAGGATGTAGTTGGGGATGAGGCCGCCGGAGAAGAACATGGTGAAGACCGCGATCCCGATCAGGATCTTGCGGCCCTTCAGGTGACTCTTCGACAGGACGTACGCGTAGCACGTGGTCATGAACATCGCGATGGCCGTCGCGACGACCGTGTACACCACGGTGTTGCGGTAGTTCGTCCAGAAGGTCGGGTCGGAGGCGACGAACTCGTACGTCCGGAAGGTGAACCCGACGGGGAAGAGGTTGACCTTGCCGGCGCGGATGGCGAACTCGTCGCTGAACGACCGCGCGACGATGTTGACGAACGGATACAGGGTGACCAGCAGGACGCCGGTCAGGACGATCGTGTTGATCACCCGGAAGAGCTGGTAGCCCCGGGTCCTGTCGACGGTCACCACAGGCTCGCCCCCACGGTGCGGCGGGAGATCAGGTTCGCCGACATGATCAGGGTCAGGCCGATCAGGGCCTCGAACAGCCCGATCGCCGCGGCGTAGCTGAAGCTGTTGGAGACGATGCCCATCCGGTACAGGTACGTCGAGATGACGTCGGCCGTCGGGTACGTCAGCGGGTTGTAGAGCAGCAGGATCTTCTCGAAGCCCACCGCCATGAACGTGCCGATGTTCAGGATCAGCAGCGTGACCGCGGTCGGCCGGATGCCGGGGAGGGTCACGTGCCAGATCTGCCGCCATCGGCCGGCGCCGTCGATGCGGGCCGCCTCGTACAGCTGCTCGTCGATGGTGGTGAGCGCGGCGAGGTAGATGATGGTCCCCCAGCCGACGGTCTGCCACATCTCGGAGGAGACGTAGATCGTCCGGAACCATCCCGCCTCCTGCAGGAACGGGATGGGATCGCCACCCATCTCGCTCAGGAGCTGGTTGACCGGTCCGTCCACCGACAGCAACTCCATGACCAGCCCGGCCACGACCACCATCGACAGGAAATGCGGCAGGTACGACACGGACTGGACGAACCGCTTGACCCGCCGGCCGCGCAGCTCGTTGATCAGCAGGGCGAGCACGATCGGCGTCGGGAAGCAGAACAGCAGGGTCAGCCCGCCGATGATCAAGGTGTTGCCGAACACCTGCCAGAACGTCGGATCGTTCAGGAACATCCGCACATATCGCAGGCCCACCCACTCCTCGCCCAGCACGCTGCCGCCCGGTACGAACTTCCGGAAGGCGATCACGTTGCCGATCATCGGCAGGTAGCGGAAAATCAAGAAGAAGAGCAGCGGGAGGACGACCAGCGAGTAAAGCTGCCAGTCGCGGCGCAGCGCCTGACGCCAGGTGCGGCCGGGGGGCCGCCTCCCGCCGGAGCGCGCGGATCTCCCCGCGTCCGGAGGCGGGGCGCCCGGTGACTCGTCGATCGTCGTGGCCGCGCTCACGCTCTCACCGGACACGGAGCCCGTCCCGCTCGGTGCTTGCCGTTCATGCCATCCCTTCGGCCGATGACGGCCTCATCCCGCGGCGGGAAGCCTCATCGCAGCGCGCGCCGAAACTTTCGCTAGATTTGTTTAATCTTGCGGAAATATAGGCGTACGGTTGGGACGCGTCAAGGGTGGACGTCAACCCCTTTCCGCCGGTAGAGTCCTAGATGTTTGCGCCATTGAAGCCGAACATCGCTCGGCTTTCCCGTCTGGATCGCTGTCCGAAACGTTTCAAATGCGGTCGGCGATGTCCATGATCAGATCGGTGGGCGGCGCTCCATGCGAACACGCTCGGACGCCGACGGCCGCGGGACGGGCGGACGCGGTGGTCCCCGCCCCGGGATGAGGGCGCCGAGACCCCCTTGGACCGGAAGCTTGGACTGGAAGCTTGGACCGGAAGCGCCCATGCCGGCGGGAGATCAGTGCCGGATGGTGATGGCCCCCCTGACACGACCGTGTGGAGACGGCGCCGCCGGATCCTGTGTGGAGACGGCGCCGCCGTTTCGGCGGTGAACGCCGCGAGCGTGGCCACCGGGCTGGGCCCCGGCCGTACGGCCCGGCGATCCGATCCAGGCGGCCCGCGTGGAAAGCCGCCTCCGCCACGGGGCTCTCCGCGCCGAGGCCGGCTCAGCTCACGCCCGGACCCGGGCCGAGTCCGGCCGGGTCCTGGCGCATGCGACGGCTTCGGTGCTTCCTATTCCGGTGTCACCTCGGCGGGCGTGACCAGGCGGCGGTCATGGCCGACGTGGCGCAGCGGGCCGGTCAGCCGCACGCCGCCCTGGCACGGCTGATGCGAAGCCGACGTGCCGACGAACACCTCGACGTCCCCGGGCTCGACGACGCGCCGCAGATCGCGGCCGGTGAAGGCGGTGCGGTCGGCGTGCACGGTGAAGGTCACCCGCGCGCTCGCGCCGGGCTCCAGCCGGACCCTGGCGAACCCGGCGAGCTGCCGTGTCGGCCTGGTGACCTGGGCGAGAACGTCGTGCAGGTAGAGCTGGACGACCTCCTCCCCCGCCCGGCCGCCGGTGTTGCGCACCCGCACGGACACGGTGAACTCGCCGTCGGTGGGCACCTCCTCGTCGCTGATCCGCAGGTCGCCGATCTCGAAGGCGGTGTAGGAGGAGCCGTACCCGAACGGGAACAGCGGGGTGGAGTCGAGGCTGCTGATGCCGTTGCCGTCGGAGCCCAGCGGCGGCTGCAGGTAGGTGCCCGGCTGCCCGCCGGGGACGCGCGGGATCTGCACCGGAAGCTTTCCGGTGGGCTGCACCCGGCCGGACAGGACCCCGGCGATGGCCCCGCCGCCCTCCTCACCCGGCATGAACGCCTGGACGAGGCCCGCGGCCCTGGCGTGCACCTCGGCCAGCGCGTACGGCCGGCCCGACACGACGACGACCACGACCGGCGTCCCGGTGGCGGCCAGCTCGAGCAGCAGGTCCTCCTGCACTCCCGGCAGCCGCAGGTCCTCGGCGTCGCAACCCTCCCCCGAGGTGCCCTGCCCGAACAGCCCGGCCAGGTCGCCGACGACGGCGACGCACAGGTCGGACTCGCGAGCCGCCCCAAGCGCGGCGGCGAAGCCCGAGCGGTCCCCGTCCCGCACATCGCAGCCTCGCTCGTGGACGAACTCGGTGTCCGGCAGCTCGGCACGCAGCGCGTCGAGCAGGCTGGGCGCCTCGACGCCGAGACCCAGCCCGGGATGGCGCGGCAGCACGTGGTTGGGGAAGGCGTAGCAGCCCATGAACGTGCGCGGGTCGTCGGCGCAGGGCCCGACCACGGCCACCCGGCGCGGCCCCTGCCGCCCCTCGCCCAGCAGCGGCAACGCCGTACCGGCGTCGAGCAGCACGATCGACCGCTCGGCCAGTTCCCGGGCGAGCGCCCGGTTGTCCGGCGAGTCCAGGTCGACGGCCTCCGCCCCCTCCACCGACTTCTCCGGCGTCCAGTCCGGGTCGAGCAGGCCAAGCTGCACCTTCTGGGTGAGCAGACGGCGCGCCGCCCGGTCGATCAGCGTCTCCGGCAGCTCGCCCCGCCGCACCCGCTCGGCCAGGTGCCGGCCGAAGCCGAGGGTGTCCGGCAGCTCGACGTCGATGCCGGCGGTCAGCGCCTGCACCCCGGCCTCCTCGGAGTCCGCGGCGACCCGGTGCATCGTCTCCAGGAAGGCGATCGCCCAGTAGTCCGACACGACGGTCCCGGTGAATCCCCACTCGTCGCGCAGCAGGTCGGTCAGCAGCCACGAATCGGCCGCCGCGGGGACGCCGTCCACATCGGAGTAGGAGTTCATGACAGAACGCGCGCCGCCCTCGACGATCGCGGTCTCGAACGTCGGCAGGATCATGTCCATCAGCTCGCGCCGGCCCATCGACACCGGGCCGTGGTTGCGCGCCGCCCTGGACGCGGAATATCCGGCGAAGTGCTTGAGCGTGGCGATGACGCCGGCGCTCTCCAGTCCGCGCACGTAGGCCGCGCCGAGCGTCGCGACGAGGTACGGATCCTCGCCCATGGTCTCCTCGACCCGGCCCCAGCGGTAGTCGCGGACCACGTCAAGCACCGGTGCCAGGCCCTGGTGGACGCCGACGGCGCGCATGTCACGCCCGATGGCGACGGACATCCGCTCCACCAGATCCGGGTCGAACGTCGCGCCCCAGGCGATGGCGGCCGGGTAGACGGTGGCGCCGTAGGCGGTGAAACCGGTCAGGCACTCCTCGTGGACCAGCGCCGGGATGCCGAGCCTGGAGTGCTTGACCACCTCGCGCTGCAATCGCACCACCTCGGCCGCGCCCTCGACCGTCGTGACCGGAGCACTGCCGAACACCCGCGTCAGGTGGCCGAGCCCGTCGCGGATCGCCTCCTCGAACGAATCGCTCTCCGAGGCCGCGAAGACGTCCTGCATCGGGGCCACGTTCGGCGCGTCGGCGGGCTCGTCACCGGACTGCCCGGCGTCTTCCGCATGCGTCTCGTTGCCGACCCACCGGCTGCCGAGCTGGCCGATCTTCTCCTCCAGGCTCATCTCCGCGAGGAGGGCGTCGACCCGGTCGGCCACGGGAAGCGCGGGGTCCTGCCACGGCCGGTGGATCTGGCCGACCGCGGGGGTCCGATCTAGCGCCGTCATCTGCTCTCCTCACAAAGAACCTGGTCTCGAAAGTTTTCGAAATATTTTCGATAGTAGCGGTAGTCCCGCTCGAGAACCGCCCTGTGCGAGATCACTAGGTGGACCCCCGTCGATCATTAGACGAACACCGTGCGAGGGTACTTTACACAGGTCCACGGGGATCCGACGAGTATCCCCTTGACAGGAAAAGTGGGAGAAACTTAGATTGCGTGCCACGCGGCGCGTGTCGAAATATTTCGACGAGCTGACCTGAGGAGGAGTAGGCGGGGACCCTGAAGGTACGATCCACGACTGTCGGCCCCCGTAATCGATCTTTCATTTGAGCCGCTGCCAGCCTCTACATAGACGTACGGAGATCAAGCGTGGAGTCCAGGACTACATCCCGTCGTACCTTCCTCGGCCTCTCTATGGGCCTCCCCCTGGGTGCCGCGTTAGCGGCCTGCGGCACCTCCGGCCCGGGTCAGGGCGGGGGCGGCGGAGGCGGCGGCGGAGGCGGAACGAAGGCCACCTACTGGTACCTCTCCGGCCAGCCGCAGGAGGGTGTGCGCACCGGGGCCGTTGAGCGCTTCAACCTGGCCAACCCCAACGGCCAGATCGAGCCGACGACCTTCCAGAACGACGCGTACAAGACGAAGATCAAGACCTCGCTCGGCGCCGGCCAGGCGCCCACCATCATCTGGGGCTGGGGCGGCGGAAGCCTGCGCACGTACGTGCAGGCCGGCCAGGTCGACGACCTCACCTCGTGGTTCGACGAGAACCCCGCCGTGAAGGACCGGCTGTTCCCCTCCTCCTTCGGGGCGGCGACGATCGACGGCAAGATCTACGCGATGCCGTGCGAGACCGTGCAGCCGATCGTCCTGTACTACAACAAGAGGCTCTTCGACAAGATCGGCGCTCAGCCGCCGCAGTCGTGGGGCGACATCATGGACCTGGTGCCCAAGTTCAACGCCCAGGGCATCGCGCCGTTCGCCCTGGCCGGCCAGTCGCGCTGGACGAACATGATGTGGCTGGAGTTCCTCTTCGACCGCATCGCCGGCCCCGAGGTGTTCCAGGCCGTGTTCGACGCCGAGAAGGACGCCTGGTCCAACCCCGCCGCCATCGACTCCCTGACCAAGATCCAGGATCTCGTCAAGGCGAACGGCTTCATCAAGGGCTTCTCCTCGATCACCGCCGACTCCAACGCCGACCAGGCGCTGCTGTACACCGACAAGGCCGCGATGATGCTGCACGGCAGCTGGTCGTACGGCATCCAGGGCAACGAGGGAGGCGACTTCGTCTCCGGCGGTAACCTCGGCTACATGAACTTCCCGCCGGTCGAGGGCGGCAACGGCGACCCGAGCAACACCGTGGGCAACCCCGGCCAGTACCTGTCGATCTCCGCGAACGCCTCCCCCGAGCAGAAGGAGATCGCCAAGAAGTTCTTCACCAGCGGGGTGCTCGACGACGAGGAACAGAAGGCGTGGGTCGCGACCGGCGGCGTGCCGATCATCAAGGGCTCCGACGGCCTGTTCACCTCCTCCAAGGACGCCGACTTCCTCAACTTCATCTACGGCATCGCCAGCAACGCCAAGTCGTTCCAGCAGTCCTGGGACCAGGCGCTCAGCCCGACGGCCGCCGAGGTGCTGCTGGACAACATCGCCAAGCTGTTCCAGCTCTCGATCTCGCCGGAGCAGTTCGCCACGAACATGAACGCGGTCATCGGAAAGTGAGTTCACCCGCGACCTTCGCCCGGGAGGAGACGCCGCCGCCCGCCGCGCGCGGGCCGCGCCGCGGTCTCCTCCCGTGGCTGGCCGTGCCTGCTCTGCTGGTCTTCGTCGCCTTCGGAGTGATCCCGCTCGTCGGGGTCCTGGTCCTCAGCTTCACGTCCTGGGACGGGCTCGGCGACATCCACTTCTCCGGGTTCACCAGCTGGAGCGCCGTGCTCGCCGACCCCGGGCTGCCGCACGCGCTCTGGGTGACGTTCCTGGTCATGGCCGTCTCCTGGGCGGTCCAGACGCCGGCCAGCATCCTGATCGGGGTGTTCCTCGCCGGTCACCAGCGCTACCGCGCGGTGCTGGCCGTGCTGTACTTCATCCCGCTGCTGCTCAGCTCCGCCGCGATCGCCATCACCTACAAGGCGCTGCTCGACCCCAACTTCGGGCTCGGCGCCGGGCTGAAGCTCGACCTGCTCGCGCAGGACTGGCTCGGCGAGCCCGCCCTCGCCTTCAGCGTCGTGATCTTCGTGGTGTCCTGGCAGTTCATCCCGTTCCACTCGCTGATCTACCAGGGCGGCGTGCGGCAGATCCCGCGCGCCATGTACGAGGCGGCCGAGCTGGACGGCGCCGGCCGGGTACGCAAGTTCTTCAGCATCACGCTGCCACAGCTCAAGTACACGATCATCACGTCCTCCACACTCATGGTCGTCGGCTCCCTGACCTTCTTCGACCTGATCTTCGTGCTGACCGAGGGCGGCCCCGGCGACGCCACCCGCGTGCTCGCCCTGGACATGTACATTCGCGCGTTCAAGGCCGGCCTCATGGGCCCGGCCAGCGCGATCGCCGTCATCCTCGTCCTCGTGGGCCTCGCCCTGGCGCTGCTGCTGCGCCGCCTCGGCGGCCGCGACCCCGCCGCCAGCCAGCTGGAAGGGGCCTGAGCATGGTCATGACACGCACCGGGAAACGGGTGAGCAAGACGGCTCAGCCCGCGCCGGGGCCGCACCGCGCGCGCGGCGAGCTGCCCAACTGGCCGGGCGGATTGGCGGGCTGGCTGTGGCTGGCCGTCGTGATCGTGCCGATCTACTGGATCGTGATCACCAGCTTCAAGTCGCAGGGCAACTACTACGCGACCAACCCGATGGTGCCGCCCACCGAACCGACCCTGGCCAACTACCAGCTGGTCGTCGAGTCCGACTTCCCGCTGTACTTCCTCAACAGCATCATCGTCACCGTCGGCGCGGTCGTCCCGGCCGTCGGGTTCGCGTTCATGGCGGCGTACGCGATCATCCGAGGCGGCACCGGTCGCTTCCTGCGCGGAGTGAACGCGCTCTTCCTCATGGGGCTGGCCATCCCCCTGCAGGCGACCATCATCCCGATCTACCTGATCATCATCCGGCTGAATCTCTACGACTCGCTGACCGCGCTGATCCTGCCGTCGATCGCCTTCGCGATCCCGCTGTCGGTGCTGGTCCTGGCGAACTTCATCCGCGATGTGCCCAAGGAGCTGTTCGAGTCGATGCGGCTGGACGGCGCGGGCGAGATGACGACCATGTGGCGCCTGGCCTTCCCGCTCACCCGGCCCGCCGTGGTGACGGTGACGATCTACAACGCGCTGACGATCTGGAACGGATTCCTGCTGCCACTGATCCTCACCCAGAGCCCCGACAAGCGCACACTGCCGCTGGCGCTGTGGACCTTCCAGGGGCAGTACAGCGTGAACGTCCCGGCCGTGCTCGCCTCGGTCGTGCTGACCACGCTGCCCATCCTGATCCTCTACGGGCTCGGGAGGCGTCAGCTGCTCAGCGGCCTGACCGCCGGTTTCGGCAAGTAGCCCTCAGGAGGTCTGAGCGACCCGGCTCCGCGCCTCCTCCACCACGATCTCGGCCTTCGCCCGTGGCTCCCAGCCACGGGCGTCGGCGCTCTTTCCCGGTTCGAGGACCTTGTAGACCTCGAAGAAGTGGCCGATCTCGTCCAGCACATGCGGCTGGATGTCGGTGATGTCCTGGATATGGGCGAAACGATCGTCGGTGGCGGGCACACAAAGAATCTTCGCGTCGGGGCCCTTCTCGTCGTGCATCCAGAACACGGCGACCGGCCGTACGGCGATCACGCAGCCGGGGAAGGTCGGCAGCTCGCCCAGCACCATCGCGTCCAGCGGATCGTCGTCCTCGGCGAGCGTGTGCGGCAGGAAGCCGTAGTCGTACGGATAGGCGGTGGCGGTGAACAGCAGCCTGTCCAGGCGGATCCGCTGCCTCGCGGGATCCATTTCGTACTTGTTGCGCGACCCTCGCGGCGTCTCCACCACCATGTCGAAGTGCACGGACAGCCCTCCCTCTCGAGGAGCGGGACCCTCGTCGTACGGCACGCCGCTCGCGTGCCCAGCCCAACGGGGCGGGGACCCGCAGCCTCCTTCATCGTACGGTGCCCCCGCCCGGCAGCGACGACGCGCTCAGCCGACCCTTCCAGCGACGGTGACCGCGATCTCGGCCGCGGTGTTCTCGCCGACCCCGCCCGAGGTCACGACGAGGGCGGTGACGCCGTTCTCGCTCGCGACGCAGATCACCGTCGCGCCGGTGTCGCGGACGCACTCGGCCCCGTCGACGCTCTCCGGCTCCGTCCCGTCTCCGCCGCCGCCGAGCATCGCCGATCCGGTCATCTCGAAGGCCTCGCCCCTGCCGGCGATGGCCATGGCGAAAGCTCCGGCGTCATCCGCGTAGCAGTACGAGCCGATCTTCCCGGACTCGGCGATGCCGTCGAACGGGCGGGCGCCGAGGCTGCACGCCAGCCCGGTCACGCCGCCCTCCAGGAGCTTGAGCCCGTCGATCTCCTCCGGCAGCCGGTCGGATCCGGGCGCGCTCTGCTCCGCGGCCTCGTTGACCTTGCCGGCCACGAACAGGCCTCCCGCGACGACCGCGCCGATGCCCAGGACCACGACGATCGCGGTCACCACCAGCGCGATCAGGCAGCCCTTCGACATGCCGCCCTTCTTCGGCGGCGCCGGCGGTCCCCAGCCGGGCGGGCCCGCCCGCATTCCCCAGTTCTGCTGATCGGGCCGGGGCGGAGGAGGGTAGCCGGGCTGCGGGCCATAGCCGGGCTGGGGCTGAGGTGGCGGGCCATAGCCGGGCCGCGGACCCCAGCCGGGCTGCGGCGGCTGAGACTGCGGGGGCCGGGATTGCGGGGGCCGGGGGTTCGAACCGGGCTGACCGGGCTGCGCGCTCCAGCCGGGCGGGCCGCCGCTGTCCGGACCCGTCGGTTGCTCATTCATGCCGGCTCCGCCCGCTGCTGTTCGTGGAAGCCCAGAGGCGGCCCCTGGGTAAGGAAAACGTAAAATACGGTATCGCCGCGCGAGGATCCTTGTCGATATGTCCTGCCCGGCCCCCCACCCGTGACGGCCGTGGGTGTCCTGTGACCGCGGTACGGATGAGGAACCGCGAACGGACAGGGGTCCGACTGTCGGTCGCCGATGTGACGACCTCCGTCGCGTCTCACCGGGAACACATGACCAGCAGGCCGTCTGCGTTCCATATGAATCGCCGCCAGACGGACAGCGAGCATTAGCCGAGGTCTAGAGTTGGAGCGGTGACACCGAGCGGAAGAGGCGTTCATGGCACGAGGCGACACCGGACCCGACTTCATCGAGGCGCTGGCCCGCGGTCTCGACGTCATCAAGGCGTTCCAGCCGGGCCGTCCGGTCATGTCGCTGGCCGAGGTGGCGACCGCGACCGGCCTGGCGCGTCCCACCGCCCGCCGCATCCTGCTCACCCTGCGGGAGCTGGGGTACGCCAGGTCCGAGCGCGGCGGTTTCGCGCTCACTCCGCGGGTGCTCGAGCTGGGCGTCTCCTACGTACGGTCGACCGGGCTGTGGGAGATCGCCAGGCCGCATCTCGAACAACTGGTGGCCCAGACGCACGAGTCCTCGTCCATCGCCCAGCTCGACGGCTCCGACATCGTCTACGTCGCCCGGGTGGCCGTACCGAAGATCGTCGCGCTCTCGGTGCAGATCGGGACGCGTTTTCCCGCCCTGCAGACGTCTCTCGGCAAGGTGCTGCTCGCCGCGCTTCCCCCTGAGCAGGCCGAGCGGGTCCTCACCGAGCCCAGCCGGTCGGGCATCGAGCCGCGGTGGCGGCCGTCGCCGCGCGAGTGCGAGTCGGCGCTGCGCGAGGTGCGGGCGAAGGGCTGGGCCCTGACCGACGAGCAGCTCGCCCTCGGCATCCGCTCCGTGGCCGCCCCGCTCAGAGACGGACTGGGAAACGTGATCGCGGCGGTCAACGTGAACGCGCACGCCGCCGAGACCTCCCTGGAGAAACTCACCGAGGAGCACCTGCCGCTCCTACTGAAGACGGCGAGCGCGATCAGCGCCGACTGGGCACTCTACGAGGCCGTCCCACAGGTCACCCCGTCATAACGCCCCCCGCTCTACCCCCTCCCACACCCCCTCCCGTGATCTTGCGAATTCTCGCAGGTCCCCTCTCCGACCTGCGAAAACCGATTCGGTGATCTTGCAGTTTCTCGCAGGCGACCCAGCCGACCTGCGCCGACACAGTTCGTGATCTTGCAGCTGGCGCGCGAAGTGCAAGATCACCGACATTGTTTTGCCTGCTCAGCGGATAGGTCTGCGAGAAACTGCAAGATCACGAATGACGAAACGCCTGCTCGTGGCACCTGCGTGCGAGAATTCGCAAGATCACGGCCAGGGGGCTCGCCAGGAGGCACCCCAGGGGGCTTCTCAGGGGGCTTCTCAGCGAGGGCTCCTCAATGGGGGGTGATCCTCATAAGGGGTGGGGGGTGAGGACGATGCGGCCGGTGGCGGCTCCGGCGGCCTGGCGCCGCCAGGCGGCCTCGACCTCACCGAGCGGTACGCTCTCGTGGGCGACCGCCAGTCGGCCGTGCATGGCGTGCTCGGCGATGACGGAGATCGCCGCCGCGCGCTGCTCCGGGGTCAGCTCGTTGTTGGTGTAGCCGAGCAGCCGCAGCGACCTGCTGCGCAGCGTGGCCGAGTCGATGGGGCAGGTCTCACCGGCGGAACCGCCAAGGTTGACCAGCCGTCCGCCGGGCCGCAGCGTCCGGGCGGCGGCCGCGGCCGCCGCCCCGAACAGCGGGTCCAGGACCAGGTCGACCGGTCCGTCCGCCGCGGCGGCGAAACGGCCGGCGAGCTCGGCGACGTCATCGGTGTCGAGCGCGACCACCGCGTCGGCGCCGGCCTGCTCCGCCCGTGCCCGCGCGCCGGGCGAGCGGGCGCCCGCGACGACCCGGCGGGCGCCGGCGATGCGGGCCAGCTGCACGGCGGCCTGGCCGACCACTCCCCCGGCGCCGAGCACCAGGACCTGCTCGCCGGCGGCGAGCTCACCGCGCAGGCTGAGCGCCATGTGGGCGGCGACGGCCGACAGCCCCAGCGCGGCGACCGCGATCAGGCCGGCGTCCCCAAACCGCTCGGGCAGCTCGACGATGTTCTCCACGGGTACGGTGGCGAGCTCGGCCATGCTCCCGTCGCCCGGGGCCATCCCCGCCGTGGTGGAGAACCACACCTGCCGTCCGCCGGCCGTACCGACGCCCTGCACGCCCGGGACGTACGGCGTCGACGGCCTGCCGAAGTAGGATGTGCCGCTCGCGCAGAGCAGGTCGAGCGGCGTGATGGGGGCGGCGCCGACCTCGACGAGCGTCTCACCGGGCCCGGGCTCGGGGGCGGCCCGTTCGACCGCCAGCGGCGGCCGGCCGGGCGTCCGGATCTCGGCGGCACGCATGTCAGGTGGCGATGTCGGGGTAGGGCAGGCTCATGTGGGCGAGCCGCCGGGCGTACTCCTTCTGGAAGCCGAGCGGCTCGGCGTGGTCGCGCTCGAACATGGCGATGAACAGCGTGAGCGTGAGGAATGGGTGCGCGCCCAGCTCGAACAGCCTCGGGTGGTCGTGGGCGGCCAGGGCTTCGCGTTCGGCGTCGTCGAAGCGGAGCCAGGTGGACGCCTCCCCGCCGTGGCAGGCCAGGATCCGGTTGGCGTACTCGGCCTCCCACCAGGCGACCGTGCCGCGCGGGTCCTCGCGGTAGCGCTCGACGAGCTCGGGATCGCGGTCGACGGTGAACAGGAACTTGTTCAGCAGGTATCTGCTCACGCCGCGCCTCCGTTGGGATACCACGTGAAGTAGGCCTCCATCGTGTGGAAGAGGTCGTAGGTGTCGACGTAGTCGGCCTTGGCGCCCTCGCCGGCCACACCCATCATCAGCATGAAGTCCATGAATCCGTGGGTGGCGTTGCCCGGCAGGTGCAGGCTTTCGAGGGTGACCTCGGCCAGGCAGCCCTCGATGTCGCCCGAGGAGATCCACTCGACGGCCTTGCGGTCGAACTCGGGATCGGGCCCGTGCGGCCCGAACTGGCGCGGCCCGCCGAGCTCCAGCGACAGGTGTCCGGTGCCGATCACCGCGACCCGCCTGTCCTCCGGCCACGACTCGACCAGCTGCCGGATCGTACGGCCGAGCTGCACGAAGCGTTTCGGCTGCGGCAGCGGCGGAGCGAAGATGTTGGTGTAGACGGGCACGATCGGCAGATCGTTCTGCGGGCGCAGGGTGATGATCGGACAGGTGATCGAGTGGTCGATCCGCAGCTCGTTGGAGAACGCGAGGTCGAATCCGGCGTCCAGGCCCTCCCGCAGGATGTAGGCCGACAGGTCCTCCTGTCCCGTGAAGAGCATCCGGGGCAGGCCGAACTCGCGCTCCTCGTTGTACCAGTTCGCGTCGTAGAAGGGCGCCTTGCCGATGAGGAACTGCGGCATGTTGTCCAGCCACGGCTGGTGGAAGTGGTCGGAGCCGACCATGACCAGCACGTCGGGGCGCGCCTTCGTCAGCGTCTCACGGAACGCCTCCACCTTGCGCACCCACTCGTCGGCGAACGGCGGGCGGTCCTCGCCGGTGGCGGTGCTGGCCCGGTAGTAGAACGGGTGATGGGTGGACGCGATGACCGCGACCAGTTCAGCCATGCGAACCTCCGATGGCGTCAGGGGTGTAGGGCTCCGGCTCGACGGATCGGTTGTTCAGGTCCACCGACAGGAAGATGTCGCCCGCGACCGGGCGGCGTAGTTCCTCGGCGAGCTGACCGATCAGGCCGGCCGTACGGGCGAGCAGGGCGAAGCCGCGCAGCAGCTCCAGCGGCAGTCCCAGGTCGGCGAGCGCGGCGCCGCACACGCCGGCGCCGTTGAGCGGCAGCGTACGGCCGAGCACCGGCGGATGCACCCGCCCGATCGCGGCGAACAGCGACAGATGCGGCCCGAACAGGCCCTCCTCCGCTGCGATGGCGAGCAGCCGCGGCGTACGGGGGTCGCCCTCCTTGTGCACGTGGTGGCCGAGACCGGGGATGAACCGCCCGGCCGCGCGCCGGGCGCGTACGGTCTCCAGCGCGAGCGCGTCCCAGCCCGCCTCGTCGGCGGGCGGGCCGGCGCCGTGGGCGGTCAGCACATCGTGCAGGAACCGGCCGCAGTCTTCTGTGACGCCCAGGAAGCGGGATCCGCCGCCGAGCAGCCCGGCCGCGAGCGCGCCCTGGATCGAGTCCGGCGCCGACAGGTAGGTCAGCCGCGTCACGATCGCGGTAGGGGTGAAGCCGTGATCGGCCAGCGCGGCGAGCACGGCCTCGAACACCCGGGTCTCCCCCGGCGTCGGGCGCCGCTGGGCGGCCAGCCAGAAGGCGAGCTCGCCGAAGCCGACCTTGCCCATCACGTCCTCGGCCAGGTCGCGGCCGAGCAGTCTGATCGTCGTCGGGGAGGACGCCCCCAGGGCGGTGGGATACGACGGGCGCTCGTCAGGCATCGTGGTCCTCCTCCGGCGCGGTGCTCAGCCACTCGCGCAGCTCGGTGCCGTGCTCGTCCAGCTCGGGCGGCGGCAGCCGGTAGACGGCCGGGGTGACCGAGAACCGGATGGGGTGGCGTGTCGTCGGCACCGCGCGGCCGCCGGCGCCCACGTCCACCACGGGGTCGAGTCCGAAGCGCTCGGCCATCGCGAACCCGCCGTCGACGGTGTTGATCGGACCGCACGGCACCCCGGCCGCGACCAGCAGGTCGAACCACTCGACCGCGCCCCGGGTGGCGAGCCTTTCGACGAGGACGGGCCGCAGTTCCTCCCGCCGTGCCGTACGATCCGCCATCCGCGCGAACCGCTCGTCGTCGGCGATCTCGGGAATGCCGAGGACCTCGCACAGCCTGCGGAACTGCCGGTCGTTGCCGGCCGCGACGATGAGGTCGTTGTCGGCCGTGGGCAGCGGCTCGTAGGGGAACACGCTCGGGTGGGCGTTGCCCATGCGGTACGGCACGGTCCCCCCGGCGACGTAGGCGGAGCTGTGGTTGACCAGCCCGGTGAGCGCCGACGACAGCAGGTTGACCTCGACGTGCTGGCCGCGGCCGGTCGCGTCGCGGTGCCGCAGCGCGGCGAGGATGCCGATCGCGGCGTGGTTTCCCGCCATCACGTCGAACACCGAGATTCCAGCGCGGTACGGCGGGCCGCCCGGGTCGCCGGTGAGGCTCATCAGCCCGGACATCGCCTGCACCATCAGGTCGTAGCCGGGCACGTCGCGTCCGGCTCCGGAGCCGAACCCGGTGATCGAGGCGTAGACGATGCCGGGGTTGGCCGCCGCCACCGCCGGGAAGTCGAGCCCGAACCTGGCCAGCCCGCCCGGTTTGAAGTTCTCCACCAGCACGTCGGCGCGGCGGGCCAGCTCCCGGGCCGCCGCCCTGTCGGCCTCGTCGCGCAGGTCGAGCACGATCGACCGCTTGCCCCGGTTGACGCCGAGATAGTACGTCGACGCCCCGTCGCGGACCGGGGGCATCCAGGTGCGGGTGTCGTCGCCTGACGGGCCCTCGACCTTGATGACGTCTGCGCCCAGGTCCGCCAGGAGCATCGTGGCGTACGGCCCGGCCAGGACCCGGGAGAAGTCCGCCACCAGCACCCCCGACAGCGGGCCCCCTCCGTCCGGCCGGTCGGGCACGGCGTCATCTGTCACTCGGATTTCCTCCTTGTCCGCTCAACGGACATTAGTCCGTGAATCTGGATTCTGGCACATCACCAGGACGTGGGAAAGGCCCGGGCCGGGCCTGCCACCGATGGACCGAGCATGGTGTTGACATCGGTCGCCGCGATCGGGAGAGTAACGGCAGAGCCGGGATGACCGCTTGACGGACATCTGTTCGGAGCCACGGGACCGCCGCCGGTGCACGGCCCACACGGTGAGGAGACCATCGATGAACGAGCGGAACGACCTCGGGCCCGGACGGCCCGTGCTGCTGCGGGGCGGCACCGTGCTGCCGATGGACGTGCGGCACCGGGTGCTGAGCCGTACCGACGTGCTCGTCGTCGGCGACCGGATCGCCGCGATCGGGCCCGATCTCGCCGCCCCCGAGGACGCCCTGGTCATCGACGCGACCGGCGGCATCGTCATGCCGGGCATGATCGACACGCACCGGCACATGTGGCAGACCGCCATGCGCGGCTACGGCGCCGACTGGACGCTGACCCAGTACTTCGTCTGGTACTACCTCGAGTACGGCAGGCTCTTCCGGCCGCTGGACGTGTACGCCGGCAACCTGCTGGCCGCGATCGAGGCCGTCGACGCGGGCGTCACCACGGTCGTCGACTGGTCGCACGGCCTGCAGACGGTCGAGCACGCCGACGCCGCCGTCGACGCGCTCCGCTCGGTGCCCGGCCGGTTCGTGCTGGCGTACGGAAACATCCAGCAGGCGCCGGCCGAGTGGACCGCTGCGCCGGAGTTCCGCGACTTCGTCCGCCGCCGGATCACGGGGGACGACATGCTCGGGTTCCAGATCGCCTTCGACGTGACCGGCGACCCCGCCTTCCCCGAGAAGCCCGCCTTCGAGGTCGCCAGGGAGCTCGGCGTCCCGGTCACCACGCACGCCGGGGTCTGGGGCGCCACCGGCGACGACGGCATCCGGCTCATGCACGAGCACGGCTTCATGACCCCGGAGACCGTGTACGTGCACGCCTCCTCGCTGTCGGCCGACTCCTACCACCGCATCGCGGCCACCGGCGGCTCGGTGTCGGTCTCCACGGAGAGCGAGCAGAGCGCGGGGCAGGGATATCCGACCACCTGGGCGATCCGGGCGCACGACATCCCGGTCTCGCTCTCGATGGACACCAGCGTGTGGTGGAGCGGCGACCTGTTCTCCGCCATGCGGACGACGCTCGGCGCGGACCGCTCGCGCGGACATCTGGAGGCGCACGCCAAGGGCGAAACGGTCACGCACTGCAGTCTGCGCGCCGACCAGGTCGTCGAATGGGCCACCCGGGGCGGGGCGCGCGCACTCGGCCGCGACCACGACCTCGGCAGCCTGGAGGTCGGCAAGAAGGCCGACATCGTCCTCATCAAGAACGAGCACTCGCCGGTGTCGTTCCCGCTTCTCAACCCGTTCGGCCACGTCGCCTTCCAGGCCCAGCGGGGGGACGTGCACACCGTACTGATCGACGGCCGGGTGGTGAAGCACGAGCACCGGCTGGTCGGCATCGACCTCGCGAGGGCACGCGAGGAGGTGGAACGGACCGTCGATCACCTGCGCACGACGATGGGCGAGGAGGCCTGGGAGAAGGGGATGAACCCTGACATTCCGGAGACGACCATCCTCGACAACCCCTACACCTACACCGACTACCGCAGCGCCTCGACGCACAGCCGCTGACTTCCGCGCACGGGCGGGCCGCTTCCCCGGCCTGCCCGTGAAAGTTGCAGCGTCGCCCGCCGCCGACCAGCGGAGAGTCCGCCGGCGCCCGGGTTTCGTTGACCATCGCGGCGCCCGCCACCACAATCCGCGTGCAAGACACACGACCGGAGGTTGAGCCATGCGGACGAGGACAGCGGTGCGCGTGTGGGCCGCGGCGGTTCTGGGAGCGGCCGCGTTCTTCGTTCCCCCGGCGATGGCCGGAGCCGTGGCGGCCGATCCGACGCCATCGCCGTCGCCGTCGCCGTGGCCGTCCGGCGCGCTCCCGTGCCGGACCGGCCCGATGTCGCCGACGCCGCCTCCCAACACGCCGCCCAGCGCGCCGGGAACGCCCGAGGTCACCGCCGTCTTCATGACCGAGGTGCGGATGCGCTGGGCGCCGGCCACCGATGACGACGGCATCGCCTGCTACTACGTACGTGAGCTCAAGGACGACGGCACGTCCGTCAACGTGGCCACGTTCCAGCCGGCGGTGACCGAGGGAAGCGTCTATCTGCCCTGGCCGCCCTCCGGCGTCCCGTCCCAGGTTCATCATCTGTACCTCGTGGCGGTCGACACCATGGGCGCGCTGGGACCGGCGTCCGGCACGGTGGCCGTGACGATCTACAACGACGTCATCAGCTCGCCCTCGCCCTCGCCCTCGGCCTCGCCGAGCCCCACCTGCCGGGTGGAGGCCACCTCCACGACCTGGACGGGCGGGATGACCACGAACTTCGCGATCACCAACACCGGGTCGGCGACCGTACGGGACTGGCGGCTGACGTTCGCCTTCCCCGACCCCGGCCAGCAGGTGACCGCCGGGTGGTCGGCCACCTGGTCGCAGAGCGGCTCGGCCGTGACGGCGGCCGCGATGTCCTGGAACGGCGACATCGCCCCGGGGGGGACGGTGTGGATCGGCTTCAACGGCACGCACGCCGGCGCCAACCCCACTCCCGCTGTCTTCCGGCTCAACGGCGCGGCCTGCGCCTGAGCTTCCCCGCCTCGCGCGCCTGGAGCGTCGGTCGCGTCCGATCGGTGCGGCCCGCTCCGCCGGGAGGAGGCTCCGGTCCGCCGCCGGACCCCGCCGAGGGGGTCCGGCATGCGGTTCCCGCCTCCTCCCTGCCACACCCGATCACTCGACCGGTCCCCCGCATGAAGCGGCGCCCGCCTCCCGGTGAGGCGGGCGTTTCCGTTTCAGCGGGCGACCGTCGCCGGGTCGTGCCCTCCTGGCGGGGGCGGCCGCGGCGCCATGGCGATATCACCGTAGAATCGCCACGCCACGTGGCCGGCGTGATCTCTCAGACTGTGGGAAGGCGATGACGCCGGATCCCCCAGGGTGGCGGAAAAGCCCATACCGGCGACCAACACTGTGTTGGAAAGCGATTCCGTTCGTTGACCGCCGCTCCCGGCGCCGGTCATGCTCCCTGCACGTGCCGCCCACCGATCCGCAGTGAAATATTCCGGACCCCGGCGGGCGGCGGACCCGATACGGAGGTCTACGTGCCGGTAGCCGATGACGAACGGGTCGCCGAGGGTTTTCTTCACGTCAATGGACTGTGCAAAGAATACGGCGACGTTCGCGCTGTCTCCGATGTCAGTTTCGCCCTGGAGCCGGGCACGTTCTTCGCCCTGCTCGGCCCCTCGGGCTGCGGCAAGACCACGCTGCTGAAACTACTCGCCGGATTCGAGACGCCGTCGGCCGGTGAAATCCATCTCGGCGGCGAAGCGATGACCCACGTACCCGCTTTCCGGCGGCCGCTGAACACGGTCTTCCAGCACTACGCCCTTTTTCCGCACATGGACGTGACGAAGAACGTCGGGTACGCGCTGCGTCAGCAGCGGCCGCGGATCGCCAAGCCGGAGATCCGGTCGCGGGTCGACGAGGCCCTCCTCATGGTGCGGCTGGACCACCTGGGACGCCGCCGGCCGTGGGAGCTGAGCGGCGGGCAGCAACAGCGAGTGGCGCTCGCCCGCGCGCTCGTCGCGCAGCCGTCGGTGCTGCTGCTCGACGAGCCGCTGTCGGCGCTGGACGCCAAGCTCCGCGTCGACATGCAGACCGAGCTCAAGTCATTGCAGACGAGGCTCGGCATCTCCTTCGTCTTCGTCACCCACGACCAGGGCGAGGCGCTGTCCATGGCCGACCGCATCGCGGTCATGCGCGCGGGCGAGATCGTACAGGACTCGACCCCCCAGGAGCTGTACGATCTCCCGGTCGACTCGTGGGTCGCCGGATTCATCGGCACGATGAACTTCGTCCCGGGCACCGTGACCGGCGCCTCCGGCGGCCTCACCCAGATCACGACCGATGCCGGACGGTTCTCCGGCATCCCCACGACGGGTGATCTCACCCCCGGACGATCCGCACAGCTGGCGCTGCGCCCCGAGCGTCTGCGCCTGTCCGTTCCGGGGACCGGCGACACGGTGGCCGCCGAATGCACGGCCTCCGGGGTGATCGAGGCGTTCAGCTTCCACGGCGACCAGGTCGACTGCACCGTGCGCACCCGCCTCCTGGGGGCGGTCAGGGTGCGCATCCCGCTCGCGGGCGCCGCCCACGAGATCAACCTCCAACCGGGCACGGCGGTCGACGTCGGATGGCATCCGATGGACGCCCGGATCGTGCCCACGTGGAAATCCGCTTCAAGGTCCTAGGAGAGCACATGCCGTCCCCCAATGCGATCTCCCGCCGCCACCTGCTCGGGCTCCTCGGCTACGGCTCCCTGCTCGCGGGGACCGGTGTCGCCGCATCGGCGTGTGCGCCGCCGGTCAAGGAGACGACCGGAGGCAGCGCCACCGCGAGCGGCGGGTCCGGATCGACGCTGACGCTCGCGACCTGGCCCAACTACGACGACCCAGCCGTGCTCCGGCGGTTCACCGAGGAGACCGGGATCCGCGTCAACGTGCAGGTGTTCGGCTCGACGGAGGAGATGGAGGCGCTGCTTCGCGCCGGCAACTCCGGCATCGACGTCGCCGTCCCCAGTCAGTACGCGATCCCGGGCTGGATCAAGGGCGATCTGCTCCAGCCGCTGGACTACGACGAGATCGGCGTCGACCTGTCCTCATGGAACAGGGCCGTCGTCGACCAGGAGTTCGATCCCGGCAACAGGTTCACGATCCCCAAACACTGGGGAACCACCGGGATGATCTTCTCCGGCGACGCCGGCGGCGAGCCGACGAGCTGGGCGGAGTTCTTCACGCTGGCTCCGGACCTCGACCGCCGGGCCGTGATCGTCGACCACCAGATCTCCTCGATCGGATCGGCGGCGGTCAGTCTGGGCCTCGACTTCAACGTCCGCGACGAAAAGGGCCTCGGCGAGGTGGAGCGATTCCTCAAGAGCATAAAGCCGAAACTCTTCGCCATCAGCAGCGACATTCAGCCCGGCCTGCGGAACGGCGACACCTGGCTGTCCATCGCCTGGACCGGAGACGGCGTACAGGTCGTACGCGACAATCCCGGATTCAAATACGTCATCGGAAAGGACGGCGGCGAGATCTGGAGCGACAACTGGTCGGTGCCGAAGGACGCCCCGCATCCCGACGCGGCCTGGGCGTTCCTCAAATTCATCCACGAGCCGAAGAACGCCGCCGACAACATCAACTTCTCGCTTTATCCGCATGCCGATCCGGCGGTCACCGAGCTGGTCGATTCCGATGTCCGGGGCAATCCGGTCATCTACCCGGAAGACGACACCATCGCCCCGTTGTCCTTCGCCACCGCCGAGACGTACAACAGCCCGCTGCGGGCCGAGACCTGGGCGAGGATCAAGTCGTCGTGAGCCGGAAGACGATGGCGCCGGCGTCTCGGAGAGGCCGGGGTCCGGCCCTCGCGTCCGCCCCCGCGGTGCTGTGGTTCCTGCTGTTCATGTTCGCGCCCCTGGTGGTGCTGTTCATCGTGTCCGTCGGCGTACGCGGACCCGGCGGCGGCTATCAGCCCGGGTTCACGCTGGACAACTACGGCGAGCTCCAGACGCGGCTGGTGCCGATACTCAACACCATCCGGTTCAGCCTGCTGGGCACCGTGGTGACCCTGCTGCTGGCCTATCCGCTGGCCTACTACCTCGCGATGAAGGCCGGCCGGAAGAAGGTGGTCCTGCTCGCACTGATCATCGTGCCGTTCTGGACCAGCATGCTGATCCGCACCTACGCCTGGACGTTCCTCCTCGGCAGCAAGGGCATCCCCGAGGTGCTGTCCGCGATGGGACTCGCCGACGACGTGCGGCTGCTCAACACGCCGTTCGCCATCGTGCTGGGCATCGTCTACAACTACCTGCCGCTGATGCTGCTGCCGATCTACGTCTCACTGGAACGCCTCGACCCCTCCCTGCGCGCGGCGTCCAAGGATCTCGGGGCGGGCCGGCTGGCGACCTTCCGGCAGGTGACCCTGCCGTTGTCGGCTCCCGGCGTGCTCAGCGGCTGCCTGCTCGTGTTCATCCCCGTGATGGGGGAGTACCTGATCCCGGTCCTGCTGGGCGGCGGACGCTCGTACTTCCTCGGCAACGCGCTCGCCGACCTGTTCCTCCAGTCGCGCAACTGGCCGCTGGGGGCCGCCCTCGCCGGGTCGTTCATCCTTCTCATGAGCTTCGTCGTGGTGGGCTACTCCTGGCTCACCCGCCGCCTGACCGGGCCGCTTCCCACCGAGGGGGTCCTGTGAGCATCCGACGCGCGTCCGGCGGCCGCTTCGACCGAGTGCTTGCGGTCTACGCGGTGCTGGTCTACCTCTTCCTCTTCGTGCCGATCGCGGTGGTCGTCGTCTTCAGCTTCAACGCCGGCCGGCACGTCACCCAGTTGGAGGGGCTGTCCCTCACCTGGTACGAACAGGCCTGGACCGACCCCTTCATCCTGGACGCCCTGCGCAACAGCCTGCAGATCTCCGTCGCCTCGGCCGTCATCTCGACCCTCCTCGGCACCGCGGCGGCGATCGGCGTGACCGGACTGCGGCGAAGCGTCCAGCGGACCATCGAGTTGATGACCTACGTCGCCGTGGTCATCCCCGCGATCGTGCTGGGCCTGTCCCTGCTGCTGGCCTTCGTCACCTTCGCCGACTGGCTCAACCCGTGGCTGGCATACCTGTGGCCCGGGGACACACCACCCGAGCTGGGGCTCGGCAAGCTCAGCGTGATCGCCGGCGAGTCCGTCTTCGGGACCGCCCTGGTGATGATCGTGCTCAAGGCCAGGATCACGCAGATGGACTCCTCGCTGCGCAACGCCAGCGCCGACCTCTACGCCACGCCGCTCCGCACGCTCTTCCAGGTCACGCTGCCGCAGCTGGCCTCGGCGATAGTCGGCGGATTCCTCCTCGCCTTCACGTTCGCCTTCGACGACTTCATCATCGCGTTCTTCACCCGCGGCCAGTCGCAGACGCTGCCGATCCTGCTGTTCTCCTCCATCCGGCGCGGGGTCAGCCCGGCCATCAACGCCATAGCCAGCGTGCTGGTGCTCGTCACCCTGGTGGCGCTGCTCCTCGCGCTGTTCGTGCTCACCAGGCGCGGGCGGCGCGGCGTACGGGCACAGGCCCCGGGCGAACCGGCGAAGGAGGCGGCGGACACCGGCGGCCGGCCACCGGCTCCGCCCACGCCTGCGGCGGCGCCGGCCGCCGATCCGGCACGGACGGCCGGCATACAACCACCACCCGAAAGAGTGCGGAATTGAGCGTCACCGAACAGCGAACCCCGTCGGACGACGGTGCGGCGCCGCCCTTCCGGGGATCCGGGCGGTTCCGGATGATGGACGCCCAGCGGGTGAACCTCGACGGATTCTCGACGGAGAACCCGGATCTCGGACTGGTGGCGTTCGACTCGCCGCACGATCCCGAGCCCGGCGTCCTGATCCGGGACGGCGTGGTCGTCGAGATGGACGGCCGCACGGTCGCGGAGTTCGACAGCATCGACCATTTCATCGCACGGCACGGCCTGGACCCGGCCGTCGCGCCCGAGGTGATGGCGATGGACGACCGGGAACTGGGACGGCTTCTCGTCGACGGCTCGGTGCCGCGCGGCGAGGTGGTCCGGCTGGCCGCCGGCATGACACCGGCCAAGATCGCACGAGTCCTGGCCGGCCTGCGGCCGGTGGAGATCCAGATGGCGATCATGAAGATGCGGGTGCGGCGTACCCCGGCGAACCAGGCGCATGTGACCAACCGCATGGACGACCCGCTGCTCATCGCGGCCGACGCGGCCACGGCCGTCGCTTTCGGGTTCCGCGAGCTGGAGACCACCGTGCCGGTGCTGCACGACGCTCCCGCGGTCGCCATGGCGCTGCTGATCGGGTCGCAGGTGCCGGCCGCCGGCGCCCTCACCCAGTGCGCTGTCGAGGAGGCCCTGGAGCTGAAGCTCGGCATGCGCGGGCTCGTCTCCTACGCCGAGACCGTGAGCCTGTACGGCACCGAGCGGGTGTTCGTCGACGGCGACGACACCCCGTGGTCCAAGGCGTTCCTCGTGTCCGGCTACGCCTCCCGTGGCATCAAGATGCGCGTCTCCAGCGGGGCCGGCTCCGAGGTGCTGATGGGGTACGCCGAGGGCAGGTCCATGGGCTACCTGGAGGCTCGTTGCGTGGCCCTGGCCCGCGCGATCGGGGCCCAGGGGGTCCAGAACGGCGGCATCGACGGAGCCAGCGTGGCGGCCTCCGTGCCCGGCGGCGTACGTGAGCTGCTCAGCGAGAACCTGATGGTGATGATGCGCAACCTGGAGTCGTGCTCCGGCAACGACACGCTGATGTCGGAGTCCGACATGCGCAGGACGGCCCGCACCTTGCCGCTCTTCCTCGCGGGGTCCGACTTCGTCTTCTCCGGTTTCGGCTCGGTTCCGCGCTACGACAACATGTTCGGGCCGTCCAACTTCAACGCCGACGACCTGGACGACTACCTGGTCCTGCAGCGTGACTGGGGGGTCGACGGCGGTCTGCGCACCGTGGACGAGCAGACCGTCCTGGCCTTGCGCAGGAAGGCGGCCGAGGCGACCCGCGCGGTCTTCCGGCACCTCGGGCTGGCCGACTTCGGCGACGAGCATCTCGAGTCCGTCGTCACGGCCGAGGGGTCGAAGGACCTGGCGGAACCGGATCCGCTCGCCGTCCTGCACGCCTCCCGGGTGATCCAGGAGTCCGGTCTCACCGGTCTCGACGTCGTACGCGCGCTGGACGAATGCGGATTCCCCGAGGAGGCCGAGCGCGTCCTGGGCATGCTGCGCGCCCGCGTCGGCGGAGACTACCTCCAGACCGCCGCGATATTCGACGAGCGGATGAACGTGCTGTCCGGCGTCACCGACCCCAACGACTACAGCGGTCCCGGAACGGGCTACGAGATGTCCGCCGAACGGAGGCGGGAGATCGACACGGTGCGGCAGCAGAGATCAGTGGTCGATCTGGTCGGCGAGCAGGATCTCCACGCGCTGCCGTACGCCCTCGTCGAGACCGGTCCAGCCGCCGTCGGCGACGACCCCCGCGACGTGGTCATCGGCCTCTCCCCGGCCCTCGGCGTCGGCCTGCATCAGACCCTGTCCGGACTGACCGTGTACGACGTGCTGAGGGAACTCGCCGCCGGGCTCGAGGAGGAGGGGTGCAGAGCCCGGCTGGTACGGATATGTTCCACGATCGATGTCGGCTTCATCGGGCTGGCCGCGGCACGGCTCGCGGGTTCGGGCATCGGCATCGGTCTGCAGGCGAAGGGGACGGCGCTGATCCACCGCCGGGACCTGGCGCCCCTGATGAACCTCGAACTGTTCAGCGTCGCCCCGCTCGTGACCCGGGACATGTACCGCGCCATGGGGATCAACGCCGGACGTCACGCGAAGGGCGGCATCCCCGACCCGGTGCGCAACGCCTACAGCGACGAGGCCATCACCGCGAGATATCACACCCGGGTCGTCTCGATGGTGGCGGTCGAGCGCGCCCACTGCCATCCCGATCTGCCACCCCAGGAGGTCAGGTGGAATCACTGACGCCGCAGGCCATGTCGGGCCGCCCGATCGAGGAGCTGACCCTGGCACGGGTCCGGGCGAACGAACTGACCATCGACGACATCCGCATCGATCCGGACACGCTGCTGCGTCAGGCGGAGCAGGCCGAGCGCTTCGGGAACGGCCAGCTGGCCGAGAGCCTGCGGCGCGGCGCCGAGATGGCGAAACTCGGCGACGAGGAGCTCATGGCGATCTACGAGGCCCTGCGTCCGGGGCGTTCCACGGCCGCGCGACTCCGGGAGATGGCCGAGGAGCTGGCCGTACGCGGCATGCCGAGATGCGCGGAACTGGTGCGCGAGGCCGCGGACGTGTACTCGCGCTGCGGCCTCGCGCGATGACCGTCGTCGCCGGCGTCGACGTGGGCAACTCGACCACGGAGATCGTGCTGCTGCGTACGGTCGGCGGCGGTGCCGAGGTGCTGGCGTCCGCCCGCGGCATGACACGGGGAGCCAAGGGAAGCGCCGAGTCGCTCACCGCAGCGGCACGACTGGTGCTGAGAACGGCGGCGAGCCGCTCCGTGCGGATCGACTCCGCGTGCATCGCCCCCGCGCATCCGGTGCGCACGACATGCCGGTCCGGTGGCCGGCCGCCGCCGGACACCGGCCCGTTGCGCCTGATCACCCGTACCGCGACGACGGCCGCCGGGGACGCAGCCGCCCTGGGCAGGCCGGTCCCGCTGGGCGCTCTCGACGCACCCGGCGGGGCCCGTCACGGCCCGCTGGTGGTCACCGTCCCCGCGGGGGTCGCCTACGAGCAGGCCGCGCGCCGGATAAACGACGCCCGCCGGGCCGGCCTCGACGTGGTCGCGGTCCTGACGGAACGCGACGAGGCGGTCCTGATCGCCAACCGCCTGGACGAGCGCCTTCCGGTGATCGACCAGGTGCCGGATCCGGGTGCGGCGGAGCTGGTCGCGGTCGAGGCCCGCCCCCACGGGCGGCCCCTGAAACACCTCGTCGATCCGTACTGGATCGCCGACGCCTTCGGTCTCCCCGCGTCGAGCCCGCACGTGCGCGCGCTCACCCGTGAGCTGGCCGACTCCTCCTACGCCGTCGTCGCGCTGTCGGCGGGCGGCGGGGACGGGCCTCGCCCACCGGATCGGGTCGATCGCGCCGATCGCGTGACATGGCGTGACGGGACCACCGCCGGCCTGACCGACTCGATCGGGCCGCTGCGCCGTTCTCCCCCCGGCCGTGTCTCGGCGATCAGCTGGGCGGGCGCGCCGTGGACTCCGGTCGACGACGTCTACGCCGTCCACCTCGACGCGGTCGCGGGCCGGGCCCGCTCCCGGCGCGGCACGGTCGAGGTCGACCAGGTGATCACCTCGGTGCTCGGCCCGGGCCCCGCACCCGTCGCCGACCCGGCACGGGTGCTGTCGGAGGCGCTGGGCGCGCAGGTGTTCCTCGCCGAGTCCGAGGCGGCGGCGGGCCGCGCCGGGGCCCTCACGACCCCCGGCTGTCCCGGCGACGCGGTCGTCGCCGACCTCGGCGGCGGCACCGTCGACGTCTCCGACGGCGGACGGCGCCGCGTGGCGGCCGGAGCCGGGGAGATGCTCACCGCGGTCACCGCGAAGGCGCTGGCGATCCCGATGGGGCTCGCCGACCACGCGAAGCGGGCGCCCGCGCTGCACGCCGACTCGCCGCACATCGTGGTCGATGAGAAAGGCGGCCACGCCTTCCTGGACGCACCGCTGTCCGGCGCGGCGGTCGGCGCCCTGTGCGTGCGGGGGCCGGTGGGTCTGCTGCCGTTCAACCGATCGCTCGGGCTGGGCGAGTGGCGCGCCTGGCGGATGGCGGCCAAGGTCGAGACCTTGGGGCGGAACGTGGCGCGAGCGCTGGAGGCGCTCGGCCTGACCGAGCCGCTGCCGCTCCTGATGGTCGGCGGAGCCGCCGGTGACGACGAGGTGCTCGCCTCGGTCGCCGAGTGCCTTCCCCCCGGTTCGACGGTGGGACGCGGGAACGTGGCGAAATCGCTGGGCCACCGATACGCAGTAGCCTACGGATTGGCCCAACGGGGACTGGAGTGCGTATGAGGATCGTTGCCGACCTGCCTTCCCGCATCCTTGTGACCGGGTGCGCGACGGGAATCGGCGCTTCAGGGGCCCGCATGCTCTCCGAGGCCGGCTGCCGGTTGGCCCTGCTGGACAACCAGGAGACCCGCCTGCTGAAGCTCGCCCGGGAGCTGGACGCCATCGCGATCCCGGTGGACGTCGCGGACCACGAGCAGCTCGCCCGCGCCGTCGACGCCGCCATCGAGGGGCTCGGCGGGCTGGACGCGGCGTGGTCCAACGCCGGTGTCCAGCGGGGCGGCGACGTCGAGGAGGCGACGGTCGCGGACTTCGACTACAGCTACATGGTCAACGTCCGCGCCCATTTCATCGTCGCGAAGTCGGTCATCCCCCACCTGCGCGGCAACGGCGGCGGCGTCTTCCTGATCACGGCGTCGAACTCCGGGCTGCAGCCGGAGACCGCGCTCGTGCCGTACTCCGTGTCCAAGGGGGCGACCATCGCGCTCGCCCGCCAGCTCGCCCACGACCACGCGGTCGACGGCATCCGGATCAACGCCCTGTGCCCCGGATACGTCGACACACCGTTCAACGCCGCGATCTGGCATCCGTTCGGCGGGCGCGAGGGGTTCCTCGACCGGGTCGCCGAGTACGTCCCGCTCGGCCGGATGGCCAACGCCGACGAGGTGGCCAGGCTCGCGTGCTGGCTGCTGTCGGACGCGGCCGCGTTCATGACGGGTGCGAACGTCGTCGTCGACGGCGGGGAGCTCATCGGCTGACCGGTGACGTTCAGTCCTCGGCCACGCCCTCGACCAGCCGGTAGCGGTACAACCGCACGCTCGCGTGCAGGAAGAAGCGGTCGGCCGGTTCCTTCAGCGAGAAACCGGTCAGCTCCTCTATCTTGTTCAGCCGGTACATCAGCGAATGCCGGTTGAGGAACAGCCGTCGTGCCGCGGCGCTGGTGTTGCAGGATTCGTCGAGGAACACCTGCAGCGTCTCCACCAGGTTGCGCCGGTTCTGCCGGTCGTACTCCACCAGCGGCCCCACGGCGTCGACGACGACCGAGTTGACGAGCGGGTTCTGCGCCATCGCACCGAGGACGAACAGCGATTCGAGGGGCTGGCGGGCCACCCAGCCGTCGCCGTCACGCATGATCTCCCGGCCGACCTCCATCGACTGCGCGAGATCCGGTGACGCGGTCGCGGCTTCCTGATCGCCGCGGTCGGAGACGACCCAGTGCGTCGAGGTGTCCGCCACCGACCGGCGGGCCCGCTCCAGGAGATGCCGCAGCGTCATGCCCCCGTCCTCGAGCACGAGCAGCGCGACCCCGGGCCGCTGGCACAGACGAAGCTGGAGCCGCTCACGGGCGGCGGTGCTCTCGAGCTCCCCGATCAGCCTGGCGAAGCTCTCCTGCGCGTTCGCGCCCGTCCCCGGCCGGCCGAGGGCGACCTCGACGTCGGCCGACTCCGCGCGCAGCGCCATCGCCCGGGAGATCTCGTCGGACACGTTCGGCGCGAGCTCGGGGCGCCGGACGCCGCCGTGCCGCAGCGCACAGGACGTCTCCTCCGCGTAGCACCCCATGGCCAGAAGGCGGGTCACGACCGTACGCGAAACGTCGGCGAACGGAACCTCCCACGGCAGGGACAGCACGGGGAACTCCCGGGCCCGCGCCGTGGACATCACCGGCGTCAGAATCGCCTGATGGTCCACTCCAGGGGGCAGGCTCACGATCAGCGCGGCCGCGTCGGACCTGATCACACCCTCCAGGAACCGGCGTGCCGCCTCGTGGGACGGCGCCACGCCGGTGTTGAGCACGAGATCACCGGGTCGTACGAACTCATGGGAGGGCCAGTGCATGACCTGGATCCACCGGACGTTCCGGTAGGCCAGCACCGACCTGCCGGTGAGCACCTCCGCCATGTTGAGCGGCGGCAGGCTGATCGCGTCGAGCACCGACAGGGAACCAGTCCGGTCAGGTCCTAACTTACGCACGCACGACCTCCTGGCGCGTCCCGGTTCGGCAGACACGTCACGAATGGGACTGTGCGCATGGTAGTGGACATCACCCCTGATCGCGTTTCACCGCGATGCGCCCCCTGCCCGCCTTCGAAGCCTCACCATGATCTTGTACTCCCGCAGTGCAAGATCAGCGAGCACATCGGCGCAGGTCACGCACCTCGCATGCGAGGAACTGCAAGATCACCGATTGGATCGGGGCAGGTCGGAAGCCATCTCTGCGAGAATTCGCAAGATCACGCACATCGCGGGGTGGTGGCTCTATCTTAACTAAGATAGTATCTTTTGTCTTGATGGTGACCCACTACCGGATCGAGACCATGCGCGCCGGAAAGATCGAAACCGTGCACTGCTACGGCAGGATGGCCATCGACATGCTGACCGCGTCGAGATCCTCTCTCGGAGATCGGGAACTGGTCGCCTGCCGCACGCCGTCGGAGTTCCTCACCGAGCTCCACCGCGTCGAGGCCGTCCTCGGCATCGGCATGCCGGTCGAGGACTGGTCCCGCGCCAGGCGCCTGCGGCTCATCCACCTCGTCGGCTCGGGTGCCGACAGCATCCTTCCCGCGAAGGGACTGCCACCGGGCGTGCGGATCGCGAACGCCCGCGGGATCTCCGCCCCGGCCATGGGCGAGTACGCCATCGCGATGCTCCTCGGCCTGGCGAAGGGCCTGCCCCGCGTGTTGGAGAGCCAGCGGGCCCGGGAGTGGCGGCGCCGCGATCCCATCCTGCTGTCCGGCCTCCCCCTCCTCGTGGTGGGCGCCGGGCCGGTGGGGCGCGAGGTGGCCCGGCGCGGCAGGGCGCTCGGCGCCCACGTGATCGGCGTCCGGAAGGGCGGGGCGCCGGTCGCCGAGTTCGACGAGACCCATCCGGCCGAGCGTTTCGCCGAGCTGGCGGCGCGGGCGGGCGCCATCGTCATGGCGGTTCCCGCGACACCGCTGACCCGCAGGATGCTGAACGCCGACGTCCTCGATCGATGCGCGCCCACCTGCCTGATCGTCAACATCTCCCGCGGCGACGTCGTCGACGAGGACGAGCTCGCCGCCCGGCTGCACGCCGGCACGCTCGGCGGCGCCGCGCTCGACGTGTTCCAGCGGGAACCGCTGCCACCCGGCAGCCCGCTGTGGGACGCGCCCAACACGATCCTCACCCCGCACATCTCGTGGAGCTCTCCGGACTATCCCCTGCGGGTGGCCGCGCTGTTCATCGAGAACCTCGAGCGCGTCGAGTCCGGCAGACCCGTGATCAACCCCGTCGAAGGCTCACGCGGATACTGAGCGCGGCGCGCCGACGACCACTCCCCCGACGCCGGGCCGTCGGCTCGGCCGATCCCGGCGGCCGGCGGTCGGCCCGGCGTCAGGCCGGTATCAGCCGGGCGGTCTGCTCGGCGACGCCGGCGAGCGCGGTCCCACCCGACCACATGACGACCCGGCCCACGGCGCTGCGCTCCGCACCGGCCACCAGGCTCACGTCGAGCAGGATCCACTCGGCCACGGGCCCGCCCAGCAGGCGCAGCGAGGCGCTGACCGTGACCGCCCCGGCCAGTCCGGGAAAGGCCCGGAGCAGCAGGTACGGCACGTGGTCGCTGACCACGGCCAGCCGCACCTCGTCGGGCGCGGCACACCGCAGCCGTGCCCACAGCAGCGCCGAGGCGGCCGCCCCGGCGCCGGGCCGCTCCCCCGCTTCGCGGACGTCGAGCAGCACGGAGGTCCCGGTGCCGGGCCCCGCCCGATAGGTGCGTTCCGGGCAATCCTGCGGAGCGGGCGGCCGGGGCGGATCGGCGCCCCACCGAACCGGCCCCGGCGGCGGGCCGGCCACAGCGGTCCCGACGAAGGCCGGTCGGCCGCAATTCGTCGCGGTCACCCGGTAGTGGCCGAGCGACCGCCCCTCGGCGAGCGACTCGCAGTGCACGCCGAGCCGGCTGCCCGCCTCGACCGGCCGGAGGTAGCTCACGGAGAGATCGGTCAGCCGCCGTCCGGTCGACCGCCGCACCGCGTCGGCGAGCATCCCGAGGCCCCAGCCACCGAAGAGCCGGCCGTTCGGGCCGCAGAGCTCGGGTCCCACCGGCACGTCGAACGCCGTCCCCACCGGACCCGGGACGAGGCCGCCGCGCGGCCAGGGCGCCTCGGCCGGATGCCGGCCCGATCCGTCAGGCTCACCGCCGGCGTCGGCGGGCACCGGGCGTCCCGTCACATGATCACCCTCCATCCGCCCTCCTGATCGTCTTCCCGCCGGCTTCGGTGCGACCACTCGTCCGCCGGAGACCTCGGCTCGCGCTCCTGTCTCTCCAGACAGCCACGCAACACCTCTATCATAGTAATGATTAATTGATCATGGAAGCGGTCGGCGCCGATCCGGGACGTACGGAATCGCCGACCGGGAGGCCGGTTCCCGCCGCGACTTTCACGTCCGCGAAACGCTAAGCTATAGCTCTAATGATTGTATGATTGACGGCGCGATCAATAAATCTTGACATCGCCGGTCCGTAATCCTGATTGGGGAGGAGTCCCGTGCGGCAACTACGACAGCCGCGTCTCGCCGAGATCGTCGCCGCCAAGCTACGCGACGATATCTTGGAAGGTCGGCTGACAGAGGGTGACAGCCTCCCTCGCCAGGAGCATCTGTTCACCGAGTTCCGGGTCAGCCTGCCCGCGGTGCGCGAGGCGATGCGCATCCTGGAGACCGAAGGTCTCGTCTCGGTACGGCGAGGCAACGTCGGAGGCGCCGTCGTACACCTGCCCACGCCCCAGCGCATCGCCCGCACCATCAGCATGGTGCTGCAGACCCGGCGGACCACGATGGCCGACGTGAGCGGCGCCCTGCTGCACCTCGAGCCCACCTGTGTCGCGCTGTGCGCCGAGCGGCCGGACCGCGCCGAGACGACCGTGCCGGAGCTGCGCCAGGTCATCGCCGAGCAGCACGAGGTCCTCGACGACCCGAAGCAGTACGCCATGAAGGCCCGGCGGTTCCACGAGAAGATCGTCGAGACCTGCGGCAACGAGACGATGATCGTCATAATCGGCTCCCTGGAGACGATCTGGACCGCCCATGAGTCCACGGTGTGGCTGGAGGCTTCCCTGAACGAGCAGGCCGCCCCCGACTCCCCGGTGGCGCGCAAGTCGCTGCGTGCGGCGCTGCGCGACCACGAGAAGATCGTCGACGCCATCGAGGCCGGTGACAGCGCGGCGGCCGTCAGGCTGGCCAGCGCCCACCTGTCCGCCACGCGGCGATCGAGCCTGGAGTCGACCAAGAACCACACGGTGAACACCGAGTTGCTCGACAACCTGGACTACGGCTCCAGCCGGTGACGGCACAGGGCGCGGCCATCGGGAGAGTGCTCCCGATGGCCGCGCCCGAGCCGGTCAGGGGACGGCGACCGGTTTGGTCACCGAGTTGGTGCCCCCGAAGCAGAACTGGCTGCGTCCCGCCTTGGCGCCGACCACGAAGAACTCGAAGCACTCCGCCGACGGGTTGACCGTGACCATCGTGTCCGGGGCGTCGAGCAGCCAGCGCAGCTCCGGGTGCGAGGTCTCGAAGGCGTCCATCGACTGGTTCAGCATCAGCTGGCGGAACGGCAGCTTGGTGCGCCGGTGGATCGCCTCCCTGATGCGCTCGGGTGTCCACCCGGCCGCGGCGAAGGCCGCGGCGTGGTCGGGCGCCATCAGCAGCATGTTGGAGAACGTGCCGTGGAAGGGATAGCCGGCGGACAGGGGCGCGTCCTGCTTGATCAGCCACGCGCCGGCCGCCGGCGTGCCGACCGCGTGGCGGGTGAGCGTCGACCAGCTCTCGACGAGCCGCTCCGGGTCGGAGTTCTGGAAGTCGAAGAACTCCGTCATTCCGTACGGCACGTTGACGGTCACCGTGGACTCCTCCGGCGCGAAGCCCTGCTGGACCCGCCAGGGGTCCCAGGGCGTGGCCTCCTCGTTCTCCGCCACGCACGCGGAGAACTTCATCGGGGTGCCGATCGTGTCCATGTCGGTGATGCCCGGGTAGGACAGCCCGACGTTCATCATGATGAGGCGCAGCGCCCGGCCGATGGCGACGTTGACCGCCGAGACGGACCCGGGGCCGAGCGCGCAGATCCCCCGGTTCATCCCGATCTCGTCGGCGATCGGGCCGGAGACGAGCACGAGCGGCGCCTGCGGCCCCGTCGACATCGCCCAGGTGCGCAGTCCGATGGACGGATCGAGGATGCACTCCATCATGGCGAGGATCACCGGCATCGTCTCCGGGCGGCACCCCGCCATGACCGCGTTCGCCGCGACCTTCTCCACCGTGCCGATACCGAAGCCGGGCGCGAAGTCGCCGATCACGTGATCGCCGTCGAGTCCGGACGCCTCCACCATCGCGTCGACCTTGCGCCGGGTCGGGGGCACCAGCGGCATTCCGTCGCTCCAGCCGTTGGCCACGAACCGGCGCTGCATCTCGTCGAAGGCGTCGAGCAGGTCCGCACCGTCGTAATGGAGTTCCGGGGCGCCATCGAGCACCATCGAGTCGAACTCGGGCAGCACGTCGTACACGGCGCGGTCGGTCGTCAGGCAGGAGACCACCTCCTCGAAGGAGTCGTCGACCATGGTGCGGATCTCGTCGGTCGTCCTGTTCGAGAAGCACTCGGGGACGATCACCGGGCATGCCTCGGGCACGCCGAAGGTCTGCGCGCTGAAGCGGGCGTCCTCAGTGAAGATCTCCGCGGTGTAGCCGATCGCGGGGACGCCCCGGCGCTCCACCTCGCACAGATCGCGCACGAGCCAGGAGCAGCAACTGCCGCAGTCGGCGGTTGTGGCGACCACCGCGTCGGCCCGCCGCTCGATCAGGTCGAGCTGTTCTTCGGACAGGTAGCGGGTCGTGCCACCGAGCGCCCCCGTCATCTCGATGAACGTCACCCCGGTGAAGCGGGCGTCGATCAGCTCCCGGGCCCGCGCCAGCGCGTCCAGGCCGTTCTGCTTGCCGTTCCAGTACAGCACCACGGTCGCCCGGTCCAGGGTGGCCGGCCGCGGCGCCGGGGGAAACCGGTCGCCGTCGGCGCGCGACCTCGGCGTCGCGACCGGATTGACGATGGTCAGCCGCGTGTTCATGCCAGAACCTCCACCACGAGCTCCTTTTCGGGGTTGCGCCGGCGCAGCGTCTCGGCCATGAGCTGCCGCAGCTCGTCCTGCGGCAGGATGCAGACGTCGTCCCGGCAGTCGGGGCCCGCGCTGCCTGGCCGGTAGCCGACGCGGATCACTTCACCGTCCTCCGCCAGGAGGGTGACCTCGCCACCGTCCCGGCGGACCATCCGATCGAACTCGGCGACGAGCCGCTCCCCGACCGATGTCTCCGCCATGCCTGCGCCTCTCCTTCGCATCGCCGTACCGAATAATCAAGGAACCTAGTCTTCTTTCATATCCACAATCAATAGTTCTTCCAGGCGATCAACCAGGAACCTATACATCACCCTGAGGGTACGAGCACGGACACCGGCGGACCTCTATGATTGCCATCATTTACATGTTAGGCTGCCGTCATGTCCGACGCCAGCCCGGAGCACGACGACGTGCTCATCCGAGCGCTCATCGGGCGCGCCGCGTATCTCGCAGACGAGGGCACTCCCGACGACTACCGCTCGCTCTACACCCATGACGCCACCTGGACCTTCGGGTCCGACACCCAGACCGGAGCCGACGAGATCGTCGCGGCCGCCCGGCGGCGGCGCGCCGAAGGAACCAGCGGACCCGGTACGGCCACCCGTCACCTGGTGGTCCCGCTGCACGTGACCGTCGAGGGCGACACCGCCACCGCGGTGTCGTACTTCCTCTTCTTCGGCGACACCACGTCGACACCCGTGGTCCGGGTGTTCGGCGTCTACACGGACGAACTCACCCGGACGGCCGAGGGGTGGCGGATCCGGCGGCGAGTGAGCCGCGCGGGATGACCGGCCGCGTCCGGCCTCCCGATCCGCTACCCGGGGCCGCCGAACTGGTGCACGTCGGACCAGGCGATCACCTGCGCGGTCTGGCGGGGGTAGCCCTGCCTGAGTCGCCGGCCGAGCTCCTCCTGGAGCTCGCGCATGGTCTCGCGGGCCCGCCCGGGGTCTCGCGCGGCCACCGCGGCGTGCACGTCGCGAAGACGCGCCAGCACCTCGGCGCGGTGCGGCTCGTCCGGCACGTAACCCCCGCTGTTGACGATGGCGCGCAGTGCCGGGCTGAGAAAGGCGAGCAGTTCGTTGTGGCCTGCGGCGGCCAGGCGCAGCCAATATCTTTCGTACGCCTCCGCGAAAGCGCGGTAGGACCCCAGCCCGTCTTCGATCTCGTCGAGATCCGCGGCCATCATGGCCAGTTCCTCGTCGGTCGCGTGCCGCGCGGCGAGCTCCGCCAGGCCGGGCTCGATCACCGTCTTGACGTCCAGCACCGAGTGCAGCGGCGCCCCGGCGAACTGCAGCAGCAGCGCGATCGTCGAGGCGAGGTTGCGCCAGTCCGGCTGGACGATCTCCGGTCCCCCGTTGGGTCCCGGGCGCATGACGATCAGGCCCTGGTGTTCCAGGAACCGGAGGGCCTCGCGGTAGGTGCCGCGGCCCACGCCGTGGCGTCGCATCGCCTCGGCCTCGGGGTAGTAGCGGTCACCCGGACCCATGCCCGCCTCGCTCATGGTCTGAACGATCTGCCGGGCCACCTCGAGGGAGAGCTTCGGGCGCCGCACGGATCCGGCGCCGGGTTCGGGGCGCACAGGGGGATTGTATGCGGCGCGGCCGGGCGTTCCGGCCGAAAGGAGAGACCGTGCACGATCTCGGAATCGTGAGCCTGTGTCACGTCGGCCTCGCGGTCCGCAGCATCGCCGAGTTCCGCGCCACATGGGGCACCCTGCTCGGCATCGAGAAGTGGCTCGTCCAGGAGCTGGAGCAGCCCGACGGACTGCTCCAGCTGCATGGCGATCTGCTCGCCGGGTCGAGATCCACGGTGGCCATGGCCCGCCTCGGCGACATCGCGATCGAACTCGTGGAGCCGCACCAGGGTCGTACCCGCACGTCGCAATGGCTCGACGAGCACGGGCCTGGAATCCATCACCTGGCCTTCTGGGTCGAAGACCTCGGCCAGTCGATCGCCGCGCTGGGCGACCGTGCCGAGGTGACCTACTCCCATGCCGCGCAGCGGCCCGGCCTGACGCCGCCGTGGGGGGCGGTGGTGCGCGGCAGCGGGGCGCCGCCCGTGGCGTCCCCGCCCGGCGGTCCGGGATTCTGGGCCTACGTCGAAGAGCGGAACGCGCGGGTGCCGTGGTGCCTGGAGCTGCTGGACGCGGGCAGCGCCGGCACCGTGCGCGCCGTCTTCGGCGATCACCTCGTCTATCCCGACCCCCTCTGCGAGGACCAGCGATGACCACCACGCTCGACGAGCTCCTGGCGTCCTCGGCGAAGGACGCGGCCGACGTCACCGCGTTGATCTGCGAGGGCGAGGCGGTCTCGTACGGCGAACTCGACGAACGGGTCCGGGCGGGTGCCGCGGCCTGGCATCACCACGGCCTGCGCCAGGGCGACCGGGTCGCCGTCTGGGCCGTGAACACGATCGACTGCACTGTGGCCATGCTGTCCGCCGTCATCAGCGGCGGCGTGCTCGTGCCGCTCAACCCCCGCTACACGACGTCGGAGGTGGGCGAGATCCTGCCGCGGGCCGGCTGCCGTTTCCTGCTCGCGCCCGACCGGATCGCGGGCCGCCGGCTGGCTGAGGAGGCCCGGTCGATCGCAGGCGCCGCCGAGGTCGTGACACTCGGGGAGGACGTGCCGGAGGGCGGCGTGAGCTGGCGCGATTTCGTGGCGAGCGCGGCCGGCCGGCCCGCGCCCCGGGTCGCGGCCGGCGACATCATGACGATTCAGTTCACCTCCGGCACCACGGGCCGCCCGAAGGGAGCGCTGCTGCGGCAGCGGCCGATGATCGTGACGGCGCGCACCTGGGCGGAGGTGGTCGGGCTGCGGCGCGGCGACCTCTACCCGGTGACCTATCCGTTGGCGCACATCGGCGGTTTCAAGACCGGGCTCATCTCGCCGTTCCACGCCCGCGCGACAGCCGTGCTGATCCCGGTCGTGTCGGCCGAGTCCGTCGCCGACGTCGTCCGCACCCACCCGATCGCCTTCCTCAACGCTCCGCCCGCTGTGCAGCAGTACATCCTCGCGGCCCGGCGGGCCGGCGAGATCCCGGGCGAGCTCTCGATCCGGACGGCGGTCATCGGGTCCGCGATCGTCCCGCCCGTCCTGGTCCAGGGGCTCATCGACGAGCTGGGCGTCGACGACGTGATCATCGGCTACGGGCTCACCGAGGCCACCGGGGTCTGCACCATGACCCGGCCGGGCGACCCCCTCGACCTGGTCTGCGGCACGATCGGCCGGCCCATCGACGGCGTGCGCGCCAGGATCTGGGCTCCCGGCGCGACGGGGCACCCGGTCGTCGGCGAGATCGAGATCACCGGTGACAACGTCATGGCGGGCTACCTCGACGATCCCGGCGCCACCGCCGAGGTGATCCACGACGGCTGGCTGCGCACCGGCGATCTCGGCTGGATCGGCGACGACGGCTACGTGCGGATCGCGGGACGTGTCCGGGATCTCGTCATCGTGGGCGGGTTCAACGTCTATCCCGCGGAGATCGAGCACACGCTCGCCGAGCATCCGCATGTGCGGGAGGCCGCCGTCGTCGGGGTGCCCGACGAGCGCCTCGGCGAGATCACGGTGGCCTTCGTGGTGCCGGCGGACGACGGCGGGCAGCACGAAGCGGACGAGGAGGATCTCGTCGGCTGGTGCCGGGAGCGGCTCGCGAACTTCAAGGTGCCGCGGCGCGTGTGGGCCGTCGACCGCCTCCCCCGTGGGAGCGTGGGCAAGGTCGCCAAGCTCGAGCTGCGCGAACGCGCCGCCGAGCTGCTGCGCCGGACCGGTTGAGCGCCGTCGTCCTCCGCCGGGCTCTTGCCCGGCGAACCCATCAATGGAACTACTATATTAATAATAGCAATAATGCGCCTTCGGAGTGGCATGGACATCCAGCTCAGCGCGGAGCAGCGAGCGTTCCGCGAATCCTGCGGCAAGCTGGCCGCCGATCTCGCCGCGCGGTGGCGCCTCGGTCGCGGCCCGCACGACGTCGCCTCCCCGGTCCCCGACGAAGCGTCCTGGTCGCGCGTCGCCGAGGCGGGCTGGCTCGCGCTCCGCCTGTATGAGGAGAACGGCGGCGCCGGGGCGAGCACGGTCGACGTGACCGTGCTCGTCGAACAGCTGGGCTACCACGCGGTGGCGGCCCCCGTGCTCGGCACGATCATCGCCGCAGAGCAGCTCCAGACGTGGCAGGCTCCCCCGGGCCTGCTTCAGGAGATCGCGGAGGGCGCGGTGCGGGTGGCGCCCGCGCTCGACCGCGACCTCACCGGGTTCGCCGGGACCGCGACGGGGGCCGTCGCCTGGGACGCCGCCGGCGCCGAGGTGGCCGTGATCCCGGCGAGCGGGGCCGTGCACGGCCTCGGCGGACCGCTGCCCTTCGCCGACCTGACCCGCGAGGTCCGGCCGCTCACCGGCCGGCCGGTGGACCCGTCCTCGCTCACGCTCACCGCGCCCGGCGACGACGCGGCCGCGCGGCTCGACGCCTTCGCCCTGAGCCTGCTCACCGCCGATCTGCTGGGCACGATGCAGGCCGCGCTCGACGCGGCCCTCGATCACGCCCGCACCCGCGTCCAGTTCGGCGCGCCGATCGGGTCATTCCAGGCCGTGCAGCAGCTTCTCGCCGACAGCCACGTTCTCGTCGAGGCCACCCGCAGCGCCTCCTACTACGCCGCCTGGGCGGCCGACGCGCTCGACGGACGCGGGGCTTCGCGCGCCGCGCGTACGGCCAAGGCGTTCGCCTCGCGTTCCGCGGTGGAGGTGTGCGAGAACGCCGTCCAGGTCTTCGGCGGCATCGGCATGACCTGGGAGGCGCCCGCACATGTCCGGCTGCGCCGCGCCCACGCCGATCGCCGGGTGCTCGGTGACGAGCACCACCATCAGGGTGTGATCGCCGACACCGAGTTCTCCGGCCCGGCCGATGACGGCCGCGCCGAAACCGACCTCTCCAGGAGCTGAGATGGACTTCTCCGACGCCCCCGCCGTCGCCGGCTTCCGGGCCGGGCTGCGCGCCTGGCTGCGCGAACATCTAGACGAGCACCGCGACGCCAGCGGATACGAGACCGCCGATTCCGTCGAGCGGACCCTGCGCTGGCACCGCGCCCTCGCCGGGGCCGGCTACGTCGGCGTCTCGCTGCCGGCCGCCTACGGCGGGCGCGGCCTGCCGGACGTCTACGAGGCCGTGGTCAACGAGGAGCTCGCCGCGGCCGCGGCCCCGCCGCCGCCGCCGATCGGCCACATCGCCCACGCGATCGCCGACTTCGCCGATGAGGACCTCAAGGCCCGGGTGCTGCCCAGCCTGGTCGGCTGCGAAGAAGTGTGGTGCCAGGGGTTCAGCGAGCCGGGGGCGGGGTCGGACCTGGCCGGGATCTCCACCACGGCAACGCCGGACGGCGATCGGTTCGTCGTCAACGGCCAGAAGATCTGGACCAGCGGCGCGATGTGGTCGCGCTGGTGTCTCCTGCTCGCGCGCACGGAGGCCGGCCTGCCGCGCCATCGCGGCCTGTCGATGCTCGTCGTCGACATGGAGACCCCCGGCGTGGACCGTCGCGAGATCGTGCTCGCCGGTGGCAGCCGGGAGTTCGCCGAGGTGTTCTTCGACGACGTGGCCGTGCCCGCCGCCAACCTCGTCGGCGAACGCGGCCAGGGCTGGCTGATCGCGATGCACATGCTGGCGTACGAACGCGGCCCCGCAGACATGGGCTGGGTCGGCCGGCTGGGCCGGGTCCTGGCCGGCGCCCGGGACGACGTGCGCTCCGGCCGGGTGACGGCCGGCGCGCCGCTGCGCCACCGCCTCGCGGCGGCCGCCGTCGACGTCCAGGTGATGCAGTGGCACGTGACCCGGTCGCTGGCGAACCGGGCCGCCGACTCGACCGGTTCCGGCGGCTCGGTCGACAAGCTGCTCGCCACCCGGGTCGAGCAGAACCTCTACCGCGTCACAGCCGACCTCGCCGGGTCGTCCTTCACGGTGGGCCCGCCGGGACCGTTCGCGGACTACCTGTGGTCGCGCGCCCAGTCGATCTACGGAGGCACCCAGCAGATCCAGCGTCAGATCGTCGCGCAGCGGGTGCTCGGCCTGCCCCGCGGTTGAATCATGCGGACGCGAGCGGGACGGGGACCTGCTCGCACCGCCCGCCCCGGCCGTTCAGCGCACGGTCACGGCTCACCGGTTCCGCCGGTCGCCGGGATCCGGCCCATGCAGACGTCCTTGAGCCGATCGAGGTCGTCGATCTCGTCGACGGGCGAGCTCAGCGTCACCTTGCCGATGTCGAGCACGATGACGTGGTCGGCCACGTCGACGGCGGCCTCGACCGCCTGCTCGACGAGCAGGATCGCGAGGCCGGACTCCTTGAGCAGCGCCACCCTGGACATCACCTCGGCCACGATGGACGGTGCGAGGCCACCGGACGGCTCGTCCAGCATGAGCAGGCGGGGCCTGGCCATGATGGCCTGCCCGATCGCGAGCATCTGCTGCTGGCCGCCGGAGAGCGAGCCCGCGGGGTGCCCGCGCTTCTCCCGCAGCACGGGGAAGAGCTCGTAAACGCGGTCGCAGTCGGCGTCCAGCACAGAGCGGCGTACGCCCAGCGTGTAGCCGCCCAGCCGGAGGTTGTCCTCGACCGACTGCTGCCGGAAGACCCGCTTGCCCTCCTGCACGTAGCTGAGGCCGGCCTTGACTCGCCTGTGGGCGGCGAGGCGGTCGATGCGCCGGCCGTCGTAGTCGATCCGCCCGCCGTGCACCGGGTTCAGACCGGCGACCGCGCGCAGTGACGTGGTCTTACCGGAGCCGTTGCGCCCGAGCAGCGCGGTGACCCGGCCCGGCCACACCTGGAACGAGACGTCCCAGACCACGCGGAGGTCGCCGTACCCGGTGGCGAGCCCCCGCACATCGAGCAGCGGCACGTCGGCCGGCCGCGTGGTCATTTCGCCGTCCTTTCCGGAAGCGTTTCCGCTTCCTCCCCGGCGGGAGCATCGCCGGACTCGACGATCCCGAGGTATTCGTCGCGGACCCGGACGTCGTTCTCGATCTCTTCGGGCGTGCCCTCGGCCAGGACGGCGCCGCGCGCCAGCACGACGATCCGGTCGGCCAGCGAGAGGACCAGGCCGAAGTTGTGCTCGACCAGGATGACCGCGCAACCGGCGTCACGGATCCGCCGGATCACCGCCGCGAGCGTCTCGACCTCGGTTTCGTCCAGGCCCGAGGCGGCCTCGTCGAGCAGCAGCACCTTGGGCTCGCGGACCAGGGCCCGCGCGACCTCGAGCATCCGCCGCTGGCCGAGCGGCAGCGTGGCCGCCTCGGTGTCGGACAGGTGCTCGAGTCCGACGAGGCGCAGCATGTCCTCGGCGCGAGCGAGGTCGCGGCGGCGGACCCGGCGGAATTTCGGGCCGCGCAGCACCGCGCTGAGGAAGCCGACCTCGTCGCTGGTGTAGCGCCCGGAGACGACCACTTCGGCGACCGAAACACCCGGCGGGATCAGCGGTGTCTGGAACGTCCGGGTGACGCCGAGCCGGGCGATGCGATGCGGGGAGGCGCCGTCGATGGCGGTGCCCGCGACGATGATCCTGCCCGCGTCCCGGCGGTAGAACCCGCAGACGAGGTTGAGCAGCGTGGTCTTGCCGGAGCCGTTCGGCCCGATGAGCGCGGTCACCTGGCCGGGCTCGGCGCGCAGGGAGACCCCGCGCAGCGCGTGGTTGCCGCCGAACGCCTTGGCCGCCTCGGCCACCTCCAGCGCGCCGGCCTCGATGGGCGGCAGCTCGACGGCATCCGCCGCGCCGCCCGACGCCGCACCCGCCGGCCGCCGGGGCCACAGCCCGGCAGCGCGGTCGAGCCGGCGGATGCCGGTGCGCAGGAGTCCGGCCACCCCGCCGCGCAGCAGCACGCCGCCGATCAGCAGGAACGCGCCGAAGAACACCAGGGAGTACTCGGCGAAGTTGCTCGACTGGTCGTTGTTGAACTGGATGATCGACGCCCCGAAGACAGCGCCGTACACGCTCATCGAGCCGCCCAGGATGGAGGCGGCCAGCACGCCGGTCGCCACGTGGAACGTGAACGACTCCGGCGTGACGAACAGGTCGAGGTTGGCGAGGAGCGCGCCGCCGAAGCCGGCGGGCACCGCGCCGATCGCGTAGCCGATGAGCTTGGTGCGGAACACCGACATACCGACCGACGACGCGAGCACGGGGCTCTGTTTGAGCACCTGGAAGGCGATGCCGTGACGGGAGGCCACCACATTGCGGAACACCGTGAACCAGATGATCGTCACGATGACGATCACGTAGTACATGGCTTCTGCGGCGAGCGGCCGGCCGAACAGCGTCGGGTTCAGCATCGTCGTCAGGCCCAGGTGGCCGCCGGTGTCCTCCTCGAAGATGTCGACGATGTCGGGCACCAGCAGGACGAGGAAGAACGAGGTCATCGCGAGCGACCACGACCCGAGGCGCAGGCCGGGAATGCCGGTGAGGATGCCGACCAGGAGCGCCGCCAGCCCCGCCGCGACGATCTGGAGCAGGAGATCGGTGTGGCCGGCCGAGGAGAGCATGCCGGCCGTGTAGGCGCCCGCCGCGTACATCGCGGCCTGTCCGACGGCCAGCTGCCCGGCGTAGCCGAGCGAGATGTTGAGGCCGCTCACGACCAGCGCGAGGATCAGCGTGAGCTCGATCTGCCTGGTCAGCTCGTAGCCGGGTCCCAGCAGCGGCAGCACAAGCACGAAGAGCCCGATCGCCGCGGGGAACACCCAGGTCGGCACCTTGCGGACGGCGGTCCAGAACTGGAGCATGTCACACGGTCCGTTCCTGGACGCGACCGAAGAGCCCGGTCGGCCGGATCATCAGGACGAGCAGGAGCACCACGAAGATGCTCAGGTTGGTGAAGTTGGAGCCCAGGTAGCGGGCCACGTACTGCTCGATGAGCCCGATCGCGAACCCGCCGAGCAGACCGCCGTACATGCTGCCGAACCCGCCGATGGCGAGGGCGACGAAGCCCTTGATGGCCAGAGCGGCGCCGAGGGAGGCGACCGCGAACGTCTTCGGTCCGATCGCCGCTCCCATCAGGCCGCCCAGCACTCCGGTGACGGCGAAGGCGGCGAAGGCGAGCATGCGCACGTCGATGCCGCGCAGCGTCGCCGCCTCCTCGTCCTGCGACATGGCGACGACGGCGAGGCCGCCCATCCGCCGACGGGTGTAGTAGGTGATCGCGACCACCAGGGCGACCGCGAACACCACCAGCGCGACCTCGACCGGGAAGACCCGGCCGCCGAGGATCGTGAGGACCCCGGCACCGGCGAAGAAGGGCACCTGCAGGGGCTGGGTGCCCCAGATGAGCTGAGCTACGCCGGTGAGGATAGTGCCGAACCCCAGCGTCGTGATGAGCTGCGTCTGGTGATCGGACACGGGCCGGATCGCGATCCGTTCCTCGATCGCGCTGAGGACCGCGACCACGACCATCGCCAGCGCGAGGACGGCCACCGTCGGCAGCTTGAACGTCACGTAACCCGTGTAGGTCACGAACGCCCCGATCATCATCAACTGCGCCTGCGCGAAGTTGAAGGAGTGGGAGGCGATGAAGACGATGTTGTAGCCGATCGCGACCAGGGCGTATACCGCGCCGAGCGACAGGCCGGCGTAGATCAGCGTCATACCGTCAGTTCTCCGCGCTGCCGATCTGGCCGTCCTTCAGCACACCGGGCGCGACGAACGTGTGCGTCTCGATCGGCAGTTGCGGCTGGTGGTCGTCGGCGGTGTAGGGGTAGGTGTCGTAAACGGCGGTGCCCGCCTCGGTGTTGACCTCGGGGAGCAGCAGCGCGTCGGCGACCGCCTTGGTGTCGTTGCTCTTGGCGTGGTTGGCCGCGGCGGCGAGCAGCATGACCGCGTCGTAGTTGAGGCAGTTGTTGAGGCTGGCCTTGATCTCGCCCACCGACTTCATCGCCTCGATGGCCTTCTCGGTGGCCTCGCTCGCGGTCTCGACGTTGACGCTCTTGGTCACCTCGATCTTGAGGTTCGCCGTCTCCGGGGTGCCGATGAGACCGTCCGGCGGCAGAGTCGTCACCAGCGGGGTCGAGGTCACCGACGTGTCACCGAGGATCGGCACGTTCCAGCCGAGCTTCGTGATGCCCTGGAGCACCAGGCCGACCGGGGCGCCGTAGCCGTTGAAGACCAGGACGTCCGGGTTCTTGGCCTGCAGCACCGAGATCTGCGCGGTCATGTCCAGAGCCTTGGCGTCGTATTCGACGACCGAGGTCTCGTAGCCCTTCTCGGTGAACACCGACTCCGCCAGCGCGCCGAACTGCTTGGCGTACGCCGAGTTGCCGTGCAGCACGCCGATCTTCTTGTAGCCGTCCTGCTCGAACTGCGGAATGTATCCTTCGACGACCGTTCTGAACGGCGCCGCGAGGTGGAACGCGTACGGATTCTCGGCCGGCTTGTTGGTGTCCGCCGAGTTGCCGGAGTCGAGGAAGATGATTTCGTTCTGGCGGAGGATGCCCGCCACAGCGGAGCTGACGTTCGACCCGGACGCCACGAGGTAGGCGTTGGGCTTGTCCTTGGCGATCTGGGCCCGGAGGTTGGAAAGCGCCTTCTGCGGGTCGGCGTTGTCGGGGGACTCGATGAGCTCGACCGGCTTGCCGTTGATGCCGCCGGCGTCGTTGACGACCGTGACGGCGGCCCTGGCCGAGATGACGCCGGTGGTCAGCTGGTCGGTCTGGCCCCCGGCGTCCGAACCGGCGCTGATCATGATCTTGTATGGCGCACTGTCCGCCTGTGGCTCGTCCCCGCCGCCACCACAAGCGGTCATCACCATGGAGCCGACTGCGGCTAGCCCGACGAGAAGTCTGAGGCGACGCTTCACGGTATCTCCACTTCGGAGGTGATCTCTATCAGAAAAGGTACTATCTTAGCTAAGATAGCTATGTTTAATGATGACATGGCAGGTCGTGCTTGGCAAGACCGCTCAGGAGCTCAGCAGTCGTGCGGCCGCGTCGAGGAGCGCCGCCCGGGCGCGCCGGGTGACGTCGAGGCCGGGGAACATTCCGGTCGCGCCGTGGAACAGGCCCGGGTACATCCGCAGCTCCGCCTGCACGCCCTGATCGGTGAGCCGGCGAGCGTAGTCGATGCCCTCGTCGCGCAGCGGGTCGGCGGAGCACACGCCGACGTACGCCGGCGGCAACCCGCGCAGGTCTCCGGCCCGCGCCGGGGCGGCGTAGGCGGGGACGCCGTCCACGCCCCGGAGGTAGTGCGCCCAGCTGTCCAGGATGTTCGTACGGGTCCACATCGGCGTGTGCTCGTACCGCGCCGATCCGGTCTCGGCCCGGTCGTCCAGGACGGGGATCTCCAGTAGCTGGGCGGCGAGGCGCGGGCCGCCGTCGTCACGGGCCCGCAGCGCGATGCCCGCGGCGATGCAGGCGCCGGCGCTCGAACCGGCGATCGCGATCCGCCCGGGGTCGACCGCGAGTTCGCCCGCGTTGGCGGCCGCCCAGCGCAGCACCGCGTACCCGTCGTCGTGCGCGGCGGGATACGGATGCTCGGGCGCGAGCCGATAGTCCACCGACAGCACGAGGCCGCCGACCGCCCGGGCCAGCTGCGCCGCCAGCGGCTGGTCTCCTTCCGCGTCGCCCATGACGAAACCGCCGCCGTGCAGATAGACGATCGCGGGCGCCGTCGGCGCGGGAGCGGAGGGACGGAAGGTCAGCACCGGGACACCGGCCGGCTCGGCGCGTGCGCGGACGAGGTCGCCGGGGACCTCGAACGGCGGCCGGCCGGCGCGCAGTGCGGCGAGGCGTGCGCGCGCGGCGACCGGATCGGCGATGTCGGTGGACGGCAGAGCGTGCGCGTAGGGGGCGAGCTCCGGGTCGAGGAAGATCGGCACGTTGCCCTCCGAACCAGGTCGTGTTCTTCAGTCGAACGGGACGGCCGGAGCGGGCGCGGCCGTCGCGGGCTCGCCGTACGCGATGCCGATCGGCGCCTGCCGCGCGCCGAGAATCTCGCGGAAGGCCCGGTCGACGTCGTCGTAGCTCCACACCGGACGGTCGAGGACCGGCGTCATGATCGCGGGATGGGTCATCAGCGAGAGCCCGGTCCCGGTGATGCGCACCACCTGGCCGTGCACGTCCCCGGCGCGGTCCGACAGCAGGTAGGCGACGACGGGGGCGTTGCTCTCGGGCGGCGGTGCGGCGACCGGCGCGTCGGCGTGCCCCTTGGCGATGAGGTAGTCATCGGTCATCCGGGTCATGTGACCGAGGGAGAGCGGCGACAGCGCGTTGACCCGGACACCGGTGCCGGCGGTCTCGGCGGCCCAGGCGTAGGTCAGCGTGGCCACCGCGCCCTTCGTGGCGGCGTAGAGGCTCATGTGCGGCAGACCCAGGTGGGCGCCGGAGGTCACGTTGAGTATGGCGCCGGAGCCCTGCCGGAGCATCGGCCCGACGGCCTCGGCTGCGCAGTTGGCGACGCCGACGACGTTGACGTCGAGAAGGCGGCGCAGCAGCCGGTCGTCGTACTCGGCGAAGTCGCCGATCGCCATGAGCGCGGCGTTGTTGAACAGGCCGTCGATCCGGCCGAACTCGTCGATGCAGCGCGCCACCAGGGCAGCGGCGTCGGCCCGTACGGAGACGTCGCCCGGTTGCGCGACGGCCCGGCCGCCCTCCGCTTCGATGCCGGCCGCCGTCCGCCTGGCGCTCACCTCGTCGATGTCGTTGATCACGACGCGTGCCCCCAGCCGCGCCAACTCGGCCGCGGCGGCGGCCCCCACGCCGCGGCCGGCGCCGGTGACCACGATCGCGTGGTCGGTGAGTCCGCTCGCCGCCGCCATGGTCGCTCCTCTTTCCGCGTGAGGTTGTAAACTTAGCAATAATAGAATAGACAAGCAATATGCATGACGTCATCGTGGTCGGCGCCGGGATCGGCGGTATCTACGCGGTGCACCGGTTCGCCCGGCAGGGCCTGTCGGTGGTGGGGGTCGAGGGTGCTTCGGGCGTCGGCGGTGTCTGGTACCACAACCGATATCCGGGCGCACGGGTGGATCTCGAGGGGATCTACTACTCCTACTTCGATCCGGAGCTCTATCGCGAGTGGACGTGGGCTGAGCGTTATCCGTCGCAGCCCGAGCTGCTCGCGTACCTCGAGTTCGCCGCGGAGCGGTGGGACGTCAAGCGCCGATTCCACTTCGGCGCCTGGGTCACCGGCGCCGCCTTCGACCCGGCGGCCGACCGCTACACCGTGACCACCGACACCGGGCTCACGCTGGAGGGCCGGTTCCTCGTCATGGCCACCGGTCCGCTCTCCGCCGCGCGGGTGCCGGACTTCCCGGGGCTCGAGGAGTTCCGGGGCGAGACCGTGCTGACCGCGCAGTGGCCGCACGAGCCGGTGGAGGTCGACGGCAGACGCATCGGCGTCGTCGGCACGAGCGCGACCGGCGTGCAGGTGATCCCCATGCTGGCACCCCGCGCCGACCACCTCTATGTGTTCCAGCGGACGGCGAACTACTCCGTGCCTGCGCAGAACGGCCCGGCGGACCCGGAGCGTCACAACGCGCACGTCACCCTGGTCGAGGAGCTGGCGCAGCGGTGCCTGGAGCATCCCGGCGGCACGGATCTGCCGCTCGGCGCCGGGCCCGCGGCCTCGTTCAGCACCGAGGAGCGGACCGCCCTGCTGGAGCGGCGCTGGGCGTACGGCGGACACGCCATGGGCACGGTCTTCACCGACCAGGGCACCGACCCGTCCGCCAACGAGGTGGTCGCCGAGTTCGTCCGGGGCAAGATCCGTGAAATCGTCGCCGATCCCGGCACGGCCGACAAGCTCATGCCCACGGCCTATCCGATCGGCACCCGCCGGCTCTGCGTGGACACCGGCTACTATCAGACGTTCAACCGCGACAACGTCACGCTGGTGGACATCCGCACGGACCCGATCGAGCGGTTCACCGAAACCGGCATCCAGACCGGGTCGGCGCACTACGAGTGCGACCTGGTGGTGTTCGCGACCGGGTTCGAGCCCTTCACCGGTTCGCTCTACAAGGCCGGCATACGCAACGCGGAGGGCGCCGGGCTCGCCGACCTCTGGGCCCGCGGGCCGCAGACCTACCTCGGGCTGCAGGTGCGTGGGCTGCCCAACCTGTTCATCGTCAACGGGCCGGGCTCGCCGTCGGTGCTGGCGAACTTCTTCCCCACGAGCGTGCAGCAGGCCGATTTCATCGGCGACCTGATCGCGTACATGGCCAGGCACGGGCACACCCGGGTCGAGCCGACGCAGGAGGCGCAGCGGGAGTGGACCGCGCACGTCGCCGAGATGGCCGCCCCGATGCTGCGCTACCGGACCCCGAACTACATGGTCCACGTCAACGAGGACGACGGGAGCCGGGTGTTCATCCCGTATCCCGGCGGATTCGACCGGCACGCGCGGAAGTGCGCCGAGGTCGCCGCGGACGGCTACGCGGGTTTCGCCTTCTCCCGGACGCCTGGCCGTCCGTCCTCATCGCCCATGACGAGCATGAGATAGCAATGATGAACTTTCGCCGATTCTACGACGCGCGTGCGGAGGCGGGCATGACGTCCCTCGCCGATCCGCGGCCGAACGTGCCGGACGGCACGGACCCCGCCGACACATGCGTGACCGGCGGCCGGTGGTCCTTCCCGTACACGGCAGCGCCACTGGGGATCGTCCACGGCGGCGGGACACCGATCGACCCGGTCGTGATCCGATGACCGCCGTGCGTGTGGGCGTCATCGGCGGCGGCTTCGGCGCGAACGTGATGGCCCCGGCGTTCGCGGGCACCGACGGCGTCGAGGTGGCCGGGGTCGTCTCACCCCGCGATCGGGCCGCCGTGGCAGAGCTCTGCCGGCGCGACGACGTCGATCTCATCAGCGTCCACTCCGCGCCGGCGGCCCACGAGGCGGACGTCGTCGCGGCGCTGGAGCACGGCCGCCACGTGCTGTGCGACAAGCCGTTCGGCGCCGGCCTCGATGCCGCGCGGAGGATGGCCGGGCTCGGCGCCGCGGCCGACGCGCTGTGCCTGCTCAACTTCGAGCTGCGTTACGAACCCTGGCGGCGGCTGGTCACCTCGCTCATCGACGCCGGGACCATCGGCACGGTCGAGGCGATCGACTGGCACGAGAGCCGGCCCAACTGGCGGGTCCGCCCCCGTGGATGGCAGTCGGACCGGACGGCGGGCGGCGGGTGGCTGGGCGCCTCCGTCTCGCACACGCTCGACGCGATCAGGCTCTGGGCCGGCAGGCCCGAGATCGCGTCGGCCGCCTTCTTCGGCGGCACCCGTTCCGGCCTCGCCGAGACCGGGTGCGCGCTCGCCGGCGGCACGGAGCGCGGAGCCCGCTTCACCGTCGTCAGCTCGGGCGCGGACGCCCGGCTGGTCGCACCGCGCGTCGTGATCTCGGGGACGGAGGCGACCTTCGAGCTGCGCGCCGACGGCGGCCTGCGGCTGGACGACGCGACGTTGCCGCCGGAAGCGAGCGCCGCCGAGTGGGGCCCGGAGACGTTCATGACCGCCGTACGCACCTGGTGCGCCCTGGTCAGGGACGCGGTCATGACGGGAGACGCCGCGGGCCTGCCCACGTTCGCCGACGGGCTGGCCTGCGCCGAGCTCCTCGCGGACGCCAGAGCCAAGGCGTCCTGGGCCGATTAGCGGGCCGGTCGTGTGATCGTCAATGGGGTGGCAGGGAGCGGAGCGGGAGGGAGGGAGGGAGGGAGGACCGCGTGCCGGCAGCGGACCGGAGCGTCCTCCCGGCGCGCCGACCGCACCGACCAGGGACTTCCGCAACGGTGCCCGTCAGGCGGGTACGGCCGACCGGCGCAGTGGCCGGCGTGTGCTCAGCCCTTCACCAGTTCCGCGATCGCGGCGAGGCTCGCCGCGTCCCCGGAGACCAGCATCGTCGTGACGAGCGACGACCGCCAGGCATCGAGCTCTTCGGCGATCTTGTCGCGTGGCCCCACCAGCGCGACCTTCTCCACCATCGCCAGCGGGATCGCGGCCGCGGCCTCCGCCTTGCGGCCGGCCAGGTAGAGCTCCTGGACCCGGGCGCACTCCGCCGCGAAGCCCATCCGGGCGAACGCCTCGTAGTGGAAATTGGCCCCCCTGGCCCCCATGCCGCCGACGTAGAGCGCGAGCATCGGCCGGACCCGGTCGGCCGCCGCCTCGACGTCGTCGTCGAACTCGACGTTCACCCGGCATGTGACCTCGAACGTCTCCGGGGCCGCGCCCTCCCCTCTCCGGGTGAATCCCTCGGCGAGGGCCGTGCGATGGTACGCGTCGTCGTAGGGCGAGTAGAACATCGCCAGCCAGCCGTCGGCGATCTCCGCCGCGAGCGCCACGTTCTTCGGGCCCTCGGCCGCCAGCAGGATCGGGAGGTCGTCGCGCAGCGGATGGATGGTGGAGCGGAGCGGTTTGCCCAGCCCGCTGCCGCCCTTGTGGGGCAGGCGGTAGTGCTCGCCCTCGAACTCCACCCGCTCGCGCGCCATCGCCTTGCGCAGGATCGCGACGTACTCCCGGGTGCGGGCGAGCGGCCTCGGGTACGGCAGGCCGTACCATCCCTCCACGACCTGGGGGCCGGAGGCGCCGAGCCCGAGCACGAACCTGCCCCCCGACAGGTGGTCGAGCGTCATCGCGGCCATCGCCGTGGCCACGGGGGTCCGCGCCGACATCTGCATGATGGACGTGCCGAGCCGCATCCGCCGCGTCCGGCCGCCCAGCCAGGCGAGCGGCGTGAGCGCGTCCGAGCCGTACGCCTCGGCGGCCCACATCGAGTCGAATCCCAGGCGCTCCGCCATCGTCACCAGGTCGGCGAGCCCCGGTGGCGGCCCGGCCCCCCAGTAGCCCAGCGCCAGTCCCAGCTTGAGGTCGCCCACCGTGCTCAGCCGATCCGCTCGAAGACCGCGGCGATCCCCTGGCCGCCGCCGACGCACAGCGTGGCCAGGCCGAAGCGCTGCTCGCGGCGCGTGAGCTCCCGGGCGAGGGCGCCGACCATACGGGTCCCGGTGGCGCCGACCGGATGGCCGAGCGAGATCCCGGACCCGCGGAGGTTGACGCGCTCCAGGTCCTTGTCGCCGAAGCCCCACTCGCGCATCACCGCGATCGCCTGTGCCGCGAAGGCCTCGTTGAGCTCGATGACGTCGACGTCCGGCATCGTGATGCCCGCGCGCTCCAGGGCGATCCGCGTGGCCGGGACCGGACCGATGCCCATCCGGTGCGGCTCGACGGCCGCGACGCCCGACGACACCAGCCGCACCAGCGGCCGCAGCCCGAGCGCCTCGGCCCGCTCCGCCGTCGTCACGACGCACAGGGCGGCCGCGTCGTTCTGGCCGCTCGCGTTGCCCGCGGTCACCGTGGACTCCGGGTCGACAGCCGCCCGGATCGGGCGGAGGCGGGCGAGCGCCTCCATGGTCGTGTCCGGCCGCGGATGCTCGTCGGTGTCGACGATCACCTCGCCGCCCCTGACCGGTACGATCACCGGCAGGATCTCCTCGGCCGCCCTGCCGTCGCGCTGCGCCGCCACGGCGCGCGAGTGGGACAGGACGGCGAGTGCGTCCTGCTCCTCGCGCGGGATGGCGTACTCGCGGCGGAGGTTCTCCGCCGTCTCCAGCATGCCCCCCGGGACGGGGTGGCGGCGACCGCCCGCGGTGACCCGGCCGCGCTCCAGGCTGTCGTGGAGTCTGACCTCGCCCTGGCCGGCGCCCCAGCGGATGTCGCGGGAGAAATGGGCGGCGTTGCTCATGCTCTCCACCCCACCGGCGATCACCAGTTCCGCGTCGCCCACGCCGACCTGCCGGGCCGCGTACAGGACGGCCTGGAGCCCGGAGCCGCAGCGCCGGTCGACGGTGAGGCCGGGCACGGTGACCGGCAGGCCGGCGTCCAGGGCCACCACCCGTCCGATGGCCGGGGCCTCGCTCGTCGGATAGCAGTGCCCGAGGACGACGTCGTCGATCACCTCCGGGGCGATGCCCGTGCGGGCGAGCAGGCCGCGCAGCGCCTGCGCGCCGAGCTCGGCCGCCGGCAGCGCCCGCAGCGCCCCGCCGTAACGGCCGATCGGCGTCCGTACGGGTTCACAGATCACAGCGTCACGCATGATGCACTCCTGTCGTCGGCGGGATCACCGCACGGTCGCGGTGCTGAGGAGCCGCCTCGCGATGATCACCTTCTGGATCTCGCTGGTCCCCTCGTAGAGGCGGTAGAGCCGGGCATCCCGGTAGAAGCGCTCGACCGCGACCCCGTGGATGTATCCGCTGCCGCCGTGGATCTGCACCGCCCGGTCGGCGACGCGGCCGACCATCTCGCTGCAGAAAAGCTTCGCGCTCGACGGCGCCAGCCGCCGGTCGGCGCCGCTGTCGTAGGCCCTGGCCGTCTCCAGGACCAGGGCTCGACCGGCCAGGAGGTCGGTCTGCGACTCCGCGATGAGCGCCTGGACCTGCTGGAACTCACCTATGACGGTGCCGCCCTGCCGGGCCGAGGCGGCGTAGGAGACGCTTTCGTCGACGAGCCGTTGCGCCATGCCGACGCAGCAGGCCGCGATGTGCAGGCGGCCCTTGGCCAGGGAGCGCATCGCCGCACCGAACCCCTCGCTCTCCACCTCGCCGACGAGGCGGGAGGCGGGCACCCGCACGTCCCTGAAGAAGATCTCGGACGTGGTCGAGCCGCGCTGGCCCATCTTCCGGTCCGGCGGTCCCACGGTCACCCCGGGCGTGTCGGTGTCGACCACGAAGACCGAGATGCCGTCGGCGCCGGGACCGCCGGTGCGGGCGAAGACCAGCAGGATGTCCGACCGGCCGGCGTTGGTGATGAAGCGCTTCTGCCCGTTGATGACGTAGTGGCCGCCGTCGGCGACGGCACCGGTGCGCAGCCCGCTCGGATCGGACCCGGCCTCGGGCTCGGTGAGCGCGAAGGCGGCCACGCACTCGCCGGCGGCCATCCGCGGGAGGAACTCCCGCTTCTGCCGCTCGGTGCCGAAGTTGACCAGGACCTGCCCCGCGATGCCGTTGTTCGTGCCGAACATGGAGCGGAAGGCGGGCGTGGTGTAGCCGGCCTCCATCGCCAGCAGCGCGTCCTGGAGCGCGTCGCATCCCAGGCCGCCGTACTCCTCCGGCAGCGCGTAGCCGAACAGGCCCATCTCCGCGGCTCCGCGCCTGATCTCCTCGGGAATCTCGTCGGTCTCCTCGATGACGTCCTCCGCGGGCACCACGACCTCGCGTACGAATCTCCGGACCGTTTCCAGAACCGAGGCGAAGTCCCCGCCGTCCATCCCCACACCCTCTCCAGTAGTCTCTATCATTACTATAATAGTGTAAATACAGGGACGGTGAGGCGGGGCTAGGCGGTGGCGCCGCCGTCGACGACGAAGTCGGCGCCGGTGCAGTACGCGCCGGCGTCGCTGGCGAGGAACGCGACCATGTTCGCGATCTCTTCGGCGGTCCCGGCGCGCGGCATCGGCTGGCGCGACAGGTCCAGGGCCGCGGCATCGATCATCGGCGTGTCCACCACCCCCGGGCAGACGCAGTTGACCCGGATCCCGCGCGAGGCGTACTCCTGGGCCGCCGAGCGGCTCGCCCCGCGCAGGCCCCATTTGGACGAAGCGTAAGGCAGCGCCCCGCCGTGGCCGCGTATCGCGGCGGTCGACGCCACGTTGACGATGGAGCCCCCGGCGGCCGGCATGGCCGACACGACGGCCCGCATGCCGAGAATCGGGCCGATCAGGTTGACGTCGAGCATGCCGCGCAGCTCGTCCTCGGTCCATTCCTCCAGCGGCGCCTTGCGCCAGACACCGGCGTTGTTGACCAGGACGTCGATCCGCCCGTGCACGGCCGTCGTCTCCGCCACCACCCGGGACCAGGCGGAACCGTCGGTGACGTCCAGCGGCAGGAACGACGCCGACGGGCCCAGCCGGTCGGCCAGCGCCCTGCCGTCGCGCTCGTTCGTATCGGTGATCACGACGGTCGCGCCGAGCCGTACGAACAGCTCGGCCTCGGCCGCCCCCTGCCCCCGGGCGGCCCCCGTGATGATCGCGACCTTCCCGGCGAGGCCGATAACGGGCCCGCCGGGCACGGGCCGGACCGCCGCCGTCCGGGCGGTCATCGCCCCGGCCCCCTTCCGCTCCGTCAGCACGAAACCCTCGTATCCGTCGGCCCGCACCTGGTCGCAGATCCTGCGGTAGTTGCCGAACCCGCCGATGTAGGGCATGAAGGTCCGCTTCTTCCCCTCGATGTTCGCGCCCATATACCAGGAGTCGGCCCGGGGGAACAGCGTCTTGTGCGCGGTCTCGCTCACGTGCTCGGTCCACTTGGCCGCCGCGTCGGCCCGCGCCTCGACCTCGGTGAAGCCCCGGCTCCGGCAGTCGGCGATCAGGTCGATCAGCCAGTCCACCTGCTGCTCAGCGGTCAGGACCATGTTGGCGAGCACCGACGGGCTGCCGGGCCCGTTGAGGGTGAACAGGTTGGGGAAGCCGGGGATCGCCATGCCGAGGTAGGTGACCGGCCCGTCCGCCCACACCCGGCCGATCTCGGCGCCGCGGGCGCCGCGGATGTCGATCCGCTTCACCGCGCCGGTCATCGCGTCGAAACCGGTGGCGTAGACGATGGTGTCGAGTTCGTACGACCCGGCGGTCGTCCTGATCCCCCGCTCGGTGATCGCGGTGATCGGCTCGCGACGCAGGTTCACCAGCGTGACGTCGTCGCGGTTGAAGGTCTCGTAGTAGCCGCTGTCGGTACAGATCCGCTTCGTGCCGATCGGGTGATCGACCGGGATGAGGTCGTCAGCGACCCGCCGGTCCGTCACGATCGCCCGGATCTTGGCTTCGGCGAAGTCGCGGGCCAGCCGGTTGACGGCCTCGTCGACGGTCTGGTCCGGGAAGGTCTTCGCGAACAGGACGCCGCCCTCCTTCCAGCGCGCCTCGAACGCGGCCAGGCGCTCGGCGTCGTCGATCTCCAAGGCGCCCCTGGGATAGGTCTCGTGCGGGGTTCCCGCGCCGCTGTAGGCCGACTTCCTGCGCCGCTCGGGATACTCCGCCCTGATGCGTACCTGCTCCTCCTCGGTCAGCGGGCGGTTGAACGCCGGAACGCTGTAGTTGGGCGACCGCTGGAAGACCGTCAGCGAAGCGGCCTGCTCCGCGATGATCGGGATCGACTGGATGCCCGAGGAGCCGGTCCCGATGACGCCGACCCGCTTGCCCGCGAAGGAGACGTCCTCGTGCGGCCAGCACGCGGTGAACAGCACCTCGCCGGCGAAGTCGTCGGCCCCGGAGATGCCGGGCCGGTGCGGCGCGGACAGGCTGCCGGTGGCCAGCACCAGGAACCTCGCCCGGTAGGCGTCGCCGGTGTCGGTGGTCACCGTCCAGGCCGACGAGCCCTCGTCGAAGCGCGCGCCTTCCACCCGCCGGCCGAACCGGAAGTGCGGGCGCAGCCCGAACCGGTCGGCGACGTGCTCCAGGTAGGCCTGGATCTCCGGCTGGGTCGCGTAGCGCTCGCTCCAGACCCAGGAGTCCTGCAACTCCGGGTCGAAGGAGTAGGAGTAGTCGATGCTCTCCACGTCGCAGCGCGCGCCCGGGTAACGGTTCCAGTACCAGGTGCCGCCGACACCGGGGGCGGCCTCCACGCCGATCGTGGTGAATCCCGCCGCGACCGATCGGTGCACCGCGTACAGGCCGGCGAAGCCGGCGCCGACGACGAGGACGTCGCAGGTCTCGGGCCGGAGGATGTCGTCGCCGGTGTTCATGCGGGGGCCTTCCAAGGGGTCGCGCCGGGGAGGATCGAGGTGATGTCGGCCCAGAGGATGTCGCGGGCGCAGACGGCGGGTCCGAACGCCGCGATGGTCAGGAAGCCGTGGAACAGCCCGGGGTAGTGGCGGTGGACGAGCGGCACGCCGCAGCGGGCGAGTGCCGCGGCGTAGTCCCGGCCTTCGTCGCACAGCGGGTCGAGCCCGGCGGTGACCACGACGGCCGGCGGCAGGCCGACGTGATCGGCCGCCCGAAGCGGCGCCACATGGTGGGCGGGCTCCGGCACGGCGTCGCCGCCGAGGTACTGCCGCCAATACCACCGCATCGCGTCCCTGGTGTTGAAGTATCCCGTGGCGTACCTGCGGTAGCTGTCGGAGTCGAGCGACGGCTCGATGACCGGATAGACGAGGATCTGCGCCGCGATCGGCGGTCCGCCGAGGTCCCGCGCCATGAGGCAGACGACGGCTGCCAGGTTGCCGCCGGCGCTGTCGCCCGCGGTCACGATCCGGTTGGGGTCGCCGCCGAGTTCGGCCGCGTGCAGCGCGGCCCACCGCACCGCGGCGTACGCGTCCCGGGCGGCGGCCGGCGCGCGGTGCTCGGGAGCCAGCCGGTAGTCGACCGAGACGACCACCGCCCGGGTGTGCTTCGCCATCCGGCGGCAGAACCCGTCGTGGCTCTCGAGGTCGCACAGGACGAATCCGCCGCCGTGGAAGAAGACGATCACCGGTAAGGGCTCGCCGCCGTCACCGTGCGGATGATAGATCCGCACGCGCAGCGATCCGTCCTCGGTGTCGATCACGCGGTCTTCCGCGGCGCGGACGTCATCGAGGTTGTCGACCGGCGCGCGCCGGGCCGCCACCGCCGCCCGCGCCTGCGCTCCTGTCATCTGGTGAACCGGCGGAAACCCCTCGTCCAAGACCTTCAGGAGTCCGGACACCTCTGTGTCGAGCATTCACACCCCTTGGTGATGGGGCGCGCCGCCGCGGAGGTCGCGCTTGAGGATCTTTCCGCTGGCATTGCGTGGGAGCGTGCCGACGAACTCCACCGTCCGGGGGACCTTGAAGTTGGCCAGCCGCTCACGTGCCCAGGCGATGATCTCGTCGGCCGAGGCCTCGACGCCCGTGCGGGGCACGACGTACGCCTTGGGCACCTCGCCGAGCCGTTCGTCCGGCACCCCGACGACCGCCAGCTCCGAGATCGCCGGGTGACGGGCGAGCACCTGCTCGACCTCGGCTGGCGAGACGTTGAAGCCGCCGACGAAGAACAGGTCCTTGATCCGGTCGGTGATCTTGAGGTTCCCGTCGGCGTCCAGCGTGCCGACGTCGCCGGAGCGCAGCCAGCCGCCCGCGTCGATCGCCTCGGCGGTGGCCTTGGGGTCCTCCCAGTATCCTGGGGTGACGTTCGAGCCCCGGATCAGCACCTCACCCTGCTCGCCCGGCGGCAGGTCGCGCCCCTCGGGGTCCACCACCCGCAGCTCGACGCCCGGCAGTGCCCGCCCGTTGGTGCGGGCGATCACCTCGGCGGAGTCGCCCTGCCGGCACATGGTCGCCGTGCCGAAGCACTCGGTCATCCCGTAGGCCGTGATGAAGTGCTCGAACGGCAGCTCGGAGCGGGCGCGCTCGACCAGCGCCACCGGCACGACGGCCGCTCCCGTCGCGGCCACGCGCAGCGAGCCGAGGTCGTAGGAGTCGCGCTCCGGGCTCTCCAGCAGCGAGTAGTAGACGGTGGGCGGCCCGTTCATGACCGAGATCCGGCAGGACTCCACGATCCGCATGACCTCGACCGGGTCGAACACCGCCAGGGGCACGATCGTCAGCCCGTACATCAGGCAGGTGATCAGGCCCGCCTTGTTGCCGGCCGTGTGGAAGAACGGGAGCGACACCAGATAGCGGTCACCCGGCCGCAGCCCCCAGATCCGCCCGTAATCGGCGTACAGGTCCAGGCAGGGTCCGTGCAGGATCATGACGCCCTTGGCCGCTCCGGTGGTGCCGGAGGTGAAGATGATTTCGCTGAGGTCGCCGGGCTCGACGGACAGGGCGGCCTCGGTCGCGGCATGGGCGGGAACGGAGGCGCCCCCGGACAGGAAGTCGCCCCAGCCCATCAGGCGCCGGCCGCCCTCGGACGCGCCGTCGAGCATGTCGACCACGATCAGGTCGGCGAGTGCCGCCTCGACCGCGTCGTCGTCTTCGTCACGCCGCCGTACGGCCTCGGCGTAGTCGTAGCCGAGGAAGCCGTCGTCGACGAAGACCGCCCTGGCCCGCACCCGGGCCAGGATCTCGCGCGCCTCTCTCCCGCGGTAGCGGGTGTTGAGCGGGACCACGGTGGCGCCGGCGCAGTGCAGGCCGAGCGAGGCGACGACCCACCGGTGTGAGTTGGGCGCCCAGATGCCCACCCGGTCGCCGCGCCGGATGCCGAGCGCGATGGCGGCGCGCGCCGTCTCCAGGGCGGCGTCGAGCAGCTCGCGGTAGGTCAGCGTGGTCTCGCCGTCGATCACGGCGAGCCGGTCGGCGTAGCGCTCGGCCCGGTCCAGCAACATCCGCGGCACGGTCCGCGTCGCCGCCTGGTCAGTCTCCATTGGCCCTCCCGGCCCTGTCAATGTGGCTGTCACTTTCCGGAGAACTTCGGCTCGCGCTTGTCCATGAAGGCGCTGAGGCCCTCTCGGAAGTCCTGTGCCCGCGAGGAGATCTCCAGGGAGAACGCCTCGGCCGGCAGCTGCTCGCGCAGCGCGGCGTCGCCGGCCTGGTTGATCAGGGCCTTGGTGAGCCCGAGCGCCACCGTGGGCCCGGCGGCCAGCCTGGCCGCGAGCGCGCGTGCCGTCTCGGCCACCGTCCCGGGCTCCACCAGGTCGTGGACGATCCCCCACTCGAGGGCGGTGCGTGCGTCGAGGCGTTCGCCGAGCATGAGCAGTCGGCGGGCCCGCATCGGCCCGACGGCACGCGCCGTCAGCCAGGTGGCGCCGCTGTCCGGCGTCATCCCCCGGGTGATGAACGGCTGCCAGAAGGTCGCCGAGGTGTCGGCGACCACGAAGTCGCTGGCGAGCGCGAGCTGAAACCCGATCCCCACCGCGTAGCCCGTCACGGCGCACACCACCGGCGCCTGGAGCTCGCACATCTGGGGGATCAGCCGGTGGGCCTGCGAGGGCAGACGGCGCTGGATCGCTCCCGGCCGCGGCCGCCCCCCGCCGCCGGAGTTGCGGGTGACGATGTCGAAACCGCTGCAGAAGTCGCCGCCCTCGCCCGACAGGAGAACGGCGCGGACCGCCTCGTCGTTCTGGGCCGTCTCCAGGGCGTCGATGAGCGCGCGCAGCGAGCGGTCACCCAGCGCGTTGCGCCGCCGCGGGTCGTTCAGCCGCAGCTCCAGCACGCCTTCCGTCAACCGGATGGCGACCCCCTCGACTGCGGGATAGTCCCTATGCATGCAAGCATTATAAAGATTGCCCCTTAACTCGCCACCCCCAATCACGCGATGTAGACTATCTTTATAATGATTGATGATCGCATGAGGTAGGAGAGGGCGATGATCACGAGCGTTCCGCAGGGGGATGAACCACCCTCCCGGTTTTCGTTCCGGCGACCCGGGCCGTCCCTGGTGCGGCTCATCGAAGAGCTACCGGCACTCGACGGGGCCACCGTCGTGCACTCGGCCGGCGGCGCCCTCACCCTGGCCGGGCTCCGTGCCGCCGTATCCCGGGTGGCGGAGGGGCTGACCCTGGCCGGCGTCCGGCCCGGCCACCCCGTCGCCGCGCTCATCGGCTCCGGGACCTCCGGCGTGGTGGCCATGTTCGCCGTCTGGACGGCGGGCGGCGTCTACATGCCGATCAACAGCCGCCTGACGAGCCACGAGGTGGCGGAGCTGATCGGCGACACCCCGGTCTCGCTCCTCCTCGGCGGCGCGGCCGACCTCGACCGGCAGATCGTCGGCGTCGGCATGGTGGAACTGGACGACACGGATTGGACCGCACGGGTCCGGCGGCCGGTGACGGACTCGGCGCCGGCCTACGACCCCGAGATCGCCCTGGTCCTGCGCACATCCGGGACCACGGGAAAGCCCAAGTCCGTCCTGCTGCGGCACGACGGCACCATGGACGCACTGGACGCGAGCCTGCGCAAGCTGCGGCGGCAGCGTGTCTCGGACGTGCGTGAGCCGGCGACGACGATCCGGGTCAATCTGGTCCCGCTGTCGCTGGCGCTGTGGGCCGGCATCTTCAACACGCTCTTCTCCTTCCGTGCCGGATTCGGTGTGGTCCTGCTCGACCGGTTCACTCCGGCGGGCTTCGCCGAGGCGGTGCGCACGCACCGGCTCACCTCGACCGTGCTGGCGCCCGCGATGATCACCATGCTCTGCGACAGCGACGAGATCGAGATGCTGGAGCCGCTGAAGATCGTGCGCTCGATCACCGCACCGCTCTCCCCCGTCACGGCGCAGCGGTTCCACGACCGTTTCGGTGTGCTGGTGCTGAATTCGTACGGCCAGACGGAGCTCGGCGGCGAGGTGGTCGGCTGGACGATCGACGATATCCGGCGTTTCGGGACGACCAAGCTCGGTGCGGCCGGCCGGCCGTACGACGACGTCGACGTGCGCGTCCTGGACGAGAACGACCGGGATCTGCCCATGGGCGAGCGCGGCCACATCCACATCCGCTCGCCCTACCGGATGCGCGGGTACGCGACGCCGCGCCCGAACGGCGAGGACCGGTTCGTGGACGGCTTCCTGCGCACGGGCGACGTCGGCCGCCTCGACACCGACGGGTTCCTCTGGATCGAGGGCCGGATCAGCGACATGATCAACCGTGGCGGACTGAAGGTCTTCCCCGACGAGGTCGAGGAGGTGCTGAGGCGGCACCCGGCCGTACGCGACGCGGCGGTCGCCGGGGTGCCCGACCGCCGCCTCGGCGAGGTGCCCCACGCCTGGATCGTGGCCGCGCCGGGACGGCGGGTCGATTCCGCCGCGCTGGAGGCGTGGTGCCGTGACCGGCTGGCCCCGTACAAGGTACCGGTGGCCTTCACCCCCGTGGACACGATGCCGCGCAACGAGGCGGGAAAGGTGCTGCGCCGCGAACTGCGGGCCGCCGCCCCACCCCAGCCGTGATTCTCGCACTCACCACCGCGGGATCATGGCGGGGGTGACGGGACAGCGGAATCGGCCGCGGGTCCGGTGCTGGAGCGCACTCGGGCCCGCGGCCGATCGTCGTCGGCTCAGGGCGATCGCCGCCCGGCTCGGCCTATCCGACGGCCTCGGCACGGATGGCGTCGTCCATCAGGCGGTCGACCGGGAGGATCTCCGGATAGGTGAGGATGCCGTCGACCCGCATGAACATCTCCTGCATCTGGGTGAGGGTCTTTTCGTTGACTGCCAGGCTGGCGTCGAATGCGTAGAGACCGCCCCCGCTGATGGTGTTCTCCGGCACCTTCATGAAGTCCGCCAGCATCTTGACGATCTCGGCGTCCTTGCGCCAGTCGCCCTCGAACCGCTTGACGGCGCAGGCGTTCGCCTTGAGGAACCGCACACCGGCGTCCCTGTCCTCCTTCAGCAGCTTGGGCCCGTACATGATGCCCGCCGTGGTGTCGCTGCCGTAGGCCTGCTTGGAGTCGGTGAGCGCGTGCGCGATGTCCTGCTCGACCGCCTTCTGGGTCTCCGGCGCGAACAGAAGGGCGCCCTCGACCCCCTTGTTCTTGAGCGCGGGCACCATGTCGGAGCCGCCGAGCGAGACCAGCTCGACGTCGGCGAAGGTGAGGCCGCCCGCCTCCAGCGACCTGCCCAGCAGATAGGAGGTGGCCGAGCCGACCGAGCCGAGCATGGCGACGCGCTTGCCCTTGAGGTCGGCCACCGACTTCACGTCTTTGACGCCGAACAGGCCGCTGGGCGCCTCCTCGCCCTCGGGCGTGTCGATCGAGCCGAGGGAGGCGACCATCTTGAGCTCGGCGCCCTTGGCCACCTGGTTGAACATGCCGGCCGACGGCGACCCCACGTAGACGTCGATCTTGTCAGAGGCGAGGAAGGCGATGGCGTCGGCCGGGTTCCTGATCGGCTGGAATTCGATCGCCAGGCCCTCGTTCTTGTAACAGCCCAGGTCGTCGGCGACGAAGGCCGGTGCGAGCGAGGTGCCGGAGATGTAGCCGACCTTGAGCGTGCGAGAGCCGCTGTCGCTGCCTGCGGCCGTGGTGTCGCCCGTCTCGTCGCCGCCGCAGGCGGTCAGACCGCCGAGCGCGAGGATAGAGACAGCGAGTGCGACCACGACGCGACGGCGCGGAAAGAGCCGTGCGATCACGGTTGTTCCTTTCGGGGGATCATCTGTTCCAGGGAGTGAGCAGCCATTGGACGCCCCGCAGCACGAGGCCGAAGGCGACGCCGATCAGCGAGATCGACACGATGCCGACGTACATGTGCTCGGGGACGCCGAGGTTCCATGAGTTCCATACGAGAAAGCCCAGGCCGGCGTCGGCGGCGACGAACTCGGCGCCGACGATGACGATGACGGCGAGTCCGGAGGCGATGCGCATTCCGGTGAGGATCTGCGGCAGCGCGGCGGGCAGGGTGATGTGCCAGAGGGTCGCCCAGCGGGAGGCGCCGCAGGAGCGGCCCACGTCGTGGTAGCGAGAGGAGACGCCGCTGACCGCGTCGATCGTGTTGATCAGCACCACGAAGAAGCAGGTGAGCGCGACCAGCAGGATCTTGCTCATCTCGCCCAGGCCGAAGATGAGCAGGAGCAGCGGCAGGATCGCCAGCTTGGGCACGGTGTACAGGGCCGAGATCGTCGGCTCCAGGGCCACCCGCAGCAGCCGCACCGAGCCGATCACCAGGCCGAGGAGGACGGCGGTGAGGCCGCCCAGCAGGTAGCCGGCCACGATGCGCTGCAGGCTGGCCAGCACGGACTCCTGGTAGACGCCGCTCGACACGAGCTCGGCCCAGGACCCGGCGATCGTCGTGGGCGCCGGGAAGTAGTTGCCCTCCAGCACCCCGGCGGCGGCCAGAACCTGCCACAGGGCGACGAGTGCGACCGGCACGGCTATCGCCACACCGCGCTCGGTGAGCCTGCGGCGCCGGGCGTACCCACGCGGGTCCGTCTCCGCCGGTCCCGGCCTGATCGATCGCCAGCCGCCGCCGGCGGCGGCCACGCCGTCGGCGTCTGGGGCGCTCACGGAGCCTTGGTCGCGGATCGCGGCGGTCATGCGGGTTGCAGTTCCCTTCGCAGTCGGTGCCAGATCTCGTCGCGCAGGGTGGCGAAGCCGGGCGAGGCGCGGATCTCGTCGGGGTCGCGGGGCCGGTCGAACGGCACGTCGATCACCGTGGCGATCCGGCCGGGCCGGGCGCTCATCACCGCGATGCGGTCCCCCAGCAGGAGCGCCTCGTCGATCGAGTGGGTGACGAAGACGACGCTGTTCTGGTTCGCCTGCCACAGGTCCAGCAGCTTCTCCTGCAGGAGCAGGCGGAGCTGGGCGTCCAGCGCGGCGAGCGGCTCGTCCATGAGCAGCAGCTCGGGTTGTACGGCGAGGGCACGCGCGATCGCGACCCGCTGTTTCATGCCGCCCGAGACCGTGTCGGGGTAGGCGTCCTCGAATCCGGCGAGGTCGAGTTGCGCGAGCCAGTGATCGGCGAGCTCCCGGGCCCGCGACCGGCGCACACCGGCCTGGAGCAGCGGAAAGATCACGTTGTTGCGGATCGTCTTCCACGGGAACACCGAATAGTCCTGGAACACGACCGCCGACAGCGACTTCGACGGATCGTCGTGTCGCATCTCCAGCGTGCCGCTCGACGGCTTCTCCAGGCCGGCCATCACCCTGAGCAGGGTGGTCTTGCCGCAGCCCGAGGGGCCGAGGAGGCAGAGGAACTCGCCGTCCCGTACATCGAGTGTGATGTCCTCCAGCGCCCGTACGGAACCGGCGCCGGTGGAGAACACCTTGCCCAGCCGCCGGACCGCGATCTTGATATCGGTGGCCGGAGTGCCCTCGTGCGGTAATGGCGGCATCGTCAAGCCTTTCCCGGAGCGCCACCGCAGTGCGCCTCCTGTAGTTCAATGATTGATAAGATACGGAGCATGGCGGGCACCTACAATCCCTAACGCACTATTCGGTCATACCGAAACGGTCTCACCCGGTCGCCGTCAGCTCCCGCGCCACCCTCGACTCGACCTCGAAGGCCTCCGCCAGCGTGCCGCGCGAACCCTCGCCCACCGCGCGTTTGAGCGCGCGTACCGCGGCCGCCGGCCGGGCCGCGACGATCTCGGCGAGCTCCAGGGCCCGGTCGAGCGCCGTTCCGTCCGGCACCACCTCGCCGACGAACCCCCACTCGCGCATCCGCCGGGCGTCGAAGGCTTCTCCGGTGAGCATGATCTGCATCGCGGCCGGATGACCGATCTGCCGGGGAAGGCGGGCCACCGATCCGCCGCTGGCGATGAAACCGTGCCGCACCTCCGGGAGGCAGAACCGTGCCGACTCCGCGGCCACGCGGATGTCGGTGGCACCGGCGAGCTCCATGCCCGCGCCGTAGCAGACACCCTCGACGGCGGCCACCACCGGGACGTCCAGCACGACATCGCGCAGCAGCGCGAAGTGCACGTCGGCCCACACGCCGGCGGCGGGCTCGGCGCGTACGGCCGCCGCGATGTCATCGGAGAACGTGGCCAGGTCGGCGCCGGAGGAGAAGTCGGCTCCCCCGGAGACCACGGCGGCCCGGGCGCCGCTCTGGCCCACCTCGCGCCACGCGGCGGCCAGCGCGCGGAAGCCGGCCAGATCCAGCGCGTTGCGCCGCGCCGGCCGGTCAAGGGTGATCAGCACGACCCTCGGCCGGGGCTCGGTCACTACGATCATCACCATCTCCTGATCATGAAAGGGGTCGCGGGACGGCACGGCGGGCCGTACGGCCACGTCATCGCCGTCGTATGCGGTCACGCAACCGGGCGACGGCCTCGGCGTGGGCGGGCTGCCGGGCCGACCAGTCCTGGCCGATCCGCTCGATGTCGGCCGCCATGGCGGGATCGGTGAGGGCCCGGCTCAGCCGCATGGTGGCCTTGGTGCGGCGCACCAGCTCCGGCGACCGGCCGGCCACCCGTGCCGCCATGCGGCGGACCACGTCGAGCAGCTCATCGTCCTCGACGGAACGCCAGACGAGCCCGCGCAGCTCCGCCTCCTCGGCCGTCAGCACGTCGCCGAAGAGCACCATCGCGGCGACGCCCTGGCGGCCGACGCGCTGCTCCAGCCGCCACATGTGCCCGCCGCCGGGGTGGATCGCCACGTCGAGGAAGCGCGGGTCGAAGGTGGCGCTCCGGGCCGCCACCACCACGTCGCAGGCCAGCACGAAGCTCACCCCGGCCCCGATCACCGGCGCGTGCACCGCGGCCAGCACCGGGATCGGCAGCCCGGCCAGCGCCTCGAATCCCCGGTAGACGGCCGTCGGGTCGTCCGCCGGCACGCCGAGCGAGCCGAGGTCTCCCCCGGCCGAGAACACCGGTCCCTCGGCCCGCAGCACGACCACGCTCGCCTCCCGGGCGCGCGTGATCTCGGCGCACGCCTCGGCGAGCTGCCCGACGAGCGCGGGGTTCAGGCTGTTGCGCCGCTCGACGTCGGCCAGCGTGATCCACGCGATCTGCTCCTCGACCGTCAGCGTGACGGCCTGTCGTTCGGTCACCATGTCCTCCTGGTGGGTGTCTCGCGGCCGTCGGACGGCGGTCTCTCCGGCGGAGATCGAGAGCCGGCTCGGGGCGGTGGCCGCTTCCGGGCGGGGGGCTCAGCTTCGCGGCAGTTCGCGCCAGGGTCTGCCCCGGTAGGGGTCGAAGTCCTTGGGGAGACCGAGCACGCGTTCCGCGATGACGTTCTTGTTGACCTCGGTGGTGCCGCCCTCGATGGTGTTGGCGCGGCTGCGCAGCATTCCGCGCACCTCCGCGGGCATCGACCGCCAGTACTCCTCCGGGGTGGCCACGGAGCCGGGCCAGGCGAGCGCGTCCTCACCGGCGAGGTTCGCGGCCATCTCCTGGATGCGCTGGTTGAGGTCGGTGCCGTGCACCTTGCCGATCGAGCTCTCCGGTCCCGGGGGCAGGTTGCCGGCGATCCTGGCGCGGACCCGGCGGTTGGTCCAGGTGCGGACCTGCTCCTCACACCACAGCTCGACGATACGGGCGCGGGTGGCGTGGTCGTCCCAGCCGCCGGGCAGACCCGACTCGGTGCGCCGCCGGGCCAGCCGGACGAGGTGCGAGGCACTGACGCCGCCCACGCGGTCGACGCCGCCTCCCGAACCGGCCCCCGACACCATCTGGCGCTCGCCGGCCAGGGTGGCCTGGGCGACCCGCCAGCCGGCGCCGGGTTCGCCGACCCGCTGGGAGTCCGGGACGCGGGCGCCGTTCAGGAACACCTCGAAGAACTCCGCCTCACCGCCGATGTGAGGCAGCGGCCGGACCTCGATCCCGGGCTGACGCATCCCGATCAGGAAGTAGGTGATGCCCCGGTGCTTGGGGGCCTCGGGATCGGTGCGGGCCAGCAGCACGGCGAAGTCCCCCTGGTCGGCCCAGGTCGTCCACACCTTCTGACCGGTCACGATCCAGGTGTCGCCGTCGCGCTCGGCCCGGGTGGACAGCGAGGCGAGGTCGCTGCCGGAGCCCGGCTCGCTGAAGAGCTGGCACCAGAACTCCTCGGCCCGGGTGATCGGCTTGAGGAAGCGCAGCCGCTGTTCCTCCGTGCCGTGCGCGAACAGCGCGGGGGCGGCGAGGTTGAGGCCGAGCGGGTTCAGCCGGGGCAGGTGGTAGGCGCGCAGCACCTCCTCCGCCGCCACGGCCGCGGCCCGGGTCCAGCCCAGCCCGCCGTACCGCACCTCCCAGGCGGGCGCGACCAGGCCGGACGCGCCGAACAGCGGGTACCACTCGCGGTACTCCCGCCGGGTGCGCACCGCGCGTACGGCCCGCGGCCCGCCGCGCTCACCCGCTTCGCGCCAGGCGGCCGGCACGTTGGCCGCCACCCACGCGCGCACGGCCTCGGCGGCGAGAGCGGGGCTGACATCCGGCCCGGTGGGGCCGGCGAGGGAAGCATCGGTCTCGGTCAAGGCTGAACCTCTCCGTGGTGGTGGTGAGCGGTGCGTGCCGCGGTCAGGCCGAGATCCAACGAGCGCCACAGGGCCGCCTTGAGTTCGCGCACGACCCCGGGGGCGGCGCGGGCGATCGTCTCGGCCACCCGCTGCGCGGCGTCCGGCAGTTCCGCGCCGTCGACCACCTCGCCGACCAGGCCGAGCCGCCGCGCCCGGACGGCGTCGAGCCGCTCGTGCACGCCGACGAGCACGAGCCGGGCGGCGACCGCGGCCGGCAGCCGGTGGGTCAGGCCGATCGCCTCCCAGGCGCTCACCTGGCCGACGCTGACGTGCGGGTCGAGGAAGGTGGCATGACTCGCGGCCAGCACGACGTCGGAGTCGACGACGAAGTGCAGCCCGCCCCCGGCGCACACGCCGTTGACCGCGGTGACCACGGGTTTGCGCACGCCGAGATGCCAGCCGGTCAGCTGGAGCGCGCCCTCCCGGGTCCTGCGGCCGGATTCGCGCAGACTGGCGGGGTCGCGGGCGAGCGCCGCCATGTCCAGCCCGGTCTGGAAGGCCCGACCGCGCCCGGAGACGACGATGCAGCGCACCGCGTCGTCCGCGTCGAGCTCACGCCAGGCCCTCGGCAGCTCGGCCATCATCACGGCGTCCATGGCATTGCCGGCCCGCGGCCGGTCGAAGACGAGCCAGCCCACCGGTCCCCGGCGCTCGACCACCAGCGTCTCGTACGCCATTCGACCCCCTGTTCCTCGGCAGGCAAAGCATATATAAGATAGCAAAGAAAAGGTGAGAGAAGGCAGGCAGCAGCAGATGGCTCCGACGGACGAGAAGACCCGTCCCCGCATCACGGACGAGGGGGTCGCGGCGTTGCGCGCACGCATCGGCATCCCCCAGCCCAACCCCGTCCCGCCCCACTACCTGAGCCCGGGCACCGACGCGTTCCGGATCGTCGCCCGCTCCTACGGCGACGACAACCCGCTCTGGTGCGACCCGGACCACGCCACCCGCTCCCGCTGGGGACGGCCCATCGCCCCTCCCCCGCTGGTCGGCGGGGACAGCCTGATCGGCGAGGACGTGCTCACCGACGAGGACCTGGCCAGGCAGGACGAGGTGAAGGGCGACCCGCTGCGGGGCGTGCACGCCTTCTACTCGGCCTGCGAGCGCGAGTGGTGGTCGCCGCTGTACGCGGGCCAGGCGGTGCATCGACGCAACGCCCTCGTGGGCGTGCTCGACAAGCCGAGCCGGTTCAGCGGGCGGGCCGTGCACGAGTGGAACGCCAACGTGTTCGCCACGGCCGACGGCACCCCGCTGGCCGGCCAGTACCGGCTGATGATCCGTACCGAGCGCAGCGAGGCGCGTAAGCGCAAGAAGTACGACGACGTCGCGATCGAGCCGTGGAGCGAGGAGCGGATCGCGGAGATCGACGCGCGGTACGCCGCCGAGCGGGCGCGCGGGCCAGAACCGCGCTGGTTCGAGGACGTCGAGGAAGGCGAGGAGATCAGCCCGCTGGTGAAGGGCCCGCTCACCGTCACCGACATGGTCTGCTGGCACACCGGGATGGGCATGGGCGTGTACGGTGTCGCCCCCCTGCGGCTGGGGTACCGGAACCGGCGCCGCATTCCGCGCTTCTACCACCGCGACGAGCTGGGCGTCTGGGACGCGATGCAGCGCGTGCACTGGGACCCCGAGTTCGCCCGGCGCTCCGGCAATCCCACGACCTTCGACTACGGGCGCATGCGCGAGACCTGGATGATCCACGCCTGCACCGACTGGATGGGCGACGACGCCTGGCTGTGGCGGGTGCGGGTGGAGTTCCGCAAGTTCAACTATGTCGGCGACGCCCAGTGGATCACCGGCAGGGTGGTGCGCAAGCACCTCATGGAGGACGGCAACGGCGTGCACCCGGCCGTGGACCTGGAGTTGGCCGCCACCAACCAGCGCGGTGAGGTCACCGCGCCGGGCACAGCGACCATCCTGCTGCCCAGCCGGGAGCACGGGCCCGTCGTCCTGCCCCGGCCGATGGGCGGCGCGACCACGCTGGACGGCACGCTGCGCGCCGCGATCGAGCACTTCTCCCGGTCATGAGCGGTCCGCTCGACGGCCTGCTGGTGGTGTCGATGGAGCAGGCCGTCTCCGCGCCGTACGCCACCCGCCAGCTCGCCGATCTGGGCGCCCGCGTCGTCAAGGTGGAGCGGCCCGACGGCGGCGACTTCGCCCGGCACTTCGACACGTACGCCAACGGCACCGGGGCGCACTTCGCCTGGGCCAACCGGAACAAGGAGTCGCTGGCGCTCGACCTCAAGGCGCCGCGGGGCCGCGAGGTGGCCCGGCGGCTGATCGCGGGGGCGGACGTGTTCGTCCACAACCTCCTGCCGGGAGCGGCCGGCCGGCTCGGCCTGGACGGCGCCGGTCTGCACGCGGACCACCCCCGGCTGGTCGTCTGCGAGATCTCCGGCTACGGCACCGGCGGCCCCTACGACGACCGCAAGGCCTACGACCTGCTCATCCAGGCCGAATCCGGGCTGACCGCCATTACCGGCAGCCCCGATCGGCCGATCAAGCCGGGCATCTCCGTCGCCGACATCGCGGCCGGCATGTTCGCCTTCTCCAGCGTGCTCGCCGCACTGCTGCGACGCGGGCGGACGGGCGACGGCTGCGTGCTGGAGATCTCCATGCTGGACGCGATGGCCGACTGGATGGGCTACCCGCTCGTGGTGCGCAGGCACGGATCGTCACCGGACCTCGCCTCCGGGATGAGCCACCCGGCCATCTCGCCCTACGACGCCTACCGGGCGGCCGACGGACGGCTGGTGACGGTCAGCGTGCAGAACGACCGCGAGTGGGCCAGGCTCGCCGCCTCCGTGCTGGAACGGCCCGAGCTGGCCCACGACGCGCGCTACGCCACGAACCAGGCGCGTGTGGCCAACCGGGCGGAGATCGACGAGCTGCTCGCGACCGTCGTCGGCCGGATGGACGGCGCTCAGGCCGTCGCGACGCTGCACGCGGCCGGCATCGGCTGCGCCCTGGTGAACGACCTGCCCGAGGTCGTCGATCACCCCCAGCTCGTCTCGCGCGGGCGCTGGCTGACCGTGCCCGGCCCGGCGGGACCGGTCACCGTCCCGCTCGCGCCGCCGGTGACCGCCGCGTGGCACGTCCCGGACGGCCCGGTGCCCGCCCTCGGCGAGCACACCGACGCGATCCTGCGGGAGCTGGGCTACGGAGAGGCGTCCATCCGGCGGCTGCGCGACGACGGCGTCGTCGCATGACCCCGAACAGACAGCCCGGGACTCCGGACGGACAGGAGCGGCCATGACCACCACTTCGGAAGAGGATCTCGAAGAGTTCCGCGAGAGCGTACGCGACGCGCTGTCGGCCACCAGCACCTCCGCGGCGATACGCACGGCCATGATGACGGAGCGCGGCTGGGACGAGCCCACCTGGAACCTGCTGGTCCGGCTCGACATCCCCGGCTTGATGCTGCCCGAGCGGCACGGCGGCAGCGGCCTCGGGGCCGCCGAGTTCGCGGTCGCCGCCGAGGAGTGCGGCACCTGGCTGGCCTGCGCGCCGCTGTTCGGCACCTCGGTGCTCGCCGTCCCCCTGCTGCTCGAGCTCGGCGACGAGGCCGCGATCGCCCGGTACGGCCCGCGCATCGCGCGCGGCGAGCTGACCGCGACCGTCGCGCTCGCCGAGGCCGGCGCCCGGTGGGATGTGTCGGCGGTGCGCACGGAGGCCGCCCCGGCGGCGGGCGGGCAGGGCGGCGGCTGGCGACTGCGCGGCGCCAAGAGCCACGTGGTCGACGGCGCGGCCGCGGACCTGCTTCTGGTGGTGGCCCGCACATCGGACGGCCCTGCCGTCTTCGCCATCGAGCGCGAAGCGGCAGGACTGACCGCCGCGCCGCTGGTCACCCTGGACCTGACGCGCAAGATGGCGCGGCTGGAACTGGACGACGTACGCGGGGAGCTCGTGGGGCCGGTCGGCTGCGACGCGGCGCTGGCCGCCGCTTCGGACGTCTCCCGGGCGCTGCTCGCCGCCGAGCAGACCGGCGTCGCGCAGCGATGCCTGGACATGACCGTCGACTACGCCAAGACGCGCATCCAGTTCGCCCGGCCCATCGGCTCGTTCCAGGTCGTCAAGCAACGGCTCGCCGACGCGCTGATCCAGGTCGAGTCGGCACGCTCCGCCGTCTACACCGCCACCCGGTCGCGGCAGCCGGCCCGCGACTCCCGGGTGGCCGCGCTCATGGCGGGCAGGGCCTCGGCCTGGGTCACCGCCCAGACGATCCAGCTGCACGGCGGCATCGGCTTCACCTGGGAACACGACGCGCACCTGTACTTCAAGCGGGCGCGCACCAGCGCTCACCTGCTCGGGGAGGCCGACGAGCACATCGCGGCGCTCGCCGGGATGCTCGACCACGAGATCGCCTGACACGAGAGGACGCGACCGGCATGACGTACGAGACGATCAAAATGGAGCGGCAGGGCCGTGTGGGCTGGCTGATCAACAATCGGCCCGATGTGCTGAACGCCATGAACAACCGGATGCGCGACGAGCTGGCCGACGCCTGGCTCGAACTGGATCGCGACCCGTCGGTCCGGGTCATCGTGCACACCGGCGAGGGGCGGGCCTTCCAGACCGGGGCCGACCTCACCGAGGTGGCGACCGACGGCGTGGGCATGCAGCGCTACCAGGACAGCATGCTCGACTTCGACCTGAGCTTCACCTCCTGGCACCAGAAGGTCACCAAGCCGGTCATCGCGGCTGTCAACGGTCTGTGCGTCGGCGGCGGCCTGCACTTCGTCGCCGACGCCGACGTCGTCATCGCGGCCTCCGACGCGACGTTCTTCGACCCGCACGTCAGTGTGGGGCAGGTGACCGCCATCGAGGCGATCGGCCTGGCGAAGAAGATCCCGTTCGAGGCGGTCATGCGCATGGCCCTGGTCGGCGCCCATGAGCGGATGACCGCCCAGCGCGCCTACGAGCTCGGCATGGTCAGCCAGGTCGTCGACCCGCCGGAGACCCTGCGCGAAGCGGCGCAGGAGCTGGCCGAGAAGATCGCCCGCAACTCCCCCGCCGCGATGGCCGCGACCAAGAAGGCGCTGCTGGCGGCGCTGGAGCTCGGACTCACCGACGCGTGCAAGGTGGGCACCCAGCACCTGGTGAGCCTGTGGGGACACCACGACCAGACCGAGGGACCGCTCGCCTTCGTCGAGAAGCGCGAGCCTCGGTGGGCGGAATGACGGCAGACGACGGAACGGAGGAAGTGCGTGAACATGAAGCTGCTTGAGGGCCGCGCGGCCGTGGTCACCGGCTCGGCACAGGGCATCGGCCTGGCGGTCGCCACGGTCCTGGCCGGGCATGGGGCGTCGGTCGTGGTCAGCGACATCAACGCGGAGGGAGCGGAGAAGGCCGCCGCCGATCTCGAGGCGCAGGGGCACCGGGCCCTGGCCGTGCCGTGCGACGTGACCGACGAGCGGGCCGTCGGCGCGCTGGCGGACGCCTGCCGGGACGCGTTCGGGACCCTGGACGTGATGGTCAACAACGCCGGCGTCACCCGTGACGCCTCGATGCCGAAGATGACCCTGGAGGACTTCAGGACCGTCATCGACGTACACCTGCAGGGCGCCTGGCTGGGCACCCGCGCGGCGGGGCGGCTGATGCGGGAGCAGAGGCGGGGGTCCATCATCAACATCTCCTCCATCTCCGGAAAGGCCGGAAACTTCGGTCAGACCAACTACAGCGCGGCCAAGGCCGGCATCGTCGGGCTGACCAAGGCCGCCGCCCGCGAGCTGGCCCGGCACGACATCCGGGTGAACGCCATCCAGCCGGGGCCGATCCGCACCGCCATGACCGCCGCCATGCCGCCGCGGGTGCTGGAGCAGATGCTCGCGAACATCCCGCTGGGCCGCATCGGCGAGCCGGAGGACGTCGCGAACGCCGTACTGTTCCTCGCCTCGGATCTGGCGGCGTTCATCACCGGCACGGTGATCGAGGTGGCGGGCGGGAGGCACATGTGACCCGCGTTTTCCGCGACCTCGAGGAGTTCCGGGCCGAGGCGGGCCGGACACTCGGGACGAGCGACTGGCTGCTGGTCGACCAGCGGCGGACCGACATGTTCGCCGAGGCCACCGGTGACCTCCAGTGGATCCACGTGGACCCGGAGCGGGCGGCGCGTGGACCGTTCGGCGGCACGATCGCGCACGGCTACCTGTCGCTGGCGCTGCTGCCCGCGCTGGTGGGCCGGATCTACCGGATCGAGGGCCTGCGCATGTCGATCAACTACGGCCTGAACAAGGTGCGCTTCCCGGCCCCGGTGCCGGTCGGATCGCGGGTACGGGTCACCACCGTGCTTCAGGAGACGAAGGAGGCCGCCGGCGGCGTCCAGGCCGTGCTGCGGTCGACGATGGAGATCGAGGGCGGCAGCAGGCCCGCGATGGTGGCCGAGACCGTCAGCCTCTTCCACCCGCACGGCTGAACGGGCCGCCCCTCCGGAACCACGATCATCCGGAGGGGCGGCCGGCGGCGCGACGGCTCGCCGTTTCGGCGGCGCCGACGATCTCGTGGGGCGGCTCCCGGAGGCTCCCCGCCCGTCACGAGGGCAGTCGATAGTCCTCGAGCACGCGGCGGCCGATGATCATCCGCTGGATGTCCGCGGTCCCCTCCCCGATCAGCAGCATCGGGGCTTCGCGGTAGAGACGTTCGATCTCGTACTCCTTGGAGAAGCCGTAGCCGCCGTGGATGCGGAAGGAGTCCTCGACGACGTCGCGGCAGTACTCCGACGCCAGATATTTGGCCATCCCGGCCTCGAGGTCGTTGCGCCGGCCGGAGTCCTTCCTGCGCGCGGCCATGACCATCATCTGGTGGGCGGCCTCGACCTTGGCGGCCATGTCGGCGAGCCGGAACAGTACGGCCTGGTGGTCGGCGATCCGCCTGCCGAAGGTCTCCCGCTGCTGGGCGTACCGCACCCCGAGTTCGAAGGCGCGCAGCGCGACCCCGCAGCCGCGGGCGGCGACGTTGACCCGGCCGACCTCGACGCCGTCCATCATCTGGTAGAAACCCCGTCCCGGGGTCTCCCCGAGGATCTGCCCGGCCGGGACGCGGTAGCCGTCGAAGAGGAGCTCGGTGGTGTCGACGCCCTTGTAGCCCATTTTGTCGATCTTGCCGGGGATCGTGAGGCCGGGCTCGACCTGGCCGAATCCCTCCTGCTTCTCCACCAGGAAGGTGGTCATGTTCCGGTAGACCGAGCCGGCGCCCTCGTCGGTCTTCACCAGAACAGCGACAAGGTTCGCCGAGCCGCCGTTGGTGAGCCACATCTTCCGGCCGTCGATGACGTACCCGTCGCCCTCGCGCACGGCCCTGGTGGTGATGGCGGACACGTCGGACCCGCAGCCGGGTTCCGACATCGAGAACGCCCCGCGGATCTCGCCCGTGGCCATCCGCGGCAGATACCGTCGTCTCTGCTCCTCCGTCCCATGCCGGATCAGCATGTAGGCGACGATGAAGTGGGTGTTGACGATTCCCGACACGCTCATCCAGCCCCGCGAGATCTCCTCCACCACCAGGGCGTAGGTCAGCAGCGACTCGCCGAGACCGCCGTACTCCTCCGGGATGGTCAGCCCGAACAGCCCCATCTGCCGCATCCCGTCGACGATCGCCTGCGGGTACTCGTCGGCGTGCTCGAGGCGCCCGGCCACCGGAAGGATCTCCTTGTCGACGAATTCCCTGACGGTCCGGACGATCTCCTGCTGGACGTCGGTGAGTCCCGGAGTCTGTGCGAGCCTGCCCATCGGTAGATGCCCTTCTCGTGCTGCCTTCCCGCCTTCTGATCGGGCAGAGCTCGCGGCGGCGGGAGAGCGGGTCGAGATCTGCGGCACCGGGTCAGCCCGATCGCGGTGGGGACACGATCCGGCGCTCGTAGAGGTCCCCGATCTCGTCGTCACGCAGGCCGAGGTCGCGGAGGATCTCCTCGTTGTGCTCGCCGAGCACGGGAGCCCGTACGACCTCGCGCCGCTCGGCTCCCCGCAGGGTGATGGGCGAGCCCGGCGCGAGATGCCTCCCGATGCCGGGGTGCTCGACGACGTCCATCATCGGGTTGGCGCGCAGCTCGCCGGCCTGCTCGCGGACGAGTTCCGTGAACGTCCGGTAGGTCGACCACAGCACGGACGTGCCGCGCAGCCGGTCCTCGAGCCAGGCGAGGTCGTGGCCGGCGAACCACCCGCCCAGCAGCGCGGCCAGCGCCTCGCGGTAGGCGAAGCGGTCGCCCTCGGTGGAGAAGTCGGCTCCCAGCGCGGTTTCGAGCGCGGTGACGGCCCCGGTGAGCCCGGTCACCGCGACGAGGTCCCGCCAATGCCGGGAGGTCAGCGCCACCACCATCACCCGCCTGCCGTCGCGGGTGGCGAAGTCGCGGGCGAAGCCGCCGTACAGGTGGTTGCCGACGCGGGGCCGTTCGACGCCGGCGACCTCGGCCTCGGCGAGGAAGCCGAGATCGGCGGCGGTGGCGAGGGCCACGTCGTGCAGCGCCACGGTCATCGCCTGTCCCCTGCCGGTGACCCGGCGGCCGCGCTCGGCGCCGAGGATGCCAATCGCCGCGTACAGTCCGCACGCCACATCCCAGGCGGGCAGGACGTGGTTGACCGGATCCGCGTGCCCCTCCGGGCCGGTCACCATCGGGAACCCGAGGGCCGCGTTGACGGTGTAGTCAACCGCCGGGGCGCCGTCGTGGTGGCCCTGGATGCGCAGATGGATCACGTCGGGCCGCCGCTCGGCGAGCGCCTCGAACGCCGGCCACGATCCCGCCGAATTGGTCAGCACGATGCCACCGCCGGGGCCCGAATCGACGATCAGCCGGGTGACGAGTTCCCGGCCCTCGTCCGAGCGCAGATCGACGCAGAACGAGCGCTTCGCCTTGTTCAGCCCGGCCCAGTACAGGCTCGTCCCCGAGGGCGCCAGCGGCCACCGGGAGTGGTCCGGCGCACCGCCGAGCGGATCGACCCGCACCACGTCGGCACCGAGCCGCGCCAGGGTCATGCCGCCGAGCGGCGCGGCGACGAACGTCGACACCTCGACGATCCGCAGACCGGCCAGCGGCCCGCCCGGCAGCGGAGCGGTTTCCGCAGCGAAGACCATCCGCACACCCTCTCCTCGATTTGTACGGCCATATTCACGGCCGGGATGGCCGCTGTCAATGGGGAGGCAGTTGACCTTGAGGCGCGTGGCATGAGAGTTTGGCCGTACATTTTCTCCGAATCCAGAGCGCCGCTGGAGGATGCGATGAACCCCGCCGAGCCGCACCGTGTGCCGGTGGACGGCCCCTACTTCGAGGACCTCCACATCGGCAGGCGGTTCGACGGCGCCCCCGCCGTGACGCTCACCGAAGGACTGGCGACCGCACATCAGGCGATCGTCGGATGCCGGCTGCCCCTGGTGCTGGACCACGGCCTGTCCCACCGGGTGATCGGCGATCCCGGCGGCCCCCGCGGCCTCGCCGCGCCGAACCTGGTCTGGGACGTGGCCATCGGGCAGTCGACCCTCGCGACGCACACCGTGGTCGCGAACCTCTTCTACCGAGGGGTCGTGTTCCACCGGGCGCCCCTGCTCGGCGATACCCTGAGCACGATCACCGAGGTCGTCGGGCTGCGGCAGAACTCACGCCGGCCCGGCCGTGCTCCGACCGGGCTGGCCGAGCTGCGGATCAGCACCGTGGACCAGCGCGGCCGTCCGGTCCTCGGCTTCCGGCGCTGCGCGATGCTGCCGCTGCGCGATGCCGAAGTGGACACCGGGCACGCCGACGACCTGTCCGGGCCCGGGACGTCGCCGTCGCGCGAGGAGCTCCGCATGGTGGCCTCGCGCTGGGACCTGTCCGTCTACCGCGCGCGGCGGCCCGGCCCGCACTTCGCCGATCTGACCGAGGGGACCGTCTTCGACGTGGCGGGCGGCGACGTCGTCTCCTCGGCGCCCGAGCTGGCCCGGCTGACCCTGAACGTGGCCAAGGTGCACCACGACGCGTCCGCGAGCGGGGCGGAACGTCTCGTGTACGGCGGGCACACGATCGGCATCGCGCTGCACCAGGCCGTACGCGCCCTGCCGGACATCGTGACCGTCGTCGGCTGGCACGGCTGCGACCACCTCGGCCCGGTCCACGAGGGCGACACGCTGACCAGCACGATCGAGGTGGAACGGCTTGAGCCGCTCGCCGAGGGCGGGCTCGCCCACCTGCGGTCCCGGGTCCGGGCCGGTCGTCCGGGGCACGCCCCCGCCGACGTCCTCGACTGGCGCTACATCGCCGTGCTCGCCTGAGTCGCACTCACCCCCTCCCACGCCGTGATCTTGCGAATTCTCGCAGCCGACGCCAGGAGCAGGCACTTCGCGTTCGTGATCTTGCAGTTTCTCGCAGACCTGCCCGCCGACCGGCGAAAACACCATCCGTGATCTTGCACTTCGCAGTCAAGCGCAAGATCAGGAAAGGCATAGACGCAGGTCAGGGGGTACGCCTGCAAGAAACTGCAAGATCACGAGAGCGGTAAGCGCAGGTCAGAAGGGTTCCCTGCAAGAATTCGCAAGATCACGGGGTGGGTCGGGGGACACAGGCCGGATAGGCTTGCCCGAGACTCGTCCGCAGTGGCGGCGACGGAAGGACCTTCACCGTCACCCTCCTTCTGAGCGGAGGGTGCCGCACCGGGTGCGTGGGAACCGAGGTGGGCATGGTTGCGAGCGCTGGTCGCCGGGAGAGTGGCTATGCCGTGCTCGCCCGGGAGGTACGCAACCAGATCCTGCGGGGCCGCTACGCGGACGGACGGCGCCTGCCGACCGAGGCCGAACTCGCCGAGCGGCACGGGGTGAGCCGCCAGACGGTGCGGCGCGCCTTCCAGGAACTCGTGGCGGAGGGCATGGTCTACCGCGTTCCGGGGCGCGGGACGTTCGCCGCCTCGCGGAACGGCGCCTACATCAGGCAGTTCGGCTCGGTCGAGGACCTCATGGGCCTGTCCGTCGACACCCGGATGAGCATCACGGTGCCGCTGCACCGGCGGGTCGACGTGGAGGCGGCGGGCAGGCTGCGGCTGTCCGGCGACGCGGTCTACGCCCTCACGTTCCGCCGGCTTCACGACGCGACGCCGTTCTGCCTGACCACCGTGTTCCTCCCGCCGGAGGTCGGCGTGCGGCTGACGTCCGTACCGGAGCTCGGGACCGAGGGGGCGATCAGCGACGCGACCGTCATCGGGCTGCTCGACACCCGGCTGGAGGCGCCCATCGCGCAAGCGGATCAGAGCATCACCGTCGCCCTCGCCGACGCACCGGTCGCCCGGCGGCTCGGCTGCGCGACCGGTCATCCCCTGCTGCGTGCCGACCGGCTCTACTTCGACACCGACGAGCGACCGGTGGAGCTGGCCATCAGCCATTTCCTGCCCGAGCACTACTCCTACCGGACCACACTCCGCCGCAGCCTCGCCTAGGTTACCGCGAACACCGCGGGTCGGCGGGTACGGCCTGTACGGCATGCCCAAGTGTTACCGCTCTCACCTTCCCCCGTCAATGCGTTCGAGGCGCCGGATGTCGTGAAAATTCACCACAGCGCCGGGCGGGCGGACGGCCGGGCGGGATTGTCCGCCGACCTTGCCGCAGGCCTTTGAACAGAGGAAAACCGGAGGTCGGGGGGAAGACGTCCGCCTCCGCCGGCCGCTCTCACCGCTCCCGGACGACCCCCTGACTGACATTCGGGTCTTGACAGGTGACAGCGGACCTTCTAAATCCATATGTTATCGATAACACCGAAAATACCGTCCGCGTCTCCGCTGCCGCCACGCGGCACGGCCTCCCCCGCCGCACTCCGACCCGAGGAGAAGAGACAGTGCACCGATCACCCGCCCATCCATCCGCCCCCGCGGCAGGCCGCCGCTCGCGCTCGCCGGTCGTCGCCGCGGCCGGCCTCCTCACCGCGATCGTCACCGCCTTCGCCTGGGTGGTGGCGCCACCGGCCTCAGCCGCACCGGAGCCCCTGGTCAGCGCCGCTTCCGGCCGCTGCCTGGACGTCGCGGGCAACGTCGACACGCTGGGCACCCCCCTGAACATCTGGGACTGCAACGGGCAGGCCAACCAGGCGTTCGACTTCACCTCCGCAGGTGAGCTGCGCACGCTGAACGGCACCCGGTGCGTGGACGCCTACAACAACCAGACCTCACCGGGCACCCAGGTGATCATCTGGTCGTGCAACGGCCAGTCCAACCAGAAGTGGCAGCGGAACTCCGACGGCTCCATCAAGGGCGTCCAGTCCGGCCTGTGCCTGGACGTCGACCACGCGAACACCGCAAACGGCACCCCGGTCATCCTGTGGACCTGCAACGGGCAGAGCAACCAGCGGTGGAACACCACGGCCGGAGGCGGCGGCAGCACCCTCGCTGTCGACGCGAGCAGCGTCGTGCGGCCGGTCAGCCGGGTCGGATCGGGCATGCTGTACGGCCTGGCCGACGCGAACACCCCGCCGGTGTCGATGATGCAGCCGCTGAAGCTGAAGCAGCTCCGGCAGCCGCCGCCGCTGCACGAGCACCGGCCGAACGGCTACCCGAACCCGATCGGCGACACGCTGGACATCTGGCGTAACGCCGCCGCCGTCGGCGCGGTGATCACGGTCGACATGGCCGACAGCTTCGACGGGTTCCCCTACAACTGGACGAACTGGAACGACTGGTACAGCCGGATCGACAAAATGATCGCGGCGGCGAAGTCCGCCGGCGTGACCAACATCGACTCCTGGGAACCGTGGAACGAGCCGGACTGGACCTGGCCCTCGGCTTCGGGGGTCTCCTTCAACGAGGGTTGGGTGCGCACCTACCGGCGCATCCGGCAGAGCGAGCCGAACAAGGCCATCATGGGCCCGAGCTACTCGTACTGGGACGTCAACCGGATGCGGGCCTTCCTGACCAACGCCAAGGCCACGAACACGGTGCCGGAAGTGGTGTCATGGCACGAGCTCAGCGGCTGGCGGCAGGTCACCGGCAACGTCCAGGCCTACCGTAACCTGGAGCGTGAGCTCGGCATCTCCCCGCGGCCCATCTCGATCAACGAGTACGCCGCGACCGGAGAGGTCGACGTGCCCAGCAGCGCCAACCACTACGTGGCGCAGTTCGAGCGCGCGGGCGTGCGCGACGCGCAGCGGGCGTTCTGGTACGAGGCAGGCACGCTCAACGGCCTGCTGCACAACGGCCAGCCGACCGCGTCGTACTGGATGTACAAGTGGTACGGCGACCAGACCGGCAACATCGTCAAGGTGACGCCGACCACGAACAACGACGGCGTGGCCGCCTACGACGCCGGTGCGCGCACGTTCAGCATCGTCTTCGGCGGCGCGTCCGGAAACAACACGATCCAGGTGGACGGGATCGGCGGCCTGGGCTCCTCCGTGACCGCCACGCTGGAGTACGTCCCGGGCTCGGGACGTAAGACGAACGTGTCGGCGGCGACCCGGCTCTGGTCGACCGCCTACCCCGTCACCAACGGCGGAGTCACGATCCCGATCAGCGGCCAGGACTCCTCCGGCGCCTACCGGCTCACCCTGACGCCCAGGTAGACCGCGAGGACCGATCGTGCGGCCGCCGGTGCCCTGGACGCCGGCGGCCGCACACGTCTCGTCAGGCCTCTTCGCGGACCAGGTGGACCAGGGCGCCGGCGTAGTCGCCGGGAGCCAGGTCCGCGAACAGGCCGTGGGTGAGCAGGACCGCGCCGTGATGGATCCGGCCGGTGGCCTGGTCGCGGTAGCGGGCCTGGGCGTCCAGGCCGCGCAGCGGGATACCGGCGTCGGCGTGGCCGAACCGGCGGGCGCGCCGGAAGACGAGGACCGCGAGCTGCCCGCCGTCCGGGGCGAGATACTGCACGGCCGACAGCTCGCCGTCCGGCGGCAGCAGGCGGTACTGCAGGCCGTGCTGGACCAGCGGGCGGATCCGCTTGTATTCGGCGACCAGTTCCGCTGCCCGTGCCAGCTCCGCTTCGCTCCAGTCGGTCAGCGCGCCCCCGATGGCGAGCACCCCGGCCATCGCGACGCGGAAGCGGAAGTCGAGCGGGATCTCCCGCCCCGTGTAGGGGTTGGGGCTGTCGGTGACCCAGGCGCCCATCACGCGGGCCGGGTAGACCTGGGAGAAGCCGTGCTGGATCTCCAGCCGGTCGAGCGCGTCGGTGTTGTCCGAGGTCCACACCTGGTCGGTACGCCGCAGGATGCCGAGGTCGACCCGGCCGCCGCCGCTGCTGCACGACTCGATGCGCACACGGGGGTGGGCCGCCCGCAGCCGGTCGAGCACGTCGTACAGGGTCCGGACGTGGTCGAGCCACAGCCGTTCGTCCGGGCCGGCCTCGGTGAAGGGGCGGTTCATGTCCCACTTCAGGAAGTCGATGTCGTTCTTGGCGAGCAACTCGTCCAGAGTGCGGTACAGCCAGTCGGCCACCTCGGGCCTGCTCAGGTTCAGCACGAGCTGGTTGCGGTGCGGGGTGCGGCGCCGGTGCGGCCGGTGGATCACCCAGTCGGGGTGGGCGCGGTAGAGGTCGCTGTCGGGGTTGACCATCTCGGGCTCCACCCACAGGCCGAACCGCATGCCCAGCTCGTGCACCCGCTCGATCAACGGCGTCAGCCCGTCCGGGAAGCGCCGCGGGTTGGGGTACCAGTCACCGAGCCCGGCGGCGTCGTGGGTGCGGGCGCCGAACCAGCCGTCGTCCGTCACGAACAGTTCCGCGCCCACCCGCGCGGCCAGCTCGGCGAGCCGGATCTGCCCGTCCAGCGAGACGTCGAAGCCCGTGGCCTCCCAGGAGTTGTAGAGCACCGGCCGAGTCTCGCCCGGGTGCGGCAGCACGTACCGGAGCTGGTAGTCGTGCCAGGCCCGGCTGGTCGCGCCGAACCCGCCCTCACGGTAGAGCCCGGCGCAGACCGGGGTGACCAGCTCTTCGCCGGTGCCCAGCTCCCAGGTCACCGGGTCGTGGCCGAAGCCGGCCGACATCGTCACCCGCTCGGTGGGCAGCCGCTGCACGGTCAGCCGCCAGCTGCCGCTCCAGGCCAGCGCGCAGGAGTAGACCGCCCCGTGGTCCTCGGTGGCGCCGCCGTCGTCGATCATCGCCCAGGGGTTGGCCTGGTGGCCGGTGACCCCGCGGCGGCTGGTCAGCACGGTCTCCCCGTACGGAAGCTCGGCCCGGTGCAGCCGGGTCTCCGCGCTCCACTGCCCGCGCACGCCGCTGAGCCGGTATCCGGCCGACCGCGGCAGCACCCACGTGGCCGAGTCCGCGCGAACCACGGTGATCGGATCTCCGCCGTTCCGCAGCACCAGGTGGCGCTCGATCACGTCGCTGTCGCCGTATCGGCGGTAGTGGCACGCCACGGTCAGCGGATAGTGCCGGTCGGCGAACTCCAGGACGAGCCCGTCGCCGGTACGGCTCTCGCCCGTGAAGACCAGCTCCAGGTCACGGGTGCCGTCGGCGAAGCGCACCTGGAGCCCGGCGACCCCGAACCGCATCGCCCCGGCGGCGGACAGGTCGAGGACACCGTCGGCGGGGTCCTCGAATCCCCGGTGGGCGGGTCTCGGCCGATCCAGCAGTGTGCAGGCCTGCTCCAGGGTCAACCGCGGCCCCCAGTGAAGGGCGTGCAGCCGGTCCTCCGCGTCCAGGTGCAGAACATAGGAGGACGCCGGCCCGGACAGGACCCACAGCCGGCGCGAGGAGTCATGGACGATCATTGCGACCTTTCAGGGATGCGGCAGGCTACGCGGACACGTCGACGCGGCCTGATCGCGCTCGAAGCGGACAATCAGGAAAGGAAGTCACTCAAGAGGTCACGCGTTTCGCGACAGCGGGCCGCTGCTCTCTCTCAGGATGAGTGCGGGCTCGTCCCACACCGGGACCGGCGCGGCCGCCTCCGGTTCCAGCTTCCGGTGCAGCAGGCTGAAACAGGCCCTGCCGAGCCCTTCGAAGTCCAGGCGGACGGTGGTGAGGGAGGGGTTGAGGTACGCCGAGGCGGGCGAGTCGTCGAAGCCGATCACGCTGAGGTCACCGGGGATGTCCCGCCCCGCCTCCCGCGCGGCGCGCATGACCCCGAGGGCGAGGTCGTCGTTGCCGCACAGAACGGCGGTCACCGACCGGTCCTCCAGCAGACCGCGGCTCGCCATGTAACCGGAGCGCGGGCTCCAGCCGCCCTGCAGCGGTTCGGGGGCCGGCCTGCCCGCGCCCTCCAGCGCGTCCAGCCAGCCCTGGGTGCGCTGGCCGATCGTGCTGGTGGAGGAGGGAATGGCGAGGTAGTGGACGGTCCGGTGGCCGAGGCTGAGGAGATATCGGGTGGCCTGCGCGGCCGCGGCACGGTCGTCGAGCCACACCTGCCACCGGCGGTCTCCCGCCGACTCGGGATGATGCTCGACCGCGGCGGTCACGGCCACGTCGGCGGGCAGGGCGTGCAGGGCCCGGAGCCCGGGACCGTCGAAGGCGATCACCATGACCGCCTCTCCCGGGCGGTTGAGCCGGCTCACCACGTCGGTCATGCCCGAATCGCTGTCGAGCACGCTGATCCCGACCGAGAAGCCCGCTCCCCTGGCCGCCTCCTCCATCCCGCGCAGCGTGGCCGCCGCACCGTACAGGGCGGTGTCGGATGTCAGCACGGTGACCGAGCGGACCGGGCCGCCGGCGAGGGCCTGGGCGAGCCGGTTGGGCCGGTAGCCCAGCTCGGCGATCGCGTCGAGGACCTTGGCGCGAGTCGCCCCGCTCACCTTGGCCTTGCCGTTGATGACGCGTGAGACGGTCTGCTGGGAGACACCGGCCACACGGGCGACGTCCCAGATGCTCGCGGACCGTACTCGGCCCGACGGATCATCCTGACCTTGCATGTGACCGGTAACCCCCATGTGTTCGAGCTTACTTGATCGCGTTGTTGGACTCGCTATTGATCTTCGTGGCGGCGTCCTGGGCCGACATCTGGCCGAGCCACACCTGGTTGAAGATCTCGAGCGCCTTCACGTTGTAGGTGGCCGACGACGGCGTGAGGGGATAGCCCATGGTCGTGCCCTCGGCGGCCTTCTTGAAGCCGGTGACGTCGACGCCCTTGGCCTGCCACGCCTGGACGAAGACGTCGTTCAGGCTCGGAATTCCCGGCCAGACCGAGCCGGCCTCGGCGACGATCTTCTGAGAGTCCGGGGAGGCCAGCCACTTCACCAGCTCCCACGCCTCCTCCGGGTGCTCGGTCCCCGCGTAGATCGCCTCGGACAGGCCGTTGTAGACGCTGCCCTTGCCGGCCGGCCCGGCCGGCAGGTCGGCGACGCCGAAGCCGCCGTCCGGCAGCGCGGTGTTGTACGCCCGCAGCATCCAGCTTCCGTCCATGGCGGTCGCGGCGTCACCCCGGCCGACCACCTGGTCGAGGCTGGGGCCGTTGGGCGGGTTGGTGACCGCGGCCGGGACCGCGACGTGATACTTCAGCCGCAGGTCCTGGACGAACTGGATGGCCTCGACACAGGCGGGCTGGTCGATGGTCCATTTGCCCCATGGCTGGTCCTGGAGCCGGCAGCCGTTCTGCAGGGCGAAGTTCCACCAGTCCTGCTGTCCGGTCGGGGCCTGCATGGCGATGCCGTACCGCTTGATCTTCTTCTCGTCGAACCCGGCCTCGCCGGGGTGCTTGCCGCTCTCGTCGACGGTCAGCTTGCGCAGCACCTCGACGAAGGTGCCGCCGTCGTCCGGGTTCCAGGTGAGACCCTCCAGGTCGGCCGGGGTCAGGCCGGCCTCCTTCAGCGCCGCCGTGCTGTAGACGAGGGCGATGGTGTCCCAGTCCTTGGGCAGGCCGTACGTCTTCCCCTCCACCTGCCAGCCCTCGACGAGCTTGGGGTCGTAGATCGACATGTCGATCTTGTCGGCCTGGACGCGCGGCCCGATGTCGGTGAGCACTCCCTGCTGACTGAACTGGGGGAAGTAGGCGACGTGGTCCCAGAAGACGTCCGGCGCCGTCCGCCCGGCGATCTGGGTCTGCAGCTTGCTCCAGTAGTCGTTCCAGTTGTTGAGCTCGATCGTCACCTTGATGTCGGGATGGAGTTTGGTGAACTCGGCCAGCGACTTCTCGATCGGCGGCTTCTGCACCTCGTCCCACATCGCGTAGCGGAGGGTGACGGTGCCGCCGGCCCCGGAGTCCGACGCCGAGCCGGAATCATCCGTGCCGGAGCTGCAGGCCGCGGCGAGGGTGAGGGCGATGGCCGTCGCGAGTATTGTTCTGATTCTTTTCATGTGAAATGCCCTGTCTCTCGGGATATCACTTGAGTCCGGTAAGGGCGATCGACCGGACGATATGGCGCTGGAACAGCAGGAACACCGCGATCAGCGGCAGCAGCGCGAGCGCGGCGGCGGCCAGCACGATGTGGTACTGCGAGGTGTACTGACCCTTCAGCGCCGAGATCCCGAGGGTGACGACCCTCGTGTAGTCGCTGTTGGTGATGATCAAGGGCCAGAGCAGCATGTTCCAGGTCTGAATGAAGGTGACGGTGGCGAGGGTGGCCAGGATCGGCCTGCTGAGCGGCAATATGATCCTGAGCAGCACCGCCCAGGTGCTCGCCCCGTCGATCCGCGCGGCCGACTCCAGGTCGCGGGGGATGGTACGGAAATACTGCCGGACCAGGAAGATTCCGTACGGCGTGCCGAACGCGGTCGGCAGGATCAGTCCCAGATAGGTGTCGATCATCCCGAACTCCCGCATGATCAGGAAGAGCGGGACCAGTGTGACGATCTGCGGCACCATCATCGTGGCCAGGTAACCCCAGAACAGCGCGTCCCGGCCCGGGAACTCCAGCCGGCCGAAGGCGTACGCGGCCATCGTGCTGAAGACGAGCTGTCCGAGCGTCACCAGGCCCGCGTACACCACGGTGTGCAGCAGGAAGCCTGACATGTCGTACTCGGACCAGACTTCGGCGAAGTTCTGGAAGGTGACCGGATCGGCGGGGGCCCATGCCTGGGTGGTGAGCACGTCCTTCGGCGACTTCAGCGCCGAGTTCAACGTCATCAGGTACGGCGCCAGCGAGATCGCCGCCCCCGCCAGCAGCACCAGATACAGCGCGATCCTCTTCATCGGGGCCTTCAGGTTGCTGGACATCATGAGAAGTCGTAGACGGTCCGCTTGCGGAAATAGAAGAACTGTCCGAGGGTCACCAGCAGGATCAGCCCGAACAGCACCATCGCGAGCGCCGAGGCGTATCCGGTCCGGAAGAGCTGGAACGCCTGCTGGTAGATGTGGAAGTTCATGGTGTCGGTCGCCCCGCCCGGCCCGCCCTGCGTCATCACGAAGACGGTGTCGAACATCTGGAACGATCCGATCGTGTTGGTGACGAGCACGAAGAACATCGACGGCCGCAGCAGCGGCAGGGTGACCCTGAAGAACCGCTCGACCGGCCCGGCGCCGTCGAGTTCCGCCGCCTCGTTGATCTGCTGGGGGATCGCCTGGAGCCCGGCCAGCAGGATCAGCATCGTGTAGCCGGTGTACTGCCAGATGTTCACCGAGGCCAGTACGGGCATCGCCCAGGCCGGATCCGACAGCCACTGGGGGCCGTCGATCCCGATCCCGCCGAGCAGCTGGTTGACCGCGCCGTACTTCGGGTCGAAGACCCAGGACCAGATGATGCCGAGCGCCACCGGCATCGCCATCCAGGGCAGTACGTACAGCACCCGCAGGACCTTGCCGCCGCGCATCCGGCGGTTGAGCGCGATCGCGAGCAGCAGGGCGAGCACGGTCTGCGCGGGGATGTTGAGCAGCACGAAGTAGATGGTGTTCCACACGGATCGCCAGGCCTCGGCGTCGGCGGCCAGCTCCCGGTAGTTGCCGAGGCCGACGAACGCCGGAGCGCCCATCAGGTTCCAGTCGAAGAGGCTGAGCGCCATCACCCCGAAGATCGGTGCGACCAGGAAGACGACGAACCCGATCAGGCTCGGGGCCAGCAGGATGTAGGCCTCGGCGATCCCTCGGATCCTCCGGGGGAGATCCGACCGCCGGCGTCGCGACGGTCGACCGGCAGGCGCCCTCGGCGAGTGACTGACTGTGATATCAGTGCTCACATTCCTACTCCTAAGCGGTGACGGAGACGGCGAAGCGATGACCCGCGGGTCGGAGGCGGGTCACGCGGATCCCGGCGGCACCTCCGCGGTTGCGTATCGGAAGTGTTACCGATAACACCACGAAGGTCAACGGTCGTCGCCAAACCGAAACACAGCCGCCCCGGCGACCCTCGCCGAGCTGGTCAAAGACGGGCAAACGGCCTTAAACCGTGATGAGTTATCGCTCACCTTTCCCCGGCATCCGCTCGGAGCCGCCCGTCGTGGCCCCGACCACGCGGGGAAGCCCTCCCACCACGGCGGGACGCCGCGCCCGCCTCCCGGACACGACCCGATCGAGGGGTTTCCGGCCATACGGCCGGCCGCCACCCCGGCGGGTGATCCCGGCCGCCGGGCCCCGCCTCGTCCCCGAGCGGACCCGACTCCGCCGCCCGGAGACGAGGTGCGCATCGTGATCGACGGTCCCGGCACTCGCGCGACGCACGTACGGAAGACCGGCGGCGTCGACGCGATGCCCTGATCTCGGCGGCGCGGCTCGTCCGCGGCCCAGCACGAACGGAGACGGCGGAAGGGATCGGGCCGTCCGCGAGAGCCGCCGGGCGATGATGCCACGAGAGACGGCCGACCACGGTGCGTGTCATCGGCGTTACTCCCATGTCACCGTCAGGGGGTAATTGGCCCTCATCCTCTGGCATCTCGGACACATCCCTGGTTAACGTCCGCTTTATCTCCAGATGAGATTTCCTCTCCCCGGGAATCGGCATGAAACCCGCGCCATTCACCTATCACGATCCCCCGACCGTCTCCGAGGCCCTCGGCCTGCTCGCCGAGCACGGCGGCGACGCCGCCGTGCTGGCCGGCGGTCAGAGCCTGATCCCGCTGATGAACCTGCGCCTGGCCCGGCCCGGCGTCGTCGTCGACGTCAACCGGGTGGCCGGCCTCGACCACGTCGAGATCGGCAGCGCCGTCGTCAGGATCGGCGCTACCGCACGGCTCGCCGATCTGGAACGGCACGAGGGCCTCGCCGAAGTCCTGCCCGTCCTGCCGGCGGCGATTCGGCACGTCGCGCATCCGCAGATACGCAACAGGACCACCCTCGGCGGCAGCATCAGCCACGCCGACCCCTCGGCCGAACTGCCCGCCGTGCTCCTCGCGACCGGCGGCCGGGTGCGCCTGGAGTCGGTGCGCGGGTCGCGCCGGGTGCCCGCCGGCGACTTCTTCCTGTCGCCCTTCCGGACCTCTCGCCGCCCCGACGAACTGCTCACCTCGGTCGAGTTCCCGATCGGCGGCGGCCTCCGGTTCCTGATGGACGAGGTGGCCAGACGCGAGGGCGGCCTGCCCGTCGTCTCCGTGGTGCTCGGGGTGCGCACGGGCGCCCGCGGCCGGGTCGCCGAGGCCAGGGCCGCGGCCTCCGGAGTGGCGGACCGCCCGGTGCGCCTGCGGCGCCTGGAGCGCGGCCTGACCGGCGCCGACCTCGGCGACCCGGCCGTACGGCGGGCCGCCGCCGACAGGGCGGGGCACGGCCTCGAACCACCGGACGATCTGCGCGGCGGCGGCGCGTACCGCGTGTCCCTGCTCCGCGCCCTCGTCGAGCGCCTGCTGGAAGGAGCCGCGGCATGAGAAGAATCAAGATCGTCGTCAACGGCACGGCCCATGACGTCGAGGCGGAGGATCGGACGCTGCTGAGCGATCTCATCCGCCACGATCTCCGGCTCACCGGCACGCACGTCTCCTGCGAGCAGGGCGTCTGCGGCTCGTGCACGATCCTGCTCGACGGGCGGCCGGTCCGCTCGTGCCTGATGCTCGCCGTGCAGGCCGAGGGGCACGAGGTGGAGACCGTCGAGTCGCTGTCCGGCGGCGAGGCCACCCCGGAGTCCCTCACCTCCCTCCAGCGGGCGATGAGCGACCAGCACGGCCTGCAGTGCGGTTTCTGCACACCGGGCATCCTCATGAGCGTCACCGCGGCCCAGCGCGACGGTCTCGACGCCGAGGAGACCATCGCCGAGGTGCTCGGCGGCCACATCTGCCGGTGCACCGGCTATCGGGGCATCCGTGCCGCGATCAGGCAGGTGCTGCCGTGAGCCTCATCGGCGCGCCGGTGAGCCGGGTGACCGACCACGTCCTGCTGACCGGGAACGCGCGGTACGTCGACGATCTGCAACTGGCCGGGATGCTGCACGCGACCGTGCTGCGCGCCCCCGTCGCGCACGCGAGGATCACCGGCTTCGACGCCTCGGCGGCGCTCGCGCTGGACGGGGTCGTCGCGGTGTTCGGCCCGGAGGAGATCGCCCGGCACACCGAAGCGCAGCTGTGCACCTGGCTGATCTCCGGACAGAAGATCGTTTCGGTGCCGATCGCGGACACCGTGGTGCGGCACGCCGGACAGCCCGTCGGCATCGTCGTCGCCACCGGTCGCGCGCTCGCCGAGGACGGGGCCGGCCTGGTGCGGGTCGACTACGCGAAACTGCCCGCGGTGACCGGCGTAGAGGCCGCCGTCGCGCCGCCGGCCCCCCTGCTCTACCCGGAGCTGGGCGGCAACGTGCTGGCCGACGTCGACTACGGCGACCCCCGTGAGGAGATCGACCGGATCGTCGCCGGGGCGGCCCACGTGGTCGAGCGGCGCCTGGAGGTCCCGCGCGCCGCGCCCAGCGCCATGGAGACACGTGGCGTGCTGGCCGCCTTCGAGCACGGTTCCGGCGAGCTGACCATGTGGGCCTCCACCCAGAATCCGCACATGACCCGCTGGCACCTCGCCCGGGTCCTGCGCCTCCCACTGCACCGGATCAGGGTGATCCAGCCGCGGCTGGGCGGCTCCTTCGGCTCGAAGGACCATCTCTACCAGGACGAGGCGATCGTCTGCCTCGCCGCCATGCTGCTGCGCCGGCCGGTGAAGTGGATCGAGGACAGGACCGAGCACTTCACCGCGACCAAACACGGACGCGGCGGGGTCTACCGGGCGCGGCTGGCGCTCGACGCCGACGGGGGCTTCCTCGCGCTGCACGCCGACATCCTGGGTGACGTCGGCGCCTTCCCCTCCACCGTGGGCACCGGGCCGTTCCAGGTGACCGCGCTGATGCTGCCGGGGCCGTACCGCTTTCGGGCGGTGGGAGCGCGGCTCGTCGCCGTGCTCACCAACGCCACCCCCACCGCCGCCTACCGTGCGTACGGGCAGAACGAGGCGGCCTGGATCCGGGAGCGGCTCATCGACGAGGCCGCCCGCGAACTGGGCCTTGACCCCGGCGAGCTGCGGCTGCGCAACCTGGTGACCGCCGGGGAGATGCCCTACACCACCCGCCTGCACCTGCGGTACGACACCGGCGACTATCCCCGGACGCTGCGCCGTGCGCTGTCGCTGTCCGCCGGCGCGGTACGCTCCCGCTCCGGCCGGGTACGGCGCGGCGTGGGCGTCGCGATGAACGTCGAGTTCACCGGGCTCGGGCCGAGCGGGCTGCTGCAGATGCTGCCGGCCGAGTACAACGGGTGGGAGGAGGCCCGGGTCCGCGTCGAGCCCGACGGCGGGGTGACCGTGTTCTCCGGCATCTCCGACGTCGGCCAGGGCACCGTCACCGGGCTCACCCAACTCGCGGCGGAAGGGCTCGGCATGCCGATGTCCGCGATCACCGTGAAGGTGGGCGACTCAGCCACCGTCCCGGTCTCGCTGCTCGGAGCCGCGGCCAGCCGAGGGCTCATCGTGGGCGGCACACCGGTCTTCCGGGCCGCCGCCCGCATGCGGGAACGGTTGATCCGGATCGCCGCCGAACGCCTCGACCGCCGGCCCGCGGACGTGCGCTTCGACGGGGCGGTCTTCCGTGCCGACGACGGCGAGGTGACGCTGCGGGAGCTGGCCCGCGACGCCTGGATGGGCTGGAACCTGCCCAAGGGCGAGTCACCGGTGCTGGAGGAGACCGACGTCTACGATCCGCCCAACCCGACTTTCGCGCCCGCCGCGCATGTCGTGCAGGTGACGGTCGACCTGGACACCGCGCTGGTGCGGGCCGAGCGGTACTGGGTCGTCCACGACTCGGGGGTGATCGTCAACCCGAAACTGGCGGACGGGCAGATCATGGGCGGCATCACGCAGGGCCTCGGCGCCGCGCTGCTGGAGCAGGTGGTGTACTCGCCCGGCGGCGTGCCACGCACCACCACGCTGCCGGACTACCCGCTCCCCGTCTCCGGGGACGTGCCGGACGTGGTGATCGAGCACATGCACACGCCCAGCTCCGTCACCCCCCTCGGGATGAAGGGCCTGGGCGAAGGCGGGACGATCCCGTCCACGGTCGCGATCGGCAACGCGGTGGCCGATGCCGTGCCGGAGATCGCGCACGCCGTCCTGGAGGTCCCGCTCACCCCCACGAGGATCCACGCGCTGCTGTCGGACGCCGGTCTCGCGCGCTAGGCGTACCGCCCGGGGCCGTGGCCGGACGCGCACGGGGGTGGACCTGCCGGCCGCACCGTGACCTGCGAGACGCATCCGCGACCGCCGTCCCGCGGTCAGACCCGGCGGGACGGCGTCGCCTGCGACTCAGTTCGGCGACGGGAGCGGGCCGAACAGCCAGTTGCCGCGGCAGGCCAACCTCCATCTGACCCCCATCGACACCACGGTCTCCCGGCTGCTCTCGCTCACCGTCCGGGACCGGGAGTCCCCGATCCGCCATGTGGTGAACGGGGTCACCGTGCCGGTCCGCGACCTGTTCGACGTGATCAACGCCCGGCTGCCGATCGAACTGGTCCCGGCCACACCCGAGAAGATCGGGGACAGGCCCTTCAACCGGTTCGAGGCCGTGCTCAACATGCGGGCGCAGTACACCTCGACCTATTTCCGGCATCACTACGACTTCGCGTGGCAGGAGGCGACCGCCCCGCCCGCCGTCACCTCCGCCGTCCTCGACCGGCTGGTCTCCTGGTACGTCCGCGAAGGGTTGCCCGAATGACCGATCTCGTCACGCACATACGGAGCAACCTCAGCGACGACCGGGAGCTGGTCTTCGTGCGGGACGACGGCACACCGACCCGGCTCACCTTCACCGAACTGGACCGGCGCGCCCGCGCCACCGCCGTGTGGCTCACCGAGCACGGCCTGACCGACCGGCCGGTGCCGCTGCTCTATCCCGCCGGGCTCGAATTCACCGTCGCCTTCCTCGGCTGCCTCTACGCCCGGGTACCGGCGATCCCCGCGCCCCTGCCGGACGCCGGCGCGCCCCACTCGAACCGCGTCCGGGCGCTGATGCGGGACGCCGGCGCCCGGCTGGTCCTCACCGATGCGGCACACGCGTCCACGCTGTCCGGCATATCGGCTCGCGTCGTCGGCCCCTGCGCCGATCCGGACGGCTGGACCCCGCCGGCTCTGGCCGCCGGCACCGTCGCCTACCTGCAGTACACCTCGGGCTCGACGAGCGAGCCGCGCGGGGTCGAGGTCTCACACGGCAACCTGCTCCACAATTTGGGGCTGTTCCGCGCCCTGACCAGGGGGCGACCGGTGCGCCGGCTGGCCGGCTGGCTGCCCCACTACCACGACATGGGCCTGGTCGGCCTCCAGCTGCAGGCGCTGCACGCGGGCGCCGACCTGGTCTTCATGTCGCCGGCCGCGTTCGTCGCGCGGCCGGTGCGCTGGCTGGAGCTGATCGGCCGGTACGCCGCGGACTGGACCGTGTCCCCGGATTTCGGGTACGCCTGGTGCACACGCAGGATCACCGACGAGCAGCTCACCGGCCTGAACCTCGCCACCTTGACCATGGCGCTCAGCGGAGCCGAGCCGATCCGCGCGGGCACGCTCGCCGATTTCGAGCGGAGATTCGCCCCGGCCGGCTTCCGCCCGACCATGTGGAATCCCGGCTACGGCCTCGCCGAGTGCACCCTGATGGTCACCTGCACGCCGCAGGGACAGGGCGCGACCGTACGCACCTTCGCCGCCGCCGCACTGGAACGGCACGAGGCGGTCCCCGAGCCCGGCGGGGTCCCCCTGGTCGCGTGCGGCCCGGTCTCCGGCCTCGATCTGCAGATCATGGAAACGGACGGCTCCGGCCCGGTTCCCGACGGCGGAATCGGGGAGATCTGGGTGGCGGGCCCGAGTGTCGCCCTCGGCTACCGGGGCCGGCCGGAGGAGACCCTGGCCGCCTTCCACGCGGGCGACGGCCGCTGGCTGCGCACCGGCGATCTGGGATTCCTGCTGGACGGGCAGCTCTACGTGACGGGACGGATCAAGGACGTCGTCATCGTCAACGGCCGCAACCTCTATCCGCAGGATCTGGAGGAGGCGGCTCTGCGGGCCAACCCCACCGCCGGGCGGAGCACCGCCTTCGGCCTGCGCAGGCCGGACGGCGGGGAACACGTCATCCTGATCCAGGAGGTGCGCAGGGGGCATTCGGCCGCCCTCGGCGAGACGGCCGACCGGGTCATGGATCTGGTGACGAAGGAGTTCGGCATCCCCCTGAGCCTGCTGCTGGTGCCCCGTGGCGCGGTACGACAGACCACCAGCGGCAAACTTCGCCGCCGGCATATGAGGGAACTGTTCCTCGGCGGCGGCCTCACCCCACTGCACGCCGAGCTGGAACCCGCGGTGAGCGCTCTGCTGGGGGCCGGCAGTGCGCACCCGCTCCGGCCGGCGGAGGCGCCTTCTCACCCCTGGAGCGGTCATGTCCGACTGTGACCTGCGCCGATGGCTCACCGAGCGGGTGGCCGACCACCTTCGGCTGGCACCCGCCGAGATCGACCCCACGGTCAGGCTCCGCACGTACGGTCTGGACTCGGTCCACGCGCTCAGCCTGTGCGTCGAGATCGAAGAGGCCGTCGGCCTGCTGGTCGAGCCGACCCTGGCCTGGGACCATCCCACGATCGACGCCATGGCGGCCCATCTCACCGGGCTCCTGTCCCGGCGCCGCGCGGGCGGGGAACGGCCCACGACCCCGGCGTGAACCGCCGGTCCTCGTGGGCGGCACCGCGCGAGGACCGGACGCGGGAGAAGAGGTAGGGAGCGTGCCGGCGGCCGACGACCGGCAGTACGGAGCCGCGGCCGGGCGCCCGGACGGGCGCTCCGGCGTGTGACTACGCGACCTTGGTCTCGTTGATGATCGTCCGCTTGACCAGGCGGTCGCCGTCCATCCAGTGCCAGGTCCGGCACTTGTGCTGCCCGTCGCGCGACAGCTGGATCAGCTCGTAGAGGTAGTTGTTCGCATCGTCCTTGTACGACCAGGTGAGCACGATCGTCTGATCGTCCACCTGGCTCATCTCTCCGATGATCCGGTCGGTGTCGAAGTGACAGACGCCCTCGGCGTCGAGCCTGCCGCCGAACTCGAACGCGACCTGCCGTCCGTCCTCCCAGGTGTAGGTGTTGGTCTGCAGGATGTCGAAGCTCCCGTCCTCCGGGACGCGGCAGTAGAGATGCGAAGCGTGGCGATCGACGACGGCGCCGTCGGCGTCGACGTGGACGTACTCCCCCCGCCATTCCCCGAGGTGGTTCTTGATGATCGGCATTCCGGCGATCGCTGCTCGCACGATTCCTCCCTGGTCATACGTGATCCGGCTGTCGCAAGGCCGGGCGAGAGGCCGTTGACAGGCCACTGGCGGGGAGCCTAGCGTGAACCGAGTCGAATTGAAACAGTGTTCCGTTAATAGGAACACAATGCGGATAACAGCAGGCAGCGAGGGAATGGCGTGAGCGACGACAACCGGCAGCCGTTGGTCGAGGGCGTCACCGCCGCGGTGGTGGGCGTCACCGATTTCGGCCCCCACCTGGACTTCTTCCGCGGCGACCTCGGCTTCCAGGTCGCCGCGGAGGGCACCGTCCCGGCCGCGACGGCCGACGCGCTGTGGGGCTCGGGTCCCGCCGACGTCGAGGTGATGGCGCTGGCGGCGGCCGGAGCCGAGACCGGGCGGATCCATCTCGTACGCGTGCCCGAGCCGATCGCGCCCGCAGAGCCGCCGCACAACCTCGACGACGGGCTGATCGGGATCGACATGTACGCCCGCGACATCGAGGCGGCACACGCCGAGCACGGCCGGTCGGGCCGGGACTGGACCACCGCGCCCACGACGTACGGCGTGGCGGTGGGCGAGCGGGAGGTGCAGGTCACCCAGGGCGTGTGCCCAGCTCCCGACGGAACCGTCGTGGTCTTCGTCCAGCCCGCGGCGGTGCGCGGCACCGAGGCGTGGGCCGTCGACCCCGATCGGCCGTTCACCGAGTTGACCTCGGTGGTCTGCCACGTTCCCGACGCCGACGCCGAGGTCGCCTTCTGGGGGCCGGACGGCCTGGGCATGTCGGTCTGGTACGACGTCGTCTTCTCCTCCCCCGGTTTCGACACCGTCGCCGGACTGCCCTCGGGCACCGAGATGCGGCTGGCGTTCCTCGCCGGGGAGAAGACCGCGCGGATCGAGGTCACCTCGGCCGTGGGCGAGCACCGGGTAGACCGCCGGGCGACGCAGCGGCCGGCCCGCTCGCTCGGACACAGCGGCTGGTCGGTCCGCACCCGCGACCTGGCGGCCGCGCTCGAGAGCGTACGCCGGACCGGCGGGCGGGTGCTCGGCGCACCCGTCGAGACCGACGACCCGCTGCACGGCCGGGCCCTCGTGGCCTGCACCGACACCCCCAACGGCATCTCCGTCACACTCTGGCAGTCACGAAACTAGGGCATTAACCGGACAAAGTAACCACAAAGCACAAAATATCTCCCGTGGAGGAAGTGACATGACCGTCCACCGTGGCGGGGCTCCCCTGTCGATCGCGGGCGGCGTACGCGAGTTCGCCCGCGCCACCCCTCGCGCCACCGCGGTGATCGACGGTGATCGGTCGCTCACCTACGCCGCGCTCGACGAACGCTCCAACCGCCTGGCGTGCTCGCTCCTCGCCGGTGGCCTCACCGCCGGGCAGCGCGTCGCGGTGCTGATGGGCAACCGGCTGGAATATCCGGAGGCCGCGGCGGGCATCGCCAAGGCGGGCCTCGTCATGGTGCCGCTCAATCCGCGGCTCACCGCGAGCGAGGCCCGGTTCATCCTCGAGCACTCCGGCGCACGCGCGATCGTCCTCGACGACGCGCTGTCCCCGATCGCCGGGGATGCGATCGAGGATCTCGGACTGATCGCGCTGTCCGTCGACGGGGGTCAGACCGGCCGGTCGTACGAGGAGGCGCTGGCGGCGGCGCGGGCGGTGGATCCGGCCGCGCGCATCGACGAGCTCGACCCGTTCTGCATCGCCTACACCTCCGGCACGACGGGGCGGCCCAAGGGCGTGCTGATCAGCCACCGCAGCCGGTCGCTGACCTTCTACTGCTCCGCCCTCGAGTGGGGGCTCGGCACGGGACGGGTGTCGGTGGCGGTCGCCCCCATGTACCACGGCGCCGGTTTCGCCTTCGGCTACGCCCCCGTCTACACCGGGGGCACGGTCACCATGCTGCGCAAATGGGACCCAGAGGCACTGCTGCACCTGGTCGAGCGCGACCGCGCGCAGTCCGCCTTCCTCGTGCCGACGCACGCGCAGATGCTCCGCGCGCTGGACCCCGGGGTCCTCGGCGCCAGGGATCTGACGAGCCTCGACACGCTCTACTTCAACGCCGCGGCACTGCCCTGGCCGCTCAAGCAGTGGGTCATGGAGACGTTCCCCGCCTGCGGGGTGCACGAGCTGTACGGCTCCACCGAGGCGGGCATCGTGACCAACCTGCGCCCGGCCGACCAGCATCGCAAACCCGGCTCGGTCGGCCACGCCTGGTACATGACCGAGCTGCGGGTCGTCGGCGCCACGGGAGAGCCGGTCCTGCCGGGCGAGCCCGGCGAGCTGTTCAGCCGCTCCCCCTTCCTCATGAACGGCTACCACGACGATCCGGCGGCCACCGACGAGTGCACGACCGACGACGGCTTTCTCACCTGCGGCGACATCGTCGTGCTGGACGACGAGGGGTACGTCCACGTCGTCGACAGGAAGAAGGACATGATCATCTCTGGCGGGGTGAACGTCTATCCCCGCGAGATCGAGGACGTGCTGCACGGCCACGAGGCGGTGGCCGAGGCCGCGGTGGTGGGCGTCGCCTCCGACACGTGGGGCGAGGAGGTCACGGCGTACGTCGTCCTGCGCGCCGGCGTGCCCGCCGACGACGGCGTCATCGACCGGCTGGAGGCGCACTGCCGTACCAACCTGGCCGGCTACAAGGTGCCGAAACGCTGGCAGACGGTCGCCGCCCTCCCCCGCAACGCCGCAGGAAAGGTGGTCAAGCGCGACCTGAGGCTTCGCGGCGACGACACCTGACCTCGATCATGTCCGACCGGTCATATCCTGACGCGCGTGGCCCTGGCGGCGCCTCGCCGCGTCGCCGCGGTCGGCCGGAGGCTCCGCTCCGGCCTCCTCCTCCGCCTTGCGGTGCGTCCGCCCGGCTCCCCGCTCGCGACGGACGGCTCCCATTCGGGCACTCCCGTGACCCGGACACTCCCTTGACCTTGAAACCTCAGACAATTACGCTCGGATTTACTAGAAACAGCGTTCCATATTGCGGAACATGGATCATTGAATCTGCGGAAGGACACCACAGTGCGCCCTCATGTCGAACTGATCCAGGAAGACGACTACGTCTGGCACGGTGCCGAGCTCATCAACGGTGACGGCCGGGCCAGCGAGCGGCGCCTGTCGGTCGACGAGGAGGACGGCTCCTCCTCTCTCCGGATCGACTTCCACACCGACTGGGGCCGCGGCCCCGGCATCCACCACGCCAACTCCGAGTACTACGTGCTCGAAGGCTCGATGACGTACGGCGGACGCACGATCGGCGAGGGCGGGTACGTCTACGCGCCCAAGGGCGTGCCGACCGACGCGATCACGTTCGCGGAGGGGACCCGGATCCTGCACTACCGCGAGTACGGCGACGCCGGCTTCGACCCCGTCGACTCCCTGGCCCACCCCCGCTGGGCGGACGCCAGGGAAGACGTCATCGTCATCGACAGCGCGGCGATGCAGTGGGACGCGGTGCCCAACGCCGGTCCCATGCCCGGCCTGTTCATCAAGTATCTGCACGTCGACCCGGTCACCGGCTTCTACACCCGACTGGTGCACGCCCAGGAGGGCTGGGCCGATCACCGCCTGGCCCACCACCCCTGCTACGAGGAGGCGTACACGGTCCAGGGCCACATGGAGTACAACTTCGGCACCCTGGACATCGGCACGTACTTCTTCCGGCCGGCGCGGATCAAGCACGGCCACTTCACCACGATGGAGGGCGGCGCCACCTGGCTGCTGCGCTCCGACGGCGAGCTGCAGAACTGGTACACCCAGAACGAGTGGCTGCGCTGGGGCGGCGAGGCGGTCAACTACGGGCCGGACGGCGGCCGCATGCGCTGGTCGAAGTCCTCGCACGATCACGGCTCCGGCCCCACCTGGCGCAGCGAGAAGGACATCGCCGACCTCACGGCGGCCTGGCGGTACCAGCACGACATCGGCGAGCCCGACGCGGAGTACGTGCAGCACGGGCAGGGCGCCGACCGGAGCCTGATCGCGATCGCCAAGGCCCTGGACGCGGCCCGGCTGCAGGGCGGCCACGGCGACGGGCACGACCACAGCCACGACCACGACCACGACCACGACGTGCCGGCCTTCGACTGGGGCGCCGACCCCGCCTCGCTCGAGCACGCCGACGAGCGCACCGACGAGGGCGCGCACAACTGGGCGCAGGGCCGTGCCTGGAAGCCGGGCGACCCCATCCCCGCCCCCGTCCTGTCGACCCTTCCCGTGCGCAGCCGGTCCCGCGGTCGCTGGGACGGCGACGGCATGTAGCGGTCACACCCGGCCGACCGGCACGACCGACCACGCATCGACGGAAGACATGTGGCCGGGCCCGACGGGCCCGGCCACGATCTCATCTACGGAGTGTCCCCGCATGACCCTCATCTCGACCGTTGAACCCACGCACGGGTTCAACGCGCACAGCCTGGCGATCCTTCTCCATCTCATCCTGTTCGTCTACTGGCTCGGCAGCGACATCGGCGTCTACTACTCCAGCCGGTTCATCCTCCGCTCCGATCTCGCGCCGGCGGCACGCTCGGTGGCCGCCAAGATCATGCACTTCGTCGACATGGCGCCCCGGATCTGCCTCGTGCTGTTCCTGCCCAGTGGCGTGACGCTGATGGCGCTGAGCCCGTTCGGCGAGGGCTACTTCCCCGGCTGGCTGGTGGCGCTCGCCTGGGTCGGCGCACTGTGCTGGCTGGCCCTGGTCATCTACGACTACACGCGCGGCGCCACCCCGCTCGGCCGGGTGGTGCAGCGGCTTGACCTGCTGGTCAGGTACGGCATGGTCGCCGCCCTGGTCGGCATCGGCCTCTACATGATCTTTGTGACGGAGCCCTTCGGCGTGCAGACGAACCCGGGGTGGCTGGGCGGAAAGCTGGCGGCCTACGGCCTGTGCATCCTCGGCGGCGTGCTGATCCGCTGGCGGCTGCGTCCGTTCGGCCCGGCCTTCGGCCGGCTCATGACCGAGGGCTCCAGCCGCGAGGTCGAGCAGGCGATCACCCGGTCGATCCGGAGCTGCCTGCCGTACGTCTACCTGATCTGGGTGATGGTGCTGGTGGCGGCGTTCCTCGGCGTCGTCAAGCCCGGCACCACCGCCTTCGGCTGATCGCCCCACCCCGGCGAGAATGTGAGCCCCCGTCCGCCGGCGGGGGCTCACCCGCGCCCGTGCCGCCGGATCCGGGCCCGGCTGTCGAGCGGCTCCCCGGCGCGGGGACGCCGGGCGAGCCGAGCATGGCGGCGGCCGCCTGCGGAGCCCGCGCCGAACCGACCTCGAACACGCCTCACGTACGCACCTGGGGGTGATCGAGCAGGCCGGTCGGCTGCTCCATCAGGCGCTCATAGGCGGCGAGGAACAGCTTCGCCGTCAGGGATATCAGGTGTTCTGCGGCCTGTTCCGCGCCGTCCGCGTCACACGCGGCGATCAGATCGGTGAGCCGCTGGTGCCGGGCCACCGTATGCGTGGAGAACCGCCGGTAACCCTGAAAGTCCGGCACCCGCAGGCAGGCGTGGACGGTGCCCGCGAGATGGCCGAGCATGGTGTTGCCGGAGCTGAGGTAGAGCTCCCGATGGAACGAGGTGTCGGCCTCGATCATCCCCTGCCCGCTCCCCGTCGTGATCGCCCTTTCGATCTGCTCGGTGGCGTCCTTGAGCCGCTCCAGCTGCGCCTCCGTCCGGCGTTCCGCCATGAGACGCGCGGCGAGCGGTTCCACCCGCTGCCGGAGCTGTAGCGACTCCTGCATCTGAGCGAAGCGGTGCGGTCCCGCCGCCCGCCAGCGGATGAGCTGTTCATCCAGGACCGCCCACTGCTCGAGGTTCGTGACCCTCGTGCCGGTTCGCTGACGGGCCCGCACCATTCCCTTGGCGGCGAGCGTGCGAAGGCACTCGCGCACCAGCAACCGGGAGACCTGGAAACGCCGCGCGATGTGGTCGAGGTCCAGGACGCCGGTCAGATGGCCGCTCGCGATCCTGCTGCCGATCCACTCCACGACGAGTCCGTGCATCGAGCCGACCTCGCTCCGGTCGGGGGGAAGAGGCCCTCGCCTGTCAGGCTCTACCATCGGCCGGAACCGCGGTGAATTGTCTGACATATTGGCGAACCCTTCCTGTAGCCGCTGCGAAGGCGCAGGATCGACGCCAACTCTATGATAGAAACGGCGTTTCTGTAAGTGGAATAAGCGGTGGACTCGGGCCGGGAGGGAAGCATCGCGCCAGGTCGTGGACTTCCGGAGCAACCCCTCGGTCACGGCCGCGCACTCCTCGATGGCGGCCGACGTGGAGCCGGACCGGTCCGGCCGGCGGGCGTTCCGGCGCAGGATGGCCGGAGAGCGCCTTCTCATCCGCCGGCGGTTCGAACTCCACGCATCCCCCACACCGACCACCATCCGGAGCTCGTCGACGACAGGCGGAAAGGCATGACCATGACGATCAACGACATTCTGCGAGAGAAGATCGCCGGCGTTTGGGAGGGCACCTACACGGTGCTCGACCCGGGCGGGAAGCGCCTCGAGCGGTTCGTCAGCAGGCAGGAGGGCCGTATGGAGGGCACCCAGTGGACCGAGCGGGTCGTCTACCTGCGCGAGGGCCAGGAGCCTTACGAGCACTTCTACCACGCGACGGTCGACGGCGACCGGGTCGACTTCCACAACGGCGACATGTGGGGTGAGACCAGCCGGGTCGGCGAGGAGGCAGTGATTTTCTCCTTCGGCTGGAACGAGCGCCCCAACGAGCGGATCATCGAGGTGAGCCGCGCCGACGGCGACTACCGGACGCGGGTCTGGCAGCACTTCGTCGACGGCGAGCTCGCCAAGCTCACGGTCATCGAGGAGCGTCGCGTGGCCGACGCCGAGCCTCTCCGCTGGGACCCGGCCGAGCGCGGCCTGTGACCGGAGCGGCGTTCTGATGACAGGTGGCGGATCCGGTCTCGGGTCCGCCACCGCCGTTACCGAGCCGCCCCGATGCCCCGTCCTCCCCAGACAGCCGCCCACGGGTCGTTCGGCCTGGCCGAGATCTCTCGACGCCGACGCGCCCGGCCGTCCCCTTCACAGCGGAAAAGTACGTCCCGATCACGTACTGCCGGGCGCGAGATGTGCCGCGTCCTTCGTCGCCCCGGCCATTCGTATGACTAATGTCCAGCCCCTTGCCCAATGCCGGGGGAACCGGCGACGATAGGCCGCAACGCAAGCGAAACGCCGTTCCACAATGGCGTTCTCATACGAAGAGAGCACGGCGTCCGGTTTCCGGGTCTTCACAACCGGCGTTGATATGAGCCGTCCGATTAAGGCAGGCGACATGGAATTCGGCGTGAACGCCCTTCCGCAGACAAGTGCGTGGGGCGACTACCGCGAACTGTGTCTGCGGACCGAAGCCCTCGGATACTCCAGTTTCTGGACCTACGACCACCTCGTGTCCCGGACGTCAGGCGGACTCGGACCCACGCTCGAATGCCTGACCAGCATCGCGGCACTGGCACCCCTCACGACGAGGATCACCCTGGGCAGCCTGGTGCTGGCGAACGAGTTCCGGCACCCGAGCCTGGTCGCCAAGGCGGCCTCCACCCTTTCCCTGATCACCGGGGGACGCTTCGCGCTCGGGATGAGCGCCGGGTCGAATTCGATGGAACACACGATGTTCGGCGTCCCCTACCCGGCCGCCGGGGAGCGGGTCAGCCGGTTCGCCGCCTCCGCATCGATCATCCGCTCGCTGCTCCACGGCGAGACCGTGTCGCTCCGCGACGGAATTTTCGAGCTGGACAACGCCCGTCTCATTCCCGAGGTCTCTCCGCCGAAGATGGCGATCGGTGCCCGCGGACCCCGCATGCTGCGCCTGGTGAGCGAACTCGCCGACATCCATGTCTCCGCCGCCACCCCCGGCGAGCTTCGCGTTCTCAACCGCGACCTCGACGCGCTCTGTGACCGCACCGGCCGTCCGCCGGAATCCGTCGAGCGTGCGGTGATCGTGTACGAAGCGTGCGGCTCGACGGAGAAGGCGGCCGCGGCCAAGCGCTCCGCTCTCGAAACGCTCTTCGGGCGCCCCTTCGCCGATCTGAAGAATCGCGTCCTGCAAGGGAGCAGGGACCGGCTCGAGGAACGCCTCGGCGAGTACCGCGAGGCGGGCGCCGACCATGTGTTCGTCTCGACGCTCCCACCGTACGACCACGAGTTCCTCGAGTATTTCATCACCGACGTGGCCGGCGGCGTGGCGGCCACGCCGCGATCGATAAAGGAAGGAAGTTGCGATGGCTCTTGATCCGAGTGACACCCGTGACTACTTCAAGGCCTTTCTCAAAACCCGCGCGTCTTTGGACGCGACGGATGTGACCGTGTGCTTCACCGGCAACATCTACAGCTACGGCAGACCGGAAGGATCGCGGCACCTCTTCTCGTTCGACGGCGTGAACCTCGCCCGGGTCGAGAAGACGGCGAACGGTTATCGCATGCTCTCCAGGGAGGCGGGTGTCTACCGGGACCCGGAGTCGGGCGAGATCCTGCGGAGGTGGCGTAACCCCTTCACCGGGGCCGAGCTCGAGGTGATCCACCTCTGGAACGATCCCGTCAACAACACCTACGACTTCGACAAACCCCCGGTGCGTTTCGGCGCGAAAGTCTACGAGACCAGGGACAACGTGGCCTTCGCTTTCGACGCGCTCATCGACTACCCGTCGCCGCTGCCCGTCGCCGAGTACCCGAAGAACTCGTCTGACGACGTATATCGCGCCGCAGAACTGCTTCAGTTCATCACTCCCCGGGCCGAGCTCGAAGACGATTCCAGTCATTCCAGCTCGTGCGTCGTCTCATGGACGCGACTGTCGCAGTGGCTGCCCTGGATGGAGATGGGGTCGGAGGGCGGCGGCCTGCTCTACCACTGTCACGGGGTGAAGCTGCCGGAGGGCGCCGCCGGGCTCCCCGCGGACTTCCGGGAGTTCCTGGAGGCCCACGGTCCTCAATACTTCCAGGCACCCGAGAGCTGGGTCGAGCCGAACGAGACCAGTTGGACGTACTTCAAGAAACTTCAGCACGGTTAGCCCACCAGATGCGGAACGCCGTTACGCGAGGGAGAACACTCCACCCCGAACCGGGACGAGGACGTGCTCCCCATGCATAGATTCGTATTCCAGCGCGTCTCGGGAATCCTCATCGTCCTGGTGCTCGTCCTGAGCCTGACCTTCCTGATGCTCCAGGCCATTCCAGGGGGCCCCGAACTCGCCTACCTCGGGGTGAATCCGACGCCGGAAAAGCGCGCCGCCGTACTGAGCCAGCTCGGCCTCGACAAACCGCTCTGGTCACAGTACCTGCACTTCGTCGGCAACGCGCTCACACTCGACCTCGGGGTCTCCCTGACCACGCAACGGCCCGTCTCCGAGATCCTGGGACAGCACGTGCCGGTCACACTGGAGCTCGGTCTCACGTCCCTCGTGGTCTGGACGGTCATAGGGTTGATCTCCGGTTTCGTCGCCGCGGCCCGCAGGGGCGGACTGATCGACGGCGCGGTCCGGGTCGTGACGGTGACGGGTCTGTCGATCCCCAGCTTCTGGCTCGGCACGGTGTGCGTCGTGGTGTTCGGCCTGTACGTGCGCGGTGTCCTGCCGAGCTCCGGCTGGGTGTCGTTCGGCGAGGACCCGGTCGGCAACCTCAAATCCCTGGTCCTGCCGGCGTTCACGCTCGGCATGGGGTCCGCGGCGATCATCGCGCGAACCCTCCGCGCCTCGCTGGTGGAGCAGCTCGACTCCGACCACGTCATGTTCGGCCGCGCCATGGGACTGACAGAACGCCGCCTGCTCGGCAGGGTCGCCCTGCGCAACTCCGTCATTCCCACGGTGACCGTGGTCGGACTGATGCTCGGGCTGTTCATCAGCGGCACGGTCCTCATCGAGAACGTCTTCAACGTGCCGGGGCTCGGGCAGCTGATCGTCAAATCGTTCGCGTCCCAGGACTACCCGGTCGCGATCGCCTGCACCCTCTTCACGGCCCTCGTGTTCCTGGTGTCCAATCTCGTGGTCGACCTCCTCTACTACGCCATCAACCCCCGCCTCCGGGCGCAGTACTCGTCGATGGGGAGGGGATCGCGTTGAGCGTCGCGCGGCCGCGCCGGGCGAGAGCCTGGTGGAGACCCAGGGCACCCGTGATCGAGGGGCCCCTGGCCTGGATCGGGGCGGGTCTGGTGCTCCTCTTCCTGGCCCTCGCGCTCCTGGGGCCCCTGATCACCGGAGACGCGGCGGCGCGCACCGGTCTGCCGCTGGAGCCTCCGTCGGGCGCCCATCCCCTCGGCACCGATCACCTGGGCCGGGATCTGTTCGCCCGGGTGGCGTCCGGCGCCGCGCTCTCGACCTCGGTGGGCCTGTCCAGCGTCGGGATCGGGCTGCTGCTCGCCGTACCCGCCGGCATCTTCGCGGGCCTGCGCGGGGCGAGCTGGACCGACGAAGCGGTGATGCGCGTGATGGACCTCCTGCAGGCGCTGCCGTTCTTCATCTTCGCGCTCTTCGTCATGGGGCTGCTCGGCACCGGGGAGTCGGACATCGGACCGCTGACGCTGTCACCCGCGACCAAGGTCGTCCTCCTGTTGGCGATCTCGTTCCTGCCGTACTTCGCCCGGGTCGCCCGATCAGCGACGCTGGTCGAGGCGCAGCAGGAGTACGTCGACGCTCTGCGGGTCGTGGGCGTGCCTCGTTGGCGGATCGTCTTCGTCGAACTGCTGCCGAACGTGCTTCCCCCGGTCCTCGTCCAGGGCTTCCTCTGGATCGGCATCGCGATATTCGCCGAGGCCGCTCTCTCCTTCCTCGGGATGGGGATCCAGCCACCGGCCGCGAGCCTCGGCTCGATCATCGGCGAGGGCACGAGCTACATGCTCTACGGCGCCTGGTGGTACCCGGTGATCCCGGGAGTTGTGCTCCTCGTCGCGACCCTGGGCCTGAACCTCGTCGGCGACTCGATCTCACACGCCCTGGGACGACGCTGACCGTCGGCACCCAATACACGAATGGGAGTTCACAATGGCGGAAATCCACCAGGCCGTCCTGGGCCGGAGACGATTCCTGGCCTCACTCGGCATCATCACGGGCGGCGTCGCGCTCGTTCCCGTCCTGGCCGGTTGCGGCGACGACTCCACTCCTGCCCAGCAGCCCACGCAGCAGCCCACGCAGCAGCCCACGCAGCGGAAGGGCGGCACCGTGATCTTCGGGGTGACGTCGATCTCACCCTACGTGAACCCGCTCACATCCACGAACTCACGCATCCAGTGGGTCACCGACCCGATCGTGGAATCCCTGTACACCTACGACGACGCGCTCAACTCGGTCCCACTCCTGGCCGACGGTGAGCCCGAGGTCTCGTCCGACGGGCTGACCTGGACCATCAAGCTGAAGAGCGGCGTGAAGTTCTCCAACGGAGACGACCTCACCGCCGACCATGTCGTCGCCGTTCTGAAATTCGTCTCGGATCCCAAGTCCTTCAGCGACTGGACCAGTTACTTCGCCTCCTATGTCAAGGAGGTCAAGGCCGTGGACTCGTCGACGGTGCGGATCTCGCTGAGCAAGCCGTACGGCGTCATGCGCTCGCATCTCACCAACCTGCCGATCGTGCACAAGGACTTCGTGACGAAGACCGACAGCACGGTGGGGACCGGACCATTCAAGATCGATAAGCTTGTGCAGGAGCAGAGCGTCGACCTGGTCGCGAACGAGTCCTACAACGGCACCCGGTCCTGGCTCGACGGGGTCCGGTTCACGGCCATCCCCGAGCCGGCGACCAGGCTCGTCAACCTCCGTGAAGGCAAGATCCACGTGATGACCGACGTGCCTCCGGAGAGCCTCGCCGCCCTGCAGGGTGACGCCGGTATAAAGGTGCACTCCGTGGCGGCGCCTCTGGACATCATGACGTACTTCGTCGCGAACAAGCCGCCGTTCGACGACCCGCGGCTGCGTAAGGCGATCGCCCATGCGATGGACCGCAAGGGCGTCCGAGACGTGGTCTACGCGGGCACGGCGCAGATCGCACAGGGGCCGATCAACCCCTCCCAGGAGGGGCACAACCCCGGATCCGCGAACTACAGCGAGGAACCCGACGTCGAAGCGGCGAAGGCGTTGATGGCGGAGGCGGGCGTCGACACCATCGAGTTCAGCCTGATGATCTCGAACACCTCCAACACGATGAAGAACGTCGGGCAGGTGCTCGTCGAGGGCTGGAAGAAGGCGGGCATCAACGCCACCCTAGAGACGCTGGACACCGGCGCGTGGGTGACGAACTGGGGATCAGGCAAGTACCAGCTGGCGATGACCCTGTACGAGAGCGGGTTCGGCGGTGGGCGCACCTGCTTCACGGCCATCACCACCAAACACTCCGGCCACCCGCTGAACTTCGGCTATGCCAACCCGCAGGTCGACCGGTTGATGGACGAGGCGTGGCAGACTCCGGACGAGGCGGAGCGGACGGCGAAGTGCAAGGAGATCGACGCCCTGCTCGCCGATGACGCGATCGGGATCCCGCCCGTGTACCCCAAGTTCATCGTGGCACAGCGCACGGATGTGACCTCGCTCGACGAGGGGCTGATGTCCATCGGGCGGCTCAAGGCGGCGCCCCTGCGAATGCAGGCATGAGGTTCTCCGCGGTGTCCGAGCTACTCAGAGTCGAAGGGCTGAACGTCGTCTACCGGACGCGCGGCGGGTCGCTTCCCGCCGTGCGCGACGTCTCGCTGACGCTGCGGAGAGGCGAGATCCTGGGATTGGTGGGCGAGTCGGGCTCGGGCAAGAGCACGGTCCTCACGGCCTTGATGCGCATGCTGCCGCGGAGCACCCGGGTGGCGGCGGAACGCGTCGACTTCGCCGGCACGGACCTGTTCTCCCTTGGGGACGACTCGATGCGGCGGCTGCGCGGCCGCCGCATCGGCCTCATCCCGCAACGCCCGATGACCTCGCTGTCTCCGGTGACCACGGTGCGCAAGCAACTCGCGCTGCTCAGCGGCGGTGTGATCGACGACGCGTGCGCACATCGGCTTCTTGGGGAAGTCGGGCTCGGAGGCCTGTCCGACCGGCTCGGCGACTACCCGTTCCAGTTCTCCGGCGGGCAGCTGCAGCGCATGCTCATGGCCATCGCCGTCCTCGCCCACGAGCCGGACCTCGTGCTGGCCGATGAGCCGACCACCACCCTGGACGTGACGGTTCAGGCGCAGATCCTGCGCCTCCTGCTCGACCTGAGGAACCGGCTCGGCAACTCAGTGATCTTCGTCAGTCACGACCTCGCAGCCCTGTCACAGGTATGCGACCGTGTCGGGGTCATGTACGGCGGGCACCTGGTCGAGATGGCCGAGACCCGCGACCTGTTCACGAAGCCCCAGCACCCCTATACGCGTGCGCTCCTGGACGCTCTGCCGGCGCGGCGGGCACGCGGAGAACGGCTACGTGCGATTCCCGGCACCGTCAGCGGCTCGCACCACCTGTCCGGGTGCCCCTTCGCGCCCAGATGCGATGCCGCCACGCACCTTTGCGCCGTCGACACCCCACCGCCTCGCCGGGTGGGCAGCTCGACGGTGCGCTGCCACCACGCGGGGGCCGCCTCGTGACCGCGGAGCTGCCTCGGGACCCCATGGTCCACGTCGCCGGTCTCGTCAAGCGTTTCCCGGTCGGGGCCGCACGGCGATCGAATCAGGTCGTCCACGCGGTGGACGGAATAGACGTCGACGTCCCCGCCGGCCGGACTCTGGCGATCGTCGGAGAGTCGGGATGCGGAAAGTCCACGGTCGCCAAGGCGATGGTGGGTCTGATCACACCGACCGCCGGAGAGATCCTCATCGGTGGCAAGAGGGTCCCGCCGGTGACCTCGAAGGCACGGCACGAGCGCCGGAGGGTGCAGCTGGTGTCGCAGAGCCCGTGGTCGGCGCTGAACCGGCGCAAGACCGTGCGGCACATCGTCTCGCAGCCGCTGGTCGTACACCGGCTGCTCGCCTCCCGCCAGGCGCGGGAGACGAGGGTTCGCGAACTGGTGGAGCGCGTGGGGCTCGCGCCCGAGTACCTGGACCGGCGGGCCCATGAACTCAGCGGCGGAGAACTGCAGCGCGTGACGATCGCACGTGCGCTGGCGGTCGGTCCCGATGTCCTGGTCCTCGACGAGCCTACGGCCAGTCTCGACGTCAGCGTCAAGGCGATTCTCGTCAACCTGCTGACGGACCTGCAACGCGACCTCGGACTCACCTATGTGCTGATCACCCATGAACTCGACATCGCACTTCACTTGGCGGATCGCGTCGCGGTCATGTACCTCGGCAGGCTCGTCGAGGTCGGCCCGGTCGCGGACGTCTTCGAGCGTCCCGGCCATCCCTACACCCGCGCGCTGCTGGCGGCCGTACCGTCCGTGAACGACCTGGGCATGCCTCCGGTCGTCTCGCTGAAAGGCGAGGTCCCATCGGCCGTCGACGTGCCGGCAGGGTGCGGATTCCACACCCGTTGTCCCTTCGCCGAGCAGGTCTGCCGTGAAGCGACTCCGACGCCGGTGGCGCACGGCGACACGGTCGTGGCCTGCCTGCGCCTCGCCGACCTGCCGGGTCCGCCGGCCGGCACCCCTCCCACTCGCACGAACCGAACGGAGAGCTCAGCATGAACGACATCGACATCACCGGCGACGGCGGATACTCCACCGTCGAACTGGCGAAAGACGAGTGGACGCTCGGCGTCGTACAGTCGCGTGTGCACCCGGCGGCGAACGACGCCGAGCAGAAGGCGAACCTCACGCACATGCTGCACCTGATCGACAACGCCTTCCACTATGGCCACGGCCCGGACTTCCTCATGTTCCACGAGTTCCCGATCAGCGGTTGGGACTCCTGGACGAGGGCCGAGGCCGAACGGCGGGCGATCGAGGTCCCCGGCCCGGAGACCCAGCAGATCTCCGCCAAGGCGCGCCAGTACGGCTGCTACATCTCGTTCGGCGCATATGTGCGGGACCCCGATTGGCCCGGCCATCTGCTCAGCATCACGACGCTCATCGACCCCGACGGCGAGATCATCGCCAAGCACTGGAAGGCACGCAACGTCAAGGGGGTCTTCCCCGGTTTCGAGCTCTTTACGACGACGGTCTACGACGTCCTCGACGAGTACATTGAGCGTTACGGCGCGGACGCGGTGCTCCCCGTGGCCCGCACGCCGCTGGGTAACATCTCGATGTCGTCGACCCAGCTGGAACCCGAGCTGTACAGGGCGCTGGCGATGAAGGGCGCCGAGATAGTGCTGCGCACCGTGACCGGCAGCTTCTATGAGGTGGACGTCCGTTCCACGGCCCTGCACAACGGCATTTACTGCGCGGTCGCCAACAACTCGCTCCTATTGCCCGAGGGACCGTTCTTCCAAGACACCGGAGCGGGCGGCTCGGCGATCTACAGCCCTGACGGCGAGCCGCTCGCCGGTCCGGCGGACAAGTTCGAGGCGTTGCTCACGGCCCGGATCCCCATCCGGCGGTACCGTGCCCGGCATCGTCAGCCCGACATCCACCTGGATCTCATACGCCCCGTCTTCAGCAGGTACGTCAGCCGTTACGAGCCGAACCTCTTCTCCCGTTATCAGCCTGACGATCTCGCCGACGCGGCCGCTTACCTGGCCGACAAGTCCCGCTGGGCGACGCCGTCACCGAAGTGAGGCGACGCACACCCGGGACGGATCGAGGGCGGCCCGGGGGTGGGACGGCCCTTGGCCGAAGGAGGAAGATCCATGACCAAGGACCGCCCGATGTCCGGCGCGGCTGAAGCCGCGCGCTCTGATCAAGCGGTCCTCTGGCGGAGCCGGCCCGGATAGGCCGCCTGGACCCGGGGGTCCTCCCGGAGTTCGGCGCCGGTGCCCTCCGCGGAGACCCGTCCGCGCTCCAGGACATAGCCCCGGTCGGCCAGCTACGCCGGCTTCGACCTCGCCGCCACACCGCCTTCGGCTGATCACCGACGACAGCATGAACCACGATGAGACCCCCCGCCGAACGGCGGGGGGTCTCATCGTCGCCGTGGGTTCAGCCCCGGTCGAGGCCGGTCCTCCCCTCGGGCCACCAGTCACCGGCGCCGTAGGGGTCCTCGAGCGGCTGGGAACCGTGCTCGTGCACGATCCGCCAGCGCCCGTTCTCCATCCGGAACAGCCAGGTCATCCGCAGCCGCAGCGGAGTCACCGTGTCACCGCCGCGGACCCGGTAATCGATCACTCCCATCACCTGGGCGAGTTCGGCGGTGTCGAAACTGAACGGGCCCTCGACCCACTCCCACGCCTCGATGCCCACTCCGGCCCTGAAATAGGCGGCCCAGCCCTCCCGCAGCCGCTCGCCGCCCCGCGTGGTCCACCGCGGTCCCTCAACGTACATGTACGCGTCCGGCCGGTCGGAGAAGATGCCGACGACCTTCTCCAGATCCCTGGCGACCACGGCGTTCAACATGCTCTCGGCGGCCTGTACGGCGGTGTTCACCTCTCCGTCCTCCTCTCTCGTGTCTTCTCGTGTCGCTCGAAGGCGCCGGGCTGATTCATCTTGCTCCTCGGGTTCACCGGCTACGCGGGATCGCGACGCCGTGGGATCGTCAAAGCCGGACGCAGGCGACCCGGTGGGCCGGGGCGCGGTCGACCAGCGGAATCGGCCCGGCGGTGCACTCCGCGGCCGCACGGTGGCAGCGTTCGAAGAACGGGCAGTGCGAACGGCCGGCGGGCCGCTCGGCCCGCACCGGCAGCACCGGCAGCTCCGCGCGCGGGTCGAGCGGCAGGCGGGCGCTGAGCAACGCCTGCGTGTACGGGTGCCGCGGTGAGCCGAGGACCTCGTCGGTGGGTCCGCTCTCGACCACCTCGCCGCGGTACATCACCAGCACCCGATCCGACAGATGGCTGATCGTCTCGACGTCATGGGAGATCAGGCAGTAGGTCAGCCCCTCCTCCCGCTGGATCGAGCCGAGCAGGTCGAGGATGTCGCCGCGGATCGACCGGTCCAGGGCCGAGGTCGGCTCGTCCAGCAGCACCAGGCGCGGCCGGGTGACGATCGCCCGGGCGATCCCGACGCGCTGCTGCTCTCCGCCGCTGAGCCGCCCGGGATATCGTTCCTGCAGGTCCGGCCCGAGGCCGACCCGGCTGAGCGCCTCCCGCGCCGCGCTCGTCCGCTCACCGGCCGCGGCGCGGCCGGGACGCTGCACTTCGAGCGGTTCCAGCACCGACTCCAGCGCGGTGCGCCGGGGGTCGAGCGAGGCGAACGGCTCCTGGAAGACGATCCCGATGGAGGTGCGCAGCGTACGCCGCTCCCGGCCGGACATGGTCGAGAGGTCCCGCCCGTCGAAGACGACGGTTCCCTCGTCCGGGGGCAGGAGACCGACCGCGATCCGGGCCACGGTCGACTTGCCCGATCCGCTCTCACCGATGACGCCGAGCACCTCGCCCTCGGGGATGGCGAAGGACACACCGTTCACCGCCCGCACCACACCTGTGCCGCTCCTGAACCGCTTGTGCACGTCCACGACATCGAGCAGGCTCACCGTCCCTCCCTTCCCGCGGGCGGCGCCGGCTCCGGCGCCCCCGGCCGGCGCAGCAAGGCCCGGGTGTAGGGGTCTCGCGGATCGGCGAAGACCTGCCGCACGGGCCCGGACTCGACGACTCGGCCCCGGTGCAGCACGGTGACCTCGTCGCAGTAATGGGCGACGACGCCCAGGTCGTGAGTGATCAGCAGGATGCCGAGTCCCCGGTCGGCCCGCAGGCCCGCCAGCAGATCGAGCACCCGGCGCTGAACGGTCAGATCGAGCGCACTGGTGGGTTCGTCGGCCAGCAGCAGGGCCGGACTGAGCGCGGTGGCGATCGCGATCACCACGCGTTGCGCCATGCCGCCGCTGAGCTGGAACGGATACTGCCTCAGCACCGCCTCCGGATCGGGCATGCCGACCTCGGCCAGGCACTCGGCGGCCCTGGCCAGGTGCTGAGCGCGCGATCCCGGCACCCGATGCTGGCGGAAGAACGTACGGAACTGGGCGCCGACCGTCATCAGCGGATGCAGCGACCCGGCCCCGTCCTGGCCGATGTATCCGATCCGGGACCCGCGCAACCGCCGCAGCTCCTTCGCCGAACACCGCAGCAGGTCCCCGGCGTCGGCGAAGTCGATCCGCCCGGACACCCTGGCGTTGTGCGCCGACAGCCCCAGCACCGCCTTGATCAGGCTCGATTTGCCGGAGCCCGAGCCGCCCACGAGGCCGTGAACGCGGCCCCTGCCGACCGCCAGGTGGGCGCCGGACAGGGCATCGGCGGACTTACCACGGGCCAGCTCGTAGCGAACCGACAGGTCGTGGATGGAAAGGATCGGATCATTCGTCATGACAGCTCACCGAACCTGCCCGTGCTGCGGATCGCGTTCGCGATCAGGTTGAAGCAGACGACGTTGACGAAAACCGCCAGGCCCGGGAACAGCGTCGGCCACCAGATTCCGGAGGTCAGGGCGCCGACGCTGTCCGCGATCATGCCACCCCACGTCGGCGTGGGCGGCGCCACACCGACGCCCAGGAAGCTGAGGGAGGAGATGGCGAGGAACGCCGAGGCCGCGATCAGCGCGGCCTGGGCCAGGATGATCTCGGTGACGTTCGGCAGCACATGCCTGATCAGGATGCGGGGGGTGGAGACTCCGTATGCCCTGGCCGCCTCGACGTAGCGGGCGGTGCTCACCGCGAGCACCTCGCTGCGTACGACCCGGATGAACGACGGCGCCGCGTAGAGCACGATGGCCACCACGATCATGTAGGCCTTGCTGCCGCTGAGCGCCACCAGGGCCAGGATCAGGATCAGGAGCGGCAGCGCCTGGAACGCGTCGATCAATCGCATCATGCGCTCGCCGAGCCTGGCGGAGTAGCCGAACCAGGCGCCGATCGGGGCGCCGATGACGAGGGCCAGCAGCGTCGCCGCCAGGGTCAGCGGCAGGTCGGTCCGCCCGGCCCACAGGGTCCGGGAGAACAGGTCGGCGCCGACCCGGTCGGTGCCGAACCAGTTCTGCGCGCTGGGGGGCTCGAGCACCCTGGCCGCGTCGGTGGCGAAGGGCTCCAGGGTCCATCCGAACAGGTAGGGGTAGAGCACCAGTGTGGCGATCACGGCGACCGATCCCCACAGCTGGATCCGGGCCCGGCGTCTCGCCCGCGCCAGAGAGGAGCGCCCGGTGCGTCGATGGGTGACGGAGGTCATCCGGGGTTCCCCCTGCCGATCGGGATCCGCGGGTCGAGCAGGCCGGACAGCACGTCCATCGCCAGGTAGACGACGACGGTCGCGCCTCCGGCGAACAGCACGATCGCCTGGATCACCGGCAGATCGACCTTCTGCATCGAGTCGACGGTCCACTGGCCGAAACCGCCCCAGGAGAACACCTTCTCGATGATCGCGGCCCCGCCGATCAGTCCGGCCAGCAGCATGGCCGTGTAGGTCAGCAGGGGCACCCGGGCGATCAGCAGGGCGCTGCGGACGACCCGCCACTCCGACCATCCGCAGGCGCGGGCGAAGCGGACGCATTCCATGGCCAGCGCGTTGCCGAGCAGGGCTCGGGAGATCCGGGCGATCAGCGCGCTGTAGGTGAGGCCGAGCGTGAGCACGGGGAGGATCAGGTGCCGTACGGCGTCCGCGAAGACAGACCACTGTCCGGCGAGCAGCGCGTCGGCCGGTATCGATCCGGTGACCTTGGGCGGCACGTCGGTTCCGATGCTCAACTGGCCCTCGGGACCGGGTAGGACGCCCAGGCCGGTCGCGAACACCACGATCAGGACGAGTGCCAGCAGGAAGTCGGGGACCGCCTGGAGCACGGTGACGATGCCGCCGGAGGCGGAGGCGGGCCTGCGTCCGGCGTAGTAACCGCCGATGACGCCGATGCCGACGACGGCGGCGAGCGCCAGGGCCGGAAGGATCAAGGTGAGGGTGGCGGGCAGCCGTTCCGCGATCTCACCGCTCACCGGCTGCCCTGTCGCGTAGGAGCTGCCGAGGTCCCCACCGAGCAGGGAGCCGAGGTAGTCGGTGAACCGCTCGATCAGCGGACGGTCGAGACCGAGCCGTGCCCTGATCCCGGCCACCACCTCGTCGGTGGCCATGGGACCCGCGATCGTCTTGGCCGGGTCCACCGGTAGCACGGAGGTGACCAGGAACGAGATGCTCAGCACCGCCAGGATCGTGAACGGCAACGCCGCGACGCGGACCAAGACGAAGCGGAGCAGAGGATGGGATTTCATGCGATCGGCCTTCTCGGGCGGAGTTCGATCGAGGGACGTCGATCACCCGGCGGCGGGTCGGCGGCCGACTCACGGTCGGCCGCCGACCCGCTCCCCGGAGACCGATCAGCCCAGATCGACGATCGAGATCCGGTCGTAGGGATAGGACCGAACACCGGGAACGTTCTTGTTCACCGCGATGGTGTAGGGGGAGCGCATCAGTCCCACCAGCGGCACATCCTCGTTGATCGCGGTCTCACAGGCCTGCCGCGTGAGCGTCTCGGCCTCGGCGCCGTCGGCCGCCAGCGCCTTGTCGACCAGCTCGGCGAAGGCCTTGTTTCCGTAGGCCGGGATGTTCAGCGACGACTCACCGGTCAGGAACATCTTCAGTTCGTACAGCGGGTGGTTGATGAACAGGCTCTGCAGGCCGAGGTTGAGGTCCCACTCGCGCTTGTCCATCGCCGCCTGATATTCGGCCTGGGTGGCGAACGCCTGCAGCTCCACGGCGATGCCGGCCTGTTTGAGCTGGTCCTGCACGAAGCGCGCGGCGCTCTCGCTGAACACGTTGGTGGCGGAGTTGTAGATCATCTGCAGGGGCTTGTCGAGGCCGGCCCCGGCCGCCAGCGACTTGGCCGCCTCCGGGTCACCGGTCGCCGGGATGGAGTTCTCGAAGCCCGCGACCGGAACCGTGGCGGCGGTGCACTCCAGGGCGGCTCTGGCGACGCCGGGGAACAGCCCGTTGGCGATGTCCTGCTTGTTGATCGCGGTCGCGACGGCGCGGCGGGCCTGCACGTCGCTCATCGGCGCCTTGGCGGTGTTGATCCAGATCTGGAGAGCGCTCGGGGACTCCATCGCCACCGTCTTGATCTCGGAGTTCTTCTCCAGCGCCTTCCACTCCACCGGCGGAACGCCCATGTCGAGGTCGACCGATCCGGACTGCAGCAGCTGGGCGCGGCCGGCCGCGTCGGGCACGTTGCGCACCGTGACATCCTTGATCTTCGGTGTGCCGGACCAGTAGCCGGAGTGGCCCTTGAGCGTGACCTCGTTGCCCGGGTCGAACTTGCCGACCGTGTAGGGCCCGTACGACGCGACGTTGGTCTTCAGCCATTCCCGGGCCCAGGGGTCGTCGGCGGTGGCGTGCTTCTTCGCCTCCACGGAGTCGAGGATGCCCAGCGCCGCGTTCTCCAGGATCGGCAGCAGCAGCGTGCTCGGCCCCGCGGTGTTGATGGTGAAGGTCTTCTCGTCCTTGACGGTGACCGGGTTCTTCAGGTCGACGTTGGCCACGCTGAGCAGGAGCATGGCGACGGACTCGTTGGCCACCATGCGCTCGAACGACCACTTGACGTCCTCGCTCGTCAGCGGATTGCCGGCGGCGCTGGTGGTCTGGCGCAGGGTGAAGGTGTGGCCGTCGGCGCCAGGCGTCACGCTCTCGGCGAGTTCCGGCCGCAGGTCCCGGGCGAAGGTGAGGCTCTCCCCCGACCCCTCGTCCGGCCGGACCCGGACCAGGGTGCCCATGTACTGGGCGGCGACCTGATAGTTGGTGTAGATGTCGTTGATGTTCGTCGAGTCAGCGTCGAGCGACGTCGGCATGAATGCGGCGGCGACCCGTAGTGACTCGATCGCCTTGGTCTCACCCGCACCCGTGCCGCCCGTACCCGTGCCGCCCGCGCCACAGGCGCTCAGGGCCAGGATCAGCGTCATCGCGACCCCGGCGAAGACCGCCGCCCGCGTGCGGCGGGGCGGTGGGGAGGTCCGGATCCGAGTTGTGTCTTACCTCATCATGCCGCCTTGGCTAAAGAACCCATCGCCCCCGAGTCGATGGGTTCGGCTGAACTGGTGGAGAGGGAACGCAATAAGGTTTCGTTCGGAAGCCCGTGTCTCTCGGCTCCCATGTCGACTGTTTCGCTATGGAAAACGCTGTTCCAAAATCATAGGGTGGTCGCTCCGTCCACTGTCAAGGGACCGCGAACCCGGCTGAACTGCGCGAACGCCCGGAATCCGACTGCGGGCAGCACGAGAGCGGCGACCGCGAGCCCGTCGCCGCGGCCGCCGACCGGAGTCACGACGCGAAGAGCGCGTCGAGCCGGCCTCTCCTGCGTCTACAGCATCGGCGCCCGGATCACCGCCGCCACGTCCAGCTTGAGCGTCGGCGGTACATGTCGGTCAGGCCGGTGCGGGTGTTCATGAGATCGGCGGCGGCGTTGCCGCCGCGCACCACCTCGTCTTCGTCCCACATGGTCAGCCGTCCGTCCTCGACCACCGGCACGCCGTCGACCAGCACCGTACGGACCGCGTCCGGGTTCCCTGAGTACACCAGGTTCGAGGGCCAGGTGCCGAGCGGCACCAGGTGCGGGCGGAGCAGATCGACCACCATCAGGTCGGCCCGTTTGCCCACCTCGATCGAGCCGATCTCGGCGTCCATCCCGATCGCCCGCGCTCCCCCGAGCGTCGCCAGTTCGAGCGCGAGCTCAGCCGATCCCCAGGACGCGCCGAAGCGCGACTTCTGCAGGAAGACCGCCGATTTCATGACCTCCCACATGTTCTGTCCGTTGTTGGTCGAGGCGCCGTCGGTGCCCAGGCCGATCCGCACCCCGGCCTCGATCATCTCCGCGAGCGGGGCGACGCCCGAGGCGTACATGAGGTTCGCCACCGGGTTGTGCGACACTCCCGTCCCGGTCTCGGCGAGCAGCCGGCGCTCGGTCTCGTCCGGCCAGACGCAGTGCGCGATCAGCAGGTGCGGGCCGAGCGCGTCCAGCTCGGCCAGCCGCTCGATCGAGCCCTTGCCGAACCGGTGCAGAGCCTCGTCCCGCTCGTCGGGAGAGCTGGCCACGTGCATCGTCATCCGGGTGCCCTCGGCCCGGGCATAGGCGGTGAACTCCCGCACCATCTCGGGGGTGCAGCGGAGCACGCCGAGGGCCTCGGGGACCACCTCGACCAGCGGGCTTCCGTACTCGCCGCGCAGCCTGGACACCTCGGCCAGCGCGCCCTCGATGGACTCGCGCACGTCCGGCGCTGTGGCCTGACTGGGGTCGTGGTCGTCGGCGGAATCGACCGAGATCCGGGCCACGACCGCACGCGACCGGGACTCGGTGACCGCCCTGAGCACGCCGTCGACGGCGTCGTGATTCGGGCTGCCGAACTCGCCGACCACCGTGGTGGTGACCCCGTTGAGCAGGTTCTCGGCCAGCGCCACCCGCGCGCCGTGATAGGTGGTCTCCGCGTCGTTCGCCCGCAGCGTCGGCCACATGCCACGGTCCACCCAGTCCGCCAGCGGAAGCTCGTCGAACAGGCCGCGGGAGATGCCGTTGGACAGGTGGGTGTGCCCGTTCACGATGCCCGGGAGAACCGCCACCTCGCCGAGCCGGCGCGTGTCCGCCGCCTCGAAGTCGCATTCGCGGTCCGGGCCGACGCCGACGACGCGGCCGTCCCTGATGGCGACGTATCCGTCCGCGTAGACGGTCCGCCCCGCGTCCATGGTGACCACGAAGCCGCCTCGTAAGAGCCGATCTGCCTGCCGCATGCCTCTCATCCTTCCTGTGCACTCTGATCAGGCGGTGTTCTTGCGAAGCCGGCCCAGGTAGGCCGCCTGGACCCGGGGGTCCTCCCGGAGCTCGGCGCCGGTGCCCCGCACGGAGACCCGTCCGCGCTCCAGGACATAGCCCCGGTCGGCCAGCTTCAGCGCGGTGCCGGCCTGCTGCTCCACGAGGAGGACGGCCAGGCCTGTCTCGTCGTGCAGCCGCTTGAGGTAGCCGAACAGCTCGGCGACCTTGAGCGGGGCGAGGCCGAGCGACGGCTCATCCAGCATGAGCAGCCGCGGCCCCGCCATGAGCGCCCGGGCGATGGCGAGCATCTGCGCCTCGCCGCCCGACAGCGTGCCGGCGAGCTGGGTCGCGCGCTCGGACAGCCGGGGGAACAGGTCGAGCACTTCGGCACGCCGGCGTTCGGCCTCCGCCCGCTTGCGCCGTACGGGGAAGGCGCCCAGGTGCAGGTTCTCCATCACGGTGTGGTCGGGGAAGATCTGCCGCCCCTCGGGGACCTGGCACAGGCCGAGCGAGGGACGCTTCCAGCCGGGCACCCCGGCCAGGTCTCCGCCCGCGAAGCGGATCTGCCCGGACACCGGCTTCAGCAGCCCGGACACGGTCTTCATCGTGGTGGTCTTGCCGGACCCGTTGGGGCCGAGCAGCACCACGAACTCGCCCTCCTCGACATGCAGGTCGAGTCCGTCGAGGGCGCGCACTCCGCCGTAGGCCGCGACGAGCCCGGAGATCTCCAGCAGTCTGCTCACGCCGTCTCCTCGATGAGTTCGGGATGACCGAGGTAGGCCTCGAGCACCGCCGGAGAGTTCTGGACGCGTTCGGGATCACCCCGTTCGATGACCTTTCCGCTCTCCAGGACCGTGATCTCGTCGCAGAGCCCCATCACGAAGTCCACGTTGTGCTCGATGAGGACGACCGCGAGCCCACGCTCCCGCAGCGTGCGGCACAGCCGGGCCAGCGCGTCGAGCTCGTCGGAGGTGAGGCCGGTGGCGGGCTCGTCGAGGATGAGCACCTTGGGCCGGGTCGCCACCGCACGCACGACCTCCAGCAGCCGCTTCTGACCGTGTGAGAGGGAGGAGGCGAGCCAGTCTGCCCGGGAGGACAGCCCGGCGAAGGCGAGCAGTTCGAGCGCCTCCGCCCGTTCCACGCGGTCCTGGCGGCGGTAGGCCGGAGACCGGAGGGTGGCGCCGAGCCAGGTGTAGGTCTCCTGCATCCGCATCCCGGTGAGCACGTTGTCGAGCACGCTGACGCGTTCGAACAGGTGGGGAACCTGGAAGACCCGGGTCACCCCGGCCGCCGCGACGCGATGCGGCGCATGCGCGGCCTCCGCGCCGAAGATCATCACCTTGCCGGAGTCGACCCGGTGATAGCGCGTCAGGCAGGAGACCAGGGTGGACTTGCCCGATCCGTTGGGGCCGATGATCCCGTGCACCGTACCCGGCATGATCTTGATGTCGACGCCGTCGACGGCGTGCACCCCGCCGAAGTGCTTGACGATCCCGATCCCCTCGATCGCGGGCACATCGGGATCGGTGTCCCGGACCTCCGGCACGACATCGGGGACCTCCTCTGGCAGCGTCTCGTCGGCGAGGTCGGGCACCCGGTCGCGGCCGGCCCGCGACGCCTTCCATGTGCCCACGACCCCTCTCGGGATCACCATCATGGCGAGCAGCAGCAGGACGCCGAGGATGAGCGTGGTGTAGCGGGCCTGGTCCTTGATGAGCTCGACGAGCACCGCGATGAAGCCGACGCCGATCACCGGCCCGACCAGCGTGGAGATCCCGCCGAGGAACAGCCCGACGAAGAAGATGATCCCGTTGTCGAGCAGGCCGACGTCGGGGTTGATGAACCCGAGCTGCAGCGCGTACAGCGCGCCGGACAGGCCCGCGATCCCGCCGCAGACGCCGAACAGCAGCAGCTTGGCACGGGCCGGGGAGATGCCCATGGCCGACGCGGTGTCCGAGGACTCCCGTACGGCCATCGCCGCCCGTCCGACCCCGCTGCGCACGATGTTGCGCTGCACGATGTACGCGAGGACGAGGGCCCCGAGTACCACGTAGTAGAAGACCTGCTTCGGCATCGTCTCGCCGCCCAGCTCGGGGGCCACGCCGCTGAGGCCGACGATGCCGCCGGTCACGGACTCCCACTCGCGGCCGATCTCGATCACGATCAGGTTGGCCGCCAATGTGATCATGCCGAAGTAGAGGTACGTCGCCCGGAGGCTGACCAGCAGGACCAGCGCCGCGACGATCACGCCGACCGCCACCGAGGCCACGACGCCCAGCATCCACGAGCCGCTCGCCTTGACCACGACGTAGGCGGTGGCGTAGCCGCCGGCGAGCTGCAGGCCGCTGTGCAGCATCGACAGCATCCCGCCGTACCCCATGGAGAGGTTGAGGGAGATCGTGAGAATCGCGCTGATCGCGGCGGAGGCGACGATGCCGTTGTAGTAGGACGCGTTGTAGCTGTAGTAGTCGGTGATGGCCGGCCACATGAGGAGCACCGCGATGGAGACGACCACGAGAGTGCCCATCGCCACGGTCCGTACCCGGTGGTAGAGCTCCGTGTCGAACATGGAACCGGTTCGTTCCGCCGGAGCGGATTCCGCGGTCGCCATCAGTGCGCCTCCATGGGCTTGCCGAACAGTCCGGACGGGAAGACGATCAGGATCACCGCGAGGGCGGCGAACACCGCGAAGTTTCCGACGGTTCCACCGACCATGCTCCGGACCACGGTGTCGAGCAGGCCGACGATCATGCCGCCGATCAGCGCTCCGCGCGGCGACCCGACGCCTCCGATCACCGCGGCGGTGAAGCCCTTGATGGTGAAGATCAGTCCGGTCGCGGGGGCGATGAAGATCACCGGAGCGGCGAGCAGGCCCGCGATCGCGGTGATGACGGCCGCGATCACGAACGAGATGACGACGATGCGCTGCACGGGGATCCCCATGAGCACCGAGGTGTCGGAGCTGTGCGCGGTCGCCCTGATCGCACGGCCGTAGACCGACCGCCGCAGGAACAGGTCATAGCCGGCCATGACGGCCAGGGCCACGACGATGGCCAGCAGCTCCTGCCACTCCACGGAGACGCCGGCGAGCTCGAAGCCGCCCGCGACCACGGGGTCGGGCCGCAGCGCGTCCACGTCGAAGTAACCGAGGTTGAACAGCGACTGGAAGATCAGGGCCGCGGCGAGTGTCGCGATGATCCACGCATAGCGCGAGCCCGACAGGCGGACCGGCAGCACGATCATGCGCTCCATGAGCACGCCCATGAGCGCGGCTGCCACGATCGTCACGACGAGGGCCACCGCCCAGCCCATCTTCTCCAGCGCCACGATCTGGTACGCGACCGCGGCGCCGAGGATCAGCACCTCGCCCTGGGCGAAGTTCATGATCCTCGTAGGCTGAAAGACGATGGCCAGCGCGAGCGCGACAAGGGCGTAGACGGAACCGGCGAACAGTCCGTCGATGATCGCCTCAGGGCTCATCCGGAACGCTCCCGAGAGTGGTGCGGGGGTCGGCCACCCTGTTCCGGGCATCGGAACAGGGTTTTGGCAAACGTAGGACCGACGTCAGGCGACTGTCAATAGGTCTGATGTTTAGGGCGGACCGACCGGGCGCCGGGTCCGTGGCGTCCCGCGGGCCCGCCGCCGCGGAACCACATCCGCCCGCCGGCGACCGTGGCGACCGGCCGGCCGGTGAGCTCGGCGATCCCCTCGGACGGGCGGCGGTCCCGCCCCGCCGGACGCGGCCCGGTGGTGACGGTCCGGCGGGCGGCACTCGAACGACGTGACACCGTGCTCCTCGACCGGGTACGGGGTCTCGGAGACCTGCCCGGCGGCGGACGGCCGTCACCTCCCCTCCTCTTCCGTCCAGCCCATCTGGCCGGACAGCCGTGCGGTGACGTCGAGCAGCGCCTCGACGCACGCGTCGACCTCGTCGCGGAACCGCTCCTGCGGGCCGCAGACGCTGATGACGGCGACCGGCCGCCCGTGGTGGTCGAACACCGGCGCAGCCACGGAGGCGGCGCCCGCCATGCGCTCGCCGAACGACCGGGCCCAGCCGCGCTCGCGGATGGCCGCGAGCTCTCCGCGCAGCTCGGCGACGTCGGCGATGGTCTCGCCGGTCAGCGGCTCCAGCGGCCGCCGCGACAGGTAGTTCTCGATCTCCTCTTCGGTCAAGAAGGCGAGGAACGCCTTGGACGATCCACCGGCGTGCAGCGGATAGGGCACGCCGAGGGACACACTCATGATCACCTCACGGGCCGGGGTGGCCTGGTCGACGTAGATCCGGGTCCAGCCGGTGCGGATCGACAGGGTCGCCGTCTCGTCGGTGCGCTGGGACAGCGTCACCAGCTCGGGGGCGGCTATGCGCTGGACGTCCAGACGTTCCAGGTAGGCGAGGCCCAGGCGCATCGAGCCCACTCCGAGCGAATAACGCCGGGTCACCAGGTCCAGTTCGATGAGACCGCGCACGCGCAGCGAGGCCAGGATCCGATGCACGGCCGCCTTCGACATGCCCAGCGCCTCGGCGATCTCGGTCACGCCGAGCGTCGGCGACGAGGTCTCGGCGAAGTACATCAGCACCTCGACCGCACGCTCCACCGTCGCTATGACCTGGCCGGTGTTCTCCCGCGCGGGCGCCTGGCCCTTCGCGGCGGAATTGCTCTTGGTCGGCATTCTTCCTCCAGGAGGTTCGGCTGAGTCCGATCACCTACCCGGACGCCGGAACCCGGCCCGCACCGGCGGATCGGTGACGATTCGCGTATCGAGGAACTCCCACCAGTCGTCCTGGCTGACTCGCCGGTCCTCCCAGCCGCCGTCCGCCTTGAGGCCTGCGAGGGCCGTACGGTACTCGCCCCACGCCGCCTCGTCGTCGAAGGCGGCCCAGTTCTCGATGACGTACACGTCGCCGACGACGCTGTAGTACCAGCGCACCTCACGGACCATCGGCAGGTCCCGGTAGAACCAGCTTTCGCGGTCTTCCAGCCACTCCCAGAAGGCGCGCATGTCACGACGTGCTCGTGAGCTGAGCTTCATGCGGTAGACGAGGTAGATCATCGGGGCTGGCCCCCTTCGGAGTGCGGCGGCTACAGTGGACCTGTTCCGCACACAGTAACGCCGTTCCAATAGCTTGGGAAGCCCGAGACCGGTGACCGCCCGTCCGGGTGCGTGCGATCCCGTCCCAGGGACAGGCACACGTCGAGGAGGCCGATTCGGTGGATGAAGAGCAGATCGTTCCGGAGGAGCGATCGGCGGGAGACCGGCGGCCTGGAACGCCCGCAGGACCGCTGACCGGCTACGAGGTCAGGCCGACGGCATTGGCGGCGCGGTGAGGCGGACGCACAGCGGCCGGGCCTCCCACGCGCTCGACGCGACGCTGATCGCGAGCGCGTGAGCACCGGCGTCCCGGACGGGACCGCTCGCAGGCCCCACCCGGCCCTTGTGGCGGCGACCTGCGGGGTCGGGCTCGGCCTCGTGATGTTCGACAACACCGCGGTCGTCGTCGCACTCCCCGCCATCGGGGCGTCCCTGTCGGCCTCCGTCTCCGGCCTGCAGTGGGTGGCGGCGGCGATGTCCCTCGCCGCCGCCGCCGTGCTGCCCTTCTCCGGCGCGTTCGGCGACAGGTTCGGCACCCGGCGGGCGGTCCGGCTCGGGCTGGCGCTTTTCGGCCTGGCCACCGCCATGGCCGCCGCAGCGCCGACGCTGCCCCTGCTGCTGGCCGCCCGCGCCGTGGAGGGAGCGGGCATCGCGCTCATGCTGCCGAACTCGGCCGCCCTGCTGGAGGGCAACGTCAGCCGGGAGAACCGCGGCCGGGCGTTCGGCACCTGGATCACCGTGTCGTCCATGGGCCTGATCACCGGGCCCACCGTCGGCGGGTGGCTCATCGGCACGTTCGGCTGGCGGGTGGTCTTCCTCGTCCATCTGCCCCTCGCGGCGCTCGGGATGATCGGCACCACCCGGCTGGCCGAAGGAGCGCGACAGGCGAGCGGGCGGTTCGACATCGCGGGCGCACTCGTCACCGGAGCCGGTCTCGCCGTGCTCTGCTGGTCCATCATCGAGCTGGGCAGACCGGACGGCAGCCCGAAGTTGGCGCTCGCCGGTCTGGCCGCGTGCGTTCCGCTGTTCGCCCTGATCGTGATCGTCGAGCGGCGGGCCGCCCAGCCGGCGGTCGACCTGACGATGCTGCGCGATCCCGCGTACGCGGCGATCATGGTGAGCAGCCTGCTCTACAACGGGACCATCACCGGCGGCTCGTTCCTGGTGTCGCTGCTCTTCCAGGAGGTGCGGGGGTTCGGCCCCGGCCAGGCCGGGCTGATCGTCCTGGCCGGTGCGATCGGCATGCCGCTGGGCGGCCGGCTCACCGCGCGGCTGGCCCACCGGAACGGGCTGGCCCGGGTGATGGCCGGCGCCATCGCCGTCCTCGCCGTGGTCTACATACTGGTCGCCTGCGTCGCACTCGGTCCGACCGCCCTGATCGTGGTGCCGCTCGTGCTGTCCGGCTTCGCCGCCGGGATCCTCTTCAACGGCGACACCCTGGCGGTGCTCGGCAACGTGGACGCGGCCAGGGCCGCATCGGCGCTGGCCGCGCTGTCACTGGTGCGGCAGACGGGAGCGGTGCTGGGAATCGCGGTGCTCGGCTCGCTCTCCACCCTGGCCGAGCAGGCGCGGCTCGTCGACTTCGGGCCGCGGGCCGGCCTGCTCGCCGCCGGGGTGGCGGTGCTCCCCGGGGTGCTACTGCTGCGGCGCCGCCTCGGCGGGACCGAGATCTGAGTGGACGGGCCAGCGCCTGACCAGGACGGGGCCGGGCAGGCCGGGGAAAGGTTCCCCCGCCGGGACGTACGCCCACCGGCGCGCGTCGGGAAAGAGCAGGTCGGCGGGCTCGGCGAGGCCGCCACCGCGCTCCGCGACGGGCCGGGCCGGGGAGGCGGCGGGAAGCACGGCGGCCTCCCCCGGGACGGTCGCCCGCCGTTCCCGGCGCGGGCCGGCCGGCCCGCGCACCGGGCCGTGCACCGGCTCGTGATCGGGGGGATCGGCGGCCGGCCCCTCCCCCCAGGCGGGCGGCCCGGAGAACCAGGCGAGGGCCAGGCAGCCGCGGTCGCCGGCCAGGGTGGCCGCCCTCGTCGCCCGCGGCGGCAGATAGGCGTACGTCCCCGCCTCGAAGTCCGTGCCGCTGACGCGGATGCCGCCGTCGAGCACGACGATCTCCTCGGCGCAGGCGTAGTGCCCGGTCCCCGGCCTGCTCCAGCCCGGAGGGAAGCGGACCAGCGACACCGAGGCGCGGGTCACGGGGTCGGCGTGCAGCCGGACCAGATGGACGGGGCCGGCCGCCCCCGGCATGGACACGGGGGTCCACGCCAGGTCGGGGGCGGTAAGGTCGATGACGCGGGCGGCGCCCGGATCAGGATCCGTCAGTGCCATGTCTCGGGCTCCTCTCCGTGCACCCGGTGCTCCTCGATGATCGTGACCCGGTCCAGCCGTCCGTCGCGCAGCCGCTGCCAGAGCCTGGCCTTGTAGTCGTCGTCGGCGAAGGCGATGATCTCCACCACCTCGACGCCCGGTTCCGCCGCCCACCGGTAGGGGAACACCAGGAGGCGCCCGTCGACGAGCCGGGCGCCCCCGTCGAAGCCGGCCGAGTCGAAGACGAGGTCGTCGCCGTCGAACCGGGCCCGGAAGTCGAGCACCTCGGGCGCCGCGCCGTCGCGCAGGTAGACGACCCGCTCATACCAGCGGTCGCCGTCGAGCCGGGTCTCCTGCCGGGAGCGGTGCCTGTCCAGGACGGCCCCGGCCGGGGAGAGATGGGTGTAGGTCCCCTCCCACACACCGGTGACCGACGACAGCCGCTCCCGCAGGCCGTCCCCGCTCATCCAGCCCGCCCGAGGATCCGCCGCGCCTGGCGCACGACCGCCTCGTCGACCATGCGCCCGTCGGAGTCGAGAAGCACACCCGTCCCCGCCGCCTCGAACCGGGTCACCAGGTCCCGGGCCCGGGCGACCTCGTCGTCCGCGGGCGTGAAGACCTCGTTGACCACCGCGATCTGCGCCGGGTGGATGCACGCGCGGCCGACGTAGCCGAGCCGGGCCAGGCCGAGCGTCGAGGCCCGCAGCGCGTCGAGGTCGCGGAAGTCGGTGGAGACCGGGGCGACCGGGGGGTCGATGCCCGCGGCCGCCGAGGCGAGCACCACCTGGGAGCGGACCCAGAGCAGCTCCCGCTCGTCGCCGCCGGGGGTGATGCCGGTGTCGGCGCGCAGGTCGGCCTCGCCTACCTGCAGCCGGGCCACCCGGGGGGCCGCCGCGATCAGCGGAGCCCGCAGGACGGCCGCCGCCGACTCCAGCAGCGGGACGACGGGCAGCCGGCCGGCGCCGATCTCCGTCAGCAGCGCGTCGACCACGTCGAGCTCGCCGGCCGTCTCGACCTTCGCGAGCACCAGCCCCGTCAGCCGCGGCGACGCCGCGACGGCCCGGATGTCGGTCTCGCGCCGCTCGCCGGAGTTGACCCGGACCCAGATCTCCACCGGTCCCGGCTCCACCGCGTCCAGCCAGGCGCGTACGGCGGCCCGCGCCGCGTCCTTCCCGGCGGGCGGGACCGCGTCCTCGATGTCGACGATGAGGGCGTCGGCCCCCCGGCCGAGCGCCTTGCCGAGCTTGTCCGGAGCGTCGCCGGGGACGTAGAGATAGGAGCGTGCGGTCACCCGCCCCACCCCACCTTCACGTCACCCCGGGTCAGGGCCTTGGCCACGACGGTGCGCAGCACGTCGTTGGTGCCCTCGCCGATGCTCATGAGCACCGCGTCGCGATAGAGCCGCTCCACCTCGTATTCGGTGGAGTATCCGTACCCGCCGTGCACCTTCAGCGCGTCGATGGCCGCCTGCAGCGCCACCTCCGAGCAGAAGATCTTGGCCATGCCCGTCTGCGCGTCTGCCCGGCCGCGCCTGACCCGGTCGGCCGCCCAGTAGGCCATGAGGCGGGCCGCCTGCAGCGTCGTGGCCAGCGAGGCGAGCTGGAGCTGGACGGCCTGGAAGTCCGCGATGGCCCGGCCGAACGCCCTGCGCTGCCCGGCGTAGGCCAGCGCCTCGTCGTAGGCGCGCTGGGCGATGCCCACGGAGCGGGCGGCGATGTTGACCCGCCCCCACTCCAGCGCGGACAGCACCTGCTGCATGCCCCGGCCCTCGACGTCGCCCAGCAGGTTGGCGGCGGGGACCCGGGCCCCGTCGAGCACCACCTCGCACGACTCGGTGCCCTTGTAGCCCAGCTTCGGGATGTCCTTGGTGACCGTGTGACCGGGGGTGTCCGCGTCGACGAGCAGGACGCTCATCCCCCGGTGCGCCGGCGTCGCGTCCGGATCGGTCTTCACCAGCACCGGCAGCGGATCGGCGTGCCGCGCGTTGGTGATCCAGGTCTTCGTGCCGTTCACCACGTAGTGATCCCCGTCGCGGCGGGCGACGGTGCGGATGCCCTGCAGGTCGGTGCCCGCGTCGGGCTCGGTCAGGCCGATCCCGGTGCGCCGCTCGCCGCTGGCCAGCCCCGGCAGATAACGCCGCTTCTGGTCCTCGGTGCCGTGCATCGCGATCATCCGGCAGGTCAGGGAGTGGCTGCCGAGGATGCCGGCCACGCCCATCCAGCCGCGCGAGATCTCCTCGAAGACGAGCGCGAACGACACCGGGTCGAGGTCGAGACCGCCGTACTCCTCCGGCACCGTGATGCCGAACAGGCCCATCGCCTTGAGGCCGTCCACGATCTCGGCCGGGTACCGGCCGGAGTGCTCCCAGTCCCGTGCGACCGGCACGATCTCCTTGTCGACGAATTCGCGCAGCAGCGCGCGGAACTCACGTTGGTCGTCGTTCAGTTCGAAGTCCACAGATCACCTCTCGGAGGGTGTGAAAACCGGCAGGGCACGCCCGTCGGGCAACGGCCGCCAATCGAGCCGGAGCGCGTCGCCGGCGCCCACATCGTACGGATGCTCGGTGACCACGTTGCTGAGCAGCAGCACGCCCTCCGGGAGGCGTACGCGCGCCACGACGTAGGGCGGCCGGAACCCCGGCATCGCCCGCTCGACGACCGTGCAGGCGTCCACCACCCCCTCGCCCGGCGTCTGCGACCAGTCGAGGTCGCGCGAGGATCCGCACGCCGTGCACAGCGCGCGCGGCGGGTGCTGCGCGTGCCCGCAGGCCGCGCAGCACTGGACGAGCAGGACACGCCGCCGGGTGGCCTCCCACCACGGCCCGGTCACCTCGTCGGGCTCGGGCACCTGGTGGCTCTGCTGTTTCTCGGTGCTCACCGGTCCACCCCCAGCAGGACGGTCGCGTGCGTGGACAGGATGCCGCCGGTGCCGTGCGCGAGCGCGATCTCCGCCCCCGGCACCTGCCGGGCTCCGCACTCGCCGCGCAGCTGCCGTACGGCCTCGACCAGCAGCAGCACGCCGTACTGCCCGGGATGGCAGTAGGACAGGCCGCCGCCGGAGGTGTCGAGCGGGAAGCCGCCGCCCGGCCGGATGCGGCCGCCGGCGATCCAGTCGAGCGCCTCGCCCCGGCCGCAGAACCCGAGCGCCTCCAGCGTGAGCACGACGGTGATGGTGAAGGAGTCGTACACCTCGGCGACGTCCACGTCGGCGGGGGTCAGCCCGGCGCGGGCGAAGGCGGCGCGGCCCGACTCGACGGCGCCCGTCACGGTCAGGTCGTCGACCGCGGTCATCGAGGTGTTGGTCGTGCACTCGCCGTACCCGAGCACCCGCACCGGCGGCCTGCGCAGGTCGCGGGCCCGGTCGAGCGAGGTGAGCACGACCGCCCCGCCCCCGTCGGTCACCAGGCAGCAGTCGGCCGTGGTCAGCGGCGTCGACACCATGGGGGCGCCGAGCACGTCGGCCACGCTCAGCGGGCCCGCCCCGTGGCGGAACGCCGCCGGGTTGAGCAGCGCCCACTCGCGTGCCGCCACGGCGACCTCGGCGAGCTGCTCGCGCGTCCCGCCGTAGCGGTGCAGGTACCGCTGGGCGGCCATGGCGTAGTAGGAGATCGGATAGAGGGGTCCGTAGGGCGTCTCGAACTGCGCCTCCGGGGTGTGCGACTCGACCACGCCGCCCAGCGAGCGGGACCGGGCCGAGCGCTGGTTGGAGCCGTACGAGATGACCACGGTCGAGCACTGCCCGGCCTCGATGGCCTGGACGGCGCGTGCGACGTACATCTCGAACGCCGAGCCACCGGCGAAGGTCGAGTCCGTCCAGGCCGGGCGCAGCCCGAGATAGTCGGCGACCTGCGTCGCGGAGAAACGGGAGACCCCGGTCGTCGCCAGGCCGTCCACGTCCGCGAGGGTCAGCCCGGCGTCCTCGAGCGCCCTGCCGACGGCCTGGGCCTGCAGGCCGAGAATCGATCTGCCGGTGACGCCGAGATCGCTCTCGGCCGCCCCGGCGATCGCCACCGATGTGCTCATCTCTCCTCCGGTGCGCGCAGCGCGACTTCGGCGCCGGCCGGCTCCACCGCGGCCCGTTCCGGCTCGTCCCCGTCGACGATCACGATCCGCTGCTCCACCGTGATGGCGTCGCCGTCGACGGCGGTGACCCTTCCGGTGCAGCGGACGGTGTCGCCGGCGAAGACGAGGTTCTTGAACCTGAAGTGCAGGCGGCGCACGACGGCGCGGGGGCCGAGCCAGTCCTGGAGCTGCTCGACGAGCAGCGCGCCGAAGACCTGCCCGTCGACCACCGGTGCGGGCAGCCGGCGCGCCTCCAGGTATTCGGGATCGTAGTGCAGCCGGTGCCAGTCCCAGGTGGCGCCGGCGTAGGCGATCATGTCTCGCAGGCCGATCGTCCGCTCCAGCACAGGCACCTCGGCGCCGACGGCCGGCGTCGGCCCGGCCGCTGTGTGCTCGGTCACCGCTCCCCCTCCAGTGCGACGTAGATGATGGTCTCCTCGTTCGTGACGAGCGGCCTGCCCTGCTGGTCGGTGTAGTCGGCGACCGAGGAGACGATGAGCATCTCCTGCCCGCCGGAGGTGCGCCGCTCGGTCACGCCGGTCACCCGCCAGGTGGCGGTGACGACGTCGCCGGGCCGTACGGGCCGGTGGAAGGTGTAGGTGTTGCCGCCGCGCACCTTCCGGGTGCCGGGGATGTCGATGTGCCAGTCGTGCCCGGCGTAGCCGTCGGCGTCCGGCGGCAGGTCGGCGTACTGGTTCGTCTCGCAGATCAGGGTGGGCGGGGCGATGATCCCGTCGTAGCCGTGCCGCCTCGCGTACGCCTCGTCGGTGTAGAGCGGGTTGTCGTCGCCGACGGCGCGGGCGTAGTAGCGGATGGCGGCCCGGCCGAGTTCCTCCGGCGCGGTGTAGGACACCTCGCGGCCGACGAGCGCGCGGATCTCCTCGGTCAGCAGGCTCATGCCTCCTCCTCGCCTTCGGCTCGGAGCGGCATGCGCCAGGCGCTGTGTTCGCTGATTCGCTCGCTACGCTCGCTCATGGGAGCACCGCCGCGGGGAAGACCTCGAGGAGGAACTCCGGCCGGAGCAGCCCCGCGCAGATCGCGCCGGTGGAGGCCGGCCACGGATCGCGGAGCAAGCGCTTGCGCACGTCGGCGACGCCACGGTAGGCGCCCAGCCCGTCGGGGCAGACGAACTCGATCGTCGACAGGAGCTGCTCGGGCCCGACCCCGGCGGCCTCGAGCACCCGCAGGATCGCATCGTAGGTCACCTCGGCCTGCGCCACCACGTCACCCGGGTGCAGCACCCGCTGCGTCTCCATGTCCAGGGCGGCGAAGCCGCTCATCCACAGCATGCCGCCGGCCTTGACGCCGGGGGTGTAGGTGAGGGTGTCGTAGCGGCTCCAGCCGGGGTTGACCGCCTCGAGCGGATGCCGGGAGGCGGTGACCTCGAGCGCGACCAGCACGCCCGGATGGTGCAGCCGGCTCATCAGGATGCCGCCGGCGCCGGGGTAGACACCGGCTCCGCCCAGCCGCTCCTTGCGCACCCCGTGCGTGCGGCGGTAGACGTCGCGGGTGGCCGGCGTCGAGTAGTCGTAGGTCGTGACGGCGGCGTCCAGGGACAGCCCGACCTCGCGCAGCAGCCGGTCGGCCTTGTCCAGGCAGTAGGCGTACTGGCCGACGAAGTCGCCCTCGCCGACCACGTCGCCGCGCTCGTCGATCGGCAGCAGCGTGGGCAGGAAGACCGCGCCGTCGGGGGCCTCGGCCACGCCGGCGGCCGACGCCACCGGGCCGCCCGGGCTCGCGTGCACCTCCACCTCGATGAACGCCGCCGGGCGCAGCAGCCGCTCGACGATCACCGTGCTGACCGCCGGCCGGTGCTCGCCGAAGATCTCCGCGCGTACGGCGGCCGCCTCCGGATACGCGTCCAGTCCCGGGACCGTGACGTTCTCCACGACGCGGGTGACGTCGGCGAAGGACAGCCCGGCGGCCTCGAGGATCGTGGCGATCTTCGCATACGCCGTACGCGCCTGGTCGGTCATGCCGCCGCGCACGACGATGCGCCCGGACTCGGGGTCGTGCTCGCTGGCGGAGTGGCCGGACAGCCAGGCGTCCCGGCCGTGGGTCAGGCCCAGCGAGAAGGAGTAACCCTCGTAGCGGAACCACGGGAAGTGGCCGGGACGGATGGCTTGCAGAGTCATTTGTGTTCCTCCGGTGCCGGCCGGGCCAGCCGGTCGGCGAGTACGACGATGGTGGAAAGGTCTGGTTCGGCGGCGAGGCCGCGCACCCTGCGGGCCAGCTCCGCCGCCGTCTCCCCGTCCTCCGGTGCGGAGGCGTCCGCCGCGTTGGCGGTGAACTTCGCGTCCAGATCGCGGTCGCGGAGCGGGCGGTCGGGCCCGCCGACGCTGCGCGGCACCCGCCCCTCGATCACCTGCCGGTCGGCGAGCCGCAGGCGTACTCGTCCCGGCGCGTCGGCGGCGACCCCCTCCGCCGGGGTGACGACCGTTCTGACGCGGGCCGCGAGATCGGCCACCTCCGGACGGCGCAGCGACTCCGGCGAGTACGTCGCGAGCGTCACCTCGCCGTCGTGGAGCAGCGCCGCGACCGTCCACGGCAGGGAGAACTTCGCGTCGTACGGCGTGCGCGGGCGCGTCTTGCGCTCCGCCGGCTCGCACACGATGCCCGCGCTGTCGGGGTGCACGTCGGCGATCACCTCGATCACCTCGGCGGCCCGCACGTCATGCCGGCGCAGCGCCTCGGCGGTCGCGTCGAGGGTCACGTGCATGAGCTGGCAGGCCGGATAGGGCTTGACGGTGATGCGGGTGGTCTCCCACGTCTCCCCCAGCCCGGCGGTGACCGCCTCGGCGGCCACGGCCCGGCCGGCCAGCGCGGCGTACAGGCCCTGCGGTCCTTCGAGGACGCTGTCAGGTCCGCTCGCCCCCGCCGCCGCCAGCCGGGCGGCGAGGATCCCCGACGCCGAGGCGAGGCCGGGATGGAGTTGCTTGGTCGACGCGCCGGTGGCCAGGAACTCCAGCAGGCCGCCCGCCTGGCTGCCCGCGATGCCCAGCGCGTCGACGGCCTGCCCGGGGCCGAGCCGCAGCAGCCGCGCGGTCACGATCGCGGCCGACATCACCCCGCAGCTCATGGTCGCGTGCAGCCCGCGGGCGTGGAAGCCGTGGGGGGCGGCGGCCGCGATCCGGCACACCGTCTCGTAGCCCGCGATCACCGCGGCGAGCACCTCGGCGCCGGACGCGCCGACCTGCTCGCCGACCGCGAGGGCGGCCGGCAGCACCACCGCCGTGGCGTGGACGAGCCCGCCCGCATGGGTGTCGTCGAAGTCGAGCGCGTGCACCAGGGTGCCGGCGGCGAGCGCCGCGGCGACCGCCGACCCGCGCTCGCCGGTGCCGAGAACCGTGGCCTCGGCCGGGCCGCCGAGACCCCGCGCCACCGTGACGGCGGGGGCGGCGATCGAGGTCCGGCCGGCCGCGACGGCCGTGCCGAGACCGTCGAGCAGGTGCCGGCAGGCCGCCTCCCGCACGTCCCGCGGCGCGTCGGCCGGCCCCGGGCCCAGCGCCCACTCGGCCAGGACGCGCGCCGCCGTCATGCCGTGCCCTCTCCGGCGGATCGTCCGAACGCGCCCGCCTCGGTCAGCGCCGTCACCTTCGCGTCGTCGTAACCCAGGAGTTCGCGCACGACGTGGCCGAAGTCCTCGTTGCGCCGGGGCGCCCGCCGGTAGTCGGGGCGCCGGGCGCCGACCCGGACGGGGGAGGCCACCTGGCGCACCGTGCCCCAGTGCGGGTGCTCGGTCTCCACGACCAGGTCGCGCGCGGCCGTGTGCTCCTCGGTCAGCGCGGCGGCGACGTCGTTGATCGGACCGCACGGGATCGACGCCGCGTAGAGCGGCTCCAGCCACTCCGCGACCGTACGCCGCCGGAACACCTCCTCCAGCATCGGCAGCAGGACATCCTTGTTGCGGCCGCGGTCGGCGAACGTGGCGAACCGCTCGTCGTCCGCCCATTCCGGGTGGCCCACGACCTCGGCGAGCCGCCGCCAGAACTTCTCCTTGGCGCATCCGACGACGAGCCAGCCGTCCTTCGCCTCGAACACCTGGAACGGCACCAGCGACGGATGGGCGGAGTGCCGGGTGCGCTCGGGGGTGAACCCCTCGTTGAGGTGCCAGACGGCGGGGTAGGTCAGCAGGCCGATCGCGGTGTCGTAGAGGCTGACGTCGCAGTCCATGCCCACGCCGTCCCTGCGGGCCGCGTGCAGCCCGGCGAGCAGCGAGATCGCCGCCACCAGGCCGCCCGAGTAGTCGACCAGGGACAGCCCGGACTTGGTGGGCGGCCCGCCGGGCTCCCCGGTGATGTCCATCCATCCGGCGAGGCCCTGCAGGATGTAGTCGTACCCCGGCTCGTTCCGCCTCGGGCCGGACATGCCGAATCCGGTGAGCGAGCAGCACACGACGGCGGGGTTGAGATGCTTCAGGTCGTCGTAGGTGATGCGCATCTTGGCGGGCACGTCGCCGCGCAGGTTGCTGTAGACCACGTCGCTGACCCGGACGAGGTCCTCGAAGACCGAGCGTCCCTCGTCGCTGCCGAGGTCGAGGGAGAGGCTGCGCTTGTTGCGGTTGAAGGTCTCGAAGAACAGCGAATCCTCGCCCTCGGTGTACGGCGGCACGTATCGCCCGACGTCGCCGCCGGCGCGCGGATCCTCGATCTTGATCACCTCGGCCCCGAGGTCGGCCAGGTGCACGCTGCCGAACGGGCCGGCGCCGTACTGCTCGACGGCGACGATCCTGACATCCTCAAGCGGTCTCACGCCTGTCCTCCTGTGATCTCGGCGATGAGCTGGATGATGGACTGCTGGGCCGCCCTGGTGTCGGCCGACGGAAGGCCGTGCGTCGGCGGAGTCAGCTTGACGGTGTCGGCGAGGCCCTCGTAGGCGGCCAGCCGCGCCCGCACCTCGCCGGGGGTCCCGGCGAGGGTGACCGCGTCGACCATCCGGTCGGGCACGACGTCGCCGAGGTGGTCGGCGCCGCGGCCGGAGCGGAAGGTCTCGACCACGACGGCCTGCTCGTCGGCCAGGTCGTGGAAGGCGAAGAAGTCGGTGTAGCTGCGCACGCTGGCGTAGAAGCCGACGAGGCCCGCCGCCCGGCGCCGCGCGACGCGCGGGTCCGCGTCGACGGAGCAGCACGCCGACACCACCAGGTCGAGGTCTTCTCGTCCCTTCCCGGGGGTCCTGGCGAGTCCCGCCGTCACCTCGGGCAGGATGCGTTCCGCGAGGTAGGCCGGGGAGCACAGCTCGTGCGAGATCCAGCCGTCGCCGATCTCGGCCGCGAGCCTGGTCATCGCCGGGCCCACCGCGGCCAGATAGATCGGGATGCGGCTGCGGACGACCGGGAACGGGCGCCGGTAGCCGCGGATCCGCATCGGCGCGTGCTCTCCGTCCAGGAGGATCGGCTCGCCCGACGTGCACCGCGCCCAGAAGTGCCGGATCGCGCCGACGGTCTCGCGCAGCCTGCCGACCGGCTTGCCCCAGCGCACGTTGTGCCAGTCCTCGTTCAGCCGCTGCACCCCGGTGCCCAGCCCGAGGATGAACCGGCCGCCGGACATCTCGTCGACGTCGAGCGCCTCCAGGGCGGTCACCATGGGGCTGCGGGTGAAGGCGAGCGCGATCGCCGTGCCGATCGCGGCCGACTCGGTCGATCGGGCGAGGGCGGCCGCCGGCACGATCGCGCTGCGGTGCATCTCGGGAACCCAGACGACCTCGGCGCCCGCCCGCTCGGCCGCGCGGGCCGCCTCGGTCAGCTCCTCGAGGGTCTCTCCCCAGGGGCCGTAGGTGATGCGCATCAGTTCTCCAGCGCGAGGGGCCGCTCAGCCTCGGGGAACACGCCCTCGATCTGCTCGGCGCCCCGGCGGTAGACGTAGAAGGTCCGCTTGAACGAGCAGACCTCTTTGCCGTCCTGGTTGAGGGTGCGGGTGCGTACGGTGACGATGCCGGCGTGCGGCCGGCTGGCCGACTCGCGCTTCTCGAGCACGATCGACTCGCTCCAGAGCGTGTCGCCGGCGAACACCGGGTGGGTCATCTTGATGTCGTCCCAGCCGAGGTTGGCGAACGCGTTCTGGGTGAGGTCGGTGACACTCTGCCCGACCGCGATCGCCACCGTGAACGTGGAGACCACCAGGGGCCGGCCGAACTCGGACTTCGCGGCGTACTCGGCGTTGAAGTGCATCTGGTTCGTGTTCATCGTCAGCAGCGTGAACCAGGTGTTGTCCGCCTCGGACACCGTCCGGCCGAGCGGGTGTTGATAGACGTCGCCGATCTCGAAATCCTCGAAGAACCGGCCTTGCCATCCCGGCTTGACACCCATGACGCTCCCTCACTCGGACCTGTCGTCTCGCAGTCCGAGCCTAAAGGTCAGACCATTCGAGGGTCAAGGCTTTTGTTCCGCTATGTATAACACCGTTCCAATTCATGGAATGACTCTCTCACGGCGCCGGATCCGGCGCGACGTGCACGATGGTCTTGCCCACGTTGCGGCCGGACATGAGACGGCGGAAGGCGGCGGGCGCCGCGTCGAGCCCGTGATGCACGTCCTCCACAAGCCGCAGCCGTCCCTCCGCGACGAGCCGGCCCACCCGCTCGGCGAACCGCGGCCGCAGGTCCTGATGGTCGTGCACGACGAGGCCGTGCACGACGGCACGCGCCCGCATCACCGCCCCGGCGGGCAGCACGGTCAGCCCCGTCTCGTTGGCGTGGTCGGGCAGGCCGCACAGCACGACCCGGGCGCCGGCGGCGAGCCGGCTCAGCACGCCTTCGAGCACCGCGCCACCCGCCATGTGCAGGTAGCCGTCGACCCCGTCCGGGCAGGCGGCGGCGAGGGCGTCGAGCCAGTCCGGATCGTGCCGGTCGACGGCGGCCGCGTAGCCGAGGCGCTCGACCGCGACCCGGCACTTGTCCGGGCCGCCGGCGATCGCCACCGTACGCGCGCCGGCCAGCCCGGCGAGCTGCCCGGCCGCGCCGCCGACGGCGCCGGTCGCGGCGGACACCACGACCGTGTCGCCCACCTCGGGACGCAGCAGCCGGGTCATCGCGGCGTAGGCGGTGAGCCCGGGCATGCCGAGCGCGCCGAGCACCGCGGTGCGCGGCACACCGGGCGGCGTCACCGCCGGTCGCAGCGTGGCGGCGGGGACCGCCGCGTACTCCTGCCAGCCGGTCTCGGCCACTACCCACTCGCCCGTCTCCACCACCTGGGCGACGGCCCTGCCGGGCACGAGCTCGCCGGGGTGCACGGGAGGATGGCCGAGGTCGCGCCCGGTCAGCATGCCGCGGACGAACGGATCGAGGGAGAGATGCACCGTACGGACCAGGACCTCGCCGGGTCCCGGCGCCGGGAGGGCGGCGGTCTCCGCGCGGAAGTCGTCCTCGACCGGCACGCCGCGCGGGCGCCGGGCCAGCACGATCCGGCGCTGCTCGCCCGGGAGGTTCTTCTCGCGCGGGAGGTCGGCCTCATCCGGGATGTTCGTCGCTTCCGAGGGATTCATCCGACCCGCTCCTCCTGGATCAGCGTGCGCCGCACGCAGGCGCCGTGCTCCAGCCACTGCCAGGTGCGGCTCCGCCGCGTGCCGTCGTCGCTGAGCACGATCATTTCGAACAGCCGCTGGTCGATCGAGGGGTCGGCCGCCTTGAACCGCCAGGTGAGGAACATCGCGTTCTCGTCGAGGGCCCAGGTGACGCCCTTGATGCGCTCGGTGTCGAAGTACAGGCGGCCGTGCCCGTCGTAGACGCCGGGGAAGGAGTACTCCTCCGACCTGCCGTCCTCCCATCGATACCGGTTGATCTGCAGGTACCGGTCGGGGTCCTCGGGCGGGAGCAGACAGCTCAGGTGCGAGGCGTGCCGGTCGATGATCTTTCCGGTGGCGTCCACGTGCGTGTAGACGCCCTCCCACTCGCCTTCGTGTTTGGCGAGCAGCGGAAGTCCTTCACGGATTGCCATGTGCGCGTCTCCTTCTGTGGCAGGCGACTGCCCGGTCCCGCTCCGAGGGCGGGAACTCCAAGACTGTCATAATGAAACAATGTTTCGCTAGAGGGAACATAGGTCACCGTTGGAACTCATGAGGGTTAGGCTGTCGCCGTGTCCACAGATCGCGTTTCGGCGCCCGCGTACCAGGAGCTGGCCGACCGGCTGCGCGAACAGATCCTCTCCGGGGAGCTCCAGCCGGGGGACCGTCTGCCCGTCGAGCCTGACCTGTGCGCGATGTACGGCGTGAGCCGGAGCACCGTGCGCGAGGCCCTGCGCGTCCTGTCCAGCGAGCGACTGCTGATCACCCGGCGCGGGGTCGCGGGCGGCAGCTTCGTCACCCGTCCCGAGCCGGAGCACATCAGCAGCTATCTCCTGTCCAGCCTGGCGCTGTTCCGTGACTCCGGCTCGGTCGCCAACCTCCTGGAGGTGCGCGTCCTGCTGGAGGTGCCGACCGCCGGGCTGGCCGCCGCACGCCGCACGCCCGAACAGTTGGAGGCGCTGCGCGCCGCGCTGTTCGACCCCGGCGAGATCGAGCGCGAGGACATCTACACGGCGAACCGGCGGTTCCACAAGGGGCTGCTCGAAGCGGCGAACAATCCGCTGCTCGACGCGGTGACGGCCCCCGTGTTCAGCGTCCTGGAGAGCGGTTTCGCCAGGAACGAGGCCCCCGACGGCTTCTGGGTCAGGGTCGACCGGGATCACCGGGACATCCTGGCCTGCGTCGAGGCCGGCGACTCCCTCGGCGCGGAACGGGCTCAGCGTGAGCACCTGGAGCACCTGCGCACCGTCTACTCGCAGATCGACAAGGAGCGCCGCCGGACGGACTAGCCGAGTTCCGCCGGCCCGGGCCGGCGGACATGTGACCGCGTGTCGACCTCGAGACGCAGAATCTCCGGCCGCGCGCTGTGACCGGACGAGTCGTGCTGGAGCTTCGCCTCGGTGATCACGGAGAGATCGGCCTCGGCGATCACGAGCCGCTCGTCGGCCCCCTCGTGACGTGCCAGGACGTTTCCCCACGGGTCGAGGATGAGCGAGATGGCGCCGCCGGTCTGGAGTTTGGGCTGCGGGCCGAAGGCCTCCTCGATCACCGACAGATTGGCCTCGCTCATCGGATCCGCCGCGGCGATCACGAAGCAGCCGGCCGTGTAGGCATGGACGCGGGAGAGCGCCCAGATATGCCCGCGGAACCAGTCGTCCAGCGACCTGACCGCTCCGCCTCCGGGCCACGCGCCCACGTGGAACTCGGGAAGTTCCTCGACGAGGGCCTGCCTGGCCAGGTTCATGGAGTGCTCGCCGCAGATCAGTCCGCCGACCCGCCCCACACCGAGCGCGTGGACGCCGAGCGTCGAGCCGTCGCCCTGACCCCAGATGGCGCGCTCGACCAGGGTGGGCTGCAGTTTGCGATGGACCCCCGCCACCTCGCCCTGATCGTCGATGAACACCTGGGTGTTGTACAGGGTGCCGCCGTGCCGTTCCGAGACGCCCAGCACCACGTTGACCCGGTGCCGGGCGCACGCGCGGCCGACGGCCCCGAGAGCCTGCGCCGTCAGCCGTACGGACTCCTCCGCGTAGCGGCGGTTGAGTTCGCCCTGCTCGTCGAAGGGCGTGATCGCCAGCCAGTAGGGGTATCCGGGCACGAAGGTCTCCGGAAAGCCCAGAAGCCGGACATCGGCTGCGCCCGCTTCGGCGATCGCGGCCACGACCTTGTCGAGCGTGGCCGCCCGATCCAGCAGGACGGGCGATTGATGGACGGCGGCTACCCGCATCGTGATGGGATCCTTTCAGCGCTTCTCTCGGGGATCGGGCCGATCGGGCGGCGGGCGCCGGCACCCGGCAGATCCGCCGGGGCGCGCGGCGCACGCCCCGGCGACCGGTCACTTGAGGATGCCCGCCTCGTGCAGCCGATCGAGGGTCTCGCGGTGCTGGGCGGCGTAGAACTCGGCCCCGCTGCTGCCGTCGGAGCCCGCGAGCCCGTTGGGACGGACCAGGTCGTAGCGGCCGTACTCCTCGCTCCACAGACCGGTGTTCGTGCGGGAGAAGAGGTTCTCGACATGCGGCCGGTTGCGTGCGCGCCGGAGCCCGCCCAGGTCGATCTCGCAGTTCGCGACGAGGCTCTCCCCCTGCCCGGCCTTGGCGAGCACGTTGCCGAGATAGTCGATGATCTCCGAGCCGCCGTCGGCCGAGTCGCCGAAGAGGCTCTCGGCATAGCCCGCGGAGTTGGCGGAGACGACGTAGAAGCCGTTCTCGATGGCACGCGCCCGGCGCGCGATGTCGTGCTTCTTCAGCGTCGGCCCGCCGACCTCGGAGGTCGGATGCAGCAGGACCTCCGCACCGCGCAGCGCCAGCGCCCTGCTCAGTTCTGGGAAGACGATCTCCTGACAGGGGATGACCGCGATGCCGCCCAGTTCGGTCTGCGCGACGGAGAGGACGCCCTCGATGCCGTACACATCGAGGTACTTGTCCCAGACGTCGTACGGCGACGGCGTGATCGTCGAGTGCAGCCGGCGGTAGCGCAGCAGTCGCTCACCGGACGGCGAGATGAGCCAGGTCGCCGCGAAGAACAGGCCCGGGAAGTGGGGGTCGCTCTCATAGGCGTGCCCGGCGAGGTAGACGCCGGCGTCCTGGGCGATCGAGCGGATCGCGTCGAACTCGGCGCCGTCCGGGTCGATCGCCGCCATCTCGGTCCACTGGGCGATCGACTCCCCCATCAGCGGGGCGCCGGTGAGGGTGAACTCGGGCAGCACGACGAGACGGCACTCCGGCATCCAGCGAGAGGCCAGCAGCACCTGCTGCTTCATTCGCGCGATCGAGTCCTTGATGGTCTGCCTGGCCTCCGTCACGCCCATGCCGTTGATCGGCAGGGTGCGGCGCTGCAGGGCCATGACATAGTAGGCGGGTGCCTGGGCGGTGGCCGCTTCAGACTGCATGGGTCTGACCTTCTCTCTGGTTCTGCGCTGTTCGCGTTTCACACTGTTCTGGTCGGGGTTCCAGGCCTGCGGCGACGGCTCGCTCGATCTCGTCGGCCGAGCACACCACGGCGAAGTGCCGGTCGAGGTTGTCCAGGGCCGCAGCGGCGAGGCGGGCGTCGGTGTGGCCCGTCAGGTCGCCCGCGACGACGACGTCGTACTCGCGCTGGGCGGCATCGCGTGCGGTCGTGTCGACGCAGCCATTGGCGGCGGTGCCGAGCAACACGACCGTCTGGATTCCGGAGCTGCGCAGCAACTGGTCGAGGCTCGACCCGAGGAAGGCGCTGTAACGGAACTTCTCGATGGTGACGTCCGCCTCGTGCACCCGCAGACCGTCGGCCAGCTCGGCGCCGGGGCTGCCCTGCCGGCACAGTTCGAGGCGTTCCGGGGCGCGGCGCAACCGTCGCTCGATCGCCGGGGACATGTAGCGATCCGACGACAGCTGTCTGACCCAGACGACCAGGACTCCCCGTGCGCGCAGGAAGTCGACGAACTCACCGGCCCGGGTCACGATGCGCTCGTTGGCGCTGACGTCGATTCCGGCACGGGCGAAGGCCCCCGAGCCGGAACAGAAGTCCCGCTGCATGTCGATGACCACCACCGCCACCGATCCGGGATCGGAGCACATTTCCGCGAGCAGTTCCAGTCGGATGTCGTCCACGTACCTCATCTCCAAGGAAATCCGAGCCGAGTCGCTCGCTAGCCGCCGAGGTAAACCGAAGTGATGTGGGGATCGGCGCGCAGCTCGGCGGCGGTGCCCTGCGACACCACGGAGCCACGCTCGAGGAGATAGCCGCGATCGGCGAGTGAGAGGGCGTTGTCCACCGCCTGTTCGACCAGCAGCACCGCGAGCCCGCGCTCCACATGTAGCTGCTTGATGTACCGGTACAGTTCCTCCACCATCAGCGGAGCGAGGCCGAGCGAGGGCTCGTCGAGCAGCAGCAGCCTGGGGCGGCTCATCAGCGCGCGGGCCACGGCCAGCATCTGCGCCTCGCCTCCGGAGAGCGTCCCGGCGAGCTGCGTGGAACGCGCCGCCAGGCGGGGGAACAGATCCAGGACCTCGTCGGTGACCGAGTCGGCGCGGCGTCTCTTCCTCCGGATCGCGTACGCGCCGAGCACCAGGTTCTCGTGCACCGTGTGCTGGGGAAAGATCTGCCGTCCCTCGGGCACGTGGCCGATGCCCAGGCCGGTCCGGCGCCAGGCCGCCGTCCGGGTGATGTCCCGGCCGGCGAACACGATCGAACCCGAGGTCGCCGCGATGAGTCCGGAGACGGTCCTGAGGATCGAGGTCTTGCCCGCGCCGTTGGGCCCGAGCAGCACCACGAACTCGTTCTCGCGCACGACGACGTCCACGTCGCGGACCGCCTGCACGGCGCCGTATCCGGAGCCGAGCCCCCGCAGCTCCAGCAGCCTTCCACCGTCGTCAGTCGGCCGCATCGCCGGCTCCCTTCCGCTTGCCGCTGCCGAGATAGGCCGTACGCACGGCCTCCGACGTGCGCACCGTCTCCGGTGTTCCCTCCGCGATGACCTTTCCGCCGTCCAGCACGGTCACCACGTCGCAGATGCTCATCACAAGTTCGATGTTGTGTTCGATCAGCACCACGGCGAGGCCGTGATCGCGCAACAGGCGGCACAGCCGGGCGAGCTCCCCCAGTTCCGGGCCGGTCAGCCCGGTGGCGGGCTCGTCGAGGATCAGGACCGAGGGCCGGGTGGCGACCGCTCGCACCACCTCGAGGAGGCGCTTCTGCCCGTGGGACAGCGTCTCGGCGTTCAGGTCGTGGAGATGCTCGAGCCCGGCGAACCGCAGCAGTCTGCGTGCCTCCGTGCGCTGGGTGCGGTCCTGGGAGAGGTAGCGAGGGCTGCGCAGCAGGGCGCCGACGAGGCCGTAGCCCGTCCGTCCGTGCATGCCGGTGAGCACATTGTCGAGCACACCGACCCGGCCGAAGAGCCGGGGGATCTGAAAGACCCGGGTGACTCCCAGCGCGGCCACCTGGTGCGGCTTCACGGGCGCCGGTGAGCCGAAGATCCTCACCTCGCCCGACGTGACGCGCTGGAAGCGGGTGAGACAGTCGACGAGCGTCGACTTGCCCGAGCCGTTGGGGCCGATGATGCCGTGGATCCGGCCGGTCTCGATCCGGACGCTCACGCCGTCCAGTGCCTTGACTCCCCCGTAGTGCTTCTTGACGTCGATCGCCTCGATCGCGGTCACCCCCGGCTTGACCTCGGCGTCGGCGACCCCCTCGGCCAGGATGTCGGCCTCGTCGGCTCCGTCGGTCTTCTCGGCAGTGGACGGTGGTTCACCGGCACGGCTCCGGCGCCGGTCCATGAGGTCGTTGAACGTTCCCGCGATGCCCTTGGGCATGATCGCCAGGACGAGCAGGAGCACCAACCCCATGACCAGGTTGTTGTAGCCGGGGTAGAAGCGGCTCAGCGACACCACCACGGAGATGAGGATCGTGCCGAGGACCGGGCCGACCAGCGTGCCCACGCCCCCGATGAAGAGACCGACGAAGAAGATCAGGCCACTGTCGAGAAGACCCACGGAAGGGTTGATCGCTCCGAGCTGAAGTGCGAACAGCCCGCCCGCGGCGCCGCCCAGGGCTCCGGCCAGGCCGAAGCACAGGAGCTTGATCAGGGTGGGGTTGATCCCCATGCTGCTGGCCGTCACGTTCGACTCGCGGATCGCCATCGTGGCCCGGCCGTACGTGCTGCCGACGTAGTTGTGCTGGATGACGTACGCGGCGACCGCGAACCCCGCGATGATGTAGAAGAACGCCTGCGGTGACAGCGTCTCGCCGCCGAACGTCGGATAGATGTCGTACAGGCCGACGTTGCCGCCGGTCACGGAGACCCAGGCCTCCCCGATCTCGACGAGAACGAGGTTGGCCACCAGGGTGAGCATGCCGAAGTAGAGATGCGTGCTGCGCAGGCTGAGCAGCACGACCGCCAGCGACAGCAGCAGGCACAGGACCATCGCCACCCCGATGGCCACGAGCCACGGCATGCCGAGATGCAGCATGCACAGCGCGACGGAGTAGCCGCCCAGCAGCTGCAGGCCCGTCTGCATCAGGGTCAGCATGCCCCCGTAGCCGGTGGCGATGTTCAGCGACAGGGTGAGCATCACCGAGACGCACAGGAACGACAGCAGACCCACGTAGTAGTAGGCGTCCGCGGTGCCGGCGGCGACGACCGGGGCCAAGGCTATGACCAGCACCAGCACGACGGGTCCGCCGAGCCGTCCGGCCAGGGTCCTCATGACCGTCGGCGACATCATGGGGGCGCCGGTTACCCGACTCATGCTCTGGTCACGTCCCTTTCACCGAAAAGCCCGCGCGGGAAGACCACCAGGACGATGGCCAGGATGGTGAACACCGCGAAGTTCCCGGCCGAGCCGTTGAACTGTGTCCTGAGCGCGGTGTCCAGCAGTCCGACGAGGAAGCCGCCGACGATGGCGCCGAGGGGAGAGCCGAGGCCCCCGATCACCGAGGCGATGAATCCCTTGATCGTGAAGACCAGGCCGACGGTGGGCAGGATGAACAGCTCCGGCGCCGCCAGGAAGCCGGCGAGCGCCGTGACACACGTGCCGATCACGAAGCTGACCACGACGATGCGGCCGACCGGGACGCCCATGAGCAGCGCGGTGTCCTGACTGTGCGACATGGCCCGGATCGCTATCCCCTGCGGCGTGTATCGCAACATCGCCATATAGGCCAGGGTCACCAGGACCGCCACGAGGATCGTGACCAGTCCCTGGGTGCTCAGGCTGCCGCCCGGGAGGCGCACCTCGCCTCCCAGGATCGGGTCGGCGGTCAGCGCCGGGACGTTCATGTATTTCAGGGAGAACACCGACTCGAACACCATCGTCACGGCGAAGGACGCGATGATCCAGCCGTACACGGATCCCGACCGCTTGGCCGGCAGGGTGGTGAGCCGTTCGGTCAGCACCCCAAGGATCCCTCCCGCCGCCAACAGCAGCAGCAGCGCCGCCCACCACCCCCATCCCCAGAGCGTCATCACCTGATAGACCACGATGGCGCCGAGGATGATCGCCTGGCCCTGGGCGAAGTTCAGGATGTGGGTCGGTTTGTAGATGATCGTCAGTCCCAACGCCACGAGGGCATAGACCGCGCCCGAGAAAAGCCCGGCGTACACGACGTCGGCGCTCATCAGATTCTCCCCATTCGTCAGCGGCTCCTCGCCGGGCCGGGCCTTCCGCTATTTGTCTGGAGTGACGTCCTCGGTGACCCAGCCACCGGCGCCCTTTTTCCAGATGTAAACGCGTCCGCAGCTCGCCTCGTAGAGGGAGTGGTCGTCGCCGGGACGGATGTCACAGCCCGACGGCGACTCGCTTCCGGGAATGGAGATCGTCTCCATCGCCTCGGCGAGTTTCTTCCGGTCGAAGGACTGCGCCTCCTCCGCCGCGGCCGAGAACGCGGCGACGCAGTCGGCCGCCTGGGGCGCTCCGCGCAGGATGCTCACCCCGGTCTTCGGACCGGTGTCCTTGCCGAACTGCTTGTCCAGGGCTTCGGCCCACTCCTTGTACCCCGCGGGCCAGGAGCTCTTGTCCTCGGCGGCGTAGTAGAACCCTCCCGCGGTGAACGCCGTGTTTCCGAGCATGTCACCGGTGGCCTCGATGTTCGGGAGGGAACTCAGTCCGTTCCCGGTGATGAGGAGCCCCTGGAAACCGGCCTTGCCGGCGGCGGCCGCGGTCAGCGCGCCGGACGCGACGTTGCTCATCCAGATCGCCTCGGCGCCCTTGCCCATGAGCTTCTGCACGTAGGCGAGGTGGCTTTGGTCGTCGGATCGGGACTGCTCCCAGCCGACGATGGCGACCCCGTAGTCCGGGGCCAGCTTCTCGAACAGGCCGTGGTAGGTGCGACCGCCGTCGTCGTTGTTCTCGACCATGCCGATCTTGGTGATGCCCTTGCTCCGGAGGAACTCCAGCAGCCGCACGACCACCGTCTCGGCCTCGTCCTGCGCCTGGAAGCCGACCTTCAGGGCGGACCAGTCCTGGCTGGCGACGGCCGGCTGACAGTTCAGCATGTCGGTGTCCTCGAACGTCTTCTTGGCCGCCTCGTAGAAGGCCGAGATCGAGGGGCCGACGACCAGCTTCACCTGAGGGTCGCGCGCCAATTCGTTGGAGAACTGCACCGCTTTCGCGGGGTCGAGTTGCATATCCCGGATCACGAGTTCGAGCTTGGCTCCGTTGACGCCACCCGCTGCATTGATCTTGTCGACCTGAACCTGCATCGAGTTCTTCATCACGGTTCCGAGAACGGCGAACGCACCGGTCATCGGCTGGATCACCCCGAGTTTGACGGTCGTGGGAACGTTCCCATCATTGCCGTCGCCCCCGGAGCCGCCTGATCCGCCGGCACCACATCCGCTGATCACCAGCGGTAGTGCCGTGACCACCGCTGTCAGCCCACCGAGCTTTCTCGCCATTTCCGCGCCTCCGGAGGATTTGAAACAGGGTTCCGCATGGCGGAATGCTGGTAACCTTAGGGTGGGGTCCGGGTGACGTCAAGAGGTCGCCGAAGTATTTCAGCTCAGAAATTCGCCGCCCGCACAGGCCCCCATACATCGGTTTACATGCGAAAACGTCTGCACGAGTCCACATTTCCGATCTGATCTGATCCGGGGCCCACGGCGACCGCCCATCCTTCACCCGAGCGGTTTCCCGTCGATCGGCGATCACCATCGAGGACGATGCCGGCGATGCGGGCGGCATCGGATCGCCCGGCGGCCGTACCGGCCCGCTACCGACCACCCGAGGCGAAGCGAGCCCGGATCGCGCAGTCCCTCGGAGACGGCTATTGACGCCCTCCGCTCCCCCTTCTAGGATCACGTTCCAAACTTGAAACGGCGTTCCACTGAAAGGAATCCGAATGGCGGTGACTGAGACCGGATCGGCCTCGGGAGGAACGCCGGACGAGCCCGGCCTGCTGCGTCCCCGCGGCACCGCGGTCGCGGAGGTGATCCTGCGTACGCTGGCCGGCAACGGGGTGGAGCGCCTCTGGTTCTGCAGCGGCTCGGAACTGGTCCCCCTCCAGGAGGCGCACGCGAAGGCCCGGCACCACGGCATCGCCGTACCACGCCTGGCCATGACCGTGCACGAACACGTCGCCATCTCGGCGGCGATGGGCGAGTCGATGGTGACCGGCCGGCCCGCCGCCGTGGTGGCGCACGCGGACATGGGGCCGTTGAACTTCGGCGCCGAACTGCACACCGCCCTGCGCGGGCAGTACCCCCTGGTGCTGATCAGCGGCTATCCCGCGACCCATCCGCAGCGCCGGACCAGCCAGGCTTTCTGGAACCAGCAGCGCTGGGACCAGGGCGGACTGTTCCGTCAGTACACCAAATGGGACTACCGGCTCGCTCCGTACGACGACGTCGGGCTTGTGCTGGCCCGGGCCATGCAGGTGGCGCTGACGCCGCCACGCGGCCCTGTCTATCTGGCGGTGCCCGCCGAAGTGCTGGCCCAGGACATGGTCGACGGCGCACCGGTCGCGGTGGAGCGGCTGGGAGTCGCCCGTCTGGGCCAGGGAGATGAGGAGGGGATCCGGGAGATCGCGCGCCGGATGCTCGCCGCGCACCGCCCGCTGATCCTGACCGATCGGGTCGGCACGGACGCGTCCGCCGTCGCGGCGCTCGACCGGCTCGCCGCCGAGTTCGCGGTCTCGGTGACGGCCACCCGGCACCGGATGAACCTCCGCGACGACCATCCGTCCCGCTGGGGCGCGCCGGCGGTGGACCAGGCCGACATGATCCTGGTGCTGGACCATCCGCTCCCCTGGGTCCCGGCGTCCCGGGCACCGTCGGCCGCGGCGTGGATCGCCGTCGCCGGCACCGATCCGATCTGCGCGGAGATCCCGTTGTACGAGTTCCCCGCGCGGCTGCGCCTCTTCGCCGACCCGGCGGCGTTCCTGCCGGCGTTGCTGGAGGAACTGCGCCGGCTGCGCGATCCGGCGTCCTCAGCACGGATCGAGGAGCGCACCCGCCGGCACGAGCGGGCGCACGCCGAGGGGCTGCGCCTGCGGGCGGACCTGATCGCACGGGAGATGGCGGGCTCCGTCATCACCCCCACCGTGTTCGGGACCGCGATCAACGAGGTGATCGGGCCCGAGGACCTCTTCATCGAGGAACTCGGCGACACCGCTGGACTGGTCCACCGCGGCGTGCCGGGAACCCTGTTCATGAACGGCGGCTCAAGCCTCGGCTGGGCCACCTCCGGTGCGATGGGCGCACGGCTGGCCTCCGGCGACCGTCCCACGGTGTGCGCGACCGGCGACGGCGGATACCTCTTCGGCGTGTCCGGCGCCGCGCTGTGGACGCAGGCCAGGATGGCGGCACCGGTGCTCACGGTGATCGCGAACAATCGCGGATACCGGACCGGCACCAGCCACGTCGACTCGTACTACCCCGGCGGCTACGTCTCGGCGGCCGGCGACTACACGGGCGGCGCCATCGATCCCCCGCCGGATTACGGCGCCGAGGCCCGGGCCGCCGGTGCGTACGGCGCCCGCGCCCGCACCCCGGGCGAGCTTCGCGAGGTGCTGCGCGCGGCACGGGCCGCGGTCGAACGGGACCGGATCCCCGCCGTCGTGGACGCCTGGATGCCGGACCACCTGGGTCGTGTCGAGGCGGCGCAGGCGAGTGCGAACGGAGTGGGCCGATGACCGCGATCCACGTCGACCGGATCACCAAGCGCTTCGACCCGGACCCGGGCAAGACGCCGACTCTCGGCACGATCGAACTCGCCGTCGAAGACGGCGAGTTCGTCGCGCTCCTCGGCCCCTCCGGATGCGGCAAGACCACGCTGCTGCGGATGATCGGGGGACTGGAGCAGCCGACGAGCGGCCAGGTGCTGATCAACGGCGAGTCGATCTCCGCGGCGTCCAAGGCGGCCCGGCGCCGGATCCTGGCGAGCGTCGGATTCGTGTTCCAGGAGCACAACCTGCTGCCCTGGCGCAGCGCGCTGGCCAACGTCGCGGTGCCGCTGGAGGTGCGCGGGATGCCCAGGGCCGAGCGCCGGCGGGCGGCGGCCGAGATGCTGGCGCTGGTCGGCCTCTCCCACGCCGAGGGCAAGCTTCCACACGAGCTCAGCGGCGGCATGCGTCAGCGGGTGGCGATCGCGCGGGCGCTCTCCTACGACCCGGACATCCTCCTGATGGACGAGCCGTTCGGCGCCGTCGACGCGCAGACCCGCGACGTGCTCAACCTCGAACTGCAACGGATCTGGATGCGGCGCCGCAAGACGGTGGTCTTCGTGACCCACTCGGTGCACGAGGCCGTGTTCCTCGCCGACCGGGTGGTGGTGATGGGCGCCTCGCCCGGCCGGGTGGTCGAGGACCTGCGGATCACCACACCGCGTCCGCGCAGCCTCGATGCGACGATGACCCCGGAGTTCCTGGCCACCGCCGCCAAGCTGCGCGATTTCCTCAGCGACCACTTCACCCCGCAGGAGTCCGCGTGATGAGCCAGAACCAGGTCGATGCGATCGACGACACGGACTCCCCGGTGCCGGCCCCGGCCGCCGGACGCGGATGGCGGCAGGCGCTCGACCGATGGATGGTGTGGTGGACCACGCCGCTGGTGCTGGTGGCGATCTACTTCGGCTGGAAGCTGTACCTGGCGATCACCGACCTCTCGCCGTTTGTGATGCCCACGCCGGAGGCGGTGCTGGCCGCGCTCAAGGAGCAGGTGACCGATCCGTACATCTGGCAGGTCCACGTGTGGGCGACCTTCACCGAGACGTTGTCTGGACTGGCCATCGCCATCGCCGTCGGCGTCACGCTGGGTTTCCTCATCGGCAAGTCGCGGATCCTCGCCCGCATCCTGAAGCCGTTCGTGGTGGCCACCCAGGTCACCCCCAAGGTGGCGCTGGCGCCGCTGTTCGTGCTCTGGTTCGGGTTCGGGCCCGGCTCGAAGATCGCCCTGGCGGCCATCGTGGCGTTCTTCCCGATCATGACGAACACGGCGTTCGGGGTGCAGTCGCTGCCGCGATCGACCAAGGAGATGTGCACCTCGGTCGGCGCGAGCGACTGGTACCGGTTCCGCAAGGTGGATCTGCCGCACACCCTGGCGTACATCCTGGCGGGCATGGAGGTCGCGATCGTGCTCGCGACCATCGGCGCGATCGTCGGCGAGTACCTCGGCGGCGACAAGGGCCTCGGACGCTACGCGCTCAACCTCCAGAACAACCTTCAGATCGACATGCTTTTCGGCTCCATCGTGCTGATGGCCGTCTTCGGCCTGGTGCTGTACGGATCGGTGGTCGCGCTCAAGCGCCTGCTCATCCCCTGGCACGAGTCGGTGCGAGCCCTGCGTGAGGAGGGCGTCTAGGGAAGGTCTCCGGGCGCGACCTGCCCGGCTGCCCCACGGACGCCGTCGACGGATCACCACCACACCCACACTCACCCCCCACGATAGAAGGTTCGACGATGCCTGGAAGGCAAGGAATGAATCGGCGGGAGCTGCTCGGTCTCGCCACCCGACTCGGACTGGCGGTTCCCGCCATCGGGCTGATGGCCGCCTGCGGCGAAGACGACGGCCCGGCCGCGGCCTCCGGCGGCGAGCCGTCGGTCAAGCGCATCTATCAGACCGCGCTCGGCTTCAACGTGGGCAACGCCCCCGAGATCGTGGCCCGGGAGGCCGGCTTCTTCTCGAAGCTCGGCATCGACGGGTCCGTGATCTCGTCGACGGGCACCCCGCAGGCATTGCAGGGGCTGCTCGCGAAGACCACGCACTACTCCCGGGTGCAGTCCATCAGCATCCTCCAGTCGGTCGCCAACGAGGGCGCGCCGTTCGTCGCGTTCGGCACGCTGGTGCAGCGCAGCGCCTTCGAGCTGCAGTCGCTGAAGGACGCCCCGATCAAGTCGGTGAGCGAACTGGCCGGCAAGAGCCTCGGCGTCATCTCGGCCGGCGGCACCACCGATGTGCTCATCACGCTGATGGCGCGCAAGGCGGGGATCGATCCGGGGTCGATCGATCGCAAGGTGGTCGGCCTGGGCACGGCGGCGGCCGAGTTCGCCAAGCGGGGCGACATCGCGGCGTGGATCGGCAGCGCGGCCGAGCGGGTGGCGCTCGAGGAGGCGGGCACCGGGGTGGAGGCCGTCGCGTTCGACGACGTGGTGGCCGTCCCCGCCGACACCTACTTCACCACCAAGGAGGAGTTCGACGCCAACCGCGAGGTCGTGGTGAAGATGCTGGCCGCCTTCTACGCCGGGCTGGAGTTCGTGCTGGACAAGGCCAACGACAAGACGACGATCGAATACGTCCGCCGTTACAACCGTGAGATCAAGGAGGAGGAGGCGCAGCGCCAGCTCGACCTCGTCCGCCCGCTCTACACGGCGAACGGCGACGACAAGCTGCTGACCATGGACAAGCAGCGCTGGGTGGATCTGCAGGAGATGCTCCTCGCCGAGGGCGTCATCTCCAAGCAGGCCGACATCGACCAGCTCGTGCTCGACACGCTGCTGGCCGAAGCCAAGGAGATGAAACCATGACCATCGCCGACCTCCTCGTGGGAATGCACGGGGTCTGGAACGGTACGTACACCATCCTGGAGCAGGACGGGACCCTGATCGAACGATTCCGCAGCCGCCAGGAGGGGCGGATGGAGGGCACCGACTGGACCGAGAAGGTGGTCTACCTCAAGGAGGGCGCCGAACCGCACGTCATGCACTTCCACGCCATCGTGGACGGCGACTCCGTGCAGTTCCAGGACACCCGGATGTGGGGGTCCACCGTACGGGCGGGAGACCAGGGCATCCTGTTCACCTTCGGCTGGCACGACCGGCCGCAGGAGCGCATCGTCGAGCTGTCGAGGCGATCGGGTGAACGGCGCACGCGGCTCTGGCAGCACTTCGAGGGCGACAGCCTCGTCCGGCTGACCGTCATCGACGAGGAGCGCGTCCCGGGAGCCGAGCCGGAGCGCTGGTTCACCTCCGCCGCCCCGACCCCGTGATCCTGCGGTCTCTCGCGGGCCGTCCGGCCCGCACCCGAGCGTTCGTGATCTCGCAGCGTCGCGTGCGGGATCACGAGCGCGCGACCCCTCGCGAGCCTTGACCCCAGATACGTCAGACGATTAGGCTCACCGAGGAGTTGAAACATTGTTCTAACTGGTGGAACAGATGGATCGGCTCAGGACAGCAGAAGGGCGCACTCATGACGACACCGCTCGGCACCGCCGAGGCGATGCTCACCGCCGTCATCGAACGGCGGCTGGACGGCGTGCTGGAGACCTTCTCCCCCGCCGACGACGCGTACGTCTTCGTCGAGGGACCGCGCTGGACCACCCACGGCGGTGACCGGATCAAGGCGGGCTGGGAGGCGTACTTCAAGGCGCCGATCCGCATCGACGGATTCCGCTGGGTCGAGGGCCCCTTCGTCTGGGAGAGCGACACACTGGCCCAGGTCGTGGGCGTCATCGACTACGACATCATGGGCGACGGCAAGGCCGGGCGGCTGCGCATGCGGATGACCTGGCTGGTACGCCGCGAGAACGGTCGCTGGCGGATCGTCCACGAGCACGGCTCCCAGCCGCTGAAGGACCCGTACGGCGCGGGCGACTGGTGGCCCGAGGGCGCCACCCCGATCTCGTGACCGGCGCCCCGTCCGGACCGGCGCCGGCCGAGGAACTGGTCTGCGTGTGGATCGAGGTCCCCGATCTCGACGGCACGGCCGAACGCTTCCAGCGGCTGCTCGGCCTCCAGCCCCGGGGCACGGGCGTGCTGAACGAGGAGTTCGAGACGTTCTGGGACGTCCGGCCGGCGGTGCCCGGTCGCCGCTGGGCGCTGCTCGGTCCCCCGGGGTTCTCCTACGGGATGGTGTGCCTGGTCACCGGCTCGCCCCGGCCCGTGCTGCCCACGCTGCCGCGCGGCTGGGACTCCGTCGAGCTGGTGGTCGAGGACGTCGACGCGGCCGCCGCCCGGCTGGCCGAATGGCCCGGCGCCGTCCCCGTCGTCCACCCGTTCACCGCCGACCTGTCCTCGATGGGCAGCAACGTCCACCGGTCCACGGTCTGGCGGATGCCGTGGGGAACCCACCTCATCCTCACGACCGGGATCACCCAGCCCGAGGGACGGCGCTTCCCCTGGGCGGAGTCCGGCACCGGGCCGGTTTTCGAGGTCCACCTGCGCACCGACCGGTACGCCGAGGCCCGCCGGCTGTACGCGCGGACGCTGGCCATGCCGCCGCTGATGAGCGAGCGGCTCACCTCGGGGCCCATCCACGACGCGTGGGGCATCGAGACAGGCACACCGGTGGAGATGAGCCTGTTGAAGAGCGGCCGCGAGGGCACCGGACGGGGCGCGATCGAGCTGCAGGGCCACCCCGGCGCCGGAATCGATCCGCCGGGCGGCGGCGGGCGGCTTCCCGGCGGCACCGCGATGGTCACCTATGCCTGCGCCGATCTGGACGCGGCGCACGCGGCCGTACTGGCGGACGGCCACCGCGCCGGACCCGCACGGGTGACCGGGGCCGGCCCGCTGGGCGACCGCCGGGCATTCATGATCTTCGGGGTCGAGGGCGAGCGCGTCCACATCGTGGCGCACGGTACGGAAGGAAACATGTCGTGATCAGCGAGCTTCGGTTGGCGACGGTGGCCGTCGCGGATCTGGACCGCTCCTGCGCCTTCTACGCGGACACGTTCGGCTATGCCCGTCTCGGTGAGGGAACGGTCGGCGGCCGGGAGGCGGAGCTCGCCTGGCGGATGCCGGGCGGCCTCACCGGCCGGGCGGTCGTCATGGGTCCGGCGGGCGCGACCGCCGGGCTGCTGCGCCTGGTCCGATTCGACGTCCCGGGCGAGCCGTACTGGGGCGACTACTCCCGGCCGCAGGACTACGGCCATTACGCGCTCAACGTCCGGGTGCCCGACATCCACTCGACCATCGACCGCCTGCGCGCGGCCGGCGGCCGGTCCAGATCGGAGCCGACCCACTGGACGGTGACGCCGGAACTTTCGGCCTGGGACTCGCTGTCCTACGACCCCGAGGGCGTCCTGCTGGACGTGTTCCAGCTCGAAGCCGGCGACGGCTCGCCGCTGGCCGACTACGACGGGCGGCCGAGCGAGCTGCAGACCGTCGCGGTCCACGTCGCCGACGCCCGCAGGTCAGCGGCCTTCTACACCGCGCTCGGCTACGAAGTGCTGTACGACAAGCTGATCGAGAACATGGAGTCGTTCTTCCATCTCCCGCCGGGGACCGGACTGCACAACATCAACCTGTACGTCCCCGGCGGCAGCCTCAACGGCCGGGTGGAGCTCGCGCAGTACGTCGGCTTCCCCGGCGAGCAGCAGCGCGACCGGGCGGTCCCGCCCAACCTCGGCATCCTCTCGGTCTCGATGGAGACCGACGACCTCGATGCGACGGCCGACCTGCTCGGCGTGCTCGGCGCCGAGCCGGTGTGCGACCCCGTCGAGCTGGATCTGCCGCCGTACGGCCCGTCCCTCGTGCGGACCTTCTTCGGCCCGGACGGCGAAGTGCTGGAGTTCTACCAATGCCGATGAAGCCGATGAACAGGGGTGTCGCACTGGTGACCGGCGCCGGCAGCGGCATCGGCCGGGCCGCCGCCGAGTCGCTGGCGGCGGCGGGGTACGCCGTGGTGTGCGCTGGACGGCGCGCCGACCGGGTGTCGGAGGTCGCCGGGGCGATCAGGGCGGCGGGCGGCGCCGCCGACGGCATGCCGCTCGACGTCACGGTGACGGAGCAGGTCGACGCGGTGGTCGCGCGCGTCGCCGAGCGGTACGGCAGGCTCGACGTGCTGGTCAACAACGCCGGCGTGTTCCGCAAGGGCGAGATCCTGGAGCTGACGGACGAGGCGTGGTCGGAGACCCTCGACGCGAACCTCACCGGCGCGTTCCTGTGCGCCCGCGCCGCGGCCCGGCAGATGATCGGGCAGGAGCCGGTCGCGGGTGCACGTGGCCACATCGTCAACGTGAACTCCGGCGCCGGCCTGCGCGGCTACCCGACCGGTGCGGCGTACTCCGCGTCGAAGTTCGGACTGCTCGGCCTGTCCGACACGTTGCGCCAGGAGACGGCCGGCCACCTGGTGAAGGTGACCGATCTCGTGGTCGCGGCCAGGGTGAAGAGCGAGCTGTCCAACCGGGTCGACCCCGACCGGCTGGACGCCTCCGTCGTCGGAGAGCTGGTGCGGAACCTGCTCGCGCTGGACGGCGCCGCCGTGGTCACCCGCCTCGACCTGGGGCAGCTCCCCCCGGCCTGAGTCCCGGCCGCGCCCGCCGCCGGGACCCGGGCCGGTCACGACTCCTCACGCAGCTCCGCGAGCCGATAGGTGGACGACAGCCGGTCGGAGCGCAGCCGCACCATGAGCCAGTCCCCGTCGCGGGTCGTCCACAGGTGCTCCTGCGCGCCGCCGTCGCTGGTCAGCAGGAAGTGCCAGGTGTCGAAGGTCCCGGCGGGGACGGTGACCGTCTCCTCGCCGAGGAGGGCGGCGGTGATACCGGTCATCTCCTCGGCGTAGGGGCCGGTGGCGCCGTTGGGCCGGGGCGACGACCGGAACCCGCCCACCAGGGGCTGCCGCCCGCCGGCCGCCAGGTCGTAGGACGGGACGATCCAGGAGTCGCAGCAGACCGCGTGCGGCACGAAGAAGGGCGGCGGCGCCGCCAGGTCGATCCGCTGCGACACGCGGCCCTCCTCGCGGAGCAGCAGGTGCGACTCCACCACGGAGTCCCCCATGACGAACCAGCCCTCCCCCAGGAACTCACCGGCCACCCGGTGGCTGATGAAGGTCCGCAGCGGGCGGAACCCGGGTGAGACCGTGTGCACGACGTCCCGTTCGATCCGGCTGTCCCACATGCGGCAGTGGGCCCGCAGCGTGCGGGTGCCGTCCTCGGCCGCGGTCAGGGTCCACTCCTCGCGGCCGCGCAGGCCGACGCCGTCGCCGACGTAGTCGATGGCGCCATATCGGTATCGGGTCAATTTCCCACCTCGTCCAGAGCGCTGAGCAGCGCGACGATTCCGCCGCGTCCGTCGCGGGCGGAAGACGGCGGGGCGGCCTGCGCCCCGGCCAGGAACGGATCCCAGATCGGGTCGGCGGCGACCACCGGGGTCCGCGGATCGCCGGGCGGCCCGGCGAGGGCAGCGGCCACCGCGGCGCGGAAGGCCGAACCGTACGACGGCCACGCCTTCAGCACGTCGAGAACCCGCCGGTGCAGCTCGGCCGGATCCAGGCGGTGACGCCCATCGCGGTCCCCGGAAGGGGCCGTCAGCAGCGCGCCGTCGCGGACCAGGTGCCAGGCCCGCAGCAGATGCACGCCGTGGTCGTCCGGTGTGAGCGAGGGCGTCCTGCGCGCGGCCAGATCGGCGGTGAGTGCCCCCGGATCGGGCGGCGCGGCCAGCGCCAGCGCGTGCACGCGCGCCGGATGACGCCGGGCCAGGGCGGCGGCGATCACGCCGCCGGCGCCCGTGCCGTACAGATCGACCTCGCCCGGGCCGAGCGCGTCCAGGACGTCCGCCACGGCCCCGGCCAGCTCGTCCACGTCCGGATCGAGGGGCCCGCGCAGCTCGGAGCCGCCGGTGCCCGGCAGGTCGACGGCGACGACCGGGCGGCCCGCGCCGACCGCTTCCAGCGGTTCAGCCACGGCGCTTCCGGAGGCGGGAGCCGGTGGCAGGACCACCAGCGGCCGGGCCCCGGCCGGCGGCGCGGCCCATCTGATCAGGGTCCGGCCCAGCCGGGTCGGGACATATCGGCGGGCCGGCCGGGCGGTGACGGGCGCCTCGGGCGGCCGCCGAGCCGGTGACATGCCCGCGCTCCGACCGGCGAGGTGGGCGCGCAGCCGGGCCGCCACCAGCGCGGGGCCGGCCCCGGGCGGGAGGTGCTCGACCCGGATCCGGGCATCCGGGGCTCCGGCCGGGGTCCCGGTTCTGAGCCGGGCGAGGTGCGCGTGCAGCGGATCGTCGGGCGAGGCCAGGACAAGAGCCGGCACCGCGAGCCGATCGAGCAGCGGGAGCGGGTCGCAGGTGAACGCGGCCCGGTACGCCAGCGGGTAGGCCTCCCCCGCCTCCAGCAGGCCCGTCGTCATCTCGTGCAGCGACCCGGGGGACGGCATCGCGGCGGCCAGCCGCGCCCCCGGCTCCTCCCGGTACCAGGGCCAGAACAGAAACATGTTGCGCACCTGGTGCCAGGCCGCGACCAGGTGGGCGCCGTCCCCCCGCGGCAGCACGGGAGGGAGGTAGTGCGCGAGCTGGTCGGCCCGTTCCCGCGGAGTCGAGACGCCCAGCCCGTCGAGCGTGAGCGAGGCGACCCGGTGCGGATGCTCGGCGGCGAACGCCAGCGCGATCTTCGCCCCGGTGTGCGTGCCGTACAGATGGACCCGCTCCAGGCCGAGCGCGGTCAGCGTCTCTCCGAGCGCCGCCCCGTAGTCGGCCATCCCGGGCTCGGCGACCGGGAGCCGGTCCGAGCCGCCGTGGCCGGGGGTGTCGAGTGCGTACACGCAGAACCCGGCGGCCAGCTCCCCGGCCAGGCGGCGCAGCGGACGATGATCACCCGGCGAGGCGTGCAGGAGCACGAGCGGCACGCCTCGCCCGGTTCTCAGGTAGTGGACCTGACGGTCGCCTACCGTCACGAAGTGCGGCTCCACGCGCGTTCGCGCTCGCGTCACTTGGTGACTTCGACGGTGGCCCAGCCCTTGTCGTCCTTCTTCCACTGGTAGATGTGGATGTCGTCCATCCCGAAGAACTCATGCTTCTCGGGAGAGATGGAGTTGCCGGAGGGGGTCTCCTGGTCCGAGATCTCCAGGTTCTCGATGGCCGCCGCGACGGCGTCGGGGTCGATGGAGCGGGCCTGGTCGGCCGCCTTCACGTACGCGAGCGCGCAGTCGGCGGCGATCTCCGCCGCCTTGGGCGACTCGGCCCCCGTCTTCGGGCCCACGTTCTTGCCGAACCGCTTCTCGATCTCGTCGATGTGCTTGCGGTAGCCGGCCTTCCAGGTGTCCCGGGAGTCGCGGCTCGGATAGGGGTAGTAGGTGGCGCTGAAGAGCGCGCCGTCCGCCGCGTCGCCGGCCGCCTCGACGAACGAGATGTTGCGCGCCCCAGAGCCGCCGACGATGAGGCCCTTGTAGCCCGCCTCGCCCGTGGCGGCCATGGTCTTGGCGCCGCTCGCCGAGTTGGAGATCCAGATCGCGCCGGCGTCCTTGAGCTTGTCGACGTACGCGCGGTGCGACTGGTCGTCGGGCCGGGTCGCCTCGAACCCCTTCCAGGTGAGACCGGCCGCCTCCGCCTGGGCCTTGACCTCGTCGGCGGTGCCCTTGCCCGCGTCGTCCCCCTCGTAGATGACGCCGATCGAGGTGGCCCCGGCGCCCTTGACGTACTCGATCATCTTGGCGACATCGAGGCTGACCGGGTCCTGCGCGCGGAAGCCGTACTTCAGCGTGCTGAAGTCGCCGGTCGCGACCATGGGCTGGCAGTTGATCTTCTTGCTGCTTTCGAAGCTGCCCTTGGCCGCGTTGTAGAACGCGGACAGCGCGGGCCCGACGACCAGCCTGATGCTGTCGTCGCCGGCGAACTCGTTGGCGGCCTGCACGGCCTTCGCCGGGTCCAGGCCGGAGTCGCGGACCACGAGTTCGAGTTCGGCCCCGCCGACGCCGCCCTCGCCGTTGAGCCTGTCGATCTCGACCCTCAGCGAGTTCTCCAGCGAGATGCCGGCGACGGCGAACGGCCCGGTCATGGGGCCGATGAGGCCGACCTTCACCACCGGAAGGCCGGCGCTCCAGCCGTTACCGGAGGCGGCCTGCGTGCCTTCGGCGCGTTCTTCCTTTCCCGCGCAGGCGGTGAGCAGCAGCGCAGCGCCGAGAAGCGCGGTCATCTTGCGACCGGTGTTGAAGGTCATCGGGGGGTCCTTTCGGCGAATATCAGGCTTTATCAGGACTTAGTGGTGACGTCGGTGACGAATCAGCCGTCCGCGTCCTTGGTCCCGGCGGTAGATGGTGGATGTCGCCGACGTGGCGGAACTCGTGGTTCGCCGATTGATCACAAGCAAAAGATTCCACTAGACGGAACAGCGTTACGGCGAGCCTAGGAATACGGACGCCCCATGTCAACGAATCGGTCTACTGTTTAATTCAGTTGAAACCGCTCAGCGCGGCTCACCGCGCGCCTCGCCCGGCCGCACGAAGACGATGTCGGTCCCGTCCGGCCCGAACCAGAAGCCTCGGTGACCGACACGGTCCTGTCGCCCGGCGGCACCTCGTAGTCGCTGACGCCGAGCACCGCCGAGGTGACGCTCTCGACGAGCGGCGCTGAGCCGTGGGACGCCGTCACGCCCACGGCGTACAGGCCCGGGATGGCCGCGCCCCGGCGTGCTGTCACCGGCGAAGACGTTGTTGCCGAGCACCTCTCATGGCCGGCGTGACGCTCATGCCACCGACGTACACGCTCGCGCCCCCGGCCGCGGCCTCGATGGCGACGCACAGGCCGCCGGTCCCGGCTCCGACGACCACGACGTCGAAATATCCGAGATCCGCCGCGGTCATCGCGCGCCTCCCGGCGGCTCGCGCAGTTCCACCTCCAGGCCGGCCGGTCCGCGCAGGACGCGCTCGCCGAGGCGGACGCCGCCGTACGCCTCCAGCGTGGCCGCCATCGCGCCGGGATCGTCAGCCGCGAACGCCACCCGGCGCAGCCCGAGCCGCCGGTCCGTCAGGTCGGCCGCGTCGACCCCGGTGAAGGACATGATCTCGAAACGGGCGGGGGCCTGGTCGGCGGAGACGAGGAAGGAGAGCCGCAGGCTCGCCCCATCCGGCATGCCGACCATGTGCTCGAACGTCTCGCCGCTCATCTCGCCGTCGAACAGGACGGACAGTCCGCCGCCGTCGACGAAGAAGCGCAGCGCCTCATCGTGGTCGGCGGGCACGATGACGGCTGTGTGCAGCTCTCCGTGCAGCCGGTCCGGGTCTGTCTCCAGCGCGGGGCTGGGCCGGTGCGCGGCGCCCGCCTGCGGCAGCGTCCACCAGACGCCGTCGGTGCCGAGGGCGACGCATTCGCTCAGCGAGCCGGAGCCGTACGGATAGGTCGCGATCGGCCGGGACCGGCCGCCGGCCTCGTCGATCATCCGGGTCGTCCGGGCGAGGTCCCTGGAGTACATGCCGAGCAGCCGGGGGCCGAGGTCCCAGATTCTCGGATCGGCGGAGGCCGCCGCTTCTGCGGGGGCGGGGACGAGCCTGATCCGGCCGGTCTCCACGCCGTCGACCCCGATGAGCGCCTCGGCGCCGTTGCGTTCGATCACGTCGAGGCCGAACGCCCGGGTGTGGAAGGCGACCGACGCCTCGACACTCCGGCATGCGATGACGGCCTCCACGACCGCTCCGAGCGACAAACCGCGCCTCCGTTTCGTCGAGACCAATGTTCCATTGTATGGAACGCCGTTTCAGGCTAGAGCGACGGCATGTCCGGTGTCAATGAAGCCCCGGGACTTCCCCATCCGGGAGACTCTTCCCTATAGTCCAGATAGAAACGATGTTTCGAGGTGTGGAACGGAGCTCCTGTGAGTCGAGATATGGCGGGTGAGCCGCCGGTGACCGCCTACCGCGCGGTCGCGCTGCAGACCGCGTGTCATGCCGTCAACCGGGCCGCTGACAGCGCGGCGAGCCGCGACCTGATCCGCGCGGCCATCGACCGGGTCCGGGAGCAGATCACGGCGACGAAGCGCTTCGTCGGGCCGGGCCTGCGGCTCGTGGTCCTCCCCGAATACCTCCTCACCGGCCACCCCATCGGGGAGCCGTTCGGCGAGTGGTGCGAGCGGGCCGCGCTGGCGCCCGGCGGTCCCGAGTACGCCCGCCTCGGCGAAATCGCCCGCGACGCCGAGGTGTTCCTGTGCGTGAACGGCTACGAACTCGACGAGCACTTCCCCGGCGTCTACTTCCAGGCCTCGGTCGTGTTCGACCCGCGCGGCGACGTCGTCCTCCGCTACCGGCGGCTCAACTCGATGTACGCCGTGACCCCGCACGACCTCCTCACCGACTACCTGTCCGTCTACGGCGAGGAGGCGCTCTTCCCCGTGGCCAGGACCGAGATCGGGACACTGGCCGCGATCGCGTCCGAGGAGATCCTCTTCCCCGAGGTCGCCCGCTGCCTCGCCATGCGCGGCGCCGAGGTGTTCCTGCACAGCTCCTCGGAGGTCTGCAGCGCGCTGCTGTCGCCGAAGAACGTCGCCAAGCTCGCCCGCGCCGTCGAGAACGGCGCGTACGTCGTCTCCGCCAACACGGCCGGGCTGCACGGCACCGGTCTGCCCGCGGAGTCGGGCGACGGCGGCAGCCAGATCGTGGACCACCGTGGCATCGTCATCGCCAAGGCCGGTCAGGGCGAGTCGATGGCCGCCAACGCGGAGGTCGACCTGGCCGCGCTGCGCCGCGCGCGCCGTACACCGGAGATGATGAACCTTCTCCCCCGTCAGCGCTTCGAGCTCTACGCGCCCAGCTACGCCGGCACATCCTTCTATCCGCCGAACAGCGTGCGGCCCGGTGAGACGTCCCGCGGGCATTTCGCGACGACCCAGCGTGACGTGATCGAGCGGCTGTCCGCCGAGGGCCTGATCTGAGGAACGGTTGAGATGACGAAGAGGATTTCCGTCCGCAACCCCCGTACGGGCCTGGCGGACTACACGATCGCCGCTGCGGACACCGAGGAGACGGCCCTCACCGAGCAGCGGCTGCGCGCGCACCAGACGGAGTGGGCCGCGCTGCCGGTCGAGCGGCGAATCGCCGTCCTGAAGCGGTTCAAAGAGGCGATCATCCGGCGCCGGGAGGAGATCGTCGCCAGGCTTGAGGCCGACACGGGACGGCGGTGGGCGTCCGAGATGGAGGTGGACTCGGCCGTCGGGAGCATCGACCGGGCCTGTCTCTTCGCCGAGGAGACCTTCGCCCCCGCCGCACCCGTCCCCACTCCCGATCCGCAGGTCCAGGCCTCGGCCGATCTGGTGGCCTACCCCCTGGTCGCGGTCATCTCCCCCTGGAACTTCCCGTTCCAGCTCGCGCTCATCGACGCGGTGCCCGCACTGCTCGCGGGATCGGCCGTGCTGCTCAAACCGAGTGAGATGACGCCCCGCTTCATTCCCGTGCTGCGCGCCTGCGTCCAGGAGACCCCGGGTCTGGCCGACGTGTTCGCGGTGGTCGAGGGCGACGGCTCCACCGGCGCCGCGATGATCGAGGTCGTCGACGCCGTCTGCTTCACCGGCAGCGTGCGGACCGGCCGCGTCATCGCCGCCGCCGCGGCCGCCCGCTTCATCCCGGCGTTCCTCGAGCTCGGCGGGAAGGACCCGGCGATCGTCACGGCATCGGCCGACCTCGACGTCGCCACCTCCGCGCTCCTGTGGGGCTCGACCATCAACTCCGGCCATTCCTGCATGTCGATCGAGCGCGTCTACGTGGACCGGCGCGTCGCCGACGAGTTCACGGCCACACTGGTCGCCAAGGCGGAGCGCGTACGGCTCGCCCACCCCGGCCTCGGGGACGGGGAGATCGGACCGATCATCGTGGCCGCGCAGGCGCAGACCATCCGCGAGCACCTGGACGACGCCGTCGCGAAGGGCGCCCGGGTGCGCACCGGCGGTACGATCGAGGACCTCGGCGGCGGCGTCTACCTGCGGCCGACCGTGCTGACCGACGTCGACCACACGATGCGGGTGATGCGCGAGGAGACCTTCGGGCCGGTGATCCCGGTGATGACGTACGACGGCGCGGACGAGGCCGTCGCACTCGCCAACGACACCGACTTCGGGCTCAGCGCCGCCGTGTTCGCGGGCACGGCCGACGAGGCGCTGTCGATCGCGCACCGCCTCGACGCGGGGGCGGTCAGCGTCAACGACGCCTGCCTCACCGGAATGGTCCCCTCCGTGGAGAAGAACTCCTTCAAACTGTCCGGTCTCGGCGCCTCCCGGATGGGCCCGCCCTCCGTACGGCGCTTCCTGCGCCGGCGGGCCCTGCTCGTACGCACCGCGACCGGTCCCCGGCCCTGGTACTACGACGGCGCCTCCGGCCCGGCCGAGGAGCGATGATCAACGGTGTCCCCACCGTGACGCTCCCCATTCCGTGATCTTGCGACGTCGGAAAGCACTACAGGAGATCCACCAGTGGAACACAGCTACGACCTCGTGGTGGTCGGCGCCGGCACCGCCGGCATTCCCTGTGCCGCGGAGGCGGCGCTCGGGGGTGCGAGGGTGCTTCTGGTGGAGAAGGACCACCAGATCGGCGGCACGCTGCACATATCGGGCGGGCACATGGCGGCGGCGGGGACGCGGCGGCAGGCCGAGCGGGGCATCGCCGACTCCGTCGAGGCGCATCTGGCGGACATCCGCCGGATCAGCGCCGGGACCGCCCGCGACGACCTCGTCCGCATCACCGCGGAGAACGCCGCCGAGACCGTCGACTGGCTGGACGACCGGGGTTTCCGCTTCGCCTCGGAGACGCCGCGGATCATCTACGGCCACGAGCCGTACACCACGGCACGGACCTATTACGGGGTCGACGAGGCGATCTCGATCCTCGAAGTGTTCGAACGCCTGCTGGACGAGGCCGTCGCCACGGGCCGGCTGGACCTGTGGAAGAACTCCCCGGTGATCGGGCTCACCCCCGGCGAGGACGGCGGGGTCGGCGGGGTCGGCGGGGTGACCGTCCTGCGCGGCGGCGTCGAGGACGTGGCGGTGCGAGCCGGTCACGTGGTCCTGGCCACGGGCGGGTTCGCGGCCGACCCGGAGCTGTTCCTGGAGCTGGAGGGAGCCCCGCTCGTGTCGGCGGCGCACCCGACCTCCACCGGTGACGGGATCCACCTGGCCAGGGAGCTGGGGGCCGCCGTGGCCGGGACGGGATCGTTCCTGCCCACCTTCGGCGGCCTGCCCCATCCGACCTCGCCGGGAAGGGCCAACTGGTCGGATCGGCAGCTCCTCATCGCGGCCGAACGCCCGCCCGTCGAGATCTACGTCGACAGGCACGGCCGGCGCTGGGTCGCCGAGGACGAGCTCTCGATCGACGAGAAGGAACGCGCGCTCACCCGCATCGACGACATGACCTTCTGGACCGTGTTCGACGACGCGATGGTCGAGTCGACCCGGTCGGGCCGCCCGCTCGTGGTGGGCTGGACGCCCGAGGACCTCCGCGACCGCGCCGACCGGCGCGCCGGCGTGCACTCGGCCGGCACGCTGGAGGAGCTCGCCGCCAAGGCGGGGATCGACCCGGCTGGGCTGGTCGCGACGGCCGCCCGCTACAACGAGGCGGTGGCCGCCGGCGAGGACCCCGACTTCGGCCGCACCCATCTGCCGCTGCCGCTCGCGCGCCCGCCCTTCTACGCGATACGCAACCACGCCATCTCCCTGGTCACGTTCGCCGGTCTCGACATCGATTCGGACTTCCGCGTGCGGCGTACCGACGGCTCGTCGGCGCGCAACCTGTACGCCATCGGCGAGGTGATCGGCGCGGCGGCCACCTGCGGGCAGAGCTTCTGCTCGGGGATGCTGGTCACGCCCGCCATCACGTTCGGCCGGCTGCTGGGCCGCCGCCTCGCCGCCCGGGACGGGTGATCTGTGACGCCGGACGCCGGCTGCGATGACACCAGGTATGCATCCGGCTCCGGCTGACCGGCGGCCCCAGATCTCGGGTGTCGACCGACGACGACCGTCGGCGCCTACCATCGGCTCCGCGCGGCGATCGAGGCCGCCCCGCCTACCGCTGACGATCCCCGGTGCGGCCGCCCCGGGGGGCAGATCATGACATGCTGGACCGGCCCCGATCACAAGGACCGCGATCACAAGGAACAGGGAGACCGGCGATGACCCACCCTCTCGGCGTGCCGCCCGCACCTCGGCGCACTCCTCTCGACGTGGAGGAGCGGACCCGGGCCGAGGAGACCTTCACCACCCTCGTCGCCCGGCACCTCGTCACCGACGGACGGTTCAGGGTGAGCGCCGACACCCAGGAGATGGTGGAACTGTTCCAGCAGGTCGCCCGCAGGGTGGGCGACCTGCTCCAGCGGCCCGTGGTCAGCTACGCCAACGGCAGGTACATCGTGATCGCCTTCGGCCAGGAGGGAACTCCCGGCCTCGCTCCCGCGGACGCGTGAGCGCGGCCTCGGCCCGCGGACGCGTGAGCGCGGCCTCGGCACGGCGGGTCCTGGAGCACGCCGACCATCCGCGACCCGGTGCTCGCAGCCGCGATCCAGACCATGTCCGGCCGGACGCCCAGGGCTCCGGTCTGTCGGGGCATGACCGGGCCCGGCGTCGAGGAGAGCACGGCGGGCCGGGAAGATCTCGATCCGCGTGCCGCCGCCGGACGACCGGGCGGGGTGAGCCACTGGATAGAGACGACAGCCAGCAGTGGGGAGTGGGCCGATGCGCCTTCCTGACCGGGTCTACGCCGTCTGCTCCGAGGTCCCGCCGGAGGTCGTGGGCGGCCTCGGGCGGTACGCCGAGCGGATGATGCCGGTCCTCGGCGAATGCGGTGTTCCGATCGTGGTGTTCGGGACCGCGGGCCGCGGACGGGCACGGCGGACCGAACGCTCTGGTGACGTCACGCTGCACCGGCTGACCGCGGCGGGCCTCGGCCTCGCCGGGAATCCCCGCCTGCCGCGGGCGCTGCGGCTGCTGGCCAGGACGGCCGGGCTGCTCGTGTTCAACCTGCGCGCCGCCGTACGCATCCTGCGCGCGGAGGCGGGCCGCACCCGGGCCGAACGGCTCGGCGCCGTGGTGGCCGTGCACGACTGGATGGGCTGCCCGGCCGGAATCGTGTGCGGACTGCTCGGCCGCATGCCGGTCGTGTTCCACGTCCACACCCGCGAGCTGAACGCGGCACCGGAGCGCCGCCGCCCGCCGCACGCCGCCCTGCTCGACGCCCTGGAGACGGTCCAGGCCCGGATGGCGCGGCTCATCGTCGTCCCGAGCGCCGCGATGCGCGACGAACTCGCGGCCGGGGGCTGGCCCGCCGACCGGATACGCCTCGTGCCGCACGGCTTCGAGGACCCCGAGCTACTGCGCCTGGCCGGTCTGCCCGGGGAGGAACGCGACCGGATGCGCAGGGAGGTCAGGCGCCGCTATCTGCCGGAGGGACGGGGCCGGTTGGTCGTCTTCGCGGGGCGCCTGTCGCCCCACAAGGGCGTCCACACGCTGGTGCGGGCCGTACCGCGGATCGCGGCCCGGCACGCCGGCACCCGGGTCGTGCTGATCGGCGCCGAGCCGCCGCACACCGGCGAGGCCGCGGTGCTGACCCGGTCGATCGAGGAGACGGGCGTCGCCGCCCAGGTGGTCGCCGAGAACCGGTTCCTGCCGCCGGCGGAGGTGTTCGCGCACTTCCTCGCCGCCGACGTGTGCGTCTTCCCCTCCGTGTACGAGCCGTTCGGCCTGGTCGCCGTCGAGGCCATGGCGCTGGCCCGGCCCGTCGTGGTAGGGCCCGGCTTCTCATCCGAGGTGGTCGGGGACGGCGCGCTGCGCTGCGCCCACGACGACCCGCAGGAGCTGGCGGAGGCCCTGCTGCGCTGCCTCGACGATCCCCGGGAGGCGGCCGGGCTCGCCCACAGGGGCGCCGAGCACGTCCGGCGGCACTACAGCTGGGCGCTCACGGGCGAGCGCACGCTGGCGGTGTACGCCGAGGCCATGCGGTGACATCGGCGCGTTCGGCCCGGACCGGCCGGGGCTCGAGGATCAGGCCGTGCCGTCGTACGCGCTGATCCCGCACACCTGCGCCGCCGCGGCCATCGGGACGTCTTCCGTGAGGCCGCGGACCAGCAGCGCCTCCACGCCGAGCAGCATCGCCCGCGCCATGTCCTGCGACAGGTAGGCGGTGTCGATGATGAGGCTGAGCTGCCCGGTGTGCAGGGCCGTGCCCACGGTGAAGAACACCTTGAATCTCACCCCGGGCCAGGTGTCCGTGACGTGCGTGCTGGTCCGCTCGGCGAGGCGGGCCGGGTCCTCGTCGTGGACGGCTCTGGGCAGGTTCGGCCAGGTGGCGATCGTCCGCCGGTCGTTGAAGAACGCGTCCAGATCCGGCTCCCGGCCGCGCAGGCGGCCGATCTCCTCCCGCATGGCCTGCATCGCGAACGGGTCGTACTGCGCGCTGCGGTAAGCGGCGAGCGCACCGTGGTGCGCGGCCCGGCAGGTTGCGGCGAAATCGGAGCCGGGCAGATCGAGCGCGAACAGCCCGTCCTGCTCGACCGTGCCGACCATGGCCCGGGTACGCGGCTCGCGGCGGTTGCTGTGGACGAGCTGCATGACCGCTCTCCGGCGGCCGCTCACCGTGGCCAGGACCGTCGCGCAGGCGGCGAGCAGGACGCTCGTCGTGCTGACCGACCAGCGCTCGGCCAGCCGTTCCGCCGCGACGGGAAGCGCGACGGACTCCATGCCGACCTCGATGAACCGCGGGTCGTCCGCCTCGTGCGGGAGGTGGTCGAACACGTCGAGCGGCGCATCCTCCAGCACCGAGCGCCAGTATCGGACCGATCTCGCCGAGCGGGCGGCGAACGGCTCCGTGCTCTCCAGGGCCGCCTGGTCCATCGGCTGCCACTCGGGGAGCGGCGTCTGCTCGCCCCTGAGCAGCCCCCGCCACTCGACCGCGAGCAGGCTCAGCGCCTGGAAGTCCACCGCGAGGTGGGTGAAGGCGAGCCCCAGCGCCCTCGGCCGGCCGTTCTTTATCACGATGGCACAGCGCAGCGGCAGCTCCTCCCCGTGGGCGAATACCGTCCCGCGCAGCTCGCCCGCGAGCCGCTCGGCCACCCGCAGCGCGGGTTCGGATCCCGCCTCCACCAGCCGTACGGCCAGCCGGCCGTCGCGCGCCACCCGCTGCACGGGCCCCTCCGGGGTGCCGGCGAAGGTGGTGCGCAGGCTCTCGTGCCGCTCGACCAGCCGTCGCAGCGCGTCCAGCACGGCGCCGAGGTCGCGTTCACCGTAGACGGGCAGCACCCAGGGGCAGTTGAGGAAGGTCTGACCATCCCCCATGAGATGAACGGCCCGCCACATCAGCCGCTGTCCCCACGTCAGGGGCGCCTCACCGGCGCGTGCTCCGTGGAACGTCACGGTCGCGGAGTCCGGGAAGGATCCGTGGGTCATCGCGGCGACCTCGCCGGGCGGCCGGCGCGGGTGACCGCGGAACCGTGTCTGCTGACGTGCCGTCCCGTCGCCCCTGCCATCAGGGTTTTTCGGCCAAAGTCACCGAAAGTTTTCGGCCTCCGAGCTCGGGAACCTGCACCACAAACTGCCATAGAATATCCCATCAGGTCACCGTGAATCCGTCACAGGGCAGAATAGGCAACAACGACGACCCATGGTGCCGAAACAATAAATATAGATAACCGAAAGTTTCACCCCCCAATCCAAACCCCGTCCGTGATCTTGCGAATTCTCGCACACCCACCCCCCTACCTGCGCAAACCAATCTCGCGATCTTGCAGTTCCTCGCAAGCGAGCCGTCTGACGTGCACCTATGGGTTAACCGATCTTGCACTCGGCAACGAAGTGCAAGATCACCAAAACCATTTGCGCTGCTCACCGCCTGGACCTGCGAGAAACTGCAAGATCACCGAACGTGATGTGCCTGCTCACGGGGCAGGTATGCGAGCATTCGCAAGATCACGGGCAAGGGGTGGGGGGCTAGGAGTCGAGCAGGGCGGCCGCCTCCTCGTCGGTCATGGCGGACAGCTCGGCGATCAGCAGCTCCTCAACGGCCGTCGCCAGCTCGGCGACCGTACGCTGGGCGAACAGGGTCCTGATCGGGATCTCCACCCCGGTTGCCGCGCGCAGCCGGGCCGCGATCCTGGTCGCCAGCAGGGAGTGACCGCCCAAGGCGAAGAAGTCGTCGTGGACGCCGACCTCCACCCCCAGCAGCTCGGACCAGATCGCGGCCACGAGGCGCTCCGCGTCGGTGCGCGGCGGCACGTGGTCGGCCCGCTGCTCGGCCTGCCCCGGGTCCGGCAGCGCGGCCCGGTCGATCTTTCCCCTGGTGGTGAGGGGGAAGGCCGCCAGACGCACCCACCGGGTGGGCACCAGGTGGCGGGGCAGCGTGCGTTCCAGCTCGAACCGGAGGTCGGCGGGGTCGGCCGTGCCGGCGACGTAGGCCACGAGGTCGTCGCCGCGCGCCGTGACCAGCGCCTGGTTCACCCCGGGGTGGGCCAGCAGCCGCGACTCCACCTCTCCCGGCTCGATGCGGAAGCCGCGCACCTTGACCTGCGCGTCGAGGCGGCCCAGGAATTCCAGCCGCCCGTCGGACCGCCAGCGTGCGCGGTCACCCGTCAGATAGCGGCGGCTCCCCGGCGCGCCGTGCGGGTCGGGCACGAAGGCGGCCGCCGTGAGGGCCGGGCGGCCGAGGTAACCCCTGGCCACGCCCGCTCCGCCGATGGTTAGCTCCCCGACGGCGCCACGCGGCAGCGGCTCGCCCCTGGCGTCCAGAACGTGGACGGAGGCCGCTCCCACCGGGACGCCGATCGGCACCCGGCGCTCGGCGGCCTCGTCCGGGTCGCCGCCGAGGTCGGCGGCCGTGGCGATCACGGTGGCCTCGGTCGGTCCGTAGGTGTTGACCAGTCGCACCGAGTCGCCGAACCGGGCCCGCCACCGGGCGACCGCGTCGGACGACACCTGCTCCCCGCCGAGGATCACCAGCCGCAGGTCCGGCGGCCAGGCGATCTCGTCGAGGTCGTCGACCAGGTGATGCCAGTAGGCGGTCGGCAGGTCGAGCACGGTGACGCCGGCGCCCTGCGGCGAGGCGAGCACGTCGGGCAGGGTGGCGGCGCCGTCGGGAAGCAGGACCAGCGTGGCCCCGGCCGCCAGCGCCGGGAAGATCTCCTCGACGTGGGTGTCGAAGCTGAGCGAGGCGAACTGGACGATCCGGTCGCCGGGGGCCAGGCCGTACGCCTCGCGCATCCAGCGGACCCGCGCGGCGACGGCTCCGTGCTCGATCAGCACACCCTTGGGCACGCCGGTGGAGCCGGACGTGGAGATCACGTACGCCCCGTCCCTCCCCGTGACCGGCACGGCGGGCGGAGCCTCCGCCGGGCCGCGGGCGGGGACGAGGGGGGCGATGACGGTGGCGAACGGCGGGGCCTCGCCGTCGGTGACGAGGTAGGCCGTGCCCCGGCCGGTCATGGCCAGGTCGGTCAGCGAGGCGGCCAGGCGCTCGGGCGGGTCGGCGGGGTCCAGCGGCAGATAGGCCGCGCCGGCCCGCCAGATCGCGAGCAGGGCGGTGATCGCCTCGACCGAGCGGGGCAGCCGCACCCCCACCACGTCGCCGCGCCGTACGCCCCGCTCCAGCAGGGAGGCGGCCAGCCGGCCGGCGTTCTCGTGCAGTTCGGCGAAGGTGACCGACCGCTCCCCGCAGGCCACCGCGATCGCGCCGGGGTGCCTGCCGGCCGTCTCCGCGAGCAGCTCGGGTACGGCGGGGCCGGGCTCGGTCGTCCCCCGGCCGGCCAGCCGGCCGATGTCCGCCAGGTCGCCGTCGGTCCACAGGCGCAGGGCCGAGACCGGGGTGGCCGGGGCGGCCGTGATCGACTCCAGCAGCAGGTCGAACCGCTCGGCCAGCCGTGCGATCGTCTCGGGCGCGACCATGCCGGGGTCGTGGCAGAAGGAGACGATCAGCTCGCCGTGCTCCCACCACGCCTCGACCAGCAGGTCGCCCTTGAGCTGGCGGTAGCCGTCGGTGAACCCCTCCACGGTCAGTTCCCCGAAGGGCGGGGGCACGCCGTCGTTCTGGCTGTGCAGGATGAACATGCTGGGCATCAGTGTGTCCGGCTGCTGCCGGAACCGTTCGAACGGGACGCCCGGCCGGCTCATCGCCGCCAGCGCCTCGGTGCGGGTGCGGGCGAGGAACTCGGTGAAGGACGGGTCGCCGTCGAGCTCGGCGCGCAGCACCACGGTCTGGGTCAGGTAGCCGACGAGCGGTTCCAGCTCCACCCGGTCTCGGCCGGCGACGGCGGTGCCGACGAGGATGTCGCGCCGGCCCGTGTGCCGGAAGATCAGCACCTGGTAGGCGGCCATCATCACGGTGAACAGGGTCGTCCGGTTCTCCCTGGCCAGCCGGTCGAGCGCGGCGGCGAGCCGCGCGGGGAGCCTGCTGTGGTGGTAGGCGGCGTGCCCGGGGCGGTGGGCGGGGATCAACCGGTCGAACGGCAGGTCGGGGGGCGGCGGGTCGGCCAGCCGCTCCTGCCAGTACGGCACCGCGCGCTCGGCCCGCCTGCGCTGCCAGCGGGCGTAGTCGCTGGGCTGCACGGGCAGCGGCCTGTGCCCGGGCTCGCGGCCCAGCACGCGGGCGGTGTAGAACCCGGCCAGGTCGTTGACGAGCACGTTGAACGACCAGCCGTCGGCGATGATGTGGTGCAGGGTCAGGCACAGCACGTGGTCGTCGTCACCGAGCTCGATCATGGCGAGCCGCACCGGCGGCCGGGCGGCGAGGTCGAACGGCGCGTTGACCCGTTCCGCGACCAGCCGCTCGGCCTCGGCGACCGGATCGGCGGCGTCGCGCGCCGACAGCCACTCGATCGGCAGTTCGGCCGAGGGGGCGGAGTCCGTCCAGGGCACGCCGTCCACCTCGACGAAGCGGGTGCGCAGGCTCTCGTGCCGTGCCACCAGGTCGGCGACGGCGCCGGTGAGGACGTCGCGGTCCAGCGGCCCGTACAGCCGGCGGACCTGGAAGACGGTGTAGGTCGCGTCGTCGGGTTCGAGACGCTGCAGCAGCCACAGGCGTTCCTGGGCCGGGGACAGGGGCGCCCTCATGCGTCCGGCGCCAGTTCGTCGAACAGGGAGGACAGTTCCTCGGCGCTGAGGCCGTCGAGCTGGTCGCGCAGGGCCGCCACCCCGATCAGGTCGAGGTCGTCGGGATCGAGCCGCTCGATCGCCTCGGCCAGCCCGGCGACGGTCGGGTGCTCGAACAGCGTCACGATCGGCACCGCCACCGCGAACCCGGCCTGGATCCTGGCGATGATCTGCGTGGCGGTCAGCGAGTGCCCGCCGAGGTCGAAGAAGTCGTCGTCCACGCCGACCGGCTCCTCGACGCCCAGCACCTCGGCCCACATGCCGGCCAGCTCGACCTCCATCGCGGTGACCGGAGCGCGGTAGGGGACGCCGGTGGTCCTGGTCCACTCCGGCACCGGCAGCGCGGCGCGGTCGAGTTTGCCGTTGGGCGTGAGAGGCAGGGCGTCCAGCAGGTTCATCCGACCGGGCACCATGTATTCGGGCAGCCGCTCGCGCAGCCGGGTGCGCAGGCCGGCCCAGAGCGCCGCCGCGTCGATCTCCGTCCCGGCGGCCGGGTCGGGGACGATGTAGGCGACGAGCCGGGGCTGGCCGTCGGGGCCGGGATGGACGCCCACCGCGGCCTGCCGTATGCCGGGGCCGGCCCGCAGCACGGTCTCGATCTCGCCGAGCTCGATACGGAAGCCGCGGATCTTGACCTGCTGGTCGGCGCGGCCGAGGTATTCGAGCCGGCCGCCGGGGGTGACCCTGGCCAGGTCGCCCGTGGCGTACATGCGGGCGCCCGGCCGGTCGGAGAAGGGATCGGGCAGGAAGCGGGCGGCGGTCTGCGCCGGCATGCCGTGGTAGCCGCGGGCCAGGCCGGCGCCGCCGATGTACAGCTCGCCGGCCTCACCGGGCGGCACGGGCTCGCCGCCGGGGCCGAGGATGTGCACGCTCGTGCGGGCGATCGGCTCGCCCAGGTCGATCGGGGCCGGGGACGGCGCGACCCGCCCGGCGGTCGACCAGACGGTGGTCTCGGTCGGGCCGTAGACGTTCCACAGCTCGGCGCCGCCGGACAGCAGCGCGTCGGCCAGGTCGCGGGGCAGCGCCTCGCCGCCGCACAGGCGCAGGCGGATGCCGCCGGGCACCCCGCCGGAGTCCACCAGGATGCGCCAGCCGGCGGGCGTGGCCTGCATCGCCGTGACGTTCTCGGCGACGGCGCGCTCACGCAGCGCCGGGCCGTCGGCCGCCTCCCCCGCTGAGACGACGACCACCCGTGCGCCGCAGATCAGCGGCAGGAGCAGTTCGAGTACGGAGATGTCGAACGACAGCGTGGTCACGGCGAGCCACACGTCGGCGCTCGTCAGGGCGAGGTCGGACGCGAACGACTCCAGCAGGTTGGTCACCGCGGGGTGCGGCACGGCCACCCCCTTGGGCCGCCCCGTGGACCCCGAGGTGTAGATCAGGTACGCCACGTCCCCGGCGACGGGTTCGGCGGGTGGGCCGCCGGGAACGAGCGCGGTCGCCGGGACCCCGCCCGGGGTCAGCTCCAGCACGTCGGGGACGCCCTCGACCAGCGCGCGGTTCACCTTCGGCCAGGTCAGCACGAGGCCGATGCCCGCGTCCTCGCGCATGAGGCGCAGCCGGTCGGCGGGGAAGGCCGGGTCGAGCGGCACGTAGGCGCCGCCGGCGGCCCAGACGGCCAGCACGGCGACGAGCATCCCGCCGGTCCGCTCCAGGCACACCCCCACCGGGACCTCCGGCCCCACGCCGCGCTCGCGCAGCACCGCCGCCAGGTTCTCGACCCGCCGCCACAGCTCACCGTAGGTCAGCTCGCCATCCGGCGCGCGTACGGCGACGGCGGCCGGGGTGCGGTCGCACCAGCGCCGGACGAGGTCCAGCGTCGAACTCATGAGGCATCAACCTTTCCACTCGGACAGCCGGAGGTCGGGGTCGGCTCCGACCCGGGCGATCAGCCCGGTGAAGTCCTGGACCAGCCGCCGCGCGGTCGCGGCCGAGAACAGATCGCTGTTGTATTCGAAGTAGCCGCCCAGACCCTCCGGGCCGCGGTAGACGTCCGCCCACACGTCCGCCTTGGTGCGCCCGGTCTGCGGGGGCGGATAGACCTCGACGGACAGATCGCCCATGCTGGTGCGCAGCAGGTCGTCCTTGGGCAGGTTGTGCAGGTTGAACATCACCTGGCACAGCGGCGGCCTGCTCAGGTCGCGGGGCAGCCGCAGCGCCCCGAGTATCCGCTCGAACGGGACGTCGGCACGTGCCAGCGCGCGCAGCGTGTCCGGCCGGATCCGCGCCAGGACCTCGCGGAAGGTGGGGTCGCCGGACAGGTCGGCGCGCAGCGCGATGGTGTTGGAGAAGTAGCCGATCACCGGCGCGTACTCGGAGCGGCCGCGCCCGGCGACGGGCACGCCGACGCAGAAGTCGTCCTGCCCCGCCGCGGCGCCGAGCGTCCACTGGTAGGCGGCGAGCAGCGCCATGAACAGCGTGCACCGCTCCCGCCTGGCCACCCCCTCCAGTCCGGAGATCACCTCGTCCGGCACGGCGAGTGGCTCCTTCGCGCCGCGCCCGCTCCACCGGGGCGGGCGCGGACCGTCGCCGGGGAGGTCGAGCGCGGGAACCCCGGCGAGCCGCGCGGTCCAGTAGCCGAGCCGTTCCCGGCCGGACGCCTCGGCCTCGCGTCGTTCGGCCGCGACGAAGTCGGCGTAGGTGACGGCGAGCTCCTCCAGCGCCGGTTCCCTGCCCTCACGGCGGGCGGCGTAGCACTCGGCGAGCTCGCGCATGAGGATGTCGAGCGACCATCCGTCGCCGGCGATGTGATGCAGCACGATGCAGAGCACGGCGTGCTCGCCGTCGATCTCCATCAGGGCGACCCGCATCGGCGGCTCGCGCTCCAGGTCGAACGGCCGGTTGAAGAACACGGCCACGGCCTCGTCGATGACGGCCTGCTCGCCGCCGTCCAGCCGGATGCGCGTCAACTCCACGGGGGCCGGCGGGGGGATCACCTGGACCGGGCGGTCGCCGTCCAGGCGGAACCGGGCGCGCAGCACGTCGTGCCGCCCGGCCACCCGGGTGAACGCCCCGGCCAGCGCGGCGGCGTCGATGGGGCCGCGCAGCCGTACGCACCACAGGATGTGGTTGCCGCTGTCGTCCGGGTCGAACCTGCTGAGGAACCACAGCCGCTCCTGACCGGACGAGAGCGGCCCCGAGGGCAGCCGGACCGCTGCCCGGTCGGCCAGGGAGCGGCGCAGCGCCTCGCGGCGGGCGGGGGGCAGCGCGGCGAGCCGCCGCAGCAGCGCCTCCCGCGTGTCCGGCGCGGTCACCTACACCCCGCCCCGTACGCTGCGCGGCCGCATGTCGGTCCAGACCTCGGCGATGTGGTCCAGGCACTCCTGGCGGGTGCCGGAGAACCCGGTCGGCGTCCAGCCCGCCGGGATCTCCCTGCCCTCCCACCAGATGGAGTACTGCTCCTCGTCGTTGACGACCACCCGCATCGAGCCCCCGCCCGGCGGCTGCGCGTCGCGTCCGCCGGCGTGGCCGATGTTCTCGCTCATCGGAACTCCTTAAGGCTGGAGACCCCGGGCTTTGTTTGCCCTGGGGAGGAAAGCCGGACCCAGACGGTCACGGTTTGTATCCAAACCATGCCGCTCCGTTAAGATTGATCTATGCGGACGGCGTACAAGTGCCGGGTCTACCCGGCACCCAAACAAGCTGCGGTGCTGAACCGCACGTTCGGCTGCGTACGATTCGTCTGGAACCGCACCCTGGCCTGGCGGCACGCCCGCTACCACGCCGAACAGGCCAAAACGAACTTCGTCCAGGCGAACGCCCGCCTCACCGCGATGAAAGCCGACGAGGAGACGGCCTGGCTGAACGAGGTCTCCTCGGTTCCGCTGCAACAGGCGGTCCGGCACCAGCAGGTCGCGTTCACAAACTTCTTCGCCGGACGGGCCAAATACCCGCGTTACAAGTCCCGGACCGGACGGCAGAGCGCGGAATACACGCGGTCGGGTTTCCGCTACCGTGACGGCCGGCTGTGGCTGGCGAAGATGGATACGCCGCTGGAGTTCGTGTGGTCCTGGCCCGAGGTCGATCCGGCATCGATCAACCCGACTACGGCGACCATCTCCCGTGACCCTGACGGCCGCTGGTATGTGTCCTTCGCCGTGGACGTGGACGATCCCGGGCAGGCCCCGGCGACCGGCGCCGTCGCCGCGGTGGATCTGGGCGTGAGGGATTTCGCGGTCACCTCCGACGGAGAGAAGATCGCCAACCCGCGTCATCTGGAGCGCAAAGCGAAGAACCTGGCCCGCTACCAGCGGCGTATGGCCCGCAAGCGGCGCGGCAGCGCGAACCGGGCCAAGGCCAGGGCGAAGGTCGCCCGCGCCCACCGCAAGGTCGCCGACGCCCGGGCCGACTTCCTGCACCGCACGTCCACACGGCTGGTCCGCGACCACGACGTGATCGTGATCGAAGACCTCAATGTCAAGGGCATGGTGCGGAACCCGAAGCTGGCCAAGGCGATCTCCGACTGCGGGTGGGGCGAGTTCCGCCGCCAGCTGGAGTACAAGGCGGCCAGGTACGGCCGCCACCTCGTGGTCATCGACCGCTGGTTCCCTAGCTCGAAAACGTGCAGTGCGTGCGGGCACCTGCTCGCCCGGCTCTCGCTCGACATCCGGACGTGGCAGTGCCCGGCCTGCGGTACCCGGCATGACCGGGACGTCAACGCCGCGAAGAACATCCTGGCGGCAGGTCTTGCCGTGTCTGCCTGTGGAGGTGACGTCAGACAATCCGGGTCCCCCCGGGTGCTGTCGCCTGTGAAGCAGGAACCCCAACCTGTGAAGGTTGGAATCCCCCGCCTTTAGACGTGGGGAGGAAGTCAAGTCGGTTCCTTCTCGATGGCAAGGGCCAGGTCCCCGCGCCCCCGGGCCCCGGGCGAACGGTTTTCCGGCGGACAGACCCTGGGCAGGCAGATCTCGCGCAACCGGTCGAGCGGCACGTCCTCGGTCACGCTGCGCACCAGCAGCGTCTCGACGCCGCGCAGCATCTCGTACGCGGCCGGGCGGGGCAGGTAGGCCGTGTCGGTCAGCAGATAGAGCTGGCAGGTGTGGGTGGCGGGGCCGGTGGCGAAGAACACCTTGGCGTCCACCTCGGACCAGGCGCCGACGAAGAACGTCCGGGTGCGCCCGGTCAGCTCGGCGGGCTCGCCCCTCGGCCGGTTGGGCCAGGTCGGCACGGTCCGCACGTCGTTGAAGTAGGCCGACAGGTCGGCCGGGCCCGCCTCGTCGCGCAGCCGCATCATCGCGTAGGGCTCGTAGTGCGCGTGCCGGTAGGTGATCAACGCCTGCCGGTGCCCGGTCCTGGCGGCGTCGGCGAACGTGCCGTCCGGCAGTTCGAGCGTGAACAGCCCGTCCTGTACGGCGGTGCCGACCATGTCGCGCAGCCGCGCGTCGTGGCGGTTGCCGACGATGAACTGCATGACGGCCTTCCGCCGGCCGGTGACGGTGGTCAGCAGCACGGCGGCCGCCGACAGCAGGACGCTGGTGGTGCTGATCGACCAGCGCGCGGCCAGCGTCTCCGTGGCGGCGGCCACGGCGGCGGACTCCATGCCGATCCGGACGAATCGCGGGTCCTCCGGCGTTCCCGGCGGGTGATCGAAAAGCGTCGCCGGGACTTCTCGCAGCACCGAGCTCCAATGGTGCAGCGTCCGCTCGCCGCGGGCCCGGCCCGCCGCGCTCTGCTCGTGGGCGGCCTGGTCGCGTGGCTGCCAGGCGACCGGCGGCAGCCGCTCGCCGGTGAGCAGCAGCCGCCACTGCGCGGCCATCACGTCCAGCGCGCCGGCGTCCACCGCGAGATGGGACAGCGCGAAGGCCAGCGCCCTGGGCCGTCCGTCCGCCGTCACCACGGCGCAGCGCACCGGCAGTTCTCCGCCGTAGTCGAAGCCCTTGGCCGCCAGCTCGGCCGCGACCGCTGCGGCGACCTCGCGCGGCCTGCCGCCGGCCGCGTCGAAGACGTCGACGGTGAGCCGTCCGCGCGCCGCGATCCGCTGCACGAAATCGTCCGGCGGCGCCCCCGGATCGGCGTCGCCCCCCGTCGCCCCGGCGGCCGGGCGGATGGTGGTGCGCAGCGACTCGTAGCGGTTGATCAGTGTGGTCAGGGCGCGCAGCACGGCCGGCAGGTCCGGCTTGCCGACGACGGGCAGCACCCACGTCATGTTGAAATACGGATCGCCGTCGTCCAGCCACCGGGTGATCCGCCAGATGGCGCGCTGACCCCACGTGAGGGGCGCGTCACCGCCGTCGGCCGCGAACTCGACGATCTCCGAGCCGAGGCGGACGAGGGCGGGCGCGGTCATCGCCCGGCCGCCGTCGACCGCTCGGCGACGTACCGGGCGAGCCCGTCCAGGGTGTCGAGGCTCGCCGGGTCGGGGTCCAGCTCGATGTCGAACTCGACCTCCAGCGCGTCGATCAGCCGCAGGTAGGCGAGCGAGGTGACGCCCAGGGCGGGCAGCGTGCGGTCGGCCGCCAGGATCTCCGCGACGCCCGGGTCGCCGTCGCATGCCTGGGAGATCAGCTCGGCGAGGCGCTCCCTCAGCATGCGTCCTCCCGCGCCCGCGCCACCTCGGCGGCGATGCCCGCCGCCGTCGGGTCGTCGATGAACACCTCGAACGACAGCTCGACGTCCAGATCGTCGCGCACCCGCGCGATGATCTGCGTGATCGACAGCGAGTGGCCGCCGAGGTCGAACAGGTCGTCGCCGGGTTCGATCTCGTCGACCTTGAGCACCTCCCGCCAGATGCCCAGCACCGCGTCCAGCACGTCGGCGCCCGCGCCGCCGGTCCCGTCGCCGGCCGCGTCGCCGGGCGTCACCGCTTCCGGCGCGGCGGACGGCGACGGGAGCGGCAGATCGGCGATGGACGCTCCGGGCCGGTCGGCGACGGCCCGCAGGAGCCCGGCCAGGTCGGCGGCGATCGTCTCGCACGCCGCCCGGTCCAGGCATCGCGGGTCGTAGCGGAATCCGGCGGTCATGCCGCCGGGCCCGTCGACCGCCTGCAGGTGCAGGGTGCCCCGGACCGACTGGTTGAACATCGTCCAGTCGACCTCGGCCCGCAGCCCCGGCAGCCGGGGGTCGGCGCCGCGCCTGCGGTAGCTCACCGAGACCGGGGTGAGCGAGGTGCGCGGGGAGACGCCGCCCAGCGCGCGGGCCACCGGCACCTCCCGGTGGCGGTAGGCGGCCCGCAGTTCGGCGCGCACCGCCCGGGCGAACTCGCCGAACGTCCCGGCGGCCTCGGGCGCGCCGGCGACCCGTACGGGCAGCTCGTTGACGAACATGCCGACGTGGTCGGCGGTCGCTTCGGTCCGGGTGGACACGTCGGCGGACACGATCGGATCGGCGTTGCCGTACGCCCGCAGCAGCGTGTGCACGGCGGCGAGCAGCAGCTCGAACCCGGTGACGCCGAGCTCGCCGGCCGCAGGGCCGAGGTCGGGGATCCGTACGGCCACCGCCTCGCCTGGCGCCGCGAGGACCGAGGTCCGGCGCAGTCCTGGCAGCAGCAGCTCACGCTCGTCGCGCCAGCGTGGGCGCCAGAAGTCGGCCGCCTCCGCCAGCTTCTCCGCTACGCGGGCGTGCTCCTGTGCGACGGCCTCGCCGTAGGAAAGGCCGAGGGGCGGCAGGACGGCGCCGCCGTACGCGGCCGCGAGGTCGCGCAGCAGGATGTCCTTCGACATGCCGTCGAAGGCGGCATGGTGCGCCACGGCGAGCAGCAGGTGCCGCATGGCGTCCGACCGCAGCAGGGTGAACCGGATGAGCGGCCCGTCCGAGAGCTCGAACGGCCGCGCCACCGACCGCCGTACCGCATCCGCCGCCTCGTCCCCGAGGTCCTCGATGTCCTTGATGCTGCCGACGTCCTCGACGCGGAACGGCGGGGCGTGCCGGGCGGGCACCAGCCGCAGCTCCCCGTCGCGTTCGGCCAGCGCCGAGCCGAGCACGGGATGCCGCGCGACGACGGCTTCGCAGGCCGCCCGGAGCGCCGCGACGTCCAGCGGTCCCTCCAGCAGCACGGCCAGCGGCATGTGGTGGACCGGGCCCCAGCCCGCACCCGTCCGCTCGGTGAGCCACATCCCGTGCTGGGCCAGGGACGCCGGGCTTTCCGGTGGTCGCATCACACATCCTCCGTTCGTGGGGTGGGCGCCGTCCGCTGAGTGGGCGCCGAGGCGTCGAGCAGACCCCGCAGTTCCCCCTTGACGACCTTGCCCGTCTGGTTCTTCGGCAGGGCGTCCGTGATCAGCATCCGTTCGGGGATCTCGTGCCTGGCCAGCCGTTCGAGCAGGAAGCCCCGGATGTCGCCGGCGGTCAGGCCGGGACGGGACGGCACGACGGCCGCGGCCAGCACCGTCCCGAGCGCCGGGTGCGGAACGCCGAAGACGGCGGCCTCCCTGATCTGCGGATGCTCGTACAGGACGGCCTCGACGTGCAGCGTCGAGACCTTGAAGGCGCCGCTCTTGACGACGTCGCTCTCCCGGTCGGTGAGGAACAGGTAGCCGTCCTCGTCCAGGTAGCCGACGTCGCCCATGCGGACCCATCCGTCCCGGAAGGTCTCGGCCGTGGCGCGTTCCTCGCCGTAGTAGGAGCGGGTGGCGGTGGGCGAGCGCAGCCAGACGTGGCCGACCTCGCCCGGCGGCAGCGGGGCGCCCTCACGGTCGGTCACCCGCAGGGCGCTGCCGAACGCGGGACGGCCGAGCGCCGCGGGCCGGGCCGGGTCGTACACCATGACGGTCTGGGCGGGGGCCGCCTCGGTGGAGGTGTAGTAGTTGGTGAGCGTGGCGTTGGGGAAGGCGGCGGCCAGCCGGGCCGACAGCGCCGGGGGCAGCGCGGCGGCGGCCGACCCCAGCAGGACGACGGAGGACATGTCGTGCCGCTCGTGCAGGCCGGCGTTGAGCAGCTCGACGGCCATCGTGGGGACCACGAAGACCGTGCCCACCCGGTACGACTCGATCAGCCGGGCGAACCGGCCGGGGGTGAACTGCCCGGGGGTGAGCACGGTGGGATGCGCGTCCAGCGCGTTCATCAGCATGGTCTGGCCGGCGTTCGTGCCGATCGGGAAGGCGTGCAGCAGATGCTCCGAGTGCCGGAACCGCCGCCTGTTCGGCCTGGTCTCGCAGCCGTACACGAGGTTGGCGTGGCTGGCGCCCACCCCCTTCGGCCGGCCGGTGGTGCCCGAGGTGTAGAGGATCTGCGCCAGGTCGCGCGAGCGCGGGCCCGGCCCGTCCGGGCCTCCGGCGGCGCCGTACGCCTCCAGGACGGACGCCGCTATCGCCCGTCCCGCCCCCTCGGGCGCCGGCATGCGGTCGTCGTGGACCACGACGGCGGCTCCGCAGTGGGCCAGCATGGCGGCGATCTCCGGGGGCGCGAGCCGTTCCGACAGCGGCACGGCCACCGCCCCGGCCTGCTGGACGGCGAGGCAGGCGACGGCGAAGCCGGGCCAGGCGCGGTGGCCGAACAGCAGGCCCACCCGGTCCCCTGGCCGTACGCCCTCGGCCCGGAGCGCGGCGGCGGCGGCGGCCGAGCGGCGCAGCCAGCCGGCGAACGTCAGCGCCTCGCCGCCGGCGACCTCGATCGCCACCCGGTCCGGCTGCTCGGCGGCCCGTGACCTGAGCAGGTCCGGCACGGTCCGCGGCACTGGCACACCCGTCATCGGACCTCCTCCATCACGCCTTCATCCGTCGCGCGTTCGGCCGGCCTGCCCGCACCCGCGGCGCCTTCGCCCGCCGTGTCCTCGCGCAGGGCGGCGATGCCCACCACGTCGTCCGGCATGGCGTCGGCCACCTCCAGGTCCAGGCGGGACAGCGACCGGGCGCGCAGCGCCGTGCCGCCGATCAGCAGGATCGCCACACCGCAGATCAGGTACATCAGCCCGATCCCGCGTCCCTCACCGGTTCCCATGACCACGCCCAGCGTGGTGGACAGCGGCCCGTCCGGTGTCATCAGCGGCTCGAGCACGGCCGAGGCGTACGGCGCGACCAGCCCGAACCCGATCGGCATCGTCGACCACGCGATCATCGTGTTGAGCGCGAACACCCGCCCGTGGTACCGCTGCGGCACCTTGACCTGCACGATCGTGGCGTAGATGCCGTTGACGAGCGTGAGCGCCATCCCCATGCAGGAGGCGCCGACGGCGATGACCATCAGGTCCGGCCGCAGCCCGGTGACCAGACCGGCCACCCCGAGCGCCAGCGTGAAGAGCAGCATCCCGCGCACGCGCAGCTCACGCGGCCCACCCCAGACGCTCATGACCAGACCGCCCAGGAACGCCCCCAGGCCGGAGGCGAACGAGATCCTGCCCACGTCCTCGAGCGTCCCGAACGCCAGCACCAGCGGCGAGATCATCAGGAACAGCGGCGACAGGAACACGTTGAGCACGGCGAAGAAGATCAGAATGCCGCGGAAGCCGCGGTGGCGCCAGGAGTAGCGGAAACCGGCGACGATCTCGGCGGTGACCGTCTCGCGCCGATGCCAGGCCATCATGCGGGGGAAGCGGATGAACAGGAGCACGCCGACGGCGAAGGCGTAGCTGATCACGTCGAGGGCGAGGATGCCCCCCAGGCCGATGGTGGCGAGCAGCCCTGCGGCGACCAGCGGCACTATCAGCTGCGCGACTCCGGTGACCATCTGGTTGATGCCGTTGGCGTGGCCCAGGTAGCGCTTGGGCACGATCTGCGGGATGGCCGAGCCGTACGCCAGACGCTGGAAGGTGAGGGCCACCGACAGGCAGACGAGCAGCGGATAGATGTGCCAGGTCTCCAGCTGGTCGGTCCACAGCAGGATGCCGAGTACGAGCTGGATGGCCAGCGCCGAGCTGTCGGCGCTCAGCATGACCTTCCTGCGGTCCATCCGGTCGACGACCGCTCCGGCGAGCGGCGCCACCAGCAGCCCCGGCACCAGCGCGATCACGGCGAACAGCGCGAACCTGGCGACCGACCCGGTGTCGATGTAGATCCAGATCGGGATGGCGAACTCCGTCAGGGCGGAGCCGATGATCGACACGAGCTGGCCGGAGGCGACGGCGATGAAGCGCCCCATGCTCGGCTCCGGCCCGTGGTCCTCCGCCGTCGCCGGCGCGTCGCCCGCCCTGGCGATCCCGTACAGCCACCATGTCGAGCCGGTGGCCTCCGTCAGATGCGGCGGCGGGCGCTCCCCCGCCGCGGCGGGAAGCGTCGCCGTGATGATCTCGGCCAGTTCCTCGGCCCGGTACCGGATGAAGAAGTGGCCCGCCTCCTTGAGCACCACGAGCGCGCTGACCGGCGTCAGGAAGTGCCACTCGCGGTAGCGCTCCTCGTAGTACTCCGTGGCCGGATCGCGCTCGCCGACGATCGTCACGAGCGGCGCGCGCAACGGCGTGACCTGGCCGTCGAGCAGCTCGGTGAAGTACCGCTCGGCGTGCTGGGCCTCGGCGCGCATGTTGCGTACGATGTGGCGGGCCTGCTCCGGGGTGAGCTCGCTCAGGTCGACGCCCATGGAGACCAGCCAGTTGGCGTAGGCACGGTCGGAGGCGACGGCCGAGGCGCGGGCCAGGCGGGACAGTGCGTTGAGCACGCGGCCGCGCGGTTTGGCGAACGGGAAGGCGGCGCCGATGTAGACGGCCTCGGGAATCCGCCCGGCCGCCTCCAGCCGGCGCGCGACCTCCACGGCCAGGGCCGAGCCGACGCTGCTGTGACCGTAGACCACGACCGGGCCGTCCACCCGTTCCAGGACCTCGGCCACGCAGCGGGCGGCCAGCTCGTCGAAGGGCAGCGGCTCCTCGACCAGCCCCAGGTCGTGGCCGGGAACGGCGAGCGACAGCAGCCGATATCCGGCGGGCAGCGCGTCGGCGAGCGGCTGGTAGACGACCGCGCTGCCGCCTCCGTACGGCACGCACACGTAGGTCAGCCGCACCGGCCCGGCCTGCCGGGGCGTCAGCTCGTGCAGCAGCCGCCCGGACCGTCTGGCGTCGGCGGGCTGGTCGGCCAGCGCGGCCAGCGCGCGGACGGTGGGCTGCTGGAACAGGTCCATCAGCGAAACGCCGGCGCCGAGCGTGCGGCGCATCCGGGCGACGACCTGGGTGGCGAGCAGCGAGTGGCCGCCCAGGTCGAAGAAGTCCGCGGTCACGCTCACCCGGTCCATGCCGAGCACCTCGGCCCAGATGCCGGCGATCACCTGCTCTGTCGGGGTGCGCGGCTCGGCGTGGTCGCCGCCGCCGAACACCGGGGCGGGCAGCGCGGACCGGTCGAGTTTGCCGTTGGGGGTCAGCGGCAGGCGGTCCATGACCGTGACGGCCGCCGGGACCATGTACGCGGGCAGCGTCTCGGCCACGTGGTCGCGCAGTTCCTCCGGCAGCGTCGCCGCCGGGCCGCCGCCCGCGCCGTCCCGGGCGTGCGCCACGACGTAGGCCAGGAGGTTGCCCCGGTCCGCCAGCACCACCGCCTGGCCGACCGCGGGGTGTTCCAGCAGCCGCGCCTCGATCTCGCCGGGTTCGACCCGGTAGCCGCGCACCTTCACCTGGTGGTCGGTGCGGCCCAGGAACTCCAGCTCCCCGTCCGACCGCCACCGGGCCCGGTCGCCGGTGCGGTAGAGCCGGCCGCCGGGCACGAACGGATCCGGGATGAAACGGTCGGCCGTGAGGTCGGGACGGCCGAGATAGCCGCGGGCCAGCCCGGCGCCCCCGATGCACAGCTCACCGGCGACCCCCTGCGGGACCGGCCGGTACCTGCCGTCCAGCACGTACAGGCCGGTGGCGGAGATGGGGCGGCCGATCGGCGGGCGCAGGCCGTCGTCGTGCAGTTCGGCCGCACTGGCGATCACTGTGGCCTCGGTGGGCCCGTACGTGTTGAGCAGCCGGACCCGGCCGCCGAAGTGGCGGTGCCAGGCGGTGACCGCCGGCGCCTGCGCCTGGTCGGCGCCGAGGATGGTGAGCCGCAGGCCGGGGGGCCACTCCACCGTCTCGATGTCGGCGACCAGCTCGTGCCAGTACGACGTGGGCAGGTCGAGGACGGTGATCTGCCGCCCCGCCGGAGTGCTCAGGAAGTCGGGCAGGAACGCGCCGCCGCCCGGGAGCAGCACGAGCCCGGCGCCGGAGGTCAGGCAGGGGTAGATCTCCTCGACGTGGGTGTCGAAGCTGACCGTGGCGAACTGGAGCACCCGGTCGGACGGGCCCAGGCCGTAGGTCTCCCTCATCCAGTGGACCCGGGCGGCCAGCGCGCGGTGTTCCACCACGACGCCCTTGGGGCGGCCGGTGGACCCGGAGGTGTAGATCACGTATGCGGCCCGGCCCGGGTCGGGCTCGGGCAGCGGATCGTCCGTGCCGGCCGGCAGCTCGCCGTCCACGCACAGCACCCGGCCGGTGGTGAAGCGGTCGCGCAGGCCGGCGCTGGTGAGGACGGTCACCGCCCCGCTGTCGGCGAGCATCTCGGCCAGCCGCTGCGCGGGGTAGGCCGGGTCGAGCGGCAGGTAGGCGCCGCCCGCCCGCCAGACGGCCAGCAGCCCGGCCACGAGTTCCGGCCCGCGTTCCAGGGCGACCGCGACGATCGACTCCGGGCCGACGCCGGCGGCGCGCAGCGCCCGCGCGAGCCGGTCGGCCCGGCCGTCCAGCTCCGCGTAGCTCCACGCACCGGATCCGTCCGCCGCCCAGGTGACGGCCGTCTCGCCGGGGTGGGCCGCCACGGCCGCCGCGATGAGCTCCGGCACGGTGGCGGCGGGGACCGTACCGGTGCCGGCGCCCCACTCCAGGACCTGCCGCCGCTCCGCCTCGGAGAGCAGGTCGATCTCCGAGAGCGGCACGTCCGGGGCGGCCGCGACCGCGGTCAGCAGCCGGACGAAGCGGTCCGCCAGCATCGCGATCGTGGTCCGGTCGAACAGGTCGGTGGCGTACCCGAACACCAGGTTGAGTCCGTCCGGCACCCGCCACGCGTCCAGCGACAGGTCGAACTTGGCCGCGGTGTAGCCGGTGTCGAAGCCGGTGACCTCCTCGATCCCCGGCATCTCGGGGCGCTGCCACCCCTCGTTCTGGGTGTGCAGGACGAACATCGTCTGGAACAGCGCCGTGCGACTGAGGTCGCGCTGGACCCGCAGCTCGGTGAGCACCCGCTCGAACGGGATGTCCTGGTGGTCGAAGGCGTCCAGCACCGCGGCGCGGGTCCGCATGAGCAACTCGTCGAAGCTGGGGTCGCCCGACAGGTCGCCGCGCAGCACCAGCGTGTTCAGGAAGAACCCGATGAGGGGTTCCAGCTCCACCCGGTCGCGCCCGGAGGTGGGCGAGCCGACGCAGATGTCGTCCTGACCGCTGTGCCGGGCCAGCAGCGCCTGGTAGGCGGCGAGCAGCGTCATGAACAGCGTCGCGCCCCGCCGTCCGCCCAGCTTCTCCAGCGCCTCCGTCGACCGCGCGTCGAGGAACACCGTGACGACGTCGCCGTGCGAGGAGTGCACCGCGGGGCGCGGCCGGTCGGCGGGCAGTTCGAGGGCGGGGGCGTCGGCCAGCCGGGTGGTCCAGTAGGCCAGCGACCGCTCCGCCGCTTCTCCCGCCAGGCGCTCCCGTTGCCAGGCGGCGAAGTCACCGTACTGCACGGCGAGCGGCGCCGGGGTCGCGTCGTCGCCGGCCAGCCGGGCGGCGTAGCGCGCGGCCAGCTCTCCGGCGAACACGTTCAGCGACACGCCGTCGGCCACGATGTGATGGCAGACGACGCACAGAACGTGGTCCTCCGGGCCCAGCCGCAGCAGCGTGACCCGGATCAGCGGAGGGCTGGACAGGTCGAACGGCGTGTTGGTCCGCCGCGCGACCTCCTGCCTGGCCCACTCCTCGGCGTCGCGGCCGGGGACCCGCCCGTCCTGCGGCCCGGGCGCGGGACAGGACAGCAGCTCTATGGGGACCGGCGAGATCGCCGGGTCCGCGGCCTGCGCGGGTCCGCCGATCTGCGCGGGCTCGGCGGCCCGCACCGGCTCGATGATCTGCACCGGGCTGCCGTCGTCGGAGCGGAAGCCGGTCCGGAGGGTCTCGTGGCGGGCCACGATGTCGTCGAGCGCGCGCTGCAGCGCGGCGATGTCCAGGGGTCCGCGCCAGCGCTGCGCCAGGCACATGTTGAACGCCGGGTCGCCGGAGTCGAGCTGGTCGAGGAACCAGATGCGTTCCTGGCCGTAGCTGAGCGGGATCGGGGCGTGCGGATCCCGTGGCGGGATGGGCGCGAGAGCGGCACCCGTGCCGCGCAGCCGCTGAAGGAGCAGCGCACGCTTGGCCGGGCTCAGCGCGGACACGCGGGACTCCGGGTTTTCGATCATCTTTCTCCTGGTGTAGGCGGAACCCGCGAAGGACGCGCCAGGGACAGGGCCGACGACGGCTCCCGGAGGACAGCCAAGATCGTGGGATCGCTCCCACGTGGCAGCAGGCTAGGGACGGCCCCCACAAGCGTCAAGGCGGTTTGGTGATATATCCCGATTTTCGGACGACCAAAAGTCGCCACCTATTCAGATAGGGATCCACATTTTGGACATTAGGGGCAATATGGCCATCAGGTATAGCGGGATTACGGAATCACCTTGACACCCCAGCGGGCCGGTCCCTACGGTTTGGGAGCGCTCCCAACGCTCAAGACCGCCCGCCGACGCGGCCGGATCGGCACCACACGTGCGTTTCGCCCCGGTCTACACTCCGACCACGGCGAACGGGCGGCCACCCCCGGCAACCTCCTCCGACGATGGACCCGACGACGGGAAGGTTCGTCACCCTCATGACCAGCACGATCTTGGACCGCGACACGGTCCCGCTGTCCCCGCCCAGCGGGGAGGACCTGGACCGTCTGCTGCTGATCCGGCACTTCGAGCTGACCCTCCTGCGCCTGTTCGGCGAGGGCCGGCTCAACGGCACCACGCACACCTGCCTCGGTCAGGAGTACGTGCCGGTCGCGCTGCGCACGCTGCTGGGCGACGACGACTACGTGTTCAGCAACCACCGCGGGCACGGTCACTTCCTGGCCAGGTACGACGAGCCGCACGGACTGCTGGCCGAGATCATGGGCCGGGAGGGCGCCCTCTGCGCGGGAGTCGGCGGCAGCCAGCACATCTACCACCGCAGATTCCTGTCGACCGGCGTCCAGGGCGAGAGCATGCCGGTCGCCGCCGGAGTCGCGCTCAGCCTGAAGAGGGCGGGCGACGGCGCGCTCGCCTGCGTGCACATCGGCGACGGCACCTGGGGCGAGGGCGCGGTATACGAAGCGCTCAACCTCGCGGCGCTGTGGCGGCTGCCGCTGCTGGTCGTGGTCGAGCACAACGGCATCGCGCAGTCCACCCCGACCACCGCCCAGATGTCCGGCACCATCGCGGCGCGTGCCGCCGCCTTCGGCGCGGCCCATCACCGTACGGACTCCATCGACCTCGACCTGATCCGCCGCGAACTGGCCGACCGGGTGCGGCGGGTGCGCGAGGAGGGCCTTCCGACGGTGATCGAGTTCGTGACCCGGCGGGTCGGCCCGCACAGCAAGGGCGACGACACCCGCTCGGCCGAGGAACTGACCCGGGTGCGGGCGGCCGACTGGCACGTGCGATACGCGGCCGCCTTCCCCGAGGTCTTCGCGGCGGCCGACGAGGCGCAGCGCCTCCGCATGGCACGGATCACCGACGAGGTGGCCGCCCGCCCGCCGTCCGTGTGGCGGGCCGCCCCGTGACCGTACGGACCGGCGAAGGCGCGCCGAACCCGGGAACGCCGGCCACGGGCGCCGCCCGCACCCCCCGGATGGCCGATCACCTCAACGCGGCGCTGCACTCCCTGCTGGAGTCCGATCCGCGCGTGTTCGTCCTCGGCGAGGACATCCGCGACCCGTACGGCGGCGCCTTCAAGATCACAAAGGGGCTGTCCACCCGGTTCTCCGACCGGGTGCTGTCCACCCCGCTCAGTGAGGGCACGCTGGTCGGCGCGGGGGCCGGGCTGGCCCTGGCCGGCGAGAAGGCGATCGTCGAGATCATGTTCTCCGACTTCGTCACGCTCGCCTTCGACCAGATCGTCAACTTCGCCGCGAAGTCCACCACGATGTACGGCCGGCCGGTGCCCGTACCACTCATCGTCCGCTGCCCCACGGGCGGGCGGCGCGGCTACGGCCCGACGCACAGCCAGAGCCTGCAGAAGCACTTCGTCGGGGTCCCGGGGCTGTCGCTGCACGAGCTGAGCCCGTTCCACCACGCCGGTGAGCTGCTCACGCACCTGCTGTCACTCGGCGAGCCGTGCGTGTTGTTCGAGGACAAGGTGCTCTACACCGAACGGATCTTCCGCGACGGCGTCGTGGACGACCTGTTCGGCTTCGACCTGGTGGGCGGGCCGTCCGGGTGGGCCAGGGTCGGCGTGCCGGGTGAGACCCGCTACGACTGCACGCTGATCGCGCCGGGCGGGCTGACCCGGCGCGCGCTGGCCGCCATGCGCACGCTGCTCGTCGAGGACGACCTGCTGTGCCGGCTGCTGGTGCCCGCCCGGCTCTACCCGCTGGACCTGGCGCCGATCCTCGGCGACGTGACCGGCCACGTCTGCGTGGTCGAGGACGGGACGGCCGGGGGCACCTGGGGTTCGGAGGTGGCGCAGGCCCTCTATCCGCTGCTCTGGTCGCGGCTCGCCCGGCCGATCGGCCTGGTCAGCGCCGCCGACAGCGTCATCCCCACGGCGGCGCACCTGGAAAGCGGCGTCCTGGTGGGAGAGGACACGATCCGCCTGGCCGTACGGGAGGCCCTTTCTTGATCGACATCAGGGTGCCCAAGCTCAACAACAACGACAGCAGCTATGTGCTGGTGGAGTGGGCCGTCGAGGATCGCGCCCCGGTGCGGGAGGGCGACCCCATCGCGGTCGTGGAGACCTCCAAGGCCGCGGAGGAGCTGGTCGCCGAGGCCTCCGGTGTGCTGCACCACGTCATCCCGGTGAACGCCGAGTGCGCACCCGGCCAGGTCATCGCCCGCCTGTCGGCGCCGGACACGGCGGGCGGGCCCGCACGCTCCCCCGCCGCCGAGCCGGACGGCGTCGCCCTCGTTCCTGAACCTGCCGGACCGGCGCCCGCCGCCCCCACCGCTCTGGCCACACCCGCCGCCCCCGCCACCCCCGCCGCCCCCACCGCTCTGGCCACTCCCGCCACTCCGGCGGCTCCGGCGGCTCCGGCCGGCGACGTGGTGATCACGGCCCCGGCGAGGGCGCTGATGGCCGAGCTGGGCGTCGAGCCGGACGACGTACGGGCGCCCGGCAGGCGCGTGGTGCGGCGCGAGGACGTGCTGGCCGTCGCGCGCGACACGATCGCGCTGTCGAAGGCGCAGCGGCGCACCGCCGAGGTGGTCGAGCTGTCGCACCGCACGGTGCCCGCCGCCTATTCGGTGATCCGGGTCGACGTCGGCCGGGCCCTGCGGCTCGCCGCCGAACGGACCAGGCTGCTGCGCGCCCTGGTGGGCCTGCCCGAGCTGCTGGTCAAGGCGGCGGCGAGCCTCGTGGAGCGCTTCCCGCTGTGTTTCGCCGCCCCGCTGGACGTGACCAGGGTGCGGCGCGCCGGCACCGCCGACATCGGCGTAACGATGGACGTCGGCGAGGGGCTCTACGTCCCGGTCGTCCACGACGCGGGGAACCGCCCGCTCCGCGAGATCGCCCGCGAGCTGATGGGCTACCGAACGGCGGCCTTCCGCGGCACGTTCCGCGAACGCGACCTCACCGGCGCCAACCTCACGGTCACCCTGCACAACGACGACGGCGTCGTGCTGGCCGTGCCGATCGTGTTCCCCGGGCAGATCTGCGCGCTGTCGCTCGCCGGGCCGTACAAAGAGGTCGTGGTCGCCGACGACGGCCAGGTGGGCACGCGGGACGTCGTGAACCTGGGGCTGGCCTACGACCACCGCTACGTCAACGGCCGCGACGCGGTGCTCTTCCTGCAGGCGCTACGCGAACTACTCGAATCCCCAGACGTCCTGACGTGAAGTCGAATCACGACGACATTCACGTCCGGTTCGCCCTCACGTAAACCCGTCCGTTCCGCGGGTTCTCACGACCCGTCTTCGCCGTCGATGACATCGACGACGTACTCCGCGATCGCCATCGACGAGGTCGCCGCGGGAGAGGGCGCGTTCCGCACGGTCGTGACCGGTCCGAGCCGGTTGATGCGGAAGTCGTCGACGAGGCCGCCGTCGCGGTCGAGCGCCTGCGCGCGCACCCCCGCGCCGGCCCGCACGACGTCTTTCGCGCCGATCTCCGGCACATAGCGCTGGGCGGCCTTCATATAGGCGCGTTTGGACAGGGATCCGTGGATCTCCCTGACTCCGGTCCGCCAGTGGCGGCGCGCCATGCGCCACATGCCGGGCCAGCTCGCGATGCCGAGCAGGTCCACCGGGGAGATCGCGGTACGGCGGTAGCCCTCGCGGGCCAGCGCCAGCACCGCGTTCGGGCCGACGTCCACCGCCCCCGAGACCCGGCGGGTGAAGTGCACGCCGAGGAAGGGATATCTGGGGTCGGGTACGGGGTAGATCAGCCCGCGCACCATGTGCGCCTTCTCCTCGGAGATCAGCATGTACTCACCGCGGAACGGGACGATCCGCGGCTCGGGCGCGTCACCGGCCAGCCCGGAGACCCGGTCGGCGTGGATGCCGGCGCAGACGATCAGCCGGTCCACCCGGACGGACCGCTCGCCCGAGCCGATCTCCAGTTCCCCGCCGGCCCGGTCGATGCGGGTGACGGGATAGGAGACCCGCACCTCGCCCCCCGCCGCGACGATGTCGTCGGCGAACGACCGCGCGATGCGGGAGAAGTCGGTGATGGCGGTCCTGGGCGAGTGCAGCGCCGCCAGGCCCGTGGCGTACGGCTCGATCTCCCTGATCTCCTCGGGACCGATGCGCCGCAGACCGGGCACGGCGTTCACGTCGGCCCTGGCGTAGAGATCGTCCATCCGCGCCACGTCCGCTTCGCTGACCGCGACGACGAGCTTGCCGCACTCGTCATAGGGCAGCCCGCGCCCGGCGCAGTACTCGCGCAGCATGTCCCGGCCCCGGGTGCACAGCCGCGCCTTGAGGCTGCCCGGTCTGTAGTAGATGCCCGCGTGCACGACCCCGGAGTTGTGACCGGTCTGGTGGACGGCCACGCGGTCTTCCTTCTCCATGACGACGACACCGGTGCCCGGCCTGCGCCGGGTGATCTCCCGGCCGATCGCGAGCCCGACGATGCCGGCCCCGACGATGCCGACGACTTCGTCAGCCATACGTGCCTTCCGTTCTCTGGTGGTGCCGTCCGGTGCGGGATCGCATCGACGCCGGCAACGGCGCCATCGCCAGTATGAACCGCGCCGGCATTCGTTCGTACGGGCGGCGGGCCGGGAACCCGGGGTCCCCCGACACCTGACGGAACACGACCGCGTCCCCCGTCACGGGGCCGTGTCCGGTGACGGCAGGCACCTCGGTGGACGGTCGGAGGCGGGCCAGACGTAGGGAAGGTCGTCGGGCTCGTCGCCGAAGATCGGGCGGTAGAACTCGGGGGCCTTGCGCAACAGGGCGGAACGGTGGCTCAGGTGCAGGTCTCGGTCGCCGAGCCAGGGCGGAAGTTCGCCGGCCTCCCCCAGCAGGCGCTGCCGGCGCGGCGTCGCGACGTCACAGCACTCGGCGAGCTCACGCACCATGCTCGCCGAGCAGGTGTCGGCCCGGCCCAGTGAGCACCACCGGTCGCACACCTCCAGGCCGTACCTGACCAGGGCCTCCTCGTAGCCCGCCCACATGCGGACGACCGGATGGTGGCGCCAGCCGTACCCCCGCACGGTCAGAGCACGCAGGATCTGCAGCGCCTCGACCCTCTGCTTGCCGAGGCGGCGCGGGTCGAGCACCCGTGCCGTGCGGGCGAAATCGGGATAGGGCAGGAAGGTCTGCATCGCCGTCCGCTCCACAGCTCTTCTCCGGGCCGCTCGTCCCTCGCGACGAGCGTCCGTCCTGTCATCGTACGAGGCACGCGTTTCGAAGCCCGGGGGCGGTGAAGCCGAGAAGGCGGAGGCCGGGACGGCGGGCGTGCCTCCGATGCTCGTGGGCGGTCAGGTGAACGTGAGCTTCATGGCATCGGTGTGTCCCGACCAGCGCAGTGTGAGGTGCCAGCATCCCGCTTCCGGCAGGTTGACGGACGAGGGCCCGGCGCCGGTGGCGATCTCGCGGATCACCGACGTGGTCGTCCCGTCCAGCGTGGCCTCGATCGTCAACGGCTGCCTCGACTCCTGTGGCAGCCGCGAGACCCAGAGGATCTTGTTGGCGACGTCGGGATCGGGGGAGGCGACCGGCGGATACTTGAACAGCACGGCGATGATGTCGCCACGCTCGCTGAACACATGGTGGACGCCCGATCCGTCGTCGCTGAACCCGGCCCTCGCCCAGGTGGGCAGCGCGTCTCGCGTGACGTCGGAAACGCACGCGGCGGGAGATCGCCCGGAGTCCTGTGCCCCCGCCGTCGGGCCGCCCATCGAGCACGCGGCGGCCAGCATGACGAGTACTCCTGAGATCGGGACGAAGCGTCCGCTCTTGATCACACTCGACCCCACGGCGCGGAAGGAATGCTGTCGCCGACATTGTCCACCACGGTTCGCGGGAAGGCCAGCGGCAGCGGGGTTCACGAGATGCCGGAGATCATCGGAACGTCGCCGGTCTTCGCCGTGACCGGCCGCCGCCCCGGAGCATCGCGCGACCCGGCGCGGCGGCCCGCCCCGCGATCAGCCCGGCAGGTCGGCGCGGTCCTGAGCGCGCAGCGCGGTCAGGCAGCGGTTCAGGCGTTCCCGCGTGTCCTCGTCGTCCGTGGCCGTCAGCACGATCTCGTAGTCGGCCGCCGCGTCGGCGTAGCGGCCGGACTCCTGGCGGACGACGGCCCGGTTGAACCGCATCTCCGGGGTGCCCGCCAGTTCGACCGCCCGGTCCAGGTCGTGCGCGGCCCCGGCGAGGTCGCCCAGGGCGTACGCGACCTCGCCCAGCAGCGCCCACGCCTCGGCGAGCCGTCCGTCGCGGTCGATCGCGGCCGACAACGCCTCGCGGGCGCCCTCCCGGTCGCCGCGCTCGGCGAGCAGCCGGCCCTTCAGGCACAGCAGGTGGGCGTTGGCCGGGGCGAGCTCGAGCCCGGTCGTGACGTCCGTCCATGCCTCGTCGGACCGGCCCAGCTCGCACAGCAGCCCGGCCCGGTTGATCCGGGCGTCCAGATGCGCCGGGTCCAGCTCCAGCGTGTAGCCGAAGTCGGCCAGCGCCCCCTCGACGTCGCCGAGTTCGAGCCGGGCGTCGCCGAGGTTGTAGTACGCCTCGGGGAACGGCGGCGACAGCCGCAGCGCCTGCTCGTAGGCGGCGATCGCCTCCGCGTCCCGGCCGAGCCTGCGCAGGATGTTGCCCACGTTGAAGTGGTGCTCGGGGAAGTCGGGGTCGAGCTCGACGACGGTCCGGTAGTCGCCGAGCGACTCCTCAAGCCTGCCCATCATGCCGAGCACCTGGGCCCGGTTGTAACGCAGCACCGCCCGATGCAGCGCGTGCTCCCCCGGGTCGAGCTCCCGGTCGAGCCGGGCCATGCCGTCCTCGAGCATGCGCAGCGCCTCGCCCGCATTGCCCTGGCGTACCTCGACCAGCGCCAGGCCGTTGTGCCCGAAGACCGTGTGGAAGGCGCGTTTCTTGGGATCCTCGGCCAGGGAGGCGATGGCGATGGACAGGTTCATCCAGGCCCGCGCCCGCCGGTAGTCCCGCCGCGGCTCCGGATAGTGCCGGGCGTACAGCATCGCCGTACTGTAGGCGAGCTCCATGTGCACGAGGGGATCGGTGCTGACGGCGCGGGCCTCGTCGTAGACGGCCATCGCCTCGTCGGCCCGCCCGAGCGAGGCGAGCGTCGTGCTGGTCGCGTTGGTGAAGTGCCACCACTGCTCCTCCTGGGCGTACCGGTCCACGATCTTCCTGCCGCGCAGCCCGAGGTCCGCGGCCGCCTGGTAGAGGCCGATGCCCCGGCAGTGGTCCATCGCCGTGCGCAGCGCGGTCAGGCCCGCGCCCGCGGGGTCGGCGCCGTGCTCGGCGTGATAGGGGATCGCGCCCAGCGACAGGGAGAACTCGCCGCGGGCCGCCAGCGTCGCCGCCCGCTCGTCGTGCAGCAGCGCCCGCTCCGCCTCGTCCAGCCGCAGGTAGGCCGCGAGCAGCCGGGGGTCGTCCGCCGTCCCCTCGCTGTCGACGTACGCACGCGCGCCCTCCGCCGTGTCCGGGACGGGGCCGGGGTCGGCGCTCGCCGGAGCGTCCACCCCTGTCGCGTGGCGTTCCAGGACCCGGGCCAGGGAGATCGTGATCTCGCCCGGGGGGTCGGCGATCGGCTCGTGATCAGTGCCGGCCACGACGGTCAGCCCGCCGAGGTCGCCGCGGCGCAGCAGTACGGCGACGAACTCCTGGTCGGTGGGGTCGGCCAGGTGCACGTTCTCGAAGACGAGCGTCCGTGGCCCGCCGCCCGACTCCCGCAGGTGGTCGCGCACCAGTTCCGCCAGTCCGTTGGCGATGTTCAGGGTGTGCAGCCGGGAGTAGAACCGGGTGCGCTCGCCCTTCCGTACGGTCCACTCCAGCGACGTCCACATCGGGGGCACCAGGTGGGCGAGCTCCGGGGCGCTGGTCAGGATCTCGATGTTGTGCGCAGGCCCCAGCTCCGGCCGCCGCCGCAGCGCGTCCGGCACGATCAGCCGCATCAGCGCGCCGGCGGCGGTGTACGGCCCGCGCAGCCGCCGGTGGGCGTCGAGTACGGCCAGGACCGGCGGGAGGTCCAGTCCCTTCAGGAACCGCTCGCGGTCGCGGCGCAGGCCGGCCCTGATCCAGTGATGGTTGCCCATGGTGCTCCCTTTCAGGCGATGACATGGTCGAGCCGCCGGGCCCGGCCGCGGTACCGCTCGCGGGCCGCCACCCACGCGAGGACGACGAGTTGCCCGAGGATGAAGCCGGAGAAGACGAGCGAGTCCAGCAGCTCCGGCCAGGACGCGCCGTGTCCGGTGAAGCGGCCGAGGACTCCGGCGAACATGCGGTAGACGATCGGGACGATCGCCACGGCGAACGTGGTGAGGCTCACGGTGTAGCCCGCGACGATCAGCCAGGAGTACCAGCGTGCGACGCGCCGGTCCACGGGGTGCCAGTCCGACTCGTCCATGAGCCGGTGCCGGCGGCCGAGCAGCCGGTTCACCCGGTTGCGCAGCATGCGCATGGCCGTCGTGTGCAGATCGACGCAGCCGAGTGCGGTGGAGACGAGGACGTACAGGTCGGTGCGCAGGTACAGGGAGAACTGCCACAGGATGCGGAGCAGGACGGCGAAGGCGAACGCCAGGCAGAACCGGCCAGCGGGCGAGAGCGCGCCCCCCGTCCCGCGGGTGAGGTCGGCCGCGATCGTGAGGGCGGCCATCACGACCACGTCGGCCAGCATCCCGGCCACGATCGGCAGGTACCGCTTCCGGCGTGGTACGGCGACCAGGCCGTCCAGTGACGTCTCCAGCACCACGAAGTAGAGCCTGCGGGAGATCCGCAGGCGGGAGCGCAGGCCCAGCCGCCGCCCGGCGAGCGCGTGGAAACCCTCGTGCAGCAGCAGCTGCGGGATGGCCGCGACGAACAGCGCCGCCTGGATCACCGAGTAGTAGTCGGTGAAGAAGACGTTGCGGTAGCTCGGCAGGAGATCGGGCCGGCGCGCCATCGCGATCAGCGCCCAGGCGACGAGCAGGCCGTAGCAGATCCACGCGGGAACGGAGAAGAGCGCGACACCGAGCCGCCTCCAGCGTGGGGGGACGTCCGCCGGGCCGCCCGGCGGGTCCGACTCGCGGACGAAGCCGAGCTCGCCGAGCGAGGCGACCAGATCGTCGATGTCGAGGCTCTCCCGGTAGCGGGCCTCGTACCAGGCCGCCACCTCACGCGGCGGCGTCCCCTGCTCCAGCCGGCGCAGCACCTCGGCTCCGTCGGGCGGGAAGATGCCGTAGGAGTCGATGTCCGGCCTGCCCACCGTCACCTCGTCGCCCTCCTCGAGGTAGACGAGCGGGTGCAGCGGAAGCGGACGGTCGAGGTCGATCACGGGCCCCTCGTCCACGGCCTCTGCGTCGGTCACGGGCGGCCCTCCTGGCTCGGGATACGGGCGACGGGGATGCGGGCGACAGGTGAACGGAGCGCCGAGCGCGGGCATGCCGTACCCGGCGCACCGCCCGGAACCCGCGTCAGTTCGCGTTCTTGTAAATCGAGCACGCCGCGGCGGTCAGGCGGACCGGGCCGGCCTTACGAATCTTGATCTTCTTCATCTCGCACCTCCTCCCGCTGTCGCAAGGGCTGCCTCCAACCATGACCGCCGGGGCTGGAGCGGCACCGGCACCGTGCTGGAGCCGGACCCGCCGGCGGCGCGCGGGCGTCCAGCCGACCGTCAGCGGAGTGTCAGCGGGCCGGGACGACCACGGGGGCCGGCCGCCCGCCGCGCCCGCGTGACGAGCGGCGAATGTCACGCACGGTCACCCGCGAACGCCCGCCGAGGAGACGACGATCGGGGATGACGAAAGGCAGAAGAGATGGCCGTTGTTGGACACCCGAACGACCTCGATCGATATTCGGCCGAATCATATGATGAATTCCCGACATCGCCGCAGATCTTCGCCGGAGAGAAATGACCGAGATACGGTTCAGCCTCCTGGGTTCATTACGGGTATGGCGCGGGGAGACCGAAATAACGCTCACCTCCGAAAAGCAAAGGGCCGTGCTCGCGCTGCTGCTACTCAGGGCGGGGGCACCCGTACGCAGAAAGGAGATCATCGACGCCGTCTGGGGCGACGAAGCGCCCGATTCCGCGGTCAATCTGGTGCAGACCTACGTGGGGCGGCTGCGCCGCCGCCTCGACCCGGCTCATGTCGCCCATTCCCGTCGCTCCTGGCTCACCGGGCTGGGCTCGGCCTACGCGATCCGGCTCGACCGGTGCGAGACCGATCTCGTGCGCTTCCGGGCGACGGCGGCCGAGGCCGGGAAGGCCGCCACGCCCCGGGAGTCACTGGAACTGTCGCTTCGGGCGCTCCAGATGTGGCAGGGGCCCTGCCTGTCCGACCTGGACCACGTGCTCAAGGGACACCCCTGGGTACGCGCGATCGACCAGGAACGGGTCGACGTCCTGCTGCGATGCGTGCGGATCGGCCTCGGACTCGGCCTGCCGAACGAGGTCCTCCCCCAGCTTCGGGCCGTCGCCTCGGCCGAGCCGCTGAACGAGGTCGTGCACTCCTGGCTCGTGCTCGCCCTCGCCTCGGCCGGAGCGCAGGCCGAGGCGCTGGCGGAGTACGAGTCGATCCGCGCGAGGCTCGCCGACGAGCTCGGCATCGATCCCGGTCCGCAACTGCGTGAGGCGCACCTACGTGTGCTGCGGCAGGACGCGGGGCCGTCCGCCCTCTTCGGGCCTTCGCCTGCGGCGAACCCGCCCAGGCCGTGCCTTCTGCCCGCCGACATCGCCGACTTCACCGGCCGGGAGAAGCTGGTGGAGCGGATCGGGGACGCGCTGACCGGTCGTACGTCCGGACCCGTCGCGGTGGCACTCGTCACGGGACCGGGCGGGGTGGGCAAGACGTCGGCGGCCGTGCGCGTCGCCCACCGGCTGAGTGACGCCTTCCCCGACGGCCAGCTCTACGCCGACCTGTCGGGCACCGGCGGACGGCCCGCCGACCCCCTCCGGGTGCTCGGGCGGTTCCTCCGCTCCCTCGGCGTCCACGGCAGGGCGCTCCCCCGGGATCCGGAGGAACGCGTGGATCTGTACCGCAGCCAGCTCGCCGGCCGCCGGATCCTCGTGGTGCTCGACGACGTCGGCGACCACGCGCAGGTCAGGCCCCTCCTGCCCGGCACGTCCTCCTGCGCGGTCCTGGTGACCGGCCGGTCGCGGCTGGCCGACTGGCCGGGGGCCACGTCGTTCGATCTCGGCACGCTGCGGCCGGAGGAGTCGCACGACATGCTGGCGGCGATCGTCGGGCGTGGGCGCGTGGACGCGGAACGCGACAGCGCCACCGAACTCGTCCGGCTGTGCGGTGGCCTGCCGCTGGCTCTGCGCGTCGCCGGGACACGCCTCGCCGCCCGCCCGCACTGGACGCTGGCCCGCCTCACCGCGCGTCTGGCCGGGGGCGGGCTGGCGGAGCTCGCCCTGGGGGACCTGGACGTCAGGGGCAGCGTCGCGGCGGGCTACCACCGGGTCGGCGCGGCGGCGCGGCGCGCCTTCCGGGTGCTCGGACTCCTGGAGCTCCCCTCGTTTCCGGCCTGGGCGATCGCGATGATGCTGGAGACGTCGCCGGAGTCGGCCGAGGAGCTCGCCGACGCGCTCGCCGACGCCCGGCTGCTGGAGGTGACGACGCCGGACGGCATCGGGCGGACCCGGTACCGATTCCACGACCTGGTCCGCCGCTTCGCCCGCGAGCAGGCCGCCGAGCACGAGAGCGACGACGCCGTACGCATCATGATCACCCGTACCCTCGCGGCCCTGCTCTCCCTGGCCCAGGAGGCCGACGATCATCTGCCGTCACGGCCGTACCCCGCGGTACGCGGCCGGGCGCCGCGGTGGCCGCCTCCCGGCGAGGTCCGCGCGCGGGTGGTCGCCGACCCGCTCGGGTGGTTCGCCTGCGAACGGGACGCCCTGGTCGCGGCCGTGCTGCAGGCGTCCGCCCTCGGCCTGGCCGAGCTGGCCTGGGAGCTGGCCGCCTCGCTCCTGAACGTCGCGGCCGTACGATCGCACTGGGCCGACGTCGAACGCACTCATCGGGCCGCCCTGGCGGCCTGCCACCGAGCCGGAGATCTGCTCGGCGAGACCGTGATGCTGCACGGGCTCGCCGAGGCACGGCGGGCCGGCGGAGGCCGCGACGAACACCTCGGCCCGCCGGCCGCGGATCCCGGGCTCCCGGCCCCGGCCGACGGTGTGCTCATCCGGGGGACCGGCTTTTCTCCGTGAATTTCGGCAAGCCGGTATGACAAACGGCGATTACCTCTGTAAATGCCGGTCGGCAAAGGATGAAGGCTGGCGGAAATCGGCGGGCCCTACCACAGGGGCGTGCCATAATCCGCCGCCGTGAGAACGGGGATCTCCGGCCCGGCGGCGAATCGGAAACCCGGGCGGGCCCCGGCACATCCGGGCCGGGAACGGCCCGAAATCTCCCGGCCGGAGCTCCGCGCACCGTCCAGCCGGCGCAGAGCGACGGACGCCGCCACTCCGCCTCGGACAGATCCTCCAGCAGGTCGACCAGGCTCCGCCGCTGCGCGTCGATCGACTTCCACACGTCCTCGCGGGGCAGCGGCGAATCCGCCGGACGGCTCCGGCGGATTCGCCTGCCGGCCCCCGGCCGCCCGCAGGTCAGACCGGCTGCCGATCCATGTCACGGGCCTCGGTCCGGCCGGAGGCCCGCCCGGTCGCGCCGCCACCCGTCCGGGGCACGCCGTGCCGGCGCAGCAGCCGCATCGCGTTGCCGATGACCACCAGCACCGAGATCTCGTGCACGAGCATCCCGATCGCCATCGTGACGCCGCCCAGGAGCACGCCCGCGAGCAGCGCGCCAACGGTGACCAGGGCGATCGCGATGTTCTGACGCATGACCGAGACGGTGCGGCGGGCCAGGCCGACGGCCCTCGGCAGTTTGGACAGATCATCCTTCATCAGGGCGATGTCCGCGGTCTCGATCGCCACGCCCGTGCCCGCCGCGCCCATCGCGACGCCGACGTCGGCGGTGGCCAGGGCGGGGGCGTCGTTCACGCCGTCGCCGACCATGGCGACCACGTGTCCACGAGCCTGCAGGTCGCGAACGACCTCCAGCTTGTCCTCCGGCAGCAGGCCCGCACGGACCTCGTCGACACCGACCTGCGCGGCGACCGCTTCGGCGACCCGCCGGGTGTCCCCGGTGAGCATGACGACCCTACGAACACCGGAGGCGTGCAGGCCGGCGACCATCCGCGCCGCGTCGGGACGGACCCGGTCGGCCACGGCGACGACACCCGCCAGACGGCCGTCCACCGCCACGACCATCGGGGTGCGTCCCGCGGCGGCGAGCTCGTCGACCACGCCGACGGCCGGGCCGTACGGAACGCCCTCGTCCTCCTGCAGCGCCAGGTTGCCCACCGCGACCCGGCGACCGCCGATGGTCGCGACGATGCCCTTACCCGGCACCGGCGCGGTGACCTCCGGGAGACCGGTGACGTCCAGCCCCTCTGCGCGGGCCGCAGCCACGATCGGGCGGGCCAGCGGATGCTCCGAGCCGGCCTCGGCGCGGGCGGCCCAGACGAGCACGTCGGCGCGGCTCCACGCCTCGTCCAGGGGCACCACGTCGGTCAGGTGCGGCCGGCCCTCGGTCAGCGTGCCGGTCTTGTCCAGCGCGACGGCGTCGATCCTGGCCGACGTCTCCAGGAACTCCCCGCCCTTGATCAGGATGCCGTCCTTGGCGCCACGGCCGATGCCGGCGACGATCGCGACCGGGATGGAGATCACCAGCGCGCCGGGGCAGCCGATGACCAGCAGCGTCAGCGCGAGCACGATGTCGCCGGTCGCCAGGCCGAAGACGAGGGCGAGGATGATGATCGCCGGGGTGTACCAGGCCGAGAACCGGTCCATGAACGCCGCGGTGCGCGCCTTGGCGTCCTGTGCCTCCTCGACCCGGTGGATGATCCGGGCCAGCGTGGTGTCTGCGCCGACGCCGGTGGCCCGCACCTGCAGAAAGCCGCCCAGGGAGACCGTGCCGGCGAACACCTGGTCGCCGGTGGTCTTCTCCACCGGGATCGACTCACCGGTGATCGACGCCTCGTCCAGGGCTCCCGTACCGTCGATCACCACCCCGTCGACCGGCACCTTGGCGCCGTTCTTGACCAGCACCGTCTCACCGGTCGCCACCGAGGCGGCGGGCACCTCCACCTGGTCGCCGTCCCGCAGGACCACGGCCGCCTCGGGGGCCACCGCGACCAGCTCGGCCAGGGCCGCCCTCGTCTTGTTCAGCGTGGCGTTCTCCAGTGCGTGCCCCACGGCGAACAGGAACGTCACCGCGGCCGCCTCCCAGTACTCGCCGATGATCACCGCGCCGATCGCGGCCACCGAGACCAGCAGGTCGATGCCGACCACGCGTGCCTGCAGAGCTCGGGCCGCCTTGACCACGATTTCCCAGCCGGCCGCGACCGCCGCCGCGACCATCAACACGTCACCGGGCACGTCGGCGCCCAGTGCGTGCGAGGCCACGAACGACGCGACGATCAGGAGACCGCTGATCAGCGGCACGCTCCACCGCCATGACGCCCATGCCCGGATCCTGTCCATCTGTGCCGGCTCCCCTCTGTGCCACGTCCTGTCGCCGTCCACCTCGACGCTAGATCGGGACGCCCTGACGTTCCTTGACACAGCTCAATTCGCGTACCGGCCGGGAGGCCGGCACCGCCGGCGTCCTGGGGAGCCGTCCGTGATCAGGCGGGAACGGCCGCCCGGTCCAGAGCCTCGGCGTCGAGAACGGCGATGTCGCGGCGCCCGCGCAGTTCGATGACGCCATCCGCTGCGAGGACAGCGAGGGATCGGCTGAGGCTCTCCGGCGTCGTTCCCAGGTAGGCGGCGACGTCCTTCTTCGCCATCGGCAGCCGGACCACGGGCACGCCGTCCCGCCCGCCGGCCGGCAGATCGAGCAGATAGGCCGCGACGCGCGTGGTGACATCACTGGAGGTGACCGCGGCGAGCAGCCGTTCGACGGAGGCGAGCCGGTCGGACAGCGTGCGCAGCATTCGCCGGCCGACGTCCGGGTAGTCGCGCAGCAACGCGGAGAGGTCGTTGTGATCGAAAACGCACATCCGGCTGTCCTCGAGGGCGACCGCGAAGTGATCCGGCCGGTGACCGGTCAGGAAGGCCCGCTCGCCCACCACGTCGCCGACGCCCGCCATGCGCAGGATCTGCTCCTGGCCGTTGGCCGCCACGTGGCTGATCTTGAGCCGGCCGCCGTGCATCACCAGCAGGTGGGAGACCGGCTGCCCGGGGGCGTAGACCGTCTCTCCCTTCGCCACAGCCATCGGGCGTGCGAACCCCGCGACCTCGATCTGCTCCCGGCGGGTCAGCCCCTGGAAGATCGGAACACGGGTCACACACAGGTCATGGTCGGCCATGGTGCCAGCCTGCCATGGTGCCAGCCTGCCATGGCCTGACATGGCGCCGGCCTGCCATGGCGCCGGCCGCTTGATCCGGGTCAAGGAAGCCGAGGTCCCCGATGGCTAGCGTGAAGGCGTCACCACGAGGAGATCGGTCCCGATGCGGACCGACGAGGAGAGGAGATCAGGACCATGGCCGTCGCGACCACCACCACGACCATCCTCCGCGCCGAGGGCTTCTCCTGCCCATCGTGCATCAACAAGATCGAAAAGCGGGTCGGCCGGCTCCCCGGCGTCGAGTCCGTCAAGGTGCACTTCGCGTCGTCCCGGGTCGAGGTCGTCCACGACCCCGCGAAGGTCGGCACCGACGAACTGGTCGCCGCGGTGCGGAGGGCCGGCTATGTCGCCCGCCCCGCCGCCTTCTGACGCACGGGGCGCGGGACCCGACCGGCCGTGAGCCCGCTCCGGCCGGTCGGGTCGCGTCGGACACTCCCCGGGCGGTACACCTGGACCGGCCGGACCGGGCACAGCCGCGCAGAACCCGGAACCGCGGTCGTGGCCCGGCCCGATGAACGTGCGAGCGACGACGAGACCGGCGGCGCCGATCCGACTCGCCGGTCCGTACGCTCTGTCGAGAGCCGGCGTCCGGAGCGGGCACTCCGCGAGGTCCAGGAGAACGGCGGGAAGCCGCCCCCGCGGGAACGGGGACGGCCCCGCCCGGGTCACCGAGTCCGTTCAGAACGCCGGTCAGGTAGCCGATATCCGGGGGCAGGGAGCGGAGCGGGAGGGAGCGGGGACCGCACCCGAAGCCCGCGACCGCCCGGCGGGTTTCGCGGCGGACCGGAGCCTCCTCCCGGCGCGGCGGCCGAAGCCGCCGGACACCGGTGACATCACGTGACCGGCGCTCTAGGCCCAGGGCGGGCTGACGACCCAGCTCACGTCGTCGGCCCAGTGCGACGAGTTGTCGAAGGTGTTCGAGCCTCCGTTGGCGGCGATGTAGACGATGTTGTTGTAGTGCCGCAGGAAACGGGTCGGGTAGTTGTAGGAGGCGAACGACGTGCCCTGGCCGTTCTTGCCCGCCTGCGGGCAGAAGGTGGCGTCAGCGGCGAACAGCGAGCTGCCGTCGTTGGTCTGCCGGTGGAGCTGATAGTTCTGGTGCCGCAGGTAGTCGCCGGGGTAGTTCCGCGACTCGAACGATACGCACGAGCCGCCGGCCAGACCGCTGTGCACGATCCAGGTGGCGTCGCTCCTATCGAGGGACGAGCTGGACGAGGTGATCACCGATGTGACGGCGTCGTCGTACTGGTGCCGGATGTAACGGTCGGTGTAGCCGGGCGTCGTCGCGCGCAGTGAGATCCACGCGCCGGGGGTGAGCGTGCCGTCCTGGACACCGCCCGACGATGTCGCGTATCCGGCGGCGACGATGTTCGCCTGCACGGCGTTCTCGGTCGCGTCGGACGGGTAGCCGGACGTCATCACGCCCTCGTAGAAGGTGCCCGTGCCGCTGATGCTGTTGTCCCCGCCGATGCCGAGGATGATGGCCCCCTCCTTCTTCATCGGGTTGTAGCCCGGCACATTGGGGCGCACCCCGTTGTAGAAGGTCGAAAGGCCGCCCGACTGCGCGTTGCCGCCCCGGATGGCCCAGTGGTTCGGCTCACCCTTGACGATGGCGGTCAGGAACCGGTGGCTGATGCTCGGGTCGTTCGCGTTGTATCTCTGGTTCACCCCGGAGAACAGGCCGTTCTCGAGGTCGGCCATGATCCAGGGGCCGTTGCCCGCGCCGTAGCCCCAGAACTTGCTGTCGCCGAAGTAGATGGCCTCCATCGTGCCGTTGCCGTTGTCGCGGCTGTTGGTCTCGGCGTTGCCGTAGTCGAAGCAGCAGCCGCCGTTGTAGTGGGTGCCATCGAAGATCGCGTACATTCCCTCCGGCTGGTCGCCCTTCGCGACGCCGTTGGTGTTGTTGTTGCGGTAACCGGTGCCGGGGGCCACATAGACGCCGTACGCCCGGTGCCCGCCGACCGTGACCGGCGCCGCCGTCGCGTTCGCGAGGTTGTCGTATCCGCCCGGGGCCGGACCGGCGAACCCGCCGGGGGGCGCCTGGGTCAGCCGGTTGTTCCGTCCCGACTGGTCGTAAATGACGGTGATGAGGCAGGCCGTGCCGGCACAGAACGCATCCTGCGCCGCGGCGTCGGCGACGCCGCCCGCGCTCAGCACGCCGATGTCCCGGGTGGCGCTGTCCGAGGAGCGCCGCACCTGGTAGAGCGGGCCGTTGTAGGAGCCGTACAGGGCGCGGGTCGTGCTGTGCGCCGCCACGCAGGGGGTGCCGCCCGCCGCGTAGATGTCACACGGCTGCGACGTCGCGGCCTGTGACGGAGTGGAGATGCCGGAAAGCAGGCCTGCGGCGAGCGCGACGGCCGCACCCGCGGACAGCAGTGTCCTGCCGAGACGCCGGGATCGTGAATTCATGATCAACCTCTGCCTTTCAGGGGGGATGCCGCGGATGGAGATCGAAGGGCACAGGGCATCGGACGGAGGGAATGCCGGCCGCTTCCGGCCGCGCACACATGAATGCCACTGACCCGCACTATCGCGGCAGAGACAGAAAGGGACGGTGAATGTTATCGGTAACAGTCGAGTGCCGTACAACCTCCGGAGACCGGTCGATTTGGGGTTGACTGGCTAACTATGGAACGGATCTTACCCTTCGTCAAGGTTTCATTTGAATGAGGAAAACGCCCAGGTCAGCGGCGGCGGAGGGGGCAGTGTCGTATTCGGCCCCTCGCCCCGGGCGATGCGTGTCATTCGCCTGCGACGGTCGCGAACCGGTCGCGGAGGCCGCGTGCCCGGGGATCCTCGGACGACGCCAGTGCGTACGGCGCCTCCTGGCGGTACCGTGCGGCGTCCGCACCGGACCCAGAGGGCATCACGTTGGCGGATTCGCGTCTCGAGCGCGGCCCTCGGCCGGGGATCGCCGCGGAGAGCGACCTCCCGCCGGCCCTTGCCCGCCGGCGGGAGGAGCCGTCTCAGCAGAGAGTGTGAGAACCGGAACCGAAATCTGTCAAGACGATCTCTGGAAACCTTCGCATCGCTCTCGGCCGTGCAGGCCCGCCGTCACCGCGATTCCGACGTCGCTCGCTGCGCCTTCTCGTGAGCCGGCAGCCGCGGGCATGGATGAAAATTTCACCGGCGTACGGCCCGACGATGTGGTGACACCCGGCGGGGCAGGCGGTCGGCGCTCTTCGGGCACGGGCCCGGCGGCACCCCTTGACAAGGTCGTCGGACATCATGTTTTCTCTGCGCATCGCCATTCATGAATGGTCCGATCACGGAAAAGCCCTGCCATGTAATGTTAGCGCTCACATTCACATCCGACCGTCCTCCTCATTTTCGCCGCAGCCGCGAACCGGCCCGGGGACGACCCGGCGCCGGCCACTCCCGTCGTTTCTCCACACCCCAAGGAGAAAAAGATGCACGACAGATCTGCCCGCCCGCCCGCAAGGATCGGTGACCACGGCTCCCGGCCCTCACGCCCCGGCCCGCCGAACCGGCCCCCCCTCCGCGCCGGCGGGGACGCGAGGCGGATCATGCGTGACTTGAGCCGGTGGCTCGCCGCCGTGCTGCTGGCAGCGGCCACCGTGCTGACGGGCACCGGCACGGCGTCCGCCGAGTCGAACGGCGGGGTGCGGGTGATGCCGCTGGGCGACTCGATCACCGAGGGCACCCAGGTGCCGGGCGGATACCGGATCGGACTGTGGCAGCGACTGGCGGCAGGCGGATACACGACCGATTTCGTCGGATCGCAGTTCAACGGGCCCGGCAGCCTGGGCGACCACGACCATGAGGGACACCCCGGCTGGCGGATCGACCAGATCGACGCCAACATCACCCGCTGGCTGCAGACCTACACCCCGCGCACCGTGCTGCTGCACATCGGCACCAACGACGTGCTCCAGAACTACAACGTGTCCGGGGCGCCGCAACGACTGTCCACGCTGATCGATCGCATCACCACCACCGCACCGAACGCGGATGTGTTCGTCGCCACGATCATCCCGCTGTCGAACTCCGGCCAGGAGAACGCGGTCCGCAACTTCAACGCCCAGATCCCCGCGATCGTGCAGAACAAGGTGAACAGCGGCAAGCGCGTCCACCTCGTCGACATGCACAGCAAACTGACCACCGGCGACCTGATCGACGGCATCCACCCCACCTCCGGCGGCTACGACAAGATGGCCGCCGCCTGGTACGCCGCGCTGCAGACGGTTCCCGGGAGCATCGGCGACCCCGGCGGTTCCACCCCTCCGCCCTCGGGAAGCACGACCGCTCTGAAGGGCGTGGGGTCGGGCCGGTGCCTGGACGTCGCCGGATACTCCCAGTCCAACGGCGCGCAGTTGCAGATCTGGGACTGCCACGGCGGCACCAACCAGCAGTGGACCTCCACCAGCGCCGGTGAGCTGCGCGTCTACGGCAACAAGTGCCTGGACGTGTACGGCGCGGGCACGGCCGACGGCACCAGCGTGACCATCTGGGACTGCAACGGCCAGAACAACCAGAAGTGGCGCTTCAACTCCGACGGCACCATCACCGCCGTGGGCGCGAACAAGTGCCTGGACGTCGCCGAGTACGGCACGGCCAACGGCAGCAAGCTGCACATCTGGACCTGCCACGGCGGCACCAACCAGCAGTGGACCCGCGTCTGACCCCGGTCTGACCCGGCTCTCATCCAGGACGAGCGACCCTCGCCGACACCGCCGGCCGGTCTCGGCGAGGGTCCGCCGATACTCGCTCACCTCGCGGTCGACCACACCGCTCCGGGCTTCCGCGGATGGTCACGAGCGTGAGCGAAACGGCCCGGCGGAGTCATATGCCTCCGCCGGGCCTTCATCTGTCCGTCCCGGTCCTTCCTATCCGGGTCCGCCGTGATCGGCCTCCGGAGAGGAACGCACCATCACGTCTGCTGGAAACGGATCCAGGTGGACGAGATCGGCACCTGTCCGACGCCGGGCTGCGACCAGTCGCAGACGCCGCCGGGGAAGACCGCCTGCAGGCGCTGCCACTGCTCGTCGGTGAACGTCACCGGGTAGGCGGCACGGTCGAGCGGCTGCAGCCGGCACTTGAGCACGTCGGAGCTGGTCGGCCCGCCGGCGACCACCCGTGGGTTGCGGTGGTACGGGTAGAGCTCGTTGCACCGCGCGGCCGGGTCGAGCGTCAGCTCCTCCACGATCCGCTCCCCGTCGGGGGCGATGCAGCCGTCGGCCAGTCCGTCCGGCCTGGACAGCCGGGTCAGCTCGGCGTCGTCCAGGTTCGGACGGGTCGCCGCCAAGGCGGCACGGGCCGTCAGCCACGCGTCCATGTCCCTCAGCGCCTGCAGCTGGGCCGCGTTGGCGGCGGCACCCGGCGATGTGGTGACGCTGATGTGGTTGTCGGCGTTGCCGTTGGCCTTCACGATGCGCTCCCGCATGGTCCACGACCGGAACCGGTCATGGAAGTCGCCACCGGGGTCGGTGTAACCGCGGGTCTCGATGATCGGCGTCCAGCGCAGACCGCCGTCGAACTGGTTGACGCGGCCGGTCGAGTACGCCACCTCGATCGCGTCGACGTTCGCCGAGGTGCGGTGCGGCGTACGGTTGCCCTCGACGTCCAGGCCGCCGATGCGCTCGTTGAGCGTGACGAACTGCTCGGGGCTGATGACGCCCTCCTTGAGCGTCCCCAGTCCGTACTGCACGCCGACCGTGTCGGGGATGATCGGGCGGCCGAAGCCGGTCGTCTCGTCGACGCCGTACACGTTGGAGATGAAGTCGGCCATGGCGCAGCGGATGCCGTCCGGGTTGTCGACCGGGTGGTAGCGGAGGGCAGCCGGGACATGGTTCGGGCAGGTGGCCGGCCAGTCGACGCTGTCGAAGAACTGGTAGCCGCCGCAGGTGTTCGGGCTGCCGAAGCCGGTCACGGCGGTGCGCTGAGCGGTCGAGAGTCCCGCGGCGCCGGCCGCCTGACTGATGAATCGGCACTCGTGCCCGCTGACCGTCGTCGAACGTTCGTCGGGGTAGCCGATCTGGCCGATGACGCCGTCGATGATGCCGGGGTAGCCGTTGGCGATCAGCAACTGCTGCATGGTGCCGGCCGAGCCGCCCCAGCCCATGGTGAAGTCGGGCACGCCGTACGTCTCGCTGAAGTGTTCCTTGACCATCATGGCGGTCTCGGCCGAGGTGACGTCGTTGCAGTTGTTGGCGAACACGTTGAATGTCGAGCTCGCGACGGCGTAGCCGCGGCTCAGCAGCGTGTCGTCCATCACCCCGCCGGTGCTCGTGGCCTGGGTGTATCCGATGCCGCAGGCGCCGCCGAAGGTGTACACCAGCCGGTTGTTCCAGCCGGCGGTCGCCGTCCAGGGGTCGGGCACCGGGGTGCCCGGCTCGTGGAGCATCGCGATCTCGTAAACCGCCCGGTTGATGGTGCCGCGCTCGACGCGCACGATGTACGGGACGGTTTCACCGCTCGTGGTGGTGGTAGTGGCGAGGTTGCCCGGCAGCGGACCGTCGGGCAGATCGGCGAAGCCGCCGGTGGTGGTCCGGTACCGGTAGGTCACCTGCGGTTTCGCCACATGGCAGTCCTCGTCGACCGGCCCCAGGTTCCATGGGCTGCCCGACGCGGTGCAGAAGAGCTTGATGTGCGGTCCGGAGAACACCGGACCCGCTGCGGGGTGGTTGACCAGGGGCAGGGTGGCGTTGGGCCGGCCCTTCCCCTGTCCGTTGGAGCGGACCTCGAGCATGTTGTCGCCCGGGGCCAGCTCGTCCACGAGGCCGAGCAATGTCCGGCCGTCCTCGACCGGGCGGAACCGGGCGGTGACATCGCGGCCGTCGACGTTGATCCGCACCTGGTGCGGCGGGACGTTGCGCGGTACGGCGACGCGCACCAGCGCGTCACCACCGCTGACCATGTCCGACCTGCCGGACACGACGTCCACGTCGAAGGTCTTCTGCGGGGGCGCGGCCGATGAGGCGGGGGTGGCCGAAGCGATCGTGGGCGTCATGGCCGCGATACAGCCGATGACCGCGGTGATCGCGACCTTTAGGCGACGGTGATTCTTCTGCGGCATTGCACTGGAGTTCCCTCCTGCTCGACATCGTCGTCGAAGGACCGATGTCTCGATATCGCCGCCATGAGGCTGGCGTACGGCATTCGCATGATGAACTCAACTGTTGAGAGTGTCAAGCATCACACCGCCGTACCCGCACTCCACCGCCGCGCCGTGCCGGAGCCCCTCACGTCCGGCGGCCACGAGGAGCGCCCGCATCCGGCCCCGGCGGGTGCGGGCGGGTGCCGGCGGCACCCCGATCGACCTGCGAACGAGCGTCATTCAACTTATTCATGACGGGCGTCTAGATTTCCTTGACATTTCAGATGCGTTGGCCGACCATGGCCAACACGAAGCGCGCCGCCACCCACACGGCGAGGACGCGCCCAGTAGATCCGAGGCATCCGCCGCATTGACATCAACTCCCCCCTCCAGGAAGGCCTCGTCAATGAAGAGAATCGCCGTCGCCCTCGGGGTGATCGTGAGCACCGTGATCGCGCTCGCCGGATGCACGAACTCCGATGCGTCCCCGTCCGGTCAGGCCTCCCCCGGCCAGGCCTCCTCCGGCGAGCTTCGCCAGGTCCGCGTCGCCGCCCTGCCCATCACCGAGACCGCCGCGCTGTGGGGCGGCATCAAGGCGGGCATATTCGAAAAGCACGGGCTCAAGGTCGAGGTGCTGCCCGCGCAGGGCGGCGCACAGGCCATTCCCGCCCTCATCAACGGCGACATCGACTTCGCCATCGGTCAGCCGTTCGGTCCGTTCCGTGCCGACCTGCAGGACCTCGGCGTCGTGATGATCGGCAACTACGCGTCGTCCTACGCGGAGGGCGACGACATCAACGCCGTCGTGGCGTCGGCGAAGTCCGGCATTCGCCGGCCCGCCGACCTCGCCGGGCACAAGGTGTCGGTCAACAGCCTGGGCGCGGCCGGCGATGTGACGATCATGGCCGCGGTCGAGAAGGACGGCGGCGACCCGTCCAAGGTCGAGTTCGTCGAGGTCGCCTTCCCCGATGTGCCGGCGCAGCTCGAGGCCGGCAACATCGATGCGGCCTGGGTGCCGGAGCCGTTCGTCACCCAGCTGCGCGACCGCGGCGACACCTTCATCGTCGCGCCGTACCAGGCGGTCGTCCCCGGCCTCACCACACTCACGACGATCATGACGAAGGCTCGCATGGACTCCGACTCCGACCTGGTCGCGAACTTCTCCGCGGCCATGAAGGAGACACTCCAGTGGGCGCAGGACCCCGCCGGTGAGAAGGACGTCCGTCAGGCCATCAAGGACAACCTCAAGCTTCCCGAGGCGGTCGCCGACTCGGTGAAGCTCCCGATCTTCAGTTGGGAGCTCGACCGCGCGAGTCAGGAGAAGCTCGCCGAGCTCGCCGTGAAGTACGGCGTCCTGACCAAGCTGCCCGACTTCGACCGCCTCATCCAGCAGCAGTAGCCAGCAGCGTGCTCACGCCCTCCCTCCCTCGGCTCGAGAACGGGAGGGCGTGCCGCCGCAGACCGACCACGGAGTGATATGCCCGTCCGACCCAGCCGACGCCTGCGTTCGCTGCGCAAGGTACTGCTCGGCGTCACCGGCCTTGTGGGATTTCTCGTCGTCTGGCAGCTGATCCCCACCCTGGGGCTGATCAGCCCGGAATACCTGCCGTACGTCACGGACGTCGCCGTGCGGCTGGTCGACGAGCTCCGCGACCTCGCGTTCTGGCGCAGGCTGGGGCTCACCATGACAGCGTGGGCGATCGGTCTCACGGTGGCGACGCTCGCGGCGGTCGTGCTGGGGACGATCGTGGGCCTGGTCCCCTTCCTGCGTCGCGCGACGCACACGACGGTCGAGTTCCTGCGGCCGATCCCGTCGGTCGCCCTCATCCCGCTCGCCGTGCTGATGTTCGGCATCCAGATGCAGTCCGCGCTCGTCATCATCGTCTACGCGGCGTTCTGGCAGGTGTTCGTGCAGGTCATCTACGGCGTCGCCGACGTCGACGCCGTCGCGCGCGACACCGCGAGAAGCTTCGGCCTCACGCGCGGGGAGCGGCTGTCACATCTCGTGCTACCGACCGCGCTCCCCTACCTCATGACCGGTCTGCGGCTCGCCGCGGCGGTCGCACTCATCCTCGCCATCACCGCCGAGATGGTGATCGGCAACCTCGGGCTCGGGCGCATGATCGAACTTTCCCGCTCCGCCGGGGACGCGGTCGGCATGTACGCCCTCGTCGTGGTCACCGGAATGCTCGGGCTGCTCGTCAACCTCGTCTTCCGCCTCATCGAGCGCCGTTCGCTGGGCTGGCATCAGTCCGTGCGAGGGGAGGAGGTCTCTTGACCACGCATACCCGGCCGATCGCCCTCAGGTCACGGAGCAGCCGGGCGTGGCGGCACGTCGTCTCGAGCCTCCTGCACGCCCTCGGCCTGCCGTTCCTGCTGCTGAGCGCCTGGGGGCTGTGGTCGACGTTCTCGGCCAACCGGTTCTTCCCCAGTCCGCTGACGATCCTCGGGGCCCTGGCCGACACGTGGATCGGCCCCGCGTTCGTCGAGGACGTGCTGCCGAGCCTGTACCGGCTGGCCATCGGCATCATCGTGTCGGTCGTCGCCGGCATCGCGGCGGGCACCGTCATCGGGCTTTTCCGCTGGCTGCGTGAGCTCCTCGAGCCGCTGCTGGAGTTCTTCCGCGCGATCCCGCCGCCGGTGCTGATCCCGATCGGGATGCTCCTGCTCGGCATCACCGACACGATGAAGGTCGTCGTCATCGTCTCCGGCGCCGTCTGGCCGATCCTGCTGAACACGATCGAGGGCGTCCGGGCGACCGACAGCGTCATGACGGAGACCGCGACCTCGTTCCAGATCACCTGGTGGGAGCGGCTGTGGTTCCTCGTCCTACCGGCCGCCAGCCCGCGCATCATGGCGGGTGTGCGGCAGGGGCTCTCGGTCGCGCTGATCCTGATGGTCATCTCGGAGATGTTCGGGTCGTCCTCCGGGCTCGGCTATCGGATCGCCTACTTCCAGCGGAACTATCTCATCGCCGAGATGTGGAGCGGCATCCTCCTCCTCGGCCTCGTCGGCATCTTGCTCGCCACGATCTTCGGGCTTGTCGAGCGGCGCGTCCTGCGCTGGTATCACGGAATCAGGGAGGTCGAACGTGCCTGATCGCAGCACCCTTCTGCGGGTCGAGCATCTGCGGAAGGTCTACGAGACGGGGTCGGGCGGCGTCGAGGCGATCGGAGACATCAGCTTCACGATGAACACCGGCGAGCTCGTGTGCATCGTCGGACCGTCGGGATGCGGCAAGACCACGCTCCTGAAGTGCATCGCGGGCCTGCTCCCGCCCACGAGCGGTCTCGTCGAGATGGACGGGGCGCCGGTGACGGGCCCGACCCCCGCCATGGCCCTCGTGTTCCAGGAGTACGGCCGCAGCCTCTATCCGTGGCTGACGGTGCGCGGGAACGTGGACCTCCCGCTGCGGCACAAGAAGCTGTCCCGGGCCGAGCGCGACAAGCTCGTCGCCGACGCCCTCGAGGCGGTGGGGCTCCAGCACGCGGCGCGCAGCCACCCCTGGCAGCTGTCGGGCGGAATGCAGCAGCGCGTGGCGATCGCGCGCGCCATCGCCTACCAACCCGACGTGCTGATCATGGACGAGCCGTTCGCGGCCGTCGACGCGCAGACCCGCGCCGACCTGGAGGATCTCGTGCGCGAGCTGCACGCGACACGCGGGATTTCGATTCTCTTCGTGACGCACGATATAGACGAATCGGTGTACCTGGGGGAACGCGTGATAGTACTGTCAAGGTCGCCGACGTGGGTGCAGGAGGACCTCACGATCGATCTCGGGCCGGAGCGCGATCAGGTCACGACCCGGGCCCTGCCCCGCTTCACGGAACTGCGGACCCACGTCTATGAGCAGATCCAGCGCGCCAAGCGCGGGGAGGCCCTGGCGCCGCGCCTGACGCGGTGACCGCCCAGTCACGGACTCGCCGGGAGGGGAGGGCTGTGCGCAGTCGCCAGCCGAAGCAGTTACTGCTCGCGTTCTTCGGCGAGCACGTCGTCGATGACTTCGCCGGGCCGATCCGCGCGAGCGTGCTGATCGGCGTTCTCGAAGGCGCGGGCGTCGCCGCCCCGGCGACCCGGGCGACCCTCGACCGCCTGGTGAACAGCGGCATCCTCGAGCGCAGCAGGAAAGGCAGGGAGATCCTGTTCTCGCTGACCGAGCACGGGTCGGCGGTGCTGCGCGAGGCGAAGGGCCGCGTCCGCGGCCCGCGGCCCTTCGATCCGCAGGGAGAGGGGTGGACGCTCGTCACGTTCTCGATCCCGGAGGACCAGCGGACGATCCGCCACAGGCTGCGATCGACGCTCACGTGGGAGGGCTTCGCACCCATTCGCGACGGGCTGTGGCTCGCGCCCGGCGAGGTCGACCTCGTCGCCTCGGTCGAGCCGCTGTGGCGGGACCTGCCCTCCGGTGCCGTCCTCGCCTTCCACGCGCACGAGCTCACCGGGTTCCCGATCGGCGAAAGCGTACGCGCGGCCTGGGACATCGAGGCGATAAGGCGGGAACATCTCGCCTTCATCGAGGTCTGGGGCGACCCGGCCGCCGCGACCATCGCGCCGAGCGCCCTGACCGTACGGACGATGCTCGTGGCGGATTGGCTCGCGCTCCTGCGTGCCGACCCGAGGCTGCCGCGCGAGTTCATGGACGCGGAGTGGCCGGCCCCGCGATCGTGCGAGGTCTACTGGCGGGTACGCGACGAGCTGGCCGAGGCGTCCGCGGTCGAATTCGCCGCGCTCGTCTCGGCCGGCACCGCGTCCAAACGCCGAAGCGCCCCGTCCGGCCAGACTCTCTCGTCTTCCCGGAAGCGGTCCACGCCGGCCCACCCCGGGTAAATCCGTTGACAATGTCAATTATGGAACTTGCGTCTTGGTATGATCGTCGTCATGTCCGCTGCTGGGAAGGCGCAGCCGGCCGGGGCCGACCGACTGCGGGACGGCGCACTCGCCGAGGATCTGGGCTTTCTCCTCGCCCGTGCCAACTCCATCGCGCTCGCCGCGGCGAACGCCGCCCTCGCCGAACACGGGCTCAAGGCACGGTCGTACTCCGTCCTCGCCCTGGCGGCCGAGCACTCCCCGTCACAGCGGGAACTCGCCGAGTTCCTCCGGCTTGATCCGAGCCAGATCGTCGCCCTCGTCGACAAGCTGGAGAAGCGACGGCTCGTCGAACGGCACACCCACCCTGCCGATCGGCGCGCGAACATCGTCGTCGCGACCGACGCGGGCCGGGCCCTCTTCGACCGTGCGCGGGAGTCGGCGCGTGCGGTGGAACTGAGCCTGCAGGCCCGCGTGACGCCCGAGGACCACGATCGGCTCGCCCGGCTGCTGCGGATGCTGGCGTTCCCCGCCTGACATCGGCGCCGGCCGAGCCTAACGGGCGAGCTCGTCGAAGACCCTGTCGGCCAGGGTCCTGGCACCCGGCGCGTAGACGCCGGCGAGCGTACGGAACACCTGCTCGGCTCGGATCGCCGGCCATTCGGGAGGCAGGTGCACGGCGGGCAGGTGCGGATCCCGGCGGATGAGCCGGAGCCAGTCGGTGTGCAGGAGCAGCTGGCGGGCGAGGTCGTCGGTCACCTCGGGCAGCGGATGCCGGGTGTCCCAGCGATCGAGGAAGGCCCGGTAGCGCCGGGCGATCCGCTCTGTGTCGAAGGCCTTGCGCACGAGGCCGGCGGACTCGGTGGGCTCGAGCGCGCGTGCCCGCAGCACGGTGACGTGGTCCCTCAGGTCGAGATCGCCCAGCTCGAGCGGGGCGAGCACGGCCCCCACGTCCTTGGTGCCGGGAGCGATCCACAGCCCGCTCTGCAGCAGGCCGAACCCGGCCCAGACCAGCCGGGAGCGCAGATCGTGGCGGATGCTCCGCCGGCTGTCGGGCAGGGAGAACCCGACCAGGGTCCAGGTGCCGTCCCAGTCGCGGTTGACCGCGCCGGTCTCCCAGATCCGCCGGCGCCCGTCCTCGAGCACCTCCGCCGCGTGCGGCATGAGCCCGAAGTACATCTTCCGTCCCCGTCGATGCCGGGTGAGCAGGTTGCGCTTGACCATGCGGGCCAGTGTCGAGCGCACCGCCTCCTCGGAGACGTCCAGCCGGGCGAACACGTCGATGATGCTGCCGGAGTAGACGGCGATGTCACGCCCGAGCAGGTAGATGCCGAGGAAGCTGAGCATCAGGGACTGCGGGCGCGCGGACGACTCCGCGCCGGCCTGGCCGTCCCCTTCGGTGAGCGCCACGGGAAGAGGGTATTCCGGTCCCAGATGTTCGGCAAAAATTTGACGAGCGTTACAGAACTGTCCTAGTTTTACCATGGTGCGTTTCGTACATCGAAGGGTGAAGTTCATGGATCTGTCCGGCAAGGTGGCCGTCGTCACCGGTGCGGGCCGCGGTCTGGGCCGCGCGTATGCCGAGGCGCTCGCCGCGGCCGGGGCGGCGGTGGTCGTCAACGACGTGAACGCCGAAGCGGCCGCACAGGTCGCCCAGGCCATCACCGGCGACGGCGGAAGGGCCATCGACGTCGCCGTCCCGGTCGGATCGGCGGAGGCGGCCGATCGGCTGGTCGCCGCCGCCGTCGAGGAGTTCGGCCGTCTGGACGTGCTGGTCACCAACGCGGGCATCCTGCGCGACCGGGTGCTGTGGAAGATGTCGGACGACGACTTCGACGCGGTGATCGAGGTGCACCTGCGCGGCACCTTCACCTGCGCCCGGGCGGCCGCCGTCCGGATGCGCGAGCAGGGCACCGGCGGCCGGCTGATCCTCGTCTCCTCACCCGCCGGTCAGCGCGGGAACTTCGGTCAGACCAACTACGCGGCCGCCAAGGCGGGAATCGTCGCCATGGCCCGCACCTGGGCGATGGAGCTGGCCAGGGCCGGCGTCACCGTCAACGCCGTGGTCCCGGTGGCTGCCACGGAGATGACCAAGACCATTCCCGCCTTCGCGCCGATCATCGAGGAGGCCGAGCGGACCGGCCGGCCGTTCCCCGGCTGGCTGCGCAGGGACGAGGGCATGGGCACGGTCGAGGACGTCGCCTCGCTCATCGTCTTCCTCGCCTCGGACGCGTCGGCGGACGTGACCGGTCAGGCGATCGGCATCGGCGGCGACCGGCTCGCGCTGTGGTCCCACCCCGCGGAGAAGGCCGTCGCGTTCGCCGACGGAGGGTGGACGGCCGAGGCCATCGCCGCCTCCTGGAAGTCCGGCGTCGGCGCCGAGCCGGAGACGTACGGGATCCCCGCGCCGGCGGCGCCCGAGACCGCGGGGGCGTGAGCGGCACCGATGGGAGAGACGAAGAGAGGAACTCCGGCCATGACGACCAGGGCGAACGGGCTCGACGAGATCAAGGCGCTGGCCGGCCGTGACCTCGGCGGCACCGGCTGGCTGGAGATCACCCAGGAGAGGGTGAACACCTTCGCCGACGCCACCGACGACCACCAGTGGATCCACGTCGACCCCGACCGGGCGAAGGACGGGCCCTTCGGCGCCGCGATCGCCCATGGATACCTGACGCTGTCCCTGATCATCCCGCTCTTCAACGAACTGCTCGACATCCAGGGCGTGCGCATGAGCATCAACTACGGCCTGGACAAGGTCCGCTTCCCCGCTCCCGTCCGGGTCGGCGGCAGGATCCGCCTGGCCGGCAGGGTCGCCTCGGTCGACGAGGTCGCCGGGAACGGCGTGCAGATGCTGCTCGACTTCACCGTCGAGATCGAGGGCGCGGACAAGCCCGCCTGCGTCGCCCGGGCGATCTACCGCCACTACGCATGAGCCGACGTTCGGCAGGATATTGACGGTCATAAAGATCATGCATAACCTCACCGGCGAGGGAGCGGGGTCCCGGCCCGTTCCCCGATGAGGAGTCGTGTTCGCACTGACCACACCCCCGACCAGGTCGGGCTCCGCCCCGCGGCGCCGAGGGCCCACCCCCCCTTCATGACAGGAGTCAGCGCACGATGCCGAACGCAGGATTGGGAGGCTGGCCGGCCCGCCGGGCCCAGATGACACCGAACCGCACCGCGTTCGTCTTCGCGGACCGGAAGGTCACCTACGCGGAGGTCTACGAGCGTACGACCAGGCTGGCCTCGCGGCTGCGTGAGGCCGGGGTGAAGGCCGGCGACCGCGTCGCCTACCTCGGCCGCAACCACATCGCCTTCGCCGAGGCGATGTTCGCCACGCACATGCTCGGCGGGATCTTCGTGCCGCTGAACTTCCGCCTGGCCGCGCCGGAGATCGGCTACATGCTGGAGCACTCGGGCCCCGTGGTCCTGATCTACGCGCCCGAGTGCGCCGAGGTGGTCCACGCCGTGCCGCGGGTCCCGGAGCTGCGGGAGGTCGTCGCGCTGGAGTCGCCGGCGCCCGGAGAGCGGCATTTCGCGACCTGGCTCTCCCGGGGCGATGTCACGCCCATCGACGTGCCCGTGGCACTGGACGACCCCGCGCTCATCCTCTACACCTCGGGCACGACCGGGCGCCCCAAGGGCGCCGTGCTCACCCACGCCAACCTGGTGTGGAACTGCTTCAACATCATGATCGGCGTCGATGTCGCCAGCGACGAGGTGACGCTGATCAGCGCCCCGCTCTTCCACGTCGCGGCCCTCGACCAGACCCTGCTGCCGACCTTCCTCAAGGGCGGCTGCTCGGTGATCACACCGTCCTGGAACGTCGACGAGTGTTACGACCTCATCGAGAAGTACGGCATCACCTGGATGTTCGGGGTCACCACGATGTTCGCCGCGTTCGCCCAGTCACCGCGATGGGCCGGCGCGGACCTGTCCTCGTTGCGCAACCTCATGTCCGGGGGCGCGTCGATCCCGGCCGCGCTGATCCGCACCTACCAGGAGCGCGGCCTGGTCTTCTGCCAGGGCTACGGGCTCACCGAGACCGCGCCGGGGGCGACCTTCCTCGAGGCGAGCGAGAGCGAGAGAAAGGTGGGCTCGGCCGGCGTGCCGGTGTTCTTCGCCGACGTGCGGGTGGTCCGGCCCGATCTCACCGACGCGGCGGCCGGAGAGCCCGGCGAGGTGCTCGTTCACGGGCCGAACGTGACCCCGGGATACTGGCGCGACCCGGAGGCGACGGCCGCCGCTTTCTCCGACGGCGGCTGGTTCCACTCCGGCGACATCGGCATGCTGGACGACGAGGGACATCTGTACATCGTCGACCGGGCCAAGGACATGTACATCTCGGGCGGGGAGAACGTCTATCCGGCCGAGGTCGAGGCCGTGATCTTCGAGCATCCGGCGGTCGCCGAGACCGCCGTGGTGGGAGTGCCCGACGCGGAGTGGGGCGAGGTCGGCCGCGCGTTCGTCGTCCCCCGCCCCGGCGCCGGCGTGACCGGCGACGATCTGCGGGAATTCCTCCGCCGGCGCCTGGCCAAGTACAAGATCCCGGTCTATTTCGAGTTCATGGACGATCTGCCGAAGACGGGTTCCGGGAAGATCCGCAAACCCGCGCTACGCGATCTCCCCCTGCGGAACGGCCGATGACGGCTCCCTACCCGGCGCCGAGCCCGAGCAGGCGTACGGCGTTGTCCTTCAAGATCTTCGGTCGTACCTCCGGCTTGATGTCGAGCCCGGCGAAGTCCGAGAGCCACCGGTCGGGCGTGATCACCGGGTAGTCGGACCCGAACAGCACCTTGTCCTTCAGCAGCGTGTTCGCGTACCGCACCAGTTGCGGCGGGAAGTACTTCGGCGACCACCCCGACAGGTCGATGTGGACGTACGGCTTGTGCGTGGCGACCGCCAGCGCCTCGTCCTGCCAGGGGAACGACGGGTGGGCCAAAATGATCCGCAGCTCGGGGAAGTCCACCGCCACGTCATCGACCAGCATCGGGTTTCCGTACTTGAGCCGGATGCCGCCTCCTCCCGGCACCCCGGCGCCGATCCCGGTCTGGCCGGTGTGGAACAGCGCGACGGCGCCCAGCTCCTCGATTGCCGCGTACAACGGGTACGCCATCGGATCGTTGGGCGCGACGCCCTGGATGCTCGGGTGGAACTTGAACCCGCGCACGCCGTACTCCTCGACGAGCCGGCGGGCCTCGCGGGCTCCGGCCCTGCCCTTCCAGGGATCGACGCTGGCGAACGGGATCAGCACGTCGGCGTGCTCGGCGCAGCTCTCCGCGACCTCCTCGTTGGAGATGCGCCGATGCCCCGTGGCGTGCTCGGCGTCGACGGTGAACACCACCGCCGCCATCTTCCGCTCGCGGTAGTAGGCGGCCGTCTCCGCGATGGTCGGCTGCCGGTGCCCGTGCGCCTTGAAGTACTCCTCGGAGGCTCCGAACAGCTCCGGGCTGAGCGAGCCATGCCCGTCCTTGGAGACCTCGGCATGGGTGTGCACGTCGATCGCGACCAGGTCAGCGACGTTCATGACCGGCACCCCTCGTCACGCAGAACCATGAAGTCCACCTCTCATGCGCCAAGCAGAACGGTCCCAAACTATGGCACTTTCTGAACGTTCGTCAAAGTTTTGCCGAATGTCCACCATCCGACCGGTGCCGCCGGCGGCCCGGCGAAGGTGATATCCGCCACAAAAGGCTTCCATCAGACGGAAGTCGGGTTCCTTTCCCGTGACCGAATGAAGACCCTCATGACAACCACGCAAACCGAGCACATGGGGCAGGGTCGTGAGCTTTCCCGTCGAATTCGCCAGAAACCAGTGGTACGTCGCCGCGTACGGCAGCGAGATCACCCGTGATCTCTTCCCCCGTACCATCCTCGGGGAGGCCCTGGTCTTCTACCGGACGCGTGCCGGTCAGGTCATCGCGCTGTCGGACCGCTGCGTGCACCGCCGGTTCCCGCTGTCGGAGAGCAACCTCGACGGCGACAACATCGTCTGCGGCTATCACGGGTTCACCTACGACCCGACCGGAACCTGCGTGGCCGTACCGGGCCAGAAACGGATCCCGCGCACGGCCCGCGTGCCCGCGTACCAGGTGGTGGAGCAGGACTCGTTCGTATGGGTGTGGATCGGCGAGCCGGAGAAGGCCGACCCCGCCCTCATCCCCCGCGCGCCCTGGCTCAGCGACCCGGGCTACACCACGGTGTACGGCATGGAGCCGCTGCGTGCGCCGTACGGGCTCCTCGTGGACAACCTGCTCGACCTGTCGCACGAGACCTATCTGCACGGCGGCTACATCGGCACCCCGGAGGTCGCCGCCACGCCGATCCGCACCACGGTCGACGAGGAGCGGCAGATCGTCTACGTCAGCAGGCACATGGACGACGCCGCCTGCCCGCCGTTCTACTCCGAGTCGACCGGCATCACCGGCCGGATCGTGCGCTGGCAGGACATCGAGTTCCACCCGCCGTGTCTCTACCTGCTGCACAGCAGGGTGGCCCCGGTGGGCGTGCTCCCCCGGGAGGACGGCACCGACCCGGACGGCTTCCACGTCGAGGTCGTGTACGCGATCACCCCGGAGACCGAGAACTCCACGCACGACTTCTGGGCCGTCGCCCGTGACTTCGCCCTCGACGACACCCGGGTGTCCGACTTCCTCCGCGAGAGCAACAGGACCGTGGTGCTCCAGGACGTCGTCGCGCTGAACAAGCTCGCCGAGGTGCTCGCCACGGAGCGCGACCGCTACCAGGAGCTCAGCATCAACATCGACACCGGCGGTCTCGCCGCGCGGCGGCTCATCGAGGCCCAGATCGCGCAGGCCGGAGGAGCACAGGCCGGAGGAGCACAGGGCGGAGGAGTGCGGGCCGGGCAGGGCCGGGCACCCGTCGGGGGCCGGTCGTGACCGGCCTCCGAGACCGGCCGGATTCCGGCACGATCTTCACGATCGACTGGGAACCCGGCTCGGACACGTTGATCGGGCTGTGCCACTGCGGCGCCCGCCGACACGCGGAGGACCCGATCGAGCTGTGGGCCTGGCTGCTGCGGCACCCGGTGGGCCACGAGTCCCGGTCAGCACCGCCCGGGGATCGTTCCGGCGCCCCCGCCTCCGGTCTCGTGCCGGCCCGTTAGGCCGGTCGTCGTGACGACACGGTCCACCCCGCACGCCACGGACGGCGGGGGCGTGCCCGAACCCGAATTCACCGCCGTGGTGCGGGAGAAGACGATCCTCGCCGAGGGCGTGGCCGGCCTCGCCCTCGCCCGGATGGACGGAATCCCGCTCCCGCCCTGGCGGCCGGGGGCGCACATCGATCTCGTCCTGTCCGACGGGCTGGTCCGGCAGTACTCACTCTGCGGCGATCCCGCGGACGGCGACACGTACCGCATCGCCGTACTGCGCGAGCAGGAGGGAAGGGGAGGGTCGGCCCACGTGCACGACGCGGTCGCCGTCGGCGACCCGATCCGGGTACGCGGCCCGCGCAACCACTTCGAGTTCAGGCCCGCGCCCTCCTACCTCTTCGTGGCCGGCGGGATCGGCATCACGCCGCTGGTTCCGATGATCGCGGAGGCGGAGGCCGGGGGCGCCGAATGGCGGCTGCTGTACGGCGGCAGGTCGCACCGGTCGATGGCGTTCCTGGAGACCCTCAGACGGTACGGCGACCGCGTGCTGATCCGCCCCCAGGACGTCCACGGGCTGCTCGATCTCCCGGAGTTCCTCGGCAGCCCGGTCGACGGCACCCTCGTCTACGGCTGCGGCCCTGAACCGCTTCTCGAGGCGATGGAGGAGGCATGCGCCGCCTGGCCGTACGGCACCCTGCGGGTGGAGCGGTTCACACCCGGACAGCCGGTTCACACCGACGATGACACGGGATTCGAGGTGGTACTCGCGCGGTCCGGTGTCACCCTCACGGTGGGTCCGGCGCTGACCATCCTCGAGTGCGTCGAAGCGGCCGGCGTCCCGGTGCTCTCCTCCTGCCGGGAGGGCACCTGCGGCACCTGCGAGACCGAGATCATCGAGGGTACGCCGGACCACCGCGACTCGGTGCTGACCGAGCAGGACCGGGCGTCCGGGGAGGTCATGATGATCTGCGTCTCACGCTGCCGCGGCGAGCGGCTCGTGCTCGACCTCTGAGGGGATGGGCAATCACCGCGGGCGTCGCTACGCTGCTCTCAGCGTGAAGCCGAGCCGAAGCCCACTCCGCTGGGCTTCCCGATCGCGCGGATCGAGTCGGACGATCGCCTGATCATGATCGTGAGGAGGGCGGTGTGGCGACGCTTCCCACCGGCGGCGCCGACGGCGACCGCGTGACGGGCCGGGCGGGCAGACGACGCACCGTGGGTTCGCGGCTGCTCGCCCTGCTCGACGTCTTCACAGCGGACCAGCCGCAGCTGATGCTGTCGGAGATCAGCAGATTGGCGGGCGTCCCCCTCAGCACGGCCCACCGGCTGGTCGGCGAGCTGACGGCCTGGGGCGCCCTCGAGCGCGGCGTGGACGGGAAGTATCGGATCGGGCTGAAGCTGTGGGAGCTCGGCTCTCTCGCGCCCCAGGGCCTTCCGCTGCGCGAAATCGCCCTTCCCCTGATGGAGGACCTGTACGAGGCGACTCACGAGAACGTCCAGCTCTCGGTGCGCGAGGGCAGCAGTGTGATCTTCGTCGAGAGGCTGGCCGGCCGCGGCGCCGTACCCGTCCTGACCCGTGTGGGCGGGCGCTTCGCCACACACGCGACGGGGGGCGGCCTGGTCCTGCTGGCGCATGCTCCCGTCGAAATCCAGGAGCAGGTGCTCGCCGGGCCGCTCCAGCGGTTCACCCCGATGACGATCACCGACTCGGCCGAGCTCCGCCGGGTCCTGGCCGAGATCCGACTGAAGGGCTACGCGCTGAGCGACCGCCAGGTGACCGAGGACGCGTTCTCGGTGGCGGCCCCGGTGCGCGGCAAGAAGGACGAGGTCGTCGCCGCACTGTCTCTCGTGGTCGCCTACGACAACGCCGTGCCCGCCCATCTCGTGCCGCTGGTCCTGTCCACCGCCCGGAGCATCTCGCGCCTACTCGGCGCCCCGGGCTCGCAGCGCTCGAAAGACGTCCGCCACATGGGGAACAGGACAGGCGTTGACGAGCGGAGAAGGCCGGCGGCGCGGAGGTAGCGCCGTCCACCCGGACCCGCGTCCGTTCAGGGCAGGCTCGGTCCTTCCCGCCGCCCTCCCCCGCCCCGCCCGGCCCGGCGGCCGGGCTCCGGCGTGCGCCGGTGGTCGCTGGAGGTCCGTACCACCAGCTCGGGCTGGAAGACGACGTGCCGATGAACGTGCTCGTCGCCCTCGATCGGCTCCTTCAAAAGCAGCTCCGCCGCCGTCCGGCCGAGCCGGGCACGGGGCTGGCGCACGGAACTCAGCGGCACCGCCGCGGCGGCGGCGAAGTCGATGTCGTCGTAGCCCACCAGAGCGATGTCCCCGGGCACCCGGACGCCGTGCGCGGTGAGACCCTGCAGCACGCCGAGCGCCAGCAGGTCGTTGGCGCAGAAGACCGCCGTGGGACGCTCGCGCGGGGGAAGGGCCGCGATGTCGTCGGCGGCCCGCCGGCCCGCCGCGACCGACAGGGTCGCCGTCTCGTACGTCTCCAGCCGTGCGTGCGGGGCCCGTTCCGCCAGTGCGGCGATCGCACCGGCACGCCGGTCGGCCACCTGCCGGATCGAAAACGGCCCGCCGACGTACCCGATCCGCTCATGGCCGCTGTCGGCGAGATGCCCGGCCGCCAGACGGCCGCCGGCGACGTCGTCGACCGCGACGGAACAGCGGCTCGGGTGGCCGGAACCGCGGTCGACCAGCACGACGGGGATGCCGTGCGCCACGAACGCGTCGAGGCGCCGGTGCCTGCCGTCGGACACCGGAGTGATGAGCAGCCCCTGGACCCGCTGTTCTTCGAGCATGTCGAGATGACGGTGTTCCCGTCGCGCGTCCTCGCCACTGTTGCAGACCACCAGCATCCCGCCGGCGCTCTCGACGACCGCCTCCGCACCGCGGATCACGTCGGTGAAGAAGGGATTGGAGACGTCCAGGACCACGATGGCGATGGTCCGGCTGCGGCCGGCGCGCAGTTGCCTGGCGGAGTCGTTGCGCACATAGCCCAGCTTGTCGATCGCGTCGAGCACCCGCCGGCGGGTGCCGGGCGAGACGACGCCGGGCCGGTTGAGCACGTTGCTGACCGTGCCGAGTGACACACCCGCGTACCGCGCCACTTGCTTGATGTCGGCGGATGCCATGTCCCCCCCGGCCCGAGGCGTCGGTCTGTGTCTGTGGAAGGTCGCCTGTGGAAGGTCGCCGGGTGATCCGGCGCTCAGATACGTGAAGCCGTTCATCGATCACCCGGGCACGCGCGGCGTACGCGCCCCGGCCCGGATGGGGCGTGCCCTCCGCCACGGGGTGCGCGGCGGAGGGCACGGTCCGTCTCAGGGGAGGTAGACCCTGGGCTGGGGCGGGGTGGGCATGCCGTCGCCGATGAAGAAGCTCGGGTGGGGCGGCTGGTTGTAGGCGGTGTTCTGCCAGGCCAGGGCGACCCGATACTGCGGATCGTGCAGCAGCGTGTGGATCTTGACGCTGGTGACGTGGGGCGTGGAGTAGATCCGCAGGGCACGGTCGTCGCTGGTGGGCCAGATGACCTCCTCGCGCCAGTCGCCCAGGATGTCTCCCGACAGCGACGGGGTGGACTTGGTGCCGTTGTTGGAGTGCACGTCGGAGCCGGTCAGCAGCCGGCTGTCGCCGCCGGTGCCGTACTTGTCGATGTGCGTGCCGTCCAGCAGCTCACGGACCGGGTCGCCGTCCCACCAGGCCAGGAAGTTCGTCGAGGACGGCTTGCGGCCCAGCGTGGCGCCGCTCGGGCTGCGCAGCGAGCCGTCGCGGGCCGACCAGGACTCGGCCCCAGGGCTGCCGGCCCAGATGTCGCCGGAGACGCCGCGGCCGTTGTCGCCGCCGGAGGCGGTGGACCACAGCACCTGCCCGGTGCGTGCGTCGGCGAAGTAGGAGCCGGGCTTGCTGGCATCCTCGTCGACCTTGAAGACCTCCAGCCCGGGACGGCCGGGGTCGAGGTCGCCCACGTGCATGGCGTCGCCGTGCCCGTTGCGGGTGTTCCACAGCGGAGAGCCGTTGTCGTTGATCGCCATCGCGCCGAAGACGATCTCATCGCGGCCGTCGCCGTCGACGTCGGCCACCGACAGGTTGTGGTTGCCCTGCCCGGTGTACTGGCTGCCCGCGCTGTTGGAGTCGAAGGTCCAGCGCTTGGTCAACCGCCCGTCGCGGAAGTCCCAGGCCGCGATGACGGTGCGGGTGTAGTACCCACGCGACATGATCAGGCTGGGCCGCCGCCCGTCGAGGTAGGCGGTGGCCGCCAGGAAGCGGTCGACCCGGTTGCCGTAGTTGTCGCCCCAGGAGGAGACGGTGCCGCGTGGCGGGTCGTAGTCGACCGTGGACATCGCCGCGCCGGTCTGCCCGTTGAACATGGTCAGGTACTCGGGCCCGGACAGGATGTAGCCGCTGGAGTTGCGGTAGTCGGCGCCCGCGTTGCCGATCGTGGTGCCGCGCCCGTCGACGGTGCCGTCGGCGGTCTTCATGGCCACCTCGGCCCTGCCGTCACCGTCGTAGTCGTACACCTGGAACTGGGTGTAGTGCGCCCCGGCGCGGATGTTGCGGCCCAGGTTGATGCGCCACAGCCGGGTGCCGTCGAGCCTGATGCCGTCGACGTAGACCGGGTCGGTCACCCCCGACTGGGAGTTGTCCTTGGCGTTGGCCGGATCCCACTTGAGCACGATGTCGAGCCGTCCGTCGCCGTCCAGGTCGCCCACGCTGGCGTCGTTGGCGCTGTAGCCGCTGCCGGGCGGGCTGATCGGCACGTCCAGATAGCCGTTGCCGAACCGCAGCGAGGCCTCCGACGCGGGGCCCTCACCGCCGCCTTCGACCGGCCGCACCGTGTACGAGGCGTCCGCCGAGGCGCCCGAGTCCAGGTAGTTGGTCGAGTTCGTCACCGTGGCGATCCGGGTGCCGCCCCGGTAGACGTTGAACGACGTGTCGCGCGACTCCGTGCCCAGCAGCCGCCACGACACCAGGTTGCCGCTCCCCGAGCGGACGCTGATCAGTCCCCGGTTCAGTTTCTCCATCTGCTTGGCGTCGCTCGGCGTCGGAGTCGGCGTCGGCGTCGGCGTCGGCGTCGGCGTCGGCGTCGGCGTAGGCGTCGGCGTCGGCGTAGGCGTAGGCGTCGGCGTGGGCGTAGGCGTCGGAGTCGGCGTAGGCGTCGGAGTCGGCGTAGGCGTCGGAGTCGGCGTAGGCGTCGGAGTCGGCGTAGGCGTCGGAGTCGGCGTCGGCGTGGAGGTTCCGCCGTCGCAGACCGTCCCGTTGAGCGCGAAGGACGTCGGCGCCGGGTTGGTGCCGTTCCAGGAGGCGTTGAACCCGAAGCCGGCGTCGCCGCCCGGGGGAATGGCCGCGTTGTAGCCCGCGTCGGTCACGGTGACGTCGGCGCCGCTTTGGCTGTGCGTCCCGTTCCACAGCTGGGTGATCTGCTGACCTGCGCCGAAGGACCAGGTCAGCCGCCAGCCGTTCACCGCGTCGCCGAGATTGTGGATGGTCACGTTGACGCCGAAGCCGCCCGGCCACTGATTGGTTATCTCATAGCCGACCCGGCACGCCACCGCCGCCGACGCGGGCGACTGCACGACGACTCCTCCCAGGATCACCGCGGACACCGCGCCGCCGATCAGCCCGCGGCTCCGCACTAATCGTGTGAAACGTTTCATTGACACGCCCCAATCAGATGTGGGTTCCCACAGACCGCCGGGATCGCCTGGTTCAGAATCTCGATCCTCGCGCCGCGGGTCGGACACCGCATGAGCGATGGTCATATCGCTGCTGCGAGAGTGGTTCTGACGGTAAAAATCGCGACTCGTCCCGTCAACCGCGCCACGACTGGGAGGAGAATGTCAGGGCTGACCTGTTCAGCGAACGCGCAGTTCAGGTGGGTCGCAATCGCAACTTGCGCGAACAATGCCCGGATGAAAATTTCACCTCGCACACGCCTGTGAAACTTTTTGGAAATCAGAGAAAGTTTTTTCGGCCGATCGGCACGCCGGCGATATGTCAATGGGTTTCGCGGCGATATTCCCGGCCCCGGTCGCGGCGGGCGGCCGGCCCTTTCTCCGGTCGGCGTGAATGGTCGCGGCCACGGGCGAGGTGCGGCGTACCGCCGACGACTCCGGCTCCGCCGGGGAGTCGGCGTCCGGCGCGCCGGACGGTGCCGCATCGCCCGGGACGCCGAGACGCCGATCGCCCGGTACGGCGGCACGCCGAAGTGGGACGACCGCGGAGATCATGGCATGGAGGGCGCCGGCCGAGCGGAAGGGAACCCGGCATCTTCCGAAAGTTTTCGGCCCCAATGGACGGACCCACACGGGTTTTCTCCGATTCTCGACCCGTGTTGTCCGAAACATTTAGGGCCTCGCCGCGGCGATTCGCCGTTAGACTGCGCCCTGTGACCGTTTTCGACGAGTCGGCCGCATCCGAGCCCGAACCGCTGACTCTCGCGCAGCTCGCCGAACTCGCGGGAGTGTCCACTGCGACGGTCTCGAAAGTGGTGAACGGCCGGTCCGCCGTGGCGCCGGAGACCCGCGCCATGGTCGAAGCCCTCATACGCAAGCACGGCTTCCGCAGGCAGCGGCGGCGCTCCAGCCCGGCCGCCGTGCTGGAGCTGGTGTTCCACGAGCTGGCGGGCGACTACCCGACGGAGATCGCCCGGGGGGTCGGGCAGGTCGTGCGCGAGCACCGCCTGGCCATGGCGATCTCCGAGCTGCAGGGCCGGCACACACCCGGCGGCGACTGGCTGGAGGACATGCTCAGCCGCCGCCCCACCGGCGTGATCGCGGTCTTCTCCAGCCTGACCGACGCCCAGCGTGAGTGGCTCTCCACCCGCAAGATCCCGCTCGTCCTGCTGGACCCGACCGGCGACCCCGGCCATCTGGTCCCCTCCGTGAGCGCCGGAAACTGGAACGGCGGCCTCACCGCCACCCGGCACCTGCTGGAGCTCGGGCACCGGCGGATCGCCATCATCACCGGGCCCTCCCACGCCCTGTCCAGCCGGGCCCGTCTCGACGGCTACCGCGCGGCGCTGGACACGGTGGGCGTGCCCGTCGACCCCGACCTGATCCGCCCGGGCGGCTACCGGATCGAGGACGGCCTGACGCACACCTACCGGCTGCTGCAGCTGCCCGACCCGCCCACCGCCGTCTTCGCCTCCAACGACGGCCAGGCCATCGGCGTCTACCAGGCGGCCTACCGTCTGGGGCTGCGCATCCCGCAGGACATCAGCGTCATCGGCTTCGACGACATGCCCCCGGTGCGCTGGGCCGTCCCGCCGCTGACCACGATCCGCCAGCCGCTGTCCGAGATGGCGGCGGCCGCGGCCAGGATGCTGGTGACGCTCGCCGCCGGCGAGCCCCTCCCCACCAACCGCCAGGAGTTCGCCACGACGCTCGTCATACGCGACAGCACGGCTCCGCCGACGCGATAGCTGACGGCCCTCCGGCTCAGGGCTTGATCGCGATCCCGCCGTACGCCCAGGCATGGCCGCCGCCCGGGATGTGTTCCCGGTGCCCGTCCTCGTCCGGCCGCCACTTCACCACTTCGACGACACCGGGATCGATCACGTCCCAGCCGTCGAAGAAGCGCAGCACGTCGGCGTGCGTACGGGGCACCATGGGCGCGGTGCTGTTGTCGTAGGGCTTGGTGAACTCGTCCTCCTCCACCTGGGGAGCGAAGTCGAGGGTGACATGCGACAGCAGCAGGTGGCTGCCGGCGGGAACCGCGGCCTTGAACCGCTCCACCGCCGCGTACGGATCCTCCTCGTCGGTGACGAAGTGCAGGACGCCCGCCAGGATGACGGCCACCGGACGCGTGAAGTCGAGGATGTCCCTGACCTGGGGGTGGGACAGGATCGCCTCCGGCTGCCGCAGGTCGGCCTCGATCACCGTGGTCGTCCCGGCGGCGCTGCCCTTCAGCAGGGCCCGGCCGTGGACCAGGACGATCGGGTCGTTGTCCACGTAGGCCACCCGCGCACCGGGATCGACCTCCTGCGCGATCTCGTGGGTGTTGCCCTGGGTGGGGATGCCGGTGCCGATGTCGAGGAACTGCGAGACGCCCGCCTCGGCGACGAGATGGCGCACCGCCCGGCGGAGGAAGGCGCGGTGGGCGCGTACCCCCTCACGTGTGCCGGGAGACACCTCGATCAGTTTCTCGGCCGCCTCGCGGTCGGCCGCGAAGTTGTCCTTGCCACCCAGCAGGTAGTCGTACACCCGGGCCGGGTGCGGCACAGCGGTGTTGATCCGCGCGGCCGCCTCGGCCCGAGCATCTGTCAGATCATCCACCGGCACTCCCGGTCACTTCTCGGCTTCATCGAATCGAATCTCCTCAGAACCTCGCGGGTGCTGACCCGCGGCGTCGGCCGAATCGGCTCCCCGGCAGCGGGCACACGCCGGAGGCCTGCCGCACCCCGCAGGAGTGGACCGGCTCGTGGCACCGCTTCCAGTTGTGGACCGGTCGGCGCGGGATAGCACTGATAGGCGATTCAAGCAGCTATTGCCGCGGTTTGCCGCGTATACACCGTTACGGGCCCTCACCCCGGCGGCGTCCTCCGGAGGCGGACGCGCGGCGTGCCCGCCCCCGGGCGGCCGACGCGGCCCCGGCCGGTCGGGCCCGACTCACCCCAGGCGATAGACCCTGGTCGCCGTTCCCCTGAAGATCTCGTCGCGCTCGGCGGCCGGCACCCCGGCGTCGGTGAGCAGTGCCAGCGCGGTCTCGGCCCAGTCGGGCAGGGATCCGGCGAGGAGGCAGACGGGCCAGTCGGACCCGAACATGAGGCGCGAGGGGCCGAACGCCTCGAGCGCGACGTCGACGTACGGTCGCAGCCGCGCCGCGTCCCAGTCGTGCCAGTCCGCCTCGGTGATCAGGCCGGAGATCTTGGCCGTCACGTTCTGTTCCGCGGCGAGCTCACGGATCAGACCGGCCCACGGTTCGAGTCGCCCGGACGCGACCGGCGGTTTGGCCAGATGGTCCAGGACGAAGGACAGCTCGGGCAGCGCGCGTACGGTCTCGATCGCGGCGGGCAGCTGATGGGGAGCGACGAGCAGGTCATAGGTGAGCCCGGCCGCAGCCACCTCCCGCAGCCCGCCGCGTACGTCGTCGCGCGCCAGCCAGCGCGGGTCGTCCTCGCCCTGGACCAGGTGGCGGATGCCGCGCAGCAGGTCTCCACCGGGTGAGGCGGCCAGCTCGGCGAGTTCGCCGGGCAGGCCGGGCCGGGTGAGGTCGGCCCAGCCCACGACCCCGGCGACGGTCTGCGATCGCGCCGCCAGCGCGAGGAACTCGCGCGTCTCCTGGGCGTCGGCCAGGACCTGCACGAGCACGGAACGGCCGATATCGGCTTCCGCCGCCGTGGAGGCGTAGTCGTCGAGGGTGAAGTCCCGGCGGACGGGGGCCATCGGAGGGGGGTCGAGCCAGCCCTGCGGCCGCCGGGCGAGCTCCCAGGTGTGATGGTGGGCGTCGATGCGGGTGCCCTTGGGCGCCCCTGTGGTCGTCACAGCGCGTCGTGAGCCTCTCGTGCGAGTTGCCTCAGTGGTCGTCCGGTGGCCTCGGCCAGCCTCACCAGGTCGTCGTGTTCGGGTTTGACCCCCCACGGCCCGTGCTTCATCCGCACGTCCCCGCCGTACAGCCGAACGGTCTCGAAGTGCCGGGGCAGCGCGACCTTCTCGACCGTGGTGCGCCGCAGTCCCAGGCTGCCCGTCTCGGCCAGGACGAGTCGCTGCAGGCCGTCGGCGAGCTCGACGGGCGCGAGCACGTGGAGGACGTGCGCCGGCCGGCCCTTCTTCATGACCGCGGGAGTGATCCACGCGTCCGCCGCGCCCGCGGCCAGCGCGCGCTCGACGACGTACCCGAGGACCTCACCGGTCACGTCGTCGAGGTTCGTCGACAGGACGACCTGCGAGACGGGCTCGGCCGCGGCCTCCCGCCCGAGCATCGCCACCGTCACGTTGGGCCGGTCGGGCAGCTCGCGGGTGCCGGCGCCGCACCCGGTGGCGTGCAGTTCCATCTCCGGCGCCGGGCCGTACACCGTGCCGGCGGCCCGGAGCAGCGCCGCCCCGGTCGGCGTGACCGCCTCCCCCGCCGCCCCGCTCCGCACCAGCGCGCCCTTCAGCAGTGCGAGCGTGGCGGGAGCCGGTACGGGAAGCACGCCATGGCGGGTACGCACCGTGCCGCCGCCCAGCGGTAGCGGCGCGCAGTGGACGCGCGTCACCCGCAGGTCGCGCAGGGCCGCAGCGCAGCCGACGATGTCGATCAGCGTGTCGTGCCCGCCGAGTTCGTGCAGGCGCACGTCTGCGGCGGGCACACCGTGCAGCGCGCCCTCGACCTCCGCGATCGCGGTCAGCGCCGCCTCGGCGACGGGCAGACCGGCCCGCGCCGCCATCGCGATCAGCTCGGCCGCTGCGCGTTCTGTGGCGTCGTCCTCGACGTCGATCCGGACACGTGTGGCGGTCAGCGCTCCGGTACGCACCCGCTCGGCGTCCAGTCTCCAGCCGGTCAGCCCGGTCAGGGCGACGGCCCGGCGCACCGCGTCGAGTGAGGCTCCAGCGTCGAGGAGGGCCCCGAGCAGCATGTCGCCGGCCAGCCCGGTGAACGGGTTCAGGAAGAGGATCACGTCGCACCTCTCGTGAGGCGGAAGGCCGCCATCGCGGCGCCGAACCCTGAGTCGATGTTGACCACAGTGATCCCCGCGGCGCATGAGGTTAGCATGGCGAGCAGGGCGGTCACGCCTTCGAGCGCGGCGCCGTAGCCGGTGGAGGTGGGCACCGCGATCACCGGTGTCTCGACCAGGCCGCCGATCACGCTCGCCAGCGCCCCTTCCATGCCGGCGATGACGATCACGCTGTCGGCCGCGCGCAGATCGTCGACGGCGGCGAGCACGCGGTGCAGCCCGGCCACTCCCACGTCCCTGATCAGCTTGGTCCGCAGGCCGAGCGCGCACGCGACGGCCGCGGCCTCGGCGGCCACCGGGCCGTCCGCCGTCCCCGCGGTGACCACGGCGACCGTGTGCTCGATCTGCCGCGCCTCGCGCCAGACCAGCAGCCGGGCGTCCCGGTCGTAACGGCCGCCGGCGACACGCCCGAGCACGGCCGTGGCGGCGTCGGGCTCGACCCGGGTCACCAGGACGGGCCCGGTGTTGCGGCCGAGCAGCACGGTGACGATTCCGACGATCTCGCTCGCCTGCTTGCCCGGGCCGTACACGATTTCCGGCAGCCCCTGCCGCGTCTCGCGGTCGAGGTCGATCCGCGCGTAACCGAGGTCGAACCCGCCGGTCACGTCACCTCCTCAGGCCGTGAGGTAGGGGATGGTCATGGGCCCCTCCGGCAGGACGCAGACCCGCCCGGGCAGGGCGCGCACGGTGGCCGCGATGTCGCGGGTCTGCTCCAGGTGGGCGGCGGCCAGGTCGGCGTCGTCCAGGTACGAGGTGTGCATGATCACATGGGCGTGCCGCTGGATGCGGGCCTGGATCTGGACCTGCCACTGGTCGGACACGGTCTCGGTGCGGCGGGAGATCTCCGCCAGCAGCGCCTCCGGTGAGGCCGCCGAGGTCAGCACCTCCCGGTAGGAGCCGTGGTCGGGGAATCCGTCCCGGCACTCGGCAGCGCAGATGATCGTGCCGCCCGGCCGCACGACCTGGGCGGCGGCGCTCATCCCCTTCACCGACTGGTACAGGTTCTGGTCCAGCGGAAAACCGGCGTTGGTGGTGACGACCACGTCGAAGGGCTCCGCGACCGGCCGCATGGCGGTGGCGCGGGCGGCGGCCGTGGCCGCGGCGTGCATCGCCGGCAGGTCGCCGCCGAACGCCCGCACGATCCGCTGTTCGCGGTTGAGCACGACGTCGAGGGCGAAGGTGACGCCGGTCGCGGCGGCGATGGCGCGGACGTCGTCGTGTACCGGGTTGCCCTCGATGACGCCCCAGGTGGCCCGGGGGTCCGCGATCCGGGCCGCGTCGTGCAGCGTGAGCACGGTCTCCAGGGCGGCGAGCCCGGGCGCGACCATCTTGGGCCCGCCGGAGAACCCGGCGAAGAAGTGCGGTTCGACGAATCCGGTCGTGATCCGCACGTCGGCGTCCGTCCACTCCCGGTTCAGCCAGACCGGCACGTCCTTGCCGTGGCGGCCCATCCACCGCAGAGACGAGGCGTCGCGCGCGTCGTGGTTGACGATCCGCACGGCGTTCACGACCTCGTCGCCGAACATCGCGCGCAGTTCCGTCTCGGTGTTGCCGCGGTGGGTGCCGGTGGCCACCAGGATCACGATGTCGCCGGATCGGACGATCCCGTCCAGCTCGGCCAGGATCGCCGGGATCATCAGATGTCTGGGCTGCGGCCTGGTCCCGTCGCAGGCCGAGATCGCCACCGTCTGCCCGGGCCGTACCCGCTCGCGCAGCGGCGGGCCGGCGACCGGCTCGCGCAGGGCCCGGCGGACCTCGGCGGCCTCGTCCGCCACCGCGGGCCGGGCGACCGGCGTGATCACCGTCGTCCGGTCGGCCGGCAGATCCACCGCGAGCCCGTCGGCGCCGTAGGCGAGGTCAACCCGCATGGTCCAGCTCCCCCCACAGTTCCCCGGGCACGGGCGTGGCGGCGAAATCGAGATCCTCCCCGACCTCGGCGGCGCTGCGCGCGCCGATCAGGACCGTGGTGACGGCCGGGTGCCGGTGCGGGAAGCGCAGGGCAGCGGCCGGCAGCGGCACGCCGTACGACGCGCAGGCCCGCCCCAGCTCGCGCACCCGCGCCAGCGTCTCGGGCGGGACGGCGTCGTAGTCGTAGGTGGTTCCGCCGGCCAGGACGCCGCTGTTGAACACGCCGCCCACGATCACGGCGACGCCGCGCCGCTCGCATTCCGGCAGCAGTTCCCGCGCCGCCGAGCGGTCGAGCAGCGTGTAGCGCCCCGCCACCAGGACCGCGTCGAGGTCGGTCTCGCGGACGAACCGGGTCAGCATCTCGGCCTGGTTCATCCCGGCGCCGATCGCGCCGACGACACCCTGGTCGCGCAGCTCGGCCAGGGCCGGGTAGGCCTGCCCGGCCGCCTGCTCCCAGTGGTCGTCCGGATCGTGGATGAGCACCAGGTCGAACCGGTCGAGCCCGGTGCGCCGCAGGCTGTCCTCCAGCGAGCGCAGCACGCCGTCGCGGCTGTAGTCGCGCACCCGCAGGTATCCGGTGCGGCCGGGGAATCCCTCATCCTCGCCCTCGCCGGGCACCAGGACGCGGCCCACCTTGGTGGACACCACCGCCTCGGCCGCGCCGTCCGGCAGGCCCCGGAGGAAGCGGCCGAGGCGTCGCTCGGCGAGCCCGGCTCCGTAGTGCGGCGCGGTGTCGAAGTAGCGGATCCCCGCCCGCCAGGCGGCGGCCAGCGTCTGCTCGGCCTGCTCCTCGCTCACCGGCGCGAACAGCCCGCCCAGTGGTCCGGTGCCGAGCCCGTACGGCCCGAGCCCGATCGTCACGGGGTCACCGGTCTCAGCCGCAGGCCGGCCATCCCGCCGTCGACGGCCAGCTCGACGCCGATGGTCGAGCCCGACGCCGGGCTCGCGAGGTACGCGACGGCATGGGCGACCTCCCGCGCCGTCACCAGGCGGCCGTGCGGCTGGCGGGCGCACAGCGCGGCCCGCTCGGCCTCCGGGTCGGGGGCGGCCGCCAGCAGCCGTCCGACCCACGGGGTGTCGACGGTGCCGGGGTTGACGCAGTTGACGCGGATGCCCTCACGGATGTGATCGGCCGCCATGGCGCGGGTGAGCGCGAGCACCGCGCCCTTGGACGCCGAGTACAGCGCGCGCAGCGGCAGCCCGGCCGTGGCCGCGATCGAGCAGGTGTTGACGATCGCCGCGTGCGGGGACTCGCGCAGGTACGGCAGCGCCGCCCGGGTCACCCGGGCGATCCCGACCACGTTCAGGTCGAAAACCCGCAGCCATTCGGCGTCGTCGTTGTCGGCGACCGTGCCCTGCGCGCCGATGCCCGCGTTGTTCACCAGCACGTCGATGCGGCCGTATCGCTCGGCGACCGCCGCGACCGCCCGGCGCACGGCGGCGTCGTCGGTGACGTCGCACACGAAGTCGGTGCCCACGAGATCGAGCACGGCGACCCGGGCGCCCCGCGCGGCCAGTTCCTCGGCGATCGCCCTGCCGATCCCCGACGCGCCCCCGGTGACCACGGCGACCAGGCCGTCGAACTCCCCGCTCACGCCTCCGGCTGCCGTGCCGCTCATGCCTGGCCGATCCTCTGGCGCTGGCGGCCGAGACCGTCGATCTCCAGCTCCACCACGTCCCCCTGGCGCAGGTAAACGCTGGGACGGCGGCCGAGCGCCACGCCCGCCGGGGTGCCGGTGTTCACCACGTCACCGGGTTCCAGCACCATGAACTGGCTGAGATACCAGATCACGTGGTGCACGCCGAAGATCTGGTTCTTGGTGTTCCCGTTCTGGCGGAGCTCGCCGTTGACCCACAGCCGCAGCCCGAGCGCCTGCGGGTCGCCGACCTCGTCCGCCGTGACCAGCCAGGGGCCGAGCGGGTTGAACGTCTCACACGACTTGCCCTTGTCCCACTGGCCGCCGCGCTCGTTCTGGAACTCCCGCTCGGACACGTCGTTGGCGATCGCATAGCCGGCGATCACGTCCGCCGCGTCCTCCGGCGACGACAGGTAGCGGGCCGTACGGCCGAGGATCACCGCGAGCTCGACCTCGTAGTCGGTCTTCACGCTGCGCCGCGGCACCAGCACCTCGTCGTCGGGCCCGACGAGCGTGTTCGGCGCCTTCAGGAACACCACCGGCTCGGGGGGGATCGCGGCCCCCGTCTCCTCCGCGTGGTCGGAGTAGTTCAGGCCGATGCAGACGATCTTGCCCGGCCGCGCGACCGGCGCCGCGATGCGCTCGTACGGCCCCGCCTCGGGCAGCCGTCCCTCCGCCAGCGCCGACCGCACCCGTTCCACGCCCCCTCCGGCGAGGAACGCTCCGTCGATGTCGGCCGTCAGCGACGACAGGTCGAGGACTCTGCCGTCGGGTGCGAGGACACAGGGCAGTTCCTCACCCGCCGGACCCACTCGCAACAGCTTCACGGTCTGCCTACTCCGCTGCCTCATCGGGGACGTGTCGTACCGAGCGTCGCAGATTCATCGGGTTGATGTAAAGCAATTGTCGGGATATCTGCCGGTTTTCTTGACCTCTTCTAGAGGCGCGCCTAGTGTTTATTTCCTATTCATCGGATCAATTGGAGCCCGCTCATGCCCACGATCACTTCGGTTGACGTGATCGACATCAGGTTCCCCACCTCCGCCACGCTCGACGGCTCGGACGCCATGAACCCGGACGGCGACTACTCGGCGGCGTACGTGGTGCTGGGGACCGACGAGGGCGAACTCGCGGGGTACGGGCTGACGTTCACCATCGGACGGGGCAACGACCTGTGCGTTGCCGCCGCCCGGCAGATCGGGGCCCGGCTGGCCGGCCGCGACGTGGACGGGCTGGCGGGCGACCTCGGCGGCCTCTACCGGGAGATCATGGCCGACAGCCAGCTGCGCTGGCTCGGCCCGGAGAAGGGCGTGGTGCACCTGTCGGCGGCGGCCGTGCTGAACGCCGCCTGGGATCTCGCCGCCCGCCGGGCCGGCCTGCCGCTGTGGCGCCTCATCGCGGAGATGTCACCGGAGGAACTGGTCGCCGCGTGCGACTTCCGCTACCTGTCCGACGTGCTGACCCCCGCCGAGGCCGTCGCGATGCTGGCCCGGCTCGCGCCCACGCGCCAGGACCGGATCGCCGAGCTGGCCGAGCACGGCTACCCCGCCTACACCACCAGTCCGGGCTGGCTCGGCTACGACGACGCCAAACTGCGCATGCTGTGCCGTACGGCCGTCGCCGAGGGCTGGACCCACGTCAAGCTGAAGGTGGGCGCGAACGTCGAGGACGACGTACGCCGCCTGTCGATCGCCCGGGAGGAGCTCGGCGACCGCACGCTGATGCTCGACGCCAACCAGGTCTGGGACGTCCCGCAGGCCATCGCCTGGGTGAACCGTCTCGCGCCGTACGAGCCGCTGTGGATCGAGGAACCGACCAGCCCCGACGACGTGCTCGGCCACGCGGCCGTACGCGAGGCGGTCGCCCCCATCGGCGTGGCCACCGGCGAGCACTGCCACAACCGGGTCATGTTCAAGCAGCTGCTGCAGGCCGGGGCGATCGACTTCTGCCAGATCGACGCCTGCCGGCTCGCCTCGGTCAACGAGATCGTGCCGGTGCTGCTGATGGCCGCCAAGTTCGGTGTGCCGGTCTGCCCGCACGCGGGAGGTGTCGGCCTGTGCGAGCTGGTCCAGCACATGTCGGTGGTCGACTACGTATGCGTGAGCGGCGGCCTGACCGGCCGGGTCCTGGAGTACGTCGACCACCTGCACGAGCACTTCACCGATCCGGTCCGGATCGAGCGCGGGCGCTATCTGCTGCCCGAGGCGCCCGGGTACGGCGCCCGCATGCACCCCGAGTCGGTGGCCGCCTACCGTTACCCTGACGGCCACCGGTGGGGAGGGTGAGTGGGCGTCATCGAGACCGCGATCGACACGATCAAGCAAATGATCATCAGCGGGGAGCTGCGCCCGGGGCAGAAGCTGCCCGTCGAGAAGGACCTCGCCGAACAGCTCGGCGTCGCGCGCAACACCCTGCGTGAGGCCGTCCGCGCACTGATCGCCATGCGGGTCCTGCAGACGCGGCAGGGCGACGGCACCTATGTCACCAGCCTCTCCCCCGGCCTGCTGCTCGGCGGGATGAGTTTCGTCGCCGACATCCACCTGGAGGCGGGGGCCGGGGAGTTCCTGCACGTGCGCAGGATCCTGGAGGCGGAGGCGACGGCGCTCGCCGCCACGCGCTTCCCCGACGCCGGCCTCGCCCGCCTGGGCGAGCTGCTCGACCGGGCCGAGAGCGTCGCCGCGCGGAACCCGATCGACCACGGGAAGCTGGTCGCCCTCGACCAGGACTTCCACGCCCTCATCGCCTCCCACTGCGGCAACGCCGTCCTCGCCGCCGTCATCCAGAACATGTCCGGCCGCACCGTACGGGCCAGGATCTGGCGCAGCATGAGCGACCCCGAGGCGGTCCAGCGCACCCTCAATGAGCACCGGGCCGTCCATCGGGCGCTGCTGGCGCGGGACGCCGAGCGGGCCAGGATCCACGCCGCCGCGCACGTCCTCGGGGTCGAGGAGAGCCTCAACGATTCTCGTTCTACGGCAGGTGATGGCGATGAGTGACCACCCTTCATCAGCGGATCCGGCGACGGCCGGCTCCGCGGACTCGGCGAACGCCTCCGGCGGCGCCCTGGAGCGCCTGACGGCCCGGTTGCGCGCGGAGAACGCGATCATCGTCGCCTTCTCCGGCGGCGCCGACTCCGCGCTGCTCGCCTTCGCCGCCGCCCGGGTGCTCGGCACCAGGGCGCTTGCCGCCACGGCGGTCTCCCCCAGCCTGGCCGCGGCCGAGCGGGCCGCCGCGCGCGCGTTCGCACGTCGCTACGGCCTGGCCCACGTGGAGGTGTGCACCGACGAGGCCGACCGCCCCGAGTACGCCGCCAACGGCGCCGACCGCTGCTATCACTGCAAGTCGGCGCTGTTCGACGCGCTCACCCCGCTGGCGGCTGCGATGGGCGCCCGGATCGCGCTCGGCACCAACCTCGACGACCTGGGTGATCACCGCCCCGGGCAGCGGGCCGCTGCCGAGCGAGGGGCCATCGTGCCACTGGTGGACGCCGGTCTCACCAAGCCCGTCGTCCGCGCGCTCAGCCGCGAGCTCGGGCTGGTCACCGCCGACAAGCCGGCGGCGCCCTGCCTGGCCTCGCGGGTGAGCTACGGCGACCCGGTCACACCGGAGGTCCTGCGCAGGATCGAGGCCGCCGAGACCGTGCTGCGCGACCTCGGCTTTCCGATCTGCCGGGTGCGCGCCCACGCCGGCGGCACCCTGGCCCGGGTCGAGGTGCCGCGTGCCGAGCTCCCCCGCGTGTTCGAGCTGCGCGAGCGCGTAGAAGCGGCGGTACGCGACGCCGGTTTCACCTTCTGCTCGCTGGACCTCTCCGGGTTCGCGTCCGGCCGCCTCAACGCCCTGCTGCCGCTGCTCGAACCGTAGCCGGGCCGCCCTTCGCGGTCATTCCTGCGACCTGCCCCCGGTGATGCGGGAAATCGCGAGCGCGGTGAGGATGATCCCCCCGTTGAGCGCCTGGATCCACTGCGCGGGGACACCTGCCAGGGTGAGGACGTTCTGGATCATGTAGAGCAGCAGGATGCCGGTGAAAGCGCCGAACACCGTACCCCGGCCGCCGTTGAGGCTCACCCCGCCGATGACCGCGGCGGCGAACACCGTGAAGATCGCGCCGTCGCCCTGGGCGGCGGCGACGGAGGCGAGCCGTCCCGTGAGCAGCAGACCGCCGATCGCGGCCAGCAGACTCGCGGAGATCAGCGTGATCCACAGCACCCGATCGGTGCGGATGCCCGCCGCCTTCGCGGCGTCGACGTTGCCGCCGATCGCGTACAGCGCGCGGCCGAACCGGGTGAATCCCATGACCACGATGCCGCCGGCGAACAGCAGCAGGCAGACCCAGATGGACGCGGGCATGCCGAGCCACATGGCCGAGCCGAGGTAGGTCATCGATTCGGGGAGGTTGAAGAAGGTCTGGCCGCCGGAGATGCCGGTGAGCAGGCCGCGCAGCACGATGAGCATGCCCAGCGTGACGATGAAGCCGTTGAGCCCGAAGCGCACGATGAACAGCGCGTTGGCCACCCCGATCAGCACCCCTACCGCGATGGTCAGCGGTATGCCCCAGGCGCCGGGCAGCAGCCCCAGCCCGGGGCCCGTTCCCGCGGCGACCGTCAGCCAGGCGGCCACGCCGGGTGCCAGTCCGAAGGTCGACTCGAGCGAGAGGTCCATCTTCCCGGCGATCAGCACGAGCGTCTGGGCGAGGACGAGCAGCGAGATCTCCGACATGGTCTGCAGGATGTTGATCAGGTTGTCGCTCTGCAGGAAGATCGGGTTGACGATCTGCCCGACGATCGCGATCACGATGATCGCGGGGACCAGCGCGAAGTCCCGCAGCCTGGCCAGGGGGAGCGTGACGCGGCGCCGTCCCGCACCGTCCGGCGCCGGGGAGCCCGGCGGGCGTCCCGTGGCGGCGTGAGCGGCGGTGGTCTCAGGCATCGAGGTCGACTCCTTCCATGGCGGCCACCATCTCGTGGTCATGCCAGCCGGCGGGCAGTTCCGCGACGACGCGGCCGTGGAACATCACCAGCACCCGGTCGCACAGCCGCAGGTCGTCGAGTTCATCGGAGGCGATCACCACGCTCGTTCCGTTGCCGGCGCTCTCCTCGACCTTGCCGAGGAGGAACTCCTTCGACCGGACGTCGACCCCGGCGGTCGGTGTGATCAGTACGAGCAGGCGGGGCTCCCCGGCCAGCGCTCGGGCCATGACGACCTTCTGCTGGTTGCCGCCGGACAGTCCCGTGACGGGCAGATCGGGGCCGGGTGTCTTGATCGCCAGGTTGCGGATCATCTCACGGGCCAGCACGTCCTTGCGCCGGCCGCTGACGAAGCCCGCAGGGCCGAGCCGTTCCGGTACGGTCATCGTGGCGTTGTCGGCGATCGACATCAGCGGGACGAGCCCCTGATGGTGGCGGTCCCTGGGCACGAATCCGACACCGGCGGCCAGCGAGTCCGGCACGCTGCCGGGGCGCGGGCGGCGCCCGGCCACCTCGATGGTTCCGGACCGCGGGGCGCGCAGCCCGACGATGGTCTCGGCGAGCTCGACCTTCCCGCTACCGCCGAGACCGGCCAGCCCCACGACCTCGCCGGCGCGTACCCGGAGGTCGACGTCCCGGTAGACCTCGCCGTCGCCCAGGCCCCGAACGTCGAGGACCACCGGGGCGCGCTCCGGGACCGGCGCCCGGGCGGCCTGATCACGCAGGCCGGCGGCCTCGCCGGTCATCGCCGCCACCAGATCTCCCTGCGGCAGGCCGGCCACCGGCGCGGTGAGTATGTGCCGGGCGTCGCGGTAGACGGTGACCGTGTCGCAGACCTCGTAGATCTCCTGCAGGTGGTGGCTGATGAACAGAAAGGTGACGCCCCGCTCGCGCATCGCCCGCATCCGCTCGAAGAGCCGGGCGATCGCCGCGCCGTCGAGCTGTGCCGTGGGCTCGTCGAGGATGACGAACCTCGCGCCGAACGACAGCGCCCGGGCGATCTCGACGAACTGCCGCTGCTCCACCCCGAGCTCCCCGGCCGGCCGGCGGACGTCGACCTCCACCGACCAGGTCTCCAGAAGCTCTGCCGCCTTCCGCCACAGGCTCTTCCAGCCGATCAGCCGCAGCCGGTTGAGGTCGTGCCGGTTGAGGTAGAGGTTCTCCGCCACGGTCAGCTCGGGGATGATCGTGGACTTCTGGTAGACGCAGGCGACCCGCTCCCGCCAGGCGTCGCGGTCCGCCGGCCGCGGAGCCGGGGCTCCGGCGAAGCGGACCTCGCCGTCGTCGGGCGCCTGCAACCCCGTCAGGATGGAGACCAGGGTCGACTTGCCCGCGCCGTTGCGGCCGACCAGCGCGTGGGTCTCACCCGGCGCGATCGTGATGTGCGCACCGTCGAGGGCCAGCGTCTCACCGTACCTCTTGGTGACGCGCTCGGCCTCCACGGCGGCGGGCCGGTCCGCGACGGCGGGCCCGTCGCCGCGGGCGGGTGGAGGGCTCGCCTCTTCCATCGCCACGCCCCCTCAGCTCAGGTTGTTGCCCCACAGCGACGTGTCGTCGTACCTGACGCTGGGGACGCCGCCGTAGGTGCCGCCGTCGGCGGTGACCAGCGGCGCGGTCAGCTGGTCCTCCAGCAGCCCGGGCCGCACCTCGATGATGGTGCTGTCGTGATCGGTCTCGCCCGGCTGGAAGGTCTTGCCCTCGATCGCGGCCTTCGCGTAGTACAGCGCGTACTTGGCGTAGAGGTCCGCGGGCTGGGAGACGGTCGCGTCGATGTTCCCGGAGGCGATGTCCTTGAGCTCCTGCGGGATGCCGTCGTTGGAGACCACGAAGACGTGCTCGGGGTCGTCCGGCGGCACCAGGAGGCCACGCTGCTTGAGCACCTGCAGCGTGCCGGCCAGGGCGAAGCTCGACTGCATGTAGACGCCCTTCACGTCCGGGTTCGCGGTCAGGACCGTGGAGAGTTTCTGCGAGGCCACGGCTCCGTCCCAGTTCGTCGCCTCACCGAAAACCCTGATGCCGGGGTAGTTCTGCTTCATGCAGTCGTTGAACGCCTCGGTGCGGTCGCGGCCGTTGATGGAGGCCAGGTCGCCCTCCAGCATGACCACACCGCCCTTTCCGCCGAGCTTCTCGCCCAGGAACCTGCAGGCCTTCTCGCCGTACGCGCGGTTGTCCGCGCGTACGACCATGAAGGCCTCCCCCGTGTCCGGCCGCGTGTCCACCAGCACCGCGGGGATCTTCTTGCTCTTGAGCTGCTGCAGCGTCGGGGCCACGGCCGCGGTGTCCTGCGGTGCCATCACCATGCTCCGCACGCCCTGCCCGACCAGGGTCTGCACGTTGGCGGTGAGCTTCGCGATGTCGTTCTGGGAGTTGGTGGTCTTGATCTCCGCTCCGAGCTCGCCCGCGAGCTTGGGAACGTAGCTGATGTAGGAGTTCCAGAAGTCCGTGTCCGAACGGGGGTAGTCGACTCCGATGAGCGGACCCCCCTGTGCGCCCGAGCCGCCGTCCCCGCCGCAGGCCGCGGCGAGACACCCCGATACTGCCAAGACCGCGGCGAGCGCGACCCGTCTGCCTTTCATCGTCTCTCCTTCTGAAGCACCAGGGCCGCGATACCGTCGTCGACGGCGGCAACGCTCAGACAGGGCCCGCGGCCCGGCGCGGCGGACCCCGGCGAGGGGCACCGTGAACGCACTCAGCACCGACAGGACATGGGATGTCTTTCTATGGCCAAACCCCGGTCAGTGTCCAGACCCAAGAGCAGAATCGCGAAAATTCGGGCGTTCACCGGCACCGGCGGAAGGATCGCCGGATGCGTCGAAGAGGGCCTCCGGACCGGAACCGGCGTACACATCACATGTCCGCTCGCTCGTTCCGCGTGCGGCCGGTGTGGAGGAGTCCCGTCTCCACGTACCAGAATTCAGGTATGTCGTTGACCGAGCAGGCGATCGAACGCATCCGGCAGCTCATCAAGGATGGGACCCTTCCCCCGGGCGCCCGGCTGCCCCCCGAACAGGAACTCGCCGCCGAGCTGGGCCTGTCCCGCAACCTACTCAGAGAGGCGGTCCGCTCCCTGGTCACCACCCGCGTGCTGGAGGTTCGCAGGGGTGACGGCACCTACGTCACGAGCCTTTCGCCGGAGCTGCTGCTGGAAGGAGTCGGCCTCGCCGTCGAGATGATGCGGGGCGACGATCTGATCGAGATCACCGAGGTGCGGCGGCTCTTCGAGCCCGTGGCCGCGGGACTGGCGGCGACCCGCATCACCGCCGAGCAGCTCAGGGAGGTCGAACGCCACCTCAACGCGATGATCGCGGCACAGGACGACGTGGAGGCGCTCAACCATCACGACGACGCCTTTCACCGCGCCGTCTTCGACGCGACGGGCAACAAGTCGCTGTCCGCCCTGCTCGGCGGCATCGCCAGCCGGACGCTCCGATCGCGCGTGTGGCGCGGCCTCGTCGAGGAGAACTCGGCCGACCGCACGATCGCCGAGCACGCCGCCATCTACCGCGCGCTCGCGCACGGCGACGCCTCCCTCGCCCATGCCGCCGCGCTCATGCACGTCAGCACCACCGAGACCTGGCTGCGGGAGAACCTGGGCCGTTCGCTGATGGAAACAGCCCCGGAACCACTGAGATGATCACGCCGATCCTCACCGGCCCGGAAAGCGGGTCTCGTCTCATCGGCATCCCACCCGCCTTCGGGTTCTCCGGTGCGAACCGGGGGGATACGGCGCACCGGTCCGCCTGATGCGGCCGGGCAGACCTGGCCGGACCGGCCACCGGCGCGGTCGCGTGAAACGTTCATCTCGCCCGCCGTGCCCCCCGGCGGCACCCTCCTCGGGCGGCGGCCGGCCGAGCGCACCGGCGACCCGGTTTCCCGAGGCCCGGACCAGCGGGCATTCCACCATGACGACGTGAGCGGCAGGCACGGAGAGATCCCATCTCTACCGCCGGAATTGGCGCAGGTTCCGCCGGATTTCGGTGAGTCGTTTGTGCCCATTGACGGAATTGATCACATGTTTGTAGCCTCCCCTTGCCCGGAGTCTCTTAGTTCACAGGTCGGCCGAACATCCGCTCGATATCCAGGTAGTGATCGAATCGATTCGAGAGTCACACCCTCGGGCTTGGAGGACCGGAATGTCGGAGTTATCCCGCAGGCAAGTGCTGAAGTTCGGTGCGGCCGGAGCCGGAGCCGCGCTGTTGCCGCTCCAGTGGACGGCGGCGGCGCGTGCCGCGTCGGTGGCGCCCGCCGAGGTGCGAGCCGCGAACGATCTGGCGCTGTGGTACGACGAGAGCGCCGGCACCGAGTGGCTGCGTGCGCTTCCGATGGGCAACGGCCGCCTGGGCGCCATGGTGTTCGGCAACGTCGGCACCGAGCGGCTGCAGCTCAATGAGGACACCATCTGGGCCGGCGGGCCGTACGACCAGAGCAACTCGAGGGGCGCGGCGGCCCTGGGGCAGATCCGGCAGCTGGTCTTCCAGAACCAGTGGAGCCAGGCCCAGAGCCTGGTCGACCAGAACATGCTGGGCAATCCCTCCGCGCAGCTGGCCTACCAGACCGTCGGCAACCTGCGGCTCGCCTTCGGCAGCGACGCCGGGGTCTCGGAGTACAACCGTTTCCTCGACCTGACCACGGCGACCACGACCGTGTCGTACCTGCAGAACGGCGTGCGATATCGGCGCGAGGTGCTCGCGAGCGCGCCCGACCAGGTGATCGTCATTCGCCTGACCGCCGACAGACCCGGCTCGATCACGTTCTCCGCGACGTTCGACAGCCCCCAGCGGACGACGCGCTCCAGCCCGGACGGCGCGACGGTGGCACTCGACGGCGTCTCCGGCGACCAGCGTGGCCTGGCGGGCAAGGTCAGGTTCCTGGCACTGGCCCGGGCCGTCGCCCAGGGCGGCAGTGTCAGCAGCTCGGGCGGCACGCTGCAGGTGAGGGCGGCGGACAGCGTGACCGTGCTGATCTCCATCGGCTCCAGCTACGTGAACTACAAGGACGTCAGCGGTGACTACCAGGGCATCGCTCGGCGGCACCTCGACGCCGCGGACGACAGGTCCTACGACGACCTGCGCGCCCGGCACGTCGCCGACTACCAGCGGCTTTTCGGGCGCACGACGCTCGACCTCGGCCGCACGGCGGCGGCCGACCAGCCGACCGACGTCCGCATCGCGCAGCACGGCAGCACCGACGACCCGCAGTTCTCCGCCCTGCTGTTCCAGTACGGCCGCTATCTGCTGATCTCGTCCTCGCGTCCGGGCACTCAACCGGCCAACCTGCAGGGCATCTGGAACGACTCGCTGACTCCCTCGTGGGACTCGAAGTACACCCTCAACGCCAACCTGCCGATGAACTACTGGCCGGCCGACACGACGAACCTGTCGGAGTGCTACGAGCCGGTGTTCCAGATGATCGACGATCTCACGGTCACCGGCGCCCGCACGGCCCGGGCGCAGTACAACGCCGGCGGCTGGGTGACCCACCACAACACCGACGGGTGGCGGGGCTCGTCGGTCGTCGACGGGGCGTTCTGGGGCATGTGGCAGACCGGCGGCGCGTGGCTCGCCAGCATGATCTGGGACCACTACCTCTTCACGGGCGACGTGGAGTTCCTCCGGCAGAACTACCCGGCGATGAAGGGCGCCGCGCAGTTCTTCCTGGAGACCCTCGTGCGGGAGCCGAACCTGGGATATCTGGTTACGAACCCGTCGAACTCCCCCGAGCTCGCCCACCATTCGGGCGTCAGCGTGTGCGCCGGCCCGACGATGGACAACCAGATCCTGCGTGACCTGTTCAACGGCTGCGCCAACGCCTGCCAGGTGCTCAACGTCGACGCCGATTTCCGGACACAGGTCCTGGCCGCCAGGGACGGGCTCCCGCCGATGAAGGTCGGCTCGCGCGGCAACATCCAGGAGTGGCTGTACGACTGGGTCGAGACCGAGCAGAACCACCGGCACATCTCGCACCTGTACGGCCTGCACCCCAGCAATCAGATCACCAAGCGCGGCACCCCCGCCCTGTACAACGCCGCGCGTCGGACCCTCGAACTGCGCGGTGACGACGGGACGGGCTGGTCGCTCGCCTGGAAGATCAACTACTGGGCGCGGATGGAGGAGGGGAACCGGGCGCACACCCTGCTCCGCCTCCTGGTGACGACGGCCCGGCTCGCGCCGAACATGTTCGACCTGCACCCCCCGTTCCAGATCGACGGCAACTTCGGCGCCACGTCCGGAATCGCCGAAATGCTGCTGCAGAGCCACAACGGCGAGCTGCACGTGCTGCCCGCACTGCCGACCGCCTGGCCGAGCGGGAAGGTCCAGGGGCTCCGGGGACGTGGCGGCTACACCGTGGACGCGTCGTGGGGCTCCGACGGGTCCACCGAGATCCTCGTCAAGTTCGACCGCGACGGCACGGTGAACGTACGCAACCGGATCTTCACCGGGACCTATCAGGTGGTCGACACCGCGACCGGCGGTACCGTCGGCGTCACCGAACCCGAGGACGACGTCATCGCGCTGACCGGCCAGGCCGGCCGTACGTACCGCATGAGCGGGGCAGCGGGGCCCGCGCCGTCGACCTATGTGCGGATCACCAACGTCACCTCCGGCCTGGTGCTGGACAGCGGCGGCAACGTCGGCTCCGGGTCGAACCTCAAGCAGTGGAGCTGGGACGGCAGCACCAACCTGCAGTGGCAGCTCGTGGACCTGGGCGGTGGGTGGTACCGCATCGTCAACCGCACCAACGGCATGGTCGCGGACAGCTGGGGCAACGCCGCCAACGGCGCCGCCGCCAGGCAGGCGCCGTGGAACGGCGGCAACAACCAGCAGTGGCGGCTCAACGGCGTCGGCAACGGCCGCTACCAGATCATCAACCGCGGGACCGGCACCTCCCTCGACGGCATGGGCAACCGCACCGTCGGCTCCACCGTGTGCATGTGGACGCCGAACAACAACACCAACAACCACTGGACCATCACGGGCCTGTGACGGCCCGCGGCGCCTCAATCGAGATCGGCACACGGTGAGGAAAGGCCCCTCCGATGCGGCGCTTCGCCGCATCGGAGGGGCCTTTCCCGCACGGCCGCCGACGACTCCGTCCCATGAGCGGCGGTACGCCGAGTGATCGCCGGCCGGTCCCCGACAACCGGAAAGGTGCACCTGATTCCGTTCGGATGCGATCAGGGTGATCGCGTCCTCGCACGAATCAGGTGCACCTTCGTCAGTTCACCGGTCGTGCCCGGCCCGTACGCCGGACAGCGGGGGTCAGCGCTGCAGGGTCAGCAGACCCGGCCGGTAGGGCAGGAGACCGTAGTCGCCGCCGGAGTTGGGGCTGCGGCCCTGGTAGAGCAGCTGCAGGTTGCAGGGGTCGACCGTCTTGGTCTGGTCGGGGTTGGCGCGGACCAGGTCACCGTGGCTGATGTCGTTGGTCCAGGTGGCGCCGCTGTTGGCCTTGCCGGCGAAGGGGTTGCTCTCGCTCGTGGCGTTCGGGGTCCACGTACCGTTCAGGCTGGTGGCCGTGAACGAACGGAAGTAGCGGCCCTGCGAACCGATCGCCTCAACGATCATGAGGTACTTGTTCTGGCCCTGGAGCTTGTAGACCTCGACTCCCTCGAACAGGTTGTTCGTCGAGTCGCTCATGATCGTGGTGTAGTTCGAGCCGAAGTTGCCCGGGAAGTTGCCGATGGGCATGCTGGACCGGTAGATCTTGCCGTTGTCGCCGGCGAAGAACAGGTACATGTTGTTGTCGTCGCCGATGAGCGTCTGGTCGATGGGGCCCGTCCCGGAGCCGGAGATACTCCCGGTGAAGAGGGTCTGCTGCGAGGACCAGCCGTTCGGGTTGGACGGGTCGGTCGACGTCCGGTAGGAGAAGGCGGTCCCGCCCCACTGGTAGGCCAGCACCCAGATGTTCTTCGGAGCGAAGTAGAACAGCGTGGGCGCGACGGTGGAGAAGTTCATCGTGTTCTGGCTGGCCGAGGCCATGTCGGACCAGTTCGAGAAGAGGCCGAAGTTCATCGAACCCCACCTCGTTCCCGTGTCGTGCGTCGTCGCGTAGACGAGGTGCTTGCCGTTGTAGACGACGTTGGTGAAGTCCTTCAGCGAGACCCATCCCGACTTCGGGTTCGCCAGCGAACCCGTCGACGTCCAGCGGTAGGTCGTCGGAAGATCACACGTGCCGGGCGTCGGAGTCGGAGTCGGTGTGGGCGTGGGGTTGGGGGTGGTGGTGCCACCGCTCCAGTTCCACTTCTGGTTGTCGCCGCCCCAGCAGGAGTAGAGCTGGAGCTTGGTGCCGTTGCCGGTGCCGCCGCCGACGGCGTCCACGCACTTGCCGGACTGGACGCCGACGATGGTGCCGTCGGAGTTGAGACGCCACTTCTGGTTGTCGCCGCCCCAGCAGCTGTAGATCTGGATCACCGCGCCGTCACCGGTGCCGCCCGCGTCCAGGCACTTGTTGCCGTAGACCCGGAGCTCCTGGGCAGAGGTGTAGGTCCACTGCTGGTTGGTGCCGCCGTGGCAGTCCCACAGGTTCAGCTGGGTGCCGTCGGCGGTGCTGTAGTTGGGCACGTCCACACAGCGCCCGGAGCCGACGCCCTTGATCGTCCCGGAACCTCCACCACCAGGCGGCGGGGTGACGGTCGGAGTCGGGGTCGGAGTCGGGTTGGGGTTGGGGCTGGCGGCGTTGAGCGCGTTCAGCACCGAGGTGTAGGCGGCCTTCTTGTTGCCGTTGCCGTCGAACAGCAGCGGGTTCTGGTTAGAGCGCCAGGAGTCGCTGTCGCGGACGCCCCACACGGTGATGCCGACGCAGCGCGGCACGGCCAGGCAGTCGTTGACGATGTTGGCGTAGGTGGTGGCCGAGGCGCCCTCGACGTCCAGCTCGGTGATCGCCACGTCCACGCCCAGGGCGGCGAAGCTCTGCAGCGTGGTGCGGAAGTTGGGGTTGTAGGCGCTTTGGTTGTTGAAGTGACCCTGGAACCCGACGCAGTCGATCGGCACGCCGCGCTGCTTGAAGTCGCGGACCATGTTGTAGACGCCCTGCGTCTTGGCCCAGGTCCAGTTGTCGATGTTGTAGTCGTTGTAGCACAGCTTGGCGGCCGGGTCGGCGGACCGCGCGGTGCGGAAGGCGACCTCGATCCAGTCGTTGCCGGTCTGCTGGAGGTTGGAGTTGCGCCGGGCGCCGGAGTTGCCGTCCTCGTAGGCCTCGTTGACGACGTCCCAGTAGGGGATCTTGCCCTTGTAGTGGGCCATGACGCCGTTGATGTGGTCGATCATGGCCTGGCGCAGCGAGCCGCCCGACAGCGACTGCATCCAGCCCGGCTGCTGGGAGTGCCAGGCCAGGGTGTGGCCGCGGACCTGCTTGCCGTTCTGCACGGCCCAGTTGTAGATCCGGTCGGCCTGGGTGAAGTTGAACTGCCCCCGGTTGGGCTCGGTGGCGTCGATCTTCATCTCGTTCTCGGCCGTGATCATGTTGAACTCACGGTTCGCGATCGTGGTGTACGTCGAGTCACCGAGCCTGCCGGCCGCGATGGCCGTGCCGAAGTACCGGCCGCTCTGCGCGGCCGCCGCGCCCAGCGTGCTCGCCGCGGCGTCGGCGGGAGCCTGAGCCGCCACCAGAACTGTGGCAGCGCCGAGAATGCCGAGGGCACCGGTGGCCAGGGCCCGGCGTAACCGGGCTCCAGGCGAGGATAGGGCGTTCGTGCCCATTTCTGAGCCTCCGTAACTGCATCACCAATAGAGGGGGAAGCGCGGGGACATCCCCGCGGGCTCGACGCCGCGCCCCGCCCGATTCGGGTGGACGCACACCACCGGGGCGTCGCAGATGCGCGGCCCCCCTGCCCGTGCACCAGCCGGCAGCGGGGACCGCTTTGGAGACCAAGTGTGGAAACCGACCCGAAACTTGTCAAGACCGGAAGAGAAAGTTTCGACAAATTTCTTCTCCGACAGAACGAGAACCGCCTGTTGAAGCGGAGAATATCGGGACTGAAACTTTCGGAATCTCGTGTGCCGACATGGGAAGCGATAGTGAAAGTTTCAACATCAGATCGGCACCGATCGGGCGCGCCGCCGCGAAGACTCCCAGGTGGACCGGGGTCAGGGCCCGCACAACCGGCGCGCGACACCTCGGTCCCTTGACAGGGCTCCGTCACTCGTGTTTGCTCCACCCCACACCACCTCCATCTGTCCGCCGGAGAAGGGACCTGGCCGATCAACTGAATGTGAGCGCTAACATCCGCAGTGCACCACTCGGTACCCGTTATGCCCGATCGGAACAGTCCGCTGTAGGTACTCATTCGCATGAGCTGAAATATCTGCACTTTCCATCGTTAACGTAGGCACCGCACCGAGATGGTGCGGTACGCACACGGGCGGCGGAGGTCGGCTCACGGCGGCCGGCGTCGGCACGGGGTCTCGTCTCCACGCGGCGACTCCATCGCATCGGGTCCAGCCACCCCGTACCCGTATGTCGCCGAGCCCGCCGTGGTCGCCCCTCCCCACCCCTGCTGTCCAGTGAACGGTCGGCTCCCCCGGGAGTGCGAAGCAGGACCGCGACCCGACGCGCGGTACCGGTCCGGAGTTCCGCCACGCCCCGGAACGACGTCACCCTGCCCGACCGACGAAGCGCGGCCCCCTACCCCCCGAGAAAAGGCGGAAGGATGAGACGGCACATCAGAAAACTCGCCGGCGCCGGCATCACGGCAGTGATCACGGCACTGTCCATGTTCATGGCACCGATGCCGCAGGCGTCGGCGGCGAGCCTGACCGAGGTGACCAACTTCGGCACGAACCCCGGCAACATCCGGATGTACCTGTACGTCCCCAACCAGGTCGCACCCCGTCCCGGCATCCTGGTGGCGATGCACGGCTGCAACGGCACGGCGTCCGGCTTCTACCAGGGCACCGAGTTCGCCTCGCTGGCCGACCAGTACGGCTTCATCGTCATCTACCCGCAGGCGAACAAGAGCGCCAACGGCCTGTCGAACTGCTTCGACGTCTGGTCGAACGAGGCCCTGCGCCACGGCGGCGGCAGCGACCCGGTCTCGATCGTCTCCATGGTCGACTACGTCAAGCAGCGCTACAACGGCGACGCCGACCGGGTGTTCGCCACCGGCTTCTCCTCCGGCGCGATGGAGACCATCAACCTGCTGGCCACCAACCCGGAGGTGTTCAAGGGCGGCGCGCCGTTCTCCGGCGTGCCCTTCGGCTGCCTCGGACCCGCGGGATGCGGCGACAGGACCCCCCAGCAGTGGGGCGACCTGGTACGCAACGCCTACCCCGGCTACACCGGACCCCTCCCGCGCGTGACCGCCTGGCACGGCACCAACGACAACGTGCTGAACTTCAGCATGCTGCAGAAGGAAGTCGACCAGTGGACGAACGTGTGGGGAATCAGCCAGACCCCCACCTCCACCAGCAGCCCGCAGTCCGGCTGGACCCGGCGGGTCTACGGCTCCGGCCAAGTCGAGGCGTACACCATCAGCGGAGCCGGCCACGACCTGCCGCACCGCGGGATGGCCATCCACGCCATCCGCTTCTTCGGCCTCGACGGCACCTCGCCGACCCCCACACCCACCCCGACGCCGACCCCCACACCCACACCCACGCCCACCCCGACCCCCACACCGACGCCGACCTCGCCCGGCGGTTCCGGGATGATCAAGGGTGTCGCCTCCGGGCGCTGTGTGGACGTGCCCAACTACAGCACCGCCGACGGCACCCAGCTGCACCTGTGGGACTGCCACGGCGGCACCAACCAGCAGTGGACCTCCGCCTCCTCGGGCGAGATCCGGGTCTACGGCAACAAGTGCCTGGACGCGGGCGGCACCGGTGACGGCGCCGTGGTCCAGATCTACAGCTGCTGGGGCGGCGACAACCAGAAGTGGCGCGTCAACTCCGACGGCAGCATCGTCGGCGTCCAGTCCGGCAAGTGCCTGGACGCGGTCGGCGCCGGCACCGGCAACGGCACCAAGCTCCAGATCTACTCCTGCCACGGCGGCAACAACCAGAAGTGGACCTGGAACGGTTCCTGACATCGCACCACCGTCAGCGGAGATGGCCGGGATCCCGGAATTCCGGGGCCCGGCCATCGGCCGTACCGCATCGGCGGCGTAGGCGGAGCCGTCTCGGCCCCGGGTGGCGGAGGCGGCCGGCACGGTCATCGGCGGGCCGGTCGTGGCCGCCGCCGAGGGCGGCTACACGGCCCTGGCGGTAGGGCTGACGTCATGCTCCTCGGCGGGCTCGCCCCGGCCCGCGTCCGCCGTACCGGCTGACCGCGGCGCGTACGAGCACTCCGCAGCGAAGCCCCACCGCCCCGCTACGGGAGAATGCGGACATGGTTGAACAGAGCATCTGGATGCAGAAGGTCGCCGCCGACCCCGATCACTCCACCTGGTACATCGAGCGCTTCCGTGCCATGGCCCGCGCCGGCGAGGACCTCGCCGGGGAGGCCCGCCTCGTGGACGCCATGGTGCGGCGCGGCGCCCGCATCCTCGACGCCGGCTGCGGATCCGGCCGGGTCGGCGGCGCGCTGGCCGAGGCCGGTCACGACGTCGTCGGCGTCGACGTCGACCCGGCCCTGATCGAGGCCGCCGAGCAGGACTACCCGGGGCCGCGCTGGATGGTCGGCGATCTGGCCGAACTCGACCTTCCGGCACGGGGCGTCGGCACGCCGTTCGACGCCATCGTCTGCGCCGGGAACGTGATGGCGTTCCTCGCCCCGAGCACCCGGCGCGAGGTGCTGAAACGGTTCCGCGAGCACCTCGCGCCGGACGGCCGGGCCGCCATCGGCTTCGGCGCCGGCCGCGACTACGAGTTCGGCGACTTCCTCGCCGACGCGGCGGCCTCCGCGCTCGAACCCGACCTGCTGCTGTCCACGTGGGACCTGCGTCCGTTCACAGACGACTCGGGCTTCCTGGTCGCACTCCTCCGTCCCGTCTGACGCGCGCGCGGCCGTCCGCGAGAGCGGGCGGGCCGGCGTCGGCCCAGGCATCGGCGGACGCCGGATCCGCTCTGGCGCCATCGGGCCGGCCGGCACGCACACCGGTGGGCTCGGGTGGTCCGGCCCGCGACGTGCCCTCAGGTGGCGGATTGAACGGTGTACCGCTTCCGCAGTTCCTTCTTCAGGATCTTTCCGGTCGCGCTGATCGGCAGGGTCGAGACGAACTCCACCGACCGGGGCTTCTTGTACGAGCTCAGGCGCTCGGCCGCGAACGCGAGGAGTTCCTGCTCGCTGACCGTGCTGTCGGCCCTTCGGCACACGACCGCGTGGATCGCCTCACCCCACCGGGGGTGCGGCACGCCGATCACCGCCACCTGCTGGACGTCGGGATGCTGCTCCAGAACGCGCTCCACCTCGACGCTGAAGACGTTGATCCCACCGGTGATGATCATGTCCTTCAGCCGGTCGACGATCGTGATGAAGCCCTCATCGTCGACCACCGCGACATCGCCGGTCTTGAACCAGGACTCCTCACGGCTGCGCTCGGTCTCCTCCGGCATCCGGAAGTACCCCGGGGAGATCGTGGGTCCGGACAGCCAGATCTCGCCCGCGGTCCTGCCGTCGTGCGGGACGTCGTCGCCCTCGGGGGTCACGACGCGCAGGTTCACCAACGTCTCCGGTTTCCCGATCGAGGACAGCTGCCGGAGTTGCTGCTCGGTGCCCTCCGTGAACAGGTTCTGCGGTCTGAGGATCGTGCCGCAGGAGTAGCTTTCCGCCATACCGTAGATGGGGTTGAAGACGTCGCCCATCAGCTCTCGTGCCCGCTTGAGCACGGGGGCGGGGAACGGCGATCCGCCGGACATGATGCCGCACAGCGACGACAGGTCATATTGCGTGATATCCGGATTCGACACAACCATCTGCACCATGGTCGGCACGATGATGGTGTGAGTGACCCGGTACTCCTGTACCAGTTTGGGGAACTCGGCCGGGTCGAACGCGGGCGGGATGATCGTACGGCCGCCCTTCAACAGGACCGGGTGCAGACCCGACGGCCCCCCGGGATTGAAGAAGTACGGAATGTTCTGCAGCGCCGTCCCGGCTTCGGGGACGTCCAGCTCGGCGGCCCAGGCGAGCAGCGCGGAAATGGCGTTCCGATGGGTCAGGATCGCCGCCTTGGGAACGCCGGTGGTCCCGCTCGTGGCGCCCAGCTGGTAGATGTCGTCCTCATCGATCGCCGTCCGCGGCTCGTCCGCTCCGGCGGACGCGATGAGCGCCTCGAGATCGAGCCGCAGTCCGTGCCCCGGCCCGAATCCGATCACGTGCTTGACCGACTCGACGTCCGGCAGCCACCCGCGTGCGCTCTCCAGCAGGTCGGCGTGCACCAGGACCGCGGCCGGCTCCACATAGGAGAGGTACGAACTCATCTCGTACGGCGAGAGCCTGACGTTCGTCGGCGCTCCGATCACTCCCGACTTGGCACAGCCGAAGAAGAACTCGATGTACTCACTGCAGTTCGGGGCGTATAGGGCGACCCGGTCGCCCTTCGACAGTCCCAGCCCGAGCAGGGCGTTGGCGAATCTGTTCGCTCTTACGTCCAGCTCTCGCCAGGTCCACCGCGTATGGCCCGGGACAACGACCGCGTCCCTGTCCGGAAAGAACTGCGCGTTACGTCGGACGATGTCACCGACCAGCATGGTCTGACTCCTTAGGTTCTGGTCGTTCCCGGCACAGGTCTCCGCCTCCGATCGCAGCCGGATGTCATTCGCCCCCCTCAACTCCGGTCGGGCGGTCCAACGAGCCGCGACAGCTCGGCGTGATTCACGTCTTCAGGCCGGATCTCCTGATCCCATTCCAAGAATGGTGAGTATGACGTTCAACGTCAATAGTTAACCTAGATGAAGCTCATCCGGGTCAGTCCGCGACGGCGTTCGGGTGCGGGTACCACCGCTCCTTTCCCGCCCCCTTCCGGTGCAGGAAGCCGAACGACCGCTCGGCGAAGCGCCAGCCGTCCTGTTCCGTCCTGACGAGGCGATCGACGTAGACGCCGGTGAACTCGAAGGTGTCGCCGGCCGAGTCGGCGCCCTTCTCGCTGATGTACCAGGTCGCCGTCGCCGTCTCCCCCGCGACGTCGACGTGTCCGCTGTGGGTCAGCTGAACGAGCCGGCTGAAGTTCCTCAGCAGACCGGCCAGCAGACCGGTGACCGCCTCGTGGCCGACCGCCGGCGGCACCCCGGGCACGTGCCACGCCCCGTCCTCCGTGAACAGAGCGGCCACCTCCTTCGGGGCACGCCGGTTGACCGCGTCGGTGAAACGGGCGGCGAGGTCGCGGATTTCAAGCTGATTCCTGAGATCGTCGGGTGCCATGTTCTCTCTCCTCGAGCGGAATTCGACGGGGGTCCGTCAGGGACTGGGGGTTCCGGAGCCGTTGGGGGCCTTACCGGCGAGGACGTCGTCGAGGGTGTAGTCGCGCGCCGGCCCGTAGTCGGGCCCGGGACGCGCGATCTGGAGCAGGACGCCGAAGGCCTCGCGCGGGTGGAGGAAGACCTCGTGCCAGTCGGGGTCGGCGGCCGAGGCGCCGTGCACCCGGTAACCGAGCCCCTCCAGCGTGGCGATCGTCTCCGCCATCTCCCCGGCCACGGTGAAAGTGAGGTGATGCAGTCCGCCCAGCGGAGAGCGCCGGAAGAAGCTCTCCAGGAACGTCGATCCCGGGAGCGGTTCGAGCAGCTCGACCTTGCCCCCGCCCCGGAAGCTCAGCTGCAGGCCCCGGTAGCCCACCCGCACGTTGTCGCCGCCGAGATAGAACTGTCCGCCGAGCATGTCCCGGTACATCGGCAGCAGATCACGGATTCTGCGGGCCGCCACCGCCGCGTGGTCGAACCCGGCGGCCAGCGGGAGCCCGGGAACGGCGGGGATCGGGGGGATCACGGGGTGCCCTTGGCGAGTTGCCTGGCGATCACGTTGCGCATGATCTGGTTCGTCCCGCCGGCGATCTCGTACAGCTTGGTCTCGCGCCAGTAGCGCTCCATGCCGTACTCGACCATGTAGCTGTAACCGCCGAGGATCTGCATGCCGCGTGCCGCGCACCTGGTCCCGGCCTCCGAGCCGTAGACCTTGGCCATGGACGCCTCCAGCCTGCAGTCCAGGCCCTGCTCCAGCAGCCAGGCCGCCTGCCAGGTGATCAGCCGGGCGGTCTGCACGTCCATCGCCATGTCGGCGAGCATGTGCCCGACCGCCTGATGCTCGATGATCGGCTTGCCGAACTGGACGCGCTCCTTGGCGTACTTCAGCGCCATGTCCAGCGCGCCCTGGCCGAGGCCGGTGCCCTCGGCGCCGACGTAGATCCGTTCCGCGTCGAGAAGCTGGAAGATGATGCTCGCACCATCCCCCAGCTCGCCGACGAGGTTCTCCTTCGGCACCCGCACGTCGTGCAGGAAGACCTCGCACGTGTGGGTGGCCTGGCCGGCCAGCTTGCGCAGCGGCCGTACGGTCAGGCCCTCCGCGTCCCGCGGGACGAGCAGCACGGACATGCCCCTCGACGCCGGTGCGTCGGGATCCGTGCGCACGAACGCGAAGATGTAATCGGCGGTGTCGGCGCCGGTGGTGAACACCTTCTGGCCGGTGATCACGAAATCGTCGCCGTCCCGCACCGCCCGGGTGGACAAATGGGTGAGATCAGACCCGGCCTCAGGCTCCGTCAGGCCCATCGCCATGCGCATCGTCCCGGCCGCGACCTGGGGCAGGATCTCCTTCTTCTGCTCCTCGGTGCCGAAGTGGTAGACGCCCTTGGCGCAGAACGTGGCCGTGGGCAGCCAGGCGTAGGCGAGGGCGGCGCTGGCCCGCGCGATCTCCTCGACAGCGATGCAGATGGAGATCTGGTCGGCGGCGCTGCCGCCGTACTCCTCGCCGAACGCCATCCCGCACAGGCCGAGCTCGGCCGCCTTACGGTAGAGCTCGGAGTTGAACTCCTCCTCCCGGTCGAAGCGCGCGACCACGTCGACCGGCGCCTCCGCCTCGAAGAATTCGCGCAACGTCCGCCGAAACTGCTGGTGTTCGCCGCTGATGGTGAAGTCCATGTCGCCTCCCGCCGGCTTGGTGCCGCCTCATGCCCCGGCACACGTGGCCGGCCGACCGTCCCGAAGTCCACTTGTCGCTACGCCGGAACCCTGGCGCTCTCGACCCGTTCACTGTAACGTGATTTAACGCTCAACGTAACATGTCGATCCGAGTTTCCATGGTGGAGATGGGATGCGCTACCTCGATCTGATCCGCGGCGCCACCAGCCGGTTCGGCGGCAAGACCGCCGTGTCGGAGGGCGATCGACGGATCACCTTCGACGAACTGGACGACCGGGTGGGGCGGCTCGGCTCGGTCTTCCGAGCTCTGGGCCTGGTCCCCGGCGACCGGGTGGCGCTCCTGGCCGCCAACGAACTCGAGTACGTGGAGATCCAGGCGGCGTGCCTGCGCTCGGGCTTCGCCCTGGTCCCGCTGAACATCCGCCTCACGCCGCGGGAGCTGGGATTCATCCTCTCCGACTGCGCGCCCGGCCTGCTGATCGCGGGACGGGGCGAGGACGGCCGTGCGGCGGCCCTGGCGGCGGACGCCGGAATCCCCAACGTGCTCGGCCTCGGCTCTCCCGAAACCGTACCGTCCTACGACGCCGCGCTGGCCGGCGCCACCCCCGACCCCGGCGCAGACCCGGATGACTTCGAACTGCCCGCCACCATCCTCTACACCTCCGGCACCACCGGCTCGCCCAAGGGCGCGGTCATCGACCGGCTCGGCTTCACCGCCCGCGTCATGATCAATGCGGCGGAGCTCCAGGTGCGGTCCGGCGACGTCCACCAGGCCAGCCTGCCCATGTTCCACATCGCCGCGTTCCTCGCGTACGCCCATACGGCCGTCGGCGGAACGGTGGTCATGCTGCCGGAGTTCGCACCGGAGCTCGCCCTGCGCACGATGGCGCGGGAGCGGGTCACCACCACCGTGCTGGTTCCCACGATCATCGGAATGCTCCTGGAGAGCCCCGTCATCGACGAGGTCGACCTCTCCGCGCTGCGCCTGATCATCTATGGCGGATCGTCCATCGAGCCCACGCTGCTTCGGCGTGCCATAGCACGGTTCTGCTGCGGCTTCCATCAGCAGTACGGCATGACCGAGACCGGCGGGCAGACGATCCTCCGCCCCGCCGACCATGATCCGGCGGACACCGAACGGCTCGCCTCCGCGGGCACGGAGGCGATCGGTCTCGAGGTGCTGGTGGTCGACGGCGCGGGCGAACCCGTGCCCCAGGGGGAGATCGGCGAGATCGTCTGCCGGGGGCCCTCGGTGATGCTCGGCTACTGGAACCGGCCGGAGGCCACCGCCGAGACACTGCGCGACGGCTGGATGCACACCGGGGACATGGGGTACCGGGACGACCGGGGCTATCTCCACGTCGCCGACCGGCGCAACGACATGATCGTCACCGGTGGCGAGAACGTGTACCCGCGGGAGGTGGAGGCGGTGCTGACCGAACACCCGGACATCGCCGAGGTCGCGGTGGTCGGCACCCCCGATCCCAAATGGGGGCAGCTCGTCACGGCCGTCCTGATCGGTGAGACGATCCCCTCCGACGCGGAGCTGGACGCCTGGATCAGGGAACGGCTGGCCACCTACAAGGTGCCCCGCCGCTGGATCCGTACGGAAGAACTGCCCCGCAACGCCACCGGCAAGGTGCTCAAGCACCGGCTGCGCACGATGCTGTCGGACTGACCGGAACCGATCGGCCCGGCCGCCTGGTGAGGCGGCCGGGCCGGGGAACGGTCGGAGGAATGGCGGCGCCGGCTCTCGACCGCTGTCGGCCGTCCGCTGTCAGCGGACCGCCCTCAGCCGCCCGCCGCCGGCGGACCGCCGTCAGTCGCCGCGGAACTCCGGAGGGCGCCGCTGGAGGAAGGCACGCACGCCCTCGCCGAAGTCGTGGGTGAGCCACAGCTCGGCCACCCGCCGCTGCTCCAGGTCCAGCTGCTCCTCCAGCCCGAGCACCGTCGCCCGGTCGACCAGCTCGCGCACCCGGATCAGCGCCAGCGGAGGGGCGGCCGCCAGCGAGGCGGCCAGCTCCTGCGCGGCCCGCAGCGCGGATCCGTCCGGCACCGGCGGCTCGGCGAGACCCAGCGCAGCGGCGTCCGCCGCGCCCACCGGCCGGTTGCGCAGCAGCAGGGACAGGGCACGGGCCGAGCCCAGCATCCGGGTCAGGAAGTAGGACACCCCGCCGTCGGGGGACGCCCCGATCCCCATGTAGCCGGGGATCAGGCGGGCGCTCTCGGCGAGGATCCGTACGTCGGCGCAGAGGGCGAGCCCCATCCCCGCACCGACGGCCGGCCCCTCGACGGCGGCGATCAGCGGCACCGGCAGCCGGCGCAGCAGCTTCAGCGAGGCGTGCAGTCTCTCGACCAGAGGTGTGAGCACGGCGGCCGGCTCGCCGGCCAGCGCCTGGTCGACCAGGGCGAGGTCGGCGCCCGCGCAGAACGCCGGGCCGCGCCCGGCCAGCACCAGGGCGCGGGCCCCCTTGTCGAGCAGGGCGGAAGCGGCCGAGCCCAGCGACGCGGCCAGTTCGACGGTGAGCGCGTTCATCCGGTCCGGCCGGTTCAGCTCGATGGTGCCCACCGAACCGGTGAGCGATGTCTCCAGAGACACAGGGACTCCTAAGTCGGCTCAGTACCCGATGGTGCGCAGGCCGTGATCCATGCACATGTACGGGACGCCCATGCCGAGACGTACGAACGTGGCGTCGCGGACGCCGTCCGGGCCGAACTCGCTGAGCAGCGGGAAAGACGTGCAGATGTACTCGGCGTCGATGAAGACGGAGTAATACCTGATCCGCTCCTCATCGATCGGCGGCCCGCCCGCCTTCTCGTAGGCTTCGAACATCTCCTCACGCGGCAGCAGGGCGTCCGCGCCCCGCCACAGCGCCGAGGCCCAGTCCTTCATGGGGTCGCCCAGGTGGGCCTGCTCCCAGTCGGTGAGGGCCACCACCCGGTCGCCCTCGTAGATGAAGTTGCCGACGCCGACGTCGCCCCAGACGAGCGAGGTGCGTGAGACCTCGGTGGGCACGTTCCGCTTCAGCCAGGAGAACAGGGCCTCCACCACCGGCATGGGCTCCGGGTCGGCGGCGCGGTAGGCCTCCTCATAGTGGGCCAGCTCCAGCAGCGCGCAGTCCTCCGGCCGCTGCGGCACGGCCATGAATTCGCCCAGCCCGGCGCTGTCCCAGTCGAGGGTGTGGACGGCCGCCAGCCGCTCGGCCAGATGCCGGCCGATCCGGCGACGCCGCTCCTCGCCTCCCGGGGCGAAGAGCCTGCCGGCCGAGGCGCTCCCCGGCACGGTACGCCGCACGTAGAACGGCGCCCGCCCGATCAGGGACTCGTCGGACTCGTACCAGAGCGCCTCGGCGACCGGGACCTTGGTCGGGGTGAGCGCAGCGAAGGTGCGGTACTCCCGCTCCAGGCTGACCGGCACCACCGAGCCTTCGGGGTGGTCGATCCGTACCGTGAGCGAGTCGTCGAACTCCACGCCCGCGCGGACGCCGGTCACCTCGGCGAACCAGGTCTCCCTGGACATCCCGCCGACGTTGCGCTTCAGTGAGACGACCGTGAGGCTGTCGGCCGCCAGCCGGTCACGCAGGTAAGCGCCGAGGCGCTCGGCGTCCAGCCCGGAGGCGGTGTTGGTCCCCGCGCTCATGACGCCACCGGCCGGAACGACATGAACAGCGGCTCCACCAGCGGCTTGGTCCGATCCACCTGCCGTCGCACCAGGCGGTACACCTCGTCTCTCAGCTCCCCTAGCTCGGGGTGGCCGGCGTCCTCGGCGTCGTCCAGCCACCGCATCACCGCGACGACCACGCCGCGCAGCTCCTCGTTGCGCCCGACGGCGTCTTCGGGCTCGGGCCGGTCGCCGGCCCGCTCCGCGGCGCCCGCCACGATCTCGGCCAGCTCCTCCCATCGGGGAGAGCCGTCCCGGCCGGAACGTTCCGCCAGGGCGGCGGCGCGGCCGCCGACCGCCGCGAGGACGGTCAGCATGTCGGCGCTGTCCTCGGCCATCATGTCCATCTCGCCGGCCAGGCGCAGTTTCAGATGCTGGAGGACGAGATCCATCGCGGAGCCGACATATCGGGCCCAGCGATCCTCGACCTTGGGCAGCAGGCTCTCGTTGAGGGACAGCCGGAGGCTGTCCAGCAGGTCATCCGGTGAAGGTCGCACACGAACCTCTCGTCGTCGGGGACGGATCGCACAGGTATAGAATTTAACGTAAGCCGTTAAGGAACAGCAAGGAGCGGCGGACCTTGTCCGACGTTTGACGTTCATAGTTGGATTCACTCATGGACCAGCCTACGATGACGAGGTCAGGGGACGCCCGGAGCGGCGGCACCTGGGACAAGACCATCTCCCACTTCCTGCCGGCCTCGGCGGTCACGCCGGAGGAGGCCGACCGGTACTACCGTCGGGTGCACAGTCGCTTCGCCCGGCGCTTCCTCCGGGAGAAGAGCCAGGTGATCAGCTACCACGTCAACCGGGCGACGGCCGAGTACGACCTGCTCGGCGGCTGGGAACGACGGCCACGGGCGTTCCGCTACGTGGTACTGCGCTACCTGCCCGGCCGCGGGCTCGAGTACAGCGACGACCTCCGCGAGACGGTCGTCGCCGACCATCGCCTGTTCCTGCGCGAACTACGCCCCTTCCGGGTACGCGAGGAGGTCCTGCTCGACCGGCTGGCCGGACAGACCGCCCTGGAGAAGTACCTCTTCGAGTTCGACCGCGCCGACGGCGTCGACCCGGCCGCCGCCCGGGAGCATCTGGACGGCGGCCTGAACACGCTGGCCGAGGAGGCGTCGTCGGCCTTCGGCATCCGGCAGATCCTGGTGGACCACGTGATCGCGGAGCAGATGACCGCGCCCGTCGACGAGCCCGGGCAGCGTCCGCTCCCGCGGACGCTGCCGTCGACCTCCCGCCAGGCGTTCCTGGAGGTCTACTTCGACCAGCGGGAGTGGGCCGAGGAGTTCTTCGCCCGGCCGTCCGTCCGCGCGGTGCTCCAGGACCGGTTCTGGGCCGCGGCGCACGGTTACCGGGTCGAGGAGCAGTGCGGCCTCGACCGCCGGTGAGGCGTCCGGCCTCCCCGCGTTCCGGCAGGCACGCGTCCTGTCACGGCTGTCACCCGGCCGGCGAGGCGAGCTCCATCAGCGGCTCGTACGACTCCAGCAGCACGCGGCGGGCGTCCCGATCGGCGCTGCCCGCCTCGTACCTCATCCCGCTCACGTTGACCAGCAGCACATCGTCCACCGTCTCGGCGTACTCGGCGATCCGGCGGCGGCACTCCGCGGGCGTGCCCGCCACCGTCAGCCGGTCGACGACCTCGTCGGTGACGGAGCGGCGCGCAGCGGCGAGATCGCCACGCCGGACGTACCGATCCACGTCGTCGGCGACCCGCTCGTAGCCCTGCCTGCGCAGCAGCGCGTCGTAGTGGGGATGGGGCTTGCCCGCGTACAGGTTCACCACCGCAGCGCGCGCCGCCGCACGGGCCCGCTCGGCGTCCTCGTCGACGGCGACCAGGGCCGCCATCATCACCGAGAAGCCCGGCCGCTCCGCCCGGCTCCGGCACTCGGCCGCGACCTCGGCGACGTACTGGGCCGACTGGAGACTGCCCAGCGCGATCCCGTCGGCGACCAGCGCGGCCAGCCGGGTCATCTTGGGCGAGGTGGCGGCCAGGACGATGGGGATGGACTCCCGGACGGGGTCGACCTGGCAGCGCCAGCCCGCCATCCGGTGGATCTCGCCCGCGTAGTCGAGTCGTTCGCCGCGCCTCGCCCGGGTCACCAGCCGCATCAGCTCGACGTACTCGCGCATCTTGCGCAGCGGCCGCTCGACGGGGACGCCGTGGTGGCTCTCGTTGGTGACCCGGTTCCCGCTGCCGACGCCGAGGACGAGGCGTCCGCCGGTCACCTCGTCGAGGTCCACCGCGCTCATCGCGGCGATCAGCGGGGTACGCACATGCGCGTTCAGCACGTACGGTCCCAGCGCGATGCGCTCGGTGCGCTCGGCCATGATCGCCAGAGTGGCGAACCCCGACCGCCACGCCTCGGCCAGGTAGACGCCGCCGTACCCGGCGCTCTCTGCGCGCGCCGCGATTCCCGCCATGTCGGAGACGGTCAGGCCGCCGCCGCCGGCCAGCATGAGCCCGAGCTTGGCCTGCCGTACACCGTCCGGCCCACCGGTCTTCTGATCCATGTCACCTCAACCTGATATGTGACGTGCAACGTAAGGTTCTTTCCGTTAGAGTAGCGCACAGCGATCTAACGTGAAGGGTGAACGAGGCATGGGAACCGTACCGATTCTTGAGCAGGACGAGTACATGCACGAGCCCACCGACCACCCGCAGTTCAACGAGTCGGCCTACTACAACTTCGTGGACGGCGACTCGGGCTTCGCGGTGCTGATCAGGATGGGCAACCGGGTCAACGAGGGCCACGCCGAGGTCACCGTTCTGCTCTATCTACCGGATGGCGCCGCCGCCATCCGCTTCGACCGCGCACCTATCACGAGCAACGAGAGGTTCGACGCCGCCGGACTCAGGTTCGAGGTCGTCGAACCGCTGAAGAAGATGAAGGTCACCTTCGACGGCACGGCGTACCTGCTGGAGAAGGGCACGGCCCTGGAGAACCCCAAGCAGGCGTTCACCACCAGCCCCGTCGTCCCCCTCACGCTCGAACTGCACTACGAGAACGTCGTCCCGGTCTACGGCCTGGGCGGCGGCTCCGGCATCCAGGGCGCGGAGGACAGCATCGCCGTCGGCCACTACCAGGGTCCCTGTTCGGTGCGCGGCTGGGTGGAGGTCGACGGCGCCCGCCGCGAGATCAACGGCCTGGGCTTCCGCGACCACTCCTGGGGCCCGCGCATCTGGCAGGGGCCGCACTACTGGCGCTGGCTCTCGTGCATGGTGGACGAGCGCAACGGGTTCGTCGCCTGGGCCCAGAAGATCGGCGACGTGCCCTCGCCCGGTAACGGCATGGTGCTGCGCGACGGCGTGGTCGAACTGGTCGACCGGGTCTCGGTGAAGAGCGAGTACGGACCGGCCCCCTACTACGCGACCACGATGAGCGTCTCGATGTGGACGGAGTCGGGAGAGCATGTGGAGGCCTCCGGCCGCGTCTTCCACAACGTCCCCCTGCGCAACCGGCGCGACGGGGAGATCGCCCGACTGGCCGAGTACCTGGTCGAGTTCGACTACCGCGGCGCGACCGGCCACGGCATCTGCGAGTACCACGACCGCATGGTCGACGGAGTCCCGGCCGGGATGCGCGAAGCATGAGCCGTACGACCATGAAGGGGCTGCGCTTCGCCGCGCACGGCGGCCCCGAGGTGCTGAGCTGGGACGACGTCCCGGTACCGGAACCCGGCCCGGGCGAGCTGCTGATCGAGGTGCGCGCCTTCGCCATCAACTGGGCCGACCTGCTGGAGCGCGCCGGTAAGTACCCCGGCGCGCCGGAGCCGCCCTACGTCACCGGTCACGACCTCACCGGTGTGGTGGTGGCCCATGGGCCGGGCACCGAGGGCCCGGCGATCGGCACCCGCGTCTTCGGGGTCATCCCGCGCGGCGGCGCGGCTGCGGAGTTCGTCGCCGCGCCGGCCGATCAGGTCTACCCCGTGCCCGACGCGCTCGACGACCACAAGGCCGCCGGCGCCGCCGGTCCCTATCTCACCGCTGACGCCGCCATCGTCACCCTCGGCCGCCTGCGTAAGGGCGAGGATGTCCTGATCCAGGCCGCCGCGGGGGCGTACGGCTCGGCCTGTCTGCAGCTCTGCCGTGCCTACGGAGCCGGCACGATCATCGCCACCGCCGGTTCCGCCGCCAAGGTGGAGCAGCTCCGACGGTGGGGAGCCGACGTGGCGGTCGACTACACCACGCGGGACTTCGCCGAGGTGGTCACCGAGGTCACCGGCGGACGCGGCGTGCCGCTGGTGCTGGAGTCGGTCGGTGGCGACGTCCTGGGCCGCAGCCTGGACTGCGTCTCCCCCGGCGGCCGCCTGGTCAGCGTCGGCGCCAGCAGCGGCAGGAGCAGCGACCGGTTCCGCCTGCACACCCTGTTCGAGCTGGGCATCTCGGTGTCCGGCTTCACGCTCGGCAAATGGCTGGAGCGCAACCCCGAGCTGGTCCGTCCCTCCGTCGAGCGGGTCCTCGGGCAGTTCGAGACCGGTGCCGCCGACCCGGTGGTCGCCCGGGTGTTCCCCGCGGCGGAGGTGGCCGACGCACACGCCTTCCTCGCCGGCCGACGGTCCATCGGGCGCACGGTCGTCGCCATGACCCCTACCTTCTGAAAGCGAGAGACAGTGGCAGAGGCATTCATCGTCAGCGCCGTACGCACTCCCGTCGGACGCCGCAAGGGCGGCTTGAGCCAGGTTCATCCCGCCGACCTCGCCGGCCATGCCATCAAGGCGGCCGTCGAGCGTGCGGGCGTCGACGCCGGTGAGGTCGAGGACGTGATCCTCGGCTGCGTCGACCAGCTCGGCGCCCAGTCCACCAACATCGCCCGCACCGCGTGGCTGTCGGCGGGCCTGCCCGAGCACGTCCCGGGCACCACCATCGACCGCCAGTGCGGCTCCTCACAGCAGGCGGTCCACTTCGCCGCCCAGGCCGTCATGTCCGGCACCCAGGACCTCGTCCTGGCCGGCGGGGTCGAGGTGATGAGCCTGGTCCCGATCTCGAGCCCGGCGATCATCGGGGAGCAGCAGGGCCTGGGCGCGCCGTACGACGGTCCCGGCTGGATCGCGCGCTACGGCGACCAGGAGGTCTCCCAGTTCCGCGGCGCCGAGCTGATCGCCGAGCGGTGGAACATCACGCGGGAGGACATGGAGGAGTTCGCCCTGCGCAGCCACCAGCGGGCGATCGCGGCCCAGCGGGCGGGCGTGTTCGACGCCGAGATCGTCCCCTTCGGGGATGTCCGGGCCGACGAGGGCCCGCGGCCCGACACCTCGCTGGAGAAGATGGCCGGCCTCAAGCCCCTCACCGAGGGCGGCCGGCTCACCGCTGCGGTCTCGAGCCAGATCTCCGACGGCGCCGCGGCCCTGCTCATCGCCTCCGCGAAGGCCGTCGAACGGCACGGCCTCACCCCGCTGGCCCGGGTGCACACCCTGGCGGTCACGGGAGCCGATCCGATCATGATGCTGAGCGCTCCCATTCCCGCCACTCAGCAGGTGCTGAAGAAGGCCGGGCTGTCGGTCGGCGACATCGACCACTACGAGATCAACGAGGCGTTCGCCCCCGTGGTCCTCTCCTGGCTGCGTGAGCTCGGCATCGACCAGGAACGGACCAATCCGCTGGGCGGCGCCATCGCCCTGGGGCACCCGCTGGGCGCGACCGGCGCGAGGCTGATGACCACCCTGGTGCACAGCCTCCGCCGCACCGGCGGCCGCTACGGGCTGCAGACGATGTGCGAGGGCGGCGGCATGGCCAACGCCACCGTCATCGAAGCGCTGTGATCCGTCGTCCGTCACGTGAGGTGGCCGCCGGCGCCACGCTCATTCAATCGACGTCGAACGTCATATCCAACCAAGGGAAGTGATCACAAATGGCCGACATGGAACGCGTGGACAGGGAGACCCTGTACGTCGAGAAGTACCCGGCGGACAGATATGCCGTTGTCACCCTGCACCGGCCCGATGTCCTCAACGCCGGCAGCCCGACCCTCTTCGGGGAGCTGGCCGACACGATCAGCTCGTTCGAGAACGATGACCAGGTCCGGGCCGTCGTGCTCACGGGTGGCACCGGCAAGTCCTTCTCCGCCGGCGCCGACCTCGGCGGCATGACCTTCGACAGCATGGGCAACTGCCGCAAGTTCATCCGCCTGGCCCACGCGCCCTTCGAGGCGATCGAGCGGCTGAGCAAGGTCGTCATCGCCGCGGTCAACGGCTACGCCTTCGGGTTCGGCACCGAGATCGCCCTCGCCTGCGACCTGGTCCTGGCCTCTGAGAAGGCGCGCTTCGGCCTGCGCGAGATGAACCACGGGCTCGTGCCCGCCGTCACGATCACCCGGGGCATCGACATGATCGGGCGGCGCCGCGTCGCCTGGATGGCCTACACCTCCGACGACCTGTCGGCGGAGGAGGCCAGGGAGTTCGGCTTCGTCAACAAGGTCGTCCCGCACGAGTCCCTGGTGCAGGAGTACACCGCCCTGGCCTCCCGGATGGCCAAGCGCGCGCCGCTCGCCGTCGCCGCCACCAAGTGGACCCTCAACAACGCGGCCGGCGGCCACTACCGCGAGGGCGAGAACCTCATGCCCGCGATCTTCGCGTCGGCCGACGTGGCCGAGGGCCGCAAGGCGTTCGAGGAGCGCCGCGAGCCCGTCTTCCGCGGCGAGTGACCCCGTGAGCACGACTGTAGGAATGCGAGGACATCAATGAGCGTGTTGGACCAGTTCAGACTCGACGGCAAGGTCGCCATCGTCACCGGCGCCTCCTCCGGCCTCGGTGTCGGCTTCGCCGAGGCGCTCGCCGACGCCGGCGCCGACGTCGTCCTGGCCGCCCGTCGCGTCGACCGCCTCCAGGAGGTCAAGGAGAAGATCACCGCGACCGGTCGCCGGTGCATCGCCGTACGGACCGACGTCTCCAAGGTCGAAGACTGCGACGCGCTGGTGGAAGCGGCGATCGAGCAACTCGGCGACGTCCACGTTCTCGTCAACAACGCGGGTGTCGGCCACGCGGCCCCGGCGCACAAGGAGGACCCCGAGGACTTCAACCGGGTCCTCGGCATCAACCTCATCGGCGCCTACTACATGGCCCAGGCCTTCGGGCGGGCGTGTATCAAGGCCAAGCACGGCGGCTCGGTGGTGAACGTCTCCTCGGTGCTGGGCATCAGCGGCGGCGACATCCCGCAGGTGGCCTACTCCTCCTCCAAGGCCGGCATGAACGGGATGACCCGTGATCTGGCGATGCAGTGGTCGGCCCGGTACGGCATCCGCGTCAACTCCCTGGCGCCGAGCTTCTTCTCCTCGGAGCTGACCGATCCCCTGCTGGCGTCCGATGTCGGGACGAGCAAGGTCCTCGCGCGCACTCCGCTCGGCCGCATCGGCGAGACCCACGAGCTGTACGGGGCCCTGCTGCTGCTGGCCTCCGACGCCGGCTCGTACATCACCGGCATCACCCTGCCCGTCGACGGCGGCTGGAGCCTTCACTGAGGACATCGCCGTAGCAGTCCGGGCTGTGAGCCGGGCCGGTCGCCGGTCCGGCTCACAGTGCTGCCCGCCGCGCGCGTCGATGACCTCCCTCTTTGCCTCAAGTCAGCAAACTAGGGCCTTGTTTCCTTCCGTTAAACGTGAAATGCTCACCGGGCAACTGAGGCCCCGCGAAGAGGCCTTGTATGATGGAGGTTCGCAATGCGCAACGGATACCAGACTCGCGTTGCTCTCGCCTCGATAGCCCTGCTGCTCACCGCCACGGCCGCCGCGTGCGGCGGCGACTCCGATGACACGTCCACCGCCGCCCAGGCCACCGGGGGCACCGAGACGGTCCGAGTGATGATGTACCCGGCCCAGTCGTACCGGCTGCCGGTGATGATCGCTCAGCAGCAGGGCATGTTCGAGAAGCGCGGCATCAATATCGAAATCACCGAGCAGCCCGCCAACCTGCAGGGCATGCAGGGCCTGACCGCGACGAAGTCCGACGTCGGCATCGTCACGGTCGGCACGCTCGGCCAGGGCTGGCAGGCCGGCGCGAAGGGCGCCTTCTTCTGCGGCGGCATCAAGGTGCTGCAGACCACTCTGATGGCTCCGGCGGACAGCACGCTCCCGTCGACCGCCGAGGGCGCCACCTGGCAGGAGGTGCTGCAGGCCCTGAAGGGCAAGAAGATCGGCATCCAGACCCCGGTGGGATCCGGTCTCCAGAAGATCTTCGCCGCGGCGCTCGAAGAGGCCGGAGTCACCGACGTGACCTACGTCAACCTCGGCGGCGGCAGCAGCGCCGCCATCGCGGCACTCGGCAACGGCAGCGTCGACGTGGCCCAGCTCAACCCGACCGGCACCCAGTTCGTCCTGGACGCCAAGTCGGGCAAGCCCCTGCTCTACATGTCCGAGGGGCCCACCACGTACAAGGAGTATTACGGCAGCGGCTGGGTGGGCAGCGCCGAGTTCCTCCAGCAGAAGCCCGCGGCCGCCAAGGCGTTCTGCGACGTCATCGACGATGCCCTGGGCTTCATCCGTGACTCCGCGAACCGCGAGACCACGCTGGACATGCTGGTGAAGGACACCGGCATCACCGAGCCCGTGGCCGAACTCGTCCTCGACCAGACCTACGGCGACTTCTCGACCGAACTGCCCAAGGACACGCTCGACACGACCTTCGACGCGTACGTCAAGCTCGGCGTTCTCGAGGCGGAACCGAAGCCGTCCTACGACTCCCTCGTGGTCCTGCCCGGGAGTTGAACCGCGCCGCTCGCGACCAGGCCGGTCCGGACTCGGCGCTCACCCGCGAAGAGCCGCCGGAGACCGTCCTCGGTCGCGAGCGGGCACGAAGGAGAAGGATCCATGGCCACAGCAGGAGGGCGTGCCGACGCCGCCCGGTCCCCTGCTCTGCAAGACCGCCTGGACATCGCGGATCTTCTGGCACGTTACTGCGTCGCGCTGGACGGCCGTGACTGGGACCTGCTGGGGCAGGTCTTCACCGAAGACGCGGCGGCCGAGTACGGCAGCGCGGGCAGCCCACGTGGACTGCCCGCCATCGTCGAGGTCGTCCGCGCCTCTCTGGAGCCCCTGGACGCCAGCCAGCACTTCATCGGCACCTCGCTGATCGAGGCGACCGGCGCCGACGAGGCGACCGGCCGCACATACCTGATCGCCCAGCATGTCAAGAACGGCACGCCTGGCGGCGACCTCTTCACCATCGCCGGCACCTACGTCGACCGGTTCGTCCGAACCCGCGACGGCTGGCGCATCGCCGACCGGCACCTGCACCACACCTGGACCCAGGGCAACCCGGCCGTGCTCGCCTCGCACCGGGCCGGGCCCGGCACCGGTTAGGGCTCAGCCCCCGGAATCTTCGCGCGCGCTCCCCCACGTATCGCGATTCCCGCCATGCCCGTCCTGTCCTCGTTCAGGAGATTGTTCATGCGTGTATCGCATCCATCCCGGATCGCTCTCCTCTCGGCCGCGCCGCTGGTCGCCGCCGCGACGGCCGCCTGTGGAGGCGGCGACCCCGCGGCTTCCGACTCGCCCGGGGCCGCGGCGACCGGGGGGACGCGGCCCCTCCGCGTGATGATGTTCCCCGCTCAGGCATACCGGCTGCCCGTCATGATCGCGGAGAAGCACGGGATGTTCCAGAAGCGGGACATCGAGATCGAGATCATCGAGCTCCTCCAGGAGCGACCTGAGAGCGCCAAGGTGTTCTGCGACGCGGTGGACGAGGCCCTGACCTTCATCGACGATCCGGCCGACCTCGCGGCCAGCGCCTCCGTGCCGGCAGCCGACACGGGGGTCAGCCCCGAGGTGGCGAACCTCGTCGTCGAGCAGGCGTACAAGGACTTCTCGACCACCCTCGACAAGGAAACCCTCACGAGGACCTTCGACATGTTCGTCGATCTCGGCATCGCGAAGGCCGAGCCGCGGCCGAATCACGACGAACCGGTGGCAGCGTCCAGACAAGGAGCGATTCATGGTTGACCTGGCCGGACGGACGGTGATCGTCACCGGTGGGGCACGTGGTCAGGGCGAGGCCGAGGTCCGCCGGTTCATCGACGCCAACGCGCACGTGCTGATCGCGGACGTACTCGAAGAGCGCGGCCGGGCACTGGCCGGCGAACTGGGCGAGCGCGCCCGGTTCCTCCGCCTCGACGTCACACGGGAGGAGGACTGGGCGGCGGCCGTCGAATCGCTGACGGACTGGCCCCCCGTGCGCGTCCTCGTCAACAACGCGGGCGTCCACTGGAAGCGCGGTCTGCTCGACGAATCCGCGGCGGAAATGTCGGCCATGCTCGACGTGAACGTCGTCGGCGCGCTGCTGGGAACGCAGGCGGTCACCGAGGCGATGACCACGGCGGGGGGCGGATCGATCGTCAACGTGTGCTCCGTGCTCGCCCTGCTCGGAGGGTACGGCAGTGCCGCCTACACGACGTCCAAATGGGCCCTGCGGGGACTCACCAAAGCCGCCGCGCTCGAACTGGGCCCACGCGGCATCCGGGTCAACGCGATCCACCCCGGATACATCGACACGCCGATGCTCACCGAGGCGGGCCACGGCCGGGACCCGGATCACTACCGTTTCCTGCCGCTCGGCCGGCCGGGCGCACCGAGGGACGTCGCGGAGTTGGTGCTGTTTCTCGCCTCGGACGAGAGCGGCTACCTCACCGGCGGTGACTTCGTCATCGACGGCGGCATGACCGCGGGCGGCGGCCCCCGGATGAACAACGCGGCAACGGAACGAGGAGGATCGGCGTGACGGACCACAACCGGCATGTCATCGTCGTGGGTGCGGGTCTGTCCGGGCTGGCGACGGCTCTCGGATCGGCCCTGCGAGGGTGCTCGGTCACGGTCTTCGAGTCGGCGGACCTGGTCGGCGGCGCTGCGGCCTACTCCGGCGGCCAGGCGTGACGGATCATCGGGTGGTTCTGCCCGTTCCCCACCTTTTCAATCCAAATATTGATATATAGCGTTAAACGTGAGATTTTTGAGTCCGGTCACCGGAGAGCCCGCCTGGCACCCACTCCGCAGTGGCTCCACCGACCGGTTCCGAGATCCTCGCAAGCTGAGGGAGACAGAGACATTGGTAGCCAGGACTGAGAGCAGATCGGCCACGACGGCCGAATCGACCGCCGCGCCCGGAGCGTCCCCCATGATCTCCTTCAAGGACGTCCACCAGGTGTTCCGCCTCCAGGGTGCCCGGGGCGCGGACGGCTCCGCCGGTTCCAGGGAACTCGTGGCCCTTCAAGGGGTAAACGTGGAGATCCATGCCGGCCAGTTCGTCGCCCTGGTCGGTGCGAGCGGCTGCGGCAAGACGACGATGCTGAACATGCTGGCGGGGCTGGTGCGTCCCACGCACGGAGAGGTCACGCTCGCCGGCAAGGCCCCCGAACTGCCCAACATGGACGTCGGTTACATGTTCGCCAGAGACGCGCTGCTCCCCTGGCGTACCGCTCGCAAGAACGTCGAGCTGCCGCTGGAGACCCGCGGCTGGGATCGCGGGAAACGCCAGGAACGGGCGCGCGAGATGCTGGAGCTGGTCGGCCTCAAGGGCCGCGAGTCGCAGTACCGCCTGCAGCTGTCGCAGGGCATGCGACAGCGTGTGGCACTGGCCCGCACGCTGGCCTCCGACCCCTCCCTGCTGCTGATGGACGAGCCGTTCGCCGCTCTGGACGCCCGCACCAAGCTCACGCTGCAGGCGGAGTTCCTGCGCATCTGGGAGCAGCGCCAGGGCAGCGACCACCGTAAAACGGTCATCTTCGTCACCCACGACCTGCAGGAGGCCGTGCTCCTCGCCGACCGGGTGATCGTGATGCTGCCCCATCCCGGCCGCATCGCCGAGGATCGCACGATCGACCTGCCACGCCCACGTGCCGAGGACCTCGGCGCGATCCAGTTCACCGACGAGTTCCAGGGCATCACCCACGATCTGTTCGAGCGGCTCGAAGGCGCGATCGGCGACCGCAGCCGCCGGGACGCGAGCTGAGGCGGTCATGACCATCACCACCGAACGACCGACGGCGGCCTCGGCGCCCAGGGGCAGCGGGACCGCGGGCAACAGCAAGCGGCCCGCCTTCTGGCAGTCGAAGGCGTTCATCAACACCGCACGCGTTCTGATCTGTGTCGTCTTCCTCGCCCTGTGGGAGTTCGCCTCCAGGCAGGGCTGGCTGGAGGAGACCCTGTTCGGACGGCCCAGCGGCGTCTGGACGGCGATGCTGGAATACCTGCCGTCGGAACGCAGCATCCAATCGATCAAGGACACGGGCGGCGCGGTCGGCGTCTCCTTCGTCATCGGCTCGGTCTCCGGCACCCTCGCCGGCCTGATCCTCGGCCTGAGCCCCACCCTCAACTCGGTCTTCGGACCGTTCCTCGCCCCGATCAACAGCGTGCCGCGCATCGCGCTGGCCCCGCTGTTCATCGCCTGGTTCGGACTGACCATGACGGCGAAGGTGGTCCTGGCCGTCAGCATCGTCTTCTTCATCCTCACGGAGAACGCCCGCTCGGCGGTGCGGTCGGTCGACGCCGACCTGATGACGATGGCGCGGGTGGTGGGCCTCAAACGCGGCTCGCTCCTGCTGAAGGTGGTGCTCCCCTCGGCCGTGCCGACGATGTTCGCCGGCCTGCGGCTGACCTTCGTCTACGCCCTGCTGGGCGTGGTGGCCTCCGAGATGGTCGCCGCCACCGGCGGTCTCGGCCAGGACATCGTGCTGTACTCGTCCTCGTACCAGATCAACACCGTCTTCGCCATCCTGGTCGAACTGATGGCCATAGCCGTCATCATGAACTGGCTGTTCAACACCGCGGAGCGGCGCCTGCTGGTATGGCAGGTCACGGATTGACCGCCACCCTCGGCCGCCCGCCCTCCACCCCAGGATCCCGCGGTGATCGGTGACTTCCGCTTCCGGCTCAACGGCGCCACCCCGCCCTTGAGCGTCGATGACTGGCGCGAGCGGGCACGCGGACGCGTCCCCCGCATGGTCTGGGCCTACATCGAGAACGGCGCGGACGACGAGCGGACCCTTCAGGAGAACCAGGCCGCCTACCGAGACTGGTACCTCAACCAGCGGGTGCTGGCCGGCGTCGCCGACGTGGATCTCACGGTGACGATCGCCGGCACCCGACTTGACCTGCCCATCGTCCTGGCTCCTACCGGACTGGCCGGGGCCGCACACTGGCACGGAGACCTCGGCGCGGCGCGTGCGGCCGAGCGGAACGGCACCCGGCTGGTGCTCAGCAGCGCCTCCTCCTACAGCATCGAGGAGGTCGGACGGGGCACCGAGGAGCACCACTGGTTCCAGCTGTACCCGTGGCGCGACCGTCGTCTGATCGGATCCCTGATGGACCGCGCCAGGGACAGCGGTTTCACCGCCCTGTTCGTGACGGTCGACGTGCCGGTATACGGCAACCGCCTGCGCGAGCGGCGCACCGGAATGGCCATTCCCCCGACCCTCACCCCGGCACGGATCCTGGACGCGGCCCGACGGCCCCGCTGGATCTACGGCTACCTGCGGCACCGCCGTACGACGCTGCGGAACCTGATCCCCGACGACGCCCGTGTGAGCGAGGTCGAGTCGGTGGAGATCCAGTCCGAGAACCTGACGGCGGACATCGGCTGGGGTGATCTGGAGTGGATCCGGTCCCGATGGAACGGCCCTCTGTACGTCAAGGGCGTGCTCCACCCCGACGACGCCGAGCGTGTGGTGGACCTCGGTGTGGACGGCGTCGTCGTCTCCAACCACGGCGGCCGGCAGCTCAACGCCGTGCCGCCCGCCATCCGCGCGCTGCCCGCGGTGGCGGAACGGATCGGCCACCGCGCCGATGTCCTGGTGGACGGCGGCATCAGATCAGGTACGGATGTCATCATCGCGCTGGCCCTCGGCGCCCGGGCCTGCCTCATCGGGCGGCCCCTGGTCTATGGGCTCGCCGGCGGCGGCACCCGGGGGGTCGCGGCCGTGCTGGCGATACTCAGAGAGGAAATGATCCGCGGCCTGACCCTGATGGGCACTCCGACGGTCAAGGACCTCGGCCCCGACAGCCTGTCCCCCGCGCGGCGGCCCACGCTGACATGACGCCCTCCACGCCCATGAAGGAGGGGCCGCCGATTCCCGGCGGCCCCTCCTTCATGGCGATCCAGCCGGCCGCCCGGCTGGACGTGGGCACCGTCCAGGTCGATGACCGAACGGCGCGCGGCTCGGACCACTGACCGATGGCAGAGATACGAGCCGCCGCGAATCACCTTCTCGGTTCCCTCGGCCGGGCCCAGCGGATCGACCCGGGTAGCCTCCGCACCGTCCACGTGCCAGGTGGTGGACCACCAGTCCGCGCACCATTCCCACACATTGCCGACGATGTTGCGGAGCCCGAAGTCGTTGGACGCGTACGCGGTCACTGGCGCGGTGCCCAGGTAACCGTCCTCGCCGGTGTTGCGGTCGGGAAAGTCCCCCTGCCAGATGTTGCACCGGTGCACTCCATCGGGCACGAGCTCGTCTCCCCAGGGAAACCGTGCCCTCTCCAGCCCCCCGCGTGCGGCACGTTCCCACTCGGCCTCCGTAGGAAGACGCTTGCCCGCCCATTGGGCGTAGGCGTCCGCGTCCCGCCAGGAGACGTGCACCACCGGGTGGTCCTCCCGTCCTTCGATCGTCGATCCCGGTCCCTCGGGCGTCCGCCAGGTGGCTCCGTACATCGGCACCCACCATGGCGTCGCCGTGGAACGCGCGGGAATGACATATCGCCAAGCCTTCTCCGTGAGAAACCCGGCGAAGACGAAGGACCAGCCGTACCTTTCCGCATCGGTGACGTGGCCGGTCTCTGTGACGAACGCCACGAACAGGGAGTTGGTCACCGTGGTGGCGTCCATCAGGAACGGCCGCACCCTCACCTCGCGCACCGGGCCCTCTCCATCGGAGGCGAACGTCTCCTCGCGATCGTCGCCCATCAGGAAGGCACCGCCGGGGATCGCCACCATTTCGCCCGTACCGGGCCGCACCCGGAGCTGCCGCCGCGCGTTCGCCGTAAGCCCCCTCCGGGGCGGCTCCTCAGCGGACTGCCGTCGCGGACCACAGCATGCGCTCACAACGATTCCTCTCCCTCTGACGGGTGGATCAAAGGCGCCCGGACCGGGAGTCGCGGCCGGAGCGGACATTCGGAGAGGTTCTGAAGCCGCCCGATGATCCAGGACCTCTTCAAGGAGCCGTCCGCGGCCCTCGCCCATCCGTGCAGTCGGGCCGCGGATCGTCGCCCTCTACCGGCGGGTGGGGATCTCGCCGAGGAACTCGTACAGGCCCTTGGACAGGTGGTGGCCGCCGTCGATGGTGAGCACCTCGCCCACCACGTAGGAAGCGTCGTCGGAGAGGAGATAGGCCACCGCGCGCGCGGTCTCCTCCGCCTTGAGCAGGCGTCCTGCCGGGATCGCCTCGATCAGGCGGCGGCGTACCTCCGGGTCGCCCGCCAGGAAGTCGGTGCCGCCCACCGGCATCCACCCCGGGGCCACGGCGTTCACCCGGACGCCCCGCCCGGCCCACTCAGCCCCGAGCGTGCGGGTCATGGCGAGGACGCCGCCCTTGGCCGAGGCGTTGTGCACGATCCCCGGGGCGCCCATCCAGGCGTACGGCGTGAGCACGTTGACCACCGCTCCCCCGCGTCCGGCGCTCAGCCAGCGCCCGGCCATCTCCGAGGTGCAGTGCCAGGTGCCGTTGAGCACGATCTGGATGACCGAGTTGAAGCCGTTCGGGGTCAGCTCCTCTGCCCTGATGGGGAACAGGCCGGAGGCGTTGTTGACCAGCCCGTCGACGGCGCCGAGGAGTTCGCCCGCCGCGTCGGCCATCGCCGCCACCGAGGCGGGGTCGCGTACGTCCGCGGTGACCGCGAACGCCCGGCCCTCGCCCAGCTCCTCGCCGATCGCCTCGACCGTCCGGTCGAGCGTCTCCTGGGTCCGTCCGCAGACCACGACCCGGGCGCCGAGCCGGCACAGCTCGGCCGCCATGGCCGAGCCGAGCCCGCCGCCTCCCCCTGTGACGACGATCCCCTTGCCGTCCACTCCGGACAACGATGCCACGATGACCCCTTCCACGATTGCGGGGAGAACCCCCGATGCCGATGCCGCCGCGCCCGGCGCCGCACCGGACGCGGCAGCGGCCCCGGGCGGAACGGAACGGCGGCCGGGCCCGTGGACGCGTACGGGCCCGGCCGCCCTCTCAGACCAGGCTGGCCTTGCCGACGTTCTCCCGGATGTACTCGGCCACGACGCCGCCGGGCAGGCCCGGCGGGAAGGACCGGTGCACTCCCAGTGCCTGGAGCGGCTCGAAGTCGACCTCGGGGATGATGCCGCCCATGATCACAAGGACCTGGTTCATGCCGCGTTCCTTCAACGCGGGGATCAGGTCGCGGGCGATCTGCATCTGCCCGCTGGTCATCACGCTGACGGCCACCACGTCGACGTCCTCCTGGAGGGCCGCCTCGGCGATCTCCTCCACCACGCCGAACCGGAAGTAGACGACCTCCATTCCGGCGTCCCGCAACTCCCGGGCGATCAGCTTGCTGCCCCGCCCGTGTACGTCGATCTTCTTCTTCGCCAGCAGGACCTTGATGTGCTCTCTGGACACGCGTCCACTCCTTGGGTGATGTGCGAGGCCCCGGACGGGCTCACTCACTGACGTACCAGCCGAACGCTTCGCGCATCGGCACCATCATCTCGCCGTTGGTCACGCCCCTGCGGGCCGCGTCCACCAGGGTGGGCATCAGGGGGCCCCTGCCGTCCTTCAGGTCCTGACAGGCCCGGCGGATGTCCGCGATCGCGGCGTCGACCTCGGCCTGGTCGCGCTTGGCCCGGTACGCCTCCAGCCGGGCCTTGGCCTTGATCTCGACCGTCTCGTCGATGCGGAACGGCTCATAGTTCTCCGGCTCGTCGGAGGTGTAGCGGTTGACCCCGACGATCGGCAGCTCGCCGCTGTTGATCAGCTTCTTCATCTCGTAGGACGAGTTGTCGATGTTCCGCTTGATCTCGCCGGTCTCGATGCCGCGCAGGTAGCCGCCCGCGGCCTCGATCTCGTTGAAGATCTCCCAGGCCGCCGCCTCCATCTCGTCGGTGAGCTTCTCCACGAAGTAGGAGCCGCCCAGCGGGTCGGCGACGTCCCGCAGGCCGCTCTCCCACATGAGGATCTGCTGGGTGCGCAGGGCCGTACGGTGCGACTCCTCGGTGGGCACGCCCACGGCCTCGTCGTAGGAGCAGGTGTGGATCGACTGCACGCCGCCCAGCACCGCCGCCAGCGTCTGCAGGGTGATCCTGGCGTTGTTGTTCATCAGCTGCTGCTGCGTCAGGACGTAGCCGCTGGTGTGCACGTGGACGCGGGCGAACATGTTGGACGGCTTGGTGACGCCGGCCTCCCGGCAGAGCCTGGCCCACATCCGGCGGTGCGCCCGGAACTTGGCGACCTCCTCGAAGACGTTCACCGTGCAGCCGATCTGGAACGACAGCCGGCCGATGAAGTCGTCGGGCGCCAGGCCGGCGGCCAGACCGGCGTCGATGATCGACTTGCCCCACGCCAGGCCGTAGGCGAGCTCCTGCACGGGGGTCGCCCCGGCCTCCGACAGGCCGTACATGAAGATGTTGGCGGGGTTCCACGCGGGCGCGTTCTCCCTGGCCCACTTGATCAGGTCGATCATCAGGGCGTAGCCCCATCTGGGCTCCCAGGAGGGCACGTCCTGGACCGCGATGCGCGGGTACCAGTTCATGGAGTTGCCGTGCATCTTCGTGGTCGGCTCGCCGCGCCGCTCGACCGCGGCGGCGAGCAGGGCGAGCGCCGGCAGGCAGTTGTCACCGGTGATCATGGAGAAGTTGGTGGTCTCCAGGTCCCAGCCGCGGATCAGCTCGTCGTAGTCGTCGCCGGTGCTCATGTGCACGCCGCACTGGCCGATGTTGCCGACGGCCTCCGGGTGGTCGGCGTCGATGCCGTACATGCAGGGGACGTCGTAGACGGTGTTGAAGACCTTGTGGCCGAAGTAGCCCTCCATGCCCTCCGCGACCATCTTCTCCATCTTCACGCGGGTCTCTTCGATGGTCCCGAAGCCGAAGACCATCTGCTGCATCCACGGCGTCAGGGCGTAGCCGTCGGGGTGCAGACCCCGGGTGTAGGGATAGACGCCGGGCATCTCCTCGAGGTCGATGCCCGCGACGTCCTCGGGGGTGTAGACGGTCTTCACCGGCAGACCGGAGAGGGTCTTGGCCGGTCGCAGTTTGGCGGCGTAACGGGCTCTGCGCTCGGCCCACGCCTGCTTGGCGGCCTCGAACTTGCTGCTGATCAAGGATGTCACTTGTTCTCCGTTCCTGGGACCGCCGCGGCCCCTGAGGGGCCGGTGAGCCGGCGGTGGGCGTTCAGCAGTGCGTCGACGTACGCCTGGGCCGCTCCGTAGGGGTCGGCCAGCCGCTCGTCGTCCAGCGACTCTCCGGCGACCTTCAGCAGCTCCTCCTGGAGCCGGTCGGCGACGAAGGCGTTGAACCTGGCCCTCCGGCGGGCGCGTTCGGCCGCGGCGCGCCATCCGGTGGCACCGGTGTGCGCGTAGTGCTCGTCGACCGCGGCGACCAGCGCCCCGATGCCTTCCCCGCGCAGCGCCGACGTCTTGAGCACGGGGACCTTCCAGCGCGACACCCCGTCCGGGCCGGTCCGCTCGAACCCCTGCGCGGCCAGATCCCTGACCGTCTGCTCGGCGCCGGGCGAGTCGCCCTTGTTGACCGTCACCACGTCGGCGATCTCGGTGATGCCGGCCTTCATCGCCTGCAGGGCGTCGCCGTACCCGGGAACCATCACCAGGACGACGGTGTGGGCGATCCCGGCGACGTCGAACTCACCCTGCCCGACCCCGACGGTCTCGATGATCACCACGTCCTTGCCCATGGCGTCCATCACGTCGACCGCGTCGTCGACGGCGGCGGCGAGGCCGCCGGAGGCGCACCGGGAGGCGATGGACCGGATGAACACCCCCCGGTCCCCGCTGGAGGCCTCGACCATCCGGTCGCGGTCGCCGAGCAGGGCTCCCCCGGTGAACGGACTGGAGGGGTCGACGGCTATCACGCCGACGGTCCGCCCCTGGCCGCGCAGCTCCCTGATGAGCGCGGCGACCAGTGTGCTCTTACCGGCTCCTGGAGGCCCGGTGACGCCGATGAGCTGGGCCCGGCCGCAGTGCGGCGCGAGCGCCCGCAGGACCTCCCGCGCCTGGGGGTGGCCGCTCTCGATCTGGCTGATCAGCCGCCCCGCGTGCAGTACGCTTCCGGCCGCGATCTGCTCGGCCGGCGTTGTCACAGCTTCCACGGGTCACCCTCGCGCTAAGTTTACGTTCAACGTTACTCTTCCATGGACCCGACCGGTACGCCATAGGGCGGCCCGCCTCGGGACTTAATAAGTTTAACGTTATACGTTACATTTCTACAAGTCGGTACGCACCCCTAGCGGCGGCCCGGAGAGCGATCTAGGAGACGAGAAGATGACCAGCGAAAACCTGGAGACCCTGGCGGTCGCGGACTCCGGAACCCGCCTCGCCATCACATTGAACCGGCCCGAGGAGCGCAACGCGCTGACCTTCGGCGCCTGGGACGACCTCGACCGGGTGATGTCGGGGGCGGAGATGCGCGACGACCTGCGCGTCATCACCCTCACCGGCAACGGTCCCGCCTTCTGCGCCGGCGTCGACTTCGGCGCGATCGGGGCGGCGCTCGAGGTGGAGAAGGGCAGCTACCCCTCGTTCATCCGGCGCTGGGCCACCATCGTGGACCGCTTCGAACGCGCGCCGCAGCCCAGCGTCGCCGCGATCAACGGCCCCGTGATCGGAGCCGGTCTCGAGCTGGCGCTGGCCTGCGACATCAGGATCGCCAGCGACCGGGCGATCTTCGCGATGCCCCAGCTGAAGATGGGGATCGTTCCCGACGTCGGCGGCACGAGCCGCCTGGCGCGGGCGACCGGCGAGGCGTTCGCCAAGGACATGATCCTCACGTCGCGGATCGTGGACGCCGAGGAGGCGCTGCGCGCCGGGATCGTCAGCCGGGTCGTCGAGCACGACCGGCTCGCCGAGGAACTGGAGGGCATCGCCGCCGCGATCGAGAGCCTCCCCTGGCCGGCGGCCTACTTCGCGGGCGTCGCCATCGAGGTCGGCCCCCGCCTCGACCCGCGCCGGGCCGCCGACATCGAGGCGATCGCCGACCAGGTGATGCTGCACCAGGAGGAGGTGTGGGAGCGGATCTCCCGCTTCATGGAGGGCAAGGGCCTGCGCGGACTCGGCTGAACAGCCGGTTCAGATCTTTACACATTTAACGTTTAACGATAGATTGCACTCACCATCCTTGGAGGAGGAGTCGTGTGCCGTCGAGAAGCTGTGGGAGAGCTATGAGCGAGAGCAGGATGCCCGACAAGGTCAGGCCCCTTGAGGCACTGGGAGAGCTCGTCGGCGACGGCGACTCCGTGGCGTTCGGAGGCGGCTGGTTCGCCAACCACCCCATGGCCGCGGTCCGCGAGCTGATCCGCGCCGGGCGCCGGAACATCCACGCCATCACGGTCGTCGGCTCGGTGGACATGGACCTGCTGGCCGCGGCCGGGACACTCGGCCGCCTGTCGTTCTCCATGGTCACCCTGGAGGCGTTCGGCCTGGCGCCCAACGTGCGCAGGGCGATCGAGTCGGGCGCGCTGCCGTTCACCGAGTTCACCGGCCTGGGGCTGCTGATCGGCCTGGAGGCGCAGGGTCGCGGCGTGCCGTACCTGCCCTATCGCGGCCCGTTCGGCTCGGACATCCCGGCGCGCTACCCCGAGATCTACGCCACGACCACCTGCCCGTTCACCGGCGAGGAGCTGACCGCGGTCCGCGCCATCAGGCCCGATGTGGCGATCGTGCACGCGCTGCGTGCCGACGCCGAGGGCAACGCCCAGTGGGACGGCACCTCGGGTCCCGACGTCGAGATGGCCAAGGCGGCCGGCCGGGTGATCGTGACCTGCGAGGAGATCGTCGACAGGAGCGTGATCGTCGAGAACGCCCACATGACGAAGCTCCCGGGCTACTACGTCGAGGCGGTCATCGAGGCGCCGTTCGGGGCGCACCCCACCTCCCACATCCCGCGCTACGCGATGGACGCCTGGGAACTCATGGACTACGCGGCGGCGGCGGGCGGCCCGTCGTTCTCGGACTACGTCGACCAGATCCGCGGCGAGAGCGAGGCGGAGTACCGGGATCGCGTGCTCAAGGGGCGCGACAGCGTGCTCAAGGGACTGGTGGACGCCGCCGAAGTCATCCAGGAGGCACAGGCATGACCGACTACGAGATCCACGAGCTGATGACCTGCCGCGTGGCGGCGGAGGTCGACGAGCAGGGCGTCACCGTGATGGGCTCGTTCACCCCCCTCGCGTATGCCTCGTACATGCTGGCCAAGCTCACCCATGCCAGGGGGGCGTACCTGGTCGGCTTCGACGCGGTGGGCATGGCCCCGATCCAGCTCTCCTTCACCGGCGCCGAGGCCTCGGCCTACAAGGGCGCGGCCTGCCGGTGGGGCATGCTGACCGAGATCAACTCCATCCATCTGGCCGGTCACGGCGGGGTGGAGGCGGTGTCCTCGGCGCAGTTCGACGGCGACGGCGCGATCAACCTGTCGGCCATCGGGCCGTTCGAGACCCCCAAGGTCCGCCTGCCCGGCGGCGCCGGCGCGGCCGAGGTCATCAAGATGTACCGCAAGATGATCGCCTACTTCGGCGACCACAACCCGCGCACGCTGGTGGAGAAGGTCGGATTCGTCACCGGCACCCGGTGGAAGGTCGGCGCCGAGTCCCGCCGGGAGGCAGGTCTCCAGCCCGGTCCGATCATCGTGGTCACCAACCTGGCCGTCCTGGTGAAGGACGAGGACGACAGGCCGTTCCGGATCGAGAGCGTGCACCCCGGGGTGGAGGTCTCCACCGTGGTGGACAAGACCGGCTTCGAGCTGGAGGTGCCGGAGAACGTGCCGTTCACGGCCGTGCCCACCGCCGAGCAGCTGGAGTTGCTCCGTACCAGGATCGATCCGTTCGGCACCGTCAAGTTCGACTTCGTCTCCGGCAAGGACCGGCTGGCCTACCTCAAGGGCGTCCTCGACGCCGAGTGGAACCGGGCGAGCAAGGCGGTCGCGTCATGAGCGTCTTCGACCGGTTCAGCCTGGAGGGGAAGGTCGCGATCGTCACGGGGGCCTCGTCCGGCCTGGGCGTGACCTTCGCGCTGGCGCTGGCCGAGGCCGGCGCCGACATCGCCCTGGGCGCCCGCAGGGTGGAGCTCCTGCGGGACACCAAGGGCAAGGTGGAGGCGCTCGGCCGCCGCTGCGTCGCCGTGCCCACCGACGTGGCGGACCCGGCGGACTGCGAACGGCTGGTCGCCACCGCCCGCGACGAGCTCGGCGACGTCGGCGTGCTGGTGAACAACGCCGGCATGGCCCGGGTCGTGCCCTCGCACAAGGACGATCCCGCGGAGTTCACCCGCGTGCTGCAGGTCAACCTGACCGGCGCCTACCAGATGGCGCAGGCCTTCGGCCGGGCGTGCATCGCCGCCGGGCACGGCGGGTCCATCGTCAACGTGTCGTCGGTGCTGGGCATGGTGTCCACCGACGCCCCGCAGACCGCCTACAGCGCGTCCAAGGCGGGCCTGCTCGGGATGACCAGGGACCTGGCGATGCAGTGGACGCTGCGGCGCGGCATCCGCGTCAACGCCCTGGTGCCCGGCCTGATCGTCTCCGACATGACGGCGGCGATCCAGGCGAACGAGCAGGCGTCGGCGAGCGCGCTGGCGAGCATCCCGATGAAACGCCTGGGCGACCCGGACGAACTGGTGGGAGCCCTGCTGCTGCTGGCGTCCGACGCGGGCAGCTACATGACGGGCTCCGCCCTGATCGTCGACGGCGGCTGGACGGCGCAGTGACAGCGGACCCCGGTCACGACGACGCCGCCGTCGAGAATCTCCGCGTGCGGGTCAGGGATTTCGTGCGCGACGAGGTGATCCCGGCCGAGCCGGAGCTGCTCTCCTCGGGGGAGATCCCCAGTGAGGAGCTCCGCCGCCGGCTGCAGCGGGCCGCGGCCGAGGCCGGCCTGCTGTCCCCCACCGCGCCGCAGCGGTGGGGCGGGCTCGGCCTGGACACCCGCGCCCAGGCGGTCGTCCTGGAGGAGGCCGGCTACAGCCTGCTCGGCCCGCTGGCGCTCAACTGCGCGGCCCCCGACGAGGGCAACATGCACCTGATGCACAAGGTGGCCACGCCCGAGCAGCAGGAGAAGTACCTGGCGCCCCTGGTGCGCGGCGAGGTCCGCTCCTGCTTCGCCATGACCGAACCCAGCCCGGGTGCCGGCTCCGACCCGTCCATGCTGCGCACCGAGGCCCGCTGGGATGGCGACGCCTGGGTGATCGACGGCACGAAGTGGTACATCACCGGCGCCGACGGCGCGGCGTGGGCCATCTGCATGGCCCGCACCCCCCAGCACGGCGACCAGCCGGCCGGGGCGACGATGTTCCTCGTCGACGCGGACAACCCCGGCATGCGCATCGCACGGCACATCGGCAGCCTCGACATCGGCTTCGCCGGAGGCCACTGCGAGGTGGTCTTCGACGGGTGCCGCGTCTCCCCCGACGCCGTCCTGGGCGAGGTGGGCCGGGGCTTCGCCTACGCCCAGGTGCGGCTGGCGCCCGCCCGGCTCACCCACTGCATGCGCTGGCTGGGCGTGGCCCAGCGGTCCCAGGACATGGCCCTGGACCGCGCCGCCGAGCGCGAGGCGTTCGGCAGCAGGCTCGCCGATCTCGGCATGATCCAGCAGATGCTCGCCGACAACGAGATCGACCTCGCGGCCTCTCGCGGCCTCATCCGCGATGCCGCCCGGCTGCTCGACCTCGGGGAGCGCGCCTCGGCCGAGACCTCCATCGCCAAGACGTTCGTCGCCGAGGCGGTGGGCCGGATCGTCGACCGGGCCGTGCAGATTCACGGCGCCCTCGGGATCTCCCACGATCTGCCGCTGTCGCTGTTCCTCCGGGAGGTGCGCCCCTTCCGCATCTACGACGGCGCCTCTGAGGTGCACCGCATGTCCATCGCCCGGCGGGCCGTACGGCGGCGCGCCGCCGCCAACTCCGCCAAGTGATCAGAAAGGAACGCACAGTGCCCAGTCTTGCCGTGATCGGAGCCGGTCTCATGGGCTCCGGCATTGCCCAGGTCGCCGCTGTGGGCGGCTACGACGTCGCGATCCACGACGTCGGTGAGGAGCAGCTCGGCCGCGCGCTCGGTGAGATCGAGAAGTCGCTGCGTCGGCTGGAGAAGAAGGACAGGCTCACCTCCCAGCAGGTCACCGAGGCCCTTGGCCGGATCGGCACGACCACTGATCTCGAATCGGCCGCCGGTCAGGCCGACGTCGTGGTCGAGGCGGTGTTCGAGAAGCTCGAGATCAAGCAGGAGGTGTTCCGGCGCCTCGACCGGGTCTGCAAGCCGGAGGCGGTGCTGGCCACGAACACCAGTGCCCTGCCGATCACGCAGATCGCCGCGGTCACCGACCGGCCGGAACAGGTGGTCGGCACGCACTTCTTCTCGCCGGTGCCGATGATGCGGCTGTGCGAGGTCGTCCGCGGTGTGAAGACCAGCGACGAGACCCTCGCCAGGGCCCGGTCGTTCGCCGAGGACCTGGGCAAGACCTGTGTCGTGGTCAACCGCGACATCGCCGGCTTCGTCACCACCCGGCTGATCGTGGCGCTCAGCGTCGAGGCCGTGAAGCTGCTGGAGAGCGGGGTGGCCACGGCCGAGGACATCGACACCGCGTGCCGCCTCGGGTTCGGCCATGCGATGGGGCCGCTGGAGACCATGGATCTCACCGGCATCGACGTCTTCGTCAACGCCTCCAGGAACATCTTCGCCGACACCGTCGACCCCAAGTTCTACCCGCCGGAGCTCTCGGTCCGGAAGGCGAGCGCCGGCGACTTGGGCAGGAAGTCCGGCAAGGGCTGGTACGACCACTCATGAGCGAAATGACCAGAGTAACCCTCGACATCACGGGCGGGCTGGCCGTCGTCACCCTCGCCCAGCCGCCCGTCAACGCCCTCGACCGAGCACTGATCGCCGAGCTGATGGAGGCGCTCGACGAGGTGCGCCGCAGCGAGGACGCCAGGGCCGTCCTGATCACCGGCGGGCGGAAGGTCTTCGCCGCCGGCGGCGACGTGAAGGAGATGCTCGGCTGGGACTACCGCAGAGCCGTACGCGACTCGGCCGCGCTCAGCGAGGCGTGCACCGCGCTGTCGCGGCTGCCGATGCCGGTCATCGCCGCCATCAACGGCTTCGCCCTGGGCGGCGGCTGCGAGCTGGCGCTCTCCGCCGACCTGCGCGTGTGCGCGACCGACTCGAAACTGGGCTTCCCCGAGATCCTCCTCGGAGTGATCCCCGGCGCCGGGGGCACCCAGCGGCTGCCCCGGCTCGTCGGCCCGGCCCGGGCCAAGGATCTCATCTTCTCCGGCCGGATGATCGGCGGACCCGAGGCCCTGGCCATCGGGCTGGTCGACCATGTGGTCGAGCCGGACCTGGTGCTGGAGAAGGCGCGGGAGCTGGCCGCTCCCTATCTCAACGGTCCCGCCATGGCGCTGCGTGCGGCCAAGGAGGCGATCGACCGGGGCCTGGAGGTCTCCCTCGACACCGGCCTCGAACTGGAGCGCGGCCTGTTCGCCGGGCTCTTCGCCACCGAGGACAGGATGATCGGCATGACCAGCTTCGTGGAGAAGGGCGTGGGAAAGGCGGAGTTCGTTGGCCGGTGAAGCCGTCTCCACCACGCCGGACCGGCTGGTCGGGGTCGACCTGGAACGGCTCACGCCCTATCTGGAGTCCGCGGTGGGGCTGGCCGGCCCCCTGCGGGCGTCCCTGATCGCCGGCGGTCGCTCCAACCTGACCTACCGGCTCACGGACGGCCGCTCCGACTGGGTGCTCCGGCGCCCGCCGGTCGGCCATGTGCTGCCCACAGCACACGACATGGCGCGCGAGTACCGGGTCATCGAGGCGCTGCACGGCACCGAAGTCCCGGTGCCCGCACCGGTGCTGCTCTGCCGGGACGTGGCCGTCCTCGGCGCTGACTTCTACCTGATGGAGCACGTCGCCGGTCCGGTGCTGCGCGGCGCCGCGGACACCGAGGGCCTTCCCCCGGAGGAGGCCGCCCGCTGCGCGCGCGGCCTGGTGGAGGTGCTGGCCGCACTGCACGCCACGGACCCCGCCGTGCTGGAGGGCTTCGGCCGGCCCGAGGGCTTCACCGCTCGCCAGATCTCCCGATGGGCCAGGCAGTGGTCGCTGTCGAAGACCCGGGAGCTGCCGGCCGTCGACGAACTGGCCGGACGCCTGGAGCGGGCCGTACCGCCGCCCCAGCGGGCGAGCGTCGTCCACGGCGACTACCGCCTGGACAACGTGATCTTCTCGCCGGGCGGCGGTGGCAGGATCGCCGCTGTCATCGACTGGGAGATGTCCACGCTGGGCGACCCGCTGACCGATCTGGGGCTGATGCTGGTCTACTGGGACAGGATCACCGAGGAGGTGACCGGCACCCGGCACGCGGTGAGCGCCAACCCCGGCTTCCCCGCCCGGGACGAGCTCGCCCGCGCGTACGGCGAGGCGTCCGGGCTGGATCTGAGCCGGCTCGATTTCTACGTGGCGTTCGGCTACTTCAAGCTGGCGGTGATCGCCGAAGGCATCCACGCCCGATATCTGGGCGGCCAGACCGTCGGCTCCGGCTTCGAGAAGGCCGGCCCGGCCGTACCCGGCCTCATCGAGGCCGGGCTCGCGGCGCTCCGGAGCTGATCCGCCGGTCGGAAACGGCGAGCGAGACCGCGTGCCGACCGCTCTCCACGAAAGGAGAACGAGGGTGAACGACGACCTTGCGGCGATCCACGAACTGAAGCACGCGTACTGCTGGCATTACGACGAGGGGAGCCTCGACGGGCTCATGTGCCTTTTCACCCCGGACGCCGTCTGCGACCTGGACGCCTTCGGCTCATGGCGGGGCACGGACGAGATCCGCCGAGGCTACGCCGAACAGATGGGGGCCACCGGGATCCCCGGTACCCGGCTGCACTCGGTGAGCAACCCGATCATCACGGTCAACGGGGACCTGGCGAGGGGCCGGTGGTACCTCGCCGATTACAACATCGAACCGGGTTGCACGGCCCCGGTGCGCATTCTCGCCACCTATGACGATGACTATCTGCGCGTCGACGGCAGGTGGAAGATCGCCCACACCAGGCTGACCATCCGATGGCGGGCACCCGCGTAAGGACCGGCGACGGAGCCTGCCGGCGTGAGTACCCGGCGTGCGGGCGATCGGTGACGCGGACCGGACCACCACAGGTCCGCGACGTTCGGTCCGGGGGTGGCAGCGCGGCCGTGCGCGCCGGGTGCCGTCGACGAACCAGCGCAGGATGAGTACGGCCTGCTTGAACGGCCCTGGGCGCGGTTGTTCTTGAGGGCACCGAGGCGGGCGCGGTGCACACGACAGCGGATAGGCGATCCGCCGCAGGCACGTGATCTGCTCAGTCACCAGCGGAAACCGGCGCGCGCCCAAGTGCCGCAACCGCCAACCGGCGACGGCGAGACCGGCAGCCGCATGGCACGCGTCCTGGCCATCCTGCAGACAGGACCCGAACGGCGGTGTCGCTCAAGGGAGATCGCCGAGCACTCTGCAATAAATCTAGCCCTTGACGTACAACGTCAATGAGATATCTTCACTCTGAACGTGAGCGGCGTGGGCCCTTCGTGGTTAGCCGCGCCGGCCTCAAGGCAGCCGTGCGGCCTCACCCGTCGGCAGGAGCATCCCGGGGCAAGGGAGCCTTCATGAGGGTCGAATACATCAACGACGAAGTGGTCAGCCGGGTCTTCTCCCACGCGGTGGCCCTGGACATTGACGACGATTATTGGGAGCGCCAAGGGTGCATGACGGCGCTCCTCGAATGGAACCATCCCGAGGGTCTCCCGACCGTCCGGCGGTGGCTCGACCGGGCCGTGGCCACCCAGACATCCGACGGCCGCCTGTGCTACGGCGGCACCACCAACCTGAGCTGGGGCGCCTTCCGCGTCATGGACACGGCGATCATGCGCGGGTTCACCGGAACCGCGAGCGTCAGCGCGTACTTCACCTTCCCGCTGATCCAGCTGTACGAGCGCACCCAGGAGAAGGTCTACCTGGATGCGGCCACACGGCAGATGGACGCGGTCCTGGCCGGACCGCGCACCAGCGAGGGCTTCCTGCTGATGAACGGTCAGGCACCGGAGATCTGGGTGGACGAGGTCTACCCGGTGTGCCGGGCACTGGCCCGGCTGGGCAGGATCTTGGAGCGACCCGCGCTCGTGGACGAGGCCTACCACCAGTTGCTGGTGGCCGGACGACGGTTGGTGGACCCGGCTGAGAAACTCTGTCGGCACATCTGGCGGGAGCGGCCCAACTCCTATCCCGAGTCCACCTTCTGGTCCCGGGGTAACGGCTGGCTGATCTGCGCGGCCGCCGAGGTGCTCGCCGAGGCTCCAGACCACAGCGAGGCGGCGACCGTGCGCGGGATGCTCGCGGAGATTCTGGAGGCCATTGCCCGCCGCCAGGACCGCAGCGGCTTCTTGCACGACTTCCTCGACGACCCCTCCACCCCGCTGGAGGCGTCCGGCACACTGATGTTCGCCTACGCGGCCGCGCTGGGCGCCGAGATCGGAGCCGTCTCCGACGTCGTGGAGCCGGCCGTTCGCGCTCTCGACGCGGTCGCGGGAATCGTCCAGCCCGACGGCAGCATCGGGCGCACGGTCGTCCCGCCAGGCGGCCCCGGCATCCCCTTCGGGCGGATGACCCTGGGTTCCAGCTTCTTCCTCCTCGCCGCGTATCACCTGCGCGACATCGTGCCGCTGAAGGGCCCGCACCTCGCGGTGTGATCCATCGGACCCGCCTCCCTGTCCGGTCGTGAAGCCACTGTCCACACCGGGGCCCGCCATCGGACCGACCAGACGGGATCCCCGTCATCGAACACCCCACGACGATCCGAGGACGCCGTGACCATTACCATCACCCCCCTACAAGGCACAACGTTCGGCGCAGTGGTACGCGGCGTCGACCTACGCGCCCTCGATGACGACGCCTCCTGGCGCCGGGTCGAGGACGCCTTCCACGCCCACGGAATCCTGATCTTCCCCGGGCAGGGCCTGACAAGGGACGAACACATCGCATTCGCTCACCGCTTCGGGGAGATCGAACGGCAGAGCGACCAGACCATGCGCAGCGATTTCATCGGCAAGCCGATCGTGCTCGACATCTCCAACGTCGACGCCGACGGGAACCACATCACCGACAGGAATCACCCCCAGGTCCGCTACCTGGGCGGCAACGAGGGGTGGCACTCCGACAGCTCGTTCAAACCCATCACGTCCAAGGCATCGATCCTCAACGCGGTCGAGGCGCCGTTGACGGGCGGTCAGACCGGCTACGCCGACATGCGCGCCGCCTACGACGAGCTGACCGAAGAGGACAAGGAACTCCTGGAGGGTCTGAGCGCCTACCACTCCCTGGAGTACTCTCAGGCCGCTGCCGGAGCGATCGACACACCCCCGGCCGCGGTACCCAGCGAGATGGTGGGAGCCTGGCATCCGGTCGTCCGGATCCATCCGGCGACGGGTCGCAAGTCCCTGTTCATCGGACGGCACGCCTGCCAGATCAGGGAACTGCCCCTCGACGAGGGCCGGCGGCTGCTCGACCGGCTGCTCGACGCCGCCTGCCGCCCGCCTCGCGTCTATTACCACCAGTGGCGACCGGGGGATGTCGTGGCGTGGGACAACCGCTGCATGCTGCACCGGGCGACCGAATGGGACCTGTCCGAGCGTCGCGTGCTCAGGCACGTACGGGTCGCCGGCGACAACTGAGGCATTCCACCGCGCGGCCCGCATCGGGGGAGACTCGCCGCACATCTCGAACACATACAACCGACCAGGGAAAGCGCCATACGGACGCGGTCCCCCTCGCTGAGAGGTGACGTCTTGGCCGACATCGACGATTTCATCGCCACCCACGGCAAGCGGACGGGACCCCCGCCGCTCGCGGCCGATCCCGAGCCCCGCCGCCGCCACTGGCCCCTGCTCTCGGTGGACGACCATCTGCTGGAGCCGCGCGACACCTTCGAGGGCCGGCTACCCGGCCGCCTCCAAGACCGCGCGCCGAGGATCGTCGAAGACGACGATGGCATGGAGTACTGGCTTTTCGAGGACGAGCGGGTGCCGATCAGCGGCGGCAACGTGATGAAGAGCTGGGACGCGGCTGATATGTACACCGGCCCGGTGCGCTTCGACCAGATGCGCCGCGGCGCCTGGGACGTGGACGCCCGCATCCGCGACATGGACGTCGCCGGCATCTACGCCTCCCTCTGTTTCCCCTCCATGGTCTTCGGCTTCGCCGGCTGGCGCTTCATGCGCATGAAGGATCGCGAGCTGGGCCTGGCGAGCCTGCGGGCGTACAACCAGTGGGTGCTGGAGGGCTGGGCGGGTGCGCATCCCGAGCGGCTGATTCCCAGCCAGGTCAGCTGCCTGTGGGACGCCGAACTGGCCGCCGAGGAGATCCGCCGCAACGCCGAGCGCGGTTTCCACTCGGTGACCTTCAGCGAGAACCCCGAGTCGCTGGGCCTGCCCAGTCTGTACACGGACTACTGGGACCCGTTCTTCCGCGCCTGCGAGGAAACCGGCACGGTCATCAACCTCCATGTCGGTTCCTCCGGGAAGACCATGCTGCCAAGCAAGGACTCCCCATCTGAGGTCCTGTCGGCGCTGTTCACTGTGAGCGCGCTGTCCTCGGCCGTGGACTGGATCTTCGCCAAGATTCCCGTGCGCTTCCCGGGCCTGAAGCTGGTGCTGTCCGAAGGGGGCATCGGGTGGCTGCCGATGCTGCTGGACCGGCTCGACTACATCGCGAGCGAATACGTGCCCGGGGGGATGACCGACACCTGGACCGGGATCGACATCACCCCCCGCGAGGTTCTGCTGCGCAATTTCTGGTTCGCCGCGTACTACGACCCGCGTACGATCGGCCGGCTGGAGGATCCCGTGCTGTCCCACGTCATGTACGAGGCCGATTACCCGCACGCGGACTCCTCCTGGCCGGACACACAGGAGATCTTGCGTCAGCAGTTCCAGAACCTCCCCACCTCGATCTGCGAGGCTGTCACCTTCCGCAATGCCTGCGACCTCTACAGGCATCCCCTGCCTCCGCCGGACTTCACTCAACCCTGATCCGGGCCTCCACTGCGCTCGCTCAACGGCATCCGCGCCCTGTACCCGGCCGAGGCCGCCGCCCTGCGTGGGCCCAAGAAGCAGGCCAAGACCGACAAGGCAGACGCCGCTCATCCGCGAACGCTGCCGGCCGACGGGCGGCTGCCCGAGTGCCTTAACGGCGTGAACAACCATGCTCCGGCCCGTTCGGGTTCGCCCTCGCGGGCCGGGCACGGCAACCGAACATGGCGCTCGGTGAGGTTCTCCTCGAAATCGCGGCCGTAATAGTCGTTGTCCGCGATGACCGTCCGGCCCGGGCGTCCAGTCAGGAGATCGCCGGCGCCGTCCAGCATTCCCAGGAGGGTTCTGACGTTCATCGGCCTTGGCGCCGGTAAGCGCGAAGACCACCGGCAGCCCGCCCAGGTGCACACCAGATGCAGCCGAAGCCCGCACAAGTACCGAGAGTGACTGACGCAGTAGACCAGCCCGCCGGGCTCACCGGCGCTCAGAGCATGGAAGCCACCAAGTCTGACGTATCGCACATCTCATCCGCCACCAACCTGCCGGGATGGCAGGCGGGCAACCGGTTCCCCTACTTCTGCGGAGGAATCAACGTTCTCCAGACGTCGCTCGTCGCCGCGACGAACAGCGACCTGCCTTCCATGAAGGAGGGCGCGTCGTGGCAGGAGGTCCTGAAGGTGGAACAGCCAGAGCTCGCGGCGGACTTCTGTGAGGCCACCAGAGAGGCCTTGGAATTCATCAAGGACCCCGCGAACCTGGAGACCAGCGCCAAGAGATGCTGTCCGATGACACCGGCGTTCCGGTGAAGGCGGCAGAGCTCGTGGTCGAGAACGTCTATTCCGACTTCACCGCCGATCTCCCCTCCGAGGAAGCGCTCACCACCACGCTCAAGGCATACGCCGATCTCGGGGTCATCAAGCCTGACCCGGTGCCGGACTACGACGAGCTGGTCGTGGCACCCGGCCGATGACTGGAGGGCTGGGCGAGTCGGAACCGTCCGGACATGGAGGTGGCCGCGACAGGCGCTTCCCAGCCGGCCCCAGGAGCGTAACCTGGCGGACGACCTGCCGAGGGCGAACGACATGCCAGTCCTGTGGGGCGACATTCCATCGTTCTTCGCCTGCGTGGCCGAGGCGTGCCGTAGTGCATGAAGCGTGCCGCGGTGCATATGGCCGGGAGTCGTCCGCCTCACCGGGGCCGTCGCGGGAGTCCGCGGCCATCTGCCCGGTCATCTGCCCGGTCATCTGCCCGGTCATCGCGATCACGCCGCTTTTCGCGGCGGCGTACGGCAGGACGCCATGGACGCCCGCCTCTCCGCCGATGCGGCGTGGACGATGCTTCCGGATCCCGGGACACCATCTCGCACAGAAAATACTTCGAGGTCGGCCAGACGCCCTTCAGGTTGAGGTCGATCATCCTGCGCCGCGTCTCCTCGGAGAGATCTCCCGCGGTGCCGACTCCCTCGATTCCGGCATTCGCGAAGACCATCTCCACCGTGCCGTGTTCGCCCAGGACCGCGCCCGCAAGGGCCGCCAGGTCCTCCGGCGATGCGACGTCGGCGACGTGACCGGTTGCCGAACGCCCCGTCAGTGGCGCTAGCACGGCCCCATCGCCTCACGGTCGCGATCCACGGCATGCACGTGGACTCCCTCCCGGACGAACATCTCGGTCGTGGACCACCCGATTCCCGAGGCCGCGCCGGTGATCAGCGCGGCCTTGTCCGCCGACCTTCCATCTCGCTCACTGCTCGGCCTCCCCTTGGCGGTCGGTCCTCGTGCTGTCGTGGCCGGCGAGCGCGGCAGCGACCTTGCGGTGGTCGTGACTGGTCGCCAGCGCTATCGGCGTGACCTCGATGACCACACGGTTCGGGCTGTCCAAGAGCCGTCGGAAGCCCTTCGGATCCCCGGGCCTGAACCGAGCCGCCATGGCGTCCAGCACCTCACCGACGTCGCTCACATCGTGGTGGATCGTCGCGAGCCCCCGGTAGGCGAGCATTCGACGACCGCTGAGCGGGCTTCCGGCGCTGGAGACGACGATCGACACCCGAGGTTCCCGAGCCAGGGCTCGCACGTGAGCTCTTCCCTCGACGGCCGTGAGCCAGAACACCCCGTCGCGCCGCAGGTAGTTCATCACCACCCCGCTTGGCCAGCCCCGCTCGTCCTCGAACACGAAGGTGCACTCGACCTGACTCTCGAGCAGTTCCTCGCGGTCGGGCGGATCGAGGCGGGCGTACGCGAGCGACTCCATCGCGCCGACGTAGGGTCTGGTCACGACGACCGCTCCGTGTCCGCTGCCATCACGTCGGCGGGTCGCAGTGGGTGGGAGACGTAGCGCGTCTGCGGGTGGTCGCGGTCCTTGATGCGGTTCCCGTCGGCGTCGATGTTGGAGATGCCGAAGACGATCGGCCTGCCCTCCAGGTCCGGGTTCATGGTCTGGTCCGACCGCAGCTCGAGTTCGCCGAAGCGGCGCGCGAACGCGGTCTGCTTCTCGACGCCGAGGCTCTGACCCTTGAGCACGATGACCTCGTGCTCCAGGAAGGCGCTCTCGATACCATGCCACGTGGTCTCGTCGAGCGATCGGACGTCGACGCCGTCGATCACGGCACCGAAGGTCTTCTCCACCAGGGGAGTCACGCGCAGCGTCATCGAAGCTGTCCGCCTCACCATCGGGCCCGGAGCCGGCGTCCGGGCGACCAGCAACTGAAAATATGTGACGTACAACGTACATAGTACGATATTGCAAACACGGACGTCGACGGACATCCGCGGGGAGGCCACGCCAGGCCGTCGTCCCCGGACGACCTCCTGGCGCCGGAGCCGAGGTGCCTGATTCCAGTGCTCCTCGCCATGGCTGCCGGCGCCGTGTCGCAGGGGTTCGTCCGCTTCACCTCCACGTTGTTCTGCCCGCCATGACCGACGACGTCCTTGGCGGCCACAGCGCGGCGGGGCCGTCGGTCAGTGCACGGGCGATCACCTCGTGGAAGATCATGATTCTCCTTGGTGAGAGTGGCGGTGTGACGCGCGAGGCGTCACGACGTACCGAGGTAGGACGCCCGGACCTCGGACCAGCGTGCGTTGAGCTCGGCCGCAGTGCCGCTCGTGCGGATCCGTCCGCCTGCGAGCACGTATCCGCGAGTGGCGTGCCGGAGCGCGAGGTGGACGTGCTGCTCCACGAGCAGCACTCCGATCCCCTGGCTGGCGGCGATCTCCTCCAGCGTGCCGAAGAGCCGCTCGACGATCACCGGCGCGAGACCCATCGACATCTCGTCGACCAGCAGGATCTCGGGGTTGCTGACCAGCGCCCGCGCCATCGCGAGCATCTGCTGCTCGCCGCCCGACATCAGCCCCGCTCGCTTGTGCCGCATGCGCGCGATCTCCGGGAAGAGGTCGTACACGTCCAGGGCGCCGGGCTTGGCGGTGAGCCGGAGGTGCTCGTCCACGGTGAGGGTGGGCCACAGCGACCGGTCCTCCGGGATGTGGGCGACTCCCCTGCGGGCGATGGCATGTGGCACGGTCCCGATGAGTGACTGGCCGTGGAAGGCGATGTCGCCCGAGGTGACGTTGACGAAGCCCGAGCACGCGAGCAACAGTGTGGTCTTCCCGGCGCCGTTCGGGCCCAGCAGAGTCACGATCTCACCGCGGGCGACCTCGAGGTCGACGTCACGCAGCACTTTCACATCGCCGTACCCGGCGTTCACCCCGCTCAGCCTGAGCAAGGGAGCGTCCTCGGCCGCCGCATCCGCCGCCGCGTCCCCATGGAGCAAAGCGTTCATGAGACGACCTCCGCGTCGCTGTCGATCGAGCCGTCGGTGCCCAGGTATGCCTTCGCGACGCGGGGATTCGCCCTGACCTCCGCCGGGCTCCCCAGCCCGATCTCCTTGCCGAAGTCGAGGACCAGGATCTCATCGCAGATATTCATGATCAAGTCCACGTCGTGGTCGACCAGGATGACGGTGACGACCTTTTGGTCGACCACGGCGCGAAGGCGCTGCCCGAGCCACTGCGACTCCTGCGCGTCGAGACCGGCCGCCGGCTCGTCGAGCAGGAGCAACCGCGGCTTCGCGGCGAGTGCACGCGCCACGGACACCAGACGAGCCTGCCCATGCGACAGCTCTGGGGGATGGAGGTCAGCCGCCCAGGTCACCGACATGAGCTCCAGCGCCTTGTCGACCGCCGCTTCGGCTTCATTTCCGTGCTTGATCCCGGCGTACGTCTCGAGGTTCTCCCGCACCGTCAGCTCATTGAAGAGCTCCAACGACTGGAAGGTGCGGACCAGCCCCGCGTGGCTTCGCCTGTGCGGCTGCCACCCGGTGAGGTCCTGCTTGTCGAACACGACGGTCCCGGTGTAGCGGACCATGCCGGTGATCGCGTCAATCATCGTGGTCTTGCCGGCGCCGTTCGGACCGATGAGTCCGAACAGGCTGCCTTCGGACACACTGGCGGTGATCCCGTCGACGGCCGTCACGCCGCCGTAGCGAACCGTGAGGTCGTTGAGCTCCAGGAGGTTCATGGGCTTGCTCGCTTCTCCCAGGTCAGCTCGTCGGCGATCCGGAGATCCAGGTCAGTTCACCGTCGACCTCCAGATAGCGCGCGACGGCTCCCGGCTCCTTGATCTCGGCCGGCGAAAACTTGCCGCCCTGGTAGTTGGTGACCAGGTTGAACGGGTTCCCCACGGCCGGCAGCTCCTTGGGCGCCTTCGACCTGTCATAACCGTGCGTGAGGAATCCGTCCCACGTGGTCGTCTTCTGGACCGCTGCGAGCACCGAGGCCTTCGAGATCTCTCCCGAGATCCCCTTGAGGATGTCGTAGATCGCCATCATTCCCGAGGCCGCCACAGCCGCCTGGTTGTTCAGCTCGGTCTCCGGGGAGTACTCCTTCATGACCTTGCTGTAGGTGCGTGCGTCCTCGCGGTCGTAGTCCGCCGGGACCGCAGCGACGGAGAAGTAGACACCGTCCAGCGCCGCGCCGGCGGCGTCCTGCACCTTCTTGCCACCGGCGGCGGCCGTGACCCCGATCATCGCGTCGGTATTCGAGACGTCGAGTGCCTGGAACAGCCGCGGCGCAGGGCCCTCTCCGACGGCGAGGATGATCGCGTCCGGCTTGCCGGCAACGGCCTTCGAGACGGCCGGGGTGAAGTCAGGTGCCGTCGGGTCGAACTCGACACCGGTGAACGTGGTGCCACCGATCGAGCTCCAGAACGCCTTGATGTCGTCGGCGGCCGTCTGGCCCGCCGGCGTGTTCTGGTACATCATCGCGAGCGTCTCGGCCCCCCGGGAGCGGAAGTACGCCGCGAGGCTGGGGTACGAGCCCGAGGCGCCCGGAGCGGTCAGGAACTCGTGGTCACTCGCGTACTCGGCGGGAGTCACCGGCCAACCGCCCACGTTGACGAGGCCGGCCTTCTCCATGGCCGGGAGAGCGTTCGCGCCGAAGGCGAGCGACGAGTTGTTCACGAACGCCACGACCCCGGAGTCGAGCAGGTTGTTCAGACACTGGCTCGTCTTGGCGGGATCACCGTGGTCGTCGCAGGTCTCCACTGACACCGGACGACCGTCGATCCCGCCGAGGTCCTTGTTGATGTAGCTGGTGAAGGCGTCGTTGACGTCCTTCATCACCTGGTTGCCCCAGGCGGGGTTGGTAATCGTCAGGATCGAGCCCAGCTTGATCGGCTCTCCCTTCAGATCACCGTCGCTGACGGTGCCCCCGCCGTTCGAACCGCATCCTGCGACGAGCGCGGCCACGACCCCTGCCAGGGTGAGCTTCTTGGCGAGGCTTGCGGTGCTCAACTTCATGAGATCTTCTCTTTCTCTTCCGATGTGGTCCGAGAGGTGAACGGTGAGGAGTCGGAGGCGCCCGGGTCCGGTCCCACGTGACCGTGCTTGGCAGCCCGCCTCCGACGGCGGCGATCACGGAACGTGTGACCGAGCGAGGCGAGCCCGTCCGGGTGGAGCTGGATGGCGATGAGGAGCGCTCCGCCGGCGATCACTGCCTGATAGCCGTCGGCACCCCAGGTCGACAACAGCTGGGAGAACAGACCACCGCTGGCGCCGAGGCCGGCGAAGATCGCGCCGCTGGCCATTCCGATGCCGCCGATGTACGCCATGGCGACGACATGCAGCGACTCGAAGACGCTGAAGCGCTCGTAGGCGAATACGTTCGCCTGGAAGCCGAGGAGCGACCCACCGACACCGGCCATGGAGGCCGACACGGCGAATGCACCGAGCTTGTACGCCTTGATGTTGATGCCCGCCACGACGGCAGCGGCCTCATTCTCGCGCACTGCCAGTGCGCGCTTGCCGAGCGTCGACGACCGGAGTGCACCCACCGCCACCCCGGAGGCGACCACGATCGCCAGCACCACGATCGCGAACGCGCGCGCGCTGAGCTCGTGACCGAAGAGACTCGGCGTCACGACGCGGTTGAAGCCGGTCCCGCCGAAGATCCGCCCGTCGGCGAAGACGGCGGCCTGGCAGACGTACGCGACCGCCAGCGTCACGAGCGCGAGGCTTGGACCACGGACCCTCAGGGAGGGAATGCCGACCACGGCGCCCACGATCATCGCCACGATCCCGCTGATCGCGACCACGAGAGGGAAGGGCAGATCGTCGGAGAGGAGGGCGGTCGTGAGGCCACCGATCCCGGCGAAAGCCACCTGGGCGAGCGAGATCTGTCCGAGGAACCCGGTGACGACGACCACCGAGAGGGCGATGAGGATCCCGGCCAGCGTGACGACCAGGGCCGACAGCCAGGCGGAGCGGGCCAGATAGACGAAGGCGAGACCGGCCGCGAGGGCCACGATCGGCCCGGCCACCCGGTAGCGCGGCGGCAGGCTGATCGGCAGCCGACCGCGCACCACCTCACCGCGTGTCGGGATCAGCCGACCCGAGAAGATCATCGCCAGGATGACCACCATGGCCGGAATGGCCTGTGGCCGACCCGGGCCGGACCACAGCCACGTGTACCACTCGCCGTCGGGAGAGATCAGCTGCAAAGCCGACTGCGCCATGCCGAGGACGAGCCCGGCGGCCACCGCGATCCCAAACGACGTGAACCGTGCGAGCAGCGCGGTGGCGAAGACCGGGACGATCAGGAGCGTGAGCGCGTTCGCGTCGAGCCCGGCGATCGGGCTCAGGAGCACTCCGGCAACGGCGGCCAGGCTGAAGCCGACGGCCCAGGTCGACGCGCCGATCAGGACGGGCGACAGACCACTGAGGGAGGCGCCCTTCTCACTGTCGGAGATGGCCCTGATCGCGAGACCGATCTTCGTGTGTCGTGAGACGACGGCCAGCACCACCGCGAGCACGACCGCGACGCCGGCCAGCACGATCCGGTCGCGCGGGATCGGGTGTCCCGCGATGTCGACCGGAGTGGCGTCGACCACCGGAAGCGGTGAGGTGGTGGCGACGTCGAAGATGACCAGTGCCAGGCCCTGCAGCAACAGCAGGAGGGCAAGGGTGGCGACGACCCTCGCGAGGACCGGCGAGTTGCGCAGCTGGCGCATCACCGCCAGGTAGAACAGGACTCCGAGGAGGGCGGCGAACGCGAGGGTCACCACGCCGGCGACGAAGGCCGGCACGGCGTGGTCGTCGCGCAGCGAGAAGAAGATGTAGGCCGACAGCATGGCCACGGCGCCCTGACCGAAGTTCAGGACACCGGTACCGCGGTAAATCGTGACCAGACCGAGTGCCAACAACGCATAGGCGCCGCCTAGGCCCAGGCCCAGCAAGGCGAACTGAAAAACAGACACCAGGGAGCTCCAGATTGTCGACAGCCAGTTCCGGGCGACCGGAAGGGATATGATGGGTGACGGTAGACAACTTAACGTTGAACGTCAATACTCAACCCAGAGGATTCTCAGACTGTGGCTCAACCGTAGACAGAGAGCCCGCACATATCTTGCGTTAGACGTCACATATAGATAAGGAGCGAGCTCATGGAGGCCGGATCCGTGTCCGTGCTCGACCTCGACGCCCGCCGCTGGAACGCGCTGGTCGAGAACGACATCGACCTGCTCGACGAGCTCTTCGCCGACGACCTGTCCTACGTCCACTCCAACGGAATGCGCGACTCCAAGGAGTCCTACCTGGGTGCCCTGCGAGAGGGAGTGTTCCGCTACCTCGACGTCGATGTCCCGGCCGTCGAGGAGCGCCGCTTCGGGGACACGGCCGTGATCACCGGGGACGCCGTGGCCACCACCCGGTCCGCCGCCGGCGAGTTGGTCATCTCCATCCGCTACACCGCGGTGTGGTCCCTTCTCGACGGGAAGTGGCGCTTCGTGGCGTGGCACTCCTGCCCGACGAGTTCATAGCGGTACGCACCGGCTACGACGTGATCGTCCTCGGCACCGGCGCCACAGGAATGACGGCCGCGGCCGCTGCAGCAGACGTGCTCCTCGACGGGCGGTGCATGGCGAGGTACGGCCGCTTCGGTAAAGCACCCGGGAGCGAGCCTCCCGGGTGGTCGATCCGCGCCGACTCGCTCGACGGGCTCGGGGCGGCAACCGGTGTGCCCCGAGCCCGTCGAGCGGTTCAACAAGGACGTGGCGATCGGGCACGACGCCGACCACCATCGCGAAGAGAGCCGGTACGACGGCTGGTGCGGTGACCGGACCTACTGCGAGACGCCCGCTCCATCTCGCCGGCCGCGGCACGTCCGAGAACCGGTTCCCGCCACCGGCACGTCCGCTGGCACACCTCAAGAGGCCCTCGACTGTGCCTGCGGCCCATACCTCGGCCGACGCTGAGACCATGCTCCCCCGGCGGACTTACGAACGAGACCGCTAAGCGAAAGCGCGTGCCTGCTCGACGACGGCCCTGCCGAGCTCTCCCGCGTCCACGCGCAGCGCCGTCTGCGCGCCTGCTCGGCCTGGCCAACGACGCGACACCAGCACGACCCATGCCCAGGCCGGTCCGGAGATCCGCACGCTCGTCGGCGGTGACGCGGTCGAGGCGGACGCGACGAGGACGCGGGTCCAGGAACCGCCTCCAAGGCCGACCAGGCTCACGGAGAGCTCGACGGGTCCCGGGTCAATCCCTGCCTTGGTCAAGGAGTAGGGCACATGCCTGACCCCGATATCGGCCACCCACCATGCCCGATCGTCGAACCGCATCGGGATTCCAAGCGGATGCCGCAAGTCCCAGCCGTGCACCCACGTCTCCATCAGGCGCGACTGGATCATCGAGAACGTGGAGATCGGTTTGCTGGCCCAGCTCACCCGTTCCCCGGCGTCAGGCGGGCCCAGCTCGATGATCTGGTTCAGCAGGCGTTCCCGGCCGGAGCGGAAACGGTCGATGGCCGTCGCCAGATCGAGTTGTGCCAGACGTTCGACCCGGGCGCGGGACTCGGACTGCAGAATGTGTTCGTCGTCCGTGGGATCGGGGAAGCAGTCCTCGCCTTGCAGGGTCCGGAGCGCCAGGTCGTCGCCGACGACCAGATGCACGACCACATCGCGCACGTCCCACCCTTCGCACAACGACGTGGCCCGGCCGTCCTCGGTGGTCAGCTTTTCGAGGCCCGCCCCGAGCTCGTCGCTCAGCGTCCTCAGGTCGTGGCACAACTGCGCCCACGAGCGCGTACGTCTCCGCGCTCCATCGTCGCCCTGCCGCCCGAGATCCGGAGCGAAGCACAGTTCGGGAGGCAACGCCTGCCCGGCGTCGCTGATGACGTCATCTTCAGTTGGCATGGGCCGACGCCCCCTCGTGGTGCTCCCTGGCCAGCCGGCGCAGCGCTGACTTGTCCGGACGGCCGTTGGCCAGCACGGGGAAGTCCTCGGCTCGCATGCCGATGAAGAGCTTCGGGATTTTGTAACCGGCGATGGCGCCCTTGCACAGTCGACGCAGGCGATCGGAATCGCATTCCGAACCCTCTGCCATGGTGACGAACGCGACCACCGCCTCGCCCCAGACGGGATCGGGCACGCCGACGACCTGCGCGAAGTCGACGTCGTCGAGGTACTCCTCGAGAAACACCTCGACCTCGCGCTCCGACACATTCTCGCCGCCGGTCTTCACCATCTGCTTGTAGCGGCCCCGGAAGTGCAGGTACCCATCGGCATCGATGAGTCCGTAGTCGCCGCTTCGGAAGAACCCGTCGTCGATCGTCGCCGCGTTCTCCTCTGGCATGTCCACGTACTCGAGGACGCGACACCATCCTCGGAAGCAGATCTCCCCGAGCTCGCCGGCGGGGAGAGGGTCCCCCGTCTCCGGATCGACGATCCTGAACTCCACCCCGGGCAACGGCTGTCCGTTGGTGCGGCTACGGGTCGCGTAATCGTCGACCCAGCGGGGCGTGATGGCGGCGAGGGTGCCCGACTCCGTGCTCCCGTAGGACGTGGCGAAGAGGTCGAACTCCCAGACCTCCCGCAGCTTGTCGATGTAGGAGGGCGTGCAGGCGAGCAGCGACTTCCGAAGACTGGACACGTCGGTGGTCGCGAACTCGGCGGCGCCGGTCATCTTCGTATACATCGTGTCGAACCCCACTGTGACGGTGCTCCGACACTGCTCGATCGTCCGCAGGGCGAGGACCGCCTCGAACGCGCCCATGAGATCGGCACACCCTCCCGAGAGGTGCGGTGCGCTCAGGACACACGTCACGCCGCCGACGTGGAACGTGGGGAGCATCGCCAGGAAACCGTCATCCGGACGCATGTCCAGCGCGTGCACGAATCCGGTCGCCGCGCCGAGGAAGGCACGGTGGGCGATCAGCGCCGGCTTGGGGAAGGCCGTCGATCCGGAGGTGAACACGATGTAGGCGGGATCCCACGGATCTGCGACTCCGGGCTCCGGCACGCCCGCTGTCCCCGCTGAGCCGAAGACGGCGTCGACCGATGGATGACCTGCCACCAGCCGCTCGGCGTCGTCCAACGGCAGGAGTCCGACCCACCGCACACTGGGCAGCGACGGCACCTCAGTGGCTCCGTCCACCATCGCGGCGTCCACCGCTCGCAGCCGGCCCGCGAAGTCGGCGCCCCGGAAGGACGTGACGCCGATCACCAGCTCCGGCTCGGCCACGCCGAGTACGTGCCGCAGCTCGTGGCTCTGGAACGCCAGGTTGATCGGCACCGCGACCGCGCCGAGGCGGGCCAGTGCGTAATGCAGCACCGCCCATTCAGGGCAGGAGTGGAACAGCAGGCCGACCCGGGTCCCCTTGGTCACGCCCAGCCTCTGCAGGGCCGCCGCCGACCGTAGCGCCCGGTCGAGCAGCTCGGCGTACATCCAAACCCGCGTGCCCATGCGCACGGCCGGTCGGTCCGGGTATCGATGCGTCGAACGCCGGAACATGTCCCAGATGCTGAGATTGGTGTTCTCCAGGATGTCCCGGGTCAACCCGAGCTCATAGCTGAGGCGATCCACAGCTCTCCCGTCGATTCAGGCACTGCAACGCAAGCTCGCGCAGTGCTGTCTTGTCCGGCCGGCCGTTGGCCAGAACCGGGAAGTCGTTCCCGCTGAGTGCGAAGAAGTTCCGCGGAAACAGATCCGCGGGTATCGGGATGCGGACCGCTGGAGCATGTCCCACATCGACTGGCGGGTGGTGACCAGAAGGTCGGTCGCCAGCCGTCGCTCGTACTCAACGCGGTCCAATCCCACACCTCCCGGTCGGTCCAGCCCACGCCACCGTCACATGGACATCGAGTATCGATATAGCGTTTAACGTACAAGGTAAGACTTTAACTGCGGCTCATGTAACGCGCAAGGATTCCCGGCGCGAACTCGTCATGACCCGTCCGATCGTTAGATCTTCAGGGCCGGTTCGTAGGCCTGTCGGGTGGCGTAGCCGATCCGGCGAAGTGCGCAGGCGCCACCGAGGACGTGGATCTCGGGCGCGGTGCCACGGGCGTCGGAGCACAGAGCCGCCTCGGACTCCCCGCAGGAAGCACCATGGAGTCGATGCCCTCGTACGCCCGTCGGGCACCTGAGGAGGTGTGCCGCGCCGGTGACCATGAAAGCGCGGGCCACGAACTCGGTCCCACGGCGGGTGCTGCTCCCTATGTCAGGAGGCGTCCGGTTCCGCGCCGAGCTCCTGGGCAATCAGGTAGGACAGAGTCAGACCACGGCCGAGGGCGAACCCGCTGTTGTAGCCCGACCCCGCCGCCGTCAGAGCGACACACGATCCGGCGGCGTACAGCCCCCTGATCGGGCGACCCGCTTCGTCGCGCACGCGTCCGATGGGGTCGGTATCGATGCCACTGGACCCGATGCCGGTCCCGACGAAGCTCAGTCGAAGCCCATGGTACGGCGCGTCGGTGATCGCTCCGAGCACCGAGTTCGGTCGATGTGCCTTGTCACCGTAGAAACGGTGCACGTAGTCGGACTCCCCCCGGCCGAACTTCGGGTCGGTCCCTACCGACGCGCCGGCGTTGAACTCGACGACCGTCTTCTCAAGTCCGACCGCGTCGATTCCGAGCTCGGAGGCGAGTTCGGCCAGCGTCCCCGCGGACGTCACCAAGCCCGCCGGATACTCGCCCCCGGGAGGCGTCGCGCCCAGGCCGTAGTCCCTGTGGTGCTGCTCGTCCCAGATCAGGTACATCGGCAGATGGGGGTCCTGGGGATCCAGCGCGGCGGCTACCAGGTCGGGCCAGTACGAATCGTTGCAGAACCTCTGGCCGCTGCGGTCCACGATGATCGCGTGTGGCTTGGCGAACTCCGGCCCATAACCGATCTCACCGTCAGCCGTTCGCCATCCCGGCAGCATCGGGACACTGGTCGCCGGGATCTTCGCAACGGCTCCTCCCACCGCCCGGACGAGCCGGATCCCGTCGCCCCGCAGCGTATTCGGGGCGATACTGGCGAAGTTGTCGGGGGTCAACCCCGTCATCTCTTCAGTGAGCTCGCGATCCCAGTCGTAGGTGCTCGTCGCGAGCACGACCCGTCCCCGGAACTCTCTGCTCCCGGACGAGGTCGACGCGCGCACGCCGACGACGCCGCTTTCGTCCGTGAGCAGGTCGGTGACGCGGTGACCTGTCAGGATCTCAACGCCAGGTTCGTCGAGGACTCTGGCCAGGAAGCTCGCCACCACACCGGTACCGAAGGTGAGCGGGTCGCCCTCGCCCTTCACCGGCTCGGTGCCGCGATGCGACACTCCGAGACCATGCGGATCGTTGGAGTTGGTGTTGACGCGCCGAGTGCCCCGCATCACCTCGGCGTAGGTCGTCCCGACCGGGAAGTACGGACTGACCCGGAGGCGATCGCGCCAAGCCCCGAGCACGGAGCCGTCGATCACCTCGTTGGTGAGGTACCGACCTTCACCCAGAGCACCGTTCACCTCTGAGTGATAGTCCACCAACCCGGGAATCACCGTCCAGCGGATCGCGCCGACCTCCTCCCAGTAGCGGACGGCCTCGGGGCTCGCCTCGAGCCACGTCTTCATCGCCTCCTCGTCGAGCAGCTCCGGGTGGGCGTGCGAAAGGCCCCGGACGTACCTCTCGGTGAGGTCCAGACTGTCCTCGATGCCCTGACGGGCCGCCACGTGATTGCCACCCACCCATACCTGACCACCGGAGTAGGCGGCCGCACCGCCGACCAGGTCGTCCGCCTCCAGCACGACGACAGAGCAGCCCCGGATGGCGCTGCCGAGGGCGACGGCCAGGCCTGACAGACCGGCCCCGACGACGATCACGGGCTCGAGGGACATGTAAGCCTCACTCTCTCATGTATCTAAACGAGGTATCGGGAGTTGTATTCACTGACAATCGACGAGCACCTCCGGCTGTGCGCCGCGCCGGACGGCCACGACGTGCTGGGGCTGCTCCCCGAGCTGAAGAAACGGCGCGGCGAGAAGGCCGGGGTGCTCTCCGGGGGCGAACAGCCGATGCTCGCCCCCGGGCGGGCGGGTACGGACCCAGGACACGGCCGAGGGACCGAGGGAACGCCGGCCGGAGGTCGAGTCCTCCTATCTCGGCCGGTAGGCGGGAGAACGCGAAGGGGAGGCGCCGGCGGCATCCGGCGCCTCCCTTCTTCGCCCGCGCGGATTCAGGCGGCGCCGGTCAGATGACGGGCCGCCAGGTAGCCGAAGACCATGGCCGGGCCGAGCGTCCCCCCGGCCCCGCCGTACGTCATGCCGAACGGCGAGGCCATCACGTTGCCGGCCGCGTAGAGCCCGTGGATGACCTGCCCGTCGAGGTCGAGCACCCGGGCGTGCGGGTCCACCCGGGGGCCGCCCTTGGTACCGAGGCCGCCGCTGACGACCTTGATGGCGTAGTAGGGAGGTTCGTCGATGGGCCCCAGGGTGCCGCGCACATCCCGTTTGTAGGCGGGATCCCCCCACCAGCGATCGTGTGCGCTCTCCCCCCGATGGAAGTCGGGATCGACACCCTCGGCCACGTTCTCGTTCCAGCGCCGCACGGTCGCCGTGAGCTCACCGGCCGGCACCCCGAGCTCGTCGGCGAGCGCCTCCATCGTCGCGAACCCCTTCAGCCACGCCGGCGGCTCCTCGCCCGCCGGGTGCGGGCCGACCGTGCCGTACGCCCGCAGATACCCCTGGTCGAAGATCAGCCAGGAGGGCAGGTTGGCGTAGTCGAAGGCGCCCACGTCCTCAACGTGGAAGGCGCCGCCGAACGCGTTGTAGTTGGCGGCCTCGTTGGTGAACCGGCGCCCCTTCCGGTTGACCATGATCGAGCGAGGCCGGCAGCGGTCAGCCGTGATCATGGCCCGGTTCATGGAGTTGATGCCCTCGGGCAGATCGGCGGCGGGAATCCACCACGCCTCCCGCATGTTGCCGAGCATCGCTCCGGCCTTCATGGCCATGTAGAGGCCGTCGCCGGTGTTGGTCCTCATCGACACCGGATGCGTCAGCGGGCCGCGCAGGAACGCCCTCTTGTAGTCCTCGTTCCACTCGAAGCCGCCGGTGGCCAGGACCACGCCGCGGTCGGCGCGCACCTCGCGGGGGCCGGACGGCGTCTCGAAGCGCACGCCCACCACCCTGCCGTCCTCGACGACCAGCTCGCGGGCGCGGTGCTCCACGTCCGGCCGCACACCCGCGTCGAGCAGCGCCTTCAGCAGCCGGCCGATCAGCGCCTGGCCGCGGCCGCGCTCGTCACGGATCGCACGGCGGGCGAGTTCCTCCTTGGACGGCGGCCGGAGGACGGCCGCGCCCAGCGGGGTCTCGCTCATGGTCAGGTGCTCGCTGGAGTAATAGGGGGTGTGGGTGACCTTCTCCTGCCACTCCCCCAGCTCGTCGAAGGGGAAAAGGGGACACTCGATCGTGCGGCCGCCTCCTGGCTTGCCCCCCGGGTGCTCGGGGTGGTAGTCGGGGAAGTCGGGCACGGCGGAGAACTCGGTGCCGGCCTGGTCGTCGAGGAAACGCACCATCTCCGGACCCGCCTTGAGGTAGGCGCGGATCAGGCGCTCCTCCAGCAGGTCCCGCGACAGCGACATAATGTACTCGAAGGCCTCCTCCTCGCTGTCCGTCACGCCGATCGCGGCCTGATGGGGATTACAGGGAATCCATACATGTCCGCCCGACCACGCCGCCGTCCCTCCGACCTCGTGAGCCTTCTCGAACAGACCCACCCGCGCGCCGCCCTTGGCCGCCGTGACCGCAGCGGTGAGCCCGGCGGCTCCCGTGCCGAGCACGACCACATCGAACCGGTCGATCATTCCCGGCTCCTCTCCCGGTATCGTCTTTCACCTATTAAACCTTTCTATTGACGTACAAGGGAAGGTTTGGAAGGGTGCGGGGAGGTCTAACTAGGAGCTTCTATGCTGTTTCATGAAGCGATCGCCCGAGCCCTCGCCGACCAGGGCGTGACGACGATCTTCGGTGTCCTCGGGGACGCCAACCTGTACATGATGGACAGCTTCCAGCGGGCGGCCGGGGGCAGGTACTACTCCTTCTCGAACGAGGCCGGCGCCGTCCTGGCCGCCAACGGGTACGCACGCACCTCGGGACGGCTCGGCGTCGCCACGGTGACCCACGGCCCGGCGCTGACCAACACGGTGACCGCTCTGGTGGAGAGCGTGAAGGACCACACTCCCGTCCTGCTCATCGCCGGAGACACGGCCGTGGTGGACCGGGAGAACTTCCAGAACATCTCGCAGCGGGATGTCGTCATGCCGACGGGCGCCGGATTCGAACAGGTCCGCTCCCCGGAGACGGTGGCCGACGACGTGGCCATGGCCGTACGCCGTGCCCTGCTTGAGCGGCGGCCGATCGTGCTCAACGTCCCGGTCGAGTTCCAGTGGCGGGAGACCGACTACCGCAAGGTCGCGCCCGGATTCGTCGAACCGCAGGCGGTCGCTCCCGACGAGGCCGCGCTGGACGCCGCGGTCGGCATCATCGCCAGCGCCGACCGGCCCGTGGTCCTGGCCGGCCGCGGCGCCGCCCACCCCGAGGCCAGGGCGGCCCTGCTGCGGCTGGCCGAGCGCATCGGCGCCCCGGTCGCCACGACGCTGCGCGGCAAGGACCTGTTCCGCGGTGAACGATTCGACCTCGGCATCTGCGGCACGCTCTCCCATGAGATCGCCCTCGAGACGCTCGGCCAGAGCGACTGCCTGATCGCCTTCGGCGCCTCTCTCAACAAGTGGACCACCGCCGAGGGCGCGTTGGTCGAGGGCAAGCAGGTCGTCCACGTGGACCTGGACCGCAACGCCATCAACCAGTTCACGCCGGGCACGGCGGGGGTCGTCGGGGACGCCGTCACCGTGGCGGACACCATCGTCGGCTGGCTGGACGAGGCCGGGACCAAGCCGACCTCCTTCGCCTCGCCGGAGCTGGCCGAGCGCCTGGCCGGACGCTCCGACGGCGACTTCACCGACCGGTCCACGGACGAGACCGTCGACATCCGCACGGCCATGCTCAAGATCGACCAGGCCTTCCCCGCCGACCGCAACCTGGTCTTCGACGGCGGCCGGTTCATCTTCAACGCCTTCACCATGCTGCACTGTCCCGAGCCGAGCGCGTACGTCCACACGGTGAACTTCGGCTCGATCGGTCTCGGCATGGGCAACGCCGTCGGCGCCTCACTCGGCGCACCGGGGCGGCCGACCCTGCTGGTCACCGGCGACGGCGGTTTCATGCTGGGCGGCCTCGCCGAGTTCTCCACGGCGGTCCGGTACGGCATCGACCTGGTGGTCGTGCTGTTCAACGACTCGGCGTACGGCGCCGAGCACATCCAGTTCCGCAACAAGGGCATGGACCCCGCCATCTCCATGTTCGAGTGGCCCGAGTTCGGCGACGTCGCCACGGCCCTGGGCGGGCGCGGTTTCACCGTACGGAACCTCGCAGAACTCGACCAGGCGCTCGCCGCGATCGAGAACCGCGACCGGCCCATGCTGATCGACATCAAGCTCGACCCCGACAAGGTGTCCGCCCCCGATCACTGAGCCTGGAGCAGTCGGGGGGTCGTGGGCGGTCAGGGGTGGCCAGGTCGGCCGGGGGCGGTCGGGAGGTGTTCAGGCGGCCGTGCTCCGGGCCGCCCGCCGACGGCTCGCGGCCCTGCCGGTGCCCGGCAGGAAACAGACCGCGACGCCGGCCAGGATCCCGGTGCCGCAGGCGACATGGAAGACGATGTCGAAGGAGCCGGTCCGGTCGGCCAGCCAGCCGCCCAGGGGCGGCGCCGCCAGCTGGGCCAGGCCAAGGCTCATCGTCGCGACCCCGAAGGCCGCGCCGAGATCCCGGGGGCCCAGCACATCGCCCAGGTAGGCGACCACCACGGTGCCGATTCCCATCATGACCAGCCCATAGGCGAAGGCGGACAGGTGCAGCACTCCGCCCCAGCCCATGGGGATCACCACGGCCAGCAGGCCGGCCAGGATCATCATCACCGCCAGCGTTCCCCGCCGTCCGCACACATCGGACACCCGGCCGCCCAGCACCCCGCCGAACAGGCTGGCGAGACCCAGCAGGGAGAACACCCCGGTCGCCGCCGCGGGCGCGAAACCCAGGTTCTCCCGCAACGCCGCGACCAGGTAGTTGGTGTACAGGCTGAAGCTCACGCCGTAGAGGAAGTAGGCGATCAGCAGGGTGTGGACCCCGGGAAGCACGGCACGCAGCGGGGCGCGCCGCCGGGGCCGTTCCTCGCCGACGGGGTGAGTACGGCCCGGCCTGAGGAACAGCAACTGCAGCGTGAGGATCACCAGCGAGATCGCGACCTCGAGACCCCAGACCGGGCGCCAGGCGTCGGCGCCGAAGACCCGCTGCACCACGGTCACCATCGGCCCGGTGATGGCGAGGCCGGCGCCCGACCCCGCGGTGACCAGCCCGAACGCGAAGCCGCGATGACGACGCGGCACATGGGCGGCCACGATCGCCGGGATGGGGATCCACACGGCCGCACTGCACAGTCCGGCCAGGCCCATCCCGAGGAAGAGCACCGGGACCCAGGGGGCGACCGCGACCGTCGACAGGCCGATCACCGTCAGCGTCAGCCCCGCCTTGAGGAGCCTGGTGCCCTCGACGCGGCGCGCCACGGAGGTCACGGCGATCACGCCCACCAGATAACCCCCCAGATTGGCGGCGCTGAACAGCCCCGCCAAGCTGTAGGACCCGAGTACGTCCTCGGTCATGCCCGGCAACACGTAGGAGAAGGTGAAGCGGACGAACCCCTGGGAGACCGCGGCGGAGACCATGACCAGCAGGACCGGCAGGATCCAGGTCCGCAGGGACGCTTCGGCATCCGGCTCGTCCGACGCCGGTCGAGCGGTCTTCCACGGTTCGACGGCCATGCAGATCAGCCTTCCGGTTGTGGGAACGAATCTGACACTATACGTAAGACGTACATTGCGATAGATTCGCGTCACCTTCGAGGAGGTGCTACATGGACGAGTACGACGTGGTGGTGCTCGGCACGGGAGCCGCGGGGTTGACCGCCGCGCTCACCGCGGCGAGCGAGGGCGCGACGGTGGGGCTGTTCGAGAAGGCGGACCGAATCGGAGGAACCACGGCGCTGTCCGGCGGCGTCGTCTGGCTGCCGGACAACAGATACGCCGCGGCGGCGGGAGTCGCCGACGACCGCGAGCGGGCACTGACCTACCTTCACGCACTGTCCAACGGCAGCATGCTGCCAGAGATGGTGGAGGCGTTCGTCGACGGCGTCGCGCCCCTGCTCGACTGGCTGGAGCGCGAGACGCCGCTCCGGCTCAAACTGGTCTCCCGCTACCCCGACTATCACCCCGAACACCCCGGAGGCCTCCCCGGAGGCGGGCGCTCGCTGGAGCCGGAACTGGTCGACACCAGGGGGCTGGGCGGGTGGCGGGATCGGCTGGTGGGCACCCCCCGCCGGTTGTACATCAGCGAGATCCCCAGCGGGGGCGGGACCGGTGTCATCGCCCCCGACCTGATGGAGCGGCGCACCGCCGGCTCACTGGAGGGACTGGGCCGCGGCCTGGTGGCCGCGCTGCTGAAGGGCTGCCTGGACCTGAGCGTCGAACCCGGCACCGGGATGCGCGCCGTCGACCTGATGATCGAGGACGACCGCGTCACCGGGGTCCGCCTCGAGTCCGCTTCCGGTCTCCGCGAGGTGCGCGCGAGCAAGGCGGTGATCATCGCCACCGGGGGGTTCGAATACGCCCCGGAGCTGGTGCGGGACTTCCTCCACGGGCCCGTCGCCCACCCGCCCGGGGTGCCGACCAACACCGGTGACGGCCTGCGCATGGCGATGCGGCTCGGCGCCGCGCTCGGCGTCATGCACGAGGCGTGGTGGGTGCCGGTCGTCCTGGTGCCTGCCGCGGACGGCACGGCCGCCCCGACCCTGCTGCTGCGCGAGCGCACGCTGCCGGGGACGCTCATGGTCAACTCACGGGGACGCCGGTTCACCAACGAGGCCGCCAACTACAACGCCCTCGGTGCGACTTTCCGCGCCTTCGACATCAACTCGTACAGCTACGCCAACGTGCCCGCCTGGCTGATCCTGGACGACGCCTGCGTGCGGAAGTACGGGGTCTTCGGCACGGCCCCCGGCTCCGGGGCCCCCGACTGGGTGTCGCGGGCCGACACCCTGGAGGGCCTGGCAGAGCTGATCGGCGTTCCCGCCGCCGAGCTGATCGCGACGGTCGAACGGTTCAACGGGCACGTCGCGGCCGGTCACGATCCGGACTTCCGCCGGGGGGAGAGCGTCTACGACGGCTGGTGCGGAGACCAGGCACACTACGGCACACCGCACGCGACGCTCGGCGGGGTGACGACGGGCCCCTTCTACGCCATCCGCGTCCACCCCAGCACGCTCGGCACCAAGGGCGGCCCCCGGACGACCCCCACCGGCCAGGTGATGCGGGCCGACGGCGGGGCCGTCACCGGACTGTACGCGGTGGGCAACGCGATGGCCGCGCCCACCGGGATGGTCTACGGCGGCGCGGGCGGCACGCTCGGCCCCGCGATGGTCTTCGGTCATCTCGCCGGTCGGCACGCCGCCGCGCATTGAGGAGAGGCACGATGTCAGACCGGGACAGCCCGCTGTTCCGACCGATCCGCGTCGGCACCATGGAACTGCGCAACCGGATCATGCTGCCGCCGCACGGGCGGCTGACCGGTGATCCGTTCGGCGGTGACAAGCAGGCGGCCGCCCACCTCGCCTATTGGCGCCGGCGCGCCGAGAGCGGCGCCGCCTGGATCTGCGGACTCAACGGATTCATCGCCAACCCGGTCATTCCGGGTTTCGAGCCGACCGGCCTGGGCGCCACCGTCCGCGGCGTCTTCCGGCTGCCGAACTTCCGTGAGCGGGCAGCGCGGTTCGCCGATGCGATGCACGCGGCCGGGGCCTACGCCTCCGTTCAGTTGATCATGCAGGGCGGCATGCCGCAGTCGCCCTCCGGGCTCCTCGCGAACCACACCAACAACCAGGTGCCGCACGAGCTGACGACGGACGAGATCGCCTGGCTGGTCAAGGAGTACGCGTTCTCGGCCGGTGAGGCCAGGGCCGCCGGTCTCGACGGGGTCGAGTTGCACGCCAACCACGAGGACCTGCTCCAGCTCTTCCTCTCCCCCGCGACCAACCACCGGCAGGACGAGTACGGCGGGGACCACGACCGGCGGATGCGCCTGCTCCTCGATGTGGTGCGCCGCATCCGCCGGGAGGTCGGACCCGACTTCACCGTGGGCGTACGGCTGAACATGGACGAGTTCTTCGACGGCGGTTACGACCTGGCGGAGGGCCTCGCCATCGCGACCTCGCTGCAGGCCGACGGGAGCATCGACTACCTGCACTGCGTGGTCGGAAACAACTGGGGGGCGCCCAGCTACATCCAGCCGCATCACTACGCCGTGGCGCAGTGGTCCGAGCTCGCCCGCCGGTACAGGGAGGCGCTCGACCTCCCCGTGGTCTACACCGGCCGGGTCTCGACGGCCGAGGCCGCCACCCGCGTCATCGCCGAGGGCCACGCCGACGTCGTCGGTCTGGCCCGCGCCATGTTCGCCGACGGCGACTTCGTCGCCAAGGCGCGCAGCGGCGCCGAGATCCGGCCGTGCATCGGCACGAACGACTGTCTGCACCGGGTGACCGTGGAGGGCATGCGCTTCGGCTGCTCGGTGAACCCGCGCACGGGGCGGGAGAGCGAGCCGGAGCCGTCCCGGGCCGAGGTGCCCAGGCGGGTGCTCGTCGCCGGTGCGGGGCCCGCCGGGCTGGAGCTGGCGGCGCTGCTGGCCGAGCGCGGCCACCGGGTCTCCCTCTGGGAGCGCGAGCACGAGGTCGGCGGTCAGATGCGGGTCGCGGCGCTCGCCGCGGAGAACCGGGCCTACACGGACTTCCTGTCCTTCCAGGAGCGGCGTCTCGCCGAGCTGGGCGTGGACGTCGAGCTCGGTCGCGAGGCCGTGGCCGACGTGGTGGCCGGCGCGGGGTTCGACGTCGTCGCCGTCGCCACGGGCGCCCGGGCCCGCCGTCCCCCGATCCCGGGCGTGGAGCACCCGTTCGTCGTCGAGGGACGTGAGGTGATGCTCGGCCGCGCCCTGGTCGGCCGGAAGGTCCTCGTGATCGCCATGGAGGACCACATGCAGCCGCTCACGATCGCGGGCCACCTGACCGATCTCGGCAGGGACGTCACCGTGCTGTACCAGACGCCCGCGATCGCGCCCCTGGTGGGCCGCTACTCCATCGGCGCGTCCCTGGCCAAGCTCAGCGCGGCCGGCGCACGGGTCGAGGTGATGGAGCGGGTGGTCGGCATCGAGCCGGGCCATGTGGTGTCGCGCAACGTCTATTCCGGGGCGGAACGGGCCCACCTCGGCTACGACTCGGTGGTGCTGGCCTGCGGGGGCGAGGCGGAGTCCGCCCTGCACACGGCGCTGCGCGGACGGGTGCCCGAGTTGCACATCCTGGGCGACGCCTACGCGCCGCGCCGCATCTCCTTCGCCACCCGGCAGGCGTACGAGCTGGCGCGCCGTCTTTGACCCCGGCCGTCCCGTAGGCGGCGGCGCCGTCACGGTTCACGGCCACGCGGTCAGATGGACACGGTCAGGCGGACACGGTCCGGGTGGGCTCTGCCCGAGCCCACCCGGACCGGCGGCACGCCGCCGATCAGTTCAGCGCGAGGTCTTTCGCGCGCAGGTTCACCACCAGCGACTTGACCCGGGTCATCGCCTCGATGGACGGGCGCACCCCCTGGGTGCCCATGCCGGACGCCTTCGTGCCGAGGAACGGGAAGTGGTCCGGGCCGCGGGCGGTGCGCCCGTTGACCTGGACGGTGCCGACGTCGAGCCGGGCCGCGATCTGGATGGCCGTGTCGATGTCACGGGTGAAGACCGCGGCCTGCAGGCCGTACTCCGATCGGTTGCTGAGCCGGATCGCCGCCGCCGGGCTGCTCACCCGGAGGATGGGAAGCACCGGCGCGAAAGGCTCCACCCAGGCCAGGTCCATCTCCGCGTCGACGTGGTCGACGACGGTCGGGTGCATGAGGTTGCCCTCACGGGTGCCGCCGTGTACCAGTACGGCGCCGGCGGCCACCGCGTCCCGCACCATCTTCTCCGCGCCGTCCGCCGCGTCGGCGTCGACCAGCGGGGTGATCTTGGCGTCGTCTCGGGGGTCGCCCACCGTCAGCTTCGCCGTCCGCTCGGCGATGGCGGCGACCAGCCGGTCCGCCACGCCGTCCATCACGAGGACGCGCTTGATCGCCGTACAGCGCTGGCCGCTGTACGAGAACGCCCCGGCCACGATGTCGTCGGCGGCGGCCTCGATATCGGCATCGGCGAGCACGATCGCCGGGTCCTTACCCCCGAGTTCGAGGAGCAGCGGGACCATTCCGGCCTTGCGCGCCAGGTCGGCCCCCGTGGCCGAGGAGCCCGTGAAGGTGATCATGTTGACCTCCCGGTGCCGGACCAGGTAGTCGCCGATGCGGGAGCCGCGGCCGGTGACCACCTGCAGGACCTCGGGCGGGATGCCGGCCCGGTAGGCGAGCTCGCACACCTTCAGCGCCGCCAGCGCGCCCTGCGACGGAGGTTTGAGCACGACCGCGTTGCCGGTCGCCAGCGCTGGGGCGATCTTCGAGACCGCCAGGTTGACCGGGTAGTTGAACGGCGGGATGGCCAGGACCGTGCCGAGCGGGACCCGGTGCACGATGGCCAGCTTGTCGCGCGCCTGTCCGGGAAAGGCGTCAGAGAACTGCGTCTCGCCGATGATCCGTTTGGTGTCCTCGGCGGTGTGCCGGATGTAGTCGGCCGAGCGGACCACCTCGTCCCTGGCGTCCTTGCGCGCCTTGGCCACCTCCATCATCAGCAGGTCGCCGATCTCCGCCGCGCTCTCGGCGAGCCGGTGGGCGAACCGCGTGAGCAGATCGGTGCGCTCGGCCAGCGGCCGGGCGAACCAGTGCGGCTGCGCCTGACGCGCGGTCGCGAAGACCTGGTCGATCTCCGCGTGGGTGAACTCGTGCACGCCGCCGATGACGGACCCGTCCACTGGTGAGATCACCGGCAGGGTGCGGTCGTCGTCCGATGTCCGCCACTTCCCGTTGAGCCGGTACCGGCTCACTGAAACCGTGTTCGCTCCCACTCTGTGACCTTTCCGTAGATGAGTTCCGCCCCCGGTCCGCGACCCGCTGCCGGCGCCCGAGAGCCGGCCAGATCCGTGTTGCCGATCTTCCCGGCCGAGTGATTGGACGAGAGCATCATGATGCGATATAACGTTCAACGTCAAGTTTTTTTTATGACTGCCCAGCGGTCACGCACGGCGAGGAGCCCGCATGTTCGACCGGTACTACGACGAACTCGCCATCGGTGACAGGCGCACCTTCACCGGTCTCACCATCACCGAGACCCATGTCGTGAACTTCGCCGGCGTCACGGGTGATCACTTCGGCCTGCACATGGACGCCGAGTACGCCAAGACCACACCGTTCAAGCAGCGCATCGCGCACGGGCTGCTGGTGCTGTCCTGCGGCGCCGGGCTCATCCCGCTGCTGCCCGGCCGGGTCATCGCCTTCCTCGGCATGGAGGAGGTCAGGTTCCTCGCCCCCTGCTTCTTCGGGGACACGATCCATCCCGTGATGGAGGTCCTCGACAAGAAGGACAAGGCCCCCGGCGGCGTGGTCACGCTCAAAGAGGAGATCGTCAACCAGCGCGACGAGATCGTCATCTCGGCCCGGATCAACATCTGGGTCGGTTCCCGCCCCGGTGACGGCGGCACCGCCTGATGGACCTGCCACCAGATGGAACACCGCCGGCCGCGGGCCGGTCTCGCGGGTCCGGCCCGCGCGAATCCCGCGCCGAGGAAAGCCCGGACGAGGACCCCCCGACCTTCAACATCGGCGACCTCGCGCGGCAGGCCGGCGTGTCCACCCGCACGATCCGCTACTACGAGGAGCTCGGCATCCTCCCGCAGCCCGAGCGCACGGTCGGGGGAACCCGCCGTTACTCGAGCGACTACCTCTTCTATCTGGAGGGCGCCCGCATGCTCAAACAGCTCGGCTTCGGTCTCGTGGAGATCTCCGAGCTGGGCCGGTTCGCGCTGACGGGCGCCGCCGCCTCGACGTGGACGAAGTCCTTCCTCCAGGAGAAGGTCTCCCAACTCGACCACAGAATCCGGGTGCTCACCCGCCTGCACGAGCTCGTCAGAGCAGCCGCCTCGTCCCCCACGGCCCCGGGCCTTCCCGTACCGGAGCTGCTGCGATGGGTGAGCGAACGAAGCGGCGACCTCGCCGAGCACCGCCCGGGCGAGCCCCCCAGACCAAGCCGGAGCTGACGATGGAACGCACCCTCTTCGACGCCGAGCACAACGATTTCCGGGATTCCGTACGCGAGTTCATCAAGCGGCATGTCATCGCCGAGTACGACCGATGGGAGGCCGAGGGCCTGGTCGACCGGGAGCTGTGGCGACTGGCCGGCGAGTCGGGCTTCCTCGGTATGGCCGTGCCCATGGCGTACGGCGGCGGCGGCGAACCCGACTTCCGCTACAACGCCGTGCTGGTCGAGGAGTTCGCCCGCGCCGGCGCCGCCTCGCTCAGCTCGGGCTTCGGGCTGCACAACGACGTCGTCACGCCCTATCTGCTCGAACTCGCGACCGAGGAGCAGAAGCAGCGCTGGCTGCCCGGGTTCTGCTCCGGCGAGATCGTCAGTGCGATCGCGATGACCGAGCCCGGTGCGGGAAGCGACCTCAAGGCGGTGCGGACCACGGCGATCCCCGAGGGCGACTGCTACGTGCTCAACGGCACGAAGACGTTCATCACCAACGGCATCCACTCCGACATGGTCATCGTCGTGGCGAAGACCGACCCGTCGGCCGGCACGCGCGGGATCAGCCTGCTCGTCGTCGAGCGCGGCATGCCGGGCTTCCGCCGGGGCCGCAAGCTGGCCAAGGCGGGCATGCACGCCCAGGATACGGCCGAGCTGATCTTCGAGAACGTACGGGTCCCGGCGGAGAACGTGCTCGGAGAGCCGGGCCAGGGCTTCGGCTACCTGATGCGCAACCTCCCGCAGGAGCGGCTGTCCATCGCCGTCGTCGCCGTCGCCGCGGCGCAGGCCGCGTTCGACTGGACCGTGCGGTACTGTCATGATCGGAAGGCGTTCGGCCAGGCGATCGGCAGTTTCCAGAACAGCCGCTTCGCGCTCGCCGAGATGGCGACCGAGATCGAGCTGGCCCAGGTGTACGTGGATCGCGCGATCCTCGAACTCAACGCGGGAACGCTCAGCCCGGTGGACGCGGCCAAGGCCAAGTGGTGGACCACCGAGCTGATGAAGCGCACCACCGACACCTGCCTCCAGTTGCACGGCGGGTACGGCTACATGGACGAGTATCCGATCTCCCGTGCCTGGCGCGACGCGCGCATCCACACCATCTTCGGGGGTACAACAGAGATCATGAAGGAGATCATCGGCCGGGATCTGGGATTCTGAGCGGAAGATACGCGGGTTTCCTGTTTTCTGCGCCACACCGACAATTTCGGATGCTAAACTTAACGGTACCCGTTAAGAGGGAACTTCCAGAGGTTGAAGGAGTCCGATGGCCGCGCGCACCTCCTCCCGAGGGAGAGCAGCCTCTGCCACGGGGGCGGAACCCCCGTCGGCCGCAGAGGAACCCGCAGTGGGAGCCACAGAGGATCATACCGAGGGCGCGCTGCTCAGCATCGGTGAATTGGCCAGGCGTGCGCGGGTTTCGCCGCGCACCATCCGGTATTACGAGGAGCTCGGCATACTGCCGGTGCCTCCGCGCACGGCCGGCGGCACCCGCCGCTACCCCCTCGAGTACATCTTCTACGTGGAGGGCGCGCTCCTGCTCAAGGAGATGGGCTTCACGCTCGAGGAGATCGGGGAGCTCGGCCGGTGGGCCCTCGATCGCACGAGCGTCGCCTCCGACCGCATGCAGGCGCTGCTGCAGGGCAAGGTCGCCCTGCTGGAGCACCGCATCCGGGTGCTCAACCGCCTGCACGACCTCGTCGTGGAGGCGACCCGCGGCCGCTCGAAGAAGAACAAGCCGACGCCCGAACTGCTCCGCCTGCTCGGCGAGGAAGCACAGCTGGCCAACAACGCGCTCGAATGATCGTCGGCGGACGTCCCTAGGGACGTCCGCCCTTGACCACGGCGGCGAAACGGGCGGCCACGTCGCCCCACGCGGCCCGTGCGAGCGGGTCGTCGATCACGGCGGCGGCGTACAGCCGATCGAGATCGAGTCCCCGCCGGCGCGCGTTCTCCACGTCCCACTCCCGGATGCGTTCCGGCCGCGCCTCGGGATGGAACTGCACGCCCCAGGCGCGGTCGCCCAGCCGGAATGCCTGGTAGGGGCAGCGTCCGGTCTCGGCCAGCCAGACCGCGCCCGGCGGCAGGGCCGTGATGGCGTCGATGTGGTTCTCGATCGCCGGGACGGCGGCGGGCAGCCCGCAGAAGACCACGTCGTCCGCCGCCTCGGCCCGCACGGTGATGGACGTGCTGCCGTGCTCGGGCGCCCCGGCGTCGCCCCGGACCTTCCCGCCGCCGACCGAGGCCAGCATCTGCCCGCCGAGGCAGATGCCGAAGAACGGCACAGACCGGGCGAGGGCCTGCTCGACGAGGGCGCGGGCGGCCGGCAGCCAGGGCGCCCTGCCGTCGTCGTCCGGCAGGTAGCCGCCGCCGAGCACGATCAGGCCGTCGTGCTCCAGCCGCGGCGGAAGGGCGGACCCGTCGAAGGCGGTGGCCACGTCGACGGCGACCCCGGCGGCGGCCAGCCATTCCCCGAAACGTCCAGGACCTCCGCCCGCCTCATTCTGTACGGCGAGCACACGCGGCTTCTCCGGCATGAGGTCTGACCTTACCTCCCTGTCCGGCGTGCACGTCCGCGAGTCCCCGGCGGGCGGGGAACCCCGGCCCGGCCTCTTTACGGTGTAGATTTCCTGGTCGGCCCGGCCGCCGTCGCGTCACCGCTTGTCGTGCCGCCCCGGCCGTCGATGTGACGCCGCGGTGCACGCGTGGCTATCGGCCGTGGGGGTCCATCGCGTTGAGCGTCTCGACGACCTGATCGTAGTCGCCGCGCGCCTCACCGTGGCGCAGGAACTTCACCCGCTCGACCTGGATCTCCTTCGCGTCGGGCCGCGTCTCGATCAGCGTGAGGACCTCCGCCACGAACTCGTCGAGCGGCATCGCCGACGCGTTGTTCTCCTGCGTGGGCAGCAGAGAGGTGCGTACGGACGGCGGCTCGAGCTCCACCACCTTCACGGACGTGTCCGCGAGTTGCAGGCGGATCGACTCGCTGAGCATGTGGATCGCGGCCTTCGACGCGTTGTAGCTGGGTGTGGACTTGAGCGGCGCGAACGCCAGGCCGGAGGAGACGGTGACGACGGTGGCGTCCGGCTGCGCCCGCAGGTGCTCGATGAAAGCGGCGATGAGGCGGATCGGGCCGAGCACGTTCGTCGTGATCACCGACTCCGCCGAGGCGAGGAACGACTCGGGCCTGTGCCAGTCCTCGACGCGCATGATTCCGGCCATCGTGACGAGGACGTTGAGGTCCGGGTGATCGGCCGTCACCGCTTTCGCCGCTACGCCGATGCTCGCCGGATCGGTCGTGTCGATCCGCACGGTGCCGATGCCGGGATGCTCCGCGGCGATCCGCTCCAGCAGGTCGGCACGCCGCCCGCCGACGATGACCGTGTTCCCCCTGTCCCGCAGTGCGACCGCGAGGGCGAGCCCGATGCCGCTCGTGGCACCCGGAATGAAGACGGTGTTCCCTGAGATTTTCATGCTCCCAGCCTGCGCGACCGGGCGCGGCGGATGCAGAGAGCGCTTATCGGGGGATCGGCGGTCCCTGGCTCGCGGTCGTCGATCCCATGACCCGGGCGGATACTGAACAGCATGAACCGCGAAGCACTCGCCGACTTCCTGCGCCGCCGCCGTGAGACGCTCCGGCCGCAGGACGTGGGGCTCGCCAAGGGCCCGCGCCGCCGGACCCCGGGTCTGCGCCGTGAAGAGGTGGCGGCCCTCGCGGCCATGTCGGCCGACTACTACACGCGGCTCGAGCAGCAGCGCGGTCCGCAGCCCAGCGAGCAGATGCTCGCCTCGCTCGCCCGTGCGCTGCGGCTGACGGCGGGCGAGCGCGACTACCTGTTCCAGGTTGCGGGGCACAACGCCCCGGCGTCCGCTTCGGCCGCGACGCACGTCGCTCCCGCGCTGCTGCGCGTGCTCAACCGTCTCGACGACTCTCCGGCGCTCATCCTGTCCAACCTGAGCGAGACGCTGGTGCAGAACCGGATGGCCGCCGCCCTGTTCGGCGACAAGTCCGGCTACACGGGCCTCGCCCGCAGCGAGATCTACCGGTGGTTCACCGATCCGGCGGAGCGGCTGCTCTACCCGGAGGACGACCGTGACAGGCAGAGCCGCGCCCGGGTCGCGAGCCTGCGCGCCGCCTACGGCTCGATGGGCCCGCGGTCCCGGGCCGGCGAGCTCGTACGGACGCTGCGCAAGGCGAGCGCGGAGTTCGCCGAGCTGTGGGACCGGCATGAGGTGGCCAGACGTTTCGAGGACCACAAGACACTGGTCCATCCCGAGCTCGGCCCGATCGAGCTGGACTGCCAGGTGCTGTTCACCGAGGATCGATCTCAGGCGCTGCTCGTGCTCACCGCTCCCCCGCGCAGCGAGGGCTATGAGAAACTCCGGCTGCTCGCCGTACTCGGGCAAGAGCACTTCGCCGAGCCGGGAGGCGGCTGGTCACGATCTCCCTGACGGCGGGGGGCGGTAGCCGTCACGCCTGGTCCTTGATCTCGCAGATGACGGCGCCCGCTCCGACCGTCGCCCCCACCTGCGCGGACAGGCCGAGCACGGTCCCCGCCTTGTGGGCGGAGAGCGGCTGCTCCATCTTCATCGCCTCCAGCACGACGATCACGTCACCGGGCGCGACCTCGTCGCCGTCGGACGCCACGACCTTGACGATGGTCCCCTGCATGGGACTGACCAGGGAGTCGCCACCCGCAGCGGCCTTCTTGCCCGCGCCCGCGCCGGACCGCCGGGGCGCCGCCTTCCTCGGCTCGGCGCGCCCCGCAGCGCCCAGCCCCGCCGGCAGCACGACCTCCAGGCGTCTGCCCGCCACCTCGACGGTGATCCGGTCGCGTTCCGCGGGCTCGGCGGCTCCCACCTCGCCGTCGTACGGGGCGATCGTGTTGCCGAATTCGGTCTCGATCCACCGGGTGTGCACGGTGAAGGGCTCGCCGGTGAACGCCGGATCCTCCACCACCGCCCGGTGGAACGGCAGCGCGGTGGGCATGCCGTCGATGTGGAACTCGGCCAGGGCACGGCGGGCCCGTTCCAGTGCCTGGGCACGGGTGGCGCCGGTGACGACGAGCTTGGCCACGAGGGAGTCGAAGGCGCCGGGCACGGTCTCGCCCTGCTCGTAGCCGGAGTCCACCCGGACGCCGGGGCCCGAGGGGGCGCGCCAGCGGGTGATGGTGCCGGGGGCGGGCAGGAAGCCGCGGCCGGGGTCTTCGGCGTTGACGCGGAACTCGATGGAATGGCCGCGCGGCAGCGGGTCGCCGCAGCCGAGTTTCTCCCCCGCGGCGATGCGGAACATCTCCCGTACGAGATCGACCCCGGTGACCTCCTCGGTCACCGGGTGTTCCACCTGGAGCCGGGTGTTCACCTCCAGGAACGACACGGTGCCGTCCTGGCCGACGAGGAACTCGCACGTCCCGGCGCCCACGTAACCGGCCTCGCGCAGAATCGCCTTGGAGCTGTCGCGCAGCAGGGCCTCCTGCTCGGCGGTGAGGAAGGGGGCGGGCGCCTCCTCGACCAGTTTCTGGTGGCGGCGCTGCAGGGAGCAGTCCCGGGTGGAGACCACGACGACGTCGCCGTGCGCGTCGGCCAGGCACTGGGTCTCCACGTGCCGGGGCCGGTCGAGGTAGCGCTCCACGAAGCACTCGCCCCGGCCGAACGCCGTCACGGCCTCGCGTACGGCGGACTCGTACAGGCCGGGGATCTCCTCCAGTGTCCTGGCCACTTTCAGGCCGCGCCCGCCTCCGCCGTAGGCCGCTTTGATGGCGATCGGCAGCCCGTGGCGTTCGGCGAAGGCGACGACCTCCGCCGCTCCGGAGACGGGATCAGCCGTGCCGGCCACCAGGGGAGCGCCGACCTTCTGCGCGATGTGCCGGGCCTGGACCTTGTCGCCGAGCGCGACGATCGCCGCGGGCGGGGGTCCGATCCAGGTGAGCCCGGCGTCGATGACGGCCCGGGCGAAGTCGGCGTTCTCGGCCAGGAAGCCGTACCCGGGATGCACCGCGTCGGCGCCGGACCGCCTGGCCGCCTCGATGACCTTCTCGATCGACAGGTAGGTCTCCCCCGGCGTGGTGCCGCCGAGCGCGTACGCCTCGTCCGCCATGCGCGCGTGCAGCGCGTCGCGGTCCTGGTCGGCGTAGACCGCCACGCCGGCGATGCCGGCGTCCCGGCAGGCCCGGATGACCCGGACGGCGATCTCACCGCGGTTGGCGACCAGCACTTTTCGGATGGCCGTGCTCATAGAAGTCCTCCAAGACTCCATCTCGACTCCCGCCACCCCTGCGAGCCGCTCGCGGGGGGACGGCGCAGCGCGTGCCGGCGGGCCGCATCGCGCCAGCCGGAGGGGGCCGGCGGCACGGCGGGACCGGGCCGCCGCGCCGCGAGCAGCGCCACGGCCAGCGCGGCCAGTTCCTCGGGCAGCGGAACGCCCTTCACCACCTGGAACCCGGGTGTGCCACGGAACTCGGTCACAGCGGGATGTTCCCGTGTTTCTTCGGCGGCAGGACGGCCCGTTTGCCGCGCAGCATGCGCAGCGCACGGACGACCTCGCGCCGGGTCTCGCGTGGCGCGATCACCGCGTCGACGTAACCGCGTTCGGCCGCCAGGTATGGCGTGGCGAGGGTGTCCTCGTACTCACGCACCAGCTCGGCCCGCAGTGTGTCGGGGTCGCCCGCCGCGGCGAGCGTCCTGCGGTGCAGGATGTTGACCGCGCCCTGGGCGCCCATCACGGCGATCTGCGCGGTCGGCCAGGCGAGGTTGACGTCCGCGCCGAGGTGCTTGGAGCCCATGACGTCGTATGCCCCGCCGTACGCCTTCCGGGTGATGACCGTGACCAGCGGGACCGTGGCCTCGGCGTAGGCGTACAGGAGCTTGGCCCCCCGGCGGATGATGCCGTTCCACTCCTGCTCGGTGCCGGGCAGGAAGCCGGGCACGTCCACGAGCGTCAGCACGGGGATGCCGAACGCGTCGCAGGTGCGGACGAACCGGGCCGCCTTCTCCGAGGCGTCGATGTCCAGCGTGCCGGCCAGCCGCATGGGCTGGTTGGCCACCACGCCGACGGAACGGCCCTCCACGCACCCGAAGCCGACCACGATGTTGGGCGCGAACAGCGCCTGCACCTCCAGGAACTCGCCGTCGTCCAGCAGGGCGGCGATGACCTCGCGCATGTCGTACGGCTGGTTGGGCGAGTCGGGTACGAGCGTGTCGAGGGCGAGGTCCCCGTCGCCGATCTCCAGGTCCGCCGGGAAATCGAACGGCGTCCGGTCGTCGAGGTTGTTCTGCGGCAGGTACGACAGCAGCGCCCTGGCGTAGTCCAGCGCGTCGTCCTCGTCCTGCGCGAGGTAGTGCGCGTTGCCGCTGCGGCTGTTGTGCACGCGGGCGCCGCCCAGTTCCTCGAAGGTGACGTCCTCTCCGGTGACCGTCTTGATGACGTCGGGGCCGGTGACGAACATGTGCGACCCCTCGTCCACCATGACGGTGAAGTCGGTGAGTGCCGGCGAGTAGACGTGCCCGCCCGCGCAGGCGCCCATGATCAGGGAGATCTGCGGGATCACGCCCGATGCGTGGACGTTGCGGCGGAAGATCTCGCCGTACAACCCCAGCGAGACGACGCCCTCCTGGATGCGCGCGCCGGCGCCCTCGTTGATGCCGACGATCGGCGCTCCGATCTTCACGGCCAGGTCCATGACCTTGCAGATCTTCTCCCCGTACACCTCCCCCAGGCTGCCGCCGAAGACGGTGAAGTCCTGGGAGAAGACGCAGACCGGGCGGCCGCCGACCGTGCCGTGGCCGGTGACCACCCCATCTCCGGCGACGCGGGTGCGCTCCATGCCGAAGGACGTGCCGCGGTGCACGGCCAGGGCGTCCAGTTCCGTGAACGAGCCGGGGTCGAGCAGCCGCTCGATCCGCTCGCGCGCGGTGAGCCTGCCCTTGGCGTGCTGTTTCGCGGACGCCCGTTTCTCACCGCCGCGAACCGCCTCGTCCAGGCGTTCTTCGAGGCCGGCGAGACGGGCCGCGGTGCCGCGCGGTTCCATCGATCACCACATCCGGAACTAGGACTCAGTTTCACAGAGACAATACTCAGTCCCATTGCGGTGGACGACACCGGGGTCCGCGACAATGGCCGCATGCCCACACCGCCCATCAGCCATCGCCTCGCCGAAGCGGCGGTGGCACTGTTCGACGAGAACGGGTACGACGAGACCACGGTCGACGACATCGCCGCCCGGGCAGGAGTGAGTCGCAGCACGTTCTTCCGCTACTACCGGTCCAAGGAAGACGCGATCTTCCCCGACCACGACACGCTGCTCGCCAAGGTGGACGCCCGCCTGCGCGCCTCGACGGCGGACACCGCGATCGTCGCCGTGACCGACGCGGTCCGCATCGTGCTGGCGCACTACGTGGCGGACGCGGAGGTGTCGCTGCGCCGCTATCGCCTCGTCGGCCGCGTCCCGGCCCTGCGTGACCGGGAGATCGCCAGCGTCGCCCGCTACCAGCGGCTCTTCCGCGAGTTCATCGGCGCCTGGCTGGCCGGCTCCCCCGACGCCGGTCTGCGCGCCGAGCTGATGGCCGCCTCGGTCGTGGCCGCGCACAACCAGGTCCTGCGCGGCTGGCTACGCGCCGGCGGCACCTACGACCCCTCCGGTCCTCTCGACCACGCCCTCGGATACGTGATCGCGACCTTTCACCACCTCGAACAGCCGAAGGATGACCGGGAGCACCAGATCGTCGTCGCCACCTTCAACCGCTCGGCCTCCCCGCAGGCGGTCATGGAGGCCATCCAGACCCATCTGAGCTCTCACCCCTGAGCGGATCGCGGCAGGTGCGGACGGGCCGGCGGTCTCAGCCGCTCCGCTCGAGGAAGCTCAGCACCCGCGGGCTCGCGACGTCCCGGAACTCCTCGAAGTACGCGTGCCGGGCTCCGGGGATCAGCTCAAGGGTCACGTCCGGGATGCGCTCCGCCAGCAGGTGCGCGTTCTCCACCGGGTTGAGCCGGTCGTCGGTGCCGTGGACGACCAGGGTCGGTGCGTCGATCCCGGGCAGGAGGTCCCAGGCGTCGTGCCGGTTGCTGGCCCGCAGGTGATGCGCGCGGGCGTAGGACGGCATCCCCGGATCGCCCAGCGTGTTGTACGGACCCGGGTGCGCGGCCGTCCAGGCGGGGGTGTACATCAGGTCGAGGAGCGCGGCGCGGGCGGCCGCGGGGTCGCTCGACGCCAGGGCCCGGCGAACGCCGTCGTCCCGCTCCACCGCGCGCGGGCCGCCGGGCGAGGTGCACCCGAGCACCAGCGAGCGCACCCGGTGCGGCTGGTCGATCGCGAGCCACTGCGCCACCCGGCCGCCCATGGACGTGCCGTAGACGTCCGCCCGCTCGACGCCGAGCTCGTCGAGCACCGCGCGGACGTCCGCTGCGAAGAGCCTGGTGCTGTAGGGCACATCCGGCTTGTCGCTCTCGCCCGCGCCGCGCGGGTCGACGGCGACGGTGGTGCGCACAGCGTCGAAGTCCGCGCGGACGAGATCCCACCAGTGACGGTCGTTGGCCTGGCCGGGGAGGAGGACCAGCACCGGGCCCGCCCCATGGACGTCGAACGCGATCCGCGTCCCGTCCTCAGCCGAGGCGTAGGGCATCCGACAGCACTCCTTCGAGTTCGGGCGAGCGCAGCAGCTCCGAGTGCCCGCCGGGGAAGACGTGCGCCGCGCATCCGCCGTCGGTGACCTCGGCCCAGGCGGCGACGCTCTCGGCGGAGGTCAGCGGGTCGTCGCGCCCGCGGGCGGCGAGGACCGGGCAGGACACCCGTGGAAGCCCGGCGCCGATCGACTCCCTGAGCAGCCGGAGGTCCCGCAGCGCCGTCTCGGCCACGACCTCCCGCCACTCGTCGGTCGCGGCCGGCAGCCCCGGGTCCACCACCGCGAGATATGCGGCGGTGCCCTCGACGTCCCGGGTGGCCTCCTCGGGGATGGTGAGCAGGCTCGGCGCGGCGGCGCCGATGACGACCAGGCCGGAGAGCTCGACCCCGGCCTTCTCCAGGGCCACGGCCGTGGAACAGGCGACGTAGGCGCCGAAGCTGTGCCCGACGAGCGCGCACCTCGGCGGGCGCCGTCGCAGCACCTGTTCCGCACAGGTGTCGACCAGCTCCCGGTACGACCCGGCGGAGCCGCCGAAGCCGCCGCCGAAGCGGCCGGGATAGCGCATGAGCCACGCCGAGGCGCCCAGGCCCGCCACCAGGGGCCGCAGTTCGCCGCCGAACGACCCTGCTCCGGGGAAGACGACGACATCCTGCCCGTCGGCGCTCACCCACTCCTCCTTCTCCCGCTGCCTGCTGCCTCTGCCGCCCGAGCCGTCCGAGCGACGGTCAGAGTTCGAGCCGAAGCTCGTCCATCACGATCGCCATACTGATCACGCTGATCGTGAAGTCCCACTTGTCCGCGGGACCCTGGTCCGGGTCGGCGTCGAGGGCGCCGGGGTCGAAGACCCCGGACGCCGCGACGAGCTCGCGCCACCCGTTCCAGGTGCGTTCATCGGTGATCTCACGCAGCCCGTACGCCGTGAAGCCGTGCTTCCCGCGCCGCAGCACCAAGTCCGGGACTATACCGGCGTACGCCGACCGCAGGCAGGCCTTGCCCTCGAAGTCCACCATCTTCGCCTGGTCGCTCGTGCGCAGCGCGGCGGCGACCACGGAGTTCCCGAGAAACGGATACCGGCCCTCGACCGAACTGCGCATCACCATCGCGTCGCCGTGGTCGCCGAGCAGGTGCCCCGAGAGCTGGACGTACACATCGGAGATGGAGCGGAGCTGCATCTGCGAGAGCGACCTCACCTCGTCCTCGGAGAACGGGATCAGCCGGGTCCGCCAGAACTCCTGGCCGGCCAGGGCCTCGCGGGCCCGCCGCGTCAGACAGACGTCCCGGCGCCGGTCCACCCGCCGCCAGTCGACCTCCCAGCCGAAGTCGGCCCGGCCCCAGGCCTGCTCGTTCTCCGGCCGGGCGGTGCGCCGGGACAGGGGCGAGCTGTCGAAGGCGTAGGAGTCGTAGCCGAAGAAGAGCTCGTCGGCCCCCTCGCCGGAGACCACTCCCTTGACCCCGGCGGCCCGGACCGCGCCGGCCAGCATCATCGCCGAGACGTTGTACGTCTCACGCTGCGGATAGCAGCAGTGCCGGACCATCTCCTCGAAGGCGGAGACGACGTCGGAGCGGCTGCACCGGATCTGCTCGTGCTTGCTGCCGGCCAGCTCCGACACCTCGCGCTGGAAGCGGCCCTCGTCGAGCGCCGGGTCGTCGAAGACCACGGAGAACGTCCGGATCGGCCGGTCGAGCAGGGCGGCCGACTCCATCAGGATGGCGGTGGAGTCGAAGCCGCCGCTCAGGTAGGCGCCGATCTCCACGTCCGCGTGGAGACGGTCGCGCACCGACTGTCGCAGGCACTCACGCAGCTCCGCGCCGGACGGGGTCTCAGCGGCCGGTTCGAACTCGCCGTACCGCCAGTAGCGGTGGGTCTCCGGCTGCCGGTCACCCGCACGGAACAGTACGGCGCAGCCGGGCGGCACGGCGTACACCCCCCGGACGAGCGTGCGCGGCGCGACGATGTTCCCCAGCGACAGGTACTGGTCCACCGCGCCGACGTCCAGCCTCCATGACCGGTCGATGCCCTGGACCAGTGCCTTGAGCTCGGAGCAGAAGTGCACGCCGGAGTCGGTGACGGTGTAGTAGAGCGGGCAGATCCCGAACCGGTCGCGGGCCAGGATCAGCGCGTTCTCCGCCCGGTCGAGGATGACGGTGGCGAACTGGCCGTCGATCAGGCTCAGTCCTCCGATGCCGTGCCGGGCCACCAGCTCCGGGATGACGGCCACGTCGACGCCGTTCGCCAGGTGGTCGGCTCCGGCCCGCCGGCGCAGCTCCCCGGCGTTGTACACCTCGCCGTTGGTCATGGCGGCGTACCGGCCGCCGCGTTCCTCCGCCGGCTGCCAGCCGTCGGCCAGGCCGTTCATGCCGAGCCTGCCGAGCTTGACGGCGAGCGACTCCGTGTTCAGCGAGTAGGTCTCGTCCGGCCCCCGGTGGACGAGCCGGGAGTGCATGGCGGCGACCACGCCGCGGTCGAAACGGCCGGCCGGGGAGTAGATCCCGCACACGCCACACATCGCGGCTACACCCCCTGCCCGGTCAGCCGGTCGGTGAGCGCGCGCAGGTTCTCCGCCCGGAGCACGTCACGCACGCCGGCGTCCATCCAGCCGAGCTCCTTCAGCTTGTTGACCAGCAGGACCGTGGAGGCGGAGTCGCCGCCGAGCATGAAGAAGTTGTCGTCGGGAGTGGCGTCCGTCACCCCGGTGAGCCGCCGTACCAGCTCCAGCACCTGCTCGGCCGGGCCCAGCGCTGCGGGCTCCGCCCGCGCCGCCCTGCGGCCCGTACGCAGGGCGTCCCTGTCGACCTTGCCGTTGCGGGTGTACGGCATCGTCTCGACCCGGGTGATCACGGAGGGGACCTTGTAGACGTCGAGCACCGCCTCGAGGTGCGCGCGCAGCTCCCGGGGGGTCGCGGAACCCTGGTAGTAGCAGACCAGCGCGTCATCGCCGGCGGCCTCGTCCGCCTCGTGCGCCTCGGCCACCACGACCGCCTCGGCGACCCCGTCGAGGCGGCAGGCGGCGTTCTCGACCTCGCCCGGGTCGAGGCGGTAGCCCCGGACCTTGAGCTGCCGGTCCAGCCGCTCGACGTAGTAGAGCCGGTCGTCACGGCGCTCGACGATGTCTCCCGTCCGGTAGACCCGGCCCCCCTCGTCGTCGAGGAAGGGCCGCAGGCCCTCGGCGGTGAGATATCCGACGGCGACGCTCTCGCCCCTGATGACGAGCTCGCCGCGCTCCGCGCCGGCGGAGCCGGCACCGTCCGGGGACGGGAGGGGCGCGATCTCGCAGGCGCAGTCGCCCACGATCTCGCCGAGCGGCACCGACGCCGTGCACTCGCCCGGGTCCAGCACGCCGGTCAGCAGGTTGCAGACCGTCGTCTCGGTCAGTCCGTAGGCGTTGTGGAAGGCCGCCACCGCCGACCAGGCGCGCAGCACGGCCGGACGGCACGCCCCGCCGCCGTTCACCACATGCCTGAGAGCCATGCCGCTCGTCGGCTCCGTCGCCGTCAGCGCGAACGGGGTCGTCTTCAGATGGGTGATCCGGTAGGTCTCGAGGGTGTCCTGGAGCACCGCTCCCGGACTGAGCATCGTCTCGGGCACGATCACCAGGCAGGCGCCGGACGTCAGGGTCCAGAGGATCTCCGTGATGCAGCCGTCGAAGGTCAGGCGGGCGAACTGGAGCGTACGCGACCGCGTATCCAGCTCCAGGACCCGCACGTGGTCCTCGATCATCGGTGTCAGCGGGTCGGCGCGGACCAGCACGCACTTGGGCTCGCCGGTCGAGCCCGAGGTGTGGATGGCGTAGCCGATCCGGCCGTGGCCCCGCACGGGTTCCGCGCCGTCCGCGCCGCCACCCCACTCGGCCGGAGGAGTGACGAGCTCGGCCGCCGGGGAGCCGGGGGCGCTGCGGGCGAGCAGCCGTACGCCCAGGAGGGAGACCTTGGTGGTGTTCGAGGACTCGCTGTCACGCGGGTCGATGAAGACGAACGGGCGTCCGGCGACCAGCGCGCCGACCATGGCCACGATCGAGGCGGAGGTCCGCTCGGCCTCGATCCCGAAGAACTCGCCGGGGGCGGTGAGCGCCTCCAGCCGTGCGGCGAGGTCGGAGGCGTGCTTGCCCAGTTCCCGGTAGTTGAGCACGCCGTCCACGGTCTCGATGGCGTCGCGGTCGGCGTGTTCCTCCACGGCGCGCAGCAGCGCGTCGGCCAATGATGTCTGCCGGCCGATCATGGTCAGCCCTTCACCACGTGCGAGAGCGTGCCGACGCGCTCGACCACGGCCTTGACGGTGTCCCCGGATCGGAGCGGGACGGCGCCGGGCGTGCCCGTGCAGATCACCGTGCCGGGTGTGAAGGTCCGGCCGGCGGTGAAGTACTCGACCAGGTACCCCAGGTCGTACTTCATGTCGGAGACCAGCGCGGTGGCGACGACCTCGTCGTTCCGCACCGTCGACACCCGGAGGGAGGCGAGCTCGTCCGAGGCGAACTCGTCCAGCGTCACCAACTGCGGGCCGATGCTGCAGAAGGTGTCGAAGCCCTTCGCCCAGGGGATGTAGCGCGGGTTCTCCCGGATGACGTCCTCCGCGGTCAGGTCGAGGACGGCGGTGACGCCCGCGATCACCGACCGCCACTCGTCGCGCGGCACGTCCTTGCACTCACGGCCGATGACGAGCCCGAGCTCGGCCTCCGCCGTCACCGTGCCGGCCTGGGCGGGCAGCACGATCTGCCCGCCGTTGTCGATCAGGCAGTTCCGCGGTCGCAGATAGGAGCCCGGCCCGGACTTCGGCTGCTCGGTGTTCAGATCCTCGGAGTGGCCGCGGTAGTTGAGTCCGGCCCCCCAGATGTCTCCGCGGTCGGAGATCGTGAGCGCCGACTCGAGCGGGTCGCCGGCCGGGGCGGTGGTCTCCCGCGCCGCGTCGAGCAGCGCCTCGAGTCGCGCACGCGCGGGGTCCCGCAGCAGGTCCGTGAGGTGAACCGGACCCTCCGTACCGGAGACCGGCAGCCAGTCTCCGCCGCGGCTCACGCGCACCTCGTCGCCGCGGGCGGTCGCGAATCTGGCCAGTCTCATGCGTTCCTCCAGGGCACCTTTGGGCTTTCGGGGTTCACGGTGGTCACAGGGAAGCGCCGGCCGCGTCCCGGCGGGAGATCCGCTCGGCGGCCGCGTGGATGTCGTTCTTGCCGACGCTGGTCCGCGCGAGGTCGGCGGCCTTCTCCATGAGCGAGGCCGCGTCGACCTCGCACTCGACGCACAACTGCTCGATGAGGGGGAAGAAGCCCGAGTGGACGCCGATCACTCCGCCGAGCACCTGCATGTTCCGGTCGTCCGGAATCACCCGCAAGGTGGTGCGGCACAGCTCCGCCAGCCGGGCGAGCTCCTTGTAGTCGAACCGGTCCTCGCCGGTGACCTGCAGGATGCCCGCCAGGGACTCGAGCTGGGCGTTGCCCGCGCCGCGGCCGATGCCGTTGAGCGTGCCGTCGACGATCGTGGCGCCCGCCTCGATCGCGGCCACGCTGTTCGCGGTCGCCATGCCGAGGTTGTCGTGGCCGTGGAAGCCGACGACGTCGAACAGCTCACCGGCGACCGTCACGTACTCCCGGACGTCGCCGGGGAGCATCGAGCCGTACGAGTCGACGATGTACAGCCCGGCGATCCCGGAGGGAACACCGCTGAGCAGGCCGGGGAGGTCCGCGGCCGGCGTGACGCTGGTCTTCATCAGGTTGAGGTAGACCTGGTCGCAGAGCTCCATGGCCCGCCCGATGTAGCCGAGGTTGTCGGCGACCTGCTCCGCCTCCATGCCGATGCGGACGAAGGACATGCCGGCCGAGCACAACTCCGCCAGCGTGCTCAGCCGGCTGAAGCCCGGCTGGGCGAACATGCCCCAGTCCGTGTGCGTGAGCTCGGCTCCGGCGATCTCACACCAGCGGTGGACGTCGATGTTGCACGGGGTGATACCGGTCCGCTCAGCCTCCAGGCCGAGTCCGTGTCCCAACTCGACCTTCCGGATCGGCGTCAGGTCGAGGCGGCCGAGCAGCTCAATCACGAACTTCTCGTCGAGCTGGAAGTCGACGGCATAGGAGCCGTCCCGCAAGGTCGTGTCCAGAAGCTCGACGCCTGCCGTTGTGAGCTTCGGTGTCAGCACGCTTCCCAGTTCGGGCATGATTGCACTCCAAAAGCCGAAGGTCCATGATTGGCCAACTGAAGGCGACGCGAATAAAGGGCGACCGAAAACAAACTTCGGTGTTCACCTGCGAGCCTCGAATGGTGAGTGACGAACGGCGGCAGCTCCAGAGAAGCTAGCACGCGCTCAAGAAGGTAATCAACGCATCCGAAGTGAAATCGTCAAAGCACTCTCGGTATACGGCGAAGACGGCAACGCAGGCATTTCGCGATCCATGACGCCGGGTCTGGACAGATCATCAACATCTGTGATTGGCTGACCCGCATGTAAATCGAGGACGCGCCAGTCCCGATTATCCGAACTCTGATACCTCTGACCTGCGGTGTCGATTTGGCATACCGTTCTGTGAAGGGTTTCGATGCGTACTACGTTATTGGATGACCTGCGGCAAGCCCTCCCCGAACAGGATGTGCCGGCGGTCGAAGAGTGCGCCACCAAGCTCCACAACAGCTTGCCCCGGCCCGGCGATCTCCCCTCGAACACGGTGATGGTCGCCTACGGCGGCGGCAAGGACAGCGCGTACGCGGTCGCTTTCATGCGCGCGGTCCACCTCGCGCTCGCCGAACGCCACGGCGCGACATTCCGGCTCCGCGTGGTCACCATGCGGCACGGCGGCATGCCCTACCAGGTCATGCACAACATCGACCGCACCTATCAGGCGCTCGGCCTCTACGGTGACCCCGATGCGGAGCTGCTGCTCATCGAGGGCGACCAGGTCAGGCCCTTCGAGCGGGACCGCGGCATGCCCCACCGGCTCATCGAGTTCAATCGGGTCGACATCCTGATGTCCGGTCACCGCACCTACGGCGACGGCCGCGCGACCTTCTGCAACGCCTGCAACGTGAACGTGGCCAACTCCTTCGGTGTGGCGGCCCGGCACGGCGGGGGCGTGGACCTGATCATCACCGGGGACTCGCCGCAGGAGCAGCGGGACTACGCCCTGTGGATCCGGCAGCTCGCCCGCGGCGCCAAATTGAAGCCCGCCGACAGCCGGAAGGGTTTCAAAGGCACCCTGGAGACCATCGACGGCCTGGCACGCGGCTACTTCGAGGAGATCCATGGCGCGAAGAACGCGGAGCGGGTGCGGGAGCGCGGGGTCGACCACGACATCTCCGAGCGGCTGGAGTTCTTCTCCATCTACGACTACACCAGCTACGCCTCGGGAGCGCACTGGAGCCTGCTGACGGACTTCCTCGGCTTCGTCTTCGACGAGATCGCCTTCAACTTCACCGAGTCCGACTGCGCCAACCCCGCGCTCATGGCACATCTACGCGGGCTGCGCACCGAGCACGTGTACAAGCGCGGCTACGACGAGGGCATCGCCCAGTACGCCGACTTCGCGCTGGAGCTGATGCGTCGCAAGCACTTCCCCGAGCATCTCGTCGAACAGATGCGGCAGCGTTACGCCACCGAGGTCGGGATCAAGTCGATGCGCGAGGCCGCGACCCGGTACGGCGAGGACGCGTTCAACCTGACCACCTCGCACCTGGTGTGCATGGTGTACTCACCCTTCGCCGGACAGGCCGAGAACCTGCACGACTACCTCGCCGGGGAGCATCCCGAGCTGCTTCCCGACGAAGACCGGATCCGCGCGCTGCTGGCGGGCGGCGAGGAGGACCGCGAGCTGGCCGCCCGCCTGGAGTGGATCAGCGGCCTGAGCATCACCGACCTGCGTGCCCTGTACGACGGCCCGCTGTGGTCGCCGTTCACCGAGTCCCCGGAGCTGCCCGGGCTGCTGCCGAAGATCATGAGCAGCGACCCGCACCAGAAGCGCATCAAGGTCAAGCGCAACCCCCAGGGCGACCAGGTCATGGACCGGGTCGCGGGCCGCTAGCCGATCGGCGCGACACGCCCATGGATCTGGGACTTTCCGGGCGCACGGCGCTCGTGTGCTCCTCGACGGGCGGGCTGGGCGAGGCGATCGCCCGGACGCTGGCGGCTGAGGGGGCCAGGACGGTGGTCTGCGGACGGCGCGGGGAGCTGGCCAGGCGGATCGCCGCCCGGCTGCCCGCCGCAGCGGGCGTCGAGGTGGATCTGCTGGCCGAGGACGGCCCGGCCCGGCTGCTGGAGGCGACGGTCGCCGCCTTCGGCCCGCCTGACGTGCTCGTGCTCAACGGGCCCGGCCCCAAGCCGGGTCCGGCGAGCGGCCTCGGCCTGGCCGAGGTGGACGCCGCGCTGGACGCCACGCTGCGTCAGCAGCTGCGCCTGGTGGCACTGGCGCTGCCGGCGATGCGGGAACGGGGCTGGGGCCGCATTCTCGCGGTCGGGTCCAGTGGGATCGCCGCTCCGATCCCCGATCTGGCGCTCTCCAACCTGGGCCGCGCCGCCCTGGCCGGCTATCTCAAAACCCTGGCAGCCGAGGTCGCGGCGGACGGGGTGACGGTGAACCTCCTGCTGCCCGGCCGGATCGAGACCGAGCGCACCACCGCGATCGACACCGCCAACGCCGAGCGCACCGGCCGCAGCGTCGCCGAGGTGCGGCGGGCCTCGCTCGCGGCCATTCCGGCGGGTCGCTACGGCCGGCCGGCGGAGTTCGCGGCGGCCGCCGCCTTCCTGTGCAGCGCGCAGGCCTCCTATATAACGGGGACGGCGATGCGCTGCGACGGCGGCTACGTCCGCAGCCTGTGACGCGGCCGGCGGCGGAAGGCGCATCGCGTTCATCGGAAATGCCGCATTTTTGATAAAATTCGGTCATGCCCACGGTCAGGAGCCGGGAGGTCACCGCCTGGCGGCCTCCCGTATGCGGAATCAGAGAAGTGCTTCATGCGCGGATAACCGATCACGTCTATCCGATGCACACGCATACGGCGTGGACGCTCCTCATCGTCGACGACGGCATTGTTCGTTTCGATGTGGACCGCCACGAACACAGCGCGCTGGACCAGCTCGTCACACTTCTCCCGCCACAGGTCGCGCACAACGGCGATTCGGTTTCCCCGCACGGGTTCCGGAAACGGGTGGTCTATCTGGATCCCGTATTACTGGGCGACGAACTCATCGGCGCCGCCGCCACCAGACCGGTGATCGTGGACCCGAAACTGCGGAATCGGATCCACCTGCTGCACGTCGCCCTGAACCAGGACGGCGAGGCTCTGGAGGCCGAGAGCCGGCTGGGGTTCGTCGCGGAACGCCTGCGCGAACACCTGACGGGCACCCCGCGCGGATCGCGCCGGCCGTCTTCGGGGATCGCCCGGCGGCTCCGCGACCTGATCGACGCCCGGCTGGTGGAGGGCCTGACCCTGGCGGAGGCGTCGGAACTGCTGCAAACGCACGCCACACAACTCGTCCGCTCGTTCACCAGGGAATTCGGCCTGGCCCCGCACCAGTACCTGACGAGCCGCCGGGTGGACCGGGCGCGGCAACTGCTGCTGGAGGGCATGCCACCGGGACTCGTCGCGGCGGCCACCGGCTTCTACGACCAGTCGCACTTCGCCCGCCACTTCCGGAACACGCTGGGAACCAGTCCGGGCCGTTACGCACGCTCGGTCTCCGGCACGGCTTCCGTCTCCGGCATCGACCGCAAGCGGCTGAGCGGCGAGAGCAGCACCCCGCACAGGACGAAGACCACCGAGCCGGCGGTCGACGCCCACAGGGTCTGATGCACCCCGATGCCGCCCGCGAGCAGCCCCGCGAGCAGGCCGCCGAGCGCGCCGAGCCCGAACATCACGGCACGCACCGCCGCGTTCATCCGCCCGAGGAGGACGGGCGGCGTGACGTTCTGCCGGATGCTGATGATCAGGATGTTGACGATCGTCAGTCCCAGCGGCCCGAGGAACCACGCGATCGTGAACAGCGTGTCCGCCAGGAGATCCGGCCCGGCCGCTGCCGGCAGGAGCAGCATCGGCACGAACGCCACGACCAGCGCCCAGGCGTAGACACGCCCGAGGGGCAGCCGCCGGGTCAGCCGCCGGCACACGATGCCGCCGATGATCCCGCCGCAGGCGCCGACGGAGAAGATCAGGCCCAGCACCGAGGCCGGGACGTTCCGATCACGCACGGCGTACAGGATGAACATCGGCTGCGTCGCGGAGAGGAAGAAGTTCGCCGAGCCTCCGACCAACGCGATCCACCGCACCAGGCGGTTGCCCGCGACGAACCTCAGTCCCTGCACCAGCTCGGCGGTGATCCGCCGTCCGGGCGCGGCCGGAGCCGGCGGCTCCTCCTTGGCGCGGATCAGCAGCAGCGAGATCACCGAGCCGAGGTACGTCCCGGCGTTGACCGCCATCGCGACCGGTGCCGTCAGCAGGTTCACCAGCGATCCCGCCAGGCCGGGCCCGACCGCGTCCGCGCTCGCCGAGGTGGTGGCCAGCTTGGAGTTGGCGTCGACCAGGTAGTCGGGGTCGCGGATCAGCGTGGGAACGAACGACATCCAGCTGATGTCGAAGAGCACAGCGCCGATGCCCACACCGAAGGTGATCACCAGCAGCCACGTCATGTCCAGCCGGCCGAGCCAGGCCAGCAGCGGCACCAGCCCGATCAGCACCAGGCGGAGGGTGTTCGCCCCGATCATCGCCGTACGCCGGCGATGGCGGTCGACCCAGACCCCGAACAGCGGCCCGAGCAGCAGGTACGGAATCATCTGCAGGAACCGCAGGACACCGAGCTCCTCGGGCTGCGCGTCCAGGGTGATCACCGCGGTCAGCGGCAGCGCCAGCACGGTGATCTGGGCGCCGAACAGCGAGAAGGTCTCCCCGGACCAGAAGGTGAGGAAGTCCCGGTTGCGCCAGAGGCTCGGCCTGGCGGCGGTGCCGTCCGCGGACGCCGAGGTCCGCGCGGTCATCACCGCACTCCTTCCGGTCGCATGGACGACACCTCGCGCAGCGTCTCCCGTACGGCCGCGCCCAGCGCCGTCAGGCCGGCTCCACGCCACATCGAGAAGTGGTCGCCGGGCACGGTGACCGTGCGCACGTCCTGCGCCACGTCCGTCCATCGCAGCGGCCCGCGCGGCGAGCCGGCACTCTCGACGACCAGCACCGGCCCGGGGTAGCCGGGCTCGGGCACGTACCCGTGCAGTGCCTCGACGTTGCGCCGGAAGACCTCGAACCGGCGGCCCAGTGTCTCGGCGTCCAGATCCTCGGGGATCAGACCGGCGCTGCGCAGGAGACGCCAGGCGTCCTCGGCCGGCGCGCCCGCCGGCCACGCGCGCAACGCGTCGGCCACGGCCTGCACGGCCCGGCCCTCCCCCGCCTCCCTGACCAGGTTGACGGCGAACCCGGCCAGCATCGCCTCCCTCGGCGGCACCGGTTCCGCGTGGTGCATCAGCGCGTCGACCAGCACCACGAGCGCCACCGGACACCCCCTGGTCAGCAGCCGGTGGGCCATCTCCCAGGCGACCGAGCCGCCCATCGACCAGCCGAGCAGGCACACCTCCCGCCCCGCGCGATCGTCGTCGACCGCGCGGGCGTAGTCGTCCGCGAGCCGGCGCAGATCGGTGGGCGGCAGGCCGTCGCCGTCGTAGCCGGGCGCCTCGATGCCCACCACCGGCCGGTCGCCGAGCAGCCCGGCCAGCGGCAGGTAGGTGTAGGCGGAACCGGAGGCGGAGTGCACGCAGTACAGCGGCGGCGCTTTGCCGCCGCCGCCGAACGGCAGCAGCAGGTCAGCGGACACGGCCGGTCTCCGCACCGGCGTCCGCCCGCTTCGCGGACTTCGCCGCCACCAGCCGGTCCACCTCCGCCGCGACCGAACGCGCCGTGGCGTCGGCGAACATCGTCCGCAGCCGGATCTTCACCCCGAACTCCTTGCCGAGGCGGCTGACCACGCGCATCGCCTGCAGCGAGTTGCCGCCGACCGCGAAGAAGGCCGCCGTCGCGCTCACCCGCTCCACCTCGAGCACCTCGGCGTAGATGCGGGCGATCACCTCCTCCGTACGGCCCTGCGGGGCGACGTAGTCCTCCTCGGGGTCGGCGTCCTCCGGGTCCGGCAGGGCCTTGCGGTCCACCTTCCGCGCCGTGGTCAGCGGCAGGCTGTCCAGCGCCACCCACGCGGTCGGGATCATGTACTCGGGCAGCCGCTCGGCCAGGTACGCACGCAGCTCGGCCGCGTCCGGGACCCGGTCGGCGGCCGGCGACGTATAGCCGACCAGGCGGTTCTCACCCCGCCGGTCCGGCCGCAGCGTCACCGCGCCGACGCCGACGTCGGGATGCGACATCAGCGCGGACTCGATCTCCTCCAGCTCGATCCGCAGTCCCCGCAGCTTCACCTGGCCGTCGCCGCGGCCGAGGAACTCCAGCTGGTAGTCCCGGTTCCACCGGACGAGGTCGCCGCTGCGGTAGACCCGGCCGCCGGGACGGAACGGGTCCTCGACGAACGCCTCGGCCGTCAGATCCGGCCGGTTGAGGTACCCGCGTGCCAGGCCCTCCTCGCCGCCGATCAGCAGCTCTCCCGGGACACCGCGTGGCACGAGCCGCCCGGCCTTGTCGACCACGTACATGCGCCGGTCGGTGAACGGCGTGCCGATCGGCGGCGCGCTGCGGGCCGGCTCGTGCGGGCACTCGTAGGAAGTGCAGCCGACGGCGGCCTCGGTGGGCCCGTAGCAGTTGATCAGCCGGCGTCCCGGCAGGTTCCACTTGGCGACCATCTCGGCGGGCACCGCCTCGCCGCCCGCCATGATCTTCCGCAACCGCGGGTACGGCCCGCCCTCGACCAGCGCCAGCATCGCCGGCGACATGCAGATGTAGGTGACCTCCCGCGCCCGCATGAGCGCCGCGAGCGCGTCGGGCGAGGCGCCGGTCTCCTTGTCGACCAGGACCAGGCTCGCCCCGGCGGTGAGACCGGCGAAGATCTCACCCTGGGACATGTCGAAGGCCAGCGCGGCCAGCTGGAGCATCCGGTCGTCCGGCCGGAGGTCGAACACCCGCCGGTAGGAGGCGATGAACGACTGCAGTGCCCGGTGCTCGATGAGCACCCCCTTGGGCTTGCCGGTCGAGCCGGAGGTGTAGATCACGTAGGCCAGCGAGTCGCGGCCGGCCTCCTCGTCCCACGCCTCGCAGCCGACTCCCGCCTTGGCGATCGCCTCCCGCTCCCGGTCGACCTCGATGACCGACCAGCTCTCCGAGTCCGGTATGCCGTCCCGCACCCGGCTCTGCGTCAGCACCAGGGGCGCCGCGGTGTCCCTGAGTATGTACTCCAGCCTGCTCGCGGGATGCGAGGGGTCCAGGATCGCGTACGCCGCTCCGGTCTTCAGCACGCCGAGCAGCGTGACGAGCGCGTCGAGGTCGCGCTCCATGGCCACCGCGACGACCTGTCCGTGCCGCACCCCGCGGCCGCGCAGGAACGCGGCGAGCTCGAACGCCCGCTGCTCCAGCTCCCGGTAGGTCAGGCTGTCGTCCTCGTACATCGCGGCGACGTGGTCGGGCTGCTCCAGCGCGCGCCGGGCGATCGCCGCGTGCACCGGCTCGTCGGCGTGGGTGAGCATCTCGCCGGTACCCGCGGCGAGCAGCTCCTCGATCTCCGCGTCGTCGAGCAGCGCCAGCTCCGACACCCGCAGGGAGGGCTCGGCGCAGGCCGCCCTGAGCACCTGTGCCAGGTGGCGGGCCAGCGCCTCGATCCGCCAGTCGTCGAAAAGGTCGAGGGCGTACTCCGCGAGCAGCCGCAGCGTGCCGGCCGACTCGGCGAAGGTCAGCGCGAGATCGAAGCGCGCACCGAGCGACGGCATCTCGACGGGTTCTGTGGTCAGTCCCGGCAGGTCCAGCCCGGTGCCGCCGGTCTGCTCTGTCAGGAACTGGACGGAGACGCCGAACAGGGGGTTGCGGCCGGGGTCGCGATGCGGCCGGAGGCGGTCGACGACGCGTTCGAAGGGCACGTCCTGGTTGTCGTAGGCGTCCAGCAGGGTGTCGGAGACCCGGGCCAGCAGCTCCTGGAAGGTGGGGTCGTCCTGGAGGCCGGTGCGGAGCACCACCATGTTGGTGAAGTACCCGACGACCTGTTCGAGTTCCGGGTCGGTCCGGCCGAGCGTCGCGGTGCCGAACGAGACGTCCTCCTCGCCGGTGTACCGCCCCAGGACGACGGCCAGCGCGGCGGCCAGGACCATGAACAGCGACACGCCCTCGGCCGCGGCGAGCGCGCGCGCCGCCGCGAGCAGCTCCGGCGGCAGGTCGGCGCTCGACGTGCCGGCGGCGAAGCTGGGCTCGGCGGGGCGAGGCCGGTCGGCCGGCAGCTCCAGCGGAACGACGCCGTCCAGCCGCTGCCGCCAGTATTCGAGCTGCTCCTCCAGCTCGCCGCCGTCGAGGGCGGCGCGCTGCTCGGCGGCGAAGTCGGCGAAGCGCACCGGCGCCGGCTCGTCCGCCGCCGTGCCGCCCGGCTCGCTCTCCGGCGCGTCGGCGCGGAGCGCTGCGGCGTAGGTGTCCTGGAGCTGCCGCAGCATCAGGCTGGTCGACCACCCGTCGGTGACGATGTGGTGGAAGACGAGCGACAGCACGTGCTCCTGCGCCGAGAGGCGGAACAGCTTGAACCGGTACAACGGCCCGCCCACCAGGTCGAAGGACCCGGAGACGTGCTCGCGCAGCTCCTCCGAGAGCCGGGCCTCGCGTGCCTCGGGGCTCTCCTCGTCCAGCAGGCCGACCGGCAGGTCCACGGCCGACGGCGGGGCGAACACCATTCCGGGCGTCCCGTCGAGCGTGCGCACGGTCCCGCGCAGCGACTCGTGCCGGCGTACCAGCTCGGTGAGGGCGACGCCCAGCGCCCGGGAGTCCAGCGGGCCGTTAATCCGGTGGGCGACCGCGACGTTGTACGTCGCGAGCCCGGGCGCCATCTGCTCCAGAAACCAGAGCTGCTCCTGTCCGACCGACAGGGGAACCTGCCCCGACGCCTTCGAAACCTGATCAACGACCACTGTGCGAGCTCCAAACCGGTACGACCTCGGGCACTCCTGTCGGCCCTGCCCGCTCTACCGTGCCGACTCCCGGCGGCCACGTCTTGTACGTTCTTGACGCGCACCGCGCCGGATCCCCGCGCCTGCCCCGACGTTTCACCGGCAGTCATGTCGTAAGACGCTCTAACATGCCTGCGTAAACTCGAAGGCACCCGTGTGGAGACGAACATGACGAGTAAGGTCCTGGTGATCGGCACGCCGGTCGACGACCTGCACGAGCGGCGGCTGAGGGCCGTCGCGGCCGCCGGCGAGAGGCTCGGTGCGCTCACCGGCTCCCCGGCGCCGAAACCCTCCGCCCCCGTCGTCGAGCTGCTGCGGGCGCTGGCGTCCGCCGGTCGGATCGCGGTGAGCGCCGCCGACGACGACACCGGGCCGTGGACGCTCTCCTACGTGCCTTCGCCGGCCGCGCTGGCGGGCGTGGTCTCGGGTTCCGCGCCCTCCTGGGGAGCCCGGGTGGACGCCAAGCAGCGGAAGACGCCGCGCCGGACCCGGGGCGCCGAGTTCCGGCTGCCCTTCGCCGATCCCGCGACCGGCGCGGCGAGCGGCGGCTTCCTCAGCACCTTCACCACCGACTGGTCGCCGTTCACCGCGGCCTGCGCCGTCGTGGTCCACCCGGACCACGAGGCGCTGGCGGGGACCCGGGTGCGGCCGCGCCCCTACTTCAGCGGCCGGTTCGTCCGCCACCCGCTGCACGGCGACCTGCTGCCCGTCTGGGTGGCGGACTGGGCCAAGCCCGAGTTCGGCACCGGTGCGGTCATCGTCAACCCGGCGCACTCGGTCGCCGACCTCGAGTTCGCGCACGCCATCGGGCTGCCGATCCGTTTCGGCCTCGGCGAGCACGAGCCCGGCGCCGACCCGGAGAGCTGGCTGACGCCACCGGTCATCAAGACCGGCGTGGCCGTACGGGCCGGCCGGCACGACGGCCTGACCCCGGAGGAGACCATGCAGGCCTACCTCGCCGACCTGGTGGCCGCCGGGCACGGGGAGGCGGCCGAGTCCGTCTCGCTCGGCCGGGCGCCGCTCGCCGTGCTGCACCCCGACCCGGCCGGCGAGGTGCGCTGGGCGCCCGCGCTGCGGGCCAGGAGCCTCACCGAGGCCGCGGACGGAATCGCCGCCGTGCCCGTGTCGATCGAGCCGACGCCGCTGCTCACCGCGGTGGCCGAGTACGCGGCGGGCGCGGCGACGCTGGTCTCCTCATCGGAGGCGATCGCGGCCGATCTGCTGTGGCTGCGCCTGCTGACGCTCGACGTCGAGGTCGAGAACCCGCCGGTCGCGGTGCTGCCGGTGGCCCGGGTCGGCTCGGCGCAGGGCGTGGAGCCCGAGTGGCTGGACGCCTCCCTGCTGGTGGCGGGGCGGATGGAGGAGACCGTGTCGGTCAAGGCCCAGCTGGGCGAGCAGATCGGGCGAATCGCCGGTGATCACGTGACGGCCGCCGCGGCCTCCGGAGAACCGGAGTCCACGGCGTCCAAGGCCGCCGTGAAGATCTGTGCGGCGCTCTCCGCCGCCGACTTCCCCGGCGCCTTCGGCTTGGCCGCCACCACCGCCAAGACGGTCCGGCGCGGGGGCGCGATCGGCGAATCGGAGCGCAACGCGTTCCTCGCCGCCCTGCACGTGCTCTTCGGGCTCCCGCTGCCCGAGAACTTCTCCGCCGCGGCACTGAACGGCTCGCTCGGCAAGTGAGCGCCCGGCGCGGCGGCGGAATCGCTCGCCCCGCCCACGACGGCCGTGCCGGGGTCCCGGGCCCCGGCACAATGTCGCCGCGCGGACCGGCGCGGCGTCGAGGCGGTCAGGTGGCGGATGCCGCCTCCAGCCACAGGCCGGCCGGCGTGCCCAGGCGGACGGATTCCACGGCTATCGCCCGGTAGGCGGTCGCGGTCGTCGAATGCGCCAGCATTCCCCGTACGCCGTGCAGCTGGAGCGCGGTACGACTGGCCAGGCGCGCGTGTTCGGCCGCGACGGCCAGGACAGCCGCCGTGGAGCACCGTTCGCCGCGGTCGATCTTCCATGCCGCTTCGTGCAGGACCAGTCGCCAGCCGACCGCCTCGCCCATCAGCGTGGCGAGCCGATGCGCGACCGTCTGGTGCCGTACGAGCGGCTTGCCGGACTGCACGCGCGTGTTGACATGTGCCCGAGCCACGTCCGAGATCCGGCCGGCCATGCCGAGCAGCAGCGCCGCCTGGCGGATCCTCGCCGCCGCGAGGGCACGCTCCCAGTGTTCCGTGCTCACCGTCAGGGGCCGGGCCGCGGCTCCGCCGAACCGCAACCGCGAGGCGGGCGTGCCGAAGTGATCGATGGACTCGACGGAGCAGGTGCCGCTCTCCGGCACCACCAGGTGCCACCCGGCGGTGCCGTCGTCGCGTACGGCCCGTGCCACGCACAGCCCTATGTCGCCGCGAGGCAGCGGCTCAGACTCGCCCCACAGCCTCCCGTCCGACGCCACCCGCGCCGTCGCGGGGCCGGGCGCGCCGGCCACCACCGCGTGCCGTGTTCCCTTGTGCAGGTCGGCGACGACCTCCGCGAGGTCTTCCGTGGGCATGTCGTCGCCGTCGAGCAGGTCGAGTGCGAAGGCGGTCGCGCGGTAACAGCCGAGCGGTTCCAGTCCGTACCCCAGGCGTTCGTTCACCACGATGTCGGCGGTGAGCCCCAGCGCGAGGCCGCCGAAGCGTTCCGGTGCGCTGAGTGTGGGCACGCCGATGGTCGCCAGCTGGGCGTACGGCTCGCCGGTGCGGGTCAGCACCGCGTCCACCGCGTCCCGCAGACGCTCCTGAAGCGGATCGAGTCGCAGGTCCATGGCGGTCAGTCCCCCGTACGGCCGTTGTCGAATACGTGCGCGCTGCTCGCTATGTCGAGCATCACCTCGGAGGCGCCGCCGGAGATCGTCATTCCGGGCGCCTCCCGGAACGCCGCCTCGAGCACGCGATCGCCCACGCCGGGTCCCGGCTCCAGCAGTTCGAGCCCGAGCGTGTCGGAGGCCCACCACGCGATCCGCTGGGCGGTCTCGCTGCAGTGCCATTTCGCGAACGACGACTCGGCGATGTCGGCGTTGCCCTCCTGCAGGTTCTGCATGACCTGGCAGCTCAGCAGCCTGCTGGCCGCGATCCTCGTCCGGTGACGCGCCAGGTCGGCGCCGACGAGGCCGCTCGGCGGGCCGTCGCGGGTGAGGCGCTCGGCGGCAATGTCCAGCCAGTGCCTCCCCCGCGCGTAGTAGTCCAGCCCGGTGCGTTCGGCGGCGAACATCTGCGTGATCAGCGACCACCCCGCGCCGACCCTGCCGAACAGCGCGTCCTCGTCCACGTGCACGTCGGTGAACCAGATGTCGTGGAACTGCTCGTCGGCCAGGCTGGGGAGGGGGCGGATGACCACACCGGGTGCGTCCAGCGGCACCAGGAACAGGCTGATCCCCTCGTACCGGCTGCCCTGCGGATCGGTGCGCACCGCGCAGAGCGCCAGGTCGGCGTAGGCGCTCTTGAGGTTGTAGGTCTTGCGTCCGTTGATGACCCATCCGGCGCCGTCGCGCACCGCCGTCGTGGTGATGCCCGCCAGGTCGGACCCGTGCTCCGGCTCCGTGAACAGGATGCACGCCGTGACGTCCGTGGCGGCCATCGCCGGCAGCAGGGTCCTGCGCTGCCGCTCGCTGCCCGCCGCCAGGATCAGCGAGCCGACGTTCTGCACCGAGATGCAGTACAGATTCTGCGGTATGCCGTAGGCGACGAGTTTCTCCAGCAGCGCCACGGTCGCGGTGAAATCGGCGGCCCTGCCGCCGTACTCGACCGGCCACGAGGGCGCGAGGATGCCCGCGCCGCCGAGGTGCCGGTACAGCTCGCGGACGTCGCCGTCCATCCCGTCCTGCCGTTCGAGGACGTCACGCAGCAGCCGCGCGGTCCGTGGCGCCCTCAGGACCTCGTCGACCTCGGCCGCGAACTCGACGGTCTCCGGTGGGACATCGAAATCCATTGTCGGGAGCTCCTCGTCGGTAGTCTGCCTGGTTCAGCGGATCGCCGTGCCCGGCGCCCCGGACGGTCTCAGGAATGCTCCACGGCATCGGCGGAGCGGGGCGTCCCCCGGGCCTCCCGATTCGCCGCGTGGACGGCCCGCACGATCTCGGCCCGGTTCTCGGTGAGGAAGAAGTGCCCGCCCGGCAACACGGTGAGCTCGAATCTCCCCGAGGTGTGGTCCGCCCAGGGCCGCATCGCCTCCGGTGACACCTCGGGGTCGCCGTCCCCGCACCACGCGGAGATCGGGCACGACAGCGGCGGTCCCGGGCGGTACCGGTAGCGCTCGATCATCGCGAAGTCCGCCCGGATCATGGGCATGAGCACGTCCAGCAGGTCGTCGTGATCGAAGATCGCCTCGTCGGCGGCGCCGTACTCGCGCAACATCTGGACGAACTCGGGGCGGGGCAGGTCGCTGACGGGGGCCGGCGGTCGGACGATCGTCGGCGTGGGGCGACCGGTCACGAACAGGTGCCGGGCCGGACGGCCGAGGACGCTGAGCCGCCGGGCGACCTCGTAGGCGAGGATGGCGCCCATGCTGTGCCCGAACAGCAGGATCTCGGTCGGCTCGCGCGCGATCACGCCGGCGATCTCGTCGGCGAGCGGATGCATGTCGGTCGCCGGCGGCTCGCTCATCCTGGCGCCGCGGCCGGGCAGCTGCACCGGCACCAGTTCGATCGGTCCGGTGAAGTATCGCTTCCAGTCGGTGTAGTAGTTCGAGGAGCCACCCGCGAAGGGAAAGCAGTACAGACTGTGGCTCGCGGCGGCGGAGCGGAGCCGGTGGTCGAACCACGACCTCGTGTCGCCGCGGCGGATCGGGTGGCCGCTCACCGCACGGCCGCTTTCCGTGGCGTCAGCCGCAGCGGCATTCTCTTGTAGCCCGACACGAAGTGCGAGGCGACGTGCTCGATGTCACCGGCGATCTCGACGGTCTCCACCAGGTCGAGCAGCTCGTCGAGGAAGATCTTCAGGCTCGCCTTGGCCAGGCCGGCGCCGATGCAGTAGTGCGGTCCCACGCCGAAGGCGACGTGCCGGTTCGGATTCCGCGTGACGTCGAACGTGTAGGGGTCCTTGAAGACCCGCTTGTCGCGGTTGGCCGCGCCGAGCCACGCGGTGACCGGTTCTCCGGCCCGGATGGTCTGCCCCTGCAGCTCGACGTCCCGGACGGCGTAACGCATCAGCGCCGTGACCGGTGAAGCCCAGCGCAGGACCTCCTGAAGGCACGTCGGGCGGAGGTCGGGATTCTCGCGCACCGCCTGGAACTTCTCGGGGTACTGGGCCATCAGCGTGAACAGGGTGCCCAGCGCGTGCGGCATGGTGACGTTGGCGCCGATGAGCAGCACGAAGCCGTTCAGCACCGCCTGCCGCTCCGACAGCGGTCCCTCGGTCAGGTCCATCGCCCGGAGCACGCCGATGACGTCGGGGTCGGTGTCGTCGCGGGAACGGCGCGCGAACTCGTCGCGAAAATGCTCGAACAACTCGTGCCGGGCCTGGCGGACGGTCGCCTGCGCGCTGCCGACGGAGTAGGACGGGTCGTCGTACGCGATCGTCATCATGACCAGCTCGGACAGCCGCTCCCACGACTCGGGGGGCAGGCCCATGATCTCGGCGGAGACGGCCATCGGGAACATCCTCGCCGGCTTTGCCATGTCGTACACGTCGCCGGCTTCGAGCGCGGTCAGGATCGTCCGCCGCGCCAGCTTCCGGATGGACCCCTCCTGCCGGGCGATCACGGCCGGGCTGAACGCCTTGTTCAGCGGTTCCCTGAACTCACGGTGTCTCGGCGGATCGGTGTCGGCCAGCATGTCGTCGGTCGCGATGTCCGGCGTGTTGAGGTCGAGCACGCAGAGGATCGTGCCGCGCCGGGAGGAGAACTCCGTGTGGCTGCGCAGGACCCGGCTGACGTCCTCGTGGCGGGTCACCACCCAGAACGGCTCCCGCCCGCGGCCGGGGTCCGCCCGGTAGACCGGCCGGTTGTCGCGCAGGTGCGCCCACAGCGCGTGCATGTCCGTGGAGGCGTGGAAAGCGGAGTCGAGCAGATCGGGATCCTGGAACCGCACGGGACAGAACGGCGGCGTAGAGATGATCATCAACCGTGCCTCTCGGATTCGATGAACCTGAGCGCAGCCTTCACGTGCGTCGATCCGGCGTCCCCATCGGGACTCCGCCCCCGGGCATGGACGGCGGTGCGGTCCACGCGGGCGGTCGTGAACCGGTCGGCGTCCGTTCGCCCACCGCGGCGTCGTCACGCGTCCGACGGGACCGGGCGCCGGGAAGGACGGCCCACACCTGGCAGAGCTGCGAGCTGCCACCGGAGCCGGTCACTTCGAACATTCCTCTCCGTCGTCTCGACATGGCCGCCAGGATGTTGTTTTTGCTGATTTTTATCGCTGAGGCAACAGTAATCGAGGAGTCTACGAGAGGCAACCGGTCAGACCCTACAAAGACGGCCTCAGGCGAGCCGTACTCGCCGCTGCCGCAGGTACTCGTAGAACGGCAGATGGTGCTCGTAGAAGCCGCGCAGCAGGTGATCGGTGTCGATCGTCCGGTCGTAGTTCGTCCTCCGTCGTCGCACCGTCGAGCTGGCGCCGACGTCGACGTGCCAGGGGGCGGACTGGCGCCATTCCGGCCTGTCCCCCGGCCGCCAGCTCAGCATGCCGGCGTCGAAGGGCAGGCCGGCCGCCGCGCAGTACGCCCGCGCGGTTCGCTCCGGGTGGTCGACGAAGTCGTCCGAGTCGAGGACCACCGCGTCGCCGCCGGCGTCGAGCACCGCCAGGTAGATCCGGTGGAGATACTCGACGCCGACCTCGTGGACGGCCATGTCCGGTTTCATCGCGGCGAACGACGGAATGATCTCCCGCGGATCCCGCAGCAGGAACGCGTGCCGTGTGCTCCGCAGGAAATCCGGGCGTTCGAACACGACGTCGTACCGGCAGTCGGTGGTGTCCTTGAAGAACACCGTCCGCCGCTCGGAGAGTTCGAGCATGACGTCGATCAGGCGATCGGCGGAATCCAGCACGAGGCCGTCGACCTCGGTGCTCCCGTCGTTCGCGATGTTGCAGAACGGCTCATGCAGGCAGAGCAGGTCGCGGCGTTCCAGCATCATCCGGAAGAAGACCGTGGAGCGGGAGCGGGGCGCGCTCCACAGGGCGAGCGGCGAACGCCGGCCGGTGGTCGTGCCTATCGCTGCGACACCTCCCGATGGCCGCCGGCTTCCAGCGACTCGATCTCGGCGACCGCCCAGTCGGCGATGAATCCCGCGACGTCGGCTCCTGTCGCGTCGATGGCGCCGTGGAACTCGGGCGTGTGGTTGACCTCGTTCGCGTACATCCGCCCCTCCCGGTCGATCAGGAGGTCGACGCCGAGGAAGCCGCCCCCGACCGCGTGCGCCGCCGCCACGGCGAGCTCGGTCAGCTCCGGCGTGATCGGGCAGGGCGTCGCCGCGCCCCCGATGGCGGTGTTGGTCCGCCAGTCGCCGACCGCGTTCTTGTAGATGGCGCACACCACGCGATCGCCCGCGACGTAGGACTTGATGTCACGGCCGGGCTTGTCGATGTGCTCCTGCAGGAAGAACACGTGCTGCTGCGGATTCGGCAGGGCGGCCCGGTGCTCGAGGATGGCCCTGCCCTGTTCGTCGTCATGGACCCGTGCCGTCAGGTGGCCCCACGAACCGGTCACCGGCTTGACGACCACCGGGTGGCCGAGCTTGGCCATGGCGTCCAGCGCGGACGGGACGCCCCAGGCGGCCGCCGCCCGCGGGATCGGCAGCCCGGCGGCGTGGAACGCCAGCGCGGTGCGGAGCTTGTCGCCGCAGACGTCCAGCACCCCCAGGCGGTTGAGGGTGGGGACGCCGAGCGCGCCGAAGGTCGCCGCGACCGACGTGGCGCGGCTGTGGCTGACCTCCCGCATCAGCGCGGCGCGGTAGGGCGGCCGGCCGTCGGCGAGCAGCACCGTCAGCTTCCGCGGATCGACATGTTCGCAGCGCACGCCTCGTCGCTCGAACGACTCCAGGATGAGCCGCTCCTCACGGCGGATCCGCGACGCGACGACGGCTATCGGCATGCCGGTTCTGTCCACGATTCCCCTTCTCGATCCACACTGTGGCCGGGACCGCCGGCCGTGATCAGGCCCGGCGGGAGACCGCGTCGGCCGCGAGCTCGAGCCGGTCGAGCGCCACCTCCAGGCGTCGGACGAGCTCGGTGCCGTGCCCGCGCAGTTCGTCGTACCGGTGCCGGCCCCACACCCGCGCGTGCGCGCCCGTCATGCGCACCCCGGTCCAGCCGTGCGCGACCGCGTCCACGCCGGCCGCGGCCTCCGCGAGTTCGTGAATCCCCCATCGCGTCCCCTCCCGGCGCAGGAACTCCGCGTGCAGGCCGGCCTGCGCCTGGATGTTCCAGCTGATCACGTACAGCTCGCTCAGCGCCTCGGCGGCGCCGGGACCGGGCGTCAGCGCGTACAACTCGTCGAGATAGCGGCGCAGGCCCGCCACCCCCGTCTGCGTTTCGCCGGCGGCGCCCTGCCGGAATCGGGCGAGGTTGTCCCGGATCACATGCCCGAGCCAGCCGAGGCCGGGCTCCGGTACGGGTCCCCGCATGAGGGCGCGCAGCCAGCGCCGGCCGCTCGGGCTGGCGCTGAAGAACACGTCGGCGTCGTCGGCCGGGTTGAGCGAACCCCAGCTCGCCAGGAAGTCGGCGATGGGGATCGCGCCCTGGAAGGCGGGCGGCTGCGCGTCGGAGACGAACACCTCTGTGCCGGTGATGTCGTACACCACCAGCAGATGGGCGGCGTGCACGTCGTGGAAGGCGGGACGGAACGGCAGCCAGTAGTTGTCCACGGCGGCGATGGGCAGCACGCCCTCCGCCAGCGCGTGGCGTAACTCGTCCAGGCCGCCTTCCCCGCTGCGATGCCAGGTCGACTCGAACGGATGGAAGAGCGCGAGCCGTCCGGCGAGCGAGTCGGGTTCGGCGAAGAAGTAGTACTCCTCCGAGGTCCAGGAGCCGGGACGGCGGCGGAACTCCCACGGCGCGCCGAGCACGGTGACCGGGTCGTGGCCGTCGCGCAGCAGCACGGTCGCCAGGGTCGCGTGCAGGCAGCTTCCCAGGTCGCGGGTCCACAGCCGGATCGCCTGCGCGGTCTCGCTCATGCCGTCGCCCCGTCCGCCCGCCGTACGTCCATCCCGGTCAGCAGCGTGACGGCGAAGACGTGCAACGCGACCGATCGCGGCAGCCGCAGCGCCAGCGCGCGGCCGTGACGCGGCATCCCGACCCTGGACAGCCACATCGTGGTGGGCAGGCCGTGCTGCACGTGGTGCGGGTAGTGCATCCGGGTGGTCCGGAACCCGGGCAGTTCGCCGAACACCGGCGTGCCGTCCAGGAAGTCCGAGACCCCCACCCGCAGCGGATCGGCGTACCCGTCCTCGTAGTACGCCCAGAGCGTGTCCTCGCTGCGCCGTTCCGAGGCGGCGAGCAGATAGATCCAGTCGTACCTGGCGGGTGGGATGTCGATGATCTGCCCCTCGCACCGCACGTTGTCGCCCTCCGCGTGCGCGTTCGCCCACAGGAAGGGGATGCCGGCCACCTCGGCGAGCGTGCCGGGCGCGGGGAGCTCCTCGGCGGGGAAGGAGTTTCCCCACGCGTTCAACCGCCCACGGCCGAGATCGGCGACGCCGGTGATGGCCCGGTTGTTGAGCAGGTCGTCGATGCCGACCAGGAGGAACTCCGGAGACGACGTCGTGGCCCGCACGCTGCGCACGGGCCGGCCGTCCGTCACGGGGAGGGACGCCGGGCGCGTTGACAACTGGCTCATCGAACCTCCGGTCACTGCAGTGAGCGGTACGTGCGCCCCGCCGCACGGGCGGGGTCGGGCACCGTGTTGAAGTCGAGGATCATGGTGTCCCGCCAGCCGGGGCCGCTCGGATCCATCGCGCGGATCTCGCTGACGGCGTGCTCCATCGTGGTGTCGCTGAGCACCAGGACCTCCAGCGGCTCGGTCATGGTCACCGAGTAGCGCGCCTCCGGCTCACCACGCTGGAAGACCTGGTTCTCCCCGCCGACGCAGTGGTGGCGTCCGATCAGATAGATCAACACGTACGAGTGACCATCCGAGTGCCGGCCCTCCGGCGCGGGTTCCGAGACCTCGTGCGGGTCGGCGATCACCCGGATGAAGTGGACGCCGAGCTCCCAGTCGCGTACTCCGGCGACCTCGTTGACGAATGCCACGGACTCTCGCAGTATGTGGAGGAATCCGGGGCTCGCGAGCGTCGCGTCGGTCAGGGGCTCGAACACGCGCAACTGGTCGCCGAACACCCGGTTGACCGTTTTCTTCTGGAAGAACTCCGAGCCGCTCAACGGCTCGAGCGTGCCGTCGCGGTGCGCGAGCACCCTGCAGTATCGGCGATTGCGGCGGCACCGCGCCGAGCCCAGGTAGGCGTCCGGGACCAGGTCGTCCCAGGACGACGCGAACCGCTGCCAGTCGTGTCCCTCGGCATACGGGCGCAGGCGGCCGTGCGCCCAGCCGCGCTCGGCGAAGTCGTCGGCGCGCAGACCGCCGAGCATCGATTTTTCGATCATCTCCGCACCCTCACCCGGACGTCCGAGTGCGTCCGAGCGGGTACGGCTCCCGGCGGCCGGCCGCGGCGGCACACCTGGTTGCCCAGTCGGATTCATCCATGAGTGGCTTCCCCTCGGCGGTTCGACGTCAACGAATACCGGCCGGCCCAGAGCCGTGCGCTCCTCCCGGCCCGTTCCCACCGCGGGTGCCGGTGGTGTGGACCCCTCTCACGCGATCACGAGGCGGGACCAACTGTCGACAGTGACACCCACACAACAGACTCCATAGTCTTCGTAGTGATAATACTACATACTCACATCATTGTCCTGCCCGATCCGGGAGCTTCCGCCGCTTCCGGACTCCCGGCCGACCAGGGGTTTCACCGCTTCGGTCACATGGGGGCGAGAGACCGCCGCACGTGTCGTATCTGTGCCGTCCATCGATCCGTTCGTCCCCCGGCACGCGCCCGGGAGCGGCCTCCCGGGCTCCGGCGAGGCCCGCGGCGGTGAGATCGTCACCGCCGCGGCCCGCTCACCCGGTCGTCCATCCGGCCCCGCGGTCAGCCGACCGTCTCCGCCACGGCTGCCGCCCGCACCGGCGGCTCCGGCGGCTCCGGCGCCGGTGGCGGGTCCTCCCCGGCGGGGTCGCCGGCCGAGGCGACCTCGGCCGCGAGGTGGTCCGCCAGCGCGCGCACGGTCGGGTTGCTCCAGAGGATCGTGGGCGGCAGATCCACCGCGAAGCACCGGTGCAGCCGCACCCTCAGGGCCACGGTGAGCACCGAGTCGACGCCGAGTTCGAGCAGCGGCCGGTCGATCGCGATGTCGTCCGGCGCGAGGTTGAGCTCGGCGGCCACCTGCTCGTGCGTCTCCGCCAGCACCTTGTCCGCCAGCTCGTGCGGCGGCACCGCCGACCAGTCCACCGCACCGCCGCCGGAGCCCTCCGCCCCGGCCTCGGTGGCCGACAGACCGGCGAGCACCGGCAGGGTGTGGTCGGGCATCACCCGCATCACCGCCACGTACGGCAGATCGAACCGGTCCGCGTAGGTCCAGCTCCGCAGCGCCTCGGTGACGGTGATGCCGCCCAGCCCGCGGGACTCGGCCTCCAGGATCGTCGTCCTCGCCGTGCTCTCGCCCATTCCGCGGCCGATCCACTGCGCCCACCCGAAGCTGGCCGTGCCGGTCTCGCCCCGGGCCCGCCGCAACGCGGCCAGCCCGTCCAGGAACGAGTTCGCCGCCGCGTAGCTGACCTGGCCGGTGAGCCGGACCAGCTGGCCGCACGAGGAGAACATGGTGAAGAAGTCGAGCGTGCCGGCCGGGAACAGGCGATGCAGGACCATGGCTCCGTCGGCCTTCGGTCCCATGGTGGCGTCCAGGTTCTCCGCGCGGGTGTTCTCCACCAGCGCGTCGGACACCACTCCCGCACAGTGCACGATGCCCCGCACGGGCGGCATGTCCAGCACGCCGGGATCGAGCGCCCGGGCCGTCGCCCCGGCGTCGGAGACGTCCAGCCGCAGCACCCGCACCGTGGCGCCGGCCTCTTCCAGCGCGACCACCTCGGCGATCCGGGCGGCGACCGCCGGGTCGCTCACCCCGCCCCACTCCGACCGCGGCGGCAGTCCCCGCCTGCCGATCAGCACCAACCGGCGTGCGCCCCGCTCGACCAGGTGCCGCGCCGCCTCCAGGCCGAGCGCGCCCAGGCCACCGGTGACCAGGTACGTTCCGTCCGGGCGGCAGTCCGCCGGCTCGCGCTCGGCGGGCCGGTCGATCTTACGCAGCCGGGCGGCGAACACGCCCTCCGGGGTGACGGAGAGCACGTCCTCGGCGGGCGGCAGGGCTCCGATCAACGCGGCGGCCGATTCCGGTCCCGCGCCCTCGGCGATGTCGATCACGCCGCCCCACAGGTCGGGACGCTCACCGGCGACGATCCGCCCGGCGCCCCACAGCGGGGCGTGCGCCAGCGCGGCCTCGGACGCTCCGGCGCGCGCCCCCTCGGTGAGCACCCATACCGCGGGCCTGCGCCGCGCGTCCGGGATCGCCGCCACCCGCCGCACGGCGTCGAGCAACGTCAGCGTGCACCGGCGGGCCGCCCGCTCGGGCGACTCCCCCGGCAGCAGCGCCGGCGGCGCCACGATCACCGCGTCCCCCCCGGCGAGCAGGCCGTCGCCGATCGCGGCCGGATCCGCCACCGCACGGCACTCCACGCCACGCAGCGCGAGCGCCTCGGTCAGCGCGGGCCAGCCGCCGGACCGCCCCACCAGCAGGGCCCTGCCCGGCACCGGCGCGCCGGTGGGAACCTCCACCGGCTCCCAGCCCAGCTCGTGCACCAGCTGGCGCGGGCCGACAGCGCCGGAGCCGACGTCCTGCACCTTGACGTAGCGCAGCCCCCTGGCCTCGCACACCACCGCGCCGCTCTCGTCGGCCACCACCATGTCGATGGTGTCCAGCGTACGCGGGTCGCGGGTGGTGTGCACCATGATCCGGCCCGGTGGGGCGCCGCGGAAGGCGATCCACTCCAGATGCGACGACGTGCGCAGCACGGTCGAGTCCTCGCTCATCACCAGCACGCCGCTGGCGGTCAGCGCGGCGTCGATCACCGCGGTCCAGCTCGACGGGTGCAGCTTCGGGGTGTGGTCCACGGTCACCGTGGCGAACTGCTCGTCCTCACCGCGTACCAGCTCCTCCACCACCCAGGGGAAGGTGTAGCCGTCCACGCCCATCGCCCGGAAGATCCCGTCCACCTTCGCCCAGGTCCAGGACACCGGGCAGCGGGACCGGATCACGTCCGGGTCCTCCATGGGGGTGTCCCCGACCCGGGGCTCGCGTACCACGGTCGCGGTGGTGTGGGTCAGCCACTCGTCGTCGTGCGCGGCCCCGCCGTCCTGGTCGCGCTTGATCCGGCTGGCGATGCGGACCTTGTCCTGTTCCATCACCACCTGCACCACCCGCGGCGGGTGCGCCGCCAGCGGGATGCGGAACACCACGTCGCGCAGCCCCCAGGACGCCTCGCCTTCGCCGGCGGCGGCGCCGACGAACGAGTTGAGCACCACGGAGGCGGGCACCGTCTCCACTCCGACGACCATGTGCGACTGCACATAGGGACGGTTGGACATGTCCAGCTCCGTCTGCCAGACCCGCTGCACCGGGGCGCTGGCGACGGTGGTGCCGCCGCCGACCAGCGTGTGCGAGTCCGGGTCGTGCCCACGGCCCGCTCCCCGCTCCGGCGGCGTGTCCGGGAAGATCCAGTACGGCCGATGCTGCCAGCGCACCCCGGGGACGTCCACCAGATCACCGCTGTACGACCAGGCGACCGGGGCGCCCAGACAGTGCAGCAGGGCCAGGTTGGCCAGCATCGTGCGCTGCTCCGGCAGGTCCCGGCGCAGGGTGATCGCCACCCGGGCGTCGGGCACCCCGGCGTGCAGGGCGGTCTCCGTGATCGAGTGCGCCACCACCGGATGCGAGGAGACCTCGAGGAACACCCGGGCCCCGTCGTCGAGGGCGGCCCGTACGGCCTGGTGGAAGCGCACGGGATCGGCCAGGTTCGCGACCCAGTAGCCGCCCTCGCGCGGCGTGCCGGAGCGCGGGTCGGCCATGGCGGTGCTGTAGAGCGGCACCCGGGGGGCGGTGGCGCGCAGTTCGCCGGCGGCCCGCGCGACCTGCTCCAGGACCTCCACCACGTGCGGGCTGTGGAAGGCGACGTCGGTGTTCACCCTGCGGGCCTGGACACCCTCGGCCGCCAGCTCGGCCACCAGGGCGTCGACCGCGTCGATGTCACCCGAGACCACGGTGGACAGGGGGCTGGCGGCGATCGCGGCGACCACGCCGTCCCGGCCGGCCACCCGCAGCCCGGCGTCGTCGAAGGCCATCGGCACCATCGCCATCGCGCCGCGCCCGGCCACCTGCTCCAGCGCGCGGGCCCGGCGGCAGGCGAACCGCGCCGCCTCGGCCCGGTCCAGGCAGCCCGCCACCGTCGCGGCCGCGATCTCGCCCACCGAGTGCCCGATCACCGCCCCCGGGCGCAGGCCCAGGTGCGACCACGACTCGGCGAGGGCGACCTGCATCGCGAAGGTCATCGCCTGGGTGCGGGTCACCGTCCACGGGCCGCCCGCCTCGATCGCCTCCCGCGCGGTCCATCCCAGCTCCTCCGCGTACACCGGGGCCAGTTCGTCGATCACCCGGGCGAACACCGGTTCTGCGCCGAGCAGTTCCCGGCCCATCCCGGACCACTGCGAGCCGTGCCCGGAGAACACCCAGACCGGTCCCGCGGCTCCGCCATCGCCGAACTCGGAGGCCGCCCCCGACCGCACGGCCGGCGAGCTCTCGGCGTTCGCCAGCGCGTCCAGCCCGGCGAGCAGCTCGGCGGCGTCGCCGGCCACCACTGCGGCGCGGCGGGCCAGGTGTGAACGGCGGACGGTCAGCGTGTGGGCCAGCGAGTCCAGGTCGGCTCCGGGGTTCGCGCGCACCCAGGCGGCCACCGCGCCCGCCAGGCCGCGCACGCCCTGGTCCGAGGCGGCTGACACCGGGAACACCCACGGCCGGGCCGCCCGCCCGGTGCGGCCTCCCCGGCCGTTCACCACGCCGGCGCGCGGCGGCGCCTGCTGCAGGACGGCGTGCGCGATGGAGCCGCCCACGCCGTAGCTGGAGACCCCGGCGCGCCTGCCGTACACGCCCTGGGGCCACGGCGTCGTCCGGCCGACCAGGCGCATCCCGTTGGACTCCAGGTCCAGCTCGGGGTCGACCTCGTGATGCAGGCTGGGCGGGATCTCGCCGTGCCGCATCGCGAGCAGCACCTTGAGCACGCCGGCCATGCCGGATGCGGCCTCGACGTGACCCACGTTGGGCTTGAGCGTGCCGATCAGCAGCGGGTCGGCGCCGTCGCGGCCCGGGCCGAAGACCCGGCCGAGGGCCTGCGCCTCCGCCGCGTCGCCCAGCCGGGTGCCCGTGCCGTGCGCCTCGACGTACTGCACCGTACGCGGGTCGATCCCGGCCCGCCGGTAGACCTCCTGCAGCATCCGCCGCTGCGCCTCGCCGTTCGGCGCCATCATCCCGTCGGAGCGGCCGTCCTGGAACACGCCGCTGGCCAGCACCAGCCCGTGCACCGGGTCGCCGTCGCGGACCGCGTCCGGCAGGCGCTTCACCACGAGGACGACGCCGCCCTCACCGCGCCCGTAACCGTCGGCCGCCTTGTCGAACGCCTTGCTGCGCCCGTCCGGCGCGGTCGCGGAGGCCGCGTCCAGCGCGACCACCAGGGCCGGCGAGGCCATGATGTTGATCCCGCCGACGATCGCCAGGTCGGTCTCCCCGTTGCGCAGGCTCTGGCACGCCACGTGCAGGGCGGTCAGCGAGCCGGCGCAGGCGGTGTCCACCGCCATGCTCGGGCCGTGCGCGTCCAGGAAGTACGAGATCCGGTTGGCGATGCCGTAGAAGGTGGTGCCGTTCACCGCCCAGGCGCCCGTACGGCCCAGGTCCTCGAGCAGCCGGCGGCCGTAGTCGTTGGAGTTCGCCGCCACGTACACACCGGCGTTGGAGCCCGCCAGCGAGGCCGGCGGCAGTCCGGCGTCGCACAGCGCCTCCCAGGCCAGCTCCAGCATGATCCGCTGCTGCGGGTCGATGTACTCGGCCTCCCGCGGCGTGATCTGGAAGAACTCGGCGTCGAAACCCTCGATGTCCCGCATGAACGACCCCTTGCGGGTGGTCCTGCGCAGGATCGCGCGGGTCTGCGGGTCGATCTCGTACGGATCCCACCGCCGGGCGGGCATCTCCCCCACCGCGCTGCGCCCGGCGCGCAGGAACTCCCACAACCGGCCGGGAGAGTCGAGGTCGGGGGCGAACCGGCAGCTCATGCCGATCACCGCGAGCGCCTCCCCGGCCGGATCCCGGGTCACCGGAGAGGTCCGCGAATTGTCAGGCAACGCGTATGCCTCCTTCTTCGCCCATCGCTCGACGCAGGCTCAGCGGCCGCAGGTCGGTCCACACCTCGGCGATGTGCGCCAGGCAGTCGTCCTTCGGCCCGGCGAACCCGTCGGCCGTCCAACCGTCCGGTATGTCCCGCCCGGCGGGCCAGATCGAGTACTGCTCCTCGTGGTTGCGCACCACCACGTACGTGCGTTCGTCCGTGCTCACTGTCACTCCCATCGCGTGCCGCCGGCGGCGCCGGCCTGTCGGTCGGTCGTTTCCGGTTCAGTGGGCGGTGAAGCCGCCGTCCACCACTAGTTCGGTGCCGGTGACGCCACCGGAGTGCGGGCCGGCCAGCCACAGGCAGGCCGCGGACACCTCGGCCGCCGTGACCAGCCGGCCGATCGGGTGCAGGGAGGCGGAACCGCGCTCGTAGTCCCGCAGTTCCGCGCCCATCGCCGCGGCCACCGCCCGGGTGCTGCGGGTGCCGAGCGCGGCGTCGTCGGCGACGGTGCTCGGGCACACCGCGTTGGCCCGCACGCCGTACCGTCCGTACTCCAGCGCGATGGACTTGGTCAGCCCGATCACGCCGTGTTTGGCGGCGACGTAGCCGGCGTACATCTCGAAGGCCACCCGGCCGCCGGTGGACGCGGTGTTCACGATCCGCCCGCCGCCCTGTTCGACCATCCGCGGCAGCACCGCCCGGCAACACCGCCAGGTGCCGCTCAGGTTGACGTCCAGCGCGAGCAGCCACTGCTCCTCGGTCAGCTCGTGCACCCGCCGCCCGCCGGGCCCGAGTATCCCGGCGTTGTTCAGCAGCACGTCGATCCGGCCGAACTCGTCCAGCCCCGCCGCCACCGCCTTGTCCACGCCGGACTGGTCGCGCACGTCGGCCACGCCGGTCAGCACCCGGCTGCCGAGCCGGCGGCAGGCGTCGGCGGTCTCCTCCAACTCGCGCCTGCCGGACATCGGATACGGTCCTGCGTCCGGATCGCAGAGGTCCACCAGGATCAGGTCCGCGCCCTCCGCTGCGAACGTCAGCGCGTGCGAGCGGCCCAGCGCGCGAGCCGCTCCGGTGATCATTGCGACGTTCCCGTCGAGCAGCATCAGGCCTCCAGGGGGTGAGCGCGAACGTGCGGCACGCGGGCCAGGTGCCGCGCGAGCCTGGGCAGGGCGAGCGAGAGCACGTCGATCGCGCGGTACAGGTCGCTGAGCGGGATGTGCTCGTCGCTGGTGTGGTCGAGGTGGGCGTCTCCCGGTCCGTAGGCGGCCATCGGAACCCCCCACGGGTCGAGGGTGTTCATGTCGGAGGTGCCGGCCTTGAACTTGAGCGCCGGACGGGCCCCCTGGGCGGCGATCGCGGCGCGCAGGTGACTCACCACCGGATCGGCGCGCGGCCGGGTCACCCCGGGGACCCGCTCGTCCACCCAGATCCGGCTGTGCGGACGGCCGCGGGCGAAACGCTCCAGCGCGGCGAAGTCGAACCCGGGCGGCACCCGGCAGGTCAGGAACGCCTCGGCCCTGGCCAGGTCGCCGTCCAGCCGGGTGAGCGTGCCGGTGGCGACGCCGAACGCGACCGGGTCCTGCTCCCGCGACAGCCCGCGCAGGTAGCCCTGCACGTCCTGGGCGAAGCGGACGGCCCGCTCCACGGCGGTCGGCTCCGGGCTGCTGGTGTGCAACGGCGGCTGCCGCATCTCGTAGCCGATGCCGATGCGGCCCTTGTAGCCGAGGCAGACACCGTCCCAGCCGCTCGGCTCGCCGATCACCACCGCCGCCGGGCGCGGTACCGTGGCCATCACGTACCGGGCCCCGCGCGAGCCGGCCACCTCCTCGCCGACCGCGCCGACCACATGCAGCCGCACCTGGCCGGTACGCGCGGCGGCGCAGATCATCGCCACCATGGCGCCCTTGGCGTCCACGGAGCCGCGGCCGTACAGGAGGTCGCCGACCTGGCACACCGGCACCCTGCCCGGGACGGTGTCGATGTGCCCGAGCAGCAACACCGTGGGACCGGCTGCCGGGCCGATCACGCCGTGCACGTTGCCGGCCTCGTCGATGTGCGAGGCGAAGCCGAGCGCGGTCATCTGTTCCGCCAGGAAGCCGGCGACCGGCAGTTCCCCGCCGGAGACCGAGGGGATGCCGATCGCGGCACGCAGCAGCCAGGCCGGGTAGTCGCCCCGCAGGTCGCGCGGGCCGACCCGGCCGGCGGCCCGGACGAGGGAGGTCCGCCGGTCACCCATGCCGCCCTCCCTCGCGCACCCAGGTGCCGTCCCCGTCGAGCGCCCGCCGGATCGGCCGCCGGCGGTGGGCGGCCGCGATGGTCACCAGGGCGACGGTCCCGCCGGCCCGCAGCCCCGCCCGCACCTTGTGCCGCATCCGGCCCCGTACGACGTCCCCGGTCAGGTGGTGCGGGCCCACCTCGGGGATCCGGCTGGACGGGTCTTCGGGGTCGGCCAGGACCCCGGCCACGTCGGTGAGCAGCACCAGGGCGGACGCCTCCAGCGCCGCGGCCAGGCGCGCGGCCACCTCGTCGGCGTCGACGTTGAGCAGCTCGCCCGCCACGTCGACGGCCGGCGGGGACACCACGGGGACGTCCCCGCGTTCCAGCGCAGCGCGCACCAGGGTGGGATCGACGTGCTCGATCCGGCCGGACCTGTCGTCGCGGATCAGCATGGTCCGCCCGTCCCGCACCGACCGGATGGCCGGTTTGCGTGACGCGGTCACCAGCGCGCCGTCGGCGCCGCTCAGGCCCACCGCCCGCGCGCCGCGCGCCGTCAGCCCGCTGACGAGTCGCGGCTTGACCTGCCCGAGCAGGGCCATGGTGAGCACCTCGATCATGGCAGGGCAGGTGCGCCTGCTGTGCGTGCCGTCCGGGGACTCGATCACCTCGCGCCGTACGCCGAGCCGGTCGGCCAGCCGGTCGGCGGCGGCGCCGCCGCCGTGCACCAGCACCGTCGGCAGGCCGGCCGCGGCCCGTTCCGCCACCTCGTCGAGCACCGGCCCCGGGTCGGCGCCGCCGCCGATCTTGACGACGATCACACCGCCGGAGGCGGCGGCCGGCGCGGCCCCCGCCGGGGCCCGAGCCGGGTCGCTCACGTCTCCGCCCCGTTCATGTCTCTGGCCGTCACGTCCCGCTCTCTCCGATCAGGCAGGGTGCAGGCCGGGGAACCCCAGGCCCGCGTCCTCCGGTAACCCCATGGCCACGTTCAGGCTCTGCACTCCACCGCCGGCCGCCCCCTTCACCAGGTTGTCCAGCGCGGCCACCAGCACGATCCGCCCGCCGTCCTCGTCCACAGCGCATCCGATGTCCACGAAGTTGCTGCCCGACAGGAACTGCGGATCCGGCATCCGGTGCACCCCGCGGCCGCGCGCCACCACCCGGACGAACGGGAGGTCGCGGTACGCGCGCCGCAGCACCCGCAGCACCTCCTGGCGGGTGACCGGCCGCGTGGGCGTGACGTGGCAGATCACCTGCACACCGCGCACCGCGGGGACGGCCGTCACGGTCATCCGCGCCCGCACCCCCGCCAGCGCGGCGATCTCCGCCTCGTGCCGGTGACCGGCGGGCCGATAGACCCGGAAGGCGTGGCCGCGCTCGGCGTGATGCGAGGCCGGCACCGGCTCGGCTCCGGAGCCCGAGGAGCCCGCACGGGCGTCCACCACCACGTCGCCGGCCACCAGCCCGGCCCGCCGCACGGGAGCCAGGGCCAGTACGGCGGCGGTCGCCGTACAGCCGGGAACACTGATCCGGGTGGCGTTCACGAGCTCACCGGCGAACAACTCGGGCAGGCCGGTCCGGTACGGGCAGCCGGACGCCGAGAGGGCGCCGCCCCGGAAGTCGGGGCTCAGGTCCACGATCGTCCCGGCCCGCTCGGCGACCCCGGCCTCCACCTGCGCGGCGGCGCCCGCCGGCAGCGCCAGGAAGGCGGTGTCCACCCGGTCCAGCTCCTGCGGGGCGTGGAAGGTCAGCCCGAGGTGATGCAGGTTGGGGTGCACCTCCGCCACCGGCCGGCCCGCGTGCCGGCGCGAGACGGCCTGGACCAGCTCCAGTTCCGGATGGGCGTGCACCAGCCGCAGCAGTTCGCCGCCGGTGTAGCCGGCCGCGCCGAGGACGCTCACCTTCACCGGGCAGGTCCTCCGTGGTCCGCCATCGGGCCGGCGGCCGATGGTCCGGGACGGCGTGGCCTCGTCCCGTCGCTACTCACCCCAGTCCTCTTCGACCTCGGGGGCCAGCGCCAGCACCACGGGATCGACGGCCACCACCTCGAGTTCGGTCGAGCACTGCCGGCAGATCACGATCTCGGCGACCATCAGGTCATCGGATCCGGCCACTGTGCCCTGGCACTCTGGACACTGCGCACTCAGTGCAGTAGTCATGGCTTGCCTCCCGCAGATTGCGTGACTACTGTCTATATTCACAACACTGCAAAAACTAACACATGCTTCAACGACAACACACCCCTGAGAAATCCGCACTCTGAGAGATCGGGCTTGATCGCCCGCGGACACAGCCGAGGCGATCGCAACCTGCCGGGGTCTGCCTCAGTCGCGGTTCTGGCTGCTTCACATGCTTTTATGGCGCGATCAGGTGGGAGGCTCAGCCGGTGATGAGCGTGTTACGGAGTCCCACGGCGGGGGTGGTCCCCGCCGTCGGCGTCGCCCCGCCGGCCCGCCGGCGCCGGGATGACGACTATGCAGAGTCTACATCGCGGCACATCGCGTCTCGGGAACGACAGTGTGGAGACTTCGGTGGGTGAGCCCGCACGTGCCGCGCTCCGTACGCCCGGCGCCGGCCTCGCCCTGCTGGGCGGGCCCAGGGCCGTGCCGAGGGACGCCCCGGGCGGCCGCTGGCCGATCGTCACCCCGGAAGACGAGCAGGCCGTGCTCCGGGTGCTGCGCAGCGGACGGCTGAACGCGGCCACAGCGGGAGAGACGGAGGTCGCCGAGCTGGAGGAGGCGTGGGCCCTGGCGACCGGAACCCGGCACTGCGTCGCCGTGGCCTCCGGCACCGCCGCCCTCCACCTGGCCCTGCGCGGCTGCGGGATCGGTCCGGGCGACGAGGTGATCGTACCGGCGCTGACCATGAACGCGACGGCCCACGCCGTGCACGCGGCCGGCGGCACCGCCGTGTTCGCCGACGTGGAACCGGACACCTACACCATGGACGCGCTGAGCGCCGCCGCCGCCGCCGGATCGCGCACGGCCGCGCTGCTGCCGGTGCACCTGCACGGCCTGCCGGCCGACATGCCGGCGCTGGGCGAGCTGGCCGGCCGGCTGGGCGTACCGGTCGTCGAGGACGCGGCCCAGGCGCACGGGGCGCGGCTCGGCTGCCGCCGGGTGGGCGGGCTCGGCACGGCCGGCTGCTTCAGCCTGCATCCCCACAAGAACCTGCCGACCTGCGGCGAGGGCGGGCTCATCACCACCGACGACGACGACCTGCGCGAGCAGCTGGTCCGGCTGCGCAACTTCGGCGAGCCGGAGCCGTCCGGCACGCGCAGCTACATCGCCCACCGGACCGCGTTCAACGCCCGGATGGCACCGGTGGCCGCCGCGTTCGCCCGATCCCAGCTGGCGCGCTTCGACGAGAACGCCCGCCTGCGTGAGCCGGGGATCCGCGACCTTCTCGATCGGCTGGCCCGGCTGCCCGGGCTGCGGGTGCCGCGTGTCCCGGCCGGGCGGACCCACTCCTGGCACATCCTGCGTCTCATGCCCGAGCCGGAGGAGCTCGGCCTCGGCCCGGAGCATCGGGCCGGCCTGCGTGCCGCCCTGCACCGGGTGCTGCGGGCCGAGGGCGTGCCGGTCTCCCAGTACCAGGTCGCCCCGCTGCCCGCGCATCCCGCGTTCCGGCGGGCCGGGCCGTCCGGGCCGGTCCCGCTGGAGGAGGTGGCCGAGCGCTTCCCGGTGACGGTCGCCGTCGTCGAGGGGTCGCTGTGCCTGCAACGGCGGCATCTGGACCCGGCCGCGGGGCCGCTGCTGCGGCGGTACGCCGACGGTTTCGAGAAGGCATGGCGGCACCTGGACCTGATCCGCCGGATGGCCGTCTCCCGCCCGGCCCCCGGCTGGCGCGAGACGCTGAGCCGCGGCTGACCCGCCCGCCCGGTCCGCGACCCGGATCGACCCCACCGGAAGGAGCCCGACATGGCGGTGGCGACCACCGGCCCGTCGCACCCCCCGCCCCAGCCGCACACGCCCGCCGGCACGGACTCCCCGGCCCGGAAGGACCCTGCCCCCGCGCCGTCCGCCGCCTCGATGGCTCAGCGCATCCGCCAGGATGTGATCCGGATGGCCGGCGGTCCCGAGGGCGCGCACGTCGGCGGCAGCCTGTCCTGCGCCGACCTGGTGGCAGTCCTGTACGCCGAACTGCTGCGCCCCGGCGACTCCTTCGTGCTCAGCAAGGGGCACGCGGCGCCCGCGCTGTACAGCGCGCTGGCCCAGCTCGGCCTGATCCCGGCCGACGAGCTGGACGGCTACGCCCGGCCCGGCAGCCGGCTGTTCGGGCATCCGCCGTACGACCTGCCGGGGGTCGACTTCGCCACCGGCTCGCTCGGCCACGGCCTCGGCCTGTCGGTGGGGCTCGCGCTGGCCGAGCGGCTGAGCGGCGGCGACCGGCACGTTTACACCCTGCTGGGCGACGGCGAGCTGCAGGAGGGCAGCGTCTGGGAGGCCGCCCTGCTGGCGGGGCACCGCGGGCTGCCCGGGCTCGTCGCGGCGGTGGACCGCAACGGGCTGCAGATCACGGGCGCCACCGAGGACTGCGTCGCGCTCGAACCGCTCGACGCCAAGTTCGCCGCCTTCGGCTGGCAGGTGCGCGGCGTCGACGGGCACGACCTGGCCGCGCTGCGCGAGGCCCTGCGGCCGTCACCGTCCGGTCCGGTCGCGGTGATCGCCCGGACGGTGAAGGGCCGGGGGGTGCCGTTCCTGGAGCGACGGGTGGCCGGGCACTACGCCAAGCTCAAGCCGGCTCTGGTCCGCCGGGCCCTGGCGGCGCTCGGCCGGCCCGCGACGGACGGCGCGTCGTGAGCCGCGCACCGGCCGCCGCTGATCCGCCCGGAGCGGCCGCGGGACAGGACGCGCAGGCGGCACTCGGGCCCGACCCGCGCGCCGCCTACCGCGAGGCCCTGCTGGAACTGGCCGCCGCCGACCCCCGGGTGATCTGCCTGGACTCCGACACCGGCGGCCTGGAGAACACCTTCGGCGAGCGGTTCCCCGAGCGTTACGTCAACGTCGGGATCGCCGAGGCCAACCTGATGACGGTGGCGGCCGGGCTGGCCCGGCGCGGCTTCATCCCGTACGTGCACACGATGGCCGCCTTCGCCACCATGCGCGCCGGCGAGTTCCTGAAACTGGACGTGGTCGGCAACCGGCTGCCGGTTCGGGTGGTCGCCACGCACGGCGGCGTTTCCGCCGCGCACTTCGGCACCAGCCACTTCGCCCTGGAGGACCTGGCGGTGGCCCGTGTGCTGGCCGACCTGGCCGTCGTCGTCCCGGGAGACGCGCGCCAGATCGGCGCCGCCGTCGGCCAGGTGCACGAACTGCCCGGTCCCGCCTACCTGCGGCTGGGCCGCTCGGCCACGCCGGCGCCGCCCGGCCCGGTGCCCGGCCTGCTGCTGGGCCGGGTCCGGGTGCTGCGCGAAGGAGCGGACGTGACGCTGGTCGCCGCCGGCCCGCTGCCGCTGCTGTTCGCGCTCGAGGCGGCCGATGTCCTGGCCGGCGACGGGATCGGCGCGCAGGTCCTGGATCTGCACACGCTGCACCCCGTGGACCGGGACGGGCTCCTGGCCGGATGCCGCGGCCGCGCGGGAGTCGTGACCGTCGAGGAGCACCGTCCCCAGGGCGGCCTGGGCGACGCGGTCGCCGAGGTGGTCTCGGCCGAGCTGGCCGTGCCACTGCTCCGGGTGGCCGTACGGGGCCGCCCGGGCACCCGCGTGGCCGACCAGCGGACCGCGCTCGAGGCACACGGCGTGAGCACCGGCGCTGTGGTGGACGCCGCACGAGGGCTTCTCGCGCGGGCCCCCTGAACCGGCGGCCCACGACAGGACAGGCGGACCACCGGGCCCGCTGAACCCAACGACCGACCGGCGCGCCCCGGTGCCGGGTGACCCGATGACGAGGTGATGACGATGGCCGACGCGGCCCGGTTCCAGGACGAGGACCGGATCCGTTATGTGCAGAGCGTTTTCCGACGAGTACTCAAGCTCAAGCAGGAGGCGTCTCCCGACGACGACTTCTTCGCCCTCGGCGGCACCTCGCTGACCGCCATAGAGGTGCTCGACCTGATCGAGGCGGAACAGGGCACGCGCCTGCCCGTACGGAACTTCTACCGGTCCACGGTCATCCGCGAACTGGCCGGGGAGCTCGCCCCGGACACCGCCGAGTCCGCCGGAGGTGCCTGAGCATGCCACCCCTGGCCCGCGTTTCCCGTCACGACATCGGCCGCTGGAGGTAGTCAGATGCAGGAACCCGCACTCGACAGGGCGACGGCGCCGCCGGCACGGGCGGGCCTCGGCCAGAGGTTGCCCTCCCTGACCGGATTGCGTTTCATCGCGGCGTTCATGGTCGTGCTCTGCCACATCGGGATCAACCTGCTGCCGCGGGTCGCCCCGGACCAGATCCCCCTGATCGGGCTCTTTCACGGATTCGGTGCCGTCGGGGTGTCGTTCTTCTTCATCCTGAGCGGATTCGTCCTGACATGGGTCGCCAGGGACACGGACACCAAGATCCGTTTCTGGCGGCGCCGGTTCTTCAAGATCTATCCGAACCATCTGGTGACGTTCGTCGCCGCGTGCCTGCTCGCGGCGACAGCGGGCCATGCCCTGTCGGCACGCGACACGACCACGACGCTGTTCCTGGTGCACTCGTGGATCCCGGACCAGCAGCTCCAGTACAACCTGTGGTCGAACACGCCGACCTGGTCGCTGGCCTGCGAGGTGCTGTTCTACCTGTCCTTCCCCCTACTGCTGCCGCTGGTACGGAAGATCCGGGCGGGGCTGCTGTGGCTGTCGTTCGCCGTGACGTACGCCGCGATCTGGGCCGTTCCCCTCGTGGCGGGCGCGCTGCTGACCACAGGGGAGGTTCAGCCGGGCACCGGCCTGCCCTGGCTGCCCGTGTGGCTCATGACGTTCTTCCCGCCGGCGCGGATGCTGGAGTTCGTGCTGGGCATGGTGGTCGCACAGATCGTCATCAACGGACGGTGGATCCGCCTGCCGCTGCCGGTGGCGATCGTCCTGCCGGTGATCGCGATGCTCGCGCAGGGCGTCGTCCCGCTGCGTTTCGGCTTCGTGGTGGTCACGGCCGTTCCGCTCGCCCTCCTGATCGGAGCGGCCGCCAACGCCGACGTCATCGGCCGCGGCAGCGTGTTCGGCGGGCGGACGATGGTGTTCCTGGGTGAGATCTCCTACGCGCTCTACCTGGTGCACTGGCTGGTCGTGGCCTACGGCTGGATCGGCCGCACCTCCCCGACCTGGGGCGGGGATCCGGCGGCGACCTCGACGTGGCCGATGGTGCTCGTGCTGGCCGGGCTGACGATCGCCGCCAGCCTGGTGCTGGCCTGGCTGCTGTACACGCTGGTGGAACGGCCCGTCATGCGCCGGTGGAGCCGTCCCGCCAGGCCCCGTCAGGACGTACCGGTCACGACCTGACCTTCAGGTGAGAGGACGTGGTCCTCCCGGCCGCCGATTGGGCCGGGAGGACCACGTCGTGTCCGGGGCGGCGCCCGGCCGCGTTCAGCCCGCGATGCCGGCCGCCAGCGTCCGCACCGTCGGCGACTCGTAGATCGAGCCCACGCCGACCCGCCGGCCGAGACGCTCGCTGAGCGCCTCCGAGAGCTGCACCGCACGCACCGAGTCCAGCCCCAGGCCGAAGAACGAGTCCTCCCTGCCGATCCTGGAGACTCCGAGCACGTCCGCCACGACGCCGGCCACCGTCTCCTCCAGCCGGCCCTCCGGCGCCGCGTAGCCGGCGCTGTCGGCGCCGAGGACGGCCAGCACCGCCGCGGGGTCGGGGGCGCCGCCGCCGTCGCGCTCGATCCGCGACGTCACCGCCACCCGCGCGAAGACGCCCTGGCCGGCGAGCCTGGCCGCCACCGCGGCCCGCACCCGCAGCGGATCCTCACCGGGCTCGGGCACCACCGCCACCGCGATCGTGCCGCCGCGCAGTTGGTCAGCCGCCAGGAACGGCTTGATCTGCTCATTCGCCGGATCCGCGCCGATCAGCAGGTGCGCCGCCCCCACATGCAGGGCGCGGAGCAGCGCCAGCACGCCCTGCGCCGGATCGATCGGTTTCAGCCCGCGATGCCGGGCGGCCGCGACCAGGGGGCTGCCCTGGTTCATCCCCGGCCCGTCCCACATGCTCCAGGCCAGGCTCTGCGCCCGCCGCCCGGCCGCCGACCAGCGCTGCGCCCAGCCGTCCAGCACCGCGTTCGCCGCGGCGTAGGCCCCGAAGCCGGTGCCGCCGAACATTCCGTTCACGGAGGAGAACACCACGACCGCGGTGCCGGGCCGGGTGGCGAGCAGCCGGTCGACGGCAGCGCAGCCGCCGGCCTTGGGCCGCAGCATCCGGTGCAGCCAGTCCGCTGACTCCGACCGCAGTTCGTGCTCGGACAGCCGTTCCCACTGCGCCGCTACGGGGGCGCCCGCCAGGTGCAGCACCAGGTCGAGCGTACGGCCCCAGCGCGCCTCCGCCCCGGCCACCTCGCGGGCCAGCGCCTCCGGGTCGGCCGCGTCGGCCTGCCGGTACACGACCTCGCCGACCGCGCTCAGGATCTCCAGCTCCCGCCGGGCCTGCGCGTCCAGTGACGCCGCCGGGGTACGCCCGACGATCAGCAGCCGGGCCCCGTGCGCGGTCGCCAGGTGCTCGGCCACGGTCCGCCCCAGACCGCCCAGGCCTCCGGTGAGCAGGCAGACGCCGCCGCGCGGCAGCACGCCGGCGGGCACGTCGAACGCCTCCGGCAGCGGCACGGCGCGCAACCGCTGCCGCAGCGGGACGCCGTCCCGCACGGCGACCACATCGTCGTCATGTCTCCGGCCCGCCAGCACGGATAGCTCGTCCTCCCCGGCGCCGGGCGGGGCGTCGATCAGCGTGCAGCGGGCGACCAGGCGCTCGGCGCGCGCGGTCCGCACCAGAGCGGTCAGCCCGGCCCTGCCGGGGACGACCAGGTCGCCGGGGACGGCACGCGCGGCGCCCCTGGTGAGCACGGTGAGCTCGGCGTCCGGCCGGATCCGGGCCACGGCCGCGGCCACGGCGAGGAACCGCGCCAGGACATCGGCGTCCCCGCCGGGAGGGGCGGTCGCGGGATCGCCGGCGGCCACGAACATCACCTGCGGCACGTGGTCGCCGGCCGTGTCCAGCGCCCGCTCCAGGGACCGGGCGAGTCGCGCGGGGTCGGCGTCGGCCGGAACCCGGGCGTCGGCCACCCGGTCCAGCCAGCTCGCGGCGGGACCGTGCACACAGGCCACCAGCGGACCGGCCGGTCGCGGCCGCAGCGGCGTCCCGGCCCGCTCCCAGCCGACCGAGAGCGCCGCGACGCCGGTCCCGTCCGAGGCCGCGTCCGGGGCTGCGTCATCCGCCTCCCCGCCGTAGCACCGGTCGTCGAACCGGCCGGCGCGCCAGCCTTCGAGCAGCCGCTCACGCTGGACCTTCCCGCCCTGCTGCCTCGGGAACTCCCACTCGGTCACCGGCACCAGGTAGGTCGCGCGCAGGGCCAGGTCGCGGGCCAGTGCCGTGCGGATGGCCGCCACAACGGCGGGCACGTCATCGGTGCCGGGCACGAAGAACACCACCAGGGCGTCGGTGCCGGCGTCCTCGTCGGGCACCCCGGCCACCGCCGAGCAGGCCGGCCGTACACCGGGAACCTGCTCGACCACCGCCTCGATCTCGTGCGCGGGGAAGTTGGCCCCGTTGACGATGACGGTGTTCTTGCGCCGCCCCGTGAGGAACAGCCGGCCGTCCCGGAGGAATCCGAGGTCCCCGGTGTCGAACCAGCCGTCCGCTGTGAAGCTCTCCCGATTGGCCCGCTCGTTGTGGGCGTATCCGTTCAGCACGGTCCGTCCGGACACGTGCAACCGGCCGACCCGGCCCTCCGGCAGCACGTTCCCGTGCGGGTCCACGATGCGCAGCGCCACCCCGGGCACCGGCGCGCCTACCTCGGTCACCACCACGGCGCCGGGGGTGCCGGCCGGCATCTCGCGCAGCGCGCCGTCCAGCGAGGCGGGCTCCAGCGTGATGGTGCCGGCCGCCGGGTCGTCACGGTGCATGCGGGCGTATGTGACGCCCGAGGAGGTCTCCGACATCCCCCAGCAGGGCACCATGGCGTCGGCCGGGAGCCCGTGCGGGGCGAGCAGTTCCAGGAAGCGGCGGGCGGTGCGGGCGACCACGGCCTCACCGGCGTTGCAGATGTTGGTCAGGCTGCTCAGGTCCCAGGAGCCGGCCGCGAGCTCCCCGGCCCGCCGGCACACCAGCGAGAACGCGAAGTTCGGCGCCCACGTGCAGGTGGCCCGGAACCGGTCCGCGCAGTCCAGCCACAGCAGCGGACGGCGGATCACCGACTCGGTCGGCACGTTGACGTGCTCGCAGGTGAGGAACACGTCCCGCAGATTGAACATGATCATGCCGCCGACGTGGTCCAGCGGCATCCAGTTCAGGGAGACCTCGTGCTCGGTGAAACCGTTCGCCGCGATCGCCGCGTAGGTCCTGGCGACGATGGTGCGATGGCGGTGCTGTACGCATTTGGGCGTGCCGGTGCTGCCGGAGGTGAGCAGGTTGACGATCAGCGCCTCGGGGTCCGGGACGTGCCAGTCTGCGGGCTCCGGGTCGAACAGCGTGCCGGCGTCCAGCACGCGCGGCGCCGCACCGCCGGGCAGCCGACCGGCCAGCGAGCGCACCCCGTCGAACGGCCCGGCATCGGCGATCACCGGCGGCCGGTCCAGCAGTTCCCAGGCCGCGACCAGCCTGCGCACGCCCGAGTTGTCGGTGACGTACTCCCGCGCCGGGGCGACCGGGGTCGGCAGGAATCCGCCGAGCACGCAGGCCCACCAGGCGGTGACGAAGGTCCGGTTGCCGGCGCACTGCAGCAGGACGGCGTCGCCGGGGACCAGGCCGTGCCGGCGCAGCCCGCCCAGCATCCTGCGGGCCTCGTCGTACAGTTCCGCGTACGTCTGCCGGTCGGTGCCGCCGTCCGGCAGCACATAGGTGGTGCCGCGGTCCGGGGCCACCCGCGCCGCCCTGGCCAGCGCCTGCGGCAAGGTCGCCACCGCGTCAGCGGGCAGTGCCGGTTCCGGCCCGCGCGTCAGCGCCGGCCGGACGGCCGGGATCTCGGTGCCGGCGGGGAGGTCTCCGGCGTGCCGTCCCGCCGCCGCTCGCCGCGAGCCGCGGGAGCGCAGCTTGCGGTCGTAAACGGCGGCGGCGTCCCGAACGCCCGCCGTGCCCGCCGCGATCCGGGCGACGGCCTCCGGAGAGACCGGCGCCGCTGCGAGCGCGGGAACGGGACCGGTGGTGACCGTGCTCATGCGGGTGTCCTCCCGTCCTGGGCCGCCGGGGCACCGGCGGAAAGCTGCTCGCAGATCCGCCGGGCCGCCGCCGCGGTCGGATCGAGGACGAAGTAGTGACCTCCCTCGACGCTCACGCCGGTGTGGGCGACGCTGGTCTGCTCGGCCCAGCCGGCCATGGTCGTCTCGTCCGCCGGCCCGGAGAGCGCGCGGATCGTGGTGATCGGAACCGGCAGCGGGGGGCGGTGCCGGTGCCGGTAGTTCTCCCAGAGCGCGAACTCGCCGCGCAGCAGCGGCAGCAGGAACTCCTGAAGCTCCGCGTGGCGGGCCACCGCGTCGGGCAATCCGCCGCGCCCGCGTACGGCGGCGAGCAACCGCTCGTCCGGCAGCAGGTGCAGCGGCTCGGCCGGTGGCGCCGCCTGCGGAGCCGGCTGCTCCGCGACGATCAGCCGCCGCGGCCAGGTCCCGAACCTGCCGCCCATCTCGTGCGCGATCTCGAAGGCCAGCAGCCCGCCCGCGCAGTGCCCGTACAACGCGTAGGGCATCGCGGTGTACGGGCGCAGGGCGATGGCGCACGCGGTGACCAGCCGGGCGATATCGGCCGGCGGGGCCTCCCCCGACCGGTCCTCGCGTCCCGGGAGCTGGACCGCCAGGAGCTCCACCCAGGGCGGCAGCAGCGCCGCCATCCGCCGGTACACCGACGCGCCGCCACCGGCGAACGGCAGGCAGATCAGCCGGATCGCGGCGCCGGGCCGGGGCACCCGGCGTACCCAGAGCGAGTCCGTGACGTAGCCGGCCGGTTCGATCTCGGCGACCGCGCTCATCGCGATCTCCCCTCCAGTTCCGCGGCCAGTTCGGCGATCTCGGCGTCGCTGCGCCCCTCCACCAGTTCGAGCGCCTCGGCCAGCGCGTCCTGCTGCGAATCCCGCCTGGACTTCTCCGCGTCGACCAGCGCGGCCAGTCCGGACACCGTGGGGTCGGCGAAGAAGTCGGCGATCGACGGCGCGACCCCGAACACCGCGTTGACCCGGGAGGACAGCTGAATGGCCTGCAGGCTGGTGCCGCCGGCGGCGAAGAAGTTCACGTCGTTGCCGATCCGGACGCCCAGCAGCGGGGCGAACACCTCCGCGCGCATGACGCGCTCGGTGGGCGTGCTGTTCTCCTCGTCGGCGTCGGTGAGCTCGTCGACCGCGAACTCGACGGCGGGCAGCCGGCGCCGGTCGATCTTGCCGCTCGGGGTGAGCGGGACGGCCTCGATCGGCACCAGCACCGATGGCACCATCGCGGCCGGGAGCCGCCCGGCCACCGCGGAGCGTACGGAGTCGAGCTGCAGTTCTCCGGGGCGCTCGGGCACCACGTACGCGATCAGCATGACGCCGGTCCTCGGATCGGTGACCACGGCGGCCACCGCCTGGGCGACATCGTCGACGGCCTGCAGCGCGGCCTCCACCTCGCCCAGCTCGATCCGCACACCGCGGACCTTCACCTGCCGGTCGGCCCGGCCGACGAAGCACAGGTCACCCGCGTCGTCCCAGACCGCCAGGTCGCCGGTGAGATAGCGGCGCGACCCGGGCGGCCCGTCCGGGTCGGGCCGGAACCGGTCGGCGGTCAGGTCGGGCCGGCCCAGGTAGCCGCGTGCCACGCCGAGCCCGGCGACGGCGAGCTCGCCGATCGCGCCGGGCGGCAGCGCGCCCGCCCCGGCCGCGTCCACGACGTAGGCGCGATGGTTGGCCATCGCCCGGCCGATGGGAGGCGACGAGGTCCACTCGCCCTCGCATCGCTTGGCCACCACGGTCACCGTGGTCTCGGTCGGGCCGTAGCCGTTCCAGAACGCGCATCCGCGTGCCCACCGGGTGGTCAGCTCGCCGGTGAACGCCTCACCGCCCACGAACGCCACCCGCAGGTCGGGATACCGCTCGGGGGCGAGCAGTTCCATGACGGCCGGCGGCAGGTCGATCACGGTGATGCGCTGCTCGCGCAGTACGGCGTCGAGCTCGTCGATCGACCGCCGCTGGTCCTCGCTCATCACGTAAAGCAGGGCGCCGCTGAGCAGCGTGCCGAAGATCTCGAACACCGAGACGTCGAAGCCGGGTGAGGCGAAGTGCAGGACGCGGTCCCGCCGGCCGAGGTCGAACATCTCCCGCACGGTGCGCACGAAGTTGGTCACGTTGCGGTGCTCGACCACCACGCCCTTGGGCCTGCCGGTCGACCCGGAGGTGTAGATCACATACGCGGCGGACGCGGGCGGGACCACGGCGGGGACACGGCCCGGCACGCCGGGCGGCCCGTCCTCCGGCCCGTCCTGCGGTCCGGGGCCGACGACCACCCGCTGCGGCAGCGGCACCCGCTCGGCGGTGGCCGGGGAGACCACGACGGTCTTCGCCTCGGTGTCCCGCAGGATCATCGCCAGCCGCTCGTCGGGCTGACCGATGTCCAGCGGAACGTAGGCGGCTCCGGCCCGCAGCACGCCGAGCGCGGCGGCGATCAGCGCCGGGCCGCGTTCCATCACCACCGGCACGAGATCGCCGAGCCCGACACCGGCGGCCACCAGCCGGTCGGCGATGCGCCGCGACCAGGCGTCCAGCGCGCCGTAGCTCAGGCTGCCGTCCTGCCAGACCAGCGCCGTGTGGCCGGGGGCCGCGGCTGCGACCTCCGCGAACAGCTCGTGCAGCGGCGCGGCGACCGGCTCGCCGATCGGCGCGTTCCACCGGTCGAGCACGTCGGCGAGCTCCTGCGGGGTGCCCAGCGAGGCATCGCCCAGCGGCGACTCCGGCCGCGCGCAGAGATCGCCCAGGGTCCGCAGGTAGCGATCCAGCAGGCGGGCGGCGGTGGCCCGGTTGTAGAGGGCGGCGGCGAACCGCACCGCCACGACGGGCCGCTCGCCGCCGCCGACCTCGACGGCCAGCTCGAACGCCCCGGCACCGGCGTCGACCTGCTCGCACCCGATCCGCACCCCGTCCGCGTCGACCGGCTCGGCCGGCTCGCCGGTGCCGATGAAGCCGATCTGCACCAGGGGCAGCCGTCCGGCGTCCGGTTCCACCCCGAGCGCGTCCAGGATCAGTTTGAACGGCAGGGCCGCGTGCCCGGCGCCGGCCAGCCGGGCTGCGCGCACCCGGGCGACCACGGCGGCGAAGCCGTCCGCCTCGTCCAGCTCGACCCGCAGCGGCATCAGATTGCCGCAGTCGCCGACCAGCCGGTCCACGTCGAACGGGCCGGGGACGTCGACCGGCAGCCCGATCGTCAGGTCGCCCCGGGCGGTGTGCCTGGCGACCACCACGAGCAGGGCGGCCAGCAGGACGTCGTCCCGGTCGGCGTGCGCCGCCCCGGCGAGGGAGTCCGCTGCCGCGACCAGTTCTGGCGGCATCGGCGCGGAGACCACGTCGCTGCTCAGGTCGAGCAGCCGCGGGCGGCGGGCGTCGGTGGGCAGCTCGGTGGCCTCCCATCCGGCCAGGGCGCCGCGCCAGTATTCCGTGGCCTCGCGTGCGGCGTCCTGCCCGCACCAGTCCCGCTGCCAGCCCGCGTAGGCGCCGTAGTCGACCGCCTCCTGCGGCCACTGCGGGGCCGCGCCCGCCGCCCTGGCCCGGTACGCGAAGGCCAGATCACGCTGGAGCACCCGCGCGGAGCGCGGGTCCAGCACGATGTAGTGGCCGACCAGGACCAGCAGGTGCCGGTCGGGGGCGGCGCGCAGCAGCCGGAACCGGGCCACCGGGCCCGTGCCGAGCCGCAGGCCGCGGCGCAGTTCCTCCTGCACCACCTCGTCGGCGCGCGTACGCAGCCGCCCGTCGGGGACGTCCTCCACCGGCAGCCGTACCTCCGGCACATGCTGCACCTGCTGGACGCCGCGCGGATCCTCGTCGGGGAAGGTCGAGCGCAGCACCGTGTGGCGCCGCAGCAGGTCCGTCAGCGCCGCGCGCAGCGTGTCGGGTTCGAGCCGGCCCTCGATCGGGAAGACGAAGCCGAGCCCGTACGCCAGGCTGCTGGGGGCGAGCCGGTCGAACAGCCAGAGCTGTTCCTGCCGGTATGACAGCGGCGCGGATCGGACCCCGGAGGAGACGCCCGCCAGCCGGGCCAGCAACTCGTCCCTGCGCTCCCCTGGGAGCCGGCGCAGCCGGCGAAGCAACTCGCTCTGGTGACCCATGCGACGGTCCTCCCGGTAGGCAACTCACTACGGTCAGATACAGTCTTCGCGCAAAGTGCAGATAAATACAGCCTTAAGCGAACAGACGTCCCGAAGTCAACACACTATTTAAATCGACCACGAAACAGTACGCGGACAGACGACCGTCGACTCGATGAACACTGCAGGGGTGACCCGGCGATCGGCCGGTCTCCGGCGCACGGGCGACCGGCCGGCCGCGGGAACCTCCTTCGCGCCGGCGCCACGCCCCACCGGCGTGATCCTCAGCGGTAGCGCGGCGGCCCCCGTCCGGCGGCCGCCGGACGCGCTCAGCCGGCCGGCCCCGGCGCGGGTGAGACCGATCCGAGGCTGAGCCGGCGCGCCAGCACCTCGAGCAGCTCCGCAGGCGCCTTCAGGAAGCTGTAGTGCGTTCCCGGCAGGACCTCCTTCTCGGTGTCGGCCCAGACCTGCCAGCCGCCCATCAGGGTGTGCGGCACCTCGACGTCGTCGCTCCAGCCCAGCGCGGTGATCGGGCAGGGTATGGAGCCGCCGGGGCGCCAGTACCTCCGGTTGGCCTCCAGATCGGCCTCCATCACGTCGATGAAGAGGTCGACCAGCTCGCCGGCGGAGTCCGCCGCGCCCATCTCGGTGAGCAGCCCGGCGATCTCGTCGCGCAGACCCTGTTCGCTCAGGCCGAGGAAGCGGCCCCAGGGGCCGTCCTGCGGCGCCACCTGACTGGACACGAAGTACCGGTCCGGCGCGGGCAGGCCGCGTGCCGCGATCTCGACCACCAGCTCGAACGCCGGGAGCGCGCCGCCGCAGTGCCCGAACAGCGCGTACGGGCGAGCCGTGATCAGGTCCCCGACGTCGTCCAGCAGGGCCGCGGCCAGCCGCTGGTAGGTGCCGAAGTGCGGCTCCCGCGACCGGTTCTCGCGGAAGGGCAGTTGCAGCGGGACCACCTCTGCCACGCCGATGGTGGACGGCCAGGCCCGGTACATCGACGCACCGCATCCGGAGTACGGCATGCAGAGCAGCGACATCGGCGCTTCGGGTGACGGCTCACGCAGGAACCAGCGCCGCTGCCGCGGGTCCATCACGCCTTCTCTCCGATCACCACGCCGTTGGCCCCGGGCGCGTCGAAGCGGACCGTGCGCACCCGGGCGCAGCCGGCGTCGCGCAGCCATCCGGTGTACTCGGCCGCGGTGTAGTTGCGCCCCAGGGTGCCGACCAGCATGTTCATGCTCATCAGGGCCGCGTCCACCGGGCCGGACTTGTCGTCGGCGACCAGCAGTTCGCTGATCACCACGAGGCCGCCGGACGGCAGCGCTTCCAGGCAGGCGGCGAGGAGCCTCCGGTTCCTGGCCTCGTCCCAGTCGTGCATGATCATCGACAGGAGCACGGCGTCGTGCCCGGCAGGCAGCGGATCGGTGAAGAAGTTCGCCGAGGCCGTGGCGATCCGCCCGGACATCCCGGCGGCGTCGATGCGCTTGCGCGCGATGCCGCACACGTGCGGCAGATCGAGCAGGGTCGCGCGCAGGTGCGGGTAGTGCCGGCACAGCGCGATCAGGGTCGCCCCCGACCCGCCTCCGACGTCGAGGATCCGGCCCACGCCGGACAGGTCCACGGCCTCGGCCATCCGCTGGGCGGTGAGGGTGGAGTACGCCCACAGCGCGTCCCAGAAGTAGTCCGGGGTGTTGCCCTCCTCGAATATGGTCCGGCTCGGATCGCGCACCGGCCTGCTCGGCGCGTCGGTGCGCACCGCCTCGGCGGCGCGCGTCCACCCGGGCGCGGTGTGCTTGGCCACCATCAGCACGTAGTCGCCGAAGTAGCCGGGCCTGCCCGGCACCAGATAGTGATCGGCCAGCGCGCTGTTGCGGTAGCGCCCGTCCCGCTGCTCCAGCAGTCCGAGCGCGGCGCACGCGGTCAGCAGGATCTCGGCCGGACGATCGGCGACGCCGAGACGGGCGGCCAGTTCCGGCGCCGTCGCCGCGCCCGCCGCCAGGGTCTCGAACACCCCGGTCTCGATCGCCGCCGTCAGGGTGTGCGTCCGCCACATGCCGGTCGCCAAGTCGATCAGCAGGGTGGGCGGCGGCACCGTCCCCGACGCGTCCGTCGCTTCGCCGATCGTCTCAGCGTCAACGGTCATGCCTGCCTCCATGGTGGGTCCGTGACACAGTGTGTCAGCCGTGGTGTCCAGGTGGCCGTCCCGCCGCCGATCGGCGGGGCCAGGCGGCCACGGATCCAGTATGGGGACCGCGGCGGAGGGGGTCGCGGTGGCGTCGTCGAGCAGCTTCGCCAGGCCGCCGACCGTGGGGTCGGCCATCAGGTCGGGCAGCTCGATCCAGCGGCCGGTCTCCTGCTCGATCGCGCCCTGCAGCTGGGCCATCTGGAGCGAATCTCCGCCGAGCTCGACGAAGTGGTCGTCGGCGCCGACCCGGTCCACCCGCAGCAGATCGGCGAACAGCCGGGCCAGCATGGTCTCCGTCCCCGGCGCCGGCTCCCGCCACGTGCTCGCCGGTCGCCAGCGGGTCCAGTCGGGCGGCGGCAGCCGGCGGCGGTCGACCTTGTTCGAGGTGTTCAGCGGAAGCTCGTCCATCTGCACGTAGGCGACCGGGACCATCCAGTCGGGCAGCCGCTCCACCGCGTGGTTGCGCAGCTCCAGCGGCGGGATGTCCCGCGCCCCGACGAAACAGGCCACCAGCCGGCGTTGGTCGCCGTCCGTCGTCGCGACCACCGCCACCTGGCCGACGTCCGGGTGCCGGCCGAGCACCCACTCGACGTCGCCCAGTTCGACCCGGTTGCCGCGGATCTTCACGATGTCGTCGATCCTGCCGTGGTGTTCCAGGACACCGTCCCGGCGGAGCCGGCCGGCGTCGCCGGAGCGGTAGATCCGGCTGCCGGGACTGCCGAACGGGTTCGGCCGGAACCGGTCCGCCGTCTGCGCCGGATCTCCGAGATACCCCAGGCTCAGGGTGTCGGAATCGATCCAGATCTCGCCGATGCCGTCTCCGGCCGGGGTCAGGCCGTCCTCCTCCAGCAGGTGGACGGCGACCCCGTCGATCGGGCGGCCCACCGGCGGAGCGGCCTCGCGGTCGGCGTCGGTCGCCGTGGCGGGGGTGCACCGCAGATGCCAGGGGTGGCAGGAGTTGGCGATCTGGAACGCCTCGAGGCTGCCGTAGGAGATGGCGACCTCGAACGGCAGGTCCGCCGGCCCCCACCGGTTCAGCCGTTCACCGCCCACGGTGAGCAGCCGCAGGGCGCAGTCGCGCGGCCAGGGCAGGTTCTGCAGGACCTCCGCGACCGGGGCGACCACGAAGCACTGCGTGATCCGCTCGGCCACCAGCCAGTCCCGCAGCGCACGCGGGTCGGCGTACACGTCGTGGTCGCCGATCACGATGTGCGCGCCCTGCCAGAGCAGGCCGCTGACCTCGTGCAGCGCGATTCCGGCGCCGGCCGCGCCCAGCCAGGAGCCGCGGTCGCCGCCCGTGGTGGCGTTGATCGCGGCGCTGCGGGCGGCGCTGAGCGCGAGCCAGGAGTGCTGGGCCAGAACGATCTTCGCCGTCCCCGAGGATCCCGAGGTGAACATGGCGTAGGCGAGTTCCTCGCCGAGCGGCGCCGGACGGGGGCCGGGCACGTCGTCCCCGGGTACGGCGACGGCGTCGAGCGCGACCACGGGCGTCCCGCCGGGCACGGCCGGCATGGGGCGCCCGATGCGGCGGCCGGGGACGGCGGTGACGACGGCGGCCGGCCGCCCGGCTTCGATCGCCCGGCGGAAGCGCTCGGCCGGGGCCGCCGGATCCAGCGGCATGCAGACGCCGCCGGCCTTCAGGCAGCCGAGCATGCCGACCACCCACTCGATCGAGCGGCCCAGGTACATGGCGACGATGTCGCCGCGTGTCACACCCGATCCGGTCAGCCGCCTGGCGAGGTGGTTCGCCTGCCGGTTCAGCTCCTCGTAGGTAAGTTCCCGGTCGCCGTGTGTGACCGCCGGCGCCCGCGGAGTGGTGCGGGCGAGCTCCTCGACACGGGAGACCAGGGTCGAATCCGTGCTCGCCTCGTGGATGGCCGGTAGACGGGTCGATGGTGAGGTCATGCCCTGTGACTCCTCTGCGGGGAAGCCGGTGCGAGCGGTACGTGTTCCGTTGTGGATGCGCGCGTGCGTCTGCGTGGTCTCCTCAACACACCACATTTCACGGTACAGCCTCTTCGCCGAGAAGGCACTAGCCGCGACCTGTGCCGCCGACAGGCACTACTGCGGTGGCTGCACACGGGTTATGTTTTCTCCATGAGACACTACGTAGACTCCATACCTCTCGCGGCCGTTCAGGAGCACTTCTGGGTCGCGGACGGTTCGGCGGCCGAGCAGGCTCCGCTGACCGAGTGTGTGGGGCTCGCCGTGCCCGGCCGGCTGGATCCGGACGCCCTCGGCTTCGCGGTCCGCGCGCTGCTGTCCCGGCACGAGATTCTCCGCAGTGCCGTACGGCAGCACGACCGGCGTCCGGTCCAGGTCGTGCTGCCGGCGCCCGAGCCGCCGCCGCTGACCGAGATTACTCTCCCGTCCCGGAATCGCGTCGCGGACGCGGAGCGGGACCTGCATCGGGAACTGTCCCGGTTCGCCCTCACCGGGATCGACCCAGCGGCCGGCGGCGCCGTCGCGTTCCTGCTGCTGCACGGCGGCGGCCCGGCCGGCGGCGACGTCCTGGCCCTGGCGGCGCATCACGTCTTCCTGGACGCCACCGCGGTCCGGCTGCTGCTGGCGGAACTCAGCGCGGACTACTCGGCCGCGCTGGCCGGAGACCCTTCACCGGTGCCCGCGCCGGAACTGCAGTATCGCGACTTCGTCCGGTGGGAGCGCGCCACGCTGTTCCCGGCCTTCGAGGCCGCAGACACCGCCTGGTGGCAGGAGACCCTGCGCGGCGTGCCGACGAGCCTGGACCTGCGGCCGGACCGGCCGCGCCGGCGCATCCGGCGCGGAGTCGGCCGGCGCACGGAATTCGTCCTGCCCGGAGTCCGCGGTCCCGCCCTGCGCAACACGGCCAGAACCCTGCGCTGCTCGCCGTACACGCTGTGCCTGGCCGGCTGGGCGGCGATGATCACCGGCTCCACCGGCCGCGAGGACCCGGTGCTCGGCGTGCTCGCGGCCAACCGCGGCGTTCCCCGGCTCGCTTCGCTCATCGGGCAGCTGTCCAACACCGTCCCGCTGCGGCTGGATCTCGGCGGCGGCCCCACGCTGGCCGAGGCGGTGGCCCGCTGCTCCGCAGCGGTGGCGGGTGCGATCGAGCACGCCCGGTTGCCGTTCGGCCGGATCGTGCAGGCCGTGGCCGCACCGCGCCCGACCGACAGGACCACGCTGATCCAGCACCTGTTCCTGCCCCGGGTGGACGCGGTCGGTGAGCTGAGCCTGGCCGGACAGCCGGCGCGGGTGCTGGAGGTCGAACGCGAACGCGGCCGGTTCGACACCGTCGCCGAGATCGGATTCGCCGAGGACGAGGTCCGGCTGTGGCTGGAGTACGACAGCGACCTCTACACGCCCGACGGGGCACGCGCGCTGGTGGCGGACTACGCCGGAGTGCTGCGGCAGTGGCTGGAGCGTCCCGGGCTGCGGGTGCCGGAGCTGGAACTGCAGGCACCCGGCCCTGCCCCGCTCGGCACGAGCGCGATCGGCGGGGGGCCCGCTGAGACGCTGCGGATGGAACTGCCCGACGGCACGCCGGTCACGCTGCTGCTCGACCGCTCCCGCGGGGAGGAGCACTGGCCGGTGCTGACCGGGATGACCGGAATGACCGGGGCGACGGGACCGGCCGGCGCCGGGGACCTGCGGCTGGAGCCCGGGCGCTCGGTGCACCAACCGGCCGCGCTGCTGCTGGCCGGGGCCCCCACCGGGCTCACCGCCCGCCGCGACACGCTGGGCCGGCTGGAGATCGTCGCCGGGCTGCCCGCGGCCGGCCCGCCGCGATCCGAGCCGCCGGGCGCCAACGGCGCGACGGGCCACGACCGGCTGCTGGAACTGGTCACCGAACTCTGGGCGGACGCGCTGGAACAGCCCGCGCTCGGCCCGGACGACGACTTCTTCGTCTGCGGCGGGCACTCGCTGCTCGCCACCCGCCTGACGGCCGACATGCAGGAGACCCTCGGGGTGCGGGTGCGGGTGCGGACGCTGTTCGAGAACCCCACACCTGCCGAGCTCACCGCCACCCTGCGTGCGGCGAATCCGCAGCTCGACGACATGCTCGAACTCGTCGCCGGGCTGCCCGACCCGCCCGCCGGCGACAACGCCGCCGCCATCGAGGAGGCCGGCGCGGCATCCGCTGGCGTGGATCGGACCGTCCCGGCCGCACCCGATCGCCTCGACGCGGTGATCGAGACGCCGCTGCTGTCCGGCCAGCGCCAGATCTGGCTGGCCGAGCAGGCCGACCCCGGCTCGCTCACCCACACCATCCCGCTGGTGCTGGACCTGTCGGGACCGCTGCGGCCGGAGGCGTTCGCGGCGGCGGTGAACGACGTGGTGGCGCACCAGCCGGGGCTGCGCGGAACGTTCGCCGAGGTGGCCGGCCTCCCGGTGCAGCGGATCCATCCGCACACGGAGATCGACGTCCCGGTGGTCGACCTCACCGGCCTGGACGACGCCGGAAGGGACGCGGAACTGAAGCGGCTGGAGCAGGAGATCGCGTTCATCGGCTTCGACATCACCCGCTACCCGCTGCTGCGTGCCCGGGTCGTCCGGCTGGACACGCGGCGCCACCAGGCCCAGTTGCTGTTCCACCACCTGGTCATGGACGAGGTGTCGATGACCCTGCTGATGCGGGAGCTGAGCACCGCCTACGAGGCCAGGGCCGCCGGCCGCGCGCCGGTCCTGCCCCGTCATGAGATCGACTTCGCCGCCCTGGCCAGGGCCGAGCAGCGGATGCTGGACGGCCCCGAGGGCGACCGGCTGCGGCGGTTCTGGATCCGGGAGCTGTCCGGCGCGCCGCCGTTGCGGCTGCCGACCGACCGTCCCCGAGGCGACCGGGCGAGCTTCCGCGGCGAGTTCCTCGAGCGGCCTCCCTCGGCCGCCGCGGCCCGCGCGGTGCGCGAACTGGCCACCGCCGGCCGGACCACCCCGTTCGCCGTGTTCTGCGCGGCCGCCGCCGTCGTGCTGCACCGGCTCAGCGGCCAGCACGACATCCTGATCGGCATTCCCACGGCCAACCGCGCCCAGCGCGGGGCGGAGCTGCTGATCGGCTGCTTCCTCAACGTGGTCCCGGTCCGGCTCGACCTCTCCGGCGACCCGCGTTTCGACGAGCTGGTCCAGCGGGTCAGCGCCGCCGTGCTGCGCGCCTACGAGCACCAGCAGGCGCCGTTCGCCGACATCGTGCAGACTCTCCAGCCTCGCCGGACGCCCGGGATGCACCCGATCTACCAGGTCACCTGCGAGTTGCAGCTCGAGTCCTGGATTCCGGACCGGTTCGCCGGCCTGGGGTGCGACTACCGCTTCCTCACCCACGGCACGGCCCGCTACGACATGGCCTTCCACGGGCTGCTGCGCCCCTCCGGGCTGTCGGCGATGCTGGAGCTGAACACCGACCTGTGGGACCACGCGTCCGGCTACCGGCGGATCGACCAGGTGCTGGAGATCCTGCTGGCGGCGGCCGGCGCGCCACGCACCCCGATAGGAGACCTGCCGGCGGCGTCGCGCGTCTGACCCGCCGTCGCGGCGTGTCCCGGCCCGGCTAGACCACGACGACGCGCAGGTCTTCCGGAACGTCGTCGGTGAGACGGTGCACGGACCCGAGGACGATCCAGAACACGGCGCAGAACGCCAGCGCCGATCCCGCGACGAACACGACGGACGTGGCGAAGACCGCCGCGATCGCGCTGCCGAGCAGCGGCCCGGCGGCGTGTGCTCCCCAGACGAACGGAAGCGCGACACCGGCGACGCGCCCCATGGCAGCGGGCGGTGTCGCCTTCTGGATGAGGGTCATGATGCCGACATTGCCGATGGGAGTCGTGAACGACGCCAGACACTGCGACGCGACGATCACGCCGAAGGCCCACCCCGTGCCGCCGATCGTCGCCAGGGGAAGCAGGAGGAGCGCGACGCCCAGCAGGATGTGCGTGAAGACCAGCGTCCGCCCCATGCCCAGGCGCTCGTTGATCTTTCCGGCCAGGATCGCGCCGAGCATGACGGTGACCCCGCCGAGGCCCAGCGCGAGACCGACCTGGGCGGCCGAGAAGCCCAGGTCCTGGTACGCGAACACGATGACCATCGCCAGGCACATCGACACGGCGATGTTGCCGAAGGTGGACATGAGCGTGAGGTAACGCAGCATCCTGTTGCCGAAGGTCATCACAGCGCCGTCCTTGGCGTCGCGCAGCGTCGCGCCGATGCCGCGATTCGACGGCGCCGGCTCCGGCTCCCGCATGCGGATGAAGGACAGGGTGATGCCGGCGATGAGATAGGACACCGCGTCCAGGAGGATCGCCCGGGCCGCGCCGACCAGGCTGACCAGCCCGCCGCCGAAGGATCGGCCGAGGATCAGCGCCAGCGAGCGGCTGATCTGCGTCTTCGCGTTACCGTCGATCAGGTCGGCCCGGTCGAGGACCTGCGGCAGATAGGCCTGGTAGGCGAGCTGGAACACGACGTCGAAGATGCCCTTGAGCAGGGCGGCGATGTAGAGATGCGTGAGCGTGAGCTGGTCCAGGACCGCGGCCAGCGGAAGCGACCCGAGAATGACGAAGCGCGCGATGTTCGCCAGCTGCATCAGGAAGCGGCGCCGCATCCGGTCGGTGATGACGCCGAATATCGGCCCGAGCACCACGAACGGGATCCACTGCAGCGCCATCAGAAGACCGACGGCCAGGGCGCCCTCGCCGAACGCGAGCACGGCCAGCGAAGGCAGCGCGATGACGCTGACCTCGCTGCCCAGCAGGCTGACGGTCTCACCGGACCACAGCCACCGGAAGTCTCTGTTACGGAAGAGCACGGATCTCTGTCTCGGCTTCTCCTCCGACACGCGGGATTCCGTAGCTTCCTGGCCGCTCATTCGCATCACTCCGTATACACAACATCGGGGAGGTACCGTCTGTACAAAAGTGCGCTGATAGGCAGGCCGGGATCCCCTGCCGCGATACGTAGCCAGTCGCCGCATGCGGCGCAGGCGTGCGTAGATACTACACCGGAAGAGGTGTTCGAGAACGGCGTTTGAAACAGGACCGTTCATCGGATGCGCGAGTGGAAGACGTCGGTCCGGGAGGAGGCCACGGCCGGGGGTCCGGCCGTGCCGCGGGCGTCCCGGAGCCGATCACATCGGCGGCCGATCCCCGATGTCGCCCGGACTCCGGCGCGGGCGGCATCGGTCAGGACAGAGGAGAAGCGCCGCTCGCGCGGCGCCGGGCCACCCACCCGATCGTCACTCTCCGTGATGTGTCGAGGGCCTTCCGTCGCCGGTCATGTCACCTCACCGCAGGACACTGAAGCCATATATACGACAACCAGAGTCTACACAATATTGCCTTTATCGATGACATGCTGATTCAATAATACTCAACACTCGGCGCTCCGAACCCTGGAGAGGGGCCTGCCATGGACGACTCCCGGCGAGCCCCCTCGGGTTCGCCGGTCACGGCAGGCGAGCCGCCCGCCGGAGGGCCGCGCGACGGCTTCACCCGGCACGGCCGGGCACACGGCCGCCCACATCCGATCGCGGCGTGTGATCGGCGGCGGCGCCCGGCCGTGAGGCAGAGGCTCGGCGAACTTCCGGACATCCCTCCCCGAAGCCCGGTCCCAGGCGTGGCGCGACGTGGTCAGGAGGAAATGTGACAGCGACAGAGGAAACAACCAAGCAGGACGTCATCGACCGGCTCACGACGACATTCGACTACCACGACCCCGAGTACACCCCGGAAACCGCCGAGATCATCAACCGCGTGATCCGCGACAGGACCCCGGTCGCCTACTCCCCCGTGCACGGGGGCATGTGGGTCCTGTCCCGCTACGAGGACGTCAAGGCGGCGCTGCGTGACCACGAGACCTTCAGCTCGGCCGAGGGCGTGCACTTCCCCCGTGCCGCCGGCATGCCGCCGTTCACCCCCATCGACTTCGACCCGCCGGAACAGGCGCACATCCGCGCGCTCATGGCGCCGCCGATGAAGAAGAAGGCGATCCGCGACCTGGAGTCCCGCGTACGCGTACTCGCGGCGGAGCTCATCCCGCCGATCGTCGAACGCGGCCACGGAGATCTCGTCGCCGAGTTGTCCCAGCCCTTCGCGATCAGCGCGCTCGGCCTGGCCCTCGGGCTGTCCGACGAGACGCAGCACGAGATACGCGCGATGACGAACACGATGTGGCGGTACCTGTCGACGGAACCCGACGCCAGCACGTTCTGGGGGCAGTATCAGCCCATCCTCGCCGGGGAGATCAGACGCGCCAGGGAGAACCCCGGAGACCACTACCTCTCGTGGCTGGCCAACGTGCGCGTCGACGGCGAATTCCTGTCGGACGACCTGCTGTGCTCGATCATGGTGTCGTACTGCGTGGCCGGGCACGCCAACACGATGAACACCGTCAACCGCGTCCTGTGGTGTCTGGGCAGGGACGTCGATCTGCAGTATCGGATCAGGCGGGAGCCCAAGCTCCTGACGCAGCTCCCGGACGAGGCGCTGCGGCGGTGGTGCCCGACCGACCGGTTCACCCGGGTCACCACCCGCGACGTCACCATCCGCGACATCACGATTCCCAAGGGATCACGGGTCGTGTTGATCTTCGACTCGGCCAACCGCGACCCCGAGCAGTTCCCCGACCCCGAGGATTTCTCCGTCGACCGGACGAACTCGCATCTGCACCTGACCTACGGCCACGGCATCCACCGCTGCCTCGGCGAGCACTTCGCGCGGATGGAGTTCAGGGTGCTGCTGTCGGAGATCGCCCGACATCCCGTGTTCCGGCTCACAGAAGAGCCGCCGGTGCACTTCGACAACGGCCGGCACATCATCTTCGACAGGCTGATGGTGCGGTTCGGCGAGACCGGCGGCCCGTACGACGAGACGGGCCTTCAGGCGGAGGTCTCCCCCGCCGGCTGACCCGCGTCCCGCTCGGGGGTGCCGCCACCGCACGTGGCGGCACCCCTCGGCGCCGGATGCGAACGGCCCGCACACCGTGCGGGCCGATCGCAGGCGTCCCGGGCGTCAGCGTGGGGCGCTGTCCACCACGGTCATGCCGGTCTCCGCCATCACCCGGAGCCTGCGCCGATCCAGCTTGCCGCTCGGCACCTGGGGCAGCGCGTCGACGACGTGCAGCACGGCGGGAACCATGTGCTCGGGCAGCCTGGCCCGCAGGTCCTCGCGGACCGCCTCGGTGTCGACGCCCTCCCCGGTCACGACGAACGCCACCAGGATCCGGTCGATGCCCTCGTCACCGGCCACCGTCACGCCGCAGGCGCGCACGTCCGGATGGTCGCTGAGCTCCGCCTCGACCTCGGCCAGTTCCAGCCGGAACCCCCGGACCTTCACCTGGTCGTCCGCGCGTCCCAGGAAGTCCAGGGTCCCGTCGTCGCGCCGGCGCGCCAGATCGCCGGTCCGGTACATGCGCTCGCCGTGACCATCGGGCGCCGGCAGGAATCGCTGCGCGGTCTGGTCGGGCTGACGCCAGTAGCCGTACGACACCTGGGCTCCCGCGATGTACAGCTCGCCGATCTCGCCGACCGGCGCCTGCCTGCCGTCGTCGTCGAGCACGTACGCGCGGTTTCCCGGGATCGGGACGCCGATCGGGGGAAGCGACGGCCATCGCGCCGGGTCCGCTCCGAGCGGGTGGCAGGTGACCGCGTGCGTCTCGACCGGTCCGTAGTGATTGATCAACCGGCAGTCCGGCAGCCTTCTCATCATGTCGCGCAGGGCCCTGGTGCACTGAAGCTGCTCCCCGCCGGGGATGATCTCCCGCAGCCGCGCCGCGTCCAGGTCGACCTCGTCGGCGACCATCACCAGCGACTGCAGCCCGACGTAGGGCAGGTAGATCCGCTCGATCCTCTCCCGGATCATCAGATCCCACGTCAGCACCGGGTTCCTGCGTGTCTCGTCGTCGATGCACACCAGCGTTCCGCCCGACGCCATGGTGGCGAATATCTCCTGCAGCGCGACGTCGAACGAGATCGCCCCGTACTGGAGCGTCCGGCTCCCCACGCCGCATACCGAAGCGCCCACCTGCCAGCGGACCAGGTTGGCGATGCCGGCGTGCGGCATGAGCACCGCCTTGGGGCGGCCGGTCGACCCGGACGTGTAGAGCAGATAGCAGCCGTACGCCGGATCTGGTTCGGGGAGCGTGTCCCCGTCCAGGTCGTCTCCGCCGCCGAAGACCCGGGGAATGATGCAGGATTCCCGTCCGTCCGAGACGAACGGCTCGACGGTGTGCGCGTGCCCGACCACCACGGCCGCGCCGCTGTCGTCCAGCATCATCCGCAGTCTGGCCCGCGGATAGGTGACGTCGAGCGGGAGCACCACCGCGCCCGCCCGGATGATGCCGAGCAGCCCCACCAGAAGCGCCGCCGACCGTTCCGCCGCCAGCGCGACGATGTCGCCGGTGGTGACGCCGCGCGACCGCAGCCGTTCGCCGATCCGTGCCGACTCGCGCCACAGCTCGGCGTACGACAGGGTCTGCGCTTCGTCCACGATCGCGGGTTCCCCGGGGTACGCCGCCGCGGCCGCGCCGATCGCGCCCACCACCGTGCCCGAGGTGAATTCGCCGTGTCTCACCGTACCGACCCCCGCTCAGCATCGAGATCCGCCAGTTGCCGTTCGATCCGCGCCACCACCGCGGTCAGCCCCGGATCGCGCATGATGCTGTAGTGGTCGCCGTCGATCCGGCCGACCGTGAGCCGGGGCGCGTACTCACGCCAGATCGCCTCCGTCGCCTCCGGGGACCGGGTGGCCCGGAACAGGTGGACCGGCCCCGGGTACCGCCCCGGCGGCCGGTACGCCGCCAGGTTGAGGATGTGCGAGCGGTACACCGCGTACTGCCGCATCATCTCCTCCAGGTCCAGCACCTCGGGCGCGGCCGCACCGAGCCGCTCCAGCAGGTCGGCGAACACCCGTCGCGGCGACAGCTGATCAAGGCCGGGCAGCGGAGGCAGGTCGAGCCCGAAGTCGGCGCAGACGCTCTGGAGGTAGCCGTCGATCAGGCGCGCCTCCGCGTCCCGCGCGGCGGGATCTCCCTCGAACAGCGCCGAGTCGATCAGGGTCAGCGGAACGACCCGCCCGCTGCGCTGTGCGTGCACACGCGCCATCTCGAACGCCACCACGCCGCCGAGCGACCATCCGGCCAGCGCGAACGGCGCGCTCAGCACCTCCTCCGGCAGCTGGTCGAGGTAACGCTCGGCGAGCGCGGTCAGCGAGGGCCCGGGATGACGGCCCTCGAACGCGTACACCGTGCGGTTGGTCAGCGCCGTGGCCATGGCCACATAGCAGAAGACGCCACCTCCGGCGGGATGCACGACGACCACGGGCACCGGCTCGGGCCCGGCCTGGATCTGGACCAGGTTGCCGCCCGCGGCTCCAGCCTCGCCGGACATGCCGGCCATCCACGCCGCGAGATCGGCCACCGTGCGATACCGGAACAGCGCGCTGACCGGCAGATCTATCCGCGTGGCCTGGCGCAGCCGGCTCATCAACCGGATCGCCAGCAGCGAGTGGCCGCCGAGCAGGAAGAAGTTGTCGTGGACGCCGACTTCCTCGACCTCGAGAACGGATCGCCAGATGTCGGCGAGCAGCCGTTCTGTGTCGTCGCGCGGCGCCACCCGTTCGACGCGGCCCTCGTCGCACTCGATCGCGCGCAGGGCCGCCAGATCGACCGTGCCCCGCGCGGTCAGGGGCAGCTCGTCGAGGAACACGTACGTGGCGGGCACCACGACGCCGGGCAGCAACCGCTGCGCGTGCGCCCGCACGTCGTCACGGAGCCGGGCACGTTCATCCCCCTCCCGGTCCGTCCACGTCTGTCCCGCCGGGGCCAGGTAGGCGATGAGCCGCACCGCACCGGCGGCGCCCTCGGCCGGCAGCACCCGTGCGTCGCCCACGGCCCGGTGCGCGACCAGGGCGGACTCCAGCTCTCCGGGCAGCACCCGGACCTGTCGCACCCGGATCTGCTCCGTCTCCGCGCCGAGGATCTCCAGCGTGCCGTCCTCGCGGAACCTGCCGAGGTCGCCGGTCGCCGCCTGGCCGTCCGGCGTGTCGCCGGCCCAGACCCGTCCGGGAGCGCCGATGGGGAGCAGGCCGCCGTCGGCGTCGCGGATCCGGACCGCCACGCCCGGCAGGACCGTGCCCGCGATGTCGTGGCCCGCGGGCACGTCACCGGTGCATCTGCGGGCCGCGACGTCGCCGACCCCGGCGACGCGGTAGACCGACCAGAGCTCGGTGTCCGGCAGCGTGCGCAGGCAGCGTGCCTCCAGTTCGGCGCTCAGCGGCTCGTGGCTGACGAGGACCCGGCGCACGCGCGGCGACAGTTCTCCCCGCTCGACGGCGTCCACCACCCTGCCGAGCAGCCCGGGCGCGATGCGGAGGGTGTCGACGTCCTCGTCGGCGAGCGTGCGCAGCACCGCGGCGGGCAGCCCGCCTGCCGCGTCGACCAGCACCAGCTGCGCGCCGCAGTCGAATGCCCACATGGCCTCGTCGAGCTCGATCGTGGAGGTCTCGGCGGCGAACACCACGACGCCGCGCGGCGGCAGGCCGAACCACGCGCGCCGGCGATCCGCCGCCCTGCGCGGCCCGGGGACGGTCTCGGGCGCGCGCCAGGCGGGCACCAGCTCGTCGGTCACCCGGCGCCACGGCCGTCCCGCCGCGCCGTCCGGCGCCGGAGCCTCCGCTCCGGACACGATCCTGCGCCCCACCCGGACGACCGGCGCGGACGGCTCCGGCGTGTCCGGGGACGGCACGGAGGCCGCCGCATCCGCCTCCGCCGTGCCGCCCATCCGGGCGATCTCCTCCGCGTCCGCCGCGTCGAACAGGTCCAGTGCGCACAGCGGCTCGTCCGGCCGGGCGATCGCGGCCGTGAGCATGCGTTCCAGCAGCGTGGCCATCCGGGCGACCGCGGACGGGCCGAACAGGTCCCGGTTGTACAGCCAGGTGCCCCCCATCCCGTCCTCGCCGACGAACACGTTGAACTCCAGGTCGAACCGTACGATCCCGCTGTCGAACGGCACGAGGTCGGCGTCCAGGTTCGGCAGCCGCACCCTGTCGTTCGACGCGGTCTGGAAGTTGAACAGCACCTGGAAGATCGGCGTCACGGTCGGATTGCGGTCGGGCTGGAGCTCGACCACGAGCTTCTCGAACGGCATGTCCTGGTGCGCGAACATGCCGAGCGTGCACTCGTGCCCGCGGCGGACCGCCTCATGGAGGCTGGGCCGCCCGGACATGTCCATGCGCATCACCAGTGTGTTGACGAAGAATCCGATCATTCCCTGCAGCGCGCTGTGGGTCTGACCGGCCGCCGGCACGCCGACCACGATGTCGTCCTGCGCGCAGTAGCGCTGCAGCAGCGCGTCGAAGCACGCCAGCACCACGACGAACGGGGTCGTCTTCGCCCTGGCCGCGAACGCGAGGATGTCGTCGCGCAGCCGATCGGAGTAGGCGAACTCGTGGACTCCGCCGTTCGCCCTGTGGTGCGCCGGCCGGGGCGCGTCGAGGGGAAGTTGCAGCAGCCCGGGCGCCCCGTCGAGGCGGGCGCGCCAGTAGTCGTTCAGCTCGCTCAGCCGTTCTCCCGACAGCCGCGCCCGCTGCCAGATCGCGTAGTCGATGTACTGCTGTTCGAGTCTCTGCAGTTTCGCGGGGGTTCCGTCGCGCAGCTGCGCGTAGAGCCCGTCGAGCTCGCGGAACAACGTCACGATCGACCAGCCGTCGCAGACGATGTGATGCACGGTCAGCGCGATCAGGTGCTCGTCCGGCGCGACGCGGATCAGCAGCACCCGGAGCAGCGGCCCGGCCGCCAGGTCGAACGGCCGCCTGATCGAGGCGCGGACCAGCAGGTTCGCCGCTCCGGCCGGGTCGGGTTCACCGCTGACGTCCTGGACGTCGATCTCCGGCCGATATTCCGGGCAGACCCGCTGCACGGGGACGCCGTCCCTGCTCACGAACACGGTACGGAGCACCTCGTGCCTGCGGATCACCGTCGCCAGCGCGTCCGCCAGGGCCGCCGGGTCGGGGGGTGTGCTCGTCCGCAGCACGACGGGGACGTTGTAGGCGCTGCTCCCGGGAACGAGGCTGTCGAGAATCCACAACCTGCGCTGCGCGAAGGACACCGGCCCGGTCCGGCCGGCCGACGTTCGATCCGTACCGGCGAGCATTTCCGCGAGCAGCCGGCGTTTCTCCGCGATGTCCATGGTCGTGGCCTGGTTCTGCATGTGGTCCTCGCTCCTTTCGTCCCGTCCCCGTCAGCACGACCGCGATCGGCGGAACTAGCCGGTCAGCACCGCCTTGATCACCGACCCGTTCTCCACCGCCGCCATCGCGGCGGCATGCTCGGCGAGCGGATACGCCGTCACCAGGCTCTCCAGGTCGAACCGCCCGGTCAGGGCCGGCAGCAGCCGTACGTACTCGACGAGATGCGCGCCGCTGAACGCCCACGAGCCGACGACGTCGAGCTGCCGGTAGACGATCTGATGAGGATTGATCATGGTGTCGCCGCTGTCGGTGTACTGGCCGACGACCAGGTACGACCCGCCGCGCCGGGCCAGGCGCAGGCCCTGGCCGACGGCCGAGGGGACGCCCGTGCATTCGACGACGAGGTCGGCGCCGCCGCCGGTCAGCTCGACGACCTCGGCGAGGGCCTCCGCTGGGTCGTCCGCCTCGACGACGTTGACATGGTGGTGGCCGATGCCCGCCTTCGCCGCGATCGCCAGCCGTTGGGCCGGCCCGCCCGCGAGGACGACCGTCGCCGCACCTGCCAGCTGCGCCAGCGCCGCGGCGGCCAGGCCGACCGGGCCGCTGCCCTGGACCACGACGACCTCCCCCACCCGGACCGGCCGGCGCTCGAACATGGCGTGGACCATGGTCGGGCCGGCGCACGCCAGCGACATCGCGGCGAGGTGGCTCACCCCGGGCGGGACCCTGACGACGGTGCTTCCCGGCTGCAGAGCGATGTGGTCGGCCCACGAGCCCGACAGGGCGGACTCCGCAGAGACGGGCCGGTTCACCCCGCAGGTCCTGCGGTTCCGGCACAGCGTCGGCTCTCGATACCGGCTGCAGAACACGCACCGGCCGCAGGCGATCGACGACGCCCACATCACGTCGTCGCCGGGCCGGAGCGGCGCCCCCGTCGCGTCCGTGCCGGTGCCCTCCCCCAGCCGGTGCACCGTGCCCAGTCCCTCGTGACCGAGCACGAGCGGGGTGGGAATGTCCAGATGTCCTCGCTGCAGGTGCAGATCGGTGCCGCAGACGCCGCCGAAGTGGCAGGCCACGGTCAGGCCTCCGGCGACCGGCGGGGGAACCTCGAACTCGCGCAGCACCAACGGCTCGCCGAACCGTTCCAGGACCACCGCCCTGCTCATCGTGACCTCTCCGCTCATGACGGCCCGCCTCCGAGAGTGACCAGCGGTTTGTCCTCGACCCGCAGGGGTGCGGTGTCACGGCAGATCAGGTACTCGGGGCGGGGCTCGCCACGCGGCAGGTTGCCCACGTCGTTGTAGGTCGCGATCAGCAGCTTGCGCGGGAACGGCGACATGTTCGGCGCCGATCCGTGCACGATCTGCGAGTCGAAGAACAGCACGGAGCCCGCGGGGCCCTTGGGGCTCGCCATCCCGTGTCCCGCCACCAGCGACCGCAGCTGATCGGGCGTGAGACTGATGTCGTCGGGGTCGAGATGCTGTCGCGACCTGATCTCGTCCCGCCGGCGGTCCCGTACCAGTCCATTCCGGTGCGAACCCGGAATGAAGATCACCGGGCCGTTGAACTCGGTGGCCTCGTCGAGATAGACCCCGACGTTGATCAGGCGGGGGGACGGCAGGCCGTCGGCGATCTTCCACGCGAGATAGTCCTGGTGCCAGGCCCAGTGACCGCCGGTGAACGGCGGCTTCGAATTGATTTTGAACTGGTAGAGGTAGACATCGCCCGCGAGCAGCTGACGCACCGGGCCGAGCACCCGCGAAGCGCTCACCAGAGCGGCGAACTCGGACTGCCGGCGGTGTGAGCTGTAAATCGCCCTGACCTCGGAGCCGTCGTCCTCCAGGATCCGCTGCTCGCCGCCTATCCGGCTGTCCCGGCGAAACGCCTCCCGAAGCGCCTCGACCTCAGCCGCGTCGAAGGCCGACTCGACCAGCAGAACCCCGTTATCGCGATAGTCCCGCACCTGTTCATCGCTGAGTCGCATATTTCCTCTTCTCCCGGACTCTGAGCATGGACAATCGTCTGGCGGACGACACAGACATGCGGATGTCCGAGATACCGAGCGCCGCCCGCATCACCACATGAAATTCCCACCGTCGACAATGAGCTTCTGCCCCGTGACATAACGGCTCGCGTCCCCGACGAGGTATTCCAACGCGTCGGCCATGTCCTCCGCCGTACCTATACGCCGCTGCGGAATCCGGTCCAGGACGGCGGCCCGCCTCTCCGGGTCGGTCAAGCCGTAGCGCTCGACCACCTCGGGCGTATCGGTGAACCCCGGGATGAGACAGTTCACTCGAATCTCCGGCGCCAGTTCCAGCGCCAGGCACTTGGTCAGCTGCAGCACGCCGGCCTTGCTCGCGCAGTAATTCGCCCCGCCGGCCCTGGGGCGCATCGCGGTCGTCGCGCCGACGTTGACGATCACCCCGCCTCCGTCGGCGATCATCGCGGGCGCCAACGCCCTGGTGAGATAGAAGACGCCGGACAGGTTGGTCCCGACGACCCGGTCCCAGTCCTCGTCGCCGAGTTCCAGGAACGGCCGATCGCGATTGATCCCGGCATTGTTGACCAGGACGCGCGGAGCGCCGAACTCACCGAGCACATCGGCGCAGACGCGGCGCACCGCCACCGGGTCGGACACGTCGGCCCGGCGCGGCAGCAGGAATTCCGGATGAGCGGCGGCCGCCTTCGCCGCCGCCGCGGCGTTCTGCCGGTAAAGCGCGATCACCTGGTATCCGAGCTTGCCGAGGCGTGCGCTCAGGGCAAGCCCGATCCCCCGGATTCCGCCGCTCACCACCGCGACGCGCCCGGTCACGGACCGCCCGTCCGCATGTGCCGCCATATACCGTGCCTGCTTCCCGGAGTCCCGATCACCGGCCGTACCGAAAATCACGACCAGATCGCGAGCGGCCCCCGGCCGGTGACGCCGAGGAAGAACGACAGCGTGACCCTTCTGCCGTTTCCGCGGACCCGCCGCACCGCGTGATAGTTACGCGAGTCGAAGATGACGGCGTCACCGGCCGACGGCCGTACGGTGACGAACGGGTCGTCACGCACGACCTCCTCCGAATAGCCGTATCCGTCGCGGTACGGCTCGTCCACCGGACGCCACGGGTGGCGCCATACGAGCGTTTCGCCGCCCTCCTCCGGCATCGACAGATACCAGTTGAGCGTGAGGAAACTCGCCACCGTCTCGTCGAGTGCGCCGGGAAACTCCCGTACGATCTCGTCGAAATGGAGTTTCGCGCCGCTGGCGATCTCGCGGATCATCCCGGCGAACATGTCCCGGCCGCCGCAGCGCGCGGGGACCAGGTCATCTCCCCAGGCGGACCGGATCCGCCGGACGGCGAACTCCAGCGGATCTGCGCCGCGCAGCAGCGTCGAACGTGCCGCGACGGCCCGCTCGGATTCGACCCAGTAGCGCTCGTCCAGCCCGCCCGAGGCGTAGAAGTCGTACGCCGCCGGCCCCAGCTTCGCTATGCGCGGATAGATCAGCGCTTCGTCGTAGGCGCCCAGCGGGCACGACTCGAGGCCCTTCATGATGTCCGCACAGTCGTCGGGCGAGGAGAAGTTCTTGATGTGCACCGCGCCCAGCACGCCGACCGCCAGGCGAAGTATGTGCTCCCTCGTCAGTTCCTCGACCGTCTCGGCATCGAAGAGCGTGTAGATCGGCGAATCGTTGGTGCTGACGTCCTCAAGCCCGCGCTCCGTCACCTGCCCACCTGACACAGACGTTCTCCCCTCAAGGGATGAGTCCGCGGGGCTCGTTCCCCCGCGGGACCGTTCAGTCTTCTGTGGCCGTGTTCAGTCTTCTGAGACCACACAACAAACTCATCGAAGGCACACCATGTATGTCATACGAGGTCACACACGTCAAGACCCAGGACACGACATGTGGTGGCCTGTGGCATCATGTAGTGTTCAGTCTGAGACTTACGACATCCGGTATGCGGATCGCGGCGCCGCCGGAGCCCGCACGCCGCCGGAGCCCGCACGCGGACGGAGCCCGTACGCGGACGGGCCGGACCACGGGTCCTCCGGTACGGCTCTCGGCCGTGATGATGACACCGGTGATCGGGGCCGTGGCGGGCACGCCGGCCCCCGCGGTCGTCACTTCACCGGCGGAGGGCCCGTACGCATACGGAGGCGACGAGAGGGGGCGTCAGGAGAACCTGGCCCGGTAGAGGTCGCGGAGCAGGGCGATCTCCGCTCCGTGGTGCATGACCTCACGATTGATGTGCAGGATCAGGGTGGCCATCGACCGATGCCCCCACGTGCCCTCGGATTCGCCGACCGGGCGTTGCAGCGACGCGTCGTCGAGCGCCATCACTCCGTCGCGCCATCTGCGGTAGTGCTCGTACAGCGCGTCGACGCTCTCCTTGGCGGTGCTCGGCGGCGTCGCGGTGGCCCTGGTCAGCGAACCGTCTCCGAAGTGCGTGCTGACCCGAGCGCCGATCACGTCCACGGCGATGTGGCACAGGCGCCAGGCGATCGTGGTGACCGGAGGCGGCTCCGGGACCGGGTCCTGCCAATCCATCGTCACCCGGCCGTCGGCGCCGGTCCGGATCGTCCAGCAGTCCGGCACCGGTTCCCAGTAGTACTCGTCGTCGGTGGGGCCGGTCAGCCGGGGCGTCAGGTGGTACTCCCAGTAAAGGTCGAGCTGATCGAGAACTTCAGCACGCCAGATCATCGAGTACTCCCATCGGAACGGTCGGCTCATGCTACTCGGCCGATCGCTACCTTCGGTGAGGTTTCGATGACATACGGCGACATCGCTCCGCCGTGGAACCCCGGACGGCCGGCGGGCGATCCGCTCAGCGCATGTTCTGCAGCCGGACCTGCCCTCGGGCGACCAGGGAACCCACGGCGTCCACGGTCTCCACGGCCCAGACCTGCTGGGTGGCGCCGCGGAAGACCGGCACCGCCGTCGAGGTGAGCCGGCCGTTGGCCTCGGTCACCGCGACGAAGAAGTCGGTGGTGTTGCTGACCCCGACCACGGTGCCGCGATCACCGAGCCAGCGGCCCGCCGCCACACTGGCCACGGACTCGACCACCGCGCAATGCACGCCGCCGTGCAGGATGCCGTGCGGCTGCAGCAGATCGCGGCGGACCGACCACCCGGCCACCACGCGATCCGGGCCGATCTCCTCGAACCGCAGGCCCAGATGCTCGACGTACGGCCCGAGATCCTGCTCCACCCTGTCCTTCGTCATATCCCGACCATCCCCTTGTCCACCGGTCCGTGCGGATCCGGGTCACGAGCGGGCGAACACCGGTGCCCGCCGGAGAGCGCCGGCCGATCCGATCATCGCCGGATCCGCCGAGCGGACGCCAGCGGCGACGCGAACCCGGCCGGTGCCCCGTCGTTCCTCCCGCCGCTCAGGCGACGCGCACCGTCATCCGGCTCAGCCCGCTCGCACGCGCGACGTGCGCGGCCTCCTTCTCGAGCTCTTCCAGCGGCAGGGGACCGCCGCCGGGGAACGAGGACACGACCACCTCGTCGCCGGAGACCTCCCACACCGCGACGATCCGGCCGTCCACCACGACGATCGGGGAGATCCACCCGGAGGTCCGGCTCACCGCGGCCCGATGCTCTTTCGGAAGCAGCACCTCGTCCTTGGTGCCCGGACCGAGAACGTACTGGTCGAAACCGCCGAGCAACCGGGCGCCCTCGCACTCGGCGACGCCGGCGAGTTCGTCGACGTGCTCGGTCAGCATCAACGCGCGGCGTCCCTCGACATCGACCTCGGTCAGCTTGCCGCCCATGTCGCCGAACCACTGACGCAGTCTCGGCTTGCTCGAAGCGTTGAGCGACAGCCAGCGGTCGAACACCTCGGGAGTGGCGGGGCCGTACGCCCCCAGGTACGCCTCGATCACCACGGGCGCCGCCTCATCGGGCTCCGGCCGCTTGCGCCAGTCCGGGAACTGACTCTCCGGGCGCGTGAATGTGATCTTGTTGCCCTGATTCGGCCCGTGGCACAGCACCCCCCGCCACGCCAGCGGCTTGAGCACCTGGCCCCACCCCGATCGGAGCCGGTCCTCCATACCCGCGAATCGTCTGTCCGCCACGACCTGCGTGACCAGCTGGTCCCGGGTGAGCACCGCGCCGTCGAGGATGTCCGACACCTTGTCGGTCAGCTCGTCGATCTGCCGGGGAGTGACGCCGGAGACCCGCTGCCAGGAGGGTTTGAGCCAGAAGGCCGTGGTCTCCATGAGCGACAGATAGGCACCCGCCTCACTCGGCTTCAGCAGGTGCAGGGTTCCACGCATCGCCCAGGTCTTCATCAACGAGAGATCGGCGAACTCCCGGTTGACGCTCTCCCTGTCGGGTTCCGACTGCCGTAACGCCACAGCCAGCTCGGCGGCGCTCCAGACCTGCGCCTGCACACCGCACAGCCTGCCGACGATCTCACTCGCGGTGGGCTGGGTGCGCGGGTCCAGGTATTGCCGTCGCATCCGCCACGCGAAAACCTGTCCCCAGCTGACCTTCACGTAGCCTCCTCACATCGAACGGGCCCCCAACCCTACACCTGCTCTGTGGCCTTCGCCGGTCACGCCGGAGAGATCGGGCGGCCGCGTGCGGAAGTCGCGGAACCGCGGTAAGCGAAGGGAACCCGGACCGTGAGGACCATGGCGCACCGTAGTGTCGATGTCGAGTCACCACGTGGATTTCACCGGCCGCTCATGGGGACCGTACCTGTCGACTGTCATGGCGTGGCAGCTCGGCGTGCGGAAACGGATGACGCCTGCGAGGACAGGACCGCACCTCACACAGGTCGGCGTGCTGGCGCCCTCCGCGCATGTCGAGTACGATGACGCAGCAAGAGACTCCACCGAGACTGCGACGGCGCTCGAGGAGGGATTCGACGGAAAATGCCGCAGAATCTGCACTCCATCTCGATGCGGATCGACGACGCCGGCAGAGGGTCCGGGCCCGAGAGGCCCAGGGCCTCGCACACGGTGGCGGCCCGGACGCGCCCACCATGTGCGTCATGATCACCGAACCCGTGCCGTGCCGCGATGCGGTCCGTACGGCGCCCACGCCTGATCTCCGTCCTCCGCGAGATTGCGCCGAACACGTTCGACCAGCACGCACGGCACCACCTGTCCGCGTCCGGAACCGGGCGACGCCGTCATCCGGTCCGGTTTCGAGCGGCGTCGTCACGCGGCCCCGTCATGGATGGCCGGATCACGGCGCGCCGCGGCGGTCGCCGAGGCCGCGGGAGAGAAATGGGGAGAGATGAGCGAGCGACGAGACGAGACGACCCGCGACGACACGCTGCAGCGGCGACTCTCGGCGCTCAGTCCCGCTCAACGGGCCCTCCTGGAACGGATCATGGCCGACCGGCGCGCGGACCCGGAAGGGAGCATCCCACGGCGCCCTGAGGGGCTCGCCGACGTGCCCGCTTCGTTCGAGCAGGAGCGGTTGTGGTTCATGAACGAACTGCTCTCACAGCGCCAGATCTTCAATGTGCCCACCGCGTTGCGGCTGCGCGGCCCACTCGACGTCGACGCGCTGGGCCGAGCCGTCGGCCGGCTGGTGGAACGGCACGAGGCGCTGCGTACGGTTTTCGTGCTCCGGGACACCACACCCCGCCAGGTCGTGCTCGACCGCATGGACGTGCCGCTCGTCGTGCACCGGTTCCGGGACCTGCCCGACCCCGGGCAGGCCGCGCGCGGCCACGCGTCGGCCTCCGTCGCCGAGCCGTTCGACCTGCTCACCGGGCCGTTGCTGCGGTGCGTGCTGTACGAGATCGGCGAAGAGGACCATCTCTTCCTGATCGTCCAGCACCACATCGTCTCCGACACCTGGTCGCTGGGGATCCTCCTGAACGAACTCGGCGCCTGCTACTCGGCCGAGGTCGGCGCGGCGGTGACGCTCGCGCCGCTGCCGGCGCAGTATCCGGACTTCGCCTACTGGCAGCGGGAGACCCTGGACGAGTCGACGCTCGAGCGTCAGCTCGGCTTCTGGCGTGCCCAGCTCGCGGATCTTCCCGGGCTACTCGATCTGCCGACCGACCGTCCCCGGCAGCCGATCAGGACCAGTCAGGGAAGGTTCTGCCACGTCGAGTTCCCCGCGCACCTGGTCGCGGCCGCGCGCCGGCTCGCCAAAGAGCACTCCACGACTCTCAACGTCGCGTTCCTCGCCGTCTACTTCGGACTGCTCGGCCGGCTGACCCGCCAGGAGGATCTGGTCGTCGGGGTGCCCATCGCCGGTCGCTCGCGGCCCGCGCTGCAGCAGATGCTGGGATATTTCCTGAACTGGCTGCCGATCCGGGTACATCTCGGCGGCCGCCCTTCGTTGCACGAGCTCATCCGGCGCACCCGGGACGCCTTCACCGGCGCGCTCGTCAATCAGGACCTGCCCTTCGACATGCTGGTACGTGAGCTGGCGCCGACGCGGGTGCCCGGCGTGACGCCGGTGTTCCAGACGTCGTTCAGCCTGCGCGACGCGGCCCCGAGGCCCCCGGACCTGGCCGGTCTCGCGGTCGACTTCGCGGACCTGGACGGCGGCGCGACGCATTTCGACCTGATGGCCGAGCTGTGGTGTGAAGACGACCGCGTCGTGGGCTACTTCCCGTTCGACGACGCGCTCTTCGACGAGGCCACGGTCGAATCCTACGTACGGTGGATGATCCGGCTGCTGGAGGAGGGCACGGCCGATCCGGACCGGTCGTTGTGCACCGTGCCGCTGCTGACCGCGGCCGAACACGACGAGCTGATCGGCGGCGGGGCCGTCCCGGAAGCGGTCGACGCCACACTGCACGAGCTGTTCCGGCGCCAGGCCGCGCGTCGCCCGGACGCCGTCGCCGTCTGCGACGAACACACCCGGCTGTCGTACGCCGACCTGGACCGGCGGTCCGATCGGCTGGCGAACGTGCTGCTCGGCAACGGGGTCGGACCAGGGTCGATCGTGGGCCTCGTCGTCGACCGTACGGTCGACCTGCCGACCGCCGTCCTCGCCGTACTGAAATGCGGCGCGGCGTACCTGCCCATCGACCCGGACAATCCGCGCGACCGGACCGCGGTCCAGTTCGCGGACTGCGCGGTCACCGCGGTGCTGGCCGGCGCCGGGCTGGCGGACCGGCTCCCCGACACCCCGGCGCCGGTCATCCCGCTGGACTGGCGGGCGGCCGGCCTCGCGGACGCCGCGGAGACCGCGGTCGCGGCGGCGGTGCCCCCGTCGGCTCCCGCGTACGTCATTCACACCTCCGGCTCGACCGGCTCGCCCAAAGGCGTGGTGGTCTCGCATGCCAACGTGGTGCGGCTGTTCACCGCGGCGGAGCACGTGTTCGACCTCCGCGAGGACGACGTCTGGACGTTGTTCCACTCCTACGCGTTCGACTTCTCGGTCTGGGAGCTGTGGGGGGCGCTGCTCCATGGCGGCCGCCTGGTCGTGGTCCCGCAGTGGATGACCAGGGCGCCGGACGCGTTTCTGGAGTCGCTCGAACGCGAGGGGGTGACGGTGCTCAGTCAGACGCCGTCCGCTTTCGCGCAGCTCACCCCGGTGGCGGCGGCCAAGCCGGTCGAGCTTTCCCTGCGCTATGTGGTGTTCGGCGGCGAGGCGTTGAACTTCGCCGCGCTGAGCGAGTGGTTCCGTACTTTCGGAGATCGCCGTCCCGAGCTGGTGAACATGTACGGAATCACGGAGACGACGGTTCATGTGACCTTCCGGCGGCTCACCGACGAGGACACCGGCCGGTTCGCGTCGCTGATCGGGCGGCCGCTGGCGGACCTGACGCTGTACCTGCTGGATGACGAGCTCGCCCCGGTGCCGGCCGGAGTGCCCGGCGAGATCTTCGTCGGGGGCGCCGGAGTCGCACTCGGCTACCAGCGGGCCCCGGCGTTGACGGCCGCCCGGATGCTCCCGGACCCGTACAGCCCGATCCCCGGCGCCCGGATGTACCGCAGCGGCGACATCGCCGTTCGCAGGCGCGACGGAGAGCTCGCCTACCTCGGCCGGGCGGACCGGCAGTTCAAGATCCGCGGGCACCGGGTGGAGATCGGCGAGACCCAGTCCGTGCTGCAGAGGCTTCCTGAGGTGGCGCAGTGCACGGTGTTCGTCGCCGACGACCGCGTGGGCGCCAAGGCGCTCATGGCCTGCGTGGTGCCCGCTGAAGGTCATGCGCCGACGCCGACCCGGCTGCGGCGCGCACTGTTGCGCTCGTTGCCGGACTGGCTGGTCCCCACCACGATCCTGGTGCGGGAGGAGCTGCCGCTCACCCGCAACGGAAAGATCGATCAGCGTGCCCTGGCCTCCCTCCAGCGCACGGAGGCCCGGCAGCGGGGGTCGGTGACCCCTCCGGACGGGGAGACGGCCGAGGCGCTGGCGGCCATCTGGGAGGACATGCTCGGCATCCGCGGCATCGGCGCCGAGGACAACTTCTTCGAGCTGGGCGGGCATTCCCTCATGGTCGTGCAGCTCGTGTCGCGGATTCGCGCCGCCTTCGAGGTGGAGGTGCCGATGGAGACGCTGTTCACGACGTCGAACCTGCAGGCGATGGCCGACATCCTCGGCGAGCTCGACCAGGACGCGCACACCGGTCTTGACGTCGGCGACCAGAACTGGATCGCCGGCCTGTCGGAGGCCGAACTCGACGCGATGCTGGCGGCACTGACCGATTCCGCGCCCTCGGGCGGCGCCGGGAGGCCGGACGCCGCCGACGGCGCGGATGGTTCATGACCTCGAGAACGGGCGGATCGGCACCGATCGGCACCGCGCCCGGACTCCACCCGTTCTCTGGAGACGCCGGCGACGATCGACCGGCATGTGCCCGGTCGAGGTGATGTACGGCGGACGCACGACCGTCCGGCCCGGCGCGCCGCTCGCAAGGACAGGCGCCCGCTCCTCAGGCCGGGCGACGACGACTCCGGGAACGGTCCACAGTCGCCGGACACCGAGGGTGCGGGTTTCGCGGGGGCGCACGCCGAGGGAACACACCACACCCGGACCACCACACAGAACGAGACACAGAACGAGACACAGAACGAGACACTGACCGCGACACTCACGACGTCATCAGTCGCCTGGCGAAAGCTCGTTCGGTTCGCGCATCGTGTCCGGCCGTGACGAGTCCGTAACTTACACGCACAGAATCGATACCTGAAGTCGTCACTGTGCCGATCCCTGGGTATCCTGGTGGAAGACGACAGGAAAGCATGGTGATCCGTGGCGGTTCGGCGCCGATCGTGCGTCCGATCAGCCCTCAGGGGCGGCTCCGTCGCAGGCGGAGAGGCCCGGTAGTGACTGGCACGACTGGACGACGACGCGTTCCTACGCCCTGGAGCGCGCCAGACTCCATAGACTCCAGATGGAGTGATGAACATGACCGGCGACACGCGGGAATACGTGATCACTGTGAAGCCGCATGACGGTGATCATGCGACGGCTTTTCAGATCAGCGCAATCGTCAGATTGGACGAAGAGTCCATACCGCACATCGTCGAGCTGACTGTTCGCAGCTCCGACCGAGGCGACGACAACATGCCGCGCTCTATGGGCGCTATCGACTTCGAACGGCTGACGAACGCTCTGCTGAGCACGGTGACGGCGTCGGCGCACATGACCGCCGTACCCACCACATCGCGCCGGCAGCAGGAGAGGCCGGTAAAGCGGGGAAGCGACACGGGCCAGCGTCCGTATCGTAAAATGCCGGCCGTGGACGACGTCAAGGCGGTGTTTCTGAAGACGGGAAGCGTCGGCCAGGTCGCCAAGCATTTCGATGTCCCTCGCTACACAGCACAGGCCTGGGTCGACCGGCTGCGCCGCGAAGGAGTGTTGGCGGCTCCGGCCACCAACTAGGACCGGACACCTCCTGTAACTCAGGCTCAGAGTCTGCACTCAAAGGCATTCACTCCTAACCTATTCGGGCTATACCGCAGTTTTCAGCGTCAGGCGCGCGCTGTCAAGTAGCGCTCCGAGATGCCCTACTGGAGTAATAGTCAATACCCATAAGTCAAGATCTTTTAGATGGATATGATATAGGTCTGCGGAGGGAGTTTCGTCCAGTTGTTCGACGAACCCGCCGTTGATCGACGTCATTCTGCGGACAAGGACTGACCATGCGGGGTGCGCCGGCCACGCGCCGGCGGGCCCGTACCCCTCGGCGACTGGGGCCCTCCCGACAACCATGATGGGCGCCGATCGCGGCGAAGGCCCGGCAATCGTCGTCCGGGCCTGTCTCAGAAGCGTGGCACGGGCGTGCGGGCACTGGAACCCATGGACGTGGTCGTCCCATGCCTGTCCTGCCACGCGGAACGACCGTGACGGCGACGACGGCCTTCGCGGGGTGAAGCCCGTGACAGGGCCGGGACCATGTCGACCCGCCACCGGACCGGCTCGAGCGATACGCCTCGCCGGATCTGCCCGCCGGGCGAGGAACGGTCGCACCATTCCTGTTTCGGACATCGATGCGAGCAGACCGAAAATCGCGCGTCGGCCGCCCTGACCGGAAAGCCGGTCGGCGATGCCGAAGGCAGCGGAGCCGGTCCGGCCGCGGACCGGGAACGAGAATCCGAAGACCGCCGGCATGGAACTTTCCAACGAGATCGACAAAAGCGAATTCTCCGGACATCGAGGGACGCCGAGCGAGAAACATTCGCGCCGCTTCACAGCGTCTTCGAGCAGCTCGGGCTCCGGCCGATTCCTCGGCGAGTATTTTCAGGTCTTCACATTGGAGCGAAGTCATGTTACCGCTCGATCGCCGGGAGGATCCGTTCTCGGTCACGCCCCATGCCGAACACCGGGGTCGTGTGCGGTGACGCGGCCCGAGGCGACGCCGGTGAGCCGCACAGCGCGAACCGAGGGTTTCCCGATGATGTGGCCGCAGCCGGCGGTCGCCGTGCGCACGATGGGATCTCCCGCTTCGCAGCCCAGGCGTCGCTATCGGGATGTTCACCGGCACGGACCGTGTCTCCTCTGTCGATAATCGCTTTTCCTCTCGATGCGGTGCAACTGGTACATTCGTCACATGGAGTCCGCCGCGGCCCGAGGACTGATACTGCACTCCCCCACCGGTGTCGCCTACCGATTCGACGCCGGCGCCCTGTGCCTGGAGCTGCTCACCACAGGCGGGCCCGGCCTCCACCACCGGTACGAGGCACTCCACCGGCCCGCCGACCTGACCGCCTGGACCGAGCGTTCGCGGCTGACGCCGACACCGCGACTGCGGATCTCCGACGCCGAGGTGGCCGACGCGCGCCGATTGCGTGACGCGCTGTTCCGGGTGGCCATCGCCCACACCCGCGCCGAGCCGCCCGCTGCACGCGATTTCGAGACCATCAACCAGGCGGCTTCGCACCCGTCCTTGACGCCGGTCATCGGATCAGGCGGAAACCGGCGATGGTCGGGGACCGCCAGCGGCTCGCACCTGCTCGCCACCGTCGCGCGCGACGCCATCGACCTCTTCACCGGTGCCCTCGCACGCCGCATCCGCACCTGCGCCGACGAGGAGTGCGGACTGATCTACGTCGACACCTCACGCCCCGGCCGCCGCCGCTGGTGCTCCATGGAGCACTGCGGCAACCGCCACAAAGTGCGCGCGCTGCGCGCCCGTCAGGACGCGTGATCCCGACGCGGGCTCCCGCCCCGATCCCGCGCCGGGAGACCGGCGTCCGGCCCGGCTTCCGGAGGCGCTGATTATCGGGACCCGGTTGATTCTTATGATTCGAGCGCTTTGACGGAATCAAGGGTTTCCACTGACCCAACCTTGCCCCGCCCCCACGCTTATCTGGAACAAACCGGGTATTACGCCTACGAAACCCGAGGCAATGCCTCATGGAGGTCAAAGCGGGGAAGTCACATGGCCCACAGCAACACATCGGCCGCCGGGGGCGTGGCGGTGCAGGAGGGACGGACCGCTACGCGAGTGCGCCCGCACGGAGAGGCCAATCTGGTGACGGAGCACGGCCGCACCACGATCGCGGACGAGGTCGTCGCCAAGATCGCGGGCATGGCCGCCAGGGAGATCCCCGGTGTCCACGACTTCGGCACCGGAGCCGCCCGCGCGTTCGAGGCGATCAAGGGCAGGCTCGGCGCCGAGGAGAGCATCACCCGCGGCATCGAGGTGGAGGTCGGCGAGCGGCAGGCCGCCGCGGACATTCACCTCATCGTCGAGTACGGCACCGCGATTCCCGATCTCGCCGAGGCCGTCCGGGGCAACGTGACCAACGCGGTCGAGCACATGTGCGGCCTGGAGGTCACCGAGGTCAACGTCGCGGTCGACGACGTACATCTGCCGCGGCAGGAGGCGGCGACCGGCACAGAGGCCGAGCCGCGGGTCAGATGAACCGCCACCGGCCCCCCGGAACGGCCGAGACGTCCGGGTCCGCTCAGGCGTCCCCGGCACGGACGCCAGGGGAAACCACAACACCCGCCGGTACGGCGAAGCCCACGGGCCCCGGCGTGCGCGGGGTCTCGGACGTCGCGGCGCGCGTGATGTCGTGCCCCGGCGTCGCCGGTCTCTCCACCGGGCCGTTCGGGACGCTGGCGACCTACCTCCCGGGGAAGGTCGTCCCCGGCGTCTCGGTCCGCGACGACGAGATCGAGGTTCACCTGGTCGCCCGGTACGGCACGCCGTTGCCGGAGCTGGCCGCGTCCGTGCGCGAGGCTCTCGGCGATCTCTCCACCGGCAGGCGCGTGAACGTCACCATCGAGGACCTCGCGCCCGCCGAGAAGACCGGAAAGGAAGAAAGATCATGAACGGGTTCCCCGTATGGGCCCTGGCAGGGCTGGCGTTCGGCACGGTGCTCGGCGTGGTGGGAGCGTTCGGCGGCCTCAACGCCTTCCTCCTCGTCCTGGTCCTCGGCGCGATCGGCTTCTTCGTCGGCCTCGCGATGGAGGGCGGCGTGCAGATGCCGACGCTGCGCACGCGACGGCAATGAGCACGCCTGGCGGGCACGGCAGCACGACCGTGTCCGACCGTGCCCTCGTCAAGATCGCCGAACAGATCGCGGCGGAGGACGACCGGCTGGCCGACCGGCCGCACGCCTCCGCCTCGGTCAGCGGGTCGATCGCCACCGTGCACCTGGACCTGGCGGTCCGCTATCCATCGCCGGCGCCGGTGCCGCGGCTCGCCGCCGAACTGCGCGCCCGCCTGCGCCACCGGCTGCGCGAGCTGACCGGGCTGTCCGCCGAGAACATCGACATCGAGATCGTGCGGCTTCCCGGAGCGGCGGCCGGCATGCCGGCCCCCCGCCACCCGCCCGGTCCGGCGCCGGACCGGGAGGGCCGTTACACGGAGGGCCGTTACGCGGAGGACCAGGAACACGCCGCGATCGAGACGCGGCGATGGGCGGAGGGCGGCGCACCGGCCGCCACCCCGAGCACGGGCGCCGGCCATCACGGCGGCAGGTTCATGCCGGCCCGTGATCCCGCGTACCGGAGCGGCAGGCGGGCCTTCCGGCCCACGCGCGCCGTTCCCGCGACCGTCACGGCCCTGGTGCTGCTTGCCGTCGGCGTACTGACCGCGGTCCATGTGGTCTCCGCCCTGTTCGGCCGCCCCATCAGGCTCGTGCCGTACGAGACGGTGCTGGCGTGGGCGCGCGCCACGACCTGGAACGGCGGCGGGGCGCTCGCGGCGGCGAGCGTGCTCATGCTGCTGGGGGCGCTGCTCCTGCTGCTGTCCGCGGTGCCGGGCCGGGGGCATCTGCTCGCGTTGCGCACCGCCGACCCCGACCTGGTCGTCGGGATGTCGCGGCACGCGCTGGCCCGGCGGCTGCGGCACGTGGCCGGCGCCGTCGACGGCGTACGGCGCGCCAGGGTGCGGGTGTCCGGCCGGCGGGCGAAGGTGCGGGCGTGGACGGATCTGCGCGACGCCACCGCTGTCACCGGGCGGGTGCGGGCGGCGGTGGACCAGGAACTGGCCAGGCTCTCGCCCGTCCACCGGATGTCGGTGGGCGTGCGGGTCAGCGGCCCGTCGTGACCCGACCGGAGAAAGGGGGCCGGCGGTGAACCGAGGTGCCCACACGATCAACCGGGCGGGGCTGACCCTGCTCGGGCTGATCCTGCTGACGGCCGGTGGGCTGGCGGCCGCGCTGGCCCTGGGCGTCTTCGGCGCCGGCGCCTCCAGGCGACCGCTGCTGACGGACGACGTCATCGCGTTCGCCCGGACCCACCCGTGGTTCTGGCCTGCGGCGGCGGCCGCGGGCATCGTCTTGGGGGTCATCGGGCTGTCCTGGCTACTCGTCCAGTTCCGGCGTGACCACAGGGATCGGTGGCGCGTGGAAACCGATCCGTCGGGCGTCACCGAGGTCGACTCCCGCCCGGCGAGCCGGGCCCTGGCGGCCCAGGTCGGCTCCTACCCCGACGTCCGGCGGGCGCACGCCGCGCTGCGCGGCCCCCCCGACGCCCCCCGGCTCGACCTCCAGATCACCGCGCGGGAGTCGGCCGATCTGGGCGACCTGGTCACCCTGCTGCACGACGAGGCGGTCGCCGACCTGCGAAGCACGCTCGGCCTGACCCGTCTCCCCGCGCGGGTGCGGCTGCGCCTCGTCCCCGGCGAGTACGCCCGGCGGATCCGCTAGCCCTTCCCGCGGCCGGGCACGCGGGCGGCCCCCGGCCGGCCTCGGCACAGGCGCCCCCGGCCGGCCTCGGCACAGGCGCCACAGACCGGCTGAGCGTGCCGGCCGCCGAGCGTCACCTGGCGGCAGCGGGGCGGGCGCGTACGTGCATGCGCTCGCCCTGGGGGCCGAACAGGGCCAGCACCTCGGTGGGCTCGTCGCCGGGGTTGCCGAACGCGTGCGGGGTGCGGGTGTCGAACTCGGCCGCCTCGCCCGCTTCCAGCACGACGTCGTGTCCGCCGAGCCGTACGCGCAGCCGCCCCGACAGCACGTACAACCACTCGTAGCCCTCGTGGACCTGCTGCTCCGGCTCGTAGCCAGGCCAGCGCGGCGGGTAGATCTGCTTGAACGCCTGCAGCCCGCCGGGCCGGCGGCTCAGCGGAACGTACGTCATGCCGTGGTGCTTGACGGGCCGCATGTGCACGCGCGGGTCACCCGTCACAGGCGCGCCGATCAACTCGTCGATCTGCACCTGATAGGCCCTGGCCAGCAGCAACATCAGCTCCAGCGTGGGCCTGCGCCCGCCGGATTCCAGCCGCGACAGGGTGCTGACCGAGATGCCGGTGCTCTTGGAGATCTCCGCCAGGGTCATGCCGCGCTCCTGGCGCAGCCCCCGCAGCCGCGGGCCCACCGCCATCAGCACCTCATCGAGTTCCATGTGCCCTAGGTTGCCATTTCGGCAAGGGAAATTGTCAAATCGGCCCCACGCCACGGACAGTGGCGCGAGAGCGAACGAGGGAGGAGCCGCGCATGGACGCGACGTACGAAGTGGTGGTGATCGGCGGCGGGGCCGCCGGGCTGAGCGGGGCGCTCACGCTGTCCCGGGCCCGCCGCAGGGTGTTGGTGATCGACTCCGGCCGGCCGCGCAACGCCCCCGCGCAGGGCGTGCATGCGTTTCTCGGACACGAGGGCGTGCCGCCACGGGAGCTGCTGGCCGCCGGTCACGAGGAGATCGTGAAGTACGGCGGGCAGATCGTGACCGGCCTGGTCACGGCGGCGGAGCGGCTCGCCGACGGGCGTTTTCTCGTCACGTTGGACGACGGGTCCGCTGTCGGAGCGGCCCGGTTGCTGGTGGCCACCGGCCTGGTGGACGAGCTGCCGCCGGTGCCGGGCCTGGCCGAACGGTGGGGCCGAGACGTGCTGCACTGCCCGTACTGCCACGGCTGGGAGGTGCGTGATCAGGCCATCGGCGTCGTCGGCGCCGGCCCGCTCGCCGCGCACCAGGCCCTGCTGTGGCGGCAGTGGAGCGACGACGTGACCCTCTTCCTGCACACGGCGCCCGAGCCGGGGGAGGAAGCACGCGAGCAGCTCGCCGCCAGGGGCGTCACCGTGATCGAGGGCGAGCTGGCCGGGGCCGTGCTGGAGGGCGACCGGCTGACCGGAGTGCGGCTGGCCGACGGCCGGGAGGTGCCCCGCCGGGTGCTCGCCGTCGGCACCCGGATGAACGCCCGGCTGGACGGGCTCGCCGGGCTCGGCCTGGAGACGGCCGAGCAGGACATGAACGGGTTCGTGCTCGGCACCTACGTCCCCGGCGATCCCACGGGCAAGACCGGCGTGCCGGGCGTGTGGGTGGCGGGCAACGCGACCAACGTGATGGATCAGGTCGTCAGCGCCGCCGCGGCGGGCGTACGTGCCGGGGCGGCCATCAACGCCGACCTGGTCATCGAGGAGGCACTCGACGCCGTGGCCGCCCGCCGCGCCGCGGGAACGGCCACGGAGGAGGAGTTCTGGGACGACCGTTACCGCCAGAGCGAGCGGATCTGGAGCGGCGCCCCCAACGCCGTACTCGTCCGCGAGGTCGCCTGTCTGCCTCCCGGTCGTGCGCTGGAGCTGGGCAGCGGCGAGGGCGGCGACGCCATATGGCTCGCGGGCAAGGGCTGGCGGGTCACCGCCGCCGACATCTCCGGGATCGCGCTGCGCCGAGCGGCCCGTCAGGCCGAGGAAGCCGGCGTGGCGGACCGAATCGACTGGCAGCGGCACGACCTCGGAGAATCGTTCCCCGAGGGCACATACGACCTGGTCACCGCCTGCTACCTGCACTCTCCCGGCGACATGCCGCGTGAGAAGATCCTGCGCGGGGCGGCCGCCGCTGTCGCGCCCGGCGGGGTGCTGCTGGTGGCCGGGCACGCGGGCTGGCCGGCCTGGCACCGGGACGACCGGCCCGACGTGCACTTCCCCACGCCGCGGGAGGTGTTCGACTCCCTGGAGCCGGCGGAAGGGGAATGGGAGGTGCTGCGCTGCGAGGAGTTCGAGCGCGTCCAGAACGACCCGGAGGGGAAGCCGACCACCCGCACCGACAACGTGCTCAAGATCCGGCGGCGTCTGTGAGACGCGGACCCGTCATTACCGGGCGCCGACCGCATCCTGTGCCACTCTCGCCCCGGCATGGGGGTGCCGCATGTGGGCGGCCGGGTAACACCTCCGTACGGACGGCCCGTTCAGGGCTCGGATCGATGGGTGCCCGGCTTCCTGGAAGGCTCTGTGATCCCCAAGCGCGCGATCCCATCCGCCGCACGGCTCAGGCGGGCGATCCCGCGGCGGGTGGCGGTGGCCGCCCGATGGCTGACATCGCCGCTGCTTCCCGAGGACTACCTCGGGTTGATCAATCCCCTGTGGGCCGCGGGGGATCTGTGCGGACGGGTCGAGGCGGTGATCCCCGAAACCGCTGACGCGGCGACCTTGGTGATCCGCCCGGGCCGGGGCTGGAACACGCACCGTTCAGGTCAGTGGGTCCCGATCGGCGTCGACATCCGGGGACGGCGCCACTGGCGCACCTTCTCGCTGTCGTCCGCGCCGGGAGAACCCGGCGGTCACATCACCATCACGGTCAAGGCCATGCGAGGCGGGCTCGTCTCCGGGCACCTCGTACGTCGTACGGAACCCGGGGCGGTGATCAGGCTGGGGCGTCCCGAGGGGGCGTTCATCCTCCCGGATCCGCCGCCGCCACGCCTGCTGTTCGTGACCGCGGGGAGCGGCATCACACCGGTGATGTCGATGCTGGACGGCCTGCTGGGCGGTGCGGGGGCCGTGGCGATGCCGGACATCGTGCTGGTCCACTCGGCGCCGACGGCCGACGAGGTCATCTTCGGCCGGCGGCTTCGTAGCCTGGCCGCGCGACGTCCCGGGATGCGGCTGCACGAACGGCACACCCGTGCTGAGGGCCGGCTGCGGCCCGCGGACCTGGACAGGCTCTGCCCGGACTGGACGGCGCGAGCCGTCTGGGTCTGCGGACCGCCCGCCATGCTCGACGAGATCACGGCCCACTGGCCCGGGCCGCCCGATCGGTTGCACGTCGAGCGCTTCCGCCCGATGGCGGCGACCGTGGGGTCAGGGGGACGTGTGCGTTTCACCAGGAGCGGCCGGGAGGCGGACGCCGACGGGAGGACCCCGCTGCTCGTCGTCGGCGAGAACGCGGGGGTTCTCATGCCGAGCGGCTGCCGCATGGGCATCTGCTACTCGTGCGTCGCAGGGCTTCGCTCCGGACGCGTACGCGACATGCGCACCGGCCAGGTGCACGGTGAGGAGGGCGAAATGATCCAGACCTGTGTGTCGGCCGCCGCCGGCCCCGTCGAAATCGACCTCTGAAAGGAGCGAGCATGCCTGCCACGACCAGCCCGGCCTCGATCGACACCGAAGCGTTCGGCCATGAACTGGACAAGATCCGCGACGAGGTGTTCGCGAGCCTCGGTGAGGAGGACGCACGGTACATCCGCCGCCTCATCGCGATCCAGCGAAAGCTGGAGCTGGGCGGCAGGGCGCTGCTGTTCGCCTCCTGGTCGCCGCCCGCGTGGGCCGCGGGGACGGCGGCACTGGCCACCGCGAAGATCCTGGAGAACATGGAGATCGGTCACAACGTCCTGCACGGGCAGTGGGACTGGATGCGCGACCCGAAGATCCATTCGACCACGTGGGAATGGGACACCGCCTCGCCCGCCGACCAGTGGAAGCACTCGCACAACTTCGTCCACCACACCTGGACGAACGTGCTCGGCAAGGATCGCGACATCGGCTACTCGGCGTTGCGGATCAGCCCCGAGCAGCGATGGCACCCGATCTACCTCGCCCAGCCGTTCTACAACGCGCTGCTGGCGCTCTTCTTCGAGTACGGCATCGCGATCTACGACCTCGAACTGGAACGCATCCCGTCGGGGAGAAAAGACCCGAAGGAGGCGCTGGCCCAGCTTCGCGCGGTCATGGCCAAGATCCGGCGCCAGATCGTCAAGGACTACGTCGCGTTCCCGCTGCTCGCCGGGCCGGTCTTCCTGCCCGTCCTGCTCGGCAATCTGACGGCGAACCTGGCGCGCAACGTGTGGGCGCACACCATCATCTTCTGCGGCCACTTCCCGGAGGGCGCGGAGTTCTTCACCGAGGACCGGCTCGAAGGAGAGACCCGCGGCGAGTGGTATGTCCGTCAGCTGCTCGGCTCGTGCAACATCGACGGCGGCCGTCTCTTCCACATCATGAGCGGCAACCTCAGCCACCAGATCGAGCACCACCTGTTCCCCGACCTGCCCAGCAACCGGTACGCCGAGATCGCGCCGCGGGTCCGCGCGCTGTGCGAACGGTTCGGCCTGCCGTACACGTCCGGGTCGCTGGCCCGGCAGACAGGCTCGGTCTGGAAGCGCGTTCTGCGGATGGCCCTGCCGGGGCCGCGGCAGACGCCACCGGCGGCATCGCCGGCGAGGACCCTCGATGCCGTGGCCTGAGCTCCGGCGCGCTCCCCTGTGCGAGAAGGCCCCGGGCTCGGTGAGAGCCCGGGGCCTGTCGCTCATCGGATGTGAACGCGATCAGGCGCCCCGATCCCGTGCGGGAAGGCGTACCGCGAGAAGAGCGATGTCGTCGGTGGTCTCGAAGGATCGGCGGCGCAGGATCTCGTCGCAGAAGACCTCCAGCGGATGGTGGGCCACGGCGGCCGCCTGCTGACGCAGGTGGGCCAGCCCGGCACCGAGATCGCTGGCGGGATCTTCGACGAGACCGTCGGTGTAGAGCACGAGGGTGCTGCCGCCCGGGAGCGACTCCACGGAGTCGTGCCTGGGTGTTTCGGGGCCCAGGCGGAGCCCGAGCAGCGGATCCTGCGTCTGCTCCAGGAAGCGGGCACGCCCGTCAGGAGTGACCAGCAGGGGCGGCGGATGCCCGGACGCGCTCCAGTGCAGGCTCCAGGGACCGCCCTCCGGCCCCTCGATCCGAGCGAGGATCATCGTGGCCATGGACACGTCCGTGACGGCGGACAGGGCCTGGTCCAGCCGGCCGATGACCAGGCTGGGCGACTCGCGACGGTCCCACGCGAGCGCCCGCAGCATGCTGCGCAGCTGCGCCATCTCGGCGGCGGCCTTGAGATCGTGGCCGACCACGTCGCCGATGACCAGGGCGGTGACGCCGTCGGGCAGGAGGAAGGCGTCATACCAGTCGCCCCCCACCTGAGAACCGACGGGGGCCGGCAGGTAGCGCGCGGCCATCTGCAGGTGATCCACCTTCGGCAACGGAGCCAGCAGATGGCGTTGCATCGTTTCTGCGACATCCCTTTGCTGGCCGAACAGGCGTGCGTTGTCCACCGCGAGACCAGCGCGCCGGCCGATGTCGGTGACCAGGGTCACATCGGTGGCGTCGAAGGGACGGCCCGGGTCGGTGCGTGCCACGGTGAGGGCGCCCAGCACCTGCCGCGGCGTGCGCAACGGCGTGGCGATCAGTGATGTCGCGCTCCGGCCGGCGAACAGTTCGCGCTGGTCGGCGGCGAGGCCGGTCTTCTCTTCGCCTGCCATCTCGTCCGGGCCGAGCACGACGGTCTCCCCCCGGTTCAGTACCCGTGCGAGCAGGGAGACGACGGGCAGGCCGATCGAGGGCACCGAGACCGGTGAATTCGGCGTCTCACCCGGGGGAGGGACGACCACCACCCGGTCGACCTCATTGTGATCGGCATGCAGATCCACCACCGCCCAGTCGGCCAGCCGGGGCACGAGCAACCGGCCCAGCCGTTGCAGGGCTTCGTCCACCTCGAGCGTCTGGGTCAGCACAGAGGTGATCTCGCCGGCCAGCGTCAGGCGGGCGGTGAAGTCCTCCAACGCCGTCAGCTGGTCCGCCTGCCGGCGGCGGACGTTCACATGTTCGGTGATGTCGCTGAACACGACCACCGCCCCGAGGACGTGCTCCCCTCGCCGGATCGGTGCGGCCGACCAGGCGACCGGCAACAGGCCGCCGTCGCCCCGCAGGAAGGTCGTACGTTCGCCACACGTGTGACGACCGGTCTCAAGCACCCCGGTGATCTCGCAGGTGGAACGGGGAATCAGGTCGCCGTCCGCCCCCCTGTGCAGCAGATCGTGGGCATCGGCCCCCAGCAACGTCGTCACGGGGCGGTCCAGCAACGCCGCCGCCCGCGGATTCGCCGCGGTTATCCAGCCGGCGCGGTCGGTCAGGTAGATGCCGGTCCCCGCGCTGATGAACGCCGCCTGCGCCAACGCCGCGTCGGGCACGCCGGCATGGCCTTCCGCGCCGGACATCCGCGCATCACCGCCGCTCGCTGAGCCTTTTCCGATCCGATCCGTTGCGATGACCATCGCCTCCCCCCGGACGAGTCGAGGAAGAGCCCTGCGCGGTCCCGGTCCATAAGCCGAGCGTACAACGCGGTGCCGAAACCGGGCCGTTCCCGGCCGCGCCGGGAATCCGCCGCCTACGGCCCAGCGGTGTGACACGGACGGACCGTCGCTGCCCGTTCTGAAAGGGGTCTTTCGGCCGGCCATCTCGGCCAGCCCGTGCGGCGGCGGCCGTTCGCCTTCGGCCGGCATGCGGTGGGCACAGCGCAGGTCGCGCCGGTGCGGACCGAAACCCGCAGATCGGTCGTGACCCGGTCGTAGGCGTCGACGAGCCCGCCGGGCGGCGCGGTGGGAACCGGGGTCATCGATGGATCGCCGTGGTGGTCGTCGAGAGACGGCTCCCGGTGCCACCCCAGTTCAGCGCGATGATCTCGGCCGCGACCGAGACCGCGGTCTCCTCCGGCGTCCGGGCGCCGAGGTCGAGACCGATCGGAGACGACAGCCGTCGCAGCTGAGCCTCGGACACGTTCTCCGTACGTAGCCGGGCCATCCGGTCGTCATGGGTGCGCCTGCTGCCCATCACGCCGATGTAGCCGGCAGAGGTCTGGACCGCGACCTTGAGCAGGGGGACGTCGAACTTCGGGTCGTGAGTGAGGACGCAGATCGCGGTCCGCTCGTCGACCTCGACGGTCGGCAGGAACCGGTGCGGCCAGTCGACGACGACCTCGTCGGCCTCGGGGAAACGGTTCCTGGTCGCGAAGACGGGCCGGGCATCACAGACCGTGACATGGTAGCCGAGGAACTTTCCGATCCGGGCCACCGCGCCGGCGAAGTCGATGGCGCCGAATACGAGCATCCGCGGCGGCGGTGTGAAGGATTGGACGAACACCCTCAGATCGTCTCCGAACCGCCGATCCCGCACGCCGGTGGAGACGAGGCCGGTACGGCCGGAGCCGAGCATGCCGCGGGCGAGTTCGGCGACCGTGGCGTCGCACCGTACATGGCCGAGGGTCCCGGTCGTTCCGGTGCGGGTGACGACGATGCGGCGGCCGATCTCGGGCATGCCGCCGGTCACGGTCGCGACCGCTACCGCCTCTCCGGCCATGACCGCTGCGGCGACCTCACCGAACTCGGGGTAGGTGCGGCCATCGACCGGCACAACGAGGACGTCCAGCGTGCCCCCGCACGTCAGCCCCACACTGAAGGCGTCGTCGTCGCTGACGCCGTACCGGACCAACCGGGACTCCCCGCTGCGCAGAACCTCGGTGGCGACCTCGTAAAGGGCGCCCTCCACGCACCCGCCGGACACGCTGCCGACGACCTCACCCGTTTCTGAGACCGCCATCGCCGCGCCTGACGGCCGAGGCGCGGACCCCCAGGTCGCGACCACGGTTGCCACGGCGAAACGCACTTGGTCACGCTGCCACGCCGACAGCGCCTCCACGATGTCCTTCATCCGCACTGTCCTTCATCCGCGCTCGCCTGGCTCGAAATGTGCCGGCTCATCCGCGAGGGGGCGCCGTCCGCTCGTCTCACCTGTCCGACGCAGGCCGCCGATCCCTCCGACGTACGTCCTGGCCCGGCTCCCTAACGGGTGGCCCACCAGACGATCAGGGCGCCCGCGATGACGACGACCGCCGCCGGCACGACCCTCTTGACCACGCTGCCGCGGGCCGCGCCGATCAGGTCGATCGCTTCGGCCTGCTTCGGGCCTCTGCCCGGTGCGGGCGTGGCGGTGCCGGACACCGCGTCCGGCGTGCTCGCCGAGTTCGCCTGCTCCGACCCGGCGGCCAGCGGCTGGAGTTCCGATTCGGCCAGGCTCGCGGCGAGATTGGTGGAGAACTGGCCAAGGATCTTGTTGCCGATCTCCAGCATCATGCCGCGTCCGAACTGTGCCGGTCGCCCGGTGACGTTGAGATCCGTGACGAGGAAGCAGGTCGTGCTCGACGGGCCCGTGGCCTGCAACGTGGCGGTGACCTGGGCATTGGCGTTTCCGTTGCCCTTGGCGTCGGTCCCGCGCGCGGCGATGACCACGCGCCGGTTCGTGGCGTCCCGCTCCTCGAACCGGGCGACTCCGTTGTAGGTCAGCAGCACCGGGCCGAGCTTCACCTTGACGGAGCCGGCCACGCTGTCGCCCTCGACGGACGTCAGCGAGGCGCCCGGGAAACACGGCGCGATTCGCTCCACGTCGAGCAACACCTCCCAGGCACGTTCCGCCTCGACCGGGATGGTGAACTCCTGTTCGAGCTTCATGCTCACTCTCCTGTCACGGACTCCACGGCGCTTGGTAGTCACCATAGTCGTTCAACGGATATCAAATCCTCTAGGCGAATACAACGGGTCTCGCCTCCCGGCACCCCTGCTGTTGACATCGACTGATTCAGAAAGTTACCGTCCTCTAAGCGGATATCATGTCCGCTCACCGGATACTAGTCAATGGGAGAATCGTGGCCGGTACCTTGCGGGTCTCAGTGGACACCGGGGGCACATTCACCGACGTGATCGGCATCGACGAGACGACCGGAGCCATCCAGGTCGTCAAGACGCCGAGCGATCGAGAGGATCCGAGCCGGGCTCTGCTGACCGGCATCGAGAAGCTTCTCGCCCTGACAGAGGCCGACTTCGGCGACATCGAGATGGTCGTCCACGGCACCACGACGGCGACCAACGCCGTGCTCGAGCACGAGTTCGAGGGCATCGGGCTGCTCGTGACCCAGGGCTTCCGTCATGTGCTCGAGATCGCGCGCCAATCGGTTCCCGACGGCTATGGGAACTCGTTCTTCTGGGTGAAACCACCCCGGATCGTGCCGCTGCATCTTGTACGGGAGGTGCCGGAGCGGCTCACCTTCGATGGTTCGGTTTACCGCGAGCTCGACGAGGCGGCAGTGCTCGCCGCCGCGCGGGAACTCGTAGACTCCGGAGTGTCCCGGCTCGGCGTTTGCCTGCTGCACTCCTACGCGAACCCCGCGCACGAACGGCGGATCGGCGAGCTTCTCGCCGAGGCGTTCCCCGATCTGTTCGTATCGTTGTCGAGCACCGTGCTGCCCGAGTACCGCGAGTACGAGCGGGCGATGACCACGTTGATCGACGTCATGGTCAAGCCGTACTGTCGCACGTATCTCGACCGTGCCCACCGGGAACTGCGGAGGCGCTCCGGCGACCTGCCCTTCCTGATCATGCAGTCCAACGGCGGCGTGGTCAGCGCCCGAGCCGCCGGGGAAAAGCCGGTAACGATGCTGCTGTCCGGACCGGCCGGCGGCGTCATCGGTGCGGTCGAGGCGGCGCGCAGCGCCGGCATCTCCGACATCATCACCCTGGACGTCGGGGGAACCTCGACCGACGTGGCCCTCATCGAGGACCTGACGATCCGGCTCACCAACGAGACGGTGATCGAGAACTACCCGGTCAAGGTTCCGATGATCGACATCGCCACGGTGGGCACCGGCGGCGGTTCGCTGGCCTGGGCCGGGCCGAACGGCGCGCTCAAGGTCGGGCCCAAGAGCGCGGGAGCCGTACCCGGACCGATCTGCTATCGCCAAGGCGGCGAGCGGCCGACCGTGACCGACGCGGCCGCGATCCTCGGCAGGTTCCCGGAGTCCCTCGTCGGCGGCGACCTGGTGCTCGACACGGCCTCCGCCCGCGCCGCCTTCCGCGAGTTCGGCGCGAACTGGGACCTGACCGCCGAGGAGGCCGCCGCCGGAGTGCTGGAGGTCGCGGCCGCCGACCAGGTCGCCGGCATCCGCCGGGTGTCCACGCTCAAGGGACGCGACCCGAGCGCGTACACCCTGGTGGCCTTCGGTGGAGCGGGCCCGCTGCTCGCCGCGGAGGTCGCCGACTTCCTCGGCATGACCTCGGTGCTGGTGCCGCCGAACCCCGGCAATCTCTCGGCGTTCGGCCTTCAGGTGACCGACGTCAAGCGTGACTACGTCCGAACCTTCGTGCGGCAGGTGTCCGGCGAGGTGGCGGATGAGGTGACGTCGGTCTGGCAGGAACTGGAGCGACTCGGGCAGGACGAACTCGCGGAGGAGGGAGTCAACGCCGCGCGCGTCGAGCTGATCCGGGGCGCGGACCTGCGCTATGTGGGTGAGGGCTACGAGGTGACCGTCGTCGTCCCGGCCGGTACCCCGGACGAGGAGTCGCTCACCGCGGTGACCGCCGCGTTCCACGACGAACACGAACGGGTCTACGGGTTCTCCTACGCCGACAAGCAGGACGTCGAGATCGTCAACCTTCGGGTCCAGGCCATCGGGCGGCTGCACCGGCCCAAGCCCGCCGGGGTCCCACCTGCGACGGGCACGGCCGAGCCGGCCACACGTCGCCCTGTGTACTGGCGCAAGGCGGGATGGCAGGACTGCGCCATCTACCGCAGGTCCGGCCTCGGCTCGGGTGCCCGGATCTCCGGTCCATGCGTCGTCGAGGAGTACGGCGCCACGGTGGTCGTGCCCGAGGAGTGGGCTGCGTCCATCGATTCCTTCGGCAACCTGATCATGACGAGGCGGTCAGCATGACGAACACGCTCGGTCCCATCGAACTCGAAGTCATCACCGGCACGATCCGATCGGCGGAGGTCGAGATCGAGGCCGCCGTCGAACGAGCGGCGCGGTCTCCGATGATCCGAGACCAGCATGACTATCGGGTGGGCCTCTACGACGCGAAGGGCCGCAAACTCACGGGACGTTCCTACGGCTCGCTCATCGAGCCCGTATTCGAGTTCTTCGGAGACGACATCAACCCCGGCGATGTCTTCTTCTGGAACGACCCCTACAACAGCGCCGGCTCGTGCGGTCACGTACCAGACCTGTGCACCACCGTGCCGATCTTCTACGGCGATCGCCTTCTCGGCTTCGCCCAGGTCTTCGGCCACCACGACGACGTAGGCGGCTGCGTGCCCGGCAGCCTGCCGGTCCAGGTCCGCGACCAGTGGGGTGAGGGCCTGGTGGTGCCACCGGTCAAGCTCTACGACCGGGGCGTGCCCAACGACACCGCGTTCCGCATCCTGGAGCGCAACTCGCGGCTTCCCGAGCATCTGCGCGGCGACATCGATTCCGAGATCGGCGCGTGCCAGCTCGGCACCCGCCGGCTTGTCGAACTCGCCGACCGATACGGTGTGGATGCTCTGGAGAGCGCATTCGACTCGATCATCGAGAACTGCGCGGCGACGATACGCGCCGAGCTGCTTCCCAAGATCGAGGACGGCGTCTACACCTTCGAAGACTACGTCGAGTCCGATGGTTTCACCCGCAAGCTCTACGCCATGCGTCTGACCATGACGAAGACGCCGGAAAAGATCACCCTCGACTTCACCGGCACCGACCCGGAGGCGGAAGGTCCGATCAACTGGGCGATCGACTACTGCGACGGCCGATTCGTACGAAAGTGGATGGGGCCGGTGTTGCGCTGCCTCGCCGACTCACCGGAGCGTGCCGCCGAGATCGACATCAACGAGGGCGTCCTGGACGTCATCGATGTGGTGTTCCCGGAGAAGGGGACCCTGGTGACACCGCACTATGGGCGCCCTACCGGTCTTCGGTTCTTCATCCTGATCCGTTCTCTGGGAATCTTCGCCGGTGCGCTGGCGAAGGCCACCGGAGGGCGCATGCCGGCCGACCACGAGACGATCCGGATCTGGGGCCTGCACAGCCGGGAGAGGGACGGCAAGCTGAGCCTCTTCCGCGAGGTGCTCGGCGGCGGCGGTCCAGGCCGCCCATGGGCGGACGGCAGCGACGTGGTGCACATCGTGCCCAACTCACGCAACCTGCCGGCGGAGTTCTCCGAGCAGCGCTATCCGGTGCTGGTCGAGAACCTCGCCCTGCGTACCGACTCCGCCGGGGCCGGCAAGCGACGTGGCGGATTCGGATACGACAAGCGCGTGCGTGCGCTGCGCGACTGCCTTCTGCTCTCCAACGCCGACCGGTCGGAGCTCGCTCCGTATGGCGTGAACGGCGGAATGGCCGGCCAGCCGTACGGCGTCTCGATCGAGGCGGACGATGGCAGTCTCCGATCGCTTCCCGGCATGATCGACGATGTGCCGGTGCGTGCCGGAGAACTGGTGCGGTTGTGGACCTCCGGAGGCGGTGGCTGGGGCGACCCGCTTGATCGGGAGGTCGAGTTGGTCCGCTACGACGTACTGTGCGGCCTGGTCACCCGTGCGGCTGCCATGTCGGAATACGGGGTGATCCTGAGCGGAGAGAACGACAATCTGACGGTGGACGAGGAAGCCACGGCACGCCTACGCGCCGACCGTCGCGCCGCTCGTGAGCACCTCGGCATGTTCGACCGTGGTGAGCACTTCAGGAAGGTGCAGGCCGCTGGTGGCCTGGTCTGGCCGGAGGGCTGGGCCGATCCGGACGCCTGGCCCACGGTGGCGGGGTGACCCTGGGCGGGGAGAGAGGTCGTGAGCGACCCTTCTCCGCCCCGGTCAGTCCCCTCGGTGCGTATACAATCACAGTCGTTCCCGAACCACGGCAACCTGCGTGTCGGACTTGGGATCGTCGGGAAGTGGGTGGGAAGTGACGCGACGCACGGTGAATGCGACGGAGCAGGCGGGCGTCTCTCCAGATCATCCGAAGCCGAAGCTCCAGGGCGTTTCCCGCGCGCTTCGCGTGCTGGAGCTCCTCGCCCAGCAGCCGATGCGCGCATCGGAGGCGGCCGAGGCCCTGGGAATGTCCTGGGCGACGCTGCACCGGACCCTGTCGCAGCTGGAAGAGGACCAGTTCCTCGAGCGAGACAGCTCCGGCGTCTTCCGGATCGGCCGGCGCACCTGGCTGCTCGGCTCCACCTACCTGGTCGGGCACCGGCTGCTCGACCTCGCCATCCCATTGATGACCAGGGCGTCGCAGGACACCCCCTTCGCGGTCTTCCAGCTGGTCGAACGCAGCGAGGGCACGGCGGTCGTGCTCTACTCGCACGAGGCGCTGTCCGGCGAGATCATCACCAGGACGACCTACGGTCATCACTTCCCGCTGCACACGGGGTCCAAGGGACACGTGCTGCTGGCGTACGCATCCGAGGACTTCATCGCCCGCTACCTGAACGGCGAACTCGCCAGCCTCACCCCCGGCACGATCACCGACCCCGACAAGCTACGGGAAGTGATCGCAACCGTCCGTAGCCAGGGCTACGCGCGCACCATCGGCGACGTGCAAACCTTCACCGGTTCGGTGTCCGCGCCGGTCTTCGACAGCGAGGGCAACGTCGTCGCCGCTGTGTGCGCGGTGGTTTCACGAGCCCACCTCGACGGCGGCCAGCAGGAGTCGACTGTGATCGACGCCGTCCAACGGCTCGGCCAGGCGCTGTCGCTGGGCATCGGCTGGCAGCCGATGCGTAATCTCCGCCATCAGGGTTAGGCCCCCGACCCCACACCCGATCCACCGGCCGATGCCTTGTGGTCTGCCTTGCGTCCGTCAGGCGATGTCCGGCTGGCGGATGTGAACTCCGATGAACGGTATGAGGCGCTCTAACGCCTCGGCGCTGCCTCGTTCGCCGACTCGGCGCCGAGTGCGAGGTCACAAGTTGACCCTTGACACAAATAGCTTTCGGCCTGAGACTTCACATCACCGTTAGGCGAACACTGTATCCGCTAGGCGAACACAGAGGGATCATGCACGCCACACTGGAATTGCGCAATGTCGAGAAGTCGTTCCCCAGTGCGCGCGCCCTCAAGGACGTGTCGCTCGCCGCGTACCCCGGCCGTGTGCACGCGCTGCTCGGCGAGAACGGCGCCGGCAAGTCCACCCTTATCAAGATCGCCTCTGGTGCCCTGCAGCCCGACGCCGGGCAGATTCTGCTGGACGGTGAGCCGGTCCGGTTCACCCCGCGCTCGGCCAAGGCCGCCGGCATCAGGGTTCTCCACCAGGAGCGCCAGATAGCGCTGACCCGGAGCGTGGCCGACAACGTGCTGCTCGACCGGCCGGCCCGGGGCCGGTTCGGGCTTGTCACCGCACGAAGCCTCGCTCGTGAGGCGGGCGAGAGGCTCGCCCGCGTCGGCACCGATCTGGATCCGTACGCTCCGGCCTGGACGCTCACCGTCGCGCAGATGCAGCTGCTCGAACTGGCCCGCGCCGTCTGCGCGGACGCCAGGTGCATCATCATGGATGAGCCCACGGCGACCCTGCACCGCGCCGAGATCGAACAGCTCTTCTCGGTCGTGCGGCAGGTCAGGGACAGCGGAATCGCGGTCGTCTACATCAGCCATCACCTGGACGAGGTGATGGAGCTCGCCGACGACTACACGGTCCTTCGCGACGGGTCGAAGGTGGCGAGCGGCCCGGTGGCGGGTGTGAGGATGCCGGAACTCGTCAGCCACATGTTCGGCGACGAGGTGTCGCTGCGCCGCGAAGACGTACACGAGGGCGACACGACGCCCGGCGATGTGGTGATCGAACTCGACCAGGCGAGTTTCGGCGGCGCCGTGCGATCGGTGGACCTGAAAGCGCGCCGTGGTGAGGTCCTCGTGGTCACCGGAGCTGTCGGCTGCGGCAGCCGGGAACTCGCCCAGCTCATGGCCGGGGCGATCAGACCGACATCCGGGACTGTCCGAATCCTCGGCGAGAGCCGGACCAGCCGCCGTGTCGCGGCCCGTGCGGGGGTGGGCTTCCTACCCGCCGATCGCAAGCGGGAGGGGCTGATGCTGGATCGTTCGATCGTCGACAACGCCCTGCTCGCCGAGAATGGTGCCGACCGCGCTCCGCTGTTCAACCCCGTGTCCGCCGCGCACCGAGCGGACGATGTCTGCCGGCGGCTGTCGGTCAAGCTCTCCGATGTTCGCGCTCCGATCCGGGGGCTGAGCGGAGGCAACCAGCAGAAGGTGATCCTCGCTCGATGGCTGCGGGTCGGCAGCGAGGTGCTGATCCTCGACGAGCCGACGGTGGGCGTCGACATCCCGTCGAAGTTCGAGATCTACCGGCTGCTGCGCGAACGGGCGGCGGCGGGTTGTGCGGTGGTGCTGTTCTCGACCGAATACCAGGAGATCAGGTGCGTGGCCGACCGCGTCGTCGTCATGCGGGACGGGCGCATCGCGGGTGAGGTCGCCGGTGAGGACGCCACCGAGCATCGAATCTTCGAGATGGAACTGGGAAGCTGACATGCAGACAACCGAGATCGAGATGACGCGCCGGCCTCGCCCTTCGACCCCGCGCCCGCGGCTCACACCGGCGACCCGCGAGTACCTCCATGTCTATCTGCCGTTGCTGGCCATCATCGTCGCACTGTCGGCCATCGCCTATGCGAACAACAGCGCGTTCCTCACGAGTACGAACATCGAGCGAATGCTGACCGCCAGCGCGGCGCTGGGCATCCTCGCGATCGGTCAGACCCTGCTGCTGGTCGGCGGGCAGCTCGACCTCTCCGTGGGAAGCCTCGTCTCACTCGGTAGCGTGATCACCGCCACCCTGGTCGCCGCGCACCTCCCCGGCGCCGTCGTGGTGCTCACCGTGGTCGTCGTCGGGGCCGCCAGCGGGGTCCTGTGGGGCCTGCTCGTCTCATTGCTGCGGGTTCCTCCGTTCATCCTGACGCTCGGCGGCCTGGCGGTCTTCGCCTCCGTCGCGCTGACACTGGCCAACAGCACTCCCATCGCGCTGCCGACCGGGTTGGAGTGGCTGCAGAGCGGCAGTTACCTCGGCATGCGGGCACCGATCCTGATCTGGCTGCTGTGCCTGATCTTCGGCGGCGTGCTACTGCACTTCACGCGATTCGGCCGCAACGTCTACGCCCTCGGAGCCAACGAGGAGGCCGCGTTTCTCGCCGGCGTCGCGACGGTCCGCACGAAGATCATGATCTATGTCCTCAACGGCGGTCTGGCCGGAATCGCGTCCGTGGTCATCACCGGGCGAGTCGGCGCCGGCGACCCGAGAGGCGGCGTCGGCCTCGAACTGATGGTGATCGCGGCGATCGTGCTCGGGGGTTCCTCCTTGGCCGGAGGTCGCGGCTCGATGCTCGGCAGCATGCTCGGGGTGATCGTCCTCGGCGTGGTCACCAGCGCTTTGACCTTCCTGAACGTTCCGGATTCATATGACCAGCTCGTCTTCGGCGGCATTCTGATCGTCGCCGTATCGGTGACGGCGGTGGCAGAGCTCCGCAGGCACCGCAAGGTCCGGCTACGGGCCTGACCCCCATACCTCCGACTTCCATCGACACTGCCCCCACCAACGCCGTTCCCTGGCAATCGGACGGAGAAATCATGATCCATAAGGCTTCCATTCCCGGCGGCGGCGCCGGTGGCGTCAGCCGCCGGGCACTGCTCACCGGTGCCGCCGTCTTCGGAGGGCTGGGACTGCTCGCGCCCGTGCTCAGCGCCTGCGGCTCGTCCAGCGCACCTGTTGCGCAGCCGGGCGCCGGTGACTCCATCGGCGCGGGGAAGACGATCGGGGTCTCCCTCAACGGCCTCGTCGAATACACCAAGTACGTGACCCAGGGGGTCGCCAAGGCGATCGAGGGCACCGCGTACAACCTGAAGATCCTGCAAGCCAACTTCGATGTGCAGACCGAGCTGAAGAACCTGGAGAGTCTCGTCTCGCAAGGCGTCGCGGGACTGGTCGTGCAGCCGAACACCGTTGACACGGTTCTCGCGGGGATGAAGCAGGCGAAGGCCGCCGGGATACCGGCCGCCCTCGCGCTCTGGGCCGCGCCGGGCCCGCTCGATGAGTACGCCGAGGGCGTCTCCTTCGTCGACTCCATCGGCGGCGGCACGCTGATCGGCAACTGGCTGAAGGAGAACGTGAGGCCGGGCAAGGTCGTGGTCGTGCAAGGTGTGGTCGGCCAAGGGTTCTCCGAACGCATCGACCAGGGACTCGACGCCGCGCTCGCAGGCAGCGGTTTCGAGATCGTGGTCCGAGAGCAGGGGTACTTCGACCGGAGCAAGGCCGTCGGCGTGGTCGAGCGCGCCCTCCAGGCCCATCCGGACGTGAGCGTCATCGTGTCCTACGCGGCCGCGATGGGCGACGGCATCGCCGCGTACCTGAAGCAGAACGACCTGACCACCATCACCCACGTCACCAGTGACGCGGACGCGGAGATGCTGGATTGGCTCGGCACGCCGTACCTGTCCGCGACGCGGTACTACTCGGCCGCCGAGACCGGATTGCTGGCCGCGCAGGCGGTGCGCGCGGCGCTCGAAGGCGGCACCCCGACCTTTGAGAACACTGTGTTCCAGGACATGATGACCGGCGAGAACAAGGACGCTCTGATCGCGAAGTCACCTATGAACTACCCGCAGTTCGAAAGCGAACTGGAGGGGTTGTGACGACTGTGCGCGACGAGGCAGGCGGCCACGATCCGACTCACTCGACCTGCGAGGTATGACCAGTGAAACCATCCAGCTTCCGTTACGCGGCGCCTTCATCGCTGCGCGAGGCGATCGACATCCGAGCCCGTTCCGAGGACTCCGTCATCCTCGCCGGGGGCCAGAGCCTGATTCCGACCATGAACTTCAGGTTGGCCAATCCCGATGTCGTCATCGATCTGCGCAGGATCGCCGAACTCGACTACATCCGGGTGACCGATGGGCTCGTCCGGATCGGGGCGATGACGCGGCAGCGGGCGGTCGAGGAGAACGCCGAGGCGGCGGCGGCGAACCCGCTAATCCGCGAGACGCTGCGAAACGTCGCGCACCCGGCCATCCGGAACCGCGGCACGATCGGCGGCAGCCTGGCCCATGCCGATCCCTCGGCGGAGTTGCCGACGTTGCTGACAACGCTGCGTGGTGTGCTTACGGCGCAGGGCCCGTCGGGAAGGCGTTCGATTCCGGCGTCGGAATTCTTCGAGTTCATTTTCACAACGTCGCTGGCGCCCGACGAACTGCTCATCGAGGCGGCGGTGCCCGTGTTGGAGCCGGGCGAGGGCTGGGCGTTCTCTGAATTCGCCCGCCGGCACGGCGACTACGCCGTCGCCGGGGTCGCCGTGACGTTGCGAATCGGTGGAGATGGGCTGATCTCCCACGCACGCCTGGGGGCATGTGGCATCTCCACGGTGCCGACCCCGCTCACGGCCTGCGAGGAGCTGCTGATCGGCGAGGCGCCGAGCGCGGAGTTGTTCGCGCGGGCGGGCGCGGCCGCCCGCGACGCGGTGACCGTCTCCGACGACAGCGCGACGAGCAAGGCCTACCGGCAACATGTGCTCGCCGGTCTGGTGGAAGCGAATCTGAAAACGGCGATGACGAGGGTGGGGAGCACACGATGAGCGAGGCAACCGAGTTCGGACCGGACGCGCTGGTCACCATCGAGGTCGAGGTGAACGGCCGACCGGCCAAGGAGGAAGTGCCGACCAGGATGCTCCTCAGCGACTTCCTGCGGCAGCGACTGGCACTCACCGGAACACACGTCGGCTGCGAGCACGGCGTCTGCGGAGCCTGCACCGTCCACATCGACGGTCGTCCAGCGAGATCCTGCCTGACACTGGCGATCCAGGTCGACGGCCGGTCGGTCCGCACCGTGGAGGGGCTCGCGAGCCCCGACGGGAGCCTCCACCCGGTGCAGCAGGCGTTCAAGGAGTGCCATGCCCTGCAGTGCGGGTTCTGCACGCCGGGGTTCATGATGGCGGTCGCCGGTCTGCTTGACGAGCGCGATGACCTCCAGTCCGCCGATGACGACGAGATCCGCGAAGAGATCGCCGGAAACATCTGCCGGTGCACCGGCTACCAGAACATCGTGTCGGCGGTCAAGCGCGCCGCGGAACTCACCAACGAGAGCAGGTGACCACAGATGTCGACCCGCCACTTCGGCACCCGTGTGCTGCGCAACGAGGACGACAGGCTCATCCGGGGCAAGGGCCGTTACGTTGACGACATCCCCCTCGAAGGCGCCCTGCACGGCGCCTTCGTGCGCAGCACCGTCGCCCATGCTCGGATCACCGGCCTCGACGTTTCACGTGCTCGGGCGCTACCCGGTGTCGTCAAGGTCTACACGCATGAGGACCTCGGCGCGCTGGACGTGGCGATGCCGTTGCTCATCCCGCACCCGTGCATCACCCACGGCCGCACCCAGTATCCGCTGGCCCGCGACGAGGTGTTCTACGTGGGCCAGGCGATCGCTTTCATCGTGGCCGTCGATCGGTACGTCGCCGAGGACGCGGCGATGCTCGTCGACGTCACTTACGACGTGCTGCCGGTGGAGGTCGATTTCGAGCGGGCCGTCCAGCCGGGTGCGCCGCTGGTGCACCAGGACGTCCCCAACAACATCGCGGCGCACCTGGTTCAGGAAAGCGGCGACGTCGCCGCGGCCTTCGAGCGGGCCGATCACGTGACCTCGATCAAGGTACGGGTGGACCGCAGCACAGCCGCGCCCATGGAGTGCCTGGCGACGGCCGCACAGTGGGACGAGGTGTCCGGCGAGCTGACCGTGTGGGACGGAACCCAGGCACCGATCGGTCTGCGTGGCGCGCTGGCGAGCCTGTTCGAGCTGGACGAGCACAAGGTGCGCGTGATCGCACCGGACGTCGGCGGCGGATTCGGGCCGAAGGTCCACTTTCCCTACGCCAACGAGATCCTTGTGCCCTTGGCGGCACGCGAGCTGCGGCGCCCGGTCAAGTGGATCGAGGATCGCGCCGAGAACTTCGTGCACATGACGCACGAACGCGGCCAGATTCACGAGCTGGAACTCGCCGCCACCAAGAATGGCGTAGTGCTCGGCCTCCGCGACAGATTTCTGCACGACACCGGAGCCTTCATCCCGTACGGCATCGCCGTCGCCCAGGTCGCGGCCTGTCAGATCGCCGGTCCCTACCGCATCCCCAACATCATGGTGGAGTTCTCCTGCGTCTACACCCCGACGGTCCCGGTCACACCGTATCGGGGCTGCGGCCGGCCGCAGGCGAACTTCGCGATCGAGCGGGCCATGGACCAGCTCGCCGACGAACTCGGGCTCGACCGGTTCGAAGTGCGCAGGCGCAACTTCATCCAGCCGGAGGAGTTTCCGTACACCCGGCCTGACCTGATCTTCGCTGACGGCCTGGCAGTCACCTACGACTCCGGCCAGTACGAGCAGGCGCTCGTAGCGCTGATGGACGCGCTGGACGTCGAAGCGTTCGAAAAGGAGCAGCAGGCGGCCAGGGAAGAGGGACGCTACCTGGGCCTGGGGCTGTCCTTCTACGTCGAGGGAACCGGACTGGGCCCATACGAGGGCGGGCACATCCGGATCCACCCGATCACCGGAAAGATCTTCGTCAACACGGGCCTGACCACCCAGGGACAGGGCCACGAGACCGTGTTCGCGCAGATCGTGGCGGACCAGCTCGGCGCACGGGTCGAGGATGTGATCGTCGTCGAGGGTGACACCGGTGTGTACGACTGGGGGGTCGCCACCTTCGCCAGCCGCGCCGCCGTGGTCAGCGGCAGTGCCGTGCACAAGACCGCGGTCCTCGTCCGCAATCAGGTGATCAACGCCGCGGCGAACATGCTGGAGGCCAACCCCGACGACATCGAACTCGCCGACGGCAGGGCGTTCGTGAAGGGTTCACCGAGCTCGGGTGCGACCCTCGCGGAGATCGCGACCGCGAGCAACCCGCTGCGTTACGCCTTCAACAAGGCCGCCGAGAGCGCGACCCAGTTCGCTCCCGCCGCGCGCAGCGACGGCCCGTCGCTGGGCGAGGGTGCCCATCCGGGCATCGAGGCCACCGACTACTACGCGCCTCCGCACGCCACCTGGGCCTACGGGGTGCACGGCGCGATCATCGAAGTCGATCCCACCACCTACGGCATCAAGGTCCATCGCTACGTCTGCGTCCATGACTGCGGCAACATGATCAACCCGATGATCGTCGAAGGTCAGATCGCCGGAGGAGTCGCGCAGGGCATGGGCGGCGCGTTCTTCGAGAAGCTCGACTACGACGAGGACGGCGCTCTCCGCAACGCCAGCTTCATGGACTTCCTGATCCCGTACGCGACCGAGATCCCGCACATCGAGATGATCCATCAGGAGACGCCGTCCCCGCTGAACCCGCTCGGTATCAAGGGCGTCGGTGAGGCCGGCACCATTCCGGTGGCGCAGGTGATCGTGTCGGCGATCGAGAACGCGCTTCAGCCGCTGGGCGTGGCACCGTTCCGCAGCGCCCCGCTCAGCCCGTCGCTGATCCACGCCCATATCGCCGAAACCGGGGATCACCGGTGACCGTGGCATCCCGGCGCTTGCCGGGTCCGGCGCTTCCGGACCTGCCCGCGCTCGACCTGGCGGCGCTGGCGCGAAGCGGTGAGGTCTCGGCCGCCGAGATCCTCGACGCCCACCTCGCCCGCATCGACGAACAGAACCCGACGATCAACGCGGTCTGCTCACTCAGCACCGAGCGTGCCCGCGCCGAAGCCCGGCGCGCCGACGACAGGTGGGTGCGCCGGGAGCGACTCGGCGCCCTGCACGGCCTGCCCATCCTGCACAAGGACCTGATCGAGACCGCCGGTGTGCCGACCACCTACGGGTCGGCCGCCTACCGCAATCATGTCCCGCCGGAGGACGCGCTCGCCGTCGCGAGAGCGACCGACGCCGGTGCCGTAATGCTGGGCAAGACCAATACGCCGCAGTTCGGGACCGGCGGGCACACGCACAACGCGTTGTTCGGCACCACGGTCAATCCGTACGACACCACCCGGACCGCGGGCGGCAGCAGCGGGGGCTCGGCCGCTGCGCTGGCCGCTGGAATGGCCCCCCTGGCGACCGGCACCGACATGGCCGGCTCGCTGCGCATTCCTTCGGCGTTCTGCAATGTCGTCGGGATGCGCCCGTCACCGGGAAGGGTACCGTGGGTCCCGACGCCGATGGCCTGGTTCCCCTACGTCGTGGTGGGGCCGATGGCCCGTACCGTCGACGACCTGGCCCTGCTGCTTTCGGCGATCGCGGGACCCGATGAGCGTACCGCCATCGCCATCGATGCCGGGGGCGACTGTTTCGCCCCGCCGATAGATCCGGTGGTCTCCGGGTTCCGGGTCGCCTGGGCGCCGAAAATCGCCGGTTTGCCGGTGGACCTGGACGTCCGATCCGTGCTCGACAGCCTGAGCCGTACCATCGCCGGGATCGGCGCCGAGGTGGCGGAGGCCGAGCCTGACCTCACGGGTGCCGATGAGGCCTTCCGGACATGGCGGGCCTGGTACTACGCGACGAACTACGGCGCGTTGCTGCGCGAGCGGCCCGAGGTCCTCGACGACTTCACCGCCGCGAACGTCCGCGAAGGACTCGCACTGAGCGGCGAGGATCTCGGACGTGCCGAGTTGGCACGCACCGCCTTACACCTGCGGGTCGCGGACTTCTTCACCCGCTATGACGTACTTGTCATGCCCTGCACGCCGGTCGTGCCGTTCAGCGCGGGCGCCTGGCATCCGGCCACGATCGCCGGATCCCCAATGAAGTCCTACCTCGACTGGATGCGCCACCTGTACTACATCACCGCGGCCGGGCTGCCCGCGTTGAGCCTGCCTGCAGGGTTCACCGACGGCGGATGGCCGGTCGGAGTACAGATCGTGTCCGGTCCCCGGCGCGACCTCGACGTGCTGCGGTTCGCACGTGCCCTTGAGGAGGCGACCGGGTTCGCCGACCGGCGGCCGGCCGGCGCCCCGGTGAGAGAGGTGGTTCGATGAAAGGCCCGCTGGACGGCACGGTCGTCCTCGACCTGTCCCGGGCTTTGGCCGGGCCGCACGCCGCGATGATGCTGGGCGATCTCGGCGCGAGGGTGATCAAGGTGGAGAGCCCGGGCACCGGCGACGACACCCGCGGCTGGGGGCCGCCCTTCGTCGGACCGCAGGACGCACCCGAGTCGACGTACTTCCTCAGCTGTAACCGCAACAAGGAATCGATGACCCTCGATCTGAAGTCCGAGGACGGCGTGCGCACGCTCACCCGGCTCGTCCGGCACTCCGACGTGCTGGTGGAGAATTTCCGGACCGGCGTGCTGGATCGCCTGGGGTTCCCGACGCGACGGCTGCACGAGCTCAATCCCCGGCTGGTGATCCTGTCGATCACCGGGTTCGGGCATGACGGTCCAGAGGGCGGCCGCGCCGGCTACGACCAGATCGCGCAGGGTGAGGCAGGCCTGATGTCACTCACCGGAGACGGTGAGCCGACGCGGGTGGGCGTTCCGATCGGCGACCTCCTCGCCGGGATCTACGGTGCCTACGGTGTGGTCGCCGCCCTGCATGAGCGCACCGGCACCGGCAAGGGACGGGTGGTCCGGACCAGCCTGCTCGCTGCGATCGTCGGTGTGCACGCCTTCCAGGGGACCCGGTACACCGTCGCCGGCGAAACGCCTCGCGGTTCCGGCAACCACCACCCCTCGATCTGCCCATACGGGCTCTTCCGCTGCTCGGATGGCCTGCTGCAGCTGGCCATCGGTTCCGACGCGCTGTGGCTGAAGTTCGCGAAGGCGTTCGGCCTGCCGGCGCACGACGACGGATATGCGTCCAACAGCCAGCGCGTACGGAACCGGGACGCGGTGAACTCCGCCGTCAACGCAGCGTTCGCGGACGCCAAGCTCGATGATCTGCTCACCCGGCTCGGCGCACTCGGCATCCCAGCGGGTGAGGTGCGCAGCCTCGACCGTGTCTATGAGTGGGAACAGACGAGATCCCAGGGCCTGCTGCTCGAAGTCGAGCACCAGAGCCTCGGCAGGATCGTACTGCCCGGCCCGCCATTGCGGTTCGACGGCGGCGCCCGCGTCGAGCACCTTCCGCCGCCCATGCTCGGTCAGCACAACGATGCCGTACGGGCCTGGCTCGATGCGATCGAGGAGCCCGGACCGCAGGAGAAGCCGTGAGCACGAGCCCGAACTCGGCCCAGCTCATCGAGCAGGTCCTGGACGCGGGAACCTGGAAATCGTGGGACGGCCCGATCGTCGATCGCTGTGACGGAGACGAGCGGTATCGCACCCTGCTCGCTCGGGCACGGGATACCAGCGGGCTGGACGAAACGGTCGTCACCGGAGAGGGATCGATCCGCGGACGCAGGGTGGCGGCCGTGATCGGAGACTTCCGTTTCATGACCGGCTCGATCGGAATCGCGGTGTCAGAGCGGATCGTGGCGGCCGTGCAGCGCGCCACCTGGCCGAACGGCGACAACGGTTCCAGCGCCTGGGACGTCGCCCCGCTTGACCGAAGACCACTGGAGGCACCGAATGTCATCAATCGCCGTCACCGGAGCCGCCGGCAACACGGGGCGTGCCGTCATCGCCGCTCTGGCCTGTCGCGGCGTGCGGACGACCGCGCTGGTTCACCGCGACGAGCAGAAGGCTCAGGCCGTCGCCGCCGGTGCCGACCGGGTGGTGGCCGTGGACTACACGAACCGGTCGGCACTGTCGAAAGCGATCGGCGGTGTCGACGCCGTCTATCACGTGCCGCCGAACATGCATCCCGCCGAGGACCGGCTCACGCAGCACATGATCGATATCGCGCATGAGTGTGCGGTCAAGCGGTTCGTACTGCATTCGGTGCTGGCGCCCTATCTGCCCGCGATGCCGCACCATCTTCGGAAGGCGAGATCCGAGGTCGCCCTCAGGGGTTCGGATCTGACTTGGACGATCATGCAACCCGGCTGGTACGCGCAGAACCTGTTGACGCAGATCCCGCGCGCTCGCGACGAGGGTGTGATAAACGTGCCGCACTCGGTGTCGGCACGCTTCACGCCGGTCGACCTCGAGGATGTGGCCGAAGTGGCGGCTACCGTACTGACCGAGGAAGGCCACGACTTCGCGACCTACGAGCTGAGTGGTCCCGCCATGCTGAACGCACACGAGATGGCCGAGATCGTGAGCGACGTCCTCGGGATCCCGGTCCGCGCGGAGGAGCAGACGATCGGTCAGTGGCGCGAGAGCGCCCCAAGGCTACGCGACGGCGCCGCCGAGGGGTTCGAAGCCATGTTCCGCTACTACGACCAGCACGGGCTCACCGGAAACCCCCGGATTCTGACGATGCTCCTGGGACGCGCGCCCACCGACCTGAGCACGGTGCTCGCCCGTGACGTCGGCGGCCCGCCGAGCCCTGGTGTCCGCAGCCACTGATCGGGGCTACCGCGCGCCGCTGCCCAGGATCGGCAGAGCGATCGTCCCCGCCACGCGGGCCGGCGCCCGCGTTCTGCTGGTCGACCGCGACGACCGGCTCCTGCCGTTCCTTTTCCGCGCCTCCGACGCTCAGCAGGCGGGAGGCTGCCCCGCCTGCTCTCTGTGCGGTAATGAGGAAGCCTTCATCATCCGGACGGCGACGAAATGCAGCCGGTGTCACTACTTGGGTTCACCCACGTGTTTGCGGGCCTTCTCCTGGGCCTTTTTCCCGGGATGCTTGCGAAGGTGCGCGGGGAGACGCTTGCGTAGTTCCTCAGGAAGTCGCTCGCGGATCTGCGCCAGGGCCCTCACCTCTAGTTGCCGGATGCGCTCACGGGTCACGCCGTAGTGGCGGCCGATCTGCTCAAGGGTCTGGGGTTCGTCACCGTTGAGACCCAGGTGCCTGCGGAGGATGTCGGCTTCTTTGTCCGGCAGAGGGGCCAGCCACTCCTCGACGGCCTGCTCGGAGAGCATTTCTTGCAGCCTTTCCTCCGGCCCCGGCGTGGGGTCGGGCAGGGACAGGAAGTCTCCCAGGTTGGCCCCGTCCCCGACGATTCGGTCCAGGGAGTCGGTGACCTTGCTCAGCACGCGCACCTCGTCCACCGCGCGGACGTCCAGGCCGGTGGCCAGCGCCACATCGACCGCGGTGGCAGGTTTACCGGCCTGACGTAGTGCTGACTCCGCGGCCGCGACCTTGCGTATCCGCTCGTGCATATGGACGGGGATGCGGATGGCCGCGCCCTCGTCGGCGATCGCCCGGGTGATCGACTGCCTGATCCACCAGGTGGCGTAGGTGGAAAACTTGTTGCCCTTCAGTGGGTCGAATTTCCGGGCGGCGTGGATGAGGCCGAGAATTCCGTGCTGGAGGAGGTCTTCTTCCTCGAGTCCCTGCCCCAGGTAGCCCAGGATGATGCTGTACACCAGTCGCCTGTTGTGCAGGACGAAGGTGTCGCGGGCGACCCTGCGGATGTCGTCGGCGGGCGGCACTCGGCGCGGGACCTGGGGGGACGGCGCCGCCCGCGTTCCGAAGCCGTACCGCTCGATCCGGAGCCCTCGCCCAACGCGGCATGGCACCCGTTCCAGCTCGGGTTCTTCCTGCTGACGGTCTGCGGGCTGATCGATGAGACCCACCCCGACCGCGAGGTGGTGGACCTGCTCTGGTTCCCCACGGGTGGCGGCAAGACGGAGGCGTACCTCTTTCTGGCCGCCTTCGAGATGATCCTGCGCAGGCTGCGGCATGGTGACGACGGCGGCGGAACCGCGTGCTCAGCCGATACACGCTGAGCCTGCTGACGACGCAGCAGTTCCAGCGCGCCGCAACCACCATCTGCGCCCTGGAGTACCTCCGGCTGGAGGAGGACCCGGTGATTCCGGGCGGCCCGTTCAGCATCGGGCTGTGGGTCGGCGGCGGCACCACCCCCAACAAGTACGCCGAAGCACACGAGATGTTCCGGCAGCAGCGCGAGGCCGCCAGGCCGAAGGACGTGTTCATCCTCGACCGCTGCCCGTGGTGCGGCACGCAGATCATGCCCACCGCCAAGTCCCCCGACATCGGCGACTACGGAGTGCGGACGACCGAGACGTCCTTCCGCTTCCTATGCCCCAGGAGTGATTGCCACTTCCACGAACGGCTGCCGGTGGCGGTGGTCGACGAGCACCTCTACGCGGACCCGCCGACATTCGTCCTCGGCACCGTGGACAAGTTCGCCCGGCTGGCCTGGGAACCCGACGCGGGACGGCTGTTCGGCGGCGAGTGCCTGCCTCCGTCCTTGGTGATCCAGGACGAGCTGCACCTGCTCACCGGCCCGCTCGGCACCACCGCGGGTCTGTACGAGGCGGCCGTGCTCGAACTGTGCTCGTGGAGTGAAGCCCGCGGACCGAAGGTCGTCGCGTCCACCGCCACCATTCGGCGTGCGAGCGAGCAGATCCGCGGGCTGTACGGCCGCGACGTCCAACTGTTCCCCTCGGCGGGCCTGGACGCCCACTACTCCTATTTCGCCGAACCGGATCACACCGTCCCGGGGCGCAAGTACGTCGGCGTCATGGCGCAGGGCCATACCGCCGGTCGCGCGACGGCGGTGACCGCGGCCGCCATGTTGCACGCCCCCATGGAGCTGCACGAGGAGCACCGCGACGACTACTGGACGCTCGTCGCCTACCACCACAGCATGCGGGAGCTTGGCCGGACCCGTACCGCCGCCGGTGACGAGATCCCCGCGCATCTGCGCGGCCTCGGCTCGCCGGGACGCCGCCGTGAACTGACGGAACGCCAGGTGGAGGAGCTGTCCAGTAACCTCGACAGATCCGAGCAGCCCAAACTGCTGGACCGCCTTGAGCTGAGTTGCGAGGATCCCGACAGCGTTTCCATGGTCGTCTGTACCAACATGCTGTCGGTCGGAGTGGACGTGAAGCGGCTGGCGCTGATGCTGATGCTCGGCCAGCCCAAGGCGACAGCGGAGTACATCCAGGCGAGCAGCCGCGTCGGGCGGCACGGCGTCCCCGGGCTCGTGGTCACCTTCCTCAACGCGACCCGGTCGCGTGACCGCTCGCACTACGAGACGTTCGGAACCTTCCACCAGGCGCTCTACCAGCATGTCGAGCCGACCAGCGTGACTCCGTGGTCGATCCCGTCCCGCCGCCGGGCGCTGCACGCCGCGTTGGTGATCCTTGTCCGGCACGGTCTTGGGCTGTCGGCGGACGATCAGGCCGGCGACGTCCTCCACCACGCCGGCGAACTGGCCGAGGCCGCATCCCGGCTGGTCCGTTGTGCGGCCAAGGCGGACCCGTCCGCCGCCGGCGAAGTGCGGGCCGACCTCGATGGACTTCGCCGGGCCTGGCTGGACGCGGCGGAGCAGGCGAGACAGGCGGGCAAACGCCTGTACTACAAGCCCGCGGGAAAGGCGCAGGAGAGCCTGCTCAAGAACTTCGACCGGCCCGGCGGCATGTGGGAGGCGCAGCATTCCATGCGGAGTGTCGATCGTGAATGCCAGGTCATCGTGAAGGGGGCCGGGGAATGAGCACCCGCAAGTTACGCGTCCGGCAGGCGCAGACGGTCGTGCCTTTCGGAGTGGGCGCGGTATTCGACGTCCAGGGCGAATCGTTCGTCGCGGCCGGGATCGCCGACTGGCCGTCGCCACGGGATCTGGAACGGATCCACGCGCCCCGGCTGGAACGGAAGCTGAAGGTCACGGGCCTGTGGGCGCCGCTGCAAGCACCGGTCGCCGACTACGATGTCCCCGACGCGTCGGGGCCGGCATTCATCCGCTTCCCGGCCTGGCTCTTCTGTGGATCGTGCCGCCGGATGACGCACTGGCGGATCCAGGACGAGAAGTTCGGGCATCCGCCCTACTGCGCCTTCTGCAGCCCGCGGCACAAACTCACCCCGATGCGGTTCGTCCAGATCTGCGAGGCCGGGCACCTGGGCGACGTCGACTGGTGGTACTGGGCGCACTCCGAGCTCACACCGGAGGAACGCGACAGATGCCCGGGGCCCACGGCGCTGAGCTTCGAGGCCGGGGAGAACGCCACCGGACTTGAGGCACTGACGGTGCGCTGCCGGCACGAGGAGTGCAAGACGGCCCGCAGGGACCTGCTCGACATACTCGGGAGACAGAAGATGCGCTGCTGCGGGCGCAATCCCTGGGAGCGGTTCAGCGAGCGGAAGGACTGCGGGGAGCAGATCCAGATCGTGCAGCGGACCGCGGGCAACGTCTACTACCCCGTCATCCATTCGGCGCTCGACATTCCGGCCCTTCCCGCGCCCGCGGCGGCCGAGGACGAGGCAACGCGACGAATTCGGGAGCATCCATTCTTCGGCACGCTGTGCCAGTCACCCGACGCACCGGGAGCGGACGGCCTCATCGTGATCATTGCGGAGGTGGCCGAGGCCGACCCATCGTTCGTCAGACGGCTCATGGAGGAGGAAACCGGGCAGGCCGCCGGCCCGGCGGCAGCGCCCACCGGGGAGGGGCCCGATCTCAGCAGGGGCGAGTGGGCCGCCTTCACCGCGGCCGAACCCGCGCGTAGCGCCCATTTCGTCACCCACGAGGTCAACCTGGGCTCGTCACAAGAGTCCCCGTGGACTGAGCTGGAGTCGAGGATTTCGCGGGTCGTGGTGGCCGAACGGATCCGTGAGGTCCGTGCGCTCCAGGGTTTCAGTCGGGTCTCCCCGGAGGGCCGGATGATTCCGGTGGACCCCTCGGGACGCCGACGCTGGCTGCCCGCTGTCGAGGTGTTCGGCGAAGGGATCTTCCTGACACTGGACGAAGAACTGCTCGGGCAGTGGGAGGCCCGTCCTGAGGTTCGTGCGCGCACCGCGGGGATGAAGGCGGACCTGGCGAAGTCGTTCCAGCAGGACCGAATCGAAGCCTTCGCCGGCCCCCGGCTGTTACCGCGGCTGCCATTGCTGCACACACTGGGGCATCTTCTCGTCCGGCAACTATCCTTCGAATCCGGGTACAGTGCCGCGTCACTGCGAGAGCGGGTGTACGCGCGTTCTGCGGAGGGCAGTGGCCATCAGTACGGACTGCTGATATACACCGCCTCCGGCGATGCGGCGGGCACGCTGGGCGGTCTCGCGCGCCAGGGCGAACCCGACCTACTTCCCGAGCTTCTCCTACGGCTTCTGGAACAGGCCGCCTGGTGCTCGGCCGACCCGCTGTGCTCCGAGCACGGTGGCCAGGGGTACGGCAATCTGAACCGGGCGGCCTGCCACGCCTGCGTGCTCATCTCCGAGACCAGCTGTGAGGTGGGCAACATTCTGCTCGACCGAGTGATGGTGATCGGCGGCTCAGGGGTTCCGGGGTTCTTCGAACCCGTCGTCCAGGCCGCTCGAGAAGAGGCGGCGCACCGGGTCGGTGAGTGGTGACCGTCGGTTATCTCGACCTGCTCACCGAGCAGCGCGCCGTGCTTGATCGGCTCGCCGAGCCCGGCCATCACCTGGTCAGCGGACCGCCCGGATCCGGCAAGAGTCTGCTCGCGATCCACCATGCCGCCGCGCTGGAGATCGTCGGCCGTCCTGTGACGCTGATCGCGCATTCGAAGCTGCTCGGACAGCATCTGGATGCCGATGGCGTGCGGCTCGGCTCGTCGTTGCCCATCAAGACCTTTCACGGCTGGGTGCACGCCTGGTACCGGGAGACCACCGGATCGCCCCTCGGCGGAGCAAGGATCGGCGCCTTCGACTGGCCCCGCTTGATGTCCGCGGCCCTGCACGACTCCGGACGACGGGGGCATGTTCTCGTCATCGACGAAGCACAGGACCTCCCCCAGGAGTTCTTCAGCCTGTGCAGGGTCCTCGGAATGGACGTGATCGCGTTCGCCGACGAGTACCAGCGGATCACCAGTACCCAATCCACGCTCGATGAGATCGAGAAGGCCCTCGGCGGGTGTGGTCGGCTGGAGATCAGCACCAACCTGAGGAACCCGCGCCCGGTCGCGGAACTCGCCCGCCACTTTTACCCGGGGCTGCACCGGCCGCCGCTGCCGCATCGGGACGGGCCGGTTCCGGTCCTGCTGTGGCGCCCGGAAGCGCGCCGTCCATTCGCGCGCTGGCTCGCCCGATACGCCGAGAACCATCGCACGCTCACGATCGGAGTGGTGGTCAAGCGTAGCCGCGAGCAGGGAGAGTTGCTGACGGAGATCGAACGATTGCACCCCGGCCTGCGACCACAGATCTATATCGGTGCTGCGGGAGACCCGCGGTACCGGAAGATCGACCCGGATCGTCCTGGTCTGCGACTGGTGAACCGGGCAAGCGTCAAGGGCCTGGAATTCGACACCGTGATCGTCCCGGATGCGCATCTGGACTCGGGTGATCCGTCCAGTGTCGATCTGCAGATGTTGTACTACGTACTCACCACAAGAACGCGTCGGGAACTGTACATCTGCTATTCGGGTGACCAGGAGCCTCGGCTGTTAGGCGGGATACCACAGCGGACCCTCGCCCGGCGAGTCCTGCCCGACTAGGGCCTGTTTCACAGGTTGATCTCTGCGTGCTTTCCGGCCGACATGATCGCCGTGAGGGTCGTGGAGAGGAACCTGGAACGGAGGGTGGCAGTGCCGAGGGCCGCGTCCTTGCGCCGCGTGTTGTCCCGTCGCGATCGTCAATCGGTCCGGGCGCCGAGGCTCCGCGCCAGGGTGGGGATCATCACCGTGGCAGGGATGAGGTGCAGTCCGAGGAGGGCGGTGGTGGCGGCGGTGTCCGCCCCGACGAGGAGGGGCGGGACCAGCGAGATCGCGGTCAGCGGAGAATCTCATCGGCGAACACGACGAGCGCTTCCAGGCCGCGGGCATCGGTGCCGGCGGCTGTGCGTACCGCCGCCGGCAGGTTCGCCGGTCCGTTTCGCGAGGCCGCGGCCACCGGGATGGCGGCCGTACCAGGTCGGCAAGGGTGACGACGCCGCGGGATGGAAGTTTCACGGATTCGAATACCTCGGCATCACGCGGTCGACATCCGACTGCTATTTCCTACATGTCCCATATATCGGCATCTCTTGCCGTTTGGGCAATCTGTGAACGGCTCCCACCGCTGACAGGACCCATCGCCCACGCCACAGGCCGTGCGGGGACCGGGATTTAGGACAGGCCACCGGCACGGCGGGTGCGGGCGGGCTGCGCAGATCCCCCGGCGCCTTCCCAAGATCAGGTCTTTTCACGTACCAGAAGAGCGGGTTATCACAGGTCTGGAAGCGGAGTGATCCAATTACTCCGCTCCCAGCTCTTCATCCGCCGGCCGCACGATCCGGTACGGCCCGATGTGAATCGAGGATGCCTTGCAACTGTTACGAAGAGTGATCTCCCGGATTGTCTTCACCGTCGCGCTCGTCGCGGCCGGCCTCGGCTCCGCCGCCACCGGCGCGCAGGCCGCCGTGCCGGACCGCTGGGGGTTCGCCCTCGTCGACGTCCCCTCGGGCGTCCCCAACCTCACCTACCAGGCGGGCAGCTGGCCCGGTGGCTTCAACGTCACGGTCGCACCCGGCGGGATGATCGGCCAGACGTACGTCACGTTCCCGCAGATCGCCTCCAGGCGGGGGGTCGTACACGTCACCGCGGTCTCCGACGCGCCTGTCTGGTGTCAGATCCAGAAGTGGGGGCCGAGCGGCCTCGACCAGGTCGCGGTGGTGCAGTGCTACCACTACGGCGGGCAACCGACATTCACCCCGTTCTCCATCGTCTTCGCGGAGAGCAGCGGCGTCCTGCCGCTCTGGTCCGAGACGTTCGGCACCGTTTTCTGGAACGGCTCCTCCATCGGCTCGCAGTACAACTCGATGGGCGCGGTGAACACCGTCGTACCCACCGGTGCCGGGCAGTGGCTGGTCACCCTCCCGGGCCTCGGCTCGGCGACCGCCGCCGGCAACGTTCAGGTGACGGCCGTCGACTCCAACCGGCCGGCCCGCTGCAAGGTCGGCAAGTGGAGTTCGGCGTCCACCGCTCAGCAGGTCCTGGTGGTGTGCCACGACGCGGTGGACCGGCCGTACGACACCGGCTGGACCCTCACCTACGAGCGCCGGCGAGCGGTGACCGGGGCGGCGAACCCGCCCAGGAACTTCGCCTACACCTTCGACCACGACTACACCAACCCGGGCCCGTACGTCCCGGCCCCGGCGGAGATCAACTACAACTCGCAGGGCGCGGTGAACACCGTGCAGAGCGCGGGCGTCGGCCAGCGTTTGGTGATCTTCCCGGCCGTCGGCGTACGCCAGACCAACGTGCAGGTGACGGCGTACGGGCCGGACCCCTACTACTGCAACCTGCTGGTCCCCTGGATCTCCAGCGGCTCGACCACCTACGTCCGTAACGTCGTCTGCTACAAGGGCACCAGCCGGGTCGACCAGCCCTCGCTGGTCACCCACCTCTCGGCCTACTGACACCACCACCCTGAAACCGGGCCGTACGAAAAGGCCGGTGGCCGCGTCAGGGGCTGACGCGGCCACCGGCCTGCTCTTCGGGTCCGGGAGCGGATTGCGAAATCCATTCGCCGGCCCGCAACACCCCGCCGGACGAGTACGAAGCCCTCCACTACTACGCTCGACACCACCCCAGCGGACGTCCCGAGCCGGTCCTCGATGGCGGCCGCCGTCGCGGCAGCCGCCGGGTGCTCCGGCGGATACAGGCCGAACGGGCACACACGGGCGAGCAGGATCGCGTCCACGTCGTCCGCCGTCCGTCGCGGCGTGCTCCTCCCCCTCGCCGAGCACGCCGAGCGAGCGCGCGGCACGCGGCCCGGCGTGTGTCCGTCTGCTCCGGCGGAAGTTCCTCCGGCCGGCCGCGAAACCGTCGTCAGTGGGTGGCGGCGCCGGCCCGGCGCTTGGTCCAGACGTCGAATGCGACAGCGGCGAGCAGTACGGCGCCCTTGACGAGCATCACCCGCTCACTCGGCGACCCGATCAGTGACATGCCGTTGTTGATCACACCCATGATGAGGCCGCCGGTGATCGCGCCGACCACCTTGCCGACACCGCCCTGAACGGCGGCGCCGCCGATGAAGGCGGCCGCGATCGCGTCCAGCTCGAACGCGTTGCCCGCCGTGGGACCCGCCTGGTTGAGCCGACCGGCGAAGATGACGCCGGCCAGGGCACCGAGAACGCCCATGTTGACGAAGATCCAGAAGACCACCGACTTGACCTTGACGCCGGACAGGATCGCGGCCTGCAGGTTGCCGCCGATGGCGTAGATCTGGCGGCCGGTGACCGCGCGGCTGGTGACCAGGGAGTAGGCCAGCACGAGGAGGGCGAGCAGGATCAGGACCCAGGGCAGGTTCTTGAACCGGGCCAACTGGACCACGACGGCGATGACCACCGCGGCCGCTAGGACGATCTTGAGCAGGAAGACCGGCAGTGGGTCCACGCTCTGCCGGTAACGAAGCCGGGCGGCGCGGGCGCGCCACTGGGTCGCGGCGATGCAGGCGACCGTGGCGAGGCCGACCAGCAGGCTGAACAGGTCGGCTCCGCCGAGCGGCCCGAGCCCCACGTTGCCGAGGTAGCCGTCGGTGAACCCGTTCGAGAGCGTACGGACCGGGTCGGGGAAGGGGCCGATGCCCTGGTTGCCCAGCACGGTCAGGGTGAGGGCACGGAACAGCAGCATGCCGGCGAGCGTGACGATGAAGGCGGGGATGCCGAAGTAGGCGATCCAGAAGCCCTGCCACGCCCCGATCAGCCCGCCCGCGACGAGGGTGATGAGCAGGGCCAGCGGCCAGGGCAGGCCGTAGTTCACCATCAGGACCGCGGCGATGGCGCCGGTGACGGCGACCACCGATCCCACCGAGAGGTCGATGTGCCCGGCGATGATGATGATGATCATCCCGATGGACAGGATCAGGATGTAGGAGTTCTGGACGATGATGTTGGAGATGTTCTGCGGTTCGAGCAGAGCGCCGTCGGTGAGCATCGAGAACAGCACGACGATCAGCGCGAACGCGACGTAGATGCCGCTCTGCCGGACGTTGAGCGACAGGCGTCCGGAGAGGCGGCCACGACGTCCGGGCCGCACCTCGGCCGGCTCAGGTTCGGCACCGGTCTCGGTGGGAGTGACGCTGCTGCTCATTGGGCGTGGTCCTGTTCCTTGGTCATATACCGCATCAGGCGTTCCTGGGTGGCGTGCTCGCGCTGGACCTCGCCGGTGATACGGCCGGCCGACATGGCGTAGATCCGGTCGCACAGGCCCAGCAGTTCGGGAAGTTCGGAGGAGATGACCAGCACCGCCCTGCCCTCGTCCGCGAGACGATTGATGATCGAGTAGATCTCGTACTTCGCACCGATATCGATGCCGCGCGTCGGTTCGTCCAGGATGAGCACCTCGGCATCCGTGAAGATCCATTTGGACAGGACGACCTTCTGCTGGTTGCCGCCGCTGAGCTTGCCGGTGATGCTCAGCACGCTGGGCGCCTTGATGTTGAGACCGGCGCGGTACTCCTCGGCGACCCGGTACTCCTCGTTCTCGTTCACCCAGCCGCGACGGGCCAGCCTGGACAGCGCGGCGGCCGAGATGTTGCGCTTGATGTCCTCGATCAGGTTGAGGCCGTATCGCTTGCGGTCTTCGGTGGCGTAGGCGATGCCGTGGCCGATCGCGTCGCGTACGGAGCGGACCTCGATCGGGCGGCCGTCGCGGTAGAGGCGCCCGGAGATGTCGACGCCGTAGGAGCGGCCGAAAACGCTCATGGCCAGCTCCGTGCGCCCGGCGCCCATGAGACCTGCGAGCCCGACGATTTCCCCGCGGTGCAGGGTCAGATTCGCCTTCGACACCACAGCGCGGCCGCGGTGGGTGGGGCTGTGGACCGTCCAGTCCTCGATCCGCAGCGCCTCCTCCCCGATGCTGCGCACCTGGCGCGGCGGGAAGCGGTGCTCCAGGTCGCGGCCGACCATCCCGGCGATGATGCGGTCCTCGGTCACGTGGTCGGTCCGCAGGTCCAGAGTCTCGATCATTTGGCCGTCGCGCAGGATGCTGATCGAGTCGGCGACGGCCGTGATCTCGTTCAGCTTGTGCGAGATGATCACACAGGTGATGCCGTTGTCGCGCAGGCCCCGCAGCAGGTCCAGCAGGTGCGCGGAGTCTTCGTCGTTGAGAGCGGCGGTCGGCTCGTCGAGGATGAGCAGTCGCACGTTCTTCGACAACGCCTTGGCGATCTCGACGAGCTGTTGCTTGCCGACCCCGATGTCGCCTACCGCGGTCGTCGGGTTCTCTCGCAGGCCGACCTGCTCAAGGAGCAGCCCGGCCTCGTGATTGGTGCGGTTCCAGTCGATCAGTCCGCGGGTGACCCGTTCGTTGCCCAGGAAGATGTTCTCGGCGATGGACAGCTGCGGGCACAGCGCCAGCTCCTGGTGGATGATGACGATCCCGCGCCGCTCGCTGTCCCGGATGCCGGAGAAGCGGCACGGTCCGCCGTCGAAGGTGATCTCGCCGTCGTAGGAGCCATGCGGGTACACCCCCGACAGCACTTTCATCAGCGTCGACTTGCCGGCTCCGTTCTCACCGCAGATGGCGTGGATCTCACCTCTGCGCACGGACAGGTTCACCTCCCGCAGCGCCTGCACTCCGGGGAACGTCTTGGTGATCCCGCGCATCAGCAAGATGTCATCGGTCATGGTGTGTGTCCTTCTCCGGTTCGCGTGGCCCCCCCTCCGGCATCTCTCGGGCAGGGGGGAGACCGGAGGGGAGGGCCGTCGGAGGTGTCAGCCCAGCTGCGACTGGGTGTAGTAGCCGGTGTCGATGAGGGTCTTCTCGTAGTTGCTCTTGTCGACGATCACCGGCTCCAGCAGGTAGGACGGGACGACCTTGGTGCCGTTGTCGTAGTCGGTGGTGTTGTTCACCTCGGGCGTGCCGCCCTTCAGGACCGTGTCGACCATCTTCACGGTCACCTCGGCGAGCTGGCGGGTGTCCTTGTAGATGGTGGAGTACTGCTCGCCCGCGATGATCGACTTCACCGAGGCGAGCTCGGCGTCCTGGCCGGTCACGATCGGGTACGGCTGGCCGTCGGTGCCGTACCCGTTGCTCTTGAGCGCCGAGAGGATGCCGATCGACAGGCCGTCGTACGGCGACAGGACTCCGTCCACCGTCGTACCGCCGCTGTAGGTCGCGGTGAGCAGGTCCTCCATGCGCTTCTGCGCCGTGGCGGGATCCCAGCGCAGGATGGCGACGGTCTTGAAGTCCGTCTGGTCGCTCCTGACCTTCAGGACGCCGCTGTCGATGTACGGCTGGAGCACCGACATCGCGCCGTTGAAGAAGAACGTGGCGTTGTTGTCGTCGGGCGAGCCGGCGAACAGTTCGATGTTGAAGGGGCCCTTGGCATCGCCGTCGCCGCCGTCGGGGGTCTTCACCTTGAGCCCGACCAGCAGGGACGTGGCCTGCTGGACGCCGACCTTGAAGTTGTCGAAGGTGGCGTAGTAGTCGACGTTGGGGCTGTTGCGGATCAGCCGGTCGTAGGCGATGACCGGAATGTGATTGTCGGCCGCCTCCTGGAGCTGGGTGGTGATGGCGGTGCCGTCGATCGAGGCGACGACGAGCGCCTTCGCGCCCTTGGTGATCTGGTTCTCGATCTGGTTGACCTGAGTGGGGATGTCGTTCTCCGCGTACTGCAGGTCCACCTTGTAGCCCAGCTTCTCCAGGCCCGCCTTCACGTTCTCTCCGTCGTGAATCCAGCGTTCCGAGGACTTGGTCGGCATGGTGACGCCGACCAGCGCGCCGGTGTTGTCAGTGCTGTCTCCGGCGCTGGACGAGGCCTGCGCGTCGATGGTCTTCTCGCTGGAACCACACGCGGTCGCTATCACGGAGAGCGCGAGGGCGGAGGCGATCGCCAGCCTTCGGAATCTCATCGGTCCTGCTCCTTGTAAATCGGGGGGTGCGGATAGGGGGGGCCGACGGCGGGCGCGGACCGGGCGTCGAACCGGAAATCACCGGCAGACGCACCGCCCTCCCGGCTGGATGATCACAGTGATCTCGCGCCATGGGCCGTCAGTGTTATCGTTAACAACTCCGCTGTCAATAGTGCGTGGCGACATCGTGACGCGGCACCCGCCGACGTAAGTCCAGCGAGACTGGAACGTGACCGGCGATCCCTTGACAGCCTCCGGGCTGACCGGGGATCAGCGCATCGCGCTCATGACGTGTTCGATCCTCTTGCTCGGATACGGCAGCACATGAGGTCTGATCGCATGGTGCGGGTGCCGGTCGGTGGGCTGCCGGTGCCCTACCGCACGCGCAGACGAAGGCCGGATCGAGATGGTCCTGGCACCGGGTAGAAGGCTCCGTCAAGCGCCTGACGCGAGCGGTGCGACGCGAACGCGAAAAGGGGAGCGAGCCCTTGAAGATGGCCCGCTCCCCCGACCCGTCAGGTCACGGCAGTGGTCACGCCGTGGTGCAGATCTTGCCGTTGAGGGTGAAGGTCGCCGGTACGGCGTTGGTTCCCGTGTATTCGGCTTGGAAGCCGAAGTTCGCCGTGCCGCCGTTCGCGCCGATCGCGGCGTTCCAGTCCGCGTTCTTCACGCTCACCTGGGCCCCGGACTGGGTGGACACGCCGTTCCAGGTATTGGTGATCTTCTGGTTTCCGGCGAAGGTGAACGCCAATGTCCAGCCGTTGATCGTGCTGCTTCCGCTGTTGGTGATGGTGACATCGGCGGTGAAGCCGCTCCCCCAGTCGTTGAGGGCGTACCTGACCGAGCAACCGCCGACCGACGGGCTCGGGCTGGGACTCGGACTCGGACTCGGACTCGGACTGGGACTGGGACTGGGCGAGGTGGAAGGAGACGGCGAGGACGTCGGGCCGCCGCTCTTGGCCGCCATCCTGGCCGAGTGGGCGCGGAAGACGGCCAGCGCGGGATCTCCGCTCTTCACGCTGTGCTGGTCGCCCCCGGCGTTCTTGTCGGGATACCACCAGAAGGCCGAGCCGTCGCCGCCTCTCGCCTCGAAGTCGGAGTAGAGCTCGGTCCACCACGCGACCCGGTCGGCGTTGCCCTCGGTGTTGAACTCACCCAGGAAGAACGGCTTGCCGACCACGTCGTGAGAATCGGAGATCCACCTGCCGATCAGGGTCTTGGTCTGTTCCAGGGTCAGGTTGGCCCAGCCCGCGTTCGGGTACGGATGCGCGGACGTGAAGTCGATGTACGACGACTCGTGGATGTAGACGAAGGGGTTGCCCTCATCTCCGCCGAAGCCGTACCGGGACTCATGGCCCTCAAGGCCGGTGCCGAGCATGTGGTTGGAGTCGATGCTCTTGATGTAGGCGCCCATCTCGTCGACCCACTTGCGCAGCGTGGCGCCGCTCTTGTTCTCCTCCGCGCTGACGTCCTGGTAGCGGGGCTCGTTCATGAGCTCCCACGCGAAGATCGTCGGCTCGTCCTTGTACTTGACCCCGCTGTAGTGGTTGGTCCGGTTGAGGACGTAGTTGACGTAGTTCTTGTACTGGGCGAAACAGCCCGGGCACTTGTTCTTGTCGAAGAAGACAGCCCGTCCCGGGTGGCCGCCGCTCAGGCCCTCCCACTCGAGCCGGGTGTCGATGCCGCCGTACGCCTCCCAATAGTTCTCGAACACCGGGATGAGCCGGATGCCGTGTGCTTTCGCCGACTCGATGATGTAGTCGAACAGGGCGAACTGCTGCTCGTTGTAGACGCCTTCGGCGGGCTCGAAGCCGTGCCAGCTCTCGTGGCTGAACATCCACAGCCGAAGCACGCTGACCTTGTCGGCCCGCAGCTCGGCCATGTGCGCGTCGATCCGTGCCTTGTCCATGTACTGCGTCTCGGTGTCGCCGTAGCTGCCGCCGTAGGTGAACACGTCGTAGGTGTTCGCCCCGGCGAAGTAGTACGGCTTGCCGTCCAGGCAGAAATGGACCCCGCAGCGCTGGACGAACCCCGAGATCGCCGCGTTGGCGCTGGAGACGCTGAGGGCCACCGCCCCGGCCGCGAGGGCCAGGATCATCGACAGCAGCAGGTGAACCGGCCTTATCCGTCTTCTCATAATTTTCCTCGGTGCGGATGGCGGTATTGGGAGCGCTCCCACAAAATCGGTGCGAACCGGCCTCTGGCAACCTTCCCGGCCGCCAAGCGGTACGGGCGCAGGCCGGATCACCGCGCTCACCTGCCCGTGGTCAGAGCGAAGCCCTCCGAACAAGTGAAACGTTCACCGCGAGGTTCAGCCGCGGGGAGAGTCGGGCCGGTGGTCGTCCGTCCGGCGAGAGCGGGCGAGGCCAGTCGGCCGGCTCACCCAAGACGTTCCGGCACCCCTTGACCGATACCCGATGCGACTGTCGGCCGTTTCCGCACCGGCGGTGCGACCTTTACGCTGTAGATTCATCAGCCAGGATCGGGGTGGCCTTCCGGTTGCGCCGTGTCTCTGGTGCGATGTAGCCGTGCGCGCCCTTGCCAGGTGACGCCTCAGGGGTGCATGCCGGCGACAAGCGTGCTGCTATCGGGCGTCTCGCATTTGAATCGCCACTCCCGGATGCATACGCCGTACCGCCCGTAGGCGAGGGCGCGGATGAAGACCGACAGCGTGCTGAGCCTGCGGCGCACCAGCCGCCGGAAATGTGCGTAGCGCAGGGTGTCGACGAACGTGCGGACCAGGTCGACGCGCTTGTCGACGGTCAGGACGGGCTCGAAGACGGCGACCCACGCGACCTAGAGGAATTCGTCATCCCGGCGCTGCCCACGTCTCAGCGAAGCGTCACCAGCCCCGGCCGGGTGACCGAACACCCGGTGCAGGCACGGACAACGGCGCCGAATGCATCGATCTCGCAGATCCGCACCTGGGCCCGGCGAAACGGCTACAACGTCGGCGACCGGGGCCGCCTCCCCCAGGACGTCATCGAGGCCTACCACCTAGCACTCGAAACCGACTGAAGAAGGGATCCAAGCACCTTATCCGTTCTCATCAGCCCTGCTCCCGGCCGGGTAACCCGTCTGGGGCAGGGTCCGGCAATGGGCATGTCCTTGTCGTCGCAGTGGCTCAGCGGACGGACTGCACAGTACGCGAAAACACGTCCACGGCGCGGGCGTTCGACGCAGACGGTGATGGGAGAACGAGCGCGGCATGCCCTCGAAACATTCGTATCCGCCGACCGGCTTAAGTGACCACTGCCGGCCTCGCCGGTACTGCCCCCGCTACTCGCGGGAGGTGGCCGGCCCACCGCCTCGCACCATGACGATCAGACGAGTGTGCTCCAAGGCGCCGTTCACGCAGTGCCCTGCGTTTCCCGGGAGGTTCGGCTCGATTCCTTCCGGCCGCGTTCATTGACCGAATTTTCGATCGTGCGAGCGGTGGCGATGAATGAACTGATCGTTTGCTGGTCCAGGTCTCGAGTGGATATCTCCTCCAGCGTGGCCCACATGGCCTCAATGGGTTCACGCATCGCCCGGCCGCGGTCGGTGAGCCAGACGTTGAGCGCCCGCCGGTCGTCCTCGTTGGGGCGGCGGGTCACGAGGCCGGCTTCCTGCATACGGCGCAGTGATTTCGACACGGTGGAGTGGTCCAGGCCGACGGTGTCCAGCAACTCGGACTGTGTCTGGCCGTCCCTTTCGAACAGTTGCATCAGTAGCAATTCCTGGCCGGGATGCAGGCCGAGGGCGCGGAGCATGGCCGCTGCGGTTGCCCGGTGGGCCCTCGCCAGCGCGAAGATGGCGAAGCTCAGGTGTCCGGCGCTCGCAGCGTGGGGTGGCTGCGTGGTTGTCACGGCGTCGACCTCCTCGGATCTGCGGCGGCCACTCGAACTCTAACTTATGTTGCCAGCCACGTAAATCCGTGCGTAGAGTTTATGTGGCTAGCCACACAATGACGACCGGCTGGCCGCATCGCCCTGACACGCGGCGATACCGCGACACTGAGAGGACCCACGATGGTCTTGTTCACACCCGATGACACGGCAATCCTGCTCATCGATCACCAGCTCGGCACCATGAGCTGGATAGGCTCGGCCGACCATGACGAGGTCAAGGCCAACGCGCTCGCGTTGGCCAAGGCCGCGGTGGCGCTGGACATGCCGCTGATCCTGACCACCTCGCTGGAAGATCACGCGCAAGGGCCGCTGCTGCCGGAGCTCGCCGAGATCGCCCCCCAGCAGTTCGAGGAACGCATCCAGCGCACGGGCGTGGTCGACGCCATGGACGACCCCGCCTTCGCCGCCGCGGTCAAGGCCACCGGTCGCCCCAACCTGATCATCGCCGGCGTCACCAACGACGTCTGCACCGTCTACCCCACCCTGACCGCCCTCCAGCAGGGATACCGTGTCCAGGTCATCGCCGACGCCGGCGGTTCGATGACCAAGCCGGCCGACGACATCGCGCTGCGACGCATGGAGAAGGCCGGCGCCGAGATCGCCTCGACGAACATGATCCTTACGCAGCTGGCCCGCAGCTGGTCCTCGCCGGCCGGCCAGAAGCTCCTCCCCATCGTCGGCGCCCTCATCCCCACGTCATGAACGCTCCATACGACTCGGCACCCGACGGGTTCGAGCACACGACAGTCACCGCCAACGGCATCACCCTGCACGCGGTGATCGGCGGCTCGGGCGCACCGGTACTCCTGCTGCACGGCTGGCCCCAGACCTGGCGTGCCTGGCGGCACGTCATGCCGATCCTCGCCGAGCACGGATACCGGGTCATCGCGCCTGATCTTCGTGGCCTCGGCGACACCACCCGCGCCCCCGGCGGCTACGACAAGGACACCCAGGCCGAGGACATGCGCGCCCTACTGCACCGGCTCGGCATCACCTGCGAGGTGCGCCTGGTCGGGCATGACATCGGCGGCATGGTCGCCTTCGCCTACGCCCGCCGTCATCCGCAGGAGGTCGCACGGCTGGCCCTGGCGGAGCTGGCTCTGCCCGGATTCGGACTGGAACACGCGATGAACGCCGCCACGGGCGGCTCCTTCCACTTCGGCCTGTTCATGACGCCCGAAGTGCCGGAACTGCTCCTGGACGGAACCGAGCACGCCTTCCTGACCTGGTGGTTCAACCGGCTGGCCCACGTGACCACCGCGTTCCCACCGGAGGAGATCACCGCCATCGCCGCCTCCTACACCGGACGGCAGGCCCTGCACGCGAGCTTCGGCCACTACCGCACCCTGCTTCAGGACGGGCGGATCAACCAGGCCTGGGCCAAGAGCGGGGCCCACCTGCCGATGCCGGTCCTGGCCGTCGGCGGCGAGCACAACGTGGGCACCCGACTGGCCGAGGCCCTGCGCCCGATCGCACCACACCTGTCCGCGGCGGTCATCCACGGCAGCGGACACTTCGTCCCCGACGAACGCCCCGAAGACTTCGCCCGGCAACTGATCGCTTTCCTGACCTGAGGGAGAACACCCATGAGCATCCCGTACCTGGCCCAGCCCGAACAGCAACAGAAACTGGAATGGCTGGACGGCAGCACCTTCTCCGTCCTGCTCGACGCCGCCACCACCGGCGGGCAGCTCACCGTCGGACGGTTCGACGCCCCCGAGGGCGAGGCCCCGCCGTTCCACCTGCACACCCGGGAAGACGAAGTCTTCCTGCTGATCAAAGGCACCGCCCAGCTCTGGGTGGGCGAGCAGGAGCTGGAGCTGTCCGAGGGCGGCATCGTCTACCTGCCCCGCAACATCCCGCACGGCTACCGCATCACCTCCGAGCGGGCCGACCTGCTGCTGATCGCCACACCCGCCGGCATCGAGGACATGTTCCGCCAAGGCGGACGCGACCTGTCCACCCCCAGACCCGAGGGCTTCGAGATCTCCAAGGACGTACTGGCCGCCGCGGCCGACGCTTACGGCCAGATCATCGTCGGGCCGCCCCGGTGAGCGCGATGAAAAGCAACCGCGTCATCGTCATCACCGGAGCGGCCGGAGGCATCGGCACGCCACTGACCGCGCGTTTCCTGGGCAACGCCGACACCGTCATCGCCACCGACCTCAGCGATGAGGCACTGAAGCGGCTGGCCGAGCGGATGGACCACCACAGCGCGCTGCATACCGTCGCGGCCGACCTCTCCGCCGAGCCGGGCGCCGCACGGCTGGCCGAATTCGCCCGCGACGTCGCCGGTCATGTCGATGTGATCGTCAATGCCGCCGGCCATTTTCCGCTACAGCCGTACGAGGAGATCACCCCGGGATCCTGGCGTCGCGTGCTCGACATCAACCTGACCGGCCCTCACCTCATCGTGCAGGCGCTGCTGCCGTTGATGAAACACCGAGGCTGGGGCCGCGTGATCAACTTCGGCTCCGGTTCCGTCTTCGACGGCACGCGCAGCCAGACACACTATGTCGCCGCCAAGGCGGGGGTCGTGGGTTTCACCCGTTCCCTGGCCCGCGAGCTGGGCCCGTTCAACATCACCGCGAACGTGATCGCCCCCGGCCTTACCGTCACCGAGCAGGCGCGTAGCACCTTCCCCGAGCCCCTGCTGGAAGCTCAGCGCCAGGCCCGTGCCATCCAACGCGACCAGCAGCCCGACGACCTGGTGGGGCCGGTGTTCTTCCTCGCCTCACCCGACGCCGACTTCATCACCGGCCAGACCGTCAACGTCGACGGCGGCAAGTTCATGCCATGACCATTGACCACGAACGTGACCAAGAACGGAGCACCATGACCTACAACGTCGGCTACATCGTCGGCAGCCTCTCGCGGGATTCGATCAACAGAAGGCTCGCGCTGGCGCTGCGCCACCTGGCACCGGTCGAACTCGATCTCGTAGAGATCCCGATCGACGCGCTGCCCTTGTACAACCGTGACCACGACGCGAGCTACCCTTCGGCAGCCGAGGAGTTCAAGGACGCGATCACATCCGTTGACGCCATCCTGTTCATCACCCCCGAGTACAACCGTTCCATTCCCGGAGTGCTGAAGAACGCCATCGACTGGGCCAGTCGGCCACGCGGATCCAGTGTCCTCGACGGCAAGCCGGCCGCGATGATCGGCACCTCGCCCGGCTCCATCTCCACCGCGGTCGCTCAACAGCATCTCAAGACCATCCTCGCCTACGCCAACATGCCGGTGCTGGGCCAGCCCGAGGCCTACATCCAGTTCACCCAGGGATTGACCGACGAGGAAGGAACGGTCACCGTTCCCTCCACCGCCCAGTTCCTGTCCGAGTACATGGAGGCGTTCCTGGCACACATCCGCCACCACGTGCCTGCCCCCCAGGCCAAATAGGCGAAGTCCCCAGTAGAACCGTGACTGGGACGCGCAGTGGCCGTAGATCGCCCAGCCCGCCAAACGTGGCAATGCCCGGGATGGTGGGGAAGGCAACCGGTGCTGCGCGCTGCCGGTCAGGCCGCCGGAGCTCAGCAGCTTGCCGTGGAAGCCGATGTCGGAGCGCAGGATCGTGCCGCGTCGGCCCCTGTGGTACTTGTAGGCCAGCTTGACCGCGCCCTCGACCGCCTCGGCACCCGAGTTGGGGAAGAACGACATGTTGAGGTCGCCGGGGAGCACCTGGGCGAGGTTGTGGCCCAGTGCTGCCAGGTAGGGGGAGAAGTACGTCTTGTGCACCTCCATCCGGCGCCGCTGCTGGAACCGGATGCGGGCCTCCAGGATCCGCGGGTGGTTGTGACCGTGGTTGAGCACGCGACGCCTCCGGTGAGGTCCAGCACGCGACGGCCGTCCTTGAGGTGGAGGTACGCCCCCTGGGCGTGGTCGACCAACTCCCGGCCGAAGCCGAAAGAGGTCATCAGGGACACTTGGCTTCTGTTCGCGTAGGCGCGGTACAGGTCGTGGACCTGGGCCACGCCGAGCTGCTCGGCTTGTTCCACGGTGAAGAGCTCGGACACTTCGCTCGAACCTTTCCTGTCGCCGATCAGGGTTCTCCCGCGGCCTCTCCGGAACTGTCCGGGGTGAGCGGAATTCGGGCCTTCAGGGCTAAAGCATGAGTTGCTCACAGACGAGGAGAAATCTCCTAAAGTCACCCCAAAAGGGGTAGCCGTTCGGCTAGGGGTGGCCGTGTTCAGCGCCAAGGTCGCCGAGGTCAGCGGCGGCCAGCTGGCCACGCCGGAAGACTTCGTCCCAAGCAAGGTCGTCCTGGCCATCCTGCTCAACGGCAAGGAGCTGACTCCCCGACTCGCTCTACCCGTTCGCGCAGTTCGCGCTCGTGAGCATGGCGGACACGCTCAAGCGCGAGCACGGCATGACAGTGGAGGTCGTCGGCATCCCGACCGAAACCACGTGTAGCGAGAAGGCCGCGTAGCTACGCTCTCCTCTTGGCCTGGCCGGCGACAGGTCGTGACCCTTTACAACATAGATTCCCCGCGTCGATGCGGCAGATCGATGACCGGTTTGCCCAGTTCCGCGCGTTGGCCGGGCTGCCGGTCGAATTATCGGTGCACTGCTTGCGCCATTCGTATGTGTCGCACTTGATCGAGGACGGGGTGGACCCGTTGTTCGTCCAGCAGCAGGTCGGTCACTCGTGGGCCTCGACCACCGCCACCTACACCACGGTCGGGGCCGATGCCCGCGACCGGATGCTGCGCGCTGCGCTGGAGCGAGCCTTCGACGAGGACTTGGAGGGAGCGTGAGCACCAAGGAGGGCAGCACGATGACCAGGAAGATCGGATATGTCTGGCATCTGCGGCAGTTGATGGCCGAACGGGGCATGTTCGCCACCACCGCGTTGGTGCCGTTGCTGGCCGAGCGGCAGATCACCCTGTCACGCGAGCAGGTCTACCGGCTGGTGACGGGCACCCCAGAGCGGATGAACCTGGCGGTGCTCGTGGCGCTGGCGGACATCCTCGAGTGCCAGATCGGGAACCTCCTCGAACCGGTCAGGCCGACCGCCCGCACCGAAGAGTCGGCCAAGACCGGCCCACCACCGGCCGATCTTCGGCCGGTGGTGGGCCCGGGTACTTCCCGATCCGGGCCGGTCGACTATCTGCGGCACATACTGATGGCCGGCGGCGTGCTCCCCGCCCGCGACGACGATCTGGCCCGTGTCGAACGGTGGCTCAACGAGCAAGTGACCGGACTCGACAGCCCCGAACACCGCCACCTGGTGCAAGCGTTCGCGACCTGGCGCGTCATCCGCGCCCTGCGCGAGCGCTCGGCCGCCTCCCGCGCGCCGCTCACCCCCACCGGCCACGCCCGCCTGCAGATCACCACCGCGATCGCCTTCTTGACCTGGCTATCGCAGCGCGGACAGCCCCTGGCCCACACCCGCCAAAAGCGCCGTCAGGAACGGTCGCTGATCTCCCAGCCAGCTCTTGATCACGTCGGGGACGGTGCCGGCTGCCACCGCACCCGCCACACCGGCGAGCGCCACGATCCCCCAGCCCGACACGACATCCAGTGGCGATCTTGTCTTGCCCGTCCCGGTCCGCCCCGGGAGATTCCCATCACATTCCGTCCCCTCACCCACGATTTCGCTCTCACCTACTACAGATGGACGAGAGGCAAATATCGGGAGGAAAACCCACTGACCTGCAATAACTCGGAGTCAGCGATCTCGTGGGGACGACCCCTCACAGGGCAACGAGAACCTCACCGCCACAGCAGCCACGGAAGTTACGAATCTCGTAGGGGCGATGAGGACCGGGGCGGCCGGTGGCTGTGATGGTCGAGCGGGACGAGTTGCGGCCCCTCGTAGGGGCGATGAGGACTGCTGGCCGCGCGCGACGACATAGGCGCACACCCGTTCACCGAGCAAGGCGTCCGGCATCGCGACCACCGCGGCCTCGGCGACGCCGGGATGGGCCAGCAGATGATGTTCGATCTCCTCAGCGGCGACCTTCTCGCCGCCCTTGTGGATCTGGTCTTTGGTCCGGCCGACTACGACGAGGGCTGCGGCGCCAGGCTGGCCCCGCCCACTTGGAGGAGCTCAAGGCTGGAAAGGTCGCATCCGGCAGTCGCTGCCGCGCGATCTGCCACCGCCGCGGTGGCCTGGCCGCCGTTGAACACAGCGACCCCCTCGACATGGTCACGGTGAACTGCACCGCGCCACGGTTCGTACCCGAACTGATCAAGCACGGGGCCTCGATCGTCTACCCGAACTCCGGCGAGGTCTGGGACGCAGCGAACCGGCGCTGGCTGGGGCTCGCCGACCCTGTCGAGTTCGGCAGGGCCGCAGCCGGGTGGGCTCTCTCGGCACCCGTTACGTGGGCGGCTGCTGCCGCACCACCCCGGCCCACATCCGCGAGATCCGCGCGCACCTGACCTGAACCCAAGTCGAACCCTGCCGGCAGCGAACCGCCCGCCCCGCCGGGCCGTACACTGCCGGGTCGCGCGGCGTCAGCCCATTGCTCCAGCGCTGCTGGCCGCGGCCGGTAGGGTACGGCGTACTGAACGTGCCCGGCACCGGCAGCGGCATCCGCCAGGTCATCGCGAGTAGCGGCTCAGGAGACCTTGGGAGGCCAGGGTGCGGTAGTCGTTGCTGCCGAGCACCCGTCGTTGTTCCGCCACGAGCCGCTCGAGGATCGTGAACGCCTGGCCGACGTCGCCGCGGACCCCGTACCAGCGCGCCAGTTGGTGACGGACCGAGTACCCGAGTTCATGGGAAGTGCCCAGGGTGTCCTCCACATCGGACAGCAGCCCGCCCAGTGACTCGATCGCGTCGTCGGGACGGCCCGCGACCCCGCTCCACAGCCCGAGCTGAAGCCGCGTGGTCAAGGTGTGGTAATTCCGCGTACCGAGCGTGGTCTCGCAGTCCTTTAGGAGGACCCCATAGTGGTCAAGGGCACCTGCGACATCTCCGTTGAACCCCCGCCAGTACGCCACGTTGTTCCGGGCCGATAAGGCGTAGAAGTCCTCCTGGCCCAGTGCGGCAACCACATCGGGCAACAGCTGTTCGAACAGCTCCAGCGCACCCCTCGCGTCCCCGGACTCGCCGCGCCAGAAGGCGAGGTTGTTGCGGACCATCAGCGTGTCCCGGTCGTCGGTACCGAGCACACGCTCATGGTCCGTCAGAAGCTCGCGGTACTCGTTCAGTGCCGTTCTGATGTCGCCGGCGACCCCTCGCCAGTACGCCACGTGGTTCCGGGCCGACAAGACATGGGTGTCGTCCCGGCCCAGTGCGGCAACCACATCGGGCAACAGCTGTTCGAACAGCTCCAGGGCACCCCTCGCGTCCCCGGACTCGCCGCGCCAGTAGGCGATGTCGCCCCGAACTTCGAACACAGCACGGTCATCGGGGACGCCGCAGTACTGTCCGCCGAGCAGATCCTCAAGGCGCCCGACGGCCTGACGGGCCTTCCCCGCGACACCCAGCCAGAACGCCCCGGCCTGCCCGAGCTCATGGCGGGTGCGTCCCGGTTCCCGGTGTTCGGATGCCGCTTTCTCCGCGAGTTCCGCCGCCGCCAGGGCGTCTCCCGCGAACCCGAGAGCGAACACCTCCGAGAGAGGGTCCAGGGGAGCGGCCGTGCCTGTCGCGCTCCGGTGGTTGAACCGGTACGGACGGGTCTCCGGGAGCACACCGTGCCCGTTGTTCCTTCTCAGGAAAGCAGTGGTAGAGACGATCATTTCGCTGTCCTCGTCATCTTGAGCGCCAGACGGCGCAGCGGTGCGCTGCCGACGAAATCGCCGTGCCGGAGTCCTGAGTACCCGCGCTCCGCCAGCTCGGCCATGAGCGACGGCACTTTCAGGAATTCCCCGCTGTTCTCCGCGTACGTCCCGGACAGTCTGGGCTCGGTTTCCGGGTGAGCGTTCCGGAATGCCTGCCTGAGCGCCTGTTCCTCGGCACTCTCCGGTCTCTCTTCCCATGCCGTTCTCTCGTCCCTCGCCGGGTCCCGCTCGATCGGGAGAGGGATGTCCGTTCCGGGGTACAGGACCACGTAGCGGTGCGGTTGGACGATCGAGGGGCAGTCGGTGGCCATGTCCCGCAAGTACTCGGAGATTTCCTGCTCGGTCAGGTCCGTGGTCCTCGCCACCACCTGGGCGACGAGCTCAGCCCTGTCCTCCCCGGGGACGGTGGACACCTGGGCGCTCGCAACGTCGGGGTGCTCGGCGAGGAGGGCCTCAATCCTGTCGGCGTGCACCCAGGCGTTGTTCAGCGAAACCCATCCGCGCTGCTTCCAGGGGGCGTCGATTTTCACGTCCGCGACCAGTTCGCCGACTCGGGTCTCCGGGTCCTCGGCGATCCGTTCCAAGAGCCTCAAGAAGGCTTGCGCCCACAGGATCCCGGAAGCCTCCGGCAGGGCTTCTGTGGGCGCCCTTACCGAAATCTCCAGCCCCTGGTCGGTCCGGGACGCGTCCACGAACACCCAGGGGGGATACCGACCCAGACGCTTCTGCGTGATGCGTTCCGGAACAGCACCGTCGGCAAACAGCGGTTTCCGGTTCGCGTAGTGGTATTCGAAGAGGACGCCAGGTACCACCTTCGCGCCCTGTCGCAGTGACTCACGAGACTCGCGCATCACCAGATCCCCCACGGGGTAACTGGCGTTCATGTACATCTCCAGTAAGGAGAGATGGCAGCAACGCAGAAATCCGTGCACCGTCAGGTCCCGAGGCAGGTCGAAGACGATTCGCCCGCCTCCGGCCAGGCGGTCCACGCTCCTCCGCGTCACCTCGTTCCACCGGTTGGAAAAGACCGAGTACATGGCGCACACGTCCTGCTCGGTCCAACCGCAGATGAGCAGGGCGAGCACACCATGCAGGACGCCGGGCTCGGTCACCTGGGTAGCCTGCGCGATACGAGCGCACAGCGCGGCAGCGGTTTGGGAGAGCACCACGGTCTCGCAGCCGACGGAACCTTCGGGTACCGGCCAGGAGTAGGGGACCGATGTGTGCGGGCCACGCCTCAGCTGCTGCTGCCAGTAGGCCAGCGCCCTCCGGGTGGCCTTCTGCTGTTCCTCCGTGCTCTGTGCCGCCACGAGGTCCAGCGGTTGCGGCTCGCCGGCTCCCACGGGAAGCGGCGTCCCCGGTTCTCGCAGCTGCCGCTCCAGCTCTCCCAGAACCGTCTCCATCGCGACCCCGTCCACGGCGATCTGCCGGAACACCAGGAACAGGTCCGTGACCCGCTGCCCCGCGACGCCGACCACGGCGTAACAGGAGGAACGCTCGAAAACCCCGGCCGTGGGGACGGCATAGCTGTCCGGGTCCAGCAGCGGGGCCCCGGGCTCGGCGCCATCCGAAGCCAGGATGATCAGCTGCGGCTCACACTCCGCGTGCACGAGCTGGCGGGGGGCGCCGGAGGCGTCCTGGTCGTAGGTGGTCCGCAGCGCCTCGTATCGTTCCAGCAGGGACCGCAGGGCGAGCCTGACCTGGTCGACCGTCACCTCGGGAGGCACCTCGACGGCCCTGGGGTAGGCATCCATCGCCCTGTCGCCCCGCACCGGTTCGCTGTCCAGCACCCAGTACCAGTGCTGGGCCCAGCCCAGTGGGCCGGAACGGATCACGTTCATGCGCACACTCCTGTCGTCACCGTTCACGGTCACCGCTCCACGCCTCCCACAGCCCCGCGTAGGAGCCCCGAGACTCGACGAGTTCGGTGTGGGTGCCCAGTTCGGTGACGCGTCCCTGCTCGACCACCGCGATGCGGTCGGCTTTCTCGGCTGTCTGCAACTGGTGGGTAATGGTGATGACGGTCCGTCCGGCCAGTGCCGCGGCCAGAGCCGCCTCCGCCTCTCCGACGGAACGCGTGTCGAGACCGACCGTCGCTTCGTCGAGGATCACAACGTCGGGGTCCGCGAGCAGCACTCTGGCCAGTGCCAGTTGCTGGGTCTGGGCAAGGGTCAGGGGGTGGTGGTCCTCGCCGAGCACCGTGTCGAGACCGCCGGGGAGGTCCTCGAACCAAGTGGCTCCCATACGGCGGAGTACGTCCAGCAGGACGTCGTCCTCGGCTTCCTCCCGAGCGAGTGCAAGGTTGTCACGCAGACTGGCGGCGAACACGTGGTGTTCCTGAGTGACCAGGACGACTATGCGGCGCAGCTCCTCCAACGCGATATCCGCGCTTGGTACGCCCCCGATGGAAGCGGTTCCGGCGCGGGGCTGCTCGATCCCCGCGATCAGCCACGCCACGGTGGACTTGCCGGCCCCGGACGGGCCGACGACAGCCAACCGTTCGCCGGGATGGACATGCAGGTCGAGACCGTGGAGGATGTCGGGCGCGTCACCGTACCCGAACCTGACCTGGTCAAGGGCGACATCACTGCCTTCCGTCCGTGCTGTGCGCGACTCCGGCGCGATCGCGCCGATGCCCTCCACACGGGCCAGGGCAGCGGCGGCCTCCTGGAACTCGGTGAGCGAGTACATGATCCGGTCCAGTGGTCCGGACAGCCGATAGGCGAGCATCGTGCAGGCCACCACCGCTCCCGCGCTGACCCCGCCGGCAAGCGCCGCGAGCCCTCCGACGCAGAGGATGGCGGACACCGGCAGGAGGTAGGAAAGATCAAGGGCCGGTAGGAACCAGCTCTGCATCCGGATGATGCTCCGCTGCCGTCCGTACCGCTCCTCCGCCAGGCGGTGTCCGACTGCCGCACGCCGGTCCTCAAGACGGTGGGCGGCGACCGTGCGCGCGCCGAAGGCGGAGGCCGTGAGGGCCTCGGTGAGGTCGCCCAGCGCCGCGCGCTCCGCGAGGAAGGCCCCGCGCGCCTGGCGGACGTACACGCGCCCCGCCAGCAACAACGGTGGCAGGACGACGGCCAGCAGCAGCGCGAGCAGCGGGTCGACGAGGAATGCTGCTGCGACGACGACGAGCACCTCGATGACAGCTGCCGCGACTTCGGGCCCAGTGGAGCGCAGCAGCCCGGCAACGGTGTCGACGTCCCCGGTGGTCCGCGTGGACAGATCGCCGGTCCCCGCGTGCTCGATGGTGCGCATCGGCAGGCGCAGGACGCGTTCGACGGCCTGCTCCCTGATCCTGGCGGAGGAGCGGTCGCCGAAACGGTGGCCGAGACGCCGCCCGATCCGGGCCAGCGTCATCTGTACGGCGACGCAGCCGAACAGAGCCAGGCAGACGACGTTCACCCGGGCGGTGTCCCAGCCGTCGCCGATGCCGTCGACGACGTCGCCGAGCATCACCGGCAGCGCGGCGGCGGCCGCGGTGGCAGCCAAGTGGAGCAGGCAGACCAGGGCGACCGTGCCCCTTTCGCGCGCGAGCAGCCGACAGACGGTACGGCGTACCTCGCGCGGTCCGGCGACCGGCAGCCGGGACGATTGCGTGGCGCTCATGGTGCCCTCTTCCCCGCGCGGGTGACGGCCAGTCCGCCGAGCCGGGCGGTTCCGGCTCCTCGCCGGTCGCCGGCGGTGTTCACCGCGCCGGTGAGCCGCACCACGTGATCGGCTCTGGCCAGCCAGAGCCGGGACGAGCTGACCACCACGGTGGTACTGCCCCGCCGTGCCGTCGTGAGGCGCTCCGCGATATGCGCCTCCGTGGTGGTGTCGACCGCCGAGGTGGGTTCCACGGCCAGCAGTACGGCGGGACGGGCTGCCAGCGCCCGAGCCAGCGCGAGCCGTTGCCGCTGGCCGCCGGAGAGGTTCCGCCCACGGTCGGCGACGGCACCATCGAGAGTGCCACCGAGCTGGGTCAGGACGTCTGTGACACAGGCGGTGTCGAGGGCGGCCAGCGCCGTCTCGTCATCGTGTGTGTTGAGAACCTCGCGGAGCGTGCCGGCGAACAGATAGTCGTCGTCGGCAAGCAGCATCACCTGCCCGCGCAGCTGCCGCTGTTCGATTCCGCTCAGTGGCCGCCCGCCCCAGGTGACCTGGGCGTCCGGGCTCCCGTAGCCAGCCAGCCGACGCAGCGCGGAGGCGGCCTGTGCGGTTCGCTCGGCCACGACGACGGTCAGCTTCCCGGCAGGGATCACCAGGCCCGTGCGGGCGTCGCAAAGCTCCCCGTACGGCGGCGGCGCACCGCCGCCGTACGGGGAATCATGCGTAGCGGCGAGCGCCGCCAGCAGTCGACCGGCTCCGACCCGCGCGGCGACCACGGCGTGCGCGTTGCCCAGGATGGAACCGAAGTACATGATCAGCCCGGTGGCGTAGCCGAAGGCGGCGCTGAGTTCACCGACGCTGATGGCACCGGACAGCGTTAGGGCGTGTATCGAAGTCCGGGTGGTGCCTGAGCACGGTTGACGCGTCGGAGAGGTCGTAGATCGACAACATAAGAGGTCTCCGGTAAGTGGTTAGTCGACCAAGAAAAACCTGAAACCGGAGACCTCGTGGCCACCTTAGCGGTGACACGGCGGTTCGACCTCACCGATGCGCAGTGGGCGGTACTGGAGCCGCTGCTACCAGCGCCGAAACGGTCGGGCCGGCCATCGCTGTTCAGCAAGCGGCAGCTGATCGACGGGATCCGCTGGCGGGTACGGGTCGGCGCCCCCTGGCGGGATGTGCCCGCCTGCTACGGATCCTGGCCGGCGGTGTATGCGCTGTTTCGGCGCTATCAACGGGACGGCACCTGGCAGCAGATCCTGACTGCCTTGCAGGCGCAGGCGGACGCGGCCGGACGCATCACCTGGGACGTCAGCGTGGACTCCACCATCGCTCGTGTGCATCAGCACGCCGCCGGGGCGCGGAAAAGGGGGATCTGCAGGCCGAGCCGCCCGGCGGCAGGTACGGCGCCGAGCCGGCCGATCACGGGCTGGGGCGTTCTCGTGGCGGGCTGACCACCAAAGTGCATCTGGCCTGCGAGCAGGGGCAAAAGCCGCTGGCCATCGTGCTGACCGCGGGACAGCGCGGCGACAGCCCGCAGTTCACCGCGGTCATCGCCGGTATCCGGGTGCCCCGGCTGGGCGGCGGGCGCCCCCGCACCCGCCCCGACCGCGTCCTTGCCGACAAGGCCTACACCTCCACGGCCAACCGCGCCTACCTGCGCCGCCGCGGGATCAAGGCCACCATCCCCAGCAAGACCGACCAGGACGCCAACCGCCGCGCCAAAGGATCCAAGGGCGGGCGGCCACCCGCCTTCGACCCGCAGATCTACAAGCAGCGGCATGCGGTGGAGTGCGGCATCAACCGGCTCAAACGCCACCGCGCTGTCGCCACCCGATACGACAAACTCGCCGTCCGCTACGAAGCCACGGTCCTCATCGCCGCACTCAACGAATGGCTCTGACCGACTTTGATACAGGCCCTAGCCGGGCCCCGAGCCAGGTGACCGCGGCGAGGTAGACCAGCGGTACCGCCTGTTGCAGCGCCTGCACCCAGGAGCTGGGGTCGGTCACCTGGTAAGCGGTGTCCCGCAACCGCTGCGACTGCAGGCGATAGCGCTGCAGGAACCACTGCTCACCACCGATCCCCCGCAGTACCCGCAGCCCGGCCGTCAGGTCGGCGGCCTGGGCGGTGAGATCCGCCAACTCGTCGCGGTAGTCCAGCTGCCGCCGCTGCAACCGCCCCAGCAGAGGCCCGGCGATCAGGGTGGTGACGACCACACCCAGGCCGAGGGTGACCCCGAGCAAGGGGTCGATCCGCCAGACCAGAACCGTGCCGAGCAGAAACGCAATCAGGTTCATCGCACCGTGCCCGAACGTGGAGTACATCGCGGCGGTGGCCTGGCTGTCCCCAGTGACCAGGTTGACCATGTCACCGGCCGTGGGCCGGCACCCGTTCCGGGCAGCCCGCTCGCCCAGCCGGTCGGTCAGGCAGTCGGCGGTACGCCGCTGGGCCTCGGCCTCGGCCAGCGCCATCTGCCGGTAGCCGATGACATAGCACAGCGGGTTGACCAGGGAGACCGCGAACATACCGAGCGACCAGGAGAGCAGGGCGCCGCGGTCGTGGGCGATCAGCCCTTCGTCGACGATGCGGGCAAGGAACCAGGGCAGCAGCATGTGAACGACCGCGGCCATCCCCAGAGCGACGACGGCGACGGCCAGGCGTCCGGCGCCGGGGCGCAGGATCCGGGCGATGAGTCCCCAGGGTGTGGTGACGGCCGACAGGTCGGCCCGGGCCGCCGCGGCGGCCCGCTGTTCGGGCATCGCGCGCTCCCGTCAGGCTGCCGTGCGCCACAGCAGGTCCATGGCCTCATCGCGGGTGCGGGGGTCGCTCTGGAAGGTTCCCCTGACCGCCGATGTGACAGTCCGCGCACCCGCTTTGCGTATCCCGCGCATCGTCATGCAGGTGTGCTCGCACTCGATCACGACCATGACTCCGGCGGCGTCGAGCGTGTTCTGCAGACACTCGGCGATCTGCGAGGTCAGCCGCTCCTGGACCTGCGGCCGGCGGGCGTAGATCTCCACCAGCCTGGCGAGCTTCGACAGCCCCACCACGCAGCCGCTCGGTCCCGGCACGTAGCCGATGTGGGCCCGGCCGGTGAAGGGCAGCAGATGGTGCTCGCAGAAGGACTGAACCTCGATGTCGCACACCATGATCAGCTCCTGGTGTCCCTCCTGGAAGGTGGTGCCGAGCACGTCCGCAGGGTCCACCCGCAGCCCCGCGAACAGCTCTGCGTAGGCGTGGGCCACCCGTCGGGGGGTCTCCTTCAAGCCCTGGCGGTCGGGGTCCTCCCCCACCGCGATGAGAATGTCGCGGACGGCGTCCTCGATCCGGGCGAAATCGACCGTGCCCCGAGTACGGATCTCCGTGTCCCGGCTGCTCACCAGGCGTGCGGCCAGTGTGTCCGTGCCATCACTCACGGGATGCTCCTGCGTAGGTCGGTGGGGTGCTCGGTCAGCTCGGCGGCGAAGTCGGTCAGGTACGCCGCGGTGGCCCGTGGCCGGTCGATGTGGGGTGAGTGGCCGGCGTCCGGGACGGTCACGCACCTCCCGAACGGCGCCATGGCAGCGAGGGTTCGGGCGTCCTGCTCGGAGAGCAGCGCCGACGCCTGGCCGCGCACCACCAGTACGGGGACACGGGTGGCGGCCAGGGCCTGGCCCGCGCGTGCCGCACGCCGGTCGTCGGCGGGGGCCGGCCCCCGGGCGGGGCCGGCCGGTTCGCTGCCAGGGAGCCTGCGTGCTGCGGCGTCAATGCTGCGCAGCGTCGCCTCGGCCGCCATGGGGTACTGGTCGCGGAGCCGACGAAGCCCACCGGGGACACCCGGCATGCCAGGGACAGCGGCACACGGGGGGGCGGTGCCGAAGTGGGAGGCCACGGGTTCGACCATGACCACGGCCTGGACACCGGGCAGGGCCACCGCGAGGAGTACGGCCAACGGGGCTCCGGCCGAGTGGCCCGCCACGATCACCGCCTCAGCGGTCACCGTCTCGGCGAGCAGGCGGTCCACAAGTTCCTCGGTCCGTGCCAGGGTGCCGCGCGGGGCGACGCAGCCATCCGCTGCCGTCGCCAGATCGGCGGCGCGCAGCGTGATCCCCGAGCCCGCCAGCCAGCGGGCCACGGGTGTCCAGTGCGCGGCGGACTGCTGCCACCCTGGCAGCAGCAGCCAGGAAGCGCCGCACGGCTGCGGCACGACCGCCGTGATCAGCGAGCCCGCTGCTTCGTCGAAGGGGTCAGCCCCGCCGCTCACATCCGTCCCCAGGGGTCCGGGGCCTGGAAGACCACCGCGTTCTTCCGCGATTCGCGGGCGACGACGCGCAGCACCCGAACCCGACCGGCGGTGCGTTCCCGGACCAGCCGGTCGACGTTCCCGTGGACCCACTCGGCGGCTCCCTCCATACCGGTGTGATCCATGATCCGCAGGTCGATGACGCCGCACCGCCCGAGCTCCTCGAACAACTCCCGCTGCGGATCCCCGGCAGCGATCAGGGTGGTGTGGTCGAACTGGCCCTGGAGAAGCGCCCGGACCTCCTTGAGAGCGCTGAAGTCGATCACGAACCCGGTCTTCGGCTCCAGTTCGCCGCAGCCGAACTCGATCTCGAAGCGGCGCTCGTAGCCGTGCAGGAAGGAGCACTTGCCGTCGTGTGCCCAGGAGCGGTGGGTACAGGGCAGGTCGTCGAAGAGCTTGATGACGGAGAACCTGGCCGGGGGATTGTGGAGCGGGCCGGTCCCGTCGGTCCCGGCGGCCGAGTGTACGAAGTCGTCGGTCACGCTTCCCCCCGCTGTTCCTGGCTGTGCGCAGTCGCTCGAATGATCTCTTTCGCCATCTGCGTGATGGTCGGGTTCTCGAACAGAGTGATGGCGCTGAGCACAGTGTCGAACTCCTGGCTGAGCCGGTGGGCGAGCGAGACACCGAGCAGTGAGTCGCCACCGATCGCGAAGAAGTTGGAGTCCGGATTCAGGTCGCCGACCCCCAGGAGCTCGGCCCAGGCCCGGGCCACCTGCGCCGCGACCGGATCGGCCAAGGCCACGTCGGCGGGTACGGAGGCCGGCTCCGTCGAGGGAACGGGTTGGACTCCACGTACCCACTGGTCGATGCGGGCCTCGAAGTCAGCGGTGGAGACCAGAACCTGATGGGGTGTGATCAGGTTCATCAACCGCCCGTAGATATCGGCCCCTTCGCTCGGCCGGATCGCGATCTCGGCGACCACCCCGAAGTCGGGGGAAGCGAAGGACGGTGAGACCACCGACTCGTGGGGGGCGTCGTCCTCGCGCTCCCGGAAGATCCAGCCGTCCCAGTTGACCGTCATCCACGGAATGTCGTCGTCGCGGTGCCTTTCGGCGAACGCGTCCATGTAGGCGTTCCCTGCGGTATAGGCGTAGAAGCCGAGTCCGCCCAGGTGGGAGGAGAGGGAGGACTGCATGAGGACGAAGTCCAGTCGGCGTCCGCGCAGGAACTCGGCCAGCATCAAGGTACCCAGCACCTTGGGGCGCAGCCGCCGCTCGCAGTCCTCCCGGCCCGTCTCGGCGAGGCTGCGGAAGGCACGCCGGGTCTCAAAGACACCCGCGGCGTGGACGACTCCGTCGAGTCGGCCGAACCGGCGGTCGATCTCCTGGAACAGGGCAGCCGTCTCTTCCCGGTCGGCGGCGTCACACCGCACGGCGAGCACCTCGCCGCCGAGTGCCTTCAGTTTGCGGATCCGTTCGGCTCGTTCCGCAAGTCCCGGATCGTCGTCCGGCAGCACCGCACCGGGGCCGGTGGGCGGCACCGCGTCCAGTCCGGTGAGGACCAGGCGGGCGCGGCAGGTGCGGACCAGGTATTCGGCGAGGGTCATGCCGATACCGCCGAGCCCGCCGGTGATCAGGTAGACGCCGCCCTCCCGCAGGCGCAGCGGCAACTTCGCGGCCGGAACCTCGGGCAGGATGTCGCGTTCGTAGGCACGGACCCAGCGCCCGCCCGGGGTGAGGGCGACCGCCTGCTCCGTGGTGGGGGCGCACAGTTCCGCCACCGTCTCGGGGGTGGCGGTGCCCTTGGACAGCGCGCTGATGTCGATCGAACGGGCGGTGACGAAGGGGAGGTCCTGCGGGATGACCAGCGTGGGACCGGCAAGCAGAGCACGCTCCGGCGAGGATGCCGTACCGCTGCTGTCGAGGGGATGCACACCGTGGGCGACGATGTCGAGCCGCACCGGAGCGGCGCCCTGCTGGGAGGCGAGGGCCTGGAAACCGAACAGCAGGGTGTAGAAGCCGTGTGCCAGTTCGGTATCCAGAGTCGTGAGTCGGCCCTCCAGGTCTCCGGAATCCGTCATGCCCTCCGCGCACCACAGGTGCAGGATTCGCTGCACGGGCCGGGACCGCAGGTCCATCCCGGCGAGGGCCGCTCCGATGGATTCCTCGTCGCCCGGCACGACATCGTCGAAGGGCCGCAGGCAGACACATTCGACGCCGAGCGCGCGCAGTTCGGTGACGACCCGGTCGCTGAACCCGTCACGGCCCGCGAACACCAGCCAGCGCTGGCCTGCCAGGTCCTCGGGCTGCGGAGAACGCCGGCGCAGGCGCCAGCTCGGGTGGTACATCCAGCGATCGACGGAGCGTTCCCGCACCACTGACCGGGTGCCCTTGCGGACCGCGACGGACTCGCTTCCCTGCGGGCGTTCTTTCCGGTGCGGCCGCAGATCCCAGGCCCGCGAGGGCAGCGCGACCGTCGTCGTGGCCTCGCCGGGCCGGCTCAGGTCCAGTTCGATGCCGGCCGTCCACAGCCCGGCCAGTGCGCGCAGGTAGGCCGTTCGGGGGTCCGCACCCGAGCGACCAGGGTGGACCGTGACGACCTCCGCCGTGCCAGCGCCCGCCGTGTGTCCCAGGAAACCGTCGGGGCTCAGGTCGACCAGGGCCGGGCGGGCGTCCTTCGCGAGGTCGTCCACCGAGCGGGTGACCGCCCGGAGATCGACGGACTGGACGAGGTGCCGCTCCCAGTACGAGGAAGGCTCCTGGTCGTCACCCCCACCAAGGGTAGGTATCCACCGGTTCGTCTTCCGGGGCGCGGCAGACCGGGCCAGGGCCGCGAAGGCTGCCGCTGACTCGCCGAGCAGCGGCGAGTGGTAGGGGAGGTCGACGTCGGCCTCGCGGTGGACCAGACCGGCTGCGGTAAGACGGTCTCGCAGGTCGTCGGCCGCCTCGGCGGCCACCGCGAACGCCGTTCGCCGCTCGGAGAACACGGCCGCCGGAACCATGTCCGGCAGTGCTCGGGCAGCCTGCTCCGGGCCCGCCTGGACCACCAGCATCAGGCCGGCCGGGGCGCTGCGGTCCAGGGCCTCGCCTCGGTCGATCAGCAGGTCGAGGGCGCTATCGGCGTCGAGCGCGCCGGCGGCAACCGCCGCAGCGTACTCGCCAAGGGAGTATCCGGCGTACAAGCCGTCCGGCAGCCCCCGGCGGCACAGCTGCTCGATGACTGCCAGTACAACCGCGGTGTACCAGGCATGCCGCTGGCCGCAGGTCAGCCGGCCCTGGTCGCCCAGGGCTGTCTCGATTCCCGGGGTACCGGGACGGCGTTCCGCCAGTCGCGACCAGTGGCGACGCAACGTATCCGTGAACACGGGCTCCCACTCCCACAGCGCGCGGGCGAGGGGCGCAAGGTCGGAGCCCTGTCCCGGGACGAGGACGACAGGGGTCACCGTGGCGGACGCCCAGCCCTCGACGGAGAAGGCGGCGTCGCCTTCCAGGCCCGAGACCGCGGCCTGCCGTTCCCGGGCGACCACGGCCAAGCGGTACGGCTTGGGCTCCCTGCCCTGGCGCAGGGTCCTGGCCACCGCGCTGAGCGGGATCCCTGGTTCGGTACGGAGGTGGTCCGCCAGTCGCACGGATGTGGCGAGGCACGAGTCCGGAGTGGCGGCGGACACCTGGAGCACCACAGGGTCCGTGTTCTCGGCGGTCTCGGCGTCCGCCGCCAGACCGACCACGGCGTCCGGAGCGGCGCCGACGACGGCGTGGACGTTGGTGCCGCCGAACCCGAAGGAACTGACGCCGATGACGGCCGCGTCGGGATCGGTCATCGGCGCGGCTTCGGCCGGGACGACAAACCCTGCCTCGTCCGCCGCCGGGCTCGGATGGTGCAGGTTGGCGATCGGCGGCAGTGTACGGTGCCGCAGCATCTCGCAGGCCTTGATGAACCCCACCACGCCCGCGCCGACACGCAGATGCCCGAGGTTCGCCTTGAGCGAACCGAGCGTGACCCGCGATTCCGGGCCGTAGACGGCGGCCATGGCGTCCAGTTCGCTGCGGTCGCCCAGTCTGGTGCCGGTTCCGTGGCACTCCACGTACGTCACCTCTCGCGGCTCCACCCCGCCTGCGGCGAGCGCCTGCCGGATGACATCGGCCTGCCGGGAGGACTTCGGCGCGGTGAAGGACGCCTTGGCCGCACCGTCGTTGTTGGCGGCCGACCCCAGCAGCACCGCCCGAACCGGCCAGCCCTCCCGCTCGGCCAGGCTCCTGTCGGCCAACAGCACCAGGCCGCCACCGGAGCCGAACACAGAGCCGGTGGCGTCCCGGTCAAAGGGCCGGCAAACCCCGTCGGCGGCGAGGATGCCACCCTCCTGATGGAGATAGCTCATGGGCTGCGGGTGCTCGATATCCATCCCGCCGGCCAAGGCCAGATCACATTCCCCGGCCCTGATGGCCTGGGACGCGGAGTGGATCGCCAGCAACGACGAGGAGCAGGCGGAACCGACCGAGATCGCCGGGCCGGTGAGCCCCAGTTTGTAGGCAATGCGGGTGGCGGCATAGTGGGGGTCGCCGCCCATCAGGGCCGACATGCCCTCGGTGCCGCTCAGGGCCGGGTCCCAGGTCTGCAGCAGGTAGGAGCTGAGCCCGGTGGAAGCCCACACGCCGATGTCGTAGTCGAGTGCGAAGGGTCGCAGCCCTGCCGCTTCCAGCGCTTCGACGGCGCACAGCAGCAGCAGGCGCTGCTGCGGGTCGATCTCGGCGGCCTCCTTCGGCGAGTAGCCGAAGAAGTCCTCGTCGAACAGTTCGGTCCCTTCCACCAGCCCGTAAGCGTGAACGCGGCCCCCGGCGGTGGCGCCGACGTTGGTGGCAGCGCGGGTGACCACGTCTCTGCCCTCCGCGACCAGTTTCCACAGAGCAGCGACGTCCGATGCCCCGGGAACCCGGCAGGCGTATCCCAGGACCACGATGTCACGGTCGGTCACTGCATCACTCCTTCGATAAGGACGGGCGGTGTGGCGGCACCGGCCGAACGCCGGGCCGAGCGCCGTCGGTCGGCGGCGCTGCCCCGTAGGTCGGTGTGAGGTTGGAGAGGTTGTACTTCCGCGGCAAGGCCGGAGAGAGCTTCGATCTGCAGAGCGATCCGGGGATGGTCGAAGAGGAATGTCGGCGACACTTCGCGCCCCAGCGCTTTGGTGAGCCGGATCGCTGCGGCCACCGCGCCGAGGGAGTCCACTCCGCACTCGAAGAGATTGGCTTCGGCGGAGAACCCGGCCCCGAGCAGTTCCGCCCACACCCGCATCACCGTGCCGACGAGCCCGGAGTTCCGCGCGGCTGCCTGTGACGCCTGTCGGACTGCCACCAGGTCGGTCTTCCCGTGGGCGGTACGGGGGATCGACTCGTACACGACGATACGGACGGTGACCGGGCCGTCCAGCAGTTGCAGCACCCGCCGCCGCACCCGGGCCGCGGTCTCGGCCCGGGCCGTTCCCGTGGGAACGACGGCCACCAGAAGGCGACCGGCCGTGGAGCCGTCGACGGTGTACTCCTCGACGGCCGCTGCCGCCTCGGATGCCAATCCGTCCTGGACGAGAGTTCGCTCGATCTCGTCGAGAGCCGTCCAGCGTCCGGCGAGCTTCACCCTGCGCTCGGCGCGCCCGGTGACCACCAGCCCGCCATCCGGGGCCCAGCGTGCCAGGTCCCCGGTGCGGAACGCCCGTTTGCGGCCGATGGTGGGGAACTTTGCCTCATGTGCGAGGGGATCCAGGTACCCCCCTGACACCGTCGCGCCCCGCACCTCGATCTCCCCCTCGGTGACGCTGTCTCCAGGAGGAACCGGTGTGCCGTCAGGGCCCTGCAACAGGACCTCGACTCCAGGGAGCGGACGCCCAACATGGCCCGCAAGGACGGCGTCGAGCCGCGCGGCGGTGACCAGGTCCGCGGTGATCTGCCCAGAGGTTTCCGTAGCGGCGTAGGTGTTCACTACGACCGGCGGCACAGCCCCGGCACGCGCGAAGAGGTCACGCAGCGGAGCCCTGTGAGCCGGTTCTCCACTGAGGAGGAGGTGCGAAGGGAGCGGCACATCGTCAGCGCTCACCAGTAGGGACATCTCCGACGGGGTCAGGGACACCACATGCGGGCCGGCTTCGTCGGACAGCCTCCGGGACAGGGCCGTGAACGTCACGGGTTCCTCGCGCTCGACGAGGGCAAGCGTCCCTCCGAAAGTCAGGCTCCCGAGCACCTCGCAGACACTGAAGCCGAAGGTCAGCGGGTGCAGTTGCGTCCACACGGCCAGGGGCGGCAGGTGGTCACGGAACCGGGTGTACAGGCCTCCGAAGACTCTGCGCAGACCTTCTCTGGTGACCACCGTGTGCTTGGCCGGGCCGGTACTGCCGGAGGTCGTCAGGACATAGGCCGGGGCCGAGAACGGCAAGAGGTGGCCGGGCCAGGCGGAGCGCTTCGACAATAACTCGCGGACCAGGGGCTCGCTCTCCGCTCCCACCGACACCGGGGTGAACGCCGCATCGGCGGCCAGGATCGCGAGCAGGGACACGATCGTGCCGATCGTACGTCCCTCCGGTAGCGGCAACGGTACGAGAGACCCCGGCCCTGAGCCTCGCCGGCGCAGCGCGGCCGCCTCCTGGCTGACCAGGTCGTGGAGCTCGGCATAGCTCAGCCTGGACTCACCGTCCGTCAGGGCCGTGGCGTCCGGCGCCGAAGGGCGCCCGAGCCGCGACCCCAGACAGAGTGCTAATACGTCAACAGACATGCTGGCCTCTCAGCGGTGACTTCAGACGTGCTCTGACGAATGCCATGTGTGATGCGCGGCGATGAAGTGCGTCTCGACAAAAGTCTTGTGGTTCCCACCTCAAAGCAACTGGTCACTTGGCTCCTCCCGGTTGAAAGTCTTTCGAGACCCAACCGTCGAAGTGCGTCAACTGATGTTTGAACACGAGTGGGACATGTGTCAAGAGTTGAGGTGATTGAAAAGCGTCAGGGCGTCGTACACCACAGGACGACGTCCGCATTGCGGAAGAGTGCCGGACCGCACCCCGGGAACGGGTGAGCGCTCCAAAAGGCCGCTTTTGATTCGCAAAAAATCCCATGCGGCCGGGGACATTCAAATCACACTCCACCCTTTCGGGAATTGTGAATATCGATACCATCCACTCATCCATGGCAGCAGAAAGGGATTCGGCCGTGGAGGTGGTGTACCAGTTTCCTCCGAATCCTGGAAGTTCGGCCCTGACCAAGGCCAGATGAGGCATCGGAATGCACCGTGACCATCGGTTGATCTCTCGAATTCCCGGAGATCACGAAATCCAAACGACCGCACTTCGCTACGCGGCTGTCACGACACCCCGGGCGGCGCCTGACCGGAAGTTCGACGCCGCACACGTCATGTCCGCTTTGACGCGTGCCAACAGGGCTTCAGCACTGTCTCGACCGCAGTCAGAAGACAGCCGAGCCAATCATGCTCACCTTTCCCTCTCAACGAGTGGAACGCTCGCCGGATTCCGATGGAACAGCGGAAAAGTTCGGGGTCAAGGGGGTTTTCACGAACTCCATGACAGCCCGATCCGCTGATCAATACGACGGAACGATCACGTCTCGGAGAGACCGTCGGAGAATCTCGCATTACGGTTTCCTCGGCAGGCACATCCCCAGGACCTGGAAGGGCCCGCTCCCGGGTGGCAATCGCGTCCACTGTTCTCTCGCCAGCGGAACAGTGAAATCCGACCAGGACGCCACAGAATTCCAGCTGCTCGAGAATCTCCAGTGCGTCACCCGGCCAGTAGTGCCTGACGTCCAGTTGGTGATCAAGCGAGGCCGAGGAACGCGAGGGTGCAGCCACCGCGCCCCAGCCAGCCGGCGGTGGCGGTGGCGCGCTGGAAGGCACCAAGCGCCATCAGCGCCTCCCGTTGGCGGACACCGGTCGGGGCGATCCGAGCAGGATGGCCGAGGACGCCGTCGTCGCCAGCGGCTTGGAGTGGACGATCGAGGACTTCCAGGAGTACGAACACAGTTGAGTGCCCGCGATCCGCGGCGCCAAGGGCGGGACGGCGTGGCGAAACCCGGTGGTTCCCGGGCCGCCGGCCCTGCACAGTGATCTCATGACGACTCCCGCCGCCGAGTTCCTGCCGGGTCTTACGCTGTCACGGATCTTCTATGAGGAGGCGGTACGGCCGATCCTCGAGGAGGAATACCCCTGGCTGCGGTACGCCGCCGCGAGGGTCGGCCCGGGATCGGAGGTGCTCGGGTTCGACACCGCACGGTCGACGGATCACGACTGGGGGGCCGCGACTGGATCTGTTCCTCACGCCCGAAGACGCCGCCGAGCACGCGACCGACCTGCACCGCCTACTGGCCTACCGGCTACCCAAGCAGGTCCGCGGCTGGCCCACCCACTTTCGTCACCGGCAACCGGGCAACCCGGTCGGCCACATGGAGATGACGGACGGCCTGGTCAACCACCGAGTCCTGATCAACACCGTCGGCTCCTGGCTGAACGCTCACCTCGGCCTCCACCCGCAGACCGTGGAACCGACCGTGAGCGACTGGCTGGTGATGCCGCAGCAGAGGCTCGCCGAGGTCACCGGCGGCGTGGTCTTCCACGACGGGCTCGGCTTGCTCACCGCTGCACGTCGGCGCCTGGCCTGGTACCCCGATTAGGTATGGCGGTATCTGCTGGCCTGTCAGTGGCAGCGTCTCTCCCAGGAGGAAGCGTTCGTCGGACGCTGCGCCGAGGTCGGCGACGATCTCGGCTCCGCCCTCGTCGCCGGGCGGCTGGTACGCGACCTGATGCGGCTGTGTCTGCTGCTTGTACGGCGATACGCGCCGTACAGCAAGTGGCTGGGCAGCGCGTTCGGACGACTGGCCATCGCCGGGAAACTCACGCCGTCGTTGCGCGGCGCCGTGACGGCGACCGACTACCCGGCGCGAGAGCGGCACCTGTGCGACGCCTACGAGATCGTGGCCCACCTGCAGAACGACACCGGGCTCGCGGAGCCGGTGAACCCGGCGCGCCGGCCGTACCACGACCGGCCCTTCCAGGTGCTGCACGCCGAACGCTTCGCCCGGGCCCTGGCACAGACCATCACCCACCCCGAACTGCGCGCCCTGCCACTGGAGGGAGGCGTCGACCAGTGGGCGGACAACACCGACTTTCTCGGACGGCAACGGCCCGTGCGCGCTGCGATCACCAGCCGCTGTAAGGGCTGACACGAAACGGCGCTCCGCCAGGCATGCGGCAGCGGGCTCCGACCAGTGCTCTCGGAAGGGGCGATATCTGCACGATCAAGAGCCTTCGGATATACCCCGACCTGATCGAGCGGGATGCCATCAGGTACATAACGTCAACCCTGTCTGGCGGTGGATCGGTCGGTGGTATCTCGCTGCGGGGTGATCAGGGCCATGTCATGACCAGTTGGGTGTGCCGCTTGGGGAAGACCCGCCCCACGGCCGGCACCGGCACTGCGGCCTCCACGGGATAGAGGGTGAAGTCAGGTCCGGGGCTATGCCGCCGATCGCGGTTCCACGTACGCATGTGATCGCGGAGTCGCCGGGCGAGTTCGGCACCACGGCGGCCGTGCCCGTAGACGCCGAACTCGTGACGGCGTTCCCCGGAGTCCCCGTCGCGGTTGGCAGGGCGGACAGTGAGGTAGGCGAAGCTGTCGAGGGTGATCAGGGCCGGGCAGTACCACCGGGTGGCCGGCTGGGCGAGGTCGCAGTCCCGATCCGGGTCCCGCCAGATCATGCCGAAGGTGTCGTCCACGGTCGCCAGCCACAGGTTCAGAGTGTCGAACGGCTCGCCGTTGCCGACCGCGATACCGGTCCACACCTCGGCCCGGGCACCGTTCAGCGCCGCATCGAGTGCGGCGACGTCGAGTTCGGGGCCGCCGTCGATCGTCAGCTTGACTGCTCCGTCGGCCAGGGCCGCTTCCCGTTCGGCGTGTGCGCCGTCGCCCTGAATCGGTATGAACCCGCACACGGTCGGGTTCAGCCCCATGAGGTGGTCGCCGTCGTGGACGAAGGTGATCGACCTGGTGATCGTGGCGAAGATCAGAGGTACGACCATCCGCCCGCCCGGGGCGAGCAGCCGTCCCCAGGGGCAGTCCCAGACCCCGACCGTGACCAGGACGGCGTCGAAGGGACCGTGCTCGTCGGCGGCGTACTCCGCGTCCCCGCAGACGACCTTCACATGCGGATAGCCGGCCTCGGCGAGGAACCGGCCGGCCCGCCCGGTGACCCATGGATCGATGTCCACGGTGACCACCGACCCCTCCGGGCCGACGATCTCGGCCAGCAGCGCGGCGTTGTACCCACCGCTGCCGATCTCCAGAACCCGCGCGCCCTTCCGCAACCGGGCTGCTTCGATCATCTCGGCCTGCAGCCATGGCGCGCTGATGGAACTCGTCGCCCGGCCCGCGGCATCGCGCTTGGTGATGACGACGTCCTTGGCGGAGTAGACGGCGGTGAGCGGGGCCTCGGGGGCGAACATCTCACGCGGGACCGCGGCGAAGGCATCGGCGACCTCGCCGGCACGGATCCAGCCCTCGCGCTTCAACTGGGCGACCATCTCGGCGCGCAGCCGTTCAGGAGACTGCGATGAGGACCCGGGGGAGAGCGTGTCGGCGGTCACCCCGCCGACGCTAGCGTCACCGCCCGACGGTTTCCGAGACCCCGGATGACTACGGCGAGCCCAGGCCGATCCCTGCCGGAGCCGGTCAACTCGCCCGCAACGGCTTCGGAGCCACCGGTAAGCACACCGGCAAGCACCCGGTTCGGCAGAAGGCCCATGGTGAACCCTTCAGCGCTTCCGTCCGTCTCACCGGGCATGAGGGGAATCTGCTTCGCCGTCGTGCTCGTCGCGCTCGCCGCCTGCGGAACGGCGCCAGCGGCGACCACGCCGGCGAAGCGGTACCAGGCCGACGCGACCGTGCTCGCCGACTCCAGACACGGTTCCCAGCTCTGCGCCCACGTCGCCCAGTCCATGCCGCCCCAGTGCGCCGGACCCGACATCATCGGCTGGGACTGGAATGCGGTCGAGCATTCCAAGCATGGGGGCGTGCGCTGGGGCGACTACCACGTGGTCGGCACCTGGGACGGTGAACGGCTCACGCTCACCGAGCCTGCGCGTCCCGCCGAGCGCGACAAGGCCCCGCACGACCGGCCTGAACGCACCACACCATGCCCGATGCCCGCAGGCGGATGGCGCCCGATCGACCCGGCGAAGGCCACCGAGAAGGCGATGGAGACCGCACTCGCCAGAGCCCGGAAGCTCCCCGGCTACGCCAGCGCCTGGCTGGACCAGAGCTACCTCGACCAGATCGACGGCTACGATCCCCGCGACCGGCGATGGGTGGAGCGGTACGCCAACGACCCGAAACGGCTTGTGCTCAACCTGCGCTTCACCGGCGACCCGGCCACTCACGAGCCCGCGATCCGCAAGATCTGGGGCGGGGCGCTGTGTCTGAGCCGTGCCCAGCGAACCGCGGCGGAGCTCCGGGCCCTCCAGCAGCGGATGGAGAAAGAGATCGAGGGCTGGCAGTCCCTGTCGGCGAACGAACTGGAGGACCGCGTCGAGGTCGGCCTGCTTTGTCCGAATCACCGGGGAGCCGGTCGGCGAAGGCCCGGTGGAAGCGCTGCGCTGGCTGGATCCGGTGCTGGCCGCGTATGAGACGTCGGCGCTGCGGCTCAACAACCAACCGAGCCACTTCCGCACCCACTTCGCCGGAACGGAACTGGAGTACAAGTACAACCTGACGCCGGGCACGGACATCTGGGCGGCCTCCATGGAACTGCTGAAGGCCCTGCGCTACGGCGAACTGGCCGACTGCCGGCCGGAGTACCGAAACGAATTCCAGGTCTACTGCTTCGATAACCACCTGTTCGACGTCACCGGCCCGGACCCGGAGCGCGGCTACGCCTCTTTCATCCCCCGGGGCGATGGCGGGCACGTGCTGAAGCGCAAGTGGTACGCGGAGGACGCCTTCGCGCGCCGCGAGCAGCTCTACACCGACATCGAGGTCACCTCAGACGGCTTCGGAGAGTACCTCCGCTGGGAGCTGGGCCTCCAAGTGCGGGCCATGCCGCCCTTCCGGCGCGTCCGCTACGACATCCAGTGCGAGTCGATGCGCACCGGCCACGTCTACGGCATCTACCTCGACCACTGCTCTCTGCTGACAGCGCCGGAGGTGGTCCTGTCGCAGTGCGAGCTGGAGTACCGGCGCTCGCGCAGCCTGCTGGAGCACGACAAGGACGAGGTGCTCCGGGAGATGCAACGCATCGACCGCTGGCTCTTGGAGCACCTCGCCACGAGCGGCCTGGCGAAACAGCGCACGTTCTACTCCAAGCTCAGCTTCCTGTGCGACAGGGTCACCGCCCGGTCAGAGCTGGCCCCGGATCGCTGACGATCCCCGTCCCCCTTCCAGGACTGTACGAATAAGGGCTCTGGCCCACTTTCGGTGGTGACGGAAAGTGGCTAGCCGAGCAGGATGCGGTGACAGAGGAGAGCGAACCCGGCGCGGCCGTACATCTGCCGTTTGAGGAGCTTGGTCTTGGTATAGACGCCTTCGGTACCGCCGTTGTGGAACGGCAGGCAGAGCGCGGCGTCTACCGCATCGCGATCATTGACGAGGCCGCGGGTGAAGGTGTGCACGTGCGGCAGGTCGACCTGTCGTGCGAGCCTTATCCAGGCGGTCAGCAGCCGATCGTTGCCGTCCTTCGGCTCGAGGAAGGCGGCGAAGTCCCGGACGAGGCCGCTCACATGGTCATCTCGCCACAGGCGGCGATGGCGGCATCGAGCCGTTCCCGCTGGGCGTCGGTCAGTGTGCCTGGTTCACTAAGTGGTCGTGTTCGTAAATCCCTCGGGGGTTACGCGGCGGCGTCCAGTACGGCAGGCTGATGGTCGCAGTCATCGTGCTGCTGGAGGTTGGACTCTTTCTGTTCGTGCCGCTCGATCCGGGCCAGCAGGTCCTCGAGGTCGGCCGGGGTGAACTTCCATCTGAAGGGCCGGGCGGTGGCGTTGTAACGCCGCTCGAAGGCGATGAGCCGGTCTTCGACCTCGTCAAGGCTGGTGAAGTCGTTGGGCGTGACGACCTTGCGCTGCACGATGGAGAAGAAGATTTCCACCTGGTTCAACCAGGAGGCGTGCACGGGCGTGTGCACCATGACCGCGTTGGGGAACCGCGCGGTCAGCCGGTCGGCGGCGGCCTTGCCACGGTGGGAGGAGCCGTTGTCGACGACCCAGAACACCCGCTTGGCCGAGGCGTAGGGCTCTTGGGTCATGACCTGCTCGACCAGGTCCATGAACGGCACGATGCCGGTCTTGGCCGAGCAGCGGCCGAACACGCGGGCGCGGTGGACGTCGTAGGCGGCCTGGTAGGCCAGCGCGCCGCCGCGTTCGTAGTCGTGGTTGACCCGCATCATCCGGGCGGCCCCGGGCGGCAGGGTGGGGTGGCAGCGGCAGCGGGCCTGGATGGAGGTCTTCTCATCGGCGGAGATCACATACTCGTCGTCGCCCAGGGACAGGCCATCCCAGGTGCGGGCGTATAGGTCCAGCACTTTGCTCGCTTTGGCGGCGAAGTCGGGGTCGCGGATGAAGATCCACGTCTGGTATTGCCAGGGCTTGAGCGCGTCAGCGGCCAGGATCCGGCGGACGGTGGAGGCGGAGATCGCCGCGGCGATGCCCCGGGCGACGACTTCGCCGGCCAGGTCGGGGCAGCTCCAGCGCGATAGCGGCACCCCGGTTTCGGCCGGCAGTTGGCAGGCCAGCGCTTTGATCTCGGCGACCTGGACCGGGGTGAACTTCGGCGGGCGCCCGGAGCGGGGCCGGTCGGCCAGTCCTTTCATGCCCTCGTCGGCGTATCGGCCGCGCCATAGGCGGACGGTGTCCACGGTGACGCCTCGGCGTCGGGAGATCTTCGCGTTGGAGTAGCCGTGCGCGGCGTCCAGCACGATCCGCACGCGGATGACCTGCTGGTAAGGGGCGGTGTGGGAGTACGCCAGCTGCTTGAGCCGCCGGCGTTCGGCGGCAGCCAAGACGATCTGGCGGGCGCGGGGGACGGGCACCAGAGGACTCTCTGTAGTCGATCTTCACGGTGACTCGCCGACAATGCCCGCATTCATGCCGATAGTGGGCGAATGACACGCCGGGACGGCAAGATATCGGCCATGCCTGCCATCCCCGCCTCGACCAAGACGTCCCTGGCTCAGCGGCTGTTTCTGCACGCCAAGCAGCACTGGCCCCAGCTGGCCGACGTTCACGTGCGCTACCGCGGCCAGTTCGGCTACGTCGAGGGGGAACTCGCCGGTGGCCAGCGGCTGCCGCTGATGCGGCTGCGCTATGGCGGATCGGCGCACCGATGGGGGCTGGCGATCCATACGCCCAGCACGGGCGGTTATGAGGATGCGATCTGGTTCACCGGCAGCCCGCAAGAGGCCCTCGACCTGGTCTGCGACCTCTACGTGACCAACGCCAACAGCTGATCACGAGCAGCGCACTGACCCACCAACCGTCAACCCCCGAAGGACTTCCAGCGACGACCACTAAGGAACAGACCGGCCAGCCGCTTCGGCGAGATCGCGAGCTGGTCGCACTCGACCCTGCCTTGGTTGATGTATCGGTACAGCAGGTTCTGACTGCCGGTGTAGCCGAGTTCCCTGATTTCGGCGAGCAACTGCTGAACCGAGACGGCGGGCTCCAGCACGGCGGCGGCGCAGGTGATCACGGAACGGATCGACGAGCGTAGGCCGGTACTTCGGGACCCTGACCAGCCGCTCGGGCTCACTGATGCGGGCATACCGCTTGACGGTGTTCAACGCCACACCGAGGCGGCGGGCGCATTCCAGCAGCCCCACACCCTGGTCGAGTAGAGCGTGGACCTGCTGCCAGCGCTCGCGGGTAGTGGCGGCCCGCACCCCGTCCTTGGGCGGCGGCCCGGTCTTGCCCCAGCAGACCGAATGCGCGGCAACCTCCTTGACCACGGCTTCGGCCAGGTTGTGCCAGGTAGCACTGGTGGGCCGCTGGCGAGGTGCCCGCGCGGAGCGCGGGTCCTTTTCCTGCGGCCCCCAGCCCGAACGACGCATGCGACTTTCACCGCACGTCGCTCTCCGGTGACTACTGCGTGAGCTGCGGTTTCGGCTGCCCGGTGTGGATGGAGTCATGGCAGATCCGGCAGACCACGAGGGTCTTGCGCCGTCGTGTGGCCATAAGTTCCGCCCATGCGGGTTGTGGCCGTCCCGGCCGGGTGAGGTCGGCGAGGCGTCGGACGTGGTGCACCGAGATGCCGTCTTCTGCTTTGCAGATCTCGCACCAGTTCGTCAGGAGCCGGGTGATCAGCTCTTTGTGGCGGATGGTGCCCGGGACCAGGACATGGTCGGTTATGGCCGCGTCCTTGTTGCGCCGTAGTGGGATACCTCCGAACCGTGCGACCAGTGGTTTCCTGCCGCTGCGTTCGATCCTGGCTTCGAAGCACTTGCGCAGCCCGTGCGGGGTGGCGATCGTGGCCGCGTATCTGCGGGCCATCTTCGCCACCGACGAGCGGTGCTTGTTGGCCAGAGTCTTCAGCAGCGAGGTCTCCATGACCCAGCCGAGCCGGTGGAGACGATGGACGTTCCCGGCCAGCAGGTAGTACTGGACGATGCCCCGCCACTCGGCCCCGTAGGTGTTGACGATGGTGTGGTCGTTTTCGTTGATCAGACGGGGCCTGCCCTCGGGTTTGCCGCGAGACAGGTAGGGGGCCTTCTTAGCCTTGATCACCGCCGCCGGCACCCTGAGGCTGACAACGCCATTGGCACTGCGCCGGCCGCGGGTGACCTTACGGTCGTTGTGCAGGACGGTGATCCCATAGCCGAGGAAACGCGCCGCCTGGGTGCGGGCGTGCGTGATCAGTGTCTTGTCCGCCGACAACTCCAGCGCGAGTTCGTCACGCAGGAACGCTGTCAGGCGCTGTTTGATCTCCTCGGCTTCGGCCTTCGGTCCGGTGAACCCGAGCAGGGTGTCGTCGCAGTACCGGACGTAGCGCAGCCGCCGGAAGCCAGGATCTCGGGGATCCCCGCTGGGCATGCTCCGCAACTGCTTGCGCAACTCCCGCGCCGTGGCGTGGTCTCCGCGCTTATGCGCCCGGTCTCTGGCAGCGCGCACCCTGGCATAGACGGTGTCCTGCCTGCGGATCCGCCCTCGGGTGTAGTGCGGTATCAGAACCTTCTCGACGAAGTCGTCCAGCCGGTGCAGGTAGATGTTCGACAAGATCGGTGAAACGACGCCACCTTGCGGGACCCCGCTCAGCGTCGCGTTCCAGACCCAGTCCTCCAAGTATCCGGCCATGAGCATGTTCCGCATCAGCCGCAGGAACCGGCCATCGTGGATCCGCTCGGCCAGTGTCGAGAGCATGATCTCGTGATCGAAGCTCCCGAAGCAGTCGGCGACGTCTCCTTCGATGAACCAGGTCGTCCCGGTCCAGGTCTCGCTCACTTTCCGCAACGCGGTGTGGCAGCCTCGACCGGAACGGAAACCGTGGGACAGGTCGGAGAACGTCGGCTCGTAGTAGGCGCCCAGCAGGAGCCGCACCACTTCGCCGACGAGCTTGTCCGACCACGGCGGAAGACCCAAGGGCCTGGTCTTGCCGTTCTTCTTCGGGATGTGGATCCGCTTGACCGGGCTCCACCGATACCGCTCGGACCGCAGCGCCTCGATGATCGCTTCGATCTTGCCGATCGACATGCCGTCCACGGTCTCCCCGGTGACCCCGGGCGTCATCGCCCCCTTGTTGGCGTAGATACGCCCGTAGGCCAGCAGATACAACTGCGGGTTGAACAACTGCCGATATAACTCGTTCAACGGCAGGCCACGCCTGCCGCGCTCACGCAGGACACCCAGCACCGTTTCGGCGCTCTGCATTACGCATACCTCCCGACCCTGAGGTGTCCGATCACCTGGCCCCCTTCGCCCTGCATCCGGCTCTCCCGGACTCCTTGGCCGGGCGTGACTCCGGCGACTACTACGGGGCCTCCGTCACCATAGGACTCGCGTCCCGTAGGCGATCCCATGTTCGTCCTGGCCGTACGTGACAGCGTGAGGTAGGCGTCCCACTCATCTCCTTCAATGCCCTCACTGGGCATCGCTCCGCGCTCGGAAGGTGCCCAGGTCATGGCACTAAACCCGGGCAGAACGCGGCGTCGGCTTCGGGCGTCGATTTCCGACGGATGCGACCTTCCATCAACTGTAGATTGGGATTCAGACAATCCAGCTTTCGCCATATCACGCGGATCCCGCGACGCGCCGCCTCCAACGCCTGAGCACGGCCACCGCTTCAATGACATGCTGCTGTCCCCTTCACCTTTCGGATCCAGGTAAGCCATCGGACCCAGGAACCTCCTTCCAATTCCTCCCGGCTCAGCCGGGGATACGACCAGGCGCCTCATGGCGCACTGCCACCGGTCGGCGACCTGCACCGCCTCGGGCAGGGCGCGACGGATCGCCTCGGCGTAGGCGCCGCTGCTGTCTCGGCACACCACCCGCACGCCGGGATGGGCACGTAGCCATGCCTCCAAGGTGTCGGCCTGACGATCGGCGAGCACGTCGATCCGCTCCCGGGTTACCGCGTCGATGATCACAGTGGCGTAGCGGTGCCGTTTACGGAGTGCGAAGTCGTCCACCCCGATCACCTCCGGTACCGGACGGACCGGCAGGGGCAGACGCAGTAACGACCGGACCGCGCTCTGCCGCGAGATCGAGACTCCCAGCACGTCCAGCAGCCGAGATCCCGCCCGGCCGGCCAGCTCCCGCACCACCGCCCCCACCTGCGTGGTCAAGGCGATCGTGCGGCGTTGATACGGTTCGGCCAGCCCAGGCAGCGGCTCCCGGAACGTCTGTCGCTCGCACCCGACCGTTGGGCACCTTAACCGCCGAAACCGTAGCCGCACGAGTACTCGGTGCCCAGCCACCGGCAAGTCCGCCAGCTGCCGGTCCACATAGCCATGCACCCGGCCGGCTGCTCCACAGCCGGGGCACTCCACCGGCGCGCCGTTGGACGTGACATGCACCAGGATCACGCCGCTCCTGGATTGAACGCTGCCGACGACCAGGCCGGCCAACTGCGGGAACACAAGCCCCGCGAGATCCTTAACATCACACCGGCGTCACGCTGGCACAGCACGGCGAGGGGGTCATGGACCGACACGAGCTATCACGCTCCGTCACCACCGAAAGTGGGCCAGAGCCCTTTCCTTGACACTCCCCCCTTCCCTCGCGCGGTCAGTGCTGCTCTCTGAAGGTGAGCAGCGGGACGTCGAACAGGCTCGGCTGCCGAGGTCGGATCAGGGCGGGATCCGTGATCTCCACGACGACGAGCTCGGCGATGAACTGCACCTGAGCAGCGAGCAAGTGGCTGGTCCGGCCGTCGGCGGAGTCGGCTTTCAGGCCGGCCGAAACATGGATGTGCGGCGCCAGGCAGTCCCTGTCAGGGTCCCAGGCAAGCGTTCCGCCGCCGAGCACCTCAAGCGTCTTCACTTCAACGTGGTCCCACAGCGGGGCCTCGGGATGCTCCAGCGGGCCGCAGGTGCCCACCAGCTTGGCGGAGCTGAACCCTCCGATGAAAGTGGGGATGTAGCCGGCGCGGATCTCGTGCTCACCACAGAGCTTCTCCAGTGCGGTGAAGAAGTCTTCCCCATGGTCGATGGCGAAGATGAACTCTCGACCTCGACTGAAGCGTGTGGCGCGCATGCGAATCTCCTGCTCGTGATGTGATCAGCGACGTTCGGTGAAGGCGGCCTCGACCGTCGCGCGGTCGGCTCCTGCGCGCAGGTGGGCCAGGAGCAGCAGTCGCGCCTTGTACGGATCCAATGGGCCGGCGCTGATCAGCCCACGGGCCAGCAGATCGCTTTCGGAGCCGGGGAAGGCATAGGTGCCGGCCAGGACGCTGCCAGCACCGGTCCGGGAGGCGAGCACCACCGGGATGCGCTCCGCCAGCGCCTGCAGGGGCTCGACCCAGGACTGCGGTACGTGTCCGGCGCCGAACGCCGCGACGACAGCCCCGTCCGCGCGGCGGTCAAGACCGTCGAGCGTCGCGATGTCACCGCCCAGGGTCGTGTGCACGATCTCGACCACGGCCGGCCGTACCGGCGGTGGCACGGCGCGGTAGCGTTCGAGCGCGAAGTGCAGCCGTGGGACTCCTTCGATCACGTGTCCGATGGGACCGGCGCTCGGGGAGGCGAAGGCGGCGATGCTGGTTGAGTGAACCTTCCGGACGTGGCGGGCGGCGTGGATCTCATCGGCGAACACCACGAGCGCTCCCAGGTCGCGGGCATCGGTGCTGGCGGCGGTGCGTACTGCCGCCAGCAGGTTCGCGGGTCCGTCGGCCCCCGGCATCGCGGCGTTGCGCATCGCCCCGGTCAGCACGAGGGGCGCGTCCGCGTCGTAAAGGAGGTCCAGGAGGAAGGCGGTCTCTTCCAGGGTGTCGGTTCCCTGCGTAATGACGAAGCCGTCCGTACCGGTGGCCGCGGCCTTTCCGAGGCGCCCGGCCAGCTCAGCGATGTCGTCGACGGTGAGCGATGCACCCGGGACCCGGCGGAAGTCCTCGACGGTGATCACGGTCCCTTCGTCCAGACCGGGTACTGCGGCGACGAGGTCGGCTCCCGTCAGGCGCGGCGTCACCCCGCCCGTCTCGCCGGAAGTCTTGGTCATCGCGATGGTGCCGCCGAGGGTCACCACCAGGATGCTGCGGCTCTGGTCTGGCACGGGGTGGCCTTTCTGCGGGAGTGGTCGGCTTCTGGACAGGGTCAGCCTTGCGGGCCTACTGATCGGGGGCAAGGCTTCCCACGAAGCGCAGGACCTCGTCAAGGACATCGACGCTGATCAGTCTGCTGCGCGGCCGTACCAGGTTGGCAACCCCGCACTCGCCCACGTCACAAGACCTGCGGGTGACCCATCTCCAGTCGAGGCCGAGATAACCGGCCATTGCGCGCAGCCGCGTCTCGGGGTCGTTGCCCTGCAGGAGGCTCTGATCGGCGGCCTCACTGACGGCCTCGTGATAGCTGCGCAGGTCGGCCCGCCCAGTGGTGGTGTCCGCCATCCAGAGCGCTTCGGTACGCACCCAGTTCGCCACGATAGCGCGCTGGCCCGGCACCAGCACGAACCCGTCGACGGCGGAGTACTCAGGGCGTGCCGTCACCTGGACGCGGATGCCGTACATCTCCATCAGCGCAACGGCCAGGAACAGCAGAACGCGCTCGTACCGGTCGGTGCGGGCGACCTCGGCCTCGGGAATGCAGAATGTCCGCGACAGCGGGCTGGCCGCGCCGCCGAACTGCCGCCGGAGCGCTTGCAGGTACGCGATCTTGTGCCGGAAGAACAGCCAGGCGGCAGCCTCCTCACCGGTCTGCTCCCTGGTCCAGAACAGCGGCGCCTCCGACGCTCCATCAAGACGCCGCTGGATGTGCTGCGCACAGAACGCGGACCCCAGCCATCTCGCCCCCACCGACGTGAGCATGGGCAGTGTCATCCGGCTGGGCGCGGAGCGCGGAAGTTGCAGGTAGGCCTCCAGCACCTGCTGCTCTTCATCCAGGGCTTGGTCGTCTGCGAGGAGCCCGTCGTCGAGCTGTACCAAGGACCACAGAATGCCGTATGTCAGGTCGTCCAGCTCATGGCCTGCTGTGAGCGCGAGTCCCTCGGCCTGTGAGGTGGAGGCGGCCAGGTTCTTGCGGGCGTTCACGGAGTCGATCACGTAGAGGCGCAGGTCGTCGTCCTGCTCCTCCACGCCGACAAGCAGGCCACGGCGGGCTTGACGGAGGAACTTCACCAGCGCGGCAGGATCCAGATGCCGGAGCCCGACCTCATCGTCGCGCCTCACTGCCGGGAGGAAGTGGACGGCCGAGGTGGTGCCGTCCAGAACCTTTCGGCCCGTCAGTTCCCAGGAGTCGGCAACGTCGTCGGCCGCGGAGAGGAATAGCCGCGAGGTGGGCCATCGCTGACCGATGGCGATGGAAGCCTGCAAGCCGCCACGGTCGTGGACGGCCTTGCGGGCTTCGAGGACATCGGGCGCCGGAGCGAACAGCTCCGTCCGGGGAAAGCCAAGGAGGTGCTCCAGCACCCGCGCCGCGTCGTTGTGCGGGCGCCCGTACCAGTCGCCGGCGAACCAACGGTCGAACGTGCGCCGAGCCACCGTGACGCTCGCGAGTCTGGGAGTGTTGGTCTCCTTGGCGAGCGCGCGTGCCGCCTCCTCGAAGTGGCCGCAGAACACCACCCAGTTGTCCCAGTGACGCTCCTGGACCAGGAGGCGGAACAACGTGGGGCGGGGCATCGTGGCAGTCCTCCTGAGGTCGAAGGTCGGACAGGTGTCCACCAGCGCAACGAGCAGTGCCACGTGGAGCAACGGGCTCCACACCCGTCGTGCCTGTCGTTAGGATGCTCTCCTTGCACGGGGTTAGCAATATGGTTGAGCAAATTGCTCTACGGACGGTTGTGGCGACCCACGGCGAGCCGCCACACTGACCCCCATGCCGGATATGAAGCAACCGCCGTGGTCGCTGGTGCTCAGCGAGGTCGGGCTACGCTTCGAAGAGTTGCGTGAGCGTCGCAACATGACGCAGGGTGAGGTCGCCGAGCACCCGGTGCTGCGCGAACGCGGCATCAGGATCGACAAGAGCGGGCTGAGCAGACTGGAGCGAGGCCAACGACGCCGAGTCCCGCGAGAGCTGGCCGAGGCCCTGCTCGAGTGCTACCAGGCCGACGCCGCCGAGCGCTCCGAGATCCTGCAACTCGTAAGCGCAGACACAACGCCAGCCGGTCGGCCGCGCCCAGCGCTGTGGCGGCGAAACGCAGCACTGCTCGGCCCCATGCAGTTCGAAGGCTTCCTGAAGATGGAGCGGCGGGCCAGTGCGCTCTTCAATTACGAGAGAGCTCTCATCCCTGGGCTCCTCCAGACTCCGGGCTACGCCCGGCTTGTGATCGCCGGCATGCGTCCCGAACTGAGGCTCTCCGAGGTCAAAGCCCTCGTCGACGTCCGCATGGACCGTCAGCAGCAGGTGTCGGACGGAGCGCTTCAGGACTTCCGCGCTCTCATCGACGAGGGCGCACTCCGCCACATCGTCGGGGACCGGACCGTGACTCAGACACAGTTGGAGCGGCTGCTCGCCGAATCCGAGCAGCCGCGGAACACAATCCGAGTCCTGCCAGGCTCGATCGGATGCCACCCGGGGATGGCGGGCCCCTTCGTGCTCATGCACTTCCCCGAAGCCGCCCGTGCCGTCGTATGGGTGGAGACCATGGCCAGTTCGGTGTACTTCGATGGGGAGGCGGACGTCAGGCGCTACACCGAGGCTTTCACCGATTTGTGGGAGCGGGCACTGAGCCCCAACGATACACGTGTACGTCTCAAGGAAATGATCAAGGAGCTGCAGCAGTGACACCGCGCAAGCCGCACCCATCTTCGTTCGACCTGACCAACGTCGAGTGGACGATCTCCCGGCACAGTGGAGGTGGCGGAAACTGCGTTCGCGTCGCCGTCGTGGATGGCTATGTCCTGCTTGGCGACTCCCAGAACCCCGATCGTGAGCCCCAGGTGTTCACCCCTGCGGAGGCCAAGGCGTGGCTGTTGGGCGCGAAGGATGGCGACTTCGACTTCCTGCTCAAGCTTTAGAGTCGCACCGACGAAGTCCGGCAGGCACACGATGTGCAGTTCGGCTAACTGGGCGCCCTGGTCGGACAGGTTGGCGGGACCGGCTGCACCGCCCCGAGCTGTCGACCTAACCCTCGTTGTGCTTACGGATCAACTCCGGGAGCTCGGCGAGGGAGTCGATCCGGAACAGGCACCGCTCGGCTGCCTCCGGCTCGTCAAGGATGTATCCCCAGGGGCCTCGGCGGATGAGCGCCGTGGCTACTCCCGAATCCTGGGCGGGCTTGACGTCGTTGTCCAGCCTGTCCCCCACGTACAGCACGGCCCCGGCCGGGCAGCCGGCCTCCTGGACGATCCGCTCGAAGAAGGCGGTGGAAGGCTTCTCGACGCCCCAGCTGTCCGAGGTCCCGATCAGATCGACCGGGAGATCCAGGGCACGCAGGATCTTCTCCGCGCGAGCGGTCTGGTTGCCGGCCAGACCCACCAGGAGTCCCTGCTCACGCAGGGCGGCAAGGCATGGGCGGGCATCCTCGTAGAGGTTCTCCTCGGAGAAGCTCTCGGGCTGCCCGGCCTCGGCCCGCCGCTCCCGCTCCACATGCAGATCGAATCCCGGGCGGAAGTGCTGAAAGGTCTCGCGGTAGTCCCCACCACGGGCGATGACGGCACCGAAGACCGCGGAGAAGGTGTGCCGGGGAACGCCGAACCAGTCGGCCCACGTGCCGTACTCGCGGGTCTCGTCGACGATCGTCTCCCCGACGTCGAAGAAGACGGCCTGAATCTTCACGTGCACCTCCGTCTGACGTATTGACCCGGTTCAGCCTAGAAGCTGCACGCCCTCTCCTGTTGATCACAACCTCGGCCTTGTCACCGAAGCGAGGTGGATCGCTCGAGTCACGTGGAGGTCGACACCTCCGACGGGTCGGCCGGCCGCTCCGGCCACTTGTCGCTCCGGGAGACGTAGGTTCCGCGCTGGGGAAGGGTGAACGTCCGCAGATAGTCGACCGGCTGGCGAGTGGTGTCCCTCGCCACGCCGTACGTGATCAGAACCTATAACAGCCAAAACCCGAGGATTTAAGGAGATCGCCAACTCTAGCGCGGTATAGCCGTACGTCTATCCGGCACGTGCACTGCCTGTTGGCGCCCCTCGACCTCAGGTCACACATCCCGGCCGCCTGGGACCTGGCCGCATTCGAGGCGGGCGGCGCTGATAATGAAGTTTCGCGACGATCTGACGTCCGCCGTCAGACATCTCAGCCAACGCACGCAGGGCCTCCCGATTGAGGCCCGACTCACCGATTAAGGAGGATGCGGTCACCTGGTCAGCGGCGACTTCGAGCATTGACTGATGCCCGATTAGCAGTAATCCGATTCTGTTTCTTCTAAAAACTCCTTCTCGGTTCCCCTACCTAAGGTAGGGCTGGTAACTTGATCCGTTCCCGCAAGATCCTCTGGTATCGCCTTTACAAGGATTCCCGACCCAACGGGTGGGCCGCTCACAAAATGCGCCGTCACATCAATCTCGTCAGGCAAGGGCTTTCGCAGTGGAACCTCTTGACTTTTGAACCCACTCCCCTCTCCGAGAAGGATGGCGCCACTTCGCTCGTCATTGCCGACCGGTTCCGAGACGCGCCATAGAGTCTCGCCGGTCTGATTATTCGACACGATGAACGAAGATATTTCCTCTCCGTCGCACAGCGGAACCACGAATCTAATTGTCCCATCACTCGAGCGTCCGACCGCTACCGGGCGAGGGACATTATCGGCCGGCAAAGGGCCACATGCAGACAATGCCGCTGTAGCAACAATGAACGCGATCGACACGCGTCGACTTCTCGGCCGCGAACCTGACATTCTAGAAGTGTAGCTAGCATCCATATGTGGCCCCCTTCCTTTCCGCTTGCAGCTCATAAACGTTCTGACAGGCATTCCATGGTTGGTCGAGATAATAGACGAGGTAGGTTGGCCAGTATTTAGTTTGCTTGTAATAGAACTCCCATTGCCTCGAGTGCTCAGCTTCATGATTGAGAAATTCTTTCTTCCACACATAGCCCGACTTCGGCGGGTCATCGGTGAGAACTACGCCTGCGATATTCGTTCCCCCTCGACCGAAGTGCACCCCGCTCTTTAGTCCAGTGCATATCATCAAATCCTTTGTCTGCCTGATACAAACTGCACCTTGGCTTCGCGCCCATCCGATCACGTGCTTCTGAAGAGTCGCCAGACTCTCATCAGTATTCTCACTCGCCAGAAAGTGAGCCGGCTTGACTGGCATCTCAAACGATCCCAGAGCCTTGGCGACATTGCTTAGCTCGCATTTTTTAGCCCAGGGGTCCACACAAATCCACGCCCGCCAGTTCTGCCATTCACGCGCAATCAACTCTCGACACTCTTTGTTGTCGAGCTTGTGATGACACTTGGCAAGAGAAGTTTCAACTCTTTCCTGTTGCTTAAGCGCCGAATATAGCTGCTTACCGGTTACCCCTCTACCCGCGCTCGGCAGGGCCATGACAAGATTGTCAAGTCCATCGATGTCCCCCACCTGCGTCATTGCCCAGGCCGCGAGTCCCAAGTTCTCGGGGCGGCTCATCCACGGCCTGTAGCCCTCTAGGTAGAGGTCGCGAGCCTCTTCACTCATGGACCAGTAGGGGAGTCCGCGCTCGATGGGCTTGCCGTTGTTCATGACGCCCAGTTCCTTCGCCACCTCATCGTTGAAGTAGAAGCGAGGGTCGACCGGGGTGTAGGTCGCCCGAAGGTTCTCCCAGTAGTTCGCCTCGAAGTATCCGACGCATTTATTGAAGTCCCCGTGACAGGTGCCGTACTCATCGAGCGCGTACCCTCCGGATCCTAAATTCATCTCGGGTACCGGCGGGTTGAAGTAGGCGTCGCACTGGCTCACGGTGCCGCGGCAGACTCCGTTCGCGTCGATCTCGGGTGTCTTGGCGGCCTTGTGACCGGAGGGGTCGACCATGGTCAGTGGTGATGCCAGCCCGTAGGCGTACCGGTTCATTTGACCGGACGGGATGGGGTTCAGGTTCCAGGTGTCGCGGGAGGTGAAGGTGCCGGTGGTGGGCTGGTACCAGCGGGCGTGCATGTTGACGTTGCCGGTGTCGGGGTCGGTCCATTCGCCTTGGTAGCCGAGGTTGTGGGTGGTGCCGGTTCGGATGATGACCTCGCCGAAGGGGGTGTAGGCGGTGGAGTCGATCAGGGCGGTGGCGCCGGCGGTGAAGGTGCCGATGAGGTCGCCGTGCAGGTCGGTCAGGGCCAGGTGAGCACCACCGCCGACCGTGGTCAGGCTCAGCAGGTTGCCGAGGGCGTCGCGTCCGTAGGCGGCCTTGGTGGTGTTGTTACCGTCGGTCACGGCGGTCAGGTTGCTGGTGAAGCCGTCGTAGGTGAAGCGCTCGGTGTCGGTGCCCTTGACGCGGCTGGTCATGCGATCCAGGGCGTCGTAGCCGTACTGCACGTCCCCGTCGCGGATGAGCCGATCGAAGGCGTCGAACTTGCTGACCGTGACGCGGCCGTCGGTGCTCTTCTCTGCCAGCGTGCCGCGGGGGGTGTAGGTGTAGGTGCTGCCGTCCCCGGCGGTTAGGCGGTTGCGTTCGTCGTAGGTGTAGGTCTTGTCTCCGGCACGGATCCGGTTGCCGGCGGCGTCCCATCTGTAGTCCGTGGTCGTTCCGTCAGGTGCGGTCCACGAGGTGAGCCGGCCGGCCTGGTCGTACGAATGATCTGAAGCAGAGGAGGGCCAGCATGCTGGTCAGCGCAGTCCTGGACAGCGCGGTCGTGGAGATGGCCCGGGCGGTGCCGGTGCCCAACCCCGATCCGATCGCGCCGCCAGGCCTCGACAAGCCGATCAACACGATCCTCGGCTGGGGCAAGTGGGGTGTGATCGTCGCCGGGGTGGCGGGCCTGTTCATCTGCGGGGCGCAGATGGCGATCGGGCGGAAGAACCGATCGTCCTTCGCTGCCGACGGCGCCTCGGGCATCCCCTGGGTACTGGGCGGGCTCAGCCTGGCCGCCACCGCGTCCGGCATTGTCGGGATGTTCCTGCGATGAAGCCCCCGCTCGCCGTACGGCTTTCGATGCCGCCGCGCCACCCGGCGCTCACCACGCTCCCGGCGCTCGCCATCGGCACAGCCGCCGTACTCTCGACGCTCGTACTGCTGACCGCATGCTCGTCGGCTCCGACGACGGTCGCGACCCCGGCGGCGACCTCGTCCTCCTCTGTCACGGCTTCGACGACTTCGACACCGGCTCCTGATAAGCCGCTGGCTTCACCGGTACGGCTGTCGCGTCTGACCTGGCAGGACTTCCACGGGGTACGGCTGCCGCAGTCGGAGGTCGACGGCCCACGCCGCCTCGACCACGACCGGGCGGCGGGCTTCGCCCGTACGCGACAGGGTGCGCTGCTCGCGGCCCTGCACATCGCGGTTCGGGCGAACGCGCAATGGGGCCCATCGGTGTTCGAGCCGACCATCACCGAGCAGGTGACCGGCCCGGATGCCGACAAGCTGCTGGAGGAGACCCGGGCCCAGTACGAGCAGAGCAGGCGGGAGGCCGGGCTGCCGAAGGGCAGTGCACTCGGCGTCGCTTACGTGGCCGAGGAGGCCTACCGCTGGCAGAGCTACACGCCGGATGCCGCGACGGTGGATTTGGTCAGTGCCGGGCCCTCCCCCGCCGGGACGACCGTACGCGCGGTCACCCGGGTCCAGGTCGTCTGGCGCGATGGGGACTGGCGGGTGGTCGCCCCGCTCGGTGGCGACTGGGGCAACGCGGCCGGCCCGCTCACCTCCCTCGACGGCTACACCACCTTCGAGGGGTGACCCCGATGTCGTGCTCAAGCTTGATCTCACCCACCTGCATCTTCACCGACGGCCTGGTCGGGCAGATGGCCGCCGGGGCCGCCAACGGCGTCCTCGGCGAGATCGCCAAAGCCATCCAGGACGGCGTGACCTGGGTGATCGGCAACACTGTCAGCTGGTGGGTGAAGATCCCCTCACCGGATCTCGCCACCGAATCCGCCGTCGATCGAATGCGTCAGTGGACGCTGCCGATCGCGGTCGCAGTAGCCGTACTCGGCGTGATCAGCTCAGGCGCGAAGATGGCTCTGTCGCGCAAAGCGAGCCCGCTGGCCGACGTCGGCTCCGGCCTGATGGTCATGGCGGCGACCTCGACCATCGGCGTGCTGATCGCGTCCCTCCTGGTCAAAGCCGGTGACGCCTGGTCCGATTGGATCCTCAACGCCTCGACGCATGGCGATTTCGGTGAGCGTCTGACCAAGGTTCTCACTCTCGGCGCGGCAGCCCCCGGCGTCGTGATCGTGCTGGGCGTCATCGCGATCCTCGCCGGTGTCGTCCAGGCCGTGCTCATGCTGTTCCGCGAGGCCGCACTGGTCATCCTCGCCGGGCTACTCCCGCTGGCCGCCGCCGGATCGATGACCACGCTGACCAAGCCCTGGTTCCGCAAGCTGACCGGGTGGATGCTCGCGCTGATCTGCTACAAGCCCGCCGCAGCAGCCGTGTACGCGACCACGTTCACGATGCTCGGCAACGGTAAGGACGCCCGCACGATCGTCATGGGCTTCGCGATGATGGTCCTGTCGCTGGTCGCGCTGCCGGTGCTGATGAAGTTCTTCACCTGGACGACCGGTTCGCTGGCCACGGTGAGCGGTGGTGGAGGTCTGCTCGGCGCGAGCATCGCCGGCGCGGTCGCGGTCGGCACGTTCCGCGGCGGCGGAGGCTCGGCCTCCTCAAGCGCGATCACACACGCCGACTTCCTGTCCGCCCAGCTCGGCGGGGGTAGAGGGGGCAACGGCGCGCCGCCGACTTCTCCTTCGGGCGCCGCCCCGGCAGCGGCGGGCGCCGGCGCGGCCCCGGGCACCACCACAGGCTCAGGTGCGGGATCGGCCACGTCGGGCGCGTCGGGAAGCGCCTCGGCAGACAGCACATCAGCTGGTACGGCCAGGGCCGCGACGGCAGGCTCTGCCGCCGGACCGGCGGGGACCGCAGCGGCGGCATCGGCCGCCGTGGTCGGCAATTTGGCCAACGGCGCGAGGACCGCGGCCAACTCGATGCGAGAGGACCACCAGCGATGACGTCACCGGCCACGACAGACATCCGCACGTATGGCGGCTGGCGCAGGCGGCGCGGTCTCGGCCTGCTCGGTCTGGGAACCGCCGGGACCTTCGTCGCGCTTGGCGTGGTCGCCGCCGTGGTCCTGGCGGTCTCGATCGACGCCCGCACCGTAGTGTTCACCGGGCCGCCCGCCGCACTGGCCGGAGCCCTGGTGCTCGTCCGTGTCAGCGGCGTGCCTGTCGCGCACTTCCTGGTCCGCCGCGTCCGCTGGTCGTACGGCAAGGCCCGCGGCCACACCCGCTACCGGGCGGGAGTCGTGGTGGCGCACCCGCGTGCCTTCCAGCTTCCCGGGGTGCTGGCCACAACCCGGCTGCTGTCGGCCGAGGACGCCTTCGGGCGGCAGTACGGCATCGTGTGGGACCGCCGGGCCGGGCTGTTCACCGCGACATTGAAGGTGTCGGCGGCATCGACCTGGCTGGCCGAGCGGACCGACGCCGACACGTGGGTGGCCAACTGGGGTGCCTGGCTCGCCTCCCTAGGGCACATGCCGACCATCCGCTGGGTCACCGTCACCGTCGACACCGCCCCCGAGCCCGGATCGGCCCTCGCCGACCACGTCGAGCGGACACTGTCGGCGAACGCGCCCGAGCCGGCGGTACGGCTGATGCGGCAGTTGGTCGGTACGGCACCGCGGACGGCCGCCCGGGTCGACGCCTATGTGAGCGTGACCTTCGACCCGACCCGCTCCCCCGCCGGCCTGGACGACATGACCACCGCCCTGGATGAGTTGGGCCGTACCCTCGACGCCCTGGCCTCCGCGCTCGGCGTATGCGGGGTCACGGTCACCGGACGGGCCAGTGCCGCCGAGCTGGCCGGGATCGTACGTGGCGCGTTCGACCCCGCCGCCCGCGCGGACACCACCCGAGTCGAAGACGACCCAGCCAGCGACCTCACCTGGGCGGATACGGGGCCGGTCGGGGCCGAGGAACATCACGATCACTACCGGCACGACACCGGCGTCAGCGTGAGCTGGGCCTGGCACGAGGCACCCCGGCATCTGAACCAGGCGACCCTGCAGGCTGCCACTCCCACCCAATGTCCGGGTCTGGCAGCCGAGATCTCCGCACTCGACCGTCGCCGCGACCCATCCGTCCTCACCGCACTGTCCGACAGCCCTCTGATCGGAGGCACCGTGCCACCATCCAGGACCACCGGCACAACCGGCCAACCGATCGCAGGCCCGTCGCCTACCAATCGATCGATTTCCAGATCCTTCAGTGGCGCGAGTCAGCAGAGCAGGAAGCCGACGAGGTGAGAGTCACCAGGATCCAGGAGGCGGACAGTTCCAACCCAGTGATACTTCCCTGCCAGGAATCCATGGCTGTCCGGGCCGACGCGAGATCGCCGCCCACTCGCAGCCCGTGCCGTTCTCACCAGTGACCTTTCGGTCTTTCACGACGGGCTCGGAGCGCTGACCACCGTACGGCAGATCAGGTGTGGCGGCATCTACTGGCCTGCCAGTGGCAGCGCCGCTCCGGGGAGGAGGCGTTCGTCGGACTCTGCGCCGAGGTCGGCGACGACCTCGGATCCGCCCTCGTCGATATGACGTGTTTTGAGATCGGCTGCAGGCCGGAATACTCCGTGAGATCGTGGCGGTTATGGCGATCGAAGATCCTGTACGCCTGTTACGGCGGCTGCGGCTCGGCCGGGAGGAATACTGCCAGCGGCTGCTGACCATGCTGATCCTCGGCGGCCCCTACCCGCCGTGGAACACCCCCAACGCTCCCTCCGACCACGGCGCCCGCTTCCTCCACGAGCTGGACACCCTGTCGTTCGGAACCGACACCTGGGACACCCGGCCGCTGTTCGTCGACGAGTTCGACCTCCCCGCGCGACATCACGGGGAACAAGGCGGAGCCCCGGACTACGCCGTGCTCTGGCCCGAACGCCTATGGATGATCGAGCTCAAGACCGAGACCTCAAGCCACCGCCGAGGACAACTCCCCGGCTATCTCACCCTCGCCGATCACCACCACCCGACCCGTCGTACCGACCTCACCTACCTGACACCGCCGATGCCCCACACCCCGCCGACCACGGGTGAGCGGGCACGCTTCAAGCACCTCACCTGGGCACAGGTCATCCCGCTGATCACCGAGGTCTGGGAAGACGGCGACGACGCCGAGCAGCGCGCCATCGACCTGTTACTGGCCGCCCTGGGCAGCATCGGCACCGACTGGAGCTCCTGGCGCTCGGCCCAGCTCCCCCACGACCTGCCGGGCACCGAGACCGAGACTCCTCTCACCGAGACACCGGCGCTCGCCGACCCCGGCCAGGAGACGTTGGCGCTGGCCGAGGCCACCGCGAGCGACGGCCGCCAACGAGCGCTGGACATTCCTGCGGCGAGCCTGGAGGACCTGCAGCACCTGCGCCTGTCCCTGCGGCAAGCCATCTGCGCTCTACCCGGCCCCTCCCCCACTCGCCACGTACTGCCGTGGATCTGGAATGCCGCCACCAGCGGCGGCACCGCGCTCACCACCTCAGGCGCGGAGACCGGATATGAGCTGCGGCTGTCCCGGTACCGCAAACCCGTCTGCTGACGGCAACCTGACCCGCGAAGGGTTCGAACTACGGCGTGTGCAGTACGGATGCCTCGGCCTCAGCAGCGAATCGGCCGACTGCGGCATCCATTCTCCAGCCAGGGTTTCAAGTCGAGGCTGATCTCCCAGTCCTCTGGGAAGCGGCGGAACACGAACTCGCTCTCGGCCGCCTCCTTCGCCTCGGCAGAAATGCGATCCACGTGACCTCGTACTGGATGATGGAGCCGTGCGGATTCTGATCCTGGGCGGCTCGTGGTTCGTCGGCCGTGCCGTAGTGGCGGAGGGCGTACGACGAGGCTGGGAGGTCACGCTCTTCAACCGCGGACGCAGTGCCAACCCACCGCCGGGAGTACGGCTCATCCGTGGTGACTGGGAACGCCCCGAGGAACTGGTAGAGCTCCCCACGCGTGGGCCCTGGGACGTCGTGCTCGACGCCGCGGGAGCCGTACCGGCCCTCGTGCGTAACACAGCGCGGGCGCTCGCGAGCAGCGTCGAGCGCTATGTCTTCATGTCCACGATCTCGGCCTACCGGGACTGGCCGCACCAGCCCGTGGACGAGTCCTCGCCGCTGTGGGATGGCGATCCTGACCTCGATCCCGGGACGCGACGGTGGGACCCTGACGCCTACGGCCCGCTCAAGGTGGGCTGCGAGCTGGCGATCCGGCGGGAGTTCGCCGACAGCACCCTGTTCATCCGGCCGCATGTCATTCTCGGGCCCGGCGAGTACGTGGGGCGTCTGCCCTGGTGGTTACGCCGAATCAGCCGTGGCGGCCGGGTGCTCGCCCCGGCTCCGTCCGACCGGAGCATCCAGCCGGTCGATGTCCGCGACGTCGCCGCCTTCGCTCTCGACCTCGTCGAGCAGAAGGCCACCGGGGCCTACAACGTGGCCGCGCCGATCGGCCGGGAAACCTACGGCGGCATGCTCCATGCCTGCAAGCAGGCCACCGGGTCGACGACCGAGTTCGTGTGGGTGGAGGAATCCTGGCTGGCCGAGCGCGGCGTGCTGGAGTGGACCGAGATTCCCATCTGGCGGACCCTGCCGACCGCGTGGGCCATGAACGCCGACAAGGCCAGGGCGGCCGGCCTCGTCTGCCGCCCGCTGCACGAGACCGTCGCCGACACCTGGCAGTGGATGCAGGCGGGCGGAGCCCCGGTCGATCACGAGAGATTCGCCGAGCACGGGCTGAGCCCGCAGCGAGAGACCGAACTGCTGAAGGAGTGGACAATCAGCAGGTGAACTCCTCGGTCCGATCCCGGCCGAATTCCTTGGTGAACGCCCGGTTGATGGCGGGATCGCGGCCGTCGACGTAACGTTCGGTCGGCTGGTAGCCGATCCCGGTATATAAGGCCAGTGCCGCAGTGTTGCGCACTCCGGTCTCCAGAATGGAGCGCTGTGCCCCGTTCCGTACGGCATGGCGTTCCAGCTCGGTCAAAATGCGCTCCCCCAAACCGAGACCACGAAATCCGGGGACGGTGTACATCTTCTTGACCTCAACCGTGCGCGCCTGTTCATCGAACGTGCGGTAGCCGCCGCAGGCCACCGGGACACCGTCGAGGTAGCCGATGAGAAACAGACCATGGGGCGGGGTGTAGTAGACGGGGTCGGCCTCGAAGGGGTCGGCATAGCCGTACCGCTCCGTTTGATCATCGAACAGCGCGCGGACCAGCCGGCGAGAATCCGGATGGTCGTAGGGTCGTACGGCGACGACGAAACGGCCTGGGTCTAATGATCTGGTGGTGCCGGTGGTCATGCGTGCGCAAGTGCCTTATCGAACTCGGGAAGGAATTCTGAGACTACCGGGGAACGGCTCCGCCGGGCGAAGGCCGGTCGTAACTGCCGCAGATAGGTGATTCCGCGGATCGATTGGACCTCGCTCAGCCTGGTGAGCGTTGCCCGTGCCGCTGTCACGGCCGGCTCCATCTCGCCGTTCAGCAGGTATGCCTTTGTCAAGAACGCACCGTGGAGCAGCGCCGACCTCGGGTAGTCGGGCCGGGCACCTACCTTCGAGATCGGGGCGAGCAGGTTGATCGCCTCAGCGAGCAGGGGCTGGCGGTACACCGTCATGTGCTCGCCCAGCACGACGAGCGCCTGCCCTGCCTCGGCGATCAGCTGCTCGGGCTCCAGGTAGTAGAGATACGTCGGAGCGCCATCAGCTGAGGACAACAGCTCCCGTGCCTTCTCCGACGCTCGGCGGAACCCGGACAGGTCGCCGGCGGCGGCCGCCGCCGTGGCCATGCGCCCGATGATCCTGGCTTGCAGGACCGGATCGCGGGGTGAGCACCGATCAGCCGCTGAGGCGATGTGAACGGCCTCCTGCCCATGGCCCGCGAAAGCGGAGATGTAGGCGAGCATGCCGACTGCGTTGGCGGCCCGGCCGTGCTCACCGATCCCTCGGGCGATCCGCTCGCTGAACAGCAGGTATCGCTCAGCCGCGCCATACCGCTGGGCGTCGAAATGCACCCACCCGACGAGCTGGGCAAGGTCGGCGATAATGGTCATCAGCTCGCGTCCGACGGCGGGCTCGTAGTCTGCGGACTGCACCAGGTCGACGACGTTGCGCAGTTCGCTGGTGACGTATCTCATGCTGAGTGCGCCGCCGCCGTGCCGATCATCAAGTTTGCGCAGGGCTTCCACATGTGCGCCGATCAGTCGCACCTGCGGCGGAAGGACGCGCTCGCGGCCCGACCGCCGGTGTGCCCAGGACACGCTGGTGCGTAATCCGTCGAGTACGGCTGCCGCCAGGTCGGGTCCGGATGCAGCGATGACCTCGGCGTTTTTCCCGGCGCTCAGCGTCGTCAGCTCGCTGAGCGACTGGAGCATGTTTTCGACGCCGCCCTCTTGCAGGAGGTCGGAGGCGGCAGCCGACATGACGGCAGATGGCCGGGCCGGCCAGAGCTGATCCACCCCGACCGGGTAGCCCAGGTGTTCCGACAGCACGATGGCCACCACCGAGGGGATCGGATCGTAGGGCTTATAGCCGTGGCGAACCCAGGCGTAAGGAGCGGTGGGATCGATGCGCCGGGAGCCAAGACCGCGCCCCGCCAGCCATGCGTTGACAGCCGCGGCGAGTTGCCGCGGGTTCATTCCGGCGTGCTGCAGGACCTCCGCCAATGCGGTGGTGGGTGCCCGTCCCATCTGACCTCCCGTTCAAAGCGACGGTAATCGCGTGGTCACCTCTTGTGAACGGGCCCGCAGCCCGAACCGCTCATCTTCACGACCTTCACGGTGTGATCGAGAGCTTCACGGCCTTCACGGTGGATGACCGTTCACTCTTCGCCGTCACGCTGGTCCACTGGGTGACGGAAACGCGGCCGGCGAACACCGGCCGACCGAACAGACCCCCCGGAGGTACGGCTTGGCACCCCCAGTCAGGCTCCACGGCCACCGCGTGCTCGTGAAGGTCCTGCGGCCCGGATCCGCCGCGCACCGCGCCCGGGCCGTGGTCCGGCAGGCGCTCGAAGCGGCGGGCGTGGACGCCGAGCAGGCGAGTGACGCGGAGATCGCGGTGGCCGAACTGGCGGCCAACGCCGAGACTCACGCGCGTGAGCCGTACGAACTGCGGATCATCAGCATGGCCGGTGCACCGGCGTGGTGCGAGGTCGTCGACGGCGACATGGACCTGATAGACGTCCTCGCCATCCTGAGTGAGCTAAGGAGCGGGGAACCGACGGCGCTGTGGTTTCGGGAGGCCGGAGACGGTCTCGTGGACGAGAGCGAGCACGGGTTCCGGGAGAGTGGTCGAGGCCTCCTCATGGTCCACCAGCTCTCGGGTGGTCGCTGCGCCGCGTATCCCACGAGAACCTTCACGACCGGTATTCCGGGCAAGGCCGTCGGGTTCGCCCTGCCCGCCAAGGACGATCCGCGTCGTCTCGACTTCCCTCCGCCGGTCCCCGACCTCCGCGAGATCACCGAAGTTCCCCGGCAGGTCGGGATCGGCATCGGCTCCCATTCGTCAGTTCCGACCCTCACCGGTCGCTGACCTGTCACATTCGGCCCTACTTCAGGAAAGGATCAGAATGAGCATCGCTCCGCGCCCGATCCACCACGCCGTCGTCGTGGCCTCGGGCGGCCTGGACTCGACAACGCTGGCCTACTGGCTGGCCGCAAACGGCGCGCGCCGGCTCACCCTGCTCGGCATCGATTACGGTCAGCGCCACAGCGTCGAGCTGGCATACCTGATCGGCACGGCTCAGGCACTCAATGCGGCGTACGTGAAGCTCGACCTGCCGGCGTTGGCCGTGCTCACCCCCGGATCCGCGCTGACCGGCAACCGCGTCCCGATGCCGCGAGGTCACTACACGGATGCCTCCATGAGTGCCACGGTCGTCCCCAACCGCAACGCGCTGTTCCTGGATCTGGCCGTCGCGCTCGCGATGACCGACAAGGCGGATGCCGTAGCCTTCGGCGCCCACGCGGGCGATCACCCCATCTACCCTGACTGCCGTCCCGGCTTCGTCGAGGCCTACCGGCGCATGGTGGCCCAGGCCAACGAGGGTATCGCCGCCGAGGGTTTCCAGGTGCTCGCGCCGTTCATCGAGATGACCAAGGCCGACGTCGTACGGCTCGGTGCCGCGCTGGGCGTGCCCTTCGGCCGCACATGGTCCTGCTATCTGGGCGGCCGGAAGCACTGCGGACGCTGCGGCACCTGCACCGAACGCAAGGAGGCCTTCGCCCTGGCCGGTGTGCCCGACCCCACCGAGTACGACGACCCGTCACCGGTGGCGCCATGTATCTAATCGCCAAGAAGTTCCACTTCAGCGCCAGCCACCGGCTGGAACTGCTGCCTGAGCAGCACCCGTGCCGACGGCTCCACGGCCACAACTACACGGTCGAGGTCCGGCTCGCAGCAACCGAACTGAACGCCTATGGCTTCGTCGCGGACTTCGGCGAGCTCTCCCGCGTACGGGACTTCCTTCAGCAGTCATACGACCACCGCCATCTGAACGACGTGATCGACGGGCAGCCGACCTGCGAGCGGCTCGCGTACACGATCTACGAGTGGTGTGCGGCCAACCTTCCCGTCGCGCATCTGCTGCACGCGGTGAGGGTCTCCGAGACCGATTCGACCTGGGCCGAGTATCGGGGAGGTACGGCATGAGCCTCCTTGTCGCCGAGGTCTTCGGCCCCACATTCCAGGGGGAGGGACCCTCAACCGGTCAGCGGGCGGCTTTTCTACGCCTGAGCAGGTGCAATCTGACCTGTGCCTGGTGCGACACGCCGGAGACGTGGGACACCTCCCGGTTCGATCTGGCGAGCATCACTCGTCGGATGACCGAGTCCGAGGTCCTCCACGAGGTGCTGGCCGTTCCCACGCCGCTGGTCGTCATCACGGGGGGCGAGCCACTGCTGCAGCAGGACCGACTGGTCTGGCTGGCCGACATGCTCCGGGCCCACCGACGCCGAGTCGAGGTCGAGACCAACGGGACCGTGGTGCCGAGCGGTGGCCTTCTGGCGGCCGTGAAGCACTGGAACGTCTCCCCCAAGCTCGCCAACTCCGGCGTGCCGTACGGCAAGCGGATCAATCCGGAGGCGCTGCGGGCATTCGCGAGTTCACAGCGTGCCGTCTTCAAGTTCGTCGTCGAGCAGCCGACGGATCTGGAGGAGGTCGCGAAGCTGGAGGCCGAGCACGGCCTGGGGCCGATATGGGTGATGCCGCAGGCGACGACTGCTTCCAAGGTCATCGCGTCGATGCGGGAGATCGCGAACGAGACGCTCTCGCGGGGCTGGAACCTGAGCACTCGACTGCACATCCTGCTGGAGGGCACAGATGCGCGCTGACCCGAGGCCTGAGCGGGGCCGTCGTTCCGCACCTCTCGAGCCGCGCGTGCTGGAGTGCAGGCCCTTGTCGAGTGGAGAGGCGGGGATCGTTCCTGCCGCTCAGGTGAACACCAGCGTAACCCCGCAGGCCCACTCGCTGATGCCGTTTCTCGATGAACGGCACCTGGTCGCGGCGCTCCGGCAGTGCGGGCGGCGGCGTTCCTCGCCCGGAGCCGACGGCATGACCTGGGCCGACTACCGGCGAGCGGCAGCCGTACGCATTCCCCGATTGGCCAGGGGTCTACGGGATGGGACCTGGCGGCCGGGGCCGTTGCGAGCCAACCCGTTCGCCACCTACACCGGGAGGGAACTGCCGTGTGTGATCCCAACCGTGGAGGACCGGCTGGTGCACCGGGCGCTACGCAACGCCGTCGAGCCGATCCTGGAGGCGCGGGCCTTCGCGGACTGGGTCTCCGGATACCGGCCGGGCCGCAACCGGCTGACCACCCTCCGCCAGGCCATGGCCCTCGTCGACAGCGGCCTCACCTGGGTCGCGGACGTGGACGTCGAACAGGTCTCCCAGGGTTCGGATCCCGAGGAGGTGACGAACTGGCTGGCCGTGCACGTCCATGACGGCACGTTCCTCGACCGGTTCCGTACCGCGCTGTCCGGCCTACCGTCCCCGCTCGCGCCTGGCACCGGAGTGTCGCCGCTGCTGATCAACCTGCGGCTGTCCCGCGCCGACCGACTGCTCCCGAACCTGCCCCTGGTCCGCTTCGCGGACAACTACTGCGCCTTCGCAGCCGACCAGGTCGAGGCGGAGGCGGCGATGGAGCGCATCCTCGACGCCCTGGAGGCGGTCGGCATGGCCGCCAACCCGGCCAAAAGCCGCGTCCGCGACGACGTCTGCGTCGAAGACCTCTTCCTGATCGCCGGATGACCAACAGAAGGAGGCAACAGAATGGGCATCACCTGGCTCCTCGTCCCCGGCGGGACCTGTCAGTACGGCGACGAAGGCCGACCCGTCGAGATCGGGTCGCTGTACTGGGCCGCCACCCCCGTCGCACACGACGACGGCCGGCCGCTGACCGGGGTGAACCACGAGGAAGCCGCCGCCATCGCCGCCCAGCTCGGCGGCCGACTCCCGAAGTCGGCCGAGTGGGAGTGGATGGCCGCCGGGCCGGACCGGCACACCTACCCCTGGGGAGACCGGCCGTGGCGGCCACGGCTCGCCAACCTGCGCGACTCTGCCCTCGGCGGGCCCGCACCCGTCGGCCAGCATCCCGAAGGCGCGACTCCACTCGGGCTGCTGGACGTCGCGGGCAACGTATGGGAGTGGACCGCGACGACCCTGATGGGCGACGGGGCCATCATCCGAGGCGGCTCGTTCGCCTCCCCGCCGCTCTACGCACGGTGCACCTTCCTCAACGCGGCCCCCGCCGAGCTGCGGTCCCGAGGCATCGGCTTCCGGGTGGTGCGTGAGGCGTGAACCTCGTCATCGTCTCCTGTTCCCGCCGCAAGCGGAGCACCGAGCTCCCCATCCCTGCGCTCGAGCTCTACGAGGGCGGCTGCGTCCCCCAGCTCCGGCGTCGCATCGAGCGCTTCCCCGAGCTGCGCCCGCGGGTACGCATCCTGTCCGCCGAGCACGGCCTGATCGACGCCGGCCGGCTGCTCGTGCCGTACGACCGAGCCTTGAGCGCGGACCGGGCGGTCGAGCTGCGGTCGATCGCCGCCGCATCGCTGGCGAGGGAGTTCGAGCTGTACGGCAGGCCGGCTGAGGCGCTGGTGGTCGCCGAGCCGCTCTATCAGAGCATCGTCTGCGATCACCTGTACGACGTCCGGCTCCATCTCGTCGGCGACCCGCGCGACTGGGTGTCGGCCTCAGCCGTCCTCGACTCGTGGGGGTGGCCGTGACCGAATCGCTGACCACCCTTTTGAGCCGGCGGGGTAACGACCACCGGCGGATGACCCGCCGGTTCGAGCTGGAGACGGGTCATGGCTGGCACGAGCCCGGAGCGGTTCCGGCCCCCGCTTCATCGGACCGGAGCGTGTCTGTGGTGATCCCGGCATTCGATGTCGGCTACTGTCTGCCCGCGGTTCTCGACGCCCTGGCCGCGCAGACGTTCGCCGCCGAGGTAATCGTGGTGGACGACGCCAGCACCGACCACACGGCCGACATCGCGCGCGCCCATCCGGTGGTCGCCCGGGTCGTGCGGCTCCCCGAACGCCTCGGCGCCGCCACGGCACGCAATATCGGTACGGTCGCCACATCCGGGAACACGATCGTCTTCCTCGACGCCGACATGGTCCTGCCACCCCACGTGATCGCTGACCTGGCCGTCCGCGCCTGCGACGACGTGGTCCTGGTCGGCTTCCGGCACAACATCACCTATGGCGCCGAACCGCTGCCGGGCACACCCGATCTCTATGCCGATCACCGCGTCCGCTGGCGTCCGCCGGTCGGGCAGCCGCTGATGTACTCAGGCCTCGTCCTCGACCGGCCCATCGAAGGGCACCCGTTGGACGAGACCAGGGATCTGGTCGATCTCGGATACGGGCGGATGTACTACGACTGGGACCTGCCTCGAATGGTCGTCACGGCTCTGATGGCAGCACCTCGGCATGCCGTCATCGACATCGGCGGTTTCGACCCGGAGTTCGGCCGACTCGGTTGGGGGATGGAGGACACCCACCTCGGCGCGAAGCTGATCGCCACCGGGCTGTACGTCGTCCCGGTACGGCAGGCCACCGGTTTTCACCTCGACCCGCCGAACGCGGACGCGCTCTGGCGGACCAAGCTCGCCACCTGGCCCGCGACGCTGCATCACTACCGGAGCCTGCTGCAGGCGCCGATGCCCCGACGCGCCGTGGCCGAATTCATGGCGGTGACGCACCGCCTTCTCTCCCGAAGTGAGGTGTTTCGATGATGCGAACCTTCGGCGTGGCCGTACGGGAAGGGACGACGCTGGTCCATGATCCCGCCACCGGCCTCACCCACCGGGCCGCCCGTACGCTGCCGCTCGGACGGCTGTCCCTGGACGCCGACGAGGTCGGCCGGTGGCCCGTCGTCCACCCGTCTGCCTGCGGCGGGGTGACACCCGTCAGCGTGTGCTGGTCGCCGATCGTCCGGTGCAACCTGAGCTGCCCCCACTGTCTGGACGACAAGAACGTCAGAGAGCTCGGTGCGCACGACCGCCGCAGGATCGCGAGGTTGATCGGTCAGGCGGGCATTCTCGGCGTGGACATCTCCGGAGGCGAGCCGCTCCTGCTGGGCGACCTCGCGGACTTGGCCGACGAGCTGAGCTCGGCCGGATGCGTAGCCAGCGTCACCACGAACGGCTGGCACCTCGAACGGCGTGCCGCCCAGCTTGTCGGGCACGTCGACGCCGTCAAGGTGAGCCTCGACGGCCCGTCCGCGCTCATCCACGACGGCTGGAGAGGGAAGGGCTCCTTCAACCGGGCGATCGACGGCATCAAGGGGGCCGTCGCCGCAGGCCTGTACGTGCGGATCCAGACCGTACTCATGGCCTCCAATCGCGGCTTCGCCCAGGACCTCGTACGGCTCGCGCACCACCTCGGGACTGGTGGCGTGACCTTCCTGCAGATGCTCCCCATCGGCGAAGCCGTACGGCTCGGCGGTGACGGCGAGATGCTGAGCGACCGGGATGCACGCGAGGTCGTCGATGCGCTGAACGTGCCCGGCGGCCTGTCGGTACGGCTGCGCACCAGGGCAGATGCCGGCGGGTTCACCGTCGTCCGGGCCGACGGGCAGGTATGGCGCAATGACCGGCCAGCCGAGCACATCGGGACGCTACGCCCATTGCATGGCCCGGCCGACCTCGCCCTGACCGGCCCGGACGGTTCCGCATGAATCGCGCAGCAATGACCCGGGTCTTCGAACGTCGGCACCTGTGGCGGATGACGACCGACGCTTACTGGCGAGCCACCCGTCTCTTGGCCGCTGCCGCGCTGAATCGTCTCGGCGCCGTACCGCTAGTGATCGGCATCGGAAACGGCGGGCGTGCTCCCGCCTACGCGATCGGCGCGGAGACCGGAGCCTCGGTCGTCATCGTCACGGCCAGGCACAACGCCTCCAACGAGACCAGGCTGCAGGCCAGCGGCGAGGTCTCCTGTGACATGAGTCCGCTGCGTGCCCTCGGCGGGACGGAGCCGTTGCCGGGTCCGTTCCTGATCGTGGACGACATCTGCGGCAGCGGCTCCACGCTGATCGCCCTCATGGAGGCTCTACGACCCATGGCCGAACCGGGAAGCGTGATCTGCACCGCCACTCTGTGCCGCAATGCCGGTGCCCCGGACGGCCTTCCCAACCTGTATGTCTGGGATGTCGCCGACTGGGTCGTCTTCCCTTGGGAGCGCGTGCCGGCTGGGCAAGCGTGCAGTTCGCTACCGGTTCCGGTGGAGGTGCGAACAGCATGATCGCGTTCGTACTCGCCTCCTACGCGCCCGACATCCCCGCCGGGATCGAACGCGCCACCGCCGCTCTGGCGGCGGGACTCGGCAAACGCGGCCATGACACGCTCATGATCGCCGCGAATGGCACGGCTACAGAGCCGGGAATCGTCCGGCTGAGGTCGCTGGAGGTGTCCTTCCCCGCCGACGACCGGGCGCTCAGGCACGCGATCGACGACTCGGCTGTCTCAGCGGAGATCGCCGAAATCCTCGACCGGCACCAGGCCCGGCTCGTCGTCTACACCGACGCGCTGTGGGGGCTCGGGCGGGCCATGGCCGATCACCCGGCCCGCAAAGTACTTGCCGTACACATCGTCGGTCATGACGAAGACCTCCGCCCGGCGCTGGTGTCGGCCGACGTGGTCATCGCCCCCTCGCCCATGGTGCTGCAGCAGGCCGCCGACCGTGGGTACCCGACTGCGGACTGGCGCATCGTACCCAACGCGCTCCTCCACGACGAAGGCGCGTGGCTCGACCAGGGTCGTCGCGAGCGCCTGCGAACGAACGGCCCCGTACGGGTTTTGGCCCGCGCAGCTCCCGAAAAGGGAGCGGCCGAACTCCTCGACCATATGCCCCGGCTCGACCGGCGGGTGGAGATCATGCTCGCCACCGCACCGTTCGAGCAGCGGGAACATCGGCAAGCCGAGATCATCCGTCGGTGCCTGGATACGAAGGACCCCCAGTTGCGGGTGCAGACAGGCGGACTCGCCTGGCGGCAGGTGCCGGGATGGCTGGCCAACGCGGCAGTCGTGATCGTGCCCTCCCTAGCCGAAACCTTTGGGCTGGTCGCGCTGGAGGCGATGAACGTCGGCACCCCGGTGGTCGCCTACGACGTCGGCAACCTCCCCGAACTCCTCAGCAGCGGCGGCGTCATCGTCAAGCGGAGCGAGGGTCCGTACGGACTGTGGCAAGCCGCCATGGCGATCACCCAAGACCCGGTAACCTACCTGCGTACGTCGCGGGCCGCGTACTACCGATCTCGGGACTTCCGGCCCACCACAATCGCTGACACATTCCTGAAGGCGGTCTGGTGATGGAAGTCCCCCTGCTGCTGGTCGACGGCCACAACCTGCTCTGGCGGGCGACCTTCGGTTTCCCCGCCCCGATCCGCTCGCGCGACAAGACCCGCGACCTCACCGGCGTCTTCGGGTTCTTCGCCCTACTACGCGTGGCCATCCGCGACGAACTCCCCCACCCACCCGAGGTCATCGTCGTCTTCGACGGCGAGTACGGCTCAGCCGCCCGCCAGGACGCCGACGCCGCCTACAAGGCCAACCGGGTGGCCGATGAGACCACACTCAAGCCGATCCGCGCCCTGCCCGACGTGAAGCGTGGCCTGGACGCCTATGGCATCGCCTGGATGGAAATCGACGACGCCGAGGCCGACGACGTCATCGCCACCCTCGTCCATCACAGCGTGGCCCGTAAGCGGTTGATCATGTCCGCGGACCGGGACTTCTACCAGCTCCTCACCGACGACGTGCACGTCCTCAACACCGCGATGCACCCCGGCAAACGCGACATCGGGCCCGCCCAGGTCATCGACCGGTACGGCGTCACCCCCGCGCAATGGCCGTGTTTCCGGGCGCTATGCGGCGACCCATCCGACAACATCCCCGGTGTGCACGGCATCGGCCCGACAACCGCGGCCCGCCTGCTGGCCGGCGGCCTCGCCCTGGAGGATCTCCATGCCTCCGGCCGCCTCACCGGTGCCAAGGGCACGCGAATCTCGGAAGCCTTCGACCAGGTTTTGGCCTGGCGGGCGCTGATCCGCACTCAGACCGACGTGGCCGTGCCATACCGGCCGACCGGGAACCCGAGCCCGGAGCTGCCCAAACCTGCCGAGATCACCGAGAAGTTGGAGCTGTGGTGAGCGGCCCGGCATCCATGCTCGCCGTCATGGCGCACCCCGATGATGCCGAGCTGTGGGCCGGTGGCACGTTCGCGCTGCACGCTGCCGCCGGGGCGAAGGTGACCATCGCGGTCCGCTCGCACGATCCGATCCGGGATTCCGAAGCCGCCGCCGGGGCGACGCTTTTGGGCGCGGAGTTATGCCTGCTGACCGAGGTGAGCACCGACGCGGTCTCGGAGGTGTTTGCCAATGTACGCCCTGAGGTCGTGGTCACCCATCCGGTACGGGACGCCCATCCCGACCACCGGCAGGTGGGCCTGGCCGTACTCGACGCGCTGCCGCTGACGGTCATCACGACCGGTCATCCGCGGCGGGTCTACACCTGCGAGTCCTACAACGGCCTCATGCTCGACGGGCCCATCTTCCCGCACACGATCATCGACATCAGCACGACCTTCGATCAGAAGATGCGCGCCCTCTCCGTACACCGCTCCCAGCCCATCACCGAGCACTTCGGGCCCATGGCCGAGACCCTGGCACGCCTGCACGGCGGCCGGATCGGCGCCGCATACGGCGAAGCCTTCACTCCCGTCCCCGTGCTCGGACGCCTCCCCGCATCCGTCCATCTGTGACCTCATTGGAGGGTCATCGTGGCGCTCTACCAGCATGTTTATCAGTACAGCCTGCTCACAGCCGACGCCCAGACTAACCTCGCGGGCGAGGTCATCATCTCCGGACGTCTCGGCGCCATCAGCGGCGTGCACGTCCCTCGGCTCGAAAGCCGAGTCGCGGCGCGAATTGGCCGCGCGCATGCCGTCGCCACCTGCAGTGCCACGGCGGCCTTGGAGATCACCCTGCGCGCGCTCGGCGTCGGGCCCGGCAGCGAGGTCGTCGTTCCCGCGCTCGGCTGGGTCTCGGTCGGCGCGGCCGTCGCCTCAACGGGGGCAACAGTCCGGGTCGCCCCGGTGGACGAGCGGCTGACGCCGCCATTCGAGCAGATCATGGAGCTGCTCTCGTCCGCCACGGCCGCCGTCGTCATCGCCCACCTGCGCGGCATGCTCGCCTTCGACATCGCCCGTATCGCCACCGAGCTGGAACGGCGCGGCATCCCACTCATCGAGGACTGCGCCCAGGCCTGGGGCGTGCGCGGGGCGGGTTCGTACGGGGCCGCCGCCTTCTTCTCCACGCAGAGCCACAAGCTCATCGCGACCGGCGAAGGCGGCATCATCGTCTGCGACGACACCGCACTCGCGGCAACCATGCGTGCCCTTGCTGGCGACACCCGGATACGGATGCCGACGGCGGCGTGGCGGGGCAACGCCCGAATGCCGGAGATCTCCGCAGCGCTGGCGATCCCGCAGCTGGAACTCCTCGACGAGCTGTTGGAGCGGCTGCGCCTGCTGCAGCGTCCAACCTCTGAACTGCTCGGCAAGGTCGGACGGCCAGTCCTTCCTGAGGATTTCGCCGCGAGCAATGGGACCCGCGTCGGGGTGTGGTGCGATGCTCCCGAGGCCGCCTCCGCGTTGGCGGCCCGGCTTGACGCCCTCGGCCTGCTTCATTGGCGTCCAACCCTCGGTGACCTGCACACCTGTGAGGCCTGGCCCGTACGGGCTGGTGGCTCCTCGCCGGGCTGGGAACGATACCTCGACATCCAGATCCCTTACGCGGAGGGCTACGACGATCAGCAGGAGTTCCTCAACCTGCTCGATCAGGCCGTCACGTCTGTTGAAGGAGACGCGGCGTGAGCATTCGTTGTGCCATCGTCGGATGCGGTCTGATCGCCGATGAGTACGCCCACACGCTCAACGCGAGCAGCCTCGTCGATCTCGTCTCCTGCTCCGACCTCGACATCGACCGGGCACGGGCCTTCGCCGCACGCCACACGATCCCCAATGTCGAGTCCTTCGAGCACCTGGACGCCGATCTGGTCGTAGTGCTAACCCCGCCGTCGGAGCATGTTGGGGTCGCTTCAGCCGCCATGCGGTCCGGGATGTCGGTCTACGTCGAAAAGCCGCTCGCCGTGAGCAGTTCGGAGGCCGAAGCGTTGCTCGGCCTGGCCACTCGGCACGGCGTACTCATCGGAGCGGCCCCGGACACTCTCCTCGCACCGCCGATCCAATCCGCCGCCCAGGCGCTGGCAGCCGGCCTGATCGGCGAGCCTGTCGCCGCCACGGCCGCTCTGCTGTCCCCTGGACCGGAACGCTGGCATCCTCGCCCGGAGTCGATCTATGGCCTCGGACCGTTGCTCGATATGGGGCCGTACTACCTGACCGCCCTCATTCACCTGCTCGGCCCCGTCGTCTCGGTCCGCGGTGCCACAACGCTCCGTCGTCCACTCCGGACCAAGGTCTCCGGTGACACGTTCACCGCGACCGCCCCCACCCATGTCGAAGCTCTGCTGGAAACCGCCGCCGGAGTTGCGCTCACGCTGACCACCAGCTTCGACATACAGGGGACGACCCGACCCCATCTGGAGATCTACGGAACCGACGGCACTCTCCTCCTGCCCGATCCGAACTTCCATCACGGAGTCGTACGGCTCCGCCGCCGCGGCGAGGCCACCTGGGACACCATCCCCCCGGCTCCGTCCCGCTCCGTGGTCGGCCGCGGCATGGGGGTCCTCGACCTCGCCGAAGCCCTCCGTACTAATGGCCGAGGCAAGGCGACGGCCAACCTCGCCCTGCACGTCCTCCATGTCATCGAGACGATAGAACAGGCCGCTGCCACGGGGACGAGCCAGGCCGTACCGGCAGGCGACGCGATTTCGGCGCAGACGGACGGCCGGTCCCGATGACCGCCCGCCCTTGGATCAGGGCGTACCCCGAGATTGAGGCGGCCTGGGGTCGGCTGGCCGCCTATCTCGGCGACCGCTTCGACCCCGCGCTCACCGACTTTGACCGCCTACGTCGCTTCCTCGACCAGGAATGGGCACGCCTGCACCCACACTTCTACGAGCGCAGCATCGGCTACCTGTACGACCTGACCTGGTTCCACTACATGGACGCCAAAGACGGCTTCTTCCGTACCCTGATCGACTTCGCCGGTGAGTACGGACTCAGCCGTATCGCCGACATCGGCTGCGGCGTCGCCCTCGACGCCCAGGCACTTCTGCAGGCCGGATACGACGTCGATGCCTACGACCTGGACAACCCCTGTCTTGCCTACGCCCGATGGCGGCTTGGTCATGACCTCGGTGAGCACGGCCGAATACGCCGTCTGACCGAGCTGGGTAACCATCGTTACCAGCTCGTCTACGCGGTCGACGTCCTCGGCCATGCCGACAACGCCGAGGCCTTGATCGCGCTGCTCTTCGGTGCCGGGGAATACGTGGCCGTCAACCTGCTCCCCCACGACCCCGGCCACCGCTTCGGCCCCGCCGACCTGCACCCCCGCCTCGACCACCGACGCATCCTCCTCGTCCTGCAAGCGCACGGCCAGCTCGTACGAGTAGCCGCCGCTGGCGCAAATGTCACCACCATCTGGCGAGCGATCAGCAGAATGGCTCGGTGTTGTTGATCGTCGGCCCTCTCGCGACGGTCCCGTCCGACGACACCGAGTTGTGAGTGGACGTTACTGCGGTGTCAGGGGAAGGAGACTTCTGCGGAACGCAGCAATGGCGGGATCAGAAGTGACGCCGAGCCCCGGCGGTAGAGCGCTGCCGGACGCCCGACATCCGGTATGCGCCGCTCGCCCGTGGCTTCGAGAAAACCTTCCGTCCGGGTTACCTTCCTGCGGAAGTTGCTGGGATCAAGCTTGAAGCCCCACACGGCTTCGTAGATTCGGCGCAGGTCTCCAACGGTGAACGGCTCGGGGCAGAAGGCCGCGGCCACCGTTGTGTGCTCCAGTTGCGTCCTGGCTCTTTCCAGTCCGTCACGCAGGATCGCGGCGTGGTCGAAAGCCAGCGGCGTGCCGCCGTCGAGGGCCGCTGAGACGGGTGTCCATTGTGCTGCCGTAGCGTCCGTACCTGCGACAGGCAGCGGCAGGTCGGGGCCGAGCGCCAGGTAGGCCACGGTGATGACCCTGCCGCGGGGGTCGCGTGAGGGGTCGCTGTAGGTGTGCAACTGCTCCAGGTGGAGCTTGCGGCCGTCGAGTGCCGTCTCCTCGCTCAACTCGCGCAGTGCTGCGGCATCCAGGGTTTCACCGTCACGAACGAACCCTCCGGGCAGCGCCAGGTGACCGAGGTACGGCTCGTTGCCGCGTTCGATCAGCAGGACCTGCAGTTGGTCCTGCCGGACGGTGAAGATCACGAGGTCCACCGTCACAGTGACCTGAGCCGCCGGGCGTCGGCCAGGTTTTTCGGTCACTCGCCTACCGTAGCAGTAAAGGTCAACTTGACCCAAAATTATGAGGTGACTTAAGGTCAATGTGACCTAAACGGCGGCAAGGAGGATGCCATGGCCCGCGGAGAAGGGGAACCTGGCCGGGACGCATGCGACGACACTCCGAGGCAGGACCTCGCCACCAGGTATCTGTGCGCCGGGGCCTACTTCGACCCCGACTTCCGCGGAACCCTTCTACGTCAGGTCTACAACGACACCACGCGCATGATCGCCCCCTCCTACGGGTTCGACCTGCTTCCCGTCGTTCACCAGGCCTGGAGGGCCTGGATCCTGGAGACCGTACAGCACGTGGGCGTGCTGACGACATTCGCCGTCGGTCTCCGCATCAATACGCCCGCCGTCGTCGCCGTCGCCTGCTGGCTGGCCTTCTGGCACCTGTGCCGCGCATGGGTCAGAAGCGCCGTAACAGTGTTCTCGCTGCGTGCCAAAGCGGCGGCGGACAGATGGCTATGGCGAGCGAGGTGGAGAAGCGAATCGGACGAGCTGCGTCAGCAGACGCGGCTTCTCAAGCTTCATGGGATCGGGTGCGTCGTGCTCGTTCTGACGCCACCCCTCGTAGCCGGAATGTCACGTATTCCGCTGGACGAGTTCATGAGAACGACCGCGATGCTCACCGTGCCGATCATCGTCTTCGTCGGCTGGAGGGGGGCGGCCGAGCAGTTGTGCCTCAACCTCGTGCACAACGTGCAAGAGGTGCACGAACTGCGGCCCCGGCGATCGAGCAGGCGACGGCAGGCGATCGGCGACCAGCAGAGCCACCCCTATGTCGTCTACCGCAGGCCCTCGCCTCCGAAAAAGGAGGGCGACCGGGATGAGACTCCAGCGAAACTGCTCGACCTCGATCTGATAGACGAGGGCGAAAGCCCGTTCGTCGGCAGCGGCGAACTCGTCCATCGCTGGCTCCCTCCGCTCACCGTCCAACTCCTGCGGTCAGACGCAAAATCGAAGACCGACCCACACCAACCGATGCAGGATCGGGAGCACCTCAACCCGCCTTCAGCTCACAAGCTCGTCGAGCACCTCAGGCAGGCGATGCGACCGCTGAGCGATGCCCGCGATCCCAAAGGGCTGCGCGGTTTCTTCATGAACGACCGGCTGTACGTCGCCGAGGCCGATGTGCGGCCGTGTCCCGACTGGCTACGCGAACGCCCGGACCAGCACCACATCGACAAGGTCATCGACGCCCCCTACGGAGACGTTCACCACTTCCTCGAAATCGGAGCCAGTGCAACCGGTGAACTGGTCACCACGGTCTTCCTCCGGGTGACCGTCAAAGGCCGGACACTCAGTCTCGACTTCGCCGCATGCGCACTGACCCGCACCCCCGCCGAGTACCACCGCCTCGACGGATACGGCGAAACCGGCACGGGTGCCGTGGCGCGCTCCACCATGCGCAGGCTCTGCGACCTGCCCGGTGAAGTCGCCGGGATCCGGCACCTTGCCGAGGCCCCGGTGCTGCTGGCGAATGCCATGCGCGCACGCAAGAACCGCATGCTCAAACCCCGGCGCGGAATGGCGATCGGGGCTTGCCTGAGCATTCGGGAGCTCAAATCGACCCCGTGGAAGTACGCCCAACTGGACAAGGTGATCATTCATGATCACGTGAAACTCATCGAACAACGCCTGCTCACGGCGGTCGAAGACTTCCTCAGCAAACACGAGATCGACACCTCTGCGTTCCAGAAGAAGGCAATGAGCATCATCAACACCGGTGTGCTCAACATGGGCGGCAAGACCGAGATCAACCAATCGGCCGTCGGCACCAACTCCCAGGTCCGTCCGGACGTCCGCGAAGAGCCCGGCGGCTCCTCACAACCACCCCCGACCAGCGATGGAGGTCAATGATGCGTGACAACAGCGGTGTCGTGAACTATGGAGGCACCACCCAGATCAGCCGATCCGCGATCGGGCATGGAGCGAGTGTCGCCGTGTCGGCGGACCGGGAGAAGGGGGCGGACCAGCCCCGACGCACCGACGTGGGCGTGATCACTGTTAAGGGAAACGAGGCCGGCGCCGTCCACAAGGTGCTGGGCCTGCGGCGGGTTCCGACAGGCGGGCTCCCCTTCTGGGAAGGAGAAGTGAACACGCGGGGCAACGTCGTCCGTGTCGCCGCGATCCGCGCCCTGGCCCAGGGACAACGATCGACCGTCGTGGCCTTCGACCACCTCCGGCGGCACTACAACCCCGCGGTCGTCGTACTGACCGGAATCGCCGGCGGCATCGACCCTGAACTCCCGATCGGCGATGTCGTGGTCACCACCCGGGTCGTCTACTACGACCTGCGCAAGGAGACCCCGGACGGGCGACGGCACAGAGGAGACGAGAAGCATGCACCCGCCGCCATCGGCCACGCCGTCAACTCCTTCTTCACCGACTACGGCGAGCCCGCCCGGCTCGTGGGCACCGACGACGACGGCGTCACCCACGACTACCGGGTGCATACCGGACCGATCGGCTCGGGGGATGCGGTGATCGCCGATGCCGAGTCGGAGATCACCAAATATCTGAAGGCGTACAACGACAAGATCCTCGCGGTGGACATGGAAGCCGGCGGCCTCATGCAGGCATTCCACGAGCAGGACGGGCCCGTTGCCGTCGACGGCTGGGCCGTCGTCCGTGGCATCTCCGACGATGCCAGCCAACGGAAGGATGACAGCAGGCAAAATCTCGCCGCATACCGTGCGGCAATGGTCCTGCACAGCCTGCTCCCCTATCTGTCGATCGACGGAGGCTGACGCCCGTTTCCTTTCAGCCCAGGAGCAAGGAGACGAACGTGGATGCGTTCATGCTCGGCGTAGTCAGCTCTCTTCTGGCGACCGCGATCACTGTCGTCGGGGGATGGCTCCTGTCCGTACGTTCCCGTCGGTGGCCCGTCACGGTCCTCTCCCGGCTGACGGGCCTGGGAGTCCGCCACGTCTTCCCGCACCAACGGCAGGCGTCCCAGGAACTGGCGGCCGAACTGGCGCGTGCCCGCTGGGTACGCGTTCTCGCCGGACGCGGCAACGAGCTGACACGAGACGGATTCGCCACTTTATGGCAGACCCCGGGCAGCCGCCTCGAAAGCGTCCAAGTGCTCCTGCCCGACCCCGACGCCGGCCCCGGCTCCTGGCTCTCCCGTAGAGAGACCGAAATGCGCCGTGTGGACCTGGGTTTCTCTCCCGGAATACTCGCTGAGCAAGTACGCATCAACGCCGCCTACGTCACCGAGGTCGCCAGGCACCGCGAACATGTCTCACTGCGGTTCTACGACCTGCCCAACCTACACCGCGTCATCGTCACCGACAACGCCGCGTACCTCACCATGTACCGTCAATCCGAACACGGCCGAGACTCCCCGTGTATTCTCGCCCACCGGCCAGGTCTGATGTACGACTACGCGCTCCTCCTCTTCACAACCGCATGGGAGCACAGCCGTCCACCACTGTGAAAGCGATTCTCCGTAGGAAGAGAAACCGTCCGAAACAGCCGCGCGAAAGCGGCACCCTCGGGCTCAGGGGCACAGCCGCCGTGGAATCTCCAACGGAGTGGAGATGTCGAAACAACCTCGACGAGCAACCACGATAGCCGGGGGGAAAGCAGCGCCTGGTGCTCCTGGCTGATCTGGCCGCCGCCCATGCGAGAAGCGACACCGACCTCGCGATCGCCCGGCTCGACGAGGCCGTGGACGCCCTGACGAGCACGTGGTACGCCACCGGCTACGAGCGGATCGACCGTGTCCGCCGGGCTCTTCCAGACGGGCGCGAAGTCCAGACGGTCAGGGAACGGCTGCACGCACTGGACCGACTGCACCGCCCCGAGCTGTCGGCCTAACCCTCGTTGTGCTTACGGATCAACTCCGGGAGCTCGGCGAGGGAGTCGATCCGGAACAGGCACCGCTCGGCTGCCTCCGGCTCGTCAAGGATGTATCCCCAGGGGCCTCGGCGGATGAGCGCCGTGGCTACTCCCGAATCCTGGGCGGGCTTGACGTCGTTGTCCAGCCTGTCCCCCACGTACAGCACGGCCCCGGCCGGGCAGCCGGCCTCCTGGACGATCCGCTCGAAGAAGGCGGTGGAAGGCTTCTCGACGCCCCAGCTGTCCGAGGTCCCGATCAGATCGACCGGGAGATCCAGGGCACGCAGGATCTTCTCCGCGCGAGCGGTCTGGTTGCCGGCCAGACCCACCAGGAGTCCCTGCTCACGCAGGGCGGCAAGGCATGGGCGGGCATCCTCGTAGAGGTTCTCCTCGGAGAAGCTCTCGGGCTGCCCGGCCTCGGCCCGCCGCTCCCGCTCCACATGCAGATCGAATCCCGGGCGGAAGTGCTGAAAGGTCTCGCGGTAGTCCCCACCACGGGCGATGACGGCACCGAAGACCGCGGAGAAGGTGTGCCGGGGAACGCCGAACCAGTCGGCCCACGTGCCGTACTCGCGGGTCTCGTCGACGATCGTCTCCCCGACGTCGAAGAAGACGGCCTGAATCTTCACGTGCACCTCCGTCTGACGTATTGACCCGGTTCAGCCTAGAAGCTGCGCACCCTCACCTGTCGATCACAACCTCGGTCCTCAAGTTGGATCGCTCGGGTCACGTGGAGGTCGGCGCCTCCGACGGGTCGGCCGGCTGCTCCGGCCACTTGTCGCTCCGGGAGACGTAGGTGCCACGCTGGGGAAGGGTGAAGACCCATCCCTGCGTCCGCAGATAGTCGACCGCCTGGCGAGCCGTGTCCCTCGCCACGCCGTACTCCTTGACCATTTGGGATTCCGACGGAATCCGGTCGTGGGGCTGCAGCTGGCCATCCCGGATCATCCCGATCACGATTGCGGCCACCTGCCGGTAGATGGGGGTCGGATCGAATCGGTCCACGCTCATGGTCCGGGACGTTAGCCATGTAGCCCACGGTGCTCATATAGGCGACGTTGCCTACGAGGTAGACAAGAGCAACGTATTATCAGGAGCATGAGCTTGCAGGATCTCCGCCAGCAGTATGGGAACAGCTGGGCCGCTTGGAGCGACTCCCACCGGTCAACGACCCGACGATGCCGGTTCTCAGCAGACGTACTGAACAAGACCGACCTGGCCATGACCGTTAACGCGTCCGCTCTCACCGACGTAGCCGTCCGGATCGAGGAGCAGACCCGGCTCGCGACCGAGCGCCTGGAGCAGGCATGATTCCTGAGCCCTACCACGGACTCCACGCCACGATCGCGCAGGCCGGCGCGGTGATGGTCCGGTGGCTGGAGCCGCAGCGCCGCTGCGCTCGGGTCAGGGTGCGAGAGCTCACCTGCGAGTGCAAGGCTCGGATCTACGAGCTATGCCAAGCCGACGGTCTTTCTTTCGTACGGCGAACCGACCGGACCCAGCAGGGGCCGCAGGTGATGGAGACCGAGTGGCTGCCCTCCGCCCGGGCACGGGAGATCTGGCACAAGATCATCACTGGTCAGGCGGTCTGATCCGGGCCTGCTCCCCTACCCGCTCTTGTCCCGCTCCTGCGGAATGGAGCAATTCGGGACAACGGGCAGCCACACCAATCCGACGAGGGCCACGCCCCTCACGACTACGAAAGGAGGCGACCCGCTTGGAAGGGCAACCCATTAAGACGCTGAGTGTGGGCGTCTACAGCGGGCTGGAAGCCGAGTACCAGGTTCGTAGCGGCGTCGTCTATGTCCGTAACCCCGAGGACCGCGAGCAGCGATGCACCCAGGTGAGCCTGGCCCGATGGAGCCGGTTCCTCGCCTCCGTCAAAGCTGGGCAATTCACCCCTCAGCAGGAGGGCGACGTAGTCACCATCACGATCGATGACCAGTCGCATGCCACCGTGACCCCGCTCCCGAGCTTCGTGGTCACCAACCGACGCACCTGGAAGCTCTTCGTCAAGGCCGTGGAGCGCGGCGAGTTCGATCACCTGGGTAATCAGCGAACCGGACAGTGACGCAGCCAGTGCCCCCTCCCCTGCATCACGAGCAGCCCGACCACCTTAGGGCTAGCGTTTGATGCGACGAGCATTTCCCCCTCCGAGTACGTAGGGATGGGGCCAAATACCGGACTATGTCAGCGGGGGATGATAGACGTCGAGGGTGGCCAGTATTCAGCACCTGTCGATGAGGGTTCCGTGGCGGGATCGTCCCTGGGATCAGTTCGTTTGCGATGACCCGTTGAGCAACTCGTCGTGCACCTTGTTGGCCGCAATCGGCAAGGGGAGGGACGATGGGTTCGAGGTGGAGCACGCCGGGGCCGGGTTCGACGGCCTCGACCAGAATCGGCTTCCGTGCCTGAGCGAGCGCGCGACGTTTATGTCACCGCTCGGCTACACGGTCGTCAAGCAGCATCCGTATCGCCATAACCGTGCGCTGAGGGACCATCTCCATGACACGCCCGTCGCCCTCCCCGGATACGCGTTCGAGGCGGTTCCCTTCCGCTGGATGAACCGCGAGTCGTTCGCCCATGAGATCGGCCATGATCGTGTCCCCGTTTTCGATCAGGCTGCCGAGGACGCCGCTGACGCCGCTCTGAACTACACTCCGCCGTGGGTAATGAACGGGGATAACCAGCGCGCGATCCTCGACGCCTTCTTCGCCCCCGTAGTCCCGGGCGACTCGCTGGTCTTCATCTATCTGAAGCACTCCCCACTCCAGGAGCAGCGCACCGATCGGCTGCTGGTCGGAGCCGCCCGTATCACCCGCCTCGCCCCACCGCCGATGTGGAACCAGTCGGGAAGCCCTCCATTCAGTTCCTCGATGTGGGAGACGATCGTCGAGCACTCCCTCCGCACCGACATGGCCGACGGGATCCTGCTCCCCTACCAGCGCCTCATTCCCTTGGTGGACGAAGGCACCGACATAGACAAGGCGCTCGCCTGGGCGCCTGAGGGCCGCACCGTCGAGTTCTCCTACGTCACCGAGCACCTGTCGGACGACGCGGCCATCGAGGCGCTGACCTCTCTGCAGTCAGCCGCCGAAGGCATGCGGGAACTGGGTGTTGACCTGCCGGACGCCAGCCGGGAGTGGCTGCGCGCCCAGATCGACCGGCTGTGGCAGTTGCGCGGGCCCATCCCTGGGCTTCCAGGCGTCCTCAAGATGATCGGCGTCCAGCAACCGTACGCGGCGGCAAGGGCGGTGATCACTGAGGCGGGTGAGGCCACAGACCCCTGGGATCTCCTCCAGGCGGCGTTCACCAACCCGGCCGACGTGCCAAGTGCGATCGCACAGCACATCCACGCGTCTCAGGCGCGGATCTGGCGGAAGATCCCATCCGTGCGTCAGGCCGTGCTGCGCCTGCTCTCCGGCCTCGACATCTCCCCGGCACAGGTGGAGATGCTACTCAGCGGCGAGACCGAGGTCGAGATGACGGCCGAGGATCTGCTGGAGAACCCTTACTACGCCGCGACGTGCACCTACGGCATACCGGAGCATGTGCCGTTCACTACCGTTGACCGCGCCCTCTTCCCGCCAGCCCACGTCACCTGGAAGCCACCACTCCCAGATGAGGTCAAACTGGACGATCATCTCGACCGGCGGCGGATCGAGGCCCTGCTGACGGACGTGCTCGAACGGCAGGGCCGCCAGGGCGACACGGTCGTCCCGGAAGGTGAGGCGGTCGCGCTGGCCAACGACATCCCGCTCACACAGCCGCCAACCCTCACCAAGATCATCCTTGCTGGCATAGCGCTGGACCACGGCGGCCTCGACGAGTGGGATGCCTGGTCACCCCTTATAAGCGTGCATCTGGCGGACGGCACATCCGCCTACAAGCTCACCCGGTTCGACGACACCTCGGCCGTTATCCGGGACTGGGTCAATGCGCAGGAGGGCCGGACGCGCCTCGGGCAGGTCTCGGACGCCAGGCAGGTTCTGAATGACGCGCTCGACCGGGATAAGAACGTCACGGGCGCGCTCGACGCCCTGGAGGATCGAGCCCGCATCGAGAAGGCCGCAGGTCTCTCCGCTCTCCACGATGCACCGCTCTCGGTGCTGATCGGGCCGGCGGGAACCGGCAAAACCACGCTACTGCGCGCCCTGGTCGAATACCCGGGCGTCGCCGCCGGGAATGTCCTTCTCCTCGCTCCCACCGGCAAGGCCAAGGTGCAGCTGGAGACCAAGGTCAAGCTGCCCGCCAAGACGCTGGCGTCGTACCTGAGCGCCACGCGGAGGTACGACGCTGAGACCGGACGGTATCTCGTCTGGGGGGATCGGCAGCCGCGGCAACATTACGCGCTGGTGGTCATCGACGAGGCGTCGATGCTCACGGAGGAGATGCTCGCTGCGGCGCTCGACTCCTTTGCCCAAGTCAAGCGGCTCGTTCTCGTCGGCGATCCGCGGCAACTGCCGCCGATCGGCGCGGGGCGCCCCTTCGTCGACCTCGTCAACAAACTGCGGCCCGACAGGTTCAGTAGCTGGGTACGAGTCGCACCGGGCTACGTCGAGCTCCAGGTGCCCCGGCGCCAGCTCGCCGACGGTAGCCACGGAGAGCGGCATGACCTCGAGCTGGCGGCCTGGTTCGGCGATAGCACACGAGGCGCGGCCGACGAGGCCATCTGGGTCGAGCTGGCCGACAACCCCGACCTGCCCACCGTACGCTACGTGACCTGGGATGGCAGGACGGCCGTCGAGGCTCTGACCGACGAGCTCAAGCAGGAACTGGGCCTCGACGGCGACTCCGATCCCGCGCGGGCCTTCGCGGTCACCTACGGCGGCACGATCAGCGGCCGTTACCTCAACTGGCAGATTGGCGCGGGGGAGCGTGCGGAGGACTGGCAGATCCTATCCCCAACCCGCTCCCGGGCCTTCGGAACGGTCGAGCTCAACCGCCACATCAAGCGCACCTACCGGTCGGGCGACACTGCGTGGGCGCAGAGGGATACGTGGCGCGGTAATATCCCGAAGCCTCTCGGACCCGAGCTGATCGTCCGTGGCGACAAAGTCATGCAGACTACCAACAAGCGCCTGTCGGCCTGGCCCAAGCAGGGCGCGATGAGCTATGTCGCCAACGGCGAGATCGGCGTCGCAATCGGATTCGTCACGCCATCGACGAAGACGCCGAAACGGAATCTGAAGCTCAGTGTCGAGTTCTCCTCTCAGCCGGGTTTCCAGTACTCCTACTGGCCGACGGACTCCGATGACGCGCTCCTGGAGCTCGCCTGGGCGGTGACGGTCCACAAGTCGCAGGGATCGGAGTTCGGAACGACCTTCCTTGTGCTCCCCGCCCGGGCGAACGTCTCACGGGAGCTCATGTACACCGCGCTCACCCGGCAGAAGGACAGGGTCGTCATTCTCCACGAGGGCACGCTCTCCGACCTGCGCGACCTCGCACAGCCCTGGCGTTCAGAGACGGCCCAGCGGTTAACCGACCTGTTCGAGACGCCGCACCCAATAGCACTCAAGATCCGGGGCACGGCCCGCCTCTTCGACCGGAAACTCATGCACGTGTCAGCGAACGGCATCCCGATGGCGTCGAAGAACGAAGTCATCATCGCCAGCCTCCTCGACCGGCTCGCCCCCGGGCGATGGCTGTACGAGGAGCCCCTGACCGGAGCCGACGGACGCGTCGTCCGGCCCGATTTCACCATCTCGACCAGCGACGGCCTCACAGTTTACTGGGAGCACGCGGGGATGCTCGACCTTCCGGACTACGCCCAGAAGTGGGAACTGAAGAAGGCATGGTACGCCGAGAACGGCATCCTCCCGCACAGCCAAGGCGGCGGACTCCGCGGTTCGCTCATTTGGACGGACGATCGCAATGGCGCCGACGCCGAGGCCTGGTTGACGTTTGCGGCCGATGTCCTGGGAATGATGCCTGCCGTCCCGCCGGATCCGGCGGTCGACCGACCAGGTCCGGCACGACGCCTCGTCAAGAGGACGCCACGACGACACCCAGACTCCTAGAAGCCCAGCCTGCCGCGTGCTTTAGCATCTGGCGAGGCGATCTGGCGGCACATCGAGTAGGCACGGCTTCATCCCGGCTTCGCTCACCGGGCCTCTTGGGTGGGCTGCGGCGGCCTTTGACGGGCAGAAACGCACGGTCGAGGTCAAGAAGATGTAGTACACCGTCCCGCACCTTCCTGGCTGTGCGGGGAGTGTAGCGTCGACGTGCCGCATACCTGGGAGGCCCAGGCGGGTCCGGAGAAGGAGGCCAGATGGGCAGTGAGTCTGCCACCCATGATCGGCTCGCCGAGCTTCTTGCCTCCTATCCGAAAGCACATACCAGGTTGGCCCTTCGGCAGGTCGACGACGGCTGGCAGCTCGATCACGCGTACGTCACCCTCAATGATCCTTCCCGGCCAACGGAGCCGCGGCGCTGGCGATACGCCGCCCACCAGTTCCTCGACCAACCCCTGTCGGGGAGGCTGTTGGCAAACCTGCTAGGTGGCGAGCCGCAGCACATCGATGGACTGCTGGTCACGCCTTCCGAGGCGGTCGCGAACGCGTTGTTCGAGCGCCGGCCCAGCCACCGACCATGGGTTCCAGTCACGCTGCCGTGGCCAGTCACCGAGTGGACGATCAGCCGGGCCGGCAACCAGATCCCTTCGCGAACCGATCTGTTGATCGGCGCTGGCCCCTCGTTTCTCAACCCTGATGCGGCGTTCGCCGCGTTCATGTACGGTGCCGCGTCTCAGACGATCAGCCAGTCGCCGCTGTGGCGCGTGCACGTGATCCATCCCGAGGCGTACCTGGACCGGGTCACGGTCCGGCCAGACTGTCTCATCGTCGACGTCCGTGGGACAGAGGCCGCTGGCACCGCCTTACAGCTCAGCTCCCCCACCACGGACACCTGCCGCACCGTCGGCCGGCGTCGCCGGATCCGGTTTTCGCTGCCCAACGGTATTCCCGACCACTCTTTGCTGGTCCTGCGACGCAGCGACGAACAGCTCGACTTCCGCTACTTGACCTACCCGGGCCCAGGACGTGTGCCGGACCAGTCTGTGGTGTGGGAAGAACCTGGAATTGGCCTCCAGCTATTGATCAATACTGGCGAAGGGCCGCAGGTCGAGTTCAAGGCCCAGCTGCCCGACGGCAATAGCGACAACGCGCGGCGCACGATGCTGAAGACGGTCGCGGCGTTCGCCAGCGGCGCCGGCGGCACGATCCTCTTCGGCGTCAGCGACGACGGCATGGTGACCGGTCTCGACCCGGCGACCTTGGATCGGCAGCGCGACCGACTGGTCAACATGATCAGGGACCTCGTCACCCCCGATCCCCCGTACAGCATCCGGATCGAGGAGATCGGCGGGCTCCCAGTGCTGGTCCTTGAGGTTCAGCCCGGCCGGCGAGGCGGGTACGCCCTGTTCCCCGACAAGCCTGAGTTCTACGTTCGCCGTGGCGCAACCACGTTCCGGGCTCGAGTCGAGGACATAGCCTCCGCATACGGACATTTCTGACCTTGCCACCCTTGGCCCGTCCGGCGAGGGGGTTAACGCGTGGCGAGCTACTGAGTGGGATTTCCTCCAGCTGGCGACTACCCCGGACGCCTGCTCGTCGCCGCCATGCGCGCCGCCCTCCAGTACCCGCAGCCGAGCCCAAGCCCTGGGCTCAGTGAATCACTAATGCATCGGCGAGCGGAGAAGCCGCAGGTCAGGGTTGGTGGCCGCCGGAGGCTTGGCCGCGTTCGAGGCGGGCGGCGCTGATGATGAAGTTGGCGACGATCTGGCGTCCCCCGTCGGACATCTCGGCCAACGCACGCAGGGCCTCCCGGTTGAGGCCCGACTCGCCGATTAAGGAGGACGCGGTCACCTGGTCGGCGCTGGCTTCGGCCCCCTCGTCGTCACCGAAGTAGCCGATCGGCACGCCGAAGAACTTCGCCAACGCCTTCAGCGTCTTGAGCTGAGGGTTGTCCGACCTCCCCGTCCGCAGCTTCCAGATCGTGGTCGACGACAGATCTTCGCCCGTCGCCTCGGAGATCACCGCTGCGGCCTCGAGATTGTTCTTCGGCGGCCGGCTGCCCGCCGGCCAGCGGTTCTGGATCAACCATTCGATCTTTTCGGCGAGGGACCGTGTGGTGTTCGCCGTGCTCGGATCGTCAGCCACTGCTCACCACATCAACTTCGAGCGACACGCGCCCTGCTTCATCACTTTTAGTTGACAGATGGTGACGCAGAGTGCCTATTCTGTGCTCGTCATCAACTTCAGTTGATGGAGTCCGCCTCTCCACGCCCGAAGGTTACCGATGCCAGCCACACCAATGCGAGCACCCGACGAGAGCGCAGCGCGCCACCAAAGGCTCGTTCGACTCGGCCTGGAGGTCAGCCGCCACCGACCGGCCCGGCTGATCCGCCGCCCCAACGGCCAGTGGGCACTCACGGTCGGCGCCGAAACCGTGTACTGCGCCGGAGCCGAAGGCGTCTACGCCTATGTCACCCACCACGGCCTGATCCTCTCCCCCGCCAACGACGAGGGCATCCTCCGAGCTGCCACTCACCTGGCCGGAGGTTGCACTCGGTGACCCGCAGCCTGCCTCATGCCGTCGCTCTGGCCGCCTGCGTCGTGGCACCTCTTGTAGTCGCCTTGGCCGTGCTGGGCGGGATCGGCTCGTTCGCCACGCTCCACTCCCTGGCCGAGCCGTGGTTCGGGTCGTATGGCTGGATCGTGCCAATCGGGATCGACGTCGGCATCCTGGCCCTGCTCGCCTGGGACCTGCTGATGGAGTTCGCCGACCTGCCCTGGCCAGTCCTGCGCTGGGTCGCCTGGGCGTTCATCACCGCCACCGTCGTCCTCAACATCGCCGCCGCCCACGGCGATGCGGTCGCCGGTCTCATGCACGCCGCGATGCCCGTCCTGTTCGTCACCGTCATCGAGGGCATCCGTCACCTCATCCGCCGTCTGGTCGGCCTGGCCACCGGCACCCGCCGCGAACGTGTCCCGCTGTCGCGCTGGATCCTGGCCCCGGCGTCCAGCTTCCTGCTGTGGCGGCGCATGGTGCTGTGGAACATCACCAGCTACCCCCGCGGTCTCCAGCTCGAATACCTCCACCTGCAGGCGATCTCCGACCTCCACCAGACCCATGGCCGGTGGCTGTGGCGCTGGAAGGCACCCCTGTCCGAGCGCATCGCCGTACGGCTTCAGCTCGCCGGCGCCGCCTTCCCCGCCGCAGTGCCCGCACAGGCCGAGCAGCCAGACGGCGACGAGCAGCTCATTCGGGCCGCCCAGGCGATCGTCTCGGAGGCCGAACAGCGCGGTGTACGGCTCAGCCAGATGGACCTGGCCGCCCAGCTCCGCGCCCAGGGCCATCGCATCGCCAACGAACGGCTGCGCTGGCTCGCCACCACCATCGGGCTCCGCCGCGAACCCGTCTGAGGACACGCCGTCATGCTCATCGCCATACACCGGCACGCCGAGCGCTTCTACCAGGCTCACCTCGGCGGCAGCTGGGTCCCGGACTACCTGCGCAATCGCGGCTTCGACGTCGACGTCCAGCGCCAGTGGCGTATCGGCTACGCCCCCAATGAATGGCGCGCGCTCACCCGGCACCTGCGCCGCCTCGGCTACACCGACACCGCCATCGAAGCCTCCGGCCTGTCCCGGCGAAGCACCCGCGGCATGCTCATCGACTTCTTCCGCGACCGGGCCATGTTCCCAATCACCAAACGAGACGAGACCACGATCGCGTTCATCGGCCGTAGCCGCGACAAGGAGCCGAAATACCTCAACAGCCCGAACACCCCCATCTACACCAAGGGGCGGACGATGTTCGGCCTGCACGCATTCACCCCCGGCACAACGCCCGTGATCACCGAAGGTCCACTGGACGCCCTCGCCATCACCGTCGCCGGTCGCGGCCACCTGGCCGGGCTCGCCTTGTGCGGCACCAGCCTGACCCCCGACCAGGTCAAGACGCTGGACATGGCCCACGACCTGCGTGCTAGCGGTGTCCTGGTCGCCTTCGACGGCGACCGCGCCGGACGATACGCCGCCGCGCGCGCTTACCCGCTGCTCAAAAGCGCCGGTATGGCCGCGGCCCTCGTCCTCCCGACCGGCTGGGATCCGGCCTGCGTGCTCGGCGACGCCGGGGCGAACACACTCTCAACGCTGCTGCGCGAGCAGGTACGTCCGCTGGCCGACCTGGTGATCGACGCGGCCATCGAGCCCTGGCAGCGATCTCTCCAGTACCCCGAAGGCCGCATCGGCGCGCTCCGTGCAGCCGGCGCGGCGATCGCCGCCATGGCACCCCATGACGTGGCTCGGCAGGTGGCCCGAGTCGCGGCCTGGCTCAACTTCGACCACGCGACCGTCACCGAGACCACGGCCGACTCGGTCACCGCCCGCCTGGTCATCACCGACTTCCCGGTGGCGCCCACATCCGGCGGCACGGCCGCGAGATCCATGGAAAGGAGATCAGATGGAAGACCACTACGCGGACCCACTCCCTGAGGCGGCGGCCTACGGGTTCCAACGCGCCCTGCAAATAGCCCCGGCGGCTGTGACGACGGCGCAGGTCCTGCTGCAGATGAAGACCCAACGCCTCCGCGAGCAGACCGAACGGCAACGTCAGGCGGCCGAGACGCTGCACGCTCAGGAGCGGGCCGAGCATCACACGGCACGGCTGCAATGGTTGCCCGCCAACAACCCCGCCTGGCTGCGCAGCGCCGACCTCCTGCAGGTGAGCCGCGCCTGGGGAGCCGCCATGCCGTACGCGGCGCACGACCCAGGAGCCGAACGGGCTCGGTTGAAGTGCGAGGAACGACTCCGGCAGGTCCATCCCTACGGCATGAACCGATACGACCGGCTCCGGGCAGACGGCCTCAACCCTGCCGACGCCATGCGGCAAGCCGCGCCGTTCTTCGCCCGCGAGCCGTCCCCTCGGACCGGCCACCTGGCACCTATACGCAAAGAGCTCCCCGCAGCCGTGAAACTCGCACAGCAGGACTTCCCCCACTCGATCAACGACGCCGTGTGGGCGAACCGGTCCGGGATGACGGCGGCGGCGACAGCCGCACCCGCATCGACTCAGAGACAGCGACCTGCACTGAATCGCAAACAGTGACGACTCGATAACGGAATGATGCGAGCATGGACGCTCTGGCGAACAGCATCGTCTTCTGGATCGGACTGATGCTGCTGCTCGTAGTGGTGTTCCTCCTACCGACCATCATCGGTGTTTTACGCAGGGTTGAGAACTTCGCCCTGCTTTTCGCCCTCAACTGCCTCGGCGAGCTGACCTGCATCGGCTGGCCGGCCGCGCTGATCGCGGCGTTCCTGCTCCCCAGGCGCCAAGACCGCTGGTGACCACCACTAACGAGCCGATGTGGGTGCAGCTCTTCTGCAGTGAGCTGATCGGTCAGGCTGTGAGGGTGTATCGGTCCTGGTGACGGATTTGATGGACGCGTTGGTGCTCGCGGGCGAGGTGATAGCGCCAGTAGGCTGCGAAGTCTCCGCAGGTGATCAGCGCGCGGAGTTTCAGGATGGCTTCGGCACCCGGTAGGCCCCAGCGGGCGCCGGTGATGTCGAGGCGGTCGCCGATGAGGTGGCGGCAGGCTCCTTCGATGACGCCGGTGGCGATCGGCCAGCCGGCCTCCAGGGCGTGGTCGTAGCGCAGGAATTCGGCGTGGCCGGTCAGGTAGCGGATGCATGCGTCGATGCCGCCACGCTGCTGGGCGGTCAGGCCGGCCGTGGCGGCCTGGGCGTCGAGGGTGGCCACGACGTGATCGAGGTGACCGGCCAGCAGGGCGAGCGCATGGGCGGCGACCCAGTCCTCGGCGGCCGGATCATCGGTGGCATGCAGGCACCACGCCGCTTTCCACAGGTATTCCAGCACGTGGATCAGGTCAATGACGATGTGGATCCGTATGTCGCGGCGTTCGGCTTCGCCGCGGATGAGATCGAGCTGGTGGCGGGCGCCGTCGACCAGTACCACCCAGGCCCGCGCGTGAAGGGGGTCACGGGCTTCGGCATGGTCGAACATCTTCGCGATCACCTCGCCGGGGCCGGCGGCCGCTGATCCGTACAGCCACTTGCTCTCGACCTTGGGTCCGGGCCGCAGCGGCCGGTGCCCGTGCCGTCCGCCGGGAGGTGCGATCACGTCATGAGGACGGCGTGGTGCGGGCAGGGCGTCGTAGACCAGGGCGAGGGTGACCATGCGTTTACGGCAGGATTTCTCCCCCGAGGCCAGACGGGTGCGGAAGGTGCTCGTTCGGCGCTCGGCCGCTTTGGCCGTGGCCGGCCGCAACGCCTGCGGTCGCATCACCACCCGCGGAGAGGACCACAAGCTCCTCGCTGGTGCGCGGGACCGGCATCTGCTGGGCGTAGAAGCCTGCACCGCCGCCACGGCGGCTGAGATCGACCCCGACCGGATCAAGTTCCTGGGCCCGTCCGCATCGCGCCCCTCGGTCACCGACCGCGCGGCCTTTTCCCCCTGAGCCATCCGACGCCTCCTAGACTCAAATCCTCTACCAAGTCGCGCACCGGCGGAACGTGAACCCTCACCGCCGCCACCGCTCCTACCCACGAGGCGTCAAACGCTCTCGCAGGAGCAGCTACCGTGAGCGGCGCCCCTCTGACAAGGGCATCCGGTACGCGGGTCCACCGACCGTCGCGCTCTTGCCCACACCCTCAGCCGCCCGGCGATAAACATGATCAACTGCTATCTAAACGGCATTGGCGACATGGCCGGGGCCGATGATGCCCCGGCAGCTCGCGCCGCACGGAGGCCCGTGACCTCGCCGGCGGCGATAATCAACGGGCCGGAGTGCACGCCGTGGCTAGGGTTTCGGCATGTCTGAACTAGAACGGCTCCACTGGCAGCTGAACGTGTCCTGGTCCCTGCTGTCCCTGCACCTGGAGCAGGTGACCGATGAGGAAGCCCTGTGGGAGCCTGTGTCGAACTGCCGGAACGTCCGTCAGAAGACGGACGGGAGGTGTGCGGCCGACTGGGCCGTTCCGGAGCCAGAACCGATCCCGGTGTCGACTGTCGGGTGGGTAGTTTTCGGCAGGCGCAAGGCCGACCTGCGCTACCACGTGACCGGGCACACCCAGCTCCGCTTGAGATACAAGCGATCGGTCGACGCGATGGCCACCCAATGCGGCGACCTGGTCACGCAGGAGACCGACAGGGGTGGCTCGGACACCAACACCCGCGCCGCGCTGGAGGCGATCGCCCATCTCGTGCACGGCGTTCCCGACGATGTCGCCCGCGCCCTCGACGGCTGGGTGCGCCAGGCCTGGCAGGTTCGCGACATCGTCGAGGAGGACCGCGGGGAACCGCTGCGCGCGCTGCGCGGACAGCTGCCGCCGGCGTGCCCGTACTGCAAAACCTTCAGTCTGCGCCTGGTGCGGGGCCTACGGCCGGGCGCGGTGCGCGAACCGCGAGTGCGTCGACCCCCACGGGACGGCCGGTCGGCCGAATTGACAAGAACCGGATCACCGGACGCGCCATGCTGGTCTGGGCCGATGGCCGGACCATCTACTGTGAGGAGGCGCCGTAATCATGGTTATGGCTTCAAGTGTGCCGTGCCGCTCCGGGTCTCCTCCATACTTCCTGTAGACGGCGTAAAGCTCCCGAGATTTATAATTTATAAAGGAAATCTATGGAATGATATAATATTCGTGGATTCGGCTTTCAAGCCAGGCTAGGCTTAGTCGATGGCCAACTATTCGAAACGCGACTTCCAGATATGCGGGAACCGGAAGGGACTCTAAGATCATCCCGTCTGAAGGTTCTTGGAGTGCCACTTCGCTATCCGCGCTAGCTGGTTCTCGGATTGGTAAATCAGATAGGAGATGATCCAACGCATGTGGCATGTCGCCGTGGTTCTCCCATGGATCTACGCCGATTGCAGTAATAATTCTCCCGTTGCATGACCAATGTAGTCGAATGCCGCGATTGACATTACTGAACACATTTACAACGTCTCTCTCGCCTATGGATAAAGCTTGAATGGTTTCTGGAATTGATCCTCTCCACCCGTTCGGCTCGACCATCACCAAGCATCCTTCCGAGGGTCCGCAGATGACAACTCCTCCGCCTTCGTCTTGAAGGTCATAGTCCTCCCAGTACAGATCGGCGCCCTGTTGATACGTGACCGATTGACCGGAGTTGGAATCCGCTCCGAGCAGCGTAACGGCATCCTCTATTGCGATGTGACCAGGGTTGATCCATGTTATGCACATCGCATCGGCTGGTCCGATGTGCTGGAGCAACTCTAGGTTCGCTGCCGCCAACTGCGCCGACCAATGTGGCGTCGAAGCGCTACCCATAAATTCCCTGCCTCGGATTAGTTCCTGTGGCCGATAGCCGGACGACCTCGATGAGTACGAGGCCGCCCGAACATCACAGCGCTTAGTTCTTGATGTGAACTCGGAATGGATCATTGTTAAGAATGCGGTATCGCGCGTAGAAGGTTCCCAGATCCGACCCAGCAGATCTATTCTGAGTCAAATTAACGTATTTAAGTGAGAAGGCGTATTTGGTGTTGTAGCTAGTGGGTCTTTCCTGTGTGCTGTTGAACGGGTATTGGAACGCCTTGTCGAGCACCTCGGTCACATGGTCGAGAATGGCACACGGCCGCAGTGAGGAGTCGGCCTCAGTCAGCCTTGCGAAGACATCGACGTCCTTGACGCGGCGAATGGACACGTGGCGTTTGTATGAGCCGATGAGCAGCGGGGCGACGCCGAGCTTCCGCAGCTTTTCGTCGGCCTCCAGCACCTTGGACACCTGCTTGTGCGCGTCTTCCGCGTGCTTGGCATCATCGCCAGGCTCGATCGCGCTTAGCGCCTCACGAAATTGAGTGGCGAGCGTCGCCATCATGATCCTTTCCTTCTGGAGGTACATCGCCGGCGGTAGAAGCCGCCCCGCCTTGGGGCGCTCAGCCCTCGGGCTCTCGAGCCGGGCTCCGACGAGCACCTAGGGGAAGGTTAGGAGGCATCGCCGACAAATTGCTGCCTCTTTCCGCTGGAATCAGCATTCCAGGATCAGACAGACACGCCGCGCCCCTTACGTTGTAGATCTCGCCCAGTCATTCGGGCCTCTTCGTTTGAACATGTCGGTTGACGACGGCCCGTGCACAGGTGGAGCCCACGGCAGCCTGCGGTAATGATGGGTATCGGACTGCCAGCAACTGACGGCTCGTCCGAGCAACAAATGAGCAACGAGAAGCAGAAAAGCCGTGATCACTCTCTTGTGATCACGGCCCCTGACCTGGTAAAACTCTGTCGGGACGGCGGGATTTGAACCCACGACCCCTTGACCCCCAGGCAACCCAACAGGCCAGCCTGGACGACAACAAAGCCGCTCTGAGCTGGGAAAACAATCCCTGATAGTCCGGCAGCGTTCTCTCAGGTCCGGGGGCGTTGTCACTCAGTTGGTCACTCAGAAGGCCTCGTCGCCCTCGGCTCTCGGCCAGTTTCAGGCGTCAACTGGCGGAACCCTCCGGCCCTCGTTGTGGGCACCCACTTCGTGATCCTCGGTCATACCTTGATCAGCCTGCCTGGACGGCCTCCTTGTCAAGGATGGACGGTTCCTCCAGCGAACCAGGTACGGGCCGTATGCTCCGCTGCTGGGGACAGATCACTCAAGAAGACGACGGCGAGTCGGTTCCTAGCGCGGGAGCACGAGACGTAGAAGAGGCTCCTCGTACGGTGGATCCTGTCCTTCGTCCCGAACGGGTCCGCCAGCATCTCATTCATGCTGTACATCGTCCACGCCTTATCGTCGATCACGACCACGACGTCGTCGAACTCCGCGCCCTTCACACCATGTTGTGTGGCAAGAGGGGTTTGCCCGTTCATGTAGAGGCCGTAGGCGATGGCTTGTACGTAGGGCAGAGCAAGCACGGTACGGGCAAGATCTACCCTACGTTGAGCGCGACTGTCGAGGTCCTTCGCCATGATGCTGCGCTCTCTCGCCTTAATCTCCGCCGACTTGTTCAGCAGGCCGAGCTCCTGGGCCTGGTCGAAGACCGCGCCGACGGTCATGGTCGCGCGTGAGGCCACCATGCTCTGCAGCGCCCGTGAGATCCTGCCTTTGTCCTCATGCTTGGTGATCTTTATCTTCTTGGTGGCGAGTAGCCCGGCCAGCAGTGTGGGGTCCTCAGAGTCGAAGGCAGTACAGAGAGCTTCGATGTCAAGCATGTGGCAGGCGAAGGGATCGGTACCGTCGTGCAGGCTATCCAGCCGATTGGCCTTCCGGTAGGCATCAAGAAGGTCGGGGTAATCCAGATCGCGAGCGATTGCCCGGTGGGTGAGAAAGAGCTGTTTGGAGGATTCGCGAGGCCAGCCTAGGCCGTCGAGCCGGCCGAGCGCCGAGCTCAGGCGTGCCTCCTTTGGGACGTCCCGCTGCAGGAAGAGCCGGACCTCCCCGCTGCGAGGCAGGCCGATGGGCTTCTGGACGAGGTCGGGCCGTACCGCGTTGAGAACATCGATGATCGACTGGGCTGAGCGCCGGTTTTCGTCCTTAGTGATACGTAGGAGGTCGGGGTATCCCTTAACCTCGCCCACGCCCGTCCGGTAGATCTTCTGCATCGAGTCGCCGAACAGTCCGACGGTGCATCCACGGCTGCCGGCGCCAGCCAGATGATCGAGCAGGACCTCCACGGTCAGAGGAGAGGTGTCCTGATATTCGTCCACAAGGATGTACGGGAACCGGTCAGCGATGATTCGTGCCAGTTTCGGTGAGCCGGACACGAGTCGGTGAGACAGCGCCAAGACGTCGTCATGTGAGATCCGGCCCTCGGCGAGGTTGCGACCCAGTTGGACGTACCTGATCGGAACATTCGACGTCAGCGACTCCAGATCCTGGGGGTCGTCGGACTCGTCGTTCCTCGCGATGAGCGCCTCGCGCAACGGATCTTGGAACCGTTCGATCTCCGCCCAGAGAAACTCATGGATCGTTGCGACGAGGACAAGCGGGTCGGCGCCAACCCGCTCGCGGATCTCATCCTTCGCTACGTTCGTGTAGGTGATGCACGCGACCCTGCCACCGGTCCGCTCCAGGTCTGCGCGGCGCTCGGTGAGCAGATGGCGCAGCGCCTGAACGAGCGTGTGGGTCTTCCCGGAACCCGCACCTGCGTCGACCAGAAAGCTGCGCCGCTCGTCCAGCGCGGAGATCACTTGTTCGGCGACGTCGCGATCAGCCACTGCAGTCCCTCGGCGATGTATCGGGGAACGGTCCAGCCGTCCAGCATGAGGATGTCGAACGCGAAGTCGGTCTTTTTTCCGTTTAGCGACGCGGCGATATCGTAGGCGTTCTGGGCGATTTCCTCGGAAGTGACGGGCGCTTGAAGATGTTTTTCGAATGAGTGCCTGACTGTTAGCTGGTCGAGGTATTTGGCCAGGATGTCGGCGTTTGCGAGGATGAAGGCTTCTTCAAAGCTCCTTCCGCAGGCTTGTCCAGGTTCTTCGGCCACCTGATAAGCCAGTCGCACACGGTCAAAGGTCCGCTGCTCCTCGGTGGCCGCGAGCAATGCATCGATCTCCGTCAGATGAGGCAGCCAACCCTTAATGGCGGCGTTCGACGTGACGGCACCTTTGGTATCCGTTCGACAGGCCTCGTAGTTGGTTGCCAGCTTCCCGTTCTTGTCTGTTTTCTGGATCGGTTCGACGGAGTCCACATCCGTAATGACCAGTGTGCGTACACCTAGGAAGGCCAAGAGTTCACGGAAACGGTAGGCGTAGGCATCGCCTACCTCAACCACGGAGACATATTCGCGGCGGAGTTGATCGGCGCAATTTCTGATCATTGCCGGCATGAGGAGCCGTTCGGTAGTGCCCTCGATTAGAACGACGCTGTCAGCGAAGAACATGTCACATCGGTGCAGGACCATGTACTTGGCGAGAAAACGCAGTGTCTCTTCGGCGGGTACAGGTTCCGTCGTGTGACGGAACTCCGCCAGATCCTTGACCACGAGCTGCGGACCAGTGCAGTCGAAGTAGCGGACAGCTTCAAAGTGGCCGCTGGCGACAATGTGCGAGGAGTGCGTGGTCACGATTACCTGGACGCCCTCCGCAGCCTGTTCTTCCAGAAGGTCCCTGACCCCCCGGACGAATACCTCCTGCATCTGGGGATGGAGATGGGCTTCCGGTTCCTCTAAGAACAGGAGGCTCACAGCCGGTTTGGGCGACGCGCGCCGATGAGACTCCAGGAAACTGATGACCTGTAGGACGATGAAGGCCAGCTTGCTGTAACCGAGGCCGTTGTGCCCCTCGGGCAACTGCCGGCTGCCGTCGCCGTCGGCATAAGTGATGCGTGTGGTGTTCTTGACGATGGACACCGGGTCGAGTTCGGAGACTAAGCGGGGCTGCTGGCCGGGGCCGAAGATCCCGTTGCCGAAGGTGTTCATCAAGGTGAGAACAGGGGTGAAGATATCGTCGTAGCTGCTGTCGAGTCTCTTGGCCATCGCCGCGAGAGTGTTCTCGAACTTGGCGACGATCGCATGCTCGTCCTCATGATATGTCTCGATGAACTTCTCGAAGGTCCGTGACAGCTTCCTGGTTCGATCGGCCGAGACGTCGTCGAACTTCACCTGGGCGAAGACGAACATCGCCGAGACGATCTGTCTCGCCGTCGAACGTTCGATGGGGACGCTGACCTCTGAAGCCGCGCCCGTCCCGATCGCATGAAATGCCACATGGAAGTGGCGCTGAAAATACTTCGCGAGCTGCTTATCATCGGCTTTTGTCTTGCTGATGCTGCTGAGAAAGTCCAGAGCGCTTCGCACCTCGACCCGTGCTTCGAGCTCGGCCTCGTGACATTCCTCAGAAAGATCGACAATCACCGCGCTGATCGAGGAAAGATCCTCGTCCTCCTGGTAGGAGATGGTCAGCCGGAGCCGGATCTCCGGCAGTAACCCGACCGCCTGGTCGGTCAGCACGATGGCCCGCGCTGGGTCTGATTCTCTCAGACGCTCGGCCTGACGGTACTTGCGTGCCGCCAGTTTGAGGTCCCTGATCCGGGAGGTCGGCAGATCATCCAGCGTAAAACGCGGACGCTCACCGCCAAAGAATCTCTCAAATAGTTCGACGAACGAAGTCTTTCCGCTGTTGTTCCTTCCGACGATGAGCGTGGCTTGGTCATCGATGCGTACCTTCACACCTTCGAGCGCACGGAAGTTCGTAACTTTTGCGCATACGAGTCGCATATCTGTCCTGTGGGGGTTTCCGCTCGGCCGTCATCGCCCGCTGGGCAGCCGATCCTCTAGAGAAGTATGCGGTGAAGGAGGTACAGGAGAGGCCAGAACTCCAAAGTTACCTGCGAGGCCTGGGCATCTTCCCGGCATTGGGGATCTTCGCTGCGCGGGTCTTGCCCATCTGGGCCTGAGCTCTCGGTAGACGTCCTCGCGGCCTGGGGCGAGGCCGCGTATCCGGGACCTGCCTGCCATGGTGATCACCTGACCTGGGTGGTTAACGGCGCGACGTAAGCGCACGGGCCTGGAACCATGCGTTCGGATTCACCGTTGGGCGATCGAACGAGGAGGTAGCAGTCATGAGTTTTCGACCGAACCCGAACCTGCAGGCCGAGCTACAGAAGATGCTGGCGCCGAAGATGAAGGCTTACCAACAGGAACTGAACGAGGTCCTGCAGGAGCTCGCTGGCAAGCCGATGGACGAGATCCACCAGGCGCTCGTCGACGTGACAGAGCGGCACGGGATCAAGCCCAACGTCGAGCAGCTGCGCGAACTCGTCGAGCAGCACGCCGGCTAACACACGTTCCATCCCCCCGGCTGGTGTTGCGCGGTCTCCCTACTGTGGCAGGGGCCGACAGCCTGCGCCCGTGCTGGGGGTCGTCGGGGTCAAGCCCGCGGCGTACGAGCTCGCGCCGGCCGAGGGGGTAGTGGTCGGCGTGCACGCTGGCGGCCTTGCCGCACAGCGTGCACGCCGGATCTCGGTGGAGCACCGCGCGCCTGAACTTGTCTCGATGGCGGGAGCCGTACCCACGCTGGGAGGCCGCGGTGTTTCTCGGCGGCGCGGCAGGTGTCGCAGCGGCCTCCGACGGCGAGGTTGGGGCATCCGGGGGTGCTGCAGACGGCGAGGGCCTTCGGCATGGACTGCGCCTCCTGGCGATCACACCGCCCGGAGTTCGAGAATGTTCGAATGCGTCGCTACCGACTGCCAGCACAGGTGCCGCTCGGCGAGAACGACGAGCCTCGCCGGTTCCACGTGCCGCGCTGGGACCGGACATACCTGGTGGTCGAGGTCGTGCTCCTCTGGAGGAATAGCCCGAGGCCTGGTGGACTCCAGCCAACCTGGGGCGGCCCATCGAGGAGCAGTCGTTGCTGTCCTCCCAGATGCCGTCGGTGGTGAAGGTCATGGTGTGGGGGCGTCTTCGATGACCCAGCCGCCCTCGACGGGGAAGATCCAGGCGGTGTCCTCTGCGACGGTGATGGTGTGACGTCGCTGGTGGTCCAGGCGGCGTGGCTGGTCATCCGGAGGGTGTGGCGGGCAACGGCGGCCTCGATGTGGCGGCGGTCGCGGGGGTCTTGGCGGCGACGTCGATCTGGGTGATCACGATGGCGTCGGCGGCGAGCTGGGCGCCGAGCCGGTGCTGGGCCGCATTACCGCCGGTGGCGGTGCCGCGCTGGGTCTTGCCGTCGACCGTCATGGGGATCAACTCCTCGGGGTCGTCGTACAACTCGGTGAGTTGGCCGTCCCTGTGGGCGGCGTAAGCGGCGTCAGCGTGCGCGGCGTTGACCTACGCGATCGTACGGCACACGGTGTCGGGATGCGGAGCCAGGTAGCGGCCACTTCGCTGACCGCGCCGGGCTCCGATCTGCTCCAGGACGTGCTGCGGAGCGTTGACGATCCAGTGCCGGATCGCCGCATACGAGGTCGCGCCGGACACGATCGCCGCCTGGACCAGCGCCAGGATGACGACCAGTCGGTGCCGTCGCCCGCGCTCTCGTTGATCACTTCAAGGCGGCGCAGCAGCGCCGCGACCTCGGGTAGCTGCTGTGCGTCGGCCGCGTGCAGCGCGCCGATCAGGTGGGTCAGCCCGTCGACTGCCGTCATCGGCGGACGCAGGCTGGTGATCAGGATGCCCTGGTCGATCAGCCGGTGCAGGAGCGCGCGGATCGTCTCCGGTGCGGCGGCGGGGAAACGGGCGTTCAGCTGGGCGGCCAGCACCCCGAATCGGATCGGTGAAGCGGCCGCGGTCAGCACGGACTGTATCGGCCGGCTGTGCCGTACGGATATCTCCCGCAGCGGGCCGGGGGTCCGGGCGCCCAGTGCCGCTCGCGTGGCCACGATGAAGCGCCTGTCGCGTACGATCCCGGCGTTGTCTGCCACCACCGTCAGCCGGGGGCGTAGGTCCGGGTGCCGTTCGAGGTGGTCGATCAGCATCGTGAGCCATTCGGCGTCGGCACGTGCCAGCGCGCGGTGCCCGGCACCGATCTGTGCCGTGGCGGGCCCGACACTGGCGGTGGTCACCCCGGAGAACAGCCCGAACGGGGTAGCGCGCCGCTGCCAGCGCAGCAAGTAGGAGGTCATCGACACGATCGTGCGAAGCAGTTGTACGGCATCGGGCAGGGCGCGGCGAGAACGGGACTGGCCAGCCGCAGCGCCTCACGTACGTCGTCGCGGGACCATACCTTCTCCAGCCAGGCCCGGCCTTCCTGCTCGATCGTGGCTGGGTCGGACACGTCCAGGTGGGCCGGCATGTCCAGGTCACCTGGGTCGGTTGTCGCACGCACCATCACCAGGCCGTTGTGACGGTATCGCGGGGGAATGCTCACGGTGATCCGCTCCTCAGGGTGAGGAACCGCGCCGTCGGCGTCCACAGCGGGACCTGGACGCCGACGGCACAGGACTGAGCTGGATTGACTGGGCTGGCTGGTTCAGGCTGGGTCGTTGGAGCTGGTGGCGCACGCGCTGGTGCTGCAGCTGCTACCGCAGCCGTCGCTGGTGTCGCACATCATGATCACAAGCGGCGTGGTGGCCTCCACCACACGCATGTCCAGCTCGAACTCCTCATCGGCGACGACGTCCGCGACGTCCAGCGCCTCGGGGGCGTCGAGGGTCAATGATGGAGCCATCGAATCACTCTCCTCACAGTCGGGTGGGTTTTGGTGTGGTGCACCTGGCCCGCGCAGGCCGCGTGGCGCTTAGCCCAGCGCGGGCCAGGAGATCGTGACCAGGCCGTGGGTCTTGGGGAAGACCGCGGTGCCCTGGGGAAGGTGGGTGTGGTCGCTGCCGGTCGGCCAGAAGGCGAAGGTGGGGGCCGGGCCGCTGCGCGCCTGCCGATCCCAGGCCTGGATCTGCTCGACCATGGCGGTCGCGGCCTCGGTGCCGTGCACCCCGTAGGCACGTGCTCCGAACTCCACGCCCTCGCCCTCCAGTGCGGGGCGTATCGCCAGATAGGCGAAGGAGTCACCACGCACGACGCCGAAGGGGAACCACGTGCCGCGCTCGTTGGCCAGATCGGTTCCCTCGTCCACGGCGAGCTTGCAGAACCCCGGCAGGAAGCCGGCGAACCATAGGTGCAGGTCGGCGAACGACACGCCGCTGTTGATCGTGACGCCGGACCACAGCTCGGTTCTCTTGGTCGCCAGCACCCCGTCCAGCAGGCTCGGATCCTCCGGCGCCCCGTCGTCGAACCGCAGCTTGACCGTACGGCCTTGGGCGTCGGGGAGCAGGAAGATCCGCTCGGGGTGCTCGCCTTCGCCTTGCATCGCGACGAATCCGCACACCTCGGCGGAGGTGCTCACCAGGTGGTCTGCCTCCCGGCGGAAGGCGATCGAGCGGGTGATGCCGTTCATCCGTAACGGCACGGCCAGGGTCCCGTTGTCGGTCAGTTGCTCCAGCCAGGCTGGAGGGATATCCCATGCGCCGACCGTCACGATGACCGCGTCGAACGGCCCGGCCTCGGGCACCCCCTGCTCGGCGTCGCCCTGCACGACCGTGACCGCGTCGCTGTACCCGGTCGCCTCCAGCAGAGCACGGGCTCGCTCGGTCACCTCCGGGTCGATGTCCATGCTGATCACACGGCCGGTCGGACCGACGACTTCGGCCAGCAGCGCGGCGTTGTAGCCGCCGGATCCTATTTCGAGCACGCTCTGGCCAGGGCCGAGCCTCGCCTGCTCGATCATCCGGGCCTGAATGAACGGCGCGCTGACCGACGAGATGATCACACCGTGCTCGTCGGTCTTGGTCGCCACCGAGTCATCGGCGTTATAGGCCACTTCCAGCGGCGTGCCCGGAGGTACGAACTCATGCCGCGGCACCGTGCGGAAGGCTCGCTCCACAACCTCAGAGGTGATCATGCCCTCGGCGCGAAGCTTGTCCGCCAGGGCGTTGCGGATCTCCACCGCCCGGTCGGAATCTTCGGACATGTCAACCGTCTTGGTCATGCGGCACTCCCTGTCTGTTATCTGCTGGTTTTTGTTGAACTGATGGATTCCCGGTCGGCTTTTCGCCCCGCTGCCGGTTATGTCCGGCAACGGAAGAGGACCGATGTCGCGGTGGAACTCTGCACGGCTCAGCCCTATCGACTTTCAAGCGGTTTCGTAGGTGGACGACTCCAGAGAACCGCAACCGAAGCGGGGAGAGTATGGGATCGAGGCTTGTGGAGTGGTCAAAGTGATCAAAGATCGCCATCGGTTACGTTCGGCGCTTGGACCGGGAAATAGCCTCTGGCCATTCACCCAGAGACCGCCGATGCTGGCGACTACGGTGACCTGCACGAAGCGATGACCGACCCAGCCGCAGAGCATGTCGGGCAAATTGGACCAGAGTGGCTAAAATCGCTTGGCTAGCGGAGGCGCATCATGGCACGCGAACGAAATGAACAGCTCGCCACGCTCCTACAGGAGGCCGGCTGGTCACGGGCGCAGGCAGCGTGCGCGTTCAACCACATCGCCCAGGAGAACAACCTGCACGATTACGCGCATATCGGCCGTTCCCATGTCAGCATGTGGGTCAGCGGGACAAAACCGTCCGGCGCGGCCCCCGTAATCTTGTCCCAGGCGCTGTCCCGTCGCCTGAGGCGTGTCATAACACCAGAGGAGCTCGGGTTCACAACCCACGCCCCGGCAGAGGAGGCGCTGGAGTGGCACACGGACCCATTGACCACGCTGACCGACCTGGGGAGAACGGACGTGGACGCGGACCGCAGAAGCCTGCTGAGCGGCGTGGTGTACTCAGTTGCCGCCCTCGCGCTCCCCGGCCAAGGCTGGTGGGAGAGTATGGCGGAGCAGCAGTCCGTGCCGGCCAAGCCTCAACGCATCGGACGCGGTGATGTGGCGGCCGTCCAGGAACTCACGGCAGCCTTCTCCCGGATCGACCAGCAGCGCGGGGGCGGTCATGGCAGGAAGGCGCTGGTGCAGTACCTGCAATCGGACGTCGCCGCCTTCCTGCAGGGGACGTTTCCGAACGAGCAGGTCCGGTGCGACATGTTCTCTGCCGCCGCCGAACTGGCTTACCTGTCGGGGTGGATGGGGTTCGACAACGGCGAGCACCCCCTGGCGCAGCGGTACTTCATCCTGGCCGTGAAGCTGGCCGCTCGCGCCGGAAACCCTCCGTTGACCGGCCACATCCTGCGCGCCATGGCGCACCAAGCCATCGACCTCGGATTCTTCGCCCAGGGCCTTGCGCTGTCCACCGCCTCGATGCAGGGTCAGCGCTACGCCTCGGCGACCCCCCGCGAGCGGGCGCTGCTCGGCGTCGTCCACGCCCGCGCCCTGGCCGCCAACGGCGACAAGCAGTCCGCGTCCAAGGCGCTGCTCAAGGCCGAAGACCCACGAGACCGCCTGCACGTTGCGGGACTGCGGCGACCATCAGGGAGCCATCCGCCAGTTCAGGCGGAGCGTACGGACCCGGGGAGAGGCCTTCCGCCGCACGCACGTGGTGACGCTCGGATACCTGGGCGCCACGCAGATCACGAACGGCGGCGCGGAAGAGGCGTGCGCCACCTGGAGCACCGCTCTTGACGTGCTGGAGGAAGGGATCTCTTCCCGACGGGCTCGGCAAGCGGCTCTCGACATGCGCACCCTGCTCTCGCCCTACCGACGTCGCAAGATCCCGGCCATCACCGAGCTGGATACCCGGGCCGCCGCCTACCTGGCTCGCATACATTGATCACCTCAACGACGAAGGGATGAGGACGACCATGGCTCAATCTCTGACGATCAAGCCCATCGGCATCGTGGTCGGCGGACGCATCGACCCCACCGACGATCTCTGGAGCGGCACGGCGATCATCCGCCTGAACCCCGATTTCCCTCCCGAGGTCGTCCAAGGCCTTGAAGAGTTCTCCCACCTGTTGGTCGTCTGGCACTTCCACAAGGCATCCCCCGACGATGTTGCCCTGCACGCGCGCAGCCCCCGCAACAACCCCAGGTGGCCGGCCACCGGCACCTTCGTCCACCGCAACCACCGCCGCCCGAACCAGCTCGCCCAGTCCTTCCCCAGGCTGTTGAAGGTCGACGGCCTGGACCTCCACGTGACCGAATTGGACGCCATCGACGGCAGCCCCGTCTACGACCTGGCGCCGTACTTCAAGGAGATGGGCCCCCGCGGCGAAGTACGCCAGCCCGACTGGCCCGGCGAGATGCTCAAGGACTACTGGGCCGACCCGCAAACGCTCGCCGGGTACGTCCTCGGAAGCCCCGATTGCCTTCACCGCTTGGGATCAAGGAGTGCTTCGCCGGCGTGAGAGGCGGACCCTTTACAGTGACCCTCGTGGATCGAACTGAGGTCGTCGTGCGGAGGCCGCGACAAGACGGTGAAGCACCGCGTGTGGGAAAGGTCCTCTCCCGCGAGAGGATGACCGCCACTGTCCAATGGGACGACGACGGGACCATCGAGGAAAACGTTCAGCTCGGCAACCAGAATCTGCTGGCATGGGAAGGAAGCCTGCGGTACCTCGCCCTGGTCGATCCAGCCGAGTTACGTAAGCGGTTCACTGACGATCCGGCGTCCGTGGTCGTCCAGTTGCTACGCGAGCACCAGAAAGGGCTCAAGGCAGCCGTTATCAAGTCAACGCTTGTGGATTCCGGCCTCGGAAAAGCGGCTGTTGACAAGGCGTGGAGGGCCATTCAGCCCCGGCTCACCGATCGGGACGACATAGAGCTTAAACAGAACGTCTACAAGTGGAAGCCCTCCGCGGAAGCACACGGGCCGGATGTACTCCCATCACCCCCTGAGCCCAAGGATGCGCCGACCGATGCATTCGTTACCCGGCTCGCCAGGCTTCTTGGGATCGGCGAGCCCCGTCCCATCCAGGACTACCTTGCCGCCCCCCTTCGCACGGCGGTCCTGCTGAGCCAGTTGGAGGGTATGGCAATCGACCAGTTCCTGTCCGAGCTGGAAGAGCCGGACCACCGGGCGCTCTCAATCATGCTGCTTGCCATACCGAGGCGAATTCAGGGTGACCCGCTGCCCCCGGAGATCTATCGTGATGTGCTCTCTGCTGCGGCAGCCGAGCTTCGGGTGGAACCATCCTCTGCCCTAAGAACCGCTGCCGCGTGGTTGCTGCGGAGGGTCACGAGCAGCCCATCGTTGCCTCCCGAATTGGTTGGGCCGGTCATTCAGCTGGCGCTCTTCCTGGCCCAGAACCCGCAGAAAACAGAACTGGACGCCTTGGAGGCCGCAGCCCTCGCGATCAGTAAGGCTCTCCCCACAACGCATCGTGACTTGGTCAGGATCGCGGAGCGACTCCCATTCATGCCCAAGGGCGGCCGGACTGCGCTGATGGCGGCGGTGGGAAACAGGTGGCCGAAGGCCATCCTGGACGAGCGCTGGTGGGCCGGGATGACGGTGCAGGAGCTCGCCGACTGCGCTCAAGGGATGTTCGGGCGGCTGACACGCTCACCAGAGATCACCGAGGGTATCGTCCGACCACTACTGGAGCGCGAACTCGCCGGAGTGAAGACGCGTGCGCGCCTCAGCCTCTTCCTAGGAATGCCTTCGCAGTTCGCCGAACTCCTTCCGGTCACCGCTATCGTGGAGGCGTTTAAAAGGACCGGGCAGCAGGATCCGGTCGCCGTTTCCTGGGTTGACGCCCTACGCGGACAGGATCGACTGAATGCACTCGTGGAGGATGCCCAGCGAGCCCGCGAGGAGGCCGCGGCAGCGGTTGAGCTGGCCGAAGCGGCCGAAGGGAGCCGTCAAGAGCTCGCCGGACGACTCCAGCGGCTGGAGGAGGAGTTGCGAGATCTCCAGACTATGGAGATCAAGACCCGAGCCGCCCAGGAGCGCCAGATAAAGATAGACGTTATTCGGGCACTTGCGGACCTGGCTGCGGAGGTGGAAGAACTTTCCGCCGCGAAGGCCGCGCCGGAAATCGTCGTGGAGCGGGTCCGCGGCTTGGTAGCCACACGTTCGCTAAGGCCAATCGGACGTGCGAACAGCGAAGCGAATTTCGATCCCCAGCTTCACGAGCCCATCTACGGCACTCCGGAGCCGGGGGCTCCGGTTCTTGTCATCCGCCCGGGCTATGTCTGGGATGAACTGATGCTCCAGCGGGCTCTTGTCGACCCCAAGGAATAGGGGAAAATGTCAGCCTAGTTCACGCGGGTGGGCAACGGAGGTAACCGGGTGGCCGGGCAACACGTGATCGGTGTGGATTTCGGGACGTCAACCTCGTTAGTAGCCGAACAGATCAGCAGAGCAACGGTGGAGATCACGCCGCTAGGGCGTCGAACACCATGGTTCCCCTCGGTGGCTGGACTCCAGGACGGTTCCCTCCTGGTTGGTGAGGATGCCGAGATCCTCCCGATCGGCCAGGTCGTCAGGTCGGCGAAGCGAGCGATCACCGAAAACAAGAGAACGCTCCGCGCGGGAGATGCCGAGCTGGATGCCGACTCTGTGATTATCGCGCTCCTCTGCGAAGTCGAAAAGCGGGCCAAGGCTGCCGGTCGCTCCCTCGCAGACGCCCGCGAAATCCGGCTCGGCTGCCCTGCAATGTGGACCGGCGACCAGCGGGAACGCCTGCTCACTCTGGCTGGCGAGGCTGATATCCCGGTAAGCGCTGCCAGCCTCATCGACGAACCCATCGCTGCCGGCGTCGCCTGGGCCAGCCACCGCTTTTCCCGTCTGGGCCCCCGACCGGAGGGAAAGCTCCTGGTCTTCGACATGGGCGGCGGCACCCTCGACATCGCCGTCCTAAATATCGCAGGCAAGGGCCACCCCGAGATCACGGTCCTGTCCGCCCTTGGCATCGACCTAGCCGGAGACGCCTTAGACAAGGCCATCGCGGAGCAGTTCGCTGCGGAACTTGGTAGCCATCTGGATGCCTTCCCAAACCAGGACGACGTCCAGGCGAAGCTGCTCAACGTGGCGCGCCAAACGAAGGAAGCCTTGTCCACCCGTGCCTCGTTCCCGGTGGTTTTCCGGGCGCTCGGAGACCTCCCGTCGATCCGCTACCTCCGCGAGCAGCTGGTCGAGGCCTTTACACCACAGATGGACATAGCCGCGCGCTACATCTTGGCCGCTATGCGCGCCGCGATGCTCACGGAGACAGTCCCCCGACAGGGCCGCTCGGGCGGCTACACAATGCACACTCCGCAAGCCCTGCGGAGTAAGGGATGGTCTGATTTGGCCGGCGACATCGACTACGTCCTCCTCGCCGGAGGCATGAGCCGCATCCCCCATGTAGCCGAGCGGATCGGCGCGCACTTCCCACATGCGGAGATCGTCGATGAAGTGGGGGTCGGTCCTGAGCAGGCCATCGTGGCCGGGCTGGCCAACACGGCCGAGTATCAACGGCTCAACCTCCACCGGCCAAGCGCGGACTTCATCTTGGAATGGGACGGCGGCGAACAATTGCTCTACCGCGCCCACACTCCGCTGTACGAGCCGTGGGAGATCCTCTCCAAGTCGATCGTGTACTACGAGCTGAGCGGGCGGCAGTTCACCTGCCCGCGACATGGCAGGGGGCGGCTGCGCGTCAGGTCACTGTACGGCGAGACGGTGAAGGTCAAAATCGATGGCATGACCGGACCGGTGACTGCCCTGCCGTTCCGGCTTGGCGACGACATGCGCTTCCGGATGTATCCCGATGGCCGGATCCTTCTCACCGACGGATCCGGCCATCATCAGGACTTCCGGGTCGACCGCTGGCCGGTGATCCGGGGACGTGACTTCGCCATGCTGGAGCTGCGGCGGCTTACCGCCCCTCCTCCGCCCTCCCGAGAGGACGACTGGGGGTACGGTCAGAAGGATTGGGCGCCGCCGCAGAGCTGACCAGCGCCGCAGCAATCGGCCGCATGGAGACGCTGAGCGCCTTCTGCGCGCTCAGCTCCTCCCGTACGATTTGCCGCGCCTGGGCGAGCTTGGCCAGGTGGCTTTCCCGCATCCGCCGGATCCTCGCCTCCGGAACGGATTCGAGCAACTCACGGTTCTTGCGAATCTGTAGGTCGAGCGTATGTTCCTTGGCACGGATCCGCGCATCGACGAGGGCTTCGTTCTCCTGCCGCCGGATCCGCTCCGTCTCCACCAGGCGGGCGCCTACGTACTGCTGCGCTACGCGCCAGACCCCAGTCAGGTCACGCGGGACTTTCACCGTACTATCGGTCAGCGATCCGTCTGCGAGGGCTGTGAGCAGGGCGTCCCCGAGCCCGTCCACGACCTCTCTGGTCTCAAGGTCGATGGCAGTCACCCAGAGTTCCAGGGTGGGGCGCAGACCACTGGTCTCCACAAGGTGGATGGCCATGAGGTAGGTGCATCCCTCGGGCACTCCGGGGATACCGATCGTCCCGAACCTTGGGAGCGCGAGCCGGTCCTCCGCCAACACCCTGATTGCCAGCCGCACGAGCGGATGCCTGGCCGAGAACAACTCAGTGTCGTACTTGCTCGCGGTCTCCGGGTGGAAGGTGCACTTCAGCGGCTCGCCAATCTGCAGGCGCCAGGCGAGCCTCCCAGGTGGGAGCGTGCTGCCCGACTGATCGGGCATGGCGCGGAACTTGGCGGCGAGCTCAGAGGTGCCGACGATCTCCAGAACGCCCTTGTCGTCCGGCTCGCCTCGCCGGGCACCGTACCTTTCGAAGAGTTGGTCGATGATCCGCTGGATCTCCGAGGAGCCGATGAACCGGCCGTTGCCGGGGCCGTGCTCGGTGAACCCCTCCACCAGCAGCCCATCCAGCCCGGACAAGATCGCCCGAGATGCGCGCAGGTCGTCGGTGTCCTGGCTGCGCTGCTCAACCGCAATCGCCAGATTGCTGATCTTTCGGTCGAGCTCGGCTGGGCTGAGCCGCAACTGCATTAATTCGACGAAGTGGTCGCGCAGGATCGGTTCCAACTCCCCGACCGAGTTCTGGAAGATGCCGATCCGGTCGTACAGACGCTGGAAGATGTCGGTCTCGATGGTTCCGGGGACCCGCATGTTGTAGATAAGGATCTTCTCGTGCTCTTGGCCAAAGCGGTCGAGGCGCCCAATGCGCTGCTCGACCCGCATCGGGTTCCAGGGCAGGTCATAGTTGACGAGCACGTTGCAGAACTCGAAATCCAAGCCCTCAGAGCCGACCTCGCTCAGCAAGAGGATCTCGAAGGCGCCGTCGCGGAACTCTTGCATGATCTGCTGGCGGTCCGGCTGTTTGACGCCACCGTGCATCACTCGGTAGGTGAAGTGGGCACTGAGGCGCTCGGCCAGGTACGACAGAGTTCCACGGAAATACGAAAAGATCATCATTTGCCGGACGCCAAACTGCTCGCGCAGCTTAAGCAGTTCCTCCTGGAGCCGGTCATACTTGGTGTCCACCTCGACCCAGCCGAACTCCTGGGAAAGCAGATCTTCGAGGTCATCCGCATCCAGGCCCTCGGAGTCGCCGTCGAGGTCGTCGATCTCATCCTCAAAGAGCGCCGGCCCCTTGGCCCGCAACGCCTTCTGAGACGCGGGAATGCAGCTCGCCGCCTGCCGCAGCGGCATCTGCATGATGAAGCCCGGAGGAACCCCCTTGCGCCGGGCACGGTTGTAGGCCCAGGCGTAGACCGCGTCGTAGTAAACGCGTTCCTCTTCTGTCCACTCGACGTCGATGTTCCTCGGCTCCCGGACGGCCTTGTGCTCAGGAACATCGGCCTTCCGGGTGCGGGTGAGATGGCCACTCAGCATGTTCAGGTCCGCCAGCAGCCTTCGTACTCGCGCCTTCTCCTCGGGGGTGAGCGGGTGGTCCACGTCGAGCACCTTGCGCAGGACGTCGTAGTCTGGCCGGTCGGTAATGCTGCGCCCGAACCTCACCTGATCGAGCCTGTCGAGCGTGACGAGCAGTTCTCTGGGACTCCGGTTGTCGACCAGGGCGCGCGCCACATCATTGAGGACGGCGTTGGGCTCCATCTGACGTTCGAAGGTGTCCCTGTCGTTAAAGCTCCCCGGGTCGAGCAAGTTCATCAGGGTGAACAGATCGTCGTTACCCAGGTTGAGCGGCGTGGCTGACAGCAGCACGAGGTGGTCGCTCCAGCTGGCGAGCAGCTCCCCCAGCAAGTGGGATTTTCGCCCCCTGTTCCTCATGTTGTGGGCCTCATCGATGATGACGAGGTCGAAACGGGGTTTGAGCTCGGCCAGCTTCTCCAGCACCTCGTCGGCGGTCCGCAGGGATTCGATCGAAATCACCGCGTGGAGCGGACCGTCGTCTCCCTTGTCCAGCGCCTCCGCGAATTCCGCCAGATCGCTCGCCTTGACCAGATCGAGCGTGCGGTCGAACCTCCGGCGCATCTCGGCCTGCCACTTGTACTTGAGCACCGAGGGGACCACGACAAGGACCCGGTCGAGCTTGCGGCGCTGTTCGAGCTCACTCCAGATCAGCCCGGCCTCGATCGTCTTACCGAGGCCCACCTCGTCTGCGATTAGGATGCGCCCCGAGGAACCGGTGAGCATCTTCAGCACCGGCTTGAACTGATAGGCACGGAAGACCGTCTTGCTCGACGCGAAGGAGTACAGGGTGTCGGTCAGCGGGTGGGTCAGCTTGGTCCAGGTGAGTGTGAGCGATAGATCAGCGGCGTTCGCGGGAGACTGGCTGAGCCAGAACTCTGGCCTGCTGGGGTCGCCCTGCACCGGGGTGAGCGAGCCCTCCGTGTACGTGTGCAGTTCGCCTCGGAGGTCGACCTCATACAGGTAGGCGGCCCCCTGTGGAATCACCTGTGTGATGGTTCCGACGAGCCGTTCCCCCTCCGGCTGGACCATGTCTCCCACCCGGAAGCAGGCGTTTCCGGCGAATGGCTGCGCCTCGTTCCACTTGGCCTGGTAGACCATCTGGGCAAGGCCGAGGTGCCCGCCCAACGTGAACTGGCGCTCCTCATCCTCCGCTGCAACCGGAAGTCGCGCCGAGAGAACGAGGACCCCATGCCAGGAGCCTTTGCTCTCGATCGCGTAGGCCCCTTCGTGAAGGTGGTGGCTGATGATCGGATCAGCCTGCACCCCACGGACCTCCGGAGCGAGGTTCTTGAAGGCGTCGCGGGCATCATCCGCAACATCGCCGACCACGAGGCAGGTTGCGAGTGGGAGATCGCACAGCCAGCCCAGCTCTTGGAGCGAGGGCTGGTACCGCAGGTCATGGGCCACGCCTGTCCCATCAGTAGCTGTGAACTAGAATCACAAGACGATTTCATGGTGTTGGCACAACCATGGCTTAGTGCTAGGTTGACTGTCAATCGGTGCTGCGCTGATGCTAAAGAAGCGCATGACCATTTATGAGACGCCTGCAAGACTGAGTCGGATGTCTCACTGGCAGAAGGAGAAGGGCCACCTCGTGGCGAAGCTGACGTTGCCGCAGCTGGAGCGGCACCTGTTCGGAGCGGCTGACATCCTCCGAGGCAAGATGGACGCCTCGGAGTTCAAGGAATACATCTTCGGGATGCTCTTCCTGAAGCGTGCCTCCGACCAGTTCGACGTGGTCCGTGCCGAGCTCATCAAGAAGTGGGTCGCGCAGGGCAAGAGCCAAGAGGAAGCCGAGCGGATGGCCGCCGCGCCGGCCTTCTACCGGGGCGAGAGCTTCTACGTGCCCGAAGAGGCCCGCTGGAAGTTCATCAAGGACCACTCCCGCGAGAAGAACGTCGGCAACCTGCTCAACAAAGCTCTCGAAGCACTGGCGAACGCCAACTCCACTGCCCTGGAGGGCGTGCTTGAGCACATCGACTTCATGCGCAAGGTCGGTCAGTCGACCATCTCCGACAAGCGGCTGCAGCAGCTCATCGACCACTTCCACCGGGTACGGCTGCGCAACGAGGACTTCGAGTTCCCCGACCTGCTCGGCGCGGCCTACGAGTACCTGATCGGGCAGTTCGCCGACTCGGCTGGCAAGAAGGGCGGCGAGTTCTACACTCCGCGTGGCGTCGTCCGGATGATGGTCCGCCTGGTCAAGCCGGAGCCCGGCATGCGCGTCTACGACCCGTGCTCCGGCTCGGGCGGCATGCTCATCCTCGCAAAGGAGTACATCGACGAGCACGGCCTGGACTCGCGCGACCTCACGTTGGCCGGCCAGGAGGCGGCGGGCACCACATGGGCTGTCTCCAAGATGAACATGATCCTCCACGGCGTACTCAACGCCGACCTGCAGAACGAGGACACCCTTGCCGACCCCAAGCACGAAGAAGAGGGCGAGCTCGCCCGCTTTGACCGGGTGCTCACCAATCCGCCCTTCTCGCTGAACTACTCAGCCGCCGATATGAAGCACAAGGAGCGCTTCAAGTACGGCTACGCCCCGGAGACCGGCAAGAAGGCGGACCTGATGTTCGCCCAGCACGTGCTCGCCGTCCTGACGCCCGACGGCATCGGTGCCACGGTCATGCCGCACGGCGTGCTCTTCCGCGGTGGCAAGGAGAAGGAGATCCGGGAAGGCATCATCAAGGACGGCCGCCTGGAAGCCGTGATCGGCCTGGCACCCAACCTCTTCTACGGCACCGGCATCCCGGCCTGCATTCTGATTCTTCGTGGCACCGACCCGCGGCCTGCCGAGCGGCGCGGCAAGGTGCTGTTCATCAACGCGGACCGCGAGTTCACCGCCGGGCGCGCGCAGAACTACCTCGACCCGCAGCACGCCGAGAAGATCATTGCCGCTTATGAGGAGTATCGCGACATTCCCGGCTTCGCCCGCGTCGTAGATGTCGAAGAGCTGGCTGAGAACGACTTCAACCTCAACATCCGCCGTTACGTGGACAACGCCCCGCCGCCCGAGCCGCAGGACGTCCGCGCCCACCTGCACGGCGGCGTCCCCAAGGCCGAGGTCTCGGCCAAAGCCGGGCTGTTCGAGGCCTTCGGCATCGACCCGACTGTTCTGTTCGTCGAGCGAAGCGAGCGAACCGATGAGCACAGTGTCGAGCGTGACGCCGACTACTGCGACTTCCTGCCCGAGGGGTGGAAGGCGACCGCGGAGCGCCTCCCCTCGCTGGCCAGCCCCACTCAGGAACGGCTCCGCCAGGCATTCTCCGAGTGGTGGGCACGGTACAGCAAGCGCCTTGTCGAGCTGCCGGACACGCACAAGGTCATGGAGACCCGCAGAGAGCTGCTCGACTCGTTCGTTGCCGAACTGCTGCCCTTGAAGGTACTCGACCGTTTCGAACTGGCCGGCATCGTGGCCGCCTGGTGGGGCGAGGCGCAGTACGACATCAAGCCCCTCGGGCTCAACGGTTTCGAGGGCGTGGTCGAGGGCTGGCTGACCACCATCGAGTCGGCATTCGAGCTGGACGAGGAAGAACTCGAGTACTGGGACAAGCAGAAGATCGCGGCCGAGAAACGCAAAGCCCGCGACCACAGGGTTGTGCCCGCGCTCATCCCGGACTACCTCGCTGAATTGGAGGAGGCCGAAGCGGAGTACGCCGAGCTGAATGCTCAGTACAAGGCAGCCACGGCCAAGCCCTCTGAGGAAGATGAGGACGCGGACGAGCCCGCCGAGGACCAGCTCTCCGAGGCCGAATTGAAGGACCTAAAGGCCCGTACCGCTGCCGCCCGCAGGAAGGTCAGCACACTCGAGGGCCACTTCCTACCCCGGCTCCGGATGGCCATGGCCACGCTCGACAACGACTCCCGCCGCGACCTGGTCCTCAATGTCCTCCGGTCGCAGCTCTCGTCCCGTCTGGAGTCTCGTACGGCTGCCGCCCGCCGGTTGGCCGAATCGGCCTTCCGTACCTGGGCCGACAAGTACGCGGTGACCTTGCGTGACCTCGAAGCCCAGCGTGAGGCCGCCGCCCAGCGCCTGGAGTCCTACCTCAAGGAGCTCGGCTATGTGTGAGAGTCGATATCTATCGATGGTGGCTTATGCTCCTGACCAGTGGCCCCGTATGCGCCTCCGTGAAATCGGTTCAATTTTCGCGGGCGGAACTCCCTCGCGGGAGAACCCGGGATTCTGGGGCGGGCGGATTCCATGGCTTACACCCGGTGAGCTTACCGGTGCCAACCACCGATACCTATATGCCACAGACGAGAACATTACACAGGCGGGACTCCGAAGCTCGGGAGCCGTTCTTCTTCCGACTGATACGCTTCTCGTGACCACACGTGCAACGCTGGGGGCACGCACGGTTGCCAAGGTACCCGTTACCACTAATCAGGGATTCAAGAATCTCGTTCTCGACAAGAGCGTTGCGGACTCGGGATTCATGTACCATCTTTTCGAGATTATTTCGTCCGAACTGGAGAGGCGTGCTTCTGGTACCACCTTTCCTGAGGTCTCAGGAAAGCAGTTCGGGGAGATAGAAGTGGCGTTGCCACCCCTGAGGGAGCAGCGGCGTATCACGGAAATCCTCGACATCGCCGATTCCCAGATCTCGGCGACTTCCATCGTGGTCGACAAGCTTCGGCTAATGCATAGAGGTGTCATGCACGATGCCTTGTCTAACGGCACGGCCAGGGCCGCAGAAGAAACTGGCGGCTGGTCACTAGCGCCGGTCGCTGATGCGGGGTCGGTGAAGCTGGGAAGACAACGCTCACCGCAGCACGAAACGGGTCGGCACATGACCCCCTATCTCCGTGTGGCAAATGTCTTCGATGGCTACATCGACTACAGCGATGTTCTCGAGATGAACTTCACACCGGCCGAGCAAGAGGAATACTCGCTACGAGACGGAGACATCCTGCTAAACGAGGGCCAAAGCCTGGAGCTTGTTGGCCGCAGCGCCATCTATGATGGCCCGCCCGGATACTGCTTTCAGAACACGTTGGTCCGTTTTCGACCTCACCGCATTTCTCCTGAGTTCGCTCAAGCGGTCTTCAGCTACTGGCTCTCCATCGGAGAGTTCACAAAGATTGCCAAGCAGACCACCAGCATCGCTCACCTCGGTGCCGACCGATTTGTCCGGATGAAATTTCCTGTTCCACCCGCAGAGGAGGAAAGGAAGATCACTGCTTCTATCGGTTCAGTAGCCACAGCGATTAAGGCGGAGACGCATCGTGCGGCTAGTCTTAAGCTGCTGAAGCAGGGCCTCATGGAAGACCTGCTGACTGGGCGGGTGCGGGTTTCGGAGGCGGAAGCCGTACTGGAGAACCTTTAGCTCAGATGCTGGGGTGGGCATTGCTCGCCCAGCACAGAGCGATTCATTCGGGGGTGCTGATGTCGGGGTTTTACTGAGGGGAGTCGGACGGTGACCGACTACGAGTACACGCTGGTTGAGCGTCCGCTGATCGAACAACTCAAGAGCATGGGCTGGAAGCACGTGGCCGGCGCTCCAGATGGTGCGGTCTTGCCTCTTATCTCGAGGGCATCCCTACGCAACACGTTCGATGAGGTGGTCCTTGAGGAGCAGGTGCGGGACGCGCTCGCCCGGATCAACCTGGACGACCAGGGCCAGGAGTGGCTTGACGAAACCAGGATCAGCCAGGCCTTCAACGCGCTGACCCGAATCCCTGCGGCCAGCCTGCTGGAGGCCAACAAGCACGTCAGCGAGCTGCTGATCAAGGGTGTCTCCGTGGACGGACTGAACGGCGGCAGGGCAAGGACGGTCCAGTTCATCGATTGGGAGACCCCAGAGAACAACGACTTCATCGTGGTTAACCAGTTCCGCGTGGACGTCCCCGGCACCAGTGGAAGCAAATGGATCATCCCCGACCTCGTGCTCTTCGTGAACGGTATCCCGCTCGTCGTCATCGAGTGCAAGAAGCCCACGCAGAGTAGCCTCGGCATCGCGGTGACCCAGATCCACCGGTACTGCGACAGCCAAACAGGAAACCAGAAGCTCTTCCACTCGATCCAGTTGACGGTCGCGACCAGCGGCGAGGATGCCAAGCTCGGTACGTTCACCGCTGCGCACGAGCACTACGTGCCCTGGCGCGCCCCTTACCCGCTGACCAAGGCGGAGCTGGCCACACGACGGGGCAAGACTGAGGAGCAGCTCAGCAAGCAGGAGATCCTCGTCGCGGGCGTGCTCGACCCCGCCAACCTGCTCAACATCATCCATAACTTCGTGACCTTCATGACCATCGACAGCGGCGTGACGGTCAAGGTCGCACCCCGCTACCAGCAGTTCCGCGCGGTGGAGCGCACTGTGGACAGGCTGCTGACCGGCAAGCCGGGACAGCGCGGTGGGATCGTCTGGCACACCCAGGGCTCTGGCAAGAGCCTCACGATGACCTTCCTGGTCCGCCGACTGCGGTCAATCGCGGAACTCGCCCACTACAAGGTCGTGGTCGTCACCGACCGTACCCAGCTCCAGGACCAGCTCGGCGAGACCATGCAGCTGAGCAACGAGAAGGTGGACATCGCCAAGAGCAGCAACCGCGCCAAGACTCTGCTGGGCCGGAGCGGCCCTGGCGTGGTCTTCGTGATGATTCAGAAGAACCAGGATGGCTCTCCCAAAGATCGCCTGGACATTGGTGAGGTCAACGCCGACGAGTCGATCGTGGTGCTGATCGATGAGGTGCACCGCTCGCACACCGCCTCCCTCGGTGCGAACCTACGCGACGCACTGCCCAACGCCGCCCGGATCGGCTTCACCGGAACGCCGATCATGACCAAGAAGGGCCGGCGCAAGACCAGCGTGGAGCTCTTCGGCTCGTTCATCGACACCTATCGGCTCCGTGAAGCCGAGGAGGACCGCGTGATCGTGCCGATCCTCTACGAGGGCTTCAAGGTCAAAGGCGCGCTTCGTGACGGTCAGGACATGGACGAGCTCTTCGAGGAGGAGTTCGAGGACCTGACCGACGAGGAGCGGCAGCAGCTCCAGCAGCGCTGGGCCACGAAGGGAACCGTCTCGACCGCTCAGAAGCTCGTCGACGTGAAGGCCAAGCACATGCTCCGCCACTACGTGGACAAGGTGCTGCCCGAGGGCTTCAAGGCTCAAGTGGTCGCGCACGACCGGGAGACCACGCTGCGTTACCGCGAGGCGCTCATCGCCGCCCGTGACGAGCTCGTCGAGGACATCATGAACCTGCCGCCGCACCTGCTGAATCGCGACCTGGAAGATCTTAGGCCCCGCCAGGCCCAGCTCGTGAAGGCGTACAAGCAGCTCGACCTGCTCAAGCGGATCGACTTCGTTCCCGTCATCTCCAAGGGTGACAGGGAGGACGAAAGCCGCTTCGATGAGTGGACCGACGAGGCCAAGCGGAAGGCCAGGATCGATGGGTTCATCAGGCCTTTCGGCGAGAACGACATTGCCTTCGTGATCGTCAAGTCGATGCTGCTGACCGGCTTCGACGCGCCCATCGAGCAGGTGATGTACCTGGACCGCAAGATGGAGATGCACGACCTGCTCCAGGCGGTGGCCAGGGTCAACCGGACCGCGGACAGCAAGCCGCATGGCTATGTCGTCGACTACCGCGGTGTGGCGCAGAACCTGGTGGATGCACTGCGCGTCTACGCCGACGAGAATTTCGACGCGCGCGAAAGCAAGGATGTCGCGGAGGCGCTGCGCGACATGCGTACCGAGATCGCCAAGCTGGAGCCGCAGATGCAGCGGCTCCGGATGATGTTCCGCGATCCGGCCGACGTGGACGGTTGCGTTCTGGAGCTGGCCGATGCCCAGTTGCGCGACAAGTTCAACGTTGAGCTGGCGCGGTTCGCCCGGACTGTCAACACGGTGTTGCCCGATCCGGCAGCGAAGCCGTACCTGCCGGATCTAAAGCGATTTATGGTCATCAAGCTGACCGCGAACCGGCGCTACCGCGTGGACGGCGGCGAGTTCGATCCCGGCGCCTATGGCAAGAAGATCAAACTGCTCATCGACGAGCACGTGACCTCGCTCGGCATCGAGCAGCAACTCCCGCCGATCACGTTGACCGCTGCCAACTTCGCGGCCAAGGTCGAGGCGATGACCGGCGGGTCGCGGGCCAAGGCTTCGGAGATGGAGAACGCCATCCGGCACCACATCGAGGTGCACCGCGGCCAGGATCCTGCTCGCTACCAGCTGCTCAGCGAGCGCCTGGAGCAGATCCTGATCGAGCTGAAGGACGACTGGGAACAGCAGTTGCTCGCTTTCAAGGATCTGATGGCCGACATCGTCGAGGATCGGCGAGACAACCCGCACAACCTCAGCCCGGCCGAGAATGCCCTGTATGGCCTGCTGCTGAGCGAGTTGGCCACCTCCGACGAGGGTGTCAACGACCTGCGGTTCGTGGAGGCCAGCCGGGAGATCTACCAGAAGGCCGCGCAGACCATCCACCGCCGTGACTTCTGGAAGAAAAGGCCGGACGTGGAGGACTTTCGGAAGGAGATCCTCGAGATTATAGTCAACCATAATCTGGGGGATTTCCATCTGTTGGATCAGGTCGCCGACAAGGCACGCGACGTGATCCAGAACAACCAGGCCGATATCCCGAGGGCCTGAAGCTGGCATGCTGGTGACCGTGAGTGATTTCCCTGGTGTCCTACGCGTCGGTGACCTTGAGATCGCCGTCACGGTGAGCGATCGCCGCAAGAGCGTGCGGCTCACGGTGGAGCGGGACGCCTCGGTCACCGCTGTCGTCCCGCCGCAGGTATCCCGGGTCGAACTCGCCCAGATGGTCGAAGCCAAACGCGCCTGGCTGTACGGCAAGATCGCCGAAAAGCGGGATCTCGGCGAGCCGGCACCGGACAAGGAGCTCGTCTCCGGTGAAGGGTTCCTCTACCTCGGACGCTCCTACCGGCTGCGGGTTGTCGACTCTGGCAAGGTACGCCTGATCCACGGGCGTCTAGAGCTGGCCCGGGGCGACGGCGCAAAAGATCTGGTCGATTGGTATCGTCGCGTCGGCCAGCCGTGGCTTACCAGGAGGATCCAACCCTGGGTGACGCGCATGGGCGTCGAACTGACCGGGCTGCGGGTCCGACCGCTCGGCTATCGGTGGGGTTCGTGCTCACGCGACGGTCAGGTCAACATCCACTGGGCGACCATGCAGCTTCCTCCGAGTTTGATCGACTATGTGCTGGTACACGAGCTCGCACATCTCCGTCGCGCCGATCACAGTGCCGAGTTCTGGCAAATCGTCAAGCGCGCGCTTCCCGGTCATCAGGACTACCGCGAGCGGCTCCGCCGTACCGGGAATGATCTTTGGTTGCCGGAGGAAGGTCGATGATGGACGGAGACGTCACGGTCAACGCTGCGGATATCGCCCGGCTTGCGGACGTCGGCCGGGCCGCGGTCAGCAACTGGCGCAAACGGTTCGACGACTTTCCCGAGCCTGTGGGTGGAACCGCCTCGAGTCCGGCGTTCTCTTTCGCGGAGGTTGAGGACTGGCTCCGCCGTCACAACCGCTATGTGGAAGTGACGCCGATCGAGCGGCTCTGGCAGCGGCTGCGGGCTATCACAGACGACCTGCGGCTCAGTGAGGCTGTGGGGTTCGCCGGAAGCGTGCTCCTACACCAAAAACAAGATCCCAGCCTCGACGCGAAGGCCCTCTTCAAGCACTTATCCGCCACGGCTCCAGAAGGCTTGGACGTCAATGCGGAACTGGTTAGGGCCATCGTCGAAGTGGGTAGGGTTGAGGGGCCTGTCGCAGCATTCGACAGTATCTGTGATCGCTATGTGGACCTTCACTCCCGCCGGTTGCTTGCGACTCCACGGGACGTTGCCCAACTCATGGCTCGCCTCGGCGGCACTGCCGGGCGCGTAGTGCTTGACCCCTCGTGTGGGATTGGGACCTTGCTGCTCGAATCCTCCGGGGCACGGATGCTTGGCCAGGATCTAAGCGCGAGCGCTTCCCGCTTGGCCGCTATCCGGTTACAGCTTCACGGCCACGACTCGCGCGTCGAGACGGGTGATTCGCTACGCGCGGACGTCTTCGCCGGAGAGCAGGCCGATGTTGTCATTTGCACCCCGCCGTTCAATGAGCGCAGCTGGGGTTACGAGGAGCTGACTAACGATCCGCGCTGGGAGTACGGCCTGCCGCCTCGAGGCGAGTCCGAACTGGCATGGGTACAGCACTGCCTGGTGCGCGTACGGCCCGGCGGCCTCGTGGTCATCATGATGCCGGGTGTTGCCGCCAGCCGCCGACCGGGCCGCCGGGTCCGGGGCAATCTCCTACGAGCCGGGGCGCTCCGGGCGATCATCACGCTTTCGACGGGGGCCGCTCCCGCATCCAGCGGAGCACCAGATCTCTGGGTCTTGCGTAGGCCGGAACCCGGCGTCCAGCCACCATCCGACGTACTGATGGTGAACGCTGGTGAGGACCTCCCCCTGGCTGAGATGGCGTGGAAAGCCTTCTGCAGCGGCAAGGACCTGCCCGAGGGCAGCAACAGCGTGCGGATCATCGACCTTCTAGACGAAGAAGTCGACCTGACAACCAGCCAGCGGACCTCAATCCGGCCGGACCCGTCTAGCTTCTCCGCGCTGTATGAGAAGGCGACGGCCCTGGTCAAGTCATTGACCTCCATCCTGCCTCGCGTCTCGGCGACGCAAGGCCACGAGCCAGTGATGTCCAGCATCGGGGAGCTCGCCCGGGCGGGCGTCGTGACCATTCTTCAGGGTCCGCTCAAGCTTCCCGGCAAGGGCGAGCTCCCCGTCCTCACCGCAAAGGACCTCCTGCTCGGTCGGGCACCCACAGGCCGCAGTGCCGTCGCGCCTGGCCTGGCGCTGATAGAGCGCAATGATGTCGTCGCTCCGGTGGTCACGGGCAGCGGTTCGATTCCCCGGGTCATGACCGAGGCGGGAGCCGTCCTCGGCCCGCAGCTTCTACTCATCCGCACCGATCCCGCCCGTCTGGACCCCCATTTCCTGGCTGGTTGCCTGCGTGCCACCGGCAGTTCCAGCTTCCGGCTCGGTTCCTCGATGCGGCTCGACCCCCGTCGCGCGCGGCTGCCCAGGCTTCCGATCGACGAGCAACGGCGGTACGGCGAGGCATTCCGACAGTTACTCGCCTACGAAGACGCCACCCGTGCACTCCGCGAGATCAGCGATAATCTTGTGGCGGCCGGCATCGAAGGTCTCTTCGATGGGCGACTGTATCCCGAGTAATCCACCTGGAGGCATGGGTGGCCCTCATCCTCGATCGCTACCGGCTTGACCCCGTCCATTTGGGCAAGGGCGGCATGGGCGTGGTACGGGGCGCCCAGGACGAAAAGCTCGGCCGACGGGTGGCAATCAAGCTGATCCAATTCCCCGATGGAATGCGAGATCCGGAGCTCGAGGCCCGATTCACTCACGAAGCGAAGATCATGTCACGGCTCTCCCACCCCGGCGCACCGGTGCTTCACGACTTCGGCACCTATCAGGATCCAGCACTGGGGAGCCGACTGTTCATGGTGATGCAGTTCATCAGGGGAACTGGCGTGGATGATGTCATTGTCGAGCATGGGCCTCTTCCGCTTGGATGGGTCGCGTCCATCGGCGCCCAGGTAGCGGCCGTTCTGGAGGCAGCGCACGACCTTGACATCCTGCACCGGGATTTGAAGCCTTCCAACCTCATGCTGCGTCGAGACGGTTCCATCCAGGTCGTGGATTTCGGCCTGGCTCTGATGCACAATCCCGAGCTGACCAAACTGACCAGGACGGGGCAGCTGCTCGGAACCGCCGCCTACATGTCACCCGAGCAGGTCCGTGCCGAAGAGCCAACGGCGCGCAGCGACATCTACTCGCTGGGCACCGTGCTGTACGAACTGCTCACCGGGCGGCACCTGTTCACCGGGTTGTCCGAGTACAGCGTGATGGATCAGCACGTCAACGCACGCCCAAATTCAGTCGGGCACCTGCGGTCTGACATGCCAAGGGAGCTGGACGAGCTCATCCTGGCCATGCTGGAGAAGCGGCCGGAAGACCGGCCGGCGACAGCTTCCGAGGTGCACTATCGGCTCATGCCGTACCTTGCCGGGACTGGTCCGCTCGGCGACATGACCGCTCCGGATTCCAGCCCTGCCCGAATGTATTCACACGCGGTCAGCCGTACTCTCACCGCCGGAGCGCAACCTGTAGTTCCCGTTGTGAGGAACGCTCCGACAGATGACGACTTCAGCCGCAGGGACATCAAGCATGCTCGCAGGCAGGCGACGTCCCTAGTCAGAAAATCACGCTATAACGATGCGGCAGGGATGCTCGCGAAAGTCGCTGAGTCCGCAAGCCAGAAGCTCGGTGCCGGCGACCCAGAAGTGATCGATCTGCGCGAACAGCTCGCGGATGTGCTGTTCACTGCCCAGGACTACCGCCAGGCGGCCCAAGAGTTCCGGCAGATTGCCGACGACCTGCTCCTGCGGCCGGAGCCTGACCAGGAGCGGATATCCCAGTGCCGGCTGCAGGAAGCGATCTGCCAGGTCCACGCCGGTGCTCCAGAGCTCGCGCTGCACATCATGCGTGATCTACTGGCGGATGAGATGAGCCGCTTCCCTGAAGACGACGCGCGGCTCCTGGAACTACGTCGCCAGATAGGCGAGCTGGAAGTCAGTGCCGGCGCTGTGGACAGGGCCCGAGCAACGCTCTCGGACTTGTGTGATGACCTCGTCAGGCTCTACGGCCCCGACCACGGCGCCACTATCCGGGTCATCGAGCTCCTGGCCAGCCTTGACAGATGGCCTCTGTGAATTCTTAACACAAGCACTACGCTTGTGACCATAATCCGCTACTCTGTGACGTGGACGGCAAGAGCCACCCCATGCGAGGGGGTTACATGCACATCAGGCGAGTTCACATCAGCAACTTCCGCAACTTTCGGGATCTGACCATCGATCCCTTTCCCCGCAACGCCGTGCTCGTAGGCGAAAACGGCATCGGCAAGTCCAACCTCATTCACGCTCTCCGGCTGGTCCTGGATCCCGATCTACCCGACAGTGCTCGGCTGCTGCGCATCGAGGACATCTGTGAGCACTCAAGTGCCAGCATCCAGACTGGCGTCGAAGTTCGCGTCGAAGTTGACCTTACGGACTTCGATGGCAACCCAGACCTCCAGGGCATCCTGGATGACTGCCTCGTCTCCCTCACCCCACCCACCGCGAGGATCTCGTTCGTGTTCAGGGCAGCGGCTTCTCCCCAATCGGGCGCGTTGTCCATCGATGACTACGGCTTCGAGATCCTCGGCGGGGAAAGCGATGCGGGAAACGGCAGGCGCATCCGCGCAAGCGTGCCTCTAACCGTTCTTCCAGCCCTCCGGGACGCGGTCAACGACCTGTCACGATGGCGCGGCTCACCGCTTCACGATCTACTTGAGGCACGCAAGCCCGACCGATCAGTGCTCAAAGCCACGGCTGCGACGATTGAAAAAGCGATGAAGGATCTTGCGGCAGAAGGTCAGATCGTCGCGATCGAGCAGGAACTGGCCACTCGAGTGTCGGACATGGCCGGTCCGCAGTTGCGCCTTACCCCCACCCTGGGCTTCGCTTCCAGCGACCCCGACCGGCTGCTTCGCTCCATTCGGCTCTTCGTGGACGAGAACGGCAAACGCGGAGTCGGCGAGGCTTCCACCGGGAACGCGAACGTGCTCTACCTCGGATTGTTGCTGGAGCGCCTGATCTCTCGCCGCAATAAGATCAAAGACCGGCTGCTTGAACCCATCCTCGCAGTCGAAGAGCCGGAAGCGCACCTGCACCCCGTGCTTCAACGTCAACTCTTCCGCTACCTGCTCCACATGGAGACCTCGCTCATGGTCTCCACCCACAGTCCGCATATCGCAGCCGTGACCAATCTCGACTCCCTTGTCCTCCTTCGACCGGATGCATACGGCAGCACCGTCGCCGCGACAACCGCAAGCGTGGAGCTGAGCGACCGCGATCGAAAAGATCTAGAGCGCTACCTGAACGTCAGCCGAGCAGAGGTCCTCTTCTGCACGGCAGCGATCCTGGTCGAAGGACCATCGGAGGTATATCTGCTTCCGGCGCTCGCCGCCGCACTCGGCTTCGACCTCGATGCCCACGGTGTCATCATCGCCAACATCGAAGGCACCAACTTCGCCCCTTACAGGACCCTCCTTGGACCAGATGCCCTCAACGTGCCCCATGTGATCGTCACAGACGGCGATCCTTATAGCAGAGGCAAGCACGTTGAGGCAGGTCTCAAACGAGCTATCGATCTACTGCAAACCGGACCGGTAAAAGATCAGCTCGACAAGTCGCTCAAGCGGGTCCTGTCCGGAGAGGATGCCACAGGCACCCAGGCGGTAAGGCTCGCGGCAGCGCAAGCTGACGTCTTCGTCGGCCACGCAACTCTCGAAGTGGACATGGTCCCGCTCCTCGCCGAACCGATGATCGACGCACACTCCGAGCTCGAGACCTCCTCGGACCTCTCAACGAAGTTCGCCAACGCTGTCGGAGCCATACTCACCGGCGCCAGGCAGGATGACGATGAGAAGGAGCTACTCCGTCGAATCACGCACGTAAGTAAGGGCCGTTATGCTCAGCGCCTGGCCAACCATATCGAGAACAGCAAATCCGACATTCAGTCGGTCATCGCGAAAGGTGTCTCCAGCCTGTCTACCCCCGACTCGACAGAGGTCGAGCTCTCGACTCAGGAGTTGCTGAGCCTGGGCACCTACGGATACCTTCTGGCCGCCCTCGATCGAGTTTCCTGGCAGGTTCGTAGGCATGGGCTCGTCTCACACACCTCCCAGAACACCAGCGGACAGGAGAACCAGTGATCCTCCTTTCCGGTCCGGCACTTCACCGCGAACTCGACGCGCTCGACGATGAGCAGCGCGAGGCTGTATTTCACGATGGCGACCTGGCCGTCATGGCCGGTCCGGGCTCGGGGAAAACCCGTACCCTCGTGGCCAAGGTCGGCTACCTTCTGGCATCACAGCAGGTCTCGATACACCGTAGCGTCGCTGCCATCACCTACGGACGAGGAGCTGCACGAGAGATCACCCATCGCCTCCGCAAGCTGGGAATCACGCATGAGCGACACCTTACATCGAGCACCCTGCACAGCTGGTGCCTGAACGCAGTCCTTCGACCGTACGGACCACTTGTCGGAATTCCCGTCCCCAGCCCCGGATGTATCGTCGACGAATGGTCATCTGCTTGGTCACAGCACGTTGCCCCCTCCTATGCCGAGGCAGGTGTTCATGGCAAAGGAAACCCGAAGGAGATTGTGAGAGCGCGTCGCATCGTCGCATCCGGTCGCGCTCAGGACATCGAGGCCCTCGGCAAGATGGCAGACGTGGCCCGGTCATTTGATGCCCGGCTGACGGCGGCGGGACAGTTCGACTTCGACTCCATCATTGCGCAGTCACTTCGACTCCTCCGCGAGAATTCGAAAGCTGCGAAGATGGTCGCCGCTCGGTACCCCTGGCTGATCGTCGATGAGTACCAGGATCTCGGACCGGTCCTCCACGAACTGGTCCTGCACCTGCGCAACCAGGAGGGCGTACGAGTTGCCGCCTTCGGCGATCCAGATCAAACGATCATGTCGTTCAATGGGGCCGATCCTCGTTACCTCCGGGAACTCGCAGCTCAGAAAGGTATTCATCCCGTCGCTCTCACAACCAACTACCGATGTGGGCAAGCCGTAATCGACGCGAGCCATGTGGTGCTCGATGAACCTCGTCCCCATCGAGCCGATCCGCTCCGGGAGGACAACGGGGATCTGGAGTTGGTCCCCTTGGCCGGTGGTCTGTCAGACCACGCTAAGCGTGTCGTCGAGAAGGTTCACGAGCTTTCAACGGCTGGTACGAGGCTTCACCAAGTCGCGATCTTCTATCCCCGCAAGGGTGAACTGCTCGACGCCATCGTCGCCGCGTTGAACATGGCCAACCTTCCTTACGTTCACGAAGGAGAGCAACGCTTCCCCAAGGGGGATCTGGCCGATTTCATTCACGACTGTGCGGCCAGAGCAGTCCTCGGCCCTGCGATTCGAGCAACAGGGACCCAGCGCACCGATCATGCGCATACGATCACGGAGATGGCGTTCGCCTACAACCGGCTTCGTCGTGGCAGCGGACTGCCGGAAATCCCAGATCATGTAGCTGGAGGCATCCTCGTCACGGCCCTGCAATCGGTATCTGCTGACGACAACCTGACCGTATGGCTGGAGAAGCTCTCGAGCGCACTTGCCCTGCCTGCCATCTGCGCCGGTAGCCCCATAGCCCGTGACCAGGACGTACTCCAACAATTCCTCAACGCCGCCCGCCGCCACGGGCTCACGGTAGGTGATGTAGCAGGAACGGTCAGAACAGACAGGCTTACTCTCGTCACATATCACTCCGCCAAGGGGCGCGAGTGGGACTACGTCATCTTGCCCGGCCTTGTGGATGGCATCATGCCGTACCGTCCCTGGTCACGTCCGCATAGACGGCACCTGGAGCCACGCGAAGCAGATCTCACCGAATCGAGGAGGCTGTTTTATGTCGCCCTCACCCGAACAAGGCAGACTGCGATCCTGATCTACGGCGACTTCTGGACATCGGACAGAGGCGACCGAAACGAATACGGTAAGTCTAGGTTCATCCTTGAACTCCTTAACCGCAGACCGAGCATCCTGACCCATGCTCGTCCTCTCCAGCATCAACAACATGTCATACCCGGTTAGCAGGGAGGAGCCCCGGGTGAGCAACAGCCTCCAGGATGGAGGACGACCTGGGACCCCCATCGGTTCATTGCTCGCTTTAGCCCAGCTCGCCAGCAAGGTCGGCCTCCTTGACCAGGCGGCCCTCTCGGGGGCTGCGGGAGGTCCGGACCATGGCGACGCCGCTGGGCAGCTCTCCGTCAGCCTGACGGTTCCGCTATGCCCATCGCCAGCCTCTCGCTGCAGTGTCCAACCGTTCCCATTGTGCTCAGCGAGCGGCTCGGGATCTTCTTCCCGCTCTCCTTGCTGCTCTGTTCGCGGGTCAACATCTGCACCGGTCGCGGGATCTGAGATCAGAACCGGCACCTTATGAGCCGGCTGTCCCTCTGGATGCCTTCGGGATCTGAGACCTCAGAAGCTCATAGCTGCCGATCCAAGTCAGGGACGGCCAGGCAGCGATGATACGGCCGATCATGCTGGGCTCGACGACAGCGATGTTCGCGCCGAGCCTGGCGACGACTATCAGACCGCAACGGCCAGCGGGATGAGCACTGCCGCCAGGTGATCCTCACCGTGACGCAGGCAGAGCTCGTGCATGTACCTGAACGAGACGACCGCAGCGATCGCCGCCAGCAGGAAAACACCAGCGATCGTCGTGCCCGCCCCCCATATACGAGAGCATCGTCTCCCTGACCGTGGGCAGCCAGGCTGCCGGGGATGCGGACGGCTGCGACCAGAGCCCCGGATTCGGCGGGGGTTCAGGGCCGACGGACACCCAGTTCCGGTCATCGATGACAGTCACTCAGTTAGTCACTCAGCAACAGAAAAGGGCCCGTCTCACCGAAGTGATCTAGGCCCTGACCTGGTAAAACTCTGTCGGGACGGCGGGATTTGAACCCACGACCCCTTGACCCCCAGTCAAGTGCGCTACCAAGCTGCGCTACGTCCCGTCGCCCGGGCTGGCCGGACTTCCACAACCTTAGCGCAGTTTCCGGCCGGGTGCGTACACCACGATCCTTCCTCCGACCTAAGCTTCGATCATGGGAAGGAAACCGCGGATCGATCACGAGGAGCTCGCCCGGCTGGCCGCCGAAGGCTGGTCGAACGCCGAGCTGGCCGCGCATTTCGGCGTCACGGAGTCCGGCGTCCTCCAGGCGAAGCGGGCGGCGGGTTTGTCCAGGCCGATGACCGATCACAGCAGGGCCCTGCCCTGGAAGCTCCGCCGTGAGCACAGCCAGACCGGTCCGGCCACCAACCTGCGCAACCTGTCCGCTGCGGCTCAGGGTCGCAGGGTCACCAAGGAAAAGCTCAACACGGCTCTCCGCTGGGCGAACCGGCTCGTCGACGACGGTCTCGACATCGCCTACGACCCCGAGCACGGCTTCCAGGAGGTGCCTGCGGCAGGTTCCTCCCACATCGGGCGAGTGCTGGCGGAGGTCCGTGAGGCCATCGGTGGGTCGCCCGGGGACGAGACGCCCGGTACGGACGTCCCCGGACGGAAGTAGACCTCCTGCCGATCATTCGTCGTTCCGGCGGATCGGTGTGGTGTCCTCCCGGATGTGCACGTGACGCCGCCCCGGGTGCGCGGTGGCGTGCGGTTCGTTCTCGTGCACGTGAACGTGCTGCTCGGCCGGCGGATCGACCGTGTACACGTCCGGCTCGATGACGTCGACCGTCTCCTCGGCCTGCGGGCGGCGGGTGTAGAAGCCGGTCAGCAGTGCGCCGACGACACCCACCCCCATCAGGATCCAGCCGATCATCTGCAGGTCGATCCCGGGGACGTCCCACTTCACCGCGAAGGCGAGAACGGCGCCGATCGCGATGAAGGCGAGGCTGGCTCCGAATCCCATGACTACCTCCTCTGCTGGTAAAGCACCCTCTACCCGTCAATCGACCGGCTACGCGATGCGTAAAGACGCGTAAACGGGGCCTTCGAGGGCAGTCGCGGAAGACCAGCGCACCATTCGCAACCTTGGGAGGCAGACATGAGCCCCGGAGTCTGGGCGGCAGTCGTCATAGTCGTGGTGGCGGCCCTGATCGCGATCGGCTACGCCCTGACGATCTGGAATCGCCGCCGGCATCTGCGGGACCGGTTCGGGCCCGAATACGACCGGACGGTACGGCACAGCGACAGCCGCAGAGAGGCCGAGCAGGAGTTGCTCTCCCGCGAGGAGCGTCACGCCGAACTGCACATCCGCCCGCTCGACCCGGAGACCAGGCATTCGTACGCGATGAAGTGGGCAGGGGTCCAGGAGCGGTTCGTCGACGCACCCGGTTTCGCCGTCACCGAGGCCGACGCCCTCGTCACCGCCGTCATGACCGAGCGCGGATATCCCACAGAGGGGTTCGAGCAGCGACTGAGCGACCTGTCCGTCGCCCACGCCGCCACGCTCGGCCACTACCGCAAGGCACACGACATCAGCGGACGCGCCGCCAGGCAGGACGCCACGACCGAGGAACTGCGCCAGGCGATGGTCCACTACCGCGCGCTCTTCCATGAACTTCTCGGCTCCGGCGAGGACCGCCCGAACGGCAGGCGGTCCGCCCGGCACGACAGGGAGCCCGCCCGGGACGACAGGGAGGCCCGCCGATGACGCGCAACGACACGACGAAGACCGATCAGTCCCAGAAGAAGGAGCGGCAGATGACCGACGCCATGAACGAGACGAGACACATCCGGGACACGACCCGTGCGCCGCGGGCACTCCACCCACAGGACACACCGAACACACCGGATGTCACGAACACGAAGAACACGCCGAGGACGGAAAACACAGAGCACACACAGAACACGCGGCGCACGCAGGACACGCGCCGCGTCGAGCCGGACACGAGCCACACGGGAGACGTGGCCCCCGCACAGAACGGGCTCGACGGCGAGCTCGAAACACGCTGGCGGGAGATCAAGGCCGGCTTCGTGGACCACCCCCGGCAGTCGGTCGAGCAGGCCGACGAACTGGTGGACGAGGCGCTGAGACAGTTCACGACCCGTCATCGGAACCTGCTCGATCAGTGGAAGAGCGGCGACGAGAGCGACACGGAAACGCTCCGCCTCGCCCTGCGCGATTATCACAACCTGCTGCTGCAGTTAACCGGAAAGTGAGGTGACCGCCATGCTCGCCATCGCGGCGGCTGTCGTCTTCGGGATCGCCTTTCTCCTCGATCTTCTCGACGCGAGCATCGGCATCGGCACGACGGCACTGATCGCCCTCGGCCTGTGCCTGCTCGCACTGCACCAGGCCGGCGTCGGCACCTCCGGAGTGAGCTCCTGGCGCGGCGGCTGGCGCGGACGCGCCCGTCGCTGATCCGCGGTACGGGTACGGCACCGGCCGGCGTGAGCCCCGATGCCGTACTCCCGGATCCTCCTGCGGCGGCGCGGTATGACGGCGGTACGGCCGGGCCGCCGCATCGGACACCCCGGACGAGAGGGGCGCTTCCCTGCGCCTCGCCGGCCCCGGCGATGGCCCGGCGGAAGCCCGGCGGCATCCCGGCGGCGGCCCTGAGCGTCGAACCCCATGTGAGACCGTGCGCATGCCGCGCCGTACGGCGTGCCGCCGGGCAACCGGAAAAAGGCCGTCCATGCCGGTCCCGGTCCGATGAATCATCACCCGATGCCGACTTGACAGTAAAGTTCGACTCTCTTTAACTGGAAGTATGTGCCGCGAGCTTTGCAAAACAAATGCCCGCGCACCGCGCCAATTACAGATACGTCATGACACGGCTACGGTGAGAAATTGACGAGTGCAGCTGATGGTTGTGCGCGGACCATTATCGACCGGCTGCGCTTTTCTTCCACCACCGTTGACCTGCGGTCGGCCGCCGGCGCCGTCTCGTGGCTGCCGCCGGTCGGCGAAGACTCCGTGACAGCGGCACCGTGCGTGGTGCTCGCCGAGCGCACCGGGTGCCGCGAGTTCGCCGTCCTGCAGGTCATGCTGCATCGGCTCGGGGTGCCGAGCGTACGGATCGACACCGAGAGCATGCCGACGCTGCGGGTCGAGGCCGCCGTGGGCGACGGCCCGCCGTCCGCCGGCGGTGTGACGGTGGACGGTCATCGCATCGAACCGACCGTCGTCTGGACACGGCATCTGTCGCCCAGAGCACTACGTAGCGGCGACGACCCGGCGGCGGCGCTGGTCCGCGCCGACTCGTGGTGTGCGTTCCTCGGGCAGATGTCCGCACTGGGCCGGCTGCCCACGCTCTCACCGGTCGGCCTGCCGGGCCGTTGCCCCGGCCGCCTCGAGCAGATCGCCGGTGCGGCCGGGGCCGGGGTACGCGTCCCGCGAACGGTCGTGACCACCGACCCCCGATCCGCCCGCGCCGAGATCTCGAGCGCCAGGGCCGTGATCAAGGTGGTCGACGAGCATTTCGTCGAGCCTGCGCCGGGGCTCCTGGTCGGTGTGTTCCCCCAGGTCGTGAGCCGCGAGGAACTCGGCCGGCGACCTCCGCTCGACTTTCCCGTCATCGTGCAGGAACACGTCGAGCACGAAGCGGAGCTACGTGTCTACCACCTGGCCGGCGCCGTACACACGTTCGCCGTGGACAAGGCCGCGCCGGACGCCCTCTGGCGGGACGGGTCGGAAGTGTCGATCCGATCGGTCGCGACGCCGCGGGCTGCGGCCGAGGCCGTACGGAGGCTGGCGGACCTCTGGGGGCTGACCTACGGGGCCTTCGATCTCCTGATCTCCGGCGGAGACGTCGTGTTCCTGGAGGTCAACGTGGACGGCGACTGGCTCTGGTTCGAGTCGAAGGCCGGCACGAGCGTGGTGTCGGCTGCCGCGGCCGGCATGGTCAGGGCACTCCACCGTACGACCCTTCGCCGTACGGCCCGCCATGGCACGGCCTCCCAGGTGACCGACCCCTCGATCGGCCTGCTCGACTTCCTCCTCCTCGGCTCCCGTGCCGACCTCGGGGCCCACAGCGATCTCGGCGCCCACCCCGATCACGACCCCCGTACCGACCTCGGCCACCCCGATCACGGCCCCCGTGCCGACCTCGGGGCCCACAGCGATCTCGGCTCGGTACCGACCTCCTGGGCTCCGCTGCCGGTGTCCGGAACCGGTGAGCGCCGGCGGCCCACGCAACGCGAAGACGACCACGACGAAAATTCCCAGAGCGAAAACATGCGGTGAAAATCACACGGTGCGAAAACAGGGTGAGTGCATGGGTCACGCGTATTCGTCTCACCTGAGCTGCTCGATTCTCGGTCCGCTCCAGGTTCGGGTGGACAATCGCGAAGCGATTATCGGCGCGCCGAAACAGCGCCTGCTCCTGGCCATATTGTTGTGCCGCGTTAACACGGTCACCTCGTCCGCGCAGTTACTGGACGCGTTGTGGGGGGAAATTCCGCCGCGGACGGCGCGTAAGAATCTCCAGGTGTACGTCTCCACCCTGCGCAAGATCGTCGGCGACCGGATCGACTTTCAGGGGTGGGGCTACCGGTTCCATGCGGAGCGGGACGAGCTGGATCTTCTGAGGTTCCAGGAACTGGCCAGGACCGGGCGTAGCGCGATCCGCAGCGGAGCCCTCTCCGTCGCCGCCGAGTCGCTGGGCACGGCCGTCGGAATGTGGCATGACCAGCCGCTGGCCGAGTTCGCTCACGTGCCGGCGGTGGCCGGAGAGGTGAAGCGGTTCACCGAGCTGTTCCTGTCGGTCTACGAGGATTGGGTGGAGCTCGAGATCGGGCTGGGCCGCCACGTCGAGGCCCTGGCCGGTCTGGACGCCCTCGCCGTACGGTTTCCCACCCGGGAGCGGATCACCGCGGCGAGGATGACCGCACTGGCGCGGTGCGGCCGCGTCTACGAGGCGCTCTCCCACTTCGAGACCCTGCGCCAGCATCTGGCCGTCGAGGTGGGCATCGACCCCAGCCCCGTGCTCAAAGAGCTCTACCAGCGCATCCTGAAGGGCTCGGACACCCCGCGGCGGAACGGTGCGCGAGGACGCGGATGGGGCATCGGTACGGACGGGACCGCGACGCCGCCGGCCCCGGCCAGGGGCCTCGGCCCGGACATGAGCACGGTCATCGGCCCGGACATGAGCGCGGCGCCCGGTGGGAGAAGGAGCATCGACACGGCGCGGCCGGCACACGCTCCGGCCAACCAGCTCCCGCGCGACCTCGCCGATTTCGTGGGCCGCGAGGCGGAGGTGCGCCGCATCGTCGACGACCCCGCCCCCGTCACCGTCATCACCGGTGAGCTCGGCATCGGGAAGACCGCCCTCGCCGTACACGTCGCGCACATGCTCGCGCCCGATTTCACGGACGGCGCGCTGATGGTCACGCTCGGGCGGGGCGACGGGCCGAGACGCATCGAGGACGTCCTGCGGGAACTCATGGAGGCCGCGGGGCTGAACGTCGCCGGGGTGCGCGACCGGGACGTGCTGGCCTCGCTGTGGCGCTCGTGGCTGGCGAACCGGAAGGTCCTGCTCATCCTGGACGACGCTCCCGACGAGGCGAGCGCGCGGGCGCTGCTTCCCGGCACGACGGCGAGCAAGGCCCTGGCGACCAGCAGGAGCAGGCTCAGCGGCCTGGAGTCGGTGGTCCGGATCACGCTCGGGGAGCTGTCGGCGAACGAGGGCGTCGCTTTCCTGGGCAGGCTGATCGGCGACGAGAGGGTGCGCGGCGATCTGCCGGCCGTGTCGGAGATCTTCGCGAGGTACGGCCTGTCCCCCCTGGTCCTGCGTCTGCTCGGGGCGAGGATCGCCGGGCTGCCGCACCTGCCCCTGCGGCGCCTCGCCGACCGTCTCGCCCGGGCGGAGAGGGTCCTCGACGAGTTCGCCGCAGGGGACATGCTGCTGCGTGAGCGGTTCGAGGGGTGTTACAACCGCCCGTCGTGGCCGCTCCGCCCCGCCTTCCTCACCCTGGGCGGCCTGGCCGGCCCGCCGTTCGGCCACGACGAGCTCGTCGAGGCCCTGCACGGCGTCGGCCGGCCGGCCGAACGCGTCATCGAGTCGCTGATCGAGGCGAACGTGCTGACGGTTCCCGATGAGGAGGTGACCGCGCACTCCATGTGCTACACCATGTCACCGCTCGCCCACCGTTTCGCGGCCGAGCTCCACGGCGCAGGACGGGTCTGAACCGCCCTCCGGCTCGGGACCACCGCCGTCCGACGCCGTGCCCGCTCCCCCGGGCCCCGAATCCGCGACGACCGGTCCGGAGTTCGTACCACCCTGACCCGGACCCGTACCACCCGGCGCAGGGTCCGTACCACCCGGCACGGAACCGGCGGTGGCGCCGGTCAGGGCGTGCAACGCGGGACTCACGGCGGCCAGCGCGCAGCACACGGCCAGTCCGCCGCCGAGCAGGAGCAGCGCGCCTGCGCTGCCGACGTACTCCGCGAGGACGCCGCCCAGCAGTGGTCCGAGCGGCGCCAGTCCCATGCTCGCCACCGTGATCAGTGAGGTCATCCGGCCCATCATCGCCTCGGGAACGAGCGTGGCGACCAGCACGCGCAGCACCACGTTGGCCGCCGGCGTCGCGACCATCGCCGAGAAGAGCGGGACGACCGGCCAGTACGGCCCCAGCGGGAGGGCGATGGCGCACACGGCGAGCGCGAACAGCCCGACGACGGCGAGGATCAGCCGTCCCGGCGGCAGGAGCGCGCCGACCCTGGCCGACACGGTCGCGCCGAGCAGCCCGCCGAGACCCATGCCCGCCAGCACGACGCCGGTGATCGTCGGGTCGCCGCCGCGGTCTCCCACCAGCACGATCACGGGCAGCAGCAGCGCGTTCGCCACGAGGTTCGCGATCAGCGACAGGGCCAGGGCGGCACGCAGCCCCCGCCGCCGCCACAGCCACCGGCCCGCCTCGGCGATGTCCGCCCTCATGCCGGACTTCCGCGACCGCGCGGAGTCCTCCGACCGGCGCGGCACCCTGGCCAGGGCGACGGCCACCAGCGAGATCAGGTAGGTGATCGCGTCGACGACGAACGGGAACACCCGGCCCAGGCCGAACAGCAGCCCGCCCAGCGGCGGACCGGCGAGTGAGGCGGCGTGCCCGCGCGCCTCCTCCTGGGCGTACGCCAGCGACAGCTGCTGGGCGGGGACGACCGTGCGGATGGCCGTGTCGCGGGCCGGCCGGAAGAACGCGTCCGCCGTGCCGTTCGCCACCGCCACCGCCACGATGTGCCACAGCTCCACCCGGTCGATGAAGACGACGACGGCGAGCGCGGCCATGCTCAGGCAGCGGACCGCCTCGCTGACCAGCATGATCCTGCGCCGGTCCCAGCGGTCCGCCCACACCCCGGCGGGCAGGGAGATCAGGAGGTTGGTGGCGATGCGGCAGGCGCCGACGAGCCCGGCGAGCGCGGCGGATCCGGTGACGGCCAGGATCAGCAGCGGGAGTGCCAGCCAGGTCAGCGTCGATCCCAGTTCGGACGTCGCCGCGCCGATCCACAGCATCTGGAAGCGGAAGTTGCGCCGTAGCGGCGGTGGCTCGCTCATGAGGCTTCTCCGTCGGTGTGTTTCGAAGATCCGTCCCGGGTGGTCAGGTCGCTTCCGTGTCCCCGGGCTCCGGCGTCTCCTCGTGCGGCCCGGGCCGTACGAGGAGCTCCGCCAGGCCCCGGTTGAGGTGGTTGCCCTGCCAGCACAGCCGGTCGAGCGGGGTCACCGGCGTCATGCGGGGGAACCGGCGGGCGATGGCGGTGAGCGCCACGGTCAGTTCCAGCCGGGCGAGCGGCGCGCCCAGGCAGTAGTGCGGGCCCATTCCGAACGTCAGGTGACCGGCGGCCACGCTCCGGTCGACGTCGAGCAGGTCGGGGTGGTCATACCGGTCGGGGTCGCGGTTCGCCGCCGAGATCGACAGCAGGACGCGGCTTCCCGCCGGGATGACGGTGCCGCCGAAGCGCACGTCCTCGGTCGTCGTCCGCATGGTGCCGAAGGGCCCGGGTGTGTGGTAGCGGAGCAGTTCCTCCACGGCGCGCGGGGCCGACGCCGGGTCGGCGCGCAGCGCGGCCAGGATCTCGCGGTGCCGCAGCAGCTCGGCGACGGACATGCCGATCATCTGGGCGGTGCTCTCGTATCCGGCCATCAGCAGCATCGCGCACAGCGAGACGACCTCGTCCCTGCCGACCTCCCCGCCGGGATCCCACGCGGCGACGATCGAAGACAGGATGTCGCCCGGCTCACCCGGCTCACCCGGCCCTCGCCCGACCACGGCCTGGAAATAGGCGTCGACGCGGTCCAGGGCGGCCGCTCTCGCCTCGCCGCGGGTGCGGTCGAACACCGTGGAGATCCAGTCGTACAGCTCGGGGCGGTCGGCGGCGGGCACCGAGAGGACCTCGCATATCACCTGAAAAGAGAACGGATAGGCGAAATCTGACAGGAGATCGACCTCACTGCGGCCGACCAGCCGATCGAGCAGCTCCACCGCGACCACCCGGATGGCCGGTCGGTACGCCTCCAGGCGGCGGGGCGTCAACAGCGGCGCGGCGAGCCGGCGGATCCGGGTGTGGTGCGGCGGGTCGTGATCGACCAGGGTGACGTTCAGCGCGCGCCGCGGCGGCCGCCGGGACGTGACCGTCCCCAGGGCGAGGCGGGGATCGGTGAAGGCGGCCCGGACGTCCGCGTCCCTCGTGATCATCCACACCGGCCGGCCGGCCGGGGTCACCACGTGAGCGACCGGGCATTCCTCGCGAAACCGTGCGAGCCTGGGGTGCGGGTCCGCGAGGAACCCCCGGTCGAACGGCGTGCGCCGCCGTACGTCTTCCTCTGTCATCGTCAGCTCTCCTTCACGCCGACTGGATTCCGGGAGACCACCGAGGCCACGAAGCCGGCCGCGGCCGCCGCACCGCCGGAGCGGTTCAGGCGTGCGCCGAGCCGCCGCGCCCGTTCCCTCAGCGGCTCGTCGTCGCATACCGCCGTGAGCACGCCGGCGCCGTCACCCGCTCCACCACCGCCCACGACACCCACGCCGCCGGCACCGGCGGGGCCGGAGAACCGGACCGCCACACCGGACCGCACGCACGCCTCGGCCAGCAGCGGCTGCTCGGAGCCGGCGGGGGCGACGGCCAGCGGCCTGCCGTGCCTGAGCGCGGTCAGCACCGGAGACGAGGTGCCGTTGGTCAGCACCACCTCCGCCAGCTCGACCAGCGGGCCCATCCAGGGCCGTTGGACGACGATCAGGTCGGCTCGGGCGTCCGCTCTCGGCTCGCCCGAGCGCGCCCGCTCCACCACCGCCTGGAACGGGCCTCCGGTGAACGTCGCGTTCAGCCGGGGCCACAGGCTCTCCCCGCCGAACGTCCGCCCCAGATGCACGTAGACGACCGGTTTGCCGATCCGGGCCAGCCACTCGGTCAGCCGGCGCAGCTCGGCGGGGTCGGCCCCGGGCTCCCACACGCACGGCCCGACGTGGTGCACCCCCTCGGGCAGAACCGCCCCCGGATACTCCAGCGCCGGGTCACCGCGCAGGAGCAGCCCGGCCCCGATCAACGGCAGGTCCGGCCGCCGGTCGCGGCGGGCCCGCAGGCCCACCCGCTCCCGCGTGGCGTGGTAGTGGCGCAGCAGTTCACGCAGCCGCCACTCCCGCAGCACGACGTGCTCGGGCTCGCCCTCGCCGCCGTACCGGTACGGCCACAGGTGCGCGGCGAACCCCAGCACGACGGCCGGCAGGTCGAGCGCCTCCGCGGCGAGCAGCGCGCCGTGGCAGAGCGCCGAGGTGACCAGCACGTCGGCTCCGATCTCACGGGCCGCAGCCGCCACCGCCCGATATTGCGCGGCGCCGGTCTCGCCCCAGCAGCCCACGGAGAACGCCCGTCCGCCGTGATACTCACGCGCGTCCAGCACGGGCAGGCCCGCCTCGCCGATCACGGCGGCGGCGCGGGGCCGGGCGAGGACGATGACCCGGTGGCCACTGCGGCGCAGCTCGATGCCGACGGCGAGGGCCGGATAGAGATAGCCGGGGTCGCTGAACGGGCACAGCAGGACGTTCATCCGGGACCGGCCGGGTCGAGCCCGAGGTGCCGGGCGAAGAAGGCGAGGACGTCGGCGAGCAGCGCGATCTTCTTGGACGCCGCCCGGCGCCCGTGGCCGGTGTCCCGTTCCAGCCGGTAGAGGATCGGGCCGGGGCCGGCGGACGCGTGCTGCAGCAGGGCGCACATCTTCCGGGAGTGGGCCGGGTCGACCCGGGTGTCCGCGCCGGCGACGGCGAACAGCACCGGCGGGTACGGCACGCCTTCCCCGACCCGGTGATAGGGCGAGTAGGCCAGCAGGGTGCGGAACTCCTCGGGGTCGCGCACGCTGCCGTACTCCGCCCGCCAGCTCGGCCCCATGCCCAGACGCTCGTAGGCCAGCATGTCCAGCAGCGGCGCCACGCAGACCGCGGCGGCGTACTTCTCCGGATGCCGGGTGAGCGCCGCGCCGACCAGCAGCCCGCCGTTGGACTCCCCCATCACGCCGAGCCGGTCGTGGCCGGTCCAGCCGTGCTCGACCAGGTGGTCGGTGGCGGCGTCGAAGTCGTCGAAGACGTTCGGCTTGCGTACGCCCATCCCGTCGCGGTGCCATCGCTCGCCCTCCTCGCCGCCGCCGCGCAGGCAGGCGATCGCGTAGATCCCGCCCGCCCGTACCCAGGCCAGGGCCTGCGGCATGTAACCGGGGGTCATCGACGCGCCGAATCCGCCGTATCCGGTCAGGATCGCGGGGCGCGGCCGGTCCGGCGCCCCGCTCGGGGACAGGACGAACATCCGGACCCTGGTGCCGTCCCTGGACGCGAACGTCACCCGCACGGTCTTCACGGTCTCCACCGCGCCGCCGGAAACGCCGCCCGCCACGCTGCCCGCCGTGCCGTTCGCCGTGCCGTTCGCCGTGCCGTACGGCGTGGGGCGCGACCACGGCCGGACCGTGCCGGAGCGGGCGTCGTACCGCAGGACCCGGGGCGGCGTCGTGTGGTCCCAGTAGCCGAACCAGGCCTCGTCACCCCCGTCGGGCGGTACGGCCAGCCGCCCGACCGCGCCGATCTCCTCCCGGGCCTTTCCCGCCCGGTCCGTCCACGAGCAGGACAGCGGCACCCGCGCCAGCTCGCGGCCGTCGGCCAGGTCGTGCAGGGTCATCTCGGACACGGCGTGCCTGCTCCACGACACGAGGGCGAGCGGGCGGGTGAGGCCGGCGCCGGTCAGCGGCACGAAGTCGTCGAGCACGGCGTCGGGCCGCTCCGCGATCAGCGTCCGCCAGGTCGGCGGGGCCGGGTCTGCCGCGGTCGTCACGACGATCCGGCCGCGGGGCGCGTCCAGCTCGGTGCGCAGCCACAGCGGGTCGCGCGGCGTCGTGCCCGGGGCGATCGTGATGCGGCCGCGGGCCGGGATGTTCTCCTGCACCGGGCGCAGGAGCGGCCGCTCGGCCGTTCCCTCGTGCAGATCGGCGATCCACAGGTCGGTGGCCGGGGCGGTGCCGACGGTCGAGGAGACGGTGAGCCAGCGGCCGTCCGGCGTGACTGCCACGGTGTAGAAGCAGGTCCTGTCCCGGCCGTCTCCGAAGATCAGGACGTCCTCGTCCGGGTGGGCGCCGACGCGATGGAGGCGGACCCGGCGGTGATACCGCTCCTCCCCCGGGTTGAGCTCGGGGGCGAGCCTGCGCACGTAGTAGAAGGCCCGGCCGCCCGGCAGCCAGGCGACCGGGGTCCTGCGCACCCGGTCGATCGGGCCGTCGACCACGGCTCCGGTCGCGACGTCGAGCACGCTGAGCAGCGAATCCTCGGTGCCTCCGACGGACAGCTGGACGGCGAGCAGATCACCCTCGATCGACGGGTGCCACGCCTCCAGCACCGTGCCTCCGCTCGGATCCAGGGCGAGCGGATCCACCAGCGTCCGCTCCGCGCCGTACGCCGAGCCGTGCCCGGCGTCGCGCTCCGCCACCACCAGCCGCGGATGGTCGGCGTCCGGCTCCCGGTGGGTGAAGAAGACGCGGTTCCCGCGCGGCCTGGGCAGGGAGGTCAGCGGCACCCGGCCGAGCCGGGACAGCGTCGCGTGCCACCACGCCGTGTCCGGCCAGGTGGCCCGTTCCTCGGCGAACAGCGCCTCCTGGGCCGCCGTCCAGGCGATGGTCCGTTCGTCGCCGGGATCTTCGAGCCACCGGTAGGCGTCGGCCACGACCATGCCGTGGAACTCCTGCGCCGACTCCGTCCGGGGCGCGTGCGGATAGCGTGTGGCACCGCCCTGCCTCATCTCCCGAGCCGCCCGGTCGAGCTGAGGTAGTCGAGGTGCGCGGCGTCCACGGTGTCGTGGAACCTCGTCAGCGCCGCGTGATCGTCGGCGTACCGGTACGACTCGTCGCACGAGATCCACCGGTCCCGGGTCCGCTCGGCCGCCAGGTAGCCGTCGCGTACCGTGCCGACCTGCCAGCCGGGTTTGCCGGCGGTCTCCCAGCAGCTGTAGAGGGTGCCGTCCGCGTTGACGACGGCGCCGTACCGGCCGTCGCGGTGCGAGCACGCCTGGCAGGGCGTCTCCACGCCGGGGCGGGGCACGGTGAAGCCGAGGTCGACGGCCCGGCGCTGCCAGCGGATGAATCGGGTCGCCGTGTCGTCGCCGAAGGACAGGTCGTTGCCGTAGCCGATGCCGACGTCGCCGACCCGGGCGAAGTAGATCGAGCACCGGGAGGGGTCCAGTGCCCGCGCCAGCCGCTCGACCAGCTCGTCGATCCCCCGATGGTTGTGGTGGGACACGTTGACCCGGAGGACGCACCGGATCGAGGTGGTTTCCTGGACCCGGGCCAGGTTGCCGACGATGGCGTCGAAGGTGCCTTCTCCGCCGCCGCGACGCACCCGGATGGCGTCGTGCTCCGGCTGGTCGCCGTCGAAGGTCACCTGGACGTCGCGCAGGCCGAGATCGGCCAGTCGCTGGGCGAGCGACGGCGTCAGCAGCGTGCCGTTGGAGGTCATGCTCGCGCGGTGCAGCCCGTAGGCGGCGGCGCGTTCCAGCAGTTCCACGCAGCCCCGGGGGTTCAGCAGCGGCTCTCCGCCGAAGAGCATGAGCACGAGGCGGTCCAGGCCGGCCTCCGCCTGCCGCCGTCCGGTGAACTCGAGGATCGAGGTGATGGTGTCGGAGGTGAGCCTGGAGTAGGCGATCCGGGGCGGCCGGTTGCCGCCGGTCTCGTCCTGGTCGGTGTTCTGGAAGCAGTAGCCGCAGCCCAGATTGCAGCGGGTGCTCGTCAGCACCGTCAGGGAGTAGCTGCGGTAGGGGCGGGTCTTGAAGAGGCCCTGCTCACGGAGCGTCCGCTCCGTGGCCGGGCGTAACTCGTGAGCCGGGGTGAGATGGCCGCCGTTGAGACGCGCGATCCCACCGGGCCCAAGAAACCACCAGCCGTGCTCGCCCCGGAGCAGCCGCGGCCGCGACGTGGCCCCCCGGTGCCGGCCTCTGTTCATCGATTCCTCCATGCCGCGCGACGACGGGTCCCGGTCTCCGCGCGGAGACCGGGAGCCACGGGAGTCTCAGCTGATCTTCTCCTGGTGACCGATGCACCAGGGGGTCTCCTCGCCTTCGTCGTCGGAGTGCGCGACGACCTCGGGGGCCTCTTCCTCGGTGATCTCGGGCTCGGGAGTGACGTCGTTCTGCTCGCTCATGGAGTGCTCCTCACCTTCGGGCCGATGCCGCTCATCGGCGTGAGCCACACGGTAGGAACGACCAGTTTCGCGGCAGTATGGCGGCGGCATGGCGTCGCCATACTGGCGCGAAACCCGTCGTCATTAGCGTGTGGCTCACCCGACGCGGCAGGCGCGACCAGGAGGTAGCCGATGACCAGCCCCGAGCCGGAAGCCCGGCAGTTCGACGCGTTGACCACCCTGCGCGCGGCGGGCCACCACGTCGATCTGCTCAGCGAGCGGCAGCGACAGGTGTTCGCCGAGCTGAGCGAGCCCGAGGTGGAGCTGCTCATCTCCATCAAGACCCGCCTCGACGCGGTAGCCGGTGAGGTCGAGGGTCACGACCTCAAGCTGGTATGAGCTCCAGGGCCTCGCGCCCGGCGCGTCGCCACGTCGTCGTCGTCTTCATCGACCTCGTCGGCTCGACCGAACTCGCCGAACGTCTCGACCCCGAGCTGCTGCGGCATGTGCTGGACCGGTACTACCAGGCGTGCACATCGGGCATCGTCGAGCACGGCGGGGTGGTGGAGAAGTACATCGGTGACGCGATCATGGCGACCTTCGGCATCCCGATCAGCAGGGGAGACGACGCCATCCGGGCGGTGCGCGCCGCCCACGACGCCCTCGCCCGGGTCCGGGACCTGAGCGACGCGCTCGGGCACACGCACGGGATCCGGCTGGACGCGCACTGCGGCATATCCGCCGGAGAGGCGGTGGTCATCGACCTGCCCGGGTCGGACCTGCGCGTCATCGGCGACACCGTCAACACCGCGAGCCGGCTGCAGTCCGCCGCGGGCGGCGGGGAGATCCTCGTCGGGGAGGACGTCGCCCGCATGGTCCGGTCTCAGGCCCGGGTGGAACCGGTGCCGCCGCTCCGGCTGAAGGGCAAGAGCAGCCCGGTGCGGGCGTGGCGGCTGCTCTCGCCGGAGCCGGACGCCGGGCCGCGTGAGGATCCGACCCCGCTGATCGGCCGCGCCACCGAGCTGGAACGGCTGCACGAGGCCTACCGCCGGGTGGTGCGGGAGCGCCGGTGCCGTGTCGTCACCCTGCTCGGCGCCCCCGGCATCGGCAAGTCCCGCCTGGTCCGCGAGTTCCTGGGCGGCCTGCCCGAGGAGACGACCGTGCTGACCGGCCGGTGCCATTCGTACGGCGTCGGCGTCACCTACCGCCCCATCACGGAGATGATCGCATCACTCAACGGGCGCCGGCCGGTGGCGGCCGCGCCGATGGAACCGGCGAGCGTGTCGGCCCTGCGCGGTCTCACCGCGGGCTCCGGGCCGGGGCGCGGCGGGGACGGAGCCGGGGTGGAGGAGATCTCCCGAGCCGTCCGCGCCCTGTTCGAGTCGCTCGCGCGGCGACGGCCGGTGGTGGCGGTCTGGGAGGATCTGCACTGGGCGGAGACGACGCTCCTCGATCTCGTCGAGGACCTCGCGGCCTGGCTTCCCGACGTGCCCGTCCTCCTCGTCTGCGCGGCCCGGCCCGAGCTCGCCGACATCCGGCCCGCCTGGGGCTGCGACCGGGAGTACGCGGTCCACCTGGAGCTCGGCCCGCTGGACAGACCCGGGATGGAACGCCTGGTCGCCGCGCTGTACACCGGCAGGACGCCGTCCGCCGAGGTGGTCGCCCACCGGACGGACGACCTGTGCCCGCGCGTCGTCGACGGCTCGGACGGCAACCCGCTGTTCGCCGAGCTGATGCTGGAGATGCTGCTGGAGGAGGGGGAGGACGCGCCGCTGCCCCCGACGATCCAGGCGCTCATCGGCGCTCGCCTCGACCGGCTGGGCGACGGCGAGCGCGACGTGCTGGAGCGTGCCGCGACGATCGGCCAGGTCTTCACGGCGGATCTGCTGACGATCGTGTTCCGCGACGGCGAGGAACACCGGCCGGGCCTGGACGAGCTGCTGGCACGGCTCGGGCGGCATCGCTTCATCCGGCCCGGTCCGGCTCCGGGCTCGTTCCTGTTCACGCAGACCCTGACCCTGGACACCGTCTACGCGATGACCCGCAAGGAACTGCGGGCCTCCTGGCATCTGAGGCTCGCCGACCACCTGTCCGGGCAGGCCGAGCAGGACGATCTCGCCCACCATCTGGAGGCCGCCTGCCGCTTCACCCGCGAGGTCCGGCCGGACGACCCCGGGCTGCCGGCGCTCACCGAGCGGGCCGCCCACGCCCTCATCGGTGAGGGCACGCACGCGCTCCACCGCAAGGACCTGCCGGCCGCCGTCGCGCTGCTGGAACGGGGGCGCGAGCTGCTGCCGGCCGGCGACGCCGGGCATCGGCCGCTGGCCGTGCGCATCTGCGACGCCGGGCTGGCGCGCGGCGACCGCGGCCGGGCGTTCGCCGCGCTGGACGCGGCGGAGCGGCTGCTGCCCGGCGACCGGCGCAACGCGGCGACCTGCGCGATCCAGCGCGAGATCCTGGTCACCCGATTCGGGACCCGCCCGCCGGAGCCCGGACCGCTGCGTGAGCTGCTCGCCGCCGACCCCGGCGACGACCTGAGCTGGTGCCGCCTGCACCAGCTGGAGGCCCTGGTCGACCTGGACGAGGGACGTTTCGGCGCGGCGGAGGCGGCGCTGCGGGACGGCCTGGCCCGCGCCGTGTCCCTGGGCGACGGCTATGAGGAGAACCGGCTGCTCAGCGGGCTGTGCGAGCTGGCCCAGTGGTCGCCGACGCCGATCGGGGCGAGCCTCGCGCTGTGCGCCGATCTGGCGGCCAGGTTCGGCGGGGACCGGGCGCTGCTGGTGCCGGTGCTGATCACGCAGGGGCGGCTGCTCGCTCTTTCCGGTGACATCGCGGCGGCCCGTGCCGTACTGGCCACGGCCGACCGGCACGTGCGCGATCTCCACCTCGATCTGGCGGCGGCCGCCGTCGTCCAGGTGCAGGGGCTGGTGGAATCCCTCGCCGGCCGTCACGCGGCCGCCGAAGAGCTGTTCCGGCGGGGTGCGGCGGCGCTGCGCGCGGCGGGCCAGGTCGGCCCGGCGATGACGCTGGAGGCGTACGAGGCGCGCGAGCTGCTGCGGCAGGGCAGGCTCCCGGCGGCGAGACGGGCCCTGGCCCGCCTGACGGCCGAGCCCAGTAACCGCCACGCGCGCGCCGAACTGCTCCTCATGGCCCTGCGCGCCGGGGTCGAGGCCCGGCGGGGCCGGCACCGGGCGGCCGCCGCGCTCGCCGCGCGCACGCTTGAGCGGCTCGGCGCGATCGACGATCCGTGCCTGCGCGGCGACGTGCTCGCCGAGATCGCCGACGTCCACCGCGCGGCGGGCCGTACGGCCGAGTCGGCCGAGGTCGCGGTACGGGCACTGCGGGCGTACGAGGCCAAGGGCGCTGCGCTGCCGGCGGAGCGGGTCCGGGCCCGGCTCGGCGCCCCGCCCGGCGCCCCGCCCGGCGTCGAGGAGGTGGAGCGGTGACCCGGCCGCCGTGGCGCCGGGAGCGGCGGGAGCACTTCCCCGGCATGCCCGCCTGGGGGCTGGCGACCTCCCGGCTCGAACTGGAGGCGTTCCAGGTGAGCCGGCAGGAGGAGGTCACCAGGGACTGGGCGTGGGGCGGGGCCGACGGCTCGGGCGTGCGCGTCTGCGTCGTCGACACCGGAGTCGAAGGCGGCCACCCGCTGGTCGGCGCTCTGGCCCGGTCCCTCGTGGTCGTCTCGGGGGACGACGGGAGGCCGATGCTGGCCGACTGCGACCCGGTCGACCCGGCGGGCCACGGCACGGCCTGCGCGAGCGTGATCCGATCCGTCGCGCCGGGGGTATCGCTGACCTCCGTACGGGTGCTGACCGACGGCAGGACCGGCACCGGCGCCGCCCTCCTGGCGGGCCTCCGCTGGGCCGTCGAGGCGGACTTCGACCTCGTCAACCTCAGCCTGTCGACCACGCGGAACGAGTTCCGGGCGGCGCTGCACGAGCTGGCCGACCTCGCCTACTTCCGGCGCTGCCTGATCGTGGCCTCGGCGCACAACATGCCCGTGGTGAGCTTCCCCTGGGCGTTCTCCTCGGTCATCTCGGTGGCCAGCCACGACGAGCCCGACCCGTTGACCTACTACTACAACCCGGCGCCGCCGGCCGAGTTCTACGCGCGCGGCGTCAAGGTCCCGGTCGCCTGGCCGGGCGGCAGGCGGATTCACAGCACCGGAAACAGTTTCGCCGCGCCGCACATCACCGGCGTCTGCGCGCTCATCCTGAGCAAGCACACGTGGATGACGCCGTTCCAGCTCAAGTCGGCGCTCTATCTGACCTCTCGCAATGTCGCCCCAGACCACGGAGGCACGAATGTCCCTGTTTGACCAGATGCCTTCCGGGAGCGCCGAGATCACCGAGCGGCGGCTCCTGCAGTCCATCGTGGAGGTGGCCCGGCACGTGTTCCGGTCCGCCGCCGCCTCGATCTTCCTGGTGGACGAGACCACCGGCGAGCTGGTCTTCGAGGCGGTCTCCGGCGAGGGGGAGCAGCACCTGCTGGGCACGCGGTTCCCGCCCGGTACGGGCATCGCCGGGTCGGTCGCGGCCAGCGGCCAGCCGATGATCGTCGACGATGTGGCGGAGACGGCGCAGTTCGCCCACGACGCGGCCGAGTCCACCGGCTACGTCCCGCGCAGCATCATGGCCGCTCCGCTCATCCGGTACGAGGAGTGCATCGGCGTGCTGGAGGTGCTGGACCGCTCGCCCGTGCCGGCGGGCCCGGAAAGCCCGATCGGCCCCGGCGGCCCGAACGGCTCGGGCAGCCCGGACGGCTCACGCGGCTCACGCGGTTCAAATAACGACTCTTACGGCTCGTACGGCGCACGGAGCTCGCGGGGCGAGCTCGACGACGTCAGCCTGCTCGCGCTGCTCGCGACCCAGGCCGCCTGCGGTCTGGAGCTCCTGCTCCGGCTCCGGCACGCGACCTCCGCCGCCCGTCCCGGTGACATCGGCGGTCCTGGCGACATCCGCCTGCTGCTGGAGGGGATGGCGGCGCGCATCCCCAGGGGAACCGCGACGGCCAACCCCGCGGCCCTGAAGCTCCTGCTGGTCGCCGACGAGCTGCTGGGCTGAGCAGCAGGGCATACTTCTCCGCCGGCCGCTGTCACATGCGCGCGGCCAGGGTGAACTCCTCGCGCGGGTTCTGCACGGCCCCCAGCGAGACGATCTCCCTGGGGAAGAACAGGCCGAGCGTCCAGTCCGCCAGGATGCGGGACTTCTTGTTGAGCGTGGGCATCCGCATCAGGTGATAGGTCCGGTGCATGAACCACGCGGGGTACCCGCGAATCTCCCGGCCGTAGACCTGCGCCACGCCCTTGTAGAGCCCGAGGCTGGCGACCGACCCGGCCGACCTGTGCCGGTACGGCTTCAGGTCGCCGCCGCGCAGCGTCGCCAGCAGGTTGCCGGCGAGGCGGCGGGCCTGCCGTACGGCGTGCTGGGCGTTGGGCGGGCACAGCTGCCCGGGACGGGTGAGGTCCGGTACGGCGGCCGCGTCCCCGGCCGTGAACGCGAAGCCGGTGCCCTCGACCCGCAGGAACGGGGTGGCTCTCACCCTGCCCTTCTCGTCGAGCGGCAGGTCGCCCGCGCGTACGACAGGGTTCGGCTTCACCCCGGCGGTCCAGACGAGCGTGTCGGCGTCGAACTCGTCGCCGTCGTCGAGCACGATGTGGCAGTTCTCCGCCGACTTCAGCAGCGTGCGCGTCCTGACCTCGACGCCTCTCTCGCGCAGCTGGCGGACGGTCCAGCGGCCCATGTCGGGCCCCACCTCCGGCAGGATGCGGTCGGTGGCCTCGACGAGGATCCAGCGCATGTCCGCCCGGCGGATCCCCCGGAAGAATTTGCAGGCGTGGGTGGCCATGTCCTCCAGTTCGGCGAGCGCCTCGACGCCGGCGTAGCCGCCGCCGACGAACACGAAGGTCAGCGCCCGGCGGCGCACCTCCTCATCGGCCGTAGAGGCGGCCACGTCCATCCGGCCGAGCACGTGGTTGCGCAGGTGGATGGCCTCCTCGACGGTTTTGAAGCCGATGCCGCTCTCGGCCAGGCCGGGGATCGGGAGCAGGCGGGAGACCGAGCCGGGCGCGATGACGACGTAGTCGTAGCCGAGGGTCACGTCCGGCCCCTCGTGTGGTTTGATCTCCGCCTTCCGGTCGGCCAGCGAGACCGAGGTGACCCGTCCGCTGAAGATCCGGCACGACGGGAGGACCCGCCGGAGCGGGACCACGACATGCCGGGCCTCGATGCTCCCCGCCGCCGCCTCGGGCAGGAAGGGCTGGTACGTCATGTAGGAATCGTTGTCCACGACGGTGACCTGGGCCTCGCCACGGCACAGCCCGCGCTGCAGGCGAAGCGCCGCGTACATGCCGACGTAGCCGCCACCGACGATCAGAATCCGTGGGACTGACATGGGGGCCCCCTACCCGGTACGGATCGGGAAACGCATCGTCACGGTCGTCCCGTCCACCCCTGTTTCCACCTTCATGTCCTTACTGAGCCGGCGCGCCACCCACAGGCCCATGCCGCTGGTCGCGTCCTCCGGCGGCGGGGTCTCCCCCGGGACTCCCCCGGGGCGCCAGCCTCCGCCCTCGTCGCGCACGCCGACGACCAGGTCGGCGCCGTCCCGCCAGACCCGCAGCCGGGCCTTCGCCGAGCCGTGCGTCACCGCGTTGGTCGCGACCTCGTTCAGCGCGAGCAGGAAGTCGCCGACGGCGTCGTCGGGCATCCCGCGACGGCGTGCCTCCGCTGCGGCGAACTCCCGCACGTCCGGCAGGTCGGCCAGGGAGAAATCCCGCTCCCCGGCCGACCGGGAGACGTGCGCGGGGGCGCCGTCATCCCTCACCCGGCACGCGCCTTTCACGGGGCGTCGCGCGACCGTACGTCATGATGGGCCTCATCGGTGATCGATCGCCGGCTCACGCGCGACTCACGTCGCCCATGCGCGGCTCGTCCATGTGCTCCTCCACGGCCTCGCCCACGGGCTCATCCGGCGACGAGCTCCGCGCGGAGCAGGTCCAGCGTCTTGCGGAGGATCCTCGAAACGTGCATCTGGGAGATGTCGAACTCCGCGGCGATCTCGGCCTGGGTCAGGTTCCCGTAGAAGCGCAGCAGGAGGATGTTCTTCTCCCGCTCGGGGAGCAGGTCGATGAGCGGCTTGACGGCCTCCCGGTCCACCAGGACGTCCAGGGCGTCGTCCTCGTCGGGGATCACGTCTCCCAGTGCCGCCGTGCCGTCGTCGGCGCCGATCGGCGCGTCCAGGGAGAGCGTGCTGTACGCCGCGGAGGCGTCCATCGTGAGCAGCATGTCCTCCTCGGAGATGTTCATCCTCTTGGCGAGCTCGGCGACGGTGGGGAACCGGCCGAGCTCCTGGGTCATCTCCGCGACCAGGCGATTGAGCTCGGCCCGTCGCTCCTGATACAGGCGCGGCACCCGGACGGCCCAGGTGCGGTCGCGGAAGTGCCGCTTGACCTCCCCGGTCATCGTCACCATCGCGTAGCCGCGAAACCCGTGCCCGAGAGTCGGGTCGAACCCGTTGACGGCCTTCATCAGGCCGACGTACGCCGCCTGGAGAAGGTCTTCCATCGGCTCGCCCCGGTGCAGGTACCGCCGGGCGATGTCCCTGGCCATCGGAAGGTGCATTTCCACGACCGTCTCGCGGAGCCGGTCCCGCCGCTCGGCGGGGAGATCATCCCGGGCCAGCTCGGTCAGCAGTTCCTCGGCGGTCGGAGTGTCGAAGCTCGTCGTACGGCCCTCGGCAGACATCTGCGCAGGTCTCCTCGTGGTCTTCGCGCGAGGACAGCGCCTGTCCGGGATGGACCGCCTGGCAGATCCACACAGATCGTTCCATGCAGAAGGCGCGCCTCGCTACAGTGTCGAGACGAGGCCCTCTGCTGGACCTCTGAAAAGCTATATTGCCAAAAATCCCGAAGTATCACCACCTGGTATCACCGCCTCTGTGGCACCAGTAATCTTCTCCGCAGAGGAGGCGCGAGGTGTCTAACAACGGGCTGCTGTCCCTGAGCTCCACCATGGCGGGCGGCATTGTGGTGATCCGCGTCAGCGGCGTTCTCGACGCCACGACACGCGAGCACTTCTCGGACTTCCTGGACGCGGCGGCGGACGACCACGGCCCGGACATGATCCTCGACCTGGGCGGAGTCACGTTCATGGACTCCCGGGCGCTGGGACTGATCGTCCATCACTGGCAGCGGGCCACCGGCGAGGGCGGCGACTTCGCCCTGATCTCGGTGCAGTATCCCAACTCCAAGGTGATGTGGGTGACCGGGCTGTCGGAGCGGCTGCCGCTCTTCGACACCCTCGACGAGGCGCTGGCCGCGTTCGCCGCCTCCTGAGCACCCCCGGCACGTTCATCCCGGACCCGCGAGGCTCGCAGACACGCGGCTCACAGACACGCGGCTCACAGACCACGCGGCTCACAGACCACGCGGCTCACAGACCACGCGGCTCGTACGTCCCGGACCACGCGTGCCCGTCGTCAGGGCTCGCCGTCCCTCCGCACACCGGTCTGGGAAACGCCGTCTCCGGAGCCGCCGCCGCGCAGACCGCTCTTGGCGCCGATGCGCCCCCGCCCCCGCTCCGACACCAGCATCCGGGCCAGGTCGGCGACCTTGACCTGATGGTGCTGAGAGACCTGCCTGAGCTCCTCGAACGCCTCATCGGCCGAGCAGCCGCTCGTCGACATCAAGATGCCCTTGGCCTGGTCGATGATCGAGCGTCCCTCCATCGCCTCCTGCATCTGGGCCGCGTCGGTCAGCACGTCGTCGAACTGCCGCACGTTGGCCAGCGCCACCGTCACCTGCTCCCTGAGCAGGTCCGGGAGCGAGCCGTCTCCGGTGAAGGCCGCCTGGCCGAAGACGCTGGCGCGCACGCCGTACAGGCCGATGACCACCACGCCGTCGTCCACCTCGATGGGCAGCGCGAACACCGAGCGCACGCCGTGCCGTACGGCCGTCCCGCAGTAGGCGGGCCAGCGGGGCTCGGACATCACGTCAGCCACCACCACCGGCCTGCCGGAGGCCAGCGCCTCGCGGGAGGGCCCCTCGCGCAGCTCGCGCTCACCGTCGATCAGCGCGGTGAGCTCGCTGTGGGAGGCGGCGAGCAGCACCCGCCCGTCGGCCCACAGCTCGGCGGTGGCGCCGGCGCAGCCCGGGACGCCCCGGGCCGTGGCCTCGGCGATGCCGCGCAGGACGCTCTCACAGGAGGCCCCCTCGGTCATCCTGCCGAGAGCGGCCAGGTCACGTACGAGGATGGACGTCGTCTCCATGATAGAAAGACCATTCCCATCGGTTCCGGATTAATCCAGGCTGGCACGATTAGACCCGGTCCTGGGCATAGCGTCTACCCAGATGAGGAAAGGAGGCCGCTTGCCCGCCAACGCCGAGCTTGAGCGCGCCCTCAGCGGTCTCGCCGACCGCATCGCGATCCTACGGGACGATTTCCGGCCGGACGCGGCCCTGAGAGAGCTGGAGACCGCCGAGGACCTGCTCCGCGACGCCCTCACCGAGCTGACCCGCGGCCGCCGGCGCCGGGACGGCGGCAACCTGCGCGAGCACAAGCTGCTGCGCCAGGTCTTCCGCTCGCTTCCGATCCCCGTGATCATCATGGACACCGGCGGCACGGTGCGGCGCATCAACAACGAGACCGCCCGCCTGCTCGGCAGCCCGGCCGGCTACCTCATCGGCCGCGCCTTCCCGCTGCTCGTCGACGTGGCCGGCCGGGCCGCGTTCCGGTCGCACCTCGCCGCCGTCCTGCGGGGCGAGGAGGTCTCCTCACTGCGGACCCGGCTGGCCCATCAGGGCCGCGCCCATGTCGTACGGCTCGTGCTCGGCAGACTGCGCATGCCCGGCGAGCCGCAGGAGATGATCGCGGCGGTCGTGCTGCCGACCGAGGTGCCGCCGACCCCGCCCCGGCTGCCCGAGATCTCCGGCCCGGCCTCGGACGCGCGGGTCGTCGCCGCCGCCAGCGCGTCCGGAGCCGACGCCGGCCGGACTCCGGCCGGCGCCCCGCGTGAACGCGCTGAGGCCCCGGGGCCGCGCCTCCCCCACCGGGCGGATCCGCACGTCCCCTCGCCGGATCTGATGGCCGCGGCCCGGCGGCACGAGCTGCTCTCCCGGTTCGCCCGGCTGCTGCTCGACGAGGAGAGCCTGCGCGAGCCGGTGGCCCTGCTGCGCGCCGCACGCCTGCTCGCGGCCGAGACGGCCGACTGGGTCATCGCCGACGTGTTCCGGGACGACGGGCAACGCGGCGCCGACGTCGACCGGGCCGGCATCCACCGCGCGACCGTCGTGGGCCCGGGCGACCAGCCGTCCGGCCGCCTCCAGCGGCTGATCGAGGAGACGTCCCCGGCCGAGGCGCCCATCGTCGAGCAGGTCCTGGTGACGCGGAGCGGGATCGTGCACGAGATGCTCGCCGACGACTCGCTCCTCGGCGGGACCGTGCTGAGCGACATGCGGGCCGGGTCGCTGCTGAGCGTGCCGATCCGCACGGACGACGAGGTCGACGGCGTGCTCACGCTGGTACGGCAGCGCGACCGGCGGCCGTTCGGCCTGGCCGACCTCGGCCTGCTCGAGGAGATCGGCACGCACCTCGGCCTGGCCATGCGGGCCCAGCGCGGTTTCCACCGCCGCGCCCAGGCGGCCGACACCCTGCAGACCGGCGTGCTCCCCCGCACGCTGCCGGAGATCCCCGGCTTCGAGAGCGCCGCGTTCTACCACCCGGGTTCCGGGCTGCGTGCGATCGGCGGCGAGTTCTACGACGTGTTCCGGGTGAAGAACGGCTGGGGGTTCGTCATCGGCAGCGCGGCGGGCCGGGGCGAGGAGGCGGCCGCGGTGACCGCCATGGTGCGCAACGGGCTGCGCGTGCTGAGCGTCTGGGAGGACGACCCGGGGCAGGCCATGCGCAAGGTCAACGACGCGCTCGTGGTGCAGCGTACCGGCCTGTTCGTGATGGCCGCCGCCGGTTTCGTGCGCGGCCGCAAGGTGCGCCTCGCCTCGGCCGGGCACCATCCGGCCGCGCTGCTCCACCCCGGCGGCGGGGTCCGCTTCACCGAGGGCGGCGGCGTGCCGCTGGGGTTCGAGGAGGGGTCGGTCCCCGCCACCGACGAACTGGTGATCCCGGCGGGCGAGACACTGCTGCTCTACTCCGACGGACTGGTCGGCGCGCAGAGCGCGGCCGGGGAGAACTACGGCGAGGCACGCCTGACCGAGTTGCTCGCCCGCTGTGTGGGCCAGCCGCCGGGCGCGGTGGTGAAGGCGATCGAGGAGGACCACCGGGCCTTCGGCGGCGGCCACGCCACCGACGAGGTCACCGTGCTCGCACTGCGCAGATCCAGGTGAGGACGCACCCGGTCTCCCGATTTCCCGTCCGATCTGCGAATATGGTGTAATCCGCGCCGTCGGCGATGAGGAGAAGGCCGAGGGGAGCATCCGAGGACGGGCCCAGGAGGAGCCCGGGAATCGCTGAAGGAGCACCGGGAAGCGCGACGCCCGTCGGCGGCCGATCGAAGTTTTTCTCGATTAGGCGTTTAGCGAGGATCAGAGTACGGTAGTCAGGCACTTACCGTGCCTAAGACGCAGGCACACCTTCTAGACGCCTTCCTGCCGCTGAGGTGTGCCATGGATATCGCCATCGTCTCTGCTCACGAACTCACACCGGACACTCCCGCGATCGCCCGCGAGCTCGCGCGCGGCCACCGGGTGACCATGTACACGCGATGCAACGCCCAGGGCGCCGCGATCGAGCACGTCCCGGCCGGGCCGGACGTGGAGCTGTCGGAAAGCGACCTGCTCCCCTACATCCCGGACTTCAGCGCCGGGCTGCGGCAACGGTGGCGCAAGAGCCGCCCCGACATCATCCACGCCTACTCCTGGACCAGCGGTCTGGCCGCCATCGCCGGTTCCGAGGGCCTGGGCGTGCCGGTCACCCAGACCTTCCACACCCATCACGACGACAGCAGGCCGGCGCCGGTACGCCGGCTGGAGTGCGCGATCGGCCGCCGCGCCAGGGCCGTGATCGCCGCCTGCGCCGACGAGGAGTCCGAGCTGATCCGGATGGGGGTCCCCCGCCGCAACATCTCGGTCGTGCCGCAGGGCATCGACGTGGAGAGCTTCCACCGCCAGGGCCCCGCGTGCCCGCGCGGCGACCGGCCGCGGCTGCTGCACGTGGGTCACGTGGGCGCGGCCAGCGCGGTGTCCGCGCTGATGTCCGTGCCCGACGCCGAGCTGGTCATCGCCGGCGGCGACGGATCCGCCGTGGAGCGGCTGCGCTCGCTCGCCGCCGACCGCGGCGTGGCCGACCGGGTGGAGGCGCTCGGCACGGTCCCGCACGACTCGATGCCTCAGCTGATGCGCAGCGCCGACCTGGTGCTGTCGCTGTCCCCGTCCGTGCCGAACGGCACGGCGGCGCTGGAGGCGATGGCCTGCGGCGTCCCGGTGATCGCCTCGGCGGCCGGCGCCCACCTGGACGCGGTCGTGGACGGCGTGACCGGCTTCCTGACCCGGCCCGACCGGCCGCTGGAGGTGGCCCAGCGGATCCGCAGGCTGCTGGGCGACGCCACGCTGCGCACGGCCATCGGATACGCCGCCGCCGACCGCGCCCGGTCCCGCTACTCACTCGAGCGCATCAGCATGGAACTGCTGCGGGTCTACGAGAAGACCTGCGCCTGACCGCGCGCGTCCCGTCCATCCCGCCGAGCTGTGCTCATCGGCCGCCCGCCCGTCCCGGCCGGCCGGGTTCAACCGCCGGCCCGCCCGTCCCGGCCGGACCGCGCCCGGTCGAGAGGGGCCCGATCGCGAGGGGCCCGGTCGAGAGGGGCCCGGTCGAGAGGGGGCCGGCGGATCAGCGCGGCCGCCTTGAGCGCCAGGTGGAGGAGCAGCCGGCTCTCCCCGTCGGCGAGGTCGAGCCCGGTGAGATGCTCGGCCTTGCCCAGCCGGTAATAGAGCGTCTGACGGTGGACGCCCAGGGCCGCCGCCGTCTCCTGCACATGCCCGGCACGGTCCAGGTACGTCTCCACCGTGTGCGCCAGGTCCGGCGAAGCGGGCGCCGACAGCGCGGCGCACCCCGCAGCCAGATCGGCGAGCTCCCGGTGCGGCAGCCGGACCAGCAGGCGGTAGACGCCCAGCTCCGGCCAGCTCGCCACCGGGGCGTGCCGGGTGACGTGCTCGGCCACCCGGAGCGCGAGCAGCGCCTCCTGCCAGCTCTCCCACGCCTCGTCCGGGTCCTCCCGGGGTCCCCCGACCCCGGCCGCCGATCCGTACGTCTCCCACAGCCGGTCGGCGACCTCCCGCGCCTGCCCGGCCGGGGCCAGCACGGCGAGCAGCCGCTCACCCGCCTCCTCACCCGGCAGCCCGGCTTGCATCTCGTCCGGCATGCCGTCCGGGTCGGCCAGCACACCGCGCGGCAGCGGCGGCGGTTCGCCGGCCCCGTCCGGCGGGGTCCGTACGGCGAGGGCCGCCACCGGGCCCTCGACCTCGACTCCGGCGGCGGCCCGGACGGCCGGATCGGCGGAGAAGAAGGCACGCAGCCGGACCCGCCGTCCGCGTGCCTCCCGGGCCAGCCGCGCCGCTGCCCGGGCCACCAGCGGCGCCACGGCGGCCAGCCGCTCGTCGGTCAGCGCGCCCCCTGATCCGGAGAGAACCGGTCCCCCCGACGCAGCCGGTTCACCCCCGGGAGGGGCGTCCAGCAGCCAGAGGTAGCCGTAGTTCACCCCGCGATGCCGCAGCGGGACGCACACCCGGCCGAGCAGGCCGGGCAGGCCGGGGATGCGCACCGGGCCGGTCGCCGTGGCGATGCCGTACGCCTCGAAATGGGCGCGCACCTCGGCGGAGGCCCGCCGGCGCAGGATCGACTCCTGCCGGACCCGGTCGATGTCGCCGCTCTGCTCGCCGTACGCGAGCAGCTTGAACGACCGGTCCTCGATCGTCACCGAGGCGTCGAGCAGTCGCGCGATCTCATCGGCGATGTCCTGCATGGCCTCCATTGTCGTGCATCTGTAGGAAAAACCTGTGGCGGATGTCCGTGGACCCCGTGACCTGCGAATTTTACCCTTTGACCATGCTCGGATCTCTGCTTCTCGCGGCCTCGCGCAGCCCGCTGGCACGCCGGGCCGTCTCGGGTTCGCCGGCCACCCGCGCCGTCGTCGACCGCTTCGTGGCCGGCGAGTCCACCGCCGACGCCGTCGCGGCGACCCGCCGCCTGACCGGCTCCGGGCTCGCGGTCACGATCGACCATCTCGGCGAGGAGGTCCGCGACAAGGAGACCGCGATCGAGGCCGCCGAGGCGTACGTCACGCTGCTGGGCGCGCTGCGCCCGCTCGGGCTCGGGGACCGGGCCGAGGTGTCGGTGAAGCTGTCAGCGGTCGGGCAGGCGCTCGACGGCGGCGGGCCCGACGGCATCGCGCTGGAGAACGCCAGGCGGATCTGTTCCGCGGCGCGCGACAGCGGCGCGACCGTCACCCTGGACATGGAGGACCACACCACGGTCGACTCCACGCTGGAGATCCTGCGCGCGCTGCGCGCGGACTTCCCCGAGACCGGCGTGGCGATCCAGGCGTACCTGCTGCGCAGCGAGGCCGACTGCCGCGATCTCGCCGGCTCGCGGGTCCGCCTGGTCAAAGGCGCCTACCGCGAGCCCGCCTCCGTCGCCTACCAGGGCAGGGGCGAGGTGGACCGGGCCTACGTCCGCTGCCTGCGAGTGCTCATGGCGGGCGGCGGGTATCCCATGGTGGCCACGCACGACGACCGGCTGATCGCCGTCGCCGAGATGCTCGCCGGCCGGCACGGCCGCGACCGCGACGGTTACGAGTACCAGATGCTGTACGGCGTCCGGGCCGACAGGCAGCGCGACCTCGCCGCCGCCGGGCACCGGGTGCGCGTCTACGTTCCGTTCGGCGACGACTGGTACGGCTACTTCATGCGCCGTCTCGCCGAGCGCCCGGCCAACGTCGCCTTCTTCCTGCGCGCTCTGAAAGGCAAGTGAGCAATGGATGCGATCACCAACGTCCCCCGCCCGGTCAACGAGCCGGTGTACGGCCACGCCCCCGGCAGCGCCGAGCGCGCGGCCCTGGAGGCCCGGATCAAGGAGCTCGGCGAGACACGGCTCGACCTCACGATGACGATCGGCGGTGAGCGGCGGATGGCGGGCGGCGCCCCGATCGACGTCGTCCAGCCGCACAACCACGCCGCCGTGCTGGGCACCACGGCCGACGCGACCGCCGCCGACGTACGCGCGGCGATCGACGCGGCGCTGGCCGCCGCCCCCGCCTGGCGGGCCCTGCCGTTCGAGGAGCGGGCCGCGGTCTTCCTGAAGGCCGCCGATCTGCTGGCCGGCCCGTGGCGGGCCACGCTCAACGCCTCGACGATGCTCGGCCAGTCCAAGTCGGTGCAGCAGGCCGAGATCGACGCGGCCTGCGAGCTGATCGACTTCTTCCGCTTCAACGTCTCCTTCGCCCGGCAGATCCTGGCCGAGCAGCCGGCGTCGTCGCCGGGCGCGTGGAATCGGATGGAGTATCGCCCGCTGGAGGGCTTCGTCCTGGCGATCACGCCGTTCAACTTCACCTCGATCGCGGCGAACCTGCCGACCGCCCCCGCGCTGATGGGGAACGTCGTCGTCTGGAAGCCGTCGCCGACCCAGCAGTTCGCCGCGCACTTCACGATGCGGCTGCTGGAGGCCGCCGGGCTGCCGCCCGGTGTGATCAACATGGTGACCGGCAACGGCGGCGCCGTCTCTGAGGTGGCGCTGCCCCACCCCGAGCTGGCCGGGATCCACTTCACCGGGTCGACCGCGACCTTCCAGCACCTGTGGCGGACGGTCGGGGAGAACATCGCCGGCTACCGGGGCTATCCGAGGCTGGTCGGCGAGACCGGCGGCAAGGACTTCGTGGTCGCCCACCCCTCCGCCTCGGCCGAGGTGCTGTCGACGGCGCTGATCCGCGGCGCCTTCGAGTACCAGGGCCAGAAGTGCTCGGCCGCCTCCCGGGCGTACGTGCCGCGGTCGCTGTGGTCACGGATCAGGGACGACTTCGTGGCCACGGCCGAGTCGCTCACGGTCGGCGACGTGGCGAGCGACCTGTCGGCGTTCATGGGGGCCGTCATCGACGCCCGGGCGTTCGCCAAGCACCGGGCGGCCATCGACCGGGCCAGGGCGACGGACTCGATCGACGTGCTGACCGGGTCGTACGACGACTCGACCGGATATTTCGTGAAGCCGACCGTCCTGGAGTGCGCCGACCCGGCGGACGAGGTGTTCGTCACGGAGTACTTCGGCCCGATCCTCGCGGTGCACGTGTACGACGACGCGTCCTACGACAGGGTGCTGGACCAGATGGAGAGCGTCGCGCCGTACGCGCTGACCGGCGCGGTGATCGCGCAGGACCGGTACGCGATCGCGGCGGCCACCGAGCGGCTGCGCTTCGCCGCCGGCAACTTCTACGTCAACGACAAGCCGACCGGCGCCGTCGTCGGACAGCAGCCGTTCGGAGGCGCGCGGGCGTCGGGCACCAACGACAAGGCGGGGTCGATCTTCAACCTGATCCGCTGGGTGAACGCCAGGACGGTCAAGGAGGCCTTCGTCCCCCCGGCCGACCACCGCTACCCCCACATGGGCTGACCCGCACGGGCCGCCCCCGGGGCCGCGGAGATCGACCGGCCCCGGGGGCGGCCCGGGCGGTGCGACACGACGCACGCGGCATGCGCCCGGGGTCGAACGGGAAGCATCCGGCCACCCCTACCAGGACGGTTGACATGATCTTCATTACCGCGAAGTTCCGCGTACGGCCCGAGCACGCCGACCGGTGGCCCGAGATCGTCGCCGATTTCACCCGGGCGACCCGGGCCGAGCCGGGCTGCCTGTGGTTCGACTGGTCGCGCAGCCTGGACGACCCGGCCGAGTACGTCCTGGTCGAGGCGTTCCGCGACGACGAGGCCGGCGCCGCCCACGTGCGGTCGGAGCACTTCGAGGAGGCGCGGCGGACGCTGCCGCGGCATCTCGCCGAGACGCCGCGGATCGTCAACGTGCGGGTCCCGCAGGACGACTGGTCCCGGCTCGGCGAGATGGCCGTACCCGACCAGGGCTGACACGCCGGGGGATGTGATCTCGCACCGCGCGCCCATCACGACGCGCTCCGCGCGCGGCCGCGAGCTCACGACAAGCGTCCGCGCGCGGCGGCGTCGAGGGCGGCGGCCTCCTCCGGGGTGGGGGCGGTGCCGCCGAGATGGGCGGGCTGCCACCACACCCCGGGCGTGATCTCGGGGTAGGTGCGCTGCGCCTCGTCGAGCAGCTCCGACATCCGGCGCCGCAGCTCGGCGGTGAGCTTCCCGATGTCGTCGCCGGGTCCGGGGTGCATCGGCTCGCCGACCAGGATCGTGATCGGGACGTGCCGCTGGAGCAGCCTGCGCGGCCGGCCCTTGGTCCACAGCCGCTGCCCGCCCCACAGCGCGACCGGGATGATCGGGACCCCGGCCTCGACGGCCATCCGGATAGGGCCGCTCTTGATGTCCTTGACGGTGAACGACCTGCTGATCGTCGCCTCGGCGAAGTTGCCGACGATCTCCCCGGCGCGTAGGGCGCGTACGGCCGCACGGAACGCTCCGGCCCCGGCCGCGCGGTCGACCGGGATGTGGTGCATGCCGCGCATCAGCGGACCCGACACCGGGTGGGTGAACACCTCCTGCTTGGCCATGAACCGGACGAACCGCCGCGAGGGCCGGGCTGCCAAGCCCGCGAAGACGAAGTCGAGGTAGCCGACATGGTTGCTGACCAGGATCGCGCCTCCCGACCGTGGCACGCGCTCGGCGCCCTCGACCCGGATCCGCAGGTCCAGCAGTTTGAAGGCGGTCAGTACGGCGCGGATCACCGTGGGATACACGAGCTCGGTCATGTACGGAACGGTAACCTACGCTTCGGTAGGTTCGGCATCCAGGGGACGGTCGCCGCCGCGTGGCCGCGTCAGTGACCGCGGAAGGCCTCCTCCAGCCACCATGCGGGCAGCCCTGGGGTGACCTTCGCGTGGACGAGGAGCGGCCGGTCGCGCGGGCCCTTCAGCCATTCGGCGACCCCCGCCAGGTCCTCCTCGCGCCGTACGGAGACCGCCGCGCAGCCGAAGCCCCGCGCGATCTCGGCGAGGTCGGCCGGCGGGAACGTGACGTTGTCCAGCGGGAAGCCGCCGGGGCCGAAGTGGTGCACCTCGGCGCCGTAGGCGTCGTCGTCGTAGACCACGACGACCATCGGCAGCCCGAGCCGTACGACCGTTTCGAGCTCGGCGATGCCCATGAGCGCTCCCCCGTCGCCCAGCGCGGCGACGGGCAGGCGGTCCGGCCGGGCGATGGCCGCGCCGATGGCGGTGGCCAGGCCCAGGCCGACCGCCTGGAACGCCTGGGTGAAGCAGAACGCGCCGCCGTCCGGCACGGACAGGAACATCGACGGATAGCCCATGAAGTTCCCGGAGTCGACGGCCACGACCCGATCGGCCGGGAGCAGGTCGTCGAGTCCGATCGTCAGCGTCCTGGGATCGATCCGGCCGTCGCCGCCCGTGTCGGCGTACGGCACGTCGCGCCAGCGCACCTCGCGGGCGATCCGGTCGGCGACCCGCGCGCTCCGGTAGCCCTCACCGCCGTCGGCCGGTCCGTCGCCCCTGACGCCGAGGAGGCCGGCCACCGTCCGCGCCGTCGCGCGCACGTCGCCGATCACGCCGAGGTCCACGGACCGGTTGACGCCGATGGCGTCGGCGTCCAGGTCGACCTGGACGACGGTCGTGTCCGGGCCGATCAGCGTGCCGTGCCGGGTGGTCCACATGGTGAGCGAGCAGCCCCAGGCGACGACGAGATCGGCGCCGCCGATGAGCTCGGCTGCCAGCGGCGAGGCGAATCCGCCCATCACGTCCAGGTCCCACGGACTGCCGTGGAAGTGGCCCTTCGCGACGGCCGAGGTGGCGAACAGCGCGCCCACCTGCTCGCCGAGCGCCTCGAGCTCCGGCCGCGCGCCCCGCGCCCCGCGACCGGCCACGAAGACCGGGCGCCGCGCCGTCTCCAGCAGCCCGGCGAGCCGCGCGATCGCGTCCGGCGCGGCCACGTCCGGCGCGGCCTCGTCCGGGGCCGCCGTCCCGGCGGCGTCCGCCGGCTCGGCGCCGTCGTCGGCGACCGGCTCGCCGGGGAACGTGAGTCCCCATGGCGCCGGAACCCGGCTCGCGGCGGCCTGCCGCACCCCGCCGCCACCGGCCCGCAGCTCCTGTACGGCGCGCGCCGCCTCGTCCGGCAGCTCCTCGCCCTGGATGTCCAGCGGCAGGCGGAGCAGCACGGTCCTGCGGCCCAGCAGCGCGGCGAGGAAGGCCATGACGGTGTCGTCGACCACGGTCTCGGCCGAGGCCACCCTGGCGACGTGGGCGCCGACGGCGGAGGCGAGGGCGGCCTGGTCGATCCGGAAGTTGGAGCGCGGCGAGGTCGCCTCGGGGGCGAGCACGAGCAGGGGCGTACGGCTCTTGGCCGCCTCCGTGACGCCGGTCAGCGCGTTGGTCAGGCCGGGCCCCTGGTGGACGGTGAGGACGGCGACCGTTCCGCTCATCCGGGCGTAGGCGTCCGCCATCGTGGCGGCGCCGCCCTCGTGGCGTGCCGCGACGTACCGCACGCCATGCCGTACGAGCGAGTTGGTGACGTGGAAGTTCCCGCTGCCGACGACGCCGAAGGCCGTGCGCACACCGAGGGAGGCGAGGACGGCGCCGACGGCTTCCGCGACGGTCATCGCCGGACGCCTCATCGCTCCGCCTGTCTCTCCGCCTGTCTCCGCGCTCATCTCTCCACCAGGGCCAGCACGCGCAGCGGGCTGCCGGACCCGCCCACGATCGGCAGCGGCCCGGCGATCACCACGGCGCCGGTGGGAGGCAGCCGGTCGAGGTTGCGCAGCTGCGTCAGGCCGTACTTGCCGGCCCCGAGCAGGAAGGAGTGGCAGGGGAAGGCCGGATCGAACGAGTGGGCCGCCCCGGCGTCCGTGCCGACGGTCTCGACGCCGAGACCGAGGATCGGCGTCCGCTCGGCGAGGAAACGGGCGCACTCGACGGAGATGCCGGGAGTGTGCGACCCGGTCTCGTCCGCGTTGAGGAACCTGGCCGCGTCGTGGGCCCGGGCGTCCCATCCGGTGCGGTAGAGGAGCCAGCCGCCGTCGGGGAGCGGGCCGTGCCGCTTCTCCCAGGCCTCGACGTGGTCGATCTCGAGCAGGAAGTCGGGGTCGGCGGCCGACTCGGCGGCGAAGTCCAGCACCACGGCGGGCGCGATCAGCTTGCCGGCGGGCACCGCCGAGACGTCCTCCCCGTCGCGGGCGGTCACCCAGTGGTTGGGGGCGTCGAAGTGGGTGCCGGTGTGCTCCCCGGTGGTGAAGTTGTTCCAGTACCAGGCCGGGCCCCGGTCGTCGTACCGGCTGATCTCCTGAAGACTGAACGTCGCCGTCTGGCCGAACTGCTCGGGCAGCCCCAGGATCGGGGTCTTCTCGGTCAGCGGCGCGGTCAGGTCGAGCACCTCGATCCCGCCGCCCCGGATGCCCTCCAGCAGATCCCGCAACACCGACATCACGCCTCCCCTAACTCATACGCGGGCAAATCCTCCTACACTCTCGCCCCTTCGCGCCAGCCACGGGCGGGCCCCCGGTCGTCGGACCGGGCGGCTCCGCTACCACCGGAAGTAGACGAACAGGCGGCCGTGGTTCTTGGCGTCCTTGTCCATGCGGTGGTAGAGCGCCTTGATCTCCTTCTGCTCCAGGAAGCGGAGCACCTTCTTCTTGAGCTGGCCCGACCCCTTGCCGGGAATGATCTCCACCTGGGTGGCCTTCTTCCGGACCGCCTCCTCGATGACGCCGCGCAGCGCCCGGTCGATCTCGCTGCCCTTGTTGTAGATGTCATGGAGATCGAGTTTGAGCTTCACACGGGTGATTCTAGAGGCCGGGCGGGCGATCGGTCAGCCGTGGAGATAGCCGACCAGCGCGTCCTTCTCCGTCTCCAGCTCCTCGATGGCGCTCTTGACGACGTCGCCGATGCTGACGATGCCCATCAGCCGTCCGTCCCGGACGACGGGGACGTGCCGCACGCGGTGGTCGGTCATGGTGCGGCGCAGCTCCTCGACGTTGGCGTCGGGCGTGCAGGTCCTGACCTCCGAGGTCATGATCGTGGAGACCGGCCGATCGAGGATGGCGGCGCCCCGCTCGTACAGGTGTCGTACGACGTCCCGCTCGGACACGATGCCCTCGATGGTCTCGCCGTCCTCCGACACCACCACCGCGCCGATGTTGAACTCGGCCAGTCTGGCCAGGAGCTCCGCCACCGTCGCCCGCGGCGGGACGGTCACCACGCGTTTCCCCTTGCCCTGCAAGATCGTTCCAATGCGCATCGACGCCGCCTTTCCGGCCCGAGGGCCCGCCCACCTCCCGCACCTGCCGAGAGCGGGGGTCTCCAGGACTGTTTTCCCAGGCAACAGTGGCGAGGACATCGCGTCAAGAGCTGCGGCTCCACCCTCTGGTAAATCTCCCCTTCGCTGCAGGGTTGACCGCCCCGAACGAGCATTGCGATCTTATGCTTGAAGTCATGGAAGACCCCCGCTGGCTCAGTCCGCAGGAGCAACGCGCCTGGCGTGCGCACCTCGACGCGCACCGGCTGCTGTATCACCGGCTCGATCGCGAGTTACAGGAGGCAGGCCTGTCGCTCAGCGACTACGAGATCCTGGTGAACCTGTCGGAGAGCCCCGACCACCGCATGCGGATGAGCGAGCTGGCCGACGCCACCATCCAGTCACGCAGCAGGCTCTCGCACCAGATCTCCCGGATGGAGGCCGCCGGGCTGGTGGTGCGCGTGAGCTGCGACGACGACAGGCGAGGCACCTTCGCCGTGCTCACCGACCTCGGCTGGGAGACCATCCAGCGGGCGGCCCCGGGGCACGTCGCCGGCGTCCGCCGCCATCTGATCGACCTGCTGACGCCCGAGCAGGTGTCCGCGATCGAGGAGATATACGCCCCGATCGCCGACCGGCTCCAGTCGATCCGCACGGGCCGCTGACGCCAGCTACGATCCGCGTTGTGACGAGAATCCTCGGGCTGGTCGTGGCCGCCCTGCTGCTGGTGACCGCCTGCGAAGCGAACAGCGTGGCCGCGCTCCCCGACGGGCCCGGCCTGCTGAAGAAGTCGGCCGAGGCGATGAAGACGGTGCGGACCGTCGTCTTCTCCATCGAGACCAGGGACCGGCCCGCCGTGCCGGTCAGGCACGCCGAGGGGACGCTGACCAGCGAGGGCGACGCCGAGGGCACCCTGCAGGTCGAGCTCGTCGGCCTGCAGGAGTTCGAGTTCGTGATCGCGGGCGACACCGTGCACTTCAAGGGCCCGACCGGCGGCTTCCAGACGATGACCCGGCAGCAGCTCGCCGCGATCTACGACCCGTCGGCGGTGCTGACCGGCGTTCCGGAGCTGCTGTCGTCGGCGCAGGAGGCCGAGACCGAGGCCGCCGAGAAGGTCGGCGGCGCCGACGCCTACCGGATCGCGGCCACCCTGCCCCAGCGGTCCCTCGCCAAGCTGATCCCCGGCGTCGCCCAGAGCGTGAAGGGGACCGTGTGGGTCGACAGGGCCACCGACCGGCTGCTCAAGATCGATCTTCCGCTCGGCGAGGGCGGCGCGACCGTGACCCTGGGAGAGTACGACGCCCCAGTGACGATCACACCGCCCGCGTCGTGATCTCCCCCGCCCGGGTCATGGCGCCCTCCCCGGCACGCGGCCGCCGTCTCGCGCTCGGCGTGGGCGGCGTGGCCGTGCTGCTCGCCGCGCTCGACGCCTACGTCGTCGTCACCGTCTTCGCGGACATCGCCCAGGAGGTCGGCGTCCCGCTGAACCGCCTGGAACGGGCGACGCCCATCGTGACCGGGTTCCTGCTCGGTTACGTCGCGGGGATGCCGCTGCTCGGCCGGCTGTCCGACCGGTACGGCCGGCGTCCGCTGGTCCACGCCTGCCTGGCCGGGTTCGCCGCGGGCTCGCTCGTCTGCGCGCTCGCCCAGGACGTCGCCACGCTCACGGCGGGCCGTACGCTCCAGGGCCTGGCCGGCGGGGCGCTGCTGCCGATCACGATGGCGCTCATCGGCGATCTGTGGGACGAGCGCGGCCGGCCGGTCGCGCTGGGCGCGGTGGGCGCGGCCCAGGAGCTCGGCAGCGTGCTCGGCCCCCTCTACGGCGCCGGGATCGCCGCCCTCGTCGGCTGGCGCGGCATCTTCTGGGTCAACATCCCGCTGGCCCTGCTCGCCGCCCTCGCCGTACAGCGCGGCCTGCCGCGGGAGCCGCGCCGCGTGACCCCGGGCGGGGTCGGCGCCGCCGGGGGCGCGCTGCTGGCACTGGCGCTGGGCCTGCTGGTGGCCGGGCTCTACAACCCCTCGCCGGGCGAGGCGGTCCTGCCGCCGTGGGGCCTTCCGTGCCTGGCGGCCGGTGTGGTCGCGGCTGCGGCGTTCGTCGCCTGGGAGATCCGCTCACCGGTGCGGCTGCTGGATCTGAGCGGCGTGCCGAGGCGACCGCTGTTCGCCACCCTGGCGGTGAGCCTGCTCTCGGGCGCCGCGCTGCTCGTGACGCTGGTGGACGTCCAGCTCGCCGCGCAGACGCTGCTGGGCGAGGACGCCGTGGGCGGGGCGCTGGTGCTGACCCGTTTCCTCGCCGCGCTCGCGGTCGCGGCGTTCCTGGGCGGGATGCTGACCCGCCGCTTCGGTGAGCGGTGGGTGGCCGTCGCCGGGATGGCGGTCGCCGCCGGCGGCTACCTGATGATGTCGCACTGGCCCGCCGACCTGGCCTCGGCCGGCGTGCGGCTGGACGTCGATCTGGCCGTCGCCGGATTCGGCCTGGGCGTGGTCGTCGCCCCGGTCTCCTCCGCCGTGCTGCGCGCCGTTCCGCCCGTGCGGCACGGCGTGGCCTCGGCGGCGGTCGTGGTGGCCCGCATGATGGGGATGCTGCTCGGCGTGGCCGCGCTGTCGGCGTGGGGCTTCCACCGCTTCCAGTCGCTGACCGCGCACCTCGACACGCCGCTCCCGATCGGCGGCGCCGGCGCGGACTACCTCGCCGAACTGGCGGAGTACCAGGCCAAGGTGAAGGCCGCGCTGCACGTGGAGTACACGGAGATCTTCCTGATCACCGCGGGACTGTGCCTGCTGGGCGCCGCTGCCGCGCTTGCCCTGCCCGCCGCCGGCGGCGGCGGCCGGGTTCAGGAGCGCAGGTAGGCCGACACGGCGAGCATCCTGCTGATCCGCAGCCGCTCCGCGTCGCCCATCCCCCGGGCGACGAGCATGGTCAGGGCGAGGATCGGCAGCCCGATCCACACGATCCACAGACCGGCCCCCGCCACGACACCGGTCAGGACCAGGCAGAACGTCGTCGCCGCGAGGGGAAACCCGATCAGCACGTAAAGGGAGTCACCGGTCAGCCGGGAAAGAAGTCGTCTCATGTCCTGCACGGTACGACCGGGAACGGCCGATGATCGATCCGCGCTCCTCAGCTCCGATGGTAGGGAGAACCCTACCTACGGCCGAGCGGGCGGGCGGGAATCAGCGGTACGGCACGGCACTCACCCGTGCTTCTTCTGCCGCTTCTCCCTGATCTTCATCGTGATCTCGATCGGAGAGCCGGCGAAGCCGAACTCCTCACGGATGCGGCGCTCGATGAACCGGCGGTAGGTCTCCTCCAGGAACGCCGAGGTGAACAGCACGAACCTCGGCGGCTCGGTCGTCGCCTGCGTGGCGAACAGGATCTTGGCCTGCCTGCCCCCGCGCGCCGGCGGCGGCGTAGCCTGCACCAGCTCGGTGACGAACTGGTTGAGCCGGGCCGTCGGCACCCGCGTCCCCCACGACTCCAAGGCCTGTTCGATCGCCGGGGCGAGCCGCTGAACGTGCCGGCCCGTCTTGGCGGAGATGTTGACCCGCAGTGCCCAGGGCACCCGGACGAGCTGGCGGTCGATCTCCTTCTCCAGGTAGTAGCGCCGGTCCTCGTCGACCAGATCCCACTTGTTGAACGCGACCACCATGGCCCGGCCCGACTCGGTGACCATGCCGATGATCCGCAGGTCCTGCTCGGTCAGCACCTGGGAGGCGTCGATCAGCACGACCGCGACCTCCGAACGCTCCAGCGCGGCCCGGGTCCGCATCGCCGCGTAGAAGTCGGCGCCCTTCAGCTCGCGGTCGCGGCGGCGGATGCCGGCGGTGTCCACGAAGCGGTAGGTCTCGCCGTCCAGCTCGATCAGCTCGTCCACCGGATCGCGGGTGGTGCCCGCCACGGGGTCGACCAGCACCCGCTCCTCGCCGGCCAGCCGGTTCAGCAGCGACGACTTGCCCACGTTGGGCTTGCCCAGCAGGGCGATCCGGCGCGGGCCCCGCCGCTCGCCGAACGTCTGCGGCGGCGCCTCCGGCAGCACGTCGAGCACGATGTCGAGCAGATCGCCGCTGGCCCGGCCGTGCAGCGCGGAGACCGGGTACGGCTCGCCGAGGCCCAGCGCCCACAGCCCGGACGCCTCGAGCTCCAGTTGCTGATTGTCGACCTTGTTGGCGGCCAGCACGACGGGCTTGCCCGAGCGGCGCAGCACCCCGCCGACGGCCTCGTCGGAGTCGGTCACGCCGACGCTCGCGTCCACCACGAAAAGGATCACATCGGCCAGCTCGGCCGCGAGCTGGGCCTGCTCGGCGATCCGCAGCGCCATGCCGGTGGCGTCGGGGTCCCAGCCACCGGTGTCGACCAGCGTGAACCGGCGGCCGCGCCAGGTCGCCTCGTACGTCACCCGGTCCCGGGTCACCCCCGGCACGTCCTCCACGACCGCCTCACGCCGGCCGATGATGCGGTTGACCAGCGTCGACTTGCCCACGTTGGGGCGGCCGACCACGGCGACGACCGGCAGGGGGCCGGTGTCGGGCTCTGGCGGGCCCTCGCCGGCGGAAGCGGCGAATCCGGCCTCGGTCCAGCCGTCCTCGTCGGAGTCGTACTCCCCCGTCACGTCCATTTCCTGCCTCATCGGCCACTTCCTCCCCGATCCACCGGGATCAGGCTCAATGTGCCCCCTGCGCTGCCGGGGCTCAGGTGATCCGCTCCTTGACGAGCCGCAGCACTTCGGCGATCACCTCGTCGAGGTCGAGCGGGGTGGTGTCCAGTTCCACCGCATCGGCCGCCATCGCCAGGGGATCGGTTTTACGTGTGGAGTCGAGCTCGTCCCGCCGGGCCATCTCGGCCCGCTGCTCCTCGGTGGAGGTTCCGGTCAGCTCCGCCGTACGGCGGCGCGCGCGTGCGTCGGCGCTCGCGGTCAGATAGATCTTGAGTGAGGCGTCCGGAGCCACGACCGTGCCGATGTCACGGCCCTCGACCACGATGTCGCCGGTCCCGATGATCTGCCGCTGCAGGTCCACCAGCCGCCTGCGCACCTCGGGCACCGCGCTCACGGCCGAGACGGCCCGGGTGACCTCCTTGCTCCGGATCGGCCCGCTGACGTCCGTTCCGTCCACGCCGATGCCGGGGGCGTCCGGGTCAGTGCCGATCTCCAGCGCGGGTTCGTGACACCGGGCGGCGACAGCGGCCGGATCAGCGAGATCCACCCCGCGTTCGAGCATCCACCACGTGACCGCCCGGTACATGGCCCCCGTGTCCAGGTAACGCAGCCCGAGGGCCCGGGCGATCCCGCGCGACGCGCTCGACTTCCCCGAACCGGACGGCCCGTCCATCGCGACGACCAGACCCGACACGCTCGCTCCTCTTCTCCAGCCCCGCCCGGCACCTCGTGCCCGGCGATCCACGACCCGAAATCAACGACCCGGCGGGCTTGCCCGCAGGCCGTGCCGCGGCTTTGTCCGACCCCCGAGCGTACCGGGACTCCCGGCGCCGCCGCGCCATCGACGCCACCCGCGCGACCCCCCGGGACGGGCTCTCCCGCCCCGTCAGGGCACGTGCCAGCCGCGCTCGCGCAGCTCCTCGGCGAGCGCCTCGGCCGCCTCCTCCTGGACGTACAGGTCCGCGGCGCCGAGCGGCAGCCCGGGCGCGTGCTCCAGCCGGACGTCCTCGATGTTGATCCCCGTCTCCCCCGCCGCACGGAAGAGCCGGGCCAGCTCGCCGGGACGGTCCCCGACGAGCACCTGGACGACCGCGTACGCGCGCGCCGGCGCGCCGTGCTTGCCGGGGATCCGGCCGGTCCCGCGCACGCCGCGCTCCAGCAGTGCGGTGACGTCGGCGACGGCGGCGCCGTCGACGGCCAGCGTACGCAACGATCTCGCCGCGGCCGCCAGGTCGGCGGCGACGGCCTCCAGCACCTCCGCGACCGGTACGGCGTTGCCGGACAGGATCCCGGTCCACAGCCCCGGATCGCCGGCGGCGATCCGGGTGACGTCGCGCACGCCCTGCCCGGACAGGCCGAGCGCGGTGTCGGACGCCTCGGCGAGCCGCGCCGCCACCGCGGCGGCCGTCACGTGCGGCGCGTGCGAGACCACCGCCACCGCCCGGTCGTGCTCGGCGGCGTCCACCCGGACGGCGTTGCCCCCGCACAGGTCGATCAGTTCCAGCACAGCGGTCACGGCGGGACCGGTCGCCTCCGGTGTCGGGCACAGCGCCCAGGGGCGGCCGAGGAACAGGTCGGCCCTGGCCGCCGCGGGTCCGGAACGCTCGCGGCCGGCCAGCGGATGCCCAGCGACGAACGTGGACAGGTCGCAGCCGAGCTGCGCCGCCTGCGCGATCGGCAGCGCCTTGACGCTGGCCACGTCGGTGTAGGCCCGGGCGGCGTCGTTCTTCTGCAGGTCCAGCAGCCACTGCGCGACGAACGGGGGCGGCACCGCGATGACCGCCAGGTCGACGGTCCGGTCGGCCCGCCAGTCCTCTCCCCCGCCCAGCTCACGCGCCAGCCGTACGGCACCCGCGTCGCGATCGGCGAGGAAGACCCTGATTCCGCGCCGGCGCAGCGCGAGCGCGATCGAGGTGCCGATCAGTCCCGTGCCGACGACGACGACGCTGCCGATCGAGGTCGCGCCCTCCCCGGCCGCGGTCCTGGGGGTGCCCTCCATGGGATCCATCCTGCTCGTCCTGTGTCCAGTACCGCCGGGCGCTACTGCGCGATGTCCACGCGGAGCGCGACAGCGCCCCGCAGGTATACGTGCTGGATCTCCCGACGCGGCCGGTCCGTGTCGATGTGGGCCATCAGGCGGACCACGCGCGGCAGCGCCCCGGGCACGTCGATCTCGGTGGAACACAGCAGCGGGACTTCGTGGAACCCCAGCTTCCGTGCGGCCAGCGCGGGGAACTCCGCGGTGAGATCGGGTGTCGCCGTGAAGATCACGCTGATGACGTCGTCGGTGGTGAGGTTGTTCCGCGTCATGACCTCGGTCACCAACTCGGTCGTGCCTGCGACGATCGACTCCCGGTCGTCGGCGTCGACCTGGATGGCTCCACGAACCGCCCGCACCATCGTCGTTCCCCTCTCGCGCTCACCGCCGTGGGCCCGAGCCGCCACCCGGTCCACGGGGCTTTTTCCAATATTGTCCCGTCTTGCGTACCGGGCCCGGCAAGGCTACATGCCAACGGCCGAGTAGAGCTCTCCGACTTCGTGCACCGTCAGCGCCCGGAGTGTGCCGGGCTTGAGCCGGCCCAGCTTGACCGGTCCGAACTCGATGCGCGCGAGGTCGATCACCCGGTGGCCCACGGCCTCCAGCATGCGCCTGACGATGTGCTTGCGCCCCTCGTGCAGCACGATCTCGACCAGCGCCTGCTGGCCGTGCTCCTGCACGATGCGGAACTCGTCGGCCCTGGCCGTACCGTCCTCCAGCGCCACGCCCTCACGCAGCACCCGGTGCAGGTTGCGCGGCACCGGACCGGGCACCTTGGCCCAGTACTTCTTGGCCACGCCGTAGCTGGGATGGGTCAGCCGATGCGCGAGCTCACCGTCGTTGGTGAACAGCAGCAGGCCCTCGGTCTCGGTGTCGAGCCGCCCGACGTGGAACAGCCGGGGAGCCAGGTCCTGCACGTAGTCGTGCAGGCACGGCCGGCCCTCCGGGTCGTCCATCGTGCTCACGACGCCGATCGGCTTGTTGAGCGCGTAGTAGACCAGGTCGGTCGAGGTCGGCACCCGCCTGCCGTCGACGTGGATGACCTGCTTGGCGGGGTCGACCCGGGCGCCGAATCGGCGCACCACCTGGCCGTCGACCGTCACCCGGCCCTCACCGATCATCTCCTCACAGGCGCGGCGGCTGGCCACCCCGGCCTGGGCGAGGACCTTCTGCAGCCGCTCGCCGTCCGGCACCTCCGTGGTGTCGCGCTCGTCGGTGTAGTCGTCGTCGTAGAAGTCCGGGTCGCGCAGTGGCTGCCGGGAGGTCTTGAACGGGTCCTCCGCGCCGCCCTCGCGGCGTACCCCGCCGCGGGCCTCCCGCGTCCGGTCTTCGCCCGTACGGACCTCTCGCTTCCGGCCTCCTCCGGACCGGTCTTCTCTCGGCCGGTCTTCTCTGGACCAGGGCCGGGACTCCGCGCCTCGTTCGGACCTGTCGCGGCCGTAGCGCGCGCGCAGTCCCCCGTTCTCGCCGCCGATGGTCCGTACGCCGTCGCGGGACCGTACGCCGTCGCGGGACCGGGCGCCGCCCCTGGCGGCGCGGAAACCCGCGCGCTCGCCCTGACCGTACTCACGCCGCCCGTACTCGCGCGGCCGGTCCTCACCACGGCCGTACTCGCGCGGCCGATCCTCGCGCCGCCCGTACTCGCGCGGGCGGTCCTCACGCGACCGGTCACGGCCGGCGCGCTCACCGCGGCCCTCCTTGAAGGCACCGCCCTCCCGGAAAGCACGGTCGCCCCGGAAAGCACGGTCGCCCCGGTCGGCACGGTCTCCCTGGAAGGAACGGTCTCCCTGGAAGGAACGGTCACCCCGATAGGCGCGATCCTCCCGGGAGGGCCGCCCGTCCCGGCGGGAGCGGTCATCCCCGCGACCGCGGTAGTCCCCGCGAGCACGGTCATCCCCGCGAGCACGGTCTTCGCCGTAGGTACGACGCTCGCCGTAGGGGCGGCCCTCCCCGCGGTCGCGCTGGTCCCGGTAACCGCGCTCCGGACGCCTGCCGCCGAAGCCCCGGCTCCCGCCGGGTGCCCGGTCGTCGCGATACCTGCCTCCGGGGGCCCGGTCGTCACGGTAAGCGGACGCGCGGTCGCGGTTTCCCGGCCGCTCCCGATCCCGGTCCGCGTAACGGCCCCCCTCACCGGACGACCTGCCGTACCCGCCGCGTGAGCCGCCCCGGTCGTCCCGGTAGCCGTTGTCGCGCCCGCCTCGACCGTCCCATCCCGTCCGATCGTCCCGGCCGTTTCGGCCGGTGCGGTCTCGATCCGTACGCCCGCCGCCGAAGGATCTGCCCCGCTGACCGGTGCTACGGCTCCGACCGCGTCCCTCACCGGACGGGGTACCACGCCTGCTGTTCACTGCTTCTCCTCAAGGATTTCCATGTCATCTGGGAGGAATGGGGCGAGCTCTGGAAGCTCGTCGAGGCTACGCAACCCCAGCCTCTCCAGGAAGTAACTCGTCGTCCGGTAGAGCACTGCCTGGCTCTCCGGGTCCGTTCCGGCCTCCTCGACCAGGCCTCGTGCGGTGAGCGTCCGTATGACGCCATCGCTGCTCACACCGCGGATCGCCGCCACCCGGGCCCGGCTGACCGGTTGCCGGTAGGCGACCACGGCGAGTGTCTCCAGCGCGGCCTGCGTCAACCGCGCCGCCTGGCCGTCCCTGACGAAACGCTCCACGAGCGGTGCGCACTCCGCCCGGGTGTAGAAACGCCAGCCTCCGGCCACCTCCCGAAGGTCGAAACCCCGTCCGGCAGCGGTGTATTCCGCGGACAGCCCACGCAGGGCGGCGCCGACCTCCCCCGTCGGCCGCTCCAGGACCTGGGCGAGGGTCACCTCGGCCACCGGCTCGTCCACGACCATCAAGATCGCCTCAAGCGCCGGTTCGAGGTCCGGAACCTGTGAGATCCCGGCCTCGGCCGCGTCACTGCCTTCCATGAGTCCTCTCCCTAGCCGGCCTCTGGGTCGCCGTCGCTTCGCGACGTGTCGTAGTCGTCACCGACCAGCACGTCGCCGTCCGCCGCGCCCGTCCATGTGACGTACAGCTCGCCGAGCGGCTCGACCTGATCGAAGGAGACGGCGGCCTCCCTGAACAGCTCCAGGACGGCCAGGAACCGGGCGACGATCTCGAAGGTGCCCGCGCAGTCGGCGGTCAGCGCCCGGAAGGTGGCCCGTCCGGCCCGCCGCAGCCGCTCGACAAGGATAGCGGCTTGTTCACGGACACTGGCGAGCGGTTGATAGATGTGGGAGACCGAGACGGTCGGCGGCGCCTTCGGCGTGAACGCCCTCGCGGCGATCTCGGCGAGGTGCTCCGGGCCGATGCCGAGGACGAGCTCCGGCAGCAGATCGGCGAACCGCTTCTCCATCGGCACCGACCGGGGGAAGCGCAGCGCCTCCTCGGCGAGGCGGCCGTTGAAGATCTTCGCGACCTCCTTGTAGGCGCGATATTGCAGGAGCCGCGCGAACAGCAGGTCGCGGGCCTCCAGCAGGGCGAGGTCCTCCTCGTCCTCGACCTCGCCCGTGGGCAGCAGACGGGCCGCCTTCAGGTCCAGGAGCGTGGCGGCGACCAGCAGGAAGTGGCTCGTCTGATCGAGGTCCCACTCGGGCCCGCGGGACCTGATGTACGCGATGAACTCGTCGGTGACCCTGTGCAGGGAGACCTCGGTGATGTCCAGCTTGTGCTTGGAGATCAGCCCGAGCAGCAGATCGAACGGCCCCTCGAAGACGTCCAGGTGCACCCGGAACCCGGGCGAGGTCTCCTCCCCGCTCTTCGGATCCGCCACCTGCTCGATCATGCCTCCCATTGTCCGACACTCCCCGGGATCAGGGGATCACGCATGGGAGCCCGGGATCACGCGCGGGCTTGGGCGGGCCAGCGGGCCAGCAGCTCGCGGGCGAGATCGCGGTAGGCGGCGGCCCCCATCGATCCGGGGTCGAACTGCGTGATCGGCTCGCCGGCCAACGTGGCGTCGGGGAAACGGACCGTACGGTTGATCACCGTGTGGAAGACCTTGTCGCCGAAGCCCTGCATGATCGTCTGAAGGACCTCGCGTGCGTGCAGCGTCCGGGGGTCGTACATCGTGGCGAGCAGGCCGTCGATCTCCAGGCTCCGGTTGAGACGCTCCTGGACCTTGCCGATCGACTCCATAAGCAGCGCGACGCCGCGCAGCGCGAAGAACTCGCATTCCAGCGGGATCATCACGCTGTGCGCGCAGGTGAGCGCGTTGACCGTGAGCAGGCCGAGCGACGGCTGGCAGTCGATCAGGCAGATGTCGTAGTACGGCAGCAGCGGCTCCAGTGCCCGTTGCAGGGCGTACTCCCTGGCCACCTCGTTGACGAGCCTGATCTCCGCACCGGACAGGAAGATGTTGCTCGGCAGCAGCTCCATGCCGTCGACGCTGGTGTCGAGCAGGACGTCCTCGACGGTGACGTCCGGCTCCTCCATGATGAGGTCGTATACCGTCGCCTCGAGCGGCCGGGGATCGATGCCAAGCCCGACGGACAGCGCCCCTTGCGGATCGAAGTCCACCAGCAGGACCCGCTGTCCCACCTCGGCCAGCGCGGCGCCGAGGTTGATCGTGGTGGTCGTCTTGCCGACGCCGCCCTTCTGATTCACCATCGCGACGATCCGTGCCGGTCCGTGCGTCTCCGGCGGTGTCGGCTCGGGGAACACCGGGCGCGGACGGCCGGTAGGCCCGATCGCACCGCCGGGGATCCCCGCGTTCCACGTCGCCTCTGTGGTCGCAGTCACCTGTTGGTCCTCCCTGACGGCCTCGAACCTGATCGAATCTAAAGGGTTCGCATCATTGCGGCAAGGCGGCGCGCCCAAGGAGTGCCAAGCGTCCTTCAGGTCTCGACCAGGACTCGGCTTCCTCGAGGTCTGGCGTTCTTCAGTTCAGGGCACGGGGATGGGCCGCCGCGTAGACCTCCCGGAGCCTGTCGACCGTCACCAGCGTGTACACCTGCGTGGTGGTCACCGAGGCATGCCCGAGCAGTTCCTGCACAACTCTAACGTCCGCACCGCCGTCAAGGAGATGAGTTGCGAAGGAATGTCGCAACATGTGCGGAGAAACACCGGAAAGTCCTGCTCGCTCCGCCGCGGCCTGCAGCACCTCCCAGGCGCCCTGCCGGGTCAGCCGGCCGCCCCTCGCGTTGAGGAACAGCGCGGGCGTCCCCCGGCCGTGCGACGCGATCTCCGGCCTCGCCCTGACCAGGTAGGCGTCGAGCGCCCTGCGGGCGTACCTGCCCAGCGGCACGAGCCTCATCCGCCCGCCCTTGCCGCGCAGCCGCACCTGGTCCTGCCCGGGGTCGTGGGACACGTCGTCGACGGCCAGCCCGACCGCCTCGGAGATGCGGGCGCCCGTGCCGTACAGAACCTCCAGAAGCGCGCGGTTGCGCAGCGCCAGCGGCGAGTCCTCTGGCCCGCACGCGGCCAGGATGCGCTCCACCTCGGCGACGCTGATCGCCTTGGGCAGGCGCCGCAGCTGCCGCGGCGGGCGGACGTCGTGTGCGGGGTCGTGGCCGGAGACGCCCTCGCGCAGCGCGAACCGATGCAGGCCGCGTACCGCGGACACGGCGCGCGCCGCCGAGCTGGCCACCAGCGCGGGATGCTGGTCGTCCCCCTCCCGCAGCGCGGAGAGGAAGGCGACCACGTCCGCCTCCTTGACATCCGCCAGCGTGGCGAGACCGCGTGCCCTCAGATGGTCCAGATAACGGCGCAGGTCCCGACGGTACGACGCGAGCGTGTTGGCAGACAGCCCCCGCTCCACCGCCAGATGGGCGAGATAGCTGGACAGCACCGCCTCGGGCTCGCTCAGGACGTCCCCCTACGGACTCATGCCTCCGGCGCGTCGGCGGGACGGAGCCCCTTGAAACCGTCGGCGGAAGCTGCGTATGCGGCGAGGATACCGGCGACGGCCGGAGAATTGTGGATCATCCCGGTCAGCGCCGTGTCGACCGCCTCAGCCAGCGGAATCCAGACCGCCGGCATGTCGGTCTCCTCGTGACTGCGGACGAAGGTGTTCTCCTCCTCGGGGATCGGCTCCACGTCACGGGCCAGGAACACCCGGATGCGCTCGTCGGTCATCCCCGGCGAGGTGTAGAGGTCGACCAGCGTGTGCCAGATGCGCGCGCGATATCCGGCCTCCTCGGCCAGTTCACGGGCGGCGCAGTCCACGAGAGGCTCGCCGGGGACGTCGCGAAGACCCGCCGGCAGCTCCCACAGCAGGCGCCGCACCGGATGCCGGTACTGGCGGATCAGCAGCACACGGTCGGCGTCGTCCAGGGCGAGCACCCCGACCGAGCCGGGGTGGACGGCATAGTCCCGGTCGGCCGTCACCCCGCCGGGCATCGCCACGGTGTCGGTCCGCACCGTGATGACACGCCCGGCGAACCGGTCGACGGAGGCGGACACCTCCCACGACTCCGCGACGTCCCGCACGCCGATGCCGTCCTCGCCCGGCCCGCCCGCGTTCCCCGGGTTCACCCGCGACGCGGGCCCGTTCCGCTCGGCTCCGTTCCGCTCGGCTCTGTTCCGCTCGGCTCCGCCTGACGCGGGCCCGTTCCGCTCGGCTCCGTTCCGCTCCGGCACGCTCACTTGGTACGGCCCGCCTTCACCGCGGCCTGGTTCAGGGCCTGGTCGACGGTCTGGTGCACCACCTGGTTCGAGGTCTGGTTCGCGCCGGTCCGGCGGGTCTCGGCGTAGTCGAGCGCGGCCTCCACCAGCCCCTTGAACAGCGGGTGCGGCCTCGTCGGCCGGGAGCGGAACTCCGGGTGCGCCTGCGTGCCGACGAAGAACGGATGCCGGTCGGGGGCGAGCTCGGCGTACTCCACGAGCCTGCCGTCCGGGGACAGACCGGAGAACACCATGCCGACCTTCTCCAGCGGCTCCCGGAACGAGTTGTTCACCTCGTAGCGGTGCCGGTGCCGCTCCTCGGCCCGGGCCTTGCCGTACAGGCGGCGGACGAGCGACCCCTCGGCGAGCTTCGCGGGATAGAGCCCGAGCCGCATGGTGCCGCCCATGTCGCGTTCTCCCGCGACGACGTCCTCCTGGTCGGCCATGGTCGAGATGACCGGGCTCGGCGTCTTCTGGTCGAACTCGGTGCTGTCGGCCTCGGCGATCCCGGCGAGGTCGCGCGCCACCTCGATGACCATGCACTGCATGCCGAGGCAGATGCCGAGCAGGGGGATCTTCCGCTCGCGGGCATGCCGTACCGCGCCGACCTTGCCCTCGATCCCGCGTACGCCGAACCCGCCCGGGATCAGCACGCCGTCGACGCCGTCGAGCTCGCGGGCCGCGCCCTCGGGCGTCTCACACTCATCGCTCTTGACCCAGCGGATGTTGATCCTGCTGTCGGCCGCGAATCCGCCGGCGCGCAGCGCCTCGGTGACGGACAGGTAGGCGTCGGGCAGATCGATGTACTTGCCGACCAGGCCGATCGTCACCTCCTTGGCGGGCCGGTGCACGCGACGCAGGAGCTGGTCCCACTCGGTCCAGTCCACGTCGCGGAACGGCAGGCCGAGCCGCCGCACGACGTACGCGTCCAGGCCCTCGGAGTGCAGAACCTTCGGGATGTCGTAGATCGAGGCCGCGTCGATCGCGGAGACCACCGCGTCCTCGTCCACGTCGCACATCAGGCTGATCTTGCGCTTGAGCGATGTGGTGATCGGCCGGTCGGACCGGCACACGATGGCGTCCGGCTGGATGCCGATGCTGCGCAGGGCGGCGACCGAGTGCTGGGTCGGCTTCGTCTTCAGCTCCCCGCTCGGGCCTATGTACGGCAGCAGCGAGACGTGCAGGAAGAACACGTTGTCGCGGCCGACCTCGTGGCGGACCTGCCGTACGGCCTCGAGGAACGGCAGCGACTCGATGTCGCCCACCGTCCCGCCGACCTCGGTGATCACCACGTCGACGTCGGGACCCGCCATGCCGCGGATGCGGTCCTTGATCTCGTTCGTGATGTGCGGGATGACCTGCACGGTGTCGCCCAGATACTCCCCGCGGCGCTCCTTGGCGATCACGTTGGAGTAAACCTGGCCGGTGGTCACGTTGGCCGAGCCGTGCAGCTCGGTGTCGAGGAAACGCTCGTAGTGGCCGACGTCGAGGTCGGTCTCCGCACCATCGTCGGTGACGAACACCTCACCGTGCTGGAACGGGTTCATCGTTCCCGGATCGACGTTGAGGTAGGGGTCGAGCTTCTGCATCGTGACCCGCAGGCCGCGCATCTTGAGGAGGCGCCCCAGGCTGGAGGCGGTGAGCCCCTTACCGAGACTGGAGGCGACGCCACCGGTGACGAAGAGATGCTTGGTCAGGGTTTGCTTGGCCCGTGCTGGTCTCGGGCTGGACAGTGGTTCCCCGGTCTGGGCGGCGCTGCGCAAGAATGGCTCCCGTGGTCGTCGTCTATCCCGACCGCCCGCTCGGCGGCCGCGATGCCCACGGGCTCTCAGATTATCAAACGCTTCCCGTTATCCGCCCACCTACGTGCGCGAACCCGATTATGGCCGATAAGCCAACCAGCGGGTAACTTGTCCGGTTATGTCGATCGTGAAGCGTGCCGTGGGCCGACTCGTCCACCGCGGATGGGCCTACATGCGCGAGGCGGCCGCGCTCAGCCCCGGTTCCACCGGGGGCTACCGGTTCCGTCGACTCGGCGACGGGGCGTTCATCGCCTTCCCCGTCGGCGCGATCTTCGGGGAGGAGTGGATCGAGATCGGCGACCACACGCTCATCGGCGAGCGGGTCTCCCTCTCCGCCGGCATGGGCCCGGGGGTCGACCTCGGCCCCGACTCGATCGTGCGCATCGGCCGCGGCTGCTCCATCGGCAGGGGCAGCCATATCGTCGGCCACCAGTCCATCGACATCGGCGCGGACGTCTTCACCGGCCCCTACGTCTACATCACCGACCAGAACCACGTGTACGACGACCCGGAGACGCCCATCGGGCGGCAGTGGCCGCGCAACAAGCCCGTCGTCATCGGGTCGGGCTCCTGGCTGGGCACGGGGGCGATCATCCTGCCGGGGACCCGGATCGGCCGGCAGTCGGTCGTCGCAGGCGGCGCGGTCGTGCGGGGCGAGTTCCCCGACCACTCGGTGATCGCCGGAGTGCCCGCCAGGGTCGTCCGGCGGTACGTCCCCGGCGAGGGCTGGAGCACGGCTTCCCCGGGTTCGTCGACGGAGCCGGGCGGTGCCCGCGGTGTGCCCCGCCCGGTCGGTCGATGGCCCGATCAGGTCTCCTTCGGGAACACCAGCGGTACGGTATCCAGGCCCACCACGCCCGACGGCCAGGTGACCCGCGGGGTGTGACCGGGAGCGAGCCGATACGGGGGCATGCGGCGGTGCCACTCCTCCAAAACCACGGCGAACTCCATCCGCGCCAGATGGATGCCGACACACCGATGCGGCCCGCCGCCGAAGGTCAGATGGTTGTAGGCGCGCTCGGCGTCGAACACATCCGGATCGTCGAGCTCGGCGGGGTCGCGGTTGGCGGCGCCCAAGGCGACGCCCACGTTCGAACCGGCCGGGATGTGATGGCCGTACAGTTCCACGTCACGCGTGGCCACACGCGGCAGGACACAGTTGGCGGGATCGATCCGAAGCATCTCCTCGGTCACGTCCGGAATGATCGACGGATCTTCAGCGACCCGGGACTGGAGTCCTGGGTCCGCTGCCAGCTTGGCGAACATCAGGCTGAGCGCCGAGGTGACGCTGCCGATGCCCGCGATGATGAACAGGAAGCACAGCCCCAGCGCTTCGGTGTCGCTGAGCGGGTCGTCCTCGGTGTCGGCGAACATCTCGGCGAGCAGGCCGCTTCCGTCGCCGCTCCGGCAGGCGGCGACGTGAGCCGCGACGTACTCGAACAGCTGCTGTGCCGACTCCATCACCTGCGGAGGGGGCTCGGCGGAGCCGGACAGATCGGCGAAATCGACGATCGCGTCCTTCCAGGCCAGGAGACGCTCCCTATCCTCCAGCGGCAGGCCGAAGAGCATCAGGAACACATCGGCGGGGAAGGGTCTGGCAAGCTCGGCGACCACCTCGCAGGAGTCCTTACCGACAATGCGATCGATGAGCGAGTTCACCTGCTCACGGGACGATCGTTCGAGGCGGGCGGCCGTCCGCGGCGTGAAGAACGGCTGCAGAATTCGCCGATAACGGGTGTGAGCCGGTGGATCGGAAGCGATCGGCAGCAACGGCACAGGGCTGCCCAACGTGGCGAACGCCTGCTCCGAGGAGAAGACCTCGGGATTGCGCAGCACGTGATCCGCGCCCTCCCGGGTGGTGACGACGAACCCGCCGTTCTTGAGACGTACGACGGGACCGGCATCTCGGAGCATGGCGTACGGAGCCGTGCGGTCCTCTTCCATCGGCAGCTCTTCGAGGCTCAGCGATCCGGACAGAGGGGTGTGATGCGCATCGCCGCTCATGTTCCTCCTACCTGCTTGATCAAGGCCAGGAGGATCATACGATCGAAAAAATCATAAAGATAGGGTCGTCATTCGACCCCAGCCTCACGCATATCGCGAACCTCTCGCTTGAGTTCCTTGATCTCATCGCGGAGCCGGGCCGCGACCTCGAACTGGAGGTCGGCCGCCGCCGTGTGCATCTGCTCGGTGAGCGACTCGATCAGTGCCTCGAGCTGCGCCCTCGGCATCTCGCCCACAATGGCCTTCGCGTGCCGACCTGTCTGCTTGGAGGCGAGACCGGGGACCGGAGCCTTGCCGCGTGACTGCTGACGACCGGCACCGCCGAGCATCTGTGCGGTGTCCGCGTCCTCCCGGGCGAGACTGTCGAGAATGTCGGCGATCTTCTTGCGCAGCGGCTTCGGGTCGATGCCGTTGGCCTCGTTGTAGGCGACCTGCTTGGCCCGGCGCCGATTGGTCTCCTCGATCGCCCGCTCCATACTCGGCGTGATCTTGTCCGCGTACATGTGCACCTGGCCGGACACGTTACGTGCCGCCCGGCCGATGGTCTGGATCAGCGAGGTCTCGGACCGCAGGAAGCCCTCCTTGTCGGCGTCCAGGATGGACACCAGCGACACCTCGGGCAGGTCGAGGCCCTCACGGAGCAGGTTGATGCCGACGAGCACGTCGAACTCGCCCAGGCGCAGCTCACGCAGCAACTCGATGCGGCGCAGCGTGTCCACCTCGCTGTGCAGATAACGGACCCGGATGCCGTTCTCGAGCAGGTAGTCGGTCAGATCCTCGGCCATCTTCTTGGTCAGCGTCGTGACCAGGACCCGCTCGTCTCGCTCGGCCCGTGTCCTGATCTCCTCCATGAGGTCGTCGATCTGGCCCTTCGTGGGCTTGACCACGACCTCTGGGTCGACCAGGCCGGTGGGCCGGATGACCTGTTCGACCACATCGCCCTTGCTGCGCCCCAACTCGTACGGCCCGGGCGTGGCCGACAGGTAGACGGTCTGGTCGATCCGCTCCAGGAACTCCTCCCACTTCAGCGGGCGGTTATCCATCGCGGACGGCAGGCGGAAGCCATGCTCGACGAGTGTCCGCTTGCGCGAGGCGTCGCCCTCGTACATGGCCCCGATCTGGGGAACCGTCTGGTGCGACTCGTCGAGGACGAGCAGGAAGTCCTCCGGGAAGAAGTCCAGCAGCGTGTGCGGCGGACTGCCCTCCTCGCGCCCGTCGATGTGACGGGAATAGTTCTCGATGCCGGCGCAGGTGCCGATCTGGCGCATCATCTCGATGTCATAGGTGGTCCGCATGCGCAGCCGCTGGGCCTCCAGCAGCTTGCCCTGCCGCTCCAGATCCGCGAGCCGCTCGACGAGCTCGGCCTCGATGCCGTTGATCGCCCGCTCCATCCGCTCCGGTCCGGCCACATAGTGCGATGCCGGGAAGATGTGCAGCTCGTCGTCCTCCTCTACGACCTCACCGGTCAGCGGGTGGAGGGTGGACAGCTTCTCGATCTCGTCACCGAACATCTCGATGCGGACGGCGAGTTCCTGGTAGACCGGAATGACCTCGACGGTGTCCCCTCGCACCCGGAAAGTGCCGCGGGTGAAGGCCAGATCGTTCCGGGTGTACTGCATGTCGACGAGCCTGCGCAGCAGGTGGTCTCTCTCGATCTGCTGGCCCACCTTCAGGCCGACCATCCGCTCGACGTATTCCTGGGGGGTGCCCAGACCGTAAATGCAGGAGACCGAGGCGACCACGACCACGTCGCGCCGCGACACCAGCGACCACGTCGCCGAGTGCCGCAGCCGCTCCACCTCCTCGTTGATCGAGGAGTCCTTCTCGATGTAGGTGTCGCTCTGGGGAACGTACGCCTCGGGCTGGTAGTAGTCGTAATACGAGACGAAGTACTCGACCGCGTTGTTCGGCAGCATTTCGCGGAGCTCGTTGGCGAACTGAGCTGCGAGCGTCTTGTTCGGCTGCATGACCAGTGTGGGACGCTGAAGCCGCTCCACCAGCCAGGCCACGGTGGCGGTCTTGCCGGTGCCCGTCGCACCCAGCAGGACCGTGTCCTTCTCTCCCCTCCGGACCCGGCGCTCCAGTTCGGCGATGGCCGTCGGCTGGTCACCGGACGGCGTCATCTCGGTGACGACCTCGAAAGGCGCCGCCTTGCGCTGCAGGTCGATCAGAGACTTCATCGCTCGCTCACCACTCCACTCTTGCCCCGGCACGCCCGACCCTGGCCCGCCCGTCCCCGGCGCCGGATGCTCACGTCTCCATAACCTATGCGGCGCGACCGACAATTCCGGTACGGTTCCCCAGCCCCGCCCTGGATTCCGGGGGCCATGGGTTCCGGCACCCCTGCCGACCTCCTGATTCCAGACCGCACACCGGCAGGACGGAGGCCTTCAGAAAGGGGGGAGATCATGATCGATCGTAAGCCCGACTCTGAAAAAGTTCTCTTGTTCAGGTCTTTCCTCTTCTGCTGCTTCTGGCCATACCCGGCTCGGCCCCGATCCCATGGCCGCGTGTCGTGCCGGTCCCGGTCTTGACGTCGAGTCTTCGGCCGGAACCTCATCGGCCATGATCGGCTCGGTGTCCTGTGGCAGGCGGCCGGGAGGCGCCTCGGGCCAGTTCCGCGGCTGCGGATCGGGCAGAGGGACCATGATCGGAGGGAGCCGGACCGGGTAGACATGCCCGAGCGGGCTGGTCCAGACGGTGAGACCCGGCTCGGGCCTGGTCACCCGCCAGCCGCCCTCGTGCTTGGCGCGATGGTCGTGCCGACAGGCCAGCTCCAGATTGTCCGCACAGGTGGGGCCGGCCAGGGACCAGTCCACGATGTGGTCCTGGTCGGTCTTGGTCGCAGGCACGCGGCAACCGGGCCAGGAACACACCCGGCCACGGATTTGGACATAACGCCGCAAGACGGCATCAGCCCGCCGCCGTCCGACCTCACCACGATCTGAATCACCGCGACCGGCCCCACCACCGCATGAATCACTGCGACCACCTGGATCACCACTGCCTGGATCACCACTGCCTGGGTCGCCGCGACCTGCCCCACCACCGCATGAATCACCGCGACCACCTGGATCACCGCGACCACCGGGATCACCACTGCCTGGATCACCGGCGAGCCCGCGGCCCTCACCCCAGCCGGATCCGCCGTGTCCCAGATGGCGGCGGGCCTGCCGGAACAGATCGGCCAGGAGCTTCGACCAGGCATCCGCGCCGGCGGGCCGGCGCGTCAGTTCACACAGACGCGCCCAGGAAATCTGCAGTTCCACGATCCCGCCCCGGCGCGTATCACGCAAAGGCACATCCCCGGCCGGGCAGGCGTCCCCGGCCGGGCGAACGTCAACTGCGGGACGGGCCGCACCCGGAGAGGAGATGACCGGTCGCGCGCGGCGGCGGGTGATCCCGGCGTGCAACAGCCGGCCGTCGTCACCGCACACGGCGAACCGCCACTCCCCCGACAGCATCCCGGCCACGATCCGACGGGCCAGGTCCGCGTGCACGAATCCCCAGCCGGGCACCTGAGCGGGATGCTCATCGAGTCCCAGCAGAGTCATCACCCCGACACGGATCTCACCGACCGCCCGCCCCCGGCCCGCCCGCACCGGCTCCTCCCCGCCCGGCCCGGCCCCCACGATGAGCCCGGCCACGCCCAGCACGCCCCCACCGTCGCCGCCGCTGTCACGACCACCACCATCACGGTCACGGCCACCCCGGCGGCCGCCCCCACCCACACCATCACTTTCGGGTTCATCGCCGGTCCCAGCGCCGGGAACACACCCGCGACCGCGACCGGGATCACAGCCAGGACCAGGGCTGGGAACGGGATCGTGACCACCGTCAGGGCCCTCACCCACACCGGAGCCGACGCCGGAATCGACACCGGAACCGGCGTCAGGATCGGTGCCACGCTCGGGAACGGGACAGCAATCAGGACGAGCACCAGGGTCACAGCCAGGATCAGGGCCGACCCCAGCACCGGAAGCGGGACCACCGCCGAAATCAGCACCACGGTCGGGACCTTGGCCACGGCCGAAATCAGCACGACAATCGGCACCGGCACCGGGCATGGGATCAGGCCCAGGAGCGGGACCAGGATCAAAGCCAGGGCCGGCCCCAGCAGCGGGGTCGGAACCAGGACCGGATCCGGGACCGGAGCCAAGGCCGGGACCGGGGCCGGAGCCAAGGCCGGGACCGGGGCCGGAGCCAAGGCCGGGACCGGGGCCGGAGCCAAGGCCGGGACCGGGGCCGGAGCCAAGGCCGGGACCGGGGCCGGAGCCAAGGCCGGGACCGGAGTCGGGACCGGAGTCGGGATGAGATCCGAAAGCGGGACCAGGACCAGCATCAGAACCGGGGCCGAAGCCGGAATCAGGACCAGGGCCGGGGCCGGGATCAGGGCCAGAGCCGGAATCAGGACCGGGACCGGGATCACGACCGGGATCAGGGCCAGAGCCGGAATCAGGACCGGGACCGGGATCACGACCGGGATCAGGGTCGGGGTCGGGGTCGATGAAGGGATGCGCGCGGACATGAGCGACGATCTCTTCATCGCTCAGTCTCTCGAACGAGCCGTCCAGCGATCCCAGGAACAGATCCGCCCGGATGTGATCGATCGGCCGCCGATCTCCGGCGCGCTTGCACGCCCGTGCCAGCACATCGATCCGCTCGCACCCGGCCGCGGCCCGATCCAGGGGCAGGTCCAGCCCCGACACGCTCGCCGTGCCGTCGCCGTTGCGCGTCCCCACCACCCGGCGCCGCCGCACCGCCTCGGCATACCGTTTCTGCGCCCACAACGGATCGATCGCCAGCACCATCCGCTGGATCCGCTCGATCAGCTCCCCGACCGTCCAGCCCGGCGCCTGCCCCACCAGCCGGGCGCACACCTGCCCGGCCTGCTCATCGGTCAGCCCCGCCGTCCAGCGGACGAACGCCACCGCCCGCGGCTCATCCAGCACCCCCGCCAGCATCGCCTCCCCCAGCACCGGCAACCGCCGATGCACATTCCAGGCCAGCTCGAAAGCGTTATCGGAACGGCGGCGCGACCACACCAGCGCCGCCCGCGCCTCATCAGGAGCGAACTCATCGGGCACCTGAACCCGGCGCACCTCCTGGCCCGACCCCTGCTCGCGCAGCCCCACCTCCAGCAACACCACCAAAAACCAGGCCCGGGCATGACACACCTGCCGGTAGGCCGCCTTCAACACCTCCACCGTGTCGAACCCCGACACCCGGCACGCATCCACCCCGGCCAGCACCACCGCCAGCTCCGCCCCCGGCACCGCCCGGGCCATCCCCTCCGGCAGCGGCACCGGCACCCCGCCCCCACCATCCAGCCACCCCGCCCACACCCCACTCCCGACCCCGCCCCCACCACACCCGGCACCGGCATCGGCATCGGCATCGGCATCGGCATCGGCACCAACAGTGGAAGAAGCAGGAGCAGGAACCGGGACATCCCCCGGCGACACGACCGGCAGACACGGCACCGGCGACCCACCCGGCAAGACCGGCACAGACAACGGAACAGCCACGACGGACACCCCCTCACCGAGACGAAAACAACCACCCCGATCACCCGACCGGGACTCCCCTTGACAGGAAACGGCTACCTCAGCACTCGGCGAATGGCCCGAAACAGCCCGCCGGCAAAACCCACCCTCAACGTCTACCCCAACCCTACCTCGAACACCTTATCGAACACAACCCGTCACACTCCGCAATCACCCCTGCTGACCCGGGGATCAATTCGCCGCCGAGGACAAGGCCACCGTGAGGCCAGGCTCGCACAGGAACGCAGGTAATCGGGGATGTCCGGCACGCCCATTGAGAACCCGGTGGCCCGCCGGTGAGATCTCACGGATGCGGGACTCCATCGGGCGACCGCGGGTCTCGTCCGTATGTCTGTGCGAATCACATGGCGGGCGGCCCGGCTGCCCGCCGTGACATCGCGTCCCTCGCCGATCGCCCTATCCCGGCCGAGGCCGGCGTACCGGCAGAACCGCTGATGTCGTGGCGAAGTCGTCCATCGGAGTGACGACGGGAACGATCGCACCCTTGCCGTATGATCGCGAGGCCGGGGGATCGCCGGTACGCCGGAGCGTCGAACTCGGCTACCTGGGCGCCGATATCACGCGGCCGAAAAGGCGGACGAACACCAGCGCCGCGTCGTCGTACCCGAACCGTGGTTCCGCGCGAAACCGAGCTACGGGCAGCTCTCGATCATGCGGCCGCTCGGGCGACGAGCTCGTCCCAAACCTCGGCGACCCGCTTCTCCAGGGCGTCCAGTGAACCCTCGTTGTCGATCACGATGTCGGCCACCTTGAGGCGATCCTCACGGGTGGCCTGAACCGCGATCCGGGCCCGGGCGTCCTCCTCGGCCATGCCCCGGAACTCCAGCAACCGGCGGATGCGCACGTCATCTGGGGCATCGACGACGATCACTACGTCGTACATCGGGGCGAGGCCGTTCTCGGCGAGCAACGGCACGTCGTAGACGACGATCGCCCCGGCCGGAGCGGCCTGCTGGAGCTCCTGCACCCTGGCGCCGACCCTCGGGTGGACGATCCCGTTGAGCTTCTCCAGCTTGCCGGAGTCGGCGAACACGATAGAGCCGAGCCGTTCCCGGTCGAGCGTCCCATCGGGGTGCAGCACACCGGCGCCGAACGTCTCGACGATCTCAGCGAGCCCGGGCGTTCCCGGCTCGACGACCTCACGCGCGATCTTGTCCGCGTCGATGACGATCGCGCCGCGCTCCGCGAGCCGCCGCGACACCTCACTCTTGCCCGAGCCGATGCCGCCCGTGAGCCCAACCCTGAACACGGTCCGCAGCCTACCGGGCTTCGGTACGGCACCGGGCAGGGCGTGGCGATACGCGGTGCCGTACGCGTGATGGGAGAGGCGCGGCGGACGTACGGATGCGGCCCGTCAGCGGCTGAGACGTAGATGTACCAGGGTCAGGTGGTCCTGCACGCGCTCACGGCGGGTCTCGCGGTAGCCGAACCGCCGGTACAACCGCAGGTTGCCCTCGGAAAGGTGGCCGGTGGACAGATCGAACGCGGTGGCCTTCGGCACGGCCTCGTGCAGCGCACCGAGCAGCCGGCCGCCGGTCCCCCGTCCCTGCCGATCGGGCGCGACGATCAGGCGGGCGACGACGCACGTCGAGCCGGACAACTGACCGCGGACGGATCCGACCAGCCGGGCGCCCTCCGTCGCCTTGAGCACGATGCCGCCCTCGATCACCTTGCGCACCTGCTCGACCGTTTCGACGAGCGGGGGCAGGAACGGGTCGCCGTAGAGCTGCGCCTCGGTCACGTAGGCGGCCCGCTGGAGGGTGAGGATCTCCCCGGCGTCCCCGGGCGCGGCCCGTTCGATGTCCACCACGCCGTCACCTTATCGGTGGCGGAAGAGGCCACATGTGACGGGAACAGCCGGACACGCGGAAGGCCCCGCCGAAGCGGGGCCTCCGTGTCGTTCTCTGAACCGGTGCTCTCTGATCCGGTGCCTTCGGGACCGGCGCTCTCGAACCGGTCTCCCGGGTCAGCTCTGGCCGCCGGCCAGCTTCTCGCGCAGGGCCGCGAGAGCCTCGTCGGAGGCGAGGGCGCCGCCGCTCGACTGGCTCTGCGAAGAGGTCTCGCCGGCGTAGGACGAAGAGGCCGCCTGGCTGGCCGCCGCCTCCTCCTGCCGGGCCTTCTCGATCTGCGACTTGTGCGCCTCGAAGCGGGCCTGGGCCTCGGCGTACTGCCGCTCCCACTCCTCGCGCTGCTTGTCGAAGCCCTCCAGCCACTCGCCGGTCTCGGCGTCGAAGCCCTCGGGGTAGATGTAGTTGCCCTGCTCGTCGTACGTCGCCGCCATGCCGTACAGGGTGGGGTCGAACTCGACCTCGGCGCCGACGCCCTCGTTGGCCTGCTTGAGCGACAGGGAGATCCTGCGGCGGTCGAGGTCGATGTCGATGATCTTGACGAAGATCTCCTCGCCGACCGTCACGACCTGCTCCGGGATCTCCACGTGGCGCTCGGCCAGCTCGGAGATGTGCACCAGGCCCTCGATGCCCTCCTCGACGCGGACGAACGCGCCGAACGGCACCAGCTTGGTGACGCGGCCGGGCACGACCTGGCCGATCTGGTGGGTCCGGGCGAACTGCTGCCACGGGTCCTCCTGCGTCGCCTTGAGCGACAGCGAGACCCGCTCGCGCTCCATGTCGACGTCCAGGACCTCGACCGTGACCTCCTGGCCGACCTCGACGACCTCGGAGGGGTGATCGATGTGCTTCCAGGACAGCTCGGAGACGTGCACCAGGCCGTCGACGCCACCGAGGTCCACGAACGCACCGAAGTTGACGATCGAGGAGACGACGCCCTTGCGGACCTGGCCCTTCTGCAGGGTGTTGAGGAACGTCTGGCGCACCTCGGACTGCGTCTGCTCGAGCCAGGCGCGGCGGGACAGCACCACGTTGTTGCGGTTCTTGTCCAGCTCGATGATCTTGGCCTCGAGTTCGCGGCCGACATACGGCTGCAGATCGCGGACGCGGCGCATCTCGACCAGGGACGCCGGCAGGAAGCCCCGCAGGCCGATGTCGAGGATGAGACCACCCTTGACGACCTCGATGACGGTGCCGGTGACGATGCCGTCCTCGTCCTTGATCTTCTCGATCGTGCCCCATGCCCGCTCGTACTGAGCGCGCTTCTTGGACAGGATCAGGCGGCCTTCCTTGTCCTCCTTCTGGAGGACCAGCGCCTCGACGTGCTCCCCGACCTCGACGACCTCGGCGGGGTCGACGTCATGCTTGATGGAGAGCTCGCGGGACGGGATCACGCCTTCGGTCTTGTAGCCGATGTCGAGCAAGACCTCGTCTCGATCGACCTTGACAACGGTGCCCTCAACGATGTCGCCGTCGTTGAAGTACTTGATGGTCTCGTCGATCGCGGCGAGGAAGGCCTCCTCGGAACCGATGTCGTTGACCGCTACCTGCGGGGTGCTCGAGGTGGCCTCAGTGCTGCTCGTCATGTGTGGAATTGCTCCGAACCGGACAGATGTCGTTGTGACGAAAGCGCGGCGGGCTTGTTTTCGGTCATCGGAGGCTGTTCAGCTACCACAGCGACTGATGACCGAGCGCGAGCCCGCTCCGTCCGAGACGCGCGCGAGCCCACAACGCAGCGATCAGCATATGAGACATGACGGGCTGGGGTCAATCCGAGGCAAGGGGACAGGCGCTAGTAGACGACGATCTTCCCGGCTCGCTTTGAGGCTACCGTGTCGCGGAGTTTGCGTGGGATCGACACGCTCTTGGGATCCCCATCGGACGTATACCGCTTCTTGGGATGATCGTCCAACCAATCGAGCCAGTAGGTCGTGCACCAACGGCTGCATTCCCCGTGTTTTCCGTTTGACTGGATCCTCGGGATCGCGTAGCGCTCGAACTTTTTCGCGAAGGGCGAAACGGCGGGCTCCGCCCCGGCCAGGAACACGCCGTCGAAGTCGTATCTCGTGCCGTCCCACTTCCCGTCGTGCGCCACGCTCAGCTTCCTGGGCCGGGAGCCGTACGGCAGGGCGAGCGTGGTGGACGGCCCCGTGCCGAGCTTGGCGAGCAGCCGCTCCTGCCGCACGATCTGCTCGCTCACCCGCTTCGTCGGCAGACTGCGCAGATCCGGGTGATCATAGGTGTGGTTGGCCACCTCGAAACCACGCTCGACGAGCCACTTCACGGCCCGGGTCTGCTCGGCCCGATCGTTCAGGCCGAACGGGGTCCGGTTGACCCAGAACGTGGCGACCGGCCGGAATTCCGGATATTTGGCGGCGACCTCGTAGATGATGCCGACGGCCGTGTCGCGCTTCGGCGCCCCGTCGGAGTCCAGGGCGAAGTGGCTGGAGTGGCCGTCGTCGAAGGTGAGGACGACGGGATGGGAGCCCGCGGGAATGTCGATCTCGCCGGACACGAACTCGGCGGCCGTGATCGGCACATAGTTCTTCCTGGCCAGCCGCTCCAGCTCCTTGCGGAACTGGCCGGGGGTGCGATCGATGGAGGCGATCCGCTTGGGCAGCAGCCGGTGATACATGATCACCGGAACCAGCCCGGCCTCGTTGGCCTTCACCTTCTTCGCGGACTCCGGCGTCGCGGTCACCGGTTCCTTATCGCCGGGCGGCGCCTCGGCTGACGCGGTGGCCGGGGCCGGCTCCGACGGCCGCGCCGCCACCGCCGTCCGGGCGCCGTCGCCTCCCGAATTCCACCGGGGCAGCAGCGTGAGCACGATGAGGCCCACCACGACCACGACGACGTTGGCCAGCACCGTGACACGAGTAACATCCCGCACGATCATCCGACCATAATGCCCAAATTTTACCGAAATCACATCGAACGTTGACCGGGCTCGGGACCATGATCAAGTGACGGGCAGGCGAGAAAAGCCGCCGGTGATCGGCGCTGAAACCCATCAGCGCTGACCGCCGATCGACACTGAAACCGATCGGCACTGAAATCAATCAACGCTGACCGCCGATCGGCATTGGATACCGATCGGCGCTGAATACCGATCAGCGCTGGGGTACCGGCCGAAGCCGGAGCCGATCACCCCTGAAGACGATCACTCCGAACGACGAACACCATAGAGTCGATCGCCACTGGATTCGATCGTCCTGGGTGACGAACGTCATGGAGTCGATCAGTGGCCGGCGTCCTCCCACGTCTCGCCGACGCCGACGGAGACGTCGAGCGGCACCCGCAGGTCGTAGGCCGCGCCCATCTGCTCGCGCACGAGCGCGGTCAGGCCCTCCAGCTCCCCCGGCGCGACTTCGAACACCAGCTCGTCGTGGACCTGGAGCAGCATCCGCGAGCGCATGCCCGCCATCGCCTGCCGCACGTTGAGCATGGCGACCTTGATGATGTCGGCGGCGGAACCCTGGATGGGCGCGTTGAGCGCCATCCGCTCCGCCATCTCGCGCCGCTGACGGTTGTCGCTCGTGAGGTCGGGCAGGTAACGGCGGCGGCCGAGGATGGTCTCGGTATAGCCATCTGTACGTGCCTGCGCCACGATGGCCTCAAGGTAGTCGTGGACTCCGCCGAACTCCTCGAAGTACTCCTCCTTGAGCGCCCGGGCCTCCTGGACGGAGATGCCGAGCTGACCGGACAGCCCGAAGTCGGACAGCCCGTAGGCCAGGCCGTAGTTCATCGCCTTGATGCGCGCCCGCAGGTCGGCGGTCACCTCCTCGGGCGGCAGGTCGAAGACCCTGGCGGCGGTCGCCTGGTGGAAGTCGTGACCCGACTCGAACGCGGCGATCAGCGCCTCGTCCCCCGACAGGTGCGCCATGATCCGCAGCTCGATCTGGCTGTAGTCCGCCGTCAGCAGCGTCTCGTAGCCCTCGCCCACGGTGAAGCCCTTGCGGATGCGGCGGCCCTCGACGGTCCTGATCGGGATGTTCTGCAGGTTCGGCTTCTCACTCGACAGCCGCCCGGTCGCGGCGACGATCTGGTTGAACGTCGTGTGGATGCGCCCGTCGTCGGAGATCTCCTTGATCAGCCCTTCGACCGTGGTCCGCAGCTTGGTCTGATCACGGTGCCTGAGCAGGATCGTCGGCAGCTCGTTGTCGGTCTGCAGCGCCAGCCAGGCCAGCGCGTCGGCGTCCGTCGTGTACCCGGTCTTGATCTTCTTGGTCTTCGGCAGGCCGAGCTTGCCGAAGAGGATCTCCTGGAGCTGTTTGGGCGAGCTCAGGTTGAACTGCTCGCCCACGACCTGATGCGCGGCCTCGACGGCCTGCTTCACGGCGGCGCCGAACTCCGCTTCCAGCGCGGCGAAATACTGCCTGTCGGTGCCGATCCCGGCCCGCTCCATCTCGGCCAGCACCCGCACCAGGGGCAGCTCCACCTCGGTGACCAGCCGGGTGCCGCCGCGCTTCGACAGGTGCTCCTCCAGCGCGTCGGCCAGCTCGCGTACGGCATGGGCCCGCAGAGCGAGGTCACGGGCCTCGCCCGCGTCGACGTCGTCGAACAGCGAGGCCTGGCCGTTCGGCGCGGTCTCCGTACGCAACTCACGGCGCAGGTAGCGCAGCACCAGGTCGTCGAGCGGGAACGAACGCTGCCCCGGCAGCGCCAGATAGGCCGCCAGGGCGGTGTCACAGGTGAGGCCGCGCAGGTCCTGCCCGTACGCCCACAGCGCGAGCAGCGGCCCCTTGGCGTCGTGTACGGCCTTGGGCCGCGACTCGTCGGCCAGCCACTCCCCGAGGGCCGCCTCGTCTTCGGGGGTGAGCCGTGTGGGGTCCACGTAGGCCGCGCCGGTCGCCGTGGCGATGGCGATGCCGTCCAACCGGCCGGTGCCGCTGCCGTACGCGCCGCGGAACGCGAGCCCGGCCCGGCCCCCCTCCTGCTCGGACGGCTCGGGCAGGCCGGCCAGCCACCCGGCCACCTGGCCCGGCTCCAGCACGGTCACCTCGAGCTCGAAGCCCTCCTCCGCCTCGGGCTCCGCCGCACCGGAGGCGCCGAGGGTCTTGAAGAGCCGTTCGCGCAGTTCGCCCCGGATCTGCAGGGCGTCGAGCAGCCTGTTGACCTCCTCGCGGTCCCACTGGCCCATCGTCAGGTCGGCCACACCCGCCTCGACGACGACGTCGCGTCGCAGCTCGGTCAGCATCCGGTTGTGGATCACCTGGCCGAGATGATCGCGCAGCCGCTCGCCCGCCTTGCCCTTCACCTCGTCGGCCCGCCTGACCAGCTCGTCGAGCGATCCGTACTCGACGATCCACTTGGTGGCGGTCTTCTCGCCCACACCGGGGATGTTGGGCAGGTTATCGCTGGGATCGCCGCGCAGCGCGGCGAAGTCCGGGTACTGCGCCGGGGTGAGGCCGTACTTGTCCGCGACCGCCTCAGGGGTGAAGCGCGTCATGTCGCTGATGCCGCGTCTGGTCATCAGCACGGTGATCCGCTCGTCGACGAGCTGGAGCGCGTCGCGGTCCCCGGTGACGATCAGCACGTCCATGTCCTCGGCGGCGGCCCGGGTGGCCAGCGTCGCGATCAGGTCGTCGGCCTCGAATCCGGCCAGCGACAGCCGGGGAACGCGCAGGGCGTCGAGCAGTTCGAAGATGAGCTGCATCTGGCCGCGGAAGTCCTCCGGCGTCTCCGCCCGGTTCGCCTTGTATCCGTCGTACGCCTCGTGCCTGAAGGTCGGCTCGCTGCGGTCGAAGCAGACCGCCACATGGCTCGGCCGTTCGTCGCGCAGGACGTTGGTCAGCATGGAGGTGAAACCGTAGACCGCCTCCGTGTGCTGGCCGTCGGTCGTCATGAGATTGGCGTCCTTGAGCGCGTAGAAGGCGCGGTACGCAAGGGAATGCCCGTCCAGGAGCAGCAGCCGCGGACGGTCGGGGGTCGCTTCACTCTTCGGCACATCCGCAGCCTAGTCTCCCTGTACGACATAAAACCCGGGCTCCGCCCAGAGGAGGTCTCCCCTTGACCCTCATCGATCCCGAGGAGTTCCTCGCCGCCGTCAACCGGGCCGGCGAGGGCCACCTGCACGAGCGCATGGGCATCGAGGTCCTTGAGGCGAGCGCCGAGCGGATGGTCGGCCGCATGCCCGTCGAGGGCAACACCCAGCCGTACGGCCTGCTCCACGGCGGCGCCTCCTGCGTGCTCGCCGAGACGCTGGGATCCTTCGGCGCCACGCTGCACGCGGGCCCCGGGCGGATCGCCGTGGGAATCGAGATCAGCGCGACGCACCATCGGTCGGCCGCATCCGGCCACGTCACCGCGATCGCGACCCTCGTGCACGGCGGCCGTACGCTCGCGACCTACCACATCGAGATCAACGACGACCTCGGGCGGCGGGTGTGCACGGCGCGCCTGACCTGCATGCTCCGCGACGCCGAGTGATCGTCACGCCGTACCATCGCGGCCGGGCCGAGAGAAGCAGACATTCCACTCATTGACTCCATAACAGAACGACCTTGCGGCTTTCTTTGCACACCTGCCCCTCGGGTCGCTAGCGTGGTGCCCCCAGAGCCCGTGGGGACCGAGTAGACAACGTGCGGAGCCGGGGAAGCTGTGTACGGACCCAAAGGTCCTCCGCGGGCTCACCAAGCTTTCTCCGCGCCTCGTCCACCGTTTTCGCGTCTTTCGAGACGCCGGCGGCGCGGGGGCCGCGGCGTGCACAGCGGCCCGGGCGAACAGAACGGCCCGCTCATGGACAGAACCGGCCGCAGCGAACAGAGCGATCGCAGTGAACAGAGCGGCCCAGTGGACAGAGCGAGCGCGGTGAGCAGAACGGCCCGCTTGTGAACGGAGCCGGTTCCGCCGCCGTCCGGGCGGGAAACCGGCGGAGGTGACAGGCTCCGACGCGGAAGGCCGGCCGGGAACACCGTCCCGACCGGCCTCTTCTCCGTCGTGACGCGATCGTCGCCACGGCGAACGGATCCGTCAGTGCTGTCCCAGGGCACCACCCAGGTAGGCCTCCCTGACCTGGGGGTCGTCGAGCAGATCCGCCGCCGGAGCGGACTTCACGACCCTGCCGGTCTCCAGGACGTACGCCCGGTGGGCGATCTGGAGGGCCTGCCGGGCGTTCTGCTCGACGAGCAGGACCGTGGTCCCCCGGTTGTTGATCTCCTTGATGATCGAGAAGATCTGGGCCACCAGCTTGGGCGCCAGGCCCATCGACGGCTCGTCCAGCAGCAGCACCTTGGGTTTGCTCATCAGCGCCCTGCCGATGGCCACCATCTGCTGCTCGCCGCCGGACATGGTGCCGCCCTGCTGGTTCTTGCGCTCGGCCAGCCGCGGGAACAGTTCGAAGACCTCGGCGAGGTCCTCGGAGAAGTCACCGGACCGGGTGTAGGAGCCCATGAGCAGGTTCTCCATCACCGACATGCCGGGGAAGACGCCCCGGCCCTCCGGCGACTGGCCGATGCCGACCAGCACCCGCTTGTGGCCCGGCAGCCTGCTGATGTCCTTGCCGTCGAAGACGATGCTGCCCGACGTCAGCGAACGCAGACCCGAGATCGTCTTGAGCGTGGTGGTCTTGCCCGCGCCGTTCGCGCCGATGAGGGTCACGATCTCGCCCTCGTCGACCTCGAGCGAAACCCCCTTGAGCGCCTCGATCTTGCCGTAGTGGACGTGAATGTCCTTGATCTCAAGAAGCATCTGCGGGTGCCCCCAAGTACGCCTCGATGACCCTCGGATCGCTCTGCACCTCAGCCGGGAGACCCTCGGCGATCTTCTGCCCGAAGTCCAGCACGGCGATGCGGTCGCTGATGCCCATGACCAGTGACATGTCGTGCTCGATCAGGAGGATCGTGCGGCCCGCGTCGCGAATCTTCTTGATCAGTCCCTGGAGTTCGATCTTCTCAGCCGGGTTCATGCCGGCGGCCGGCTCGTCGAGCAGCAGGAGCTTGGGATCGGTCGCGAGAGCTCGCACGATCTCCAGCCGGCGCTGGTCGCCGTACGGCAGGTTCTTGGCCGTCTCGTCGGCCCGGTGCACGATGCCGGCGAACTCCAGCAACTCCATCGCGCGCTCCCGCCCGCGGCGCTCGGCGTGGCGGTGCCACGGCAGGCCGAGCGCCGCGCCGACCGCGCCGGTGCGGTTGTGCGCGTCGAAGCCGACCAGAACGTTCTCCAGAGCCGACATGCTGTGGAACAGCCGGATGTTCTGGAAGGTGCGGGCGATGCCGCGCTTGGTGATCGTGAATCGCTTCAGACCGCTGATCTTCTCGCCGTTGAAGCGCACCTCGCCGGAGGTCGGCCGGTAGACACCGGTGATCGCGTTGAACACCGTGGTCTTGCCCGCGCCGTTCGGGCCGATCAGCGCGAAGATCTCCCCCTCCCCGATGGCGAGGTCGACCCCGCCGAGCGCCTGCACGCCGCCGAAGCGCATCGTGACGGCGCGGAGTTCGAGTAACGCCTTCTGCCCGCTCACTTGGCCACCTCCTTGTCCCCCGCGTCCCCCGACGCCGTACCACCGGACTCCGCGCCGGCGTCGTTCTCGCCGTTGCCCAGGACGTTGCGGCGACGGCGCGCCGGCAGCAGCCCCTCCGGACGCAGCGCCATCATCAGCACGAGCGCCGCGCCGAAGATGAGGATGCGGTAGTCGGCGAAGCCGCGGAACCGCTCGGGCAGCCAGGCGACCAGGAAGGCGCCGATCACGACGCCCGGGAGGTTTCCGGAACCTCCCAGCACCACGGCGGCCAGGATGGTGGCCGACAGGATGAACGGGAAGTTCGGCGGCTGGATCGCGATGACCTTGCTGGCCCAGATGGCGCCGGTCAGGCCGCCGATCATGGCGCCGACGAAGAAGGCCAGCAGCTTGAACCGGAAGGTGGGCACGCCCATCAGCTCGGCGGCGTCCTCATCCTCCCGGATGGCCTCCCAGGCGCGGCCGACCCGGCTACGCTCCAGCCGCTTGGCGACGATCACCACCAGCACGACCGCGGCCACCAGCAGGTAGTAGTACGGCAGCGGATCGAGGGCGAACTCCACCCCGAACAGCGACGGCGGATGGGGGATGTTCGTGATGCCGCGTGCACCGCCGATGTAGTCGGTGTTCTGCGCGGTGATCCGGACGATCTCCCCGAAGCCCAGCGTGACGATCGCCAGATAGTCTCCGCGCAGCCGCAGGGTGGGCGAACCGAGGACGATGCCCGAGATCGCGGTCATGAAGATCGCGATGATCAGCACGCCCCAGAAGTTCCAGCCGTACTTGGTGCCGAAGACCGCCATGGTGTACGCGCCGATGGCGTAGAAGGCGACGAAGCCGAGGTCGAGCAGTCCCGCCTGGCCGACCACCACGTTCAGGCCCACCGCCAGCAGCACGAACGTGCCGATCGGGCTGAACAGCAGCGAAGGCCAGTGCGAGTCCGGGGCCATGAACGACCCGATGGCCGGATGGGGGGCGATGACCGCCAGGGCGATCAGCAGAACATAGGCCGTCCAGCGCGTCCAGCCAGGCGCCGCCGCCCACCGGTCGCGCACCTCGTCGCTGAGGCCGCCGACCGTGCGCCAGAGCGACGTGAGCGGGTTTCCACTGTGAGAGTTTGCGTTCATGCGCGCGCTCGCTGGAGGGATTCACCGAGGATGCCGGTGGGACGGAACAGGAGGACGAGAACGAGGATCGTGAAGGCGATGACGTCCTTCCATTCTGAGCCGAAGAAGATCGCACCCCAGTTCTCGATGAGGCCGAGGGCGAGCCCGCCGAGGAGCGCGCCGCGCAGGTTGCCGATGCCGCCGAGCACCGCGGCGGTGAACGCCTTGACGCCGAGCAGGAAGCCGACGTTGTAACGGAGGTTTTCGAGCTCCATGGCGTACAGCAGCGCGGCGACTCCGGCCATCGCACCGCCGACGAGGAAGGTGGTACGGATCACCCGGTCGATGTTCACGCCCATGAGCGTGGCCGTCTCGGGGTCCTGTGACGTGGCCCGGATGCCGCGCCCGATCTTCGTGCGGTTCACGAAGACGTCGAGCAGGATCATCATGACCACCGCCGAGACGATGATGATGACGTGATCGTTCCTGATCTCCGTGTTCCCGATCGTGAGCAGAGTCTCACGATCGAGGAGCCGCGGCACCGGGACCTGGATGCGTCCCTGGGACGGGCGGTCGAAGACCTCGGGGATGATCACCAGGGCGAAGAGCTCCTGGAGGAAGATCGAGGCGCCGATCGCGGAGATGAGTGCGGCGAGCCGCCCGGCGCCGTGCCTGCGCAGCGGCCGGTAGGCCACCTGTTCCAGCACGACGGCCGCGCCGCCGGAGGCCGCCATGGCCACCAGCAGCAGCAGGAGCAGTAGCCCGATCAGCGCGATGCCGGTGAGCGGGCCGGTGATCCCCATCTTCATGATCACGAACAGCGCCGCGAAGGCGCCGATCATGAAGATCTCGGAGTGGGCGAAGTTGATGAGGCGCAGCACGCCGTACACCATCGTGTAACCGAGGGCGATCAGCGCGTAGATGGCGCCGATGGACAGGCCACCCACGGTGGAGGGCCCGACCTGATTGATGAAGTCGTTGAGCACGGTGGTCGCTTTCGAACCGGGGCGACGGTAGTCGCCGGGCAGGAAGGAGCGGGAGCAGCGGTTCGCTCCCGCTCCCCAGCGTTCTCAGATCGAACTGGACGCGTCAGCCGAGCTGAGCCTGCGTGGTGTCGCCCAGCCAGTCGAGGTTGCCATCCTTGATCTGGTAGACGTGAATGATGTTCGCGGCGATGTCACCGTTCGGGCCGAACTTGATCTGCTTGGAGACGCCCTTGAAGTCGACGGTCGCGAGGAAGTCGTTGATCTTCTCCGCTGTGGTGTTGCCGGCCTCGATCGCCTTCAGGATGGCGGTCGTCGCGTCATAGCCCTCGGAGGCGTAGATCAGCGGGTCGCTGCCGAACTTCGCCTTGTAGTTCTCACTGAAGGCCTTCAGCTCCGGCACATCGGAGCCGAATGGGATGAGGCAGGGGCAGCCGAGCACGGCGCCCTCGGCGGCCTCCTTGCCCGCGGCCTCGACGAGCTTGAGGTCGACGGCGCCGTCGCCGGAGACCACGGTCGCGGTCACGCCGCCGTCACGCAGCTGCTTGAGCAGCCGGCCGAGCTGGGCGTAGTAGCCGCCGTAGTAGATGACGTCGGGCGAGGCGGCGTTCACCTTGGTGACCGTGGAGGAGTAGTCGGAGCCGTTCGGGTCGATCTTGTCACGCTCGACCGCGACGCCCTGGTTCTCGAACTCCTTGGCCACCGCGTCGGCGAGGCCGGCGCCGTACTCCTGCGCGTCGTCGATGACGAACGCCTTCTTCGGCGACTTGGCCTTGACCAGGAAGTCCGCGATGGCGGGACCCTGGATGGCGTCGTTGGCCACGACGCGGTGCCAGTACTTCCAGCCGTTCTCGGCCAGCGCCGGGTTGGTCGCCGAGCCCGTCACGCTCGGAATCTTGCCCTGCTCCAGGACCGGGCCGACGTTGCGGGACTCACCGGAGAAGCCCGGGCCCACCATCGCCACGATCTTGTCTTCGGTGACGGCCTTCTGGGCCAGCGGGACAGCCTGGTCGGGGTTGCCCTGGCTGTCGTACTTCACCAGTTCGACCTTGACGTCGGTCGACTTCGCGTTGAACTCGTCCACCGCGAGCTGCGCGCCCTGGGACGGCGGGATCATGAGCGCCGAGTTCTCACCGGTCAGGTCGCCCATGAAGCCGATCTTCAGAGTGGTGGCGCCCCCACCATCACCCTGACCACCGGACGAGGAGGCGTCATCGGTGCCACTTCCACACGCCGCGAGGCCGAGGGTCAGCGCTGTACCGACCGCGACAATGCCGCCAAGGCGAGCGATCTTGGATCGCAAGGTTGCCTTCCTTTCGCTGGATCCCCTTACGGGGATCGGATACGCATCCGCCCCCATCCAGCGGTCAGCCGTGGGGTCGTGACCGGTAGTACAACCACGGGAAGTCACAGGTCGATACAGAGGCCATCACGGTTATGGCTTTGTTATGGAGATCCTCTTCGTTTAGTAATCAACGTGTAACGGAATTGGGAAATATCCCTTTAAGCCTGGTCAGAGACCCCGTGCATCGGCTTATCATGTTTTTTCGGTCTGACTTCGTGATCAAGGCTGGGGGCTCTCCGGGCTGGGCTGCGCGCCCTCCTCCGGCGGGGCGTCCTTCTTCACGGCCTCGGACACCACGATCTGGGCCACCTGACGCATGCTCATGCGGCGGTCCATGGACGCCTTCTGGATCCACCGGAACGCCTGCGGCTCGGTCCACCCGTGCTGGGTCATCAGCAGGCCCTTGGCCCGGTCCACGAGCTTCCTCGTCTCCAGCCGTCCGGAGAGGGTGGAGACCTCCCTCTCCAGCGCCGTGATCTCCTCGTGCCGGCTGATCGCCATCTCGATGGCCGGAACCAGGTCGCCCTTGGTGAACGGCTTGACCAGGTACGCCATCGCTCCCGCGTCCCTGGCCCGCTCGACCAGGTCACGCTGGGAGAACGCGGTCAGGATGAGGCAGGGGGCGATCCGCTCGGCGACGATCCGCTCGGCGGCCGAGATCCCGTCGAGGACCGGCATCTTCACATCCAGGACCACCAGGTCGGGGCGCAGCTCCGTGGCCAGCTCGACCACGGTCTCCCCGTCGCCGGCCTCCCCCACCACGGCATAGCCGTCCTCTTCGAGCATCTCCTTCAGGTCGAGGCGGATCAGGGCCTCGTCTTCCGCGATCACCACTCGTCGCTGGGTACTCACGCACAAGAGGTTACCGATGTCCGCTACATTGGGACCACGCAAGGGGTCGTGCGGACGATCATCGATCCGCTAGGCTCCGAGCGACGGGATCCGGACGACCGTATAGAGTCCGGGTTGAAGCCCCGGTACCCCAATTGGCATGAGGGAGCGGATTCAAAACCCGTACAGTGTGGGTTCGAGTCCCACCCGGGGCACTCTTCTCACGATCGGGCCAGGCTGTCCAGCCAGGCCTGGTGCAGACGGGCGAATCTGCCGGAGCGGGCGATGAGACCCTCCGGCGCCCCGTCCTCGACGATCCGGCCGCCCTCCATCACGAGCACCCGGTCGGCGATCTCCACGGTCGACAGCCGATGCGCGATGATCACCGCGGTCCGGTCGGCCAGGATCGTGCGCAGCGCCCGCTGCACGAGCCGTTCGCTGGGCACGTCGAGGCTGGAGGTGGCCTCGTCGAGGATCAGCACCGCGGGATCCGCGAGGAAGGCCCGGGCGAACGCGACGAGCTGCCGCTGCCCCGCCGACATCCGGCCGCCGCGCTTGCCGACCTGCGTGCCGTACCCCTCGGGCAGCGTGGAGACGAACGCGTGCGCGCCGATGGCCTCGGCCGCCTCGACGACGGCGGCCGTCGGAGCGTCCGGCCGGCCGAACCTGACGTTGTCGGCGATCGTGCCGGTGAACAGGAAGTTCTCCTGGGTCACCATGACGACGTGGCGGCGCAGCTCGGCCTCGTCGAGGTCACGCAGGTCCACGCCGTCGAGCAGGATCCGCCCGGCCACGGGGTCGTAGAATCTGGCCATCAGCTTGGCCAGCGTGGTCTTGCCCGCACCGGTCGTGCCGACCACGGCGACGGTCTGCCCCGCGGAGATCTCCAGATCCAGCCGGGGCAGTACGGCCCGGCCACCGCCGTAGCCGAACTCCACGGCCTCGAACCGCAGGCCGCCGCGCGCCCCGCGCGTCCCGTCGCTCCCCCCGCCCCGCGCGCCGCCGAGCGGCACCGGCCGGGGCGGCTCGGCGACGTCGGGCCGCTCCTCCAGCACGCCGGACAGCTTCTCCAGCGCGGCGCCGGCCGACTGCAGCGCGTTGTAGAACTGGCTGATCTCCTGCATCGGCTCATAGAACTGCCGCAGGTAGAGCAGGAAGGCGGCGAGCACGCCGACCGTCACCGTGCCGTTCAAGGCGAGCCATCCGCCGTACAGCAGCACGGCCGCCACCGTGACGTTGCCGATGAGCTTGATGCCCGGCATGAACACGGCGACCAGGCGGGTGCTGCGCATGTTGGCGTCACGGTAGCCGGCGTTGAGCCGTTCGAAGATCTCCTGGTTGCGCGGTTCCCTGCGGAACGCCTGTACGGCGCGGATGCCGGTCATCGACTCGACGAAGTGGACGATGACCAGCGCGACCGCCTGACGGCTCCGGCGGTAGGCGACGCTCGACTCCCTGCGGAACCACCGGGTGAACAGCAGCAGGACCGGCAGCGGCAGCAGCGCCGCCAGCCCGAGGCGGACGTCGAGCACGAGCAGCATGATCGCGGTGCCGCAGAGGGTCAGCACCGCCGTGACGAGGCCGTCGAAGCCCGAGTCCAGCAGCTCGCCGATCGCCTCGACGTCGGAGGTGAGCCGGGAGATCACCCGGCCGGAGGTGTACTTCTCGTGGAACGACAGCGACAGCCGCTGGAAATGGTCGAAGACCCGGCGGCGGAGTTCGAGCAGGATGTCCTGCCCGATCCGGCCGGACATCTGGAGGAACACCATCCGGGTGAGCGCCTGGACGAGCGTGGCCGCGACGACCAGGGCGATGATCGTCAGCAGTGTTCCCGGCCCGCCGCCCGCCAGCATCGGCGGGATGCCGTCGTCGATGCCGGCCTTCACCAGGTACGGCAGGGCCAGGCCGGCCGCGCTGGACAGCACGATGACGGCGGTCAGCAGTGCGATCCGCCGGCGGTGCGGCCGCAGCAGATCGGCGAGCAGCCGGCGCGAGCGCGTGCGCAGCAGCAGGGAGACGCTGTCGGACACCTGGTCCTGGTCCTCGGCCGCGACGCCCCGCCAGGAGTCGTTCACCGCAGTGCCCGCTCTGGATCGAGATCGGCGTCCTGCGCGAGCAGCGCACGGTATTCCGGCACCGACGACAGCAGCTCGGCGTGCCGCCCGACGCCCGCGATGGAGCCGTCGCTGAGCAGCGCCACCCGGTCGGCGAGCAGCACGGTCGAGGCCCGGTGGGCGACGATGAGGCCGGTCGCGTCGGCGAGAACACCGCGCAGCGCCTCCTCCACCAGGGCCTCGGTCTCCACGTCGAGCGCGGACAGGGTGTCGTCGAGCACGAGGACGCGGGGTCTGCCGAGGATCGCCCGGGCCAGGGCCAGGCGCTGCCGCTGACCGCCGGACAGCGACATGCCCTGCTCGCCGATCCGGGTGTCCAGCCCCCAGGGCAGGTCGAAGACGAACACGGCCTGGGCGATCTCCAGTGCCTCCCGGATCTCCCGGTCGGTGGCGCCGGCCCGGCCCAGCGCCACGTTCTCCCGCACGCTCATCGAGAACAGCGTCGGCTCCTCGAACGCGGTGGCGACCATCGAACGCAGCGCCGGGAGCGACAGGTCCCGCACGTCGCGTCCGTCGATCGTGACCCGGCCGCCGGTCACGTCGCGGAGCCTGGGCACCAGCGACGTCAGCGTCGTCTTGCCCGAGCCGGTGGCCCCGACGATCGCGACCGTCTCGCCCGGCCGCACGTCGAGCCGGACGTCCCGCAGCACGGGCCGGTCGGCGCCGGGGAACCGGAACTCCACCCCCTCGAACCGCAGATGTCCCCGCCCGCCCGGCCGCCTCCCGGCGGCGCGCCGCCCGTCCCCGGCCTCCGTCCCTGTCCCGTCTTCTCTGCCGGTGTCGTCTCCTCTGCCCGTCCCGTCTTCTCTGGCGGTCTCGTTTCGCGGGCCGGTGATGGCGGGGACGGTGTCCAGCACCTCGGTGACCCGGTCGGCGGCGGTCATCGCCTCCTGCCCCATCGCGAGGATGTAGCCCAGCGAGGCGACCGGCCACACCAGCTGCAGGACGAGGGTGGTGAACGCGACCAGTGTGCCGAGTGTCAGCTCGCCGGCGCCCACGGCGACCGCGCCGAGCAGCAGCACCATGGCCAGCGTGACGTTCGGGATCACCTCGAGAAACGTGAAGAAGCGCGACGACAGCCGGACCTTGTCCAGTGCCGTACGGCGCAGCCCGCTCGCGGCCCCGTCGAACACCCGGTAGAGGTGACGGCGGCGGCCGAACGCCTTGATCGTGCGGATGCCGAGCGCCGCCTCCTCGACGAGCGTGGCCAGGTCGCCCTGCTGGTCCTGCACCTGGCGCGAGACGCGGATGTACCGCTTCTCGAACCGCAGCGACAGCGCCACGACCGGCACGGCCGACGCCGTGACGAGCAGGCCGAGCGGCCAGTACGTCCGCAGGAGCACAATGACGACCGCGGTGAGCTGGAGGATGTTCATGATCAGGAACAGCACTCCGAAGCCCAGGAAGCGACGGATCGTGGACAGGTCGGTCGTCGCGCGCGACAGGAGCTGCCCGGACTGCCACTCGTCGTGGAAGCTCATCGGCAGCCGCTGCAGGTGCCGGTAGAGATCGTCGCGGATCGCGGTCTCCAGGCCGAGCACCGGCCCCGCCTGCGACCACCTGCGTACGAAGGTGAGCACGGCCTCGGCGACGCCGAGTCCGAGGGCGAGCAGCCCGAGCGGGAGCAGCGCGGCGCGGTCCCCCCGGGCCACCGGGCCGTCGATGATCTCCTTGCCGACGAGCGGGATGACCGTGCCGGCGGCGATGCCGAGGAAGGCCGCGACCCAGGACACGATCATGATTCGCGCGTACGGCCGCAGATAGGACCGCAGCCGCCACAGCGAGTGCCATAAAGGGCGTCGGGTGTCGGGTCCGGATCCGGACCGCTCGCGCATCGTCTCCGTGGCGCTCCCCCCGGTGCATGGACAGGATCAGACGGCTCGACTGCCATGCTTTACCAGGAGTCGGCGGCCATCAAGGGGTTTTCCCCGGCCACCCGGTGCTCCAGGTGTCCCTGCCCCGGGTGTCCGACGCCCACAGGCGTCCAGGCGTCCCGGTGTCCCGGTGTTCCGGGTGATCACCCGGGGTGGGCGACCGCCGAGCCGATGGTGTGGACCCGCAGGGCGTTGGTGGACCCGTGCGTGCCGGGCGGGGAGCCGGCGACGATCACCACCTTGTCGCCCTTCTCGCACCGGCCGAGCGACAGCAGCGACGCCTCGACCTGACGGACCATGTCGTCGGTGTGGTGGACGAACGGGACCTCGAAGGTCTCCACCCCCCACGTCAGCGCGAGCTGGCCGCACACCTGCGGGTTGGAGGTCAGCGCGAGCAGCGGGATCGGCGAACGGTAGCGGGCCAGCCGGCGGGCCGTCTCACCGGACATCGTGAACGCGACGAGGGCCTTGGCCTTGACGATCGCGCCCACCTCGGCCGCAGCGCGGGCGATGGCGCCACCGGTGGTCTCCGGCAGGCGGTCCAGGGTGTGGGTGGCCTCCAGGCTCGTGCTCTCCGCCGCGATGGCGATGCGGTGCATCGTGGAGACCGAGTCGACCGGGTAGTTGCCGACCGAGGTCTCACCCGACAGCATCACCGCGTCCGCGCCGTCCATGACGGCGTAGGCGACGTCGGAGGCCTCGGCGCGGGTCGGGCGCGGGGCGTTCATCATCGAGTCGAGCATCTGGGTGGCCACGATGACCGGGTGGGCCTTCTCGCGGCACAGCTCGATGATCCGGCGCTGGACGATCGGCACCTGCTCCAGCGGGAGCTCCACGCCGAGGTCGCCGCGCGCGACCATCACTCCGTCGAACACGTTGACGATCTCTTCGAGGTGCTCGACGGCCTGCGGCTTCTCGATCTTGGCGAGGAGCGGCAGATGGACGCCCTCCTCATCCATGATCTTCCTGACCAGCAGCGCGTCGTCCGGCGACCGGACGAACGACAGGGCGATCAGGTCGAACCCCGTGCGCAGCGCCCAGCGCAGGTCCGTCTCGTCCTTCTCGGTGAGCGCGGGCGCGCTCACGGCGACCCCGGGCAGGTTGAGGCCCTTGTTGTCGGAGATCATGCCGCCGACGATCACGCGGGTGACCACGCGCGGCCCGTCCACGGCGGTCACCTCCAGATTGAGACGGCCGTCGTCGACCAGCACGGTGTCGCCCGGATTGACGTCACCGGGCAGTCCCTCGTACGTCGTGGAGACCATCTCGCGGTCCCCCGGGACGTTCTCCGTCGTGATCGTGAAGACGTCGCCGTAGGCGAGCCGTACCGGGCCGCAGGCGAACCTGCCGACGCGGATCTTGGGGCCCTGCAGGTCGGCGAGGACGCCGACGGGACGTCCCAACTCCTCCGCGGCGGCCCTGACCCGGTCCAGGATCTCCCTGTGCAGCTCATGGCTGCCGTGGGAAAGGTTGAATCGGGCCACGTTCATGCCGGCGAGGATGAGCTCGCGCAGACGCTCGGGCGATGAGGATGCGGGACCCAGGGTGCAGACGATCTTAGCTCGACGACTCACAAGTACTACCCTAATTGGTACAGACCACTTCATGTGACGGCAGGCGCATGCGTCGCCGAGTATTCACGGTCTCTCACCAGGGAGTTCACCCATCCGGCCCGATGGCGGCGCGGCGTCATCACATCTTGCGCCGTCCACGCTACTCCTCCCGGCCCGCCTCCACCGGGCTTTCCACCCCGCCGGCCCGATCACCGCGTGACGGTGGCGGCGCGGGCGGCGTCGACCACGCCGCGGCCGAAGAAACCGTTCCTGGCCGCGTCGCCCTCGCACACCTGCGTGTCGTCCGGGCCGTACTTGTAGGCGCGGGACGAGGGGCAGGCCTTCTGCACGGCGGAGGCGTACAGCAGCTTCTCGACCTGCGCCGGGTCCATGTGGACCCCGCCCTTGCCCGGCTCGCCGAACCGGCCGATGATGATCGCGGCGACCCCGGTGGCGTGCGGGGCGGCCATCGAGGTGCCCTCCAGGTACTGGTAGTAGGCGCACCTGCCACCCTGGCAGTCGCGGACGACCGAGGCGTCCTTCGGGCGGCCGTCCTTGCCGATCGAGCCCTTCGCCCGCAGGACGCTTTCCGGGGCGGCGGCCAGGATCTCCCGCCGCGCGCCCTTGAGCTCGGTCCCGCTGTCGAACAGATCGCCGCCGGGCGCCGCGATGTCGGCCTGCTCGATCCCGTAGTCGGAGAAGGCGGACTTGCGCCCGCTCGGCCCGACGGCCGTGACCGAGATGACGCCGTCGAGCTCGGCCGGGACGTTGACACAGGTGTTGTCGATCTTGCGGTCGCGCTGCTTGTCCAGCGGATAGTTGGGGCTGGTCGTGTCCTTCTTCGGCATGCCGAGGTCGGTGCCGCTGTTGCCGATCGCGGTGATCAGCGTCACGCCCCGCTCGCGGGCGTAGGCGAGCGCCCGCCGCATGCCCTCGATGACGCCCTTCTGGTCCAGGCGCTCGACCTGCGAGTCCTGCGGGTTGGCGGTGCAGTTGAACGCCCACGGGTCGACGTAGAAGCTCATGTTGACGACGTCGACGCCCACGTCCCCGGCGTACGCCAGGGCGTCCATCGTCGGCTTGAGGAAGAAGTACCCCGAGTCGGTGCCCGCCCGCAGGTTGACCAGCGACACGTCGGGGGCCACCCCGCCGATGCCGATTCCGTTGAGCGGCGAGCCGATGGTGCTGGCGACGTGCGTGCCGTGGCCGTCGTCGTCCACGTCCGCCGGGTCCTTGCACCCCTGGTGCTCGCACGGGCCGTCGAGCTTCTTGCCGTTCGGGTCGTTCGGCTCGTCCATGACGAAGTTGCGGCTGAGCTCGCGGTTGAAGTTGGGGGCGATGTCGGGATGGTTCCCGTCGACGCCGGTGTCGATGACCCCCACCAGGACCTTGTGGCTCCCCCTGGCCTTGCCGTACGACCCGTCCGGGGTGGCGCCGATCATCTTCATGTCCCACTGGCGGTCCGCCAGCGGCTCGTCCCGCACCGCCCGCCGCCCGTGCGCGGTCGTCCGTACGGCCGACGGCCCGCGCGAGGCGGACCGCGCGTACGGCGCGGCGGCCGGAACGGAGGAGACCCTGCCGACGGGCCGGTCGAGCGAGACGCCGACGACGGCCGGATCCGACCCGATCCGCTCGGGCGCCCCGGTGCGCGCCATCAGGTAGCCGAGCCGGTCGTCCCCGCCGATCACGGTGCCGCCGGCGGCCGTCACGGCGCGGGTCGCCGCTTCCTTGCCGCCGGAGGCGTAGAACACCAGGTACCGGCCGGTCCGGCCGGCCGGTTCCGACTCCGAGGTGCTGGAGGAGGGCTGGGCTGCGCCCGCCGCGTGATCCGCCGGATCGGGCCCGGCGCAGGCCGTCGCGCCGATCGCGCCCATCAGCGTCATCGAGACGGCCATCGCGGCGAAACGTCCGCGTGCGTTCACCGATCCCCCCCGTTTCGGCTCCTGCACCCTTCAGGCAGCCGGACGCTCCCGGCTGCCTGAATTTGAATATGTCCTATTTTCTACAGCTAAACCAACGGACGTGCGGTTGGCGGGATCGGAGCGGGCAGCGCCGTCCCTCCGCTGAGCCTCCCGTCCACGGCGGCGGCGGCCGATCGGCCCTCGGCGATCGCCCAGACGATCAGTGACTGCCCGCGGCCCATGTCACCGGCCACGAAGACGCCGTCGACGGCGGTCTCGTAGGAGGCGTTCCTCGCCACGTTGCCCCTCGCGTCGAAGAAGTCTCCCGGTGCGAGCGCCGCCAGATCGGTGAGCAGCGGTCCCTTCTCCGGGCCGAGGAAGCCCATGGCGAGCGTGACCAGCTCGGCGGGGATCTCCCGCTCGGTGCCGGGGATCGGCCGGAACCCGGTGGCCGGGCCCTCGACGTCGACCAGCCGCAGCGCCCTGACCCTGCCCTCGGCGTCGCCGACGAACTCCGTGGTGGACACGGCGTAGACCCGCTCGCCGCCGCGGGCCGCCAGTTCCTCGTGCGCGCTTTCCATCTTGAACAGGATCGGGAACGTCGGCCACGGCTGCCCGGCCGTACGGGCCGCCGGAGGCATCGGCATGATCTCGAGCTGGGTGACCGAGGCCGCCCCCTGCCGGATCGCCGTGCCGATGCAGTCGGCTCCGGTGTCCCCGCCGCCGATCACCACGACGTGCCTGCCGCGCGCGGAGATCGGCGAGGCGTCCAGGTCGCGGTTGGCCGGCGGGAGATACTCCATCGCCTGGTGGATCCCGCCGAGCCCGCGCCCGGGCACCGGCAGGTCACGCCAGGCCGTGGCGCCGCCCGCGAGCACGACCGCGTCGTACTCCTCCCGCAGCCGGGCCGCCGTGATGTCCACGCCCACGTTCACCGAGGTGCGGAACTCGGTGCCCTCGGCCGTCATCTGCGCGAGACGGCGGTCGAGGTGGCGCTTTTCCATCTTGAACTCGGGGATGCCGTAGCGGAGCAGGCCGCCGGCGCGATCGGCCCGCTCGAACACCACCACGTCGTGCCCTGCCCGGGTGAGCTGCTGGGCCGCGGCCAGGCCGGCCGGGCCGGAGCCCACCACGGCCACCCGGCGGCCGGTCCTCACGGCCGGCGGCAGCGGGGCGACCCAGCCCTCGGCGAAGGCCCGCTCGACGATCTCGACCTCGACCTGCTTGATCGTGACCGGGTCGGAGTTGATGCCGAGGACGCACGCCGTCTCGCACGGAGCCGGGCAGAGCCGGCCGGTGAACTCCGGGAAGTTGTTGGTGGCGTGCAGCCGCTCGGCCGCCTCCCTCCAGTCGTCGCGGTAGACGAGGTCGTTCCATTCCGGGATGAGGTTCCCGAGCGGGCAGCCGTTGTGGCAGAACGGGATGCCGCAGTCCATGCAGCGGGACGCCTGCCGGGACAGCGTGGCCGGGGGGATGTCCTCGTAGACCTCACGCCAGTCGCCGATGCGGACGTCGACCGGGCGGCGGGCAGGCAGCTCGCGCCCGTGTGCCAGAAAACCCTTCGGGTCGGCCATCGGTTGTTACCCCCTCATCCGTGCGCGGCGGCCATGACGGCCTGGTCGATGTCCCTGCCCTCGGCCTCGGCGGCGGCCCGGGCACGCAGAACCCGCCTGAAGTCCGACGGCATGATCTTGCCGATTCTGGCGAGTGCCGCCTCCCAGTCGGCGAGCAGCGCGGACGCGACCGCCGATCCGGTCTCCGCCAGGTGCCTGCCGACGATCTCGCGCAGGAACTCCGCGTCCGCCTCGTCCAGCGGCTCGATCTCGACCATCTCGCGGTTGACCCGTCCGGGCTCGAGGTCGAGCACGTACGCGATGCCGCCGGACATGCCGGCGGCGAAGTTGCGGCCGGTCGGGCCGAGCACGACGACCCGGCCGCCGGTCATGTACTCGCAGCCGTGGTCGCCCACGCCCTCGACGACGGCGGTGGCGCCGGAGTTGCGCACACAGAACCGCTCGCCCGCGACGCCGCGGACGAACACCTCTCCCGAGGTGGCGCCGTACAGGCCGACGTTCCCCGCGATGACCTGCGTCTCGGCGGCGAACCGCGCGTCGGGATGCGGCCGGACGACCAGGCGTCCGCCCGACAGCCCCTTGCCGAGGTAGTCGTTGGCGTCGCCGGTGAGCCGCAGCGTGATGCCGCGGGGCACGAACGCGCCGAAGGAGTTGCCCGCCGACCCGGTGAACGTCACGTCGATCGTGTCGTCGGGCAGCCCGGCGGCGCCGTACCGCCTGGTCACCTCGTGACCCAGCATGGTGCCGACCGTGCGGTTGACGTTGCGGATGGGCAGCTCGAGCGTGACCCGGTCGCCGCCGGTCAGCGCGCCCTCGGCGAGCTGGATCAGCGTGTTGTCCAGTGCCTTGCCGAGCCCGTGGTCCTGCTCGGCGACCCTGCGCAGCGGCGTTCCCTCCGGAAGCTCCGGCCGGTGCAGGATGGGCGACACGTCCAGGCCCGCCGCCTTCCAGTGGTCGACGGCAGCGGCGGTGTCGAGCAGGTCGGACCGGCCGATGACCTCGTCCAGCGACCGGTGGCCGAGCAGGGCGAGGTATTCGCGCACCTCCTGCGCGATGAACTCGAAGAAGTTCACCACGAACTCGGGTCGTCCGCTGAACCGCCTGCGCAGCTCGGGGTTCTGCGTTGCCACTCCCACCGGGCAGGTGTCGAGGTGGCAGACCCGCATCATCACGCAGCCGGAGACCACCAGCGGCGCGGTGGCGAAGCCGAACTCCTCGGCGCCGAGCAGCGCGGCGACGATCACGTCGCGGCCGGTCTTGAGCTGGCCGTCCGCCTGGACGACGATGCGGTCGCGCAGGCCGTTGAGCAGGAGCGTCTGCTGGGTCTCGGCCAGGCCGAGCTCCCAGGGGGCGCCCGCGTGCTTGATCGACGTCAGCGGCGACGCGCCGGTGCCGCCGTCGTGGCCGGAGATGAGCACGACGTCGGCGTGCGCCTTGCTGACCCCGGCGGCGACCGTGCCCACCCCGACCTCGGCGACCAGCTTCACGTGGACGCGGGCCAGCGGGTTGGCGTTCTTGAGGTCGTGGATGAGCTGGGCCAGGTCCTCGATGGAGTAGATGTCGTGGTGCGGCGGCGGCGAGATGAGGCCGACGCCGGGGGTGGAGTGCCTGGTCCTGGCGATCCACGGGTACACCTTGTGGCCGGGCAGCTGGCCGCCCTCGCCGGGCTTGGCCCCCTGGGCCATCTTGATCTGCAGGTCCTCGGCGTTGACCAGGTATTCGCTGGTCACGCCGAACCGGCCGGAGGCCACCTGCTTGATCGCCGACCTGCGCTCTGGGTCGTACAGCCGCTCGGGCTCCTCGCCGCCCTCGCCGGTGTTCGACTTCGCGCCGAGCCGGTTCATCGCGATCGCCAGCGTCTCGTGCGCCTCCCGCGAGATCGAGCCGTACGACATCGCGCCGGTGGAGAACCGCCGCACGATCGACTCGACCGGCTCGACCTCGTCGATCGGCACGGGCTCGGCCACCGGGCGCAGCTTGAACAGCCCGCGCAGCGTCATCAGCCGTTCGGACCGCCCGTCGACGAGCGAGGTGTACTCCTTGAAGATCTCGTACCGCCTGGTCCGGGTGGAGTGCTGCAGCTTGAAGACCGTCTCGGGGTTGAACAGATGCGGCTCGCCCTCGCGCCGCCACTGGTACTCCCCGCCGACCTCCAGCCGCCGGTGCGCGTTCTCCGCGCGCGGGTAGGCACGGGCGTGCCGCTCCAGCGCCTCCCTGGCCAGCACGTCGAAGCCGACGCCGCCGAGACGCGAGGTGGTGCCGGTGAAGCACTCGTCGACGACCTCGGCGCCGAGGCCGAGCGCCTCGAAGATCTGCGCGCCGGTGTAGGAGGCGACCGTGGAGACGCCCATCTTGGACATGATCTTCAGGACGCCCTTGCCGTACGCCTTGATCAGGTTGCGTACGGCCTTGGCCGGGTCGGGGCCGAGCCCGCCGGCGACGGCCGCGCCCTCCAGCGCCATGGCCTCGACGGTCTCGATGGCGAGGTAGGGGTTGACCGCGCTCGCGCCGTACCCGATGAGCAGGGCCATGTGGTGGCACTCGCGGGCCTCGCCGGTCTCGACGACCAGGCCGACCCTTGTGCGCGTCTTCTCCCGGATGAGGTGGTGGTGCACCGCACCGGTGAGCAGCAACGACGGGATCGGCACCCGATCGCGGGAGGACCCTCGGTCGGTCAGCACGATGATCCGCGCGCCGTCCGCGATCGCCGCCGAGACCTCGGCGCGGATCTCCGCCAGCCTGTCGACCAGGGCCCGTCCGCCACCCGCGGCGTCGAACAGGCCGGACACGACGTACGGCCGGAAGCCGGGCAGCACGCCCTCGTCGTCGATGTGCACGATCTTCGCGAGCTCGTCGTTGTCGATCACGGGGTACGGCAGCACCAGACGGCGGCAGGAGACCGGGCCGGGCTCCAGCAGGTTGCCCTCGGGGCCGATCGTGGACTGCAGGGAGGTGACGAGCTCCTCGCGGATCGCGTCCAGCGGGGGGTTGGTGACCTGCGCGAAGAGCTGGCTGAAGTAGTCGAACAGCAGCCTCGGCCGCTGGCTGAGCACGGCGAGCGGGGTGTCCGTGCCCATCGAGCCGATCGGCTCGGCTCCGGTCCTGGCCATCGGCGCCAGCAGGACCCGCAGCTCCTCCTCGGTGTAGCCGAAGGTCTGCTGCCGCTTGACCAGCGCCTCGTGGGTGGGGTGCTCGTGCTCGCGCTCGGGCAGCTCCTCGAAGCGGACCAGGCCGGTGTGCAGCCAGTCGCCGTACGGCTCGGCCGCCGCGAGCTCGGCCTTGATCTCGTCGTCCTCGACGATCCGGCCGCGTGCGGTGTCGACGAGGAACATCCGGCCCGGCTGGAGCCGGCCCTTGCGCACGATCCTGTCCTGGGGGATGTCGGCGAGCACGCCCGCCTCGGAGGCGAGCACGACCAGGCCGTCCTCGGTCACCCAGAACCGGCCGGGCCGCAGGCCGTTGCGGTCGAGCACGGCGCCGACCAGCGTGCCGTCGGAGAACGTGATCGACGCCGGCCCGTCCCAGGCCTCCATCAGCGTCGAGTGGAACTCGTAGAAGGCCCGGCGGGCCGGATCCATCTCCGCGTGGTTCTCCCACGCCTCGGGGATCATCATGAGCACGGCGTGCGGGAGCGACCGGCCGCCCAGGTGGAGCAGCTCAAGGACCTCGTCGAACGACGCGGTGTCCGAGCCGTCCGGGTCGCAGATCGGGAACAGCCTCCGCAGGTCGCCGGGGATGAGGCCGGTGGCGAGCATCGCCTCCCTCGCGCGCATCCAGTTGCGGTTGCCCCTGACCGTGTTGATCTCGCCGTTGTGCGCGATGTACCGGTAGGGATGGGCGAGCGGCCAGGAGGGGAACGTGTTGGTGGAGAAGCGCGAATGGACCAGCGCGATCGCCGTGACGTACCGCTCGTCGGACAGGTCGGGGAAGAAGGGCTCGACCTGGGGAGAGGTCAGCATGCCCTTGTAGACGATGGTCCGGCTGGACAGCGAGGCGAAGTAGACGTCGGCCTCGTGCTCGGCCCGCTTGCGCAGGGGGTAGACGGCGCGGTCCAGATCGAGGCCGGTCAGCGCCGGGCCGGTCTCGCCGCCCGGTGCGCCGCCCGTCGCGCTGACGAAGAGCTGGCGGAAGAACGGCATGACCGCCCGTGCCCCGGCCCCGGGGAGCGAGGCGTCGACCGGAAGGTCCCGCCAGCCGAGGACGGTGAGCCCCTCCTCGGCCGCGATCTCCTCGATCAGCCGGACCGCCGTCTCGCGTGCCCGCTCGTCGGCCGGCAGGAACGCCGTGCCGGCGGCGTACGCGCCCTCGGGCGGCAGCTCGCCGTGCCACCCCAGCTCCGCGACGATCTCGCGGAAGAACGCGTCGGGGATCTGGGTGAGGATGCCGGCGCCGTCACCGGTGTCGGGCTCGCTTCCGCTGGCTCCGCGATGGTCGAGGTTGCGCAGCGCGGTCAGTGCGCTGGCGACGATGTCGTAGCTGCGGCGGCCGGTCACATCGGCCACCATGGCGACGCCGCAGGCGTCGTGTTCGTTCGCCGGATCGTAGAGTCCCTGTGGCTTGGGGAAGCCACGGCGAGCAGCAGGCATGGAGTTCCTCCCGTCGTCTGCTTCTGCTGGAACAGAGGGACGACGTTGGCCCTGCTGCGGTTGTGGAGTGGGTCGAGGGTACCGCACGGCCTCCCGGCGGCTCCCTCAGGGTTACGTGACTTGATAGTTCCTTTCAGACTGGTTCGCGAAACTTCGATCGGCCGATGTCCCGGATACAGTTGCGGCATGGCCGGACTCGATGCGCTCGACGACCTGATGACGAAGGCGGGCGTGGACGGCCGTCGCCTCCGCTCAGCCGTCGCACTGCTGAGCGACGGACGCTGGTGGACCCTGGCCGATCTGGTCCGGGAGACCGCGACCTCGCGGCGTACGGTCGAGGCGCTGCTGCGTACGCTCCCCCTTGAGCACAGCGGCGACCGCTTCCGCGTCCCGGCCAACCAGACAAATTCCCTTAAAGGGTATCATCCACACGTTAATAGCAACATTTCGGACTATTGGTACATTAGTCTCCGGCAAGGGCCGTACGCCGAGGTCCTGCGGCGGCTGGAGACCCTGATCGACGGGGCGCCCCGGGGGCGGCACGCACTCGATCACGTCTCCGCCACGGCGGAGACCGTGCTGCGCCGGGCCCTCCTGCTCGGCGAGCGGTTCTGGCTGCCCGGCGCCCGTCTGCTGTGCGTGGGCGACCACGACCTGACCTGCATGGCCGTACGGATGCTCCACCCCGAGGTGGAGGTCGCCGTGGCCGACGTCGACGACCGGATCCTCGCCTACATCGACCGGCAGGATCTCGGCGTGCGCACCCGGTGGGCGGATCTGCGGCTGGGCCTGCCGCCGTCGCTGCGCGGCTGGGCCGACCTCGCGATCACCGATCCGCCCTACACACCCGAGGGCATCGGGCTGTTCGCAGCGCGGGCGGCCGAGGGCCTGCGCGACCGGGAGCAGGGCCGGATCCTGGTCGCCTACGGCGCGTCCGAGCGCACCCCGGCGCTCGCCCTCAAAGTACAGAAAGCATTGCTTGCCCTTAACCTGCTGAACGAGGCTATTTTTCCTGACTTCAACCGCTACCACGGGGCGGAGGCCATCGGCAGCGCGGCGGATCTCTACGTCCTGCGGCCCACCACCAAGACCTGGCCCGCCGTGGCCGCGCTGACCGACCGGGCCGCGGATCACACCGCCACCGCGATCTACACTCAGGGGCCCCAGGCCGTCGAGTCGGCGTCCGCCAGGGGGGCGGTGAACGGGGCGGCGAACGGAGTTCTGGACGACTTCGAACCCGGCCTGCTCGCCGGGGACTGGCCGCGCGGGCTGCTGCCCGCCACGCCCAGGACGAGGCTCGCCACGCTGCTGGCCAAGCCGTACGCCGCCGATCCCGAGCGGGTGGCGATCGCCGTGCCGTCCGGACTCGAGGCGGCACTGCCCCGCCTGCTGCTCGCGACCAGGGCGAGGCATGTGCGGGTGCTGCTCGCCCGGCCGCCCGGCGACGCGCTCGCCGCGCTGCTCGCCCCCGTCTACGGCATCGCCGTACGCCGCCTCGGCGGCGAAGCGCATGTGCTCGACGCCGTACGGCTCCCGCCACCGGCGGACGGCACCGGCAGGACCGTCCGGCGGATCATGGACAGCGCGCACGGAAAGATCGCCAACGTCTGGCGTGAGGCGCTGACCGGGCGGACCGGATCGACCAAGAAGCAGGCCAGGGCCGTGATCGAGGAGGCCGCACCCTGGGCCGGCGACCTCACCCTCCTGGAGGCGCCGCTGCACCGCGTCGCCGCCCTTCCCGCCGCCGTCTCACGCACCCTGCCGGCCGCGGCCGGACTCGATTAGCGGGCGAATCGCCCGGCCGACCGCCGCATGATCACGAAGTCGCCGGGGGCGGGGAGGCCGCGGGGCCGTTCGGGTCGGTGGGAGTGGGCTCGGGCGGCTGGGGCCTGTCGTCGGCCGATCCCGGGTCGGGCGCCATGGACGGCAGGCCGGCGACGGCGACGATCCGGCGGTAGAGCCCCTTCTCGACGCCGCGTACGGCCAGGCCGAGCATGACGAAGTCGTCGCGCTCCCCCGGCTCGGCGCCGTCGGCCCGGGCGACCCACACCAGACCGGCGTAGTGGCCCATCGCGTAGCCGCTCGCCTCGCTGTACCCCTGGAAGGCCGCCCTGCCCTGCTCGATCGGCAGCGTCCAGCCACCCAGGTGCATCGACTTCAGATCGTCGACCACGCCGTTGGCGGCCCGGACGTCGGCGAGATCGAGCAGCGTGTACTGCGCCACATAGGCGCCGTCCGCGCTCCGGTAGAGGCCCCGCAGCGCCTGCCTGCACCCGGCCTTGGCCAGCAGGTCGCTCAGGCCGCTCCCCCACACGGTTGCCGAGCAGCCGGGGTCCGTCCGGGTCGCGATCCGCTTCAGGGTGATCTTCCCGGCCGTGAGCGCACGCGCGCCGAAGACCTCGCGCAGGGTCAGCGGCGCGCTGTCGGCCTTCCGGTCCGCGATCGGCTTGAACTCCCTGGGCGACGGCCACGCCTGGTAGGTCTCCGGCCGCCCCTCGCCCAGGACGCTCCCGGCTCCCCTGTGCGGTGTCTCCTCCCCGCCGGCGACCTTGTCGATCAGCAGGGTGAGCAGCAGCGCCGCAAGCAGGACGCCCAGGACGGAGCCACCCCAGACCACCATCCGCTGCTGTCCGGCGGTGAGCCCGAGCTCCGCGAGTAAGCCCCACCGCTCGACCGGCGCGGACGCCCGGCGCTTGCGCCTCGTCATAGTGCGGCGGCTCCGATGAGGGTGCCGAGTCCCCAGGTCAGGGCCGCCGCGGCGGCGCCGACGACGAGCTGGCGCAGCCCGCTCGACCACCAGCTCCTCGCGGTCACCAGGGAGACCAGCGCCCCGGCGCCGAACAGCGCCGTCATCGAGATGGCCGCCGGAATCCACAGTCCGCCGACCCCCAGCAGGTACGGCAGGAGCGGGATCAGCGCGCCCACGGCGAACGCCAGGAACGAGGAGACGGCGGCGAGCACCGGTGAGGGCAGGTCGTGGGGATCGACGCCCAGCTCGGCCCGGGCGTGCACGGCCAGCGCCTGCTCCGGGTCGCGCGAGATCTGCCTGGCGACCTCCCTGGCCGTCTCCGGGTCCACGCCGCGCGCCTCGTAACGCAGCGCGAGCTCGTCCTCCTCGGACTCAGGGTTGCGCTCCAGCTCCCGGCGCTCGACCTCCAACTCGGCCAGCGCAAGCTCCCGCTGGCTGGCGACCGACACGTACTCGCCGCCCGCCATGGAGAACGCCCCGGCGGCCAGACCGGCCACGCCCGCCAGTGCGATGATCTTCGAGTCCGCGGTGCCGCCCGCCACACCCGCGATGAGGGCGAAGTTGGAGACCAGGCCGTCCATCGCGCCGAACACCGCCGGGCGTAACCAGCCCCCGGTCACGTCGCGGTGACTGTGGTGCGCCTCGGCCCGCGCTCCCACGCCGGCTCCGGACGTCATCGCTTACCGGCCTCGCCGTCCGCCGCCGTGGAGACCCCGCCGGCGGCGTCATCCTCCTCCCGGTCGGACGTGCCCGCGTCGGACGTGCCCGCGTCGGACGCGGCCGGATCACCGCCCGCCGTACCGTCGTCCGGCGTACCTTCGTCCGGCCTGCCGCCGTCGTCCGGGTGGTCGGCGGAGTCCGCGGCGGACGCCGCCGTCGTGCCCAGCGGCTCGGCGCCGCTCCTGCCCCTGGCCAGCCAGAAGTACGCGATGGCCGCGAGGAAGATGACAATCGAGGTCCACTGGTTCAGCCGCAGGCCGAGGATCTCGTGCGCCGGGTCCACCCGCAGTCCCTCGATCCAGAACCGGCCCAGTGTGTAACCGGCGACGTACAGCGCGAAGAGGCGGCCGTGGCGCAGGGTGAACCGCCTGCCGGCCAGTACGAGCAGCCCGGCGAGCGCGAGGTTCCACAGCAGCTCGTAGAGGAAGGCGGGGTGGTAGGTGTCGACGCCGGGCAGCGTGCCGGGACGGCCCGGATCGATCTGGAGTCCCCACGGCAGGTCGGTCGGCCCGCCGAACAGTTCCTGGTTGAAGTAGTTGCCCAGCCGGCCGATGGCCTGGGCGACGGCGATGCCGGGGGCGGTGGTGTCGGCGACGGCCGTGAACGAGATGCCGCGACGGCGGCAGGCGATCCACACGCCGACCCCGCCGAGGGCGATCGCGCCCCACACGCCGAGACCGCCCTCCCAGATGAACAGCGCGTCGATCGGGCGCTTGGGCGCTTCGGATCCGAAGTAGATCTGCCAGTCGGTGATGACGTGGTAGAGACGGCCTCCGACGAGACCGAACGGCACGGCCCAGACGGCGAGGTCGGTGATGGCACCGGGCTCGCCGCCCCGGGCGCGCCACCGACGCTCCCCGATCCAGACGGCGGCGACGACGCCGAGCACGATGCACAGCGCGTAGGCCCGGATCGGGATGGGTCCGAGATTCCAGACCCCCTGCGACGGGCTGGGAATCGAGGCGAGGAGGGGCATGTCAGGTGACGTTACCGTAAGAGGGAGCCGATTCGTCGCTTACCGCGGCACTCATGCGGATCAGCCCTTGGCCGCGTTGACGATGGCGTCCCGCAGGGCGCTCGGGACGAAAGCGGTGTTGGACTCCAGCGGCTTGCCGTCGACCATCACCGTGGGCGTTCCCGTGATCTTCTGCGTGCTCAGGATCTTGTTGCTGTACTCCTGGTGCTCGGCGGCCTTCTGCTGACCGCGCACACAGCTCTCGAACCCCGAGTCGGTGACGCCGACCTCCTTGCCCCACTTCACGAGATCGTCGAGAGAGAAGCCGTTCACCGTCTCGGACGGCTGGTTCTTGTAGAGCTTCTCGTGGTAGGCGAGCCACTTGTCGCCGTCCGCGATGCACCGGGCGGCCGACGAGGCGCGCAGCGAGTTGCCCTTGGTCGGCTCCTGACCGAAGATCGTGATCATGTGATAGACGACCTTGGCCTTGCCCTCCGCCGCGAGGTTCTTCAGCGTCGCGCCGCTGGTCTCCTCCATCTGACGGCAGGCCGGGCACTGGTAGTCCTCGTAGATGTCGACCACGGGGCCGGTGACCCCGGGCTTGGCCATCACGACCGTGCCGTTCGACTGCACCGTGACCGGAGACAGATTTCCCGCGAGATCCTCCGACCTGCTCTGCGCGATCGACCACCAGCCGATCCCGACGGCGACGACGGCGACCACCGCCACCGTCACGACCATGGTGATCCGCCTGCGCTGCTCCTGCTTGCGGTATGCCTCACGCTGTGCCGCGATGCGCGCCCTGGCCGCCTCGCTCGTCCGCTTGCTCACGAAGTCTCTCCCTGACTGCCGTTCTCACTACTGGGATCGCCCGCCCCATCGGGACCGTCGTCCTCCGCGTCCGGCTTCGGGGAACCCGACAGGCCGAGCACGGAGTCCAACGCGAGACGGCCCGGCGGCCTGGCCACGATCCAGGCGGCGCACGCCAGCAGCCCGAAGTCCCGCAGGAGTTCCCAGAGATAGTTCGGATCCTGTCCGTCGGCGAGTTGCCCGCCACCGCCGAAGCAGCCGCAGTCGATCCGCAGTCCGCGTGCCCAGGCCGAGGCGATCCCGACGACGAACGCGGCCATCACCAGGCCGGAGATCACCCCGGACACCCGGGTGAGCAGCCCGACGACCAGCAGCGCTCCGATGACGATCTCGACCACCGGCAGGCCGTAGCCCACGATCTGGACGAGAGACTCGGGCAGCAGCTCGTAGGCGCGGACCGCCTGCACCGACGTCGCCGGCGCACCGACCTTGAGCGCGCCCGCGACGAGGAGCACGCCGCCCAGCACGAGCCGGGCCGCGGTCGTCACCCACGACAACACCAGATGCACGGAACGTGACCGGTCGGACACGCGTGAGCCGGATGCCAGCTGAACCATTGTCTCCTCGCCCGCTTAGGCAACACCCACTGAACAGTACCGGGAGCCAAGCCCACCATGTGCTGCATAAGCGCGTGGTAAGCAGGGCCTTTCCCCGGCGGCGAAATCCGTGCCCGATCGGGAACGCCGGCCCGGTCAGCGACGCGCGCTCAGCGCCGTACGCCTCCGGCGAGCTCGCGGACGAGCTCGCGCAGCGCGGCGAGACCGGAATTCTCGTCCGGGGCGTCGAGGAGGCGGCGGATGAAGGCGGAGCCCACGATCACGCCGTCGGCGTAGGCGGCCACCTCGGCGGCCTGGGCGCCGGTGCCGACGCCGAGACCGACGCAGACGGGCAGTTCCGTGTGCGAGCGGGTCCGCTTGACCAGTCCCTCAGCCGCCGCGCTGACCGATTCCCTGGCGCCGGTCACCCCCATCAGCGAGGCGGCGTAGACGAACCCGGTGCAGCACTGCGCGACCTTGGCGATCCGATCGTCCGTCGAGCTAGGCGCGACGAGGAAGACGGTGTCGATCCCGGCCGCTCCGCTCGCCTCGATCCACCCCCCGGCCTCCTCCGGCGTGAGGTCGGGGGTGATCGTGCCGGCGCCGCCGGCCGAGGCGAGGTCGCGCGCGAAACGCTCGGCGCCGTAGCGGTCGACCGGGTTCCAGTACGTCATGACGAGTGTGGCAGCGCCGGTCCTGGCCACGCCCTCGACGGTGCGGAGCACGTCGGCGATGCGGGTGCCGTTGGTCAGCGACCGGTGCACCGCGTCCTGGATCGTCGGGCCGTCCATGAGCGGATCGGAGTACGGCAGGCCGATCTCGATCACGTCGCAGCCCGCCTCGACCATCGCCGTCGCGGCGGCGATCGCGCCGTCCTTGGTGGGGAACCCGGCCGGCAGATAGCCGACCAGGGCCGCCCGGTCCTCGGCCCGCGCCTTCTCGAACACCGCCTGGAGAGTCGTCATCGTCAACGCCTTTGTCGGTACTGATCGCTCAGAGGTTGAAATACTTCATCGCGGTGCCCATGTCCTTGTCGCCGCGACCGGACAGGTTGACCAGGATGGTCGCGTCCGGGCCGAGCTCGCGGCCGAGCCGCAGCGCGCCGGCGAGCGCGTGCGACGACTCGAGGGCGGGGATGATGCCCTCGGTGCGGGAGAGCAGCGCGAACGCCTCCATCGCCTCGTCGTCGGTGACACCGTGGTAGGTCGCCCGGCCGGAGTCCTTCAGCCACGCGTGCTCGGGGCCGACGCCGGGGTAGTCCAGGCCCGCCGAGATCGAGTGCGACTCGATCGTCTGGCCCTCGTCGTCCTGCAGGACGTACGTGCGCGAGCCGTGCAGCACGCCGATGCTGCCCGTGGTCAGGGTCAGGGCGTGCTCTTCGGTGTCCGCCCCGCGCCCGCCGGCCTCGTACCCGTGGAGCTGGACGCCCTCGTCCTCGATGAAGGCGTGGAAGATGCCGATGGCGTTGGAACCGCCGCCGACCGCGGCGGCGACCGCGTCGGGCAGCCCGCCGGTGAGCTCCTGGATCTGGCGGCGCGCCTCGACGCCGATGATCCGGGCGAAGTCACGGACGATCTCGGGGAACGGGTGCGGGCCGGCGACGGTGCCGAACAGGTAGTGCGTCCGGTCGACGTTGGTGACCCAGTCGCGGAACGCCTCGTTGATGGCGTCCTTGAGGGTCTGGCTGCCGTTGGTGACGGGAACGACGGTGGCGCCCAGCAGCTTCATCCTGGCGACGTTGAGCGCCTGCCGCTCGCAGTCGACCGCGCCCATGTAGATGACGCATTCCAGGCCCATCAGGGCGGCGGCCGTGGCCGTGGCCACGCCGTGCTGACCGGCGCCGGTCTCCGCGACCACCCGCGTCTTGCCGAGGCGCTTGGTGAGCAGCGCCTGGCCCAGCACATTGTTGATCTTGTGGGCGCCCGTGTGCGTCAGGTCCTCGCGCTTGAGCACGATCCGCGCGCCGCCGGCGTGCCCGGCGAACCGCGGCACCTCGGTCAGCGTGGTCGGGCGGCCGGCGTAGGTGCGCAGCAGGCCGTCGAACTCGGTGATGAAGGCGGGGTCGTTCCTCGCCTTCTCGTACTCGGCGGCCACCTCGTCCAATGCCGGGATGAGCGCCTCCGGCACGAATCGGCCGCCGAAGACGCCGAACTTGCCCCGGGCGTCCGGATCATCGCAGCGGGCCCCGCCTGCCGCCAGGTCGGCGGGGGTGAGCAGGGTGTCTTCCGTCGCGGTCACATGGCCTCCTTGCCTGTGCGTCTTCACCTGACGCGACCGCCCCGCCCGGTGCCGTTCGGACGGTGCGGCGCTCTCGTCACGCCTGCTTCTCGTGCCCGCTGTCCTGACGGGAGGCCGGATGGGCGCCGGCGGTCACCAGATCGTTCACCGCGGTCCTGGGGTTTCTGCCGGTGACCAGGCTCTCCCCGACGAGCACCGCGTCCGCGCCGGCTCGCGCGTACGCCAGCAGGTCGTGCGGGCCGCGCACTCCCGACTCGGCGATCTTGATGATCCCGTCCGGGATCTTGGGGGCGAGCTTGGCGAACACGTCGCGGTCCACCTCAAGGGTTTTGAGGTTGCGGGCGTTGACACCGATGATCTTGGCCCCGGCGGCGACCGCCCGGTCCAGCTCCTCCTCGGTGTGGACCTCCACCAGCGGGGCCAGGCCGATCGACTCGGCCCGCTCGATCAGCGAGACCAGCGCCTGCTGTTCGAGGGCCGCCACGATCAGCAGGGCGAGATCGGCGCCGTACGCCCTGGCCTCCCAGAGCTGGTAGGACGTGACGATGAAGTCCTTGCGCAGGATCGGCACGTCGACGACGGCCCGTACGGCCGCGAGGTCGTCCAGCGTGCCCGCGAACCTGCGCCGCTCGGTCAGCACGCTGATCACGTGGGCGCCGCCCGCCTCGTAGTCGGCCGCCAGCGCCGCCGGGTCGGCGATCGCGGCGAGCGCGCCCTTCGACGGGCTCGACCGCTTCACCTCGGCGATCACCGAGACCCGGTCGCCGCCCAGCGCGGCGTACGCGTCACGGGGCCGCGGAGCACGCGCCGCTCGCTCCTTGAGCTCGTCGAGCGGCACTGTCTTCTGCCGGTCTTCGAGATCCTCCCGGACGCCCAGGATGATGTCCTCGAGAACGCTCACGGCGTAAGGGTCCCTCCGGTCGGCTGCTCTATCCTGCCCTGCGATGGTATCGGTCCGCGGCCCGCCGCTCGGCCACCGGGTCGTGTCCGGACCCTTCAAAGAAGCCTCAGGGAGCGAGGAATCGCCCGAAAGGAAGATTCCGCACCACCCAGAACACGATCACGGCGGCCAGGAACGCCCACAGGTACGCGGGATGCGCGAGGCTCGTCCGCGCGGGCCGTCCCTGCCATGATCGTAACGTCCAGCGGGCCCACCAGAAAACGAGGAACGGCAGCGTGGCGACCGCCAGCGGATTCAGCCCGATCGCGGCGACGACGTCGGCGTGTCCCAGCGCGTGCATCGCGCGCAGCGTGCCGCAGCCCGGGCAGTAGAGCCCGGTGAGGAAGAGGAGCGGGCACGTGGGGTAGTGCCCCGGCAGGTTCGGGTCCACGGCCGAGACGTAGGCGAACGCCGCCGCGGTGACCGCGGCCACGCCGAACGGCGCGAGCACGGACCGCACCCGGTCCACGCCGCGCCGCTCGGAGATGCCCGTCATCATCACTGGAACGAGGCGGAGGTGCTGAAGCTGATGGCTCCGAGTACGACCACGAGGATGATGTAGAGAACGAACAGCACGAGCGCGGTGATCATCGAGGCGAGCCACCACTTCTTGGCCGACTCCGACGCGGCCACGGCGCCCTGGAAGTCACCGGCGGCCCACTTCGAGTTGACCTGTGTCGCGTACACGATGGACACGACGCCCAGCGGAAGGCAGCACAGGACCGTCGTCACGATCGCCATGACCAGGTGGTTGTTCGGGGGCGGCGGCCCCATGGGACCACCGGGCGGAGGCGGAGGGTAGCCGCCGGGATAGCCCGGGTCGCTGCCGTATGCCATTACGGAACTCCTGTTCTAGGGGAATGATCGGGTGCACACCCGGGCCGCGCATGATGCCGGTGGATCGTCTGCGAATCGACGGCCCGCCGGGCGGCTTCGGCAGCATAGCGACACCAAGGAACATTCGTGAACAAAAGCTCTTCGCGCGGACAACCTGTGACCTAAATGTTGGAGCCTTCCAATGGCGTGGCTCACATGGATTTCAGCGGCCCGCTTCTGAACTGTGATTTCTCCATTCGGCGACTTAACAATCCGCGTGAAAGTCAAAAGACGCGAAAAGTCAGAGCCTCATGAAGACGTGGGGTCGACGCCCTCGTCGAGGGCGTCCCACATGGCCCGCTCGCCGGTCCGTCCACCGCCGTCCGGCCCGCCCGGTGTACGGTTCCCGCCGCCGGGACGGTCGTACTTGCCGGACATGCCGGGCCAGTGCCCGGCCCTGATCACCGCCGTCACTCCCCCGGCCACCAGGATGAGCCCGCCGGCGGCGGCGGCCCACGGCCAGACCTGCGACACCGTGGTGGCGAAACCGGAGGACGACACCACCGCCGTCGTGATGTTCTCCCGGGCCGCGGCGACGATCGTCGGCGTCCGCGTGCCGTCCCATGCCCCGGCGACGATCGCGGCGCCGAACAGGGCGATCACCACGCCGATCACCCGCCGCGCGACGCCCCTGGCGGCCAGCACCGCCGCCAGGGCGGCGAGCGCGGCCAGCGCTGCGGGCGTGAGCCAGGCCACGAGATCGCCGCCGGTGAGGTCGACCCGGCCCGCGCCGATCCGCCCCTGTTCCGGGCCGAAGACCGCCGTGGCCCAGGTGCGGCCGGCCGCCAGCAGCACGAGGCCGGCGCCCGCCGCGCAGGCGGCGAGCCAGATGACCAGCGAACGCCGGGCCGTACGGACCGTCGCCGTGCCGGAACCCGTCACGGGCCCGGGTCCGGATCGGCCGCGTTCACTGCGGACGGGGTCGAATCGAGCACATCGGCATCGAAGCACGTGCGGTCGCCGGTGTGGCAGGCGGCCCCCACCTGGTCGACCTTCAGCAGGATCGTGTCGCCGTCGCAGTCGAGCGCCACGTGCCTGACCCACTGCACGTGCCCCGAGGTGTCGCCCTTCACCCAGTACTCCCCCCGGCTGCGCGACCAGTAGGTCGCCCGGCCCGTGGTGAGCGTGCGGTGGAGCGCCTCGTCGTCCATCCAGGCGAGCATCAGGACCTCGCCGGTGTCGTGCTGCTGGACGATGGCGGGCACCAGCCCGTCGGGCGTGCGCTTGAGCCGTTCGGCGATCTTCGGGTCGAGGGCCATGGGCCAATTCTGCCGCAGCCCTACCGGCGTCCCGCCACGCCGGGGTGCCGGCGGGAGGCCGCCCTCGGATCACCGGCGGGGGCCCCGCCGGTGATCCGGCCGGGTCAGGAGCCGACGGCGGAGACCCAGGAGGCGTGCAGGTCGGCGTAGACGCCGTCCTCCTCGACCAGTTCCGCGTGCGGGCCGCGCTGAACGATCCGGCCGTGCTGGAACACCAGGACCTCGTCGGCCGCCTCGGCCGTGGACAGCCGGTGGGCGATCGACACGGCGGTCCTGCCCCGGGTGACGCTGTCGAGCGCCCGCGCGAGCCGCACCTCGGTGGCGGGGTCCACCGCCGAGGTCGCCTCGTCGAGCAGCAGCAGGTCGGGGTCGGCGACGTAGGCGCGGGCGAGCGCGACGAGCTGCCGCTCCCCCGCGGACAAAGACTCGCCGCGCTGCCCGACCGGGGTGTCCAGACCGGCGGGGAGGCCGTCGAGCCAGTCGGCCAGCCCGAGCTCGGTCAGGGCGAGCCCGATCTCCTCGTCAGAGGCCGGCGGCCGGCCGAACCTGATGTTGTCCGCCAGCGACGCGTCGAACAGGAACCCGTCCTGCGGCACCATCACGATCCGCTCCCGCAGCGAGGAGAAGCTCACCTCGCGCAGGTCGACGCCATCGACCAGGATCCGGCCCGAGGTGGGGTCCATGAGCCGGGTGAGCAGCTTGGCGAACGTCGTCTTGCCCGAGCCGGTCTCCCCGACGACCGCCAGCCGCGTGCCCGGCGTGATCTCCACGGAGACGTCGTGCAGCACCGGCGGGCCGCCGGGGTAGGCGAAGCCGACGCGCTCGAAGGCGACCGAGATCGGGCCGCGCGGCAGCACCGCACCGCCGGCGGGGTCGGCCACGTCGGCCGGGGTGTCGAGCACGCCGAGGACGCGCCGCCACCCGGCGATCGCGTTCTGCGCCTCGTTGAGCACCTCGGTCGCCGTCTGCAGCGGGCTGATGAACAGCGTGATCAGGAACAGGAACGCGATGAGCCGCCCCTGTGTGATCGATCCGGCCACACCCAGGTGGACGCCCAGGACGATCACGCCGGCGACCGCGACCGCCGCGACCATCTCGGTGGTCGGGAACGTGAAACCGATGATCATCTGGGCCCGGGTCTGCGCCCTGCGCTGGCCGATCACGGCCCGGTCGATCCGCTCGGCCGTACGGTCCTCGGACCCGTACGCCCGGATGACGGCGCTGCCGACCACCGATTCGCTGACGGCGGCCAGGACGTCGCCGGCCCGCTCGCGCACCCTCGTGTACGCCCGGGAGACCATGCGCTGGAACCGGGGCAGTGCGATCATCACCGGCAGGAAGCACGCCCACACCAGCAGCGTGAGCCGCCAGGAGTAGACGGCCATCAGGGCGGTCGCGACGACAAGCTGCCCCACCGCGACGATGATCGTCAGACCGCCCCACTGCATGAACGCGCTGATCTGGTCCACGTCCCCGGTCACCCGTGACACCAGCGCGCCGCGCCGTTCGCTGTTCTGGGTCAGTACGGAAAGGTCGTGCACGTGGCGGAATCCCTTGCCGCGCAGCGTGGCCAGCCCCGACTCGGTGGACCGGTAGAGCCTGACGTTCATCAGGTAGCCGCACAGGGCGGTCAGCAGCACGGCCACCGCGCACAGCAGAACGGCGTTCCTGATGAACGGCACGTCCGGCGTGCCGCCGCCCAGCCCGCGGTCGATCACCTGCTGGACGGCGATCGGCACGATGATCTTCCCGAGCGTGGCCAGCACGGCCAGCACGAGGGTCCCGGCCAGCCCGCGGCGGAACTCGGGTGAAAGGCGCAGGCCGTGCCGGAGGGTCTCCAGGGCCGAGCGCTCGGCCTCCCGCAGGGTCTCCGCCACGACCTCTCCGCCCGGCCGCGTCCCGTCCGCCGCGTCCTCGCCTCGCCTCTCGTCCACGGCGGTCACGCCACGACCTCCTCGTCGCTGTCGAAGGACTCGCCGGCGACCGCGTCGAGCGCGTCGGCCCGTTCCGCCTCCTCGCGCTCATATGCGCTCACCAGCGCGCGGTAGCCCTCGCACCGCGCCAGCAGCTCCTCGTGCGGGCCGTGATCGGTCACCGTGCCGTGCTCCAGGTAGACGACCTCGTCGGCCAGCGCGATCGTCGCCATCCGGTAGGCGACCACGACCACGGTCGACTGGGCCGACTCCTCCCGCAGCCCGTGCAGGATCCGCTTCTCCACCTGTGGGTCCACACTGGAGGTCGCGTCGTCCAGGATGAGCAGCCGGGGCTCGCGCACGAGCGCGCGGGCCAGCGCGAGGCGCTGCCGCTGGCCGCCGGAGAGCGACGCGCCGCGCTCGCCGACGCGGGTGTCGAGCCCGGACCGCAGCGCGCTCACGAAGCCCTCGGCCTGCGCCAGCCGCAGCGCCGCCCAGATCTTCTCGTCCGGCACGTCGAGGCCGAGCGTGACGTTGCCGCGCACGGTGTCGTCGAACAGGAACGTCTGCTGGAGGACCAGCGCCACCGCGCCGCTCACCCCGCCCTTGGTCACGTCGCGCAGGCCGGTACCGTCGATCCTGATCACCCCGTCGTCGGGGTCGATCAGGCGGGCGAGAAGCTGGGTGAGCGTGGACTTGCCCGAGCCCGTCGGGCCGACGACGGCGACCGTACGGCCCGGCTCGACCCGGAAGGAGACGTCCTTCAGCACGGGCACCGCGGGGTCGTAGCCGTACCGCACGTTCTCGGCCGTCACCCGGGCGGGGCCGGCGCCGTCGAGCGAGGCCGTGCCGTACGTCATGGAGCCGGTGGCGTCGAGCACGTCGCGCACCCGGCTCCAGCCGACGACGCTGCGCGGCAGTTCGGCCAGCACCCAGCCGAGCGCGCGTATCGGCCAGGCGAGCAGCGTGAAGAGGTAGGACACCTGGACCAGGTCGCCGGTCGCGAGGCTGCCCGACTCCAGGCGGACGGCGCCGACGAGCAGCACGGCGAGCACGCCGAGCGTGGGCAGCGCCTCGAGCAGCGGGTCGAACAGCCCGCGCACCCGTCCGACGGCGATGTTGGCGTCGCGCAACTCGTCGGCCCGCGCCTGGAAGCGCGCGGCCTCCGCGTCCTCCCGGCCGAGCGTCTTGACCACCAGCGCCCCGTCGAAGCTCTCGTGCGCGACCTCGCTCACCTCTGCCCTGAGCCGCTGCGCCCGCATCGCCAGCGGGGACAGCCTGCGCTGGTAGACCAGGTTGAGCAGGGCGACGGCCGGGAAGATCAGGAAACCGACGAGCGCGAGGATCGGGTCGACGAGCACGATCGCCACGGCGGCGGTCACGAGCATCACGATCACGCCGACGGCCATGGGCAGCGGGGCCAGCGGGCCCCAGGCCGCCTCGACGTCGGAGTTGGCGTTGGACAGGAGCTGCCCGGTGGGGTGCCGGTGGTGCCAGGCGAGGGGCAGCCGCAGATATTGCCGGGTCACCTCGCGCCGGGACCTGGCCTGCATGCGGTACTGCATGATCCCGGCGAGGATGCGCCGTCCCATGACCCCGGCCGCCTTGAACACGGCCACGCCGACGATGAGCAGCGCGGCGACGAGCAGCGCTCCCGTGGCCGCCTCTCCGCCGTCGCGGAACGCGGGCAGGACGGCGTGATCGGTCGCCCAGCCCAGCGCCCACGAGGAGGCCACGGTCATCGCGCCGTAGAGCGCGCTGGACAGGACGGCGCCGGTGAACACGCCCGGCTCCGCCCTGATGGCCACCCCGATCACCCGAAGGCCCTGGAGCATGACAGAGCGGGCCGGCGCTTTCGACTCTTCGGACTCCGTGGACTCCTTGGACACTCGGGGTGTTTCCTCTCGATCAGGGGAAAGGGCCGAGCGCTCCCGCGTCCGCCGGAGGACGTCGCATCCGCGGGTCGCGGTACGCGGATCGGCCTCCGGCCGCGGACGGGCGCCGAGCCCTCGGTCCTAGACTCTCCCAATCGCCACGATCGGCCGGTTATTCCGGCGGTTAGGCTGGCCGTGTGAAATTTTCACGACAGGAGCGCGCCGCGCTCTGCGATCTGCTGGACCGGCTCGGCCCCGGCGCTCCCACGCTCTGCGAGGGCTGGGCCACCGAGGACCTCGCCGCCCACCTCGTGCTCCGCGAGCACCGGCTCGACGCCGCCCCGGGCATCGCGATCCCGTTCCTGTCCGGTCACACCCGCGCGGTGCAGGAGCGGCTCAAGACCCGCCACTCCTATCCCGAGCTCGTCGATCTGGTGCGGCAGGGCCCTCCCGCGTGGTCGCCGTACGGGCTCCCCGGCCTCGACGAGCTGGTCGGCACGGTGGAGCTGTTCATCCATCATGAGGACGTCCGCCGGGCGCAGGCCGGATGGGCGCCGCGCGACCTCCCCGCCGGTCTTCAGGACGTGCTGTGGCGGCGGCTGCGCACCATGGCCCGGCCGCTGCTGCGCCGGTCCCCCGTCGGCGTCGTGCTGCGCCGTACGAGCGGGGAGAAGACCGCGGGCAGGCGCGCATCGCCCGTGGTGATCGTCAGCGGTGAGCCGGCCGAGCTCGCGCTGTTCGCCTTCGGACGCGGGGAGCAGGCGATGGTCGACTACTCCGGCGATCCCTCGGCCGTCGACCGTCTGCGGCAGACCCGATTCGGGCTGTAGCGGCACACCCGACACAGGCGGCCAGGTGGACGAATCAGCCACATCCCCTCGGCTCCATGGGGCAGCATGTGGTCAACGCATCACGGTTGGAGCCCCGAATGAACGTCAAAAAAGTGCTGACCTATGTGGCCGTCGCCTTTGTGATCTTCTATCTGTTCACCCAACCGGCCAACGCCGCCGCCGCCGTGAAGGGCGTCTTCGGCGGCATCACCACGGGAGCAGAACGCCTCGGAGCGTTCTTCACTTCACTTGTCTCCGGTTGAGGGGCGATAGAGCCTCGTGTCCTTGCGGCTAGTTATGATCATTTCAGTCACCGGGTACAAACAGCCGGGAAACTGACTGCAGGAGGCTCCCCAATGCAGGTCAAGAAGGTTCTTACGTACGCGGCCATCGCGTTCGTGGTCTTCTACCTCTACAACCAGCCGCACGCGGCAGCCGCCGCCGTGAAGGGCGTCTTCGAGACCGTCAACACCGGTGCGTCGCGATTGGCGACGTTCTTCACCTCGGTGTTGGGATGATGCCGCCCGGCCCGCCCTTTTGACCGGGGCGGATCCGGTGCTCGGCGATCCCTTAATCGATGAAGACGCCGATCACCGACCGCCGTATCGCCTCCGCGACATCGGGGGATGCTCGCCACCGGCGGCCCGCTCACGCGCGGCCGCCACCACGTGCTCGACCCGGTCGAGTGCCCGGACGGTCTGATCGTCCCCTTCGAAGGCCGCCCGGGCCCCATGAGGTGCCGACGGAATCCCCGCCGGCACCGAGATCGGCCGACCCATCCCTCCACTCCCCCACCCGTGATCTTGCGAATTCTCGCAGAGTGGCCTTCTGACCTGCACGGATCCCTTCCGTGATCTTGCAGATACTCGCAGCCATGGCGTCCGACCTGCGGGTACGCCTTAGCTGATCTTGCACTCGATCGGAAAGTGCAAGATCACGAACACGTTTTCCCTGCTCAGCGGGCAGACCTGCAAGAAACTGCAAGATCACGAAAAGCGAAGTGCCTGCTCACAGTACCCGCGTGCGAGTTTTCGCAAGATCACGGGGTGAGGTCAGCGGACGGGGTGGCCGGCGGCCCGCAGCGCGTCCTTGACCTCTTGGATCTTGAGCTGGCCGAAGTGGAACACCGAGGCGGCCAGCACCGCGTCAGCGCCGGCCTCGATGGCGGGCGGGAAGTCCGCCAGATCGCCGGCGCCGCCCGAGGCGATCACCGGCACGGAGACCGCGGCGCGTACGGCCCGGATCATCTCCAGGTCGTACCCCGACTTCGTGCCGTCGCCGTCCATCGAGTTGAGCAGGATCTCCCCCACGCCGAGTTCCTCGGCCCGCGCGGCCCATTCGACCGCGTCGATGCCCGTGCCCCGGCGGCCCCCGTGGGTGGTCACCTCGAATCCCGACGGGGTGGGCGGCCCGTCGACGACCCTGCGGGCGTCCACGGACAGCACGATGCACTGGGCGCCGAACCGGCGGGAGGCCTCGGTCAGCAGCTCGGGCCGGGCGATGGCGGCGGTGTTGATCCCGACCTTGTCCGCTCCGGCGCGCAGCAGCCGGTCCACGTCCTCGACCGAGCGCACGCCGCCGCCGACCGTCAGCGGGATGAAGACCTGCTCGGCCGTACGGCGTACCGCCTCCAGCGTGGTCTCCCGCCCGCCCGACGACGCGGTGATGTCCAGGAACGTCAGCTCGTCGGCCCCCTCGGCGTCGTAGCGCCGGGCCAGCTCGACCGGGTCGCCCGCGTCGCGGAGGTTCTCGAAGTTGACCCCCTTGACGACCCGGCCGCCATCGACGTCGAGACAGGGAATGACCCGTACGGCGACGGTCATCGCGTCTCCTCTCCCCGGTCGACCCGGTAGGCCTCGACCTCGACCTCGACCAGCATCCGGGGGTCGACGAGCCCGGCGACCTGGACGCTCGTGCAGACGGGCCGCACCGAGCCGAACACCTGTCCGTGCGCCCGTCCGACCGCGTCGAAGTCGTCGGCCCTGACCACGAAGAGCCGGGTCCGGACGACGTCCTCGACCGATACGCCCGCCTTCTCGACCGCGTCCAGCGCGATGGAGATGGCGGTGAGCGTCTGGTTGAAGGCGTCGCCCACATGCTGGACCTCGCCTCCGACGGTGGCGGTGCAGCCCGACACCAGCACGCGCGGGCCCGCGACGACCGCGCGGGCGTAGCCGTACCGGTCCTCCCAGGGACCGCCCGAGAAGATGCGGCCGTGCGCGTCGGTGTCGCCGGTCATGAGGCGCTCACGGCGGCCAGCGCCTCTTCCAGCGTGAACTCCTGGGCGTACAGCGCCTTGCCGACGATCGCGCCCTCGACGCCGTCGGGCACGAGTGAAGCCAGCGTGCGCAGGTCGTCCAGCGACGACACACCGCCGCTCGCGATCACCGGCCGGTCGGTCCTGGCGCAGACCTGCCGCAGCAGGTCGACGTTGGGGCCGCGCAGCGTGCCGTCCTTGGTGACGTCGGTGACCACGTAGCGGGGGCAGCCGTCGGACTCCAGCCGGTCGAGCACCTCCCACAGGTCACCGCCCTCCTTCGTCCAGCCGCGGGCGGCCAGCGTGGTCCCCCGGACGTCCAGCCCCACCGCGACGCGGTCGCCGTACTCGGCGATGATCTTGGAGCACCAGGCCGGCTCCTCCAGCGCGGCCGTGCCGATGTTGACCCGGCGGCAGCCGGTGGCCAGCGCGGCGGCCAGCGACTCGTCGTCGCGGATGCCGCCGGACAGCTCGACGTTCACGTCCAGCCGTCCGATCACCGAGGCGAGCAGCTCACGGTTGTCGCCACGGCCGAACGCCGCGTCCAGGTCGACCAGATGGATCCACTCCGCACCGGCCTCCTGCCAGGCGAGCGCGGCGGCCAGCGGATCCCCGTACGAGGTCTCCGTCCCCGCCTCCCCCTGCACCAGGCGGACGGCCTGGCCGTCCGCGACGTCCACGGCTGGGAGCAATACGAGCGACATTGGAACACGACCTCCGGTCAGGAACGATGGTGACGAGCACCGGGATCAGCGAAACCTACGATTAGGACGGGTCCCGCTCAAGACAGGTTCACAGCGTTCTCACAGCCTGTCCAGCCAGTTCGACAGCAGCACGGCTCCCGCCTCGCCGGACTTCTCCGGATGGAACTGGGTGGCCGTGAGCGGCCCGTTCTCCACGGCGGCCACGAATGGTCCACCGTGCTCGGACCAGGCCACGAGGGGCTCGGCGAAGCCCGGGCCGGCCTCCAGCCGCCACTCCCGCACCCCGTAGGAGTGCACGAAGTAGAAGCGGGCGCCGGCGTCCAGGCCCCGGAACAGGACACCGCCGGTGGGAGCGGCGACGGTGTTCCAGCCCATGTGGGGCAGCACCGGGGCGTCGAGGCGCTCCACCACCCCGGGCCACTCGCCGCAGCCGGGGGTGTGGACACCGTGCTCGACGCCCTTCTCGAACAGGATCTGCATGCCGACGCAGATGCCGAGCACGGGGCGGCCGCCGGCCAGGCGGCGGCCGATGATCTGCTCGCCGCGCACCCGCCGGAGCCCCTCCATGCAGGCCGAGAACGCGCCGACCCCCGGGACCACCAGGCCGTCGGCCTCGATCGCGGCGTCGAAGTCGGCCGTCACCGTCACCTCGGCGCCCGCCCTGGCCAGCGCCCGCTCCGCCGAGCGGAGGTTGCCCGAGCCGTAGTCGAGGACGACCACGCGGTTTCTCACTCCCACCACAGCACCCCCGCGGTGATCGCCAGCACGGCTCCGACCCCGGACAGCACCGCCAGGGCCTTGATGCCCTGCCGCACGCCGGAGATGACCCCGCCGATCAGGAAGAGACCGACGAAGATCATCCCCACCGAGGCGAGGGTCATCAGAGCACGCCCTTGGTGCTGGGCACCCCGCTCGCCCGCGGGTCCGGCTCAGAGGCCTCGCGCAGGGCCCGGGCGAGGGCCTTGAACTGCGCCTCCACGATGTGGTGGGCGTTGCGCCCGTACGGCACGTGCACGTGCAGGCAGACGGCCGCCTGGGCCACGAACGACTCCAGGATGTGCCGCGTCATCGTCGTGTCGTACTCCGGCCCGATCATGGGGGCCATGCCCGCCGGCTCGGTGTGCACCAGGTACGGCCGGCCGGACAGGTCCACGGTGACCTGGGCGAGCGTCTCGTCGAGCGGGCAGGACGCGGTGCCGAACCGCCGGATGCCCGACTTGTCGCCCAGGGCCTCGCGGAACGCGGCGCCCAGCGCGAGGGAGGTGTCCTCGATCGTGTGGTGCGAGTCGATGTGGAGGTCGCCCTCGGTCTTCACGGTCAGGTCGAACAGCCCGTGCTTGCCGAGCTGGGCCAGCATGTGGTCGAAGAATCCCACGCCGGTCGAGACGTCGACGACGCCGGTGCCGTCGAGGCCGACCTCGACCAGCACGGACGTCTCCTTGGTGCCGCGCTCGACCCGGCCACGACGCTCGTTACTCATTGGAGGACCCCTTCCAGAGCGGCACGGAAGGCCGCCATCTCTTCCCGGGTGCCGATCGTCACCCTGAGCCAGCCGTCCGGGCCGGTCTCCCTGATCAGCACCCCGCGTTCCAGCAGCCCCTCCCAGACGGCGTGCCGGTCCGGGAACCGCCCGAACAGCACGAAGTTCGCGTCCGAGTCGGCGACCGTCAGGCCGAGCCCGCGCAGCCAGTCCACCGTGGCGTCGCGCTCGGCGCGCAGCGCGTCGACCGTGCCGAGCAGCCCGGCACGGTGCGCGAGCGCGACCCGCGCGGCCGCCTGGGTCAGCGTCGACAGATGATACGGCAGGCGGACCAGCAGCAGCCCGTCGATGACGGCCGGGTCGGCGGCCAGGTACCCGAGCCGGGTCCCGGCCATGGCGAACGCCTTCGACATGGTCCGCGTCACGATCAGCCGGGGGTGGCCGGACAGCAGGGCCAGCGCCGACGGCGTGCCCTCCCTGGCGAACTCGGCGTAGGCCTCGTCGACCACCACCATGCCCGGCGCCGCGCGCAGGACGTGCTCGATCACGTCGAGCGGCAGCGCCGTACCGGTCGGGTTGTTCGGGGAGGTCAGGAAGACCACGTCGGGACGGTGCCGGTCGATGTCGGCGACGGCGGCCTCGGGGTCGATCGCGAAGCCCTCGTCGCGGGCGGCCTCGATCCAGCGGGTGCCGGTGGCGCCCGAGATGATCGGATGCATGGAGTAGGACGGCTCGAAGCCGATGGCGGAACGCCCCGGACCGCCGAACGCCTGCAGGATCTGCTGGATGATCTCGTTCGACCCGTTGGCCGCCCACACCTGCCGGGCGGTCAGGCCGTTACCGAGGTAGTCGGCGAGGTCCTTGCGCAGCTCGACCGCGTCCCGGTCGGGATAGCGGTTGAGTGTGGCGGCACCGTGCCGTACGGCCCGGGCGAGATCGTCGATCAGCGCCGCCGGCGGCGGGTAGGGATTCTCGTTGGTGTTGAGCTGGACGGGCACGTCGAGTTGCGGCGCGCCGTACGGCTTCTTGCCGCGCAGATCGTCGCGGAGCGGCAGATCGTCAAGGGTCATGAGGGAATGTTCCAGTCGAACCGGGCGCGGATGGCGGCGCCGTGTGCGGGCAGGTCCTCGGCGTCGGCGAGCGCGCAGACGTACGGCGCGGCCTCGGCGAGCGCTTCACGGGTGTAGTCGACGACATGGATGCCGCGCAGGAACGTCTGCACCGACAGCCCCGAGGAGTGGCAGGCGCAGCCGCCGGTCGGCAGCACGTGGTTGGACCCGGCCATGTAGTCGCCCAGGGAGACCGGGGCGTACGCCCCGACGAAGACCGCCCCGGCGTTGCGCACCCGGGCGGCCACGGCCCGGGCGTCGGCCGTCTGGACCTCCAGGTGCTCGGCGGCGTAGGCGTCGACGACCTTCAGCCCGTCCTCGATGTCCGACACCAACGCGATGCCGGACTGCCGGCCGGCCAGCGCCTGCGTGATCCGCTCGCTGTGGCGGGTCGCGGCCACCTGGCCGGGCAGCTCCTTCTCCACCGCGTCGGCCAGCTCCGGGCTGGTGGTGACCAGCACGGAGGCGGCGATGACGTCGTGCTCCGCCTGGCTGATCAGGTCGGCCGCGACGTGCACGGGGTCGGCGGTCTCGTCGGCGAGGATCGCGATCTCGGTGGGCCCGGCCTCGGAGTCGATGCCGATGCGGCCCTTGAGCAGCCGCTTGGCCGCGGCGACCCAGATGTTGCCGGGCCCGGTCACCATGTCGGCACGCGGGCACTCCTCGGTGCCGTAGGCGAACATCGCCACGGCCTGCGCGCCGCCGACGGCGTACACCTCGTCGACCCCGAGCAGCGCGCACGCGGCGAGGATCGCGGGGTGCGGCAGGCCGCCGAAGTCCGCCTGGGCGGGCGAGGTGACGGCGAGCGAGGGTACTCCCGCCTCCTGGGCGGGGACCACGTTCATGACCACGCTGGAGGGGTAGACGGCCCGGCCGCCGGGCACGTACAGCCCGACCCGGCCGACCGGCACCCACCGCTCGGTGACCGTGCCGCCGGGCACGACGTTCGTGGTGGTGTCGGTGCGGCGCTGGTCGCGGTGGACCAGGCGGGCCCGTCTGATCGACTCCTCGAGCGCGGCGCGCACCTTCGGGTCGAGGGCGGCCAGCGCGCGGTCGATCTCGGCGACCGGCACGCGGGCCCTGTCCAGCTCGACGCCGTCGAACTTCGCGGTCAGCTCCCGTACGGCTGCCGCACCGCGATGGCGCACCTCCTCGCAGATCGGCCGCACCCTCTCCAGGGCGGCCTCGACGTCGAGTTCGGCGCGGGGCAGCACGGCGCGCAGGTCTCCCGGCAGGGAGCCGCGCAGGTCGATACGGGAAATCACCATAACAGTCTACGGAGAACCGGCGAGCGGTCCGGCTTCCCGTCCACCATGCGGGCACCGTCTCGCCCCGCGAATGACCACCGCTTGACAGGGGCGGCCCGCATGCCGAAGGCGATCTTCCCGGCGGCAGGCGACAAGGCCGGCGGCCGGTCTCTCCGGTATCGAGAGACCGGCCGCCGGCCGGGCGACGCCACGCCGCATGCCGCGCCGAGACGAGGGCACACCCTCGCCCAGCCGCGACGTCCCTGCGGGCTCGGGGGACTACTCCGGGTTGTAGGCGAGGTTGGGGCGCAGCCAGTGCTCGATCTCGGTCAGGGCGAGGCCGCGCCGTACGGCGTAGTCCTCGGCCTGGTCCCGGTTGATCCGCCCGACCGTGAAGTAGCGCGAGGAGGGGTGGGCGAAGATCAGTCCGCTGACGGCGGACCCCGGGGTCATCGCGCAGGACTCGGTGAGGCCCATGCCGACCTGCCCGGCGTCGAGCAGCTCGAACAGGATCCGCTTCTCGCTGTGGTCGGGGCAGGCGGGGTAGCCGAGGGCCGGGCGGATGCCGCGGAAGCGCTCGGCGTGCAGGTCCTCGATGCGCGGGTCGGCGTCGGGCTCGAACCAGGCGCGCCGCGCCTGCAGGTGGATGTGTTCGGCGAACGCCTCGGCGAGCCGGTCGGCCAGTGCCTTCACCATGATCGCCCGATAGTCGTCGTGCTCGGCCTCGAACTCGGCGGCGAGCTCGTCGGCTCCGTGGACGGCGACGGCGAACCCGCCGATGTGGTCCCCGGCGGGAGCCAGGTAGTCCGCGAGACACCGGTTGGGCCGGCCCTCGGGCTTGACGGTCTGCTGGCGCAGCATCGGCAGGCGTACGACGCCGTCCCCGCCCGCTGCGGTGGTCTCGAGCACGATGTCGTCGCCCTCGGAGTGGGCGGGCCAGAAGCCGAAGGCGCCGTGCGCCCGCAGCCGCTCCCCCGCGATGATCTGGTCGAGCAGGGCCAGCGCCTCGTCGTAGAGTTCGCGGGCGACCGGCTGGTCGAGGATCGCGGGGAACTTGCCCTTCAGGTCCCAGGCGAGGAACAGGAACTGCCAGTCGATCATCGCGCGCAGCTCCGTCAGGTCCGGCCGGACGACGCGGACGCCGGTGAAGTCCGGGACGGGCAGGTCGGCGAAGTCGGCCCGCTCGCGGTTGGCTCGGGCCTGGGCGAGGGAGAGCAGCGGGGTCTGCCGCCGGTTCTCGTGCTGCTCGCGCAGCCGCTCCTGCTCGGCCAGGTTGCGCGTGACCAGCTCGCCGGCGCGCTCCTCGTCGAGCAGGTCGGACACGACGCCCACCACGCGGGAGGCGTCGAGCACGTGGACGGTGGGGCCGTCGTAGGCGGGGGCGATGCGGACGGCGGTGTGCTGGCGCGAGGTGGTGGCGCCGCCGATCAGCAGCGGCAGCTTCAGTCCGCGGCGGCGCATCTCCCCCGCGACGTTGACCATCTCGTCGAGCGACGGGGTGATCAGGCCGGACAGGCCCACGGCGTCGGCGCCCTCGGCCACGGCGGTGTCGAGGATGACGCTCGCCGGAACCATGACGCCGAGGTCGACGACCTCGTAGTTGTTGCAGCCGAGGACCACGCCCACGATGTTCTTGCCGATGTCGTGCACGTCGCCCTTGACGGTGGCGAGCACGATCTTTCCGTTGCCCCTGACGACCTCGGCCGACTCCAGCTGGGCCTGCTCCTTCTCGGCCTCCATGTACGGCTCCAGGTAGGCGACCGAGCGCTTCATCACCCGCGCGCTCTTGACCACCTGCGGCAGGAACATCTTCCCGGAGCCGAACAGGTCGCCCACGATCTTCATGCCGTCCATGAGCGGCCCCTCGATCACGTCGAGCGGGCGGGCCGCCCCCTGCCTGGCCTCCTCCGTGTCGGCCTCGATGAAGTCCACGATGCCGTGCACGAGCGCGTGCGCCAGGCGCTTCTCGACGGGCGCGTCGCGCCAGCCCAGGTCGACCGTACGGCGGGCCGCCGTACCGCTGACCGTCTCGGCGAAGGCGACGAGCCGGTCGGTGGCGTCGGGCCGCCGGTCGAAGAGCACGTCCTCGACGAGCTCCAGCAGGTCCTCGGGGATGTCCTGGTAGACGGCGAGCTGCCCGGCGTTGACGATGCCCATGTCCAGGCCGGCCCGTACGGCGTGGAAGAGGAACGCCGAGTGCATCGCCTCACGCACGGTGTCGTTGCCGCGGAAGGAGAACGACAGGTTGGAGATGCCGCCGCTGGTCCGCACCCCGGGGCAGCGCTCCTTGATGAGCGGCAGTGCGTCGATGAACGCCTTGGCGTAGCCGTTGTGCTCGGCGATGCCGGTGGCGACGGCGAGCACGTTCGGGTCGAACACGATGTCCTCGGCGGGGAATCCCGCCTGCTGCGTGAGCAGGTCGTAGGCGCGGCCGCAGATCTCCACCTTGCGCTCGACGGTGTCGGCCTGGCCGCGCTCGTCGAAGGCCATGACGACCACGCCGGCGCCGTAGTCCCGGATCCGCCGCGCCTGCTCCAGGAACGGGCCCTCGCCCTCCTTGAGGCTGATCGAGTTGACGATGCCCTTGCCCTGCACGCACTTGAGCCCGGCCTCGAGCACGCTCCACCGCGAGCTGTCGATCATGATCGGCACGCGGGCGACCTCGGGCTCGGTGGCGATCAGGTTTAGGAACGTGGTCATCGCCAGCTCGCCGTCGAGCAGGTCGGCGTCCATGTTGACGTCGAGCACGTTGGCCCCGCCGCGCACCTGGTCCAGCGCGACGTCGACGGCCGCCTGGTAGTCGTCGGCCTCGACGAGGCGGCGGAAGCGCTTCGACCCGGTGACGTTGGTGCGCTCTCCGATCATCACGAAACCGGTGTCCGCGCCGATCTCGAACGGCTCGAGCCCGCTGAACCGGGGGCGTGCCGGCGGCGTGGGGACGGCACGCGGCGGCAGGCCGGACACCGCTTCCGCGATCCGCCCGATGTGCTCGGGTGTCGTGCCGCAGCAGCCGCCGGCGACGTTGACCATGCCCGACTCGGCGAACTCGCGGAGCAGCCGGCCGGTCTCCTCCGGAGTCTGGTCGTATCCGCCGAACGCGTTCGGCAGCCCCGCGTTGGGATGGCAGGCCGTGTAGGTGCCGGCCAGCCGGGACAGCTCGGCGACGTGCGGGCGCATCTCCTCCGCGCCCAGCGAGCAGTTCACGCCCACGACCAGCGGATCGGCGTGTTCGATGGAGCGCCAGAACGCCTCGACGGTCTGCCCCGACAGCGTGCGCCCGCTCAGGTCGACGATCGTGACCGAGATCCACAGCGGCAGGTCCGGGGCGACGTCGCGCGCCGCCGCTATCGCGGCCTTCGCGTTGAGCGTGTCGAAGATCGTCTCGATCAGCAGCAGGTCGACGCCGCCCTCGGCCAGCGCCTGGATCTGCTCCGCGTACGCCTCACGGACCTGGTCGAAGTCCACCGCGCGGTAGGCGGGGTCGTCCACGCGGGGAGAGAGCGAAAGCGTGACGTTGAGCGGCCCGACCGACCCGGCGACGAAACGCCCACCGGCCTCGTCCGCCGCCTGCCGTGCCAGCCGGGCGCCGTGGATGTTCATGTCCCGCACCAGCGACTGCAGTCCGTAGTCGGCCTGGCCGATGCTCGTCGCGGTGAACGTGTTCGTCGTGGTGATGTCCGCGCCCGCGGCGAGATATCGCCGGTGGACGTCGAGGATGATGTCCGGCCGCGTCAGGTTCAGCAGGTCGGGGTCGCCCGCGACGTCACGCGGGTGGTCGCGGAGCAGCTCCCCGCGATAGTCGTCCGCGGTGAGCCCTGCGCCCTGGAGCATCGTCCCCCACGCGCCGTCGAGCACCGCGATACGCTGGTCGAACAGCTCTCGCAGCCGCTGTGTACGATCCTCGGCTCGGTCGTCGTCGTGCTCTGAACGTGTGTTCACCGGTCACCTCCCGGCTGTCGGGAGGCGCCCTTGACGATACGTCGCCCGGCCGAGCGTGGCGGGCCTCAGCCCGTTGCAGCGCCTCTCGACCGGGATCTCCACGGTACCGAAAATCCGCCGGAAAAATCTACCGCTCCGGTGGGGAAGCCGATCACGGGAGGATCCGTGCCCTACGCTTCCGGACGTGGGCAGGACCAACAAGGGCAGAGGCGGGCAGGGCACTCCCGCGACGGTCGCGCTGGCCAACGCCGGGGCCGGCTTCACTCTCCACCCCTATGAGCACGATCCCGGCGCGCAGGCGTACGGCGAGGAGGCCGCCGACGCGCTCGGCGTGCCGTACGAGCGGATCTTCAAGACTCTGGTGGCCGAGACCGAGCGGGGGCTGGCCGTCGCCGTGGTCCCGGTCGCGGCCAAGCTGGACCTGAAGGCGTTCGCCTCCGCGCTGCACGGCAAACGCGCGACGATGGCCGAGGCCGCCAAGGTGGAGCGGGTCACCGGATACGTCGTCGGGGGCATCAGCCCGCTCGGCCAGCGCAGGCAGCTGCCCACGGTCGTCGACGAGTCGGCGCTCGGGTTCGAGACCGTCTATTTCTCCGCCGGCCGGCGCGGCCTGCAGATCGAGACGGCTCCCGCCACCCTCATCGAGCTCACCGGCGCCTTCGTCGCCGCGATCGCCAGGACCGGCTGACGCCTCTCCCACCGGGCTCAACGGATCTTCCTGCGGCCGCCGCGCAGCCGGTTGTCACGTCTTCGGCATCCGGCACGTCTCTATAGCGGAAGGAGACGACGAGGAGGCGGTATGCCCGTGGTGACTGAGGCGGAACCCACTCCGGTGGCGGACTTCGAGAACAGTGGAAACCTGTTGTCGGGAGTCGTCCACCGTGTGCTGGGCGGAGTGGCGCACGCCGAGGCCGGAGCCAGGCGGAGCGGAGACCACGCATGAGCGAGCTGAAATCCGTTCCGAGGCGCGCCGCCGGGCCGGCGACCTTCCTCGACGAACGGCTGGGCGCAGGAAGCTTCGTCAGGCGCAACATGCGCAAGATCTTTCCCGACCACTGGTCGTTCCTCCTGGGGGAGATCGCGCTCTATTCGTTCATCATCCTGCTGCTGACCGGAACGTTCCTGACCTTCTGGTTCAAGCCGGGCATGGGTGAGATCGTCTACAACGGCCCCTACGCGCCCCTGAAGGGCGTCATGATGTCGGAGGCCTACGCGTCGACGCTGCACATCAGCTTCGAGGTCCGCGGCGGCCTGCTCATCCGCCAGCTACACCACTGGGCGGCCCTGCTGTTCATCGCCGGGATGATGGCGCACGCGCTGCGGGTGTTCTTCACCGGCGCCTACCGCAAGCCGCGCGAGCTCAACTGGCTGATCGGCATCCTGCTCCTCACGCTGGCGCTGGCCGAGGGACTGACCGGCTACTCTCTCCCCGACGACCTGCTGTCCGGTGCGGGCCTGCGGGTCACCGAAGGTGTGATCATCTCGCTGCCGGTGGTGGGCACCTATCTCCGGTTCTTCCTGTTCGGCGGGGAGTATCCGGGCGAGGACGTGATCTCGCGGTTCTACTCGATTCACATCCTGCTCATCCCGGGCATCATCCTGGCGCTCGTCTCGGCCCACATGGTGCTCATGTGGGTGCAGAAGCACACCCAGATGCCCGGCACCGGCCGGACGAACCGGAACGTGGTGGGTGCGCCGTTCTACCCGGCCTTCATGGCCAAGGCCGGCGCCTACTTCACGTTCACCTTCGCCGTGCTCGCCCTCCTGGGCACCTTCGCGCAGATCAACCCGGTCTGGCTGTACGGTCCGTACAGTCCCGCCGACATCTCCGCAGGCTCGCAGCCCGACTTCTATCTGGCCTTCCTCGAAGGCGCGCTGCGCATCATGCCGGCGTGGGAGATCAACCTGTTCGGCGCCGCACACGGCGGAACGCTGCCGCTCAGCGTGATCATCCCGGCGCTCCTGCCGCTGGGCATCGTCACCGTGGGCATGGCGCTCTATCCCTTCGCCGAACGCTGGATCACCGGGGACGACCGCGAGCACCACATCGCGGACCGCCCGCGCAACAACCCGCACCGCACGTCGATCGGCATGGCGGCGATCGCGTTCTACGGCGTGCTCTGGCTGTTCGGCGCCAACGACATCATCTCGACGAACTTCCGCGTCAGCCTCTACGCGACCACGTACGCGGGACGGGTGCTGGTGTTCCTCGCTCCGGCCCTGGCATACGTGATCACCTATCGCGTCTGCCTCGGCCTCCAGCGCTCCGACGCCGCGCTGATCGCACACGGGGTGGAGTCCGGCGTGATCAAGCGGATGCCGGACGGCCGGTACGTCGAGGTCCACTCGACGCTGCACGAGGACGTCGAGGCGCACCTTCGCGGCAAGGAGCCGGTACCGACGCTGCCGGCGCCGCCGGCGGGCGACGGCATCCCGGCGAGGGGACGGCGTGGACCGGCCGGCAGGCTGCGGTCCCGGATGTCCCGAGCCTACGGAGGCGAGAAGATCCCCCTCGGGAACGGCCACGGGCCGGGCGAGGGCGGGGACGCCGCCATCGGCGCGGAAGGCGGCACCCACACGGGCGGCGACACCCGCACGCTGACCCGCTGAGGATCCCCGTAGCGGGTCCGGAGACGCGCTCCGGGCCCGCGGTCCCCTGGGGAGCGGGTGGTTCACCCTCGGGCCGCGCTCCGCTGAGGAGCGCGGCCCGAGTCCCGCATGCCAGGCCTGACGGCCGGCTAGGCCGGACGGATCTCGCTGAACAGCTTGAGCATCACGGGACGCAGCCGCTGTCGCGCCTGCGGCGGCCAGCGCAGGCTCACGGAGGGGAACACCGCCTCCAGGACGATCTTCAGGTACGGCCGGCCGGACCGGCCGACCGGCACCTCGACGCACAGCCCGGACACCGCGGTGACGATCTCACGCCGCCCGAGTCGCAGCAGGGCGCGGCCGGCGACCCTGTTCCGGGCGTCATCCGCCCACAGTTCCATCGACTCCCAGCACAACACGGGCTCCGATTCCTCGCGAAGCCACGCGGGGCGCACGGGCAGCGGCAATCGCAGGGTGAATCCCGCCAGCAGTCCATGACGGCTCAAATAGAAGGAACCGTGAAAGCGCGGCAGTTCGTAAAGGACCTTCGGCTCGTCCGACGTCATCATCGAGATCGTCCCCGCGCTGGCCTCCATGGCGATCCGCCAGGCACTGGGGTCGCTGTAATAGGCATCCGGAACGAAGGCCAAGGGAATCACCTCGCTGTGCGTAAGAGGGGCGACTACGCGAAGTCCTGGCAGCGACAGCCGGGCCGGCCCCAGCTATAAGAAAGACGAAACGGACCGGGGTGAAAGTGACATCCCGCGGCCACGAGGGCAGCCACGAAAGAGCCTCACCTGGCAAATCAGGTATGCCGGGTGGCGCATCTCACATTCGACCCGCGGCGCGCGTCTCATTGCTAAGGCGGTACGTCCTCCGATGAGAGCGCATGGCGGCGCGGATGTCAAAGGACCGGCGGCGGAAAAGCTGGGCCGGAGGATCATCACGGGGTAAATTACGGCAACAAGCGGCATATGACGGCATTCCACAGCGGTACGCACTGTTTCGAAAATCAGCCCGGCCGGCGGGACGGACCGCCGGATGGGACCGTCGGCAGGGAGGGCGCATGGGTGCAGGGCAATCTCCGGAGCCATCGGCCGAAGAGCCCTGTGCCGATCAGATCTTCCAGCGGCACGCCGCGCTGCTCCACGCGGTGGCGTTCAGCGTGCTCGGCGACGACGGGGAGGCCGGGGAGGTCGTCCGGGAGACCCGCGCACGATGGCTGGCCGAAGCCGGCGGCCCCGCGCCGCGCTCCCCCGTCGGGCTGCTCCGGATCGCCACCGTCCTGGCGCTCACCCGCCTGCGCGCCGCGCGGTCCGACGCCGGATCCCGCGTCGGTCCCTGGCTCCCCGGGCCGCTGCGTGACGAGCCCGAGATCATGGTGGCCGAGTCGATCTCGGCCGCCCTCTCGACCGTCATCGACGCGCTGGGGCGGGATGAGCGCGTGGTGTTCCTGCTGCGCCATGCCTTCGGCCTCGCCTACGCGAACATCGCGGCGGTGACCCGGCTCACGGAGGCGGAGGTCCGGCGGATCGACGCCGAGGCCGAGGCACGGGTGCGCTGCGAGGTGCGGCCGCCCGAGCGCCGGCGAGTGTGCGACTGAGGAAAGCGCACAGTCGACCGGCGCCCGGATCCGCCGGACGCCCCTCTCAGCGGCCGCGCTCTGTCAGCCCGTAGAGGTTGCCGTCGTGGCCGCGGATCTGCGCCCAGCGGCCGCCTTCGCGCCAGGGCGTGGCCTGCGGCTCCACGACGAACTCCACGCCACGCGCGTGCAGGTCGTCGCAGGTGGCGTCGAGATCGTCGCAGTCGAACCAGCCGATGGCCATCCGGCCGGCCCGGGCGTGCAGCGCCGCCAGGACGTCCGGATCGACGGCGGCGAGCGCCACGCAGGTCTGCGCCCCGGGCGGGCGGACCTCGATCCAGCGTCCGCCGTCACCGTGCGGCACGTCCACCACCGGCTCGCAGCCGAGCGTTTCGACCAGGAACTCCAGGGTTCTGCTCTGGTCGCCGACGTAGAGCACGGCGAGCCGAGGGTTGACGATCAATGTGGCTCCTTCCAGCGGATGTGGCGGCGGACGGGGCACTGCGGACGCCGGGTGGGGAGGGCCGGATCGGGTCCCGTACGCTCCCGGCCGGCGGCCTCACCCGCTCCCAGCCGGCAGGGGCCGGGCGTCGTACCGCTGGAGCGGCGCGGCGGGGGCGGGCGCGACGGCGATGTGCATCCGGCTCAGCCGGGCGGGATCCCCGATGACGTCGACGGCGCCGATGCGGTCGCCCGCGAAGGCGAACCGCAGGACGAGCAGCAGCCGGCCGCGCGGTGCGACGACGGCGCCGAGCACGCCGTCGATCAGGGCCGGCCAGGCGAAACGCGCTCTGGCCGCGTTGGTCCTGGTCTCCTCCGCGACCAGGCGGGCGCCGCGGATCTCCGTCCCGGCCTGTCCACGCAGCGCGACCTGGTCGGCCCGCCGGACGGCGTCGGGGGCGAGCACCGCCAGCAGCGCGTCCAGGTCGCCGGTGCGCGAGGCGGCGAGGAATGCGTCCACGATCGCACGGTGCCGCGTGAGATCGGCGCTGCCCGCCGTGGCCGTGCCGTGCACGCGACGGCGGGCACGGCTGGCCAGCTTCTTGGCGGCGTCGGGCGACCGCTCGACGATCCCGGCGATCTGGTCGAACGGCACGGCGAACAGGTCGTGGAGCACGAAGGCGGTGCGCTCAGCCGGACCGAGCGCGTTGAGCACCACGAGCAGCGCGAGCCCGACCGAGTCGGCCAGCACCGCCTCGTCCGCCGGGTCGGCGTCGTCGTCGACGGCGAGCAGGTCGAGCTCGGTGATGTCGGCGAACTCCTCGCGCCGCCGCTGCCTGGAACGCAGCATGTCGAGACAGACGCGCCCCACGATCGTGGTCAGCCACGCCGTCAGGTTGCCGACACCGGCTGCCCCCGCGCGGGAGGCCCGCAGCCAGGTCTCCTGCACCGCGTCGTCGGCCTCGTCCACCGATCCCAGCATGCGGAAGGCGACCCCCCGCAGATGGCCGCGGGAACGGTCGAAGTGCTCGGCCAATGCGGACTGGTCGTCCATCGGTCACCTTTCGTCGTCGTGGTTCGTCGTAGATGTGGGAGATGAACTGCACGCGATTGACAAGGAGAGCCGGGTGTCCGTACTGATTATTGACGCCGGGCCGCCGGAGCGGGTGTGATGGGTGTGATCGGGGCGAGCGGGTCGACGTTCGCCGTCGCCGTGGGCGAGCGAGCGGAGAACGCCGGATACATATCCTATAGCCGTACCCCGGTCCCCGAGTTTGCCACCCCGCCACTGCGGGACAAGGACGCGGACAATTGCCCGCCCGGCGCCTGCGCAATGCCAGAGCCTCGTTGAGCCCCCGCACGCCCGGTTGAACCTCCACGCCTCGCGGATTCCCATGCCGGCGTCCACTCTACGACGGCGGTCCTTCCCCGGGCGGCTTCACGCGCCAGAAATGTCCCCGATGCACGGATCGCCCGCGGTCATCGGCGGATGTCCATAGATGGACGCTTTTACTCTGGAATAAACTCGATTCAGAAACTAAGCTGACTCCCGTTGAGCTCCTGTGAAGAATCACCCTCTCCCATTCCTTCATCCAGGAAGGTCCCGCAGTGCCTCCCCTTCACACCGAAGCCGACACCGGTCTGAAAGACAAAAGCCATCTTCCCGAGGCGTCGGAACTGCTCCGTGATCTTCCCCTGGAGGTCGTGCCGATTAAAGACCTCATGCCATCGCTTTCACCGCGTGAACGGCAGGAGGACCCGGTTCATATCCGCCTGCTCGCGGAGATGGACGGTGTCATGAGTCCGCTCCTCGCGCATCGTCCCACCATGCGCGTCATCGACGGCATGCACCGCCTGCGCGCGGCCGCGATGAGGGGTCAAACCGAAATCGCGGTCAAATTCTTCGACGGGAGCGAGGCCGACGCGTTCGTCCTCTCCGTCCAGCTCAACGTCGGGCACGGCCTTCCCCTGACGCTGAACGAGCGCAAGGCGGCCGCCCACCGCATCATCCGCTCCCATCCGCACTGGTCGGACCGTGCCATCGCCGAGCGGGCCGGGCTGAGCCCCAAGACCGTCGGCAAGGTGCGCAGGCAGATGAACGGCGAGTCCCAGCTCATGGGCAGCCGTCTCGGCCGCGACGGCAGGTCGAGGCCGCTCAGCAGCGCGGAGGGACGTCTGAACGCCGCCGCCCTGCTGTCGACCGACGCGGATCTGTCGCTTCGCGAGCTGTCGAGGAGGACCGGCCTGTCCACCGGGACCGTGCGGGACGTGCGCGACCGTCTCGGCCGCGGCCTCGACCCGATCCCGGAGCGGCTGCGGGCCGGGGCGCGAGGGGCGTCCGCCCCACCGGACACCATCGCCGTCACGACGCGCGGCGACGCGCCGTCCCCGCATGACGGCACCGCCCGGCGGCAGCCGGCGGGCCGGCCGCACCGCGAGGCGCGGGCGGCTCAGGGCACGGTCGAGACCGCATCGGTCGTACGGAAGCTCGCCAGGGACCCGTCCATGCGCGCGACGGAGTCGGGCCGCCTGCTGCTGCGGATGCTCCTGGCCACGGAGATGGATCCGGCCCAGTGGGAGGAGATCGCCGAAGCGATCCCGGCCCACTGCGTGCCGCTCATCCGCGCGGTCGTGCTGAAGCGGTGCGAGGACTGGCAGAAGCTGGCGAGCATGGTCCCGCACATGTCCGAAAAATCCATTTAAAGACTGTTATTTCAGGTTTAACGAGCTTCTTCGAATTCCCCATTCACCGTTGAGTGACGGCCGCCATTGGAGGGTTCATCGTGTCAGAAATCCGGCGTTTTCCCGGTACGGACGCGGACATCGAGCTTCGCAGGATCAATCGAGAGACGGTCGAGAAGTACATGAACACCAGGGGGGAGGAGCGGCTGCGCCGCCACCTGCTCTTCACCGAGGACGGCGTCGGGGGCCTGTGGACCAACGACACCGGCCGGCCGATCGCCATCCACGGCCGCGACCGTCTCGCCGAACACGCGATCTGGTCGCTGAAGTGCTTCCCCGACTGGGTCTGGACCAATATCCAGATCTTCGAGACACAGGACCCGAACTTCTTCTGGGTCGAATGCGACGGCGAGGGGGCGATCCGCTTCGCCGGCTACCCGGAGGGCCATTACAAGAACCACTTCCTGCACTCGTTCCTTCTGGAGAACGGGAAGATCAGGCAGCAGCGGGAGTTCATGAACCCGTTCGAGCAACTGCGCGCGCTCGGCATCCCCGTCCCCGAGATCAGGCGTGAGGGAATCCCCACCTGACGCGGCGGTCATCCCGACGGGCGCGAGGGCCCGGCTCGTTCGGCAGGCGGTCCCGTTCATCTCCGCTGGGGCGGCCGACCCGGACCCGACAGAAAGGACGGTCATGCCTGGTATACCCGCAATTGAGCCTTACCCCATTCCGACCGCGGGCGAGTTGCCCCCCAGCACCGCACGGTGGACGCCTGACCCCGAGCGCGCGGTGCTTCTCATCCACGACATGCAGCGCTACTTCGTCGAGCCCTTTCCCGGTTCCGTACGGGACCGGCTCGTCGGGAACATCGCACTGCTGCGCGACCGCTGCGCCGCCCTCGGCGTACCGGTGGGATACACGGCCCAGCCCGGTGACATGAGCGACGAGGTCCGGGGTCTGCTGAAGGACTTCTGGGGACCTGGCATGCGCAGGGCGCCGGCCGACCGGCTCGTGGTCGACGAACTGGCCCCCGCCCCGGGCGACTGGATGTTCACCAAGCTGCGCTACAGCGCGTTCTTCCGGTCCGATCTGCTGGAGCGCATCCGCGACCGCGGGCGCGACCAGCTCATCGTCTGCGGCGTGTACGCGCACGTCGGCGTCCTGATGACGGCGATCGACGCGTTCACCAACGACCTGCAGACCTTCCTGGTCGCCGACGCCGTCGCCGATTTCACCGCCGATTACCACCGGATGGCCCTGACGTACGCGGCCGAGCGCTGCGCAGTCGTCCTCGATGCCAAGGAGGTGCTCGCGTGACGACTCCCGGGGGCGGAGACCTGCTCGACGCGGTGCTGGAGCTCCGGGCGCCCGCCTTCGCGCTGCTGCACCGGCCGGAGACCACCGGACAGGAGCTGATCGACGTTCTGATCGGCGACGTCGCCCAGGTGGAGACACTGGCGGATCTCCCCCTTTCCGCGGCCGGCCGTGAGCACACGGCCGAGGGACGGCCGGGGGACCGGGACGGAGCCCGTCACGACGTCCTGGCGCTCATCCCGTACCGGCAGATCCGCGAACGCGGCTTCACCTGCGTCGACGACGGCGCCCCGCTGCTCGCGATGACCGTGACCGCCCAGGGGACGATACCGGCGGCCGAGGCGCTGTCCCGGATCCCCGACCTGCCGATCGCCGTGTCCGACGGACGTTTCGACGTGGCCGACGACGACTACGCCGAGATCGTACGCCGGGTGGTCAAGGAGGCGATCGGCGAGGGCGAGGGCGCCAACTTCGTCATCAAGCGCTCCTACGTCACCGAGATCGGGGACTACACGCCCCGTTCCGCACTCGCCCTCTTCCGGCGGCTGATGAAGATCGAGTCGGGAGCGTACTGGACCTTCGTCGTCCACACCGGTGAGCGGACCTTCGTCGGCGCCACCCCGGAACGCCACATCACCCTGCACGACGGCGTGGTGACGATGAACCCCATCAGCGGCACCTACCGCTATCCGCCGTCCGGCCCCACCCTGCCCGAGGTCATGGACTTCCTCGCCGACCGGAAGGAGTCCGACGAGCTCTACATGGTCCTCGACGAGGAGCTCAAGATGATGACCCGGATATGCGCCCCGGGCGTGCGGGTGATCGGCCCCCGGCTCAAGGAGATGGCGCGGCTGGCGCACACCGAGTACGTCATCGAGGGCGACAGCGACTGGGACGTCCGCGACATCCTCCGCGAGTCGATGTTCGCCCCGACCGTCACGGGCAGCCCACTGCAGAACGCCTGCCGGGTCATCGGCAGGCACGAGCCGCAGGGCCGCGGCTACTACAGCGGAGTCGTCGCCCTCATCGGACGCGACGGCTCCGGCGGACGGACGCTCGACTCGTCCATCCTCATCCGCACCGCCGACATCGACGCGGCGGGCCGGACCGAGATCGCGGTCGGCGCCACGCTCGTACGGCACTCCGACCCGATGTCCGAGGTCGCCGAGACCCACGCCAAGGCGTCCGGGCTGCTCGCCGCGCTCGGCAGCGGGCCCGCCGCCAGGCTCGACGCCCACCCCCGGGTACGCGCCGCGCTGGAGAACCGCAACGCGACCATCGCCGGCTTCTGGCTGGGCGGCGCGGAACCGGCGACGGCCTTCCCCCGGCTCGCCGGATGCCGGACGCTCATCGTCGACGCCGAGGACACCTTCACCTCGATGCTCGACCATCAGCTGCGCAGCATGGGCATGCGGGTGACCATGCGCCGGCACGACGAGATCCCCTCGTTCGACGGCTACGACCTCGTCGTCCTGGGTCCGGGCCCCGGCGATCCCCGCGACCCGCGCCATCCCAGGATCGCCTACCTGCGGTCGGCCACCGACACCCTGCTGGCCGAGCGGCGTCCCTTCCTGGCCGTCTGCCTGAGCCACCAGGTCCTGTGCATCCGGCTCGGGCTCGCCCTGCAGCGGCGCGACGCGCCCAACCAGGGCGTGCAGAAGGAGATCGACCTGTTCGGCGAGCGGGAACACGTCGGGTTCTACAACACCTTCGCCGCCCGTTCCGCGGCGGACAGGACCGAGATCGACGGCGTCGGCACGCTGACGATCTGCCGGGATCCGGCGACGGAAGAGGTGCACGCCCTGCACGGCCCGTGGTTCTCCTCGCTCCAGTTCCACGCGGAGTCCGTGCTCACCCAGAACGGTCCGCGCATTCTCGGCTCCTCCATCGAAAGGGCGCTGTTCCGATGACGACAGAGCAGGCCGTGCCGGCCGGGACGCACTCGTACGTGGTCGTCGACTCGTTCACCGACATCCCGCTACGGGGCAACCCCGTCGCCGTCTTCTTCGGCGCCGAGGACATCCCCGCCGAGCGCATGCAGCGCATCGCCAGGGAGATGAACCTCTCCGAGGTCACCTTCATCCTCCCGCCCGAAAGCGGCGGCGACGCCCGCATCCGCATCTTCACCCCCGTCAACGAGCTGCCGTTCGCCGGGCACCCGCTCCTCGGCACGGCCATCGCGCTCGGGGAGTCGTTCGAGGGAGACCGGCTCCGCCTGGAGACGGTGATGGGGGTCATCGACTTCGAGCTGGAGCGCTCGGGCGGGAGGGCCGTCTCCGCCGTGATGGGGCAGCCGGTGCCGACCTGGACGGAGTTCGACCGCGCCGGAGAACTGCTCGCCGCGCTCGGCCTGGAGAAGTCCGAGCTTCCGGTGGAGATCTACACCAACGGCCCCCGGCACGTCTTCGTCGGACTGGAGAGTGTGGCGGCGCTGTCCCGGCTCGACCCCGACCACCGGGCTCTGGCGGCGTTCCCGGACATGGCGACCAACTGCTTCGCGGGCGGCGGCACGAGCTGGCGCAGCCGCATGTTCTCTCCCGCCTACGGCGTGACCGAGGACGCGGCCACCGGCTCGGCCGCCGGTCCGCTCGCCGTCCATCTCGCCCGCCACGGGTGCGCCGGATTCGGCCGGTGGATCGACATCCACCAGGGAGTCGAGATGGGCCGCCCCTCGCTGATGCGGGCGTGCGCCGAGGGCGCGGCCGACGGCATCACGTCGGTGCGGGTCGGTGGAGCGGGCGTCGTCATCGCCCGCGGATTGATCTACGCGTGAGGAGTGCGCAGGTGAGCAGCAGGTTCGAGAGCCTGACCGGCGTCATCGACCCGGCCTTCCCGGAGTACGGCACGCCGCCGGGCGAGCCCATGGAGTTGCTGCGGCGCTGGATCGCGTCCGCCAAAGAGGCGGGCGTGCGCGAGCCCCTCGCCCTCGCGCTCGCCACGGCCGACAGCCGGGGCCGCGCCTCCAGCCGCATGGTCGCCGTCGTCGAGGTCTCCGGCCGGGGGCTGGTCTTCACCAGCCACAGCACGAGCAGGAAGGGCCGGGAGATCGCCGAGACCGGCTGGGCATCGGGCCTTCTCTACTGGCGGGAGACGGCGCAGCAGCTGATCATCTGCGGCCCGGTGGTGACGCTGCCCGAGCCGGAATGCGAGCGGCTCTGGAACGCGCGGCCGGTGCCGCTGCACGCGATGTCCACCGCCTCCCGGCAGAGCGAACCCCTCGGCGACGTCGCCGCGCTGCGCGCTGAGGCGGAACGGCTGGCGGCGGACGGAACCGCCCTGCCCCGGCCGCGGCGATTCGCCGGCTACCGCCTGGAACCGGAGACCGTCGAGTTCTGGTCGGCGGACCCCGACAGGCTGCACCGGCGTCTGCGCTACGAAAAGACCCCCGAAGGCTGGCACGCCACCCGGCTGCAGCCCTGATCGGGCCCGTGCCCCCGGGCACACCCCCGCACCACTGAAAGAAGCACAGAAGGAGTACGATCCTTGCCCGACACGAAGCAGACCCATTTCGATGCGATCGTCATCGGTGCCGGTTTCGCCGGCTTATACATGCTCCACAAGCTCCGCAACGAGCTCGGCCTGACCGTCCGCCTCTTCGACCGGGCCGGCGGCATCGGCGGCACCTGGCACTGGAACCGCTACCCCGGCGCGATGTCGGACGTCGACAGCTACATCTACCGCTACTCCTTCGACAAGGAGCTGCTCCAGGAGTGGAACTGGACCACCCGGTACAGCCCGCAGCGGGAGATCCTCGCCTACCTCCAGACGGTGGTCGACCGGCACGACCTGGCCAGGGACATCCAGCTCGGCACGTCCATCGAGGCGGCGGTCTTCGACGAGTCGCGCGACCGGTGGACCGTGACCGCCGACACCGGCGAGACCTTCACCTCGCGCTACCTGGTCACCGCGCTGGGACCGCTGTCGAGCCGGAACTTCCCGGACATCAAGGGTCGCGACACCTTCCAGGGCCGGATGGTCCACACCGGCGCCTGGCCCGACGACCTCGACATCGAGGGCAAGCGGGTCGGCGTCATCGGCACCGGGTCGACCGGCACGCAGTTCATCTGCGCGGCGTCGAAGATCACCGAGCACCTGACCGTGTTCCAGCGGTCCGCGCAGTACTGCGTACCCTCCGGGCACGGGCCGGTGAGCGAGGAGTACGTGGCCGAGTGCCGGGCCAACTACGACAAGATCTGGGAGCAGGCGCGCGCTTCCCAGGTCGCGTGCGGCTTCGAGGAGAGCGACATCCCCGCGATGAGCGTGTCCGAGGAGGAACGCCGGCGCATCTTCCAGGAGAACTGGGACAAGGGCAACGGCTTCCGCTTCATGTTCGGCACCTTCTCCGACATCGCCACCGACCCGGCGGCCAACGAGGCCGCCTGCGAGTTCATCAGGTCGAAGATCAGGGAGATCGTCAGGGATCCGGAGACGGCGCGCAAGCTCATGCCGACCCAGCCCTACGCCAAGCGGCCGATCTGCAATCCCGACTACTACGAGAGCTACAACCGCGACAACGTCACCCTGGTCAGCATCAAGGAGAACCCGATCAGGGAGATGACGCCGAAGGGAGTGGTGACCGAGGACGGCGTCGAGCACGAACTCGACGTCCTGGTCTTCGCGACGGGGTACGACGCCGTCGACGGCAGCTACCGGCAGATCGACATCCGCGGCCGGGGCGGCAGGACGATCCAGGAGCACTGGGACGACGGGCCCACCAGCTATCTGGGCGTCGCCACGCACGGGTTCCCCAACCTCTTCATGGTGCTCGGCCCTAACAGCGCCTTCAGCAACCTGCCGCCCTGCATCGAGACCCAGGTCGAGTGGATCACGGACCTGGTCAGGACCGCCGAGGAGAGCGGCAGGACCTCCATCGAGACCACCGGGCAGGCCGAGGAGGAGTGGACCCGCGTCTGCAAGGAGCTCGCGGACTACACCATCTTCTCGAAGGTGGACTCCTGGATCTTCGGCGCCAACATCCCGGGCAAGAAGAACCGCGTCATGTTCTACTTCGCCGGCCTCGCCAACTACCGCCAGAAGCTGGACGAGGTGGCCGCCGCCGGCTACGAGGGCTTCGTCCTCGACAGCAGCCCGTCCATGGCGCCGGCCTGACGCCCGCACCGGCGCCCCCGCACCCGAGTAGTCCGGCGGGCCGGGGCGCCGGCTCACCATCCCGGTCCGCCGGCTCCCCGGCGCCGCCGCTCCCCCTTGCGTGAATCGCCATTTCCTGCTCTCGGCGAAACGTAATTACGTGAGTAACTCCCCCATCCGGGACGTTGAATGGATAAACAACAAGGCTTGACTTTTCCGACCGGAATTCAGATAGCATGGACTCATGAGTGAGACCGTGATTCGCGTCGAGGATCAAGTGGTGACCTTCATCAACATCCTCGACGTCGACCCGACGAAGCAGCAGGAACTCATCGACGTCCTGAACGAGGGCACCGAGAAGGTAATGAGCCACCGGCCGGGATTCGTGTCGGTGAACATTCTCGCCAGCCTGGACGGAACCCGCGTGGTGAACCTCGCTCAGTGGCGCAGCCTTGACGACATCAAGGCGACCATGAGCGACCCGGAGGCGCAGACCTTCGCGAAGAGGACGGCCGAGATCGCCAAGGCGGCACCGTCCCCTTATCGGGTCGTTTCCGTACATCACGCCTGATAACTAAAGAATCCTCGCGCGGAGGGTGAGAACAGCGAGGATTCGACCATGTTCCACCGCCCCGCTGGTCGGCATCGGCGGGGCGGTCCCCTGTCCGCACAGGCGCGTCGCCGCCTTCGGTTGTGGTCACTCACCGTAGTAGGTGCCCGCGACGCACCGCCCCTGGGAACGACACGTCGGCCCGGCACCAGACCCACAGGGAGCACCGTCGCCATGACCACCGCCAACACCCCTGACATCGTGATCGCCGGCGCCGGCATCGGCGGGCTGACCACGGCCCTCGCGCTGCACGCACGCGGGATCGACTCGATCGTGCTCGAAGTCGCCGCCGACATCCGCCCACTCGGGGTCGGCATCAACATCCAGCCCGCCGCGATCGCCGAACTGACCGGCCTCGGCCTCGGGGAGGCCCTGGCGGCGACCGGGATCGCCACCCGCGAGCACCGCTACCTCGACCACAGCGGCACCATGCTCTGGGCGGAACCGCGGGGCATCGCGGCAGGCCACCGGCACCCGCAGTACTCGATCCACCGGGGCGAACTGCAGACGCTGCTGCTGACCGCGGTCCGCGACAGGCTCGGCTCCGGCGCCGTACGCACCGGGATCCGGGTGCGCGACTTCGCGCACATCGGCGGCGGAGTCCGCGTTCACGCCGCCGACGAGGTCGCCGGCGCCGAGGTCGCCTACGACGCCGAGGTGCTGATCGGCGCGGACGGCCTGCACTCCGCCGTACGGTCCCGGCTCCACCCGGATCAGACCCCGCTGCGCGCCGCCGGGGTGAGCATGTGGCGCGGCCTGACCGAACTGGACGGCTTCCTCGACGGCCGCACCATGATCCTCGCCAACGACGAGCTGGCCACCCGCCTGATCGCCTATCCGATCTCGGCGCGGCACGCGGCGCGCGGCAAGGCCCTGCTCAACTGGGTCTGCCTGGTCGCCGCCCCGGGGCAGGAGCGGTCCGCCGACTCGGGCCGGAACCGTCCCGGCCGGCTGGACGAGGTGCTGCCGCACTTCGCGCACTGGGACTTCGGCTGGCTCGACGTGCCACGGGTGCTCGCGGGCGGCGGGCGGATCCTGCACTACCAGATGGTGGATCGCGATCCGCTGGAGAGCTGGGGGGACGGCAGGGTGACGCTGCTCGGCGACGCCGCCCACCCGATGTATCCGATCGGCGCCAACGGCGCCTCACAGGCGATCCTGGACGCCGCCGTCCTCGCAGCGGAGCTCGCTCACGGCGACGACGTGACCGCCGCGCTGGGGAGGTACGAGGAGGCCCGCCGTCCGGCCACCACCGCGATCACCCTGGCCAACCGGAGGATGGACGGCGCCGAGCGCGCCATAGTCGGCCGATCCGACGAGGACAAGACCTCCGCTCTCTCGTCGATAACGGAGAGTTACCAAAGGACGGTCGAGCAGGCCCGGCCGGCCACGCGGGCGTGAGCGGTGGCCGCCCCTTCCCGCGGCGAATCCACGACGCGGCACGAGCCCGGATCGGGTCACCCGGCCCTCGCATCCCCGCGTCCTTCCGCTCCGCCGGGAAGGCCGGAAGGCGAGAAGCCGGGAAACCGGGAAGGCGAGAGATCCTCTCGTGCCGCCCTCTGTTTCTCGTCCGGTTTTCGTTTCCCGTCCGGTGAACGACGACGCCCGCGAAGACAGAAGCCGACCAGAAAAAAGGCAGCATAAAATGAACGCCCGGAGAAGCGGCTTCCCGAAAAGACGGAGCCACCGTCAAAGGCGTCTTCGGCGAAAGCCGCGTAAGAATACTCCCCTACGCTGCTCCATTAATTGACGAAGCGGCGGGCCGGTGCGGAAGAAAGGGACGGCACAGGGATCCCCGCACCGGCGGAATCCACCGGTGGAGAAGGCATTCCGCCCGCCGTCCGGAAAACCTCCGGCACCGCGTCGTCCAATGCCTTCCCCGGCCGGTCGATCACCCGGCATCCCGGGCGTCACAACATCTGATCGTCCGTTCGGTGGCCACCTCCTCACCGATATGACGAACGGCGAGGCCGGAAGGTGACCGGCCGGGGTCCGGCGACGCGGCCGGCGGTGTCCGTACGGCACGCGGGCGCGACGGACACCGCCGGCGGACTCAGTGCGAACGCGCGGCCGCTCGTCCGCCCACCGGGCGGGCGGCCAGCTCGGTCACCGCGGACCAGGCCGCCGTGAGCGAGTCCGCCGCCAGCGGCTTGAACCTGGCCAGCTGCGGCACGTCCCCGGCCCGGGTCATCTCGGCGTGGACGAAGTGAAGGTTCTCCTCGGCCACGCCCAGGTCGGTGAAGTACGCCCGGAGGTAGGGCGTCTGGAAGTCGAACCCCTCCCTCGGCGTGCCGGGCGCGTAGCAGCCGCCCCGCGCCGTGACCACGACCACCCTCGTCCGGCGCAGCAGGCGCTCTCCCGTGCCGGGCTCGAGGAACGCCCCGGGAAACGTGATCCGGTCGATCCAGGCCTTCAGGGAGGCCGGGATCGAGAAGTTGTACATGGGCACGCCGAGGAGCAGGGTGTCCGCCGCCAGCACTTCCTCGATCAGGGGCAGGGTCAGCGCCCATTCGCGTTCCTCGGCCGCGGTCTCGGCCATCCCGCCCACCTTCGCCGGCGGTACGGTCCCCTGTCTCTCCACCCGCAGGCCGAGCGAGACGAAGGCCGGGGAGACGAGTGACACCGGGTCCGCGGCCAGGTCCCGATAGCGATATCCGCCGACGCCGTGCAGCTTCCGCCACACCTGCGCGAAACCGGCGGTCAGCCGCCTGCTGATCGAGTCACCCACATCGGTGGCGCTGGAATCCACATGCAGCAGGGATGTCACCGGTTCACCCCCGGCGGCTCTGGGCGAGTCATAAGTCCCCCTTCTACTACTCTTCGTGTCGACTTCTTGACCAAGAGTAGTCAGCACCGGCTCCGGTCCCCGACCCGGTCGGCAAAGGTCGGTGCGGCGCTCGGCGACTCTTGCCATCGCGGGCGGCGGCACGGGTGGGCGAGACTCGGAGGCGACAGCCGTACGAACCGGACCTGCCGACCCGGTCGGGGCCTGGAGCCGGGCCGGGAGCACTCTTTTGGGGGGACCGCCGAATGACCGAGTTGCACGACCTCACCGCAACCGAGATGTCCGAACTGCTGCGCACCGGGAAGGTGAGCGCCGTCGAGTTGACCGAGGCGTGCCTGCGGCGGATCGACGAGGTGAACGGCGAGGTCAACGCCATCGTGACGCTGGTGGCCGACCGAGCGCTCGACGAGGCGGCGAAGGCCGACGCCGACCTGGCGCGCGGCCACTGGCGCGGCCCGCTGCACGGGCTGCCGGTCGCCCACAAGGACCTCGCCGACACGGCCGGGGTGCGCACGACGTACGGCTCCCGCGCGTTCGCCGACCACGTCCCCGCCGAGGACGACCCGCTCGTCCGGCGGATCCGCGAGGCCGGCGGCATCATGATCGGCAAGACCAACACCCCGGAGTTCGGCACCGGATCGCACACCGTCAACGAGGTGTTCGGCGCGACACGCAACCCCTACGACCTGTCCAGGAGCGCGGGCGGCAGCAGCGGCGGGGCGGCGGCGGCGCTGGCCACCCGGATGGTGCCGCTGGCCGACGGTTCCGACATGGGCGGTTCCCTGCGCAACCCCGCGTCGTTCTGCAACGTGACCGGGCTGCGGCCGACGCCGGGGCGGGTGCCGTCCAGGTCGGACACCGCCGCGTGGCTCACGCTGCCGGTCTCCGGCCCGATGGCGCGGACGGTGGGCGACCTGGCGCTCTTCATGTCGGCCATCGCCGGTTTCGACCCGGCCTCGCCGTACTCGATCAGGGAGGACGGCTCGGCCTTCGCCGCCCCGCGGGACGGCGACGTCGCCGGCGCCCGGGTCGCGTTCAGCCCGGATCTCGGCGGGCTGCCGGTGGATCCGGAGACGGCGCGGGTGACGGCGGAGGCGGCGGCGGTGCTGACCGGTCTCGGCGCGACGGTCGAGCGGGTGGATCTCGATCTGTCCGACGCCGAGGACGCCTTCCGGATCTACCGGGCGTGGTATTACGCGCTCAACTTCGACGGCATCCCCGGCGTCGGTCCCAACGTCGCGTGGAACGTCGAGCGGGGACGCGAGGTCACCGGGGCCGACCTCGCCCGCGCCGAGCGGCTGCGCACCGGGTTGTTCCACCGGATGCGCGAGTTCTTCGACGACTACGACTTCCTGGTCGCGCCGGTCAGCCAGGTGCCGCCGTTCCCGGTGGACGATCCGTACGTCACGCAGGTCGCCGGGCAGCCGATGCCCGACTATCTGGCGTGGATGCGCTCCTGCTACTGGATCAGCGTGCTGCACGCGCCCGCGATGTCGGTGCCGTGCGGGTTCACCTCGTCCGGCCTGCCGGTCGGCGTGCAGATCGTCGGCAGGCCGTGGGCGGACGCCGAGGTGCTGCGGTTCGGGTACGCCTTCGAGCGGGCGACCGGGCACTGGCGCACGCGTCCGACCGGCGTCTGAGCCGGGTCAGCTCCCGCGCACCTCGCGACGCTCCTGGGAGAAGAACACGAACTCGATCACCCAGAAGACGGCGGTGGCCAGGACCGGCCAGGCCAGCAGCACGCCGTGGGCGGTCACACCGAGCGAGGTCGTCGTGGTGAGACCGCCGGGGGCGGCGGCCCTGATCGTCCCCTTCGCCGTACCGCCGACCAGAAGCGCGATGTAGCCGGCGAGCAGGCCTCCGCCCGCGAGGCCCACCAGGACCTCGACGGGCCGCCGGCGGGCCAGGACGTACCCGGCGATGCCGCAGAGCAGGCCGAACCCACCGGTGACGACGGCGAACCAGCCGTCGGCCTCGATGAGCGTCTGCGCCTCCGGGTCGGCGAGCATCGGGCCGGCGTCGGTCAGCACGAAGCGCGAGGCCGGCGCGACCGCCGACCAGACGAATCCGGCCACCACGCCGAGCGGTGCCAGGACGAGGACGGTAAGTGCCGCCACCTGAAGATTGCCCCTCACATACCGCACCGTCCAAATAGTACCTAGGCCGCACCGGTCACCCGCTGATCTGATCCAGCCCGTTACGCTTGCTTCACCTGCGCACTCGAGGAGACGACGTGAGCGAGCAGAGCGAGCGAGCCGACAGGCACGGCAGGCAAGAGGTGTGGCAGATCGACCCTTCTGGGCCGCTGCGGGGGGACGTCGAGGTACGCGGCTCGAAGAACGCGGTGTCCAAGCACATGGTCGCGGCCATGCTGGGCACCGGCCCGAGCACCCTGCACAACGCCCCCGAGGTCGGCGAGGTGGGGCTGACGGCGGCGATGCTGGAGGCCCTCGGCATCCATGTGGAGATCACCCCGGGTGAGATCAACGTCGAGCGCGGCACCGACATCCGGCCTCGCGTCCCCGAGGAGTACACGGGTCTCAACCGCATTCCGATCCTGATGCTCGGCCCGCTGCTGCACCTGGCCGGTGAGGCGTTCGTCCCGCTGGTCGGCGGCGACCCGATCGGGCGGCGGCCGGTCAACTACCACGTCGAGGCGCTGCGGTCGATGGGCGCCGAGATCGAGGTGGGCGAGAACGGGATCAGCGCCAAGGCGAAGGGGCTGCGCGGCAGCCGGATCACGCTGCCCTATCCCAGCGTCGGCGCCACCGAGACGATCCTGATGACGGCCGTGCTCGCCGAGGGAAAAACGGTCATCAAGGGCGCGGCGATGGAGCCGGAGGTGGTGGAGCTCGCGCTGTTCCTCCAGCGGATGGGCGCGATGATCGAGCTCAGCCCGGACCGGCGCATCGTCATCGAGGGCGTGGAACGGCTGCACGGCGCCTCCACCTGGCTGGCCGGCGACCGCATCGAGGCGTTCTCCTACCTGGTGGCGGGGCTCGTCACCGGGGGCGAGGTACGGGTGCACGGCTGTCCGCAGGACCGCCTGGTCACCGCCATCACCACACTGGCCAGGATGGGCGCCCGGTTCGAGATCACCGATGAGTGGCTGTGCGCGTCCGCCCCTGACGGCCTGCGCGCCGCCGCCGTGCAGACCGACACCCATCCCGGGTTCATGACGGACTGGCAGACGCCGCTGATGGTGCTGTTCACCCGGGCCGAGGGCATGTCGGTGCTGCACGAGACGGTCTTCGAGAACCGGCTGGTCTACGTGCCGGCGCTGCAGAAGCTGGGCTGCGAGATCGAGGTGTTCGCGCAGTGCCTGGGCGGCCCGGCCTGCCGCTACCACGACACCAACGCCAAGCACTCGGCGGTGGTGCGCGGGGTGTCGAGGCTGCGCGGCGCCGACGTCACCCTGCCCGACATCCGGGCCGGTTTCTCGGCGGTGCTGGCGGCCGCTGTGGCGGAGGGCACCTCCACCCTGCGCGGGGTCAACCACATCGAACGCGGATATCACCGGCCGTTCGAGCAGTTCACCTCACTCGGGCTGAAGATCAGCAGGCCGATGTAAAGCTTTCGCCCGATCACGTTTGGACGTGATCCGGGGACCGCACTGATACTCCCGTGACCTCTCGTCTACTCGGCGCCGCCGCCGCGTTGGGCTTGGCGGGCGCGGCCGGGGGAATTCTGGTCGCCGGCCTGGCCATGCCGCTGGTCAGCGGGGCCGGCCTGGCGGCCAGGAACGCCACGTCCATGTTCACGGAACTGCCGCCGCCGCCCCGTGAGGACGGCCTGCCGGAGATGACCAGGATCCTCGACCGGAACGGCGAACAGATCGCGCAGTTCTACTACCAGAACCGCCGATCGGTGCCGCTCGCCCGGGTCGCCCCGGTCATGCGGCAGGCCATCGTGGCCATCGAGGACTCCCGGTTCTACGAGCACGGCGGGCTCGACGTCAAGGGCACGCTGCGGGCGCTCATCGCCAACACCAGGGCGGGCGGCATCCGCCAGGGCGGCTCCTCGATCACCCAGCAGCTCGTGAAGAACATCATGGTGACGCGGGCGGAGACCGCCCGCGAGCGTGCGCTGGCCCGGGTGCGCAGCATCCAGAGAAAGATCGACGAGCTGCGCTACGCGCTGGCGCTGGAGAAGAAGTACACCAAGGACGAGATCCTGGAGCGCTACCTCAACATCGCCTATTTCGGGGCAGGCGCCTTCGGGGTGCAGGCCGCCGCCCGGCGGTTCTTCGGCGTCGACGCCGCCGATCTCACGCTCCCGCAGGCGGCCACGCTCGCCGGGGCGGTGCGCACGCCGTACAGCACCGATCCGTCCATCGGCGCCGCGCAGCGGGCGCGGCTGCTCGCCCGGCGCGACCTGGTGCTCGGCCGGATGGCCGAGCTGCGCATGATCGGCCAGGACACGGCGCGTACGGCACGGGCAGCGCCGCTCGGGCTGCGCATGCGCGCGGAACCCGGCGGCTGCCAGGCGAGCACCTACCCGTTCTTCTGCGTGTACGTCCAGCAGGAGGTGCTGACCGATCCCGCGTTCGGGCGCACGCGGGCCGAACGCGAGCGCCGTCTCCAGCGGGGCGGGCTCACGCTGTGGACCACGGTCGACCCGGTGGCGCAGCGGGCCGCCGAGCGGGCGATCGCGGCACGGGTCGACGCCGGGGACAGCCAGGTGGCCGCCGAGACCATGATCGAGCCGGGCACCGGGTTCATCCGGGCGATGACGGTCAGCAAGCGGTACGGACGCAACCGGCACAACCGGAGCATCGGCCCGCGCACCACCTACAACCTGGCCGCCGACCAGGCACACGGCGGCGGGCTCGGCCTGCAGGCGGGGTCGACGTTCAAGGCGTTCACGCTGGCGACGGCGCTGTCGCAGGGCATGCGGTTCGGCGACGGATTCCAGATCCCGGGGGCGTTCGTCCCGGGCAGCGGCTACCGGAACTGCTCGGGCAAGGCGGTCAACGATCCCACGACGACGATCTACAACGCGGGCGGCGAAGGCCGGGGCGGGCCGTACTCCCTGGAGATGGGCACCTGGAACTCGGTCAACATCTTCTTCATGACCCTGGAACGCGAGGTCGGCCTGTGCAACGTCGTCGAGACCGCCAGGGCGCTCGGCATCCGGCGGGCGGACGGCGAGCCGCTGCACGAGGTGCCAACGTTCACGCTCGGCGTCAACGAGATGGACCCGACGACCGTGGCCGCCGCCTTCGCGGCGTTCGCCGCGCGGGGACGCTACTGCCGGCCGATGGCGATCACCGCGGTCGTGGCGAAGGACGGCGCCCGCACGGAGAGATCGCCCGACTGCGTGACCGCGCTCGAACCCGAGGTCGCCGACGCCGTGAACCACGTACTCGAGGGCGTGTTCGCCAGGGGAACCATGCGCGGCCAGTCCATCGGGCGGCCGCAGGCGGGCAAGACGGGCACGAACAACGGGTACACCTCCGCCTGGTTCGCCGGATACACCCCCACGCTCGCCGGCGCGGTCAGCATCGGCGACATACGCGGCGCCTACCGTCACCCGCTCACCGGCGTGACCATCGGCGGCCGCTACTACGGCGCCGTGCAGGGGGCGTCCCTGCCCGGTCCGATCTGGGTCGACTCGATGCGGCGGGCCCTGCGTGACACGCCGGTGTACGGCTTCGTCCCGCCGGACACGGCCCGGTTCGGCGGCGGTTTCACTCCCGGGCTGAGGAAGTTCATCGCCAGGGAGCAGCGGCGGCGCGAGCGGGAGGCCGAGCGGCGCGCCGGACGACACGACGAGCGGCGGGCCGCCACCGGGGCGAAGGAGACGTCGGCCGCGCCGGCCGACGCCGGCGCGCCCAGCACCGGCCCGGGGCGCGCGGCCGTCAGCCGGCCAGGCAGGCGGGACCGAGGAGCTGCTTGAGGTCTCCCATGAGGGCGGGAGAGGGCGACACCCTGAGCCGGTCGTCGAGGCGCATGACCGTCGTGCGCGGCCCGTTGTGGAGCTGGAGATGGACCTCGGTGGTGCCCGGGTGGGTGGTGAGCACCTCCTTGAGCCGGCCGACCACCGGCGGGGTGCACCGGGCGACCGGCAGGCTGACCACCAGCGGGCCGCCTGACTCGGCCGTGAGGTCGGGGACGGTCACCTCCATCGCGATGATCTTCGCGACGTCCTCCCGCTTGTCCAGCCGGCCCTTGACGAAGACGATCGCGTCCTCGGCCAGGATCGTGGCGCACAGCTGGTAGGCCGACGGGAAGATCATCACCTCGATGGAGCCCTCCAGGTCCTCCAGTTCGGTGAGGACCCAGGTGTCGCCCTTCTTGGTGACCTTGCGCTGCAGGCCCGACAGGATGCCGCCGACCGTGACGATCTGGCCGTCCGGCCGACTCTCGTCCTGCAGGGCGGCGATCGAGCAGTCGGTGCCCGAGGCGAGGATGTGCTCCAGGCCGAGCAGCGGGTGATCCGAGACGTACAGGCCGAGCATCTCCCGTTCGAACTGCAGCAGCGTGGTCTTGTCCCACTCCCCCGCCGGGATCTGCACGTCGAAGGTCTGGTCCTCGGCGCCGTCGGCCGCGCCGAACAGCGAGTCCTGGCCGATGGCCTCGTTCTTCTTGATGTCGATGATCGCGTCGACGGCCTGCTCGTGGACCAGGACCAGGCCCTTGCGCACGTGCCCGAGCGAGTCGAACGCGCCCGCCTTGATCAGCGACTCGATGACCCGCTTGTTGCAGACGACCGCGGGGACCTTGCGCAGGAAGTCCTTGAAGTCGCAGAACCTGCCCTTCTCCTGGCGTGCGGCGATGACGCCGTCGACCACGTTGCCGCCGACGTTCCGTACGGCCGACAGGCCGAACCGCACGTCGGTGCCGCGCGGGGTGAAGTCGAAGTCGGAGTCGTTGACGTCCGGCGGGAGCACCTTGATGCCCATGCGGCGGCATTCGTTCAGGTAGAGGGCGCTCTTGTCCTTGTCGTCCTTGACCGACGTCAGCAGGGCCGCCATGTACTCGGCGGGGTAGTTGGCCTTGAGGTAGGCGGTCCAGTACGCGACCAGGCCGTAACCGGCGGTGTGCGCCTTGTTGAAGGCGTAGTCGGAGAACGGCAGCAGGATGTCCCACAGTGCCTTGATGGCGGCGTCGGAGAAGCCGTTCTCCTTCATGCCCTTCTCGAAGAACTCGAACTGCTTGTCCAGCTCGGCCTTCTTCTTCTTGCCCATCGCGCGGCGGAGCAGGTCGGCGCCGCCGAGCGTGTAGTTGGCCACCTTCTGCGCGATGGCCATGACCTGCTCCTGATAGACGATCAGGCCGTAGGTCGTGTTGAGGATGTCCTTGAGCGGTTCCTCCAGTTCGGGGTGGATCGGGGTGATCTCCTGCTGGCCGTTCTTGCGCAGCGCGTAGTTCGTGTGGGAGTTGGCGCCCATCGGGCCGGGCCGGTAGAGCGCGAGGGCCGCGGAAATGTCCTCGAAGTTGTCGGGACGCATCATCCGCATGAGGGTGCGCATGCCGCCGCCGTCGAGCTGGAACACCCCCAGGGTGTCGCCCCTGGCCAGCAGTTCGTAGGCCTTGGCGTCATCGAGCGGCAGCTTCAGCAGATCGATCTCGTTCCCGGTGTTCGTCTCGATCAGCTTCAGGCAGTCGTCGATGATCGTGAGGTTGCGCAGGCCCAGGAAGTCCATCTTCAGCAGGCCGAGCGTCTCACAGGTCGGGTAGTCGAACTGCGTGATGATCGCGCCGTCGGAGTCGCGGCGCATGATCGGGATGTGATCGGTCAGCGGCTCGGCCGACATGATCACGCCGGCGGCGTGCACGCCGGTCTGCCGGATCAGCCCCTCCAGGCCCCTGCCGAGGTCGATCGCCGCCTTGACGTCGACGTCCTCCTCGTAGAGCTTGCGCAGCTCGCCCGCCTCGTTGTAGCGGGGATGGTCGGTGTCGAAGATGCCCGACAGCGGGATGTCCTTGCCCATGACGGCCGGCGGGAACGCCTTCGACACGCGGTCGCCCAGCGCGTACGGGTAGCCCAGGACGCGGGCGGCGTCCTTGATGGCGGCTTTCGCCTTGATCGTGCCGAAGGTGGCGATCATGGCGACCTTGTCCGCGCCCCACTTCTCCGTGACATAGCGGATCACGTCGGCCCGCCTGCGCTCGTCGAAGTCGATGTCGATGTCGGGCATGGACACGCGCTCGGGGTTCAGGAAGCGCTCGAAGATGAGCCCGTGCGGGATCGGGTCGAGGTCGGTGATGCCGAGCGCGTACGCGACCAGCGACCCGGCGGCGGAACCACGGCCGGGGCCCACCCGGATGCCGTTGTTCTTGGCCCACATGATGAAGTCGGCGACCACGAGGAAGTAGCTCGGGAAGCCCATCTGGAGGATGACGCCGATCTCGTTCTCGACCCAGTCGCGGTGCTCCTGGTCGATGCCATCGGGGAAGCGGCGCTCCAACCCCGCCCAGACCTGCTGCCGGAAGTACGCCTCCTCACTCAGACCGTCCGGGATCGGGAAGGTCGGCATCAGGTTCTTGAACTCGAAGAACCCGGAGGGGTCGACCTTCTCCGCGACGAGCAGCGTGTTGCGGCAGCCCTCCTGCCACAGGTCGGAGGAGTCGAGGGCCCGCATCTCGTCGGCCGACTTGAGGTAGTAGCCGGTGCCGTCGAACCGGAACCGGCCGGCGTCGCTGAGCTGCTTGCCGGTCTGGATGCACAGCAGCGCATCGTGGCCGGAGGCGTCGGACTCGTAGGTGTAGTGCGAGTCATTGGTGACCAGCGGCGGGATGTCCAGCTCCCGGCTGATCCGGATGAGCCCGTCGCGTACCCGGCGTTCGATGTCGAGCCCGTGGTCCATGACCTCCAGGAAGTAGTTCTCCTTCCCGAAGATCTCCTGGAACTTCGCGGCCGCCTTGAGCGCCTCGTCGTACTGTCCCAGCCGCAGGCGCGTCTGCACCTCGCCCGATGGACAGCCGGTGGTCGCGATCAGGCCCTCGGAGTGCTCGGCGAGGAGCTCGGCGTCCATCCGGGCCCATTTGCGTACGAAGCCCTCGGTGTAGGCCCGGGAGGAGAGCTTCATCAGGTTGTGCAGACCCGCCTTGTTCCGGGCCCAGATCGTCATGTGAGTGTAGTAGCCGCCCGCCGAGACGTCGTCGCTCTTCTGGTGCGGCTCGCCCCACAGGACCGGCTTCTTGCGCAGCCGCGACTCGGGCGCCACGTAGGCCTCGATGCCGAGGATCGGCTTCACCCCGGCGGCGGTCGCCTGCTTGTAGAAGTCGTACGCCCCGTGCATGTTGCCGTGGTCGGTGATCGCGATCGCGGGCATCCCGAGCTCGCCCACGAGTTTGAACATCTGCTTCAACCGGGCCGCCCCGTCCAGCATCGAGTACTCGGTGTGGACGTGCAGATGAACAAACGAATCACCCATGGGACCCCCAACTCGCCGTGCCGCTTTCCGGGCCGCCCGGCGCATGCCGCGCGCCCGCGCGTCAGAGCCTACGCGGGATCCGGGGACCCGTGGGACCGGAGTCGCGCATCGCCTCGTTCCTCCTCGGCGAGACGCAGCCCGGCCTCTATCACCGCGTTCATCACCGGTGCGAGGCGATGCTCGCCCAGCCGGGGGGCACGGCGTGCCATCGCGGCGACCAGCCGGCGCTCACGCTCGGCGTCCCGTCCCCGGAAGCCGCCGACGGGCTTGAGTCGTTGTACGGTCCCGGCGAGGGCCGCCCTGCGTTCGAGGAGCGTCGCGAGCGCCGCGTCGACCCGGTCGATCGCCGCCCTGGCGTCGGCCAGGGTCGCGGGCTCCTCCGGCCGGACGAGCGGTGCCAGCACCGTGGCGGCCTCGTGCGCCGCCGCCACCACGGCGGGCGCGGCGGCCGGGACGAGCAGCAGACCGTCGGCCCCGGCCGCGACCGCCGCCGCGGCGAGCACGCCGTCGTCCCCCTCCCCGAGCGAGGAGTCTCCTCTGATCGAGGAGTGCTCTCCGATCGAGGAGCCTTCCCCGATCGAGGAGCCTTCCCCGATCGAGGAGTGTTCTCCGATCAGGGCGATGACGGGACGGCCCGATCGCTTCCGCGCCGCCCGCATCAGCGCGAGGTCGAGCGGCATTCCCTCCTGGGGCCTACGGCCACCGCTCTCGCAGAGCACCACCTGGTCGTTGCCCTCGGCGACGCAGTGGTCCGCGATGGCCAGCCACTCCTCGAGAGCGGCGCCCCTGCCGCGCTGGACGACCACCGGCAGGCCGAGCCGTGCCACCGCCCGGACCAGGGCGAAGTCCTGCATCCACGCCGCGCCGACCACGACGCCGTCGGCGTGCCGCGCGATCGGCTCCAGGTCGGCCGCCGAGAACGGCTCCACCAGCAGCGGCCCGGCCCAATCCGCACGCGCCCGGCGGATCACCTCGCCGGCCGGGGTGCCGTCACGATGACCGCGCAGGCTCAGCCAGCGGGCGTCGTGCCCGCCGATCACCGCGACGGGCAGGCCGTCCCCGATGGCCAGATCCCCCACCCGCACGACACGGCTCCGTACGGCACGGCGATCGAGTTGGGCTGCGTTCGACATGTGGCCTCCTTCGCCAGGCCGGCCCCGCGAGCCGGCTGAGCTGGGTCGTTTCCCCTAAACGAAAAAGGCAGAGACGCACGTCCCTGCCTTCAGCCGGCTCCGGATGGTCGCTAACTCACGATCGCGCGACCGGCCCTCCCGGAGCCGGCTGCGTAAACGTGAAGAACTGAGCCATGCCTTCGACCCTAGCACCACGCCCCGACGTCCCAATCGATCTGTCTCATATGCCGGGATAAGGGGATCGGGTGGTCATTCGTCCGAGTTGATCCCTTTGCCATCCGTGGGACGATTCTTGCGTCCGGGAGGGGAATAGATGTCGCAAGCGGAAGGCCGGCTCGTAGGTGGCCGGTACCACCTGGTGGAGCAGATCGGCCGGGGTGGCATGGGAGTGGTGTGGCGGGCCCACGACCAGCTGCTGGACCGCGAGGTCGCGGTCAAGGAGGTCCGCTTCGACAGCGCCATGGGCGACGAGCTGAGCGACCTCAACCGCCGGACGATGCGCGAGGCCCGCGCGGCCGGCCGTCTCACCCATCCCAATGTGGTCGTCGTCCACGACGTGATCGAGGAGGACGACCGTCCGTGGATCGTCATGCAGCTCGTGCCGTCCCGCTCGCTCGGACAGGTGATCAGGGAGGACGGCCCGCTCACTCCCGAGCGCACGGCGGAGATCGGCCTGCAGGTCCTCGACGCGCTGCGTGCGGCGCACCGGCAGGGTGTGCTGCACCGCGACGTCAAGCCCGAGAACGTGCTGCTGGCCGAGGACGGCAGGGTCGTGCTGACCGACTTCGGCATCGCCCGCATCGAGGCGGACTCCACGATGACCCGCACCGGGCTCGTCGGCACCCCGGCCTTCATCCCTCCGGAGCGGCTGCGCGGCTCGCCCGCCCAGCGCGAGTCCGATCTGTGGTCCCTGGGCGCGACGCTGTACGCCGCGGTGGAGGGCAGGCCGCCGCATGACAGGGGCATGGCGATGGCGACCATGCACGCCGTGCTCAACGACGACCCGGCGCCGCCCAAGCGGGCCGGGCGGCTGAGCCCGGTGCTGACCGGGCTGCTCGCCAAGGAGCCCGAGGACCGGCCGGGGTACGACGAGGCCACCCGTCTGCTGCGGCAGGCCGCCCGCCCCGCCTCCCCCGCCGCGCCCCCGGGTGAGGCCGCGCGTGCCGGGGCCATGCCGTACGGGTCGGTGGCGAAGCCTCCCCGGGCCGCCGAGGACGATCATCGCGACGCCACCGGGAAGACGCCGGGCCGGAGCCCGTCGCGCCCGATCTCCGGCGCCGCGGCGGCGGCCGGGAGCCCCCCGGGCAAGGGCGCCGCCGCCAGGCCGGCCGAACCCCTGCCGACCGAACCGCAGCAGCCCGAAGAGCGACCGGCCGAAGCGCATCGGCCCGAACCGCCGCCGGATCGGGGCGCGGTGGAAGCGGCGGATCCCGGCGAGATCACCTCGCCGATCCCCGTGGTCGGGGCCGACGGCCGCCCCAGGGCCGATGCGGGCACTGCCGAAGCCGGCGCGGCGGGCGCCGCCGACGAGGCGACCGGCGGCAAGGTCACGGACGGTGGGGCCTCCGCCGAGGCTTCCGGTGGAACTCCCGCCAAGGCCCCCGCCGAGGCCCCCGGCAGAACTCCGGGCAAGACCGCGGGCGGCGCTTCCGGCAAGGGGGCGCCGGCTCGGCGTCCCGGCGAAGCAGCGGCCGGGGCGGGCCGGTCCCACAAACCCGAGAACGGCCGGAAACCCGAGAACGGCCGGGAAACCGAGAAGGGCCAGAGGTCCGGAAAACCCGGGAAGACCGGCGAAGGCGCGCAGGCCGGGGCGTCCTCCCCCGGCGCGAAGAAGGACCGCCCCGCCGCCGTGCCGCCCATCCCGGAGACCGGGGCGCAGGCCGCTCCGCCCCTGGCGAAGGCCGCACAGAAACCGGCCTCCATCCCGCCTGCCCCGGCTCACGACGATCCGGCGGAGGACCCGGCTGGGCACGACCCGGCCGGCACCGTGCCGGATCAGGCGTCCGCCGAGCCTGCCCCCACCACACCGGCCCCCACCACACCGGCCGCCACCGCACCGGCCGCCGGCCAGGCCGGGCAGCCCATGCCGGCCGCGGAGCCGGGCGGTCCGGCCGTTCCCACCCGGCGAGGCGTGATGTGGCAGGGCGGCGTGGACGGCCGTCCGGCCGAGCGACGGCGGGCGCCCGTCGTGAAGGCGGCGCTCGTGCTGGTCCCGGTCCTGGTGGTGATCGCGGGAGTCGCCGGCTACCTGGGGATGCGCGACGGCGAGCAGTCATCCGGCCAGACGGAGGCCGCCGTGTCGGCCCAGGCCGAGGCGCCGGTCAAGGGCAAGGAGTCGCCGGCGCCCGCCGCCTCCGAACTCGCCGTGCCGGGGGCCTCCCCCTCGGCGGAAGCGACGCCGAGCCCCTCGCCGAGCCCGACGGCCTCCCAGCCCGCCGACGTCCCGGAGGGGTGGTACCGCTACAAGGACAAGACCGGCTTCTCCCTGGCCCTTCCCGAGGGCTGGAAGGTGAGCAGCCGGCGCGACACCCGCGTGTGGTTCCGCGGCCCGGGCACGCCCGGATTCCTGCTGATCGACCAGACCGGCAGCCCGCGGAAGGACGCCGAGAAGGACTGGCGTGACTACGAGCCGAGCGCGAAACACGGCTTCCCCGGGTACAAGCTGATCAAGATCAAGTCGGTCGACTACTGGAAGTCGGCCGCGGACTGGGAATTCACCTGGAATACGAGCGCCGGCAGGGCGCACGTGCTCAATCGTGGTTTCGTCACCGACAAGCGGCACGGTTACGCCATCTACTGGCACACGCTGGACGACCGCTGGGAGAAGGACTACCACTACTTCGAGACCTTCGCCGCCACCTTCCAACCGGCCAAATGACCCTCGTCCGCGGAACCGAGGGCCGGGGGCGGCAGGCGATCGCGATGCTTCGCGTACCGGACCGTTTCTGCGGCAAGTGATTTGTGCGGTTCGTGGACTGTTTCGAGACTCCTCAGGCGTGTCAGGATAGTGATCGGCATCGGTTGCCCGACGACAGAGAGGGGTCAGGACCATGCCACCTGCCATCGTCGGGCATGATGGACCTCTTGCCGGGCAGCGGTTCCCGCTAGGCGACAACGCGCTCACCTTCGGTCGCCGGGGCGACAACAGCGTGGTGATCACGAGTGAGCGGGCCTCGCGTTTTCACGCCGAGGTGCTGCACGAGTCCGACCAATACGTGTTGCACGACCGGGGAAGCAGGAACGGCACGCTGGTCAACGGGAAGCGCGTCACGTCGCACGTGCTCCGGCCCGGCGACGTGATCACGATCGGCGGGGAGACGTTCCGGTTCGAGGCGTTCGACGACACAGAGACGATCATGGACGCCACCGTGCTCCAGACGTTGCGCAGAGCGGCTCCGCGCATCGATCCGGGGCAGGTCCTGCGCGTCACCGTCTCGGGCGGCGGCCCCGTCGGCCTGAGTCTCGCTCTGCTGCTCGAACACCTCATGGGCGAGCGAGTGGCCATCACGATGTACGACGGCCGGTGGACCATGGACGGGTCACGCGTCGTGTGGAAGAACGCCGCCCAGGGCAACAACCGGCGGCAGCAGGTCGTGACGGTCCAGAGCCGCCAATATCTGAACCTCCCCGAGGCGGTGCAGGCGCGGCTGTTCACCCCCGGGTCCTACACGGAGATGTGGCCGACCGGCCCCGACTCGATACGCGGACGCAGCCCGCGCAACATCCGCATCGCCTATATCGAGGACACGCTGCTCGAGATGGCGAACGAGAAATCCGGCCGCATTCGGCTGGTGCCCGAGCGGTTCGACCCCGAAAAGCACCACGACACCGTGGTCCTGAACCACGTGCTCGCCATCTGCGAGGGCGGGCGATCCCGGACTCGTGAGCATTTCACCGGCAAGTTCGGCCAGGCCGACCAGTCCATCTACTCGCTCGACGGCCGGCATGTGCAGGACGTCGTGCTGGGCCTGCGGGTGAAGTCCGGCCTGTCGGATCCGATGACCGTCCTGCTCACCGTGGCGCAGAATCGTTTTCTCCTGAACGCCCTGCGCGGCGAGGGTTTCCTGAACATGCGCCTCACCGACGAAGAGGCGAGAGAGGTCATCGGCATCGACCCCGTCCGGCACGTGTTCGAGGAATGCGTCGCGTCCAATCCCTGCCTCATGGCGCGGAACGAAGACGGCGACTTCCACTGCTCGACCCACCGGACGCTGTTCCTGCCCGCGCTGGTGAGGGGCTCGGCGCTGTGGAAACGCGCCAGGGAAGGGCTGGTGTTCTTCGGCGTCGCTGAGGAGAACGTGAGCGCGGTCACCGCCTTCCGGCTGGACATGGTGCAGCGGCCGCGTTTCACCGCCCAGCTGCACTCCCCGACGCCGGCCACCCCCGGCACGTACGGATTCCTCCTCGGGGACGCGGCCAACGCGATCCACTTCTGGCCGGGCCGCGGCCTCAACAGCGGACTGGCGTCGTCCATCTCGCTGGCGCGTACCCTCAACCGCAACTGGCGCGGCAGGGCGTTCCGCGACGCGGACTTCATCCGGCACGAGGCGGCGATGTCGATGCTGCAGTACCGGCACAAGAGCCGCGCCTGGAACGCGATGGTGACGACCGACGAGCACGGGGTCACGCGGGCGATCAAGGACAAGATCGCCCAGGGCATCGAGGAGAGCGGCCCGGGCCGGGACGCGGACGTCGACGCGCTGATGGAGCGGCTGCGGCAGATCCGCGACCGCCTTTCATCGCGGATCGCCGGGATGCCCGATGACGCGACCATCACCGAGCACCTGCGAAAACTCAAGAGCGAGACGCTGCGGACATTGGTCGTGAGCGGAGCGTGGGAAACGCTGATCGTCGGGGGTGAGGAGGTCGACATCGACATCTTCGACCGGCCGGCGGACGCGCCGGACAGGCCTCTGGTCGCGAGGTATGCGGACAGGCCGGTCGGGAAATCGGCCCCGAAGGAGTCGAGCGACCCGATATCACCGGGGTGAGCCGGGCGGTGCACAGCCGAAGCCGTTCCATCCGGGCCCCGAACGCCGTGATGACCGATTCACGGCGAACCCCGCGGTGTCGAATTGTGGGACGATGCAGGGGTTTCCGGAGGAGGGCCGCGTGCGGGACGGGCGCCGTGTGGCAGGCAGATATCACCTGCTCGAACCCATCGGCCGAGGCGGCATGGGCGTCGTCTGGCGGGCCCACGACGAGCTGCTCGACCGGCCGGTGGCCGTCAAAGAGGTCCTCTATCACCCCATGAGCGAGGAGGACCGCAGGGAGTTCACCCTGCGGACCATCCGGGAGGCACGCGCGGCGGGCCGCATCGATCACCCGAACGTCGTCGTGGTCCACGACGTCATCGAGGAGGACGGGCGGCCCTGGATCGTCATGCAGCTCGTCAGGGCCCGCTCCCTGGGAGAGGCGCTGCGCGAGCACGGGCCGCTGGTGCCCGAGCGGGTGGCGTCCATCGGCGCGCAGGTGCTGGACGCGCTGTGCACGGCCCACGCCGCCGGAGTGCTCCACCGCGACGTCAAGCCGGAGAACGTGCTGATCGGCGCGGACGGCCGGGTCGTGCTGACGGACTTCGGCATCGCCACGATGCCCGGAGAGACCGCGCTCACCATGACGGGGTCCCTCAGCGGCACCCCCGCTTTCCTGCCGCCGGAGCGGCTGAACGGCCTGCCCGCCACACCGGAGTCGGATCTGTGGTCGCTCGGGGCGACGCTGTACGCCGCGGTCGAGGGCAGGCCGCCCTTCGAGCGCAACACACCCATCGCGACGATGGCGGCCGTCCTCAGCGACGAGCCGGAACCCCCGCGCCGCGCGGGCGTGCTCGCGCCCGTCATCATGGGCCTGCTGCGCAAGAATCCCGCCGAGCGGATCGACGCGCTGGAGACCGCCGAGCTGCTCGCCGCCGCTTCGACCGGCGATCACGCCGGTCCCCGTTCCCGTCCGGCACCGTCCGCATCGACACCGCCCGCATCGGCCCCGTCCGGTTCGGCCCCACCCGCCTTCCGTCCGACAGCGCCTCCGGCGCCCCCGGTGCCCTACTCGACTCAGCCGCGTAACCCGGCCGGCGGCCGCGGCGACGGGACGCGCTCCGGGAGGAACCGGATGGTCATGCTCGCTCTGCTCCCCGTCCTGCTCACCGGCGCGGGAGCGGGCGGCTGGTACGGCTACCGCACGCTGAGCGACGGGTCCCCCGCCTCGGCCGGCGCGTCGTCGACGCCGCCCGACCCGCCGCCCTCGACCCCGCCCTCGCTCCCGTCGCCGACCCCGTCGTCGACCCCGGAGCCGGCCGATACGACCTCTCCCCCGCCCGCGGTGCCGAGTCCGAAGGCGACGGACGGGTCGCTGCCCAGGGGATGGTCGATGTACCACGACCCGCGGCTGGGCTTCTCCGTGGCGCTGCCGCGCGGCTGGAAGCCGTACGACCGCCAGGCGGCCCGGGTGTGGTTCCGCCGCCCGGGCAGTACGGACTACCTGCTGATCGACCGGACGCAGTGGGAGGAGAAGGATCCGGTCGCCCAGCTGACCCGGGTCGAGGCGACGTCGACCGGGCGGAACCTCCTGCCCGGCTACGCGCGGATCCGGCTGGAGCCCCTGCGCTATCGCGGGGTCGAGGCGGCCGACTGGGAGTTCACCTTCGAACCGGGTCAGGGGAAGGTCCGGGTGCTCGACCGGGGATTCCGGTTCGACGACGGGCGCTGCTTCACCATCTACTGGCAGGTCGCCGACGCCCGCTGGACGACCGGCCTGGCCCACTGGCGGATGTTCACCGCCTCGTTCCGTCCCCGTTAGCGATCTCCCAGGGATCGTCGCGGGTAGTTAGCCGGCGGAGGCCGTGGGTAGCGCGAGATCCATGGCTGATGCGCGAACGACCGCACAACGAGTCGTGGCGGGGCGCTACCGCCTGATCGAGCCGCTCGGGCGCGGTGGCATGGGAGTCGTGTGGCGTGCGGTCGACCAGGTGCTGGAACGAGACGTCGCCGTCAAGGAACTCCGGGGCGCGGCCGGGCTGACCGGGCCGGACCGGGATACCTTCGTCGTACGGACGTTCCGCGAGGCGAGGGCCGCTGGACGGCTGAGCCATCCGGGTGTCGCGGCGGTGTACGACGTGTTCGAGGAGGGCGGCCACCCCTGGATCGTGCTGCAGCTGGTGCGTTCGCGCACCCTGGGGTCGATCCTCCGGGAGGAGGGCGCGCTGCCGCCCCGGCGGGTCGCCGAGATCGGCGCGCAGGTCCTGGCCGCCCTCCGCGCCGCGCACGCCGCCGGCGTCCTGCATCGCGACGTCAAGCCTGACAACGTGCTCGTCACCGACGAGGGCCGTGCCGTACTCACCGATTTCGGCATCGCCGCCATGGACGACGACGCTCCGCTCACGCGCACCGACATGCTGGTGGGCACGCCCGCCTTCATCGCCCCGGAGCGGGCGGCGGGCGCGCGGGCCGACCGGGCGTCGGACCTGTGGTCTCTCGGCGTGACGATGTTCCTGGCAGCGGAGGGACGGTCGCCGTTCCACCGCGGGCACGCGCTGGCGACGCTGGCCGCCGTCATGTACGAGCCTCCCGGCCCGATGCACCGCGCCGGACCCCTGGCACCGGTGATAAACAGCCTGCTCGCCAAGGACCCGGTCTACCGCATGACGGCGGAGGAGGCGGCGCGGCACCTGCACCGCGTCGCCGCCGGACGCTCGACCGGCGGCGGAGCGCCGACCGGCCCCCTCGTGCCGGCGCAGCGTCCGCGGCCCCGGTGCGTCCCGCGTCCGGGCGCCGCCGCCGCGGCCACGGCACCCACCCCGGTCCCCCCGGCTCCCGGACACGGCTCCCCGAGGTACGACTCTCCGCCGTACGGCTCCCAGCGGTTCGGCGCGCTCCCGCCGGCGCCGCCCCGGAGCGGCCGGACACCGTGGTACGCCGCCGCAGGCGCGACGGCCCTGATCGCGCTCGTCGGCCTGACCGCGGGCGGACTGGCCTTCGTGACCGCGAGAACCGAAGCGGCGCAGGTGCCGGGGTCCTCGATCAGCACGCCCACCGTGACGGTCTACGCCACCAGAACGGCCTCGCCCCCGGCGGCCGAGCCCGCCACCGGGCCGCGCGGACGGCCGGAGGCGCGAACGGCGACCGGATCCCGGACGGGGGCCGAGGCGGGGTCCGCGGCGGAGTCGAAGCCGGGGTCCGATCGGCGGCGCGACGCGGAACGGTCCCGCGAGCCGGCACGGGAGACGGCACGGAAGCCGGCGCATCAGGAGAAGCCGGCACACGCCGGCAGGTCCGAGGGACGCGAGCCCGGCGGACCCGCACCGTCGCCGAGCGGCGACGGCGGCCCGAGGGACGGCATGGTCGAGCCCTCCGAGGGCGACGGCACCGGGACCGGCGGCGAGGGCGGCCGCCCCAACAGACGCGATGAACACGGCGGACGCGGTGACGGCGGCACGCGCGTGTCGATCAGCTTTCGGCGCTGACGACCTCCAGCGCATGGGCGAGGTCGGCCGGATATTCGCTGGTGAACGACATCCACTCCCCGGTCGACGGGTGCTCGAAGGCGAGCGACACCGCGTGCAGCCACTGCCTGGCCACGCCCAGGCGGGCGGCCAGCGTGGGGTCGGCTCCGTACAGGAAGTCGCCGACACAGGGGTGCCGGAGCGCGGACAGGTGGACCCGGATCTGGTGGGTCCTGCCGGTCTCCAGCTTGATGTCGAGCAGGGACGCCGCCCGGAACGCCTCGATGGTGTCGTAGTGGGTCACCGAGTCCTTGCCGCCCGCGACGACGGCGAACCGTCCGTCACCGGACGGATGCCGGTCGATCGGCGCGTCGACGGTGCCACGCAGCGGGTCCATGTGGCCCTGTACGAGCGCGTGGTAGCGCTTGTCGACCGTACGCTCCTTGAACGCCCGCTTGAGCCTTGAATAGGCGTGCTCGCTCTTGGCGACGGCCATCGCGCCCGTGGTGTTCGCGTCGAGGCGGTGGACGATGCCCTGCCGCTCGGCCGCCCCGCTCGTGGCCACCCGGTGCCCGGCGGCGAGCAGGCCGCCGAGCACGGTCGGGCCGGTCCAGCCGACGGTCGGGTGCGCGGCCACCCCGATGGGCTTGCTCACCACGACGATGTCGTCGTCCTCATGGATGATCGTCATTCCCGGCACCGGCTCCGCCACCGGCATCGGGGCGGCGGGCGGCGGCGGGATCGTCACGTCGAGCCACGCCCCCGCGTGAACCCGGTCGGACTTGGCGGGGACGGATCCGTCGAGCAGCACCTCGCCCGAAGCGATCAGTTCTGCGGCCCGGGTCCGGGAGAAGCCGAAAAGGCGGGCCAGGGCGGCGTCGATGCGCTCGCCCTCCAGGCCGTCCGGCACGGGCAGGTTTCGCCGGTCACCCATCGGTTCTCTCTTCCTCCTGCTGGTCCTGCCGCGTGCCGTCGATCTGGAAGCCCCGCCAGGCGAGGAACACGGCCAGGATGCCGCCGCACACGATCGCGGAGTCCGCCACGTTGAACACCGGGAACCGGGTCACGGGGAACACCTGGACGAAGTCGACGACGTGGCCCTGGAGCGGGGCGGGCGCGCGGAAGATCCGGTCCGTCAGGTTGCCCACGGCGCCGCCGAGGAGCAGGCCGAGTGTGATCGCCCAGGGCAGGCTGCGCAGCCGCCGTGCCGTACGGACGATCGCGAAGACGACGCCTGCGGCGATCAGGGAGAACACGACGGTCAGCCCGGTGCCGATGCTGAACGCCGCGCCGGGATTGCGGATCACGTTCAGCACCAGGACACCCGGGATCAGGACGACGGGTTCCCTGTCTTCGAGGAACTCCACCACCAGGAACTTGGTCACCAGGTCGAGTGCGTAGATCACCGCCGCCAGCGTGGCGAGGAGGGCGATCCTCCGGCCGCGAGGGGGGCGGGGCGGCGACTCCTCACTCAGCGGCGTTCCTCCCGCTGCTTGCACGCTACGCACAGCGTCGCCCTCGGGAACGCCAGAAGGCGTTCCTTGCCGATCGGCTTGTGGCACGATTCACACTCTCCGTAGGTCCCTGCGTCGACGCGGGCGATCGCCCGCTCATTCTGCGCGAGCAACTCTCGCGCATTCAGGGTAAGGGCGATCTCACGCTCGCGCTCATACGTCTTCGCCCCGGCATCGGCGGGATCGTCCCCGGCGCCCTGGCTGACATCCCCCGAGGCCAGCTGCGCCTCCGCGCGGGCGATGTCCGCGTTGAGCTCGTCGGCCTCGTGCAGTAGCCGCTCCCGGACCTCGGCGAGCTCGTCCTCGGACCAGATGTCTTCGATGGCGGCGGTTCTCGCCGTGCGCGTGGCCATTGCGGGCCCCCTTCTATCAAGGAGCGGTGATCGGGCACATGGGCGGGTCCCGGCGGGCCGGGGGCGACCGGCGACACATCGCTCCGGTCTCTCCCGTCACCTGGACTTCCACGAAGACGCGCGGCGCCCTCAGGCGCCTACCCCCACAACAATCGCGGCATCTCCGTATGTTCCTCCCACGTATTCCCAGGCGTGCCCTCTCTTACCCACCCGCGTTACCCGCTGCGCGAGGAGGCACTCACGACCGCGGGTAGGTTACGATGGCGCCACAGACGTTCGTACGGGGCTATAGCTCAGACGGTTAGAGCGCTTCCCTGATAAGGAAGAGGTCCCTGGTTCGAGTCCAGGTAGCCCCACCACGAAGTCCCAGCTCAGAGGCCGGTTCCCAAGATCAGGGACCTGGCCTCTTGATCGTTCGACCGTCATTTGACCGTCGCGCTCACCGTCACCGGCGGGCACCCACGAGTTCAAGTGAGTTTTCCTGGACACCTTGATCGCTTGCTTTGGGAGCCTGAGAGGTCGCTCTGGTTCAAGCGTCGCCACCAAGATCGTTCGCTGGCCGGAGGCGTCGTCGCTCTCGCTCTGGCCTACGCATTGATTCCTCGTCGACCAGTTCCCGAGCGAGCTAGTGCCGCGACCGCCAAGGTTCGCCCGGACGGCGCGGTGTCCAGGGTGGTGCATCGCAAGGCACACTCGAACACGGCCGTGTTAGTACCGCCTGCTCCCAGGGCGCAAGGCTGGCAAGCCCCCACTCGTCGGAGTGAGGGCTTGCCGGCCTACAACCAGGGCCCTAGTTCGGGCACACCCGCGATGCCGTGAGGGCGGCCCGACAGCCAAGCGGCGACATCAGCCAGCGGCGCATGAGGAACGGTGACGTCGCCGCGCTTGCGAAGGATGTCCGCGACCAGTGCCTCGAGGAAGTCATCGGGCAAGTCGGCGAACCCGATCCCGTGGTCGAGGTCGACGGCGTGGACCATCACCTCGCGGGCGCGTAGCCACGGGATCTCCGAGGCCGGCACGGTCCGCCCCTGGGCCGTGCGGATCTCGCGCTCCCAGTCGGAGGCGGAGAGCTCGGACATGCCTACGTCGAGCGCGTCCGCCGCGTGGTCGAGCCAGAGGCCGAGCCGGTCGGCCGAGAGCGTGGCGCCCTGAGCGATGCCCTCGGCACGCTCCTCCGGCGAGGCGTACATGGGCTTCTCGACCCCGGTCGCAGCCCAGCCGACCAGGTTGCGGAGCGCCTCGGCGTTGGCGGCGAGGTGGGCGATGAGGTGGCCACGGGTCCAGCCCGGCAGCGCGCTCGGTCCGGCGAACGCCGCCTCGTCGAGCTCGGCGACGGCGTCGAGGACGAGCTTGGTGCCCTCCCGCGTCCAGCGGATCGCGTCGGCGAGCGCTCTGGTCACTTGACAACTCGGTTCCTGCAGAAGCCGAGTCCGTCGATCGCGGTCACGACGGTCTCGCCCTCGACGAGATAGACCTGCGGGTCGCGTGCGTGGCCGACGCCCGCGGGGGTGCCCGTCGCGATGATGTCGCCGGGTTTGAGCGCGATGATCGTCGAGATGTACTCCACAAGGAAGACCGGGTCGAACAGCAGCGTGCCGGTGTCGTCGCTCTGCATCACAACGCCGTCGACGGTCGTCGAGACGTTGAGCGCGGGCCGCACGCCGCCAACCTCGTCGGGCGTGACGACGTAGGGACCGACGGGCGTGGTGCCCTCCCAGATCTTCCCCTGGGTCCACTCGATGGTGCGGAACTGCCAGTCGCGCACGGAGACGTCGTTCATCACGGTGAAGCCGGCGATGGCGGCGGCGGCCTCGGTCTCCGAGGCACGGCGCACCTGCTTGCCGATCACGACCGCGAGCTCGACCTCCCAGTCGAGGCGGTCGGTCTCCTCGGGCTTGAGGATGTCGTCGTACGCCCCGATGAGGGTCTCGGCGAACTTCGGGAAGAGGGTCGGGTACGGCGGCAGCTCGCGCCCCATCTCCTGGATGTGGTTCTTGTAGTTGTGGCCGACACAGATGATTTTCGACGGGTACGTCACAACTGGCGCGAAGTCGGCGCCCTCGACCGGGTAGGTCGTCCCGGCCTTCTCGTCCGCCGGCGAGCCGGCCAGGTAGGCGCCGAGGTCGGTGCAGCCGAGGTCGACGTGGGCGTCGCCGTCGAGGCGGACGGCCCGCGTGGCGCCGTCGATGCGGAGGGTGGCGAACTTGGTCATCAGGCGTCCTCGCTGGTCTGGAGCTGGGTTCGGTGGAGGCCGAGCGCCTCGAAGACGGGGGAGTCGGAGAAGCGGAACAGGTCAAGCGCACCGGAGTCGGAGTCGGTCGAGCCGGCCTCGGAGCGGGTCGAGAACGGCTGCCACGACGGCACCACGAACAGGTCGCCGCGCGTCACGGACCACGTCTTGTCGCCGACGGTGACCTCGCCGGAGCCGTTGAAGACCTGGAAGACCGACGAGCCGGTCTCGCGGATCGGGGCGGTCTCGCCGGTGATGCGGTGGAACTCGGCGCGGATCGTCGGCAGCACGTCGGACCCGTCGTGCGGGTTGGAGAAGCGGACCGCGGCGTGACCGGGCTCGACCGTGCCGGCGTACCCCTGCTTCTCGAGGTCGAGCTGGTGAGCGAGCGCACGGTCGGTGTGCTCCCACTTGTAGGCAAGCAGCGGCGAGCCTGCCGTCCCGTGCTGGACGCCGAGGGGGCGCAGCCCGGGGTGTCCCCACAACCGCTCGGAGCGCGACAGCTCGGGCGTGGTGCGCTCCTCGGCGGGCAACTCGTCGCGGCCGAACTCGAAGAATTGCGCCTCGTTCATGTACTGGAACGGGATGTCGAGGCCGTCGATCCAGGCCATCGGCTCGTCGGTCGCGTTGTGGTGGGCGTGCCAGTTCCACCCGGCCTGGGGAAGGAAGTCGCCACGCTTCATCGGTACGGCGTCCCCGCCGACGACGGTCCACACGCCGGAGCCCTCGACGATGAAGCGGAAGGCGTGTTGGGTGTGCCGGTGCTCGGGCGCGTCCTCGCCGGGCATGAGGTACTGAATGGCCGCCCAGAGCGTCGGAGTCGCGAACGGCCGGCCACCGAGCGATGGGTTGGCGAGCGCGATCGCGCGGCGCTCGCCGCCGCGGCCGACGGGCACGAGGTGGCCGGCCCGGTCCGCCAGGCGCACGAGGTTCTGCCACGTCCACAGGTGCGGAACCGCCCGGGAGCGCGGGTGCGCCGGCATCAGGTCGCCGATCTCGGTCCACAGCGGCACGAGCAGTTCCTGCTCGAACCCGCGGTAAAGCTCCTCGAGCTCCGGGGTGACGTCCGGCTGGTCCGGCGAGGAAACGGCCTTCAAACGGATGGGGGTGTCGGTAGTACCCATGGGATCAGCGTGCTCGCGATCTTCCCGGCACGGAACGAGATTCTGCAAGCCAGACTGGCCGCGAAGCTCGACGCCGAGCTCCAACCTCCGATCGGCGTCGAATATTCGACGCGGAGTCAGAGTGGTCCGTATACTGACGCATGTGCCGACCCCATCCAATCCGGCGAAGAAGACCGGCGCCCAGACAGCCTCGAAGTCGCCTGCCCGCTCAGGTGCCGACTCGACGCGCAAGCAGCTCATGGCGAACGAGGTCCTCGAACACGCGACTCGCCTGTTCGCGGAACGCGGCTTCACTGGGACCAGCCTGCAGGACATTGCGACATCGATGGGCCTCAAGCGTCCCGCACTCTACTACTACTTCAAGAGCAAGGAAGACCTGCTCGAGCGCTTGATCGACGAAGCGGTCACCGGCCCCGCGGACGAGCTCCGGAGCATCGCGGCGCGGACGGACCTCGACGCTGCCGAGCGGCTCCACGCCATCACGCACCACATCGTCACCTTGACGCTGAGCCACACCGACCGATTCCTTCTGCTCGTGAAGTCGGAGTCCGAGCTGTCGCCGGCCACGCGGAAGAAGTTCGACGAGAGCAGGCGCGAGGCGACCGACATCGTTGCGGCTGTCATCTCCGACGGGGTCGAGGCCGGGCTCTTCCGGTCCGTCGACCCGCGCATCGCGGCGTTCACGGTCTATGGGATCTGCAACTGGGCAGCATGGTGGTACAACCCGGATCGGCACGGGTCGATCGAGGTGGTTGCAGATCAGCTGGCCGACACCGCACTGGCAGGCTTCATACAGAACCGGAACCGCTCGCCTGCTCCCCTGACGACACAGTCGGCGATAGCGGCGCTGCGCGACGACCTCGACCGGCTCGAGGCGTCGCTCAGTCCGACTCGACACCGCGACAGGAACTGAGCCGCCGACTCCTGCTCAGTCGGCGATGGGGAAGCGCTCACGCAGTGCCTGGTCGCCGGTCAGCGACGCAGCTGTACCAGACGGCGTGGCGACACCCCGTCGCACGCCGGTCGATCTCGATCGGGTGCTCGGAGCTCACCTCGAAGTACGGGCCGTTCCTGTCGACCCGGACACGCGGGTCCCGCCCGGCCACCTCGACGACAGGCCGGTTCTCGGGCACGTCCAGCAGATAGAAGACCGCCATCAGATCGCAGAGCTCCCCGGCCTGAGCAGCCCGTCCCAGTCATCGGAATGCTCGAGGATGAGCTCCGCCTTCCGGTTCAGCAGGGCGTCCATCGACGGCGCTCCCCCGCGTACGACGTCCAACAGGGCATCGATCGTGAAGTTCGCGTCGATGTCCTCCTGCGGAGTCACCGGGCGCAGGGCGCGGGTGATCTCAACGATGTAGCCGTTCGGATCGTGCGTGTAGATCGACTCGATGGTCTCGTGCTGGACCCGCATCTCCGTCGACCACCGGCTCTCGTCCAGCCGCCGCTGGTACTCGTTGAGCGCCTCCTCCGACTCAACATGGAGCGCCAGGTGACGAGAACCCAGAAAGAACTCGGGCACGCTGTCGTCGAACTTCGCGTAGACGTCACCCCGTGAGCCGGGCAACGGCTCCAGCCCGAAGTAGTAGAAGAAGGCCAGACGGTCGCCCTTGCCGATGTCGAAGAAGAAGTGGATGAAGTCCGGATGCTTGTCCGGCCCCCAGCCGGCCGCACAGATGGAGTGGACGACCGGGAAGCCGAGGACATCCCGGTAGAACGTGACCGTGCCGACCGGATCGAACGTCGGAAACGCCGCGTGGTCCACTCCCCGGACCAGGTGCCGGCCCTCGAGATCGCCGCTCATCATGCTCCTGTTCTGACGACGTCGTGCGCCGTCGCCGTAGTGACGTAGAGGCCGGTGCCGGACGCGAGCAGCGAGCCCGCACCGGCGATCGCCGCCGGAAGGCCCAGAGCACGGAGGATGCTGAACGCTCCGGCCGTCGCCGCACTGAGGACCGGCAGCCCGAGCTCTTCCTCGGCCTGCGCCACCAGTGGCAGCGACGGCAATCTCCTCGATGGCTGGACGCAGGTCCACTCCAATTCATCACCATTGTCCATGTATCAACGCCACAGTCAATCATCGTCAAACCGAGAGGGCCCGAGTTCGCGCCACCCCTACGGCCGAGGTCGAGTTCGCACACCACCCAGGAGAGAGAGGGAGACCATGGAACGACTGGACGGCAAGGTCGCCTGCATCACTGACGCAGGCCGCGGACGGCGATGTGGCCGTTGACACCGTCCTCCCGCACACCGGGGAACGAGCCCTGGTCTACCCGACTGGAAGAGTGCTGCACGGTGACGACGTCCTCATGACGATCCGGGTCGACGCCTAGGTGTCGCGCCGCCGCTGACAGTCCTCGACATTGATCGACGCCCCATCGGTGAGACCGAGGCGTACATCGTCGACTACGTTGATTTTTCGACTCTTATATAACAACATGGACCGTCGAGCCAAGGAGGACACATGACGGCCACGGACGTACCGAGCGGCGGACACTACGACACGCTGAACGCCTTCTATGCCGCGGAGCAGCGCTATGTGACGGCGGGAGGCGTGGAGGCGGGAGCGGACTTCACCGAGCTCGCCGCACTCTTCCATCCCGAGTTCGTGTGCCATCAAGGTCCGTCGCTCCCCTACTCGGGTGACTGGCGCGGCGCGCAGGGACTCGAGCAGTTCTTCGCCGTCTTCACCGCCACCTGGTCATCCCTCGAGCTGAGCGACGTCCGGTACTTCTCCGGCGACACCGGCGTCGCGATCACGATGCGTATGAAGGCAACGGCCCGCGCCACCGGCAAGAGGCTCGACACCACGGTCGCCCACTTTTTGATCATCGAGGACGGCCTCATCCGCGAGTTCAACGTCTTCTACGACGATCCGGTCGGGCTCACAGAGATCACCACGTCGTGAGTCTGGGGTGGGCGGCAAGCCACTCAGTCGCCGGCAGCCGCCGGGGCGAGGATGGCGGCGGTGTCTTGATAGAAGTGATCCAGATGGGAAAGGCCCCGGCTGGTGAACGTGAAGATGGAGAGGACTGCCATGTCGACAGCCTTCCCGTTGGCGCGCAGGACCGCGCGCAGCCGACCTTCGGTCAGCACACGTGAGTCGTCGACCCGGTTCCACTTCGCCGGGCTGTAGACGACCTCGAACTCGCTCCAGTGCTCCGTGACGAGATCGAACAGATCCACGAAGCCGGCGTGCCCGCGCCAGAGGCCCCCGTGGGGCAGCGACTCGGGAACGTGCACCACCACATCGGGGTCGAGCTCCTTGAGCATCACACCGATGTCTCGATCAGCCGGTGCGGCGGTGACGAACGCGTTCTCCGCGTCATAGAAACGCTGAATGCTCGCCAAGGGGTCGAATTCGTTCACTGATATACCGCTCTTTCACTCATTGGGACGTCTGTGCCACGGGCCGTCAGGTCACGCGCAAGGTCGTGGCTGGCTGATCGCAGAACCGATACGTACCCGTCCAGCCGTTGCTCGTCGTAGCGCACGCTCGGCATGGAGACCGACAGGCCGGCGAACAAACCGCTTCCCACGCAGGGGACCGGTACGCCGATGGCGACGAGCCCCCTCTCCGAGCGTTCGAGGTTGAGAGCGAATCCGGTGCGTCGTACTCGGTTCAAGTCCTGGAGCAGGCTCCGCCGTTGAGCTCGATGTCCATCGAGATGTCGGTCGAGATAGTCCTGCAACTCACGATCGGGCAGCGACGCCAGATGGAGCATGCCCGTCGTCGTACGGTGCAGGGGAAAGACCATGCCCTCTCTCGAGGTGACCCGTAGTGCCCGCCGGCACTCGATGCTGGCGATGAAACGGGTCGTCTTCCCCGCTCGGATCGAGATATTGACCGACTCGTCGAAGATGGCTCCCAATCGCTGCAAGTAGGGCAACGACATCGACCTGAGCTCGGCTGCGCGCGCCGGCGAGTGTGCGGGGAGCTCCAGCACAAGGCCGGGCCGATAGGTACGGTCCTCGTCCTGCACGGCGAAGTCCCGGTAGACCAGCATCTGCAGAACCCGGTGCGCCGTCGAGCGGGCGACGCCGAGTCGATCGGCGGCCGCGGCCACCGTCAGACCACCCTCGAGCTGCAGTACGGCGACCAGCTTCAGCGCGTGGTCGACACTCGTGATCGCATACGATGGCGGCATCTTCAAGGCACTCGGTCTCATGCCCTCTCCTTCTTGCCTACGGGGGCTCGATCAGCCGCCGAGCCCGATGGTGCGAGGGGTCCCCACGAGAAGCTCGGCTCCACCTTCGCGAACCACCATGCAGTCGGAGAGCATGCAGCCGACATCAGGCTTCCAGGCGGGATCGAAGAGATCGATGTTGTTGCCGAAGGTCATGCCCTCCTGCAGCACCAGATCACCGATTCCGTGTCCGTTGGCGGTGTTCATGCCGAAGCCCGGCTTGTATACGACGGTGGGGAACTCCGGCGAAGCGAGCCCCATGGCGTGGAAGCCGAGCTCTACCCAGTCGAGCCCTGCCTTGGCTGCGGGGCGTCGCAGTGCGTCCAAGAGCTCGCGGATCGTGACGCCAGGTCGCATCATGTCCTGGCTGATGTCAAGGCATTCGAGCGAGACGTCCCAGATCCGTTGCAGCTGCGCCGGCACCCGGGACCCAATGTGGACGGTGTATTCCGTGTGCACGAGGTAGCCGCCGTACTTGGTGTGAAATTCCGAGATGACATTGTCGCCGGCGGCCAGCGGACGCATGGTGGGCGTGGCCGGCTGGTCGCTGCCATGCAGCAGGTGCCACAGCTCTGTCGGTGGGTGTTCGACGGGGCCCGAGGACAGCAGGTTGAAGATGTTGGGCTCCGCGCCGTTGGCGATCTGCGTGCCCACCATGTCGGCGTACAGCTCGGCCTCCAAGACGCCGGGACGCGCTCCCTGGACCATCGTGTCGATGACCTTGCGTGCGATCTTCCCGCCACGACGCATGAAGTCGAGCTCTTCCTCGCTCTTCACCATCCGCATCTCTTCCAGCGCGTAGCCGAAGTCGACCAGTCGCGCCGCAGGGAGCGCGGCCCGCAGGGCCTGCAGCTCCGCCTCGACGAAGACGCTGGTCGAGAGGATCGCAGAGCTGAACCCGACGATGCCGATCCTCGACCTGTCCAGCCCCCGGTCGCGCAGCTCCGCGGCGATCTCCATCGGTCCCCGGAAGATCCTGATGTCGCTGATCCAGTCCTGCACGGACTCCTGGACATGGAACGGGCGGCTCATGTGCGGGACCGCGTTGTACACGATCGGGTCCTCGTCGAGGAAGAAGAGACACTTCGTGCCCATCTTCGCTCCGAGCCCGGTCACGTAACGGAGGTTGGCCAGGCCCATGTCCCAGTACATATCGGTGCCGAGTAAGAGCAGGCAGTCGACCCCCCCGAAGATCATCCGCTTGCGGAGCCCATCCCAGCGCCGACCACGTTCGGCAAGAGAGAGCCGTGGGAAGTGATCAACGGCGACGATGTTGGGACGTGCCCCGGGGGGCAGCGCATGTTCCGGATACGGCCGCATGGGGACCTGACCTGCCGAGGGGCCGAGCTTGGGTGAGAGGCCAGTCCGCATCTGCACATCGCTGGGGCCCTGACCGTCCTGAGCGTCGTGCCCGTCAACGTCGGCACTGTCGGTGGGCGTGATGGTCCCCGCCATGGTTTTCCCTCGTCTCTGTCGGTATTCCGCCAGTATCGAGTGGGACGTGCTATAAATGCCAGTATTACTTTTTCGATGACTTAATAACCAGATCGTTATGGAGATCGATGGAGCCGCAGTTATCCCTTCGGCGGCTGGAGATCTTCCGGCTCGTCGTCGAAGAGGGCAGCGTGACCCGCGCCGCGTCGCGTCTCGCGATCGCCCAGCCGGCCGTGTCCAATCAGCTTCGATCCCTGGAGGAGTGGCTGGGCGCGGGTCTGTTCATCCGTCGAGGCAACCGGCTCATGCTCACGGAAGCGGGCCGAAGAGCCGACGTGTGGGCCAAAACCGTTCTGGCCGGCGCCGCGGAGCTGCGCCGCGACGTCGCGGATATCGAGTCCGGCAACGGAGGCTCAGTCGTCGCCGCGGCCAGCATGGGAGTCGGTAGCTATCTGATGCCCGGCGTCCTGACCCGCTTCCGTGCTGCCCATCCCAAGGCAGACATCACCTTGAACGTCGTTCCTCCCGAGGAGACGCTGCGCCAGATCGCAAGCGGAGAAGCCGACTTCGGGATCACGACGTGGGGGGCCGGCGACGTCCGGCCCCATGTCCGGTCGCAGATCTTGCGTGATGAGCCGCTACTCATCGTGACCCGCGCAGATCTGCGGCCGCCGGAAGGCACACTGACGCTGGAGGATGCCCTGCGACTGCCTCTCGTGGGAGCGCCTCGAGGCGTTGCTTCGCAGCGCCACATCGTCTCGCAACTAGGCCGGCTGAGCGATACGGAGCCGAGCTTCGTCATCCGGCTCGGCCACGCCCTGTCGGCGAAGCAGGCGGTGGTCGACCACGGCTGGGCGGCCATCCTGCCGAGATACGTGGTCGACGCGGATATCGCGTCGGGGCTTCTCGCCAGCATTCATGTGCCAGGGCTCGAACTCCAGGAAACGATCGCTCTGGTGTGGCGTGATGACAAGGTGTTCTCCAGGCTCCAGCAGAGGCTGATGCGAGAGATCAGCCGAGAGGTGGGACACGAGTCGCCAGGCGCTGACAGCGCACGGACCCCCGGGGAGGCCACCCCTTCCAGCTGCCCGAGCCCAGCTGTCGGCGTACCCCTTGACGTGCAGAGTTGCGTACCACTAGACATACACGACCAGTGAGAGGCATGCGTACCATGGTTCTGCCTGGCGTTGAGCGACGCGGAGATGTCCGAGTCGCGCTCAAACCGAGGCCGCCCAGCCCGACCACCGGGGCCGGTGGCGCGACACCTTGCGTCGCGAGGCCGACGGACGATGGCTGCTCACCGGCAAGCAGCCAGTGGTGGAAGGCTTCCACCCTGAGGGGTGGGTGGGCTCGGTCCTCCTACCCGCGATGCCAGGGCCTGACCGGCCTGCCGGTCCAGCGCCGCACACAACGCCCAGCGCGGTATCGCGCCGGGCGGACGGATCACGGCCGTGTCGCCTCCAGCACCTGGACGGTGTCGTAGTAGTAGACGTTGAACTCGCGGATCAGGCCGTCGCGGAAGATGACGAAGTGGCCCACCAAGGTCTCCAGGCTCTTACCTGTGGCCGCCGCGGTCGCCTGCATTCGCATCTGGATGGCCAGCCCCGCTTCCCCCTCGAAGTACTGGATCTCGCTCAGGTTCAGCGACGACCACGTCTCACTGAAGACTGCGAAGAATCTCTCGATGCCGGCGACGCCATGCCACTCGCCGGGATACGGCGTGGCAGGCCCCTGACGTCCGACGACATCCTGGTGCAAGTGCGCCGCCATCTCACTGAAGTCTGCGCCCGCCTTGGCGCCACCGGCGGCGACGTAGCGCTGCTCGGCCTCGTAATAGCTGTTCAGCGTGGCGACGAAGCCGCTGGCCGGGCTCTCGGTGTCAGTTGCGCTCATGCGCTGCCTCCAGATGGCGAGTTGTGTAGGTGAAGGGTGGGCAACAGCAGGCTCTGCTTCCGCGACCCGTCCCCGGTCTCAGACAGTGAACCCGCCGTCGACGTTCCAGCTGGCGCCAGTGACGTAGTCAGATCCGGGGCCCGCGAGAAAGCTGACCACGTTCGCCACTTCGTCGGCTGTGCCGTATCGACCAAGCGGCATGAGCGAACGAGCCAAGTCGGCGTGGCCGCCCTCGTCCGGGTTGGCATCGGTCGCGACCGGGCCACATTGGACGTTGTTCACCGTGATGCCGCGAGGCCCTAGATCGCGCGCCATTCCCTTGGTCAGCGAGGCGATAGCGCCCTTGATCATCGCATAGATCGCCAGCCCTGGGCTCTGAACACGTTCGGCGTTGATGCTGCCGATGTTGATGACCCGCGAGCCCCTGCCGAGGTGTGGAAGCGAATGACGGATGAACGCGAACGTCCCGCCGAGGTTGAGTGCGACCATCTCGTCGAACTTCTCCTGCGGGTAGCTGTCGATAGGGGCCACATATCCAGCTCCTACGTTGTTGACGAGGATGTCCAACCCGCCGAGTGCAGCGACCGCGGCTTCGACCGCTGCCTCGACCTCGGCCAGATCGGCGCTGTTCGCCGCGATCGCCGTGACAATGCCGCTCGATGCGGCCGTCTCGGCGCACAGGCTCTCAGCGGCAGCAGGCGATGACTTGAAGGTGAAGGCGATGTCCGCACCATCCGCCGCCAGGCGACGCACAATCCCGGCTCCGATTCCTCGCGAACCCCCGGTAACCAAGGCCTTGCGACCGGACAGCGGGCCGGACGAGCCTGTGCTCATATGCGGAGCTCCGTTCCTTGTGCCTGAGCCGAGCCTGCGGGTCGCCCCAGCGAAGGTCGAGATGATTCCTGCCACCAGAACAGGGGTCGTGCCACCCCGCCAGCCTTCCTAACATCTGTATCAAATCTTCGACCATCGCGCCAAATGACGGTCGTATTCACTCTGTGAACTCAGAAGGCACAGGAGGTATACCCGTGCAAGGACTCATGCAGGACTTCCCGTTGACCGTCGGATCCATCATGGAGCGCGGGGTCACGTACTTCCCCGACAGCCGAATCGTGACCCGAACCAAGGACGCGGTGGTTCGGACCACCTACCGCGAGCTGGGAGTCGAGATTGGACGGCTCGCGGGCGCCCTCGGCCGCCTTGGCCTAGCATCCGACGCGCGAGTCGGGTCGTTCGCCTGGAACACGGCACGCCACCTCGCTCTGTACTTCGCGGTCCCCGGCACCGGACGCATCCTGCACACGATCAACATCAGGTATTCCCCCGATCACATCCGCTTCTCGATCGAGCATGCCGAGGACGAAGTAATCTTCGTGGACTCCTCCCTCATGCATCTCCTGGCTCCGCACCTCCCGCATCTGCCGTGCGTACGCCATGTCGTCGTCATGAACGACGGCGGCCCGAGGGATGCTCTCCCCGACGATTCGCGGATCGTGAGCTGGGACGAACTGCTTGACGGCTCTGAGGCGACCGAGATCCGCGACCGCGTGAGCGACGAGAACCGGGCAGCGGCGCTCTGCTACACCAGCGGGACCACCGGGAACCCGAAGGGTGTTCTCTACTCCCACCGCTCGATCTGGCTCCACTCCAACGTGGGAGTGTCGGCAGCGGCGACCGGCGTCACGGATCGCGACACCGTCATGCCGATCGTGCCGATGTTCCACGCGATGGCCTGGGGGCTGCCCTACGCCGCGTTCCAAGCCGGCGCGGACCTCGTACTGCCCGGTCCCGACCTTTCGCCGGCCGCCATCCTTGAGCTGATGAGTGAGGAGCGGGTCACCTACAGCGCCGGGGTTCCGAGCATCTGGATGAGTGCCCTGCCGCTACTCGAGCACTACGACCTCTCCCGGCTCGAGCGCCTCGTTGCCGGAGGCTCGGCGGTTCCCGCGTCTCTTTCAGAGGGCTACCGCGAGGTGCTTGGCTTCCCGATCACTCAGGCCTGGGGCATGACCGAGGTATCGCCTCTAGGAGCCATCGCCCGCCTGCGACCGGAGATGGAGGGTCTGACCGAGGACGAGAAGATCTACTGGCGAGCAACGGCGGGGATGGCCCTGCACGGTGTTCAGACTCGAATCGTGGACGCCGTGACTCGCGAGGAACTGCCTTGGGACGATCACCACCGCGGTGAGCTCGAAGTTCGCGGCCCCTGGGTCGCGCGGCAGTACTACCGGCTCGAGGATGAGCAGGAACAGTTCTCCCCCGATGGCTGGCTGCGGACGGGAGACGTCGCCTGCATCTCACCCCTGGGATTCATCAGGCTGGTCGACCGCACGAAGGACCTCGTCAAGTCCGGCGGTGAGTGGATCAGCTCGGTCGATCTGGAGAACGCGATCATGTCCCATCCCTCGGTCGCGGAGGCCGCCGTCGTGGCCGTCGCGCATCCACGGTGGATGGAGCGGCCACTTGCGTGCGTGGTCGTGAAAGAGGGGAACACCCTGACCGAACGCGAACTGCTCGGCTTCCTGGCAGGACGGCTGGAGCGCTGGCTCATTCCCGACGCTGTCGTCTTCCTCGACGAGATCCCCAAGACCAGCGTGGGCAAGTTCAGCAAGGCGGCCCTGCGCAAGCAGTTCGCCGACTTCGTACTTCCGTCGACATGACCCTGGCGGACCTACCTCCTTATCCGCCGAACAAGTACTCGACAGGTCGCGCTCTGGCGAGGTCGGCCTTCAGTTCGTCGCGAGTCTATTTGCGGACCGCCCCGGGCCTTGGGCAGGGCGATCACGCCAGCCCGAAGGCCCGCGTGAGCGCTCGCCGTCAGCGCATGAAGGCCCCGGCATCCGCCACGAGCACTTGGCCTGTCATGGCCGCCGCACCGTCGGAGGCCAGGAACGCCACTGCGTGGGCGGTGTCCTCCGGCGTGAGTGCACGCTTCAGCACCTGGGAGGCGATCGACGCTTCGAGTGCGCCCTCCGCCACCACTGCCCGCGCCGCAGGCGTGTCCGTGTGGCCAGGGGCCACGGCGCTGACCGCGATGCCATCCTCGCCGTAGGTGACGGCCAGCGCACGCATGACCCCGAGCAAGGCTGCCTTGCTGGTGACGTACGGCAGGAAGGCAGCACTTGGCGGGAACCACTGGCCGTCCGAGGAGATCAGGATGACCCTGCCGAAGCCGCGGGCTGCCATTCCGGGAGCGAAGGCCTGCACCAACCAGAGCGCAGCTTCGACATTGACGGCCATCAGGGCTCGCCACCGGTTCAGGTCCAGGCTTTCCAGGGGCATCGGGTCGAGGTAGCCGGCACAGTGGACGAACACGTCGCATCGACCGTACCGGTCCAGGACCTCGGCGGCGGCGGCCCGGGTCGAGGTGGCCGACGACAGGTCGCAGACGACGTCACCGGTTCGGTCGAGCACGACGGTGCGATGCCCCGCCTCCTGGAGCCGCGCCACGATCGCGGAGCCGATGGCTCCGGCACCGCCAGTCACCACTGCCACCCTCTGCTCGTTCATGAAGATCTCTGCTCCTTGTTCCCGTGCGACGCCTCGGCGAGGCGACCGCCAGAAGGCTACCTTCGGTAGCGTTGATTTTTCAACGCTAAAGACCAATCACGAGCCATATCACCCGATGACGAGAGGAACCCCGCGCATGCAGGCGACATCGCGCGCCACCGGGAAAGTGCTCGACACGACGGTCGCCCACTTCCTGATCCGCGAGGAAGGCCTGATCCGCGAGTTCGACGTCTTCTACGACGGCTCGGTCGAGCTCATGGAGGTCACGACAAGCTGAAGGGCGCCGGGGCCGAGCCGCCGCGGACCGCCCCGGGAGCATTCCTCCTGCTCAGTCGGCGACGGGGAAGCGCTCACGCAACCATCGACCGATATGCTGCGCGGACAGCTCCGACCCGGTCGGCCCGCCGGGGGTCAACGGTCCGCCGAAGTGGGTCCCGGGGACTCGGACGTGCTTCTTGTCGGTGGCGGGCAGGGCGCCGTACATCTCTCGTGCGTCCGCGGGGAAGCATGCCTGGTCGCCGGTCAGCTCCACGAGGAGCGAGGGCGCCGTGACGCTCGCGGCGTTCCTGACGAAGTCGGCACGAGTCGTCGTGGCCGACCACGTCGACATCCAGGCCGCAGGCGTCGTGATACGGCCGAAGCCCGCGAATCCGAAGTTGCCGAGGTCGGGCCTCCTGCCGAATAGCGAGCCGTACGGCCGCCGGTTGGGGTCGAGCGACAGGTCGACCGAGCGCAGGTCGGCGTCGGTACGGAAGATGGTCATGATGGTGGGCCTGAGCGCACGACGCCGCGCCTCAACACCGTCGGAGGCACGATGCCGTTCGGTGTCGGCGATCGCCGAGGCGGCGAGCTCGTCGATGCGCCGCACCCGCGCGGCCTGTGCAGCCCGGTATCTCGCGACGAACTCGGGGGCGTACCTCGTCGGCTCGGGCGCCGGACGAAAGCCGTTCGCCGGATCGAAGGGATCTAGCGACGGCTCGGTCGACCACGGGTCGGACTCGTCCGTCACCGACGGGTCGATGACACGCTGGAGGAGTGCGCCCTGGCCGGGGTGGGGCGCGAGGAACACTGCGCCGTCCAAAAGCGGCATCCGCGCTCCGGCGAGGTCGACCAGGGTCCCGTCCGGCGCATCACTCAGCCGCTCCTCGGCCCGCAGCGCCGCCTGTTCCTGGTAGAAGGCGAAGAGGGTGGCGCCGCCCGAGTGCCCGAGGGCCACTCTCGCCTCGAAGTCGCGATCCTCGAGGAACGACTGCCCTGCCGCGACGTCGAGCAGGGCCTGCTCATGCAGAAGCCGCACGTCGTTGTTCGGCGAGCGGGTCGTCTGCGTCCACACGGCGACACCGAGATCGAGGAGCAGCGGGACGAGAGGGTGGTGGGCGACGTCCTCCCGCGGATGCATGATGCTGACCACCGTCCCGGCACCACCTGCCGGCTCGCGCAGCAGACCGGAGATCTTGGCACCGTCCGACGCGGTGAGGCGGACAGCCTCGGTCCACGCCGCCGTCACGGCCGCAGCTCGAGACGGAGCGAGTTCTTGTCCCAGCCGGCGATCCGGAAGCCGGCGAGGCCGGCGACGCAGCTGTACCAGACGGCGTGGCGACACCCCGTCGCACGCCGGTCGATCTCGATCGGGTGCTCGGAGCTCACCTCGAAGTACGGGCCGTTCCTGTCGACCCGGACACGCGGGTCCCGCCCGGCCACCTCGACGACAGGCCGGTTCTCGGGCACGTCCAGCAGATAGAAGACCGCCATCAGATCGCAGAGCTCCCCGGCCTGAGCAGCCCGTCCCAGTCATCGGAATGCTCGAGGATGAGCTCCGCCTTCCGGTTCAGCAGGGCGTCCATCGACGGCGCTCCCCCGCGTACGACGTCCAACAGGGCATCGATCGTGAAGTTCGCGTCGATGTCCTCCTGCGGAGTCACCGGGCGCAGCGCGCGGGTGATCTCAACGATGTAGCCGTTCGGATCGTGCGTGTAGATCGACTCGATGGTCTCGTGCTGGACCCGCATCTCCGTCGACCACCGGCTCTCGTCCAGCCGCCGCTGGTACTCGTTGAGCGCCTCCTCCGACTCAACATGGAGCGCCAGGTGACGAGAACCCAGAAAGAACTCGGGCACGCTGTCGTCGAACTTCGCGTAGACGTCACCCCGTGAGCCGGGCAACGGCTCCAGCCCGAAGTAGTAGAAGAAGGCCAGACGGTCACCCTTGCCGATGTCGAAGAAGAAGTGGATGAAGTCCGGATGCTTGTCCGGCCCCCAGCCGGCCGCACAGATGGAGTGGACGACCGGGAAGCCGAGGACATCCCGGTAGAACGTGACCGTGCCGACCGGATCGAACGTCGGAAACGCCGCGTGGTCCACTCCCCGGACCAGGTGCCGGCCCTCGAGATCGCCGCTCATCATGCTCCTGTTCTGACGACGTCGTGCGCCGTCGCCGTAGTGACGTAGAGGCCGGTGCCGGACGCGAGCAGCGAGCCCGCACCGGCGATCGCCGCCGGAAGGCCCAGAGCACGGAGGATGCTGAACGCTCCGGCCGTCGCCGCACTGAGGACCGGCAGCCCGAGCTCTTCCTCGGCCTGCGCCACCAGTGGCAGCGACGGCATCTGCACGCACGCCGAGATCACGAGAGCGTCCACCCCCGTGAGATCGAGCTCACGAGCGGCCGCCATCACACGGGCACCCTCGATGCAGCCCACCGCATCGTTGTCCTCGACCTCCAGCGCCCGGTAATCCGCGACCGACACACCCTCATGCTCGATGTAGTCGACGACCTTCCGTGCAAGCGGCGCCATGTACGGCATCACGAGCGCCACGCGACGAGCGGACAGCGCTTCGAACGCCTCGAGCAGCGCCCCCGCGCTGGACCGAACCCGGGCGGAGGACTGCCCGGCCGCCAGCTGCTCGGCCACCAGCGTCTCCACACGGCGATGCTCCCCATGATCACCAGCCATCAAGGCGACCAGGCAGGCATACAAGATGACGTCCGGTCCCGCATCGGCGATCTCCACGACGCAGCGCTCGCGCTGCACGTTCATCGCCGCCAGACCTGCGGGGGTCACGGCCGTCATGCGCATACGGGACGAGTGGAAGCTCACGTCGAGGCCCTCTTGGCGTCGCAGCAGGGCCGGGAGCTCGGTCTCCACCGTCACGTTGGAGCTCGGGACGATCAGTCCCACACGTCGAACTGTCATGGATCTCCTCGATGTCCTCGTAAATGGTCTACTCTTGCTCATCGCTCTTGTCAAACTATCAACGCTTAAGTCAATACAGAGAACCGGACTCTCCTGCACCACGGGCGACGACTCCCTGGGCCGACGTCGACGACACGCCCGACCGAGAGGCAAGGAAGGGTCAGGGGACGACGGGGCGAGGGACTGTGGCGCCTCCCGTGGCGAGAGCGGCAGACCGCGACACCGCGATCGCCGGCGCGATCAGCGACCGACGCGAGCGGCGATGTCGTCGCGAAGTGCCTTCTTGTCGAGTTTGCCGACCTGGGTCCTGGGCAGCGAGCCGATGATCTCGACCCGCTCCGGCCACTTGTACTTGGCCACGCCGAGCCCATCGAGGTGCACCTGGAGCTCGGGCACACCGAGGTCCGGGTCGGTGCTCACCAGGTAGGCACACACACGTTCGCCGAGGTGCTCGTCAGGCATCGCGACGACGGCTGCCTCCTCGATGCTCGTATGCCGGCAGAGCAGCTGCTCCAGCTCCTCCGCGTTGACTTTCTCGCCACCGCGGTTGATGAGGTCCTTGATGCGGCCCTCGATCGAGAGGTATCGCAGACCGTCGTGCACCTCGACCCTCGCGAGGTCGCCCGTCCGGTAGAAGCCGTCGGCGGTGAACGCCCGCTGGTTGTGCTCCGGCGCCGCGAAGTAGCCGGGAACGGTGTACCAGCCGCGGCACGCCAACTCACCGATCTCTCCGTCAGGAAGCTCTTCCTCCCCGCCCGGCTCGAGGATGCGGACCTCGTCGTCGGTCGTCATCGGGGGCCCGACCGTCGCACTGCGCAACTCCCGCGGAGCGTCGAAGGGAGTCAGCGTGAACATGCCCTCCCCCATGCCGAAGGTCTGTGCGACCCGGGCGCCGAAGCTCTCGACGCGCGCGAAGACCTCATCGGGCACCTTGGCGCCGGACAGGACCACGGTACGGAGGTGCTCACCCGCCTCGGCGTACTCCTCCGCCATGATCCAGCTGAACATTCCGTGCCCGAAGATCGTGTCATCCACGCGGTGGTCACGCATCATCCGCAAGGCGGCCGTGCGCTCCGTCGGCGGAAGCACGATGCAGCCACCGACCGAGTGCGTGGCGTGCAGGCCGCACGTGATCCCCGCGTTGTGGATGAACGGCGCCGCGTGGCACGTCACGCTGCGCTCACTCCGCCCGAGGGCGCGCGCCCAGGCCAGACCGTTGTTCCAGTACTCCCCATGGAGCCGAGGGATCACCTTCGGCGCACCTGTCGTACCACCGGAGAGCTGGTAGACCGCCACGTCCTCGGGCCCGATGTCGGCTTGGGCCGCGTCCACCGCCCGACGCGCCTCGCCGGGCTCGATGTCGACGCCGAGGTCCTCGATGGCCTCGGCGTCGACCTCGCGCCGGCTCCCCACCGTGAACAGGAGGCTCAACGTCGGACTCTCGACCGCCCGCTCCCGCGCGAAGGCGACCATGTCAAAGCGCTCCGGCCGCGCGTCGTCGACGATGTGACCGACAGCGCCGACGATGCCGGCGATATGCCCGACCTCATGAGCGCGATGGCCGGCAAGCGTTGCCACCGGGATGGCGCCCGCCTTGAGCACGGCGTACCAGGCCACTACTCCTTGGACGCCGTTGTCGACTTGCATGAGGACCGGCTGGCCCGGTCGCAGGCCGCGCCCGAGGAAGGCCGCCGCGACCTGGTCGGTCCTGAGGTCGAGCTCTTCGTAGCTCATGCTTCCGTCGCGGCCGATGACAGCCTTCCGGGCTCCGTGTGCGAGCGCAACCGCTCGGAACCGAGCCGCCAGCGGCTCAGTGCTCCAAACACCGGCGGACAGATATCGGGCCACTCGGTCGGGAGAGTACGGGACGACGCGGGAATCCTTCTGACCACGCATACGCAGCTTCCTCAACTAGGACAAACCGGTGCGCCGATTACTGAAGGCCCACGATCGTTGCTCTTGAACCCTGGCCTTCCACCGGACGGCGAGCACTGTCACAATAGCTCATCTCGACTCACTCGTCGATATTTCGTCACATCTGTCGAAGAACGGGTCTATGGCTGGCCTGGTCGAGGCGACGCAGCGCGCCAGCCGAGGCCGCCGATCGCATACTCGTGGCGGACCTGCGTCGGGCTTCGGCCCGCTATCCCGACGATCCTCGCGTGCCGGATCTCCCTGCTCGCACACTCGCCGAGCAACGCGCGCTCAGCCTAGTTCTGGGCGGACGGCGTCAGGCTCGCCGCACCGAGGACAGGAAGACGATCCGGCACCCGGACGTCGGTGAGATCGCCATCGACTGCGACGTCGTGACCGACGGCGACAGCGACTTGCAGATCGTCGCCTACGTCGCCGCACCGGGCAGCGAGGATGAGCAGAAGCTCAGGCGGGTCACGAACCCCATGCCCGGCGCCGCCTCCTGTGGTCCGACGGTGAGGCGCGGTGACTCCGTCAGTGAGGTCCGTGCGAGATCTTGAACGGGGCCAGCGCGCCGGCATCCACGGTGACGGTCGATCCAGTCACGAATCGTGCTTCGTCCGAGGCCAGCCACAGCACGGCCTGGCTGACGTCGACCGGCTCCACCCACGGGACGTTGAGGATGTGCATGGCCGACATTGCTCGGACCACCTCGTCCTCGGTGGCGTTCGGATCGCCCGACCATGCCGCCCTGATCACCGGGTTCTGGATCATCGGGGTGTTGACGTTCGACGACGCCACCGCGTTCACCCGGATGTCGAACGGCCCCAGATCGATGGCACAGGCCTTCATGAGGCCCGAGACACCATGCTTCGCCGCCACGTAGTGGGCCATCCCCGGCACGCCCACCAGCCCGGAGGTGGAGGAGATCATCACGATCGAGCCGCCGCGACCGGAGTCGATCATGACCGGTGCGACGGCCCGGACAGTACGCCAGGTGCTCGTCAGAAAGCGGTCGATCGTCTCGGTGAAGGTCTGCTCGCTCATCTCATAGGAGACGGCCGGCGAGCCGGCCCCGGCATTGGCGACCACCACGTCGATGTGGCCGAACCGCCTGACGCCCTCGGCGGCGACCTCGGTGAGTCTGGCGAGATCGCGCACATCGGCCTTCTCGAAGAGGATGCGCCTGCCGAGCGCCTCGACGGCAGCGACCGTCTCATCCCGATCCGCCGCCGTCGCCATGGGATAGGCCAGACCCGCGATGTCCTCCAGCACGTCCAGGGCGACGATGTCGGCACCCTCCTCGGCCAGTCGGATCGCGTGTGCCCGTCCCTGGCCACGCCCCGCTCCCGTGACGAACGCGACCTTCCCGTCCAGTCGTCCCATCCCATTCCCTCCCGTCCGGCCGGGCCTCCGCCCGCACGTCCTGCGTCGCATCCTGAGATCAGGCGGGATCGACAGTGCTGTCGAAGATCGCCTGGTTGCCGGTCTGCCAATGCGGGTGCTGGCGGACCGAGGTGATCCTCCACGCTCCCCGGCGCGCCAGCGTGTACTCGTAGTAGCCGACCTGCTGTTGGAACTCGCCGCCCGGGGCACCCCGCCGGTAGTGCGTCGCGTTCAACGTCGACCACACCACCGCGGCATCGCCGTCGAGCTCGACCTGATGATTGGCGCTGATGTGCTGCGTGGCCGTGTAGGTCCCGAAGGCCTGCGAGAGGATCCCGACGATCGCGTGCCGCTCGAGACTGACCCATCCACCCGTTCGGATGGTGTTGAGCCGGACGTCGCCGGCCAGGATCCCCTCGAAGTCGGTCCACGCCAGCCGGTCGAGGCAGAACGCGAAGCGACAGATCGTGTCGATGATCGCCGCGCGGTCCTCCACGGCTTGGAGGCGGGCAAGGAGGTCCGGGATCGACTGCTCAGACAACGGAGGCCGTCCCGAGGCCGTAGCTCGCTTCTGCCAGCGAATCCGCCGTAAAGCCTTGCGAGCGATCGAACTCCGCGACGATCCGACCGTGCGAGAGCACGAGCACGCGATGGGACTGCCCAGCGACCTCCTCGAAGTCGGTGCTGATCAGCAGCACGCCGGTGCCGGCCTCGGCCGATTCCTGCACGAACCGGTACAGCACGGCACGCGAGCCGACGTCCACGCCCGCCGTCGGGTCCTCGAGGACAGCGACCTCCGGCCTGTCGGTCAGCGCCCGCGCGAAGACCAGCTTCTGCTGGTTCCCGCCGCTCAGCTCGGACGCGTCGCGATCGGGATCGTCGCGCGGGACGACCTCGAAGAGCTCCATGACCCGACGGATCGCCGCCGTCTCGGCGCGAGGTCGTCGGAACCCCCACCGCGTCCAGGCGCCGAAGTCACGCCGCATCGGCAGCAGGTTCTCACGCAGGCTCAGTCCGGTGATCATCCCATCGCGCTGCCGATCACCCGGAACGACCATGCACCTACTGCGCGCGAGCCTGTCGGGATGGCCGAGCATCAGCGGCCGGCCACCAAGGGTGGCCGACCCCCCGCTGGGCTTGGCGTTCCCGGTCATCAGCCGGGCGAGCTCGCGCGTCCCACTGCCCACCAGACCACATACCCCCAGAACCTCGCCCGCCCTGATCTCGAAGGAGATCGGGTCGGGCAGTCCAGGCCCGGTCAGCTCACGGACCACCAGGTGCGCGGCCTCGGCACCCGCCTCACGTGAAGTCGGAGAAGTGGGGTGGACCTCGACGGGGTCGGAGCCCACGATGTGACGCACCAGCACCGCGTGCTCGAGCTCGGCCACCGGCGCCGTCACGGCACGGATGCCGTCCTTCAGGACCGTCACGCGATCCACGAGCGAGTCCAGCTCGTCGAGACGGTGGGTGACGTAGATGAAGGCGGTCCCGGAACGGCGCAGCGCCTTCAGGGACGTCGTCAAGCGCCGCATCTCTGGCCCGGGAAGGCTCGCGCTGACCTCGTCGAGCACCACGATCTTCGGGTCCAGTGCCAGAGCTCGGGCGAGCGCACAGAGCACCTGCTCGTCACGCGAGAGCGCGCCGACATGCTCCTCGGGGTGGAACGACGCGCCCACAGCGGCGATCGCGTGTGCGACCGCCCTTGCGGTCGCGCGACCGTCGATGAGCCCGAACCGCCGCTGGAAGCCGATGTGCAGGGCGATGTTGTCGGCAACACTCAGATCCTCGACCAAGCCGAGGTCCTGGTGCACGAAGGCGATCCCGGCCTGCTGGACCGCGGCCGGACCATGGTCGGCGTCGATCTCCTCCCCATGGACGAAGATGCGCCCCGCGTCCTGGTGGTAGACCCCGGCCAGGATCTTGATCAGCGTGGACTTGCCGGCCCCGTTGGCGCCGAGCAGGCCGTGGATCTCGCCGGGCATCACATCGAACGACACTCCCCGCAGCACGGCACTGGAACCGAAGCTCTTCGTGAGGTTTTCGAAGCGCAGGGCCGGTGAGGTGCTCTCGGATCGGGCCATCATGCGGCGCTCCGACGCTTGCGTGCGATGACCGCGACGATCACGGCGATCAGGAGTGCGCCACCGTTGAACAGATCCTGGACGTAGACCGCTGCCCCCTTCTGCTGAAGCCCGATGATGCCGACGCCGATGACGTAGACCGCGATGACCGTGCCCGCGACGTTGTAGCGACCCGGTCGGATGCACGTCGCACCCAGGAACGCTCCCGCGAAGGCGGGGAGCAGGGACCCGAAGCCGACCACGGGCGAGGAACCGCCCAGGCTGGTGACGGAGATGCACCCAGCCACCGCGCACAACGCGCCGGTGATCACCAGGGACTGGCGCACCACCCGATCGGCGGCGATCCCGGAGAGGCGCGCAGCCGAGGGATTGGCGCCGACCGCATAGGCCTTGCGTCCCCACACCGTCAGCTCCAGCATCACGAACAGAGCCACGGCGACGGCGGCCAGGTAGACGAACGGGAGCGGCACTCCGAGGATCTCACCTCGCCCCAGCTGCAGGAACCACTGCGGAGCCCCACCCGTGACGACCTGGTTGGAGGTGATGAACTCGCTGAGCCCGAGGATCACGAGTCCGGTCCCCAGCGTCGTGGTGAACGACGGAAGCTCAAGACGCGTGATCAACTGTCCGTTGATCACCCCGATCAGGATGCCGACGACCAGCACCGCCAGGATCGCGGCCACGGGGTTCCAGCCCTCTCGCAACACGAGCACGGCGCAGAGACTCTGCGCCAGGCCGAACTGAAAGCCGGTCGACAGGTCGTAGTGGCCGGCGATGAGCGGAACCACGACCGCGAGCGCGATCAGACCCACGGTCGACTGCTGCAGAAGGATCGTGCGCAGGTTGTCCGTCGTGGCGAAGACGGTGGGGTTCCACACGCTGAACGCGATCCACAAGGCAGCGAGGACGATCAGCAGTGAGTACCTCGACAGCACGTCCGTCACCCGCAACCGGCGCCGAGGTGTCGGCGTGGCTCCGCGGATCCCGACTGACATCGGGGAGGCAGCCATCTCATGGTCCATGGTGGTCACCGCGTTCTCGATCTCGTGCGCGGTGCTCATCGAGCCCCCCAGAGCTGACGGAGCTTGGACTTGTAGTCGAACTCGGCGCGCCAGCCGACCTTGTCGGCATCGCTGTTCAGCTGATCGACGTTGGCGGGGGTGAACAGCCGCAAAGGCGTCTCCCACTCCTTCTGAACCGGCTCGCCTGCCATCGCCCGCGCCAGGCTGTCGACGGCGACCCATCCGCCCCAGTAGTCGTCCCACAGGAGGTCCGCGGTTTGGGTGCCGTCCTTGAGGTGGCCGATCGACGCCTCGGTCGAGCTGGAGGTGCCCGCCATCTTGACCGTGGACGACTTGCCGGCCTGCCGGATGCCCTGGGCGACGAACTCGCCGACCGCGTCATCGAGCACCCACACGTAGGAGATGTCGGGGTGCTGCTGCAGCTGTGCCGTCACGAGGGGTGCCAGGCTGGTCCCGACGGTCTGGGCCGACACCTCGGCGCGGTATACCTTGCACTCGGCACAGCTGTCCTTCAACGTGCTGGCGATCACGTCGTTGCGGTCCATGATGTCGGGCGTGCCCGGCAGGTCGAGGATCAGCACATGGGCCTTGCTGTCTGATGCCGCCTCGAGCCACTGTGCGATGATCTTCCCGCTCTTCTGCGGGGCCAGGCTGACGTAGCTCGTGACGCCCGCGACGTCGCCCGTCCTCGCAGCCTGCGACATGGCGACGTACGGGATCTTCCTGGCCGCGACCTCCGCCATGGCCTCGCCCATCAGGTTCGGGTTCGCCGAGATGCCGACGATGCCGTCGACCCCGGACTCCGCCGCCTGCTTGACGGCGCGGTTCTGAACCGTGGGGTCGAGCCGGCCGTCGATGAGGTCCACCTTCCAGCCGAGAGTCTCGCCTGCCTCCTTCACCGCGTGGCCCTCTCGCACACAGCCGGCGCCGAAGTTGCCGCAGACGACCACCGCGATGTGCTTGTCCCGGGGCGCGGTGAAGGCCGTCGTCGGTCCGACGTACTGGGTCACGGGCTTCATCGAGTCGAGCGACACGGACTTACCGACGTCCTCGCCCATCGAACTCGCGGAACTCGACGAGCACGCGGCGAGCGAGATCGCTGCCGCCGCCGCCAAGATTCCCAGGAACGTGTCACGGCGACCTCTGCGCCCCACGCTCGCTCGCTTCATGCCTTTTCCTCCACAAGTTGATCATCTACCGAGGGTATTTTCGTGTGCGTTGAACTTTCGACGGGAACGTTCGATGACGGTAGGCCTAATCCAGCGTTGTGTCAACGGTCACACTGCAGGCAGAGTGCGGCTTGCCCGACCCGGGCGCCAGGCAATTCCCTTGTGCAGAATCGACCGCCCGCACGGTCCGGGGTCCGGCCTCTCCGCCAGCCGGCGGACGGGGTGCAGAGTCCCGCTCCGCCCCCCGTCCGCCGGCTCGGCTCGGCTCGGTCAGCGCATCGCCAGCTGAACGCCACCGTCCACCGAGAAGTCGCAGCCGGTGATGTACGACGACATCTCGGAGGCGAGGAACAGAGCCATCTGGGCGACCTCCTCCGGCCGCCCCAAGCGCCGGAGAGGAATGCGGGCGGCGAGCCACTCAAGGCGCTCGGGGGAGTTCTGCGCGTTCATCGGCGTGTCGATCACACCCGGGTGCAGCGAGTTGACCCGGATTCCGTCCGCGGCGAGCTCGGAGGCCGCGGACTGGCTCATCCCGCGCAGGGCAAACTTCGTCCCGGAGTAGGTGATCAGCTCCGGCTCACCTCGCAACGCAGCAGCCGAGGCGACGTTGACGATGCTTCCGCCCCCTGAGCGGCGCATGGGCCGGACGACGGCTCGCATGCCGAGAAGCGGACCCCGCTGGTTGATCCGGACCTGAAGGTCGAAGTCCTCCCAGAGAAATCCCTCGAGTGTTCCCCCTCGCGAGATTCCCGCATTGTTGACCAGGACGTCGATGCGCCCGTAGGCGGACTCGACGTGCTCGACGACGCGGCTCCAGTCACCCTCGTCCGCGACATCGTGATGGACGTACTCGGCGCGCTCACCGAGTCGATCGGCCAATGCCATGCCTTCGGCGTCGCTCACGTCGGTCAGGACGACGGATGCGCCCTCCTCGACGAAGAGCGCGGCCTCTGCTGCGCCCATCCCTCGAGCCGCGCCGGTCACGATGGCGACCTTTCCGTCCAGTCGCCCCGCGCGGGTCATCGCCGGCTCCCCTCGGTGACCGCGACTGTTCGAGAGAACCTGGTGGATGCGCGATGTGTCATGGTGTCGATCCTTTGGTCGGTCGCGCTCCCAGGGAGCGCTGGTGGATGGCCGAACGTGGATCGCACGGCCTTGAACGCACGCTAAGGACCGGCGACAGCAGCGTCAATAGGTTGACTCGATCGTCAAATCAATCGCTACTCGAGTGCAGGGGTACGACGACTCGGGCCACGTCCGCGCACGACAGGGGGACTCCTCGACCCGGCCCACCGCGACGGCGGATCAGCCCCTGCACCGTCGCCTCCTGCATGGATCAGGAGCGATGTACGGTCACGCGCGCCTGAGACTCATATGCGGACTCGAGGATCTCGGCCCAGTCGACGCCGACCAGCTCGCCATGCCGCTTCAGCACATTCCCGGCGACCAGGACCGTGTCGACGTTGCCGGGGTGCGCGGCAAGGACGATGGCACCGACGGGGTCGCTCACCGGAGCGAGATTCGGCGCGGTAGCGTCGATCAGGACGATGTCGGCCTGCTTGCCCGGCGTGAGGGAGCCGGTGACGGCGCCCAGGCCTAGCGCGTCCGCCCCGGCCTGCGTGCCCATGTGGAGGACGTCCGCCGTCGACAGGGTCGGCGGGGACCCGGGCGCGTTCCGGCCCGCGCCGGCCTTCACCCGATACTCGCTCATCGCCAGGCGCACCTGCGTGAACATGTCGCCCGAGCCCATGGTCTCGCTGTCCCCGGAAAGGCTCGGCCGCAGACCGGCGGCCAGCAGGCGATCGGTGGGGATGGGGCCCACGCCCTGGTTCACGATTTCCACCTGGATCCCAATGCTCACCTGGGCGCCGGCTGCGGCGATGTGGGCGAGCTCACGGTCGGAGCAGGTATTGAGGTGGAGAAAGATCATGTCGTCGCCAAGAGCTCCGGCTCGGTGCATCCGCTCCACCGCCCGATGCTCCGGTCCTCGATCGCCGACACCCACGTGCATCGACGTGCGGAGACCGAGCTCTCGCGCGAGCTCCAGATCCAGCCGCCAGGTGGCGTCGTCGGTCTGCTCGGGCCCGCGCGCGGACATGGCGAGGGTGACCAGCCCGGGCGCATCGAAGTGCTCCTTTTGAATCCGCCTGATGTCGTCAGGATGCGGCAGGGAGCTCGCGACGTTCCACGCGACCGGGTCGCTTTGCGGGTGGCCGTGCCCGAACACGGCACGCAGGCCCGACTCCTTGAGGGCTCTGATGCCGGCGTCCGCGTGCGCTGGGGAGTTCTGGATGTGAGCCCAGTCGAACAGCGTCGTCGTGCCGGCGTCTATCGCCCCCAGCGCCCCGAGCAGCGTGCCGACGTACACGTCGTCCGCCGAGTAGCGCGGAGCGATCCCGAACAGGACCTCCTCGAAGTACTCGGCGCCGTGACGGTCCGCGTTGCGGTGACGCAGCGCGCTCTGCCAGGTGTGCCGATGCGCATCGACGAACCCCGGCATCGCGACCATCCGCGTCGCATCGATGACCTCCGCACCCACGGCATCCGTCTCGGCGACCTCACCGACGGCGACGATGACGTCGCCGTCGATGAGGATGTCGCCGTCGATCGTGCCGATCACCGGGTCGACGGACACGATCCGGCAACCCGAGACCAGCTTCTTGCCCGACGTCATATCCCCCTCCTATAGACGGACGGCTTCTCCACGAGGCGGAATCCCTCGCCGTCCTCGACGATGTAGCCGGCGGTGATGCCGGCGAAGTGGGTGCCCATGAACAGCAGGTCCGTGCCCGCCGCCGACTCCAGCACAGCACGACGACTGCGCGCGGAGGCCTCACCGTCCCAGTCCCCCTGTGAGCTCCAGTCCGGCCGAGCGATCTGGATCGGGTGGTGGAAAGCGTCGCCGGTCACGAAGGCGGTGGCCCCCTGGGACTCCAGGCGGATGCTGTGATGGGCGGCCGTGTGCCCCGGGGTGAACTCGTACCGGACCCCCGGCACGACCTCGCCGTTACTCGGAACCAGCTCCAGGTGACCAGCGTCGACGATCGGCTGAAACGACTCCTCCTGAATCAGCCTGGTCTGGTCGGACAGGGCCGCCGTGTCGGGGTGGAACGCCCGCGCGATGAGGTCGACGTCCTCCTCACCCTCAGCGCTCGTCGCGCCGTCGGCTCCGCCCGCGTCGACGATCTGGCTCAGGTGGCGCTCGTACTCATCGCGCACCATCACCAGCCGAGCATTCGGGAAGGTCGGAACCCACTTCCCGGCCTCGTCGCGCATGCTGAACCAGCCGACGTGATCCAGATGGGCGTGGGTGCACAGGATGATGGTGATGTCCTCGCGGCCGTAGCCCGCCTCCGCGAGCCGCTCCAGGAAGGGGGTGTCCAGGTTGCTCCAGATCGGCTGCATCGGATAGCTCTTGCCGTTGCCGCAGCCGGCATCGGTCAGGATCACGTGCTCGCCGTCGTCGATGACGAACGAGTGAAGATCGGCGAGGATCTGGCCCGACTCGTTGAGGTAGTCCGGCGACAGCCAGTCGATCTCCCGTACGACGTCCGAGTTCAGCTCCGGGATGAGCCCATCGAGCAAGCCGACCTGGATCGGGAGCTCGAGGACCTTGGTGATCTTGAAGTTGCCGACCTGCCACGTCTGCATCGCGTTACTCCCTGTCTAGTGAACATCTCGCTTTGGTGATCGGGTGGGTCCTGACGCGCGCGATAGCCACGCGCCGGTGACGCTCTAAACGTCTACGTCAATCTTTCATCGCGACCGTACCCCTTCAGGTGAGGGGTAGAACATAGTCCGCGTAGAGCACAGCGCCGCCACTCGTCGGCGACACGGTCGCGAAGGTCGATCTCGTCCGCGGAGTCCAGCAGGTCCTCCCGGCGCACGATCCGCGAGTCGCCGGAGGCGTCGTCGACCGCTCCGCCGTCGTCCATGACGACCACATGGCGCAGGCGCGGGAGGTGCGGAAGGTGCGGCGCCAAGAGGTGCGGGAGCGAGGAGTCCACGAAGACGGCCTCGTCCTCGGCGTGGTCGATCGAGAAGCGGATGTGCTCGGGGAAGCACCGGATGTTGATCGTGTGCAGGACTCGCCCGGTGCTCGGAACGGCGAAGTACAGCGCCAGGTGACGGGCGGAGTTCCAGCCGAACGTGCCGACGCGCGCATCCTCGGACGGGCCGAGCCGGTCCAGCGCACCGGCCGGCCGTCGCGTCTCGGCGCCCGGCTCTCGATAGGTGGTCCGCACGATCGAGGTCGTGGTCCGCGTGACGATCCGGCTCGCGGGGAAGTAGGAGATCCGCGCTCCCGGATGGATCCGACGGTCAAAGGGAAGTCCTGCATGAGTCCCTGCACGGGGTTCCTCCTGTACCTGCACATCCCGCGAGAATTGCGAGTGGTCGACTGCAACCTCGCCGGCCCGCACGGAATCAGTCTTGTGCCGTCGGTCACATAAAGACAAGAATCAATAACGCGATGCATCCATAAGTCAGGGGTTATGGGCGCCGATGGAGCCCCCGCTGTCGCTCCGGTACGGGCGGCTATCCGATGCCCGCGTGCTGACGCGCCAACGTCGTGGAGGCGGACATCGCCTGCGGACTCCTCGCCACCACAGGCGTGCCCGGCCTCGACCTGCGCGAGCGCATCGTTCTCGCCTGGCGCCCCGACAAGGTTTACTCCAAGCTCCAGCGATGCCTTATGGAGCAGATACGGCGCGAGCTCGAGGACCAGACCGACGAGGCGAGAGACGTCGAGAGCAACGGCAAGTGAGACCGCCGCCGGGATTCCACCGACCAGAACCAACTGTCCGAAACCTGCCGAGAGGACGCAGACTGGCGCCATGAGCATCCAGGGGACACCGAGCACTGAGGCAGTGGAGCGAACGGTCGCGCGCTCCGAGATCACCGCGCTTCTGCAGCGCTACGCCAACATGGCGGTCGAGAAGGCGGACTTCGCCGGTATGGCCCGGCTGTTCACCTCTGATGGGAAGTTCATCCTGCTCGACGGAACGGCAGTGCCGGTGACCGAGATCGAGAGGATCGTCGCCGGCAACGAGGCCACCTGGATCCGCCATCACCTCACGACCATCAACATCGAGTTCACCGGCGATGGAGAGGCGACAGCGGACAGCTACTACATCGCGTTCACCGATCTCGCCCAACCGGACCACTGGGGCCGGTGGCGCGACACCCTGCGCCGTGAAGACGACGGGCAGTGGAAGCTGACCAGCAAGCAGCCCGTGGTCGAGGGCTACCACCCGGAGGGTTGGGTGGCGACCGTTCTCTTCCCCGCGATGCAGGCCCAAGCATAGGCGTCGGTGTTCACGGCTGCTCTGATGGCGGGCACGTACACGACCACGTCCGGATCGAGTTCCTTCAGCATCACGCTGATGTCCCGATCTGCAGGATCGGCGCTGACGAACTCGTTATCGGCGTCGTAGAAGCGCCGGATGCTCGCCAAAGGGGCGAAGTCAGTCACTTTCTCACCATTATCTCATCGGTTGACGATCCCGAGCCGAGGTCGACTCGGGCGGTAGCACCAGCCGCCGACCCAGCTCGGTGCTCGCCAATCGCAGCACCGAGGCGTACCATGCCAGACGCGCCTCGTCATACCGGGCGCTGGGAAAGGACACCGAGATGTCCGCGAAGAGGTCGCTTCCCTCCCACGTCACCGACACGCCGACGGCGACGAGCCCCTGCTCCGACCGGTGGCGGTTGAGCGCGAACCCCGTTCGCCGCACGTGTCCAAGGTCCTGGAGCAGGTTGCGTCGTCGTGCGCCACCGCCCTCCGGGTCGCGATCGAGACAGTGCCGCAGCTCCGGGTCGGGCAGGGATGCCAGGAACAGCATGCCCGTCGTCGTGCGATGGAGGGGGAAGATCATCCCTCCCTGGAGGTCACCCGCACTGGCTGTCGACTTTCGACGCTGGCGATGAATCGCGTTGGTCTCCTTCGCGAGCATGGCGGGGATCGCGGGCTTCGGCCTGGTCGAACAGAGCGGCAATCACCTCATCTGAGTCGTTGATCACCGAGCCGCACAGCCATTTCCCGCTCGCATGCGGCCCTGGCCGTGGCCTGCGTTCGCTGGTGCGTCCGCCGGGCAGGGCGATCACATCGTGCGGACGACGCGGCTCGGGCGGACGCGCAGGGCGAGCTTGCCGTCCTCGTCGATGACGTCGTGCAGTACGCGGTAGTGGGTGTCGCCGGTCCCGTCGGCGCCGTTGCCGGCTTTGTTTAACGCAATCGATAAAAGATAGACGATTGAGTCAAATTCGGGTAATGTGGCGGTCACCGCTCGATGCAGGCTCGGCGGTGCCGCACCGAACTCAACGGCGAACGAGAGGCGCAGCATGGGTACTTGGAACGTAGGTTTATTCAAGGTGACCGAGATCGAGGAGTTCGTGATCCAGCTCGGCCTGCTGAACGGCCTCATTCCGCAGGCCACACCGGAGGTCATCCGTGAGCTCGGGTGGCTGCAGCCGCAGTACGTGAACGACGCCGGCGAGATCCGCGCCAATGTGCACTCGATCGTGGTCGACACGGGTGATACGAAGATCCTGGTGGATGCCGGTTGCGGCAACGGCAAGAGCTACCCGATGCAGCCCAGTTGGGGTGGTCTTGACACTCCCTTCCTCGAGAGGCTCGAAAAGGCCGGCTACGGCCGCGAGGACATCGACATCATCTTGCTGACGCACCTGCATCTGGACCACGTCGGATGGTGCTCGATGCAGGACGAGAGCGGGAAGTGGGTGCCGACCTTCCCGAACGCCCGCTTGATCCTGGTGCGCGACGAGTACGAGCGTCATCTGAGCCAGATCATCTCCTCGGACGCTCTTGACTCGTCGGCGACCGCGGCGGCCCAGGGCGAGGACGAGAGCGAGGAGGACAGGATCGCCCGGGCGTTCCTGCCCGATGCCGAGGCGCTGTCGAACCAGACCCGGCTCATCCAGGAAGAGACGTTCCAGCCGGTGATCGACGCCGGCCACCTGGAACTCGTTCCCCCAGGCACGGAGATCGTGCCCGGCGTGCGGTACGTGTCGACGCCGGGGCACACCTCGGCGCACCACAGCGTCCGCCTCGAATCCGATGGGCAGGCGGCGTTCATCACCGGTGACTTCTTCCACCACCCGTTACAGATCGCGCGACCCGAGTGGAGCTCGGCCGGCGACTGGGACGCCGAGGTGCTGACGAAGAACCGGCGTGCCTTCCTCGAGTCGGCCGCCGGCACGGATCTGCTGGTCTTCGGTACGCACTTCGTGGAGCCCAGCGTCGGATACATCGTCAAGGACGGCGAGGGCTATCGCCTCACCCCGACCACGCCGGCTACGCAGCGATGAGTGCGGACGAGGGCAACTGCGACGGATCGTGCCACCAGCAGCTCCAGGCGCTGCACGACCGGGCCGCGATCATCGAGGTCGTAAGCAAGTTCGCGTTCTGCATCGACCGCCGGCTCTGGGCCGACTTTGAGACATGCTTTGCCGACGAGATCGAGGTCAACACCATCCGGACCGGTAGGTGGGTGCGGTTCGAGCGCCAGCCCCTGATCGAGATTCTCCGGCGGGCCTTCGAGTCCTACACAGCCACGCAGCACATCAGCGCCAACCACCAGGTGAGCGTGGAGGGCGATGCCGCCACCGTCTGGTCGACCCTGAACGCGACCCACTACCGCCAGGGAGCGCCCGGGGGCGAGTTCCAGCAACAGGTGGGCTACTACGAGTACGGCTTGGTGCGTCAGGACGGCTGGAAGATCAGCTCAGTCCAGCAGTATCCGCACTGGCAAGCCGGAAACCAGCGCATCTTCGACAGTACGATCGAAGCCTGAGCACCACGCGCCAGAATGCTGTCGGGCAAGACCCAGAGGCAGCCCTCGGGCGAGCTCAAGGCGCTCACCTTGGACGCACTTACGCCTTCCGCCAGGGCCTTGACGAACACCGGATCGCTTGAGGATCGTCCTCTGATCCGGAACCTCGCGACTGACTATGTCCGCGCCACCCCGCACTTCCCGGTCGGGGCGTGTGACTGCGGCACCGACTTGGCCGGGGCGACTACCTCCCCACACCAGCCGCGCGGCGCTTCACCAGCGCCACGCGAGATCACCGACGCCGATAGGGAATGGGTCTGTACGCACCATAGCGGCCGGGCTCTCCTCCACCACGTGAAGTCATACCGGGGACTCGCCGACGAAGACTTCGCCGCCCTCGATCGATGGCTTCGAGCCCTATGAGTTACCCACGATCCGCAGAATTCGACAATTGCTCTCGCGATGTCCGTCAGGAGCCGTACGGTCATGTGTTCCAGTCAGAGGTTGTCGTCGCGGTGGTCCTGTCCGTTGCCGACACCGTGCTCAGCGAACTTGGGGCCGATGCGCCTTCGCGCCCATCGTTTCGGCCCAGCAGCGCCTGGCCATCCGGGCCTTGATCGAGGAGCAGACCGGGTTGAACCCAGCCCGCCTTATGTGCATGGCGTACATCACTCGCCTCGCTACCCTCCAAGGACCGGATGAACGCCTCCGGGCGAACGGCCCAAACCGCAGGTGACGATCGTCGCGACTTCAGGGCTCTCGCACCGCCTCCACCGGGCGTGGGTCACCCGGCGGGGACGGCCTGTGGTTGCAGATCTATTCGACGGAGAAACTGGGCGTTGATCGCCACAATGATGGTGGACAGGCTCATCAGGACCGCGCCCACCGCCATCGGGAGCACGAAGCCCACCGATGCGAACACTCCTGCGGCCAGCGGGATCGCCAGGATGTTGTAGCCCGCGGCCCACCACAGGTTTTGCAGCATCTTGCGATAGCTGGCCTGGGAGAGCCGTCGTACAGCCACGACGGCGCGGGGGTCGTCGGAGGCCAGCACGATCCCGGCGGACTCAATCGCGACGTCGGTGCCGGCGCCGATCGCGATCCCGACGTCGGCACGAGCCAGCGCCGGCGCGTCGTTGACGCCGTCGCCGACCATCGCCACCGTGTAGCCGCGCTGCTGTAGGTCGGTGACGGCGGCGTCCTTGTCCTCGGGCAGGACCTCGGCGAACACCTCGTCGATTCCCAGGTCGGCAGCGACCGCGTCGGCCACCTGCCGGGCATCGCCGGTGATCATTGCGACGCGTACGCCCAGCCGATGCAGTTCCTGGATCGCCGCCCGTGATTCGTCGCGGATCTGGTCTTCCACGGTGAGGGCCGCACTGACCTTTCCCTCAGCCACCACGTAGAGGACGGACGCGCCGCGCGACCGCCACTCCGCGATCCGGTCACGCATGGCCTCGGGGATCTTCAACTCTTGTTCGCGCAGCAGTGCCGGCCCGCCGACGGCCACGCCGGCTCCGCCGACTCGAGCCCTGACCCCCCGGCCGGCCATGGACTGGAAGCCGGAGGCGTCCGGCACCTCTACGCCGGTTTCCCGGGCCGCGGCAACGACCGCGCGGGCCAGCGGGTGTTCACTGTCGGCCTCGACCGCGGCCGCGAGTGCCAGCCAGTGGTCGTCGTCTCCGTCGACACTGACCATGCCGGTCAGGGCGTGCTCCCCCTTGGTCAGCGTGCCCGTCTTGTCAAAGAGGACCGCATTGACGCTGCGCATCCGTTCGAGAGCCAGCCGGTCCTTGACCAGAACCCCGTTGCGCGCCGACTTGGCCGTCGCGATCGAGGTGACCAGCGGGATCGCCAACCCCAGCGCGTGCGGGCAGGCGATGATCAGCACGGTGACCGACCGGGTGAGCGCGGCGTCGGGCTGACCAAGCAGCGCCCACGTCGCAACGGTGATCACGCCGGCGATCACCGCGAGGTAGAACAGCAGTGCCGCCGCGCGGTCCGCAAGCACCTGCGTGTGCGACCGGGACTCCTGCGCCTGGGCCACCAGGCGTTGGATACCCGCCAAGGTGGTGTCTTCGCCGAGAGCGTCCACCCGGACGCGCAGGGAGCCGCCGACGACCACGCTCGCGGCGACCACGCGACCGCCCGCTTCTCGTGGTACGGGCTTGGACTCACCGGTGATCATCGACTCGTCCACTTCGCCTGCCCCCTGGACGATGACGCCGTCCGCGGGGACTCGGCCGCCTGGGCGCACAAGGACCACGTCACCGACGGCGAGGTCCCCGATGCAGACCCGCTCGACCTCGCCGTCGCCGGTCACGCGCTCCGCCTCATCCGGCAGCAGTTCGGCGAGGGCCGCCAGTGCCCCCTGGGCCTGGCCAACCGCGCGCATCTCCATCCAGTGGCCGAGCAGCATGATGGTGATCAGCAAGCACAGCTCCCACCACACCTCCACATCGAACCAGCCGAGACTGGCGGTGAGGCTGGCGCCGAACGCCACCGCGATCGCCATGCCGATCAGCAACATCATCCCCGGGCGGCGCTCCCGCGCTTCCTCCATGGCGCCGGTCAGGAACGGCCAGCCCCCATAGAAGAAGACCACCGTGCCGAGGACGGGTGCCACCAGAGATGATCCGGGGAACGCAGGTGCACTGTAGCCGAGCCAATCCTGGAGATGGTGGCTATAGAAGACGACCGGGACGGTCAGGAGCAGGGACAGCCGGAAGCGGTCCCGGAACACAGCCGCGTGGCCTTCATGCCCACCACCATGGTGTCCCTCGTGGTGACCGCTGTGCTCGTGCTCGGCCGTGTCGTGCTCGCGGTGTCGCACCCCATGCGTCTGAGGAGCCTCATCGGGGTGTGAGGAGTGGCGGTCGTGTTGGTGGTCGCTCATGATTTCGCCTTCCTGGCTTGGCCGAGTCGAGTGAGAAGCGTCGTGGTGAGTCGTCGGAGCCTGACTTGGCCGACTCGGACGTCGCAGCCCAGCAGACACGGCGTCACAGCGTAGGGGCTGTGCCGGTGGAGGTGCCGTCGGTGACCAGATCGACGTTCACGACGGTGGCACCCTCACGGCCTTGAGCTCCGTGGCGACGGCGTGCTCGCAGTGCCACAGATCATGCCGGTCACGGTACGTCTGGGCGGTCATGTCGGGTTCCCTTGTGTTAGTGGATTCGTCGGCCGCGGCCGAAGCCGCCGTGGCCGTACCGGTGCCGCTTACGGCGGGGCGCAGCAGCTACAGCCACCGGCACCGTGGTCCAGCAGCGGCAGCAATCGGGTTTTCCATGAGAGCGATCCTTCAGGGGTGTCACGACCGGACAAGCCGGGCGATGGCCGCGGCGGTCTCGGTCCGCTTTTCGTCGGCTTCCTCGCCGCCGACCCGGGCGGCATCGGTGACGCGATGCCGCAGGTGCTCATCGAGCAGAGAGAGCGCGACGGTCTGCAGGGCCTTCGTTGCGGCACTGACCTGGGTGAGAATGCCGATGCAGCAGGTCTCCTCATCAGGCCATGCGCTGCAGTCCACGAACCTGCCCCTCGATCCGCTTGAGGCGGTTCGGCAGAGCCTGCTTCTCGGCGATGTGACCGGGGGATGTCGTCTCGCCACTCTCACCTTCCTTATTACCCCCTAGGGGTATATCGACCAGTAGCTAAGATACCAGGCTGGGAGAAGAAGCCAAGAGCCTGTCGCCGTGCTGGTCACGACGGCCGGCAGCCGTCCGCGGCGAGAATGTCGTCCTGTACTTCTCGCGTCGGATGCCGATCCCGCCGGTGGTCGGCCAGCCGATGCCGCTGTCGGCGGTATCGGTCAGACCGGAGTCGGGGGCTCGCCGGGCCTCGCTCGACAACTCGGGGCGGAAGTGAGCATCTACCGGGGCACCGCGACCTCTGCACGGCCGTCGGCCGCACCCTTGGCACACGGCAATGCGAAGTGGACAACCTGCGGGAGATCGTCGCCCCGGCCGCCGAAGTCGACCTGGACACCGCCCTGGCCGCGCTGCGACAGATCCCGCGAGCGGGTGAACGCCGCCCGGGTCATCTTGCGCTACAACGCCTCGATCGCTGAACTTGTGGGACGTCGAATGCCGCTACTGCCCGCTGATCGTCTGCTGATGCTGGTTTGTCGCCGTTGTGGTCAAAAGTCGATGAGTTCGACGGTTACGGTCGTGATATCACCTGCGTCGAGGGCTTCGGCTGTGCGGACAGCACGTTTGATGGGCAGCGCGTAGCTGCCACGGGCGCTGTCCGGGAAGATCGAGGTCTTCCATGTGCTCCCGCCGACCGTGACCCGCACCCGCAGCGAACCGAAGCCTCGACGCAGTCCGCCCGCCAGGTCACGGATCTCCTCGGACGCCTCGGTAGGCAGGCTCACGAAGGTCCACGTGTCGGCGCGCCGGGCCTCCCATATCCACAGCTCGGCGTCAAAAGCGATCACCACGAATACATCATGACACCGGGGTCCGACAGTCCTGGGTTTCCGTGGTACGCACACCGGGCACTCCCCGTCGACGTGAAGAGCACCCGTCGAACACGCCGACCTGCCGCTGACATCGCGCTGGCGGCCGGAGAGGACGTCTGATGGGATCGGTCTATGAACACACGAGGACATGAAATCGAGGTCACCCCTGGATCGGACCGGGTCGTGGTGCGGGTCGAGGACGTGGTCGTCGCGACCTCCTCCCGGCCGATCGTGCTCACCGAGACGGGCTGTCCACCGCGCTACTACCTGCCGCCGGCGGACGTGAAGATGGACATGCTCAGATCGTCGACGACGACGTCGCACTGCCCGTTCAAGGGCGACGCCACCTACTGGTCGGTCCAGATCGGTGACGATGTGGCCGAGGATGTGGTCTGGTCCTACACGAAGCCGTTCCCGAGGGTGGAGAAGATCGCCGGATTGCTCGCCTTCTGGGCCGAGAAGCCAGGCGTCACACTCGAGGTGAACGGACAGACCGTGTGAGCGTCGCGGGTGGTGATCGCCGCCACGCACAACAGGGTGTCCGCCTGACGGCGCTGAACGTCCGTTTCCGCCGCTGACCGGTCGCGTCGCCGTTCATGCCCGGCGTTGTCCCTTGATCCTCGTCTTCCAGATCGTCGCTGACGAGGGTGCAGAAGCGTCCGGCCGACCTGCGGCAGATGGGGCCGAAACGGTCGACGTGGTGATGCGCTCACCCGGTGATCGCGAGCAGAGCGTCTGTCGAGCGGGCCGGCGCGCTCGGGCACCAGGTGACCACGTTCAACCGCGGCCGGACGGTTGACGGGGGGTTCCGGCGGCCCTGGTCGCGTAGCGTGGCGCTGCACCGGCGCTCCAGCGGGGACGGGTAGCGATCCGATCGTGCCGACGACTGCCAGGCGTGCCGGTGATGAACCTCCGTTCTCCGCCCGCCATCGATATCCGGTCTTGCGGCCGATACCGACCTGTCCGCACGCCTCCGCCGTGTCCATCCCGGAAAGGATCAACCGCCGGTACTCCGGCCAGGCCGTCAGCCATGCTCACGCCCGCGTTCGCGCCTTCCGGGAGTGCGCCATCGCGGCCCTCGAGGCATGGAAATCTCTGTGAATACAACTGACCGCTTTTCCGGAATCCCGCGGTTGAAACGGTGCATATCGCGCATTACCGGCTTATCCGTCATTACTCATGTCTCGGAATCGGAAATCCGTCTGTTCCGCCGGCACCTCCCCGGTTATGATGAGGGCGCTCGCGGCCGCGTCGAACTCGAACCCCGAGGAGAAGACCGCCACGACCAGAAAGCGGCCGAGCGGAAAGGTTCGCAGGAAACCATGTGCATGAATCAGGACAAGATTCAGGGCAGGATGATATACACCTGCCGGCTCCTGGAGGCGCAGCAGGGGAAGGTCGAAGAGAAGGACGCCTCCGCCCTGGACAAGTGGTACTGTAACGTCGCCTTGAACGGGTTATGCGGTGGCTGGGTGGAGATTTTCAAAAGAGATCCCCTATGGATCGAAGCGATCTGGAAGAGTCTCGCGCAGTGGAGGCCGAAAGGATCATGCAAAGATCAGGGAGACCGTGACGACGTCCACGGCGAGGATCTCGAAAGCCTGCGAAATCTGCTACGCGCCGAGGGACTCGGGGATGCCGGGAGCGAGGCACGCCAGGTGGTCCGCGCACTGATCTCCGCGTGGAAGATCATGGGCAAGCTGGAGCCCACCGCTGAGTACGGGCAGGCTCCGGAACGGCTCGAGCGTGCGGCGGGAAGTTCGGAATCCCCTGTCTCGGTGACACTCACGGAGATCTACGCCGATGAGCCAAATTTTCTTCCAGAAGAATCGGCGACCTCTTTCACCGACATCCTGGTCGAAAAGACAGGAATCCTGGACGAGGGCCCGGATGTGCACTACATCGCACATCTCGAAACGAAGTCCCATCACATGGCCGTGGACCTGCGAAGGCAGGGTGACAAACGGACGCTCACGGTCTGTGAGACAGAAGAAGCGGGCATCGTGAAGTGCGCGACGAAGAAGGATGTGCTGGCCGTCCTTGAAAAGGGGTGCGCCGTGGTTTACGACGAGCCCGACGACGACGTTCACACCTTGGATGAGGGCACCGCATCGGATCCCGATTTCTCCATCAAAATCTTCTCAGCAAAAGCCCTGGTTCTGTAAGGCCGGCAGACGGCGGGTCGCCGGCTTTCGGCGCCTTCTCGCAGCGGGCGGCCTGTGTTCCTCGTTTTCCAATCGCTCGCATGGTCCACAGCCGCCCTCCGTCGCCTGTTTCAGCCACCACGGGAAGAGTTCGATCCGTCGCCGGGGTAGGCCTGCGCGACGGCCGGCCACGCCACCACGGCCCGAACGATGATGGGTGGTTGGTGACGTCGGCACCGGCACCGGCTGCCGATCATAAGAAGCCGCCGGGGCAGGACTTCGCCGCGTCTCCCGCGCCGGCCTCGGAGTTTTCGCGGGGGTTGAGCAGGTGCCGTCTGGGCCGCCGCAGCAGGGCATTTTTGTCAGGCACTCCCCAGCGGTCACGCTCTCGGATCCGCCGAGAGCGCGTCACCAGGCCTGGACCCAGGGTTCCTGGTTGCCGGGGACAACCCGGGCGTCACCCGATTCGAGGTCGAGGCGCAGCATCTGGGAGGCGGCGCCGCCACACGGCGGCAGACCCGCCAGCGGGGTCCTGTCCATTTCGTCGGCCTCCCGGTCGACACCGACCAGTAGGTGGCTGCCGGTCGGGGCGAGCGCCAGTGACTCGATGTGGCCGCAGTCGAGCTCAAGGATCTTCCTGATCAGTCGCGTCCCCTCATGCAGGACGAGTGTGCGGGCGGGCCAGCCCAGCACACGCAGCTGTCGCCCACCGGGGAGGGTCAGGAGCGGGCGGGTGAACTCGTGTTCTGCCGGGGCGGCGATCTGTCCGATGGCGCCGGTGCCGACGTCGAGAGTGGCCAGGGTGTTCACCGGGACGCTGTGCGCGGGGAGCGCGAGGGTCCGGTCGTCCAGCCATTGCAGGCGGTAGCCGCCGGCAGTCCATTCGCGTTCCAGAGTGCCCACGAAATCAGCCTCGTCTGTCATTCGCCCGTAGGCGATGCGGCCCTCGCCTGAGACGGCCAGGCCGTTGACCGTCCCCTTGAGCGTGGGAGTGAGCCGCTCACCGACCGTGACCCGGCCGTCGGGCTGCATGGCCAGCCGGTACAGGCGGAAGGAACGACCCGACGGGCTGCTGACCGCCGCCACATAACGGCCGGGCTCGGTGTCCCGGACGACGAGATCGTAGCGGGCGTAGTCGCGTGTCGCCCGGGGCAGCCGGCTCACCGGCTCGCCGGACTCCAGGTCGAGCACGTATGGCCGGCCCACCCCGGCCACCGCATAACGCGGGGTGCCGTCGGCGTTGCTGGGCAGGGGCATCAGCACGCCGGGCAGAACCACGGCGAGCACGACGGCCGCCGCTGCGATTCCGGCGTCGCGGAGGTCGGCCAGGCGTGGCCGGATGCCCGCGCCCGCGATCCCTGCCAGCAGGACAGCGGCTATGCGGCTCGTCCGCCCGGCCTCTCATCAGAAAGCCGTTCTTCCGTGAGCATCGGCACATCGTCGGCATCGACGTCCTCATGCGGGACCTGTGAGATGGGTTTCCCCGCGGCCTGGCGGCGATCTCATCGCGAGAAAGCCCGGGACGAGACCGTACGAGCAGTGGATCGATATGGGGGAAGTGCCCTAGTCTGGACCGCACGAGGGGAGTACTTCCCAAGAGCCGATCTCGGTCAGTACGGACGTCTCACGATGTCCCCGGACGGCCGCCCGAGTCATCCGGGTGAAGGAGACCTCGAACGATCGAACGCGTTCGAGGAGAGCTCATGCCCGGTGCGAAGCCGCTCGCAGCCGAGATCGAATCGGTTGCTTCACTGAATCTGTGGACGATCACCGTCGCCGCGGTGCTGCTCCTGCTGGCGGCGGACCTCCTGCTGTCCCGCGGTTCCCACGAGGTGCGGATGCGCGAGGCGGTGGGCTGGTCGGTCTTCTATCTCCTGCTGCCTGTGGGGTTCGGCGCCTACCTGTGGGGCGCCTTCGGGTCCACCACCGCGCTCGAGTTCTTCACCGGGTACGCGGTGGAGAAGTCGCTGTCGGTGGACAACCTGTTCGTGTTCATGCTGCTGCTGTCGGCTTTCGCGGTCCCCGCCGCGCTGGCCCGGCAGGTCCTGCTGTACGGAATCATCGGGGCACTCGTGCTGCGCGCGGCCTTCATCGCGCTCGGGGCCGCCGCGCTGCGGAGCGGCACGTGGGCGTTCCTGCTGTTCGGCGTGATACTGCTGATCACCGCCGGCAAGATCCTGAAAGACGCACTGGGCGGGCACAGCCAGGAGGTCGATGTCTCCGGCATGCGCAGCGTCCGACTGCTACGGCGCTTCGTAGCGGTCACCGGCGACTATCGGGGCTCCCGGTTGATCGTCCGGGAGAAGGGCCGGCTCGCGCTCACCCCGCTGGCGCTGGCCGCCGCCGCCGTCTTCACCACCGACATCGTCTTCGCCGTCGACTCGGTGCCCGCGGTGTACGGCGTGACCGACGACCCGTTCCTCGTCTTCGCCACCAACGCCTTCGCCCTGCTGGGCCTGCGGGCGCTCTACTTCGTGCTGCAGAGCGCCCTGACGAAGTTGCGGCATCTCAACCACGGGCTGAGCATCATCCTGGCCTTCATCGGGCTCAAGCTGATCCTGCACTGGGCGCACGGCATCTGGGCCTGGGTCCCGCAGATTCCCACGCTCGCCTCGCTGGGGGTCATCGTCGCGGTCCTGACCACCGTGACGATCACGAGCCTGCGCGCCGGTCGCCGTACCGCGCGGCGGGCTCCCGTGCGGGCGGACGCGCCTGCCGAACCGCGCCTTCCGGACGGGCCCGCCGGCCGGACTTCGGGCGACGCCGCAGGGAGGTGAGCGCGGTCGTGCCCGCCCTCCGCTCACATGCCGGCGGACGGCCTGCCCAGGGGAGGGCTCGAACACGCTGTCGATTTCCGGGTCGTACAGAAAGCACCGGCTCGCGCGAGCGCGGGCCTTTCCTGCCACGGCCGTCCGTTCGCCGGTCGCAGAAGAAAATCGGAGTCACCGTGGAGGGGTCCGGCAGCGGTGCACCTCGACCTCGTCCACGAGGACCAGGCCGTCGGTGACCACCTCGTCGAGTTCTGCGAGGAATGCGGTGATCTTCTCCCGGGTGTCGACGATGACGACGGCGACGGGCAGGTCTTCGCCGAGTGACAGCAGACGGCTCGTGTGGATGAGAGAGGAGGCGCCGTAGCCTTCCATGCCACGAAAGACGCTCGCCCCGGCCAGGCCCGTGTGGCGGGCCCGATGCACGATCTCTGCGTACAGCGGCCGGTGCCGGTACTGGTCGTTCTCCCCCACCAGAATCGTCAGCCTGGCCGCGGTCTCGTGCGATTTCACCTGCGGCTCCCCTCCCCGGATCCCCCGGGAACGCCGGCGGAACGCTCCGCGATCGAGGGGGCACACCGCGGCCTGCCCCGCTGCTCGGGAGACGCACGGGACAAAGGCGCGTTTCCCCCTCGACCAGGCATCGTGCCCGCGCGCGGATTGACGATTCGCGCATTCGCACACGTAAACTGATCGGCACGGCGATGGATCCCGCCCGGACGGCGTTTCCCGGCGGTGTCTCGTCCCGCCACCCGAACCGCCACCGCCGCCCGAAGCGCCACCGGCGGCCGGCGGCTCCTGACGCCGGCTCAGCGGCTTTCGTCGTCCCGGAGGAGGGCGGACATGGGAGCATTCCCGCGGACAGATCTTCCCGGCGGGCCCGATCGACCGGCGCGGCAGACCCTCCCGCCGTCGGCGTACTCACGTACCTGTCTCAGGATCGGCTTCCCCGCCTCATGACCGTCCTGCTCGTCTTCCTCGGCGGAGCCGTCGGCGCGCCCGCGCGCTACCTCATCGACCGGTTCGTGCAGCGGCACCACGACAGCGTGTTCCCCTGGGGCACCCTGACGGTCAACCTCGTCGGGTCGCTCATCCTCGGCTTCCTGCTCGGCGCCCGATCCACGCTGGGTGTGCCGCACGACGTGACCGTGCTCGCCGGGACCGGCTTCTGCGGCGCGCTCACCACCTTCAGCACCTTCGGCTTCGAGACGGTCCGCCTGCTCGAGGAGGGATCGGCGGGAAAGGCCACGGCCAATGCCGTCGGCAGCCTGCTGCTCGGCCTCGTGGCGGCGGCGGCGGGCCTCGCCGTCGCCCGCCTCTTCACCTGATCCCGAACGGCGAGGAGGGCCGACGCGAGGTGTGTTCGATCACGCCTCCCGGCCGAGCTCGTCATTCCAGGTTCGTGATCTTTCACCTAGAATCCGCCCAGACGGTTCTCGAGAGGTGGGCGGCAGATGGACGATCCCGAACGCGTGCCGACGGGCATCGACCCGGCCATCCCCAGCGTCGCCCGGATGTACGACTACTACCTGGGCGGCAAGGACAACTTCGCGGCCGACCGCGAGGCCGCCGAGAAGATCATCGCCATCGGCCGGCGGATGGGCAACGACGCACGCGAGGTCGCCAGGGAGAACCGCGCCTTTCTCGGCCGTGCCGTACGGCATCTGGCCCGCTCCGGAGTCACGCAGTTCATCGACATCGGCGCCGGGCTGCCGACTCAGGAGAACGTCCACCAGGTGGCGCAGCGGCACGCCCCCGGGTCCCGCGTGATGTACGTCGACAACGATCCCGTCGTCCTCATCCATGCCCAGGCGCTGCTGGCGAACGACCGGGACACGGCGGTGATGCGCGGCGACCTGCGGAATCCGGACGCGATCTTCGACGACCCGGCGGTCCACGCGCACTTCGACCTGACCCGGCCGTTCGCGGTGCTGCTGGTCGCCGTGCTCCACTTCGTGCCGGAGGACGAGACCGCGGCCGCCGTCGCCGCCTCGATCAGGGAGCGGCTGGTCCCGGGCGGCCACCTGGTGCTCTCCCACATCTACCAGGGCGAGACCGAGATCGGAGACACGGTCGCCGAGGGCAAGAAGGTGTACTCGGCGACCTCCTCCGGCGGCATCACGGGCCGGACGCTGCCACAGATCACGTCGTTCTTCGACGGCCTGGAGATCCTCGATCCCGGCGTCGTCCCGGTGCAGGCCTGGCGTCCCGACGCGCCCTGGGACACGGAGGTCGACCTGAGCAGGCCCGGAATCCTCGGGGCCGTCGCCCGTAAAACCTGACGTGCCCCCCGATATCGGGATATGAGGCGGTCGCCGTGTTCTAGGCTGGCGGCATGGCGGAGATCGTCGTCTCGGACGGATCATGGACGTTCGACGGTGAACGGCTGCGGATCGTGCCGGGCAGCGGGAAGGACGTCCATGAGCTGCGTAAGGTGCTCGGAGAGCTGGTGATACCGCTCCAGGCGATCGCCGGCGCGGCGTTCGAGCCCGCACGCAAGGGGGGCCACCTGCGGCTTCGCCTCAGGAAAGGGGCCGACCCGCTGACGGAGGCCGTCGCCGGCGGGCTCGGCGCCCCCGCCGACCCCTACCGCCTGGCCGTCCCCAAGGATCGTACGGGCGCCGCGGAATATCTGGCCGACGAGATCCGTGACTCACTTCAGATCTGGCAGACGCCGAGCGGCCCCTGCGACGACTTCCTCCTGCCCGGCCCGGCCGTACCCGTGTCGGCCTCCGCCGGAGACGGCGTCGTGAGCTTCGACGGCGAGCGCGTGCGCATCGAGTGGACCCTGTTCGCGAAGTCGGTCAAGGGGTCCGCCGGGCCGCAGGAGTTCCCGCTGGCCGACCTGGCCGGCGTGGAGTGGAAGCCCCAGTCGGGTCTGGGCTACGGCAGCCTCCGCTTCCGGCTGAAGGGCGCCGGACCGGGCGGGCCGCCGGAGAACGACCCGCGCTGCCTGTCCTGGGGCGTGCAGCGCTTCGGCGGCACGACGGCACTCGTCGCCGCCGCCGTGCTCGCCCGCCTGCCGCGTGAGACGAAGGAGCCCCTCCCGCTCCCCTCGCCCGCCGCCGCCCGTCACGGAACGCCCGACGATCACGACGTTCTCATCCGCAGGCTGACCGAGCTCGGCGAGTTGCACCGATCCGGTGTGCTCACCGACGAGGAGTTCCGTACGGCCAAGCGGGCCGTGCTCCGCCGCCTCTCCTGAATCGCCCACCCGATATCAGGAAGCCCTCGCGGCCGGTCTGCGTTATCGTCATAGTCTGCAAGGTGTCGATGGGGACAGTACCTCCGCATCCACTCGCGCGAGCGACCCGGGGACGGTGTGAGCCCGGGGCGGGTCGCGGCGGGAAGATCACCCCGGAGCCGCCGGAAGAAAGGCCGTGCACGGCTACGGGCCGGCCGAGTAGAACCGGCAGCAGGACGAAACGAGAGGGCGCCCGGCCCCGAGTTCCCGGCGAGAGCACCGCGCTCGCGACGAGAGATCGGAAGTGCCCGGACGTCAAGAAGGGTGGTACCGCGGAGCCGCGGATGGCTTCGTCCCTTCGCGTCATGTCATGACCACGCGTGGAGGGTCCGCCCGACGATGTCTTCCGAGTCTTCCCCCTGTTTCCGCTCGCTGCCCGCGCAGGTCGACCTGCCGGCGCTGGAGCGTGAGGTGCTCGACCGCTGGCGGGACGGGAAGGTGTTCGAGCGCTCGCTGGAGCAGAACGCCACCGGCCCGTCCTGGGTCTTCTACGAGGGCCCGCCCACGGCGAACGGCATGCCGGGCGTCCACCACATCGAGGCCCGCGTCTTCAAGGACGTCTTCCCCCGCTACAAGTCGATGCGCGGCTACCACGTCCCCCGCAAGGCGGGCTGGGACTGCCACGGCCTGCCGGTCGAGGTCGCGGTCGAGAAGGAGCTCGGCCTTTCCGGCAAGCCCGAGATCGAGGCGTACGGCATCGCCGAGTTCAACACCAGGTGCCGCGAGTCGGTGCTGCGGCACGTCGACGCGTTCGAGGAGATGACCGAGCGGATGGGCTACTGGGTCGACATGTCCCAGGCCTACCGCACGATGGACCCCCGGTACGTCGAGGCCGTCTGGTGGTCGCTCAAGGTCATCTGGGACAGGGGCCTGCTGTTCCGCGATCACCGGATCACGCCCTACTGCCCCCGCTGCGGCACCGGCCTGTCCGACCACGAGCTGGGCCAGCCGGGCGGGTACGAGACCGTGTCCAGCCCGTCGGTGTTCGTACGCATGCCCGCGACCTCCGGCCCGCTGGCCGAGCTGGGCGCCTCGCTGCTGATCTGGACCACCACCCCGTGGACCCTCGTGTCCAACACGGCGGTCGCCGTACACCCGGACGTCACCTATGTGGCCGCCAGGCGCGGCGACGAGGTGCTGGTGGTGGCCGAGCCGCTGCTGAGGCGGGTCCTCGGCGAGGACGCCGAGGTGCTGGCCGCCTACTCCGGCGCCGACCTGGAGCACACGACCTACACCCGGCCGTTCGACCTGGTCGACATCGAGGACGCGCACTACGTCGTGCTCGGCACGTACGTCACGGTGGAGGACGGCACCGGCCTGGTCCACCAGGCGCCCGCTTTCGGCGCCGACGACATGGCCGTCTGCAAGCGGTACGGCATGCCGGTGGTCAACCCGGTCGGGCCGGACGGCCGTTTCCTGCCGGACGTGCCGCTGGTCGGCGGGACGTTCTTCAAGGACGCCGACGAGGCGCTCACGGCGGACCTGCGCGAGCGCGGCCTGCTCTTCAGCGGCGGCCACTTCGAGCACAGCTACCCGCACTGCTGGCGCTGCCACACGCCGCTGCTCTACTACGCGCTCCCCTCCTGGTACATCAGGACGACCGCGATCAAGGAGAAGCTGCTCGCCGAGAACGAGCGAACGAACTGGTTCCCGGAAACGATCAAGCACGGCCGGTACGGCGAATGGCTGCGTGGCAACGTCGACTGGGCGCTGTCGCGGTCCCGCTACTGGGGGACCCCGCTGCCGCTGTGGACCTGCCAGGAAGACCACGTCACCTGCGTGGGCTCCCTCAAGGAGCTGGGTGAGCTCGCCGGACGCGACCTGACCGCGCTCGACCCGCACCGGCCGTACGTCGACGACGTGACGTTCCCGTGTCCCACCTGCCAGGCGCAGGCCCGGCGGGTGCCCGACGTCATCGACGTGTGGTACGACTCGGGCGCGATGCCGTTCGCCCAGTGGGGCGCGCCCCATGTCAACGCCGACGTGTTCGAGAAGTCGTATCCGGGCCAGTTCATCTGCGAGGCCATCGACCAGACCCGTGGCTGGTTCTACTCGATGATGGCGGTCGGCACACTGGTCTTCGACCGGTCGTCGTACGAGAACGTGCTGTGCCTCGGCCTGATCCTCGCCGAGGACGGCCGCAAGATGAGCAAGCACCTCGGCAACGTGCTCCAGCCCATGCCGCTCATGGACCAGCACGGCGCGGACTCCCTCCGCTGGTACATGGCGACCTCGGGCTCCCCCTGGGCGCCCCGCAGAATCGGTCACACCGCGCTCGAGGAGATCGTCAGGAAGGTCCTGCTCACCTACTGGAACACGACCTCGTTCTTCACCCTGTACGCCAACGCCGAGTCGTGGTCGCCGAAGCGGCTCGCCGAGGCACCGGCGTACGGCGGCCGCCCGCTGATAGACCGATGGGCGCTGGCCGAGCTGCACCGGACGGTGGCCGAGGTCACCGAGTCGATGGACGAGTTCGCCACCGCGCGGGCCGGACGCCGGCTGACCGAGTTCCTGGACGACCTGTCCAACTGGTACGTCCGGCGGTCCCGGCGCAGGTTCTGGTCCGGGGAGGCCTCGGCGTTCGCCACGCTGTACGAATGCCTGGAGACCGTCACCCGGCTGATGGCGCCGCTGGTGCCGTTCATCACCGACTACGTGTGGGACGTGCTGCGCGACGGCGAGGCCGCGCCGTCGGTCCATCTGGCGACCTGGCCGGAGGTGAACACCGCCCTGCTCGACCCCGAGCTGTCCGAGCGGATGACTCTCGTGCGCAGGCTCGTCGAACTGGGCCGGTCGGCCCGTGCCTCGTCGTCGGTGAAGACACGGCAGCCGCTCGGCCGGGCGCTGATCGGCGCGCACGGCTGGTCCGCGCTCCCCGACGACCTCCGTCGGCTGATCGCGGAGGAACTGAACGTCCAGCGACTGGAGGATCTGTCCACGTTCTCGGCCGACCTGGTGACCTTCACCGTGAAGCCGAACTTCCGTACCCTCGGCAGACGGTTCGGCTCGCAGACCAAGCAGGTGGCCGCCGCTGTGACCGCCGCCGACCCCACGGACCTGGCCAAGACCATCCGGTCCGGCGCCGCCGTGCAGGTGGAGATCGCGGATCTCGGCGCGGTCGAGCTCGGCCCGGACGATGTGATCATCACTGAGCAGCCCAGGACGGGCTGGGCCGTGGAGACCGGAGCGGTCGACACGGGCACGGGCGAGACGGTGGCGCTGGACCTGACGATCACCGACGAGCTCCGCAGGGCCGGTGTGGTCCGCGAGGTGATCCGGCTGGTCCAGGAGGCGCGCAAGTCGACGGGCCTGTCGATCACGGACCGGATCGAGCTGTGGTGGTCGGCCGGCGGCGAGGTGGCTCGGGCGCTGCGCGACGGCGGACAGGCCGTCGCCGACGAAGTGCTCGCGGTGAGCTTCACCGAGGGTGCGCCCGACGAGACGCTGCCCCCGCACGAGGAGCCCGACCTCGGCCTCGTCTTCCGGCTCAGGAAGGCTTAGCGGCGCAGACCGAGCAGGGGGTCAGTCCGGCCGACTCGGCCTCCTGCCCCGGCATCGTCTCGATGTCGGCCTTGTCGGCGGCACGCAGCAGTGGGCACCCGGCGCGGTGGTAGCGCCGAGTGCCTGCCATCACCCGGACCGTGACGCCGGGGGCGAGGGCCGAAGCGGTGGAGGCTGAAGGTGAAGTAGAGGTGGAGCCTGCCGGGGCCGGGAGGCCGGCGCGCCCGGCTTCCGCGGTCTCGGCCGGCTCCACCGGCTCTGGGGCGGCGGCCCCCGCCGAGGCGGGCCCGGGCCGCTTGAACCAGTCGATCGGTCCGGTCGCGGCGGAGGGCTTCGGCGCGGAGGCGGCCGGGGTCTTCGCGGAGGTCTTCGCCGGGGTGGTCTCGGACGCCGCTGACGACCGGCCGACCGAGCCGGCCGGCTTGGTCACCACCGCCGGGAACTCGGCGGTGTCCGCGGGATCCGCCTCATCGGGATCCGAACCGGCGGTGCTCTCGGCGCCCGCGGCGGCGGCTCCGCCGCCGGCTCTGCCGGGCTTGGCCGCATCACCGGACTTGGCCGCGCCACCGGGCCTGTTCGCGCCGCCGGACTTGGCCGCATCACCGGACTTGGCCGCGCCACCGGGCCTGGCCGCGTCGCCGGGCCTGCCGTAACCGCCGGGCCGCTGGGAGCCGCCGGGGCGGGGACCGTCCTTACTACCAGGGTCTGCCGTAAGCGCGGCGCTCTCCGGGGTCTCGGCCGCCGGGGCGGTCTCGGCGGTCTCGTCCGCCGAGCTTTCAACGCGCTGTGAAGTCTTGTGGTCGTCCCGAGCGTCTCGGCCGTCCGGGGTCTTTGCCCGCTCCGGATGTTCGGCGGTCTCGGGGATCGGCCCGGCCATCGGGCTCTCGGCGGTCTCAGCCGCCTCGGAACCCCACCGGCCTTCGGGCCGGCATGTGGTGCATGGGGTGAAGCCCTCCTCACGGGCTTCCTCGACGGTGAGCTCCTCGACCTCGCGCCCCACGAGCTGGCGGCAGTCCGGCAGATGGAACCGCCTGCGGCCGGGGATCACCAGCACGATCATGTCGGACCCCAGCCCGCGCACCGCCGGAACCGGCGGGCGGGTGACCGATGCCGCCACCGGCATGGTGGCCGTGGCGGGAACCGGCGCCGAGGGTGGAATGGCGACCGCCCCGTGATGAGGGAGCTGCCCAGGCGTCCCACCGAGCATCGCACCGACCGGCATGGCGCCGGTGTGCGCGACGGTGTTCGTGAACTGAGGGGGAACGGAGGGACCCTGGGGGGTGTTGACAGGCCCGACGGCGGCACGCCCGCCTGCGGGGAACAGCTCGTGGCGCCTCAGCAGGGCCCCGATCAACAGGCAGACCGCGGACAGCACGCTGATCACGATTGACCACATCACGAGGAACGGTTTCGCCAGCACCACGCCCGCGATGAGCAGAACGATGGCGGCGAGAACCAGAGCGGCACTGATGAGGATCACGGGGGGACTCCGAGTTACCGGGTTCGCGGTCGGGGAAGGGGGACGCGAACCTTACCGACGGTCGTTGTGCGGGCCGTCGGCGCCCGGGAAGCCGCCGGAGTGCTGGGGAGCCTCCTGCGCGAAGGGGTTCGGACCGCCCGCCATCGGCTGGGGACCCGGAGCGACCGCGTGGGCCATCGCGGGTGCGCCGCTGACGATCGGGAAACCTCCGCTGCCCTCGGCCGAGACGTTCAGCTCGGCGAGCTGGTTCTCCAGGTACAGCTTGAGGCGGCTGCGATACTCGCGCTCGAAGCTGCGCAGCTCCTCTACCTTGCGCTCGAGCTCGTCGCGGGTCTGCACCAGCGTGCCCATGGCCTGGCGGTGCCGCTCCTGCGCGTCACGCTCCAGCGTCTCCGCCCGGGCGCGGGCGTCGCCGATGATCTGCTCCGCCTGGCGGCGGGCCTTGCCGAGGATGTCGTCGGCCTCACGCCGCGCGCGGGTCACCGTCTCGTCCGCTTCGCGCCGCGCGTCCGCTATGGCCTGGTCGGCCGTCTGCTGGGCGAGGGCCAGCACACGGGCCGCCGTGTCCATGTTGTCCTCGGCGGGCGGCATGCCCATGCCGACGGGGACCGGCTCCGGGCGGGGAGGCTCGGGGGCCTTCATGGGCTCCGGCTGGGGGACCATCATCTCCGGCTTGGGTTCGGAGACCGGGGCGGGGGCCATCTGCGGCGAACCCGCCATGCCCATGCCTCCGGGGACTTTGCCCCGCAGACACTCGGTCAGCTTCGCGCGGAGCTCCTCGTTCTCCTGAATCAGACGGTCGAGCTCGGCCTCGACCTCGTCGAGGAAGGCATCGACCTCCTCTTCGTCGTACCCCGGCCTGAGCCTGGTGGTACTGAACTGCTTGTTCCGCACATCAGCGGGCGTCAACGGCATTTTGGGTCTCCTTGGCGCGCTTGGAGTCTCTGTCCGGTCGAACGGCACCCGATCAACGAAGCGCTACACGACTTGGATCAAGACCAAGATCACAATGAACAGCACTGTGAAGCTCAGGTCAAAGGCCACCGTACCCAACCTGAGGGGCGGAATGAAACGGCGGAGGAACCTGAGAGGAGGGTCGGTCACGGTGTATATGACCTCTGCCAGCACCAACACCACTCCGGAGGGATGCCAGTTGCGGGCGAACGCCTGCACCGTATCTATGATCATTCTGCCGATCAGCAGAAGCAGAAAGATGTAGAGGGCGAAGACCACAAGTTCTCTAATGATCCCCACGGCCCGGCCCCGCCTCCATCTGGTCACTGTTCATGATGGAACTCTAGCTCTGATTGAAGAAGCCGCGTTCCGCGATTCTGGCCTTGTCCTCGGCGGTCACCTCAACGTTGGCGGGAGACAACAGGAACACCTTGTTCGTAACACGTTCGATGCTGCCATGTAGGCCAAAGACGAGACCCGCCGCGAAATCGACGAGCCGCTTCGCGTCGCTGTCAACCATTTCCGTCAGATTCATGATGACCGGCGTGCCTTCCCGGAAATGCTCGCCGATGGTGCGCGCCTCATTGTACGTGCGCGGATGCAGGGTCGTGATGCGCGCCAGGTCGGTCGTACGGCGCTCCAGGACCGGCGTGGAGGAACGAGGTGCCGGGACGGCCGTCTCAGTGGTGTCCTCACGGCGCGACGAGTCGTAGTCCTCGTCCGCGTAGTCCTCGTCGGGGCCGTACTCGGCCGCGTACCTGTCTTCGTAGCGGTCGTCCTCCACGAGACCGAGGTAGACCGCCATCTTGCGCATCGCGCCGGCCATCGCTCGTCGTCCTCCCGCTTATCTGGTGCCTTCAAGGTCCCTATTGGGACACCAAGGTCCGCTTGGGGGACATTACCCGACGATGGCCTTTCTACGGCCGAGCAACGCCGTACCGACCCGCACATGTGTCGCGCCGTGCGCGATCGCCGGGGCGAGGTCCTCGCTCATCCCGGCCGAGAGGACGTCTGCGCCGGGGTGGTCCTTCCGGATGGCCTCCGCCAGCTCGCGCAGCCGGGCGAACGCCTCGGCGGGGTTCCCGCCGAGCGGGGCGACGGCCATCACACCACGTAGGCGCAGGCCCTCGGCCGACGCGATGCCCGCCGCGAGCGCCGGGGCCCCCTCCGGCTCGATCCCGCCCCGGCCGGCGACGGAGTCCAGCGTGACCTGGACGAGGCAGTCGATCTCCCGGCCGGCCCGGACGGCCTCGCGGGCGAGTGCCGTCACCAGCCGGGGCCGGTCCACAGAGTGGATCATGCCGGCGTAGGACACGACAGAGCGGACCTTGTTCGTCTGTAACTGACCGATGAAATGCCAGGTCAGATCGAGATCGGCGCACTCGGCCGCCTTGGCGGCCGCCTCCTGGTCCCGGTTCTCTCCGATGTCGCGGATTCCGAGGTCGTTCAGGAGCCGTACGTCCGAGGCGGGATAGGTCTTGGTGACGGCGATCAGCGTGATCTCCGACCGGTGCCGTCCGGCGGCCCGGCAGGCCTCCTCGATCCGCCGTTCGACCTCGGCCAGACCCGCCCTGATCTCCTCTCGTCTCACGCGAGACTCACTTGAGGAAATCCGGCACGTCGAGCTCCTCCTCCTGCTCCTCGAACACCACCGGGACCCGGGGACCCGGGCGGTTGACCCGGGAGGTGATCGGCGTCGGCGGCTCCGGCGCGGGCCGCGGGATCGACAGCGGGCCGGTGTTCCCGGTGTTCGCGGAACCCGTCCCTCCCGGACCGGTGTTCCCCGAAGCCGCGCCGGCGCTCGCGGCGGTCCCCGCTCCGGTGGAAGCCCCGCTCGCGGTCACCTGCTCGACCTGCGGCTCGGGCTCCGGCTTCGGCGCGGGAGCGGGCGGCGCCGTGGCCACCGGCGGCGCGGGGGCCGGAGCGGGCGTGGGGGCTGCCGCCAGAGTCGGCCGCGAAGCCGGCGGCGCGGGCGGGGCGGCCGGCGCGGGCGAGGCGGGACGAGACTGCTGGGCCCGGGACAGCGGGGTGACCGCCGGAGCGGCCGGGGCCGGCTCGTCGAACCCGGCGGCGATCACGGTCACCCGCACCTCGTCGCCGAGCGCGTCGTCGATGACCGTACCGAAGATGATGTTGGCGTCGGCGGCGGCCGCGTTGGACACGAGCTGGGCCGCCTCGTTGATCTCGAAGAGACCGAGGTCGGAGCCGCCGGCGATGGACAGCAGGACGCCGTGGGCGCCGTCGATGCTGGCCTCCAGCAGCGGGCTGGACACGGCCATCTCGGCCGCGGCGACCGACCGGTCGTCACCCCGCGCGTGCCCTATGCCCATGAGGGCCGATCCGGCACCGGACATGACGGACTTCACGTCGGCGAAGTCGAGGTTGATGAGGCCGGGCGTGGTGATCAGGTCGGTGATGCCCTGGACACCGGAGAGCAGCACCTGGTCGGCGGCCTTGAAGGCGTCGAGCACGCTGACCTGCCGGTCGGAGATCGACAGCAGACGGTCGTTCGGAATCACTATCAGCGTGTCCACCTCCTCCCGGAGGGTCTCGATGCCCGCCTCGGCCTGCATGGCCCGGCGCTTGCCCTCGAAGCTGAAGGGCCGGGTCACCACGCCGATGGTCAGCGCGCCCAGCGTGCGGGCGATCTGGGCCACGACGGGCGCGCCGCCCGTACCCGTGCCGCCGCCCTCTCCCGCCGTGACGAACACCATGTCGGCGCCCTTGAGGACCTCCTCGATCTCCTCTCGGTGGTCCTCGGCCGCCTTGCGGCCCACCTCGGGGTTGGCTCCGGCGCCCAGGCCCCTGGTGAGTTCCCGCCCGACATCGAGCTTCACATCGGCGTCACTCATCAGCAGCGCCTGGGCGTCAGTGTTGATGGCGATGAACTCGACGCCCTTGAGTCCCTCCTCGATCATCCGGTTGACGGCGTTGACTCCGCCGCCGCCGATGCCTACGACCTTGATGACCGCGAGGTAGTTCTGCGGTGCTGCCACGACGAGGGGCCTTTCCGCTCGTTTGCGTTCCATACGGGCCAGGCCCGCGCTGTCTTCAACTCTCACCCTCAAGTTGAGATTTAGAGTTATGTCAACCTGAGGATTGATACGGACAGTAGGGTTGCCGATCCCTCAGGGTCAACTCACCGCGCCGGAAGGTCCTCCGGCGTGTCGTGAGCCGTCCCATTCCCTACCGTGAGATTTCTCACTTGATCGTCACCACCCGGGGGCTGGTCACGTCGTAGAACGTCCCCGGCTCCGCGAGCGCCGCGGCGAGGGCACGTCCCTTCTCCGCCGCCCGCCCGGCGTCGCCCCAAAGGACGGTCCGGCCGTCGGCGAGCTTCAGCGTGATGGACCGGACGGACGGCACCCGGACCTCGTTCACCCGCAGATCGTCCGGCAGTGCCTCCAGCACGGCGAGCGCGGCGCGCAGCGCCGGGTCGCCGGGGTCCGGCCGCTGCACCCGCAGCACCGGGAACCGCGGCGGGGCCACGGCCACCCGATCCAGGATCACCCCGAAGCGGTCCACTATCGCGTACACCTCGATCGTTCTGCTCCCGTTCGTCTTGCCCCCCTCTGCCGGCGAGCCGCCGGCGGACCGCTCGCCCGCCGGCTCGGCCACGGGCACGACGGCCACCGGGGTGCGCTCGACCACGGTGATCAGCAGCGTCCCCGGCCACTCCCGCTCCACGCGCGCCGACTCCACCTCGGTCACGGCGCGCACCCGGCTCCCCACCTCGTCCACGTCAACGTTCGCCAGCGGAGTGCCCGCGGGCACGCCGGCGGCCGCGCGCAGCGTCTGCGCCGACACCACGGCGTTGCCGATGATCTCGACCTGTCGCACGCCCAGCACCGGCGAGTGGAACACCACCCAGGTGGCCGCGCCCACGACCGCGGCCATGAGCAGGACGGCCAGGGCCGTACGCCGGACGGTCCTGCTTCCCCTGAGGAAGGCCGGCGTGAGAAAGGTCACCTCGCCGACAGCTCCGCGACGATGCGGGGGCCGAGATCCGTGACGTCGCCGGCGCCCATGGTCAGCACGATGTCGCCGGGGCGGGCCCGATCGGCCACGAGGGCGGGCACCGACGCACGGTCGGGCGCGTACACCACCCGTTCCGTGGGCAGCGGCACCTTGCCTGCGACGAGCGCGCCGGAGACCCCGGGCTCCGGATCCTCCCGCGCCCCGTACACGTCGAGCACGACGACCTCGTCGGCGAGGCCCAGCGCGGTGCCGAACTCGGCGGCGAAGAACCTGGTGCGCGAGTACAGGTGGGGCTGGAAGACCGCGATAACGCGTCCTGCGCCGGCGACCACGTCACGGGCGGCGTGCAGGTCGGCGGTGAGCTCGGTCGGGTGATGTGCGTAGCTGTCGTACACGGACACGCCCCCCGCCTCGCCCTTGGCCTCGAACCGCCGCTTCGCTCCGGTGAAGGCGGCCAGGCCCTCCCTGACGTCGTCGAACGGCAGGCCGAGGCGGATCGCCACGGCGATCACCGCGGTGGCGTTCACGGCGTTGTGCCGTCCCGGCACGGCCAGGCGGACGCCGCCGTGCCCGGCCACGTGAAACTCGACCTCCAGCCCGCGCGGGCTGATCTCGACGGTGCGGAAGTCCGCCTCCGGGCTTTCGCCGTACGTCACGACCTCCAGGCCGCGTGCCCGGGCGAGGGGCGCCAGCGCCGCAGCTCCCGGGTCGTCCACGCAGATCACCAGCATGGCGCCGACGCGTTCGACGAAGCGGGCGAAGCTCTCGTGCACGGCCTGCGGGTCGCCGTAGTTGTCGAGGTGGTCGGCCTCGACGTTGGTCACGATGGCGATCTCCGGCGTCAGCATGAGGAACGAGCCGTCGCTCTCGTCCGCCTCTGCCACGAAGACCTCGCCGGTCCCGTCGTCGGCGCCGAGACCGGTGGTGACGAGCCGGCCGCCCACGCAGTAGGACGGATCCTCACCGCACTTCTGCAGCGCCACGGCGAGCATCGAGCTGGTCGTCGTCTTGCCGTGCGTCCCGGCGACGGCGATGCCCGTCCGGCCCGTCATCACGGCGGCGAGCGCGGCGGCGCGCGGGATGACCCGCAGGTTCCGGCGCAGCGCCTCCCCCAGCTCCGGGTTGGAGTCGCGGATCGCGGTCGACACGACGACCGTGTCCGCGTTCTTGACGTGGGAGGCGGCGTGGCCGACGTGGATGTCGGCGCCCAGGCCGCGGAGCTCGTCCAGCATGTCGGACACCCGGGCGTCGCTGCCCGACACGGGTACCCCGCGTTTGAGCAGGATCCGGGCTATGCCCGACATCCCGGCGCCGCCGATGCCGATGAAGTGCACCCGTCCCAGGTCGGCCGCCGGTACGGGATCCACGAGCTTGACGAGACTCATCGGGAAACGATCTCCAGAACCTTGCCGGCGAGCGTCGCGTCGGCGTCCGCGCGGCCCATGCGGGAGGCCGCCTCGGACATCGCGACCACATGCTCAGGGTCGTTCAGGATGGGCAGCAGCGTCTGGATGATCCACTCGGCGGAGAGGTCCGCGTCGTCGATCATGATCCCGCCGCCCGCCTGCACGATGGGCTGGGCGTTGAGGCGCTGCTCGCCGTTGCCGTGCGGCAGCGGCACGTACGCCGCGGGCAGTCCGACGGCGGTGAGCTCGGCGCAGGTGATCGCGCCGCTGCGGCACAGCACGAGGTCGGCGGCGGCGTAGGCCAGGTCCATCCGGTCGATGTACGGAAGGATCACATACTGCGGGTCGCCCGGCGGGGGCTCCACCTCGACGGTGTTCTTCGGCCCGACCACGTGCAGCACCTGGATGCCGGCGGCCCGCAGCCGTGGCGCGGCCGCCAGGGCGGCCTCGTTGATCGAGCGGGCGCCCTGCGAGCCGCCGAACACGAGCAGCGTCACCCGGTCGGACTCCAGCCCGAAGTACGACCTGGCCTTGTCGCCGAGCGACAGCCGGTCCATGCCGGCGATCTGGCGGCGCAGCGGGATGCCGATGTACTGCGCGTTCTGCAGCGGGGTGTCCGGGTGGCCGGTGAAGACGTGGTCGGTCAGCCGGGCGCCGAGCCGGTTGGCCAGACCGGGGCGGGGGTTGGCCTCGTGCACGACGATCGGGACGCCGCGCCGCCGCGCCGCGAGGTAGGCGGGTGTCGCGACGTAGCCGCCGAATCCGACCAGAACGTCGGCGCCGACCCGGTCGAGGATGCCCGCCGCCGTGCCGATCGCCCCGGCGAGGCGGCCCGGCACGGTGAGGAGCTTCGGCGTGAGCGAGCGGGGCAGCGGCACCGCGGGTACCAGGGCCAGTTCGTAGCCGCGCTCGGGCACCAGCCGGGTCTCCAGGCCGCGCTCCGTGCCGAGGCAGGTGATCCCGATCGCCGGGTCCTGTAGGCGCAGCGCGTCGGCCAGCGCGAGCGCGGGTTCGATATGGCCGGCCGTCCCGCCGCCGGCGAGGACCACCCTCATGTCACTCCTCTGTTCCGCGTCATCTCACGCCTCGGGCGGCCACCCAGGCCAAGCCAGCTTAGAGCCCGGACGGCGAGTCCGGGTCCACGTGCGGCCAGGGCCGCCGCCGCACCGGGCTCCCGCTTGGCGAACGACAACAACATGCCAAGGGCGGCGAGCGTCGGCAACAGCGCGGACCCGCCGTACGAGACCAGCGGCAGCGGGATGCCCGTGATGGGCAGGACCCCGATCACCGCGCCCATGTTGACGATCGCCTGACCGACGATCCACGCGACGACGGCCGCCGAGCACAGCCGGATGAACGGGTCGTTCACCCGCGAGGCGATGCGCAGCCCGGCATAGCCGAGCAGGCCGAACAGCGCGACCACCACGAGGGTGCCCATCAGGCCGAGCTCCTCGCCCAGGATCGAGAAGATGAAGTCGCTCTCCGCGTGCGGCACATGGCCCCATTTCTGGCGGCTCGCGCCCAGGCCGAGACCGAACCAGCCGCCCGAGCCGATCGCTATCAGCCCCTGGACGGCCTGGAAACCGGCGTCCTGGGGGTCCGCCCATGGGTTGATGAAGTTCGCCAGGCGCTCCATCCGCCAGGGCGTGACGACGATCATCATAGCGGCGGCGAGCGCGAGCAGCGCGAGGATCCCGCCGAACAGGCGCAGGGGCGCACCGACCACCCACAGCAGCGCCAGGAAGATCATCATGAGCACGAGCGTCGTGCCGAGGTCGCGGCCGATCAGCACCAGCACCGCGAGCAGCGCGAGGCCGGGCATCAGCGGGATCAGCAGGTGCCGCCACTCGATCCGGCCGCCCCTGGCCCGCCGGGCCAGGATGTCGGCCCCCCACAGCGCCAGGGCGAGCTTGGCCGGCTCCGAGGGCTGGACCGAGAACGGCCCGATGGAGATCCACCGCTGCGCGCCCAGCACCTCCTGACCGATGAAGATCACCATGACCAGGCCGAGGATCGAGACGCCCATCAGCGGGTTGCCGGCCAGCTGGAAGAACCGCTGCGGCAGCCGCGAGCAGACCCACATCACCGGGATGCCGATCGCCACCGAGGTCGACTGCTTGATGAACCAGTAGAACGGGCTGCCGGTCTCCTGCAGCGCCTCGATGCTGGAGGCCGACAGCACCATCATCAGGCCGAGCGCGAGCAGCAGCGCGCTGCACCCGAGCACCAGGTAGTACGACACCAGCGGGCGGTTCAGCAGCTCACGCAGCGCGGTGAGCCGCCCCTCGGAGCGGCCCCCGGAACGGTCGTCCGCTCGGGGCGCTGCTCCCGTCTCCGCCGCCGTCATCGTTCCGCCAGACGGTGCACCGCGGCGGTGAAGGCCTCCCCACGCGCCCCGTAGCTCGTGAACATGTCCAGCGACGCCCCGGCGGGGGCCAGCAGCACGGTGTCGCCGGGGGCGGCGAGGGCGGCTGCCTCGGTCACGACGCGGTCCATCACCCCAGTGTCCTGCCCGGGCACGTCGACCACGGGGACATCCGGCGCGTGTCGCGCCAACGCCTCGCGCACGCGGTCGCGATCGGCGCCCAGCAGTACGGCGCCGCGCAGGCGCGGGGCGGCCAGCCGTACGAGCTCGTCGACCTCCGCGCCCTTGAGCAGGCCGCCCGCGATCCACACGACGGACCGGTAGGCCGCGAGCGAAGCGGCGGCGGCGTGCGGGTTGGTGGCCTTCGAGTCGTCCACATAGCCGACCCCGCGCACGGTCGCCACATGAGCGATCCGGTGCGGGTCCGGGACGAACCGCGCCAGGCCGCGCCGTACGGCCTCCGGCGGCACGCCGTAGGCCCGGGCGAGCGCGGCGGCGGCCAGCGCGTTGGCGACGTTGTGCGGCGCGAACGGCCGCACGTCGGCCAGGCTCGCCAGCTCGGCGGCCTCACGGGCGGGGTCGGCCGTGAACGCCCGGTCGACCAGGAGGTCCTCCACGACGCCGAGCTGCCCGGGACGCGGCACGCCGAGCGTGAAGCCCACCCCCCGATAGGGCGCCGCCAGCGTGGTGGACCACTCGTCGTCCGCGTTGTAGATCACGGTCTGGGCGTCGGTGTAGATCAGCGCCTTGGCCGCCGCGTACTCCTCCAGGGAACCGTGCCAGTCCAGGTGGTCGGGGGCGACGTTCAGCACGGCCGCCGCGAACGGCGCGAGGCTCCTCGACCAGTGGAGCTGGAAGCTCGACAGCTCGACGGCCAGCACGTCGTACGGCCCGGCCCCGCGCTCCGCCGCCGGCTTCCCTCCGCCCGCCGGCTTCTCCCCCTCCGCCGGTTTCTCTCCGTCCACCGCCGCCACGATCGGCACGCCGACGTTGCCGACGGCGAGCGCCCGGTGCCCGGCGGCCGTGAGCATCTCGGTCAGCATCCGGACCACGGTGGTCTTGCCGTTGGTGCCGGTGATCGCCAGCCAGGGAGCCCCGTGGGCGCCGCGCAGCCGCCAGGCCAGCTCCACCTCGCCGATCACCTCGATCCCGGCGCGACGCGCGGCGGCCGCCAGCGGATGGTCGGGGCGCCAGCCGGGCGAGACGACGACGAGCGACGTGCCCTCCGGCAGGTCGTCCGGCTCGCCGAACCTCACCTCCACGCCGAGCGGGGCGAGCTCGGCCGCCGCCGCCAGCTGCCGTTCTCCCTGGGCCGACTCCAGGACGACGACATGCTCGCCGCGGCGGGCCAGCGCCCGCGCCGCGGCCGTGCCGGAGATCCCCAGTCCTGCGACGACGACGCTCACTACTTGGGCACCCATTCCAGGTAGAAGAGGCCGAGACCGCCCGCCACGCACAGCGCCGCGATCAGCCAGAACCGCACGACGATGGTGGTCTCGGCCCATCCGGACAACTCGAAGTGGTGCTGGAGCGGGGCCATCCGGAACACCCGTTTCCTGGTCATCTTGAAGAAGCCGACCTGGATGATCACCGACATCGTGATGATGGCGAACAGCCCGCCCAGGATGACCAGCAGAAGCTGGGTGCGGGTGGTGAAGGCGAGGCCGGCGATCACGCCGCCCAGCGCCAGCGAGCCGGTGTCGCCCATGAAGATCTTGGCGGGCGGGGCGTTCCACCACAGGAATCCCAGACAGGCGCCGAGCACGGCGGCGGCGACCACGGCGAGATCCAGCGGATCTCGCACCCAGTAGCAGTTCGGCCCGAAGCCGACCGTCGCGCAGCTGTTGCGCAACTGCCAGTTGCCGATCAGCACGTACGCCGCGAGGACCAGGCAGGTGGCGCCCGAGGCCAGGCCGTCCAGCCCGTCGGTCAGGTTCACCGCGTTGGAGAAGCCCACGATGAAGAACAGCACCCAGAGCATGAAGCCGATGACGCCGATCGACGGCCCGAAATCCCGCAGGAACGACAGCCGCGTCTCGGCCGGCGTGACGGCGTACGCGTTGGGGAACCGCAGCACCAGCACCGCGAAGATCGCGCCCACCACGAGCTGCCCGGCGGCCTTGGCGCCGCTGCGCAGCCCCAGGCTCCGCTGCTTGTAGATCTTGATGAAGTCGTCGAGGAAGCCGACCACGGCCAGGCCGGTCATCAGGAACAGCACCAGCAGTCCCGAGGCCGTCGGCGGGTCGACGTTGAGCGACAGCATGCTCGTCAGATGCGCGGTGAAGTAGCCGATCAGCGTCGCGATGACGATCACCGTGCCGCCCATGGTCGGGGTGCCCTTCTTGTCGTAATGACCTGAGGGCCCCTCCTCCCGGATGTTCTGGCCGTAGCCGCGCCGGGCGAACAGCCGGATCGCGAGCGGCGTGCCGACCATGGAGAGCAGCAGCGAGACCGCCGCCGCGATGAGGATGTTCCTCACCGCGCTTCACCTCCGAGGATCGCCGCTGCGACCCGTTCGAGCCCGGCCGCACGCGGCCCCTTCACCAGCACGACGTCGCCCGGCGCCAGCACACCGGCCAGTTCGGCCCCGGCCGCCGCCGCGTCGGGGGCATGGCGCGTGCCGGGGCCTGCGGCCCGCGCGCCGGTCAGCACCGGCTCGGCGTCCTCCCCCACGACGATCAGTCCGGACAGGTCCGCCCCGGCGGCGAGCCGGCCGAACTCCTCGTTCAGCGTCGCGCCGTACTCGCCGAGCTCCCGCATGGCGGCGATCACGGCGAACCGCCGCCGTCCCGAGCCGATGGCGGCCAGGGCGGCGAAGGCCGCACGGACCGAGTCCGGGCTGGCGTTGTACGCGTCGTTGATCACGGTGACGCCGTCGGCCCGGTCGGTGACCTCCATTCGCCAGCGGCTGCGCGGCTCGGCCAGCGACAGCTCCTCGGCGATCGTCGCCACCGGCAGCCCCAGCTCGTACGCCGCCGCGGCGGCGGCGAGCGCGTTGTCGACGGCGTGCGCGCCGTGCAGCCGCAGCCGCACCGGCGCCGACCCGGTCGGCGTGCGCAGCGTGAACGAGGCCCGGCCGCGCCCGTCGAGCGTCTCGTCCTCGGCGCGCACGTGCGCACGCCGCGACCGCCCGAAATAGCTCACCCTGGCGCTCGTACGGTCCGCCATCGCGCTGACGAGGGGGTCGTCGGCGTTCAGCACGGCCACGCCGTCGCCGGGCAGCGCCTCGACCAGCTCTCCCTTGGCCTGCGCGATCGCCTCGCGGCTCCCGAAGACCCCGAGATGGGCCGCGCCCACGTTGAGCACCACCCCGATCCGGGGCGGGGCGATCCTCGCCAGGTAGGCGATGTGGCCCACGTTGCGCGCGCTGAGCTCCAGGACCATGAACCGGGTCTCCTCGCCGGCCTTGAGCACGGTCAGCGGGTGGCCGATCTCGTTGTTGTGCGACCCGACCGGCGCGATGGTCGGCCCGATCCGGGCGGCGAGGGCGGCCAGCAGGTCCTTGGTCGTGGTCTTCCCCTGCGATCCGGTCACCCCGGCCACCGTGACACCGGGCCCCCCGGGCTTCGCCGCCCCGTTCAGCTCAGCCACCACGGCGGCGGCGAGATCGGCGAGGGCGGCTACCACGTCGCTCACGATCACGGCGGGGGCCTCCACCGGGTGGGACGCGAGCACCGCGACCGCTCCGGCCGCGCACGCCTGCCCGGCGAAGTCGTGCCCGTCGGCCCGCTCACCCTTGATCGCCGCGAACAGCGAGCCCGGCTCGACGACCCGTGAGTCGATCACGACGGGTCCCCGGACCACGGTCCCGGGGTCTGCCATGCCGTTCAGCGCGCCCGAGGTGATCTCGGCCACCCGGGCCAGCGGCAACGGGATCATGCGTCTTTCCTGCTCTCTCTCCGCGCGATGGCCCGCGTGATGGCCCGCGCGGCCACGTCACGATCGTCGAAGGGGATGACCGTGCCCCCGACGTACTGGCCCTGCTCGTGCCCCTTGCCCGCCACAACTACCACATCTCCGGGCGCGGCACCGGAAATCGCCAGGTCGATGGCCGCCTCCCGGTCCGGCTCCATGATCACATGCGCCCGCTCGTCCGGCGGCACCCGCAGCGCCCCCTCCAGCATCGCGGCCAGGATCACGAGGGGATCCTCGCTGCGCGGGTTGTCACTGGTGAGGATCGCCACGTCGGCGAGCCGGGCGGCGGCCTCGCCCATCATCGGCCGCTTGCCGCGGTCTCGATCACCGCCGCACCCGAGCACGATCGTGAGCCGGCCGCGTGCCCGTGCCTCCGGTCCCGGCCCCGATCCGAGCACGGCGCGCACCGAGCGCAGGACCGACTCGACCGCCCCCGGCTTGTGGGCGTAGTCGACGATCACCTGGTAGTCCCCGGGCCCCGGCACCCGCTCCATCCGGCCGGGGACGCCGCCGAACGAGGCGATGCCGGACATCGCGGTCTGCGGCGGGATCCCCGCCTCCACCAGCGCGACCAGCGCGCCGAGCGCGTTGGCGACGTTGAACGGCCCGGGCATGGCCACGGTGGCGTCCACCTCGACGCCGCCGGGGCCGATCACGCGGAAGGCGCTGCCGTCGGTCCCCAGGCGGACGTCGGCGGCCCGCCAGTCGGCCTCCGGGGCTCCGGCCGCGGAGAACGTGGTGATCGGGATCTTCGCCAGGCCGGTCAGCTCGCGGCCGTGGGCGTCGTCGACGTTCACCACGCCGACGCGGGACAAGTCGGGGGTGAAAAGGCGCATCTTGGCGGCGAAGTAGTCGTCCAGGTCGCGATGGAAGTCCAGATGATCCTGTGACAGGTTGGTAAAGATCGCTACATCGTAGGAAATGCCGTCCACCCGACCCTTGACGAGAGCGTGGCTCGACACCTCCATCGCGGCGGCCGTCACCCCCTGCTCGCGCATCAGCGCGAACAGCGCCTGCAGGTCGCTCGCCTCCGGTGTCGTGAGCTCGGGAGTCAGCCGCAGATCGCCCGCCTGGATCTCCACGCCGCCGACCAGGCCGGTCCGGTGACCCGCCGCACGCAACCCGGCCTCCAGCAGGTAGCTGGTGGTCGACTTGCCGCTGGTGCCGGTGACGCCGATGACCGTCATGCCATCGGCCGCCCTGCCGTACACCCATCCGGCGACCTGCCCGAGCAGCGCGCGCGGATCGGGCACCACGAGCACCGGCAGGCCGGTCGCCACCGCGCGGTCGAGGCCGGCGGGATCGGTCAGGATCGCCGCCGCGCCGGCGGCGAGCGCGTCGGCGGCGAACTCGGCACCGTGCGAGGAGCTCCCGGACAGCGCCACGTAGAGGTCGCCGCGCCGGACGCGGCGGGAGTCGATCGAGACACCGGTGACCGTCCCGCGGACCGCTCTGGCTCCGGGAGAGGGTACGGCGCAGGCCACGCCGAGCAGGGCCGCGAGCCCGGACAGCGGGCGGGCCGCCACGGCGGTGGGACGCATCGAGGACGGGGGACGCACGGCGAGAGCGTACCCCTTACCGGCGGGCACGGAGGACGATGTCGGGCGTCTTCGTACCCGTCGGAGGGATCTTCCTGGTCTTCAGCGCGAATGTCATGACATCCCTGAACACGGGGGCGGCCACGGTGCCGCCGTAGTGACCTTTCTTCGGATCCTGGATGACGGCGAGGGCCATCAGCCGCGGCTGGTCCGCCGGTGTGAAGCCGACGAACGTCGCCGTATACCCGCAGTATCCCCCGCATTCTTGGTCATATCGCATCGCAGTGCCGGTCTTGCCCGCGACGCGGTAGCCGGGGATCGCCGCCTCCGCTCCCGTGCCGTCGAGCCCGACGGCGGCCTCCAGCATGAGCGAGATGTCCCGGGCGGTGCGCTCGCTGATCACCCGGGTCCGCTTCGGCTCCGGGGCCGGCACGAACTTGCCGTGCTCGTCGGTGGTGCCCGCGACGATCGAGGGGGCGACCCGCATCCCGCCGTTGGCGATCGTCTGGTAGACGCTGGCGATCTGCAGCGCGGTGACCGAGATGCCCTGCCCGTAGGCGATCGTGCAGCGCTGGCTGCCGGACCAGCTCCGCCAGTCCGGCAGCAGGCCCGCCTCCTCGCCCGGGAGACCGGCTCCGCTCTTGGCGCCGAAACCGAAGGACCGGAACATCTCGTACAGCCGCTGGCTGCTGATCCGCTCCGCCGCCATGATCGTGCCGACGTTGCTCGACTCCGCGATGATCCCGGCGAAGGTGAGCCGCTCCGGCGGGTGCGGGTGCGCGTCCCTGAGCTGCCTGTCGGCGCACTGGATGCGGTCGGGCACGCGGAACACGGTGTCGGCTCTGACCGCCCCCGACTCGATCGCCGCGGCCGCGGCGATCACCTTGTTGGTGCTGCCGGGCTCGAACACCTCCGCCACCGACCGGTTGCGCCGATCCTGCGGCGCGCTGTCCTGCCAGTGCTCGAGGTCGACCTCGGGCGCGTTGGCCATGGCCACGATCTGCCCGGTGCGCACGTCCATGACGATCACGCTGCCGCTGCTCGCCCGTGACGCCTTCACCTGCTCGGCGATCGCCTGCTGCGCGGCCCACTGAACGTCCCTGTCGATGGTCAGCCGGACGTCGCGGCCGGGCACCGGCTCCCGCCGGGTGCTGCGGGTCAGCGGGATCCGCTGCCGCTCCCCGCCGAGCTCGAAGGTCTGCTCGCCGTCACGGCCCGCCAGCACCTCGTCGTAGGCGCTCTCCAGTCCGGCCAGGCCGTATCCGTCGACGCCGACGAACCCGATGACGCCGCCCGCGAGCCTGCCGCCCGGGTAGTCCCGGTGGTAGGTCCGCTTGGCGCCCACCCCCCTGAACCCGTAGTCGGTGATCTTCTTGGCGCGCAGCGGGTCCACGCCCCGGGCGACCACCGCGTACCGCGAGGTCGTCTTGGCCAGTTTGGCCTCGATCTCCCCTTTCGGGCGGTTCAGCTCGGCGGCGAGGGTGGTGGCGACCAGATCCCGCTTGGCGGGGTCGACCACCTTGGGATCGAGGTAGATCTCCCGGGCCTCGACCGTCACCGCGAGCTCGTGACCCGCGATGTCCGTGATCGAGCCGCGCCGCGCCGGCAGCTTCTCCGGCTGCACGCGCTGGTCGGCGCCCCTCGCCTGGAGCACCTTGGAGTCCAGTCCCTGCAACTGCACCAGCCGCCCGGCGAGCAGGGACAGCACGAACGCCATCGCGACCAGCCCGGCGTTCAGCCGCCGCGCCGGATCGCTGAGCCGCAGAACGGCGGGCGGCCGCGGCGGGGGCGGAGGCGGCGCCGACCGGCGCCTGGGTCCGGGCGCACGCGGCGTCCCCGAGCCGCGCTGTGATCCGGAGGCGCGCGGTGATCCGGGCGCACGCGATGATCCGGGGGCACGCGGTGCTCCGCGCTCCGGCCCGGTGGCGCGCTCCGCTCCGGAACCACGGGGCGGGCCGCCGCCGGACCCCTGCCGCTCCTTGCGCTGGGCGCCCCGCTCGGCGCCCTGGGACGACTGACCGCCGGGCTGCGGCTTCGGGGCCTGTGGCCGGGGCGGCTGCGGCTTGGAAGGCTGTGCTTTCGGAGACTGTGCTTTTGAAGACTGTGCTTTCGGAGACGGTGCTTTCGGAGACGGCGATTTCGGCGGCGGTGCTTTCGGAGACTGCGACTTGGGCGGCTGTGCTTTCGGAGACGGCGATTTCGGCGGCTGCGCCGTACGGGGCGGGCCAGGCGGGCGCGGCGGCCTGGGCGGACGACCGTCGACCGGTCCCCCGCCCCCCTGCCGCGGCGGACGCCTGCTCCCGCCCGGATTCACCTGGTCCCGTCCACCGGCCGGGACGTGATGAACGACGGCGGCGAGTCGTCCTTCACCAGCCCGGGCGGAACCATGCTCGTCAGCGCCTCGGGCTGCTCGGCCTCGCGGGCCAGCTTCTCCTCGAGCGCCGCCTGCTCGCGCAGCTGGTTGATGCTCGACCGCAGGTCGCTCTCCTTGTACGACCCCTGGGCGAGCATCGTGTTCAGCAGCAGCAGGGTGACCAGGCCGCCGCACATCAGGCCGATGACGAGCAGGACGAACGGCGCCTTGGGCGCCCGCCGGACCGCCGCGGACACCCCCGCCGGCGGCGTCGCGCGTGGCGTCCTGACGCCGATGGTCCCGAGCTCCCCCTCGGGACGCGGCGCGATCTTCGGCCGGGGCCTGGGCCGCGTCTTGGGCCGGCTCTTCGTCTGCGTCCTCAGCTGTGCCTGGAGCTGCGACGATCGTGTCTGCTGCGCTGTCCTCATCCTTGGCGGATCCTCTCTGCCGCCCGCAAACGGGCCGAGGCCGCTCGCGGGTTGTCGGCGACCTCGTCATCGTCCGGGAGCTCCGCTCCCCTCGTCAGAAGGCGGAACCGGGGCTGGTGAGCCTCAAGCGGGACCGGAAACCCGGGAGGGCCGGTATCCCTGGTTCGCGCCGCGAGGACCTGCTTGGTGAGCCGGTCCTCCAGCGAGTGGTAGGCGAGCACGACCACCCGCCCGCCGAGTGCCAGCGCGTCGAGGGCTGCGGGCAGGGCACGCTCCAGGGCGGCAAGCTCCTGGTTGACCTCGATGCGCAGGGCTTGGAACGTTCTTTTGGCCGGGTTCCCCCCCGTGCGCCTCGTCGCGGCGGGGATCGCCGTCCGTACGAGATCGGCGAGTCGTCTGGTCGTCATGATGGGATGTTCGACGCGCTCCCGGGCGACGAGGTTCGCGATGCGCGCCGCGAATTTCTCCTCGCCGTAGTCTCGCAGCACGCGGATGAGCTCGGCCACCGAATATGTGTTCACCACGTCGGCGGCGGTCAGCTCCTGGCCGGGGTCCATCCGCATGTCGAGCGGCGCGTCGTAGGAGTACGCGAAGCCGCGCTCGGCCTCGTCGAGCTGGGGGGAGGACACCCCGAGATCGAACAGCGCGCCGTGGACGCGGGGCCGTCCGGCCGCGGCCAGCACCTCGGGCAGCTCGTCGGAGACGGCGCGCACGAGGGTGATCCGCCCGGAATAGGGCGCGAGCCGAACGGTGGACCGTTCGATGGCGGCGGGATCGCGGTCGATGCCGATCAGATGCAGGGCCGGATGGGCCGCGAGCAGCGCCTCCGCGTGCCCGCCGAGACCGAGGTTGGCGTCGACGACGACGGGTTCCGGTCCGGTCAGCGCGGGAGCGAGCAACTCCAGAACGCGACCGATCATGACCGGAACGTGACCACCCGGGTGCCCAGGATCTTGCGACAACGCCTTCCGCCCCCCATATCGTCCGGCCCCTTTATATCGTCCGGCCAGGTCCCCATCCGCATCACCGGCCCTGGCATCTGACACCGGGGAAGGTGCATCAGCTGCCGCCACATGGGAGCGGGTGGAGACCTCGCCGAACGTAACGACGGGTCTTTCGATCAAAGGATCGAACAGATCAAAGGGTTCCGGGCAACACCTCCTCCGACAGGTCGGAGAACTCCTGCTCCTGGGCGGCCAGATAGGTCTCCCACCCCTGGGTGTCCCAGATCTCCAGCCTGGTGTTCGCACCGATCACCGTGCAGTCACGCGTCAAACCCGCGTACCGCCTCAGGGCCTGTGGAATCGTGATCCGTCCCTGCCTGTCCGGCGTCTCGTCCGACGCTCCGGCGAAGAACACACGGCTGTAATCGCGGACCGCCTTGGCCGTCATCGGGGCGGTGCGCAGGGCCTCGGTGATGCGCTGGAACTCCTCTACTGGGAAGACGTAGAGGCAACGCTCCTGGCCTTTGGTGATCACAAGACCCTCCGCCAGCTCCTCGCGATACTTCGCCGGCAGGAACAGCCGTCCTTTGTCATCCAGGCGCAGCGGATGGGTACCGAGGAACACCGGACCCACCTCCTGTGCCTTGCGGAGCGCTCGGCACTACGGCCTCTGCTCTCCACTGCGCACCACCATACTCCACTTCTCTCCACCGTCAACTGATTCACGCCGTGTCGGCGTGTCATTTTCTCCGCGTTTTCCCAGGTAAATGAGGGTGGGGCGAAGTGGGGCGTGCGGAGGCCGCCAGCCCCGGTGGTACAGGGGAAGCCGCGCGAGAGGAAAGCGCACGTCCTTTGTCACTGGATTCAGACGAAGGTGCGACGCGGACAAACTCGCCCGGGAACGTCCGGGGTCATAGGGTCTGTACCACAAGAAACAAAATGTAAGGTTTAACCCGCATTTATGGAGGCCCGGTGGCACCAACCTCCGACGTCGAGATCGACATGGACATCGACATCGCGCACCGGATCGGCCGAGCGATCGAATCCGTGATCGAAGGCAAGAGCGACGTCGTCCGTCTCACCCTCACCGTGCTCCTGGCGGAGGGCCATCTCCTCATCGAGGACGTGCCCGGCGTCGGCAAGACCATGCTGGCCAAGGCCCTGGGGCGCTCGATCGACTGTCCCGTCAAGCGTGTGCAGTTCACCCCCGACCTCCTGCCCAGCGACATCACCGGAGTCAGCGCGTACAACCAACTGACCAGAGAGTTCGAGTTCAAACCAGGACCCGTCTTCGCGAACGTCGTCGTGGGCGACGAGATCAACCGGGCCTCGCCGAAGACGCAGTCGGCGCTGCTGGAGTGCATGGAGGAGCGGCAGGTGACCGTGGACGGCGTCACCTACGAGCTCGCGCCGCCGTTCATGGTCATCGCGACCCAGAACCCGATCGAGATGGAGGGGACCTATCCTCTGCCCGAGGCCCAGCGCGACCGTTTCACCGCGAAGATCGCGATGGGTTATCCCTCGCCCGCCGCCGAGCTGGAGATGCTCGACGTCCACGGCGCCTTCCAGCCGCTGGCCGAGCTGCGGCCGGTGGCGACCACGGCCGAGGTGCTGGGACTGATCCGGGCCGTGCGCGCCGTCTATGTCTCACCGCCGGTGAAGCAGTACGCCGTCGACCTGGTGACCGCCACCAGAAACTCGCCCGACCTGCGGCTGGGCGCCTCGCCGCGGGCCACCCTGCACCTGGTGCGCGGTGCCAGGGCGCACGCCGCGCTGTCCGGCCGCGACTACGTCATCCCCGACGACCTGCAGGACCTGGCCGGGCCCGTCCTGGCGCACCGGCTGCTGCCGAGCGTCGAGGCCCAGGGACAGCGCCGCCGGCCTGAGCAGGTGATCGCCGACCTGGTGCGACACGTACCCGTGCCGGACACCAAGTGAGCGGACTGAGGGCCCTGACCCCCCGGGGACGATCGTTCATCGCCTCGGGGGCAGCGGCCCTGCTGTGCGCCCTGCTCCTGGGGGAGCACGACCTGCTGCGGGTGGCCGTCCTGATCGTCGCGCTGCCGCTGCTCGCGGCGCTGATCGTGGTGCGGACCCGGTACCGGCTCGCCTGCGCCAGGCGGCTCGATCCGTCCCGGGTCCAGGCGGGCGGCGTAGGCACGGTCACGCTGCGGCTGGAGAACGTCACCCGCCTGCCGACCGGACTGCTGCTCGTGGAGGACCACATCCCGCACGCGCTGGGCACCGTCCGCCCGCGTTTCGTCCTCGACCGCGTGGAGCCGCACGGCGTCCGGGAGATCGACTACAAGGTGCGCTCCGAACTGCGGGGGCGTTTCCCGATCGGGCCGCTGTCGATCCGGATCGCCGATCCGTTCGGGCTGGTCGAGCTGACCAGATCGTTCACGATCACCGACACTCTCGTGGTCACCCCCGAGGTGGTGCCGCTGCCGCCGGTGCGGCTGTCCGGCGAGTGGACGGGCGGGGGCGACAGCCGTACCCGCTCCGTGGCGGCGGCGGGCGACGACGACGTGGCGCCGCGCGAGTACCGCCAGGGCGACGACCTGCGCCGGGTCCACTGGCGGTCGACCGCGCGGCACGGCGAGCTGATGGTCAGGCGCGAGGAGCAGCAGCGGCAGAGCCGGGGCGCGCTGCTGCTGGACACCCGCAGATGCGCCCACCGGGGCGAAGGTCCCCGGTCGTCGTTCGAGGTCGCGGTCTCGGCCGCCGCCTCGATCGGGGTGCACCTGTCGCGTGACGGACTGGGCCTGCGCCTGATCACCGACCAGGGCGGGCAGCACCTGGCCGACACCGGCGCGTCGTGGTCGCTGCTCGACGCGCTCTCGGTCGTACGGCACAGCTCGGCCCGGTCCATGGAGCACGGGATCGCGGCCCTGCGGCAGGGTGGCGACGGCCTGATCGTCGCCGTGCTGGGAGAGATCGACTCCCTCGACGCCCGGGAGCTGGCCCGGCTCAAGCAGCCCGGCGTGACCGGGATCGCGGTCCTGCTGGACGTCGCGGGCGAGACCGGGGCGGCGAGCCCGGACGCCGACGAGACCGCGGAGGACATGCTGACGGCCGGCGGATGGCGGACGATCCGTCTGCCCGCCGGCGTCTCACTCGCCGCGGTCTGGCCGGAGGCCGCGCACAGGAGGGTGGGCATCCGCCGATGAAGTTACCCGTCGCCGCCGGGCTGGCCACGGCCGCCGTCACGATCACGCTTTATCCGCTGTTCCAGGGCCAGGCATGGTTCTGGGCCTGTGCGGGGGCCGTCCTGGTGACGACGGCGACGGGAGTGCTGCTGTCCCGTCTCGCCCCGCGCGGCCGGGCCTCCTCCCCCTGGATGACGTCGCACGTCATGGCGGCCGCGCTGGCGATCTACCTCACCGCCGCCTTCGCCGGCGACCAGGCGTGGCTGCGGGTGATCCCCACCAAGGACTCGGTGCTGCGGCTGTTCTTCCTGCTCGTCGAGGGCTTCGACGACATCCAGCGGTACGCCGCCCCGGTGCCGGCCGACCCCGGGGTCAGCCTTCTGACGGCGGGCGGCGTCGGGCTCATCGCGATTTCTGTGGATCTTCTCGCGGTACGGCTCCGCCGCGCCGCGACGGCCGGACTGCCGATGCTGGCCCTGTTCACCGTGCCGGCGGCGGTGATGACCGACCCGATCGGCTGGCCCGCGTTCGTGATCGGCGCCTTCGGGTACGTCGGTCTGCTGGTGGCGGACGGCCGGGAACGGCTGAGTCACTGGGGCCGCGCCGTGATCGTACGGCGTTCGCGGCTCACCCCCGGCGGCGGGATGCCGCCCGACACGGGCCGCCTGGCGCTGTCGGGCAAGCGGATCGGCGTGATGGCCGTCGCACTCGCGATCCTGGTCCCCGGGCTGCTGCCGACGCTGTCACCCGATCCGCTGTTCGGGTTCGGCGTGGGCAACGGCTCGGGTGCGGGCGGGGGCACCATCGGCGTGCCCGACGCCATGGTCAAACTGGGCGGACAGCTCAGACAGCCGGAGAACGAGCCCGTGCTGACCTACACCACCTCCGACGGCCGCTCCCGCTACCTGCGCATCTACTCGCTGGACAGGTTCGACGGGGCGACCTGGCGGGTCGGCACGCTGCAGGGGCGCAGAGAGGACCGGGTGTCGGCGGGTCCGCTTCCCCCACCCCCGGGGCTCGATCCCGGCATCGCCACCCGCCGGATGGAGACCCGGATCTCGATCAGCGAGGACATCAGCAGGCTCAACTTCCTGCCCCTGCCGTACCCGCCGGCGCAGGTCGACGTGGACGGCGACTGGCGGGCCGACCGCTCCTCGCTGCTGGTCTTCTCCACCGAGGACGAGGCGGCGGGCCTGAGCTACCGGGTCGTCGTCGACGAGCCGGAGCCGACCAACGAGCAGCTCAGGCTGACGCCGGCGGTGGATCCGGACGTCGACAGTCCCTATCTGGAGCTGCCCGCCGCGCTCGATCCGGAGATCCACGAACTGGCCCTGGAGGTCACCAGGCGGGCGGCCACGCCGTACGAGAAGGCGGTGAAGCTTCAGGAGTGGTTCACCAGGACCGGCGGCTTCACCTACAGCCTGGACGTCGGGGGCGGCGGCCCGGCCGTGCTGACGGACTTCCTGCTGGCGACCCGGATGGGATACTGCGAGCATTTCGCCGGCGCGATGGCCGTGATGGCGCGCTCGCTCGGCATCCCCGCCCGGGTCGCGACCGGCTACACGGGCGGCACGAGGACCGGCGATGCGTGGACCGTGCGCACGCACGACTCCCACGCCTGGCCGGAACTGTACTTCGACGGCGTCGGCTGGCTGCGCTTCGAGCCGACCCCCGGCGGCAGCGGCGGCCAGGGCACCGCCCAGACGCCGCAGTACACGCTGCCGGTGGCCCCGACGACCGCGCCGACGTCCGGTTCCTCCGGCGACTCCGCTGCGGAGACCGAGGAGACCGATGACGCCGCTGCTCCCGTCCGGCCGGACCAGCGCGGGGCCGACCGGGACGTCGACGGCTCCCCCGTGCCGGCGGCGTCCGGGCCTCCGACGGCCGCCAAGGTGGCCGCCGGTCTGGCCGTCGCCCTGCTGCTGGCGCTGACACCGGCGGGGATCAGGGGAATGGTGCGGCTGCGGCGCCGGCGCGCGCTGGCGGCGGCCGCCGTCGCGCCGGCCCCCGCCGTCGAGGCCGCCTGGGCCGAGCTGTGCGACACGCTCACCGATCTCGGGCTGGCGCGTGAGCCCGGAGAGAGCCCCCGCGCGCTGGGGAAACGGCTGACCGATCGGCACGGGCTGGACGGCGAGGAGGCCGAGTCCGTGGTACGGATCGTCACGGCGCAGGAACGGCTGCGTTACGCCCGCACACCCGGGGACGCGATCCCCGGGCACGCCGATCTCGCGCGGGTGCGCAGGGGGCTGACCCGCGGAGCCTCGCCGCGGCGACGGCTGGCGGTCGGTCTGGCCCCCATGTCGACGCTGCTGCGCATCCGGGCGCTCGGCGGGAGGGCACTCGAGGTCTTCGACCTGTCCCTCGCCCGCCGCTAGGGCCAGGTCCGCCGCCCCCGGAGGAGGGGGCGGCGGGCGGGTTCGTGGTCTCGATCAGGGAAGGGGTGGGGGGTCAGTGCTCGTCGCGGCGGCGGCGCCAGCGCTCCTCCATCCGCTCCATGAAGCTCTGCTTGCGGCCGGACCTGCGGCCGCGGGGTGGCGCGGCCGAGGGGGAATCTCCGATCCCGTTCATTCGCATCCAGCTCGACAGCCCCCACAGGCAGGCCGCAAGCATCACGACGAACCCGGCGGCGCCGAGGGGGATCTGCGCAGCCACGACACCTACCATCAGCATCACCACGCCGAGGGCGAAGCCGATCCAGGCCTTGACTAGGCGGCGCTTGTAGTGGTTGCGCGGATCTCTGGTTCGGACGCTATTGGCCCACTTCGGGTCCTCGGCGTAGAGGGCCTGCTCGATCTGGTCGAGCAAGCGCTGCTCGTGCTCAGACAGCGGCACGGCGCCTCCCAAGGACGGCCCCATTCAGGGGAAAACGGCTACAGACGACACGGGGTGTCCAGACCTCGCGGTCGGTTATCCCCAGAATACGAGCCCGTAGACGTAGGCGAAAGAAAACGTCCAACGCGGGCCAAACCGGAGGCGACGTCATGGACCCATTGCATCAAACGAACGACGCACCAGCGACGCCGGGCGCACCACATCGGGTCCGAACCGCCGGGCGGCTCGGTCCATCGCCAGCTCGGCCTCCCGCCAGCCCGTCTCCCGCTCGCCCAGACCGAGCTGGCGGGTCGCCGTGGCCGCCGGGCGGAGGTTCTCCACCCGGACTCCGACCAGCCTGAGGCGCACCCGCTCCAGCCCGGCGGCCTCATAGAGCGCGCAGGCCGTCTCATAGATCTCCTTCGCCACATCGGTCGTCTCACGCAGCGTACGTGACCGGGTGATCGTGGTGAAGTCGGAACGGCGCAACTTCACGCTGACCGTCCTGCCGACGTGCCCGCCCGCACGCAGCCGCGCCGCGACCCGCTCGGACAGCCGCAGCAGCTCCCGCCTGATCGTCTCCGGGTCGTCGACGTCGTGCGGGAAGGTCTGCTCGCCGCCGATGCTCTTGTCGGGGGCGTCGGCCACCACCGGGCGGTCGTCCCGGCCCCAGGCCAGCTCCGCCAGGTGTGCCCCGACGGCCCCGAACTCGCGCCGGAGGGTGGCGACGGGCACCCGGGCCAGGTCGCCCACGGTCCTGATGCCGAGCCGTACCAGGGCCTGCTCTGTGCGCTCGCCCACGCCCCACAGCTCCCCGACGGGCAGCGGGTGGAGGAACTCCACGACCCGGTCGGCAGGAACGACCAGCAGCCCGTCCGGCTTGCACGCCCGGGAGGCGAGCTTGGCCACGAACTTGCTGCTCGCCACGCCCACGGAGCAGGTGATGCCGTGGCGCCGTTCCACCTGCTCGCGGATCATCCCGGCGATGACGGCGGGCGAACCGAGCCTGCGGCGGGCCCCGCCGACGTCGAGGAACGCCTCGTCGGACGCGATCGGCTCCACCAGCGGCGTGATGGTCTTGAAGATCTCCATGACGCCCCGGGAGACCTCGGCGTACCTTCCATGGCGGGGCGGGACGATCGTCGCCGCCGGGCACAGCCGGCGGGCCCGCGTCATCGGCATCGCCGAGTGGACGCCTAAGCGCCGGGCCTCGTAGGTGGCGCTCAGCACCACACCGCGCCCGCCCGGCGACCCCACGATGACCGGGGTGCCCTTCAGCTCGGGCAGATCGAGCAGTTCCACGCTTGCGTAGAAGGCGTCCATGTCCACGTGCAGGATCGGGCAGCCGTCGTCGCCGACCGGGCGACGGGTCTCGCCGCCGCCACCGCTCCTGACATGGTTCCGGGACACGCCATCGACTCTACCCGAACAACCATTCGAAAGCACGTCACCTGTAGGCGATGACGTGGAGCTGGACGGCGATGTCGCGCAGCACCGGGTGACCGGCCGCCGCCCGCTCCAGCGCGATCAACGCCCCGGGATCGCTCTCGGCGGTCATGCCGGGCACCAGCTCGGAAAAGATCCGCACGCCGTAGACCTCGGTCACGGTGAACCCCGCGGCCGCGAGCAGCCCGGCCAGCGCCTCCCGGGAGAACCACCGTCCCGACGGCTCGGCCAGCAGCCGCCGGGCCTCCTCGAACTGGCCGGCCAGCGCGCGGTGCACGGCGGCGGCGACCGAGTTGGCCGCGAGCACGCTGACCGCGCCGCCTTCGCGGAGGATGCCGCGGATGGCGCTCAGCGCCCCAGCCGGCTCGTCGACGTACTCCAGCACACTGTGACACAGCACCAGGTCGGCGCTGCCGGGCTCCAGCAGGTCGCCGAGGTCCGCCACGTCGCCCTGCAGGCCCTTGACGCCCACGCCGTTCTCGGCCGCGCGGCGTTCGAGCGCGGCGAGCGAGTCGGGCGTGGGGTCGACCACGGTCACCGCGTGGCCCAGCCGCGCGAGCGGTACGGCGAAACCGCCGGTGCCGCCCCCGGCGTCGACGATGTCGAGCGTGTCGCGCCCGGCGGCAGCGGACCGCCGGGCGAGGACGGCGCGCAGCGCCTCCCAGACGACGGTCTGCCGTGTGGCGTCACGCATGTGCGGCCTCCTACGTTCACAGGCCGCGCTGCCGGGCGCGGCGGCGCTTTCCAGGGCGACGTGCTTCCAGGCTTCCAGGTCGAGGGGCCTCTTTCCAGTGCGACGGCCGCTCAGAGCGACAGGGACGGCTTGAGTTGCTTGAAACGGGCCAGCAGGCCGTTCACGAACTGTGGAGACTCGTCGGTCGACAGCTCCCCCGCCAGGTGTACCCACTCGCTGATGACCACGCCCTCGGGAACGTCGTCCGACCAGAGCATCTCGAAGGTTCCGGCGCGCAGGATGTTCCGGTCGACCGCCGGCATCCGCTCCAGGGTCCACCCCTCCGAGTACGTCGAGATCAGCTCGTCGATGCGCTCCAGGTGCCGGACCACACCCTCGACGATCTTCGTCGTGTACTCGTGGACGGGCGGCTCAGAGCGCTCCACCCGTTCGGCCAGCACGCTGAGCGGGCTCTCTCTGCGGGCTTCGGCCTCGAAGAGGATGTCCAGCGCGCGGCGGCGCGCCTTCCCCCGAGCCGACACGTCAGGCCCGACCGAGGTATTCGCCGCTGCGGGTGTCGACCTTGATCTTCTCGCCGGTCGTGATGAACAGCGGAACCTTGATCTCCGCGCCGGTCTCCAGCGTGGCGGGCTTGGTGCCGCCGGTGGAGCGGTCGCCCTGCAGGCCGGGGTCGGTGTGCGAGATCGTCAGCTCGACGGCGGCGGGCAGGTCCACGTACAGCGGGTTGCCCTCGTTGAAGGCGACCGTGGCCGTGGTGTTCTCCAGCATGTAGTTGGCGGCGTCGCCCACCACCGAGCGCGGCACGTTGACCATGTCGTAGGTCTCGGTGTCCATGAAGACGAAGTCCTCGCCGTCGAGGTACGAGTACTGCATCTCGCGCTTGTCGACGTTGGCCACGTCGACCTTGACGCCGGCGTTGAAGGTCCGGTCGAGCACCTTGCCGGTCAGCACGTTCTTGAGCTTGGTGCGGACGAACGCGCCGCCCTTGCCCGGCTTGACGTGCTGGAACTCGACGACGGCCCACAGCTCTCCGCCGTCGAGCTTGAGCACGAGTCCGTTCTTCAGGTCGTTCGTCGTCGCCACGTGGTCTCCCGCATGCGGCTGCCCTACAAGATGAGCAGCTCCTTGGTGGTCAGTGTGAGAAGCTCCGGCCCGTCGTCACGCGTGACCAGCGTGTCCTCGATGCGCACGCCGCCCCTGCCAGGCAGGTAGACCCCCGGCTCGACGGTGATCGGAACTCGATCCTCTAGTCTACCGGTCCTGTCAGGGCCCAGGAACGGCTGTTCGTGGATCTCCAGGCCGACACCGTGGCCCAGCCCGTGCTCGAAGTGGTCTCCGTACCCCGCCCGCTCGATCACTCCGCGCGCCGCCGCGTCCACCTCGTGCGCCGTCGCCCCCGGCCGTACGGCCAGGCACCCGGCCTGCTGGGCCTGCCGTACGAGCTCGTAGAGGTCGCGCTGCCAGGCGGCCGGGCGGCCGACGGCGACCGTACGGGTCATGTCGGCGTGGTAGCCGCCGTAGCGGGCGCCGAAGTCGATGGTCACCAGGTCGCCGGAGCCGATCGGCCGGTCCGAGGGCGCGTGGTGCGGGATCGAGCCGTTGGGCCCCGACGCCACGATGGAGTCGAAGGCGGGCTTGTCCGCCCCCAGCTCCGTCATGCGGACCTCCAGCCACCTGGCGATCTCCCGCTCGGTGACGCCCGGGGCGATGCGCTCGACGACCTGGGAGAACGCCTCATCGGTGATCTCGCACGCCCGGCGCAGCGCGTCGATCTCCTGCTCGTCCTTGACCGCGCGCACCGCCTCGACCAGGCCGCGGACCGGGACCAGCCGGGCGCCCGGAGCTCCGCCGAGCCGCTCGCTGAGCCTCTCGTACACGGCCACCGTCATGTGGTCGGCCTCGACGGCGAGGCCGCCGGCCGCGCCCGCGCGGGTGAGCAGCGCGCCTGCCACGTCGCGGTCGACGATCACCTCCACATCCCGGCACCGCCGCTGCGCGGTCTCCGCGTACCGGGAGTCGGTGGCGAGCGCGGCCTGTCCGCCGGCGCCGACGAGCACGGCGGCGTTCGAGCTGGACAGGCCGGTGAGGTAGCGCACGTTGACGGGCCACGTGACGAGTACGGCGGCGACGCCCAGCTCGGGAAGCGCCGCGGCCAGCCGGGCCCGGCGGGCGGCATGGAGTGAGGCATATGACACGGTTGGACTCTACTGCGCGGATTCAGAGCGGGAGCTTCCCGAGCGCAGCACCGCCTCGCGCAGGAAGAGCACCGCGACGAGGCCCAGCACGGCGGCCGGGACCCCGACCAGGAACACCGTGCGCATCGCCGAGGCGAAGGCCTGGATCACGACGTCCCGCACGTGGACGGGCAGGTGCCGGATCGCGTCCGGGGTGCCCAGCGCGAGGCCGGCCGTCCCGCCGGGCGCGTGCGCGAGCATCGCGGCCAACTCGTCCCGCACCCTGTTGGTGAGGATCGCGCCGAAGGCCGCCACCCCGATCGCGCCGCCGAGACTGCGGAAGAAGGAGATGCCGGAGGTGCTGACCGCCATGTCGCGCCGCTCGACCGCGTTCTGGGTGGCGAGGATCAGCATCTGCATGCTCAGGCCGAGCCCCACGCCGACGATCGCGGTGTCGACCCCGATCATGAGGAAGGAAGAGCCGATCTCCAGGCGGGACAGCAGCCACATGCCCACGGTCACCAGCAGCAGGCCGGCCACCGGGAACGCCTTCCACCGGCCGGTCCTGGTCACGATGCGGCCCGAGGTGATCGACGCCAGGAACAGGCCGAAAACCATGGGCAGCGTCATGAGCCCGGAGTTCGTCGGGCTGAGGCCCTTGACGATCTGCAGGTACTGCGGAAGGTAGATCATCACGCCGAACATGGCGATGCCGATGAGCAGCGACGCCAGGCTGGCCAGGACGAACGTCCGATCGCGGAACAGGCGCGGCGGCAGGATCGGATCGCCTGCCCTGCGCTCGGCCGGGATCGCCAGGGCGAACAGCACCACGCTGAGCGCGCCCAGGCCGTACGTCCAGGGGGATGCCCATTCGAACTCGTGACCGCCCAGCGACAGCAGGAGCATCAGCGTGGTCGCGCCGCCGGTCAGCATCGTCGCGCCCCACCAGTCGATCTTCGCGGCCCGCCGCACGCGCGGCAGCCGCAGCACCCGCTGGATGACGAAGAACGCCATGAGCGCGAGCGGGACGCAGACGTAGAAGCACCAGCGCCAGCCGAGCCATTCGGTGTCCACGATGAACCCGCCGAGGAGCGGCCCTGCGACCGTCGAGACGCCGAACACGGCCCCCACGTAGCCCGAGTAGCGCCCCCGCTCACGCGGCTCGACCACGTCTCCCAGGATCACCTGGACGAGCGCGGACAGACCGCCGGCCCCGATGCCCTGCACCGCCCGGCCCGCGATCAGCATGCCGATGTTCTGCGAAAGCCCGGCCGCCACCGACGAGGCCACGAACAGCCCGAGGGCGAGCTGGAACATCAGCTTGCGGCCGAAGATGTCGGAGAGCTTGCCCCACAGCGGCGTCGAGACCGTCATCGTCAGCAGCGTCGAACTGGCCACCCACGAGTACTGCTCCTGCCCGCCGAGCTCGCCCACGATCGTCGGCAGCGCCGTGCCGATGACGGACGTGGAGATCGACGAGGTCAGGAGGGCCAGCAGCAGACCGGAGAGGATCTCCATGACCTCGCGATGCGTGTACGACCTCGGCGCCGCTTCCCGCACCATCTCCTGGGTCACAGGGTCTCCTCTCCCGGGCATCACCGCCGTTACCAGCCACACCCCTAGTAGACGCTTGTTTACCCGCGGAATCACGATAACCTACGACAGATGACAACACGAGATCGGGAGGCCACCGAAGAGCGGATCCTCTCCGCCGCGCGCGAACTGTTCGCCGAGCACGGCTACGACCATGTGACGATCCGGATGATCGCGGCGGCGGCGGAGGCGAACCCCGCGCTCGTCAACCGCTACTTCGGATCGAAGGTCGACCTGTTCGCCAAGGTCCTGGCGAGCGGGTATCCGCTGGCGTCGGAGCTCGAGGACGGCCCGGGGGAACTGCCCGCACGGCTGGCCGCCCGCCTCGCGCGGCGGCTGAGCGTCGGCGGCCGCGACCCGCTGACGCGGATGATCGACCGGGCCGGGGCGAGCCCGGAGATCCGGGCGGTGCTGCGGGCACGGGTCCAGTCCGGCATCGTCGACGTGCTCAAGGCACGGCTGACCGGCCCGGACGTCGAGGAGCGCGCCCTGCTCGCCACGATGGTGATCCTCGGCGCCGGCCCCCTGCGCAGGCTCGTCGACCCGGAGGTGGTGGGCGGAGTCGACCCGGATGTGCTGTCCGCCCGGCTGGAGCAGATCTTCGCCGCCTGCCTGAACGAACCCCCCACCACCCCACCCCCCACGCCGTGATCTTGCAAATTCTCGCAGGAGCCTCACCTGAGCTGCGGAAACCCACTCCGTGATCTTGCAGTTCCTTGCAGACATAGCGCCTGACGTGCACTTACACCTTCAGTGATCTTGCACTTAGCGGATAGGTGCAAGATCACCAAAGGCGTCTTCCCTGCTCAGAGCGCAGGCCTGCGAGAAACTGCAAGATCACGAACGCGACGTGCCTGCTGGCGGCGCATGCCTGCGAGTATTCGCAAGATCACGGCGTTGGGGGGGTGGGGGGTGGGGGGCCACACGGGGGTGGGTCAGGCGGCCAAATCCTTGATCTTCTCGATGAGGCGGACGCGCTCGGCGTGGGTGTGGGCGACGGGGGTCACGTTGAGCGTGGTCACGCCCGCCTCGCGCATGGCCGCCAGCCGCTCCCTGATGTGGCCTTCCGGGCCGACCAGCGACATCCGCTCCAGCAGCTCACGCGGCACCGCGGCCTCCGCCTCCTTCTTACGGCCCGAGAGATAGAGGTCCTGGATCAGCTCGGCCTCCCGCTCGTAGCCGTACCGGCGGGCCAGGTCGTTGTAGAAGTTCTTGCCGCGCGCGCCCATGCCGCCGATGTAGAGGGCGGCCATCGAGCGGCCCAGCTCCAGGACGCCGTCCACGTCGTCGCCGATGGCCAGCACCGCCTGGGCGATCACGTCCAGCTCGCCGAGCGCGGGGTCCCTGCGCGCCCCGCCGGAGGCCAGCGACCGGCCCCAGACGTCGGCGGCCTTCTCCGGCATGAAGAAGATCGGCTCCCAGCCCTCGGCGATCTCGGCGGCGAGCTCCACGTTCTTCGGCCCGATCGCCGCGATCACGACGGGGATCCGCTCCCGCACCGGACGGTTGATCAGCTTGAGCGGCTTGCCCAGGCCGGTGCCGCCCGGCAGCGGCATCGAATAGTGCTTGCCCGAGTGCTCCAGCCGCTCCCGCCGCCACACCTTGCGGCAGATCTCCACGATCTCGCGGGTACGGCCGAGCGGCGCGGTGTACGGCACGCCGTGGAAGCCCTCGATCACCTGCGGGCCGGACGCGCCGATGCCGAGCGTGAAGCGGCCGTCGGAGACGTAGTCCATGCCGGCCGCCGTCATGGCCAGCAGCGTGGGCGTACGCGAGTAGATCGGCAGGATGCCCGAGGCGATCTGAAGCCGTTCCGTCCTCGCGGCGATGTACCCCATCTGGCTGACCGCGTCGAAGCTGTAGGCCTCGGCCACGAACACGATGTCGAGGCCGGCCTTCTCGTAGTCGGACAGCTCCGCGACGGTCTCCTTGAACCCTCCCGCGTAGCTGAGGGCCATCCCGATCCGCATCCGCTCTCCTTATGGTCTGCGTGCGACCCCGCCGAGCACCGCCATGAAGTCGGCCAGCAGCGGCAGCGAGTCCGGCTCCGGCCGCCACTCGTGCAGCTGGACCAGGCCGGGCTCGACCGGTTCTAGGCCGCCGAAGAACCGCTCGATGGCCACGCGGGGACGGGCCTCGAAGGGCGCGTTGGCATTACCGTACACGCCGCCCGCCTCCGCCATCTCGGCCGGCAGGGCGTCGGAGCAGACATGAGAGATCACGAAGTGGCTGCCGGCGGGCAGGGCCGCCGCGTACCCGGCCACGATTCCCGCGGGGTCCTCCTCGTCCGGCACGAAGTGCAGGCAGGACACCATGAGCACGCCGACCGGCCCGTCGAACGCGAACGCGTCGAGCACCTCCTCCGGGCGCCGCAGGTCGGCCTCCAGGAACTCCACCCTGGGGTCGCCGGCGAGCAGCGCCCGGCCGTGCGCGGCCACCACGGGGTCGTTGTCGACGTACCGGACCCGCGCGTCGGGCGCCTCGCCGAGCGCGATCTCGTGCACGTTGCCCTGCGTGGGCAGCCCGGCCCCGAGATCGAGGAACACGCGGATGCCGCACTCGCGGGCCAGGAAGCGTACGGCCCGGCCGAGGAAGGCGCGGTTCTCCCTGACCGCCTCCCTGACGTGCCCCCGGGAGATCTCGATCACTTTCTCCGCCGCCGCCCGATCGGCCGGGAAGTGGTTCTTCCCGCCGAGGTAGTAGTCGTACATCCGGGCCACGTTGGGGCGGCCGACGTCGAGCCCTCCGGGGATCCGCGCCTGGTCTGCCACTCGACTCTCCTCAGTAGAGCTCGGCGGAGGCTCAATCAGGGTGATCATAGCGGGCGCGGAGTCTGCGTAGATCCTCCCGAGTGTCGACATCGGCCGGATCGCCGGCGTCGTCGCAGGGCACCGGGGTCACCAGTTCGGGACGCGCCCGCAGGAACGGCCGCGCCCCCACGTCGCCCTCGGCCAGCGCGCACACCTCGGCGAAGTGCTCACGCGCGATCAGCACGGGGTTGCGCCGCGCCCCGCCGTACGTCGCCACGGCGACGGCCGCGCCGGAACCGAACGCGTCGATCAGCCGGCGTACGGCGGCCGGCCGGACCAGCGGCTGGTCCACGAGGGCGATCACCACGGCCTCGGCCGTGCCGGGCAGCGACCGCAGGCCCGCGCGCAGGGACGAGCCCATGCCGGTCGCCCAGTCCAGGTTGCGTACGGTCACCGCACTCCCGACCGGGGTCTCGACGGCCCCGAGCACGACGACGACCGGATGGCAGCCGCCCTCGGCGAGGAGGCGGACGCCACGCTCGGCGAGCCGTTCGCCGGCGAATTCCACCACGGCCTTCGGCGTCCCGAGCCGGCTGCCGCCGCCCGCGGCCAGCAGCAGTCCGGCGACCTCACCCACGGCTCTCGTCCATGGCCCTCACCCGTCGCCGTGGATGCGGCCGATTGTCTCGCTGAGCGAGTCGCCCGAGCCTCCCCAGCGGAGCTTGATCAGCTCGGCCGCGATCGAGACGGCGGTCTCCTCCGGCGTACGGGCGCCCAGGTCGAGCCCGATCGGCGAGCGCAGCCGCGCCAGCTCGGCCTCCGACAGGCCCGCCTCGCGCAGCCGGGCGAGCCGGTCGTCGTGGGTCCGCCGCGAGCCCATCGCCCCGATGTACGCCGCCGGGGTCCGCAGGGCCACCTCCAGCAGCGGGACGTCGAACTTGGGATCGTGGGTGAGCACGCAGATGACCGTCCGCCCGTCCACCACGGTCTCCGCCAGGTAGTCGTGCGGCCACCGCACCACCACCTCGTCCGCCTCGGGGAAGCGCTTGACGGTGGCGAAGACCGGGCGGGCGTCGCACACCACGACGTGATAGCCGAGGAACTTGCCGACGCGGGCCACGGCGGCGGCGAAGTCGATCGCGCCGAAGACGAGCATCCGCGGCGCCGGAGCGAACGAGTGGACGAACACCTGCAGGTCGTCCAGCCGCCGCTCGCCCTGCGCGCCATAGCGCCGCATCCCGGTCGACCCCTGGGCCAGCATGCCGCGCACGTCGTCGTCCACGGCCTCGTCCAGCCGCGCCGAGCCGAGCGAACCGGAGGCGTGATCGGGCCACACCACGCGCCGGGCCCCGATCGTGCCCGGCCCGGCCACGATCGTGGCCACGGCGACCGGACGCCGCGCCTCGATCGACTCGGCCACCTCCCCCAGCTCGGGAAAGGTCTCCTTGCTGACGGGTTCGACGAGCAGGTCGATGATGCCCCCGCAGGTCAACCCGACGGCGAAGGCGTCGCCGTCGCTCACGCCGTACCGCTGCAGCACCGCCGTCCCGTCGGCCACGACCTCCCGCGCGAGCTCGTACACCGCGCCCTCGACGCAGCCGCCGGACACGCTGCCGGTCACCTCGGTTCCGAGCACCGCCATGGCCGCGCCCGGCGGGCGCGGCGCGCTGCGGAACGTGCCGACCACCGTGGCCAGCCCGAATCGCTCCCCCGACTCCCACCACTCGAGGATCTGGGGCAGCACGTCACGCATCGGCCGCCACCTCCCGTTCCGTCCGTACGCTCCGGCCCGCCAGCAGCGCGGCCAAGTTCTCGAAAGCGGCCAGGCTGTGCCCGGCCACGAAGTCCGTGACGTACGGCAACGCCGCGCGCATCCCGGCCGTGAGCGGCCGGTAGGCCGGGTCGCCCTTGTGCGGGTTGACCCAGATCACCCGGTGGGCGATGCGGGACAGACGGGCCATCTGGGCGCCGAGCAGGTCGGCCGAGCCCCGCTCCCAGCCGTCGGAGGCGATCACGACGGTGGCGCCACGCGGGTGTGGGAGCCGCAGCAGCGCCTTCAGCTCCTCCCCCAGCCGGGTCCCGCCGCTCCAGTCGGGGATCGCGGACGAGCACGCACGCATCGCCGCATCCGGATCGCGCCGGCGCAGCTCCGCGGTGATCCTGGTGAGCCGGGTGCCCGCGCTGAACACCTCGGTCGCCCCCGGCTCGGCGCGCATCAGCGCGTGGGCGAAGCGCAGCAGCGTGTCGGCGTAGGGGGCCATCGACCCGCTGACGTCCACGACCACGACCACCCGGCGCGGCCGGTCCCGATGCGCGCGCAGCCGCAGCCGCGCCACGTCACCGCCGCGCCGCGCCGCCTCCCGCACCGTGCGGCGGCCGTCCAGATCACCCCGGTGCGATGGCCGGAACCGCCGCGAGGAGCGCCGCTCCCGCTCGTCGCGCAGCAGCGCCAGCATGCGATGGATCTCACGCCGCTCCGCCTCGGTCAGGTGCGCCACGTCGCGGTGGCGCAGCACCTCGACCTCGCTCGCCGTCGCGGGCAGCGCGCTCTGCTCGCCGCCGGTCTCCGGCTCGCGCGGGTCGTACGGCAGGGCGACGGTGCGGGTGACGGTCACGGTCATGGCCGGCCTCGCCGGAGGCGGCCGCCGCCCGCCGAAGAAGGCGGCGAAGCAGCGGTCGTACCGGGACAGGTCGTCGGGGCCCGCGCACATGGTGACGCGGCCGGCCCAGTAGACGTCCCGCTCGCAGGCGACGTCCAGGTGGGCGAGCGCTCGCAGGAAGCTCTGCTCCCGGTGGTGGTCGGCCGCCACCCCGGCGGCGCGCAGGGTGCGGGCGAACCCCGCCGCCACCCCGGCCACCGTCCCCGCGTCGGGCGCCGCCGGCCACGCGCCGGGCGCCGTCTGGCCCGCGTCAGACGCCGGCGGCCACGTCCCTGGCTCCGCCGGCCGCCCGTCAGGCATGGCGCCCGTCCCATTCGGCCCGTACGGCCTCCTGATCCTCCCGATACTTCAGCAGCGCGCCGAGGGAGGCCGCGGCCAGGCCGGGGTCGAGGCGGGTCGCGCCCAGCGTGAGCAGGGCGGCGGTCCAGTCGAGCGTCTCGGCGACCCCCGGCGGCTTGACCAGGTCGGCACCGCGCATCCGGGCCGCCGCCTCGGCGACCTCGGCGGCGAGGATCTCGGTGCAGCCCGGCAGCCTCCGCAGCAGGATCGCCACCTCGCGCTCGAAGCCGGGATGCTCCAGCCAGTGGTAGAGACAGCGCCGCTTGAGCGCGTCGTGGACCTCACGCGTCCGGTTGGAGGTCACGACGACGACCGGCGGGGTCTGCGCCCGGATCGTGCCGAGTTCCGGGATCGAGATCGTGAAGTCGGACAGGACCTCCAGCAGGAAGGCCTCGAACTCGTCGTCGGCCCGGTCGATCTCGTCCACGAGCAGCACACTCGGCTGGGTCTCCAGGGCACGCAGCAGCGGCCGCGCGACCAGGAACCGCCGGTCGTAGATCTCGCCCTCCAGCGCACCGGCGTCGGTCGCCCCGGTGACCTCCGCCGCTTTCAGATGCAGGAGCTGGCGCGCGAAGTCCCAGTCGTAGAGCGCCTGGGCGGCGTCGATCCCCTCGTAGCACTGCAGCCTGATCAGCGGCGCGTCCAGGATCGCCGCCAGGGTCTTGGCCAGCTCGGTCTTGCCGACGCCGGCCTCACCCTCGAGGAAGAGCGGGCGGCCCATCCGCAGCGCGAGGAACGCCGCCGTCGACAGTCCCTCGTCCGCCAGGTAGTCGTGTCCGTCGAGGAGCTCCGCCAGCATGGCCGGCGACTCGATGCCAGATGCCTTGATTGTCCGCCGCAGCACAGGCACAGGGTACGTCGCCGGCGATCGCGGGGCATCGGCCGAATCCGCCAAAGAATTCCACCGGAGAGGCCCCGAAGTGCCCGCGACGGGTTTCACCGGCGCTCACGCGCGCACGGACGCTCGCCCGCACACCCATCGGACGCTCGCCCACGCGCGGTCGGCCGCGTCGCCCACACACCCACCGGATGCTCGCCCACACACGGGCGGACGCGTCGCTCAGGCGCGGTCGGGGGCCTCGCCGCGGTCGCGGATGAGGGCGCTCAGCTCGGCGACGGCCTTGCGGGACCGCGTCCGCTCGGTGCTCTGGATGCCCATGGCGCCGACCGTCAGCCCGTTGGCGAGGTCGATCTTCGGCCAGGGATCGCCCTCCTCCATCGTGACGTCCAGGACCTCGGGCCACTCGTAGCGGTGCACGCGCAGCGCGTTCACGATCGTGATGCCGTGCTCGTCGGCCTCGACCCGGAGCCGGCCCAGCAGGTGCAGCAGGCCGGCCACCAGAACGCCGAACACCACCAGGCCGATCCGGTCGGCGAGCCGGAACATCTGCGGCGGCATGATGATCGCCAGGACGACCGCGCCGGCGACCATCACCACCGCCATGCCGTACGCGATTATCGTGGCGCGCCGGGGACGCCAGGTCACCGGCAGCTGCGGGGGAACGTGCTCATCCACGGCGGCCCACCCCGCGGACCACCCCACCGCCCGCCGCGCGGACGCCGCCGCGTACACCGTTCCCCGGCTTCGACGTGACCAATTGACGCGACCTTCCCTCGGACGGCACTCATACGGTCAGGCTGCGCAGGACGAGGGCCGTCTCCAGGGCCGCGACAGTGGCCTCGTAGCCCTTGTCCTCTTTGCTGCCGGGTCCGCCGGACCGCTCGACCGCCTGATCAAGGGTGTCACATGTGAGCACCCCGTTCCCTACGGGGGTCGACTCGTCCAGTGCCACCCTGGTGAGGCCGGCGGTGACGGAGTCGCACACGTAGTCGAAGTGCGCGGTCTCCCCGCGAATCACCGCGCCGAGCGCGACCACCGCGTCATAGCGCCGGGCCATGGCCTGGGCCACGACGGGGATCTCCAGCGATCCCGCCACCCGGACGGTGACCGCGACGGCGCCGCTGTCCCTGGCCGCCCGCTCCGCTCTCTCCGTCAGCCTGTCGGTGATCTCCTCGTGCCAGCGGGCCGCGACGATGCCGACGGTCAGGCCGCCCGCGTCCACTGCCGCGGCCTCCGGACGCCCGGTTCCGCTCATCCGACGCCTCCTTCCGGAATGTGGTGGCCGAGCCGTTCGCGCTTGGCCGCCAGATAGTTCTCGTTGTACGGGTTCATGGCGACCGGCATGGGCTCGCGGCCGAGGACCTTGATGCCGTAGCCGTCCATGCCGCGCACCTTGGCCGGGTTGTTGGTCAGCAGCCGCACCGACTTCACGCCGAGGTCGGCGAGCATCTGCCCGGCGTTGGAGAACTCCCGCGCGTCCACCGGCAGCCCCAGCTCAAGGTTGGCGTCGACGGTGTCGCTGCCGTTGTCCTGCAGGCCGTACGCCCTGAGCTTGGCCAGCAGCCCGATGCCGCGGCCCTCGTGGCCGCGCAGGTAGACGATCACTCCCCGGCCCTCTTCGGCGATCATGCTCATCGCGTTGTCGAGCTGCACGCCGCAGTCGCAGCGCAGCGAGCCGAGCACGTCGCCGGTGAGGCACTCGGAGTGCGCCCGCACCAGGACGCTCTCGCCGTCGGCGAGGTCGCCGTACACCAGCGCCATGTGCTCGCCACCGTCGAGCGCGCTGGCGAAGCCGTACGCGCGCCACATGCCGTAGCGGTTGGGGATGCGGGTCTCGGCGACCCGGGTGACCATCCGTTCGGAGCGCCGCCGGTGCTCGACGAGCTGCTCGATCGAGACGAGCGCGAGGTCGTGCTCGTCGGCGAACTCGCGCAGCCGCGGCAGCCGGGCCATCGTGCCGTCGTCGTTCACGATCTCGGCGAGGGCGCCGCCGGCCGACAGCCCGGCCAGCCTGGCGAGGTCGACGGCCGCCTCGGTGTGGCCCCGCCGCACGAGAACGCCGCCCTCCCGGTAGCGCAGCGGGAAGATGTGGCCCGGCCGCACCAGCTCGTACGGCTCGGTCGCCGAGTCGCACAGCGTACGGATCGTCCTGGCCCGGTCGGCCGCCGAGATGCCCGTGGTGACCCCGTCCCTGGCGTCCACGCTGATCGTGTACGCCGTACGGAGGCGCTCGCGGTTGTCGTGGACCATGAGCGGCAGGCCGAGCCGGTCCAGCTCCGCGCCCTCCATCGCGACGCAGATCACGCCGCTGGTGTACCGGATCGTGAAGGCGAGCAGTTCGGGCGTCGCCTTGGCGGCGGCGAAGATGAGGTCGCCCTCGTTCTCGCGGTTCTCGTCGTCGACGACCACGACGGGCCTACCGTCGCGGATGTCGGCGATCGCCCGCTCGATCGGGTCCAGCTTGATCTTTTCTTCGGTCACGCCGCCACCGCCTCCACATTCGCCGCCATGACGCGCGACCGGCGCAGCCGGCCACGGAACCCGATCAGAACCATCACGAAGAACACGCCGTAGACCAGGCCGGAGACCACCGGCCCGGAGGGGAAGGCCGGCGGCACGCCGACGACGTCGGCGGCCACCCGGAATCCGACCTCGTACCAGCCGATGCCGGTCATGCCCGTGCCCCGGCGGTCAGCTTCTCGACATACTTGGCGATGACGTCGACCTCGATGTTCACCGGGTCGCCCGGCCGCTTGCCGCCGAGGGTGGTGAGCCCGAGCGTGGTGGGGATGAGACCGACCGAGAACCGGTCGGCCGCCGCCTCGACCACGGTCAGGCTGACGCCGTCCACCGCGACCGACCCCTTCTCCACCATGTAGCGGGCGAGATCGGCGGGCAGCGAGATCCGTACGGTCTCCCAGTTGGCGCCGGGCTCGCGGGACAGGATCACGCCCGTGCCGTCCACGTGCCCCTGCACGATGTGGCCGCCCAGGCGCTGGTCGGCACGTACGGCACGCTCCAGGTTGACCCGGGAGCCGGGCCGCAGCGCGCCGAGGGAGGAGCGGTCGAGCGTCTCCTTCATCACGTCTGCGGTGAACACGGCCCCGTCGACGGAGGTCACCGTGAGACACACCCCGTTGACGGCGATCGAGTCGCCGAGACGGGCGTCCGCGGTGACTATCTCGCCGCGTACGGTGAGCCGCGCCGAGTCGCCGTCTCCGCCGGTTCTCGGTCCGGGGCCTTCGCCCCCGCCGTCCCCGAGCTCGACGGCGACGACCTCGCCGAGCTCCTCGACGATTCCGGTGAACATCTCAACTCTCCTTCGGGGGAAGCCCGGCATGGGTGAAGGAGAGACCACCGCTCTTCCCTCCCGCCTGCGCCGGACGCGTCGTCACGGCGGGCTCCGGGGAAGATGCGGCTTCGCATCAGGTCGACGGACGGCTGTGCCTCCTCGGCACGGTCGCCCGCTCGCGCGCTGCCTCCCATCCGGACTTTCACCGTCGGTCCCGGAATCTCACCAGGTCCACCGGCCGATGGCTTCGGCCGGGTCGCGGACTGCCACCCGCGTGGGGTGTCACCGCCGGTTCGGAATTACACCGACCCCGGAGCACGCTCGCTCTGTCGTCAACCAGTGTGCCATGCCCGCCGCGGCGACCGATATGGAGGGATTGCTCTGTCGCCTCCACGGCGGTTCCGCGCCGCACCTGTCACGGCTATGTGCGGTTTATGTCTTGAAGCTGTGACACGTTTCCCTTAATCGCACCGATCGATCACAAATCAGAATGCGCCCAGCATCAGGCCAGCAACGTTCGGCCTACCCCTCTTACCCTTCACCCGAAGTGATGCTTAGTTGACCGCAAAGCTCTTACAGGTCAACCCCAGGAGTGAGTCCGTGTCAGTCACACGTAGGGGCGGAAGGTTCCTCGCGCTCGCCACCGGAGCAGCGATCCTGCTCACGGCTTGCGGCGGTACGGAGAAACCGGCCGCCGACTCGACCAGCCCGGCGGCCGAGGCGCCGGCAGCCGCCGACCAGACGGTCACCCATGCCTTCGAGCAGGAGATCAGTTCCTACAACGGCTTCACGCCCGAGGAGTACTCCTCGAAGAACCACATCGTCGTCAACCGTGTCCTTCAGGATGTCTGGTACTACAGCCCCGAGGGCGGTGTAGGCCGCAACGAAGAGATGGCGACCTACGAGAAGGTCTCCGACGACCCGCTGACGGTGAAGTACACCTTCAACCCCAGCGCGGTCTGGTCCGACGGCGCCGACATCGGCTGCGCCGACGTGATGCTCACCTATGCGACGGGTTCGGGCAAGTTCCCCGACTTCTCCTACATCAGCACAGACCAGTGGAGCCGGGCCGAGATGCCCGACTGCAAGGTCGGCGACAAGGAGATAACGCTCAAGTACAAGAGCCCGTTCGCCGACTGGGAAGCCCTCGAAATGATCACCATGCCGGCGCACGTCGTCGCCGAGCAGGGCGGGCTCACGGTCGAGGAGTTCGTCGACGCCGTCAAGGCCGGCGATCAGGCCAAGTTGAAGAAGGCCGCCGAGTTCTACAGCAAGGGCTGGCTGTTCAACGGCGCGCTGCCGGACAAGAAGCTGCTGCCGTCCAGCGGCCAGTTCGTCATCGACTCCTTCACGCCGGGCCAGTCGGTAACTCTGGTACGGAACGACAAATACTGGGGCGAGCCGGCCAAGGCCGACAAGGTCGTCATCCGGTTCATCCCGCAGGACGAGCAGGTCCAGGCGCTGCAGAACGGCGAGACCAACATCATCGAGCCGCAGGCCAACCCGGACGTCCTGGCCCAGCTCCAGGGCCTGGACGGGATCCAGGTCAAGACGGGTGAGCAGTTCCTCTACGACCACCTGGACTTCAACTTCGACAAGGGCCCGTTCAAGGACGACCTCAAGCTGCGCCAGGCCTTCGCGCTCTGCGTGCCCCGCCAGCAGATCGTCGACAACCTGATCAAGCCGCAGCAGCCCAACGCCACCACCATGGACGTGCGCAACCTCGCACCGTTCCAGCCGGGTTACGCCGAGGCGGTCGCCTTCAGCGGTGTCGACAAGTACAAGACCGTCGACATCGAGGGTGCCAAGAAGCTGCTCGCCGAGGCCGGCAAGTCCAAGGTGAAGGTCCGGATCGGCTACAACCAGCCCAACCCCCGCCGCACCCAGGTCGTCGAGCTGATCAAGGCCTCGTGCGACCAGGCCGGGTTCGAGATCGAGGACACCGGCAACGAGAAGTTCTTCAACGACGGCGGCGACCTCGCCACCGGCAACTTCGACGTCGCGCTGTTCGGCTGGGCGGGGTCGTCCCTGGTCAGCGGCTGGCCCTCGACCTACAGGACGCCGAGCAAGTGCACCCCCTCGGCCAAGGGCAACAACAACGGCTGCTACTCCAACAAGGAGGTCGACAAGCTGCTGGACCAGATCCTCGGCGAGACCGACTCGGCCGAGATCCTCGAACTCACCAAGCAGATCGAGAAGACGCTCTGGGACGACCTGGCCACCATCCCGCTCTACTCCCAGCCGCAGCTGACCGCGTGGAGCGACAAGGTGCAGAACGTGGTGCCCAACCCGTCCCAGGCCTCCGTCACCTGGAACATGCACCAGTGGGCCATGCAGTAAGAAGCGGTGAGAAGCGTCAGGTGACCACCTGACCACGCGCGGGGCCGGGCCACCATGAACCCGGCCCCGCGTGATGCCCATGCCAGCGCCCGTGCCGGCCGACGCCGCGCCGGGCGTCGCCACCCTCACGAACCACCGGCCCGCCGGCGGCTCAAGCCTTGACCAGGCGGCCCGGTGAGCCGGCCCGTCATCTGCAGGAGGTCGGGGAACCTTGCTTGTGTTCATCACGCGGCGGCTGCTCATATCGGCCATCGTCCTGCTCGCCGCGACATTCATCATGTTCGTCCTCGTCGCCCTGTCCGGGGATCCGCTCCAAGACCTGCGCGAGCAGTCGACTCCGCAGGCGAAGGCGCAGATGGCGGCCCGCATCGAGGCGATGCGGCTCGACATGCCGATCCCGGTCCGCTATCTCGGCTGGCTCGGCGACCTCCTCCTCCATGGCGACCTCGGCGTCGACAAGGCCGGCAGCTCGGTCGCCGCCCAGCTCGGCCAGGCCACCGCCGCCACCCTCCAGCTCGTGGTCGTCGCGACGCTGCTCGGCGCGTTCATCGGCATCACCATCGGCGTCATCTCGGCGCTGCGCCAGTACAGCAGTTTCGACCACGGGATTACTTTCACAGCTTTCGTCTGCTTCTCGCTACCGGTTTTCTGGGTGGCGACGATGCTCAAGCAGTACCTGGCGATCGAGTTCAACGACTGGCTGCGCGACCCCACGATCCCGGCCTGGGTCATCGCGGCTGCGGCCGTGTTCGCCGGACTGGTCTGGGGCTCGGTCTACCACGGGGACCGGCGCGGCAAGCTGGCCGCCTTCGGCATCGGCTTCGTCGTCACCGCCGTGGTCCTCTTCGCTCTCTCCGCGAGCCGCTGGTTCGCCGACCCCGGCCTCGGCTTCCCGTTCGTGCTCGTGGTCTCGCTGGCGGCCGCGGCCGGGATGGCGGCGTTGATCTCCGGGCTCGAGCACCTGCAGCCGATGTACGCGGCGCTGGCCGCCGCGGGGGTGGGCGCGCTGCTGTACCACCCGCTGCAGCCGATGCTGGACGACGCGAACCTGCTGTCCATTCTGGGGTTCGCGGCCGTCACCGTCGTGATCTGCTGGGCGCTGGGACGCCAGATCGGCGGGCTGCTGAGCCGGCAGGCCGTCCCGCTGGCCATCGGCAGCGGACTGCTCACCGGCGGGCTGATCATCTTCGATCGGCTCCTGCAGGCCTGGGGCAGCTACGCCGCCTCGGTGCGGGGACGTCCGGTGGCCACGATCGGCTCGCAGACCCCCAACTACACCGGGGATTTCTGGCACGTCTCGCTGGACACCTCGATGCACCTGCTGCTGCCCACGCTGGCGCTCATCCTGATCGGACTGGCCGGCCACTCGCGCTACAGCAGGACGAGCATGCTCGAGGTGATGAACCAGGACTACGTCCGTACGGCTCGGGCCAAGGGCCTGCCGGAGCGGACGGTCGTCGTCAAACACGCGTTCCGCAACGGGATGATCCCGATCACAACGATCCTCGCGCTCGACTTCGCCTCGGTCTTCAGCGGCGCGGTCGTCACCGAGCACGTGTTCGGCTGGCGCGGTCTGGGATCGATGTTCACCAAGGCGCTCCGAGAGGTGGACCCGATGCCGGTCATGGGGTTCTTCCTGGTCTCGGGCGTCGCCATCGTGGTCTGGAACATGCTCGCCGACATCGCCTACGCGTTCCTCGACCCACGCATCCGGCTGTCCTGACGGAGCGGAGACACAGATGACACTCAACACGGAGCAGCTCCAGCCCGGCACCGAGACGCAGGGGATGACCGTCACCGCCCGGACCCAGCGCCAGCTCGTCGTCCGCAGGTTCTTCCGGCACAAGGGGGCGCTGTTCGGCCTGGTCATGTTCACATTCGTCTTCGTCCTGGCCTTCTCCTCGATCGGCTTCGGGCCGATCCCCGGCTGGTGGGACAAGCCGTGGACGGGCACCGGCACCCTCGCCGACCGGGGCCGTCCCACGCTCAGCCTGCTCCCCGAGTTCCTCGGCGGCACCGGCGTCCACCTCGGCGAGCACCCGTTCGGCCAGGACAACCTGGGCAAGGACTACTTCGCGCTGACCATGCGCGGCACGCAGATCTCGATCATCGTGGCGCTGGCCATCGGCCTGATCTCCACCATCGTGGGCACCGTGATCGGCGCCCTGGCCGGCTACTTCCGCGGCCGGACCGAGGCGGTGCTGATGCGGTTCACCGACGTGATGATCACGATCCCGGTCCTGGTCATCGGGGCCGTGGTCGGCCAGATGGCCGGCAACCTGGGGCCGTACTTCCTGGCCCTGATGCTCGGCCTCATCACCTGGACCAGCGTCGGCCGGCTCGTACGCGGCCAGTTCCTGTCACTGCGGGAGAAGGAGTTCGTGGAGGCCGCCAGGGCCGTGGGCACACCCGCCACCCGGATCATCTTCAAGCACATCATGCCCAACACGCTCGGCGTGATCATCGTGAGCGCGACGCTGGCGATCTCCTCGGGCATCCTGCTGGAGACGGCGCTGTCGTTCCTGGGATTCGGCGTCAAACCCCCGGACACGTCGCTCGGCCTGCTCATCGAGACCTACCGCAGCGCCATGGTGACCCGACCGTGGCTGTTCTGGTGGCCCGGCATCTTCATCGTCGTGATCGCGCTGTCGGTCAACTTCATCGGCGACGGCCTGCGTGACGCCTTCGATCCTCGACAGAACCGGGTGCGTGACTGATGACGACGACCAACGCCCAGGGCGCCCACATCGCCAGGCGCCTGTCGGACTCCAAGCGTCCCGGCGAGGCCGAGATCCTGAAGGTGGAGAACCTGCAGGTCTCCTTCCCCACCGACGACGGTCTCGTGCGGGCCGTACGCGGCGTGTCCTACACCGTGCACGAGCGCGAGGTGCTCGGCATCGTCGGCGAGTCCGGGTCCGGCAAGTCGGTCTCCTCGATGGCGGTCATGGGCCTGCTGCCCAAGAGCGCGAGGATCAGCGGCAGCATCCGCTACCGCGGCGACGAGATCCTGAAGATGACCGAGCGCAGGCGCCGCGGCCTGCGCGGACGAAAGATCGCGATGATCTTCCAGGATCCGATGACGGCGCTCAACCCGGTGCACACCATCGGCGACCAGCTCGCCGAGGCGGTGCTCGCCCATGAACTGGTCCCGCGGAAGGAGGCGCTGGCCCGGGCCAGGGAGATGCTCGACCTGGTCGGCATCCCGCAGGCCGGGACTCGGCTGCGCGCCTATCCGCACGAGTTCTCCGGCGGCATGCGGCAGCGCGCGATGATCGCCATGGCGGTCATCAACAATCCGGATGTGATCATCGCGGACGAGCCGACCACCGCGCTGGACGTGACCGTCCAGGCCCAGATCCTGGAGAAGCTGCTGGAGGTCAAGGACGCGGTGGACGCCGCGATCGTGCTGATCACGCACGACCTCGGCGTCATCGCCGGCATGGCCCACCGCGTCCTGGTGATGTACGCCGGCAAGCCGGTGGAGATCGGCGACGTCGACCGCACGTTCGCCTCGCCCCGCATGCCGTACACCGCGGGCCTGCTCGGCTCGATCCCCACGACGGGGTCGGCCGGCGGCCGGCTGCGACCGATCCAGGGATCCCCGCCCTCGCTGATCAATCTGCCGCCGGGCTGCCCGTTCTCCCCGCGCTGCCCGCTCGCCGACGAGCAGTGCCGGACGACCGAGCCCGCGCTGGTGGAGACGGACATCGGCGGGCACTACGCGGCCTGCCATCACTGGCGCCGGCTGGCCGCGCACTCCGACCCGACCGCACTATTCAAGACGAACGGCGAGGACTCATGACCGAGAACGCGCTGGCCGAGAATGCGCTGACCGATAATGGGCCACTGCTGGAGGTCAACGACCTCGTGGTGGATTTCCCCATCAAGGGTGGCATCGTGCGCAGGACCGTCGGGCGGATCCAGGCGGTCAGCGGTGTGTCGCTGCATGTCGACAGGGGCGAGACGCTCGGGGTCGTCGGCGAGTCCGGCTGCGGCAAGTCGACCACCGGCCGGGCCGTGCTGCAGCTCCACCGTCCCACGTCCGGATCGGTCCGCTTCGCCGGCGAGGAGCTGACCACGCTGACGGCCAAACGGATGCAGGCAGTCCGGCGTGACATGCAGATCGTCTTCCAGGACCCCTACGCGTCGCTCAACCCGACGATGCCGGTCAACGACATCATCGCCGAGCCGCTCAGGGTCCACGGCATGTGGAGGTCCACGGGGCGCGAGAAGGTGGCCGAGCTGCTGCGCATGGTCGGGCTGAGCCCCGAGCACGGCAACCGGTACCCGCATGAGTTCTCCGGCGGCCAGCGCCAGCGCGTCGGCATCGCCAGGGCGCTGGCGCTGCGGCCCAAACTGCTGATCCTCGACGAACCGGTGTCGGCCCTGGACGTGTCGGTGCAGGCCGGCGTGGTCAACCTGCTGGAGGACCTGCAGGATGCCCTCGGCCTGGCCTACGTGTTCATCGCGCACGATCTGTCGGTGGTGCGGCACATCTCCGACCGGGTCGCGGTGATGTACCTGGGCAAGATCGTGGAGACGGGCCCGCGTGACGATCTCTACGACCGGCCCGCGCATCCGTACACCCAGGCCTTGCTCTCGGCCGCCCCCACGGCCGACCCGGCGGCGGAACGGAGCAGGGAGCGGATCATCCTCACGGGCGACGTGCCCTCCCCCATCGACCCGCCGTCGGGCTGCCGGTTCCGCACCCGCTGCTGGAAGGCGCAGGCGATCTGCGCCGAGGAGGAGCCCGAGCTGGTCGACCGCGGCAACGGCCACCCGGTGGCGTGCCACTTCGCCGAGGTGAACACGGCCGTCACCTGACTTCCGACGACGTCATCCGGCCCCCGGCCTCCCTCCCGGCCGGGGGCCGTCGCCGTCCTGCGCGGCCCCCGCACCGGCGGTCCTTCGCCCCGCCGCGCCCCGGCAATCAATTACTCGTTCAACTAATGCGATATCTCTGTCTTATCCGAATCATGTCACGAATCCGTGACATGGATACATAGAGTCAAATCTCATTCTTGACGACTCATCTCCGCCGGTCAACGGACTTCAGGGCACGAGCTGATTTAATTTAGGGAGCAATGCAGACAAAAGACGGAATGTTCCCGACTTCCAATTGACTCCCGGAAATCGAGTTGCGAAAGTTCCCCTACAGTCGGATCTCATCCGATCGCTGACGGCCCACACGGGAGCACGCACCATGACGTTCCCCTCTCCGGCCCCTTCTCCGGCGGCCGCCGAAACCGCCGAGGGCGCCGCCGGTCCCGCCGGACCGGCACGGTACGCTCCGGCCGTCGTCGGCCGCTCGCCCGGCCGCCTGATGTGGCGGCGGTTCCGGCGCGACCGGACAGGCGTCGTCTCGGCCCTGGTCGTACTGGCCTTCTTTCTGATCGCCCTGCTCGCCCCGGTCATCGCGAAGATCTACGGCAAGGACCCCTACACCACCTACGGGCAGAACCGGCCGGGCCTGCTGAACGAGTTCGGATATCCGATCGCCCCCAACGGCGGCATGAGCGGCGAGTTCTGGTTCGGCCTGGAGCCCGGCCTGGGCCGGGACGTCTTCATGCAGCTCGTGTACGGCATCCGCACCTCGCTGAGCATCGCCGTGGTCGTCACGCTGGTCACGGTGGTCCTCGGCGTGGTGCTGGGCATCACCGCCGGATACATCGGCGGCAAGACCGACTACGTGATCGGCCGGGTCATCGACACGCTGCTGGCCTTCCCGCAGCAGCTGTTCCTCATCGTCTTCCTGCCGGTCGTCGAGGCCGCCATCGTGCTGCCGGAGGAGGAGACCCCGGTCTGGCTCAGGTTCGTCTCGATCTGCGTCGTGCTGACCGTCCTCGGCTGGGCCGCGCTCGCCCGCCTGCTCCGCTCGCAGGTCCTGTCGCTGCGCACGAGGGAGTTCGTGGAGGCGGCCAGGGTGACGGGCGCCTCTCCGGCCCGGATCATCTTCAAGGAACTGCTGCCCAACCTGTGGACGCCGATCATCATCCAGGGCACGCTGCTGCTCCCGCTGTTCGTCGGCGCCGAGGCCGGCCTGGGCTTCCTCGGGGTGGGCATGACCGAGCCCACCCCCGACTGGGGCCGCATGTTCCAGGTGGGCGTCAACGTCTACCACTCCGACGTGACGTACCTGATCTTCCCGGGTGTCTCCATGGTGATCTTCGTCATCGCGTTCAACCTGTTCGGCGACTCCATCCGCGACGCCTTCGACCCCAAGACCAAGCGCTGACTCCGGCAGTGCCCGTCCCCACAGGAAGGACCACATGAGATCGCACAGCAGGCGAATCGCTTCGATGGCCGCCGTGCTCACCGCGGGCGCGCTGGCCCTGGCCGGCTGCGCCGAGGGCGGAGGCGGCGGTGCGCCCGAGACCGCCGCGGGCACCTCTTCGCGGCAGCCGCTGGAGAACAAGGCCATCAGCGCGATCACGGTCGGCACCGCCGAGGACTCCAAGGGCCCCGCCGCCGAGATCCCCGACGCCAAGACGGGCGGCACGGTCACGATGCTCGACCGCGACGACTTCAGCCACCTGGACCCGGGCCGCGTCTACCTGAACTACAACTCCTCGGTGTCCGAGCTGTTCACCCGCCAGCTCACGAACTACAAGCGCAACCCCGACGGCACCCTCACGCTGGTGGGCGACCTGGCCACCGACACCGGCAGCACCGCCGACGGCGGCAAGACCTGGACGTTCACCCTCAAGGACGGCCTGAAGTGGGAGGACGGCTCCCCCATCACCCCGGCCGACATCAAGTACGGCTTCGAGCGCCTGTTCGCCGACTTCATCACCGAGGGCCCGACCTACGCCCAGCAGTGGCTGGTGCCGGACGCCGGCAAGCCGTTCCGCGACCAGTACGAGGGCCCCTACGACGGCAAGGAGCTCGACACGATCGAGACCCCCGACGACAGGACGGTGGTCTTCCACCTCAACGGCCCCCACCCCGACTTCAACTTCACGCTGGCCATGACGGGCTACGGCGCGGTGCCGAAGGCGCACGACACCGAGCAGAAGTACGACAGGCACCCGTTCTCCTCGGGGCCGTACAGGATCGCGAGCCACGTCACGGACAAGTCGCTCGACCTCGAGCGCAACCCGCACTGGGACAAGAACACCGACCCGATCCGGCACGCCTATCCGGACAAGTGGCACATGGAGTTCGGCTACCAGTCGCAGCAGACGACCGAGCGCTTCCTGGCCGACAACGGCAAGGACAAGCAGGCGTTCACGTTCCACAACCCGGTCGCGCCGGAGCGGGTGCAGGAGGTGCTCGGCGACACCGAGGCGATGGGGCGCTCCCTGCGGGGCCTGACCCCGTTCACCACCTTCTACAACATCAACACCAAGCGGGTCACCGACGTCAACGTCCGCAAGGCGCTCATCACGGCCTGGCCGAACAGGCAGATCCAGCAGCTCGAGGGCGGCGAGATCACGGCGGGCAAGATCGCCACGACCGTCATGAGCCCGACCGTGATGGGCTACGAGTCCTTCGACCTGTACGGCAAGCTCGCCAAGCCCGAGGGCGACCCCGAGGCGGCCAAGCGGCTGCTCGCGCAGTCGGGCGACCCCAGTCCGACCATCGTCTACGCCTACAACCAGACGCCGACCCAGGAGAAGATCACCGTCGCGGTCAAGGAGGCGCTGACCAAGGCCGGCTTCACGGTCGTGGCCAAGCCCCTCAACCCGGCGACCTACTACGACGCGATCGGCCTGGTGGACAACAAGTACGACGTCTACTGGGGCGGCTGGGCCGCCGACTGGCCGACCGGCTCGACCGCGATCCAGCCGCTGTTCGACGGCCGTCAGATCGCCGACGGCGCGTCGAACTACAGCCACCTCGACGTCGCGGAGATCAACGAGGGCATCGACAGGGCCAACGCGATCACCGACCCGGTCGAGGCCGGCAAGGCGTGGGCCGCGCTCGACCGTCAGATCATGGAGCAGGCCGCGATCATCCCGGAGTTCTACCAGACCTACTTCGGTCTGTACGGCTCCGGCCTCGGCGGCGTCACGTTCGACCCGATCTGGGGCGAGCAGTCCCCCCTGGACATCTGGGTCAAGTAACCGTCACCCGGTCGCCGTTCCCGCCCCGTCCGGGGCGAGAGCGGCGACCCCGGAAAATCCGCCCGCTGGAGCAGGTACGACACCATGGCCGGCTTTCTGGTACGCCGAATCCTCGGCGCACTCGTGATCTTGATGATCATCAGTGCCGTCACGTTCTATCTCTTCTACGCCGTCCCCCGAGATCCCGCCCGCGCCTTCTGCGGCAAGATCTGCCGGCCGGAGACGCTGGATCTCATCCGGCACAACCTGGGGATGGACGAGCCGCTGTTCGTGCAGTACTGGCACTGGCTGGCGGGCATCTTCACGGGCCGCGAGTTCGTCCAGTTCGGCGCGTGTCCCGCGCCCTGCCTCGGCTACTCCTTCGCCACCCAGGAGCCGGTGTTCGGCGCCATCCTGGACCGCTTCCCGGTGACCCTGTCCCTCACGCTCGGGGCCTCGCTGGTCATCCTGTCCTTCGGCATCCTCACCGGCATGCTCGCGGCGTGGAAGGCCGGGCGGCCACTCGACAAGATCGCCAGCTCGTCGTCGGTGATCGGGGCCTCGCTGCAGATCTACTTCATCGGGCCGCTGCTGGCGTTCTACCTCGTGGACACGCTCGAACTGATCCCGCGCCCGTCCTACGTCCCCGTCTCGGAGGACCCGGTGGGCTGGTTCACCCACCTGCTGCTCCCCTGGGTGGTGCTGTCGATCATCTTCACCGCCAACTACACCCGCATGACCCGGTCGCAGATGGTCGAGCAGCTCACCGAGGACTATGTCCGTACGGCACGGGCCAAGGGCATGTCGGGCCCGACCGTGTTCTTCCGCTTCGCCTGGCGCGGGGCGATGATCCCGATCGTCACGATCTTCGGCGTCGACCTCGCCGCGCTGCTGGGCGGAGCGATCATCACAGAGCAGACGTTCACACTGCACGGCATCGGCGAGCTCGCCGTACGCGCCGTGCAGAACACCGACCTGCCGATGCTGCTCGGCGTGACCATCGTGGGCGCGACGGCCATCGTCATCCTGAACATCGTGGTAGACGTGCTCTACGCGGTCATCGACCCGCGGGTACGGCTGAGCTGAGCGATGAGCAACCTGGAGCAGCAAGTGACCACCTCGCCACCGGGGCCGTTCCTGTCCGTACGCGATCTCAGCGTCGAGTTCAACACCGAGGACGGCATCGTCCACGCGGTCGACGGACTCTCCTTCGACCTGGAGAAGGGCACCACGCTCGGCATCGTCGGAGAGTCCGGGTCGGGCAAGTCGGTCACGAACCTCGCGATCCTGGGTCTCCACGACCCCGACCACACGAAGATCGGCGGCGAGATCTGGCTGGAGGACCGGGAGCTGACCGGCGCCGGCAGGGGCACGATGGAGAGGCTCCGCGGCAACCGCATCTCGATGATCTTCCAGGACCCGCTGACCGCGCTGTCGCCGTTCCACACGATCGGCCGCCAGATCGGCGAGGTCTACCGCAAGCACCGCGGCGCGAGCAAGAAGGAGGCACGCGAGCGGGCCATCGAGATGCTGAGCAGGGTCGGCATCCCCCAGCCGGCCACCCGCGTCGACCACTACCCGCACGAGTTCTCCGGCGGCATGCGGCAGCGCGCGATGATCGCGATGGCGCTGGTCTGCGACCCGGACCTGGTGATCGCGGACGAGCCGACGACCGCTCTCGACGTGACCGTGCAGGCGCAGATCCTCGACCTGCTGAAGGAGCTGCAGCAGCAGACCGGCACCGCGGTCATCCTGATCACCCACGACCTCGGGGTGGTCGCCGACACCGCCGACCGCATCCTGGTCATGTACGCCGGCCGGGCCGTCGAGCGGGGAACCGTACGCGAGGTGCTCAGTGAGCCCCGCCACCCCTACACCTGGGGCCTGCTCTCGTCGATGCCCCGCCTGACCTCCTCGGTCGACGTGCCGCTGAAACCGGTGCGCGGCACGCCCCCGAGCCTGCTCAGCCCGCCGCCCGGCTGCCCCTTCCACCCCCGCTGCGACCATCAGGAGCTGGCCGGGGCCGGGCTCTGCCGCACCGAGCGGCCGGAGATCTCCCCCGCCACCGGCCACGGCGACGCCTGTCATCTCACCCTCCGCCAGAAGACGGAGATCCGCACCGCCCAGATCGGGGATGACGCATGAACGAGACGCTCCTGGAGCTGCGGGGGCTGGTCAAGCACTTCCCCGTCCGGGGCGGCGTGCTGATCAAGCATCAGGTCGGCAGCGTCCACGCGGTGGACGGGATCGACCTCACGGTCGGGACCGGCGAGTCCGTCGGCCTCGTCGGCGAGTCGGGCTGCGGCAAGTCCACGACCGGGCGGCTGGCCGCCCGTCTGCTGGAGCCGACGGCGGGAAAGATCCTCTACCGGGGACGCGACATCTCCCACGACTCCCGGCGCAGGCTCAAGCCGATCAGGCCCGAGATCCAGATGATCTTCCAGGATCCCTACAGCTCGCTCAACCCCCGCCACACCGTCGGCACGATCGTCAACGGCCCGATGGAGATCAACGGCATCGAGCCGCCGGGCGGACAGCGCAGGCGGGTGCAGGAGCTCCTGGAGATCGTAGGCCTCAACCCCGAGCACTACAACCGCTTCCCCCACGAGTTCTCCGGCGGGCAGCGGCAGCGCATCGGCATCGCCCGGGCACTGGCGCTCGATCCCAGGCTGATCATCGCGGACGAGCCGGTGTCGGCGCTCGACGTGTCCATCCAGGCGCAGGTCGTCAACCTGCTGCAGCAGCTGCAGCACGACCTCGGCATCGCGTTCCTGTTCATCGCGCACGACCTCGCCGTCGTCCGCCACTTCTCCCAGCGCGTCGCGGTGATGTACCTCGGCAAGATCGTCGAGATCGGCGACCGGCAGTCGATCTACGAACGGCCGCGGCATCCGTACACGCACGCCCTGCTGTCTGCCGTACCCGAGCCCGGCCTCGACGGCGAGCGGCGGGAGCGCATCCGCCTGGCCGGCGACGTGCCCTCCCCCATCGACCCGCCGTCGGGCTGCCGGTTCCGCACCCGCTGCTGGAAGGCCCGGGACAGGTGTGCCACCGAGGCGCCGCCGCTGGTCCGGCTGAACGGCAACCGGGAGGGCCACCTCACGGCCTGCCACTTCCCCGAGGCCCCCACGGTCCAGGGCGACGACGTCGTGCTCGACCCCGCCCTCGCCTGACCCCGCCCGCCGGACGGACTGACCGATTCGCTATGGGCGCAGCGAGCCGTTAGCGTCTCCCTGTGTCGATCGAATGGGTGAACCGGGCCATCGACGGCCTTCGTACGTGGGGGCGCGACAGGGGCGTGGAGGTCGACGTCGACGAGGTCCGCCTGCTGTGCGACTATGCCAGCGACTATCTTGAGGTGCGGGAACTCGGCGACTTCCGGCCGGGGACCTTCGAGGAGCTCCTGCTGGAGATCTATCCGCGGAAGGTCATCGCTCCGCCGGAGAGCGCGCCGGAGACCATCGCGGCCGCCCGCACACTGGTCGAGTTCCTGCTCGACACGGGGGAGATCGCCGGCAAGGTCGCCGCCAGGATGCGGGAGACGATCGACGAGATCGAACCCGAGATGCCCCGGGCGCTCGCCGACACGACCAAGTTCGGCATGGCCAAGAGCATCTTCAGCGCCATCGGCCCCGACTCCCTCGAACTGGTCGAGCCCGGCGGCCCGGCCGAGTGCGACTGCCCCGGCTGCGCACCCCTGCCCGCCGTACGGCTCCCGCCCGCCGACGAGATCGCCGCGGCCGTACGGAACACGCCGCTGCTGCACGACGCCCACCTCATCGTGACCTGGCTGGTGGAGGGCGGACGCACGACGACGAAGCGCAAGGCGCTGCGGGTCAGGGACGCGCGCGCGGTGGCCGCGGAGGCCGGCGTGGCACGGCCGGCGCTGGCCTGGCGGCTCGCGCTCGATCTCGGGCTGGCCGGGGTGGAGGGAACGACCGTCGTGGCGGCCGAGGGGTTCCGGCCGCTGGCCGCCCGGCCGGACGAGGAGGTGTTCGACCTGTGGGCCGCGGCCGTGGAGTTCCTCATCGAGGCGCCGGTGGCCGTCACCGGGGAGCCCGCGGTGGACGAGGAACTCTACTCGGTGCACGACCTGCTCTACCGGCTGCAGGCGCCGGTCCCGGCCGACGCGGTCGCCGAATATCTGCGCGAGGTCGCGATCGGCCGGCCTCCCGCATCCGCCGATGACGGACCGGCCGGGGACGGGCCCGCCGGGGACGGACTGACCGGGGAGCGGCTGGGTGGGGCGCTGACCGCCCTCTCGTACGCGGGAACGGTCCAGATCACCGAGGACGGCCTGGCCCTGACCCCGCAGGGGCTGTGGGGACTGCGGGAGATCTATTCGGACATGGGGCTCGACGCGCCGATCGCGCCGGACCTCGCGGAAGGCGACGCGAGCGGGCTGATCGCGGGCCTCATCAGCGACGGGCTGCCCGCGGAGGCGGCCGAGCGCGACATCGCGTCGTGGCTCTCCCGCCGCACCCCCGGGCAGGCCGCGGCCGAACTGCTCGCCGCCGTGGCCGGCGCGCCGGCCGAGGTGCGCGGGATCGCCGTCACGCTCGTCGACCGGCTGGGCGTGGAGGCGGCCCCGGTCATCCGGTCCTGCCTCGACGACCCGGAGCTGCGGCCGCACGCCGTCCACTGGCTGTCCGCCCGGGGCCTGGAGGCCCCCACCCTCACCCACGACGAGGTGCTGTGGGTCACGGTCGACATGCTGGCGCTCGCGCTGCCGGCCGCCGAGGCCGACCCGGACGGCTTCGCGGAGAACATCGCCGCTTCCGGGCCGCCGACCCATCTGATCGAGGACATGTGGCGGGTCGATCACCCCGATGTCGTCGAGGTTCTGGAACTGCTCGGCAACTCCCTCCCGGACCGGATGATGGCCAAGGCCGCCAGGAAGGCCGCGTTCAAGGCGCGCTCGCGCGCGATCCGGTGACACCGGTGCATGGGGTGAAGCCGGTGCGTCGAGTGAGCGCAGTGGAGTAAGTTGCTGCAATGGCCGACAGCGACGTGCTCACATTCCCGCCCGTCGAGCTCGCCCCGGACGAGGAGCTGGCGCGAGTGGTGCGGGACGCGCCCATCGTGCGCGACGCCGTACGGCTGGCCGGCTGGACCGGCGTGCGCGAGGTCACCGGGCAGGGGCTGCTGACCGACGGCGACGCCCGCGCGGCCGTGACCGAGCTCGGGCTGGACCCCGCGCGGCTCCGCCTGCTGTGGGTGGTCGCGGTCAACGGCCGGCTGCTCGACGTCACCCCGGGCAAGACCGCCCGGCCCGGCCCCGGGATGACCGATCCCATGGAGTTCTGGGACGGCGTGGTCATGGACGTGCTCGACCGCACGGAGGAGGGCCTGACCGGATCGCGGGTCGTCGACGAGCATCTCACCGAGATCCTCGCGACCATCTACTCCGTCCGGGAGGGCATGCCGATGGCGAACCTGGCGGGCGGCATCCTCCAGGCGCACGAGGTCGGCTGCGGCGCCCAGCAGTCCGAGCTCAGGCGGCTGCGTATGACGCTGCCCGGCGAGCTGGCCGAGGCCATGGCGCTGCTGGAGTACTGCGGGTTGATCGAGCTGACCGCCGATCTCGTGCGGCTCACCGAACCCGGCGTCTGGGCCGTACGCCGGGACCTGCTGCGTGAGGGACACGACGCGCCCTCCCTCGGCGAGATCGCCGCCTTCGCCGGGCACACCGCGGGAGAGCTGATCGAGGCCATGCTGACCGGCCGGGCCTCGGCCAGCGCGGCGACGCTGTGGCTGGAGCGCCGGGCCCCCGAGGACGCCGCCCGCGAACTGATCAAGATAGCCTCGTCCGGCAACGCGGCCCAGCGGGGCACGGCCGGGACGATCCTGGAGGAGCTGGGCCCGGAGGCCGAGCAGGCGGTACGCGAGGCCCTCGGCGAGCCGATGATGTGGCGGTACGCCGCGGCCTGGCTGGGCGTCCGCGATCTGGACGCCCCCGCGCTGGGTGAGGGCGACGGCGCCTGGGTGGCCGTCGACACCCTCGCCGCCCTGCTCTACCTGGGCGCGCCCATCGACTCGGTGGCCCACTTCGACATCCTCGGGGAGGACCTGCTCACGCTGGTCCCCGAAATGGGTCGGGCGGATCACCCCGACGCCCTCGCCGTACTGGAGATGCTGGGCAGGCACCACCCCGATCCGCTGATCGCCAAGACGGCGAGGAAGACGGCGATGAAGGTCCGCTCACGCCCCTAGGAATGTCCTTCCCGGCCCTGTGACGCATCCGTCCCGGCCGCGTTCGCGACGGACGGCATTTGCCGAACACCCCCTAGACTGAAGCGATATTCGACGTCGTGATGTGAACGGAGCCGATCGTTGGCCATTCAGCCGATCCGCCTTTTCGGTGACCCGGTGCTGCGCACGCCGGCGGAACCGGTGGTCGACTTCGACAAGGAGCTGCGCAGGCTCGTCAAGGACCTGACCGACACGATGATGGACGCCCCGGGCGCAGGCCTGGCCGCGCCGCAGATCGGCGTCGGGCTCCGGGTTTTCACCTACTACGTGGACGAGCAGCTCGGACACCTGATCAACCCCGACCTCGACCTGTCGGACGAGATGGACGAGGAGGGCGAGGAGGGCTGCCTGTCCTTCCCCGGCCTGTCCTTCCCGACCCCTCGCGCGATCAGGGCGGTCGCCAAGGGCTTCGACATGCACGGCGAGCCGGTCGTCCTGGAGGGCACCGAGGTGATGGCCCGCTGCTTCCAGCACGAGACCGACCATCTCGACGGCGTGCTGTTCATCGACCGGATGGATCCCAAGCAGCGCAAGCTCGCGATGAAGGCCATCCGGGAGGCCGAGTGGAGCGGCCTTTCCGCACCCGTCGTCAAGGTCTCGCCGCACGCCACCCACGGGAGGGCCCTGTAGTGCGCCTGGTCTTCGCCGGCACCCCGGACACCACGCTCCCGTCGCTGCGGGCGCTGCTCGACTCGCCCCGCCACGAGGTCGTCGCCGTCGTCACCCGCCCGGACGCCAGATCCGGCCGGGGACGTCACGTCCATCCCAGCCCGGTGGCCCAGCTGGCCGAGGAGTCGGGCATCGAGGTGCTCAAGCCGGCGAAGGCCGCCGACCCGGAATTCCTCGACCGGTTGAGAGCGATAAATCCGGACTGCTGCCCGGTGGTCGCCTATGGTGCTTTGCTCCCGCAGGCCGCTCTGGATATTCCGCCATTCGGCTGGATAAATCTGCATTTCTCATTGCTGCCCGCATGGCGGGGTGCCGCGCCGGTCCAGCATGCCGTACTGCACGGTGACGAGATCACCGGTGCGACGACGTTCCGGATCGTCAAAGAGCTGGACGCCGGGCCGGTCTTCGGCTGCGTGACCGAGCCGGTCCGGCCGGACGACACCAGCGGCGCGCTGCTGGCCAGGCTCGCCGAGTCGGGGGCCGGGCTGCTCGCGGCGACGCTCGACGGCGTCGAGGACGGCACGCTGGAGGCACGCCCGCAGCAGGCCGACGGGGTCAGCGTCGCGCGAAAGATCGAGGTCGAGGACGCGCGCGTCGCCTGGGCGGCCCCGGCGATGCGGGTGGACCGGCTGGTGCGCGCATGCACGCCGGCGCCGGGCGCGTGGACCGAGTTCCGCGGCCGGCGAATCAAAATCGGCCCCGTACGGCTCGCGCCGGAGGCGTCGGCCTCGCCCGCCCCCGGCGAGATCATCGCGGCGAAGAACACCGTCATCGTCGGCACCGGCACCCACCCGGTCGAGCTCGGCGAGGTGCAGCCGCAGGGCAAACGGGCGATGACGGCCGCCGAATGGGCGCGCGGCGTCCGCGTCGGCGGCGCACACGGCGACTCGGAGCGCTTCGAATGACGCGACAGCACCACGGAAGGCGCCCGGCCGGTAGACAGGGCTCCGGCAGGCAGGGCTCCGGCAGGCAGGGCGCGGGAGGACCGCGGTCCGGCCGGCCCGACGCGGCCAGAAACGTGGCCTACGACCTGATGAGGGCCGTCGACGAGCGCGACGCGTACGCGAACCTGCTGCTGCCCGCGCTGCTGCGCAGACGCGGCATCGTGGGCCGGGACGCCGCGCTCGCCACCGAGTTGGCCTACGGCACGCTGCGCGGCCTCGGCACCTACGACGAGATCATCGCCGCGTGCAGCGACCGGCCCCCGGAACAGGTCGACCCGCCGCTGCTGGACGCCGTACGGCTCGGCGTGCATCAGCTTCTGCGTACCCGCATCCCGCCGCACGCGGCGGTCAGCGCCACGATCGACCTGGTCAGGCACCGGGTCGGGCCCGGTCCTTCGCGCTACGCCAACGCCGTGCTGCGCAAGGTCGCGGGCCGCACGCTGGAGGAGTGGCTCGCCATCGTGGCTCCGCCGCGCGAGGAGGACCCGGCCGGCCACCTGGCCGTGGCCCACAGCCATCCCCGCTGGATCGTCAACGCGCTGCGCGACGCGGTCGGCGGCGACGTGGACGAGACCGCCGCGCTGCTGGCGGCCGACAACGAGCGGCCCCGGGTGGCGCTGGTGGCCCGTCCGGGCCGCTGCTCGGTCGAGGAGCTGATCGCAGCGGGTGCCGAGCCCGCGGCCTACTCGCCGTACGGCGCCTATCTTCCCGAGGGGGACCCGGGCTCCATCCCGGCGGTGGGCGAGGCGCGCGCCGCGGTCCAGGACGAGGCGAGCCAGCTCGTCGCGCTCGCGCTCACCAGGGTGCCCGTCGACCGTGATCGCGACTGGCTGGACATGTGCGCCGGACCCGGTGGCAAGGCGGGGCTGCTCGACGCCGTGGCCGGGCAGCGCGGGGCCAGGCTGCTCGCCGCGGACGTCCAGTATCACCGCGCCAGGCTCGTCTGGGGGACTACCCGGAGCGCCGCCGTCGTCACCGCCGACGGGACCCGGCCGCCCTGGCGGCCCGGCACGTTCGACCGGGTGATGCTCGACGCCCCCTGCACCGGCCTGGGCGCGCTGCGCAGGCGGCCCGAGGCCCGCTGGCGGCGTGATCCTCGGAGCATCCCGGAGCTGACCCGGCTGCAGCGCCTGCTGCTCGACTCCGCCCTGCGTGCCGTACGGCCCGGCGGGGTGGTGGCCTATGTGACCTGCTCCCCGCACCTGGCGGAGACCACCGCCGTGGTGGACGAGGTGCCGCCCGAGCGGGCGGAGGTGCTCGACGCGCGGGAGTTCCTGCCCGAGGCGCCGGGACTCGGCGACGACCCCCATGTGCGGCTCTGGCCGCATCGGCACGGCACCGACGCCATGTTCCTGGCCCTGTTCCGGGCGAAATAGACTGCAGACACTATGGCCGTACAGATTTCGCCCAGCATCCTGTCCGCCGACTTCGCCCGCCTCGCCGACGAGGCGGCGAGGGTCGAGGGCATCGCCGACTGGCTGCACGTGGACGTCATGGACTACCGCTTCGTGCCCAACCTCACGCTCGGCCTGCCGGTCGTGGAGTCGCTGCTCAAGGCGACCACGACACCACTCGACTGCCACCTCATGATCGAGGAGCCGGACCGGTGGGCGCCGGACTACGCGGAGGCGGGCGCGGCCAGCGTCACCATCCACGCTGAGGCGGCCAGGGCGGCGGTGCGCACGCTGCGGGCGATCCGCGCGGCCGGGGCCAGATCGGGCCTGGCGCTGAACCCGGCCACCCCGGTGGAGCTCTACGAGGACCTGCTGCCCGAGATCGACATGCTGCTGGTCATGACCGTGGAGCCGGGGTTCGGCGGGCAGAGGTTCCTGGACATCATGTTGCCGAAGGTCTCCAGAGCTCGTGCGCTGATCGACAAGTACGGCGGCGAGGTGTGGCTCCAGGTCGACGGCGGCGTGTCGGAGACGACGATCGAGCGCTGCGCGGAGGCCGGTGCCGACGTCTTCGTGGCGGGCAACGCCGTCTACGGGGCCGACGACCCCGCCCAGGCCGTACGGAACCTCCGCTCCCTCGCCGAGAAACCCCATTCCACCCACGCCTGACCCCACCCCCCACCCCCCACCCTCCCCCCCCGGTGATCTTGCAGTTGCTGGCAGACATGGGTCCCTACCTGCACTTTCACCATTCGTGATCTTGCAGTTTCTCGCAGAGACGGTTCATGAGCTGGCCGGATGCACTCCGTGATCTTGCAGTGACGACCCCACTGCAAGATCACGGAAGAGGAAATGCCAGGTGAAGGGCCATCGCTGCGAGTTTCTGCAAGATCACGCTTCATATTCGGGCAGGTGGGAGGGGTTTCCTGCGAGCAACTACAAGATCACGGGGGAGGGGGGAATCACGGGGGGAGGGGAGGGGGAGGGGAGTGATCAAATGAGGTCCAGCGGATCGACCGCCACTCGCACCGTGTCGGGGGCCTTGCGTGCTGATCGCGCCCCGCTCGCCGCCTTGAGCGCGCGGGCGAGCGCCGAGCCCCGGTCACGCGGCACCCGGACCATGGCACGCTCCACCTCCCCCTCCACGGGGACCGGACCGAGGACCTGTGCCTGCGGAGGCAGGGCCGCCTCGGCCAGCGTCTCCCTGACCGCGGCGGCCGGTCCGGTCAGCGTGGCCATCCGCACAGCCGGAGGGAAGCCCAGCTCGGCGCGGTCGGCGAGCTCGCGCTCGGCGAAGGTGATCGGGTCCCAGCGCAGCAGGGCCTGTACGGCGGGGACGGCCGAGTCGGCCAGCACCACGAGTTCGGCCCCCGGCCGGGCGAGCGCCGCAGCGTTCATCCAGCGCCGCAGCGCCTCTTCGGCCGCGCGCAGGTCCGGGCGGCCGAGCAGCGCCCAGCCGTCGAGCAGCACGGCCGCCGCGTAGCCGCCCTCGGGCACCGGCTCGGCGCCGGGGGTGGCCACGATCAGTGCGGGCGCCGGCCCGGCCTCGGCGAGCACGCCGTCCCGCCCTGACGTCTTGACCGGGAAGGACGGGAACGCCCGGCCGAGTTCCTCCGCCGTTCGGCGGGCCCCCACGATCAGCGCGCGGATCCGGTCGTCGCCGCAGGACGGGCACCGGCGGCCGCCCGCGATCCGGCCGCACCAGCGGCAGTACGGCACGGCGTGCCCACCGCGCAGGGCCAGCGGGCCGCGGCAGGCGGGGCAGCGGGCCGGGCCGCGGCAGGTCCGGCAGGCGAGCGCGGGCAGATATCCCCTCCTGGGCACCTGGACGAGCACCGGGCCGCTCTCCAGCCCGCGCCGCAGCGCCTGCCAGGCGACGGTCGGCAGGCGAGCGGCCCTGGCCGCCTCGTCGCGGGCGAGTTCGGCGTCGTCGCCGGCCGGGCGTACCCTCGGCGCCCTGGCCCTGATCTCCTCGCGCCGGGGGGCGAGCGACCGCGCCCAGCCCGTCGCGACGAGCATGGTCGCCTCCGTGCTCCGGGCGTGGCCGCCGATCAGCAGGCCCGCCTGCGCGCGGTGGGCGCGCAGCGCCAGCACCTCGCGGGCGTGCGGGTACGGCGCGTGCGGGTCGGCGTGCAGATCGTCTCCGTCGTCCCAGATGACGGCCAGGCCCAGGGAGGCCACCGGCGCGAAGGCGGCGGGACGGTTGCCCACCACGACCCCGATCTCGCCGCGCAGCGCCTTGAGCCAGCGGCGGTAGCGCTCGGCCGGGCCGAGGTCGGCGGTGATCGCGACGTGCGGCGTGCTCCCCAGCGCCCGGGCCATCACGGCCACGTCCTTGCCGTCGGGCAGCACGATCACCACGCCGCGGCCGCTCGCCAGCGTCGCCCGCACCGCTGCCGCGATCGCCTCCGGCCAGGACACACCGGGCAGTGCCGTCCAGACGGCGCGCGGCGAGCGTCCCTCCGCCAGGGCGGTCAGGAACGACGGACCCGCCTGATAGGCGGCCCACCCGCTCTGATCCTCCCCGGCCGGGGGCGCGGGCTCCCACGTCACGGGGGCCGGGGCCCTCGCCTCGGCCTCGACCCGGGCATGGCGCGGCGGGATCGCCAGCCGCAGGACATCCGACATCGTGCCGGCGTAGCGGTCGGCCACCGCACGCGCGAGCCCGGCGATCTCGGCGGTCAGGACCGGCTCCGGGGAGATCACCCGGTCCAGGAAGGCGAGCCGCCCCCGGTGCTCACTCCCGGCGACCCGCTCCAGCAGGAACCCGTCGGTGAGCCGCCCGGCGAAGCGGACCCGCACCCGGCAGCCCGGCACCGCGGCGGCCTCGGCCGCCACCGGCACCAGGTAGTCGAACAGCCGGTCCAGATGCGGCAGCGGGGTGTCGACGACGACCCGGGCGACCGGAAGATCGCCGGCGGCCTGACGGGCCCCCTTGCGACCGCTCGCCGCCGGCGCGGGCACGAGCGCCTCCTGCGACGGCACACTCACGTCCTACGTCCTATCAGACGCGGACGACGTCCCGGGGCCGGAGCCTCACCCACGAACGTTTCTCGCAGGCTCGAAACCTTCCCGGGGCCCGGAGGCGTACGGCGTAGGGGTCAGAGCCCGGCCGCCGCGCGCAGCGCGTCGGCCCGGTCGGTCGACTCCCAGGAGAAGCCCTCCCGGCCGAAGTGGCCGTAGGCGGCCGTCTCCGAGTAGATCGGGCGCAGCAGGTCGAGGTCCCGGATGATCGCGGCCGGACGCAGGTCGAAGACCTCGAGGACGGCCTTCTGGATCGTGGACACCGGGGCCTTCTCGGTACCGAAGCACTCCAGGAAGAGGCCGACCGGCTGGGCCTTGCCGATGGCGTAGGCGACCTGGACCTCGCAGCGGTCGGCCAGCCCGGCCGCCACCACGTTCTTGGCCACCCAGCGCATCGCGTACGCGGCGCTGCGGTCCACCTTGGAGGGGTCCTTGCCGGAGAAGGCGCCGCCGCCGTGCCTGGCCATGCCGCCGTAGGTGTCGATGATGATCTTCCGGCCGGTGAGGCCGGCGTCGCCCATCGGGCCGCCGATCTCGAAGCGGCCGGTCGGGTTCACCAGCAGCCGGTAGCCCTCGGTCTCGATCTCCAGTTCGGCCAGCACCGGCTCCACGACGTGCTCGCGGATGTCGGGGGTCAGCATCTCCCGCAGGTCGATCTCCGGGGCGTGCTGGGTGGAGACCACCACGGTGTCGAGGCGGACCGGGCTGTCCCCGTCGTACTCGATGGTCACCTGGGTCTTGCCGTCCGGCCGCAGGTACGGCACCTGGCCGCTCTTGCGCACGTCGGCGAGCCGCCGGGCCATCCGGTGGGCGAGCATGATCGGCAGCGGCATCAACTCGGGCGTCTCCCGGCACGCGTACCCGAACATCAGGCCCTGGTCGCCCGCGCCCTGCCGGTCGAAGTCGTCGGCGCCCTCGCCCGCGCGGTGCTCGTAGGCGGTGTCGACGCCCTGGGCGATGTCGGGCGACTGCGCCCCGATGGACACGGAAACGCCGCAGGAGGCGCCGTCGAAGCCTTTGTGGGAGGCGTCGTAACCGATCTCCAGAATCTTGTCGCGGATCAACGCCGGGATGTCGACGTAGGTCTCCGTCGTCACCTCGCCGGCGACGTGGACCTGCCCGGTGGTGATCAACGTCTCGACGGCGACCCGGCTCTTGGGGTCGTCTTTGAGCATTGCGTCGAGGATCGCGTCACTGATCTGGTCGGCGATCTTGTCCGGGTGGCCCTCGGTGACCGACTCGGAGGTGAACAGGCGACGGGACAACTCGTGGCTCCTCATGCAGCGGCTGCTGACGGTAAAGTTGGGCGATGCTCACGCGAGTCTAGCGTTCATAGGTCGGGTAGGGGGTCGCGGGGAAGGTCGCCGGGGGAGAACGCCTCGGCGTCGGCGGCGGCCACCACGGCCGCGTACTCCACCTCCACCTCGAACGTCATCCCGTCGATTTCGATCCGCGGGACGGCTCGGAACTCGATCGGCCCCAGCCGGGTGCGGCGGGGGTAGGTCGCCCACACCCCGGACGGCGCTTCACCTGCGGCCACCGACAGCAGCGTCACCGACCGGTCCGTCACGACGATCAGGAAGGCGGCCGTGGTCTGGGGGGACAGCGCGAGGGCCGGGAACACGTAGCGGATGTCCTCGCCCGGGCCGAGCATCGCGCGGCAGCGCTCTCTGATCGCGGCGGGCACGGGCATGACGGTCGCTCCCTCGCAGCGCGCACTTGCCGTGGCGGACTGTCAGGAAAGGCGCTCCGCCACCAAATCCCAGACTACGTCGGCGAGATCCTCTTTGGGACCCCGCGAGATCTCCACCGTCCCGCCGTCGGAGCTGAGGACGACGGCCGCGTTGTCCGGCGTCCCGAAGGCGAGGCCCTCCCCCACCTGGTTGACGACGAGCAGGTCGCAGCCCTTGCGCGCCAGCTTGGCCCGGCCGTTGGCCAGGACGTCGTCGGTCTCGGCGGCGAACCCGACGATCACCCGCGGGTGCGGCTCCCGCCCGCCCCGCTCGCGTGCGTCCCGCCGCAGCTCGCCCAGCTCGGCCAGCACGTCGGGGTTCTTGACCAGGCGGATCGGGTCCGGCTCCGCCGACGATTTCTTGATCTTGGTGTCGCTGTGCCGGTCCGGCCTGAAGTCGGCGACGGCGGCCGCCATCACGACCGCGTCGGCACCTGCGGTCCCGTGAGCGCCGGTGCTGGCGGCGTCGAGCACGGCCTCGCGCAGTTCACGGGCGGACTCGACCCGCAGCACCTTGACCCCCGCGGGATCGGGCAGCGCGACGTTGGCCGACACCAGCGTGACCTCGGCGCCGCGGGCGACCGCGGTGCGGGCCAGGGCGTACCCCTGCAGGCCGGACGACCGGTTGCCGATGAACCTGACCGGGTCGATCGCCTCGCGGGTGCCGCCCGCCGAGACCACCACGTGCCGGCCCGCGAGGTCGAGGGCCCGGCCGGCGAGCGCGCCGCGGGCGAGCACCCTGCGGCACACCTCGAAGATCTCCGCGGGCTCGGGCAGCCGCCCGGGCCCGGTGTCGGCCCCGGTGAGCCTGCCGACGGCCGGCTCGATCACGACGGCGCCCCGCTCGCGCAGCGTCGCGACGTTCGCGCGGGTGGCGGGATGCTCCCACATCTCGGTGTGCATCGCCGGCGCGAACACGACCGGGCAGCGGGCGGTCAGCAGGGTGTTGGTGAGCAGGTCGCCGGCCAGGCCGTGCGCGGCCTTGGCCAGCACGTCCGCTGTGGCGGGGGCGACGACCACGAGGTCCGCGCGCTGCCCGATGCGGACGTGCGGCACCTCGTGCACGGACTCCCACACCTCGGTGGTCACCGGATTGCCGGAGAGCGCCGCCCATGTCGGCTCCCCGACGAAGCGCAGCGCGTCGCGGGTCGGCACGACCCGCACGTCATGACCGGACTCGGTGAACAGGCGCAGCAGCTCACACGACTTGTAGAGGGCGATGCCGGCGCTGACGCCCAGCACCACCGAAGCGGCAGGCACGGCGGCCCGACTCAGGACTCGATGGGCTCGGCGCTGAGCAGACCCTCGCTGACCTCGCGCAGCGCGATGGACAGCGGCTTCTCCTGGGCGTGGGTCTCCACGAGCGGCCCGACGTACTCCAGCAGGCCCTCGCCGAGCTGCGAGTAGTAGGCGTTGATCTGGCGCGCCCGCTTCGCACCCATGATCACCAGGCTGTACTTGCTGTCGACGATGTCGAGCAGCGTGTCGATCGGCGGGTTGGTGATGCCCTCGGCGTAGCCGACTGTGCTTGCCACGTTGCGTGTTCCTCTAGCTAGAAGGAGAGCTTCGCATCAAGGCTATCAGCCGATGGCACACGTCCTTGACGTCCGTGTTGACGATGGTGAGGTCGAACTCCTTCTCGGCCGCCATCTCAATCCGCCCCATCTCGAGCCGCCGGGCGATCACGTCGGACGGCTCTGTGCCCCGGCCGCGCAGCCGCCGCTCCAGCTCCTCCCAGCTCGGCGGGGCCAGGAAGACCAGCAGCGCGTCGGGCATGGCGGCACGCACCTGCCGCGCGCCCTGGAGATCGATCTCCAGCAGCGTCGGCACCCCGGCGGCCAGCCGCTCCCGCACGGGGGTGCGGGGCGTGCCGTACCGGTTGCCGGCGAACTCGGCCCACTCCAGCAGCTCCCCGGAGGCGATCAGCCGGTCGAACTCGGCTTCGTCGGCGAAGAAGTACTCCACGCCGTGCGTCTCCCCCGGGCGGGGCTTCCGGGTGGTCACCGAGACCGACAGCCACACCTCGGGGTGTGACCGCCGGAGCTCGGCGACGACCGTGGATTTCCCGACACCCGACGGACCGGAGAGGACCGTCAGGCGTCGGTCGTGCGGCAAGGAGTCACCGCCGTGTTTGGACATGTCGGTCACTCCGTTACCCCCTTGCAACAAGCCGTACGACGCCGAGATCAGCTCTCGGCACCGCCGAACTCTCGTTCCAGGGAGGCCCGCTGGTTCGCGCCGAGACCCCGCACACGGCGGGATTCGGCGATCCCCAGCTTCTCCATGAGCTGCTTGGCGCGGACTTTGCCCACGCCAGGGAGCGACTCCAGCAGAGCCGAGACCTTCATCTTGCCGATGACGTCATCGGTCTGCCCGTCCTTCAGAACCTCGGCCAGGGACACCGCGCCGTGCTTGAGTCGGTTCTTGACCTCGGCACGCTCTTTGCGTGCCTTGGCAGCCTTCTCAAGTGCTGCGGCGCGCTGCTCGGGGGTCAGGGGAGGAAGAGCCACGCCGGGTCACCTCGAATTTCTGTCGATGTACTCGGACGGGAGGGGAAACTAGCTGGTCCAAGGCCGGTACGGCAACGTGAAGGGCTGTTTCTCCGGCCACAAAATTGATACTACTACTGTTCGTAATTGAAAAGTCACCGTTTGTCCGTCATCCGGCGCAGCGCGGCGGCGATCGAGGCGGCGGCGGCTCCGGGGTCCGGAGCACCCGTGATCGGCCGCCCGATCACCAGAAGATCGGCCCCGCTGATGATCGCGTCTTCCGGAGTCGCTACTCTTGCTTGATCCTGGTTGTCGGCGCCGGCGGGCCGCACACCCGGGGTGATGAGCGTGATCCCGGGGCCGACCTCTGCCCGCACGGCGGCGACCTCGCGCGGCGAGCAGACGAGGGCCTGGGCGCCGGCGCCGACGGCTACGGCGGCCATCCGGCGCACCGCGTCCTCGGGTGGTCCCTGGATGCCGATCTCGCGCAGATCGGCGTCCGAGAGCGACGTGAGCAGCGTCACGGCCGCGATCTGGGCGTCCGGCGCCGCTGCGACGGCCGCCTGGATCATCGCGGGACCGCCGGCCGCGTGGACGGTCAGGATCGCGGGCTTGAGCCGGGCGACCGCGCGGGCGGCCGCCGCCACGGTGTTGGGGATGTCATGGAGTTTGAGATCCAGGAAGACGCGGACGCCGCTGGCGCCGCGCACCGACGCGATCACGTCGGGGCCGTACCGGAGGTAGAGCTCCAGCCCCACCTTCACCGTGGAGACGTGCGGCGTCACCAGGCCGGCCCAGCGGGCCGCGGTTTCCAGGTCGGGCGCGTCGAGGGCGACGGCGACGGGAGCTGGCGTGGTCACAGGGAACTCTCCTCCAGATCTGTCCTGCCGCGGGGTCCGGTCCCCGCGGGGCGATGGGCCAGGCCGACGGCGTCGGCCAGCCGGTCGAAGCCGCGCTCGGTGAGAAGCTCCTCGAGCTCCCTCAGGACGCGCGGGCAGGCGTACGGGTCGTGGAACGTCGCGGTGCCCACGGCGACGGCGCAGGCGCCCGCCAGGATGAGCTCCAGGGCGTCCCTGCCGGTCGTCACGCCGCCCATGCCGACGATCGGCACCCCGGGCAGGGCCGCGTGCACCTGCCACACGCAGCGCACCGCCAGGGGCCGTACGGCGGGGCCGGACAGGCCGCCCGCCCCGGCGGCGAGCGTCGGGCGCATCGTATCCACGTCGATGCTCATGCCGGCCGGCGTGTTGATCATGGCGAGGGCGTCGGCGCCGCCGTCCACGCACGACCGGGCGACCGCCACGATGTCGGCGACGTCGGGCGACAGCTTGGCGATCACCGGAACGTCGTACCTGATCGCGGCACGCACCGACGCCACCACCTCGGCTGCGGCCGAGCCGTCGCGGGCGAACATCCTGCCGCGGTCCTCGACGTTCGGGCACGACAGGTTGACCTCGACGGCGGTGATCCCCGGCGCGTCGGCGAGCCGCCGCGACAGCGCCGTGAACTCGGCCACCGTGCCGCCGCCGAGGGACACGACGGTGCGCGCGCCCCGCTCGGCCAGCCAGGGCAGCTCGCGCTCCAGGAACGCCTCGACGCCCGGCCCCTGCAGGCCCACGGCGTTGAGCAGCCCCGAGGGGGTCTCCGCCATCCGGGGCGTGGGCCGCCCGGCCCTGGGCGCCATCGTGATCGACCGCGTCACGAACGCGCCCAGCCTGGCGACGTCGAAGAACTGGGCGAGCTCCCGGCCCGTCCCCCCGCAGCCGGAGGCCGTCAGAACGGGGTTGGGCAGCTCCACATGGGCCAGGTAACTCCGCAGGTCGGCACCTATGTCGGTTCACCCCGCCCGGACTCACGCATTGCGCCCCCCGGGTGCGCCGAGGGCGTCGAACGGGATCGTCCCGACGTCGTCGAAGCGGACCCGCTCGCCGCGGAACACCGGGCCCTCCACGCAGGAACGCAGCATCCGGGTCACGCCGTCCTCGCCGATCACGGGGACGACGCAGGTCATACAGACGCCGATGCCGCAGGCCATGTGCTCCTCCACGGCGACCTGGACGGGGATGCCGAACTCGACGGCCACCGCGGTCACCCCGCGCAGCATCGCCATCGGGCCGCACGCGTAGACGGCGTCGGCCCGGACGTCCGCGATCACGCCGGGCAGCACGTCGGTCACCCTGCCGCGCATGCCCAGCGAGCCGTCCTCGGTGGTCAACGTCGTCGTCTCCCCCATCCGACGGGCCCGCAGCGCGCCGAAGACACGCTCGGCCGTGGTGGCGCCGAGCACGAAGTCGATCCGGCAGCCGCGCAGTTGCAGGGCGTCGCCCAGGGCGAACAGCGAGGCCGAGCCGTACTCCCCGCCCACCAGCACGCACGTGCACGGGTCGCGGGGCAGCGGGAAGGGCCGGCCGAGCGGGCCGACGATGTCGAGCGTGTCGCGCGCCTTGACCTCGGACAGCCAGGCGGTTCCCGCGCCGCGCACGGCGAAGACCAGCTCCACCGTGCCACCGTAGTCCGGCTTGACGTCGTGGACCGTCAGCGCCCGGCGGGTGAGCATCGCGGTGTCGCGCCCGCCGGCCGCGACGGTGACGAAGTGGCCGGGCCGGAAGCGGTCGGCGACGCCCGGTGCGACGACCGTGAGCGCATGGTAGGCGTCCACCCGGCGCGTCGTCAGCACCGTGCCCGTCACCTGTACCGGACTACCGGCCACTCGCCTACTCCCTCAGCCTCCTGGCGTGCTCCTGGAGCGACCGTACGCCCACATCGCCCCGGACGATGTGCTGAACGCCCTGGACGGCGGCCGCCAGGCCCTGCACGGTCGTGACGCACGCGATGCCGCGCAGCACGGCCGCGGTCCGGATCTCATACCCGTCGAGCCGCGGCCCGGACTGGCCTGGGCCGTCGAACGGGGTGTTCACGATGAGGTCCACCTCGCCGTCGAGGATCCGCCGCACGATGGTGGGCTCGCCGTCGGATCCGGTTCCGTCGCTGTGCTTTCGCACGATCCTGGCATGGACGCCGTTCCTGCGCAGCACCTCGGCCGTGCCCTCCGTGGCCAGGATCTCGAACCCGAGGTCGGCCAGCGCCTTCACCGGGAAGATCATGGCCCGCTTGTCCTTGTTCGCGACCGAGACGAAGGCCCGTCCCTTGGTCGGCAGCGCGCCGTAGGCGGCCGCCTGCGACTTCGCGAACGCCGTGCCGAAGAACTCGTCGATGCCCATCACCTCGCCCGTCGAGCGCATCTCCGGGCCGAGCACGGTGTCCACGCCGCGGAACCGGTTGAACGGAAGCACCGCCTCCTTGACCGCGATCGGCGCGTCCAGCGGCAGCGTGCCGCCGTCGCCCTCGGCCGGCAGCATGCCCTCCGCGCGCAGCTCGGCGATCGTCGTGCCCAGCATCACCCGGGCCGCCGCCTTGGCCAGCGGCGTCGCCGTCGCCTTCGACACGAACGGCACGGTACGGCTCGCCCTGGGGTTGGCCTCCAGGACGTACAGCACGTTGGCGGCGAGGGCGTACTGGACGTTCAGCAGGCCGCGCACGCCGACCCCTCTGGCGATGGCCTCGGTGGCGGCGCGTATCCGCTTGATGTCGAAGCCGCCCAGCGTGATCGGGGGCAGGGCGCAGGCCGAGTCGCCGGAGTGGATGCCGGCCTCCTCGATGTGCTCCATCACCCCGCCGAGGTAGAGCTCCTCCCCGTCGAACAGCGCGTCCACGTCGATCTCGATGGCGTCGTCGAGGAAACGGTCGATCAGCACCGGGTGCTCGACGCCGGTCCTGGCGGTGGCCTTGGCCATGTACGCGCCGAGCGTGTGGTCGTCGTACACGATGGCCATGCCGGCCCCGCCCAGGACGTAGGAGGGGCGGACGAGCACCGGGTAGCCGATCTGCGCTGCGACCTCACGCGCCTCGTCCACGGTGCGGGCGGTGCCGTGCCTGGGCGCGCGCAGCCCCGCCTCGGCCAGCACCCGGCCGAACGCGCCGCGGTCCTCGGCCAGGTGGATCGACTCCGGCGACGTGCCGACCACGGGCACGCCCGCGTCCTTGAGCGCCTGGGCCAGCCCGAGCGGCGTCTGCCCGCCGAGCTGCACGATCACCCCGGCGACCGGGCCGGTGGCCTGCTCGGCGTGCACGACCTCGAGGACGTCCTCCAGCGTGAGCGGCTCGAAGTAGAGCCGGTCGGAGGTGTCGTAGTCGGTCGAGACGGTCTCCGGGTTGCAGTTGACCATCACGGTCTCGTAGCCGGCGGCGGCCAGTTCGAACGACGCGTGCACGCACGCGTAGTCGAACTCGATGCCCTGCCCGATCCGGTTCGGCCCGCTGCCCAGGATGATCACCTTCGGGCGGTCGCCCCGCGGGACCTCGGTCTCCTCGTCGTAGGTCGAGTACAGGTAGGGCGTGCGCGCGGCGAACTCGGCGGCGCAGGTGTCGACCGTGTGGTAGACCGGCCGCAGGCCCAGGGCGTGCCGTCGTTCGCGCACCGCCGCCTCGGCCACCCCGAGGATCTCGGCGATCTGGGCGTCGCCGAAGCCGTACCGCTTGGCCCGGGCCAGTGCGGGCCCGTCGAGGCCGTCGAGCGAGCCGGCCTCCCGGATCGAGCGGGCGACCTCGTCCACGGCGAAGAGCTGGTCGACGAACCAGGGGTCCATCCCGGTGGCCTCGCACAGCAGCTCCGGCGTGGCGCCCGCCCTGATCGCCTGCTGCATCGTGCGCAGCCGCCCGTCGTGCGGGCTGCCACAGGCATTCAGCAGCTCCGAGAGATCACCCGTGTCCCCCATCCAGGTGAAGGACGTTTCCTTCTTCTCCAGCGATCTGAGGGCCTTCTGCAGGGCTTCTGGGAAGGACCTGCCGATCGCCATCGCCTCGCCGACCGACTTCATGTGCGTGGTGAGGGTCTTGTCGGCCTCGGCGAACTTCTCGAAGGCGAACCTGGGCACCTTGACGACCACGTAGTCGAGCGTCGGCTCGAACGAGGCCGGCGTCTCCTTGGTGATGTCGTTGGGGATCTCGTCCAGGGTGTACCCGACGGCGAGCTTGGCCGCGATCTTGGCGATCGGGAAGCCGGTGGCCTTCGACGCCAGCGCGGAGGAGCGCGACACGCGCGGGTTCATCTCGATGACGATCATCCGGCCGGTGGCCGGGTCGACGGCGAACTGGATGTTGCAGCCGCCGGTGTCGACCCCGACCTCGCGGATGACCGCGATGGCGACGTCGCGCATGTTCTGGTACTCGCGGTCGGTCAGCGTCATCGCCGGGGCCACGGTCACGCTGTCGCCGGTGTGCACGCCCATCGGATCGACGTTCTCGATCGAACAGACGATCACCACGTTGTCCGCGCGGTCGCGCATGACCTCCAGCTCGTACTCCTTCCAGCCGAGGATCGACTCCTCCAGGAGCACCTCGGTGGTCGGGGATGCGTCCAGACCCGCGCCGGCGATGCGGCGCAGCTCCTCCTCGTCGTAGGCGAGGCCGGAGCCGGCGCCGCCCATCGTGAAGCTCGGCCGGACCACCAGCGGGTAGCCCAGCTCGGCGGCGGCCGCCAGGCACTCCTCCAGCGTGTGGCAGATACGCGAGCTCGCCGACTCGGCGTTCAGGCCGCGCTCGGCGGCCACCTTCGCGACGATCTCCTTGAACCGCTCGCGGTTCTCCCCCGCCTGGATGGCGTCGAAGTTGGCGCCGATCAGCTCGACCCCGTACCTGGCCAGCACCCCGGCCTCGTGCAGCGCGACCGCGGTGTTGAGCGCGGTCTGGCCGCCGAGCGTGGGCAGCAGGGCGTCCGGCCGCTCCTTGGCGATGATCTTCTCGACGATGTCCGGTGTGATCGGCTCGACGTAGGTGGCGTCGGCGAACTCGGGGTCCGTCATGATCGTGGCCGGGTTGCTGTTGACCAGGATCACGCGGAAGCCCTCGCTGCGCAGCACGCGGCAGGCCTGGGTGCCCGAGTAGTCGAACTCACACGCCTGTCCGATCACGATGGGCCCGGAGCCGATCACCATGACCGACCTGATGTCCGTGCGCTTAGGCACCCTTCTCCTCCATGTCAGTGGTCGCGCCCGGCTGGTCGTCCGTCACGCTCGTCCGTCCCCTCGGCCGCTCCATCAGCTCGCAGAACTCGTCGAACAGGTACGCGGCGTCGTGCGGCCCGGCCGCCGCCTCCGGGTGGTACTGCACGCTGAAGGCGGGCCGCTCCAGCAGGCGCAGCCCCTCAACGCAGCCGTCGTTGAGGTTGACGTGACTGACCTCGGCGGGGCCGTACGGCGTGTCGAACGGCCCGTCCTGCGGGGCCTGTACGGCGAAGCCGTGGTTGTGCGCCGAGATCTCCACCTTGCCGGTGCGCACGTCCTTGACCGGCTGGTTCACCCCGCGGTGGCCGTAGCGCAGCTTGTAGGTGCCCAGGCCGAGCGCGCGTCCGAAGATCTGGTTGCCGAAGCAGATGCCGAAGAACGGCACCCCCGCGTCCAGCACCCCGCGCAGCGCCTCGACGGGCCCGTCGGCGGTCGCCGGGTCGCCGGGGCCGTTGGAGAAGAACACGCCGTCCGGGTCGAGCGCCAGGATGTCGGCCGCGGTGGCCGAGGCGGGCAGGATGTGCACGTCGCAGCCGCGTTCCGCCAGCCGCTGCGGCGTCATGGCCTTGATGCCGAGGTCGATCGCCGCCACGGTGTGGCGCCGCTCCCCCGTCGCCGGCACGACGTACGGCTCACGCGTGGAGACCTCGCCGGCCAGGTCGGCTCCGGCCATGCCGGGTGAGCGCCGCACCCGCTCCAGGAGCTCCTCGACCGGGGCCAGCGCCGTACCGGAGAAGACTCCGGCGCGCATCGCGCCGCGCTCGCGCAGGTGGCGGGTGAGCGCGCGGGTGCCGGGCATGGCGATGCCGACCACGCCCTGCCCGCGCAGGTAGTCCTCCAGCGATCCGTGCGACCGCCAGTTCGACGCGATGCGTGCGGGCTCGCGCACCACATAGCCGGCGACCCAGATCTTGCGCGACTCCGGGTCCTCCAGGTTCACGCCGGTGTTGCCGACGTGCGGCGCGGTCATCGCGACGATCTGCCGATGGTAGGAGGGGTCGGTGAGCGTCTCCTGATATCCGGTCATGCCGGTGTTGAAGACCATCTCGCCGAACGTCTCCCCCTCGGCGCCGTAGGGGGTTCCCTCGAAGACGCGGCCGTCCTCGAGCACGAGCAGTGCTGTCGTCATACGAGCTTCCCTTCAAGCACGGTGGGGCGACCGCGGAGGAACGTGGCCACGACACGGCCGGGCAGCGTCATGCCCTCGTACGGCGTGTTGCGGCTCCTCGACACCATCGACGTGGGATCCACCCGGGCCCGCACCGACGGGTCGTAGAGGGTGATGTTGGCCGGGGATCCGGCCTCGATCGGGCGGCCGTGCCCGGTGAGCCTGCCGATCCGCGCCGGCCGGGCGGACATGCGGTCGGCCACGCCCGCCCAGTCGAGCAGGCCGGTCTCGACCATGGCCTCCTGGACGGCGGACAGGGCGGTCTCCAGCCCGATCATGCCCATGGCCGCGGCGGCCCACTCGGTCTCCTTGTCCTCGACCGGGTGGGGGGCGTGGTCGGTCGCGACGCAGTCGATCGTGCCGTCGGCCAGGGCCTCGCGCAGCACCCGGACGTCCTCGGCCGTGCGCAGCGGCGGGTTCACCTTGTAAATCGGGTTGTACGGCCCCAGCGGCGACGTCTCGGCGCAGGAGTCGGTGAGCAGCAGGTGATGCGGCGTGACCTCGGCCGTGACGTCCCAGCCCTTCGACTTGGCCCAGCGGAGGATCTCCACTGAGCCGGCCGTCGAGACGTGGCACACGTGCAGGCGGGAGCCGACGTGCGCGGCCAGCAGGCAGTCGCGGGCGATGATCGCCTCCTCGGCGACGGCCGGCCAGCCGGTCAGGCCGAGCCTGGCGGAGACCTCGCCCTCGTTGAGCTGGGCGCCCTGGGTCAGGCGCGGCTCCTGGGCGTGCTGGGCCACGACGCCGTCGAATGCCTTGACGTACTCCAGCGCCCGCCGCATCAGCACCGCATCGGACACGCACCTGCCGTCGTCGGAGAAGACGCGGACCCTGGCGGCCGACTCCGCCATCGCGCCGAGCTCGGCGAGCTGGCTGCCCTCCAGGCCCGAGGTGACCGCGCCGACCGGCTGGACGTCGCAGTGTCCGTAGGTCCGCCCCAGATGCCAGACCTGCTCGACGACGCCCGCCGTGTCGGCGACCGGGGAGGTGTTGGCCATGGCGTGAACGGCGGTGAAACCGCCGCGTGCCGCCGCCCGGGTGCCGGTCTCGACGGTCTCCGCGTCCTCCCTGCCGGGCTCGCGCAGGTGGGTGTGCAGGTCCACCAGGCCGGGCAGGGCGATGAGGCCGTCGGCGTCGACGATCTGGTCGGCCCGGTGGTCCGCCGGGCCGCGGGGCCGCTCGCCGACCTCCGCGATCACGCCGTCGCGGATCAGGATGTCGCGCGGGTCGGCGCCCAGGATCCTGGCGCCCTTGATGAGGATGGTGCTCACTCGGTCCCTCCGATCGCGGACTCGGAACCGCCCAGCAGCAGGTAGAGGACGGCCATGCGGACGGTCACGCCGTTGCCGACCTGCTCGACGATGGTCGAGCGTGCGGAGTCGGCGACCTCGGCCGAGATCTCCATGCCGCGGTTCATCGGCCCGGGATGCATGACGATCGCGTCGTCGTGCAGCCGGGCGAAGCGGTCGCGATCGAGCCCGTAGCGGCGGCTGTACTCCCGGGCGGAGGGGAAGTAGGCCGCGTTCATCCGTTCGAGCTGCACGCGCAGCATCATCACCACGTCCGTCTTCGGCAGGACGGCGTCGAGGTCGTAGGAGACCTGGCAGGGCCAGGTGCCGACCGCCACCGGCAGCAGGGTCGGTGGCGCGACCAGGGTGACCTCGGCGCCCAGCGTGTGCAGCAGCGCGACGTTGGAGCGGGCCACCCTGCTGTGCAGCACGTCGCCCACGATGGCCACCTTGAGGCCGTCGAGCCTGCCCATCCTGCGCCGCATGCTGAACGCGTCCAGCAGCGCCTGGGTCGGGTGCTCGTGGGTGCCGTCGCCGGCGTTCACCACGCTGCCGTGCACCCAGCCGGCGAGCCGGTTCGGCGCGCCGGAGGCGCCGTGCCGGATGATCACGGCGTCGGCGCCCATGGCCTCCAGCGTGAGCGCGGTGTCCTTGAGCGACTCCCCTTTGGAGAGGCTCGATCCACGCGCCGAGAAGTTGATGACGTCGGCCGACAGGCGCTTGGCCGCGGCCTCGAACGAGATGCGGGTGCGGGTGGAGTCCTCGAAGAACAGGTTGACCACGGTGCGGCCGCGCAGTGTCGGCAGCTTCTTGATGGAGCGTTCCGAGACCCTCGCCAGCTCCTCGGCGGTGTCGAGGATGAGCAGCGCGTCGTCGCGGGTGAGGTCGGACGCGGAGATCAGATGGCGGTTCATCGCGGCTCCTCCTTGATGAGCAGCACGGCGTCGCGCCCGTCCGTCTCCTCCAGATAGACCTTGACCTTCTCGCTCTTGGCCGTGGGCAGGTTCTTGCCCACGTAGTCGGCGCGGATCGGCAGCTCGCGGTGGCCCCGGTCGACGAGCGTCGCGAGCTGGACGGCCGTGGGCCGGCCCACGTCGTTCAGCGCGTCGAGCGCCGCGCGTACCGTCCTGCCGGAGTAGAGGACGTCGTCGACGAGGACGACCGTCCTGCCGTCGACCCCCTCCGGGGGCAGCTCGGTGCGGCCGAGCGGGCGGGCGGGCCGCAGGCGCAGGTCGTCGCGGTACATCGTGATGTCGATGGCGCCGACGGGAACCTCCACGCCCTCGAACTGCGCGATGCGCTCGGCGAGCCGGTACGCCAGCGTCGCTCCGCGCGTGGGGATCCCGAGCAGTACGACGCTCCGGGCGCCCTTGGTTCGTTCGAGGATCTCGTGCGCGATCCGGGTCAACGCCCGGTGGATATCAGGCCCATCAAGCACGGCACGCGCTTGGTTCCGGGCGACTTCAGGCACGGCGAAATCACCACCTTTCCCGCCTCACGGGACGGGTCTTAAAGGATGTCGGCCGTCAGCGTATCAGCAGGCCTCGTGCCGCCCGCGAGGAGGACCGTCCCGCCGGGGCCCGATGGCATGGCCGGGACCGCGTCGTCGCGGTTCCCGGGTCCGGGCACGGAGACGACAGGGCGACCGCACGGGGCACTCTTTACGTTCTTTTTTCCAATCTGCTTGACCTTTCGGAGTGACAGCTTTACCGTCACTGTCCGTAACCACAACTCGCGACCTTCCTGGGTAAAACCCGACGCAGCGGTCACCGAAGGTGCCTGGCCGGGGCGCCAGCCCCGGTGTTCGGAACGCTTAGGACAAGGACGCACAATCAAGTGAGAACAGACATAGAAAGCCGGGGGCTGACGATGCCGTCTGACTACGCCAAGTCGCTGGGCGCACGCCTGCGCGCGATCCGTACGCAGCAGGGGCTGTCCCTGCATGGTGTCGAGGAGAAGTCCCGTGGCAGGTGGAAGGCCGTCGTCGTGGGCTCCTACGAGCGGGGCGACCGCGCCGTGACCGTACAGAAGCTGGCCGAACTCGCCGATTTCTACGGGGTGCCGGTGTCGGAGCTCCTGCCCGGCGGGGCCGCGCCGAGCCCGCTGGCGCCCGCGCCGAAGCTTGTGATCGATTTGGAGCGGCTGGCTCAGCTGCCCAAGGACAAGGCCGGTCCGCTCGCGCGCTACGCGGCCACCATCCAGAGCCAGCGCGGCGACTACAACGGCAAGGTGCTGTCCATCCGCCAGGAGGACCTGCGCTCGCTCGCGGTGATATACGACAGGTCGCCGGTCGAGCTGACCGAGGAGTTCATCAACTGGGGAGTGCTCGACGCGGAGGCACGCCGCGCCGTCGAGTCCTTCTGACTCGATTCCTGACCTATTTTGGGGGACATGCAGAAAACGACGTCGTTCTATGTCGGTTCTGAGGTCGGCAGGCTGCGGCGGGTCCTGGTCCACATGCCCGAGCCGGCGCTGAAGCGGCTCACCCCCACCAACAAGGACCAGTTGCTGTTCGACGACGTGCTCTGGGTCCACCGCGCGCTGGAGGAGCACCGGGAATGGTGCGAGGTGCTGGCCGCGCGCGGTGTCCGGGTTCATCGCGTCGGCGAGATGCTCGAGCAGACGATCGCGATCCCGGAGGCGAGGAAGCACATCCTCGACGGCAGCGTCGACGAGCACTGGCTCGGCCCGGTGGCCGCCGACGCGGTACGCGGCACCCTGGACGCCCTGGACGGCCGGGCGCTGGCGCCTTTCCTCACCGGGGGGATCACCAAGCGCGAGATCATGGAGCTGGGCTGCGAACCGAAGTCCATCGCCTTCCACACCCTCGGCATGGACGACTTCGTCCTCCCGCCGCTGCCCAACCACCTGTACGCCCGGGACGCCTCATGCTGGATTTACGACGGGGTGTCCATCAACGCCATGCGCAAGAAGGCCCGCAGGCGGGAGACCCTCAACTACGAGGCGATCTACCGGTGGCATCCGCTGTTCGCACGCGGCTACGACAGGCCGGACGACGGCGGGTACCACGTCTGGTCTCCCGGCACCCGGATGGGCCCGGCCACCATCGAGGGCGGCGACGTCCTGGTGATCGGCCGCGGCGCGGTGCTCGTCGGGATGAGTGAGCGGACCCGGCCGCAGGCGGTGGAGACGCTCGCGATGAACCTCTTCAGATCCGGCTCGGCGGCCAAGATCGTGGCGCTCGACCTGCCGAAGGCCCGTGCCTTCATGCATCTGGACACCGTGATGACCCAGCTCGACGTCGGAAAATTCGTGAAGTACGCCGGGCTCGGCATGCTGCCGTCCTACACCGTCGAGCCGGGCGACAACGACAAGGAGCTCAAGGTCACCGACCACTCCCCCGAGGACATGCACCGGGCCATCGCACGGGCGATCGGCCTGGACGACATCGAGATCCTGACCCCGGCCCAGGACGCGCACGCGGCGGAGCGCGAGCAGTGGGACGACGGTTGCAACGTGCTGGCGCTGGAGCCCGGCGTGGTGATCGCCTACGAGCGGAACACCACCACCAACAACTACCTGCGCAGGCACGGGATCGAGGTCATCCCCATCCGCGGCAACGAACTCGGGCGCGGCCGGGGCGGCCCCCGCTGCATGAGCTGCCCGCTGGTGCGGGACGCCATCTGACAGCCGTCCGGTCCTCTACCCGGCCCCTCCCTCCGTCCCACGAGTGCCGACTCGTTCACGGGTCGTCCACCGCGGACCGGTTCGCGCTATCCCGCCATGGGGAGGGACGACTGACCCGGAACGCCGAGGATCGACTCGACCTCGCCGACGAACCTGTCGGCCTCGACGATGATCTCCTCGGCGTCGGTCGGGGTGATCGCCCGGACCATGCCGGCCTCGGCCGCCGCGCGCTTGGTGGCGCTGACCGCGAAGTACGCCGCCCAGTCGGCGAGTCGCGGCTCCGCCTCCGGCAGCAGTTCCCAGGCGCTGCGCAGCCGCCGCCTCCGCCCGTCGGTCGGCCGCGCCCGCGCCGCGAGGATTCCGGCGGCCGCGCGCAGGGCCGCGAGATGTGCCGAGACGTACCTGCTCGCGGGTGTGGGCGCGGCGTTCGCGTCGGCCAGGCACGCCCTGGCGTCCGCCAGGTGCGCCAGGACCGTCTGCGAGACCCGCGGCCCGTTCCGTTCAGTCATGCCCGCCTCCTCGAGTCGTGGCACCACCCGGCGGTCTTCGCCGGTGACATCACGGTCGCAGATCGCACCGACAAAAATTCCGCCTGCGGGTGGCCGGACGAGGAGCTTCCCCTCTCCCCCTCCGGCCTGGCGACCGTTTCGAAGAGTCATGTCCCGTCGCGCGGGGCGCCGGCTGGATCCCCGCCCGCGGTGGACGCGCTTCGAAACGCTCCCCGGGTCGTGTCCGGCGGCCGCCGGAGCGGTGGCAGCCGTCAGACACCCCTACGTCCCACATACCATCGAACATAGATTCGACCGCATGCACTGTCAAGGGTTGTCAGCGGACACGGTTTCGGCGTGACGTACCGGCGGACGGCGCGATCAGCGGCGGAACCTCCCCCGCACGTGAACGGGGACGCCGGTGCCCAGCAGGCCCGGCAGGATCTCGGCCACCGGCATCGGCAGCCGCACGCAACCGTGCGAGGCCGGATGCAGCGGCACCGAGAGCGCGCCGTGCAGGGCGATGCCGCCGTTGAAGAAGATCGGGTTGTACAGCCGGCCCAGGTAGGACCGGTGCCAGCCGCTCACCCGCCAGGTCGTCCTGTAGTCGCCGGTCGGCGTGGTCGCGCTGCCGCTGAACCTCTGCCGCCTGCCGTTCCACGTCGCGTACTCGACGTAGGGGATCCCGCTTCCGCTGGAGACGTGACTGATCACCTTCGGCTCGCCGGCCCGGTAGAGCACCATGATCTGCTGGGTGAGGTTCACCTCGACGCGGTTCTGCCTGCCCTTGGGGACCAGCGCCCTGGGCGCCTTCGGGTTCTCCAGCGCCACCCAGGTCCGGCTCGCCACCGTGCTCGTCGGTTTGATCCCCTGCACCTTCTGGAACGCCCAGACGGCCATCATCGTGTCCTGGCCGTACCTGCCGTCGATCTTGCCGGGAACGTACCCGAGCTCGGTCAGCCGGGTCTGCAACGCCGTGACCTCGGCGCCCTTGGCCCCGGGCCGGAGGGTCTTGCGCGGCGCCGGCTTCCGCTGCACCGCCTGCCGCTGTGCCGTCTGCTCGTGCGATGCCTGCCGCGATGCCGACTGGTGCGATGCCGACTGGTGCGATGCCGGCGCGGTCCGCGCCTGCGCGGGAACGGCCAGGCCGCCCGTCGCGAGCGTCACGGCTCCAGCCGTGATCAGTGCGGCGGCGGCGAACCTCCGCCGTGGACCCCCCATGGTCAACCCAGCCTCTCAATATCCTCAAGTAAGGACCAAAGCTACCTATAGCGTACGAGCCGGGCGCCGATCTGTTTAGAGTGGCCGGGTGTCAGAAATGTTGCATCCGAACGCCGCCCGTGTGGCGGACGCCCTCCGCTCCCACGGGGTGGCGGGCAAGGTGAAGGTCCTCGACGAGGCGGCGCCCACCGCGGCCATCGCCGCATCCCAGCTCGGCTGCGAGATCGGGGCGATCGCCAACAGCCTCGTCTTCGACGCCGACGGATCTCCGCTGCTCGTGCTCACCAGCGGCGCCCATCGCGTGGACACCGCGCTGGTCGCCGGGCTGGTCGGAGCCCGGAAGGTGCGGCGAGCCACCCCCGAGTTCGTCCGCGAGCACACCGGACAGCCGATCGGCGGCGTCGCCCCGGTCGGACATCCCGCCCCGATCCGGACGCTGGTGGACAACTGGCTGAGCAAGCACGAGGTGGTGTGGGCCGCGGGAGGTCACCCGCACACGGTCTTCCCCACGACCTTCGACGAGCTGGTCAGGATCACCGGCGGCACCCCCGCCGAGGTCGGCCTCACCTAGCCGGCCTCACCTAGCCGGCGGCGCCCGCCGCCGGTCTTCGCGCCGTCGTCCGCGCACCCCGCCGATCGGGGCACTAGTCTCCGATGTGTGATCCGACTGCGGCGCATCGGGCCGGCCCAGTTCACGAACGTGCTGGAGACGGTGCTGGGCATCTACACGGCGGCCATGCACCCGCCGTCAGACCAACTGACCGGGCGCATGGCCATCATGCGCAACCACGCCGCCTATCCGGACTTCGTGTGCCTGCTCGCCGAGGTACCGGAGGAGCGGCGGGTCGTGGGGTTCGCCTACGGCTTCCACGGTGCGGAAGGGCAGTGGTGGCACGACGTGGTCCGCCGCGGCCTGCACGACCACGCCGGTCCCGAGGCCTGCGAAGACTGGCTCGGCGACGCCTTGGAGCTCGCGGAGATCCACGTCCATCCCGATCACCAGGGCAGGGGCATCGGCCGCCGCCTGATCCACACCATCTGCGCGGACCGACCGGAGCGCACCGCCGTACTGTCCACCCACGACGCCCCCACGGCGGCCCGCCGCCTCTACCGGGACATCGGCTTCGTCGACCTCATCACACGGTTCGAGTTTCCCGGCGGTTATGAGAACTACGTCATCGCCGGGGCGCGGCTGCCGCTGTCGGCGGAGGCGTCGACCGGGTGAAGCGCCCGGAACACCTCGCGGGTCGCGCTCGACTGGTTGAAGGTGATGAAGTGGATGCCGGGAGCCCCCTCGTCGAGCAGCCTCCGGCACAGTTCCACGGCGTGCTCGATGCCGAGGCGGCGTACGGCGGCGGGGTCGTCGGCGACGGCCGCGAACCTGGCCGCGACCTCGGGCGGGAACGGCGCGCCCGACAGCTGCTCGGAGCGGGCGATCGTGCTGATCCGGGTGACCGGCATGATCCCGGGAATTATCGGCGTTTCACAGCCGCGGGCCGCCACCCGGTCGCGCAGCCGGAAGTAGTCGTCGGCGCGGAAGAACATCTGGGTGATGGCGTAGTCCGCACCCGCCCGGCATTTCTGGACGAAATAGCTGGTGTCGGACTCAATGGTCGCCGACCTGGGGTGCTTGTACGGGAACGCCGCCACACCGACGCAGAAGTCGCCCGCCTGGCGGATGAGTCGGACCAGGTCCTCCGCGTACCCGACCCCCTCCGGATGCCTCACCCACTCGTCCAGCGGGTCACGGCCGGGCGGATCGCCCCGGAGCGCCAGCATGTTCCGCACGCCGGCGTCGGCGAACCTGCCGATCAGGTGACGCAGCTCGCGGACCGAGTGGTTCACGGCGGTGAAATGCGCCACAGGCGTGAGCGTGGTCTCGTGGGCGAGGCGCTCGACGATGCTCACCGTGCGGTCGCGGTTGCCGCCGCCTGCGCCGTACGTCACGGACACGAACGTCGGCCGCAGCGCCTCCAGTTCCCGGATGGCCCGCCATAGCTGGCGCTCGCCCTCGTCCGTCTTGGGGGGGAAGAACTCGAAGGAGAACGACCGCTCCCCCGCCGCGAGCAGGTCACGGACCGTGGGGACACGATCGGGGAGTCGCGAGGGCAGACCAAGAGCCATATTACAAGGGTACAGGGATGGGCCGTTGGATCAACGCCGGTTAGGCTCGTGAGCATGAGCCTAACCGCAGCACCGCTCGACCACGTCAGGCCCGGGGTGGACCGTTCGATCCGGGAGTTCCTGGACCGGCAGCGTCCGCTGTTCGACGACCCGCAGCTGGCCGTCCTGCTGTCCACCGCCGAGGACTTCCTCTCCGGGGGCAAACGACTGCGCCCCGCTTTCTGCTATTGGGGCTGGCGTGCGGCGGGTGGGGGCGAGGACCCGGGGTTGCTCATGGCGGCCGCCTCGCTGGAGCTGCTGCAGGCCAGCGCGCTCATCCATGACGACGTGATGGACGCGAGCGATGTGCGCAGGGGGATGCCGTCGGCGCATCGCCGGTTCGAACGCGTGCACGCCGACTCCGGCTGGTACGGCTCGGCCGAGCAGTTCGGCGAGGGTGTGGCGGTCCTCCTTGGCAACCTGCTGCTCGTGTGGTCGGGTGAGATGTGGCGGACCAGCGGCCTGCCCGCCGACGCGCTGGCCGTCGCCCAGCCGGTGCACGATCACATGCTGACCGAGCTCATGTGCGGGCAGTATCTCGATCTGCTGGAGCAGGCCCAGGGTGAGAGCACCTTCGACGGCGCGCTGCGGGTCGCCCTGTACAAGAGCGGGAAATACACGGTCGAGCAGCCGCTGCGGCTGGGGCTGGTGCTGGCCGCGCGGAGCCGGCCGGCCTGGATCGACCGGTTCTGTGAGCAGTACGGCAGGCAGATCGGCATCGCCTTCCAGCTCCGCGACGACATCCTCGGCGTCTTCGGCGACCCCACCGAGACCGGCAAACCCGCCGGGGACGACCTGCGCGAGGGCAAGCGGACCATGCTCATCGCCCGGGCCCTCGCCGAGGCGTCGGACGCTCAGGCCGAGGCCGTACGCAGCCTCCTCGGCGCCCCGGACCTCGACGAGGCGGGTGTCGAGCGGCTCAGGTCGGTCATCGAGGACACCGGTGCCCTCGCCGCCTGCGAAGGCATGATCAAGAGCTATCTCGACGAGGCGCTGCACACACTGGACCAGGCCCCGATCGACGAGACGGCTCGTACGGCACTGGCCGCCTTGGCGGTCGCCGCCACGGCCCGGCGCACTTGAGCACGCCGGGCCGGGCGGGACCGTCAGATCTCGGCCCTGTCCAGTCTGGCGCTGAACTCCGCGGCCGCCGCCCCGGGGTCGTCGGCCTCGGTGATCGCCCGGACCACCACGACGCGGCGGGCGCCGCAGGCCACGACCTCGTCGAGATTGCCCAGGTCGATGCCGCCGATGCCGAACCACGGCCGTGCCGTCCCGAGACCGGCGGCGTGCGCGAGCAACTCCGGGCCGGGGGCCGGCCGCCCCGGTTTGGTGGGCGTCGGCCAGACCGGACCGCAGCAGAAGTAGTCCACCCCCGGCTCGGCCGCCGCCGCCGAGGCCTCCGCGGCTGAGTGCGTGGACCTGCCGATCAGCACCTCCGGTCCGAGGATGTCCCGGGCGACCGGCACCGGGAGGTCGCCCTGGCCGAGATGGAGGATGTCCGGCCGGGCGGCGTACGCGACGTCCGCCCGGTCGTTCACCGCGAGTAGTGCGCCGTGCCTGTCGCAGGCGTCCCTGAAGACCTCGAGAAGCCCGAGCTCCTCGCCCGCCTCCAGGCCCTTCTCCCTGAGCTGGACGATGTCGACGCCGCCGGCGAGGACCGCGTCGAGGAACTCCGCCAGGTCGCCGCGGTCTCGCCTGCCGTCGGTACAGAGATAGAGCCTGGCCCGCGCGAGCCGCTCCCTGATGTCAGTCAACGTCAGAACCCGAGCGCCTGGGCCCTGCGCTTGACCTCGGTGTGCCGGCCCGCCCTTATCGCGTCGATCGGCGACCCGGGGAGCGAGTCGTCCGGGGTGAACAGCCAGCGGATCGACTCGACCGAGTCGTACCCGGCGTCGGCCAGAACGGTCAGCGTTCCGGGAAGCCCCTTCAGCACGTCGCCGCCGGCGATGAACGCCGCCGGCACCTGTGGTTCGCCGCCGCCCCTGCGGACGCCGACGAGCTTCTTGTCCTTGAGAAGTTGCTTGGTGCGGCCGATCGTGAGCCCCAGGCTCTGCGCGGCCTCTGAGAGGGGAAGCCATTCCCCCACGAGCTGGTCGGTTTCCGGGTCGATCTGTGCAACAGTAAGTGTCACGAAACCACCATTACCACAGGTAGGGGGCCGCGAAACACCTCTATTGGTTCAGGATGCAGTCGCGGAGCGCCACGGCCGGATCGGCCAGCTTGACCGGATCGACCTTCCGGCCGCCCTCGACGATGCGGCGGCCCTGGACCACGTCGCGCGGCCGGTCCACGGTGAGGAGGGCCGTCAGCCTGTCTTCCCTGGTCAGCCAGCACACCGTCCATTTCGCGTCGGTGCGGGGGTCGCCGCGCCACAGCAGCCGTACGGCCGGGCCGTGCTGCGGGTGCCCGGCGAACTGGACCATCCTGCCGAACTGCTCTGACCAGAAGTACGGCACGGGGTCATAGACGGCGTCCTCCCCCAGCAGCGTGGCCGCCGCGGTGTCCGGGGCGCTCAGGGCGGTGTCCCAGTGCTCGACCCGCAGCCGCCGCCGGAGCCTGCGCGACCACCAGTTCGCGCAGTCGCCGACCGCGACCACGCCGGGCAGCGTCGTCTTCAGGTGCTCGTCGACCAGCACGCCGTTGTCCAGCTCGACGCCCGATCCCTTCAGCCACGCGACAGCGGGGCGCACTCCGACACCGGTCACCACCACGTCGGCCCTGACCCGGGCGCCCGACATGAGCGTGACGCCGCCGGAGTCGACCGTGCCGACCATCGCGCCGAGCCGCAGCTCCACGCCCGCCTCGGCGTACCAGGGGATGGTGTGACCGCCGACTTCGGAGCCGAGTGCGGCGGCGAGCGGCGTCTCGCCGGCCTCGATCACGGTCACCGCGCAGCCGGCCCTGGCCGCCGCCGTCGCCACCTCGGCGCCGATCCAGCCCGCCCCGATCACCGCTACCCGCGCCCCGGCGACCAGCCGCTCACGCAGCGCGATCGCGTCGTCGATGGTGCGCAGCACGTGCTGGCGGCCCTCGCCGCGCAGCCGGATCGGCGCGGCGCCGGTGGCGATGACGAGACCGTCGTAGTCCACCTCGCCCTCGGTCGTCTCCACCACGCCGGCGCGCAGGCCCTTCGCCGCCACGCCCAGGCACAGCCGTACGTCCAGGGCGTCGAGATCGGAGTCGACGACGGTCGAGTCGGTCTCGCCGAGCAGCACCGCCTTCGACAGCGGCGGTCTGTCATAGGGGCGGTGCCGTTCCTGGCCGATCAACGTGATCCGCCCGGCGTACCCCTGGGCGCGCAGCGCCTCGATGCTCCGTACGCCGGCGAGACCGGCCCCCACAACCACGACGTGATCCACATCTTGACCATAGATTGTCAACCCCGGCGCACGCCAATCCCGATCTGGTAACGAGTTGGGCAACTGCTAGGGTTGGGGACGCAAGAGGACGTAAGACGCGCGGGAGCCCGGCGGTCCGGGCTGAGAGGAGAGCGGAAGGCTCTCGACCGCCAGAGAACCTGATCCGGATAATGCCGGCGAAGGGAGCGGATGGTGCCGATCCTGGAAGTCACACCGGAGGCGACGTCGACCGCGGATGTGATCGTGGTGGGCGGCGGCGTGGAGGGCCTGTCGATCGCCTGGCGTGCGGCCCGGCGGGGGATGTCCGTCGCGGTCGTCGATCCGGACCCCGGCAGCGGCGCCACGCACGCCGCGGCCGGGATGCTCGCCCCGGTGAGCGAGGTCACCTACACCGAGGAGCCGCAGCTGCGGCTCGGCCTCGCCTCACTGGCGCTGTGGCCGTCGTTCCGCGACGAACTGGAGGACGACAGCGGCGTCGCACTCGACTACCGCTCCGACGGCACGCTGAAGATCGCCTACGGCGCCGACGACATGGCCGTCCTGGACGAGCTCGCGGCCTTCGAGCGGACGCTCGGCCTGCGGGTGGAGCGGCTGACCGGACGCGAATGCCGGAAGCTGGAGCCGATGCTCGCGCCGTCGATCCGCGGCGGCATGCTGGCCGGCGACGACGCCTGGGTGAACCCCCGTCGGGTGGCGCGGGCCCTGCTCGCCGCGCTGGACAGGCACGGCGGCACGCTCATCGCCGACCGGGCCGCCGAGCTCACCCCGCGGGGGGTGCGGCTGGCCTCCGGCGCCGTGGTCACCGCGCCGCGCGTCGTCGTCGCGGCCGGGTCGTGGTCTCCGCTGCTGCTGCCCGGGCTGCCCGTACGGCCGGTCAAGGGCCAGATCCTGCGGCTGCGCGGCCCCGTGGGCTTCCTCACCAGGTGCGTACGCGGGCTGGTGCACGGGACGTCCGCCTACCTGGTCCCGCGCGGCGACGGTGAGATCACGGTCGGCGCGACCGTTGAGGAGATGGGCTTCGACGGCCGGGTGACGGCCGGCGGGGTGTACGAGCTGCTGCGCGACGCCCGTGAGCTGGTTCCGGGGCTGACCGAGCTGGAGCTGGCCGAGACCACCGTGGGCTTCCGCCCGGGCACCCCCGACAACCTCCCGCTCATCGGGCCCGTCGACGCGACCGGGCCCGGCGGTGAGAGCCTGGAGGCCGACGTGCTCGCGGCGACCGGACACCACCGCAACGGCATCCTGCTCACTCCGATCACGGCGGCGGCCGCCGCCGCTTTTCTGACCGGCGAGGCGACGCCGGAGATCGTGAAGTTCTGCGATCCGGGGAGGTTCTCCAATTGAAGGTCATCGTCAACGGGGTCGAGACCTCGCTGGACGACGAGGCGACCGTGATCGTCGCCGTACGCACCCTGACCGCGGCGGCGGCGGGCATCGCGGTGGCGCTGAACGGCGAGGTGGTGAGCCGCGGCGCCTGGTCGACGACGCGGCTGTCCCCGGGTGACCGGGTCGAGGTGCTGACAGCGGTGCAGGGAGGATGACCACGGTGAGCGAGGACGTCTTCGTCCTGGGCGGGGAGAAGTTCACTTCCAGGCTGATCATGGGGACGGGCGGCGCGCCCTCCCTCGAGGTGCTCGACCAGGCGCTGGAGGCGTCCGGAACCGAGCTGACCACGGTGGCGATGCGCCGGCTCGACCCCGCGGCCCGGGGCTCGGTGCTCGACGTGCTGCGGGCCCGCGGCGTGAAGCCGCTGCCGAACACGGCGGGCTGCTACACCGCGGGGGAGGCCGTGCTGACCGCCCGGCTCGGCCGCGAGGCCCTGCAGACCGACTGGGTGAAGCTTGAGGTCATCGCCGACGAGCGGACGCTGCTGCCCGACCCGATCGAGACGTTCGACGCGGCCGAGCAACTGGTCGCCGACGGGTTCACGGTGCTTCCGTACATCGGCGACGACCCGGCGCTGGCGCGGCGGCTGGAGCAGGCCGGCTGCGCCGCCGTGATGCCGCTCGGCGCGCCGATCGGCTCGGGGCTGGGCATCAGGAACCCGCACAACATCGAGTTGATCGTGGAGGCGGCCGGCGTCCCGGTGATCCTCGACGCGGGCATCGGCACGGCCAGCGACGCCGCGCTGGCGATGGAACTGGGCTGCGACGCCGTACTGCTGGCCAGCGCGGTGACCCGGGCCCAGCGGCCCGACCTGATGGCGACCGCGATGCGATCGGCCGTCACGGCGGGACGGCTGGCGCACCTCGCCGGGCGGATCCCCCGGCGGCGCTACGCCGAGGCCTCCTCCCCCGGATGGTGACGGCGGGCCGGTGATAGGTCTCGGTTTGGGATTACCGCGCCTTGCGAGTGGCAAAACACCCCTAAACTCAGGCGGGTGGACACGACGCTAACCGACCCGCTCATCGGGCAGCTGCTCGACGGGCGCTACCGCGTCGAGTCCCGGATCGCCCGGGGCGGCATGGCCTCCGTCTACCTGGCCCTGGACGTCCGGCTCGAGCGCACGGTGGCCGTCAAGGTGATGCACCGCTCGCTCGCCGAGGACCCCCAGTTCGTCAGGCGCTTCATCGGCGAGGCCAAGTCGGTGGCCGGGCTGTCGCACCCCAACATCGTGCAGGTCTTCGACCAGGGCACCGACGGGGCGCACGTCTACCTGTCGATGGAGTACGTCCCCGGCCGGACGCTCCGCGACGTCCTGCACGAGCGCGAACGGCTGCCGGCCCGTGAGTCGCTGGAGATGGTCATCCCGGTGCTGGCCGCGCTCGGCTCGGCCCACCAGGCGGGGCTCATCCACCGCGACGTCAAACCGGAGAACGTGCTGCTGGCCGACGACGGCCGGGTGAAGGTCGTCGACTTCGGCCTGGCCCGCGCCATCGAGGCGACCAACCAGACCAAGACCGGCATGATGATCGGCACCATCGGGTACATGTCGCCCGAGCAGGTGACCACCGGCCAGGCCGACGCGCGCAGCGACGTGTACGCCGCGGGCATCCTGCTGTTCGAGCTGCTCACCGGGCGGCAGCCGTACGAGGGCGAGTCGCCGATGTCGATCGCCTACCGGCACGTCCACGACCACGTCCCCGCGCCGTCGTCGATCGCGCCGGACGTGCCGCCGTCGCTCGACGCGCTCGTCGCGGCGGCCACCGACAGGGACCCGGCCCGGCGCCCGGCGGACGCCAACGCCATGCTGATCGCCGCCGTGGAGACGCACCGGGGGATTCCCCGTACGGGTCACACCGCCCAGCACAGGACTCACCACACGGGCGGGCACCCCGCTTCTCCCACCGGTTCGCCCTCCGGCCCGTTCGGCTCGCCCGGCTCGCAGCCGGGGGTGTTCCAGGCGCCTCCCCCGCTCGTCTACGTCAAGGACGGAGCCGAGGACGACCCGGCCGGGCAGACCATGATCCAGCCGCTGTCGGAGCTGCCGACGGAGAAGAGCCGGTCGGCCGGGGCCTCCGCCAGGACCAGGCGCCGGTCCCCGCGGCCCATCTGGTTCATCGCCGGCCTGGCCCTCGTGATGGTCGCCGGGATCGCGTTCAGCGGCTGGTGGTTCTCCCAGAGCCGCGTGGTGAAGGTGCCCGACCTGGTCGGTCAGAACATCGTGCTGGCCAGGCAGGCCGCGCTGAACGCCGGCTTCGAGGTGAAGGTCGGGCAGGCCAGGTTCGACGACAAGATGGAGAAGGACAACGTCCTCGACACCGAGCCGGGCCCGGGCGCCGAGGTCGACAAGGGGTCGGTGCTGACGCTGATCCCCTCGGCCGGTCCCGAGACGGTCCCGGTGCCCGACGTCGCCAACCTGAGCGAGGCCGAGGCCCGGACGAAGATCTCCGACGCGGGCCTGAAGGTAGGGCGGGTGAGCAAGAACCAGAGCGACACGGTGCCACGCGGGCAGGTCATCGGCACCAACCCGGCCGCCGGCAAACGGGTCAAGAAGGGCGGCGGCGTCAACCTGGTGATCAGCCTCGGCCTGCTCATGCCGGACGTCAGCCAGATGATGCGCGACCAGGCCGAGAAGTTCCTGCGCGACAAGGGCTTCAACGTCCAGGTGGACGAGACCGACAACAGCGCCCCGCACGGCACGGTGATCGCTCAGGACCCGGTCGGCGGCACACCGGTCATGGCCGGGGACAGCGTCCGGCTGACGGTCTCCAGGGGACCGGACGAGGGCTGGCACTGGCCCTGGGAGAACAACGACTCCGAGGCGCCCCCCGACTTCGTCGTGGTGCCCGATGTCCGGTTTCGGGCGTTGAAGGACGCCCAGCGCGAGCTGCGGGCCGCCGGTTTCAAGGTCAAGACCCGCAAGCTCGTCGGCACCCGCCGCGTCATCGAGGAGAATCCCCGCGGCCGGCAGCCCATGGGCGCCACCATCACCGTCTGGCACTGACCGTCTGATCGCCGGGCTCGGAGCCGCGTCCGGGATCGGCCTTCCATCCCTGTGACGGCTCTTGTTCCGGTCACGTGCCCGCCGCCGGGGTCCACCGTACGGGTGGCCGGAACGGCGACGGCCGGCCCCCTGATCCCCCGAGCGGATCGCGGCGGGAAGAGTTGACGAGTCCAAACCAGCCGTGTCACACTGAAGGCGGCAGCGAGGTTGACACTACTGGTACGAGTGGTCATTCGTTTATAATTCGCGCTATGCTGCTGTCTCGCACTACCTTCTGACAGCCCGGATCCCTCCGGGCCGTTTGGTATGCGCGCAGTTCGATTCCGTCCGCACCTTCCGGAAGGACATCCGTTGGCAGCCTCGCGCAACGCCTCCGCCGTATTCGCTTCCAATCGCGTCTCCTTCGCACGCATCAAGGAGCCCCTCGAGGTTCCCGATCTTCTCGCTCTGCAGACCGAGTCGTTCGACTGGCTGATCGGCAACGAGAAATGGAAGGCCCGGGTCGAGGCGGCTCGCCAGGCCGGGCGCAAGGACGTTCCCCTCCAATCAGGGCTCGAAGAGATCTTCGAGGAGATCAGTCCCATCGAGGACTTCTCCGGGAACATGTCCCTGTCGTTCCGCGACCACCGGTTCGAGCCGCCCAAGTACTCCATCGAGGAGTGCAAGGACAAGGACATGACCTACTCCGCCCCGCTCTTCGTCACGGCGGAGTTCATCAACAACGAGACCGGTGAGATCAAGAGCCAGACGGTGTTCATGGGCGACTTCCCGCTCATGACCTCCAAGGGCACGTTCATCATCAACGGCACCGAGCGTGTCGTGACCTCGCAACTCGTCCGGTCCTCCGGCGTCTACTTCGACCGCACGGTCGACAAGACCTCCGACAAGGACCTGTTCGGCTGCCGGATCATCCCCACCCGAGGCGCCTGGCTGGAATTCGAGATCGACAAGCGTGACAGCGTCGGTGTGCGCGTCGACCGCAAGCGTAAGCAGCCGGTGACGGTGCTGCTCAAGGCGCTCGGCTGGACGAACGACCGGATTCTGGAGCGTTTCGGTCAGTACGAGTCGATGCGCGCCACGCTGGAGAAGGACCATACGTCCGGCGAAGAGGACGCGCTGCTGGACATCTACCGCAAGCTGCGTCCGGGTGAGCCGCCGACCAAGGAGTCGGCGCAGACCCTGCTGCAGAACCTGTACTTCAACCCCAAGCGTTACGACCTGGCGAAGGTCGGCCGCTACAAGGTCAACAAGAAGCTGGGACTGGACACCGACATCACGGTCGGCACCCTCACAGAAGAGGACATCGTCGCCACGGTCGAGTACCTCGTACGGTTGCACGCCGGCGAGGAGACGATGCCGGGTGTCGACGGCCGTGAGGTCGTCGTCGAGACCGACGACATCGACCACTTCGGCAACCGGCGTCTGCGCAGCGTGGGCGAGCTCATCCAGAACCAGGTCCGGCTGGGCCTGGCCCGGATGGAGCGGGTCGTGCGCGAGCGCATGACCACCCAGGACGTCGAGGCGATAACGCCGCAGACGCTGATCAACGTCCGCCCGGTCACCGCGTCGATCAGAGAGTTCTTCGGCACGTCGCAGCTGTCGCAGTTCCTGGACCAGACCAACCCGCTGGCCGGCCTGACGCACAAGCGGCGGCTGAACGCGCTGGGCCCGGGTGGTCTGTCCCGTGAGCGCGCCGGCTTCGAGGTCCGCGACGTGCACCCGTCGCACTACGGCCGGATGTGCCCGATCGAGACGCCGGAAGGCCCGAACATCGGCCTGATCGGTTCACTGGCCACCTTCGCCCGGCTCAACTCCTTCGGTTTCGTCGAGACGCCGTACCGCCGGGTCGTCGACGGCAAGGTCAGCGACCGGATCGACTACCTCACAGCCGACGAAGAAGATCGCTTCGTCATGGCGCAGGCCAACACGCCGCTCAACCCGGATGGGAGCTTCGCGGGGTCGCGGGTGCTGGCCCGGCGTAAGGGCGGGGAGTTCGAGGCGGTGCATCCGTCCGAGGTGGACTACATGGACGTCTCGCCGCGGCAGATGGTGTCGGTGGCGACCGCGATGATCCCGTTCCTGGAGCATGACGACGCCAACCGCGCGCTGATGGGCTCCAACATGCAGCGCCAGTCGGTGCCGCTGCTGAAGAGCCAGGCCCCGCTGGTCGGGACCGGGATGGAGTACCGCGCCGCGACCGATGCCGGGGACGTCATCACCGCGGAGAAGGCGGGCGTGGTGGAGGAGGTCTCGGCCGACTACATCACGGTCATGAACGACGACGGCACGCGGACCACCTACCGGGTCGCCAAGTTCAAGCGGTCCAACCAGGGCACGTGTTTCAACCAGAAGCCGATCGTGGCCGAGGGGGACCGGGTCGAGGCCGGGCAGGTCGTCGCCGACGGGCCGTGCACCGACAACGGTGAGATGGCGCTGGGCAAGAACCTGCTGGTGGCGTTCATGCCGTGGGAGGGCCACAACTACGAGGACGCGATCATCCTGTCGCAGCGTCTGGTGCAAGACGATGTGCTGTCCTCGATCCACATCGAGGAGCACGAGGTCGACGCGCGCGACACCAAGCTGGGTCCGGAGGAGATCACCCGCGACATTCCCAACGTGTCGGAGGAGGTCCTGTCGGATCTGGATGAGCGTGGCATCATCCGGATCGGTGCGGAGGTGGTGACGGGGGACATCCTGGTCGGCAAGGTCACTCCGAAGGGGGAGACGGAGCTGACGCCGGAGGAGCGGCTGCTGCGGGCGATCTTCGGGGAGAAGGCGCGTGAGGTGCGTGACACGTCGCTGAAGGTGCCGCATGGGGAGTCGGGCAAGGTCATCGGGGTGCGGGTGTTCTCCCGTGAGGAGGGGGACGAGCTGCCTCCGGGGGTGAATGAGCTGGTCCGTGTCTATGTGGCGCAGAAGCGGAAGATCACCGATGGGGACAAGCTCGCGGGCCGGCACGGGAACAAGGGTGTGATCTCGAAGATTCTGCCGGTGGAGGACATGCCGTTCCTGGAGGACGGTACGCCGGTGGACATCATTTTGAATCCGCTGGGGGTGCCCGGGCGGATGAACGTGGGTCAGGTGCTGGAGACGCATCTGGGCTGGATCGCTTCGCAGGGGTGGGATGTCAGCGGGGTGGAGGAGGCCTGGGCCGAGCGGTTGCGGGAGAAGGGGATCGCGCGGGTCGAGCCGGACACGAATGTGGCCACGCCGGTGTTCGATGGTGCCGAGGAGCATGAGATCGTCGGTCTGCTGCGGCATACGCTGGTGGATCGGGACGGGGATCGTCTGGTCGGGGACCATGGGAAGGCGCGGTTGTTCGATGGGCGGTCGGGTGAGCCGTTCCCGCATCCGATCTCGGTGGGGTACATCTACATTCTGAAGCTGCTGCATCTGGTCGATGACAAGATTCATGCGCGGTCGACGGGTCCGTACTCGATGATCACTCAGCAGCCGCTGGGGGGGAAGGCGCAGTTCGGTGGTCAGCGGTTCGGTGAGATGGAGGTGTGGGCTCTTGAGGCCTATGGTGCGGCGTATGCGTTGCAGGAGCTGCTGACGATCAAGTCGGATGATGTCGTGGGCCGGGTGAAGGTCTATGAGGCGATCGTCAAGGGCGAGAACATTCCCGAGGCGGGTATTCCCGAGTCCTTCAAGGTCCTTATCAAGGAGATGCAGTCGTTGTGTCTCAACGTCGAGGTCCTGTCCAGCGACGGTATGTCGATCGAGATGAGGGACACCGACGAGGACGTCTTCCGCGCTGCCGAGGAACTCGGTATCGACCTGTCCCGGCGTGAGCCGAGCAGCGTCGAAGAGGTCTGACGACCCCAACGCGCGATCGACGGGTGCCGGCTCGCGCCGGAGGAACATGGCCTCCGGCGCGGGCCGGCACGCGTGGTGAAGCCTGATCGGCCTGGCTCCCGAGGCTGAGCCGGGGCGATCTGACCTCCTGCGAGGTCCCCCACGTGCTCCAGACGTCACCGGTGATCCGGCCGGGCCGATGCCCCACATGCCGCCGGCGACCGCCACCACGATCTGACAACGCGGTATCAGCCATCCCATCCGAAACGCCGGTGCGTCCTCCCAGCGGGCCCGGAAGGGGACAGCCGTCCCTCGGGGTCCCGCCGAAGCCATCGTGAGTGGACAGGTTTTCAATCCCGTTGTCGGGTGGTTGACGGACGTCTGCATGGCGCACATGATCGGGGCATGCGATACGCCCAAGGCGGCGGGTTCACCCCCCAGGAACAGCAGCGACGACAACGGGTACGGCTGCAGGCAGCCGAGATGTTCGCCCGAAACGAGAAGAATGCCCAAATCGCTCGCATCCTGCGGGTGACGGAGCGGTCGGTGGAACGCTGGCGGCGCGCCTGGAGGGAAGGCGGCGAAGGGGCTCTGGTGTCCAAAGGCCCACCCGCGCGACCCAAGCTGACTCCCGCCCAGTTCGCCCAACTGGAGGTCGAGCTGGAGCGCGGACCGCTGGCACACGGGTTCGCCGACCAGCGCTGGACGTTGACACGGATCAAGATACTGATCGAACGGATATTCCTCATCAGCTACACCGTGCCGGGGGTGTGGACCCTGTTGCAGCGCAACGGCTGGTCATGCCAACGTCCCGTGCAACAGGCGATCAAGCGGGACGAGGCCGCGATCGAGGTGTGGAAGAAGGAGACGTGGCCGCAGGCGGGCAGGCGACAGCGACGGGAGAGGCTGGATGAACATCGACGTCCTGAGCTGCCGTAGATCCAACGAAGCCTTCGGCCGATCGACTACCGCCCGCACCACCTGGTGAGACCGCATGGCCGGTCGAAAATCTTTTTCCGGACGGGTGCCGGGATCCGGCTCTCACCACGCGTGCCCAGCTCAGCGCTTCAATCCTGCCAGGTCATGACGATCTGAACGTTCACCTGGCGCCAGGGGTGAGGTCGTGCGTCGCCGAGCACGTTGGCCGGCGCACATCTTTCGACCCCGCCTGATCCCCTGACCGAAACCTCGCCGAGGGGTGCCCCCAGTCAGTACCGAACGCCACATCCCAGGCGATCGATCGCGCCGCCGACCTTCACGGATTCCCACGCCGTAAAGCGTGGATCACAGGAGATCGAGCGTACCCCGCCTTCCGCGCCAAGGCCCTGCCGGAACAACCCGAGCGTACCCGACAACACTAATTAATTCCAGATGAAAGCTTGACGTAATTTCGGCTGGATGCAATGCTTCGTCCCACAAGCCCCTAATACGCCCCACAAGCCCCAAATACATGGAACCCGACGAACACGGGACCGCTCCACAGTTCGGTCTCGTTGGGATGAAGGCTGCCTTAATAGCAGCAGGCGCGGTACTTCATGGAGGAAACATGGCCGGCGGAAACACCAACTTCACCAAGTCCGGCGTTTCACGCTTTCCTAATCGCGATCTCGGAGTCCCGAGGTTCAGCTGCGAAGTCGGCGTCCCGCTCGCCGATCAAAAAGAAATCGGCCACAACCGTTGGCACCCAGACATTCCCCCGTTGTTCGAATGCGATCCCGGCGACGAGGTGATCCTGGAGAGCCCTGGTTACGACGACTACCAGCTCCAAGATCAAGACGATGACGAGGATATCCACACCATCGACCTCACGCGCACCCACCCTATCACAGGCCCGGTACGCGTACGAGGCGCCGAACCCGGCGACCTGCTCGTGGTGGAGCTGATGGATATCCAGCCGCTGAGCGGCATCGGGTACTCGAATGTGCTCCCCGGCATGGGTGGGCCGCTCGCGGACCGGTTCCCTCAGGGCTTCAAGACGGTATGGGACCTGCATGGGATCTATGCGACGTCCCGGCAGGTCCCCGGCGTACGCATTCCCGCGATCAGCCACCCCGGTGTCATCGGCGTCGCCCCCTCGCATGAACTGCTGGAGCAGTGGAACCGCCGTGAGGATCCGCTGATCGCCGGCGGCCAGGCAGGGCCGCGCGCCGACGCCACCGAGACGGCCGTACTGCGAACCCTGGAGGGGGAGGAGTGGCGGCGGGTCGCGGCCACCGCCGCCCGCACCATCCCGCCGCGCGAGAACGGCGGGAACATGGACATCAAAAACCTCTCCCGCGGCTCCAAGATCTACTTCCCCGTCTTCGTGGAGGGCGCGCTGCTCTCCTGCGGTGACCTGCACTTCGCCGAGGGCGACGGTGAGATCACCTGGAACGCCATCGAAATGGACGGCGCCGCGTGGCTGAAGTTCGACCTGATCAAGGGCGGCGCGACGAAGTACGGCATCCGTAATCCGGCTTTCCGCCCCTCCCCCGTCGACCCGAACTTCGGTGACCGGTACATCAGCTTCGTCGGCTACAGCGCCCGCGCGAACGAACAGCGCTACCTCGACACAACGATGGCGGCGGTCGACGCGGTCGAACAGGGTATCGACTACCTCACCAAGTTCGGCTACACACCCGAGCAGGCTTACACGATCATCAGCGTCGCACCCTGCGAGATGCACGTCGGGGGAATCGTCGACATCCCCAATGCGGCAGTGACCCTGAGCATCCCACTCGACATCTTCGATCAGGACATCCTGCCCCGCTCCGGTGAATAAGACCGGTGCAGTACGAAATTCACCGGACGGCGCTTCACAAGAGATAACCGACGCTCGAGATAGGAGCAGTGATGGATGGCATCCACGACACCGGCGGAATGGACGGGTACGGCCCCGTCCAGTATCAGCAGGACGAGCCCGTCTTCCACTATGAGTGGGAAGGTCGCGTACTCTCGATCCTGACCTGGATGCATCTAAAAGGAATCTCCTGGTGGGACAAGTCCCGCTTCTTCCGCGAGATGATGGGCAACGAGAATTACGTGAACGAGATCCGTAATTCGTACTACACGCACTGGCTGAGTGCGGCAGAGCGACTGCTCGTCTCCGAGAGGATCATCACGGAGCAGGAGCGGCTCCACCGTCTGGAGGAGATTCAGGCGGGCCTGTACAGGGACCGGAAGCCGAGCAAGACATTCGATCCTGCCGAGATCGATAGAGCGATCGAGGAGATGCACGAGCCGCGATCACTCGTACTGCCGGGCCCCGAGCCCTCGTACCAGGAGGGCGACCGGGTACTGGTGAAGAACATGAACCCGAGCGGACACACTCGGTGCCCGAAGTACGTCCGCAACCGAGTCGGCGAGATCGCCATGTCGCACGGGCCGCAGATCTATCCCGAAAGCAGTTCAGCCGGCCTGGGCGCTGACCCGAAGCCGCTCTATACGGTCGCGTTCTCGGCCACAGAGCTGTGGGGTGACGACGGAAATCCAAGGGACACCATCTACGTCGACCTGTGGGAGCCCTACCTGACCTCCGCGGCTGCATGAAAGGGAAGTGAATAATGACCGAGCATCTTAGTCACTATAGCGAGTACGAAGCACGGACGAAGGCAATCGAGACCCTGCTCTATGAGCGCGGAATCGTGAACCCGGACGCGGTCGACCGCATCGTCCAGTATTACGAGAGCGACCTCGGCCCGCTGAACGGCGCGAAGGTGGTCGCACGGACCTGGGTCGATTCCGCTTACCGGGACTGGGTGGCCCGTGACGCGACGGCCGCCATGGCTTCACTCGGATACGCGGGCGAGCAGGCTCACCAGATCACCGCGGTGTTCAACGACAGCAAGACCCATCACGTGGTGGTCTGCACCCTGTGCTCATGCTATCCGTGGCCGGTACTGGGCCTGCCCCCGGCCTGGTACAAGAGCATGGAATACCGCTCGCGGGTCGTCGCGGATCCACGCGGCGTCCTGAGGCGGGACTTCGACCTCGACATCCCCGACGACGTCGACGTCCGAGTGTGGGACAGCAGCTCGGAGATTCGATACATCGTCATCCCCGAGCGTCCCGCCGGCACCGAGGGCTGGACCGAGGAGCAGCTGATCACGCTGGTCACACGTGATGCGATGATCGGCGTCAAGAAGGCGCTGACGCCTCGGGAGGTCGCGGCATGACGGCTCAGGAGATCTCCCTCCCCCCGATGTCCGGGCAGGGTGCGCCCCCGCGGCAGAACGGCGAGCTGGTATTCACCGAGCCCTGGGAGGCGACGGCATTCGGGGTCGCCGTCGCCCTGTCCAACCAGGGAACGTATAACTGGGAACACTTCCGGCAGAGGCTTATCAAGGCGATCGCCGACTCTGGCGGATGTGAGGCCTACTACGAAAGCTGGGCGAAGGCACTCGAAGCCAGTGTGATCGACGCCGGAATCCTTCCGGAACAGGAGATTCTGGATCGCATGGCCGCACTACAACAGCCTCACTAGCATATATCCGTTGGCCGGCGATCCAGGCCAGGGCATGGATCGCCGGCCAACTCGATTCGGAGAGACAACCGGCCGGCGTTCTCGCGGAGCAGGTGAATTCGCTTCCCCTGCTCGGATCATCATCACGGTGATGATCAGTTGATGCGGTCGTGTGCCTGACGGAGCAGCATGAGCATCATCGCGGTGATCCCAGAGATGCGCTCGGGTACGTCCGCACCGCATCATCGAATCACTCCAGGAGAAGCCGCCGAGGCGCCGATCGATACGACTCGACGCCGAACCCTCCGCTGAAGAACCCGAACCTATCGATGTCGTCGTGTCAGGGCGGCCGAGAAGCCGATGCGGTTCCGGCGCACCCTTCGTCACAGTGATCAGGCTTCGCCACCCGCTCGACGAGGAACCACCGCCAACCGTCCGTCTGGAATGGCCGCAGGAGCCAAGACTTTCCGGGGCACCACCCATCGGCCGGTACATCGGCTACGACTCGACACTCTCACGCACCAGAACAGGAGGCGACACCCGTTGAGTTCACTGTCCCGCACGCGTCGTTTGAGTTGGGGCAGGGTATGGGTCACGCTGACCGCCCTGCTCGCCCTGCTACTGGCCGGATGTGGCACGACCGAAGGTAGAGACTCAACCCTTGCGGGACCGCCGACGCTGACCATCGCCACCAGCTTCGCGATCGAGAATCTCGACCCGCTGGAGAACGGTTTCTGGGGTCCGGAGTTCGGTTACGTCGAACTGCTCATGCGACCCACCCACGGCGGCGAGCCGACACCATGGGTGCTGTCCGAGCTGACCAACTCCGGGCCGTCGACCTGGGTGCTGCGACTCAGCGAGGGGATCACGTTCCAGAACGGCGCGCCACTGGACGGTGCCGCGCTGGCCGCACTGCTGACCTATCAGCTCGCCGAGAACCCCAGCTTCGCCGCCGCTCTGCCGAATGCGAAGGCCAAGGCGACGGGCCCGCTCGAAGTCACCCTCACCACCTCGCGGCCCGCTCCCAACGTGCCGGCGCTGCTCGCGGACGAAGGAATGGTTCCGGTCTACGACGTGGCCGCCTACAAGCGCCACCTCGACTCCGGCGCGCCCGCGAGCCGGCTGACCACCGCCGGGCTCTACACCGGGCCGTACACGGTGGACAGCCTGGACGCCGAGTCGATGCGGCTGTCACCGCGTTCGGACTACTGGGACGGCATCCCCGCCCTGGCGAAGCTGACGGTCCGGTTCGTCCCCGAGGCGTCGGCGCGCATCCAGGCCGTGCAGGCCGGGGAGGCCGATCTCGCGCTTTATCCGCCGACGGCCAGCGCGACCACTCTCGAAGGCCGCACCGACTCCTTCTTCGTCACCGGAGAGCCGACAGGCCCGACGTTCATGCTGCAGCTCAACCAGCATGAGCCTCCGTTCGACGACCCGCTGGTCCGGCGCGCGGTATACGCGGGCATCGACTACGAGGAGCTGGCGAACGAGGTGATGAACGGCCTGTACGCCCCGGCGATCGGCCTCTACACGGACAACCGTCCCTGGGCGGAGAAGACCCAGATCACGGACATCGCGGCAGCCGAGGCTCTGCTCGACCAGGCGGGCTGGACCCGTCAGGGCGAGGGGCCGCGCACCCGCGGCGGAGCCCCGCTGCGGTTCGTGATCACCACCTATCCTCAGCAGCCCGACTCCGACGTGCTCGCGCTGGCGATCCAGGCACAACTGACCAAGGTCGGTATCGACGTCGAGATCCAGCAGGTCCCCGACATCAACGCCACCCTTGAGCAGGCCACCGGCTGGAACGCCGCGATCTCCGGCAACGGTTTCATCTCGTTCGGCGGCGACTACATCACACCGCTGGCCAACTACCTGCGCACCAAGGGGCCGCGGAACCACATGGGCGTGTCCGATCCGCACCTGGACGCGCTCATCGACCGGCTCTCCGTCGAACTCGACACCGAACGCCGCGACGAGCTGCTGAGGCAGATCCAGCGGCACATCGCCGACAACGGCCACCTGGGCTACGTCGGCATCCGGTTGCCCGCCGTGGTCGCCAACGCCGGCTGGCGGGGATATCAGGTACCCGTCTCCAACCTCTGGGTCGACGCGAGGACCGCACCCTCGGCGGGACCTGACGACGAGGCCGCTCAATGACGGTCATCCCGCGGCGGATCGGACAGGCACTCGTAACACTTCTCGGCGCAAGCCTGATCGTGTTCGGCATGCTTACGGTCACCCCCGGGGACCCCGCGCACCGTGTGCTCGCGGCCCGTGGCATAACCGAACCCACCCCGGCGGCGGTCGCGGCCGTTTCGGATGAGCTGCGATTGAACGACCCCATCTTGGTCAGGTTCGGCGGCTGGGTGAGCGGCGTGGTCACCGGTGATCTCGGCGTGTCCTGGCGGACCGGGCGGCCGGTGGCCGACGAGTTCGTCACCCGGCTGCCCGCGACGTTACGGCTGGCCGGGGTGGCGATGGCGCTGGCGGTGGTGCTGGCGCTCCTGCTGGGCACCATCGCCGCCGCGGCCCCAGGGCGCTGGCCCGACACCGTGTTCCGCGCAGTCGCACTGGGGATGCTGGCGGTGCCCAGCTTCGTGTTCGGGGTCATCGTGCTCGACGTGCTCGTGGTGCGCGCGGGACTCGGGCGTGTGATCGCCGATGGGAGCTGGGGAACGGTGTTCCTGCCCGCCCTCACCCTCGCACTCGCCCCCGCCGCGAACTGGTCGCGAGTGCTGCGCACCAGCCTGCTCGAGGCGGGGTCGGCGCCCTACCTGCAGGTCTGCGCGGCGCGCGGGGCAAGCCGCCGACGACTTCTGTGGGTGCATCAGCTGCCCAACGCCGCCCCTCCCTTCCTGACCCTGATCGGGCTGGGAGCGGCGGCACTGATCGGCGGGGCCCCGATCGTCGAAAGCGTGTTCACCTGGCCGGGGATCGGCCGCTACACCATCGAGGCGATCGACGCCAGGGACATGCCCGTCGTCATTGGATTCACTCTGGTCGCGGTCGTCGTATATGTGGTCGCCAGCCTCGTCATCGACCTGGCGTGCGCGGTGCTCGACCCGCGGCTGCGCGCCGATCGGGCGGCGGCATGAGCGCGGTAGGCATCCTGCTGCGACCGGAGGTCCCCGCACCGCCGCCCGCCGTTCGGTCGGTGTGGCCGGCGTTGCTGCGCCGCCCAGCCGCGCGGGTCGGGCTGACACTGGCCGCGGTGCTCGCACTCGCCGCCTTCCTGGGTCCGTTGCTGACCGTCGACCCCGATGTGCCCGACTACGCCACCAAACTCGCGCCCCCGAGTTCCGCGCACTGGTTGGGCACCGACCATGCCGGTCGCGACCTGCTGGCGCGCACCCTGGCGGGGGCGCGGACCTCGCTGGGGGCGGCCCTGCTCGTGATGACGATCGCGGGCGTGGTCGGGTTGCTGGTCGGTACGCTCGCGGGCGCGATCGGTGGCGTCGTCGACACCGTGCTCACCCGAGCGACGGATGTGCTGCTCGGTCTGCCATCGCTGGTATTGACCCTGGCCGTGGTCGGGGTGCTCGGACCGGGGTTCTGGAACCTGGTGCTGGCCATGTCCGCGACCAGTTGGGCGGGGCTGGCCCGACTGGCCCGCAGCGTCGCCAGGGGCAGCATGCGACGACCCGACGTTCTCGCCGCCCGCATGGCCGGCGTCGGCTCGGTACGCAGCATAGCCGGGCACGTCGTTCCCAATGTGGCCAGCCAGGTCGTCGTCGCGGCGACTCTCGGGCTGGGTGAGGCGGTGCTCGCACTGGGCGGGCTGTCGTTCCTCGGGCTCGGTGCGCAGCCTCCCACGTCCGAGTGGGGGACCATGCTCGCCACCGGTCGTGAAACCTTCGCGTACGCCCCCTGGCAGTTGCTCGGCCCAGGGCTGGGACTGGTTCTGTCGGTCGCAGCGGCCGCGCTGATCAGCGACGCACTGCGCGATGTCACCGACCCGGGGAGAGCCAAATGATCCCACTCATGGTGGAAGGCCTCACGGTCACCTACCCCAACGGGCACCGCGCTCTCGAGGACGTCACACTGCGGGTCGGCATCGGCGAGCGGTGGGGCGTGGTCGGACGATCCGGCAGCGGTAAGACGACACTGGTCCGCGCAATCCTCGGGCTGCTGCCCCCGGGCACTCAGACCGCCGGCAGCATCCGCGTCGGCGATCGGGAGGTGCTTGGAGCCTCCGAGCGGGCGCTGCAGGAGCTGCGGGGACCGCGCGTCGGGTACGTGCCGCAAGACCCGTTCGCAGCCTACGACCCGTTACGTACGGTCAGACATCACGTCGCCGAGGCCTGGTCGGCGCACGGCCGTACCCCACCCGCCGGGGCAGTCGCCGATGCGCTGGGCGCCGTGGGAATCGATGACGCGCCACGGCGGATCAGAAACCACCCGCACCAGTGGTCGGGTGGCATGCTCCAGCGAGCCACTCTCGTTACCGGAACGGCGCACGCCCCGGTGCTCACTCTCGCCGATGAGCCGACCAGCGCCCTGGACGCCGAGCTCGCCGACGACATGCTCGCGCTGCTGCGGCGTCGCTGCGGCGCGATGCTGCTGATCAGCCATGATCTGGCCCTGGTGGCCCGGCACACCGGGTCCGTACTCGTGCTGGCCGATGGGCGGGTGGTCCAGCGCGGCCCGGCCACCGCCCTGCTGCACGCTCCAGCCGCTGAGGAGACCAGGCGGCTCGTGGCGGCCGCGAAACCGTCACCGCGACGGAGCATGTCCACTGCACGATCAAGTACGAAACCGGTGGTCGCCGAGGTTCGCGGCGTCTCGCGACGCTACGGGCGGGGGCCTGACGCCGTGACCGCTGTCGACAATGTGTCTGTCACTCTCACCGCAGGCGAGGTCGTCGGGGTGATCGGCCGCTCCGGCTCGGGCAAGTCGACCCTGGCCAGGATCATCGGCGGCATGGAGCGGCCCGACGCCGGCATCGTCAGCCTGAACGGACGGGATGCCTGGGCACAACGGCGCACCCTGCGACCCGGATTCGTCATGCCGATCTTCCAGGATCCGGTGGCCAGCCTCGACCGGCGCTGGACGCTGTGGCGAACGCTGACCGAGCCCCTGCTCGCCCGCGGTGAGCGCCATCCCCGCGCGCATCGCCGTGAATTGGCCCGGCAGGCACTCGCCCGCGTCGGGCTCACAGGAATCGACGTCGATCGCACACCCGCGAGCCTGTCAGTCGGACAGGCCCAGCGCGTCGCGATCGCAAGAGCACTCCTAGCCCGCCCCGCCCTGCTGATCGCCGACGAGCCGACGGCCAGCCTCGACGTCGTCGCCGCAGCCGAGATCACCGCCCTGCTCCGCGCCGTCGCCGACGACGGCACCGCCCTGCTGGTCGTCAGCCACGACCAGCAGCGTCTCGCCGGCTACGCCGACCGCATCGTCACCATGACCGCCGGTCGCCTGATTCAGGAAGGACAGCTTTACTATGCCGCAGCCAGCTGAACGGACACTGCTGCTGGTCGCCCGCCCAACTCCTGCGGGCGTCGACGGCCGATCGCTGCGATCCCTGGCCGCCGCCGTCACCGACCGCACCGACCAGCCGGTCCGCATCGCGTACCTCGACCAGGCCGACCCCTCGGTCCACGCCGCGCTTGACGACGAGCTCGCCGGCGGATGCGAAGCGGTGCTGATCATCCCGCTGGCGATCCCTGACGACCGCTACCTCTCCGCCTGGATCGGGCGCGCTGTCGCGAACTGGCGCGAGACCCGCAACCGCGATCTCGACATCCGTATCGCACCGGGGCTCAGCTCCGTCCCTGGAACCGCCGAACTCATCGCGCGACTGGGCGCGTCCGACGGCGCCGCGATCACGACATCCCCCTCCGGGTTTCGCAGCCCGGCGTGGTCCGTCATGCAGATCCCGAACCGTCATCTCCTGGTCTGCCGCGGCCCTCGCTGTACCGCCTACGGCGCGGGAGCGACACACCGCGTCTTGTCCGAGTCGACCCGCGGCACGACGACCCTGGTCAGTCCCATCGGCTGCCTCGGCCCCTGCAACCTCGGACCACTGGTGATCGACAACCCAGCCGGCCGATGGCACCAGGCGGTCGACCCGGCCAAAGCCATGGAACTCGGACGGGTGCCTCGGCGGGGCTGAGAAAACAGAGAAAGATATAGATCCCGATCAACGGAAATAGGTCAATTGCTCTATATGACCTGCACACTTTCCGGACAACCGCGCTCACGAGCGCTACCCGCCGGCGAGCCGGTCGAGCAGCATGCGCAGCTGTGCGGTCTCCGCGGCGTCCAACCCCCGGAAGGACGCGGCCAGGGCGTCGGCGACAAGCGGGGCGACCTCGCGGTGCAGTTCCACGCCGCGCTCGCTCAGCCGTACGAGCACGCGGCGCCGGTCGGCGTGATCGAGGTTGCGGTAGACCAGCGCCCGATCGACCAGCCGGTCCACCGCCCGGGTGAGCGTAGGACCCGTGATGACGGCCACCGCGGCGATGTCGCTCATCGCCACCCCCTCCGTCACCGCCAGCACGTCCAGCACCCGCCACTGATCCACCGTGAGCCCGGTCCCGGTGAGCGCCCGCCCGGTCTCGGTGTTGAGCCGCGCGGCGACGCGGTTGAGCGTGAGCGGCAGGACGCGAAGCGTCGCCTCGTCGTGTTCGGTCCGCATCCGCGGCCACCTCCCTTGAAGGTTTCTCTTCCTATGGTGATACTTCCAGATGGAGATGTTCATTGTCTCAACAGCCACACGGAGGTGGTGCCGTGACCAAGCGGTACCAAATCGGCCTGGTCGTTCCCCTGCGGGGGCCGGGTGGCATCTTCGGGCCCTCCTGCGAGGCCGTGGCCGATCTCGCCGCGGCCCATCTCAACGACAACGGCGGCATCCTCGGCAGGGAGGTCGCGATCGAGGTCGTCGACGCGAGCGGCCGGCCCGCCGAGCTACGCGGGCGCATAGCCGGACTGCTCGACGCCGGACGGATCGACGCGATCACCGGGTGGCACATATCCACCGTCCGGGAGAACCTCTCCTCCGTCGTCGCCGACCGGGTGCCCTACGTCTACACGTCCCTCTACGAGGGGGGCGAGTCACGCCGCGGCATCTTCTGCTCCGGGGAGACCCCCGGGCTGCAGGTGGGCCCCGCGCTGAACTGGCTGCGGCGGAACATGGGGCTGCGGCGCTGGGCGATCGTCGGCTCCGACTACATCTGGCCGAGGCGCACGGCCCGGGTGGTGCGTCAGTACTGCCGGGCGTTCGGGCTCGACCTGGTCGAGGAGATCTACGTCAGGTACGGCACCCCGAGCTTCGCGGCCACGCTCCCCCGGCTGGAGGCCGGCCGCGCCGAGGGAGTCCTCATGCTCATGGTCGGCAGCGACGCGGTGAAGTTCAACCGGGCCTTCGCCCGGCGTGGCCTGCACGAGCGCATGGTGCGCTTCGCGCCGCTCATGGAGGAGAACATGCTCCTGGCCAGCGGGGTGGACGCCACCGAGAACCTCTTCGTCGCGGCCGGGTACTTCAAGTCCCTCGCCACCGCCGACGCGCTCGACCTCATGTCGGCCTATGTGGAGCGCTTCGGGCCCGGCGCCCCTCCCCTGAACAACGCGGCCGAGTCATGCTATGAGGGCATCATGGCCCTGGCCGCGTTGAGCGACCGGGCCGGGTCGGCCGATCTGAGCGACATCGTCCGGCACTCCGCTGGCGTCGGCTACGAGGGGCCGCGCGGCACGATGACGATCTCTGGCGGTCACACGCACCAGACGGTCTACCTGGCCGCGGCGGGCGGCTACGAGTTCGACGTCATCGACGCGCTCGAGCCGATGACCTCATAGGCGTCATCCTCGGTGACCGAAATCGTACCGGTCGCCGCCGTCGGCCTGATCGCCTGCTCAGATCGGCATGTCGTCCGGTCACGTGAACAAGGCTCTCGCGGCCCAGGTCGTCATCGACGCCGGGGCCGCGTCAGGGCGCCGAGGAGGCGGAGGCGGGCGAGGCCGCCGTCGGGATAGATGTCGAGCCGCACATGGGTGACCGTACGCTCGTCGTCCAGGCGGAATCGGTGCCGTGTGTCCGGCTGCAGCCGGGTCCTGGGCAGCAGCGGGAACCAGGCTCCGGCGTCGTCGAGCGCAACCCCGCGCGCGTCGATGCCGCGCAGCGAGGCCGCGCCAGGTGCGTTGTAGATCAGGTGCGCGGTGTCCAGTTCGGCGACGGCGACCGTACCCGGGCCGGCCAGCGCCACGATGAGCCAGTCGTTGCCGCCGTCCCGCCGCCTGGCGGTCTCCCATCCCTCGGCCTGGTGCCGGGACAGGCCCGGGGCTATGACGTTGCCCGGCGGCGAGTAGAACTCGTCCGAGCAGGCGATGACGCGCCCCCCGTTCTCCAGGGCGGCGAGATCGACGGTGAGCCCGTACAGGAACGCCCGGTCGGGCACCACCTCGCCGTGCACCCGCAGCCGGGCGACGCCGCCGTCGGGGAAGACGTTCAGCCGCACGTGCGTGAAGCGGCGCGGATCGGCGACCGGGAACTCGTGTACGGCGTCGCCGGTCAGCGGGCTCTTCGGCACGATCTCCACCCACCCGGTCAGCTCGTCCACCGCCGGATGTCCCTCGGCCGCGCACGCCTCCACCGAGGCGTACGGCGGGTGGTTGCCCTTGAACCAGGCCGTGTCGACGACCACGCCCCGGACGATCCCGGGCAGGCCGAGCCGTACGATCGCCCAGTCGTGGCCGGGGTCGCGCCGCCGCCGGGTCTCCCACCCGTCGTAGACCTGCCCCTTCGGTCCGAACGTGTGCGGCCGGAACTCGGGCCGCCCCGGCCTGATCAGGGCCTCCCGCTCGGCGAACGACTCGTCACTGGCCGCGACGACCGCCCCGCCGTACGTCCGCAGGGCGAGATCGGGCAGCCGGGTGAACGGGCTCACCCCGACTCCGTGCCGCGAACCTCCCAAAACCGTGCTCATGACCCGGCCAGGAATCGCCCGCGCGGGGTAAGGAAATCGACGGGCTCGCCGCGCAGCCAGGTGGTGCGGACGACGCCCGCGAGCGTACGGCCGTGATAGGGCGTGAACGGGTTGCGGTGATGGAGGGCCGCCGCGTCGACGGTGAACTCGGCGCCGGGGTCGAAGGCCACGAGATCGGCGTCGGCGCCGACCCTGATCACCCCCTTGTACGGCAGGCCGACCAGCGTGGCGGGTCCCTCGGCCATCCAGCGCGCGATCTCACGCAGGCCGTGCCCACGAGAACGGGCCTCGGTCCACACGGCGGGCAGGCCGAGCTGCAGCGAGGAGATGCCGCCCCACGCGTGGGCGAAGTCCGCCGCCTTCAGCTCGGGCGGCGACGGCGAGTGATCGGAGACGACGCCGATGAGGACGCCCTCGGCCAGCGCATCCCACAGGGCGTCGCGGTTGGCCGCCGCCCTGATCGGGGGGCAGCACTTGTACGCGGGCCCGGCGACCTCCTCGGCGGCGAGCGTCAGATAGTGCGGACAGGTCTCGGCGGTGATCCGCACCCCCTCGTCCCAGGCCCGGCGCAACGGCTCCAGGCAGGCGGCGGCCGACACGTGCACGATGTGGGCGCGGGCTCCGGTCGCAGCGGCAAGCTCGATCACCTGCTCGACGGCCCGCCGCTCGGCCTCCCCCGGTCGAGATCGCAAAAAATCTGCATATTTCGGGCCGTCCGGGTCGGTGAGCAGCGCGGGATCCTCGGCGTGGACGATCAGCAGCCCGTCGAAGGAGGCCACCTCGGCCAGCGCGTCCGCCAGCCCGGCCCGGTCCAGCGCGGGGAACTCCGCCACCCCCGACGGGGACAGGAAGCACTTGACCCCGAACGCCCCGGCCTCGTGCAGCGGTCGCAACTCGGCCAGGTTCCCGGGGATCGCGCCGCCCCAGAAGCCGACGTCGATGTGGCACCGCCCCCGCGCCGCCCGCCGCTTGGTCTCCAGGGCGGCCACGCTGACCGTGGGCGGCAGCGAGTTGAGCGGCATGTCGACGATCGTCGTGACCCCGCCGGCCGCCGCAGCCCGGGTGGCCGTGTCGAAGCCCTCCCAGTGGGTCCGGCCGGGCTCGTTGACGTGCACGTGGGTGTCCACCAGGCCGGGCAGGAGCGCCAGGTCGCCGAGGTCCACCAGCCGCCGCGCGGCCGGCACCTCGTCGTACGCGTACAGCGCGGCGATCTTCCCGTCCCGTACGGCCACCGCCAGCGCGCGCTCCCCCTCCGGCGTCACCACCCGCCGCGATCTCACCACGACATCGAACCCGGCGGCATCCAACTCACCCCCGTGGTGATCTTGCGATTTCTCGCAGGGATCACCCCTGACCTGCCATTCCCCCGGTCGTGATCTTGCAGAAACTCGCACCCATGCCTCCTGACCTGCCCCGACAGCATTGGTGATCTTGCACGGGCGTGTACGGAGACCCGCTGCGCTCGCACCGGAGCGGGCAGACATTCAACCGAGTCGGCCTTCACGCCGCCCCCAGGAGACGGCGGTGTGCCCGAGCCCCCGCCTCGGCCGCCGCGGCGTCGGAGACCGTACGGAGCTCACCGTCCTCCACCACGGTCCGGCCGCCGACCAGGAGCCGGGCAAGCGGCGGCGTCTGGCCGTACGCGAAGGCGACCACGGGGTCGTCTATGGCGGCGTGGAAACCGCCGAGCCGCCACAGGGCGATATCGGCCAGCTTGCCCGCCTCGAGCGAGCCGATCTCGGCGGCACGGCCGAGACACCCGGCCCCGCCGATGGTGGCCAGCTCCAGCGCCCGGCGGGCGGTCAGCGCGCTCGGGCCGTACCGCGCGCGCTGCATCAGCATGGCCATCCTGATCTCACCGGCGAGCGGCGTCATCTCGCTGGAGGCGGCGCCGTCCACGCCGAGGCCGACCGGCGCGCCGGCGCGCAGCAGGTCTGCCACGCGGGCGATGCCGGCGCCGAGGCGGCCGTTCGACGAGGGGCAGTGGGCCACGCCGGTGCCGGTCTCGGCGAAGCGGCGGACGTCCTTGTCGGTGAGGTGGACGCAGTGGGCCAGCCAGACGTCGGGGCCGAGCCAGCCGAGACCGTCGAGGTACTCGACCGGGAGCATGCCGAACTGTTCCCGGCAGTGCTCGTCCTCGTCGGCGGTCTCGGCGATGTGCGTGTGCAGTCGTACGCCGTGGGAGCGCGCGAGCTCGGCCGAGCGGATCATGAGATCGCCGCTCACGGAGAACGGCGAACACGGGGCGACCCCGACCCGCAGCATCGACCCGAAGGACGGATCGTGAAATTTCTGGATCGCTTCCTCGGTGGCCCGCAGGATCTCGTCGGCATCCTCCACCACGTCGTCGGGGGGCAGGCCGCCCTGCGATCTTCCCCGGTCCATTGAGCCCCGGCACGGGTGGAACCGCAGCCCGACCCGTCGCGCCGCGTCGATCTCCGCCTCGAACAGGTCGCCTCGCCCCCGGGGGAAGACGTAGTGGTGGTCGGTCGAGGTGGTGCAGCCCGACTTGGCCAGCCAGGCCAGCCCCGCCGTCGCCGCACCCGACACCACCTCGGCGTCCAGCCTCGCCCACAGCCGGTAGCTCGCCATCAGCCACTCGAACAGCGTCCCGTCGGGCATCACCCCCTGGGCGGCCCATTGGTAGAGGTGGTGATGGGTGTTGACGAGCCCGGGGGTCGCCAGGCAGCCGGAGCCGTCGACGCGGTCGGCCCCCTCGGGTACGGCCGCGGCGGGGCCGGGGCCGACGGCGGCGATCCGGTCGCCTTCGACGACGATGTGGCCGCAGGGGATCTCCTCGCCTACCACGGGCGTGATGTAGGCGTTCTCGATGACGACTCGGCGGACTGCAAGATCACCCAAGGAGAACTCCCAGGTAGGGCGGCATCGGTGCGAGTTTCTGCAAGATCACGGATAGTGGACGGCCAGGTCGGAGGGCACGCCTGCGAGAATTCGCAAGATCACGGGGAGGGGGTGGTGGCGCGCCGGGCCGCGGCGAGGCGGACGGCTTCGATGATCTTCTCGTATCCGGTGCATCGGCACAGATTGCCCGCCAGGGCCTCCCTGATCTCGGCGTCCTCCGGCACCCGCCCCGCCTCCCGCTCGATCAGCGCGTGCGCCTGCACGACGAGCCCGGGCGTGCAGAAGCCGCACTGTACGGCTCCCGCCTCGACGAAGGCGCGCTGCACCTCGTGCAGTCCGCCTTCCCCGGCCGGGTCGTCCCCGGAGACGAGGCCCTCGACCGTGACCACCTCGCGGCCCTCCGCCTGACCCGCCGCGACCAGGCAGGCGCAGACCGGCGTGCCGTCCAGATAGACCGTGCAGGACCCGCACTCGCCCTGTTCGCACGCGTTCTTGGCGCCCGGCAGGCCGAGCCGTTCCCGCAGCACGTAGAGCAGGCTCTCGCCCTCCCACACGTCGTCGGCGGCCATCCGCCGGCCGTTGACCGTGACGTTCACCCTCATCTGGCGCCCCCCGCCCGCAGATAGTCGTGCCAGGCCCAGCCGAGCGTGCGGCGGGCCATCACGGCCAGGGCGTGCGACCGGTAGGCCGCCCGTCCTCGTACGTCGTCGATCGGCGCGGCGGCCGCCGCCACCAGCTCCCCGAAGCGCCGGGCGACCTCCCCGTCCAGCGCCGAGCCGCCCGTCCAGTCGAGCTCGCCCGCCAGGAACGCCTCGGCGGCGACCGCCCGCAGCGGTGTCGGCGCCGCCGACCCGATCCCGGTCCCCACTCGCCGGGCTCCCGGCCGGCCGGAGCCGTCGAGCGCGATCGCGAACGAGCACACCGCGATCACCATGGCGTTCCTGGTGCCGATCTTGGAGAAATACTGAGGTCCGGCGGCGACCGGCACCCGTACCGCGCGGATCAGCTCGTCGGGGGCGAGCGCGTTGCGCTTCACCCCGGTGTAGAACTCGGCGACCGGGATCAGTCGCGTCCCGCGCACCGACTCGGCCTCGACGATCCCGCCGGAGGCCAGCAGCGGGGGGTGGCCGTCGCCGGCCGGGGAGGCGGCGCCGAGGTTGCCGGCGAGCGTGCCCCGGTTCCGGATCTGCGGCGAGCCGACGGTGCGGGACGCCTGGGCCAGGCCCGGCAGCACCTCGCCCAGCTCGTCGATCAGCCGGGCGTAGGTGACCCCGGCGCCCACACGGATCCACTCCCCCTCCCGCGACCAGCCGGTCAGCTCGCCGACCGGAGTGAGGTCGAGCAGCGCGGCCGGGCGGCCCCTGTCGAGGTTGATCTCCACCATCACGTCGGTGCCGCCCTGGATCGGCGTCGCCTCCGGCCGCTCCGCCTTCAGCTCCAGCGCCTCCGCCCAGGTGCGGGCGCGCAGAAAGTCCATGGGCTACTCCCAGGCCGGTCCGGGGTCGGGGGCGTCCTCGCGCAGCACCGTGCCCTCGATCAGTCCGTACGGCCTTTCGGCCGCGAGGAAGATCTCCCCTTCGTTGTCCAGCCCGAACGGCGAAAGGTCCACGGCGAAGTGGTGCTTGTTCGGCAGTGAGAGCCGCACCTCGCAGATCTCGGGACAGTCGACGAGCACCCGCGTGCCCATGGCGTAGAGGGTCTGCTGCAGCGACCGGCTGTAGGTGCCGGCGAAGGCGGTGAGCAGGGCCTGACAGGCTGTTTCGTGTGATTTGTCCCAGTCGGCCGGTGGTTCGGCATGCCGCCACGACGCCGCCACCTCGGTGGCGAGCACGCGGTCGCCGGTCTCGGCCAGCGTCGTGTACTCGTCCCTGGCGAACCCCCGGAACTCCGAGCCGGTCGTGTTCATGACGACGAGGTTCCGCAGCCCGGAGACGACCCACTCCCCCGACTCGTCCACGTGCACCACACAGGTCCGGGTCCCCCGCCCGGACCTGACGAACGAGTATCCGCCGGAGCCGATGCGCTCCCAGTCGTGCTCCTCAATCGCGACGCGGGCGTGTCGTACCGCCCGATGGGCGCCCGCGAAGTGCCGGGCCAGCAGCAGCGCGAAGTCCTCGATCGCCTCGACGCCGTGCCGCTTGGCGAACGCGTAGACCGTGTTCTTCTGCGTGTCCGTGGGCAGCACTGCCGAGTTGTCCCCGCTCAGGTGGACCTCGGTCATGTCTCCCGACAGCGCCGTGCTGACGTTGAGATCCTTCACCCGGTGCGCGTCCCCGTGCCGGGTGATGCGCACCACCCTCGTCTCCGCCTTGCCGTATCTGTTGGCTCCCAGGACGACCGATAAGCTGCTGGACACGGTTAGCTCCCACGGTAGGTCGAGTAGGCGAAGGGGCTCAGCAGCAGCGGCATGTGACAGTGCTCGCCCGCATCCCTGATCGTGAAGACGACGCTCACCTCCGGGAAGAAGGCGCCCTCCCCCAGATAGGCGCCGGTGTCGAAGACGAGGCGGTAGGTCCCCGGGCGCGGATCGGCGCCGGCCAGCCATTCCCGGCCGAGCGGCGACCAGGTGCCGATCCGGCCGTCTCCGTCGGTACGGCCCTCGGCCACCGGGACGAAACCGCGCGGCGTGCGGCGCGACAGCCGTACGAACACGTCCTGCGCCGGCCGCCCCGCGGCGGTGTCCAGGACGTGGGTGGACAGGCTCATCGCGCCTCCTGCCACAGTTTGGCCAGCCTGAGCTCGACGATCTTGCCCAGCTCCGCGCGGACCACGGCGCGTTCGGTTTCGGCGTCGTTGCCCAGCCGCGCCCGCAGCAGGCCGAGCAGTTCCCGCGCGCCGCGCCCGGTCGCGCTGACCAGGTAGACGTGGCCGAACCGGCTCTCATAGGCGGCGTTACCCGCGCGCAGCGCGTCGAGCACCTCCCGATCGGCGCCCTCCCGATCGGCGGCGTCCACCCGATCCGCTCCGGGCCGACCCGCGCCCCCCTGACCCGCACCCGCCTGACCCGTGCCCACCTGACCCACGCTCGCCTGTTCCGCGCGCGACCAGGCGGCCTCCCGGCCGTCGCCCGCTGGCCGCTCGCCGATGCGGGGATGCACGGCCAGCGCCTCCAGCACGTCGGGCCAGCTCAGCGCGGCCAGCGCCGCCGCGCCCGCCCGGCGCAGCCCGTCGAGGTCCCGGTACGGCCGCCGCGCGGCGACCGCCGACACCCAGCAGGCGCAGGCGCAGCAGGAGCGGAGGTCCGCCCGGCCGAGTTCTCGCATGCCGAAAGTACACAGCGGGCCGGCCATCCGATCCACCGGCGCGAACTCCAACCCTCCGCCTCCGTTGCCCCACCGGTTTGTAGGTTGTGCCAAAGGACCCGCCGCGACCAGGCAGAGTTGTCTGGAAACCAATCGGGGTGTGATTAGCGCGGAGGTCGCGATGTCTCCTTCCACTCTCATCGGCGGGCACGTCTTCGTCGCCGGCGGCCTGGCCACCGGCGGGCTGCGCTACGCCGCCGACATCGGCGCCGAGATGGTCCAGGTGTTCGTCACCAACCCGCGCGGCTGGGCGCTCAGCGCGGGCGACCCCGCGGAGGACGCCAGGCTGCGCGAGTCCGGGATGCCGGTGTTCGTGCACGCCAACTACCTCGTCAACTTCGGTTCGCCGACCGAGGCCACGCTGGAGAACTCGGTGGCGGTCGTCCGCCATACCCTCCGCCGTGCCGCGGCGATCGGCGCGCTGGGCGTGGTCGTGCACACCGGCTCGGCCGTCAGCCAGTCGTACGAGGACGCGATGCGCCAGGTGCGCGAGCACCTGCTGCCGCTGCTGGACGAGATCCCCGACGACGGCCCCGATCTGCTGCTGGAGCCGATGGCCGGGCAGGGCCGGATGCTGTGCGCGACCGTGCAGGATCTGGGGCCCTACCTGGAGGCGCTGGACTTCCACCCCAGGGCTGGGGTGTGCCTGGACACCTGCCACGTGTTCGCAGCGGGACACGATCTGGCCGCCCCCGGCGGCGTACGGCTCACGCTGGACGCGCTGCACGATGTCGCCCCCGGCCGGCTCAAGCTGATCCACGCCAACGACTCCAAGGACCCCTGCGGATCGAAGCGGGACCGGCACGAGAACATCGGCGCCGGTCACATCGGCGCCCAGGCGTTCGCCGACCTGATGCGTCATCCGGTGGCCGCCGGCGTGCCGGTCTGCATCGAGACGCCCGGCAAGGCGGACAAGCACCGGGAGGACATCGAGCTGCTCAGAAAGCTCCGCTGAGCGGGGCCAGGCGGACGGGGTCGCGGCGCGATCCGGCGCCCCCGTGTGGCCGGATCGCGTCCGCGTACTCTCCGCCACGCCGGGGCCGGGCCCTTCCCCCCCGAGTAGAGCCCGGCCCCTGTGGCCTTGAGGTCAGATCTCACTCACCTTGTCGGCCACCCGGCGTGTCTTGCAATGCTCGAAAGACTACGAGGAGTAATGAGACTGCCGGGAGTCCCTTCGGACGAGCGGTCTCCAGTTCGCGCCATGCGGCCCCGCCGATCGCGACGAGCGGAGCGTCCGGAGCGACGAACGGCGTCTGGAACCCCTCCTCGCCCCGGCCGTCAGCGGAACTGGCCGACGAGCAGCTCCCGGACCTGCCGGGTGTGCCGCCTGCTCACCGGCAGCACCTGCTCCCCCACCTGGAGGACCATCCGTCCGGCGTCGAACCGCATCTCGATCACGTGCCTGGCGTTCACCAGCGTGCTGCGGTGCGCCCGGATGAAGCCCGCGCCGCCCCACCGCCGCTCCAGCGCCGCCAGCGACATCCGCACCAGATAGTTGGCGTCGGCGGTGTGCAGGCGCACGTAGTCGCCCTGCGCCTCGGCGTAGCACACGTCCTGCTGGGCCACGAACTTCGTGCGCCCGCCCAGCTCCACCGGGATGACGTCGTCCGGCGCCGCCTCCCCGTCGCCGGCCGCGACCGCGGCGGCGAGCCGGCGTACGGCCTCGGCCAGCCGCTCGGGCCGCACCGGCTTGAGCAGGTAGTCGACGGCCTCCAGCTCGAACGCCTGGACCGCGCAGTCGTGCGCGCTCACGAAGACCAGCCGCGGCGGGGCGGGGAAGCCGCCGATGAGCCTGGCCAGATCGAGACCGTCGAGACCGGGCATCCGGATGTCCAGGAAGACCCCGTCGAGCCGCTCCCCCGCGGCGATCATCTGCACCATGTCATGGAGCGCCGTCGCGCTGTCGGACGCCGTCTTGACCTGCTCCACACGGGCGTCCCGCCGAAGGAGATAGGCGAGCTCGGACAGTGCGGGAACCTCGTCGTCTACCGCAAGGACGCGTAACATGTCCACCACCGTGCCTGTAACCGAGTGGTTACGCAAGTGATACCTGAGGCCAGTGTCGCGACCACCGGGGTTCGCCCGGTCCGACGCGACCGGGCGGAGGCCGGCGGGAGGGGACCTAGACGAGGCTCGGCTGCGGACGGGTCTTCGGGATGCGGAGCCGGATCCTCGTTCCCGCGCCGGGGGCGGTGTCGACGACGAGGCCGTAATCATGCCCGTAGATGCGGCGCATCCGCAGGTCGACGTTGCTCAGCCCGATCCCCTTGGGCTCCTCGCCGAGGATGGCCCGCACGTGCTCGGGATCCATGCCGACCCCGTCGTCCTCGATGGAGATGTGCGCCTCGGGCCCGGCGTCCTTGATGACCACCCGGACCTCGCCGGGCATGCCGTGTTTGATCGCGTTCTCGACCAGCGGCTGCAGACACAGGAACGGCACCGGCACCCGCAGCACCTCCGGCGCCACCTGCACGGTGAAACGCAGCCGGTCGCCGAACCTCGCCCGCTCCAGCACCAGGTAACGGTCCATGCAGCTCAGCTCGTCGGCGAGCGTGGTGAAGTCCCTGGTCCTGCGCAGCGCGTAGCGGGTGAAGTCGGCGAAGTCCAGCAGCAGCTCGCGGGCACGCTCCGGTTCCGTACGGACGAACGAGGCGATCGTGGTCAGCGAGTTGTAGACGAAGTGCGGCGAGATCTGCGCGCTCAGCGCCCGCGTCTCGGCCTCCAGCGTCCGCCGCCGGGACGAGTCGAGCTCGGCCAGCTCGAGCTGCCCGGAGACCCAGCGGCCCACCTCCGTCGCGATGCGCGCCAGCGCGTGACCGGCGCCGGCGTCATAGGCGGCGAGCGCGCCGACCACGCGGCCCTCCACGGTCAGCGGCACCAGCACCCCCTCCCCCGTGACCACGTGGGGCCACCCGGCCCGCAGCGCTGCACGCGCCTCGGTGAGGATCGCCTCGTCCCCCGGCACGCCCTCGCCGTCGCGGGCGAGGACCTGGTCGAGGGAGGTGATCGCCAGGGCCGGCGTGCCGAGCAGGGCACGCAGGTGCCGTACGGCTCTGCGCGCGGAGTCGCGGTTCAGGCCCGTCCGCAGCGAGGGCGCGGCCAGCCCGGCGATGTGCAGGGCGAGATGGGCGGCCTCACCCGCCTCGCCCGCCAGGCCGTCGCGGGACGTCCGCCGCCGGCCCAGGCCGTACCCGGCGAGGGCGGACATCCCGCAGAGCGGCAGCCACAGGGCCGCCAGACACAGGGCTATCGACACGCGGGCCAAGGTAGCGGCTGGACGGGGCTCAGGGAGGGCCGTCGCCCGGGTCCTCCTGATATGAGTAGCGCTGTTCCCTCCACGGATCGCCGATGTTGTGGTAGCCGCGCTCCTCCCAGAAGCCCCGCCGGTCCTCCAGCAGGTACTCCACCGCGCGGACCCACTTCACGCTCTTCCAGGCGTACAGATGGGGGACGACGAGACGGACGGGGAAGCCGCGCTCGGGCGTGAGCGGCTTCTCGTCGAGCTCGGTGGCGAATAACGTGGTCGGCCGGTCGAAGTCGCCGAACCTCAGGTTGGCGCTGTAGCCGTACTCCGCCCAGATCATGACGTGGCGCACGCCGGGGTCGGGCGGGACCCGCTCCAGCAGCGCCGCCGCCGGGATGCCGCCCCACTCGTTGCCCATCACCGAGAACTTCGTGACGCAGTGGAAGTCGGCCAGCACGGTCATCCGGGGCAGCCGGGAGAACTCCTCCCAGGTGAACCGGTGTTCCTCGCCCGAGGCCGTGGCGCCGAACACCTGGAAGCGCCAGGTCTGGGGGCGGAACGCCGGCACCCTGCCGTAGTGGAGGATCGGCCGCCCTCGGGGGATGTACTGGCCCGGGGGCAGGCGGCTCTCCACTACGGGGATCTCCGGTTCACGTATCTCCGGGTCGGGAATCTCCGGCACGCAGCCATCCTGCCACCAGGCGCGAGACCGGCTCCCACCGGTCCCCTCCCCCCGGGCGCGAGAGGCATGCGCTATATTTCGACCATGCGCACCGCTCCTGCGTTTTTCGTGTTTTGGTATGGCGACGGACCCGTGAGGACCGATCGCCCGCGAGCGCTGTGCTGACAGCCAGGCGAACGAAGGCCCCGGGTCCGGTCGGACCCGGGGCCTTCTGTTTGTCACAGCGATGTTCGTCAGAAGAAGGAGTGATCATGGTCATCGTCATGGCCCCCGAGGCCACGCAGAACGACGTCGACGCGATCGTCGAGCTCGTCGCCACGGCCGGAGGCGAGGCCTTCGCCAGCCGGGGCGTGAGCCGTACGATCATCGGGCTGATCGGCGACGTCGAGCAGTTCACGACGCTGAACCTGCGCGGCATGAGCGGTGTGGCCGACGTGGTGCGCGTGTCCGCCCCGTACAAGCTGGTGAGCCGGGACAACCACGCCGTACGGACGACGGTACGGGTCGGCGGGGTGCCCATCGGGCCGGACACGGTGACGCTGATCGCCGGGCCGTGCGCCGTGGAGACGCCGCAGCAGACGCTGGAGGCGGCCAAGATGGCCAAGGCCGCCGGTGCGACGCTGCTGCGCGGGGGCGCCTACAAGCCGCGCACCTCGCCGTACGCCTTCCAGGGGCTGGGCGAGGCGGGCCTGCGCATTCTGGCCGACGTGCGCGAGGAGACCGGCCTGCCGATCGTCACCGAGGTCGTGGACGCCAATGACGTGGCGCTGGTGGCGTCGTACGCCGACATGCTCCAGGTCGGCACCCGCAACGCGCAGAACTTCGCGCTGCTGCAGGCCGTGGGCGCGGCGGGCAAGCCGGTGATGCTCAAGCGGGGCATGACGGCGACCATCGAGGAGTGGCTGATGGCGGCCGAGTACATCGCCCAGCGCGGCAACCTCGACATAGTGCTGTGCGAGCGCGGCATCCGGACCTACGAGAGCGCGACCCGCAACACCCTGGACATCTCGGCGGTGCCCGTGGTGCAGCGGCTGTCGCACCTGCCGGTGATCGTGGACCCATCGCACTCGGGCGGCCGGCGCGACCTCGTGCTGCCGCTGTCCCGGGCCGCGATCGCGATCGGCGCCGACGGCCTGATCATCGACGTGCATCCCAACCCCGAGCAGGCGCTGTGCGACGGTCCGCAGGCGCTGGTCGACGGCGACCTGGCCGAGCTCGCCACCGTCGTGCGCGATTTCCCGCCGCTGGTGAACCGCACCCTCACCGTCTCCCCCGCGATGTCCTCCGCCGCGACGCCCGTGTAGCGCGCCCCGCCCGGCGGGGTGTGGTCACACTCTGCCGGGCCCGGTGCCCTGATCGATCCCGGTCCGCCGGGAGGAGACTCCGCTCCGCTGCGAAGCCCGCTCACCGCGGGCTTCGCATGCGGCGTCACTGCTGGAAGTCGTCCAGCTTGTAGGGGCGGATCGAATCGGCGAGCTGGACGGCGAGATCCTCGGCGTCCAGGCGCCGCTCGATCTGCTTGAGATCCTCGATCTTGGCCCTGGTCTCGGCCGAGCGGGGGGCGAGCAGCGTGCAGCAGTCCTCGTCGGGCAGCTCGGAGATCGCCAGGGTTCCGATCCGCCGCGCCTCCGCCATGATCTCGGTCTTGTCCAGCCCGATGAGCGGCCGCAGCACCGGCAGGTCGACCGCGTTGTCCTGGGCCGTGATGTTGGTGAGCGTCTGGGAGGAGACCTGGCCGAGCGAGTCGCCGGTGACGAGCGCCTCGGCGTGGATGCGGTGCGCCACCTCCTCGGCGGTCTTCAGCATCAGCCGCCGCTGCGCGATCACCGCGAGGCGGTCCTGCCCGGAGACCTTGATCGACTGCTGGGCCTTGCCGAACGGCACCACCCACAGGCGCGACTTCCCCTGGAAGCGGTCCAGGTTGCGCACCAGAGCGTACGCCTTGTAGATCGACTCGGAGGTGGTGAACGGGATGCCGGAGAAATGCAGGAAGTCCACCCGCAGGCCCCGGCGCATCATCCGGTAGGCCGCCACCGGCGAGTCGATGCCGCCCGACAGCAGCGCCAGCGCCCGCCCGCTGCTGCCGACCGGCAGGCCGCCCTGGCCGAGCAGGCCCCCGGTGAACAGGAACGCCTCGTCCCTGTCCACCTCGATGTGCACGGTCAGCTCGGGGTCGCTCAGATCGACCGGCAGGCCGTACGTGTCGTTGATCGTGCCGCCGACCAGGCGGTCGAGCTCGTTGGACCGCAGCGGGAACCGCTTGTCCCTGCGCCGCGACCGTACGGCGAAGCGCGCCTTCCTGGCCACCTCGGGGGAGTCCTTGATCAGCTCGATGGCCGCCTTGGTGATGACCTCCGGGTCCTTGGCCACCCGCCGGGCGAGATGGACCAGCACGATGCCGGGCACATCGGACACCCTCCGGGCGACGGCCTCGGCGACCTCGTCGTCGGCGCCCTGTGCCGTCGCGTCAGAGGGGAAGAAGATCGCGATCACGCCGTGCCGCTGGCGTACCTCGACGCGGTAATCCTTGAGCGCGCCCCTGATGTTCGACCGCAGCCGCGTCTCGAAGAGCTCGCGGTTCCTGCCCTTGAGAACCACCTCGCCCAGCTTGAGCAGCACACACGGCTCACCCAGGACCGACCCGGCCGACACTGACATCGCTTCACCTACCTCCGGCAGAGCACAACGCACGGACCCAACACTTTAGTCCGCGCGGCGAGGTCCGATCGCCCGGCGGCCGGGCGGTGGAACCCACCGCCCGGCCGCCGGGAGCGTCGCGAGATCGGCGGATCGGCGCGGGAGCGGTCGCGGAACCGCGGCCGGACGACTCCGGATCAGCCGAAGAAGACCTCGGCCTCCTCGTAGCGGGAGAACGGCACGGTCTTCAGCTCGGCGGTGGCCTCGTCGAGGCCCACCCGGATGATGTCCGTGCCGCGCAGGGCGACCATCTTGCCGAAGTCGCCCTCGTTGACCGCGTCGATCGCGCCGAGGCCGAACCGGGTGGCCAGCACGCGGTCGGACGCCGACGGCGTGCCGCCCCGCTGGATGTGGCCGAGGACCGTGGTCCTGGCCTCCTTGCCGGTGCGCTTCTCGATCTCCCTGGCGAGCATCTCCCCGATGCCGCCGAGCCGTACGTGGCCGAACGCGTCGAGCTCGCCGCTCTGCAGCGCCATCTGCCCCTCAAGGGGATGCGCCCCCTCGGCGACGACCAGTATCGGGGCGTACCTGGTCTTGAACCGGGACTCGACGTAGGCGCAGACCTTGTCGATGTCGAACGGCTTCTCCGGGATGAGGATGACGTTCGCCCCGGCGGCCATGCCGGCGTACAGCGCGATCCAGCCCGCGTGGCGGCCCATGACCTCGCAGATCAGCGCGCGGTGGTGGGACTCGGCCGTGGTGTGGAGGCGGTCGATGGCCTCCATGGCGATGTTGACGGCGGTGTCGAAGCCGAAGGTGTAGTCGGTGGCGTTGAGGTCGTTGTCGATCGTCTTGGGCACGCCGACGACCTTGACCCCGCGGTCGAAGAGCTGCTTGGCGACGCCCAGGGTGTCCTCGCCGCCGATCGCGATCAGCGCGTCGATCCCGCCCTCGGCCAGGTTCTCCTTGATCCGGTCGACGCCGCCGTCGATCTTGATCGGGTTGGTGCGCGAGGAGCCGAGGATGGTCCCGCCCCGCGGCAGGATCCCCCGGACCGCCTGGATGTCGAGCGGCATGGTGTCGCCCTCGAGGGGGCCACGCCAGCCGTCGCGGAATCCGACGAACTCGTGCCCGTACACGCCGATGCCCTTGCGGACGACGGCGCGGATGACCGCGTTCAGCCCGGGGCAGTCGCCGCCTCCGGTAAGGACTCCAATGCGCATGACGGGTTCCTCCATAAGGGAATACACGGCCAGACTGGTGCGGCACGCCGTGTCGACGCACCGCATTCTGCCCCAGCCTACCGACATTGGTATAGACCAAAGCGAGGTTACGTGACCGAACTCACCACGGCCAGCACCCGTACCCGACCGGCCCTTCACCACTCAGTCTCCCATGACGGACGGAGCGCGAGCGTGCTGGCCATCGACGCAGGCACCACCGGCGTCACCGCCCTCGTCGTCACGGCGGACGGGCGGATCGACGGCCGGGGGTATGAGGAGTTCGCCCAGCACTTCCCGCATCCCGGCCGGGTCGAGCACGTGCCGGAGGAGATCTGGCAGGCCACGCTCGCCGCCTGCCGCGCCGCCCTGGACGCCGCGACCACCCGGCCGTGCTGCGTCGGGATCACCAACCAGCGGGAGACCGCCGTGCTGTGGGACCGCGCCACACTGGCCGCGCCGCGCCGCGCGATCGTCTGGCAGGACCGGCGTACGAGCGCGATCTGCGAGCGCATGCGGGAGCACGAGCCGCGGGTGTCCGAGCTCACCGGGCTCCGCCTCGACCCCTACTTCACCGGCACGAAGCTGACCTGGCTGGCCGAGAACGATCCGCGCGCCTGGAAGGGCACGGCGACGGGGGAGATCGCCGTCGGCACCGTCGACTCCTACCTGATCGCCCGGCTCACCGGCGGTGCCCGGCACGTCACCGATCCGTCCAACGCCTCGAGGACCCTGCTCTACGACATCGCCGCCGGCGAGTGGTCGGCGGAGCTGTGCGACCTGTTCGGCGTGCCGTCCGCCGCGCTGCCGCGGATCGTGCCGAACTACGGGGAGATCGGCCGGACCTCCCTGCACGCGTTCCTCGGGCTCGACCTCCCGATCACCGGCGTGGCGGGCGACCAGCAGGCGGCGCTGTTCGGCCAGACCTGCTTCTCCCCCGGCGACATCAAGTGCACGTACGGCACGGGCTCGTTCATCCTGGTCAACACCGGCGGGCGGATCGTCAGGTCGCGCGCCGGGCTGCTGACCACCGTCGCCTGGCAGGCGCCCTCCGGCGAGACGACCTACGCCCTGGAGGGGTCGATCTTCGTCACCGGGGCGGCCGTCCAGTGGCTGCGCGACGGACTCGGACTGATCCAGACCGCGGCCGACTCGGAGTTCGCCGCCGCGAGCGTGCCCGACTCCGGCGGGGTCGTGTTCGTGCCCGCCCTGACCGGGCTCGGCGCGCCGTACTGGGACCCCGACGCCCGGGGGACCATCCTCGGCATCACCCGCGGCACCCGGGCCGCCCACCTGGTGCGTGCCACGCTCGACGCGATCACGTTCGAGGTGCGCGACATCGTCGAGGCCATCCGGGAGATGGGCGTGGAGACGGCGGTGCTGAAGGCCGACGGCGGCGCGAGCGGCAACGACCTGCTCATGCGCCTGCAGGCCGACCAGCTCGGCACTCCGGTCGAACGGCCGGTCGTCCAGGAGACGACGGCCCTCGGCGCGGCGTTCCTCGCCGGGCTGGGCGCGGGCGTCTGGTCCTCGCCCGATGAGTTGCGCGAGACCTGGCGGCTCGACCGCCGCTTCGAGCCCGGCTCCGGTGACGGCGCGGCCTACACCCGGTGGAAGCGTGCGGTCGAACGGGCTCGCGGCTGGGCCGCCGACTGACATTGACAGTGTCATGATGACAGTGTCATCGTGGGGATATGGACGAGACGTGGACGATCGGCGAGCTGGCCGGGCGGGCGGCGGCCCTGCTCGCCCCGCCTCGGCCGGGGATCGACGGCACGGCCGGCGGCGACGGCCGCGTCCGCGAGGTGCCGAACGAGCGGCTCATCCGGTGGTACACGACGATCGGCCTGCTCGACCCACCGCTCGCCCGCCGTGGCCGGGTCGCGCTCTACGGGCGGCGCCATCTGCTCCAGCTCGTCGCGGTGAAGCGGCGTCAGGCCGACGGCCTGTCCATCGCCGCCATCCAGGCGGAGCTCGCCGGGGCCACCGACGCCATGCTCCAGCGGATCGCCGCTCTCCCGGCCGACCCGCCTCCCGTGACCGCCGCGCCCGGAACCATCGGAACCGCCGCACCCGCGACCGCCGACGCCATGCACGGGACCACCGCGACCGTTTCCGGGCCCGCGACCGCCGAGCCCGCGACCGCCGAGCCCGGGACCGCCGACGCCATGCCGGCGACCGCCTCCCGCGGCCGCTTCTGGGCCCGCGACACCGCGCCGGCGGCCGGGAACGCACCGGTCGCGCCTGATCCACCGGTCGGCCTGGTGTCCGGCGTACGGCTCGCACCCGGGGTGACGGTGCTGCTCGAAGGACGCACACCCACCCCGGAGGAACTGGCCGCCATCGGCCGGGCGGCCGGTCCGCTGCTGGCCACGCTCACCGAACTCGGCCTGGGGGGTGTCTGACAGGCCATGTCCCGCCGCACACGGCCCGGACGGCGGCTGCCCGGCCCCCTCACCCGCGAAAGGGAAGAAACGCCATGACCATTCCCATCACGCATCTGCGGCCGGAGGAGTGCCGGCCGGCTCAGGACGCCGGGCTCGGGGCCCTGGAGACCGAACGCGGCAATCTGCCGCTCGACGGCGTCGACGTCACGGCCCGCCTGACCGGGCTGGTCGCCGGGGTCGCCATGGTGCAGACGTTCCGCAACACCTTCGACGTCTCGCTCGAGGCGACGTACGTCTTCCCGCTGCCGCCGAGGGCCGCGGTCACCGAGTTCCGCATGGAGGCCGGCGACCGCGTGATCGACGGCGTGCTGAAGGAGCGCGCGCAGGCGCGGGCCGACTACGACCGGGCGCTCGCCGAGGGCAGGCGGGCCGCGATCGCCGAGGAGGACCGGCCCGACGTCTTCACCATCCGCGTCGGCAACATCGGGCCGGGCGAGCGGGTCACGGTACGGCTCACGCTGAGCCAGCCGCTGCCGTACGAAGACGGCGCGGCCGAGTTCCGCTTCCCGCTGGTGGTGGCGCCGCGCTACGTTCCCGGGGCCCCGCTGGACGGGCCGCAGGCCGGGGACGGCGTCGCCCCGGACACCGGCGCGGTGCCCGACGCGTCCAGGATCTCCCCGCCGGTGCTGCTTCCGGGGTTCCCCCATCCCGTACGGCTGTCGCTCGCGGTGACGGTGGACCCGGCCGGGCTCGGCCTGCGAGAGATCCGCTCCAGCCTGCACGAGGTGGTCCGCGAGGGCGACACGATCAGGCTGCGGCCCGGCGAGCGGCTGAACCGCGACTTCATCCTGCGGCTGGCGTTCGACGCCTCGACGGCTCTCGCCCTCGTCCCGGACGACGCCGATGAGGGCACGTTCACGCTGACCGTGGTGCCGCCCGCCGATGCGACGGCCACGACGAGACCGCGCGACGTGGTGCTGCTGCTCGACCGGTCGGGCAGCATGATGGGCTGGAAGATGGTGGCGGCCAGGCGAGCGGCGGCCAGGATCGTCGACACGCTGACCGCCCGGGACCGCTTCGCCGTGCTGGCGTTCGACACCGTGGTCGAGCGGGCCTTCCCCGCCGGTCTGGTGCACGCCTCCGACCGCGACCGCTACCGCGCGGTGGAGCATCTGGCCAGGCTGGAGGCGCGCGGCGGGACCGAGATGCTCATCCCCGTCGAGGAGGCGCTCGGCCTGCTCGACGCCGCCGGCGACGAGCGGGCCGGCGACGAGCGGACCTGCGACGGCGCCGAAGCCCGGGACCGCGTGCTCGTCCTGGTCACCGACGGCCAGGTGGGAAACGAGGACCAGATCCTGGAGCGCGCCGGCGGACGGCTCGGCGGCGTCCGCGTGCACACGGTGGGCATCGACCGGGCGGTGAACGCCGGTTTCCTCGGCCGGCTCGCCCTGCTCGGCGGCGGCCGCTGCGAACTGGTCGAGTCCGAGGACCGGCTCGACGAGGCGATGGAGCACATCCACCGCAGGATCGGCGCGCCCCTGGTCACCGACGTCACACTGCACCCGGAGGGCTTCGAGCTCGTCCCGGACACGGTCACGGACGCCGGATCGCTCTTCCCCGGCGTGCCGCTCACCGTCTCCGGCCGCTATCGGGGACGGCCGTCCGGCGCGATGGCCGTACGCGGCCGCACGGCCGACGGCGAGCCCTGGGAGCGGCGGGTGACCGGCCACCGCGCCGACGGCCCGGCCGCGCGTGCGGTGTGGGCCCGGGCGCATCTGCGCCGGCTGGAGGACCGGTACGCCGCGGGCGATCACTCGCTGGAGGATCGGATCGTGGCGGCGTCGCTGCGGTTCGGCGTGCTGTGCCGCTTCACCGCGTTCGTGGCGGTCGACTCACGGGTGACCGCCGACGGACGTCCCGAGCACCACGTGATCCAGCCGGTGGAGCCGCCGTCCGGCTGGGACATGCCCATGGGCGCTCCGACGGCGTTGGGAGGAGTCGTGCGGATGGCCGCCGCCGCACCGATGGCCGCCGCACCAAGCGCCGAGGCCCCGATCGCGTTCACCGCGTTCCCTGCCGCGCCGCCGCCCGCTCCGGCCGGCCCGGGACGCCGGGCCGGGCGCGGGTTCTCGGTGGGACGCGGAAACGAGGCCCCGTCCTCGCCCGAGGCCGATCTCGACGCCGTACGCCCGCTGCTGGGCGAGGAGCTCACCCGGCTGCGGGCGGTGGAGACGACGCTGCCCGAGCGGGAGCTGCGGCGTTACCTGTCCGACCTGGGCAGCCGCCTGCGGGTGATCGCCCACCTGGCGGGCGACCACGCCGAGCTGTCCGCCCTCGCCGAGGATCTCGAGAGGGCGGAGCGGCCCGGCACCCGGCCGGACGATCTGCTGCGGCGGGTGATCGACGTGCTGACCGCGCTCACGAACGCCCCCGGCCGGCGGGCCTTCTGGAAGCGTTCCTGACGCGGCTCACGTCATTTCGGTTCCGGTAGGCGGAGGACGTCGGACGGCGGGCCGGGAACGGGTCTCCTGGGCTCCCGGACCCCTCCCGTGTCGGGCCGGTCGTCTCGTCCCCCGGCGGGGACGGGCGACCGGCGGCGCAGCATTCGCATGACAAGCGCTTTAAGCCCCATATACCTGGAACGCATAGTGTTGTGGGGTGAGTTCCACCATGTCGGGCGGCCGGACCGTTCCGGGCGGCCCCGTCGTGCTGGACGGGGGCCTCGCCACCCACCTGGAGGCGCTCGGCCACGACCTCGGTGACGAGTTGTGGTCGGCGAGGCTGCTGGTCGAGGAGCCCGAGGTGATCCGCCGGGCGCACCTCGACTACTTCGCCGCCGGAGCCGACGTGGCCACCACGGTCAGCTACCAGGCGAGCGTCCCCGGCTTCGTCCGGCGCGGCCTCACCCCGCACGAGGCGCGCGACCTGATCCGCCTGTCGGTCACACTCGCCGTCCAGGCCAGGGACGAGCACGGCGCCGGGTCGGTGGCCGCGAGCGTGGGACCGTACGGCGCCTTCCTGGCCAACGGCGCCGAGTACACCGGCGACTACGACCTCGACGAGGACGGCCTGGCCGAGTGGCATCGCGAGCGCTTCGAGATCCTCGCCGAGGCCGGGGCCGACCTGCTCGCCTGCGAGACGATCCCGTCGCCCGCCGAGTCGCGGGCGCTGGCCCGGCTGCTGCGCGAGACGCCCTCGACGCGTGCGTGGGTGAGCTTCTCCTGCCGGGACGGGCGGCACGTCGGCGACGGGACGCCGTTCGCCGAGTGCGCCGCCGTCTTCGCCGGCCTGCCGCAGGTCGTCGCCGTGGGCGTGAACTGCACGGCGCCGCGTTTCATCCCGGAGCTGATCGGCGCCGGCGCGACGATCGTCTATCCCAACTCGGGCGAGACGTGGGACGCGGTACACCGCCGCTGGCTCGGTCTCACCGATCCTGTGGAGTACGGCGAGGCCGCCGCGGGGTGGCACGCGCTCGGCGCCACCCACATCGGCGGCTGCTGCCGTACCACCCCCGAGCACATCCGCCGCATCCGCGAACACATCCCCCACCCCCATGCCCGTGATCTTGCGAATACTCGCACATCGCGCCGTGAGCAGGGATTTCATCGTTCATGATCTTGCATTTTCTCGCAGGCGTATGCCCTGACCAGCGAAAACACCATTCGTGATCTTGCACTCACCACTGCAAGATCACGAAACGCATAGACCCAGGTCACAGGGTCTACATGCGAGGAACTGCAAGATCACGGAAGCGATCCACGCAGGCCAGGAGGATGGTCTGCGAGTAACTACAAGATCACGGGACAGGGGGTGGTTCGGGGTCAGCCGACGGCGACCGGCTCGCCGGTGCGTGCGGCGAGCGGGATCTCCTTGAGGAACAGCGCCACGAGCAGCGCCGCGACGACGAACGGCAGGCTGGCGAGGAACACGTCGTCGATCGCGTCGGTGAACGCGAGCAGCACATGCTCCTTCACCGGCGACGGGAGATGCTGGATGGCGGCCACGTCGTTGGCGTCGATCCCCCCGGACGGCGCCCGCCCGCCGAACTGCTCGGTCAGGTAGTGGGTGAGCCGGTTGGTGAGCACCGCGCCCATGACGGCGGTGCCGATGGCGGCGCCCATCGAGCGGAAGAACGTGGCCGAGCTGGTCGCCGTGCCCATGTCCGACCGGTCCACCGCGTTCTGGATGGCCGTGACGACCGTCTGCATGGTGAAGCCGAGCCCGGCGCCGAAGAGGTAGGCGTAGATCGCGACGTGCCAGTACGGCGTGTCCACCCGCATCGTCGAGAGCAGCCACAGCGCGATCAGGAGCACGACAGAACCGATGATCGGAAATCTCTTGTAGCGGCCGGTCTTGGTCATGAGCTGCCCCGAGGCGATCGAGGTGGAGAAGATGCCGAACACCGCGGGCAGCAGGGCCAGCCCCGACACCGTGGGCGACATCCCCTGGACCGCCTGGAGATAGACCGGCAGGAAGATCATGCCGCCGAACATCGCCAGCCCGCCCAGGAAGTTGAAGGCGTTGCCGACACTGAAGATCGAGTTGCGGAACAGCCGCATCGGCAGGATCGGCTCGGCCGCCCGGAGCTCGACGACCACGAACAGGGCCGCCAGGGACACGAAGGCGGCGAGCAGCGCCAGCGCGCCGGGAGCGGTCCAGCCGAGCTCGCCGCCCGCCCAGTCGAGGTAGAGCAGGAAGCACGACACCCCGGCCACGATCACGGCGGCGCCCAGGTAGTCGACCTTGTGCGCCCGCCGGACCACGGGGATCCTCAACGCGACCGAGGTGACGATCAGGGAGATCACCCCGATCGGGATGTTGATCCAGAAGATCCAGCGCCAGCCGGGGCCGTCGGTGAAGAAACCGCCGAGCAGCGGCCCGGCGACGCTGGACACACCCCAGACCGCGCCGAAATACCCCTGGTAGCGGCCGCGCTCCCGGGGCGGGATCACGTCGCCGATGATGCTGAAGGCCAGCGCCATGAGACCGCCGCCGCCCAGCCCCTGGAGTGCGCGGAACGCGATGAGCTGCCCGATGTCCTGGCTCAGCCCGGCCAGGGCGGAGCCGACGAGGAAGAACCCGATTGCCGTCTGGAAGATCATTCGCCTGCCGTACAGGTCGGAGATCTTGCCCCAGAGCGGGGTCGACGCCGTGGAGGTGAGCAGGTAGGCCGTCACCACCCACGACAGCTTGTCGAGCCCGCCGAGTTCGCTGACGATGCGCGGCAGGGCGGTGCCGACGATGCTCTGGTCGAGCGCGGCCAGCAGCATCCCCGCCGCCACCCCGGCCAGGACGACCAGGATCTGACGGTGGGGCAGATAGCCAGAGACTGCTTCGCGGTCCTCACGAACGCTCACGCATGCTCCTCCTCAACCGATTGTTTCCCTGGACAGTTGACGGACAGAGTCACGCTACCGTCCCGGTTCGGCTGTATCAGGAGGATTTACGGGCGGCCCGGGCCATCTCGACTTTCGCGCTGGCTGCGTACTTGTCGACGTATTCCTGGCCGGACAGCTCCATGAGCGCGTACATGATCTCGTCGGTCACCGCACGCAGGACGAGACGGTCGTTTTCCATGCCGTAATAACGGGAGAAATCGAGCGGTTTGCCGTACCTGACGCCGGGCCGGATGCCGAATCTGGGGAACAGCCGGCCGGGCGGCATCATCTCGAACGTGTTGACCATGGCCCAGGGGATCACCGGCGCGCGGGACTCCAGCGCGAGGCGCGCGACCCCGGTCTTGCCCTTGTAGAGCCGGCCGTCCGGGGAGCGCGTGCCCTCCGGGTAGATGCCGAGCACCTGGTTCTCCCCCAGGACGCGCAGGCCGGTGCGGAGCGCCGCCTCGCTGGCCTTGCCTCCGGAGCGGTCGATCGGCACCGTGCCGACGCCGGAGAAGAAGGCCCGGCTGACCAGTCCTTTGATCCCGCGGCCGGTGAAGTACTCGGCCTTGCCCAGGGAGATCACCTTGCGCGGCAGGAATCCGGCTCCGAAGAAGTGGTCGGCGAACGACAGGTGGTTGCCGGCCAGAATCACCGGTCCCTCCTTCGGCACGTTCTCCGTTCCCTCCGCCCAGGGGCGGAAGACGAAGTGGAGAATCGGCCAGAGGATGGCCTTCACCACCCAGTAGAACACGCGGGCACCCCCTCGGGTAAGACTGAGGTCATCTTCGCACGCCCCACCCACTCGCACTAACGATGCCTTACGTGGGACTATCGGGCGGGAGAACCCGCTGGGTCGACCCGGTGACAGAAAGGTCCATCCCATGCCAGTGATGCCCGGCGCCGAGCCGTACCACCACGACGGCGGCGATGTCGGCGTTCTGCTGTGCCACGGGTTCACCGGGTCGCCGCAGTCGCTGCGTCCGTGGGCCGAGCATCTCGCGGCGGCGGAACTGACCGTGTCCCTGCCCCGGCTGCCCGGGCACGGCACGACATGGCAGGAGATGAACCGGACGCGCTGGGAGGACTGGTACGCGGAGGTGGACAAGGCGTTCGCCGATCTGCGCGGCCGGTGCGCCGAGGTGTTCGTGATGGGCCTGTCGATGGGCGGCTGCCTCGCGCTGCGCCTGGCGCAGGTGCACGGCGACGCCGTCCAGGGGGTGGTGGTGGTGAACCCCTCCGTGGTCAGCGACGCCCCGCTGCTGCGGCTGGCGCCGGTGCTGAAATGGCTCGTGCCCTCGGTCGCCGGCGTCGCCGGCGACATCAAGAAGGGCGGCACGGCCGAGATCGGATACACGCGCACCCCGGTGCGGGCCGCGGCGACGCTACCCCGGCTGTGGAGGCTCGTCCAGGCCGACATCGGCAAGGTCACCCAGCCGGTGCTGGTGTTCCACAGCCGCGACGACCATGTCGTAAAACCGGCCAGCACCGCGTTCCTCCGCGCCAGGATGGGGCAGAACCTGGAGATCAGGCAGCTGACCGACAGCTATCATGTCGCGACGCTCGACAACGACGCACCAGTGATCTTCGAGGGCAGCCTCGACTTCATCCGTTCGCACGCCTCTGTACCCTTGACGAAGGACTTGTGACCCGGGACCGAAGTGACGCCGCAGAGTGACGAGGACGAGGTCTGGCGTCAGATCGTCGCCTCCTACAACGAGACGGCCGAGGACCCCTCGGCCGCACAGCCATGGCCCGATCGGGAGAACGTCACCGACGATGACGGCGATGAGACCCCGACGCGGGCACAGGACGCGCCCGACAGCGAGGACGCGCCGGAGAAGACGCTCCCCGAAGACGAGGATCACTACATCCCGCCGCCACCGCCGCCGCTGCCCCCCGGGGACTTCGTCAGCCGACTGTCCTGGGTGGCGCTCTTCGGCGGGCCGGCCTACCTGTTACTCGCCGCGATGCTCGGCTGGGCGATGGACGGCTGGACCGTCTTCGCCGCCGTGGCCGCCTTCATCGGGGGCTTCGTGACCCTGGTCGTCCGCATGGGCGACGGTCCCCCGGGCGACTCCGGGTGGGACGACGGCGCGGTCCTCTGACCCGCCGCCAGGTCCGGCTGCTCCGGCCGGTCCGTCCGGCCGGGCGGGGGGCCGAACCGTTCGACGAGGTCGCTGTAGCGTCCCTCCGCGTCGAGCACGTGCCCGACCGCCATCGTGAGGTCGTCGACGTGCACGACCGCCTGCAGCCGCACCGTCCGATCTTCCGCCGTGTCCGCTGCGGCTCCGCCCGCCGCCTCGGTCTCGTCCTCCGGCGGGGGCGCCTGGCCGCGGATGACGGTCCACCGCGAGCCGTCGCGACGCAGCAGAATGCCCTCGGCCGGACGCGCCGGGTCGTAGCCGGACACCCAGAACCTGCCGTGCCCGTCACCGGTCACACCGTACAGCTCGGCCCTGGCGGCCGGATCCTTCCGGCCGCCCGCCGCCTTGCCGCCGGAGCGCAGCCGCTCTCGCGACCATTTCCCGCCGCTCCATCGCAGGACGAGCGGCGCGATCGTGCCGTCTTCGCCCGTGTAGACCCCGCCCACGGCGATCGCGCGGTTGCGGCTCTGGACATAGACGTCGCGCAGGAATCCGCCCTTGATCTCGGGCAGGTCCATCGGCTTCCACCGGCCGCCGGACAACTTCATGATCAACGGATGGGTGCCCGAGTCGCCGACGGCCCATCCGCCGGACTTGCCCGTCAGCGCGACGCCGTACATGATGCCGCCGGGCCCGCTCCTGGTGGTCCAGCCCTTGCCCGCGCCGCCGCCGACCGCCAGGAAGGCCCTGCCGTTCCTGCTGCCGACCGTCACGACGCGGCCGGGGGACGCCGCCACGGCGCCGAGCCAGTCGCCCACGCGGAACTGCGGCACGTTGACCCGGTCGAACCCGCCCACCGAACCCTTCGCGACGTACGGCAGGCCGTCGTGGCCGTCGCCCACCGCCCAGATCTCGTCCGGCGAGACGGCCGCGACCGATCGCAGATGTCCCGCCCCCGTGGCGTCCCCGCGGATCGCCACATCGGTCCAGGAGACGCCGTTCCAGTGCGCGATCACGCCGTGGTTGCGCCAGGTGTCCCAGACGTTCTGCTGGCCGACGGCCCAGATGTCCTTGGCCGACAGGCCGGCCACGTCCGACAACGAGGCGTCACCGGCGAACCGGCCGATGGAAGCACCCTGGGCCACCTCGTCCGGCCGGGTGTGCGTGTGCGCGTGCGCCACCGATGTGGCGCACAGGAGATGCCCGGCCAGCAGAACGCAGGCGGACGGCACACACAACGGCACCGCACATCGTCTCCGACGGCGGGTCATGTCACAGATCGTACGTGGACCGCTGCACCGCCGCGACCCGATGGCGCCGAGACCGCCCCCGGCGGGCTCCCGGCCCCTCACCGGTCCGCCCGCAGCTCCGCGACGACCGGGCGGTGGTCGCTCGCGGCGCTCAGGTCGCCGGGTGGCACGTCCGGGCAGCCGCACGAGACCACGGAAAGCCCGGCGCCGGCGAAGACGGCGTCGATCCGCCTGCTGGGGTCGCGGGCCGGGAAGGTCGCGCCGTCACCGGGCGTGTCGCGCGTGCCGGCGGCGTGGTCGAAGCAGTCCGTGTAGCGGCCGGTGAGGTAACGCCAGGCCGGTTCGCCGGGCTGCTCGTTGACGTCCCCGGCCAGCACGGGCAGCGCGCCGAACCCGCGGGCGGTCCGCTCCAGGATCGGCACGATCTCGGTGACGTGCCGCAGCCGGGCCCCCGCCACCAGGTCGAGATGGGCCGAGCACACGGCGTACCGCCTGCCGTCCTTCTCCACGACCGCGACGGCGATCGCCCGCCACTCCAGCCCGGCGAACCACCGCAGGCGGTGGCCGCTCCCGTGCAGGAGCCGTACGGCCGGGCCGGCGAAGACGGCGACCCCGCCGACGCGTCCCCCGGCCGCGACCGACATGCCGGCGTCACCGGCGAGCTCCCGCCGCCTGCGCCGCCAGTGCAGCAGGCGGGGGACCTCCTGGAGGCACAGCACGTCGGGCCGCATCGCCCTGATCACCCTGACCAGCGCGGCCCGGTCGTCCCGGAGCGAGCGGACGTTGTAGGTGGCGACGCGCAGCACGGCGCTCCGGGAGCCCGCGGCGCTCAGCGTCTCCGGGCGAGGTCGGCCGCCCCGACCATCCCGGCGGACGGCCCCAGCTCCGCGACCCTGACCTCGGCCGGCGGCCGATGGCCACGGCCGGTGAGCCGCTCGGCGAACCCGGCGCCGACCTTGTCGAGGAACAGGTCGGCCGCGCGCGAGACGCCGCCGCCGATGACGAAGCGACCGGGATCGAGGACCGCGGCCATGTCGGCGAACCCCTGGGCGAGCCATTTGGCCAGGCCGTCGAACGCCGCCAGCGCGACCGGATCGCCGCGGCGGGCCGCCTCGGTCACGTGCTCGCCCTGGATGCCGTCCACCGATCCGCCGGCGAGCTCCAGCAGGTGCGGAGCCGACGCGGGGTCGGCGGCGGCGCCACGCCTGGCGTCGCCCAGCAGCGCGGTCCCGCTGGCGTACTTCTCCCAGCAGCCGAGGTTGCCGCAGCCGCACGTGCGGCCGTCCGGCACCACCTGCATGTGGCCGAGCTCGGCGCCCATCCCCCACCTGCCCCGGTAGAGGTCGCCGGCCAGCACTATGCCGCCGCCGATGCCGGTGCCGATGGTCACGCACACCACGTGGCTCTCGCCCCGGCCCGCGCCGAAGCGGTACTCGCCCCACGCCATGGCGTTGGCGTCGTTCTCGACCACCACGGGCATGCCCACGAGTTCGGCGACCTTCTCGCGCAGCGGCTCCTCGCGCCAGGCGAGATTGGGCGCGAAGCGGACGACCGATCTGGTCTCGTCCACGAATCCGGCCGCCCCGACCCCGACGGCCTCCACCACGTGCCGCGAGGCGAGCTCGGCCACGGCGTCCGCGATGGTCAGGGCGACCTTCTCGGCGCTTCCCGCCGGAGTGTGCCGCAGGGTCCGGTCGAGGATGTCGCCATCCTCATCGACGACTCCGGAGGCGATCTTGGTGCCGCCCACGTCCACGCCGATGGTCAGCGCCATGCCGCGTTCCTCCCTGGCTCTCTAACCGAGGTCGATGTGCTCCACTGGCGGGCCGTCCCGGCGGACGTCGTCCGGCTGTGAACGCTGCAGGACCTCGACCACCTGCCGGAACGCCGCGAACAGCTCGCCCCCGGCCGCCATCAGGTGACCGGTGATGTCGCCGCCCGCACCGTATTCCCGCTGTGCCGCGATCATCCGGCATACAGGGCATGCGCGGCAAATGTACTCCTCGTCGGGGCTTTCGGCGACCGCCTCGCTCCAGACGTCGTCGGCACGGGCGCCGCCGCCGCTGCCGCCGAAGGCCGCGCCGAAACCGCTCATGCCGCCCTTCACCAGGCCCTTGCCGATCTCTCGGCCCACCCGCTGCTGGACGGCGTCGAACAGCTTCAGCGCCTCCTCCGCGGCAGAGCCGAGCGGGTTGGTGGCGTGCGTTTCATCGTTGGCTTCCGTCATCTCGCCCCTCCTGTCTCGAACCGTACCCGGAGGACCCCGTCGCGGAGTGCCGCCGAGGAGATCTTCCAAGCAGGATCCTCATCGGCCCTCGACGCGGCGCCTGAGCCCCTTGAGCGCGGTGTCGACGATGACCTTCTCGGCCCGTCGCCTGATCATGCCGATCATGGGGACCTTCAGGTCCACCGCGAGCTCATAGGTCACCTCTGTGCCGCCGCCGGGACGCTCGGCGAGCCGGTAGCTCCCGGTCAGCGCGGAGATCATCCGTCCGCCCTCGGCGGTGTGCCAGCTCACTCCCGCGTCGCCGTCCCACGCGTAGGCCAGGACGTACTCGTCGCTGATCACGCCGGCGTCGAGGACGAACCGGACCCGGGAGGCCCTGCCGCCCTCCTCCGTCTCCAGGATCTCCGCCGCCTTCACCTGGCCCGCCCACTGCGGATAGGCCGGGAAGTCCGCGATCACGGCCATGATTGACGATCGGCCGGCGCCGATCGTGATGCTCGAGGAGGTGCGATCAGCCATGCGCCAACGCTACTTCACGATTCCCGTGAGGATGGGGTGCCCAGCCGGGGATAACGCCTGGGTGACGGAACTACCGATGCGTAACTTTCGCACGATAGCGTCCGGATGAGACCCGAAGAGCGAGCCCTGCACAAAGGAGTGGCCGTGCGTGAATTCAGCGTTCCCGTGCTGGTCGACGTACCCCCGTCCGCCAACTGCACCGACGTGGTGTTCCAGCGCGGCGCGGACGAGCCGGACGCCGTAGTCATCCGCCGCAAGGACGGCGAGGGCGCCGACGCCCCATGGCTCCCGATAACAGCGGCGGAGTTCCGCGACCAGGTCGCGGCGCTCGCCAAGGGCCTGATCGCGGCAGGCGTGGAGCCGGGCGACCGGATCGCACTGATCTCGCGTACGCGCTACGAGTGGACTCTGATCGACTACGCCATCTGGGCGGCGGGCGGCGTCTGCGTTCCGATCTACGACACCTCCTCGGCCGAGCAGGTGAAGTGGATCGTCTCCGACAGCGGCGCCAAGGCGGTCTTCGCCGAGACGGCCGCCCACGAGGAGACGGTACGTGAGGCGGCGCCCGGCCTCTCCCTGCTGTGGGGAATCGACGGCGGCGGGCTCGACGCGGTCCGCGAGCTCAGCCCGGAGGTCACCGACGAGACGCTCGCCGAGCGCCGCTCGTGCCGCGGCGGCGGCGACCTCGCCACGATCATCTACACCTCCGGGACCACGGGCATGCCGAAGGGCTGCCGGCTCACCCACGACAATCTGCTGTTCACCGCGCGCAACGTCGCGCAGGGACCGCTTGAGCAGATGTTCGAGATGGACGAGCGCTCGGCGCTGCTGTTCCTGCCGCTCGCGCACAGCTTCCCCAGGATCATCCAGATCGTCCTGATGGAGACGGGCACGGTCATGGCGCACACCCCGAACATGAAGAACGTCGCCCCCGATCTCCAGTCGTTCAAGCCGACCTTCCTGCTGGGCGTGCCGCGGGTGTTCGAGAAGGTCTACAACGCCGCCGAGCTGAAGGCCACCACGGAGGGCAAGGGCAAGATCTTCCAGGCCGCGGTGGCCACGGCCGTCGCCTGGAGCAAGGCCGAGAGCTCCGGCGGCGCCGGCCTCGGCGTCCGGCTCAAGCACGCGCTCTTCGACAGGCTCGTGTACGCCAAGCTGCGCGCGGCGACCGGCGGCGCGCTGACCGCTGCCGTCTCCGGCGGCTCCGCCCTCGGCGACCGGCTCGGCCACTTCTTCCGCGGCGTCGGGATCGAGGTCTACGAGGGCTGGGGTCTCACCGAGACCAGCGCGCCCTCGACGGTGAACATTCCGGGCGCGAACAAGATCGGCACGGTCGGCAGGCCGTTCCCCGGGGTCGGCGTCCGGATCGCCGAGGACGGCGAGATCCTGGTCAAGGGCAGGCACGTCTTCGACGGCTACTGGAACAACGAGCGCGCCACCAAGGAGGCCGTCGACTCCGAGGGCTGGCTCCACACCGGCGACGTGGGCGAGCTCGACGACGACGGCTACCTGCGCATCACCGGGCGCAAGAAGGAGCTCATCGTCACCGCCGGCGGCAAGAACGTCGCCCCCGGCCCGCTGGAGGACGCGATCCGGGCGCATCGGCTGGTCAGCCAGGTCATCGTCGTGGGCGACGACCGGCCGTTCGTCGCGGCGCTGGTCACGCTCGACCCGGAGGCGCTGGAGCAGTGGAAGCAGGCGAGCGGCAAGACGTCGGCCCCGGCGACCGACCCGGAGCTGCTCGCCGAGGTGCAGGCCGCCGTCGACGACGCGAACCGGATGGTCTCCAGGGCCGAGCAGATCAAGAAGTTCGTCATCCTCGACGCCGAGCTGAGCGAGGAGAGCGGCCACGTCACGCCGAAGCAGTCGATCAAGCGCAACGTGGTGCTGCGCGACTTCGCCGAGCAGATCGACGAGCTGTACGGCTGAGCCGTACCGGGCCTGCCGCACGCGGGCCGGGATCCACGTGCGGCAGGCCCGGCGGGGCCCGGCTCGGCCGCCCGGCCGTTCCGCCGAGCCGGGCCGACCCGGCCGGGGCCGGGAAGGTCACAGGAGACCGGTGAAGCAGGCCGCGACGCGGTCCCAGTGCCACTCGTGCTCGATCCAGTCCCGGCCCCGCTCCCCCATCGCCCGGGCGCGGGCGGGATCGGCCAGCAGCCCGGTGAGCGCTCCGGCGATCTCGTCGGGGGAACGGCCGTCGACGACCAGCCCGGTCTCGCCGTGCCGTACGGCGTCGGGCGCGCCCCCAGAGGAGCCGGCGACCACGGGCAGGCCGGTCGCCGACGCCTCCAGGTAGACGATGCCGAGGCCCTCCACGTCCAGGCCGCCCAGCCTGCTGCGGCACGGCATGGCGAACACGTCGCCGGCGGCGTAGTGCGCGGGCAGCGCCGCCCACGGCACCGAACCGGTGAACACGACGGAGTCGCGCAGGCCGAGCCGGCGTACCGACCGTTCAAGCGCGGCGCGCGAGGGGCCGCCGCCGACCAGGAGCAGCACGGCGTCCCGGACCTTACGCAGCACCAGCGGCCAGGCTTTGATCAGCATGTCCTGGCCCTTGCGCGGCACCAGGCGGGAGACGCAGACCACCGTCGGCCGGTCGCCGAGTGCCAGTGCGGCGCGCACCTCGTCCCGGCCGGCGCCGGGCCGGAAAACGGCGGTGTCGACGCCGGGCGCGAGCCGTACGAGCTTGGCCTCTGGCACGACCGCCGCGAGCCGGCGGCGCGTGTAGCCGCCGAGATAGGTCACCGCGTCGGCAGCGGCTCCGATGCGGCCCAGCAGGGCGCGGGTCACGGGCAGGCGTGCCCAGGACGCCTCATGGCCGTGCGTCAGCATGACCACGCGGGCGGCCCCGGCGGCGCGCAGCGCCGGGGCGAGCAGGCCGAGCGGCGCCGCCGCCCCGAACACCACGGTCGCGCCGTCCTCCACCAGGCCGGCCGCCCTGGCCGCGACGGCCCTCGTGGGCAGCATGAGCGTCGACGGGTGCCGGACCACCTCGTACGGCTGCCGCGCGTCGAATCTCTCGCTGCCCTTCCATCGGGGCGCGTACACGACGACCGAGTCCGGCGGGAGGCGGCAGGCGAGCCCGTGCACGAACGCCTGGATGCCGCCGGGCCTGGGCGGGAAGTCGTTGGTGACGATCAGCGTTCTCGCGCCCATCCCCTGCCCGCACCCCTCACCGTGGACATCGCCGTACCGTGGTCATCGCCGCCCGCCCTCCACCGTGATCTTGCGAATGCTCGCACGGATGGCCGCCCACCTGGCACGCGGCCTTCCGTGAACATGCAGAAATTGCCGGCGATCCCCGCTGACCTGTTGAAAGACCATTCGTGATCTTGCATTCCGCGGTGGAGTGCAAGGTCACGAGGAGCATTGTCGCAGGCAGCGGCGGCCGACCGGGAGTTCGTGCAAGATCAGCGAGGGTGAACGGGCAGGCAGGCGGCCATTCTGCGAGCTATCGCAAGATCACGGTGGGGAGGTAGGCGAGCCACGAGCGGGTGAGCTCGGCGGCCGAGATGCCGAGCGTGGCGCGCAGCACGCCGTCGATGCCTTCGCCGTCCCGGCCGGTGCGCATCGCGGCGCGATAGAGGGCGACGAGCCGCCGCTCGCCGAACCGCTCGGCGATGTACCGGCAGGCCAGCCAGGCCTCCTCGTACGCCTGCGCCCTCCGTGGCGAGCCCGCGGCGAAGTCCGCGCGACCGGGCAGCGCACGCGGCGGCGCCCCGGCCCGCAGGTCCGCCGCGAGTTCAGCGGCGACCGCGCCGGCCGCGAGACCGCTGTCCAGGTAGCCCACGTAGTCGGCGAACCCCTCGACCAGCCAGACGGGCAGATGCCCCGCCGTCGCCGCTTCCGTGGCGACGTGGGTGAGTTCGTGCGTGATGACGACCCGGCGGCCGGCCGCCGACAGACGGGCGAAACCGGACGGCTCGACGATGACGCGGTCCACGCCCGCGAGCGCGGCGAGCCCTGTCACGGGCGCGGGCGCGGCCAGCACCGCCGCCTGCTCCGTCGTGACCGGGGCCAGGATCACCGCGTCGACCGGCCGTCCCCAGACCCGGGCGACCGTACGGCCCCCCCGGTCGGCGAGCGCGGCGAGTTCGGCGGCCGATCCCGGCGACCGGCCGACGACCAGCACGTGCTCGCCCCTGACCGGTGCCGCCCCGGCCCAGATGCCCGGGTGCTCGGCGGTGATCGCCCGCGCCGACGGCAGCAGGCGATCACCCGGCTCCGACCCGGCCGGCAGGACCAGCAGCCCGATCAGCGCCATCGGCCCGATCAAGGCACGGATCCGCGGCATGCCGAGCATCGTACGCGGCAGCGCGGCGGCCGCGGTGACGTCAGACCCCGGGCCGTACGGCTCCCACGAAGGTGCGCTTGCGATAGGAGTCGAGCTTGTCGATCCTCACCCGGGTGCCGCTGTGCGGCGCGTGGACGATCCTGCCGCGCCCGATGTACATGCCCACGTGGCCGCCGCCGCTGGTGAAGACGAGGTCACCGGCCTTGAGGTTCCGCCAGGCGACCTTCTTGCGTACCGCGCTGCGCATCGACCACGTGGTCCGCGGGAGCCGTACCCCCGCCTTGCGCCAGGCGAACTGGACCAGGCCGGAGCAGTCGAACGCTCGCGGTCCGGTGGCGCCCCAGCGGTACGGGGCGCCGATGTGCCTTTTGGCGACCTTGACGGCCTTCCTGGCTTTGGACCGCTGACGCGCGGCCCGGCTCGGCTCCGCCTCCTTCTTCTCCGTATTCGCCTTCTCCGATGTCTTGTTCGCCGCTGGGTCGCCGGCCGAGGCCGCCCGCCCGGCCTCCGCCGGGGTCGCCTCGGTGACGGTCACGGTCACCGTGTCGTCCGCCGACGCCGGTGCGGCGAAGGCTCCGAGTGAGGACGTCAGCACGACGCCCCCAAGGACGAGACGGGCACGATGGGACAGATTCGCGGGGGTGGCAGACAGGATCTCTCCTAGGGTCTTCCGCCGACGCCTACCGGGTTAGCTGACGGGTTCGGGCGGGGAAGTCGCCCTACGGCGCCCGGGCGGCAGCGTTCTGGAACGCTCCCGGCGCGCCGATTCACCCCTGACCCCTGAATTCGGAGGGTCGTTGGTTCCCCGGCTCCGTGCCTCCTGACTGCACGGATTCGGCAATCACCGATTGGATGCGGGACGAGGCCGGTGGTCCGGTGCTCGCCGCGGCCCAGAAGCTATCCGGCCGCACCACCGGAGGGCAAAGGCCACCCCAAGGAAACGGAGATCGATAAAGCAGCAGGTAAGGTAAAAACCGCAGGCTACCCGCACAAAATTAACCTAAATGTGATACTGCTCACATTTAGGGCAAAGAGATCAAAAAGCGACCTCAGGGGCGTACGGCACCAATGGGGCGATATTGGGCAAGTGGGGTGACTTTCACCACATCTCCCGTCTGGGGAGCGTGGACCACCTTGCCGTCGCCCGCGTAGATCCCGACGTGCCCGTAGCCCGAGTGCCAGAGCAGGTCGCCGGGCTGCAACTCGTTCAGGGAGACCCGCCGGCTCGCGCCCCACGCCCACTGCTCATAGCTCGTACGGGGCAGTCGCACCCCGGCCGCCGCCCAGGCCGCCTGGACGAGCCCTGAGCAGTCCCAGGCGCCCGGTCCGGTCCCGCCGTACCGGTAGGGCTTGCCGATCTGCTTGTAGGCGAACTGCAGCGCGGTGAGCGCGTTGCCCGACGCCGGCCCGGCGTAGACGGCTCCCGCGCTGTTCGGGTTGCCGGGGTTGAACGCGCCGAGCTCGCGCAGCAGCGCCATCTGCCGCTTGACGAGCTTCTCGACCTGATCCTTCTCCTTCGCCAGGTCGCCCCTGACCTTCACGGCCGAGTCGTAGGCCGACTTCTTCTTGTCCCGCCGCTGCTTGAGCCCGGAGATGGCGCCCTCGTACGCCTCGAGCTTGCGGGCACGCTCCTGGGAGAGCTGGTCGAGCGCGGCCATGCCGCTGAGTGCCGCCTGCGGGTCGGTGCCGTACAGGACGCCGTTCCACGCCAGGTCGCCGAACTGGTAGTCGTTCACCGCGATGGAGACGACACCCTCGCGCAGCTGCTCCACCCGCTTGGCGTGCTTGCGATAGTCGTCGTTGACCGAGTTGTACTGCTTCTTGGCCTTCTTCCACTTCTCGTTGGCCGCGTTGTAACGGTCTACGAGCGTGTCGGCCTGCTCGTTCAGCTCCTTCAGCTTGGCTTTGGCCTGAGCCACGGTCGGTCTCGGATCCGCCTGCGCGTCCATGTTCGGCAGCAGCAAAAGCACGGCGGCCATGCCGGCGGCCACCGGTAAGCGCCCTCGCACCAAGGCCCCCTCGAGATCGTCCCAAGCCTGGCGCGACTCTACTCATGCGATCTTCAAGCTTCAACCCGGCCGGCCCAAAGCACAGCCCTGCCCCGGCGGTCCCGGCCGCCTCTCTCGCCTCCTCAGCCCCGGCCGAGACGGCGGAGCAGCAGCAGCGCGGGCACCGGCCTGGCCCCCATCCGGCGCACGGAGTCGGCCACCTCCCGGTCCGACGAGACCACCGCCATCGACCGGCCCTTCGGCTCGGCGCGCACCAGCTGCCTGATCAGGTCGTCGGCGATCTCCCCCGGCGCGCTGAACATCACCCGCACCCCGCGCGGCGCCGAGACGTGGACGGGACCGTCCAGCTCGGCGCCGTCGAAGACGCAGGTCACCTCCACGCGGGACTGTACGGCCAGGCCGCCGAGCCCGGTGAGGAGCCGGGTCCGCTGGTCGACCAGCGTGAGCGACGGATAGCCCGTCTTCGTCACGTTGTATCCGTCGACGATCAGATGCAGGTGGGGGATCGCGAGGAGCTGGTCCAGCAACTGGGGGTCGTCGTCGGCGAGCGCCCTGGCGGGGACCGCGGTCACTCCCGGCGAATCCGGGGCCACCGCAGACACGGAGTCGGCCGGCCTGTTGATCGTCGTGGGCAGGGCGAGCTCCTTGCGCAGCCCCGCCACCGTTCCCTGAAGCGCGTCGAGGAGCACCCGGATGCGGACGTCCTCGACACTGCGGCCCTCCCTGGCCGCCCGGCGGGAGGCCTCCCGCTGCCGCTCGGCGTCCGCCAGTCGCTCCTTCAGCTTGCGCATCTCGTTCTCGGCCGAGCCGCTCACCTCGGCGGCCGCGGCCCTCGCCTCGGCCGCCTCGGCCGCCGACACGGCCGCCCTGGCCTCCGCCGCCTTGAGCCGCTCCCTGGCGTCGTGCAGCTTGCGCCGCAGATCGGCGTTCTCCGCGCGCAACGTCTTGAGCTGCTCGCGTACCCGCTCGACCTCTTCCTTGGCCGCGGCGCGCTGCGCGGCCAGCTGCTCGCGCAGCCGGGTCTCGGCCTGCTCGCGCTGGCTGCCGAGCGAGGCCGCACGCTCGAGCTCCGCCCGCGCCTGCTCCACCAGGTCCGGCCAGTCCGGCGGACGGGTCAGATACGCGGCCGCCGCCACCAGCACCGGATCGGCCGCCGGAGGCACGACGCCCTCGGCGAGGCCCGCTACCAGCTCGGGCCAGGCCGTCTCCACCGCCTCGGCCACCAGCTCGCGGAACTCCTTGTCGGATTCCAGCTGGGCGGCGATCTGCGCGGCGCCGAGACGGGCACGTTTACGCGGCTCGAACCTCGCTATGCCGCGCAGCGGCGACGGCACCGCGGCCGCCGGCATCGTGCCCAGCACCTGCGCCGCGACCTCCACGACGTGTAACCGGACCCGCTCTGGCAACGGACGAGACAGGCCTTCCCCGGCTGAACTCATCTCGTCGCTCCTCATCGTGTCCTTTTTCCAAGGGTACGGCTGCCACGCCGGTGGCCGTTCCGCGGTCGGTGAGACGGGAGAGACGAATGTCGGTTCCGGTGTCTATCGTCATGGCGTGGACGCTGTGCAAGGCACCATCGACGATCTCGGCACTCCCCTGCGCGAGGTGACCTTCGTCGCCTTCGACCTGGAGACCACGGGCGGATCCGCCGCCGAGCACGCGGTCACCGAGATCGGCGCGGTCAAGGTGCGCGGCGGCGAGGTGCTGGGCGAGTTCGCCACGCTGGTCGACCCCGGCGGTCCCATCCCGCCGTTCATCTCGGTGCTCACCGGCATCACCGACGCGATGGTCGTCGCCGCGCCGAAGTTCACCGAGGTGCTTCCGAGCTTCCTGGAGTTCATCGCCGGGACGACCCTGGTCGCGCACAACGCGCCCTTCGACATGTCGTTCATCCGGGCCGCGTGCGCGGCCGGCGGCCATCCCCCGCCGGCCAACCCGGTCGTCGACACCGTCGACCTCGCCAGGCGCGTGCTCACCCGCGACGAGACCCCCAACTGCAAGCTGGCCACGCTGGCCCGCTTCTTCCGCAGCCCCAGCGAGCCGTGCCATCGGGCGCTGGCCGACGCCCGGGCGACCGTCGACGTCCTGCACGGCCTGATCGCGCGGGTCGGCTCACTGGGCGTGCAGACGCTGGAGGAGCTGCGGAGCTACTCGCGGACGCCGACGCCCGAGCAGCGGCGCAAGCGGCACCTGGCCGAGGGCGTCCCCGGTGTCCCCGGCGTGTACGTCTTCGAGGACGCCAAGGGCGAGGCGCTCTACATCGGCAAGAGCACCCACCTGCGCAACCGCGTCCGCAGCTACTTCACGGCGAGCGAGACGCGTCCGCGTATCCGGGAGATGGTCGGCATCGCCGAACGGGTCCGCACGATCGTGTGCGCCACCTCCCTGGAGGCCGAGATCCGCGAGCTCAGGCTGATCGGGACCACCAAACCGCGCTACAACAGACGGTCGCGCAATCCCGAGCGGGTGGTCTGGCTCAAGCTGACCGACGAGCCGTTCCCGAGGCTGAGCATCGTCCGCCGGCTCAAGGACGACGGCGCGGCGTACCTGGGCCCCTTCGGCAGCACCCGCGCGGCCGACGACGCCCGCGCCGCCGTGCACGAGGCGCTGCCGCTGCGGCGGTGCACCGAGCGCCTGTCCGTACGCGTCCGCCGCAGTGCCTGCGTGCTCGCGGAGATCGGGCGCTGCGGCGCGCCCTGCGACGGCGGGGAGAGCGTGGAGGCCTACGCCCGCCATGTCAGCGCCGCCAGGCACGCCATGGAGCACGACCCGCAGGTCGTCTTCTCCGCGATCGAGGAGCGGATGCGGAGCCTGGCGGCCGAGCAGCGGTACGAGGAGGCGGCGGCGGAACGCGACCGGCTCTCCGCCTACCTCCGGGCGGCGGCCCGCATGCAGCGTCTGCGGTCGCTCACCACGATCCGGCAGATGGTGGCCGCCTCCCCCGCCTTCGACGGCGGATGGGACATCCACGTCATCCGGTACGGCAGGCTCGCCGCGGCCGGCGTGATGCCGCGCGGCGCCCATCCGACGCCCTACGTGGAGGCGCTGGTCGCCACCGCCGAGACCGTCTCGCCCGGCCCCGGGCCCACCCCGGCCGCCGTCGCCGAGGAGACCGAGTGCCTGCTGCGCTGGCTCGACAGCCCCGGAGTGCGCCTGGTCCGGGTCGACGGCGTGTGGTGCCTGCCCGCGTACGGCGCCGCCCGCTTCGTCAAGCGGATCGAGCGGTAATGTCGGGTACGCACTTCACCGACATGAGACACGCCGGCACGGAAAAGCAGGAGAAGCCGAATGGTCACCGCGATCGTCCACATCAAGGCGGATGTCGACCGGATTCCCGAGGTCGCCTCGGCCATCGCAGAGCTGGACGGTGTCAGCGAGGTGTACTCGATCACCGGTGAGTTCGACCTGCTGGCCATGGTCCGGGTCCAGCGCTACGACGAGGTGGCCGAGGTCGTGCCCGGCCGCCTGAACAAGGTGCCCGGCGTCCGGCACACCGAGACGCACATCGCCTTCCGCGCCTACTCCCGGCATGACCTGGACGCCGCCTTCTCCATCGGTCTCGACGCCTCCGACTGAGCCGTCGCACCGCGCCGGACGGCGCCGGCAAGCCTACGGCCCGGGCCGGGGACGAGAGCCCCTGCCCGGGCCGTACCGTTCGGTCGCCGGAGCCGGCGGCGCGTGGTCTGCGAGCCCTTCTGTGCCCCTTCGCAGCGGCACTCTCCGCGGCCCGCTGCCGCGGCTCAGTGGAGCTGCTTGCGCTCGCCCGCGCCGACCGCGACGTGCTCCTCCACTTCCTCCTCGTGGAGGGGGACGTGGTCGGTTCCGTACGCCTTGCTCATCTTGACGCGGAGCCTGCCGACGCCGCTGCGCAGGCCCTTCGGCGGGACCTCCTCGCCGTCGACGCCGCCATCGATGATCGGGATTTCCTTCTTCCCGCGGATGTGCGCCGCGATGTCCTCCGCCGGAGGCGTGTGGACCTCGATGTACTCGCCGTTCGGCATCCGCTTGATCACGCCGGACTCCACGCCGTGCGACAGCACCTCGGCGTCCTTGCGCTGCAGGCCGATGCAGATCCGGTAGGCGACGAAGTACGCGATCGCCGGGCCGGCGAAGATGGCGATCCGTCCGAGGATCGTCGTGGTGTACAGGCTGATGTGGAAGGTGGACGAGATCTCGTCGTTGGCGCCCAGCAGCCACAGAACGCCGTAGAACGTGATGCCTGCCATGCCGATCGCGGTGCGGTGCGGGTTGTTGCGCGGCCGGTCGCAGAGGTGGTGCTCGCGGCGGTCGCCGGTCACCCACTGTTCCAGGAACGGATACAGCGCCAGACCCGTCATCACGATGCCCAGTGGCACGAGCGCCGGGATCAGCACGCTCATGGCGAACGTGTACCCGAAGACGTTGAACTCCCACGCCGGCATGAGCCGTAGCGAGCCTTCGAGGAAGCCCATGTAGAAGTCGGGCTGCGATCCCGCCGAGATGTCCGCCGGCGTGTAGGGACCGTACAGCCAGACCGGGTTGATCTGGGCGAACGTCCCCAGCAGGGCGATCACCCCGAAGGTGAACAGGAAGAACGCCCCGGCCTTCGCCATGAACGTCGGGTAGAAGGGGGCGCCCACGACGTTGCTCTCGGTGCGGCCCTTGCCCGGCATCTGGGTGTGCTTCTGCACCCACATGAGGATCATGTGAGCGGAGATCAACGCGAGCAGGATGCCCGGGATGAGCAGGATGTGCAGCGAGTAGAAGCGCGAGATCACGTCGTGGCCCGGATACTCGCCGCCGAAGAGGAAGAACGAGATGTAGGTGCCCACGATCGGGATCGACAGGGCGACGCCCTGGGTGATCCGCAGACCCGCGCCGGAGAGCAGGTCGTCGGGGAGGGAGTATCCGGTGAGGCCCTCCACCAGCGCCAGCGACAGCAGGAGCACGCCGATGAGCCAGTTCAGCTCACGCGGCTTGCGGTACGCACCGGTGAAGAACACCCGGAGCATGTGCACCATCATCCCGGCCACGAACAGCAGCGCGGCCCAGTGGTGCATCTGCCTGATCAGCAGGCCGCCCCGGACGTCGAACGTGATGTGCAGCGTCGAGGCGTAGGCCTCCGACATCTGCACGCCGTACAGCGGGGCGTAGCTGCCGAGGTAGGTGGTGTGACCCATGCCCGGCTTGAACCAGAACGTCAGGAACGTCCCGGTCAGCAGCAGAATGATGAAAGAGTAGAGCGCGATCTCCCCGAGCAGGAATGACCAGTGGTCGGGGAAGACCTTCCTCAGGTTGCGCCTGAGGAAGCTGCCCGCGCCCAGGCGCTCGTCGAGGAACGTCGAGGTTCCGGCGATGGCCTTGGGAGGAGCGTTCATGACTTGGTCTCCCTTGCTTCCGCCTCGGCGTCGCCGCGCTCCCAGAAGCTGGGGCCGACGGGGACGTGGAAGTCGGACTTGGCGATGAGGTAGCCCTCGTCGTCGATCCCGATGGGGAGCTGCGGCAGCGGCCGGGCGGCGGGGCCGAAGATGACCTTGGCGCCGTCGGCCGCGTCGAACGTCGACTGGTGGCACGGGCAGAGGATGTGATGGGTCGTCTGCTCGTACAGCGCGGCGGGGCAGCCCACATGGGTGCAGATCTTCGAGTAGGCCACGATGCCGTCGTGCGTCCAGTTCAGGTTCGTACCCGACTTGAACTCCTCCTGCCGGAGCTTGAGCAGGATCAGCGTGGCCTTGGCCAGCTCGTTCAGGTCGTGCTCGTAACCCTCGGGGACCACCGAGAGGATGCCGCCCGGCGAGTTGAAGTCGGCGGCGCGGATCGGCTGCCCGGTGCCCTCGACCACGAGCCGGCGAGGCTTGCCGCTCTCGGTCGGCTTGCCCCAGACGGTGTGGCGCAGCACGGTGCCCGGCAGCGGGCCGAGGTCCTTGAGCAGCACCAGCGGGGCAAGGCCGAGCGGAGCCGCGGCCAGCAGGAGCGTACGGCGCAGCAGCCCGTGCTTGACGAAGCCGCTCTCGTTCGCGCCCTTGAGGAACGTCTCCTTGACGTACTCGCGGGTCTCCGGATCGGAGACCATCGCGTGACGCTCCTGGACCAGGTTGTACTTCGGCATGATCTGCCGGACCCAGACCGTGATGCCGATCGCCAGCGAGAGCAGCGCCAGCGTGAGCGTGCCGCCGAGCGCGAAGTTCGACGTGGCGGTGCTGTCGATGTCGCCGACCTGGAACGCCACATAGGAGGCGATGAATCCCGCGCCGGCCAGGAACGTGATCGTGAACAGCAGCGCGACCACGCGCTCGGCCCGGCGAGCGGCCACCGGGTCCTGTTCTATGACCCCCGGGTCCCCCGGGGGCGCGTGCACCGGTTCCTCGCCGAGGCTTGGCCCGGCGGCGGGCGGCGTGCCGACGACGCGCGCCGGGACCCGGCCCTCGGGCTGTTCGATGTCGTTGTCTGTCATGCCTTCACCCGCCGTCTCTTAGCGGTGATCCAGATGGCGGCGAGGGAGAGGAGCCCGAGGCCGGCGATCCACGCCACGAGACCCTCGGTGACGGGGCCGATTCGCATGAGACCGGAGCCGCCCGGGTCCACCTGCTGCCGCACGTGCGTGATGTAGGCGATCATGTCCCGCTTCTGCTCCGGGGTGATCGTCGTGTCGTTGAACACCGGCATCGCCTGCGGGCCGGTGATCATCGCCTCGTAGATCTCGGTCGGAGTCGCCGGATTCAGCGTCGGCGCGTGCTTGCCGTACGTCAGGGCGCCGCCGGAACCGGTGAAGTTGTGGCACTGGATGCAGTTCGCCCGGAACAGCTCACCCCCCTTGGCGGGGTCGCCCTTGGCCGGATCGACCTGCTCGGCGGTCGGGATGGTCGGACCGCCGCCCAGCGACTGGACGTAGGCGGCGAGCTGGCTGATCGCCTCGTCCGTCGCCCACTCGGGGCGCGGCTTGCGCAGTGCCTGCGGGCCGGCGTCGCCCATCGGCATGCGGCCGCTGCTGACCTGGAAGTCCACGGCCGCTGCGCCGACGCCGATCAGCGTGGGAGCCTTGTCGGTGCCCTCGGCGTTCATGCCGTGGCAGCTCGCACAGTGGGCCACGAAGAGGCTCTTGCCCTGCGCGGTGTCGTCGGCCTTGCCGGACGCGATCGCGGCGTCCGCTGTGCTGCCGTTCGGCGCGGCAAGGGCGTACCCCCCGCCGAGCAGACCAAGCGCGAGCGCCACGACGGCGATTCGCGCGAGGGGATGGCGCCGTCGGGCGGTGGTGGAGTTCACCGAAATTCCCGTTCCGATCATTTGATGATGTAGATGGTCGCGAAAAGGCCGATCCAGACCACGTCGACGAAATGCCAGTAGTAGGACACGACGATGGCGCTGGTCTGCTGCTCATACGTCAAGCGCTTCGCGGCGTACGTGCGTCCCAGGATGAACAGGAACGCGATCAGGCCACCCGTCACGTGCAGGCCGTGGAAGCCCGTGGTCAGGTAGAACACCGAGTCATACGGCGTGTGCGAGAGGACGTGCCCCTCGCTCACGAGCTTCGCGTACTCGTAGAGCTGACCGCCGATGAAGAAGGCGCCCATCAGGAAGCTCACGATGTACCAGAACCGCAGCTTCTTGACGTCGCCCCGCTCCACGGCCCACACGCCCAGCTGACACGTGACACTCGACAGGACCAGGACGGTCGTGTTGAAGGTCGCGAACGGGACGTCGAGGTGAGCCTCCGGCCATGGTTGGCCCTGCCCCATGCTGACCGAACGGATGGTGAAGTACATCGCGAACAGCGCCGCGAAGAACATGAGCTCGGAGGACAACCACACGATGGTGCCGACCTGAACAAGGTTCGGCCGGCTCGACCCGTGCGGTCGCGTCGTCGTAGTAATTGCGGATGCTGTCGCCACGTCTAGCATTATTGCGGCTCCCCAGGTCGGGTCGGCCCACGACCCCCCACTAGGGTCACCCCAAGCCCCGGGAACCAGCACCGTACGGCAATGGTACCGGCCGGTACGGCGATGCCGGCGGGCGCTGCGTCCCTGTCACGGCGCCGGTAGCATCAGATGACCATACTCCGCGATTCGACAGTGAGCGTGACATGAGGGTTCTCGTCTACAGCGACGACGCAGGCACCAGGGAGAAGGTGCGGCTGGCCATCGGGCGGCGTCCGGCCGCTGACGTGCCCCTCGCCGAGGTCGTCGAGTGCGCGACCCAGCCGGCCGTGGTCAAGCACCTCGACTCCGGGGAGATCGACGTGGCCGTCCTGGACGGCGAGGCCGCCCCGGCCGGGGGCATGGGGATCTGCCGGCAGGCCAAGGACGAGGTGCACGACTGCCCGCCGATCGTGCTGCTGATCGCCCGGCGCGACGACCGGTGGCTGGCCAACTGGTCCGGCGCCGACGCGGTGGTGGCCCAGCCGCTCGATCCCGTCGTCCTCGCCGAGGCCGTCGCCGACCTCATGCGGCGCAGGCTCGCCGCCGCCAGGGGATGACCGACCCCGTCTCCGCCAACCCCCCAGCCTCCGATAAGGGGAAGAAATGGACCTGCGCACCACCTGGCCCTCCGTGCTGAGTGCCCTCCTCGCCGGTGAGAACCTCACGTCGGACGAGACGGCGTGGGCCATGAACGAGATCATGTCGGGCACGGCGACGCAGGCGCAGATCGCCGCGTTCGCGGTCGCGCTGCGTGCCAAGGGCGAGACGGTCGCCGAGGTGGCCGGCCTGGCCCGCACCATGCTCGACCGCGCCACCCCGCTGTCCGTACCCGGGCCCGTGGTCGACGTCGTCGGCACCGGCGGCGACCGCGCCCACACGGTCAACGTGTCGACCATGGCCGCCGTGGTGGCGGCGGCGGCCGGCGCACGGGTGGTCAAGCACGGCAACCGCGCCGCCTCCTCGCTGTGCGGCGCCGCCGACGTGCTGGAGCACCTGGGCGTGGTCCTCGACCTGCCGCCCCAGGTCACCGCGAAGGTCGCGGTGGAGGCGGGCATCGCGTTCTGCTTCGCGCAGCTCTACCACCCCGCGCTGCGGTTCGTCGGCCCGGCGCGCAAGGAGATCGGCGTGCCGACGTTCTTCAACTTCCTCGGCCCGCTGACCAACCCGGCCCGGCCCGCCGCGCAGGCCATCGGCGTCTACGACGCGCGCATGCTGCCGGTGGTGGCCGGGGTGTTCGCCGAGCGCGGCGTCTCCGCGCTGGTGTTCCGCGGCGACGACGGCCTCGACGAGCTGTCGACGGCGGCGCCGTCCACGGTCTTCGTCGTCCGCGAGGGCAGCGCCACGCAGGTCGGCTTCGACCCCGCCGACATCGGGGTCCCCCGATCGCGGCCGGAGGATCTGCGCGGCGGCGACGTCGGGTTCAACGCGGGAGCCGTACGAGACCTGGTGAACGGGAAGGCAGGCCCGGTACGCGACGCGGTGCTGGTCAACGCGGCCGCCACGCTGGTCGCCCTGGACATCGCGCTCGGCGAGACCGACTGCGCCGACATGGTCGCCGACATGGGCGCGGCGTACGCGCGTGCGGCCGAGGCCGTCGACTCCGGCCGGGCGGCGGCCACGCTGGACCGGTGGGTCGAGGCCAGCCGCTCGCCCGCCGCCTGAGCGGTCACGCCCGTACGGGCGCCCACGGGAGGTCACGCGGCGGGGTTCTACAGGGAGGCGGCGGTGTCGGCGCGCAGGCGGCTCGACTTGAGCCACTGCTGCCATGAGTTCTCCCAGTAGCTCCAGCCGTTGGTCGGGTCGACCTGCCGAGGCGAACCGGTGACGATGATCGGATCGCCGAGCAGGGTGTTGTTCATGAACCACTTGGCGTTGGTCGGGCTGAGATTCACACAGCCGTGGCTCACGTTGGCGCTGCCCTGGTCGCCGACGGACCACGGCGCCCCGTGGACGTACTCCCCCGTGTCGGAGAACCGCACGTTGCTGTAGGTGGTGGTCTGGTAGTAGCCGGACTGGCCCGGGCCGGCGTCCGGCGACGTCATCACGGTGACAGGTTCACGGGACATCGCGACGTGGACCCCGTTCGTCGTGTAATGCCGCATGACGCCGCCGCGCCCCGCGCTGATCGGGAAGTTCCTGATGAGCTCGCCGTCGCGCTTGATCTGCATGTGGTGGCTCTGGGTGTCGGCGACGCTGATCTGCGACCGCCCGATCTGGAAGTCCCTCGTGTAGTCCTGCTTGCCGTACACGCCGTCGGCGCCGCGAACGCCCGCCAGGCGTGCGACGAGACGCACCTTGGTGTAGGCGGGCCAGTACTCCTTGGGCCGGAACACCACGCGATCCTTGCCGAGCCAGTGCCAGGCGCCCGTGATCGGCTTGGAGGCCTGGACGACGAGGTTGCGTTCGATCGACACGCGGTCGGTGACCGGCTGGTCGAAAGTGATCATGATGGGCATGCCCACGCCCACCGTGAGGCCGGTCTCCTTGTCCGGGAGCAGGGTCTTGATGCCGAAGCTCTTGCCCGCCGCTTTCGTGGAGAACCGGCTCGTCCGCTCGGCCGAGGCCCCACCACGGCCGGCGACGACCGCGTGGACCCGGTAGGAGACGCCGGGGGCCATCGGACGCTCGCTGTGCCACCGTGTGCGGTCCGCGCTGTAGAAACCCGCCACGGGCCGTCCAGCGGCCTCCACGGTGACGCTTTTCAGCGTCCCCCCGGCGGCTCCCACCATGATGGGCTGCTCGGGAGGCAGCTCTCTGGCCCCGTCGATCGGGAAGATGTTCACCGCGGCCTTGGGCGTCTCGTCGTCCCCCGACGTGCCCGAACATCCGGTAAGCAGCACCAGCAAGGTCAACGCCCCCGCAGCAGCTCGCACGTCGGTCCCCCTCCGCCGGTTCGGTTTCGGGGGTTATTCCCCCCGAGCCACGAGGGGCCGACCGAATCCCGGTGAAGATCTTCCGAGTGCTCGCCGTCGCGAGGGCGTTTCCTTCCGCTACCACATCGGTTCTTGCCCGATGCGGCTCAGTGCGAGAAGTTGCCGCGGTAGTACTGGAACACGAACCCGATCATGCTCATCAGCGTGGCGAACAGGCCGATGAAGAACAGCCACCAACCGATCACGAAGCCGAAGAACGTGAGCGCCGCCGACAGGCACAGGAACAGCGGCCACCAGCTGTGCGGGCTGAAGAAGCCGAGCTCCCCCGCGCCGTCGCTGATCTCGGCCTCCTTGTTGTCCTCCGGCTGGTCGCCGATCCGCCGGGTGGTGAACAGCAGGTAGTAGCCGATCATCAGCCCCATGCCGCAGGAGATCGCCAGCGCCGTGGTGCCGGCCGGCTCCTTGGACCACAGCCAGTAGATCGCGGTCATGGCGGCGAAGAAGACGCCGACGAGCGTGAACATCCACGCCTGAATCCTCATGAGGTCTCCTTCCCCAGCTCCGGCTTCACGGCGAGATGCGGGTACTTGAGGTCGAAAGCGGGACGCTCGGACCTGATCCGCGGCAGCGACAGGAAGTTGTGCCGCGGCGGCGGGCACGAGGTGGCCCACTCGAGCGATCCGCCGTAGCCCCACGGGTCGTCGACGGTGACCTTGGGCGCGTGCCTCCAGGTGTGCCACACGTTGTAGAGGAACGGCAGCGTGGAGGCGCCCAGCAGGAGCGCGCCGGCCGAGGAGACGATGTTGAGGTCGGTGAAGCCGTCCACCGGCGAGTAGTCCGCGTACCTGCGCGGGAAGCCGATGACGCCCAGCCAGTGCTGCACCAGGAAGGTCAGGTGGAAGCCGAAGAACAGCGTCCAGAAGTGGAGCTTCCCGATCTTGTCGTTGAGCATCTTGCCGGTGAACTTGGGCCACCAGAAGTAGAAGCCGGCGAACATCGCGAACACCACGGTGCCGAAGACCACGTAGTGGAAGTGGGCCACGACGAAGTAGGTGTCGGTGATGTGGAAGTCCAGCGGAGGCGACGCCAGGATGACGCCGGTCAGCCCGCCGAACAGGAACGTCACCAGGAAGCCGACCGCGAACAGCATCGGCGACTCGAACGACAGATGGCCGCGCCACATCGTGCCGACCCAGTTGAAGAACTTCACCCCGGTCGGCACCGCGATGAGGAAGGTCATGAACGAGAAGAACGGCAGCAGCACCTGGCCGGTGGCGAACATGTGGTGCGCCCAGACCGTGACCGACAGGCCGGCGATCGCGATGGTCGCGCCCACCAGGCCGATGTAGCCGAAGACCGGCTTACGGCTGAACACCGGCAGCACCTCGGTGATGATGCCGAAGAACGGCAGCGCGATGATGTAGACCTCGGGGTGACCGAAGAACCAGAACAGGTGCTGGAACAGCATCGGTCCGCCGACCGACGAGGCGAAGATCTGCGTGCCGAACTTGCGGTCGGCCTCCAGCGCGAGCAGCGCGGCGGCGAGCACCGGGAAGACCAGCAGCACCAGGATGCTGGTGAGCAGGACGTTCCACGTGAAGATCGGCATCCGGAACATGGTCATGCCCGGGGCGCGCATCGTGATGACCGTGGTGATGAAGTTCACCGCGCCGAGGATCGTGGCGAGACCGGACAACGTCAGGCCCATCAGCCACAGGTCGCCGCCGAGGCCCGGGGAGCTGACCGCGTCGGACAGCGGCGCGTACGCCGTCCAGCCGAACGACGCCGCGCCGCCCGGGGTGAAGAAACCGGAGACCGCGATCGAACTGCCGAACAGGTAGAGCCAGTAACTCACCATGTTCAGCCGCGGGAACGCCACGTCGGGCGCGCCGATCTGCAGCGGCATCAGCTCGTTGGCGAAGCCGGCGAACAGCGGCGTCGCGAACATCAGCAGCATGATCGTGCCGTGCATGGTGAACAGCTGGTTGAACTGCTCGTTCGTCACGAACTGCAGGCCCGGCTGGGTGAGCTCGGCCCGCATGACCAGCGCCATCACGCCGCCGATCAGGAAGAAGACGAACGACGTGATCAGATAGAGATGCCCGATCACCTTGTGGTCCGTCGACGACAGCCACTTGGCGATGACCGAGCCCTTGCGGTAAGGCCGCGCGGTAACGACGGGCGGTTGCTGGATGGCGGTCACTGCGCACTCCCCGCCTGGCTCTTGATGAACTGGTCGAACTCGGCCTGCGGCACGAGCTTCACGGAGAACAGCATCCTGCTGTGGTCGACACCGCAGAGCTCGGCGCAGCGGCCGATGAAGACGCCCGTCCGATCGAGCGTCGTGATCTCGAACTGGTTGTGCGTCGGTCCGGGGAACACGTCCAGCTTGAAGAGGAACTCCGGCACCCAGAACGAGTGGATGACGTCGGGCGAGTGCAGGTCGAACTGCACCCGGTTGTTGACCGGAAGCACGAGCTGCGGGCCCTGCGGATTGTCCTTGTCCTGCTTGCTCAGGTCGACCGGGACACCCGCGGTGACGACCTTCTGTCCCTCATACTCAGTGGTGAAGCGCCAGCTCCACTGGTAGCCCTCGACGTACACCTTGACCGGAGCCGTGTTCGTGACCTTGGTGATCTCGGTCTGGTCCCGGGCGGTGAAGAAGAAGAAGACCGAGACCATGATCACTGGCACGACCGTGTAGAGGATCTCGATCGGCAGGTTGTACCGCACCTGCGGCGGCAGCGCCTCCGTCGAGTTCTTCTTCTTGCGGTGGAACACGCAGGTCCACAGGATCAGGCCCCAGACGACGACCCCGGTGGCGAGTGCCGCGATCCAGCCGCCGTTCCAGAGCGTCTGAGTGATCTCAGCCTGCTTGGTGATGCTTTCCGGCATGCCCCCACGGGACCACTGATCGCTCGCCTCGTTGCTGCACGCCGTCGCGGACGCCACCAGCAGCGCCACTGCGGCGGCGCCGGGCAACCGGCGGCGCGTCCACGGTCGCCGTGTCGTACGGCGGGTCGGACTCACGGATCGCCTACCCCACAGATGAAGCCCAAGAGGTCCTCTCCTGGGCGGTTTTCCAATTGACCACCGGGTGTCACCAGCAGGAGATTCTCGCCGGTGTGCCCCTTTACTTCATTGAGTTCACGCTTGGCTGACACATTAGCGCGGACCGGCCACGCCCCTCTGAGCAGCCCCCGTTAATGTCCTAACTGTGCCTTACCTGGATGCGGCTTCGACCGAACCCCTTCATCCCGCGGCCCGTGACGCCCTGCTGACCGCGCTCGACTCCGGTTGGGCCGATCCCGCTCGCCTTTACGGCACGGCACGTCGTGCCCAGATGTTACTGGAGCAGGCGAGGGCGGAGGTAGCCGAAATCCTCGGCGCCCGGCCCGACGAGGTGGCGTTCACCTCCTCCGGCACCCAGGCGGTCCACCTCGGCGTCCTGGGCGCGCTCCGGGGCAGGCGGCGGGTCGGCCGGCACCTGGTGGCCGGCGCCGTCGAGCACTCCAGCGTCCTGCACGCCGCCGAGGTCCACGAACGCGACGGCGGGACCGTCGAGACCGTGGGCGTCGACCGCACGGGCCGGGTGGACGACGCCGCCTTCGCCGCGGCGGTCTCCCGGCCCGGTACGGCGCTCGCCTGCCTGCAGACGGCCAACCACGAGGTCGGGACCCTGCAGCCGGTGGCCGAGGCGGCGGAGGCCTGCCTGGCCGCGGGCGTGCCGCTCCTGGTCGACGCGGCCCAGTCGGCGGGCCGCCTGCCCGTCCCCGGCGGCTGGTCGATCCTGACCGCCAGCGCGCACAAGTGGGGCGGTCCGGCCGGCGTCGGGGTGCTGGCGATACGCAAGGGGACGCGCTGGCGGTCGCCGTACCCGCAGGACGAGCGGGAACGCCGGCGCGTGCCCGGCTTCGAGAACGTGCCCGCCGTCGTGGCGGCCGCCGCCGCCCTGCGCGCCCGAGCGGCGGAGGAGGCGGCACAGGGCGCCCGGATGTCGGCCCTGATCGACCGGATCCGCGCCGAGGTGCCGCGCCTGGTGCCGGACGTGGAGGTCATCGGCGACCCGGTGCGGCGCCTGCCGCACATCGTCACGTTCTCCTGCCTCTATGTGGAGGGCGAGGCGCTGCTGACCGAGCTCGACCGGGCGGGCTTCGCCGTCTCGTCCGGGAGCTCCTGCACGGCGAGTACGCTTCGGCCATCACATGTTCTGGAGGCGATGGGCGTGCTTACCCACGGGAATGTCCGGGTATCGCTGCCCCGTGGCGTGACCGGCGACGACGTCGACCGGTTCCTCGCCGTGCTTCCCGATGTGGTGCGGCGTATCCGGGCGAGTTTGGGAGTCCAGTGATGTGGCGGAGACGGACCGGCGGCGCGCGCGGCGGGGACACCCGGGACCTCGCCGGAGGGACCGCCGACGCCGGCGTCGAGAACGACGGCGCGGGCGAGCCCGCGCTGACGATCGACGCGCTCGGCCGCAAATGCCCGATCCCGATCATCATGCTCGCCGACCGGATCAACGAGGTGGCGATGCGCGACGTGATCGCCGTGCTGGCCGACGATCCCGCCGCGTTCACCGACATTCCCGCGTGGTGCAGGCTCAAGTCGCACGAGCACGTGGCCAGCTACGAGTTGCCGCAGGGCGGCTGGTCGATCCACGTGCGCCGCAGCTACTGACCCGCGTCCACTCACCGCGACCACCGGAGGCGGGCGGTGAAGGATCAGGCGGTCAGGAGTAGTGGCACCGCACGTGCCCGGCCACCTCGTCCGCTGCGGCCTGGCCGTACGACACGGCGAACCGGTCGAGGAAGACCCGCTGCCCCAGCTCGTACTCCTGGCAGCCGACCCGCTCGAGCACGTGCGTGGCGGTCAGGTTGCCGATCTGGCCGCAGCGCTCGAGCGGCAGACCCCACGCCACACCGGCCAGGAAGCCGGCCCGGAACGCGTCGCCGACGCCGGTCGGGTCGGCCTTGCCCAGCTCGGGCGCGGGCGGGATGTGCAGCGTCGGCTCGCCCCTCCGGTCGATCCTGGCTCCCTTCGGCCCGAGCGTGGTGATGCGGACGTCCACCCGCTCCAGGATCTCCTCGTCCGCCCAGCCGGTCTTCTGCTCGATCAGCCCGAGCTCGTAGTCGTTGCTGAACAGGTAGGCGGCACCCTCGATGAGCCGGCGGATCTCCTCGCCGGGCATCCGGGCGAGCTGCTGGGACGGGTCGGCGGCGAACGGGATGCCCCGGTCGCGGGCCTCCTCGGTGTGCCGCACCATCGCGTCCGGGTCGTTGGGACTCACCAGGACCAGGTCGAGCCCACCGGTCCGCTGCGCGATCGGGCCCAGCTCGATCTCGCGCGCCTCGGCCATCGCCCCGGTGTAGAACGACGCGATCTGGTTGTGCTCCTCGTCTGTGGTGCACAGGAATCTGGCCGTGTGGTGCAGCTCCGACACGTGGACCGAGCCGCAGTCGACGCCGTGCCGCTCCAGCCAGGACCGGTAGTCGGCGAAGTCGGTGCCGACGGCGCCGACGAGGATGGGGGACAGCCCGAGGCAGCCCATCCCGAAGGCGATGTTGGCCGCGCATCCGCCGCGCCTGATCTGCAGATCGTCGACGAGGAACGACAGCGACACCCGGTCGAGCTGCTCGGCGATGAGCTGGTCGCCGAAGCGGCCGGGGAAGGTCATCAGATGGTCGGTCGCGATGGAGCCGGTGACGGCGATGCGCACGGGGTTTTCTCCTCGTTGTCAGCATCCGGGCACGGGAGGGACACGGGCGGGTAAACGAGATCGCCCAACCTGTCGAGCGTACCGTCTCCGGCACGACTGCGCCCCGTACGGAATGATCCGTACGGGGCGAGACGGCCTCCGGAGAAACCCCTGCTTGAACGGGCTCCGAAGAGGGTGCCAGGGCGTGCCTGGCACTCCCTAGTTGAACGAGTCGCCGCAGGCGCACGAACCCGTCGCGTTGGGGTTGTCGATCGTGAAGCCCTGCTTCTCGATGCTGTCGACGAAGTCGATGGTGGCACCCACCAGGTACGGCGCGCTCATCCTGTCGGTCACGACGTTCACCCCGTCGAAGGACGACACGATGTCGCCGTCCATCGAGCGGTCGTCGAAGAAGAGTTGGTAGCGCAGGCCGGAGCAGCCACCGGGCTGCACGGCGACACGCAGCTGCAACCCCTCCTCTCCCTGCTGCTCCAGCAGGCTCTTGACCTTGGCGGCGGCCGCGTCAGTCAGGCTCAGGCCCTGCTGCGTGGTCTCGCTGCTCTCAACCGTCATGTGCTGACTCCCGCGGTCTGCGCCAACCGCCCACCCGGAGCGGTCGTTTGATTCGGTTCCACTAGACGCTACCAACACAGGTCGCCCGCCACACATTCCACGTCGAAGGTACGGCGGTCGCCGGCACGCCGAAAAGGTGTGCGATGATTAATCGTCACTTATACGATAAGTCCCCGAGGGGGTGTGGTCGTGACGATCACTGAGACCGGTCTTCCGCTGTTCGTCCTTGGCCGCGACGCCGACCCGCACAGCGAGCGCGGGGTCGACTGTCCCGGCGAGCTCCCGCCGGCGTCCGACCCGGCGCTGGTGGAACGCGCCCGTGTCGCCAAGGAGCGACTCGGCGACCGGCTGTTCGTGCTCGGTCACCACTATCAGCGCGACGAGGTCATCCAGTTCGCCGATATCACCGGCGACTCGTTCAAGCTCGCCCGCGAGGCCGCCGCCAGGCCGGGGGCCGAGTACATCGTGTTCTGCGGCGTCCACTTCATGGCCGAGTCCGCCGACATTCTGACCGCCGACTCGCAGAAGGTCGTGCTCCCGGACCTCGCCGCCGGCTGCTCGATGGCCGACATGGCCGGCTTCGACCAGGTCGAGGAGTGCTGGGAGGTGCTGGAGGACGCCAGCATCGCCGACCGGGTCGTACCGATCACCTACATGAACTCCAGCGCCGACATCAAGGCGTTCTGCGGACGCAACGGCGGCGCCGTGTGCACGTCCTCCAACGCCAAGCGGGCGCTCACCTGGGCCTTCGAGCAGGGGCAGCAGGTCCTGTTCCTGCCCGACCAGCACCTGGGACGCAACACCGCGGTGCTGGAGCTGGGGCTGTCGCTGGACGACTGCGTGGTCTACAACCCGCACCGTCCCAACGGCGGGCTCACGACCGAGCAGCTCAGGAACGCGAAGATGATCCTGTGGCGGGGGCACTGCTCGGTGCACGGCCGGTTCTCCCCCGAGGCCGTGGACGACATGCGCGCCCGCGTCCCCGGCGTCAACGTGCTCGTCCACCCCGAGTGCCGGCACGAGGTCGTCGCCAAGGCCGACTACGTCGGGTCCACCGAGTACATCATCCGTACGATCTCCGAGGCGCCGACCGGCTCGTCCTGGGCGGTGGGCACCGAGCTGAACCTGGTCAAGCGGCTCTCCGGGATGTTCCCCGACAAGAGCGTCGCCTTCCTCGACCGGACCGTGTGCTACTGCTCGACGATGAACCGCATCGACCTGCCGCACCTGGTCTGGGCCCTGGAGTCGCTTGCCGCCGGCGAGCTGGTCAACCAGATCACCGTCGACCCCGACACCGCACACTGGGCCAAGATCGCCCTCGACCGCATGCTGGCACTGCCCTAACCGCATGCCGGCACCGCCTGGACGGCGCCGATCACAGAACCCTGTGGAACCCGGGAGCCGCACCGGGAGGAGGCTCCGGTCCGTGCGAAGCCCGCTCCGGCGGGCTTTCGCGCGCGGCAGCCGATCCTTCCCGCCCGGCTCCCCCGGGCCCGGCGCACGCCGGCGGCGGCGCCCCGGCGGTCACAGGCCGGGGGCCTCCCAGACCGGGAACCAGCTCGCGAGGTCCGGCTCGATCTTCAGCTCCTCAGCGAGGACCCCGCGCACCTGGAGTTCCAGAGCGTTGTCCCGGTGGGTTCCCCCCGCCGGGGCGAAGGGGTAGAACGTGCCCCGCTTGTAGAGGTAGACGATCGCGAGCCGCCGGCCGGACGGGTCGGCGAAGGTCACCAGCGAGCACAGCAGCGACGGGCCGAAGCCGGCGGACTCCAGGGACGAGTTGGCCGCGTGGAGGTCGGTGACGAGTGCGGAGACGTCCGGGTGGCGCACCACGATCCAGGTGTAGCCGTAGGAGTCCCGCGTCGTCTCGGACTCGCCGAGCAGCGCCTGGACGTCCTGCTCCAACCGGCTGAACGCGCCTCCCTCCGCGGCGCGGAAGGAGACCGAGCCGATGCCGACGGGGGTGAAGCCGGTGGCCGCCTCGAGTGCGACGGCGGCGGCCGGCAGCGCGAACAGCGCGTCGAGATCGGGCTTCGCGGGCTTCGATCTCCCCAGGAGTGCGTCGAACCATCCCATGGCGGCCCGCCGATCAGCGGCCCAGCGCGGCGGAGATCCGGGCGAGCTGCTCCAGCCGGCGCTCCAGCGACGGGTGCGTCGACAGCAGCGAGGCGATGCTCTGCCCGGAGATGGCTGGGGCGAAGAAGAACGCGTTGAACGGCTGGGCCTCGCGCAGGTCTCTCGTCGGGATCCTGGCGATGTCTCCGCTGATCTTGGTCAGCGCGCTCGCCAGCGCGGAGGGCCGCTGCGTCAGCAGCGCGGCGGCACGGTCGGCGGCGAGCTCGCGATAGCGCGACAGCGCCCTCGTCAGCAGGAAGCTCACCGCGTACACGAGACCGGAGACGAGGAAGACGATCGCCCCGATCGGCGGCCCGTTGTTGCCGCGGCGGCCTCCCCCGAGGCCCGTGTACAGCGCGAACCTGGTCATCAGGCCGGCGACGACGCCGAGGAAGGACGCGATCGTCATGACGGCGACGTCACGGTGCGCGACGTGGGACATCTCGTGTGCGATCACGCCCTCCAGCTCCCGGGCGTCCAGCCTGCGCAGCAGGCCGGTGGTCACGCACACCACCGAGTTCTTCTGGTTGCGCCCGGTCGCGAACGCGTTGGGCATGTCGGTGTTCGCGATCGCCACCCGGGGCTTGGGCATCCCGGCCATCGCACTGAGCCGGTCGACGATCCCGTGCAGTTCAGGAGCCTCCTGCGGGGAGACCTCGCGTCCGTGCATCGCGAAGAGCGCGATCTTGTCGGACAGGAGGAACTGCACCAGCAGGAGACCCGCGGCGATCAACAGGACGGCGATCGCCCGCACGCCGAGGACCACCAGCGCTGCCATGAACGCCACGTAGACCAGCCCGAGCAGGAACATCGTCACGGTCATCCGTACGGTCAGACCGCGGTCGGGGGCGAATCGCGTCGCGGTCATCACCCAGGGATGAGCCCGGTGTCGCCGAGCATCTCCCGCACCTCCTCGATCGAGGCGTCGGCGGGCGGCAGGATCAGCTCGGACGGCTCGAGCGAATCGACCGGCAGCGCCTTGCCCACCTGCCGGACCTTTTCCAGCAGCGCGTGCAGCTTGACCCGGAACACGTTCTCGTCATCGGACTCGATGGCGGCCTCGAGTTCGCCGTCGAGCTCGTTGAGCACATCGATGTCGGCCTGGGCGATCTCGACCTGGCCCTCCCCCATGATTCTGACGATCACAGGCCCTCCCCCGGCTGACGCAGCTGCTGAGTCTGCTGGGCGGGCTGCCCAGCCTGACGGCCCGGCTGCCCGGACTCGATCGCGCCCTGCGGCGCGGGGCCCTGACCGATCTCGGCCTTCATCCTGGCGATCTCCAGCTCCACGTCGCTGCCCGCGCCCATGCGGTCAAGCTCGGCCTGGATGTCGTCGCGCTGGCCGGTGAAGTCTTCGAGGGCGCCGCTCGCCAGCAGCTCGTCGATCGCGCCGGCGCGCGCCTGCATCTGCGCGGTCTTGTCCTCGGCACGCTGGATGGCCAGGCCGACGTCGCCCATCTCCTCGGATATGCCGGAGAAAGCCTCGTTGATCCGCGTCTGCGCCTCGGCCGCCGTGTAGGTGGCCTTGATGGTCTCCTTCTTCGTACGGAAGGAGTCCACCTTCGCCTGCAGCCGCTGGCTGGCGAGGGTGAGCTTCTCCTCCTCGCCCTGGAGGTTGTTGTGCTGGAGACGGAGGTCGGCGATCTGCGCGTTCAGGCCGTTGCGCCGGGTGAGCGCCTCACGCGCCAGGTCCTCCCGCCCGGCGGAGAGCGCCTGCCGGCTCTGGTTCTCCAGCTTGGCGGCCTGACCCTCCAGCTGGTTGATCTGCAGCTCGACCCGCTTGCGACTGGTCGCCACGTCGGCCACACCCCGGCGGACCTTCTGCAACAGCTCGAGTTGCCGCTGGTAGGAGTAGTCCAGCGTCTCCCGTGGATCCTCCATCTTGTCCAAGGCCTTGTTGGCCTTGGACTTGAAAATCATGGAAAGTCTCTTCATCACGCTCATGCGCGTCGGCCGTCCCCTTCTCAACGTCATGCATGGCGAACTCGCCTGGGTTCACCCTACGCATAACGCGCGAGGGCGTCACTAAGTTGCACTCCCGGTAGGCTGGACGCCGTGTTCCGACGTCGTACCCAGATCTCCGCTGACGACTCCTCTGCCCCTGTAGAGGATCCTAAGCCTCGCCAGACTCCAGGCAAGGGCCGTCCCACCCCCAAGCGGAGCGTGGCTCAGGGCCGCCGCCGCTCACCCGTCACCGCGCCGGCCAACCGCAAGGAGGCCTACCGGATGCAGCGGGAGCGCGACAGGGCGCTGCGCGCCAAGCACCGTGAGATGCTGCTGCGCGGCGACGAACGGGCCCTTCCCGCGCGCGACCGCGGCCCGGTGCGGAAGTTCGCCCGCGACTGGGTCGACTCCCGGCGCCTGCCCGGACAGTACTTCCTGCCCGTCGTCTTCATCATCATGCTGCTGTCGATGGTGCCGGCCACGCCGGCGATCCAGAGCGTCGTGCTGCTCGGCTACACACTCTCCCTGCCCGTGGTGATGGTGTTCGTACTGGGCAGCGCCGTCTACGTCGCCCGCCGGGTGAAGAAGGAGGCCGCCGAGAAGTTCCCGGGCGAGAACCTCCGCGGCGTGGGTTTCTACGCGGCGATGCGGTCGACCCAGATCCGCAGACTGCGCTTCCCGAAGCCGACCCTGCTCCCCGGCGGCGTGCCGATCCCGCCGAAGAACTGAGCACCGGCCGGAGTGGCGCACCCCATGCGCGTATGCGGGACGTCCCGGGAGTCCCACTAATGTCAGGGGCATGGAATTCCGCCATCTCGGCCGCAGCGGCCTCATGGTCAGCGAGATCAGCTACGGCAACTGGATCACCCACGGTTCCCAGGTCGAGGAGGACGCGGCCCGCGCCTGCGTGCACGCGGCCCTCGACGAGGGGATCACGACGTTCGACACGGCCGACGTCTACGCAGGGACGCGGGCCGAGGAGGTGCTCGGACGAGCGCTGCAGGGCGTGCGCCGCGAGTCACTGGAGATCTTCACCAAGGTCTACTGGCCGACCGGCAGCGGCAGGAACGACCGGGGCCTGTCACGCAAGCACATCATGGAGTCGATCAACGGCTCGCTGCGCCGTCTGCAGACCGACTACGTCGACCTCTACCAGGCCCACCGCTTCGACGTGGAGACGCCGCTGGAGGAGACGCTCCGCGCCTTCGACGATCTCGTACGGCAGGGCAAGGTGCTGTACGTCGGCGTCAGCGAGTGGACGGCCGCCCAGATCGAACGGGCGCTGAAGATCGCCGACGAGATGGGCTTCGACCGGCTCGTGTCCAACCAGCCGCAGTACTCGATGCTGTGGCGGGTCATCGAGGCCGAGATCGTCCCGCTGTGCGAGAAGGAGGGCCTGGGCCAGATCGTCTGGTCGCCCATCGCGCAGGGCGTGCTGACCGGCAAGTATCTGCCCGGGCAGCCGGTGCCCGCCGGTTCGCGGGCCACCGACCCGACCGGATCCGGTTTCATCAACCGGATGATGGACGACGAGCTGCTGCGCCGGGTGCAGGAGCTCAAGCCGATCGCGGCGGACCTCGGTCTCACCATGGCCCAGCTCGCGGTGGCCTGGGTGCTGCGCAACCCCAACGTGTCGTCCGCCATCGTCGGCGCCTCACGGCCCGAGCAGGTGCGCGACAACGTGAAGGCCTCCGGCGTCAGGCTCGACGACGAGACCATGCGCAGGATCGACGACGTGCTCGGCGACGTGGTCGAGCGGGACCCGGCCAAGACGGTCAGCCCCGGCAAGCGTCCCTGACGACGCCGTCAGGCGGGGCGGAGCGACATCCCGGCGTACTCGACGCGGTCGTCCTCCAGGAGCGTGACCTGCTCGACCCCGGCGTCCAGCAGGTCACGCCACGACTCCCCCAGCCACGACTCGGCGTCCGACTGACTGGTGAAGATCTCACTCGGCAGCGACCGGTCCGTCAGCTCGGCGCCGTTCGCGTCCTCGTATCGCCAGCGCCATGTCATGCCCATCCGCCCCTTCCGCCGAACCAGTCGAGCACGTCCTGCAAACCCTATGTGAAGGAGCACGCGCGTGGAGATCCGTCTGGAGGGTACCGGGGGCCCGGAGGGCTGGCCGGCGCCCGGCTGCGGCTGCGCCTCCTGCGGCCGCCTCTCCCCCGGTCGCCGCGGGCCGGCGTCGATCGTGATCGACGGGATCGTACGGCTCCCGCCGCGGGCCGGCGACCCGGCACACGGCGGCGTTCCGCCGGGCGGCCGTCTCCTCGTGCGCACCCTCGACGGCTACGAGATCACCGGTCCGGACGGGAGCCGGGTGCTCTACACCCCGTGCTGCGACGGTCTCCAGGATGATGAGGACGACGAGGACGTCTCCGGGCCGCGCCCGCGTGAGCCCTTCGACCTCGTGCTGATCGACCCCCTGGACCGGCCGGAGCGCCTGGGCGATCTGCGCCGCCGCGGCCGGGTCACGCCCACCACGCGGGTGATCGCCGTGCACCTCGACCATCGCGTCCCCTCCGAGGACGAGCTGGCCCGCAGGCTCGCCCACTGGCGGGCAGAGGCCGTACCGGACGGGACCGTCCTGGACACCCGGGACATCCCGGCGCGGCACCCCCTCGGCGACCCGCCGCCACCGGGCCCGGCACGGCGTACGCTGCTGCTCGGCGGAGCCCGCTCGGGCAAGTCGGAGGAGGCCGAGTTACGGGTGGCCGCCGACCCCGATGTGACGTACGTCGCCACCGGCCCCGCCCCGGGCGACGACCCCTCGTGGCTGGCCAGGGTGAAACTGCACCGGGATCGCCGTCCCCGCCACTGGCGAACCCTCGAGACCACCGACCTCACCGGTGTCCTCACCGGGACGGACTCCCCCGGGCGGACCCTTCTGATCGACGGCATCGGCACCTGGCTGGCCGCCGTGTTCGACGAGTGCGGCGCCTGGCCGGGCGGGGACTCAGGCGGGGACTCCGAGCAGGCGCCGGCCGATGTGCGGCGGCGGTGTGACGCGCTGGTGGCCGCCTGGCGGCACACCCGGGCCCGGGTGGTCGCGGTGAGCGACGAGGTCGGGCTCGGCGTGATCCCGGCCACCGCGGCGGGACGCCTGTTCCGCGACGAGCTGGGCCGCCTCAACCAGCGGCTCGCCCGGGAGTCCGAAGACGTCGCGCTGGTGATCGCCGGACGCACGCTCCCCCTCCCCTGCTGACCGGCCCGGCCGATCGTCACGTTCCGGCCGGGGGGTTCCGCCGGGCACGACCTCACGGCCTAGGCTCCTGGCCTGTGGCCGATCCTTCCGAACCGATGGAGCAGACCGGGGCGCGCACGCGGCCGGCCGGCCGGACGATCGCCGCGTGGCGGTTCGCTGTCGGAATGCTCAGCGTGCTCCCCGTGCGTGCCGTCGCGCGGGTGGATCGGCGCCTCGCCGGCCGGGCGATGACCCTCGCCCCCGCGGTCGGGACGCTGCTCGGCCTCGTCGCCGCGCTGGTCCTGGTCGGAGTCCGCTGGGCGGGCGGCACGGCGCTGCTGTCCGCCGCCCTCGCGGTCGGGACGCTCGCCTGGCTGACCCGCGGCCTCCACCTCGACGGCCTCGCCGATCTCGCCGACGGCCTGGGCAGCGGCGGACCGGCCGAGCGGGCGCTCGCCGTCATGAAACAGTCCGATATCGGCCCGTTCGGCGTCATCACGCTGGTCTTCACGCTGCTCCTGCAGGTGGCGGCGCTGACCGCCCTGGCCGAGTCGTCCGCGCCGGCGGCCGGGGCGTGCCTGATCGCGGCATGCACGGCCGGCCGGCTCGCCATCACCTGGGCCTGCGGGGAAGGCGTGCCCGCCGCCCGCCCCGAGGGTCTCGGCGTGCTCGTCGCGGGGACTGTACGGCCGGGCGCCGCGATCTATGCGACCGCCTCCTCGGCCGTAGCCGTCGGGGCCATCACGATTGCCGCGCTCATCGCGTCCCCCGTGCCGCGCATGGCCGTGCCGTTCGGGCCGTTCCTGGCCATGGCGGCCGGACTGGGGGCCGGACTGGGGGCCGCCGCGCTGCTGCGCCGGCGGGCCGTACGGCGGCTGGGCGGCGTCACCGGTGACGTGCTCGGCGCGCTCTGCGAGTGCGCCACGACCGTCACCCTGCTGTGCTGCGCGCTGCTCATCCCGTGATCGCCGCGTAACGTGGGAACCGTACGGCCGGGACCGGCCGAAAAATCGGGTGATCCTGTGACCACCCGTTTGTGCGCAGTGCAGCAAGCACGGATAGCATCGGCTCACGTGACCACTGTGCGCGTCAATGCATCTGAACCGGTCTCCATAGAGGCCGATGCACTAATAGTGGGCGTCCACGCGACCCCGGACGGCCCCACCCAGGCTCCCGGCGCCGACGGCCTGAACCAGGCTCTCGGCGGTCGGCTCGCCGAAATACTCAACGCCGTCGGTTTCACCGGCAAAGCAGAGGAGATCGCCAAGATCCCGACGTTCGGCGCACTGCCCGCGCCGGTCGTGGTCGCGGTCGGCCTCGGCGACCGTCCGGACGGCGACCACGATCCCGAGACCCTGCGCCGGGCCGCGGGCGCCGCAGCGCGTTCCCTGGCCGGTGCGTCCAGCGCCGCCTTCGCGCTGCCGGTCGCCACGGCCGAGCAGGCCGAGGCCGTCGCGCTCGGCGGCCTGCTCGGGGCCTACGACTTCGCCAGATACCGCACGCGCGGTGAGCACAGGGCACCCGTGGGCGAGCTCGTGGTGCTGTCGGACGCGCCGGGCGCCGAGGAGGCCGTACGGCACGCGACGGAGATCGCGACCTCGGTCAACCTGGTGCGCGACCTGGTGAACACGCCGCCCTCGGATCTGTCGCCCGCCCGGTTCGCCGAGATCGCCAGGGAGATGGGCGAGCAGGCCGGGCTGTCGCCCGAGGTGCTCGACGAGACCGAGCTCAAAGAGGGCGGTTACGGCGGCATCGTGGGAGTCGGCCAGGGTTCGGCCAACCCGCCGCGGCTGGTCCGGCTGGCGTACCGGCACCCGGAGGCCGCGCGGACCATCGCGTTCGTGGGCAAGGGCATCACCTTCGACTCCGGCGGCCTGTCGCTCAAGCCCGCCGCCTCGATGGACTGGATGAAGTCCGACATGGGCGGCGCCGGCGCGGTGTTCGGCTCGCTGCTCGCGATCTCCAGGCTCGGCCTGCCGATCAACGTGGTCGGTTATCTCTGCCTCGCGGAGAACATGCCGTCGGGTCAGGCTCAGCGTCCGTCCGACGTCCTGCACACCTACAGCGGCAAGACCGTTGAGGTGCTCGACACCGACGCCGAGGGCCGTCTCGTGCTGATCGACGGCATCGCCCGCGCCGCCGAGGACGACCCCGAGCTGATCGTGGACGTCGCCACGCTGACCGGGGCGCAGATCGTCGCGCTCGGCTGGCGTACGGCCGGTGTGATGTCCAACGACGACGCGCTGCGCGAGGAGGTCGTGGACATCGCCGGGGCTCAGGGGGAGGGCGCCTGGGGGATGCCGCTGCCCGAGGAACTGCGCAAGGGCCTCGACTCGCCGATCGCCGACATCGCCAACCTGCAGCCCGATCGCTGGGGCGGCATGCTCGCCGCCGGCATCTTCCTGCGCGAGTTCGTGCCCGACGGCGTCCGCTGGGCGCACATCGACATGGCCGGTCCCGCGTTCAACAAGGGCGAGCCGCACGGTTACACGCCCAAGGGCGGCACCGGCGCGATCACCCGTACGCTCGTCGGCATCGCCGAGCGTTACGCGGGCAGACGATAGCGAAACCGCGGCGGCGAACCGCAACGGTGTGTCCGTCCGGGCGGGCGGCCACCACGTCCCGTCCACGATCTTCATAGACAAGTGAAAAGATGCCGTCGGACCCATCCGGTGGCGTGGAATCCAGCGAGGAGCATTCCAGTGGCTGATGGCAGCGGCCCCTACGACATCGTCGTCCTAGGTGGTGGTAGCGGTGGTTACGCATGCGCCCTTCGGGCGGCCGAGCTCGGCATGAACGTCGTCCTCATCGAGAAGGACAAGGTCGGGGGCACCTGCCTGCACCGCGGCTGCATCCCCACGAAGGCGTTGCTGCACGCCGCCGAGCTCGCCGACCAGGCACGTGAGAGCGAGTCCTTCGGGGTGCGAACCCGTCTGGAGGGCATCGACGTCCCGGCCGTCCACACCTACAAGGACAAGGTGATCAGCGGGCTCTGGAAGGGGCTCGCCGGTCTGATCAAGAGCAAGAAGATCACCGTCGTCGAGGGCGAGGGGCGGCTGGCCGGCCCCGGCCGCGTGACGGTCGGCGGCCAGGTCTACGAGGGCCGCAACGTCGTGCTGGCGACCGGCTCGGCCCCGAAGTCGCTGCCCGGCCTGGACATCGACGGTGAAAAGGTCATCAGCAGCGACCACGCGCTGGTGCTGGACCGCGTGCCCTCCTCGGTCGTCATCCTTGGCGGCGGCGTGATCGGCGTGGAGTTCGCCAGCGTGTGGCGGTCGTTCGGCGCCGAGGTCACGATCGTCGAGGCGCTCCCCCACCTGCTCCCGCTCGAGGACGAGTCGAGCTCCAAGCTGCTGGAGCGGGCCTTCCGCCGCCGCGGCATCAAGTACGAGCTCGGCGTCAGGTTCGAGAGCGTCAAGACCACCGGCACCGGTGTGGTCGTCACGCTGGAGAACGGCAAGACGCTCGACGCCGAGCTCATGCTGGTGGCCGTCGGCCGCGGCCCGGTCTCGTCGGGCCTCGGCTACGAGGAGGCGGGCGTCCGGCTCGAGCGCGGCTACGTGCAGGTGGACGAGTTCTACCGGACCGGTGTCCCCGGGGTCTACGCGGTGGGCGACCTCATCCCCACCCTGCAGCTCGCCCACGTCGGCTTCGCCGAGGGCATCGGAGTCGCCGAGCACATCGCCGGCCTGAACCCCGTGCCGATCGACTACGACGGCGTGCCGCGCATCACGTACTCCGAGCCCGAGGTCGCCTCGGTGGGCATCAGCACGGCCGTCGCACGCGAGCGCGGCCACGATGTGGTCGAGCTCTCCTACAACCTGGCCGGGAACGGCAGAAGCAAGATCCTCCAGACCCAGGGCGAGGTCAAGGTCGTCGCCGAGCGCGACGGCCGGGTCCTGGGCGTGCACATGGTGGGTGGCCGTGTCGGCGAGCTCATCGCGGAGGCACAGCTGATCTTCAACTGGGAGGCCACGGCGAAGGACGTCGCCCAGTTGATCCACCCGCACCCGACCCAGTCCGAGGCGCTCGGTGAGGCGATGCTGGCCCTGGCCGGCAAGCCGCTCCACGTCCACAACTGAAGCCCGAAGGCGAGAGAAGACGAACAATGCCCGTCTCCGTAACCATGCCCCAGCTCGGTGAGAGCGTAACCGAGGGCACCGTCACCCGCTGGCTGAAGAACGAAGGCGATCACGTCGAGGCCGACGAGCCGCTGCTGGAGGTGTCGACCGACAAGGTCGACACCGAGATCCCGTCGCCGTCGTCGGGCTACCTGACCAAGATCCTCGTCGCCGAGGACGAGACCGTCGAGGTCGGGGCCGAGCTCGCCGTCATCGACACCGGGGCGGGCGCCGCTCCGCAGCAGGCCCCCGAGCCTCAGCAGGCGCCCGAGCCCGCGCCGGCCCCTCCGGCTCCGCCGGCTCCCGCCCCGCAGGCGGCCCCCGCGCCTCCTGCCCCGCCCGCTCCGGCTCCGGCGCCGCCCATCTCGTCGATCCCGCAGCCGGCTCCCGCCCCGCAGGCGCCGGCCGCCCCGGTGGCCCAGCCGACGCCGCTGCCGCCCCCCGGCGAGGCGCCGTACGTCACGCCGCTGGTGCGCAAGCTGGCCACCGAACACGGCGTCGACCTGGACTCGCTGACCGGCACCGGTGTCGGCGGCCGGATCCGCAAGCAGGATGTGATCGAGGCGGCCCGGATCCAGCGCGAGCGCGCCGCGGCGGCGGCCCAGCAGCAGGCACCCGCCCCGGCGCCTGCCCCTGCCCCTGCCCCTGCCCCGGCGCAGGCTCCTGCCGCCGTGCAGCCGGTCGCGCCCGCCGCGACGCCCGAGCCGGTGCAGGTGGACACGACGCTGCGCGGGACCACCGAGAAGATGTCGCGCCTGCGCAAGGTGATCGCCGACCGCATGATGGAGTCGCTGCACACCACGGCGCAGCTCACCACCGTGGTCGAGGTCGACGTGACCCGGATCGCCTCGCTGCGGGCACGGGCGAAGGCGGCCTTCGAGTCCCGTGAGGGCGTGAAGCTGTCGTTCCTGCCGTTCTTCGCGCTCGCGGCGGTCGAGGCGCTGAAGGTCCACCCGAAGCTCAACGCGGTCATCAACGACCAGACCAGCGAGGTGACCTACCACGACGTCGAGAACCTCGGCATCGCGGTCGACACCGAGCGCGGCCTGATCGTCCCGGTGATCAAGAACGCGGGGGACCTGAACATCGCCGGTCTCGCCCGTAAGACCGCCGACCTGGCCGAGCGCACCCGGACCAACAAGATCACTCCGGACGACATCGCCGGCGGCACGTTCACGCTGACCAACACCGGCAGCCGGGGCGCGCTGTTCGACACACCGATACTCAACAAGCCGCAGGTCGGCATGCTGGGCACCGGTTCGGTCGTCAAGCGCCCGGTCGTCGTGGACACGCCCGACGGCGAGGTCATCGCGGTCCGGTCGATGGTCTATCTGGCGCTGACCTACGACCACCGCCTGGTCGACGGTGCGGACGCGGCCCGCTTCCTCACCACGATCAAGCGGCGTCTGGAGGAGGGCCGGTTCGAGAGCCAGCTCGGCCTGGCCTGATCCGCCCGCTTCAACGTGGCCGTCCCGTGTGCGCACGGGGCGGCCACGCCCATTTGAATACGGGGCGGCCACGCCCGTTCGGACGCGGCGCGGGCGCGGGCGTGGCGGCATGCCCGTTTCCGCGGGTTCGGCCATCCCTTTCCCGCGCCCCGCCGTACCCTGGGGAGACCGTCGAGCTGACTGAACAGGGAGTGGGGCATGAGCCGAATCGGGCAGTCGCACATCGTCGCCATCGGGGGCGGGTCGTTTCGGCCGTCGGAGCGGTACGGGTTCATCGAGCCGACCGCCCTGCTGCGCTACGTGCTCGACCTGACCGGTCAGGACCGGCCCAGGCTCGGGCTCCTCGCGACCGCCACCGGCGACGACGCCGACTGGCTGCTGAAGATGTACGGAGCCTTCAACCGCTGGGACGTCGAGGTCAGCCACCTGACGGTCTTCCCGATGCCCAACATGGCGGACCCGCGCGGGTGGATCCTCGAGCAGGACGCGATCTACGTCAGCGGCGGCAGCGTGGCCAACCTCGCCGCGCTGTGGCGGCTGCACGGGCTGGACGAGGCGTTCGCCGAGGCGTGGCGGTCGGGTGTGGTGTTGTCCGGGCAGAGCGCGGGGGCGCTGTGCTGGCATGTCGGCGGCAACACCGACTCGTTCGGGCCCAGGCTGCGTCCGTGGGCCGAGGGCCTGGCGCTGCTCCCGTACTCGTGCGGCGTCCACTACGACTCCGACCCGCAGCGCAGGAGGCTGCTGCACGAGTCCGTGGCCTCCGGTGAGCTGCCGGAGGCGTACGCCGCCGACGAGGGCGTGGCGCTCCACTACGTCGGCACGGAGTTCATTCAGGCGGTCAGTGTGGCCCCCGAGGGCGCCGCGTACCGGGTGGAGCGCGACGGCACGGGCGTCAAGGAGTTCCGCATAGAACCCCGTCCGCTGACGTCTACTACCCTTGAGCCGTGAACGGCTTGGCCATCGTCCGCATGGGCGTCGACGTCCCGTACGAGCAGGCCTGGAACCTGCAGCGGGTCCTGCACGGGCGCCGGGTGGCGGACGACATCTCGGACCTGTGCCTCATGCTGGAGCACGCGCCCGTCTACACGGCGGGCAGGCGGACGCTGCCGCACGAACGACCGGGCGACGGCACCCCGGTCATCGACGTCGACCGGGGTGGCAAGGTCACCTGGCACGGTCCCGGGCAGCTCGTGTGCTATCCCATCGTCCGGGTCGACGACATCGTCGCCTACGTCCGGCTGCTGGAGGAGGTCCTGATCCAGGTCTGCACCGACTTCGGGCTGGCCGCCCGCCGGGTCGCGGGCCACGGCGGCATCTGGGTGCCAGGCGATCCCGGGCACGGCGTGCCCGACCGCAGGCTGGGCACGATCGGCATCCGGATCTCCCGCGGGGTGAGCATGCACGGCTTCGCGCTCAACTGCGTGAACGACCTGAGCTGGTTCAACCGCATCATGCCGGGCGGCGAGGCGGACGCCGGGGTGACCTCCTTATCGGCGGAGACCGGACGGCGCATCACGGTCGACGAGGTGATCCCGTTCGCCGAGAAACGCCTCGCGGAAGCCCTCGGCGCCGAGCCGTACGACCTGTACGAAGAGGACCTGTCCTGAATCGTGTCCGACGGTCGGTTCCCGGCGTGGGATCACCGGCGAGGGAGCCGGACCGGGTCACCCGGAGACGGGTAATAAGCTGGGATCCGTGAGCGAGCGAAGCGCGCGAGCCTACAAGGCAAAGGGTGTCGCATGACGGTTGCACCAGATGGCCGAAAGCTCCTCCGCCTGGAGGTCCGAAACAGCCAGACCCCGATCGAGAAGAAGCCGCCGTGGATCAAGACGCGGCTCCGGAACGGTCCCAACTTCAACGAGATCAAATCGCTCGTCCGCGACGCGGGCCTGCACACGGTCTGCCAGGAGGCGGGCTGCCCCAATATCTCGGAATGCTGGGAGGATCGCGAGGCGACCTTCCTCATCGGCGGAGACCAGTGCACCCGGCGCTGCGACTTCTGTCAGATCGACACCGGCAGACCCGCGGGATACGACCGGGACGAGCCGCGCCGGGTCGCCGAGTCGGTCCGTCAGATGGGCCTGCGGTACGCCACGGTGACCGGCGTCGCCCGGGACGACCTGCCGGACGGCGGCGCCTGGCTGTACGCGGAGACCGCCCGGCGGATCCACGACATGGTCCCCGGCTGCGGTGTCGAGCTGCTCGTGCCCGACTTCAACGGCCACCGGGAACAGCTCGAGGAGGTGTTCTCCGCCCGGCCCGAGGTGTTCGCGCACAACATCGAGACCGTGCCGCGGATCTTCAAGCGGATCCGCCCGGCGTTCCGGTACGACCGATCGCTGCAGGTGCTCGGCATCGCCCACGAGGCGGGGATGGTCACCAAGTCGAACCTCATCCTCGGCATGGGCGAGGAGCGCGAGGAGATCAGCCAGGCGCTGCGCGACCTGCGTGAGGTCGGCTGCGACCTCATCACGATCACCCAGTACCTGCGGCCGAGCCCGCGCCACCATCCGGTGGACCGCTGGGTGAAGCCGGAGGAGTTCGTCGAGCTCCAGCAGGAGGCCGAGGAGATGGGGTTCGCGGGCGCCATGTCCGGGCCGCTGGTCCGCTCGTCCTACCGCGCCGGCCGTCTCTACCAGCAGGCCATCGCCGCCCGCGCCGACGGCGTCGGCAGCGTCGGCGGGTCTCGTTTTCATTAATCCACCACGGCATTTGTATCCTTCACACCATGGCGAAAGACGCAGCGACTCCGGGACGGCTCAAGCAGATCCGGATGGTCGCCCAGATCATCAAGCGGTCGAATCCCAAGGGCATGCCGATCGTCTACGCCTCGGCGGTGGGCACGCTCCTGGTGTTCGTCGTGCTCGGGGTGTTCTTCGGGTGGACCTGGTACGTCTTCGGCGTCTTCACCGCCCTGCTGGTCGGCATGCTCATCTTCAGCCGGCTGGCGCAGAAGGCGCAGTACTCGTTGCTGCACGGACAGCCGGGCGCTACGTACGCGATCCTGCAGGGGATGCGTGGCAACTGGTACGTGGAGGAGAAGCCCGTCGCGGTCAACCGGGACCAGGATCTGGTGTTCCGTGTCGTCGGCTACCCCGGCGTCATCCTGGTCTCGGAGGGGCCGCCCAACCGCGTGCAGCGCATGCTCGTCGCGGAGAAGAAGCGCGTTCAGCGGGTCGCCATCGACGTGCCGGTCTACGACATCCAGTGCGGTGACGCCGACGGTCAGATCCCGCTGGCCAAGCTGTCGAGGCACCTCATGAAGCTGCCGCGCAACCTCAGGAAGCCGGCCGTCTCCGAGGTGAACAACCGGATGCGCGCGCTGACGCCCGTCATGCCGATGCCGAAGGGCCCGCTGCCCAAGGGCGTCCGCATGCCGCGCGGCCCCAAGATGCGCTGAGGCCGTGACCGGGGTGGATCTCGTCGGCAGGCGGCCCGTCTCCCCCGCCGAGACGTCCCGGGCCAACCGCGGGTGGTGGGACGGCGCGGCCGACGACTATCAGGCCGAGCACGGCGGCTTCCTGCGTGACGAGGGTTTCGTCTGGTGCCCCGAGGGGCTCGACGAGGCCGACGCGCGTCTGCTGGGCGACGTCGCGGGCCGGCGCGTCCTGGAGATCGGCTGCGGCGCCGGGCAGTGCGGGCGGTGGCTCGCCGCGCAGGGCGCGATCGTCACCGGCTTCGACCTGTCGTACCGGCAGCTCCAGCACTCCCGCCGCATCGACCTCGGCACGGATACGGCCCTTCCCGTGGTGCAGGCGGACGCCGAGGCCCTGCCGTACCTGGACCGCTCGTTCGATCTGGCGTGCTCGGCCTTCGGGGCGCTGCCGTTCGTCGCCGACGCGGGCGCGGTGCTCGCCGAGGTGCGGCGGGTGCTGCGGCCCGGCGGGACATTCGTGTTCTCGGTGAGCCATCCCATCCGCTGGGCGTTCCCCGACGATCCCGGGCCGCGCGGCCTGACGGCCGACCGTTCGTACTTCGACCGCGCGCCGTACGTCGAGCTCTCCGGCGGAGTGCCGTCCTATGTGGAGCACCACCGGACGATGGGCGACTGGGTGGGCCTGATCGTCTCGGCCGGGCTGGTCCTCACCGGTCTGGTCGAGCCGGAGTGGCCCGAGGGGCACGAGCGCCTCTGGGGCGGCTGGAGCCCGCTGCGCGGCCGCGTGCTTCCCGGCACCGCGATCTTCAGCTGCGCGCGCGTCTAGCCGTTCCGGTACGGGACCGTCACGGAGATCTCCGGTGGGGTCCGGCGGGGCTCCCCGAGCACGGCTCCGCTCACATATTGACCACGACGGTGCCGGAGGCACGGTCGTGCAGGCCCCGCCGGTCGCGGTCCCAGACCAGGGCGGGCACGGCGAGGCACAGCAGGAGCGTGCGCACCAGCACGGCGGGCAGCGCCGGTCGGCCGCCGTTGAGGGCGGCGACCCTGATGCCGAAAAGCCGCATCCCCAGCGTCATCCCGATCGTGCTCACCAGCAGCACGTACTCCAGGGCGAATATGCCGAGGCCGAACACGCCGACGTCCTGCCCCTCCATCCGGAGCAGTCCCCCGGCGATCGCCCAGGCGCAGATCAGCCAGTCGACCAGGACGGCCCCGATCCTGCGCCCCCATCCGGCGACAGCGCCGCTGCCCGTCTCCGGCAGGCCGAGCCGTACCCCCGGGTGGCCGAGGTCGACACCGGCGGCCCGGACCCCGCCGAGCCAGGTCTGCGTCCATCGTGGTTGCCGCTCGTTCATAATGCACCAGCCTATTCACCGCCCTGGCGGCTCCCGCACCGGGCGGACGGCGCCGTCGACAAGGTCCTTAACACCGGCGAAACAAACGAGACACGGCACGGAAACGGCGCGGGCATATTTTCGGCTTTGCTGGCAGATGCCCCTTGGAGGTTCGAGAGTGTTCAACTCCGCCGACGACGTCCTCAAGTTCGTCCGGGACGAGGGGGTGCAGTTCGTAGACGTCAGGTTCACCGACCTGCCCGGCACGACGCACCACTTCACCTTCCCCGTCGAGAACTTCGGCGCGAACGTCTTCACCGACGGCCTGATGTTCGACGGCTCGTCGATCCGCGGCTTCCAGGCCATTCACGAGTCGGACATGCTTCTGCTGCCGGACCCGTCCACGGCCGTGGTCGACCCGTTCCGCAAGCACAAGACGTTGAACCTGAACTTCTTCGTGCACGACCCGCTCACGCGGGAGGCCTACAGCCGCGACCCGCGCAACGTCGCCAGGAAGGCCGAGGAGTACCTCCGGGGCACCGGCATCGCGGACACCGTCTACTTCGGCCCCGAGGCCGAGTTCTACATCTTCGACGACATCCGGTTCGAGACCCGGGCCAACGCGGGCTACTACTTCATCGACTCCGTCGAGGGAGCCTGGAACACCGGCAAGGCGTCCGAGGGCGGCAACCTGGGCTACAAGCCGCGTTACAAGGGCGGATACTTCCCGGTCCCGCCGATGGACCACTTCACCGATCTGCGCTCGGAGATGGTACGCAACCTCATCGAGGCCGGCATCGAGACCGAGATCCAGCACCACGAGGTGGGCACCGCCGGCCAGGCGGAGATCGACTTCAGGTTCGGCACGCTGCTCAAGACCGCCGACAACGTGATGCTGTACAAGTACATCGTCAAGAACACGGCCATGCAGCACGGTCACACCGTCACGTTCATGCCGAAGCCGATCTTCGGTGACAACGGTTCCGGCATGCACTGCCACCAGTCGCTCTGGAAGGACGGCGAGCCGCTGTTCTACGACGAGGTCGGCTACGCCGGACTGTCGGACATGGCGCGGTACTACATCGGCGGCCTGCTCAAGCACGCCCCGTCGCTGCTCGCCTTCACCAACCCGACGGTGAACTCCTACCACCGCCTGGTGCCCGGCTACGAAGCCCCGGTCAACCTGGTCTACTCCCAGCGCAACCGCTCGGCCTGCATCCGCATCCCGATCACCGGCAGCAACCCGAAGGCCAAGCGCATCGAGTTCCGCGTGCCGGACCCGTCGTGCAACCCCTACTTCGCGTTCGCCGCCATGCTCATGGCCGGTCTGGACGGCATCCGTAACAAGATCGAGCCGCCGGAGCCGATCGACAAGGACCTGTACGAGCTGCCGCCGGAGGAGGCGCTCAGCGTCGAGCAGGTGCCCGGCTCGCTGGACAAGGTGCTGGAGCACCTCGAAGCCGACCACGAGTACCTGCTCGAAGGCGGGGTGTTCACCCCCGACCTCATCCAGACGTGGATCTCCTACAAGCGCGCGAACGAGATCGACCCGATCCGCCTCCGCCCGCACCCCCACGAGTTCGAGCTCTACTACGACGTGTAGCAGGCACCCGGGCCTTTACCTGGCCCGGCCGGTCTTCCAGACAACCGACCCGGGAAGGCCGGAACGCCCGACGCCGACGGAGCCGGGACTTCTGACAGAGCCGGGACTTCTGACAAAGCCGGGGCGCAGCGATGCGCTCCGGCCACCCGGCGAATGGACGGGGAACTCGCCACCGTGTCGTCCCCACAGTGTCGTCCCCACAGTGCGGACGCCTGGTCGACGCCATGCGAGATGACGGGCTCGCTGTGCGCCATGCGGCCACGATCCCCATCGCCGCGATCGACGAACGGCTCCGACCGGGCTTTGACACAGGCCCGAGGGTCCTCCTGAGGACGTTCGGGCAGGCACGTCGTAGCCTGTCCTTCAAGGTTGGGCTGAAGATCGGCTTCGGGAGACGTTCGTGGTGGAAGAGGCTGAACTGCGGCATCTGCGCCGTTGCGTGGAGCTGGCGGCTGAGGCTCTGGCGGACGGCGACGAGCCGTTCGGCTCCGTACTGGCCGGGGCGGACGGGACCGCGCTGGCCGAGGACCGCAACCGGGTCGCCGGCGGGGACCGGACCCGGCATCCCGAGTTCGCGCTGGCACGCTGGGCCGCGGCGAACCTGACACCTGAGGAGCGTGCCGCCGCTACGGTCTACACCTCGGGCGAGCACTGTCCGATGTGCGCCGCCGCGCACGCCTGGGTGGGCCTGGGCCGCATCGTGTACGCGAGCTCTGCCGGGCAGCTCGTGTCCTGGCTGGCCGAGCTGGGTGCCCCCGCGGCTCCCGTTCGGCCGCTGCCGATCCAGGAGGTCGCCCCCGGCGTCGTGGTGGAGGGTCCCGTTCCCGAACTGGCCGAGCAGGTACGCGCCCTGCATCGACGCTTCTACTCCGCGCGCTGAACGTGCCAGCTGCCGCCAACCAGAAACGGATCTTCGGTTCGGTCAGGAGCTCAGCGGGCCGACGATCGAAGGACCGCGCTGACGGTGTCTGCGATGGAATCCGCCCGCGCGTCAGAATCCGTGTCCGTGCCATGAGAGACACGGCTCGGTAGTCGCGTGGATGCCGGTCGATGGGATCGCGTTCGTTGCCATCGCCAACCGTCACCGGTCCCGTCCCTTTATCCCCACATGCTGGTCGTGATCCATGTGGTCGATCATGCACGTCGGGGTTTTCTGGTGGGTGAGGGGCCGATGTAGGTGAATTCCCAGCGGTCGGGGCCGATCTGGCGGCGTCGGTAGCGGTCGGGGTGCAGGTAGCGGTCGCGGTTGTGGAATTGGCAGGCGGGGCCGAGTCTGGCCAGGTCGGTGCGGCCGCCTTCGCTCCAGTTGTCGAGGTGGTCGACCTGGCACATGCTCACCGGAAGTGAGCAGCCTTTCACCCAGCAGGTGTCGTAGCGGGCTTGGACGGCACGGCGCTGGGCGGGGGTGGCCAACCGGGTCTTGCGGCCCATGTCCAGGACCTGTCCCTGGGCGTTCATGACCAGGCGCACCAGGGTGGAGGTGCGGGCCAGGCGGTGGACGTCGGTGATCGGCAGCAGGTGCCCGGTCGACAGCAGCAGCCCGGGCAGGGTGCGCAGCACCGACTGCCACCGCCAGTCCCCGGCTCCGAACCCGCCACCCCCGGCACCTACGTCCCCGGTATCTATGGGCCTGGCGCCTGCGCCACCGGCGTCCATCCGCCCAGCGTCCATGGGCTCGGTGACCATGGGCTCGGTGACCATGGGCTCGGTGACCATGGGCTCGTGGTCTGTGGGGTCACGATCGGCGAGCCGATTCGCCGTGCCCGGCTCATACCGGCCTGGCCCGGTGTCGGCCGATGCTGGGGTGTCGGGCGGGCGCGTTCCCGGCTCTGTCTGCTGGCCGGTACCGCCCGGTCCAGCCCCGTCTCGCCCAGCCGCGTGGCCGGTCCGGTCATAGCCGGTCTGAGGCGAACCGGTGCCGGCACCGGAGACTGGAGTGTTCAGGGCGTCATCGCCCTCACCGGCCCCCGCACCGGTCCCGGTAACGGTTCCCGCGATGGGCTCCTCGCCGGTGCCGGCACCGGTGTCTTGTACCTGTCCGTGGTCTGGGGATAGGTCTTCGAAGTCCAGGGGTTCGAGGTCACCGCCAGGACAGAGAAGGTCACCGGCTGGGGGATCGCCGGACTCTTCGCCGTCAACGTCGCAGTCTTCGGCCACATCGTCGCCGCGAGCACGGTCATCGGAGGCGTCGGCGTCAGATGTCCCGAATTCGCAGTCACTGCCTTCGGACGCGTTATCCCCCGAGCGGATATCACTGGACGCCCCACTGCCGGAGGCAGCGCCATATGGGGGTGAGCCACCGTCCGCTGGGGGATCGTCGGGGAGGGAGTCGGCGTTGACCAGTACCAGGAGTTCGGTGGTGATCTGCTGCTCCAGCAGCGCGATCAGCGCGTCGGCATTGCGGACCCGCAGCGGCCGGTCATCCCCCTGGGCCCTGGGCTTGGCATAGGCGTCCAGCAGCGCCCGCAGCCGGGCGGCGGCCTCCCGCGGCAGACGGAACTCCCCCTCCACCCCACCGGTGTCGGTCTCCCGCAGCAGCAGGAACCGGGCGTCGTAGTCGGCGTCGGCGTCCTTGATCTCCCCGTCAGGGTCCAGCACCGCCCGCAGATACCGCCCCGCCTTGGCGATCTCCTGCGGCCCGGCGGAATCCGCCAGCTCCAAAAGGATCGCCTCGGCCTTGGCCGCATCCTCATCACTCAACCCGGTGGTGGCCGCGCAGATCGCCGCCACCACCCCCTCGGCCAGGTTCCCGGACGCGAACCGTGCCCGCACCTCAGGCAGGCGTGCCAGCTCGATGCCCAGGGCCACCGTGCGGTAGGCCGTCCGCCTGCTCATCCCGCACACCGACCGCAACCACGTCCGCGTCGAGGCATGCCCGCCCTGGCGGGCCGCCCCGGCCGCATGCACCCGCCCGGCACGCAGAGCGATCGCCGCCTCCAGCCGATCCCGCGCGAACGCCAACTCCTCCACCTGCGCCAGACACACCTCCGGCGCATCCGGCACTACCGTCACCGCCACCGCCACCGCAGCCTCACGCACCTGGCTCACCAACGGCCACGACAACGCCCCGTCCACGTCCGCAGACCTATCGCTCAGACCGTCCGCCGAAACACCTGAAGAACCGCCGGAAAGGGCATCCGCGGTTGCTGAAGTGCGCCGCCGACGGGAATCGTCGCCATCATCGTCGATGAGTGCCTGGGAGCCGCCGACCCTACGAGCCGCGCCACCAGTGCCCGCATCAGCGGGCCACTCGCCATTCCGGGATGTGATGGCGGAAGCCTCGCCGGTGGACTCTGCGTCCCCCGTAGCCGTACGGAAGCCAGAGCCGGCCGCATCCAAACCAGCCGCACCCGAGCGACCTGACCAAACAGGGCCACCGGTGCGAAACATATCGATCAGTGAGGTGGCGCTTGGAGGTGTGCCCGTGGAGGATCGGCCGTCTGAGGATATGACGCTGGGGGACGTATGGCCCGGACCGTCCATGAAAACGCGGCGTGACACCGCCGGCCAGCCGGGCCACGACGAAGAACGCGTCGAGTCGTAGGAGGAACGGGCAGCAGCACGCGCTGCGGCTTCCGCCTTGATTTCGGCCCACCATTCGGCTCCGAGCAGGGGTGGAGTCTCGGACCGCGGCAAATCGCGATCGAATAGTTTGTCCATATTTAGCGGCTTTGCGGACTCCATCACCCCTCCTCTCGTGGACCGCATTCTCGAAAACCTGTCTGAATAATCTCACGTCAACCCCGAAATGACAACACCTCTCCACGATTGATTCACAAATAATTATGAGAGAAAAATGTCAATTACTTCAATGCTCTGTTATGCCCGAAATTATGGTTCTGGGGAGTTAAGCGGAGTGTGGCTTTGATCATTCACGATCTTCAGCGTCGGCCGCCCTCGCTCTGGGGAGAGTTTCAACGTGCTGTCCGTCGCGAGCGTGGATCCAGATGGATACATCGCAAGGCCGAGGAGGAGCCTGTAGCGCAGCCCACGGGCGATCTCCCGGGCCCCGCGGAAGTTCCGAGCCTGCGAGGAACTTTCGCGGGTGGGGCGAGAACGTAGCGAGGCGCCCGTCCACACGCCGTCAACCTCGGCGAACGCCATGGTCACCGCGGGCCGCCGGGACCAGTTGCCGACACCCGGTGATCACGTCGATGTCGTCGCCATGCTGCCGCTCCACCGGCACGTCGGTGTCGCCCCCGGTCGCCGCCCTGTTGACGATATCCGCGCCGCGGACGGGGTCACCGGAGACTGACACCGCCTCCCCTACTTTTCCGCGCCGCCGACGCCGCGGGAGCGCAGGCCGGTGATGCGACGCAGCAAGTCCCACCAGAAAGGCGCGCCGAACAGCAGTGCCAGGGCCGTGACGAGGAAGCCGGGCCAGTGCCCCGGCGACGACAGCCGGTCCCACCAGCCGCCCCAGTTCGACACCCAGGCCGGCCCGCCGTCACCATCCCCGCCGTCTCCACCCCCCTCGCCCATCGTCACGCTGACGGGCGCGTTGGCGAAGATCTTCACGAAAGCGGGAGTGCTCAACACGTCGGTCACGCAGGCGTAGGCGTCCTGCTCCGGCCCGCATTCCCGCGTGATCGGGGCGAGCGCCTCCGGCCCCGACTGGGCGAAGGCGCTCACCCCGCTCCGGTAGGCGTTGTCCCTCAGCAGGTTCTTGCCGTACTCCAGGGCGTCCGCCCCGAACAGCAGCGTCACGGCGACCGCGAGCACGGCCACGACCCAGCGGACGTAACGCCGGTAGAGGATGCTGAGCCGCTCCATCTCGCCGTCGAACCACTCGCCGACACCGCGGCGGAACGACTCCGCGTCGTGCTCCACCCGGTCCCAGACCGCCTTGAGCGGCCGGTAGAGCGGGCTCTTCATGCGGTCGAGGTCCCTCATCAGCGCCTCGACCCCGCCGTGCTCGGTCGCGATCTCCATCACGGCGACCGCGAACCGGACCGGCGGGATGTCGGCGATGGTGGTCTTACCGCGCTTACCGTGGTCGATCTCCCGCAGCCGCTCGTGCAGGAGATCGGTCAGCGACCCGCCGGACAGCGACTCACCGGCACCGCCCCCGTCCGCGGGCGCGGGCCCGGGGCTGAACCGCGGCCGCGGGTCCCTGCCGAACGGCAGCCGCGCGAAGACCCCCAGCACGCTCGCCGGCAGCCGCGAACGCCCCTGCGCCGGCGGCGGCAGCAGCTCCATCAGGGGAGCACGCAGCCGGTGGCCGAGCCCCTTGAACGACCGCAGGAACCGGTCCAGGAACCGGGCCGGCGGCGACTCGCCGTCCGGCTTCTCCGCGCCGTCGAACGTGTCACGCAGGTACGCCCACAGGAACTTGCTGCGAATCGCCAGCAGCCTGACGATGCCCTCGTTGATGCCGCTCACCAGCAGCGACAGCAGCAGGAAGGCCAGCACGAGACCGATGGCGAGATCCGCGTAATACGAGATCAAAGCGATCACCCGCACCGTTGATACACCGTCGCCCGGCGCGCGGGCAACGATTCGATCGGAACGGCATGGAAGTGCCTGACCGGCGCGGTCGCCGCGCGGCCCAGCCTCGGCCCGGCCCTCCCAGGAACCCGGTCCCTGTAGAGACCCGGCACTTATGGAAACCGGGTCACAGGAACTCAGTCCTCGTAGAAGACCCGCTCCACCACCGTGCGGGCCCGGCGGGTCACCCGCCGGTAGTCGTCGAGGAAGTCCTCCGACCCGTCCGGCGGATATCCGAGAACCCGCGCGATCAGGGCGCGCTCCTTCACCACCGCTGGGACGCTGTCCCCCGCCCGGCCGCGCACCAGCATGATGGCGTCGCGGACCCGGGAGGCCAGCCGCCAGGCCCGCGCGAGCGCCGCCTCGTCGGCCTCGTCGAGCAGACCCGCCCCGGCCGCCGCCCGCAGCGCATCGATCGTCCGGGTCGTCCGCAGCTCCGGTACGGCTCCCGCGTGCCGGAGCTGGATGAGCTGGGCCGTCCACTCGACGTCGGCCAGGCCGCCCCGGCCGAGCTTGGTGTGCACGCTGGGATCGGCCCCGCGGGGCAGCCGCTCGGCCTCCATTCGCGCCTTCAGCTTGCGTATCTCCCGTACGGCATCGGGCGCGACGCCTCCCACCGGATAGCGCAGCGGGTCGACGAGGTCGATGAACTCGCGGCCGAGCTCCGCGTCCCCGGCGCAGAACCGGGCGCGCAGCAGCGCCTGGGCCTCCCAGTGGGACGACCACCGGCCGTAGTAGGCGCGGTAGGAGGCGAGCGTGCGTACCAGCGGGCCCTGCCGTCCCTCCGGCCGCAGATCGGCGTCGACGTACAGGGGCGGGTCGGGGGCCGGGAGCGCGAGCAGCCTGCGCATCTCCTCCGCGACCGCGTGGGCCGCCTCCGCCGCGTCCCGTTCGGACGCGGCGGGCCCCGTCCCCCGGGAGAGCCCCGTCCCCTCCCCGGGGAGCACGGGCGAGTGCACGAACATGACGTCGGCGTCGCTGCCGTAGGAGCACTCCAGGCCGCCGAGCCGGCCCATCGCGATCACCGCGATCCTGGTGGGAAGGCCGGCGCCGTCCGCCACCTTGTTGAGCGCCGCGTCCAGCGCCGCCTGGATCGTCACGTCGTTCAGTGACGACAGGGCCCGGCCGACCTCCCCCACATCGATCAGGCCGGTGAGGTCGGCGCATGCCGTACGCAGCAGTTCCCGCCTGCGCAGCGCGCGGACCGCGGTGACCGCGCCCTCGGCGTCCGCGCCGTGCCGGCCGACCGCCGCCGCGGCCTCGGCGGCCAGCGCCGAGGCGGGCCGTACGGCGAGCTCGGCGGTCGAGCCGAGCATCGCGACCGCCTCGGGCGCGTGCAGCAGCAGCCCGGTCACATAGCGGCCGGTGCCGAGCAGGTGCGCGAGGCGTTCGGCCACAGCGGTCTCGTCGCGCAGCAGCCGCAGATACCAGGGCGTCGACCCGAGCCTGTCGCTGATCTGGCGGAAGCCCAGCAGGCCGGCGTCCGGGTCGGGCGCGTCGGCGAACCAGCCGAGCATGACCGGCAGCAGGGTCCGCTGGATGGCGGCACGCCGGGAGAGGCCGCCGGTCAGCGCGGCGATGTGCCGCAGCGCGCCCTCGGGGTCGGCGTAGCCGAGCGCCTCCAGGCGGGCGGCCGCGGCCTCCGGAGAGAGCCTGGCCTGGGTCTCCGGCAGCCGGGCGACCGCCTGGAGCAGCGGCCGGTAGAACAACTTCTCGTGCAGCCGCCGCGCCTGGCGGGCGTGCCGTTTCCATGTCTCGGTGAACTCTCCCGCCGGATCGGCGGTCATGCCGAGACCCCGGCCGAGGCGGCGCAGCTCGGTCTCGGCCGCTGGCACCACGTGCGTACGGCGCAGCCGGTGGAGCTGGAGCAGGTGCTCGACCCGGCGGAGGAAGGTGTACGCCTCGGCGAGCGCCCTGGCGTCGTCCCGCCCCACATATCCGCCCCCGGACAGGGCGGCCAGCGCGGGCAGCGTGGCGCGGCGGCGCAGCCGGGCGTCGGCGCGGCCGTGCACGAGCTGGAGCAGCTGCACGGCGAACTCGATGTCCCGCAGCCCGCCAGGACCGAGTTTGATCTGCCGTTCGGCCTCGCCCGCCGGGGCGTGACCACGCGCGTGGGCCTCCACGCGGCGGCGCATCGCCTGCACGTCCTCGACGAAGCCGTCCCGGGCCGACGCCTGCCAGACCAGCTCGCCGACGGCGGCGACGTACGCGTGGCCGAGTTCCAGATCGCCCGCGACCGGGCGTGCCTTCAGCAGCGCCTGGAACTCCCAGGTCTTCGCCCAGCGGCGGTAGTAGGTCAGGTGGCTGTCGAGCGTGCGCACCAGCGGGCCGATCTTGCCCTCCGGCCGCAGGCCCGCGTCCACCTCCCACAGGGCCCCTTCGGCTGTGCTCGCCGAGCAGGCCCGCATCAGGGACTGGGCGAGCCTGGTGGCGACCCGCAGCGCGTGGGTCTCGTCGACGCCCTCCTCCGGCTCGGCCACGAAGATCACGTCGACGTCGGAGATGTAGTTGAGCTCGCGTGCGCCGCACTTGCCCATGCCGATGACGGCCAGCCGGACGTCGCCGGCGTCCTCGGTCTCGGCGCGGGCGATCGCGAGAGCGGCGTCGAGGGCGGCGCCGGCCAGATCGGCCAGTTCCGCCATGACCTCGACGAGCGACACCTCGCCCATCACGTCCCGCGCGGCGAGCCGCAGCAGCCTGCCGCGGTAGGCGACGCGCAGCGCGTCGAGGGGATCGGAGGCGGCCTCGACGGCCTGGAGCAGCTCCTCGCCGGGCGGTGTCGTACGGCCGCCGGATCCGGCCAGCCGCCGGATGTCGGCCGGGTGCCGTACGACGTGCTCGGCGAGGGCGGCGCTCAGGCCGAACACGCGAAGCAGCCTGCGGCGCAAACCGGCGTCGGCGCGCAGCTCGGCCGGCATGCCGGGGTCGCGATCCACGAGACGGCTCAGCGAGGTGAGCGCGAGATCGGGGTCGGCCGCCGCCGCGAGGTCGTCGAGCAGTTCGAGATCGCCGGCCCCCTCCGGTCCGGGACCGTACGGCCCGAGACCCCGCAGCAGCCGCTCGGCCCTGGCGCCGTCGGCGAAGCCGAGCGCGGCCAGGCGCCCGGCCGTCGTACGGAACCGCGGACCCGCGCTCACCTCGACGCGCCCACCTCAGAGGACGGGCAGATAGCGGTCGAGCTCGAACTGGGTCACCCTGCGACGGTACTCCCGCCACTCGGCCCGTTTGTTGCGCAGGAAGTAGTCGAAGACGTGCTCCCCCAGCGTCTCGGCGACCAGCTCGCTGCGCTCCATCGTCGAGATCGCCTCGTCGAGCGACTGCGGCAGCGGCTGGATGCCGAGGGCGCGCCGCTCCCGGCTGGTCAGCGCCCACACGTCGTCCTCGGCCTCGGGCGGCATCTCGTACCCCTCCTCGATGCCCTTCAGCCCGGCCGCCAGGACCAGCGCGAAGGCCAGATAGGGGTTGCACGAGGAGTCCAGCGAGCGGAACTCGACCCGGGTCGAGGCGCCCTTGTGCGGCTTGTACATCGGCACCCGGACGAGCGCGGACCTGTTGTTGTGGCCCCAGCAGATGTAGGAGGGGGCCTCGCCGCCCGCTCCGGCGATCGCCTCGGCGCCGCCCCACAGCCGCTTGTAGGAGTTGATCCACTGGTTGCACACGGCGGTGATCTCGGCGGCGTGCTTCAGCAGTCCGGCTATGAACGACCTGCCGGTCTTGGAGAGCTGGTAGTCGGCGCCCGCCTCGTGGAAGGCGTTGCGGTCGCCCTCGAACAGCGACATGTGGGTGTGCATGCCCGAGCCGGGGTATTCGGTGAACGGCTTGGGCATGAACGACGCCCAGATGCCCTGCTCCAGCGCGACCTCCTTCATGACCAGGCGGAAGGTCATGATGTTGTCGGCCGTGGTCAGCGCGTCGGCGTAGCGCAGGTCGATCTCCTGCTGACCGGGGGCGCCCTCGTGGTGGCTGTACTCCACGGAGATGCCCATCGACTCCAGCATCATGATCGCCTGGCGGCGGAAGTCGTGGCCCGCGCTGTGCGGGGTGTGGTCGAAGTAGCCGCCGTCGTCGATCGGCTCCGGCCGCTCGCCCTTCTCCGGCCTGCCGTTCAGCAGGAAGAACTCGATCTCGGGATGGGTGTAGAAGGTGAAGCCCATGTCGGCCGCCTTGGCCAGCGTCCGCTTCAGCACCCACCGCGGGTCGGCGTGGGACGGCGACCCGTTCGGCAGGAGGATGTCGCAGAACATGCGGGCGGCGCCCGGGTTCTCACTGCGCCACGGCAGGATCTGGAACGTCGACGGGTCGGGTTTGGCCAGCATGTCCGACTCGTACACCCGGGAGAAGCCTTCGATGGCGGACCCGTCGAACCCGATGCCCTCGGAGAAGGCGCCCTCCAGCTCGGCGGGCGCTATCGCCACGGACTTGAGGAAACCGAGCACATCGGTGAACCACAGCCGGATGAACCGGATGTCCCGCTCTTCGAGCGTGCGGAGGACGAATTCCTGCTGGCGGTCCAAGACGTACCTCTCGGAAAATCATCGGGAAATCACACGTCAGGTCACCTACCAGTGTGCCTGCCGTGTGTTTCACGCGGGTTACGAAGCCCTCCTCGATCCGCAGCCGGCCGCTTGATCCGTGCCCGGCCCGGCAGTGCCGGCCGCCGCTGACCGAACCGCGGTACGGCGGCGTTCATTGGGTGGAATGTAACGCTCCAGTGCATAATCCATCCACTATGGACAAGAATCCGCCGGTCTTCCCCGCGCGCGCGGTCGCGTGGGTGATGGCCGCCGCGGCACTGGTCCTGACGGTCGTGGGAATCACCGTCCAGCTCCGGATCCCCGCCGAGTGGCAGCCCAGGCCGCCGCTGACGCCGGATTTCGGCGCCGCGCTCACATTCCCGGTCACCGGGGCGTTCCTGGTCTCCCAGCGGCCGCGGTTCCGTACGGCCTGGCTGATCTGCTTCGGCGGCCTGCTGGCGTCGGGGAACGTGGCCTTCACCGCGCTCACGTTCCACTGGGCCGCACAGGACGACATGGAGGCCGCCATCGCCGCCCGGGCGGTCCATCTGGTGTGCCGGGCGGTGGCCGGCCTGCTGCTGGCCATCATGGTCCCGCTCTGCTCGCCCACCGGCCGGCTGCCCTCGCGCCGCTGGATTTCCCTCGTCGTGCTGAGTGTCGCGGTCTACGTGGCCGAGGTCGGGCTCGGCCTGCTGCGGCCCGACCCCGACCCCGGCCAGTACCTCTGGCCGAAGGTGATCCACAACCCGCTGGGGGTCGATGGGCTCCTCCCCTACTACTCGACGACGCGGCTGATCCTGCAGTATCTCGCCCGCTTCTGTGTGGTCGCCGCCCTCGCCTCGCTCGCGCTGCGGCTGCGCCACGCCGGCCCGGTCACGCGGCGGCAGATCGCCTGGCCACTCACCGTCTTCGCCGGGTATGTCGTGTTCTATCTGCTGGGCCCGGACTGGTGGATTCCGGCGACGCTGTGGACGGCGCTGATCCCGTTCGCGATCCTGTTCGCCGTGCTGCGTCATCGGCTGTACGGCATCGACACGGTGATCAGCCGGACCTTCATCGCCGCCGGGCTGCTGACCATGATCAGCGCGGTCTACTTCGGGGTGGGCGCCCTGTCCGGCCTCATGGTCTCCGACTACCACCAGGTGGCGGGGCTCACCGCGGCGCTGTTCGCCGGTGCGTTCTTCCAGCCGCTGCGCCGCGCCCTGCAGCGCATGATGGACCGCGCGTTGTACGGCAAGGTGGGCGACCCGGCCCTGCTCGCGGAACGGCTGACGCAGGAGGTGCGGCGGGCCGACCCGGCCGACGCGCTGTCCGCGGTGGTCACGGTGGTGCGCGACGGCCTGGCCGTCGACGGCGTGGCGGTCGAGATCCCGGACGGACGGCCGCGGTACGTCGAATCCGGCCGGCTCGGTCCGGACGCCAGGCGGATCCCGCTCGTCTGGCACGGCGAGCCGGTGGGGCTCCTGCTGGTCGGCAGTCCGGGCACGCGGCGGTTCGCCACCGCGCACGACGAACGGGTGATCGCCACCCTGCTCCCCCACGTGGCCGACGTGGCCCACGCCGTACGGATGACGGCCGACCTGCAGCGCTCGCGTGAGCGCATCCTCGCCGCCCGGGAGGAGGAGCGTCGGCGGCTGCGCCGTGACCTGCACGACGGGCTCGGGCAGACCCTCGGCGCGATGGCCATGACGCTCAACATGGCCAGGATGAGCCTCACCCGCTCTCCTTCCGCCGCCGACACCCTGCTGCGGGATCTGCGGGCGGGCATGGACGCGGTCGCCGGCGACATCAGGGAGCTGGTCTACGGCCTGCGGCCGCCGGCCCTCGACGACCTCGGCCTGGCGGGAGCCGTACGCGCCCTGGCCGAGGAGACGCTCCCGGCCGGGCAGGCCGGGGCCGCACGCGTCGAGGTGCGGGCCGGCGACGAGATGGCCGGGCTGCCGGCGGCCGTGGAGGTCGCCGTCTATCGCATCGTGCAGGAGGCGCTGAACAACATCCGCAGGCACGCGCGGGCCACCCGGGTGACGATCACGGCGGAACGACGCGGACAGGGCGGCGCCCACGGTGGCGTCGACACCGACCACGCCGACGGCACTGCGGGGAGGGGCGAGCTGCGTGTCCGGATCGCCGACGACGGCATCGGTCTGTCACACCGCGTGCGCGCCGGCATCGGCCTGTCGTCGATGCGGGAACGGGCCGCCGAGCTCGGCGGCAGCTGTGTGGTGAGCTCTCCCGACACCGGCGGCACGGTCGTGGAGGCCCGCTTCCCACTGGCCGCCTGACGCCGGGATCAGGTCCGCGTCGCGGCTGAACGAGCCGTACGCTTACCCATGCGATGGTGATATTTCGTGCTCTTGGGCCTCCTGAGGTGATCGCCGCGGGCGAGACGCTCGATCTGGGCGGACTGCGACAGCAGACCGTGCTCGCCCGGCTGATCGTGGCCGGGGGGGCGCGCGGATGACACTGGGCGTGCCGGAGCAGGAGACAGCCGACGAGATCATGAACCTGCTGCGGCGGCCAGAGCCGGTCGACCGGGTGCACCTCGTGGTCCTCGCCTACGAGAAGGGCCGGGTAAGCCCCGGCACGGCCGGCACCCGAGCTGGACTTATCGTCTCTTTGACGACAATAATTCGGACGACCTAGGGTGGATTCGTGGCTCAACTTCGCATCGCGCTCGCCCAGACCAATCCCGTCGTCGGCGACATCACCGGCAACGCGGACAAGCTCGTCGAATGGACCCGGCGGGCCGCCGAGCGCGACGCCCACCTGGTCGTCTTCCCCGAGCTGTTCCTGACCGGCTACCCGGCCGAGGACCTGGTGCTGCGCTCATCGTTCGTCGAGGCGTCGCTGTCGGCGCTGTCGGAGGTCGCGGCCCGCCTGGCGGCCGACGGGCTCGGCGGCCTGCCGGTGGTCGTCGGCCACCTCGACAGGACCGGTGCCGGGGGCAGGCCGCTCAACGCGGCCGGCGTCCTGTACGAGGGCGAGGTGGCGATGCGGTCGGCCAAGCACCACCTGCCGAACTACGGCGTGTTCGACGAGCAACGCTACTTCGCACGCGGCAACCGGTTACCGATCTTCCGGCTGCACGGGATCGACGTGGCGATCGCGATCTGCGAGGACCTGTGGCAGGAGGGCGGCCCGGTCTCGGTCGTCGCCGAGGCCGGCGCGGGGCTGCTCGTGGTGCCGAACGGCTCGCCGTACGAGACGGACAAGGACGACGCGCGGCTGGAGCTGTGCGCGCGGCGGGCCAGGGAGGCGGGCTGCGCGCTCGCGTACGTGAACATGGTCGGCGGCCAGGACGAACTGGTCTTCGACGGCGACTCGCTGATCGTGGACGCCGCCGGCGAGCTCGTCGCCCGTGCCCGGCGGTTCGAGGAGGAGCTGCTGGTCACCGACCTCGAACTACCCTGCGGCACGGGCGAGCCCGGCGATCCGCCGATCGGCCTGCGCGACGGCAGCGAGATCACCGTGCTGCGGCGGGTGCTGTCCGCCGCGCCGGTGAAACCGTACCGGCCGGAGCCTCCGGTGATCGCCGAGCGGCTGGACGACCTGGCCGAGATCTATCAGGCGCTCGTCCTCGGGGTGAGCGACTACGTCGTCAAGAACGGCTTCCGCTCGGTCATCCTCGGACTGTCCGGCGGGATCGACTCCGCGCTGACCGCGACGATCGCGGCAGACGCGATCGGGCCCGCACGTGTCCACGCGGTGCTGATGCCGTCGCGCTACTCCTCCGACCACTCGATCACCGACGCCGAGGATCTCGTACGCCGCCAGGGGCTGAACGCACGCGTCGTGCCGATCGCCGACATCGTCACGGCCTTCGAGAAGGAGATCGAGCTGAGCGGCCTGTCCGCCGAGAACCTCCAGGCACGGGTGCGCGGGATGCTGCTGATGAGCCTGTCCAACGAGCACGGGCACCTGGTGCTGACGACCGGCAACAAGAGCGAGCTGGCCACCGGCTACTCCACGCTGTACGGCGACTCGGCCGGCGGTTTCGCGCCGATCAAGGACGTGCTCAAGAGCCTGGTCTGGAAGCTGGCCGAGTGGCGCAACGCGCAGCCGGGCGATCCGCCGATCCCGGAGAACTCGATCACCAAGGAGCCGAGCGCCGAGCTGCGGCCCGATCAGCTCGACACCGACTCGCTGCCGCCGTACGACGTGCTCGACCCGCTGCTGCGCGACTACGTGGAGCGGGACATGGGCCGCGACGAGCTGGTCGCGGCCGGCCACGATCCCGGGCTGGTGACGCGCATCCTCCGGCTGGTCGACCTGGCCGAGTACAAGCGCCGTCAATATCCGCCGGGCCCCAAGATAACCTCGAAGAACTTCGGCCGGGACCGTCGCCTGCCCATCACCAACCGGTGGCGCGACCCCCACCCCCCCGCGTGATCTTGCATTTGCTCGCACACCTGCCCTGTGACCTGCGCATACCGTTCGCGTGATCTTGCAGTTTCTCGCATGAACCCGCGATGACCCGGGCGGACGCCTTCCGTGATCTTGCACCGGATCCGCCAGTGCAAGATCACGAACAGTTCCGCCGCAGCTCAGGGTCGCCCACTGCGAGGAACTGCAAGATCACGAGAGGCGTACTGCCAGTTCAGCCACCATCCCTGCGAGAAACTACAAGATCACGGCGTGGGTGGGGGTGGGGGTGGGGGTGGGGGTGAGGTGGGGGAATGGGGACGGAAGCCGAGGAGGGCCTCGTCCACTATGCGCTCGGCGACGTCCTCGGGCGGCTCCGGGCCGGACCTGTTCCACCTCGTGTACCACATCATGGCGCCGGAGAGGATCGCCATGGCCATCTCCTCGTCGAGGTCGGCGCGCAGCTCGCCGGTCTCCATCCCCCGGCGCAGGACGCCGCGCAGTGCGGCCCTGCGCGGTTCGAGGGCGATCTCCCGGAACCGCTCGGCCAGGCGGGGATGCCGCTCGGAGTCGCTCATGGCGATGTTCATGATGCAGCGGGTGCGCTGGTGGCGCGACTCGTCGCGGAGCACCCGGAGATAGGCCACCAGGTCGTCCCGTACCGACAGGCCGGCCAGCGGCGGTATCGGCGGCTTGAGCGTCGCCAGCGCGTCGACGACGAGGTCCTCCTTGTTCGACCAGCGCCGGTAGATCGTGGTCTTCCCGACGCCCGCGCGGGCCGCGATCGACTCGATGGACAGTTCCACCACGCCGATGCCCTCACCCAGCAGGTCGAGGGTGGCGTCGACGATCGCCCTCTCCGCCTTCTCGCTGCGCGGGCGGCCCGCCGGACGGGGCGCGCCTTCAGCCGTCTGCCGCATCTTCATCGCCCGTTCACACTATCGCCGTCCTCATCCAACCACGGCCTCTTGCCGCTCCGCCTCCGGTACCACCGGCGGCGCCGCCTCCGGAGCCGTACGGCCCGGCATCCAGCGGACGACCACGAGGGTGCCGATCAGGGCCACCGTGGCGGAGACGAGGGCGGCCCAGTGGATGCCCTCGACGAACGCGTGGTTGGCCGCGTCCATCAGTCTCGCGCCGTCCGGGCCGAGGTGACCGGCCACGCCCGCGGCGCCCGAGATGGACTCGGACACGGCGTGGCGGAGCTGCTCGGGCAGGGCGCTCACCCTGGCCTCCATGTCGTTCCGGTAGACCGCGGACAGCGCCGCGCCCAGCACGGCGATGCTCAGCGTGCCGCCGACCTGCCGGACGACGTTGCTCATCGACGACCCGACCCCGGCCTTCTCCCTGGGGAGCGCGTTCATGATGGCGGTGGTCGCCGGAGGCATGATGTTGGCCATCGCCGTGCCCTGGACGAACCCGAGCGCCAGCAGCATCCAGACCGGGGTGTCCACCGTCACCAGGGCGTACGCCGCGAGGCACAGGGTGATCACCGCCATCGCCGCGGTGCCCACCGCCTTGGCGCCGTACTTCTCGACCACCCGCGCGCTGCGCGGCGCGAAGATCAGCTGGGCGATCGCGAACGGCAGCACCAGCGCGCCGGACTCCAACGGCGAGTAGCCGCGGACGATCTGCCAGTAGAAGGCCATGAAGAACATGACGCCCATCGCCGCGAAGAACACCAGGCCGACGCTGGAGATGGCGGTCGTGAAGGCCGGGTTGCGGAAGTGGCGGACGTCGAAGGCCGGGTGCTCGATCCGCTGCTCGTACCAGACGAACACCGCGAGGACGGCCAGACCCGCCAGCGACGGGACGACGACCGAGACGTCGGCGACCGTGCCCAGGTCGCTGATCCGGACGATGCCGTAGACGAGGCTGACCAGACCGGCTATGGACAGCAGCACGCCGATCGGGTCGAGGCCGGACTTGTCCGGGTGCCTGGAGTCCGGCACCACGATGGTGATCAACCACACGGCGACCAGCACGATCGGGACGTTAACCAGGAAGACCGAGCCCCACCAGAAGTGCTCGAGCAGCAGACCCCCGGTGATCGGCCCGATCGCCACGGCGATGCCGACGCCGCCCGCCCAGATGCCGATGGCCCTGCCCCGCTCGTGGACGGGGAAGACGTTCGAGATGATCGCCAGGGTGGCGGGCATGATGGCCGCGCCGCCGAGGCCCATCAGCGCCCGTGCCCCGATGAGCTGTGTCGGCGTCTGGGCGTACGCGCTGACCAGCGAGGAGAGGCCGAACAGCACCATGCCCACAAGGAGCATCCGCTTACGCCCGTACCTGTCCCCCAGCACCCCGAACGTGAACAGGAGACCGGCGAACACGAGCGTGTAGGAGTTCATCGCCCACTCCAGCTCGCTCTGGGTGGCCCCCAGGCCGTGCACCGGGTCGGCGATCGTTTTGACCGCCACGTTGAGGATCGTGTTGTCCAGCACGACGGCCAGCAGGCTGAACACCATGACGCCGAGGATGTGCCATCGGCGTGGGTGCCCGGTTTGCGAGTCCATGTAACCCCCGTTACTTCCTTACGTGCGTACGAGATTTCGATACGAGTGAGTTTCGCAACGGGAGCGTAGCGCTTAACCTATTCGATACGCAACGGGACCGTTTCATATTGTGGACGGCCCGCCGGCGCGGCAGGTCCGCGCTGGAACGGCATCGCCATCAGGACCAGCACCGTTCCCCCCACCCCCGCCACCGCCAGGGCCCAGGCCGGGCCGTACGCGTCGAGGAGGCCGCCGGCCACCGGGCCGGCGCAGGCCCCGCCGACGGTCAGGAACGTGCCGTGCAGGCCCATGGCCTCGCCCCGCGCGGCGGCGGGAACCCGCCGGTTCACCGCATCCACCGTCGCGGACAGCGCCGGGGCGCACAGCACCCCGGCGGGCAGCAGCGTGGCGAACAGCCACCACCACGGCCCGCCGATCCACCCGACGGGCGCGGTCAGCACGCACATCGCGCCCATCATCACCAGCGGCGGCAGCCCCCGCGACAGCCCGCCGTACACGAAGCCGCCCACCAGCGAGTAGGCGCACCACACGGCGAGCACCAGGCCGATCCAGGCGGTCGCGTCGCCGGCCGTCAGCATCGCGACCACCGACAGCTCGGTCGCTGTGAGCACGAACGTCAGCGCGGACACCGCGCCGAGCAGCGTGATCAGGCCCGGCCTGAGCCACCGCCGCCTGGGCACCGCCGTCTCCCCCGCGACGGACTCCTCCGGCGATCTGATGGGCGGGTTCAGCAGGTACAGCCCCACCCCCGAGCCGACCAGGCCTGCCGCCACGCCGTACATCGTGACGGTGCTGGAGAACGCGGTCACGCACGCGACGGCGATGGCAGGACCCACCATGTACGACACCTCGACGGCCATCGAGTCGAGGGCGAACCCGGTCTGATGCCGCTCGGGCGGCACCATCGCGGCCAGGCACTGCCTGATCACGCCGAAGACGGGCTGGCTGAACACCCCGGCCACCAGCGCGCCCGTCACCAGCGCGGAGAACGGCAGGGCCGGGGCGGCGCACCAGAAGCACAGCTGGGCGAGCGTGGTGCCGGCCAGCACCGGCCGCAGGCCGTGCCGGTCGACGAACCGGCCGGCGAGCGGCGAGCCGGCCGCGGTCCCCAGCATGCTCATCGCGCCGACCAGGCCCGCCTGGAAGAACCCCAGCCGCTGCGTGTCGAGCACATGCAGGGTGAGCGTCATGCCCGTGCCGGTCAGCGGGATCCTGGCGGCCAGGCCGACCAGCAGCAGCGTACGCACGCCGGGCAGTGCCAGCACCCGACGGTAAGGTTCAATCGCCATCCTGGTTACTTACCTCCGCGGGAATTGTGCCCTGCGGATCCGACAATCCGGTCACGCCGGGGGGTGTTGTATCCATAGCCGACATGCAATGATCTGACTGTCCGGGGACGCCACAGGGGCGCCACGAGGCCTGGAGGTAACCATGTCCTCTGAAACCGCAGTTTCCACTGCTTCCACCGTTTCCAGCCCGCCCACCGCCCTCTACGGGGGCGCGTCGAAGCGCAGGGTCACGGTCCGCGACATCGCGGCGGCCAAGGAACGGCACGAGAAGTGGCCCATGGTCACCGCGTACGACGCGATGACCGCCAGGGTGTTCGACGAGGCGGGCATCCCGGTGATGCTCGTGGGCGACTCGGCCGCGATGGTCGTGTACGGCTACGACTCGACGCTGCCCGTCACCGTCGACGACCTGATCCCGCTCACCGCCGCCGTCGTACGCGGTTCCTCACGCGCGATGGTCGTCGCCGACCTGCCGTTCGGCTCCTACCAGGCCTCGCCCCAGCAGGCGCTGGAGACGGCCGCCCGGTTCATGAAGGAGGCCGGCGCGCACGCGGTCAAGCTGGAGGGCGGCCACCGGGTGCTCCCCCAGGTGGAGCTGCTCGTCTCGGCCGGCATCCCGGTCATGGCCCACCTCGGCCTGACCCCGCAGTCGGTCAACACGCTCGGCGGCTACCGCGTGCAGGGCCGCGGCCAGGCCGGTGACGAGCTCATGGCCGACGCCAAGGCGCTGGAGCACGCGGGCGCCTTCGCCCTCGTGCTCGAGTGCGTGCCGACCGACCTGGCCCACCGGGTCACCACCTCGCTGAGCATCCCCACGGTGGGCATCGGGGCGGGGCCCTACACCGACGCCCAGGTCCTCGTCTGGCAGGACCTCATGGGCCTCACCCCGCGGCCGGCGAAGTTCGTCAAGAAGTACTTCGACCTGGCCGGTGAGATGGACCGGGCGGTGCGGGCGTACGCCGACGAGGTCGTCTCCGGCGTCTTCCCCACCCCTGATCACAGCTACCGCTGAGCCATCACCGAACGAGCAGGGTGGCCGGGTCCGTGTTGGAACCGCACACGATCACGGCCACCCGCTCGCCTTCCCCGGGCACGTAAGCGCCGGAGCTCAGTGCGGCCAGCGCGGTGGCCCCGGCGTGCTCGGCCACCACCCGGTGGTCCCGCCACAGGGCGTGCCGCGCCGCCACGATGGCCTCGTCGGTCACCAGGACACTGGACAGACGTCCCGGGACGATCTCCATCGCCAGCCCGCCGATGCGGCTCGCGCCCAGCGCGTCCGCGCCCACGCCGCTCACCTCCACCTCGACCGGCTCCCCCGCCGCCAGCGCACGGTGCAGCGTGGGGATTCGCTCCGGCTCGACCGCCACCACCTCGGCCCGCCCGTCCAGCGCCGCCACGACGCCCGACACCAGTCCGCCTCCGCCGACGGCCACCAGCACGGTGTCGATCGGCGCTGTGTCGATCGGCGCTGTGTCGATCGGCGGTGTGTCGAGCTTCGCCGCCTGTTCGAGCAGTTCGACGGCGACCGTGCCCTGCCCGGCCACCACCTCGGGCTGATCGTAGGCGTGGATGTCGAGCGCGCCGGTCTCGGCCGCGCGTTTCCGCGACGCCTCGTAGGCCTCGGCGTAGATCGCCCCGATCTGGACGACCCGGGCGCCGAGCCGCCGCAGGCCCTCGACCTTCACCGGCGCGCACACCTCCGGCACGAAGATCTCCGCGGGGACGCCGATCGTCCGCGCGGCGTAGGCGACGGCCATCCCGTGATTGCCGCCGCTGGCGGCGATGACGCCGGCCTCCGGAAGCGGGCCCGCCTCCATCGCGGACAGGATCCGGTTGAACGCCCCGCGCACCTTGAACGAGCCGGAATGCTGCATGCCCTCGAGCTTGAGCAGGAGCCCGGGCCCGGCCTGGGCGACCGGCGTGCGGCGGACGTGCCCGCCGATGCGCGCCGCCGCCTTCTCCGTCTCCGCGCGCCCCACGGTCGCCGCGCTCACGCGGCACCGCCGCCGAGTGCCTGCGCGAAGTCGGCCCACAGGTCGTCCGGATGCTCGATGCCCACCGCGACCCGGACCGTCCCCTGCCCGATCCCGGCCGCTGCCAGCTCGGCGGGGCCCAGCGACCGGTGCGACGTCGTCGCCGGATGCATGACCAGCGTCTCGACGCCGCCGAGCGACGGCGCCAGCCGGGCCAGCCGTACGGCACGCATGAACGCCTGGCCCGCCTCGCGCCCGCCGGTCAGATCGAACGAGAAGACCCCGCCGAAGTCGGGCAGCAGCTTGGCGGCCAGGCCGTACGAAGGATGGGACGGCAGACCGGGCCAGTGCACGGCGGCGACGGCGGGATGCTCGGCGAGCCGGGTGGCCAGCACCCGCGTGTTGGCGCAGTGCCGCGCCATCCGCAGCGGCAGCGTCTGGATGCCGCGCAGCACCAGCCAGGCCGCGAACGGGTCGGCCGTCACGCCGAGCTCCACGGCGTAGGACCAGGCCTGGCGGTACAGCTCGGCCGAGGCGAAGACCGCGATCCCGGCCAGGACGTCGGAGTGGCCGGACAGATATTTGGTGGCCGAGTGGACGACCACGTCGACCCCGTGCTCGATCGGACGGCACAGCACGGGCGAGGCGAAGGTGTTGTCCACGACCGTGACGAGCCCGGCCTCGCGGGCCGCGTCGCACATCCCCGGCAGGTCGGCGACCTGCGTCATCGGGTTCGCGATCGTCTCCAGGTAGAGCAGCCGGCTGGCGGGCCGTACGGCCGCGAGCACCGCCGCCGGGTCGTCCTGCGGCACGTAGGTGACCTCGACGGCGAACCGCGCCGCCAGGTCGGCGAGCAGCTGGGCGGTGCCGCCGTACAACGCCCGCTGCGCGATCACGTGGTCGCCCGGCTTCAGCAGCCCGAGCAGCACCGAGCTGATCGCGCCCATCCCCGAGCCGGTGGCGACGGCCGCCGCACCACCCTCCAGACGGGCCACGGCCTCCTCCAGCGCCCGTACGGTCGGGTTGGAGAGCCTGCCGTAGACGTGCGCCCCGTCCGGCCTGCTCATCCCGTCGGCGAACACCTCCGGATCGTCGAAGGCGAACCCCGACGTCTGGTAGATCGGCGGGGAGATCGGCGTGCTGCCGTTCAGATCGGGCCGGGGGAGATGGACGGCCCGCGTTTCGGGATGAAGAGAGCTCATGCCGACAAGGCTAGTGCGGTACTTACCGCCCCCTGAGGGCCCACGGAGGACACACAGGACAGTATGCCGCCGATGACGGTGACACCAGTGGAAAGCCTCCCGCCACAGACCAGAAGACGCTGCATTCGACGGCTGATCTGTTGATCGTCACCGGGTTTCCAGGGCGAGGGAGTGAGAGCGCAGCACCGGCCAAGGCGCGAAGGAGGCCGCGGCCATCACCCCAAAATAGAGCCAACTGCCGCCGCTGAGCAGCACGCCGCCAATGATGGGGCCGGCGAAGAATCCCAGATAGCGAAGTTCCAGGGCCCCGAAGAAGGCTCCCTTCTCACCATCCGGCACGATGCGGTGAGTGATGAGGTCGGCTATCGGCATGAGTATCGCCTTCGCCGACGGTCCACGTGAGTACGCCGGTCAACAGTACCGAAAGACGGCCCTGTGAGATCCCCCAGCAGATGAAGGCCATGGCAAAACCGATACAGCCGACCGCATCTGGGCCCAAAGCGATTCTCCTGCTTCGGTGAACGTTACCGAGGGCTCGGCCTCGATCTCATCTAGGCCCTGCTTGAGCAGAAGAGCATTCTTCTGAGTCAGCTCTCCATGGATCTCCACGCCAGTTTGTGCATACGCACGACGGTGGAAGGAAGTGATTCGAGCGAAGGCATGAACGGCCATAAGCATGCCCCATAGAGGTCGTGCGTCCTTGCGGACAGGGGAGGTGAATGTGGCCCCTTCAGCGACAGTCACCAGGGGGTCGAGTTCCAGGATCAGCCGTCGTCGGCCAGGTATGCGAGGGACTCTGGCCAGTTCCCACCCCTTTTCCGGTTGTCGTGTGGATCCCGGCGCAGCCTCTAATTGATGTCGGTGATGCGGATGCCGGCGTGCGCCTTGTAGCGCCGGTTGATCGAGATCAGGTTCGCGGTCAGCGCCTCCACCTGGTGGGCGTTGCGCAGGCGGCCCCCGTACACGCCGCGGAATCCGGGGATGCGCCCGGCGAGCGCCCGCACGATGTCGGTCGCCTCGCGGTCGTCGCCGAGCACGAGCACGTCCAGGTCGATCTGGTCGACCTCCGGGTCGAGCAGCAGGACGGCGGACACGTGGTGGAAGGCCGCGACCACGCGGCTGCCGGTCAGCACCGCCGCCGCCTGCTGTGCCGCGCTGCCCTCCTCGACGGGCAGGGCGTAGGCCCCCCGCTTGTCGAAGCCGAGCGGGTTCACGCAGTCGATCACGATCTTGCCGGAGAGCTCGTCGCGCAGGGACTCCAGCAGCGCCCGATGGCCGTCCCACGGCACGGCGACGATCACGATGTCGGCCTCGGCCGCGACCGCGGCGTTCTCGGCGCCCCGTGTGCGCGTCCCCGGGGCGGCGACGGCGCGTGCCGCCTCCTCGGCCCGCTCGGCGCTACGCGAGCCGATCAGCACGGTGTGACCGGCCAGCGAGAACCGGCGCGCCAGTCCCTTCCCCTGGTCGCCGGTCCCGCCGAGGATGCCGATGATCAGCCCGTCGACGTCGGGCAGGTCGGTTCTGTGCTCACCCATGAGCCAGATGATGCCAGTCGGCTAACAGTTGCTCACCACCGGGAGGCCGAGAACGCGCGAGGCCAGCCAGGCGACCGCCAGCGGCGCGCCCTCGACCGCGCCCAGGACGTGGCTCCCGGCGGGCAGTCCGGTCCACAGCACCTTCGCGCCGCCGGAGCAGTACTCTTCGCGCAGCGTCCTGCCCACGCCGTACGGAATGATCTCGTCGCCCTTGGCGTGGTAGAGGAACAGCGGCACCCGGGGCGTGGTCGTGCCCAGCCGGTTCTCCAGGAGGCGCGCCTGCCACTCCGGCCGGTGCATGACGTCGGTCGTGGTCAGCTCGGCGAGGCGGCGTCCGGCGAGCTTGTCGCGCAGGTCGGCGACGCAGTCGTCGCGGGCGTCGGCGAACAGCGCCGCCCCCTCGGGGGTGAGGTGGCGGTCCAGCGACAGCTCCGGGTAGGCCGCGTCGAGCCCGGCGCCCGCCGCCGCGGCGAGCCCGAAGTCGGAGGTGCCGTCGAGGTGCTCGCCGACGGCCTGCAGATCCGCCGGGACGCCGCCCGCCGCCACACCCTTGAGCCGCAGCTCGGGGGCGTAGGACGGCTGGAGCTGGGCCGCCCAGGCGGCCGAGGAGCCGCCCTGGGAGTAGCCCATCACCACGACGGGTGCGCCGTCGGAGAGGCCGGCCTCCGGCACCCTCATCGCCGCCCTGATCGAGTCGAGCACGGCGTGGCCCTGGGACGCGCCCACCATGTACGTGTGGTCACCCGGCGTGCCGAGCCCCTCGTAGTCGGTCACCGCCACCGCCCAGCCCTTGAGCAGCATCAGGCTGATGATCGCGAGCTCGGCCTCGGTGCCCCGCGCCATGGCCGCCGAGGGCGCGCACTCGTCGCCCAGTCCGTGGGTGCCCACGGCGTATCCGACGATCGGCCGCTTTCCGGCCGCGTAGGCGGACCTGGGCACCAGCAGCGTGCCGGAGACGATGTCGGCGGCGCCGGTCGCCGAGGTGGACCGGTAGCGCAGGTGCCAGGCCCTGACCGGCGCCTCCAGCAGCTTCCCCGGCGCGAGGTAGACGGGGGTGGGAACGGCCTCCACCACGTCGCCGGCCGCGTCCGCCCGGGCGATGCCGCCCGCCCTCGGGCCGAAAAGGACCGGCAGGAGCAGAAGTGCTCCGATCGTCGACATGATGGCGCGAACGCGAATGCTCATATGCCCGCCTTCCGGCGACTCTATTACTGTTCGACGACGCGCCCTTGGGCCGATCGTTACTTCGAGTCAACGTCTTGTCAAGAACCGAATCACGAGACTTCACGCCGTAGTGTCAGGCAACATGGCCGCATGGACGCCGCATCCGTGAGCCTGCTCCGTGAGGTGCTCGCCGGCTCGGGCTGGGTGGAACGCACCCGCGAACTGGGGCTGGCGCTCCGGGCCACCCGGTCGCCCGGCGGGCTGCTCGTCGTCGGCTCGCCCGGCGAGGAACCCTGGCATGTCACCGCCCACCTCGACGACGAGGCCCGGCTGTCCGGGCTCTCCCAGCTCGCACCCACCCTCGTGCGCTGGGCACCGCCCCTGAACGCACCGCCTCACCTGCGCATCGGACTGGACCGCTTGCGGGACGCCCAGCGTGGGGAGACTCTCTTCGTGGTCACAGAACGGCAGACCCCGGTGCCGCTGCTCGAGCGGGTCGACGACGCGCGCCGCACCGGCGCGACGATCCTCGCCCTCGACGGCGGCGATCCGGAGCTCGAGTCGCTGGCCCACGACGCGATAGCCGTACCGGGGGAAGGCGCCCCGCTCAGCTTCGACGGCGCCCAGCACCTGGTGAGCACAGCCGCCGGGGAGACCCGGCGGCTCGGCCTGCGAGAACGGCTCGCGCGGCTCGCCGACCGGATCAGCGGGCCTCGGGTGAACGATTGAGCGAGCGAGTGAGGGAGCACGACGATGTCCACCCTCATCACGATCATCGGCATGATCGGCGCCCTGGTCCTGCTGTGCGGCTACATGATGGTGTCGGCGCGGAAACTGTCCGGGGACGGGCTGCCGTACCAGCTGCTCAACTTCGGCGGCGGGATCGCACTGATGATCAACAGTGCGTACCATTCGGCCTGGCCGTCCGCGATCCTCAACATGGTGTGGAGCGGGGTCGGGGTCATCACCATCGGCCGGGTCGTGGCCGGGCGCGCGGCGAGGCGGCCCGGCCTGTGATCGGTCAGTCCTCTTCCCACTCCCTGTCCTGCTCGGCCCAGGCCTTGTTGCGCTCCGCCGCCCGCTGCATGGCCTGGGCGGCGATCTCCTCCGACTCGTAGGGGCCGAGCCGGTCCTTGTTGGGACAGGCCTTCTCTGGCTCGACCCGCATGTGCTTCAGGCAGAACCACCATTGATCGCTCACGCCTTAATCGTGCCCCCTGCCGCCGCAACTAGACTTGTCGGCATGACGACGCTGCTCCGCCCTGGGCGAATCTCGCCCACCCGCAAGGTCCCCGCCCACATTCCCCGTCCTGAGTACGTGGGGAAGGCCGAACCGAAACGGGGCGACAGCGACGTCCAGACCGCCGAGACCATCGAGAAGATGCGGATCGCCGGGCGGATCGCCGGCCAGGCCCTGGAGGAGGTCGGCAGGCACGTCGCGCCCGGCGTGACCACTGACGAGCTCGACCGGATCGGCCACGAGTTCCTCTGCGACCACGGCGCCTACCCATCGACGCTGGGCTACCGCGGCTATCCGAAGTCGCTGTGCACCTCGATCAACGAGGTGATCTGCCATGGCATCCCGGACGACACCGTGCTGCGCGACGGCGACATCGTCAACGTGGACATCACCGCCTACATCGGCGGGGTGCACGGCGACACCGACGCGACCTTCCTCGTGGGCGAGGTCGACGAGGAGTCACGGCTGCTGGTCGAGCGCACCCGCACGGCGATGATGCGGGCGATCAAGGCCGTGGCGCCGGGACGGCAGCTCAACGTCGTCGGCCGGGTGATCGAGGCCTACGCCAAGCGCTTCGGCTACGGCGTGGTCCGCGACTTCACCGGCCACGGCATCGGCGCCACGTTCCACTCCGGGCTGATCGTCCCGCACTACGACGACCCCTCGCTGTCGGTGACCATGGTGCCGGGGATGACGTTCACGATCGAGCCGATGCTCACGCTGGGCACCATCGAATACGAGATCTGGCCCGATCAGTGGACGGCCGTGACCAAGGATCGCAAGCGCACCGCCCAGTTCGAGCACACGATCCTGGTCACCGAATCAGGCCACGAGATCCTCACTCTCCCCTGACGGGGATCACCCCGGTGACCGTGGTGCCGCCGCCGGGGACGCTGTTGATCGTCAGCCTGCCGCCGACCTCGCTGAACCTCGCGCGCATGACGGCCAGTCCGCGGCCGCCGTACCGCACGGCCTGATCGACCGCGAACCCGGCGCCGTCGTCGCTGACGGTCATCCGCAGACCGCCCGCGCCCACGGTGACGGCGATCGACACGTGCGTGGCCCCGCTGTGCCGCTCCACGTTGGCCAGAGCCTCGACGAGGGTGTCGTACACGACGCGGGCGAGATCGACGGCCACCGTCCGTCCGGGCAGGGCCCATACTTCGACCGTTATGCCGGACCTGTCCGTCCAGTCGGAGAGATAGTCCTCCAGGTTCTGGCTGAACCCCTCGCCTTCGCGCAGGCGAACTTCCTTGGACACCGTCGCCCCTCCCGACCGGATGCGGGCCTCCAGGTCGTGTTCAGCGGACACTCCCTGGGCTTACGTGATTCCCATTCTGGAGTAATACCACTCGGAGAGGAGGTGACCTACTGCCCCGCCGCGGCGTCTCGCTTGTTCAGCTCGGCCAGGTAGTCGTTGTAGGCGTCGAGTTCGGCGTTGCCGGTGCCGCCGGTCTTCGCGGCGATGGCGTCGGCCCGCCGGTCGTCACGGCGAGCCGTGCGGTCGTCGGCCCGCCACCACTGGGCGCCGAGGGCCAGCAGCACGATCAGGGTCGGGATCTCGCCGAAGGCCCAGGCGATCGCCCCGCCGGTCGACTGGTCGGCCAGCGAGGACGCCCCCCAGGTGCGGCCGAGCTGATCGTAGTAGTCGGCGGCCAGGACGGTGCCCATGCTCATCACGGCGATCCCGAAGAACGCGTGGAACGGCATCGTGACCATGAGCAGCAGCAGCCGCCCGAAGTGGGGCAGCTTGTTCGGCGCCGGATCGACGCCGATGATCACCCAGAAGAACAGACAGCCGCTGAGCAGGAAGTGCACCATCATCACGAGATGCCCGATGTGCTCCTTCATCGCCGAGCCGAACAGCGGCGTGAAGTAGAGCACGAACATGGACGCCACGAAGATCGCCGTCGCGATGGCGGGATGGGTGTAGAACTTCACGACGCGGCTGTGCAGGATCACCGTGAGCCACTCGCGCGGCCCCCGGTCGCCCCGCCGTACGGCCGGCTTGAGCGCGCGCAGCGCGAGCGTGACCGGCGCGCCGAGAACCAGGAAGATCGGTACCAGCATCGCGAGGATCATGTGTTCGGTCATGTGCACGCTGAACAGCACGGGCCCGTAACGGGCCACCCCGCTCTGCGTGGTCAGCACCAGGATCACGATGGCGATGAGCCAGCTCACCGTGCGTCCCCACGGCCAGCGGTCGCCGCGGCGCAGCAGGCGTACGACGCCCGCGGCGTACAGTCCGGCGAGCACGGCGGCGAGCGTGGCGAAGAACAGGTCGAACCACCACAGCGTCAGCAGGTTGCCCAGGGTCACCGGGGGCGGCACCAGGTAGCCGAGCAGCTGGAACGCGCGGTCCAGGGGGACGTCGACCGGCGGCGGCGGGGTACGCGACAGCGTCACGCCGAGGCTGATCGTGACCGCCATCAGCAGGATCTCGCCGAGGGCGAGCTGCAGGAACGCGTGCGGCTTCCCGGACGTCAGCCGCGGCAGCGTCCTGACGCGGTGGCGCCACCCCATGAACCCGAGCACGAAGAACGCGACCGTCTTGGCCACGAGGAGCAGGCCGTACGCCGAGGTGAACAGCGCGCCCACCGATTCGAGCCGGGCGGCCGTGCCGGCGACGCCGGACACGCCCACGCCGATGAAGCACCACAACGCCATGCGGGAGAAGCGGTCGGCCGCGACGCCGAGGTGGCTCTGCCCGCGTAGCCCGTGCACGCACAGGACGCCGAGCCCGCCCACCCACAGCGCGAAGAACAGCACGTGGAACGCGACAGAGGTGATGGCGAGCCCGTGGTTCGGTGAGGAGGCCGAGTGACCGGTGAGCGGCGGCGGCAGCAGCGTGACCAGCGAGAACACCAGCAGCCCCGCGGCGGCGCCGGCGGTGATCGCGCCCCGGGAGAACAGGGCGATGGCGACGGCGAACAGCACCACCAGCGTGAGCGCGACGCCCTGCGACGTCTGGCTCGCGTAGCTGGTCAGCATGGAGCCGTCGAGGATCTCGCCGACCGGCTGGCCGAACGTGTCCGACGCGCCGAAGACCAGCGCGCCGGCCGCGCCGGCGGCCCAGGCGAGCGCCGTCCACGACGCGGCCCTGACATAGGTCTGCGCGGCTCGGCCGAGCAGGCCCTTGTCATTGGGCAGGAAGGTCGCTGCGGCGGCCAGCAGCCCCACCGTCAGCACCCCGGAGACGTCCACGGTGAGCTTCGAGAAGGGCAGCATCCACCGGGTGAGCGTGCCCTCGTCGGGCAGTCCTGGAATGATCCGCGGAGTGGCCGCGCCACTGACGATCATCGCGATCACCAGGGCGCCGACCGCCGCGCACAGTGCGGCGACGGTCAGGCGCGCCGCCCGATTCACGACTTCTTCCGTAAGCTGAGGTACAACCCGATGCCGACTCCGGCGATCCCGAAGACCGCGGCCCAGGCCCAGCCGGGGATGCTCGCCTGGTCGCCCTGGGCCGCCGCCGTGTCCGTCGCGGCGACGTCGCCGGAGGCGTCCCGGGAATCTCCGGTGGTCTGCCCGCCCTCGGTCCCCTGGGAGTCGCCGGCCCCCGAAGACGCCTGAGCACCCGGAGCGGCCTCGGTGCCGGGGGCGTCCGGCGAACCGGTCACGGTGAAGGGGATCTCCCCCTCCACCGGGTGTCCGTCGGAGGAGACGATTCGCCAGGCGATCGTGTACTCGCCGGCGGGCACCGACGGCACCACCGCCTGGACGACCTTCGGGCCGTCGACCACGGGGTCGCCGCTCTCGTATCGCTTGCCGCCCGGCCCCTGTACGACCACGACGGGGAACCGTACAGATTCGGTGAACTCCAGAGTGACCTTGCTCAGGGTCTGAACCTGGGCGTTCTTCGCCGGATCGCTGCTTTTGAGCGAGGCGTGGGCCCGTACAGGGAGGGCGAACACCACCCCCAGCACAAGCGTCACGATCAGTGCGGCGACGGAGGCAAGCGAGTGTTTTCTCATGGCACCTCTAGGCTACCGAGCGGGGTAGCCGGTCGGATCAGAGCCCCGCGCAGGCAAGCGCCCGGTGGTAGGCCTCGATGCTGCGGGCGCGATCGCCGACGCGATCGTGTATCTCCGCCGCCGCCAGCCAGTTCTCGGCCGTCTTGCGCGTCTGCGGCCCGTCCTCCAGCTTCTGTACGGCAGCGTTCAGTTCCGCTGTCGCGTCCTCGTCCCGATGCCGCATCCAATGCGCCTGGCCGAGCACCAGGTGCGCGTCGGTGAGCACGGCCCGGCTCGTCCCCTCGGCCGCCAGGTCGAGCGCGGCCTGGGCGTGCTCGGCCGCCTCGTCCAGATGGCCGAGCTCCATCTCGGCGCGCGCGAGGTAGAGCAGCGTCAGCGGGACCTCTCCGCGCGAGGCCGCGGACTCCTTCACGCCGTGCAGCACCCGCACCAGCAGATCGCGGGCGGTGAGTGCCTCGGCCGGGCGCGCGCGGAGCAGGAGGGTGGCATAGGCGCCGCGGAGCCTGGCGAGGTTGCGCGGCTCGCCGTTCTCCGACTGGATGGCCATCGCGCGTTCCATGAGAGGCATGGCCTCCTCGTCTGCGCCGACCAGCTCGGCGGTACGCGCGGCGTTCCAGCACGCGGCCACGATGGCGCGGGGCGTGCCGAGCCGCTCGGCGGCCGCCAGCAGCTCGGCGGCGAACTGCCTGGCGCGGAGCAGGTCGCCCCGCTCGTAGTAGACCGACAGAAGCGTCGAGCCGAGCTCGATCAGATCGTCGTTCCAGGACGGCTCGGCGGACGCCGGCCCGAGCGTCTCCTCGCCGATCCGCACCGCGGTCGCGAAGTCGCCGGAGTTGCGATGGCAGCGGCACAGCGCCAGGGCGATCTGGATGCGGCGTTCGGGCGACTGGCCCTCGGTGTCGCCCTCCCGGAGCGTGTTCAGCGCGGCTATCGCCTCCGGCAGGTCTCCACCGGCCTCGGCGGCGAGCGCGTAGCCGTACCGCGCGTCCTGCCGCAGCGAGGCCAGACCCACCAGGTTGTTGTCTTCGAGCAGCTCGGCGTATCGGCGCCTGGCCTCGGCGACCTCACCGTTCTCCAGGGCGAGGCGGGCGAAGCGGAGCCCCAGCTCGAGGTCTTCCATCTGCTCGGCGGTGACCCCGTTGACCAGGAAGGTGAGCGAGCAGTCCAGCTTCTGGGCGAGCAGCTCGAGGACGGCGGGAGTCGGCGTCCGCTTCCCGCTCTCTATCAAGGAGACGTAGCTGTCCGACAACTCGGGATGAGCGAGCTGCGCCTGCGACAGACCCCGCTGCCGGCGGATCATCTTGATCCGCTCACCGACCAAACCTTGACTGGTCACGTGCACCTCTAGAGAGAATATAGACCCGGCCATTGATCCGTCACGAAGGAGACTCACATGCGCCGCCTTGCGTTACTCGTCCTGACCGCCCTGATGTCGGCCGGTCTGGTCGTTGCAGGCAATGTTACGGCCGCCAACGCCGCCACGCCATCGGTCATCCACTTCGGCTACGACTGCTGCTGACGGCACGGGCCCCCGTCGGGGCCGTGAGAAGACACCCCGCTTCCATCGCTCTGCCGCTTCCCCTTCGCGGAACGATCGAGGGAAGCGGGGTCACCCCACCGCGCGCAGGCATCCACGGGGACCGTACAGTCCGACCGGTCTTTTCCCGTATGATCACGTTTACTACGGCGGTTCTACGCGGTCAGCTTGATGTCAAGTCGACGTCACCGCGAATCTAGGTGGACTCCAGAGTTTCCGAACAGGTTGACTCTGCACCAATCGACGTTATCTCTATGGCAAGTACGACCATGGACACCCGCCGCCGATCGGGTGTCGCACCCCTCATGTGGAGATCCGCAGGCGCATGGATATAGCTGGTGAGCACGGAGATTCCCAGCATTCCGAATGCCGTTTACAGGTGCTCGGCCCCGTCACAGCCTGGCGTATGCGGCATCGACTCGACCTCGGACCACCGCTGCAACGGGCCACCCTGTGCATCCTCGCCGCCCGCCCGGGCCGGTTGGTGACGCAGGAGACGCTGATCAGGGGGCTGTGGGGGGACACTCCGCCGAAAACGGCACGGCAGAGCATCTACACCTACGTCGCGGGACTGCGGCGGGAACTGGAGCCGGACCTGGGGCCGCGTGGGCCTTTCACCCTGCTCGTCAACAGGTCGGGAGGATACGCGCTGGCACAGGGACGGGTACGGGTCGACGCCGAGGAATTCGAACATCGGATAGCCGGGGTCCGCCGCCTGCCGGCGAAAGACGCCTGTCAGGACTCGTTGAATGAATTGGACGCGGCACTGCGTTTGTGGACCGGCCGGGCGCTGTCCGGAATCCCGGGCCCATTCGCGGAAACGGAGCGTGCCCGTCTCGAGGAACTACGCCTGACCACGGTCGAGGAACGCGCCCGCGTCCTCCTCGGATCGAGACGAGACCACGAGGCGCTCGCGGCGCTGCACGACCTGGTCCGCGAACATCCCCTCCGGCAGCGGGCCCGGGAACTGCTGATGCTGGCGCTCCACCGCCGCGGCCGGCAGACCGACGCCCTGGACACGTACCTGGACATCCGCCGCCTCCTCTCCGAGCGGCTCGGGGTGGGTCCCGGCGAGAGCCTGCAGCGGTGTTACCAGGCGATCCTGCACGGTGATCCGGCCATGGAGTCGGCTCTGGAATCGGCTCTGGAGCCGGCCGGCCTCCATCTCGGACCGGCCCGACTCGCCCCCGCGTCCCCGTCGGCTTCGCCACCGTCCACACACTCCTCGTCCACACGCTCCTCGTCCACACGCTCCTCGTCCGCACCGTCTCGGCCGGCCGGTCCGCCGGCCCCGGTGCCGGTGCCGGCGCCCCGCCAGCTGCCGCGGGCCGTGGACTGTTTCGTGGGCAGGACCGACGAGTCGGTGCGGCTGCGATCGCTGCTCGCCCCCTGGGCCGGCGGCCCGCCGAAGGCCACGGTCGTCATCACCGGTCCCGCCGGGGCGGGCAAGTCGGCCCTGGCCGTACAGGCCGCCCATGCCGTGAGCGATCATTTTCCCGACGGCCTGCTCTATGCCAACCTGCTCGGCGCGACACCGGGGGTCGAGCGGCTGAAGCCGGTCGACGTGCTCGGCAGATTCCTGCGCGCGCTCGGCGTGTTCGCCGAGGCTGTGCCGCACGACGTCGGCGAGGCCGCGGCCATGCTGCGGGACAGGCTCGCGGGGCGCCGCGTCCTCGCCGTGCTGGACGACGCCTCCGGTCCCGACCAGGTGCGCCCGCTGCTGGATCTGCCGTCGGGCAACGCGGTCCTCATCACCAGCCGTGAGTCGTTCGCCACCGTCGACAACTGCGTCCAGTTGTGCCTCGGCATGATGGCCCGCGCCGAGGCGGTCACCATGCTCGCCAAGCTGATCGGCGCGGAACGGGTGGCGGCCAAGCCGGCCGCGGCGGCCCGGTTGGTCGATCTCTGCGACGGCCTGCCACTGGCCATGCGGCTGGCCGCTGCACGTCTGATGGACCGGCCGCACTGGGGTGTGCGGCACCTGGTCGAGCGGCTCGAGGACCGGGGACGGATCCTGCACGAGCTGGAGTCGGGCGACATCGCCGTACGATCGAGCCTGGAGCTGAGCCACGACGCCCTGTCGCGCAGCACCCGCCCGCTCGACCGTCTGGCCGCCCGGACCCTGTGTCATCTGGGTGTCCTTCATGTGCCCGATGTGACGGCGCACGTGGTGGCGGCGCTCGTCGACGTCCCCGCCGAACTCGCCGAGCGGGCGCTGGAACGCCTGGCGGACGCGCACCTGATCGAGTCGCGGGAGTTCGGGCGCTACCAGTTGCACGATCTGGTGCGGCTCTTCGCGATGGAACTGGCGCGGGAGCGGCTGACGCGGCAGGCCCGATCGGAGTCCCTCGATCGGGCGCTTCGCCGGTACGGCTCGACCGCGCGTCTCGCCACCCGGCTGGTGGACCCCCACCGCGTCCAGCCGCCCTGGCCCGGGGACGAGGCGCCACCGGCCCCGCTGTCCGACGATCAGGACGGCCACGCCTGGCTGGAGCGCGAGCGGGCGAACGTCCTGGCCGCCGCTTCCCAGGCCATGACGTCGGCGGACGACGGCCTCGCACGCCTGGGCGCGTACGTGGGCTTCTCGCTGATGTGGCATCTCTATCGCGTGGGCCATCGGATCGAGAACCTGCGGATCAACCAGCAGGCCCTCGACGCGGGACAGCGCCTCGGCGACCGGGAGGTCATCGCGCTGGCGCACGGCTACATCGCCATGTCGCTGGTCCGCATGGGCCGCGCCGACGAGGCGCTGCCCCATCAGCAGGCCGAGCTGGAACTCCAGCGCGGGCGGCAAAACCGGTTCGACGAGATGCGGGCGCTCGGCAACCTCAGCGTCACCTTCCTCTGCCTGGAGCGGTACGCGGAGGCCCTCGACTGCGCGCGCATCCAACTGTCGATCGCCCGGGAGATCGGCGCGGACGTGGGGGAACGGCACGCGCTGGCCATGCTCGGCTCAGCCCACCGGGGCCTGGGGGACCTGGCCGCCGCCACCGCCGTGCTCAACGAGAAGATCTCGCTGGCGCGAGCGGCGGGAGACCTGTTCCACGTGTCGCACGCGCTGTGCTACCTGGCCGAGATCCGCCTCGATCAGAACGATGCGCTGGCCGCGAAGATCCTCCTCGAGGAGGCGTTCGCCATCGGCCGGGAAATCAGGAACCACGACGCCATACCGCACTGTCTGGCCCAGCTCGCCACCGCGAACCGGATGCTGGGCCGGTTGGAGAGCGCGCTGGCCTACGCCGAAGAGGCGGCTGCGGTCGCGCGCGCGGTCGGCGACAGGCAGTGGGAGGAATCGGCTGCCCAGGAGCTGGCCGCCGTCAGGGCCGCGTTAGCGGCCGGCGCTCAGGGCCAGGAAGAGGTCGATGCGGTCGGCCATCGATGACAGGTCCTTTCCGGTGAGCTCCTCGATCCGGCGAATCCGATAACGGACCGTGTTGGCATGCACGTGCAGCCGCTCGGCGCAGCCGTTCCACGACCCCGCGCAGTCCAGAAACGCCTCCAGGGTCCGCACCATCTCGGCGCCGTGCCGCCGGTCGTAGTCGATCAGCGGGCCCAGCAGCCGTTCCGCGAACGACCGGCGGATGTCGCCGGGCACGGTCGCCAGCAGCAGCGCGTGCGTGTAGATCTCGTCGCTGGTGGCCACTCCCCCGCCGCGCGCCTCGGCCATCCGCCTGGCGTGCCCGGCCTCCTCCAGCCCGCCGCGGATCGCGTGCGCGCCGGTCAGCACGCCGCTCACGCCGACGGCCACCGCGACGTCGGGCAGTCCCGCGGTCAGCAGCGCCATACGCTCGCGCAGCCGCGCCGCCAGTTCGTCCGCCGTGGTCTCACGTAACGGAAGCAGCGTGACCGACTCCCCCGGCTCGGCGCGGGTCACCGCGACCACCCGCCGATCCAGCAGTTCCTCCACCACCCGGCCGCCGAGCAGGGCCGGATCACGGCCGCCGCCCGCCCCCGCCCGCCGCCCGGTCCCGGCCGTGGCCGTCACCACGACGTACGGCTCGGCCACGTCGATGCCGCAGGTACGCAACCTGGCCGACAGCTCCGTCGGCTCGCCTCCGGCCCACGCGAGCTCGACGAGTTCCTCGGCCAGCCGCCGCTCGACCCGGCGGCCCTCCTCGATCCGGGTGCGGGCCATCGCCACGCACGACGCCAGCTCGAAGCCGATCTCGGCGTCGAGCTCGCCCCGGCACACCAGCGCCCATCCGGCGGCCCGGTGCGACCGGTCCACCGCGAACAGCGTGAACGTCTCGCCGTCCCGCACGACCGCCGGCAGCCGGACAGCGCCCAGATAGGCGCGTGCCAGCCGTACGGCCCGTGCCTCGGGGAGATCTCCCGCGATCACCGAGCCCGCCGCGGAGATCACCGCAGCGACGACGCCGAGCTCGCTCTCGACCAGCGTGAACAGCTCAGCGAGGTCCGCCCCCTCGGCCACCGCCGCGACGATCCGGCGACGACGGCCGAGCTCGCCGCGCAGGTCTCCGGCCCTTGCCCCGGCCAGCCGCCTGGCGACGAGTTCGGTGATCGCGCCGAACGACACCTCGACCGGCACCCGCAGCAGCGGCAGGCCCCGCTCGCGGCAGGCCGTCACGAGATCGCCGGGGATCATGCCGAGCCAGGCGTCGCCCGCGCCGAGGGCGGCCACCCCGGCCGCGGCCAGCGCGGCCACGAACCGCTCGGAGTCGGCGGTCTCCCTGCGCCACATGAGGCCGGTCAGCACGAGCTCGCCGCCCGTCAGATAGCGGCTGGGATCGGGCAGATCGGTGACGAGGACGTCCCCGATCTCCCGGTCGAGCGCCTCGTCCCCGGTGAGCAGCCCGAGCCTGAGCTCAGCGACGGCGAGCAGATCCCTCAGCAGCACAAGGCACAGCGTATTCGGCGTGGCGGCGAATTTGGAGAAAGCTACAAGCGACCCCGCCGCCCGCCGCGGCGTTTCCATGGCCACGTCCATTGGCCGGGCCGATCTCCGTTGATGTACTGCGGTCATGACGATGCGGACCGGGCGCCGCCCGGGTGTCGGCGAGAGCGCGCTGCGACCCGACGGGACGCTCAAGGTGACCGGCGAGTTCGCCTACGCCTCGGATCTGTGGCTGGAGGACATGCTGTGGGGGGCGACGCTGCGCAGCCCGCACCCGTCGGCGTGGATCCGCTCGGTCGACCTCTCCCCCGCCCTGGCCGTGCCCGGCGTGTCCGCCGTACTGACCCACCGGGACGTGCCGGGTGAGAAGTGCTACGGCCTGGAGCGCGGGGACCAGCCGGTCCTCGCCGTCGACCAGGTCCGCTACCAGGGCGAACCGGTGGCGATCGTGGCCGCGGATCACCCCGAGACCGCCCGGCGGGCCGCCGCGGCGATCGTGGTCGAGTACGCGCCGCGCGAGGCGGTCGTCGATCCGATGCGCGCCGCTTTCGACCCGGACTGCCCCCAGGTACACCCCCAGGACAACGCAGTCCACCCGGACGGCAATCTGGTACGGCACCAGCCGGTCAGGGTGGGCGACGTCGCGGCGGCCGCGGCGGCGGCCGAGGTCGTCGTCACCGGCGAGTACGAGGTGGGCATGCAGGACCAGGCCTTCCTCGGCCCCGAGTCCGGCCTGGCCGTGCCGGCCGGGGACGGCGGGGTGGACCTGTACGTCGCGACGCAGTGGCTGCACGCCGACCGGGACCAGATCGCGCCGTGCCTCGGCCTGCCGGCCGACCGGGTGCGGCTGTCGCTCGCCGGCGTCGGCGGCGCTTTCGGCGCCCGCGAGGACCTGTCGATGCAGATCCACGCCGCGATGCTGGCGCTGCGTACCGGCAGGCCGGTCAAGATGGTGTACGGCCGGGAGGAGTCGTTCTTCGGGCACGTCCACCGGCACCCGGCGCGGATGCGCTACGAACACGGCGCGACGCGCGACGGCCGGCTGGTCTACGTCAGGGCCGAGATCGTGCTGGACGGGGGCGCCTACTGCTCGTCCACCCCGGCCGTGGTCGGCAACGCCGCCTCCCTCGGCGTCGGGCCGTACGAGGTGGCGAACATCAGCGTCGACGCCTACGGCGTCTACACGAACAATCCGCCGTGCGGGGCGATGCGAGGGTTCGGGGCGGTCCAGGCGTGTTTCGCCTACGAGTCGCAGATGGACCGGCTGGCGCGGGCCTGCGGGCTGTCGCCCGTCGAGATCCGGACGCGCAACGCGGTCTCGCAGGGCTCCAGGATCGCCACCGGACAGCTGATCGACACGCCGGCGCCGCTCGCCGAGATGCTCGCCGAGCTCGCGGCCATGCCGCTGCCGGAACCGGTCGCCGTCCCCGCCGACCTGCGGCTGCTGCCCGGCGGCGTCTCGCAGACGACGCACGGCGAGGGCGTGCGCCGGGGCGTCGGATACGCCGTCGGCCTCAAGAACATCTGCTTCTCCGAGGGCTCCGACGACTACTCGACGGCCCGGGTGCGGGTCGAGTCGCTGGGCGGCGAACCGCACGTGCTCGTGCACACGGCGGCGGCCGAGGTCGGCCAGGGCCTGGTCACGATCCAGGCCCAGATCGCCCGCACCGAGCTGGGCATCGACCGGGTGACCGTCGCTCCGGCCGACACCACGGTCGGCTCGGCCGGCTCCTCCTCCGCGTCACGGCAGTCGTACGTCACGGGCGGCGCGGTCAAGACCGCCTGCGAGGCCGTACGGCGGCGCCTCGACGCGTTGCTCGCCGGCCATCCCGGGCAGGAGCTGGCGGAGCTTCTCGAACGGTTCGGCCCGGTGGAGGAGACGCGGGAATATCGCCACCGGCCGACCGAACCCATGGATCCGGTCACCGGCCGGGGCGACACCCACACCCAGCTCGCGCTGTGCGTCCACCGTGCCGTCGTCGACGTGGACGTCGAGCTCGGCCTGGTCAAGGTCGTCGAGCTGGCCGCCGTCCAGGACGTCGGCAGGATGCTCAACCCCCTGGCCCTGGAGGGGCAGATACACGGCGGCTCCGCCCAGGGGCTCGGCCTGGCGCTGATGGAGGAGATCCAGGTGCGCGACGGCCGGGTGCTGAACCCCTCGTTCACCGACTACCTGATCCCCACCGTCCTCGACATGCCGCCGATGCGGCTGTCGATTCTGGAGAACCCCGATCCGCACGCGCCGTACGGGCTGCGGGGCGCCGGGGAGCCGCCCACCCTGTCGTCGACGCCGGCGGTGGCCGCGGCCGTACGGGCGGCGACGGGCCTGCCGCTCGCCCGCGTCCCGATCCGCCCCGAGGACATCGCGCTCACGCCGGCGGACGCCTGATCTCAGGCGAGGTCGCCGGAGTCGCAGGCGACGCCGTCGCCGTCCACGTCCGTGTACCAGTAGTACTCGGCGTGCACGCCCTTGGTGTACGGTCCGTAGCCGTTGGCGGTGGCCTCCTGGCAGCTCGCGAACCGCTGCTGGGTCCGTCCCCCCGAGCCCGTGGCCCGGGTGTCCTCGGGCCGGCCGGCCGCCGGCTGCGTCGCGGCCTCGTCCGGCGTCCCCGTGAACAGCGGCTGCGTGGACTGCGCAGTCGGCTCGGTGAACGCGGGCGGCTCGGTCTGGCTCTGCGGCTGGGTGTACGCCGGCTGGGTCGGCTGCGCGGGCTGGGTGTCCTGGGCGGGTGGGCTGGCCTGTGGGGCGGCGGCGCCGGTCAGCAGGGTGAACAGCGCGTCGGCCTGCTCCTTGGTGAAGCCCGCGATCGCCAGGCTGTCCTGGGTGATCTCCTGCTCGACCCTGGGGGCGGCGACCACCTTGTCGCCCGCGACGATCGCGAGCTGCTGTTTGATGGTCTCCCGGGTCAGATCGGCGATCTGGTCCAGGTTGGCCGGGGACAGGACGAGCCGCAGGGAGTGGCTCCCGTCCCGCTCCGGCACCTCCTCGATCTTCTGTACGGTCGTCACCGTGATGCCGGGATCGAGCTGGTAGCACGTGGTGCCCGTGTCGTCGGGGACCGCGTCGGTCTCGGTGCAGGGCCCGGCCTTGACCCCGACCACCGGGGCGAAGTGCACGGGCGTCGCCAGCCGGCGCAGCGACACCTGTGAGAGCGGCGCCGCGTCCGGATTGCGGGTCATCACGACGGCCACGGCACCGAGAGCACCGGTTATCACGACGACCAGGGCGAGGGCGACGACGAGGGCGAGTGTCGTCCCCCGGGCGGCCTGCGGCTGCCGCGGCGGGCCGGGTTCATTCGGCGGCCGGGACTCCTGCGGTGATCCGGGGGCATCCGGGTCCGGTACAGCGCCCTCGCGCCGTTCTCCGCCGATCTCGGCGGCCTCGCCCGCCTCCGGGTCCGCCCCCGTGCCGGGCTCCTCCTGGCGCTCGTTCCGCATCCCGTCCTCGATCCCTGCCATCGACCGCAGAGCCTACCGAGGTAGGCCAAGAGCGGGTAATCATCCGGCAAACCGCCACCCACCCACCCCCCGGCTCCCCACCCCCCATCCCCCGGACCCCCCATCGCGTGATCTTGCGAATTCTCGCAAGGACGCCTCCCGACCTGGGCACTTCCATTCCGTGATCTTGCAGTTTCTCGCAGACAAGCCGCTTGACGTGCGGTGATGCACTGCGTGATCTTGCAATCCGACACGAGGTGCAAGATCACGAACATCGTTTTCGCAGCTCAGACCCTGAATCTGCAAGGAACTGCAAGATCACGGAACGGAAAGTGCCTGCTCACGGCGTATACGTGCGAGTATTCGCAAGATCACGGGGATGGGGGGGTGGGGTGGTTTTCAGGAGGCGGCGGGCGACGGGCTCGCGGGCTCCTCGGGTGCGGCGGACTCCTCGGGTGCGGCGGACTCGTGGGGGTCGGCCGCCGTCGGCGGGGGCAGCGGCTGCTCCGCCGTGGTGCCGACGCCGCTGCTGCAGGCCGCGCCGAACTCGGGGGTGTAGGCCGGGTTCTGCTTGTACTTCTTGATGTAGGCCGGCAGGCGGGGATCGTCTGCGCTGTCGACCTTGAGCTGGTGGTTCCAGGAGCTGGCCACGATCTTGGCGGGCAGCCCGGGGTATGGGCTGAGCAGCATGTAATCGGCGGAGGCCAGCGTCTTCAGCTTGTCCACCTCCGCCTGCGGCAGGTCGGGCTGATAGGTGATCCACACCGCACCGTGCTCCAGGGAGTGGACGGCGTGCTCATTGTGGATGGGCTTGTCGTAGATGCCGCAGTTCTGCCAGATGTAGTTGTGCCGGCCGCCGACGGGCGGCGTCTCGGTGTAGGCGACCTTGTCCCAGCTGTGGTCGGAGCCCTCGTACTTGTAACTCGCCACCGAGTCGAGCGACTTGCCGGACCGGTCGTTGACCACATAGACGGCGACCAGGCCGACCAGCACGACGATGACGAGACCGCCGATTCCCCACATCAGGAAGGCCACACGCCGTTCCTTGCGCTTCTGCTCGGCGCGCATGCGGGCGAGGTGCTCACGCCTCGCCTGCGACTTCTCCTTCGCCATCAATCCTCCAGCCGCTGATCACAGGTTTCCCCCGCGCGGTATGGAGAATAGTGGGTATAGGGATAAACTCCGCGCAAGCGCAGAACTCATGTGATCAAGCGGCCCCGGCGCGCGCGCACCGCGTGGAGTAGCCTGTGGACGATGAGCATCGACACGAGCCTGCCGCCGGACACCGTCTCGCGGCCGGGGAGGACCACGCCGATCCTCGGAGTGATCACGGTCGTCGTCGCCGTGGTCGCGCTGCTGCTGTTCCTCACCAGGTCACAGGTACCGGGCGACGCCTCCCCCGAGGCGGGTTTCGCCAGGGACATGGGCGTGCATCACGCCCAGGCGGTCGAGATGTCGTTCATCGTGCGGGACAAGAGCACGGACGACCAGATGCGGACGCTCGCCTACGACATCATCACGACCCAGAGCACCCAGCGTGGAATTTTCATGGGCTGGGTCCAGCAGTGGGGTCTCGACCAGTCGACGACCCTGCCGCCGATGCTGTGGATGGCCGGTCACGGCGGCCACGGCGGGGCCGCCGCCACCGCCGCCCCCCGGCCATGGGCGGAGATCATGGCGTCGATGGGCATGGCCTCCGATGAGGAGATGAAACGGCTGCGGGAGGCACCGGCGGGCAAGGACGCCGAGGTCCTGTTCCTCCAGCTCATGATCCGTCATCACGAGGGCGGGGTGGACATGGCCGAGGCCCTGCTGAAGCAGTCCGACCGGGCCGAGGTGCGCAGTCTGGCCCAGCACATCGTCAACACCCAGGCGGCGGAGATCAAGCAGATGCAGGAGATGCTCACCACGCGGGGCGCCCGGCCCCTGCCCTCCATCCGCACCAAATGATCAGGCGCTGAGCTCCTCGGCGAGGGCGGCCGCGAAGGCGTCGACGTCCGACTCGGTGGTGTCGAAAGCGCACATCCACCGCACCTCCACCATGCCGTCGCCGATCTGCTCGTTCCAGTTGTAGAACCGGAATCGCTTGCGCAGCCGGTCGGCGACGTCGGCCGGCAGGATCGCGAAGACCCCGTTGGCCTCCACCGGGCGCGGCAGCGTCACCCCGGGCATGTGCCGTACGGCCTCGGCGAGCCGCCGGGCCATCGCATTGGCCTGCCGGGCGCTGCGCAGCCACAGATCACCGGCGAGCAGCGCCTCGAACTGCACCGAGACGAACCGCATCTTCGAGGCGAGCTGCATGCCGGTCTTGCGCACGTACGGCAGGCCGCGGACGGCCGACTGGTTGAGCACGACCACGGCCTCGCCGAGCAGCAGCCCGATCTTGGTGCCGCCGAACGACACCACGTCCACCCCGGCGTCGGTGGTGAGCGCGCGTAGCGGCAGGTCCAGCGCGGCGGCCGCGTTGGTGATCCGCGCGCCGTCGAGGTGGACGAGCAGGCCCAGCTCGTGGGCGTGATCGCAGATCGCCCTGATCTCGGCGGGAGTGTAGAGCGTGCCGAGCTCGGTCGCGTTGGAGATCGACACCACGCGGGGCTGGGCCCGGTGCACGTCGCCGAAGCCCCACGCCTGACGGTCGACCAGCTCGGGCGTGAGCTTGCCGTCGGGTGTCGGCACCGGGAGCAGCTTCAGACCGCCGATCACCTCGGGGGCGCCGCCCTCGTCGGAGTTGATGTGGGCGCTCTCCGGGCAGATCACCGCCTCCCAGGGCGCGCACATCGAGCGCAGCGAGACCACGTTGGCCGCGGTGCCGTTGAACACCGGGAACGCCTCGGCCTGCTCGCCGAAGTGCCGGCGGAAGACCTCCCGCAGCGCCTCGGTGTAGACGTCGTCGCCGTAGGAGACCTGGTGCCCGCCGTTGGCGAGCGCGATCGCCTCCATGATCTCCGGATGCACGCCGGCATAGTTGTCGCTGGCGAACGCCTTGACCTTCGGGTCGTGCCTGCGTACGGCATCCGTCGTCACGAGAGGTCTCCATCCTTCGCGCCGGGAGTGAGGTCGATCCGCCGGCCGTTGACGGCGTCGGGAGCCTCGTCCCACAGGCCGGCGACGGCCGCCGCGAGGTCCCGCACATCGGTGTGGTTCTTGAACCGCTTGTCCGGCGCGGCGGCGCGCATCCCATCATGCACCAGCGCGGTCACCACGAGGATCACGGCGGCGGACGCCGTACCGCGCAGCGCGTCGGCGAGCGCCAGCGTCCAGGCCTCGGCCGCCGACTTGGCCGCGGCGTAGGCGGCGCCGCCCTGCGTCGGCCGCTGCGCCGCCCGCGCCGAGACGATGACGAACCGTCCGTCGCCGGAGGCGCGCAGCAGCGGCTCGAACGCGAGCGACACGTTCTGCAGGGTGCGGATCAGCAGGTCGTGCAGCAGGTCCCAGTCCGCGAGCGAGGTCTCGGCGAAGGTCTTCGACCCGCGCCAGCCGCCGACGAGGTGCACGACGCCGTCGACCCGCCCGTGCTCGGCCCTGATCCGCTCGGCCAGCTCCGCTACGGCCGCCGCGTCGAGCAGGTCCACGCCCAGGCACCCGCCGGCGCCGGACCGGTCGACCGCGATCACGGTGTCGCCGCGCTCGGTCAGCCGCCGTACGACGGCCTCCCCTGTGGGACCACCCGCTCCCGCGACCAGGATCACTCTGCTCATCACGCCCATCCCTTCCGAGCGAGGCGCATATGGGCCTCAGGCCCGGATGCCCCTCGTGGACTCGACCACCTCGGTGAGCTTACGGCGCAGCGCCTCGTAGAACATGCTCAGAGGGAACTCGTCGGGCAGCACGGCGTCCACCATGGCCTTCTGCTCGGCCGGCAGCGCGTGCACGCCTCGCTGCCACGCCGACGCCGGATGCGGCTCGACGTACGTCGCGACGAGCTGGTGAGCGGCGAGCCAGTGCGCCGCCTTGGACCGGTCGATGCCGTCGCGGTAGAGCTTCTCCACCTCGCCGCGCAGGTCGGCGACGCCGTCGGCGACGCGGTCCCACTCGATCGTGAGCCGGTTGTCGGTCCACCGCACGATGTCGTTGCGGTGCAGGTAGGCGAACAGGAGCTGGCCGCCGAGGCCGTCGTAGTTGCGCACCCGCTCACCGGTGATCGGGAAGCGGAACAGCCGGTCGAACAGGATGGCGTACTGCACGTACCGCGCGTGCGGCACGCCCGCCGCCTCCAGCTTCACCGCCTCACCGAACGCGGTCAGGTCGCAGCGCAGCTCCTCCAGCGCGTACAGCCAGTACGGCATCCGCTGCTTGATCATGAACGGGTCGAACGGCAGGTCGCCGTGGCTGTGGGTCCGGTCGTGCACCAGATCCCACAGGACGAAGGTGTCCTGGGCGAGATCCTGCGAGGCGAGCAGCCGGGCCGCGTCGGGCGGCAGCGCCAGCTTGAGCGTGGCGGCCGCGGCCTCGCTGACCCGGCGGAACCTCGCGGCCTCCCGGTCGCAGAAGATGGCACCCCAGGTGAAGCGCGACGGAGCCTGCCGCACCGCGACGGTCTCGGGGAACAGCACGGCCGAGTTGGTGTCGTAGCCCGCGGTGAAGTCCTCGAACACGATCGGCACGAACATCGCGTTGTCGTAGCCGCCGCGCTCGAGCTCGGCCAGCCAGTCGGGCCAGACGACGCGGATCCAGACGGCCTCGACGTTGCGGTCGCGGTTGCCGTTCTGGGTGTACATCGGGAAGACGACCAGGTGCTCCAGCCCGTCCACCCGCTGGGTGTCGGGGTGGAAGGCGTTCAGCGAGTCGAGGAAGTCCGGGACGCCCAGCCCGTCCGCCACCCACTTGCCGAAGTCGGCCACCACGGTGTCGAGGTAGTCGCGATCGTGCGGGAAGGCCGGGGCGAGCGCGGTCACGTGATCGCGGATCTCGGCGACCAGTTCGGCGGCGCGGGCCCGGTCGCCGCTGATCGAGCCGTCCTTCGCCTGCAGCGGGCGCAGCTCCTCGACCGCCGCCTTGAGCCGGGCGAACCCGGCGGCCACCGCCGCCTTGCGCGGCTCCCCGGGCCGGTGCGGCGCCGTACGGGAGCGGCCGTCCTCGGGCGTGCGTGCGGCCCAGGTGACGAGGTTGGCCCACAGCTGGGCGTGGTCGAAGTCGTCGATCGAGTCGTCGCCGAACAGGTCGGAGTCGGCCAGCACCACGACGCGGCCGCGGCCGTGCCGTACGGCCGCTGCCAGCGGGCGGCCGGCGGGGGCGGCGGTCGGCGAGGTCTCGAACAGGACGGCCGTGCCGTCCGGGACGGCGGCGAGCGTTCCCGCGCGGTAGAAGCAGGCCCGGCGCGCCTGCGCCAGCAGGTCCTGCCCGTCGGCCTGCGCGTCCCCCGGGTCGTACGGCGGCGTGCCGAGGACCCACGTGGCGACGTTGTTGTGGCAGCTCGCCGGGTCCTGGACGGTCGTGTGCTCGACGGCGACGCCGAACCGGCCGAGCAGGTCGGCGAGGTTGCTGCCGTACTTGTCCTGCTCGCACTCGGCGAGCACGACCAGTCCGCCGCCGGCGGCGACGTGAGCCTCGATCGCGTCGATCTCCTCGGCGGTGAAGAGCGGGCTTCCGGCGCCCGTGGTGCGCTCCCAGCGCTCGCCGGAGGGGTGCGCGATCACGAAGACGTCGCACGTGTCCAGCAGGCCGGGCGTGACCGGACCCTCGACGTGGGGACGGACGGTATGACCGAGCCGGCGCAGGACCTCGGCGGCCTTCACGTAGCCGCTGTCGTCGGGGTGCGCCGGATTGATGAGCTCCGCGATCTCACGCCGGATCGTCCATGCCTCGCTGTGCGCCTCGTCGAACAGGACCGAAGGGAAGGCCGTCATAAAAAATCTCCCGATTCGTGAGCTGTCTTCAGAAAAATATACACATAAACACCGGTCAAGCGATAAGTCGCCCATGAGAGTGAGGTCGGATCAGCCGTACGGCGGATGCGCGGCGCCCGGGCCGCCACCTACCGTCCCCGTGGTCAGCGCTCAGCGGACGATCAGAAAAGGAATGATCATGTTCAGACTGTCCGACGCCACCGACTTCCGACGGTCGGTCATCGGAACAACGCTCATCGTCTCGCCGCTCTTCCAGCTGGTGGCGAACGCGGTGGACCCGGGCACATGGGGCGACGAGCGTGAGGTGGTCAGCTACGGCGTCAACCCGGGACTGGCGCAGCTCCAGTCCGCCCTCTACCACTGGAGCTGGGTGCTCCTGCCGTTCGCCGCGCTCGGCCTGCTGCACCTGACCCGTCGCCGAGGGGTCGTGCTCGGTCACATCGGCGGCGCCTTCGCCGCGCTGGGCTTCGTCAACCTGTCCGCGCTGCTGCTGGGCGACGCGGTCCAGTGGTGGTTCGGCCGGCACTACCCGCCCGACCAGGCGGAGAAGCTGTTCGACGAGGTGTTCGACCTGCCCGGGGTCGTCTTCTCGTTCCACATACCGTGGCTGTTCCTCGGCCCTATCGGGCTGATCCTCGTCATGATCGCCCTGGCCCGCGCCGGGTTCGTCCGCTGGTGGATTCCCGTGGTCGAGGCCGCGGTCTGGATCCTCCCCTACGTCCTGGACTACGGTCCGCTCAGCTTCCTGTGGAGCGGAGGCAACCTCCTGGTGCTGGGCTACCTCGGCATGCGACTCCTCCGGATGAGCGACTCCGAGTGGAACTCGTACTACCCCTCGAGCTATCCGTCCACCGAGCCGGGGGCGACCACACCCGACTCGTACGCGAACACGACCGCCTGAGCCCGGTCACGCAGGTTCAGCTTCATGAGCACCCGGGCGACGTGCGTCTTCACCGTGGCCTCGCCGATGAAGAGCTCCCCGGCGATCTCGGCGTTGGTGAGGCCGCGGGCGAGCATCCGCAGCACCTCCAGCTCACGCGGGGTGAGCTCGGACAGCTGCGGCGGGCGCACCGGCTCATGCCGCCCGGCGAAGGAGGAGATCACCCGGGTGGTGACGGCCGGGTCGAGCAGCCCGTCGCCGGCCGCGACGACCTTGATGGCGGCCACGAGCTGCTCGGGGGGGGACACCTTCAGCAGGAAGCCGCTCGTCCCGGCGCGCAGCGCGGCGTACAGGTTCTCGTCGGTGTCGAACGTGGTCAGCATGATGATCTTGGGAGGGTGCGGCGAGTCCAGGAGCCGCCTGGCCGCGGCGAGCCCGTCCATCCGGGGCATCGAGATGTCCATGAGCACGACGTCCGGCCGGACCCGCCGTGCCACGGCCACCGCCTCGGCTCCGTCGCCGGCCTCGCCGACGACCTCCATGCCGGGCTCGCTCTCGACGACCAGGCGCAGGCCCGCCCGCACCATCGCCTGGTCGTCGGCCAAGACGACGCGGATCGTCACCTGGTGACCTCGCTCATCGTCACTCCATGGGAGATCGGCAGCGCCGCGTGGACGCGGAAGCCGCCTCCCGGCATCGGCCCCGCGTCGAGCGAGCCGCCGAACAACTCGGCGCGCTCCCGCATCCCGACGAGCCCGTCGCCGGTCGTCGGCGCCGGTCCCGTGCCCCGCCCATCGTCGACGATCTCCAGTTCCAGCGAGTCCCGCAGGTAGGCGATCCGGATCCGGACCTCGGCATCCCCCGCGTACTTCACCGCGTTCGCGAGGGCCTCCTGCACGATCCGGTAGGCCGACAGGTCGAGGCCGGGTTCGAGCTGCACGGCCTCGCCTTCGATCTCCAGCCGCACCCGCGGGCCCGAGGACGCGACCATGGAGGCGAGGTCGCCCACCATGTCAAGACCCGGCTGGGGCAGCACCTCGTCCTGGGACATCCGCAGCGCGCCGTCGGGCGCGCCATAGGCGGTCGCCACGGTGAACGCCTCCAGCGTGCCGAGAGCCATGATGGCGAAACCGATCAGCAGATCGGCCCGGGGGAGACGGGAAGGCAGCATGAGCAGAACATTAATCACTTTCCGGCGGAGCGCGTATCGGCCGAGCAATCCGGCTGCAAGCGATCGGCAAGCGCCGTATAGATCAATGGGCTGTATCAACTGGATGTCGGCACGGCTCCAGGCCTTGTCCGGCTCCATATGCGTTGAGACCCTTGGACTGTTCACATCAGGCATAGGAGGCCGGGATGCCCCGCCTGCACTCACTTTTCGCGGGGTCGCCGGTCCACGCCGCCGTCGCGGCGCCCCTGCTGGCGGTGTCTCTCGCCGTAACGGCGCAGGCAGCGCAGGCGGCGCCGCTGCCGATGCACCCCCACCCGAGCGGATCCATGGACCGGGTGACACCTGGAGCGGCGCGGGTGGAGTCGTTCTCCCACGTGTCGATCACGCTGCTGGACGACCGGAGCATCATCAAGCAGGTCGTCAGGGAGTACGACACCGAACTGGCGAAGGGCAGCGGGTTCACCGTCACCCCCGACGGCGTCGTGGTCACCGCCACCCAGGTGGTGCAGAGCGACCGCGATCCCAGGGTCTACGCGGCCAACCGGGTGTTCGCCGAATACTTCAAGGTGAAGATCCCGGCTGACTTCAAGCGGCACACGCTCGACGACCCCGACCTCAACCGCCGGCTCCAGGCCTGCTATCCGCCGCAGAAGACCGACTCGACCTGCATCGCCCAGGTCACCACCAACGTGACGGTCTTTCCGTACCTCGATCCTCCAGTGCCCGGCGGGCTGTCCGCGCAGATCCTGACGACGGGCGCCGCCCCGGCCGCCCCCGCCGTGCTGAAGGTCGTCAAGGGCGGCGAGAAGGGGACCCTGCCCACTGTGCCGCTCGGGACCGCACTCGGCGGCGCCGTCGAGTCGATCAACGTGATGACGCTCACCGGCAGGCCGTCGGCGAAACTGCGGCCCAAGCTGGACACCGCGCATCTGGATCCCCCGGGTAGCCGGACCATCACCGAGAAGGAGCGGGCCAAGGTCACGGCGCTGCTGAAGAACGGGGCGCCGGGCGCGGCGCTCATCGACGACGCCAAGAGCGAGGTCATCGGGCTGCTGTCCGGCGGCGGCGGCCTCCCGACGACCGTCACCCCCGTTGAGGAGATTCGCACGGCGCTGGTGGCGGCCGGCGTGACCCCGCGTCGCGGACCGGTCGACAACGTGTACGAGACCGCGCTCGCCTCCTACCACAACAAGCAGTTCGCGAACGCGATCCCGGTGCTTCGGCAGGTGCTCAACCTGCGCCCCGACCACGCGGTCGCGATCGACCATCTGAAGGAGGCCAGGGCGAAGGCGGGCGCGGCCGAGGACGGGGATGGTGGTACGGCCAGGCCCTCCGCCGTCCCGGCGGAGACGGCGTCCGGCGTCTCCCCGCTGGTCCTGGCGGCCGGCGGCTTCGCGGTCCTGGTGGTGCTCGTCGCGGCGACCACGGCGCTGATGCGGCGCCGGCGAAACGCGGCGGCGGGGAACTCCTCGATCGGCACACCGGGCCAGGCGCCGGAGCCGTGGCCGGCGCACGCGGTCACACAGGTCATCGGCGCGCCGTCCCACCACCCGGCGGGGATCGCCGGGAGCGGCGGCGACCCCTCGCCCCCCGGGGGGACCTCCCAGCCCTCCCAGCCCTCCTGGCCTTCGGGGCCTTCCCTGCCCCCCACTCCTTCCGTGCCCTCGGTGCCGTCGGTCCCATCGGTCCCGTCGTCGTCGCCCGCGCCGTCCCTGCCCGCAGGGCCGCCGCACGGGCAACCCCAGAGGCAGCCGCAGATGAGCTTCTGCACGCAGTGCGGCATGCGGCTGGGCCAGGGGCACCGGTTCTGCGGCTTTTGCGGCAATCCTGTGGACGCAGTGACATGACGGACACCCCATCGACGCCCTCGCTGATCGGCCGGCGACTCGGCGACCACCTGATCGAGGCGGTCGTCGGGCGAGGCGGCATGGCCACCGTCTACCGGGCGCGCGACCAGCGGCTGGGCCGGGCGGTGGCCTTGAAGATCCTCTCGCCGCAGCTCTCCCACGACGAGCGTTTCCGCGAGCGGTTCGTACGCGAGTCACGGCTGGTGGCGAGCCTCGATCACCCCAACATCATCCCGATCTACGAGGCGGGCGAGCGCGAGGACCTGCTGTTCATCGCCATGCGCTACGTCGACGGCAGTGACCTGCGCAAACTCGTCCAGGCGACCGGCCAGCTGCCGGTGGCGCGAGCCAACCCGCTGTTCGCCCAGATCGCCGCGGCGCTGGACGCCGCGCACGCGGGCGGGCTGGTGCACCGTGACGTGAAACCCGCCAACATCCTGGTGGCCCAGGGCGATCACGTCTATTTGACCGACTTCGGGCTGACCAAGAGCTCGGCCGCGGAGGCGGGGCTGACCAGCCACGGGCACTTCATGGGGACGCCACGCTACGTCGCGCCGGAGCAGATCAGGGGCCTCGCCGTGGACGGGCGCAGCGACCTCTACGCCTTCGCCTGCGTGGTCTACGAAGCACTGGCGGGGCAGCCGCCGTTCCGGCGCGACACCGAGCTCGCGCTGCTGTACGCCCACGTCTCCCATGATCCGCCACCGCTCACGCCCTACCGTCCCGACCTGCCGCACGCGGTCAACCCCGTGCTCGCGCGGGCGCTGGCCAAGAACCCGGCCGAACGGTACGCGACCTGCCGGGAGTTCGTCTCCGCACTCCGCGACGCCATCAGCGGCGGCGAACAGCCGGCGCCCGGTCCCGCGGGCGGCCGGCCGTACCCGCAGCAGCCGTATCAACCACAGCAGCCGTATCAGACACCGCCGTCGGCGCAGTCATATCCGTCCGCCGGCGCCCAGCCGTACCCGCCCGTCTTCCCCGGGCCCACATCCCATCCCTCACAGCCCTCTCACCCGACACATCCCTCACACCCGTCACACCCGTCGCAGCCGCCGGTCTCCCACCCGGGGCAGCCGGTCGAGGCGGGCGGCGGGCGCAGGCTTCCGCTCGGGCCGCTGATCGGCGGCCTGGCCGTGCTGCTGTCGATCGCGGTGGCCGCCACGCTGATCCTCACCAACGGCGGGGACGGCTCCGCGTCCTGGAACACCTATCCGGGAAGCACCGCCGCGCCGTTCACCATGGCCTACCCGTCGACCTGGGGCGAGGCCAGGACCAACGCCGACCAGTGGATGATCGCCTCCCCGGCCGCCGGCGAGTTCGACGCGCTGTTCGCCGTTCCCGGCAACACCGACTGGTCGAAGGTCAATCCCGTCATCGCGAACCGGCCGGAGCACGCCACCGGCGTGTTCGCCCAGGTGAGCAACACGCTCAGCACCTCGGACTCGCCGACGGAGCTCCAGGAGAGCCTGCAGTCGTCGCTGCCGGGAACGGTCGGCTACACCGGCGCCCCGATGCCGACCACGGTGGGCGGCCGACCGGCCTTCCGGCTGGACGGGGTGCTCGGCGACCCGGCGCAGACGGGGGCACCAGGCGGCCGGCTCGACTTCTCCGCCTATCTCGTCCGGGAGGGTCAGGACGGGATGACGACCCTGATCACGTTCTTCTGCGCCCGGTGCGACCGGCAGCTCATCGATCACATGATCAATACCGTCGCCTTCACCGGCTGACGCGGCCCTCATCGACGAGATACGACACATTCCGCGACATCACTGCTACTTTCTGTTGACGCGAAGATCCAGAAGAAGCGGCGGAAACGAGGGCAACTGGGTGGCCACCGTGTCGGCCACGAGCTTCACCACGGGCGGCAAGACGGCGGCCGAGACGATTCCGAGCAGCGCCGTCTCGTACTGGTCGGGCCCCGCGACCGCCGCCACGGGCCCGGGCACCTTCACCCCCGGCCAGGCCAACGCGGCAGCGGCGCAGTCGCTCAACGTGACCCGCACGGCGTTCAGCCACACCCAGTCGTCCGAGGGGGGGAACTCCGTTTCCTGGGACCCCACCGTCATCGTGCACGTCCCGTCCGGCGCGGTCGCGGGCGCCTACACCGGCACGGTCACCCACTCCGTGGCCTGACCGTCCCGACCTCGGGGGATGGTCCGGGGATCAGGGAAAAGGAATCCGAAAGTCACGATGAAAAGTGGGTAGGGCAGCGCCGCCGTGATCCGCGCCGTCGATCGCTCCGGCCCAGGATGAACCGCGTGCCAAGGAGTATGAGCCGTCTGGAGGGATGACGACCGTGTCAGCGAGCCGCCCTCTCCTGACCCGCATCGGCGTCGTATGCGCCGGAGTGGCGAGCCTGACGTCTGCCGTCCTGGCCGTGCTCCCGGCGCGCGCGGGCACCTGCCCCATCTCCACGACCTGCCCCACCACGGTCAACTTCACCGTCAACGCGCCCAACGGGCTGACGATCACCGTTCCCAACGGGCCCGTCGCCATCGGCAGCGGAGCACCCGGCGGCCAGATCACCGGGCAGCTCGGCTCCGTCACGGTGTCGGATCAGCGCGCCGCGCTCACCGCCATCTGGACGGCGTCCGTGATCGCGCCCGGCGGTTTCACGACGGGGGGCTCCTCTCCCGCGGAGACCATCTCGAGCAGTAGTGTCCGGTACTGGTCCGGCGCCGCGACCTCGACCACGGGCTCCGGCACCTTCACACCCGGCCAGGCCAACGCCGGATCCGCCCAGTCGCTGGACGTGTCGCGTACGGCCTTCACCAAGTCGAGCGGATCGGGCTCCAACAGCACCACCTGGCACCCGACCATCGTGGTCGACGTCCCGGCCGGCGCGGTCGCGGGCGCCTACAGCGGTGCGGTGAGCCACTCTGTCGCATGATCCGCCGGCGCCGCCGCTTCCGCCGCTTCAGCCGCACGCACCGGGCACGCCGATGACGCCGCCCGCTCTTCTGCTTTCGCTGTTCGCACTGTGCCTGTACGGAATCCTCTGCGTCGCCGAGCCGGCCGGCGCGGCCTCGCACGTACGGCACGACCGCGGAACCGGCGCCGTCGGCATCCGGCTGCTGGAGGCGCCGAGGAGCCGGCTGTCCGACCCACGCGCCCGCGTCTTCATCGTCGATCACGTCAATCCCGGCACGACGTTCACCCGGCGGCTGGAGGTCTCCAGCAGCTCCGCGAAGCCACGGCATGTCGATGTCTACGCCGGCGCGGCCGCCATCGACGGCGGAACGTTCACGTTCTCTCCCGGCCGCGAGCACAACGAGCTGACCTCGTGGATCAGGCTCGACCGGTCCGGCATCGACCTGCCGCCGCACGGCAGCGCCACGGTGACGGCCACGATCAGCGTGCCGGGCTCGGCGACCAGGGGCGAGCGGTACGCCGTCATCTGGGCGCAGGCCTCCTCCGGGCGGCCGGGCCCGGAGCGGAACGTCTCGCTCGTCAACCGGGTCGGCGTCCGGGCCTACCTCGACGTCGGCCCCGGGGGCGAGCCGCCGTCGGAGTTCCGCGTCGGCGAAGTGCTCCCCCGGCGGCTGCCGGACGGGCGCCCGCTGGTCACCGCGTCCGTGCGCAACACCGGCGAGCGCGCCATCGACCTGGAGGGACACCTGTCGCTGACCGACGAAGACGCCTCCCTGCGGGCCGGACCGTACCCGATCTCCCGGGGCACGACCCTGCCACCGGGCGTGACGGGCCTGGTGTCCGTCCCGCTGGACCCCCGGTTTCCCGGCGGACCATGGACTTTCCGGCTCACGCTGCGGAGCGGGCACATCACGCGGACCGTGTCCGGCACGTTCGCGTTCCCGGCGAAGCCCGGCGACACGGGGAGGCCGGCCGCACTCGACTCGCCGTCGGCGCTCATCTCCCGGCTCGTGGCGGTGGTGACGCTGACCGGCCTGGTGGCGCTCGTTCTCGTCGCCTACCGTCGCCGCCGGCCCGTGCCGTTCTGAGCCTCGATCCGGACCACGCCGGACCGTGGCGGACCGCGCTGCTCAGAGCCGTGCCGTACCGGCGGCTCTGCCACGCCAGCCGAGCGCGCCGTCGAGAACGGCGCGGTGGACGGCGCGGGCGATCCGCGCCCCCCACTCCGACCGGGGGCCGCCGAAGGGCTCCTGCGGCCCCTCCTCACGTACGGCGACGCACACGGCGTCGGAGGCGGTGCCGGTGCAGGGGAAGCCGGCCTCGATCAGCGCCTGGGTCTTCGCCTCGGTCACCGTCATGACGGCGTTGACCAGGGCCGCGTCGCACAGCGCCACCGGGACGGCGACGATGATGTTGATCGTGCCCGGACGGCGGCCGGCCTCCTCCGACACGGCTCCCGGCGGGGCTGCGGCCCAGGTGGGGACGCCCAGGCCGACGGTGGCCACGACCTCCACTCCCCCGTCGGCCGCCCGGGTGTGATGCTCGACCATCGCGGCGGTCAGCATCCCGACGCCGGGGCCTCCGGGTCCCATCTCGATCAGATGCTCCACCGGGTCCGTCCGCGCGTAGTCCTTGTCGACCTGCGCGTTGAGCACCCACTCCCGGGGCCCGATGCCGCCGCCGAGCACGGCCGAGGAGATCATGCGCCAGCCGGGTCCGAAACGCCACAGGAGCGTGCCCATCCGCATGCCGCCCACCTCGCGGAGCGCCAGCGACAGCGCCCCCTGCACCGAGGCGTCGGCCGGGGCGGTCACCGTTCCTCCGGCCTGATCAGGTGCACCAGCGGGCGGCCGTCGGCGCCGGGCTCGACCCGGACGCGCGCGTCGAAGTGCCGGGCGAGCAGCGGCTCGGTCAGCACCTGCTTGGGCGGCCCGGACGCGACGGCGCGGCCGGGCGCGAGCAGGACCAGGGTGTCGGCGTACTGCCCGGCCAGGTTCAGGTCGTGCAGCGTGGTCACGACGGTCAGCCCGTCGGCCAGGCGCAGCCGGTCGACGAGTTCGAGCACCTGCTGCTGGTGGCCGAGGTCGAGGGCGGTGGTCGGCTCGTCCAGCAGCAGCACGGGGGCCTGCTGGGTCAGCGCGCGGGCCAGCACGACCCGCTGCCGCTCACCACCCGACAGGTGGCCGAGCCGCCGCGAGGCGAAACCGGTCAGGTCGAGCCGCTCCAGCACCGACCCCGTCACCTCGCGGTCCCTGGCGCTCTCCCTGCCCAGATAGGGGATGTACGGCGTACGGCCGAGCAGCGCGTAGTCGTACACGCTCATGTCCGGGGGAAGGAGGGGGCTCTGCGGCGCGTAGGCGATCAGCCTGGCCCGGGGGCGGTGGCCCAGGCTGCGCGCGCTGACGCCGTCCACGAGCACCTCTCCCGTGCAGGCGATCAGCCCCGCCATGGCCCGGAGCAGGGTCGACTTGCCCGCGCCGTTCGGCCCGATGACGGCCAGCCACTCGCCGCCGCCGACCGACAGCCCGACGTCGGCGAGCACCTCCCGCTCGCCGAGCCGCACGCCGAGGCCGCGCACCTCGATCCCGTTGGGCGCTCCGCCGTCCATGTGTTCACGCCCCTGGCCGTTCACGTGTTCACGCCCTTCGTCATGCGCAGGACCATGACGAAGAAGGGCGCGCCGACGAACGCGGTGACCACGCCGATGGGCAGCTCGGCCGGGGCCAGGACGCTGCGCGCGATGAGATCGGCGAGCACCAGGAACGCCGCGCCGCCGACGAACGACACCGGCAGCACGATCCGGTACGACCATCCGGCGAGCCGGCGCACCACGTGCGGCACGACGATCCCGACGAACGCGATGAGGCCGCCGACCGCCACGGCGGCAGCGGTGGCGAGCGAGGCGGCGAGCAGCACGATGAGACGGGCGCGCGCCGCGTTCAGGCCGAGGCTGGAGGCCTCCTCCTCGCCCACCGACAGCACGTCGAGCAGCCGCCCGTGCAGCAGCAGCACGACCGTCGAGACCAGGGTGTACGGCGCGACCATCCAGACCTCGTCCCAGCCGCCGCCGACGTTCCCGAGGATCCACGCGTAGATCCGCTGCAGTTCCTCCACCTTGAGCTGCTGCACGAACGTCTGGAGCGCGGTGAGGAAGGAGGTGACCGCGACCCCGGCCAGGACGAGCGTGGCCGTGCCGCCGCCCCGGCCGGCCGAGCGGCCCAGGACGTACGCCAGCAGCACCCCGCCGACGGCGCCGGCGAAGGCGGCCGCCGGCACGGCGAGCACCCCCGCCCGGCCGCCGAGGAACACCACGACCAGCGTCACGGTGAGCCCCGCCCCGGCGGCGGCGCCCAGCAGGTACGGATCGGCCAGCGGGTTGCGGAACACGCCCTGGTATCCGGCGCCCGCGATCGCGAGCAGCCCGCCCACCATGGCGGCGATCAGCACCCGCGGAACCCTGAGCTGGAAGACGATCCCCAGCTCGGCGGGCGTGAGCCCCGGGTCGACGGAGACGAACGGGAGCCGGTCGAGCAGCGCGAGCACGACGCCGCGCGGCGAGATCCCGGCCGCCCCCGTCACCGTGCCGAGGATCAGGCAGATGGCCAGCACGGCCACGGCGACGAGCAGCGCGCGGCCGCGCGGCCGAAGAAGGGTCACCTTCTCGTCACTTCGTCACTGACTCGCCGAGGCCTTCACCACGGCCTCGCTCACCGCCTGGGCGAGGTCGACCACGCGCGGGCCCCAGCGGGAGGCGATGTCGTCGTCGAGCTCGATGACCTGGTCTTTCTTGATCGCGGACAGGCCGGACCAGCCGGGCCGCTCGGCGAGGGTGGCCGCGTTCTGGCCGCAGCACTTGGTGTCGCCCAGGAAGATCAGGTCGGGGTCGGCCTTCGCGATGAACTCGGCCGACAGCTTGGGGTAGCCGCCGGCGGCGTCGGGAGCCTCGTCCGCGATGTTCTTCAGCCCGAACAGGCCGTAGATCTGACCGAGGTACGTCTTGGAGGTGACCGAGTAGGGCGTGCTGTCCAGCTCGTGGTAGTAGGTGAGCTCCGCGTCCTTGGGCACGGCGGCGACGATCTCGTCCATCCGCCTGCTCATCTCCTGGACGACCTCCCCGGCCTTGTCGGCGTTGCCGGTGGCCGCGCCGAGGTCGGCGATCTGGTCGAAGGTGTCCTCCAGCCGGACGGCGGCCGGCTCCAGCAGCACCGGCACGCCGACCTTGCTCAGCCCGGCGACGACGTCGTCCAGGTCGTTGCCGAGCACGACCAGGTCGGGGTTGGCCGCCGCGATCGCCTCGACGTTCGGCTTGAAGCCGGACAGCGACGTCTTGGGCGCCTCCGGCGGGTGGTTGGACTGGTCGTCGACGGCGGTGACCTGGCCGCCGGCGCCGATGGCGTACAGCATCTCGGTGGCGGTCGGGGAGAGCGACACGATGCGCTCGGGCCGCTTGGCGATGGTCACCGCACCGTTTCCGGCCTGGACGGTGACGGGGAAGGCACCGGCCGACGCGGCGGGGGCGGCCGAGTCTGCGGGGGAGGCGGGGGCGGTCGTGTCGTTCGTCTGACCGCAACCGGCCAGACCGACGACACCCAGCAGCACGCCCGCGACGACCGTGCGGAAAGGCCTCACGAGAGAGTCCTCCAGGGGGAGAGCCGGGAATCGAGAGACCCGCGGAAATCGACGGATCACCCTTTTCCTCGAGGGTTGATGGCGTCGGCGGCCGTGCAGGCGACCTGGCTCGTCCCCGGGGACGGGGAACCACAGTTGCGGGACAGCGCCGGACTCTCACCGGACTTCGCTACACGGCACGCGTCGCACGTACCGTATCAAGCCGAAGAATCAACGCATCGCCCGGCTCATGCCGGCGGCCCGGCCGCGGGGAAGTGACGGGCTCAGCGGAGTTGCCGCTCCGCCTCTTCGATGACCTCCTGCAGGCGCAGGCCGTGGCGTGCGTCCAGCGGGTGCCCCCCGCCGCGGCGCACCGTCTCGGCGAACTGCCTGGCGACCTCGGGGAAGACGCTCTCGCCCAGATCCGAGCCGAGCAGCAGGGCGCTGCCCGCCCGCCCGTAGACCTCGACCCGGGCGGGCGGCGTCTCGCCGCGGGCGGCCATGCACAGCGACGCCTCGCTCACCGCGCCGGTGGCGTGCTCGAGCAGCAGACCGGCCCAGCCGAGGGCGCTGCCGTGCGCCCGGACGGAGACCACGTCGCCGAGCGCGGCGTCGAGCAGATCGATCATGTGCGGTCCCACGTCGAGCACGGCGCCGCGCTCCAGCCGCCACGGGGTCGCGAACGGGCCGCCGTGCAGGGCGCCGGAGATGTTCGCCGCGTATCCGCCGAACGGCTCCAGCGCCCGCACCCGCTCCAGGAACTCGGCGGTCGCCCGGGAGTAGCGGAACGTGAAGACCATCTGCGAGGCGACCCCCGACTCCGCTATGGCGCCGGCGAGCCGCCTGGCACCGTCGAGGTCGGCCGCCAGCGGCTTCTCCAGCAGCAGCGCCTTACCCGCGGCCGCGGCCAGGACGCCCAGTTCCGCCTGTACGGCCGGCGGCACGCAGAACGCCACGGCCCGGCAGGCCTCGAAGAGGTCCTCGATCCGTTCGAACGCCGGGGCGCCGTGCCTGCCGGCCAGCTCGGCCGCCGCCTGCGGCCTGCGGGCCCACACGCCCGCCAGACTCGTGTACGGCCCGGCCGCCAGCATCGGGGCGTGGACCATGCCCGCCCACGGACCGGCTCCGATCAGTCCCACCGGCACCGGTTCCATCGGGCCCTCCATCTCCACGCCGGAAACGATCAAACCAATAAGCCGTCGAACTCGCCGTCCTTGACGCCGAGCACGAGCGCACGGATCTCATCCCTGGTATAGATCAACGCCGGGCCTTCGGGATATCGCGAGTTCCGCACGGCGACGCTGCCGTCCGGAAGCTCGGCGAGTTCAACGCAGTTGCCGGTCGAGTTGCTGTGGGCGCTCTTCCGCCACGTGACACCGGTCAGGTCGTTTGCGGGCATCCCGTTATATGTCTGCATTTATGTCTCTCTGAGAAGATCGCCGAGAATCTCGGCGGTGCCCCCGGGCGTCGTGCTCTCCACACACAGTTGCTCCATGGCCGTCAGGTAGGGATCGACGTCCTCGCGCTTGTCCAGGTAAAGGGCACCCCAGAGCTGCTCGACGTAGACGACGTCGGAAAGATCGGGCTCCGGGAAGCGGAGGATCGTGAAAGCGCCGCCCTCGGCCGCGTGCATTCCGAAGCGGAAGGGCATCACCTGCAGGGTGATGTTGGGCAGCGTGGCCACCTCGAGCAGATGCTGGATCTGCTCGCGCATGGTCGCCCTCCCTCCGATCGGTCGCTTCAGCGCGGCCTCGTCGATGACGGCCCACAACCTGGGCCCATCGCTGTTCGTCAACCGCTCCTGACGCTGCATGCGTAGATGCACACGTTGTTCTATTACGGCATCCGGCGCGTCCGGATACCCGAGCTGGATCACCGAACGGGCGTACGCCGCCGTCTGCAGCAGGCCGGGCACGAACTGCACCTCGTAGGTGCGGATCACGTCGGCGGCCTCCTCCAGTCCGACATAGGTGACGAACCAGTTCGGCAGGACCTCGCCGTACTTGTGCCACCACCCGGGCGTGTTCGCCTCGCGGACCATCTCCAGCAGGCCACGCCGTTCGTCGTCGTCGACGACGCCGTACAGCGTGAGCAGGTCTTCGACATCACGTGTCTTGAAACCGACCCTGCCGAGCTCCATCCGGCTGATCTTGGACTCCGAGGCCCGGATATGGAATCCGGCCACCTCTCTGGTGAGCCCCCGCTCCTCACGCAGCCGCCTGAGGCTGGCGCCGAGCATGATGCGCCGAACGGTGGAACCCGATCCGGGTGGATCTATCGACACGTGTCATTCCTCCGCTTAGTGGACTCGTTCACAGTCTGTCAAAGATCGCCCCCTTCGTCCCAGGGTTGTTTGGGGTAACGGTAGCGCCTGCACACCACACTTGCACGTGCATTCGCTCTTGCAGTTGCACGAAGTGTCCAGCATCATGATCTCGTGCAGTCCACGAACCTGACTCGTGGCCAGCTGCCGAGGGCGGCGCGCGACTGGTGGCCGCCGCTCGGCTGGTGGCCGGACAACGCCCGCGACCTGCTGGAACGCAGGCCCGCCGGCAACAGCGCGAGCACCGGAAGCAGCGCCACCTTCGTCCTGCCGCCGCTGGCCGAGTCGGTGTACTCGGCCCGCAGCTTCGCCGCGGGAACCCTGTCCGGGTGGCAGATGACCACGCTCCTCGACTCGATGGAGCTGGTGGTCTCCGAGCTCGCGACCAACGCGCTGCGGCACGGCCTGGTGCTCGCCGGGCCGGGAGATCACCGAGAACGCGCGGTCATCCGGCTGTCCCTGATCAGGCGCGGCCCGCTGGTCACCTGCGCGATCACCGATCCCGGCTCGGCCGTACCGGTCATGCGCGACCCGGCGCCGTTCGAGCCGGGCGGCCTCGGCCTGCACATCGTGGAGTCGCTGAGCCTGCGCTGGGGCTGGTGCACGCTCACCTCGCAGGGCAAGGTCGTGTGGGCGGTGCTCACGACCGGCTGATCACGCCCGGCGGCCCGGCGGGCCGCGCCGGGAGGAGGCCCGGTTCAGGCCGCGCACGCCGAGCGCCCCGGTCCGGCGTGGAACCGGTGGACTTCGGCGCTGAATCGGCGAACCGGGAGGCGATCTGTCCAGAACCGCCCGCGCGGCGGGCCCGGATGTGCTGAGATCGGACCGTAACGCCCGAGCGGCATCTCCCCGGAGTCCGGTATGGACGATCAGCTGGTCGGCTGGCTGACGACCCTCGACGAAGACAGACTCGCCCGTGTCCTGGCCAACCGCCGGGACGCCATCGTCGCGCCCTGGCCCCGCCGCATGGACGCACTCGCCGTCCGCCTGACCGACGACTTCGCCGTCATGGAGGTCATGCGAGGGCTCCCGCTACCGCCCCTCGAACTGCTACAGGCGTGCCTGGTGGTCGGCGGCCGGCCGGGGGAGGACGACCTCGCCCGCTTCCTCGGTGTGCGCACCTCCGAGGTGGTCCCGTGGCTCGACCACCTCTACGATCACGCCCTCGCCTGGCCGGGGCCGGACGGCCGGATCAACCTCGCCCCCGCGGTGGCCCGCTGGTCGACCGCCCCGTGCGGCCTGGGCGACCCCCTCGACGCCTTCCTCGGCTCCTGGCGGCTCAGCCCCGAGGGACTCCGCCGCATCTGCCGCAACCTCCGGCTGCCCGCGCAGGGAGGCAAACGCCAGATGACGGCCAGGATCTCGGCGCTGCTGAGCGACAGCGAGCGCCTCGGCGCGCTGCTCGGCCGTGCGCCGTACGGCACGATGGAACTGCTCGACGGCTTCGCCTGGGACGGCCCGATCCGCACCGTGTCCGGCGACCGCTTCGTGACGCCGGGAACGCCGGAGAAATGGGCGCTCGACCACGGGCTGCTGTTCCGCGGGCGGTGGGACCTCGCCGAGATGCCGCGTGAGGTGGCGCTGGCGCTGCGGGGTCCCGACTACCACGGGCCGTTCACGCCGTGCCCGCCCGACCTCGCCACGGTCGAGGCCGCCACTGACGAGGCGGAGCACGCGATGAGCCTGGCCGCGCCGCACCTGCTCGACCGCGCCACCACACTGCTGGAGAACATCGGCAAGACCCCGCTGCCGCTGCTGAAGAACGGCGGCGTCGGCGTGCGTGAGGTCAAGCGGCTGGCCAGGGAGACCGGCTGCGCCGAGGAGGAGACCCGGCTGCTCCTCGAGGTGTCCGCTGTCGCCCGGCTGATCGCCCTCAACGAGCACTCCGAACGCTCCGAGCACGCGGAGCACGGCGGCGGCGCGAACCGGGGACGCCCGGCGCTCGGCGGCGCGTTCCCCGGCTTCCTCGCTCCGACCGACCGGTTCGACGCCTGGCGCCTGGAGGACGCCCCGGCCCGGCTGCGCGTCCTACTGGCCTCGTGGTGGCGCATGGAGCGGTCGTCGCTGCGCCGCGTGGAGGAGCGCCATCCGACCGTGCTGGGCGACGATCCCTCCGGTGAGACGATCGCACGGATCCGGTGGGCGGTGTTCGGCGTGCTCGCCGGGATCCCCGAGGGCCGGGGCTTCGCCACCCTGCGGGAGCTCGTGCAGTCGGTCCACTGGCGTGCGCCGATGCTCGACCGGGAGCTACTGGACGAGTGCGCCCCCGCCGTGCTCGAGGAGGCCCGGCTGCTCGGCCTCGCCGCAGGGCAGGCGCTCACGAGCCTCGGCCGGGCGCTGGCCGCACTGGCCGCGGTCGCCGGCCATGAGGGGCACGCGGGAGTGCCCGAGGTCGAACACGACCCGGCGCTGGCCGAGCGCTCGGCCGCCGCGCTCGCGAGCGCACGCCGCACCGCGCTGTTCGGCGCCGACCTCACCGCCGTCGTGACCGGGCCGCCATCGGTCGAGCTCGCCGCGCTCCTGGACCGCGCCGCCGACCGCGAGGCGCGGAGCGCGGCCTCGGTCTGGCGGTTCAGCCGGGCGAGCGTACGTAGGGCCCTGGACGGCGGGGAGACCGCCGAGGCCCTGCTCGCCGCGCTCGCCGAGGTCGGCACCCTGCCCCAGCCGCTGGCGTACCTGATCCGCGACGTGGGCCGTCGGCACGGCGAGGTGACGGTCTTCTCCGTCGGCTGCATCATCCAGGGCGCCGATCCCGCTCTGCTGGCCGAGATCGCCGCGCATCGGAGCCTGGCCGGGCTGGGGCTGCGGCTCCTGGCCCCCACCGTGCTCGCCGGTTCCGCCTCGGCCGGGACGACGCTCGCCGCGCTGCGTGAGGCAGGGTACGCGCCGGTGCAGCCGGGCGACGAGCCCCGCGCGGACGGGCGGCTCGTGCTGCTGCCGGGAGGCCGGGTCGCCGAACTCGAACGACCGGCCGCCGTCGTGAGCACCGGGGACGTCACGGACGTGTCACCCGGCTCGCCCGCCGATCCGCCGCCCGATCCGCGCGAGCACGCCAGGCGTCTGCTCGCCGGTGCGGACGCCACCGGCCCGGGACGGCAGACCTGGGCCGTGATCGGGCGGATGGCCACCAGGCTGCCGGTCGCGCAGCAGTCGCTGCTGGGCTGCGTGGTCGATCGGAACGTCCGTGCGTTCATCACGTTGTCCGACGGGGTCACCGCGACCGTGAGCCATGGCGAGCTGCGCAGCGGCGTCCTGGACGCCTGGTGCGAGGAGGCCGGCGACTACCTCGAGTTCCCCCTCAACGAGATCGCCTCCGTCACCACCGCACTCTGACCCGCGTCATCCGGGTCGTCGACGAACAGGGTCAAGGAAGATCTACCGTCCGTTTGGTGTCGCTTGTCCCTTTTGCCGTTTCTTTCCCTATACTCATCCACATCATCCGGTTTTTCCGGTATCAACTACCTCAAATCTTCCAAAAGTCGCAAAGCCGTCGCCAAAGAGGCGTAAAGGGGCTTCTTCCTCGCACCTCCCGGGCCGCTGTCGCATGCCCGCCGAGGCGGGCCCCGCGACCGGGCGAAAGGAACCCATGCACAAGCGCACCCGTCACGCGATCACCCTGACCGTCGCCGGTGTCCTGCTGGCGACCGGCACAGCGGCCGCCGCCGACGCCGCGGCCGGACCGTCCCTGCGCCCCATCCCGGAACCGACCGCCTCCGTCCCCCCGTCCCCCGTCCCGTCGCCGGCCCCCTCCACCTCGCCCGCCGCCTCCCCCACCCCGGAGGCCTCACCCAAGCCCAAGCTGCCCTCGGGCAAGGCCACGGCCACCTCCTTCTGGGACGCCGCGACGGCCTCGGGCAAGCCGATGCGGTACAAGACGATCGCCAGCCCCTACTGGCCCCTCGGCACCAAGGTGAAGATCACTTATCGGGGCAAGAGCGTCATCGGCTTCGTCGAGGACTTCGGCCCGGCAGAATGGGCGGTCGCCCAGCACGACATTCCGGCCATCGTCGACCTGTCGGAGAAGATGATGGCCGACCTCACCGGAGTCCGCTCCAACGTCGTCCACGTCCGCTTCGAGGTGCTCAAGTGGGGCACCGGCCGGGTCTACCGCCGTTCAGGCACGGGATATGACCTGGCCATGGGCCGGTCCTGACCGCGTAGACTGCCAGCGTGGCCGACCCGAAGTTCGAGATCCAAATGCTCCACGACCGCGTCATGATCCGGATCGAGCGGGAGACCGAGGAACGCCGCAGCAGCGGGGGCATCGTCATCCCGGCGACCGTCAAGATGGCCAACCGGCTGGTCTGGGGCGAAGTATGCGGATCCGGCGCCAACGCCCGATCCGTGAAAACCGGGGACAAGGTCCTGTTCAACCCCGAGGACCAGTATGAGGTGGAGGTGCAGGGCCAGATCTATCTGGTGCTGCGCGAACGCGACCTGCACGCGGTGGCCACCCAGCAGACCGAGCACGGCACCGGTCTCTACCTCTGACCCGCCTTCCTACCGCTGATCCGGCCCGGCGATCCTCACCCGGACCCGTCGCCGCCCGGCCCTTGTCCGCACACCCCGTTCTCCGGTGCCCGCCCTCAGGTGTCCCATCCACGCAGCATGAGCGCGCGGGCCATGTGGATGAGGTCGATCCCCGTGGTCAGTTTCAGCGTCGCCCACACGATGGCGGCGGCGCAGGCGAAGGTCAGCAGGCCCGCGACGATGCGGACGAACCAGTTCTGCCGCCTGAGCCAGTCCGTCGCGGCCAGGACCGCACGCTTGACGAGCTCCAGCAACCTGGAGGCCCACGGGAACTCGGTGGCCAGCACCGCCAGACCGGCGAACACCACGAGCCAGCCCGGCCCGGGGAACGGCACCATGATCAGACCACTCACGATCATGATGCAGCCGATCGTCCCGATCACGATCCGCAGAGCCAGGTGACCACCGCGCCTGGCCCGCACGCGGTCACGCCATCCGGGCATCTCGGACTCCCCGGCCCCCGCGTGGCCGTCCTCGGCCGGCGCCATCCGGATCACCCCCAGTTTTCAGCAGCCAGAATAACCGGGCCCTCCGACGATCAGTGGGACCACGACTCGACGCAGGCGACCGTCTGATCGGCGATCTCCATCTCCTCGTCGGTGGGGATGACCAGCACGGCGACCTCGGCCCCCTCGGGCGAGATCGTCCGCGGGCCGGTCTCCCGGGCGGCGTTGCGCACCGGATCGATCTCGATGCCGAGCCGGGACAGCCCGGAGACGGCGAGCGCCCTGGTACGCGCGTCGTGCTCCCCCACCCCAGCGGTGAACACCAGCGCGTCCACCCGGCCGAGCACGGCGTAGTAGGCCCCGATGTAGCCGCGCAGGCGGTGGCCGTACACCTCCATCGCCAGCCGGGCGTCCTGCGCGCCGGAGTCGGCGAGCCTCCATACCTCGCGCAGGTCGTTGGCGCCGCACATGCCGAGCATGCCGCTCTCCCGGTTCAGCGCGTCGTCGACGTCGGCCAGGCTCATCCCGGCGACCCGGTTCAGGTACGCCGGGAGCGCGGGGTCGATGTCACCCGACCGGGTGCCCATCACCAGGCCCGCCAGCGGAGTGATGCCCATCGAGGTGTCCACGCTGCGCCCGCCGAGGACGGCGGTCGCGCTCGCGCCGTTGCCGAGGTGCAGCACGATCGAGTTGACCTCGTCGTACGGCCTGCCGAGCAGCTCGGCGGCCCGCCGGGAGACGTACGCGGTTGAGGTGCCGTGGAAGCCGTACCGGCGCACGCCGAGCTTCTCCGTCCACTCGCGCGGCACGGCGTACGTGTAGGCGTGCGGCGGGAGCGTGCCGTGGAAGGCGGTGTCGAAGACCGCGACGTGCGGCAGATCGGGGAACACGCGGCGGGCCACCCGGATGCCCTCCAGGTTGGGCAGGTTGTGCAGCGGAGCGAGCGGGGCGAGCTCCTCGATCGCCCGCTCGACCTCGTCGTCGATGAGCGTGGGCTGGACGAACCGGCTGCCGCCGTGCACCACCCGGTGGCCGACCGCCGCCACGCGGTCCAGCGGCGGCCCGTGCTCGGCGAAGGCGGCCAGCACGGCACGCAGGCCCTCCTCGTGGTCGGCGAGCCGCCGCTCCACCCGGGCGCCGTCGTGGGTGAGGACGCTGGTCTCCTCGCCGATCCGTTCTGCGAGGCCGCGTGCGGTCTCCCGGCGCGCCGCCATGTCGATCAGGCGGTATTTGATCGAGGACGAGCCGCTGTTGAGTACGAGGACCTGGTCGATCACGGCGTCTCCTCCCGTCCCGGGCCGGCCGCCCGGCCATGCGCCTGCGCCTGGATGGCGGTGATCGCCACGGTGTTGACGATGTCGTCGACGGTCGCGCCCCTGGACAGGTCGTTGACCGGCTTGCGCAGGCCCTGCAGCACCGGTCCCACGGCCACCGCGCCGGCGCTGCGCTGTACGGCCTTGTAGAGGTTGTTGCCGGTGTTGAGGTCGGGCACCACGAACACCGTCGCCCGCCCGGCGACCGGGCTGCCCGGCATCTTCGCCCTGGCCACGCTCGGCTCGGCCGCGGCGTCGTACTGGATCGGGCCCTCCACCGGCAGGTCCGGCCGCAGCTCGCGGATGAGCGCCGTGGCCCGGCGCACCTTGTCCACCTCGGGGCCCGTTCCGGACTCCCCCGTGGAGTAGGACAGCATGGCGACGCGGGGTTCGACGCCGAACCTGGCGGCGGTCGCCGCCGACGAGATCCCGATGTCGGCGAGCTGCTCGGCCGTGGGATCGGGGACGACCGCGCAGTCGCCGTACACGAGGACCCGGTCGGCGAGGCACATGAAGAAGACGCTGGACACGATCCCCACGCCGGGCGAGGTCTTGATGATCTCGAAGGACGGGCGGATGGTGTGGGCCGTGGTGTGCGCGGCGCCCGAGACCATGCCGTCGGCCAGCCCGAGGTGGACCATGAGCGTGCCGAAGTAGGACACGTCGGTGACGGCGTCGCGGGCCTGCGCGAGCGTCATGCCCCTGTGCGCCCGAAGCCGCGCGTACTCCTGGGCGAACAGCTCGCGCAGCTCCTCGTCGAACGGGCTGATCACGTGCGCGTCGTCGATGGCCAGGCCCATCTGGGCGGCGGCCGCCCGGATCTCCCGCTCGTCGCCGAGCAGGGTCAGCTCGGCCACGCCGCGCCGCAGCAGGCTGTCGGCCGCGCGCAGGATCCGCGGCTCGGCGCCCTCGGGCAGCACGATGTGGCGGCGCTCGGCCCGGGCCCGCTCCAGCAGGTCGTACTCGAACATCAGCGGGGTGACCGCGGCGGCCTTGGTGATCCGCAGGCTGCGCAGCAGCGCCGCGGTGTCGACGTTGCCGGCGAACAGGCCCAGCGCTGTGTCGATCTTGCCCTTCGCGTCGGGGGTGAACATCCCCTCGGCCTCCGACAGCGCCTTGGCCGTCTCGAAGGTGCCCCCGTCGGTAGTGATCACGGGCAGCCGGATGTCCATACCGTCGAGCAGCCGGCTGACCGGCTCCGGCAGCTCAAGCCCGCCGTTGAGGATGATCGCGGACAGGGCGGGGAACATGGGCGCCCGGTGCGCGGCCATCAGGCCGGGCACCAGCGCCGCTGCGCGGTCGGCCGGGACGATGACGGCCACGCCGTCGGAGAGCCGGTCGAGGATGTTCGGCAACGACATCGCCCCGACCATGAGGGCGCCGACCTCCCGGCCGAGCTGCTGCTCGTCCCCCTTGAACAGCCTGCCGTCGCAGGCGGCGACCAGATCGCTCACCGTGGGCGCCGACAGCCTCGGCTCCTCCGGCAGGACGTACGCGCTGACGCGGGCGGCGACCTCGTCCACCAGGCCGGGCGTGACGCGGGTGACGATGGTGGCCAGCTCGGTCGCGTGCCGGTCGGCGAGCTCCTTCCTGGACATCTCGACCGCCGCCGCGATGTCGTCGGGCGTGCGGTGCAGCCCGGTCACCACGTTGACGACCGGCGTGCCCAGATTCGCGGCCAGCTCGGCGTTGAAGACGAACTCGGTGGGCGCGCCGACGTCGGTGTAGTCGGTGCCGACCACGACGACGGCGTCGCACCGGCCGGCCAGCGCGCGATAGCGGGCCAGGATCTCACCGGTCGCCCGTTCCTCGTCGGCGTGCAGGTCCTCGTAGGTGACGCCCACGCACATCTCGTACGGCAGGCCGATGCCGAAGCGGGCACGCACGGTGTTGACCAGGCCGTCCTCCCGGCCCGCCCGGACGAGCGGCCGGAACACGCCCACGGTCTCGACCTGGCGGGTCAGCAGCTCGATCATGCCGAGGGCGATCGCGCCCTTGTTGCTCCTGGCGTCGCTCGCCGCGACGTACACCCCGATCGCGATCGCGTTCACCTAGTGCCCCTCCCGCCGATCTCTGCCCCGTCGCGTCGTCCGGGGCGGCACCTCGCTGCGTTCTCGTCGTCGCCCGTGGCTCCGCCGCGGGCTTCTCCTCCGCCTTGCGATGCACCACCCCGGACAGCGCGCGGACCGGGCGAACCTTGGCGATCGAGGCACAGGACAAAGCGTATGCGAAACGGCGGACCGGCCCGAGCGTGATCGGACGCCCGGGCCGGTCCCGTCAGCCTTCCCGAGAGGGGTGGGTCAGGAGGCCGTGCAGGTCACCGGGGACGGTACGGCGTTGCTGCCGCCGGACAGGTCGGCGGTGAAACCGAATGTGGTGCCGGCCCCGGAACCGAGGGAACCGTTCCAGCTCACATTGCCGACCGTGACGTTCGCTCCGGACTGGGTGTAATCCCCGCTCCAGAGCTGGTTGATCTTCTGGCCGTTGGCGAACGCCCACTTGACCGTCCAGCCGCTGATCGCGGCGCTGCCCGAGTTCTTCACCGTGACCTCGCCCTGGAAGCCGCCCGGCCACTGGTTGGTCACCTTGTACGTCGCCGCGCACGCCTTGCCGCCCGGGGTCGGTGTCGGTGTCGGCGTGGGGGTCGGAGTCGGCGTCGGCGTGGGAGTCGGCGTCGGCGTCGGAGTGGGGGTGGGAGTGGGGGTGGGAGTCGGTGTCGGCGTGGGGGTGGGGGTGGGGGTCGGCGTCGGCGTGGGCGTGGGGGTGCCGCCCTTGCGGTCGCCGTAGATGATGCCCCGGCCGTTGGTGCCGAGGTAGACGCGGCCGTAGATCCGGGGGTCACCGGTGAGGGCCTCGCCCATGTTGCCGTACTGGTGCTGGTCGTCGTTGATCCGCACCCAGCTCGCGGCCGTGTCGTCGGACCGGAACAGGCCGGTCACCCCGTCGATCTCACCCACCAGGTAGAGGGCGTGGTACGACTTGCCGGGCGCCGCCTTGCCGAAGCCGATGTTGATGGAGCTGGTCACGTTCGGCACCTTGGTGAACGACGCGCCCGAGTCGGTGGAACGCCACAGGCCGCCCTCGCCGGCGAGCCAGATGTCGCCCCCGTGGCCGGGGACGGCCTTGAAGTGCATGTCGCCCTCGGACGGCAGGCCGGTCGCCGCTGTGGCGGAGAAGCTCGCGCCGCCGTTGGTGCTCACATAGAACCTGCCGCCGGACAGCGCGTAGAACTTCTGCGGGTCGACCCGGTCGGACTCGATGATCGCGTTCGCCGGGACGCCGCTGGAGGCCGTCCAGCTGTTGCCGTACCCGACGGAGTAGACCACCTGCTGCCCGGGGTCGCCCGGGGCCCAGACGAACCTGCTGCCGTCGGCGGCGGCGGCCACGGTGCCGCCGTTGTTGACGCCGCCCGGCTCGCTGCCCTGGAACCAGTTGGCGCCGCCGTCGGTGGAGAACGCCACGTGGCTGTCGTTCGGCCGGTCGGAGTCGGTGAAGTTGCCCGCCCTGACCATCACGCTCGGGTTCTTCTCCGCGTAGTCGAGCGAGGTGGTCGAGGTGAAGACGGGCGAGGTGAACATCATCGACGGCACCGTGTCGAGGTCGGTGTGGCGGAAGCCGCCGATGTCGCCCAGCGCGCTGACCAGGGGAGCCCCGCTCGGCGGGCTGACCAGGTCGAGGACCGCCGTCTCCTCGAGACCCTTCACCATCGGCTTGATGGTGAACTGGCCGCCCGAGTCCCACTTGGTGAGGTCGGTGGTGCCGTAGATCGTGGCGCCGGTGCCGTACATCATCCGGTTCGAGTCGAACGGGTCGATCTCGACGGACTCGTTCATCCAGCCCAGCTTCGGCGTGACCTCCGGCGGCTGCGGGTTGGTGCCGAACGTCAGCCAGGGAGCCGCCGAGATGTCCATCTTGTAGCGGAAGCTGCGGTCCGGGTAGGAGGTCCAGTCCCAGATGCGGGTCCAGGTGGCGCCCGCGTCGGTGCTCCGGAAGAAGATCGCGTCGGGCCACCAGGAGACCTGGGTGGCGACCATGATGGTCTTCGGGTTCTGCCGGTCGATGGTCAGGCCGCTGTACCCGAAGTAGTCGTCCCCGCTGCTGGACGGAATCGGGCTGATCTGGGTCCAGGTGCCCGTCGCGGTGGCGTAGCGCCACACGTCGCCCTTGGCGCCGTCGTACGGCCCGCCGGTGTCGCTCGTGGCGATGTAGAGGTAGCCGTTGACCGTGTCGAGCACGCCCTTGTGGGCGATGTAGCCGGTCGGCTGGCCGGCGAGCCGCTCCCAGGTGGCGCCGCCGTCGGTGGTCCGGTAGACGGTGTTGTCCTTGTCGGCCACGCCCACGTAGATGGTCTGGGTGGCGTTGCCTGAGGTGCCGGTGCGCTTGTCGAACGTCACCCAGACGACGCCCTGGATGTCTCCGTCGTAGTCGCCGCTGCCGGCCCGGTAGTTGCCGGCGTTCGGGAAGTTGGTGACCTTGGCCCAGGTCGCGCCGGAGTCGGTGCTCCGCCACAGCCCCTGGCCGCTCGGCGCCCCGAAGTAGAGGACGCTGTTCTTGTTCGGGTCGACGGCCAGTCGCTCGCCCATGCCGCGGCCGGGCATGTTGCCGCCCAGCTTGAACGGCAGCTTGGTCACCTGCCAGCTGTCGCCCTTGTTGGACGAGCGCAGGATCGCGCCGTTGTTGGGATCCCAGCTGTTGGTGTACATGCCGACGGCCGCGTACACCTTGTTGGCGTCAGAGGGGTCGGCGGCGATGCTGGCGACGCCGTTGTAGCCCCAGTTGTCCCACCCTGCCCAGTCGAGGAGCGGGGTCCAGGTCTGGGAGGACTGGTTCCACCGGTAGGCCCCGCCGATGTCGGTACGTGCGTAGATCAGGTCCTTCTGGGCCTGGCTGAAGACGATCCCGGGAACGAAACCGCCCCCGGCGATCTGCACGTTCTTGAACGTGGACGGATCTGAGGCGACGGCCGACGCCGACTGCGTGGTAACGGCCACCGCCCCGACCAGGGCCACCGAGGTGGCCGCGAGCATGCTGAGGAATCTTCGCATGGACGGTTTTCCCTTCGACATGGACAACCGCCATGCACGACCAGGAGTGACCCTGACCGTCAACCGCCTCCGTGCATGGAACTTGAGAGAGATTCACACACACCCGGCATCGGCGTCAATAGTTTGGGGGCCATACAAAAAAACGGAACTTCGACGCGCTTGCGGCGGATGCCGGATGGAAGATAATTCTGGATATGACCAACGCACTCGTGCTCGGTGGCGGCGGGGTCGCCGGGATCGCCTGGATGGCCGGAATCGTGACGGGACTGCGCCGGGAGGGCGTCGATCTCGGCACAGCGGACCGGATCATCGGCACTTCCGCCGGATCAGTGGTCGGGACCCTCATCGCCACCGGGGCCGACCTGGAGCAGGCCATCACCCGTCAGCGGGATGTCGACACCGGCCCGGCCCCGGCCATCGATCTGGACGCCACCGCGCAGTCGTTCGCCGTTCTCGCCGACACCACCATCGAGCCGGTGGAGCGGCTCCGCATGGTCGGCCGGATGGCCCTCGACGCCCGCGTCGACCACGCGGCGGACCGGCTCGCCGCGGTCGGCGAGCGGCTCCCCGTCAAGGAATGGCCCGACCGGGAACTCCTGATCACCTCGGTGGACACGGAGACCGGGGAGTTCGTCGTCTGGACGCGGGAGTCGGGCGTCCCGCTGGTGCTCGCCGTGGCTTCGAGCTGTGCCGTACCGATGATCTTCCCACCCGTCGAGATCGGCGGCAGGCGCTACATGGACGGCGGGGTGCGCTCGGCCACCAGCGCCGACCTGGCCGCCGGCGCGACGACGGTGATCGTGCTGGAGCCACTGGGCCACCTCACTCCCCGCGCCGCTCTCGAAGCCGAACTCGAGAAGTCGGGAGCGTCCCGGACGCACGTGATCCACCCCGATGACGCCACGATCGCCGTGTTCGGCGAGGACGTGCTGGATCCCGCCCTGTGGGGCCCGGCCTTCAAGGCCGGGCTCGCCCAGTCGCCGTTGTCGGCCGGACCGCTGCGCGACCTCTGGAAGTGAATCTCCGGCGGAGCGGTGCCCGATCGACTCGCGGTGAATCGATCGGGCCGCTCCCCCCGTCCCGGCCACCCGGCGCTCTGATCGGGTAGTCCCCGTCCCATGGATCGATCCCCTTCGGCGATCCTCTCGGTGGCCTCCCGCCGGGTGCCGCGTCACCGAGCGGCGCTACCGCGCCTCGGTGACCGCCTTGCTGACGGCGTTCGGGCCGTCGTACTGCCGGTCCGGCAGCCTCTCCAACGCATTGATGATGTTGTCGTCCGCGCCGTGATCGCGGGCCGTCTGGATCAGGTCGGACTTCCCTGCCGGGTAGTCCACGCCCTTGAGGTGCTTCTGCAGTTGGATCGGGTTCGGGGCGTCCGCCATGGCGGTTCTCCCTTCGTCGACGTTCCGCTGCCCTCCCCCGCCTACCCATCGTTTCCCGCATCACTCCCGCCGGACGCGGTGAAGCGCGCGGCTGGATGGATCATGACGGCCGGGATCGACGCCGTGGTCCCGTTGGCGACGGTGGTCGTGCCGTACACGGCCTTGCCGGACGCGAGATCGACGGCGAGCCGGGCCGCGCTGCCCGCCTCCCGCGTGATGTCCAGGAGGGCCGCCGGCCGCCGCGTCACATCGGCCCGAGGTCCGGCGAAGCCCGCGAAGGCGTCCACCGGCCCGTTCGCCAGCCGGTCGTACGCGATGACCTTGGCGCGCAGGAGCTTCGCCCCCGCGACCTGGGCCACGGTGTCCTCGGGCCGGACCGCGATCAGGATGAGCACCCGCACGCCGTCGGCGAGCATTTCGGAAAGTTGCCGATCCTGGGTGGCCTGGTCGCCGCGGGCGTTGGCGGTCACGACCGTACATTTCGGGCACAGAGCGGCGACCGCCCGCGTGATGGCGGGCCGATCGTGCGTGTCGTACCGTCGGCCGTCGGGCAGCAGCAGCCCGATCGTGAAACCGTCGGCGAGTCTGCCCACCGCGCCCAGCCCGGTCCCCGAGTACGGGAGTGCCATGTCACACGCTGGGACCGCCGTCAGGAGGGCCAGGGAAGCGACGGCCGCCACGAGTCGTATCTCCACAGCAATCCCCCGATCGCACGCAGAGCCACTCCGCCATGCCGTACCCGACGCTTGGGGCGCAAAAGCCCTCATTGCCCCGCTGCGTGCTCATCGGCGGCGCGTTCTTGGCGTCGATCACCCCGGAGGTTCCGTCCTCCTCGCCCCTGGATGGTCCCCGAGCCGGACGGGCATGCCGGCCTTGACGATCCGCCTGGCACACCGCTCTTCTTCTCCTCCCCCTCGGGCTCCGGCTCCCGTGGCGACCGGCCGGGACAGGGACATCCGGGAGATCTTCCGGCCCGTTGCGTCCGAACCCGGCGTCGTGATCCGCATGACGGCGCGGACGGCTCGGAAACCTTCGGATTCTGCTGGGATGCGGGACTGCGCACCCCCCGAGTTGTGAGAGACTGCACCATTGCGGGGCGGTAGCTCAGCCGGTCAGAGCATCGGACTCATAATCCGTGGGTCGTGGGTTCAAGTCCCACCCGCCCTACTCCGCTTCATCATTGGTGTGCCGCCTGACCTGCGGTTTCATGGGTCTCATGGGTTGATATGCCACGCGGCCGCATGCCGCTGATAGCGGCCATGCGCCAATGGCCGCGAACATAGGCGGGAATGGTCTCGGTCTCGTTTTCCCAGGTGAGATCGGCCGTTCTCGGCATCTCGCGGAATGGCTCCGCACCCGTACGCCTAAGGACCCCGAGATCTCTCCCGGGGTCCTATCCGCCGGTCGGGCCGTCGCCCGTACCGGTCGATGCGGTCGATGCCCGCCCGCCACGGCGGCACCGTGATCACCTCGACCGGCGAGGCACTCGAACCCGACCCGGGGCCACCGTCTGCGCACCGTTCATGTCGTCGGTGATGCCGCTGCCGGCAGACGGTCGCTCGGCCCGGCCGGGTGGTCTCGCTCAGGACCTCCTCTGCCGTCTCCCGGACGGTCGTCAGCCGGGCCGGCACCTGTTCCGACCGCTCACGCGGCCGCTCGATCCGTCCCCGGATCGTCTCGACGCGATCCCGGGCCGCCGCCTTCCGCCTTGCCGGCCCCTCCGGCAACGGGCCCATCACGATCGCCTCCGCCCCGCACGGTAAAGGACGCACGGTAAGGACGCACGGTAAGGACGCACGGTAAAGGACGATTCCGCCGCCGGCGAGAGGGGTCTCGATGTTCCAGGTCAACCGGTCCCCGAGTAAGAACTGAACCCGAGCGATTCACGAATGCGGAACTTCCTGGAGTCGCGTCGTGGCCGCCCCCCGGACGTCGAAGTAACTCGAGATCCGCCGCAGCCGCCTGCGCCGGCCAGCATGGAACAGGTGTCCGTCCGTTTATGGCTGCCGTTGTCCGGTGACCGCGTTTGGGTCCGGGTGGCCTCGCCCGGCGACGATGCCACCCGGAGTTGAGTTGGACGCCGACCCGAAAGGTGCTGTGTCGATGTCCGCCAGGTCGGCCTGCCCCGCAACCGCAACCCTGAACGGCGCCATCGCACCACCTACCCCGTTTCGTCAAACGCACCCGACGAGCGGCTACCGCGAACGACGTCCAACTGACAGAGGCGTCCGCCGCGCTGGCACCCACCGTCCGGCTTCTGTCCACCACCCGCGCCCAAATGACCTATCTGACGGCCCCGGGTCGATCCCGGTCCGCTCTACCAGGGCGCGGATGCCGTGCGCGCCCAGGTCGGCGGGATGTACGGTGCTCAGCGGACCGCCGCGCCTGGTCACCGGGGTGCGGACGGCATCGATGAAAGCTTCAGCCATACCGGGCAAGGTACGAGCGCGGCGTTAACCCGGCGTGCGCCGATGAGCCGTCCGGCGTTACCCCACCCGTGCGGAGCACGGTCAGGATGGCAGGCCGCCGCGCTCGACGAGCTGCCGGGCGATGACGTTGCGCTGGATCTCGTTGGTTCCCTCACCCACGATCATGAGCGGGGCGTCCCGGAAGTAGCGCTCGACGTCGAACTCGGTGGAGTAGCCGTAACCTCCGTGCACCCGGATCGCGTCGAGGGCGATCTCCATCGCGATCTCCGAGCAGAACAGCTTCGCCATGCCCGCCTCCATGTCGCTGCGCTCGCCCGAGTCGTAGCGCTCCGCGGCGTACAGCAGCAGTCTGCGGGCGGCGGTCAGTTTGGTGCCCATCTCGGCGATGTGGTTGCCGACGGACTGGTGCTGCCAGATCGGCCTGCCGAACGACTCTCGCTGCCGGGCGTAGGCGAGCGCGTCGTCGAACGCCGCCCTGGCCACGCCCGTGGCCCGCGCCGCCACCTGGATGCGGCCGATCTCCAGGCCGCGCATCATCTGGGCGAATCCGGCTCCCTCCACGCCGCCGAGCAGCGCGTCCGCCGGAACCCGCGCGTCGTCGAAGACCACCTCACAGCTCTCCACACCCTTGTAGCCGAGCTTGGGCAGGTCGGCGGTGACGGAGACACCCGGCACCTTCTCCACCAGGAGGATCGAGATGCCGCGGTGCCGCGGCACGGCCTCGGGATCGGTCTTGCACAGCAGCGCCACCAGGCCCGACATGCGGGCGTTGCTGATCCAGGTCTTGGTGCCGCTGATCACATACTCGTCGCCGTCGCGCCGGGCCACGGTGCGCATCGCCTGCAGGTCCGAGCCGCCGCCCGGCTCGGTGAGCGCCATCGTCGCGCGCAACTCACCGGTCGCCATCCGCGGCAGGTATCGCTCCTTCTGCTCCCGGGTGCCGTACGCGAGGATGAGCCTGGCCACCACGGTGTGCCCGCCCATGGCCCCGGCGAGGCTCATCCACCCCCGCGCCAGCTCCTCCGTGATCATCGCGAAGCAGGGGGTCGAGACCTGGACGTCGCCGTACGGCTCGGGGATGGCGAGACCGTAGACCCCCATGCGCTTCATCTGGTCGATGAGTCCGCCCGGATAGGCGTTGGCGTGCTCCAGTTCCCGCACCACGGGCCGCACCTCGCGGTCGACGAAGTCACGCACCGCCTCGACCATGGCCGCCTCTTCGGCGTTCAACGTCATCGGAACTCCTTCGCTGGAGAGCTTGGGCCGCGGCCCCGGAGAGGGCAGCGAGATCTCGCTGACGGCATCGGCATCAGATGATCTTCTGGTCGGCGAGATCGGCGATCTCCCGTGATGATCGGCCCAGTACGTCGGCCCGGCCGACCAGCTCGTGCAGGATCTCCCGGCCGCGCGGTCGCTCAGGCGCCTGCCGCGTGTGCCGCGCTGAAGAATCCTCGATGGCCGGCACTCACAACGTGCGCTGAGCCGTGGGACCACCGATATATCACCATGGCCCTGGTCGATGGGAAGGCGCCATCCCTCATGTCTTGATCTTATAGAAGAGACCAGGTGGGGATCACAGGCCGCCCGAATCCGGTCATCGCCGGAGGCGGGTGCCGGTCGGCCGTTCCTTCCGTTCGGGCAGGACGGCCGGTCGGCGCTCATCCTCAGCGAGACCTTCCTTCCGGTGAACGACGGCGCCTTGACCGGCCCCTCCGTCACCCGCCGTGCTCCGGGTCCGTCCCACCCGGGAAGGGGCCCGCACGACAGGCCGTAGCATCACTGCCATGCGCCCGACGAAGGCCGACCTGGCCGCGGCCAGGAACGCGACGATCGACGACGTGATCGGTCCCGGCCTGGACGTGCTCTTCTGCGGGATCAACCCCGGCCTCTACTCCGCCGCCACCGGTCACCACTTCGCCCGGCCGGGCAACCGGTTCTGGCCGGCGCTGCACCTGTCCGGTCTCGTCCCGCGCCGGCTCGAGCCGTACGAGCAGCATCTGCTGCCGTCGTACGGCCTCGGCATCACCAACCTCGTGGCCCGGGCGACCGCGCGGGCCGACGAGTTGTCGCCCGAGGAGTTCCGCGCGGGCGCCGAGCGGCTGAGGGTGCTGCTGACGGAGATCCGGCCACGTCTGGTGGCCTTCGCCGGGGTGACCGCATATCGCCACGCCTTCGCCCGGCCGCGGGCCGTCATCGGCCCGCGGGAGGAGACGATCGGCGGCATCGCCGTCCATGTCCTGCCCAACCCCAGCGGGCTCAACGCCCACTGGACGCTGCCGGGCATCGCCGAGGAGATGGCCAGGTTGCGCCCGGGCCCGGGGCCCGCGTGACGCCACGGCTCATCGCTCCGGCGCGGGACCGGCCCCGGGTCGGCCCCGCCGCCGGTGGCCGTACCGGTGCCGGCCCTGGACGAACGCGTCGTGCGGGACCCGGGTCGCCTCGTCGCGTTCCCGGTCGCCGATGCGATCAGTCCCGGGATCGCCATGAGGCGAGAGATCAGCTCGCGAACAGCTCGACCAGATCGTCGAGCCGGGCGACGACGAGCGCGAGTACGGCTCCGGCGGCCACGGCGGCGGGATGCGGGAGAGGGCTCTGCCCGGCGGCGAAGGCGGCGGTGAAGCCGGCGAGGGACAGCGCGATCAGGGCGGCGTTGCGCACGATGTGGCGGCGGCCGATCGGCGTGCTGGAGGCGCCGAAGCACCGGCAGGGGGTACGTGTGCCCCGCCGCATCTCGGCCAGCAGACCGGCGGTGAACCCGAGCAGGAGCACGACGGCCAGCGCGAAGCCCGCCCGCGCCGTGGCGGTGACGGCGAGCAGCGCCACGACCGCGACCTCGGCGGCCACGACGGCCGCGCCGACCCACAGACCGGCGGCGCGGCCGATCGGCCGGCCGCCCAGGAGCGCGCCGGTCAGCGCCCGGCCCGATCGGGCGAACTCGGCGAAGGCCGTTCCGGACCGCAGCTTGCCGGCGGCCGACAGGACGAAGACCACGCCGATCAGGCAGCGGGCCGCGATGGCGAGCTGTTCCGTCATCTCGTCCGCGCCCCCTCCGGGATCTCGAAGATCTGCTCCAGGCGCTCCCCCGAGGCCATGATCCGCCCCTTCGCGTCGAGCAACGCGAACACGGGGAACCCCCGGGCCTTGAACGCCCTGCTCAGCTCGCCGCGCTCGGGCTCGACGACCACACCGGCCACCGGTTCGAGCATCCTGACGTACGGCTCGGCGGCGTCCGGCTCCTCACTCACGATCACGGCGAGCACCGCGTCGGTTCCGCCGGGGAAACGCCCGGCGGTCGCGACGAAGCCGGGAATGCGCTCCACCGCCTCCGGACAGATCGGCGAGAAGAACGCGGCCAGGCCGACCTCGGGGAGCAGTTCACGGGAGACCGTACGGCCGGCCGTCGTGACCGCGCAGAACGGCCCGACCGTCTCGTCCTCCTCCAGGATCATCGGCCGCTGGAGGACCGGCCGGGGCCCGATGAGACCGGTCAGCCGGCGGACCCGGCGTACCAGGATCATGGTCACCCCGAGATGCGCCACCCACATCACGCCGATGAGCGCAGCCACGTACTGCATCGCGTCCCCTCTCGCGGACCTGCCCGCCGACGCGCTGCGAGGGCGAGCAGGCCAGGTGCGTTTTCTCAGCAGCAGTTGCAGATCCAGCTGCCGCAGGAGACGTTCCCGCAGCTGCTTCCCCAGCGGCAGCATGTGCGGACGAGGCACGGGGTGCCGTCGCTGTAGCACGAGCACGCCTGGGCCGTGGCCTTGGGCACGAGGCGGCTCAGCATCCTGTCGGCCAGTGTTCCTGCCAGTCTCACCATGGCGACCTCCGGTCGTCGGGGACAGTTCGCCACGACGGTAGGGGCCCGCCATACAGGGCCGATACTGCTCGGATACTGGTCCCCGTACGGCTCGGCGCGGCTGTATGAACCGTGTACGGCCGCTGTATCCCGGCCCTTTAGCGTCGGCGGCCGGAGCACCACGAACCGTGCTGGAGGGCCAATGCCTGCCGTTGTCTCACTCGTCGCCGTGGTCGGCGCGATCTGCCTGCTCGACCTCCTGCTCACCTTCGGCGTCATCCGCCGGCTACGCGAGCACACCGAGACCATCTCCACGCTTCAGGCCGCGAGCGCGCCTCCCGGGATGCTCTCCCAGGGCGAGACGGCCGGCGAGTTCGAGGCCGTGGCCACGACCGGTGAGATGATCTCCAGGGAGACCCTGCTCGGCAACACGCTGGTCGGGGTGTTCTCCCCGGACTGCTCCGCCTGCGCCGAGCGGCTGCCCGGATTCCTGCGCCTGGCCGCCCAGTTCAGCGGTGGACGCGACCGGGTGCTTGCGGTCATCGCGGACATGGGCGGCGATCCCGAGACGTACCGCGAGCGGCTCGAACCCGTCGCCCGCGTGGTGATCGAGCAGCAGGGCACGGGGATCAACGAGGCGCTGCGGGTGCGGGCGTTCCCGTCGTTCGGCGTTCTCGACGAGTCGGGGACGGTGCTCGTCTCCGGCCTGGACCCCGACCGGACCGAAGTGGCCGTTCCGGCGTGAGCGAGACCGAGTCACCGGCGGCGAAGGGGCCGGACGGTCTCGGCGGTGTCAGGGCGAGCGCCGCCGGAGTCGCCGGCGCGCTCGCCCTGGCCTGGCAGGCCGGGCCGCTGCTCATCGTCGGGTCAGCGATCGCGGCGCTGCTCGAGGCCCTGGTGCCGGTGGCCGCGGCCTGGTTGACCAAGGTCGCGCTGGACGCGATCATCAGCCGGGGGGTGGACGGGCGCTATCTGACCGCCGTCGGCGCCGGTCTCGTGGTGACCGGCCTCGCGACCGCGACGCTGCCCCATTTCTCCCAGTACGTCCGCCGAGAGCTGGAGCGGCGGGTCGGGTTGCTCGCGCAGGACCGGCTCTTCGAGGCCGCCGAGCGGTTCGTCGGCCTGGCGCGGTTCGAGGACCCGGTGTTCCTGGACCGGCTGTCGCTGGCCCACCAGTCGGGCGGCACCGCGCCGGGGCTGGTGGTCGGCGGCGTGCTGAGCATCGGCAGGGGCGCGGTCACCGTGCTCGGCTTCCTCGGTTCCCTCCTGGTCATCAGCCCCGTGCTGGCGACCCTGGTGCTGGCGGCCGCCGTCCCGGCACTGCTCGCCGAGCTGCGGCTGTCGCGGGGGCGGGCCGCCGTTATGTGGCGTGTCGGTCCGGTCGAGCGGCGGGAGATGTTCTACCGCCAGCTGCTCACCACGGTCCAGGCCGCCAAGGAGCTGCGGCTGTTCGGCACGGGGCCGTACTTCCGCGCGCTGATGACCGGCGAGCGGCGCACCGCCGACGCGGAGCGGCGTCAGATGGACCGGCGCGAGCTCGCCACGCAGTCGGCGCTGGGGCTCATGTCGGCGGGCGTCGCCGCCGCCGGGCTGGTCTGGGCGCTGATCGCGGCGTGGCAGGGACGGCTCACCGGCGGTGACCTCATGCTGCTGGTCGCGTCCGTCGCGGGGGTGCAGACGTCGATCACGACGCTGGTGAACGAGGTGACCATGGCCCACCAGCAGGTGCTGGTCTTCGGCCACTATCTGATGGTCACCCGCTGCGGCCCCGACCTGCCCGTGCCGGCCGACCCGCGTGCCGTGCCCGCGCTGCGGCGGGGGATCGAGTTCCGCGGCGTGTGGTTCCGCTACTCGCCCGACCGTCCGTGGATCCTGCGCGACGTGAGCTTCACGATCCCGTACGGCAGAGCCGTGGCGCTCGTCGGCCGCAACGGTGCGGGCAAGAGCACACTGGTGAAGCTGCTGTGCCGGGCCTACGACCCGGAACGCGGCGCGATCCTGTGGGACGGGGTCGACCTGCGCGACATGGACCCGGCGGAGCTGCGCTCCCGCATCGGCGCGGTCTTCCAGGACTACATGGCGTACGACCTGAGCGCCGCCCACAACATCGGCCTCGGCGACGTGACCGCGATCGAGGACCGGGAGCGCATCGAGGCCGCCGCCCACCGGGCCGGAGCGCACGAGACCGTGATGGCGCTGCCCCGGCGGTACGACACCCTGCTGTCGCGGATGTTCGCCGACCCCATGGCGGACGGCGAGGCGGCGACGGCCGGGGTGACGCTGTCCGGCGGGCAGTGGCAGCGGCTGGCCCTGGCCAGGGCGATGCTGCGCGACCGGGGCGACCTGCTGATCCTGGACGAGCCCAGCTCGGGTCTCGATCCCGAGGCGGAGCACGAGGTGCACACCCGGCTGCGCCGGCATCGGATGGGCTTCACCAGCGTGCTCATCTCGCACCGGCTGGGGGCCGTACGGGACGCGGACCTGCTCGTCGTCCTCGACGCCGGCGTGGTGGCCGAGCAGGGCACGCACGACGAGCTGATGCGGCGGGGCGGCGTCTACGCCGGCCTTTTCGGCCTGCAGGCACGCGGGTACGGCACACCGGAGCCGGCCGACGCGGGGACGCCGTGACCGCCGCGCTCATACTGGCCGGCGCCGCGCCTGCCGCGGCGGGACTCGTGGCGGGGTCCGTCGCCGGAGCCGTGGCCGGGCTCGCGGGGGCGGCGACGCTGATGGGGCTGCGCCGCAGGCTCGCGGTCATCACGGTGGAGGGCAGGAGCATGGAGCCCGCGCTGCGCTCCGGCGATCGCGTCCTCGTCCGGCGGGTGCCGCTCGACCGGGTGCGGCGGGGAGACATCGTGGTGATCGAGCAGCCCGAGCCGGCGCCCCGGCATCCGGCCGCCGCCGGAGGGCGGCCGGAGCGGGGCGTCGGCGACATCGCACAGCGAAGCTGGGTGATCAAACGGGCCGCGGCCCTGCCGGGTGACCCCGTGCCCGCACCGGTGGCGGCGGCCGTCTCGGCCGACCCGGGCTCGCCCGTACCGGCTGGACGGCTCGTCGCGCTCGGGGACAACGCCGTGCTGAGCTTCGACTCGCGGACGCACGGTTACTACTCCGGCGACCGGGTGCTCGGCGTGGTCCTGCGCCGGATCTCCGCCGCCTGATCGGGCCCTCGTCACGGCGTCCGGTCTCAGTGACGTCCATGCTCACGGCGCCCCCGGTGACGGTCCCGGTCAGCGCCGTGCCCGCGATGCCCGCGATGCAGCGGACGCCCCCGGCCGGGCGCCAACGGCCCGGCGGCTCCGACGGCTTCGGGCGCTCCGAGGGCCGCGGGTGCTCCGGGTGCTCCGAGGTCCAGCACGGGATCCCTGGCCAGCATCCTGCCGTGCAGCGCGACCAGATCGGCGCCGGGGTCGACGCCCAGCCGCTCGGTCAGCGACCGGCGCGCCGCCGTGTACGCCGACAGGGCGGCGGCGACGTCACCCGAACGGTAGAGGGCGAGCATCAGGTGCCCCCACAGCCGTTCCCTGGTCGGATGCACGGCGAGCAGGTCGCGCAGATCGGTGATCAAGGTGTCGTGCTCGCCCAGCGTAAGACGTGCGGCGGCGTGTGCCTCCAGCGCCAGGCACCGCTGCTCCTCCAGGGAGTCGAGCCATCCGGCCACGGCGAGCGTGCGCGGGACGTCCTCCGCCGGGTGGCCGCGCCACAGCGCCAGAGCCTCCGACAGCCGCCGGAGCGCCTGCCGCGGCGCCCGGCGTGCCAGCTCGGCCCGTCCCTCGCGCAGCAGACGGCCGAACTCCACACTGTCCAGCTCACCGGAATCGACCACGAGCGAATAGCCCGGCCGGCGGCCGACGATGCGGAGCTGTGGCGACCGCGCCCTTCCTTTCCGCGTCTTCTCCTCCCGGGATTCCCGTGCCTTCTCCTCCCGGGATTCCCGTGCCTTCTCCTCCCGGGGGTCGCGCAGCGCCTGACGGAGCTGGTTCACATAGGTGCGCACGTTGAACACCGCGGATTTCGGCGGCCTGTCCTCCCACAGCGCGCCGACCAGATCATCGAGTGAGACCGTCCTGTTCCGCTCCAGCAGGAGCACGGTGAGCAGCAGGCGTTGCTTGAGCGTGCCGAGCCGTACGGCCTGGCCGTCACGTGCCACCTGCAACGGGCCCAACACCCCGAACCACAGGCCCATTCGCCCTCCTTCCGATAGTGGGAGCGCTCCCATATGAGGTCGGCGTCGTAGCGGTAGCCGCCGTGATCCAGCGTGCAGGCCGAACGCCCCCGCGCACATCGGCGTGCCGGAGCGATGTCGGCTCCGCCGCTCCGCATAGGCCCTCACCGCCGGGACGCGTACCGCCCTCCGCCCGCACGCGTACCCGCACCGGGCGGGCCGGTCAGGTGCGGCGGGCCAGGTTGTTCTCGTAGGCGAAGACGACGGCCTGCACCCGGTCGCGCAGGTGCAGCTTGGCCAGGATGCTGCTGACGTGCGTACGGACGGTCCCCTCCGAGAGGTACATCCGTTCGCCGATCTCGGCGTTGGACAGGCCGCCGGCGATCTCCGCGAGCACCTCGCGCTCACGCGGGCTGAGCAGCGCCACCCGCGCGTCCGGTGCCGTGCCGCACGCGGGCAGACGCGGGACGAAATGGGAGATCAGCCGCCGGGTCGTGGACGGCGCGATGACGGCGTCGCCCCGGTGCACGACCCTGATCGCCTCGACGAGCGATCGCGGCGACGTGTCCTTCAGCAGGAAGCCGCTGGCTCCCGCCTTGATCGCGCCGTAGACGTACTCGTCCAGGTCGAAGGTGGTGAGGATGAGCACCTTGGGCCCGCCGCGTTCGTTGATCAGCCGGGTCGCCTCGATGCCGTCCACGCGCGGCATCTGCACGTCCATGAGCACCACGTCGATGTCCTGCCGTTCCAGCAGGTCGATGACCTCCTGGCCGTCGCGTGCCTCGCCGGCGACCTCGATCCCCCGCTCCCGCCGCAGCACCAGCCGAAGACCGGTGCGGACCAGCTCCTGGTCGTCGGCCACCAGCACCCGGATCACGTCCACGGCGGCGGCACCCGCGGCTGGAATCCGTACGGGACGAGTGGGGTGGCCCTCGCCGTGCCGCGGAACGCGGCGGCGCGTTCCCGGATGCCGGCCGGCCCCCGCTCCGGCCCCGCCGTGGCGGGACGGCCGCGAGGAGGACGGCCGCCGCCGGATCCGTCGTCGGTCACCTGGATGCGCGGCGCGTCTTCGGCGTGGCGCAAGAGCACGTCGGCCTTGGCATCCTTCCCCGCATGCTTGAGCGTGTCGGTGAGAGTCTCCTGACGATCCGGCAGGCGGCGGCCCGTGCGCACACAGGCGCGCCGTGAACCCGCCCTTCCGTGTGCAACCGTACGGCAAGCGGCGGCCATTCGACCAGATCTTCGACCGCCGCCGGGAGACGAGGCCGGCGTTCGCCGCTGTGAACCCGGACGGCGCCCGATCCCGTACCGCCTCCTTGCTGTGAAGCCGCCTGTCAACCTCTTCCGCCGGGTCGATCCGCCGCGTCTGCCCGCCCGCCGGCGACGGCGGCGGCGCCTAACGCCTGGGATGAAACGTTCAGACCACCGGCGTCGCACGAGGAGGCCGGCGAGGACCGGGCGGCGGCGGTGTGCGCTCGATCAGGGCACTCCTGAGCCGGAAGGCCGCGCGGGGCGGCGATAGTGTTGGGGCCGTGGCCAGTGAACGCGTTGTGGACGTGTACACCGACGGCGCCTGCCGGGGCAATCCCGGGCCCGGTGGCTGGGGCGTGCTCCTCCGGTACGGCGAGCACGAGCGGGAGCTACGCGGCGGCGAGGCCGAAACGACGAACAACCGGATGGAGCTCATGGCCGCGATCATGGCCCTGGAGACCCTGACCAGGCCGTCGGTGGTCCGGTTGCACACCGACAGTCAATACGTGCGCAACGGCATCACCGGCTGGGTGGCCAGGTGGAAGCGCAACGGCTGGCTGACAGCGGGAAAGGAACCGGTGAAGAACGCGGACCTGTGGCGACGCCTGGAGTCGGCGGTCCAGCGGCATCGGGTCGAATGGCTCTGGGTACGCGGACACAGCGGCCACCCGGAGAACGAACGCGCCGACGCCCTGGCCCGGCTCGGCTGCGAAGAGGTGACGCTCCCTGGCGGCCGGCGCTGACCCGTCGGACACCCACCGGAGCATCGGCCGGGTGATGACGCCCTGAGAAGCGCCTAGGCGACCGCCTCCGCGATCTCCGCCCAGACGACCTTGCCCTGCCCGGTGTAGCGGGTGCCCCAGCGCTGGGTGGTCTGCGCCACGAGGAACAGTCCCCGCCCGCGCTCGTCCATGGTGCGCGCGTGGCGCAGATGGGGAGCCGTGCTGCTGTGGTCGGAGACCTCACAGCTGAGCGTGCGGTCGCGGATCAGCCGCAGGCCGATCGGCCCGCTGGCGTAGCGGATGGCGTTGGTGACCAGCTCGCTGACGACCAGCTCGGTGCTGAACGTCAGGTGGTCGAGGTCCCAGGCCGCCAGCTGGCGGGCCGTCATGGTGCGCGCCGCGGCCACGATCGCGGGATCGCAGGGCAGGGTCCACGTGGCGACGTGGTCGGCCGTCAGGGTGCGGGTGCGGGCCAGGAGCAGTACGGCGTCGTCGCCGGAGCAGACCGGCGGCGCCAGGGTCCTCAGGACGACGTCGCACCTTTCCTTCAGGGAACGGTCGGCGGGGGTCAGTGCCCGCTGGAGCTGTTTGAGCGCCGAGTCCACCCCGCCCGGCTTTCCCTCGAGGAGTCCCTCGGTGTACAGGGCGAGCACACTGCCCTCGGGGAGTTCCAGTTCGGTGCACTCGAAGGGCAGGCCCCCCTCCCCCAGGGGTGGTCCGGCCGGGAGCCTCAGGATGTCCGCGCCGCCGCCGGGGTGAACGAGCACGGGCGGCAGGTGCCCCGCCCGGGCGAGCCGGCAGTGCCGGGAGATCGGGTCGTACACCGCATAGGTGCAGGTCGCCCTCGTGGGCGGCCGCTCGAACATGTCCGTGCTGCCGGGGTGCTCGTCCGCCAGGTCGAACACCAGGTCGTCCAGGCGGGCGAGCGTCTCGTCCGGGGCCAGATCCAGCGCCGCCAGCGTGCGGATCGCGGTGCGCAGCCGGCCCATGGCCGCCGCCGCGTAGATGCCGCGCCCGGCGACCTCTCCGACGACGAGGCCGACGCGCGCCCCGGACATCGGAATCACGTCGAACCAGTCGCCGCCGGCTCCGGCGGACCGGTGGCCGTGGACCACCTCCACCCCGCTGGTGTGGGCCAGATTCGACGGAAGCAGGCTGCGCTGCAGGACGCTGGCGATGGTGTGTTCGCGCAGGTAGCGCCGGCCGTTCTCCATGCACACCGCGGCGCGGTCCACGAGCCCGGCGGCGAGCGCCAGATCGTCGTCGTCGTAGGAGCCTTCGCCGCGCCATCGATAGAAGGAGACCAGGCCGAGGACGACTCCCCTGGCGGCCAGCGGCACCACCATCGCCGAGTGGATCCCGCCGGCATGGATCAGCTCGGCCCGGGCGGGGTCATCGGCCGGCCAGCGTCCGTCGCAGTCGAAGCGGCGGATGAGCCGCGGACGCAGGTCGACCAGGCTCTGCCCGTGGGCCGTGCCGGCGGGGAAACGGCCGACCTCGCCGATCCTGGTGAGACTCCTGTCCGTCTCACGTACCGTGTGGAAGGCCAGCCGCCGCAGGTGGACGTCCTCGCTCCCGCTCACGAGCGACGGCGCCTCGCCTTTCAGCACGGAGTCCAGCACGTCGATCGCCACGACGTCGGCCAGCGCCGGCACCACGACGTCCGCCAGCTCCTCGGCGGTGCGGGAGACGTCCAGGGTAGTACCGACCCGTGCGTTGGCCTCGTGCATCAGATTGAGCCGGGCACGGGCCCGGAACCGGTCCGTCACGTCGATGAGCGAGACGGCCACGGCCAGCGGACGACCGGCGGTGTCGTGCAGCCGGAACGCCGAAATGGACTGGACATGCTCGGTGTCGGGATCTCCCAGCGGGCAACCCCTGATCTCCCGCTCGAACACCGGCTCACCCGTGTCACGGACCCGGGTCAGGATGCCTTCGATCTCGGAGACGTCGAACCCGGGCACTATCTCGGGCAGGGGCCGCCCCAGCAGCTCGGCGGACGGCACACCCCGCATCTCGTGTCCGGCGGTGTTGTACCTCACCAGCCGCAGGTCGAGGCTGAACACGTACAGGCCGACGGGAGACTGGCTGAACACCATCGCCAGTGCGGCCTGATCGATGTCTCGATCACGCCATTCATCCCCGTTTGGCAGAATCGCCCCCATATGGCAATTATGCGCCTACCTCGGACTTTGCTGGAGCGAGCGTGCTCCGGTAAAGCCGGAGGCCGCGTTTGGTTTTACCATGATCTGGTGGGCACCAAGCGCATGGCGTTCGCAGAGTGGCTGTCCCGGGCTCTGCGCTGGTTCGCCGCCCGTCCGCTGGTCGTCGACACGCTGCTCGCCGTAAGCCTGGCCGCCGGCAGCTGGATGGGGGCGTTGTACGAATCTCCTTCCGGCGCCCTCCCTCCGGACGGGTTGTCCTTCGCACTGATCCTGGCGGTGAACCTTCCCCTGGTCTGCCGCAGGAAGGCACCGATCACCGTGCTGGTCGTCTCGTGCTCCTGCGCCATCGTGTACCACCTGTTCGGCTATCACTATGGGGTGAACAACATCGGGCCGCCGCTGGCCCTGTACTCGGTCGCGGCCCGCCGACCCCCCGCCGTGTCCGCCGCGAGCGCGGTGCTCGTGCTGGCCGAGTGGACCCACGCGGGGATGATGCAACCGCTGGTGGCGCCGTGGGCGGCCGCCGGGACCGCGATCCTGATCACCGTGAGCGTGCTGTCCCTGGGCACGGCGGTACGGTCGCTGACCGAGCGCAACCGGCGGCTGGCCGACCTGGCCGTACGGCTCGAACTCGAGCAGGAGAGCAGGGCGCGGCGCGCGGCGACCGAGGAGCGGGTGAAGATCGCCCGTGAGCTGCACGACGTCGTCGCACACCACGTGGCGCTGATCTCGATGCAGGCCGGTCTCGGCCGCTATGTCTTCACCACCGATCCCGCCACCGCGCACGCCACCCTCGAAACGATCTCCGACGCCAGCCGGGAGGCCATGACCGAGATGCGGCGCATGCTGTCGATCCTGCGCACCGATCAGGACGGTGGAGACGACGGAGGCCGCGACTTCACCCCCGGCCTGAACCGGCTCGAACAGCTGGTGCGGCGGCTCGACTCCTCCGGGGTGCCGGTGCGGTTCCGGTTCGCGGGCACGCGACGTCCGTTGAACCCCGGCCTGGAGTTGTGCGCCTACCGGGTCGTGCAGGAATCCCTCACCAACGTGCTCAAGCACGCGCCGGGAGCCCGTACGGAGGTGGTGGTGACCTACGGCGACAGCGCGCTGGGCATCCGGGTGACCAACGAACCGGGTGACTCGACCGTGGCGTCGCGGCCCGGCGGGCAGGGATTGATCGGCATGACAGAACGTGTCAAACTCTACGGCGGAACGATCGTGGCAGGTCCGCGGCCATCAGGGGGGTTCGAGGTCGAGGTCGCCCTTCCCTTCGCTCCGACCGAGCAACCGGCCCTCGGACACGGATGAGGTCGATGACCGCAGTACTCGTCGCCGAGGATCAGGTGCTGGTCCGGGCGGGTCTGGCCGCGCTGATCCGCGCGGATCCCGGGCTGGAGGTCGCCGGGGAGGCGGCCGACGGCGGGGAGGCCCTGCTGCTGGCACAGGCCGTCCGGCCCGATGTCGTGCTGATGGACGTACGGATGCCCGGCATGAGCGGGATCGCCGCCACCCGGGAGATCATCTCGGCCCTCGGGCCCGACGCCCCGAGGATTCTCATCCTCACCACTTTCGACCTGGACGAGTACGTGTACGACGCGGTGCTCGCCGGCGCCTCCGGCTTCCTGTTGAAGGACACCCCGCCCGAGCGGCTGCTCGCCGCCATCCACACCCTGGCCGGCGGCGACGTGCTGCTGGTCCCGGCCGCCCTCCGGCAACTGGTCGAGTCCTGCTGCCGTCCGGCCGTCTCCGTGGCCCGCTTCGAAGGTCTCACGGCGCGGGAGACCGAGGTGCTGACGTTGGTGGCGCGGATGCTGTCCAACCGGGAGATCGCCGACCGGCTGTCCGTGGCCGAGGCCACGGTGAAGACGCACCTCAACCGGACCATGGCCAAGCTGGGCCTGTCCAGCCGCGCCCAGGCGGTCGCCTTCGCCTATGAGCACGGCCTGGTCAGACCCGGCCGGACCACACGTCCCGCGGCTCAGCCGTAGTTACCGAGGATCGGCGGAGCCATCGTCAGCATGTAGCCGCGGTAGTTGTAGTTCAGGTCACCCCTGCCCATCCGCAGGGATCGCAGGTGCCAGGTGCTCGCTCTCTTGATCGCCCTCCGGGACACCCGCATCCGGTGCGCCGTCCGCATGTTCCACTGCGCCTCGTCCAGTCTTCCGGCCGGCTTGAGCCCCGGTATCTCCGGGGACTTCCTCGCCATGACGCGTTCCGACTTCAACAGCAGCTTGCCCGACCTCTTGGCGGCCATCCTGCCGGCGAGGTGGAAGCCGTTGCCGGCTCCGCCGAGCCCCATCCCCGCAAGATTGAGCAGCCCGTCCTTGGTATTGCCCTTGTGGAATTCGTAGATGGCGGTCCCGGCTGAGTTGATCGTGCCGGCCACCGCGCAGACCGTTCCGATCGCCACGGTCGACAAGACCAGCGCGCAGCCGGCAAGGAGCTCGGCTCGGTGGTCCCAGGCGAACTGGAGGCCGCTCCAGGTGACCTTGCCGGTCCTGACCGCTCCGTTCTTGAGCTTGCACTTCCAGTCGCACCGCCGGACCGGGGCCTTGTAGACCGGGGCGCTGCTGTGGCGCGGCGTCCACCTGTCCGCTGTGCCGCCGCCGTCGGTGCACTCCCAGCCCCAGCAGTCCGACCTCGGCTTCGGGGCGACGTACCAGCGGAAACCGGCGCCGGTGCACTCCCAGCCCCAGCAGGGTGGTGTCCTGGTGCAGCCCTTGCCGGAGTAGTAGCAGTTGGTGTTGCCGCGCAGCGGGCCGTCGAGCCCGTCGGGGTCGCTCAGCGTGATCGGGCTGTGGTTGGCGTAGGAGTAGCCGTTCCAGCTCTGTGGATACTCCATGTTGAACAGCGGATCCACGGAGAGGAACCGGCCGATCGCCGGATCGTATTCACGGGCGCCGAGATGGGTCAGGCCGGTGGCCCGGTCGGCGGTGCCGCCGACGAATGCGCGCTCGTCCGGCCAGACGCCGACGGCGGTGCCGCGTGGAGCGCCGAAGGGGGTGAAGCGCCGCTGGGTGAGCTCCTGCGTGGCGGCGTCGACGGCCAGCAGCGCCGTGTCCTGGTGATCCGCGGCCAGCAGGGAGACCCCGTGACCGGTGCGCACCGCGACCGTCTCCCCGTTGTGCGCGTAGTAGCGGGTGGCCGTGACCGTGCTCGCACCCGTGGCCAGGCGCACCTCCATGCCGGCCAGATACAGGGTGACGCCGGAGGGGTCGCGGCGCAGCAGTCGCTCACCGTCGACGTCGTACACGAAGGAGGTGGTGGAGCCCGCCTCGGTGACCGAGCTCAGGTCGCCGAAGGAGTCCCACGTGAGGGACTGGGCGGCGGTCGGACCGGTGCGGGAGACCGTGTTGCCGGTGGGGTCGTAGCCGAAGGAGTCGGTGCGCGCGCCGGCGCCGCCGGACTGTGCGACCTCGGCGAGCAGATGCCCCCGGCCCGGCCGGTCGTAGGTGTAGTCGCGGCGGGTGTCGGCCTGGCCGTTCATGCCGTGCCACGTCTCGGTCGCCCGGTTGCCCGCCGCGTCGTAGGTGTAACCGTGCCAGTAGGGAGCGGGACCGCCGATCGCCTCCGGTGTGGGCGCCGCCGCGCAGGAGGCCGACGCCTGGGTCCACGCCTCGCTCAGCCGTCGCAGGTGGTCGTAGCGGAAGCACTGGGTGTCGGTGCCGGACCTGGAGACGTCGGAGATGGCGGTGAAGTCCCCGGCCGGGTTGTAGGTGTACCTCGCCTCCCGGTCGACCCCGGCGACGCCCTCCCGGTCGACGCGTGCGGTGGCCAGCCGGTCGGTGCCGTACTCCCAGGTGAAGGTCTGATAGACCGTCTTGCCGCCGACGTTCAGGGCGTACTGCAACGGCCGGCCCGTCCTGGAGTACGCGGTGGCGGTGACGTAGGCGCCGAGGCTGCCGGTCAGCCGGACGGGCCGGGCCAGGGCGTCGTAGACGACGCCCACGGTCTCGGCCGGCAGGTCGCCCGCGGCGGGAAAGCCGCTGGACTGTACGGAGCCGTCGGGGTTGTAGGCGGTGCTGAAGGTGTAGTCGCCGGCCAGCGCGCCCTCGCCCGCGGGGATCGTGACGGTCTGCCGCACCGGGCGGTTCTGCCTGTCGTAGACGTCGATCCTGCTCGTGTACGACCGGTCCCCGGCGTGGGCGGTGGCGGAGGTGAGCAGTCCCTTGCGCAGGGTGTCGTAGGTCCAGGAGCGCAGCAGGGTGCCGTCGGCGGAGCCCTCCCGGGTTTCGGTCTCCCGGCCCAGCGGGTCGTATCGGTGGACCAGGGTGCGGCCTCTCGCGTCGGTCTCGGAGGTGACCCGGTCGAGGTCGTCGTAGGTGTACCGGGTGGTGCCGCGGTCGGGGTCCTCGACCCTGGTCTGCCGGCCGCGCAGGTCGTAGCCGGTCGTCCAGGCGTTGCCCGCCGCGTCCGTGATGGTGGTGAGCTCGCCGCCCGGGGTGTAGGCGTAGGTGCTCGCGGTGTAGGCCCCGGTGGGCGAGTCGCCCTGGTACTGACGCACTTGGGTGGTGCGACCTCTGGCGTCGGTGTAGGTGCGGGTGGGAATGCCGCCGTCCGGCGGGTCGACGGCCACCCAGTCACCGCCGTACGTGGTAACGGTCCGCCACTTCTCCCGGGTGTCGTCGCCCCCGACCAGGTGCCGTTCGACGGTGACCCGGCCGAGACCGTCGTGGTCGGTCTGGACCTGCGCCTCCACGTCACCGGGATCGGCCACGCCGAACAGGCTGGGGGCGGGGGCTCCGGTCGCGTAGTAGGGGGCGTACGTCCTGGTGACATCGCCGCGGCTGTCGTAGAAGGTGTCCTCGATCAGGCGGCCGCCGTCGGGGCCCTCCACCTGGGTCTGGCGTGGGCGGAGCAGCCCGTCGTAGAGGTCGTGGCGCACGCGCTGCCCGCCCTCGGGGGTCGGCGTCCTTGTGGTGACGACGGCGATCTTCCCCTCTTCGATCCGGTAGGCGTACTCGGCGGTGGGGGTGGCGCTGGTGGGCAGGCCGGCCCACACCTTGACGGTGCGGCCGAGCGAGTCGTAGGCGATGGTCGTGGTGCTCCCGCCGGGATCGGTCTCGGCGGTGGGCAGCCCCCACGCCGGATCGAGGACGGTCGTGGTGACATGGGCGCTGCCGGGCACACCCGGCGTGGCCGGAGGCCCGGTCACCGTGGTCTTGACGGTCAGCCCCGCGATCTCGGTGTAGGCGGTGGTCGTGGTGTTCCCCAGGGCGTCCTCGACGCTCACCGGCCGCCCGTAGGGGTCGTACCCGGTGCGGGCCACCGGGATATAGCGTGCCGTCGTGCCGTCGTGGGAGGCGATCTCCTCGACCGTGGTGGCGTCGCCCCTGGTCGGCGCCTCGCCGAAGCCCCTGCCGTCGTAGGAGGTCCGGGTGTCCGACACGACCTGGCCGGACCGGTCGGGGGTGGCCGCGCAGCGCGCCGCGACGGTCTCCACCCGGGAGGGCAGATCGCGCAGCCAGGCGGCCGCGTTGATCGCATAGGTGGTGCGGGTGCACAGGTCGTCCGACGCCGTGGCCACGTCCGCCTGGTCGTCCACCTGCAGGGCCAGCCCGGTCACGGTATCGTGCGCGGTGTCGACACGGGTCTGGCGGCGGCCCCCGTCGGACAGGGCCGTCCACGTCCTGGTGGTGGCGACGCCGGTGAGATTCGCGACGGTGGTGCCCCAGGAGCGGACGCGTCTGGCCGTCTCGTGCCGCCAGGGCGTGTTCACCGTGCGTGTGTACACGACGCCGTCGGGTGCGGTGTACTCCGTACGCTGCAGTTCGAACCCGGCCAGGCCGTCGTGGTCCGCGTGGGTGCCCCCCTCGTCGTCGGAGACGGTGACGCTCTTGACGCCCCCCGACGGGGTGCGGCGGTCGCCGTCCATGCCCCGCAGGAACAGATGCTCGGTGCGCGACAGCGGCTGGTCAGCGCTGCCCGTGGTGACCCGCACCCGGCCGTAGCCGCGCCACTGCGACCAGGTCTTCTCCCTGGTCCTGGTCAGCCCGTCGTCGTCGTCGAAATGCCAGGCGGCGCCGCCGAGGTAGGCGTAGGTGGTGACCATGTCGGGGGCGCGGGCCGTACGGTCGGTCACCACGGTCCGGGTGACGACGTACTTGTGGAACCAGTCCCGGATGGGTTCTTCGTGCCCGGGGGGCTGCCAGTAGGTGGGGAAGCAGCGACGGGTGTTGGTCTCGGGGGCGGGCAGGTCGGACAGCGTGCAGTCGGTGGTGGAGTAGTCGACGTCGACCTGGCCGCCGTACTCGTCGTAGATCGCTCCGACCCGGTACTTGATGAACGGCGGGATGTCGTCGCCGGATCTGTCCACCCGGTTCATCAGCTGCACATGATTGAAGGTGACCTTCGGCAGGGTGACGGCCTGGCCGCCCGCCCGCCCGGTGTGCTCGATCGAGCGCAGCAGCAGCGCGCGGTCGATGTCGGCGTCGCCCCAGATGTGGGACAGCTTCCACGCGTCCACGTCCCGGTAGGTCCCGTCGGCCCGCCGGATCCGGGTGGTGACACCGGTGAGCCGCTTGCGCGACCAGAACGTCGGAGAGATCTTGCCGTGCCTGGTGCAGTCGGAGGTGCAGTTCTGGTCCCACGGCACGTCCGGCCACCGCTCGGGCCGATCGTCGATCTTCCCGGCCGCGCAGTCGAAGGCCGAGTCGGGCAGGCACCGCTCAGCGGTGGTGAAGACGACCTTCGCCGGAGGCTCGGCGAACAGGTCGCCCGCGCGCAGGCCGTACTCGATCCGCTCCAGGTGACCGCCACGGTCATACGAGATGTCGGCCGAGGTGGAGACGTTGCGGCCGTAGCGGTTGGTCTCCTTGGTGTAGTAGTAGGCGATCGCGTTGCCGTTGGTGTCCACGACGTAGTCGAGGTTCCACCGCCAGGCCTGCCGGCACCACGACCGGTCGAACCCTGCGGCGTCGTGGCAGGGCTCGCCCGCGTCGTCCCCGAACACCGGGGTGGTCCAGGCGGAGCCGGTCTGCTGCCGCCCCGAGGTCCAGCCCGGGAGGCGGTTCAGGCCGAAGAAGTACTGGGTGCCGTCGGTGGTGGTGGCCTTCCAGTACTCCCCGTCGTCGTCGCCGTTGCCCGTCGAGGCGGCGGTCAACCGCTCGAACCGGGTGCCGTCGTCGCCCTTCATCCGCCAGGTGCCGTCGCCCGCCTTGATCAGCTCGCCGCCCTTGCCGTTCCAGGTGACCGTGGCGTTGTCATAGGCCCAGCACTGGTCGCCGGGGTCGACCCCGTCGGATTTCGGCGCGCCGTCCTGCGAGCACGGCTTGTAGCTCCGCTCCACGTATCCGGACCACAGATCGAAGCCCTCCCCCACCCAGCTGGGCTGGTTGTTGGTGTTGGCGGTGCGCCCGTCCACGGAACCCGAGGAGTAGCCGATGGCCAAATCGGGATCGAGTCCCCCGGGCACCGGCGGCACCCGGAGCGGATAGGACCAGGTGAAGTCGCCGGAGTTGCCGCCGGCCTGCCAGGTGGCGGAGGAGGACAGCGTGGTCGCCTTGTAATCGCCCTTGTCGCTCTCCGGGGCGGCCGCCAACGCGAGCACCGTGGCCTGGCCGGCCGCGAGGCCGACTTCGACGCTGATCGTCCCGTTCTCACCGTCGTTGTGAGTGGGCAACGGCGTCAGATCGCCGCACTCCGGCCGCTCCGGAGTGGTCGACGCGCACGCGGGCAGCCGCGCCAGGCGCAGCCGCGAGCCGTAGGAGCCGCCGTACGCCTCGGTGAAGCCGGTGTAGCCGAGCGACACCGTGACCCGCTCCGCTGAACGGGACTCCAGGCTGATCCGGATCGGGTCGCCCGGTCCCCGCGTTCGCGGCGCCTCAGCCGTCCCTCCGGTGCCGCTGCGTGCGTCGGCCGTACCCGCCGTCTTCGTGTGCGTGTCCCGGCCGTCCAGTACGCGCACCCGCACGCCGGCGTCGTGATCGGCCGGGCCCGCGGCGCTCACCCATACCGGCAGCGCGCCCGCCCGTACGGGCCGCTCCCGGCTCGCCGACGTCAGCGCGACCTCCGCCTCGCCCGCCGGCCAGATCGGCGGGTCGACCCTGCCGTGCGCCGGCGGGTCCGCTGGGCGCGGCGGCGTCCCGACGGGAGCGCCCCGCACCACCGGGGTCAGGTCGGCCGCTCGCGGCCGCCCGTCCGGCGACGTCCCGGCCTGCGCCTGAGTCCGGGCCCGGCTCTGCGGCAGCGCCTGCGAAGGCGCCACCTGCAACTCCATGATCATGGTGGACAGAACCGCCGCGATCGCGACCGTCCGGATTCCGCCAGTACGCACCGCGTCTCCCTTCGACAGGTAGGTGACTGCCAGGTCGTGTGTCCCTAGAAGGGAGACTCGGAGGGCAGTTCGGTGTATCCGGCCAGCACCTGTATCTGTTCCTGGTCGAGAACTCCGGAGAAGGCCCACACGTCGTCGATGACGCCGGGCCAGTACTCGCCCCATGTGCCCGCGGTCTTGGCCCGGCCCAGCTGCAGCGGTCCGGTGGCGTCGAACCCGATGGTGTGCCAGCGGGTGGACACCCGGGTCTCGGTCTCCTCCAGCCGACCGTTCACATAGAGCCGCAGCACGTCGGCGAACGAGTCGTACACCACCGCCACGTGATCCCACTCCAACTGGAGTCGATAGGCCGAGTGGTCGGCGTGCTGCGTGGTCGCCTCGGCGGTGTCGGCGGTGGGCATCTCCACCTGCCATCCGCCGAGCGCGGGGTCGTAACGGAGGATGAAACCGCTGTTGGTGGTGCCCGCCTGGGAGAACACCGCCGCCTTCGATCCCGGCGGGGCGGCCGCCGTGACCCAGCCGGCCACGGTGAAACTGCGGTCGGTGGCGACGACCTGCTGCGCGGTGGCGGCGTGGTCGCCGGAGCCGTCGAGGACGAGGCCGCCCATCGGACTGCCGAGCCAGCCCGCCGACTGGTCCACATGGGCCTGGTCGCCGAAGGTCAGGGCCCGGCCCCGGCCCGAGTCGTCCGCGCCGCCGGTGTTGAGCTTCCACCGCCCGGCCAGGACCGGGTGCCGGCTGAACAGGTCGGCCGCCTCGTCCGCTGAGACCACCCGATCGAAGACCCGCACGTCGTCGATCTCGCCGGGGAAGAAATCCACCTTCGCGCCGCTGTGCTTGGCCCGCCCGATGGCCATCGGGCCGGTGGCCTTCCAGGTCACGGTGAACGGCTTCTCCTGCTGGAGCACGCCGTTGACGTACAGTCGCGCGGTCTTGGCCACGGCGTCGTACACACCGAGCAGGTGCGTCCACTCGCCGACGGCGGGCGGCGCTTCGGACAGGACCCGCACACCGCCGGTGACCGCGTCGGCGTTGTGCAGGCTGAACGACCAGCGGTCGTCGTCCTTGACGTACTGCAGGTAGAAGCCGCTGACCACATCGCCGTCCTGGTTGAGGACGGTCGCGAAGCCGTCGGTGTGGGCGATCCTGGCCCAGGCGGCCACCGAGTACGTGCCGCTCGTGTCGATCACCGGAGCGGAGGTCTGGGCGTACCCCGTGGCCCCGTCCCCACGCATCGCGGTGCCCACCTGGCCGTCCACGCCCATGGTCACCCCGCCGACGGTGCCGGTGGTGACGGCGGGCGCGCCGGGTCTGACCTCGGCCGTCAGCGCCGTGGCCCCGGCGGGCTCGTCCAGCGGCCAGTGGACCAGTGGGGCGGAGCCGGCGGCGACCCGGAAGATGTACGTCGTGGGGGCGCCGGCGTTGCCCGCCGTGTCGACCGCCTGGACGTACAGGAAGTTGACTCCGGCCTTCGTCGGCATCAGCGGCACCGTGACCGCGCCGCCGGGGGCGGCGGGACGGTACTCGTTCGCGGCGGATGGAGTGGTGTTGACCCCCACCCAGTAGCGGTTCACGTCGGCCTGGGTGGTGCTGACAGTGAAGTCGCCGTACCGTCCCACCCCGTCGTACCAGGGATCGGCCGGGTCTTCGGGATCGGACGGCGGGTAGGCCGCGGAGGAAACCACCGGCGCCTCGGGCGCGGTGGCGTCGTAGTAGAAGTAGCAGCCCGTGGCGCTGCCCGCCGAACTCCACGAGCTCCACTGGTATCCGTCCCAGGCGCGCACGTGCCAGCCGATCAGTGTGTTCTGCGGGATCGTCGTCGGCACGACGGCCTGGAACGTCGAGCCCGTGGTCTTGGCCGCGCTCAGCGGGGCCACCCACTCGCCGCCGTCCCAAGCGAGCTTGAATTCGGCCTTGAGCTTGGCCGCAGAACCGGAGTCGGGGTCGTACAGGATCGCGTACAGGGTGGGCGCCTTGTTCACCCGTACGGCCGCAGCCGGTGCCGCGCACGGGCCGCCGGGGCTCATCGACTGGTTCTTCATCAACGGCTGTGGCGGCGGGGTGTTGTACTCGACGCGCAGGTATGCGTCATTGGCGAAGCGCTTCCACCAGGCCATCGACGACTCGGAGTAGGCGCGCAGGCCGAACGTGATCGCGGCGTCCTTGCGATTCACCGCTGCCCGGACCACGTCTCGCAGCGCCGTTGTGGAGAACTCCACCGGGGTACGCGAGCAGTACGCCACGTCGCGGGAGGCGAGACGCTTGATCCAGTTGTCGTCGGTGCTGTTCCACGTCGAGCTCGACCCGAAGCCGCTGGCATGCCAGAGCTGGACAGATGTGGGGTTCTTGCAGTTGTAGGCGTGCGTCTCGTAGGCGACGAACTCGGTCGAGATCACATATTTGCCCGCCAGCTCGCCGATGGGCATGCGGAAGAACAACCGCTTCTTCTGGTCCTTCACGCAGGCGCCGTCGTACTGCACATCGCACAGGCCCACCCCCTGCGTACCGCTGAAGTTGTAGTAGGAGGTGGTCGGGTAGCCGCTGGAGACCATCAGGCGGGCCGACCTGGCGACCGTCTTCCAGGTGGGATCGATGTAGACGGGGAATCGGGTCAGCGGCCCGGTCAGCATGCCCTGGTCGGGCAGCAGCGTTATCTCTCCGGCCCGCACGCCGACCCCGAGCCGGGCCACCTTCGCACCCTCCGGCGGTGCCACCGACGCCTCCGCCGCATCGGCTGCGGCGAGGGACGACAACGCCGATCGCGGGCCGGCCTCCGGGCCGGAGTCCCACATGAGCGGCGCGGGCGCCTCGAACACGTCGTTCCCCGAGGCGGCGTCGCGAGCGCGCAGGACGCCCGACGCGTCAGTCTCGACGGACAGGCCCTCGGTGTCCAGACGCAGGCGCAGGCGGGTCAGTGCCGGGTCGCGCGCGGCCTCCGGCGTCTTGACCACGATGACGTGGGCGAAGCCGTCGACCTCGGCGCGCACCCGCAGGTCAACGCCGGGCAGCACGTCGGGGTAGGTCGCCGTGTCACCGCTGACCTCCGGCTCCGGCAGGGCACGCGGCCAGGTCAGGCCGAGCCGCCGGCCGGCCCTGCTCATGACGGCGAAGGGCCCGGTTCCCCCCTCCGACAGGCGCAGTCCGATCGTCGAGGCGGCGGGTGCCAGCCCGCCGCCGGGCAGCCTGGTGAGCGTCGGATCGACGTCCGCCCACACGCCCTCTCGCCGGGTGCGCACCGGACGCAGGTGCTGGACGACCTCGAACCTTCCGTTCGGCAGCGCCCGCACCTCCCGAGTCTCACCCCGATGCGACAGCACCTCCACCGGCCTGCCCGAGGCGCGCGCGGCCGCGGAGGCGGCGGCCTCGGTCAGCGCGGTGTCCGCCGGCAGCCCGGCGGCCCGCGACGACCCGGCGATCGGCGACGGCTCCGCCCGGGCCGGCGAAGGGCCGGCCTGCACACAGGTGGCCGCTGCGACGACCGCTGTGGCGGCCGCGACCCGGCGCAGTGCCCGCAGGATCCCCGCTCCTGTTCCTCTTTCGTCCAGCTCGCGCATCCCAACCCCGCTCCCCGGGCACCCTCGGCCAGGTTGATCACATGGTCGGGTGCCGAGGGGCGGAGCGACATTCGGCAGCGGGTTGATTTTCGGCATACCGCCGACGTATCAGCGGACCGGCCGGCCGAACTCCGGCGGCAGTGCCCGACGCCGCGGCCCCGGCCCCGCTCCTCCCGATCTCCTCCGCCCGGACGCCCGTCGACGGCCGATACTGGAGACCGTGATCGAGCGAATCCTCCCCCGCCACGTCGCCTGCGCCGACGCCTTCGAGGATCCACCGGACGCCCGGCTCTTCCCGGAGGAGGAGACGATCGTCGCCGGCGCGGTGACCAGGGGACGGCTGGAGTTCACCACGGGGCGGGTATGCGCGAGGAGCGCGCTGGCCATGCTGGGGCGGGAGCCCGAGCCGATTCTCCGCGGCGCGGCCGGACAGCCGCTGTGGCCGGCCGGGACCATCGGAAGCATCACCCACTGCCGGGGCTACCGGGGCGCCGCCGTCGCCGAGACCCGCCACGCGCGCTCCATCGGAGTGGACGCCGAGCCGGACGAGCCGATGCCCACCGGCACGTTCGAGAAGATCTCGCCGGCCGGTGAACGCCGGGAGATCCGGCGCCTCGGCGCGGAGCACCCGGGCGTCCATTGGGACCGGCTGCTCTTCTGCGTCAAGGAGTCCGTGTACAAGGCGTGGTTCCAGCTGACCGGCGCGGCCGTGCCGTTCACGGACGTCGGCGCCGTGATCGATCCGGTCGCCGGCGGCTTCGTGGCGCGTCTGCGCGGGAGCGGGACCGTGCTCCCCGGCCGCTGGCTCGCCGAGCGCGGCCTGCTGCTGACCGCCGTCGTCGTTCCCGGTTCCACGAACGGTGCGAGAGGCGTGGCCGGAGAGTGAGACCCACGGAGACGACGCGGTCCCGCCGGGCGTGACGACCGGCGGGACCTCGTCCCCAGGGCCGCGGAGCGGGTCGGCCTCCTTGGATCAGGAGCCTTCCCCTGCGGCTGTGAGCGCGGCGACCACTTCCCCGGCCGTCACAAGCTGGACGCCGATCCGCCGGATCTCCTCCAGGCCCTGGGCGTTGACCTGGGAGACCGCATCCGGCACCAGGACGATTCTGTAGTCGCGCTCGCTGGCCTCCATGAGGCTGGCCCGGGGGCAGTTGGGGAAGTTGCACCCGGCGAACACCACGGTGTCGACCTCCAGCCGCTCCAGGAGACCCTGGAGCGGGGTCTCGAAGAAGGCGCCCCAGCGCGGCTTGAAGATCACATATTCGGACGGCCCGATCTCCTGCACCCCGCCGGCGAGCAGCAGCTCGTGGTCGAGGTCCGGTGCGCCCTGCGGTGCGAGCCCGGGCGCCAGCTCGCTGCCGGGCGACCCCGGCGCGACGAGGTCGACGCCCGAGGAAAGCAGGGAGCGCCGGACCAGCTCGGCGTTCGACCCGCCGGGCCGGTAGAGCCGTACGACATGGACGACCGGCCGCCCGGACGCGCGGCAGGCCCCGGCGAGCCCGGCGATGGCGGGGATCACCTCGGTCGTGCCGGCCAGGCCGTACGGGCTGTCGCTCAGGAAGTCCCGTTGCATGTCGATCGTGATCAGCGCGGCCGAGCGCCAGTGCGGGAGGATGTTGGGGTCATCAGCCGCGGTCACGTCAGCCCACCTCCACCGCGTCGGGCGAAAGGAAACGCTCCTGGATCCGCGTCAGCGTCCGGAAGTCGTCCACCGTCACCTCCTGCAGGTCGATGGTCCGGCCGGAGATGTCCTCCAGAAGATAGATGAACTCGAGGAACTGCAGCGAATCGATGAGGCGGGACTCGATGAGGTCGGCGTCGTCGCCCACCTCACCGGTCAGCTCGGGATTCTTCGCGCGCAGCCATTCGATGACTCGTTCCATTGGGACTCCTTCAGGCTCGGCCGACGAGCAGTCGGGCAGAGGGCTCGCCGGTCGGGTGGACCGCTATGTCGGACAGGCCGGCCTCGGCCATGATCTGTTTCAACTCCTCGGCGGTACGGCTCTCGCCACCGTCCCAGAGCACGAGCGCCGACAGGTTGTGGAGGGTGGTGAAGACGGGAGACGTCCTCGCCTCGTCGAGCACATGGCCGTTGACCAGCACCCGCCCGCCCGGCCGCAGCGCCTTGGCGGCACGCCGCAGGATGTCGACGCTCCTGTCCCATGACTCCTGGTGCAGGACGTTCGACAGCAGGACCACATCCGCGTCCTGGCCGAAACGGTCCTGGTAGTAGTCGCCCTCCCGCACCGTGATCCGGTCGCTCAGCCCCTCCTCCGCGATGACCCGCCGGGCGATGTCCGTCACTCCCGGCAGGTCGATCAGCTCACAGGTGAGGCCGGGCCAGGCGCGGCAGAACGCCATGCTGTGGGTGCCGGCCCCGCCGCCCACGTCGAGCAGGACCGCGGCGTCCTCCCGACGCAGCGCGGCGGGCAGCGATCCGGCGCTCCTGGAGTTGTACTCGTGCATGCCGAGGATGAAGTCCTCCAGGTAACCGGGGTCGTCGCCCAGGCGGGCGGCACGATCCTCGGCCACGGAGCCGGTGCGTACGGCCGCGGGCAGCTCGCCCCACGGTCCGTACCACCGGTGCATGACCCGCACCCATCGCACCAGCGAATCCGGGGAGTCCGCGACGAGGAGCCTGCGGGCGTGCGGCGCGTTGGCGTACCCGTCCGCGTCCCGGGTGAGGAGCCGGAGCCCCACGCACGCGTCGAGCAGCCTGCGCAGCTGCGGCGCCGGCGCCGAGCACCGCTCGGCGAGCCGCGCAGCGGTCAGCCGCTGATCCGCCAGCGCGTCGAAGATCCCCAGCTCGGTCGCGGCGAACAGGACCTGCGCGTGCCAGTAGCCGAAGGCCAGCTGGCTCACCTGGGCCAGTTCCAGATCGGTTCTCATCTCACTCCCTCTGCGATCCGGTCGTCGGCGTCCGGCGCGGCCGCCGTACCGGCCGGAGCCAGGCAGGCCGGCCCGAGCGACCGCACCACCTGTTCGGCCGTACGGATCGACCCGATCGCGCCGCAGCCGGTGCCCGCGTACCTGGCCATCTCCTCGACGGAGCCGTCGGCCTCGACGGTCGGCGCCGACGCCGAGCCCCTCGGCACCGGCCGCCGCTCTCCCATCACGGTCGTCCAGGCGATGAACGACGAGGGGAGCGGCGCCGGATGGTCGGTGACCGCACTGCGCAACGCCCGATGGGAGCGCCCGGGCCAGCCGATCGAGAACCGGTCGGTGATCACGGTGTCGTCCGCTCCTGCGTCGACCAGCGCGGCCTTGTACGCCGGGTGCGCGGCCGACTCGACGGTGGCGACGAAGACCGTGCCGCACATCACGCCGCCTGCTCCGGCTTCGAGCACGCCGCGGGCCGCCGCCGCGTCGGCGACCCCTCCGGCCCCGAGCAGCGGCAGGCCCGGATGCGCGGCGCCGACCCGCGCGAGAAGGTCGCGCAGCGGCGCCCGGCCGAGGTGGTGGCCGCCGGCCTCCACCCCCTGGCAGACCAGCACGCCGGCGCCGGCCTGGACCGCGCGCTCGGCCTGCTCGGGCGAGCCGACCTGGACCAGCAGCGTGTGCCCGGCCGCGCCGACCGCGGCGCCGACCTCGGGAGGCGGCGGGCCGTAGCTGTTGATCACCAGCCGCCGGTCGGCGGCGGCGAGCACGGCGGCGATCTGCCGGTCGAGCAGCCGGCCGGCGACCTCCGGAATGACGTTGACGCCGACCGGCCGGCGCGTACGGCCCTGCACGTCTCTGAGCATCGCCTCGGCGTCGGCCGCTTCGAGCTTGTACAACGCGATCGTGCCCAGCGCTCCGGCCTCGCTCACGGCCGCGGCGAGCTCGGGCACCGCCACGCCGCCCATTCCGGCCTGGACGACCGGGAAGCGGACGCCGAACGCCTCGGTGACGCGGGCCACCCTGCGGCCGAGATCACCCGAGGGCATCGCGCGCCCATCGCAGTGCGGCCGCCGCGCTGCCGTGCGCGAGCACCAGGGCGTGGACCCAGCGCTCCAGCCCGAAGGCGACGCAGCTGCTGTAGGCGGCCTGTCCCGACAGGGAGATGCCGAGGCGCTCCCCGAAGAAGTTGCGGTGCCGGTTGACCGAGGCGATCGCCGTTCCGTCCGGGGCGAGGAACTCGTGCTTGACGGGGTCGAGGGCGGACAGCCGGGCCCGTGAGCTCTCCTTCCGATAGAAGGGGTCGTTGGCCGGCTCGACGGTGAGCGTCAGCCCCATGAGCCCGGCGGTCTCCTCGATGCGGGCGCGCCACCCGTCCAGGTGGGACTGGGCGCCCTCGCGGTCGCCCACGTAGAGGATCTCGCGCATGTGGAAACCCCACAGCCTGCGCAGCCCCGAATACTCCCGCTCGTTGCGGAAGCATCGGCCCACCGAGGTCAGCAGCGCCGGCCCGCCCAGCTCCTGCTCCCTGAGCTGGAACAGCAGGCCGTAGCAGGTCGCCGAGGGCAGCAGGAACCCGGTCGGGGCGTGATGCTCGGCGGTGAGCTCGGTGAGGTCGCGCTCGTCGGCGAGCAGCTCCATGGCCGGTTCGGTGAACCTGGCCGCCACCACACCGAGGTGCGGGAAGTTGGCGAAGTAGTCGAGCCGGGCCAGCATATCGGCGGGCAGCAGCGGCGGGCCGATCAGGGACACCGCGTCGGTCCGCGCCGCCAGCCTGGTCACGACGGCGTCGACGGTCGTCAGCAGCTCGCTCTCGGCCGGCCCCAGCGCGGCCAGGCCGGGGCCGAGCGAGGTGAGGGCCGGGGTGTCAGCGGTCACCGAGGTGTGCACGGCAGGGCTCCAATGCGGTTGTAGAAGGCGTAGGTCCGACCGGCGATGGCCTGGTGCGCCTGCTGCCGGGCCGGGTCGGCCAGAAGCCTGGTGCGGAAGGCGAAGGGGTCGGGGATGCCGCTGTCGCGGTAGACGTCGATGCTGTAGAGCTGCTCCAGGGAGGCCTGGATGTAGCGCTCGATGTACCTGCGGGCAGCGGAGATCTCCTCTTCGTTCCCGGCGGCGAGGAGCCGTTCGAACAGGGCACGCACGAGCTGGCAGCCGAAGGCGATGTGCCGGGACTCGTCCTGGTGGTGCACCCGGTTGATGGCCCTGATCGTCTCGTTCAGCGAGGCGTCGGCGGCCATCCGGCTGTTGAAGTGGTCCACGATCTGCTCGAAGATCAGGATCCGGCTGAACACGATGAAGTTGTCCAGCAGCGCCGAGCCCTTGCCGTCTCCGGGGAAGGCCATCGCCCGGTTCGGGTACAGCTTGCCGCCGTATCGCAGGCAGAACTCGGCGAAGAACCACATGTGCTCGTTCTCCTCACCCAGGAAGTGGTGGAAGAACGGGGTGGGCACCTCGAACCCGGGAGCGTAGAGCCGGTTCGTCACCTCGAACATCAGCTCCCGGATGCCGTGCACGTTGAGGCTGTAGAAGTTGACGCTCTCCCACTTCGACAGCGCGCGCAGCTGCTCCTCATCGAGCTGCCCGGCCGCCTCCGTGCCGTGGACCGTCATCAGGTCGGCGCTCATCCACAGCCCGTCCACCTGGAGATCGGCGGGCCAGTCGAAGGTCTTGTAGGGGTTGTAATAGTGCTCGGTCGAGGCTTCGGTAAGCCTGTCGACCGCGGCGCGGACCTCTTCGTCCCACACCTGGCCGATGCCGGTCGGCATAATGATCACCCTTCGCTCGGTCGAGAGTCGAGAAAGATCGGCGGCGGCTCCTGTCTGCCGTCGCCCTGCCAGAGCACGCCGGGTGCCTGCCGCGCCTCCGGGTCTTCGGCGGCGGGAAGCACACGATCATGCAGCACATACCAGTCGGGGGCGGTCACGCCGGTACGCTCGCGCAGCGCTTCGACGACCGCGATGTGCAGCTCGGGACCGGTGGGGCCGCCGGGAGCTGCCGCGACGTGGGCGACGAGCCGCGGCCACGGCTCGCCCGCCTCCACGACGAGGGACGCCTCGGCGCCCGCCGCCTCGGCGACGAGCCGGCGTACGGCCTCCGGATCGACCCAGCCGCCCCGGACCCGCACCCAGTCGCCGGGCCGCTCCGGCGGAGTGATCCCCACGGCGGCGGCCAGCTCGCCCAGGGGCACCTCGCCGAACGCGCTCTCCACGAGGAGGGTCTCCATCGCGTTCAGCAGCATGGTCAGCTCGTCGCGGGTGATGTACGCGGTGTCGCCGAGCAGGTGCAGGACGGCGCTGTCCGGCCGGTCGGCCACGGCCAGGAACAGCTTGCAGTCGACCCGGTCGTACGCGCCGACCTCGAAGACGCGGTTGTGCGCCCGGAGCGCTTTCAGCCCGCCCTCGCCGGCCACGGCGGGCAGGCCGGTCCAGCGGTCGGTCAGCCTGACGTCGTTGAAGAACGCCGACTTGTCGTGCACCACGCCCCACCGGTGCTCGTTCCCCCTGATCGTCTCGGCGAGGGCGGCCGGGTCGTAGTGCCCGTGCTTGTAGGCGTTGATGGCCGGCAGGTAGCCGCGCCTGACGGCGTCGTGGAAGGTGCCGTCGCCGCGGGGCAGCAGGAGCAGTCCGTCCTGCGCCAGCGGGGAGACCGTACGCCGGGCGTCCGGATCGTGGCGGTTGCCGACGATCAGCCTGAGCAGGGCCGGGTCGTGTCCCGTGTACGCGCCGAGCACGCAGGCGGCCGCGGTGAGCAGCACGGTCGTCGTGCTGGTCCGGCAGGCGTCGGCCACCAGGTGGGTGGCGACCGCGAGCGACCGGGAGTCCAGGCCGAGCCTGACGTACCGCTTGGCCTCGGGAGCACGGGCGGGGTAGTCGAACATGCTGTGCGGCGCCCGCTCCAGCGTGCGGGCCCAGTGGCGCAGCGATTCCGTGCTGCGCCCCGCGCCCCGGGCGGATTCCTCGAAGCCGACCTGGTCGAGCGGCTGCCGGGCCGGCGGCTCGGGGACCGTCCCGGCCAGCAGGTCGAGCAGGTCCTGCCGCATCACCCCCAGCGACCAGTTGTCCACAGCGGTGTGCGACAGCGCCAGCACCACGGCGGGAACGGCGCCCTCCGACCGCATGACGGCCCAGCGCACCGGCGCTTCGCCGGTCAGCCGGAACGGCCTCGCCGCCAGCGCGGCGGCGACCTCCCTGCTCTGCTCCCCGACATCGGCCGAGTCGTCGAGGTCGTACACCTCCAGCGCGAGGGATTCCGGCCGCTCGACCCGCTGGCGCCACTCGCCGTCGGCGCCGGCCCTGACGAGTACGGTGCGCAGCGACTCGTGCGTCTGCGTCAGGCGTGCGATCGCGGCGGCCACGTCGGCCACCGGGTGGCGGCCGGGCAGCGCCCAGTCCAGGGGGATGTTGAAATAGGTGTCCTCCGTGTCCAGCCAGCTCACGGTCGCGAGGATGGCGCGCTGCCCCCAGGCCAGCGGTCCTTCCCGCCCGGCCGGGCACTCGATGGGTACGGTGATCGTCTCCGCGGGGTTCGGCATTGCTTCCTCACTGATAGACACGTGCCTGCATGCGGAACAGCTCCGCGTACGCCCCGTCACGGGCCATGAGGGCGGCGTGGTCGCCGAGCTCGGCGACCACGCCGCCGTCGAGCACGACGATCAGATCCGCCATGCGGACCGTGGAGAACCGGTGCGAGACGAAGACGGTGACGCCGCCGGACTCCGCGGCGGTCTGCGCCGCCGTCGCCTGATAACGCTCGAAGATCTCGTGTTCCGCCGTGGCGTCGAGCGCCGCCGCCGGTTCGTCCAGCACCAGCAGCAGCGGGCGCTGCCGCATCGAGGCGCGGGCCAGGCCCAGGGCCTGCCACTGCCCTCCCGACAGCGACATGCCGTCGCCGTACTCCCGGCCCAGCAGCCCGGAGATCCCGCCGGGCACCAGGTCCGCCAGTCGCGAGGCGTTGGCCCGGCGCAGCGCGGCGAGGATCGCCTCGTCGTCCCGCAGCCGCGGCAGGTCTCCCACGCCCACGTTCTCCCGCAGCAGCAGCTCGAACCTGGCGAAGTCCTGGAACAGCGGCGCCACCCTGAGACGCCAGTCCGCCAGGTCGGCCTCGGCCAGATCGAGCGAGTCGACCAGGATCTTTCCGCCGGTCGGCCGGTAGAGCCCGCACAGGAGTTTGACGAGCGTGCTCTTGCCGCTGCCGTTCTCCCCGACGATCGCGACCGACTTCCCGGCGGGGATGTGCAGGGACACCCCGTCCAGGACCAGACGGTCGGTGCCCGGATAGGCGAACCGGACGTCGTCGAGAACGATCCCCTCGCGCAGCCGCGCCGGCATCGGCCGCCGGGCCGGTGGCGCGGTCCCGGCTTCGCCGCCGGCGGCGAGCCGCCTGAGCTCCCCCAGCCGCTCGACCGTGCGTCCCGTGCCCTGCAGTGTGGTCAGCAGGCCGAGCGCGGTGGACACCTGGACGCTGACCTGGACCGCCAGGGTGATCACCAAGATGGCGTCTCCGACGGTCGCCTGCCCGTTGATGCCCTGCATGACGACCAGCGAGATGGCCACGCCGTAGGCGATGGCGAACACCAGCTGGCCGCCGGCCCGGATCAGCGCCCCGCGGCGCTGGGCCCGCCACACCTCGGCGGTCACCTCGCGCCACGCCTCGGCCTGGCGCTTCATCAGCTCCGGCGCCGCCCCGCACAGCCGCACCTCCTTGGCGGCGTCCGGCGTCGTGCTCACCTGGAGCAGGTGGCGGCTGAGCCGGGTCTGCTCCGCCGTGCGCTCCTGGGCGGCGTCGACCAGCCGCTGTGCCCGCCGGCCGAGCAGCACGGGAGGCACCGCCGCGAGCGGGAGCAGCAGCAGCCACGGGCTGAGCAGGACCAGGATGACGGTGGTCAGCACGATCTGCAGGGCTATCCCGCCGAGTTGGAGAACGGCGGTGAACGCGGTCCGCGTCTTGGCGAGGTCTTCGCGGATCAGCACCAGCCCGTCGGCGAACTCCGGGCTGTCGAAGTGCTCCAGTCCCTTGGAGCCGTTGGACAGCTCGATGATCTCCTCGTTGAGCGCGAGCTCCTCCAGCTCGCCCAGCTCGAAGTAGGACAGATGGGCGAAGTGCTCCATCATCAGCTCGAAGATCAGCAGCAGCGCGATCCCGAGCGCGAGCCACAGCGCGAGGGTCGCCTCCAGCCGGATCGAGGCGTCGACGAAGTTCCGGACCCCGAGCGCGATCAGCGGGGTGGCCGAGTAGCCCACGACCATGAGCACGGCCGCCTTGGTCAGGCGGGACCGATCGGTGCGGGCGGCGAGCCGCAGCAGGAACGCGATGGCGCGCAGCAGGCTCCTCATGCCGCGTCCCGGTCGGGGTCGGCTCCGTCGGCGGCGAAGCGCTCCGCCTGGATCCTGAAGAGCTTGGCGTACTTGCCGTCCAGCTCCATCAACTCCTCGTGGCCGCCGCTCTCGGCGACGCGGCCGTTCTCGATGACGACGATCCGGTCGGCCCTGCGCACGCTGGAGAACCGGTGCGAGATCAGCACGCTGGTCAGCCCGCGGGTCAGCGCGAGGAACCGGTCGTAGAAGGCGACCTCCGCACGGACGTCGAGCTGCGCCGTGGGTTCGTCGAGCACCAGCACCGAGGCGCCCGCGTCGACGGCGAACAGCGCCCGCGCGATCGCGATCCGCTGCCACTGCCCGCCGGACAGGTCGCGGCCGCCGCGATACTGCCGGGATAGCGGGGTCTCCCAGCCGTCGGGCAGCGCCGCCACGACCTCGAGGGCACCGGCGCGTTCGGCCGCCGACACCGTCGCCTGCCGGTCCCGCAGCCGGGCGGGCCGGCTCATGCCGACGTTGTCCGCCGCGCTCAGCTCGTATCGCACATAGTCCTGGAAGATCACGGCCATGTGGCGGTGCCAGGCCGCGTCGTCGATGCTCTCAAGATCACGGCCGTCCACCGTGATCCTGCCCGAGACCGGCCGGTAGAGCTTGGCCAGCAGCTTGACGATGGTGGTCTTGCCGGCTCCGTTGAGCCCGACGATCGCCGTCGAGCGGCCGATGGGCAGCTCCAGATCGAGACCGTCGAGGATCAGCCTGTCGGAGCCCTCGTAGGCGAAGGACACGTTCTCGAAGCGGATCGAGCCACACGGCGCCACCTCCTCTGGGCCCGGCCCGGTTCCGCCCGCGGCGGCCGTCCCCGTGATCGCGGCGCCCGCGACCGGGGTGGTCCGGTCCGCCGTCCCGGAGGCCCTCTCGGCGAAGGCGTTCATCGCGTCCTGGGCCTGCATGCCGTACTGCGTCTGCACGTCGCTCTCGGGGAAGAACACCCCGAACCGCATGGGAATGAGGATGGTCTGGATGGCGAGCGACAGCGCGAGGAGGCTCAGTGAGCCGTCGGTCGCCGCGCCGGCCAGGGCGGCGAGCGCGATCACGCCGCCCACCAGCCCGGCCGCCGCGTATCCCACGAACGGCGGGCCGAGGATGCGCCTGCGGCCCGACCACAGCGGGGCCAGGTAGCTCATGCTCTCTGCGGCGTGCCGCTCCTTCAGCCAGGGCAGCAGACCGAGGACGCGGATCTCCTTGCCCGCCGACGTGCCCGACGCCATCGCACGCAGATAGGTGACCCGGCGGCGTTCGGAGGCCAGGGACTTCCACAGGGCGGCGAACCGGCCGAGCGAGCCGCGCTGCCCGAACCTGATCGTCAGAGCCACCGCCCCGACGAGCAGCGCGACCAGCGGATTCAGCACGACTCCCAGGACGACGACCGCGCCCGCCAGCTGGCCGTACCTCGCGATCAGGCCGAGCGCCCCGGACGCCGCGTCACCGGGCGTCGGCAGGGTCCGGTCGAACCCGGCGCGCGCGTCGGCCAGCGTGTCGAGCGCGTCCGGCCGCTCCACGACGGGCAGCGGGGCCGACAGCGCCGCGCTCATGAGGCGCTGGATGGCGGCGCCGTCGATGCGCCGGGAGACCACCTCGCCGAGCGCGCTCTGGAACGGGACCAGCAGCTGCTGGAGCACGAAGGCCACCACGGCCAGCACGAGCGCGGTGGCGAGGGACGAGATCGATCCGGGTGCCGACGACTGCGCGGCCTCCGGGAGCCGGCTCAGCATCACGCTGGTCAGGATGACGAAAGCCGTCGGAAGGGCGCCGATGAGCAGGTTGAGCAGAAGCGCGGCGGTGAGCACCCCGCGGCCCGCCGACGGCAGGAGACGCAGGATGGACACCCATCGCCCGGCACGCCGACGGAATCCGGCCAGGGCATGGTGACGCGATATCAACAGCAACGTCCTTTCCAATGCGCAGGGATCTCCGGCGCTTCCAAGCTGTGATTCTGGCTGTGATACAGCGGACGAAGACAAGGCCGCACATGGATTTACGGAGCGTTCACACCGGTGATTGTGTAATGCCTACCGGCAGCCTTCCCCGTTGCTTCATGGGCGTCATCGACCATGGCGAGGCAGAGAGCGCCAATATGGATGGGAGCGCTCCCAGCACCAGAGTATCCACAGTCGGGAGAGAGCAGTCAAGACCCGAACGAGACCGCTTCCACCCATTTCGGACCCGAGAAAACCGGGATTACCCGAATTCCGAAACCAGAGAAAGTAGGAAATAAAAATATCTGATACACCCCTCTGAGCTGGGAGTATGTCGCAATCTCAGAGCGCAACCCGCGCCGATCTCACAGGAGGTCCCTTTACGGCTCCTTCCCCGCCGCAATTCGGTCTGCTAATGTCGGCGCGCCGATCCCGAGGCCTTTGACTTCTCACATAATGAGACGGATGGTCTGATGAGCACTGCGGTGACCGACATCCAACAGCCGAGCAGGACCAGGGTGGCTATCGCCAGCTTCACCGGCACCGCCATCGAGTTCTACGATTTCTACATCTACGGCACGGCCGCCGCGCTGGTGCTGAACTCCGCGTTCTTTCCCGAAATGGATGAACTCGCCGGCAAGCTCGCGGCGTTCTCCACGTTCGCCGTCGCCTTCATCTCCCGCCCGCTGGGCTCGGCGATCTTCGGCCACTGGGGAGACCGCATCGGCCGCAAGTCGATGCTGGTGGCCTCGCTGCTGCTGATGGGCCTGTCCACGGTGGCGGTCGGGCTGCTGCCCGGCTACGCGACCCTGGGCGTCTCCGCCGCGGTCATCCTGGTCGCGCTGCGTTTCCTGCAGGGCGTGGGCCTCGGGGGCGAGTGGGGCGGCGCCGCGCTCCTGGCCGCCGAGCACGCGCCGCCGGGCAAGCGCGGGCTGTACGCGATGTTCCCCCAGCTGGGACCGGCCGTCGGGTTCATCTTCGCCAACGGCCTGTTCCTCCTCCTCGGCGCGACGCTCACCGACACGGCGTTCAACGAGTGGGGCTGGCGCCTGCCCTTCGTGGCGAGCCTCCTGCTCGTGCTCCTCGGCCTCTACGTCCGCCTGAAGATCGCCGAGACCCCCGTGTTCCTCGCCGCGATGAAGCAGCGGAAGCTGGCCAGGACACCCCTGGCCGGGCTGCTGCGCCGGCAGTGGAAGCAGGTCCTGCTCGCCGCCGGGTCGATGGTGATCAGCTACACCCTGTTCTACACCGCGACGACGTACTGTCTGAGCTACGCCACCGGCACACTCAAGCTCCCGCGCACCACCATGCTGGCCCTCACCATGGTCGGAGTGGTCTTCATGGCGGCCGGTGTGATGGGCTCGTCGCTGCTGTCCGACCGCTTCGGCAGGAAGCGCACGCTCGTCGCCGGGGCCGGCGCCGCCGTGGTGTGGGGGCTGGCGATGTTCCCGCTGATGGACACGGCGTCCGTGCCGCTGGTCGGCCTGGCCCTGGCCGGCGCCCTCGGCATCATGGGCGTGGCCTTCGGCCCGATGGGCGCGTTCCTGCCGGAGCTGTTCCCGACGGAGCTCCGCTACAGCGGGGCCTCGATCGCCTACAGCCTGGGCGGTGTGCTCGGCGGCGCGGTGCCCCCGCTCGTCGCGACCGCGATGCAGGCGGAGGGCCTGAGCTCGATGGCCGTCGGCGGTTACGTGTCCGCCATGGCCGTGCTGAGCCTGCTGTGCCTGCTGGCGCTCCCGGAAACCGGCGACCGCACGCTGTAGGCAGAAGGCCAGCCGCTCCCGTCGCCCTCGGGAGCGGCTGCCGCCCGGCCGGGTCGGGTCCTATCCAATGAGCTTGGGGCCCGATCCGGTCGAGCGTCACACGATCGGCTCGGGTCGGAAGACCGGAAGACGAACTCGTGGCGCCGCGACGGCGCTCCCGCCGGGTGAATCCGTGCCGGTCGACGACCGGGGCGGACGCCGGGAAGATCGGGTCGTCCGGCTGACCGAGTCACCCGGGCAGTACGCCGCGGCCTTCGCGTACCTCGAAGACCAGCTGAGTCTCGGTCCTGCTCACCACCGGATAGATGGTCACGTGCTCCAGGATGAGATCCCGGAGGCTCTCCGGGGCCGGCACGGCCACGTGCAGGAGGAAGTCGTCGTCGCCGCCCACATGGAGGACGGACAGCACCCCCGGCACCATGACCAGCCTGTCGTACAGGCTGCGCACGTGCTCGCGGTTGTGGCTGCCCAGCCGGACCTTGATGATCGCCTGGATCGGGTGGCCCAGCGCGCCGAGATCGAGCCGGGCCCGGACGCTCTCGACGACGCCCGAGCGCATGAGCGCACGCACCCGGTACGCGCAGGTGGACTCGGCCACCCCCACCCGGGCGGCGAGCGCGGCGTTGGTCATCCGGCCGTCCTCCGCCAGCGCGGCGAGGATGGCCAGATCGGTGCCGTCCAGGGCCGCCGGTGCTGGTTGCGGTTTCTTCGGCCGGCGGTCGGACATGACCCCCCTTTTCGCTGGATCTTCACCGATCCTGGCCGTCCACGCCGGTTTTCACAAGTCCTATTGAAAATCACGGTGGATCCGCCCATTGTTCGGGCATGATTTCACGTCGTCTGCGGATCGACTCCGTCGCCGTCCACGCCGGTCGCGAGGATCTCGTGGAGCTCGGCGTCCACGCGCTTCCCATCGATCTCTCGTCCACCAATCCGCTGCCCGGCATCGAGACCGGCGGCCTCTCCTACGAGGCGATGGCCGGCGGAGGCGTGCCGCACGCGGAGGGCGGCGCCGTCTACGGACGCCTGTGGAACCCGACCGTGGCGAGGTTCGAGTCCGCGCTGGCGCGGATGGAGCACACCGAGACCGCCGTGGCCTTCTCATCGGGGATGGCGGCGATGACCGCGGCGATCCTCGCGACGACGCGGGAGAGCGGCCGGGGTCACATCGTCGCGGTCCGGCCCCTCTACGGCGGGACCGATCACCTGCTGGCCTCGGGGATGCTCGGCGCTGAGACGACGTTCTGTACGGCCGAAGGCGTCGCCGCCGCGCTCCGCCCGGACACGGCGCTGGTCGTCCTGGAGACCCCGGCCAACCCGACACTCGAGCTGGTCGACATCGGCGCCGTCGTCGCGGCCGCCCGGGGTGTCCCCGTTCTCGTGGACAACACGTTCGCCACCCCGATCCTGCAGAACCCGGCCGCTTTCGGCGCCTCGATGGTCCTGCACAGCGCGACCAAGTATCTCGGCGGGCACGGCGACGTCATCGCCGGCGTCATCGCCTGCGACCAGGAGACGGCCGCCGCGCTGCGCCGGGTCCGCGCCGTCACCGGGGCCCTGCTCCATCCGCTCGGCGCCTACCTCCTGCACCGCGGCCTCGCCACGCTCCCGATCCGGGTACGCGCGCAGCAGGAGAACGCCCGGCGCGTCGCGGCGTGGCTGAGCACCCACCCGAGCGTCTCCCGGGTCCACTATCCCGAGCTCGGCGGCGACCCCGGCGGGCTGCTCGGCCGGCAGATGAAGGGCCCCGGGGCGATGATCTCGGTGGAGCTCCGCGGCGGCCTCGACCAGGCCGGGCGCCTCACCTCGGGGGTCGGCCTGTTCACCCACGCGGTGTCCCTCGGCGGGGTCGACTCGCTGATCCAGCATCCCGCGGCGCTGACGCATCGGCCCGTCGCGGCCGAGGCGCGTCCGTCTCCCGGCCTGGTGCGGCTCTCCATCGGGCTGGAGGACCCCGAGGACCTGATCGCCGACCTCGACCAGGCCCTGCACCGGCCCCTCGGCCAGGCGCGTGATCGGGACCCCGCCCCGGCTCCCGTACGCGCGGGCGCCGCGCATGCGTGACGGGCCGCTCAGACGGGACGGCCGGGGACCTTGGCGAGATACCAGTCGGTGAGCTCGACGCTGTCGTCGGCGAGGCGGGCCTCGACCTCGGACTGGGTCCGCGGCGCACCGAGGAGCACGTCGTCGCCCGGCTGCCAGTTGGCCGGGCAGGCGACCCCGTCCCGGTCCGCCGTCTGCAACGCGTCCACCAATCTGAGGATCTCCGGGACCATCCGGCCCGCGTTCATCGGGTAGTAGAGCATGGCGCGGACCACGGAATTCGGGTCGATCACGAAAACGGCCCGGATCGTCGCGGTCCGCGAGGTGTTCGGATGGAGCATGCCGTACGCCCGGGAGACCCTGGCGTCGATGTCCGCGATGATCGGGAACGTGATGTCGATGCCGAGTCTTTCCTTGATGTTGCGTATCCAGGCGAGATGACTGTGCACCGAGTCGATCGAGTTGCCCAGCAGCGACACGTTCCGCTCGGCGAAATCGTCGGCGAGATCGACGAAGGCGGCGAACTCGGTGGTGCACACGGGGGTGAAGTCCGCGGGATGGCTGAAAAGCACCAGCCAGCAGCCGGCGTAGTCGCTGAGCCGGACCGGCCCGTGGGTGGTCTCGGCCTCGAAGTCCGGAGCCCGGTCGCCGATCAGCGGCAGCCTGGTGACCTGCTCTGTCACGGCATCCATGATTGCGCTCCTCGCGGTGGTGGGTCTCGGCGGAAAGCAGGGCCGGGTGGCGAAGCTCAGTGATCACGCCCGGACCGGCGTCCCCTCGCCGGCCCTCGAACGCGCTCTGCCCACCCTTGGCATTTTCCGGCACTTGACCGGACATTCCACCCAGGCGGCAAGTTTTGTCAAGACTCGTGATGGGAGGCCGGTCGGCGACACTGGGGTCATGGCGGCACCCGAGGGAGCCGAGTTCGTCCGGCGGCGGCCCGCGCCCGCGCCGCGCCCGCTGATCACCTGGTACATCGGCTATCGCGAGGCGGGCGTGCCGCCGCGGCTGCACCGCGGGCTGCCCTCGCCGCACCTGACTGTGGTCATCACATTGCACGATCCACTCGTCCTCGCCGCGGGCGCCTACGTCGTCACCGACGACCCAGACGGGATCTTCGCCAGGGCGACCGCGGCGGGAGCGGCGGTCGTCAGGGAACCTGCGGACACCGACTACGGCTCCCGCGACTTCGTCGTACGCGATCCGGAGGGCAACCACTGGTCGTTCGGCACCTACCGCGGCGAGCCACGCGGGTGACCACGGACGATCAGCGAAGCGTTCCGAAACTTGAATGATTGAGCCGAATAGCCGATCAGAAAACGGATAAGGGGTCGTAAAACACAACCAATCACCCTAAACGATCACAACAGGAGAGGAGCGGTCCTGATGACCTCGAGCATGGGACCGCGGCCTGGGGACGAGCGTCCGACGTTGACGAATCGCCAGGGGCACCCGGTCTACGACAACCAGAACCAGCGCACCGTCGGCCCAAGGGGTCCCGCGACGTTGGAGAACTACCAGTTCCTGGAGAAGATCAGTCACTTCGACCGGGAGCGCATCCCGGAACGGGTCGTGCACGCGCGTGGCACGACGGCCTTCGGGTTCTTCGAGACGTACGGCAGGTGGGGCGACGAGCCGATCTCCCGGTTCACCCGCGCCGGCCTCCTGCAGGAGGCCGGTCACAGGACCGACGTCGCCGTACGGTTCTCCACCGTCATCGGCGGACGGGAGTCCTCCGAGAGCGCCCGCGACCCGCGCGGGTTCGCGGTGAAGTTCTACACCGAGGCCGGCAACTGGGATCTCGTGGGCAACGACCTGGCGGTGTTCTTCATCCGGGACGCCATCAAGTTCCCCGACCTGATCCACGCGTTCAAGCCCGATCCGGTCACCTTCCGTCAGGAGCCCGGCCGGATCTTCGACTTCATCTCGCAGATGCCCGAGAGCCTGCACATGATCGTGAACCTGTTCAGCCCCCGGGGCATCCCCGCCGGCTACCGGTACATGCAGGGGTTCGGCGTCAACACCTACCGGTGGGTGAACGCCCGGGGCGAGACCCTGCTGGTGAAGTATCACTGGATGCCCAAGCAGGGCGTGCGCAGCATGACCGCCGAGGACGCCGCCCGGGTGCAGGCCCACGACCTGGGACACGCCACCAGGGACCTGTACGCGGCGATCGAGCGGGGTGACCACCCGGAGTGGGAGCTGCTCGTTCAGATGATGAGCGACGACGAGCATCCCGAGCTGGACTTCGACCCGCTGGACGACACGAAGGTCTGGCCGGAGAACGACTTCCCGGCGCTGCCCGTCGGGCGGATGGTGCTCGACCGCACGCTGAGCGACAACTTCGCGGACAACGAGCAGATCGCGTTCGGCACCGGCGTCCTCGTCGACGGGCTGGACTTCTCCGAGGACAAGATGCTGGTCGGGCGGACCTTCTCCTACAGCGACACCCAGCGCTATCGCGTGGGGCCCAACTATCTGCAGCTGCCGGTCAACCAGGCCAGGAACGCGGAGGTGCGCACCAACCAGCGGGACGCGCCGATGACCTACTACATCGACCGGGCCGGGGACGACCCGCACGTCAACTACGAGCCGTCGCTCACCGGCGGGCTCCGGGAGGCGGACAGCTCCGTGCCTCTCGAGTACGGGCCTGTCATCTCCGGGCGGCTCACCCGCGGCCGCATCCCGCGTACCAACGACTACAAGCAGCCGGGCCAGCGTTACCTGCTCATGGAGCAGTGGGAGCGCGACGACCTGGTGGAGAACCTCGCCACAGCGCTGTCGCGGTGTACCCGGCCGGTCGCCGAGCGCATGGTCTGGCATCTGCTGCTGGTCGAGGACGATCTCGGGCTGCGCGTCGGCGAGGGCGTCGGCATCACGCCGGGCGACGTCGGGCATCTCGGCCCGCTCCCGGACCAGAACCTGACCGAGGAGGACCGGCTGCGACTCGCCAATCTCGGCAAGAACGGCCCGCGCGACGTCACGGGACTCAAGATGACCCACTGCGTCCCCAACGAGCGGGCGATGCCGGCCGGAAACCGCTAACCTACGCGGGACGGTCGAACTTGTTGGGGAGTGTGCGGTTATGCGCGTTGTGGATGCCTTCCGGGATGCCTACGACGGCGAACCCACCGGCATCTGGCACGCGCCCGGCAGGGTCAACCTGATCGGCGAGCACACCGACTACAACGACGGCTTCGTCCTGCCGTTCGCGGTGCCGTGGGGCGTCACACTGGCGGCCCGCCCGCGTACGGACGGGGTCGTACGGCTCTCGTCCCTGCAGGAGCCGGGGGACGCCCAGGTCCTCGGCGATCTCGGCGCCGGCCTCGAAGGGGCCCGCGGGTGGGCCCGCTACCCGGCCGGGGTGTTCTGGGTCATGGCCGGCACGGGCCTGCCCGTCGGCGGCGCCGACATCGTGGTCGACGGTGACGTCCCGCGCGGCGCCGGCCTGTCGTCGAGCGCCGCGCTGGAGGTCGCCACCGCGCTCGCCCTCGACGGCCTGTACGGCCTGGGCCTGGCGGAATCGGACGCCGGGCGGATGGAGCTGGCCGGGATCGGGCGGCGGGCGGAGAACGACTTCGTCGGCATGCCGTGCGGGATCATGGACCAGGCGGCCTCGGCACTCGGACGGGAGGGGCACGCACTGTTCCTCGACTGCCGGTCGCTGGCGAGCCGGCCGATCCCGCTCGACCTGGCGGCGCACGGCCTTCGGCTGCTGATCATCAACACCGGGGTGCACCACGAGCTGGCCGACGGGCAGTACGCCAGACGCCGGCAGGAGTGCGAGAACGCCGCCAAGCGCCTGGGCGTGACCGCGCTGCGTGACGTCACCGATCTCGCCGCGGCGCTGAGCGAGCTGACCGGGACGGAACGCGCCAGGACGCAGCACGTCGTGACCGAGAACCACCGGGTGGAGGCGGTGATCGGGCTGCTGCGCGCGGGTGCGGTATCGGAGATCGGCGCGCTGCTGAACGCCTCGCACCTGTCGCTGCGCGACCAGTTCGAGGTGTCGTGCCCGGAGCTCGACGTGGCCGTGGAGGCGGCGATCAGGGGCGGGGCCCGGGGAGCCAGGATGACCGGCGGCGGCTTCGGCGGGTCGGCCATCGCCCTCGTCGCCGAGGACCGCGTCGACCAGGTCAGGGACCAGGTGGGGCGGGCCTACGCCGAGCGCGGCTGGGCGGCGCCGACGTTCTTCACCGCGACACCCGCCGCCGGTGCCCGCCGTCTCGCCTGACGGACGACGGGCCGGCGACGCGCCCCGGCCGGAAAACGGCCGGAAAAGCGAAACCCCCGCCCGATGGGCGGGGGTTCATCGCTCCCGCGATAGGACTCGAACCTATAACCTGCCGGTTAACAGCCGGCTGCTCTGCCGGTTGAGCTACACGGGATCGTGCTGCGCTGCCGACCGCCCCGAAGGAGCGATCCCGTTCCGGCCTTTCGGCCTTCCCGTGCGGCGCAGAACTAGATTAGCGCACTCGGGGGGGTGTCTGTCACATTGATTGCTGTTGGATAGTCGCGAGCCCTCGGGGTAGAAGGGCGGCACACGAGCGCGGAGGTGGAAGATGCGGTACAAGATGATGTTCGCCGCCGGGCTGACCGTCGGTTACGTCCTCGGCACGCGGGCCGGTCGCGAGCGCTATGAGCAGATCAAGCGCATGGCGCAGCGGGTGGCGGACAGCCCGACCGTGCAGGAGGCGGCCGGATTGGTGGGCGCGCAGGCGGCGAAGATGGTGGACCGGGTGCCCTTCCTGCGCAGGCATGACCCGTGGGAGACCGAGCGGATCGGCGTCGCCACGGGCTGGCCCGGCACCGGGCCGGATTCCACCGCCGGGGCCGGCCACACCACCGGGGCCGACAGGACCACCTGACCCGTCCGGCCGCCCGTCCCTCCGGAGCGCGAACCCCGCCGACCGGCCTTCCGCGGTCAGATGCCCAGGCTGTTGCGCACATCCTCCAAGGCCAGCTCCGTCAGGGCGCGCAGTCCCGGGTCCGCCGGGTCCAGCCCGGGATCGAAGACGAAATCCCAGCGCGGCGTGTCGCGGCCGGGAATCCTGCGTGCGACGAGCCGCACTCCCCCGCGCGCGTCGAGGGGGACGTGCCTGCTCGCCAGGATCGTCGCGGTCACCCGTTCGCGGATCACCTCGGGCAGCGTGCCCGGCTCCGGCAGCCGCACCATGTGGACCGCGCCGTCGGTCATGGTGATCTCCGCTGCGCCCGCCTCGTCCCAGGACGCCCGGTCCATCAGATGCCAGGGCAGGCGCGTGCCCCCGGGCAGATGCAGCGCCACGGTGGTGGCCACGACATGACCGCCGTCGGCCGCCGGGGCATGACTGATCACACGTTCGCCCGGCTCGACGGGCAGTGCCGTACGGACCTCCCGCGGCAGGCGGCGGAGACCGAAGATGGAGCGCAGAGAGCCAGCCAAGCAGAACACCGCCCAAGACGACGACCGTTGCCAACGGCAGGCTAACCCGAAGCCGGGGCCGGAGACGAAGCGAGCTCTGCCACACCCGCCGTGATCGCCTTCACCACCGAGGCCCGCTCGGGGACGAGATAGAAGTGGTCGCCGGGGAAGGCGGTCAGCGTGAAGCCGGACGACGTCCAGGCCGACCAGTCCCGCGCCTCGTCCTCGGCGACCTCCGGGTCGCGATCGCCGTAGAACGCGAGCAGCGGCGCCGGCAGCGGTGCGGCCGGGCCGGGCCGATAGGTCTCGGCGACCTCGTAGTCGGCGCGTAGCGCGGGTAGCGACAGGTGCCGCAGCAGGGCGCTGCCGAGCAAGTCCTCCTGGGTGCCGCCGAGCCTGCCGGTCTCCGCCCACAGCGTGTCGTCGTCGGCCAGGTGCACGGTGGTGGCGCGCAGCCGGTGCGGCGCCGGCCGCCCCGAGACCACGAGCGCGGCCGGTCCCGTCCCGCCTGCGGCCAGGCGGCGGGCGACCTCGTGCGCCACCGAGGCACCCAGGCTGTGGCCGAACAGCACGACCGGCCCCTGCCGGGCCAGCGGTGCCACGGCGAGCGCGGCGCGGTCGGCCATCTCGGTCATCCGCCGGACCAGCGGCTCGGAGGCGCGGTCCATGCGGCCGGGATACTGGACGGCGAGCAGCTCGACATGGCCGGCCAGGAGGGACGCCCACGGCCGGAAGAAGGCGGCGTTGCCCCCCGCGTGCGGGAAGCAGATCAGCCGCACGGTGGCGCGGGGCCTGGGCGAATAGCCGCGCAGCCAGTCGTGGCCGGTCGCCGGGCCCATCTCGGTCTTCATCACGTGGTGCCCTCCTCGTCCACCTCGTCCGGATCTCCGTCGAACACCTCCGCCGCGGTGACCACCCGGCCGCCCATCGCGGATCGAGCATGTCGGCCAGGTACGGCACGACGGCGGGCGTCCCGCCGCGCGGACCCCCTTTCCCGTCCTCCGCGCCATGGGACGGCACCGCCTCGACGCCGGGACGCGGGCCGGCCGCCACGATGGCACGTCGCGGGTTCCTGGTCACCGGCCACCTCGTTTCCCGGTCCTCATCCGGCGGAACCGAGAAACGATCGGGCGTCGGCCCGGGTCCATGCCGTCGAGCCGTCCGAGCGATCAGTCCAGGTAGTCGCGGAGCATTTGGGCACGGGTGGGGTGACGTAGCTTGGCCAGGGTCTTGGACTCGATCTGCCGGATGCGCTCGCGTGTCACGCCGAACTCCCTGCCGACCTCCTCGAGCGTCCGCGGATGGCCGTCCGACAGGCCGAACCGGAGTTGGATGATCCGTTGTTCCCGCTCCGACAACGTGGCCAGGATGTCGTCGAGCTGGTCCTGGAGCATGATGAACGCGGCCGCCTCCATGGGGACGACCGCGTCGGCGTCCTCGATGAAGTCGCCCAGATCGGAGTCCTCCTCGCCGATCGGCGACTGCAGCGACACGGGCTCCTGCGCGATGCGCTGGATCTCCACCACCCGGTCGATGTGCATGTCCATCTCGGCGGCGATCTCCTCCGGGGTCGGCTCCCGGCCGAGGTCCTGATGGAGCTGACGCTGCACCCGGACCAATTTATTGATCGTTTCGACCATGTGAACCGGAATCCGGATCGTCCGCGCCTGATCGGCTATGGCGCGGGTGATGGCCTGGCGAATCCACCACGTGGCATATGTCGAGAACTTGTAACCCTTCGTGTAGTCGAATTTCTCGACCGCGCGGATGAGGCCGAGGTTGCCTTCCTGGATCAGGTCCAGGAACAGCATTCCCCGCCCCACGTAGCGTTTGGCGATCGAGACCACGAGCCGGAGGTTGGCCTCGATGAGCCGCTGCTTGGCGCGGACGCCCTCCCATACGAGGTCTTCCAGCTCCGGCCTGAGGAACCGAGCGGCCGGGGTCTCGCAGAGCTTGTCCTCCGCGAACAGCCCGGCCTCGATGGCCTTGGCGAGCTCCACCTCGTCCTCGGCCGTGAGCAGCGGAACCCTGCCGATCTCCCGTAGGTAGATCCTGACCAGGTCGTTGGTCGGCGCCCGCTTTCCGACATCCTCATCGTCGGGCCTGCTGGGCTCCTCGTCCCCCTGAGGTTCACGTACCTCGACCCCGTTCTCAGCGAGCATGCGTACGACGCGTTCCAGCGCGTCGGCAGGCAGCTCGGATCGATCGAGCGCGGCGGCGACGTCGTCGATCGTGACGCTTCCGCCGCGTTCCTTTCCCTTCGCGACGAGGTCCGCCACCTGTCGTTCGACCGATGGCGGCCTGCTTGGCAGCACCGATGCACCCACGCAACACAGTGTGCGGTATGGGCACAGGAAAATGGCAGGCCTATTTTTGTCACTCAAGGTAAGACAGTGAACAATATCGAATCGATATCAGAGATATGTTTGGCGGCGGGGAGAACTGGAAATGGTCCTTAATTCCGGTCTAACCCTCACGCCCCGGCGGCGCGATCCCGCAACACCCGTCGCTGCTGTTCCAGAGCGACCAGCTCCCCGAAGAGGCGGTTGTAGTCCTGCTGCTGCTCGACGGGGTTGAGCCGCTGCAGCCGCGCCTTCACCTGATTGATGGCCCGGCCCACCGCGATCTCCTGGATCTTGGCCAGTACGGCGGCGCCGTACCGTTCCTCGATGCTCACGTCGGCGCGCAGGGCCTCGACGGCGAACCGGGTCACCAGCGCCGCCAGGTCGATCTCGGCTCCGTCGGGGGACGCCCCGGCGGACGCGGCGTGGGCGAGGAGACGATCGACCCACTCCCGGCCGCCCGACCCCCCGGCGACGGTTCCACCGGCGGCCGCGATGAGCCCGTGCAGCGCGATGTGCTCTGGCACCGTGAAGGTGTCCGGCCCGAGCGCGTCGAACTCGGGCCCCAGGAGAGCCGGCCGCTGCACGGCGAGCTTGAGCGCCTCCGCCTCCAGCCGCGCGGCGGGATCGTGCGTCGCGCCGGCGGGGGCTCCCCGCCGCGTCCCCGTGGCCGGCCCGTCGGCCGGGCGGCCCGACCTGCTCTGGGGCCGTCCGGCCGCCCGCCCGGCCACCTGCTGGATGCGCCGGATGACGAAGCGCTCGTCCATGAACCCGAGCCAGCGATCGAGGTCGACCACATAGGTCTTGCGCAGCCCCGGGTCCTTGATCGCGGCCACGATCGGCGCGGCCGCGTCCAGCGCACCGAGACGCCCCTCGTTGGTGTTCAGGTCGTACTGCGCGAGCACGCTGCGGATCGCGAAGGCGAACAGCGGCTCCCTGCGGGCGATGAGATCGCGTACGGCGGCGTCGCCCTGCTTGACCCGCAGATCGCACGGGTCGAGGCCGTCGGGCTGGACGGCGACGAACGTCTGGGTGACGAACTTACGCTCGTCCTGGAACGCGCGCAGCGCGGCCTTCTGCCCGGCCGAGTCGCCGTCGAACGTGAAGATCACTTCGCCGCGGAACTCGGCCTGGTCCAGCAGCAGCCGCCGCAGCACCTTGATGTGCTCCTCGCCGAACGACGTGCCGCAGGTGGCCACCGCCGTGGGCACGCCGGCCAGATGGCAGGCCATCACGTCGGTGTAGCCCTCGACGACGACCGCCTGGGAGCGCCGGGCGATCTCCCGCTTGGCGAGGTCGACGCCGTACAGCACCGAGCTCTTGTGATAGATCGGGGTTTCCGGCGTGTTCAGATATTTGGGGCCGTCGTCGGAATCGAGCAGCTTGCGCGCGCCGAACCCGATGACGTCGCCCGTGATGTCGCGGATCGGCCAGACGAGACGACCGCGGAACCGGTCGACCGGCCCCCGGCGGCCCTCCCTGGCGAGCCCGCCCTTGATCAGTTCCTGGGGGGTGAACCCGCGGGCCACGAGGTGCCTGGTCAGCGCCTCCCACTCGGCCGGCGCGTAACCGACCCCGAAGCGCTCGGCGTCGACCCGCTCGAAGCCCCGCTCGGACAGGAAACGCCGCCCGGGAGCGGCGTCGGGCGCCGCGAGGCCGGTGGCGTAGAACTCCGCTGCGGCCCGGTGCGCCTCGATCAGGCGGCGCCGCTCCCCCTGCTCGCGGCCGGGCACGTAGCCGCCCTGCTCGTACCGGAGCTGGATCCCGGCGCGCCGGGCCAGCCGCTCGACGGCCTCGCCGAACGTCAGGTTCTCGATCTTGCGGACGAACGTGATGACGTCGCCGCCCTCCGCGCACCCGAAGCAGTAGTAGTAGCCCCGGGCCGGGGTGACGTTGAACGAGGGCGACTTCTCGTCGTGGAAGGGACACAGCCCCTTCAGGTTGCCGCCGCCCGCGTTGCGCAGCTGGATGTGCTCGCCGACGACGTCGGCGATCGGCGACCGCTCCCGTACGAGCGCGATGTCCTCATCCCTGATCCGCCCTGCCACGCTGCGAGTCTATGGGGTGTCCGATAACGAGAAGGAGAGAACTTCCCGGAACCGGTCGTGACGAATGCGGATTTCCCGGTACAAAGGAAAGGTTCGGTAACGTCGACCTGGTGGATACCATGCGATCGGGGAGAACCGCGGCACTGGCCGTCCTCGCGGGCACCGCGTGCCTGGCCGCCGCCTGCGGCGCGCCCTCCGGAGTGGCCGGGGTGAGCACGCTGCCGCCGGCTTCCCCCGCTGCGGACACCGCCGTCGCCACCGCGGCGGCGAACACCCCGCCCCAGATGGAGGGTCCGGTACGGATCCCACCGCCCAAGCTGTCCCGGTTCACCTACGTGTTCCCGGTGAAGGGATGCGAGGTGACGTACTCGCGCAAGCTGCTGGTGCTGCCGAAGACCACGATCTGGGCCGCCCGGGGATGCGCGTTCGTCTCGCCGGTCGACGGCGTGATCCGCGAGGTCGACACGGTCAACCGGTGGTCGCCGGCCACCGACCACGGCAGGGATCGGGAGGGCAGGTTCGTCAGCGTGACCGGCGACGACGGCGTGCTCTACCTCGGCGGCCACCTCGACACCGTCGAGGCGGGCCTCGCCCCGGGCACACGCGTCAAGGCGGGCCAGCGGCTGGGCACGGTCGGCAACTCGGGCAACGCCCGCGACATGGCCACCAACCTCTACTTCGCGATGTCGTGGCCGACGCCGCCGCAGTACTGGTGGATCCGCCGCGGCATGGTCAAGCCGTGGCGCTACCTGGACGCCTGGGACGACGGCAACCGCACGCTGTCCCCTCGCGCCGAGATGCTGAAGCTGCGTAAGCGCGTCGGCGAGCTCCCGGCCTGCACCCAGCTGTGCGCTTCCAAGGCGGTCCCGGTGCAGAAGGTGGAGGAGACGGAGAAGCAGGAGGAGCGCAGGCCGCCCAGGAAGCGCAAGGACCCCGAGGTCGTGATCGTCACACCGGACTGACCCCGGCCCCGGCCCCGGTCAGCGACAGTCGGCGATGCCAGGCCACCGCCGAGGCGTCGGTCAGCGAGGCGATCTGGTCGACGACCACGCGCAGTCGCGCCGCGTCGTCCGGCGCGCGCTCGAACTCGGGGCGCAGCGTCGGCGCCAGCGTGGCGGGCGCCCCCCTCATGATCAGGTACCCCAGCTCGGCGATCAGCTCGCGCTGCCGGGCCCGCATCGCGTGGTGGTCGGCACGGGTGATGACGTAGTAGGCGGTCACCCCCTTGAGCAGGGCGCACTCCAGCCGCGTGGTCCTCGGCACGACGAGATCGGCCCCGTGCCGGCCCGGCGGGGTCTCCGGCACGGCGTGGCAGCCGTACGCCTCCCTGGTCGCGTCCTGCGCCGCCCGGCAGAACCGGCCGATGAGCGAGCTGGTGAGGCGCTTGAGCGCGGCGAGATCGACGAGCCCGGCGTCGAACCGGCCCGGCCACAGCGGCCCGGCGACCAGCCGCCCGAAGACCTCGGCCAGCTCGCCCCGGTCGGCGTCGGGGGCGTACCACTCGCGGGTGAGGTCGCAGACGGCCAGCCGCTCCTCGGGGTCGCGCAGCGCCTCGGCCGTGACGTGGCCGGACGTCAGCGCGTCCTCGAGGTCGTGCACCGAGTAGGCCACGTCGTCGGCCCAGTCCATGATCTGCGCCTCGAAGCTCGGCGTGCGGCTCGGAGCCCCCTCTCTGACCCACCGGAAGACCGCGACGTCGTCCGGATAGACGCAGTACGGCATGCCCTCGGCGGCGCGCGGCACCTCCGGGTCCGGACAGCCGGGACCGGCCCAGGGATATTTGCAGACCGCGTCGAGCGTCGCCCGGGTCAGGTTGAGCCCGGCGCCGCGGCCGTCCTCGGTGATGACCTTCGCCTCCAGCCGGGTGAGCAGGCGGAGGTTCTGGGCGTTGCCCTGGAATCCGCCGCACGGCGCGGCCATCTCGTTCAGTGCGGCCTCGCCGTTGTGACCGAACGGGGGGTGTCCCAGGTCGTGGGCGAGGCAGGCCGTCTCCACCAGATCGGGGTCACGGCCGAGGACCTTGCCCATCTCCCGGCCGATCTGGGCGCATTCGAGCGAGTGGGTCAGCCGGGTGCGCGGGCTGTACAGACCCGAGTAGTCGGCCGGGGTGACCACCTGCGTCTTGGCGGCGAGCCTGCGCAACGAAGCGCTGTGCAGCACACGGGCCCGGTCCCGCTCGAAGGCGCTGCGCTCGGCGCCGCTCTGCGGCTCCGGCACCCATCGTGCCTGATCATGCTCGTCGTAACGGGCCATGCGTCCTCCCTTCCTCACGGCACCCCGCGGCGGGAGAAAGGAGCGTACCCGTTCGCCACGACAATGAGTCACGACGCTTCGTCCCAGACCCCCGGAACTCTCGTTTCACGCGCGTTTCCGGGGTCTGGGCCACCGATTCCGCGGCCCCCGGAGTCAGCGGCCTGCGGAGTCAGCGGCTGTCGGAGCCCTCTGCGGTCAGGGCGGCGCGAGCCGCCTCCAGCCGGGCGACCGGGATCCGGAACGGCGAGCACGACACGTAGTCGAGCCCGATCTCGTGGCAGAAGCGCACCGACTCGGGGTCTCCGCCGTGCTCTCCGCAGATGCCGAGCTTGAGGCCGGGACGGGTCCGCCTGCCCTCCTCCGCCGCGATCCGCATGAGCCGGCCGACGCCGTCCCGGTCGATCGACTCGAACGGCGAAACGCCGAACACCCCAAGATCTAGATATTTGCTGAAAAATCCGCTCTCGACGTCGTCCCGGGAGAAGCCCCAGGTCATCTGGGTGAGGTCATTGGTGCCGAAGGAGAAGAACTCGGCCGCCTCGGCCACCTGACCCGCGGTCAGCGCGGCGCGCGGCACCTCGATCATGGTGCCGATGAGCGCGGACACGCCCGCCTCGGCGAGGACCCGCTCGGCCGCCTCGCGTACGATCTCCAGCTCCTGTACGGCGCCGACCAGCGGGATCATGATCTCCGCCCGCGCGTCGGCGCTCTCCTTCGCCGCCGCGGCGATCGCCCGCACCTGCATCTCGAACAGGCCGGGGATGACCAGGCCGAGCCGTACGCCGCGCAGACCGAGCATCGGGTTCTGCTCGTGCAGCCGCTTGACGGCCTCCAGGAGCCTGCGGTCCCGCTCGGTCGCCCCGTCCCCGGCCAGGGCGACCTTGACCGACAGGTCGGTGAGGTCGGGCAGGAACTCGTGCAGCGGCGGGTCGATCAGCCTGATCGTGACCGGCAGGCCGGCCATCGCCTCGAACAGGCCCGTGAAGTCGGCCGTCTGCAGCGGCTCCAGCGCGGCCAGGGCGGCCCCGCACTCCTCCGGCGTCGCGGCCAGGATCAGGTCCTCGACCAGCCGCCGCCGGTCGCCGAGGAACATGTGCTCCGTACGGCACAGCCCGATGCCCTGGGCGCCGAACCGGCGGGCGCGTGCGGCGTCCTCGGGGTTGTCCGCGTTGGCGCGCACGGCCAGACGCCGCACCGAGTCGGCGTGGGTCATGATGCGGTCCACCGCCCCGACCAGCTCGTCCTCGGCCGGCCTGCCCTCGAAGTACTCGACGACCGGGGAGGCGACGACGGGGACCTCGCCGAGGTAGACCGCTCCGGTGGAGCCGTCGATGGAGATCACCTCTCCCTCCTCGACGGTCACCCCGCCGGGCGCGGTGAAGCGCCGGGCGCGTACGTCGACCTCCAGCTCCTCGGCGCCGCAGACGCAGGTCTTGCCCATGCCCCGGGCGACCACGGCGGCGTGCGAGGTCTTCCCGCCCCGCGAGGTGAGCACGCCGCGTGCCGCGATCATGCCGGCCAGGTCGTCGGGATTGGTCTCCCTGCGCACGAGGATGACGGGCTCGCCCCGCCCGGCCAGCTCGACCGCCTTCTCCGAGGTGAACACGGCCTTGCCCACGGCCGCCCCCGGCGAGGCGTTCATGCCCGTGGTCAGGCGCCGGTTGTCGGTGATGTCGGCGAACCTGGGGAACATGAGCTGCGCCAGCTGCCCCCCGGTCACCCGGGTGACGGCCTCGTCCATGTCGATCAGGCCCTCGTCCACGAGCTGGGTGGCGATGCAGAACGCCGCGGCGGCCGTACGCTTGCCGACCCGGGTCTGCAGCATCCACAGCTTGCCGCGCTCGATCGTGAACTCGATGTCGCACAGGTCGCGGTAGTGGCCCTCCAGCCGGGCCATGATGTCGAGGAGCTCGCGGTACGCCTCCGGATCGATCCCCTCGAGATCCTGGAGCGGCACGGTGTTGCGGATGCCGGCGACGACGTCCTCGCCCTGGGCGTTCTGCAGGTAGTCGCCGTACACGCCCTGCTGCCCCGACCCGGGGTCGCGGGTGAACGCGACGCCGGTGCCCGAGTCCATGCCGAGGTTGCCGAACACCATGGCGCACACGTTGACGGCCGTGCCCAGGTCGGCGGGGATGCGCTCCTGGCGGCGGTAGAGGATGGCGCGCGGTGCGTTCCAGGAGTCGAAGACCGCCCTGATCGCGAGGTCCATCTGCTCACGCGGGTCGCAGGGGAAGTCGCGGCCGGTCTCTGCCCTCACGACGTCCTTGTAGGTTTCGACGAGCCGCTGCAGGTCGGCGGCGCCGAGGTCGGTGTCCTTCCGGCCGCCTTTCATCTCGTCGAGCGCGGTCTCGAACAACTCTCCGTCGATGCCCAGCACGGTCTTACCGAACATCTGAATGAGCCTGCGGTAAGAGTCCCAGGCGAAACGCTCATTGCCCGACTGCTTGGCCAGCGCGAGAACCGAGCTGTCGTTCAGCCCGATGTTGAGCACGGTCTCCATCATGCCCGGCATGGAGAACTTCGCTCCGGAGCGGACACTGACGAGCAGCGGATCGCCGGGGTCGCCGAGCCGCTTGCCCATCCGGGCCTCCAGATCCGCGAGGTGCGCCGAGATCTCCTCGCCGAGCCCGTCCGGCATGCCCCCGTTGCCCAGGTAGTGGCGGCAGGCATCAGTCGTGATCGTGAAACCCGGAGGCACTGGGAGACCGAGGTTTGTCATTTCCGCCAGGTTCGCACCCTTACCGCCGAGCAAGTCCTTGAGATCCTTGTTGCCCTCGGTGAAGTCGTAAACGTACTTGGGCACTTGAGCTCCTTCGCGACTTCAAATTAAAACCTGCGGATCCACCCCGCACGGGGACTCTACCTATCAAAAGGCGCATCAAACATCACACCCGTATGGATTAGACATATCCGCAGGTAGTAGACCGCGATGAGGTCTAATCCAATCCGCGATCGCGAAAAGATCGGCAAATTTTCTCACTGGTCACATTGGTATGAACCAATTCTCGCGTGAATGGTATAGACCAAAAGGTGTAGACCAATTTCTGACCGATAGATCAGTGGAGAGATAGGGGATCTCCACGACGTTCACCCGAGAGATCCCGGTGCGCCTTCCCCACCACTCGAGTCGCCGTACGGTATAAGTTGGTGACCCTCTGATTACATTCGATTACATAGGGGTGATCGTGTCGGGAGTGATCGTTTCGCGAGGCGGCGGGCGTGCCGTACTGGCCGCGGTGGCGGGATTCGGCGCGCTGGCACTGGCCGCGACGGCCTGCGCCGGCCAGAAGGCCGCTCCCGCCGGGCAGCCGACCGGCACCGACCGGCTCCAGTGGTCGAACTGCGAGGAGGCCGCGTCCCCCGCCGGATTCGAGTGCGCCACGATGCCGGTGCCGCTCGATTACGACAAACCGCAGGGCGAGAAGCTCGACATCGCCCTCATCCGGATGAAGGCCAAGGACCCCGCCCAGCGGCTCGGTTCACTCGTCTTCAACTTCGGCGGCCCCGGAGGCTCCGGCGTCAGCACGCTGCTCAACGCGGCCCACGCGTTCAGCGCGCTGAACCGCCGCTACGATCTCGTCAGCTTCGATCCACGAGGCGTCGACCGCAGCAGCGGCATCAAGTGCCTGGACGGCCCCCAGATGGACCGGTACCTCGCCAACGAGCCGGGCGACACCGCGGCGGAGGAGCAGCGGCTCGTCACCGAATTCGCCAGGGGATGCGAGCGCAACGCCAAGAAGATCCTTCCGTACGTCGGCACCGTGAACGCGGCCCGCGACCTCGAGTCCCTGCGCACGGCCCTCGGCGACCCGCGGCTCAACTACTTCGGCTTCTCGTACGGCACCCACCTCGGCTCCGTCTACGCCACCCTCTTTCCGAAGAAGGTGGGCCGCATGGTGCTCGACGCGGCCGTGGACCCGAAGGTCGGCATGTTGGAGATGGCCAAGACCCAGGCGCTGGGCTTCCAGAAGGCGTACGAGGACTATCTGGCCGACTGCGCGAAGACCACGACGAGCTGCCCGCTCGGAGCCGACGCCAAGGCGGCGAACGACACCGTGCTGAAGCTGCTGCGCTCGGTGGAGCGCAAGCCGCTGAAGGTCGGCGACCGCGAAATCACCGAGGACGTCACGAGGACCGCGATCATCCAGGCGCTCTACAGCAAGCTCACCTGGCCGCTCCTCACCGAGGCGCTCAGCGACGCGGCGAAGAAGGGCGACGCCACCGGGCTGCTCACCCTGGCCGATCAGTACGGCGGGCGCAGGCCGGACGGTTCCTACGCCACCCTGCAGTTCTCCCTGCCCGCCGTCCTCTGCGTGGACTCCACCGACCGGCCGACCGTGGCCCAGGCCGAGGCGCTGGCCCGGCGGATGGAGAAGCGGTCGCCCATCTTCGCCCCCACCATCGTCAGCGCCGGCAGTTGCAGCGTCTGGCCGGTGCGCGGGGACGACGCCGCCAAGCACATCGACGCCTCCGGATCGAACCCCATCGTCGTGGTCGGCGTGACCAACGACCCGGCCACGCCGTACCAATGGGCGCCGCGGCTCGCCAGGCAGCTACGCACCGCCGTACTGCTCACCCTCGACGGCGAGGGCCACGGCGCGTACGGCCAGAGCAAGTGCATCGACTCGGCCGTCAACGCCTACCTGCTCGACGGCAAGGTCCCCACCGACGGCCTCCGCTGCCCCAAGTAGCCCCCCAACCCCCCGGCGTGATCTTGCAATTGCTCGCAGGGATGGCCTCCGACCAGCACGGCCCCCCGTCGTGATCTTGCAGAAACTCGCAGACCATCCGATTCACCTGCGGTTACACGCTTCGTGATCTTGCAGCGACAACTGCAAGATCACGAAGCACATACGTCCTGGTCAACGGTGTTGCCTGCGATTATCTGCAAGATCACGACAGGGGAGTGCGCAGCTCAGCGCACTCCCCTGCGAGAATTCGCAAGATCACCACCCAGGTCGGTCGGGCGACGCCCGCTGAGGGGGGATGATGATCCGGTTCGCTCAGTCGTTGAGGTGCCGGCGGAGGTAGTCCTCGACCTGGTCGAGGGCGACCCGCTCCTGGGCCATGCTGTCACGCTCGCGGATGGTCACGGCGTGATCCTCCAGCGTGCCGAAGTCGACCGTGATCGCGAACGGGGTGCCGATCTCGTCCTGCCTGCGATAGCGGCGGCCGATCGCCCCCGCGTCGTCGAAGTCGACGTTCCACCTGCGGCGCAGCTGCGCGGCCAGGTCACGGGCCTTGGGCGAGAGGTCGGCGTTGCGCGACAGCGGCAGCACGGCCACCTTGACCGGGGCCAGGCGGTGGTCGAGCCGCATCACGGTCCGCTCCTCCATCACGCCCTTGGCGTTGGGCGCCTGGTCGACCGTGTAGGCGTCGACGAGGAAGGTCAGCGTCGCCCGGTCGGCGCCGGCCGAGGGCTCGATGACGTACGGCACATAGCGCTCACCGGACTCCTGCTCGAAGAACGACAGATCGGTGCCCGACGCCTTGCTGTGCGAGGTCAGGTCGAAGTCGGTGCGGTTGGCGATGCCCTCCAGCTCGCCCCACTCGCCGCCGGCGAAGTTGAACCGGTACTCGATGTCCACGGTGCGCTTCGCGTAGTGGGACAGTTTCTCCTTCGGGTGCTCGTAGAGCCGGAGGTTGTCCTTGTTGATGCCGAGGTCGACGTACCAGCGCAGCCGCTCGTCGATCCAGTACTGGTGCCACTCCTCGTCGGTGCCCGGCTTGACGAAGAACTCCAGCTCCATCTGCTCGAACTCGCGGGTGCGGAAGATGAAGTTGCCCGGGGTGATCTCGTTGCGGAAGGACTTGCCGACCTGGCCGATGCCGAACGGGACCTTCCGGCGCGCGGACTGCTGCACGTTGAGGTAGTTGATGAAGATGCCCTGGGCGGTCTCCGGCCGCAGATAGGCCAGACCGGACTCGTCCTCGACCGGGCCGAGAGAGGTCTTCAGCAGCCCGCTGAACTGCCGCGGCGCGGTGAAGGTGCCCTTGTTGCCGCAGTTGGGGCAGGTGATGTCGGCGAGGCCGCCGGCCGGCTCAGCGCCGTGCTTCTCGGCGTACGCCTCCAGGAGGTGGTCGGCGCGGAAGCGCTTGTGGCACGACTGGCACTCGGTCAGCGGGTCGGTGAACGTGTCGACGTGGCCACTGGCCTGCCACACCTCGCGGGCGAGGATGACGCAGGAGTCGAGGCCGACGACGTCGTCGCGGCCCTGCACGACGGCCTTCCACCACTCGCGCTTGACGTTGTTCTTGAGCTCGACACCGAGCGGACCGTAGTCCCAGGACGCGCGCAGTCCTCCGTAGATCTCACTCGACGGGTAGACGAGCCCGCGGCGCTTGGCGAGGCTGACGATCGTGTCCAAGACGTCGGTGCGACGTGCCATCAGTGGAACTCCATCCGGCTGGGTGTCGGCGTTGAGATCGAACCAGATCGGGGCCAGGGGTCAGGTCGGCGAGAGGCGCTTCCGAAGGCAGCCGTACGGCCGGGCACCCGCCCGAATCTGTGGACAAGCTTAGGGGACTTCCGTGCCCGTTCGCTCAGACGTCGCCGGACGGAGTCTCCGGCAGGCGGTAAACCCCCTCGAACGCGCTGGGCTCATTGATCATCAGGGTCATCAGCGGGTACATGTCCATCCTGGCCGCCGACAGCGCCCGCCGGTAGAACCCCGCGCCCTCCCACTCGCTGACCAACGCCCACAGGGCGGGCTCGTCGACCGACCGCCCCAACTGCCCGCGCACGTATCCGGGCTGCGCCGCCAGCACCTCCAGTACGGCGTGCGCGCCGGTGGTGAACTCCTCCGTGCGGGAGACGGGAACCGAGTAACGGATCAACGCGATCACGGGTCCAAGCATGCCATGCACGCCGCGCCGATCCCGCGGCCGCCCGCGACCGTACGGCCGCACGGCCGGCGGCCTGGCAGAACATGCGGGGCGAAGAATCGGCGGGAGGGGCATTAGGCTCGGCTTGTGGGAAGCGAAACCGATCCGAAACGCCGGCCCCCGGCCGAGAACCGCTCGCTCCCGGCCCACCCGCTGGCGCGCAGGCCGGAGCAGCCGGAGGCGCAGCGGCCGACGCGACGGCCGCTGCCCGCCGGTGAGTCGTTCTTCACCCCCGGCGCGACCGGCGTCAGGCGGGCGTTCGAGGTGAAGAGCGCGGCGCCACTGGTGTTCCTGTTCCAGCTGCCGCGCTGGGTGCTGCCGGTCGTCATGGTCGTGCTGCTGCTCGTCGGCCTCGTCGTGCCGGACTGGCGGGGGGCGCTGGCCGTGCTGCCCGTGCTCGCCTTCGTCGTCTGGCTGGCATACCTGTCGTGGCCGTCGCTGCGCGCCGGCGGACGCCTGCTGCGGGTCGCGCTCGTCACTTTCCTCGTCCTGCTCGCCGCCACCCGCTTCGGCCTGATCTGATCGGTTTCACCTGATCGGCCTGGTCCGAGTCCTGGTCTCCCCCCTGATTCGGTAGATTTTAGGGCGAAGCCGTACACAGGAGTCATCATGACCAGGAGTCCCAAGAGCCGTGAGGCCGTACACGAGATCCTGCGTCAGAGCCCGGGCTTCCGCAGTGCGCAGGACGTGTTCGCCGAAATGCGGGCGGACGGTGCGAAAATCGGCCTGACCACCGTGTACCGGGCACTGCAGTCACTGCAGGACGCGGGCCGCGTGGACGTGCTGCGCACGGATGAAGGCGAGTCCGTCTACCGGGCCTGCGAGACCGAGTCTCATCATCACCACCTCGTCTGCCGCCGCTGCGGGCTCACCGTCGAGGTGGCCAATCCGGACGTCGAGCACTGGGCCGAGCTCATGGGCGTCGAGCACGGCTTCACCGAGATCACCCACACCGTGGAGGTCTTCGGCACCTGCGCCTCCTGCACCGACTCCTGCCGGACGGAGGCCGCCCCGCAGTGACCCTCCGTGACCAGGCGAATGTTCCGGTCCCCGATGTCCTCGATCTCGCCACGCCCGAGGACTCCCGCGGGGTACGCTGCCAGCGCGCCGCTAAGGAGGAGTGCCTGCCATGCCATTCGGTCATGACATGGTGTACTCGCTGGCCACCGTGGTGGAGTTGATCAACACCGCGACCGGCGACCATGACGGGTTGACCGACATCGACGATCTCCGTACGTTCGTACGCAGCCGCAGGATCAGCGGCGTCGGTGCGGTGACCGTCCGCGATCTGACCGAGGTGCGAACGCTCCGCACCGACTTCCACGACATCTTCACGTCTTCCGACCGGGTCTCCGTCGTGACCCGGCTCAACAAGCTGCTGGGCCGTACGAGAATCACGCCCAGGCTCACGGAACACGACGGTTTTTCGCTGCACGTCCACTACTTCGCCCCCGGCGCTTCGCTCGCCGAGCATCTCGCGGCCGAGTGCGGCGTCGCCCTCGCGCACGTGCTGGCCGAGAACGAGTGGGAACGGCTGCGCAAATGCCGCGCGCCCGACTGCGACAACGTGTTCGTGGACGAGTCGAGGAACCGTTCGCGGGTCTACTGCGACAGCCGCACCTGCGGGAACCGCATGCACGTCGCCGCCTATCGGGCCCGGCGGCGCCCGGAGTCCGGTCAGGGGAAGAAGCGCCAGGCACTGGGGTGACCCCGGTGCCGCCGGTGCCCCCGGGCTAGGCAGGCGTCACGCCGCCGCCGGGTCTCATACGGTCCCGCCGAGCAGGGGCTCCACGGCCGGGCGGACCTCGTTCGGTACGGCACCGCCGTACCGCCGGTCGCGCTTGGCGTAGATCTCGCAGGCCTGCCAGAGGTCCCGGCGGTCGAAGTCCGGCCAGAGCCGGTTGAGGAAGACCATCTCGGCATAGGCGGACTGCCAGAGCAGGAAGTTCGACGTGCGCTGCTCGCCGGACGACCGGACGAAGAGATCGACGTCGGGAATGTCGGGCTCGTCGAGATAGCGGGCGAAGGCCTTCTCCGACACCTTCGCCGGATTGACCCGGCCGGCCGCGATGTCCCGCGCGAGCTTCACGGCCGCGTCGACGATCTCCGCGCGGCCCCCGTAGTTGACGCAGAACTGCAGCGTCAACGTCGAATTGCCGGTCGTCATCCGCTCGGCGTCCTCGAGCTCCTTGATGACGCTCTTCCAGAGCCGCCCGGGGCGTCCGGCCCAGCGGACCCGGACCCCCATCTCGTTGAGCTGATCACGGCGGCGGCGGATCACGTCCCGGTTGAACCCCATCAGGAAGCGGACCTCGTCGGGCGAGCGCCTCCAGTTCTCGGTCGAGAACGCGTACGCCGACAGGTAGGGGACGCCGAGCTCGATCGCGCCCTCGATGACGTCGAACAGCGAGGCCTCGCCCATCTTGTGGCCCTCTGTCCTCGGCAGCCCCCGGGCCTTCGCCCAGCGGCCGTTGCCGTCCATGACGATCGCGACGTGCCGTGGGACGAGGCCACGCGGGATTGCGGGCGGGATCGCGCCGGAGGGATGCGGAGACGGAGGACGGACCATGTTCCGAGAGTATTGCGTCCGCGAGGGTCCTCAGACGGGGAAGGTGTGCGGATCCCGTGCGGGACCGCGCCGGCCGGCCCGCGCGTCGCCGTGGTTCGCGACGGTCTCCTCCGGGCGTAACGCCTGATCGCGCTCCGGCAGCTCGCGCCCGCGCCACTCCCTCTCGACGTGGCGCAGCGACCGGATGCCCTGCTCCAGGTGCCACTGCAGGTAGGCGGCGACGAGACCGCTGCACTCGGTCCGGTGCCGGGACTCGGAGGAGTCGGCGGCGGGCCAGTCGCCGCGCAGCAGCGCGATCATCAACGCGATCGTCTCGGCGGCAGGCACCGCGGCTCCGGCCGGGCGGCACGAGCCGCAGACCACGCCGCCCGCGGCGATCGCGAAGGCTCGTACGGCCTCCGCCCCGCATCTGGCGCACACCGACAGCGCGGGGGCGTAGCCCGCCACGGCCAGCGAGCGCAGGAAGAACGCGTCCAGCACCAGCCTGGGCTCGTGCCCGCCCTCCGCGAGCGTGCGCAGCCCGCCCAGCAGCAGCAGGAACTGACGCAGGGCCGGTTCCTTCTCGCCCATGACCAGCCGATCGGCCGTCTCCAGCATCGCCGTGCCGGCGGTGTAGCGGGGATAGTCGATCACGAGCGCCTCGCCGTACGGACGCAGGGTCTCGGCCTGAGTGATCACATCGAGCGACCGGCCGGCGTGCATCTGCAGGTCGACGTGGGAGAACGGCTCCAGCCGCGCGCCGAACCGCGACCTGGTCTTGCGTACGCCCTTGGCCACGCCCCTGACCTTGCCGGTGCGCCTGGTGAGGATCGTGATGATGCGGTCGGCCTCGCCCAGCTTCTGGGTGCGCAGCACGACGCCCTCGTCCCGGTAGAGGCTCATCGTCCCATCCTATGGCCGTCCCGATCGGCAGCCCGGGAGCGGCGACAGCCGGGCTCAGTATGATGAAAATTTGGTAATGATTGGTCCACTCGGGCATTTGTCGGTCGTACGGTGTGCCTGGGATGCACTGGTTCAACCGAAAGGTCACTAAGCTTTGGCCTCCGGCGGATTTCTCCGCGCCGGTCAAGCCAGGGAGTGTCCCGTGGATCGCGCCACGGCGGCGATTCCGGGGCACGCCCAGGGAGTGTCCCGATGGGTCTTCGCCGTAGCGACGCAGGTAGGTCTAGAAGATCCACGGGCCGCGACCGTGGCCTGATCCCCCTGTCGCTTGAAAGGTTGCCATGACCCGCGTGGTCCTGCTGGGCGCGCCGCCCGGCCAGATCGGTTCTCCATCGCCAGGCGGCCGCCCCGTGTCGCCTGCGGACATCACGTTGGCGTCGCTTCCCGGAGCCCCCTCGGTGTACGGCAGACTGCTCGAGCAGCTCGCCTCGCTCGATCCCGAGCCGATCACCATCGCCCGGCCCGCCGACGCCCCCGCCTTCCGACGCCATTCGAGGCGGGTCGTGGAGAGCCCGGACGTAGCCGGGGACCTTCGGGCGCTCGCCGACGCGGTCGAGGACTCGACCGACAACCTGCTGATCCTGCCCGCGCGGTCGCTGGTGCACGACGAGCTGATCTACCAGATCAACAAGGCCAAGCGGCACGCCCTCGCGCTGGTCGTCCGGGAGGAACGGCACCCGGACGCGCCGGTGGAGCCGCCCATCGAGGAGGCGGTGCCCGAGATCGGCCAGAAGGTGATCGAGGGCCTCCCCCAGCGCACCCGGGCCGGCCGCGGCCGGATCATCTCGGTCGGCACCGCCTACCACGCCGTCACCCGCCCGAACATGGCGCTGCTCGGGCCGCTCCGCCTCCACCAGCGGCACGCGGCCGTGCTCGCCGAGGCCGCACGCGAGCTGGCGGACATGGCCCACCTGTTCGGCCCCGAGGACGACGTCGCCGAGCTGCTCGTGCTGGGCCTCGTACGGCGGGGCGTGTCGGTCGGCATCCGAGGCCGCAGGGACCTGTTCTACCGCCGGATCCACAGTCAGCAGGAGGCGGACGAGGCCCTGGCGGAGATGGCCGGGTTCGACGAGGACCGGGCCCGGCTGAACCACGCCGTCAAGGGTGCCGACGGCTTCTTCACCACGTTCTTCGTCAGCACCTATTCGAGGTTCATCGCGCGCTGGGCCGCCCGCCGGGGGCTGACCCCCAATCAGGTCACCCTCATCTCGATCTTCCTCGGCCTGCTGTCGGCCGGCGCGTTCTCGACCGGCACCCGATGGGGTGCGATCGCCGGCGCCGTGCTCATCTACTTCGCGTTCGTCTTCGACTGCGTCGACGGGCAGGTCGCCCGATACGCGCGGAAGTTCGGCGTGCTGGGAGCCTGGCTGGACGCCACGTTCGACCGGTTCAAGGAGTACGCCGTCTTCGTCGGCCTCGCCGTCGGAGCGACCGTGTCCGGTCAGTTCGGGGACGGGGAGGACATCTGGACGCTCGCCCTGGCGGCGCTGGCGCTCCAGTCGGTCAAGCACCTGCTCGACTTCTCGTTCGGCGCGGCCAACCGGCGCAGGGCGCCCGTCCCGCTGCCGACGCTCGATCTGGCCGTCCCCGAGGACCGCCCGCTGCGCGAGGCGCTGGAGGAGCGCAAGGCGCGCCGCAACTCGGGCATCCGCAACCTGCTCAAGCTCTGGACCAGGGCCGGGAAGTTCCGTCCCGTGCACTGGGCGCGCAAGATGATCGTGTTCCCCATCGGCGAGCGTTTCGCCGCCATCGCGATCACCGCGGCCTTCTTCGACCCCCGCGTCACGTTCCTCACGCTCGTGATCTGGGGCGGCGTCGCGACCATCTACACCCTCACCGGACGCATCCTGAGGTCTCTCGCATGATCACCCAGCCGCAGACCACCACGATTCCCGACCCGGACGAGGAACGCCGCCGCATCCAGACCGAGCGGCTGCTGGCCTATCGTGACGACGGTCCCATCGCCACCATGCTGAAGGGGGCGCTGGGCCGGGGTCTGCCGCCTGTGCCGTTCACGATCGTGGCGCTGCTCGCCGTCGTGGCTCTGGCCGTCGGCGGCGTGCTCGACGAGGGGCCGATCCTGCTGGCGCCCGTACTGATCCTGGTGCTCCTGGTCCTGCCGAGCGCGCCGAGCGACCACCTCGGCCGGCTGGACTGGCTCACCCCGCCGCTGCTGCGGGGCGCGGAGTTCCTGACGATCATCCTGCTCGGGCTGGCCGAGGGCACCCCCAAGTGGCTGCTGTTCGTGCTGCTCTACGTGGTCGGCTACCACACGTACGACACGGTCTACCGCACCAGGCAGGGCATCTGGCCGCCCGCGTGGCTGTTCCGCGCCGGGCTCGGCTGGGAGGGCCGGCTGCTGATCCTGGGGGTGGGCGCGGCTGCCGGCCTGTTGACCGCCGTCGCCGCCGTCCTCACGGCCTACCTGTTCGTCCTGTTCGCCGTGGAGAGCGTGGTGAGCTGGGTGCGGCTGGACAAGGCCTCGGCGCAGGCCCAGGCCCAGGCCGACCAGGACCTCGAGCAGTCGCCCGAGGAGGCGGCCGAGCAGCTCACGGGCGACGCCGACCCGGCCTAGAGGCGAGCGACGCACGCCGCCCCTCGATCCGGCCGGGGTCTCGACATCGACGACACCGAGGCCCCGGCCGGATCTTCGCTGCGCGGCGCCGCCCGAATTCCGGTGAGCTCAGCCCGCGTGGCCGTCGAACAGCGCCCACACGATCTTGCCGTCGCCGGTGAGGATCCAGCCCCATGCGATGCTCAGCGCGTCGACCAGGTGGAGACCACGACCGGTCTCGGTCGACAGATCGCACTCCCGGCTCAGCGCCGGAACCCGCTCACTGGCGTCGCCGACGCCACAGCCGATATGAAAGCGGCCCGTCACGTCTACGTGGTTCACCAACCACAGCAGGATGGGCGGGCCTCCGGGATCGCGGCGCTGAGAGTCCTGACATCGTGGTGCGTGCCGGAGCGCGTTCGTCACCAGCTCGGACACGACGACCTGCGCGTCGGGGACGAGCCGCGGGAAGCCCCACGCGCACAGCGTCTCGGCGGTGAACTCCCGGGCGACGGCGGGGGAAACGCTTCCTGCGGGCAACGCGCACACGACCGACGGCGGAACGGGCAGATCCGGGAAGTCGTCCTGCTCGAACATCGTGGTCAGCCATGAAGGCGCCGTCGCTGCTCCCGGCCCTGCCAGATCTGCGGTCATCGCCGTTCCCTCAGGTCGTCACCCGTCACCTCATGCGAGTTACCCTTCCTCGTGTATCTTGCCCTGCCCCTTGCGGATGCAAGCGCGCTTGCACGTGCAATTGTCATCACTCGGGCATCGCGGAGAAGAACGCGGCACACGTCTCGGCGAAGGCCGCTGCGCGGGCCGTGGGCCGTACGCCGCGCACCGAGGCCAGCACGACGTCGAGCGGCGGCACCTCGTCGCTGATCGGCACGCTGACCACCCGGCCGCCGTCATAGGTCTGGTCGGTCGCGGCCTGCTGGGTGAGAATCGAGTAGCCGTGCCCGCCGGCCACCAGCGACCGGGCCGTCTCGAAGCTCGACGTACGGAACCGCACCCGGGGTTCGCTGGCGTAGAGCGTGCGGAAGTAGTCGCGGCTGCGGGGCAGGTCCAGCAGGATCATCGGCTCCCCCGCCAGGTCGGCCAGGGACACCGCGTCCGCATCGGCGAGCCGGTGCCCCGGCGGCAGCAGCGCGTGCGGCCTGGCCTGGGTGAGCAGCCGGAGGTCGAGATCGAGGGCGAGATCGGTCGCGTAGACCAGGGCGGCCTCGCACCGGCCGTCGAGCAGAGCGGCCTCTATGGCGGAGACCTCCCCCTCGATCACGGTGACCCGGACACCCGGGAACCGGCCGGCGAACTCGCGCAGCAACCGGGACAGGTAGAACGGCGCGAGCGCGGTCAGGCAGCCGACGGACAGCTCCCCGGTCAGCGAGCCGGCGAGCCCACGCGCCGACTGGGCCAGCGCGGCGGCGTGCGCCAGGAATTCACGGGCCTCCACGAGGAACCGCTCCCCCGAGCGGGTGAGCGACAGCCCCCTGGCATGGTGGCGGATCAGCAGTTGGACGCCGAGTTCGCGCTCCACCTGGGCGATGGCGGCCGAGATCGCCGACTGCGCCACCATCAGCTCCCTGCTGGCCGCGGTCATACTGCCGAGCTCGGCCGCGGTCACGAAGTAACGCAGCTGGACGAGTGTGAAGTTGACGTCCGCCACGCAACCATTGTGACCGCCCCAGTCGTGTACGCGCTGCCGCAACCGGAAGGAAGTTCGCGTGGTTTTTCTTGACTTTCCGCTGGCTTTCCGTGCCGATGATCAGGAGTTTTCCCGTTGGGCGATCCGCGTGCCCATGGCGACCGCGACGACGAACGCCGACGTCACGGGCACACCCCACAGAACGTCAGGCGAGGCGTAAGCCCGGCGAACGGCGCACGCTCGTCCCGCCGCGGACGTGTGAGCGGCCGCGGCGCCGCCGCCGCATGACGTGGAGCGGACGGCGGACCGGTATACAGGTCCCGTGAAGGTGGACGAGCTGGACCGCGCCATCATCGGGGCGCTCGTAGAGGACGCGCGCGCGACATATGCCGAAATAGGCAACCAGGTCGGGCTGTCGGCTCCCGCGGTCAAACGCCGCGTGGACCGGCTGGTCGCGACCGGCGCGATCACCGGCTTCAGCGCCCGGGTCGAACCGTCGGCCCTCGGCTGGACGACCGAGGCGTACGTCGAGCTCTACTGCCGCGGCAAGACCTCGCCCGCGGAGATCGGAGCGGCAGCGGCCCGGCACCCGGAGGTCGTCTCGGCCTGCACGGTCACCGGAGAGGCGGACGCCCTGCTGCACATCCGCGCGACCGACGTACGCCATGTGGAGCGCGTCATCGAGCGCATCGCGGCCGAGCCGTTCGTCGTACGGACCAAGAGTTCGATCGTCCTGTCCCGCCTGATCAGCGGGTCCCACCACCACCCCGCACACCCGGATTAACGGATCGCCGTAATTCGCCCGAAGACGCAACCGATCCAGCCGAAGGCGCAACGCGCACCCATTGGCTCCACAGCCCCGGATTCCTAACCTGAAGATCAGTTGACAGGGGTGTCCTCGGATGGAGTCTGAATGTCACTCGCGCCATCGGCTGAGATCTCGCACAGCGACCGTACGAGCACGGCGCGGCACTACCTGATGTGCCGTCCGGAGTTCTTCACGGTCTCCTACTCCATCAATCCGTGGATGGACCCGGCGGAGGGCGCCGACACGGCGAGAGCCGTACGGCAGTGGGAGAGCCTGCGGCGGGCGTACGAGAGCCTCGGGCACCGGGTGAGCCTGATCGATCCCATCGAGGGTCTGCCGGACATGGTGTTCGCCGCCAACGGCGCGCTCGTCGTCGAGGGAAGGGTCTACGGGGCGAAGTTCGCCCACGCCGAGCGGGCCGCCGAGGCCCCGGCCCATCTCGACTGGTTCGACCGGCGGGGCTACGAGACGCTGGCGCCGTCGTTCACCAACGAGGGCGAGGGCGACTACCTGACGCTCGACGACGTGATCCTCGCCGGCACCGGGTTCCGTACGGACGTCGCCTCCCACATGGAGGCCCAGGAGTTCCTGGGCCGCCCGGTCGTCACGCTGCGGCTGGTGGACCCCAGGTTCTATCACCTCGACACGGCGCTGTTCCCGTTGGACGGCCGCAATGTGGCGTACTACCCCGAGGCGTTCTCGGCCGGCAGCCTGCGCGTGCTGCGGCGGCTGTTCCCCGACGCCGTGATCGCCTCGGCCGCCGACGCGGAGGTGCTCGGCCTCAACGCGGTCAGCGACGGGCGGAACGTGATCGTCAACGCCGAGGCGGCCGGGCTCATCCTGGAGCTCAAGCGCCGGGGCTTCGAAGTCGTCCCCGTGGACCTGAGCGAGTTGCGCAAGGCCGGCGGGGGTCCCAAGTGCTGCACCCTGGAGATCCGGTGAACACTCCTTCCAACGCCGAAGACTTCATCCGCCTCAGCGAGGCCCGCGGCGCGCACAACTATCACCCGTTGCCCGTCGTGCTCCGCTCCGCCGAGGGCGCCTGGGTGACCGACGTGGCCGGCCGGCGGTTCCTCGACTGCCTGGCCGGATATTCCTCGCTGAACTTCGGCCACGGCAACCCCGCCGTCCTGGCCGCCGCACGTGAGCAGCTCGACCGGCTGACGCTGACCAGCCGGGCGTTCTTCCACGACCGGTTCGCCGAGTTCGCCACGGCCCTGGCCGACCTGTGCCGCAAGGACATGATCCTGCCGATGAACACCGGCGCCGAGGCCGTGGAGACCGCCATCAAGGTGGCGCGCAAGTGGGGCTACGAGGTCAAGGGCGTGGCCCCGGACCGGGCGAACATCATCGTCATGGAGGACAACTTCCACGGCCGCACCACGACGATCGTCGGCTTCTCCACCGACCCGGACGCCCGCGGCGGCTTCGGCCCCTTCACGCCCGGCTTCCGCATCGTCAAGTACGGCTCGGCCGAGGCGATCAGAGAGGCGATCGACGAGAACACGGTCGCCGTGCTCCTGGAGCCCATCCAGGGCGAGGCCGGCGTGCTGGTGCCGCCGGACGGCTATCTCACCTCGGTCCGCGAGCTCTGCTCCGAGCAGGGGATCCTGCTCATCGCCGACGAGATCCAGTCGGGGCTCGGCCGCACCGGCGACACCTTCGCCTGCGACCACGAGGGGGTCGTGCCGGACATCTACGTCCTGGGCAAGGCCCTGGGCGGCGGGGTGGTCCCGGTCTCGGCCGTGGCCGCCGACGCCGACGTGCTCGGGGTCATCCGGCCCGGCCAGCACGGCTCGACGTTCGGCGGCAACCCGCTCGCCTGCGCGGTCGGCATCGCGGTCGTCGAGTTGCTGCGTACCGGCGAATATCAGGCACGGGCCCGCGAGCTGGGCGCCCTCCTGCACGAGCGGCTCGGCGAGCTGGTTGGCCGGGGCGTGGTGACGGTGCGCGGGCGCGGCCTGTGGGCGGGCATCGACATCGACCCCGCCCTCGGCACCGGTCGCGAGATCTGCGAGGCGCTCATGCGCCGGGGCGTGCTGGCCAAGGACACCCACGGTTCGACGATCCGGCTCGCGCCGCCCCTCGTCGTCTCCCGCGACGACCTGTCCTGGGCGGTCGACCGGCTGTCCGAGGCGCTGAAGGAGTTCTGACGGCGGAACCGGCCGGGCGGTACGGCCCTCGCCCCCTCCGGCGACCGGACCGACCGCTCCAGCTCGCGCACGAGCCTGATATTCGGCCGCGTGCCCGGTCAGCGACCGCGCCACCAGGTGATGGTCTCCTTCAGCGCCTCGTCCAGCGGGGTCGGGGAGAGGCCGAGTGCGGCCTCCGAGGCCGAGGAGTCGAGGACGAACGGCCGGTCGAACTGGTAGCGGGTCTCCTTCAGCTCCCTGACGATCGGCACGACCAGGCCGGCCGCCGCGAGCATCCAGCCGGGGAGCCGCCTGATCCGGGGGGCGGGAGCCCCCGCGAGCAGGCACAGCCGTTCCGCCCACTCCCGCGCGCTCACCGCCGGACCCGTCGGCACGTGCCAGGCCCGGCCCCAGGCGCCCTCGTTCCCCGCCACGGCCACCAGCGCCCGCGCGACGTCGGGGAGGTAGGTCCAGCTGTGCACGATGTCCGGATCGCTGAGCACCGTCGCGGGCCTGCCGGCCAGCAGCGGCCCGATGAACCGGCCGCCGAGGAACGACAGGTCGGTGCTGCGGGGACCGAAGAAGTCCGAGCCGCGCACCTCGGTCACCCGCACCCGGCCGGACCGGTGTGCGGCGAGCGCGTCCTCCCACATCCGGGCACGCACCCTGCCCTTGGTGCCGGTGGAGGCCAGGGGCAGATCCTCGGTCATCGGGCCGTCGACCGGGCCGTAGCCGTACACGTTGCTGAGCATGACCAGGACCGCCCCGGCCGACTCGGCCGCCGACAGCAGCGCCGCCGCGATCGGCGGCCAGTCGCGGACCCACCGGTGATATCGCGGGCCGGCGCAGTTGTAGAGCACGTCGGCGCCCTCGCCGACCCGCCGCATCGTCGCGGCGTCACCCGCGTCGGCGGCGACCAGTGTGACCCCGGCTCTGCGCGGGCCGGACCCGGAGCGGGTCACGACCACGACCTCGTGTCCCGCTTCCGCCAGCAGTTCCGCCACATGGCCGCCGACCTGCCCGGCCCCGACGACGACATGCTTAGTCATGATCTTCTCCTTTAGGATGGTCGCGTGGGTGTCAGACCCGGTGCCGGACGAGCCGCGGGACGGCCTTGATGACGTGGAGCGCGAAAAAGACCGCGTTCGCGGTGACGAGCCGGGAGACGGCGAGCTCCGCCGGGGCGCCCGGCGAGGATCCCGAGCACGGCTCCCGCGTCGGAGGTGGAGCCCCAGCGGCCCAGCGCGTCCTGCTCCGGAGGGAAGGCCAGGGCGAGGTCGGCTCCCTCGGCGACCTGCATCACATCTCCCTGCGCTCGCTGCTCTCTTATGAGAGCAACGCTCTCTCACGAGAGCGTAAAAGTCAAGAGCGGTGCTCTCGTTTGTCGCAAGTGCTCTGGTAGGGTGGCTCCATGAACGCGAGCCGTACCGCACGGGAGCGGGTGAGGGCGGAACTGATCCGGGAGATCACCGATATCGCGCGGCGTCATCTGGCCACCCACGGCGCGGCCGGACTGTCGCTGCGGGCCGTGGCACGCGAGATGGGGATGGCGTCCTCGGCGATCTACCGGTACTACCCCAGCCGGGACGACCTGCTCACCGCACTGATCATCGACGGATACAACGCGATCGGCGAGGCCGTGGAGAAGGCCGAGGCCGCCCGTCCCCGTGAGGACTTCACCGGGCGATGGCTCGCCGCATGCCATGCCGTACGGGACTGGGCCCTTGCCCACCCGCACGAGTACGCCCTGCTGTACGGATCACCGGTGCCGGGCTATCGCGCACCCCAGGACACGATCGAACCGGCCTCCCGCGACACGATCGTCTACGGCCGGATCGTCTCCGAGGCCCACCGTGCCGGACGGCTGTCGCCACCGCCGATATGTCCCCAGCCGCCGGCGATCCTGTCGACGGACCTCGATGCGGTGCGGGCGCTGATGCCCGGCGTCCCGGACGACGTGGCCGCCCGCGCCGTCATCGCCTGGACGGACCTGTTCGGCATGGTCGGCTTCGAACTGTTCGGCCAGTTCAACAACAGCATCGAGCACCGCACCGAGTTCTTCGAGCACAGCATGACCTGTCTCGCCCGCCTCCTCGGCCTGCCCGCTACGTGAAACGCCGTCATCCTGAGCGTCCCGTCCGGCTCCCCCACCCAGGCCAAGGATCTCACCCGCCGGCCAAGCCCGTGACGAGCCACTAGATCGGGAAGTGCCCCTGGCGCCAGTGCCAGTGGCGGCCGGCCTTCAGATGGTCGACGATCGCGCGCTGGAGCACGGTGCGACGCGGCAGCCGGTCGAGCGGCGTGGTCAGGGTCCGGAACACGAACCGCAGCACCTCGACGTCGGCGTCCAGCCCTTCCGGCTCCTCGTAGGGCGCCAGCTCGAACCTCCGCTGGAATCGGACGATGTTGGAGTCTTCGGGCAGGTACTCCAGCAGTTGCGGGTCGAGCAGCCACGAGCCGCAGGAGAACGCCGTGTAGCGCTCGCCGGGAAAGTGGCGCGGGAAGAACGCCCGCGCCTCATCCAGCGACGCCGCGACCGCCTCCGGGGTCATCGGCCCCGACTCGGGGATGTGCAGGCCGATGGCGGTGTCGCCGCGATGGCACTGCAGCCGGCCCAGCTCGTAGACGCCGCCGCGCGCGTGCAGCGTCAGCCAGCTCTGCATGACCGGCCAGCCCTCGCGGTGCATCCGCCGGTCGATCGCGATGGCACTGCAGCCGGCCCAGGTCCGCGAGGGTCGCCCACGACACGGCATCGGCGATGCCGTGGTCGCGGTGGTATTCCCTGACGACGCCGACCAGGGCGAGATACGCGTACACGTAGAGATGCCGCCAGGCGGGGCCCCGTTCGCGTGGCAGCTCCGGACCGGGCGACAGCCAGTCGTAACCCCCGAGATCGGCGCGGACCAGGGCGATCGAGCGGTCGAGCAGCCAGCACAGCTCCGGGGTCCACAGCGGAGAGCCGGGGTCTGGCCAGCCTGCCATGATCTCGGCCGCGTCGTCCGGCCGTACCGCGAGCCGGTCGAGGATCGCGGGCACATCGGCCCTGGCGGGCAGCGGAGCCGACGGCAGGTCTCCGGCGAGCCGATGCACGCGGTCGACGTCCTCGATTGGCACCCCGAGCCGGGCGGCGGTTTCGTCCAGATCCACTCGGACGACCCTACCGGCCGTTGGTTCGCCCGGCTCCCGAGATCGGCGCGCGATCGCGGGGGCCGTCGCCCGTCTCCCTATTCGGATATGGCCTCGGGGACGGACGAGCCATCAGGGGCGTATGGGAAGCGGAGGGCGCACCAGACCGTACGGCCCGGGCCGTCGTCGTGCTCCCGTATGCCCCACTCAGTGGAGATTTCATCGACGATCAGCAGGCCTCGGCCGTCTTCCGCGTTCGGCTCCAGCCGGAGGTGAGGTTCGGCAGACGTCGACCCCGGGTCGTGCACCTCGACGCGGACGACATTGTCCGTCGCGGCCAGGGTGAAACCGATCGAGTCGCCGGCCTGGCAGCCGGAATGCTTGATGGCGTTCGTCACGAGCTCGGACGTCACCAGCACGGCATCCTCCACCGCCGGGTGCTCGTTGCCGAGCAGTCGCCGTACCTCTGAGCGTGCGCAGGAGACCGAGGCGGGATCCCCGGGAAGTCGAATCTCGTGGCGGAGCTCCGGCTGTGCATCGGCCGTTTTCATGGCTTCACCTACTCACCAGACGGAAGTCCTGATCTGCCCTCCGACCTTGACAGAGCCCGGCTACAATTCGTAGTTGAATAACTTCAACCAGCTATCAACGGTTTCGATGAAAGCCCCGCTGAAAGACGAGGAGGGCCGGATGCCGCCGGAGAGCGTGCTCAACCCGACCGACTCCCCCACCGCGCCGCTCGCCTCGTCGCAGTGCCGAGCGAACTCCTCCGATGGAGACCGCTTCGCGGTCTCGATCATGCTGACCGTCCCGACTGAGTACGGCACGGAACGGGCCAGCCGCCGCTGGGACCAACCGCGTGCCTTGCGGTGCCGCCGCAGAGCGGCGAGCCCGGCGTCAGCGTCGAGGAGATCGAGAAGCATGTGATCGCCCGCATGGAACGGCAGGCGATCCTCAACCGGCCCAAGCCTCCGATGCTGTGGGTGGTCATCGACGAGGGGGTCATGCACCGCCCGATCGGCAGCCCCGCCGTGATGGCGGCCCAGCTCACCCACCTCCTCGAAGCCGACCAAACTCCCAGGATCACCCTCCAGATCCTTCCTCTCAACGCCTACTCCACCACGGGCCTTCTGGGTGGCTTCGCCATAGCCACGGCACGCGGAACTGCCGAAACCGCCTATGTCGAAGCGGCATGCAACGCTCAGGTGACCGACTGGATGGAGAGCGTTGGGACCCTAGCATTGAGGTACGAAGGGATCCGCGCCGAAGCGCTACCACAGCGCGAGTCCCTCAAACTGATCGAGGAGACGATGAAGCGATGGACGAGTTGACTCAGGAGCTACGGACAGCGACGTGGACGAAGTCATCCTATTCGGGCAGTAATGGCGGCAACTGTGTCGAGGTGGCTGAGCTGTCCGGGGGGCGCCGAGGCGTCCGCGACAGCAAAAATCCCACAGGGCCGGCCCTCATCTTCACCGCCGCCGAATGGCACGCCTTCATCCAAGGCGTGAAGAACGGCGAGTTCGACACCCACAACTGATCCCCCGTAGTCAGCTCCTCCCCTTATCGTCTCCGGCTGGTCCTTCAAACTCACCATCGCGGCGCACTGCCCGACGTTGTTGCGCGTACAGTGCAGCCGAGATCAATGCTCCGATGAGCAGGAGGACGACGGCGAGCACATAAACCGGCAGATAGCGGCCGTCGAACATGGACCAGCGATCGTCCACCTCACGCGCATTGATGCCGAGGAACGCGAGGACCAAGCCGACCGGTACGGCGACGGTCGATACGAACCCGATGGCCACGGTCCAGCGCAGCCGCCGGTCCTCGTCCGCCCGGCGCTCCCGGCTCTCGATCGCGGTCAACTCCGCGGCAATGGCCCGCTCCAGCCGTCGCAGCATCCGTGCGACGGTCTCGGCCTTGTCCACCAGACCCATCGCGGCGTACAAGGTGTCGTGGTAGCCGACCACTCGCAGCGATGGGACAAGTAGACCGAGATCTGCCGTCGCCTCGACGCTGTAGCTCAGCTCCAGCTCCATGTCTCCGAGTTGACCGCTCAACCGCTCTAAGGTTTTGCGGCGTATCTGTGTACCCAGACGTGAACGATCACCAGTCCGGAAGGTCGCCACGGCAGTGTATGCCTCCGCGCGGATCTCACGTAACCGCGCCGCGCTTGCCACGCCCTGAACGGCCGACAGAAAGACTGTGTTCTCCACATAGTCCTGCTGGCCGCACAGCACGCTGACGTACGGCCCGACCGCGGCCACCGCGTCCGGACGCCGGTTCATCTCGACCGGGTACGTGATCGCGCTGAATTCTCGCCGGTACGGAAGATCACTGCGATAGATCACGCGCTGGATGATGTCGTCACACTTGGCAGCGGACATGGTCGGCCCGAATGCGATCTGGTGCCGTTCAGGCAGGAACTCCCCCGACATGCCGAGCGCGTCCCCCGCAAGGTCCGTGACGGCCTGTTCGCCGACCCTCACGTCCAGGTAGTAGCAGTCCTCCAACAGATCGACCGTGCCGGCCATCTCACAGCGCACGTCAAGGCTGAACACGGCCACAACCTGCCCGGACGGCACGGCGAGGAGCCAGAGACGGGCACCGGTCAGCAGCCGGAGGTGATCCCAGCGCCGGAAAATGATCTGCTCGTGGTCGAGCCCGAAACGATGGATCACCTTCGGCAACTGATCGGCGGACCCGGAAAAATACTCCTCCAGCCGTCCCAGCCGCAGATGATCGCTGGGCAACGCCAGATCGTTTTCTTCTCCAACGTGCCAAGGTGTCGCATAGATGTTGGTTAATCTTACGCAGTCGCGCTGCACGGGCGGGTCGAAGAGTCGTTTGCTGTTGGCGTGCCGCTTAGAACGGATGCCACGCAACGTCGCGGTCTCCCTCGCGCAGGGACCTGACTCTCAGCGCGAACTCCTCGGCGATCTCCGGATTCTCGCCAACATTCTGCATGAGCCAGGTCGTCATGGTCAGTTCACGAACGTCCCGAAGAACCGTGTAGCCTGGCCAGCTCCGTACGTCAAATCCATAGGCATTACTGAACGCCCGATATCGTATATCGGGCAGGCCGAAACGCTCCCAGGAGACCAGCGTGGGGATGAGATCCCATTCTCGTGGCCCACGCGCCACAACCTCGAAGTCCAGCAGTACGATCTGACTGTCGGTCCGCAGCAGGTTCCCGACATGTGCATCTCCATGAATCGGCCCGTACGGCAAGACGAATTCCAGCTCGGCATATCGCTTGACCAACTCACGGCAGTGTGCTCGGAGGAAGTCCCGATCATCATCCTGCACGGCAGTCGCCGCATCGAGCCTAGATTCCACCCGATAGAGCGGACCAAAATCAGGAAGCTCACAGGGCGGATCACCCGCGCTATGAAACCGACGGAGGAGTATCGCAAGGTCGGCATGGGTCGGTGGCGGCTCAACGGGCGTGACCGCCTTCCAGAAGGACACCGGATAGCCACTGACGAGAATCGGCTGTCGGACTCCGGGATACGCCTCGACGGTCGCCACGTCCGAGGCCTTTAGCCAGGTTGCCACGCACAGTTCCTTCTCCACGACCGGTAACCGCTCCGGGCCGCGCGCGATACGCAAAACGACATGGCCGGATGCAAGCCCATATATAGCGTTCTCACCCAGTCGCAGCAGCTCAGCACCTTCCGGATCCAGTCCAGCGATATGACATGCCTGCTTCATCACTTCCGTGAGCATGTCCAGCGTGAAGTCTGCCGTCATGAGATCACCCTCTCCCGGCCGCACACCGCCCGTCAAATCACATCACGACTTCGCAAGTGCGGATATTGCTGCGCTCAAATCCTTAATGGACTTGAGGTGTGATTCAGACGTTTCAGAGTCGACCACTGAATGCAGCATTCAACAATGATGTCCGTCTGCGGCCCGGGTGACAGACGCGGACGCGGAAGGGGCGGCACCCGGGGATCGCCCGGATGCCGCCCCAACTGCAAGATCACGAAAGCCTTTTGGGCAGGTCAACGGCCGTACGTGCGAGTTTCTGCAAGATCACGAACGGGATCGGGGCAGGTCATGCCGCCTCCCCGCGAGTAACTACAAGATCACGGCCGGGGGTCAGCGGGTGGCGCGGTTCACTGCGGAGATGATGGCCTTGTGCGAGGCCGTGGTGGTGTTGGCGTCGATGCCGACACCCCACAGGACCTGGACGCCGTCCGGGCCGCCGACCTCGCACTCCACGTAGGAGGCCGCCTTGGCGTCGGTGCCCGCGCTCATCGCGTGCCCGGTGTAGTCGAGCACCCGGACCGTGACACCGACCGCGGCGAGCGCGTCGCAGAAGGCGGAGATCGGACCGTTGCCGACGCCCTCGATCTCCCGGACCTCGCCGTCGAACCGTACGTCGGCGTTGACGACGTCCTTGTCGTCCACGGTCGAGGTGTGCCGGTGGGCCAGCAGCCCGAGCCGGCCCCACGGCTTGGCGGGGTTGGGCAGGTACTCGTCCTTGAACAGCTCCCACATCTCGGCCGGCGTGACCTCGCCGCCCTCGGCGTCGGTGTGGCCCTGGATCACCCGGGAGAACTCGATCTGCAGGCGACGCGGCAGGTCGAGGCTGTGGTCGGCCTTCATGATGTAGGCGACGCCGCCCTTGCCGGACTGGCTGTTGACCCGGATCACGGCCTCATAGGTGCGGCCGATGTCCTTGGGGTCGATCGGCAGGTACGGCACGGCCCAGGCGAACTCGTCCACCGGCACCCCGGCCGCCGCGGCGTCGCGCTCCAGGTGCTCGAAGCCCTTCTTGATCGCGTCCTGATGGGAGCCGGAGAAGGCCGTGTAGACCAGCTCGCCGCCCCAGGGGTGGCGGGGGTGGACCGGGAGCTGGTTGCAGTACTCCACGACCCTGCGGATCTCGTCGATGTCGGAGAAGTCGATCTCCGGGTCGATGCCCTGGGAGAACAGGTTCATGCCCAGGGTGACCAGGCAGACGTTGCCGGTCCGCTCGCCGTTGCCGAACAGGCAGCCCTCGATGCGGTCGGCGCCGGCCAGATATCCCAGCTCCGCGGCGGCCACGGCCGTACCGCGGTCGTTGTGCGGGTGCAGCGACAGCACGACCGAGTCCCGGTACGCCAGGTGGCGGTTCATCCACTCGATCTGGTCGGCGTACACGTTGGGGGTGGCCATCTCGACGGTCGCCGGCAGGTTGACGATGACCTTGCGGTCGGGGGTCGGCTGCCACACGTCGTTGACGGCGTTGCACACCTCGACCGCGTACTCCAGCTCGGTGCCGGTGAACGACTCCGGCGAGTACTGGAAGAAGATCTCGGTGCCCTCCATCTGGGCCGCCAGCTTCTTGCACAGCTTGGCGCCCTCGACGGCGATGGCGGTGATGCCCTCCCGGTCCAGGCCGAAGACCACCCGGCGCTGCAGGGTGGAGGTCGAGTTGTACAGGTGGACGATGGCCTGCCTGGCGCCGCGCAGCGAGTCGAAGGTCCGCTCGATCAGCTCCGGCCTGGCCTGCGTCAGCACCTGGATGACCACGTCCTCGGGGATGCGGTCCTCTTCGATGATCTGACGGACGAAGTCGTAGTCGGTCTGCGAGGCCGCCGGGAAACCGACCTCGATCTCCTTGTAGCCCAGCTGGACCAGCAGCTCGAACATCTGGAGCTTGCGGTGGGCGTCCATCGGGTCGATCAGCGCCTGGTTGCCGTCGCGCAGGTCGACCGCACACCAGCGCGGCGCCTTGGTGATCACCTTGTTCGGCCAGGTGCGGTCGGCCAGCCGTACCGGCTCGAACGCCGCATAACGCCGGTACGGCATCGGGCTCGGTTGCTGCTGCGAATTCGCGTTCATCATGCTCCTCGTCGGGCAGACCGGCGACACGAGGGATCGGGAGACCAGGACCGACGTCTCAAGGGTCTCGAAAGATCCGGGGAAAGGTCGCCGGGCGGAAGAAACCAAGCGGCCGACGCGCATGACTCGCCTCCGCGACGAGGGAGCCGGCCTGCTACAGGCCCTCGCCGCGGCGGATAAGAAGGAGCCCGCGCAGCATGCCATGAAGGGTAGCAGACGCCGGGCAACCGACAGTTCGGGGGGATTGGACATGAGGGATGACGAAATTCTCGGACAAATCAGACAGCTCGTCGACGAGCAGCATCGGTTGCGTGCGAGCCTGGCCGCGGGCGAACTCACCTCCGAGGAGGAGCAGTCGCGGATCCGGCTCGTGGAGCGATCCCTCGACCGTTGCTGGGATCTGCTGCGGCAGCGGCGCGCTCGACGGGACGTGGGCGACGACCCCGATCACACCGCGCCCCGGCCGGCGGGCGAGATCGAGGACTACGAATACTAGCCTTCGACGTCGGATTCGGGCGGTTATCATCGCGGTGTGAAGACGTCCGCGCGAACCCCGGCGTCGTAGCCCGGTGACCATGCCCGACCCGTCCCCGCCGATCGGCGGCACCCCGCGCCGGCGCGCCGGCGGGCTGCCAGCCGTCGGCGTGACCCTGACCGGGCTGGCGCTGGCCGTCACCGCGCTGCTGCCCTGGGCGGGGCTGACCGCGAGGACGGCCGTCCTCGACGCCGAGCTCACCCGGTCGATCCGCGGGGTCGACTACGGGGCGGGGTGGTTCGTCCTGGGGGCGGGGATCGCCGCCATGCTGCTCGGGATGCTCGGCATGCGGCGTGACCGGCTGTTCGCGGCGTTCGCCATCCTGCCCGGCGCGGTCGCTGCGTTCGCACTCGCGATGTTCCTCACCGACCCCCGGGAGCTGGCCGACCGGCTCGGCTTCCGCCTCCCCGGGCCGCTCGCCGTGTCTCCGGCGATCCAGTACGGCTGGTTCGCCGCCCTGCTGGCCTCCATCGCGGTGGCCGTCCTCGCCGTCGCGGCTTTCCCGCGTCAGTCGTAGCAGCCTCTCCCGCGTGAGTCAGGGAAGCATCTGCCGCGTCAGTCGTAGAAGCCGAGGCGGCGCAGTTGCTTGGGGTCGCGCTGCCACTCCTTGGCGACCTTGACCCGCAGGTCGAGGTAGACGCGGCTGCCGAGCAGCGCCTCGATCTGCCGGCGCGCGCGGGTGCCGACGTCCTTCAGCCTGGCCCCGCCGGGACCGATGACGATGGCCTTCTGCGACGGCCGCTCGACGTACATGAACGCGTAGACGTCGAGAAGATCGTCGCGGCCCTCGCGCGGGGCCATCTCCTCGACCACGACCGCGATCGAGTGGGGCAGCTCGTCGCGTACGCCCTCCAGGGCCGCCTCCCTGATCAGCTCGGCGACCAGGACCTGCTCGGGCTCGTCGGTCAGCTCCCCTCCGGCGTACAGCGGCGGAGACTCGGGCAGCCGGGCGACGAGCTGGTCGGCGAGCACGTCCAGCCGTTCGCCGCCGGCCGCGGAGACCGGGACGATCTCGGCGAAGTCGGCCAGTGCCGACACCGCGAGGAGCTGGCTCGCGATCTGCTCGGGGGTGGCGAGGTCGCACTTGGTGACGACCGCGATGACCGGGGTCTTCTTCACCGCGGCCAGCTTGTCGACGATGAACCGGTCGCCCTTGCCGACGGCCTCGTTGGCCGGAACGCAGAAACCGATCACGTCCACCTCGGTGAGCGTGGACAGCACGAGGCTGTCCAGCCGCTCGCCGAGCAGCGTGCGCGGCCGGTGGAAGCCCGGTGTGTCCACGATCACGAGCTGCGCGTCCGGCCGGTGCACGATGCCCCGGATCGCCCGGCGCGTCGTCTGCGGCTTCGACGAGGTGATCGCCACCTTGGTGCCGACCAGGGCGTTCATGAGGGTGGACTTGCCGACGTTGGGCCTGCCGACGAAGCAGGCGAACCCGGCGCGGAATCCCGCGCCGGAGCCGGTGCCGAAGTCGGCGTTGAGGTCCGCGTTCACGTCAGCTGTACCGACCCTTCACGGACCCGTCCGGAGCGGCGAGGAACAGCGTGCCGCCGCCCACGTCGCCGATGACGGCGAGGTCGGCCGCGTCCGGGTCGCCGGCGTCGGTCACCAGCGCGGCCGCCTCAAGGGACTTCGCGCCGCTGGACAGGGCCATGGCGACCGCGACCTGGATAGCCGACAGCGTGAGCGAGGGCAGCGCGACCCCGGTCGCGGCGTAGGTCCGCCCCGTCTCGTCCCGCACGGCGGCTCCCTCGGGCGACCCGTTGCGGGCGCGGACCGACCTCGCCAGCGTAATGATCTTGTTGTCCTCGGGATCCAGCGTCTCTGTCACGAGTCAAGCGTACCGATCCCGGCGACCGGACGGTCTGGGCGCTCACGGCCGCGAAAGTGCGGGGCCCGCGCCCGGTTCGGGCGAGGGCCCCGCACTTTTACGGCCCCCCCGAGAGGTGCGCCGGACCCCGGTGAACCCCTCCCCGAGTCCCGGCTCCCTCACCGGGCGCCCGTTTCCCTCCCTGGCGCCCGATACGACTGTGTCCCGCGACGCTTGCAGTTCGCTTGACGACCGCTTGCAGCCGGTCACTCGTGTTCCGCGGCGGCGGCGACGATCTCGTCCCCGCTGTCGGGCGGCGGTACGCGGCGCACGACGACGGTGCTGATCCGGTTACGGCGGCCCGCCAGGTTCTCGGCGGTGAGACGCAGCCCGCCGATCGTGGCCTGGGAGCCGGCGATCGGCACGCGGCCCAGCGCGTGGGCGAGCAGCCCGCCGACGGTGTCCACGTCCTCGGCCTCGATCTCGGCGCCGAACAGCTCGGCCAGCTCGTCGACCGGCAGACGGGCGGTGACCCGCACCACGCCGTCGTCGAGCCACTCGACCGGAGGGATCTCCTGATCGTACTCGTCGGTGATCTCCCCGACGATCTCCTCGATCACGTCCTCGATGGTGACGAGCCCGGCGGTGCCGCCGTACTCGTCGATGACGATGGCGAGGTGGGTCTGCCTGGCCTGCATCTCGCGCAGCAGCTCGTCGATCGGCTTGCTCTCCGGCACGTACGTCGCCGGACGCATCAGCCCGTCCACCCGTGCGGCCGAGTCCCCGGTGTCCTGCATGCGGCGGACGATGTCCTTGAGGTAGGCGATGCCGACGACGTCGTCCTCGTTCTCCCCCACCACCGGAATACGGGAGAACCCGCTGCGCAGGGCGAGCGAGAGCGCCTGGCTCAGGGTCTTGCCCCGTTCGATGAAGACCATATCCGTGCGCGGGACCATGACCTCCCGGACCAGGGTGTCGCCCAGCTCGAAGACCGAGTGGATCATTTCCCGCTCGTCGGGCTCGATGACCCGGCGTTCCTCGGCCAGGTCGACCAGGTCGCGCAGCTCGGCCTCGGAGGTGAACGGCCCCTCGCGGAAGCCGCGGCCCGGCGTGAGCGCGTTGCCCAGCAGGATCAGCAGCTTGGGCAGCGGGCCGAAGATCCGGGTCAGGCCGTACACGATGGGCGCGCTCGCCAGCGCGACCGGCTCCGCGTGCTGGCGGCCGAGCGTACGCGGCGAGACGCCGACGATCACATAGCTCACGATGATCATGACGACGGCCGCAGCCGCATAGGCCTGCCCCTGATCGCCGAGCCAGTCGATGAACAGCAGGGTGGCGATCACGGTGGCGATCAGCTCGCAGCTCAGCCGGAGCAGCAGCACCAGGTTGAGGTAGCGGGGCGGGTCGGCGACGATCGCGCGCAGCGGCCGAGCCCCGCGCCGCCCCTCCTTGAGGAACTCCTCCGCACGCACCCGGGAGATGCGGGACAGCGCGGTCTCGGCACTCGCCAGCAGGCCGCCGATCACGATCAGGATGACGGCAGACAGCAGCCAGCCGTTGTTCACGGCTTCCGCCGCACCTCCCGCCACGATCCGAGCAGCTCATCCTGCAGGCCGAACATCTCGGCGTGCTCCTCGGGCTCCGCGTGGTCGTAGCCGAGCAGGTGCAGGATGCCGTGCGTGCACAGCAGCTCCAGCTCGTCCTGCGCGGCGTGCCCGGCCTCGGCCGCCTGCCTGGCGGCGACCTGCGGGCAGAGCACGACGTCACCGAGCAGAGCCGGGTCCGGCGAGGAGTCCTCGTCCCTGCCGGAGTCGGGCCGCAGCTCGTCCATCGGGAAGGCGAGCACGTCGGTCGGGCCGGGCTCGCCCATCCACTGCTCGTGCAGCTCGGCCATCGCCGGCTCGTCGATCACCAGGATCGACAGCTCGGCGAGCGGGTTGACGCCCATCTTGCCGAGCACGTGGCCGGCCAGCTCCACGAGTGCGGACTCGTCGACCTCCACACCCGACTCGTTGGCCACCTCGATGCTCAAACCGATCTCCTCGTCCGGTCCGCCCGCGCCCCCGGCCCCCGATTCCACGGTCCCCGGATCCGGGGGCGTCATGCCCTCGATCACCGTCTGCCCCGCGGCCGTTTGTTGGCGATGGTCCGCGGCTCGGAGGCCAGCGCCGCGTCATAGCGTCCGTAGGCGTCGACGATGTCGCTCACCAGCCGGTGCCGGACCACGTCGGCGCTGGTGAGCCTGCTGAAGTGGATGTCGTCGATGCCCTCGAGGATGTTCTGGACCACCTTCAGCCCACTCTCCTGGCCGCCCGGGAGGTCGATCTGGGTCACGTCGCCGGTGACGACGATCTTCGAGTTGAAGCCCAGCCGGGTCAGGAACATCTTCATCTGCTCGGGCGAGGTGTTCTGTGCCTCGTCGAGGATGATGAACGCGTCGTTGAGCGTGCGGCCACGCATGTACGCCAGCGGCGCGACCTCGATCGTGCCGGCGGCCATCAGCCGCGGGATCGACTCGGGATCGATCATGTCGTGCAGTGCGTCGTAGAGCGGCCGCAGGTACGGATCGATCTTCTCGTAGAGCGTCCCGGGCAGGAAGCCCAGCCGCTCCCCGGCCTCGACGGCGGGGCGGGTCAGGATGATCCGGTTGGCCCGCTTGTTCTGCAGTGCCTTCACGGCCTTCGCCATCGCGAGATACGTCTTGCCAGTGCCCGCGGGGCCGATGCCGAAGACGATCGTGTGCTTGTCGATCGCGTCGACGTACCGCTTCTGGTTGACCGTCTTGGGACGGATCGTCCGGCCGCGCGCGGAGAGGATGTCCAGGGAGAGCACCTCTGCTGGGCGGTCGGTCGCCATCCGCAGCATGGCAATGCTGCGCTCCACGGCGTCCGGGGTCAGCTCGGCGCCCGAGCCGACCAGCTCGACGAGCTCCTCGAAGAGACGGACGACGACGCCGCTCTCCTCCGGGCCGCCGGTAATGGTGATCTCGTTGCCGCGTACGTGGATGTCCGCTTTGACGGACTTCTCGATGACCCGCAGCAGTTCGTCACGCGAACCGAGGAGGCTGACCATCGACTGCCCCTCGGGAATGACCACCTTGGCCTGGGTCCTGTTGGTTTGCTGTGACTCGGTCATGGGCGGCCCTACGGCCTGCTCGCCTCCCTAATTCCTTTTCATGCTAGCGCCCCCGGCCGGGCCGCCGGGGGGCTCAGCCGGGCGGCCAGGTGAGGCCACGGCCGCCCAGCACGTGCGCGTGGACGTGGAAGACCGTCTGGCCGGCGCCGGACCCGGTGTTGAACACGATCCGGTACCCCGACTCCGCCACGCCCTCCTGGACGGCCACCGCGTGACACGCCTTGAGCACGTCGTCGGCGAGGCCGTCGTCGGCGGCGGCCAGGGCGGCCGCGTTCTCGTAGTGGGACTTCGGTACGACGAGGACGTGTGTCGGCGCCTGCGGGTTGATGTCGCGGAAGGCCAGTGCGCGTCCGGCCTCCAGCACGATCTCAGCGGGCACCTGCTTGGCCACGATCTTGCAGAACAGACAGTCGGTCACAGGGCAACATTAGCCGTTGTCGATCCGTGATGACGCTGATGATCCCGCCGGATAACCTGAGGTTGTGCGAGACTGCACAGGAAAAAATCCCTAGCGTCGGGCGAGGACAGCGCTGGGCCATGCCCCCTAATGACTCGGAAGAACGTAAACCCCCCGGGAATGACGAGCGTCATATCGACGTGACCATTGAGACCCTCGTGGCCGACCGGTCGCTGGGAGCGGTGCCCGTCGGCTGGGACGCCGACACGGCCGTTACAGCGCTCTACAGCGCCCATTATCGGTCCCTGGTGCGTCTCGCGGTGCTTCTGGTGCGCGATGTGGCCAGCGCAGAAGAGGTCGTCCAGGACGCGTTCGTCGCCATTCACGGGGCGTGGCGCCGCCTGAGGGACACCGACAAGGCGCTCGCCTACCTGCGCCAGTCGGTCGTCAACCGTTCTCGTTCCGTGCTGCGCCACCGCGCGGTCGTGGAGAAGTACGCCCCCAAGGGCCTGCCCGACGCCCCCAGCGCGGAGAACGGCGCGATCGGCGAGTTGGAGCGCTCCGCGGTCATCGAGGCACTTCGCCGCCTGCCCACCCGGCAGCGCGAGGCGCTGGTGCTGCGTTACTACGGTGACCTGTCGGAGGCCGAGATCGCGCACGCGATGGGCATCAGCAAGGGCGCGGTGAAAAGTCACACGTCCCGCGGCATGGCCGCACTACGGATGGCACTGGAGCAGTTCTCATGACCTTCCCGCCCGACGACGAGTACGGCGAGTCGCTGCGCCGTGCCCTGCGCGCGGAGGCGGACTCGGTCGTACCGTCTCCCGAAGGGCTCGAGATCATCCGCGCCCGGATCGCGAGGCGCGGCGTGCGCAACCTGTTCTGGTGGCGGGTCGGCGCATCCTTCGCGGGCGCCGTCCTCGTGGCCGGCGCGACCGTGATGATCATCCCGGACCTGCGCACCCAGGTGGTCGAGAGCACCGGCCTGTCTCAGACGACCAGCGTGGACGACGGGGAACGCGACACCTCGTCCATGACCCGCCCACCGGCGGCGACGCGGCCCCCGGCCGTGGTCGTCCCCTCGGTCGGCGGAACCCGCATCCATCAGCCGAGCCCGACCCCGGTGACGTCCACGCCGACTCCGCAGCGGACCTGGCCGAGCCCCAAGCCCTCGCCGTCGAGTCCGAGCCCGTGCCCCTCCCCCGCGCCCGACGCCGAGCCCCACAGGCCCGGGACGGCCGAGGCGGAGCCCGGAGCCACTCCCCCGGCCGCGTCGTCCTGCCCGCCCGTGCCGACGGCGCAACCACCGGCGTCCGTACCCGTGCCGACGATCACCACCGCGACGTCGACGCCGCACACGACGCCCTCTCCGCACCGGCCGGCTCCCCCGCGGCACAGCCCCGTGCACACCCCCACCCCCACGCCCACACCCACCCCCGACGAGTCGCCGGCCCCCTGACGCGCCCGGGAATCGCGGGGATCCGCTACGACGGGGTCCGCGGGGGTCACCAGCGGCCGCAGCGGGACAGCAGCACGGCCGCAGCGGCGATCCCCGCCGTCGACGTGCGCAGCACCGTCGGTCCGAGCAGGGCGGGTACGGCTCCCGCCGCGCGGAACTCGGCGATCTCCGCATCGGTGATGCCGCCCTCGGGGCCGACCACGACGACGATGTCGCGCCGGTCGCGGGCATCGGCGAGATCGCCGGGGACGGCGAGACCGCTGAGGGGCTCGGCGGCCTCCTCGTGCAGCACGACCGCCAGCGCGGCCGAGGCGATCAGGCCGGCGACGCGTGCCGTGGTGGCCTGCTCGGTCACCTCGGGCAGATGAAACCGGCGGGACTGCTTGGCGGCCTCGCGGGCCGTGCCGCGCCAGCGGCCGAGCGCCTTGGCGGCCCGGTCGCCCTGCCATCGGGTCACGCAGCGTGCCGCGGCCCACGGCACGATCACGTCCACGCCCGCCTCGGTCATCATCTCGACCGCGAGCTCACCCCGATCGCCCTTGGGCAGTCCCTGGACCACGATCAGGCGGGGCCGGGGCGGCTCGACCTCGAACCACCGGAGCACCTCCGCGGTCAGCCGGTCTCTGCCCACGTCCAGGACCACGCACTCGGCGACCCGGCCGGCCCCGTCGGTGAGGTCGAGCCGCTCGCCGGGGCGCATCCTGCGTACGGCGGCCGCGTGCCGGCCCTCGGGACCGTCGAGGACGACGCGGTCACCGCCCCCCGCCGGCCGGCCGGCCGCCTCCGACAGGAACACCGGAACGCTCATGCGCTCGTGCCTTCGTCTCCGATCGGGGGTCAGCGGCCGTTGAACGCGTCGCGCAGTCGGGAGAAGAAGCCCTGCTGCCCCGGGGAGAACTTGCCCGGCGGCCGCTCCTCGCCGCGCAGCTTGGCCAGCTCCCGCAGCAGTTCCTCCTGCTGGGCGTCCAGTTTGAGCGGGGTCTCGACGTTGACGTGGATCAGCAGGTCGCCCCTGCCGGTCTCGTTGAGCCGCTGGACGCCCTTGCCGTACAGGGGGATGACCTGTCCGGCCTGGGTGCCGGGCCGTACGTCGATGTCCTGCGGGCCGTCCAGCGTCTCGACGGTGAGCGAGGTGCCGAGCGCGGCGGCCGTCATCGGGATGTGGACCGTGCAGTGCAGGTCGTCGCCCCGGCGTTCGAAGATCGCATGCGGCCGCTCGGCGATCTCCAGGAAGAGGTCGCCGGGAGGCCCGCCGCCGGGGCCGATCTCGCCCTCGCCGGCGAGCTGGATGTGGGTGCCGTCCTCGACTCCGGCCGGAATCCTGACCTTGATCGTGCGCCGGGTGCGCACCCGGCCCTCGCCGGAGCACTCCATGCACGGGTTACGGATCACGCTGCCGTAGCCGCCGCACTGCGGGCACGGGCGGGAGGTCATGACCTGGCCGAGGAACGAGCGGGTCACCTGGGACACCTCGCCGCGGCCGTGGCACATGTCGCAGGTGTCGGGGTGGGTGCCGGCCGCGGCCCCGGAACCCTGGCAGACGTCGCACAGCACCGCGGTGTCGACCACGATCTCCCGGGTGGTGCCGAACGCGGCCTCCGCCAGGTCGAGCTCGACCCGGATCGTGGCGTTGCGCCCGCGCCGGGCACGCGAACGCGGCCCCCTGGACGCGCCGGCCGAACCGAAGAACGCGTCCATGATGTCGCTGAACGGGAAGCCGGCCCCGAAGCCGCCTGCCCCGGCGCCCGCTCCCCCGCCGAACGGGTCGCCGCCCAGGTCGTACATGCGGCGCTTGTTCGCGTCGGACAGCACCTCGTACGCCTGGGTGATGTCCTTGAACCGCTCCTGGGTCTGGGGATCGGGGTTGACGTCCGGGTGCAGCTCGCGGGCGAGCCGCCGATACGCCTTCTTGATCTCGTCCGGGCCGGCGTCGCGGCGGACTCCGAGGATCTCGTAATAGTCCTTTGCCACTGCCACTTACGACCCCGCCAGGATCTGGCCGACGTAGCGCGCAACGGCGCGCACCGCACCCATCGTCACCGGATAGTCCATTCGCGTCGGGCCCAGCACTCCGAGCCGGGCCAGTTCCTTGTCGCCCGAACCGTATCCCGCGGCCACGATAGAGGTACCCCGCAGACCGCTGTAGGGATTTTCCGAACCGATCCGGACCGTGAGTTCCGAAATGCCGCCGGTCTCGCCCAGGAGCCGCATGAGGACCACCTGCTCCTCCAGCGCCTCCAGCACGTCACGCAGGCCCACGCTGAAGTCGGCTGCGGCGAGGTTGGCGGCCCCGGCGAACACGATCTTCTCTTCGTGCCGTTCGACCAGGGTCTCCAGGAGCACCGACAGGATCGTGACGGCCACCTGCCGGTCCTCCGGCGGCAGCCGCTCGGGGAGGTCGGCCACGGTCTCCGGCACCATGGACAGGCCGCAGCCGTCCAGGCAGCTGTTGAGCACCGCGCGCATGTTCCCGATCCGCTCGTCGGCGACGTCCTCTGGGAGGTCGATCACCCGCTGCTCGACCCGGCCGGTGTTCGTGATCAGCACGAGCATGACCCGCCGCTCGGCCAGGGGCACGATCTCCACGTGCCGGATGGACGACCTCGTCAGCGAGGGGTACTGGACCACGGCGACCTGCCGGGTGAGCTGCGCGAGCAGGCGCACCGTACGCATGACGATCTCGTCGAGATCGACCGCTCCGGCGAGGAACGTCTCGATCGCCCTGCGCTCCGCCACGGACAGCGGTTTGATCGACGAGAGCCGGTCGACGAACAGCCGGTAGCCCTTGTCCGTCGGCACCCTTCCCGCGCTCGTGTGCGGCTGACGGATGTACCCCTGCTCCTCCAGCGCCGCCATGTCGTTGCGGATCGTCGCCGGGGAGACGCCGAGGTTGTGCCTGTCCGCGAGGGCCTTGGAACCCACCGGCTCATTGGTGGACACGTAGTCCTCGACGATGGCGCGTAGCACCGCCAGCTTGCGGTCGTCGAGCAATGTGTCACCTCCCTGTGCCTGGAAACACCGACTCTGGCACTCTGTGTTCCCGAGTGCCAAGTGTACGGCCACTGCGACCTGCGGTGCGCTAACGCCCGCGACACAATGGACAACCAACCCTAAGCATGTTAAATGCGAACTTTTTCCGTAATTCTTGGCAATCCGTACATTAGCCGCCGCTCCCCGGTGGGCGGCCCCGTCCACCGCCTCGTTTGCTAGCGTTCCCGGCATGTATGGGCGGGACGTGCTCTCCGGTGACTGGCGACGGCCCAGACGCGGTCAGATCCCGGAGATCGAAGCGGAGCACGACCTCGTGGTCGAAGACGCGGAGGGACGGTTCTGCGGCGCGGTGGTGGCCTGCGACAAGGAGGCCGTCACGCTGGAGGACCGGTTCGGACGGCGGCGGGTCTTCCCGCTGACGCCCGCCGGGTTCCTCCTCGACGGCGAACCCGTCACATTGGTACGGCCGGCCGCCGCGCCGAAGGGACCCCGGCGGAGCGCGTCGGGATCGATAGCGGTCGAGGGGCTGCGCGCTCGTGTCGCCAGGGAGAGCCGGATCTACGTCGAAGGGGTGCACGACGCCTCCCTGGTGGAGAAGATCTGGGGACACGACCTGCGGGTGGAGGGTGTCGCCGTCGAGTTCCTGGAGGGGATCGACGACCTGCCCGGCATCGTCGAGGAGTTCGCCCCCGGGCCCGGGCGGCGACTGGGCGTGCTCGTCGATCACCTCGTGCCGGGCTCGAAGGAGAGCCGGATCGCCGCCCGCGTGTCGGGCGACCACGTGCTGGTGGTCGGCCATCCGTACGTGGACGTCTGGCAGGCGGTCAAACCGGCCGCGGTCGGCATCCCGGCCTGGCCCGACGTGCCGAAGGGCATCCCCTGGAAGGAAGGCGTGATCGCGGCCCTGGGCTGGCGGATGGAGCCCGGGGAGGCATGGCGCCACATCCTCGGCCGGGTCGGCGAATACACCGACTTGGAGCCCGAGCTCCTCGGCCGCGTCGAGGAGCTGATCGACTTCGTCACCGACCCCACCCCGGATGCCTGACCCCACCCCCCACCCCCCACCGCCCACCGTGATCTTGCAGATTCTCGCAGCCTAGCCCACTGACCTGCGGAGGAGCCTCCACCGATCTTGCACTTTCTCGCAGACAAGTGGGTTGACGTGCACTTATACCTTCGGTGATCTTGCAGTTGGCAAAGTAGTGCAAGATCACCGAAGCCGTTTCACCTGGTCAGGGTGCACGCCTGCGAGAAACTGCAAGATCACGAACGCGAAGTGCCTGCTCTTGGCCCTGTGTGCGAGTATTCGCAAGATCACGGGCGAGGAGTCGCGGGGCGGGGGGCCGTGGATGGGCGACGGGTTTTCAGCCGTAGGCGAGGGCGAGGTCTCGGGTCAGGGCGTCGGCGAGGAGACGGCCGCGCAGCGTGAGCACGGCCCGGCCGCGCTTGAACGGCTCGACCTCCAGCAGCCCGTCGGCCAGCGCGCGGGCACATGACGTACGGGCGCCGGGGGCGAGGTCGGGCAGCGGGAAGCCGTCCGCCAGACGCAGTTCCAGCATCAGCCGTTCGACGGCGCGATCGCTCGGGGCGAGGACCTCACGCGCGTGGGCGGGCGACGCGCCCGCGGCGAGACGGGCGGCGTATGCGGCCGGGTGCTTGACGTTCCACCACCGGGTCCCGCCGACGTGGCTGTGCGCACCCGGCCCGGCGCCCCACCAGTCCCCGCCGGTCCAGTAGAGCAGGTTGTGACGGCAGCGCGCCTCGTCCCCCGCGGCCCAGTTGGAGATCTCGTACCAGCTCAGCCCGGCGGCTGACAGTCTCTCCTCGGCGATGAGGTAGCGGTCGGCCGCCACGTCGTCGTCGGGCATGGGCAGTTCGCCGCGGCGGATGCGGGCGGCCAGCCGGGTGCCGTCCTCGACGATCAGCGAGTACGCCGACACGTGGTCGGGGCCGGCGGCCAGCGCCGCGTCGAGAGAAGCACGCCAGTCGTCGTCGCTCTCCCCCGGCGTGCCGTAGATCAGGTCGAGGTTGACGTGCTCGAAACCGGCCTCGCGGGCCTCTCGTACGGCCTGGGCCGCCCGCCCCGGGGTGTGCCGGCGGTCGAGCACCCGCAGTACGTGCTCCGCTGCGCTCTGCATGCCGAAGCTCATCCGGGTGAAGCCGCCGCCGCGCAGGGTCTCCAGGTGTGCCGGGCCGACGGACTCGGGGTTGGCCTCGGTGGTCACCTCGGCCCCCGGGGTCAGGCCGAACTCAGCGCCGATCGCGTGGAGGATCCGTACCAGATCGGCAGCGGGCAGCAGCGTCGGCGTGCCTCCGCCGAAGAACACGGTCTCGACGGGGGGCGCAGCGTCCCCGAGCACCCGGCGGGCCAGCCGCACCTCCTCGACGACGGTGTCCGCGTAGTCCCGCCGCGACGCGCCCGGGCCCAGTTCCTCGGCCGTGTAGGTGTTGAAGTCGCAGTAGCCGCAGCGGGTGAGGCAGAACGGCACATGTACGTAGAAACCGAACGGGCGGGATCCCAGCCCGGTCAGCGCCCCGGACGGCAGCGCGCCGGAGGCGGGGACGGGATCGCCGTCGGGAAGCACGGAAGGCACGGCTACAAGTCTGCCGCGCCCGCGCGCATGCCATCGACGCCCCATGTGCACGCGGTCTTCCGACCTCGGCCGTTTTCAGCGCGATTCAGCGAGAAGCCCCGAGCGATCGGGCCCGTTCCGGCCGGAAGGGTGGGAGTCCGGCGTGATCGACGCCGGAAAGCGCCCGGCGGAAACCGCGTTCGCCCGGCTCGGCGTCCTATTTCTTGCCCTTCTCCGCGGATCCCGAGTCGGTGGAAAGGGCGGCGACGAACGCCTCCTGCGGCACCTCGACGCGGCCCACCATCTTCATCCGCTTCTTGCCTTCCTTCTGCTTCTCCAGCAGCTTGCGCTTACGGCTGATGTCACCGCCGTAGCACTTGGCGAGCACGTCCTTGCGGATGGCCCGGATGTTCTCCCTGGCGATCACGCGGGCGCCGATGGCCGCCTGGATGGGCACCTCGAACTGCTGCCGCGGGATGAGGTCCTTGAGCTTCTTGGCCATCTCGACGCCGTAGGCGTACGCCTTCTCCCGGTGGACGATCGCGCTGAAGGCGTCGACGGCCTCCCCCTGCAGCAGGATGTCCACCTTCACCAGGTCGGCCTCCTGCTCGCCCTGCGGCTCGTAGTCGAGCGAGGCGTAGCCGCGGGTCTTCGACTTGAGCTGGTCGAAGAAGTCGAAGATGATCTCACCGAGGGGCAGGGTGTAGCGGATCTCGACCCGGTCCTCGGAGAGGTAGTCCATACCGAGCAGCTGCCCCCGGCGCCCCTGGCAGAGCTCCATGATGCCGCCGATGAACTCGGCCGGCGCGAGCAGCGTGGCCTTCACCATCGGCTCGAAGATCTGGGCGATCTTGCCCTCAGGGAACTCGGAGGGGTTGGTGACGATGAGCTCCCGGCCGTCCTCCATCACCACGCGGTAGACGACGTTCGGCGAGGTCGAGATCAGCGACAGGTTGAACTCGCGCTCCAGCCGCTCCCGCACGATCTCCATGTGCAGCAGGCCGAGGAAGCCGCAGCGGAAGCCGAAGCCGAGCGCGGCGGAGGTCTCCGGCTCGTAGACGAGCGCGGCGTCGTTCAGCCGCAGCTTGTCGAGCGCGTCGCGCAGCTCGGCGTAGTCGTCGCCGTCGACCGGATAGAGCCCGGAGAACACCATCGGCTTGGGATGCTCGTAGCCGCCCAGCGGCTCGTCGGCCGACTTGACCGCGCTGGTGACCGTGTCACCCACCCGGGACTGGCGGACGTCCTTCACCCCGGTGATCAGATATCCCACCTCGCCGACGCCGAGGCCCTGGTCGGACGGCCGGGGCTCGGGCGCGATGACACCGATCTCCAGCAGCTCGTGCTGGGCTCCGGTCGACATCATGAGCACCCGCTCGCGCTTGGACAGGTGCCCGTCGAAGACCCTGACGTACGTCACAACGCCGCGATAGGTGTCGTAGACCGAGTCGAAGATCAGGGCGCGGGCGGGCGCCCCCTCGTTCCCCACCGGCGCGGGGACGTGCTCCACCACGTGGTCGAGCAGCTCCTTGACCCCCACCCCGGTCTTGCCGGACACCCGCAGCACGTCTCCGGCGTCGCAGCCGATGAGGCCCGCGATCTCCTCGGCGTACTTGTCCGGCTGTGCGGCCGGCAGGTCGATCTTGTTGAGCACCGGGATGATGTGCAGGTCGGCGTTCATGGCCAGGTAGAGGTTGGCCAGCGTCTGCGCCTCGATGCCCTGTGCGGCGTCGACGAGCAGGATCGCGCCCTCACAGGCCTCCAGGGAACGGGACACCTCGTAGGTGAAGTCCACGTGGCCCGGAGTGTCGATCATGTTGAGGACGTGGCCGTTCCAGGGGAGCCGGACGGCCTGGGACTTGATCGTGATGCCGCGTTCCCGCTCGATGTCCATCCGATCCAGGTACTGCGCGCGCATCGACCTCTCGTCCACCACGCCGGTGAGTTGCAGCATGCGGTCGGCGAGTGTGGACTTGCCATGGTCGATGTGCGCGATGATGCAGAAGTTGCGGATCAACGCGGGGTCGGTCTGGCCAGGCTGAGTGCGCACCGAGGTCCGTTTCAACAAGGGCTTTGACAAAAGCGGTTATCTGTCAGGTCCGGCCGTCCCGCCTCGCGGGCGTCCGGCCTTTCCATCCGGCGGGCTGGCGGACCCGCCACCCTCCATGGTGGCATGTCCGGATGCTTGCCATGACCACCAGACGTGTCGTCCGCCTGGTCTCGGGTCTCTTACGGCTGGTCGCCCTCGTGGCGGCCGTGCTCGTACTGCTCGGCCTCGCGGCGGCGGGGGTGCTGCGCTGGAAGTTCGCCGGCACCCCCGCTTCCTGGGCGAAGACGACCGGGAACGACGCGCTGTGGATGGGGCACGCGTGGGTGGACGGCCGCCGCACGGCGGCCGATGTGGACGCCCTGGCCGTACGGCTGCGCGGGACCGGGATCAGGGACGTGTACGTGCACAGCGGGCCGTTGGCCTACGACGGCACCCTGCGACCCGATAAATACCCTAATGCGCGAAATTTCCTGAAATGGTGGCGTGAGCGGCTGCCGGAGGTCCGGGTTTCGGCCTGGCTCGGTCAGAAAGTGGGCGCGGACGACGACCCGCGACTGGACCTCGCCGACCCGGCGGCTCGGGAGCGGATCGTCACGGGTGCGCGTGCGCTGATCGACCTGGGCTTCGACGGCATCCACTACGACTTCGAGCCGGTGCCCGACGGGAGCACGGCGTTCCTGAACGTGCTGCGGGAGACGCGGCAGGCGATCGGGACGAAACCGCTGACCACCGCCACCCAGCAGATCGAGCCGTTCCCCGGGCTGCGCCACCCGGCCCGGCTGGCGATCGGGCACGACAAGTACTGGTCGCCGGACTACTTCCGCCAGGTCGCCGGACTGACCGACCAGGTGGCGATCATGACCTATGACTCGGGCACGCCGTTGCAGTCCCTCTACGGCGGATTCGTCGTACGGCAGGCCGAGATCGCGCTGGACCTGGTGCCCGAGGAGAAGACCCTGCTCATCGGGGCTCCGGCCTACCACGACCACGGTGTCTCCTGGGGCGACGCCGCCGAGAGCGTGACGGCCGCCGCCGACGGCACCCGGCTCGCGCTGACCGAACACGGCCCGAGGACCAGGATCGGCCTGGCGCTCTACATCGACTTCGCCGCCACGGAGGAGGACTGGAGCGAATATCGGACGGCCTGGGTCGACCCTCGCTGACGGCCGGAGCCGACCGATTGGGTTCATCCCATCCATCGGCCGGCGCCGCGATATCATGAGACACGTCCACAGGCGCCGGCATCGACGGCCCGGCGGTGTGATTTGAGCGTCGGGCCCGGCTGTGGGTATCCTGTTGAACTGCGTGTGGCGCGCCCTCTCTCAAGCCCGCGCGCCCATCCGACCAAGACTTCATACCGAGGCTTTCTTCGTGGCGAACATCAAGTCCCAGATCAAGCGCAACCGGCAGAACGAGAAGCGTCGGCTGCGCAACAAGGCCGTCAAGTCTTCCCTGAAGACCGCGGTCCGCAGGTTCCGCGAGGCCGCAGACCAGGGCAACGTGGAAGAAGCCACCGTCCTCCTGCGTGCCGCCTCCCGTCAGCTCGACAAGGCCGTCAGCAAGGGCGTCATTCACAAGAACCAGGCCGCCAACCGCAAGTCGGCGATCGCCCAGCGCGCCGCCGCCCTGCAGGCCGCCAAGTAACGTCCTCCGCGACACCACACCGCCGCATCCCGTGCATCGGGGTGCGGCGTTCTGGTGTTCGGCGGTGGATTCCGTGTGCCGCGAAAAATCTTGCGCCTAAGATCACGGCCTCTCGGAGAGATTCAGCGCGGCCGGAAAGGCTCGCGACGATCGGGTGACCGGGGGTGTTCCGGCCCGGCGGCTCCGCCGACGGCCCTGGATCGACGATCGGCCACTGCGGGGAGAGGTCGAGATCGGCGAACGCACCACCGCCGCCATGCTCCTCGGGCCGGCTCGCGATGATGGTCCGCCTCGGCGCGATCGCGCTCGCCGTGCGGCGGTTCAGCGGCCGGTACGGCCGGCGACGATGAGGTGGACGGCCCGCTCCAGCGCGTACGCCGGGTCGGCGCCGCCGCCCTTGACCTGCTCGTCGGCGGAGGCGACAGCCTGCATGGCGGAGGAGATGCCCTCGGGGCCCCAGCCGCCGAGCTGACGCCTGACCCGGTCGATCTTCCATGGCGGCATGCCGACGTGGGAGGCGAGCTGACCGCCGCGCAGGTTCCGCGGGGCGTCGCGCACCTTGGCCAGTGAGCGCAGCCCTCCGGCCAGCGCACTGACGATCAGTACGGGTGCGACACCCGTGGCCAGGGCCCAGCGAAGCTGCTCCAGCGCCTCGCCGAGCCGTCCTTCGATCGCCAGATCGGCGATGGTGAAGCCGCTGACCTCGGCCCGTCCCCGGTAATAGCGGGCGACGGCTGCCTCGTCGATGCTCTTGCCGGGGGTGTCGAAGGCCAGCTGGTCGCAGGCGGCGGCCAGCTCGCGCAGGTCGCTGCCCACCGCGTCGAGCAGTGCCTGGGCGGCGGGCGGTGAGATGGTCCGACCGGCGCGGCGTACCTCCGCCCTGATGAAGTCGAGCCGCTCCCCCGCCTTGGTCGGCTTGGCCACGGTGATCACTTCGGCACCGGCCTTCTTCACCCCTTCGACCAGCGCCTTTCCCTTCACCCCACCGGGATGGGCCAGCACCAGCACGGCGTCGTCGGCGGGATGCGCCGCATATTTGACGATCTCGGCGATGACGTCCTTCTGCAGGTCCTGCGCGGCCCTGATCACGACGACCGACCTGTCGCCGAAGAGCGATGGGGACATGAGCGTGGTCAGCTCTCCCTGCTCCACCTTGCCGCCGACGAGATCGTGGACCTCCGCCTCGGGATCCGCTGCGCGCACCGCCGTGACGACGGACGCGACGGCCCGGTCCGACAGGAACTCCTCGTCGCCGACGACCAGGGTCACGGGTGCTGGATTGGCCATGCACGCAGCATGTCACGCCGTCCGGCTCATGGCACATCCCGTGTGATCGAAGATCTTGTTCCTGATCGTGATCAGGGTGCAGGTGTCGGAGGCGACGCTGGGGAAACCTTCTCGTACTCGCCGTAGCGGGAAAGCACCCTCATCGGCCGCGGGGGACGACGGCGAGGCGGCCGCCGCTCTCGACGACCGCTAGGTCGCCGGAGACGTCGGTGCGATAGGTCCGCATGCCCAGCCAGGCCAGGCGGCGCATGGTCGGCGGCGCCGGATGACCGTAATCGTTCGCCGCTCCCACACTGATCAGGGCGGCACGCGCCCCGGTGGCGGCGAGGAACGCCGGATCCTGCCGCGACGACCCGTGGTGCGGGATCTTCAGGATGTCCACCCGTGGCACGCCCTGCCGCAGCAGGACGTCCTGGGCCTCGGTCTCCATGTCTCCGGCGAGCAGGGCCGACCCGACGACGTCTCCCGCTGCTCCGGACCAGCGCGCCAGGAGCACGACGCTGGCGTTGTTCGCGACAGCGCCCTCACCCGGCCCCTGCCGTGCCTCTCCGTCGAGGGGCGCGAGCACGGTGAGCTCGACCGTGCCCGCCGGGCAGGCGAAGCGCCATCGGGTGCCCATGGGCATCACCCACTCCGGGATCCCCCTCGTCCGAAGGTCCCGGGAGACGCGGATCACCTCGCCCTCGGGGACCCGTCCGGGGCTGACCACGGCGGCCCCGACGGCCCGGCCGCGCAGGACGCCCGTGAGGCCCCCGACGTGATCGAGGTGCGGATGGGTGAGCACCATCAGGGGGACCTTCCGTATTCCGAGGTCGCGCAGGCAGCGATCTGCCAAAGCCGGCTCCGGGCCGGTGTCGACCATCACCGCCTCGCCGGGCCCGGCCGACATGGCGAGGGCGTCGCCCTGCCCGACGTCGCAGGCCACCAGCAGCCATCCCGGCGGGGGCCACGGCGCGGCGATCCGCCGGATCACGAGTACGGTGACCATGGCGCCGATCACCAGCGCGACGGCGATGCGCCTGCCCGCCCGCCGCCGCAGCACCAGCCACCCCAGAGCCCCCGCGACCGCCAGCAGGGCGACTCCGGGCAGGCCGCCCGGCCACGAGGCCGTCGCGAACGGCAGGGCCGCCGCCCGTTCCGCGACGGCGATGATCCAGCCGACCGCGAGTCCGGCGGGGCGGACCAGCAGTTGCGCCACCGGCATGCCGATCGGAGCCACGATCGCGGCGGCGAAGCCCAGCACGGTGGCCGGCGCCACGGCCGGCTCCGCCAGCAGGTTGGCCGGGATCGCGACCAGATCAAGGGTGCCGGACATCAACACCAGCACCGGTGTCACCGCCGCCTGAGCCGCCGCCGGCACGGCCAGCGCCTCGGCGAGGAGCCTGGGCATCCGGCGGGTCAGCCGGTCACGCCAGCGTGGCGCGAACACCAGGATGCCGCCGGTCGCGAACACTGACAGGGCGAAGCCGTACTCTCTGGCCAGCCCGGGATTGAACAGGATCAGCCCGAGAACGGTCGCGGACAGGGCGGCGGCGCCGTCCCGGGAGCGGCCGGTGCCGAGTGCGACGGCGGCGACCGAGCCCATGACGAGGGCCCGGAGCACGCTCGGGGACGGCCGCGCCACCACCGCGAAACCGATCATCACGGCGATCGCGACGGCCGCCCGCACCGGAAGTGGCAGGCCGACCCCTCTGGCGATCAGGAGCGCCGCACCGGCGATGATCACCAGATTGGACCCGGAGACGGCCGTCAGATGGCTCAGCCCGGCCGCCTTGAGGTCGCGTTCGACCTGGTCGTCCATCCGGGACACGTCGCCAACGACCAGGCCGGGCAGCAGGCCGCGCTGGTCGGGTGGCAGCACGTCGCTCGCCTCCCGCAGTCCCGCGCGCAGCGCCCCCGCGGCCCGCTGAACGACGGACGGTCCCGCGTCGGGCGATTCGGACGGCTGGGGCGGGCCGCGTACGAGCATCACCGCAGCGGTCAGCTCACCGGGATCGGCCGGCGCCAGGCGTCCCCGCACCCGGATCCGCTGACTCGGCAGCAGGTCGGTCCAGCCCGCGCCGGAACCGAACATGACCACCGGCACGTCCACCCGGAACCGCGCCTCCTGGGCGTCGACCATGACCAGCCGCGCCTCGACGACCACGCCGACCCGCCGTGTCACGCCCCCACGGCGCTGCCGGATTCGCGGGTCGTCGGCGACGACGGCCTCCGCCGTGACGGTGACGCCGCGCGCCGCCAGGTCGGACACCGGCCCGGTTCGTACGGAATGCACCTTGAACGCGACCACCGCCGCCGTGGCCGCCACGCAGACCAGCACTCCGGCGGTCACCCTGGCGAGTGCCGTACCGGTGGCGAGTCGGTCCACATCGGAGCGGGCCCGTCTCCGGCAGGTCGCCCACACCGCCGGTGCCGTGAGAGCCGAGGCGATCGCCACGCCCGTCCCCACCGCCGCCGAGCAGCCGAGAAGCACGAGAGCGGTCAGCCAGGCGGCCACGGCGGGGGCGACCAGCACCACCGACGGCCTCCGGACCGGACCTCCGCCGCCGGGCTCGTCCTGGACGTCGGTCCGATCCGCACCGGGGCCGGCCGAACGATCGTCACCGGGGGCATCGCCGGAGGCCGCGAGCGTCGGCCGTACCGGCCCGAGCCCGGTCATACGATGACCCTGTCGCGCAGCTCCGCGAACTTCTTCTCTCCGATCCCGGAGACCTGGCGTAGTTGATCGACGCTGCCGAACCCGCCATGGGCGTCCCGGAAATCGATGACGCGCCGGGCCAGCACCTCGCCCACACCCGGAAGGGTGTTGAGCTGTTCGACGGTGGCCGTGTTGAGGTTCACCACACCGCCGCCATCGAGTTGCGTCTCAGGCCGGCCACCTCCGGCCGGCGCGTCCGCCCCCACGATGATGTGCTCGCCGTCCACCAGCCGGCGTGCGAGATTGACCCCGCCCGGGTTCGCCCCCTTCTTCACTCCCCCGGCGGCCTCGACGGCATCGACCACCCTCGAACCGGCCGGCAGCGCGAGCACGCCCGGCCTGCGGACCTTGCCGGTCACATAGACGATCACGCTCGCTGCGGGTGTCGGCGGACCGACCGTTCTCGCCCTGTCCGATCGCACACCACCCGATGCCGCGTTCTCCGGTCCCGCGCCGGCCATGGTCGCGCTCATCGGCACGGGCGCGGTGACGGGTTCGACCACCGGCCGGGTGCGCCACACCACGAATCCGGCGATCGCCGCCGCGAGCACCCCGAACAGCACCAGGATCCGCAGTCCCGGCCCGCCCGGATCCAGCATCGGCACCCCGTCACCGAACCTTCCGCCGCGAGTTCTCAAGATTTCGACGATGCGTTTTCTCCATGAGGCCGGTCTGGCGATCAGCCCTGCCGTACTCGGCGGTTCCGACTCATCGAGCCGCCGGGGCTCTCCGGCCGGTCCTGACTCGCGGAACGGCCCGGGCTCACTCCACCCCTCAGACCCGGGCTCACTCCACCCCTCAGACCCGGGCTCACTCCACTCCTCAGACCCGGGCTCACTCCACTCCTCAGACCCGGGCTCACTCCACTCCTCGGACCCGCCGGACGGCTCGGGCTCCCCGTACGGATCCGCCCCTTCGACCGGACCGGGCGAGCCGGACGACGGTGGCGGCGTGAGCGTCGCCACCGGTCTCATGGGTGACGAACGGATGCGGGCGGCCGGCGGCTCGGCCGCCACCCGGTGAATCAGGCAGCGCAGCCGTGTCTCGGCCGCACGACTCTCGACGGCCCGCCGGTCCCGCCGCTCTCTGCTTCGCACGTGCGGGACATTAGGTCGCCGACGAGACGCCCACGGTGGCAGAACGCCGTTCTGTGGACAACGTGGCCCCTCCGAGGACCGTCACCTCGACGTCGGCGGGGCAGGACGCCTTTCCTCGCGTCCGCTGGGGAACAGACAGGACATGGGCGCCACGTCGCGAGGGGTCCGACGGCTCGCGGAACAGACGCCGCCGTCGCGGGAGCGGTTCATCGACCTGCTGCGAGCGGTGTCGATCGTCGCGGTGGTCCTCGGACACTGGCTGGCGACGGTGGTCGGCTACGACGAGCACGGCGAGCTGATCGGCCGGTCGGCGCTGCCGGACCTGCCGTGGGCGCAGCCGCTCACCTGGGTGGTCCAGGTGATGCCCGTGTTCTTCTTCGTCGGCGGGTACGCGAACGCCGTATCCCTCGCCGCGGAGCGACGTCGTGGAGGGAACGCCACCGAGTGGCTGATCAGGCGGGGCGGACGGCTGATCCCGCCGACCACGGCCCTGGTGCTCGTGATGGGAGGCGGAGCGTTGGCGGCCGGCCTGTTCGACGCCGACCCCGCCCGGGTGCGCACGGTGGTCTGGTTCGCCTCGATCCCGCTGTGGTTCCTCGTGGTCTACCTGATCGCGGTCGCGCTGACCCCGCCGATGTACGCCCTCCACCGCCGGTACGGACTCGCCGTCCCGCTGGTGCTGGTGGGGCTCGTCGCCGCCGGTGACGTGGCCCGCCTCCTCGGCCACGGTCTCTGGAGTAACGGCAACTTCCTGTTCGGCTGGCTGGCCGTTCACCAGATGGGGTTCGCCTGGCGGGACGGACTACTGCCGGCCCGCCCTCGCGTCGCCGTACCGCTGCTGCTTGCCGGGGCCGGCGCGCTGCTCCTGCTCACCCTCGTCGGTCCCTACCCGATCAGCATGATCGATGTGCCCGGCGAGCGGCTGCACAACATGTCCCCGCCGAGCCTGGCCCTGCTGGCGGTCGCCACCACCCAGTTCGGGGTCGCGCTGCTGCTGCGGGACCGGGCCGAGCGGTGGCTGCGGCAGACCCGCCGGTGGGTGGTCGTGGTCGCCGTGAACACGGTGATCATGACGATCTTCCTCTGGCACATATCCGCCGCGATCCTGCTCGTCGCCGCATTGCACGCGGCGGGCGTGCTCCCGACGCCGGAGGCCGGGTCGGCCGAGTGGCTGGCCTGGCGGATCCCGCTGCTGCTCATGTTCGGCGTCGTCCTCGCGCTACTGGTCGCGATCTTCGGCCCGATCGAGGTGCGCGGTGTCCGACGATCGCGAAGGCTCCCGATCCCGGCACCGGCCGGTCTGGCCCGCATGGCGTCCCGTCAGGTTCTCCGGCTGTGGCTGGCCATGGCGGCATTCGCAGGAGTCGCCTGCGCCCTGTTCTCCAACAGCCTGTGGCCGAGCAGCGCCCCGACCGCGTCCGGAATGCCGGCGGCCGTACTGATCGTCTACCTCGTCTGCGCGGCGGTCCTGCGACTGCTGCGCTCGACGCCTCCCGCCACGGAAGGCAAAGCCGGCCCCACCCATCAAACGGGTCCTCCATAGCACGTGCTTGTCGATGTCCCGCTCGTCCTTCCCGTACGACAAGCTCTCCACCCTGGGCAGCCTGCCCTTGGCGGGCCAAAATCAGGAGCCGTGGTCGAGGAGGCGTCGCGTCCTGTCCGCGACCAGCCGGGGCCTCTCGGCCTGGATGAAATGCGCCGAGTCGGCGTCCTCGAACCACCCTTCGGGCAGGCTGTCGGCGAAACGGCGCTGGTGCTCGCGGATGTCGGCGTGCTGCCGCTCCCGCCCTTTGGCCGGACGGGCCGCCGAAAGCAGGATCGTCGGACATCGCGGGATCCGGGGCGGCCGGTGGCGGAACTCAGGGATGGCGGCGACCACCGCTTTCATCTCCCTGCGGGTCTGGGAGATGCCAGCAGGGGTGAAGTCCTCGGCGAGCATGGTCGCGTAGGTGTCGGCGGGGAACAGGCGCCGGACGTTGCCCGTGACCAGCCTCGCCATCGGGCGGATGGCGGTGAGCGGCCGCACCACGGCCAGCGCGCGGTCGAGCTTCCTCACCGTCTGGTCCCACGTGTCGTACACCGGGGCGGTCTCGGGAGTGGGATCGACCAGCAGCAACCCCCGCAGCCGGGAGGCCAGGCTCTCGGCCGCGCGCCGTGCGACCAGGCCGCCCATGCTGTGCGCGACGAGCACGAACCGGCCGGGGACCACCTCCTCGACCATCGCGACGAGATCGGCGGCCATGTCGTCGATGCTCAGCTGCGCCGTGGTTCTGCCGCTGCGGCCGAACCCCGCTCGGTCGTAGGCGACCAGGCGGGCCCGGTCGGCCAACAGCGGCAGCACCGGATCCCAGCAGGTGCGGCCGCAGCCCTGGCCGGCCTCGAAGACCACCCAGTCCGATCCCTGTCCGGACTCCTCGACATAGACGCGCCTGCCGTTCACCGGCACCGTCCGCCCCGGTATTTCCCGCATGCGCTCTCCTCTCACCTCAACGTTTTCATTTTGGATAATGGTAACACATATGAAATTGTTGGGCCATGGATGTTGTCGAGCAGTTGCTGCACCCGGTGCGGCTACGCATCGTGCACGCGCTGGCCGCGGGCCACACGCTGACGATCGCGCAGTTGTGCGCCCGCATGCCCGAGGTGTCGAAGATCACGGTGTACCGCCAGGTCGCGCTGCTGACCGAGGGGGGTTTCCTCCAGGTGGACGGCGAGCAGCGGGTGCGCGGCGCCGTCGAGCGCCGCTACCGGCTGCGTCCTGACCGGCCCACGATCGACGCCGGCGCCGCCGCGGCGATGTCGCTCGAGGACCACCGCCGGGGATTCGCCGCGGCCATGGCCGTCCTGATCGCCGAGTTCAACGCCTACTTGGACCGTGAGGGCGCCGATCCGGCCGCAGACTCGGTGTCCTACCGGCAGGGCACGCTGTGGCTCAGCCCGGACGAACTCGCCGCGACGATCGCCGATCTGCGCGCGGTGCTGCGTGACCGGATCGCCAACACCCCCACCTCGGACCGCGCACCATATCTGCTCAGCGCGATCCTGTTCCCCACCGGGCGACCGTCCCCGGACGAAGTCGATCGCTGATGCCGGTGACCGGCCATTCCGCCCGCTCCGCGAGCCCGGCTCGGGCGCGATGACTCAGGCCGGCCTCCAGGGCGGTGGCGAGACGCGAAGCGAGCCTCGCGACGGCGGCACGCAGTTCGGCCCGCCCTCGATGCGGAAGGGGAACGGCAGGTCGGCAGCCACTCCTGCGCGTACATCGTCGGGAGTACGGCCATGACCAGGCCAAGCGCCTCGGGTTCGGTAAAGGCAACCGGAGGCAGCCGCGTGCCGCGCCCGAGCCGGTACCCGTCATACGGGCCGCGGACCGACTCGACGGGGATGTCCGCCTCGCGGAGGATCCCGACGTACCGGCGCGCGGCCCGCTCCGTGACGCCCGGATAGGGCGGCGTCGACCTGCGCGTTCGCCGCGGCTCCATATGGTGGTGGAAGTGCCGGCCGCCGATTGGGAGAAGTGGGCCGGCGTACGGCCGGGCCAGGCCAGGCGGGACCTTATCGAGTACGTGACCTACCAGCTCGCGTACGGCACCGGCCTGGGCGATGTCCGGGCCAAATTCACCTGGTTCATCCGACCCCCTACGTGTGGTCGCCGCCGAGAAGCTGAGACCGGTACGGATGCCGTGCGATTTCATCGGTCGCCGAGATCGTCGAGGATCTCGCGCACCTTGACGACGTTGGGGTGCCGGGGGCCGTACCGCCGTTCCAGGTCGGGAAGCAGGGCGCGCAGGGTCCTGGTCGCGCGCGCGCGGTCGCCCGAGCCGAGCTCCAGCAGTCCGATGCGATGCCGCAGCTCCAGGATGCGGTCTTCGTCGACGCCGAACCGCTCCTCGTCCGCGAGCAGCCGGCCGAGCTGGTCGAGCGCGCGGGCCGTGTCGCCCAGCGCCGCGTGGCAGTTGGCCTCCATGACGCGGAACCGCAGCACGAGATCATCGTCCTCGCCCCGCGAACCGGCAAGATCGGCCGCCAGGCGCCGGAACCGCGGCGCCGCGCCACGGTAGTCGCCGCCGAGGAACAGGACGTCGGCCAGCTCGATCCGGAGGTCGAGCACCTCGCTGTGGTCCTGACCGTACGCGTGCACGGCCGCCTCCACCTCCTCGGCCAGCACCTCCGCCGCCTGTTTGAAGCGGGATTCGGCCTTGAGCACGCTGACGTCCTGGCGAGTGAGAGAGACGGCACCATGTCGGACCGACCGGGACGACGTGGAGGCGTGAGGCCGTCCGGAAAGCCGGGGTCGCCGGGACTGCCGCGACGCGAACAGCGGCGTCGCCCGCTCGACCTGCGGTGCCGCCGATGTCTCCGCCGGCTTCTCCGCCTCCGGCTTCTCGGTCCTCAGAGACCAGGTACAGGTCGTCGCCCTCCGTGCCGCAGTCGTAGACCGCCGGAACTCCCGGGTGCTCCAGCCTCGCGGTGATCCGCGACTCGCGGACGAAGCGCCGGGTCAGCTCCTCATCGGGCCTGCCGTCCGGCAGCCGGTCCACTCGGGTGAACTTGACCGCGCCGGGCCGGTCCAGCCGCTTGTCGTAGCCGAACCAGACCTCGCCCATCCCACCCTGCCTGCGGGAGTTCGGGTCTAGCTCGTACCGCCCGCCGATGATCCTGCCCCTCGCCACGGCGCCCTCGCTCTCCTTCACTCGTCACCTCACCGCAGGCGTCGCAGTACGCCGCGGGCGCGCAGCCGGGCCACATGCTCGGCCGCCCGCTGCGGCGCCGTACCGCCGCGGACCAGCAGGCCGGCCTCGATGTTCCTGGTGACGCCCGAGTGAGTCAGGTTCGCACTCGACACCAGCAGCACCCGATGGTCGGCCACCGCGAGCTTCGCGTGCATTTTCGCGCCCGGCTCGGCGCGCTCGCCCACCGGCCAGTGCCACAGCTCGATCCCGTCGACGCCGGCGAACGCATGGGCGGGCTCCGCACCGCGCAACGCCGAGCCGGCGCCCTGCAGGGTCTCGACGACCACCATCACCGACACGCCGCGCTCGACGGCCCGTGCCAGCGCGCCGAGCAGTGGTTCGTACGGCATCGCCGAGTAGGTCATGAGGACCAGTTCGGTCACGGCCTCACCGGCCACGTCGACGAGCACCTGCGCGGTGGAGCGGACGGGCACGGCATGCGTGGCCGGTCCGGTCCACACCGACTCCACGGTCGTGCCGGCCCGGTGTCGCTCGTAGCCCGCGGCCACTCCGCGCAGGTAGATCGCCGCTTCCTGATTCGACATGCGCACCGAGCGCTGCTCGGTCAGCACCCGGTGGGCGACCTCCGGGAAGTCCGGCGCCGGCACCGCGTGGACGATTCCGACGGCGGGCCCGCCCCCGGCGATCCGGTCCGCCAGGGTCCGCAGATGCGCGGGTCCGATCCGCTCGACCGCCTGCGCCGCGGCCGCCTCGAACCGCGGGTGGACCGCGGTCATCTCAACCCGGGGCCGGTCACGGCAGCTTGGGATAGACGGCCAGGGCGGGGTCGTCGATCGGAACGACGAACCGCCGGTCGAGGAAGCGGTTGCCCCGCTCGCACGTTGTCTCGGAGACGAACAGGCACACATGGCAGGCCGCACCGTGCAGGAAGTCCTCGGGCTCACGCGGCAGCCGTTCCGAGCACAGCGGGTCGGAGGAGCAGGTCATCGCCTCGGCGAGGGCGCGGCGGGTCAGCCGGACCAGCTCCTCGGGCCGGGCGAGCGACACGAGCCCGCCGAGCGTGCCCTCCGCGTCGGGAACGGCCGTGTAGATCAGGATGCCGCCGCGCGGGTCGTCCTCGCCACCGGCATAGATCCGTTCGGCGAGGCTGGCGGAGTTGTAGCCGCATTCGAGCGCGATCGTACGGATCAGCAGGTGCGACAGGGTGTGCAGGACGTAGTAGCGCGGGCCGGGCCAACCGCTGTAGCGATGCTCCTCATCGAACGGCTGACCTGTCCTGGCCGAGTAGCGGTACTCCCGGAAGCGGCCGAAAGCCTCCCGGTGCCGCCGCATGGCCTCCGAGTCGGCCACCTGCCGCTCCCAACGGGTCAGCAGCTCCTCGGGCAGCCGGAGGAAGACGCCCTCCCCTCGCACCTCGCTCGCCGGCACCCAGGTGGGCCGGGACCTGGCGAGCGGCACCCGCCGCACCAGCTGCGGATCCTCCGGGTCGGGCGCGTCGAGCCGGGTGAAGCCGATCATCGCGCGCACTTCGCGCAGCCGCTCCACCTGCACGACATCCGAGAAGTAGCCCTTGAGCAGGGGCGGCACCGGCTCGTCGTCGCGGAAGGCGGTGAAGTCGTCGGTCGGCTCGGGCAGGTGCGGGCTGGAGAAGATCTTCCATTCCGGAGTAAGCAGGTCGGGATACCCTCGGGGCTCCTGTTCTGGCTTATCGCCGGCCGCCGCTGCGGCCTCCTCACCGCGGTGCCGTTCGATCGCCGTCCAGACCTCCTCATCGGTCCACTTCTCGAACTCGTAGGACAGCGGCGGCATGGAGCGCATGAACGGCAGCATGTCCGGATTGCCGACAAGCTTCAGGTTGTCCCAGAACTTCGCCACCCGCGCGTCCAGTTCGCCTCCCCCGCCGCGCGGTACGGCCAGGGCCGACAGGGTCTGCGGGAACCACTGGTTCGACGCGCCGACGACGAGCACGTGCGGCTTGTTCTCACAGGCCGTGAACATGCCGAGGTGGGGGTGCCGTCCCCGGCAGTACGGCAGCCGCTCCCTGCCGCGTTTGCCCATCGCCTCGCGGATGTTGCGGTCGGCTCCGCAGCGCTTGCAGAAGATCCGGACGTTGGCCCCGATGTTGCCGCCCCGGTCCTCCATGAACAGGTTCGGCTTCGCCGCGGCCGGACACTTGCCGCCGTGATGGACGAACTCCAGGTACGGAAAGTCGTCGAGATGCCCGGCCGTACAGGCCAGGACGAAGCGGGCGCCGACCACGAGTCGCTTCTTGTTGCCCTTTCCGCACTCGTGGAAGAACCGGGCCTCATGCGGCTTGTTCGGTCTGTCGTTTTCGAACCCGAACGCCGTCGAGTCGATCCGCGCCAGCAGATTACAGGCGGTGCAGCGCATCCATCCGGGGAACGGCAGGACGGGCACGCCGGTCCTGGCGGCCGGGCCGTTCGGGTTGTTGTCGGTGCCCGGCAGCCAGGGAGCGGGCCGCAGCTGGCCGACGGTCTTGCTCAGCAGGGCCTGCACGGCCGCGAGCAGCCGGGGCTCCGCGATCAGCGCGGGGTTCCTCGACTCGTCGTCGCCGACACCATGGTCACCGCCGTCGCGGTCGCCCGCGGCGGCGTAGACACCTTCGTACCGCCAGTCGTCGAGGCCCTTCACCAGCACGGAGAAGTTGGGCAGGTCGACGATCGACCCGACGCCGGAGGTGAACATCAGGTGGCTGGGCCGTACCGCGCCGACCCGGGGCCGGTAGGTGGAGAAGTCGGTTATTACCTGCCCCTTCCGTCCAGCGCGCCCTTTTTGGTCGGCGTTTCGTTCAGCGCGGACAGGCCCATCTCATCGCCCACCGGATCGTCGCCGTCCGGATCGTCATCGGTGCCCGCCTGGAAGGTCCACTCCGGCTCACCGACAGGACTGAGGAAGATCTTCCCGCCTCCCGGCAGCAGCAAATTCACCTCGTTCTCGGTCTCCCGCATCGAGTTGCCGACGGTGAGCGCATCCCACGTGCCGTTCCCGGCCCGTTTCAGCAGGCCCTTCACCACCTCCTCGGCGGTGCCCCTGCGCCGCTCGTAACCGAGCCGCGCCGGACCGTCCTTTTCCGCGTTCCACCGGTCGATCAGGGCCTTGAGCCGTTCGTCCAGGGCCTGCCGGCCGCGCGGCCCACCGGCGACCTCGGCCCGGTCGAGGAACCTCCTAATGATCAGCTTGACCGTCTCGCCGGCGAGCGGCACCTCCTCGGCGTCGCGGTTGCGCGAGTACGTCTCCTCGACGTTCCGTACGGCGGCGGCGAACGTCGCGGTGGTGCCTCGATCCAGGGCGCGAGCCGTGTACGGCGTCACCGACAGGGCCTCGACCTGGCGGTAGAACGTGGCGTGGTAGTGCTCGAAGTCCTCGTAGTGGGCCAGATCACGCGGGCGGGACCAGTTGTACAGTGTGATCACCAGGCCCGGCCGGGCCTGGTGACGGCCGACTCGGGAGGACGCCTGGATGTACTCGGCGGTGTTCTTCGGCTGGCCGACCACCATCATCAACCCGAACCGCGACACGTCGACGCCGACCTGGAGCATCGACGTGGCGAGCACGACGTCGACCGGCGGCCGTGCGGTCCGCTGGCGGCTGCTGCGCAGCATGCGGTAGCGCTCGGCGAGCCGGTGCGCCCGCCGACGCTTCGCCGCGTCCTTCTCCCTCATGACGTCGGTGATCTCGGCCCGGCATTCCATCGTGCGACGCGAGGTGTCCAGCTCCGGATCGAACCCGATTTCAAGCCGCTTGAGCACGTCACTGATGTCCCCGGAGGAGATCCGCGAGGTGAGCTCGGCGATGTTCAGCAGGTCGGTACGGCTCAGCAGCCGCTCGGACAGCTTCTTGCGCCTGCCGTGGGTCCTGATCCTGGTGGTGACGTCGTCGTCGAGGTAGCGCCGCATGCCGGCGAGCTCGCGGGTGGCGTTGAAGTAGCCGACGAGGGTCATGTACGGGTCGGCGGCCTCGCCGTACCGGTCGAAGAGGGTCTGTCCGGCCAGCAGCAGGATCTCGGCGAGCCGGATCTCGGCCGACTTCAGGCGCACGCCGTGCGCGCACACCCCGAGGTAGCGCCGTCCGGGGTCCTGCGGCGTGACCCGGACCTGACGGGAGAAGAACGTGTCACCCACGTCGAGGACCTGCGGCGGGAAGACCGCGAGATCACGGCCGAAGATGTTGAGCACCTGCCGGTCGGCCCGCTTGGTCGTCGCCGTCGAAGCGACGGTCTTCGGCCCGGTGGGCTCACCCGCGACGGTCCAGGTGCACAGCTCGTTCACGGCCGCCTCGAACAGGCCGACCGTGGTGCCGAGCGCACCCGAGATGAGATGCAGCTCGTCCTGGATGATCAGGTCCGGCGGCCGGAGCCTGATCACCGGGCGGCTCTCCACCCTGGGCAGTCCGCCCTTGGCGTTGTGCCGGCCCGCGCAGCCGATCTGCTCGTCCATGTCGTCGTGCCGGTAGCCGTGCCGCGGGCAGCGGCGGCTCACCCGCCCGAACAGATGCCCGGCGAACCCACGCCAGGGCAGTTGCGCCAGCTTGTCGACGGTCGCGATGACCAGGCTCGGGACGAGACGGTAGATCTCCTCGTCCACGGTGAGGATCGGCAGGCCCTCCCGCCGGGCGTACACCTCGTCCTCTCCCCACGTCCGGCGCAGGAACCGTTCCTCGCCGAGGCGGGAGAATGGGCATGAATCTGCGTCTCCCTCGCTACCACGACCGCAGTAGAGCAGGACGCGACGGCGGTCCTCGTCGAGGTCGAGGTTCCGGCCGGCGTTCAGCTTCTCCCCGCACCAGGGACAGGTCAACGTCTGCAACACGTTGGCCCTGCGGCTGTCGGGGGCCTCCTTGGCCTCCTCGATCTGGTCCCTGGCCTCCTTGAACCAGTTCGGCGAGACCGTGCCGCCCACCCACAGGCCGATGCGGAACGGCTCCTCACCCCAGGTCCTGGGGTCATCGCGGCGCAGCACCTCGCACGCGCACACCAGAGCCGCCGCCCGCTGGAACTGCTGGGCGGTCAGCAGCCGCAGCGTGTAGCGCATCAGCACCGCCACGCCGTCCAGGCCGCTGCGCGCGTCGGCTCCCGCGCCGACGACCTTCTGCAGGCGGCGGACCGCGAAGGCGTACGCGGTGAGGCCGAGGTACGCCTCGGTCTTGCCGCCACCGGTCGGGAAGAACAGCAGATCGACGGTGCCGGTGTGGTCGGCGGCCCGTTCCGGATGCGCCGGATCGGTCAGCGCGGGCAGGTTGAGCAGGATGAACGCGAGCTGGAAGGGCCGCCACGACGCCGCCTTGGCCCCGTCGGCCTCGACCTGCGCCATGGCCTGCGCGTAGCCGAGGCCGAGCTCGTCGCGGAGCTTCGCCACCGCGGTGCGGCGGCGCTGCAGCGCCATCGCCCGGTTGGCGAACCGGAACGCCGCGAGCGCCTGCTCGTGTCGCTCGGCGTCGAACCCTGCCTCGCCGTACGGCGACGTATCGCACAGCAGCGCGATCCCGGCCCGGATCCGCGCGGCGGCCTGGCGTGCCCGCTGAACGGCGACGACCGCGGCGTCACGCAGCGGCTCGGGCAGGCCGGGGATCTTCCGCTCCTGTTCGTCGAGCCACTCCGCATAGCCGTCGGCCAGTGGTGCCAGACCGGCGGCCAGTTCCTCGGGGGTGGCGTCCGCCAGGGCGTCCATGGACAGCTCGACTCCGGAGAGAGCCGTGCCCTCGCCTACCGGCGCGACGGTCGCGGGCACGTCGTAGAACGGCAACCAGGTCGTACGGAGCAACTCGGCGCGGCGCTCGCCGGGCGGCACCTGGGCGTGCACGGCGACGTTGCGGCCGATCGCGTACCTGCGCTGGTCGCGGTAGAGCAGCCGCAGGTGCATGTCCTCCAGATCGCCCCACTCCCGGGCGTCGTCGGCACCGCCGTCGCCGCCGGGGGCGTGGTCGCCGTCCAGTGGGTCGTCGATCGGGAGGAAGACGGGCTTGATCTCCATCGACTCGTCGGGCACGGCGGTCACGGTGAGGTGCGCCTGGAACAGCCAGGCGGTGTCGGCGCCGGTCTCCGGCTCGATCCGCTGGTTGATCAGCGTCAGCTCGACGACGCGCCGCCCTTCCGGCCGGGGCCGTACGGCGACCGCGAGCCGGACGCCGGGATCTTCGGCACGTTCCATCGTGAGGGGGATGGGCCGAGGCGGTCCGCCGTTCAGCCGGATCGTCCTGACGTACTCGACCGGTCGACGCGACCAGATCCGGGTGGTCCTGGGGTTGCCCTTCGCGTCCTCGACCTGCGTCTCGGCCTTGCCGTACTCCCCCCAGGACGCGGTGACCGCAAGCGCGTCGACGTCGGCCGGGACCGCGAACGACAGGCCCATCGACGACGCCCAGAGCCGACCGAGGTTCTGCGGGGTGAGCACGTCGGGCAGCTCCCCCTCGAATCCGTCGCCCTCCGCGCCGATCTCGGTCTCCGGCAGCTCGTCGGCATCCTCCCTGACCCGCTTCGGGGACGGCTTGGGACCGAGCATGCCGACCAGGTAGCGCTCACGCGGTCCCATCGAGCGCGGTGGCAGCTCCTCGAAATCCCCGTCGTACGGCCCGAGCAGGTCGCGCTCGACCAGCTCCTGGAACTCGTCCCGGACCTCGAACGGCGTGGCCGGCTCGAAGTCCTGCGGCACATCGAGCGGATGCCGGGCCTTCATCGCCGCGACGGTGGCCGGATCAGGCGGCGAGGGCTCGGGGGGCGCGGCCTCCCCTTCCTCCGTCCCGGCCCCGGAGCCGAACAGATCGTCCTGTGCGGCTCCGGCCTTGAACAGCTCTTCCTGCCGATCGAACACGTGGGGGGTGTCCTTCCTCGCCTGAACTTGACCGCCACGTTAGTCACTCTTGGGAAGTGTGTGTACGAAATATGGCTGCATCGCAAGGTCACGACGTCGTCACAGCGGCCATCCCCGCCGCCTCAGGCAAGCCGACCCCCTCTCGGGGCGTGCCCGGCGGGTAAAGGTTTCCTGAGAAGGCGGCGTTTACGCCGCAATCGCCACGATCTCCACAACAGTAGGTGCTGCTCAGGGGATTCCAGTCGGGGATCCTGAGGATTTTCCCCCTCTTACCTCTCAATAGGTAGCCAAGCGGACACGGTTTGTACGCAGATCCACGGCGCCTCGGCTAAAGTGATGCCATCTTTACCTACTAGGTAAATCTCACGGGTGGGAGGCACGGGTAGGTTGGAGGTGTACTACGAGGACACGAAGTTCAGGAAGAGGTGCGAGTCCGACAAGGAACGGCGCAGGCACTTCGGACACGACCGTGCCAACATCTTGGCGAAGCGAATTCAGCAGTTCCAGCAGGCCGAGTCGCTCGACGAGATGCGCATGCTGAGCGGTCACTGCGAGGAGTTGGCGGGAGACCGAAAAGGACAGTTATCCATCCGGCTCGACGCCAACTACCGGCTTATATTCGAACCGGAGGGGTGGATCGCAGACAACCAGGGCTCTCTGGATTGGACGGCAGTCACGGCAGTCGTGCTGATCGAGATCGTCGACTACCACTGAGGGGGCCACCTCAGTGGACGGCACGACAAGCGGTACAACGGCGTGAGGAGGGATAGCAGTGGCCAGGGCGAAGACCACGCGTACGCTGTATGCGGCTGGAGACCTCGACTACGCGGTGCCGCCGGGGGAAACCCTGCGGGAGCTTCTCGAAGAAAAGGGGATGACCCAACGTGAGCTGGCTGAGCGAGCCGGGTTGTCCCCGAAACACGTCAACCAGCTGATCCACGGTCTCGTACGCCTCACTCCTGAGGTCGCGGAGTCACTGGAACGAGTGGTCGGAACTCCCGCGAAGCTCTGGAACCGACTCGAGGCCGACTATCAGTCGACGCGCATACGACTCCGGGCGGCCCGAGACCTGGAACAGCATATTGAATGGCTCAAGGAGCTTCCGGTATCCGAACTGGTCAAGCGGAAGATTCTTCCGGAGGAGCCGAAAGACAAGGTCGCCCGCGTCGAACAGCTTCTCGCGTTCTTCGCCGTCGCCTCGGTTGACGTATGGCAAGAGCTGTATGCGCAACCGGCAGCATGCGCATTCAGAAAGTCCAAGGTTCAGGATTCAAAGCTCGGCCCCTTGGCCACTTGGCTCCGCATCGGAGAAATCGAAGCACAGCGGGTGCCCTGCAGGGCCTTCGACGCTACAGCACTCAGGAAAACCATCCCCGAGCTGAGGGCGCTGACTCTGCTGCCCGTAGCCGAGTTCCGACCACGCCTGCAAGAGATCTGCTCCAGTAGCGGTGTGGCGGTCGTTTTCGTGGAGGAAGTCAGGGGTGCGCGCGTAAGCGGTGTCACACGAAAGATCGGAACCAAGCGCGTAATCCAGCTCAGCCATCGTTATCGTACGGATGATCAGCTCTGGTTCAGCTTCTTTCATGAGCTTCACCACGTGCTGAACGGTGACGATGAAATCCGTATCGAGATCGCCGGCAAGACCGAGACCGGTGATCCGAAAGAACTGGAAGCCGACCGCTTCGCAGCAGACACCCTCATCCCGCCCTACCATGCCCACCGATTGGCCGAACTGGCCTCAAAGGACGCCATCCGGTCCTTCGCCCATGAGATCGGAATCGCTCCGGGGATCGTCGTCGGACGCCTTCAGCGAGATTTCCCACGTCGCTGGCCCTACCGCAACGGAAACGATCTCAAGCGCAAGTTGGAGCTGATCGATTCCTGACATCATCCCCCGAGCCGACGACGGATCAGTTCCTCAAGATTCCAATGAGCCGGCTCTCGACGATGAGGAGTCTGGAGATAACATCAAAGCGCTTGACCGACTCGGCCGCGTGCCATGTACGTGTAGTGGTCGGTGACAAGGGGTCCAGGGGACCTCTTCCCTTGAGACTGGGATAGCCGGCCACATTCATGTAGTGCCCTGGCTTTCATCAGGACCTCCGAGGAGACCCCGCCTTCAGGCGGGGTCTCCTCGGAGGTCCTGATGAAGGCGCTCGGGGCCAGGCCCAGGACCAGAAGACCGAGGACCGTAGGGGTGCCCGCGACGTCCGCGATGCGGAGGCTCGCCAACTTGAGCTCCTCCGGCCGCCCATTCTCCTCGATGACCTCAAGCGACACCACGGACGGCAGATAGGTCGATGGCCCGCCTGCCGCCACGGGGGAAGCACGGCAGGCGGGCGGCTCATGTGGCCGGGCAGCGGTAGTCGGCGTCCCGGTTCGGCGAGCAGCAGACGACAGCGCAGGAGACGAAACGTCCGGCGTGCAGCCAGATCCCCCACTGCACGTCCACGCCCGCGCGCAGGGATTCCCGTACGAGGTCCAGCCGGAAGTCCAGGCCGATGCGGGCCTCGTCTTCTGGGTGGAGGAAGGACGGCTCGGCGGCCCGATAACGTTCAGCCAGCCACGCCATCGCCTCGTCCACGCCGGCCGGAGAGGCGTCGATGCGGCGGGCCGGTTTCAGCAGCCAGTCACAGGTACGCATCGGCGGCAGCAGCGAGGCCAGGAACGGTCCAGGGTCGGCCGGGGGCAGCGGAGGACGGCGCTCGGCCTCGCGGCGTCGGTCGTCGCCGATGCCGGTCCAGGAGTAGCAGTGCAGGTGCAACGGCGCTCTCCCTACATTGGGTGGGGTGCGGCCCCTGCCTGATTGCGCCGGGCAGGGACCGCACGCTCGATCACCGGCGGGTGCTACAGCGCGGCGGTGGCGATGCCGGCCGCGCGCAGCTCCGCGCCGGTGAACCGCAGCGTCCCCGCGGTCGGGTTCTTGCTGTCGCGCAGCGCGTAGGCGTCGGCCGCCCCAGGGATCGGGGCGACCTCCACGCAGCTCTCCATCTCCTCCTCCTGCTGGTTGCCGCCGCACAGGCGCCGGAACCGGGCCCCGGCCAGGTCGCGGTCGTACAGGTCGTTCATCTCATCACTCTCCGTCGGATCGACTCCCGCCCGGGCGGAATGCCGGGCGGGTTTTACCAAGAGGGGCGGCCTCCCGGGAAGGCCCCTCAGCCAGAAGAAGACCGCCCCCAAGCCCCGCCGATCGCGGCCAACTGCGACCAGCGGGGCAGCTCTCAGCGGGCAAGACCCAGCAGCAGGTCTCGCCACATCTCCTGAGCGCGGCAGGTGATCAGCCGTTCGGTCTCCCGTACCTCGGGCCCGACGCCGTGGGTGCGGTCGGTCCGGCGGATGAACCGCAACCCGCCCGCGCCGCACAGCTCGTACGACACGGGCACGCAGTCGTCACACGTGTGCTCGACGACCCGCGCGTACGCCGTCCGCCGCGCGTCCGGCAGCCACCGCAACCGCGCACAATCCGGCTGCTCCGCAGGAAGATGCAGACCGAGACACGACGGCGGAAGCTTGCCCGGATCGTCCAACCGCCCACCGCTCACGCCGTCGCCGCCGACCGGGCCGCCCTCACCTGCTCGGTGGCGTTCTCCCGCCCGGTGGCGTCCCCCTGTGCTGTGCCGTTCTCCAGCGCCGGGGCCACCTCCTCAGCGATGCTCTCCTGCTCGGCGATGGCCAGACCCAGCTCACGCAGGTCATCGGCGTCGACCGTACGCCACGCCCCGGCCCGCTCGGCGGCCACGGGGAACGGCCGCACCCGCGACGCCCACAACCGCCCGGCATCGCTGCGCATGATCCTCCACCCAGCGAACCCCGAGCCGGGAGAAACGGTTCTATGGTTGTCCATCAGGTCAGGACCTCGATTCCTGGCCGAGGGGTCCGTACGGCGTTCCTGCGCCTGCGGACCCCGCTTCGCTTGCGTCGTCACCTCGAAATACAACAGTCCGTAACCCCTGCATCACAGATGTCGTTGGGGGACACTGGGGGTGGTCAGGACACCCCCGGGTCTGACGAAGAGGTGCACGCGATGAACGCCGAACTTCCTCCATGGGCCGTACGGCTCCGCGCCGAGCGACGCAACCGGCTATGGAGCCAGAAAGAGATGGCCCGCCGCCTCGTCGAGGCCGCCGACGAGGAGACCCGCAGAGGTCTGCCCGTTCGAGAGACCATCGTCCGCCGGATCAAGGCGTACGAAGCCGGACACAACCAACCACGTGATCCGTACCGGCTGCTGTACGTCCGGGTATTCGGGATCAGCGAAGCCGAGTTGTTCGATACGCCGCAGGCTCCGAAACGCCCAACTGTCGATAACGTCCTCACGAAAATCCCTGACAGCGACTCTCTGACTCCACTCACTGTCAGGACAGGGCGACGTATCGGCATGAGCACGATCACCGACCTGTCCGCTAGAGTCCATCGCCTGCGCCTGGCCGACGACGTGCTGGCCGGCGGCGATCTCCTGCAGCCCGCGTTCCGCGAACTCAATGCCGCTACACGGCTCTACCGCGAAGCCACCTATACCGAGCACACAGGCCGCATACTGCTCAGCGTGATCGGGGAACTCGCGCAGATCACCGGATGGATCGCCAGCGACGCCGGACGACACCAGGAAGCAGCCAAGATCTACCGCCTCGGCATCCGCGCCGCTCAGGAGGCCGGAGACGGCACCCTGGAATCAAATCTGCTCGGCTCTCTGGCCTACCAGACCGCCAACATCGGTGACCCTCATGAAGGCGTGACGCTTGCCCACGCGGCGCTCAAGGCGGCCGGGCCGCACGCGCCTGCGCGGGCACGTGCCCTTGCTTGGGATCGCGTCGCCTGGGCTCATGTTCGGGTCGAGGAAATTGAGCCTGCTATACGAGCGCTCGGCGAGGCCAGCACCGCCCTTGAACAGCACGGTGGCGAGGACGAGCCCGCCTACCTGTACTGGGTGGACACGAACGAATTGCAGATCATGGAAGCACGCGCCTACACCGAACTGCGGCGCCCGCTTCGCGCCGTACCTGTCCTCACCGATGTACTGGCCCGTTACGACACCACCCATGCACGCGAGCTCGCGCTTTACCTGTCCTGGCTCGCCGCGGCACTCGCGGACGCCAACGAGCCAGAGGAAGCGGCCCGCGCCGCCCGGCGAATGTTCGACCTGTCGAAAGACGTGGCCAGCGACAGAACCACCCGCCGTCATCGTGTCGTCCTCGACCGGCTCGCGCCGTACCGGGACGTGCCGCAGGTACGGGAACTGATAAACCAACCCATATGACCTTAAACATATAATACGGATGACCCTTAATGCCGTAGGCAAAGCAATGAGGAGATCTCCTGCGCAGAGTGCATCTCTACCCTTATCCTGCTCTCTCACCCGCATGAAGAAGAGGCGAGACATGGGCGAGCAGGTAATGGGGACCGGATCTTCCACTCAGGCAAGCGACTCACAGGCATCAGCGAAGATCGAAAGCACTGAGGCAGCATCCGCGAAAAAGTTTACATCCTCCCGAACAATGCCAAAATGGGAGACCGACGCAAGGGACCGTGTTCGGACAGCGATTCGCCGCTACTCCAAGCCGCTCGCTGATCTTATCGCGAGAGATGCGAACGAGGGAGACACACGTCTGCTCGTCACCGACTTTTTATGCGATGGGCTGGGATACGATAAATATGAAGAGCTGACCACGGAATATCAGGTGAAGGGCGAGTTTGCTGATTATGGAATCCGCATTGAAAAACAACTCGCCGCCTTCATCGAAGTAAAACGCTGCACTCAAAAACTTGGCGAGAAGCATTTGCGACAGGTGCAGATGTACGCAGTGAACGAGGGCGTCGAATGGATGATTCTCACCAACGCTCAGGTATGGCAGGTCTACCACCTGACCGGCGGCCTCCCCGCTGTGGTCGATCTTGCCTTCGAGGTCGATCTCCTTAGCGACGACTCCCTGGCAGCCAAGTCTGGCACATTTTTCTACTTGACCAAGGAAGCATTCAGGCGACGCCTTATCGATGATCTCTGGAAAGCCCGTGCGGCCACATCTCCCAAGGCCTTAGCACAAGTGGTGACGTCTGAGACGGTACTCGAAGCCATACGAAAGGAAGTCCGCCGCCAGACAAGCCACAATGCCGATGTCAAGGATCTAGCACGGATTCTGCGGAGCGAAGTCCTGCGGCCGGAGATACAACCTTAGATGTAATTCAGCGACCTCGTCTGAACGCTACGTGAGATCTGGTATCGACTTACCTTCCAACCCGGAGAGTTGTATTGATGAGCAGCCTCTGACTCCCGATCCTATCGCAGGCATCACCAACTTTCTTCTGAAACCGAGGCCATCCGTCGCCATCCGGAATGACGAGATAGATGGACATGTGAAGTGCTTGACGATTGCGGACACGCCTGATACCTGCCCTCCTCCTACCGAGAACCTTAGCGACTTCGCGCGGGAGTTCGGGCACCTCAATTGGTGTTCTTACGCCCACCTCTCGTTCTTTATTATCCCAGGCCGTGTCACAGACCGGAAGTGTGGTATTACCGGGGAGCGCAAGTTGCCAGACAGTCTGGTTGCCGCTGCTTTGCCGGCCGCTGATCGTTTCAATCCTTAGCGGTTCGCCAAGCTTCGCAAGGCGCAGGCCCTCACCAAGGTCAATAACCATCGGCCTCTTACTCCCATGAACTATTTGGTCGTGCCATCGTGGACGGATCATGATTGTTTGTTTCACGTTGGGAGATACTTGAAACGTCCGCCGTCGGAACTGATTTCCTTCTGTTACCCGGCTTGCCGGACCATCGCCAGATTGCTCAACCATGCAGGTCCGCCTGGGGTTCTCGCCCTTTGACCTCCGGGAAGTTGATTGCCCTCGTCGAGGTTGGGCGTCCATGCGCCAGGGCGGGCGGAGATCACTCAAGGGCGAGATCGTGCGACTCACCACCCATGCCCGGCAACGCTTGGGGCGCGGCCACTTCCCCTGGAGAGGAAGGCCAGATGAGGCGCTCTCAAACTGCTCGCTGATTACTCAAGTCCTCTGTCGACGCATCCGGGGCATGGTGTCCAGCCGTCGGCCTCGGCGTCCGCTGCGGGCATCCGCAGGACGTTATGCAGACGGTTACCCTGCCTTTCGGCACCACGCCGGCCAGCAAGCCACATAGGGCATTCCTCACCGGCGTGGTAGCGGTCGCTGCCCCTCGTGGTGATCACCAAGGAATGGTCTGGCATGCCTTCGCTCCTCTCCGGAGCGTCGGGCAGGGAAGGTAGGGCTATCCCTGCCTCGCTCACCGACGCTGCTGGCCATGCAGTCGCTTTGGGTCCGGCGGAACGCGTCGAAGCGCATCGGCCGTCACTCGAACTATGGCTGCTACTGAAACCAACCGCTACCGGTTCAGAACAGGCCGGGCGCGGCGACTTCGGGCTCCTTCGAGATGGAGGCGGGCTTGGCCGGCTTGGGCTTGGTGGGCTTTTTCTTCTTGTCGTGGAGGCCTTGAGCTACCTCTTCGGCGTAGCGGGCGTGGTTGAGCTCAAGGAGGAGGTCTACGAACTCGCGCTGGGCGAAGGGGCCGACCGTGTAGCGGGTCTCCCGGCCCGCGATTAGGTGGTGGCCATGGTCAAGCCGGTCGAGCAGGTCATCCCAGCCGTAGGCGCGGCAGGTCGCCTCGTCGATCTTTCGATGAATGCTGCGCAACTCGACGATGTCGTCGTCCTGGCACGATGGGTCGTTGACCAGGTTGTACGTCGCGGTCAGCCCTGACTGACGGGCAAGCATCACGCTCCGCCGGTAAATGTCGAGCCGCTCTCCCAGCTCGCGCATCTCCTCCGTCAACTCCGGCAGCGGCAGCGTCTCGAACACATCCGATGGCGTGTAGCGAACCCTTGTTTCAAGTGTCGACGCCCGAGTGAGCGTCCACCAGTAATGCGGCGCGCTCGACAGCAGGGCCAGCATCGCCGTGTCGTCCGTCGCGAACACAACCACCTGCTCGCTCATGACCTGCCCAGTGGGCACCATGACCGGCATCACGACTTTGCTCACACGTGTCAGCGCGATGACTCGATCCAACCCCTCGATCGCTAGGTAAAGTTCAGGCCGCCTCCGCTCGTAGATCCACCATTTCTCGCGCGCGTTCTTGCTGAATTTGACCTTGAGCCGCTCTGGCTTCACCAACCGAAGTACGTGTTCGTACGGCTCCACATACGCCTTGGCCCTTTCCTCTGGCCAGTCAAAGAAGTTGATGATCCAGCGGCTTCCTGAACAGTCCGGGCGAGAGTTGAGGTCCTGACCGTTGACGTAGGAAAAGAGGACGTCTTTGATTCGTGGATCACGCTCGATCAGCGCCTGCGCCGCCTCGGGCTCCATCGTGAAGCCCAGCCCAAGGACGTTCGTTCCCTGGAACGACTTTCCAGCGTTCCTTTCCAGGCGTTCCGGGTTTCCCGTTACCCGGGATGCGGGGTCCAGCGAAGGCGTAATGCCTTTGACTACAACGCCATCCGCGATCCGCTCAGCCTCGTCCCCAAGGCCAGCCATGCTTGTCCAGATGGCGCAGTATTCGAGGACGGCTGACCGAGACGGCCATGGCTTGCTCTTCACGGCCTGACGGATCATCGTTCCCTCATCGACGAGCTGGTCGAGGCTTACTTCGCGGGTGTCCCCTTGAGCCAGGGTGTTCGTCGCGATCAGGCCGGTCTGGCCACTCGCATTGAGAAGATCATGGGCTCGGAGCACGAAGTAGGCGACCAGGTCGGCGCTACCACGGGCACCACGGCCGATCGCGCTCACCATGTATTCGCGGTAGGCCACGCCCAACGACCCGGTGAGCCGCTGGCCGCCCAGGAAGGGTGGATTGCCGATGATGGCGTCGAAGCCGGGGCCGCCGGACTGGGGTCGGACAAGGGTGTCGCCCGGCTCCCCCGAGGTCCCGCCGGTCGTCCCCTCGAAGACCTCGGGGAAGACCAAGGGCCAGTGGATGGGGTGGCGGTTGAAGGTGCCGGGGACCTGGTCGGTGGCCAGCCAATCCGTGCGGGACTCCTCCGCTCTCGCCGTAACGCCGGGCTCACCTCTCACCACACCGCTGGCGAGGTGGGCGGCGCTCAGGGAGGCCCGGTCGAAACCGCGGAGCTTGCCTACCTCCGGAGCTGCCTCGGTGTCGCGAATCTTTCCCTGCTCCACCGCGTACTTCAGGGACGCCCCCACCAGCAGGTCGGCGAACAGCCGGGCCTGGCGGGTCTCGCTGTCGATTTCGGCGAGGATGCCGCGTTTCTCGTTCAGCGCGTCGACGCCGTCCTCATCCACCGAGATGTCGACAAGGCGCCGCCGCTTCTCGGCGGTACCGCGGACGAGCCGCTGAACGTCCTTGGTGAAGTCGAGTGCCGACTCCTCGAACAGCTTGCGTCCGCGCGACGGCACGAGGTGCATGTATTCGAGCTGCTCCAGCGAGGTGATGCCCAGCAGGGCGTCGCCGACCGTGAGTCGGTCGTCGACGAACGTGAACGGCCTGGTCGGGTCCATCGACACGAGCCAGAGCGACAGCTTGGCCATCTCCACGGCCATCGGGTTGATGTCCACCCCATAGAGACAGTGCTCGATGACCTGCCGCCGCGCCTCGATCACGACCGGGTCGGCGTCGGCGTCCGCCATACGCTCCTCGGACCCCTCCAGATAGGCGATCGCCTCCTCTCGGCCCTCCCGCGACCAGGCCTCGACCAACCGGTCCCCCAGATATCGCGCCGCCGCGACGAGGAAGGCCGCCGAGCCCATCGCGATGTCGGCGATCTTCAGACCGCGATGGCCGTCCCGGCCCAGGATCTCGGCCGAGGATCGCAGCCGCCACTGCGTCCTGTCGGCCGTCTGCAGCGGCCCGGGGGCGTAGACCAGCGGCTCAAGCGCGTTCTTGACCACATCTTCTGCCAGGAACTTCGGCGTGTAGTGCGTCCCGGTGTTCTTGCGCAGTGCCGACTCCGTGACGTACAGCGCGCCGGGCAGGATGACGACCGGCAGGCCGCGCAGGTCTTCGCGCAGCAGCCCGACGTACGGCAGCAGCCGCCCGGCCAGCTCGGCATCGCCGCGCGTGACGGCCAGCAGCCGCCGCGTGGCCTCCAGGCTGTCGGTCTCATCCAACGGCGCGAGCCGCTTGCGCAGCGCGGCGACGCTGCCGATGCCGGAGTCCTTGTACTTCTCCGCGAGCCTGCCGGCCAGAGCCTCCGTGTCGCCGCCGACCTCCCGAGACAGCGACTCAAGGTCGAAGAGGTCGACCTCCTCCTCCCGGCCCGCCTTGCCGACCAGGCCGACGACGGTGTCGGCCGCGCGGAAGCCGTCGAACGACAGCAGGCCCTCGTAGACGTACCCGATCTGCTCGACGTCGAGCGAGCGGAAGCTGAGCGTGCGGCGTTCGCGGTTCTTCCCGGTGCCGACCTCGACGTACTGCACGGCCCGCAGCATGTGCAGCACGGTCCGGTCGTCGATGGTCAGCGGCATCCAGGGGTGCGCGTCGGGGTCGAACAGCGACCCGTCGTGAGCGTGCATGGTCAGCCGCGGGTGCCGTACGCCGCTGTGCACGGCGCGGAACAGCGCGAGCAGGCGGTGCCATGCGGCGTGGCTGTTCTCGAGCTCCTCCTCGCTGCCGTCGATCGCGCGCCGCTCCAGCTCGGCGCACAGGCGCCCCGCCGAGTAGGCCGTGGCGTACACCTTGTTGTCGGACGGCAGCAGGCCGCGCTCCTCGGCGAACAGCAGGAAGACGACGCGCATCATCACCGACACCGCGCCGCGGTAGACCTCGTGCGCCGTGACGTCACCCGGCACGCCGGCCCGGCCGATCGCGGCGACCAGCAGCTCCACGGCCTGGCGCACCTGGACGCCGAGGGCCTCGGTGATGTCCTCCTGGTTGTCCAGGCTGGCCTTGAGCAGCGCGGGCAGCCGCTGCGGCTCGGGGAACGCGAAGAACCGGTCGACGCCGAGCAGCGAGACGAAGGCGCGGAGCACGTCGCGCTCGGCCGCCTCCGGCCAGGGGATCGCGTCGAACACCGCCGTGGTGGTCACCCCGCCCTTCGGGGCCCAGACCAGCGTCCACCAGCGGCCGTCGGTGACCATGCCCAGCTCGACGCCGTGGTGGCGACAGAGCATGGCCATCCGGTCGGCCGGCGTGGCGGCCCACGCCGACGACTTCACCCTGGCCGTCGGGTGGCCGCTGCTGACCATACCGAGCAGCCGCACGGTGTCGGGCTTGGGGGCGTGACCGGGCACGGCCAGCGCGAAGCTCGGCGTGAGCGTCGTGTCGTGCTCGGGCACCTCGATCGCCAGGTGGTCGAGGCTGCCGTCGATCGGCGCGATGTGTACGGCGTCGCCCCAGCGCAGCAGCCCACGCAGCACGTGCTCGATCCAGGCGCGGCGGTCGCGGCCCTTCTGCCAGACGGCGTGGGCGAGACGGAGCCGTTCGAGCTGCTGCCTGTCGACCGCGTCCAGGGCCGGCCAGGTGGACCGCAGCACCGGGAGGCTGAGGAACGGCCCGGTCACCTCGACCAGACTCAGCCACCCCTGATGATCGAACTCTCGGCTGAACCTTCTCCTCATCGGGTCGCCTCCCGCCTCGGCACGACGAAGACAACGGCCACCGGGAACCGGTGCGGCCGGGGGTCGCGGTAGCGCGCCGCGATCGCGGTGAGTTCCCGGTCGCGCTCCCGGCCGAGGCCGGCCAGGCGTTCCTCCCAGGATCTGCGGTCTCTGCGATATTGCTCGCGCTCCTCCTTGGACACCGCCTCGTGCCGGCCGAACAGCGCGTCGCCCTGATCTCCCTCGGCGAGCTTGGCCCGCAGGGTGGCCTCGAACCGCTCCAGGCCGGCGACGACCCGGTCCTGCTCGGCCGCCATGCGCTGGGCGAGCTTGCGCTGCAACTGCTCGCGCTTCTGGTCCTTGCCGTCGATCCGCCAGTCGATGGACTGCAGGACCGAGTCGCCGATCTTCGGCCACGCCTCGGCGAGGCGGTGCCGTACCGGCTCGGACGCCGGCTTCCCCTGCGTGAGGGCGCGGTCGAGGATGCCGCCGAGCACGGTGAGGTTCTCCAGGCGGCGGAAGCGGCCGGTCTCGGGCACCCAGCCGCCCGCGTACAGCACCTCCTCGTGCAGCCGCACGCCGTCACCGCCGACCAGGACGAACCGGCAGAACGCGCCGACCAGCGTGGTCTCCAGCGCCGGGTCGTCGCCGACCACGGCGGTGACTCTGTACAGGCCGATCTCCGCGTTGGAGACGGCGGCGCGCAGCAGCCGGGTGGACATGGCGACCAGCGGGTGACCCAGGTGGGCGAGCACGACGTCGTCACGCACCCGGCCCTCGGGGTCAAGCGTGGCCTCGGGGTCGAACGTCACCGGCCGCTGGCGCGGCTGCTCGTCCTTGGTGGCGGGCTTGGCCAGCAGGCCGGCCGCGGCCCGCGCCCACGACCCGGTGAGCGGCGGCACGTCCCACAGGCCCTCGGTGAGGTGCTTGTCGTCGAGGTGCGGCTTGAGCGGCTGCTGCCGGGCCAGCTCCAGCGCGGTGTCCACCACCCGTTTGACGTTGGCCGGGGTGATGCGCAGCTCGGCGACCGTGTCGTCGAGGTTGGCGCGCAGCCGCCGCACCTGCTCGCCGACGTTCGCCTCGGCCGGTACGGCGCCCGCGCCGCCTCCGGCACGCCCGGCCGTGGCCGCGCCCGTTGCCGAGCCGGCCTGCTCGACGTCGTAGTCGTCGATCTCGCCGAGCATCCGGCGTTGTACGGCCCGGGCCAGCACGGCGTTGACCGAGCCGAGGTCCTCCTCCATCTGCGCGACCTTGTTCGCGACCCGGGACAGGAACTCCAGGTCGGCCTCGTAGGAGTCGACGACGCCGTTCCAGCCGGTGCCGATGAAGTGGCGGATGTCCGGGGTGCGCTTCTGGCCCCAGCGGTCGATGCGGCCGATCCGCTGCTCCAGCTTGTTCGGGTTGAACGGGATGTCGTAGTTGACCAGCCGGTGGCAGTGGTTCTGCAGGTCGATGCCCTCACTGGCGGCGTCGGTGGCGACGAGGATCCGCACCGGATGCTCGGCCGGGTCCTTCTGGAAGGCCACCCGGAGCTGTTCACGCTCGATGGCCGACATGCCGCCGTGCAGTACGGCCAGGCGGTCCCCGCCGAGATCCTCCTGCCGCAGCAGCTCTACCAGCCACTTCTGCGTGGCGCGATATTCGGTGAACACCACGACCCGCTCGTTGGTCCAGTGCGTGCCATCAGGGCGGCAGACCGCCCGCAGATAGTCGATGAGCTGCCGGGCCTTGGCGTCGGGGGCCGACTCGTAGTCGCGGGCCCAGTCCCGCATCCGGTTCAGCAGCATGACCTCCTCGACGCCGGTGATGCCCTGCAGCGGCGTCGCCATGGAGATCGCGTCGTCCTCGGCCTCGGCGAGGGGCTCGTCGTCGAGGGTCGCGGTGTCGTCCCAGAAGTCGTCCAGCCACTCCTCGTCATCGTCATCATCCATGACGGGGACGGCGGTGGTCGGTACGGGCTCCCGTACGGTCTCCAGGTAGACGTCGAGGGTGTGCGCGAACGCGGCCGGACTGGAGAACAGGCGCTTCTTCAGCAGCAGCGTGACCAGGTCGGCGGCCTTGCGGCCCTTCGTGCCGGCGTTGAGCATGGCGCGGCGGGCCCGGGCGAACCGCTTCAGCACCTCGTGCACCTCGCGCTCGTCGGCCGGGTAGGCCACCGGGATCGCCCGGGCCTCCCGGTCGATGAACCGCTTGGTGCCGTCGGCGTTGACGATGTGCCGCTTGAGCCGGCGGACCACTGTCTCCTTCACCGCGGCCGCGTCCGGGTCGACGCCCCGGGCGAACCGCTGGTCGTCGAGGACCTCCAGCAGCGCCGTGAACGACGCCTGGTAGCCGTTGTGCGGGGTCGCCGACAGGAACAGCCGGTGGGTGAAGTGGGGGGCGAGACGTCGGATCAGCTTGGTCTGCTGGGAGTCGACGGCGTAGACCTGCTTGGGCGCGGACGGGGCCACGTGGTGCGCCTCATCGAGGATCAACAGGTCGAAGCGGCGCTCCACGGCGGCCGGGTCGAGGACCTCGTCGAGCAGCCGCTGGGCCTTCTGCCCGCGCAGCCACGGCAGGCTCACGATGCTGAGCGGGTAGACCGTGAACGGGTTGGCCGCGCTGCCGTGCGTACGGCGGACCAGCGCGCACCGCTCCGTGTCGATGATCGTGAAATCGAGGCCGAACTTCTCGGCCATCTCGTCCTTCCACTTGAGCGTAAGCCCGGCCGGACAGACAGTCATGATTTTTCGTGCCCTGTGGCGGAGAAGCAGCTCCTGGGCGACGAGTCCGGCTTCGATGGTCTTGCCGAGGCCGACGTCGTCGGCGAGCAGGAGGTTCACCCTGGGTGCGTCGAGAGCCCGGGAGACCGGTTCGAGCTGGTAGTCCTCGATGGCCACACCCGAGCGATACGGCGCCTGCAACGTCTTCACATCCGCGCTGGTGACGGCCGACCAGCGGATGGCGTCGAGGAACGCGGCGAGCCACTCGGGCGAGTCGAACCCGTCAGGCGTCACCTCGGGCAGCGAACCGCTCGGCAGCACGCGGCGGCCCGGTTCGATCTCCCACACGACGTCGAGCGTGTCGCCGTACCTGCCGTCCTCCACGCTCTGCAGCGTGACCAATGTGCTTACGCCCGAGCCGTCGACGTCGCTCACCACCCAGCGCTGGCCGCGCACGGCGACCAGTTCCCCGATGGACGGCTCCTGCGATGTCGTGATCGTCACAGTCCACTCCCCGCCGACGCCCTTGCCGGCATTCGCTGAGCTCCGCTCCACCAAGACACAGTAAGGGCATCTTCATAACGACCGGTGGAGAACTGTCCAGGTTCGCCACCCCGAAGATCCCTCCCGGATGCACGCGGTGGAATTTACGGTAGACACGGCCAATTGTCCATGTGAGTGTGATTTGCATTCACGAACGAAATCGCCCTAAACCACAAGGACATGCTCCCGTGTACAGCCGGTCGAGGTCGACGAGCTCGACATCGGGGCGCCTGTCGGCAAGATGAGCGAGGTCGGCGGAGAACACCGAAGCGGCGACAACGTCAGGAGTGGCCGGGTTCGCTCCATCACGGTCGGGATCGGACAGCCTCAGGAGAGGGCAGGCCGGCCACAGGCGGCCTGCTCGGGGAGCTACTGGACGGGTATGCCGCCGCGCCAGACCCGGCGGGCCTTGAGGCCGAACGACCAGGCGAAGGCCCCCTCGTGATCGGCGTCCCACTGGACGATGTCGGCCAGCCGTCCCGGCGCGAGAATGCCCCGGTCGGTGGTGCCGAGGACCTGGGCGCCGCCCATCGTCGCCGCACGCAGGGCGTCGTTCACGCTCATGCCGAAGGCCGCGACGGCCAGGCTGATCACCAGTGACATCGAGGTGATGCCGCAGTGGCCGGGGTTGTGGTCGCTGCCGAGCGCGATGGGGACGCCCTGGGCCAGCATCCGCCGTACCGGCGGGAGATGTCCCACCTGCAGCGCCGTGCTCGGGCAGACGACGGCGGGCACGCCGTAGCGTGCCATCACGGAGATGTCCTCGTCGGAGGCGTGATGCAGCAGGTCGGCCGAGGCGCAGCCCAGCTCGGCGGCGAGCTGTACGGCGCCCCGCCGGTTGTAGGCGCCCGCGTGGATGCGGGGCATGAGCCCGACGTTGCGGCCGGAGGCGAGCACCCAGCGGGCCTCGTCGGCGGTGAAGTGTCCGTCGTCGCAGTAGACGTCGACGCTGTCGGCCCCGGCCGCGGCGGCGTCGGCACACCAGGAGGAGACCGCCTCGATGTAGTCGCGCTGGCGGCCGAAGAACTCGGGCGGGACCACGTGCGCGGCGAGGAACGTGGCGTGCACCCGCGGCATCATCGGCTCTTTCTCGAGCTCGCGCAGCAGTCGCACGTCGGCCAGTTCGCCGTCCCTGGTGAGGTGGTAGCCGGTCTTGGCCTCGACCGTCGTCGTGCCGCCCACCAGCCACTCGTGCAGTCGCTCGCGCACGCCGTTGCACAGCGTCCACGGGTCGGTGCCCCGGGTGACGGTGACGGTCGAGCCGATGCCGCCGCCTGCCGCGGCGATGGCCGAGGCGGTGGAACCGCCGGACCGCATCGCCATCTCCGCGTACCGGTTTCCGGCGTACACGGGATGGGTGTGAGCGTCGATCAGGCCGGGCGTGACGAGAGCGCCGCCCAGGTTCTCCACATGGTCCACGTCGACGATGTCGTTGACGACGCCGGGGACGCTCTGGGGAAGGTCGGCGGCGCGGCCGACCCAGGCGATGCGGTCGTTGTGGACCAGGACGGCGGCATTGCTGCACACCTCGTGTCCTGTCCACAGGCGGCCGATGTTGGTGAGAAGCCGCACAGTCATCCGACCACCTGCCCGGCACGGCCGGACATCGAAACGGTCCGCCGCGCGGGCTTCGCGCCCACCGGGTCCGCTCCGTGTCCGGACATCATTGGGGGGTCTCCTGCCTCATCGCGCACTTGGTTTCGTGCGATGACCCTACCGCCGGGATGCACAACCCGCGCGATTCAGTTCAGTTACGGTATTTCACAAAGGGGCTTGATGTACAGGGTTGAGGGAAGAACGCCGATCCGCCTCAGCCGCCACGGACGTCACACGGACATCCCACGACCGGTAAAGCACTGCCTGCTGTCATTTCGTTACCCGTACCATACGGTCACCATAGGCTCAGACGATGTTAGCAAGACAACCCCGGCGAGGCCATCACCCACGCACAGCGGATGATGGACCCGCCGGTCAGCGTCTCATGACATCCGGGCAGGCACGATACGAAGCGATCAGACCGTCTCGACGGGCTTGGCCGCCCGGTCCAGCTCGGCGAACAGACCGGCGGGGATCCGCGCGTGCAGGATCGTCCCCTCGCCGGTGTGCTCCAGTGACAGCACCTCGCCCTCGTCGTGGGCGCGGGCGACCAGGTCGCCCCGGTCGTACGGCACCAGCATGCGGACCTCGTGGTCCGGGCGGGGCAGCTCCCGCTCGATCATCGACAGCAGGTCGGCGATGCCGGCGCCGGTGCGCGCGGACACGACGATGCTGTGCCTCTCCTTGATCGTGAGCCGGGCCAGGACATCGGGCTCGGCCGCGTCGGCCTTGTTGACGACCACGATCTCCGGGATGTCCCGCGCGCCCTCGATCTCGCCCAGCACCTCGCGGACCGCCGCGATCTGGGACTCCGGGTCGGGGTGCGAACCATCCACCACGTGGAGGATCAGGTCCGCGTCGGCGACCTCCTCCAGCGTCGAGCGGAACGCCTCGACGAGCTGGTGCGGCAGGTGCCGTACGAAACCGACCGTGTCGGCGAGCGTGAACACCCGGCCCTCGGGCGTGTGCGCCCTGCGCACAGTCGGGTCGAGGGTGGCGAACAGCGCGTCCTCGACCAGAACGCCCGCCCCGGTCAGCCGGTTGAGCAGCGACGACTTGCCGGCGTTGGTGTAGCCGGCGATCGCCACGGCGGGCACGTCGCGGGACTGGCGCCGGTGCCGCTTGGTCTCCCGGACCGTCGACATCTCCTTGATCTGCCGCCGGAGCCTGGCCATCCGCTCGCGGATGCGCCGCCGGTCCAGCTCGATCTTCGTCTCACCGGGGCCGCGGCCGCCGATGCCGATGCCGCCCGCGGCCCGTCCGCCGACCTGCCGGGACAGGTTGCCGCCCCAGCCGCGCAGGCGGGGCAGCAGGTACTGCAGCTGGGCCAGCTCGACCTGGGCCTTGCCCTCGCGGCTCTTGGCGTGCTGGGCGAAGATGTCGAGGATCAGCGCGGTGCGGTCGACGACCTTCACGTTGACGACGTCCTCGAGCTGGCGCAGCTGACCGGGGGTCAGCTCGCCGTCGCAGATCACCGTGTCGGCGCCGGTGGAGGCGACGATGTCGCGCAGCTCGCTCGCCTTGCCCGAGCCGATGTAGGTGGCCGGGTCGGGCCGGTCGCGCCGCTGGATCAGGCCTTCGAGGACCTGCGACCCAGCGGTCTCGGCGAGCAGCTTCAACTCCTGGAGGGAGTTCTCCGCGTCCACGACGGTGCCGCTGGTCCACACGCCCACCAGGATGACCCGTTCCAGCCGGAGCCGCCGGTATTCGACCTCGGTGACGTCTTCGAGCTCTGTCGACAGGCCCGCCACCCGGCGGAGTGCCTGACGCTCTTCCAGTTCGTAATCGCCCACGGCATGGTCTAGGGGCTCAAATCGCATGTATGTCATCTCTGGCTAGGTCAACAATTCGACACCTCGATGTCTTCCCCCGATGGTGGCATGCGGCACCCCGATCACGCACCTCCTTATCGGGGGGCGTCCACCGGAGACGTGTCGGGGCCGTCCCCCGGGGGTCGGATCCACCCGTCGGACCCGGCGAAATCCGCCATCGGTCGTGCGCTCGCGCCGGCCCGGCGGCCGAGGGCGGCGGCGCTCACGAGCACATCGCCGAGCCGTACCCGCCGGTGCCGGGCCTGACCCCCGCATCTCACCGCCGGCGTACGGCGACGTCGCCGGAGCCCGCCTTCACGACGATCCTGCGCTCCGCGGCGCGGTCATGGGCGATCTCCACGCTCCGCTCACCCGAGCCGGTTTCCGCGGTCACGCGATAGGCGCCGTCCGGCACCCGGACCTCGGCGTCGCCGGAGCCGGTCTCGACGGACACCTGCCGGGGCGCCTCGGCGAATCTGAGCCTGACCTCACCGGACCCGGTGTCCGCCGACACCTCGTCACCGGCCAGCCCTCTCGTGTCGATGTCACCGGAACCGGTCGAGGCCGTCACCCGGCCGGTCAGGTCGCGCAGCGTGATCGACCCTGATCCGGTCTCGACGTGTACGGCCAGGCCGCGCGGGATGTCGACCCGGTAGTCGACCGAGCAGGCGGCGCAGTCGTATTCCAGCCTGAGCGTGTCGCCGTCCACCCGGTGCCCGTCGGCGGGCCGGTCGCCTCTCCAGCGCAGGGTCTCGCTGACGTGGACACCGGACCGGCCCGACTCGGCGACCACGACCTCGCCCGACCCGGTGCCGATCTCCAGGGCGGTCACCTTGTCCGTCACGTCATAGGACAGCTCGGCCCGCTCGTTCAGTCCGAACGCCGCCCCGCATCCGGTGAGGGCGAGGGTCAGGCCCAGTACGGCTCCGGCGGCGGCGACGGTCGTCGGCTTCTGTCTCATGCCAATCATTCTTCGGTTCCAGGCGGCCGCGGCCCATCGGGGACTCCCCCGAGTCCGCCCTGAGGCCACCCCTACCTTGTTCCGCCGGCAGTCCGTGAGGTAGCGTCGATTCCATCATCCAGAATTTTATTTCCGTATCGTGGAAAGGGACCTCGATGGACGGCGTTCAGATCACGGGCCCGATGCTCGATCGGTTCGACGAGATCCTCACTCCCGAAGCGCTCGACTTCGTGGCCGCCCTGCACCGGGAGTTCGACGAGACCCGTCGCCGGCTCCTCGACGCCCGCCAGGAGCGGCAGGCCCGGCTGTCGGCCGGAGAGACACTCGACTTCCTTCCCGAGACCAAGCACATCCGCGAGTCGGAGTGGCAGGTCGCGCCGGTGGCGCCCGGGCTGGCTGACCGCCGCGTGGAGATCACCGGGCCGGTCGACCGCAAGATGACGATCAACGCGCTCAACTCCGGGGCCAGGGTCTGGCTGGCCGACTTCGAGGACGCCAACACGCCGACCTGGGAGAACACGATCAGCGGGCAGCTCAACCTGCGCGACGCCCTCGACCGCACGATCGACTTCTCCACCGGCGGCAAGGACTACACCCTGAAGCCGGACACGGAGCTCGCCACGGTGGTCGTCCGGCCGCGCGGCTGGCACCTGCCGGACAAGCACATCCTGGTGGACGGCGCCGAGATATCGGGCTCGCTGCTCGACTTCGGGCTCTACTTCTTCCACTGCGCCCGGCGGCAGCTCAGCAAGGGCCGGGGGCCGTACTTCTATCTGCCGAAGATGGAGTCGCACCTCGAGGCGCGCCTCTGGAACGACGTGTTCGTCCGCGCCCAGGAGCTGCTCGACCTGCCGCGGGGGACGATCCGGGCGACCGTGCTCATCGAGACCTACCCGGCCGCCTTCGAGATGGAGGAGATCCTCTACGAGCTGCGCGAGCACTCGGCCGGGCTCAACGCGGGCCGCTGGGACTACCTGTTCAGCGTCATCAAGAAGTTCCGTACACGGGGCCGGGAGTTCCTGCTGCCGGAGCGCAACGCGGTGACGATGACCGCGCCGTTCATGCGGGCCTACACCGAGTTGCTGGTGCGGACCTGCCACAAGCGGGGCGCGCACGCCATCGGCGGCATGGCGGCCTTCATCCCGTCCCGGCGCGATCCCGAGGTCAACAGGGTCGCCCTGGAGAAGGTCAGGGCCGACAAGACCCGTGAGTCCGGCGACGGCTTCGACGGGTCCTGGGTGGCACACCCGGATCTGGTGCCGATCTGCCGCGAGGTGTTCGACGGCGTGCTCGGCGACCGGCCCAACCAGCTCGACCGGCTCCGCGAGGACGTCCGCGTCACGGCCGAGGACCTGCTCGCCGTGTCGAAGACCCCGGGCCAGATCACCGAGGCCGGGCTGCGGGGCAACGTGGACGTCGCACTGCGTTACCTGGCCGCCTGGATGGGCGGGCTCGGCGCCGTGGCGATCCACAACCTGATGGAGGACGCGGCCACCGCCGAGATCTGCCGCTCCCAGGTCTGGCAGTGGATCCACAACGAGATCAAGCTGGCCGACACCGGAGCGGTCGTGACGCGCGAGCTCGTCGAGCGCATCATCGAGGAGGAACTGGCCGGGATCGCGGCGGAGCCGGGCTACGACGAGGGGCTCTACGCCCAGGCCACCGCCCTGTTCAAGGAGGTCGCACTTGACGACGACTTCATCGAGTTCCTTACGCTGCCCGCGTACGAGCGCATGCCGTAGACCGCACGCGCCGACCACGCGAGGAGGTGACCGATGTCCGAGACCCGACGCTCCGATGCGCTGGGACGGGTGACGGCGCGCCTGGGCGAGCTGTTCCCGCCGGACGCGCTGATCACCGATCCGGTACGCCTGCGGACCTACGAGTGCGACGGGCTCGCCTACCATCGGGCCACTCCGGGGGTGGTGGTGCTCCCGGAGTCGGCCGAACAGGTCGCGGCCGTCGTGAGGCTGTGCGACGAACACGGCGTTCCGTTCGTGGCCCGGGGCTCGGGGACCGGGCTGTCGGGCGGCGCACTGCCCAGGACCGACGGCGTGCTGATCGTCACCTCGCGCATGCGGCGCGTCCTGGAGGTGGACATCCCGAACCGCCGGATGGTGGCCGAGCCCGGCGTGACGAACCTCGCGATCACCGAGGCGGTCCGCGACCGGGGGTACTACTTCGCCCCCGATCCCTCCAGCCAGCAGATCTGCTCGATCGGCGGCAACGTGGCGGAGAACTCCGGCGGCGCCCACTGCCTGAAATACGGCTTCACCGTCAACCACGTCATCGCGGTCGAGCTCGTCACACCCGACGGGGAGATCGTCGAGCTGTCCGAGCAGGACCCGGGTCTCGACCTGCTCGGCACGTTCATCGGCTCCGAGGGCACGCTCGGGATCGCCACCAAGATCACCGTACGGCTGTCGCGCGCACCTGAGGCGGTGACGACCCTGCTGGCCGCCTTCGACGACATCGAGGGCGGCGGCCGGGCCGTGTCCGCGATCATCGCGGCGGGGGTCGTCCCGGCCGCCATCGAGATGATGGACGCGCTCGCGATCGAGGCGGCCGAGGCGGCCGTCGCCTGCCACTATCCCGCGGGCGCCGGGGCGGTGCTCGTCATCGAACTCGACGGGCCGGCCGCCGAGGTGGCACACCAGTTCGCGACGGTGGAACGGATCTGCCGGGACGCCGGCGCGTTCGAACTCCGGGTGGCCGCGTCCGCGCAGGAGCGCGCCGCGATCTGGAAGGGCCGCAAATCGGCCTTCGCCGCCGTCGGCCGGATCAGCCCCGCCTACATCGTGCAGGACGGCGTGGTGCCGAGAACGGCCCTGCCCGGGGTGCTCGCCGGGATCGACCGGCTGCAGGAGGAGTTCGGCATCCGGGTGGCCAACGTCTTCCACGCGGGCGACGGCAACCTGCACCCGCTCGTGCTCTTCGACGACGCCGTGCCGGGCGAGGGCGAGCGGGCCGAGGTCGTCAGCGGGCGCATCCTCGACCTGTGCGTCGAGCACGGCGGCTCGATCACCGGCGAGCACGGGGTCGGCGTGGACAAGGCCAGGTTCATGCCCCGGATGTTCAGCGAGGACGATCTCGACACCATGCAGCTCGTACGCTGCGCCTTCGACCCGAAGGGCCTGTCGAACCCCGGAAAGATATTTCCCACCCCCCGGCTGTGCGGGGAGGTCCCCGGGGTGCGCAGGGGCGTCCACCCGCTGGTGGAGTCCGGCCTCGCGGAGCAGTTCTGATGAGCGCCCCCGCCCTTCCCGGCCTGAGCGGAGTGACCGTACGCGCGCCCCGGCACGCGGACGGCCTCCCCGGCGTGCCGCCCCGTTGGGTCGCCCTGCCCGAGAGCGTCGAAGAGATCGCCGCCGTCATGCGGGCGAGCGCGGCGCACGATCTCGCCGTCGTCCCGCTGGGCGGCGGGACCAAGCGGCACTGGGGCGGCCGGCCGTCACGCTGCGACGTCGTGATCGGCACCGAGCGCCTCGACGAGATCGTCGAGCACGTCGCGGGCGACCTCGTCGTACGCGCCCAGGCCGGGGTGACGGCGGAGACGCTCGCCGCCGCGCTCGCCGCCGAGGGTCAGGAGCTCGCCCTCGACGTGCCGGTCCCCGGCACCACGGTGGGCGGACTGCTGGCCACCGGGATCGCCGGTCCGCGCAGGTTCCGGTACGGCACCCCACGCGACCTGATCATCGGCGTCACCGTCGTGCTGGCCGACGGCACGATCGCGCGGTCGGGCGGCAAGGTCGTCAAGAACGTCGCGGGCTACGACCTGGGCAAGCTGTTCACCGGATCGTACGGAACGCTCGGCGTCATCGCGGACGCCACGTTCCGCCTGCGTCCACTGCCCGCCGCCCGCGCCTGGGTGACCGCCGACCTCACCTGGATGACCGCCGGCCCCGGCGCGCCCGGCCGCTCGGACCGCCTGGCCGCCCTGGTGACGGCCGTCGCCGCCACGACGCGGGAGCCGGCCGCGATCGAACTCGACTGGCCCGGAACCGACTGGCCCGGACTCGATCGGCCCGGACTCGACTGGCCCGGAACCGATCGGCCCGGAACCGATGACGGCACGCCGAGCCTGGCCGTGCTGATCGAGGGGGCGGCCGCCGCCGAGCGGGCCCGGGCCGTACGCGACCTGATCGGGAACGGCGCGCTGATCACGGACGAGCCGCCCGCGTGGTGGGGACGGCTGCCGGAACCCCCCGGGCCCTCCGGCGGTTTCCTGCTAGAGATCAGGGCGGCGCCGTCCCGCCTGCCCGGCGCCGTCCTCGACCTCATGGCGGCGGCCGGACCGGCCGGGGCCGGGGCGGCCGTACGCGGCTCGATCGCGGCCGGGGTGCTGCACGTCGCCCTGTACGCTGCGAGTGCCGGGGCCGGACTCGAACGGATGGCCGGACTGCTGAACCGGCTACGCTCCCGGATCGAGGTCGCCCACGCCGGTGGCCTGGACGGCCGGGTCGTGGTGCTCACGTCCCCGGAGGCCATGCCCCCCGCGGTCGCGCCGGACCCGTGGGGGCGGGAGGCGACGCGGCGCGAGCTGCTCCGGCGCGAGCTGACGCTGCGGGTGAAGGAACGTTTCGACCCCGACCACCGGATGTCCCCCGGCCGCTTCGCCGGAGGCATCCGCTGACCGTCATTACTCCTGGAGAGGAGGGAGCGCGGATCATGGCCGAATCAGGAGATCCGTCCGCGCCGGTTCGATGGACCCCGATCTGATCAAGGACTGCGTACACTGCGGGTTCTGCCTGCCCACCTGCCCGACCTACGTCCTGTGGGGCGAGGAGATGGACTCCCCTCGCGGGCGCATCCATCTCATGGGTCAGCACGTCGGGGGCACCCCGCTCACCGACGAGATGGCCGGTCACTTCGACGCCTGCCTCGGCTGCATGGCCTGCGTCACCGCCTGCCCGTCCGGCGTGCAGTACGACCGGCTGATCGAGCAGACGAGGGCGGCGGTCGAGCGGGAGCACGCGCGCACGCCGGGTGACCGCGCCGTCAGGGCCCTGGTCTTCGCGCTGTTCCCCTACCGTCGCCGGCTCCGGGCGCTGCGCCTGCCGATGCGGCTGGGCGAGCGGTTCCGGCTGAGTGAACGGCTGCGCCCGTTCCTCGATCGCGTGCACCCGTCCCTCGGCGCCATGGCCGAGCTCGCTCCCCCGCTGCCACGGCACGTGCCGAGACTGCCGCCGTTCGTCGGCGCGCGCGGGCGGCGGCGGGCCAGGGTCGGCCTGCTCACCGGCTGTGTGCAGGGCGAGTTCTTCCCCCGGGTCAACGCGGCCACCGCGCGGGTGCTCGCACTGGAGGGCTGCGACGTCGTGATCCCGCCCCGGCAGGGGTGCTGCGGCGCGCTGTCGGTCCACGCGGGACGGGAGGCCGAGGCGCGGCGGTTCGCCGAACGCACGATCGCCGCCTTCGAAGACGTCGACACGGTCGTGGTCAACGCCGCCGGGTGCGGGTCGAGCATGAAGGAGTACGCCGAGGTGCTGTCGGGTGATCAGGCCCTGCGCGACGAGGGATGGCCGGAGCGTGCGCGTGCGCTGCGGGTGCGCGACCTGGCGGAGTTCCTGGTCGAGCTGGGGCCGGTCGCACCACGCCACCCGCTGCCGATGTCCGTGGCCTACCACGACGCCTGCCACCTCGCCCACGCCCAGGGCGTGCGGGCACAGCCGCGCGAACTGCTGCGCGCGATCCCCGGGCTGGAGCTGAGGGAGATCGCGGAGCCGGACATCTGCTGCGGATCGGCCGGGACGTACAACCTGTTCCAGCCCGAGGCGGCCCGCGAACTGGGCGACCGGAAGGCGGAACGGGTGCTCGCCACCGGCGCCGACCTGCTCGTGTCGGCCAACCCCGGCTGCACGCTGCAGATCGTGGCCGCCGTCCGCCGGTCGGGGGGCGGCGAACCACGGGTCGCGCACACGGCCGAGGTGCTCGACGCCTCCCTGCGCGGCCGTGCCCCGGAGTCGCTGGGCGTCAGGGCTCCGGCCGCGGCGGGCGTGCGCGGAGCGACTCGGAGAGTTGCCCGGTGAGCGTGCAGAGCGTCGACCGGGCCCTGGACGTGCTGGAGGCACTGGCCGAGCACGGCGGGCAGGCCGGTCTGTCGGAGATCGCCGCCCGCACCGGCCTGCCGTACGGAACCATCCACCGGCTGCTGCGGACGCTGCTGGCGCGCGGGTATGTGCGGCAGGAGTCCGACCGGCGCTACGCCCTCGGCGGCGCGCTGGTCCGCATCGGCGGCGCGGCGGAGCGGATGCTCGCCGTGTGGGCCGAGCCGTACCTCGCGAAGCTGGTGGAGTCGTCCGGCGAGACGGCCAACCTGGCCGTGCTGGAGGGCGACTTCGTCGTCTATGTCGCCCAGGTGCCGTCACCGCGCAGGCTGCGGATGTTCGCGGAGGTGGGCCGGCGGGTGCTGCCGCACAGCACGGCCGTCGGCAAGGTGCTGCTGGCCGAGCGGTCCGACGCCGCCGCCGTGCTCGGCCGCACCGGCCTGCCGCGCCGTACCGACCGGACCATCACCACCGCCGACGGACTGCTGGACGAGCTCGACCGGGTGCGGGCACGGGGGTACGCACTGGACCTGGGCGAGGAGGAGAACGGCGTGCACTGCATGGCCGTGCCGGTGCACGACGGCGGACGGACGTTCGCGGCGATGTCCGTGTCGGGGCCGGCCGAGCGGATCGACGCGATCGACCGCGAGGAACTGGCGGCCATGCTGCGCAAGGCCGCCGACGACTTCGGCACCGCCGTCTTCCAGTGACCTGTGGTTTCCCGGTGACCAGGGTTTCCGAGTGACCGGGGTTTCCGGGTGACCGGCTCTCCCCGAGGGGCCTGTCCACCGGGAAGGATGGGCGCATGTGCCGAAGCATCAAGACCCTGCGCCCGCCGTTCACCGAGCAGGTGACCGAGGAGGACATCCGCGCGGCCGCCCTGCAGTACGTCCGGAAGATCTCAGGTTTCCGCGCGCCCGCCCAGCACAACGCGGAGGCCTTCGACCAGGCCGTCGAGGCGATCACCGAGGCCAGCACGGCGCTGCTGGCCTCACTCCGGGTCCGCGGCGCCCGCTGACCCCCACCCCCCTTGGCGTGATCTTGCACTTTCTCGCAGAGATCCCCTACCACCAGGCGAAACACCTATCGTGATCTTGCAGAAATGCGGCCACGACACGGCTGACCTGCACGAATACCATCCGTGATCTTGCACTTCACCGCCGAATGCAAGATCACCGAAGCCCGTCCCGCAGGTCAGCGGCCATGGCTGCGAGTTTCTGCAAGATCACGAACGTTCATCGGCCAGGTCAGGGGTGAGGAGTGCGAGAATTCGCAAGATCACGCCGGGTGGATTCGAATCATGGGAGGTGGCTCGCGTCAGGCGCACTGCTCCAGCATCGCCGCCTTGTCCGCCGTGGTCACCGGGAGGTCGTACTTGAGTGAGACCTGGGCGAAACGTACGGCGTAGGAGCAGCGGATGCTCCGCTGCGGCGGCAGCCAGGTCGCCGGGCCGGCATCCCCCTTGGAGGAGTTGGTGGAGCCGTCGACCGGGAGCAGGTTGAGCGGGTCGTTGGCGATCTGCTTGCGTTTGTCCTCACTCCAGCGTGACGCACCCATCTGCCAGTCGTACGACAGCGGCATCACATGGTCGATCTGTACCTTCGCCGCCGCCTGCTTGGTCCAGTCGATGGTCTTGCCGGTATAGGGGTCGTAAATCGTCATCTTGACGATCACACAGTTGGAGCCCTTGCGATATTCGATGTCCCGGCCGTCTCGCTTCAGCAGGTCGTTGCGGGTGTCACAGCCGTTACGCCCCCAGGGGACGTCGTCCACGCTGTCCGCCCAGGCGTACCCGAACTTGTCCCGGGAATAGCCGGTCTTCGATCCTCGGCCCTTGGTCCGCACCTCGTCGATCAGCTTGCGAGCCTCGGCGCGTTCATCGGCCGAGGTGATCGGCCCGAGCCCCGGGCCGGTGCCGTCCGGATTCTTGAGCGGGCTGACGCCGAGCGCCGCATCCTTGCCCGCCCCACTGCCGCTGTCGGCCGGGCCCATACGGCCCAGGCCGAGCTCGTCCTCGATGGGCCCACACCCGGTGAGCACTCCGGCGAATACGACGGCCGCCGCCGAGACGGCGACGAACCTGGCACCACGACCGCCCACTACCACCCCTAAGTCATGAAATCGCAATACTTAGGTATAGCAGTGCCCCAAGAAACGGCAAAGACAGCAATATCCGGACTTGTCGGATATCAATCTGTCAGGGATCCGGTGGGAGCACACCCGCCTACTGCAAGATCACGGATCGCGAATGCCCAGGTAGGCCGGGATCCCTGCGAGAAACTGCAAGATCACCAATGGAGGCGGCGCAGGTCGCGACGGGAACGTGCGAGTTATCGCAAGATCACCGCCGGGGTGAGGTGGGGTGGACGGATCAGGCCGGGATCCAGTCCTGCCAAACGATCTTGTTGGCCTCGACCCACTTCTGTGCGGCGGCCTCGGCGGTCATCTTGTTCACCGCCATGTCGTACGCGACCGCGTTCTGGTCGTCGTTCGTCCAGGAGAAGTTCTTGACGAGTTCGTACGCCTTGCCGCCGGTGTCGGCGAACTTCTTGCTGACGATCTTGTCGAGCAGGTACGGCGGGTAGTCGCAGGCGACCCTCTTGGGGTCGGTGTCGCAGCCGATGGCGTACGGGGGGAGGTTGACCTTGACGAGCTTGAGCTGGTTGAACAGCCACTGCGGCTCGTAGAAGTACATGAGGAGCGGCGTCTTCTTCTCGGTGGCCTCCTGCGCCGCCTTGATCAGCGCCTCCTCGCTGCCGGAGTAGACCACCTGGTACGGCAGGGCGAGGTTCTTGATCAGCGCCTCGTCGTTGGTGACATAGGACCGGTCGCCGGCCAGGTACTGTCCCAGGCCGCCGCTCTTGTCCGTCCTGAACAGGTCCTTGTACTTCGGCAGGTTCCGGTAGTCCGTGATGTCCGGGTATCGCTGCACCATCCACTCCGGGACGTACCAGCCGATGACGCCCTTGTTACCGGTCTGTCCGGCGCTGATGGCGACCTTCTTCTCCTCGATGTACTCCTTCTTCAGCTCCGGGTGGGACCAGTTCTCGATCACCACGTCCACGGTGCCGTCTTCGAAGCCCTTCCAGGAGTCCGCCTCGCCGCTCTCCTTCAGCTCGATCTTGTAGCCGAGCTGGTGCTCCAGCAGGTAGGCGACCACGGCGGCGCTGGCCTCGTACCCGATCCAGGGGTTGATCGCCAGCCGTACGGTCCCGGAAGCACCCGCGGCGGTCCCTCCGGCGCCGTCATCCGATTCACTCCCGCTGCACGCGGTCATGGTCAGCGCGATCGTCAGCAACCCGGCAAGGAGACGGACCCTCTTCAATGTAGACCTCGAATCGATCTCGAACGGCCGGCGGGCGCACTACGGAGCGTACGCGTGGCACCGGCAGAAACAGCGAAGTATTGCACAACCGTAGTGGCCGTATCGGCCGCGACCGATAGGGCCGCGGCCGATACGGCGCGAAGCGGACGGGACGAGTCCCGGAGCCAAGAGTCTGGGGAGCACCCGGCGAACACCGCCTTCGCGATCGCCGGACCCGGACTAGCTCTTCGGCATCCAGGCCTGCCACACGCCGGGGTTGGCCTCCACCCACTTCTTGGCCGCGTCCTCCGGGGACATCCCGTTGTTCGTGATGTCGTCGGCGACCGCGTTCTGGTCGTCGTTGCTCCAGGAGAAGTTCTTGACCAGCTCGTACGCCTTGCCTCCGGTGTCGGCGAACTTCTTGCTGACGATCTTGTCGAGCTCGTACGGCGGGTAGTCGCAGGCGACCTTCTTCGGGTCGCTGTCGCAGCCCTCGGTGTAGGCCGGGAGGTCGACCTTGACGAGCTTGAGCTGGTTGAACAGCCACTGCGGCTCGTAGAAGTACATGAGCAGCGGCTTCTTCTGCTCGGTGGCCTGCTCGGCCGCCTTGATCAGCGCCGCCTCGCTGCCCGCGTAGACCACCTTGTAGTCCAGCTTCAGGTTCTTGACCAGGGCCTCGTCATTCGTGACGAAGGACGGGTCGCCGTCCAGGATCTGACCCTTGCCGCCCGACTCCGACGTCTTGAACATGTCGGCGTACTTGTTCAGGTTCTGCCAGTCGGTGATGTCGGGATACTTCTGCGTCATCCACTCGGGGACGTACCAGCCGATGACACCCTTGTTGCCGGTGGGCCCGGCCTCGACGGCCACGCCCTTCTCCTCGATGTACTTCTTCTTGAGGTCCTCGTGGCCCCAGTTCTCGATGACGACGTCGACGTCGCCCGACTCCATGCCCTGCCAGGACGGCTCCTCGGCGAGCGTCACCTTCTCGACCTTGTAGCCGAGCTCGTGCTCCAGCAGGTAGGAGACCACCGCCGCGTTGGCCTCGTAGCCGACCCAGCCGTTGATGGCCATCTTGACGGTGCCACCCACCGGGGCTCCGGCGGCCGAACCGCCCGCGCTCGCGCTCGGCGCCGCCGCCGAGTCGTCCTCGATCTTGGCTCCACCGCAGGCGGTCGCGCCGAGCGCGAGGACGAGAACACCTGCGAACAGCCGTAACTTCATCATGCGTTCCTCTTCTTGTGGGAGCTGCGGCGCCTGTCGGCGCCCTGCGTGATCCGGTCGAGCATGACTCCGAGAAGGACGAGGGCGACACCGGCCGCCAGGCCCTTGCCGTAGTCCTCCTGCTGCGAGATCCCGGCCACGACGTCGTATCCGAGCGCGCCCGCACCCACAAGCGCGCCGATCACCACCATCGCCAGTGTCATGACGATTCCCTGGTTCGCGGCGAGGAGCAGCGAGTTCCGCGCCATCGGAAGCTGCACCTTCCACAGCATCTGCCGCTCGGTCGAGCCGGCCGACCTGGCAGCCTCCATGACGGTCGATGGCACCGCCCTCAGCCCGTCCTCGACGAGGCGCACCACCACGGGCACCGCGTAGATGAACGCCGCCATGATCGCGGTGAACCGGCCGTTGCCGAACAGCGCCACGGCGGGCAGCAGATAGGAGAACGACGGCATGGTCTGCGCGGCGTCGAGGACCGGCCGCAGCAGGGCGGCGAACCGGCGGCGGCGCGCCGCGACGGTCCCGAGCACCATCCCGCACGCGATCGTGATGACCGCGCCGACCAGCACGATGGTCAGCGTCTCCATGCCGTGCTGCCACAGGCCGAGGGCGGCGACCCCGGCGAGACAGCCGGCAGCGGTCAGCCCGGCCGCCCACCCGCTCAACCGCCAGGCGAACGCGAGGACCGCCACCGTCACCAGCCACCAGGGAGCGCTGGTCAGCACGCCCTGAAGCGGGTTGAGCAGGCCGTACGCCACTGTGTCGTTGAGGAACCCGGTGAAGACGTACCAGTTCGACTCGATCCAGTCCACCACGTCGTTGATCGGGCGGACGAGGTGGATCTCCCACTCCTCGGGGAACTCCGGCGCCAGAATCGGGGTGAGGGCCACCCCCAGCCCCGCCAGTACGGCGAAGCCGCCCCAGCGGATCACCGCGGAGCGTGCGCGGGAGGTCGTACGCCTGACCGCGGCCGCCCTGGTGATCCGGTCGAGCACGATGGCGATGAGCACGATGGCGACGCCCGGCACCAGGGCGGCGCCCACGTTGACCCGGGCGAGCGCACGCAGGAGGTCGACGCCGAGGCCGGGGGCGGCGATCAGCGCGACGAGCGGCACCATCGACAGCGCCGCTGCGATCGTCTGGTTGACCCCCAGCATGATCGTGTTGGCCGCCATGGGCAGCCGCACCTTGCGCAGCGTCTGCCACCCGGTCGCGCCGAGCGACTCCGACGCCTCCACGGCCGTGGGCGAGACCCGCTGGACCGCGAGGGAGGTGATCCGGACCGCCGGCGGCATCGAGTAGATCATCGTGGCGACGGTCGCGGAGGCGGGCCCGATGAGGAACAGCAGGATGATCGGCGACAGGTAGGAGAACGTCGGCATGATCTGCATGACGTCGAGCACCGGAGTGACGACCCGGCGCACCCGGCGCGACCGGCCGGACCAGATCCCGACGGGGATGCCGACCGCAAGCGACAGCAGTACGGAGGACAGGGTCAGCGCGAGCGTGTCGACACTGGCCTCCCAGAAGCCGAGCACGCCGAGGCCGCCGATCCCGGCGAGCGAGACGAGCGCGACCCGCCAGCCGCCGGCCAGCCATCCCAGGGCTCCCGCCAGCCCGATCAGACCCGGCCAGCCGAGGCCGATCAAGGCGGTCTGGAGCAGCGTGTACAGCTCCGCCACGAACAGGCGTACATAGTTGACGACGTAGAGGAACAGCGGGCTGCTGTTGCGGTTCGCGTCCACCCAGTCGCGGGCGTCGTTGAGCCAGTGGAACAGCGTGGCGTCGTCGTCGTGCGGCAGCACGGCGCTGCCCTTGAACACCGCGTAGAGCGCCACGACCACGGCGGCCCCGGCGATCGGCGGCGCCCAGCGGGCCAGGCGGCGGCCGGGGGCGCGGGCGGCCCCGGCCGGTGCCGACGGTCGCGGCGGCGACCCGGCCGGCGGCGCCGGTTCCGTGCCTGGCGGGGCCGCGGCCGGCGGCGACGACGGCGTGTCCGCGGATGTGGTCACCACGGTCACACCCCCTTGGCGGCGCCGACTCGGACCCCACCGGATCCGGTTCCGGGGCCGGTGGCGTCCGGTCCCACGGCCGCCAGCAGGTCGACCCGGTCGACGACGCCGAGGAGGTCGTCGCCGGAGACCACCCGGATCGGCCGGGCCGACTCCATGGCGACCGGCACCGAATCGTGGATCAGCGTGTCGGCCGGCAGCTCGGGGCCGTCCAGCGGCTCGCCGGCCTCGGGCTCGCGGCAGATCCACCGCAGCGACAGCACCTGGGCCCTGGGGACGTCCCGCACGAAATCGGCCACGTAGTCGTCGGCGGGCGCCCCGACCAGTTCCTCCGGCGTGCCGACCTGCACGATCGCGCCATCCCTCATGATCGCGATGCGCTCGCCCAGCTTGAGCGCCTCCGACAGGTCGTGGGTGATGAAGACCATGGTCTTGCCGACCTCGCGGTGCAGCCGGATGACCTCCGCCTGCATGTCGCGGCGGATCAACGGGTCGAGCGCGCTGAACGGCTCGTCGAACAGCAGCACCTCGGGATCGACGGCGAGCGCCCGGGCCAGGCCGACCCGCTGCTGCATGCCGCCGGACAGCTGCTCGGGATAGGAGTCCTCGTGCCCCTCCAGCCCGACCAGCGAGAGGATCTCGCGCGCGGTGCCGTGCCGTACGCCCTTCTGCACGCCCTGGACCTCGAGCCCGTAGGCGACGTTGTCGATGACCCTGCGGTGCGGCAGCAACCCGAAATGCTGGAACACCATGCTGACTCGGTGACGGCGCAACTCACGGAGCTGCCCGGCGGACATTCCGCGTACGTCCCGCCCTCCGATGGCGATCTCTCCGGCCGTCGGCTCGATGAGCCGGGTGAGGCAGCGGACCAGAGTCGACTTGCCGCTGCCGGACAGGCCCATGACGACGAAGACCTCGCCCGGCCGGACCTCGAAGCCGACGTCCCTGACCGCGGCGGTGCAGCCGGTCTTGGCGCGGAGCGCGGCGGGGTCGAGGTCGGCGTCGGGGCTTCCGATGATCCGGTCGGCCTTGGGGCCAAAGATCTTCCAGAGCCCGCGAACCTCGATCGCGGCTGTGCTCACTCCGATCCCCCTCACTTGGCGATCGCCCGTGAGGCGGCCCGAGTCGCGTGTCGGAAGGCATGTCCCGCTGCGCGGACAGCACTTTCTCACCGCTTCCCGGACACCCGGAACCGCCGCAGCACGGTGTGGATGTCGCCATCCGCGGGCCGTGGATGAAGAGCTGAGGCTGCCGAGTCCTCATTGGGCATACGCACAGTTGTTGCGCAATGCACAACGATCATCTCGTCTGTCAACAGAGATGAGGCTAGGCCCCAAGAGCTGTAAATTTGACCAAAAACACTACCTAATCGCCATATCGTGACCGCCCGGTGATCTCACGGGCCATAACGTCTCAGATCATGAGAACTCCCGGCAGCACCGGACATACGGAAACCACACCCCCACTCCCGTGATCTTGCAGTTTCTCGCAGACCACCCTCCCGACTTGGGCAAACACCGTCGGTGATCTTGCATTTCCTTGCAGACGAGCCATCTGACCTGCACTTACGTGCTCGTGATCTTGCAGTTATCACTGCAAGATCACGAAGAGTGTTCACGCAGCTCAGCGCATACACGTGCGAGAAACTGCAAGATCACGAACGCGAGAACGCCCGGTCAGGGCCCGATCTGCGAGCAATTGCAAGATCACGGGGTGGGGGTGGTGGGGGTGGTGGGGGGTGGAGGTGGCGGGGGCTAGAGGCCGTACTCCTTGGAGATGCGCTCGTGCCGCTCGGCCTCGATGCCGACCTCTCGTGCCAGGTCGAGCCAGGCCAGCGGGTGGGACCACTGCTCGGTGACGTCGTCGAGCACCGCGTCGAGCTCGGCCGGACGCACCGTCGGCGGAATCGCCACCCAGCCGAACACGCCCGGGAGCCGCTCACCTGTCGCGGGGTGGGTGACGGTGTAGTTCTCGTCGCTGTAGACCCACATGGGCCAGCCGCGCTCGGCCAGCACCTCGTTGAACTCCGCCCACTCCTCCTCGGAAGGGGCCGCCCCGTCGAAGAACCAGCTGGTGTAGCCGCCCGGCCGCAGCATCGTCACCCCGGCGAAGGGGACGACGAAGCTCTCGCGCTCCTGCGGGTCATCCGGGATCGGCTCCAGCGGTCGCGGATCGATGACGACCACGTCGCCCGCGTTGTACTCCATGCCGCGTGGCTGCGGGACGGCCAGCCGGGCGGTGGCCGGGCCGGTCCGTACGGCGAGCACCTCGCGCTGGCTGCCGTCGGGGGCGGGCAGGACGGCGCGGATCAGGTGCCACTCCTCCTCGATCGGGCCCTCCGCCGACTGGATCGGCATGCCCAGCTTGGCGGCGCCGGCCCGGACGGTCGGCCAGTCCTCGATCGCGGTGGCCAGGACGATGATCCGCCAGGTGTCCTCCTCCTCGCCCTCACCGGACTCCAGCAGCGGCCGGAGGATCTCGGCGGCCTTGGCGTTGTCGCCGAGCTGCTGGACCGCGCCGGACCACAGCCGGCGTGCCTCCAGCGTCGGGTCGGCGGCGACGGCCCGCTCGGCCTCGGCCGCGGTCTCCTCCCAGCGCTCGCGGGCGCGGTGGAGCCGGGCCAGGGTGAGGTGCGATCGGGTCTCCGGCAGGCGTGCGGCGAGCCCCTCGACCCGCTCGTCCTGCCCCGACTCGATGAGCAGGCTCGTGAGGTAGGCGAGGTCCTCGTCCGAGGCGGTGGCCGGGTCGCCGTCCTCGGCGATCGTCTTCCAGTAGAGGTCGGCGCCGGTCGCGGCGTAGCCGAGGAAGCCGAGGGTGGTGGTGTGCCGCCGGGTCGCCTCCAGGTCGGTGCCCGACAGCGGCCACAGCCAGCCGACCCAACGCTCGGGATCGGCCGTACGGCCGTCGGCGGCGTCGAAGTAGGCGACCAGCTCGTCCTTGGGGCCGGGCAGCGGCGGCTCGGCCGCCGCGTCGGCCGCGGCGCGCAGCTCGGCGACCCGCTCGGCGAGGCCCTCGGCGTCGCCGAGGTCGGCCAGCACGGACTCGGCGTAGTCGGCGAGCAGCCGGGCCTGCCAGATGCCCTGCCGGGCCACGGCGAGCCGGCCGGCCGTGAGCGCCAGCTCGAAGCGGGAGCGGTGGCCGCCCATGGTCTCGAAATAGGTGATCCACTGGCGCAGGATGCGGCCGAGCTGCCAGGTGTTGGAGATGGATCCGCTCGGCACGAGCAGGCTGACCGTGTGCGCCCACTCCACCCACTCGCGCGGGTGCTCGCCGACGACGTCGAGGTCGGGCAGCGCCTCGACCGCCTCGTCGATGCGGCCGTCCGTGGCGAGGATCAGCGACTTGAGCAGCGCCTCGCGGCGGTTCTTCGCCACGGGGTCGTCCGGCTTGAAGCCGGTGGCGGCCTCCAGCGCCGCCAGCGCGTCCTGGGCGCGTCCGGCGGCCAGCAGTGCGCGGGCCGAGGCGGCGGCCAGTTCCCAGCTCGCCTCCTTGCCCGCCGCGCGCAGCCGGTCGACGGCCGCCTCCGCGTAGGCCACGGCCTCGCCGGCCTGCCCCGCGTCGAGCAGTGCGGAGACGTACTGGGTGATCAGGCCGGAGAAGGCGAGCGAATCCGGCCCGATTCCGCTGAGCGCGGTGTTGAGCGCGACCATCCGCTCGCTCGCCAGGCCGGGACCGTCGGTGTTCGCCTGGGTGATCGCCAGCACCTCGACCGCGGCGGTGGCGGAGGGGCAGTCACGGACGTCGGCGCGTTCCGCGAACTCCACCAGGGCCGCCGCGTCGCCGAGCGCGACCGCGCCGTTGGCCCGGTCGCCCACCCGCCCGATCATGTGCCAGTAGCGGGCGAACAGCTCCAGCCAGGGCTGCTCGAGGCTCTCCGCGTGCTGGGCGATGGCGGGCGCCATGACGTCCAGCTGGGCGTATCGGCCCTCCAGCGCCTGCGCCGGGATGTCGCTCAGCGCCATGGCCAGCCCCATGTTGCCGGTCTCGTGCAGTTCGCGCTGGGTGCCACCGACCCAGGTCCAGATGTCGACGTCCATGAGCAGTCAGTCTGCCAGGTCGCCGACCATGTCCCAAACAGCCCACGACGCCAAAACCGGCCTCCGATCCTCGCCTGTGCCGCGTGAACAGCATGGTCTTGAACAACATGGTCATGAAACACCCACGGCGCCGCACCGTGGAGGTACGGCGCCGCGGTCGCGCCCTGCGAGGGCCGGGACCGGCCCCGGGGGACCGCGACCGGTCCCTCCGGGGATCAGCCGACCCCTACCGCGGTGTCATGACCTGGTCGAGGAGGCCGGGCTCGATCACTCCGGAGGCGACGAGCACGGCGGGTCCGGACAGATGGCTGGTGTCCGCTTCCAGGGTGACGGTGACCGTACCGCCCGGCACGCGGACCTGCCAGGCTCCTGTCAGCTCCCCTGCCGCGCGGGCGGCGGCCACGGCGGTGGCCACGGCTCCGGTGCCGCACGACCGGGTCTCCCCCGAGCCCCGCTCATGCACCCGCATGACGACGGCGTGATCGCCGACCACGTTGATCAGCTCGATGTTGACGCCGTCCGGATAGACCTCCCGGTCGAACTCCGGCTCCCGGCCGAGGTCGAGGCCGGCGACCGGGTCGTCGATCAGACAGGCCAGGTGGGGGTTGCCCATGTTCACGTTGAGGCCGTCGTAGGTCCGCCCTCCGACGGTCGTACGGCTCGCCCCCAGGACCAGGGGCCGGCCCATCTCGACGGTGACGTCCCCGGTCTCGGCGAGCCGCACCCGCTTGACCCCGGCACGGGTGGCGACGCCGAACTCCCCGGCGGCGGCCAGGCCCGCTTCGACCAGGTAGCGGGCGAACACGCGCACGCCGTTGCCGCACATCTCGGCGATGCCTCCGTCGGCGTTGCGGTAGTCCATGAACCACTCGGCCGCACCGGCCTGATCGGCCACCTCGGCGCAGCGCTCGGTGCGCGCGACCCGCAGCACGCCGTCGGCCCCGATGCCGGCGCGGCGGTCGCACAGGGCGGCGACCCCCGCGGCGGTCAGCTCGAGCCGTGCGTCCGGGTCCGGCAGGATGACGAAGTCGTTCTCGGTGCCGTGACCCTTGACGAAGCGCATGTCCGGATCCTACCGGCGCACCCGTACGAGCGCCCGTCCGGCGAGGTCGGCGAGGGCCGCCCGTCCGCCGCCGGGGTCGAACGGCAGCCACACGACCCTGGGGTCCCGGCGGAACCACGACTCCTGGCGCCGGGCGAACCTGCGGGTCGCCCGCACGGTCTCCGCGCGTGCCTGCTCCTCGGTCCACTCCCCGGACAGGAAACGCAGGACCTGGGCGTAGCCGAGCGCCCGGCTCGCGGTCCGCCCCTCGGCCAGGCCCTGCTCCAGCAGCCCGGCGACCTCGTCCACCAGCCCGGCCTCCCACATGCGGGCGACCCGCAGCTCGATCCGTTCGTCGAGCACCGGCCGGGGCACCTCGACGCCGATCTGCACACTGTCGTAGACCGAGTCGTACGACGGCATGGTGGCGGAGAACGGACGCCCGGACAGCTCGATCACCTCGAGGGCCCGGACGATCCGGCGGCCGTTGCTCGGCAGGATCGTCTCGGCCGCCACCGGGTCGCGGCTCTTGAGCCGGTCGTACAGCACGGCCGGGCCCGCCTCGGCGAGCTCCCGCTCCAGCCGGGCACGCAGGTCCGGATCAGTGCCGGGAAACTCCAGATCGTCGAGGACCGCCCTGACGTAGAGCCCCGACCCGCCGGCCAGGATCGGTGTCCGGCCCCGCGCGAGCAGGTCCTCGACCAGCGGGCGGGCCAGCCGCTGATATTCGGCGACGCTGGCGGTCCGGGTCACCGGCCAGATGTCGAGCAGGTGATGCGGCACCCCCCGCCGCTCGGCGAGGGAGAGTTTGGCCGTGCCGATGTCCATGCCGCGATAGAGCTGCATCGAGTCGGTGTTGACGATCTCTCCGCCCAGCCGGAGCGCCAGCTCGACGGCGAGGTCGGACTTGCCCGCCGCCGTTGCGCCGACGACCGCGATCACTTGTTGCTGCCCCACACCGTCCAGTGTCGCAGCGCCGGAGAGGTCGGACGTCCCCGCGGCCGGGTGTCCCGGTGGGAGTCACATGTCCCAGTCGAGGGGCGGCGGGAGATGGCCTTCGAGTGTCAGCAGCCAGCGCTTGGACTCCACGCCGTCGCCGCCGCTGAACCCGCCCAGGCCGTTGCCCGCGACCACCCGGTGGCACGGCACGATGACCGGGATCGGGTTGCCGCCCATGATCGAGCCGATGCCGCGGGCCGGGACACCGGTCCCGCTTCTGGCCGACAGCTCGCCATATGTCACGACTTTTCCGTACGGAACGGTCGCGAAGAGCGTGCGGAGGACCTGACGCTGGAGGGGCGAGGTGAGCCGCCAGTCGATCGGGACGCCGAACTCCCGCAGCTCCCCGCTGAAGTAGGCGGCGAGCTCGGCGCGGACGTCGGCCGTACGATCCGGGTCGTCGGCCACGGCCAGCCCGAGACGACCGGCGATGCGCGCCCGCACACGCGGCTCGTCGTGGAAGTGCGTGGCGGCAACCCCCTCCTCCGTGACGGCCGCCAGCACGTCGCCGAGCTTGGTCGGGACGCTGCCGAAAGCTACGGTCTGCCCCATCCGCTCATTCTCCCACCCGATCCACATGACGTCCGCGGAAATTCAGCGTGCCCGTTTCGGCACCGGAATACGCATGAGATCACGCGCCACGATCACGTCCCCGTCGTACGCCTCGCGGACCTCGGCGACGAAACGGGGCTCGTCCTCGATGGAGTAGCGCTCGGAGAAGTGGGTCAGCACGATACGCCGCACCCCGCACTCCGCCGCCACCCGGCCGGCCTGGGCCGCGGTGAGATGCCCGTAATCGGCGGCCAGCCCCGCCTCACCCGACAGGAACGTCGACTCGATCACCAGCAGGTCCACGCCGTCGGCCAGCGCGAACACCGCGTCGCACAGCCGGGTGTCCATCACGAAAGCGGCGCTCTGGCCCGGGCGCGGCTCGCTGCAGTCGGCCAGCGTCACCGTCGAGCCGTCGGGCATCGTCAGCGAGCCGCGCCGCCGCAGCTCGCCGATCATCGGCCCGCGCACGCCCCGCCGGGCCAGCTCCCCGGGCAGCATCCGGCGCCCGGCCGGCTCGTCCAGGCGGTAGCCGTACGCCTCGACCCGGTGCGACAGCGGCCTTGCGGTCAGCGTCACCGGTCCGGCCGGCCACTCGACGAGATCGCCGGAGACCGGGCACGGGACGATCACGTCCGTGTCGGCGAACGACGTGGCATGGCGCAGTCGCCGCCAGTACGGCTCCCCGGACGCGGGATAGGCGGCCCGCACCGGATGGCTCACCCGGTCGCGGGCGATCCGCTGGATCACCCCGGGCAGGCCGAGGCAGTGGTCGCCGTGGAAGTGCGTGACGCAGATCCAGGTGAGGTCGTGCGAGGCCACTCCGGCGTGCACCATCTGCCGCTGGGTGCCCTCCCCCGGGTCGAACAGGAAGCCCTCGCCGTCCCAGCGCAGCAGATACCCGTTGTGGTTGCGGCGGCGGGTGGGAACGGCGCTCGACGTCCCCAGGACGACCAGTTCGCGGACGGACACACAGGCGATCCTAGATCGTGTTTCGACGGCCATGTCCCGGTACGGCACGGACGGCGCCTTTTCGACACTCCCCAGATCGTCTCCGGTGCCCGCCGGCGAGTCCGGGCGGTCGACCGCCCCGCTCCTCCATCGCCGAATGAGAGATTCACCACATCGATGGTATTAACCGGCTGACTTGTAAATACCAGCCGTAAATCTCATCCGATCGAGTCGGACCGAAACACCCGGCCGAGCGCATCGGCAATCTCATGACCAGCCAAAATCCCAGTTCAAACGGACACAAGCCGGCACAGGATACGGCGAAGGGGTGGAGTGAGGGACCGGGGTACGCGACCTGTAGTTTGTACAACGATTTTCGTTCAAAACCGGCTCGGTCGGGCATGCCGACAGCCATCCGCCGTAAGTCTCCGCCGCCCCACGCCGGGCCGGGACGACGGCGCGGGGAGCGCCATGCGAGCCCGGTGCCGGAAGGCCAACATCCGCACAACCTGAGGAGACTGAGCGAGGATGTCGGACATCATCGTCGAGGAGCCGGCCGAGGACGTCCCTCCGGCTCGCCCCGGTCCAGACTCCGGTGGCAAGCGAGCACGAATGATCGGCCGCGGCTGGGTCCAGGCCGCGATCCTGGTCACCGCCATCGGCTTCCTCGTTCTCGGACTGCTCGCGGTCCGCACCTACCAGGCGGAGCCGCCCATCCCGCAACGCGTCACCACCGCCGACGGCCAGGTGGTCTTCACCGGTGACGACGTGCGGAACGGCCAGAAGGTCTTCCTGCGCACCGGCCTCATGCAGTACGGATCGATCTTCGGGCACGGCGCCTACCTGGGCCCCGACTTCACCGCGGACTACCTGCACCGCAGCGCCACGTTCGTGCAGGAGCAGCACCGCAAGGCGGGAAGCGCGGACGCGTACGCGAGCACCGTCTCCGACTTCCGGACCAACCGATACGATCCGCGCACGGGCACGCTCGTCTGGACGGCGGCCCAGGGCGCGGCGTTCCAGGAGATCAAGGACCACTACGCGGACCTGCTCGGCCGTCCCGAGGGCAAGCAGGGGCTGCGACCCGAGGCGGTGACCGACCCCGGGGAGATCCACGAACTGACCGCCTACTTCGGCTGGTCGGCCTGGGCCGCCGCCGCCGAGCGGCCCGGCGAGACGTACTCGTACACCAACAACTGGCCCGCCGAGTCGCTGGTCGACAACGGGCCGACGGGTCACACGGTGACCTGGAGCGTGCTGTCCCTGATCTTCCTGCTGGGCGGCGCCGGGGCGCTGTTCGCCGCGTTCGGCCGATGGAACTTCCTGGGCTGGCAAGGCCGGGACCAGCGGACCCTGCGCTTCCACTCGCCCCGCGACGTCCTGCTCACCCCGGCGCAGCGCACCACGGCCTGGTTCTTCTTCGCCATGGCCGCGCTGTTCATGGTGCAGGTGCTCGTCGGCTCGGCCACCCAGCACTACCGGGCCGATCTCGGCACCTTCTTCGGCATTCCGCTGGACCGCTGGCTGCCGTACAACCTCACCCGCACCTGGCACACCCAGCTCGCCATCTTCTGGGTGGTCACGTCGTTCCTGGCCATCGGCATCTTCCTGGCGCCACTGATCGCCCGGGGCTGGGAGCCGCGCAGGCAGGCGCTGCTGTCGCGAGTGCTGCTCGGGGCGCTCGTCGTGGTCGTCGGCGGCAGCCTGCTGGGCGAGCTGGCCGGGCAGCGCGGGTGGCTGGGCTCACTGTGGAGCTGGCTCGGCAACCAGGGCTGGGAATACCTCGATCTCGGCCGGCTGTGGCAGGTGCTGCTGGTCGGCGGGCTGACGATCTGGGTGGTGATCCTCTTCCGCGGGCTGCGCAGACGGCTGCGCACCGAGAGCGTGGCCAACATGCCGTGGATGTTCTTCCTCGCCGCGCTCGCGCTTCCGGCGTTCTACGCCGTCGGCCTGCTCGCCACGCCGGATTCCTCGTTCACCAGCGCCGACTTCTGGCGGTTCATCGTGGTGCACCTGTGGGTCGAGGACTTCATGGAGCTGTTCACCACGGTCACCGTCGCCTACCTGTTCGTCATGCTCGGCGTGGTGCGCGAACGGGTGGCTCTGGCGGTGATCTACCTCGACATCGTCCTGTACAGCGCCGGCGGCGTGATCGGCACCATGCACCACCTGTACTTCTCCGGTGAGCCGGCCGAGCACCTCGCCCTCGGCGCGATGTTCTCCGCGCTCGAGGTCATCCCGCTGCTGTTCCTGACCGTGGAGGCCTGGAGCTTCCTGCAGCTCGGGGCTCGCAAGAAGAGCCCGTCGAGCACGCCGTTCCCGCACCGCTGGGCGGTGATGTTCCTGGTCGCCGTCGGTTTCTGGAACTTCCTGGGCGCCGGGATCTTCGGCTTCCTGATCAACCTGCCGATCGTGTCCTACTACGAGATCGGCACCGGCCTGACGGCCAATCACGCGCACGGCGCGATGATGGGCGTGTACGGCATGCTCGCGGTGGGATTCGCCATGTTCGCGCTGCGCTACCTGATCCCGGAGGAGCGGTGGTCCGACCGCTGGCCGCGGCTGTCCTTCTGGTCGCTCAACCTGGGCCTGGCCTGGATGTCGTTCGCCACCCTGCTGCCCAGTGGCGCGCTGCAGCTCTACAAGGTCCTCGAAGCCGGGTACGCCGACGCCCGCAGCCTCGGCTACCTCCAGGGCAAGGCCAACGCCGTGCTCGAGTGGCTCCGCCTCCCTGGCGACGTGGTGTTCATGGTCGGCGGCGTGCTGCCGCTGCTGTGGATGACCTGGCTGGGGATCCGCTACCGGGTGGCCGCGGCACGGCGTGCGGACGCCCCGGAGCAGGTCCTGCTCTTCACCGAGATCGTCGAGCCCGGGGAACCCGCCGACTCCGGTGATGCGGCCGAGCCGGTGGGCCGATGAGCAGCGAGACCGTGTTCATCTGCGCGTACGCCGTGGCGCTGCTCGGGGTGGCCGCCGTCCTGGAGATATACGGCCGCCAGTCGACCAGTGCCTGGGCCTCACGGGTGTTCGCCGGATATCGGCGCGCGGTGCCCGACGCGCCGAGCCCGGCCGACCCGGAGGACTGGCCGCACTCGGAGGCGAACCGCTTCCACCAGGTGGTGTCCCTGTTCGTCACGGTGGTCGCGGCGACCCTGATCGCGGGTGAGCTGCTCCGCCACCACAGACCGTTCGAGGCGCTGGCTCTGGCCGCGGTCGGGTCGGCCCACGGCCTGCTGGCCGCGCGGATCGTACGGCGGCTGCGCCGCGTCCGAGCCTCCCGTACGGCCGGGCCGGCCGAACGCGGGGAAGACGGGTTGTGGAAAACGTCCTCGGAGTGAGACCTCGGCGAGCACACTGAGAGTGAAGGACGGAAACGGTCCGTAGCTATCAGGAAGAACCACCACGTTGCCACAGCATGACCCCATACCGGAAACCCGGCGTCGAGGCTCCGTGATTCTCGCCATCACCGGAGTCACCGGCGTGCTCGCCCTCGCCGGTTTCGCCATCGCCCTCGGTGCCGTGCCGGAGCACGTACCGGCCGCTCCGGCACGGTCATCGGCCGATGAGACGTCCGTGCGTCCGCCGGCGGAACCGCGTGGTGTCCCGGGCACCGGGGAGATGGGCGCCACGCACGGCTCCGGCGCGGATGATACGGATGGTGCGCGTGGCGCGCGCGGTGTGGCGGCTCGACCTGATCCCGCCCCGGCGCCGTCCGCCGCCGGCCGCTTCGGTCCGGTGCGCAAGCCGGGCGGTCCCACTGCCCCCGGTTTCCAGAGAAACACCGGCACCCGGGAGAACACCGGCTCACGGGAGAACAACGGCTCCCCCGGAGAGGGCGGCTCCCCGGGCGCCGACGGGCCCCGGCACGGCCGGGCCGCGGCGAAACGACCACCGGGATCGGCGACGGCCCCGCCGCGTCCACGACCGGCGCCGTCCGGCGAACGCACGGGCCGGTCCCCCGCCCCGGGTAAGCCGACGCCGACGCGGCGACCGGCGGCTCCGGAGCGGTCATCGGCCGAAGACGCGAGCGCGCCGGCGGCGGAGAGCGTGAAAAGGGGCACGGCACGGCCACGCGGCGGCCCGGCGCCCGATCCCTGCGCGACCTTCCACGACATGCGCCGGGACTACTGCTACGAGGTGCTCGACCGCCTCATGAGCGACTAGCCGACCCGCTCAGCGGGCCGAGCAGGCGGGGGATTCGGCGGGCGCGGGCGCCGGACGGCCGATGGTCGGCATGCCGAGGCTGACCGCGCGACCCCGCTCCGGGGCGTCCTGGCGCGCCTGCCACGCGTCGCCTGCGCGGGTCCGCCGTACGGACAGGACCTTGTCGGCGACCAGATGATGCGGCGCGGCATAGGTGACCTCGGCGGTCACCATGTCGCCCGGCCGGGCGTCGGCGGCGGCGACGTGCACGAGGCGGTTGTCGGCCGCGCGCCCGGACAGCCGGTGCGTGGCGTCGTCCTTGCGACCCTCGCCCTCGGCGATCAGCACCTCGACGGTCCGGCCGGTCTGCGCCCGGTTCTCCGCCCAGGAGATCTCGTCCTGGAGGGCGACCAGGCGCTCGTACCGCTCCTGCACGACCTCCTTGGGCACCTGGCCGTCCATCGTCGCCGCCGGCGTGCCGGGGCGGATGGAGTACTGGAAGGTGAACGCGTTGGCGAAACGGGCCTGCCGTACGACCTCGAGCGTCTGCTGGAAGTCCGCCTCGGTCTCGCCGGGGAAGCCCACGATGATGTCCGTCGAGATCGCCGCGTCGGGCATGGCGGCCCGGACCCGGTCGAGGATGCCGAGGAAGCGCTCGGAACGGTACGACCGGCGCATCGCCTTCAGCACCCGGTCGGAGCCGGACTGCAGCGGCATGTGGAGCTGGTGCATCACGTTCGGCGTCTCGGCCATGGCGTCGATCACGTCGTCGGTGAACGCGGCGGGGTGCGGCGAGGTGAAGCGGACCCGCTCCAGGCCGTCGATCTCCCCGCAGGTGCGCAGCAGCTTGCCGAACGCCAGCCGATCGCCGAACTCGACGCCGTAGGTGTTGACGTTCTGCCCCAGCAGGGTGACCTCCAGCACGCCCTGGTCGACCAGCGTGCGCACCTCGCTCAGGATGTCGCCGGGGCGGCGGTCCTTCTCCTTGCCGCGCAGCGACGGCACGATGCAGAACGTGCAGGTGTTGTTGCAGCCGACCGAGATCGCGACCCAGGCCGCGTACGGCGACTCGCGCCGCGTCGGCAGCGTGGACGGGAAGGTCTCCAGGGAGTCCTTGATCTCGACCTGCGCCTCCTGGGCGATGCGGGCGCGTTCCAGCAGCACCGGCAGCGAGCCGATGTTGTGCGTGCCGAACACGACGTCGACCCACGGGGCGCGGCGGACGATCTCGCCCTGGTCCTTCTGGGCGAGGCAGCCGCCGACCGCGATCTGCATGCCCTCCCTGGCCATTTTGATCGGCCGCAGGTGGCCGAGGTTTCCGTACAGCCGGTTGTCGGCGTTCTCACGCACCGCGCAGGTGTTGAACACGACGACGTCAGCGGGCTCCCCCTCGGGGGCCCGGACGTATCCGGCGTCCTCCAGCAGCCCGGCCAGCCGCTCGGAGTCGTGCACGTTCATCTGGCAACCGTAGGTCCGCACCTCGTAGGTCCGGGCCGCGGCCTCGGTGCCGTGAGTGGTCGCAGTCATCGCGATACAAGCGTAGGCGCTCCCCGGCACCTTCCCGTACGCCGACCGGATTCACAACGTTCCGTTACCTTCCTGTCACACTTCACCGCGTGAGCGGGTAGGTTGTCCACGGCGGCCGTACGTGCGGACGCGATCGGACCGAGCGCCGGAGACGGCGAGCCTTCACCGGCCGGCCCCGCCGCGCTCGCCGACCCACAGCCAGTGCACATTGTCCCTGATCAGGAGGGTTAGTAGGTCGTGACCGGATCGGTACCAGGTGGTTAGTGACTTGGCAGTATCAACCACCCTACGTTGTTGACCATGACGGAGACCGGTGGTTCCACCCCGCTGGTAAAGCTCGATGGGGTGAACAAACACTTCGGCACGTTACATGTGCTGAAAGACATCGATCTGGATGTGCAACGCGGCGAGGTGGTCGTGGTCATCGGCCCCTCCGGCGGCGGCAAATCCACGTTATGCCGTGTGATCAACCGTCTGGAGACCATCGACTCGGGCACCATCACCTTCGACGGACGGGAGCTGCCGGCGGAGGGCAAGGCCCTCGCCCGGCTGCGGTCCGAGGTCGGCATGGTGTTCCAGTCCTTCAACCTCTTCTCCCACAAGACGATCCTCGAGAACGTCACGCTCGGCCCGACCAAGGTGCGCGGGATCTCCCGGCAGCAGGCCGAGCAGCGGGGAATGGAACTGCTCGAACGGGTCGGCATCGCCTCCCAGGCGGGCAAATATCCGGCGCAGCTCTCCGGAGGCCAGCAGCAGCGCACCGCCATCGCCCGGGCTCTCGCCATGGATCCCAAGATGATCCTCTTCGACGAGCCGACCTCGGCACTCGACCCCGAGATGGTGCAGGAGGTGCTCGACGTCATGGTCACCCTCGCCCGCGACGGCATGACCATGATGGTCGTCACCCATGAGATGGGCTTCGCCCGCAGGGCGGCCAACCGGGTCGTGTTCATGGCCGACGGCCAGGTCGTCGAGCAGGGCCCACCCGCGGAATTCTTCACCCGGCCCAGCACCGATCGGGCCAGGGACTTCCTTTCCAAGATCCTTACCCATTGATCACACATGTCTCCGGCCCCGACCGGGCCGAGGCGAGGAAGCAGAGGTGGCAGTCAATGCGAGTGCGTCGAATAGGAGCGGTCCTCGCCGCAGCGGCCATGACCCTTGGCGTGGCGGCGTGCGGCGGCGACAAGACCTACGACAGCGTCGCCGACAAGGTGCAGGACGCCAAGCAGGTGGTCGTCGGTACGAAGTGGGACCAGCCCGGGCTCGGCCTGAAGAAGGGCGCGGAACCCGAGGGCTTCGACGTCGACGTGGCGAAGTACGTCATCAAGGAGCTGGCCGGCGGCCAGGACGTCGACATCACGTGGAAGGAGTCGGCCTCCTCCAACCGTGAGGCGTTCCTCGCCAACGGCACCGTGGACATCATCTTCGCGTCCTACTCGATCACTGAAAGCCGTAAGGAGAAGGTGACCTTCGGCGGGCCGTACATCGTGGCCCACCAGGACGTGATGGTCCGCGGCGACGACAGTAGCATCAGCAAGCCCACCGATCTGAAGGACAAGCGGATCTGCCAGGCCGCCGGCTCCAACTCCTACAAGCGGATCACCGACCCGCCGCCGGACGGCGAGCTCGACATCGACGCGGAGCTGGTGGGCGCGGCCAACTACTCCGAGTGCGTCGCCAAGCTCGGCGGGAACAACCTCGACGCGGTCACCACCGACGACCTCATCCTGGCCGGGTTCGCCACCCAGGCCGCGGAGCAGGGCGGCGCCAGCTTCAAGATCCTGGGCCAGCCGTTCACCGACGAGAAGTACGGCGTCGGCCTGAAGAAGGGCGACACCAAGACCTGCGAGGCGGTCAACGCCGCCATCACCAAGATGTATCAGGACGGCACGGTCCAGCAGCTGTTCACCAAGTGGTTCGGAAAGGCCCAGGGGCTCAGCGCCCCGACGGCCGCCCCCTCCTTCGAGCCCTGCGCCTGACCTGTCGCATCGAGCGGCCGGTGACCCCGCCCCGGGTCGCCGGCCGCCGTGTCCCCGGTAGAGCAGCACTGGAGCACGATGAATGACCTGATCAAATACGCGCCCGACCTGGCCGCGGGCTTCCTGGTGAACGTGGAACTCTCCCTGGTGTGCGCGATCTTGTCGCTGATCGCCGGGACGGTCCTCGTGTCCCTTCGGGTCGCGCCGACGCCGGTCCTGCGCACGGCGGCCGCCACCTACATCAGCATCGTGCGGAACACGCCCCTGACGCTGGTGCTGGCCTTCTCCGCGCTGGGGCTCAGCGACACGCTCGGCCTGTCCTTCTCCAAGGAGCCCAGCACCAACGCGTTCTGGCTGGTCGTGCTGGGCCTGTCGGCGTACACCGCGTCGTTCGTCGCGGAGACGCTGCGCTCGGGCATCAACACCGTGCCCCTGGGTCAGGCGGAGGCCGCCCGCGCGATCGGGCTCACGTTCTTCCAGTCCCTGCGGATGATCATCCTGCCGCAGGCGTTCCGCGCGGTCATCGCCCCCCTGGGCAGCGTGATCATCGCCATGATCAAGAACACCACGGTGGCCATGGCCGCCGGCTACCTCGCCGAATCGGCATTCGTGATGAAGGACACCTTCGACGACACCGGCGTTTCGATCCCCATCTTCATCGGGCTCGTCCTCGCCTTCATGGCCATCACCCTGCCGGTCGGATTCCTCGCCGGCCGGCTCGCCCGGCGTCTGGCGGTGACCCGATGAGCGGCCCCGTCGACACCTCGGTCCTGTTCGACGCGCCGGGGCCCCGGGCACGGCTGCGCAACAACGCGCTGTCCCTGCTGGCGCTGATCGCGATCGTGGCGATCGTCTACTTCGTCTATGTGAGGTTCGACGAGAAGGGCCAGTGGGAGGGGAGGATCTGGGAGCCGTTCACCGAGCCCTCGACCTGGACCGACTACATCATCCCCGGGCTGCTCGGCACGCTGAAGGCGGCGGGCCTCGGTGCGGTGTTCGCGCTCGCCTTCGGCTCGGTCTTCGGTCTGGCCAGGCTCTCCGACCACCGGTGGATCAGGGTGCCGGCCGGCGCGGTCGTCGAGATCTTCCGGGCGATCCCGCTGCTGCTGCTGATCTTCTTCCTCGCCTATCTGGCCCCCGCCGTCTTCGGCAGCGGCGACTACACGCTGATCGCGCTGGTGGCCGGCCTCACCCTCTACAACGGGTCGGTCCTCGCCGAGGTCATCCGCGCCGGCGTCCTGGCCGTGCCCAAGGGGCAGTCGGAGGCGGCCTACGCGATCGGATTCCGCAAGAACCAGGTGATGCGGATGGTCCTGCTGCCGCAGGCCGTCACCGCGATGATGCCGGCCATCGTGAGCCAGCTCGTCGTCCTGCTCAAGGACACCGCGCTGGGCTACATCATCGCGTACGTCGACCTGCTCAACTACGGATTCAAGATCATCCCCGCGGTCTTCTTCGGCTCGCTCATCCCCGCCGCCATCGTCATCGGAGTCATCTACGTCGGTCTCAACATGACGCTCAGCGCCCTGGCCACCTGGCTGGAGAAGCGGAGCAGGCGCAGCCGCAGGACATCGGTGAAGCCGATACCCGCGGCGGCGGACACCGGCGAGTAGACCGGCCGTGATCGGACAGGTCCGGCCCGGCCGACCGCGCCATGGGCAAGTGTTTGCCGTGTCGCTCCTTGCCGCCGGTCGGACCCGCCGTGATCCTGTAGCACGTGCGGCGTGTCGTGGCCCTGCTGGCAGGCGTAACGATGGCGGGCGCGCTGCTCACGGGATGCGGGAGCAGCGGCACGCTCGTCGTCGGCGTGCGTCAGGGGCAGCCCGGGCTCGTGACGCCCCTGCCCGACGGGAAGGTCTCCGGATTCGACATCGCTGTGGCCCAATACGTCGCCCACCGGCTCGGCTATCGCGACGACCAGATCGTCTACACCGGCGCCCCGGAGCAGGCCGACCTGGTCCTCGGCACGATGGGCTCGCCCGGCCTGCGGAACGTCGCCGGGCCCTACCTGGTGACCAGCACCGACATCCTCGTCCGTACGGGCGATCTGTCGATTCGGAGGCTGCGCGACCTCGCCCGCAGGCGCGTGTGCTCGACCAGCGTGTCGGCCGAACGCCTGATCCGCGCGTTCGGCGGGAAATGGAAGGAGGCGTTCCTCGCCGAGGCCAACGTCCCGGCCGCGTGCGCGCCGCTGCTGGCCGACGGGAGGATCGACGCGATCGTGGCCGACGCTCCCGTGCTCGCCGGGCTCGCCGCGCAGCATCCCGGCCGGTTCCGGTTCAGCGGCCGGCCCCTGACCACCGAACGGTACGGCATCGGCACCCGGTCGGCCGCCCGCAGGGAGCAGGTCAACGACGCGCTGCGCCACATGTTCGACGACGGCGCCTGGAAGCGGGCCGTCATCGACTACCTCGGCGTGCTGGCCACGCGCTACACGACACCCCCGGCCCTGCCACGCCCGCCCCGGTAGCGGAGGACATGCCTGCGAGTCCGCCGGCCGCGCGCAGCGAGACGTGTTCCCGGGACCACGAACCCGCCGCCACGACCAGGGCGGCCGCGACGGTCAGCGGGCGAACTCGGTGGCCCGCGACTCCCTGACCACGTTGATCCGAATCTGTCCCGGGTAGGTGAGCTCCTCCTCGACCTGCTTGGCGACGTCCCGTGCGATCACCTGGGCCTGGATGTCGTCCACCGCGTCCGGGCGCACCATCACTCTGATCTCCCGGCCGGCCTGCATCGCGAACACCTTGTCCACACCCTCGTACGACTGGGCGATCTCCTCGAGCCGCTCCAGCCGCTTGACGTACGCCTCGAGGGACTCGCGCCGCGCCCCGGGACGGCTGCCGCTGATCGCGTCCGCCGCCTGGGTCAGGACGGCCTCGACCGTACGGACCTCCACCTCGTTGTGATGCGCCTCGATCGCGTGGACCACGTCCTCGTGCTCGCCGTACCGCCGTGCGATCTCCGCCCCGATCAGCGCGTGGCTGCCCTCGACCTCATGGGTGAGCGCCTTGCCGATGTCGTGCAGCAGCGCGCATCGCTTGACCAGGTCGCGGTCGAGCCGCAGCTCCGCGGCCATGATGCCGGCCAGATGCGCGGACTCGATCAGGTGCTTGAGCACGTTCTGCCCGTAGGAGGTGCGGTAGCGGAGCTGCCCGAGCAGCGTGACCAGCTCGGGATGCATCTCGGTGATGCCCAGCTCGACCAGCGCGTCCTCTCCCGCGCGTACGCACAGGTCCCGCACCTCGGCCTTGCTGCGCTCGTAGGCCTCCTCGATGCGCTGGGGATGGATGCGGCCGTCGAGGACGAGCTTCTCCAGCGTCAGCCTCGCCGTCTCCCGCCGGACCGGATCGAAGCAGGACAGGAGCACGGCCTCGGGCGTGTCGTCGATGATCAGGTTGACCCCGGTCGTGGACTCGAACGCCCGGATGTTCCGGCCCTCCCGGCCGATGATGCGGCCCTTCATCTCGTCACCGGGCAGGTGGAGCACGCTCACCACGGACTCGGCCGTCTGCTCGGTCGCCACCCGCTGGACGGCCAGTGTCACGATCTTGCAGGCGCGCTTCTCGCCCTCCTTACGCGCCTCGCTCTCGATCTCCCGGACGATCAGCGCGGCCTCGCGCTTGGCCTGGTTCTCGATCTCCTTGACCAGCTCCCCCCTGGCCTGCGCGGCCGTGAGCCCGGCGACCCGCTCCAGGATCTCCCGGCGCCGCTCGGCGATCCGGTCGAGGTCCTCACGCCGGTCGGCCAGCTCTGTCTCCGTCTCGGCGAGCTTGCGTGCCCGCTCGGCCTGCCTGCGCGCCTCCTCGTCCAGCCGCTGCTCCCGCTCGGCCAGCCGGCCCTCGCGCCGTTCGAGGTCGGCGCGCAGCTCCTTGAGTTCCGTCTTGAGGACCCTGGCCTCCTCCTCGACCTCTTTGCGCATCGCGGCGGCGCTCTCGGCCAGGGACTCGGACTTGCGGATGATCTCCCCGGCGTCCTCCTCCGCCCTGCCGCGGATCTCCTCGGCCTCCCGCCTGGCCCGCTCCAGCTCCTCGTTCACCTCGGCCGTCACCGCGCTGAGCTGCTCGGGTGAGGGACCGGCCGGCGGTGCGAGGCCGCCGGTACGACGCACGACGATGACAAGGGCCGCGACCGACACGAGCGCCAGCAGCACCACCGCAACCGCTAAAACGATCACGACCGTATCCATGCGCGCTCACCCTCTCCTCGCCTTGCGACCTCTGTCAGCGAGGGAGCACACGCGCAGCACTACAACACCCGGCGGCGTCACCAGGACAAATATCGTCTCATCCCCGAGCATCCCGGAGGACACCCGACATGGCCCGGAGGCCGGTCAATATCTATCGCCCGTCGTTCACCGTTATGGGAATCCGCGCTGCGCGGAGTTACTCCTCACTGCGGTCGAGATTAAGCGTCAGAGAGGTAACGAGCAAGCAAAGACTGTCAGGATCTCCTCGGACCGGTCCATCGGCCCGGACCCCAGGGGCTCCCTCAGTCGATCTCCTCATGGAGATCGTCCACGTCGCAGCCCTCGGTCTCCAGTGCCTCCCGGACGACACGGAACGCCAGACCCGGCGGATAGCCCTTGCGGGCGAGCATCCCCACGAGCCTGCGGGTGCGCGCCCTCGGATCGGCGCCCCGGATGGCGGCCAGCCTGCGGGCGACCAGCATGCGTGCGGTCTCGACCTCCTGCTCCGGATCGAGTCGCCCCACCGCGTCCTGGACCGTCTCCTCATCCACCCCACGATGCCGCAACTCCTGAGCGAGCGCCCGCCGGGCCAGTCCGCGGCCGTGATGCCGCGAGCTCACCCAGGCCGCGGAGAACGCCTCATCGTCGATCAGCCCGACCTCGGAGAACCGCTCCAGCACGGCTCGCGCAGCCTCCTCCGGGACCTCTCGCTTCCGCAGGGCGTCCGCGAGCTGCGCCCGGGTCTTCGGCGCCATCGTCAGCAGTCGCAGGCAGATCGCCCTCGCGACCGCCTCCGGATCGGCGTCGGGCTCCCGTGGGTCCGCCTCCGGCCCCCGGCCCCGCCGTGGGCCGGGGAACTCGTCACGTCTCATCCCACGGATCAGACGTCACCCGGCTTGGGCGCGCTGGACTTGCCGCCCCGCCCCGAGGTGGCGGCCCGCCCGGAGGAGGGAGCGGCCGGGGCCGCCGGAGCCGCCTCGCCCGGGGTGTCGAGGCGCGGCCCGATGCCGAGCTTCTCCTTGATCTTCTTCTCGATCTCGTTGGCGATGTCGGGGTTGTTCTTCAGGAAGTTGCGGGCGTTCTCCTTGCCCTGCCCAAGCTGGTCGCCCTCGTACGTGTACCAGGCGCCGGCCTTCCGCACGAACCCGTGCTCGACCCCCATGTCGATGAGGCCGCCCTCACGGGAGATGCCCTGGCCGTACAGGATGTCGAAATCCGCCTGGCGGAACGGCGGCGCCATCTTGTTCTTCACGACCTTCACCCGGGTCCGGTTGCCGACCGGCTCGGTGCCGTCCTTCAGCGTCTCGATCCGCCGCACGTCCAGCCGCACCGACGCATAGAACTTCAGCGCCTTACCACCCGTGGTCGTCTCCGGACTGTTGTGCACGATGATCCCGTCCGCGAGGTAGTTGTGCGACCCTTCAACCTCGATGTCGAATCGGTCCATGTTGTCGAACACGGCAGGTTCGATCTTGAGAACTCGCGCGGGCATCGGATGCAGGGTCGGCTCCACAAACTCCGGCTCCACCATGAACTTGCCCCGGAATTCCGGCAGCAGCTTGTAGTCCATTGAGGGGTGGACGTACGGAGCGACGATCTCCTGGAACAGCTTCGAGCCCATCGTCGAGAACTGCAAGAAGCTGATCTTCCGGGCGCCCTTCTCTATGAGCTTCACGTCCAGCTCATAGGTGTCCTGCAGAAAGTCCATCATCCGCTGACGGGAGCCCGGACTCATCGCCTCGACGCAGATCTCTACCCTGCCGCTTACTCCCTGGGTGCGCCGCTGCACTCCCTTCGAGCGCAGCGTGAACGTGCCGTCGTCCATGTACCAGATCGCGAGCGAGAGCGGGGTGAGCGCCTTGATGTAGTCGAACGCGAAATGCTTCTTCCCGTCGCCGAAATAAACGGCCTGACGAACCTCGGCCAACTCTGCGAGCGGCGTGAAGTCGGCGAAGACGGCGCCCTCGGCGTCGGTCGTCCGGCAATGCGGGATGTTCTCCAGCATCGAGACCTTCCAGTCCAGATAGGCCGCCTGCTCGGCACCATGCCCCATGCGCAGCCGTGCGCTCGTCTCCTCCGAATCCACCGGTGGGGACAGGGCGCCATCACCCATGATCGAGCCGAGGATGACCTGCCACTGCTTGAGGCTGAGCGTGCGCGGTTGGGCGAGCATGACCCGATCGCCCACGGCGATCTCCCCGGCTTCCCGCCAGCCTCCGGGCGTGCGGATCAGGTGATTCGCCGTCATCGCCATCGTGGCGGGGCCGTTTCCTGAGCCTCCCCCCGCCCGCTCGACCGTGAACTTGAGGAACTCCTCGGTCTTGCCGTTGTTGAACCAGTTGACGACCCGCTTTGGGACGATTTCTCCAATTTCTGGGTCATACGAGAGGACTTCGACCGACATCCGCTCGTTGACAATCTTTCCGATCTTCTCGCGGGTTCCATCCGCAAGCGTCACTTTCGTATCGTAAGATCCACACCCGAACATGACGCCGATCTTTTCCCGCAATTGGTTGATGAAGACGGCGGTCGTCCGGGTTTGGTTGAGGGCTCCGGCGACCTTGCGGAGGGCCTGCGACATGAGGCGGGCCTGGAGGCCGACGTGACTGTCGCCCATCTCGCCCTCGATCTCGGCCTTCGGCACGAGAGCCGCCACCGAGTCGATGACGATGATGTCGATCGCGCCGGAGCGGATCAGCATGTCCGCGATCTCCAGGGCCTGCTCACCCGTGTCGGGCTGGGAGACGAGCAGCGCGTCGACGTCGACGCCCAGCTTCTTCGCGTACTCGGGGTCGAGGGCGTGCTCGGCGTCGATGAACGCGGCGATCCCGCCACCTTTCTGCGCATTGGCCACCGCATGCAGCGCGACGGTCGTCTTACCGGACGACTCGGGTCCGTAAACCTCCACGATCCGGCCGCGGGGGAAGCCGCCGATGCCGAGGGCGACGTCGAGGGAGATCGAGCCGGTCGGAATGACCTCGATCGCGGGACGCGAGTCATCGCCGAGGCGCATGACGGAGCCCTTGCCGAACTGCCGCTCGATCTGCGCGAGAGCGGTCTCGAGGGCCTTCTCGCGGTCGTTGATTGCCATTCCTGCCCCCTGGAGGGTTGTCGTCTGCCCGGTCACCAGAAAACTACGGGGTGCCACCGACATTTTCCGGGGCTTCCCGAGAGCCCCCGGGGCTCCCACCGGCTCGCCGCACCCCGGCGGCGACGACTCAAATATAGCCGAACGGCTGTTCGATCACATGTCATCTCCCATCACCGCCGCGATCTCTCCTCCTGAGGAGGTCGGCCCGGCCTGTCCGCCGACCTCGGCGGCGAAGGCCTCGATCGCGTCGACGACGCTTTCGAAGCGGAGGGAGTGGAAGAGGTCGAACGCGTGCTGTGCCCCTGGCAGCTCCGCGTAGACGACCGGGTCGGCGGAGGCGCGCCGCAACCTCTCCGCGAAACGCCGGGCGTCCGCCACCGGCACCAGCGTGTCGTCGTCCCCGTGCGCGATGAAGAACGGCGGCGCGTCCGGTCCGAGGTAGGTCAGGGGTGATGAGGCCGGGCCCTGGCCGTAGTAGTCGCCGTACCAGCCGTACAGGCAGATGGCTGCGGTGACCGAGGTGTCCGCGTGCTCGAAACCGGGCTGGAACGCGGGTAGGCCGGGTGTCAGGGCGGCCAGCGAGGCGAGGTGGCCGCCGGCCGAACTGCCCGCTACGAAGAGCACCGCCGGGTCGGCGCCGTACTCATGGCCGTGCTCCCGCACCCAGGCGATCACCTTCTTGACGTCGATCAGGTGATCGGGGAACGTCGCGGCCGGTCGCAGGCGGTAGTTCGCACTGACGCAGACCCACCCCCGGCTCGCGAGCCGATGGAGGAGGGGGCGCGCCTCGCGGTTCTTCCTGCCGCTGAAGTAGCCGCCCCCGTGGAAGTAGACCAGGGTGGGACCGCCGGAGGGACGGGAGCGGTGACGGTAGACGTCGAGCAGGTTCCGCTTGCCGGCGTCGCCGTAGGCGATGTCCGCCACCCGCTCGACCCGGCGAGGTCGGACGGGAAACGGCCTGAACAGGATGCGGGCGAGCGGGAGACGGGGGCGTGAGCCCGCGGCCGGACGGGCGGCGGCGACGCGCCGGCCGGTGCCGAGGCCCTCGGCCAGGGCCCGATCGAGCACCGGCCCGGCCCGCAGCCCTCGCCGGGCGATGACCCCGAGCCCGGCCATGGTCAGGACGGCGGCCCCGGCCAGGGCCCAGCCGCCGGGCGAGTCGAGGTCGTCCTCCCCGAGGGCCGGCGGCGTCGCGGCCAGGAGCCAGTAGAAGGGGACGAACGGCGACTCGTTGATCGCGAGGCCCAGTCGGAAACTCAGCTCGGCGAGCGGCCGCGGCCGGCGCAGCGGCGCAAGGGCCAGCATGGTGCAGACCGCGACAGGCGTCAGGGTCGCCAGATAACCGAGGGGCATGGTCGTCGCTCCACTGTGCCGCTGTTCGTACGGTTCGGCGTGCCGACGGCCATCGGCCACCGCGCCGGGTTCATGCCTGACAGCGTGACGGGCACGGCGGGGCACGCGCATCGGGCGGGCGGCCACTGTGACCCCGACCTCCGTACGGCATCGCTCCTACTTTGGTAGGTGTCGACGCCGCGGCGTCCGAAGTTAGCCTTGGCCGGTGAGCGGCGAGATCTACTGCGATGCGGGGGCTGGATCCGAGCGTCGGCGCGCCCCGCGAGCCGCCATCGCGGCCTGCATGATCGCCGGAGTGGGGATCCTGACCGCGCCGGCGATCCGGGGGCGGTTCGACGCGCACCCGGCGACGCCGTGGCTGGGTCTCGACATCACGGTCGGGGTGCTGAGCTGCGTCCTGTCGCCCGTTCTGCTGTGGCGGCCGGTCGGCGGCGCGCTGGGATTCACCGTTTTGGCCGCGCTGTCGCCCGCGGCCACCCCGGCGGCCGCGATGGGCGCGCTGCAGGTCGCTCAGCGGCGTGGTTTTCCGGTCGCTGCCGCCGTCGCCGCGACGGGGATCGCCGCGCACGCGATACAGGGCGCGTGGCAGCCCAGCAGAGGGATCTCCTTCGGCTGGTGGCTGGCCCTGATCACGATCGCGTACGGCGCGCTGGTCGGCTGGGGTGCGCTGGCTCAGTCGCGCCGCGCGCTCATCGCCTCTCTGCGCGAGCGTGCCCGTCGTGCCGAGGCCGAGCAGGGCAGGCGGGTGGCCGAGGCGCGGATGCTCGAGCGCAATCGCATCGCCAGGGAGATGCACGACGTGCTGGCCCATCGGCTGTCGCTGCTGGCCACCTACGCGGGTGCGTTGGAATACCGCCCCGACTCCCCGCCCGAGCGGCTCTCGCGTGCCGCGGGCGTGGTGCGTGCCGGGGTGCACCAGGCCCTCGACGAACTCCGCGAGGTGATCGACTTGCTGCGCGAGGAGGACCACGACTCCGGCGAGCGGCCGCAGCCCGGTCTGGCCGACCTCCCCCGGCTCGTCGAGGAGTCTCGCGACGCCGGTGCACAGGTGCTGTTGCGCGACAAGGTGACGGATCCTGCGGCACTGCCCGCCGCTGCCGCTCGAACCGCCTACCGCGTCGTACAGGAGGGGCTGACCAACGCCAGGAAGCACGCCGCCGGCCGACCGGTCCAGGTGGTGGTGGAGGGCCGGCCGGGTGACCGGCTGACGATCGACATGCGCAACCCGCTGCCAGGGGATGAGACCACCCTGCCGATCACACCGGGCACCGGCACCGGCCTGGTCGGGCTGACCGAGCGGGTGCGCCTGACCGGCGGACGGCTGGACCACGAGGTGGCCGCCGGCGAGTTCCGCCTGCGTGCCTGGTTGCCATGGCCGAGGTGAGCCGTCCCATCCGTGTGCTCCTCGTGGACGACGACGCCCTCGTGCGCGCCGGGCTGTCCATGATGCTCGACGGGATTCACGGCATCTCCGTGGTGGGCGAGGCGGCCGACGGCGACGAGGTGGCGGCGGCCGCCGATGCCCACGCCCCGGATGTGGTGCTCATGGATCTGCGAATGCCGCGTGTGGACGGCATCACGGCCACCCGCGGGCTACGGCGCCGGCCTCACCCACCCGAGGTCATCGTGCTCACCACGTTCGACACCGACGAGAACATCCTGTACGCGCTCCGTGCGGGTGCCGGCGGCTTCCTGCTGAAGGACACCCCGCCCGCGCGGATCGTCGACGCGATCCGCCGGGTCGCCGCGGGAGACCCGATCCTGTCGCCCCGGATCGCCCGCAGGCTGATGGACCGCGCGATCACGCAGGCCGGGGCGTACGAGCGGGCGCGTTCCGCCCTGGCCGCGCTCAGCCCTCGCGAGCACGACGTGGTCGTCGCCGTGGCCCGGGGGCGGACCAACGCCGAGATCGCCGCCGAGCTGTTCATGGGCGTGACCACGGTCAAAGCGCACATCTCCAGCATTCTGCGCAAGCTCGGTCTCGACAACCGCACCCAGATTGCTCTTCTCGCACATGACGCGGGACTGGCCTGAGCCGAACCTCCCCGTTAGATATCCGGGCCTTACCTCCACGTGGTTGTCTGCTGGCCGACCTGCGGCAATGCTTGTAGAAAAGTCGGATCTCCAGGGAGAAGGCGGCGACGGTGACGGGCACCGGTGAGTACGGCTGGCGGCGCCGTTCCCTCCTGGAAACGCTCGCCGGGCATCTTCCTGAACGCGGGCTCGCCAGCCGGATGATCGGCGGGGAGGAGCCGGTGCTGTGGATCTGGCATCCGCGCACCCGGAAACAGACGATCGTCTTCGCCTCCCCGGCGAAGGACGGCTGGCTGTTCCTGTGGTCCCCCGACGGACAGGAGAACGCCGAGGAGCCCGGCCGGGCGGCCGAAAGGATCGGGAAGCTGCTCTCCCAGCCCGTCTAGTCCGTCCCTTCCCCTCGGTGCACGGAGCCGCCCCGGTCTCACGGGGGCCGGGGCGGCCTTCCGTACGGGGGCGATCGCCTCCCCGCCTCTCTCCGGAGCGGTCATCTGATGACCTCGCCCAGCTTGACCCGGGCACCCGTACGGAGCACGGCCCGCTGATAGATCCGGGCGCCGGCGAGCAGCACGACCGCGACCGCCGCGATCATCAGCGCCACGGCGAGCACGATCTCTCCAAGCGGCACCTCGGTGGCCGCGGTGCGCACCGGCATCACCATCGAGGAGAACGGCGGGATCAGAGACAGGATCTTGGCCGCCGTCCCGGTCGGCTGTGCCGCGGCGAAGTAGGACACCAGATAGGTCAGCGTCATCAGCATCGTCATCGGCGTCAGCACGCCGTTGAGCTCCTCCTGCCTGGAGACCAGCGAGCCGAAGGCGGCTGCGAGCGTCGAGAAGAAGGCGTAGCCGAGGACGAACCACACGACGGCGCTGATCACGATCCCGGCCATCCCCGGCGGGAGGTCGGCGGCGAGCCCGCTGACGAAGGCCGAGCCGAGGCCTACCGCGATGACCACACCGAGGTTGATCAGGCCCAGCACGCCCAGACCGACGATCTTTCCGCCGAGCAGTTGCCAGGGCCGCATGGCGGTGAGCAGGATTTCGACGATGCGGCTCCCCTTCTCCTCGACCACGCCCATCGCGACGAACATGGCGGAGTAGATGAGCAGGAAGAACAGCACCATCACCAGCACCATGGCGAGACCGGCCCGCACCCCCTCGTAGCGTGCGTCGGTCCCGACGGACACGACGCGCAGCGGGGTGAGCGCGAGACCGGCCTTCTCGATCTGGGCGTCGCGGTGCGCGCTCTGCAGGATGAGACCGAGCCGGCCGTTGAGCTCGCCGTCGGCGAGCACGGTCCGATCGTCGATCAGGGCGGCGTCGACGTCCCCGTCGATCACCGCCTTCCGCGCCGCCGCCTCGTCGGCGTACGTCACGAACTCCACCTGCTCGACGGCGGCCGGAGCCGTACCGACGACGCCCACGTCGTAGACGTCGTTCCCGCTGAACAGCTTCGGGACGTACGCGAACGCGGCCACCAGCACGGCGGTGATCGCCAGGCTGACGATGAACCCCTTCGTCCTGATGCGCGTGCGGATCTCCCGCTGCGCCACCAGCCACAGCCCGTTCACGCGACCGCCTCTCTGAAGATCTCCACGAGGGTCGGCTCCTGCCGGCCGAAGTGCTCGACGTGCCCGGCCTGTACGGCACGGCGGAGGATGGCCTGGTCGTCTCCGCCGGTGCTGAGCAGCACCTGCCGGTCGCCGTCCACGGTGATCTCGCCGGGCAGGCCGTCGGCCCAGCCCGGTGCCGCGCCGCGGACGACGACCCTGAGCGGCACGCGTCCCTCGCCTGCGCGCAGCTCGGCCACCGAGCCGCAGGCGACCATGCGGCCGGCGGAGATGATGCCGACTGAGTCGCAGAGCCGTTCCACCAGTTCGAGCTGGTGGCTGGAGAAGATGACCGGGACGCCGGCGGCCGCCCTGGTCTTCAGCACGTCGGCGAGTGTGTCGACGGCGAGCGGGTCGAGGCCGGAGAACGGCTCGTCGAGGATCAGCACGGTCGGGTCGTGCACGAGCGCCACCGCGAGCTGGACGCGCTGCTGGTTTCCCAGCGACAGCGCCTCGACCGCGTCGCCGCGCCGCTCGACGAGGCCGAGCCGTTCGAGCAGCTCGGCGGTGGTCCGGCGGGCGGCGGCCGGGGTGAGGCCGTGGAGCCTGCCGAAGTATTCGACCTGCTCGGCGACCTTCATCTTCTGATAGAGCCCGCGCTCCTCCGGCATGTAGCCGTACGCACGGCGGTCCTCATGGGTTATCGGGCGGCCCTCGTGGCGCACCTCGCCCGAGTCGGCATCGAGGACGCCCATGATGATCCGCATGGTCGTGGTCTTGCCGGCGCCGTTGGCTCCGACGAAGCCGAACATCTCGCCGGGCCGTACGGAGAAGTCCACCCCGTCGAGGGCGACCTTGTCTCCGAAGCGTTTGCCTAAGTTCTCGATGTCAAGCATGGGGGATTCCTTCGGTGATCCGTCGCAGTACGTCCATATAGGTGCGAAACGCCTTCTTGCCGCGACTGGTCAGCGAGAGCCAGGTGCGTGCCCGCTTCCCGACGAATGTCTTGTTCACCCGGACGTATCCGGCCTCTTCCAGGGTGAGGATGTGCTTGGAGAGCAGGGAGTCGCTGACCTCGATGGTGTCGCGCAGGAACCGGAAGTCCGCCTTCTCGACGGCCGCCAGCGCCGCCACGATGGACAGCCGGACCGGCGCGTGGATGACCTCGTCGAGCTCATGGCGCGGGTGGGTGCTCATCGCTTCCTCAGCACGCCCCGTGGATCGGAAACGCCCCGGTGATCGCAGGGACCCGGATCACCTCGCGCAGCGCCTGATCTGGAGTGCGTTCTTCATCGTCGTTCATCCGCTTGCTTCTCGCTCACCCGTTCAAAATGTTAGCAAGCATTCAACTGCCGTTCAAGTGGAAAGCAGCGGTGAAGGAGGCGTGGAGAGAAGGGACGATCAGCGGTACCTCGGATCCACGTCCTCGACCTGGCAGACGGCGTGCCAGACCCGCTTGGCGGAGATGCCCTCGGCGAGGGCCTGCTCGACCGTCCGCCCGCCGAGATCGGCGAGGACATAGTCCCTCGCCCACGACTCCGCGTACGCCTCCCCGAAGTGGCGGTGCATCCGGCTCCAGAAGTCAGTGAGGCGCATCCCTCCAGTCTGGCATCCTCCGTTCGCCGAACGGGCCGGGAGCGTCCACGGCGCCGGGCCGCGGGGGCGGCGTTTTCTGTCGGTGGGCGGAGGCATGATGGGCGGGTGAGCGCGCTCGACGGTTTCAGCCCGGTGACCAGGCAGTGGTTCACCGGCGCGTTCGCCGCGCCGACCGCGGCCCAGGAGGGCGCGTGGGCGTCGATCTCGCGCGGCGACAACACGCTGGTGGTCGCCCCCACCGGTTCGGGGAAGACCCTGGCCGCCTTCCTGTGGGCGATCGACCGGCTGGCCGTAGAAGCCACCGGCGCCGCCGGGGGTTCGAAGGCCGGAGGCGGGCGGCTGTGCCGGGTGGTGTACGTCTCCCCGCTGAAGGCGCTCGCCGTCGACGTCGAGAGAAACCTGCGCGCCCCGCTCACCGGCATCAGGCAGACCGCCGCGCGGCTCGGCCGCGCCGCGCCCGAGATATCGGTGGCCATCCGGTCGGGCGACACGACGGCCGAGGACCGCCGCCGTTTCGCCGCCGATCCCGCCGAAATCCTGATCACCACGCCGGAGTCGCTGTTCCTGATCCTCACCTCTCAGGCGCGAGAGGCCCTGCGCGGCGTCGAGACGGTGATCGTGGACGAGGTCCACGCGGTCGCCGCGACCAAGCGTGGCGCCCATCTCGCACTGACGCTGGAACGGCTCGACGCCCTGCTGCCCGGGCCGGCCCAGCGCATCGGTCTGTCCGCGACCGTACGGCCCGTCGCCGAGGTGGCGGCCTTCCTCGGCGGCTCCCGCCCGGCCACCGTGGTGCAGCCACCCGCCGAGAAGGTCATCGAGGTCGACGTCGTGGTCCCGGTGGAGGACATGACGGAACTCTCCCCGCCCCCTCCCGGCACGGCCGGAGCGGACGGGACCACCGGGGCGGACGGGAGCGGCGACACGGGAGCGGAGCGGCCCGCCGAGCACCGCCGCAGCATCTGGCCGCACGTGGAGGAGCGCCTTCTCGACCTCATCGAAGCCCACCGGTCCACGATCGTCTTCGCCAACTCCCGGCGGCTGTCGGAGCGGCTGTGCACCCGGCTCAACGAGCTGGCGTGGGAACGGCGCACAGGCGCCGCGGGGGACTCCCCCGCCGGCGGGCACGCCTCCGCCGACCAGACGGACGACGCGCTGTTCGGCCAGGTGTACGGCGACGCGGTCGCACCGGCTTCACCGGCCTCATCGGCCACGCCGGGCGCGACGATGGCCCAGGCGGGAGCGTCGAACGGGGTGGTGCCCGAGATCGTGCGGGCCCACCACGGGTCGGTCTCCAAGGAGGAGCGGGCCCAGATCGAGGAGGCGCTGAAGTCGGGCCGGCTGCCCGGCGTGGTCGCCACCTCCAGCCTCGAGCTGGGCATCGACATGGGCATGGTCGACCTGGTGGCCTGCGTCGAGTCGCCGCCCAGCGTGGCCAGCGGCCTGCAACGCATCGGCAGGGCCGGGCATCAGGTGGGCGCGGTGTCCCGCGGCGTGATCTTCCCCAAGTACCGGGGTGATCTCATCCAGACGGCCGTGGTCGCCGAGCGCATGAAGAGCGGACAGATCGAGGAGCTGCGCTACCCGCGCAACCCCCTCGACGTGCTGGCGCAGCAGATCGTCGCGATGACCGCGCTGGACGAGTGGACGGTCGACGCGATCGAGGCCCTGGTCCGGCGGGCGGCGCCGTACGCCACACTGCCGCGCACCGCGCTGGAGGCCACGCTCGACATGCTGGCAGGGCGCTACCCGAGCGAGGAGTTCGCCGAGCTGCGGCCCCGCATCGTGTGGGATCGGGTGACCGGCACGCTGCGCGGCAGGCCCGGCGCGCAGCGGCTGGCGGTGACCAACGGCGGCACGATCCCCGACCGTGGCCTGTTCGGCGTGTTCCTCGCCGGGGACGGCGGCTCGGCCACCTCCGGCAGGCGTCCGACCCGGGTCGGCGAGCTGGACGAGGAGATGGTCTACGAGTCGCGGGTGGGCGACGTGTTCGTGCTCGGCGCGACCTCGTGGCGGATCGAGGACATCACAGCGGACCGCGTGCTGGTCTCGCCGGCCCCCGGCCGCCCGGGGAAACTGCCGTTCTGGCACGGCGACTCTCCCGGACGGCCCGCCGAGCTGGGCCGGGCCATCGGCGCCTTCCTGCGCGAGGTGTCCACTTCACCCGGATCGGCGCACGACCGGATCAGGGCCGCCGGGCTCGACGAGTTCGCCACCGGCAACCTGCTCGCCTACCTGGCCGAGCAGCGCGGGGCGACCGGCTACGTGCCGGACGACCGGACGCTCGTGGTGGAGCGTTTCCACGACGAGCTGGGCGACTGGCGGGTGGTGATCCATTCGCCGTACGGCGCGCGTGTGCACGCCCCATGGGCGCTCGCCATCGGACGGCGGCTGCGCGAACGGTACGGCGTCGAGGCCCAGCAGGCGGTCCACTCCGACGACGGAATCGTCCTGCAGATCCCGGACACGCTCGACGAGGCGCCGACCGACGTCGCGGTCTTCGACCCCGAGGAGATCGAGCAGATCGTCACGGAGGAGCTGGGCGGTTCTGCGCTGTTCGCGGCGCGGTTCCGCGAATGCGCCGGGCGGTCGCTGCTGCTGCCCCGCCGAAGCCCCGGCAGGCGGACGCCACTGTGGCGGCAGCGTCAGCGGGCGGCGCACCTGCTCGGCGTCGCGAGCAGATATGCGGGTTTCCCCGTCGTGCTGGAGACGATGCGAGAGTGCCTGCAGGACGTCTTCGACGTGCCGGGGCTGGTCCGGCTGATGCGGGACGCGGCCGCCCGCAGGGTGCGGGTGGTGGAGGTGGAGACCACCCAGCCGTCGCCGTTCGCCGCTTCGCTGCTGTTCGGCTACATCGGCGCCTTCATGTACGAGGGCGACGCCCCGCTGGCCGAGCGCCGCGCTCAGGCGCTGGCCCTCGACACGGCACTGCTGGCCGAGCTGCTCGGCCAGGCCGAGCTGCGCGAACTGCTCGACCCCGATGTGATCGCGGAGACGGAACGGGAGCTGGCCCGGCTGGACCGGCCGCTCCGTGATGCCGAGGACCTCGCCGATCTACTGCGCTCCCACGGCCCGCTGTCGGCCGAGGACATCTCGATCCGCGAGGGCGATCCCGCCTGGCCTGCCGGTCTGGAAAGGGAACGCCGCGCGATCCGGGTGCGTCTGGCGGGCCACGAGCAGTGGGCGGCGGTCGAGGACGCCTGGCGGTTGCGGGACGCGCTCGGGGTGCCGCTCCCGGTGGGCGTGCCGCACGAGTTCCTGGAGCCTCCGGGCATGGGCGGTGCGGGCGCTCACGGCCCGGCCGGTCCGCCCGCCGGGGGTCTCATGCCACGTGGCCCCGATCCGCTGGGCGATCTGGTGGCCCGGCATGCCCGCACACGTGGGCCGTTCTCGCCGGATGCGGCGGCCGCCCGATTCGGCCTCGGCGTCGCCGTCGTCGAGGACACACTGGCTCGCCTGGCCGCGACCGGCCGGGTGGTCCGGGGCGAGTTCCGGCCGGGCGGCCGGGGTGAGGAGTGGTGCGACTCCGGGGTGCTGCGGCTGCTGCGCCGCAGGTCGCTGGCCCGGCTGCGCAAGGAGGTCGAGCCGGTGCCACCCGAGGTGCTGGCCGCCTTCCTCCCCGCCTGGCACGGCGTCACGCCGGTCTTCGCCGCCGACGGCGGCCCGTCGGGAAGGCGCGGCCAGGCGCGACCCGGTCCGACGCACGCCGACCCGGCCCATGCCGATCCGGCCCGGGCCGGCCCTGCGCCCGAGGTCGCCGCCTATCGACCGGGAACGGCGCGGGCCATGGACGACCTGGTCAGCGCGATCGAGCGGCTGCAGGGCGCGGCGGTGCCCGCTTCGGCGCTCGAGACGCTGATCCTGCCGGGCCGGGTGCCGGGCTACTCCCCCGCCCTCCTCGACGAGCTGACCTCCTCCGGCGAGGTGATCTGGGCGGGCCAGGGGTCGCTGCCCGGAGGGGACGGCTGGCTGTCGCTCTACTTCACCGACACCGCTCCGCTGCTGCTTCCGTCGCCGCAGGAGATCACGCTGACCCCGCTGCACGAGCGGATCCTCGAGATCCTGGGCGGCGGCGGGGCGCTGCTCTTCCGGGAGCTGTCCGACCGCGTCGCGGGCGCGGCGCCACCCGGGCAGACCGGTCCGTATGGGAGCGGCGTGCCGGAGGACGCGGTGCTCGCCGCCGCGCTGTGGGATCTGGTGTGGTCGGGCCGGGTGACCGGAGACACGCTGGCCCCGCTCCGCTCGGTCCTGGGCACCGGGCGGCCCGCCCACCGGCCCGCGGCGATCCGGCGCCGCCGGGCCGTGCTGCCCACCAGGAGCGGCCCGCCGACGGTGAGCGGCCGGTGGTGGCCGGTGCCGGCCCCTGCCTCGGACGGCACCCGGCGGGCGCAGGCCATGGCCGAGGTGCTGCTCGACCGGCACGGCGTGCTGACCAGGGGCGGCGTCGCGGCCGAGCGGCTTCCCGGAGGTTTCTCCTCGGTCTACCAGGTGCTGCGGGCTTACGAGGAGAGCGGCCGGTGCCGCCGGGGCTACTTCGTCGAGGGTCTCGGGGGCGCGCAGTTCGCCCTTCCCGGCGCGGTCGACCGGATGCGCGCAACGGCATCGGGCCCGCCGGGGGCGTCCGCTGACCCGGCATCGCCTCCCGTTCCCGTCCCGGGGGCCGAGCCGTACCTCACGCCCGTGTCCGCGGGAGCGGGCCCGGCCGCGCGCCGGGCGGTCGTCCTGGCCGCCGCCGACCCGGCCAATCCGTACGGCGCGGCCCTGCCCTGGCCGGATCGCGGGGGCGACGTGACGCACCGGCCGGGGCGCAAGGCCGGGGCGCTGGTGGTGCTCGTGGAGGGGAGGCTGGTCCTCTATGTCGAGCGGGGCGGCAAGACCCTGCTCTCCTTCGGCCCGCCGCAGTCCGCGGACGACGCGCCGGACGATCTGCGGCCCGCGGTTCGCGCGCTGGCCGCGGCCGTACGGCAGGGCGCCCTGGGGAAGCTCACCGTGGAACGGGCCGACGGGACCGCCATAGTGGACTCACCGGTCGCGGCCGCCCTGGAGGAGGCGGGGTTCCATCCGACGCCGCGCGGCCTGCGCATCCGTGCCTGATGAAGGCGGCAGACTTTGACCACAAACAACGAAAAGCTATGACTTGAACAAACAAAGCGCTGACCAGTCAGGCAAAAGTACGGGCTATTCTCAGCACGTAACGAACTTCGACAGGAGAGCGGCGTGAAGCGGATGACGGCCCGCCCTGAAAACGTGCACCAAGCCCGGCTTCTTCGCCTGCTGCGCGAGGACGGCGCCCGCTCACGAGCCGAGCTCGGCGACGTGATCCAGCTCTCCCGGTCCAAACTGGCCCTGGAACTCGACCGGCTGGCGGCGCTGGGGCTGGTGGAGTCGGGCGGGCTCGCCGCCTCGCGCGGCGGCCGGCGTTCTGGCATCGTGCGCATCGCCTCGCACCTGCGCTTCGTCGGCATCGACATCGGCGCCACGTCGATCGACGTCGCCGTGACGAACGGCGAGCTCGAGGTGCTCTCCCACCTGTCCAGACCGGCGGATGTGCGCGAGGGCCCCACCGCCGTGCTCAGCCAGGCCCTGGAGCTGGTCGGCAAACTGCGGGCGAACGGAACGGCCGCCGAGATCCACGGAGCCGGCATCGGCGTCCCGGGGCCGGTGAGCTTCCGGGACGGAACGCCGATCGCGCCACCCATCATGCCGGGGTGGGATCACTTCCCGGTGCGGGAGGCGATGAGCCAGGAGCTCGGCTGCCCCGTGCTCGTGGACAACGACGTGAACATCATGGCGCTCGGCGAATTGCACACCGGGCTCGCGAGGTCGGTCGACGACTTCCTGCTCGTGAAGATCGGCACCGGCATCGGGTGCGGCATCGTGGTGCACGGCGAGATCTACCGGGGAGTGTCGGGCAGCGCGGGCGACATCGGCCACATCCGGGTCAACGATCATGGCCCGACCTGCGCCTGCGGCAACACCGGCTGCCTGGAGGCGTACTTCAGCGGGGCCTCCCTGGCCCGCGACGCCCTCGCGGCGGCGCAGTCGGGCCGCTCGGCGTTCCTGGCCGAGCGGCTCGCGGAAAGGGGCTCGGTGACGGCGGAGGACGTCGCGGCGGCCGCCGCCACGGGCGACGCCCTCGCCGTACGGATGATCCGCGAGGGCGGCCGCCAGGTCGGCACCGTGCTCGCCGGCCTGGTGAGCTTCTTCAACCCGGGCCTCGTCATCATCGCGGGCGGCGTGGCCGGCCTGGGCCACGCGCTGCTCGCGGAGATCCGCAGCCTCGTCTACCACCGGTCCCTGCCGCTGGCGACCGGCAACCTGCCCATCGTCTTGTCCGATCTCGGCGCGACCGCCGGCGTCATCGGGGCGACCCGGTTGATCAGCGACCACATCTTCTCGGCCGCCTGAACGCCCCCCTGAACGACCCCGTGAACGACCTCCTGAACGCCCCCGGCCTTCCGACGCTCTCGTGAACGGCCTTCCGACGCCCCGGGGACGAACCCGTGAGCGACTCCGGGAACGGGCTTGTCAACAGCCCAGGAAAGACGGCCCGCTGGACGACGGCCGCCTCCGCGGATCTCGCCCGCTCAGGCGGACTCCCTGACGACGAGGCGGGTGGGGAGGATCACCGAATCCACGTGGTCGGCGCCGTCGACGAGTTCCAGCAGCAGCCGTACGGTCTCCTCGGCCACCTCGGCGAGCGGCTGGCTGATCGTGGTCAGCGGCGGGTGCGTGGAGGCGGCCACGGACGAGTCGTCGAAGCCGCCCACCGCCACGTCGCCGGGCACCCGGCGGCCCGCCGCCCGCAGCGTGATCAGCGCGCCCGCCGCCATGAGGTCGGAGGCCACGAAGACCGCGTCGAGGTCGGGCGTGCGATCGAGCAGCCGGGCCATGGCCCGCTCTCCGCCGGCCCGGGTCCAGTCGCCGTACTCGATCAGCTTCTTGGACGCCTTGCGGCCGAGCACGTCGGCGAAGCCCTCCAGCCGCTGGATGCCGCCGGGCGTGTCCATCGGACCGGTGATCGTCGCGATCTTCTTCCGGCCCTGTTCGACCAGATAGCGGGTCATCTGCCGGGCGCCCTCGCGGTCGTCGGCCGCCGCATAGGGGATGACGTTCTCCTTGCCGATGACGGCACCGCAGGCGACCGCCGGGATGCGCATCGACTCCAGTTCGTCCGCCAGGGGATCTCCCGCGTGCGTGGACATCAGCAGCACTCCGTCGGCATGGCCGCCGCGGACGTAGCGCACGACGCGGTCGCGGTCGCCGTCGTCCCCGGCCAGCATGATCACCAGTGACACGTCGCGATCGGCCAGCCGCCGGATCGCCGTACGGATGGTGGTGCTGTAGTTGGGGTCCTCGAAGACCTTCTCGTGGGGTTCCGACAGCACCATCACGATGGAGCCCGTGCGCTGGGTGACCAGGCTGCGGGCGTTGCGGTTGACGATGTAGCCGGTCTCGGCGATCGCCCGGCGTACGGCCGCGTGGGACGCCGGGCTCACGTACCGATCGTCGTTGAGCACGCGGGAGACGGTGCCCCGGGACACGCCCGCCGCCGCGGCGACATCGTGAATCGTCGGACGCTTCGCCATGCTCGTATTGTCCCCCCGTCGCACGCCCCGCCGACCGCGGCATGCGCCGTCCCCCGGGCCCTCCCGTTCGGTCATCAGCTTTTCACGGCCCCGCTGGACAGATCGGTCCGCCAGTAGCGCTGCATGGTGAGGAACAGCGCGATCAGCGGGATGAGCGACAGCATCGTCCCCGTGATGATCAGGTTGTACAGCGAGGGCTGGTTGGCCCCGGCGGCGAGCAGCGTGTACAGGCCCACCGTCAGCGGGAACCTGTGGTCGTCGCCGAGCATGATGAACGGCAGCAGGAAGTTGTTCCAGATCGCGACGAACTGGAACAGGAAGATCGTCACCATCCCCGGGGTCAGCATCGGCAGCGCCACCCGGCGGAACAGGCGCCACTCCCCCGCGCCGTCCAGCCGGCCCGCCTCCAGCAGGGAGTCCGGGATCGCGGCCTGCGAGTAGATCCTGGCCAGATAGATGCTGTACGGGTGCAGGATCTGGGGCAGCAGCACCGACCAGTAGGTGTCGGCCAGCCCCACCTTGGAGAACAGCAGGTACTGCGGGATCGCCAGCACGACCGACGGCACCAGGATGCCGCCGATGAGCAGGTTGAAGATCAGAGTTCTGCCGGGGAAGGAGTACTTCGCCAGCGTGTAGCCCGAGATCGTGGACACCGCGGTCGACAGCACGGCGCCGCCCCCGGCGTACAGGACGGTGTTGAGCAGCCAGAGCCAGAAGACGCCGTCGCGGTAGGCGAACAGGTCGGACACGTTGGACAGCAGGCCGGTGCCGGGCGCGAAGGTCGGGATGGAGAACAGCTCGGCCTTCGACTTGGTGGCCGCGACCACCACCCAGCTCACCGGGAACAGGGTGTAGATCGCACCCAGCACGAGCACCCCGGTCGGCACGATCCCGAGTGACCGGCGGGCCTTCCACCGGGCGTGGCCGGCGGTCGCCGTCAGCGTGGTGGCGGCCATCAGTCCTCCCCGAACGCGTGGTTCTTCACGACGCGCAGGAATCCGAACGACAGGACGAGGGAGATCGCGGCGATCACCATGGACGTCGCCGCGGCCGAGTACAGATCGCCGGTGACGAACGCGTCGCGGTAGACCTTCATCAGCGGGCTCCAGGTAGAGCTGATCGTGTTCGTCAGCGGCCGCAGCGTGGTCGGTTCTGTGAACACCTGGACGGTCGCGATGACGGAGAACACGGTGGTCAGAATGATCGCCGGGGTCAGGATGGGGATCTTGATGCGCAGCGCGATCCGCACCTCGGTCGCACCGTCGATCCTGGCCGCCTCGTAGTAGTCCCTGGGTACGGCACGCAGGGCCGTGTAGAGCACGAGCATGTTGAAGCCGGTGCCGCCCCAGACCGCCACGTTGGCCATCGAGAACGTCACCACGTCGGCGCTCAGGAAGGGCCGGTCGCCGAACGGGCTGAGGCTCGGCAGGTAGAGGAAACCCCACATCAGGGTGGCCGCCACGCCCGGCACCGCGTACGGAAGGAAGATCGAGATCCGGGTGAACCGGGCCAGCCGCACCTTCGCCGCGTCGAGCATGAGCGCGAACAGGAGGGCGAGCCCCAGCATGACCACCAGCACGAGCGCGCCGTAGCCGAGAACGCGCAGCCAGCCGGCCCACAGCTCGCCGTCGCCGACGGCCGCCGCGTAGTTGTCGAGCCCGACGAAGATCTCCCTGCGGGCGCCCGCCCCGAGCCCGAGACCGGAGACCTTCGTCCGCCGCAGGCTGAGGTAGACCGTGTATCCGATGGGCAGGGCCAGGAAAAGCGCGAACAGCGCCATGGCCGGGGCGAGGAACATATAGGGCACGGCACCCGCGCGATGCGCGCGGGCCCCACTCTTGCGACGGATCATGCTCCGGGCCCTTGTCACTGGGCTGTCACTGGGCTGCACTGGTCTGTCATCCGGCCACGCCGGGGTGTCATTCGGCAAGGGTGAAACCGGACTTGCGCATGTCGGCGACCGTGGTCTCCTGCATGGTTCGTACGGCGTCCGCGAAGCCGGACCTGGCGGCGACGGCCTTGTCGAACGCGTCCTTGTAGGCGTTGTAGGTCACGTTGACGTTCGGGCCGAAGGTGAAACCGCGGGCGGTGGCGCCGATCTCGGCCGCCCGCTGCCAGAAGTCGGGCTGGTTGGTGAAGTAACCGGGGGCCTCGGTGAGCAGCGCGGCGCCCTTGACGGAGGCGGGGTAGATCGAGCCCTCCTCGATCAGTAGGCCGAGTGCCTGCGGATCGGTGTTCAGCCAGGTGGCGAACCGCGCGGCCGCCGCCTTGTCGGGCGACTTGGCGGCCACCGCCGTGGAGGAGCCGCCCCAGAACCCGCTGTGGTTCTCCCCCGCGTTCCACTGGGGCAGCGGCGCGATGGCCCACCTGCCCTCGGCCTTCGGCGCGTTGCTGGACAGCACGCCCGGGCCCCACACCGCCGAGGGCCAGGTGAGAAGCCGGCCGTCGTTGAGCGCCTTGTTCCACTCCGGGGTGAAGAACGGCATGCCGTCGATGACGCCCTCCTTGACGAGACCGCCCCAGTAGCCGGCGACCTTCGCGGTGGCCTCGTCGTCGACGCCGACCTTCCAGGCGTCACCGCTGATCGACCACCACTGGGCGCCCGCCTGCTGGGAGAGCCCGGCGAACCAGCCCGGATCCTTGCTGGAGAAGGTGCCGAGGAAGACCTTCGGGTCCTTCTCGCGTACGGCTCTGGCGGTCTGCGCGTATTCGTCCCAGGTCTTCGGCACCTCGATGTCGTACTTCTCGAACAGGTCCTGGCGGTAGTAGAGCATCATCGGCCCGCTGTCTTGCGGGACGGCGTAGACGGCGTCGGTGCCGAGCGTGACCAGGCCCCAGATCCCGTCGCCGAACTCGGTCCTGGCCTGCTCCGTCTCGGCCCTGATGTCGGCCACCGCGTCGGCGGCGACGAACGAGGGCAGCATCTGGTACTCCGCCTGGACCAGATCGGGCGGGTTGCCCGCCTTGGCGGCGGTGAGGAACTTGGCCGCCGCGTCGTCGCCGCCGGCCTGCTTGCTCACGGTCACCCGGATGTCGGGGTGCGCCTGGTTCCACACCGCGACGATCTTGTCCATGTTCGGGACCCAGGTCCAGTAGGTCAGCTCGACCGGTCCGGCCGGCGCCGTACCCGTGCCGTCGCCGGCCGGGGCCTGCGGCTCGCCGGAACCGCCGGAGCACGCCGTGGAGATCATGGCGGCGAGAATCGCGACCGCCGCAGCTGTTAGCCGATTTATGCGCATACATGCCTCCAGGCGGGGGGCGAGAATACTGGAGCGTCCATCTGTGAACGTTCACAGACTGGAAGGCCGATCCGGTGATGTCAATGGCCGTTACGCGGTTGTTAGCGGACCCGCTTTCATCAGCGCCGATACCGTTGGGTCTTCTCGCTCCCCGGATTGTGCGTTACTGTGCACGTTCACAGAGGCAATATCGAGGGGGAGCTGTGCCCGGATATCCCGTCCTGCCCGAGGGGCTCGCCTACGGCGGCGACTACAACCCCGAGCAGTGGCCGGAGGAGGTATGGCGTGAGGACGTCCGCCTGATGCGGGAGGCCGGGGTGAACCTGGTCACGGTCGGCGTCTTCAACTGGGGGTTGATCGAGCCGGAGGAGGGTGCGTACGACTTCGGCCGGCTCGACCGCATCCTCGACCTGCTCCACTCGGCGGGGGTCTCGGTCGATCTGGCCACCCCGACCGCGTCGCCGCCCACCTGGTTCCGCCGCCGCTACCCGGGCAGCCGGCTGGTCGACCGGGACGGGCGTGTGCTCGGCGGGGGTTCCCGGCATGGCTTCTGCCCCAGCTCGCCCGACTACGCCGCCGCCGCCGAACGGGTGGTCGAGGCGTTGGCCGCCCGCTATGCCGGGCATCCCGCGCTGGCCATGTGGCATGTGCACAACGAGTACGGCTGGGCCAACGCGCACTGCCACTGCCCGACCTCGGCCGAGGCGTTCCGCGCCTGGTTGCGGGACAGGTACGGCGAGGTCGGCGCGCTCAACGCCGCCTGGGGGACCACGTTCTGGGGGCTGACCTACGGCTCGTTCGACGAGGTCGAGCCGCCCGTCGTGGCGCCGGTCGGCCTGCTCAACGGGCTCCAGCTCGACTTCATGCGGTTCTCCGTCGACGCGCACATCGCCTGTTTCCGGCGCGAGCGCGAGGTGATCCGCCGATTCAGCGATCTTCCGGTCACGACCAACTTCATGATCCCCAACTGCAAGCCGATGGACTACTGGCGGTGGGCAGCGGAGGTCGACGTGGTGGCCAACGACCACTATCTCGACTCCGCGCGCGCCGATCCGCACATCGAGCTGGCCATGGCCGCCGATCTCACCCGGTCGGTGGCCGCAGGCCGCCCGTGGATGCTCATGGAGCACTCGACCGGCGCGGTCAACTGGCAGCCGCGCAACCTCGCCAAGCGGCCCGGCGAGATGCGCCGCAACAGCCTCGCCCACGTGGCGCGCGGCTCGGACTCCGCGCTGTTCTTCCAGTGGCGGGCCTCACGCTACGGCGCGGAGAAGTTCCACTCGGCGATGGTGCCGCACGCCGGGACGGACTCCGGGATCTGGCGCGATGTGGTCGCGCTCGGCGCCGACCTGCGCAGGCTCGGCGGGGTCCGCGGCGCGCGGGTCCGGGCGGAGGTCGCCCTGGCGTGGGACTGGGAGTCGTACTGGGCGCTGGAGCTGGAGTGGCGGCCCTCGGTCGACCTGCGGTTCCGCGAGCGGATGGAGGCCTACTACGAGGCGCTGTGGCGCGAGCACGTCACCGTTGACTTCGTCCATCCCTCGGCCGATCTGTCGCCGTACAGGCTGGTCGTCCTGCCCAGTTCCTACCTGCTCGCCGAGGCGTCGGCCAAGAACCTGCACCGCCACGTGGAGGCCGGCGGCCACCTGCTCGTCTCCTACTTCTCCGGCATCGTCGACGAGAACGACGGCATCCACGCCGGGCCGCACCCCGGGGCGCTGCGCGAGGTGCTCGGCGTGTCCGTCGAGGAGTTCCACCCGCTGCGCGCCGGCGAGACCGTGGCGCTGCTGCCGTCGGCCGCGACCGGCCGGATCTGGTCGGAGCGGGTACGCCTGGCGGGTGCGCGAGCCGTACATCGCTTCGCCGACGGGCCGGACGCCGGGCATCCTGCGGTCACGCGGCACGACCTCGGCGCAGGCACGGCGTGGTACGTCGCCACCGCGCTCGACCCCCGGCCGGGCCCGGAGCCGGGAGACGACCTGCGCCGGCTCCTCGCAGGCGTCCTCGATCACGCGGGTGTGGCCCGGCCGCGCGGCCTGCCCGACACGCTGGAGATCGTACGGCGCGGCGACCACCACTTCCTGATCAACCACGCGGACGAGCCGGTGACGGTCGACGGGGTGACCGGCGCCGGCGTGCTCGACGGGGCCGAGTACGCGGGGTCGGCGACCGTACCCGCCGGGGGGGTCGTCGTCGTCCGCACATAGGCGTCCTCCGGCTCCGTGCCGTCACCTTGCCGACGGCACGGAGCCGGAGGGTCCGGGGGACTTCCATCACTCCTCTCCTGACCGGAGGAAGCATGAAAAGGATCCTCGCGGCACTGGTGCTGTGCGCCGCCACGGCACTACCCGCCGCGTATCCGGCGCAGGCCGCCACCACACTGACCATGCGCGGAGCAGACGTCTCCACCGTGCAGCGCGCCCTCGACCTGGGCGCGAAGTACTACGACGCGAACGGCAACCAGAGGGATCCGCTCGACATCCTCAAGGGCATCGGCGCAAACTACGTCCGCCTGCGGATCTGGAACAACCCGGCCAGCGGCTACAACAACAAGGCGAAGGTGCTGCAGTACGCCAGGACGGTCAAGGCCAAGGGCCTGAAGCTGCTCATCGACTTCCACTACTCGGACACCTGGGCGGACCCCGGCAAGCAGTACAAGCCCGCGGCCTGGTCCAGCCACGGCATCGGCCAGTTGCAGACCGACGTCTACGACTACACCTACGACGTGTGCTCGAGCCTCAAGGCACAGGGCACCACCCCCGACAGCGTGCAGATCGGCAACGAGATCAACGTCGGCATGCTGTGGAACGACGGCAAGGTCGTCAACAACGACTTCACGAACCTGAGCCTGCTGCTCAAGGCCGGCTACAACGCGACCAAGGCCTGCAACCCGGGCACGCAGGTGATCATTCACACCGCGAACGCGGACAGCGACGCCCACGCCCGCTGGTTCTACGACGGCATCAGGGCCAAGGGCGTGCCCTGGGACATCACCGGCCTGTCGTACTACTGCATGTGGCACGGCTCGCTGTCCAACCTGTACAACGTGATCTCGGACATGCGGTACCGCTACGGCAAGCCGGTCGTCATCGCCGAGACGGCCTACCCGTTCACCGCCGACAACGCGGACTCCACCCCCAACTCGGTCACCTCGGGGTGTCCGGGGTACGGCCTCACCTGGCAGGGACAGGGCGCCGAGTTCACCGCGGTGCAGAACACCGCGCGCAACGCGGGCGCCGTCGGCGTCTTCTACTGGGAGCCGACCTGGTACGCGGTGCCCGGTAACGGCTGGGATCCGGCGGACATCAACGGCAGCGGCGACGGCTGGGACAACATGGCCATGTTCAACTGGACGGGTCACCTCAACCCGCACGTCAGGTGGACCCCCTAGGAGACTTCGGCCAGGCCGGGAGGAGGACCGCACGCCGGGCCCCATACGGCGGGGACCCGCTCCTCCTCCCGGCGCGGCCTCGGGCACCGCGCAGATGCCGGGCCCGCGAGGGTCTTCCACGGGTGAAGGGGCCGGACGGGCGAAGGCCGAGCCGGTCACACCGTGTCAGAGAAGATCTCCTCGCGGGCCCGGCCGAGCGCCGCGACGATCGCGCCGCTCAGCACCGCGTTGCCCTCGACCTCGCTCACCGCGACGGCCGGGCGGCTGGGGCAGATGCGGGCCACCGCCTCCTCGACCCTGGCCGCCAGCGTCTTCCCCCCGGCCCTGCCGACATCGCCGCTCAGCACCACCAGGCCGGGGTCGAGCACGACGGACACCGCGGCGACGCCGATCGCGAGCCGTCCCGCCAGCTCGTCGAGGAACTCCTGGTTGCCCGTGGCCAGAGCCGTACGGACCAGGTCCGCGACGCCGGCGTCCGGTCCGGGGCCGGTGTTCAGGCCATGGGCCCGGCCGAGCCCGACCAGCGCGTCTCCCCCGACGAGACGCTGGAAGGATCCGCTCTGCGGGGCGGTGACGTCGGTCGGCAGCGGCTCCCCCGGGACGGGCAGCCAGCCGATCTCGCCCGCGCCGCCGGTGACGCCGCGATGCAGCCTGCCGCCGAGCATCACCCCGAGCCCCTGGCCGACGCCGGCCCACAGGATCGCGAAGTCCTCCACGCCCCTGGCGGCGCCGTGCGTCTGCTCGGCGAGCGCGGCGAGATTGACGTCGTTCTCTATGATCACGCAGTCGCCGAGGACGTCCCGCAGGCCGGCGAGGACGCCGAGGTGCCAGGCGGGCAGGTCGAACGAGTAGCGCACCTCTCCGCTCATGGGGTCGACGACGCCGCGCGTGCCGATCACCAGACAGCGCAGCCGGGACGGCTCGACCCGGGCGGCCTCGCAGGCCCGCGTGACGGCCCCGTGGACCATGCGCACCGGATCGCCCGCATCGGTCGGATCGACCATGATCTCCGCGATGACGGTCCCGGTGATGTCGGCGACGCCGACGGTGACGCTGTCGGGCAGCACGTCGATGCCCGCGACGTACGCGCTCGCCGGATTGACGCCGTAGAGGGCCGCGTTGGGCCCCCGGCCGCCCGGCCGCTCACCGGCGGCGGTGACCAGCCCCCTGGTCTCCAATCGGGACAGAAGCTGACCTGACGTCACCTTTGAGAGGCCGGTAAGCTCTCCCAACTCGGCCCTGGTCAGCGGGCCCTTGGAGAGGAGCAGTTCCAGTGCCGCACGGTCGTTGATCTGCCTGAGCAGCCTGGGTGTTCCAGGTCGTCGAGACACCGGCTGATTCCCCTCTCGTCACGATCCGCTAACAGTAGTTTCTTATAAGAAAGTTTCTTGTTAGTTTAGCGCCAGCCACCCCGGAGGCAACCGATCAGGCCTCGGGACGCCATGAGCGCCGACCGAAAGGAGAGCGCCCCGGTCCGGTGAGCGGCATGCCGCCCGCCCGGTCGAGGCGCCCGCCGGACGCGAAGCCGGGAAGGGAGACACCCAACGTGAAGATCGCGAGAATCGCGGCCGTGACCACCACGACCGCTGCGCTGGCTCTTGGACTCGCCGCCTGCGGCAGCGGCGACGACTCCGCCGCTTCCACGCCATCAGCCGCCGCGTCCGATGCGGGCGACGGTCCGCGGTTCGCCGGCCAGTCCCTGAGGGTCTGGCGTCTCGGCGCCCCCACCGAGAACGACGACAAGTACATGAACGACCTGAACGCCAAGTTCAAGGAGCAGACGGGCGCCGACGTCAGACTCGAGTGGATCCCCTGGCCCGACGCGCAGTCGAAGTGGTCGACCGCGCTGGCCAGTGGCGACGGCCCCGACGTCACGGAGTTCGGCAACGACCAGGTCGCCGCGTGGGTGGAGCAGGGCGCGCTGGCCGACATCACCGACGTGGTGAAGAACGACGCCGAGCTCCAGCAGATCCCGCAGAACCTGTGGAGCTACGAGACGATCGACGGCAAGATCTACGCGGCGCCGTGGGGCGGCGGCACCCGGGCCGTCCTCTACCGCAAGGACTGGTTCGACAAGCTCGGCATCGAGATCCCCAAGACCTGGGACGAACTCGTCACCGCGGCCAAGACGATCGTGGAGAAGCAGGGCAAGGACGTCGACGCCTTCGCCTTCAACGGCGGTTCCGACGCGAACATGTCGCTGTCGCCGTTCATCTGGTCGGCGGGCGGCGACTTCGCGAAGTTCGAGGGCGGCAAGTGGGTCGGCCGGCTCACCGAGCCCGCCTTCAAGGAGGGCTTCCAGTTCTACACCGGCCTGGTGACGGAGCACGGAGTCTCCGGGAAGGGCCGTCTGACGCAGAACTCCGTCGACATCGCCCAGCGGTTCGCCGCCGGCAAGGTCGGCATGTACGTCACCGGCGGCTGGGACATCAACGCCATCAAGGAGCAGAGCAAGGGCAAGATCGACGAGTCGAAGATGGCCTTCTTCTCGATCCCGGCCAAGGACGGCAGCGGCCCGGCCCCGGCCTTCCAGGGCGGCAACGACATCGCGGTCTGGAACGACGCCAAGAACAAGGAGCTCGCCACGCTGTACGTGAAGCTCGCCGCGGGCAAGGAGTTCGGCGTCCGGTACGCCACGAACGGCGGCCTGCTCCCGCTCTACCCCGAGGCGCTGGACCAGCTGGCCCAGGACCCGGCGCAGAAGCCGTTCGCGGACACGTTCAAGGTCGCCAAGGGCTTCCCCGCCTCCCCCAACTGGGCCGAGGCCAACGACACCAAGGCGGTGCTGCAGAACGCGGCCCGTAGCGTGATCGAGGGTAAGAAGACCGTGGACGAGGCCCTGGCGGACGCGAACACCGAGCTCGAGTCCATCCTCAACCAGTAACGATCATGGCCCAAACGTCAACGACCGTCCGGGGCGGAGGAAGCACCTCCGCCCCGTCGCGGCGCGGACAGGCGTCGCGCGGGTCGGGCATGCCCTCGTGGCTGGTTCCGTACGCCCTCCTCGCTCCCGGCCTCCTGGTCATCGCGGCGCTGCTGCTGTATCCGCTGTACCAGATGGTCGACATGTCCTTCCACGACGTGCGGCTGAAGAACCTCCGGGCGATCAACCCGGTCCCCCCGGAGTTCGTCGGGCTCGAGAACTACACGAAGATCTTCGAATCCGACCTCTTCTGGCCTTCGCTGCGCAACACCCTCCTGTTCGCCGTCGCGGCGGTCACCCTGACCATCGTGCTCGGAACGCTCGTCGGCCTGCTGCTGCACCGGCTCGGTTCGAAGATGTCGATGTTCGTCATCGTCGGCGTCATGGCCGCCTGGGCCACCCCGCCGCCCGCCCAGGCGATCATCTGGAAGTGGCTGTTCGACTCCGACGCGGGCATCGCCAACTGGGCGCTGAACCTGCTGCCCGACCGGCTGTCGAACCTGGTCTTCGGCCGGGCCGACTGGAGCGGCCAGCCCTGGCTGAACGAGCCGTTCACCATCTATCTGGTCCTGACCGTCGCGGTGGTGTGGGCGTCGTTCCCGTTCATCGCGGTGTCGATCCTCGCGGGGCTCAAGAGCATCCCCCACGAGCTCTACGAGGCGGCCGAGATGGACGGCTCCGGGCCGATCACGACGTTCATGAGAATCACCCTGCCGATGCTCAAGCCGGTCTACGCGGTCCTGATCGTGCTGTCGATCATCTGGGACTTCAAGGTCTTCACCCAGCTTTATCTCCTCGCCGGCGGAACCGCCAACCGCGAGGCCTTCAACCTCTCGCTGTGGAGCTACGCCGAGGCGTTCGGCGGGAGCCCGAAGATGGGCCTGGGCGCGGCCGTCGCCGTGGTGCTGACCATCATCCTGCTGATCATCACGTTCGTGTACGTCCGGCAGATCGTGAAGACGGAGGACGTGCGATGAACCCGCTCGTTCGTAAGAAACTCGGGAAGTTCGCGCTCAACGGCGCCGGGATCGCCGTGTTCCTCTTCGCGGTCTTCCCGGTCTACTGGATGGTCAGCACGGCCTTCAAACCGAACGACCAGATCTTCACCACGGACTTCATCCCGTTCCCGAGCCCGCCCTCGCTCGATCATGTCGAGCGGGTCTTCACCAAGGGCGTCGCCGGGCACCCGATCTGGCAGTTCCTCTTCAACAGCGCGGTCGTGGCGCTCTCCACCGTGCTGATCGGCGCGGTGTTCGCGCTGCTCGCCGCCACGGCGGTGTCCAGGTTCCGCTTCCGCTTCCGCACCTCGTTCCTGATCCTGCTGTTGATCGTCCAGATGGTGCCGGCCGAGGCGCTGCTGATCCCGCTGTTCGTGATGGCCAGACGACTCGGCCTGGCCGACCAGCTGCTCGGCCTGGTCGTGCTCAACGTCGGCCTGACGCTGCCGTTCTCGATCTGGATGCTGCGCACGTTCGTCGCCGCGGTGCCCAAGGAGCTGGAGGAGGCGGCGTGGATCGACGGCGCCAGCCGCTTCAGCACCTTCTGGCGGGTGCTGTTCCCGCTGGTCGCCCCCGGTCTGGTGGCCACCAGCATCTTCGCTTTCATCACCACGTGGAACGAGTTCGTCATCGCCCTGACCCTGATCGGCGATCAGGGCAAATACACCATGCCGATCGCCCTCAAGTTCTTCGTGGGACAGCGGTCGACCGACTGGGGCGCCATCATGGCGGCCTCCACTCTGATGACGATCCCGGTCCTCATCTTCTTTCTCCTGGTCCAGCGGCGGATGGTCTCCGGCCTCGTCGCGGGCGCCGTCAAGGGTTAACCCCGCCGGCGCACGGTCACGGCTACCGCCTCACGAGGGAGGTAGCCGTACTGGACCGTGCCCGCGAGCCGTACCCATAACTTGTCACCAAAGGAATCGAGACGTATGTCTGACTTGTGCGCGAGCACCGGGGATCGGGGGCTGCGTCGTCTCGCGGCCGGCACGCTGCTCGTCTCCTTCCAGGGTGCGCAGGCCCCCGACTGGGTGCTGCGCGGCCTGGAGGACGGCTTGGGCGGCGTGACCCTCTTCGGCTTCAACGTGAGCGACCCCGAGCAGGTCGCCTCCCTCACCACCCGGCTGAGCGCTTCCGGAAACCCCGTGATCTCGCTGGACGAGGAGGGCGGCGACGTCACCCGGCTCGCCTACCACACCGGCAGCCCCTATCCGGGGAACGCGGCACTCGGGATCGTCGACGACGTGGAGCTGACCGAGCGGGTCTACCACTCCATCGGCTCCGACCTCGCCCGCTGCGGGGTGAACCTCGACATGGGACCGGTCGCCGACGTCAACACCGCCGAGGACAACCCGGTGATCGGCACCCGATCCTTCGGCTCCTCGCCCGGCCTCGTCGCGCGGCACACGGTCGCCGCCGTACGCGGCCTGCAGTCCCTGGGGATCGCCGCGTGCGTCAAGCACTTCCCCGGGCACGGCGCCACCACCCAGGACTCGCACCTGGAGATCCCGCTCGTGACGGCGTCCCGCGAGCTCCTGTGGGAGCGCGAGCTGATCCCGTTCCAGGCGGCCGTCGCCGCCGGCACCAAGTCGATCATGACGGCGCACGTGTCGATCCCCGATCTCACGGGCGACCTTCCCGCCACGCTCAGCGGGGAGGCGCTGACCACCCTGCTGCGGGGGGAGATGGGCTACGACGGCGTGGTGATCTCCGACGCCCTCGACATGCACGCCATCACCAAGGGCGTCGGCCTGCTCGGCGGCGCCGTGCTCTCCCTGGCGGCCGGATCGGACCTGCTGTGTCTGGGACCGCTGCCCACGGCCGGGCAGATCGAGCACCTGGTGAACGGGATCGCCCAAGCGGTCGCCGGCGGCAGGCTGGCCGCGGCCCGTCTGGAGGAGGCGGCCGAGCGGGTCGACCGGCTGCGGGAGTGGTTCGCCGCTCCCCGCCCGGCCCCCGTACGCAGCGACGACGTCGGCCTGGACGCCGCACGCCGCGCGGTCACGCTGTCCGGCTCGGTGACGCCGCTGACCGATCCGTTCGTGATCGAGGTCGACACCCCGCCGACCATCGCCGTGGGCGACGTCCCGTGGGGGATCGCGCCATGGCTGCCCGACGCGGAGACCGTCCGGGTCACACTCGACGACGCCGACGCCCGCACGCTGCTCGGCCGGGCCGACGGCCGTTCACTGATCATCGTGGTCAAGGACGCCCACCGGTACTCGCGAACCAGGAGCCTGGTCTCCGCGCTGCTCGCCGTCCGGCCGGACTCGACCGTGGTGGAGATGGGCCTGCCCATCTGGCGGCCCGGCGCCGCCGCCTACATCGCGACGTACGGCGCTGCCCGGGCCAACGCCCAGGCCGCCGCGGAACTCCTGACCCACTGAGCCCCCCACCCCCCACCCCCCACCGTGATCTTGCAGTTCCTCGCAGACCCATGCCTTGAGCAGGCGCTTCTCCCTCCGTGATCTTGCAGTTCCTCGCAGACCCATGCGCCGACCAGGACGTACAGCCTTGGTGATCTTGCATGTGACCGCCAACTGCAAGATCACGAGGGTTGTCGTCGCAGCTCAGGAGGCTCGGCTGCGAGGTTCTGCAAGATCACGGAATGAATTCATGCAGGTCAGGATGGCACGCTGCGAGAATTCGCAAGATCACGGGGGGGGGAGGAGGGGAGGGGGGTCAGGCGGAGGAGGCGAAGATCTCCTCACGGGTACGTTCCAGTGCGGCGAGGACGGCACCGCGCAGCACGGGCCTGCCGGTCACCTCGCTGGTGACGACCTCGGGCCTGATGGGGCAGATCCTGGCCACCGCGTCCTCCACCCGGGAGGTCAGCTCCGTTCCCCCGGCCCGGCCCACCTCTCCGGCCAGCACGACCAGGCTGGGATCGAGCACCACGCACACCGACGCCACCCCGAGCGCGAGGCGTGAGGCGATCTCGTCCAGCAGCCGCTCGCCCCTGGGCCCGGCCGCGACCGCCTCCGTCACACAGTCGGCCGCCGTCGCCCCGGTGAAGCCGTACGTCCCGGCGAGCTCGGTCACGGCCTCGGAGCTGACGAGCGACTGGAGACCGCCGGCGAGCGACGGCGGCCGGCCCGGTGTGGCCTTCACATCCGCGGCCAGCGGAACGCCGGGCACCGGCAGATAGCCGATCTCTCCCGCGCTCCCCGACCTGCCGCGGTGCAGTCGCCCCCCGAGCATGACGGCCAGGCCGATGCCGCGGCCCACCCACACGAGCACGAAGTCGTCCACCCGCTGGGCGGCCCCCTGCACCCGCTCGGCGATCGCCACGAGGTTGACGTCGTTCTCGATGGTCACGTCGCGGCGCAGATCCCTGGCCAGTGCTTCATGAATGCCCTCGTGCCAGTGCGGCAGGTCGAACGAGAACCGTACGTCTCCGGTGCGCGGATCGACCACGCCCGGCGTGCCGATCACGACGCCGCGCAGCTTCGACAGGGCGACCCGGCCGGAGCGGCACGCCTTCACCACCGCGTTGTGGACGATCGACACCGGATCGTCATGGCCCTGCGGGGAGGCCGTCACCTCCGCCACGACATCCCCCTTGACGTCGGCCACCGCCGCGGTGACCGAGTCCGGGCCCACGTCGAGACCGGCGACGTAGGCGTACGAGGGGACCACGCCGTAGAGCGCGGCGTTCGGCCCGCGGTTGCCGGCCTGCTCCCCCACGACCTCCACGAGCCCGCGCTCCTCCAGCCGCGCCAGCGTCTGGGAGGCCGTGACCTTCGAAAGGCCGGTCAGCTGGCCGATCTGACCGCGGGTGAGGGGCCCCGACGCCATCAGCAGTTCCAGGGCGGCCCTGTCGTTGATCTCCCGGAGCAACCTGGGCACGCCAGGACGTCGCTCCATGCTCCTGCTTTCGATGCTCGGTCCCGCCACGCCGTCACACTCTGCCCGTTTAATCGCCAACAAAGGTTCTCTTAATCGCCAACAAAGCTTCCTGAAAGCTTACCGACCCCCCGGCCGGAAGGAGCGCCGTCAGCCCGGTGAAGCGCGCCGGCCGCGTGCTCCCCGGGCCGGGACCGCGGGCGGTCGAGCCCCGCGCGCCGGGCCTCCGTTCTCCGGCCGTCCCCGGTCGTCGTACGGCTCCGCCTCGGCCGACCGGCGGACCACAACGGTCCCTCACCAGGGCGATGAGGTGAGGCCGCCGTCCAATGGACGTCTACCAGGCGGGATAATCGACCACATGCGACTTTCTGCCCGTGTCGACTACGCCCTCCGTGCCGCCGCCGAGCTCGCCGCCGCGGGCGAGGGGCCGACAACGGTCGGCGAGCTGGCCAAGGGACAGGACATGCCCCCCAAGTACCTGGAGAACATCCTGCTGCAGATGCGCCGGGCCGGTTTGGTGCGCGGCCAGCGTGGTCCCGAGGGGGGCTACGTCCTGGCCCGGCCGGCCGCTCAGATCTCCCTCGCCGACGTGATAAGAGCGGTGGACGGGCCGCTGGCCAACGTTCGGGGCGAGCGTCCGGAACACGTCGGATACCAGGGCGCCGCCCAGGCGCTGCAGGAGGTGTGGATCGCGCTGCGCGCGAGCGAGCGGGCGATCCTGGAAGAGGTGACCCTGGAACACCTGGCCAAGGGCGACCTGCCCGCCCGGGTGACCGACCTCGCCTCCGACCCCGCGGCCTGGAACTCCAACCCGTCGGTCTGAGTGGCGCGCTGCCGTGCCGGAAGGCGATGCCGTATACCGGACCGCGAGGCGGCTCAGGGAGGCGCTCGACGGCCGGGTGCTGACCCGGTCTGACTTCCGGGTCCCCCGCCACGCGACCGCCGACCTGCGCGGCCGCGCCGTACTCACCACGATCTCCCGCGGCAAACACCTGCTGACGCGCGTGGCGGGCGGCCTGACCGTGCACACCCATCTGCGGATGGACGGAAGCTGGCGGGTCGCCCCGGCGGGACGCCCGCTGCCCGGCGGCGATGTCGTACGGCTCGTGCTGGCGAACGAGCTGTGGCAGGCCGCCGGGATCAGGCTCGGCGTCGTCGACCTCGTGGCCACGGACCATGAGGACCGGGTCGTCGGTCATCTCGGGCCCGACCTGCTCGGTCCGGACTGGGACGCCGCGCTGGCCGCGCGCAACCTGGGCGAGCGCCCCGGCCGCGGCATCGGGGAGGCACTGCTCGATCAGCGCAATCTGGCCGGGATCGGCACGATCTGGCGGGCCGAGACGCTGTTCGCCGCGCGTCTTTCGCCCTGGCGCGCGGTGGGGTCGATCTCACCGGACGAACTCGAGGCACTGGCCGGACTCGCCCACGCCCTCATGGACGCGAGCAGGGAAGCACCGCGGCCGATCACGACGGGTGATCTCCGGCCGGGCAGGTCGATGTTCGTATACGGCAGAGCGGGCCGGCCATGCCGCCGATGCGGGGCCCCGATCCGCCGCGGCGAGACGCCGTCGGCCACCGGCCGAGGGGCCGAGCCGTACGAACGGCTGATCTTCTGGTGTCCCGTGTGCCAGGCGTAGGAACGCCGGACGAAGGAACAGGAGCCGGGGCGACCGTGGTGCCCGGCGAACCCCAGACTCACCCGGGGACGCAGACCGGAACACGCCAGCCTGACGGCCGCGCCGTGCGGCGCGACGTGGCGCCCTGATCAGGCGGCGACCATGTCCTTGACCTCCGGGCTGTACCCGCGGAAGTCCTCGTCGAACTCGCTGTCGGGGATGCCGGCGGGCACGGGCTCGGGCATCGGCAGGCGTTCGCGCTCCGGCACGTCGGCCAGAACCGGGGCGGCCTGCAGCTCGGCCAGCGCGAACTGGTCGGAGACCTCACGGAGCACCTGCGACAACGGCACGCCCAACGCGCCGCAGATCGAGGCGAGCAGCTCCGAGGATGCCTCCTTCTGGCCGCGTTCGACCTCGGAGAGGTAACCGAGCGAGACGCGCGCCAGCGTGGACACCTCGCGCAGCGTGCGATTCTGGCGCATCCGCAGCCTTCGCAGCACATCACCCAGCAGCTGACGCAGCAGGATCATCTGTCGCTCCCTCCCCGAGGGGGGCGCCTTCACGACGCCTCGCGCGGTGGGCTCATGTCGCCCCTTCTTCGAATGTCCTTCGTGCATGCTCCTCGCCGTCACCGTTGGTTCGCTCGGCCCTCTCGCCGGGCGCGTGCCTGACTTGCTCCTCGCCGATGGCTCACGGACCTCACTCACAGCTCCACCGTACCTGTAGAGAGCAACACCGCGGCAGACCGTGGTGAGCATGTTCGCTGGTGACGTAACGCGGTAATCACCCCGAATGTTCCCCCATATTTGCCTCCAGCACACCTCTAAGCAGGCTCAAAGCCGCTCGGCAGGTTTCCCACCTGATCTGGTCCCTGCCCCCGTCGAGGACGATGTCACAGTGCCGGATCCGGTTTCCCGGGCCGGCCAGCGCGATGTGGACCGTGCCCACCGGTCTGCCGTCCTGCGGGTCGGGGCCGGCGACCCCGGTGACCGCGAGGCCGTAGTCCGCCTTCGTGAGTTCGCGCACTCCACGCGCCATCGCCGCGGCGACGTCGGGGTGCACCGCGCCCTCCCGGGCGAGCAGGTCGGCCGGCACACCGAGCAGTCCGGCCTTGAGGTCGGTCGCGTAGGCCACCACGCCGCCGCGGAAGGCCGCCGACGCTCCGGCCGGCGCCGTCAGCGTCGCTCCGATCAGACCCCCGGTCAGCGACTCCGCCACCGAGACGGTGGCCCCGCCCTCCACCAGCAGCGCCAGGACACGCGCCGCCTCCGCCGCGGCCTCTCCCGTCGTCCCGCCGGTCACCATGCCCTCCCGTGCATCGGCGTTCCTTCACCTGCCCCGTGCCCTGGCCGCCACCTGCCGCAGCCGAATCGCCCGCACCACGTAGTCGAGGCCGGTTCCCACGGTGACGGCCAGCGCGAGCCCGATGGCCGCCCACCTGACCGGCGCGGGCACCCCCGGCACGATGTAGAGCGCGATGGCGGCGATCTGCAGGACGGTCTTGACCTTGCCTCCGTAGCTCGCCGGGATCACGCCGTGCCTGATGACCAGGAACCGCAGCAGCGTGACCCCCGCCTCCCTGGCCAGGATCACACCGGTCACCCACCAGGGGAGCTCACCGAGAAAGGACAGGCTCACCAGGCCGGCGCCGATCAGGGCCTTGTCCGCGATCGGGTCGGCGATCTTCCCGAAGTCGGTGATCAGCGCGTACTTCCGGGCCAGCCAGCCGTCGAGCTGGTCGGTGAACGACGCGAGAAGGAACACGCCGAGCGCAGCGAGCCGCCAGGTGGGGCCTTCCAGAAACAGGAAGACCGTGAAAACCGGCACGATCACCAGTCGTCCGATGGTCAGCGCGTTCGCGATGTTCCAGGTGCTCACCCGCCTCGCCGTCGGCACGGGCGACGGGGCGGACACGGACGGCGCGGGCTGCGGGACGAAGGGCGGCTCGCTGCGCTCCGTCATGGGCCTGCCTTGATCCGGGCGATCAGGTCGACCCCTTCGGCGTCGACGGCGACGGCCTGGACGATCCGGCCGGGAACGAGTCCGATCCCCTGGACGGTCACCGAACCGTCCACCTCGGGGCCCTGGTGCGCGGCGCGGCCCTCGTATCCCCCGTCCCCCAGATCCTCGTCGATCAGGACCTCGAGGTCGGTGCCGATGCGCTCCTCGGCGCGCTGGGCGGTCAGTTCCTCGGCCAGCCGGCTCAACGCGGCCACCCGTTCGTCGATCACTTCCTGGTCGAGCTTGCCCTCGAAGGAGAACGCCTCCGTGCCCTCCTCGTCGGAGTAGCCGAAGACGCCGATCACATCGAGCCTGGCCTCCTCCAGGAAGCCCGCCAGCGTGTCGAAGTCGCCGGGGGTCTCGCCGGGGAAGCCCACGATGAAGTTGGACCGGATGCCCGCCTCCGGCGCGCGCTCGCGGATGCGCGCCAGCAGATCGAGGAAGCGCTCGGCGTCGCCGAACCGGCGCATCCGCCGCAGCAGCGGGCCGCTGACGTGCTGGAAGGACAGGTCGAAGTACGGCGCCACGCCCTCGGTCCCGGTGATCACGTCGAGCAGGCCCGGCCGCAGCTCGGCGGGCTGGAGATAGTTGACCCGGACCCGCTCGATGCCCTCGGTGGCGGCGATCCGCGGCAGCAGCTTCTCCAGCGCGCGCAGATCGCCCAGGTCCTTGCCGTACGACGTCGAGTTCTCGCTGACGAGCACGATTTCCGTGACGCCCTGCCCGGCCAGCCACCGGGCCTCGGCCAGCAGGTCCTCCGGCGGGCGGGAGACGTAGGAGCCGCGAAACGCCGGGATCGCGCAGAAGGTGCAGCGGCGGTCGCATCCGGAGGCGAGTTTCATCGAGGCGACCGGACCGCCGCCCAGCCGCTTCCTGAGCGTCCTGGGGCCGCTGGCCGGCGCCACGCCGTCCGGCAGGTTCTCGTCGGCCCGGCCGGACGGGACGCCGTGGCCGGGGATGCTCGCGCTCGAGGCGGCGGCCGCGCGGGCGACCGGTGTGATGGGCAGCAGCGTTCGCCGGTCGCGCGGCGAGTGCGGCTTGAGCGTCTTGCCCGCCAGCACGTCGTCGAGCCGCTCCCCGATCTCGGTGTAGTCGTCGAAGGAGATCACGGCGGCTTCGGGCAGCGCCTCGGCGAGCTGCTCGCCGTACCGCTCGGCCAGACATCCCGCCGCGACCACCTTGGCGCCCGTGTCGGCCGCCGCGAGCAGGGTGTCGATCGAGTCCTTCTTCGCCGAATCGATGAACCCGCAGGTATTGACGACGACGATGTCGGGATTGTCGTCTCCCAGGCGCCATCCTGCCGCGTCTAGGCGCGCGGCCAGCTCCTCGGAGTCGACCTCGTTGCGGGCACAGCCCAGCGTGATCAGCGAAACGGTTCGGCGAGCAGACATGATGAAACTACGGTATCGGCAGTTGGCCCTCAGCGGGCACCCGGCCCGCCCGCCTCGAAGGTGCGCACCACCGTCTGGCCGTCCTTGCCCAGGGCGCCGACGTCCTTGCCGTTGACCTCCAGCCGTACGGCGCCCGCGTCGCGGACGGTCACCCGCATCCGGCCCTTGGCCGTCCAGGTCGTCGCCTTGCCCTCCGTCAGCGTGCCCTGGAAGACCTTGTGGCCCTGGCCGTCCCTGACGTTCACCCACGTCGGCTTCTTCGCGACGGCCTTGAGCGTGACGACGCCGCGCGCCTGCGCGGGCTTTCCGGGCTCGTGGGCCTGATGCGCTCCCGCGTTGGGCACGGCGATGGGGAGCTGGGCCGCGGTCTCCCCCGCCTTGCCGCCGGAGCCGCTCAGCAGCCGCACGACGGCGAACACCACGACGAGGGCCAGCGCGACCGCGACGGCCATGGTCCAGCTCGGAGCATGCCGCGACCGGTTCCTGACGAGGTCTTCCCCGCGGAACACGGCGGACGCCCGGACCGGGGACCGCGAGCCGGCGTGGAGCTCGTCGTACTGCCGGACCAGGTCTTCGGCGTCCAGTCCCAGGCTGCCGGCGAGGGCCCGGATATGGCCGCGCGCGTAGAAGTCGCCGCCGCAAACGGAGAAGTCATCCCGCTCGACGCCTTCGATGACACCTTCGCGGATGCGCGTGCGATCGCTGAGCTGAGCCACGGTCAGATCAGCTCGCTGCCGCGCTTCCGACAACGCAGCGCCAACGCTCATAGGTCGCCCCCTTGTCCGAGCTGCCGCTCGCCCTACATTGCGTAGTTAGTCCCATTCAACCAGTAGTCTGCTACGCAACGTACTCGGAGGTCTACCCAAAGTTATTCAATGTCCCCGGAGATCGGCCAGGAGGCCGGGCAGGTCGTCGGGCTTGACCAGCACCTCCCGTGCCTTGGACCCCTCGCTCGGGCCCACCACCTCGCGGCTCTCCAGCAGGTCCATCAGCCGCCCCGCCTTGGCGAAGCCGATCCGCAGCTTGCGCTGGAGCATCGAGGTCGATCCGAACTGGGTCGAGACGATCAGTTCGGCCGCCTGGATCAGCAGGTCGAGGTCGTCGCCGATCTCTTCGTCGATCTCCCGCTTGGCCGCCGCCGGCGCGGCCACGTCCTCGCGGTACTCGGCCTGCATCTGGGTCTTGCAGTGGGCGACGATGTCCGCGATCTCCTTCTCGGAGACGAACGCGTTCTGCAGCCGCATGGGCTTGCTGGCGCCCATGGGCAGGAACAGCGCGTCGCCCTGCCCGACCAGTTTCTCGGCCCCCGGCTGGTCGAGGATGACCCTCGAGTCGGCCAGCGACGAGGTCGCGAACGCCAGCCGGGAGGGCACGTTGGCCTTGATCAGACCGGTGACGACGTCGACCGACGGCCGCTGCGTCGCGATGACCAGGTGGATGCCCGCCGCGCGGGCGAGCTGCGTGATTCGGACGATCGAGTCCTCGACATCGCGGGGGGCGACCATCATCAGGTCGGCGAGCTCGTCGACGATCACCAGCAGGTAGGGATAGGGCTGGTACACCCGCTCGCTGCCGGGCGGCGGCGTCAGCTTGCCCGCCCTGACCGCCTTGTTGAAGTCGTCGATGTGCCGGAAGTTGTTGGCCGCGAGGTCGTCGTACCGGCGGTCCATCTCGCCCACGACCCATTCGAGGGCCTCCGCGGCCTTCTTCGGGTTCGTGATGATCGGCGTGATGAGGTGGGGGATGCCCTCGTAGGTGTTGAGCTCGACGCGCTTGGGGTCGACGAGGACCATCCGCACCTCGTCCGGTGTCGACCGCAGCAGGATCGAGGTGATCAGCCCGTTGATGCAGGTGGACTTACCGGCTCCGGTGGCGCCCGCGATGAGGATGTGCGGCATCTTGGCCAGGTTGGCCACGATCGTGCGGCCCTCGACGTCCTTGCCGAGGCCCACGATCATCGGGTGATGGTCACGCTGGGCCACCTCGGAGCGCAGCACGTCGCCGAGCGAGACCAGATCCTTGTCGACGTTGGGGATCTCCACCCCGATCGCCGACTTGCCGGGGATCGGCGACAGGATCCGGACATCCGCCGATTTAACGGCATAAGCGATGTTCTTGGTGAGCGCGGTGACCTTCTCGACCTTGACCGCCGGACCGAGTTCGATCTCGTACCGGGTCACGGTCGGGCCACGGGTGAAGCCGACGACCTGCGCGTCGATCGTGAACTGCTCGAGCACGCTGGTCAGCGCGTTCACGACCGTCCGGTTCGCCTTGGTCTCCGGTTTCGGCGCCGTGCCCGGCCGCAGCAGCTGCAGATCCGGCAGGACGTACGGCCCGGCCTGTGTCGACAGCATGAGCTGCTCGACCTTGCGCGGCGCCGGGGTCGGCGGCGGCGGCTGCGCCGTATGTTCCGGCTGCCCGGCCTGCCGTGCGGGCTCCTTGGAGCGTGCGGCCTCGGCGGAGCCGGTCTCGTCCACGAGACCGGGCACGATCTCCGGGGAGTGCTCCTTCAGCACGGGCGTGTCGTACGGCTTGGCGCCGGCCTCTCCGTCGCCCGGCCGGTCGCCGTCCTCCGCCCGCCTGCGCGGTCGCTTCTTCTGCGTGGCCGGTTTGGATTTGGGCCGGGAAGTGCCGGGAGCCCCCTCCGGCCGCTGGAAGAGCATGTGCTGGATCTCGGCCAGCCGCTCGGGGACGCGGTGGACGGGGGTCGCCGTGATCACCAGCAGGCCGAACCCCGACAGCATCAGCAGCAGCGGGATCGTGATGAACGGCGGCAGGATGCTCGACGGCGGGGCCGACACCATGAAGCCGAGCATGCCGCCGGCCTCCGACACGTGCCCCATGCCGTCGTTCGGGCCGCCCGACGGGTACGGCGTGCCGTGCGCGACGTGGACGATCCCGAGGATTCCGGCGAGCAGCGCGGCCCACCCGATGCCCATCCGGCCGGTCTCCGCGTTCTGGTCGGGGTGGCGCAGCAGCCGCCAGGCGAGCAGCGCCAGCAGCACCGGCACCGCCCAGCCGAGCGCGCCGACCGTGCCGCGCACCACCGCGTCCACGACGGCCGCCGCTCCGGTCTTGGTGTCGCGCCAGGTCATCGCGGCCACCACGATGGCGGCGGCGAGGACCGCGAGGCCGGCCCCGTCGCGGCGGTGTGCCGGATCGAGATCGCGCGCCCCCTGCCCGAGTGCCCTGGCGGCCACGCCCAGCGCGTTGGCGATCAGGGACCACAGGCCCATGATGAGCTTGCCGATGATCAGAAAGACCCAGCTGATCGGATCCTGACCGGTCACGACGGGGCGCTTCTGCGCCGGTTTGTGGGCAGACCTGCCCGCGGCCCGGCTGCGGGAAGCTGGGCGCTTCGCGGATGCCGTACGGGACCCGGAGCGCGGCGTCGGGCGCTTGCCGGACCCCTGTCCGGACGTACGGGCGGCCATGATGCCGAAGTTACTCGCAAGAACGGGAGTTTTCCCGGAGGCACGCCGGAAGGACGGGATCAGAAGGCACGGCGTTGCCGTACGGCGAGGCGTTCGATGCGATCCCTTGCCTCGTACAGGCAGTCGGCGATCTCCTGTTCACGCTCGTCGGTGAGCCGCGGGATGGGCACCGAGCAGCTGATGGCGTCGCGCGGCGGATCGGTGACGCGCAGGGCGACGCCGAAGCAGCGCACTCCCTCGGTGTTCTCCTCGCGGTCCACCGCGTACCCGTGCTCGCGGACCTGCGCCAGGTCGGCCAGGAGCCGTACGGGATCGGTGATGGTGTGCCGCGTCAGCGCGGGCAACTCGGGCGGCAGCATCGCGCGCACCTCCTCGTCGTCGCGGCAGGCGAGGATCGCCTTGCCGAGCGAGGTGGTGCCGGCCGGCAGGCGGCGGCCGACGCGGGAGAACGGCCGCAGGTAGTGGCGCGAGGCCCTGGTGGCGAGGTAGACGACGTCGAAGTGGTCCAGCCGGGCCAGGTGCACGGTCTCGCCGGTGGCCTCGGCCAGCCAGTCGAGCGCGTCCCTGGCGATCTGCACCACGGGGTCGCCGTCGATGTACGTCGCGCCGACCAGCAGCGCCCGCATGCCGATGCGGTAGAGCGTTCCGGTGACGTCCGTCTCGATCCAGCCGAGATCGACCAGCGTGCGCAGCAGGGCGTGCAGGCTGCTCTTGGGGTAGCCGAGCTTGCCCTGCAGGTCGGTGAGGCTGTGCAGGCCGGGATATTGTGCGAGGAAGTCGAGCAGCTCGACCGTACGGAGCGCCGACTTCACGTGTGACACCGGTTCCGCCATGTGTAACCTCCCTGACCGCGGCCCGCCTCTCCTATTGTGGTCCGGTTCCCACGCGGCGTCGGCGTGGCCGAACCGGGGAGAGTGCTTCCGGCCCGGCACGCCGCACCACGAGGCGCGACGCCGGCGGCCGTACGGCTCACGCCCCGGCGGGACGCGGGCCGTACGCGACGGCGGGGCCGGCCGGTCGGACGTCAGGCCCGGAGGCGGCCGTCCACCCGCTGCGGCACCCCGAGGGGGTTGTCGTCACGCAGTTCGAGGGGAAGCAGGTCCGCCGGCCAGTCCTGGTAGGCGACCGGGGCCTGCCACCGCATGATGGACGCCGCCCCCACCGAGGTGTGCGCGGCGGCCGTCGAGGCAGGCCACGGACCGCCGTGATGCATGGCCCAGCACACCGCGACGCCCGTCGGCCAGCCGTTCCAGATCAGGCGGCCGGCGAGCCGCCGCAGCACCGGCACGAGATCGCGCGCCTCGGCCGGATCGGCCGCGTGCACGGTCGCCGTGAGCGACCCCGGCAGCCGTCGCAGCACCTCCGGCAGGTCGGCCGGGTCACGGTATCGCACGATGATCGCGGCGGGGCCGAAGCACTCCTCGGCCAACTCGGGCAGTCCGCCGGCGAACGCCTCGAGCCCGACCGAGAACACCTGCGGCGTCACGCCGTCCCCGGCCTCCGGGGCGCTGCCACGGGCCAGTACGGCGAGGCCGGCGCCGGGCAGCCGCTCGACCGCGCGCAGATAACCGTCACGGATCTTCGCGGTGAGCATGGGACCGCCGGTCGTCGCGGCGACGGCCGCGCCGATGGCCCGCTCGAACTCGCCCTGCCCCCCGGGCTCGCCTCGATCGCCGGGCTCTCCCGGACGCTCGGGCACGAACACCAGGCCGGGGTTGGTGCAGAACTGGCCGACGCCGAGCGTCAGCGAGGCCGCGAACCCCGCCGCCACGGCCGCGGGGTCGGCCGACGGCAGCACGACGACCGGGTTGACGCTGCCCAGCTCACCGTAGAACGGGATCGGATCGGGCCGCCGGCCGATCAGCTCCTGGACGGCCCTGCCGCCCGCGAGCGAACCGGTGAAGCCGACGGCCGTCACGAGCGGGTGCCCGACCAGCGAGACCCCCGCCTCGAAACCGTGCACCAGCCCGAGCAGGCCGGGGTCGGGCAGGGCCCGGCGCACGATCGAGGCGGTCAGATCCGAGGTCCGGGGGTGACCCTCATGGGCCTTGACCACCACCGGGCAGCCGGCCGCGAGCGCCGAGACCGTGTCGCCGCCGGCGACCGAGAACGCGAACGGGAAGTTGCTCGCGGCGAAGACCGCGACCACCCCCAACGGGTGGTTCATCCGGCGTACGTCCGGCCGGGGTGGCGTGGCGTCCGGGTCGGGGTGGTCGATCACCGCTTCGACGTGGCCGCCGTCCCGCAGCACGACGGCGAACAGCCGGAACTGCGCGGCCGTACGCGCGATCTCCCCGCGCAGCCGGGCCTCGCCGAGGCGGGTCTCGGCGTGGGCCACCGGCCAGAGCTCGTCGGTGTGCTTGAGCAGTGCGTCGGCGACGCCCTCCAGCACCGCGGCGCGCTCGGCGGCCGGGGTGTCCCGCCATCTCGCCCCCGACGCGGCGGCACGCGCCACCGCGTCGTCGACCACGCCGGCCGTGTCCTTGCCTGAGATCAGATCTCCCATAGTCATCTCATTTCCCATTCTTGAGGAGATTGTCCGCATCCAGATCGCGATCGCAGAACGACCCGCCGATCAGCCCCCGGGTGGTGTCGGCCGGATCCGGCTCACCCTGGGCGGCGAGGATCTCCGCCGCGAACACCTCGGAGTCGTCCCGTGGCTCATAGCCGATGGCCCGGCCCTCCTCCAGGGACCACCCGCCCCGGGTGTTGGCAGACACGCCCCAGACGATGTGGAATCCCTCCGCTGTCAGCGACGCCTCGACCAGGCGGGCGCAGTCGTCGGGGGACAGCCAGGTGGACAGCATGCGGTCGTCGTGCGGCCGCTCGTAGCACGACCCGATGCGCAGGCACGTCACGGCCATGCCGTACCGGTCGTGGTAGAGCGAGCCGAGCGCCTCGAGCGCGACCTTGCCGACGCCGTAGTAGGTGTCCGGCCGGGGGAACAGGTAGTCGGGGACCCGGCCGGCGCGTGGGTGGAACCCGACGGTGTGGTTGCTGCTCGCCAGCACCGCGTGGCGCACCCCGGCCTTCCTGGCGGTCTCCAGCACCACGCAGGTGCCGTTGATGTTCACCTCGAGAATGTCCGCCCACGGCTTCTCCCGGCTGTGGCCGCCGAGGTGGAGCACGGCGTCGACGCCGTCCATCGCCGCGGCCATCGTGCCGGCATCGGTGATGTCGCCGATCACCGCCTCCTCCCCCGGACCGAGATCGGTGCGGTCGAGCTCGATGTCGAGCAGGCGCAGCACGCGCCCCTCCCTGGCCAGTCGTGGCCGGAGCAGGGTGCCCATTCCTCCCGCGGCGCCGGTCATGAGTATTCGCAACGTGTCCGCTTCCTTCATTCCTCGGGTTCGTCGCTCGGATCGGATGTACCGCAGTCTGAACCGCGGTCTGGGCCGTCGGCGACCGGCGCTCCCGATGATCTTCCCATCCGCGGGTACGCGAAAGACCCGGCCGGCACACCGGAGAAGCAGAGCGAGGGGTGCGGGCGCACGAGGCGCCACGCCAGCCCGCCCGACGCATCGGGTGCGGCACGGCGGCGCCGCACCAGGCGCGGGAGACCGGAGACTACTCGCGTGGCCCCGGCCCGGCGGATGCGGCGACCCCGGTGGACTCGCGCACGACGAGGTCGGTCTGCAGCCGGGCCAGGGTGGCCGCCGCACCCTCTCCCGCGTTGACGGCCGCCAGCAGGAGATCGACGGCCATCCGTCCGGCGGCGGCGGTCGGCATCGTGATCGTCGTCAGCTTCGGCCTGTTCAACCGGCTCGGCAGGCTGTCGTCCACACCGATGACGCTCATGTCGTCGGGCACGCTGAGGCCGCGCTCGCGCAGCCCTTCGATCAGCCCGATCGCGACCAGGTCGTTGTAACACAGCGCACCGGTCACCTCCGACGCGACGACCGCGGCCGCCGCCGCCAGCCCGCCCCGCTCGGTCGGCTCGTTCGGGCGCAGCACCGTCAGCTCGATGCCGGACTCGGCCGCGGCGGCGGTGACGGCGGTGTGCATCTCCTGGCTGGTCCATGAGCCGCTCGGGCCCGAGAGCAACGCGATCCTCCGATGGCCGAGAGCCGCCAGATGCTCCACCGCCGCAGCGGCGCCCTGTCCCACGTCCATCAGCACCGTGGGCAGTCCCTTTATCCACCTGTTGACCACCACGAACGGCACCTGCGCCCGCAACCGCTCGATCACCCGGTTCGACAGGCGCGGACTGCACAGCAGCACACCGTCCACCTGCTTGGAGAGCGTCTCGATCAGCTCCTGCTCCCGCAGCGAGTTCTCGTCGGTGTCGGCGACGAACACGTGGTAGTCCCGCTCCCGCGCCTGCGCCTGCGCCGCTTTGATCAGCGGAGGGAAGAAGGGGTTGGCGATGTCCGCGACGATCAGCCCCAGATTGTGCGTCCGCCCCGTCGTCAACGCCCGCGCCGCCCGATTCGGCCGATACCCCAGCTGCTCGGCCACCGCCAGCACCCGGTTGCGCGTCTCCCCGCTCACCATGTGCGGCGCCGAGAACGTACGCGACACCGTCGAGACGTGCACTCCCGACGCCTGGGCCACGTCCCTGATCGTTACCGCCATTGCACACCTCTGTCTGCTCTCAAGTGGCGGGCGAGCCAGCCGAGGACCCGCTCCTGTGCGGAAAGCCGAAGTCGTCTCCCGGCAGAGCCGGCGAGCACGACGACTCGCCGGGCTCGCGCGGTCGCGCCTCCCCCAGCCCAGCCCGTCGGACACAAGTATGGTGACCTCGGCCGCCTGCTCCGCTCAGTGGCCGGCCATGCGGGTACCGCCGTCGGCCAGCCGGATGGGGCGGCCCGACCGCATGGACTCGTTGGCGCAGACGCCCACCATCACGCCGCGGATCCCGTCGAGGTAGCCGGCCTGCCTGGCCAGCGGGTCGTCTCCGGGGCCGCGGAACACGTCATCGAGCAGCAGCCGGTCGCCGCCGCCGTGTGCCCCGTCGCCCCGCTCGATCGGGATCTCTCGCGCCTCCCGCCAGTGCTCCTGCAGGGTGAGCCGCTCGCGGAAGCCCGCCGCGTGCTCCTTGGCGGCCGCACTCGGATCGATCGCGGCGCGCGGCGGGGTCCAGGACCGCTCGCACACCTCCAGCTCGATCCGGCCGCGGGTGCCGTTGAACACGACCCGATAGCCCTCGAGGGGCGCGTGCGCGTTGAGCGAGTAGGTGAGCAGGGCCCGGTTGTCGTAGCGGACCAGAACCGCCATGTTGTCCTCGATGGTGACGCCCTCGGCGAAGACGTCCCGGTCACGGAGGTAGCCGTCCTCGTGCTCGGCGTCCAGGTAGAGACGCTTGAGCCGCGGGTCGGCCGCGACGTCCAGGATGAACGGGTCGGCGCCGAGGCCGGGGGCGCCCCTGCCGCGCTCGGGCCGCGTGCCGAGACCGCGTGTCCTGGCGTTGTCCGCGCCGTAGAAGCGCAGGTCGCCCTGGGCGTACACACTCCGCGCCGCGGCGGCCAGCCACCAGTTGACCAGGTCGAAGTGGTGTGTGGACTTGTGCACGAGCAGGCCGCCGGAGTTGGCCTTGTCCCGGTGCCAGCGGCGGAAGTAGTCGGCGCCGTGGATGGTGTCCAGCGTCCACTCGAAGTGCACGGAGGTGACCTCGCCGATCGCACCGTCCATGATGAGGCGGCGGACCGCCGAGTTGCGGGGCGAGTAACGGTAGTTGAAGGTGACGACCAGCGAGCCGGGACTCCGTTCCGCCGCGGCGGCGATGGCGGCGCACCCCTCGGCGTCGGTCGTCAGCGGCTTCTCCACGATCACGCGCTTGCCCGCATCGAGCGCCTCGACGACGTAGCGGGCATGCGCCGCGTCCACCGTGGCGACGACCACCGCGTCGCACAGCTCCAGCATCGCGCCGAAGTCGTCCGGCGCGAAGCAGGGCACCTTCTCCCCGATGAGCTCGACGTAGTAGTCCATCCGGGTCCGGTTGGTGTCGCACAGCGCGACGATGGCGCCGGTGTCCCGCCAGTCGCCGAGCAGCGCGTCGACGTACATCTGGGCACGATGGCCGAGCCCGACGAATGCGTATCTCATCTCGTCTCTCCGCGGTGGGCCGCCGTACGGCTCGGGCGAGCCGTACGGCGGCGCTGAGGGTCTTCGGTCTCAGCCGGCGATGGCCGCGTTGGCCTCCTCGAGGAACTTGCCGGCGGCCTCGTCGGGGGTCATCTGGCCGGCGGTCACGGCCTCGGTGTAGCGCTTGATGACGTCCTCCATCTTCGAGGCGCCCTTCGGGGGGACGACCGCCGCGCTGAGCTCGCTCTTGACCTCGTCGATGAACTCCAGGCTCTGCTGGTCGGCCGGGGTCAGCTTGCCCTTGATCGCCTCCAGGACCTTGGAGTTGATCGGCAGGCCCCGGTCGCTGAGCAGGATGCCGCCCGCATCCGGGTCGTTGACCAGGAAGTCGACGAACTTCTGCGCCTCGGCCGGGTGCTCGGTCTTGCTGGAGATGGTCCAGTGCATGGCGGGCTGGAGGAACATGCCGTGGCCGCCGCCGCTCTCCAGCTTGGGCATGCGGAGCATGGCCAGCTCGGAGCCGGAGACCTTGCTCAGGGTGCCCAGCTGGTTGCTCCACCACATGCCGAACGCGCCCTTGTTGGTGCCGATCAGCGACTGCTCCACACCGGCCGCGATGATCTCGTTCATCTTCGCCGCGTCGGGTGAGGCCTTGGTCTCGATCATGTTGAGGAAGTTCCCCCACCAGGCCTTGAGCGTGTCGGCCGTGATGCCGATCCTGCCGTTGTCGTAGAGCTTCTCACCACGCTGGGCGGCGTAGATGGTCGGGTAGGTGGGATTGTTGGAGGTGTACTCGGTGCCGTAGTACTCGCCGTTACCGGCCTTGCTGATCTCGGCGGAGAGCTTGATGTAGTCGTCCCAGGTCCAGGTCTTGTCGTCCGGGAGCTCCACCCCCGCCTTCTCGAGCACGGACTTGTTGGCGTACATCGCGAAGACGTTGACACCGGTGGGGATGGCGTACTGCTTGCCGTCGACCTGGCCGGCGGCGAGCGCGTCCTGGGCGAGGGCGGCGGTGTCGATCTTGCCGGTGAGGTCGGCGATGGCGCCCCGGCCCGCGTACTCGGCCAGGCCGCGGATCTCCAGGGTCATGACGTCGGGCGCGTCGCCCGCCGCGACCTTGGTGGCCAGCGACTCGTAGTAGCTCTGCCAGTCGGAGAACTCGCCGACCACGTCGATGTCCGGGTTCTTCTTCTCGAAGGCCGCGATGACCTCCTCGGTCAGCTTCTGTCTGGAGTCGCTGCCCCAGTAGGAGAAGCGGATCTTGACCTTGCCGTCGGCCGCGTCGTCGCCGCCGCCGCTGCCGCAGGCCGTCAGGGCCATCGCGGCCACGGTGAGCAGGGCCGCCAACTTCGAAGAGCGCATCGCTCGTCCTCTCTCAGCTCGTTTCGGGGGGTGAGGAACTACTTCAGACCCGTGGTGGCGACACCGCGGATCAGGTACTTCTGGCCGGCCAGGAAGAATCCGAAGATCGGCCCGAGTGCGATGATCGACATGGCGAACATGGGCCCCCACGACGACTCGCCGCTGGAGTCCAGGAAGGTGCGCAACGCGACCGGAACGGTGAAGTTGTTCGGGTTGTTCAGGTAGAGGAGCTGGCTGAGGAAGTCGTTCCACGTCCAGATGAAGGTGAAGATCGCCGTGGTGGCCAGCGCGGGGGTGCAGAGCGGGATGATGACGCGGAAGAACGTGCGCCAGTAGCCGGCGCCGTCGATCGCCGCCGCCTCGTCGAGCTCGCGCGGGAGCGTCCTGATGAACTGGACCATCAGGAAGATGAAGAACGAGTCGTGGGCCAGGAACTTCGGCAGGACCAGCGGCCAGATCGTGTTGATCATGTCGAGCTTGGCGAACATGATGTACTGCGGCACGATCACCACGTGCAGCGGCAGCATGATCGAACCCAGCATGATCGTGAACCACAGCTTCTTCAGCGGAAAGTTCAGCCGGGCGAAGGCGTAGGCGGCCATCGAGCAGGCCACCAGGTTGCCGGCGACCGACAGCCCCGTCACCACGGCCGAGTTCCACAGGTAGTAGCCGAACGGGTGGGCGAGTGCGTTCCAGCCCTCGGTGAAGTTCTCGAAGGTGATCTCATCGGGGATCAGGCCGGGCTCACGGAAGATCAGCTCCTCCGGCTTGAGCGCGCTGGAGATCATCCACAGCAGCGGGTAGAGCATGACCAGGCCGAAGCCGATCAGCATCAGGTGTTTGGCACCTCTGGAGACACGGCGCCGGTACAGGACCGGCAGCCGCCTACTTGCTGTCGTCGCCATAGAAGACCCAATACTTGGACGCGAGGAAGTTGACCCCGGTGAGACCGGCGATGATGAGGACGAGGACCCAGGCCAGCGCCGCCGCGTAGCCCATGTCGTAGTGCTTGAAGCCGTTGAGGTAGAGGTAGAGCGTGTAGAAGAGCGTCGAGTCGTTCGGGCCGCCCGAGCCGTTGCTCACGATGAACGACTGGGTGAACGACTGGAACGACTTGATCACCTCGAGCACGAGATTGAAGAAGATGATCGGTGTGAGCAGCGGCAGCGTGATCGATCTGAACCGCTGGAGCGTCCCCGCCCCGTCGATGGCGGCGGCCTCGTAGTAGCTGCTCGGGATCTGCCGCAGGCCGGCCAGGAAGATGACCATCGGGGCGCCGAACGTCCAGACGTGCAGCAGGATCAGGGTGCCCAGCGCGGTGTCGGGATCGTTGACGTAGCTGCTGCCCTGGATGCCGAACACGGCGAGCCCCGCGTTGATCAGGCCCTCGGCGCCGAAGATCTTCCGCCAGAGGATGGCGATCGCGACGCTGCCGCCGAGCAACGAGGGCAGATAGTAGATCGACCGGTAGAAGGACAGGCCCCGCAGCCCCCGGTCCAGCAGCAGCGCCAGCGCGAGGGCGAAGGCGAGCTGGAGCGGCACAGAGACGACGACGTAGATCGTGGTGACCTTCAGCGAGGTCCAGAACCGCTGGTCGGCGCCGAACATCTTGGAGTAGTTGTCCGCGCCGATCCACTTCGCCTCTTCGAGCAGGCTGTAGTCGGTGAAGGACAGGTAGAGCGAGGCCACGATGGGACCGATCGTGATCAGGAACAGGCCCACGAACCACGGCGTGAGGAACAGGTAGGCCGCCCATGCCTCGTGTCGGGAGCGGCGGACGCTCCGCGAGGTTTCGCTTCCGGAAGCGGGCGCCGCGACCGCGGGCTTCGGCGACGGCGAATCGACTCGAGGGACCTCCGGCACAGACCCGGACCGAAGCTCGCGTGATTCGGTCGTCATCACGGGACCTCCCGATGAGACGTGATGGGATTGGGCGCTTTCCTATAGCCCAGGGGAAAGGTCCGTCAACCCTTTGCAGGCGTTATCTCGGCGTTATCGATATGTCGAGATCTATGTTGACGCAGGTAGACGGGTTGGTTGCTATCCATGACGAGTGGGAAAGTTATCGACTTGGCGACCGTCTTATTACAAGCGGTTGCAGTGATGGACGTGCGATCGTGGACGACGCGACGGCTCCGTGAGCGCCCGGGAGGCGCGCAGCGCCCGGAGGACCGGCGGGCGCTGCGCGCCTCCCGTACCGACCCGGCCGCTCAGGTCACGACGTGGCTCGGCACGCGGTCAGCCCGCGAACCGGTAGGTGGTGGTGGAGACGTGCTCCTGCCCCGGCCTGAGCACGGTGGAGGGGAAGTCGGGCCGGTTGGGCGAGTCGGGGAAGTGCTGCGTCTCCAGGCAGAGCCCGGCCTGCCTGCCGTACGGCGTGGCGATGCCGTCCAGCATGTGCCCGGTGTAGAACTGGACGCCCGGCTCGGTGGTCGTCACCTCCATCGTCCGGCCGCTCACCGGCTCCTCCACCCGCATCACGCCGCCGGGGCGCAACACGTAGCAGTGGTCGTAGCAGCCGTCGAGCCGTGCCCCCACCGCCGTGGGCCGGGTGAAGTCGTACGGCGTGCCCGCCACCGGCGTGGGCGCCCCGGGCAGCGGGATCTTCCCGGCGTCGACCCGCAGATAATGGTCGGCCTCGATGGTGACGACGTGATCGCGTACGTCCCCCGAGCCGGCGAGGTTGAAGTAGGAGTGGTTGGTCAGGTTGAGCACCGTGGCCGCGTCGGTGGTGGCGTGGTAGTCGATCCGCAGCTCGTCGCGCTCGGTGAGGGTGTAGGTGACCGAGGTGGTGAGCGTGCCCGGGTAGCCCTCCTCGCCGTCCGCGCTGACGTAGGTCAGCCGTACGGCACGCTCGCCGTCCGCTTCGGCCCGCCAGATCCGCTTGTCGAACCCGGCCTTCCCGCCGTGGAGGCTGTTCCCGTTGTCGTTGCACGGCAGTTGGCGGCTGACGCCGTCGAGGGTGAAGCAACCGCCCGCGATGCGATTGCCGTACCGCCCGACCAGGGCGCCGAAGTAGCGGCTGCGCTGGAGGTAGTCAGCCACGGTGGGAAGGCCGAGGACGACGTCGGTCCCGTCGGGCAGCTCGACGGACTGAACGATCGCGCCGAGGGTCAGGATCCCGACCCGCATCCGGCCGTTCGTCAGGACGTGCCGGTCCACGGTCTCTCCGGTGGGTGTAGCCCCAAATCTCACGGTTGACTCGCTCTCTCGATCGATTCTCTGATCGCCGGGACCGGACTCCCGCTCGACGGTGGCGGGGTGGCCGCCTCGCCCGCGGCGACGGCGGCACCGTAACGCACGCGGTTGCACCTGTACCAGCGTCCAGTTCCGGAAATCACCTGCTGATCTGCGACCGGTTGCGCACTCTCCATTCGCCCGGGAACGCGAAAAAGCAGGTCAGATGTATGGGGGAATCCAACCCTTGACGTTTCGATCGGTTGACGACACAGTTTGATGCAACTGGTTGCAGGCTCCGAGCCCCTCGGGGACTGCCAGAAGGGAAAGACACTTGTGAGCAGAACTCTTGTCACCGGGAGCGCCGGACGCCTCGGGCGCAGCGTCGTGTCCGCGCTCGCCGCCGCCGGCCACGAGGTGATCGGCGTGGACCGGGTGCCGGGCACCCCCGCCGACGCCGCCGCCGTCCTCCCGGCCGACCTGGCCGACCTCGGCGAGGCCTATGAGGTGATCGCGCGGTTCCGGCCGGACACGGTCGTGCATCTGGCCGCCATCGCGACTCCGTTCAGCCGCAGCGACCTGGTGACGTTCCGCACGAACTCACAACTGGCCTTCAACATGTGCGACGCGGCCGCGGCCCTGGGCGTGCACAAGATGATCGTGGCGAGCAGCCCGACCGTCATCGGGTACGGCTCGCCGACCGGCTGGACCCCCGCCTACCTGCCCATCGACGAGGACCACCCGGCTCAGCCGTGGAACGCCTACAGCCTGTCCAAGCTGGTCGCCGAGGAGACGATGCGGTCCTTCGCCCGCACGGCCGAGACGAAGATGGCCGCGATACGCCCCTGCTTCGTGATCGCGCCGGAGGAGTGGGAGGGGGCGCCGACCCAGTCGGGGCACACGGTCGCCGAGCGGCTGGACCGGCCGGACATCGCCGGAGTCTCGCTGTTCAACTACATCGACGCCCGCGACGCGGCCGACCTGCTGCTCACCCTGCTCGACCGGCTGCCCGATCTGCCCAACGGCGAGGTCTTCTTCGCCGGCGCGGCGGACGCGCTGGCCCGCGAGCCGCTCGCGGAGCTGCTGCCGCGGGTCATCCCTTCCACCGCCGCCTTCGCGGCCACCCTCACGGGCACCGCCCCCGCCTTCTCCTCGGCCAAGGCCGAGCGGCTGCTCGGCTGGCAGGCCAAGCGCAGCTGGCGGACCGAGCTGACCTGAGCACCGAGCCGTCCTGAGCACCAAGCCGTCCTGAGCGCTGAATGGTCCCGGACACCGAGCCCTCCCGAAAGGATCATCGATCATGAACCTCAGCGGGGTCCCGCTCCTCCCCTCGCCGTCTCCCGGCGGTGCGCGCGAACCGGCCGGGTACGCCGGCACCGGCCCCGCCCGGGTGGCCGCATGATCAAGGATCTGCGGACCACGCCGCGGACGGTGCCGCTGCGTCGCCCGTGGGGTGCGGACGTGCGATACAACCACGTGATCGTGTGTGAGATCACGCTGCGGGACGGGCGGACCGGCACCGGCTTCTCCTGGACGCCGCAGATCGGGGCGGAGGCCGTACGGGCTCTGCTGGAGAACGACATCAGGGACGCGTTGATCGGTCTCCCGGCCCACCCCGAACTGGTGTGGGACCGGCTCTCCCGGCACCTGAGCGAGGCCGGGCGCGGCGGCCTGACCACGATCGCGATGGCCGGGGTCGATCTGGCGCTGTGGGACCTGCGCTGCGGGGAGTCCTCCCTGGTGGACGTGCTCGGGCCGCGCCGCGGGAGCGTCCAGGTGTACGGCAGCGGCGTGAACCTGCACTATTCGCTCGAGGAACTGGCCGGGCAGGCTCGGCGCTGGCACGCCGCGGGATACCCGGCCGTCAAGATCAAGGTCGGCAGGCCCGAACTCGCCGAGGACGTCGAGCGGGTCGCGGCGGTCCGCGAGATCATCGGCCCGGGCACGCTGCTGATGATCGACGCCAACCAGCGGTGGGATCTGCACCGGGCCCGCCGCGCCATCGCCGCGCTCGCGCCGTACGACCCGCACTGGATCGAGGAGCCGCTACCGGCCGACGACGTCGCCGCCCACGTGGAACTGCGCCGGAGCATCGGCGTGCCGGTCGCGGTCGGCGAGAACGTCTACACCGTGCACGGCTTCCGCGACCTGCTCACCGCGGGCGCGTGCGACGTGGTCCAGCCCAATGTGGTCAGGGTCGGCGGGATCACCCCGTTCCTGCGCGTAGCCGAGCTGGCGCGGGCCTTCGACGTCCCGGTCCACCCTCATCTGCTGACCGAGCTGTCGGGGCAGCTCGCGCTGACGCTGCACCATCCGGCCATGGTCGAGCTGGTCGAGGACGCCTCCTTGTCCGACCTCGGACTGCTCGCCGAGCCGTACCCGGTGGAGATCAGCGGCGCGGAGCTGCGCTCGGGCGGCCGGGCCGGGCTGGGGCTGACATGGGCGAGTTGACCAGGGTCGTGCTCGCGGGCGCGTACGGCCATGGCCGCTCGCACCTGGAGAACCTGCGCGGGCTGGCCGCCCGGGGACTGGTGGAGCTGGCCGGGGTATGCGACGTGCGCCCGGTGGAGGCGGAGCGGCTGGACGGCCTCGGCTCTCCCGAGCAGGCGCGCCCCGACGGCCTGGCCGGGCTGATCGAACGCACCGGCGCGGAGATCACGATCCTGTGCACGCCCATCGACACCCACGACGACCTCGCGGTGACCGCGCTGCGCGCGGGCTCCCACGTGCTGCTGGAGAAGCCACCCGCGGCATCGCTGGCCGGCTTCGAGCGGATCGCCGCCGCCGCCGAGCTGAGCGGGCTGACGTGCCAGGTCGGCTTCCAGAGTCTCGGCTCCGCCGCGATCCCCGCGCTGCGCCGGCGGATCGCCTCCGGCGCGCTCGGCGAGATCCGCGGCATCGGCGTGGCGGGCGCGTGGGAGCGGCCGGCCGGCTACTTCACCCGTTCCGCCTGGGCCGGCCGCCGCCGGTTGAACGGGCGGGCCGTGATGGACGGCGCGCTCACCAACCCGTTCGCGCACGCCACCGCCACCGCGCTCGCGGTCGCCGGAGTCGAGGAGCGGGGCGCGATCGCCTCGGTCGAGCTCGAGCTGTTCCACGCCAACCCGATCGAGTCGGACGACACGGCAGCGGCCCGGATCCGCCTGACGGACGGCCAGGTGATCACCGTGGCCGTGTCGCTGTGCGCGACGGGGCGGTCAGAGCCGTACCTGATCGTGCACGGGTCGGCGGGCACGGCCCGGCTGACCTACACCACCGACGACCTCGACGGGACGGTCCACCCCCGGGTGAACCTGCTGGAGAACCTGATCGAACACGTCAGGGACGGCGCGGAACCGCTGGTGCCGCTCCGGCGCACCGGCGCCTTCATGGAGTTCCTCGAGGCGGTGCGGCTGGCGCCCGACCCGCTGCCGATCGCGGCGGAGCACCAGACGATGCACGCCGACCGGCGTGAGCTCCCCGGCATCAAAGAGCTGACGGACCGAAGCGCCCGGCGGCTGGCCCTCTTCTCTGAGCTGAGCTCGGAGCGGTACGCGCCGTGGGCGACGGCGCGGCCGTCCGCCTGGCGGCCACCGGCGGCGGGGACGTCCGCGCGGGAACCGCAGGCGGCGGCCACGCGGACGCTGCGGGTGGCCGGGACACCGGTGGCCTCCTACGTATGGCGGCCCGACCTGCCGGCGACCGACGCGCCGCGACCGTACCTGCATCCGGTGCGGACGCTCGCCGGCGTGGAGGTGACCGAGTTCCGCCCCGCCGACCACGTCCATCACCTGGGCGCCGGCCTGGCCGTGGCGGACGTCGGCGGGGTGAACTTCTGGGGTGGCAGGACGTTCGTCCGCGACCGGGGCCCGGTCTGGCTGGGCGACCACGGCCGGCAGCGGCACGACGCCTTCGAGGAGTGCGAGGGCGGGTTCCACGAGGAGCTGACGTGGCTCGGCCCGGACGGCGCGGCCGTCGCCCGGGAGCGGCGGACCGTGCTGGCCGGGCCCGTGCCGGCGGGCGGCGCGTGGGCGCTGGACTTCGCCTTCACGCTCACCGTGCGCGAGCCCCTGGAGGTCAGGAGCTCGGCGTGCAAGGGACGGCCGGGCGCCGGGTACGGCGGGTTCTTCTGGCGCGCGCGCAAGGACGCGCAGAACCCGGCCGTGTTCACCGCCGAGGCGGAGGGTGAGCGCGACGTCCACGGCAGCCGCTCCCCCTGGCTGGCGCTGGTGTCCGACGCCTGGAGCCTGGTCTTCGTGCAGGCCGGTCCGGTGGACCCGTGGTTCGTGCGGGTGGCGGAGTACCCCGGCGTGGGTCCCGCGCTGGCCTGGGACCGGCCGCTGCCCGTCGCGGACGCGCTGACCCGCCGCGTGATCACCATCGTGGCGGACGGGCGGCTCGACCGGGCGGCAGCGGCGCGGCTGGCGCTGTCGGCCGGCACGGCACGCCCCGGGAGCGGCGGGTGACCGCTACCGAAGGCCGGCCGGGGTCAGTCGCGGGTCAGCCTCCGTGCCATGACGTCACCGGCCTCGATCAGCCATTTCGCCGGGTCGTTCAGCGCGGCGTCGACCGACCCGGCGATGTCGGCCAGCGAGACCGCCTCCGACACCGTCCCGGGCACCGCACCCGTCACCTGACCGGCGACGACGCCGACCCGCACCGCCGCGTCCCCGGCCTGGTCCAGCAGTGAGCCGACGACCTTGCCGGTCAGCGAGGTCTCGTCGAAACGTCCCTCACCGGTGATGACGACATCGGCGCCGGCGAGCGCTTCCGGCAGCCCGACCAGCGCGGCGATCGTCCGGGCGCCCGGCATGATCCGGGCCCCCCACAGGGTGGCCAGGCCGTAGGAGGTGCCGCCGGCGGCACCCGCCCCCGGCTGGCCGGGATCTCCGCCGACCACCTCGGCGAGCCGTCGCAGCGCCCGGTCCAGCAGGTCGACCTCGTCCGGCCGCGCGCCCTTCTGCGGGCCGTACGTCGCCGCCGCCCCGGCCGGCCCGGCCAGCGGCGCCGTCACGTCCACCAGCAGCCGCGTCCCGCCGGGGGGCGGCGGGAGCAGGTCGCCGGTGTCGATGCGGGCCAGATCGACGAGCGCCGCACCGCCGAGCCGTAGATCGCGCCCGCGTCCGTCGAGCAGGCGCAGGCCCAGCGCGCGCAGGGCGCCCGTACCGCCGTCGGTCGAGGCCGATCCGCCCAATCCGACGATCAGGCGGGAGGCGCCCGCGTCGAGAGCCGCGCGCATGACCACCCCGAGCCCGTAGGTGTGGGCGCCGAGCGGATCCGGGCGGCGCATGAGCGGCAGTCCGCTCGACTGGGCCAGTTCGAGTACGGCCGACCCGTCGGGCAGCAGCGACCACGCGGCGGAGACCGGCCGGCCGTCCGGCCCCGGCGCCGTCACCGTCCTGCGTTCGCCCTCCGGCCGTGCGGCCGCGAACGCGTCGATGACCCCCTCGCCGCCGTCGGCGAGGGGAAGCAGCCGCACCTCGTCGGCGGGCCGCCGGGCGAGCCAGCCCTGCGCGAGCGCGCGCGCGGCGTCACCGGCCGCCAGGCTGCCCTTGAACGAGTCCGGTGCTATGACGACCCGCATCCACCCTCCAGCACCAACCGAATGTAGCGCTCCTTCATGGTGGCCAGCACCTCGTCGAGGTCGGCCGCCCACACCTCCGCGTTGAAGATCTCGACCTCGACGTCGCCGGTGTACCCGGCCTGCGCGACCGCCCGGCTGAACGGCGGAAAATCGATGTGTCCGTCGCCCATCATGCCGCGGCCGAGCAGCACGTCGGCCGGGAGCGGGGTGAGGAAGTCGCACACCTGGAAGGCCGCGATGCGTGCGCCCGCCCGCGCGATCTGCGTCCACACCTCGGGGTCCCACCAGACATGGAACGTGTCGACGACGACCCCGACCTGCTCGACCGGGAACCGCTCGGCGATGTCGAGCGCCTGCTTCAGGGTCGACAGGACGGCCCGATCCGCGCAGTACATCGGATGCAGCGGTTCCAGGGCCAGGCGCACCCCCCGCTCCGCGGCGTACGGCACCAGCCCGGCCACCGCGTCGGCCACCCGCTGCCGCGCGCCGGGCAGATCACGGGAGCCGGCGGGCAGCCCGCCCACGACCATGACCAGGCAGTCCGTGCCGAGGGCGACCGCCTCGTCCACGGCACGCCGGTTGTCGTCCAGGGCGGCGCGGCCCGCTTCACCGGTCTCGGTGAGGAAGCCGCCGCGGCACAGCGACGACACGCGGATACCGGCGTCAGCGACGATCTTCGCCGCGGCCCGCACTCCGGCCTCGGCCACCGGCCCGCGCCACAGCCCGATCGCCGGGATGCCGGCCCGCACGCATCCCTCGACGGCCTCCCGGACCGACCAGGGTTTGGTGGTCATCTGGTTGAGCGACAGCCGCGCCAGGCGCGGGTCCGGCACGCCGGTGTCGATCCCCTGCGGCCGGGCCATCATGCGATCACCCCGGCGACCCACAGGTACCGCGTCATGCGCGCGGCCGCCAGATCGGGGTCGAGCAGCAGGCCGGCGGCATCGGCGAGGCGGAACGTCCGCACCAGATGCGGAACGCCGCGCCCGCTGTGCAGGCCGCCGACCATGGTGAACCCGGGCTGTAGACCGTTGAGCCAGGAGAGGAACGCGATGCCCGTCTTGTAGTACTGAGTCGGCGGGGCGAAGACATGCCGCGACAGCGGGACGGTGGGGTCCAGGATCTCCCGGAACCCGGCCTCGTCGTCCGCGTCGAGCCGCCGCAGCGCCGCCGAAGCGGCCGGTGCGATGGCCGCGAAGGCGCCGAGCAGCGCGTGGCTGAAGTGCCTGCCGTCGCCCTGGATGAGCCGGGGGTAGTTGTAGTCGTCGCCGGTGTAGACGCGCACCGTCGGCGGCAGCAGCTCACGCAGCCCGGCCTCCCGGTCCGCGTCGAGCAGCGACACCTTCACCCCGTCGATGACGTCGGCGTGGGTGCGGACCAGCGAAACGAACGTCTTCGTCGCCGCGTCGAGGTCGCGCGAGCCCCAGTAGCCCGCGAGCGCCGGGTCGAACATGTCGCCGAGCCAGTGCAGCAGGACCGGCGCGCCGGTCTGGGACAGGACCCTGTCGTAGACGTGCAGGTAGTCGTCGGGCCCGGTGGCCAGGGCCGCGAGCTGCCTGCTCGCCATGACGACCGCGGTGGCTCCGCAGTCCTGGACGAAGGCGACCTGCTCGATGTACGCGGCGACGACCTCGTCGAGGTCGCGCAGCACGGCGGGGGCCTGATCGGTCGCAGCGCCGGCGACGACGCGCCCGCCGCAGGCCGCCGCCTCGCCGGCACTGCGCCGGATCAGCTCCCGGGTGGCGGCCCAGTCGAGCCCCATTCCGCGCTGAGCGGTGTCCATCGCCTCGGCGACCCCGAGCCCCCAGGACCAGAGGTCGCGCCGCACCGCCATGGTGGCGTCCCAGTCCAGCAGCGCGGGCCGGCCGGGGGCGTTGTCGGCGTACGGATCGGCCACCACGTGCGCGGCGGCGTACGCGATCCTGCTGGTCAGGGACGTGGCCGGGCGTCGCCAGGCGGCCGGCTCCCGCAGCGTCAGCCGCTCGACCGTGCCGTCCGCGCCGGGCAGGGAGATCGTCGCGGTCACAGCGCGATCTCCTCGATCTCGACCCGCCGGCCCTCGCGGGCCGACCGCAGACCGGCCTCGGCGAGCTGCACGCCGCGCGCGCCGGACAGGAAATCCCACGGGAAGGGCTCGTCGTCGACGACGTGACGCAGGAACGCCTCCCACTGGGCCTTGAAGCCGTTGTCGAAAACCTCGTTGTCCGGGACCTCCTGCCACCGCGACCGGAAGCTCTCGGCGACCGGCAGGTCAGGATTCCACACCGGCATCGGCGTCGTACCACGGTGCTGGACGCGGCAGCCGCGCAGCCCTGCGACGGCGCTGCCGTGCGTGCCGTCGACCTGGAACTCGACCAGCTCGTCGCGGTACACCCGTACGGTCCAGGAGGAGTTGATCTGCGCGACGACGCCGCCGGCCAGTTCGAAGATCGCGTACGCGGCGTCGTCTGCGGTGGCGCGGTAGGCCCGGCCGTTCTCGTCCACCCGCTCGGAGATGTGGGTCGCGACGTGCGCGGTCACGGCCGTCACCGGGGCGAAGAGCTGCTCCAGGACGTAGTGCCAGTGCGGGAACATGTCGATGACGATGCCGCCGCCGTCCTCGGCGCGGTAGTTCCAGCTCGGCCGCTGGGCCGTCTGCCAGTCGCCCTCGAAGACCCAGTAGCCGAACTCGCCGCGTACCGACAGGATCCGGCCGAAGAACCCGCCGTCGACCAGCCGCTTGAGCTTGCGCAGGCCGGGGAGGAACAGCTTGTCCTGCACCACCCCGTTCTTGACCCCCTTGGCCGCGGCGAGCCGGGCGAGTTCCAGAGCGCCGGCCACCCCCTCTGCCAGGGGCTTCTCCGTGTAGACGTGCTTTCCGGCGCCGATCGCCGCTCTGATCGCCCGCTCACGCTCGGAGGTCACCTGGGCGTCGAAGTAGATCTGGTTGGACTCGTCGGCGAGCGCGGCCTCCAGATCCGTCGTGTACGACGTCAGCCCGTGGCGGGCCGCGATCTCGGCGAGCTTGGCCTCGTTGCGGCCGACCAGGGTCAACTCCGGCCAGATGCGGCTGCCGTCGCGGGCGGGCAGGCCGCCCTGCTCGCGGATGGCGAGCAGGGACCGGACGAGGTGCTGCCGATACCCCATCCGTCCGGTCACGCCGTTGAGTACGATCCCGATTAACGTGCGCTGCACCGTGTGTCCTTCCAGTTCTGGCGGTCGTTCAGAAGTCGTCGTAGGACCGAGCGGAGTGCGGACGACGCCCGTCGCCCGGGTGGTCTTCGATTCGGACACCGTCGGCGCGGCCACGACCCTCCGTTCTCCCCCGGCGATTCCTGGCTCTGGGTCGCGTTTCGAGGGTCATGTCCTGCCGCACCGGGAAAGCGTCTTTTCAACCCTTCCTTGCCGCCGGGTAGGCGCGTACCATGAGCGAGCCGGGCCCCCGCCGGTGGATGAGCCCAGTTCTGAACGCGGTTTCTGAAAGCGCTTTCAGGGGCGTACGATAACCATGCCTAAATGGCCGGGTCAAGCACTGCGCGGGGAGAGCGGATGCAGGCACGCAGGCACGTGACGCTGGAGGATGTGGCGAGAGCCGCCGACGTCTCGCTCGCCACGGCGTCCCGGGCGCTCAACGGAATGCGGGTGACGCCGCACCTGCGCGAGCGGGTGCTGCTCGCGGCCGAACGGCTCGCCTACACGCCGAACGCGCACGCGCGCGCTCTCGCCGGCGGCGCCCACCGCACCGTGGGCGTCGTCTGCCACGACGTCAGCGACCCTTACTTCGCCGCGATCGCCGGCGGTGTCATGCGGGTCGCCGCGGACAACGACCTGCTGGTGATGCTCGCCAGCACGTTCAGCGACCCCGAGCGCGAGATCGCGTACGTGTCGATGCTGCGCGCCGAGCGGGCCCACGCCATCCTGCTCATCGGCTCGGGGTTCGAGGACCTTCACTGGGAGCGGGCGCTCGAGGCCGAGTTGAAGCCCTACCTCGACGGCCGGGGCCGGGTGGCGGTGATCAGCAGACATCGCAGCCTGCGGGTCGACACGGTGCTGCCGGAGAACCGGGCCGGGGCCGCCGCCATGGCGCGGGCGATGCTGGAGATGGGCCACCGCCGGTTCGCCGTCCTGACCGGACCTCCCGTGCTGACCACGGTCGCCGACCGGCTCGGCGGCTTCCGCGCCGAACTCCGCAAGGCCGGGGTGAGGCTGGCGGCGGCCGACATCGTGGAGGGCCCCTTCACCCGCGACGGCGGGTATGCGGCGATGACCCGGCTGCTGGACCAGGGGACCCGGGCCACCTGTGTGTTCGCCGTGGCCGACGTGATGGCCATCGGCGCCTGCGCCGCCGTACGCGACCGCGGTCTGTCCGTGCCCAACGACGTGTCCATCGCCGGGTTCGACGACATCCCGATCGTCCGCGACCTCACGCCGCCGCTGACCACGGTGGCGCTGCCGTTGCAGCAGCTTGGCGAGCGTGCCCTGGAACTCGCGCTCACCGAAAACCCCGAGCGTCGCCGCCGCGTCCTCCGGATGGGCGGCGAGGTGGTCGTCCGGGCCAGCACGGCGAAGCTCGCCTGACCTCCCCCGATCTCCCCCGGTCTCGCCTGATCTCGTCTGATCTCGTCTGAACGCGGGCCCGGCGGACACCGCGAGCCCGGCGGACCGGGGGCGGGCTCGGCACGCTCACGGGCGTCCCGTCCCTCGGTCGCCCGCGCATTCCGCCCGTACGGCTCCGCGGAGACCTTGACACCTGTCGCCCCGAGTTCTTACAGTTGCGGCAGTTGTTCATACTTCTGACTACTGTTCACGTATGTGAATCGTCGGATCCGTCGGTCCCACCGTCCGGGTTTCGCCTGCGCGGCCCGGAGGGGGTTGGGGAGTGAGTAGATAATGCGTTTGGATGGCGTCCTGTTCTTCCCGGTGACTCCGTTCGCCGCTGACGGCACGCTCAACGAGGACGCCCTGCGGCGGCACGTCGAGCGTGGTGTCGACGCCGGCGCCGGCGGGGTGTTCGCCGCGTGCGGCACGGGAGAGTTCAACTCCCTGGGCCTCGACGAGTACGAGCGGGTGGTCCGGATCGCGGTGGAGGCGACGGCCGGGCGAGTCCCGGTGTTCTCCGGTGCGGGCGGCGCGCTGCCCTTCGCACGCGACTGCGCACGCATCGCCGAACGCTCGGGGGCGGACGGCCTGCTCCTGCTTCCGCCCTACCTGGTGAACGCCCCGGCGAGCGGTCTGGTCAGGTACGTACGGGAGATCGCGTCGGCGTCCGTACTGCCGTCGATCGTCTACCAGCGCGGCAACGCGAGATTCACCCCCGAGTCCGCGGCGGAGATCGCCGGGCTGCCCGGCGTGGTGGGATTCAAGGACGGGCTCGGCGATCTCGACCTGCTGCAGCGGATCACCCTCGCCGTACGGCAGGCGACCGACCGGGAGTTCATGTTCTTCAACGGGCTGCCGACCGCCGAGATGACGGCCCAGGCCTACCGCGGCCTGGGGGTGAACCTCTACTCCTCGGCCGTCTTCTGCTTCGTGCCCGAAATCTCCCTCGGCTTCCACAAGGCGGTCACGGCGGGCGACGACGACCTGGTCCGGCGCCTGCTCACCGGGTTCTACCGGCCGTTCGTCGAACTGCGCGACCTGGTGCCGGGTTATGCCGTGGCGCTCGTCAAGGCGGGGGTGGCCCTGCGCGGCCTCGACGCCGGTCCGGTCCGGCCGCCCCTGGTCGACGCGGCGCCCGAGCACGTCGCCCGGCTCGAAGAGCTCATCGCCAGCGGTCTGGAAATCGTCGGATGCTGATCCGTCAGGTCGTCGTCACCCCGGTCGCGTTCCGGGACCCGCCGCTGCTCAACGCCGCCGGCGTGCACGAACCCTGGGCACTGCGGACCATCGTCGAGATCGTCACCGACGAGGGCCTGACCGGGCTGGGCGAGACCTACGGCGATCTCGATCACCTGGAGCGGGTGCGGACGGCGGCGCAGGCGCTGGTGGGCCTCGACGTCTACCGGCACAACGCGATCCACGCGGCCGTGGCCGCCTCCGTCGGTGCGGACGTCGTCTCCGACCTGCACGGGCTCACCGGGATCGCCACCCCGGAGAAGACCGTGGACCGGGTGTTCTCCCCGTTCGAGGTGGCCTGCCTGGACATCAGGGGCAAGGCCGCCGGGCGGCCGGTCGTCGACCTGCTCGGCGGCCGGGTGCGGGACGCCGTGCCGTACAGCGCCTATCTGTTCTACAAGTGGGCCGGCCATCCTGGCGCGCCGGAGGACGCCTTCGGCGCCGCGCTCGACCCCGCCGGCCTCGTCGAGCAGGCCCGTCTGTTCATCGACAGGTACGGCTTCCGCTCGATCAAGCTGAAGGGCGGGGTGTTCCCGCCGGCCGAGGAGATCGAGGGCATCCGCGCGCTCCGGGAGGCGTTCCCCGACCATCCGCTGCGGCTGGATCCCAACGCGGCCTGGACCGTCGGCACCTCGATCGAGGTCGGCCGGGCGCTGGAGGGCGCGCTGGAATACCTGGAGGACCCGGCACCGGGAATCGAGGGCATGGCGCGGGTGGCGGCCGAGGTGCCGATGCCGCTCGCCACGAACATGTGCGTGGTCACCCCGGAGCACCTTCCCCCCGCGATCCGTCAGGGTGCGATCGGCGTACTGCTGATCGACCATCACTACTGGGGCGGCCTGGTCAAGTCGGCGCACATCGCGACGCTGTGCGCGACGTTCGGGATCGAGCTGTCCATGCACTCCAACTCGCATCTCGGGATCAGTCTCGCGGCGATGACCCATCTCGCGGCGGCGACCCCGGCGATCACACACGCCTGCGACACCCACACGCCCTGGCAGGACGGCCAGGACGTCGTCGTGCCAGGCGCGCTGCGTTTCGTCGACGGAGCCGTCCCGGTGCCCGAGGGGCCCGGCCTCGGCGTCGAACTCGACCGCGACGCCCTCGCCGTGATGCACGAGCAGTACGTCAAGTGCGGGATACGCGCCCGCGACGACGAGACCTACATGCGCACCTTCGAACCGTCGTTCTCCGCACAGCGGCCGCGCTGGTGACCAACGTCATCTACGTCTACCCCTGGGACATCGTGGGCGATCCACGAGCGCCCGCGCGGCTCAGGTCACTCGGCGTCGACTCGGTCGCACTGGCCGCCACCTATCACGCCACCCGGGCCGCGACCCCGCTGCACCCCGCCCACCGCCTGGTGGATGCGCGGTATGCCGCGTGCTACGTCCCGGTACGCGAGGAAGCGTGGAAAGACGCCCGGCTGGTCCCCGCCGTCCCGGCGGAGTGGACGGCGTCGGCCGATCCGTTCGGCGAGGCCGCCGCCGCGCTGCGCGCTGAGGGCCTGCCCGTGCACGCCTGGACCGTGCTCACCCACAACTCGCTGCTCGGCTCGGCCGACCCCGGCCTGGTCGTCGTCAACGCCTTCGGCGAGCCGTACCCCTACGCGCTCTGCCCCGCGTCCCAGGAGGTGCGGGACTACTGTCACACGCTCGTGGGCGAGATCGTCGAGCTGGGCGAGCCCGACGGGCTGATCCTGGAAGCCTGCGGCGCGCTGGGGCTCCGGCATGCCGGGCTGCACGAGAAGACCGACGGCGCCGACTGGTCGCCGGTGCAGATCGCGCTGCTGTCGCTCTGCTTCTGCCGGACCTGCCGTACGCGCTACGAGTCGGCCGGCGTCGACGTGAGCGAGCTGACGTCGCGGGTGCGGGCCGGTGTCGACCGCGCCTCCGGATCGGCGCCCGCGTCGGTGGAGGAGGCGCTGGGCGATCTGGCGCAAGCCGTGCGAACCCTGCGGACCGGGCTCGCCCGCGAGCTGCGCGACCCGTTGACGGCTCGGATCAGGTCGGCGCGGCCGGGGATGCCGCTCGCGCTGCACGCCGATGCCGATCCCTGGGCCACGGGCTCGTTCGCGACGGTGTCGACGTCCGGCACCGTCGACGCGGACCTGCTGATCGGCAACTGCTGGAACGACCCCGAGGCGGACATGGCGGGACTGCGCGCGCTGCGCCGCCTCGGTGAACCGAACCGGCCCGATGCACCGTATCGACCCGCTGAACCGGGCCGGCTCGGCCCCCGCATCGGGGCGTACGTGCTGGCGCTGCCGCCCCGGCCGGCCGACGGCGCGGCCCTGTCCCGGCTCGCCGGCGGTTACCGCGCAGCGGGCGCGGACGAGATCCACTGGTACCACGGCGGCCTCGTGTCCGCCGCCCGGCTGAAAGCGATCGGCCAGGCCGTGCGGGAGTGAGCCAGAATTGACGGCATGCGGTTCGGCATCCTCGGTCCGGTCGAGGCACGGCCCGACGACGCGTCCCCCGTCGCCGTCGGCGGACCCAAGGTCCGGGCGCTCCTCTCGTTGCTGCTCCTCGCCGCCGGCCGGGTGGTGACGGCGGAGCGGCTGATCGACGGCATGTACGGCTCCGAGCCACCCGCGGGGGCCGTCAACGCCCTTCAGGCACAGGTCTCCCGGTTGCGCCGTCTGCTCGGCGAGCTCCGGTTCGGCGGGCTGCCCTTCCGTGACCTCCTCGTGCGCCACCCCGCCGGATATCTGCTGGCGGTCGAGCCCGACGACGTGGACGCCCTCCGGTTCGAGCGGCTGGCGGCGGAGGGGCGGCGACGGCTCGCCTCCGGAGATCACCTCGGCGCGGCCGGGCACCTGCGGCGGGCGCTCGGGCTGTGGCGCGGATCCGCGCTCGCCGACGTCGTGGACGCGCCGTTCGCGGCCGCGCAGGCGGCCCGGCTGGAGGAGCTGCGTCTGTCGGCGGCCGAGGACCTGGCCGAGGCCCGGCTCACGCTCGGCGAGCACGAAGGCCTGGTCGCCGAGCTACGGGAGAGGACCGCCGCGCACCCCCTGCGGGAACGCTCGATCGGGCAGCTCATGCGCGCGCTCTACGCGGCCGGTCGCCAGGCCGAGGCGCTGACCGCGTTCGAGAACGCGCGGCGGCGGATCGCCGAGGAGGTGGGCGCCGACCCGTCCCCCGAGCTCGCCGGGGTCCACCTGGCCGTGCTCCGGTCGGACCCGTCGCTGTCTCGCGCCTCGGAGCGCCGTCAGCCGCTGCCCGCCCGGCTCACCTCGCTGATCGGGCGGGCGGGCGAGCTCGATCGGATCGCGGCGCTGCTCGGGGAGGCACGGCTGGTCACGCTGACCGGGCCGGGCGGCAGCGGGAAGACCCGGCTGGCTGCCGAGGCGGCGGCGCGGCATCCCGGCGACGTCTGGTTCGTCGAGCTGGCGCCGCTCGCGGACGGCGCGGACGTGCCGCACGCCGTGCTCGGCGCCCTCGGCCTGCGCGACGGCGCACTGACCCCGCCCGTTCCCGGCGGACTGGCTCCCGGCGCCCTGGTTTCCGGTGCTCTGGTTTCCGGTGCTCTGGTATCCGAGGGCCTGGCTCCCGGCGGTCTGGCCGCCGGAGGCAGGGCGCCCGCCCGTTACACCGCCGACCATCGCGCCCGCGATCCGGTCGCCCGGCTGATCGCCGCACTGTCGGCGCGTCCCGCGCTGCTCGTCCTCGACAACTGCGAGCACGTGATCGAGGCCGCCGCCCGCCTCGCCGACCGGTTGCTCGCCGGCTGCCCTGCCCTGCGCGTCCTGGCCACCGGCCGCGAGGCCCTGGGCATCACGGGCGAGCGGCTGCTCCCGGTGCCCCCGCTGGAACTCCCCCCGCCGGGCGTCCGCCCCGCCGACCCGCTCGCCTACCCGGCGGTACGGCTGTTCGCCGAGCGTGCCGGCGCCGTACGCCCCGGCTTCCGGCTCGATCCCGAGGTCACGCGGGACGTGCTGCGGATCTGCCGGGCGCTCGACGGGCTGCCGCTCGCGATCGAACTGGCCGCCGCCCGGGCGCGGTCGCTGACGACCGCCGAGATCGCGGCCCGGCTGGACGGGGTGGCCCGGCCGGAGATGTTCTCGCTGCTGTCGCGCGGCAGCCGTACGGCCCAGCCGCGTCACCGCACGCTGCGCGCGGTGGTCGAGTGGAGCTGGGACCTGCTCGACGAGGCCGAGCGCACCATGGCGCGGCGGCTGACGGTCTTCGCCGGCGGCGCCACGCTGGAGGCGGCACAGCGGGTCTGCGGGCTGCCGGACACCGACGGCCTGCTCGCCTCTCTCGTGGAGAAATCCCTGGTAGAGGCGGCAGACGGCCGCTATCGGATGTTGGAGACGATCAGGGCGTTCTGCGCGGAACAGCTCACCGAGGCGGGCGAGGACGGACCGGTGCGCCGGGCCCATGTGGCGTACTTCCTGGATTTGGCCGAGACGGCCGAGCCGCACCTGCGCCGGGCCGAGCAGCTCGAATGGCTCGACCGGCTGGACGGTGAGCACGACAACCTGCACGCCGCCCTCCGCCGCGCGACCGAGGACGGCGACATCGAGCGGGCGCTGCGCCTGCTGTCCGCCCTGACCGGATTCTGGCTGCTGCGGGGCCGGCGAGGCGAAGCGGCCGCGCTCGCCCGGGACCTCCTCCAGAAGATCATCCCGGAGCCGGCAGCCGAGCTCGCGCCGGAGCCGGAGCCGGACGCGGCTTCGGGGTTCACCGGGAGGTTCGCCGAGGAGACCGCACTGTGTGTCTGCGTCGCGGCCTGGGGCACGCCCCGGGGACTGCCGGTCGAGGCCGCGCTGAGAGTGGTGAACACCATGTCGGCGGCGCCCCGGCAGCCCTTCATCCTCGTGCTGCAAGCGATGCTCGCAGGCCCGCCCGACCGGAGCGAGCGCAGGCGGCTGATGAGCAGATACCCCCTGCTGGCGAACGATCCGTGGATGCGGGCGCTGACCGGATTCGGGCACGCGTACCTGCTGCTGTTGGACGGGCGTCTCGACGAGGCCGAGCGGGCGATCTCGGAAGCGCTGCGCGGCATGCGCCCCGTGGGCGACCGGTGGTCGATCATCATGGCGCTCAGCGGCCTCGGCGACATAGCCATGTGGCGCGGAGACCACGCGAGGGTCGAGGCCCTCGCCGACGAGGCGCTGGAGCTGGCAGAACAGCTCGGGTCCACGGCCGACATGGCCGAGACGCTGAGCCGGCGGGCCGCGGGACGGTCGCAGGCCGGGAACCCGGTGGGAGCCCGGGCCGACTTCGAACGCGCGGTGGATCTCGCCCGGCGTGCGGGCATCCCCGAGCTCACCGCCGACGCCCTTCTCGGCCTGGCCGAGTTGGCCCGCCGGAGCGGTGATTCGATCGAGGCGCGGCGGTTGTGCGAGGCGGCGCTCGCCGAATGCACGGCGGACCGGTTCGACGCCGAGGAGAACCGGGCGCGCACCTACCTCACGCTCGGGTGGATCGCGCAGGCGGAGGGCGACGCCGCCGAGGCGCTGGCCTGGCATCGCCGGGCGATGGCGACCGGGGTGGGCGGCGTCAACCTGTTCACCGCGGCGCGCATGGCCGAGGCTCTCGCCGGCGTCGCACTGCTGGACGGCGACGTCGAGCGCGCCACGTCGCTGCTCGGTGTCGGCGCGGCGCTGCGCGGCACCCCTCCGGTGGGTGACGCCGACGTCGATCGGGTCGCCGCCCGATGCCGCACCGCGCTCGGCGAAACGACCTTCGGCCGGTTGTACGGCCAGGCCCGCGACGCCCTCCGGGAGAGGATGCCGGCGGCCATGGACGAGCCCCTTCCCGCACTCGGCCTGATCACCGGCCACCTGACCGCGTTCGACGACGGCTGAGATCACGCCGCCGTCAGCGACGGTCAGCGGACCGTGGGCCCATGGTCAGCGGACCGTTGGCGTATGGTCAGCGCCGACGCCCACGCTGACGCCATGAACGTCGTCTCCCGCAAATGGGGCACGCTGGCCGTGGCCTGCCTGGCCATGCTCATGCTGTCCCTCGACCTCACCGTGCTGCATCTCGCGGTGCCGAAACTCACCGAGGCCCTCACGCCGACGGCGACCCAGTTGCTGTGGATCGTCGACATCTACGGCTTCGCCCTGGCCGCGCTGCTGGTGACCATGGGCAACGTCGGCGACCGGATCGGCCGCAGGCGGCTGCTGCTCATCGGCACCCTCATGTTCGGCGCCGCCTCGGCGGTCACCGCCTACGCCCCCACCCCGGAGCTGCTCATCGCGGCGCGTGCGCTGCTCGGCGTCGCCGGGGCCACCATCATGCCCTCGACGCTGTCGCTCGTCCGCAACGTCTTCACCGACCCCAGGGAACGGACCACCGCGATCGGGATCTGGAGCAGCATCACCGCGTTGGGCTTCGCCCTGGGACCCGTCGTCGGCGGTGTGCTGCTCGACCGCTTCTGGTGGGGCTCGGCCTTCCTGGTCAATCTGCCGGTGGTGGCGCTGATCGTCGTCGCCGGCCTGGCCGTACTGCCGGAATCACGCAACCCCCGGCCCGGCCGGATCGACCTGATCAGCGTCCCGCTCTCCGCCGCCGGCGTGCTCGGCCTGATCTACGCGCTGAAGGAGACCGCGGACGGCGGGGTGGGCCAGACCCGGGTCGCCGTCGCCGCCGCGATCGGAATCGCCGCGCTGATCGTGTTCGTGCGGCGGCAGACCCGGCTCGCCGAGCCGCTCATCGACGTACGACTGTTCCGGCGCCGTGCCTTCACCGCAGCGGTCGGCGCCACCCTCGTCGCGATCTTCGCCATGCTCGCCATGTCTCTGCTCTTCGCCCAGTACTTCCAGCTCGTCGTGGGCTGGTCGCCGCTGGTCTCGGGACTCGCCGGACTGCCGGGAGGGCTCGCGGCGGGCGTCGGCGGAGCTCTCTCCGGCCCCCTGGTCCATCGGTGGGGTCGCGGTCCGGTCGTCGCGCTCGGGCTCGCCCTGACCGCCGCCGGATTCACCATGTTCTCCGGCATCACCGTGGAGGTGAACTACCCCTATCTGCTCGCCGCCATGATCATCGAGGGTGCCGGGATGGGGTTCACGTTCAGCGTCACCAACGACACGGTGCTCGCCTCGGTGCCGAAGGAGCGGTCGGGCGCGGCGAGCGCGATCTCCGAGACCGCTTCGGAGATGGGCGGCGCGCTGGGCATCGCGGTGCTCGGCAGCATGACCAACGCCGTCTACCGCGCCGATCTCGAACTGCCGGCCGGGCTGCCCGCCGACGTCGCCGCCCAGGCGCGCGACACGCTCGGCGGAGCGCTCGAGGCCGCCGCCGCGCTCCCCGGCGACGTGGCGGGGGTCGTCGTCCGCACCGCGCGGGATTCCTTCGTGCACGGCATCCAGGTGACGGTGCTGGCGGGCGCCGTCATCCTGGTCTGCCTGGCGGTCGCCGCCCTGTTCGCCCTGCGGGGCGTGCCGAAGGTGATCCCCGAGTATGCCGAATCCGGCGAACACGGGTCCGGGGAGCACGAACCGGCACGGGGCCCGCGCTGAGCCCGACGACGACGCCCCACCGGCGGCCGAGGCGGGGCGTGTCCGTCCGCCCAGAGCGCGAGCAGCGCGCGGCCGGCGCACGTCAGGACCGGACGAGGACACGACGCGGCGCGCCCGGCGCTGACCGGGGCCGTGAACCAGCGGCCTTCCAAGGGACGGCGGCCCGGAGTCCGTCGACGGGACGCCGGGGAGCGAACAGCGAGACACCGCACCCGCGAACGGTCCTCCCGGGCCTCTCCCCCGCGGGCGCATGCCGTCGATCAGCCAGGCGGCAGGTTCCTCCGCCTGGCTGACGATTCGTCCATGCCAGGTCGCATCGGCTAGACCTCGACGACCACCGGAATGATCATCGGGCGGCGGCGGTAGGTGTCACTGACCCAGCGCCCGACGGTGCGGCGGATCGTGCGGCGGATCTGCATGACGTCGGCCACCCCCGCAGCGGCGACCTCCTGCAGCGCGCTCTCGATCTGCGGGATGACCGCGTCGAACGCGTCGGGGTCGATGCCCGAGCCGCGTGCGGTGATCTCCGGTCCGCCCGTCAGCTTCCCCGTGGTGGAGTCCACCACCACCGCGACGGAGATGAATCCCTCGTCGCCGAGGATGCGCCGGTCCTTCAACGCCACGTCGGTGATGTCGCCGACCGAGGTGCCGTCCACGAAGACGTATCCGCACGGCACCGCGCCGGCGATCCGCGCCCGGCCGTCGACCAGGTCGACGACGACGCCGTCCTCGGCGATCACGATGTTCTCGTCCGGAACCCCGGTCAGGCCCGCGAGCTTCGCGTGCGCCCGAAGGTGCCGCCACTCCCCGTGGATCGGCATGAAGTTGGACGGCTTGGTCAGGTTCAGCACATAGAGCAGCTCGCCGGCCGCGGCGTGACCCGACACGTGCACACGGGCGTTGCCCTTGTGCACCACGCGGGCGCCCCACCGGTTGAGACCGTTGATGACCTTGTTCACCGCGGTCTCGTTGCCCGGGACGAGCGAGGACGCGAGCAGGACCGTGTCACCCGCCGCGATCCTGATCGGGTGATCGCGGTTGGCCATCCGGGACAGGGCGGCCATCGGCTCACCCTGGGAACCGGTGCAGATCAGCACCACGTCCTCCGGCGGCCACTCCTCGATCTCGCGGGAGTCCACCAGCAGGCCCGCCGGGACCTTCAGGTAGCCGAGCTCGCGGGCCACCCCCATGTTGCGGACCATCGACCTGCCGATCAGGGCCACCTTGCGGCCGTGTTTCTCGGCGGCGTCCATGATCTGCTGGACGCGGTGGATGTGCGAGGCGAAGCTGGCCACGATGATCCGCTTCTCCGCGGTGCGGAACACGTCGTCGATGACCGGGGCGATCTCCCGCTCGCTGGTGACGAAACCCGGCACCTCGGAGTTCGTGGAGTCCGACATCAGCAGGTCGACGCCCTCCGACCCCAGCCGGGCGAACGCCCCGAGGTCGGTCAGCCGCCCGTCCAGCGGAAGCTGGTCCATCTTGAAGTCGCCGGTGTGCAGCACGATCCCGGCCGGGGTGCGGATGGCCACGGCCAGGGCGTCGGGGATCGAGTGGTTCACCGAGATGAACTCGCACTCGAACGGGCCGAACGCGCGGCGCTCGTTCTCGATGACCTCGACCTTGACCGGCTGGATCCGGTGCTCGGTGAGCTTGCTCTCGATCAGCCCGAGCGTGAGCCGTGACCCGACCAGTGGGATGTCGGGACGCTCCCGCAGCAGGTACGGCACGGCGCCGATGTGGTCTTCGTGCGCATGCGTGAGCACGAGGGCCTCGACGTCGTGCAGGCGCCCCCGGATGTAGTCGAAATCGGGCAGGATGAGATCGACGCCCGGCTGGTCGGGCTCGGGGAACAGCACCCCGCAGTCGACCACGAGCAGCCGCCCGTCGAACTCGAACACCGCCATGTTGCGGCCGATCTCCCCCAGGCCGCCCAGTGGAACGATGCGCAGGCCGTTGTCCGGCAGTGGCGGAGGCGGCCCGAGCTCGGGATGCGGGTGACTCATACGAGCTCCTCCCCCGTCCCCCATAGGTCAGTGCCGCTGTTCCGTGTGTTTCGCTCGCTCATTCGTCTCCATATGTGTCAGGTGTCCGCAAGCTTCACGCCGCCCGCGACCAGGTCCGTACGCAACAACGCGATCTGGTCCTCCGTCGCGTCGACGAGTGGGCGCCGTACATGACCGCCGCCCTGGCCGACCAGCGTCAGCGCGGCCTTCGCCATGATCGCTCCCTGGGTCCGCGTCATGATGCCCGCGACCACGGGCAGCACGCGGCGGTGCGTCTCGAGGGCGCCCGCGACGTCCCCGGACCGATGGCTTTCGATCATGGAGGCGAGCTGTGCGCCGATCACATGACCGGCCACGCTGACGAACCCGGCGGCGCCGACCGACAGCCACGGCAGGTTGAGCAGGTCGTCTCCCGAGTAGAACACGAGATCGGTGGCCATCATGACCTGGGATCCCGCGAACAGGTCGCCCTTGGCGTCCTTCACCGCGACGATCCGCGGGTGCTGGGCGAGCCTCACCAGGGTCGTGGTCTCAATGGGAACCCCGGTCCTGCCGGGGATGTCGTAGAGCATCACCGGCAGCCCCGCCGCGTCGGCGATGGCCGTGAAATGCTGGAACAGGCCCTCCTGAGGAGGCTTGTTGTAATAGGGAGTGACCACCAGCAACCCGTGCGCCCCCGCGCGCTCGGCGGCCCGGGCGAGTTCGACACTGTGACGGGTGTCGTTGCTCCCGGCCCCGGCGACGATGAAAGCACGGTCGCCCACGGCCTCGACGACCGCACGAAGGATGCGGTCTTTCTCCTCATCCGTGGTGGTGGGGGACTCCCCGGTGGTGCCACTGATCACAAGGCCGTCGTGGCGCTGCTCGTCGACGAGATATGCGGCGATCCGCTGGACGCCCGCATAGTCGACGGCGCCGTCAGAGGTGAACGGCGTGACCATCGCGGTCAGCATGCGACCGAAGGGGGCGTCGGAAGTTCCAGTTGGCGATGCCATAGACCGAACGGTACCCGGATTCCGGGCGGTTGTAGGACCCCGGCACCCCGTTATGTCCCTCGTCGCCGGAGCGCACGCCGCCGGTCGCTCCCGCTGATCGCCTGTGGCCGCCCGCTTGGGTCGACGGCTCCGGGAGCGAAAGAGGCCGCCGATATGTGCTCGGGGGTACACACATCAGCGGCCTCTAACCGAACAATCGGTGCGCCTTACGTCCGCGTTACACACCCTGCCGAAATTTTTCGCCGATTCTGGGCGGAAGGTCGCCTACAGGCCCGGACGGCCCTTCTGGACGCCCTGGGCGGGGCGGAAGACCGACCGCCGGAGGGATCCGTACCTCAGCGGGCCTCACCGAGGAGGAGTCTGTTCCAGAGGACCTCCATACGCACCGAGATCAGGCGTTCTGTCTCGCGGACGTCCGATCCCTCGGTGCTCCGGATCGTGCGGCGGATGAACACCAGGCCGCCGGAGTGGCACAGCTCGTAGATCGTCGCCTTGCATTCACAGGTGTGCAGGCGGACGCGCACGCGATCGCTGCGGGCGGTCGGCCGCAACCAGTTGATCTTCTGATGGTCCAACTGGATCGGGGCCACATGTATGCCGTGATACGGGGGCGGAACCGGAATTTCAGGACCTGTCGCCTTAGCGGGAGATTGGCCCATTCGCCGACCTTTCTGGGCGCAAAGTTGGAGTCACAGGCTGTATCCGTTACTCTGAGTTGCTCTTCGGATACGCCAAGATTGGGAAGCTTTCGTCAGCCCCTCAGGGAATGGATTCATGGCCAACTCTGATCCGGTCTACCTGCGCGTAGTCGAGGACCTCCGCCGCCAGATCATCGACGGCACGCTCCCGCCGGGGGCGCCGATCCCGTCTCGCCACCAGATCACCCGGAAGTACAGCGTCGGAGAGACCGCCGCTCGCCACGCGCTCCGCGTACTCGTCCAGGAGGGCCTGATCATCGGCCGGGTGGGATCTGGACACCGGGTGCGGGAGAAACCCGTCCTGCTCTCCTTGCAGCGCGATCGCACGGCCGACCCGCAGGCCGGGTTCACCATGGACATGCAGGCCTGCGGCCGGCAGCCGACGTCGAACTGGCGCAGCGAGCTTGTCGAGGCACCCCAGGAGATCGCACAACGTCTGCGGCTCGGCGACTGCGGCCCCGTCATCAAGGTGAGCTTCGTCCTCCGCGGCGACGGCCGCCCGATGCAGCTCCTCACCTCTTATGAACTGCTCGAACCTGGCCAGAGCCAGGCGCCGGAAGAGGGCACGGGAGAACGCAGGAGCATGCTCTCCCGGCTGGCCGCCACCGGCACCCCGGTCACGGAGATCAGTGAGACCGTCCACATCCGGGTGCCCCAGCCGACCGAGATCGACCTGCTGGAGCTGCCCGCCGGGGTTCAGGTCCTGCACGTCGAGCGGACCATCTGGGCCGGGGGCCGCGCGGTGGAGACCAGTGACATCGTGATCCCCGGCGACAGGTTCCGGCTCGCGTACGGAATCCCCGTCCACGCCTGACTGTCGGTCCCCGCTGGTAGAACCGTTCCGGAGTCCCCATCCGGAGGTGCCGATGCGCGTCAAGGACCTGCCCCCGGCCGACCGGCCCCGCGAGCGGCTGATGACGGCCGGCTCGGGGGCACTCGCCGACCGGGAACTGCTCGCCCTGCTGCTCTGCTCGGGCGGCAGGGGCGTCAGCGCCGTCGAGCTCGCCTCCCGGCTCATCGCGTACTGCGGCGACCTCGGCGAGCTCGCCCGCTCCGACCCCCACCGGCTGCTCGCCGTGCCCGGCATCGGCCCCGCCAAGGCGGCGCGCATCGCCGCGGCCTTCCACCTCGCACGGCGGGCCCGCGCCGAGCCCGAGCGCGTCCGCATCACCTGCTCGGCGGACATCGCGGCGGCGTCCGCCCCCATGCTCCATGGAAACCCCAGGGAGCGGCTCGTCATCGTGATCTGCGACCCGCGCGGCGCGGTCATCCGCCGTGCCGTGGTCAGCGAGGGCGGGAGCGACCACACCCCCGCGCCCGTTCGCGACATCATCTCCACCGTCCTCACCTCGGGCGGGGCCGCGTTCGGCCTCGCCCACAACCACCCCAGCGGTTCTCTCGATCCCAGCCGTGCCGACCTCGAGGTCACCGCCCGCCTCCACGAGGCCGCCGACACCGTCGGCCTCCGCTTCCTCGACCACGTGATCGTCACCGACACCGCCTGGCGCCGGGTTCCGGTCCCGCCCCTGGAGAATGCCTGATTGCAGAGTACGTCTAGTTGTATCGCGCCGTCCACTGATGAAAGTACTCGCCTAAGGCACATATCCGGACGGAACCCCCCGTCCTGGGTCACCTATCGTGCGACTGTGCTCGACCACGATGGGGATACTCACCTGTACGTCCAGATCGCCGACATCCTCCGGCGGCAGATTCTGGACGGGGATCTGACACCCGGTCACGCGGTCCCGAGCGAGGCCGAGATTCAGAGCCGGTTCGGTGTCGCGCGCACCACCGCCCGTCGGGCGTTCCACATGCTTCGCGAAGAGGGCCTCATCTACACCGTTCAGGGCGAGGGCACCTTCGTGGGCCGGCCCGAGATGCCCAGGGAACAGCGCAAGATCTCGTTGTATCAAAAGATCGCCAATGATCTGATCGATCGGATACGCAGCGGAGACCTGCGACCGCGACGCCCGATTCCCAGCGAGACCGCGCTCGTGCAGGAGTACCGGGTGGCACGGGAAACGGCGCGCAAGGCGATCGCGACCCTGCGGGAACAGGGGTGGGTCTACACCGTCCCGCAGCGGGGCAGTTACGTCTCTCCAGAGGAGAACTGGCCGAGAGACTAGCCCGTTTCCCTCGTCCGGTCGTCACCGCTCGTCTAGCGTGGGCACATGCTCGATCGTGATGGACCGGTTCCCGTCTACAAGCAGATCGCCGAGATGATTCGGACCCGGATCGACCGTGGAGACCTCGCTTCGGGAGATCCGTTACCGAGCGAGGCCGAGCTGACGGCCGAGTACGGCATCGCCCGGCTCACGGCCCGGCGCGTCGCCCGCGAACTGAGGGAGCAGGGTCTCGCCCACACGATCCAGGGCGAGGGCACGTTCGTGGGCGACGGAACGGTTCCCCGAGTCCGCCGCGGGGCGGCCGCCTATGAACGGATCGCCGATGAGATCGCGGACCGTATCCGCCGGGGCGACCTCAAGCCCGGCCGTCCCGTTCCCAGCGAGAAAACGCTGATCCAGCAGTACGGGGTCGCCAAAGCAACGGCCAGGCACGCCACCGCGCTCCTGCGCGAGCGCGGCTGGGTGTTCACCGTGCCCTATCGCGGGTCCTATGTCCGCGATCCCGGCGCCTGGCCCGGCGGCTGACCCCTCCGGCCGGGCCGGCCCCTGATCGCCTCCCGCCTCACTCCTCTCCGGAGAACCTCTCCCAGGCGGACTGGCGGGTCATACCGAGAGCCGCGCCGATTCTGGCCCAGGTGACACCGCGGTCGCGCAGCCGCTCGACCCAGACCCGCAGGTTGGCGTCGACCTGTTTGCCCACGGCCGCCTCCGTCTCCTGCTACACGTGCTCGGGCCGGAGTGCCGCCGGGTGATCCGCTTCGGCCCGGGGCCGGCGTAGTACGGCGAGCGCGGCCGCGAAGGCGGCGACCAGCAGGGCGAGGGAGATCGTGAAGGCGAGACGGTAGCCGCCGGTCAGCGCGACCGCCGTACCGGCCCCGCCCGCCAGCAGTTCCCGCGTGCGGGACGCGGCCAGCACGGACAGCACGGCGACGCCGATCGCGGGGCCGATCTGCTGAGTCGTGTTGAACAGTCCCGACACCAGACCCGCGTCGTCGGAGCGTGCCTCGGACATGCCGAGGGTGGTCAGCGCCGGGAGCACCAGGCCGCCGCCCATGACGAGCACCATCACGGGGAGCAGGTCCGTCAGGTAACGGGCGTCGACGGGTACGCGGACGAGCCAGGCCATCGCGCCGACGAGGAGCGTCAGACCGCTCAGCAGTACGGCCCGCGCGCCGAAGCGCGTGATCAGCCGCGGGGAGACGAACAACGACATCCCGGCGATGGACAGCGCCGCCGGGAGCATGGCCAGACCGGTGTCGAGCGCGCCGTACCCGAGCACCCGCTGCATGAAGAGCGCCACGACGATCTGGAAGGCGAACATCGCACCGAGCGTCAGGACCTGCACCAGGTTGGCCCCGGCGACCTGACGCGAACGGAGGACTCGCAGCGGCATGAGCGGGGTCCGGGCGGCCGCCTGGCGGACGAGGAAGGCGGCCAGCAGCGCGAGGGAAACGGCACCGTACGCCAGGGAGCCCATGCCGTACCGCTCGATGCCGACGACCGCGTAGATGCCCAGCATGAGACCCGCGGTGACCAGCAGAGCGCCGAGGGCGTCGGCTCCGGCCGACAGACCGATCCCCCGCTGGGCCGGCAGCACCCGTACCGCCAGCGCGATCACGGCCGCTCCGATCGGCACGTTGATGAAGAAGATGTAGTTCCAGCCGAGCACGTCGGTGAGCACCCCACCGAGCACCTGTCCCAGCGCCGCCCCGGCGGCGCCGGTGAAACTGAAGACGCCGATGGCCTTCGCCCGCTCTCCGGCGTCCGTGAAGGTCGTCACCAGAATGCCGAGCACGACCGCCGAGGCCATGGCACTGCCGACGCCCTGGAGGAACCGGGCGCCGATCAGCGCCTCCGGCCCGGTGGCCGCCCCGGCGAGCAGTGACGCGGCGGCGAAGACGGTGTTGCCCGCCAGGAACATGCTCCGGCGGCCGAGGAGATCGCCCAGCCGACCGGCCAGCAGGAGCAGACCGCCGTACGCGATGAAGTAGGCGTTGACGGTCCAGCTCAGCTCGGCGGGAGCGAAGCCGAGCTCTCGCTGGATCGCCGGCATGGCCACGGTGACGATGCTGCCGTCCAGGACCGTCATCAGCATCGTGACGGACAGCACGCCCAGCACGAGCCGCCGGGACGAGGAGAGTGCGGTACGCGACATGGGTCGCCTCCTGTTCGCATGGAAACAGGAGAGACCGTAACAGATAGTTTGGTTGCAGACGATCCCTTACAGGATAATCCCTAACAGATTTATCTTCTGTGGACGCGTCACACCCTCTGCCGCGCCCGACGCACCACCCGGGGCGCCTCCACCGGAGTGTCCAGATGCCCCGCGACCAGCCGGTTGAGCGCCCGGACGAGCACCTCGGCCTCCTCCTTCGGCAACGACTCCATGACGGCCCGGTGAACACCGTCGACGATCTCCTGACTCCGCCTCGCCATCCGCGCACCCTGCTCCGTCACCGCGACGATCCTGGCCCGCCGGTCCGTGCTGGACGGACGGCGCTCGGCGAGGCCGGCCTGCTCCAGGGCATCGATGGTGACGACCATCGTGGTCTTGTCCATGTCGCCGATCTCGGCGAGCTGGATCTGCGTGCGCTCCTCCTCCAGGGCATGGACGAGCACGCAGTGCATGCGCGGCGTCAGTCCGATCTCGGCGAGCGCCGCCGCCATCCGCGTCCTCAGCACGTGACCGGTGTGATCGAGCAGGAAGGACAGGTCGGGCTCGTCACGCGAGGGTGCCATGGCAGTCATGCATCCAGGCTATCAATCCGTCCCGTCCCGGATTATCTTCAAAAGTCCGAATTTTGCGGCCCAGAACGCCCCGAGGCGACCGGAACGGCCGGCCGCACCTCCGGGTACGGCTCCCGGCCGGCGTCGTCGCGTGAGATCGAACGCCCGCTCCCGGCGCACCCGGCGAAGGTCTCGATTATCCGACCCCGCCGACTGCCGTACAGTGGTCACCAGGGGTGATCGACCGTGGCTGGCCCGGCGGAGCTGCTCCGCGACTTCGTGAACACCTACGACGTCGAGGACGACGCCGACGAGCTCGCGTCCCCTGCCGAGCTGTCCATGTGGCTGCGCGAACGAGGACTGATCGAAGACGGAGACCGCGCCGTCGACGAGGACCTGGTCATGGCGGCCCGGCTACGGGAAGGGCTGCGGCGCGTGCTGCGGCACCACCACGACGCCGGGCCGTACGACCTCCCCGAGGATCTGGACGCGGCGCTGGCGGAGTTGCCGGTACGGGTCACCCTGGCCGTGGGAACCCCCGGTCTGCGGCCGGCCCTGACCGGGGTGGCGGGGGGACTCGCGCGGATCGCGGCGTCGATCCCCGCGGCCCACTCCGAGGGGACCTGGCGGCGGCTCAAGGTGTGCGCGCAGAACACCTGTCAGTGGGCCTTCATCGACTCGTCCAAGAACCGGTCGCGCTCCTGGTGCTCGATGCGGGTTTGCGGAAACCGCACCAAAACAAGGGCATATCGGGCACGACGCCGGGCGGAAGGTTCGCCCAGGTCGTCTTGACCAGTACGGTGTTACAGGTAAAGAAAGGAGCCGGCTGAATGGGTGTACGACCTGCCCGTCTCGAAGACGTCGACGCGGTGACGAGCACCCAGATCCGGGCGTGGAAGTGCGCCTACCGCGACTTCCTGCCTCCAGGCCCACTTGAGCAGATGACCGGGCCGGCGGCGGAGAAGATGTGGCGCCGCCAGTGGGACGAGGCGATCCTGTCGCCGCCCACCCCACGGCACCGGGTGCTGGTCGCGGTCGAGCGCGTGGTTCCTGACACGGACGCCTTCGCCGCCCTCGGGCCGGGCGGAGTCATGGCCACGGCGGCGCAGCGGGCATCCGACCGGGTCGTCGGCCTCGCCTCGCACGGGCCGGCCGAGGATCCGGATCTGCCCCCGGGCACGACCGCCGAGTTGCTGACGCTGCTCATCGACCCCAACCACATCCGGCGGGGCCACGGCAGTCGCCTGCTCAACGCGACAGCGGACTTCCTGCGCGAGGACGGCTACGACGCTGTCGTGACGTGGGTGTTCGCCGACAACCACCCGATGCTCGGCTTCCTGGAGTCGGCGGGGTGGGGCGAGGACGAGGCCGAGCGGGTGCTCGACATGGGCCGTCCCATCCGGATGGTCCGTCTCGGCACCGACATCCGCTGACATCGCCGATGCCTGTCCCGACATCCACCGGGACTCTCCTTCGGAGAGTCCCGCATCGCCTCCGCTGACCTTCGCCTCGTCTCGCGGACCCGGACCCCGCCGTCGACACGCGCCCCGGGGTTGGCCAGACTTGTGTGACCCTCATCGCATGGCACCCAGGTAAGAAAAAGGGAGACAAGTGGCCACCCCAGCTCAGTGGTTAGCGGGCGCGCGCCCCCGGACCCTGCCCGCCGCCGTCGTCCCCGTCGCCGTCGGCACCGGCACGGCGATCGCCGAAGGCGCGGCGGTCTGGTGGCGGGCCGCGGTGGCGTTGCTCGTCGCACTCGCCCTGCAGGTCGGGGTGAACTACGCCAATGACTACAGTGACGGCATCCGCGGCACCGACACCGATCGGGTCGGCCCGATGCGTCTCGTCGGCTCCGGCGCGGCCACACCCAAGGCAGTGCTCACCGCCGCTCTCCTGTGCTTCCTCACGGCCGCCGTCGCCGGTCTCGCACTCGTGCTCGCGACCGGGACGTGGTGGTTGCTACTGGTCGGTGTGGCCGCGATCGGAGCCGCATGGTTCTACACCGGCGGCTCACGGCCGTACGGCTACCGCGCCCTCGGCGAGATCTCGGTCTTCGTGTTCTTCGGCCTTGTCGCGGTGACCGGAACGACGTACGTCCAGGTCGAGCGCCTGAGCTGGCTGTCGTTGGCCGCCGCCGTTCCTGTCGGGCTCCTGGCCTGCGCGCTCCTCGTGGTGAACAACCTCCGGGACATCCCGACCGACGAGACGTCGGGGAAGCGGACCCTCGCCGTCGTGCTGGGCGACACCCGCACACGGCTGCTCTACACCGCGAACCTGCTCCTTCCGTTCGCCATCGCGCTCGCCCTGGTGCCGGCGCGGCCCTTCGTCGCGCTCACCCTGATCGCTCTTCCGCTCCTGGTGGAGCCGGTGAGAACGGTCCGGACAGGGGTCACCGGACCCGCCCTCATCGCCACACTCCAGCAGACCGGACGCCTGCAACTCGCCTTCGGCGCCCTTTTCACCCTCGGTCTGGCTCTCTGAGCTCGACCCCTCGGTACGGCTGTCGCCCCTCCCCGGCTCACCACAGCCGTACCGTGAGTGACCGTCAGCCTCGAACCGTCCCTGCGGATCCCGACGCCAGTTGCTTGAGGAGCACCATCACCTCGTCGAAGCGAGCGTCGACCTTGTCGAACCGGGAGTCGACCTTGTCGAACCGGGCGTTCACCGCGGCGAACTGAGCACTCACCTCGCCGAAGCGGAAGTCCACCTTTTCGAAACGAGCGTCCACGCTCGTGCGGAAGTCCACGATGTCGTCGCGCAGCGCCTGCATCATGCGCACGTTGGCGCCTTGGGCATGCTGCAGGTCCAGCCGCACACGCTCGACTTTGTTGTCGACGGCGCCGACCAGGATCTTGATCGACTGAACGTCGATCTCGAGCCCGGTGATGCGCTCCTCGAAGTCCATGGGGGCCATGGTAGCCATGCCTTTCTCCGGAGGGTTGTCGTCTCACGGACCGCCGGGGCGGCGGTCCGCGACAACCCTGCCGGAAACGAGGAGGACCGCGAGCCACAGAAAACGGTTCTGTGGACGGACTTCAACCCGGTGGATGACGTTTATGGACCTGGGAGTCCGGCCAGCCCTCCTGAAGCCGCGACCCCCCACCTGAGCTGCGAATATGGCAGCGGAAACGCCCAAGACGACCGTTTGACGATGGAAAGGGCGTCCGGTGGAGCCGGTTGAGGCCGGTCGAACGGGCTCCCCACACCAACGGCTTCCGGAAGAACGTCTGCCCCGGGCTCACGCGCGGCCTACAGGTCGAGAAGTCGCTCCAGCCCCACGGTGAGACCGTCGAGTTCCCGCACCCGCCGCACCCCGAGCAGGACCCCAGGCGTGAAGGACGCGCGATTCATGGTGTCGTGCCGGATGGTGAGGATCTCCCCCTCGCCGCCAAGAATGACCTCCTGATGAGCGATCAGGCCGGCCAGCCGTACGGCGTGCACGTGTACGCCGTCGACGCTCGCGCCGCGGGCGCCGTCGAGCTGAGAGGTGGTGGCATCGGGACCCGGACCGAGGCCCGCCTCCCTGCGCGCCTCGGCCACCAGCTCGGCGGTACGACGAGCCGTACCCGAGGGGGCATCCGCCTTGTTGGGGTGGTGGAGCTCCACGATCTCGACGGACTCGAAGTACTTCGCCGCCTGCGCCGCGAAGTGCATCATCAGCACCGCCGCGATCCCGAAGTTGGGCGCGATCAGCGAGTTGGTCCCGGGATTGGCGGCGAGCAGGCCGCGCACCTGGTCCAACCGTTCCGTGTCGAAGCCAGTGGTGCCCACGACGGTGTGGATGCCGTGGTCGATGCACCACCGCAGGTTCCCCATCACGACGTCGGGGTGGGTGAAGTCGACCACCACCTCGGCCTTCGTCAACGACTCCAGCGGGTCGTCCTTGTCGACGGCCGCCACCAACTCCAGATCATCGGCCGCGTGCACGGCCTTGCAGACTTCCACCCCGACGCGCCCGCGGGCGCCCAGAACACCGACCTTAATCACGCGCCCAAGGCTATAGCCCGGCCGGGCGGGACAGCCGCAGGGCGTGGCCGGTCTCCCACGCGAGCGACGGGTGGGAGACGAGCAGAGCCGCGCGGGTGAGACCCGCGCGGCCCCTGTGGACCCGGTCCCGCTCAGGCGATCGCGAAACCGAAGTCCTTGCCCTCGTACGGCCCGATCACGGCAAGGGTGAGCGGGCGGTTGAGCACGTCGAGGGCGACGTCGGCGATGTCCCGCGCGGTCACCGCCTCGATCCGGGCGAGCACCTCGTCCACCGACATGAGCTCCTCGTACACCAGTTCGCTCTTGCCGATGCGGGACATGCGCGAGCCGGTGTCCTCCAGCCCGAGCACGAGCCCGCCGCGCATCTGTCCCTTGCCCCGGATGATCTCCTCTTCCGAGATGCCCTCGGTCACCACCCTGGCCACCTCGTCCCGGCAGATCTTCAGCACATCGTCGATCTTGGACGGCAGGCAGCCGACGTAGATGCCGAACTGGCCGGTGTCGGCGTACTGCGCCGTGAAGCTGTACACGCTGTAGGCGAGGCCGCGCTTCTCCCTGATCTCCTGGAACAGCCGCGACGACATCCCGCCGCCCAGGGCGGCGTTCAGCACGCCCAGGGCGAACCTGCGATCGTCGGTCCGGGAGACGCCGGTGCCGCCGAGCACCAGGTTGGCCTGCTCCGTCGGCCGGTCGATCACCCGGACGCCGGAGCGCGACCCCACTCCCGGGCCGCCGACGCGCGGCGACGCCGGCCGCGCCCCGCCCGTCGCGCCGTTCAACGCGCCCGCGCGCTCGTAGGCGGCGGCCACCAGGGCGACCACCCGCTCGTGGCTCACGTTGCCCGCGACCGAGACCACGGTCCGGGGCGGCAGATAGTAGCGCTGGTAGTACTCGTGTATGCGGTCGCGGGTGAGCGCGTTGATCGATTCCTCGTTGCCGAGAATCGGCCGTCCGATCGGCGTGTCGCCGTACAGCTCGGCCGAGAACTGCTCGTGCACCACATCGGACGGGTCGTCGTCGTGCATGGCGATCTCCTCCAGGATCACGCCGCGCTCGGACTCCACGTCCTCGGCGGTGATCAGAGAGGAGGTGACGACGTCGGCGAGCACGTCGATCGCCAGCGGGAGATCCTCGTCGAGCACCCTGGCGTAATAGCAGGTGTACTCCTTGGCCGTGAAGGCGTTGATCTCACCGCCGATGCCCTCGATGGACGCGGAGATCTCCATTGCGTCCCGCGTGGGGGTGCCCTTGAACAGCAGGTGCTCCAGGAAGTGGGTGGCCCCCATGTGCTCGGGGGCCTCGTCCCGCGACCCGATGCCGACCCACATGCCGACCGCGACGCTGCGGACGGTCGGCATCGTCTCGGTCACCACGCGGAGCCCACCGGGCAGGACGGTGCGGCGGATGACCCCGACTCCGTCCTTGCCTGGATACAGAGTTGTGGTCGTCACGAGTTGCGGTCGTCCCGTCCGGACCGGGTACGGCTGCGACGGCGCGGCGTCCGCTGCTCCTCCTGCGGCGCGGCGTCCTCCACGTCGCCGGCGTCCTCGCCGTTCCCGGAGGCGGCACGCTCCGCGGCCTCCTTCTCGACGACCTCGACCGGCACCAGGGAGAGCTTGCCCCGGGAGTCGATCTCGGCGATCTCCACCTGGATCTTCTCACCGACGTTCATGACGTCCTCGACGTTCTCTATCCGCCTGCCGCCGTGCAGCTTGCGGATCTGGGAGACGTGCAGCAGGCCGTCCTTGCCGGGCAGCAGCGACACGAACGCGCCGAAGGCGGCGATCTTCACGACCGTGCCCAGGTAACGCTCGCCGACCTCCGGCATGTGCGGGTTCGCTATGCCGTTGATCAGCGACCGGGCCGCCTCCGCCGAGGGCCCGTCCGTGGCCCCGATGTAGATCGTCCCGTCGTCCTCGATCGTGATCTCGGCGCCGGTGTCGTCCTGGATCTGGTTGATCATCTTGCCCTTCGGGCCGATGACCTCGCCGATCTTGTCGACCGGCACCTTGATCGTGATGATCCGCGGCGCGGTCGGGTTCATCTCCGCCGGAGCGTCGATGGCCTCCTGCATCACGTCGAGGATCGCCAGGCGTGCGCCCCTCGCCTGCTTCAGCGCGGCGGCGAGCACATGGGCCGGGATGCCGTCGAGCTTGGTGTCGAGCTGCAGCGCGGTGATCAGGTCCTTCGTGCCGGCGACCTTGAAGTCCATGTCGCCCATGGCGTCCTCGGCGCCGAGGATGTCGGTGAGCGTCACATACTGATCGCCCTCACCGATGAGGCCCATGGCGATGCCGGCCACCATCTCCTTGAGCGGCACGCCGGCGTCGAGCAGCGACATGGTGGAGGCGCAGACCGACCCCATCGAGGTGGAGCCGTTGGACCCGAGCGCCTCGGACACCTGCCGGATGGCGTACGGGAACTCCTCACGCGAGGGCAGCACCGGCAGCAGCGCGCGCTCGGCCAGCGCGCCGTGGCCGATCTCGCGCCGCTTCGGCGAGCCGACCCGGCCGACCTCTCCGGTGGAGTACGGCGGGAAGTTGTAGTTGTGCATGTAACGCTTGGTCCGCTCGGGATTGAGCGTGTCGATCATCTGCTCCATGCGCAGCATGTTCAGCGTGGTGATGCCGAGGATCTGCGTCTCACCCCGCTCGAACAGGGCCGAACCGTGCACCCGCGGCACCACGTGGACCTCGGCGCTGAGCTGCCGGATGTCCTTGGAACCACGGCCGTCGATCCGGATGCCCTCCCTGAGCACCCGCTCGCGCATGAGGCTCTTGGTCAGCGAGCGGAAGGCCGCGCCGAGTTCCTTCTCGCGCCCCTCGAAGTCGGGCAGCAGCTTCTCGGCGGCGAGGGCCTTGACCCGATCGATCTCGAGCTCGCGCTCCTGCTTGCCGGCGATGGTCAGCGCCGAGGCGAGCTCGCTGCGCACAGCGGCGGTGACGGCCTCGAGAGCGTCCTCCTGGTAGTCCAGGAAGATCGGGTACTCGGCGGTCTCCTTCCCGGCGACCTCGGCCAGCTTGGCCTGCGCCTCGCACAGCACCTTGATGAACGGCTTGGCCGCCTCCAGGCCCTGGGCCACGACCTCCTCGTTGGGAGCGACGGCGCCCTCGGCGACCAGCTTGAGCGTGTCCCGGGTGGACTCCGCCTCGACCATCATGATCGCCACATCGCCGTCCGGCAGGACGCGGCCGGCGACCACCATGTCGAAGGTCGCGCCCTCCAGCTCGCTGTGGGTCGGGAACGCCACCCACTGTCCCTGGATCAGCGCGACGCGGACACCGCCGATCGGGCCGGAGAACGGCAGCCCGGCGAGCTGGGTCGACATGCTCGCCGCGTTGATCGCGACGACGTCGTACAGATGGTCCGGGTGCAGCGCCATCACCGTCGCCACGATCTGGATCTCGTTGCGCAGACCCTTGACGAAGGACGGGCGCAGCGGCCGGTCGATCAGGCGGCAGGTGAGGATCGCGTCCTCCGACGGCCTGCCTTCGCGGCGGAAGAACGAGCCGGGGATCCGGCCCGCCGCGTACATCCGCTCCTCCACGTCGACGGTGAGCGGGAAGAAGTCCAGGCTCTCCTTGGGATGCTTGGACGCGGTGGTGGCGGACAGGACCATCGTCTCGTCGTCCAGGTACGCCACCGAGCTGCCGGCCGCCTGCCGGGCGAGGCGCCCGGTCTCGAACCGGATCGTACGCGTGCCGAATGAGCCGTTGTCGACAACGGCTTCCGTACTGTGGACACCCTCCACGGGGGACCTCCTTGTTCGGTCGGTCTCCCGCGTCCTCTCAATGCCGGGCTCCCCGTTAAGGTGCAGTGCCGGTCTTCGATCGAAGCGCCCGGTTCCTTCCGTACGGCTGTGCCGTACCGACCGGGGGCCACTACCGAGGACCGGCCCTCTCACGCCGCGGGATCATGCATGCGGCTTACGTTCGGACGCGGGGCTTGTCTGTCGGGTGGGGCAGGCCGACATGCCTGCCCTCCCCTCGGCTATTCAGTTATGTCACAAGTTCCGCCGGCGCGCGGCGTTCGCTCCGGCCTCTCGCCGTGGCCGCTCGCGCTGGGCGGTCGTCCTGCCGGACCCATTGTGGCCCGCCATGAGAAAGGAGCGACGAAGGATCGCCGCTCCTTTCCACATTATCGGCGCAGGCCAAGACGCTCGATGAGGGACCGGTAGCGGGCGATGTCCTTCGCCTGCAGGTACTTCAGCAGCCGGCGGCGACGGCCGACCAGCAGAAGCAGCCCCCGGCGGCTGTGGTGGTCGTGCTTGTGGACCTTCAGGTGCTCGGTCAGATCACTGATGCGCTTGCTCAGCAGTGCGATCTGAACCTCCGGGGAGCCGGTGTCTCCCTCGCCGGTGGCGTACTCGCCGATGATGGCCTTGGTGGTGGTCGCGTCGAGCGACACTGTTTCTCCTTCTGGTGAGAGGCACGCACGACATCGGAGCCCGCGAACGACCGTGCGTGCCTACAGTCGCCGTGACCGGCCGGCCCGGTGGCCCGCCATGCCCGTCGGACATGACAGCACCCGAACATGGCTGACTTGCAAGGCTACCACCGAGTCGCGGCACCCCGCACAACCCCGGCACGGGCCCACGCCCCGTCGAGGGCGGGCCGCCGCCGGCCGTCAGGCCGTGACCTCGCGGGCGCGGGCGACGTCCCGGTGCATCTGCTCGATCAACGCCTCGACCGAGTCGAACCGCAGCGTGTCCCGGAGCCGCTCGGCGAAGTCGACCGCCACATGCACGCCATAGAGGTCCAGGTCGTCCCGGTCCAGCGCGTACGCCTCGACCGTGCGCTCCACCCCGTCGAATGTCGGGTTCGTCCCGATGGAGATGGCGGCCGGCCAGCGCTGCCCCGCCGGCTCCGAGGACGCCTCGACGCACTGCAGCCAGCCGGCGTAGACGCCCTCGGCCGGAATGGCGGTGAACGGCGGCGACTCGACGTTCGCCGTGGGGAAACCGAGCGCCCGGCCTCGCTGGTGACCGCGGACGACCACGCCCTCGACCCGATGCGGACGCCCCAGCGCCGCGGCGGCGCTCGCGACGTCGCCTGCGGTCAGTCGTTCCCGGATGAACGTGGAGGAAATGGTGCCGCCGTCGCTGACCAGCGGCACGCCGACCGCGACGAAGTCGTACTTCTCCCCCAGCGTACGCAACGTCTCCACGTCACCGGAGGCCTTGTGCCCGAAGCGGAAGTTCTCCCCCACCACGACCCCCGCCGCGTGCAGCCGGTCCACCAGGGCCGTCTGCACGAACTCGTCGGGTGACATCCGCGAGAACTCCAGCGTGAACGGCAGCACGCACACCGCGTCGACGCCCAGTGCGGCGAGCAACTCGGCCTGCCGGTGCAGCGTGGTGAGCCGCAGCGGGTGGGTGCCCGGCCGGACGACCTCGTCCGGATGCGGGTCGAAGGTGACGACGACCGCGGGAAGACCGAGTTCACGGGCCATGCCCACCGTCTGCGTCACCATCCGCTGATGACCGAGGTGTACGCCGTCGAACACGCCGATCGTGACGACGGACCTGCCCCAGTCCTCGGGGACGTCACCCAGTCCGTGCCAGCTCTGCACTTCGACCTCGATTCCTGTACGGCTCGGCAAACCGGCAGTAGACAAGACTGCCATGCCGCTGAGCGTGCATTGATGTCAGGGCGCGAAAACCACCAGGGGCCTGGCCGTGCCACCGCGTTCCTCGACCAGGGCGAGCAGCGTGCCCTCCGGACCGAAGACCCCGACGGGGCCGGGTCCGAGCCCTGCCGCGGGCAGGCGACCGCCGTGCGCGACCAGCCTGGCGTCCTGTGCCGTCACGTCCCTGCGGGGGAACGCGGCGGCCACGGCCTCCGCGATCGGCATGATCACGCACTCCCTGGCGAGCTCGTCGATCGTCCGGGCCGAGGCCAGGCCGTACGGTCCGACCCGGATGCGCCGGAGGCGGGTGAGGTGGCCGCCGACCCCGAGGGCGGCGCCGAGGTCCCGGGCCAGCGCCCGGATGTAGGTCCCACTGGAGCAGGTGACGGTGGCGTCGACGTCCACGACTTCCGTGGTGTCGTCGGCGGTCTCCACGCGGGTCCGGCGGATCGCGGCGACCGCGAACTCGCTGACGGTGACCGGCCTGGCGGCGAGCTCGACCTCCTCGCCGGCCCTGGCCCGCTTGTAGGCCCGTTCACCGTTGACCTTGATCGCGCTCACCTGCGGGGGGACCTGCATGATCTTCCCCGTGAGCGCGGCGACGCCCCGGTGCACCTCCTCCGCCGTCACCCGACCGGCGGGGGTGACCGCGATGATCTCCCCCTCGGCGTCGTCGGTATTGGTGGTCATGCCGAGCCGGATCGTGGCCTCGTAGACCTTCTCCGTCAGCGCGAGGTGCCCGAGGAGACGGGTGGCCTTCTCCACGCCGACGACGAGCACGCCGGTGGCCATCGGGTCGAGCGTGCCGGCGTGGCCCACCTTGCGGGTCCCGGCGATGCCGCGCATCTTGCCGACGACGTCGTGCGAGGTCCAGTCAGCGGGCTTGTCCACGATGATCAGCCCGCTCGGCGGCGGAGTTCTGCGGGGCCTTGCCGTACTCATGAACGGGTCCAATGCGAGATCGGGAACGTGAGACATGCCGGTCGAGCTGCACCCCGGCGGGTTTCCGCGGGATCGGCGGCGCGGGGACCTCGGGCGACCTCACCGGCGAGACCTGGCGAGGTCACTGCGGGGTGGGGGCGAGGAGCGAGCGCAGGGAGGCGATCGTCTCCTGCGGGGGGAGCCTGGAGGAGAAGCCGGCCGCGCGGCTGTGACCGCCGCCGCCCAGCTCGACGCAGGCCCGGCCCACGTCGACCGCGCCCTTCGAGCGGGTGGAGACGTTCCAGATCCCCTCGTCGTCCTCCTTGAGCACCACGGCCACGTCCGCCTCGTCGACCCGGCGGATGACGTCGATCACACCCTCCACCTCGTCGTACGGCAGGCCGTCGAGCACCCGGTCGGCGTGGGTGACGTAGGTCCAGACGAGTCCGTGGCCGGCCGCCGCCGACCGGTCGAGCGCGACCCGGCCGAGCGCCGCGCCGAGCAACCGCAGATAGGCGAACGGCGAGCGGTCCCACAGTTCCCTGGCGATCTCGTCGGGTCTGATCCCGGCGGCGATGAGCCGCCCCGCCATCGCGTGCGCCGCCGGGGTCGTCGCCGAATAGCGGAAGGAGCCCGTGTCGGTCACCAAACCCGTGTAGAGGCACGTCGCCACGTCCCTGCCGACCGGCAGGGACAGCCGGTGGATGAGCTCCTCGGTCAGGACGGCGGTGGCCGCGGCCGAGGGATCGACCAGGTGCAGCGATCCGAACCCGGTGTTGGACACGTGGTGGTCGATCACGATCAGTTCGCCGGCTCTGCCCGCGCTGGGGGCGAGCAGGCCGAGCCGCTCCATGGTGGAGGCGTCGAACGTGAGCATCAGATCCGGCTCGGCCGGGTAGGCCGCCGGCTCCACCAGCAGTTCCTGACCGGGCAGGAACCGCAGCAGGCGTGGTACGGCGAAGCAGCGGTCGCCGAACGACGCGACCACCTTCTTCCCGCTCCCGGCCAGCGCGAGGCCGAAGCCGAGCATCGAGCCGAGGGCGTCTCCATCGGGGGAGACATGGCACGCGAGCGCGACGCGGTCGGCAGCGCGGACCAGCTCGATCGCCCGCTCCCAGTCCGCGGCCCCGATGGTGGTGTCGATCGTCGTCACCTCGCCCGGTGCCCCGCCGAGGGTTCGTCCTCACTGTCCTCGTCGGCGTCGGACTCGCCGGCCAGCTCCTCGTCGAACCGGTAGGGGTCGGCGTCCCCGGCGAACTGGGCGCTCTCGGCCTGCCTGGCGATCTCCGCGTCCCTGGCCCGCGCCGCCGCGAACAGGTCGTCCATGTGACGGGCGCTGTCGGGCAGCGGGTCGTGGACGAACGTGAGCGTCGGGGTGTGCCGCAATCCGGTCTGCCGTCCGACCTCGGACCGGATGATCCCCTTGGCGCTCTCCAGCGCGGTGGCGGTCGCGGCCCGCTCGGCCTCCGAGCCGAAGACCGTGTAATAGACCGTCGCGTCCCCCAGGTCGGCGGTGATCCGCGCGTCGGTCACCGTGACGAACCCGAGCCGCGGATCCTTGATCCGTCGCTCCAGCATCTCGGCGACGACCTGCTGGATGCGGTCGGCCAGCTTTCTGGCGCGCGCTGCGTCCATGCTCACGCTCCCTCGTTCACTGTACGGCTGACGCGCCGGCTCGGCCGGCTTATTCCTCGTGGTCGTTGAAGAGCCGCTGCCGTACCGACAGCAGCTCGATCTCGGGGTGGAAGGCGACCAGGCGCTCGCACGAACCGAGCACAGCGTCGCAGTTCGCGGCCGATGCCGAGACCACCGCGATGCCGATCTCCGCTCGGCGGTGCAGATCGAGGTGGCCGGTCTCGGCCACCGCGACGCCGGGGAAGCGCCGCTGCAGTTCCGCGATCAGCGGGCGGATCACGGACCGCTTCTGCTTCAGCGAACGCACGTCGCCGAGCAGGATGTCCAGAGTAAGTGCCCCAATGTACATGGATGTCTTGCCGCGTGCGACGTCCGGCCGCCGCCCCCGTGATGGCACGGGGGCGGCGGAACGCACGTCAGACGCGCGGCTTCTCCCGCATCTCGAACGTCTCGATGACGTCCTCGATCTTGAGGTCGCTGTAGCCGATGCCGATACCGCACTCGAAGCCCTCTCGGACCTCGGTCGCGTCGTCCTTGAACCGGCGCAGCGACGAGACGGTCAGGTTGTCGGCCACGACGACGCCGTCGCGGATGAGACGGGCCTTGCTGTTGCGGGTGATCGTGCCCGAGCGGACCACGGAACCGGCCACGTTGCCGATCTTCGGGACCTTGAAGATCTCGCGGATCTCGGCGGTGCCCGTACGGACCTCCTCGAACTCCGGCTTCAGCATGCCCTTGAGGGCCGCCTCGATCTCCTCGATCGCCTGGTAGATGACCGAGTAGTACCGGATGTCGACGCCCTCGCGCTCGGCCAGGTCGCGCGCCCGCACCTCGGGTCGCACGTTGAAGCCGATGATGACCGCGTTGTCGTCGGCCATCGCCAGGTTGACGTCGTACTCGGTGATGGCGCCCACCGCGCGGTGCAGCACGCGGAGGCTGACCTCCTCGCCGACGTCGATCTTGAGCAGCGCGTCCTCAAGGGCCTCGACCGAACCGGAGACGTCACCCTTGATGATGAGCTTGAGCTCGTTGACCTGGCCCTTCTCGAGGTCCTTGAACAGCTCCTCGAGGGTGCGGCGACGGCCGGACTTGGCCATGTCGGCGATGCGCTGCCGGGCCGCCCGCTGCTGGGCGATCTGGCGGGCCATCCGGTCGTCGGTCACGACGATGAAGTTGTCGCCCGCGCGCGGGACCGCGGTCAGACCGAGCACCAGGACCGGACGCGACGGATCGGCCTCTTCGACCGGCTTGCCGTTGTCGTCCAGCATCGCGCGGACGCGGCCGAAGGCCTCGCCGCAGACGATCGAGTCGCCGACCCGGAGCGTGCCGCGCTGCACGAGGACGGTGGCCACGGGACCGCGGCCCTTGTCCAGGTGCGCCTCGATGGCCAGGCCCTGGGCGTCCATGTCCGGGTTGGCCCGCAGGTCGAGCTCGGCGTCCGCGGTCAGCAGGATGGCCTCGAGCAGGCTGTCGATGCCGATGCCCTGCTTGGCGGAGATGTCCACGAACAGCGTGGAACCGCCGAACTCCTCGGCCACCAGGCCGTACTCGGTGAGCTGCGCCCGGACCTTGGTCGGGTCGGCGCCCTCCTTGTCGATCTTGTTGACCGCGACGACGACCGGCACGTCGGCCGCCTGGGCGTGGTTGAGCGCCTCGATCGTCTGCGGCTTCACACCGTCGTCGGCCGCGACCACGAGCACCGCGATGTCGGTGGCCTTCGCACCGCGGGCACGCATGGCGGTGAACGCCTCGTGACCCGGGGTGTCGATGAAGGTGACCTTCCGCTGCTCGCCCTCATGCGTGGTCGACACCTGGTAGGCGCCGATGTGCTGGGTGATGCCGCCGGCCTCGCGGGCCGCGACGTTGGTGTGCCGGATCGCGTCGAGGGTCCTCGTCTTACCGTGGTCGACGTGGCCCATGACGGTCACGACCGGCGGACGCGGCGCGAGGTCGGCCTCGTCGCCCTCATCCTCACCAAACTCGATCTTGAAGGACTCGAGCAGCTCCCGGTCCTCCTCCTCGGGGCTGACGACCTGGACGTTGTAGTCCAGCTCGGCGCCGAGAAGCTGCAGGGTCTCCTCGTTGACCGACTGGGTCGCGGTCACCATCTCGCCCAGGTGCAGCATGATCTGCACAAGCGAGGCGGGGTTAGCGCCGATCCGGTCGGCGAAGTCGGACAGGGACGCGCCGCGCGGAAGGCGGATCGTCTGCCCGCCGCCACGCGGGACCTGCACGCCGCCGATCGACGGCGCCTGCATGTTGTCGAACTCTTGACGCCGCTGGCGCTTCGACTTACGGCCACGGGCCGGACGACCGCCCGGACGTCCGAACGCGCCCGCCGTACCACCACCGCGGCCGCGGCCGCCGCCACCGGGACGGCCGGCGAACCCGCCGCCACCGCCACCCGGCCCGCCGCCGGCGCCACCGGGACGGCCTGCGCCGGCACCCGGCCGGGGACCGCCGAACCCACCGCCGGGACGGCCACCGCCACCGGGACGACCCGCGCCACCGGGAGCGGGACGGCCACCTGCGCCCGGACGACCGCCCGGGGCCGCCGGACGACCCTGCGGCATCATCATCGGGTTGGGACGCGGACCGCCGGGACGCGGACCGCCTGCGCCGGGACCGGGACGCGGACCGCCCATGCCCGGACCCGGGCGCGGACCGGCGGGACCCGGACGAGGCCCTCCCGCACCCGGAGCGCCGGAACGAGCGGTGGGCGGACGCGGAATGGCGCCGTCCCTCGCTCCATCGCGGCGGGGCTCGCGGGGACCGCGGTCGCCGCCGGACCGGTCTCCCCGTTCGCCGCCGTCACGGCCCGGCCGCGCGGGACGCTGCCCCATGCCGCTGGCGTTCGAGGAGAACGGGTTGTTGCCCGGACGCGGGCCACGGGGACCCGGCTTGGGCGCACCGGTGCGCGGCGCGCCGCCTCCCGGCGTACCGCCACCGGACGGCGCACCCGGACGCGGGCCGGGCCGGGGACCCGGCTTGGGCACCGCCGGACCCGGACGCGGGCCGGACGCCGCCGCCGGACGCTGCGCCTCGGGGCGGGGAGCCTCGGGACGCGGGGCGTCCGGGCGCGGCGCGCGCGGACGGGCGGGCTCAGGACGCGCGGCCTCGGGCTGCGGGGCCTGATGAGTCGGATGAGGCATCGGAACCGGCCGCGGGGCCGGGCGCGGGCCGGGCTTCGGAACCGGTCTCGCCGCGGTGTCCGCCGGCTGGGCCGCGCCCCCGGACTGGGCCGCGCCTGTCGGCTTGAAGGGGGACGGCGCCTGCGACGCGCCGCCACCGGCCGGACTCTCCGCCGGCCTCGGCGCAGGCTTCGGCTGCGCCGGACGTGGGGACGGCCTGCCGCCGCCCTTGGAGGCGTCGCCCTTACCGAACGCCTCTGTCAGCTTACGGACGACCGGCGCCTCGATCGTGGAAGACGCCGACCTCACGAACTCGCCCATCTCGGTGAGCTTGGCCATCACGACCTTGCTCTCGACCCCGAACTCCTTGGCGAGCTCGTATACCCGGACCTTCGCCACTGCACTCCCTAACTCGGTCCGGGAGCCTTGCAGTGCCGCCGGACCGTCGCTAACTGAACGTACTCATCGCCGCGTGCTCATCAGGCGCTCATGGCAATCTGACTCCGCCCATCAACTCGGCGTCCTACTTGACGATTTCTTCGTGCCCGGCCCCGGGTGACCGAAGCCGAACGGTAACCGTTCACCCGGCGCTATCCGACGTCGAGCCCCTCCAGGTGAACCCGCAGAGCACTCAGATCGAGCGATCCCTGTGCGCGAAACGCACGAGGGAACGCCCGGCGGCGCTCGGCGAGCTCCAGACAGCGCGGGGACGGGTGCAGTGACGCACCACGTCCCGGGAGCCGTCCTCCCGGATCCGGGATGACGACGCCCTCGACCACCACCAGGCGGAGCAACTCGGACTTTGCCGTGCGAACCCGGCAACCCACGCACGTTCTCAACGGGGCTGCCTGGCAACCATATTCCAGCTTACCGTGCCGACGCATCAGCGGGATCTGCCGGTGCCTCCTGGACATCCGGGCGAATGTCGATGCGCCAGCCGGTGAGCCGCGCGGCGAGGCGGGCGTTCTGCCCCTCCTTGCCGATCGCCAGCGACAACTGGTAGTCGGGCACGGTGACCCGGGCCATCCGGCCGTTGGGGTCGATTACCTCGACTCGGGAAACACGCGCGGGCGACAGGGCATTCCCGACGAACTCCGCCGGATCCTCCGACCAGTCGATGATGTCGATCTTCTCGCCGTGCAGTTCGGTCATCACGTTCCGCACCCGGGATCCCATCGGGCCGATGCATGCGCCCTTGGCGTTCACACCCGGCCTGCGGGACCTGACCGCGATCTTGGTGCGGTGACCGGCCTCGCGGGCGATGGCGGCGATCTCCACGGTGCCGTCGGCGATCTCGGGCACCTCCAGCGCGAAGAGCTTCTTCACCAGGTTGGGATGCGTACGCGACAGGGTGACCGAGGGGCCCTTCGGTCCCTTCTTGACCTGGACCACGTAGCAGCGGATGCGTTCCCCGTGCTGGTACTCCTCACCGGGGACCTGCTCGTTGTGCGGGAGGATCGCCTCGATCTTGCCCAGGTCGACCAGCACGACCCTGGGGTCCTTGCCCTGCTGGATGATTCCGGCTACCAGCTCACCCTCGCGGCTGGCGAACTCGCCGAAATTGATCTCGTCCTCGGCGTCACGGAGCTGCTGGAGGATCACCTGCTTGGCGGTCGTGGCGGCGATCCGGCTGAAATTGCCCGGGGTGTCGTCGTACTCCCTGGCGACCTCGCCGTTCTCATCGAGCTCGGCGGCCCAGATGCTGACGTGGCCGGAGACGCGGTCGAGCTCGGCCCGAGCCTTCGGCGCCGCGCCCTCGGTCCGGAAATACGCGATCAGGAGCGCGTCCTCGATCGCCTTGACGACCAGGTCGAAGGAGATGTCCTTCTCCCGCTCCAGGCTGCGCAGGACGCTCATGTCAATGTCCACAAGGCTCCCCCTTAGCCCTCGTCGTCGATGTCGTCGATGTCGTAACCGTCGTCGGGACCGGCCGGCCGGTTGAACTCCACCTGCACCCGGCCGCGGATCAGCTCGTCGAACGCGATGCGGCGCGTCCCGTCCAGCTCCACGCCGGACTCGTCCGTCCCGGTCACGCGCCCTTCCACGGTCGTGCCGTCCCGCATCTCCGCCTTCACCAGCCGGGTTCGTGCCCGGCGCCAGTGGCGCGGCTCGGTCAACGGCCTGTCCACTCCGGGGGAGCTGACCTCCAGGACGTACGGCCCCGTGCCGAGAGCGTCCGACTCGTCCAGCCGCTTGGAGACCGTCTGGCTCACCTCGGCCACGTCGTCCAGTGTGACGCCGCCGTCGCGGTCCACGATCACGCGTACGAGCCGCCGCCTGCCCGCCGGGACGATCTTCACGTCCTCCAGGTCGAGCCCTTTCTCGGCGACCACCGGGCCGAGCAGCTCCACCAGACGGCCGCGTCGAGGGTCTCCGCCCATGTCGACCTCCCCTTCACTGGTGTACCTCGCCCGATGTGCCAACAGCCTATCGACATCACGGGACGGAAATAGCGCCATGCCCGAACGGCGAGCCGACACGGGCCCGACCATCATCACCGAGCGGTGACTTATGGGCGGCGCGCCGTACGATGCTACGACGACGTCGGCCGGGCCGGGTGCGCCCACGAGGGGATGCCGGCTCGGCGGCGTAGACGGACGGAAAAGAAATCGGCGGAGGACTTGGTCGTGGAACGGAGCGGCGGAGCACGCGTGACCAGGCGCGTGCTGCTGAGCGCCACGGCGGCGGGACTGGCCGTCACCGCCGCCGGCTGCTCGTCCGATTCGTCCGAACCGCCCGCGCCGAAGCCGCCGGACCCTCAGGCGGTGCTGCTGGGCTCGCTGATCGGCGACAAGGAGCGGCTGGTCGCGCTCTACCAGCGGGCCGCTCTCGGTTCTGCCGGGACGGCCGCCGCGCTCGAACCGTTCCGGCAACGGCACGTCGCCCATCTGGCGGCCCTGCGCGAACTGCTGCCTGCCGGTGCGGAGACCGGCCCCTCGTCTCCTGGCGCGTCCTCGCCCTCGGCGGGATCCCCCTCGCCGGCAGAGGGGTCCGCGCCCGCGGAGAAACCCGTGCCGGTCGGCAGGCTCCGCGACGCCGAACGCCGGGCTGCGGCAGCGCGGCCACGCCAGATGGCCGGTGCCTCCCCCGTCCTCGCGCAACTGCTGGCCAGCATCGGCGCGTGCGAGGCCGTACACGCCGTCGCGCTCGGGAGCCTGCGTGTCTGACCCGGCCATCGCACGACCGACCAGAACAGAACCGGCCAGCACAGAACCGGCCGTCGCCGCTGCCACGGCCGGCTCGGGCGACGCCCTCACCCGGGCACTGGCGGCCGAGTACGCCGCCGTGTACGCCTACGGGGTGATCGGCGGGAAGACCGCGGGCAGGCTCCGCTCGCTGGCCGCGGGCGGGTTCGACGCCCATCGAGCGCGGCGCGACCAGCTCCGCTCGCTGATCTCGCGGCGGAGCGGGTCGCCGGCGGAGCCCGGGCCCGCCTACCGCCTGCCGTTCGAGGTGCGGACCCCGGCCGACGCGGTCCGCCTGGCCGTGCTCGTGGAGGGGCGCCTGATCACCGCCTACCTGGAGCTCGCCGCCGACCGCGACCCGTCGCTGCGCCGGCTCGCCGCGCTGGCCGCCCAGGAGTGCGCCACCCGGGCGTACGGCTGGCAGCCGTCGATCAGCGCGTTCCCCGGCATGCCCGGCCGGGCGGAACCCGGCGCCCCGGCAGCCGGGGGCACGCCGTCCCCGTCCCCGTCAAAGCCGAACGGCTGAACGGCCGGCCCTCCGGGGAAAGCACCGGGGAGGCCGGGAGATCACGCCTGAGGGGTGGGGCGGCAGGCGAGCAGGACGCGGTCGACGGCCTCCCCGACGGGGACCTCCTCCTTCGTCCCGCTCACCCGGTCGCGCAGCTCCACGACCCCCTGGGCCAGCCCGCGGCCGACGATCAGGATGGTCGGCATGCCGAGCAGCTCGGCGTCCTTGAACTTGACGCCGGGCGACACCCCGGAGCGGTCGTCGACCATGACCCGCAGGCCGCGCGCCTCCATCTCCTCGGCGAGACCGCTGGCGACCTCGATCTGGTTCTCCTTGCCGGTGCCGACGATGTGGACGTCGACCGGGGCCACCTCGCGGGGCCACACCAGGCCGAGCCCGTCGTGGCGCTGCTCGGCGAGCACGGCCACCGCCCGGGAGACGCCGACGCCGTACGAGCCCATCGTGATCCGGATGGGCTTGCCGTCGGGTCCGAGTGCGTCGAGCCCGGCCGCGTCGGCGTACTTGCGGCCGAGCTGGAAGATGTGGCCGATCTCGATGCCGCGGTCGATGGACAGGGGCTGACCGCAGCGGGGGCAGGCGTCCCCGGCGCGCACCTCCGCCGCCTCGATCGTGCCGTCGGGCTCGAAGTCCCGGCCGGCGACCACATGGGCGGCGTGCTTGCCGTGCAGGTTCGCGCCCGTCACCCACGCGGAGCCGTCGACCACGCGGGGGTCCACCAGGTAGGTGATGCCGAGCGCCTTGAGCACCTGCGGCCCGATGTAGCCGCGTACGAGCCCCGGGTACCGGGCGAAGTCCTCCGCCTCGAAGATCTCCGGGACGCCGGGCGACAGGGCCGCCTCCAGGCGCTTGAAGTCGACCTCGCGATCACCGGGGACGCCGATGACCAGCGGCTTGATCTCGTCGGATCCGGGCGTACGAACCTTCACCACGATGTTCTTGAGCGTGTCCGCCGCGGTGATCCCGAGGCCGAACCGCTCGTTGACGTAGGCGACCAGCGACTCGATGGTCGAGGTGCCGGGCGTGTCCATGATCCGGACGGGCGGCTGCGACGCGGTGACGGCCGGCGGCGCGGGGGTGACGACGGCCTCGGCGTTGGCGGCGTACCCGCAGTCGTGGCAGGACACGAACGCGTCCTCCCCGGTCGGGCAGGGCGCGAGGAACTCCTCGGAGGCCGAGCCGCCCATCGCGCCGGACATCGCGAAGCAGATCCGGTAGTCGATGCCGAGCCGGTCGAAGATCCGGATGTAGGCGTCCCTGTGCATCTCGTAGGAGCGCTTCAGCCCGTCGTCGTCCAGGTCGAAGGAGTAGGAGTCCTTCATGACGAACTCGCGACCGCGGAGGATGCCCGCCCTGGGCCGGGCCTCGTCGCGGTACTTCGTCTGGATCTGGTAGAGGGTCACCGGATAGTCCTTGTAGGAGGAGTACTCCCCCTTGACCATGTCGGTGAACATCTCCTCGTGGGTCGGCCCGAGCAGATAGTCGGCGCCCTTGCGGTCCTTCAGCCGGAACAGCGTGTCGCCGTACTCGGTCCAGCGGCCGGTGGGCTCGTAGTAGTCGCGGGGCAGCAGCGCGGGGAAGTGCACCTCCTGGGCGCCCATCCGGTTCATCTCCTCGCGCACGACCCGGGTGACGTTCTCCAGGACGATCTTGCCGAGCGGCAGCCAGGAGTAGATGCCGGGCGCGACCCGGCGGATGTACCCGGCGCGCACGAGCAGCTTGTGGCTCGGCACTTCCGCGTCCGCCGGATCCTCACGCAGCGTGCGTAGGAACAGGGTCGACATACGCAGTAGCACGGCTACTCCTTGCTCGTGAGAGGTCTCGCGCGGTATCTCCTCGATCTTCCCGGAGACGGCGTGAGAGCCGAGGCGAAGATGATGTGACCCAAGGTTATCGACTTCCGGGCCGGGTCGCTCCGCCTCACCGCCCGCAGGACGCGCCGCGACCCCGGGTCAGCCGCCGAGCAGTTCCTCCCAGCACCGCCGGGCCCCGCCGCCTCGCGACCGTCCCGCCGCCCTGCTCCCGGTGCCGCCGCCGTTCCCCGTGACGCCGTCGAGCGCCGCCGACAACCGCCACAGGCCCGGGCGGGCGCGCAGCCGGTCCATGCCCACCGGATCGATGGCCAGCAGCGCGAAACTCACGCCGATGACGTCGAGCGTCGCGGTCGACGCCGTGGCGGGCCCCGTCAGGCCGGCCAGGGGAACCGCGTGCTCCGGTCCGGTGATCCGCTCGACGAGCAGCTCGGCGACCTCGGCGGCACGGGGCCCGTCGCGCCACTCGACGTGCCACGAATGATCGGCTCCCCGCCACCAGGCGAGGTCGCGGCAGGCCTCCAGCATCTCCGTCTCGTCCGCCAGCGTGGCCATCACCCGGCCCAGCGCCTCGTGCCGCCGGGCATCGGGCGCGCGGACCTCGTCCGGCGCCCTCTCGCCCCGGCACCGCCGGTCGGCCTCGGGGCACCGTGCCGGTGCCGTACCGTCTTCCCGTCCACCGTGCGGTCCGCTCATGTCCGGGAGGGTGTCAATGCCGCTTCGCCCCACCCCCCGGTTTTCCCCCTCTTTTAGCTCCACCACTCACGGTCTTGAAATCGGGCCGCCGATCGAGCGCGCCGGGTTGCCCTGGCAGGAGCCCGGCCCGATGATGAAGAATCCCTCGTAGGACGCCGGTTTGTGGAGGTCATAGTGACACTGCGCGTCGCGATCGTCGGGTCGGGTCCCGCCGGGATCTACACGGCGGAAGCCCTGATAAAGCAGTGCCCCGGCCCGGTCGAGGTGGACGTTCTGGAGCGGCTGCCCACACCGTACGGACTCGTCCGGTACGGAGTGGCGCCCGACCACACGTCCATCAAGTCCATCGCCGGCTACCTGCGGCGAGTGCTGGAGTCGCCGGGGGTGCGCTTCCTCGGCGGGATCGAACTGGGCTCTGACGTCTCTGTCGACGATCTGATGTCGTGTTACGACGCGGTCGTCTACTGCACGGGGGCGATGGTCGACCGGCGTCTGGGGATCCCCGGCGAGGATCTGCCGGGCAGCGTCGCCGCCACCGACTTCGTCAACTGGTACTGCGGGCATCCCGACGTCCCCCCGGACGCGTTCTCCCTCGACGTGGAGGAGGTCGTCGTCATCGGGGTCGGCAACGTCGCCGTGGACGTCGCGCGCATCATGGCGAAGACCGCCGGCGAGCTGCGCGACACCGACGTGCCGCAGGACGTGCTCGACCGGCTGGCCGCCTCGCGGGTCCGGCGGATCCACATGGTCGGCCGCCGGGGTCCCGAGCACGCCAAGTTCACGCTGAAGGAGCTGCGCGAGCTCGGCGAGCTGCCCAACGCGGATGTGCTGACGGTGCCCGGCGAGGTCAAGGTCGAGCCGGAGGACCTCGCTCCGCTCTCGCGGCAGATCAAGGGAAACGTGGACGTGCTGCGGTCGTGGTCGGAGCGGGTGCCCTCGGGGCGGCCGCGACGGCTGGACCTGCGCTTCTGGCTGCGTCCTGTGGAGATCCTCGGCGACTCGCGGGTCGAGGGCGTACGCCTGGAGCGGACCCGCCTGGAGGGTGGCCGCGTGGTGGGCACCGGCGAGTTCGAGACGATTCCGGCCGGGATGGTCGTGCGGTCGGTGGGATACCAGAGCGTGCCGCTCGCCGGGGTGCCCTTCGACGCCGCGTCGATGACCGTCCCCAACGTCGCGGGGAAGGTGTCGGACCGCCAGTACGTCTCGGGATGGCTGAAGCGCGGGCCGACCGGCGTCATCGGGACCAACAAGTCCGACGCCGCCGAGACCGTGCGCACCCTGCTCGCCGGCACCGCTCCCGGCACGGCGCGGCGGCGGCTCGACGACGTCCTGGCCGCCCGGGGCGTCGTCCCCGTCACCTATGCGGACTGGCTCGCGATCGAGGCGGCCGAGGCCGGGCTCGCCGCTGACCTGGACCGGGGCGAGCGGGTCAAGCTCGTCGGCCGGGCCGCCATGCTCGCCGCCTGCGGCCGCCTGTCCCGCCCCGTCTCGTGACCTGCGGCCCGGGGGCCGGCCATCCGCCCCCGGGCCCGTCCTGGCATGTCGTGCGACGTCCCCGGCGCCGATGTAACAGGATCATCCGCATGGAGACGACGCTGACAGGGCCGGGCGGACTACCGGAGAGACTGCTGGACGGGTACGCGGAGACGCACCGGGAGCAGACCGAGCGGTTTCCCGTACGCGAGACCGCCTGGCAGCCGGTGCACACCGTCTACGTCCCGGCGGACAGGGTGACGGCGACCACCGTGATCGAGTGGGGGCACGCGGCGACCGATCTCCTGCACCGGCATCTGTTCACCCCCGCCGATCTGGCCGGGCTGTTCGAATGCGAGCCCGACCTGGCCAGGCCCGTGCACGATCGGCTCCGCAGGAAGCTGTCGAGCGAGCCGATCGAGGATCTGCGCATCGACTTCGAGGACGGGTACGGCCAGCGCCCGCCCGAGGAGGAGGACGGGCACGCCGTGAGCTCGGCCGCGGCCGTGGCCGCGATGCACGAGGCGGGCGATCTGCCCCGGCGGTGGGGCGTGCGGATCAAGTCGTTCGCCGACGGCGACCCGCACCGGCCGGTCCGGACGCTGGACGGCTTCCTCACCACCGTGATCGGACGGGCCGGCGGACTGCCTCCCGGGTTCACGGTCACTCTCCCGAAGGTGCTCATGGAGGATCACCTCGGGCGGTTCGCCCGGTGCCTGGAGGCCCTGGAGGCGGCGCTGCCGCTCGCACCCGGCACGCTGCGCTTCGAGATGCAGGTGGAGGCCGCGCAGACCGTGCTGCTGCTGCAGCGGTCCGCCGATCTCGTGCCCTCTCTCGGCGGACGGCTGGCCGCCGCGCACTTCGGGGTCTTCGACTACACCGCCTCGCTGGGGCTGCCGCCCCATGAGCAGCGTCTCGACCACCCCGCCTGCGACCACGCCCGGCACGTCATGCAGACCACGCTGGCCGGGACCGGTGTCGAGCTGTGCGACGGCTCGCTCGCCGCAGCGCCGGCCTCGGACGCGGCCGCCGACGTGCGCGCGCTCCTGAGCAGGCACGCCGCCCTGGTGCGGCATTCGCTGTCGAACGGCTTCTACCAGGGCTGGGACATGCATCCGTCCCATCTCATCAGCCGCTTCGCTACCGTGTACGCGTTCCACCTCGCCCGATACGAGGACTACGTCGAGCGGGTGCGCGCATGGGAGGACCGCAGCCGGACGGCCGGCGGCGTGCTGGAGGAGCCCGCCACGATCAAGACCCTCGTCGCCGCGCTGGCACGGGCCGACCACGCGCTCGGCTGACGGCCGGCCGGTCTCCTCAGGCCTGGTCGACGAGGCGGCGCCAGTCGCGCACCCGGGCGGGGTCGACCGGGCCGCTCCAGGGGTCTCCCGCTGCGCCCGGGTCCCGTACGGCACTGCCGACGTGGAAGGCGCGGATGCCGTAGTCGAGCAGCACGGGCACGTGCTCCTTCCCGAGTCCTCCCCCGGCCAGCACCAGCGGCCCGTCCCCGGCCTCGGCCCGGGCGCGTAACACGCCCAGCCCGGCGCCGACGCCCTGGGCCGAGCCCGACGTCAGCACGGTGGCGAGGTTCGGCAGCAGGCGTACGGCACGCCAGGCCGCCCGCACGTCGGCGGCGTGGTCGACCGCCCGGTGGAACGTCCACGGCAGCGGGGCGACCGCGTGGATCAGCGCCTCGGTCGCCGCGAGGTCCACCGCGCCGTCCCCGGTCAGGAACCCGAAGACGAAACCGGCCGCGCCCGCGTGGGACAGCTCCTTCACGTGCCGGCGCAGCCGGTCCAGCGTCTCGGGGGTGGCGGTGAAACCGGCCCCTGATCGCAGCATGACCATCTGCGGCAGGTTGCACTTCCGCGCGATGGCCGCGACGGTTTCCGCCGAGGGGGTGAGCCCGCCGGAGTCCATGTCCGACACGATCTCCAGGCGGTCCGCGCCACCCGCCTCGGCGGCCACGGCGTCGCGCACGTCCAGCGCGATCACTTCGAGGAGCGATCCGGTCATGAATCGAACAGTATCGGGTCCATTTGCGGCGTCATATGGCATCAGCCGACATCTGTCCCATTCGGTGCAGTATCAACTTCTTGTGATGATTGATGTCATCAGCGAGCCGCGGTGCGACCGCGTGTGCTTCAACAGGCGTTCGATGACCGGTCCCGCGGCCCCACGCGGGGAGGGAACAGTCGAGGTCCGGCGCTCGAACAGCGCTCCCGAGGCCCGATGCGGCAGGTCGACGGTGCGCACGTGCCGGAATCCGGCGTCCCGGTAGTACGCCTGCAGCCGCGTGTTGTCCTTGGCGCAGTCGAGCCGCAGCCACGGGCGGCCGAGGACGCCGGCGCGCAGCGCCGCCCAGTCGAGCAGGGCCTCGCCCAGTCCCTCGCCGGAGTGGACCCGGCCGACGGCGAGCTTGTGGACGTACAACGCGTCTCCCGGGTTGTCGGCGGGCCGCCAGAACTCGGGGTCGGCGTGACCGTCGAGGGCCATGGTGGCCGCCAGGCCGCCGTTCACGTCGTCGTCCAGCACGTACATGGCGCCGGTCGCGATGAGCGGTTCGATCCGTCCTGCGGGGAAACCCTCCGCCGGCCACTGCCGTAAGCCGCGCGAGTGCAGCCAGCGGGCGGTCTCGGCCAGTAGCGCGAGCACCGCCCGCAGGTCGTCCGGCATGGCGCGGCGGGGACTGAGCGTGGACCTGGCGGGCAGGCTCAGGGTGTTCACGGGCATGGTGAAGTCCTTTCGATGCTGAGAGAGTCGTCGCGATTACACAGGGTGACGGAATTGCGGCGCGATGATCGTCGGGATGGGCGCGGGCGCACGGGGCGGCCCCCTCTGGTTCGGGACCGGCGGCGCGGACGCCCCGCCCGGTGCGTGGGAGAACGGCCGGTCACCCGGCGCCGCATGCCGCGCCGGGCGGTGGACCTCGCCGTCGTAAGCGGATCGGGCCGCCGAGGCCATCGACGGTGGGGAGCTGCCGGCTCGGTCGGTTACGGCCGAGAAGCCGACTGACGTTCCAGCTCGTATCGGATCAGGTGCTTGTCGGCGGGGAGCACGGAAACGGCGACCCGCACCGGCGTCTCCTCCCCGTCGTAACCGACCCGGACATGGACGATGACGGGCGTGCCGGGCTCCAGCCGCAGCCGCAGCGTCTCGTCGGAGGTGGGCATCCGCGCCGAGATGTCGTCGACGACCCTCGTCTGCGGGTGGCCGAGCTCCTCCAGGACCCGGTTCGCTCCGCGGGTGATGTTCCCGGGCCGGGCGATCTCCGAGTCCGCCACCAGGTCGAGGGGGAAGTAGGAGTCGTTGGTGTTGTACGGCTGGCCGTCCACGAACCGCAGCCGGCGCCGGACGACCGCCAGGGCCCCGTCGGCGAGGGCGAGCCGCGTGGCGACGTCCTCGGGGGGTTCGACGATGGACACCTCGATGTTCTGGTCGGGCTCCCTGCCCTCGGCCGTCACCGCGTGCACGAACGAGTCGAGGCGGCGCTCGACCTCCTGGTCGCGTGACGGGAACTCGTCCTGGGGACGCATGAGCAGGGGGCGGCGCTCGCGTACGAACGTTCCACGACGGCGCATCCGCAGGATGAGGCCCTCGTTCTCCAGCTCCCCCAGGGCCAGCCTCACGGTGTTGCGGCTGACGCCGTGCGCCTCCATGAGGTCGGCCTCGGTCGGGATCTGGTCGCCTGGCGCGAGTTCGCCGGTGTAGATGGCCCGCCGCACCTCGGCGGCCACCTGCTGATAGAGCGACGACCGTGCCATCTTTCCTCAATCCCACCTTTTGTTCCAACAAATCTAGACGATCTCCCTCTGACGGGGAACAACCCCTTGACCGGAGCGCGCGGGACCGCGATTATCCAAACGTTGGTACAAATCCATCCATTGGGTATGTCACCGACTCCGCACGGTCGATCGGGGCTTCGACCTCAACCCTCGCCGAGGTCGAGGCCCCCGACCGGAGCGGAGCGCGTCCTGGCGGGTCCCCCACACCCGCCAGGACGCGGTCACTCCGTCGGCGCCGCCGTCCCGCGTACGAACCGACTGGTCGGTATGCTGCCTCTCATGACGCTGTTTTCTGTGGACGGCAAGACCGTTGTCGTGACAGGCGGTTCACGCGGGATCGGCAAGATGATCGCCAGGGGGTTCCGGGACGCGGGCGCCACCGTCTACATCTCCTCCAGGAAGAACGACGAGCTGGCGGCCACCGCCGCCGAGCTGGGCTGCCACGCCGTCCGGGCGGACCTGTCGACGGCCGAGGGGATCGAGACCCTGGTCGAGGCGGTGTCCGCCCAGGAGAGCCGGCTCGACGTCCTCGTCAACAACGCGGGAGCGAGCTGGGGCGCACCGCTGGAGGAATATCCCGAGCACGCCTTCGACAAGGTCTGGAACATCAACGTGAAGGGCGTGTTCTTCCTGACCCGGCGGTTCCTGCCCCTGCTGCGCGCCGCCGCCTCTCCCGACGATCCGGCCCGGGTCGTCAACATCGGCTCGGTGGACGGCATCCGCGTCTCCCCGATGGAGCACTACGCCTACTCGGCGTCGAAGGCGGCGGTGCACATGCTGACCCGGCAGCTGGCCCACCGGCTCGCGCCCGAATCGATCACAGTGAACGCCATCGCGCCCGGGCCGTTCGAGTCGAAGATGATGGCGTTCGTGCTGGACGATCCGGCGCTGCGCGGCGTCGTCGAAAGCCGGATCCCGCTGGGCCGCATCGGCCGGCCCGACGATGTGGCGGGGGCGGCCATCTACCTCGCCTCCCGCGCCGGCGCCTACCTCACCGGTGCGGTCATCCCGGTCGACGGCGGGCTCACCTCCTGATCGCGGAACGGGCCGGGCGCCCGTTCAGAGGAGATCGGCCAGCGCCCGCGCGAACAGGTCCGGGGCGGCGAGCTCGTACCGGAGGAAGAGGTACGGCTCGGTGAGCTCGAGTTCCATGAGCACCGGCTCGCCCTCGGGTGTCCTGGCCAGATCGACCCTGGCGTAGAGAAGGTCCGACGACACCTCGGCCAGCACACGCTCGGCGAGGGCGAACTGGTCGTCGTCCGGATCTCGCAGCGTCGCCCGGTTCGCCGTGGTGATCTCGCTGTCCGACAGCATCGGGTGGCGCCGTACGGCATGGCTGAACTGCCCGGCGAAGTACAGCAGCGACAGCTCGCCCTCGTGCTCGACGCTCTTCAGATAGGGCTGCACCATGACCGTCCTGCCCTCGCCGAGGAGGCCGGCCGCGTGCTTCTCGGCCACCGCCCGGTCGGCGGTCCGCAGCGCGCCGCGCGCCCCCGCCGAGATCGTGGGCTTGACCACGTACTCGTCCCAGACCGGGAAACCGCCATCGGCCGGCCCCTCCCCGGAGAAGCCCACCCCCGGCGCGGCCCAGCGTGTGGGCACGGTCGGCACCCCGAGATCACGCAGGTAGGTCTTGTCGGTGTTCCACTCGATCACCGGGGCGGGGTTGAACAGCCGCGTCGCCGCCCCGGCCAGGCGGGCCCAGGCGACGAACTCGTCCCGCCGCTCGACGTAGTCCCAGGCCGACCGGACGACGGCCGCGTCGAACGACGACCAGTCGACGCGTGGGTCGTCCCACACCACCGGTGAGCCCTCGATGCCGGCGCCGTACCACGCCGCCAGGACGATCTCCCGCTCGTCGTCATGGCCGGCCACCGGATGGCCGGCGGTGACGTACGCGACCTTCATCTGGCCACCTCCGTAGCATTTCGCGGTCCTCATGCTACGGACGCGCACCGCTCACTCGGGAACGGCGCCGGTCAGCACCTCGGCCGCCGCCTGGCCGCAGACCCGGGCCGAGCCGTGCGTGGCGACGTGGGCGACGCCGAGGTCGGTGCGTCCCGGCAGGCCCATCTCCACGACGACGCCGTCGGGCCTGGCGGCGAGCAGCCGCTCCACCAGGCCGAGCTGCCAGAGATGGCGATGGGCGTCCCGTACGACGAGTACGAGCGGCCGGTCGGCGGCCTGCCCGAGCACCGTGTCCGACACGCCGTCCAGTGCGCCCGGCCCGGTGACGTCGGGCTCGGCCAGGCGGGTGACCGTGGTGCCCGGCAGCAGCTTGCTCAGCGGCTCCCCGGCGCCCCACGGCGTGCCCTTGTCGATGGCCAGGTTGGTCTCCGGCGCCAGCTCGACCACATGCGGGGCGGCCGTCAGGGGGAGCACGGCCTCCGCCCCCGGCCGGCGGGTGATCCGCACGGCACGGCGTGCGGCCGCCAGGCCGACCTCGGCGGTCGCGCCCCCGTCTCCGGCGGCCGAGGGGGCGCGCGGAGCGCGGTCCGCGACCCAGGCGGCGAGTGCCCGCACCCGGGCGGCGGCTTCGGCGAGCCGCTCCTCGGGCAGCGTGCCCCCGGTGACCGCGTCGACGATGGCGGCGCGTATGCGGTCCATGGTGGCCTCGTCGGCGTTCTCCCCGCCCACGCAGACCGCGTCCGCCCCGGCCGTGACGGCGAGCGCGCTCGCGCCGCCGATGCCGTACGGCCCGGAGACCGCGGCCATCTCGATGCCGTCGGTGACGATGAGGCCGTCGAAGCCGAGCTCGGTGCGCAGCAGGCCGGTGAGGATGCGCGGGCTGAGCGTGGCCGGCAGCTCGGGGTCGTAGGCGGGGACGAGCAGGTGACCCGTCATGACGCAGCGCACGCCCTCGCGGACGGCCGCCAGGAACGGCCACAGCTCGGCCTCGGCGAGCTCCTCCCGGGAGGCCCCGACCCTCGGCACGCCGTGGTGGGAGTCCACCGACGTGTCGCCATGGCCGGGGAAGTGCTTGGCGCAGGCGGCCACGCCGGTGGACTGCAGGCCGCGGATCCACGCCGTCGTATGCCTCGCCACCAGCAGCGGGTCGGCGCCGAACGAGCGCAGGCCGATCACCGGGTTGTCGGGGTTGGAGTTGACGTCGGCGGCCGGGGCGAAGTCCAGGTTGACGCCGGCGGCGTGCAGGTCCCTGCCGATGTCGCGGGCCACCTGCTCGGTCAGTTCCTCGTCGTCGACCACGCCGAGTGCGTAGTTCCCCGGCCGCGAGCTGCCGGTGCGCGCCTCGAGCCGGGTCACCTCCCCGGCCTCCTCGTCGATGCCGATGAGGACGCCGGGGTTCTCCGCGCGCAGTTCAGCGGTGAGACCGGCGACCTGGGCAGGGGTGGCGACGTTGCGGGAGAAGAGCACCACCCCGGCGAGCCCGCCGCCGAGCCGGCGCCGTACCCAGTCGGGAGCCGTGGTGCCCTCGAACCCGGGCAGGATGACCGTGTCCGCCAGACGGAGCAGATCCGGGCTTCGCTTCATGCCGCGCCCGCGAGGCAGTGTTGAGGCATGCCCGCAATCTAATAGGAAAGTTTCCTATTTGCTAGTCCATCGGACGCCCGAATCCCACAGGTCGATCCGGCGCAGCCGGTTCTTCTCGACCCGGAGGGCGGCGGTGCCCGACTGGACGACGCGGACGAGCCCTCGGTCCTCGGCCGGTCGCCGTCGCACGCTCACGGTCCGATCGGGCATGCCGCCCGGCCGATTCGCGTTCAGGGGATCGGAAGCGAGCCGGGTCCCCAGGACGACCCCGTCGGGTAACGGCTCTCCCGAGGCGACTCCCAGCGTGAACGGGGTACCGGATCTCGCCGTGGGCCCGATCCTGCCGCGGGGGAGGCACCCGTGACGTCGAGTCGCCGGCCGAGGTCCGAGCTTCGACGGGGGGCCGCCGGCCGCTGCCGGTCGGGGGGTGGAACTCCGGAAGCCGTCCTCGGCGGGGGACGGAGGGGCCACAATGGGAGCGTGAGCCAGCGAAAGTACTCGGGCGGCACCACCGCTCCGGCGAAGGCGAGACGGACGATCGCCGTGGGCGGCCCCGCGTCCGAGCGGCGTGACCACCTGGTGAAGCTCGCCGCCGAGCTCTTCGCGCGCAAGGGCTTCCAGGCCACCACGGTCCGCGAGATCGCCCTGGAGGCCGGCATCCTGTCGGGAAGCCTCTACCACCACTTCGACTCCAAGGAGACCATCGTCGATGAGGTTCTCCGTACCTTCCTCGAGGACGTGACCGTCCGCTACCGGGCGGTGGCGGGCGACGGCCGCGATCCCCGCTCGGTCCTCTCCGAGATGGTGCGGGTCGGATTCGGCACGTTGGAGGCGCACCGTGCGGCCATCACGGTCATGCAGAACGACTGGAACTACCTGAGATCGCTGCCCGGCGACCGCTTCGGCTACCTGGAGCGTGCCGAGGAAGAGGTCGAGCGCATGTGGGTGGAGCAGATCGAGCGCGGCCAGGCCACCGGCCGGTTCCGGACCGACGTGGATCCGAAGCTCACCTACCGGATGATCCGCGACACCATCTGGGTCACCGCCCGCTGGTTCCGCCCCGACGGGCATCTGGACACCGGCGCCCTCGCCGACCACTTCGTCAAGGTGCTCTTCGACGGCCTCGCCTCCGGTGAGAAGACCGGCGGGTCGCGATGACGACACTCGTCGAGAAGGTGCGGATCGCGCTGACCGAGGTGGCCGACCCCGCACGAGCCCCGGCCATGGCCGCCTACATGAAGTCGGTCATGCCGTTTCTCGGGGTGACCTCCGTGCCCCGGCGGAACGCGCTGCGCCGGGTCTTCCGTGAGCACCGCCTGGAGTCGGCGCCGGAGTGGCGCAGAGCCGTGCTCGCGCTGTGGCGGGAGGCCGAGTACCGCGAGGAGCGGTACGCCGCGATCGAGCTCGCCTCCCACCGCTACTACCAGTCGTGGCAGACGCTCTACACGGTTCCGATGTACGAGGAAATGATCGTCACGGGCGCCTGGTGGGACGTCGTGGACGACATCGCCGTGCACCGGATCGGGACGCTGCTCGAGCGATATCCCGACGCGATGCGCCCGCTCATGCTGGAGTGGGCGCACGACTCCGACATGTGGAAGCGGCGCGCCTCGATCCTGTGCCAGAACTCCTTCAAGAAGCGCACCGACCTCGGCCTGCTGCACGCGTGCATCGAGCCGAACCTGTCGGACACCGAATTCTTCATACGCAAGGCCATCGGCTGGGCCCTGCGGGAGTACGCCAAGACCGACCCGGACGAGGTCGTTCGCTATGTGAACCATCAGGGCATCAGTGGCCTGAGCCGGCGCGAGGCGCTGCGCAACCTCCCGGCCTCCTGACGGGAGCGGCCACTCCTCCCCGAGGAGAACCCCCGCCCCTTCCCTGGGCAGGAGTGCGCCCCTTCCCCGCCGCGTCTCGCGAATCCCGGCAGGGGGCTCGCCGAGCCGTGCAGGCCGTTTCGGTGCTCTTTCTGTGCTCTTTCTGTGCTCTTTCGGTGCTCTTCGGTTTCTCGCAGGTGAGCCGTTGACCCGCGTTCACGTCCCGGCCGATCCGGTGATCGGGGTTCTCCCCCGGCGCGCCCTTTCGGGCGGCCGGGGGAGGACCGCTGCGACCGTTTCGAGAGTCCTGCCTGCCGCGTACGGGCGGCCTCCGGAACGCTTCCCGGATTTCGCGGACTCCGCGCACGCGATCACCGGGAAGGGCCGCCAGGACCCGCTCTGAACGGGACCTGGTCTCGCCCCCGATCAGAAGCGGCCGAGCCCGTCGTCGAAACGCCGGATCGGCTGGACGACCCGCTGCACCGGCTGAACCTGGATCGGCTGGATCAGCCGCTCACGCACGACCGGCTGCCGGACCGTCCGCTGCAGCGGCTGGACCAGTACGGGCTGGACCGCCCGGCGGTTGTTCTGCTGGAGCGGCCGCTCGTTCAGGTTCTGGTTGTTGTTGAGCCAGCCCTGGCCGCCGAACATCGAGTGGTTGTTGAGCCAGTTGTTGAGGAACTGCTTGTCGTCCCTGTTGGACTTCTCCTGGAACCCGAGCACAACGTCCTTGACCGCCATGCCGAGGTTTTCGCGCCCGTTCCTGTTGTCCGCCCTGGCCTGCTGGCCCCACCAGTTGAACTGCGGGTTGTACCAGGCGTTGGTGTTCCAGAGCTGGTCGTTGTTGTTAAGGAGGTGGTTGTTGTTGTTATTGTTGTTCGGGCCCGTGGTGGCCCCGGCGGCGGTGGCCCCCAGGGTCACGATGCCCCCGGCGAGCGCGGCGCCGAGTGCCAGCCCCGCGAAGACCTTCGCGAACATCGTCATCATGTTCCCCCGTTCTCTTATTTTTCCCGAGACATCAATCCCGAATGTATGGATGAATGTCCTCGCAATCCATTGTCGGCTACCTTTCCTGTGCATGTTGATTTCCAGCCCGATGCCTCCATAAACAGACATCTGCGGCTTTTAATCTACCATTATCTCTCTATAGATACGTTCATACAATAAACACCCCTATTGCCGTAATATGTCCGTTTTATCCGTACGGACGAATCGGACCGGCGGCGGCCATGAAGGCATCCGGCGCGGCATCTCGGCCCGGCATCACGCAGCAATCTGGACATATACCTATAAATGCTGTTAATACGGGGTCGGACGTGAGAAGGCCCGGGGTGGTGTCGACCACCCCGGGCCAGGCCCGTCAGTGCGGGGACTCGTCAGGCGGGCCGGAAGGAGCCACGGGCCGCCGGCGCGGCGTGCTTGATCATGAGGTGCCGGGTGACCGAATACTCCTGCACCGCCTCCTGGCTCATGTCCTTGCCGAAACCGCTGCCCTTGACCCCGCCGTGCGGAGCCTCCGAGGCGATGGGAAGGTGGTCGTTCACCCAGGTCACGCCGACGTCCAGCCGGTGGGACACGCGCAGCGCGCGGGACACGTCGCCGGACCAGACCGACGAGGCCAGGCCGTACGGCGTGCCGTTGGCGAGGCGGACCGCCTCGTCCTCGCCATCGAACGGCATGGCCACCAGCACCGGGCCGAAGACCTCGCCCTGCACGATCTCGCTCGACTGGTCGGCGTCGGCGATGAGCGTCGGCGCGTAGTAGAACCCCGGGCCGTCCACCGGCGCCCCGCCGCAGACGATCCGGCCGGACGCCCTGGACACGAAGCCGTGCACCCGGTCGCGGTGGGCCGCGGAGATCAGCGGGCCGATGTCGGAATCCGCTGACCAGGGGTCGCCCGGCCGCACCCGCGCCAGCGTCTCGCGCAGCGCCTCCACCGCCTCGGCGTACCGTGACCTCTCGATGTAGACGCGGGTGGCGGCGGTGCAGTCCTGGCCCGTGTTGTAGGTGGCGCCCATCACGACCCCCGCCGCCATATCCTCCAGCGACGCGTCGGCGAACACCAGCGCCGGGGCCTTGCCGCCCAGCTCCAGGTGGACCCGTTTGAGCCCGTCGACGGCGCCCCGCATGACGGCGCGGCCGGTGGCGGTCGAGCCGGTGACGCTGACCATGTCCACGCCCGGGTCGGTGACCAGCGCCTGACCGACCTCGGCCCCGCCGGTCACCACTCCCAGCAGGCCCTCCGGTGCGCCCGCCCGGGCGAACAGCTCGGCGAGCCGCAGGGTGCTGCGCGGTGTGGCGGGCGCCGGCTTGATGACGACCGCGTTGCCGGCGGCGATCGCCGGCCCGATCTTCCAGATCCCCATGATGAACGGGAAGTTCCACGGCGCGATCGAACCGACGACCCCGACCGGCCGCCGGACCAGCACGGAAGTGTAGCCCGGGCTGAAGACGCCGGCGCCGGTGCCCTCCAGCGACCTGGCAGCCCCCGCGAAGAACCGGAGGTTGTCGACGCCGAACGGCAGCTCGCCGTCGCGGAACACGGCCGCCGGTTTGCCGGTCTCCTCGACCTCAAGCCGGGTCAGCTCCTCGGCGTCCTGCTCGACCAGGTCGGCCACGCGCAGCAGCACCCGCGCCCGCTCCCCCGGCGTCGTCTCACGCCACTGCTCGTAGGCCTCCCCGGCCGCGCGTACGGCTGCGGCCACGCCGTCCGCCGACGTGTCCGGCACCTCACCGAGCACGCGCCCGTCCGCGGGATTGATCAAAGTGGTCATGGGACTCCCCTGTTCGGTCTGTGCCCTGTTTCCTCTGGGCGGCGGATTCATGGCGCGCGGCGGGCGGGTTCAGCTGTCGAAGCCGACGCCGAGGCGGTCCAGGAGGCGCAACCAGGGACCGCGGCGGCCCTCGTTCTCGTCGGCCCGGGCCAGCGCCCGGCGGGTGATCTCGACCACCGGCCAGCGCAGCGGCTCCGGCGGGAACGGCACCGGGTGGCGGCGGACCATGCGCAGCCCGGTCCGCTCGGTGGACCGGCCGGCCAGCAGGTCGAGGCCGACCAGCGCGCCGAATCTCGACGCCCCGACGCCGAGGCCGGTGTAGCCGAGGGCGTAGGCCACCCGGCCGCCCATGGCCGTACCGAAGAACGGGGTGAAGCGGCTGGTCGAATCGACCATCCCGCCCCACCTGTGGGTGAAGCGCAGGCCGTGGAGCTGCGGGAAGGTCTCGAAGAAGTGCACGGCGAGCCGCTTGTGCGTGGCGTCCCGCTGCTCGTGGCCCGAGCCGCCGAAGTTGTAGATCGCGTCGTATCCGCCCCACAGAACGCGGTCGTCAGCGGTGAGCCGGTAGTAGTGGAACCGGTTGCCCGCGTCGGTCAGCCCCTGGCCCTCCGGCCAGCGCAGTGAGGCGCGCTGGGCGGGTGTGAGCGGCTCGGTGACGAGCACGTAGTCCCAGACCGGCAGGACGAAGTTGCGCAGCCTGCGCAGAACCGCGGGAAAGGCGTTGGTCGCCAGCAGCACCTGTCCCGCGTGAACCACGCCCCCGTCCATCGGCCCGGCGGTCGTACGGGTGGCCGCCTCGACGCCCGCACGTGTCCGTGTCAGCGCGGTCACCGCCGTGTCCTCGTAGATCCTGACGCCGAGCCGCTCCGCGACCCGGGCCAGCCCCCAGGTGAGCGCGGCCGGGTCGACGAGACCACCCGTGCCGCGCAGCCGGAGCCCGCCGAGATAGGTGGGCGAGTCGACATCGGCGCGCATCTCGTCGCGGTCCAGGAACACCGCGTCCTCGCCGTGCTCGCGGTGCAGCCTCTCGGCCCGCCTCAGCTCCGCCAGCTGGTACGGCTCCACCGCCACGGTGGTCTTGCCGACCAGCCGGAGGTCGGCGTCGATGCCGTGCTCCGCCACGAAGCCGGCGATGGCCGCGAGGTTGGCCCGGCCGAGCGTGAGCAGCGTCCCGATCTCCGCCGGCCACAGGCGCGACCCCTGAGCGAGGCCATGGGTCAGCGAGTCGGCGATGAATCCGCCGTTGCGGCCGCTCGCGCCGTACGCGACCGACCGGCGTTCGACGAGGACGACGTCGCAGGCGGGGTTCTCCCCCTTGGCCAGCACGGCGGCCCACAGGCCGGTGAGACCGCCGCCGACGATCAGCAGGTCGGCCGTCGCCCGGCCGCGCAGCGGCTCCCAGGGACCGGGCGCCCCGGGCCTGTCGGTCCAGAAGACCCGGGGCGCGGCATCCTCGATCACTTGACGGCGATCTTCTCAATCACGTCCGCGGCCGCGCGCACTCCGTCACGGCGGCGGATCTCCTCCCCGGCCGCAGCCAGCCTGGTGCGCAGCCCGGTGTCGCCGAGCAGCCGCTCGATCGCCCCGGTCAGCTCCTCGTCGGCGAAGCCGTAGGTGTCGAGGCGGACGCCGAGCCCCGTCTCGTCGATCCGCTGGGCGTTGTCGTACTGGTCCCAGAAGATCGGCAGCACGATCATGGGCTTGCCGAAGTGCAGCGTCTCGGTGACCGTGTTGTTGCCACCGTGCGTGATCACCAGGTCGACCATGGGGATGATCTTCGTCTGCGGCACGAACTCGGCGCCCCACATGTTCGGCGCGAGCTCGATCTCGGCGTGCAGCGGGCCCTTGGAGACGATGTAGCGGTGCGGCGTCCGGGCCAGTACGGAGATCACCCGGCGCATGAGCTCCAGGTCGGCCGAGCCGAGCGAGCCGAGCGAGAAGTAGATCAGCGAGCCCTCGCCGGGAATGTCCGGCAGCGTGAACTCCTCATCGGTCTCCCGTACGGACGAGTCCAGCCGCGTCCAGGAGTCGCCCAGCGGCCGGTCGGCGACGTAATCGATGATCTCGGGATAGACGTAGAGGTTAGCGTTGCCCTCGTGGATGAACTCGAGATCACGCAGCGGGGGCGCCCCCTGCGCCACGACCCACTCGTTGAAGGCCGTCCACATCTCGCGGTGTGTCCGCTCGTACTCCGCACGGAACTCCGCCCAGCCCGTGCCGTCCGCCGGAAGCCCGGAGAAGGTCGGCGCGACACCCGGCCCCGTCACCTCCAGCGGGTTGCACGACACGATCCGGACGAACGGCACGCCGGCCGTCACGAGGGCCGGGAAGGCGAGGACGTTGTCCTCGACGACGACGTCCGGACGGACGCGCTCGGTGATCTCCTTGAGCCGCGGCTCGCAGTACTTGGCGCCGTCGATGAGCGCCTGCCAGATCGGCTTGGTCACCGTCTCGAGCTGCTCCAGGGTGCTCTTGCGGTACTCCGGCGCGGTCTCGCGGATGAAGTCCTTCCAGAACTGGCCGGGGTCCTGCTCGGCCGCGCTCTCGTCCACGGGCGCCGGCGGCTCGAGGTCGACCAGCTCCTCCTCGAAGCCCAGCGCCGTCAGCTTGCCCTTCCACGACGTCTCGGCCGCGAACACCACCCGGTGGCCACGGCGGCGCAGCACGTCACCGATGCCGATGCAGTTGTTGGTCGGCCCGTAGGCGCTCTCCGGCATGAACAGAATCGTCAGCGGCTTGTCCGTCATCTGGGACTCCTCGGAACTCTAGTTGAACCGAGATTCAAATACGAGACTGGTAGAGCCGTCAAGAGCTGGGAGAATATGGTGTCGCATCAGATGAAGCGGAGCGGAATGACTCAGCGCAAGAGCAAGGCGGACCGGCGGCTCGACCTCATCGACGCGGCACGGCGGGCGATGATCCAGCACGGCACGGAGGGCGTCCACCTCAACCAGATCGCCGAGGAGGCCGGCCTCACCTCCGGCGCGGTGCTCTACCACTACCCGAACCTTCGCGACCTGCTCATCGAGGCCCACCAGGCCGGCATGGAGCGCTTCTACGAGCAGCGTGTGAAGAAGATCAGCGGCATCGCGGACCCGGCGCGCAAGCTCGTCGTCACGATCCGTTCCGGGCTGCCCGAGGGCGCAGACGACACCGGCGTGCGGCTGCTGTGCGAGCTCGGCGGCGCGGCGGGGCGCAACCGGGTGTACGCGACGCTGCTGACCACGCTGTTCGACCGGCAGGTGTCGATGTACCAGACGATCCTGGAGACGGGCGCCGCCCACGGCGTCTTCACGCTGACGCAGGACTCCGAGACCATCGCCCGTAATCTGGTCGCACTGGAGGACGCGTACGGCTACCGCATCATCGCCCGCCATCACTCGATCGACCCCGAGAAGGCCGTCGAGCTCATCCTCGACTACGCCCGCCTGGCCACCGGCAACCCCCTCAAGACCACCGGCCGTCGCTAACCCCCCTCCCGTGATCTTGCGAATACTCGCACGTCGGGCTGTGAGCAGGGATTTCCCGTTCATGATCTTGCAGTTCCTTGCAGATATGCATCCTGAGCAGCATAAACACCGTTTGTGATCTTGCACTCACCAACTGCAAGATCACAAACGACTTATGCGCAGGTCAGATGGCTCGCGTGCGAGAAACTACAAGATCACGGAGTCGAATAGCGCAGGTCAGGAGGATGGCCTGCGAGTAACTGCAAGATCACGGGGGCCTGGGGGGGTGCCTCATCACACGGCTACCGCGTCTGAATCTCTCCCATCGGGATGAGCGCGCCGTCGCCGGCGTCCCAGCCCAGGGCGACCCGTACGCCCGCCTCGACCCGGGCCGGGCCCTGGGTGGCCACCAGGACATGCCCGTCGTGGCCCGGCACGGTCAGCGCCACATGCGAGGTGCCGCCATAGAAGCTCACGTCCACGACCGTCCCCGTCAGCACGCCCGGCTCCCCCCGCCGTTCCACCGGGGACGCCGACGAGACCGGGGCGAGGCGGACGTGCTCCGGACGGATCGCGAGCAGCGCCCGAGCCCCCTCTTCGAGCCCCTCGACCGCAGCGGGCAGCGTCCCGAGCCCGCTCACCTCGAACCCCCCGCCGGTCACCCGGCCCTCGAAGAGGTTGTTGGCCCCGACGAAATCGGCCACGAACGGCGTGCACGGCCGTTCGTAGAGGTCCACGGGGGCGTCGACCTGCTCGACCCGGCCGCCGCGCATCACCGCGATGCGGTCGGCGAGCGACATCGCCTCCTCCTGGTCATGGGTGACCACGACGAACGTGATGCCGACCTCGTTCTGCAGCCGCTTGAGCTCGAGCTGCATCTCCGCCCTGACCTTCTTGTCCAGGGCGGACAGCGGCTCGTCGAGCAGCAGCAGGCGGGGCCGCTTGACGATGGCCCGGGCCAGCGCGACCCGCTGACGCTGACCCCCGGACAGCTCATGCGGCCTGCGGCGCGCCTGTTCCGCCAGGCCGACGGTCTCCAGCACCTCACCGACCCGTACGCGGATCTCCTGGCGGGGCAGCCTCTCCCGCTCCAGGCCGTACGCCACGTTCTTCTCCACGCTCATGTGCGGGAACAGGGCGTACGACTGGAACATGAGGTTGACCGGGCGGCGGTGCGGCGGGACGGCGAGCAGGTCGGCGCCGTCGAGGAGCACCGAGCCGCTGTCCGGCTGCTCGAATCCGGCCAGGATGCGCAGCAGCGTCGTCTTGCCGCAGCCGGACGGGCCGAGCAGGGCGAAGAACTCGCCCTGCCGGATGTCGAGGTCGACCGAGTCGAGCGCGGTCACCTGGCCGAACCGCCTGCTGACGCCGTCGATGGAGATGAGTGTCATTTCAGTGCCTCGGTCAGCCTGGTCATGCGCTGGGCGACGATGACGACGGTGAAGCTCACCGCGAGCAGCAGCGTCGCCAGCGCGTTGATCTCTGGAGTGACGCCGAACCGCACCATGGAGTAGATGACGATCGGCAGGGTCGGCTCGGACGGCGCCGCCGTGAAGAACGCGATCACGAACTCGTCGAGCGAGAGCGTGAACGCGAGCAGCGCTCCGGCGAGGATGCCCGGGGCGAGCGTGGGCAGCGTCACCGTGAAGAACGTGGTGAGCGGGGTCGCGCCGAGGTCCCGGGAGGCCTCCTCGAGCGAGCCGTCCATGTGGCTGAGCCGCGCGCGGACGACCGCCGACACGAACGCCATGCCGAAGACCGTGTGCGCGATCAGCACCGAGTGCAGGCCCAGCGTCATCTTGACCGCGGTGTAGAACACCAGCAGGCCGATCGCCAGGACCAGGTCGGGCAGGATCGCCGGCAGCATCGAGAGCGCGTCGAGCAGCCGCGATCTCGTGTGTCGCGCCAGGCCGACGGCGAGCAACGTGCCGAGTACGGTCGACAGCGCCGTCGCCCCGAACGCGACGATCAGCGTGTTGGCCAGGCCGCCGCTGATCGCGTCGTTCTCCGCGAGCCTGCCGTACCAATCGAGGGAGAAACCGTCCCACGTGTACGGCGTCTTCGCCCGGTTGAACGACATGATCACCAGAACGGCGATCGGCGCGTACAGGAACAGGTAGGTCAGCCAGAAGGGCAGCCGCAGCCAGCCGGGGCCGCCCGCCGCACCGGATCGGTCACGCATCGCGCCCCACCCTCCGCGCCGCCCAGGCCTGGGCGAACAGCAGCAGTACGAGCACGGCGATCACGGCCAGCGCCAGCACCGAGCCGAACGGCCAGTCGCGGGCCTTGAGGAACTGGTCGCGGATGAGGTTGCCGACCATGATCCGGCGGCCCCCGCCGAGCAGCTCGGGAATGACGAAGTTGCCCAGGCTCGGCACGAACACGAACACGCATCCGGTCAGCACGCCCGGCAGCGACAGCGGGAGCGTCACCGACCAGAACGTCCTGGCCGGTCGTGCGCCGAGGTTCGCCGACGCCTCGCGCAGGCTCGGGTCCAGCCGCTCGATCGCCGAGTAGAGCGGGAGGATCATCAGCGGCAGGTACGCGTAGAGGAGTCCGGCGACGATCGCGCCGTCGGTGTAGAGCAGCTCCAGCGGGCCGAGGCCGAGCGCCTTCAGCCCGGAGTTGACCAGCCCCTCCGAGTTGAGCAGCACGATCCAGGCGTACGTCCTGATCAGGAAGTTCGTCCAGAACGGCAGCACGACAGCCACCAGGGCGATGACCTTCCACCTGGCGGGCAGTTTGGCGATCATGTACGCCGTCGGATAGCCGAGCAGCAGCGCCAGCAGCGTCGTGAGCACCGCGAGCTTCACCGACCCGGCCACGACGTCGAGGTAGAGGGGGTCGGCCAGGCGGGCGAAGTTCTCCCCCGTCGGCTCGTGGACGACCCCGCCGAACCTGCCCCGCCGGAACATCGTGTAGCTCAGTACCAGCGCCAGCGGGAACAGCAGGAAGACGGTCAGGAAGCCGAACCCGGGGCCCAGGGTCGCGAGCCGGCCCGCCGCCTTGCGTACGGCGACGACGGACGGTCGGCCCGTCATTGCGCCGCCGAGACCTCGGTGGACAGCCTCGTGTACGCGACCGACGCCTCGCCGAGGTCGATCAGGCTCTCACCCTTGAGCAGTTCGGCCGGCGGCTGCGCCAGCGCGGGGTAGCTCTCGAGCAGCTTGGGGTCGAGTGCGTCCATCGCCGCCTTGTTGGGGATCTTGTAGAGGATGTTCTCGGCCACCCAGCCGTGGATCTCGGGATCGAGGATGTAGTTGATGAAGGCGTGCGCCGCCTCCTTGTTCGCGGAGCTCTTGAGGATCACCATGGTGTCCGCCCACAGGTCGCTGCCCTCGGACGGCACGACGAACTCGATGTTCTTCTCCTCGGTCGGGCACCACCCGTCCCAGGCCTCGACCAGCACGGCCTCGCCGGACTTGAGCCGGTCGCCGAACGTCGTGTCGTCGTAGGCCAGCAGGTCGGGCTTGACCTTCAGCAGCATCTCCTTGGCCTTGTCGAGCACGGCCTGGTCGGTCGTGTTGACCGAGGCGCCGAGCAGCTTGAGCGCGGGCAGCGCCAGCCACCGCTCGGTGGTCATCATGGTGATCTTCTTTTTCAGCTCGGCCGGCGGGTCGAGCAGGTCGCTCCAGCTCGTCGGCGGGGTCTTGACGAGATCGCTGCGATAGCAGAGCCCGGTCGTGCCCCAGGTGTACGGCACCGAGAACGTGTTGCCCTTGTCGTAGGCGAGCTGGGCGGCCTCGGGGTAGAGGTTCCCGAGGTTCGGGATCAGGTCGGTGTGGAGCGGCTCCAGCAGGCCCTGGGCGTTCAGGGCCTGCGCGTACTGCCCCGACACGAACGCCACGTCGATGCCGCTGTCGCCGCCGGCGGTCAGCTTGGCGACGATGGTCTCGTTCGTGTCGTGGATGGCGACCTTGGTGTCGAACCCGAGCTTCGCCTTCACCCGCTCCGGCAGGTCCTTCGGGCTGTATCCGTCCCAGATCGAGATCGTCAGGCTCTGCTTCGACAGATCCGCGTTCGCGTCGAGCGTCGCGGGCTCGGCCGCCGAGTCGGTGGTGGCGGATCCGCCGCACGCGGTCAGAGCGAACGCCAGGCAGGCGGAGGCCACGGCGACGGGCACGCGACGTGTCATGGGAGGGCTCCTTACGACGGGGGTGGCGGCAAGTGTTGCAGGACAGCTCAACGTAGACAAGACTTTGTCTATCGACCGTGACCTTTATGTTTGTGATTCTTGTTGAATCGAGATTCAGGAGATCGCATGGAAGCGCCCCGCTGGCCTCACGTCACGGAGGCATCCGACGGGACGCTGACGCTGGCGGTGGCACAGGGCGTCACCTCGTCCGTCGTACGTGCCCTGGCGGATGACGCCGGCCCGCCGCCGCCCTTCTCCGTGCGCTCGTTCGCGCCGCTGCCCGCCACGGCGCGCGGGGAGCGGCCGATCACCGTCGACCAGACCAACCACTCGGTGATCGTGGGCGAGAGCGTGGTGGTCAAGTGGTTCCCCCGGCCCGTACGCGGCCGGCATCCGGCCATCGACCCGCTCGCCCATCTCGCCGGCTTCGCCCGTACGGCCAGGCCGTACGCCGCGATCTTCTGGGCGGACGCGCTGGTCGCCCTGGTGACCGCCTATCTGCCGGAGGCGCGGGACGGCTGGGAGTGGTGCGTGGACGAGGCGGCCGGCGGCGGCACGGACTTCGCCGCCGAGATCGGCCGCCTCGCCGCCGAGCTCCACCTGGCGCTGGCGACGCCGTCGGAGATCTTCCCCGATCCCGTACGGCTGCCGCCGCCCGGAGCCGGCGCCGCACCGGCCTATGGCGCGCGGGCCGAGGAGGCGCTGCGCACGGCGCTCACGCTGACCGACGGGGCGGACGGCGCGTGGCTGGCGGCGCGAGCCGAGACGCTGCGCGGCGAACTGGCCCCGCTCGCCCGGCCGGTCCGCACGCCCCTGATCCGCATACACGGCGACCTGCACGTGGGCCAGATCCTGCGGTGGCGGCACGGTTACGCCGTGGTCGACTTCGACGGCAACCCGACGGTGGCGGCGGACGACGGTGCGGCGTTCCAACCGGCGGCGCGCGATCTGGCGCAGCTCGCGACGAGTCTCGATCACGTCGGCCAGGTGGCGATCAGGCGCAGGTCCGCCGACCCGGCACGGGTGGCGGGATGGGTGGCGGCCACCCGGGCCGAGCTGGTCGGCGCCTACACGGCCGCCCTCGACGTGGCCGGCCGGCCCGAGCTGCTGGACCGGTCGCTGCTGCGGCCGTTCGAGATCGAGCAGGAGTGCCGCGAACTGATCTACGCCGCCCGGCATCTGCCGCGCTGGCGGTACGCGCCCATGGGCGTGCTGCGCTCGTGGTTCGCATGATCACGAAGGCCGTCGGGGCCGGTCAGCGCGTGGGCGTGCGAGTTTCTGCAAGATCACGAAGGGTGTCGGGCCAGGTCACAGGGCCTGCCTGCGAGAAAATGCAAGATCACGGGAAGGGAGAGGGTGGCGGTGGACGCCGGGCTTTATCGGGCCGACCTCGAGGCCAAGCCGGAGGCGCTGGGGGCGCTGGCCGACCATCTCGAACGGCGTGACCCGTTCGACGGGTGGCCGGAGGACTTCGACCGGATCGTCTTCCTCGGCATGGGCAGTTCACGGTACGCGGCGGGTGTGACGGCCCAGCGGCTCCGGGCCGCCGGGGTCGACGCCGTCGCGGAGTACGCCTCCGCCTCGCCGGGCACCCGGCCGGGGCCCGGGACCGTGGCCGTGGCGATCTCGGCGACCGGCGGCAGCCGGGAGACGCTCGACGCGCTGGCCCGCCACACCGGCAGGTCGTTCGTCGTGGCCATGACGAACGCCCCGGGGTCGCCGGTCACCGAGGGCGCCGACCTCGTGGTGCCGATGGTCGCGGGTGAGGAGCGCGGCGGGGTGGCCTGCCGCACGTTCCAGCACACGCTGGCCCTGCTGCTCACGCTGGCCGCCGGCCTGCCGCGCGGGATCTCGTCGTCGCCGGGCGAGGCGGTCGCCGGGCTCGTACGTCGGGCCGCCGAGGCGACGGCCGACCTGCTCGACCGGCGCGGCGAATGGCTGGCCGACGCCGCCGCGCTGCTCGACGGCCCGGACGGCGTCTACATGATCGCGCCGGCCGGGCGGCTGTCGTCGGCCGAGCAGTCCGCGCTCATGATCCGCGAGGGGCCGCGCCGCCAGGCGGACGCCTGCGAGACCGGCGACTGGGCGCACGTCGACGTGTACCTCACCAAGACCCGCGACTACCGGGCCATCGTGTTCCCCGGCTCGCCCTACGACGAGCAGGCGATGGACTGGATCAGGCGGCGCGGCTCCACGGTGCTCACGATCGGGGGCGAGCTGGACGGACAGGCGGGCTCGATCCGCTACCGGCACGACGACGACCCCGACGTGGCGCTGCTCACCGAGACCCTGGTCGCCGAGCTGATCGCCGCGGAGTGGTGGGCACGGTAGCTCAGTCCATCCGGCGCAGGATCCATCGGGCGGTCCGCCGGATCAGCTCCCGGCGCACGGGGCTCTCGTACGACCGGATGTCATGTCCCAGCGCGTCGTAGGCCACCCTGCCGTGCCGTACGGCTCTCGCCCACAGCACGGGCTGCCCGTCCGCTGTCGCGAGCGGCTCGACGCCCGGCATGACGTCGAGGTCGGTGTAGACCTCGTCGATCACCTCGAAGTCCGGCAGCCCGTCGACGATCGGATGCCCCGTGCCGATCTCGACGGTGGCCGGGCCGATCGGCGGGTGATAGGACCTCCCCCATCGCCAGGCGCCGCCGAGGATGTCCGTCCATCGCGGCCAGTCGTCGAAGCAGAGCGACGCGGTGTGCACGCAGAGCAGGCCGCCGCCCCGGTCGAGGTGATCGAGCAGCGCGGCCCTGGCGGCCGGCGGCAGCTGGAACCGCCACCTGTCCCGCTGGTCGGCGAAGTCGTCGCCGTCCATCCGCCAGCGGAACGCGTTGACGGTGATCAGCTCCACCTCGGGCGGCCCGGCCAGGGCGCCCGCGATGTCCTCGGTGATCTCGGACAGAACGCCGACCTCGGCGAGGACCCCGGCGAGGGCCGCGGACGTGGCCGGGAAGTCGTGCGCCACACCACCCGACAGAATGAGGTTCCGTACCATGCGAGCACTTCATCACATGAAGCCGGTATGAAGCCGGTTTGTCACGGGATGTGGGTGACCTGGAGGTGAGAAGTAAGACCCCGAGGTGACAGTCATGGACCGGTGACAGGCGGCCTAACGGATGAGACCTTGGTTCAGGGGCTATCCGAGGGGGCGGGGACATGGACGCCTGGTCGGTTCCGGAATACCGGGAAGTGCGTGAGCTCGGGGTGGGCGGCACAGGCAGAGTGGTGCTCGCCACCTACAGCGAGACCGGAGCCTATGTCGCGGTCAAGTACCTGCGCGACGAGCTGCGGCACGATCCGGTGTTCCTTGAGGGCTTCCGGCGAGAGGCCCGGATCATGGTGGAGCTCGACGACCCCGCCGTCGTGCGGCTCTACGAGTACGTCGAGTCCCGCGACGGCGCGGCGATCGTCATGGAGCTGATCGACGGGGTCTCGCTCCGCAGGATCCTCGCCGAACACGGATCCACCGGCCCGGAGGCGGCGCTGGCCGTGCTGAAGGGCTCGCTGCGCGGCCTGTCGGTCGCACACGCGGCGGGCATCGTGCACCGGGACTACAAACCGGAGAACGTGCTGGTCCAGGCCGACGGCACCAGCAAGCTCTCCGACTTCGGGATAGCCGCACCGAGCGGAGACCCCACCGTGCCCGCCGGCACGCCGCCCTACATGGCGCCGGAGCAGTGGGACGCCGGGCCCTCCGGCCCCGCCGCCGATGTCTACGCCGCCGCCTGCGTGTTCTTCGAGTGCCTCACCGGGCGTAAGCCGTACCGGGCCGAGGATCTCACCGCACTGCGGCACCAGCACAACAGCGCGCCCATTCCGGTGGTCGACGCGCCGATCCCGGTGCGCCGCCTGATGACACGGGGGCTGGCGAAAAACCCGGCGGACCGGCCGGCCACCGCGCTGGCCTTCCTGGCCGAGCTGGAGACGGCGGCCGCCGGAGTGTACGGACCCGACTGGGAGCGGCGGGGCCGTCGTCGCCTGGCCGAGCTGGCCACGCTGCTGGCGCTGACGTTCCCGCTGGCCGCCCCGGCCGAACCGATCGAGGTGGGCACCTCGATCGCCCAGACCCGTCTCGGCCGCGCACGGCAGGCGCCGGCCCAGCGCACCGGGGCCGCGCTCCACCGGCGGCCGCCGCGTCACAGGCCGCTCGCCGGCCGGCCGCTCCGCTCGGCGCCCCGCTTCACGATCGGCGCGGCGCTGCTGTCGGCGATGGTGATCGCGGTGGTGGTCTCGGCCGACCGCGGCGTGCCCATGGCCCGGATGCTTCCGCAGCAGAACGGCCTCACTCAGCCGTCTCAGGTGGCCCGGCCGCAGGACGCGGTCGGGTCCTCCCCGGAAACGCCCCTCCCCTCCCCCGGGCCGTCCGTCCCCTCCCCGGCATTCCCGGCGACGCTGCCCGGCGCACACCAGGACGAGCCGGCCTCGGCCGATTCCGCTCCCATCAGGGTCGCGCAGCGCGGCTCCCCGGTGACCGGCCCCGCCACCGAGCCGGTCTCCCACTCCGTCGAGCCGCCCACCACCGGGCAGACGGGCCCCGCCACGCCCCCGGCGTCTCCCGGCCCCGCCACGCCCGCGCCGCTGAAGGTGACCGCGCTCGACATCGCCGAGTTCGGCGGCGAGTCGGCGACGATCCGGGTGAAGACCACCGGAGAAGCACGCGCCCTGCTCACGGTCCGGTTCGCCGAGGGCCCCTCCCCCCGCCGGCTGGTCTCCGGCCCGCGCCGGACGATCCCCCTGCGGGGCGCGACCTCCTACGAGCAGACCGTCGGGTACGGCTTCGCGCAGCCGGCGTGCGGCGCCACCGTCTACCGCCGGGTGACGGCCACGACGACTCCGGCCGCCACGGGCGGGAAGCGGACCAGGCTGCTGAAGGTGCGGGGCCCCGCCTGCCCCGAGACCGCCGTCGGCTCCTGGGACGGCACGGTGGCCGACGTACGGGTCACGGCGGCCGACGCGTCCGCCCCGGTGGACCTCACGGTCGTCTTCATCCAGCGGCTGACGTACGCCGGGCGGACCGTCACGGTCCGGCGCGACGAGAAGCGGACGTTGTCCGGCTCGCGGGATTACACGGCGTCGTTCCACATCGCCTTCAAGCGACCGGAGTGCGGCTTCACGGAGGTCAGGAGCGTCAGCGCCACCGTCACGCCGGGCGGGGCGACGGCCTCGGCCCAGGTCACGGCGGAAGGCGCCCCCTGCCCCGGCGACGCCCGCTCCCCGAGCCCGTACCCGGAGCCGGAACGCGGCGCCGACGAGCCCGCGAAGAGTCCGGACGGCACTCCCGCCGAACCGGCGGAGGGCGAGTCGCCCGCCCGCTGACCCGCCGGGTCAGGGTTTTCTGGCGAGCGCGCCGTACTGCGGCACCAGCGGCGGCTCCCCGCCGACGTCGGCGGGCTCCGGCCGCCAGCGGGAACACGCGACCAGGCCGGGCTCCAGCAGTTCGAGGCCGTCGAAGAACCGGGCGATCTCAGCACCCGTGCGCGCGGTGATCGGCGGCTTGGCGTTCTCGTTCCAGAACCGCATGGCCGCCACGTTGACCTCGCCGCCCATCTCCAGCGTGGGGTGGGTGACGGCCAGATGACTGCCGGGCGGGACCGCCGACATCAGCCGGCGTACGATCCGGCGCGCCTCGTCGTCGTCGAGCACGAAGTTCAGGACGCCGAGCATCATGAGCCCGATCGGGCGGGTGAAGTCCAGCGTCCGCTCAGCGGATCGCAGGATCTCGTCGGGATCGCGGGCGTCGGCGTCGATGTAGTCGGTGACCCCCTCCGGGGAACTGGTGAGCAGGGCGCGGGCGTGCACCAGCACGAGAGGGTCGTTGTCGACGTAGACGACCCGTGCGTCCGGAGTCACCCGCTGCGCGATCTCATGGGTGTTGTCGACGGTCGGCAGACCGGTGCCGATGTCCAGGAACTGCCGGATGCCCGCCTCTCCGGCCAGATAACGGACCGCGCGGCGTAGGAACGCCCGGTCATGGCGCGCCACGTCGGCGATATGCGGAAACATCCCGGCGATGTGATCCCCGACCTGGCGGTCGACCGCGTAGTTGTCCTTGCCGCCGAGCCAGTGGTTCCAGACGCGCGCGTTGTGCGCCACGCTGCCGTCCACCTGTTGTGCACCGGACCCTCCCGAGGCCGATGACGTGTCTGTCACAGGTGATCCCTCTTCTCCCCGGCCTCGCCGGATCAGGTCACGGTGGTTCTCGACCTCCGTCTCTACCACGATTCAGGGATCTTGCTCAATCCCCCCGCCCCCGTCGGCGTACGGCGGGCCGCCAGAATCGTGGATAGCGGTTTCTGCCCTTTACGGTGGGTCGCCGTACGGTCACACTTGGAACGTTCGATTGCCAGAACATCGGAGCGGGAGGGAGAACGACATGGTTCCGGGTTGTGGACAGTGCTCGTGCAGCTTGGAGGAACGGCCTCCACGATGGCAGACCACCATCGAGAAGTAGGAAGACGGCCCGGGACCCCCGGGCCGTTCCACTTTCCCGGCCGATCCTCTAGAACAGGACGGACATAAAGGTGCCGACGTCCTCGAAGCCGACCCGCCGATAGGCGGCCCGCGCTGGCAGGTTGTAGTCGTTCACATAGAGGGTGACGAGCGGGGCGAAGTATTTCAGCGCCTGCTCCACGACGGTCGCCATGCCGGCCACCGCGTGACCTCGGCCCCTGAGCTCGGGATCCACCCACACGCCCTGGATCTGGCACGCCTGGGGGGTCACCGCTCCGATCTCCGCCTTGAACACCACCCGGCCGTCGTCGATCCTCGCGTAGGACCGGCCGATGCGGATCAGCTCCGCGACCCTCGACCGGTAGAGCGCGCCGCCGTCCCCGCTGTCCGGCGGGACGCCGACCTCCTCGGTGAACATCGCCACGCAGGCCGGCAGCAGGACGCCGAACTGCTCGGGTTCGACCCTCCGCACGAGCGGGTCCGCTTCGACGGACGGAGGCGACCGGGTCGCCATGACCGGCTGCGACCTCCTGATCGCGCGGGCCGGACCCCAGTGCGGCTCCAGCCGCTCCCACAGCCGCTCGACGGCATCGGCCGGACCGACGATCGACGAGCAGCGCCGGCCCTGCTTGCGCGCACGGTCGGCGAACGCGTGGACGGCCTCACGGGTGGCGTTGACCGGGACCAGGTTGGCCCCGGCGTAACACAGGGAGACGAGTCCGCCCCGCGGGCCGAATCCCCACATCTGGCCGCCGAGCCGCGAAGTGTTCAACCCCACGGCCCTGACCCGGGAGGCGACGAACACGTTGGCCACCGGATCCGTGTCGAGGAGCGCCAGCACCTCGTCGCGGTCGCTGTCGTCGAGCACACGCGACGCCGATGTTCGCAGCATCACGCGCCCAGCCTACGCGACCTTGTTGTCTTTGGAACTCACCCGATGCCGGGCGGATGCCGGTCGTCCGTCACTCCGGGCACGGTCCACCGTCCCGGCGACGTCCGGACCTGAGCCCGATGCGCTCGTACGGTCCCCGGGGCCGGCGTCCGCGCGGCCGGTTTCCGTACGGCAGGGCGGGGGCCGGGCTGGGCCGCGCAGGTCGCGTCGGGGCCGCGCGCGGCCCCGCGCCGCGGCAGCCTGCTCGCGTCGCGCAGATACGCGGCGAGCCTCCGGTCGACGCAGGCGTTCCCGGCCAGCGACACCCCGTGGTCGCCCCCGCGCACCTCGGTGAGCAGCCGGGCCGCCGGGAACCGGTCGCGCATGCGCAGCGCGCCGGCGTACGGCGTGGCCGCGTCACGCTCCGCCTGGATCAGCAGCACGGGCGGCAGGCGATCGGATCCGATCTTCACGGGCTTGCCGCCGCGCACCGGCCAGAAGGCGCACGGCGCGTTGTACACGGCGTTCTGCCAGGCCATGAACGGCGCCTTCGCGTGCATCTTCACGGTGTCGTCGTGCCAGCGGGACCAGTCACGCGGCCAGGCCGAGTCGCGGCACTCGATCCCGAGATAGACGGCGTAGGAGTTCTCCTCCTCTGCGTCCACCTCGGCCTGGTCGTGGAAGAGCTCGACCAGGCCGGTCGTCTCCCCCCTGTGGACATAGGCGGAGAACGCTTCGGCCAGCGCCGGCCACAGCAGGCCGGAGTAACCGCCAGAGGTGTAGACGTCGTCCAGTTCGCTGGGGCCGATGATGCCCCCGGCCGGCCGTTCACGCAGCCGCGACCGCATGGAGTACCAGGCGAATGTGACGGCCTCCTCCGTACGGCCCAGCCGGTAGGCGTCGTCGTGCTCCGCGATCCAGGCCAGGAAGCCCCGCTGGCGGCGCTGGAAGCTGAGGTCCTGGGCGAGGTTCACCTCGTACCAGTCGCCGGAGGGGTCGACCACGCTGTCCAGCACCAGGCGGCGCACCCGCTCGGGGAACAGCGTGGCGTAGACGGCCCCCAGGTAGGTGCCGTACGAGTAGCCCAGGTAGCTGATCTTCTCCTCGCCCAGGGCCGCGCGGATCATGTCCATGTCGCGGGCCGTGTTCTCGGTCGTGAGGTACGGCAGGAACCACGACCACCGGTTTCCGCATGCCTCGGCGTACTGCCTCGCCCGTGCGACGAGCACATCCTCCTCCGCCCTGTCGCGCGGCACGTTGTCCGGCCGCGGCGGGGCGAAGTAGCGCCCGGGGTCCACGCACGAGACGGCCGGACGGCTGTCGCCCACTCCGCGCGGATCGAACCCGATCACGTCGAACCTCGCGGCGACGTCCCTGGGCAGCCGGGCCGCTACGAACCTGGCCAGGCCCAGCCCTGACCCGCCCGGCCCGCCGGGGTTGACCAGCAGAGCTCCGAGATGGCCGGCGTCCCGGGAGACCGTGCCCCTGATCCGGTTCAACGCGATCGTTATCCGCTGGCCGTACGGCTCGGCGTAGTCGAGCGGCACCCGGATCGTCGCGCACTCCTCGCCGGGAGCCCGGGTCCTGCCCGACGCGGCGACCCGCGGCAGCACGGAGCCGAGCCCCGGCGACGAGCCGGGCCGCTTACACGGCTCCCAGGAGATCTCCTGCCGCCCCGGCCGTCCCCGCCAGGGCGCGGGACGCGCGGTGTCCGGGACGGCTCGCACCCCCGGTGCCGTGCCGTACGCACCCGCTCCGGCCGCGGCGTCGAGCGCCCAGACGGGACCCGTGGGGCCGACCGGCCCGACCAACCCGGTGACCAGCACCGTCACACCCGCGATCACTCCGACGACCCGCTTCACCGGCAACGCTCCCTCTGCTCTCACATGGCAGGGGACAGCATTACGGAGGTGATCGTACGGTCACCGCCGACACTACCCGATCATTACCAATCTGTAGCGACTCCATTGCGGAGTGTAATGTCGCTCAGCGGACCACGATCTCGGGGCCGACCGCTTCGCCGAGGTCGTCGCCGAGGTCCACCTCGACGCCCATCTCCTCGGCGAGGCGCAGCGCCTCCTCGATGAGCGTCTCCACGATCTGCGACTCCGGCACGGTCTTGATGACCTCGCCCTTCACGAAGATCTGGCCCTTGCCGTTGCCGGAGGCGACGCCGAGGTCGGCCTCGCGCGCCTCCCCCGGGCCGTTGACGACGCAGCCCATGACGGCGACGCGGAGCGGGACCGTCAGCCCCTCGAGCCCGGCCTGCACCTGTTCCGCGAGCGTGTAGACGTCCACCTGGGCCCGGCCGCATGACGGACAGGAGACGATCTCCAGACCACGCTCGCGCAGCCCCAGCGACTCGAGGATCTGGTTGCCGACCTTGACCTCCTCCACCGGGGGCGCCGACAGCGAGACGCGGATCGTGTCACCGATGCCCTCGGCCAGCAGCGCGCCGAACGCGACCGCCGACTTGATCGTGCCCTGGAAGGCGGGGCCCGCCTCGGTCACGCCGAGGTGCAGCGGGTAGTCGCAGCGCTGGGCGAGCAGGCGGTACGCCTGGATCATCACGACGGGGTCGTTGTGCTTCACCGAGATCTTGATGTCGCGGAAGTCGTGCTCCTCGAACAGGGAGCACTCCCACAACGCCGACTCGACCAGGGCCTCCGGCGTGGCCTTGCCGTACTTCCTGAGCAGGCGCGGGTCGAGCGAGCCGGCGTTGACGCCGATGCGGATCGGGACCCCGGCCGCCGATGCGGCCCTGGCGATCTCGCCGACCCTGTCGTCGAACTTCTTGATGTTGCCCGGGTTCACCCGTACCGCGGCGCATCCGGCCTCGATGGCCGCGAACACGTACTTCGGCTGGAAGTGGATGTCCGCGATCACCGGGATCTGGGACTTCTTCGCGATCGCCGGCAGCGCGTCGGCGTCGTCCTGCGACGGCACCGCGACCCGCACGATCTGACAGCCAGCGGCGGTGAGCTCGGCGATCTGCTGGAGCGTCGCGTTGACGTCGGCGGTGGGCGTGGTGGTCATCGACTGCACGGAAATCGGAGCGTCCCCGCCTACCGCGACCGGACCGACCATGATCTGGCGTGATACCCGCCGCTTGGCGATCGGCTGGGTCCTGACGGTGGGAATCCCGAGATCAACAGACATTTCAGCACCTTGTGTATTGGCGAGCCCCGTGATTGGCGAGCCCCGTGATTTTTCGAGACCAGTGTGTCGGCGAACCGGCGTGTCGGCGCTCCCAGTCTAGGGACGTCCGAGGATGGCGGGATGCCCGGCCGATCCACCCGCGGTCGCGTCCGGACCGGCGCCGTCGACATCGGGTCAATGAAGCTTTCATAACGATCCACTTGCGTTGTCGCATTGACCTGGGCCGACGTGAACGGGTAGGGGGCGGGCGGGCGGCCACTGTGGGCAGGAGCCACGGTGTCGACCTACATTCCGAACAGCGTGAGCGCTCTCGCATAACTGGTCGGTAGTCAACGGCTGTCCCTGGGCCGGCGTGTTCCCCACGTCGGCGGTGCCGTGCTGCACCGCAGAGTGCGGCAGCCTTGACCACGCGAAAGGGTAAGCCGTGGGAAGCCCACGAAAAAGAGCAAAGAAAACCACGATCGGCATCATCGTCGCGGCGCTGTCCACCCTGGTGGCCACCGTGCTGTCCGCCGCCCCGGCGTCGGCGCACGGTGCCCTGATGGTCCCGGGCAGCCGGACGTACCTGTGCTGGAAGGACGGCATGACCCAGAGCGGGGCCATGGTGCCGAAGAATCCAGCCTGTGCGGCGGCCGTGGCCCAGAGCGGGACGAACTCGCTCTACAACTGGTTCGCCCTGCTGCGGTCTGACGGTGCGGGGCGCATGTCGGGATTCATTCCGGACGGCAAGCTGTGCAGCGCCGCGGCGGTCGTCTACGACTTCAGCGGGTTCGACCTGGCCCGCAACGACTGGCCGGTCACCCATCTGACGTCCGGTGCGAACATCCAGATGAGGTACAACAAGTGGGCCGCCCACCCCGGCACCTTCCGGATGTACATCACCAAGGACTCCTGGAGCCCGACCCGGGCGCTCGCCTGGAGTGACCTGGAGTCCACGCCGTTCGACAGCGTCACCGACCCGCCGAGCGTCGGCTCCCCGGGCAACGAGAACGCCTACTACTACTGGAACGCCAAGCTGCCGTCCGGCAAGAGCGGCCGTCACATCATCTACTCGGTGTGGCAGCGTTCGGACAGCAACGAGACGTTCTACGGCTGCTCCGATGTCGTCTTCGACGGTGGCAACGGAGAGGTGACCGGCGTCGGCGGCAACCAGACCCCCACTCCCACGCCGACCCCGACCCCGACTCCCACCCCCACTCCCACTCCCACGCCGACCCCGACCCCGACTCCGACTCCCACCCCGACTCCGACGCCGACCCCGACTCCCGGGACCGGCAACGGCTGCGTCGCCACCTACGCGGTCGTCAACTCCTGGGGCGGCGGCTTCCAGGCCGAGGTGTCGGTGCGCAACAACGGAAGCTCGACGATCAATGGCTGGACGGTCAACTGGACGCAGCCGAGCGGCCAGACCATCACCCAGGTCTGGAACGGCACGCTCAGTCAGTCCGGCAGCAACGTCTCGGTGCAGAACGTGAACTACAACGGCAGCATCGCGCCGAACGCGTCCACCTCGTTCGGCTTCCTGGCCAACGGGTCCAGCAGCGCCACGCCAAGCGTCTCCTGCTCTGCGGCCTGATCGGTCCGGTACAGGAGCTGTCCCGCAGCTCCACCTGAGCATCCGGGGCGGCGCGTCGTCGCCGCCCCGGATGCTCCGCTTCACGCGCGTTGGGCGGCCTGGAACAGGTCCCGGGCCGCCGCGCCGAAGTAGGGGCCGTACATGGTGCGGTGATCGTTGCTGTACTTGAAGCTGCTCACCGAGGTGAGCCTGCCCCGGCCGGTGGCGGGGTCGAAGCCGCTGAGCCAGGGCCCGCCGCTGGCCCCTGCCGTGAGATCGCAGCGCAGGCCCTGATCCCGTGTCTGCCCCTGGGAATCCGCGCGGACCACGCCCGCGCAGTAGAGCAGGTGCTCCCCGTTGTAGGGCGGATCGGCCGGGAAGCCGAACCCGTAGGTGCGCAGCCCCCTCCGGACGTTGAAGCCGATCTCCTGCCCCCCGACGGCGTCGCCGAGATGGCGTCCGTCCGCCATGGTCACCGCCACCATGCCCATGTCGTAGTCGTCGTTCCCGCCGCGGGCCCACGGCCCGGCGACGAACATCCGGCGCGCGGTGTACGCGCCGTACGGACGCTGCCCGGCCCGATAGCCGGGGACGAACGTCCAGTTCTCCGCCCATGACCCCGTGCCGTCCTTCACGCAGTGCCCCGCCGTGACCACCACGTCCTTGTTCGCGCTGCGTACGGCGCTGGCCGAGCAGACGAAGTCGATCCCGTCCATGGTCAGGAACACCCGGCCGGTGGTCCTCGTCACCGCGCCGCCCGCCGCCCATTTCGATCCGCTCGTCACGGCCAGCGAGGCGCCGGTCCTGCGCTCCTGCCGGGCCTGCCGTACGAGCCTGGCCCCTGCGGGGGCGGCGCCCGGTGACCGGGACGGAGCCGGCGACGCCGCCGGGGACGGAAGGATGAGAGCGGCCGCCATTCCCACCTGCTTGATGGTGGAGAGCAGGTCGATGGGGATCGCGCGCGCCATCCGCTCCGGCGTCCAGTAGGAGTCCAGCGCCGTGGTGGCCACGTGCTCCACGATGTCGGAGGCGGGACCGGCCGGGGTGGCCGGAACAGCCGTGCCGGAGGAGCCGGGCCCGGGAGCCGGATGGCCCGGGGTCCCAGGGCCGGGGCTCGGGGAGCCGGGGGCCGGGGGGCCGGAGACGGCGGACATGGCGACGACCCAGGGCTGCGGGACTCCCACGAGTCCGGTGACGAGGGTGGCGACGGCGATCAGGGGGAGACAGGGAGTCATGGCACCAGAGTGTGGACCACGGTACGTCGCCTCGTGACTACTTTTCGTTAATCGGTGCGATGTGGGCGTGCCTACCCGCCACCTGTTCTCCTCGGCGACAATGGGGCCATGACCACAGCACGCCGCCAACCGCCCGGATCGCCGTCGGATCGCCCGCCGCAGTCGTCGTCCGGATCAGAACGTTCGATCGTGCTGCTCGGCTCCACGGGCTCCATCGGCACCCAGGCGCTGGACGTCGTCGCTGGCGCCGCCGGGCGCTTCCGGGTGACCGGCCTCGCGGCCGGGGGCGGCCGTGTCGACCTGCTGGCCCGTCAGGCCGCCGAGTTCGGCGCCGAGACGGTCGCCGTCGCCGACACGGGGGCCGTGCCCGCCCTCAGGGAGGCGCTGGCGGCGTGCGGCGCGCGGCCGAGGATCCTGGCCGGTCCCGAGGGCGTCGCCGAGCTCGCCGCCTCCCCCTGCGACGTGGTGCTGAACGGGATCACCGGCGCGCTCGGGCTGACCTCCACGCTGGCGGCACTGGAGGCCGGCCGGGTGCTCGCGCTGGCCAACAAGGAGTCACTGATCATCGGGGGGCCGCTGGTGAAGCGGCTCGCCGCGCCGGGGCGGCTGCTCCCGGTCGACTCCGAGCACTCCGCGCTCGCCCAGTGTCTGTGGGCCGCCGGGCCTTCCGGGGCCGAGGCGCGAGCCGTGCGCCGCCTGATCGTGACGGCGAGCGGCGGCCCGTTCCGGGGGCGGAGGCGGGCGGACCTGGCCGGCGTGACCCCCGAGATGGCGCTCGACCACCCGACGTGGAACATGGGCCCCGTCATCACGGTCAACTCGGCCACCCTGGTCAACAAGGGCCTGGAGGTGATCGAGGCGCACCTGCTCTTCGACATCGGCTTCGACCGGATCGAGGTCGTGGTGCACCCGCAGTCGATGATCCACTCGATGGTCGAGTTCACCGACGGGTCGACGGTCGCCCAGGCGAGCCCGCCCGACATGCGGCTGCCGATCTCCCTGGCGCTCGGGTTCCCCGAGCGCGTTCCGGGGGCGGCCCCGGCCGTCGACTGGACCACAGCGCACACCTGGACGTTCGAACCGCTCGACGACGAGGCGTTCCCCGCGATCGCGCTGGCCCGTCAGGTCGGCGCCCAGGGCGGTACGGCTCCCGCCGTCTACAACGCGGCCAACGAGGTGTGCGTGGAGGCCTTCCTCAAGGGCGGCCTGCCGTTCCCGGGGATCGTCGACACCGTCGAACGGGTGGTCGCCGAGCACGTTCCCGGATCGGCGTCGTCCGTCGAGGAGGTGCTGGCCGCCGACGCGTGGGCACGTGCCCGCGCCGCCGAGCTGACCGGGTGAAGACGGCCGACCGGGTTGCCGCCCCGGTCGGCCGGGTCCTGTGATCAGAGGGTGAGGCCGGTGAGGACCATGACCTTCTCGTAGGTCAGGTCGGCCATGGCCGACCGCACGCCCTCACGGCCGACGCCGGACTCCTTGACCCCGCCGTAGGGCATCTGGTCGGCCCGGTACGACGGCACGTCGCCGATGACGACGCCGCCGACCTCGAGCTCCCGGTTGGCCCGGAAGGCGATGTCGAGGCTGCGGGTGAACACCCCGGCCTGCAGGCCGTACCTGGAGTCGTTGGCCGCGGCGAACGCCTCGTCGACCGAGCCGACCCGGTGCAGGATCATGACGGGGCCGAAGATCTCCTCGCACGCGACCTTCGCGCCGGCCGGTACGTCGGCGAGCACGGTCGGGGCGACGGCCGCGCCGTCACGGGTGCCGCCGATGAGGACGCGGGCGCCCGCGGCGACGGCCTCCTCGATCCAGCTCTCCACCCGGATCGCCGCCTCCTCGCTGATGAGCGGGCCGACCTGCGTCCTGTCGTCGTTCGGGTCACCGGTGACGAGCTCACCGACGGCCTTGAGCAGCTTCTCGGTGAACTCCTCGCCGACCGTGTCCTCCACGATCACCCGCTGGACGGCGATGCAGCTCTGACCGGCCTGGTAGTTGGCGAACAGCGCGATCCTGGTGGCCGCCCAGTCGAGGTCGGCGTCGGCGAGCACCACGGCCGCCGCGTTGCCGCCGAGCTCCAGTGTGACGTGCTTGCGCGGCACCCGATCCATGATCGAGTATCCGACCGGGCCGGAACCGGTGAACGAGATCACGGGCAGCCGGGGATCCTCGACGAGCGCGCCGGCCTGATCGTTTCGCACCGGCAGGACGGAGAACATCCCCTCGGGCAGGTCGGTCTCGGCCAGGATCTCGCCGAGCACCAGCGCGGACAGGGGCGTCTTGGGAGCGGGCTTCACGATGATCGGAGCGCCCACGGCGATCGCCGGAGCCACCTTGTGCGCCACCAGGTTGAGCGGGAAGTTGAACGGGGTGATGGCCAGCACCGGCCCGTGCGGCACCCGCGTGATGTAGGCGAGGCGCCCCCGGGCCGCGGCCTCGGTGTCGAGCCGCTGCACCTCGCCGCTGAAGCGCCGGGCCTCCTCGGCGGCGAACCTGAACGTGGAGACGGCTCGGCCGACCTCTCCGCGCGCCCACAGGAGGGGCTTGCCGTTCTCCCCGCCGATCAGCCGGGCGATCTCCTCGGCCCGCTCGCCGAGGCGGCGGGCGACATGGGCCAGCGCCTCGGCGCGCACGTGCAGGGGCAGCGCGGCGGCCTGCCCGCGCACCGCGTCCGCCGCGGCCACCGCGCGCTCGACCTGCTCGGCGGTGGGAATCGAGTACGCCCCGACGACCCGTCCGTCGTGGGAGTTGGTCACGGTCCCACCGGCGTCGCCCGTCGCCGGACGCCCGGCGAGCCAGAAGGGGCGAGGATCGGAACTGCGGCTCACGTCCATGGTTCTCACGCTATGCCACCCCGGTCGGCGGCTGCGCTGCGCCATGAAGCACAATCGGCGGTGAGCGGTGCGCCGATGTGGACAAGTTTCGCGCTTGGTCACGAATGCGTGGCGATTTCGGGATGTTTTCCGTTTCAATGCGGTTTGAAAGACGAGCGGCATGGTTAAGTCATCTTCCGGGTCTGGTTTGCGAGACCCCCAATGAGAAGGGCTCGTCGCTGATGGGTACGCCGGCGCCGCTCGGACTTCAGGGTGCCTACACGCGCGGCCACCGCAGCAATTACGACGAACTGCGCACGCGCCTGCTCGACGTCGCCGGGCGGCTGCTCGACACCGCCGGTCCCGAGAGCCTCACGGTCCGCCGGATCGCCGCCGAAGCCGGGTGCACGACCCAGGTCATCTACACGATGTTCGGCAGCAACGAGGGCCTCGCCGAGGCGCTCTACCTCGAAGGCTTCGAACGCTTCCGACGCCGCCTGGAGGCCGTGCCGGACCGCGGCGATCCGCTGGAGCACCTCATCGCGCTCGGTCCGGCCTACCGGGAGGCCGCGCTGTCCGAGCCGGGCTACTACAGCCTCATGTTCGAGCGGGCCATCCCCGGTTTCACGCCGAGCGAGCGGGCACGCACGCTGGCCAGGGCGGCGTTGAACATCGTCGACCGGGTGATCGCCGACTGCATCTCCGCCGGTCACCTGGTGCCGACCCAGCCGCGGCGCATCGCCGACGCGGTGTGGGCCGCGGCCCAGGGCGCGCTGAGCCTGGAACGTGCCGGTCATCTTCAGGACGGCACGACGTACGAGACCGTCACGACCGCCGCCGTCCGCAGGTTCCTGACCGATCCCGGCTCCGCGGCCAGCCGCTGACGACCGCCGCGATCAGGGGGACGACCGCGGGGTCACACGGACAGCGCGATCCACAGCTCGGCCCGCGCCGCCGGGTCGTCGAGATCGCGGCCGAGCAGCTCGCTCACCCGTCTCATCCGATATCGCAGCGTGTGCCGATGCACCCCGAGCCGCTGGGCCGCCGCGTCCCAGTGCCCGTTGCAGGACAGATAGGCGCGCAACGACTCGACGAGGTCGGCGCGGGAGCCGTAGTCCCGCAGCGGCGCGAGGAGGGCGGCGGCGAACGACGCCGCGGCGTCGGGGTCGAGCAGGGACAGCAGGCCCTGTCCGGCCAGTTCGGGGAACCGTACGACCGGTCTGGCCGGGGTGGCAGCGGCGAGCGCCCGCTCGGCCTGGTCCAGCCCCGCCGCGAAGTCACCGGCGGAGCGTTCGACGGTGACGACTCCGGGAACGCTCACGCCCGCCCTGCCGTGCCGTCCCGCGAGCTCGGCGACCGCGTCCGTCTCCGCCTCGGCCACCAGCGCCACCAGCAGGCCGTCCCGGGGCGCCGTGAAGCAGGGCAGCACCTCGGCGAGGTCGTCGAGATCCGCCCCTGCGCACACCAGCACGGAGAGCGGACCCTCCGCCGGCTCGCCGGCCCGCTGTCCGCCTCGCGGATTCCCGCTCAGCGCCGCCAGCGCCTCCTCGGCCGCCCCGGCCCGACCGGCGAGCAGCAGACTCAGCGCGGCGGCGCGCACCCGGGCCTCGGCCGCCCGCTGCTCGCGGCCCCGCGCACGCTCCTGTTCGAGGGAGAGCGTCAGCAGCGAACCGGCCGCGTTGACGATCGTGTGCCGGGTCGGGGAGAACGGCCGGCCCGATCCGACCGCGAAGAACGCCCGGCGGCCGAGCGGCTGGACGATCACATGTTCCTCCGGACCGGCCAGCGCCACGCTGGCGAGCGTGGGCGTGCGCCTCAGCCTGGCCAGCTCCGGTTCCAGCGCCCGCGCCATGGCCCGCACCCGATCCGTCTCCCCGCCCGCCCCCCGGTTCGCGCCCGCGCTCCCGGTCTGACCTCCCGCTGCGCGGCCGCCCACCCCGGCAGCGTGCCGTACGGCTCCGGCCTCGTCGAGCAGCAGGGCCCAGCCGCCGATCTCGCGGGCCAGCCGGTCGACGACGGCCCTCACGCCCCCCGGCTGGAGAGCCGCACGGGTGAGGCGCCCCTGGGCGGCGAAGGCCCGGCTGATCTCCTCGTACTGCTCGGCCGCCAGCAGCTCGCTGACCACCTTGCCGATCGCGATGAACGGGGTGTCCCTCGGCACCTCCAGCAGCGGCAGCCCCTCGGCGGCCGCCGCCGCGACGAAGCCCGGCGGGACGGCGTCGTGGCCGAGCCCCACGCCGAACCCCAACCCGGCGGCGCCACGCGCGACCAGCCGCGAGATGTACGGCACGGCGTCGGCTTCGGCGAGGCGCATGCCGGTGGTCAGCACCAGCTCTCCGCCCTCGAGGAACGGGGTGGGGTCCTCGAGTTCGCTGACCGCGACCCAGCGGACCGGCCGGTCCAGCGTCTCCTGTCCCGCGAGGACGACGAGGTGGAGCGGCGCGATCGTCGTCACCCGGCGCAGCGTGGGTGCCACGGCCCCTCCTGGTTACCCCGATTTGTCCGACTTGGCTAAAACGCCGGATTAATTCTTCCATATCGACCTATCGGGGGAAGTGTGGGTGAGTCATACCGTCGGAAGCATGAGCACTGCCACCACGGGAGGCGGCCCGGGGCTTCCCCAGGAGCGCCGCCTCGTCACCGAGATCCCCGGTCCCCGATCGCGGGAGATGTTCGCGCGCAAGCAGTCGGCCGTGCCCGCGGGCATCGGCACCACGCTGCCCGTCTTCGTGACCCACGCCGGCGGCGGCGTGGTGGTCGACGCCGACGGCAACTCGCTGATCGACTTCGGCTCCGGCATCGCCGTGACCAACGTCGGCAACGCGGCGCCGCGGGTGGTCGAGCGGGTGAGCCGGCAGGTCGCCGACTTCACCCACACCTGCTTCATGGTCACGCCCTACGAGTCGTACGTCGAGGTCTGCGAGAAGCTCAACGAGCTCACGCCGGGCGACCACGAGAAGCGGACGTTCCTCGTCAACAGCGGCGCCGAGGCCGTGGAGAACGCGGTGAAGGTCGCCCGCCACGCCACCGGACGCCAGGCGGTCGTGGTGTTCGATCACGGCTACCACGGCCGGACGCTGCTCACGATGACGCTGACGGCCAAGAACATGCCGTACAAGCACCGGTTCGGGCCGTTCGCTCCCGAGGTGTACCGCGCGCCGCTCGCCTATCCGTTCCGCTGGCCGACCGGGCCGGACAACTGCGCCGACGAGGCCGCGGCCCAGACCATCGAGATGATCGACAAGCAGATCGGCGCCGAGAACGTGGCCGCCGTGGTGATCGAGCCGATCGCCGGCGAAGGCGGCTTCATCGTGCCTGCGCGCGGCTTCCTGCCGAAGATCGTCGAGTTCTGCCGGGCGAACGGCATCGTCTTCATCGCCGACGAGGTGCAGACGGGCTTCGCCCGTACCGGCGACCTGTTCGCCTGTGCGGACGAGGGCATCGTGCCCGACATCATCTGCACGGCCAAGGGCATCGCCGGCGGCCTGCCGCTGGCCGCCGTGACCGGCCGCGCAGAGCTGCTCGACGCCGTCCACGTCGGCGGTCTCGGCGGCACCTACGGAGGCAACCCGCTCGCCTGCGAGGCGGCGCTGGGCGTGCTGGAGACCATCGAGCAGGACCGGCTGGTCGAGCGGGCCCGGCACATCGGCGAGATCATGCTGCCGCGCCTGCGGGCCCTCCAGGAGCGCACCCCGATCGTGGGCGACGTACGCGGCCGCGGCGCGATGATCGCGGTCGAATTGGTGGCGCCGGGCACCGGGGAGCCCTACCCCGCCGCGGAGGTCGCGCGCCGGTGCCACGCCGAGGGTCTGCTCGTGCTCACCGCCGGAACGTACGGCAACGTGCTGCGCTTCCTGCCGCCGCTGGTGATCCCGGATCACCTTCTGCACGAGGGCCTGACAATTCTAGAGAAGGCACTTAGCGAGGTTTAGGACCGTTTAAATACCAACAAAAGGGGCACCTTGATGTCCAAGGTGTCCCTTTTGTTGTTGTACGGCTTGTGTTATGCCTCGATTTAACCATCGCTTGGCCCAGCCCGCGTCGACCACGAAGGGTAATCGCGTTATAACGGTTCCGATAGGCGATCGAGGGGGGACTTTGATGGGCTGGAACCCGACCGGCGCCGAGCGGCTCATGCTGACGTTCGATCCTGCCGGCCTCAGCACCACGCAACGCGATGGCGATGCCTGCGTGGTGTGCCACAAGAAATGGCCCCGCCCCCGCGTCCGGGTCGGCCTGCTCCCCGACAACGCCCCCGTGCACGCCTGCGAGGACTGCGCCGACGCCCTGCTGCCCGCACCCGAGGGCACGGTGCCGCTGCCGCGCCGCTCCCGCGCCGCCACATCCTGATCGCGCTTGGGCCTCCCCCGCAGAGATCGCGACGGTCGATAATCGAGGTATGAACGACACGCGGACCCCCGCCGCGTCACCGTGGGCCCTGGCCGCTCTGTCGGCCGGAGCAGCCGCGATCCACTTCGGCGTGATGCCCGGCCACTTCGGCGCATCCCTGGTGCACGGTGTGTTCTTCGCCTTCGTGGGCTGGGCCCAGCTCGCGTGGGCGGCGGCTGTGCTCACCCGGCGGGGCACAGGTCAGGACGTGCTGCTGACCGGCGCGTTCTTCAACCTGGCGGTGCTCCTGATCTGGCTGGTCGGCACGACGGCCGGGTTCCCCCTCGACCCGGGCGCGTGGACGCCGCAGCCCGCCCAGGCGCCCGATCTGCTCTGCGCGGCCCTGGAGGTCATGCTGATCGCGGGTGCGCTCGTGCTGGCCGAGCACCGGACGCCACCGGGAATCACGGCCCCGCCGCCGGGAGCCCGGCCCGCCGCGGCCGAGGTCTCCGGCCCGCCGGGCGCAGAATCCGCCAAGGGCGAACCGGCCGAAGAGAAACCGGCGGGGGAGGAACGGGCCGCGGACGGGCCGGTGGAGACCCGGCCCGCTCCCGTCGTGCTCTTCAGGGCCGTGCTCTCCTGGGCCGGGCGTCCAGCGGTCAGGCGAGTCGGCGTGGCCGCACTGTCAGCGCTTGTGGCCGTCGCGGTCGGCGCCTCCTTCACCCCGTCGGTCGCGGTCTCCGTCTCGGCCGCCCTGGCGAAGTCGGCCTCCGACACCGGCTCACCCCCCATCGACCACCACCACCATCACGGGCCGGCGGCGACGGCGCCGGACGCCCAGGCGGCGGAAGGCCGGACCGATGCCGGGAACACGGAGACCGGGAACACGGAGACCGGAGACGCGGAGGCGGGGAACGTGGAAGCGCCGACAGCCGAGGCGCAGGCCGCCGCCGCCAACGCGCTGCTCGAGGTGACGAGGAGGGAGGTGCCCGAGCGCTGGCCGACCGTCGCCGAAGCGGAGAAGGACGGGTACGAAAACTGGACCGAGGCGGAGGGCGTGCGGCAACTCGCCAAGCCCGAGCTGCTCGGCGACGGCGTCGCCCTCGACCCGACCCGGCCCGAGGCGCTGATCTACCACGAGAGACCGGATGGTTCCTCGACGCTGCTCGGCGTGGTCTACATGATGCCGCCCGGCCTGCCGGCCCCCGTCATCGGCGGCCCGCTCACCCCGTGGCAGCAGCGCCCGGCACCATGCCCGGCGGGCTCGTGCGAGAGCGCCCCGGGAATGTCCAACATGCTGTACGTCTGGCTGGTGGACTACCCGACCGGCCCGTTCGGCGACGCGACCGGCGCCGACCTGAAGGCCGTCGTCGAACGGCTCGCCACCGGTTAACCGGCTATCTGCGACCAGCGGTCGATCCACCGGTCGTAGTCGGCGGGACGTTCGGCGAAGTAGACGCCCCTGAACGCGTCCGGCTCGCCCATCCGGTAGGCCGTGCAGACCCGCCGGGCACGGCCGGTGCAGGCGCCGGAATTGGCGGGGGCGGCTCCGTTCCAGGCCGCCGCCTGACGTTGCACGTCCGCCGAGCCCGTCCAGTCCAGCCACCGGTACGCGCACGACGGGTGGGCGGCACGCGCCGACACCATCCAGAGGTCGGCCCAGCCGGTCACCGGGCGGTCGCCGACCGCCCGCACGGGCCTGCCGCCGCGGCTCAGCACGTCCCGGTGGTACGGCGTGCCCTGCGCGAGCCGTACGGAACCCGCGGCGAAGCCCTTGACGACCTCGATGGGATCACTCCAGAAGAGTCGCCTGCCGGGCTTGTCGAACAGCTCGGCCGCCGCGTCGAGCTGCTCCGGGGTCAGCCGGAACGGATCCTTGATCCTGGCGCCGCGATCCTTCAGGACCAGCGCCGCGTCGGCCAGCGAGAGCGGGCTGTCCCTGAACATGACCGGTCCCTCGTCCGCGAAGACGGCGTCCGCACCGTCCGGATCGACCTCGCCGGAGTCGTAGAGCACCTGGTTGAGCCCCCACAGGTACGGCACGCCGTACACCTGACCATCCTCTGCCGGCAGCTCGCGCAGCCGCTTGGGGATCTTGCCGTAGCCGTGGAGCAGCGCGGTGTTCAGCGGCGCGACCTTCCCTTCGGCGATCAGCCTGCCCGCGATCACGGGCGTGGCCGAGATCACGTCGAAGGACGACGGGGCGGGCACGCTCGCCCCGTCGTCCCGGGAGGGGTCGTAGAACCGGAGGCCGACCTTGCAGCCGGTCGTCTTCTCGAACTCCCCGACCCAGGAGACCTTGGGGTCGGTGCCGCCCCACTCGACGTAGCCGTTGAGCGCGAGCACGCTGACCGCCCGCTCGCCGGTGCCGATCGAGGCGAGCGGCGTCGGGCCGGGCGCGGAGGCACGCGCGCTCGCCGAGGGCGAGACCGGCGAGGAGCGGGGCGGTGCGGCAGGACCGGCCGGGCCCGCGGCCGGGGCGCGCCCGGCCGCGGGCATGATCATCGGTGTCGCCCGCGTCGTGCCGTCCTGTCGCGGCCCGCCGCATGCCGAGGCCAGCAGCCCCGCCGCCGCGACGGCGACCACCAGCCGGTGTGTACGGCTCACGCGAACGACCCCCTACCCGAGACGCGGTCCGTCCCGAGCCTACTGGCCGGGGCGGCGCCCACCGGGCGGGTCGCACGGGCGGCTCCGATCGGGGTGCGCCCGATCGGGGCCGAACGGTGCGCCCGGGTCAGGCGTTGGTGGGGAAGCCCAGGTTGATCCCGCCATGTGAGGGATCGAGCCAGCGCGAGGTGACGACCTTGCCCCGGGTGTAGAAGTGCACGCCCTCGGTGCCGTGGACGTGCGTGTCCCCGAAGAGGGAGTCCTTCCAGCCGCCGAAGCTGTAGAACGCCATCGGGACCGGGATCGGCACGTTGATGCCGATCATGCCGACCTCGACCTCGTTCTGGAAGCGCCGGGCCGCGCCGCCGTCGTTGGTGAAGATCGCGGTGCCGTTGCCGTACTCACCGGAGTTGATGAGCCCCAGGCCCTCCTCGTACGACCGCACCCGCACGATCGACAGCACCGGGCCGAAGATCTCCTCCCGGTGCACGCGGGACCCCGGTGGCACATGGTCGAGCACGGTGGGCCCCATCCAGAAGCCGTTCCCGCGGCCGCCGGTGACCGGCGCCTCCCGGCCGTCCACCACGATCTTGGCTCCCTCCTGGACCCCGATGTCGAGGTAGGAGGCGACCTTGTCGCGGTGGGCAGCGGTGACCAGCGGGCCCATCTCCGACCTCGGGTCGTCGCCCGGGCCGATCACAAGGTCGCGGACCCTGGAAACGATCTTCTCCACGAGCTCGTCGCCCACGGGGTCGACGGCGAGCACGACCGAGATGGCCATGCACCGCTCCCCCGCGGAGCCGAAGCCGGCCGAGACGGCCGAGTCGGCGACCAGGTCGAGATCGGCGTCGGGCAGGACGAGCATGTGGTTCTTCGCGCCGCCGAGCGCCTGCACCCGCTTGCCGTGCGCGGTGCCGGTCTCGTACACGTACCGGGCGATCGGGGTCGAGCCGACGAACGACACCGCCTTCACCTCAGGGTGCGCCAGCAGCCTGTCCACCGCGACCTTGTCGCCCTGCACGACGTTGAACACGCCGTCGGGCAGCCTCGCCCGCTGCCACAGCTCCGCGATCAGCAGCGAGGCGGACGGGTCACGCTCCGACGGCTTGAGCACGAACGTGTTCCCGCAGGCGATGGCGATCGGGAACATCCACATCGGCACCATGGCCGGGAAGTTGAACGGGGCGATCCCGGCGACCACGCCGAGCGGCTGGCGGATCGAGTACGAATCGACCCTGGTCGAGACGTTCTCGGAGAACCCGCCCTTGAGCAGGTGCGGGATGCCGCAGGCGAACTCGACGACCTCCAGGCCGCGTGCCACCTCGCCGAGCGCGTCCGAGTGCACCTTGCCGTGCTCGGCGCTGATCAGCGCGGCCACGTCGTCGCGGTGCCGGTCGAGCAGCTCCCGGAAGCGGAAGAGGACCTGGGTCCGCCTGGTCAGGGACGTGTCGCGCCAGCCCGGGAACGCGCGGGCGGCGGCGGCCACCGCCGCGTCGACCTCCTCGACGGTCGCCAGGACCACCTGGCCCTCGACCTCGCCCGTGGCGGGGTTGAAGATGTCGGCGCCGCCACCCGGGCCGGCGACGGCCCCGGTGCGAGTGCCGTCGATCCAGTGGTCAACGAGCTTCGTCATTGATGGTCTCCAGAGCGGTGACGAGGATGCCCAGGCCCTCGCGGGCCTCGTCCTCGGTGAGCGTGAGCGGCGGGGCCATCCGCAGGGCGTTGCCGTACAGGCCGCCCTTGCCTGCGAGCAGGCCGAGCCTCTTCGTCTCCTCCATGAAGCGGGTGGCCAGCGCGGGAGCGGGCGCACCGCCGGCGGGGTCGACGAGTTCGACGGCGAACATCAGTCCCTTGCCGCGTACGTCGCCGACGACGGGCAGGCGGGTCGCCGCCTCGCGCAGCCCACTGATGATGATCTCGCCGGTTCTGGCGGCATTGGCCTGCAGGCCGTGGTCGAGCACGTAGTCGAGGGTCGCGTTGGCCGCGGCCATCGAGATCGGGTTGCCGCCGAACGTGGCCACGCCCGCGGCGTGCGGGCCGTCCATGAGGTCGCCCCTGGCGACGACGCCGCCGACGGCGAAGCCGTTCCCCAGCCCCTTGGCGAACGTCATCATGTCGGGGGTCACGCCGTGGTTGTGGATGCCGAAGAACGCCGAGCCCGTACGGCCCCAGCCGGTCTGGACCTCGTCGGAGATGAACAGGATGCCCTCCTCGTCGAGGACCTCCTTGTAGGCGGCGAACAGGCCGTCGGGCGCCATCGTGAAGCCGCCCACCCCCTGGATCGGCTCGGCGATCAGGGCGGCGACGTCCTTGGTGACCGCGGTGGCGAGCACGTGCCGCAGGTCGTCGACGCAGGCCGCGATGTAGTCGGCGTCCGACATCCCGCGGAACTGGGCGAGGTGCTGGTCGGCGCCGTGCAGGAAGTGCACGTTCAGCGGCGAGAGCGAGTTGTTCTTCCAGGAGCGGTTGGAGGTGACGGCCACCGCGCCGAACGACCTGCCGTGGTAGCTCTGCCGCATGGCGAGCACCTGGTCGGATTTCCGCGCGTAGGTCGCCAGCAGCAGCGCGGTCTCGTTCGCCTCCGTGCCCGAGTTCGTGAAGAACACCTTGGCGTCGGGGATGCCCGACAGCCGGGCGATCTTCTCGGCGAGTTCGACCTGCCCGCGCAGGAGATAGACCGTGGAGGTGTGCACCACCCCGGTGGCGAGCTGCCGCTCCACGGCCTCCCGCACCTCGGCGATGTCATACCCGATCATGTTGGTCAGGATGCCCGCGAAGAAGTCGAGATAGCTCTTCCCCGATGCGTCGACGACACGGTTGCCCTTGCCGCCGACGATCTCGATCGGCTCGTCGTAGTACAGGCCTACCCAGTTGGGCATGACCGCGCGATGACGGGCGAGCAGGCCGTCGGTCTGCGACGTCTGTGTGGGATTGGGCGAGGAATCCGGCATGCTTCGAGTATCCCTGCTGGTAAGCGTGCAGGCACACCCGCCAACATGTCAGCATTTTTCGCCTTTCCCTTACAGATCGGCATTTTCTCCTTTGGGATGAGGCGGCGGGCCGCCCGGATCGGGGCGATTCGGCGGCGGCGCGCGGCCGGCGGGGCGGTCACGACCGCGGTGGGCACGCCGCCCACGACGGCGATGCCGGGCACCGGCCCTGTCCGCCGCACGGTGTCGTCGAGGGCCGAGCCGACGCCCGTCCGGCCGGGCCGCCACCCGGCGATACCGGCCACGGGCCTGGTCAGGAGATGTACGGCACCGGACAGAGGAGGGTTCCCGGATCGTGAGGAGCACGCCCCCGGCGCACCGGCCGGGAGCGCCATCTTGTCATCGGATGCCGCGCGGGCTTTACATAATGATCAGGTAGCCTCGTGACATGTTGCCGACGGTCGCCGATGTATTGGCGCTGGACACGGTACGTCGGGGCAGTCCGCGCGTGGTCGCCGGCGTCGACCGGCTGGACACCCGGGTCCGCTGGGTGCACGTGGGCGAGATCGCCGACATCGCGCATCTGCTGCGCGGGGGTGAGCTCGTGCTGACCACGGGCGTCGCCCTGCCGGGCGAGCCGGGCGAGCTCGCCGAGTACATCTCCGGCCTGGCCTCCGTCGGGGCCTCCGGCCTGATCGTCGAGCTGGGCCGCAGGTTCGTCCGCGAGCTGCCCCACGCCATCGTCGAGGCGGCCGAGGAGCACGGTCTGCCGCTGATCACCCTGGCCCGCGAGACGCCGTTCGTACAGATCACCGAGTCGGTCCACGCGCGGATCATCGACTGCCAGCTGCAGGAGCTGCGGGCCTCCGAGCAGCTCCACGAGGTGTTCACCGCGCTGTCCGTCGAGGGCGCGTCCCAGGCAGAGGTCCTCGGTCAGGTGACGCGCTTCTCCGGATGCCCCGTCCTGCTGGAGAACCTGGCCCACCAGGTCCTCGCCTGCGATGCCGCCGGCGCCGACACGGGCGTCATCCTGACCAATTGGGAAAGCCGCTCCCGCTCGGTCTCCCCCGCGGAGCGAACGGCCTACGACACCGCGGCCGGCTGGCTGGTCACCATGGTCGGCGCCCGCGGGCAGGACTGGGGCCGGCTGATCATGTTCTGCGACACTCCGCCCACCCCGCGCGACATCGTGCTGGTCGAGCGGGCGGCCACCACGCTCGCCCTCGGCCGGCTGCTCGAACGGCACAAGGAGTCCCTCGAACGGCAGGCGCACGGCACGATAATCACCGGCATCCTCACCCATGCCTTCTCCAATCCCGATGAGGCGGCGGCCCGTGCCCGCGCGGTCGGCGTGCCGCTCACCGGCCGCAGGCTGATCAGCGCGGTGGTCCGGCTCACCGCACCGCCCGGCACCGCGCTCGGCGAGCAGGCCAGGCTCGGTGAGCTCGCCGAGGCCGCGGCGGCGGCGTGCCGGGAGATCAAGCTGCCCGCGCTGGTCGGCGCGCTCGACCAGAACCGGGTCGGCGTGCTGCTGCCCCTCCCGCCGCGCGCCCCGGCCGAGGCCGCCCTCGGCGCGCTGGCCGAACGCCTGCGCGCCACCTTCGCCTCTCCGTTCGTGCTGGCCGCCGGGTCCGTGGTGGAGTCGGTCAAGGACGTACGGCGCAGCTTCCTCGAGGCCGAGCAGGTCGCGGAGGTGGCGGTGCGCCAGCCCGACGGCCGGGCCTTCTACCGTCTGCCCGACCTGCGGCTGCGCGGCCTGCTGCACCTGCTGCGCGACGACGCGCGGCTCCAGACGTTCGCCGAACGCGAGCTGGGCGCGCTGCTGTCGCACGATGCCCAGCGACACGGTGACCTCACGAGAATTCTGCGGATCTACCTCGACGCGGGACGCAACAAGGCCGTCGCCGCCCAGAAGGCGCATCTTTCCCGGCCGGCCTTCTACGACCGGCTGCGGCGGCTGGAGCGCGTTCTCGACACAAACCTGGACGACGTGGAGTCATGCCTGTCCCTGCACGTCGCGCTGCTGGCCCTGGAGACGTTTCGCCGCGAGAATCCCTGACCTCTGTGGTCGCGGGCAGTTTGCCCGTTGTGCGCCTCGGCTTGTTGAGATGGCGCACACCGGAAGTCAGGTCTGCATGCCCGCGTATAAAAGCTATCTCACCGACTACCCTCCGTAGACTCGTGATCACGAATCGAATCGTGTTTGCTCGAAGAGTGCAGACCGGAATCGAACCTCAAGTCAGCCCGGCGATCGTCGTGCGCGCGCTGTCTGCCCGCTTCCCCAAGTGGACGATCTGGTGGGGCGAGGCCACGATGTGCTACTGGGGCATGTCCCGCGGACGCGACGGGGCCCTGATCCACGTCGAGGCCCGCTCCGCCCAGGACTTCGTACGGCAGGCCCGGGAGATGGACGGCCGGACATCCCCGTCGTAATCGTTCATCCTAATAGTGCCTATCTAAGGCACTCGTTCCATTCATCCACTTTGCGGGGATTTATCGGGAAAACAGGCTCAATTCTGTTGCTTTTTCGGCGTTTGGCGTCATTCTCCAGTGGTTCTCGTCACGATGGTCCAGGGAAGGATCATCACCCTGGAGAGGAACCGCATGAGACGCCACCTGGCCATGGCGGCCACCGCCCTGGCCGTGACGATGACCACCCTCTCGGCTCCGGCACTCGCCGACTCCGTCTCGGGCCTCCCGACGACGAAGTTCCCCCTCGGTGTGCCGGGAGTCCCCACGTCGGCGGCCAAGAGCATCGCCCCCGGTGTCACCTACTCGGTGCTGAGACACGGCGCTTCGGAGGACGGCTACACGGTGAGCGTGGTGGTCAAAGGCAAGGACTTCATGTCCGAGGCCACCGCCCAGGCTCAGGCGGAGGCGATCCAGGCGGCGGGACTCGAACCCCTCATGGTGAAGTTCACCCGGCCCGCCGTGGCGGACCTCCCGGCCGCGGACTACTGGATGGTACGCGTGGGGAGCTGGCCGCTCGACAAGAAGAGCGAGGCGGCCAAGATCGTCAAGCAGCTCAAGGAGGCGGGCATATCCGCCAAGGTCGACTGGCAGGGCGACGACGGCTTCGCCACCACCGGGCCCTGGAGCGTCCGCGTCATCACGGTCGATCCACGGAAGTTCCGCGGATCCTTCCAGTCCTCGCTGGGCAGAAGCACCGCCAAGCGGGAGAAGGTCACCGAGATGGCCGCGTCGGCCAAGGCGATCGCCGCGGTCAACGGCGGGTTCTTCGACATCCACACGCTACCCGCGTTCCGCGGTGACCCCACCGGGATCTCGGTCGTCGGCGGCGAACTGCTCAGCGAAGCGGTCACCGGCCGGGTCGGCCTGGTGCTCCAGGGGCGTACGGCACGCGTCACCGAGCTGTCGTCCACGGTGGTCGCGCGCCCGAGCGGCGGAACCGCCGTACAGGTGACCGGCGTCAACCGCGTGCCCAAACCCGACGAGCTCGTGATGTACACCGAGGAACTCGGCCGGGCCACCCCCAAGAACGACGGCGCCGAAGCCGTGCTCGACGCGTCCGGCCAGGTCGTACAGGTCCGTTCGGCCGGCGGCAAGGTCGCCCCCGGCACCCGCGTCCTCCACGGCGTGGGCGCGGCGGCCGACTGGCTCTGGGAGAACGCCACCGAAGGCTCGACCATCAAGGTCACGACCACGATCACGGACCTGAGGACCAGGAAGACCATCCCGCTCACGCCGCGAACCAACATCATCGGCGGGGCCATCGGCCTGGTCCGCGGTGGTCGCATCTCCATCACGGCGTCCCGGGACGGCATGGCGAACGTCAACATGATCGTACGGAGACACCCACGGACACTCGCCGGGGTCACCAGGAACGGCAAGCTGATCATCGCGGTCGTCGACGGACGCGCCCCCGGCAAGACCGTCGGCGCGTCCTTCTTCGAAGCGGCGGCGATCATGAAGTGGCTGGGCGCCCGAGACGCGATCAACCTCGACGGCGGCGGCTCGACCGCGATGGTGATCGGCAAGAAGGTCGTCAACCACCCCTCCGACGGCGCGGAACGAGCCGTCGGAGACGCGCTGCTCATCCTCGGCCCCGACACCACCCGCTGAACAGGTGATCACGCGGGCACTTCGCCGAATCCGTCCGACGATCAGGTGACCGAGACCAGCCCGGCGATCGCGTCATCGTCGCAGATGTCCCAGAACGTGCCGACGACATCCTCGAGATGATCGAGCGAGGCCGCCTCGAAGAGCACCTCCTGATATTTCGTGATGTCGTACTGTGTGGTGCCCATCGCGGCGAGGTCGAGAGGCCGGATGTCCATCCCCCGGAACTCCTCGATCTCGCCGTAAGAGCTCAGGATGCCCGCGCCGTACGCCTTGAGCTCGGCCCCCTCCCGCATGACACCGAACTCCAACGTGAACCAGAACACCTTGGAGACGAACTCCAGCGCCTCATCCGTCTCGACCCGGCGCGCCGCCCGGCCGGCGAGCCGGTACAGCTCCGCGAAACGTGGTGACGCGAGCGTGCTCGCGTGGCCGATCACCTCATGGATGATGTCCGGTTCCGGAGTGTAGAAAGGCACCGAATGGTGCCGGATGTACTGCGTGGAGTGGAACAGGCCGTCCGCCAGCACGCCGTAGAACTCCCGCAGCGGAACCAACCCGGCCGCCGGCAGGTAACGGAAACCGGTGAGCGGCGCGAGCAGCTCGCTGACCTCTTGAAGCTGCGGTATACGGTCACGCGGCAGCCCGAGCCGCTCGGCCGCATCGAGAAACTCCCGCACCGCATACGTACGGTGCTTCACCGCCAGCTCACCGGTCACGAGCGCCCAGACATGGTGCTCCTCGGCGGTGTACTCGACATGCGGAATCGGCTCGCCCGGCGTGTGGTTGAGCGCCAGCGCGGCGATGGCGTTGCGACGCTCGCGGTAAACGGCGTCAGCGAACCCCGGATGGCTCTTGGCCAACTCGACGACGACGGATCCATCGTCACGGGTCTCCACCGGAGCGAAGTACTGTGCTTCCTCGAACATACTTCTATATGACAGCAAGTCGGGGTTTGGCTGGCAAGAGTGACCACTTCAGGTGGGCGAGGTGCTCAATATCAGTAGACGAACGGGGACTTCACTGGTCGATCCGATCAGTCCCGCGTAGTCTCGAACACATGCTGGATTCGCTCGACAGCCGTCTCCTCGTCGCCATGCGCGCCAACCCCAGGATCGGGCTCACCGAGCTCGCCCGGCTGCTCGGCGTCGCCCGGGGAACGGTGCAGGCAAGACTTGAGAAGCTCACCGGACGCGGCGTGATCAGCGACTTCGGACCCACCGTGGTGACCGAGGAGATCGGCTATCCGATCCTCGCGTTCGCTTCCCTTCAGATCGCCCAGGGCAAACTCACCGAGGCCGTGCACTCACTGACCGAGATCCCCGAGATCCTCGAGGTGTACGGCACCAGCGGCCAGGCCGACCTGCTCTGCCGCGTTGTCGCACGCAACACCCCCCACCTCCAAGAGATCATCGCGAGAATCCTCGCCTCCCCCGCCATTCAACGAACCGACACGACGATCGCACTGTCCACCCAGATTCCCTTCCGCATCGAACCCCTCCTGGCGGCCGCCGCTGCGAAGTGATCACGAGAGCGCCCGGGTTGGGCTCTTGTGGCGGCGGGTCAGGTGGTGGGGTGGGGTGGGCAGGGTTGAGGTGGTGGCGGGGTTTCAGGTGGTGTACGGAGATGCGGGTGGCGGGGTTTGATGTGGTGGGGTGGCCGGGGCCGGGTGCCCTGACAGGTGCGGGCAGGGACGGGCAGCTGTTCCGGCCGGCCGTGACAGTCACGCCCTGGCGGCAGAGGCCTCCGGCCTCCCCGGGCGCGGTGGTCCCGGCACGGTCTTACGCCGGCCGGAACACCCACCCGCCCCCACCCACACCACGGACGCGCCACAGCACCGCCCCCACGGCCAACACGAACCGACCCCCACGAACCCCCGGCCGCAAACAAAAAAAGGGAGGCACCCACGGCCTCCCGACACCCGCCCGCCCGGCACCCGGCACAGAAAACGGGGGACGCCCCCCGAACACACCGCCAACGACCCAGCCCCGCACAACGCGACCAGACCCAGAAACACGCAGGCCGCCCGACAAGGAACAGCCCCGAAGCGCCTCCACCCACACAACAAAAAACGGGGGGCCACACCACCCCCCGAACACACGCCCCACACCCACACACGCACAAAGCCCGGAAACGCGTGCAGGCCGCCCCACAAGGGACGGCCCGCACACAACAATTGTCCGGCGGCGACCTACTCTCCCACACCCCCACGGATGCAGTACCATCGGCGCTGGAAGGCTTAACTACCGGGTTCGGAATGTAACCGGGTGTTTCCCAACCGCTAAAACCGCCGTAACCCTACCAAACAGCCAACCACCAACCCCACACACCGACCCCACAAAAAGAGGGCCACGCACGCGGGCACGGTCCGGTTGCTGCTCGAAAATCACACAGTGGACGCAAACACCAAGATTGTGGTCAAGTCCTCGGCCTATTAGTACCGGTCAGCTCCACACGTTACCGCGCTTCCACTCCCAGCCTATCAACCCCATCATCTACAGGGGGCCTTACCCCAAACGGGTGGGAGACCTCATCTAAAGGCAAGCTTCCCGCTTAGATGCTTTCAGCGGTTATCCCTACCGAACGTAGCCAACCAGCCATGCTCCTGGCGGAACAACTGGCACACCAGAGGTTCGTCCGTCCCGGTCCTCTCGTACTAGGGACAGCCCCTCACAAGTCTCCTGCGCGCGCAGCGGATAGGGACCGAACTGTCTCGCGACGTTCTAAACCCAGCTCGCGTACCGCTTTAATGGGCGAACAGCCCAACCCTTGGGACCTACTCCAGCCCCAGGATGCGACGAGCCGACATCGAGGTGCCAAACCATCCCGTCGATATGGACTCTTGGGGAAGATCAGCCTGTTATCCCCGGGGTACCTTTTAGCCGTTGAGCGACACCGCTTCCACACGCCGATGCCGGATCACTAGTCCCAGCTTTCGCTCCTGCTCGACCCGTCAGTCTCACAGTCAAGCCCCCTTGTGCACTTACACTCACCACCTGATTACCAACCAGGCTGAGGGAACCTTTGGGCGCCTCCGTTACCCTTTAGGAGGCAACCGCCCCAGTTAAACTACCCACCAGACACTGTCCCCCACCCGGATCCACGGGCGCGGGTTAGACATCCAAAACGACCAGAGTGGTATTTCACCAATGACTCCACGACAACTAGCGTCACCGCTTCACCGTCTCCCACCTATCCTACACAAGCCGCCCCAAACACCAATGTCAAGCTGCAGTGAAGGTCCCGGGGTCTTTCCGTCCTGCTGCGCGAAACGAGCATCTTTACTCGTACTGCAATTTCACCGGGCCTGTGGTTGAGACAGCGGGGAAGTCGTTACGCCATTCGTGCAGGTCGGAACTTACCCGACAAGGAATTTCGCTACCTTAGGATGGTTATAGTTACCACCGCCGTTTACCGGCGCTTAAGTTCTCACCTTCGCACCCCGAAGAGTGCTAAGCAGTCCCCTTAACGTTCCGGCACCGGGCAGGCGTCAGTCCGTATACATCGTCTTACGACTTCGCACGGACCTGTGTTTTTAGTAAACAGTCGCTTCCCCCTGGCCACTGCGACCCCCACCAGCTCACAACGCACAGTCGATCACCAGCAGAGGCCCCCCTTCTCCCGAAGTTACGGGGGCAATTTGCCGAGTTCCTTAACCACAGTTCACCCGACCGCCTCGGTATTCTCTACCTGACCACCTGAGTCGGTTTAGGGTACGGGCCGCCACAGCACTCACTAGAGGCTTTTCTCGACAGCATAGGATCACCCACTTCACCACAATCGGCTCGGCATCACACCTCAGGCACATGAGGAGCGGATTTACCTACCCCTCGCCCTACATGCTTACCCCGGGACAACCACCGCCCGGGATGGGCTACCTTCCTGCGTCACCCCATCGCTTACCTACTACCAGCTCAGGCCGAGCGTTCACCCTCACCCGCCACCCGAAGGCAACAGGGGGCTAAGGACTCTTAGTATCACCAGGTTCAGTATGGGCGCACCACAGCGGGTACGGGAATATCAACCCGTCATCCATCGACTACGCCTGTCGGCCTCGCCTTAGGCCCCGACTAACCCTGGGCGGATCAACCTGCCCCAGGAACCCTTGGTCATCCGGCGCAGAAGTTTCTCACTTCTGACTCGCTACTCATGCCTGCATTCTCACTCGCGCACCCTCCACCACCGATCACTCGACAGCTTCACCGGACGCACGACGCTCCCCTACCCACCCACAACCAGAACAACGTCCAGTCACAGGTGCCGCGACTTCGGCGGTATGCTTGAGCCCCGCTACATTATCGGCGCAAAATCACTTGACCAGTGAGCTATTACGCACTCTTTCAAGGATGGCTGCTTCTAAGCCAACCTCCTGGTTGTCACTGCGACTCCACATCCTTTCCCACTCAGCACACGCTTAGGGGCCTTAGTCGACGATCTGGGCTGTTTCCCTCTCGACCACGGAGCTTATCCCCCGCAGTCTCACTGCCACGCTCAACTTACCGGCATTCGAAGTTTGGCTGACGTCAGTAACCTTGTCGGGCCCATCAGCCAACCAGAGCCCTACCTCCGGCAAGCACCACGCAACGCTGCACCTAAATGCATTTCGGGGAGAACCAGCTATCACGGAGTTTGATTGGCCTTTCACCCCTACACACAGATCATCCCCCAGGTTTTCAACCCTGGTGGGTTCGGGCCTCCACCCAGTCTTACCTGAGCTTCACCCTGCCCATGCGTAGATCACTCCGCTTCGGGTCCACAGCATGCGACTCAAACGCCCTATTCAGACTCGCTTTCGCTACGGCTCCCCCACCCGGGTTAACCTCGCCACACACCACGACTCGCAGGCTCATTCTTCAAAAGGCACGCAGTCACATCACACACAAGGCGAACCCTGTGTACGCTCCCACGGCTTGTAGGCACACGGTTTCAGGTACTATTTCACAACCCCTCACCGGGGCGCTTTTCACCTTTCCCTCACGGTACTCGTGCACTATCGGTCATCAGGAAGTATTTAGGCTTACCAGGTGGTCCTGGCAGATTCACACAGGATTCCTCGAGCCCCGTGCTACTCGGGACAACCCCCAGCAGTCGGCATGATTTCACCTACCCGGCTTTCACGGTCTCCGGCCGCCCATCCCAGAACGTTCGACTACCACACCGATTTATCACTGCTTGAGAAGACAGCGGTCTCCTCCAGAAGCTCCCACAACCCCGCACACGCAACGCCCGCCGGCTATCACACGCGCACGGTTTAGCCTCCTCCGCTTTCGCTCACCACTACTCACGGAATCACAATTGTTTTCTTCTCCTACGGGTACTGAGATGTTTCACTTCCCCGCGTCACCACCAACCGCCCTATACATTCAGACGGCGGCAACACCACATGACTGGTGCTAGGTTTCCCCATTCGGACATCCCCGGATCAACGTCTGGTTGGCGACTCCCCGAGGCTTAACGCAGCCTCCCACGTCCTTCATCGGCTCCTGATGCCAAGGCATCCACCGTGTGCCCTAAACAACTTGGCCACAAAAGATGCTCGCGTCCACTATGCAATTCACAAACAACAACCAGAAAAACCAGCCCACCCCACCACCAAACACCCGAAACCCACCCACAAGCCGCAACCCCGCACCCCAACGAGCACAAGACCACGACCCATAAGCAAGCCCCAAGCCGGTATGGCAGGAGACCAGCCCCGCACGAAGGAAAAACCACCCACCCCAGACACCCCGCGAAACCCCCCACCCCACACGAAAGCGTGCAACACACACACGCACAACGCGAAAGGACAGAACATCCCACGACGCCCAGAGCAGAACACAGCCGTTCCCTCAGGACCCAACAGTGTGCCCGGACTCTCCCAGCCCGCCCCATGCCTTTCCCACTCCGCAACCCCCACCCCCACACGAATGAAGAGACAGAAACCACGGCGGTACTCACCAACAGACCGACCAGAACAACCCGAATAACCAGTGCTCCACTAAGCAGCACGCCACGCACCGAACACACGCCGGTGACCGCAGCGACACTAGACCAAACCCCCAACACCCCATCCACTCCCACCACGAAGGCAGAAAAGAACAGATGCCACGAGCCGGCCACATGCTCCTTAGAAAGGAGGTGATCCAGCCGCACCTTCCGGTACGGCTACCTTGTTACGACTTCGTCCCAATCGCCAGCCCCACCTTCGACCGCTCCCCCCAAACGGGTTGGGCCACGGGCTTCGGGTGTTGCCGACTTTCGTGACGTGACGGGCGGTGTGTACAAGGCCCGGGAACGTATTCACCGCAGCATTGCTGATCTGCGATTACTAGCGACTCCGACTTCATGGGGTCGAGTTGCAGACCCCAATCCGAACTGAGACCGGCTTTTAGGGATTCGCTCCCCCTCACGGGTTAGCAGCCCTCTGTACCGACCATTGTAGCATGTTTGCAGCCCAAGACATAAGGGGCATGATGACTTGACGTCATCCCCACCTTCCTCCGAGTTGACCCCGGCAGTCTCCCATGAGTCCCCGGCCGGCCGAAGCCGCCGCTGGCAACATGGAACAAGGGTTGCGCTCGTTGCGGGACTTAACCCAACATCTCACGACACGAGCTGACGACAGCCATGCACCACCTGTACACCGGCCCCGAAAGGAACACCCGTCTCCGAGCGCGTCCGATGTATGTCAAACCTTGGTAAGGTTCTTCGCGTTGCGTCGAATTAAGCAACATGCTCCGCCGCTTGTGCGGGCCCCCGTCAATTCCTTTGAGTTTTAGCCTTGCGGCCGTACTCCCCAGGCGGGGCGCTTAATGCGTTAGCTACGGCACAGGAACCATGGAAGACCCCCACACCTAGCGCCCAACGTTTACAGCGTGGACTACCAGGGTATCTAATCCTGTTCGCTCCCCACGCTTTCGCTCCTCAGCGTCAGAACTGGCCCAGCAAGCCGCCTTCGCCACCGGTGTTCCTCCTGATATCTGCGCATTTCACCGCTACACCAGGAATTCCACTTGCCCCTACCAGCCTCTAGCCTGCCCGTATCCACCGCAGACCCGTAGTTAAGCCACGGGCTTTCACGGCAGACGCGACAAGCCACCTACGAGCTCTTTACGCCCAATAATTCCGGACAACGCTTGCGCCCTACGTATTACCGCGGCTGCTGGCACGTAGTTAGCCGGCGCTTCTTCCACAGGTACACGTCAACTTCGTCCCTGCCGAAAGAGGTTTACAACCCGAAGGCCGTCATCCCCCACGCGGCGTCGCTGCGTCAGGCTTCCGCCCATTGCGCAATATTCCCCACTGCTGCCTCCCGTAGGAGTCTGGGCCGTGTCTCAGTCCCAGTGTGGCCGGTCGCCCTCTCAGGCCGGCTACCCGTCGTCGCCTTGGTAGGCCATCACCCCACCAACAAGCTGATAGGCCGCGAGCCCATCCCCAACCGAAAAACTTTCCACCACCACCAGATGCCCGGAGTGGTCATATCCAGTATTAGACCCGGTTTCCCAGGCTTATCCCAGAGTCAGGGGCAGGTTACTCACGTGTTACTCACCCGTTCGCCGCTCGAGTACCCCGAAGGGCCTTTCCGCTCGACTTGCATGTGTTAAGCACGCCGCCAGCGTTCGTCCTGAGCCAGGATCAAACTCTCCAAACAATGTCTGAAAAGAAACCCCAGCCAACACCCACCACCACCGAAACAGCAGTGGATGCCGATCAAAGGAATCCGTCCCCCACACACCCACAAAAAAAAGGGGCGCGCGAGAACGGGGTAATGCATCAAAATGCACTGGCTTTTAGCACACTGTTGAGTTCTCAAGAAACGGACGCGTACACCACCACCCAGACCAGCCGCCAGGCAGACCCAGGATCCGGGGCGTTACATCAGCTTCACTTTGTGTCATCTATTCTCGCCAGTCCCGGAGGATCCTGTCAAACCAGCCCCACCGGCAACCCGGCCAAACCCGCTTGACATCACCCCCGCCACCCGGCGGGAATTCCGACCACCCCTTCCGGGGCAACCCCTCTAACTTACCCGGCCCGACCCCACCACGCAAACCGCAGCGAACCCAAGATCCGAAAAGAAGAGGAGACACCGAGACCATACCCGGACGAACCACACCCCGTCGAAACGACCGGGAGAGAGATCCGCCGGATCACCCGGCTCAACAAGATTACCAGAGCTGGACACCAACCGCGGCCGACCATGCGGTCGGGACAGGATCTGGCAGAACCCGACCGGACACGGCCGTCCGCGGGGACTTGCGGGATCTTTTGGAGACGGTAGAAACGATGGGTGATTCAACAGGGATTCCCACGCGCCCTGGTGGTGCTGCTCGGAGCGGCCGCCGCCGTGGTCACATTGGCCGGAATTCAGGCGGTCGGGTCGATCCTCGGGCCCGTCGTCCTGGCGCTGACCCTGGTGATCGCCGTATCGCCGGTGCGCAACTGGCTGTCTCGGCATCGTGCCCCCACCTGGATGCAGATCGCCATCCCACTCGCGATAGTGCTGCTGGTCCTGCTCAGCATGGTGGCGATCCTCAGCCTCGCCGCCGCACAGCTGGCCCTTCTCGCGCCCACCTACGCCACGCAGTTCAACAAGATGGTCACGGACCTCCGGCACTGGGCCGCCGGCCTCGGCTACGGCAGCGAGCAGCTCAACGAGGTGCTGTCCTCGCTCGACGCGGGCAAGGTGATCGAGGTGGCCCAGGGTCTGCTGAGCAGCGTGATGAGCGTGCTGTCCAGCCTCTTCCTGATCGTGGTGCTGCTGCTGGCGATGAGCCTCGACGCCCCGTTCTTCTCACGTATCGTCAACGCGGCCGCGGCCGAGCGCCCCGACCTGACCCGGGCGCTCAAGACCTTCACCTACCGGACCCGCCGCTATCTGATCGTCTCGACCCTCTTCGGTCTGATCTGCGCGGCGCTCGACGTCGCCGCGCTCTACGCGCTCAGCGTGCCTCTGCCTCTGCTCTGGGGAGTGCTCGCGCTGATCACGAACTACATTCCGAACATCGGGTTCGTCCTCGGTCTGATCCCGCCCGCGCTGCTCGGGCTGCTGGAGGGCGGACCGAAGACCATGCTGCTGGTGATCATCGCGTACCTCGTGATCAACGTGGTCGTCCAGTCGTTCATCCAGCCGAAGTTCCTGGGCGACGCCGTAGGCCTGTCCACCACCGCGACGTTCCTGTCGTTGATCGTCTGGGCGTGGGTTCTGGGACCGCTGGGCGCGCTTCTGGCGATTCCGCTGAGCCTGCTCGTACGAGCCCTGCTCATCGACAGCGATCCGGAGAGCAAATGGACGGCGGCCCTGCTCTCCGGATCATTGCCGGAACCGGAACCGGAGCAGGCGCCCGAGTCTGCGGGGCCACCCGCTCCGGAGCCGAAGCCGACCCCGCCTCCGGCGGGACCGGCTACCGGTTGATCGTCACCTGATCTCCTCGCCCACCTGGGGCTGGGCGGGCGAGGCGTCGGCCTCCGCCGCCTGCCTGCGACTCCACGGCAGGGCCGCGATGATCAGCGGGAACAGCACGATGGAGCTCATCGCCCATGGCTTGTGCAGTTCGTACCACTGCTCTCCGGGGAACTGGGTGAGCACGAGATATCCCAGGGCCGCCCACAGACAGCACCCGAGGATCGCCGGCCAGGCCCAGCGGGTGGGCCGGGCGACCAGGAACGGCATGAACCACAGCAGGTACTGCGCGCCGAGCCGCGGCGTGAAGATCATGAATGCGAGCAGGATCGCGATCGTGACGTCGACCGGGTGGGCCCTGCGCCACCAGATCAGGCAGGCGACCAGCGAGGCATAGATCAGGTACTGGCCGATCCTCGCGGGAGCCGGATCGAGGTTCCACTCTCCCCCGCTCAGCAGGGCCGTCCAGCCCCAGTCGCCCGTGATGGGCCGTACGTCACTGGGCCGCAGGCCGATGGCCTGGAGCACGTCGTCGAGCTCGCTCCACTTGGTCCAGCCGCCGATCGGCAGCGACAGCAGGAACAGGATCGGCGGTACGCCGGTCGCGACCAGCGAGACCAGGCGGGAGCGCAGTCCCGGGAGGAGCATGAGCATCGCCGGCACGAGGATCACCGGCCAGCTCTTCGCGCACAGCGCGAGCCCCATCAGCAGCCCCGCCCCCACGGCCCGGCCGGTGGCCGCGCGGTCCGCGTCCAGAGGGTGCGTGAGGCGGCGTAGGAACTCGCCCGGACGCAGCCAGGGCAGCGGCTCGGGGCGTTGCCAGCCCTCGGGCCCGCGGGCCACGACGTACGCCGCGACGGCGAAGACCAGCGAGACCGGCTCGACCTGGCCGTGCACGGAGGCGACGAGGATCGCCAGCGGGTTGCACGCGTACTGGAAGGCGCGCAGCCGTGCGGCGGTGCCTCCGGCCAGTTTGCCGACCAGCGGGATCAGCACGATGTCGGCGGCCACGGTCACCAGCCTGCCGGTGACCTCCCAGGGGATGCCCAGCCAGAGCAGCAGGCCGTACATGTAGGGGATCGTCGGCAGGAAGTGCCACCCGCCGTTGCTCTCGAGCACCGGGTCTCGGTGGTTGAGGATCGCCTCACCGGCCGGTTTGAAGCTGCCGACGTAGTCGGGCGGCTGCCATCCGTCCGTGGCGGCGATCACCAGGATCAGCGCGCGGACGCCGATGCCGACCGCCAGGGTCACCGCGAGGGAGGGCTTCCAGCCCTTCCGCTCCGCGACCACCGCGACAACGACTCCGGCTATGAGCACGAGGGCTGTGTGGATTGCGTAATGCATGGCGAAGCCAAGCGTGCCCCACAAACGGTGAAGGAGGCGACTCGATGGAAGATTTCTGGTCCCCCCGTCGCGCTCTGTCACTATTCGCGGTATTCTGGCCACTCACAGTAACAACTGGGAGACCTCGATGAAGATGCGGCTCTGGATCACCCTCACTGTGGCGACCTTCGTTGGCATGCTCATCGGCCTGCTGGCCCCCACGCGAAGCGGCGGCCGGCACGACAGGTAACGGGGGGTGATTCCTGTCGTGCCGGCCGCCCGATCACGGGCCGGGCCGGAGCCGGGGCGCGTCCCGGCCCGCCCGGCCCCGGTCATCGGAACCGGTCTTCCAGCTCAGAAGCCGGCGGTCACCCGGGTGAAGTCCCAGTCGTTCTGGGCGATTCCGCTGCAGTTCTGGGCCACGCCGCCGTTGGGGCAGGGACGGTCCCTGTTGACCGACCAGAAGGCCAGCCTCCCGAGCCCCTTCGACTTGGCGTAGTCCCGGATCCTGGTCCAGGTGTCCACCGAGGTCAGCTCATACTGGTCGGACAGGCCATTCATGCCCGAAATGCCCATATGGGCGTACGCGGTCGCGTCGGGCCAGCCCCACGCGGACTTGAGCGCGTTCTTCAGTCCCTCGGCCGCGTTGACCGTGTTTCCGTACATGTCGGCGCCGCCGCCGAAGTCGAACGGCATGATCGTGTAGTTGTCGATGTCGACGCCGAGCGCCTTGGCCTGGTTGATCAGCCGCGTGCCGTAGTACGTCGGCCCGGTGGTGGCGGTGCCGAACGTGACGACGACCTTGACGCTCGGGTTCTTCTGCTTGACGATCTTGAGGGCGTTGAGGATGCGGTCCTGCACCGTGGTGTTCTCGAACTCGTCGGAGTTCTCGATGTCGAAGTCCACCACGGCCGGCCGGTGGGCGTCGATGACCTTCTGCACCGCGTCGGCGAACGCGGCAGGCGTGGAGCAGTTCGGGCCGAGCTTGTTGCCCGACCAGCCGCCGAAGGAGATCTGCACGTTGCCGCCGGCGTTCTTGATCTGGGAGATCGCCGCCGCGTCCTGACCGCCCAGCAGCGGACGCTGGCCGTCCCAGGCGGGGTTGCATCCGCCGCTGGAGAGGATGAACGCCATGGTGAACTGTTTGACCCCGGTGGCGTTCATGACCGTGACCGGACTGGGCGGGTTGCCCCAGCCCGTGTAGAAGTACGGCGCGCCGGGCAGTTTGCCGCCACCCGTGCAGCCGCTCGTGGTGCCGGTGACCGCCGAGCTCGCCACGGACTCACCGTTCGAGTTGTACGCCTTGACGGTGTAGGTGTGCGTGGTGCAGGCGCCGAGGCCGGAGATCGTGGTGCTGGTCCCGCCCGCGGTGCCCGCCACCCCGGCGTCCTCGTACACGCGGTAGCCGGTGACGGTGCCCGAGGAGGCTCCCCAGCTCAGCGAGATCGAATTGGTGGTGGTCCCGGTGACGCTCGGCGTTCCCGGCCTGCCCGGCGCTCCCGCCGGAGGAGTCGGACTGGGGCTGGGGGTTCCTCCGCCGCCGACGACCTTCCACAGCGCCGGGACGATCGGCGGCTCCCAGCCGGGCAGGGAGGTGTGGCCCTGGATGCACTCGTACTCGACGCCGTTGTAGGTCACCCGGTCGCCGGTCCTGTAGGCGGTCCACGCCGCCCAGGCCGGGGCGGCGAGAGCCGTGCTCGCCCCGGCGGTCACCTGGCCGTAGGCGACGGGGGCGGTGACGGCGAGACCGGTCACCGACAGCGCCAAGGCGGTGAGAGTCGCCGTCAATGTGCGGCTTGATCTCATGGCTGTCCTTCGAGGAAGGGGATGGGGGGTGATTTTGGGCTTCTCGCGATCAGCCGAGGCCGTCGAGGTACGCCCGATGGTTACGGGAGAACTCGAAACCGTGGTACTCGTCCCGGTTGATGGACCACGTCATCAGGCCTCGTGGGCCGAGGAAGACGCCGTGCGGCCGGTAGGAGCCACAGCCGGTCGCTCCCAGCGCCAGTACGGCTACCGCCGCCGGCTTTAGCACGGACACATTCCTCTCACTTTCACCGTGATCTTGCGAAACCTCGCAGACATGGTCGATGACCTGGCCCGACACTCATCGTGATCTTGCAGAAATCAGCGGGGTACGGTCGTGAGCCGCACCTTCACCTTCCGTGATCTTGCAGTGCATCAAGAGTGCAAGATCACGGAGGACGTTTCGCCAGCTCAGAGGAGATGTCTGCGAGATTCTGCAAGATCACGGGCGGTTTTTCCGCTGGCCAGACCGGCCATGTGCGAGTAATTACAAGATCATGCGGGGGGTTGGAGGGGGTGATTCCTGGGGGTTGGGGGGTGGTCATGGGATCCGTACGGCCGGCGGCCAACCGAGGCGGCCGGATAGGACGGCGCCGGCCGTACGGCGCTCTGGGGCGCCTGGGGACGTGACGCGGATGGAGGTTACGGGTCCGAGAGGGCCATGATGCGGCTCCGAGTCATCTTTCTGTTAGGAAAGTTTCCTAAGAGTTGATCGGATCGTAGCCCTATGTGCGATGGCCGCACAAGACCCAAACCGCATGTTTTCTGACCACGGGTGTCAGGACCCGGCAGCCTCCCGGTGAACACGGAGGGGCCCGGTTCGGCCAGGTGGCCGAACCGGGCCCGGTCGCCCTTGAGAGATCAGGGCGCGTCGTATCCGAGGGTGTAGGCGCCGGAGCCGCTGTAGGCGTTGACGCGATAGCGGTAGTAGCCGGCGCTACCGCTGTAGCTGAGGGTCTCGTCGGCGCCCGGGGTGATGCCCTGAGCGACGGTCGTCCAGGAGGATCCCGACCACTTCTGCAGGTAGAGGTCGTAGTCGGTGCCGTTGGGGCCGTCCAGGCAGGCGCGGTGCGTGCCGGAGGCGCCGGTGTAGAAGTAGCTGCCGTCGGGCTGGTAGGCGTTGGATCCGGAGCTCAGCGTGCCGGTCTTGACGGTCTCATACCCCTGGCAGGTGTCGGGAGTCGGGGACGGGGACGGGGTGCCGCTGCAGGAGGAGTCGCTGCCGGACACGTTGACCGCGGTCCAGGCCGCCTGCACGGTCTTGTACTCGAGGGAGCAGATGCCGTAGAGGTCGGTCGCGGCGCGCAGGGTGTAGGCGCGAGCCGTGTTGCCGGGGTTGCCGGAGTTCACGTAGCGGGTGCTGGAGGTGAAGTAGTTGGCCAGCGCGCGGAACCAGATCTTCGCCGCCTTGTCCCGGCCGATGCCGGCCACGGCTGAGGCCGAGCCGCACACCGGCGAGTTGCCGTACTGCGTGCTGCCCGAACCCTCGGCGAGGATGAAGAAGAAGTGGTTTCCCACGCCGGAGGAGTAGTGCACGTCGACGCTGTTGGTGCTGGTCGACCAGCACGAGTGCGATCGGCCGTCCAGTGACGGGTTGTACATGTACCGCAACGGGGTGCCGTTGCCGTTGATGTTGATCTTCTCCCCGATGTCGTAGTCGCCGGGGTCGGAGCCGTTGCCGGAGTAGAACTCGACCATGGTGCCGAAGATGTCGCTGGTCGCCTCGTTGAGGCCGCCGGACTCCCCGGAGTAGGTCAGGTTGGCGGTGCGCTCGGTCACGCCGTGGGACATCTCGTGCCCGGCCACGTCGATCGCGACCAGCGGACGGGAGTTGCCCGACCCGTCGCCGTAGGTCATCTGGGAACCGTCCCAGAAGGCGTTCACATAGTTGTTGCCGTAGTGGACCCGGCTCGGCACGCCCTGTCCGTTGCCGAAGATGCCGTTGCGGCCGTGCACGTTCTTGAAGTAGTCGAACGTGGTCGCCGCTCCGTAGTGCGCGTCGACGCCGGCGCTCTGCCGGTTGCCGCTGGAGCCGTTGCCCCAGGTGTTGTCGGCGTCGGTGAACGTCGTGCAGGTGCCGCTGGTGCGGTTGTTCATGTCACAGGTACGGCCGTTGCCGCGGTCGGCGTCGACCATGCTGTAGGAGCCGCCCGACCCCGAGGTGGAGATCGTCACGGTGCCCGAGTAGATCGAGTTGCCGACGCCGTCCACATGCATGATCTCGTCGAACGACGTCAGGACCGCCCCGGTGACCGCATCGGTGATCACGTGTAGCCGGGACGGGGTCTGCCCGTCCTGCGCCACGCCGCTGACCACGGTCTCCCAGGCCAGCCTGCCGTACCCGGAGGAGGCGTCGACGATCAGTTCCGGCTTGGCGATCTCGCCGACCTCTCCGGTGAACGCGTCCCTCGCCCCGGCCGCCGCGTCCGCGGCGCTGATCTTGGGGGTGACGCCGAGTGTGAGCGGAGCCGCGAGACCCACCGACGCCCCGTCGAAGGCGCCGTCCCTGTTCAGGTGGACGACGAAGTCGCCGCCGAGGACCCGCAGATTGTGATACTTCCGGATGTAGCGCACGTGCGCCGCGCCGTCGCCGTCCACGTTGGCGACCGACACGGTGTACCTGTCCGAGCCGCCGGCGCGCACCGACTCGCCGTGCTGCACGATGGCCTGGTCGGCCCTGGCGACGACGGAGGGGTCGGGGGTCGGGTCCGTCGCCGTCGAGGCGGCGGCCACGGACATGGGGATCGCGGTCGCGACGGCCGCGGCGGCGATGCCGAACGGGGCCAGCCTTCGGAGGAAACCTCTCATGTTGTCCTCGCTGCTAGACGATGTGGGGGCACGCGGTGCCGGCCGGATGGCCGTACCGCGACATCGACGCGGGACCTGTACCGGTCGTTCATCGCCCGGACAGGGCAGGAGCGCCGCGACCAGACCGTCCCAATCCCGACAGACCGGGTCAACGATCTGTACGGATCATGCAAACTCTGTCGATCCGTACGGCAGCGCGATCACAGCCGGCGGGACGCAGGTGACAGATGATGACGAAGTGACACGCTTCGGGCCACGGTTGGCAAGGAAATCGACAAAGCGGTGCGCCCCGCCTCCGGCCCCCGATCAGCCCGGACAGGCCGGTCCGCGATGATGGAGACCGGCTCGCGGGAGAACAGCCGGCCGCGGAGATCAGAGAAGCGGTCTGCCGGCTCTGGCGGCGAAATCGCGTACATCGAGCCGTCCACCCCAGCGGGCCACCAGCCGGTCGCGCAGACCGCGAAGCTCCTGGCTGATCATGGAGGTGGGCATGGCGACCGCCTCGGCGAGCACCGGCTCGGCGACCACGAGCGCGGCCTCCGCGTTCCCCGCACAGGCGTAGCCGTCGGCCAGCCGTAGCGTGAGCATCACCCGGGTCTGCCGCATGTGCGGCGCCAGATGACGTAGCGACCTCTCGATCGCCTGGACCGCCAGACCGGCCACCGACCGGCCGGCCGTGACCGCGGCGATGTCGCGCAGCGCGCCGCCGGTGTTCGCCTCGACGTGGAGGTGACCTGCGGCGCCGCACAGCCAGGGCGCCTCGAATTCGTCGCGTTCGCCGAACCGGGCCAGGTGCATCCTGGCCTGCGCGATGTACCGGTGGCACTCGGCCGCGTCACCGCCCAGCGCGTGTGCCCGGGCCTCGTAGAGATCGGCCAGTGCCGCCGCCCACTCCCGGCCCGGTCCGGCCGCGCGGATGCCCCGCGCGTACGCCAGAGCGGACTGCGGGTCGCTCTCCAGCCGCGCGAGCGTGCTCATGTCCCCGAGGAGGGACACCCGCGTCTCGAGATCTTCGGCCATCGCCGCCCAGCGCAGGCCGGCGCCGAACCAGGCCGCCGCCATGCCGTTGCGGCCGCGCTGCATCCGCAGTACGGCGGCCAGTTGCGCGTAGCCGGCGGCGAGGCTGAGCAGCGCCCGCCGGTACGGCCCGGCGAGCACCTCCATCCATCGCGCGATCGCGTGCAGCGCGTGCTCGACCACCGTGACCAGCATCGCGGCCGCCCGCTCGTCACCCGCCTGCCAGTACGCCGCCAGGAGCGCGGCCAGCACGTGTACGGCGTCGGCGTCGATGCTCTGCGGGGGCGGGGAGGTCTGGTCGAACGCGCAGGACGCGAGATAGCTCGACAGCGCCTCGGCCGGAACGGGCACCACGCAGCCGTCGGTGCCGTGAAGCGGGCACGCGACCCCGTAACTGGGCAGATGCGACGGCCAGCTCAGCGTTTCGAGGATCTCCAGGTCGGCCAGCAGCGCCCTGCCGTCCCCGGGCAGCGGATCGGACGGGGACAGCCCGGGCCCGATCCCGGCCTGCCCCGGCAGGGCGGCGGCCGTGTAGGCCGCCTGAAGTTCCCCGCCCGTGCCCAGCAGGTCGTCGAGCCGGCGCACGAGGCGCGGGGACGGCTCCCGGTTCCCGCCCTCCAGCTTGCTGATCGCGCTGTGGTCGTAGCCGACGTGGATGCCGACCTGCGCCTGGGTGAGTCCGGCCCGGCGCCGCCAGTGCCGCAGACATCGGCCGAACTCCTCCCATCGTGCCGGCACCCGGACGGCTGGAGGGTTCGCGTGAGCAGTCTCGGCGTCCACCGGGCTCCCAAGGAGTGCGCGGAAATTGCGGGTGACATGACCGCCCGGGCGTACACGAGGGCGCCGAAGCGTGCGTGCACCGCACGCGTCCGGTGGCCGTGCGCGACCGGTGCGCGTGCGCGAACGGGTACGTCGCGCTGATCTGGTAGGCGGCCGCCTCTTTATGGAGATTTTATTAAGATCGGTCGAATCGTAGCTCTACCGCGCATACCCGACAAGACCCGATTTGACGCCTTCTGTCGCGTTCTCGTCCCCGCTCGCCGGCGAAGTCCATGTCGTCGTGGATCCGGCCGAGGTCGAAGCCGTCCACGGGCCTCCTCCGGGCCCGCGGCGGATCTCCCGGACCGGGCGGGAGGCGATCTGTAGATCTTGGTGTGGCTATAAGGTGAGAAATCATTTTCTGTGGGAGCACCGTTGTTCTTCGGCATCACCAATATCTGGGCCTACGTCGTCGGCTCGTTCCTCATCATCCTGCTGCCCGGCCCCAACTCGCTGTTCGTACTCTCCGCCGCGGCCAGGCGAGGCGTCAGGTACGGATACCGCGCCGCGTGCGGGGTCTTCGTCGGCGACAGCGTGCTGATGTTCCTCTCCGCCGCCGGCGTCGCCTCGCTGCTGAAGTCGACGCCGCTGCTGTTCTCGGCGGTCAAGTACTCCGGGGCGGCGTACCTGGCGTGGATCGGCTTCGGCCTGGTGCGCGCGGCGTGGAGGTCGCTGCGCTCCCCCGCCGCGCCCCAGGAGGTCGAGACGGCCGAGGAGTCCATGCCGCCGGAGAACGGCCCATTCCGCAGGGCTCTGACGATCAGCCTGCTCAACCCCAAGGCGATCCTGTTCTTCGTGGCGTTCTTCGTGCAGTTCGTGGACCCGGCGTACGCCACTCCCGCGCTGTCCTTCCTGATCCTCGCGCTGATCATCCAGGTCTTCAGCTTCGCCTATCTGACGATGCTCATCTTCGGGGGCACCTTCCTCGCCGACCGTTTCCGGCGGCGGCGCAGGCTGTCGGCGGGCCTGACCTCGGGGGCGGGCGTCCTGTTCCTGGGCTTCGGCGCCAAACTGGCCACGGCCACGCTGAGCTGATCGACAGACAGCCACAGAACGTTACAAATTGGCAGGTTAGAGGGCACTGGACGCAAAAATCAGGTAATGTCCGGGCATGTCCGGCGCCTCGTTCCCCCGCATCCAGACCGTCACCGGCGCGGTTCCCGTCTCGGAGCTGAACGGACCGGTGCTGCCCCACGAGCATATGCGCACCGACACCCGCTGGGCCATCGGTGTGGACTCCGATCCGTACCGCTGGCTGGACGAGGAACGCCACATCATCCCGGAGATCAGGGTGATCGGGCGGGAGCACGGCCTCACGCTGATCGTCGAGCACAGTTGCCTGGGCATGGCGAGGGATCCGGCCGCGCTGGCCCGTGTCGCCATGGACACCCGGGTCCACATCGTGGCGGCGACCGGCTTCGCGGCCGAGCCGTTCTCCGGCGGGCTGATCCGGCACCGCGACACGGACGAGCTCACCGGCGACCTGCTGCGGGAGATCGGCGCCGGACTCGACGGGACCGGCACCCGCCCGGGGCTGATCGTTGCGGCGTCCTGGGGCGAGACCCCGACTCCCGCCGAGGAGCGCGCGGTAATCGCGGCGGCCCGTGCCTCGCTGCACACCGATCTCCCGGTGGCCACCGAGGGCCTCCACCTGCTGGAGCTCCTGCTCGCCAACGGCGTTCCCGCGCACCGCCTGAGCGTTCGCGGCGCCGACGCCCCCACCCAGCGCAAGATCGCCGAAACCGGGGCCTACGTGAGCGTCCGCGAGGCCGAGCACGCCCTCGCCCTCCTGGACGCCGGCCACGCCGAGCAGGTGCTCCTCAGCAGCGGGGTGGAGCGCCAGGAGCACGTCGCCGCCTATGGCGGGCACGGGTACGGCCGGCTGTTCGACGTGCTCGTGCCCACCCTGACCGCCGCCGGCGTCGACGACGACACCCTCCACCTGATCACCAGCGAGAATCCCCTGTGCTGGCTGACCGGCGAAGGGTGATCCCCCTCACCCCCCACCCCCACCCCAGGGCGTGATCTTGCGAAAACTCGCAGACATTACCCTTGACCTGCACATACCCCTTTCGTGATCTTGCAGAAACTTGCAAGCACCACACCCCACCTGCGGCTTCGGCACCCGTGATCTTGCACTGCAAGATCACGAATGATGTTTCCCCAGGTCAATTGAGGTACGTGCGAGTTTCTGCAAGATCACGACGCGGGTCGTCCCAGCTCAAGGCACTCATCTGCGAGCAATTACAAGATCACGGCAACTGGCTGTGGGGGATCAGGAGTCGAAGCCGAGGCCCAGGGCGTCGAGCAGGCGCAGCCAGGCGTTGCGCCGGCCCCGGCGGGCGTCGGCACGGGCCAACGACCAGCGGGTGAGCTGGACGACGCCCGACCGGAACGGCTCGGGCGGGAACGGCAGCGGCTTCTCCCTGACCATGCGCAGCCGGGTCCGCTCGGTCTGTCCGCCGCCGAAGCCGGGACCGCCCAGATCCGGCCCGCCGAGCAGGTCGAGCATCACGTTGGCGCCGAACCGGGTGGCGCCGACGCCCAGCCCCGTGTAGCCCACCGCATAGGCGAGGCGGGAGCCGTACGCGGTGCCGAAGAAGGCGCTGAACCGGCTGCAGGTGTCGATGACCCCGCCCCAGCGGTGGGTGAAGCGCACCCCTTCGAGCTGCGGGAACGTCTCGTAGAAGTGCCTGGCGAGCTTCTCGAACGTGGCGTCCCGCTGGTCGTGGGACGCCTTGATCAGGCCGCCGTTGTGGTAGATCGCGTCATAGCCGCCCCACAGGATCCGGTTGTCGTCGGTCAGCCGGTAGTAGTGGAACTGGTTGGCGGAGTCGCCGACGCCCTGCCTGTTCCGCCAGCCGAGCTCGGCCAGCCGTGCGGGCGACAGCGGCTCGGTCATCAGCGCGTAGTCGTACACGGGCACGAGGAAGTGCCCGAGCCTGCGCAGCAACGGCGGGAAGACGCCGGTGCCGAGCGCCACCCGCCGGGCCCTGACCCTGCCCCCGGGGGTGTCCAGCTCCAGCGGCCTCCCACCGTCGCGCACCGACCTGACCGGCGTGTGCTCGAAGATCCGAACACCGAGTCGCAGGCAGGCGTCTCTCAGTCCCCAGGCCAGCCGGGCCGGGTCGACCATGGCGGTCCCATCCCGGTCCCACAGGGCGCCGAGGTATGTCGGGGAGTCCACCTCGGCCCGCGTCTGCTCCCGGTCGAGCCGGTCCAGCCGCAGGCCGAGCGACGCGGCGGCCCGCGCCTCCTCCTCCAGGCCGGCGAGCTGCCACTCCTCGGTGGCGACGTGCAGTTCGCCGGTGCGCTCGAACGAGCAGTCGATGCCGTACCGCGTGACCGTCGCCTCGATCTCGGTCAGATTCCGCCGCCCGAGCCGCTCCAGCGTGGAGATCTCCTCGGGCCAGCGCCGCAGCCCGTTGCCCAGACCGTGGGTGATGCTGGCGGCGCAGAAGCCGCCGTTGCGGCCGGAGGCCGCCCATCCGATCCGACGGCCCTCCAGCAGGACCACGTCGAGCGACGGCTCCCGCTCCTTGGCCAGCAGCGCGGCCCACAGGCCGGAGAAGCCGCCACCGACCACGGCCAGATCGCAGGTCGTCCCGCCCCCGAGCCGCGGCAGCGGCTCCGGCGCGATCGGCCGGTCGAGCCAGTACGGCTTGCGCTCCGCGTCAGCGAGTGCCTTCAGCGGATCCACACATTTCACTTCCCTACAGCGATTCGATCCGCGGCATCAGCCGCGACGGCGGGTCATCAGGGCGTTGACCACGGCGATCAGCACGCCACCCGCGAAGATCAGTGTGCCCATGATGTTGACCTGGGGCGGAATGCCCACGCGCGTGGAGCCCCAGATCCACAGCGGGAACGTCAGCGTGCCGCCGGCGGTGAAGTTGGTGATCACGAAGTCGTCGATGGACAGCGCGAAGGCCAGCATCGACCCCGCCAGCACACCCGGGAAGATCATCGGCAGGGTGACCAGGCGGAACGTGGTCCAGGTGCCGGCGCCGAGGTCCCTGGCCGCCTCCTCGAGCGAGCGGTCCAGCGTCATCACCCGGGCCCGGACCGTCACGGCGACGAACGAGATCGAGAACATCACATGCGCGATCACGATCGTCCAGAACCCCAGCGGCAGGGCGAGCGTGACGAACAGCGACAGCAGCGAGGCGCCCATCACGATCTCGGCACAGGAGATCGCCGCGAACATGACCACGTTCATCGCCCCGGACCCGCGGAAGCGGTACCGGCCCAGGGCCAGGCCGATCAGCGAGCCGAGCACCCCCGCGATCACCATCGTCAGCAGGGCGATGAGCAGCGAGTTCTTCAGGGCCTCGGTGAGGTCGCCGATCTCGAACATCTTGCCGTACCACTTGAGGGTGAAGCCCTGCCAGGCGGTGTTGTAGCGGCCCTGGGTGTCGTTGAACCCGAACAGGATCATCACGGCGATCGGCAGCAGCAGCCAGGCGATCACCAGCCAGGTGAAGATCTGCAGTCCGCGACCGCCCAGCAGCGGCCTGCGCCCCGGCGCGCGCACGCTCATCGGGCCGCCACCTCCAGCACGTCCTCGGTGCCCAGCGCCCTGGCGTAGGCGAAGATGCCGACCAGCAACAGCGCCATCAGCGTGAACGACAGCGCCGAGGCCGTCGGGTAGTCCTGGGTGATCAGGTACTGGTTCTGGATGACGTTGCCGATCATCGTGGTGTTCGTCCCGCCGAGCACCGAGGCGTTGACGTAGTCCGAGGTCGCCGGCACGAACGTCATGAGCACACCGGCGAAAACGCCGGGCAGCGACAGCGGGAGCACCACGCGCAGGAACGTCTGGATCCGGCTCGCGTACAGGTCCCGCGCCGCCTCAAGGACCCGCGGGTCGATCCGCTCCAGCGCCACGTACATCGGCAGCACCATGAACGGCAGGAAGTTGTACGCGAGGCCGCCGATCACGGCGTACGGCGTGGCCAGCACCCGGAAGTCCTCCGGCAGCAGCCCGATGCCCTTGAGCGGGCCGAGCAGCATGCCGTTGTCCGACAGCAGGAACTGCCAGGAGATCGTCCGCAGCACGAACGACACCAGGAACGGCAGCAGCAGGAGGAACAGGTAGACCGATTTGCGGCTGCCGCCCTTGAACGCGATCCAGTACGCCACCGGGAATCCGATGACGATCTGGATCACGGTCGAGGCCAGCCCGTAGATCACCGAACGGATGATCTGGTCGTGGTAGTTCGTCAGCCCGTCAGCGTAGGAGCGCCAGTTGAAGGTGAACGCGTAGCCGTCCTCCACGCTGCCCGACTGCAGCGACAGCGACAGCATGACCACCATCGGGACCACGAAGAAGATCGCGAGCCAGATGCCGCCCGGGAAGATCAGCGCGTACGGCGTGAGCGCCGCCCTGAGCCTGCTCATGAGGTGGTGATGGGCTGGAAGACGCTCTCGAACTTCTTGTGCTTGTCGCCGGTGTCGAGGGTGACGTAGTTACGCAGCTTGGCGTAGTCCTCCCGGCTCGGGAACACCAGCGGGCTGTTGGCGATGGTCTCGAGTTCCTTCTTGTCGTCCCCGGAGGCCTTCGCCGCCTTGTCGAGGATGACGTCCTTGGCCCGGGGGACCGGCGGAATGTAGTTGATGTACTCCGCCATGCTCGCCGCGATGTCGGTCTCGTAGAAGAAGTCGATCATCATGATCGCGTCGACCGGGTTGGCCGCCGTGATCGGAATCATGAAGTTGTCGGTCCAGATCGTGGCGCCCTCGTCCGGAATCACGAACTTCAGGTCGGTGCCGTCGGAGAGGTTCTTCTGGAAGATGTCGCCCGACCACGCCTGGGTGATCCAGATATCGCCCTTGGCCAACGGATCGATGTACGACTGGTCGTAGTATTTCCGGACGATCCCGGAGTCGCGCTGCTCCTTGAGCTTCTCGGCCGCCTTCTCCCAGTCGGCCTGGGTGGAGGTGGCCGGGTCGATGCCGAGCAGGAACAACGCGAAGTTCGCGATCTCCTGCGAGTCGGCCATCATGCCGACCTTGCCCTTGTACTTCGGATCCCACAGCGCGGAGTAGCTCGTGGGCGGGGTGTCGACGTACTTCGGGTTGTACGCGATGCCGGTCATGCCCGAGGCGTACGGGACGGTGAACACGTTGCCCGGATCGAACGCCCCCTGCTTGTACTGCTCCCCGGCGTTCTCGGCGAAGTTCGGCAGGCGGGCGTGATCGAGCGGCGCCAGGTAGCCCAGCTTGATCAGCTGGGTGAGCTGGTAGCTGTTGGTGACGATCATCACGTCGTAGCCGATGGACTGCCCAGCGGCGAGCTGCGGCTGGATCTTGGCGTACCAGGTCCCGGTCTCCTGGATGACCTCCTTGTGGTTCACCGTGATCCCGGTCCGCCTGGTGAACTCCTTGAGCTCGGGCAGCTTGGGATCCATGTAGAGCGGCCAGTTGGCGAAGTCGATGTGGCCGTTCTGCGTCTTTCCTGACCAGTACTTGTCCACCTCGGACTCCACCTGCGCGGAGGAGGTGGGCCGCGACACGCTCTTGCCCTGCACACCGCAGGCGGCGAGGGCGAGCCCCGCGGCCGACAGGCCGCTCAGGCGCAGGGCGTCGCGGCGGCCGAGGCGCCGTCCGGTCATGCCGCGGAGGAAGGCGAGATCCTGCCTGGAGGGGTCGTTCATGGGGTTGCGCTCCGGGGGAGTTGCTGTGCCTGCTCTGGGTACCGCGCGGTGATCGGTGTGGTCACCTCAGCGCGTAGGAGTGCCGGGGCTGCCAGGAGAGCCACACCGTGTCGCCTCGCCCGGCCGTGATGGTGCTGTCGTGCGCGTTCTGCTGGAACACGGTGATTTCGGCGCCGTCGGCGAGCACCACCGTGTAGCTGTTGTAGGTCCCGAGGTACACGACCTCCGCCACCGTGCCGCGCACGATGCTCAGGTCGCCCGCCGGCTGCTCCGTCGAAATCGTGATCTTCTCGGGCCGTACGGTGAGGTCCACCTTGTCGCCCACGGTCGCCGTGCCGTCGGCCGGGACCACGATCTGGTCGCCGGCTCCGAACGAGAGCACCGCCGTCGCGCCGGTCACCTTCCGTACCGTGCCGCTGAGCAGGTTGGAGGTGCCGATGAACCCGGCGACGAACTTGGTCGCCGGCCTCTCATAGATCTCGCGCGGGTCGGCCAGCTGCTCCACGAGCCCGTCGTTCATCACGGCGATGCGGTCGCTCATCGTGAGCGCCTCGCTCTGGTCGTGGGTGACGTACACGAACGTGATGCCCACGTCGCGCTGGATGCGCTTGAGCTCGATCTGCATGGCCTGGCGCAGCTTCAGGTCGAGCGCGCCGAGCGGCTCGTCGAGCAGCAGCGCCCGGGGCCGGTTGACCAGCGCGCGGGCGAGCGCGACACGCTGCTGCTGGCCGCCGGACATCTCCCTGGGGCGGCGCTTCTCCCGGCCGACCAGGTCCACGACCTCCAGGATGTCGCCGACACGGCGCCTGATCTCGTCGGCGGGGACCTTCTTGCGCTTGAGCCCGAAGGCCACGTTCTCCCACACGCTCATGTGCGGGAACAGCGCGTACGACTGGAAGACCATGTTCACGTCACGCCGGTTCGGCGGCACGTCGGTGACGTCCTCGCCGCGCAGCCGGACGCTCCCCCGTGTGGGCTCCTCGAACCCGGCGATCATCCGCATCGTCGTGGTCTTGCCGCAGCCGGACGGACCGAGGAGGGAGAAGAACTCGCCTTCGGCGATGGAGAGACTTACCCCCTTCACGGCCTGAACGACCTCTCCGTGTGACACGTACTCCTTGACGACGCTGTCGAGCTCGATGGCGGGCACTTCTGCTGATACGGGGGCGGCCACAACGACCGCCCCCGTGCCCGCCTGGATGTCTGTCATTCCAGGCTTATCCCTCTTTGTCGATAGGCCGTACGGCCGATCGTGGCCTACTCGCCGATGTAGTGCATGACGTGCTTGACGCGCGTGTAGTCATGCAGGCCGAAGACCGAAAGGTCCTTTCCGTAGCCCGAGTGCTTGAAGCCGCCGTGCGGCATCTCGGACACGAACGGGAGGTGGGTGTTGACCCACACCACGCCGAAGTCCAGGCGCCGGGACATGCGCATGGCCCGGCCGTGGTCGGAGGTCCACACCGAGCCGGACAGTCCGTACCGCACGCCGTTCGCCTTGGCCAGCGCGTCCGCCTCGTCGGTGAACGTCTGGATCGTGATGACCGGGCCGAAGATCTCGTCCTGGATCATCTCGTCGTCCTGGCGGAGGTCGTCGACGACGGTCGGCGCGAAGAAGAACCCCTTGTCGCCGACCCGGTGTCCGCCGGTCAGGACCTTCGCGTGGTCGGGCTTGCGCGCGAAGAATCCCTCCACCCTGGCGAGCTGCGCGGCGTTGTTGAGCGGGCCGAAGTAGGCGTCCTCGTCGTCCAGGCCGCCCATCTTGGTCGCGGCCACCGCCTCGGTGAGCGCGGCGGCGAACTCGTCGTGGACGCTCTCCTGGACGAGCACCCGGCAGCCGGCGGTGCAGTCCTGGCCGGCGTTGTAGAGGCCGGCCTCGGCGATCGCCGCCGCCACGGCCCCGATGTCCTTGACGTCGTCGAACACCACGACCGGCGCCTTGCCGCCGAGCTCCAGGTGGACGCGCTTGAGATCGTCGGCCGCCGACCGGGCGACCGCCATGCCCGCGCCGACGGAGCCCGTGATCGCGACCATGTCCGCGCTCGGGTGGCCGACGACCAGCGCACCGGTCTCACGGTCCCCGGTGACGACGTTGAAGACGCCCGCCGGGAGGACGTCCCCGACGATCTCGGCGAGCTTGAGCGTGGAGGCGGGAGTGGTGTCCGACGGCTTGAGCACGATCGTGTTGCCGGCCGCGAGCGCGGGAGCGATCTTCCAGACCGCCATCATCATCGGGTAGTTCCAGGGCGTGACCTGGCCGATGACGCCGATCGGCTCGTGCCGGATCATGGACGTGTGGTCGGCGAGGAACTCTCCGGCGGTCGGGCCCTCGATTGTGCGGGCCGCCCCGGCGAAGAACCGGAAGTGGTCGGCGCCCACCGGCGTCTCGTCCTCGGCCATCCGGGCCCGAGGCTTGCCGGTGTTGCGGCACTCCGCCTCATTGATCTCGTCGGCCCGCGCCTCGATCGCGTCGGCGATCTTCAGCAGCAGCGCGGCCCGCTCACCCGGCGTCGTCTGGCCCCACGTCTCGAAGGCGGCGGTGGCGGCGGCGTAGGCCGCGTCGACGTCCTCTCGGCCCGACACCGGCGCCTGGGCGTAGACCTCGCCCGTCGTAGGGTCGACCACGTCGGAGAAGCGCCCGCTCACGGCGTCGACGAACTTCCCGTTCACGAAGTTCTGGAGACGGGTGGTCAACATTGACCTCCTGTTGAGGTGGCTGGAGTTGTCGCGACTCTGACAGAGAAAACAGACAACTACAAGGGAATCCGTGGCTAAGATACCAAATCGCTACGAATTCGATTGCCGTGAGCAGCGGAGTTGACAACCTGTCGGATCCTGATCACACGACGTCGGGAACTACCCTGTAACGCGAGGTCACATCGGTGACAGCCCGTCTCCCGTCCCACTCCATCCCCCAGAGAGGACACCCCCCCGAGGATGACCAATCCGTCCAAGGTACGCGCGCCCGGCAAGGGCGGGCCAGTGACGCTCGACGAGATCTCCAAACAGATCATCGAGCAGCTTCAGACCGACGGGCGCAAGCCGTACGCCGCGATAGGCAAGGCCGTGGGGCTGTCCGAGGCCGCGGTACGCCAGCGGGTGCAGCGGCTGCTCGACCTCGGTGTGATGCAGATCGTCGCGGTCACCGATCCCCTGTCGCTCGGATTCCCCCGGCAGGCGATGATCGGCATCAAGTGCGAGGGCGACCTGGACGCCGTCGCCGAGGAGCTCTCCTCGATAAAGGAGATCAACTACGTGGTGCTGACGGCCGGCTCGGTGGACCTCATCGTCGAGGTGGTCTGTGAGGGGGACACCCACCTGCTGGAGATCCTCGGCAAGATCAGGGCGATCGCCAGCGTGCGGGCGACCGAGACGTTCGTCTACCTGAAACTGCACAAGCAGACCTACTCCTGGGGCACTCGTTAGACCGTCTCCCCCCGAGCCCGGTTCCCCGAAGCCGATCGGTGCGAAGTGGGCGTGCGCTTCCGTCCGGAGGTGCCGGTGGCGTCCGTCGAGCCGTGGACCCGGTCACGTGCCGGGTCTGTCCCGGGGGCCGCTCGTGACCTCGGCGGTGACGCGGGCGACGGCACGGACGGGGGCGCCGTCGGCTGAGCCGAGCCGGAGCGGCAGCAGGAAGACCTCGATCTCATGCCCCGCGGTCTGGGCGGCCAGGAGGTCGTCGAGGTTGCGCAGGTTCTCCGCGATGACGGCGTGCGCCCCGCACAGGACGCGGTGGGCGGGAATCTCGCCGGCTGGGGTGGGGTCCACGCTCAGCGCGTCGATCCCGACCGTCAGCGTCCCCGACCGTACGATCCGCTCGGCCGCCTCGACGGTGAGCCACGGGTGCGCCAGGTAGTGCTCGTCCCCCCAGTGCTCCGCCCAGCCGGTGGCGATCAGCAGGATCGTCCCCGGCCGTGAACCCGCGGACGCCAGCGCCGGCGCCAGCGCCTCCGGCGTGATCGGCGCGCGCGGCGGCAGGCCCCGCACGTCGGCGACGACCGCCGGACCGGCGAACCGGTCGAGGGGCAGGTCCGCCAGCGTGGGCAGCGCGTCGTCGATGTGGTAAGGCGCGTCCACGTGGGTGCCCGACTGCGACCCGAGGCGCAGGCCGAGGACGTTGACCCCCTCGGCCGCGACCGTCAGCGCCGGTTCGATCGTCACCTCGGGATCCCCGGGGTAGACCGGCATCCCGGTCGCCATCGGCACCGTCAGGTCGATCAGCATGTCGCCTCCCATGGCGATGGAACGCGTTCCGTCCAGGTTCTCCGGCAGCGTGGAGAACGTATCGTCACCGATCTTCTCGCTGAACGCGTCCGCGGTCCCCACGACCCACGGGTCACCGCGATCACCGGATTACCCGACGGGTACGGAAATGTGGATATAAGCTCCTGTGCACATGCGGGTCGCCAACCTCTCCTTCCGCTACGGGCGGCGGGATCCATGGGTGCTGTCCGGGGTGGAGCTGAACCTCGGCGGCGGTGACGTCGTCGAGATCACCGGGATCAACGGCACGGGCAAGTCCACTCTCCTGCGCCTGCTCGCCGGACTCCTCAGACCCGTCAGGGGCGTGATCGAGGATCGGCCCGCCGTGGTCGGATACGCCCCGGAGCGCTTCCCGGTGGGCCAGCCGTTCACCGTCGCCGCCTACCTCGGGCACATGGCCGCCGTCCGCCGCGTCGATCCGCGATCCGCGGGGGAATGGGCGGAACGGCTCGGCATCGATCACCTGCTCGGCCGGCGGCTGCACGACCTGTCCAAGGGCAGCGCCCACAAGGTGGGCCTGGCCCAGGCGCTGCTGTGCCGACCGGGGCTGCTCGTCCTCGACGAGCCCTTCGCCGGCCTGGACGCGGCCACCCGCGCCGAGCTGCCGCGCGTCATCGGCGAGGTGGCGGCGGGAGGCGGCATCGTCGTCGTCAGCGACCACCAGGGCGACCTGCGCGCGCTTCCCGCAAGACGGCGGCACGAGGTAAGCGACGGGACCGTCCGCGAGGTCCCCGTCGCCGAAGAGCACCCGGACGACCTGTCCGGCGCCGCGGAGCCGGACACGGTGCTCGAGGTCCGCGTGGCCGCGTCGAAGGCCGTCGATCTGGCCGAGCGGCTACGGGCCGAAGGCCACCACGTCCGGACGATCCGTACGGCGGCGGGCCGATGATCGCCCTGGTCCGATTCCGGCTCGCCGCCTACACGCGCTCCCACCGGGCCGTCCAGCCCCTCATCGGGCTGCTTCCGCTGCTGGCGATCCTCTACGCGGCGCCGGTCCCGCCCGGCGCCGAGCTGGGGGCGGCGGCGGACTCGGCCGCCATCCTCGTCCCGGTGTTCGCCTGGGCCGCCCGCGGGCTGCTCGACAGCGAGCCGGACGAGCAGCGGATGATCTCTCGTACGGCCGCCGGCCGGTCGGAGGTGGCCGGCGGACTGCTGGCCGCCGGAGCGTACGACCTCGTGCTGGCCGCCGTCGCCATGACGGCGCTCGTCCTGCGTCTGTCGGCCGCCCCCGGCGCTGCCGTACTCGCCGCCGGCGCGTGCCTGCACCTGCTGTCGGTGATCGCAGGTGTGGCGCTCGGGGCGCTGACGAGCCGCCCGATCATCGCGTCCCCCGCCGTCTCGAGCATGACCCTGATCCTCGGTTACCTGGTCATGCTGCTCATCAGCATGTCGGGGACCCGCTGGCTCGGCGTCCCGCTGCTGACCTGGATGCGCGACGCACACCACGGCGTCCTGCTCGCCGAGCTGCCCCTGATCACGGTGCAGTCGCTGCTGTGGCCCGCCCTCGGCCTGGCCGGCTACGCACGTCTTCGCCTGACCCGTCCGTGACGGTCACGACGGGTTAGCGGCGGCGAGCTGGCCGCAGGCACCGTCGATCTCCCGGCCGCGGGTGTCCCGTACGGTCACGGCGACACCGTGCGACTCCAGCCTGCGGACGAAGGCCCGCTCGTCCTCCGGGCGTGAGGCCGTCCACTTCGACCCGGGCGTCGGGTTGAGCGGGATGAGGTTGACGTGCACGAGCTTGCCCTTGAGCAGGCGGCCCAGCAGGTCGGCGCGCCATTCCTGATCGTTGATGTCCTTGATCAGCGCGTACTCGATGGAGACCCGGCGTCCGGTCGTCCGCGCGTACCGCCAGGCGGCGGCGAGCACCTCGGACACCTTCCACCGGGTGTTGATCGGCACGAGCGTGTCCCGCAGTTCGTCGTCGGGCGCGTGGAGGGACACGGCGAGCCTGACGGGCAGCCCCTCGCCCGCCAGCTTGTCGATGGCGGGCACCAGGCCGACGGTCGAGACCGTGACGCCCCGGGCGGAGATGCCGAGACCGGCGGGCACGGGGTCGACGAGGCGGCGGATCGCGCCGATGACGGCCTTGTAGTTGGCCAGCGGCTCGCCCATCCCCATGAAGACGATGTTGCCGATCCGGCCGGGGCCGCCGGGAACGTCGCCGCGCGCCAGCGACCTGGCGCCAGCGACGACCTGCTCGACGATCTCGGCGGTGGACATGTTCCTGGTGAGACCGGCCTGGCCGGTGGCGCAGAACGGGCAGTTCATCCCGCAGCCGGCCTGGGACGACACGCACATGGTGACCCGGTCGGGATAGCGCATGAGCACCGACTCGACCAGCGACCCGTCGAACAGTCGCCACAGGGTCTTGCGGGTCATGCCGCCGTCGCAGGTGATCTCGCGTACGGACGTCAGCAGCGGCGGCATGAGCCGCTCGACCACCCGCTCGCGCAGCACGCCCGGCAGATCGGTCATCTGCTCGGGGGAGGCCGTGAGCCTGGCGAAGTAGTGCCGCGAGAGCTGATCGGCGCGGAACGGCTTCTCCCCCAGCTCGGCGACCGCCTCCCGGCGCTCGGCCATGGTCAGATCCGCCAGATGACGCGGCGGCCTGGCGCGACGCGGCGCGACGAGGGTCAACTGGCCGGGGCGGGTCTGTCCGCCGGCCGGCTGCGTGGTGGTCGGCTGCGTGGTGGTCGGCTGCTCGCTCACGCGGAAACCTTCCGATCTCATGGTTGGTGGAACACGGTCTTAACGACGGCAGCAACCGGGCTTACATTCGGTCTGACGGCCTGTTCGCGGAGGCGACCCGGAGGTTGACGGGTGGACATCACCACCGTGCTCACCAGCCCCAATCCATACCGGAGCCGCACTCTCACAGTCGAAACCGACCGGGAGTCGTCCGTAGCCTACCTGCGGGACGCTCGGGGCGCCGTACGCGGAGCGGTCTGGCTGGCCAATCACCGCCCGGCTCCGGACGTGGCCGACCCGGCCAGGATCGGCGCGGGACTGCCGCCCGTGCTGCCGGCGAACGCCACCGCCCGCCCGGCGGGCACCCCGCCGCTGGACGCGGCCGTGCTGTCCGTTCTCTGGTTCGAGGAGGGTGACGGCGTCGCCCTGTTCGAGAACGGCGAGCTGCTGGCCGTCATTCCGAGCTGGGCGGACATGGACCGCGGGATGCCCGGTTACGCGCGGGACGCCGTGGGCGAGTCGCCGTTCGCGTGGCCGCTGGCCGAGGCGATGGAGGGCCTGTCGTCCCGCGTCGCCCAGGCGCGCGCCCACTGGCGGTGGCGGGAGGCGGCGGGAAGCCGGGCCTCGTTCCAGCAGTCCGTGATGGGCCACCTGGACGGCAGGGTCGGCCCGCCGGGTCGTTACTGGGAGATCGGCGGGGACGGGCTGCCCGTGCTCGGTGTGACGGAACGCCCCGCCACGGCGGCACGCGATCACACCATCCTGTCGACGGTGGGCATGAGCTGCCAACGGATGCCGGGAGCCGAGCTCTACGACACGGCCTGCCGGGTGGAGCTCGCCGTGGCGACGCGGCGGGATCCGAGGACGGTCACCCGGCTGTTCGCCTGGCTGGGCCGGTACCCCTGGCGATCGGTGACCTGGCTGGGGCACGGCCACACGGCCCGATGGCTTCGGGAGGCCGGCGTCTTTCCACTGGGCCGGGAGTATCAGGGGGTTCTCATGCTCTCCGAGGCACCGAAATTTCCCGATACGTCAGGATTTCCGGATATGTCGGGATTCGCGTTTGGGGGTGAACCGGTCCGCTGGCTGTGGCTGTTCCCGCTCACCGAGGCCGAACTCCGCTTCACCGCGGAGCAGGGGCACGCGGCGCTCACCGCGCGCCTGGCCGTACGGCACCGCGGCTGACGGCGTGGTGCACGGTCACGGGCCGACGAGGAGCGTCAGCAGCAGCCAGACCGGGACGAGCGTGAACAGCAGGGAGTCGAGGCGGTCCATGGCTCCGCCGTGGCCGGGCAGCAGTGAGCTCATGTCCTTGATGCCGAGGTCGCGCTTGATCACCGACTCGACCAGATCCCCGAGGGTGGCGCAGACGACCACGACCGCGCCGAGGACCGCCCCCTGCCAGTAGCCGGAGTCGAGCCGGAAATGGACGAGTAACGCCCCGGCGACGACACAGGCGAGCGCCGATCCGGCGAAGCCCTCCCACGTCTTCTTGGGACTGATGAGCGGCGACATCCGGTGCTTGCCGAAGAAGATGCCGGCGAAATATCCCCCGATATCGCTGCAGACCGTCACCGCGATGAAGATGACGACCCGGTCGGCGCCGTCCTCCGGTCTCAGCAGCAGCGGCACGAACCCAGCGAACAGCGCCGGGTAGACGGCGACGAACATGCTCGCCGTCGCGTCCCTGACGAAGCCGTCCGCGCCCTGGAACATCCGCCAGACCAGCAGGACCATCGCGGTCACCGCGAACGCGCCGACAAGGAAGGGGACCCCGCCCCAGTAGGGGCCGACGACCATCGCCGCCATGCCGGCGAGCAGCGGCACCACCGGCACCCGGATGCCGTGGATCGCGAGCGCCTTGGCCAGCTCGTGCACGCCGACGCCCACGGCGGCCAGGACGACGACCAGGAAGGCCGCCTTGACAATGTAGAGCGAGCCGATGACGACCGCGCCGAGCACGACGCCGACCGCGACGGCCGCCGGCAGGTTCCGGCCCGTACGGTTCCCGCCCCCGGCGGCCGCGGCCGCTCCGGAGGCGCCGTCACCGGCGGCCGGCTTCCTGTCGGGCCCGTTCTCCGAGGTGGCGGCCGTTGCGTCCAAAACGTCCTACTCCCTATACGCGTGATCCTTGTGCCGCGCCGCCGTCGCGCGGCGCGACACAAGGATCACGGTCGTACCGGTCCTTCGGCCCGGGGCACGTCCGGCGCTCCCCGCGGCCGAGGTGTCGGTCAGACCTCGAGCAGCTCGGTTTCCTTGCCCTTGAGCAGCTCGTCGATCTTCGCGACGTGCCTGTGGGTGAGGTCGTCGAGCTCCTTCACCGCACGGTGGACCTCGTCCTCACCGGCATCGCCGTCCTTGACCATCTTGTCCAGGATTTCCTTGGCGTGGCGGCGGATGTTCCGTACGGAGACCCGGGCGCCCTCCGCCTTGTTCCGCGCTATCTTGACGTACTCCTTGCGGCGCTCCTGCGACAGCTCTGGGAACACCACGCGGACGACCGTGCCGTCGTTGCCGGGATTGACCCCGAGATCGCTGTCCCTGATGGCCTTCTCGATCGCGTTCAGCGAGCCCTTGTCGTACGGCTGGACAAGGACCATCCGGGCCTCGGGAACGTGAAACGACGCGAGTTGCTGAATCGGAGTCGGCGACCCGTAGTAGTCCACGTTGATCTTGTTGAACATCGAGGGGGTGACGCGGCCGGTGCGGATGCCCGCGAAGTCCTCCTTCGCGACCGCCACCGCCTTTTCCATCTTCTCCTCCGCCTCGAGGAGGGTTTCGTCGATCACTGCGGCTCCCTATTTCCCTGCCGGACTCACCAGCGTGCCGATCTTCTCACCGCGAACCGCCCGCAGGATGTTGCCCTCGCCCATCAGATCGAAGACCACGATGGGCAGGCCGTTGTCCATGCAGAGGCTGATCGCGGTGGCGTCCATGACCCCGAGACCTCGCGTCAGCACTTCACCGTACTCAAGCTGGTCGAACCGTACCGCATCGGGGTTCTTGCGCGGGTCCGCGTCATAGACGCCGTCGACCTGCGTGCCCTTCAGCAACGCCTCCGCGCCGATCTCCAGAGCCCGCTGCGCCGCACAGGTGTCGGTCGAGAAGAACGGCGATCCCAGCCCGGCGCCGAAGATCACCACTCGCCCCTTCTCCAGGTGCCGGATCGCCCTGCGCGGCAGGAACGGCTCGGCGACCTGCTGCATCGTTATCGCGGTCTGCACCCGGGTGTCGATCCCGCGCTTCTCCAGGAAGTCCTGCAGAGCGAGGCAGTTTATGACGGTCCCGAGCATGCCCATGTAGTCGGCACGGGCACGGTCCATGCCCTGCTCGGACAGGGCGGCGCCGCGGAACATGTTGCCGCCGCCGACGACCACCGCCACCTGCACGCCCTCACGGACGGCCTCGGCGACCGAGTCGGCGAGCTGGGCGACGACGAGCGGGTCGATGCCGAGCGCGTCGCCCCCGGCGAACGCCTCTCCCGACAACTTCAGCATCACCCGCTTCCAGCGCAGCGGTCCGTCGTACGACGAAGCCGCCGGCGTAGCGGGTCTGATGTTTTCCTGCACGGCGGCGGCCTCCTCGAAATGTCCCAGGGTCAACGGCTTGTGTCGGTAAGCCTAAGCCTGCCCCACCTTGAACCGGGTAAAAGCCAGAACCTTGACACCGGCCTCGTCCGCGACCTTGGCGATCGTCTTCTTGTTGTCCTTCACGAACGCCTGCTCCAGCAGCGTGAAGTCCTTGCACCAGCCCTTGACCCGGCCTTCGACGATCTTCGCGATGGCCGGCTCGGGCTTACCCTCCTCGCGGGTCATCTGCTCGAACAGCGACCGCTCCTTCTCGATCACCTCCGCCGGCACCTCGGCGGGGCTCAGGAACCTCGGCGCCATCGCGGCGGTGTGCTGCGCGATGTCCTTGGCGACCTCGGCGTTCGGCTGGTCGAGCTGGATCAGCACGCCGACCGCCGGCGGAAGCTGCGGGTCGGTCTTGTGCATGTACGACACGATGTACCCGCCGTCGAGCACGGAGAACCGACGGATCTCGATCTTCTCACCGAGCGTGGCGTTCGTCTCGTCGAGCAGCTCCTTGACGGTCTTGCCGTCCAGCTGCGACTCCAGCAGGGTCGGCACGTCGCCGGGCTTGGTCGCCAGGACATGCGCGACGATGTCGCCCGCGAGCTGCTGGAAGCGCTCGTTCTTGGCGACGAAGTCGGTCTCGCAGTTGAGCTCGAGCAGCGCTGCCAGGGAGTCGCCCTCGTGCTTGACGGCCACCAGGCCGTTCGAGGCGGTGCGCGCCTCGCGCTTGCCGACGTCCTTGGCGCCCTTGAGGCGCAGGATGTCGACGGCCTTGTCGAAGTCGCCCTCGGCCTCCTCGAGCGCCTTCTTACAGTCCATCATGCCGGCGGCGGTCATCTCGCGAAGCCGCTTGACGTCGGCCATGTTCACGGAAGCCATTGTTCTGATTTCCTCTTCAGGACCAGGATGCGAATCGTCATGGGGGCGGGCGCCCGCCGGTGTTCCCAGCGGCCGGGCGCCCGCCTGATGATGCGTGTCGCCGTTCCCGTACGGCTCGGCCGTACGACGGCGGGAGCGTGTGTCAGGCCTGCTCGACCTGAGCGCTCTGCTCGGCCTGAGCGCTCTGCTCGGCCTGAGCGCTCTGCTCGCTCTGCTCGGCGGCCTGCTCCGAAGGCTGTCCGGCTGCCTGCTCGGCGACCTGTTCGGCGGCGGGAGCCTCGCCGGCCTCGGCCGCGGGGGCGGAGCCTTCGAGCAGCTCGCGCTCCCACTCGGCCAGCGGCTCGGCGACGGCGACGCCGGCCGCCGGCTTCTCCTCACCCCGGGAGGCGCCGGCGCGGGTCATCAGTCCGTCGGCCACGGCGTCGGCGACCACACGGGTGAGGAGGCTGACGGCGCGGATCGCGTCGTCGTTGCCCGGGATCGGGTAGTCGACCTCGTCGGGGTCGCAGTTGGTGTCCAGGATCGCGACGACCGGGATGCCGAGCTTCTTGGCCTCGTTGATCGCGATGTGCTCCTTCTTGGTGTCCACGATCCAGATCGCGCTCGGGACGCGAGCCATGTCGCGGATGCCGCCGAGGGTGCGCTCCAGCTTCTCCTTCTCGCGGCGGCGCATGAGGAGCTCCTTCTTGGTGAGCCCGGAGCCGGCCACGTTGTCGAAGTCGAGCTCCTCCAGCTCCTTGAGACGCTGGAGCCGCTTGTGCACGGTCGAGAAGTTGGTGAGCATGCCGCCCAGCCAGCGCTGGTTGACGTACGGCATGCCGACGCGCGCCGCCTGCTCGGCGATAGCCTCCTGAGCCTGCTTCTTGGTGCCGATGAACATGATCGTGCCGCCGTGCGCGACGGTCTCCTTCACGAAGTCGTACGCGCGGTCGATGTACGACAGCGACATACGCAGGTCGATCATGTAGATGCCGTTGCGCTCCGTGAGGATGAAGCGCTTCATCTTGGGGTTCCACCGGCGCGTCTGGTGGCCGAAGTGGACGCCGCTCTCAAGAAGCTGCCGCATTGTTACGACAGGGGCCATGGTGCTGTTTCCTCCATGGTCGCGTGCCCGTGGGCACTGGCCTCGGTTGGTCACGCGGGCCCGTTGCCCGCGTCCTGACGCCCCGGGCCGTCTTCACCGGGCAAGGTCGTGTTCTGGTGAACACGCCCCGGTCCGGACCGAGGAGACGGCCCCTGGTCGTGTCTCGCGCGATCTCGCGATCCGCGCGGACATTCCCGTGAACGGGCGTGCGAATTCGGCCCGCACAAGCAGGCCGTCGAACAGTCTATACGGATCCGCCTTATCAGGTGACGATCGCTTCGTCAGCCCCCCGTGGCCCATCCGCTGAGCCGTCGCCATCCGGCGTGATGGCCGCCCCGCCTCGGCGGGCTCACCCGACCAGTGGCCGCCCCGCGGGCGCGCGGGCCATTCGGCCCCGATCCTCCGCGGGAGGTTGTCCACAGAATGCCGTTCGGGTCAACGAGGGCGGCCCCCGGTCGGCGACCGTCGGAGCCGGAGGTGGTCACATGGCCGCGAAAGATCGGCTGGGCAGACGCGGCGAGCAGCTCGCAGCGGACTTCCTTGAGGCGGGTGGCATGCGAATTCTCGCCCGCAACTGGCGATGCTCACAGGGAGAGATCGACATCGTCGCCAGGGACGGCGAAACCCTGGTCGTCGTGGAGGTGAAGACCCGCTCCGGCCGCAGCCACGGCACCGCGTTCGAGGCGGTCACCCACGAGAAGCTGCGTCGTCTGCGACGCCTGGCGGGCCGGTGGCTGGCCGGGCAGTCCGAGACGTTCGGCGCGGTCCGGGTCGACGTGGTCGCGCTGGAGCGGTTCGCCGGCGACTTCGCCGTACGCCACGAACGCGGGGTGATCTGACATGGCCGTGGCGAGGACCCGGTGCGTCGCGCTGGTGGGCGTCACCGGCCGGATGGTCGAGGTCGAGGCCGACGTGGGGCCCGGAGTCGCGGGCACGCACTTCATCGGCCTCCTCGACACCGCGACCAGTGAGGCGCGCGGGCGGGTGCGCTCGGCATTGATCAACAGTCGCTTCGCCTGGCCTGACACGCGGATCACGGTCAGCCTGTTCCCGGCGAGCCTGCCCAAGCGGGGCTCGATCTTCGATCTGGCCATCGCCGTCGCCGTGCTGGGCGCGGCCGGGGCCGTCCCGGCGCACCGCATCGCGGATCCGCTGTTCCTCGGCGAGCTGGGGCTCGACGGCGGGGTGCGGCCGGTCAGGGGCGTGCTGCCCGCCGTGCTGGCGGCGGCGGAGGCGGGGATCGGCACGGTCGTCGTGCCCGCGCGCAACGCCGCGGAAGCGGCCCTCGTGCCCGGCGTCACCGTGCTCCCCGTCGCCCGCCTCGGCGAGCTCGTGCGGTGGCTGCGCACCGGCGATCCGAACCGCCCGCCGATCGCCGCCGGACCGTCCGCACCGTCCGGACCGTCCACCGGGGCCGCCGATGGGTACCCGGCGGAGAGTGTGCCTGACATGCGGGACGTGGCCGGTCAGCCGCTCGCGCGCAGGGCCCTGGAGGTGTGCGCCGCGGGCGGGCACAACCTCTGGATGGTCGGCCCGCCGGGAACCGGCAAGACCATGCTGGCCGAGCGGCTGCCGGCCCTGCTGCCCCCGCTCGGCCGCGAAGAGGCCCTGCAGGTGTCGGCGATCCACTCGGTGGCGGGGACGCTCCCCGCCGGTCGGCCGCTGCTCGCCCGGCCTCCGTTCATGGCTCCGCATCACAGCGCGACGGTGGCGTCGGTCGTGGGCGGCGGCAGCGGCGGGACGGTGCGGCCCGGCGCGGTGTCACTCGCACACCGGGGAGTGCTGTTCCTGGACGAAGCCCCCGAGTTCGCCGCCTCCGTGCTCGAGTCTCTGCGTCAACCGCTCGAATCCGGCACGGTGACGATCGCGCGGGCGAGCGGGACGATCACCTTTCCCGCTCGCTTCATGCTCGTCCTGGCGGCCAACCCGTGCCCCTGCGGCCGGCCGGGGACGCCGCGGGAACCCTGCCGGTGCACGCCGGGCGCCCGGCGGCGCTATCTGGCGCGGCTGTCCGGCCCGCTGCTCGACCGGATCGACGTGAAGGTGCGGGTCGGCCGGGCCACCCGGGCCGAGTTGCTGGCGGACCGGCACTTCGCCGAGTCGACCGAGGTCGTGGCGCGGCGGGTCCTGCTCGCGAGGGAACGGGCCGCCGGGCGGCTGGCCGGGACGCCGTGGCGGGCGAACGCCGAGGTGCCGTCCGCCGCCCTGCACGACGAGTTCCGCCTGCCGCGCGCGGCGCTCGCCCCGCTGCACCGTGGCCTCGACCTCGGCGCGCTCGGCGCGCGCGGGCTCGACCGGGTGCTCCGCATGTCCTGGACCCTGGCCGACCTCGCGGGCCGGGAGATCCCCGGCGAGCGGGAGACGTCCGGGGCGCTGGCGATGTGGCTGGGGGTGGACTGATGCGCGAACCACTGGAGGAGACGGGACGGGGCGGGGATCGGGCGAAGGCCCGGCACGACGTCCCGGAGGATCACGCCCGGGAGGAGGAGCGGGCGGCCCGGTCGGCGCTCATGCGCATGGCCGAGGCCGGCGATCCCGTGATGGGCCGGCTGATCGCCGCGTACGGCCCGGTGTCCGCTCTGGAACAGGCCAGGCGCGGTGGGCTGGAGCCGGAGTTCGCGCGGCGGGAGGCCGAGCTCGCTTCGGCGTCGCGGCGCCGTCTCGATCTCACCCGGCTCGTCGCGGGATGGGCCGCCCGCTACACGGATCCCGAGGCCCTTTTCGCGGCGGGGCTGGAGCAGGGGGCCCGGCTTGTGGTCCCCGGCGACGCCGAGTGGCCCACCCAGCTCGACGATCTCGCCGACCGGCGGCCGTTCGGACTGTGGCTCGACGGCCGGGCCAACCTGCGCTTCGCCTGTCTGCGCTCCGTCTCGATAGTCGGAGCACGGGCCGCGACCGCCTACGGGACGACGGTCGCGAGTGAACTCGGCGCGGGACTCGGCGAGCGCGGCTGGTCGGTGATCAGCGGCGGCGCCTACGGGATCGACGGCGCCGCCCATCGCGGCGCGCTGGCGGCCGGGGCCGCGACGGTGGCCGTGCTGGCCTGCGGTACGGACGTCTGCTACCCGACGGCTCATGAGGAGTTGTTCCGCGCCGTGCGCTCGCACGGCCTTGTGATCAGCGAATGGCCGCTCGGCTGCCATCCCACCAGGCCGCGGTTTCTCGTACGCAACCGGGTGATCGCCGCGCTGTCGCGCGGCACGGTCGTCGTCGAGGCCGCGGCGCGCAGCGGAGCGCTCAACACCGGAGGGCACGCCGCCGACCTGAACCGGCATCTGATGGCCGTGCCCGGCCCGGTCACCTCGGAGACCTCGGTGGGGTGTCACGCACTGATCAGGGAGGGCAGGGCGGTCTGCGTGACCTCCGCCGACGAAGTGATCGATCTGGTCGGCTCCATCGGTACCGACCTCGCCCCGCGCCCCCGGGGGCCCGTGCTCCCCCGGGACGCGCTGAACGACGAGACGAGACGGGTGCTGGAGGCGGTGCCCGCGCGCGGCGGGACGGGGCCCGCCGCCGTCGCCGTCGCCGCCGGGGTGGATCTCACCACGGCCCTCGCCTGCCTCGGCGGGCTGGCCGCCGCCGGATTCGTGGAGCAGTCGAACCGCGGCTGGCGGCTGCGCCGCTCCCGGTAGTCCGATTCATCGAGATCGCGAAAGGGACGGCGGTTAGCATGCGATCCATGACAGTCCGCATCTCGGCGACGATCGACGCGGGGGACGGCGGGGAGATCGCCCCGGCCGCCCGCTGGGACGTCCGGGCGGCGGACATCAGGCCGTCCACCGCCGATCGGGAAAAACGCGAGGAGCGGCGGGAGCGCCTCCGCGGGCACGGGGAACCGGGTCGCCCGCACTCGATCCAGGATCGACTCGGGGCGGCCTGAGATGTCCTCCCACGGGTTCGAGCCGGTCCTGGCGGAGTTCGAGCGTCACCTTCGCCTGGAGCGAGGCCTGTCGCCGCACACCGTCAGGGCGTACCTGGGAGACATCGCCTCGCTGCTCGCGCACCTGGCGGCCACCGAGCGGGAGAGCACGGGCCTGGAGGCGATCGCCGCTCTGGACGTCGCCGCTCTCCGCGACTGGCTGGGAGATCAGCATCGGGCCGGGCTGTCCCGGGCGACGCTGGCACGCCGGACGGCGTGCGCGCGGGCCTTCACGGCCTTCTGTCACCGGCGCGGCTGGTCGGACGGCGATCCCGGGCTGCTGCTGGGCACCGCTAAGCCGCGCCGGAGCCTGCCCAAGGTGCTGGATCAGGCGGAGGCCCGGGCCGTACTCGACGGAGCCGCGGCCGAGCGGGCGAGTTCCGGCGATCCCCGCGACCTGCGCGATCAGGCGATCATGGAGCTGCTCTACGCCACCGGTGTGCGGGTGAGCGAGCTGTGCGGCCTCGACCTGGACGACGTCGACCGCGATCGCCGTACCGTGCGGGTGCTGGGCAAGGGCGGCAGGGAGCGGACGGTGCCCGTGGGAGCGCCCGCGCTGCGCGCGCTGGACGCGTGGTGCGTGCGCGGCAGGCCGGCGCTGGTCCGGGAGAGCACCGGGCCCGCCCTCTTCATCGGCGTGCGCGGCGGCCGGATCGACCAGGGCACGGTCAGGCGGATCGTGCACGCGCGGCTGGCGGAGATCGACGGAGCGCCGGACATGGGCCCGCACGGTCTCCGGCACACCGCGGCCACCCACCTGCTCGAGGGTGGAGCCGATCTGCGCAGCGTTCAGGAGATGCTCGGTCACGCGTCGCTGTCCACCACGCAGATCTACACGCACGTGTCCGTCGAACGGCTCAGAGCCGCGTATCGGCAGGCTCATCCACGGGCCTGACCCTCCCCCGGCCCCGGCCAGGACGGCAGCAGGCGGACCCGGCCGAGGCCGAACAACGCAAGGGGATCGAGGTAGCTCCTTCCCCGGAGGAGCCCCCAGTGGAGACAGACCCTCCGGCAATGTCCCACGACGTCCTCGACCACCCCGATCACGTCACCCGCGGCCACCCGGCCGCCGGGCGCCACCGACGCCCGGACCGGCAGGTAGGTGGTGCGCAACCCGTTCTGGTGCGCGATGACGACGACTCCCCGTCCGGCCACCCGGCCGGCGTAGCCGACGATGCCCGGACCGGCCGCACGGACCTCATCGCCGGCCCGCGCCGCGAGATCCACACCGCGGTGGCCGGCGAGCCACGGCCGGGGCGGCGGGTCGAAACCCCTGATCACCTGGCCGCGGACACCGAGCGGGCGACGCCAGGGCGCCGCCGCCGGGGCCGGCGATCCGCCGTCCGGGCCGTCGGCCGCGCCGGCGGGCAGCGGCGGCCTCGACACGGGGCCGGCTCCGGACAGGGTGGTCACGAGGCAGGCGAGCAGGCAGATGACCGAGCGCATGCCACAACAGTGCGGCAGGCGGACGGACCCCCCGCCCGCCGAACCCGGTTCTGGGGAAAACCGGGTCCGACAACGGTCAGCTCGAGAATCCCTCCTTGGGCATCTCCAGATCCGGCTTGGCCAGCTCCTCTATGTTGACGTCCTTGAAGGTCACGACCCGCACGTTCTTCACAAAGCGCGCCGGACGGTACATGTCCCACACCCAGGCGTCCTGCATCTTCACGTCGAAGAAGACGTCACCGTTCTCGGCCGTCCGGACGTCGAGATCCACCGAGTTGGTCAGATAGAAGCGCCGCTCGGTCTCCACGACGTAGGTGAACAGTCCCACGACGTCGCGGTACTCCCGGTAGAGCTGCAGCTCCATCTCTGTCTCGTATTTCTCGAGATCTTCCGCGCTCACTCCGGACCTCCTCTTCCGCTCCCCGTCGCGATCGCCCTTTCAGACGACACCTGCCCCCACCTCATTCTCTTGCATGCCCCCATCCTGCCCGGTCGACGGGCCCGCGTCCTGGATCTCCGCTCCACGAGTCACCCTGGCCACCGTCACGAACGAGAACCGGTGATGGGGACTGGGTCCATGTTGGGCCAAAGCCCGTCGATGGCCGGCCGTGACGTAACCCTTGTGGACGGCGAAGCCGTACTCGGGGAACACCTCGTCCAGGCCGCGCATCAGACGGTCCCTGGTCACCTTGGCCACGATCGAGGCCGCCGCGACGCAGGCCGCGACCTGGTCGCCCTTCCACACGGCGAGCGACGGTGCGGGAAGCCCGGCCACCGGGAATCCGTCGGTCAGGATGTAGCCGACATCGATGCCCAGTCCCGCCACCGCCCGGCGCATCCCCGCCACGTTGCACCTGTGCAGCCCCCCTGCGTCGATCTCCTCGGGGGGGATGACGACGACGCCGACCGCCCTCGCCTTCACGGTGATGTCGTCGTAGAGGCGCTCGCGGGCGGCCTCGGTGAGGAGCTTCGAGTCGGCCAGGCCGTCGATCTCCCGTCCCAGCACCACGGCCGCGACCACCAGCGGCCCGGCGCAGGCGCCGCGGCCCGCCTCGTCCACCCCGGCGACCGGCGTGAACCCCCGTCGTGCCAGGGCCCGCTCGTAGCCGTACAGTCCAGAATCCCGCCGCACCACACTGGGACGCGGACGATACAAAGGCGTCATGACGACAAGCAGATTACGCCCCATTCCGCCTCAGCGATACGACCCGAGCCGCCACCTCGGGCGAAAGTCCAGGTGAATCGGGAAGCGAGATCAGCGAACCGCGGCGAAAGTCTCCGGCGGCGACAGCCAGGAGAAGCGTGAGAACGGCCAGAAGCGGACGAAGGCCCGGCCGATGACGTCGTCCTCCGAGATCGTGCCCAGATGCCCGTTCTCCAGGAACGTACGGGAGTCCATGGAGTTGTTCCGATGGTCGCCCATCAGCCACAGCCGTCCCGGCGGCACCTTCACCTCGAACTTGCGCCCCGAGGGGTAGACCCCCGGATACAGATAGGCGCCCTCCTCGTCGAGCGGGGTGCCGTTGACCGTGATCCGGCGCTTGGTGTCGCAGCACTTCACGGTGTCGCCGCCGACGCCGATGATCCGTTTGATCGTGTCCTCGCCATCCCAGCCCTTGAAGACGACGATGTCGCCCCGGTCCACGTCGCCGAACCTGTAGGCGAGCTTGTTCACCGCCACGTAGTCGTTCAGCAGCAGCGTGTTCTCCATCGACCCGGAGGGGATGTAGAACGTCTGCATGACGAACGCGTGGACCAGTAGGGCCACCACGATCCCGCCGAGTCCGTACAGGATCGTGTCGCGGAGCCCCGACCCCTTCTTCTCGGTCTCGTCCGTCGTCTCGGTCTTGCCCGTCTTCGTCATTGCCTTCCTCTACCGCCGGGCCGATCTGCGGTTCTTGAGTCTGCGGCGCAGCATCACCAGCGGTACGGCTCCCGCGAAGCCCGCCAGCACGGGGGCGGCCCCGGCCACGGCTCCGGCGGCCTTCAGCGCGGGCTGGGCGAACGTGTCGGGAATCGGCAGGACCTGGGCCCGGTCGAACGGCCAGACGATGACGAAGGCGCGCCCGATCACCTGGTCCGCCGGAATCGCACCGCCTCCGGGATCACCCGTGTGGCGCCGCGAGTCGGAGGAGACGGCGCGGTGGTCGCCCATCACCCACAGCCGCCCGGGCGGCACCGTGACATCGAAGGGCGTATCGGAGGGCGCGTCTCCCGGGTGCAGGTAGGCCTTCTCGTCCAGCGGCACTCCGTTCACCGTCACGCGACCCTCGCCGTCACAGCACTTCACCTGGTCGCCCGGCAGCCCGATGACCCGCTTGATGTAGTCCTTCTCCCCCGGGACCACGCCGAACGCCGTGCCGATCCAGCGGGCGGCCCCGGCGATCGGGTTCGACGGCTCCTCCAACTGCACCTCGGGATCCCAGGAGTCCACGCCCGAGAACACCACGACGTCGCCACGCTCAATGTCGCGGACGTGGTAGACGAGCTTGTTGACGAGCACGCGGTCGTTGATCAGCAGGGTGTTCTCCATCGACTCCGACGGAATGTAGAACGCCTGCACGACGAAGGTCTTGATGAGCAGGGCCAGGCCCAGGGCCACCACGACGAGGACGGGAAGCTCCCGCCAGAACGAGCCCTTCTTCTCTTTGGTACCTTCGGCGCTCTGCTGGATGTCTTCGGCGACCACGTCCACCCCGTCCTCGGCAGGGGGGCACACGCCGAACCCCTGACCTTCGCTAGTCAACGGTGCTGAGCCTAAATGATGTCCGCGGCGACCAGTGGCGTGGACGCGGCATCACCGCCAAAAGAAAGTGGTCCGTACCGATGGCACGGACCACGATCGACACTCCTTGACCTACTTGGCCGCCGGCGTCGCCTCACGCTTCTCGCGGATGCGGGCCGCCTTGCCGCGCAGGTCGCGCATGTAGTAGAGCTTCGCCCGGCGGACATCGCCCCGGGTCACCACGACGATCTTCTCGATCACCGGGCTGTGCACCGGGAAGGTCCGCTCGACGCCGACACCGTAGCTGATCTTGCGAACGGTGAAAGTCTCACGCACCCCGCCGCCCTGTCGACGCAGGACGAACCCCTTGAACACCTGGATACGGGACCGGTTGCCCTCGACGACGCGGACGTGGACCTCCAGCGTGTCACCCGGGCGGAACGCCGGAACGTCGCTGCGTAGGGCAGCCTTCTCGAGCTCCTGGATCTGCGTGTGCATGGCGGCGGTTCCTCGCTGACATGGGCACGCGGAGGTCCACCCGGCCGGGCCGACGAGGCTCGGCGACGAGGGGGACACGCGCGCTTGGCTTGATTTACGTCCGGTTCTGCTGCGGCCGGGACCGGGCCGCACCCGGCCACCAGAAAAGCGGCAGCAGCGTCTTAGTTTGCCACATCATGAGGCCGCGCGCGAAACGAGACTCCGCAAGCGGTCCCGAACTCCGCCAGGATCTTCCGGTCGTCCTTGTCCAATCCGGCCGGATCGAGCCTGTCGACCAGCTCGGGCCGCTTCTCCAGCGTGCGCCGGAGGGCCTGGTCGCGCCGCCAGCGGGCGATCTTCCCGTGGTGGCCGGACAGCAGGATCTCGGGCACCTCGTGACCACGCCACACGGGCGGCTTGGTGTAGACCGGGCCCTCCAGGAGATTGGCCATCGGTCCGGGGGCGAAGGAGTCGTCGGCGACCGATCGGGCGTTTCCGAGAACGCCGGGCAGCAGTCGCCCCACGGCCTCGACGATCACGAGGACGGCCGCCTCGCCGCCCGCGAGCACGTAATCGCCGATGCTCACCTCGTCGACACGCAGGCGGGAGCCGTACTCGGCGGCGACGCGGGAGTCGATGCCCTCGTAGCGGGCGGGTGTGAACAGCAGCCAGGGCTCGTCGGCGTATTCGATGGCCGTCTCCTGGGTGAACGGACGGCCGCTCGGCGTCGGCACGATCATCCTGGGCGCACCTGCCGGCACGCCCAGCGCCGATCGGCCTTCCGAGATCACCGCGTCGATGGCCTCGCCCCAGATCTCCGGCTTCATCACCATGCCGGGGCCACCGCCGTACGGCGTGTCGTCCACGGTCTTGTGGACGTCGCGGGTCCAGTCACGCAGCTGGTGGAGACGGATCTCGAGGATGCCCCGCTCCCGCGCCTTGCCCACCAGCGACACATCGAGCGGAGCGAAGTATTCGGGAAAGATCGAGATGATGTCGACGCGCATGCGTGGCCTCCTCCTGCTCGCCGTCGCCCTACTCGGTCTCGCCGAGATCGAACAGGCCGGGCGGCGCGTCGACGACCAGGACGCCCCGGTCGAGATCGACCTCGGGGACGAGCGCCTTGACGAACGGAACGTAGGCGTCGCTCCGCTCGGGACGGCGGACCACGAGAAGGTCCTGTCCGTGGTGGAGAACCTCGGCGACCTCGCCGACCCGCTCGCCGGCCACGGTCACCACCGCCAAACCGATGAGCTCGTGATCGCGGAACTCGTCGGGGTCGGCGGATCTCGGCACGTCGGCGGAATCGATGACGAGCAGCGTGCCCCGCAGTTCCTCGGCGGCGTCGCGGTCGGTCACGCCGGCCACGGCCAGCAGCAGGCTCCCCTTGTGCCAGCGTGCTCCCTCGACCGTCAGCGGCCCGGCTTCCGCCGGGTCGGTGGCGAGCGCCGTACCGGGGGCGAAGCGCACGTCGGGGTCGTCGGTGCGCACCTCGACGGTGACCTCGCCCCGCACGCCGTGCGGCCGGCCGATCCTGCCCACCACGAGCTGCACTTGTCGCCTTCCTTCAGCAACGAATCTCGCCCGGCGCCCCCGTCCGGGACCGGGCCTCGCCCGGGAACCGGACCCCCGGGAGCGAAGCGGGGGACCCCGTGCGGGGTCCCCCGTCAGGTCGTCCTCAGCGGACCCCAGGTCGTGTCCCGTAGATCTTCCTGCCCGCCGCGGCCGACCGGATGGCCTCTCGCCACGGCGAAGATCAGCGGGACACCGCCTCGTCCAGATCGACCAGGTCGATCCGTACGTACCTGCCCTGGGACAGCCCGTTCACGACCGTGCGCAGTGCCCTGGCCGTACGGCCGCCACGGCCTATGACCTTGCCGAGATCTTCCGGATGGACCCGGACCTCGAGGACGCGCCCGGTACGGATGCGTCGCGCGCGGACCCGGACGTCGTCAGGATGTTCGACGATGCCCTTGACCAGATGCTCGAGGGCCTCCTCGAGCATCTCAGGCCTCGCCTTCCGGCTTCTCCTCGGCGGCCGGCGCCTGGGCTGCCGGGGCCTCGGCTGTCGCTTCGGCCTTGGCGGGCCTCCTGGTCTTCTTCTGGGTGGTCGCGGCGCCGGTGTCGCCGGTCAGCGTCTCCTTGGCCGCGGCCTCGTAGGCGGCGTGGCGATCGGGCTTGGGCTCGGCCACCTGCAGCGGCGTCGCCGGAGCGGGCTCGCCCTTGAACTTCTGCCAGTCGCCGGTCAGCTTGAAGATCTTGAGAACCGGGTCGGTCGGCTGCGCGCCGACACCCAGCCAGTACTGCGCCCGCTCGGAGTTCACCTCGATGCGCGAGGGGTGCTCCTTCGGGTGGTACAGGCCGATCTCCTCGATCGCACGGCCGTCGCGCTTGCTCCGGCTGTCGGCGACGACGATGCGGTACTGCGGGTTGCGGATCATCCCGAGCCGCTTGAGCTTGATCTTGACTGCCACGAGTGTGGTCTCTCCTGCATTAGAGCGTGGGTGAGCGGTGTCTCATCGAGTGGGGCACGATGTGAACCCGCCCGAGGGACAGACGCGACCGGCGGGGGTGAGAGGGCACCCGCCTGGCCACGATGTTCCAGCCTGCCATTCTGCCAGATGGCCGGGGATGCTCGGGCATCTCCTCGCCATCATGGCGTTCACGCCGGATGGCGCGTCAGTTCTGGCCCGGCAGCTTGAACTTCGATGGGTCGAAGCCCGGCGGGAGTTCCAGGCCCGGGGGCAGCTGCCCGGCGCCGAGGTTACCGAGGGCGCCCATGCCCTTCGGCAGCGAGGGCGTGCCTCCCTTGCCGGAGGCGGTCTTTCCGCGCGCCGCCTTGCGGGGGTCGCCGCTGACGCGCCGGCCCTTCTTTGCCTTCTGCGACTTCTGTCCCTTGCCCCGGCCCGGCATGCCGGGGATGCCCAGTCCCTGGGTCATCCGCTTCATCATCTTCTGCGCCTCGAAGAAGCGGACGACGAGGTTGCTGACCTCTGTGACGGTGACCCCGGAGCCCTTGGCGATGCGGGCCCGCCGCGAGCCATTGATGATCTTCGGCTCCCTGCGCTCCCCGGGGGTCATGGAGCGGATGATGGCGGCGATGCGGTCGAGGTCCCGGTCATCGACCTGGTTGAGCTGATCGCGCATCTGCCCCATGCCCGGCATCATGCCGAGCAGGTTCTTGATGGGGCCCATCCGGCGGACCATCATCATCTGCTCGAGGAAGTCGTCGAGCGTGAAGTCGTCACCGGAGGCGAGCTTGCCCGCCATCTTGGCGGCTTCCTGCTCGTCGAAGGTCTTCTGCGCCTGCTCGATCAGGGTGAGGATGTCGCCCATGTCGAGGATCCGGCCCGCCATCCGGTCCGGGTGGAAGGCGTCGAAGTCCTCGAGCTTCTCGCCGGTGGAAGCGAACATGATCGGACGGCCGGTGACGTGCCGGACCGACAGCGCGGCACCGCCCCTGGCGTCGCCGTCGAGCTTGGTCAGCACGACGCCGTCGAAGCCGACCCCCTCCATGAACGCCTGAGCCGTGCTCACCGCGTCCTGGCCGATCATCGCGTCGACCACGAACAGCACCTCGTCCGGGCTGATCGCGTCGCGGATGTCCGCCGCCTGCCGCATGAGCTGCTCGTCGATGCCAAGCCGTCCGGCGGTGTCGACGATGACGACGTCGTGCTGGCGGCGCCGGGCGTGGTCGATCGACTCCCTGGCCACCTCGACGGGATCGCCGACGCCGTTGCCCGGCTGGGGCGCGAAGACGGCCACCTCGGCACGCTCGGCCATGACCGAAAGCTGCTGTACGGCGTTGGGCCGCTGAAGGTCGCACGCCACGAGCAGCGGAGCGTGGCCCTGGTCGCGCAGCCACTTGGCCAGCTTGCCGGCGAGCGTGGTCTTGCCCGATCCCTGAAGACCGGCGAGCATGATGACGGTCGGCGGGGTCTTGGCGTGGCGCAGCCTGCGCGTCTCACCGCCCAGCACCCCGATCAGCTCGTCATTGACGATCTTCACGACCTGCTGGGCGGGGTTGAGCGCCTGGGAGACCTCGGCTCCGCGCGCCCGTTCCTTGACCCGGGCCACGAAGTCCTTCACCACCGGCAGCGCGACATCGGCCTCGAGCAGGGCGATGCGGATCTCGCGGCAGGTCGCGTCGATGTCGGCGTCGGAAAGCCTGCCCTTGGACCTAAGGGAGGAGAAGACCGAAGTCAGCCGGTCGGAAAGCGTCTCGAACACGTGAGTGGCCAGCCCTCGAAGCGATTGGACGGGTGAATGGACCGGGCTCCAGCCTATCCGGCTCCGCGGCCTCCGCGCCCGCCCGCGCGCCCGCTCATCGGCCGGGCGCCCCGACGTGCGTGGTGAGGGCGTGCTCGACCAGAGTGATCAACGCTCTCTTGACCGACTCCCGATCACGCGCGTCCGTACGCACGATCGGAATATGCGACCCCAGCGTCATCGCCTCCCGAATCTCCTCCTCACCATGAGGAAACCGCCCATCGAAGCCGTTGATCCCCACCACGAACGGCAACCGCGCCTCCTCGAAATAATCCACAGCGGGAAAACTATCGGCCAGCCGCCGCGTATCCACCAGCACCACCGCACCGATCGCCCCCCGCACCAGGTCATCCCACATGAACCAGAACCGATGCTGCCCCGGCGTCCCGAACAAATACAAGATCAAATCACGGTCCAGCGACACCCGCCCGAAATCCATCGCCACCGTCGTCGTCGTCTTATGCGGAACCAACCCCACATCGTCCACACCCGCCGACGCATCGGTCATCACCGCCTCCGTCGTCAACGGCATGATCTCCGACACCGCCCCCACGAACGTCGTCTTCCCCACACCGAAACCACCCGCAACGACGATCTTCGTCGACGTCAGCCCCCGGCCGGAACCGGCCGCGTCTCTAGAGCCTGCGAAGTCCACTGAGCACCCTCTCCAGCAAAGTCACATCCGGCTTGCCCGCATCCAGCTGCGGCTGATGCACCTGCACCAACCCCTCAGCCGCCATGTCCGCGATGACCACACGCACCACACCCAGCGGAATCCGCAACAACGCGGACACCTCCGCCACCGACCGCACCTGACGGCACAGCGAGCTGATCGCGCGGTACTCGGGCGGGCGGCCGGACAGATCGAAGTGTGCCGTGGTCGCCGACGACACCAGCGCCTCGATCGCGAGCTGCATGCGCGGGGTCGTGCGCCCTCCGGTCACGGTGAAGGGGCGGACCGGGGACGCGGGCTCCTGGGGGATCGGGGCGCCGCCGTGCGGCTGCCCCCACGGGTCCACCGTCACCTCCGCGAGTGGGACGACTGGAGCTCGGCGCGCAGCGCCGGCGTGAGCACCTGTCCCGCTCGATCCACCAGCAACGTCATCTGATAAGCCACGAGCCCGAGGTCCGAGTCCGGCGCGGCCAGCACGGCCAGGCACGACCCGTCGCTGATCGACATGATCAGCAGCAGCCCGCGCTGCATCTCCACGACCGTCTGCGTCACCGCACCGCCCTCGAACACCCGGGAGGCGCCCTGCGTCAGACTGATCAAACCCGCCGCCACCGCAGCCAGCTGATCGGCCCGGTCGGGCGGGAAGCCGTCGGAATAGGCCAGTGGCAGACCGTCGGCCGCCACGACGACCGCATGCGCCACGCCCGGCACCGAGCCGACGAAGTCGCTGATCAACCAGTTGAGCCCGCGCGCGGCCTGACTCATCTCCATCATCCTTGCTCCCCTTCTCTCATCGGGTAGCCCTGGTCCTCACTGATCTCCCCGCGCGCCACGGCGCGGCCCTTCCGTACGCCCTGCTGGAAGCTCGACAGGCGGCTCCGGGCACGGTCGGGTGACAGGACCGGCGGCGGCGCGGCGGAAGCCGCCGCCGCATCGGCCGAGCCCGGCACCAGGTTTGCCTTGGGGACCCGCTTGGGCAGGCCAGAGGTGGTCTTACCGTCGGAGGCCGGCTGCTGGGCGACCGCGGCCGCGGTCTGCCACCCGGCGTCGACGGCGGACGGCCGCTGCCATTCCGACTCCGCCTCGGTCGGCGTGGTCCTCTTGAACCACGCCGACTCGACGGAAGCGAAGATCGGCAGGAACTCTTCGGGTGGCTCCTCCAGCGGCGCGTTCCGCAGCACCGGCATCGGACCGGTGGCCGCCTCGTCCGGGATGTCGTCGTAGCGACGCGGACGCAACCCGGCGCCCCCGTGTGGAGCGCCGGGAGGCACGGCGGGGGTGAAATGCGGACCTGTGTTGTGACCGAGGGGGGCCGTCGGGGCCGCGGGCGGGACGGCCGCGGGCGGCATGGCGGAACGCGGCGTGATCGGCGAGCGCGCCGGCCATTCCGGCTGGCTCGGCTGGAGACTCGGCTGGGGGCTCCACGAGGGGGCGAACGCGCCGGCGTGGGTCGGCGGCTGGTAGGCGGGCCGGCTCATCAGCGCCTCCGGCAGCAGGACCATCGCGGTCAGGCCTCCGCCGTCGTGCGGTCTGAGCTGAACCCGGATGCCGTTGCGCAGCGCGAGCCGGCCGACCACGAACAGTCCCATCCGCCGGGACACCGACACGTCCACGACCGGGGGATGGGAGAGGCGATGGTTCGCCTGGGCGATCTCCTCGTTGGTCATGCCGATGCCGGAGTCCGTGATGGAGATCATCACTCCGCCGCCGTCGATGCTGTTCCCCGACACGGTCACGCGGGTGTCCCTGGCCGAGAACGACAGCGCGTTCTCGACGAGCTCGGCGAGCAGGTGGATGACGTCGTTGACGGACTGCCCGGCGATGGCGACCTCTCCGGGCACGTTGAGCGCCACGCGCTCATATCCCTCGACCTCGGACAGGGAGGCGCGGAGCACGTCGGTGATCTCGACGGGCCGGCTCCAGCGGCGGGCGGGCTCCTGGCCGGCGAGGACCAGGAGGTTCTCACTGTTGCGCCGCATGCGGGTGGCCAGGTGGTCGAGCTTGAACATGTCGGCCAGACGGCGCTCGTCCTGTTCGCCCTGCTCCAGACCGTCGATCAGCGTGATCTGCCGCTCCACCAGGGTCTGCGTGCGCCGCGACAGGTTCACGAACATCGCGTTGATGTTGCTGCGGAGCTGGGCCTCGTCGCCCGCCAGCCGTACGGCCTCGCGGTGCACCTCGTCGAAGGCCCGCGCGACCTCGCCGATCTCGTCGGCGGAGTGCACACCGACGGGCTGCACCTCCGGCCGGCCGCGCCCGCCGTCGGTGTCACGCAGCCGCTGCACGAGTTCTGGCAGACGGTGGCCGGCGACCTCGAGCGCCTCGCTGCGCAGCCGGCGCAGCGGGTGAACCAGCGATCGGGCCATGACGGCGGTGATGAGCAGGACCAGCAGCAGGACCGCGGTGATCAGGATGGCGCTGAACACGGCCGCGTTGCGTTCTGCCGTCTGGAGTTCGGCGCTCCTGGCGATGGCGGACCTGGTGATGGTCTCGGAGACCTCCCGCATCAGCTCCGCCTGCTTGCTGATCGCGCCGAACCACCGCTCCTCGTCGGAGCTCCTGCGGTCGAGGTTGCGGATCGGCAGCCCGGCCGAGTGGAGGAAGCGCGCCCGGTTGATGAAGAACCGCGCCCGGTCGATCAGCTGATTGGTCACGGTGTCGGCGTAGAACTGACGCTGGGCGATGGTCGCCTCGGCGTTGTACGAGGTCAGCTCGCTCCGCTCGCCGGCGGCCGCGGCCGTGAAGGCGTCGAACTCGTCCTGCTCGAACCGCTGCCTGGCCAGCGCCAGGGCGAGCAGCGCGCGCTGCTGCGAGACGGACTCCTGGGCGCGGGCCAGCGCGCCCAGCGCCTTGACGCTCGCGCCGAGCGCCTCGTCCGGAACGCCCTGCCCGGCCGCGTCGTAGAGCCGCAGCAGGTCGGCGGTGACGAGCCGATACTTCTCAAGGGTGCGCAGCGGCTGGAGCTGGCTTTCGAGCGCGATTTTACGCAGCGCGGGCAGGTCGGTCAGTCGCCCGAGCGCGCGGGAGAGTTCCGCCCGGCCGAGCTCTCCCAGCGTGTCACCGTCGGACGCGGCCTTGCTCCGGACCAGCTCCACCTCCGCGTCGACGACCTTGTGCTGGTTGTTGATGAGCGTGAGCACCGAGTTCGAGCGGCGGTTCCCCGCCACGTATCTGACGGTGAGGTCGCGCTCCAGCTGGATCTCGTTGGCCAGCGCGCCGATGCGGGCGACGAGCTCGACCGCTCCGCGCACGCGCTGGTACTCGGCGGCGCTGCCGATAGAGGTGACCACCCGCAGGCCGCCGAACAGGACCGCGACGACGGTCGGCAGCACGATCAGAGCCAGGAGCCGGCTGCGCACGCGCCAGTTCTTCAGCGCCATCGGGCTTCCGATGGCGTGCTCGGCCGAGGTCCCGGTCCTGGCCCGCGGCGGCCGCCGCCCGCTCGCGGTGGTCGCGCCGCCGGCACCCGCTCCGCCGGGCGGTTCGGGATCGGCGCGGCGACCGCCCTCGATCGTTGCTGTCCTCACTGGTGCAACCTCTCGCGCTGGTCCTCAGGAAAGAGTTTCGCGGTGGGCCCGTACGGGAAACCCCACAAGTCATCGGCAATTTGAGCATAAATGGACGAGCTAGACCAATGCTTCGGATATATTGGAACGATCCAAAAAGTACCGAATAGCGTTCTAACCTGGCCATAAGTGAGGTATCCAGCAGCATCCAAACGATCGCATGTCAGGTCCTAAACCGGGTTACGCCTTGGCATCGGTCCAAACCTCCAGTTGATCAGTTAGTTGGACATAATGGACGTTCGGGCAAGTTATATGACATATATGACCGAATGCTGTTAAGTCGTTCTGACTCCGGTACGCTTCTCGCCCGTCGCCCGTCTTAGCTTGATCACCTGACCAGTCGGGCGTCACTCCCCGCCAAAGGAGAGCTAATGAGGCTTATGGGGCGAACCTTCGCCATAGGTGTCGCGGCCGTGCTGGCCCTGACCGCTTGCAGCACCGAGACATCGTCCGACTCCTCCGCCGACGGCTCCGCTCTGGAGAAGACCACGCTGGTCGTAGGCACGATCCCCGTCCCGGACATCGCGCCGCTGCAGGTCGCCATCGACCGCGGCTTCTTCAAGGAGGAGGGTCTAGAGGTCAAGACCGAGGTCCTCGCGGGCGGCGCCATCGGCATCCAGAAGATCCTGGGCGAGAGCATCGACCTGACCCTCAGCGCCTATATCGGCACCTTCCTGGCGCAGGAGAAGGGCGCGGGGAAGTTCAAGTTCGTGGCCGACAGTTACGGCTCGGCTCCCGGCGCCTTCGTGATCATGGCTAAGAAGGACTCCCCCATCAAGAGCGCGGCCGACCTCAAGGGGAAGAAGATCGCCGTCAATACCTTCAACAACCTCAGCCAGCTGACGGCCGAGGTTCAGATGAGAGTGGCGGGGGTGACCGCGACCCAGGACCAGTTCATCGAGAAGCCGTACCCCGACATGCCCGCCGCCCTGGAAAACGGTCAGGCCGATGCGGCAGCTATGGTCGAGCCGTTTATCACCGTCGCGTCCAAGGCGGGCGCCAGAATCGTCGTCGACCAAATGATCGGGCCGACCGAGGACTTTCCCATCGCCGGCTGGCTGACCACGGAAAGCATCGCCAACAAGTACCCGAAGACGTTGGCCGCCTTCCAGCGTGCCCTGCACAAGGCCCAGGAGCTCGTCGCGAACGACCGGAAGATCGTGGACGAGGTGCTGCCCAAGTACACCAAGATCGACGCTGCCACGGCGGCGGTCATCGCCCTGGGCTCCTACCCGACCTCGCTGAGCGAGGAGCGGCTCCAGCGGGTGGCCGACCTGATGAAGGAGTACGGCTACCTGAAGACGGATCTCGACGTGAAGTCGTTGATCCTGGCGCCGCCGGCGAGCTGACGGAGACCGCCGCGAGATCGTGATCAGATCATGAACCGGGTCCGAGTGTTCCGCGGCGTCGTCGGCGCCGCGGTGTTCGTCGTAGCGGTCGAGGCCGTCGGCCTCAGCGGACTGATCGACGAACGCTTCCTGCCCCGCATGTCGACGATCCTCGTCGGCGCGGCGGGCCTGATCGTCGACCCGGACTTCCTCGCCGACGCCACAGCCACGGTGACAGCCTGGGCCCTGGGGCTCCTGCTCACCGTGGCCGTGGCCGTACCCGCCGGGCTGGTGCTCGGCGCGCTGCCCGCCGCCGAACGTGCGGTCCGCCCGCTCATCGAGTTCCTCCGGCCCATCCCATCGGTCGCGATCATCCCTCTCGCGATCCTGCTCTTCAGCGACAACCTGCACCTGAGGCTGGCCGTCATCCTGTACGCGTCGTCCTGGCCGGTGCTGTTGAACGCCATCTACGGCGTGAAAGACGTCGATCCCCTCGCCAAGGAGACCCTGCGCAGCTTCGGGTTCGGACCGGTGTCCGTACTGTTGCGTGTCTCGCTGCCCAGTGCCGCCCCGTTCATCGCGACCGGGGTGCGGGTCGCCTCCGGGATCGCGATCATCCTGGCGGTCAGCGCGGAGTTGCTGGCCGGCGGCGCGGAGGGAATCGGAATCTTCATCACCGAGGCCGCCAGTGCCGGCCGGATCGACCTGATGTTGGCGGCGACCCTGTGGGCGGGCCTGTTCGGCGTTCTCTCCAACGCCGTTCTGGTCGCGGCGGAACGCCGGCTGTTCCGGTGGCACCGCGCCAGATCGGGGAACCCCAGATGAACCTGCGTTCCTGCGGACCCGTCTTCCGTCCACTCGGCCGGCTCTGGCTGGTGGCCGTCACGATCGCGATCTGGGAGATCGGCACCCGCACGGCCGAGCAGCCGTTCTTTCCTCCGCCCTCGGCGATCCTCGCGCGGATGCACGAACTCTGGTTCTCCGGCCCGGTGTCCCGTCTCCTGCTGACGGACCAGGCGCTCAGCGATTTCGGCCCCAGCCTCGCGAGGCTGTTCGGCGGCTGGCTGGCCGCCGCCGTCCTCGGCGTGCTCGCCGGGATCGCCATCGGCTGCTCGCCCCGGCTGTCCGACTACCTGGACCCGCTGATCGACCTCGGCCGGGCCGTACCGCCGCCTCTGCTCGTGCCGTTCTTCCTGGCCCTGCTGAAGCTGGGCACGCCGGCACAGCTCGCCACGATCGTGTTCGGAGTGATCTGGCCGATCCTGCTCAACACCGTCGACGGCACGCGCGGCGTGGATCGGCAGCATCTGGAAACGGCGCGCATCTTCGGGTTCTCCGCGTCCCAGCGCCTCTGGCAGGTCATCCTCCCCGCCGCCATGCCGAAGATCTTCGCCGGGCTGCGGCTCGCCCTGTCCCTGGCGCTGATCCTCCTGGTGATCGCCGAGATCTTCGGGGGCAGCGGCGGGATCGGCTACCAGCTTCTCTGGGCGCAGCGCAGCTACCTCTTCCCGGACATGTGGGGCTGCCTGGTCATGCTGGGCCTGCTCGGCTACCTGCTCAACTCCGCGTTCCTGCTGCTGGAGCGGCGCGTGCTCGCCTGGCACCGGGGCGCCAGGCAGACCAACTAAGGGGGCATCCCGTGCTCAAGATCACCGATCTGGTCCATTCGTACGGTACGCACCGGGTGCTCGACGGGGTGAGCCTGTCCGTCGCCGAAGGCGAGTTGGTCAGCGTCGTCGGCCCCTCGGGGTGCGGGAAGTCGACCCTGCTGCGCTCGATCGCCGGGCTCATCAAACCGTCCGGCGGCAGCATCATGCTCGGCGGCCGGCCGATCGACCGGATCCCGGACAACCTGGCGATCGTCTTCCAGGACTACAGCCGCTCGCTCTTCCCGTGGATGACGGCGGTGAGCAACGTCGCGCTGCCGCTGCGGCGCAGGGGGCTGGACCGCAGGCACAGCCGGGAGGCCGCGCTGGCGGCCCTGGACCAGGTGGGCCTGGCCGACGCCGGCGGGAAATACCCCTGGGAGATGTCCGGCGGCATGCAGCAGCGTGTCTCGATCGCGCGTGCCCTCGCCTACCGCCCGGCGCTCCTCCTCATGGACGAGCCGTTCGGGTCGGTCGACGCCCAGACCCGCGAGGATCTGGAGGACCTGGTGCTGCGGGTCTGCGCACACCACGGGATGACGATCCTGCTGATCACCCACGACATCGACGAGAGTGTGTACGTCGGGGACCGTGTCATCGTCCTCACCAGGTCACCCGCGCGGGTCGCCGCCGATCTGGAGGTCGGCCTGAGCGGCCCGCGCGACCAGATCGCCACCAGGCAGCTCGACGAGTTCGTCCGGCTGCGCGCCGAAGTCGGCCGCCTCGTCCGAGGCGCTTCCACCACCGCGACCACTGTTCTGGAGCAGCATTGATCGACTCGAACGACCCCATCTGGGACGCCATCGTCGGCATCACCCGGCTCGGCGCCATGGCCACGATGGCGGAGCTGGGCTGTGCCGATCACCTGGCGGGCGGCCCGATGAGCGTCACCGAACTGGCCGGCGCGTGCGGGGCGCACGCCCCCTCACTCGCACGGGTGATGCGCGAGCTGGCGGGCATCGGGATCGTCCGCACCGTGGGTCCCGGCGTCTATGAGCTGACCGAAAGCGGCCAGGCCCTGCGGGAGGGCATGCCCGGCAGCATGCGCGCCGCGCTGCGGGTGATGCTGGAGCCCGGCTACTGGCACGCCATGGGGACGCTGCCCGAGGCCGTACGGCTGGGCCGTTCCCCGTTCATCGAGCGCTTCGGGACCTACTACGACTACCTGGAGGAACGGCCCGAGGCCGCGCGGAACTTCAACGACTACATGGGGATCCGGGCCGCTTCGATCGAGCCGGCGCTGGCCGCCGCCTACGACTTCTCGGGCTGCGGCACGCTTGTGGACGTGGCCGGAGGAAGGGGGCATCTGCTCGCGGCCGTGCTCGACGCGAACCCTCGGCTGCGCGGCGTGCTCCTCGACCGCGAGGGCGTGGTGGCGCACGCGCGCGAGGCGCTCGCCACACGCGGCTTCGGCGACCGGTGCGAATTCGTGGGCGGCGACTTCTTCGAGGCCGTGCCCGAAGGCGCCGACGCCTACCTGCTCGCGAGCATCATCCACAACTGGGACGACGACGACGCACTGCGCATCCTCGGCAACGTGCGGGACGCCATGGCCGGCGAGGGCCGGGTGCTGCTGCTGGAGATGGTGCTCCCCGACGACGATTCACCGCACATCGGCAAGGAGATCGACCTGCGGATGCTCACCCTGCTGGGTGGTAGGGAACGGACCCGGAGCGAGTACGCCACCCTGCTCGGCAAGAGCGGCCTGTCGCTGTCGCGGGTGCTGCCGCTCCCCGCCGGGGCGAGCCTGATCGAAGCGCTCCCCGTCTGACGGGATCACCGGGTCGGTGCGGTCAGGAGAGTCCCCGCTGGGGTACGGCGACGTGCGTGGTGAGGGCGTGCTCGACCAGAGTGATCAACGCTCTCTTGACCGACTCCCGATCACGCGCGTCCGTACGCACGATCGGAATATGCGACCCCAGCGTCATCGCCTCCCGAATCTCCTCCTCACCATGAGGAAACCGCCCATCGAAGCCGTTGATCCCCACCACGAACGGCAACCGCGCCTCCTCGAAATAATCCACAGCGGGAAAACTATCGGCCAGCCGCCGCGTATCCACCAGCACCACCGCACCGATCGCCCCCCGCACCAGGTCATCCCACATGAACCAGAACCGATGCTGCCCCGGCGTCCCGAACAAATACAAGATCAAATCACGGTCCAGCGACACCCGCCCGAAATCCATCGCCACCGTCGTCGTCGTCTTATGCGGAACCAACCCCACATCGTCCACACCCGCCGACGCATCGGTCATCACCGCCTCCGTCGTCAACGGCATGATCTCCGACACCGCCCCCACGAACGTCGTCTTCCCCACACCGAAACCACCCGCAACGACGATCTTCGTCGACGTCAGCCCCCGGCCGGAACCGGCCGCGTCTCTAGAGCCTGCGAAGTCCACTGAGCACCCTCTCCAGCAAAGTCACATCCGGCTTGCCCGCATCCAGCTGCGGCTGATGCACCTGCACCAACCCCTCAGCCGCCATGTCCGCGATGACCACACGCACCACACCCAGCGGAATCCGCAACAACGCGGACACCTCCGCCACCGACCGCACCTGACGGCACAGCGAGCAGATGGCCTGCCGCTCCGGGGTGAGCGTGGAAAGGTCCTGGTCGACCATGGTGATGGACGACACGAGCGCCTCCATCGCGAGCTGCATACGCGGTGCCGTGCGCCCTCCGGTCACCGCGTATGGACGCACCAGAGAACTGCTGGGCTGCGGCGGCGGCGCCGAGGACGGGGCCGGGTTCGTACCGCCGTAGTGCCGGTGGGCATCGTCCACCGGCGGATAGGGCTCGTTGGTCCAACCGCCTGCCACATGTCCTCCTGACCTCGTCATGCCAACGTCACCGGGGACGTCCGGTAGTCCGTCACCTGGGGTGAGACGCCTGAAGCTCGGCCCGCACCGCGGGCGTGAGCACCTGTCCCGCACGTTCCACCAGCAGCGTCATCTGATACGCCACCAGTCCCATATCGGAATCGGCCGCCGCGAGCACCGCCAGGCACGACCCGTCGCTGATCGACATGATCAGCAGCAGCCCGCGCTGCATCTCCACGACCGTCTGCGTCACCGCACCGCCCTCGAACACCCGGGAGGCGCCCTGCGTCAGACTGATCAAACCCGCCGCCACCGCAGCCAGCTGATCGGCCCGATCCTTGGGAAACCCATCGGAGAACGCCAGCGGCAGGCCGTCCGATGACACCACCACCGCGTGCGCCACACCGGGCACGTTGTTCACAAAATCAGTGATCAACCAGTTGACGCCGCGTGCGGCCTGGCTCATCTCCCTCATCAGTCCTCCTTCTCACTGTCCTGGGCAATCGGGTCGCCCAGCCGCGGCGCCCCGGGGTATGCCTGGTCCTCGCCGGTCTCGCCGCGCGCCACGGCGCGGCCCTGCCGTACGCCCTGCTGGAAGCTGGCGAGCCTGCTCCGCACGCGCTCGGGCGAAAGCATCGGCGGCGGTGGCGGTCCCGCCGCTGCGGCGGGCTCGGCCGGGACGGGAGCGGAGGCCGGAGTCGTGGCCGAGCCGGGGACCAGGTTGGCCTTGGGCACGCGCTTGGGAAGCCCGGAGGCGGTGACGCCGCCCAGTGTGGGCTCGGCCGCGGCCTTCGCCGCCTGCCACCCGGCGTCCGCCGGGGACGACCACAACTTGGCGGGCGGATCATCGTCGGAATCGCTCTTCTCGTCGGAGAGGTCGACCTTCTTGAACCAGTCGGACTCGACGGCGGCGAAGATCGGCAAGAACTCCTCCTCCGACTCCATGGGCGAGGTGCGGACCACCGGGAGCGGACCGGTGTGATCGATGTCACCCTCGAACGCGCCGCCTCCGGGCCATCCCGGCCACTCGCCTCCGGTGTCGGTGGTCTGGTCCTGGGAGGGTGGCGAACCGGGCCAGGAGGTGCTGCCCGGAGGAGGCAGGTGCCCCGGCCACGGCGTGTCGACGGGGGCCTCCCCGCCGATCCGTCCACGTGCGAAGGGGTTGGTGTCGAAGGGGTTGGCCTCGAACCGACCGCTCTCGGCGGGACTCACGTCGAAGTCGAACTTCGTCGTCTCGAACGGGTCCGTCGACGAGGAGATCGATTCGGATGCGTCCGGTCCGCCGGGCTCCCGCCTGACCGGTCCGCCGCCGAACGGGGCGCGCGCGAAGGGGTCGGGATCCCGTCCCACGCTCTCCCTGGGGAAGGTCTCGAACGGGCCGCGTTCGAAGGAGTCGCCGCGTGGGGCTCCCGGCCCGGCGGTGCCGACGCCCGGGGTGTTCAGGCCGGGCGCGTCGGCGCCGAACAGCGACGGCCGCGGCGCGTGCCCGAAGGAGTTCGGACCGGTCGGCTCGTCGAAGGGGTTGGAGCCGGTCGGCTCCGGGATGCCCCGTTCACCGGGCATGTTCAGCTCGCCGGTCATGCCCATGCCGCTGGAGGCACCGATCTGGGCCGGCATGCCGAAGTCGCCGGATGCCCCCGCCATGCCGGGGAACGCCGGCCCCGGCTGGGCGAGCAGCGACTCGGGCAGCAGCACCATCGCGGTCAGCCCGCCCACGTCCTGCTGGCGCAGCTGCACCCGGATGCCGTGGCGCAGGGCCAGGCGGCCGACCACGAACAGGCCCATGCGCCGGGACACCGACACGTCCACGACCGGGGGGTTGGCGAGGCGATGGTTCGTCTGCGCCACCTCATCGGGGGTCATGCCGATGCCGCGGTCGCTGACGGAGACGATGAGACCGCCGCCGTCGATGCGGTTGCTCGACACGACGACCTTGGTCTCACGCGGGGAGAACGAGATGGAGTTCTCGACCAGCTCGGCGATCAGGTGGACGACGTCGTTGA